>NZ_CP011008.1:30000-5345500 GCF_001578185.1 Peribacillus simplex | reverse complement strand
ACTTATCCCTCCTTTGCAAAATATTTTATTAATAGAATCTTAAATGTATAGGCACAAATAAACTCATCGATTGCCGTCTTTATATAAATTTTGACAGCAAAGGTTCGGTGAGCTGTAAGGGATTTGTGTGTTGTAATGTTAATTCCCTATAACTATATCTAGCGCTGTACAACCTTTGTACAGACTACATCTGGTAACCAGGTGTAGGTTTGGATTTTTATTCATCAACAGGTATTTTGAAAAATATATAATAAGAAAGAAAAAGGGTTTTCGACAATATCCACCATCTGTGGACATATTAATATACACAGGTCGAATAAACTATCCACATGTTATACACAGTCTGTGGATAACCGATACCTGTTGATAAAGTTATTCAGAGTGAAAACACAAATATAATATCAGAAATTCAGGCGTCTTGCAATGGGTTAGAAAACTTTATCCACAACTTACCGAGCCTGTGGGAAAAACTTTTCCACAGGCAATTGTTATGTGCAAAAGTCTATGAAAAGGGTTGTGGATAGAAAAAAACATGTCGAATTTTATCCACAGACCATAATTATAGGCTCGGATTAATTTGATTTATTTTGGATGAATCAAGTTGTTCTCCCCGGAAAACCGCGAAAAAACCGAATGGAACATTAAAAGATGATTTAGGTTAATTCTTAATTATTTGTCGAATGCCATGTCGATCAGGAAGATACCTTGGGAATTTAATATATGTGTTCATGGAAAAATTGATGGAAATTCCCCTCTCCCCAAAAATTTCTATATCAGTTCGGAGCAAAATCATTTACAATAGGCTAGGTAGTAAAAAAAGGCCTACTGGACATTGAGCATTAAAAAGAAATATTTTTATGGATGAGGTTGACAAGTAGAAACCTCCATCTATATAATTGTAAAGACTGTCTTTAACTGTTATTCCTCAGGGAGGTGTCATATAATGAAAAGAACTTATCAACCGAATAACCGCAAACATAGTAAAGTTCACGGTTTCCGTGCACGTATGAGCACGAAAAACGGACGTAGAGTAATCGCTGCACGTCGCCGTAAGGGCAGAAAAGTATTATCTGCATAGACCACTGAAAAGTCTCAGTGGTCTTTTTTCGCAAAATAAGGGATTTACTGAGACTCAATTCATGTAATGAAGGTGTAAAAATGAAAAAAAAGTTAAGGATTAAGAAAGAGGACGAATTTCAGCTTGTGTTTAAAAAAGGTGAATCTTCCGCTAATCGGCAATTTGTTGTCTATGTCCTTGAAAAGCCAGGTCAGGATTATTTTCGGATCGGCCTTTCTGTCAGTAAAAAAATCGGGAATGCCGTTGTAAGGAACCAAATTAAAAGATACATAAGGCAAGCGTTTTTGGAATTGAAAGAAGATATAGAAGTGGGTAAGGATTATATTGTGATTGCTCGAAAACCAGCGGCGGAGATGGACTTTTTCCAGGTGAAAAGCAGCTTGATCCATGTCCTGAAACGTTCTAAATCACTAAACTTTAAAATGAAAAAACAATAAAGTCCCCTTAATACCGAATACTAAGCACTCCTCGGATCATGTAGTAACTTGAAAAAGATGACATAGAAAATTCCTATTGGAATTGTGAAAATGGTGGAATACTTTTCCTTGAAAGCCGCTAATGAACAGTTCACAATTGTTTCAAAAAAGATTGATTGCAGATAGGAGGAAAT
Source organism: Peribacillus simplex (assembly GCF_001578185.1). Taxonomy (NCBI): domain Bacteria; kingdom Bacillati; phylum Bacillota; class Bacilli; order Caryophanales; family Bacillaceae; genus Peribacillus; species Peribacillus simplex. Next base: position 5,343,812 of record NZ_CP011008.1, on the reverse strand, counting down.
TACGGTTGAAAAAACGAATATTACTCATTATTGGACTAGCCTCGATAATGATGTTGTTAGCAGGGTGTACGGAAATTAAAGAACCTATTACTGCGGAAAGTGAAGGTTTTTGGAATTCATACATTGTCTATCCATTATCAGCCCTGATCATTTGGCTTTCTGAAGCATTTGGCGAGAACTATGGTTTGGGACTCATCGGTGTTACATTAATCATTCGCTTAGCATTACTTCCACTAATGATCAAACAGGTGAAAAGCTCGAAAGCTATGCAGGCCATTCAGCCTGAGATGAAAGAACTTCAAGCAAAATACAGCTCAAAAGATGCTGCCACACAACAAAAACTACAGCAAGAAACAATGGCTTTATTTTCAAAATATAATGTGAATCCATTGGCGGGATGTTTGCCTATAGTGGTCCAAATGCCGATTTTGATCGGATTTTACCATGCCATCAGCCGTACGAAAGAAATTTCTTTACATAGCTTTCTTTGGTTTGATTTAGGTTCCCCGGATCCTTATTATATTTTACCGGTTGTTGCAGGTATTACGACATTTATCCAGCAAAAGATGTCCATGGCTGGAATGAACTCCAATCCACAAATGGCGGCACAAATGACGATGATGCTTTACATCATGCCAATAATGATTGTTGTTTTTGCTATTAAATTTCCCGCTGCTCTTTCTCTTTACTGGGTAGTAGGTAACCTTTTTGGTATCGTTCAAACATATTTCATTAAAGGTCCGGATCTTAGAAAAGCAGCTGCGGAAAACGCGGGAGGGGCAAAGAAAAAGTGAAAAAAGTAACTGCTACAGGACAATCTGTCGAAGAAGCAGTAAATTTAGCTTTAGCTCAACTGAACAGCACTAAAGATCGCGTGGAGATTGAAATAGAAGATGAAGGCAAAAAAGGATTTTTTGGTTTATTTGGTGCAAGGAAGGCAATTGTCCATGTGACATTGCCTCCCGATCCCATTGAAGAGACACTTAAATTTTTGAAGAATGTCAGCGTGGAAATGGGAGTCAATGCAAAAATTGATGTCCATCGTAAAGGTAAGAACGTAACATTTCATTTATCAGGTGATAAAATTGCATTATTAATTGGAAAAAGGGGTCAAACACTAAATTCCCTTCAGTATTTAGCGCAGCTGGTTGCAAATCGATATTCGAAGCAGTTCTTGAATATTACTGTAGATGCAGAAGATTATCGAAATCGCCGCAATGAAACTTTAATCCAATTGGCTGGAAGAATGGCAAATAAAGCTCTAAAAACAGGTAAAGCTGTTTCACTGGAGCCAATGCCATCCTATGAACGTAAAGTCATCCATAATGCTCTCCTGCATTATCCAAAAATAAAAACAACTTCAAGTGGGACGGAACCATATCGCCATTTAGTCATTAGTCCACTCAAATGAACCTTCTGCTTTTAAGCAGGGGTTCTTTTTTTGTGCGCCCGGCATGGGTGCAATCTATAGGGTGGAAGTCCCGAATCATGAAGGCAGTAGTAGTGGTTAGCTTAATGCAAGGGTGTCCACGGTGACGTGGAATCTGAAGGAAGCAAGCGGCAAACCTCCGGTCTGAGGAACACGAACTTCATATAAGGCTAGGTATCATTGGATGAGTTTGCGAAACAAAACAAAGTCCTTACTGCCGAAGGTGGTACAGAGTAAATGAAGCAGATAGATGGAGGGAAAGATTGCACTCTTACCCGGGGAGGTCTGATGACAGCCAAGTACACTTGGTAACCTTTCCAGTGATGGACAGCTGAATCATCAGAAGTCAGCAGAGGTCATAGTACTTGTCTACTCGAGAAGACAAGGAAGGACCGAACAGATTAAGGAGGATGAATACTAGGCGTTCGTTATCTGTGAAGAAGCAAACAATTCCTAACGGAACTTATTTGAAGGAAGAAGTGGTGAATACACGGGGAACTTCAAAAGGGTGGAGCAGATAAAGGCACAAATAGACCATTTATCCACGTAGAAAGGATATCAACGATGTTAATGGAACAGATACTAGAGAGGGAAAACTTAATACAGGCATTGAAGCGTGTAGAAAGAAATAAGGGAAGCCATGGTGTAGATGGAATGCGGGTCCAAAACCTGAGACCGCACCTTGTAACCGAATGGTACAACATGAAAACTGCCCTTTTACAGGGTACCTATCAACCGAAGCCCGTCCGTCGTATCGAAATCCCGAAACCAAACGGCGGAGTTCGGCTTTTGGGTATTCCAACCGTTCTAGACCGTTTCATTCAACAAGCCATTGCCCAAATATTGACCAAGATATATGACTCAACCTTTTCGGAGAATAGCTATGGATTTCGCCCTAACAAACAAGGGCACCAGGCGGTTCGAAAGGCAAAGTCCTATATAACCGAAGGTTATACATGGGTAGTGGATATGGATTTGGAGAAGTTCTTCGATAAAGTGAATCATGACAAGCTCATGGGAATGTTAGAGCGGAAAATTGAAGATAAACGAGTTCTTAAACTGATTCGTAAATTCCTTCAAGCAGGCATTATGATAGGCGGACTTTTTCATAAAAGTGAGGAGGGAACTCCGCAAGGAGGTCCGTTAAGTCCTTTATTATCTAATATCATGTTAGACGATTTAGATAAAGAACTAGAGAAACGCAATCTTCGATTCGTAAGGTATGCGGATGACAGTACTATCTTTGTGAAGACACGAAAAGCCGCCAAACGTGCAATGGGAAATATCTCAAGCTTCATTGAAAATAAACTGAAGCTAAAGGTCAACTACGAGAAGTCGAAGTATGATCGCCCTTGGAACAGAACGTTTCTCGGTTTTAGTTTCACGAAGTCAAAGAAGAACCCGAAGGTTCTACTGGCTAAACAAACGGTGAAGAGGGTAAAGAAACGAATCAGGGAAATGACCTCGAGAAAATTACCGATACCCATGGAACTCCGAATAAATAAGTTAAAGCAATACCTTAGAGGTTGGATGGGGTATTTCGCCCTCATTGATACTCCGAACGTATTGAAGAATTTAGATTCATGGATTCGAAGAAGACTCAGAATGTGCCTATGGAAGCAATGGAAATTACCAAGAACGAGGGTGAGGAAACTCAAAGGATTAGGCGTCCCATTTGGAAAAGCATATGAATGGGGAAATAGCAGAAAGGGTTATTGGCGCATAGCGCATAGTCCTATTCTAGACAAAACCCTTAATAATGTTTATTGGCTCCATCATGGGTTAGTAAATCTATATGAACGATATACAAAACTACGTCAGACTTAAACTGAACCGCCGTATACCGAACGGTACGTACGGTGGTGTGAGAGGTCGGAGGCTAGGCGCCTCCTCCTACTCGATTAGGGCATGATATCGTTGTATGTCGAATGTTCTTTTATAAAAGATTAATTCAACAATAACTGACATCATTCTTTTTTTATTCTCATGATCAGTAAAGCGGGCGATATTTGTTATTCACATGTGGATAAGTTAAAATGAGTGTTATAGAATATGGATTCAACGCGTGTGGATAACTCTTGAAAGGAAGGAGTATCTACTTTTTTTCATGAATATACTGTGGTATTGTAGTTATTTAGAGATTCGAGATTTTATTATCAGAAAAAAATAGAAACATCAATATATAAGAGGTGAAAGCATGGAATTCGATACAATCACCGCTATCTCTACTCCCTTAGGGGAAGGGGCAATCGCCATTGTTAGAATCAGCGGTGATGAGGCCATAGAAATAGCCGATGGAATCTTTAAAGGACCAGGTGGAAAAGGATTGCTTGAAGTGAAATCACATACGATTCATTATGGCCATCTTATCCAGCCTAAAACTGGTGAAATCATAGAGGAAGTCATGGTTTCGGTCATGAAGGGTCCAAAGACATTTACAAGAGAAGATGTTGTTGAAATAAATTGTCACGGTGGAATCGTTTCGGTCAATCGGGTATTACAGCTTATTCTCTCACAAGGTGCTCGTTTAGCAGAACCAGGTGAATTTACGAAACGGGCTTTTTTGAATGGCAGGATCGATCTTTCTCAAGCAGAGGCCGTTATGGATTTAATCCGGGCTAAAACGGACAAAGCCATGAATGTGGCATTAGGTCAAATGGAAGGCCGGCTTTCGAAATTAATCCAAAACCTACGTCAAGAAATATTACAGACCCTCGCTCAAGTCGAGGTAAACATAGATTATCCGGAATATGATGATGTCGAAGAAATGACACATCGTTTATTTTTGGAAAAAGGTAGTTATGTGAAGACTGAAATTGAGAAACTGCTTCACACAGCCCAACAAGGGAAAATCCTGCGAGATGGGCTTGCGACGGTCATCATAGGGCGCCCTAATGTCGGAAAATCTTCTTTGCTTAACAGTTTGGTTCATGAAAATAAAGCAATTGTCACTGATATCCCAGGTACAACACGTGACGTAATTGAAGAGTATGTCAATGTTCGCGGTGTACCGCTTAAACTTGTGGATACAGCAGGAATTCGCGAAACGGAAGATATCGTTGAACGAATTGGAGTTGAACGGTCCCGTGCGGTATTAAAAGAGGCAGATCTAATATTACTTGTATTGAACTATTCCGATGATTTTACAACCGAAGATGAGAAACTATTCCAGGCTGTTGAGGGAATGGATGTTATCGTTATCATCAATAAAACCGATCTTCCACAGAAAATCGATTCGGCAAAGGTTAAGGAAATGGCGGCATCACATAAAGTCGTTTCCACTTCATTACTTGAGGATCAAGGGGTCGATGAATTGGAAGAAGCCATCGCTTCTTTATTTTTTGAGGGTTCTTTAGAAACGGGGGACCTGACCTATGTTTCGAATGCCAGGCATATAGCCTTGCTAGGACAGGCATTACAATCAATCGAAGACGCAATCGAAGCTATTGAAATGGGTACGCCAGTTGATTTGGTTCAAATTGACTTCACGAAAGCATGGGAGCTCCTTGGAGAAATCATTGGTGAAAGCGTTCAGGATAATTTGATCAACCAATTGTTCTCACAATTTTGTTTAGGAAAATAAGCGTAAAAGGAGGAAAAGGATATGCAATACGAAGCAGGTAGCTATGATGTCATTGTTATTGGTGCTGGTCATGCTGGTAGTGAAGCAGGCCTTGCAGCTGCTAGAGTCGGAGCTAAAACGTTGATGATCACCATTAACTTGGATATGGTCGCCTTCATGCCATGCAATCCGTCCGTTGGTGGGCCGGCAAAAGGGATAGTTGTTAGGGAAATTGACGCTTTAGGCGGTGAAATGGGAAAAAATATCGACAAGACCCATATCCAAATGAGGATGCTGAATACGGCTAAAGGTCCTGCTGTTCGTGCATTACGGGCACAGGCAGATAAATTCCTCTATCAGCAAGAAATGAAAAAGACGATAGAAGACCAAGAAAATTTGACATTGATTCAAGGAATGGTTGAGGAATTAATAGTTGAAAACGACGTTTGTACGGGTGTCATTACAAAAACAGGTGCGGTATATCGTGCGAAAACTGTCGTAATCACGACGGGAACATATTTACGCGGTGAAATCATTTTAGGGGAATTGAAGTATTCAAGCGGTCCCAATAATCAGCAGCCTTCAATCAGGCTTTCAGAACATCTAGAGCAGTTAGGATTCGATTTGGTCCGTTTTAAAACAGGAACACCACCACGTGTCAATAGTTCTTCCATAGATTACAGCAAAACGGAAATTCAGCCTGGTGATGAAGTGCCACGTGCATTTTCTTATGAAACCACAAAGTTCATCACTGATCAATTGCCATGCTGGCTAACGTACACGAATGAGGGGACACATCAGCTCATTGATGAGAATCTACACCGTTCGCCAATGTATTCTGGAATGATAAAGGGAACGGGACCTCGTTATTGCCCATCGATAGAAGATAAGGTCGTTCGTTTCAATGATAAACCACGTCACCAAATCTTCCTTGAACCTGAAGGACGCAATACAAAGGAAGTGTATGTTCAAGGGCTGTCCACTAGTCTGCCTGAAGATGTACAAGTGAAGATCCTTCAAACGATCCCAGGGCTCGAGAAGGCGGAAATGATGCGTGCGGGATACGCAATCGAATATGATGCGATCGTTCCTACTCAGCTATGGCCTACATTGGAAACGAAAAAGGTTAAAAACCTGTATACTGCTGGACAAATTAACGGCACGTCCGGTTATGAGGAAGCAGCTGGCCAAGGGCTTATGGCCGGTATTAATGCCGGATTGAATGCAATAGGTAAGGAAGAACTGATTTTAAGCCGTTCCGATGCCTATATTGGTGTGCTCATTGATGACCTTGTAACGAAAGGTACGAATGAACCATACCGATTGCTGACTTCACGTGCAGAATATCGTTTATTATTGCGTCATGATAATGCCGATTTACGCTTAACGGAAATCGGATTCAATATCGGAATGATCAAAGAAGAACGCTACAATCGTTTCCTTTTGAAAAAAGAAGCGGTTGAAATGGAAAAGGAACGACTAAAATCAAACTTCATCAAACCGACCAAAGAGGTACAAGAAGTCATTACAGCAAGTGGCGGCAGTGAGCTGAAGGATGGAATCCGTGCCTCCGATTTATTGAAGCGGCCTGAAATGGATTATTCCCATATTCAGAAGCTGGCTCCAAGTGATGTCGAACTGAGCGATGATGTGACGGAACAGGTCGAAATTCAGATCAAGTATGAAGGATATATTGAAAAATCCTTACAGCAAGTCGATCGTCTGAAAAAAATGGAGAATAAAAAGATTCCAGAGAATATCGATTATGATGCAATTTCTGGTCTAGCAACGGAAGCACGCCAAAAATTAAAGCAGGTCCACCCGCTATCAGTAGCCCAGGCTTCAAGAATTTCCGGTGTGAATCCCGCTGATGTTTCCATTTTGCTTGTTTATTTAGAACAAGGTAAGATTGCCAGAGTATCTCAGTAATGGAAATACCCGAAAAGGATTGAAAAAAACATGAATATTGAACAGTTCCAACAAGCACTGCAGGAGAAAGGGATTGAGCTTTCTCCTCACCAGCTTGATCAGTTTGACACTTATTATCGATTATTGGTTGAATGGAACGAAAAGATGAACTTAACAGCCATCACTAATAAAGAAGAAGTTTATCTAAAGCACTTTTATGATTCAATCAGTGCAGCCTTCTATTTCGACTTTAACAAATCTTATCAAATTTGCGATGTCGGGGCTGGAGCTGGATTTCCGAGTATTCCATTGAAGATTTGTTTCCCTGATATCCACGTATCGATTGTGGATTCTTTGAATAAGCGAATCTCTTTTTTGAATCACCTTGCTGAGTCTTTGCAATTAAAGGGAGTTTCCTTCTATCATGACCGGGCGGAAACCTTCGCTCAAAAACCAGAGCATCGCGAATCCTATGATATTGTAATGGCAAGAGCGGTAGCCAGGATGTCCGTTTTAAGTGAGCTATGTTTGCCGCTTGTTAAACCAGATGGGACGTTCATTGCCATGAAAGCTGCTAGTGCACAAGATGAAATGGATACAGGGAAGAAGGCCATTTTTATATTAGGCGGAGAAATCGAAGAAATTCATCCTTTCACATTGCCAGAGGAAAATAGTGAAAGAAACATCATTACTGTAAAAAAAGTGAAGAAGACTCCTAAAAAATACCCAAGAAAACCAGGGACACCGAATAAGCAGCCTATCGAATAACCCTTATACTGATGAGGCAGGTTTCATATTTACTATAAGCGTATGACCTTGTTATGTTCATTCAATACTGTATAAGCCAACATGAAGGTTTTTTTTGGTATAATGTCAAACGTGTTCCTTCTTTTCCAGCAGGGCTATAAGCCGGCGATTTTTCTTTTTGATTTCAGGGAAATAATCTTGGGCAAGCCGGCCGATATTTATAAAAACTGGCCGTTCATTCTTCTTTTTTGCCTTGATGACGCCAGTCGACATGTTTTTTACAGTGAAGACCCATATGTATAACCATGTCGGGAAATGTATGCAGGACTTGTCCTTTAAATAGAGAATATGTTATTTGGGAGTTTTAAAAGGTGGTGTAGGAAGATGAAGCATCCTTTTTCGCGGTTCTTTGGGTTTGGCGAAAAAGAAGAACAGCAACTAGAGATGGAGACACCTAGCAATAATAATGAAGAAATAAGAAAAATTTCCATTTCTGATATTGTGCCTAATCGATTTCAACCAAGGACCGTTTTTAATGACGATAAAATTGCTGAATTGGCTCAAACGATTCATACACATGGGATCATTCAGCCAATTGTAGTAAGGGCATATGGACAGGGAAAATATGAAATCATTGCAGGTGAGCGTCGTTTTCGAGCCATGCAAAAGCTTGGCTGGGTATTGGCACCTGCAATAATCAAAGATTTCACCGATACAGAAACGGCTTCCGTTGCGCTGATAGAAAACCTTCAGCGAGAAGAACTGACACCAATTGAAGAAGCTTTGGCTTACGGCAAACTATTGGAGCTGCATAGTCTAACCCAAGAAGCTCTGGCACAAAGACTGGGAATAGGACAATCTACCGTGGCAAATAAGCTTCGGTTGCTTAAGCTGCCCCAGGAAGTTCAAGATGCTCTTCTTCAAAAGCAAATTACGGAACGCCATGCCCGCTCGTTGATACCGTTAAAGAGTCCTGAAAAGCAGCTCAAACTGCTTTTGGAAATCATCGAAAAAGGGTTAAACGTCAAGCAGACCGAAGAGATGGTCGTCAAGCTCTTGACGGGTACTGTGCAGAAGCCGAAACCTAAGCGAAAAGCGTTTAGTAAAGACATGAGGATTGCCGTGAATACTATACGCCAATCACTCAGTATGGTTACAGACAATGGAATAAATTTGGATGCAGAGGAAGAAGAGTTCGAGGAGTATTATCAGTTCACGATTAAAATACCTAAGAAAAAAACTTGATTCCCTATCCTTAACCCTGCTTGGTAGTCTCCGATTACCAAGCTTTTTTTATTTTGTTGCCAAAAACTCGCATTTTACACCCTAAAAATGATTCAATTTTTCTCGGTTTTTTCATGCTGTTTAGATAAATTTCAAATTTTATGAGGAATTTCAGAAAACGATTTCTTCCAGTAACATTCATGATAAAATAGAAAGAAATAAATGGATTTACGGTAAAAGTTAATAGATATAGCGTGATGAAGATAGTTGAAAGCAGGTGAATTCGTGGGTAAGATTCTCGCCATTGCCAATCAAAAAGGCGGTGTTGGAAAAACGACAACTTCTGTCAGTCTAAGTGCCTGTCTTGCATACATAGGACAGAAAGTCTTAATGGTCGATATCGATCCGCAGGGAAATGCGACTAGCGGTGCAGGTATTGATAAAGCGGATGTGGAACAATGTATTTATGATGTATTGGTTGATGATGTCGAAGCCAGTACCGTCATCATGGAAACAAAGGTAGAAAACTTATATGCTATACCTGCGACAATTCAACTTGCAGGTGCTGAAATTGAACTTGTTCCAACCATCTCAAGGGAAGTCCGATTAAAAAGGGCATTAGAAGAGGTGCAAAGTCAATATGATTACATCGTGATTGACTGTCCTCCATCATTGGGCTTGCTTACGCTTAATGCATTAACGGCAGCAGATGCAGTTTTGATTCCTGTACAATGTGAATATTATGCATTGGAGGGCCTGAGTCAACTCTTGAATACGGTCCGTCTCGTCCAAAAGCATTTGAACCATGATTTGAAAATCGAGGGTGTGCTATTGACGATGTTGGATGCCAGGACAAATTTAGGTCTCCAGGTTATAGAAGAGGTCAAAAAATACTTTCAGGATAAAGTCTATCAAACCATCATCCCTCGCAATGTCCGTTTGAGTGAAGCACCGAGCCATGGAGAACCAATAATTATATATGATCCAAAGTCACGAGGAGCGGAGGTCTATCTAGAACTGGCAAAGGAAGTGGTATCAAATGGCTAAAGGACTTGGCAAAGGACTTAACGCACTTTTCACTGGGGATATAAGTAAAGATGAAATCGTGCGTGAAATCAAATTAAGGGAATTAAGGCCAAATCCTTATCAGCCCCGAAAGAGCTTCCGACTTGAAGCTATAGAAGAATTAAAGCAATCTATCATGGAACATGGGATATTACAGCCGATTATTGCCCGGAAAAGTATTAAGGGCTATGAAATCGTTGCTGGGGAGAGGCGTTATCGTGCTGCCAAGGAAGCTGGTTTAAAGACAGTTCCGGTTGTTGTGAGGGAATTGAATGAACAGCAGATGATGGAACTGGCGATTTTGGAAAACCTGCAACGGGAAGATTTAAATCCAATTGAGGAAGCTGCCGCTTATCAGACACTTCTTGAAAAATTGAATTTCACCCAGGAACAGCTGGCCAATAGGTTGGGTAAAAGCCGACCCCATATCGCGAACTATGTAAGATTGCTATCTTTGCCTGAAGGGATTAGGAGTTATATCTCCGAAGGGGAAATTTCCATGGGGCATGGCCGAGCATTACTGGGTTTAAAGAAAAAAGAGATGCTTAAGCCAGTAGTGGATAAAATCCTCAAAGAAGGAATGAATGTCAGACAGCTGGAGCAATATATACATCAATTGAATGATACCGTTTCACGTGAAACCAAACCTAAGAAACAAGATAAAAAAGATATATTCATAAAGCAACGCGAATCAAGTCTGCGTGAAAGACTGGGAACGAGTGTAACGATAAAACAAAGCAAGAAAAAAGGGAAAATAGAAATCGAATTCTTTTCAAAAGAAGATCTGGAGAGAATTTTGGACTTGATCGATCAAGAGAACATTTCCTCTTAGATAGCCTTTATGAAAAAAAGTGGCATCAGAGGTTTAATCTATTTTTTACTGTGGAAAATTAGGTGAATGAGATGGTATTATTAGGGGCTTTGGTGAATGGTGCCTGCATTTTAATCGGTTCGATTTTGGGAAGGTTTTTGCAACATATACCTGAAAAGATAAAAGAAACGGTCATGAGTGGAATTGGTTTAGCCGTCATGGTCTTAGGCTTGCAGATGGGGCTTAAAAGTGATCAATTTCTTATTGTCATTTTAAGTATTGTTGGAGGGGCTGTCCTTGGGGAATGGATGAATCTTGAGGCTAGGCTTAATTCTTTAGGCAATTGGATTGAACGCAGGATGAAAGCGAAAGAAGGAATTTCGATATCCCAGGGGTTTGTAACGGCTACGCTCATATTTGGCATTGGGGCGATGGCCATTATCGGTGCCATGGATAGCGGTATCCGGAATGATCATGACGTTTTGATAACAAAAGCGATCATCGATGGATTTACAGCACTGGTCCTCGCCAGTACGCTTGGCATAGGAGTACTTTTTTCGGCATTTCCGGTCATTCTTTATGAGGGCTTGATAGCAATTTTTTCAAGACAGATTAATACGCTGATCCCAACTGCTTTAATGGATTCCTTCATACTGGAAATGACGGCAACTGGGGGAGTCATGATTTTAGCAATTGGTTTGAATATTATCGGTGTCACCAAAATAAGGGTGGCTAATCTGCTTCCTGGCATAATGATCACCGCCATTTTAGTTACAATCATGTATTATTTTTAAATAAAGGCTCTTTTCGTAAAGATTGTTGTTTTTAAAACGAAACTATTTAAGGGTGATTGGAGCGGAAGTGCGAGACTCCTGCGGGAGCAGCGGGACAGGTGAGGCCCCACAGGCGTTTACGCCGAGGAGGCTCACCGCCCGCACCAAGGAAAGCGAGCATCTGGAGGGGAAATCAACCACAACTCACTACCTGGTAAATAGCAACATAGTATGTGAAAACAGCCTAAATAAAAGAAGGAAGGGAATAATCCCTTCCTTCATTTTTTTGATCAGCAAAACAGATCAAAGGGTTTTTTCTTGCTTGAATGACAATGTGAAAGGAGTGATGGAAGGTTTTACTGGATAATGATTTTGTGCTTCATAAATCCCCTCGGCGATGGTTTTGGCCATTTTTAGCACAAGATTAAGACGAGTGTTTTGCAAGACCATGAACTCCATGAAGCCACTTACATTCACGATTCCTGTTATATGGGCATTTCCAACGGAAGGAAGATCTTTATTGACCCCAGCACCTGGTTTCACTGGTCCTTGACCGATTTGGACAATACCGACACTTTTCATCTTCCCTAAGCAAGCATCGATTCCGACTATAAATGGATTGGTATGAATCTTTTTTATTTCATTTAATTTTTCCGATAAATTCATCGCATGTATAGGGTCATCTAAAGTACCATAAACATGGAACGATGAAGAACTGTTTTCAGCTTTTTCACTTAGCAGAGTGCCGACAAGTGGTCCGAGGGAATCGCCTGTAGAACGGTCTGTGCCTATACAGACGATGACGATTGTTTGAAGCTTTCCAGTTGGTAGAAGGTTGATTAATTCCTGGGAAATTTGTTTGGATGCATCCGTATCTTCATGCAGGATGCGGCTCAATCTATTTTTATTATTATTAAATAGACTAGAATTCAGATTCATCGGCTCAACTCCTTTACTTTATTTGGTATTACAGTATACGGATAAAAAGGAAAAAATATACGGTATTTAACGTAACAGATGAGGGAAATTTTTGTAGAACTTGCAAACAGGTGAAGGGGAAATGGATTGACTTTTCTTCCTCTACCAATTGCTTTCATTTATACATTCTAGTAACAAATTACTGGATTAACTCGGAAAAAACTTCTATTTCTTTTACCTATATACCCATATTTTTTTTGTACAGAAACCCTTATTTATTGATAAAATAGAGAAAACTTCTCCTATTCGGGTTATCTCACAGCGTGAGGGGTAGAGAAATAAGTCGGTATGGTAAAGTCATAGAGAAAATATAAAAGTTTTGCAGAATTTTGGATTAGCCAGGAGGAAAAGATGGAACGCATTTATGATAACGTTACAAAAGAGGTAATGGATGAAAAATTATGGTTACTATTAGGGGAAGGAATCATTAAAATCTTCCTTGTTCTCCTGTTATCACGTATTATTATTAGAATAGGAAAGACGGTCATAAGTAAATTTTTCGCGGTTCGCTTAAGAAGTCCTATTCGCGTTTCAGAGCGCAGAGAAACGACACTCATTAAGTTACTGGAAAATATAGTCACTTATGTTATTAATTTTATTGCCTTGGTAATGATTCTTGAAATTTTCGGATTTGATGTAAAGGCTTTGCTGGCTGGAGCTGGGATACTTGGTTTGGCAGTTGGGTTCGGTGCTCAAAGTTTGGTAAAAGATATTATCACAGGATTCTTTGTGATTTTTGAAGATCACTTCTCGGTTGGGGACTATATTAAAATTAATACATTTGAGGGTGAAGTTCTCGAAATTGGGCTTCGTACAACAAAGATTAAAAGTAGCTCAGGAGAATTGCACCTCATACCTAATGGTAGTATTGTTCAAGTTACAAATTATTCTATATTAAATAGTAAGGCTGTTGTGGATGTAGCTATACCTAATGATGGATCAGTAGAACTTGCTGAGAGGGTACTCATTCAAACCTTGAATAATATGGAAGGCAAATATGACTTCTTAGTCAAAGCACCTGAATTTTTAGGAATTGAAGCGATAAGTCCTGATGAAGTTGTCTTTCGGGTCACTGCTGAAACAAAACCGATGCATCATGTCGAAATGAGTAGAATATTAAGAAAAGAAATAAGTGCTGCGCTTGATTTAAGTGGGATTAAATCTACGTACAATGGCAGCGAGTCATAGGAATTAGGGGGCTCATGGTTATGGAAGAAAAAGAGTTTGCGCTTAAGGATATTGTGGAAATGAAAAAACCACATCCCTGTGGAGTAAATAAGTGGAAAATCATTCGACTTGGTATGGATATCCGGATAAAATGTGAAGGCTGCGGTCATAGCGTAATGCTGCCTCGACGTGAATTCGCGAAGAAAATGAAAAAAGTTCTACAAAAGCATGAGGAGTGATCATGCTTTTTTTTTGAGTGAAGGCAGTCCTGAGTTTCTCATGATTTACTTGTCTTTTTAGGAAGCGAAATCTATAATTGGGAAAGGTTTAGGTAATTGGATGGTTTTTATAGAAAATCAGACTTTTTCCCATATGTACGAATTATCTTGAAGGAGTGAAATATAAATGGCTTTAACAGCTGGTATAGTAGGTTTGCCTAACGTAGGTAAATCCACTTTATTTAATGCAATTACTCAGGCAGGTGCGGAATCTGCCAACTATCCTTTCTGTACGATTGACCCAAATGTAGGGATTGTTGAAGTGCCAGATCACCGTCTGCAAAAATTGACAGAATTGGTCAAACCAAAAAAAACGGTTCCGACAGCATTTGAATTCACGGATATCGCCGGAATTGTAAAAGGGGCCAGTAAAGGAGAAGGTCTCGGTAATAAATTCCTTTCCCATATCCGTCAAGTGGATGCAATTTGTCAGGTTGTCCGTTGTTTCGCAGACGATAACATTACTCATGTTTCTGGAAAAGTAAATCCAATCGATGATATCGAAGTCATCAACCTTGAATTGATCCTGGCCGATTTGGAATCCGTTGACAAACGCATCGACCGTGTCGGAAAAATGGCCAAGCAAAAAGATAAAGGCGCAGTGGCTGAACATGAAATTCTTGTGGCTTTAAAAGAAGCATTGGAGAATGAAAGGCCCGCCCGTTCAGTTGAATTTACCGAGGAACAGCAAAAAATGGTGAAGGGCATGCACTTGCTTACGGCGAAGCCGACTCTTTATGTGGCGAATGTGAGCGAAGATGAAGTGGCTAATGCTGACGATAATGAATATGTTCAGCAAGTTCGTGAATATGCTGCGAAGGAAAATGCAGAAGTAATCGTAATTTGTGCCAAAATCGAAGAAGAAATTGCAGAGCTTGAAGGTGAAGAAAAGGAAATGTTCCTATCTGAACTTGGCATTGAAGAGTCGGGTCTTGACCAGTTGATCCGTGCTTCATATAATCTTCTCGGATTGGCAACATACTTTACAGCTGGTGTACAGGAAGTGCGTGCATGGACATTCCGTAAAGGTATGAAAGCCCCTCAATGTGCAGGTGTCATTCATACGGACTTCGAACGTGGCTTCATCCGTGCCGAAATCGTTTCTTATACCGATTTGCTTGAAGCGGGTAGTCATAGTGCTGCAAAAGAAGCAGGAAAAGTTCGATTAGAAGGAAAAGAATACATCGTTAACGATGGCGATGTAATCCATTTCCGTTTCAACGTTTAAGTTAAAAAGACCCTGCATTTTCCCAATGCAGGGTCTTTTTTGAGCCTTTAATCCATTAGATTTCAATTAATTGTAATAAGTCGAACCGTTCGTTGCAAAGCCACTTTAACTATGCTATAATTTTATCTTGTGAGTAATTATAAATAATTGCTCCTTGCCCAATTGGGCCGCTTAGACCAAAAGGAGGTGACAGTGATGAGAAAATACGAAATTATGTATATCATCCGTCCAAACATTGAGGAAGAAGCTAAAAAAGCTTTAGTTGAACGTTTCAACACAATCCTTTCTGATAATGGTGCGGAAGTAGAAGCAAAAGAATGGGGTAAACGCCGTCTTGCATACGAAATCAATGATTTCCGTGATGGTTACTACATGCTTCTTAAAGTTAACGCTGAAAGTGCTGCGATTCAAGAATTCGATCGTCTTGCTAAAATCAGTGAAGACATTATTCGCCACATGGCTACTAGAGAAGAAGTCTAATCCAATATTTTAATATAAATTCTAATCTTGTTTCACGTGAAACAAGTTTGAAACCTAGGGGTTGATTCTGATGATGAATCGCGTAGTTTTGGTAGGACGCTTAACTAAAGATCCTGAATTGCGATATACACCTAATGGAGTTCCCGTAGCTACCTTTACTTTAGCTGTGAATCGTGGTTTTACGAATCAGCAAGGTGAACGTGAAGCGGATTTCATTAACTGTGTAGTTTGGCGTAAACCGGCAGAAAATGTAGCTAACTTCTTGAAAAAGGGCAGTTTAGCTGGCGTGGATGGACGTGTCCAAACACGTAATTATGAAGGACAAGACGGCAAACGCGTATATGTGACGGAGATTCTGGCTGAGAGCGTTCAATTCCTTGAACCACGAAGCAGTTCAGCGGGTGAAAGAAATGAAGGCGGTTCTTACGGTGGAGGTCAAAAAAGTTATGGTAACAATAATAACGGAAATGACAACAATTCGTATGGACAAAATCCTAATCAGAATCAACGGAGCAATAACAACTACACTCGTGTAGATGATGATCCATTTGCAAATGACGGTAAAACAATCGACATTTCAGATGACGATCTTCCGTTTTAAACAGCCGTTTAAAATGAAAATTTAAAAAGCAGGGAGGGAAATTTATTATGGCAATGGGTGGACGTAAAGGACGCGGTAAGCGTAAAAAGGTTTGTTATTTCACATCTAACGGAATCACTAAAATTGATTACAAAGATACAGATCTTCTTAAAAAATTCGTCTCAGAACGCGGTAAAATTTTACCACGTCGTGTAACTGGCACAAGCGCTAAATATCAACGTAAATTAACGATTGCTATTAAACGCTCACGTACTATGGCATTACTTCCATATGTATCTGGTGAATAATAAATTGGCACATTGAGGAGTTTTCCTTAATGTGCCTTTTTTGTGCGCCCGGCATGGGTGCAATCTATAGGGTGGAAGTCCCGAATCATGAAGGCAGTAGTAGTGGTTAGCTTAATGCAAGGGTGTCCACGGTGACGTGGAATCTGAAGGAAGCAAGCGGCAAACCTCCGGTCTGAGGAACACGAACTTCATATAAGGCTAGGTATCATTGGATGAGTTTGCGAAACAAAACAAAGTCCTTACTGCCGAAGGTGGTACAGAGTAAATGAAGCAGATAGATGGAGGGAAAGATTGCACTCTTACCCGGGGAGGTCTGATGACAGCCAAGTACACTTGGTAACCTTTCCAGTGATGGACAGCTGAATCATCAGAAGTCAGCAGAGGTCATAGTACTTGTCTACTCGAGAAGACAAGGAAGGACCGAACAGATTAAGGAGGATGAATACTAGGCGTTCGTTATCTGTGAAGAAGCAAACAATTCCTAACGGAACTTATTTGAAGGAAGAAGTGGTGAATACACGGGGAACTTCAAAAGGGTGGAGCAGATAAAGGCACAAATAGACCATTTATCCACGTAGAAAGGATATCAACGATGTTAATGGAACAGATACTAGAGAGGGAAAACTTAATACAGGCATTGAAGCGTGTAGAAAGAAATAAGGGAAGCCATGGTGTAGATGGAATGCGGGTCCAAAACCTGAGACCGCACCTCGTAACCGAATGGTACAACATGAAAACTGCCCTTTTACAGGGTACCTATCAACCGAAGCCCGTCCGTCGTATCGAAATCCCGAAACCAAACGGCGGAGTTCGGCTTTTGGGTATTCCAACCGTTCTAGACCGTTTCATTCAACAAGCCATTGCCCAAATATTGACCAAGATATATGACTCAACCTTTTCGGAGAATAGCTATGGATTTCGCCCTAACAAACAAGGGCACCAGGCGGTTCGAAAGGCAAAGTCCTATATAACCGAAGGTTATACATGGGTAGTGGATATGGATTTGGAGAAGTTCTTCGATAAAGTGAATCATGACAAGCTCATGGGAATGTTAGAGCGGAAAATTGAAGATAAACGAGTTCTTAAACTGATTCGTAAATTCCTTCAAGCAGGCATTATGATAGGCGGACTTTTTCATAAAAGTGAGGAGGGAACTCCGCAAGGAGGTCCGTTAAGTCCTTTATTATCTAATATCATGTTAGACGATTTAGATAAAGAACTAGAGAAACGCAATCTTCGATTCGTAAGGTATGCGGATGACAGTACTATCTTTGTGAAGACACGAAAAGCCGCCAAACGTGCAATGGGAAATATCTCAAGCTTCATTGAAAATAAACTGAAGCTAAAGGTCAACTACGAGAAGTCGAAGTATGATCGCCCTTGGAACAGAACGTTTCTCGGTTTTAGTTTCACGAAGTCAAAGAAGAACCCGAAGGTTCTACTGGCTAAACAAACGGTGAAGAGGGTAAAGAAACGAATCAGGGAAATGACCTCGAGAAAATTACCGATACCCATGGAACTCCGAATAAATAAGTTAAAGCAATACCTTAGAGGTTGGATGGGGTATTTCGCCCTCATTGATACTCCGAACGTATTGAAGAATTTAGATTCATGGATTCGAAGAAGACTCAGAATGTGCCTATGGAAGCAATGGAAATTACCAAGAACGAGGGTGAGGAAACTCAAAGGATTAGGCGTCCCATTTGGAAAAGCATATGAATGGGGAAATAGCAGAAAGGGTTATTGGCGCATAGCGCATAGTCCTATTCTAGACAAAACCCTTAATAATGTTTATTGGCTCCATCATGGGTTAGTAAATCTATATGAACGATATACAAAACTACGTCAGACTTAAACTGAACCGCCGTATACCGAACGGTACGTACGGTGGTGTGAGAGGTCGGAGGCTAGGCGCCTCCTCCTACTCGATTATAAGTTAGGATCTTATGCTGAAAAACCGCTGAATTGCGGTTTTTTTATTTTTAAAAGGAATTTAAAAAGGAGTTTTCCTTACAAAAAATAATGTGATGTTTGAAATATCCTGGCCGTAACGGATACAATATGAAGATAAGACATTAATTTTAATATTAACGGGGGGGTGAAAAAATGAATAACGGGAGACGAATTGCGGAGGGTGGAGCCCTTTTGGCACTATATTGCATTTTACTGTTCATCACCATTCGAGTCCCGCTAGTGGGTATCTTCACTATTTTCTTTTTACCCATTCCATTCATACTGGTCACAATCAAACAAAAGTTATCGTGGAGCCTCGGTTACCTATTCATTGCTTCACTATTGTCGATCCTCATCGGGACGATATTGTCTGTCCCGCTTACCTTGCTTATGGGGGCAACGGGAATTGCGATCGGCTATTTTTTGAAAAAGGACAAACCGATGGCACCAATGTTCATAAGTGCAGTACTTGTCTTCCTGGGAGGGATTTTATTAATATATGCAGCTTCAGTGTTAATAACGGATGTTAATTACATAGAAGAATCGATGAATATGGCTGAAGGATCTATAAAAAAAACAATCGACATCATGGATTCCTTAGGACAGGCACCGACGGAACAAGTCAAAAAGCAGATGTATGAATCAATCGACATGATAAACACGCTGATGCCAAGTTTGTTCGTGTTGATATCAGTCAGCATGGTTTTGTTGATTTTCTTCGCTGCACATCCCATTGTGAAGAGGTTCAGCGATAAGACGATAAAATGGCCTCATTTTCGAGATCTGCGACTCCCGAAAAGCCTTTTATGGTATTATTTAATTACGATGCTTCTTGCTCTTTTTGTGAATACGGACAAGAATAGTTTTGTATATATGGCCATATCGAACCTATTTTTCATCCTGCAGTTCTTCATTTTATTACAAGGATATTCCCTGATATTTTATATCGCTCATGTGAAGTCATGGGCTAAAGCCATACCTGTTTTAATCGTGGTTTTTTCTTTGCTTCTGCCGATTCCGATTATTACAACGGCCGTACGATTTTTAGGTATAATAGATTTAGGATTTCCTTTTAGGGAGACGATCAAGAAAAAGGAATAGACTTTTTTGTAAAACAGATGCTTTTAGGAGCTGAAACTATGCCATCTTATTTGAAAGAATACTCGATTAAGTCCCCAGTGTATGGGATGCTGGCCGCGGGCGTGTTACTTTTGGGCGTACTGGCTTATTATAATTGGGTTATTGCACTTGTTGGTTTATTGATTCTTGCTGGTTTATTTTATTTAACATTAAGAATGGTAGAAAAAAAGCAACGTAAGACAGAAGAATATATAACGACTTTATCTTACCGTTTAAAAAAGGTCGGTGAGGAAGCGTTATTGGAAATGCCAATTGGGATCATGCTCTTTAATGAGGATTATTACATTGAATGGACCAATCCATTCCTGGCTTCGTGTTTTAGTGAAGACTCCTTGGCAGGAAGATCGCTATACGATGTTGCGGACTCGATCGTTCCGTTAATTAAGCAAGAGATCGAGACAGAGACAATTACGCTCCACGATCGGAAATTCAAAGTGGTCCATAAGCGAGAGGAAAGGCTTCTTTACTTTTTTGATGTGACGGAGCAAGTGGAAATCGAGAAACTATATGAAGATGAGCGAACGGCAATTGCGATCATTCTCCTTGATAACTATGATGATTTGACACAGGGTATGGATGATCAGCGTAAAAGCAGCATTAATAGCTTGGTTACCTCACTTCTTGATAAATGGGCAAGGGATAATGGCGTTTTCTTTAAACGGGTTTCCTCGGAGCGATTCATCGCTGTCTTTAATGAGCATATCCTTCAGCAACTTGAGAAGGGAAAATTCTCGATTTTGGATGAAATCAGGGAAACGACGGCCAAGCAAAATGTACCATTGACCTTGAGCATCGGGGTCGGCTCGGCAGTGTCATCCTTACCGGAACTAGGTACACTTGCACAGTCCAGCTTGGATCTCGCTTTAGGACGGGGCGGTGATCAGGTAGCCATCAAGCAAGCGAATGGAAAAGTGAAATTCTATGGCGGTAAAACCAATCCGATGGAAAAACGCACGAGGGTCCGTGCACGTGTGATTTCCCATGCATTGAAGGATATAGTCCTTGATAGTGATAAAGTCATTGTCATGGGCCATAAAAACCCGGATATGGACGCAATCGGTTCAGCCATCGGCATTTTGAAAGTTGCCCAAATGAATGAACGTGAAGGCTATATTGTAATTAACACCCAGCAGCTTGATAGCAGTGTACTCCGTTTAATGGAGGAAATCAAAAATAAAGAAGAGCTTTATGCCCGGTTTATAACTCCTGATGATGCTCTTGAAATGATTACGGATGAGACATTGCTGGTTGTGGTCGATACACATAAACCTTCTATGGTAATTGAAGAGCGGTTATTGAATAGGATCGATAAGGTTGTAGTCATCGACCATCATCGCCGGGGTGAGGAGTTCATCAAAAACTCGTTGCTCGTCTATATGGAGCCATATGCGTCTTCAACAGCAGAACTTGTGACCGAACTGCTTGAATATCAGCCGAAACGCAGTAAGATAGATATGCTGGAATCAACGGCGCTACTTGCAGGTATCATTGTCGATACGAAAAGCTTCACTTTAAGAACAGGTTCACGTACTTTCGATGCAGCCTCTTATCTAAGGGCACATGGAGCTGATACGGTACTTGTCCAGAAGTTCTTAAAAGAAGACGTTGACACCTATATTAAACGGTCGAAGCTCATTGAAGAAGTTATCTTTTATAAAAAGGGAATTGCAATTGCCTCGGCAAAAACCGATCAGGTCCACAATCAGGTGCTCATTGCTCAGGCTGCGGACACCCTATTGACCATGGATGGCGTTGTTGCTTCCTTTGTAATGGCTAAGCGATCTGATGATACAGTAGGCATAAGTGCGCGATCCCTTGGTGATATCAATGTACAGGTGATCATGGAAATGTTAAATGGAGGCGGACATTTAACAAATGCCGCCACTCAACAGGCATGCTCCATTGATGAAGCAGAAAGTCGATTAAAAACAGCTATAGATGAATATTTAGAAGGGGGACAAAAAGAATGAAAGTAATATTTCTGAAAGACGTAAAAGGTAAAGGGAAAAAAGGGGAAGTTAAAAATGTTGCAGATGGTTATGCACATAATTTCCTGCTAAAACAAGGATTGGCCGTTGAAGCAAATAATACAAATGTAAAAACATTGGAAGCCCAGAAAAATAAAGAAGAATCACTTGCAGCAGAAGAACTGCAGCATGCTGAAGAATTGAAAGTGCAGCTGGAGAAACTAACGGTTGAACTATCTGCCAAAGCCGGTGAGGGCGGGCGTTTATTCGGTTCCATCACGACTAAACAAATTGCATCGGAGCTTCAGAAAAAACACGGTATCAAGGTTGATAAACGTAAAATGGAACTTGCTGAAGGCATCCGCACTTTAGGGCATACAAAGCTTCCAGTCAAGCTTCACCCTGAAGTCACTGCGACACTGACTGTGCATGTGAAAGAAATTAACTAATTTTAGCTGTTTCATATCTGTGAAAAATTGATAAAATAGAGATAGACGAAAAATGTGATTGGGCATGTTGTCCTTTCACTTTTTTCTTTTTTACTAGAAACATATAAATGGTATCCTCTTAGAATGGGAGGTTTTAAGATATGATAGAACAATTTCAGGATAGGATTCCCCCTCAAAATATAGAAGCCGAACAGGCTGTGCTAGGGGCCATTTTTCTTGAGCCCTCTTCATTGACCGTTACATCGGAAGTTTTGATTCCGGAGGATTTTTACAGAAGCTCTCATCAAAAAATCTTTAATGTGATGCTTAATTTGAATGACGAAGGAAAAGCTGTCGATTTGATCACGGTGACAGAGGAATTGGCTGCGACAAAAAACCTTGAAGAGGTTGGCGGAGTTTCTTATTTAAGTGAATTGGCCGGATCGGTACCTACCGCGGCCAATATTGAATATTATGCCCGCATCGTCGAGGAGAAGTCATTGCTGCGTCGTTTGATCAGGACAGCGACCAACATCGCTCAGGAAGGCTACAGTCGCGAGGACGAGGTCGAGGAGCTGCTCGGGGAAGCAGAAAAAACGATCATGGAAGTGGCCCAGCGTAAGAATTCCGGGTCTTTTCAAAATATTAAGGATGTATTGGTTGCGACGTACGATAACATAGAAATTTTGACTACCCGTAAAGGGGATGTCACGGGAATACCGACAGGGTTTGCTGAACTGGATCGAATGACAGCAGGGTTCCAACGTAATGACCTCATCATAGTGGGTGCCCGTCCTTCGGTTGGTAAAACCGCTTTTGCATTGAATATCGCTCAAAACGTTGCGACCAAAACGGAGGAGAATGTAGCGATTTTCAGTCTTGAAATGGGTGCAGAGCAGCTCGTTATGCGTATGCTCTGTGCTGAAGGAAATATCAACGCTCAGAATTTACGGACAGGTTCCTTAACGGATGAGGATTGGCGTAAATTGACGATGGCGATGGGAAGCTTGTCGAATGCCGGCATTTATATCGATGATACGCCAGGTGTGAGGATTGGTGAAATTCGTTCGAAATGCCGTCGTTTGAAGCAGGAACATGGGCTTGGGATGATATTGATCGATTACCTGCAGTTAATTCAAGGTGATGGTCGTTCAGGCGACAACCGTCAGCAAGAGGTATCCGAGATTTCACGTTCACTTAAAGCGCTCGCTCGTGAACTTAAAGTGCCCGTCATAGCCCTTTCCCAGCTATCGCGGGGAGTGGAGCAGCGCCAGGATAAGCGTCCGATGATGTCTGATATCAGGGAATCCGGGAGTATCGAGCAAGATGCCGATATCGTCGCATTCTTATACCGTGATGATTATTATGATAAAGAATCCGAGAATAAAAATATCATTGAAATCATTATAGCGAAACAGCGTAATGGTCCAGTAGGCACGGTTTCGCTTGCATTCGTGAAAGAATATAATAAATTCGTTAACCTCGAACGCCGCTTCGATGATGATTCGATGTCTCCCGGCGCATAGGGAACTGCCTGCCATTCATGCAATGGCGGGCTGTTTTTATTTTGGAAAAAGAAAGGGACTGGTGATAATAATAAAAGAAATCAAAGGGCAGAATAAGGATTGACAATCCAAAACCAATTTTGAAAACGGAAAGATTTTTTTCATATTTACGAACGAAGTATTTTTTGAAATGTGTAACGTTCGGATTTTGTATTGACTTCCACTTTGGATTATTGATAAAATAGGTTTGTTTGATAAGAACCGGTAAATAATCGGTATTACGTGAACCTTTGGAGGTGCTTTATTCAGATGTCATCAGTTGTAGTAGTCGGTACACAATGGGGAGACGAAGGTAAAGGTAAAATAACAGATTTTCTATCCCAGAATGCGGAAGCCATCGCTCGTTATCAAGGTGGGAATAATGCAGGGCATACAATAAAATTTAATGGCGTTACCTATAAACTGCATTTAATTCCGTCAGGGATTTTTTATAGTGATAAAATTTGTGTCATTGGAAATGGTATGGTGGTTGATCCAAAAGCTCTTGTAGAGGAGCTTGCTTATTTACATAGTCATGGAGTGAGTACGGATAATCTTCGTATCTCTAACCGTGCACATGTCATTCTTCCTTACCATATCAAATTGGATGAAGTCGAAGAAGACCGTAAAGGCGCTAATAAAATTGGAACGACAAAAAAAGGAATCGGCCCTGCTTATATGGACAAAGCTGCTCGTAACGGAATCCGTATGGCAGATCTTTTGGACCGTGAAATTTTTGAGGAAAAATTGGCTCAAAATCTTGTCGAAAAAAACCGTATGTTCGAACGCTTCTATGAAACGGAAGGTTTCAAAATCGAAGATATCATGGATGAATACTATGAGTACGGACAACAAGTGCAGAAATATGTTTGTGATACATCCGTTGTATTGAACGATGCACTTGATGAAGGAAAACGGGTATTATTCGAAGGGGCACAAGGTGTGATGCTTGATATCGATCAAGGAACATACCCATTCGTCACTTCATCTAATCCTGTTGCAGGTGGCGTTACGATCGGTTCTGGCGTAGGTCCTACAAAAATCAATCATGTGGTTGGAGTATGTAAAGCATATACAAGCCGTGTGGGCGATGGTCCTTTCCCTACAGAATTGCATGATGAAGTCGGTAACCAAATCCGTGAAGTTGGCCGTGAATATGGTACAACTACAGGCAGGCCGCGCCGTGTCGGCTGGTTTGATGCAGTTGTCGTTCGCCATGCACGCCGTGTCAGCGGGATTACCGATTTATCATTGAACTCGATTGACGTGTTATCAGGTCTTGATACGGTCAAAATTTGTGTAGCTTATGAATACAAAGGCGAAATCATTCATGAGGTTCCAGCAACATTAAAAGCGATTGGCGAATGTAAACCAGTTTATGAAGAGCTATCAGGCTGGTCAGAAGACATCACAGGATGCAAATCATTGGATGAGCTTCCAGAGAACGCTCGCCACTATGTAGAGCGCGTATCTCAATTGGTAGGCATTCCTTTGACTACTTTTTCTGTCGGTCCTGACCGCAACCAAACAAATATCGTGAGAAGCCCTTGGCGTCTAGCGTAATTGATGAAATGGAGCTGGCTTTTTAGCCGGCTCTTCTTCATTATTGGAATCAATCACTGCATTCTGATGTCACAATCGAGAGACCTGGGATATTGGAAGAATGGATTGAAACAGTAGGATAAAGGAAAAAGATAAAAAAAAATAATTTTATTTCAAAAAAACTATTGCCTAAACTATGATAACCATGATATTATCAAAAGCGTCGTCACAATAGAACAAGCATTAACAACATCAAGCGAGTAGCTGCATTGAGACGTGAAACATCCTGAAAAGTTACATTTCATTAGAACGAGCCATTAGCTCAGTTGGTAGAGCATCTGACTTTTAATCAGAGGGTCGAAGGTTCGAATCCTTCATGGCTCACCATTTTTTTCGGCCCATTGGTCAAGCGGTTAAGACACCGCCCTTTCACGGCGGTAACACGGGTTCGAATCCCGTATGGGTCACTTCTTTATATAATTCTTTACTGGTCCCGTGGTGTAGCGGTTAACATGCCTGCCTGTCACGCAGGAGATCGCGGGTTCGATTCCCGTCGGGACCGCCATTTTATTTTTTTGTTCTAAAATAGAATATTTGGCTCAGTAGCTCAGTCGGTAGAGCAAAGGACTGAAAATCCTTGTGTCGGCGGTTCGATTCCGTCCTGAGCCATCCTTTTTAAAAACGCCTTTCCTTTAGGGCGTTTTTTTTGTTTTACATCCAGATGTATTATAAATGAAATCTTGTTAATGAATTGTTAACGATTTGTAACATACCAATTTCACCCAAATTGGCATATAAACCGCTTTTATCCTTACGGGGCTTACGTCCACTCCTTATTTCGAAATGTATCGAATCTTCCTCATTAGCATATTTATTGGTACTTGTTGTCACCATTTATACAGTTCTATTACATTATCACGACTGTTTCTTGTTTTTTTTTTTATTATGGTAGAGTTATGAGTGAAAAATCATAATAGAAATCAGTCATATGCAAGTGGATATTTAAATTGGACTAATAAATCTCAAAATAAATTTGATTAGTTTCTTAATTGGTGACTGAGCCGTTAAGGAGGACAATATATGTTTAGCTCAAAAGGTAAGGGGATCATCCTGTTGATGGTTTCGGTCATTTTATTGCTTGCTGGAAATATGGCAACGGCCGCAGGGATATCGAAAACTGACACCATTCAGCATGTTTATCTTAATGATGAGTTCGTCGGAAGTGTGACGGATGAAACGGAAATAGAGGAGATCGTAGCCGATAAGGTAAAAGCAGCACAGAGAGATTATCCAGACTATACATTCGATAGGGAGTCGCAGCTGTCATATGTACCTGAAGAGGTATTTGATGAAGAAGTAAAAGAAGATCAGGCTGTAAAGCATATTCAAGAAAAGCTCAATGTGAAAGCAAAGGCGTATGAAATCGACATAGATAATCAGGCGGTCGCTTATGTTGCGTCAAGGGATGATGCTGAGGACGTTTTGGAAAAAATCAAGTTATTATATGTAAATGAAGAGGAATACGCTGAATATGAAACAGGTAAAAAAGGAAACGAAACGGGTGCAAAACCGTTAAAAGAACCAGGAAGTAGAATTCTGGACATCAAGTTTTCACTTCCCGTTACGTTTAAAGAATCAATGATCGATCCAGCTGAAATCAAGACCGTCGATGATACCCTTTCCATGATAGAAGAAGGAAAGAAAGAAAAGACGCTTTATGAGGCTATGGAAGATGAGGATCTTGAAGCAATTGCCAATCAGCATGATATGGACCTGGATCAACTGTTAGAGCTAAATCCAGGACAGGATGAGGGCAAAGGGCTTAAAAAGGGCGAGCATCTCTATGTGACCCAGCCTACGCCCTATGTGAACGTAATGGTGGAAAGAGAAGTATTAAAGGAAGAGAGGATTCCTTTCGAAAAGAAAGTGAAGGAGGATGACGAACTTCCCAAGGGTGAACTCATTACTGAACAAATTGGCAATGAGGGGGTTCAGGCATTCACATATGCAGTATCTGAAACAAATGGTAAGAAAATCAGTGAAACGATCGTAAAAAAAGAAAACACGGAAAAAGCCAAAATGGAAGTCACTAGAAAAGGCACGAAGGTCGTTCCTTCCCAGGGGAGCGGTACATATTCATGGCCTGCAGATGGGGGCTATATTTCCAGCAAGCAGGGGCAGCGCTGGGGGAAACTTCATAAAGGTATCGATATTGCCCGGCCAACCACCAGGACCATAACGGCAGCGGATCATGGGATAATCGAGACTGCTGGAAACTCCGGAGGGTATGGAAATAAGATAACGATCAATCATAATAACGGGTATAAGACAGTATATGCCCATTTGGATTCAATAAATGTAAAAGCTGGACAAAAGATTGAGAAGGGCATGAAAATTGGCATGATGGGTTCAACAGGGCACTCCACAGGTGTCCACCTCCATTTTGAAATATATAAAAACGGTTCTCTTGTAAATCCGCTAAACTATATAAGTCAGTAATCGATGGGAGTCTTCGAAAAATATTCGAGGACTTCTTCTGCTTCACAGATAGATGAGAATAATAGGAAAAAGGTGATTTAATGCCTATAAAATGATAAAGTAGAATAGATACAATTCGCTTTCATTCCGGTGTTCGGTCCCTTTTATTGGGTATATATATATAAATTTGTTGAACTGGGATGCTAGATTGGTGCAAGCAGAAGGAAAAGTGAATAAAGTCCCGGATAAGGACACGGTTTTTAATAGATTCAGTTTAGTTATTAAAAAGGAGATAAGCACATGGATAAGAAGATTCTGGTAGTGGATGATGAAAAGCCAATTGCCGATATATTACAATTCAATCTAAAAAAGGAAGGCTATGAAGTTTTTTGTGCTTATGATGGCAATGAAGCCCTCAAAATGGTAGAAGAACGGCAACCTGATTTGATTTTACTTGATATCATGCTACCGCAGCGCGATGGGATGGAAGTTTGCAGGGAAGTAAGGAAGAAGTATGAAACGCCAATCATCATGTTAACGGCTAAGGATTCAGAGATAGATAAAGTCTTAGGTTTAGAGCTTGGTGCGGATGACTATGTCACAAAGCCATTTAGTACCCGGGAAATAATTGCCCGCGTTAAGGCGAACTTAAGACGTCAGCAAGCGGTCCCGGTCCCAGATCAAGAAAATGAACCGAAGGAAATTACGATAGGAACGCTCACCATCCATCCGGATGCCTATGTGGTATCCAAACGGGGCGATACGATTGAATTAACTCATCGCGAATTTGAATTGCTTCATTACTTAGCGAAGCATATCGGTCAGGTCATGACAAGGGAGCACTTATTACAGACCGTGTGGGGCTATGATTATTTTGGTGATGTACGGACAGTCGATGTAACGGTCAGACGTCTTCGTGAGAAGATTGAAGACAATCCAAGCCATCCTGGTTGGATTGTAACTAGAAGAGGGGTCGGTTATTACCTGCGTAACCCTGAACAGGAGTAGTTCTTATGAAAAAGGTTGGTTTTTTTCGCTCAATCCATTTTAAATTTGTTCTGATTTATGTGTTGCTCATTTTTGTAGCGATGCAGATAATCGGGGTATATTTTGTTGGGGAATTGGAAGAAAATCTTGTCGGGAACTTCACGAAATCAATTAAAGGTCACGTTAACCTGCTTACCTACAGTATTGGTGAAGAAATGGAAAAAGAGAGGGGAGAGGAAGATCCAACCCTCGAAGAAGCGATTGAAATGATATTGAAAGACCCGGATAATTCTTCGAATGATATTTCGGAAGTACGTGTCATTGACACTCGCAGCAGGCGTGTGATTGGAACTTCAGCCCGAAGTAACCAGGATATTGTAGGGAAGAAGACAACGGAAGTCCTTATTAAAAATACGCTGATTAATGGAAAAGAAGAAAGTGACGTATTTCGAGATCAGAAAACCGGCAGGCGGCTCTGGGTTCTTTCGACACCCATTGAAGCAAATGGGAAGGTCATTGGCGCCGTCTATGTAATAGCAGAGATGGAGAATGTCTTTGAACAGATGGATGAAATCAATGGTATTTTCATGACGGGTACGGCCATCGCCTTGGTCATTACGGCCATCTTGGGGATCCTGCTCGCACGAACGATCACTCGACCCATGTCGGATATGAGAAAACAGGCCTTGGTGATGGCGAAAGGGAATTTCTCAAGAAAAGTAAGGGTATATGGCGATGATGAAATTGGCCAGCTTGCCGTCACTTTCAATAATTTGACTAAAAAGCTTCAAGAGTCGCAATCAAGCACAGAAGGAGAGCGCCGTAAGCTTTCATCCGTCCTCTCCAATATGACGGACGGTGTAATATCAACTGATAGGCGCGGTCGGGTGAACTTGATTAATGAACCGGCGGCACAATTACTGAATGTTTCGCGTGAAACCGTCATGAACCAACCGATCATCGAGGTTTTGGGTCTTGAAGAAGAGTTTAAATTTGAGGATTTACTGGAAGAGCGAGAGTCCGTCATCCTTGATTACAGCAAAAAAAATCGGCCTTTCATTTTGAGGGGGAACTTTTCGGTCATTCAAAAGGAAACGGGATTCGTTAATGGTTTGATTACTGTTTTGCATGATATAACAGAGCAGGAAAAAATCGAGGGCGAACGCAGGGAATTTGTTGCCAACGTATCACATGAACTACGAACTCCGCTAACGACGATGAGAAGTTACCTGGAAGCATTGGCTGAAGGTGCTTGGAAGGACGAGGAAATCGCTCCATCCTTTTTAAGTGTTACCCAAAATGAAACGGAGCGAATGATCAGGCTTGTTAATGATCTGTTACAGCTTTCGAAAATGGATAGTAAAGATTACAGGCTTAAGACGGGCTGGGTGAATTTCAATAAATTCTATGACCATATCATCGATCGTTTTGAAATGACGAAAAATGATGACATCACGTTTAAGCGTGATGTGCCTAAGGAAGCTTATTTCGTGGATATTGATGAAGATAAAATCACCCAGGTTCTCTATAATGTAATCTCCAACTCGTTGAAGTACTCACCTGAAGGGGGTCAAGTGACTTTCCGCGTCAGGGCTTCGGATGGCTTTATCATTGTGAGCATTACAGATCAAGGAGTGGGCATCCCGAAAAACGTCATTGATAAAATATTCGACCGCTTCTACCGTGTGGATAAAGCAAGGTCGCGGAATTTGGGCGGGACCGGGCTTGGTTTAGCGATCGCAAAAGAAATGGTCGTGGCGCATGGCGGGAAAATATGGGCGGAAAGTGTGGATGGAAAAGGAACTACGGTGTTCTTTACACTTCCTTACGAACAGGAAGAAGAGGATGATTGGTCATGAATTTTGAACGTGCAAAAAGTATCATACTGATTATTTTGGTTGGGACAAGCATTTTTTTGACTTGGAGCATTTGGACGTATGAGCCTGAATATGATAAATTTGGTGACCAATCGAATTATATAAAGATTAAAAGCGATGTCCAGATTGTTAGTGATGTAGTTAAACCAGTAAGTATCCTTTTTCATGGAAATGGGCAACATTTCCAGACTTCCAATCCGGTGGAAATAAATAAAATGGAAAAAGAATTTTCGCAATGGAGTTTTACCGGCGTAAAAGAGATATCCGTAAAAAGGCTGCAAAGGAAATTTGATGACTTTGTCCATGAAGATGGGTCGATTGAAATCGAATTTTCCGATGATGTGCCCATTTCCCTCTATAAAACGGTATTGAATATTACCGATAAGGACGTGCCTGGCTTTTCATTTGATCGGATCATCATTAAACAAAAGGATATCAGCGGTAATGAATCTGCCGTTTATTTTGTTTCTTACGATCAAGAGAAGATATATCAAGGTATGGTCGACTCTAAAAGACTAAGAGATTTCATGGATGATTTTTATACGGGTTCTTACAGTAAGCACCCTGAATACACGGCCGAAACCATAAACAGCAAAAGGACGTTGTTCGTTCCGGAAAAATCCATAGAGGTCAACAAACTTCAATATTATATTGACAATTTGGATATTGGAAACCTAAAAAATGCATTATTTAATGATCCGAAGTATGTACGCCAAGAACCTGTTTCGACCGGTGAGGAATACACGGATGGAACAAGACTGATGACGATCAATAAAGAGAATTACCTAATTTCTTATATCAATCCGGCACAAAAGGACAAGTTATTTGACAGTTCCGGTGACCTTCTGCAAAAGAGCATTGATTTCATCAATGATCATGCTGGTTGGGAAGATAATAATTATCGTTTTGCTTATATGTCGGAGAATGAGCAACGAGTGGTATTCCGCTTATTCGTAAATGGTTATCCGGCCTTCAATGAATCCGGAATGACTGAAATCGAGCAAATTTGGGGGAAAGAAGAAATTTATAGCTACGAGCGCCCGTACTTTTCACTTGCCTCAGTCCTCCCTTCAGAAGAATCGGTAGAGACTTTACCAAGTGGTAGAGAAGTCTTGAATCAGTTGAAATCGAAAGATAATATCGACTTTAAGAGCGTGGAGGACATCTCGATTGGCTATCAACTGAATAAATCCCTGGATTCCAAACTTGTTACACTAGTTACACTTGTACCCACTTGGTATTATCGTATCGGCGATAAATGGTTTATTGTGCCTGGAGATACGGGAGGCGATCAAAGTGGATTGGAATAATACAAAGTCAATTTTCATCATGGTCTTTTTCATTTTGAATATTTTTCTTCTTTATCAATTCCTGGAAAAGATTAATGACTACCAAATAGAAAATTTCACGGAGTCTTCTATAGATGAAATCTTGAAAGAAGATGAGATTTCAATAGAAACCCCACTTCCGAAACAAAAGTTGGATCAATTCCTAATTGCCCAAAGCAAGACTTTCGAGAAGAAAGATATACAGGACCTGAAAAATCAAAAAGCAAAAATCATCGATGATAAGAAGCTCGTAGGTACATTTAAAACACCGGTTAGCATGAAAGCGGAAATTCATGCTGCAGACCTTGATATATTCCTGAAGGAGTATATATTAAATGGAGCTGACTATCACTTTTGGAGCTATGATAAAATCAGTCAGACCATCATCTGCTATCAAGTGGAAGATAAAAAGATGTTTTATAACAATAGTAAGGGCAAGGTCACTTTATATCTGAACAAAAAGGGTGAAATCGTCTCCTATGAACAGATGTATTTAGAGGGGATTAAAAAATTCAATAAACCCAAGGAATTGATACCTGCTTTAACTGCTATTGGAGCTTTATATGATAATGGTGATATTGATCCCAAAAGCAAAGTCACGAATGTAAAACTAGGTTTTTATAATTCGCTGCAGACGACATCTGTATCACATTTACTTGTGCCAACATGGTGGGTGGTCCTTAATGACAAAACGGATCTCTTCGTGAATGCTATTGATGGAGAGGTCATTGAATTAAATACAGAAGAAAAAATACTGGAGTGAGTATAGATGACTATGCATTTTAGTGTTCTCGCAAGCGGGAGTACAGGAAATGCCTTATTCGTGGAAACGGAGGATCAATCTTTCCTTGTCGATGCCGGCTTAAGCGGTAAGGCTTTGGAAGCATTGTTTCAGGATATAGGCCGTGATATGTCGAAGTT
The DNA here is from genome assembly GCF_001578185.1 of Peribacillus simplex. Taxonomy (NCBI): domain Bacteria; kingdom Bacillati; phylum Bacillota; class Bacilli; order Caryophanales; family Bacillaceae; genus Peribacillus; species Peribacillus simplex. The sequence goes on along the minus strand of NZ_CP011008.1, from coordinate 5,311,109 downwards.
ATCCGGTATCCTTGTTACCCATGAACACAGCGACCATATTAAAGGTCTGGGCGTGGTTGCCAGAAAACATAAACTCCCGATCTATGCGAATGCAAAGACATGGAATGCCATGGAACGATCAATCGGTGAAATTGCAACCGAACAAAAATTCACATTTGAAATGGAACAGGTCAAAACGTTCGGCAGTCTTAATATAGAATCTTTTGGTGTTTCTCATGATGCGGCAGAGCCGATGTTTTACGTCTTTCATCATGAAGACAAAAAACTAGTGGTCATCACTGATACAGGGTATGTAAGTGATCGGATGAAAGGAATCATCTCGAATGCCGATGCATATGTATTCGAAAGTAACCATGATGTGTCCATGTTGAGGATGGGAAAATATCCATGGAGCATTAAGCGCCGGATTTTAAGTGATGTTGGTCATGTTTGTAATGAAGATGCAGCCCTTGCAATGAGTGAAGTGGCCGGTGATAAGACCAAGCGGATTTATTTGGCTCACTTAAGTCTTGATAACAATATGAAGGATCTAGCAAGAATGTCGGTAGAACAGACCTTAAAAACAAAGGGGATCATCGTTGGTGATCAATTCTCCTTATATGACACTGATCCAAAAAGACCAACGGAACTTGTTACGTTATAAATAAAAGGAATGGATGAGGGATACCTTGTTCATTCCTTTTTATTTTTAAAATTTCGATTCATAAGTTACTATTCGGATTAAAAGGGGTATCGTTTGGTTAGAACTGTATAGGAAAAAGAAAATGGCTGAACCTGGTCAATTTTAAATTTCCCTTTAAATAAAAGTATACATTTTTTTAGAAAATTTTCGGTAAATGAGTATAATTGAGGGAGGATACCAAACAATAGAATTGCTATAATTCATTCCTAAAATGAGAGGATGGAACGGTCTTGGGTTATTATGATCAGAATGATGAGAACCAAAATAAACGGAAAAAGAGCAATACGAGCTATTTTTTAGCTGGCTTGGGAGGCGCCATCATTGGGGCTTTACTTATTTTATTATTTTTTCCGGGAAGTGGACTGTTAAATAACGAAACTACAACGGAAAAATCAACGGGGAGTGAGCCCACTAAGCAGTCCCAGGAAAACCTTACTGTAGATGTAACAAGTGCCGTCACCAATGCTGTAGATAAGGCCAGCGACGCAGTGGTCGGCATCTCTAACATTCAGAAAACGAACTTCTGGGGTCAAGGGGGCAACGCCGAGGACAGTTCAGCCGAAGCTGGCACTGGTTCTGGTGTCGTCTATAAAAAAGACGGGGGCAAGGCCTATATTGTTACGAATAACCACGTCATTGAAGGCGCTAATGAATTGGAAGTGACATTAAGTGATGGCACTAAATTGCCAGCTAAACTACAAGGTAGTGACCCATGGACCGATTTAGCGGTCATTGTCGTGAATGGTGATAAAGTCAAAACCATTGCTGAATTCGGAAAATCCAGCAAATTGAAACCAGGTGAGCCCGTGATTGCCATCGGTAACCCATTAGGCCTCCAATTCTCCGGATCAGTTACACAAGGGATCATCTCCGGTTTGGAGCGTACGATAGAGGTGGATATCAATGAGGACGGACAAGTCGATTGGAATGCAGAGGTCATCCAGACCGATGCGGCGATTAACCCTGGGAACAGCGGGGGAGCACTCGTTAATATGTCAGGGCAGGTCATCGGAATAAATTCCATGAAGATAGCAGAAAATGCGGTGGAAGGAATCGGTCTTTCCATTCCAATTGATTCAGTTATTCCAATTATTAATGATATTGAGGAATTTGGTGAAGTGAAACGTGCATACTTGGGTGTGAACTTAACATCCGTAAAGGAAATTTCCCAATACCATCAGAAAAATACATTAAAGTTGCCAAGGAAAGTTACTGCGGGTGTTGCAATAACAGGCGTTCAAAGCAACTCTCCTGCATCTAGAGCAGGATTGAAGGAATTTGACGTCATTGTGGGAATGGATAATGAAAAAATCCATGACGTCGTGGAATTAAGGAAATACCTTTACATTGATAAGAAAATCGGTGATAAAGTTAAAATCATTTATTACCGTGACGGAAAGAAAGAAACTACGGAAGTCAAGCTTTCAAGCAGCGAAATCTAAAACGGAAAGGACAGGGGGCAGTCATTGCTTCCTGTCTTTTATATTTCCTTGTGATTTTCTTATTTTTTGTTACGATTACCTGTGGATATATACTGAAATTAGAGATTTCACGTAACTTGTGGATAATTGGGAATAAGTACTTGGAGTAATGAGTGAGAAAGGAGGAATGAAAGATGAAATTATATTGCTGTCAGGAACACGTGGACATGGCGCTGGATGAAGTGGTATACGAATGTGAAACATATCCTGTTTTAACGCTGGTTTCTGAAGAAAAACAGTTATCAACAACCTGTGAATATTGTCGAAACATGGCAATATATCTAGTAGGGAACTAATATTCCCATACAAGATGTGGATAGTTTTTGTGGATATGTGGATAACTATTGTGGATAACATGTTTGTAACCTGTTCTTAACCTGTTCTTAACATTTTCCGAAGAATGAACTGGAGGGTAGAATTATTGTAGATAAAAGCATTTTTGTATAAACAATAATGGCCATTTAGGAAAGTGGATCCTTGGAAAATCAATCATAATCCTTATCGAAGCTGAACATAGGACCATCCACATTTTAACGATGAACATTAAAAATAAAGGCTCTTTTCGTAAAGATTGTTGTTTTTAAAACGAAACTATTTAAGGTTGATTGGAGCGGAAGTGCGAGACTCCTGCGGGAGCAGCGGGACAGGTGAGACCCCACAGGCGTTTACGCCGAGGAGGCTCACCGCCCGCCCCGCGGAAAGCGAGCATCTGGAGGGGAAATCAACCACAACTCACTACCTGGTAAATAGTGAAGGTTACCGTTGCCGCTTTCAGGGGCAGCGGTTTTTACTTTAAGGGCCATGGAACCCCTTCATTAAAAATTGGCAAGGATATGCTTGTTTTGCTTATAGGCCACTCTAAGGTATGATATAAGATAGGCAAAAATCCAACAACTGAAAGTAAAAACATAGTGAAAGTTAGAGGATATATATGAAAATAACGATTATTACTGTTGGCAAGCTAAAGGAAAAATACTTAAAGCAAGGAATTGCTGAATATACAAAAAGGTTAAGTGCCTATGCTAATATAGAACTTGTTGAAGTACCGGATGAAAAAGCTCCAGAGAACCTGAGTGCTGCGGACATGGACATCGTAAAGCAAAAGGAAGGTGAACGTATCCTGGCCAAAGTCAGCCCGGACACCTACGTAATAACGCTTGAAATCAATGGAAAACAGCTTACTTCCGAGCAGCTGGCCACTCAAATCGATCAGCTCGCCACTTATGGAAAGAGCAAAATTGCCTTTATTATTGGCGGGTCTCTTGGGCTTAGCACTGAGGTGGTTTCAAGAAGTGATTATGCCCTTTCCTTCTCTAAAATGACCTTTCCGCATCAATTAATGAAACTAGTTCTATTGGAGCAAATATATCGGGCTTTTCGGATAAATAGAAATGAACCATATCATAAATGAAAGAGTTAATCCCGGTGAATTTAAAAATTAAAACTTAATGAAATGAAAAGAGGGTAACGAATGAATAAAGAGTCCATTTATGGTTTAACATTCGAACAATTAACAGCATGGCTTTTGGACCATGGCCATAAAAAATTCAGAGCTTCCCAAGTCTGGGAGTGGCTTTATAGAACACGTGTGACGAGTTTCTCTGAAATGACGGATGTTAATAAAGAGTGCATAAAATTACTTGAAGAGCACTTTGTCATCCAGACTTTGACTGAGCACGTTAAGCAAGAATCAGCAGATGGTACGATCAAGTTCTTGTTTAAATTACAGGATGGAAACCTTATCGAAACGGTTATGATGAGACATAAATACGGAATTTCGGTTTGTGTCACCACCCAAGTGGGCTGTAATATTGGCTGCAGTTTCTGTGCCAGTGGATTATTGGCCAAAAGCCGTGATCTATCCAGCGGGGAAATAGTGGAACAAATCATGAACGTTCAATTGCATCTAGATAAATTGGAACAAGAGGATGTTGTAAGCCATGTTGTTGTAATGGGTATTGGTGAGCCGTTCGATAACTTTGAAAATATGATAGACTTTTTGAAGGTGCTCATGGACCATAAGGGTCTTGCTATCGCTGCTAGGCGGATTACTGTTTCGACGAGCGGTCTTGCCAACAAGATTTATGAATTCACCGATACTAAATTACAGGTGAATTTGGCCATCTCATTACATGCGCCAAATAATGAACTTAGGACACGAATCATGAAAATAAACCGAGGTATTCCGATAGAAAAATTAATGAAATCTCTTGATTATTATTTAGAGAAAACGAATAGGAGAATTACGATTGAATATATCCTATTGAAAGATGTCAATGACCATCAAGAAGAAGCCGAGCAACTCGCCGACCTTCTTGATGACAAAAAACATCGGCTCTATGTCAACCTGATTCCATATAATCCTGTAGATGAGCATAGCCAATACCAAAGAAGTGAAAAAGAGTCCGTTCTCTCGTTCTATGATACGCTGAAAAAGAGAGGCGTAAATTGTAAAATCCGCCAAGAACATGGAACGGATATTGATGCAGCTTGCGGACAGCTAAGAAGCAAACAAATCAAGAAAGCTGAAGCCCAATAATTTACCAAGTGGGACCAAGCCATAAACCCCATTAAAAAGAAGCCGGATATTTCGAGGGCACTGAAAAAGTCCCTTCGAACCAATAGAGGTAGATTTTCTCGTTTATTCTGAGGAAATCTACCTTTTTTGTTTTATAATCAAAGGTAAAAAATTTATGTGGGTGAGTACGATGATTCAAAAACAAACGTCTATGGTTTTTAGTCCATATATGGCCATTTATGATGTAGTGGTTCCAAAGGATAACATGTTACGCAAGATCAATGAACTTATTGACTTGTCTTTTGTGTTGGAAGAATTGAGGGACAACTACTGTCTTGTATAACGGTAGGAATGCTGTCGATCCAATACGTATGTTTAAATATTTGCTGCTCAAGACCATTCATGACCTATCAGATGTGGATATAGTTGAGCGTTCCAGGTATGACATGTCCTTTAAATATTTCCTCGGCATGGCTCCAGAAGACCTATTTTGTCAGTATTAAATCCAATGAACATACAGAACAGGCTACATTCCAGAAAGTGAGTATTTTAAAGAAAAATCAAAAGAACGGTATAAAATAGAAGCGAAAAACAGTGAATTGAAACAAAGATACGGGTATGATGTTGCAAAGTCCTCGGGTCTACTTGGCATGGAATTACAAGGAGCAATGGCTATTTTCACCGTTAACTTGAAAAGAGTATTGAAATTAATGGCCTAAAAAAGTGACACACAGAAGCAAAAAAAGACGATTTCCATTCAAGTATCGAATGAGAATCGTCTTTTTTTAGTTTGATTTACCGTACTAGTTAGAAAAACGTGAGCTTTTCAGCAGCCTCCATATTTCGCGGCCTTTTTTGGTGTGATTTTATTATTTAGCTATTTCTTTTACCGAGGCGACTTCATACGTAGTTAGCTCGCTGCCTAGAATTGGAGATTCTTTTTTAGCTTCACCGGAACTTGGTTCAGGCCGTTTATGTGCAGCTTTGAATGCATCGCTATTTCTCCAAGCAGTAAAGTTATCAAGGCTTTCCCAGTACATGTTAACGCTTAGTTCATCGTGATCCGATAAGTTCTGCGTTAATAATACTTCAACTTTTACGAAGCCTTCCGTAGTATCAAGTGGACCTGGAGCAGTGAATCCTGGGGCCATGACTGCCCCCATACCTTTTTTGACTCTGATTCTATTCGTTACGATTATCATAAATCAGCACTCCTTTTGGATATCGGCTTTTAATCTACGCTGTTTCCGCTTTAATATCATACATATTTTAGCATATTGAAAGAAGCTGGGTCCATTTTGATTAATCAAGATCATTGAATCCGGAATGACCAACCTTTTTAATGATGATGAAGATTCATTATATTGAAATAAGTCAATTGAATTTGGTTATTACAAGGTTTATCGTTTCATATCGCGTATAATAGAACCTTGTATAAGGAAATTATGATTATGGAAACAATAATGTAAGATACTAAATAACAAAAGAGGCTGTTATATGAATGAATTGAATTTTACTGATTATACATTAAGTGATGAAATTGTAAGGGCATTAGAAAGCTTGGGTTACCAACGTCCAACCGAAGTACAGCGCGAAGTGATTCCAGTGGCATTGAAAAGGCAGGATCTTGTCGTAAAATCCCAAACAGGCAGTGGCAAGACCGCTGCATTCGGCATACCGATATGCGAAATGGTCGATTGGGAGGAGAATAAGCCTCAGGCGCTTATTTTAACACCGACACGTGAGCTTGCTGTACAGGTAAAAGAGGATATTACGAATATTGGCAGATTTAAACGGATAAAGGCAACGGCGGTTTATGGAAAACATCCATTCGCTTTGCAAAAAGCGGAATTGAAACAAAAGAGCCATGTAGTCGTTGGAACCCCGGGGCGTGTTCTGGATCATATCGAGAAAGGGACATTCGTCCTGGAACGTTTAACTCATTTAGTTATTGATGAAGCGGATGAAATGCTGAATATGGGCTTCATTGATCAAGTGGAGGCCATCATTAAAGAGCTTCCTAAAGAAAGAGTAACCATGCTGTTCTCCGCTACGTTACCTGAGAGCATAAAAAAGCTTTGTAAGCAGTATATGAAAGATCCTTTGGATATTGAAATCAAGGCTAAGGGGTTAACGACCGAAAAAATTGAACATGCTCTTATTGAAGTGAGAGAGGATGATAAGTTTTCCCTGCTTAGAGATGTAACCATCACGGAAAACCCCGATAGCTGCATCATTTTCTGTCGGACGAAAGATAGGGTCGACCAAGTATGTGAAATGCTAATGGATCAGGAATATCCTTGTGATATGATTCACGGCGGCATGCTTCAGGAAGATCGTCTTGCAGTGATGAATGAATTCAGAAGAGGTGAATTCCGCTATTTGGTTGCGACAGATGTTGCTGCACGCGGAATTGACATCGACAATATAACCCATGTGATTAACTATGACCTGCCATTGGAAAAGGAAAGTTACGTACATCGAACTGGAAGAACGGGCCGTGCAGGTAAAAAAGGAAAAGCCATTACTTTTGTGACGCCGTACGAAGACAAATTCCTTACTGAGATTCAAGGATATATCGGTTTTGAAATCCCTAAGATGCCCGTTCCATCAAAAGAGGATGTCTCCAATAAAAAAATGGATTTCGAAGCAAAACTGGAAGCTCGTCCAAAGATAAAAAAAGATAAAAGTGAAAAATTGAATAAACAAATCATGAAGCTGTATTTTAATGGCGGAAAGAAAAAGAAAATCAGGGCTGTTGATTTTGTCGGAACTATCGCAAAGATTGATGGAGTGAATGCTGAGGATATCGGGATCATTACGATTCAGGATAATGTTTCTTATGTGGAAATATTGAATGAAAAGGGACCGCTTGTCTTGAAAGTGATGAAAAATACGAAAGTAAAAGGGAAACTTTTGAAGGTTTCAGAGGCCTTTAAGAACTAAAGGTGCCGAATAAAAAAGAAGCGGGAAGCTGAAAATCTGTCTTTCCGCTTCTTTTTTTATTTGTATTTTAATATAATGAAAAATTGACCTTAAGAATATTACGTTACGTCCCCAGTGATTCAAAACTGGGGATTTTTTGTTTTTTGAAGACGGGAAGGATCTTTTTCTGAATTCTGTTTAGCCGTCAAATGAGAGTGGTATATGAGGAAGGATTACACAATTGTTTCAAATTTTAAAGTAAGTACATACAACACGAATTAAACTGAATTTCTAAGATATGGAGGGGAATGAAAAGGATGAAAAAAGAAAATGAAAACGGAAGAATCGATGAACAAAGTAAGCAACGGCAGTTGGAACAATATCGAGTGGACGACAACGGGAAAAAGATGACGACTAACCAAGGTTTGCGCATTTCAGAGGATGAACATTCTTTGAAAGCGGGAACCCGTGGTCCAACTTTGATGGAGGACTTTCATTTCCGTGAAAAAATGACTCACTTTGACCATGAGCGTATTCCTGAACGGATTGTCCATGCGCGTGGTTCCGGAGCACATGGATATTTTCAGGTATATGAGCCGATGGCCGAATATACAAAGGCAAAGTTCCTTCAAGACCCTTCAGTCAAGACACCAGTATTTGTTCGTTACTCCACGGTAGCAGGTTCACGCGGATCGGCAGACTCGGTTCGTGATGTCAGGGGATTCTCTACAAAGTTTTATACCGAGGAAGGAAACTATGATCTGGTCGGAAATAATATTCCGGTATTCTTTATCCAGGATGCCATTAAGTTCCCGGATTTAATTCATGCGGTTAAACCGGAGCCTCATAATGAAATACCTCAGGCCGCGTCTGCCCATGATACCTTTTGGGACTTCGTCGCCAACAATGAAGAAACGGCACATATGATCATGTGGCATCTTTCTGATAGGGCCATACCAAGAAGTTTCCGGATGATGGAAGGGTTTGGGGTCCACACTTTCCGTTTTGTGAATGAAGAAGGTGTGGCCCATTTCGTTAAATTCCATTGGAAGCCTGTACTGGGAGTTAAATCCCTTGTTTGGGATGAGGCGCAGAAAATTGCAGGGAAAAATCCTGATTTTCACCGTCAAGATCTGTGGGAAGCAATAGATACTGGAAATTATCCAGAATTTGAATTCGGCGTGCAAATGATTAAGGAAGAAGATGAATTCAAATTCGACTTTGATATCCTTGATCCTACTAAACTATGGCCGGAAGAACAAATCCCGGTGAAAATAATCGGGAAAATGGTTTTGAATCAAAATACAGATAACTTTTTTACAGAGACGGAACAGATAGCTTTCCATCCGGGGCATGTTGTACCGGGTATTGATTTTTCAAATGATCCGCTGCTTCAGGGACGTTTGTTCTCATACACCGATACCCAGCTATCCCGATTAGGAGGCCCAAACTTTCATGAGCTTCCGATTAATAGGACGGTTGCCCCCGTTCATAATAATCAACGCGATGGCATGCACCGAATGTCAATAAATCCCGGACCGGTCAGCTACCACAAAAATTCCCTTGCAGGTAACTCTCCAGAACCTGCTTCAGAAGAGGAAGGCGGCTATGCACATTATCAGGAAAAAGTCGATGGCAGGAAGGTCCGTAAACGGAGTGAAAGCTTCAAGGATCATTACAGCCAAGCTAAACTATTCTGGAATAGCATGACGGAAGTGGAGAAAGAGCATATTATTCAGGCTTTCCACTTTGAAGTGGGAAAAGTGAAAAGTAAGGACGTTCAGCAGCAAATTGTCGAGATGTTCAGCAATGTTGATGTCGAACTGGCAAAAACAATCGCTTTTGGAGTGGGAGTTAATCCTCCAACAAACAAGAGTGAAGTCAAAATGGATTTAGCTTCTCCGGCTTTAAGCCAGGAGCAAATGAAAGTGAACACGGCCGTATCAAGAAAAGTGGCCATCTTGGCTGCAGATGGCTTCAATGGATCCGAGGTTAATCAAGTTTTGGAATCCTTTAAATCAGCAGGTATAACTGCTCAAATCATCAGTTATAATCTTGGAGTGATTACAAGTTCTGAAGGGCAGCAGGCCGAGGTGAATCAGACATTCCTGACAGCCGATTCGGTACTTTTCGATGCTGTATATGTGGCAGGAGGCCAGGAGAGTGTCGAGGCTTTAAAGGCATCCAAGGAACCAATTTACTTTGTTGATGAAGCCTACAATCATTTCAAAGCGATTGGTGCAGGAAAAGAAGGAGCCGAGATCTTATCGAAGGCAGGCATCGTTTCCAATGATCCAGCCTCAGGCATTGTAGCTGTTACGGATAATAATAGTGGTACTGCCTTTATCGAGGCAATTGCCAAGCACCGTCACTGGAGTCGCGCTTAATATTGGATGAAAAACCCCCAGACTTGGAGTCGGGGGGTTTTTCAATAAAGTCATTTCGTATCAAGCTACTTCGCTTTTTCTTCAAGGAGCGAGGCAATGCCAACAATCACCTTTGTGGCCAGTACCATATTGTCGACGGAAATAAATTCATACTTGCCATGAAAGTTCTCGCCGCCCGTAAAGATGTTAGGTGTCGGCAATCCCATATACGATAATTGAGATCCATCAGTACCACCGCGTATAGGTGAGACTAAAGGTTTTATACCGAGTTTCTCCATTGCTTCATGGGCGATATCCACGATTTCCTTCACGGGTTCAATTTTTTCCTTCATGTTGAAGTATTGGTCGTGTAATTCAAGCTGGATACGCTTTTGCCCATATTTTTCTTTTAAATCTTCGATGACTTTTGTCATATATTCCTTACGATCATTAAATTTTTGGCGGTTGAAATCCCTGATGATGTAAGAAAGCTTGGTCTCTTCCACATCACCGTGAAATGAAATCAGATGATAAAATCCTTCGTAACCCTCCGTATATTCCGGTGCTTCTGCCACTGGGAGCTTATTATGGAATTCCATGGCGATTTTAGCCGAGTTCACCATTTTTCCTTTAGCGGTACCAGGGTGAATATTCGTCCCTTTGATCAGGATTTTGGCCGATGCTGCATTGAAGCTCTCGTATTCAAGTTCCCCAAGCGGTCCACCGTCCACGGTATAGGCAAATTGGGCATTAAACGCATTTACATCAAACTTATGGGGTCCCCTTCCGATTTCCTCATCGGGAGTAAAGGCAACACGGATTTTTCCATGCTTGATTTCCGGATGCTGGATCAAATAATCCATGGCAGTCATGATTTCGGCAATGCCAGCCTTATTATCCGCTCCTAACAGGGTTGTACCATCCGTCGTTATCAAGGTATGCCCTTCATAATTCTTAAGCGAAGGGAAATCATCAGGTGAGAGGATGACATCCAATTTTTCATGTAAAGTAACATCTTTACCATCATAGTTGTCAACGATCTGCGGTTTTACATCTTTCCCAGTGAAATCCGTAGCTGTATCGATATGAGCCAAAAATCCAACTGTTGGGACATCCTTATCTGAATTGGCTGGCAAGGTAGCCATGACATAACCATTCTGATCCATTGTGACTTCCTTCATCCCAATTGATTGAAGTTCCTGGACCAATGTATTTGCCAAGGTTAACTGTCCGGGTGTAGAGGGGCATGAGGGATTTGCATCATTCGATTGGGTATCCACTTTAACATAAGAAGTGAATCTTTCAATGATTTCATTTTTCACGTTCCTTCAACTCCTTTTCCCTTATCTTACCATGATTGCTTCGAATGGAAAAATTATCTTTCTGTGGGTAACGATCCAATTGCATTGTGAAGGAATGATACTCCTGGGTTTTCAAGGGCGATGTCATCAGTAAAGAACAGCACATCTCCAAACGACATGCTGTTCCTTGCTATCTAATTTTAGAGTGGTGTCGTTTTAAGTGGTACATCATTTAATGCCCATACGGATACGCTTTTCCCATGAACGGGAAAGGTCGCGAAACCATCTGCTTCAATGATAATGTGGTCATCTCTATGATAGGTTAAATCACTCCAGGTTTCACCAGCTCGATGTTCACCGACGAACATCCTTTTTTCACTGTTGTGATCTCCATTTGAGATAATGACGGCACACCCCGAGCCTTCTAGCTCTTTAACCCCGAGCCGGACCCAGCCTATCGTATTTTGATCGTCAAAATAGTCCGTCTGTTCTCCATAAGCTTTTTCATACCTAGCATATAAGAGACGATCTAGAATATCCTTTTTTCCAGGTACCGGAGAAGGCCCGCCGATTCCATAATAGTCCCCGTAAAAGACACAGGGATAACCGCAAAGTCTAAGTAAGATAAGTGCATATGCCGATGGTTTAAACCAGTCCTTTACCCAAGACTCCAGTGATTCATGAGGCTGGGAGTCGTGGTTGTCGACAAAAGTGACGGCCTGTGCCGGATTGGTTTGGACGAGGGTATCATCAAAGATGGTTGAGAGGTCGAAGTCTGCTCCTGCTTTTGAAGCCTCGTGAAATTTATAATGCAGGGAAACATCGAACAAGTTGAGGTCATGATTGGTGTGCTCTAAGTATGTTTGACAAGCTTTAACATCCGCCTTCCAAAATTCGCCGACCATGAAGAAATGTTCCTTTGTATAAGGAATGAGTTCTTTAAGGAACTCATTGATGAATTCATAATCGATATGCTTAACGGCGTCCAAACGAAAACCATCACACTTTAACGTATCAACCATCCATTTTCCCCAGCTAATCATTTCCTGACGAACTTCCGGCAGGCTGTAATCGATGTTGGCAAACATTAAATAATCATAGTTTCCGAATTCATCGATGACATGCGGATTCCAGTGCTTATTTTCGCCTGTGATTCGAAATACACCCATTTTGTCGTTTTCGGCATCATAGTCTGTACCGTTAAAATGAGTATGGTTCCACTTAAAGTCAGAGTATTTATTTTTACGGCCCGGGAAATCGAATTTTGTCCAGCCTTCCATTTCAAACGGTTCTGAGATATCTTCCATCCGGTTGTCTGGATTGACTTCAATCACTTCAAATTTTTCGGTTCCATCAGCTCCTGCTTTATGGTTCATGACTAAATCGATATAAACGCAAAGTCCGTAGTTATGGCAAGTGGCTATTGCTTGCAGCAATTCATCTTTGGTCCCGTATTTGGTACGAACGGTTCCTTTTTGGTCAAATTCCCCCAAATCGTAACCGTCATATATTCCATATCCATTATCCCCAACGGATTGCCCTTTGGTAACTGGCGGAAGCCAAACGCAATCAATTCCTATATCCTTCAACTTAGAGGCTGCGTATTTCAATCTGTCCCAATGAGAACCATCCGCCTCAAGATGCCACTCAAAAAATTGCATCATCGTATGATTTCTTTTCATCCGTTCCCCCCCTGACACCGACACGTTTTGACAAAATTGAAGCTGAACGATCGATAAAGTAATAGTGAAAATCTTTACCCTCTAATTTCAAATGATAAACAAGTAAACAATCCCTCTGAATAGAGGTTCATTTACCTCTCTATTTTACTATTTTATACCAAGTAAGGGTATTTTATATTGATTAGCAGCTAAAAATTAATAAAAGGTGGCGGAATAATCCGGTTAAAGTATAAGGAAGGCGGAAAACGATATAGTTTAAGGTTTTGGTCTAAAGTCATCGGCGAAAGTAATGGAAGGCTTTACGCCAATTCAATAAAAAAGAATCCCTATTATTCTAAACTGGTAATAGTTTGTTTAAACAATATCATTTTAAAAGAACTTAGCACTTTCGCATATTCCATTATAGGGCCCTTTATGGAATAACATGACTAACGTTAATAAATAACAATAATGTAAGGTGCTTTTTAAGTTGTGGTTACTGTCAAAAAGCCATTCCCGCCACCCTTCAAACCATTCTTTGGTGACTCCTCATTTTCAAAATTTTCATCTTCACTTAGCTTAGAAACACAACTATATAAAACCTAAAGATTAATTTTCTGTTTAATGTATAAATAGGGATCAAGTCCCAATTTTAGCCTTTTCATAATTTTGTTGGAAATTACTAGAAGAAAAATGAGCGGATTTACTTATTGAGAATAATTATCATTGTCAGTAGAATGAATTGCATGATAATGATAATTATTCTCAATTAATTTAATACATGGAGGCTCACTATGGTAACGAACATGCTTACAAAAAATGATCAATTACTGGAACAACAAAACACAAGGGAATCAAATGCCCGATCTTATCCTAGAAGATTACCCATGGCCATCGATCAAGCGGAGGGAATTTATTTAACAGACATGGACGGAAAAAGATATATTGATTTTCTTGCCGGCGCTGGAACATTAGCACTCGGACACAATCATCCGGCTGTGCTTGAAGCAATGGAAAAAGTTCTTAAGGATAAACGGCCTTTACATACATTGGACTTTACGACACCAATCAAGGAGCAGTTCGTTGATGAAATTTTTGAAAGCCTGCCTGAAGAATTCAGAAAAAACGCAAAAATTCAATTCTGTGGTCCTACTGGCGGAGATGCCATTGAGGCAGCACTTAAATTAGTTAAAACAGCCACAGGCAACAGAAGCATTTTATCCTTCCAAGGGGCTTACCACGGGGCAACCCATGCAACCATGTCAATCAGCGGTAATACAAAACCAAAGGAAAAAATACAAGGGTTAATGCCGGATGTACATTTCCTGCCGTATCCCTATCAATATCGCTGTCCCTTTGGAATTGGCGGAGAAGAGAGCCATAAAATCAGTAGTCAGTATATCGAAAATCTACTAAACGATCCTGAGTCCGGTTTATTGGCACCAGCAGGAATGATTTTAGAGGCAGTACAAGGAGAGGGTGGTTCCATTCCCGCTCCAATTCCATGGCTTAAGGAAATCAGAAGAATAACAAAAGAGAAGGGAATTCCGCTAATTATCGACGAAGTTCAATCCGGTATCGGCCGGACAGGGAAAATGTTTGCCTTTGAACATGCAGGAATCGTTCCGGATGTTCTGGTCTTATCAAAAGCAATAGGGGGGAGTCTTCCATTATCGGTTGTGATTTATAACAAAGAGTTGGACATATGGTCTCCAGGTGCACATATCGGTACGTTCCGTGGAAATCAATTGGCGATGGCAGCGGGAACAGCAACTTTAAAGTATATGAAAGAGACGAATCTTGTGGATCATTCCGCTAAAATGGGAGAAACCTTAAGTAATATTCTTAAAGATTTGCAAAAGGATTTTCAGCAAATCGGGGATGTTAGAGGCCGTGGATTAATGGTCGGTGTGGAAATGGTCAACCATGAAGAACCGCAAAATGCGAATGGAAGCCATCCAGCTGATTCGGAACTTGCCAGTGCCATTCAGCAGGAATGTTTTCAAAGAGGGTTGATTTTGGAAGTTGGCGGGAGACATGGAAGTGTAGTGAGGTTCTTGCCTCCATTGATCGTAACGGAATCCCAGCTTTATGAAGCAACTGCAATTTTTGAACAGGCTGTTCGTGCAGCTGTTGCTAGAGGGTGAATGATCAATGATCGAAATGATAACTAAAACTCAAACTAAAACTGATTTTGCCTATTCTCCATTATTTTTGAACAACGAAGAAGGTTTCAATAATTATAGCCAGTCATTAAAAATCATAGAAAAAAAGCTGACGAATTTTTTAAAGGGGAACAATCTGGCTTACTCTGGAAAAAAACCGAATGAAATAGAAGCAAGGTTAAACGAGGTGACCCTCGCTTCCCTAAAAGGGGAGACAATGGAAGCAGTAGCTGCTGAGCTTGCAGAGTTTGTTATTAATGACAGCATCAACGTACACAGCCCTACTTGTATCGGACATTTGCATTGCCCGACAATAATACCTGCAGTGGCTGCCGAAATGATTATCGGTACGTTAAATCAATCCATGGATTCATGGGACCAAAGCTCGACGGCAACCTTCGTTGAAGAGCATTTAATAGATTGGCTGTGCAGTCAGGTAGGGTTGCCTGAACAAGCGGATGGGATTTTCACAAGCGGTGGAACCCAATCTAATTATATGGGACTGCTATTGGCGAGGGACGCTTATTGTAAGCGTTACTGGGATGTGGATGTTCAACAGCATGGCTTGCCGGTCGAGGCGAAAAAATTGCGGATTTTATGCTCCGAGGCTGCCCACTTTACAGTTCGTAAATCAGCGGCACAGCTGGGGCTTGGAGAACAGGCAGTGATCACGGTTAAAACGGATTCAAATCATCGTATGTCTATGGGTGAATTAAACAACGAGTTACTGCTTTTAGAGGAACAGGGTTTACTTCCATTTGCTATCGTTGCTACTTGCGGAACGACGGATTTCGGTTCAATCGATCCATTACATGAAGTATCCCTAGCAGCAAGGAAGAATGGGATATGGTTGCATGTGGACGCCGCATATGGCGGCGCGATGATTTTAAGTAAGGATTACAAAGAGTTAATCAGCGGAATTGAACTGGCAGACTCGATTACGGTTGATTTTCACAAATTATTCTACCAACCCATCAGTTGTGGTGCCTTTCTTGTCTCGGATACCAACTCATTTCAATATATCCAGCATCACGCCGATTACTTGAATCCACAGGAAGATGAAGCGGAGGGCATGGTTCACTTGGTCAATAAATCGGTGCAAACGACGAGAAGGTTCGATGCACTGAAACTTTGGATGTCATTGAAGGTTGTCGGACTGGATACCTTTGCCGAAATGATTGACTATACTTGTCATCTTGCGCGTGAAGTGGCTGTGAAGATCGATCAAGCGGAAGGATTCAGTGTATTAAATAAAGACCCTGAATTGAATGCGGTTGTATTCCGTTATAATCCCGAGGGAGAAAGTGATCAGTTAGTGAATCTATTAAATAAACAGATTCAGCAAGAATTACTGAAAAGCGGACGGGCATTTTTAGCAAAAACGCGTTTTGACGGACGGGTGTATTTAAAAATGACACTATTGAATCCAATGACAAGGCTTGAACACATAGAGGGAATTTTAGACGAAATCCGAGTATTAGGTGAAATGTTCAAGATGATGGAGGAATGAAGATGAATGGTAAGCAGATAGCTGAAAGGGCGACGATGCAAAGCTTTCTGAATTGTTATTTCCGGGAAACTGGAAATTGCAGTTTGGAGGAAACGAAGAACTGGCCTGATTTGGAGGGTTCTATTCCGGATTCATTATTAGTCAGTAATCTCTTATCCCAAGATATTGCATTGCTAGTTCCGCTTAAATATTGGTCGGAAACGGGGCGTCATATTTTTACATTCCCGATTTACTACCAAAATGCATCCAAACAAGTACGTGAATTAGATTATGTGACGATGGTCTCGATCGTTTCTAAAGAATTATTGAATGAGCAGGGCCGGACGGATAGTGAAGATGAATTGATGCTGCGTGTCATCCTGAGCAGCCAAAATATTCAACGGTATGTCGAAGCCAGGACCGAAGACGCTGATGCCCTTCAAAGTCCCGATTTCACCTATATCGAAGCGGAGCAGTCGCTTTTATTCGGGCACCTGTTCCATCCGACGCCGAAAAGTAAGCAGGGCATTTCAGAAAAAGATGAATGGATCTATTCACCCGAATTAAAAGCTGAGTTTCAGCTGCACTACTTCCTGGCAGAGCCTTCGATCGTCATCCAAGATTCTAGTGAAGTCCGATCGGCAAGTGAAATCATTAAACAGGAACTAGCCGGTGACTTGGAGATTTCCAGTGAATTCCGTGACACGTATTGCCAAACGGAAAGCCGGTATAGCATTATCCCAGCACATCCGCTCCAGGCAAAAGTGCTTATCGAAAAAGAAGAAGTTAAAAGGCTTATCGAGCAAGGAACACTAATTTACGTGGGACCGCTTGGGAAAAAATTCACGGCTACCTCTTCTTTTAGAACGGTATATAGTGCCACATCGAGATATATGTACAAATTTTCCGTTCCGGTCAAAATCACGAATTCGTTACGTGCAAATCTGCAAAAAGAACTTGATCGTGGTGTGGAAATCGCTAAATTAATCGATTCAAAAGTGGGAGACGCGCTAAAAGAACAGCATCCCTCCTTCCGTATTATTAAGGACCCTGCTTATCTAACGATCAAAACAACAGAACAAGAATCAGGATTCGATGTTGATATCCGGGAAAACCCTTTTTATGAAAACAATGAACAAGCAAGCCTGATTGCAGGCTTGTGCCAGGATAATGCCTATGGTGCACCATCAAGGCTTGGAGCGATCATCCGCAAATTATCAGCTGATGAAAACCGCAGTACCGAAGAGGTAAGTAAGGATTGGTTCAAAACTTATCTTTCAATGACATTAAAACCGATGCTTTGGCTATTTGAAGTGTATGGAATCGTTTTAGAAGCCCATCAACAAAATTCCATCATTCAACTTCAAGATGGGTATCCATCCACTTTTTATTATCGCGATAATCAAGGGTATTACTACTGTGAGTCCAAAGTGGACAGGCTGTTGAAGATCCTGCCTGAACTAAGTGAAAAAAGCTTCACGATTTGTTCTGATGAAGTCGCTGAAGAAAGACTGCAATACTATTTCTTTTTTAATCACTTATTAGGCTTGATCAATAATTTTGGTACGGAAGGGTTAGTATCAGAGAAAACCCTGTTACAGCTCGTTCAGGAACAACTGGAAACAAGCAGCAGGGAAAGCGGGGATGAGGGGTTGAATCGAGTTATTGCAAGGTTGCTTCATGCCCGGGAATTATCTTGTAAGGCTAATTTACTGACGCGGTTTCATGATATGGATGAACTTGTTGGTTCACTTGAGACGCAATCCGTTTATACGACCATTGAAAACCCATTCGCGCAGGGGGTTTTAGCCGTCCATGAAAAATAGTTATGAAGAAATGCTGAAGGACTGTAATCAACAGCTTTCATTCGTCAAAGTTGAATTTAAGAGGGATTTAGATACACTGCATAAATGGATGCATGAAGATCATGTGATACCATACTGGAATTTGAATTTCACAAAAGAAAAATTTGCTGTTCATTTGCAAAAGGCATTGGCTGATGCACACCAAACACTCTATTTAGGCTGCCTGGACTCAATCCCAATGAGCTATTGGGAATCGTATTGGGTAAAAGGCGATATCATCGAAGATTATTATCAGTCCGAAGAGGGAGATCAAGGCATTCATTTACTCATTGGTGATCCAGATTATCTTGGAAAAGGACTGGCTTTGCCGTTCTTACGTGCAATGGTGAAATACCAACTACTTACTGCTAGAACAAAAAAGGTGATGGCAGAACCGGATATCCGGAACGCAAAGATGATTCATCTATTTGAAAAGTGTGGGTTTACCCCAATTAAAGAAATTGAGCTCCCTGACAAAACAGCATTACTCATGGCATGTACACGGGAGAATTTCGAGAGGAAGTGGAAGTATGGAGAAGCAACAATCTATCTATGACCTGGTAGGGATAGGGATAGGTCCCTTTAATCTTGGACTTGCAGCCCTTTTGGAGAAAACCCCGGAGTTGAATGCCGTCTTTTTTGAGAAAAAGCAGGAATTCAATTGGCATGAAGGGATGCTGTTGGAGGGGACAACGCTGCAGGTACCGTTCTTTGCTGATCTAGTCAGCATGGCAGATGTGACAAGTCGATATAGTTACCTGAATTATTTACAGCAGCATGACCGGCTTTATCATTTCTACTTCCTTGAAAAATTCTTGATTCCACGAAAAGAATATAACGACTATTGCCGCTGGACTGCCAATCAACTTGATAGCTGCTGTTTTGGAAAAGCGGTAGAGGCGGTGGAGTATATAGGGAATCAAGATGAAACCTGCTATCGAATCAGTGTAAGGGATGAACAAACACAAAAGATCGAAGTCTATTATAGCCGCCATGTAGTCATGGGAATTGGAAGTGCCCCGACTGTACCGGCTGCATTTAGTCCATATAAAGGAGAGAGCATCCTTCATTCGGCCGATTATTTACGGAACAAAGAAAATATCCTGAAGAAAAAATCCATCACGGTTGTCGGATCTGGACAGAGTGCGGCCGAGGTCTTTGAAGATCTTCTGAATGAGCAGGAGAAGCATGGCTACCAGCTAAACTGGTATACGAGGTCCAAAGGCTTTTTCCCTATGGAATATTCAAAACTTGGGTTGGAGTACTTCACTCCGGATTACCTTGATTTCTTTTATCGGCTGCCACAGGAAAAGAAGGATGACATTTTACCAAAACAAGACCTCTTGTATAAAGGAATCAGCGCGACAACAATTGCGGCGATTTTTGACAAGATGTATGAAAAATCGATTGGAAATGCAGAGCTTTCCATTGAACTTAGGGCGATGACGGAAGTTGCATCCGTAGAGCCAACTGAAAATGGCTGGACATTGAAATGTTCACAATGGGTGGAAGAAAGTGAATTTGATGTGGATACAGAGGCTGTTGTTTTTGGAACGGGCTATAAATCGACCGTTCCGGCATTTCTTGACACCATGGAAGAGCTTTTAATCCGCGATGATTTGGGCCGTCTTGCAATTACGAAAGACTATCGGATTGGAACGACCATCTCTACAGCGAATCATCTTTTTATTCAAAATGGCGAGGTACATACGCATGGCGTGGGGGCACCTGATCTAGGATTAGGGGCATTCCGAAATTCCATTATTATCAATCAATTGGCAGGTAAAGAGGTTTATCCATCCGAGCCAAAGGGTGCTTTTCAGTCATTCCGTGTAAAATCACCAGTCATGGCTTACTAATAGAAGGAAAGGGGAGCAATATATGCAGTTCATGAATGAAGTGGAACAGGCGGTTTCTGAAAAAAATTGGTCGATAGTAAACCAAAACCTGCTGGCAAAGATGATTTCTGAGTATATGTATGAAGATATGATCCATCCAGCTGTATTGAAAGAAAATGAAGCAGGAAACCTATATGAGTTAGAGATTAATGAGGGGAAATCTTATCAATTTTTGGCTTCGCCCCGTCTTTTTGACAGCTATGAAGTACAGGCTGAGTCGATCCAGGTCTGCAAAACGGAAGGTTTTACACAGGCCAATGATGCTATTCAATTCATTTTAGACATTCAGCCGTTAATTGGGATGACTGCAGAAACAACAGGACATTTAATCAAAGAATTCCATCATACGCTGCTTGCGGACCTTCAATTGCTATCCAAACCTGAACAAGACGCGGATGATTTAGTCGAGCTTGACTATGCGTTACTTGAAGGAGAAATGAGCGGTCACCCTTGGATCGCTTATAACAAGGGAAGAATCGGTTTCGGTTTTGATGATTACTTGAAGTTTGCTCCAGAAAACCAGAAGGAAGTTCAGTTATCATGGATTGCGGTCCATAAAACGAGGGGTGAGTTCAATTCCATCGAAACGTTGTCCTATAAGCAATTGATGGAGAATGAACTAGATGAGGAAACCCAAAAATCATTTATAAAAAGATTGACAGAGAAAGGGCTGAAGGCAGAAAACTATTACTACCTCCCAGTCCATGAATGGCAGTGGAAGAATGTAATCATCCAGAATTTTACCGATGACTTGGCTAAAGGGCTGATTGTAGCTTTAGGAAATGGTCCTGATGAGTATCTGCCGCAACAATCCATCCGGACATTTGTTAATGTATCGAATAAGAATAAACACCACGTCAAGCTGCCAATGAGCATTTTAAATACGCTAGTCTACCGTGGATTACCAGCGGAACGCACGGTCATTGCGCCAAAAATCACAGAGTATATAAAGAACATTTATGAAAATGATTCATTCTTGAAAGAACAATGCAAAGTGGTGCTTCCTGGTGAAGTGGCCAGTTTAAATGTTGATCACCCGTATTATTCCAAGCTAGAGAATGTACCCTATCAATATTTAGAGATGCTGGGCGGTATTTGGAGAGAAAGCATTTACAGTTATATGGAAGAAGGCGAAAAGCCCATTACGCTTGCGTCCCTTTTACATGTGGACAGCAAAGGGAAACCATATGTGGAAAGCCTAATTGAAAAATCGGGATTGACTGCAGAAGCCTGGACAGCTCAATTATTCGACGTCATTCTATCACCATTATTACATTTTATCTATCAATATGGATTGGTATTCTCGCCGCATGGCCAAAACACCATTTTAGTCTTGAAGGATTACAAGCCTCACCGTTTGGCCATCAAGGATTTTGTAGATGATGTAAACGTCAGTGATCAGCCGCTTCCTGAATTAAGCAGCCTTCCTGATGATTTAAGGAAAGTACTAAGAAGTGAGACTCCCGAGGGGCTGGTCCAATTCATTTTCACGGGACTATTCATCTGTCATTTCCGATACTTGTCAACACTTCTGATGAAGAGGTCCCTTTTGGATGAGAATGCCTTTTGGGAAGGTGTCGCTCAAACAATCCATACACATCAGAAAAAATTCCCTATGCTACAGGATCGTTTCGATACATTCAATTTCTTTGCGCCAAAATTGACAAAACTATGCCTGAATAGAAATCGGATGCTTCAATATGGTTATAGCGATGGTGAAGACCGTCCGCATGCATCTGAGTTTGGGCATGTGAATAATGCACTTTTTGAAAAGTTACCTGCAAAAATGTTTTAAAGTTAAGCTTGCTCAGAATTTTGAGCCAGTTTCAGACAGTAGACAAACTCGATGAAAATCGAGTTTGTCTACTGTTTTTTATAGTTTCTACAATTTGACCGTTGATTCCCGCTCCAGTTACTCGCTTTCCACGGGCGGTCAGCCCTCGGCTTACGCCTGCGGGTCTCCCTAGACGCGCTTTTCCCGCAAGAGTCTCGTACACCCGTTCCAATCAACTTTGTTAAAAAATTTATAGAGCGATAATAGCTAACAAAAAGATTGTGTTATCCTCTTTGGTTCAAACTCCCTAAAAATTATCTTTGGAATAGGAATTGCCGTTCATATAAATTGGTGATAAGCTGTTGTGTAAACGGTTACATAAGAGTGTTGAGGTGGATATATTGGCAACTATTCGGGATGTTGCAAAGGAAGCTGGGGTTTCTGTTGCTACGGTTTCTAGAGTGATGAATGGCAGTGGTTATGCACATGAGGACACAAAAAAGGTGGTCATGGCAGCTGTTGAAAAGTTAAACTATAAACCGAATGAAGTGGCAAGATCCCTCTACAAACGTAAATCCAAATTGATTGGTTTAATCTTGCCGGACAATACGAATCCCTTCTTTCCAGAAATGGCAAGAGGTGTCGAGGATTATCTGCAGCAATTTGGATATCGATTTCTTTGGAAATAGCGATGAAAAGAGAGATAAAGAAATAGAATATATTGACACTTTTCTACAGAATAATGTAGTGGGCATGATTGCTTCCACTAGTGAAGAAGCAAATGAAAACTTCGATAACCTGGATATTCCAGTAGTCCTTCTCGACCGTACAGCAGAGAAATTACCAGCCGTTTATTCCGATCAAAAGACAGGCGGTAAGCTGGCAGCACGCGTATTACTGGATAGAGGCAGTACGAATATTGTCCTCATTAGGGGGCCAGTCGAAATAAAGCCTGTATATGAACGATATAAGGCTGCATTGGAGGAATTGGAACAAGCGGAAGTGAACGTGCAAGTCATGGATTCAACTCTGACCTTTCAGGGCGGCCAAATTTGTGTGGGACAGCTGTTCGAGCAAAATCCGGAAACGGATGGAATCATAGCTTGTAATGATATCGTTGCAGCTGCCGCACTTCAGGAGATTTTAAAACGGGGAATACGGATTCCGGAAGACATACAATTGATCGGCTATGATGATATCGCTTTTACATCGTTATTGCACCCACCATTATCGACAATAAGGCAGCCAGCCTATGAGATGGGGGCACAAGCGGCGGAAATCTCATTAAAAGGATCAATCAGGAAAAATTGGAAGTAACGCACAAAAAGCTCCCTGTTTCTTTTGTGGAGAGACAAACAACGAGAAGGAAGGCGGAGAAGGCATGATTAGAATTACAGTAGTGGGAAGTTCCTCAATGGACTTAGTGGTGACATCAGCAAAGCGGCCAATGGCCGGGGAAACGGTTTTAGGAGAGTCTTTTATAACGGTTCCTGGAGGGAAAGGAGCCAATCAGGCTGTGGCAGCGGCCCGTCTTGGTGCACAAGTATCGATGGTTGGATGTGTAGGTGATGATGTCTATGGAGAGATCATATTAGAAAACCTGAAAAAAAATTATGTAAACACAGAGTATGTGGAACCGGTTACAGGTTCCGCTTCCGGGACAGCACACATCACCCTTTCAGAAGGTGATAACAGTATTATTGTCGTAAAAGGTGCAAATGATTTCATTACTCCTGAATATGTAAAAAAGGCGAAAAAGGTCATTCAGGAATCGGATATCGTGCTGGTTCAGCAGGAAATACCTGAAGAAACGGTGGAATATCTAGCTGAATTGTGCAACACGCTTCATAAGAAATTACTTTTGAACCCAGCTCCCGCCCGCAAGCTAAGCGATGCTGTCATTCAACAGGCATCCTTCCTTACGCCGAATGAGCATGAATTCGAAATACTATTCAATGGGAGAGATCGAACGAAAGTCTTGACTGAGTATCCAAATAAATTATTCATTACAGAAGGAAAAAATGGTGTCCGATATTTTGACGGGCATAAAGAAAAGGTTGTTCCAAGCTTTGCAGTGGAAGCGGTGGACACAACAGGGGCAGGGGATACCTTCAATGCTGCTTTTGCGGTGGGTGTTGCGGAAGGAAAAAGTTTTGACGAATGTTTGTTATTCGCGAACCGGGCAGCTTCCATTTCCGTGACGAAGTTAGGTGCTCAAGGTGGCATGCCGCAAAGGAAAGAAGTCGAAAGGGGCTTAGCATGAAACGTCAAGGAATCATCAATAGTTCAATAGCCAAGGTCCTAGCAGACCTTGGTCATACAGATTATATTGTCGTAGGTGATGCCGGGCTGCCGGTGCCAGTGGGAGTTTGCAAGATAGATTTGGCATTGACGAATGGAACACCATCATTTCAAGATGTCGTTCGAGCCGTTCAGAAGATATGGTTATTGAAAAAGTTATCGCTGCCACTGAAGTGAAGGATAAAAATCCAGAACAGCATCAATATATGGAGCAGCAATTCGGAGATACGATTGAATATGTTTCCCATGTGGATTTTAAAACACTCCTCTTTTTGGGATCAATGGTTCATTTATTGGCATTAAATTAGTTTATGCCAATGTGGTGGGCTAACAATGTAAAAATCATATTAACCAGTTGAATAAGCAGAATATCAATCTAGCCCATGAAATCATGCTACATAATTTAACATTCACTCCTATAAGGATACCTGTATAAAGATGTAATCACTCTTTTACCAAAAATAAGACGGCCCATGTTGGGACCGCCTCCTATTTTTAACTTATTATTAGAGTATGCCTTGAGTCAGCATAGCATCTGCTACTTTAAGGAATCCCGCAATATTGGCTCCGACAACTAAGTTGCCAGGTTCACCATATGCTTCTGCTGCTTCTACACTGTTTTTATAAATATTTTTCATGATACCTTGTAGTTTCGTATCGACTTCTTCAAATGTCCAAGGCATTCTAGCACTGTTTTGGGCCATTTCAAGTGCAGAAACGGCAACACCACCTGCGTTGGCGGCTTTGGCTGGTCCGAATAGGATACCATTATTAAGGAATACGTCAATAGCATCAAGAGTCGATGGCATGTTAGCACCTTCGCCGATTGCTTTCACGTTGTTTTTAACAAGCAATTTTGCTGCTTCTTCATCAATTTCATTTTGTGTTGCACAAGGAAGGGCGATATCGCATGGTACAGACCAAATTCCATAGCTTCCTTCATTGTACTCAGCTTCGGGATGAGCATCGACATACTCGCTCAAACGCTTTCTTTCTATTTCTTTTAAACGTTTAACTGTATCTAGGTTCAGACCATTTTTGTCATATATATAGCCATTAGAGTCGCTACATGCAACAACTTTAGCACCCAGCTGTGTAGCTTTTTCAATGGCATAAATGGATACATTGCCTGATCCGGAAATAACAACTGTGCTGCCATTGAATTGTAAACCTTTGTCTTTTAGCATTTCTTCGACAAAGTAAACTGTTCCGTATCCAGTCGCTTCTGTACGGGCTAAGCTTCCGCCGTAACTTATGCCTTTACCAGTTAATATACCTGCATGGTAGCTGCCTTGAATCTTTTTATACTGACCGAATAGATAACCGATTTCTCTAGCTCCTACCCCTATATCCCCTGCCGGTACGTCTGTATCCGGACCGATATAGCGAGCCAGTTCTGACATGAAGCTTTGGCAAAAACGCATGATTTCAGCGTCTGATTTTCCTTTTGGATCGAAGTCAGATCCGCCTTTTCCACCGCCAATTGGCTGTCCTGTAAGAGAATTTTTAAAGATTTGCTCGAAACCGAGGAACTTGATAATACTGGAGTTTACTGTCGGGTGAAAACGTAGACCGCCTTTAAATGGCCCAATGGCACTGTTGAATTGCACGCGGAAACCACGGTTGACTTGTACATTTCCTAAGTCATCAACCCAAGAGACACGAAAGGTAATCATTCTTTCTGGCTCAACAAGTCTTTCTAAAATTCCACTTTTCATATAAATAGGGTGTTTTGAAAATACTGGCACTAATGAAAGGAATATTTCTTTTACGGCTTGATGGAATTCATTCTCATGAGGATTACGCTCCTTTACCTGTGCGTATACTTGACTTACAAACTCTTTGGCGACCTGTATTTCCTCTTGCTCAACTTCATGTGACGTTGTCATTAACTTTTCTCCCCTTTTTTGGTAACATGAAAATATATTTGAATATATATATACGTTTTTATGTGATACTTTAATGATATAATTCAAATTTGAAAGAAACAATCTGAATATTAGATAAATAACATGCCGTTTTGATATGAAAGAAGGAGCTTACATTGGAATTAAGACAAATCGAATATTTCATTGAAGTCGCAAAGCGTGAACATATGACGGAAGCAGCAGTGGCTTTGCATGTTGCCCAGTCTGCAGTAAGTCGTCAAATTTATAATTTAGAAGAGGAATTAGGTGTGCCTTTATTTATCCGCGAAGGCCGGAAGATTAAGCTGACACCTATAGGACATACATTTTTAGCGAATATGGAACAAGCTATGGATATAATTGATCGTTCAAAGCGTGAGCTTGCTGAGAGCTTAAATCCGGAAAAAGGGACAATTCGTATTGGCTTTCCAAGTAGTTTAGCTTCTTATATATTGCCAAAGGTTATTTCTGATTTCAGAGAGATTTACCCGCAAGCGAAGTTCACTTTGAAACAAGGCTCATATCGCTACCTGATCGATTCTGTTATAAAAGGAAATATTAACATGGCCTTAATTGGACCTCTACCGGCGAACGAAAAGAAAATTCACGGAGAAACTTTATTTATTGAGAACTTAGTTGCTCTTTTATCAGAAAGTCATCCTTTGGCCTTGAAGAAGTCATTAAACTTAAATGAACTTCAAGGAAATCCGTTCATCGTATATCCTAAGGGGTATGTTTTACGTGATATTGTTATGAAGGCATGTAAACTGCACGGTTTCGAGCCAGAAGTTGCATTTGAAGGAAAAGATACTGATGCTATTAAAGGTCTAGTGGCAGCAGGACTTGGCGTAACCTTAATACCAGAAATCTCTCTGATTGACAGCTTGCCTCGTTTTACAGTTAGACTGCCGTTGGATGAACCATCCGTAACTAGGGCTGTAGGTGTTATTATTCCAACTGAAAGGGAATTAATGCCAACGGAGAAACTATTTTATCGATTCCTGAGAGACACTTTTGCAACTTTGGAAGGTTTTCAATAGAAGAGAAGTTAAAAGCTAGGTGTGAGGGGATTCTTTATGAAAGATCACATTTATACCATAGTATAGAGGCGAATCCAATTTAAATGGATTCTCTTTTTTTATAAAAAGAGGAATAATTTGTAGTTGTAAATGCTAAAAACCTATATTGGAATAATGTATAAGCTGTTCCGGCTTAAAACCAGAATTTTAGAGTGTATTAGTAATAAAAGGATTAATTTATATTAAAATAATACAATATTGGACCTAACTGTATGTAAATGTGATATATACCCCTTTTTGTAAGCGTTTTTATTTTATTAGAATAAAAATACTTCTTACATTATCAGAAAATTCATGTTATTATACGAACAGACATTATAGGGAGCGGCGAAATAGATGAGTATTTATAATATGAATTACTTCATATTATTATTCTCTTATTATGTTAGTGGGATTAATTTTGTGGAATTGTTTGAGCCTTTCTTGTGAACTTAGTAAGAAGACACTAAAGTAAAATCAACTGGTGTACCCTTCCAAATAATAGGTTTTTTTTTTTTTTTAAGTTGAATATTCTGATAATTTATAAGGAGTGGAGATAAAGTGAGCAGGAAAGAGTACATCAGCAATCGAATGTACAAGGCTTCAACGGGGATAGCCAACGCAGTTTTGGTAACATTAGGAATCGGGTTATTGTTTGAATCGATAGGGGGATATTTAGATTGGGAGGTCCTCCTGGCAATAGGAGGCGCCGCAAAGGTCTTGCTAGCCCCAGCTTTAGGAGCAGGTATCGCCTATCAGCTTGGAGGTAATTCATTAATTATTTTTAGCGCCATGGCCTCAAGTGCAGTTGGCGGTGCTGCCATCAACAGAACTGCTGAGGGTGCCTTCACGATTGTTACGGGTCAGCCACTAAGTGCCGTTCTGGCAGCCTTAATTGCAACTTATGTAGGTAAGCGCCTAATAGGCAAAACAAAGTTGGATATCATGGCCATCCCATTGGCTGCTGTTCTTGTCGGTGGGGTTTCTGGATATGGTCTAGCACTTGTTACGACACCGTTCCTGACATGGTTAAGCAGTCAAATTACAGCTCAGGTTGAAGGTTCTCCATTAATTGGTTCCATGGTCATTGCATTGGTATGGAGCATTTTATTGATGACACCGGCTTCTTCCGCTGCTCTTGCTATTGCCCTACAGTTAGATCCTGTTTCAAGCGCGGCTGCTTTAATCGGATGTACCGTTCAATTTGTTGGATTCACTGTCATGTCTTATAAAGATAATGATATGGGTGGATTCCTTGCACAGATGGTGGTTACGCCGAAAGTTCAATTTCCTAACTTAATCAAAAAACCATTATATGTCGTCCCGCCATTTATAGCGGCAATCATTTGTGCTCCTATCGCTACGTTGGCATTCGATTTCCAAGTACCTTATGAGCTTGGGGGGATGGGCTTAAGTTCATTGATTGCCCCGATTGCTATAATTACGGGTCAAGGGTTGTACACGTTCCTGGTTTATGTGGCAGTGGGCATGGTCTTGCCAGCTGTGATCACGCTTGCCTTACATCGAGTATTGAAGATGATGGGTAAAGTAAAACCGGGAGATCTTCATTTAGAAGTATCATAATTAAAGATTTTGGAGAAACGAGCCTTGTGACGGAAACAGGCTCGTTTTTATTTATAAAGGGATTAGGGTAAAATGGGGAAGAAAGCAATTGCAAAGATAGGATGATATATATGGGAAAAGAAATAGATATAAAAGTGAAAGCTAAGTTCGTAAGTAAAATCGGCAAGGGCTTTCCCTTGATTGTTAAAGAGTCGATAGCCAACCATAATGACCTTCAGGAAGAGGGATCTTTAGTGCGTTTGGTGGATGAGAATAACCGTTTTCTAGCAAAAGGTTATTATGGTAAACAAAACAAAGGCTATGGCTGGGTATTGACCCGAAGAGAAAATGAAAAAATTGATCAAACCTTTTTTAATGGCAAAATCCGAGCGGCATATGAATTCCGAAAGTCTTTTTTTGAAGATACGGAGACTACAGCGTTCCGCTTGTTTAATGGGGAAGGTGATGGAATTGGCGGTTTAATCATCGATCATTATGATGGTCACTATGTCATTAGCTGGTACAGCAAAGGGATTTATTCATTTAAAGACTATATCATTAAGGCACTGCAGAATACGGTCGAGGTAAAGTCGCTTTATCAGAAGAAACGATTTGATACGAAGGGGCAATATGTAGAGGAAGACGATTTTGTCATGGGTGATCAGCCGGCATTTCCGCTTCTTGTAAAGGAGAATGGAGTTCATTTCGCTGTCTATCTGAATGATGGGGCAATGGTCGGTGTCTTCCTTGATCAACGCGATGTCAGAAGGAAAATCCGGGATGAATACGCAAAAGGGAAAACGGTGTTGAATATGTTCTCCTACACTGGGGCATTTTCCGTGTTTGCCGCTTTAGGCGGTGCCGTTAAAACAACTAGTGTCGACCTGGCGAATCGCAGTTTACCAAAGACGATCGAGCAGTTCAGTGTGAATGGAATAGATCCTGAAGCTCAAAATATCGTGGTGATGGACGTATTTAAGTATTTTAAATATGCAGTGAAGAAGGCTTTGAAATTTGAAATGGTCATCCTCGATCCACCCAGCTTTGCCAAGTCAAAGAAGTTTACTTTCAGCGCCGGAAAAGACTATACGAATCTATTGAAGGATACCATTTCCATTACGGAAGACAATGGCATCATTATCGCATCAACTAATTGCAGTACGTTTGACATGAAGAAATTCAAGAGCTTCATTGATGTTGCCTTCAGGGAGATGAATGGGAAATATGAGCTCATGGAAGAAATCTCATTGCCGGCTGATTTTAAAACAAGTACGGAATATAAGGAAGGAAATTATTTAAAAGTAGTCTTCATTAAAAAAATTAAAGGATAAGGAAAGGCGTCCACAGTTCCATTAGAGCTGTGAATGCCTTTTTTCATGAGAATGTTTCATGTGGAACGAACAGATATTCGGATTCACTGGATAGGCAACCCTTTCGATAAATGGAAAGAAGGCTTCATACGAATGCTGTAAGCCATGAAAAACTGAGCTGCATAGTAGGTGAGCATGATCAACGGACCAGAAATGGCAACATCATCGATAAATTTGTTCCAGGATAAAATGGAGTCCGAGATCACGAACAGGACCCCGCCAATGATTGCCGCGGCATTTCCGGTCATAAATGCCGCCCAGCCCATGAGGGAGATGACCGTTACATAACAGATTACAGGGATGATGAGGCTATTTTCACCTTTTTCAATTAAAGAAAGTACAATTTCACGACCAATCCAAGTGGAGTAAACACAAATTGGGAAAATCGTTGCGAATCGAAGCCATGAAAAGCTCCATAGTTTAAAGAAAGCGGAAATATAGAAAAGGTGGCCGATCAAGAAGGCGGAAAGCCCGATGACGAACCAGATTAACAATCCATCTCCAAGCATGCAACAGAATAAACCAAGAAGTATTAAGGATTTGTATCGATCCTGCCTTCGCCCTGTTGCGCCGGCATAGAGTAAAATCAATAACATGGGAACGATCTTGAAGATGATTTTTATGGATAAAGGCTCTTCCGGTATCAAGTAAATATATAATAATCCCGTGAAAAGGATGGCAGCAGGTAAGCATTTCATTAACATTTAATTCCCTCCTTCAATCTTTAATTCTATGTGAGGGTAAGGAACCCCTTGTCAATTAAAAAAGGTTTGAAGGAAATTCGTGAAAATGAAAAAACTGACTCCTGGTTAACCAGGAGTCAGTTCTTATATCTTAGAATCATACCGCCGAATTTTCTTTAACGAATGCTCGTTTTAACCAGTTTTTCCCTTCAACAAGCCGCGTGACAAGCATGGCACAAACCGTGTTTCCTGTTGAGTTAAGCAGTGTAGCAGGAGCATCGATAATCGTGGATATAACCGCAATGATCGGCAGAACTTCAACAGGAAAGCCGAATACACTAAGAATCAGCATTTCCCCAATCATGCCGCCCCCAGGAATGGCGCCCATAACGGCTCCAACCAAAAAGGCAACAGCAAGTATACTTAAAATGCTTGAAATGCTTGTCATATCCTTTCCAAATAAGCTGAATAGGAAAACGATTTTCAATACCCCTCCGAATACAGAACCATCTTTATGAGTGTTGGCTCCGAGTGGGATGACAGTCTCCGCTATATCCTTTGGCACGCCCATTTTCTTGACCGATTCCAGATTGACTGGAATGGACGCTGCACTGGAACAAGTTGCGATGGCTGTAATGGAAGGTGCCAGGGCATTTTTCCAAAATAGGTTAACTCCATCTTTCCCACCTGCGATAAAGGCATACAAAGTGAAGAAGCCAAAATAATAAATCAAAGCTAAAACTAGATAAAGAATGAAAGTGCGAGCATAGCCTTCTAAAATCTGCGGCCCAAGCTGCCCGATAATCGCAGCAAAATAAGCACCAAGTCCAATTGGAGCATAGTACATGACGATTTTAACGACTTTCATCATGACAGCTGTACCCGCTGTCAAAAACTCAGTAATCGGTCTTGCCTTCTCACCGACCAATGCAGTGGAAAGTCCGATTAATACCGAGAAAACGATAAGCTGAAGCATATTGCTTCTGGATAACAGTTCTGGGAAATCAGATACGGTTACTGTGTTGACCAGTTGACTGAAGAAAGAAACTTTCTCGATGTGCTCCTCAGAGGAACTGTTTTCCATCAGTTCTTTAATGGCTGTCGTATCTGTGCCTTCCAAGGGATTGATGATGGTTGTCCCAATAAACCCAATGACAGCAGCTAAAGCGGCAGTTGTCAGGAAGACGACAACGATACTGCCCATGATTTTCCCGAGACGCTTCATTCCGCTCATATTGGCAATCGCTGAAGCAATGCTGAAAAATACCAATGGCACGATGATCGTAAACATAAGATTTAGAAATAAGTCCCCTAGCGGCTGTATGACCGAGGTTTTCTCACCGAAAACGACGCCCGCTATCCCACCGATAATAATGGCAGTGAGCAGTATTAAGGAGGATCGATAGTTTTTGATAAAACTCTTCATAAAAATTCCGTCCTTTCAGGATGAAGATACAATAAAAATATACTTCATTATCAACTCTAAGATGATGTTTGACAATATATTTTTATAGGAAGGAATGTTAAAAGATGAAACGCAATAAATAATAGGGAATGGATTTGAAAATATCGTGAAGGAGGGATGGAATGGCATTTATTGAGGTGGAAGAAGGCGTTCGGTTGTTTTATGAAGAAAAGGGCCAGGGGAGACCAATTATTTTTATCCATGGTGTGTGGATGAGCAGCCGGTTCTTTAGAAGGCAAGTTCCGTACTTTTCAGAAAAGTATAGAACGATCTTACTTGATTTAAGAAGCCATGGCCAGTCAAATCATGTTCATTACGGGAATACAGTCTCCGCTTATGCAAAAGATCTCCATGCGTTCATTGGTAAACTGGGATTACAGGATGTCATACTCGTAGGCTGGTCCATGGGGGCTTTTGTCGTCTGGGATTATCTCAAGCAATTCGGTGAGGGAAATATTCATTCAACTGTGATTGTCGATGAATTGGCCTCTGATTTTAAGTGGCCCGACTTTAAAATTGGCGCATTTGATATTGACACGTTGATTGCCTTCATGACTGAAATTCAAACGAACCGTTCCCCATTTTTACAAAGCTTCCTTGCCTCCATGTTTAAAAATGAATTATCTGTAGCGGATGCAAGCTGGATGCTCGGGGAAGTGACCAAAATGCCAGAATCCATTGCCAGTGCCATTCTATTTGATCAATCGATTGTCGACTATCGTGAATTCTTGCCAAAAATCAATGTTCCCACACTTCTCTGTTTTGGAAGGCTTGAAAAAGTCATCCCGGTAGCTGCAGGGGAACATTTGCATAAAAACATTCCGAATTCCGAACTAGTAATCTTTGAAGATAGTTGCCATTGTCCATTCATTGAAGAAAGCGACTTGTTTAATGAAACCGTAGATGGCTTTATACAAAAAGGAGTGTAAAGGTACAGGATATATTGGATGATGACGGTATATTATAAAGGGATGCAGGCCTCGTGTCTGCATTCATTTTTCATTATAAATACTTCACTTACTATTGTATTTTTCTATTAACCAAGCGGTTTCAGCAAGAAATAAAGGGAATAATGGTACTAAGGTTGTATGTACCGCAATTAGATGGTGTTGATAAATTAAATAGGTAATATTTTTATATCCTTTTCAGAGGAATTGGGCTATTATGAGGTGGATTTAAACTGGTAAGATCGTTTATCTGTTATTACGCAGAAAGTGATGGAGAGGATAAAATGGAAGATCAGTTACCGTACAATGAAATTATAGATGTATGTTTACTAGCGGGAAAAATCATGCTTCAGAACGGAGCGGAAACATCAAGGGTGGAAGATACGATGGTTAGAATTGCTGCAGCGTATGGATGCGGTGACTCCCACAGTTTTTCAACCCCCACAGGAATTATTTTTTCGCTGGATGGAATGCACCCAGCCTCCAAATTAATTCGAGTTTCCCAACGATCTACAGATTTACATAAGGTAACGCTTGTTAACAGTATATCCCGAAGCATTTCCAGCAAGGAAATGTCACCAGAGGAAGCCTATTTACGGTTAAAGGAAATCGAAAAGGCCGGGATGGGGTATCCCATGTGGGGTCAGGTTTTTGCTGCATTTATAGCGAGCGGCTGTTTTTTAATCATGTTCCAAGGACAGTGGAATGATTTCATCTGGTCCTGTATAGCTGGAGGGATGGGATTCTCTTGCCTGCTTTATTTGCACTGGTTACTGGAAGTTCGTTTTTTTGCTGAATTTATAGCTTCTTTAGTTGTAGGTTTAGTGGCCATGTTCTTTGTCCATATTGGGGTTGGAAGTCATTTGGACACGATAATCATTGGAGCGGTGATGCCGCTTGTGCCAGGGCTGTTAATTACTAATGCAGCCAGGGATTTAATTGCAGGGCATTTAGTTTCGGGTCTATCCAAGGGTGCGGATGCAGGTTTGACTGCTTTAGCCATTGGGGCAGGAATATCGGCTGCGTTTGTTTTCTTATGATTTTAGAGGGGGAAGAATGATGTTTGCACAGCTTATTACAAGTTTCATTGCCTCAGCTGCCTTTGGAGTGATCTTCAATGTACCGAAAAATTCATTGTTTCAATGTGGTTGCGTAGGGATGTTAGGGTGGGTCTTATACTTCTTTATGGTTAAAAATGAGATAAACAGCATTATGGCAACATTAGCGGCTGCATTTATCGTTGCGGTTATCAGCCAGTATTTTGCTAAAAGGTATAAAACCCCGATCACAATTTTTAATGTATCGGGAATCATCCCCCTCGTGCCAGGAGGCTTGTCATATGATGCGATGAAGCATTTTGTCGTAAATGATTTTAATGTCGCCGTTCAATTGGCCGCCAAGGCTTTCATGCTGGCTGGTGCGATAGCAATGGGGCTGATCTTTGCAGAAGTCATGAACCAGCTAGTAACGAAATACAATAGAAGGAAGATAAGATTGAGAAGTTAGATGAATTGTAAAGGAATCCACTTTTATTTTCCTTACTGATTTTGAAGATTTTCAACCTAAATAAAAGAGAAAGGAGAACAGGTGAATACCTTGATCTCCTTTCTCTTTTTAATATTTAATAATGAAGCCAGCTTATAAAGGGTCTTTCATTCCAGTGTTAGCTGTAACCAATATTTCGTCGAACTTTTTGGCATCAGCCTTCTTGCTTGACAGCAGGGTTCCGACGATGGCTGCGA
The DNA here is from genome assembly GCF_001578185.1 of Peribacillus simplex. NCBI lineage: Bacteria > Bacillati > Bacillota > Bacilli > Caryophanales > Bacillaceae > Peribacillus > Peribacillus simplex. The sequence continues at coordinate 5,275,969 of NZ_CP011008.1, read as the reverse complement.
TAAAACCAATTGGGATGGAGACTATGCCTGGATTGGCAAGTGGGAATAATGGCTCCCCTACGAATATTGCGGCTCCCTCTACCGGCGACCAGACATTGGGACTTAGGAAAACAAGTAATAAAGAACTGACCAGCCCCACTATCATACCCGTGACAGCCCCAGCTGTGTTAAAACGTTTCCAGAATACCGTGAAGATAATGATTGGCAGATTGGCACTAGCAGCGACGGCAAAGGCAAGTGACACAAGGAAAGCGACATTCATGTTTTGGGCAAATAAAGCAAGGATGATGGAGAGGATGGATACTCCGATCGATGCCCAACGAGCTGCAACGACCTGTTCTTTGTCAGTAGCTTGACCTTTTCGGATGATGTGGCCATAAAAGTCATGGGCAAAAGCAGAGGCTGCAGATAAAACGAGACCTGCTACAACCGCTAAAATGGTAGCGAAAGCAACTGCAGACACAAAGGCGAACAGGAAGTCACCTCCAATGGCTTCGGCAAGCAGCGGGGCAGCCATATTGCCGGCGGCATTCGCGGCTATGATTTTGTCGTATCCAACAAAAGCTGCTGCTCCAAAGCCAAGGAAAATGGTCATTATATAAAAGATGCCAATGATCCAAGTGGCATATACTACGGACTTACGGGCTGTGATGGCGTCTTTTACCGTAAAGAAACGGATGAGAATGTGAGGAAGTCCAGCAGTACCGAGTACAAGCGCCAAATTAAGGGATAAAGTATCCAATGGATCCTTGAATTTGTTACCCGGGTTGAGGAAATCGCCGCCTAAAGGGGTGGCTGTTTTCATTTGCTTGAACATCTCGATCACGCTAAAGTCGAATTTCGCCAACACGATAATAGAGATGATGAATGTACCTGCCATCAATAAAATCGCCTTTACGATTTGGACCCAACTGGTGGCCGTCATACCGCCGAATACGACGTAGACGGTCATTAAAATACCTACAATGATGACGGAGTATAGATAATCAATTCCAAGTAAGAGTTTTATAAGGGCACCTGCACCGACTAGTTGGGCAATCATATAAAAGGTTGAAATGGAAATGGTGTTAAGGGCAGCGACCCCGCGTACTTTCTTTTCATTGAAACGGGCAGCGATCATGTCCGCAAGTGTATACTTACCAAGGTTACGGAGCGGTTCGGCCACGATATAAAGAACGACCAGATAAGCAACCAGAAAACCTATACTATAGAAAAAGCCATCAAATCCAGAGAGTGCGACCATCCCAGCTATTCCTAAAAAAGAGGCGGCGGACATATAATCACCCGCAATGGCCCAGCCATTCTGCCAGCCAGTCAGGCTGCTGTCCGCCGTATAAAAGTCCGCGGTCGTTTTGGTGCGCCGTGAAGCAAAATAGGTAATGACTAATGTAAGCCCGACAATGATTAAAAATAATATGAAAGCAAGTATATTCATTGTAAATTCACCTTTATCCTTTCGCTTCTTTAACGATTTTTTCTACTATTTGGTCAAAAGCCGCAGCTTTTTTGGAATAGAGGATGCATAAGGTCCAGGTCATGATAAATTGAGCGAAGGCAAAAACCCAGGCCCAACTGATAGCCCCGAAGGCATAAGAGTTAAGAACTTTAGAATAGGAAGTCAGTATGGGTAAGGTGAAATAAAAGACCATGAAAAAGATGGATAGTGGGACGATGAAATTGCGTTTTTTCCTTAGGAGCTCTTGAAAAGATTGTGATTGGACGATCTTAGTGTAGTCTGTGGAAGCGCTTACCTCGGTTTTCTTAGCTATTGAATCGTTTGATGCCAAGTTGGTTCCCCCTTCATTGAATATTATTTTGGTTTTGATTGCCAATTTTTCTGATAACAGTATCAGTATATATTTTTCAGAATATATTGTAAATTTAAAATCTTGAAATAAACCTTTTTTCGTTCGACATAGTAATTATTAATGAGAGTAAAGGCTGACATAAATGTACGACCATGAAATCAAATCCGACCATTAAGGAAAAGTTAGGCTTCCTTCACGATACTGGTTTCGGAGGCGGGATGCCAAACGGTGGCGAAATGCCAAGCGGCAGGGGAGGCCAGTAATATGGCGAACCCCATCATAAAAATCAGGGGACATGTCTAAATCGTATGAATTAGGCGGAGATACGGTTATGGCACTTCAAAATGTATGCCTAACAATCAATAAAGGAGATTTCATTTCTATCATCGGACCTTCTGATCGGGGAAATCGACGTTCATGAATATGATTGGCTGTCTTGACAAGCCTGATACAGGTGAATTTCTTCTTGATGGAAAAGAAGTGGAAAAGATGAAGGATAATGAGTTAGCTGCCATTCGTAACATTAAAATAGGATTTATCTTTCAAAACTTCAATCTGTTGGCAAAACTGACAGCGTTGGAGAATGTGGAACTTCCCCTGGTTTATAGAGGGGCAAGTGTGAAGGAAAGAAGAGAAGTGTCCAATGCGTGCCTTGATATGGTGGGCCTGAGTGACCGGAAGAATCACTTGCCAGCTCAACTTTCGGGTGGGCAGCAGCAAAGGGTTGCAATTGCTAGGGCGCTTGCAGGCAACCCTCCCGTTTTATTGGCGGATGAGCCGACAGGGGCTCTTGATAGTAAAACAAGTAAAGAAGTGCTGCAAATGCTGAAAGATTTAAACGAAAAGGGACAAACAATCATTCTTATAACGCATGACTTGGAAGTGGCAAAAGAAGCAACTCGTGTCGTACGGATACAGGATGGTCAGCTATTTGAAAACGGAGGTGATTGGATTGAACCTGGGCGAATCAATGAAGATGGCTATACGCAGTATCAAATCCAATAAAGTCCGTGCATTGTTGACCATGCTCGGGATCATTATTGGAGTTGCCTCTGTAATCGTTCTGGTTTCGATTGGGCAGGGTTCCTCACAGTCCGTTCAGGACGAAATCAATAGCTTGGGAACGAACCTGTTAACGGTAAGTGTCACGGATACCGACTCCGTGAAGCTGACGGATGACACAATTGAACAGTTTAAAGATCTGGACGGGATATCGGAAGTTGCCTGTAGTCACCGGACGCGTTTATGCTAAAAACGGAGAAGCTTCGACACAGTTCTCAATGGTCGGTACAACTTCATCCTACTTAACAGTGAGGGATCTAAAGCTTAGTCAAGGTCGTTTTTTGACGGATATGGAAACGGAATTACGCTCTAAGGTGGTTGTCATGGGGTCAGATACAGCCGACGCGCTTTTTGAAAATCAAAAAGCGGTGGACCAAAGCGTTCTTATCGGAGGTGTTTCCTATCGAGTGATCGGTGTTTTGAAATCAGCAGGCACCTCAATGGGATCGAGCGGGGATGATGTAATCATTGCACCGATCACTGCTGCAGAACGGGCTACAGGCAGCACGACAATCGGAACGGTATATTTAAAAGCGGAGAACGAGAATATCTTAGATAGGGCGATGTACCGGGTACAAGGTACGATGACCACATCATTTCCAGGTCAGAGTGATAACTATTCGGTGTCCAATCAAGAAAATCTGATGGATACAATGAGCTCTGTGTCGGATACGTTCACTCTCATGCTTGGCGGTATTGCGAGTATTTCGTTACTTGTAGGCGGAATTGGAATTATGAATATCATGCTGGTCTCAGTCTCAGAAAGGACGAAGGAAATCGGATTAGAAAGGCAATTCAAATCGAAAATCCATTCTTCTTCAGTTTTTAATTGAAGCGATGGTCTTGAGCTGCTTAGGGGGACTGTTGGGAGTTGGAATTGGATTGGGGATCGCGAAATCGGTTTCAGTTTTTTCAAGTTTAACGATTAGTTATTCATGGTCGGTGACACTGTTAGTCTTCTTATTCTCCATTTTAATCGGTATAATCTTTGGTGCTTTCCCTGCCAATAAGGCATCCAAATTAAATCCAATCCAAGCACTGCGTCACGAATGAACATACAATTTGAGAGAAAGCCGGCGATTAAAAGCCCGCTTTCCTTTGCCTATGAAAAAGGATAAAATCAACATATATCATAATTGAAATGGTTAGGAGGCACCCTGGATGAAGGTTTTGGTGGTAGAAGATAATGTTTCATTATTAGAATCGATCAGGCAAATCCTGACTGATGAATATGAAGTAGATACAGCGGAAAATGGGGAAGATGGACTATTCATGGCTCTGCAAAGTATCTACGATATCATCATTTTGGATGTAATGCTTCCGGGAATTGATGGATTTGGAATCGTACGGAAAATCAGGGAAGCAAAGATAGATACAAGCGTCTTGTTTTTGACGGCAAAAGATGCGCTTGAGGACCGTGTCAGAGGCTTGGAGATGGGTGGCGATGATTATTTGGTCAAGCCATTTCAGGCACCGGAACTTAAGGCCAGGATTCGTGCCCTGCTTCGAAGGAGTGGCATTATATCGCTTGCGCAGCATGTGAAATACCGTGGAATTGAACTGTTGGAAAAAGAAAAGGATATTTTGGTTGATGGAAAGATCATTAAAATGACCTTGAAGCAGTTTGAATTACTGGAGTATCTAATTCAAAATAATGGGAAAATATTGACCCGTGAGCAGATTTTTGACCGCATTTGGGGATTTGATTCAGATACGACGATTGCCATTGTTGAAGTGTACATCCATCATTTAAGAAAAAAGTTGGAACCTTTCAATTATCATAAGGATATTCAAACCGTTCGGGGTATTGGTTATATGCTAAAACAACCATAAGGGGATCATTATGTTCCAAAAAACACGGCTTCAACTAACATTATTGAATTCTATCGTCTTTATTGTCTTAATAGCCATATTAAGCAGAACGATTTATTTCTATACGGAAGATCAGATCTATAGGGATGTCAATGATTCACTTGAAAAGGATCACAGGGATTTCAATAATGGGGGCATGCCAGGCGGACGTCCGCAAGGTGAGTTTCTATTAGGTCCGGGGCCAAGCGTCATCGTTTGGGGACCGGATGATACGATTATTGAGCCAAGACTGAGCGAAGACAATTTCTTTAAGGTTAATGAATCGAAATTTTATCCTAAAAGATTTGATGAGATTGAAGAAATATCTGTAAATGGACCGACGTATCGTGCGCTTTCCACCAAGGTCAATACGGAATATGGAGAGATGACCGTACAATTCATCAGAAATGTGGATACAGAAAAAGAAATGCTCGATCGCTTGCTGCTCATATTGTTTGTTGGTGGGGGAATTGGAAGTTTGGTGGCGGTCGGCGCAGGCTATCTTCTTGCAGGACGGGCCCTTATACCAGTCAAGAAATCCTGGGATCAGCAGCAGCAGTTCGTCTCGGATGCTTCACATGAAATTCGAACGCCACTTGCTGTCATTCAATCGCGGGCTGATTTGCTATTTCAATCACCGAACGCGACAATCGAGGAAAAAGCCGTTGATATATCCATCATTTCGAAAGAAGTCCGACGTTTGAATAAGCTTGTTAACGGACTTTTGACCTTGACTAGAACGGATTCGAATCAAATAGAGGTTAAGAAATCGAACTTTTTCCTTGATGACTTACTTATGGACATAGTTGAACAGTATACTGATATAGCTTCTTTTCAAGAAAAATCAATAATTAGCCATGCCCCCGAACAGGTGGTGTTTCATGGGGATAAAGAGAGAATTCATCAGCTATTGGTGATTTTGGTGGATAATGCCATGAAGTTCACGGAGGAAGGCGGGGAGATTTCCCTTTCCTGCATCAAGAATGCTTCATCCATCATTCTTTCTGTAGAGGATAATGGAGAAGGCATCCCACAGGAAGAAATCCCCTTGATTTTTAACCGTTTTTATCAAGTGGAGCAATCCCGTTCAGCAAATGAAGGCTCCGGTTTAGGCCTATCTATTGCCAAATGGATTGTTAACACACATCAAGGGACGATCAAGGTTACTAGTGAACAAAATGAACGAACCCGTTTTGAAATCACTTTTCCGAGAAATCAAAAGAAAAGTTAATTATGCCATCCAATCGCTTGACCATTCATGGGTTCGTTGCTGCTGCCGTTCACATACATCGTTAATGTCCAAAAAAACTGAAGTCTAAAAAGCAATCCTCCTCATAGAAACATGTTTCAAGGCAAGCTATGGGATAATATAAGAGAAGGTTCCTTAAGGGAACCTTCTTTTTATTTCAGGAAAAACCCATTATTGTAATCAATTGTTATTTTAAAAAGTGAGATAACAATTGCACTTGAAAAAATATTAGTTTAATATAAACTTCTAGAGAGGTACGTACAAGTATTTTGGATAAAAGAGAAAACGTTTGCATAAAATTTTTGAGGGTACCCTACTAATAATGCACGATCATTAAATTCACCTTAGTGGAGGCAGAATATGAAATTTCTGATAGCAATTTTAGGACTGCTTATTGTTTTTGGACTAGCTATTTTAGTGAGTAGTGACCGCAAGAAAGTTAAAATTAAACCGATCATACTGATGGTGATCATTCAGCTTATTTTAACTTATTTATTATTAAATACGAAGTTCGGTTTAGTGATCATCAATTCGATTGCCAATGGTTTCGGAAGACTTTTGGAATGGGCAAATGAAGGGGTCACCTTTGTATTTGGCGGGATTGTAAACAAAGGAGCATCACCCTTCTTTTTAAATGTCCTTCTACCTATCGTATTCATCTCAGCATTAATCGGGATTTTACAGCACTTCAAGATCCTTCCCTTCATCATGAAGTGGATTGGATTCCTGCTGAGTAAGGTGAATGGAATGGGTAAATTGGAATCTTACAATGCTGTCGCATCAGCAATAGTCGGCCAATCCGAGGTTTTCATCACCTTGAAAAAACAACTCGGTGCCATTCCTCCATCACGCATGTATACGCTTTGTGCGTCAGCCATGTCAACCGTATCGATGTCGATAGTCGGTGCTTATATGACCATGATTGAACCAAAGTATGTTGTGACGGCTATTGTTATTAACATGTTTGGTGGATTTATCATTGCATCCATTATTAACCCTTATACGGTAACGGATGAAGATGATATTCTCCCAGTTGAAGTAGGCGCAGAGAAGCAGTCTTTCTTCGAAATGCTTGGGGAATATATCATGGATGGATTTAAGGTTGCTATCACTGTTGCAGCGATGTTAATTGGTTTCGTGGCATTAATTGCAGGAATCAACAGCTTATTCGATATGATCCTCGGCATCAGCTTCCAAGAAATCCTGGGGTATATCTTTGCACCGTTTGCCTTTATCATGGGTGTACCGATTTCAGAAACCGTTACTGCAGGCGGAATCATGGCGACGAAGCTAGTGACGAATGAATTCGTTGCCATGCTGAGCTTAGGGGATGCATCATCGGCATTGAGCGATAGGACGATAGGGATCGTTTCGGTTTTCTTGGTTTCATTCGCTAATTTTTCATCTATTGGAATCATTGCTGGTGCGGTCAAAGGCCTGCATGAAAAACAGGGAAATGTTGTGGCTCGTTTCGGCTTGAAGCTGCTATACGGTGCGACTCTTGTCAGCATCCTTTCAGCGATCATCGTAAGTGTAATACTTTAAGAAACCATAATGTTCAGTTTAATGATATGCAAGTGGATATAACATAAGAGGTACTGGGGTTTACTCCTAAGTGCCTCTTTTTTATCTGTTCAGCAAAGATAAAGAAATCTATTGTTTTGAATTTGAAGGTATTTGGCTTGCTGGTATATAATACATGAAATCACTAGCCATGAAAGGGGAGTTGAGGATGACGATGAATGAGAAAGAAACAGCTATCTTTGCAGGAGGCTGTTTTTGGTGCATGGTTGCTCCCTTTGATGAAATGGATGGAATCATTAGCGTGACATCGGGTTATACGGGCGGTAGTTTTACCGCGCCTAGTTACAAACAAGTGATTACCGGTTCGACTGATCATGTTGAAGCGGTTCAAGTGGAATTCGATCCATCAATCATTTCTTATAAAGCGTTATTAGAGATATTTTGGCACCAAATCGATCCAACGGATGACGGTGGCCAGTTCTCGGATAGGGGAGAGCAATACAAGGCAGCCATTTTCTATCTTAATGAACGTCAGAAACAGGAAGCAGAGCAATCCAAGGAAGCTTTAATGATGAGCGGACGGTTTAAGAAACCTATCGTTACGGGTATTTTACCCTCGGGGAAATTTTACGCAGCAGAGGAATACCATCAAGAATTCCATCGAAAAAATCAATTTCGCTATGCATTGTATCGTAAGGGCTCGGGACGGGATGCTTTCATTAAGGAAAATTGGCCTAAGGATAATGCGCATCTTAGGAAGACCTTAACCGAGCGTCAGTTCCATGTAACCCAGGAAAATGGCACGGAGCCTCCTTTCGATAATGCTTATTGGGATCACTTTGTAGAAGGCATTTATGTAGATGTCGTTTCTGGGGAGCCCCTATTCAGTTCACGTGATAAGTATGATAGCGGTTGTGGGTGGCCGAGTTTCAAGAAGCCTATCATGTCGGCAAGTGTCAATGAAAAAATGGATCTCAGCCACCGAATGACCCGGACCGAGGTGCGCAGCAGGGACGCCGATTCGCACCTTGGACATGTTTTTCCTGATGGCCCCAATCCTAAAGGCACGAGATATTGCATAAACTCTGCGGCCCTTCGATTCATTCCTAGAAATGAAATGGAGAGAGAGGGATATGCAGACTTATTATTACTTTTTAAAATGAACTAACTAGTTGTAGGGGAACACAGCTGGATAAAGTGGATGAAAATTTATATCGATGCATCCTTGATAACTCTTCTAAGTTGGATCCATCTATTCAGCAGATTCCAATGTGGAAATTGAGAAGCTTCTAGGAAACAGAATGCATTGACCATCAAGAACTTATTCATCAATTTATCGGAGTTTCCCTTTTAGACACGATGGTTGCCCATCAGATTTTTCAATTGATAAGTACCCTGCCTGTTGGGCATTGAATCGACCATTTCCGGTATTCGTCCTGATGTAGCCCAGACATCGATTCAGTTAGGACTTGATTTTAGTCAAGTTTCGACACATAGTACTCTTAAACAGGCCCTTTCCAAGCAAGGCATCAAACTTTACGAGAGAAAATGATATAGGGGTGCAGAGAATGAAAAGAACCAGATCCCGCTAGGAATCTGGTTCTTTTCAGTGACTCTATAACTTGAAGGAACTTTTCAAACCAACAATTTGGTTGAAGACCAATTGGCCGGGCGAAGTGAGTTTTGAATCAACATTGTAATACCCATGCCTGAAGAATTGGAATTTATCCTGAGGCTTAACATCTTTCATGTTAGGCTCCACAAAGCCTTGTAAAATTTCTACGGAATCAGGGTTTACCCGCTCCAAGAATGATTTTTCTTCTTCATCTGCATTTTCCTTATCCAATATTAAAGGCTGATAGTTGCGGAATTCTGCTGAAACGGCCTGTGTAGCTTCGACCCAGTGCAATGTACCTTTAACTTTACGGCCAGTGAAGCCAGATCCGCTTTTCGTTTCAATGTCGTATGTGCAGCGAAGCTCAATGACGTTACCGTCTTCGTCTTTTATCACTTCTTCACATTTAATGAAATAAGCATGTTTTAAACGGACTTCATTGCCCGGGAAAAGACGGAAATACTTTTTCGGCGGGTTTTCCATGAAATCGTCCTGTTCGATATATATTTCACGTGAAAATGGGATTTGCCGTGTGCCCATTTCCGGAACTTCCGGATTGACCTCAGCATCAAGCCATTCAATCTCACCTTCCGGGTAGTTGGTGATGACCACTTTAAGCGGGTTTAGAATAGCCATGGTTCGCGGAGCCTTCAGCTTTAAGTCTTCCCTCACGAAATGATCGAGCATTTGAGAGTCTACAACACCGCTTGTTTTTGCGACACCTATCTCTTGGCAAAATGCACGAATCGCTTCGGGTGTATACCCGCGTCTTCGTAATCCCGAAACGGTAGGCATCCGTGGGTCGTCCCAGCCGTCCACGAAGCTCTCATCCACGAGCTGCTTCAGTTTTCGCTTGCTCATTACTGTATTAGTCAGGTTAAGACGGCCAAATTCATATTGTTTTGGTTTGCTGTCCATTTCACAATTTTCAACGATCCAGTCATAAAGGGGGCGTTGATCTTCGAACTCAAGCGTACAAATGGAGTGGGTGACTCCCTCGATAGCATCTTCAATAGGGTGGGCAAAGGCATACATCGGATAGATGCACCATTTGTTGCCGGTATTATGGTGTTCGGTATGGGAGATACGGTATATAACGGGATCGCGCAGGTTAATGTTAGGTGAGCTCATATCGATTTTTGCACGCAATACTTTTGCACCGTTCCCGAATTCGCCGCTGCGCATCTTTTCAAATAGTTCAAGGTTTTCCTCTACGGTTCTATTGCGGTAGGGGCTATCTTTCCCTGGCTCGGTCAGCGTTCCGCGATATTCACGGATTTGGTCGGCATTAAGGTCGTCCACATATGCCATTCCTTTATTGATGAGCAGCACAGCTCTCTTATACATTTCATCAAAATAGTCGGAAGCGAAGAAAAGGTTATCCCAGTCGTAGCCGAGCCATTTTACATCTTCCTTAATGGAGTTGACATACTCGATATCTTCTTTCAATGGATTCGTATCATCGAAACGAAGGTTTGTTTTCCCATTGAAATCATCAGCCACCCCAAAATTCAAAATAATTGATTTGGCGTGCCCGATATGTAAATATCCATTAGGCTCAGGAGGGAAGCGGGTGATGACATGATCATGTTTTCCGGACTCTAGATCATCTTTTATAATATTTTTAATAAAATTCGAAGAGTTATTTTCCAACTGAATTCGACCTCTTTCATTTATATACTTCTTTTAATTTTACCTGTATATATACCATAAATACAGATATTTTTCCATGTTCGAGCCGGAATCAGGGTTTTGGGATATGTTCTGAAACAATTCATCAAGTATATATTTTGTACAGTCAGATTGAAAATATCCCTGAAATTTCAATCATATAAATGAAGAACTAGCTAACTGGCAAATAAAGAAAAAATGAACGGGTTTTACATGCAAAATAAGCAATACAGGAATTCACGCCTGTACTGCTTATAATGATGTCCGGGCTCAAGGCCGGATTATCGGCAGTGAAGGACGAATTCTTCCCGCCAAATCAAAAGACTGTCGTTTGCAGGAATTCTTTTGTACGCTCTTCTTTTGGATTGGTGAAGAATTCTTTTGGCGGGCCGCTTTCGACAACCCGTCCATTATGCATGAAGACAATCCAATCCCCAACTTCACGTGCAAAGCTCATTTCATGTGTAACGACTACCATTGTCATCCCTTCCAAGGCAAGTTCCTTCATCGTAGCAAGAACCTCCCCGACAAGTTCGGGATCCAGAGCGGAGGTGGGCTCATCAAAGAGTAGGATATCAGGTTTCATGGCAAGGGCGCGGGCTATGGCAACACGCTGTTTCTGACCACCTGAGAGCTTGCTTGGATAAACATCCGCTTTATCTGATAAACCGACTTTGGCAAGCAATGCTTTTGCTTCTTCAATAGCCTGGGCCTTAGGGATCTTTTTGACGTGAGTCGGTGCTTCGATGACATTTTCAAGTACGGTCATATGCGGGAAGAGATAGAAATGCTGAAAAACCATTCCGACTTTCTCGCGGATTTTATTAATATCATGTGTACCAGGTTTGATTTCCGTTCCTTCAATAAGGATTTGCCCGCTGTCCTTCTTCTCCAAATAATTCAAGCAGCGGAGAAGTGTGCTTTTTCCGGAACCGCTTGGTCCGATCAGACAGACAACATCGCTATCCAACACCTTCATATCGATATCTTTGAGTACATGTAGGTTTCCATAAGATTTATTTAAATTCCTAATGCGAATCATTTCTTTTTGTTCCATTTCAATTCCCCCTATCGATCACTAATGGACAGTTTCTTTTCGAATAAATTGACGATAATGGTCAGGAATGCCACTAGAATCAAGTAGTAGACCGCTACAATCAATAAATAAGTCATTTCATCGAAATTGTTGGAACCTAACGTAGTGGCTACGTTAAACAGCTCATTCATGGATATGAAGGCTGCCAGTGATGAATCCTTCAGACCGATGATGAATTGGTTGCCTAGCGGCGGCAATGCACGACGGAAGGCTTGAGGTAAGATGATTCTTCTTAATGTGAGCGAATTGCTCATGCCAAGGGAGCGTCCGGCCTCCATTTGGCCTTTGTCGATGGATTGGATCGTACCACGTAAAATTTCAGAGATATAAGCTCCATTATGGAAGGCCAGGGCAAGTGACGCCGCCCAGAAGTCCGGTAGTAAGAAGAGATTGCTGATACCGAAATAGAGTATGAAAATCTGTACGATAAGCGGTGTACCCCGTACCAGGAATACATATGTATCTGAAATCCATGCAAGAATTTTTATATTTGATATTTTTAAAAGTGCAAATAACAGCCCAATGATGATTCCCACCAATATGGAGACTACCGTCAGTTCCAATGTTAGGAGCATGGCTCGGATGAATACGTCCGAGGAGCTAAATAATGTATCAAAAAAATGTGAGAAACTTGGCAATGTAATGACTCCCTTTCTATCAATCTTTATTCAGGCTTAGTTGTGATATCCTCACCAAAGTACTTTTTACTGATTTTCGCAAGAGTTCCATCTTCCCGGAGGTTTTCAAGTGCTTCGTTGATGCGTGCAAGCAGCTGTGGGTTGTCGTTAGGCAGTACGATGGCCTGCTCGCTTCGTTCTATCAATTGTCGTCCTTTGATGTCGAAACCTTCCTTGGTCGCTTCCTTGCCGGTTACAAAGTCGGTGATGACGGCATCATGACGTCCTCCGCTCAATGCTTTCAGGGCGGTGATATCACTATCATAGGTTTTTACATTGGTTGTATACTTTTCGGCTGTGGTTGCGTAAGTGGAGCCTTTAGAAGCCGCAACTTCCTTTCCCTTTAAATCTTCGACCGTTTTAATATCGCTATCTGAGCGGACGAAAATTTGAGGACCTGAGTAGTAATAAGGGGTGGAGAAGGCAACATGTTTACTTCGTTGTTCATTAATTGTATGACTGGCAACCGCGGCATCTGCCCGACCGGTTTTGACACCTTCTACTATACCTTTGAATTTTATCCGTTTAGGTACTGGCTCTAGGCCGAGTTCTTTGGCTATTGCATCGCCAACTTCAATATCGAATCCTGTTACGGTCATGTCATCATTGACATAACTGAATGGCTTGAATTCGCCTGAGGCAGCGAATACAAACTGTTCCTTATTGATCAGCTTACTCCCATCCTCTAGCTGGTCTTTTTCAGCACAGCCGGACAGAAGACCAAGAATAACCAGAATGGATAGCATGAATGTAACTGATGATTTCATGATAATTTCATTTCCCCCTTTGAAAAAACTAATAGAATGGTCTATACCCTTATGAGGTAGTGAAATAACCTCATTCACTAGGGAAAATAAAACTGAAATAAAAAAGGGTGCCCAGATCATGCTGACATTTCATTCATGAATCCCTTCACTATGCACTTCTTAAAGGTTCTCGGCCATTGCCTTCATTTCCTCCTAAATTACCGGTAATTTCCTGAAAAAATGACAATAATTATTTAATAGGGTAAGAGATTTCGACTAGATTCAACTCTAGAAATGAATATAGAACAATTCAGGATGAAGGTTTAATCCCTATCGAAAGAGAAAAATGGTTGAAAACCGTTTCTATTGAAATGAAATGAAAGGAAATGAGATAAAACTGTGAGGATAACGAAAAAAGCTTCGTATTGTCTGCAAACAAAATCGAATTTGTTGACTGACTTTAATTTTGCCTATGAAGTGAAGTATAATATAGCAAAATAGAAGAAGGGCAGTTGGGAAAATGGTAAGCAACTTTGTGCAAGATCAATTACAGGAATTTCGCGAAAAAAATCAAGATAGAGGCCGCTTAATTATAAAATGTCCGGACCAGCCAGGAATTGTTTCAACAGTTACAGCCTTTCTTAAAGAATATGATGCAAATATTGTTGAATTGAGCCAGTATTCGATGAATCCTGAGGGCGGTACCTTTTTCACCAGGATTGAATTCGATTGTCCAGGATTAAAGGATAAGGCAAAGGATATGCAACTTGCATTTCAGGAAGTTTCGACAACATTCTCAATGCAATGGACATTTAACCATGTGAGTGATTTGAAGAGGACGGCAATCTTCGTTTCCAAGGAACCGCATTGTCTTCTGGAATTGCTATGGGAATGGCAAAGCGGGGATTTATTAGCTGATATTGCGCTAGTCATAAGTAATCATGAAGATACCAGGCAAATTGTCGAATCGATGGGTATCCCTTTTTATTATATTCCTGCAAATAAGGATATACGTAAGGAAGTTGAGACAAAACAGCTTGGACTTTTGGAAGAGTTCAATGTGGACCTAATTGTATTAGCTAGGTATATGCAGATATTGACGCCGGATTTCGTAGCTGCCCATCCAAACAAAATCATCAATATACATCATTCATTTTTACCTGCCTTCATTGGTGCCCGGCCTTATGAAAGAGCTTATGATAGAGGTGTTAAGCTGATTGGGGCGACTTCCCATTATGTGACGAATGATTTGGATGAAGGTCCAATCATCGAGCAGGATATTGAACGTGTGGACCATCGCGATTCAGCAGGGGATATGAAGAAAATCGGTCGTTCAGCTGAACGCAGAGTGCTGGCCCGTGCAGTTAAATGGCATTTGGAGGACCGCGTCCTCGTTCATGAAAATAAAACGGTAGTCTTTTAAAGTGAAGATCCCCCTTGGTTTGCCAAGGGGGTTTTTAGCATGGATTGGATAATGAAATGTTTAATACGTGTACACCACCCTGACTGAGGCGGTGATATTCAATTCTCCAGGCTGGATCGGGGTGGATGCCATTTTTGAAAAGGTGCTCGTTTGGAAATGGATGGGCGTCGTGGTTTCTGATACTTCGTCAACTTGATTAGGGATTGGATTCAATGAGATTCCTATTGTTCGAGCCATGGAGAGTGCCTTTTCGTATGCCTTTTTTAAAGCGAGCGAAAGTGCCCGGTTATAATATGCTTCTGGATTGGATAAGGAAAAGCGGATGCTTGTGATCGAATTGGCACCGCTTCTGACTGCCGTGTCGATAATGCTGCCTATTTTTTCGATGTCTGTCGTTTGGGCTTGGATCATGTGCTGGACTTTATAGTTCTTGAACAATTCCTTTCCGTCGATATAATCATATTGTGGATCGATTCTATAATCACTCGTTTTCAATTGCTCTTCGGGTATGCCAGCGGATTTAAGTGATGCGATGACATTCGCGATTGCTTGGGAATTGGCCTGCTGGGCCTTTTGCGGGTCCTTATCCTCTGTTATGACTCCAAGGGTGATTATGGCTTGATCCGGGGCAGCTTGAAGCGTCTCTGAGCCGGAAACTCTTAATGTATGTTCATCATTGCGGTAATAATCCCTATCGGGGGCATTATATTCTTGATTCATGTTGACACCAGCCTTTTTAATGAGATCTCAACCCTATTGTACGAAGTATGAACGGGAAACATGATTGAAATATCTCCATCTTTATCGATACCGTCGAAAAACCCATAAAAAATTTCTATAATATCTTCAAGAATATCTTCAAGCTTAAGATATACAAAAAAAACACTCGGCCTGGACCGAGTGCGCTTTACTTATGAATGACTTGAACCCTGCCAACCTGGCCATCAGTCAATCTTACTTTAATTCCATGAGGGTGACTGCTGGAGTTGGTTAAAATATCCTTTACAGTTCCGCTTGTCAGTTTTCCGCTGCGTTGATCTGCTTTAAGTATAATGTCCACTGAGGCACCAGGGGTAATGTCTTTCCGATTTTTACCGTTCATGTTCAATTCAATCCTTTTCAGAGTTATTTGCAATCATTCAATCATGCATAACTTCAGTATAAGGAAAACGGCGAACCCAGTCGACTATTACTAACATTGTCCATTAGCGTATTTTTTTCAATGGTTCGACGGCAGGACCATTTAATACTTCCCCGGTTATAGAGTAACGGGAGGAATGGCATGGGCAGTCCCAGGTACGGTCGCCGCTGTTCCATGCAACCTCACACCCCATATGGGTACATGTGGAATCGACAATATGCAGCTGACCATCATGATCTCGGTAGCACCCAGCCTTGTCTCCATTGACCTTCACGATTGCCCCTTCATCAATGCCTAAGTCTTCTGGCGTTTTAAGAATGGTGGCCAATTTGCCTTTTATCAAATGTTTCGCTACATCAGCATTAACTTGAACTATATTCTTCAAGCCTTTTAAACGGGAAGGGGCATACAATTCTGCATACCGGTTATCCCTTTGCAAAATATGGTCAGTCAAGATTTTAGCGGCAATCGATCCATTCGTCATACCCCATTTTGCATAACCCGTTGCAATTAGAACGTTTTGATGATTGGATGTCACTGGACCGACGAAGGGGATATTATCCGGTGACATAATATCTTGTGCCGACCAGCGATATGGAATATCCGTAACATCGAAATATTGGGAACTGAAGTCCTTTAAGGCCTCATAATGCTCGATAGTCGAGATTCCCTGGCCTGTTTTATGGCCTTCCCCGCCGACAAGTATAAGTTTTTCCCCATTTTCCAATTCCGTATAGCGAAGGGATCGGGTAGGGTTGTCTGCACTGTAATACATCCCACCTGGATATTCCTGATCAGTCTTAATTCCAAGTACATAGGACCTTTTTACATAAACACGGGCAAAGTATAAGCCCGTTTCATCATTGAAAGGGAAGTGGGAGGCAACGATTACCTGATTGCTTTTGATTGTATATCCAGTATCGGTTTGAACGGTCGGAGGGTCGCCGTCTTCAATCTTCATGGCCGTTGTCCGTTCATAGATTGTCCCTCCAGCTTCAAGAATCTTGGAGATGAGGGCAGTTAAATATTTTAACGGATGGAACTGTGCTTGATCTTTCATTATCACTGCAGCTTTACAAGGAATGGAGAAAGGGATACTCTCTGCATAATCCCCCCGAATGCCAAGCTTTTGATAGGCTTTCAGTTCATTTTGGACTTTGCTTTTATATTCATCAGTGTTCGCGTAAACATAGGCATCCTGTGCAGTCAAATTACATTCAATGGAATGTTCTTCTACCAAGTCTTTGATTAATTTCATTCCATCTACATTCGCTTCATAATAGAGTTTGGCCTTCTCTTCTCCATGTTCGGTGATCAACTGGTCATAAATCAGTCCATGCTGGGCTGTTATTTTTGCTGTAGTGTGTCCGGTTGTTCCAGTAAGGATTTCGCCTGCCTCAATCAGGGTGACTTTAATGCCTTGTTTAGCCAATAGATAAGCTGAAGTGATTCCAGTTATTCCGCCGCCTACTATTAAAACATCAGTGGTTATATCTTTATCTAGTTTAGAAAACGAAGGGAAAGTTAACGCACTGCGCCAATAGGGTTCCGGAAATTGAGGAAGGTTTGTATTTTTATCAGTCATTTGAATACCTCCATACAGTTCATTAGTGAATTGTCCATTTATTACCATACCCAAATCCACTATTTATACCCCTATTTTTTGTAAGAGGAAGATTCAGAAAAATACATTATTTGGTTTGTTTACAAATGTGTATACATGTAAACAAAAATAGTTTTATTGTACACAAATATGTATTCGTGTTTACAATCATGTACACATGGCTATATATAAGTTATATACATATTTTTTCTATTGAAAACAATTCGACAAATATAGCTACAACTAATGAAGGAATGACTATCGGGATAACTTTTGCAGCTTCAAGAATCGTGGAGAGGAGGGCCGTTAAATATCTTAAAGGGGTGAAACTTGTGCTTGGATCATAGAAGATTTACAAGCAGAAAGGCATTTCTTCTGCATAATCCTCGCGAATGGCTAGTTTCGATAGGCTTTTAGTTCTTTTTGAATTTTACTTTTATATTCATCAGTATTCGCGTGAATATAGGTATCCATTGCAGTCAAATTACATTCAATGGAATGTTCTTCTACCAAGTCTTTGATTAATTTCATTCCATCTGCATTAGCTTCATAATAGAGTTTGGCCTTCTCTTCTCCATGTTCGGTGATCAACTGGTCGTAAATCAGGCCATGCTGTGGTGTGTCCCGTCCCGTTGTTCCATTAAGGATTTCGCCAGCATCAATCAGTGTAACTTTAATACCTTGTTTAGCTGAGTAATCCTTGTAATTCCGCCGCCTGCAATTAAGACGTCAGCGGTTATATCTGTATCTAGTTTAGAAAAAGAAGGGAAAGTTAACGGACTGCGCCAATAAGGTTCCTAAATTTGGAGGTTTCTGTATTTTTCTCAATCATTTGAATACCTCTGTACAGTTCATTAATGAATCGCCCATTTATTACCACAACCAAATTCACTATTTATACGCTTATTTTTGTAAGGGGAAAGATCAATTAAAAATACAATATAAGGTTTGTGTACAAAAACGTATACCTGTGTGCAAATGCGTACACATAGCTATATATAAGGTGTATACATATTTGTTCCTATTGTAAACAATTTGAAAACAATTCGACAAATCTAGCTATTACTAATGAAGGATTGACTATCGTGGAAACCTTTTCTATCCTTAAAGGGAATGCTTCACTATTTTTTTTCTATTAAAAAGGGGATGTTTTTAGATGAGTTCTAGAATCGCAGCAGTAGACGTAGGAAATGATGCTATCAAAGCTATTTTTGGAAAGCTAGAGTCTGAACTATATATACCGAATGTCATTGCAAAAGACATAGAGGACCGTCCGGTCATTGGGATTGAGGAACTTAATGAAAAAAACCCATTGGAAGGGATTCATATTAGGGTCCATTCACCGGCTCTGCAAGACAATAATGCGATTTATCGCGTTGGGAACTTGGCGACAAAAAGTGATAATCCTACAGAACTGGATTTAGGAAGCAGTAAATCGGAAGAAGATCAAACATTAGTCATGCTTTTTGCGGCTCTTGCATTAGACGCTGCCAAGTTGGGGGACAACGATACATTCAAAAAAGTGAATAATGTTGTGGAAGCCAACTATACGCTTGGAACAGGTTTGCCACTTCGGGAGGTTAAAGAAGGTAAAGACGTCGGGTACCGCTCGAAATTACTTGGTTCAGTCCACCAGGTGGAATTTTTAATTACTCCTAAATACCAAGGCATTAAGGTTAATATCAAATTCGATGAAGTGAAAGTCTATCCAGAAGGCTTCGCTGCATACATAAATTTGGTCATGGATAAAGATTTGAATATCATTAACCGTGAATTAATAGATAGAAGAATACTCATTCAGGATATCGGTGGATTATCGACAGATATCGCGGTCATTAAAAACCGTAAAGTTGACGATGACAAAGCTCAAGGATTCAATTTGGGAGTAGCTGAAGCCCTTGAATCGATTCGTGAAGAAATCAGGAAGAAACATGGTGTCGAGCTGGATAGCAGACGCGACGTCGTTGAAATCATCACGAAGAAAAATGATCGCAATCATATTATGGTTCGCGGAAGCCGGACTAGTGTCCATGATATCGTTGACCGTATTTTGGGAGAACTGGCCAAAAAGCAATATCGCCACCTGCGCAATGTATGGCAAAAAAATTCCCAAACGGAAATCTGCTATTTCGTAGGCGGGGGATCAATTGTCCTGAAAGATTACTTGAAAACATTGAATCAAAATTTCGATGGCTACAATATAGACTTTTTCGAAGATGAGCGGGAAAGCGTTTGGATGATGGCAAACGCCTATTATAAATTGATTTCGGATTTTAAACGCCGGAATGCAAAGGAACAGAATCAGTCCCAGCAAAAGAAGAAAGAACAAAGAACGGGTTCCATTAAATAGGTGAGAGAATGAAAAAAACAGCTTCTTCTGAAATTAAAAGAGGGCAAGCCATCACTTTTCGTATCCCTTCGGATGTATCAGACTATACGTTAAGACAGCTGCAGAAATTGAAGGAAACGGAAAGAAGGAATTTTTCCAGTAAAATTGCCGAGTATGTTCTCGATGGAGTCGGGCAATCCACCCATCAGGATCGGGAAATGATTGCCCTGCCCATGCCGAACAAGCTAAGCAAATCTCAGCGTGATTGGCTCAAGCATTCCCACTCAGAAGCTATGCTTGGAACGATTATGTACAACCTTTTATCCGATCCTTTACGCGCTACGGCCTTGCTTGCCTCTTTGAACAGTAATGGATCGAATGAGGAATATATGCAAGTTGAGCTTGAAGAAAAGGAAGTGGAGGGGGTCAAGGAAGACTTGCCTAAGAGAGATCTGGATGATTTTGATTGGAGTTTGGAAGAACCCGAACAACAAGTGGAAGAACCCGAACAAGAAGAGGAAAATCTTGATGATCTCCTGGGTGATTTTCTTGATCAAATGAACCAGTAATATATAGGAGGATATCTGACGAAAAGTTGGATATCCTTCTTTTTATTGGAGAGCTGGTTAAAAAAAGAGAAACCACAGGGGGGTCCTCTTGAAATGATCAAGCTAGGAAAATCAGTTGATAGAGGAATAGAATAGCAAACACGTACACGAACGGATGCACTTCACGGAACTTGCCTCTAGCCATTTTTAAAATGGGATAGGCGATGAATCCAAGTGCTATCCCGTTTGCGATGCTTGACGTTAACGGCATGGCGACAATGACCAAAAAGGCTGGGAATGACTCATCAAAGTGTGTCCAGTCAATTTCATTAATGCTTTTGATCATCATACTACCCACGATGATCAAGCTTGGTGCCGTGATTGCCGCTACATTTGAAACAGCCCCTATCAGTGGACTGAAGAAGGCAGTTATTAAGAACAGGATGGCCACAACTAACGCGGTTAAGCCTGTCTTGCCGCCTGCTCCTACCCCAGCTGAAGATTCAACTGAGGCTGCGGTCGGGCTTGTACCGAACATGGCACCAACGGTAGTGCCGATGGAGTCTGCAAAAAAAGCACTGCCGGATTTTTCAAGCTTATTATTCTTCAACAATCCGGCTTGACGAACAATGCCTAATAAAGCACCTGTCGTATCGAATAACATCACAAGTAAAATGGAGAAGACGACGCCATAAAGCCCGTAGTTAATGACATCCGCGATAGATGTGATTGGATTGGCGACTATTATCCCTTCAGGTAATGTAGGAGTGGAAACAAGACCATCCACTTCCAATTGGCCTGTAAAAAAAGCGATTATGGCAGTCACGATCATCCCGATGAATATCGCACCCTGTACATTACGTACGATCAGCACGATCGTAATGACCAGACCAACCAATGTAAGTGCCACACTAGGGTCCCTGAAGCTTCCAAGGGTGACTAGGTTGGATTCATGCTGTGTTACGACACCTGACAAGCGAAGTCCGATAAAGGTGATGAAAAGTCCGATTCCGGCACTGATTGCATGCTTTAAGTTATTGGGGATGGCCTCAATCAATTTTGAGCGGAAAGAGGTAAGTGATAAAAGGATAAAGATGATACCGGTAACAAAGACTGCCGAAAAGGCAACTGTGTATGAGATATCATGGGTTCCCAGTACCGAGTATGCAAAATAAGCATTCAATCCCATGGCCGGTGCTATGATAATTGGGTAATTGGCTAAAAGGGCCATGCATAGGGTACCGACTATTATTGCGATTATGGTTGCTGTGAATGCCTGGTCGAAAGGAACTCCGGCATCAGAAAGGATCATTGGGTTTACAACGATGATATAAGCCAGTGTTAAAAAGGTTGTAAGCCCCGCAAGTACTTCGGTCTTAATATTTGAATTCCGTTCTTTTAATTTAAACATGCGGTCACTCCTTTTTTATATAAAAAAAATCCTTGCAAAACTCTACAAGGATAAGATGCTTACCCTTTTTCAAGTAAGCAGCTCGATAGTATGGATAATAAAACCTTATAAATTATATTAGAAAAATAACTAAAGTACAATAGCATGAAAAATTTTAAGTGACAGGTTTTCTCGAAAATAGATAATGATATACTAACAAATAGCTTAGACTAAGAAAAATGACCTTTAGTGAAGGAAGTGTACCAATTTACTGAAGTTGGTTTAACAGTCAATAAAATGAAGAAATTCAGAAAGTAGGCAAATACATGACAAAATTCATCGACCTTGGCGTCAGCCCGGCGATTAACATGATATTAAAGCAAATAGGAATATCCAACCCCACCCCCATACAGGAGAAATCGATACCGGATATCCTTGCTGGAAGAGATGTCATCGCGAAGGCGCAGACGGGAACGGGGAAGACCTTGGCGTTTTTGCTGCCAATCCTGGAAAAAGTCGATCCTGCTGCATCCCACATACAATCTCTGATCGTCACGCCAACCAGAGAATTGGCTTTGCAAATCACAGCCGAATTGAAAAAATTCGCCAATGAAATCGAAGGACTTCAGGTGCTTGCAGTTTATGGCGGACAGGATGTCGAGCAGCAAATGAAAAAGCTGACAAGAAATATTTCTGTGGTGGTTGCCACACCAGGCAGGTTATTAGATCATTTAAGAAGGGGCACCATTGACCTTTCCCAAACTCAAACACTTGTGCTGGATGAAGCTGATCAAATGCTCCATATTGGATTTTTACCAGAAGTGGAAGAAATCATGGGTCAGCTTCCAGAGGAGCGCCAAACGTTGCTCTTTTCAGCGACGATGCCAGAACAAGTGCATCAATTGGCTAAGCGCTACATGAATAAACCATTAACCGCCGCTGTGAAGGCTGAGCAAGTAACGGTCGAGCAAATCAGACAGCTTGTCATCGAAACGACCGATCGTGCCAAACAGTCTTCATTAATTAACATAATTAAAGAAGAACAGCCATACCTGGCGATCATATTTTGCCGTACAAAACGTCGCGTTTCAGTTTTGAATGATGCCCTCAAGGCAGCCGGATTCAATTCTGAAGAACTCCATGGGGACCTTTCACAGGCAAAGCGGGAACGCGTCATGAAAAACTTCAGGGATGCCAAGCTTCAATATTTAGTGGCAACGGACGTTGCTGCACGAGGACTTGATGTAGAAGGTGTGACACATGTATTCAATTATGATGTTCCCGAGGACGCTGAAAGTTACATCCATCGAATTGGCCGTACAGGACGAGCGGGTGAGAATGGCTTGGCTGTAACCTTCATTGCCACGAAGGATCTTCAGCTTTTAAGCGATATAGAAAAAGGGATCTCCATGAAAATCGAAAGAAAGACGATTGAAGGAGTGAAAATGTTCCAACCTGATGAGGTGGGACAAAAAAAGAAACGTTATGATGATAATGCTGAAGTGGGTACCCGCCGACCGCATTCAGGAGGGGGAAGGCGCCATCGGGAACGGATAGATACGAGAGGACCGAATCGAGGCAGTCACCGTTCTGTAAATCAAGCGGACAATCGTGAAATCGAGAGGGAGAAACCACGGGGAGCCCGGATGGAAAACAGCCGCGGACCTAAACGTGAGGATTCACGGGGAGGCCGGATGGAAAACAGCCGCGGACCTAAACGTGAGGATTCACGGGGAGGCCGGATGGAAAACAGCCGCGGACCTAAACGTGAGGATTCGCGGGGAGGCCGGATGGAAAACAGCCGCGGACCCAAACGTGAGGATTCGCGGGGAGGCCGGATGGAAAACAGCCGCGGACCCAAACGTGAAGATTCACGGGGAGGCCGATCGGAAGACAGCCGTGGACTAAAGCGTGACAATCCACGAGGAGATCAAAGAGACAGCCGTAGAGCAAACAGTGCACAAGGGCCAAGTAATCTTAGGGGTGGGTCAGGCAGCAGCCCCAATAGAGGGAGAAACCGGTAAAAGGGGGAGACTGGAGTGGAAAAGCCTTGGTTGGCAGAATATCCAGTTTCGTTGGAGCTTGCAGGAAAATTGATCATGCTGCAGTTTCCGGAAATTGAGTTGAAAGAGATCAAGCAGCTTGGGGAGGGGTTCGATAATACGGTCATACAAATCAATGGGCAATTTGTATTCCGTTTCCCTCGCCGCCCTATTGCAGTTACGTTGATTCAGTTGGAAAATCAGCTTTTGCCTTCAATTGCAGGGACTTTTCCGCTTGATATCCCTGAACCAATCTTTTTTGGGAAACCAAGTACACTATATCCTTATCCTTTTACCGGTTATAAAATGGTAAAGGGACACTTGCCTGTAGAAGGAACAAAAGCAAAGAAGGCTGAATCGGCAAAAAGATTTGCCCATTTTTTGAAAGTTGTTCACCGTTTCCCTGTGGAAAGGGCTAAGCATTTAGGTGTACAGCCTGATGGGATGATGAGGCTTGATGTATCCTATCGCAAGAAGTCGCTAATGGAAAATGTCTCAAATCTAATAAAGCTAGGATACTTTGAACAAGCTGATGCGGTTAAAGATTTTGTTGGAGGGCTAGGCGAGTTGGGTGCTCCGCAACCGAGTTCACTCGTTCACGGAGACATTCATATCCGAAATGTTTTACTTGATGACGAAGGCGTTCTTACAGGTATCATTGATTGGGGAGATGTGCATATCGGAAACCCTGCCATTGATTTATCCTTTTTATATAGTTATTTCCCAAGAGAAGCGCGCCGAGGCTTTTTTGAAATCTATGGTGAAATCGAAAAAGAAACGGAGAGCTTAGCCAGGTTCAGAGCAATATATATGCTTGTTACATTACTCGTTTATGGCATTGACCGCCATGATGAAGAGCTGATAGCCATTACGAGTACCGGTTTGAAATTTGCTATAGAAGAATAATTGTAATGCTCTTTTGATGTCTAGGAGGTTCATATGAAGGCAAGTTATTATCATACAATCACATTAATGGGGAACATGTTGGAACAAGCTAATATTCCTTATCAATATACAGGTCGACCTGCTCTGTTCGTGCAAGGAGTGGATATTGATAATTATGAGAACATCGTCATTGATGTACAATGGGATCTTTTTGATGAGGCATTAGACCTTTTTTCCGAATACTCCCCGACAAAGCCTGAAAAAAGTCCTGAGACTGCCTCTTTTCAAATGGATGTCGAGGGGATTTCTGTCACTGTCCACTGCAGGTTTAACACGACCATTAAAACTGACCCTTATCGTTTGTCAATAAAGATGGGGGATATGGAGGTATGGTGCAGGTCGTTGTACAGTTATTTATACGATGAAGAAATGAGAAGGTACAGTGCCGAGATTCATGCTTACTTATTTGCCGAGCAGAAAGGGTTCACAGCGGAAAATGAACAGGCGTGGAACCAGAATAATTACTTAGCGCTTATCAATCGTTATGGAAATCCTGCGGAACTGGCATCGAAAATCAAGCAAAACCCAAAATGGAGACTGCACCCTTTTTATAAATATATGGGGGACATATCCGGTAAAAAAATCACTCATTTGATGGGGTCGAACGGTGTCAAAGCAGTTGCGATGGCCATATTGGGAGCCACAGTGAAAGTTGTTGATTTTTCCCAGGAAAACGCAACGTTTGCAAATGAGCTGGCAAATGGGTCCGATGTCTCCATCGAGTATATTGTTTCAGATGTGCTTTCATTACCGTCGGAACATGAATCAGGGAATCAGGATTTGATCTTAATGGAGCTTGGCGTGCTTCACTATTTAATCGATCTCCAGCCGTTATTTGAAAAAATTAAATCGATGTTGAAACCCGGAGGCCGATTCGTACTGCATGAATTTCACCCGATTTCAACAAAGCTCATTACTTCGAATGGCAAAAAACATAAGATAACAGGAAACTATTTTGCCCCGGCAATCGAAAATAATGAGGTCGCTTTTTCCAAGCATATGCCGGATGAGGAAAAAGGGAGCCTTTCAAGGGTTGTACAGCGTAAATGGACAATCGGGGAACTTATAACGTCAATAGGTCAATCAGGGCTTGTTATTAAAGTACTCGAGGAAGAACCGAATCATAAAATCCACGATATTGGACTTCCGAAAACATATACATTGGTGGCGGAACGAGTTTAAGCTGTGTTAAGGAAATAATGCTGACTGAATGAGTCTTTTCAGTCAGCTTTTTATTTACTTCATAATAAAAGGAGATGCCGCGCGTTCTGCGACATCCCCTAAAAAAATTAATTTTGAGCCGACCATTCTTCTACATCCCATACTTTGGTAACCCAATCTTCATAGAAGTCAGGTTCATGGCATACGAGGACAATCGTTCCTTTATACTCTTTCAATGCACGTTTCAGTTCTTCTTTTGCAACGACATCCAAATGGTTAGTCGGTTCATCGAATAACAGCCAATTGCTTTCGGTAAGCATAAGTTTACACAGACGTACTTTTGATTGTTCACCACCGCTTAAATGACTCATTGGACGTGTAATGTGCTCGTTTTTCAGACCGACACGGGCAAGAATGGCACGTACCTGTGGTTGGTCTAGATGCGGAAATGCATTCCACACTTCATCGATCGGCGTCGTATTGCCTGCTTTGACTTCCTGTTCAAAATAAGAAGAAAAAAGGAAATCGCCAAGTGATCTTTTGCCGCCTAGAGGATCAATTTTACCCAAAATCGTTTTTAAAAGAGTGGATTTTCCAACTCCATTACAGCCGACCACGGCAATTTTTTCTCCCCGTTCGATTGTCATGGACAACTTCGGAAGCAATGGGCGGTCATATCCAATTTCCAAATCCTCACCTTCAAATACATAACGGCTGCTCGCACGTGATTCTTTAAAGTCAAAGGTAGGTTTCATTGCAGTTTCTGGACGATCGATACGTTCCATGCGATTCAATTGCTTTTGACGGCTCTTTGCCCGACCGGTCGTTGAGTAGCGGGCTTTATTTTTTGCAATGAAATCTTCTTGCTTTTTAATGAATTCACGCTGTTTTTCATAGGCATTGATGTGCTGATTTTTATTCAATTCGGCAAGCTCAAGGAATTTTTCATAAGTTGCAGTGTAACGGGTCAGTTTTGAAAATTCAAGATGGAAAATGACGTCGACGACGCCGTTCATGAACTCGGTATCATGCGAAATCAATAAGAAAGCATTAGGATATTCCTTTAGGTAGCTGCTCAGCCAGCGGATATGCTCTACATCCAAGTAGTTCGTCGGTTCATCAAGGAGCAGTACTTCAGGTTGTTCCAAAAGTAACTTGGCTAGTAAAACTTTTGTCCGTTGTCCACCGCTTAGGGCAGAAACGTCACGGTCCAATCCGATTGCATCCAACCCTAAACCGCGTGCCGCTTCTTCAATTTTAATATCCAGATTGTAAAAACCACCGGCTTCAAGCTTGTCCTGGATTTCACCCATTTGTTCCAAGAGTTCTTCAAGTTCTTCTGGAGTGGCTGTCCCCATTTTCTCTGTTACTTCATTCAATGCTTTTTCCTGCTCGAATAAAGGTAAGTATGCATCCCTTAAGACGTCGCGAATCGATTTACCTTTAGAAAGTATCGTATGCTGATCTAGATATCCATATTCGACACCAGGTGTCCATTCCACCCGGCCATCATCATGGATAAGCTGTCCTGTAATGATATTCATCATCGTTGACTTTCCGACACCATTTGCCCCGACCAGACCAACATGTTCGCCGGCCATCAGGCGGAAGGAAACATCCTTGAATAAGGTGCGGTCGCCAAAGCTGTGTGCTAATTTATCTATAGAAAGTAAGCTCATTTATATTGAACCTCCCAATTAATTTGAAAAAATCCCTACGTTTCATCATACTAAAATCTGCACGGGATTGCTATCTAATCTATTAATTTACATATATGCCCTTTGGTGACAATCGAGCCCTTGGCAGGAAAAATCGTAATGATGAATATAGGATCGACACCTGTTGGACCTGTTTTTGGATGCCATGCCTATGCATTATCGCCCTGTTATAAATTATGTGAGATAATAGAGAAATCAGTTTAAAAGGGAAGGATGTTTACTATGAGTAAAACAGTCGTACTGGCCGAGAAGCCTTCGGTCGGAAGAGATATAGCAAAAGTACTGAATTGCGGGAGAAAGGGTAATGGTTTTTTTGAAGGCGATCAGTATATCGTCACATGGGCTCTAGGTCATTTGGTGACACATGCAGATCCGGAAACTTATGATGAAAAATATAAAACTTGGCGCCTTGAGGACCTGCCCATGTTGCCGAATTCTTTGAAATTGGTCGTGATCAAGCAATCAGGCAAGCAATTTCAATCGGTTAAAACACAGTTGAATCGCAATGATGTCAAGGATATCATCATTGCAACAGATGCAGGCCGTGAAGGGGAACTTGTTGCACGCTGGATTCTCGAAAAAGCGAATGTGAAGAAGCCGATCAAGCGGCTTTGGATTTCCTCTGTAACGGATAAAGCGATCAAAGATGGATTTAAAAAGCTGAAGGATGGCAAGGAGTATGAAAATCTATTTGCCTCTGCTGTGGCCAGAGCGGAAGCGGACTGGATCGTTGGGATGAACGCGACACGCGCCCTTACAACCAAGCACAATGCCCAGTTATCCTGCGGTCGGGTCCAAACGCCGACACTTGCGATGATTGCAAAAAAGGAAGAAGAAATAAAACAATTCCAGCCTAAGAAATATTATGGCGTTTCGGCAAATGCAGAATCCGATTTGCGCCTAATCTGGCAAGATGCCCAATCAAAAGATATACGCACATTCGATAAAGCCAAGGCAGAAAAGGTTCTAGCAGCCGTGAAGGGGAAAAAGGCAGAAGTGGTGGAAGTGAACAAAGCCCATAAGAAAAGTTTTGCCCCTTCTTTATATGATTTAACGGAACTTCAACGGGACGCCAATAAGAAATTCGGCTATTCGGCGAAAGAGACATTATCGATCATGCAGCGCTTATATGAAAGCCATAAAGTCTTGACGTACCCAAGGACGGATTCACGCTTTTTATCAACGGATTTAGTTGATACGCTAAGAGAAAGATTACAGGCCGTCAGCATTAAACCATATGCCCAGTATGCATCGAGGATCCTGCGCAGTCCGATTAAGGCCAATAAATCGTTCGTGGATGATAGCAAGGTATCGGATCATCATGCAATCATCCCCACTGAGCAAACGCCGCTACCGGGAAAACTGAGCGACAAAGAATCGAAAATCTATGATCTGGTCGTTAAAAGGTTCCTTGCCGTATTGATGCCGCCTTTTGAATATGAGCAAACGACCATAACCGCGAAAATGGGGCAGGAGACGTTCATGGCAAAAGGGAAGGTCGTCCTGAAATCAGGCTGGAAGGAAGTCTATGATCATCAATTTGATGAGGAAGAAGCTAAAGATGGCATTGCTGAGCAACTGCTTCCGAACGTTCAAAAAGGTGACAGTTTAACCATTTCGACTGTGAAACAAACAGAGGGTGAAACGAAACCGCCGGAACCATTCAATGAAGGCTCACTTCTTTCGGCAATGGAAAATCCTGCTCGTTTCATGACAGGGGAAAGCAAAGAACTCATCAAGACTCTGGGGGAAACTGGCGGAATTGGGACTGTTGCAACGCGTGCTGACGTTATTGAAAAACTGTTCAATAGCTTCCTGATCGAAAAGAGAGGGAAGGGCCTTCATGTTACTTCGAAAGGAAAACAACTCCTTCAATTGGCACCTGAAGACTTACGATCTCCAGCACTGACAGCTCAATGGGAGCAAAAGTTAACAGCAATTGCAAAAGGAAAGCTAGCAAAGCAGGCTTTCATCGGCGATATGCGCGCCTACGCTAAAAATATCGTTCATGAAATCAAAAATAGTGACCAAAAATTCAAGCATGATAACGTGTCAGGAACGAAATGTCCTGATTGCGGCAAGCTGATGCTTGAAGTGAATAGTAAAAAGGGAAAAATGCTTGTCTGTCAAGATCGTGAATGTGGCCACAAAAAAGGTGTTTCACGTGTAACAAATGCCAGATGTCCACAATGTCACAAAAAGATGGAAATGCGCGGTCAAGGAGAAGCACAGACATTCACATGTAAATGCGGTTTTCACGAAAAACTTTCTTCTTACAATAAACGAAGAGGGCAAAATAAAAATCAAAAAGTATCAAAAAATGAAGTCTCCAATTATATGAAAAAGCAAAATAAAGAAGAGCCGATCA
Source organism: Peribacillus simplex (assembly GCF_001578185.1). Classification (NCBI taxonomy): domain Bacteria; kingdom Bacillati; phylum Bacillota; class Bacilli; order Caryophanales; family Bacillaceae; genus Peribacillus; species Peribacillus simplex. The sequence goes on along the minus strand of NZ_CP011008.1, from coordinate 5,246,002 downwards.
ATACTGCATTAGCGGATGCTTTGGCCAAACTGAAATTCGATAAATAAAAGAAATGGGTCCTTCACTATTAGTCTTTATAGTGAGGGCTCTTTTTATGGGGTTTATTTGTATGGGCAGAGTGGGCATAATCCTTGCTGTTTTCTGCTTCCGCAGGGCCATCTTTCCTGACAATGAGATTACCGCTTAAGTGGCGAAATTCATAAAAAAAGACAGTGGAAAGGGATGGAGCATTCGCTCCATCCCTTTCCATACATCGCGGCCACGACTAAATTTCATTCATTACGGTCCCTTGCAATTCATATTCAAGTGTTTTGTCAGCTTTTTTTTTGTGTTTATCCGAATCCACTAGTGTAAGCGTACAGAATGGCTGCTGATCACCCGGACTGAAAATTGCTTCATCATTCTCTGGATTCCATAGGCTGTAAATACTCATGATCAGTATCCTCCTTTGGGTGAGAAGACTAGTAATTCCCTTTTTGATTATCATCTAACTCTTCAATTGACTCTAACGCTGATCACCGGGACTAAACACCGCTGCGTCATTCTCTTTGTTCCATTGGCTTCTGATTGTACTCATCGTGCACATCATCTCCTTTGGTGAGAATGTCTTACAGTATTTGTATACCCGGATAGGACAGGTTCAAACATTTCTTTTAAAAAAAGTGTAATTATATACCAGCTGTAATGTATATCCATTATTTTTCTGCAGATATTTATCGAAATAAAAAAATGAATATGAATTAAATGGTTAATTTCATAATGTATTGTTCGCCAATAATTCCAACCTTCCTTAAACCCGTATCATGAAATCCAGCCCTAACATACAGCTTTTGTGCGGGGATGTTCTTATGATTGACAGCTAATACAATTTCATCGCAATTAGGAAATTCTGATTTAACAAACTCGTCCAGTAGGAGCATGCCTTGTTTTGCATAGCCTTTACCCTGCTGCTTATAATCAACTGATAATGCGGTCAGCAACATGGCATTGGGGTTAGTCGAATATTCTTTTACGCGATCTGTTGAATGCAGTAAAAAGAAACCCACAGGTTCATCATCACTTAAAATAACTATGCGATGCTGCCCTTTTGTTGCGTCTGTAAACTTGTTTGGCAAGGCAGTAAATAGACCTTGTTCTTCAGGCAGTTCAAAATGATTTAGTTTTTCGGAATACTCATCTGAAAAATGCTTTAACTCAACGGAATTTACCTTTTCCATAAAATGCTCCCCCCTAACCCTTCTTCTATATATTACCATTACGAAGCCGGCTATCTTCTTAATTTAAATAATTAGTGCCATTTAAAATTAAAGTTCACCGGATGTTCAAGAATGGTAATATTTTAGATTTTTAATTATTATTTACCATCCAATTTCAAAGATTTATCCGATACATATCATGATAACTACAATTTGAATTCAAAAAAGGGAGGTAAAGCAGAAAGTGGAATTTTTTTAATAGATGCGACTATAACTTCATATCTTTAAAAATTCCCCTGACAAAATGTAGCTTTTTATCTTTTTGCATCAAAATCCTCGCACATAGAAAATTTGATCATCATAACAAGGATATAGAAAAGGGGACCAATGCCGATGAATAATAATTTTACAAAAATGAGTAAAAGAAAAGCAGGAGCTGGCGCTTGTATATTTGTCGCAGCCATAATCGGAGCTGCTTTAATACCTAATGATGCCAGTGCACATGGATTTGTCGAAAAACCCGGTAGCCGAGCAGCGTTATGCAGCCAAACTTATGGGGCCCTTAACTTGAATTGTGGAAGTATAATGTATGAACCACAGAGTTTAGAGGCCCCTAAAGGATTCCCGGAAAATGGGCCGGCAGATGGTGTGATTGCTTCAGCCGGTGGTAAGTTTGGCGGAATTCTCGATCAACAAAAAACTGATCGCTGGTTTAAGAATTCAATCACTGGCGGTGAAAATATTTTCACATGGAAGTACACCCAATCGCATCTAACGAGCAAATGGCACTATTATATTACAAAAAAAGGTTGGGATTCTAACAAACCTCTAACCCGTGCCGATCTTGAACCAATTGGAACTATTCAACATGACGGTTCTGAAGCATCTAATAATCTATCGCATAAAATTAACGTGCCAACAGACCGTAGCGGATACCATGTGATTTTGGCTGTTTGGGATGTGGCTAATACTACTAATGCTTTTTATAATGTTATCGATGTTAATTTAATGAATGATGATAAACCGGACACAGAAGCTCCAACACAACCAAAAAAATTACATGCAGTGAAGGTTACAGCAAATAGTGTGGAATTAAATTGGGAGCCTTCTACAGATAATGTAGAGGTGAAAGAGTATCAAGTATTACGTGAAGGAAAAGTAATTGATATAGTACCAGGAACAACATTTACAGATCGGAAATTACAGGCTGATACGGAATATACATATACAGTGAAGGCAGTGGATGCAGCAGGAAATGTTTCTCAGGAAAGTGAATCCGCTGTTGCAAAGACAGGAAACGAAGTACCGGATACGGAAGCGCCAAATCAGCCAAAAGGACTGCATAGTATGGGGGAAACCTCAACTAGTGTTAACTTGATGTGGAGCCCATCAGAAGACAATATAGGAATTGACCATTATGTAGTATACAGGGAAACAGCAAGTGGACAAATGACAGCAGTCGGCAAATCCGACATTGCATCATATATGGACATGAACTTAAAATCTGATACAACATATAAATACACAGTTACCGCAATAGATGCAGCAGGAAATGGATCGATTAAAAGTGATACTCTTGCAGTAACTACAAAAGAGCAGAGCTTATCTTATGAACAATGGGATTCATTTAAAGCATATACTAAGGGTGACAGAGTAGAACACCAGGGGAAAACCTATGAAGCGGTTCAAAGTTATCAAGGATACGGTGATCCAAACTGGATATTTGCTTTATCGTTATGGAACGAGATTTAAATTAAGTAACACTTAAGAGAGCAAGAGGATTTTGGTGCGAAAAATTGGGACAAGCTAATGTCCGAGGAGAAACCTGTATTGGTGTTATAATCTTGGAGATTTTTCTCAAACACACCTTGTATCATACAAAGAATAACCCTGTACCAATAAAATAAAACAGCCAAAACCTGATACAACAAGGTTTTGGCTGTTTCTAATTAGCGTCCCAGATAGGAATCGAACCTACGACCTACAGCTTAGGAGGCTGTCGCTCTATCCTGCTGAGCTACTGGGACATATAAAAAAGTCGACGACTTATTTATTATATTTCTTATAGGCAAACTTTTCAAGTTAATAGCAATAATAATTATGAAAAAAAACATCTAGACGCTTAGGGGGCACTCAGCTCTCCTGTTTCCTTACTCTTCATTAAATGGAATAGTTTATTATTTCCTGGTTTTCTGGTACTATTATGCTAGAAAAAATTAGGAGAATGATAGTGGGGAATTATAGAGTTTTATGGATGGTGACGCTGCTGGGGATTTTAATTTTACCGGCATGCTCACAAGGGATTTTAGAGGATATAGGCACAAAGACGGCTGCGCCTATCACGGAAGATAACATTGAAGTGGCTGCAGCAGCGGAGAATGACACTGGGCAGGATTCGGAGGACGAATTATATACTGAACGAATCGATACGAGAGACTGGATAACGGCCGAGTCCGCGGTACAGCTTCCAATATTGATGTATCATAGCATTTCTGAAGGCAATGGCCTTCGGGTACCAAAAGAGGAATTCCGATTACAAATGACGTGGCTTCGGGAAAATGGTTACTATACATTATCCCCTGAAGAAGCATTTCTCGTTTTAACCGAAAATCGGATGCCGAGTGAAAAGTGTGTCTGGCTTACTTTTGATGATGGCTATACAGATAACTACACGGACGCTTTCCATATACTAAAAGAACATGATATGAAAGCGACTGTCTTCATGATCGGGAAGTCCATCGATAAAGGTCATCACCTGACTGAAAATCAAATGATGGAGATGAGCGGGAATGGGATTTCGATCGAAAGCCATACTATAAACCATTTGGAGCTGAACCGAATGACGGCAGAGCAGCAAGAAGCGGAAATGGTCCAGTCAAAGGATCTGTTCGATCGTATCCTGCAACAGGACACGACAGTGCTTTCCTATCCAGTTGGTCGTTATAATGAAGAGAGTCTCAGGCTTTCAGAAGAAGCTGGATACAAGATGGCAGTCACTACTGAACCTGGAGGAGCTTCAAGGGACCAAGGGATGTATGCCTTGCATCGAGTTCGGATTTCACCTGGATTATCAGTCGATGGGTTCGCGTCGCTGGTAGAAAATGCTTCAAATCATTGAAAATGGACGGTGCATTTCAAACTTGTTCAGAAAAATCATATAATAATCGATTCTTACATGGTGTATAATGAAGGCAGTGAAAATTATATACATATGAACGATTTGGTGTCTTAATGACTTAAAAGGGAAGCTGGTGAAATGCCAGCGCGGTCCCGCCACTGTATTTGGGAGCTGACGGCTGTGTACCACTGTATGGGATATGGGAAGGTGCCGTTGACGATGACCATGAGCCAGGAGACCTGCCAAGATTCGTACACCTGTAACCTACGCGGATGGGAAGGTGTGTGGCAGACCCTAAGAGTCCGTAATGATATTGTTGCCATACAAGCATCTTCCGTTTAACGGGAGGTGCTTTTTGTTTTGGGTGCACCTTCCGAGATTATTAGGTGAAGAAATTAAATGAAAAGATTGTGGGGAATGAAAATGAAGAAGATTTTTGGTTTGATATTGTTGATGTTGCTTACTGCAGGCATGATGGTTGGCTGCAGTGACGCTACTGATGAAGGAAAAGAAAAGCAGCAAACGAATCATGCTCAACACGACGCTTTCCCGATTACGATTAAAGATGCAACGGGCGAAAAAGTAACGATAGAACAAAAACCGAAGAAAATCGTTACGTTGATACCAAGTAATACAGAAGTGGTATTTGCACTTGGTTTAGGTAAAAAGGTCGTTGGTGTTTCCGACAATGATAATTACCCGGAAGAAACGAAAAAAATCAAAAAAGTTGGCGGAATGGAAATGAACACGGAGCTGATTGTCTCCATGAAGCCTGACCTTGTTCTTGCCCATGCATCAAGTGCCCATAATTCAAATGAGGGATTAAAGCAGCTTAAGGATGCTGGAATAGATGTCCTTGTAGTCAATGATGCACAAAGCTTTGACCAAGTCTATGAATCTATTGAAATGATTGGAAAGGCAACGGGGGAAAATGATAAGGCAAGCGAAATCGTTGCGGATATGAAAACGAAGCTCAAGGATATTCAGGAAAAAGCCAAATCCGTTAAGGAAGCGGATAGGAAGACCGTTTTAATTGAGGTTTCGCCATCACCGGATATATATACACCTGGAAAAAATACCTTCATGGATGAAATGCTTCATATTATTTCAGCGGATAACGCTGCTGCTGAATTGGACGGCTGGGCAAAAATTGATGAAGAGTCGATGATTGCTGCAAATCCGGATGTCATCATTACAACGTATGGTAATTATACAAAAGATCCAGTAAGTGAAGTGACAGGCCGAAAAGGATGGCAAGACGTAAATGCCGTTAAGAATGGCCAAGTCTTTGATGTCCCTTCTGACTTGGTGACCCGTTCCGGTCCACGCTTAATAGAAGGAGTAGAGGAACTTGCAAAAGCAGTCTATCCGAACCAATTTGACAACTAAATGGGCGTTTGCTTATTTGATTGCGTTGTTAATTTTGTTATTCGCAATGACGATAGGCATTTCCTTTGGTTCGGTGCCAGTTCCGATTTCCGTACTTATACAAATAATCGGCAAGGAGATTTTTCACTTGCCGATTTCTGCCGATCCGGATGTGATGCTTACGAATATCGTGATGAACATCCGCTTGCCGCGTGTGCTGCTCGCTGGTTTGGTTGGGGCATCACTTGCGATTGCCGGGGCAGCCTTTCAGGGACTGCTCCGGAACCCGCTCGCTGATCCTTACACATTAGGTATTTCTTCAGGAGCATCGGTCGGCGCCGTATTGACAATATTCTTGAATATATCACTGCCATTCATCGGTTTATATACTCTTCCGGCATTGAGCATCTTATGTTCAGTGCTCACGATGCTCTGCGTACTGACTTTTGCAAAAAAAATGGATCGGTCGATGAAAGTGGAAACGATCATCTTAACGGGAATCATTTTCAGCTCGTTTTTAAGTGCCTTCATTTCATTGATGATTGCGCTGACGGGTGAAGAATTAAGACAAATCATCGGCTGGCTGATGGGAAGCGTCTCAATGCGCGGATGGAATTATATCGTAATCATTTTGCCGTTTTTTATCATTGGTTCGTTGACCTTGATCATGAATGCAAGCGAATTGAATGCGATGACTTTCGGGGAAGACCGGGCAAAACACTTAGGTGTGAACGTGAAGCGGCGGAAAATGTGGATCTTGATAGCCGGTTCGACATTGACAGGGGCAGCCGTTGCCGTTTCAGGGGCGATTGGTTTTGTAGGATTGGTCATTCCTCATTTTGTCCGGAAGATTTGGGGACCTGACCATAAACATTTGCTTCCGTTGTCATTGTTGATAGGAAGCGGATTCTTAATATTGGCGGATTTTGTAGCACGAACGATCATTGCCCCAGCGGAACTGCCGATCGGGGTGATCACCTCACTTATCGGGGCACCGGCATTTGCGCTGATTTTATTAAAGAGACGGAGAGAAGGGTAAATACGGATGCTTGAAGTAAAAGGGTTAACAGGTGGATATGACAACAAAACTGTTTTGGACTCTATCTCTTTTGATGTACATAAAGGGGAATTATTCGGGATCCTTGGTCCTAATGGCAGCGGAAAAACGACGCTTTTAAGCATGCTTAGCGGGGTGCTTGATTATAAGGACGGAAGCGTACGGATAAGAGGCAGGGATTTGAATGAATATTCATCAAAACAACTTGCACAGGTCATTGCCGTGCTCCCTCAACATTCCTCATTAGCTTTCTCCTATACAGTAAAAGAGACGGTCTCACTTGGGAGGTATGCCCATCAAACGGGCTGGTTCCATAGTTGGTCCGCAGAAGATGAAATGATCGTCCAACGGGTTATGGAACAAACGGGAGTAGCGGATTTTCAGGATCTTCATTTTGAACGATTGTCAGGTGGGGAAAGACAACGGGTCTTGCTGGCACAGGCACTTGCCCAGGAACCGGAAATCCTTTTTTTGGATGAGCCTACAAACCATTTGGATCTTTCCTATCAAAAGGACCTTCTTGATCTAATGAGAAAAATGGCAAAAGAACAGGAGTTAACCGTTATTTCAATTTTTCATGACTTGAATTTGGCTGGATTATATTGTGATCGGCTTATGTTGCTTGAAAAAGGGCAAATTCAGGTTGTTGATGTGCCGAATGAAGTGCTCCAACAGGAACGGATTCAAGGTGTATATCATACGACGATCGAAAAACATCCACATCCCGCACTTCCGAAACCTCAAATGTTCATCGTTCCGGAGAAGCATGGCAATGACACTATCCCATTGGAAATTGATGAATCTTATCTGACAATGGGACCTGAGATGATTCAATTGAATTCTCCGATCCCGCTTAGAACGATGTCTTCTGGAGTGACCGGTTCGGGTACGGGCTGGCATAAATATTTCGTGAATAGGCATGTCCATCATGATTATGACTGCGAAGATCATCATGTTGAAATGGCCGGCTATTTAAGAACTCATGGATTTGAACCGCAGGAAACGGTGGGGATGATGACAGCCGTCTTTCTCGATACGGTTGCCTTCAAGTTAATGAGAGCTGAAGATTTCTCGGTTTTTATCATCGTGACGGCTGGTGTAGGGAATGCCATCGACGCTTCTTTAGCTGACCGGCATTCTTGGAGTTCCACTCCAGGAACCATAAATACATGGATATTCATAAATGGGCATTTGGCAGAAGAGGCTTTCATACACAGCATAGTTACTGCAACCGAGGCAAAAGTAAAAGCGCTTCATGATTCGAATGTCATGGATAAGGTGACGAATACATGTGCAACAGGAACATCGACCGACAGTATTTTGATTGCAGCGTCCCAAAGAGGGAAGGCGCTTCAATATGCAGGCACCATCACTCCGTTAGGGAAGCTGATCAGTCGCGGTGTATATGATTGTACAGTAGAAGCAATAAAGAAAAATCGGAAACGGATTGAGGATCTATGATTTACCATCATCTTATTGCAGTTACACTGGCGTTTTTCCTTGATTTATTAATTGGTGATCCGCCAAATTGGCCGCATCCAGTTAAATGGATAGGAACGATGATAAGCAAGTTGGATCAGGCATTCAATAGAGGGGCATATAAGAAACGGAATGGACTCTTCATGTTGATCATCGTCTTAGCGATGGTGATATTGATTACAGGCCTAACCGTCTACTTGGCTTATCGGATCCATCCGCTTGCAGGTATCCTTTGGGAGGCTGTTGTCATTGCCACTACGATAGCTCAGAAGGGCTTAAAGCAAGCTGGAATGGATGTGTGCCATCCGCTGAATGAACGGGATTATCCTGAAGCGAGGCTAAAACTTTCCTATATCGTGGGCCGTGATACTTCTGATCTTGATGAATCCGAAATCGTCAGGGGGACGGTAGAAACCGTAGCAGAAAATACCAGTGATGGTGTTACTGCCCCAATGTTTTGGGCAGCTGTTGGCGGTGCGCCGCTCGCAATGGTGTACAGGGCAATTAATACCTGCGATTCCATGGTTGGGTACAAAAATGATAAATATGGGCAATTTGGCTGGGCTTCAGCCAAGCTCGATGATATCGTGAACTGGATTCCCAGCCGCCTCACTGGGTTCCTGATGTTGCTGAGCTCAAAATCCGGCTATCATGGATTTGGTGCTAGATGGAAGATATTATTCAATGATGCTAAAAAACATCCAAGTCCGAATAGCGGGTGGTGTGAAGCAGGCGTTGCTGCCATTTTGGGAATACAGCTAGGCGGCCGGAATATGTACAAAGGAATTGTTTCCGACCGTGCGAGGATGGGCGTTCCGCTTGTTCGATTAGAAGCAAAACATATACCAAAAACGATTACCATCATGCATCGGTCATCTTTTCTATTTCTACTGATGCTATGGCTAGGGGGACTTATTCTTGACATTACCTTCTCATGGCTCTAATCCTCATTATCTTTACGAAGCGCTGGAAATCGAAATGCCTGAATCGGTTCTCGATTTCAGTGCTAACATCAACCCATTGGGTCCGCCTTTACGTATAAAGGAACAGTGGCCTAGATTTTTCGAAGGAATCTTACATTACCCAGATCCGCATGCGATTGAACTGACAAAATCAATTGCCAAAAAAGAAGCGCTTCCTGAGCAATCCGTTTTGGTGGGAAATGGTGGTGCAGAAATAATCATGTTGGTAGCGAACAGGTTAACCAATCAAAGGGTGTTGATCATTCAGCCGGCATTTGCGGAATATGCAGAAGCTTGTTTGGCAGCAGGATGTGAGGTAGATTTTCATCAGCTTGATGCACCTGAGTGGAAACTGGACTTGGATCGGTTGATTCCTAGATTATCCGAATATGATGCAATTTTCTTATGTACGCCTAATAATCCGACGGGTGTTTCATTTAAGAAGGATGAAGTTAGGGAATTGATCTTTGAATGTCAAAAAGCGGATTGCCTGGTTGTCATGGATGAGGCTTTTTATGATTTCACGGAAGATGCCTTTACTTATGCTTCTTTAATCAATGAATTTCCACATTTACTCATTCTAAGATCAATGACTAAAATCTTTGCAATTCCGGGTTTGAGACTAGGCTATTTGCTTGCTGCACCTGACATCATAACCCGTGTAAGAACTTATAAACCGCATTGGAGCGTCAACCATGTTGCATTGGAAGTAGGGAAAATCTGTCTTGCTGAAGAAGCATATATGAGAAAAACAAGAGACTATATTCAATTGCAAAAGCAGAAACTATTCCGGTTTTATGAGGAACAAGGGTTGAGTGTCTCTGATAGCGCAGTTAATTTCTATTTAGTGAAAGATGAATCCTTATCCCTTTTTCCCTTTTTGCTAAAAAAAGGAATAGTACCGCGCCATACCTATAATTTCCCGGGGTTGGATGGAAAGTGGCTTCGGTTTGCAGTGAAGAGTGAACGTGATAACGAAGCGCTGATGGAGGGGGTAAGACAGTGGAGAAAGCAAGGCTCTGTTTTATAACCGGGGGTGTCCGGTCCGGAAAAAGCAGTTTCGCGGAAAGAAAAGCCCTTGAATATGCACTTCAAACGGATGGGAACTTGCATTACCTCGCTTGCGGCCGTGTCAGTGATGTTGAAATGGGTGAACGCATCCTTAGGCACCAGAAAGATAGAGAAAGCTGCCCAATCGCCTGGAAGACTTCGGAATACGCAACGGATATTACACGAATAGGAGCGGACATTAATCAGGATTCCATAATCCTGCTCGATTGTCTGACAACCCTGCTTGATAACGAACTATTTGGCCCAGGTGTTCCGCTTGAAAAGGAGTTTTTACAAAGCGTTTTTTCAAAAATAATAACCGGGATCAATGAGATAAGAAAACGATCCAGCTGTTTAATAGTCGTGAGCAATGAATTGGTGCAGGAACCGATTTTCCAGAATGATTTCCTCCATATATACGGAAAAACATTAGGCCTGCTTCATCAAACGATCGTCGGGCAGGCGAATGAAGCCTATCTAGTTGAATCGGGAATCCCATTGCGGAAGAAAGGGTGCATGCAGGAATGAACGCAGTGATTGGATTTTTAATTAACCTGCAGTTCTTTACAGTTTTTCCAATTAAGAAGCAGCTTCCTATGGAGAAGAAATATATACACCGTGCCATTCAAACCTTTCCACTAGTTGGTCTTTTACTAGGCTTGATATTGGGCGGTGTTTTATATGCACTAGTGGAATGGACCCCATTGTCATCGCTTGCAATTGCCTTTTTCCTTTGGTTTTTGACGATGGCATTAACGGGAGGTTTGCATCTCGATGGCTGGATCGATGCAAGTGATGCTTTTTTTTCCTATCAGGATAAAGAGCGGCGATTGGAAATCATGAAGGATTCAAGGACAGGTGCATTCGGTGTCATCTCCGTCATTGTCCTTTTGGCCGCCCGGTTCATATTTATCTATGAAATTGTCGAAAGGGTCAATGAATGGACATACTTCTTGATCATTGCCCTTCCACTCTTAAGCAAATGTGTGATGGGTTATTTACTTATCCGGATGCCACTGGCTAAAAAAGAGGGGCTCGGCGCTTTTTTTCAAAGTGCAGTAAAGAAAAGCAGTTTGCCCATTTATTTGCTGTACCTCCTTGTAGGTCTGGCGATCGCCTGGATCATCGATTCTAAGCTTGTCACCTTATTTTTCATCATGTGTCTGGCTGCACTGTTTTTCCTGTTTTATATAAAACGTAAAGTCATCAGTTGGTTCGGTGGGATAACGGGGGATGTACTGGGGGCATCCGTGGAAGGGGTTGAGCTTTGGTTATGGCTGATATTGTGGCTATTACACTACTTCGCCATGGGCTGACAGTAGCAAATGAGCGAAAGGCCTATTTAGGCTGGACGGATTCTCCATTAAGTATCAAAGGGGAAAAGGAAATTCTAGACTTAAGGGGATCTTACCCACAGTATGAAAAAATTTACACGAGTGATTTGCCTCGTTGTGTGGAAACTGCAAGACTGCTGTTTCCGGATATAGTTCCGGTCAAAAACGCTTCGTTCCGTGAAATGAATTTCGGCAGTTGGGAAGGGCAGACGTATGATGATTTGAAGGCAGATGAAGATTATCTTAATTGGCTGGAACGTCCCATGAAGGCATTGGTGCCTGGGGGTGAAAGCTATCCGGGATTTTCCGAACGTGTTAATAATGGCTGGAAACAATTGATTGCCTGTAAGGAGAACCGATTTTCCATAATGACACATGGAGGGGTAATTCGTGATTTATTGGTCCGCTATGCCCCGAAGGAAAAGAATTTTTTTGATTGGGGGATTTCACATGGCAGGGGATATGAGCTGATATGGGAAGACCGGAACAGCTTAAGGAGGGGAGAACGATGCACTTTGTTACAGGCGGCGCCTATAATGGGAAAACTAAATGGGTAAAGCAATTGTATGGTCTGGAAAGTGATGTCCTTTGGCTATCCGGTTATCGAAAAGAACAGCCGGAATTGATTGATTTCCAAGGCAATACTGTTGTATTGCAGGGGTTGGATGCATGGATACAACAAGATGCAGAAAAGATGGATTCTGATTCGATTCGAAAAAGGTGGAAGGAAATCATGGCTGACTGGCGAATATGGGAGAAGGAAAGGGATGAACACCATTTCATTGTGATCGGCTCTGATATTTCCAAAGGCATTGTCCCGATGGAAGCAAGTGATCGCAGATGGCGCGATGCCTGCGGATGGGTCTTTCAAGATGTAGCATCCATTTCAAGGCGCGTTGACATCATTTGGTACGGAATTAACCAAAGAATAAAATAGAGGAGGTAATGGGATGAAAATCTATACACGTACAGGGGATAAGGGACAAACAAGCGTAATCGGAGGCCGGCTTGACAAGGATGACATCCGTGTTGAATCGTATGGAACAGTGGATGAAGTGAATAGCTATATCGGTCTTGCGGTGACTGAATTGGATCCCGCTATATTTACGGATGTATTGGCCGATCTAGAGAAAATCCAGCATGAGCTATTTGACTGTGGCGGTGATTTGGCAACCGTTTCCGAGAAGGCCCCACAAAAGCTGACGGATGAGGCCATTACCTATTTGGAAGAACGAATAGATGCCTTCATACTCGAAGCGCCGGAATTGGAAAAGTTCATCCTGCCTGGCGGCTCAAAAGCGGCTGCAACCATTCATATTGCCCGAACGGTTACAAGGAGGGCTGAACGATTGGTCGTTTCATTGATTAAGTCCGGTGCAGCAGTTTCACCATTATCACTTCAATATTTAAATCGTTTGTCGGATTACTTTTTTGCTGTTGGACGTGTGATCAATTTCCGCCTTGGTGTGAAAGATGTGGAATATATCCGCAGTGCAAATGTATTCCGTGGAGGGAAAAGAAAGGAAAAAGAGTAGACATGGACGTAAGAAAAATTAGTACAATCGCTATTTTTATTGCTTTATCGGCGGTCGGGGCAATGATTAAAGTCCCTTCCCCAATAGGCAGTATTGCTTTGGATAGTTTTCCGGCCCTTTTGGCGGCTGTCGTACTTGGCCCGGTATCGGGGGCTATTGTAGCGGGGCTTGGTCATATCATCTCAGCGTTCATCGGCAGCATGCCACTTGGGCCATTCCATTTTTTGATCATGGCCGAAATGGCAGTCCTCGTATGGATGTTCGGCATTTTATATATACACGGGAAAAAAATAGGCGCATTTTTCCTCTTCTTCATCGGTAACGCCTTCATCTTGGCCCTGCCTTTCGCCTTTCTGGTCAGCAAGGGTGTTTACACGTTGCTTGTTCCGGGATTAACGGCGGCGACGGCGGTAAATGTAGTATTGGCAGCCATTTTACTGCCACGCTTGGAGCCTGTTTTGAAAAAAATGATTTTTAAAGATGGACTCGTAGAATGAGTGATTCAATGATTTTACCATTTTCCGAATCAGATTCATTGATTGTTTCAAGTGATAATAGTGGCGGCATCGGTCTAAAGGAAAAAGATCTGGTCCATGTCCCTTATGAGGTCGTTGGATATTATTCCTTTCGGGTTGCCGTCATGGAATGTTTGGGCGTTGGCGGAAGTCCAGTATCCGTCGTTCTAAATAATTTCTGCGGTGATGAAGCCTGGGAGGACTTGACCAGGGGTGTCAGGGAGGGGCTGAAAGAATTGGGAATGGAGGGCCTCCCCATTACTGGCAGCACAGAAAGTAACATGCCGCTTCTTCAATCAGCAATTGGTCTTATGGTGATTGGTAAACGAAGGAATGAAGGTGTTAAAAAGCAACATCCTTTACAGAAAATTGCTCTCATCGGCAGGCCGCTCGTTGGAGAAGAAGTTATGGATCAACAAGATTGGATCGCCCCATTATCTTTATATAAAAGCCTATGTGAAATGGAAGAAGTTCAGGCACTTCCAGTCGGTTCAAAAGGGATAGCGTATGAGTGGAAGCATCTGGACCCAAGTGGTGAAGGTGTTTCTATCCAAATAAGTAATAAAGTCGATATCGAAAAATCCTCTGGGCCATCTACCTGCTTCCTCATTGCTTATCCTGAACATCTGGAGGAAGAAATCAAGCTCCAATCCGGTCCTCTTTTTATTGGTGAATGATCATTTTATGAATGAATCGGGTATCGGGTTCCAGTTCACAATGAACTGGTTCGATGCTTTTTTCATTTAGGTCATAATTTAGTGATTTAAAAGCGTTTAAATTTTCAATTATGTTATTTATTCATTATAAAATATTATTCTGAGTTTGCCTTATATACATAGAGAGATTATAAGGGGTTCCAAAGGTTCGGCTGGTTTAAGAATGACAAGAAATCATAACGGTCTTTTTAATCAACATCAGACAGAGTTGCAGCAGATGTCTGGTTTATTTGGATTGATCCATAACAATAGTTCATTGATTTATGGTCCAGTTCCAGGATTTTCTTGATCATTATCACCCAAAAGCTAAATCTCGCCCATTTAATGGCTACTGCTTGCATCCGTCATTTTAAGGATTTTCGCAGGTATGGATGTTCCGAATGTTGCAGATGCTGTTCAGACAGGGGCAGTAATACTTCCGGCTTTCGGCATTACCTTAATCACGTGTTAAAGCAGGCTGGTGCTTCCGATGCCGTGTTTGCAGAAGAATGAATTGGCATGTCTTCATTTGAAGAACAATTATCGGCCACATGGTCTCTGTGGGGTTTCATTCTTTACATTAGGTTACACCAGACGTTTTAATAAAGAAGAAATAAACCAATTTATATCCGCCTGTCTCGCTCCAACCGCGTCCATTATTTTGATTATCGGAGCTGGCGATGCATTTGAAAATGTATTGATCATGAGTGGAGTCGTGAAGCCATTGCAAGTTAAGCGGCTTACTTTGATATTTCACCGATTCTGTTTGGTAGTTATGATTCAAGAGGCCACAGGTTCAGCAACTGTCGTGATGACAGCTGCGGCAGGTAGTGTACTGCCGATCATATCTTCTTTTCCAGGTGTTAATTTTAAATTGCTGCTCCTTGCTATCGGTTCGAGTTCATTAATTCCATCCCACTTGAATGATGAGGATTTGAGATGATCGAAGAGTTCCTTAATTTAACAGTCGCACAAACGGCAAAATCTTGAACGGTTATGGAAACGAATATATCAGTCGTTTCATTTATCCTAATCTTACTATTGAATTCAATTGTTTAAGAGAAAGGAGCATGATGTAAGTATGAAACATTCAGGTTATATGATGGGAATCGATATTGGTACGACGAGTACGAAGGTTGTTCTTTTTTCAAAAAGGGGGGAAGTTGTCCATTCTTGTTCGAAGGGATACCCTCTTCACAGTCCAACTCCTTCCGTTGCGGAACAAGATCCCGAAGAAATTTATAAAGCGGTCATCATTTCTATAGGCGAGGTCATGATTGCAAGCGGTATAGAAAAGGATGAACTGGGTTTCATATCGTTCAGTTCGGCTATGCATAGCTTGATCGCCATGGGGAAAGACGGTAATCCGCTAACGAATAGCATTACTTGGGCGGATAATCGAAGTGTTTCTTATGCGGAGAAATTGAAGGCTTCTGAACAGGGGATGCAATTGTATCATAGGACTGGAACACCCATTCACCCAATGTCCCCAATCACGAAAGTAATGTGGTTAAGAAATGAGCATCCTGGGGTTTTTAACGAAACGGACAAATTCATAGGAATTAAAGAATACATCATCTATAAATTTTTCAATGAGTACGTGATGGATTATTCGCTTGCATCTGCAACGGGCATGTTCAACTTGAATGACCTGAAGTGGGATGAAGAGGCACTTACCATTGCCGGTATTGGGGCTGACAAGCTGCCAACGCTTGTCCCTACAACGCATACCCTCTCAGGTTTAAGTGAGGAATTAGCTGCAAAAATGAACATTCGGGCAGGTACCCCGTTTGTGATTGGCGCGAGTGATGGTGTGCTTGCCAACCTAGGGCAAAACGCCATCAAGCCAGGAGTTCTGGCAGTGACAATCGGAACGAGCGGTGCGGTAAGAACCGTCAGTGACCGACCGATTACCGATCCGAAAGGCAGGACATTCTGCTATGCCCTTACTGAGAATCATTGGATAATCGGCGGACCGGTCAACAATGGGGGAATCACTTTCCGATGGGCACGCGATCAATTAGGCCGTGTGGAAATTGAAAAAGCCAAGGCATCGGGCCAGGATTCCTATGAGATACTGACGGATATGGCTTCCAATATCGCACCTGGATCCGATGGGCTAATATTCCACCCGTATATGGCTGGGGAACGGGCGCCATTATGGAGTGCCGATGCTAGGGGCTCCTTCTTTGGACTTGCGCTTCATCACACTCGTGATCATATGGTCCGGGCAGTGTTGGAGGGTGTGATGTATAACTTGTATAGTGTCCTTCTTGCTGTAAGGGAATTGACAGGTGCTCCCAAGAAAATTCATGCAAGCGGTGGATTTGTCCGCTCAAAGCTCTGGCGTCAAATCATGGCTGATATATTCAATCAGAACGTGACAATTCCTGAAAGCTTTGAGAGTTCGAGCTTAGGTGCGGCCGTACTTGGATTATACGCTTTAGGGGAAATAGAAAGCCTTGATGAGGTTGAGGGTATGATCGGTGAAACGAATGAACTTGTCCCAAGCGAAGAGAACGTTAAAGTGTATGAAGAATTAATGTCGATTTATTTATCCGTGAGCAGGCAATTGGAAGGCGACTACAAGCGGATTGCTGATTTCCAAAGACGTCATTTAGAATGAATTTAAGGGAAAGCACAGTTGTATAAGCACTGTGCTTTTCTTTTTGCCTGGTATTTAAAAATGGTAAGATGGAGGAAAACGATAAGGGAGAATATTAATATGGGAGCAAGTAAAACGAATGCAATGCGAATTCTTGATAACAAACGTATAGAGTATGGCATGATGAGTTATGATGCCAATGATGGAAAAATCGACGGGATCACTGTTGCGGACAAAATTGGAAAAACTCCCGAAACCGTTTTTAAAACACTTGTTACCCATAGCGGACCGCAGCAGCTTTATGTATTCGTCATTCCTGTAGCCACCGAACTGGATTTGAAAAAAGCAGCAAAGGCGGCAGGTGCAAAAAAAATTGAAATGCTCGCGGTTAAAGACCTGCAAAAATATACAGGTTACATTCGGGGAGGCTGTTCACCGATCGGAATGAAAAAGCAATACCCGACCTTCATCGATGAAAGTGCAACCAACCTGCCTGAAATCATCGTAAGCGGAGGGCGGATCGGTACACAGATAGTTTTAAAACCGTCAGAGTTCCTGGAAGTCACACAAGCGGAATCTGTAGCCCTTATAAAATAGACGGTTTATCTTTAGGCATTCACCTAATAGGTTTTTTCTGCATACGCTGTCTTGAATATCACATCTGTATTGTGAGGGAGAGTGTAAAAGTGACAGGAAAAGTGATGCATTATTTCGCTGGAGGCAATACGGCTAAAGGTTTTTATAGTTTATATGATTCCAATTTAGCAGGTTTGGAAAGATTATTCATATTAAAAGGCGGACCTGGTTCCGGTAAATCGACCATTATGAAAAAAATCGGCCAAGAATGGCTGGATAAAGACTATGACATCGAGTTTTTACATTGTTCGTCCGATAATGATTCCATTGATGGAGTAATCATACCGGCTTTGAAGATTGGACTCGTGGATGGGACAGCGCCGCATGTGATTGAGCCGAAGGCACCAGGGGCCATTGAGGAATATGTCAATCTAGGGTCTGCTTGGAATTCTCAGCAGCTGGCTTCCGAAAGAGCGGCAATCATAAGATTGACGAATGCGAGAAGCAAGAGTTTTGAAAAGGCATATGCCCTGTTCGCTGAAGCCTTGAAGATACATGATGAATGGGAAGACATTTATAAGGCAAATATTGATTTCGTTAAATTGAATGGGTTGACCAATAAATTGATAGAAGGCTTTTATAGAGATATCGTCCTTAACAAGAAGGCTGATGTTCGTCATCGGTTTTTAGGAGCCGCAACACCAAAGGGTGCAGTTGATTTCGTTCCTAATATTACTGAAGGAGTACAAAAACGGTACTTTTTAAAGGGGCGTCCGGGTTCCGGTAAATCAACGATGCTGAAAAAGATTGCAAAGGCTGCTGAGCAAAGAGGTTTTGATGTGGAAGTATATCATTGTGGTTTCGATCCGCATAGCTTGGACATGGTAATCGTCCGGGAAGTAGGGATTGCCATTTTTGACAGCACATCCCCTCATGAATACTTTCCGAGTTGTGAAGGTGATGAAATCATTGATATATATAAAACGGCCATCTTGCCAGGAACAGATGAAATTTATGCTGATCAGATAAAGGATGTTTCCTCCAGGTACAGGACGAAAATGAATGAAGCTACAGCAAGTCTTGCTAAAGCAAAAGAGCTGCATGACGAACTTGAAAAGATTTATGTGAAAGCGATGGACTTTACAGCAATCGATGACATTCAAAGCGACATTCACCAACAGATTATTGAACGGGCACAGGAAGTGGATAGCCACAAGATTCTACATTAAGAAAACAAACTGCACCTTTCTTCATTAGGTGCAGTTTATTTATTTACATAATTGGACTTCTTATATGACTGAAGTTACAGCAAGAATCAAGACGAGTTTGGAAAACGTGTTTATCCACGCTCTTTCGGTTAAAATAGGGATTATATTGAAAAAAAGGAGCAGGTTGAATTGATAAAGACGATCGCAATTGATATGGACGGAACATTGTTAAACAAAATGCAAAAGGTCAGTAAGGAAAATAGAGACGCAATCCAGAAGGCGCAAAGTGAGGGAGTGGAAGTAATCATTGCTACTGGCAGATCTTATGTGGAAGCAAGGGTAGCTTTAGATGAAGCAGGCATCGTTTGTCCTGTCATCTGTGTAAATGGTGCTGCACTCTTCAGGGAGGATGGAAAGATTGCTGCTTCCAATCCAATGTCAGCCGCAACTGCTAGCATGGTAGGTGAATTCCTCGAAGAACAAGGAATTTATTTCGAAATATATACGAGTCAGGGAATCTATTCTAAAGACTATGAAAACGCAATAGCTGCATTGGTGGATGTATTTGTTACAGCCAATCCGGAGATTGACCCTGAGAGAATGAGGAAATTTGCAGAGGAGCGTTTACAGCTTGGACAGGTGACCTCCATTTCCGATTATTCCGAGTTATTCCGCCATTCAAATGTGGAATATTATAAAATTCTCAGCTTCTCAAAAGATTTAAGTTTATTAAATCAAATTGCTTCTAAATTGAAAGGAAAGGGAGTTACAGTCACTTCATCGGGACGGGGAAATGTGGAAATCATGAGTGGGACAGCTCAAAAAGGTACGGCACTTGAAACTTATGTAAATGAAAAAGCCGGCTTGATGCGGGAAACCATGGCCATTGGGGATAATTATAATGATGTATCCATGTTTGAACGGGTAGGTTTGTCTGTTGCAATGGGAAATGCCCCGCTCGATATTCAAAAACTGTGTGATGAAGTAACAGGTAAGAATGATGAATCCGGTGTAGCGGAGGCCATTTTAAAGGTACTTAAACAGTCAGCCTATTAAACTGATGAATCGAAAGGGGAATGACTTTTGAAAAGATGGCTCTTATTTTTCCTTATGGCTACATTGACTTTAACTGGCTGTAACATGAATAAAGATGACAGCATAACCCAGCCGAAGCCTGATAAAGAAGTGACGGGCACTTTAGGAGAAGATCCGGATGTGCTAGTAACGAACCTGCATTCCCCATGGTCGATTCAGAAGGATGGGGACACAATGTATGTATCAGAGCGGACAGGAACCATCGTAGAATGGGACAAGGGGAAGATGACAAGGCAAAAGGTCCATCTTAAAAAGACATTGTCCGCAAAAGCGGAAGCGGGATTACTTGGATTTTTGTTAACTCCCGATTTCTCCAAGAGCGGGCAAGCTTTCGCCTATTATACGTATGAAGAAGGCGGGGATTCCATCAATCGAATCATCATTTTACAAAAAGTTGGTGATAATTGGCAGGAGAAGGAGACCTTGCTTGACGGCATACCAAGCGGGGAATACCACCATGGTGGCCGGATCAAGATTGGACCGGATGATAAGCTATATGCAACAACAGGTGATGCAAGAAAGCCGGAGATCGCACAGGGTATTAATTCCTTAGGCGGGAAGGTTTTGCGCATGAATCTGGATGGCACCATTCCGAAAGATAATCCTTTCGGGAATTCATACGTTTATTCATACGGTCACCGCAATCCACAAGGTCTGGCGTGGGATGAATCTGGGCAGTTGTATGAAAGTGAGCACGGGGACTCGGCTCACGATGAATTAAATAAGATTGATCCAGGTAAGAACTACGGCTGGCCAGAAATAGAGGGCGATGAGCAAAAACCTGATATGGTAAATCCATTGATTCATTCCGGCGAGCAAACATGGGCCCCTTCTGGAATGGCCTATTTTGACGGAAAGCTTTATTTTGCTGCCTTAAGGGGCGAATCGGTTAAAAGTTATGATGTACAGAGCGGCAAGCTGACTACTATCATTACGGGTTTTGGGCGGATACGTGATGTATCCGTAGATGGAGAATTCCTTTATTTCATAAGCAACAATACGGATGGCCGAGGAAATCCTGATGAAAAGGATGATAAGCTTTATCGTGTGCCACTTTCCCGGTTAAAAAATATGTCCTGAAGTTATCAATGAGAAGCTCGGAGATGTGGTATTTGTGTAATTCAAAATAGTTTTTGAATGAAATCATTCCGAAGCGCAAAGATCAAATATCGGAAGCCTCGCTTTTTAATAGCGGGGTTCCCTTTTTGTTTATGGCCTCGAAGCATCGACCACGAAGAGCATGGCATGGCCCCGATTTGACCCATACAGTTTGCGGAATTCACGAGTAAAAGCGTGGAATTCACGAGTAAAACAGTAAAACTCACGAGTAAAAGCGTGAAATTCACGAGTAAAAGCGCGAAACTCACGAGTAAACAGCGCGAACTCACGAGTGTAGCAGAAATTCACGAGTAAAACAGCAAAACTCACGAGTAAAAGCGCGAAATTCACGAGTAAACGTACGAAATTCACGAGTAAAACAGCAAAATTCACGAGTAAACAGCGCGAAATTCACGACAAGTGTTTTCTTCATCCGAAGGCTGGACATTTTTAAAGAATAAGTGTATAGTTACCTAGGTAACTAATTAACAGGAGGAATACCTTTGTCCTTTCATAATGGTTTTTTTCATCATAACTTACAATTTTCAAGGTCATTTACCAAAAAGTTAAATGAACAATTGGCTAAGGTTGATCTTTTTCATTCCCAGTGGCTGATTGTATATTATCTGAATCAGTATGGCTGTTCTACGCTTGTTGAAATAAGCACTTATCTAGATGTGGAGAAGCCGACGGTAACCCGGACGGTAAACCGTTTGGAAGAACTTGATTTGATTGAACAAATCCCAGGAAAAGATAAGCGGGAACGGAGAATACAGTTAACGGAATCAGGTGTAAGGACTTTTCAAGAGGCCAAAAAAGTGGTTGAAGAGTTTGAACTTCAATTAATGAATGGTTTGGCTGAAGAGGATCGTGAGGCAACGTTACGAACTTTGATTTTCCTGAAGGAAAAATTAAAACAATAGTAAGGAAGAAGGATTGAAATGAATGACAAACCGAAATTGTGGACGAAAGACTTTCTGATTGTCTCGTCTGTGAATTTTTTTCTTTTTTTAACTTTTTATGTCTTGATGGTGACATTAACCATTTATACGATGGATAGCTTTCATGCGTCGCAAGCACAAGCAGGACTTGCCTCAAGTATCTTTGTCCTCGGGGCAGTGCTTGTCAGACCGATTGCAGGAAAAAAAATTGATAAGATCGGCCGCAGAAAAATGTTGCTTGGATCCTTGATTCTATTCCTGGCCGCATCCATTGGCTATTTCCTGGTGAATAGTTTACCCCTCTTATTGATCGATCGTCTTATTCATGGTTTTGCTTTTGGCCTTGCCACAACGGCAACTGGAACGATTGCTGCAGATATCATTCCGAATGAAAGACGCGGGGAGGGTACAGGCTACTTTGCCATGAGTACAAACTTGGCAATGGCATTCGGTCCGTTTATTGGATTGCTGATCACACAGCATTTTAGCTATTCGATCATTTTCTATGCTGCCTCTTTATTTGCCGCATTTTCTTTAGTCGCATCGTTGTTCATGAATGTACCTGAAGGGGAAAAACGCGGAGCTCTACCACAGAAGGGATTTAAAATCAGTGATTACTTTGAAAAAAGGGCCCTGCCCATATCCATTTTTATCGGATTTGCCGGATTTACCTATTCGAGCATCTTGTCCTATTTAACATCTTTTGCAAAGGAAATGGATTTAATGGATGCGGCGAGCTTTTTCTTTGTAGTATTTGCTGTATTCCTTTTGGCGTCCCGCCCGTTTACAGGACGAATGTTCGATGTGAAGGGGGAGAATGCAGTCATTTACCCATCGCTCTTCCTGTTTGCCATGGGTATGGTCATCCTCAGCCAATCCCATCATGGTATCACGCTTCTGATTGCCGGTGCCTTTATCGGAGTGGGATATGGTACGTTCCAATCAAGCTGTCAAGCGATTTCTATCAAGGAATCCCCATCAAATCGGATGGGATTAGCCACATCCACGTTTTTTACAATGTATGATTTTGGTATTGGTGTTGGCCCATTCCTATTGGGCTTCCTTATCCCATTTACCGGGTTCAAAGGGTTATTCATGGGAATGTCAATCTTTGCATTCGCCCTTATCGGGATTTATTATTTGGCACATGGAAAAAAAGCCTCAGCAAGAAAGAAAATGCATCATGAGGAACGTTTGTCTGCTTAATTTTTTTATATGTCTGTATAAAATGGGAAATTTAGGGGATGCTTTATAATGATTAATTTTCCAAATTATCCCCCTTTTCTCCGCCTGTAATCAGCAGGCGCTTTTTTTTTGCCATAAACAAAGAAACCGCCATATTGGCGGTTTCTTTAAAATTTATAGGTCCATAATCGTTCTTTGCGGATCCAGTCGAGAAAATCAGCATCCTGATTTTCGAATTTCTCTTTCCAATCGATTACCATTGCTTGCGTTTGCGAACGATGGGCAGTGAATGCAGCTACCTTTTTTTCTTCTACGGCAGATATATCATGGATGATGTCGGGCTGTCCTAACTCATCGATGCAGTTATTGGAGAACGCGACACAATGAAGTTTAGGTCTCTCTTTTTCTTCGATTCTTTCCACAGCCCGAACCACAGCCCGTGCTGTTGCTTCGTGGTCTGGATGGACACTGTATCCTGGGTAAAACGTAATGATCAATGAAGGATTCAATTCATTGATAGCATCGGTAAATAATGAAGTCAGCTTTTCATCATCTTCGAATTCGATTGTCTTATCACGCAAACCGAGCATGCGCAAGTCCTGGATTCCAATCGCATTTGCTGCATCGATTAATTCCTTTTTACGAATTTTAGGGAGCGATTCTCTTGTTGCAAATGGAGGATTTCCTAAATTACGTCCCATTTCTCCTAAAGTTAAGCATAAATAGGTGACGGGAGTGCCCTCTTCTCTATGAAGGGCAAGCGTTCCAGAGACCGAGAAGGCTTCATCATCGGGATGTGGGAAAATAACTAATACATGACGTTCTTTTTCCAAGGTATATTTCTCCTTCCGTTCTACTTACAGTGAGTATGGTTATCGGTGAATGGGAGTATTCATCGGAATAATATTAAAATATCAAGCAAGTTGTACTCATTCAAAGGGAGTAGGGCTGAGCTGCATGGAGACAGCAAGCTTCCCGGAAAAATCAAGTCCTGCCAACAGCAACCTACCTTGTTCATCCATTTCGAAGTGGTTAACGCCTTCTGCATATACCCAGCCAATATTGAGCTTTAAGCCGATGCGGTAGGGTCCATCCCCAACTATCTTCCCGTGTTCATACTGTATTAATGCATTACGAATATAAGCACCTGCCGAAAAGAAAGCTTCATCTACATGAGTGGCATAGGCACCATTTGTCGTTTCAAGGTGAAGATATACATCTTGTCCGGCGAAAGTATCAATAGCATTTTGCACCTCTGTACGGTCTATAGGTTTCATTCTATAATTTCCTCCTTAACTGGGCGGCTAGATAAGCTTTTCCTTCTTTCTAGTTTACTAAATAAAAACAAAAAAAGCGAAAAAGGCCGCTCGATGAATTTGAGCGGCCACTAAACTTGATGTTTTATTTTTGGGTGTTTTCAGCAATTCCATATTTATGGTATGCACCATGGTTAACAGGTCCTACATAGTCATTCATCTTCCAAGAATGGCGAACCGCTTCGGTAATGAAGTCCTTCGAAATGTGGATAGCCTCACGAGGACTTTTCCCTTCAGCCAATTGAGCTGCAATAGCTGCTGAAGATGAACAGCCGGCACCATGTGTGTTGGTTGTTTCGATTTTCTCGGATTCAAGGATCTCAAATTCTTTTCCATCATATAGAAGGTCGATGGCTTTGTCATTCCCCAGCTTATTTCCGCCTTTGATCAAGACATATTTAGCACCAAGTGCATGAATCTTTTCAGCTGCACCCTTCATATCATCGATCGTCTTGATAGGTGCTGTCCCAGCTAACTGGGCAGCCTCGAACAGGTTTGGCGTAACTACTGTTGCACGTGGAACAAGAAGTTCACGCAAAGCTACAGCTGTTTCAGGGTGCAACACTTCATCTTCACCTTTACATACCATAACTGGATCGATTACGACTTTGTCCAGTTTCAACTCGTCGATTTTACGGGCAACAAGTTCAATGATTTCCACTGATCCAAGCATTCCCGTTTTCATGGCATCAATGCCGATTGATAAAATCGTTTCGATTTGGGCTTCCAAAACCTCAACCGGTGTAGGGAATACATTATGGGACCACCCATTCTTAGGATCCATCGTCACGATTGTCGTTAAAGCGGACATACCGTAAACGCCGAATTCTTGAAATGTCTTTAAATCTGCTTGAAGACCCGCTCCGCCGCTCGAATCCGATCCGGCAACTGTCATAGCTCTTTTCATAGTCATTATGTGACCTCCTCAGGAGAATTAGATATCGATATTATCAGCATACCAGGTAATATCCTATTTTTAGAATATACCAAAATTTCTTTTATGTAAAACTTAGTTGTCACCCTATATGAGTCCTTTAATAAGGAAATGGAAAGGCCTAGTCTGCTCCTTGGAAATATGCTTTGTCCAAACTTTTGATATATAAGCAAAGATGTGAAAGTGTCATTATTTTCAAAATTGATTTAAAATATTTAAATATAGGGACGCTTCATTAGTGGATGCATTTATTATAGCTTTACCGTTGGTTGCGGGAATAAACCCAAAATAGGGAGGTGATTCGTTTGGAATGGACTATGTTACTTTTAGCTGGTGGGAAATCAAGTCGTATGGGAGTGAATAAAGCTCTGTTGACCATAGGCGGCGTTACGAACATTTCAAGAGTGGCAGCCGAATTGAAAAAGGTGTCAGAAAACATTCTGGTCATTACCAATACTTTTGAAGATTATCGTTTTCTGCAACTTCCGTTAATACCGGATATACATAAAGATCAAGGACCTCTTGGCGGATTGCATGCAGGGATGACCGCTGCGAAAACGGAGCTTCAATTCCTTACGGCCTGTGATATGCCCTTTGTGAATGCGGCTGCCATAAATGATATCATTTCCTATTATGAACCTGAATTCGATGCTGTCATTCCGGAAATAAATGGCAGGATCCAACCGCTTTTTGCTGTTTATCATAAAAGGTGTCTTCCTGTACTGACGGAGTGCTTATTAAAACGCGAGTTGAAAATGGGTCTATTTTTGGAAAAAATTTCGGTGAAAATCATGAAGGAAACCGACTTTAAGTTATATCACGAGAATCCTGAACATCTTCAACACCTTTTTTTCAATATGAATACGAGGGAAGATTATAAAGAGGCAGGGTATATTGATCAAACTGAATTATATATAAAGGATGGTAGACATGAATTATAAAATTTCAAAAGAGCCGATTGTCATCCAGGAAGTGATTGATAAAGTAGTAGAGCGGAATGCAGGTGCCGTCACGACCTTTATTGGTACAGTGAGGGAAATGACGAAAGGAAAAAAGACTCTTTTCTTAATTTACGAAGCATATGAACCGATGGCCATTAAGAAATTAGAGCAAATCGGTTCTGAAATTAAGGAGCGGTGGCCAGATTCAGAAACGGCAATCACCCATCGTGTTGGAAAACTTGAAATCACGGATATCGCAGTCGTTATTGCCGTTAGTACGCCACATCGAAATGATGCATATGAGGCAAACAGGTATGCGATTGAAAGAATAAAAGAAATTGTCCCTATATGGAAAAAGGAACATTGGGAAGATGGGGAGACATGGGTCGGAAATCAGTTGGAAACAGTTCCATATCCAAAAGGGAAACCGGAAGAGGTGGATATCAATGATTAATGTACTTTTATTTGCCCAATTGAAAGATGAGTTAGGCAAAGAGACTCTTTCTATAGAAGGAAATGGAATGAGTGTGGCCCAGCTTAAAGGCAAAATGAGGGTGGAATTTCAATTGGAAGGTCTTGAAACCGTGATGACAGCGGTCAATGAAGAATTTGCTGACGATGACACGATTCTATCTGATGGAGATACAGTGGCTTTCATTCCACCTGTCAGTGGAGGCTGAGCAAATCGGATGGGAGGGTTCATAGTGCAAGAGCGATATTCAAGGCAGACTTTATTTTCCCCCATTGGTGAAGGGGGCCAATCGAGAATTTTGAAGAAGCATGTCTTACTTCTAGGGGCGGGGGCATTGGGGTCTGCTAACGCAGAGGCCCTTACTCGTGCGGGAGTAGGGAAGCTTACCATTGTCGACAGGGATTATGTCGAAACCAGTAATTTACAGCGTCAACAAATGTATACGGAACGGGATGTCGAGGAGAAACTGCCAAAAGCAGAAGCGGCAAAGCGCCATCTATTTGATATCAATCATGAAGTCGAAGTCAATGCCATCATTATGGACGCGACCGCCCAGAACCTTGAACAGCTGCTTGGTGATGTTGATTTGATATTGGATGCAACCGATAATTTTGAGACACGGATGATTATTAATGATCTGTCACAAAAGTTACAGATACCATGGATTTATGGGGCATGTGTGGGTAGTGTGGGCATGACTTTGACCATCCTTCCAGGACAGACGCCATGTTTGCACTGTTTACTTAAAGCTATCCCCATTCAAGGAATGACCTGTGACACAGGAGGAATCATATCACCAGCTGTAACGATGGTAGTGGCACACCAAACTGCTGAAGCTTTGAAAATCCTCGTTGAAGATTGGGAATCGGTTCGACCTGCACTTGTTACTTTTGATCTGTGGAGGAATCAATACCAAACCGTAAAATTAACAAAAGCGAGAAAGAAAGATTGTCTCTCTTGCGGAGATCAGAGGACATATCCCTTTTTAACTATGGAAAACGCAACGAAAACTGCGGTTCTTTGCGGTAGGGATACTGTACAGGTCAGACCGCCAAAACCTTTGAAACTGCAACTCGAGAAATTAGCCAAAGATCTGAACGGCAGTGGTTATTTGGTGCAATTCAATCCATTTCTTCTCTCTTGTGAAAAAGATGGGAAACGTATTGTCATTTTCGAGGATGGCCGGGCGTTGATTCACGGAACGAAGGATATGGTCCATGCAAAGGCCACATACCAAAGTATCCTGGGATAATGAATATAAAAAGCGAGGCTGCCGGTAGGGTGCCTCGCTTTTTATGAATCATATAGGGTAGTGGTTATCGGGTATTAGTGTGTAACACCGTCTTTATTATCTTGTTTGGAAGCAACGATGACGACTTTGCCTTCGTCAAGCACTTCCTCGTAACGTTCTGCTTCCATATCGCTAAGACCAAGGTTGCTCATTCGATTACGAAGTTCGTCTCCACGTGATTTAAAGAGATTTCCAACGGTATCAAGGAAGCCTTGTTCCTTCATGCCTACATCTTCTGTATTTGTATTCTCGGTAAGGTGCTTCGAACGGGTTTTATCATGGGCAAACAAATATACATCGTCCTTCGTATATCCTGATGTAGTCAATTCATCGATTTTTTCCTTTGCTTGTAAACCGTTTTCTACTACATGTACTTGATACATATAAACTCCTCCTTGAATTTCAGTGTAAGATTCTCTTGGATATGGGTAAATGGAATCTTGTTTTATCATAGTTGTTGATTGGTTATAGTAGTATATAACCTTATTTGGGCATGTATAAACATTTTATATCGAAATATATTTAATAAGTGGTGAAGCGGAACACCTTTTGTATGCGGTAGGTCAAGTATTTGAAGACAGGTAGTTTCTTTTGATACTCACTGTAATCTACCGTGTATGTTCCATTTTGATTTGTCCAAAGTCTTTGAAAATAGTTATCGACATCATAAGAAACGTCCGCGTCATTTGGAGCGTGGATTTCAACATTTGTTTCAAGATTGTAGTCATCCAGATTGCGTGAGGTATAATTAGCCGATCCTCCAAGAATAATCGTTTCATTAGCCTTTTGGATCATCATCAACTTTGTATGGAACTGCTCTTTCTCTGTTTTGTACCAGCGGATCGAAATGTTTTCATCCCCCAGTTTTTCGAATTCAGCGGCAACTGGAAGATTAGGAAGACCGATTTTCTCACTTCCGAAAGCGTTTTGATTCGGATCCAATATCATTTGAATCTTCACACCCCGTTTAGCTGCATCGGTTAATGCCTCGACAACATCGCGATCGGCAATGTAGAACATGGCAAGATGGATCTTGTCGCCTTTTTGTGCATCCTTTATTGCCTTAAGGACATGTTTATTGATTTTTCCTTCCGTTAGCAATTGTACCGATATTGGTCCTTTATCTGCAGATAACCCTTTTAATTCAGGAAATGACTTTGGGCCACCCGAAAATTTCGAAGTGGCTTCTTCTGCTTTAACAAAGTCGCCGATGATATTCCCATCCATCTGAAATGCAATATTGGAATGGAATCCACTCGCGTCATGAGGATTGGCTGATGAAATGATGGCCGTTTTTTCGGTAGCGACCACTTTTCTGTGATTGGCTTTAATGTTCATCAGTCTTAGATAAGAACGTAAGGTGACCTTTGGTGCGCTTTTAGCCATTGGATTCACAATCCATCCTTTCCCGCTTTCACCGAACCATTGGAAAAAGGTCCGATATACACCTGAATAGAGAGGATTCGGATCCCGAAGCCGGTCTAAGTTGGTAACGATGACCTCAATGCCATTTTTCTTCATCGTTTCCAATGCCTCTAACTGGTAGGCATTATAGGAAGTATTCACTTCATCAGTAATGAATATAACCTGGAGGTCAGGTTTCTTTTTCTTCTGTTCAACCAGTTTCTCCTTCAGGTTCTCGGTTAACTTTGGAAAGTTTATCTTTTCATCATAAAAAGCATTAAACAAAAACATATCGATTACGACAAAAGAATCTGCGTCTTCTATGGCTTGATATATGGTTTGGAAAATTCGCTGCTCATGTTGCAGATTCCCTTGCTCATCGTGATAGGAAAGGTCATAAATGAAATCAATATCCTCGACATGATGAACCTTCCCTTCATAAGAAATGCCATCAGGGAGAGGCTTGTAGCTGTTATAGTTGATTACGGCTGTAATGACGATCACAATGCTGACAAGCAGATAAAATCGTTTTCTTTTGTACCATTTTTTCATAGGGAATCCTCCAACCTGAATAAATTGATTGCTAACTATCTAATTTCCCACTTTAGGGGTATATAGAAACATAAACCGTAATCTATGGAAAAAGGTAAGGCGATTAAGTTTGATATAATATAATTTCAAAAAGTGGAAAGGGGCTGTGGCAAATGGAAAATCAATTATTAACAAATGATTGGTGGCCTCTATTGGAAGAGGAATTCAAAAAAACATATTACAAGGAGCTAAGGGGATTTATAAAGCAGGAGTACAGTCAGCAAGTCATTCACCCGGATAAGGATGATATTTTCAATGCGTTTCACTATACTTCTTATAAAGACGTAAAGGTTGTCATCCTTGGACAGGACCCTTATCATGGCCCGGATCAAGCACATGGCCTTAGTTTTTCAGTTAAGCCGGAGGTTCGCATCCCACCTTCTTTAAGAAATATCTTTAAAGAGTTACACACTGATCTAGGACATGAAGTTCCTGATAATGGTTACCTTGTTGAATGGGCGGACAAGGGAGTGCTACTATTGAATACCATCTTGACTGTCCGCGAGGGAGAGGCTCACTCACACCGCGGAAAAGGGTGGGAAACCTTTACGAATCAAGTTATTCGCCTATTGAATGACCGTCCGAAACCGGTTGTATTCATCTTGTGGGGGAAACCTGCCCAAACTAAAATCCCCTTGATTGATGAAACCCGTCATAAAATCATTAAGTCCGTCCATCCGAGTCCATTGTCGGCCTCCCGTGGTTTCTTTGGCAGCAAACCTTTTTCCAAAACAAATCAATTGCTGATGGAAATGGGGGAATCCCCTATTGCTTGGAAAATCTCGAAGCGATGATTGGGGCGAGAAAAGGGAACGGGTTAATTGTATGGCGTGCAGTCATTTCTATATAACTTGGGATCCCAATTTTCCGAAGGGCTGCCGTGCTTTTCAATTCAAAACACCAAACCTGCCCTCCCTTGATGTCTTTCGTTCTTCAGGACAGCCATGCTTGAAATTTCAATCCAAGCCAATTAAAAAGTAGGGAATATGCAAGGTGTTTTCTTCTCTGATTTTTGCTATGCTAGTTATGAAAGTTTTGACCTGTATATAGGCGAGGTGGTAAAGTTGGATATTTCATCAAGACAAATGTTAAATAAAATCGAAGAGCTTGTTTTGAAAGCGAAACAGGCAAATTCAGAGGATAAGGTACAGGGGTATGTAATCGCCATTAAATCCCTTTGCGAGGTAATGGTAGATGAAAAAGCTGGGAACATCAGCATTCCAAACCCTAACCCAATCACATTGACCCAACCCGTTATGTCGGCTACATCGAATGTAGAACCGGTTAAAATGGATGAGGCAAATGGGGAGTCCTTGTTCGATTTTTAAATTTGGGAAGGGAAGGCGAAATAATAGTGAAACTGTTCATCATTTTAGGTGCATTGAATGCGTTTATTGCTGTAGCACTAGGTGCATTCGGTGCACATGGACTGGAAGGGAAGATTCCTGATAAATATTTAGAAATATGGAAAACGGCTGTTCAATATCAAATGTTCCATGCTGTGGGTTTATTAGTGCTCGGTTTATTGGCTGGGAAGATTTCAAGTCCGCTAATCAACTGGTCCGGCTGGCTTATGCTAATAGGAATCATCCTGTTTTCGGGAAGCCTATTCGTTCTAAGCGTTACGCAAATCAAAGTCCTGGGGGCCATCACTCCACTTGGCGGTGTCTCATTCTTGGTTGCTTGGGTCCTAATGGCCATTGCTGCATATAAATACTTGTAATGAAGGCAGCTGACCTTCTTAGGTCAGCCTTTTAAGATTCCATTTTGGAAAAAAGGAAGAGCCTCAGAATCAAATTGATTCTGAGGCTCTTCTATATAGAATTTTCTTCACCTTGGCGAATAGGTGGCAAGCCCAGCGCCTCCAAATGGATACTCATATTCGATTTCTTCATCGAACGTTATATAATCTAAGTATACCATCGGGATTAAGTATCGTTTTCCCGTTTGAGGGTCGCTAATGATCAAATGATCGCGCCCTGCAGCCTCGATGATTCCTTTGAAGATCTTTGCATTCCATTCCTTGTTGTTTTCAAACGTGGTATAAACAGTGACTAATTTCCCTTTATTCAAACGCAATATGTTCTCGATGTACGATGCTTCGACTGGAAGCATGCCAGGTACCTGTGGTCCGGAAGTGGCTGGATTCATCGGCATGGGCACTTGTTGTGGAGTACCTGCCTTAGTGGGCAGTTGTGGCTGGTATGATGGCTGTTGGTATGCTTGTTGCTGGTAAGGAGACTGCTGCTGCCGCGGGTCAGACTCATTGTTTTCATAGGGGTAATAGGGGCTTCCGCCGTACGGGTAATTACCATAAGGGTTATTTTGTGACATTGCATTCCCTCCTAAAAGGTTTATTGGATTTTGTGGAATTTGGACAATCCGAGAATGTGGACTGGGAGAAACAGTGCGATTTATAGCGACCGGTAGTATTGTATTTGTTTACGGCTGTTCTGGACAATCCCCGGGTGGCTTAAAAAACCACAATGAATTTTAGTGATACTTAACGTTCATGATTCAAGTCATATCCTATTGTCGGCTAATGAATAGAAGTAACGTTCCTTCACCTCGCTGGAGTCAGGAATTGCCTTGGTTAATTTTCCTGATGCTGAATGGACTGTAAAAAAATAAATTCATCACTATTGAAAATGTATGGGATGTGCATTGGATTTATTCCATAGCCGGGGAAAAATAAAAGGGAGGGGACGCAAAAAGAAAAAAAGCTTCCGGAAACCGGAAGCCCATCGCCTTATACGTATAAGAAAGAAGTAACGTTTTCTTCCGGCAGGATATTGCCTACAAAGAAAGAACCAAATGCAGCGTAACGAGCACTCACTTCATCAAAACGCATTTCATAGATCAATTTTTTAAATTGAAGGACATCATCTGCGAATAGTGTAACGCCCCATTCATAATCGTCAAAACCGACAGAACCGGAAATGATCTGTTTTACTTTGCCGGCATAACTGCGGCCAATCAAGCCGTGTGAACGCATTAAGCCTTTGCGTTCTTCCATGGAAAGCATATACCAGTTGTCATCTCCATCACGACGCTTGTCCATCGGATAGAAGCATACATGTTTCGCTTTTGGAAGTATCGGATAAAGTCTAGAACGAACATGAGGGTTCTGATAAGGGTCCTCGCCATCTCCACCTGCTAAGTAATTGCTTAATTCCACGACGGAAACGTATGAATAAGCGGGAATTGTATATTCGGCTAGCTTCGTTTTGTTGAATTCGTTTTCAATTGCATTCAATTCTTCCATGGTCGGGCGGGCAAACATAAGCATGAAGTCCGCTTTCTGACCAACGATGGAATATAGGGCATGGCTGCCTTCATTGTCACTTTGTGTCATATTCCATTTATCCAGTAAACCTTGGAATTCTGAAATAGCTAATTGGCGTTCGTCACTTGATAACGTTTTCCAAGATGTCCAGTCGATCAAACGGAAATCATGTAAACAATACCAGCCGTCCAGTGTTTGTGCTGCTTCACTCATTTCGATTCACTCCTAAGTCTTTTAATAACTTTAAATATACCATAGTTTCAGTATAAGGAAATTTATATCAACCCGCAAACACCATCACTGTTTTTCGGTGTTCAAACAATTTTCAAATTTGCGGATTGGGAGGGACCAAAGTGGCTGGAATTTACCTGGCTGCTAGGGTATTCTTAAAAGAAGACGACTAGAAGTTTACCGAATGGTTAAATATAGGGAAAACAGGGGAAACGTATCTGAAAAGGAGGATGAGCCAGTGAGTGATTTATTTGAAATATTGGAATCGAAAGTTATGGGGCATAATTTAAAGATCGTTTTTCCAGAAGGATTGGATGAACGGATTTTGGGAGCGGCAGGCAGGCTTGCCAAAGCGAAACTAGTGACACCAGTATTGATCGGGGATATCGGGTTGATTCAAGAGAAGGCAAAAGATTTAAAAATCTCCCTTGATGCAATCGAAATATATGATCCGAAGAATTATATCATGATGGATGAAATGGTTGAAGCGTTCGTGAAGGTCCGTGACGGTAAAGCTACTGATGTACAAGCACGGGAAATCTTAAAGGATGAGAACTATTTTGGAACCATGCTCGTCCAAATGAAACTGGCACATGGAATGGTGAGTGGTGCAACGCATTCGACTGCCGATACGGTACGTCCTGCCCTAAGGATCATCAAAACAAAGCCAGGCGTCAATAAAACATCGGGCGTATTCATCATGGTCCGGAACGAAGAAAAATATGTGTTCGCGGATTGTGCGATTAATATAAACCCTAATTCTCAGGACCTGGCTGAAATTGCTATAGAAAGTGCGAAGACTGCACTAATGTTCGATATCGAACCGCGTGTGGCGATGCTGAGCTTTTCTACGAAAGGGTCGGCAATATCCCCCGAGACCCTAAAAGTCGCAGATGCTGTCGAATTAGCAAAAGAAATGGATGCTCAAATCATTCTGGATGGGGAATTTCAGTTTGACGCGGCATTCGTTCCTTCAGTAGCAAGAAAGAAAGCACCGGATTCTCTTATTCAGGGGGATGCGAATGTTTTTATTTTCCCAAGTCTCGAAGCAGGGAATATTAGCTATAAGATGGTACAGCGCTTGGGTGGCTTCGAAGCGGTCGGTCCGATCCTTCAGGGGCTGAACCGTCCTGTAAATGACCTTTCGAGGGGATGCAGTGAAGAGGATGTATATAAACTGGCTGTCATTACAGCGGTACAAGGGTTTGTGGCGCAGTATCAATAGGCAGCATGAGGATTAAATGTAGAGGGAGATTCATATGAGTGAAACAGATTCATTATTAATGCAGCAAGAGTGGCGGGTTATTGATCAATCTTCCGTTGGACCTCAGTTTCCTGCTCTGGAGTCCTTTGCGATGGATGATACATTTTGCGCTTCCGTAGGTTCAGGTAAATCAGCGGCAGTGGCCAGAGCGTGGGTGCACCATCAAACCATCGTAATGGGTATACAGGATACGAAGCTGCCTTTTCTTAAAAAGGGTTTGGAACATTTAGAAGAGCAGGATTATCAGGCCATCGTACGGAATTCTGGGGGGCTCGCAGTCGTGTTGGATGAAGGGGTCCTTAACTTTTCGCTCATCTTTCCTGAAAACGATCAGAAAATTGAAATCAATCGTGGATATGATGCAATGTGGGAGCTTGTCCAATTGATGTTTTCCGATTTCCAAGTCAATATGGAGGCAAGGGAAATCGTCGGCTCATATTGTCCTGGAAGTTATGATTTAAGTATAAAAGGGCAAAAGTTTGCCGGTATATCCCAACGCAGGATTCGCAATGGCGTAGCTGTTCAAATCTATTTGTGTGTCAATGGAAGCGGGGCTGAACGTGCAAGTCTCGTGAAGGGTTTTTATGATGCAGCTAAAGGAAATTCAGAAACGAAATTCGCCTATCCTGATATCGACCCTTCGGTAATGGCGTCCCTTTCAGAATTGTTGGGGGTGCAATTGAGCGTTCAGGACGTGATGCTCAGATTCCTTCATGTATTGAAGGCACATAGCGGAAGGATATTCTCTGACACTCTTTCTGTTGAAGAATGGCCGTTGTATGAGGCATATTTGAAAAGAGTGGTAGAACGCAACGATAAGGTATTCGATTCATTAAATGTTTGATTTGCAAAAAGCCGTTCCAGTAAGTCAGGAACGGCTTTTTGCATTTAATACGACTTTAGCATTCACTGAAACTGTGAAGGGGAATGTATGATAGGTAGCAGAGATATAATCAACGAGCGTTTTTAGACGATTTTATTCCTTTTTCTTGGAACCATGAAAAAAAGAGCCTTGTTTAGGCTCCTTCTTTCGGATGAACTTTGGTGATTCGGCCATTAGCATGTGGTTGATCTATGTAACTGAACCCCACATTATCTCATTACTCAGCCATTTTTTCCAAATTACCATTCCGGTCCATCTTGAACTTAGTTGCCGGACGTTCCTCTTCCTCTAACAAGACCAGCTTCCTTGCCCGATTCATGATATTCATCAAAGTTTCATAATCTTCCTGCATCAGGCCGCTGTTTTGTTCAAGGTGGCTGATTTTATTCTCCAAATCTTCGTTTCGCTTTTTCAGCCCTTTGATTTCAAGCTTCAATCTTTCATTTTCGGTTTTTAATACTTCGGCTTGAAGCATACGGCCGTTCATAGATTCCAAATAGGCGATGACGGTATCAAGGTTCATGGCCTTTTCCAAAGTCACAGGAGTGTGCTGTGGTTTAGGGGGGAGTGCTTCAGCCACAACGAATTCTTCTGCTGCTTCATAATTGGTAGTATCGACTTCGGATTCCAACTCTAGTTCCACTTCTTGTTCATGAGGAACCATTATGTCAGAAATCGTAGGGGACGGCGGAGTATAAAGAAGCCGTTTTTTCCCTCCTTGATCTTTTCCAAGAATCCTTTGCCGCTGCTTACGCTGTTTCTTGGCAAGGGATAGCGCTTTGTCATAATTATGGCGGACAACAGCATTCCAGCGGAATCCGCATGCGGCAGAGGTGCGATTCAACTTATCCCCTACCTCTTCAAAAGCATTCAGCTGAGTGCTGCCTTCCCGCACATGGCGCAATACCGTTTCTGCCAAAAGCAAATCATCTTCTTCTGTCCAGGCGTCTTGACGAACCTTCATTTCTACATACTCCCTTTCTGGTAACTTTTAAAATAAACAACTATATAAAATATCGTGTAGCAGGATTAATGGAGTGCTCTACTAGCATTTTGGACAAAATCTGGATTTTTTATACAAAAAGGTTAAAAGGATACTAGTTTTTTGATGAATTACATCATTTGCTAGCGGCGGCCCCTTCTTTTTCACATCATCCAGCCCTCTTGATATTCATAAGTAGAAACGGTAAAATACCCTTTAGTTATATAAATGGAATGAAACATAGTTTGTCATGGAAAGGATGGTGACCGGAGGATGTCCAATGAATTCAGAGTG
Source organism: Peribacillus simplex (assembly GCF_001578185.1). Taxonomy (NCBI): domain Bacteria; kingdom Bacillati; phylum Bacillota; class Bacilli; order Caryophanales; family Bacillaceae; genus Peribacillus; species Peribacillus simplex. The sequence goes on along the minus strand of NZ_CP011008.1, from coordinate 5,209,096 downwards.
TGCGATGACTGCTTGGCGGTAAACATTAAAACATTAATCCCCCGTCTTGAAAAGCTTGATCCCGACGCGAAAATCGAAGTGGGCTGTCAATCCTATTGCGGTCCTGGCAGAAAGAAGTCTTTTGCCTTTGTCAATAACCGTCCAGTTGCTGCACCGACAGAAGACGAGTTACTAGATAAAATCAATAAAAAACTAAAGTAGGATCCATGATATATAGGTAGAGTGGATTATTTGCTTTTGATAAATGGAACAAGTAATCATCACCCAGATTCAACACACTGCGGTGATTTTTTATTTCCTTATTTTCGAAACAAAACCAGACTAAAACTTCCGTTTTCTTACAAAATGACCCCTCTTACTAGCAAGGTGGAAGTTAGGTTTTTTTGTCAAAACACGCTATAATGTGTCCATCGAGATTATGAAAAAGAGGGTAGTTCATGGAATATTCCGCCGAAAAATTACAAGAAGAAAAAGTATTCAAGGACCCTGTGCACCGATATATACATGTTCGTGACCGGGTTATATGGGATTTAATAGGGACGAAGGAATTCCAGCGGCTTCGAAGGATCAAACAGCTGGGAACGACTTATTTAACTTTTCATGGTGCGGAACATAGCCGGCTTAGCCATTCGCTTGGAGTATATGAGATTGTCCGGAGAATCGTGGATGATGTTTTTGAGGGAAGACCGGAATGGAAACCTGAGGAACGGTTACTATCCTTGTGCGCAGCCCTTCTGCATGATTTAGGTCATGGTCCTTTCTCTCATTCTTTTGAAAAGGTGTTTGACCTGGATCATGAGCAATTCACGCAGCAGATAATCCTCGGCGATACGGAAGTGAATAAGATCCTCCTTAGAGTTGGGCGTGATTTTCCTAAAAAAGTGGCAGAAGTCATTGCGAAAACCTATAAAGGCAAATTAGTAGTCAGCCTGATTTCAAGTCAGATCGATGCTGATAGAATGGATTATTTACAGCGTGATGCCTACTTCACCGGCGTGAGTTATGGACATTTCGATATGGAAAGGCTTTTGCGTGTAATGAGGCCAAGGGAAGAACATGCCGTCATCAAACAAAGCGGGATGCATGCGGTTGAGGATTATATCATGAGTCGCTACCAAATGTATTGGCAGGTTTATTTCCATCCAGTTACGAGAAGTGCGGAGGTCATACTTACCAAGATCCTACATAGAGCGAAACATTTATATGAATCCGGTTATGAGTTTGCCCAAGAACCGAACCATTTTTATTCATTGTTCAAGGGAGAAGTGACTTTAACGGACTATTTGAAAATGGATGAAGCGGTGATGCTCTATTATTTCGAAGCATGGGAAGAGGAAAACGATGCGATTTTAAAAGATTTATGCACTCGCTTCGTTAACCGTAAACTATTTAAATATGTGGAATTCCATCCATCGAACAGTCAGATGAACAGGTTGATGGAATTAAGGACGCTTTTCAAGAAGGCAGGCATCGATCCGGATTATTATCTTGTCGTCGATTCTTCATCAGATCTGCCGTATGATTTTTACCGGCCAGGTGAGGAAGAGGAGAGGCTGCCGATTCACTTGCTGAAAAATAATGGCGAAATTCGTGAATTATCACGTGAATCCGAAATTGTCGATGCAATTTCAGGGAAAAGAAGAACGGATCATAAGTTGTACTATCCAGCAGATTTATTGCGTGATGAATCTACGAAGAAAAATATAAAAAAACAAATTCGTAAGCTTTTGGAGCTATCGGATTAAAGTGGTACATTTTTGGTGAGGAGTGACGAGCCTTGTTTAAGGATCATGCAAACATTATCAATGCAATTTCTACTGCCGGTGAAATCTCGGGTCGGAAAAAATTACAAAAAATCGTTTATATCGCGAAGAAGCTGTCCTTCCCATTTCATGAAAAGTTTCAGTTTCACTTTTATGGACCGTATTCGGAGGAGTTGACCTTACGGATTGAAGAGCTCTGCGAAATGGGTTATTTGAATGAAGTAAGGGAAAAAAAAGCAGGCTATTATCAATATTGTTATTCGATAACGGATGCCGGCCAGGATTTCCTATCCATACAGGAAGTGGAGATGCCGGCACTTGAGGGATGCTTACTCGATATGAACGAACAGAATGCCCGGTTTTTGGAGCTGGTTTCAACGGTGTTATACTTTGACACGCTAGAAAAAGAGGAAGTCACCGAGAAAATTTTCACGCTGAAAAGCAAACAAAAATATACGCTTGAAGAAATTGATGGGGCATATGAATATATTGAGCAGTTAAAAACAAAAGCTAAGCCGAATTGATGGCTTAGCTTTTACCATTATGTAAATCTTATTGATCGCTTTTACGGACACCGGCTACTGCTAAATGATTTTTTGACATTTCTTCAATGAAAATCGTCACGGCTTCAGCTGGTGCTCCAGTTGTTTCCGTAACGGCTGCCGTCACCTTTTCGACTAAAGCCTTTTTTTGTTCGTCTGTACGGCCTTCAAGCATTTTGACTGTTACATATGGCATCTCTCATTCCCCCCTTCCTCTCTTATCTTGTAGTGTTTCACAATGGAAAAGTAATTGCAAGATGTGGAAGTCAGAGTTTTTTCACTTCTTGCTCTTTTGATGTATACTAACGGTAATAAATATTGGGGGAGAAGCTATTGGACCAAATAGAAAGATTTTTAGCTTATAGGTTGGAAGACCTTCCATATGTCATTGTGTCACTGTTAATCGCATTTACGGTTCATGAATTTTCACATGCTTATGTAGCCTATAAGTTCGGTGATCCGACAGCTAAAAATGAAGGAAGAGTCACATTGAATCCGATTTCTCATTTGGATCCGATCGGAACATTGTTGATATTAATAGCTGGATTTGGTTGGGCTAGGCCTGTACCGGTTAATCGTTTTCATTTCAAGAATCCAAAATTGGCAGGAGTGCTCGTCTCTCTTGCCGGCCCGTTCAGTAATTTGCTTGTTGCCATTTTCGGGTATTTAATTTTTTACGGGTTACTGGCGGCAGGCGTTGGACCTGATTTACCGTTTTTCATTCAGCCATTCTTCGCGATGCTCATCAACTTAAATATCCTTTTGTTTGTATTTAATCTGATACCGCTGCCGCCGCTCGATGGTTATAGGATCGTACAGGATCTAGTTTCAGCTGATTTGCGGGCAAAAATGACCCAGTATGAACAATATGGCTCCCTGATTTTTTTGATTCTGATCATCACACCGCTAAGCCGGTATACGATTAGCCCGATTTTGAACAATGTTGTGCCATTGGTAGGCGGCGCCTTGAATCAGTTCTTTACACTTTTGCTTTTTTAAATTATATGGAATGACAAACGATAAAGGGGGATACAAACATGGAAGAACAACCAAAGAAAAAGGTAGGCTTCAATATTATAAAAAACGACCCTACAGAAGGTCATGGCGGATATGGAGCAGGGGTTTTGACGCTCGATAATATCTCTCCGGTCATCATCGATGTGGATGCAGGTGAAGCCGAGGTCGATATCGGCGCGATGCATGCAAGGAGTGCAGTGGAAAAAGGGATTAAGTTTTTAAAGACTAAAGAGGAGGTCCCGAATGCCAAACCTTACTGGCTTGTTTGGGTGACCATTGAAGCCACTCAAAATGGTCCGCACTATGCAGGTGTGACAGCGTGTGAAATGATGGTCGACCGGTCAATTAGACGCGGTTACAAATCCCTTCCGGAGCATGTTAACCGGATGGATAAATCGCTTAAACGGCATATCATCGTCGAGGACATGGACGATAAATCAAAACGTATACTTGCAGACTTCCTAAAAAACCATGATGCAGGAATGTGGGAGCGCTCTTCAGCAAAGCTCAAGGAGTCATTGACGCTTTGAATTTGATTTAATGGATGAAATGTTAAGTTTAGTGAAAAATGCACTTGTAGGAAACGGATAAAATCAGTAAACTTAAAGACAGCAGTTTAGACACTGTGGAACTAGGACAGAAAAACCCCGAAGCCGCTACCGGCTTCGGGGTTTTTCGTTATCCCCATGGTTTTAAGACTTTTTTATACCACGGGGACTTTTTTTGGTCTTCTTCTTTTGGGGGATGTTTCGGACCCTTACCCTTAAAGTGCTCGGCACAGTATTCGACAGGTTCAGTTCCTTTAACATAATAAGTCAGTCTTGAGACAGGACAATCCTTTGTTGCCAATTTTCCGCTTGCGGGATTCACGTTTACCCCGATTACGTTTTTCGTTTCCTTAAACGATTTTACCGGTTTCCCCTGTAGGCCCTTTTCCATATAGGAAGCCCAGATTTTCTTAGCATAGCTTTTTTCAGCGGGGATCTCGATCTTTTTCCCTTGATCATACCCAGTCCATACTCCAGCTACAAGCTCCGGTGTGTAACCGATCATCCAACTATCCGTCGGGGTGGAACCTGATTTGCCGGCATATGGGCGGGTCAGCTGGGAGTTGATGGTGCTGCCAGTCACTTTCGTATAGCCATTTAAGGTTTCATCGAAAACCCCTGTAAGCATTTGAGTCATGACAAATGCCTTATCCTCATCCAAAATCTGTTCTGGTTTCTTATTTTCATCAAAAATCACTTCACCTTTTTGATTTTCAACCTTTTTGATAAACACGGGTTCAACTTTCTTGCCACCGTTAGCCAGAATGCTGTATGCGTTCACCATTTCAATCGCCCTTACACCTGACGTACCGAGTGCCAAGGACGGAACTGCATCCATTTTCGCCGTGATGCCGAAACGATTCGCCGTATCGACCAATGTCTGTTCCCCAAGGAACAAGTGCGTTTTTACGGCGAAGATATTATCGGAAAGAGCTATGGCCTGAGCCATCGTGATTTCGCCTTCCGCATATTGATGGTTGTAATTATGCGGTGTGTAAGATGAGTGACCATCATCGAAAGAAAATGTAGTGGTCTCGCTTTTTAAGGTGGTAGACGGTGTGAAACCGTTCTCCAACGCTGAATAGTATAGCAATGGCTTAATGGTGGAACCGGGCTGGCGAACGGCCTGTGTAGCTCGGTTGAATGGCGACTCCGCGTAATCTTTACCGCCGACCAGTGCACGGACCTCCCCGGTGTCCGGATCCATCGCCACTATCGAGGCTTGGATCCCTGAAGACTTGGGTATGATATTGGAGAGAACTTTTTCGGCAGCATCCTGCTGGGTTTCATCCAGTGTTGTATAGACCTTAAGCCCGCCCAGCTCGATCATCCGGTCATCTAAATGAAGCTGTGATTTTAAAGCCTGCTTGACTGCATCCTGGAAATAGGGAGCGGTTTTATTTGTAACCGTTCCGTGTTCACCCTTTAATGCAAGGGATGTTCGCAACGCTTCTGCGATATTTTGTTCTGAAATGTAGTTTTTGTTTTTCATTGCTTGAAGGACAACTCTCTGCCTTGATTTCGCTTTTTCAAAATTATCCAATGGAGAATAATTTGACGGCCCTTTTGGTATTCCCGCCAGCATGCTCGCTTCAGGAAGGGTCAAATCCTTGGCATCCTTGCCAAAGTAATATTGACTTGCAGCTTGGGCCCCATATGCACCATGGCCATAGTAAATCGTATTTAAATAACCTTCTAGAATATCCTTTTTTGTGTAATTCATTTCTAAACGTACCGTATAAAAGGCTTCATTAAATTTACGCGACCACGTTTTGTCATGGCCAAGAAACAGGTTCCTGGCATACTGCTGGGTAATGGTGCTTGCGCCCTGGACTTTGGACATTGCCTTAATATCCGCAAGGATGGCACCGCCGATCCGTTTTATATCAAATCCATTATGAGTGTAAAATTGACGGTCCTCAACAGCGACAGTCGCTTTGATGAGCTGTGGTGAAATCGAACCCAGCCCGGCCCAATAACGTTTCTGGCCATTATCGGTTTCGCCGATCACATTTCCATTATCACTATAGTAAAGAGTGGACTGCGGCACGACCAAAGGAGGCGGACCTAATATTTTTGCATAAATCAGTAAGGAGAGAAGCAATACAAAGAGTATCGTGAGCCCGATTGTGGCAAGGATAATGAAGGCCCGTACATATTTAGTTGTCCTTTTGAATCGTTCGCTTGGAATCAATTCCATTGCTTTCACCTCTCTTATCAGAAAAGAATCTATTATCTATTACTATTATGGAAAAAAAAGAAATTTTTAAACATAAGAACTGCATTTATGAAATTTATCTTGCAATTCTGCTAGATTCGTCTATAATTTTTCTAGCTAATGACTATAACGATTTTGGGGAACCTATTAGGTGACTGACAATATGAAATGGAAAAGGAGCGTTAATAAATGAGCATTTGGTTTACTGAAAAACAAACAGAGAATTTTGGTATTACGATGAAAGTGAATCGTACTTTACATACGGAGCAAACTGAGTTTCAAAAGCTGGATATGATTGAAACGGAAGAGTGGGGCAATATGCTATTGTTGGATGACATGGTAATGACTTCACAGCGCGATGAATTCGTTTACCATGAGATGGTAGCCCATGTTCCTTTATTTACTCATCCTAATCCAGAAAACGTTTTGGTTGTAGGAGGAGGGGACGGAGGAGTTATCCGTGAAATCCTTAAACACCCAAGCGTAAAAAAAGCTACATTGGTTGATATCGATGGGAAAGTTATCGAATACTCAAAGATATTCTTGCCTGAAATAGCAGGCATGCTTGAAGATCCGCGTGTAGACGTACAAGTGGGGGATGGCTTCATGCACATCGCCAAAAGTGAAAATGAATATGACGTGATCATGGTCGACTCGACTGAACCTGTTGGACCTGCTGTCAATTTATTCACAAAAGGTTTTTATGCCGGGATTTCCAAAGCTTTAAAAGAAGATGGGATTTTTGTGGCACAATCAGATAATCCTTGGTTTAAGGCAGACTTAATTCGTGATGTACAACGTGATGTGAAAGAAATATTCCCAATCACTAGCCTTTATTTAGCGAATATCCCGACGTATCCAAGCGGCCTTTGGGCGTTCACCATCGGATCAAAAAAATATAATCCATTAGAAGTGACAGAAGACCGTTTCCATGAAATCGAAACGAAATATTATACAAAAGAACTTCATAAAGCAGCTTTCGTCCTGCCTAAATTCGTTCAAGACTTAGTGAAATAAGGGGGGCATGACAATGAAATTCGATGAAGCCTATTCAGGCAATGTATTCATTAAAAGCCATCCCGTTTTTGAGGAATCTGAAGCTGTGCTATACGGTATGCCGATGGACTGGACGGTAAGTTTCCGTCCGGGCTCTCGCTTTGGCCCTACCCGGATTCGTGAAGTTTCGATTGGTTTGGAAGAGTACAGCCCGTATTTAGATCGTGAATTAGAGGAAGTTAAATTCTTTGATGCAGGGGATATTCCATTACCATTCGGTAATCCGCAGCGCAGCATCGATATGATTGAAAAATTTGTCGACAGCGTGTTAGATGCAGGTAAGTTCCCAATGGGGATGGGAGGGGAACACCTTGTCACATGGCCTGTCATTAAAGCCATGTACAAAAAGTATCCCGATATGGCCATCATCCATATGGATGCCCATACAGACTTACGTGAGGACTATGAGGGCGAGCCGCTTTCCCATGCGTCCATCATCCGTAAATCAGCGGAACTTATCGGTCCGAAAAATGTATACTCTTTCGGCATTCGTTCCGGTTTGAAGGAAGAATTCCAATGGGCAAAAGAAAACGGCATGCACATCTCTAAATTTGAAGTTCTTGAACCTCTGAAAGAAGTACTGCCGCAGTTGGCAGGTCGTCCTGTATATGTGACGATCGACATCGATGTTCTAGATCCTGCACATGCGCCAGGAACAGGCACCGTAGATTGTGGGGGCATCACTTCAAAAGAGCTTTTAGCTTCGATTCATGAGATAGCCCGTTCTGAAATTAATGTAGTCGGCTGCGATTTAGTTGAAGTGGCACCGATTTATGATCCATCCGAGCAAACGGCGAACACGGCGAGCAAGCTGATTCGCGAAATGCTTTTAGGTTGGGTACAAAAAGGTTAATGGATGAAGACTTGACTGTTCCTGTTTTTTAGCGGGGATGGTCTTTTTTTTCATCCAATCCGGAAAAGAATTTTACACCTGATGGACTCTTTTTTAATAATTCCGCCCCAATGAGTCATTCTTGCGTTAAAATCAAATGAATTGCTACAATATGATTTCGCAAGTTTATCCTCACTTTATTGGATTTACACTTTATTTTCCCGCTCCAAGTTGAAACTTCCTTGAAGAATATTTATACTTATAAAGTTAAGAACGACATGATGAAGGAAGTGTAGCTTTGACTCTTCATGATATAGATAAGCATACTATTAAAGTGACGTTACAGACAAAAATCAAGCACGGCTCAGAGACGGAAACGTATGAGCTGGTCACTTTTGGTACAAAAATGTATAAAGGTTCAGACTTATATTTGCAATATAAAGAGGAAAATGAAGCTGGTCAAACACAAACGACCATCAAGCACAAAACGGATGAAACGATCCTGCTTAGAAATGGTGCCATTAAAATGAGGCAGCTTTTCCGCTTGCAGGAAGCGACAAATGGACATTATGAAAGTATATACGGCAGGTTAGGGTTACGGACGACCGCGAAAAAAATTCATCATCAATGGGATGAGCAGTCCAAACAAGGGAAACTTGTCCTTAAATATACGTTACATATGCAGGGAAGCGAACCCGGTCAATATGAGATGACGATTTCCTATAAGGAGGAAGCATAGCACATGAATATAGTAAAAGAGGTACAGGAAAAACTGAAAGAAGAAATTAAAGCGGCAGTCATTAAAGCTGGTTTAGCAACGGAAGAGCAGATTCCAAACGTTGTATTGGAACTCCCAAGAGATAAAACACACGGAGATTATTCCACGAATATGGCCATGCAATTAACGAAGATTGCAAAGAAAGCACCAAAAATGATAGCGGAAGCAATCATCGAAAACTTTGACAATTCAAAAGCATCCATCGAAAAAATTGAAATTGCTGGTCCAGGATTCATAAACTTCTACATGAATAATTCTTATTTGACAGAATTGATTCCAGTCATTTTGAAAGTGGATGGAGCATATGGGGAAAGTGACTTTGGAAAAGGCGAAAAAGTCCAAGTGGAGTTCGTTTCAGCGAATCCGACCGGTGATCTTCATCTCGGCCATGCCCGCGGTGCAGCAGTGGGTGATACGTTATGTAATATCCTGTCTAAAGCAGGTTATGATGTTTCACGTGAATATTACATCAATGATGCAGGAAACCAAATCAATAATTTGGCCTTTTCCATCGAAGCACGCTATTTCCAAGCACTTGGTCTCGAAAAGGATATGCCTGAGGGTGGTTATCATGGCGAAGATATCATTGGCATCGGTAAAACGCTTGCCAGTGAATATGGTGATAAATTTGTAAATGCCGATGAAAAAGAGCGTTTTGAATTTTTCCGAGAGTACGGCTTGAAATATGAAATGGAAAAACTGAAAACAGACTTGGGGAATTTCCGTGTCGGATTTGATGTATGGTATTCCGAAACTTCCCTATATCAAGACGGTAAGATTGATGAAGCACTCAAAGTGTTAAGGGAAAGAGGCCATGTCTACGAGGAAGATGGGGCTACATGGTTCCGCTCTACAGAATTAGGCGATGATAAAGACCGCGTGCTTATTAAACAGGATGGGTCCTACACATATCTGACACCGGATATTGCCTATCACCGTAATAAACTGGAGCGCGGCTTTGAAACGTTGATCAATATCTGGGGTGCGGACCACCACGGCTATATACCGCGTATGAAGGCAGCGATTGAAGCATTAGGATACAAACGCGAGCAGCTTGAAGTAGAAATCATCCAGCTTGTTCACCTGTATAAAGACGGCGAGAAAATGAAGATGAGTAAGCGTACCGGTAAAGCCGTCACGATGCGTGATCTTATTGATGAAGTGGGTCTGGATGCAACACGTTATTTCTTTGCAATGAGAAGTGCGGATACTCATATGGACTTCGATTTGGATCTTGCGGTATCACAATCCAATGATAATCCGGTTTATTATGCGCAATATGCTCACGCCCGTATTTCCAGCATTTTACGCCAAGGTGTGGAACAAGGGATCAGCTATGAAGGGGTCACTGATTTCTCGGCCCTTTCTACTGAAAAAGAAGTGGAGCTTCTGAAGAAATTAGGTGAGTTCCCGCAGGCAATAGCGGAAGCTGCCGAAAAACGTATGCCTCACCGCATGACGAATTATATATTCGACTTGGCTTCTACATTCCACAGTTTTTACAATGCCGATAAGGTTTTGGATGTTGAAAAGATGGAAAGAAGTAAGGCACGTCTAGGACTGGTCAAATCCGTCCAAATTACTTTAAAGAATGCATTAGCTATAATCGGGGTTTCGGCGCCGGAAAAAATGTAAAGGAAAAAGCGTCTGTTTCTAACGAAACAGACGCTTTTTTTAATTTGATTAACACTCGATGGCACCGCCGCTTACCCTTTTTACACCACGTACCTTAGCTATATCTTCAATCAGCTGCAACATCGCCCGGTCCTTCATCTTGGCTTCAATCATGAAATCCACGTCTTGTCCAAGTCCCTTAAGCACTTTAAAAAGGGGCATGATGAATTCCAAATCGATATAATCAGCATGCGAGCGAAATTCACCTGCCGATTTCGGGGATGAAATATGAATCTTTGGTACCGCCCCTGCCTGACTCCAAGTGGTGAACACCTCGGTGAGCAGCTCGTTAAGAGGCTCAGTTGAAAGGTTTGCGAGATGGTGGTGGTAATCAAAGACAAGTGGAATGCCTTCCTTCTTACATACACTCAGGGTTTCTGATGCTGTATAGGTTTTATCATCATTCTCCAAGGTCATTCTTTCCTTGACGTGGATAGGAAGCGATTTAAGATTGTCATGAACCCTTACTATGGCGGAATCTTTGTCACCATAGGCTCCGCCGACATGGATATTGATAAAAGAAGAGTCTGCAATGGCCATTGCATCAAGCATTTTATAATGGAACTCCATATCTTTTACGGCATTTTGTGTAATCTCGGGTTTAGGGCTGGTAAACAGCGTAAACTGATTGGGATGGAAGCTAATCCTCATCTTATGTTCAGAAACCCAATCTCCAAGCTGTTTCCACTCTCTTCTAAAAGGAGTGACGAAATCCCATTCTATTTCGGGATGCGTGGCTAAAGGAACAATTGAACTGGACATCCGGTATATTTCTATTTGGTGGGCCGTGTTATATTGAAGGACCCTTAAGGTATTTTCAATGTTCTGCCTAGTCACACTCAGCAGTTTTTCCATCCCTTTTTCCGTGCCAAGTGTGATATATCGCTTGAAAGTAAGTGTCTTAGCTGGAGAAGCTTCCCATAAACGGGTTGCGTTGGATACAAATCCAAATCTTATTTTCATTATATTTTCTCCTTGAACAGCGGGATTTCAAAGAAAAGGAGAAAGGACGGAGGCCAGCGATTCTTTTGCTGATCGGACAACATTCATGGAGGAAAGCGCGTCACTGCTTAATGGCTTGGATTCAGCTAGGTCCACCGCCAATTCCTTTTCTGCATCTGCTATAAATGTCCGGTCAAATACCAGACAATTGATTTCACTATTTAAAAAAAGGCTGCGTTTATCAAAATTAGCCGTACCGATATCACAGATTGTATCATCAATAAGTATCACTTTAGAATGGTAGAACCCTCTTTGGAATTGCATGATTTCAGCCCCATCTTTTAATAATACCCTGAAGTAGGGAAAGGATGCTTCTTTGACAAGGGCATGGTCTGATTTTTCAGGTACGATGACCGTTACGGAAACATTGCGTGCAAGGGCCTCCCTTAATTCTTGAAATAGAGTTTCACTGGGAATGAAGTATGGAGTCCCGATGATGATTTTATTATTGGCTTGCTGAATCATGTGTGCTAAGGACTGTTCAAGATCACTTCCATTCGTGACAAAAACCTGATGTACCTGCGACCCGGGAGTCAATGTCGGGAAATAGGCAGGTGTTCCCCTGTGATCCTCGTTTGTATCATAGAACCAATCCGAGAGGAAGACTTCCTGCAGGTCCCTTACCCCCTCCCCGGTCATTTTCAAATGATAATCCCTCCAAGGGTTGAGCTTTTCCCCTTGGTTAATATACTCCTTACCGATATTAAAGCCCCCAAGATAGCCGATTTTGCCGTCTATCACAGTAATTTTTCGGTGATTTCTTTTTTGTATTGTATAGAAAAGGAAAGGAAGTTTCGGTTTAAAGCTAAAAGAAAAATGAACCCCGCTTTTAGTTAGCTCCTGAATGGTTTTGCGGGAAATCTTTTTACTTCCAACCCAATCTACTAAAAGTCGCACTTCCACGCCCTCTTCCGCTTTTGATTGCAGTAACTTCAAAAAATCCTTGCTGAATTTATCATTTTTCACAATATAAAAAAGGATATGGATGGAATGCTGAGCTCGCTTGACTTCTTTCATAAAATCATCAAACAGGATTTTTCCTGATGTAAATATAGTCATGTCACTGTTCCGAGGCGGATATTTAATGTTGGTTGCCTGCTTCATATAACGCTTATGCCCTATCTTAAGATCAACCCAGCACCAAGTGAAGATCAATAAAAATATAGAGGCAATCGTAGTGATAATCTTCAAAAAAAATCCCCCCTAAATGATTTCATTTAGTTTGGCTCAAATTCCCTGTTAGTAACCATTAAAAAGCGGGGAAAGGAACCTCAATTTTTTTTAGAATACAGAAGGGGAAATTAACGGAATTGTCGAACTATACAATAAGGTGTAGAAAAATCAAATATGTTTTTAGAAGAAAAAAGTTGACTGAATGCTCATTCATTATATAATGGAGTTAATTAAATTTCAGAAAAATGCCAAATTTTCTATTTTATTTAAATGGCTACCTTTTGGCATTTACAATTTACAAAAAGGGGGAAAGACTGCATGGAAATGAATGGCTTGCTGTGGATCAACTTAACTGCATTCCTGATTGTAACCGCTTACGCCGCGGGTTTGTTTATCTATTTGGTAAGGACTCGTATAGCTTATATAAAACTTGGCAAAAAAGTGGAATTCGATAACCGTGTGAAAGATCGTCTTGTGAAAATAGGGGTTTATGTATTTGGACAGAAGAAGCTCTTTAAAGATAAGAAAAGCGGAATCATACATGCCATGTTATTTTATGGTTTCATCTTAGTGCAATTTGGGGCACTGGACTTCTTCATTAAAGGCTTAAGACCGGGATGGCATTTACCGTTTGGCCCTGTTTATCCGGCCTTTACTTTCTTCCAGGAAATTGTGACGCTTACCGTTCTTGTCGCAATCCTATGGGCGGCTTACCGTCGTTATGTCGAGAAGCTCGTTCGCTTGAAAAGGGATTTCAAAGCAGGATTGGTTGTCATCTTCATTACTGGAATCATGATTACCGTGTTACTGGGGAATGGAATGGGAATGATCTGGCATGAACACGATGCAACTTGGTCAGAGCCAATCGCTTCAAGCATTGCTTTCCTTTTTGGCTGGATGGGAACAACAGCGGCAACAGTTGTTTTTTATGTAGCTTGGTGGCTGCATTTACTGATCATATTATCGTTCCTTGTTTATATCCCGCAATCTAAGCATGCCCACTTGATTGCCGGTCCGATAAATGTATTCCTCAATCGCCTGGACAATCCAGGGAAATTGAAGCCGGTTGATTTGGAAGAAGAAGTTTTCGACAAAGAAGGCAATCAATATTACGGCGCCAAATATATCGAAGACTTGACGCAATATCAAATGGTGGACCTCTATGCCTGTGTGGAGTGCGGGCGTTGTACGAATATGTGCCCTGCTACTGGTACCGGTAAAATGCTGTCACCGATGGATATCATCATCAAGATGCGTGACCATTTAACAAATACAGGCGCTGCTGTTACAACGAAGCAGCCATGGGTGCCATCTTTTGTTTTTGGGAATACGGAGGGAAATAAGATAGCTCTAGCGAGTGCCGCCAAGGGGGCGCAGGAATCAGCTGCAGCGACCGAAGCATACAGTCCGAGCCTGATTGGCGAAGTCATTACGGAAGAAGAACTTTGGGCATGTACGACTTGCCGGAACTGTGAAGATCAATGCCCGGTAATGAATGAACATGTCGACAAAATCATCGATATGCGCCGTTATCTGGTATTGACAGAGGGCAGGCTGGATCCTGATGCACAACGTGCCATGACAAATATCGAACGTCAAGGAAACCCGTGGGGGCTTAACCGTAAAGAGAGAGAAGATTGGAGAAGCCTTCGGGAAGATGTCAGCGTTCCTACCGTGAAGGAATTACAAAAGGCAGACGAGGAATTCGAATATTTATTCTGGGTAGGTTCAATGGGATCATACGATAACCGAAGCCAGAAGATTGCCCTTTCCTTTGCAAAATTATTGAATGAGGCGGGCGTCAAATTTGCAATCCTCGGAAATAAGGAGAAAAACTCAGGGGATACTCCTCGTCGATTGGGAAATGAGTTTGTTTTTCAAGAGCTTGCCATGAAGAATATAGAAGAATTCCAGAAGAATGAAATCAAGAAAATCGTAACGATCGATCCGCATGCATACAATATTTTTAAGAATGAGTATCCGGATTTTGGCTTGAAAGCTGAAGTGTATCACCATACTGAATTGTTAGCCAAACTTGTAAGTGAAGGCAGATTGGTGCCTCAGTATCCAGTGAATGAAACGATTACATTCCACGATTCCTGTTATTTGGGAAGGTACAATGAAGTATATAGCCCGCCGCGTGAAATTTTACAATCCATTGAAGGTGTGAAACTTATTGAGATGGAGCGCAACCGTGAAAAAGGGATGTGCTGTGGAGCTGGAGGCGGTTTGATGTGGATGGAAGAGGAAACAGGAAACCGCATCAATGTGGCACGTACTGAACAAGCACTCGCCGTCAGTCCAACAGTGATCAGTTCCGGATGTCCTTATTGCCTGACCATGCTATCTGATGGGACGAAAGCAAAAGAAGTTGAGGAAAATGTTAAAACGTATGATGTAGCTGAACTGCTCGAAAAAGCGGTCATTGGTGAAAATAAATCGATTGCATCTTAATTTAAAATGGAATGCCTGCTTCTTCTATATGGAATGAGCCAAATGGAAGCAGGCAATTTTTAAATATTTACAAACTAAATATTTTAATTTTTGTAAAAATTATGTAAGATGATATTAAGCGCTTACAAAACGATTTTTTTTAACTTCATATTGAGCGAGCGTTCAATCAATGTTATTGAAGGGGGAAATAATGATGGCAAAAACAGTGATTATTAGTGGTGTGAGAACACCTTTTGGTAAATTTGGCGGCGGCCTTAGCGGTTTGACAGCATCTCAGCTTGGTGGAATAGCAATCAAAGAGGCACTTGATCGGGCAGGGGTTGAAGGCGGGCAAGTAGGCGAGGTTATCATGGGGAATGTACTTCAAGCGGGCCAAGGTCAAATACCGTCACGACAGGCAGCACGTCATGCTGGAATGCCTTGGGAAGTGAAAACGGAAACCATTAATAAAGTATGCGCATCAGGACTTCGCAGTGTTACATTGGCTGATCAGATCATTCGCTTAGGTGAAGAAGAAATCATTGTTGCCGGAGGAATGGAATCGATGAGCAATGCGCCTTATATTCTTCCGAAAGCAAGGTGGGGCCTAAGGATGGGAGATGCCCAACTTAAGGATACCATGATTTCGGATGGACTTAGTTGCAGCTTTACAGGCGTTCATATGGGCACTTACGGAAACAGTACTGCCGAAGATCTTGAAATCACCCGTGAGGAACAGGATAGCTGGGCTTACGAGAGTCATCAAAAAGCGATAAAAGCAATCGATGGCGGTATTCTTGCAGAAGAAATCATTGCCGTACAGGTGCCGGTGCGAAAAGGCGAACCAATTACCATCGAACATGATGAAGGCCCAAGAAAAGATACATCTGCCGGGAAGTTAGCAAAATTAGGTCCGGCTTTTAATAATGAGGGTACCATTACGGCAGGTAATGCACCTGGCGTCAATGATGGGGCAGGAGCACTCGTATTGATGAGTGAGGAACGTGCGGAAAAAGAAGGGAAAACGCCTTTTGCCTATATTGTGGCTCATGCAGAAGTGGCAGTGGAAGCAAAGGACTTCCCTAAAACGCCAGGTTTGGTCATAAATGAAATCCTGAAGAAGACAGGTAAATCGATAGAGGATATTGATTTATTTGAAGTGAACGAAGCATTTGCAGCGGTTGCACTCGCCAGTGGAAAAATTGCCAACATCGAGCCTGGAAAAGTGAATGTTAACGGCGGTGCTGTAGCATTAGGTCACCCAATCGGGGCAAGTGGTGCTCGCATCATCATTACGCTGATGCATGAATTGAAACGCCGAGGAGGAGGATTGGGCATCGCAGCGATCTGTAGTGGAGGCGGGCAGGGAGATGCCATTTTAATCGAAGTGCCAAAACAAGGATGATAGTTTCATAGATAAATGAGGAGGGGTTTTCATGAGCATTCAAAAAGTGATGGTCATTGGTGCGGGACAGATGGGATCTGGCATTGCCCAGGTTTGTGCAATGAGCGGTTATGAAGTACTTTTACACGATTTAAAAGAAGAATATGTAGAAAAGGGACTAGGGACAATTACCAAGAATCTTTCCCGTCAAGTAGAAAAAGGGAAAATGGGGCCCGGGGAAAAAGATGCGATCCTTTCCCGTTTGACATCATCGACGGATTTAAAAAATGCAGCTGCCGTTGATTTAGTGATTGAAGCGGCAGTGGAAAATATGGAAATAAAAACAAAAATATTCGCCGAGCTGGATGAAATCACGCCGCAGCAGGTCATTCTTGCATCCAATACTTCTTCGCTTCCGATTACTGAGATAGCCGCTGCCACGAATAGGCCGGAAAAGGTAATTGGCATGCATTTTATGAACCCCGTTCCAGTCATGAAGCTGGTTGAGATCATCCGTGGCCTTGCTACATCGGATGAAGTTTATAAAGAGGTAGAAAAGATGGCTGAAACCTTGAACAAGGTACCGGTGGAAGTCAATGATTTTCCAGGTTTTGTAGCGAATCGGATTTTGATGCCGATGATCAATGAGGCCATCTATACACTTTATGAGGGCGTCGCTACTAAAGAGGCGATTGACGATGTAATGAAGTTGGGAATGAACCATCCCATGGGCCCGCTTACGCTAGCTGACTTCATTGGGCTCGATACATGCTTATACATAATGGAAACCCTTCACCAAGGACTGGGAGACGATAAATACCGACCGTGTCCGCTGTTAAGGAAATATGTGAAAGCAGGGTGGCTAGGCAAGAAAGCAGGACGTGGATTTTATGAATATAACCAATCATAGAAAGCATTTGCAGCTAGGGAGGAGTGAAGGAATGGATTTCAAGTTTACCGAAGAACAGGAAATGATGCGGAAGATGGTAAGCAATTTTGCAGAAAATGAGATTACACCTCATATCGAGACAATGGAAAGGGGAGTGTTTCCAAAAACGATCCTGCAAAAAATGGGTGGGCTTGGTTTGATGGGAATCCCCATTCCAGAAAAATACGGTGGCGCAGGTATGGATTTCATGTCGTATATCATCGCCATCAATGAGATTTCCAAAGTAAGTCCAACTCTTGGTGTCATACTGTCCGTTCATACTTCTGTTGGCACAAACCCAATCGTTTATTTTGGAACGGAAGAGCAGAAGCAAAAATATGTGCCTAAGTTAGCCGCTGGTGAATATCTGGGCGCCTTTTGCTTAACTGAGCAAAGTTCGGGTTCAGATGCCGCGAGCTTGAAATCCAAGGCAGTAGCAGTAAAGGAAGACGGAAAATATCGAATAAATGGGTCCAAGGTTTTTATCACCAACGGCGGGGAAGCGGATGTGTTTATTGTTTTTGCTTCAACCGACCCTCAGAAGGGAAGCAAGGGAATCTCTGCTTTTATCGTAGAAAAAGGGACGCCAGGCTTAATCATCGGTAAAGATGAACGTAAAATGGGCCTTCATGGTTCGAGCACCGTACAGGTGACGTTCGAGGATATGAAAGTGCCTGCTGCCAATCTCTTAGGCAAAGAAGGTGAAGGCTTTAAAATTGCAATGGCCAACTTGGATGCTGGAAGGATTGGCATTGCTTCTCAAGCTTTGGGAATTGCAGAAGGCGCCATGGAACATGCTGTCCAATATGCAAAAGACAGGGTTCAATTTGGCAAACCCATTGCAGCACAACAGGGGATCGGTTTCAAACTGTCCGAAATGGCAACAGGCATAGAAGCTTCAAGGCTACTGGTCTATCGGGCGGCGTATTTACGCTCAAGTGGATTGAAGTGCGGTAAAGAAGCGGCCATGGCTAAGCTATTTGCTTCGAGGACGGCTGTCGATGTGACGATAGAAGCAGTCCAAGTGTTCGGAGGCTACGGGTATTCAACAGAATATCCGGTCGAGCGCTATTTCAGGGATGCAAAGGTAACCGAAATTTATGAGGGAACGAGTGAAATACAGAGAATGGTCATCAGTAAGAGTCTATAAATACGAAAAAGACGGGGGACATGGTCATGCAATTTAAACTAACGGAAGAACATGAAATGATTAGGAAGATGGTACGCAACTTTGCCCAGAATGAAGTGGCTCCGACAGCTGCCGAGAGGGATGAAGAAGAACGATTTGACCGAGAGATTTTCGATAAAATGGCTGAACTTGGACTGACAGGGATTCCGTGGCCAGAGGAATACGGCGGAATTGGAAGCGATTACTTAGCGTATTGCATAGCGATTGAGGAACTTTCCCGCGTTTGCGCTTCTACTGGAGTGACTCTATCAGCCCATACTTCGCTTGCAGGGTGGCCAATATATAAATTTGGTTCTGAAGAGCAAAAACAAAAATACCTTCGCCCGATGGCACTGGGGGAAAAAATCGGTGCATACGGCCTTACTGAACCTAGCTCAGGCTCAGATGCAGGCGGTATGAGAACGTCTGCAAAGCTTGTAGGTGATGAATATATTATCAGCGGTTCGAAAATCTTCATTACGAACGGCGGGATTGCTGATACATATGTCGTCTTTGCATTGACAAATCCTGAATCGAAACAAAAAGGAACGAGTGCCTTTATCATTGAAAAGGACTTCCCGGGTTTTAGTGTTGGTAAAAAAGAGAAGAAGCTGGGAATCCGTTCATCACCGACCACGGAAATCATCTTTGATGAGTGCAGAGTTCCTAAAGAAAACCTTCTTGGAAAAGAAGGAGAAGGCTTTAAAATTGCGATGATGACGCTTGATGGGGGCCGTAATGGAATTGCAGCACAAGCTGTAGGCATAGCCCAAGGTGCACTGGATGCCGCAGTTGACTATGCAAAAGAGCGCGTACAATTCGGCAAGCCAATTTCTGCACAGCAAGGAATCGGTTTTAAATTGGCGGATATGGCAACAGGTGTTGAAGCTTCAAGGCTATTAACCTATCAGGCTGCCTGGTTGGAATCAGTGGGCCTTCCTTATGGAAAAGAGTCGGCCATGTCCAAACTCTTTGCTGGAGATACAGCAATGAAAGTGACGACGGAAGCCGTGCAGGTTTTCGGTGGTTATGGTTATACAAAAGATTACCCAGTGGAGCGGTATATGCGTGATGCGAAAATAACCCAGATCTACGAAGGCACACAGGAAATTCAAAAGCTGGTCATCTCAAGGATGATTACTAAATAGTATTGAAATCGAGGTTTTCCGATGAGGCATCGTCCTTACCGGAATACCCTTTTCAATTTCTTCGGAAGTATGTCTTTGGTAATTAATTGAAGGGATTCAAAAAAGGGGTTTGAAAATGGAAAAAAGAGAAGTTCTTGCATCGGTAAAGGATGAGCGGCTGGTTGAAAAAAGGCGTACACAAATGATTAAAGGGGCGGTCACCCTTTTTAAGGAAAAGGGATTTCATCGAACGACTACCAGGGAAATTGCCAAAGCCGCTGGCTTCAGTATTGGCACGTTATACGAGTATATCCGGACCAAGGAAGATATATTATATCTCGTCTGTGACTTTATCTACGATGAAGTCCAGGAAAAGCTTCAAAAAGAAATAGAACAGAGTGATGGGACACTTGAAAGTTTGAAGCTGACGATCGCTTACTTTTATAAAGTGATGGATGAAATGCAGGACGAAGTGCTGGTCATGTATCAGGAAGTGAAAGCTCTGACGAAAGATGCTTTACCTTATGTTCTGAACAAAGAAATTCGGATGGTGGGCATGTTCGAAAAGGTCATAACGAAGTGTGTTGAGAATGGGGAGCTATTGTTGACGGAAAAACAAATAAGCCTTGTTTCACATAACATTTTTGTTCAGGGACAGATGTGGAGTTTCAGAAGATGGGCTTTGCATAAAAATTACACGCTTCAAGAGTATGTTGAACTGCAGACGCAATTATTGATTCAAAATGTATCGCTTCAGAAAAGTCTCTGATATAAAAACGTTTCAATAAGGAGGAGCTAAATGAGTACAGTTGAGGTGTATAAACCGAAGAACCATATCAGATTCGTTACAGCATCGAGTCTATTTGATGGACATGATGCATCTATCAATATAATGAGGAGAATCCTTCAGTCCAGCGGGGCGGAAGTAATTCACTTAGGACATAATCGTTCGGTGGAGGAGATCGTGAATGCTGCCATCCAGGAAGATGTTCAGGGAATAGCCATGTCATCTTACCAAGGCGGTCATGTGGAATATTTTAAATATATGTATGACCTGCTGAAAGAAAAGGGAGCCGAGCACATTCGGATTTTTGCCGGAGGTGGCGGTGTCATCATCCCGAAGGAAATTAAAGAACTCCATGATTATGGGATTGCCCGCATCTTTTCTCCTGATGAAGGGCGGGAATATGGGCTTCAAGGCATGATAAATGTATTGATGGAGGAGTGTGATTTCTCGACTGTCAAACCATCTTTACAGGAACGCTTTGATGAATTGATTGCAGGGGGAACAAATGCCATTGCCCAATTTATTACCTTTGCTGAAAATAGACTCGACGCTTCAAAGGAATCTGCGGCAGCGGTGGAGAGTCTTTTTGAGCAGATCAAGACTTCCGAAAAGAAGGTTCCTGTTCTTGGGATTACAGGGACGGGCGGCGCTGGAAAAAGTTCGTTGACTGATGAATTGATACGGAGGTTCATTAATGAAATTCCAGACGAGAAAGTCGCCATTCTATCTGTCGACCCGACCAAACAAAAAACAGGCGGTGCCCTGTTAGGTGACAGGATTAGAATGAATGCGATTTTTTCAGAGCGAGTTTATATGAGGAGCCTAGCCACGCGTCATTCAAAAAGTGAGTTGTCTTTGGCGATAAAAGATGCCATTTCAGTCGTGAAGGCAGCTGGATTCGATCTGATCATCGTTGAAACGAGCGGAATTGGTCAGGGAGATGCAGAAATTGCCGAAATATGCGATGTATCCATGTATGTAATGACGAGTGAATTCGGTGCGCCTTCACAACTCGAAAAAATCGATATGATTGATTACGCAGACTTGATAGTCATTAACAAATATGAGCGTAAAGGCTCCGAGGATGCAAAAAACCAAGTTCAAAAACAATATCAAAGAAGTCGTACGCTTTTTGATCAAGATCCATCGGAAATGCCGGTATACGGTACAATAGCTTCCCAATTCAATGACCCAGGAACAAATGCATTATTCGCAGCACTGATTGAAAAGCTTAATGAAAAATCAGGGACGGGTTGGATTACTGCCTTTTCGAAAGAAGCGGATGTCTATAAGCAAAATGTCATCATTCCAACCGATCGCCGTTATTATTTACGTGAAATCAGTGATACGGTCAGATCGTATCATAAACGCGCGGCTGAACAAGTACGTATTGCCCGCAGGCTTTTCCAGCTTGAAGGAGCTATTGAAGCAGTTAAGGAAAATGATAGTAACGAAGGCATTGTGGCTTCTTTAGAGAATTTGAAAAAGGAAACCGCTTCAAATTTATCACCTGAATCTAAAAAAATCCTTTCTGGATGGATGGATTTAAAAGAAAAGTATGCAGGGGAGCAGTTTATAACGAGAGTCAGGGATAAGGAAATCGTCACAAAGCTGAAAACTAAAAGTTTATCAGGTTTAATGATTCCGAGAGTATCATTGCCTAAATATGTTGATTATGGAGAAATCTTAGGATGGGTATTCCGTGAGAACGTTCCCGGCTTCTTTCCTTACACAGCGGGAGTCTTTCCATTCAAGCGTGAAGGGGAAGACCCGAAGCGGCAGTTTGCCGGTGAAGGATCGCCCGACCGGACCAACAGGCGTTTTCATTATTTGTCAAAGGATGATAATGCTAAACGGCTAAGTACGGCTTTCGATTCTGTAACTTTATATGGCGAGGATCCTGATCATCGGCCTGATATCTATGGAAAGGTAGGGGAAAGCGGAGTCAGTATCTGTACGTTGGATGACATGAAAAAGCTTTATGCAGGCTTTGACCTTTGCCACCCCTCAACCTCTGTATCCATGACCATCAATGGACCGGCACCGATCATTTTGGCCATGTATATGAATACGGCAGTCGATCAGCAGATTCAACGGAAAGAAGAAGAGCTAGGCCGCCCCCTTACGGATGCCGAAGCAGAAGAAGTGCAGGCTTATACTCTTCAAACGGTACGCGGAACCGTTCAAGCGGATATTCTGAAGGAGGACCAAGGCCAGAATACTTGCATCTTCTCTACGGAATTTGCCTTAAGGTTAATGGGAGATATCCAAGCATATTTCATTGATCGGAAAGTCAGGAACTACTACTCTGTATCCATTTCTGGCTATCACATTGCTGAAGCGGGTGCCAATCCCATTTCACAGCTGGCTTTTACATTAGCGAATGGCTTTACTTACATCGAATATTATTTAAGTCGCGGAATGAATATTGATGACTTTGCCCCGAATTTGTCATTCTTCTTCTCAAATGGGCTCGACCCGGAATATACGGTTATCGGGAGGGTGGCAAGAAGGATTTGGGCGACAGTCATGCGGGATAAATATGGTGCGAATGACCGTAGCCAGAAGCTGAAATACCACATACAGACTTCAGGGCGCTCCCTTCATGCGCAAGAAATTGATTTTAATGATATTAGAACGACACTACAGGCTTTAATGGCACTACAGGACAACTGTAACTCGCTGCATACTAATGCGTACGATGAAGCCATTACGACGCCTACTGAAGAATCCGTACGCCGGGCAATGGCCATACAAATGATCATTACAAAGGAGCATGGGCTCTCAAAAAATGAAAACCCGATGCAAGGTGCCTTTATCGTAGAGGAATTGACGGATCTGGTTGAAGAAGCTGTACTGCAAGAGTTCGATCGGATCAATGATCGAGGCGGGGTATTGGGTGCTATGGAGACACAGTATCAGCGCGGGAAAATCCAGGATGAATCCATGCATTACGAAATGAAAAAGCATACGGGTGAATTGCCGATCGTTGGGGTCAATACGTATTTGAACCCCAATCCTCCTTCCGAGGAAGCTGTGAACAGCATGGAAATTGCCCGTGCAACAAAGGAAGAAAAGGAAGGGCAAATCATAAATCTCCGGGCATTCCAGGAAAGAAATAAGGAGTTCACGGATGAGGCGCTAACTAAACTGAAATTGGCAGCCATGAATGGGGAAAATATCTTTGCTGAACTGATGAACTGTGTGAGAGTGGCCAGTCTTGGCCAGATAACCAGGGCGCTATATGATGTAGGCGGTCAGTATCGAAGAAATATGTAGAGCAAGAAGGGGGGGGCACCGATTTTTTGGGGCCCCTTTTTTAAATAATTTCCGTCTTTTTTAACAAAATGAAGATTTTACCTTATAATTATTTGGAAAAGGGGCATAAATGAAGAATCAGCCCTATTGGAGTTGAGAAAATGAACCTGAAAATGATTGGGAAAATCATAGGTTACATTCTTGCCATCGTTATTTTAATTGAATTGTATGAGCATCAATTGGGTGCCATCTCTTTTTTTATCCTGACTGTTGTATTTTTTACGGCAGCCTTTCGCCGGAAATCGAAAAAAGAAAGTGCATGATTTTTTCTGCTTAAGGGTTCCGGTGAAAGATAGACATTTAGGTAAATCTGTGAAAGTATCAGATAGAACTAGCATAAACCCATTTAGATTGTTTATAATGGAGTATATGTCTAGCAGGAATTGTCGTTATTTTATCGAAATACTGTTTTAGATTATTTTTTTATGTGAAAAAACACGGAATTCAGTGTTTGAATAGAGAAGGGAAGTGCGGAATTTGAGTTTAAAAGAACACTCAAAAGAGCAATTATTGGAAATGTCCTTAATAGAGATGGCATATGATTTGTTGGTGGAAAGAAATGAACCGATTCCATTTAAAGACTTAATAAGCGAATTAGCTTCGCTGCACCATTTATCTAAAGCGGAAGTGGCAAAGAAAATTGCACAATTCTATACGGATTTAAATGTGGATGGCCGCTTCACTTCACTTGGGGACAACCGCTGGGGATTGAAAACATGGTATCCGGTTGACCAAATCGAAGAAGAAGTCGTGCATGTTGTAAAACCTAAAAAGAAAAAGAAAACGAAAAAGGCTGCTGTCGTTATCGACGATTTCGATGAACTTGAAGACGAAGATCTTGACTTTGAAGAAGATGTCGATGATCTGGATGAGGATGAAGATGACGACGATGATGATATTCTAGGTTCTCCAGTTATTGACGAAGTGCTCTTGGATGATGACGTGGATGATGATGACGATCTGGAAGAAGAAATAATTGAAGATGAAGCATTTGTCCTGGAAGATGATGAGGACGAAGATGAAGACGAAGAAGAGTTGAAAGAAGAGAATGACAAATAAATAATCGCCCTTGACTTTTTGAGGCGAAATTTGTAGAATCATTTTTGGGCTCCTTAAAAAAGGACACAATGATTAAATTATATCGCTCCCTTACTTTTATTGTAAGCGGAGCGTTTTTGTTTTTAATGATGGAATGAATAAATGACATCATTTTTTTATTTTTAAAAATGATTTCTCTTAGAATTGTAAAAACTATAGAGAACATATTTATGTTAACTGTCATTTAAGGAAATTTATTCTTGTTCATGTATCCTGCATGACTCTCACTAAAAACCTTTAAGTGATTAATGGTTTGTACAGATTTTATGGTTATAGCTTTAACCGCCTGTGTGGCGGAAGATTTGATGCAGGTTCAGATTAAATGATGTGAAGAACGGCATTCGAAGAAAACAATCTATAGGAGGATATAAGATGACAAAATATATTTTTGTGACAGGTGGAGTAGTTTCTTCCTTAGGAAAAGGGATAACTGCAGCTTCTTTAGGTAGACTTTTAAAAAATAGGGGATTGAATGTTACGATCCAGAAGTTTGACCCTTATATCAACTTGGATCCTGGTACGATGAGTCCATATCAACATGGTGAAGTGTTTGTAACAGATGATGGTGCTGAAACGGATTTGGATCTTGGGCATTATGAGCGTTTTATTGATATCAACCTTGGTAAACACAGCAATGTGACTACAGGTAAAATTTATTCAACCGTCCTGAGAAAAGAACGCCGTGGTGATTATTTAGGTGGAACAGTTCAAGTCATTCCCCATATCACGAATGAAATTAAAGAACGGGTTTTCCGTTCAGGTAATGAAACGAATGCCGATATAGTCATTACTGAAATTGGTGGTACTGTAGGGGATATCGAGTCTCTTCCGTTCCTTGAAGCGATTCGCCAAATTAAAAGTGATATCGGGATCAATAATGTTATGTATATCCACTGTACACTGGTCCCTTACATCAAAGCTGCTGGTGAAATGAAAACAAAACCGACACAGCATAGTGTAAAAGAATTACGCAGTCTTGGCATTCAGCCGAATATCATCGTTGCACGTACAGAAAGCCCAATTTCACAAGATATGAAGGATAAAATCGCTTTATTCTGCGATATCGATAAAAATTCTGTCATCGAATGTCTTGATGCGGATACACTTTACTCCATCCCTCTTGCGCTTCAAGCACAAAATATGGACCAAATCGTTTGTGATCACTTGAAATTGGACTGTGGCGAAGCGGATATGGAAGATTGGAAGGAACTTGTCAAAAAGGTAACTTCTTTATCAAAGAAAACGAAAATCGCTCTAGTCGGAAAATATGTTGAATTGCAAGATGCTTATCTTTCTGTTGTGGAAGCACTTAAGCATGCAGGTTACGCATTTGATGCAGATGTTGAAATCGACTGGGTGAATTCTGAAGATGTAACAAAAGAAAATGTTGCTGAACTTCTTAAAGATGCAGATGGAATCCTTGTCCCTGGTGGCTTTGGAGATCGCGGAATCGAAGGGAAAATTGCAGCGACCGAGTTTGCCCGTACGACAAAAACACCGTTCTTCGGAATCTGTTTAGGCATGCAGTTGGCATCCATTGAATATGCACGCAACGTCCTAGGATTGCCAGAAGCGCATTCAGCTGAAATTAAGGAAGATACTCCAGATCCAATCATCGATCTACTTCCTGAGCAAAAGGATGTAGAAGATTTGGGCGGAACACTGCGTCTTGGTCTGTATCCATGTAAGCTTATCGAAGGAACTAAAGCATACGAAGCATATAATGATGAGGTTGTTTATGAACGTCACCGCCACCGTTATGAGTTCAATAACCACTACCGTCAGGCTATGGAAGAGGCAGGATTTGTCTTCTCCGGTACAAGCCCAGATGGCCGTCTGGTTGAAATCGTTGAATTGAAAGATCATCCTTGGTTTGTGGCTTCCCAATTCCATCCGGAATTCACGTCACGCCCTAACCGTCCACAGCCGCTATTCCGTGACTTTGTCGGTATGTCTTTAAAGAGCAGCAAAAAACTTTAATAAATAAAAAAACAGCCCATGTGGCTGTTTTTTTGTTTAAGATAATTTTTCATTCTTCATCTTCATATTCTTTTATGATTTCTTCAAGAGTGAATTTAATCCCATAATAGGCGAAAAGAGCGGCAATGAGGGTAGGGTACCCATATCGATTTCCAGTTTCATCGGGGATCAACCCTCGTTGCATACGTAAATCTATATGTACGTCCGCCAACTCTAGAAGGGACTCCTCTTTAGAAGGAACGGATGTAGAAACTGCAACAAATGGTATATCATTTTCCTTTAGTTGTTTTGCCAGCATCAATGCTTCAAAATCATCTGAATGGCGAGTGAATATAAGAAATCGATCTTCCCTGGACATAGTTTCTCCCAATTCAAATCTTTTTGCCTTAGGAAAAGGTTCTGCCCCATCCAAAGCCTCCGATGTGACGCCCTGCATTTCACCAAATCCGTGAATGAACACTGAGCCATCCCCAATCGCCGCCTGAGCCAGCAGGCGGCCGGCATCCTCCATTTCAAAGGCTTCATTTTCAATCATTTTTTTAAATAAACCGCTTATCTGTGTCGAGAAAATTTTTAACATGATTAGAGACTCCTTTAAAAAATTATATCTTCATTATAAAGGACTTTCCCTTGCATTGACAGGCTTCTGGGCTTCTGATCCAAAGGGCTGAATTAACTAAATCGGTCGAAAAAACAAAAAAAATGAAAATCCTTTTAGCCATAGAGCAGGAATTTTGTTACAATTATCGAATATGAACATAGAAATCATGAATGGGGAATAAATGCGTTGGACTACAAGTAATTTGACGCAGCCTATGTAATGGCCGACTAGGCTAATACATTTAATTAAATAAATCGGGTAAGGGAGAGGTGATTAAATGTCAGGGAAAATATTAATAGTTGATGATCAATTTGGGATTCGTATTTTATTGAACGAGGTTTTACATAAAGAAGGGTATGAAACATTTCAAGCCGCAAATGGCATTCAGGCCCTGGAAGTGCTAAATAATCATTCACCAGATCTTGTATTACTGGATATGAAGATTCCCGGAATGGATGGCATTGAGATATTGAAGAGGATGAAAGTGGTCGATCCGGACATCCGGGTCATAATCATGACCGCATATGGTGAACTCGATATGATTCAAGAAGCAAAGGATTTAGGTGCAATGACCCACTTTGCAAAGCCGTTTGATATTGATGATATTAGAAAAGCCGTTCGTGAATATTTACCGATACAGTCAAGTTAATGGTCTTGATAATTTAATATTTTTGACTAAAGAATTGCCGCGGCTATCTTTTTTAAGATGGGCCGTTGTTTTTTTTGGAATAAAATTTGAAGCACGATATAGTGTATTTGTTGCTGTTTTTTTGATGTATTGATATGCTAAAAGAAGCGAGATATTCTGATTTATAAGCGTATGCTACTTTGGTTTTAGGGAATATCTAGAAAGAATTAACTTTAAAATAATTACATTCACTAGTAGGAGGAAATCAAATGCCTTTAGTTTCTATGAAAAATATGCTGAATAAAGCTCTTGAAGAAAAATATGCAGTAGGTCAATTCAATATCAATAACTTGGAATGGACTCAAGCCATTTTAGCTGCTGCAGAACAAGAAAAATCTCCAGTCATCCTTGGTGTTTCCGAAGGGGCTGCCCGTCATATGGGTGGTTTTAAAACGACTGTCATGATGGTTCAAGGATTGTTGGAAGACATGAAAATCACTGTTCCTGTGGCCATTCACCTTGACCATGGTTCAAGTTTTGATAAATGTAAAGAGGCTATCGAAGCTGGATTCACTTCAGTAATGATCGATGCTTCGCACCACCCGATTGAAGAGAATATCGAAACAACCAAGAAGGTTGTCGAATTCGCTCACGCACGTAATGTTTCTGTTGAAGCGGAAGTGGGCACAGTTGGCGGACAAGAAGATGATGTGATCGCTGATGGAGTCGTATATGCAGATCCTCAAGAATGTGAACAGTTAGTTAAAGAAACGAATGTCGATTGTTTTGCTCCAGCGTTGGGATCCGTTCACGGTCCATACAAAGGTGAGCCTAACCTAGGCTATAAAGAAATGGAAGAAGTACGGGATTTAACAAACAAACCTCTTGTTCTTCATGGTGGTACAGGCATTCCTACGAAAGATATCCAAAAAGCGATTTCTCTTGGAACATCAAAAATCAATGTGAATACGGAAAATCAAATTGTGTTCACAAAAGCCGTTCGTGAAATTCTGAATAACGATGCTGAAGTATACGATCCACGTAAATACATGGTACCTGGCCGTGAAGCGATTAAAGAAACTGTCATCGGCAAAATGCGTGAATTCGGTTCAAACGGTAAAGCATAAATAACAAAAGCAATATGGGTTTCATCCCTTAAATGTAAGATGAAATAGATGATAATTCCATTTGGGGGGGCACCCCCCTAATGGTTTCTTTTAGATGCAGACTGGAATCCGAGCTCTATTTTTTGAACAATTAGAATTCAGATAAAAAAATTGATTACATACGGAGGATATTTTATGAAATTCTTTATTGATACAGCAAACATGGAAGAAATAAAGCAAGCACACGAACTTGGCGTTTTAGCAGGTGTTACGACTAACCCGTCCCTTGTTGCAAGAGAAAAGGGAGTTTCTTTCCATGAACGGTTAAAAGAAATCACAAGCCTTGTTAAGGAATCCGTTTCTGCAGAAGTGATTGCGCTTGATTTTGAAGGAATGATGGCTGAAGCCAAGGAATTAGTTGCAATTGCACCTAATATCACGATTAAGGTACCAATGACTCCAGACGGTTTGAAGGCTGTTGCAGCTCTTACAAAACAAGGTGTCAAAACAAATGTCACCCTTATTTTCAGTGCCAACCAAGCATTATTGGCAGCTAGGGCTGGGGCAACTTATGTATCGCCATTTTTAGGGCGTTTGGATGACATTGGCCAAAATGGTTTGGATTTAATTTCGGATATTGCTGACATATTTGCGATCCATGATATCAATGCTGAGATCATTGCAGCTTCTATCCGCCACCCGATGCATATTACTGAAGCGGCTCTTAAAGGGGCACATATTGCAACGATCCCTTATAAAGTTTTAATACAACTATTCCACCACCCATTAACGGACAAAGGGATTGAAGCTTTCTTGAAGGATTGGAATTCTCGTACTGAAGCATAATGCCTTGCCGCTAAGTCGCTATAGATTGCACCGTTTTAAATAAAATTAACATAAATTAGAAATTTTTAGCTTTTTTTACATGAATTTTATAATTTTGTGTAAACTAAGGAACAGATAGTGAATGTTGTCGGATTATGCAATTTTCTTGTGGTAAAATATTACTTTTTGGAAGTAGCATCTAAGTGCTTAGCGTGGAAGGGAGTTTATTATGGAAAAACTTAAAATTGCCGGTGGCTATCCTTTAAAGGGAAGCATTCGTGTCAGCGGAGCAAAAAATAGTGCGGTTGCCCTTATCCCTGCAACAATTTTGGCGGACTCTCCTGTAACGATTGAAGGGCTGCCTGATATCTCGGATGTACAGATGCTGAAAGAGTTAATGGAGGAAATTGGCGGTGAGGTTTCCTTTGATGATGGGGAAATGACAGTGAATCCCAGCAGAATGATTTCAATGCCTCTTCCCAATGGAAGAGTTAAGAAGTTACGTGCCTCCTATTATTTAATGGGGGCGATGC
Organism: Peribacillus simplex; assembly: GCF_001578185.1. NCBI lineage: Bacteria > Bacillati > Bacillota > Bacilli > Caryophanales > Bacillaceae > Peribacillus > Peribacillus simplex. The sequence goes on along the minus strand of NZ_CP011008.1, from coordinate 5,178,577 downwards.
TTGGTAAATTCAAAAAGGCAGTGATTGGCTTGCCTGGAGGCTGCCATTTAGGTCCTCGCCCAATAGATCAGCATATAAAGGGGTTTGAAGCGCTAGGCGCACAAGTGACGAATGAACAAGGAGCCATTTACCTTAGGGCGGACGAGCTACGGGGGGCACGCATTTATTTGGACGTCGTCAGTGTAGGGGCAACGATCAATATTATGCTTGCCGCTGTTTTGGCCAAAGGCCGCACAGTGATTGAAAATGCTGCGAAAGAACCGGAAATCATCGATGTTGCCACATTGTTGACCAACATGGGAGCGAAAATCAAGGGTGCCGGAACCGATATCATTCGTATTGATGGTGTGGAAAGTTTACATGGGTGCAAACATACGATCATACCAGATCGGATTGAAGCCGGGACTTTCATGATTTTAGCCGCTGCGGTCGGTGAAGGAATCTTGATCGATAATGTCATCCCCCAGCATTTGGAGTCATTGACTGCCAAAATGAGGGAAATGGGAATTAATATTGAAGCCGGTGATGATCAGATTTTTGTCTCACCAGGAGATAAATATAAGTCCGTTGATATCAAGACGCTGGTTTATCCCGGGTTTCCAACAGATCTTCAGCAGCCCTTCACTTCACTCTTAACAAAAGCAAGCGGTTCTAGCATGGTGACCGATACGATATACGGGGCACGATTTAAGCATATTGATGAACTGCGACGCATGAATGCGAAGATCAAAGTCGAGGGCAGAGCAGGCATCATTGATGGTCCTGTCCAGCTTCATGGAGCAAAAGTGAAGGCAAGCGATTTACGTGCCGGAGCAGCTCTGGTAATTGCCGGTTTAATGGCTGAAGGGATTACCGAAGTGACCGGGCTTGAACATATAGATCGCGGATATAGCCATCTGGTTGAAAAACTTTCAGGTTTGGGAGCAACGATTTGGCGTGAAGAAATGACGCAAGAAGAGGTGGAGCAGCTTAAAAGCTGATCCCTTTTCTTGTTACCCCATTGTGTTACTATATATGATATAATGTGTTATACTAATATATAAATAAATCATGCTAGTGTACATGAGGGGGAACCGGAAATGGAAAGAAGTTTATCGATGGAGCTTGTCCGCGTAACAGAGGCGGCGGCACTGAATTCTGCTCGTTGGATGGGAAGAGGAATGAAAGACGAAGCAGATGATGCAGCAACAACTGCAATGAGGGATGTTTTCAATACAATACCCATGCAAGGGACGGTTGTAATCGGTGAAGGGGAAATGGATGAAGCGCCAATGCTTTATATTGGTGAAAAGCTTGGTACTGGTCTTGGGCCACTAGTGGATGTTGCAGTTGATCCTTTGGAAGGAACGAACATCGTTGCATCTGGCGGCTGGAATGCATTGGCTGTATTGGCGATAGCAGATAAGGGGAACTTGCTTCATGCCCCGGATATGTATATGGATAAAATAGCCGTTGGTCCCGAGGCTGTTGGTCAGATTGATATCAATGCTTCTGTGTTGGACAACCTGAAAGCGGTAGCCAAGGCAAAAAATAAAGATATCCAAGACGTAGTCGCAACAGTTTTGAACCGTGATCGTCATTCGAAGATCATTCACGAACTTCGTGAGGCAGGGGCACGTATCAAGTTGATCAACGATGGGGATGTAGCAGGTGCCATCAATACGGCCTTCGATCTTACCGGTGTTGACATCTTATTCGGATCTGGCGGAGCTCCAGAGGGAGTTATTGCAGCTGTTGCCTTGAAATGCCTCGGAGGAGAAATTCAAGGTAAACTTATTCCTCAAAGTGATGAAGAAGTGGAACGCTGTGTAAAAATGGGCCTTGATTTAGGAAGAGTCCTCAGAATGGAAGACCTTGTTCGCGGAGATGACGCAATCTTTGCTGCAACAGGTGTGACTGATGGAGAGCTTTTACGAGGTGTACAATTTAAAGGAAATTACGGCGAAACACAATCCGTAGTCATGCGTGCTAAATCTGGAACCGTTCGTTTCATTGATGGACGTCACAGTCTTAAAATTAAACCGAATGGTCTGATTGACTAAGAACGTTTTTTAGAAAAGATCACAGCTAAAAAGCGAGCGGGTACATCGCTCGCTTTCTCTTTTAAAAAATTTAAGTTGAATAATTAAAATAAAAAAAGTAAAATAAAGCTTGGTTTACTATTAATTGATTTATATATAAAATCTGCCCTTTCACTCCAAACTTCAAGAAGCCTTCAAATAATTTTCTTCTTTACATGTAAAAATGTATCATCCTTTCTAAGAAAACTCTGGTCGGGTACATGGATTGCGGTTTTTCTTCCATCTAACAAACCATTTCTTTTTCAGTATGGGTGAAAACGTTTAATTAATAAAAGTGTGGTGTCATAATGAATTTAACTATTTCTAATTTAGAAAACATGAAACTAAAGGATCTCTATGAGCACGCGCGTGAATATAAAGTTTCCTATTACAGCAAACTTTCAAAAAAGGAACTTATTTTCGCTATCCTGAAAGCACAAGCTGAGCAGGATGGTCTCCTATTCATGGAGGGTGTTTTAGAGATCATCCCTTCCGAGGGCTTCGGTTTCTTGCGTCCAATTAATTATTCTCCAAGCTCGGAGGATATTTATATTTCTGCTTCACAGATCCGCAGATTCGATTTGCGAAATGGAGATAAAGTGTCCGGTAAGGTAAGACCTCCAAAAGAAAACGAGCGTTATTATGGATTGCTGCATGTTGAAGCCGTCAATGGCGATAATCCGGAATCGGCTAAGGAGCGTGTACATTTTCCAGGCTTAACACCGCTGTATCCAAACAGACAAATTAAACTGGAAACGACACCGAAGAACTTATCAACTAGAATTATGGATGTCTTGGCACCGGTAGGTTTTGGACAGCGTGGTCTGATTGTCGCACCCCCAAAAGCTGGTAAAACGATGCTTATCAAAGAAATTGCCAATGCGATAACCACGAACCATCCTGAATCGGAATTGATTGTACTGTTGATCGATGAACGCCCGGAAGAAGTGACGGACATTGAACGCTCCGTTGCTGGAGACGTGGTGAGTTCAACGTTCGATGAAGTGCCTGAAAACCATATAAAGGTGGCAGAGCTAGTGTTGGAAAGAGCTATGCGCCTTGTGGAGCATAAACGGGATGTCATCATTTTAATGGATAGCATTACCCGGCTTGCCCGTGCTTATAACCTTGTCATTCCGCCGAGCGGGCGTACACTATCCGGAGGGATTGACCCTGCTGCATTCCATCGTCCAAAACGCTTTTTCGGTGCGGCGAGGAATATCGAGGAAGGCGGCAGCTTGACGATCCTTGCTACGGCATTGGTAGACACGGGTTCGAGAATGGACGATGTCATTTATGAGGAATTTAAAGGTACGGGTAATATGGAACTGCATTTAGACCGTGCCCTTGCCGAAAGACGTATCTTCCCTGCAATCGATATCCGTCGCTCAGGCACTCGTAAAGAAGAATTGTTAATTCCGAAAGATCGCCTGGATAAATTATGGGCTATTAGGAAAACGATGTCAGATTCACCTGATTTCTCAGAGAAATTCCTTCGCCGTCTAAAACAGACAAAAGGTAATGAAGAGTTTTTCAGTAAGTTGGATGAAGAGATGTCAGAAATGAAAAAGGGACCAGCGAGCGTTAAACGTTCTTAAACAGTGAAAGAAACAAACTGTTGCACAACTAGTCTTAAGTTGCTATAATGGGTTCATGTGTTTTTACAATAAATGTGAGGGTGCTTTTCCCTCACCTTGAAGTATATAACTCTGTTTCGAATGATTCAGGGCAGAAGGAGCTGAAAAGAATGAAAACTGGAATTCATCCAAATTATAAACTTTCAAAAGTATCTTGCTCTTGCGGAAACACTTTTGAAACTGGTTCAGTTAAAGAAGAGATCAAAGTTGAGACTTGTTCAGAGTGCCACCCATTCTATACTGGTCGTCAAAAATTCGCTGAAGCTGGCGGACGTGTTGATCGTTTCAACAAAAAATACGGTATTAAATAAGCCGGACTTTTTAAAAAACAGGCAAGTATTTTTCTTGCCTGTTTTTTATTTTCTGTAAACAGGTAAGAATTTTTATAAAGCCGGGTCCACTTCAATTATGGCTAAGGGATCGACAGGTGGAAGGGAGTAGCTGTTTCCATGTATGTAATGAAACAAACAGGCTGGATTGAGCTTATTTGCGGAAGCATGTTTTCAGGTAAATCTGAGGAATTGATTAAACGAGTCAGCCGTGCTCAATTTGCTAAAGAGCAAATAGCTGTATTTAAACCGGCTATAGATAATCGCTATGCGGAAGAGGCTGTCGTATCGCACAATGGCTCTTCTGTGATGGCAAAACCGATTGCCCATTCAACTGATATTTTTAAGCATTTGGACAAGCCCCTGGATATCATTGCTATAGATGAAGTGCAATTTTTTGATCATGAAATTATCGGGGTTGCCCAGCATCTTGCGGACAGCGGTTATCGAGTGATTATGGCTGGACTAGATCAAGACTTCAGAGGTGAACCATTCGGTCCTATGCCTGTTCTATTGTCGCTAGCAGAATCAGTGACTAAGCTGCAGGCTGTGTGTGAAGTGTGCGGTTCACCTGCGAGCAGGACACAGCGATTGATAGATGGGGCGCCGGCCTCCTATGATGAGCCGATCATCCTTGTGGGTGCATCGGAATCATACGAGCCCCGCTGCCGCCATCATCACGAAGTTCCAGGTAAGCAGGCTGTCGGGATTAAAGAACATATTTGAATGATGGTGCCCTAGGATCGATTGAGATCTTAGGGTGCTTTTTTATGAAGAAATGGTTAAGTAATTTATACGGGAAATTGAGTTTATTCTGAAAGAGGATAAGCCATGTTGAAAAAACTTTCTAAAGGCATTCAGGTGGTAAGACCAATACATGGAAGGGAAATAAAAGATAAATATTGCCCCATTTTGGGAAGGCTAACTTAGGAAATGTCCTTGTTTAACTAGTCAAAATGGAGGGAAATAATATGAAATCAATACTGGTTTTTATGATGGCCTTTTTTCTTGCTGCACTAACAGCATGCGGTCAAAATGACAATGCAATAAATAATGATTCGGAATATGGCGATCAATCCCGGGATGGAAAGGCTTTTGTTGGCAAAGGTTTAAAACGTATGTCTAATAATGATTGGGACAATGAAACGGAACGGCCATCGGATCAAGTCCTAAACACTCCGCATCAAACATCGAATAATTCCCCTTCCATGGGGCAGGAAATTGATAAAATCCGAGAGGTCGTTAAGTCGAAAACTAATTATGAAGCGGGCACCGTGTGGTTAAATGGCAATACCATACATGTTACGGTCCATGATAAAGGCGAAATCAAGACGGAAGAGAAAAGAAATGAGGAAAAGCGGCGAATTCAAGACATGATAACCAGGGTTGTGCCCCAATATAAAATAGATGTTAAGTTAAAGAAATAACCACAATTTTGAATCCTCTTTGACGTTGATTATTCACCTATACTATAATTAACCTAGAAGTGAACTGAGCTGGGACACTGAACTACTTATTTATAGTTAGAAAAGATGGATTACTTCCAATTCGTTTCAGATGTTTTGGAAAATTATGAGGTGAATAATTTGTTTGATCGATTGCAAGCAGTAGAAGATAGATATGAAAGATTGAATGAACTATTAAGTGACCCGGAGATCATTAATGACAATAAGAAGCTAAGGGAATATTCTAAGGAGCAATCCAGTATTCAAGAGACCGCATCGACTTATAAAGAATATAAAGCGGTTCGTGAGCAACTTCAGGAAGCTAAGGCTATGCTGGAGGACAAACTTGATGCGGATATGCGTGAAATGGTAAAAGAAGAGATCAATGAACTCGAAGAGACCATACAAGGCCTTGAGGATAAACTGAAAATATTGCTCATTCCGAAAGACCCTAACGATGATAAGAACGTAATCATGGAGATCCGCGGAGCGGCAGGCGGAGATGAAGCGGCTTTATTTGCAGGTAGCTTATACCGAATGTATAGCCGTTTTGCAGAAGTGCAGGGTTGGCGGACTGAAGTCATTGAAGCGAGTCCTACCGGGCTTGGAGGCTACAAGGAAATCATATTCATGATTAATGGCAATGGCGCTTATTCAAAATTGAAATTCGAAAATGGAGCCCATCGGGTTCAGCGAGTGCCTGAAACTGAATCAGGTGGACGGATTCATACATCTACAGCCACGGTTGCCGTTTTACCCGAAGCCGAGGAAGTGGAAGTCGAGATCCATGATAAGGATGTTCGTGTCGATACCTTTGCATCAAGCGGTCCTGGAGGGCAAAGTGTCAATACGACCATGTCAGCGGTGCGATTGACTCATATTCCGACTAATACGGTTGTATCCTGTCAAGATGAAAAATCACAAATCAAGAACAAAGAAAAAGCGATGAAGGTTTTGCGTGCCAGGGTGTATGATAAAATCCATCGCGAAGTGCAGGCGGAATATGATCAAAATAGGAAGCTTGCTGTTGGTACGGGCGATCGTTCCGAAAGGATTCGCACGTATAACTTCCCGCAAAACCGCGTTACTGACCACCGCATTGGTTTAACGATTCAAAAGCTGGATCAAATCATGGAAGGTAAACTGGATGATGTCGTGGATGCTTTAATCATGGAAGACCAATCTTCAAGGCTGGAAAATGCAGATGAATAATTCTGGCCTGAAAGTGTTTGAAGCCCTTAAGTGGGCTTCTTCTTTTTTAAAGGAAAATGATCGTGACGCCAATGCAGGGGAAATCCTGTTACAGCATTTATTAAAACAAACTCGCTCCCAGCTACTAGCCAACCTTCATGATGAGCTTAGTGAAGATGATTTTGGACAATTTAAGGCAGCTATTGAGCTTCACGCTGATGGAACACCCATCCAATATATAATAGGCAGTGAAGAATTTTATGGACGGACCTTCTTTGTAAATGAGGAAGTGCTGATACCGAGACCTGAAACAGAAGAATTGATTTATTATACATTACGTAAACTCCCGGCCATTTTTATGGAGGGACAGAAGCTCCGATTAGCTGATATTGGGACGGGCAGCGGTGCAATCGCCATTACGATGAAACTTGAAAAAACAAGCTTGTTGGTGATGGCCACGGACATAGCAGATCCTTCACTTGAAGTAGCGAGGGAAAATGCCGAATCACTTGGTGCCGAAGTGCAGTTCATGCAGGGTGATTTGCTTCAGCCTTTCATTAACACGAACCAGAAGGTGGACATCCTTTTATCGAATCCGCCATATATACCAAATGATGATCAAAAATCCATGTCTGTAGTCGTAACAGGCCATGAACCACATCGTGCATTATTTGCTGGTGTCGACGGGCTGGATTTTTACCGCCGTTTTATGGAACAGTTACCTCTAATCATGAAGGTGCCTGGACTGATCGGTTTTGAAGTGGGTACTGGACAGGGTCAGGCGGTTGCCGATTTATTGAAGCGAACCTTTCCCGCCGCAGAAGTATCCATTGTAAATGACATTAACGAAAAAGATAGAATGGTCTTTGCCGTATTAAAATAATCCGTCTCTTCTTTGGGACGGAAAGCGAGTGCCCTACGTACCAATCAACGTTCTAATAGTGCAAACCCTCAAAAAACAGTGTGCAAAAAAATCAATAAAATATCGAGTTGGTCAACAGTCTGGATCCGTCTCTACTTAGAGGCGGTTTTTTTTATAATCTCCCCCCTCACTATCAAATTGGAATCTATATTTCCAACTATCAACTTTTTTGATTTTTACTAGTTTAAGATAGCTGGAAAATGGTGAGACTAATTCATGTGAGGGGGCGAAGGCGATGAAAACTAAACATTTAGCCATTATTTATCTATTAATCTTAACTATAGGAACGATCGTAAGTATATATATGCCTAAAGCGGAAATGGTCGGTGCAGAGGAAACGATGGTGATCCCGGATGAGGCGATTCGTCTGCGGATACTTGCTAATAGTGATACAGAAGAGGATCAATCGGTTAAGCGGCTGATTAGGGATGAGGTAAATAAAGATATCACAAAGTGGGTCGAGGAGCTTACTTCTTTGGATGACGCGAGGGATGTGATCACCTCACATCTACCGGATATCCAGGCCACGGCTGAGGCGGTTATAAAGGAACATGGTTTGGAACAGTCAGTAAAAGTAGATTTTGGACAAGCGGAATTTCCAACAAAACTTTACGGGCAGTATTTATATCCGGCAGGGGATTATGAAGCTGTGATCATTACACTGGGTGAAGGGGAAGGGGCTAATTGGTGGTGTGTGTTATTTCCTCCATTATGTTTCTTGGATTTTTCAAATGGGACGGCTGTAAGTCAAAGTCCGATTGTCGAGGATGAAGATAAAGAATCCGAAACTTCGGGAGGGAAGGCTTATGCTGCAACGAATGAAGAGAAAGAACCTATTCAAGAGGAAGAAGTTGAAGAAAAGGTAAAAGATGAAAGTGTAAAAGAGGAAGTACCGGAAGAAACGGTAAAGGTTATCGAGCCAGAGGTAGAAGGTGAAGTGACAGAAGTAAAGGGGAACGAGGAATTAACGGAGGAAGTCATTGATGGGAATGGTAAGGAAAACAAAGAGAAGCTTGCGGCATCCAATGAACAGGGTCAACAATTTTATAAAGGTGAAAAGGAGCCTGAGGTAGAAGTGAAGTCCTTATTTGCAGAAATCTTCAATGAGCTTTTTTAAGATCAGATAATTTAAAAAACATATCCACAGGGTTATTAACAAAAAATCAAAAAAGTCTGTCATTAATCTTTAATATCCACAAACTTATCCACGGATTCGATATAGTTATCCCCAATTTGTGGATAACACTTGAATTATGTGTATACTTCTTTTATACTTTCAAAGTATCTTTTAAGTAAAATTAGTAAGATAAGTTGAAAATATCGTTCATATAAAAGCAATCATATAAAATAAGAAATGTTAAAAGGCGATGGTGTTAAAAATGAAAACGAAAGTTTGGTCAGTGGATAAAAATGTGGATAATTTACAAAGTTATCCCCAGATTACACAATCAGCTGAATTATTAATGGCTAATCAAGTGGTTGCCTTTCCTACGGAGACCGTTTATGGACTAGGCGCGAATGCCAAAAGTGACGAGGCGGTCAAAAAAGTGTTTGAAGCAAAAGGGCGTCCGAGTGATAATCCTTTAATCGTTCATATAGCCTCAGATGACCAGTTGTCAGGTATTGTAGAAGAGATCCCGGTAAAGGCACGGAAGCTAATGGCGGAATTTTGGCCGGGTCCTTTGACTTTGATCATGAAACGAAAACCGGGCCAGCTATCAACTCTTGTGACAGCTGGATTGGACACGGTGGCTGTCAGGATGCCAGATCATCAGGTTGCCCTCGGTCTTATTCGTGCGAGTGATTTGCCCATTGCGGCTCCAAGTGCAAATACTTCAGGAAAACCAAGCCCCACCTCAGCCAAACATGTTGAAGATGACTTGATGGGCCGGATTGCAGGCATTGTCGATGGCGGTACTACGGGTGTGGGCGTAGAATCCACAGTACTGGATTGCACTGTGGAAGTCCCTGTTATTTTAAGGCCTGGTGGGGTGACCTTGGAACAGTTGGAAGCGGTAATAGGAGAAGTCAGGCAAGATGTCGCTTTGAAGAATCAGGAAACGGCGCCAAAAGCTCCGGGCATGAAATATACCCACTATGCTCCAAAAGCCCCGCTATTTTTAGTCAAGGGTAATCAATCATTCCTTCAGAGGCTTGTGAATGAAAAAAGAAATGACGGGTTAAAGGTAGGCATCATAACGGCTTTAGAACATCAACAGGATTATAATGCGGATTATGTGGTTGCCCCAGGTTCTTTATCGGATTTACATACAGTTGCGACAGGCTTATATGATACTTTACGACAATTTGATGAGCTGGAGGTCGATATCATTTTCAGTGAAATGTTTCCTGACTACGGTATCGGGGCTGCTGTCATGAACCGGCTTGAGAAGGCGGCAGGTCATCAAATCATCGAGGAACATGTGTAACGAGGACTGATTTATTCTTCTATTTCTTTTCGGACATGCATAACATGTAATAGGCACGTCCGAGGGAGGATTGGAATGAATACATTTGCTGGGGAAATCATCACCTTATTGCTCATGGCATTCGCGTTGGGAATGGATGCCTTTTCCGTCGGCCTAGGAATGGGAATGTTTAAGCTAAGGTTGAGGCAAGTATTTTTTATAGGGCTGATAGTAGGTATTTTTCATATTTGGATGCCCTTGCTTGGTATGGGGGCAGGTCGTTTCATTTCAGAAAAATTCGGGACCTTTGCTACATACGCCGGAGGTCTCTTGTTGGTCATTCTTGGTATACAGATGTTCATCCCGGGTAAAAAGGGTGAAGCTGATGCCAGGGGAATTAAGATGCTGGCTCCTGTCGGGAAAGGCCTATTCATTTTTGCTTTAGGGGTAAGCCTGGATAGCTTCTCAGTAGGATTAACCCTGGGGATTTACGGTGCGAAAACGATTATAACCATTCTTTGTTTTGGGTTGGCTGCCACTCTGTTAACGTGGGGAGGGCTATTACTGGGTAGAAAAATACAGGGGGTGCTCGGAGTTTATAGTGAGATTCTTGGCGGAAGCATCCTGTGTGCGTTTGGATTAAAATTATTGTTCTCTTTTTAAATCCACTTGACCTCATACCTTTCCTTCCTCAACTGTTCCGATTATCGGGACGGTTTTTATTTTTCTCATGACATAAAGAGAGTGTTTATTTTTTTGCCTATATAGAACGGGCGATAGCTTATAATGAATAAAAAGGAGGCGTTAATATGATCCGAGTATTATTTGTATGTACAGGTAACACATGCAGAAGCCCCATGGCAGAAGCGATATTAAAAAATAAGCATATTGCAGGTGTTGAAGTGAAGTCCGCTGGTGTTTATGCTTCAGTGGGCCAGGATGCTTCCGTGCATGCTAAAAATGTATTGGTTGAGAATGACATAGTGCATAATCATCATTCAACGCCTTTATCCGAGAAGGAAATGGAGTGGGCGACTCATATTTTCACCATGACGGAAGGGCATAAAGCGGTCATTATCCGTACATATCCTAAGATGATCGATAAGACTTTTACTTTAAAAGAATTCGTTATTGACGATAAATATGATAGAGACATAATAGATCCGTTTGGCGGTTCTGAAGGCATCTATCGGGAAACCTTCAGGGAGCTGCAGGAATTAATGGAAGAATTAGTCATAAGGCTGAAAGAGTAAACAGTCTACAGGGGGGAGCGGTATGGAGGAAAGAACACATTATAAATTTGGCTTGCGAAAAAAATTGGTTATCTTCACTACAGTCCTTGCTCTGATCACCTATTCAACCTCGGCATTTTTTATTTTCGTGATCCATCCAATGTTTTTTGGAAAAACGAGTTTGCTAAGTTTTAGTGTAGGGGCGCTTTTATTAGGCATACTGTGGTCGGGGATTCTTTCGTTTTTCGCTTCTGGTCTTATTACTAAACCATAAAAAGACTAGAAAAAGCCGTATTAAGTGCTGCTGATGGAAGTATAAACGAAGAAGTGGTGTTATCGAAGACGGATGATGAAATCCGTTCATTAGGCACTGCTTTCAATCATATGCTTTCTAACCTTAAGGACATGGTTCGGAATATTGAAGAGAATTTCCGTGAGACCAACAAAAAGGTCCTCCATATCTCTCAAGAATCTTCAAAAGCATCCGAACAGGCAGATAATATAGGAAGAACCATAGAGGAAATCTCAAAAGGGGCGGATACATCTGCCGCTTCCATCATGAATACTGCTGAATCCATTGATGATGTCGTCATGATTGCCAAAAAGGTTCAAAGCAAAGCACAGGAATCCGTTGGACTATCCAGTGATATGGCTACAGAACTTGTTCAGAGCAAAGCGGTAGTCAATTCCTTGGTTCATGGCATTAAACAATTGGCTAAAGAAAATCAAAAGTCGCTGAAAACAGTCAATCGTTTAGAGGGAAATGCAAAAAAGGTGGAGCAAATCATCGAACTTGTCGGCGAGATTGCGGCACAGACGAACCTGCTGGCATTGAAGCTGCACGGGCAGGAGAACATGGAAAAGGGTTCGCGGTTGTAGCCGAAGAAGTCCGGTTGTTAGCTGATCAGAGTGCGAAAGCTGTTCAGGGCATTTCGAACCTGGTTCAAAATATTCAAGTTGAGGTCCAGGCAGTTGTGAAACAAATCGGCGATCAGGTCATATCGGCAAATGAAGAAGCCCAAAACGGGACAAATACGGATATAGCGATAGAAGGAATGACAAAAACGGTACATAATGTGGTCGTTGCAGTAAAAGATATTACTGAGCTTGTTGACCGTCAAATGGAAAGTGTAGAAGAAACATCTAGGCAGTCCCAAGAGGTGGCTGCCATTGCAGAAGAAACATCTGCTGGAGCGGAAGAAGTAACAGCTATGACGAGCGAACAAGCAATAGTCATGGAAAACGTCAAAAAATCGGCGATGGACCTTAAAGTGCAAGCGGAAAAGTTGAACGGGACCATTACACGCTTTAACACTTGACATTTTTCAGCAGGAAACCTTAGTTGGTTTCCTGCTTCTTTACGGGAGAAAAAGGTTGGCCGTCCTTTATCTTTTCATAATTTTGTGACACAATAAAATCAAATAAAAAAGCTAGGGGAGGATTTTGATGAAAGTTGCGATTGCTTCGGATCATGGTGGCATACATATCCGTGAAGAAATAAAGAATTTAATGAATGAATTACAGATTCCATTTGAGGACTTTGGCTGTGAATGCAGTACGTCAGTGGATTATCCGGATTATGCATTGCCGGTTGCAGAAAAAGTTGCAAAGGGTGAGTTCGATCGGGGGATTTTAATCTGTGGTACTGGAATTGGAATGAGCATTGCGGCTAATAAGGTCAAAGGGATCCGTTGTGCATTGGTTCATGATGTCTATAGTGCAAAGTTGACCCGTCAGCATAATGATACCAATATGTTAGCTATGGGGGAACGTGTCATTGGTCCGGGTCTTGCCAGGGAAATTGCACAAACATGGCTGACTTCGGAATTCGAAGGCGGGCGTCATCAAAACAGGATTGGTAAGATAGCGGAATATGAAGGTAAACACAGCTAATCGTTAAGGTTCTGGAAAAGAATTTAGAGAGTCCACTCTTTTCTTCCAATAGCAAGTTTTCTTATTGAAAGGATGCGTTTTCATGACAAATGATGCTATATTTTCGAATGAGCTTGAGATATGGGAAAACCAGTTTCGGAAACTATTACATGAGTTTCAAGAAGAGGCAGCTTTAAAAGAAAACCAGCTACTGGTAATCGGCTGCAGTACAAGTGAAGTGATCGGAAAACGAATCGGTACGGAAGGGACGCTCGACGTTGCGGGGATGGTTTATTCCGTAGTGAGGGATTTTCAAGAAAAAACGGGCATTCAGGTTGCATATCAATGTTGTGAGCATCTAAATAGGGCCCTGGTTTTGAAAAGGGAAACCGCAGTGCGAAACGATTATGAAGAAGTTTCGGTTGTGCCGGTCAGAACAGCTGGGGGATCGATGGCAACGTTCGCCTATCAACAATGGAAGGATGCTGTCGTCGTTGAGCATATTAAAGCGGAAGCGGGGATAGACATTGGGGATACCTTCATTGGCATGCATTTAAAGCATGTGGCGGTTCCAGTTCGATCTGCCATTAAAGAAATAGGACATGCACATGTGACCATGGCAAAAACCCGCCCGAAACTAATAGGCGGGGAACGGGCCGTTTATCAGGACCTCATTGAAAACAAGAGTTGTACTTTATAGGTAAAGTTAGACAGCATTTCTCGGGTGGGGAATGCTGTTTTTCGTATAGAATGATAGCGGAAGTGTAAAGCTTAAGATAATGTTCACAAAAAATCCTTAATTTTTTAGTGCCAATAAAATGGTTTTTTCACTGATTAAATATAGGGTAAAAGAGCTATTTAACTTAATTTAACTGTTAAATACGAACGTTTTTTAATAAAAAAACATCTAATGTTCGATAAAATTAGACTATCACTTCTAAATTAGACATGTTAAAATGGAGTAGAATTTTCTAATTATTATTGGTAAGGCTTTTTCATGTCTTTTAGAAGGCATGTTGCACATAAATCTAAAAAGCGAATCACGCACAATTTGGGGAGGAATTACGGAATGGATCGTTTAGCAAAGCAAGATGAGCAAGTGTTTAACGCAATTCAACTGGAATTAGGGCGTCAAAGAAGTAAGATTGAGCTTATTGCTTCTGAGAACTTCGTAAGTGAAGCTGTCATGGAAGCGCAAGGGTCGGTCTTAACTAATAAGTATGCAGAAGGATACCCTGGAAAACGTTACTATGGCGGATGTGAGTATGTTGACATCGTTGAAGATCTAGCACGTGAGCGTGCAAAAGAAATTTTCGGCGGGGAGTATGTAAACGTACAGCCTCACTCTGGAGCTCAAGCTAATATGGCCGTTTACTTTACAGTACTTCAAACTGGCGACACAGTGCTTGGGATGAACCTTTCTCATGGCGGCCACTTAACACATGGAAGTCCAGTTAACTTCAGTGGTGTTAACTACAATTTTGTTGAATATGGTGTAGACGAACAAGATCACCGTATTGATTACAATGATGTATTGGAGAAAGCCCGTCAGCATAAACCGAAATTGATCGTAGCTGGTGCAAGTGCATATCCACGTGAAATTGATTTCAAGCGATTCCGTGAAATTGCAGATGAAGTTGGAGCTTATTTAATGGTCGATATGGCGCATATCGCAGGTTTAGTTGCAGCAGGATTGCATCAAAGTCCAATTCCATATGCAGACTTTGTAACGACAACTACTCACAAAACACTTCGCGGACCACGCGGAGGAATGATCATCTGTAAAGAAGAATTCGGTAAGAAAATTGATAAATCCATTTTCCCTGGTATTCAAGGTGGGCCATTGATGCATGTGATATCCGCTAAGGCTGTTGCATTCGGCGAAGCGCTTCAAGATGATTTTAAAGTGTATGCACAACAAATCATCGATAATGCTAAACGCTTGGGCGAAGGTTTGAAGAAAGAAGGATTCACCCTTGTTTCTGATGGAACGGACAATCACTTGATTCTTCTTGATGTACGCTCAACAGGATTAACAGGAAAAATCGCAGAACATGTTTTGGATGAAATCGGTATTACAGTTAACAAAAATGCGATTCCTTATGATCCGGAAAAACCATTCGTTACAAGTGGTATTCGTATTGGGACTGCTGCAGTGACATCGCGTGGCTTCGGGTTGGAAGACATGGATGAAATAGCTTCAATCATCGGACTTGTTTTGAAAAATAATGAAGACGAAGCTAAACTTGAAGAAGCAAAACAGCGCGTTGAATCATTAACGAGCAAATTTGAATTATATCCTTCAATGTAATATCGGAGCCGCTCCCTTTTAAAGGGAGCGGTTTTTTTGTATTTTAAAGAAGGTGAGTATATTAGAATAGTCCGAATAGTAAAAAAGGTCTGACATCTAAACCTTTATTGAAGATTGAAACATTTTTCTGTAAAATAGGTTGAAGTGAATTATAAAAGACACGACAATTTTTCTATTCAATTAGGGAAATCATAAAAAAGCGCAAAAATAAGCAATGGAATTGGAGAGATGCTGAATGGGAAAAGTTTATGTTTTCGATCACCCGTTAATTCAACACAAATTAGCCTATATACGTGATATAAATACAGGAACAAAAGAATTCCGCGAACTAGTGGACGAAGTTGCATCATTGATGGCATTTGAAATTACAAGGGATATGCCACTGGAAGAGGTGGAAATCCAAACACCTGTAAGCACGGCGAAAGTGAAAATGCTTTCTGGTAAAAAAGTAGGGATCGTCCCGATTTTACGTGCAGGCATAGGGATGGTGGACGGAATCATTAAGCTGATTCCAGCTGCAAAGGTTGGACATGTTGGACTTTACCGTGATCCTGAAACATTGAAACCAGTTGAATATTATGCGAAAATGCCAAGTGATTTGGCAGAAAGAGAATGCATTGTCGTTGACCCGATGTTAGCAACTGGCGGTTCAGCCATCGAAGCGATCCATTCCATTAAAAAGCGCGGTGCAGTCAACATTAAATTCATGTGTTTGATCGCAGCGCCAGAGGGTGTAGAAGCACTAAAAGAAGCCCATCCTGATGTTGATATTTATATTGCGGGACTTGACGAAAAACTGAATGAACATGGTTATATCGTTCCGGGTCTTGGAGATGCAGGAGATCGTTTATTCGGCACAAAATAAGAAAGAAACTGAGGTGTCACGAATGAACAAACCGATAAAGGTCATGACAATTTTCGGGACGAGACCAGAAGCTGTCAAAATGGCTCCCTTAGTACTCGAATTTCAAAAACACCCAGAATATTTCAAGCCGATCGTTGCTGTTACGGCTCAGCATCGCCAAATGTTAGATCAAGTTCTCGAATTATTTTCCATTCAGCCGGATTATGACTTGAACATAATGAAGGAAAGGCAAACGCTTGCTGACATTACAACAAGAGCATTAAATGGTCTTGATTCCGTAATGAAGGAAGCTAAACCCGATATTGTTCTTGTCCACGGTGATACAACCACAACGTTTGTCGCAAGTCTGGCTGCTTTTTATAATCAGATCGTCATTGGTCATGTAGAAGCGGGGCTGCGCACATGGAATAAGTATTCCCCATATCCGGAAGAGATGAATCGGCAGCTTACCGGTACGATGGCGGATTTGCATTTTGCACCGACTTCAAAAGCGGAGGAGAATCTGCTGAACGAAAACAAGAAAGACAATATCTTCGTGACGGGAAATACGGCAACAGATGCTTTAAAAACGACTGTGCGGTCCACATATTCCCATCCGGTTTTAAATGGACTTGGAGAAGACAGGCTCATTTTACTTACCGCCCACCGCAGAGAAAATCTAGGGGAACCCATGAGGAATATCTTTAGGGCCGTCAAGAGAATCATTGCTGAGCATGAGGACGTTCAAGTGGTTTATCCAGTCCATTTGAATCCTCTTGTTCAAGAATTAGCAAACGAAATTCTCGGGGACGATCCACGGGTACATTTAATCGAGCCGCTGGATGTATTGGATTTCCATAACTTCGCTTCAAGAGCTTATCTGATTTTGACCGATTCTGGAGGAATCCAAGAAGAGGCACCGTCACTAGGTGTACCTGTTCTTGTTTTGAGGGATACGACTGAACGCCCAGAGGGAATTGCAGCTGGAACCTTAAGGTTGTCGGGTACTGATGAACAAACCATATTCAATATGGCACATGAATTGCTCACCAATCGAGGGGAACACGAAAAAATGTCCAAGGCTTCAAATCCATATGGGGATGGAAATGCTTCGGCCCGTATTGCTGAAGCCATCCGATACTATTTTAAGCAAATAAATATACCGCCAACTAGATTTGATTCATAAAAAAGGAAAAGCCACGTGGCTTTTCCTTTTTTATTTGCATACTCCAAGGTTGTTGAGAAAAGATAACTGCTAAGGGGGGTGCTTATGTTGGGAAAGAAAACGTTCATAGTGTTTGTTTTCGTTTTTATATGTATTTATTCAAATGAAAAGGGATTGGCGTCCGTCACTCTGCCGCCTTTACCAAAAATATCTGAAGCTAAGGAAGTAACGGTAGTTGTCACTTTGGATAGGGAACTTCAGCAAAAAAAGATCAATAAACTGATTGAAAAATATCCTTCCCTTCAATTGCGGAATGTTTATTCGGTTGCCCTGAATGGTTTTTCTTTACATGGGAAACTGAATGAAATAGAACAACTCAAAAAGGAGAATGAAATTCAGACTGTAACGGAAGTATCCATGTATCATGCCGTGTTGGATAAAAGTGTGCCATACATAGGAGGAGGCAGGGTGAGGGGGTTCTTCGATAAGGAGAATCATCGAATCACCGGGAAAGGGGTAAAAGTAGGAATCATCGATACTGGAATTGATTATACACACCCAGATTTAGACCGTGCTTACAAAGGAGGGAAGGATCTAGTTGATGGTGATGAGGACCCGATGGAAACCAAAAATCAAGGTCATCTGGATACATTACATGGAACTCATGTGGCAGGTATCATTGCGGCCAATGGAAAAATGAAAGGAGTCGCGCCAGAAGCGGAGATATATGCATATCGGGCTTTGGGACCAGGTGGTGCAGGAGATACAGAGCAAGTCTTGACTGCTATTGAGTCGGCCATGAAGGATAATGTGGATGTATTGAACCTCTCTCTGGGGAATAACGTCAATGGCCCTGATTTACCTATTTCTCTTGCTTTGAATAAGGTTGTGGAAAGCGGGATCGTTGCCGTGACATCAAACGGGAATTCCGGTCCGGCTGTTTGGACCGTCGGATCACCCGGAACAGCAGAAAAAGCGATTTCCGTTGGGGCATCGACTCCCCCCTTAAGGGTTCCATATATGGTTTACGGACTTGGCTCGAAAAAGTATCAATCTCACTTAACCTTGTTTCAAGGCTCCAAAAAGTGGAACCTGACATTTTCTGAGGATGTCATATATGGGGGATTGGGAAATGAAAGAGACCTGAAGCATGTTCAGGATAAGATTGTGTTGTTGGAGCGAGGCACACTTACTTTTCAGCAAAAAGTATCCAATGCGGAAAAGGCAGGTGCAAAAGGGGTAATTGTTTATAATAATACGGGCGGGACCTTTGCTGGAACCTTGGAAAAAGAAATGAATATACCGGCTGCTTCTATTAATAGAAGAGATGGGTTGCAACTTAAGCAAGTTATGGAGCAGGATCACAGTAAAACCGTTCAATTTGTTTATAAGAATGAACAAGATAGGCTCGCTGATTTTAGCTCTAGGGGACCGGTAACCGTATCATGGGAAATAAAGCCTGACGTATTGGCACCAGGAGTGGAAATTGAAAGCACCATTCCTAAAGGATATATGTCCCTGGATGGAACAAGTATGTCCGCACCGCATGTTGCAGGAGCATGCGCTTTAATCCTGCAAAAACACCCGGAATGGACTCCTGATCAAGTGAAATCTGCGTTGATGAGTACTTCCAAGCCATTGAGGAAATCTGGAAAACAATTGTATCACACATACGAACAGGGGGCTGGACGCATCCAGATCGACGAGGCTCTAAAAGCGGACACGCTCTTGAATCCAAGTTCATTGTCATTCGGGATGTATACAAAAAAAGATGGAATTGAAGAGCATCATGAAACGATAGTCATTGAAAATACCGGAAAGAACGTGATGAAGTACTCTTTTATGGTCCCATTAAAAGAGACGGGACTCACTTGGGAATTGCCGAAATCCCTTACTTTGAATCCAAAGGAAAAGAAAACGATTAAAGTGGGACTGCAGGTCAACCCAGCCAAGCTGAGGAAAGGAGTCTTTGATGGATACCTTATTATAATGGAAGGAACCAAAAGAATATCCCTTCCTTATTTATATGTAAAAGAAGAACCTGATTATCCAAGGGTAATGGGTTTTGATTTTGGCCAAGGAGACCAGAAAGGCACATATCGATACGAAATGTACCTTCCCCGGGGGGCTGATGAATTCGGGGTTGCCCTATATGAAGAAGATAGCTTGAAATTCGTGGGATATTTGGATTGGTCGAGACCGGCACCTTCCGGTTTGATCAAAAAAGAAGTGTTGAAAAAGAACTTGCCGCCTAAAGGAGTGTATAAAGCAATAATCTTTGCCAGGAAGGGCGGAAGGGAAGATCGGATAGAAAAGACGTTACTTATTGAGTGAACACGGGACAATAAGTAAAATAAAATGCTTGTCAATAGTATAAAAAAGATAATTTGTGAACAATTCGTTAATAATTACAAACCTGTGACAAATTTCACTAACCACTCATTGACAATGATTCTTGCCTATTGTATGCTAACAAAGGATATAGAATGAGAGGGGTTTCATACGTAAATAACGTGTCAAAAAGAAGTTTATTATTGACTTTTTAATTGGACTTGTTACGGGAAACTTCACTAGCTAACCACAGATTCTACAATATTTCTAGGGAGATTACATGACAAAATGCTAGAATTGGAAAAAATGTTCAATAGGCAACTAAAATACATGTTGTATTTAATGGGTATTTATGTACTTGGTGTGGGATTCACTCCATATGATTCAGTCTTCCAAGGATTATTGCTTGGTACTGCCTTCAGCCTATTTATATTCTGGTCAATGGTCAAAAAAAACAAAAAGTTCTCTCAAGAGGTTGCGGAAGGTAAGAAAACGCGTTCCCTTGGTAGTTTAACTAGAATGTCTGTAGCGGGTTTAGCTGCAATTATTGCATTGAGATATCCATATGAGTTTCAAGTGGTCTGTGTGGTTGTGGGATTAATGACAGTTTATTTTGTCATTATGATAGATTATTTTATGCAAAACATACGTAGGAAGTAAAGAAGAGAGGTGAATACTGTTGAATCATGAAGCTCCTATGTGGGAATTTATGGAGACTGGAATATATTTCAATTTGGCTAATGTGCTTATGATGACTATCGCAAGTCTCATTGTCTTCATAATTGCTGTTACAGCAACTCGTAAACTTGCGATGAAGCCAACAGGAATCCAAAACTTTATCGAATGGGTCATGGATTTTGTGAAAAACATCATAAACAGCAATATGGATTGGCGTACTGGTGGTCAGTTCCTAATGTTGGGAATGACATTAATTTTGTACGTATTTGTTTCAAATATGTTAGGATTGCCGTTCTCGATTGTAATAGGACATGAACTTTGGTGGAAATCACCTACATCTGATCCGGCAATAACTCTAACCTTGGCAGTTATGGTAATGGGATTAACTCATTATTATGGTATCAAGATGAGAGGTATGAAAAATTATGCCAAAACTTATGTCCAACCAATGGGTTTCTTGTTTCCGTTAAAGATTATTGAAGAGCTTTCCAATACGTTAACCCTTGGATTGCGGCTTTACGGAAATATCTATGCAGGTGAATTACTTCTAACCTTACTGGCTGGTTTAGGAACAAGTAGCGCTTTAGGTGCAGTTACTGCTTTTATTCCAATGATGGCTTGGGAAGGATTTAGTGTCTTTGTTGGCTCGATTCAAGCATTTATTTTTACTATGTTAACGATGGTTTATCTTTCCCATAAAGTAAGTGACGACCATTAATTATAAAATTGTTCATTTCGAACATTATATTGATGAAAAAAATAAAACAACATTTCAAGGAGGAAATTTATCATGACAGGTTCTTTAGGTCTTATAGCTGCTGCTATCGCAGTTGGATTAGGTGCACTTGGTGCGGGTATTGGTAATGGTCTTATCGTTGGGCGTACAATTGAAGGAATGGCTCGTCAGCCAGAAGCTCGTGGTATGCTTCAAACTACAATGTTCGTCGGTATTGCGTTAGTTGAGGCACTACCAATCATCGCGGTAGTTATCGCGTTTATTGTTTTAGGTAAATAAGATAACTTGAAAAAGTTCAATAATGGCGAAGATGATCCAAGGAGACCCTTCGCCATTGCTCTGTGTTAAAGTGAACATTTATGGCACTGATAGTGTCAATTGAAAATACAGAACTTCAATAGTGAATCTCATGAAGGGAGTGAACCGAGCGTGTTAACAAGCAATTTTGTTCTTGGTCAAGCAATCCACTTTAATGGTGGGGATATCATATACCAGCTTTTAATCTTTATCATTTTGTTAGCGTTGCTTAAGAAGTTTGCATGGGGTCCGCTAATGGGCATCATGAAAGAACGTGAAGAGCATGTTGCAAATGAAATTGAAGCAGCTGAAGTTAGTAGAAAAGAAGCACTGAAGTATTTAGAAGAACAGCGTGAAATCGTAAAACAATCTCGTACTGAAGCGGGACAACTTATAGAGAATGCTAAGCAACAAGGCGAAGCACAACGTGAAGATATTATCAATCAAGCGCGTGCAGAGGCTGAACGTGTTAAAGAATCAGCAAAACGTGAAATCGTTCAAGAGAGAGAAAAAGCAGTTGCCGCCTTGCGTGAGCAAGTAGCTTCTCTATCTGTCATGATCGCATCTAAGGTGATTGAGAAAGAACTTTCATCAGCTGATCAAGAAAAACTAATAAACGAATATATTCAAGAGGCAGGAGAAGGTAAATGAGCGATATAACTGTAGCAGGACGTTATGCTGTAGCTCTTTTCCAAATTGCGAAAGAGCAAAATCTCATTAACCAACTTGAAGAAGAGCTTCGCATAGTGAATGAAGTTTTTACAAAAGATAAAGAGCTTTTAGGTTTTTTGGCTCATCCTAAAATGACAAGCGGTGCAAAACGCGAAGTGTTGGCAAATGCATTTACAGGTCTATCATCTTCCGTTCAAAACACTTTAATGTTAATGGTGGAGCGTCATCGTACAGATGAAGTGACTGCTATGGCACAAGAGTTCATTGAACTTGCGAATGAAGAAAATTCAGTTGCGGATGCGACTGTATATACAGTTAATCCTTTAACTGAAGCTGAAGCAAAAGCTGTGTCTTCAGCTTTCGCTGCAAAAATCGGCAAACGGAATTTACGGATTACTAATATTACGGATAGCAATATCATTGGCGGCATCAAACTTCAAATCGGTAACCGCATTTATGACGGTACGATTAGCGGTAAGTTAGATCGCCTTAGCAAACAACTATTAGGTTAATATTCACAGATAGGGGTGAAATTCATGAGCATCAAAGCTGAAGAAATCAGTGCGCTGATTAAAAAGCAGATTGAAAACTATCAGTCGGAAATTAAAGTAAGCGATGTAGGTACGGTTATCACTGTTGGTGATGGTATCGCACGCGTTCATGGTTTAGATAATGCAATGTCTGGGGAGCTCTTAGAATTTTCCAATGGTTCAATGGGATTAGCACAAAACCTTGAGCAAAATAACGTGGGTGTTGTTATTCTTGGACCATTCAGAGACATTCAAGAAGGCAGTGAAGTTCGCCGTACTGGCAGAATCATGGAAGTGCCAGTTGGAGAAGAATTAATCGGACGTGTCGTGAATCCGCTTGGACAACCATTAGATGGTCTTGGCCCGATCGCTACGACAAAAACTCGTCCAATCGAAAGCCCTGCAACAGGTGTAATGGACCGTAAATCTGTTCATGAACCTTTACAAACAGGTATTAAAGCAATCGATGCATTAGTTCCAATCGGTCGTGGGCAACGTGAGTTAATCATTGGTGACCGTCAAACTGGTAAAACATCAGTTGCGATCGATACAATCCTTAACCAAGCTGACCAAGATATGATCTGTATCTATGTTGCTATCGGTCAAAAAGAATCAACGGTTCGTGGAACAGTTGAAACACTACGTAAAAATGGTGCATTGGATTACACAATCGTTGTATCTGCATCAGCTTCTCAACCAGCACCACTTTTATACCTAGCTCCATATGCTGGTGTGACTATGGGTGAAGAGTTCATGTTCGCTGGCAAGCACGTTCTTGTGGTTTATGATGATCTTTCTAAACAAGCATCTGCATACCGTGAACTTTCCTTGCTACTTCGCCGTCCTCCAGGCCGTGAAGCATTCCCAGGGGATGTATTCTACTTGCACTCCCGTTTACTTGAGCGTGCAGCAAAATTGAATGACACTTTAGGTGCCGGTTCAATCACTGCGCTTCCATTTGTTGAAACACAAGCAGGAGACATCTCTGCTTACATTCCAACAAACGTTATTTCCATCACTGATGGACAAATCTTCTTGCAATCCGATTTGTTCTTCTCAGGTGTACGTCCTGCGATTAACGCTGGTCTTTCCGTATCACGTGTTGGTGGATCTGCACAAATTAAAGCGATGAAAAAAGTTGCTGGTACATTACGTCTTGACTTGGCTTCATACCGTGAATTGGAAGCATTCGCTCAATTCGGTTCTGATCTTGATGCTGCAACACAAGCAAAACTTAACCGTGGTGCTCGTACAGTTGAAGTACTTAAGCAAGATCTAAACAAACCGATCAAAGTTGAAAAACAAGTCATGATTTTCTATGCATTGACGAAAGGTCATTTAGATGATATTCCTGTATCGGATATCCTTCGTTTTGAAGAAGAATACTATGTGTTCCTAGATCGTTCTCATCCAGAATTATTAGATCACATTCGCACAACTAAAGGTCTTCCTGAAGACGCTGCTATCGTTGCTGCAATTAACGAATTCAAAAAGAACTTCGTTATTTCCGAATAATAAGGTCTAACTAATTTATAAAGGGTGGTGAGAATGAATGGCCTCTTTACGCGATATTAAGTCTCGGATTACTTCAACGAAAAAGACGAGTCAAATTACAAAAGCGATGCAGATGGTATCTGCTTCTAAAATGAACCGTGCAGAAGCTAATGCTAAAGCATATGTTCCATATATGGAAAAAATTCAAGAAGTGGTTTCTAGTATTGCGAACGGAAGCACGGATGCATCTCATCCAATGCTTACTTCACGTCCAGTTAAGAAAACTGGTTACTTGGTAATCACATCTGACCGTGGATTGGCTGGGGCTTACAATAGTAGTATCCTTCGCCACGTTCATAAAACTATTCTTGAACGCCATAAATCCAATGATGAGTTCGTCATTATCGCAATCGGAAGGGTTGGCCGTGATTTCTTTGTCAGCCGTAATATGCACGTAGAGCTTGAGGTAACTGGGATTCCTGATCAGCCGTCTTTCGCTGACATCAGCTCCCTTGCTAAATCTACAGTGAATTTATATCTGAATGAACTGTGTGATGAGCTTTATATGTACTATAACCATTATGTCAGTCCAATCCAGCAGGATGTAACGGAAAAGCAAGTCCTTCCGTTAGCTGACTTCAATACTTCCAATGCTACATTGACTTCTTATGAATTTGAACCGAATGCAGAAGAAATTCTTGAGGTATTATTACCTCAGTACGCAGAAAGTTTGATTTATGGTGCTTTGTTAGATGGAAAAGCAAGTGAGCACTCTGCACGTATGACTGCAATGAAAAATGCAACCGATAATGCAAAAGAATTGATCGATTCACTTTCATTACAATATAACCGTGCACGTCAGGCAGCTATTACTCAAGAAATTACAGAGATTGTCGGCGGTGCAGCAGCTTTAGAATAAAATCATTAAAGGGGACGGTCGGCCCGGACGAAGCTTGGCCGTTCCATAAACTCGATAGTCGTTATAAGCAACGTTAGGAGGGAAAACGATGAATATAGGACGCGTTACTCAAGTTATGGGTCCGGTTGTTGACGTGAAATTCGAAGACGGACAACTTCCTAAGATCTATAACGCGTTAAGAATCGAAAATACAGCGTCTGGTACAGGACTAACTCTTGAAGTAGCCCTTCAACTAGGTGATAATACAGTTCGTACTGTAGCAATGTCTTCCACTGATGGTTTAACCCGTGGTGCAGAGACTGTTGATACAGGAGCTCCAATTTCCGTTCCTGTAGGTGAAGTTACTCTAGGTCGTGTTTTCAACGTATTAGGGGAAAACATTGACTTATTTGAACCACTTACAGCAGAGGTGCGTCGTGATCCAATTCATAGACAAGCACCAACATTCGAAGAATTATCAACATCCGTTGAAATTCTTGAAACGGGTATTAAAGTAGTAGATTTACTTGCACCTTACATCAAAGGTGGTAAAATCGGTCTTTTCGGTGGTGCCGGTGTTGGTAAAACTGTACTTATCCAAGAACTTATTAATAACATCGCACAAGAGCACGGCGGTATCTCGGTATTCGCTGGTGTAGGTGAGCGTACTCGTGAAGGTAATGACCTATTCTACGAGATGACTGATTCTGGTGTTATTAAGAAAACAGCGATGGTATTCGGACAAATGAACGAGCCACCAGGCGCACGTATGCGTGTAGCTCTAAGCGGTTTGACAATGGCTGAATATTTCCGTGATGAACAAGGACAAGACGTTCTTTTCTTCATCGATAACATTTTCCGTTTCACACAAGCAGGTTCTGAGGTTTCTGCCCTACTAGGCCGTA
The DNA here is from genome assembly GCF_001578185.1 of Peribacillus simplex. Classification (NCBI taxonomy): domain Bacteria; kingdom Bacillati; phylum Bacillota; class Bacilli; order Caryophanales; family Bacillaceae; genus Peribacillus; species Peribacillus simplex. The sequence goes on along the minus strand of NZ_CP011008.1, from coordinate 5,152,620 downwards.
TGCCTTCAGCGGTAGGTTACCAACCAACGCTTGCTACAGAAATGGGTCAATTACAAGAACGTATCACTTCAACTAATAAAGGTTCAGTTACATCCATTCAAGCGATCTATGTACCTGCCGATGACTATACGGATCCGGCTCCAGCTACAACTTTCGCTCACTTAGATGCAACAACAAACCTTGAGCGTAAACTTTCTGAGATGGGTATTTACCCTGCAGTTGATCCATTGGCGTCATCTTCTCGTGCTCTTAGCCCAGAAATCGTTGGAGCTGAGCACTATAAAGTGGCTCGTCAAGTGCAATCGACTTTACAGAAGTATAAAGAATTACAAGATATCATTGCCATCTTGGGTATGGACGAATTAAGCGAAGACGAAAAAGTAATCGTTGCCCGTGCTCGTAGAATTCAAAACTTCTTGTCACAAAACTTCCACGTGGCTGAACAATTCACTGGTCAAAAAGGATCTTATGTACCAGTTAAAGAAACAGTCCAAGGATTCAAAGATATCCTAGCTGGAAAATATGACGAACTTCCTGAAGATGCTTTCCGTCTAGTTGGCCGCATCGAAGAAGTTATTGCTAAAGCAAAAGAAATGGCTTAATTAAAGGGACCTAGGAGGGAATGAAATGAAGACCATTAAAGTCAATGTTGTTACTCCCGATGGCCCAGTATATGATGCAGAAGTTGAAATGGTAAGCACTAAAGCTAAAAGCGGTGAGCTGGGAATTATGGCTGGACACATTCCAACTGTAGCCCCACTTACCATTGGTGCTGTCCGTCTTAAAAATGGAAGCAACACAGACTATGTAGCTGTAAATGGTGGCTTCTTAGAAGTTCGCCCTGATGTGGTAACCATTTTAGCTCAATCTGCTGAAAGAGCTGAAACTATCGATCTTGCACGTGCTCAAGAAGCAAAAGCTCGTGCTGAACAAAGATTGCAGAACAATGATGGATCAAATGATGCCAAAAGAGCTGATTTAGCGCTTAAACGTGCCATCAACCGGATCCAAATTGCAGAAATGCGATAACTTTAAATGATGAAAACATCTGATTGAACCATTCGTGGTAAAATCAGGTGTTTTTTTATTTACCCAAATGGTTTTGAGGATTTTTGTCATTGAACGTCGTAATTAGGAAAAAACTGTTGATCATTCGACATAAAAATCGAATTTTAGAATATAGTTTTTTTACCATATTAATCCTTACGATCGTCGACATTAGATTGTCTTGATGATATAATGTATACGCTTACATCAATTGCTTCATACCCCTCCTTGTCACTTTGCTTCTAAAAGAATGTTGCCCTGCATAATATTTAAAAATGGTATCCAACAAAAAAGAAGACAAGCAAATTTTTAATGCACATTTATCATGATTTATCCATAAAGGGAGATGAACATGGGACAGCTGCATATTTACCAAAATAACTATTTAATTGTATTTGTTTTTCTTTGTCTTGGGATTCTATTACCTGTAATCGCATTATTTCTTGGTAGACTGCTAAGACCTTATAAACCTACAGATATGAAGCATACGACTTATGAAAGTGGAATCGAGCCTTTTCATGATTCAAGGGTTCAATTCAATGTCAGGTATTATCTATTCGGATTGATGTTCGTCATATTTGACGTAGAAACGGTTTTTCTCTATCCATGGGCGGTTGCCTACGATGAACTCGGGCTGTTTGCGCTGATTGAAATGCTATTTTTTGTCCTTATCCTTATGCTAGGGCTAATCTACGCTTGGAAAAAGAAGGTGTTAAAGTGGAATTGAAGTTAGATGAACTTACCGCTAAAGAAATGGAAGAAATGCGTCACAGTATTTTTTTATCCACACTTGAACAAATAAAAGGATGGGCTAGAAGTAACTCGCTCTGGCCAATGACTTTTGGTTTAGCTTGCTGTGCAATTGAAATGATGGGTGTAGGTTCCTCTCATTATGATTTGGACCGTTTTGGTTCATTTTTTCGGACATCACCGAGACAATCGGATGTCATGATTGTCTCAGGAACGGTAACGAAAAAAATGGCTCCAATAATAAGTAGATTATACGACCAAATGCCAGAACCGAAATGGGTCATTGCAATGGGATCCTGTGCAACTGCGGGAGGGCCCTATGTGAACTCATACTCTGTGGTCAAAGGAGTAGATCAAATTGTACCTGTTGATGTATATATACCGGGGTGTCCCCCAAACCCAGCTGCACTTATTTATGGAATCAATAAATTAAAAGAAAAAATCCGTTACGAGGCAAAAACCGGAAAGCGGGTGATATAGATGAGTGAGAAGGAAGACTTAGTGAAACAAAAGGCAGCGGCAGCGGCCAAGGCGAAGGCTGTAGCGTTAGCCAGAAAACAGGCGAAAGGGGAAGCGGCAGAAAAGCCGGAAGGCGAAAAAGATATAGCTAAGCAAAAGGCGGCGGCAGCGGCCAAGGCGAAGGCTGCAGCATTGGCTCGGAAAAAGGCGAAAGCTGAAAGTGCGGAAAAGCCGGAGGGCGAAACGGATATAGCGAAGCAAAAGGCGGCGGCAGCAGCCAAGGCAAAGGCTGCAGCATTGACTCGGAAAAAGGCGAAAGCTGAAAGTGCGGAAAAGCCGGAGGGCGAAACGGATATAGCGAAGCAAAAGGCGGCGGCAGCAGCCAAGGCGAAGGCTGCAGCATTGGCTCGGAAAAAGGCGAAAGCTGAAAGTGCGGAAAAGCCGGAGGGCGAAACGGATATAGCGAAGCAAAAGGCGGCGGCAGCGGCCAAGGCAAAGGCTATTGCAGCTGCCAAAGCGAAAGCTGCTGCTGCTGCGAAGACCAGGACCACTGTAAAGGAAAGCACGGAAGATAACACCCCAGACGAACCTTCCCCAAATCAGGCTAAACTTGATCGAATTGTTCATGCTATTGAAAGGCATGTAGGACAAGAGGCATTAATAGACCACTATATTAATAGACTATCAAAAGATGTACCCACTTTAGTGGCTAATCCGGATACATATTTCTCAATAGCAAAATTTCTGCGAAATGATGAGCAGCTTAACTTTTCGTATTTATCGGAACTTCATGGTACGGATTTTGAATCTCATATGGAAATCTATGTGCATTTACATTCATTCAATATGAACCAATCGGTTGCCTTAAAGGTGAAACTGGATAGGGATTCTCCCATTATTCCATCATTGGTTCCATTATGGTCAGGAGCAAATTGGCCGGAATGTGAGGCGTATGATTTATTAGGTATTAATTTTCAGGAACACCCTGATTTAAAGCGAATTTTACTTGGTGATGATTGGAAAGGGTATCCCCTTAGAAAAGATTATCAGCCTTATGATGTGGAGGTGTAAGCCCAATGTTAAGGACGGAAGAAATGCTTCTCAATGTCGGGCCGCAACATCCGAGTACACATGGTGTTTTTAGGCTTGTCATCAAGATTGACGGTGAAATTATAAAAGAGGCTACCCCGGTCATTGGGTATTTGCATCGAGGTACGGAGAAACTAGCGGAAAATCTGCAATATACACAAATAATTCCATATACCGACCGGCTCGATTATCTAGCCGCAATGACAAATAATTATGTACTTTGCCATGCTGTTGAAACAATGATGGGAGTGGATATCCCCGAAAGGGCAGAATATTTGCGTGTTATCGCGATGGAATTGGGCAGAGTTGCAAGCCACCTTGTCTGGTGGGGTACATACCTGCTTGATATAGGTGCGACGAGCCCTTTCTTATACGCTTTTCGAGAACGTGAAATGATCGTTAACTTATTGACTGAATTGTCAGGGGCACGACTCACATTCAATTATATGCGTGTTGGAGGTGTGAAATGGGATGCTCCTGACGACTGGATTGTGAAGGTGGCCGAGTTTGTACCTTATATGAGGGAGCAGCTTATCGGTTACCATGAGCTTGTAACAGGGAATGAAATCTTTGTGAATCGAGTTAAAGGGGTGGGCATCTATACGAAAGAAGAAGCGCTGCAGTATTCACTTAGCGGTGCTAACTTAAGGTGTACGGGTGTGAAATGGGATTTGCGAAAGAATGAACCATATTCCATTTACGACAGGTTCACCTTTGATGTTCCTACACGGGAAGAGGGTGATGCCTTTTCACGCTATCACTGTAGAATGGAAGAAATCGAAGAATCACTGAAAATCATCGAGCAGGCGGTTGAGCAATTTCCAGAAGGGCCGGTCCTTGCTAAGGTCCCGAAAATAATAAAGGTTCCTAAGGGTGAAGCGTTTGTCCGGATTGAATCACCAAGAGGGGAAATCGGCTGTTATATCGCGAGTGAAGGCAAAAAGGAGCCATATCGTTTGAAATTTCGAAGACCTTCATTTTATAATCTGCAAATTCTTCCGAAATTATTGGAAGGGGAAAATATGGCGAACTTGATAACGATATTAGGGGCTATCGATATCGTTTTAGGGGAGGTGGATGGATAAATGATCAAGGATTTGCTCCACTCCACTCCAAGCCTACTGAACTTTGGCATATTTTTTGGTTTGGCAGTCCTGCTGTTATTCGTTGTATTAGGGTTTGTAACATATGGAATCCTATCAGAGCGGAAAATCATGGGGTTCATGCAGCTGCGTGTCGGCCCCAATCAAATTGGTGGTAAATGGGGGCTCTTGCAGACCGTTGCAGATGTTTTGAAACTTCTGATCAAGGAGGATACTATACCAAAAAAAGCCGATAAGCCGCTATATATATTAGCTCCAGTGATTGCTTTTGCTCCGGCTTTCATGGTCCTGGCAACCTTGCCGTTCACCGATGCCTTCCAATTTGCTGATATAGGTGTCGGACTGCTTTATTATATCGCTATTTCCGGCATATCGACAATCGGCATCGTCACTGCGGGTTGGGCATCCAATAATAAATATTCTTTGATTGGCGGAATGAGGGCAGCCGCTCAAATGATATCTTATGAGATTCCGTTGGTGATGTCGCTAGTGGGAATAGTCCTCTTAACAGGGAGTTTAAATTTGAATGAAATAGTCGCAGCCCAGGAGAAGGTTTGGTTCATTTTTCTTCAGCCGCTTGCTTTCATCGTGTTTTTTATTGCATCGGTTGCCGAACTGAACAGGGTTCCTTTTGACCTTCCGGAAGCGGAGTCCGAGCTTGTTGCAGGCTATCATGTTGAATACTCTGGATTTCGCTGGGCCTTCTTTATGTTATCCGAATATGTGTATATGTTTGCAATGGCTACACTAACCACTGTATTATTTTTAGGGGGATGGAATTCTATTCCGTTTTTGGATTTTATTCCGGCAGCCATCTGGTTCGGTCTGAAGTTCAGTGCTGTTTTCTATGTGTTGGTCTGGATCCGTGTAACTTTTCCTCGTATAAGGGCAGATCAATTGATGGAATTCGGATGGAAAGTGCTGCTTCCGGTTGCATTAGCAAATATATTTTTGACGGCAATTATAAAAGAATTAATTAAGCTTTTTTAAAAACTTGAGCTGGTCAGAAAGCGAGGGATTTATATGCTTGGTTTAGCAAAAGGTTTGACCTATACATTAAAGAACTTGACGAGGAAAAAAGTGACCTATGACTACCCGAATGAGCCGCTGCCGCTCCCTGACCGATTCCGAGGAATCCAAAAATTTTATCCTGAAAAGTGTATTGTATGTAATCAATGCGTGACGATTTGTCCAACCGATTGTATTCAATTAACTGGTAAAAAACATCCGGACCAGTCGAAAAAAGGTAAAATCATTGATACGTATGACATTAATTTCGAAATTTGCATTTTGTGTGATTTATGTACGGAGGTCTGCCCTACAGAAGCAATCGTGATGACGAACCAATTTGAGCTGGCGGAGTATAGCCGTGAACATTTATTTAAAAATCTGGAGTGGCTGGATGAAAATGATGAGAATATCCGGAAGGTGAATAAAGTATGAGTTTGTCCGGTGAATTAATTGCCTTTTTTGGATTGGCACTCGTCGCCATTTTAGGCGGGGTACTGCTAATTACCTTAACTAAAGTAGTGCACATGGTAATTGCACTCGTTTTTACTTTCTTGAGCATTGCTGGCATTTATATGGTACTTTCGGCCGAGTTCGTCGCCATTGTCCAAATCCTTATTTATTCAGGGGCAATTACGATCGTGATGTTATTTGGAATTATGCTCACGAAACACCAAGAAAGTGATGAACCCGCTAAAGGGGGGTGGGGGAAATTCTCCTTGCTGGCAGCGATTGCTGGATTTGCCGTGGCGGTTTATCTAGGGATTTATAATCTGGATATACCCGTACAGCCTACCGCCTTGCATGAGGAAAATACAAAACAAATAGGAATCGAACTTTTTTCAAAATATGTGATTCCATTTGAAGTAATGTCGGTACTCCTGCTTGTTGCTTTAGTCGGCGCCATCGTATTGGCTAAAAAGGATGATGAGGAGGGAGATCAATCATGACGGGAGTTCCTTTGTCGGCCTATCTTGTATTGGCACTCGTTTTATTTTGTATAGGGCTATATGGCGCTTTGACGAAAAGAAATGCGGTCATTGTATTGATTTCAATCGAACTGATGCTGAACGCTGCGAATATTAACTTAATTGCCTTCAGTAAATTCGGGGTAACGCCATCCATTACGGGTCAAGTGTTTTCATTATTCACGATTACAATCGCTGCAGCCGAGGCAGCTGTAGGGCTCGCTATTTTAATGTCCCTTTATCGCAACCGGAAGACGGTCAATGTCGATGAAATGGATATCATGAAGCATTGAAGGTTTATATAAATGAAGAAGGGGATTTGATACGATGATGGAGAACGCTTGGCTCATACCGATCTTTCCACTCGTCACGTTTCTGGTTCTGCTTCTATCAGGTGGGCGGTTGAGGGAACGAGGGGCTCATATAGGAATTATATGTACTTTGGCTTCGTTTGTTTTATCTTTGCTTGCCTTGATAGAACGGTTTAAAGAACCTACTTATAAAATATCGATTGATTGGCTTTCCTTCGGAAGGACGCAACTAACAGCGGGATTTGAAATCAATCAGCTTAATGCCTTGATGCTTGTGATCGTTTCCCTTGTCAGCCTGCTTGTTCAGATATATTCGAAGGGGTATATGAAGGGTGAAGTGCGATTCTCCATTTTTTATGCTTATCTGGGCTTCTTCACCTTTGCCATGCTTGGGCTTGTCATGGCACCTAATTTATTACAACTATATCTCTTTTGGGAATTGGTCGGGGTGGGGTCTTTCCTGCTTATTGGGTTTTACTTTTATAAAGAGGAAGCTAAGAATGCAGCAAAGAAGGCATTCATCATGACAAGGATTGGGGATGTAGGGCTCTTAATCGGTATTATTCTACTATTCTGGGAAACAGGCAGCTTTGAATATGGGGAGATCTTTCAAGCCGTTCAATCGGACGTTATATCAAATGGAAGGTTGACTTTGATCGCTATTTTGATTTTTATCGGTGCGGTTGGGAAGTCGGGACAATTTCCACTACACACATGGCTTCCGGATGCAATGGAGGGACCGACTCCGGTTTCCGCATTGATTCACGCAGCAACTATGGTTGCTGCAGGGGTTTACCTGGTGGCGACCATGTTTCCGTTATTCCTGGCTAGTTTTGCTGCGATGCAGGTCGTAGCAATAACAGGTGGATTTACAGCCATCTTTGCCGCAAGCATTGCTATAGTGCAAAAGGATGTTAAGCGCGTATTGGCCTATTCGACAATCTCTCAGCTTGGTTTTATGATGCTTGCTTTGGGTACTGCTGGATATGTGGCGGGGGTGTTTCATTTAATGACCCATGCCTTTTTTAAAGCATTGCTGTTTTTGGCAGCAGGCAGTGTTATTCACGCTATACATACACAGGATTTGGAAAAGATGGGGGGATTATGGGGTAAATTGAATTGGACTGGGCCGCTGTTCTTGACTGGCACTTTGGCGATATCAGGATTCCCCTTGCTCTCGGGTTTTTTCAGTAAAGATGAAATTCTAATGGCAGCCTGGGAGAATGGAAATTATGTTTTGTTTGGACTAGCGGCTATTACCTCCTTTTTAACTGCGTTTTATATGTTCCGGCTGTTTTTCATGATCTTTGCAGGAGCTTCACGCAGTCAAGTAAAACAGGTCAAGGAATCACCTTCCATCATGCTACTTCCCATGCTCGTATTGGGATTGCTTGCTGTAATCAGTGGATATCTCCAAACACCTTGGTTTGGAGATTTCCTGGGAGAGTGGCTTGTGGAGGGAAATGAAAATCTTCTAGGCGCCAGCCATAGTGAAGGACCTGTTTGGATCATGTTCATGGCCGTTCTTGTATCGCTGGCCGGGATATTCCTTGCTTATACGATTTACGCTAAAAAGAGGTTACATCCGGACTGGCTTGTTAAGGATAACTCCGAGTTATATAGAATTTTGGAAAATAAGTATTATATTGATGAGATTTATCATTTCACTGTAGGCCATGCAATCAAAGGCTTCAGTATATTCCTATCTTATTTCGAAAGATTCATTGTCGGTGGCTTGGTATCCACTGTTACAAGTTCAATAGAAGGATTGGGGAAAATAGGATCTAAATTGCAAACGGGGCAGGTACAGCAATATGGAATGATAGCCTTTCTGGGACTTGCGGTACTGTTGGTGATTTTTGCAGTAACTGGGGGGTATCTAAGATGAATGTCCATTTGCTCTCGCTTTTAGTGTTTTCACCTCTGCTGGGCATAGTGATGGTTGCCCTTATGCCGAAAAAAGAGGAAAGGACGATTAAACAATTTGGATTTTTCGGAACACTGCCTCCCCTTTTCCTATCGTTCTTTCTATGCAGCCAATATTATTCGGGTGTGGCCCTATCCTTATTTGACATTAAGTTGAATTGGATAAGATTTGGGAATTTGGAGATGTATGATCCCAAGCTCTTCACGGTTGACTTTGAGTTGGGGCTGGATGGATTAAGTCTTATCTTCATATTACTGACGACAATCATTTCTTCATTGGCCGCAATCGCCTCCATTTATATAAAACAAGGATGGAAAGGTTATTATTTGTTATTTTTAATCTTGGAGATTGGGATGCTTGGTGTCTTCACGGCAGAAAATTTGATCCTTTTTTTCATATTTTTTGAAATGACGCTGATTCCCGCTTTCTTTTTAATTGGTAGATGGGGCTTTCTGGAGAGGGAGAAAGCGTCTTATAGTTTTCTGATTTATAATGGCATTGGTTCGGCGGTTTTATTGGTGGCTATTTTGGTTTTGTTTGCCAGGACAGGTACGACCAATATTGCGGCTTTGACACAGATTATGACAATGGGCGGTGTTTCTCTTTTTGCACCAATATCCGGTTCGATGAAGTTTGGTTTATGTCTGGCCTTTCTCGTTGCATTTGCGATAAAGCTGCCCGTATTTCCCTTTCACAGCTGGATGGTGCGAGTCCATGCAGAAGCACCTCCATCCATAGTGATGATTCATGCAGGTGTACTATTGAAAATAGGGGCATATGGAATGATCCGGTTTGGAATGGGGATATTTCCTGAACAATATAAAAGCTTGGCCTTTACCGTTGTCCTATTTGGGGTCCTCAGTTTTTTATATGGTGCATTTTTAGCATTGGTACAAACGGATTTTAAACTTGTTTTAGCATACTCGTCAATCTCACATATGGGAATCGTCATGATGGGGCTGGGAGCCTTGAATGAAGCGGGCATTCAGGGAGCAATTTTTCAAGTCATCTCACATGGTCTTATTGCTGCTTTGTTATTTTTCTTGGTGGCTGTGTTGTATGAGCGGACGGGAACCACCATGCTTCCTAAGCTTGGGGGATTGGCCAAGTCGATGCCGATTTTTTCAGGCTTCATGTTAGCATGCGGGCTGGCCTCACTCGGTTTGCCTGGCATGTCGGGCTTCATCAGTGAATTCATGGTATTTCTTGGCTTGTTCAAGAGTCAGCCATTGCTTGCAGCAATTGGTGTGATCGGGCTGGTATTAACCGCTGTCTATATACTGAGGGCGGTCATGTTGATGACGTTCGGGAAAAATGATAGATTGGTAGAGAAAGAGAAACGGGACCTTAGAGGCTGGGAGCTTGTACCAGCAACGGTTCTTCTCGGTTTGATAATATCCGTTGGGGTATACCCAAATTTGTTAGGCGGGCCTCTTCAAGGAACGATTAAAGCCATGATGCTAGCTCTAGGGGGGCGATGAAGGATGGAGTGGAACACGATGCTTTCTTATGATTGGGGAGCGATGATGCCGGAATTCATCATCCTTGGAACGGCCATGATCCTTTCGATATTGGATTTATTCTGGCCGAAGCACTTTAATCGGAGAAAACTGGCATGGCTCGCGCTAACCGGAATCATTTTGGCATGTTTGTCACTGATTAGCTTACTATCCTTTGAGACAGTCAGTATCTTATCCGATACGTTTCGTTTAGATTCTTTTGCAAAAGCATTTAAGCTACTCCTATTATTCGGGGCGGGCCTAATCATCCTTCTGGCTGAAGGCTATGAACCGCAAGAGGGGCTGCGAGAGCATCGGGGGGAATTTTATTATCTGTTCCTGACCGCTTTGCTTGGAGCGATGGTCATGTCCTCAAGCGGGGATTTGATAACACTGTTCGTTGGATTGGAACTTCTTTCACTTTCATCCTATATATTAGTCGGAATGCGTAAACATGATCGGAAGTCTAACGAAGCGTCCATGAAGTATGTGATAAACGGAGGTATTTCCACGGCGATCACTTTATTCGGGATGAGCTATTTATATGGAGTGACTGGTTCTGTCAATCTAGGCGAGATGAGCCGGACGATGGCTGCGATGACGGATGGTCAGCTGCAATATATTATGGGCCTCGCTTTCTTCATGGTATTTGTCGGTTTATCCTTCAAGATAGCTGCTGCCCCATTTCATATGTGGGCACCTGATATATATGAGGGGGCACCGACACCAGTTGTAGCCTTCTTAAGTGTAATTTCGAAAATAGCGGGTTTCGTCATCATCCTGCGCATTTTTCTTTCGTTGTTCCTAACAGCTTCCGGCGATACCTTCGGAGCACTCGACTTTTTGGAAAAAAATAATATCTATATAGCTTCATTGGCAGGTCTGACAATCATCATTGGAAATGTGGTTGCGTTAAGGCAGCATAATCTAAAACGATTGTTCGCTTATTCAAGCATTGCCCATGCGGGTTACCTCCTTGTAGCGGTGGCTACATTGGGCGGGGGATATTTCCTGATCGATACAGTCTGGTTTTACCTAATGGCTTATGTATTAATGAATATCGGTGCATTTGCAGTCATTCAGCTGCTCGCCAGCCAAAGTGGATCAGAAGACATTAGCATTCTTGCAGGACTTGGGAGGAAATCACCGTTTCTTGCCATAGGATTTACTGTATTTATCCTATCGCTTGCAGGAATTCCCGGGACGACAGGATTCATTGGCAAACTCAATATATTCCTTGGAACATTCATTACGGAACCTGGACATTTTGTCCTTGCGGGAATCATGATTGCCGGTACTGTTGTGTCCTATGTGTATTATTTCGGAATATTGGTTCAAGTCTTTTTCCGGCCCATTCATTCAGAGAAGGTCATTAAAATTCGTTCGGGTCTATCCGCCGTGTTGATCATTTGCGTAATAGGCACCATACTTTTCGGGGTGGCGCCAAATATTGCCTTAGATTTTATTCATGATCAATTCGGTGAATTTACAGACTTTATTTCGAGTAAATGATATAATGCCTGTATCAGAGGCTTGCTCCATTGGATCAAGCCTCTATTTACAGTTTTAAAAAGAAATTTTGCAATTCTTCCTTTTATATTCCAAATACGAAGGGGTTTTGTGTTAGAATAGAAGACGGGTGTCTTTTAGGAGGTATGTACATGTTTTCAGCAATGGGACAGCAGGCTTTAACAGGAATAATTGCACACTTGTTTTTCATTGCAGTTACCTGGTGGGCTTTACAGGCATTACACTTTGATAAAATCTTAAGATCCAATTCGGTCATCAAGGCCAGGGTTTTATATATTTTATTAACGGTTGCCATCGGTTCAGTTGTGAGTAATTTCTTCCTTGACTACCTGGGATTTGCAAACCAACTCCCGTATATGTTTAGTGATGACTGATAAGCTGTAAGGCTCTTCTTATAGCAAAATATGATTCTACTCTTGTATTCGCTTTTGCTTCCTGCCATTTGAGGTGGAAGGTGTCACCAATTGTCGGAAAACTCGAAGTATGATCTCTCTCCTTATGGAAAGAATGATAAAAGGGGAGGGATTTAACATGTATAATTTAAACAAAAAAATGTTAACATACATAGTATTTCTTGGTTTGATGGTGATTTTAATTGGGAATAGTACGATTGTGGCAGAAAGTAAACCAGATATAGTTAAATTGGTGGGACTGTTACAAAAGGATAAGGATTTGAACATAGGGGATTGGTCTGTACTCGCTAGAGAAATAAATAAAGAGATTACAACTAAACAAGAGTTTGAAAGAGAAGTTACGGCTTTAAAACGAAAATACCCTCAATTTCAATGGCACCGGAAAGATGATGCTTCCGGCTGGAAGGCTGAGGCGTTAACTTACAATGTCGATTCAGGTCTAACCGAGTCCATCAAAATAATGACAACGGAAGAGAAATTTGATAAAGTTACCTATGTCATTTACGAAGTGAAGGGAAAAGAGTGGGAAAAAGCTAATTCGGCATTTTTTACAACTACGTTCCAGAACAGGGTGAATGAACTATTTATAGGGACTCCTTCAATTTTTTCTTGTATTAAAGGGTCTATCAATGATAATATGGATTCGGTTTTAAACTCTAAAACTGAAGACCTGTTAGATATGTTCCAAGCAAGGGAAATTGAGAGTGTGCATGAAACAAACTTTACATCTATATCTGCACATTCAACATTGTTTAAACAACCTTTGACAAAAGAAAAATTAAATTTGCAGTTTGGGCTACGGACAGAAGGATTGGGTGACCGAACGAACTTTGTAGTTGGCACACCAATCATAACGTTTGAATATTAATATAGAGAAAATGGACGCGGAGGGGAATACTTTTGGAAAAAATCATCGTCCGCGGCGGAAAAAGGCTTAGCGGGACAGTTAAAGTAGAAGGTGCTAAAAACGCCGTTTTGCCAGTTATCGCTGCAACATTATTAGCAAGTGATGGGAAAAGTATCATTAAAGATGTTCCTACGCTCTCCGATGTATATACAATCAATGAAGTATTGCGCAACTTAAATGCAGATGTTGCCTTTCATGACAATCAAGTAACTGTAGATGCATCAAGAGAGTTATTAGAAGAAGCACCATTTGAATATGTACGAAAAATGAGAGCTTCCGTTTTAGTGATGGGCTCATTACTAGCAAGGAATGGCCGGGCCCGCGTTGCTCTTCCTGGTGGCTGTGCCATCGGATCACGTCCTATCGACCAGCATTTAAAGGGCTTTGAAGCGATGGGAGCAAAAGTGAAGGTCGGCAATGGTTTCATTGATGCCGAGGTAGAAGGCAGACTTAAGGGTGCAAGAGTGTATCTTGACTTCCCAAGTGTGGGTGCCACTGAAAACATCATGATGGCAGCAACACTTGCAGAAGGTATAACTGTTCTTGAAAATGTGGCCAAAGAGCCTGAAATTGTAGATCTTGCGAATTTCCTTAATAAAATGGGTGCCAAAGTCAGAGGTGCTGGTACTGGTACGATGAGAATCGAGGGTGTCGATAAATTATATGGCACTGAACATGCGATTATACCTGACCGTATCGAAGCCGGTACATTTATGACGGCTGCTGCTCTTACTGGCGGCAATGTTCTTGTTCAAGGCGCTGTACCTGAACACCTTACTTCCCTTATTGCTAAAATGGCAGAAATGGGTGTTGAAATTCTTGAAGAAGAAGATGGATTACGCGTTATCGGTCCAAAAACCTTGAAGGCCATTGATATCAAAACAATGCCGCATCCTGGTTTCCCGACTGATATGCAATCGCAAATGATGGCATTATTATTGCGTGCTGAAGGAACAAGTATGATTACGGAGACCGTTTTCGAAAACCGTTTTATGCATGTTGAGGAATTCCGTCGCATGAATGCCAATATTAAAATTGAAGGTCGTTCTGTTATCGTTAATGGACCAACTAACATACAAGGTGCTGAAGTAGCTGCAACAGATTTACGTGCCGCGGCAGCGCTCATCCTGACTGGATTGGTTGCAGATGGCATTACTCGTGTTACAGAATTAAAGCATCTTGACAGAGGATACGTGAATTTCCATGGTAAATTGGCTTCTCTAGGTGCCGATGTGGAACGTATTAACGAAGATGTACCTGCAGAAACAAAAAAAATTGCCGATTTAAACGCATAAGATAGCTTATAAAACCATTCACGTTCGAGTCATTGAAACGTGAATGGTTTTTTTGTCTTGTATCAGGCATTCATGGCCTCCAGCTAAATGGTTGTCGTTTTTCTATTCATAAAAGCTTGTCCTTCGACATACATTTGTTATGTAAAGATACCTGCCGGATAGTGATTTACGGCAGAGAAAACAAGTGTAGGGAGGCTCAGGAATTTGAAAGCAATCAAACCGATGATTGTACTATTCATAGCAGTAGCATTCGTAATTATCATGATTCCAGCAGTGCTTGTGCTTCCATTTTCAAATGATAAGACAAGTGGAGAGTTAGCCGAACAATTAGAAAAAAAAGTGAAGAATGAAGGTAAAGAGGTAAGTGCAAATGAAATGAGTTCCGTTGAAGTTGCTGTTTACCGTACATCTGCAAGAAAGATTGAAAAACTGCCGATTGAAACATATTTAGCTGGTGTAGTAGCGGCTGAAATGCCAGCGGATTTCGAGGAAGAAGCACTTAAGGCACAAGCATTGACAGCGAGAACCTACATTGTCAATCAGCTCCTAAGCGAAAGTCGATTAGGCTTGCCTGATGGTGCCGATGTAAGCGATACGGTCATGCACCAAGTTTATAAGAATAATGATGAGCTGAAAAAACAGTGGGGCTCTGATTATAAATGGAAGATGAAGAAAATTAACAAAGCAATAAAGGAAACAGCGGGTCAAATTCTAACCTATGAAGGAAAACCGATTACTGCGACTTTTTTTTCGACCAGCAATGGCTACACTGAGAATTCCGAGGACTATTGGCAAGCGGATTTCCCCTATTTAAAAAGCGTATCCAGTCCTTGGGATAAACAGGAATCACCAAAGTTTTATAATAAAGTTGTTGTGAACACTGCAGATTTTGAAAGCAAACTGGGTGTAAGTCTATCATCGGGAACAACAATAGGAACTGTCATTGAAAGAACATCAGGCAATCGCGTAGGTGTGGTGAAAATCGGAGGAAAGAAAATGACAGGAAAACAAATCCGTGAAAAGCTGGGTCTGACATCATCCGATTTTAACTGGGAGCGTCAAGGCAACCAGATTGTCATCACGACAAAAGGATCTGGGCACGGAGTTGGAATGAGCCAATACGGTGCTAATGGAATGGCAAGGGAAGGGAAAACCTATGAAGACATCGTAAAATATTATTATAAAGGAGTTAAAGTTCAGTCTTCAAGTAAGTGGCTGAATACGATGACGGCAAAAAAATGAGAGATGGGGAATCCCATCTCTCATTTTTTTGTGCTTATTTTTTCTATAATGGTCAAAAAGCCTCGTTCATGCTTGAAATAATGATATTGGACATGAAAATACACAGCAGCTACTCCAATGATATCTTTAATGACATCTATTAAGGTAGCGGAGCGGTATGGGATGAATGATTGGTGATATTCATCTATAACTCCGTAAAAGCATGCTGCTATGGCCGCCAACAAGCTTAATCCAGGTTTCAGTTTTTGGTTTGCAGCAAGAGCAGAAACCAATAATATATACAAAAGGGCAAATTCGACTAGATGAAGTGCCTCTTTGATAAATCGGTCAATTGAGGATGATGGAAGATCAAGAATCATATCATCGGGGTTGCTCGACATTATCCAAATGGCAATCATATATAGAAAAGGCAATAACGTTAACACGATTTTAAAGGCTTTTTTCATGAATTAAACACCCTTCAATAGTTAGATACCAAACATTTTACCATTCTACGAATAAAATCGGTTTCATTTCCACAAAATAAATCTAAAAATTTTTTTATCTGAATGTATATAATCTTACCAAAATGTTCAGAATGATTGCTGAGGTGATTAATATGAGAGAGGAAGAAAAGAAACCAACTTCCACAATCCGACGTATACTAAAACAACGTTGGGCATTATCAGCAATCTATATCGCAAGTGCAGCCATAATCTTAGCCGCGGCCTTCTTATTACAAAATAGTTTTAATGATTCAGCTAAGGATGGCAAAGAGGAATCAGCTGAAACAGGAAAAAACTATGGTCAGCCTTCTGTCGAGGTTAATAGTAATCTTGAGACAATCAAGATGCCTGTAGCCGATGCAGACAAAACGGTTATTAAGAAACAGTTTTATGATGTGAATGCGGATGAAAAGGCACAAGAAGAAGCGTTGGTATTCTACAACAATAGATATGAGCAAAACAAAGGTATAGACATTGCAATGAAAGATGGAAAATCTTTCGATGTAAAAGCTTCACTAAGTGGAAATGTATCGAAAGTCCAAGACGATGCGTTACTTGGAAATTTAGTTGAAGTACAGCATGAAGATGGTGTAGTTACTCGTTATCAATCTGTTAAAGACATTAAAGTTGCAGTCGGTGACAAAGTGAAACAAGGGCAAGCAATTGCTACAGCTGGAAAAAGCCAAATCAACGAAGAGGCGGGCGTGCATGTCCACTTCGAAATCAGAAAAGATAACATTGCGTTAAATCCACTTGATTTTGTTGATAAACAAGCTTCTGCCATTCAATCGGCAACTGAAGCTGAAGGCAGCGAACTTGACGATTCAGCTAAAAAAGAAGAAACACCTGCGGTTGACGAAACTGAGACTGATAAAGAAGAAGCACCTGCAGTCGAAGGACCTAAAACGGATAAGAAAGAATCACCTGCAATCGAAGAATCTGAAACTGGCACGGATGAATCGCCTGCCGTTGATGAAACTGACGAGAGCACTGATTTAGAGAGTGGCACAGATGAAGAAGGCTCTGTCCCAGGTGAAGATACAACTGAGGAAAGCGATTCCTTAAAAGATTCGTTAAAACAATCTAATTAAGATCAAGATTTTTAATAATATCAAAACAAAAAACCTTGAGCGTTACGAATGACAACAACTGAAAATTTGGTAAAAGGAAGCCGTTCATTTTGAACGGCTTCCTTTTTTTCTTTCGAGGAAATATTGGCCGATATGCTGAAACATTTGAATTTGCGACAAATTTCTCGGGAAATAATTTGTTCTTAAGGAAAATAAACAGTTAAAAATCAGAAATAAATCCAAACCTCCTGTCCCATTAGGCATATATTCTTAACCAAGCTAATAAGATGTTATAAACCATGCAAAGAGAGTGTTTGAGGTGAGGAATCGTTTATTACAAATTATCTAATAGGTGAATAATTCTATCTTTCATTGTTTATAGGGCAGCGGTATTCGATTCGAAAAATACGAATCTCATTTCACACTTCTCACATCCAATTTGGGGAGGTCGAGTGGTGTGCACGATTACATCAAAGAAAGAACTATCAAGATAGGAAAGTATATCGTGGAAACTAGAAAAACAGTCCGCGTCATTGCAAAAGAGTTCGGAGTCTCTAAAAGCACAGTTCATAAAGACTTAACTGAGAGGCTGCCAGAAATTAATCCTGATTTGGCTAACGAAGTGAAGGATATATTGGATTATCACAAATCCATTCGTCACCTTCGAGGTGGAGAAGCGACAAAGTTAAAATATAAACGATCGGAAAGAGAAGAAGAAATCGTCAAATAATCTTTGTGATATCATTCCGGCATTTGGAAGCGAATCCAGCAATCAGGGGATGAATAAAGAGACATGGAATTGTGTCAGCTTTTTTCTTAACCTTGACTGCGGTTCCTTGCCGGAATTTTTTTGTGGGGAAAGACCGAAGATAGTACATAAGGCATCGGATTTTTTTACATATTGGAAAAAGAGGTAAAAATAGTCAGTATTAGTGTTTATTTATAATTCATACTTACTTGTGCCAATGCAATATGGTAAAATAAACAATTAGGACAGAAGTAGGTTATATGTGAGGATATTCAAGGAGGATTTAAGAAATGTTTGCTAGAGATATTGGGATAGATCTTGGAACAGCCAATGTTCTTATACATGTCAAAGGTAAAGGAATTGTGTTAAATGAGCCTTCGGTAGTAGCGATTGATAAGAATACGAACCGTGTTCTTGCTGTCGGGGAAGAAGCTCGTAAAATGGTAGGCCGTACTCCAGGAAACATCATCGCAATTCGTCCATTAAAAGACGGGGTCATTGCGGATTTTGATGTAACAGAATCGATGCTTAAGCATTTTATCAATACATTGAATGTGAAAGGCTTCCTTTCAAAGCCTAGAATTTTGATCTGCTGCCCGACGAACATAACAAGTGTCGAACAAAAGGCGATTAAAGAAGCTGCTGAAAAAAGCGGAGGGAAGAAAGTATTCCTTGAAGAAGAACCAAAAGTGGCTGCAATCGGTGCCGGCATGGATATTTTTCAACCTAGCGGCAATATGGTCGTGGACATTGGCGGGGGTACAACGGATATTGCCGTCCTTTCAATGGGGGATATCGTTACATCTTCTTCCATTAAAATGGCCGGTGACAAATTCGATAATGAAATTTTACATTATATCAAGCGGAAGTATAAGCTTCTGATTGGTGAACGTACAGCGGAAAACATTAAAATTCAGGTTGCAACAGTCTTCCCTGGTTCCCGTAATGAAGTCATCGATATTCGTGGACGAGATATGGTATCAGGATTACCTAGAACCATTTCGGTCAATTCGGAAGAAATTGAGGAAGCTCTTCGTGAGCAGGTTTCAATCATTGTACAAGCTGCAAAAAGCGTACTTGAGCGGACACCGCCTGAACTTTCTGCTGATATCATCGATCGCGGCGTCATTTTAACAGGCGGGGGAGCGTTGCTTCACGGGATTGATTTACTCCTCGCTGAAGAGCTTAAGGTCCCAGTACTCGTTGCCGAACACCCGATGGATTGTGTAGCGATTGGAACTGGAATCATGCTTGATAATATGGATAAATTGCCACGGCACAAATTCAACTAAAAAGCGGATGGAAATCTGCATCATAAGATAGGGGTCTAAGGTTCAGACAAACATGAGGCATAGTGAAAGTGCGTGCAGTTCTAGTACTGATGAGCAATAGGCCCTCTTCTTTTAGTCGAGAATTTAACACCATTCCTTTAAATCTGACCTAGCCTACGATACATATAAATTCTTCTGCCTAATGCTAGTCCTTTCCTTAAGATACTGACGTTCATGACCGATAAGATAAATATGAGAAATTGAACGGGATAAGTTATGTAGAATGAGGAGTGAAGAGGATGTTAAGAGGTTTTTATACAGCTGCTTCCGGGATGCTTACACAGCAAAGGCGCACAGAATTGCTCACAAACAATATGTCCAATGCGAATACAACAGGGTATAAAGCAGATCAAATGAGTGTAAGGTCTTTTCCGGAAATGCTTATCAGCAACATAGAAGGCAAAACGGTTCCTGCGGAGAATAAATTGAACTTGCCTGAATTATCCCAGGTCGGGGGGCTCAGTACTGGGGTTTACGTACAGGAGGCAAATCCTTTATTTACCCAGGGTACATTGGAGGAAACCGAGCTTAATACAGATATTTCCTTGGCCGATGAAAGCCTTCCGATCAATGAAGAAACCGGTCTGCGAGGGTCGGTGTTTTTTACTGTTCAGGATGGTGATGGTGGCATCCGTTATACGCGCAACGGCAGTTTCACTCTAGATGGACAAGGTTATCTGACTTCACCTGCCGGTCATTATGTATTGAATGAAAATAATAATCGAATCCAGCTTGATAGCGATCAGTTCACCGTAACGGAAAACGGTGTTATTTTAGAAGGGAATGTTCAAACGGCACGTCTCGGCATCGGTTATTCAGATGATCCATCATCACAGCTCATTAAGGATGGGGAAGGCCTTTATAAGGCTGTGAATGATGGGAAGTTACCTAGCGCATACACGTCTGAAGGGGTCGGTTTTTCTACTAAGCAAGGGTTCCTTGAAGGCTCTAATGTCGACCAATCGAGAACGATGACAGAAATGATGTCGGCATACCGCTCTTTTGAAGCGAGTCAGAAGGTTCTCCAAGCCTATGATAAAAGTTTGGATAAAGCGGTCAATGAAGTTGGCAGGCTTTAATTGAACATTAGCAGAAAACCGCCTTTGGAAATTTGGACATGTAAGGGGAATATACATGAATCGTACCATGATGACAGCGACAAATACGCTGAACCAGCTTCAAAGTAAAATCGATCAAATAAGTAATAATATCTCTAATGTGGACTCGACTGCCTACAAAAAGACCCAAACGAGCTTTAATGACTTACTGACCCAGAGTTTCAATAATCAACCAAGTGAGACCAAGGAAAAAGGAAGGTTGACCGCACCTGGCATAAGGCAGGGAACAGGTGCTAAGATAAGCCAGTCTCAATTGGTGCTTTCACAGGGGTCCTTAAAGACTACGGACCGTAATCTTGATGCTGCATTCACTAGTGAAGACCAATTCTTCACCGTAAGCGTTCAGGACGGTAAAGGGGTTAATACAAGGCTTACAAGGGATGGCGCCTTTTATTTATCTCCAAATGCGAATGATCAGGACCAAATGGTGCTCGTTACCTCTGCTGGACATCAGGTGCTTGATGAAAATGGTGACCCGATCCTTATTGACGGAAATGTTAGAGACATTAAAATTTCGAAAAATGGTTTTTTGACGGTCGATACGGAAGAATACGGAAAAAAGAGTTTTGGGCTCGGCATCGTCTCGATAAAGAAGCCGCAATTTCTTGAGCGGCTAGGCGGAAATTTACTTGGCCTGCCCGAAAACATCAATGAATTGGGTGTAACTGATGACGATATCATGACCGCATTAACAGGGGATTCCCGCAACCAGATAGCTATCCGTCAAGGAACTCTGGAGTCCTCAAATGTCGATCTTTCCGAAGAAATGACGGATCTTATCAATGTTCAGCGGTCTTATCAATTTCAATCCCGGGCTGTAACGATGGCTGATCAAATGAGCGGATTAATCAATGGAATCCGTTAAGTTATCGGGGAAAATAAAATGTCTCCCTGCGGAATTATAGCAAATCGGTTATAATGAATTCATATCAAAGAGAATCGTTTGTCCATAGCTGCCTATTTTCTGGAGTATGGGGGGAATCAGTCGGCGAGTTTTCTTAGAAAAAGGAGCTTTCACATTCTATATGGAACAAAATCGTGTAATGAGACAACAAATTGAAGAAGAGATAAAGGAAGTTGAGACGAAACCGAATCGTAGAATCAAGGTCCGTCTTTTGCCAATTTGGCTTCGTTTACTCATTGTTATCGGATTGATTTTCATTGCTGTGTTATCCGGGGCACTTATAGGATACAGTGTGATCGGTGGAGGACATGCAATGGATGTTTTCCAAAAATCCACATGGACCCATATTATTGATATAGTGAACAAGGATGCGTAGTTCCATTGAGGTAGTTGCTGTCGTTAACGGATTTATATTACATAGCAACTACGCCTCTGTCTTTATGGCAGGGGCGAGTTAACGTTATGTTAGAAATATTTAAATCATAGGAGGAACAAAAATGCTTGATATCACACAAATAAAGGAAATTATTCCGCATCGTTACCCATTCTTATTAGTGGACCGGATCATAGAAATAGATGAAGGGAAAAGAGCGGTAGGTTTGAAGAATGTCTCAGCTAATGAAGAATTCTTTAATGGTCATTTTCCGGATTACCCAGTTATGCCTGGTGTTTTAATTGTAGAGGCTTTAGCGCAAGTTGGCGCTGTAGCGGTTTTGAAACAAGAAGAATATAAAGGACGGCTTGCATTTTTTGCTGGAATTGATAATTGCCGCTTTAAAAAGCAAGTAAAACCAGGTGATCAACTGCGCCTGGAAGTGGAAATAGTGCGTATGAGAGGGTCAATGGGTAAAGGGAAAGCAGTGGCAACGGTAGACGGAGAAGTAGCATGTGAAGCCGAAATCATGTTTGCCTTTGGTGACAAATAAGAAGTGCATTCATTTTCGGGGAAAGAAAATGGACTAATATGACTATATTTTTAAAAGTGGTTTAAGGAATCGTGCAGCGGTGTATATATTAAAGAGCACTGCATGGGCTTTTTTAATTAGACCCTTTCCATTCTCCCTTTGAATGCCGGACATTTTTATATGTCCGGCATTTTTTAATTATTAAATTCCAATAAATATGAGGTAAGTGTATTTCCTTTTTAAAATTAAAAATAGGACGCAAGTTATTTTCTCGTTCGGGCAAAATAACTAATGATAAAGAAGGAAAGGAGGTTGCCAAAAATGAAGAAAAGAATTTTTGCACTAATTGGGGGATCTTTATTATCTATTATGTTCCTTGCTGGATGTGGAACGAATGATAAGGATAATGACAACAAACCCGCACCAGAAGATAATAACAACATCATAGATAAGGATAAAAATGGTGTAAAGGATAACAACGGCACGGATAATAACGACATGAATGATGATAATAATGATGTGATTGATAATGATAATGACAATGACAATGACAATAATGATGCAAATGACTTGATTGACAAGAAACACGACGACAATAAGTAATTAGCACAGATTGAAAAAGACTGGCTTAGTTAAGAAGAGGATTATCATCCTTATTCGTCTAAGTCAGTCTTTTTTGTGTATATTCGATTAGGGAAATAAAGGGGGGGGTTATTTATTCGTAGCTAATTTAGGCTTTGAACGGATTTTTTGCTTGTACTCATTTATTAATTCATCGCCGACGAGACCTTTTTGGACTAAATCTTCAAGAAGAAGTTCAGCATATTTGCTACGCGTTTTTTGGATGTGACCAAGGAATAATAGGCTATAATGGTTGCCTACTTTTCTTATGGTGCGTAAAACAGTGTGAAACAATGCCGGTTCATTGTCCTTTTTGGTAATGACGGCCTGGATATAAACCTCTCCGTCTATATTGGGGAGTGAGGGTTCAAGCTCTTTGAAATGCTTTTCTTCTACAAAGGCTTCCAGTAACCATGTTCTAGCATCGTTTTCTTTATTTATTATTAGTCCATCTGTTAATACAATATCAATCAATTGTAAATTCTCAGTAACAATTTGCAACGAAATTAATTTAAATGATTTCATCTAATTCCTCCATTTCTTGCCAGAAGAGTGATAAAAGCCCCTTCTTAAACGTGAATTTTATTTTATCTGGAATGGTTCATGTCGATTAATCCTTTTAAAGGTAATTATATCATACTAAAAGATAGTCCCTTAATGAAATGAAAACCCAGCAATTGTCTAAATTATGCAGGATAGAATAAAAATTTGCAAAATATTAAATTTTGTTAACAATGCGTTTATTACTTGATTTTAATCGAAAAAAATTGATTTTACATCAATTCAAACGGTTTTTTAAGAAGGAAAAGGGTGGAATAATGCCATTTCCTTCATTTTTTATTCGAAGGTAGAACGAGTATGATAAAAGCATATTAAAGAGGAAGGAGTGAAAAAATGATTAACCAAGTTACCCTCGTCGGCAGGCTTACGAAGGATCCCGAATTAAGATATACACCAGACGGCAAGGCTGTTTCCAATATAACGTTAGCAGTCAACCGGAACTTCCGTAATACTGTTGGTGAATATGAGGCGGACTTTGTACAGTGCATCATATGGAAAAGGTCTGCTGAAAATACTGCTCAGTACTGTAAAAAGGGTGCCTTAATCGGTATCACAGGCAGAATACAGACAAGGAGATACGAAAATCAAGAGGGTAAAAATGTATATGTTACTGAAGTGGTCGCCGAGAGGGTTCAATTCATCGCATCTAAACAAAACGATATTAAACCCAAGGATTTTGAACATATTGGCTTATAGTCTTACGTGGAGGTCGAGCATGAGTAAAGGATATAAAGCTTGCCTCCGGGCAGGAGCAAGCTCGCTTTTAGACAATGCATGAGAAAAAGCGGATGGAAGAACTCATAAGTGATTTGATCCGTCATGTGGCGAAGACCCATGTGAAAACTTCGAATAATGAATATGAATTAGTACAGATTAATTTGATGCTTACTCAACTGAAAACACAAAACAAGTATTTATACGAACATAATGAAAAATTAATGCAACGAATTTCAGCACTTGAACAAAGCATAAAATATTCCGATGACGAAAAAACTTCCTTAAAGCTTGACTGTAGTATTAGTTCATTTTCATCCCTTACTTCCCCAAAGCAAATATAGCTTTTTCCTCGCTGGAAACTCCGATTTACCCTCATTTGGAATCAAGTTTTCTGATTCCCCTCTTTCATAGACTGCAAATAAGCAGTCTTTTTTTATGCCAAAATGTGAGTGTATAAAAAATAAAAAAATTATTCTGTTAAATTAGAATTTTTAGAAAATATATTGTAAAATTTTAATTTTGATGCAATAATAAACCAAATAATGTAATGGGAAAAAAGTTATATATAGGAAGTGATTTGATGGAAGAACCAATTATTAAGGTGAATGGGCTG
The DNA here is from genome assembly GCF_001578185.1 of Peribacillus simplex. NCBI lineage: Bacteria > Bacillati > Bacillota > Bacilli > Caryophanales > Bacillaceae > Peribacillus > Peribacillus simplex. The sequence goes on along the minus strand of NZ_CP011008.1, from coordinate 5,127,999 downwards.
CGAACCAGCTTTCGTACTGACGATGGGGTGATTCCTGTCGTAAATTCAATCGATTTTCACGTCAATCCTGGTGAAGTTTTAGGGATTGTAGGAGAATCAGGATGCGGAAAAAGCGTAACTTCTTTATCCATCATGGGTCTGGTTTCTTCACCTGCTGGTAAGGTGGAGGGAGAAATCCTCTTTAAAGGGGAGAATATCGCAAATGCCTCTGAAGCGAAAATGAGAAAGATTCGCGGGAATGACATAGCGATGATATTTCAGGAACCGATGACAAGCTTGAATCCTGTGTTCACTATTGGAGAGCAGTTGGTTGAGACGCTTCGGATACATAAAAAATGGAACAAAAAACAGGCCCGACATAGAGCGGTGGAAATGTTGAAGCTGGTTGGGCTTGGCCGTGCCGAGGAATTGCTCAAAGAATATCCGCATCAGCTTTCGGGTGGAATGAGACAAAGGGTCATGATAGCAATGGCCATGATTTGCGAGCCGAAACTCCTTATAGCCGATGAACCGACAACGGCTTTGGATGTGACGATCCAGGCACAAATCCTAGAGTTAATGAAGAATTTAAATAAAGAAACAGACACGGCAATCATGATGATTACCCATGATCTTGGCGTTGTGGCGCAAATGTGTGAACGTGTCATTGTCATGTATGCCGGCAAGGTGATAGAGGAAGGAAATGTGCAAACGATTTTCCAAAACCCTAAACATCCTTATACGGTCGGTTTACTTCAGTCGATTCCCGATATGCGAATAAAGAAAGATCGCCTTTACTCGATACCGGGCAATGTGCCAAAACCTGGGACAAGCAACCTCGGGTGCCAGTTTGCCCCCCGGTGCTCCCATGCCATGGAGCAATGTATAAATGAGACCCCGTCTCTATTGAAATTTGATGAGGGCAGGCATGTTCGCTGCTGGCTGTATGAAGATGGGAAAGGAGCTGCCTTGCATGAATCAAACATTGGTTAAGGTAGAAAACCTAAAGAAGCATTTTCCAATCAAAGGAGGGGTTCTCGGAAAGACCATCGGAGAGGTCAAGGCAGTTGATGGTTTGTCTTTTTCCATTTATAAAGGGGAAACCTTAGGTCTTGTCGGTGAAAGCGGTTGCGGAAAGTCGACGACGGGAAGATTATTGCTTCGATTGCTTGAGCCGAGTGAAGGGAATGTTTATTTCGAAGGAAAGGACCTGACGGCTTTATCTTCCCGTGAAATGAGAAAGATGCGCCGTGAAATGCAGATGGTCTTCCAGGACCCATTCGCTTCCCTCAATCCCAGGCATACTATTGAAAAAATATTGGAGGAACCGCTCATCGTTCATGGGGTTAAAGATAAAAAGGCGCGTAAGGCACGTGTGCAGGAACTTCTTAAGGTTGTTGGCTTAAGCAGTTACCATGCTAAAAGGTATCCGCATCAATTCAGTGGGGGCCAGCGGCAGCGTATTGGCATCGCCAGGGCACTTGCGGTAAACCCAAAGCTGATCATTGCCGATGAGCCGGTATCTGCACTGGATGTGTCGATTCAGGCCCAGGTTTTGAACCTCCTGCAGGATTTGCAGGAAGATTTTGATTTGACTTACCTTTTCATTGCCCATGATCTTGGAGTGGTGAGGCATATCTCCGACCGTGTCGGTGTCATGTATCTTGGACATATCGTTGAATTGACGGAAAGTGAAGGACTTTATGAAGATCCGCTTCATCCATATACGCAGGCTTTACTATCAGCCGTGCCCATCCCGGATGTGGAATACAAAGGGGATAGGGTAATCCTGCAGGGTGATGTTCCAAGCCCATCTAACCCGCCAAGCGGTTGTCCCTTCCATACGAGATGCCCGCAGGCCATGGCAGAGTGCAAATCAGTAAAACCTGTCTTGCATGAGCATAAACCCGGTCACTACGTTGCTTGTCATTTATACAATTGACATTTAACGTACACATAAATTTTTAAAAAAATAAAGGGGGAAGAATATGAAGAAGACATTGGCTTTATTGTTGACTACTATCCTGGCGCTCTCACTTGCACTTGCAGGATGCTCCTCGTCTACATCAAAAGAGAAAGATGATGATAAAGGGGGATCAAATGAAGCAAAAGGGGGCGTATTGATTTACGGTAAAGGCGGCGATGCAGTTTCACTAGATCCCGCTATAGTAACGGATGGTGAATCATTTATCGTCACACAGCAGGTTTTTGAAACACTTGTAAAATACGGGGAAGATAATACGGAAATAAAGCCAGGTCTTGCAGAATCATGGAAAGTTTCAGATGACGCAAAGACATATACATTCAAATTGAAAACCGGCATCAAGTTCCATGATGGCTCGGATTTCAATGCAGAAGCAGTTGTTAAAAACTTTCAGCGCTGGGCACAAAGTAAGGATGAAGCTAAATTTGCATACTATGCCTCTATGTTTGGCGGCTTTGAAGGTGATGAAGGTCATGTTATCAAAGAGGTAAAAGCCATTGATGATAATACAGTGGAATTCACGTTAAATCGTCCGCAGGCACCATTCTTGAAAAACATTGCGATGCCTACATTTGCCATAGCAAGTCCAACTGGCTTTGAAAAAGATGCAGACAATTTCGGTAAGAATCCTTCTGGAACAGGTCCATTCAAATTCAAATCATGGAAACCAGGCGATACGATTGAAGTGGTGAAAAATGATGATTATTGGCAAGATGGACTGCCAAAGCTTGATGGAATCACGTTTAAAGTCATTAAAGATAACTCCGCTCGTTTAAATGCTGTAATCAAAGGTGAAGTTGATCTAATGGACGGGTTAAATCCAAGTGATATAAGCAAAGTAACAGGGGATGACAAACTACAAATATTCGAACGTCCATCCATGAATGTCGGCTACTTTGCATTCAATGTTGAAAAAGCACCATTCGACAAAAAGGAGGTACGCCAAGCCATCTCTCACCTAATCAACAAAAAAGAAATCATTGATAACTTTTACGAAGGCACAGCAGAGCCTGCCAAGAATCCAATGCCGCCATCTGTTTCTGGCTACAATGACAACATTGAAGACTATGACTACGATGTAGAAAAAGCTAAGGAATTACTTAAAAAGGCTGGACTAGAAGATGGGTTCAAAATGGACCTTTGGGCAATGCCGGTACCACGTCCATATATGCCAGATGGTCAAAAAGTGGCTGAAGCCATTCAAGCAAGCTTAAAACAAGTAGGCATTGAAGCAAATATCGTTTCGTATGAATGGGCTGCATACTTAGAGAAAGTGCAGGCTGGTGAAGCTCAATCTTTCATGCTAGGCTGGACAGGCGATAATGGAGATGCGGATAACTTTCTTTACACATTATTGGATAAAGATAATATCGGCTCCAACAACTATGCCCGTTATGCAAACGAGGAAGTCCATAAGCTATTGATCGAAGCTCAGTCCACTGCTGATGAAGCCAAGCGTAATGAGTTATACGGAAAAGCTCAGGAAATCATTCATGAAGAAGCACCATGGGTTCCACTTGTACACTCTTTACCACAACTTGCTGGAACTAAGACAATAAAAGGATTCGTTCCGCATCCAACCGGTTCTCAATCTTTAGTTAACGTGTCTATAGAGAATTAACCGTACGAATCGGGGAGTATGGATTTATGCATGCTGCCCGGTTTTGTTATGGAATGCATTTCAAAATGATCGAGGGCGCTTCGAAGGACCCTTATTTAAAAGGCGGGTGATTGTTTTGTTTTCCTATACCGTACGACGTTTAGGATCTCTCATTCCAGTGTTACTCGGAATGGCATTTATTGTATTCATGATGATTCGGGCGATCCCTGGAAATCCAGCACAAGTAATTTTAGGACAGCAAGCAACAAAAGAGGCAGTTGCGGCAATGACAAAGGAACTCGGTTTGGATAAACCTTGGTTCATTCAATTTTGGGATTATTTATCTGGCCTGTTAAAGGGTGACCTGGGTGTATCGTTAAAAACGAATAGTCCGGTTTCCGAAGAAATCGGGCCATACCTAATGGCCACTATTGAGCTTGCATTGATCGCCATGATCATCGCAGTGGTCATTGGTGTAAATGCAGGGATAATATCAGCATGGTTCCAAAACTCATGGTTTGATTATGTAGCCATGGTGATTGCATTGATTGGGTTGTCCATGCCTATATTCTGGCTGGGATTAATGGAGCAATACATCATTTCAATTCAATGGGATTTACTTCCGACGACAGGGCGGGATAATATCAGGGATCCCGTTGCGGCCATAACGGGCTTGTATTTGATGGATACACTCATTGCTGGCAGGGTGGATCAGTTTTTTGAAGTGATCAAACATCTCATTTTGCCAGGAATTGCGCTTGCGACCATTCCGATGGCCATCATTGCAAGGATGACACGTTCGTCCATGCTGGAGGTTATGAGGTCGGATTTCATCCGTACAGCCCGTGCTAAGGGAATGAGAATGTTTTGGGTCGTTTACAAGCACTCCTTCAAGAATGCATTAATTCCAGTGGTGACGGTTATCGGTCTGCAGACAGGATTACTTTTAGGCGGCGCCATTTTAACGGAAAACATTTTTGGGTGGCCAGGTATCGGTACATATATTTATGATGCAATACTATCCCGGGATTATCCGGTCATACAGTCCGGAATTCTGGTCATCGCCTTTTTGTTTGTCATGATTAATCTTGTTGTGGACTTGTTGTATGCAGCGATCGATCCTAGGATTAAGTATAAATAGGGAGGGAAACTCATGCCTGAAATTGCAACGAATACATCGCCAATCCTTCCTCCTAAAGAAACAGAGGAAAAAGTCATCTCTCCCTGGAAGGAAGGATGGAAAAGCTTTAAGAAAAATAAGGTAGCCCTTGTTGGTATGGGGATTGTTTTATTTTTCATCTTAATCGCCATCTTCGCGCCGCTTATAGCACCCTATTCATTTGAGGGGCAAAAGCTAAGTGACAAACATTTGGCACCGTCTGCGGAACACTGGTTTGGAACGGATGAATTTGGCCGTGATATTTTGAGCAGGGTCATTTATGGCGCGCGCATATCAATAGGAGTCGGCTTTTTATCTGTGGCAGGGTCTGTCGTGGTTGGATCTTTTTTTGGAATCATTGCCGGGTATTACGGTAAGTGGATAGATACAATCATATCGAGGGTCTTTGACATCATTCTGGCATTCCCAAGTATATTGCTTGCCATTGCCGTAGTGGCCGTTTTGGGGCCTTCTCTTCGCAATGCACTCATTGCCATTGCCATTGTCAACATCCCGATATTCGGGAGGCTTTTACGTTCGAGAGTTTTAACGGTGAAAGAAGAGGAATATGTAACAGCTGCCAAGGCAATAGGAATGGGGGATGGCAGGATTCTACTTCACCACGTCCTTCCGAACAGCCTTGCACCCATCATCGTTCAAGGTACTTTGGCGATTGCCACCGCCATCATTGAGTGTGCAGCACTCGGGTTCCTTGGTCTCGGTGCTCAACCGCCGGCACCAGAGTGGGGTAAAATGCTTGCCGATTCGAGGTCATTTATCATTCAGGCACCATGGACGGTGCTGTTTCCTGGTCTTGCGATTATGCTAACTGTCCTCGGCTTTAACTTAATGGGTGATGGACTGCGCGATGCTTTGGATCCAAGAATGAAAAACTAGAAGTAAATGGGTGATGTTATTTTTAACATCACCATCTTTTTGTCGATTATCTTGTGAATCTATTAATATATGAAAAATAATGACAATATCCTAGTTCTAAATAGGAAAATAGTGACTATTATCTCTTAAAATCACCCCAAAAGTTGTGATACTTTTATACTCAGTAAGAAAATTCCAAATATTCATTATTTTAGAGGAGGAAAAGTTCATTGATTAAACGTAGCTTGTCCATTCTAGCAATCTTTCTATTAGTGTTTACTGCAAGCGTTTCCGCTGCCCAGCTTCCGAATTCACCGAGCGGCTCTGGTGAAGGGAAGAAAAATCAGCAGAATATCCTGAAGTTGAAGAAAAACGATATGGGAAAGAATTATAAAAGTAACGAGAAGGTCAGGGTCATCGTAGAGATGAAGGAAGCGCCTGCGATAGAAATGGCTTCCAAAGAGGGTAAGCTATTTAAACAGTTATCGAAAAGTAAGAAACAACAATTAAAGTCTGAAAAGCTGGCTAACCAGAAGAAATTGAAAAAAAAGGTGAAAGCGAAAAAAATAGCTTTCAAGGAACTTGAAAGCTTTACGACAGTCGTCAATGGGTTCAGTGGTGAACTTCAGTATGGTGAAATCAAAAAGGTGGAAGCCATGCCTGAAGTTGCTGAGGTACATATAGCGAATGAATATGAACGTCCTGTAGAAAAACCCGAGATGCTTTATAGTAAAGAACTTGTCCAAGCCCAGGAAGCTTGGCGGGAATATGGATATAAAGGCGAAGGGATGGTCGTCGGGATTATCGATACTGGAATCGACCCATCACACCGTGATATGGTCCTAAACGATGAGAATAAGGCAGAACTGACTGAAAGTGAAATTAGCGGAATAAAGGAATCTAGCCATCTATTAGGCAACTATTATACGGCGAAGGTACCTTATGGATACAATTACATGGATGAAAATGAAGAAATCCTTGACCTTGGTGAAGGGGCCTCCATGCATGGAATGCATGTAGCAGGAACCGCTGGCGCCAATGGGGATGAAGAGAATGGCGGCATTAAAGGGGTTGCTCCTGAAGCCCAGCTGCTAGCATTGAAGGTCTTCGGAAATGATCCCGCCATGCAAACAACTTGGGGCGATATATATATTAAGGCAATTGACGATGCAATCATCCTTGGGGCAGATGTGCTGAATATGAGCCTTGGTTCCACTGCAGGTTTTGTATCAGCAGAAGATCCTGAGCAGCAGGCGGTATCTAGAGCTGTTGATAATGGGATTCTCATGTCGATTTCAGCAGGAAACTCGGCTCACTTTGGAAATGGATTTGCAAACCCGTCAGCCTCGAACCCGGATATTGGAGTTTCAGGTTCACCTGGACTTGCTTATGATTCGGTACAAGTTGCATCGGTCGAGAATAACTATATGGATTTGGATGCGGCGACATATGATATAAACGGGCAAGCAGGAAAAGCGCCGTTCATGTCGGCCTCAAGCGTACATCCCAATGCATTAAAGGATAAAACATATGACTTGGTCGCTGCAGGTCTTGGGACGCCAGGGGAGCTTTCCAAAGTGGATGTAAAAGGAAAATTCGCCCTCATCGAGCGCGGCACGCTTTCTTTTATAGAAAAAGCGCAAAATGCCCAGGCAGCAGGAGCGGCTGGCGTGATTATTTTCAATAATGCTGACGGATATATCTCCATGGCTACAGATCCAAGCATCACCATTCCGCAGCTGTTTATGTTGAAATCGGATGGTGCAAAGCTGAAAACGGCCTTAATGGATGGAGAAAAGGTGAAGATTACCTTTAATGGTGATAAAACAAAAGCTGTAAATCCAGAAGCAGGAAAAATGAGCTCATTCAGTTCATGGGGAGTCGCACCGAACCTGGACTTCAAACCGGAAATCACTGCTCCAGGCGGACAAATTTATTCGACGTTGAACAATGATGAATATGGTATGATGAGCGGTACTTCGATGGCTGCACCACATGTTTCCGGCGGCTCTGCACTGGTTCTTGAAAGAGTGGATAAAGACTTTAAATTAGATGGATTTGCCCGGGCAAATTTGGCTAAGAACCTGATGATGAATACTTCAAAACCATTAACGGATCAGGGTGTCGTAAATAAGGCCCTTGACTGGGATAACCCTTACTCGCCTCGCAGGCAAGGAGCTGGAGTCATGCAGCTGCAAGCCGCATTGTCCACACCAGCTGTCGTGACGGAGGCATTCACGAAAGAAGCGAAGGTTGCAATGAAGGAGATCGGCAATAAGTTCGCGTTTACTTTAAAGGTTGAAAACTTCAGCAACAAAGCAGTCAAATATGATGTAAAAGGAAATATCCAAACAGACTATGCAATCCAGGGACAACTGGGTTATTCCGCTAACCAGTTAGAAGCACAGGAAATTAAGGACGCTTCAATTAAAATCAATAATAGAAATACAAATAAGATTACCGTACCTGCAAAAAAATCGGTTACATTCGAAGTGAAAGTGGACATATCCAATGCAAAGGTGCTTGGAGATGACCTTCAGACTCTTGTAGACATTGACAAGGTCTTCCCAAATGGATATTTTGTTGAAGGGTTCATATCATTGAAGGATCCAGCTGACACTCATCCGGAACTGCATGTACCGTATGTAGGGTTTAAAGGGAAATGGGACAAGGCGCCGATCCTGGATGGCACTATATATGATAAAGAGTCTTTCTATGGCAGGGCAGGAGGAGTATCGACAGCAGGGAAAGATTTCACTTATCTTGGCTATGACCCTGCAGGAAAAACATTTAATGGCAAAAATATTGCGATTTCCCCCAATGGCGATGGAGCACAGGATGACTTCGTGCCGGTCCTATCATTCTTGAGGAATGCGAAAAAGGCAGAGTTCAATATATTGAATGGTGAGAACAAATCAGTCCGGAAAATTCGCACGGAGAATAATGTGCGAAAGGACTATTATGATGGTGGAAAAGGGTCTGCATACACAATTAATCCAGCCCGTAAATGGGACGGTAAAATCAATAATGCACTCGCTAAGGATGGGGTCTATTATTTTGAAATCAAAGCGATGATAGATTACGAGGGTGCAAAATGGCAGACGTTTAAAATGCCTATCAAAATCGATACGGTAAAGCCAACAGTCAAGATTTCGAAAAAAGGTAAGGTATTAACCATCCAAGGTAAGGATAATTTGAATGGTTCAGGACTTGCCTATTACGATGTACAAGTCGATGGAGCATCCATAATGGAAGAGCCGCTTCCAGCGAATGCGAAACAATTCACTCTACCTGATGTAAAAGGGGAAAAGGTTCAGGTAGTGGCAATTGACTATGCAGGTAATGAAAAAACGGCTGAAACTGAATTAGCTAATGATTCAGCTCCAATCGATAATCATGCACCAGCTGTAAAGATCAAAAGTCCTGAGGCCTTAAGCGTGAACAATAAAAATAAAATCAAAATAACAGGAGATATTGAAGAAGCGTCGGAAATCAAAGAATTTAAAATCGATGATAAAACGGTCCCTGTAACGTATAACAAAACGAATAATAAATATGAATTCACTTATGAAAAGAAGTTTGAAGATGGCGTCCAAAACTTTACGGTTAAAGCAACGGACAAATGGGATAACACGGTTTCCTTTAAACGGACGATTATGGTCGATGCAACAAAACCAGGTTTAAAAGTAAAAGGTGTACCGGCAACTGTGGGAGTCAAAGGCAAAAATCCAAAAGTGGATGTTACGGTAGAAGATAATTTCGATGAAATCCGCCTTTATCTAAACGGAAGCGAAGTTTTCTATAATGAATTCAAGGAACCATATAAAATGCGTGCCTATAAGAAGAAGATAGAGGATTTGGAACTGCCGCTTAAATCAGGCAACAACAAGTTCGAATTTAAGGTGACCGATCTTGCAGGAAATGAATCGAAGAAATCCTTTAACATCAATAAAGCAAAAAAATGACCGAAAACAGCCCTCTTATCCAAGAGGGCTGCAGTTTGTAGACATAATTGATTTTACCGATAGTTTTTTTAGGGTTTGTGTAATTCGAACGTTGATTGGAACTTTTTTAAAGAAAGGCTGTTTTCACATACTTTGTTGCTATTTACCAGGTAGTGAGTTGTGGTCGATTTCCCCTCCAGATGCTCGCTTTCCGTGGGGCGGGCGGTTAGCCTCCTCGACGTAAACGCCTGTGGGGTCTCACCTGTCCTGCTGCTCCCGCAGGAGTCTCGCACTTCCGCTCCAATCAACCTTAAATAGTTTCGTTTTAAAAACAACAATCTTTACGAAAAGAGCCTAAAGAAAAAACTGATTGCAAACTCGCTTTATTCAAATTTGTCTTCAGTATGAGCCCTCTTATCCAAGAGGGCTTTTTTTTTCGGATTATGGATTTGAAGTATAATTCTTTAGGTGTAGTTTCCTGTGTTTTCACTGTGCTAATATGGAAATCTATTAATGGGGAATTATTTATATTATCTAGCAGGTATTTGGTGAAAGATAAAGGAATTAGGTATAAGGAATCAGAAAAAAGGAGGGTGTCTATGATTTATAAGAAGAAATCGAGCAAAAAGGTATATAGTCGTGGGATTACAGTGAAATTAGAAGAAATAGGAAACCACAGGTCAAATCTTACAAAACCGAGTTTTTTTGATGCACTTCAGCACGTCAATTCTCCATTTGAAAAGGAGCCCCGCTCGGATTCACCCTATCAGGATTATCCCCTATGTCAGGAGGTTACCCTTTCCTTTTTTGAAAAGGGTGCTAAAACATCCATTAATTATGACCCCCACCAAGAAAAAATCACCATTGAGGAAAGTTCAGATGAATATCAGCAGAATAAGGGTGAGGCGCTTACCGCAATCCTCGATCATATTATGATCAATCATGGAAATCACCATTCTTTTTTCATCATCCAACCGAAAGAGTGGAATGTAAAAAGGAAGGCCGCTACCCCGTGATATCCTCTTTAACTTTCTTAGGCAGGTGACTTTCGTTAAGTGAAACGTAATTCGACAACTTCTTTACCCACTCAGATTGTTCAGTTCAATAAGAATGGGGCTGCCAAGGCAGCTCCATCAATGTCTCAACACGATGATGTCATGTATCAAATCAACCGCCGAATGATCTTTGAGAGGGTTTGGATACCATAAGCTAATTGTTCCTCCGTGGCGTATGAATATGAAAGCCGTAGATGCGTATTGTTATTTGGTTCATATATGTACCCCGGATTAAGGAGAAGATTCTCCTTTATCGCTTGCTTGAAAAGGTTTTGATTCACAATTGGTTTACATATCTTTACCCATATATAAAATCCGCCTTGAGGTATTTGCCATTCTGCAAGTCCCTTAAAATACTGATTGAGAAGAGATAATGTAAAATCTCTACGTACTATCAACTGATGCCTTAGCCACTCTAAATGTTTTGTATATTGACCACTTTCTAACCATTCTGCGACAAGGTGTTGAGACAGTGCACTGGAACCGTAATCCATTTGCATTTTAATATCTGCTAAACGTTCAATCACAGTTATTGGACCAGCAATCCATCCGATGCGCAATCCGGGGCTCAATGTTTTGGACATACTGCCAATGTGCAATACAAGGCCATCTGTATCAAGGGATTTTATAGGTAGCGGTGGTCTCTTTTCAAACCACAAGTCACTATATACGTCATCTTCAATAATCGGAATCTGTTCTTTTTTACATGTGGATAAGAGGTTTAGTCTTTCTTCTTTAGTCCATGTAGTATTGGTTGGATTGTTAAACGTTGGAACAGTATAAAACAGTGACGCTTTCTTTCTTCCATTGATGCGCTTTATTTGTGTCGGAATACTTTCCCGGCCTTGTTTTGATAAACCTACTAAGTGCATCCCTGCAGATTGAAAGGGATGAACAGAATTTAAATAGGAAGGGGATTCATGTAAAACCATTGAGCCCTTTTGAAGTAAACCAACTGAAATCAACTGGAGTGCTTGAAGCCCGCCAGAAACGATCATGAGGGAGCCTGGGCTAGCGTTGATTCCTTTTGTTTCTAAATAAACACTTATACTTTGGCGTAGCCTCTTATCACCCTTGGGTTCAGAATAACCTAATGAGTGGGCGTCAAAAGAAGTGGATTGCAAAGACTTTTCGATTTTTTTAATAGGCAATAGAGTTGGAGAAAGTTCGCCGGTGCCCAATCTGATGATGGCAGAGTCCGTTTCATGCTGATTAATGTCCTGAATCGTTTTTAAATTAGGTTCATGAAGGCCATTGCGGACATAGTTTTTCCAGTCGGGCTGTTTGCTAGAGACGAGCACATTCCATGTGTTATTCGAAACGAATGTACCAGATCCAACCCTAGTTTCTAATAATCCGTCCGCAATCAATTCATCCATAGCTGTAATGATGGTACTTCGGTTTACGCCAAAAGAATCGGCTAATGAGCGTTGTGAGGGAAGCTTGGTCGCAACCGGCCATTCCCCTTGTGTAATTTGTTGTTTCATCCAATCTACTATTTGTTGGTGTAGTGATATGCTCGACGGCCGGTTTGGCCTCCATTCGATAAACATACGAAAACCACCCCCTTCATGTTCTAAATTCATTATAATTGGTTGGGTTGAATACCAACCAAATGGAGGGTCAATTCCTTTGTCTTTTTCATTATACTGAATGTGAATGGAGGGAAGTATTCGTATGGGACCATTTTTTCATGGATTATTATTGGCATTGGGGCTGATACTTCCATTAGGAGTGCAAAATGTATTTATTTTTAATCAAGGTGCAATCCAACCGACCTTAAAAAAAGCATTGCCTGCAACGATCACAGCTGCCATTTGTGATACAGTGCTCATCCTGTTAGCTATTTTGGGTGTTTCGTTGATTGTCATGCAATATGATTGGTTGCGTCTTACATTAATCATATTCGGAGTCATTTTTTTATTGTATATGGGTTTTCAAATTTGGTCTGCCAAAGCGAACCCACAGTCGGACGCTCAAACTATGCAAATGTCCACCAAAAAACAAATTGTATTTGCCTTATCAGTATCATTACTGAATCCACATGCAATCTTGGATACGATAGGTGTAATCGGTTCGAGCTCACTTGTTTATTCAGGAATGGATAAAGTGATTTTCACGGGAACATGCATCGTTGTGTCATGGTGCTGGTTCCATGGATTATGTTTTGCGGGAAGATTGTTGAAAAAGGTTGATGCATCAGGCAAATTCCTTGGAATATTAAATAAAATCTCTGCAATCATCATTTGGATTACGGCACTCTATATGGTGAAATCGATCTTTTGAAACAGAAAATGACATCTGAGTTCGAACTTGACTACTCCGGAAAAAGAATAGATTACCCATTTGCGTAATCTCAGTTTATAGACAAAAGGGGTTCGGAATTAAAACATTCCGAACCCTTTTGAAAATTCCTTTGAATTTTGCTCAATATTAAGGAATTGGGTCTCTACGAGCCCACTATGTTAGGCCATTTTTGGACCTTGCCATGTCCAATTTGCCATCTTCTTTCCATTCATTGCAGGGAAAGTTATATACCAGTCCAGAAAGCTATGAAAGGTTTTCGGAGTTTGAAAAATGAAGTAACTGAGGTCATTTTTGCAGCATTAACCGGTGCTTTTTGAATAAAAAGGAGAATACATATCGAATATGTATTCTCCTTTATTTTCTTATGTCTTGATAAGCTAGCATGCCCTCATTCAACTTCGTATCGTGAGAGCGGATTTTTGAGTGTTAGAACATTATTGAAGAGCAACCAAGTCCTTGATTTCCTCTGTGGAAAGTTCGGTGATCCAGTTGTCACTGCTGATGATCTCGTCGTTCAGGGCCTGCTTTTTGTCAAGCATCTGGTCAATTTTTTCTTCCAGTGTCCCTGTGCAAATTAGCTTATGAACATGAACGAAACGCTGTTGTCCAATTCGATATGCACGGTCGGTTGCTTGATTTTCAACAGCTGGGTTCCACCAGCGATCATAGTGAATCACGTGGTTTGCTTCTGTTAGATTCAGTCCCGTGCCGCCTGCTTTCAACGACAGGATAAAGACAGGGAATTCCCCATCTTGGAATCGAGTGATCATATCATCACGCTGCTTCTTGTTCGCACTCCCGTTCAGGAATGGCACTTCAAAGCCATACCGTTTTTCCAACAATTCCTTCATCATATTGCCCATGCCAATATATTGAGTGAAAATGAGACAGCTTTCATCCTGTTCGCGGACAGCATCGACAAGCTCAGTCAGCTTCTCGAGTTTGCCAGAACGGTTAGGCGCCTTCATGATGTTTTCCTTTTCCATCTCTTTTAAGTAAAGAGCCGGGTGATTGCAAAGTTGCTTTAGCTTATTCAGCATCTGCAGGATGATGCCTTTTCTTTCGAAGGCCGACAGTTGTTCGATATCAGTGAATGTATCTTTGATCAGTTGTTCATACAACGATGCTTGCTCGGTGGTAAGCGGTACGAATTCCTTTTGTTCTTGCTTATCCGGCAGATTAAGGGCGACTTCTTTATCGCGTTTTGTACGGCGGAGCAAAAATGGCTGTATCAAACGCTGTAATTCTTTGATTTTATCCTTCTGTTCATCACGTTCAATGGTTGCCACATATTTTTCCTGAAACTGTCCTAGCGTTCCAAGATACCCTTTATTTATGAAATCGAAAATCGCCCATAGCTCACTTAAACGGTTTTCCATAGGCGTACCCGATAAGGCAATATGATGCCTGCCATTTAGCTTGCGGACCGCTTTGGATTGCTTTGTTTGGGCATTCTTGATGTTTTGTGCTTCATCAAGGATCACGCTGCTCCAATGGATGGAGGATAGTTCAGCTGCATCTTGGTGGGTAAGGCCATATGATGTTAAGACAATATCATGATCCACTGCTATTTTAGCAAATGCTTCACCTTTAGCCCGATTAGACCCGTAGTGAAGGTGAACTTTTAGTGTTGGTGCGAATTTCTCCAATTCCTTTTGCCAGTTGCCTAGGACGGATGTTGGGCATACGATGAGCGACGATTGTACAGAGACCGATTCGCATGTAGCGGTATTGACCTCAGCCTCTTCGCAGCTCTCTTCGTTACTATCCTCATCAACAATGATCGGTTCACTCTTTTGTTCGTCCATATGGGCAGTGGGCAGCTCTTTACTGGCTCCTTCTTTGTCTTTTACATGAAGGAGGTAGGCTATCATCTGGACTGTTTTTCCAAGCCCCATATCGTCAGCTAGACAAGCACCAAAGCCATGCTCCCTTAAAAAAAGGAGCCAGCTCATGCCCAGTTTTTGATAGGGGCGTAAATCGCCTTGAAGTGCATTAGGGACGGGCAGGATGGAGATGTTTTTGGTTTCCCTGAGTCTTCCCACCATTTTACGAAGCTCCTGGTTCAATTCAAATTGAATTCGGAGCATTTCGTCGTTTTCAGAATCACTATCGTCATCTTCATTTTCGCCGTTCAACAGTTCCTGCTGCAGCAAGTCAGTCAGTTGGATTCCTTTTTCATTAGCTGTTTCCATCAGCTCCTGAATTTGTTTAATGAAAGCGGGGTCAAGCTTGACCCATTGGCCGCGGATGAAAACAAGCCGCCTTTTTTCATCGACGAGCTCCTCGAACTCCGCCTCAGTGAGCTCTTTTCCATTTAAAGAGAACCGCCAATCAAAGTCCATTAAAGCTTTTAACCCTACATAAGAAGGGCCGCGGTTCGATTGGCTCTTTACTTTCGCCTTCACCTTCAAAGAGGACTCCTTCAAGGCAAGCCACCAGGATGGAAGGAGAATTTCGACGCCAAGAAACAGGAGTTTTTCGCTTGCGTCGGTCAAGAATTCCCATGCATCCGTTTCCGAAATCTCCCTTTTTAGACGTCCATTCTCTCCAAGCCATGGTACGACGAGTTGCCAGCGTTTCGTAGCACGCACCACTTCACTTGCATACTTATTCCAGCCGCGCGGCAGTTTTTTTCCTGTATAGGTTTCGATGATATTCTCATCCCTTTTGGAACGAAGGGTAACATCAAGTACCCAGGGCCCATTCCCATCCGGAGGCTCAGTCAAACGGAGGCCTATAGTGAATGGTTTGGGATCGGGCTGGGTCCCAAGCCATTCCTGCCAGCTGTCTTTGTCAAAAAAGGCCTGCAATTCTTCGGGGGAAAGTCTTGAATCCTTTAATGCCCCGACTGCTTCACTCCATTTATGCTGCATAGGTGAGTAGTTTTTTAAATACATATTAGCGGCACCGTTATACCATTTCTCGATAAAAGTCCGATTGGTTTCAACTTCTGGTGAAGGGAGATCTAAAGATATTTCTTCCTCCCAAAAGGAAGGGACGAACTCCTCCTCTACCTCTTCCGGCAGCTTCCAGCCGATGGAGTCCAACTGAAGATTAGT
The DNA here is from genome assembly GCF_001578185.1 of Peribacillus simplex. Lineage (NCBI taxonomy): Bacteria > Bacillati > Bacillota > Bacilli > Caryophanales > Bacillaceae > Peribacillus > Peribacillus simplex. Next base: position 5,112,033 of record NZ_CP011008.1, on the reverse strand, counting down.
GAAATCCGGTACGGGGATCCCCGCTTCAATGGATTCATGAAGAACAGGCGCAGCAGACAGGCAAAGGGAGGATATCTCCGACCATTCCCATTCTATGAAGGAGTTGAAACTTTCCTTCGCAAAAAAGTTGAGGAGTCCCCAAGCGTCAAGAATGAATACAGGATTTCCATCAATGATATCCGAAGTCATTTTAGTTCCATAAAAGCTTGCGTCATCCCAATTGAATAGCAACCTGCGTATATAATTCGTGTTGAGGAAGGCATTCTCTTCATTGACGGCACCAAGGGCGTAGGATCCGTTTTCGAGAGCCGCTATTTTGATTTTTAATTTCCCTGGATTAAACATCGATAAGCTTACCCCTTTTTAGTTCTTCTTGGAAAGCGCGAAGCCGTTTGGTTGAATCGGCCACATACAGAATATAACGTTCGAATACGTCTTCCTTTTTGCTCTTTTTATAGATGGTGCGCATCCTTTTTAAATAACGGACAGCTTGCTTATAGGCAGGCCGGTTCTTCAAGGAAACTTTTTCCTGTACCGCATGGTAATAAAGGGGCAGGATTAGTTCCGGTTCTTTAGAGACCACTTCTTTGATGGATTCACTGCTGATTAAGTCAATGCTGATTTCTGAGTAAATATGCATCTCCACCCATTTTTTATATTGTCCTTGTTCAAAAAGGAAATTTGCATAGTTCCAATAGCTGTGCGGAAGGGTGGCTCTGTAGAATTTCTCTAGCAAATCGTTCCGTTTTAATTTATAACAGCAACTGCTGATTAAAGTCGTAAAGGTCCTTACGAAATCTACCCGCTGATAATAATCGGATAAATCGGCAAGGAACTCCTGGACATTAGCGATGATGAATTCAATGAAAGGAATGGCCCGTGACCGATTGTCTGATTCAGACAGGAGATTCAGCCAATAAAAAATGTATGGACAGGCTTCCTTCTTCAATTCATGGAGAAGTCCAATCGCTTGTTTATCTTGATTCTCCAGAAGGGAAAGGTGAATGGCTGCGAGGGAGTATGACGTCCTCTCAGTTGTGCCCATATACTTCTCGGGAAGTTCTTTCTTGATTCGTTCCAGTTCCTCTTTACGCCATGAGGAACTGGAGAATAAGAAGCTCCAAATCTCCCTGTAGAGATCGATCTTTTCATATTCTAGACCTTCTACTCCGTCAAGTAATTTAGCTACATCTTCCTTGATGCTGAAAACGAAGGGGTCAAAGGCGAAGGGCCTGGCTTGCCGGCTAAGCGGCTGCACCGTTTCATGCAGCTCTTCCGCTAGGTCGACAGCAAGTGCATAAAAGACCCGAATCGTTTGCGGCTGACTTTTATGTAACTGAATCATTCTCAGTGTCAGCTGCATCGTGCAAAATTGCGTAACAAAATGATAAAGCAGTTTCCATTCCCTTTCCATTGGAGCTTTAGAGCTAAGGCGTTTAAAGTATGTTTGTATATGGTTTTCAATTATATAAGTAGGCTCGCCTATATGGGGCTCGACATGTTCCGCAAAGGTTGCATTCACGAATTGCTTCCATGAAGGATAGTTTTTATCTAAGATGGGGGATTTCTCCCCCGCTTGTTTAAGTAATTCACTCGCCCGTTTTACTTGCTGCAGTGCTTGGGCGGTTGAGGTATCTTTTGGTGCTTTCCATTCACTCAGCCAATCGGAAACACTAGCGTTTTCTGAATACGCAGAAAAGAAAACGGCCATTTGATGCCGGCAAATGAACCTTGAATCACATGTACAGCTTCCATCCTGAGGGAAGAGAAGATTCAACCTGGACTTAAAGCGAGTCTCATCCTGTACCTCGGCCACAATCGTATCTACCGCTTCTTCTTTAATATCAACAAGCCCCTGACGGTATAACTGGAGCCCTTGATTCACCACGTCCGAATCTTCCGGATTCCCGACCTCCAAAAATTCCGCCAGCCTTTCCCCAACTAACAACAACTCCCGCTCCATACTCTCCTCCTTCAGGGTCAATCCCTGTTAACCAAAATTATATTTTGTATATCATGAACTATCAGTACTTTAATAACCATATTATTGCCTCGGTTAACCGAGGATTTGACGTGTATATTACATCCCGAGCAATTGCCGCAATGCCTTTTTTTAGCCATCATATGCATCATGCTGGACTTATTTCATGGCCGTTCACTTTGCATCTTCATCCATTTATTCGAACAAATCATCAATGCCACAAGCCGTATATTCATTTAAACCCTGTAAAAGTCAATATCGTCAAAAACCCTCATGAATATAAGCAGTTCGGATATATAGCCTTCCAAACAGGAATAACTGGCCTTCAAGATAACGATGCCACGAATCCTTCATCCTCTTCACACTCACGAAACCATGTGATGAGGGGCCGGAACCCTTTTTTAAAAGTGGGTTTTTGAAGCATCTCTTTATTATACTTCATTTTGGCTTGGAATTTGAAATGTAGAATAGAGGTTTTGGAATTGATATGTGATAGATTCTACATATTCTTGTGAATGGGAATAGCCATTCCCGTGGGGAATGGCTTTAATATATGGAATTAGTTTATTTTCATTTCATTCTTCCAACTGTCCAACTTTTTGTTGATGAATGTAGCAAAGGTATGATTTTTTTGTAATGTGAAGAGAAATGCTGACTTTTCCAAGTACTCTTTTGCCTCATCAAAGTTACCTACGAGTTCAAGATTATAACCTAAATGGTAATGTAAATCCGCTAAAGCATATAATTGATCATGTTGGAGGCACCACTTTATGGCATCTTGGCAGCAGGTAATGGACTCCTCATATCGGACCAGGCGTGTTAACACTCTGCCAAAATTATAGGACAAACGTGTCTTCAGCGTTTTATCCGTCAAAAAGGGCAGGGCTTTCAAGTGATCTAAAGCTTTCCTTAACAAGGCAAATGCATTTTCGTATTGTTCTTCGGCAACATACATTACACCTAGGCTACTCAAGATTTCAAGTTCCCGTTCTGAATAAATTTTATCAGTCGTATGAGTGATGGCGATGGCCTGATTAATAAATTCAATGGCTTTATCTAAATCTTTATTTTTTTCGTATTCGTATATCCCCTTGTGCCAAAGTATCAATTGATGATTCTTTTTATTCTGAAGAAAGAGAGGACTGTTCTCCTCAGCCTTTACAATTTGCTGCATTTCCTCATAATTTCGGGTTCTTCTGGCTATTTTTAATTGATAAATCACTTCTTCCACATAATCCAGCCTAGGGGTCATTCCAATATCGAAAAAATAGTTTACATCAACGCCTAAACGTTGAGAAATTAAGTAGAGAGTGGATGCATATGGATAGACATCGCCTTTTTCGATCTTACTGATCTGGGCTTGTGTACAAATGCCGGATGCCAACTCTTCCTGGGAAAGTCCGATTTGTTTACGTAGCTCTTTGATCTTTTGTCCAACTGCAAAAAAATCCATTTTGATTCTCCTTGAAATATGCCTAGAGTTATATTTTGTTATGAAAAATCGGTGAAAGCTGTATGTACATGTCCTTAACTGATTAAATAGATTCTTTAGTAGAAATATATGGTTAAAAGAAATGTGGTTAAATATAACTATAGAATTAATTTCTATTTTAACCAATATTTTTTTGAAGAAAAGGAGGAATGACCTATGAAAAAAAGTACTAAAGCATTAGTCGTATCTTTTCTTATCATCGCTGCTTTCGTTATTGTCCCAAGCGAATTACCAGGCCTTTACGCAGAACTTCCAGGTTTATATAAATAAGTAATGAAGCTTCCAATCACTCATTCAGCATCTTCATTTGAAGATGTTTTTTTTTTCTTATCAATGGATTATTCTTTTGCGCATATTCCTGTAGTTATAATTATCTATGCATTGGGAGTGTAAGGTCCATTTGGTAGGTGTGGAAGAAGCGTGAGGGTAGTTTGGAACGCCTATTTCCTTTTATTAATTTTGTTATAGTGTAAATAACAAAACGGGGAGAGGTGTAAGGTTAATGATTGATATTAATATGAAAGTTCAACCCTCTTTTTACGATGAAGAATGTGCCATTGTGTTTTCTTTTTACTTTGATGAGGCAACCAGGAAAATTGGTGAAGCCGTGGTGTACACATGCAAAAAATCGAATGAAAAAGAATACAGCCATGATCATATAGATACAGATGTACAAGAAAAAATCGCTTATATTAAAGAGTTTGCCATTTTAGATGAATATCAGGCAACCTCCATGAAGAAAATCCAACATTTTTTGAATGTAATCGGTATCAAAAAATGTGTGAGGCATAACCTTCAGGGAAATGAAATCGCACTTTAAACGATAAAAACTCATGACATCCCATATGTCATGAGTTTTTACCATTTAAATGAGAGTTTTGAGCATTCATTTTCATTTTTTTGACGAAATCGCTCATTTGTTTTCTTTCGCTTGGTTTAGAGTTATTTGTTCTCTCGAAAAATTTAAAGTGTTGCTTATTGCTATCGATTTTCATGATGTCTCCCCTTTTCTTTTTTTTATTTACCCTTTTTCCATTATTTAAAACGTGATTTTCATGATAAAAGGATGGATTAAACGGTAAGGAGATCTTGTGTTTATTCCTATAGTTATATTTTCATGTGTTAACGACTGTATATCCGGATTAATAGGTGAATAATAAGCCGTAAAGTCCAAATATGAAGGGATTCCGTGTTTTATCATACTGAAAATAAATGCTAAAATGGTCCGAATATCGGATTTTTCATTAGAAACATCAGTTTCTAGTACCCTAAAGTGAAGAGAGTTGGAGAACTCTTTTCGATGGCCCCCAAGCGCTTGCTTGGGGGATCTTTTTTTCTTGGATAATATGTCCACTTTATTTCTATAATATGTTTCGTTTTGTTTATATATACATGGGTAAATATAAGAAACAAGATGAATTAAACCTGGATTTATCCCAGTTTAATCGGAGGAATATATTTTATGGATGTGAAAGTAAATAAGAATGATTCCACGAAGCGAACTTTCCAGCAATACATCTTTCCGTTTACCCTTGAAGGAAATATGATTGAAAAGTTTGTCGAAAAGTTGTTTGAGGACAATTTCGTTTTTTTGAACTTGAAAGATATGGAACAACAAAATCAATTTTACGGTGGCCATAAAGTTTCACACCGTAAATTGGAAAAGTATTTTATGCCTTACATCGAGCCGATATTATTTCCAGGTAACGCACAACAGAAGGAAGGCTTGCGCCGTTTTACGAAAAAACTGGATATTGAATGTACCTTCGAATCTCCCTATCTAAATACCCCATTTATTATTAACTCTATAGATATTTTTATATGCCCATTTCATATTGGCATGATGAATCTTCGTGTTACGTTACCTGAAGGACTTTCCTATAATGATGTGCTCTATTTTGGCGATACATTCCGAATCCTCGAACCGATTGCTGATGACGAAGAGAAAACGAAAGTCGGCTGTCGGGAAAATCAGTATGAACAGGTGAAGGATTTCATCTTTAATGAACTATTGCCGCCAATGGAAAAATATATGGATGAAGATCAGGCGGACCCGACCTATTTTGGCAGTTTACCCTTCTTCATCGATGAAAGAATGTACGTAATCAGTTATATTGCATTCCCTGAGAATCGTGATATATCTAAAAATGACTTATTCCGGATCAGCGAGCTGAACGGATATGACAATGATGGAGCCCCATATATAGGGGCACTAAACCCTGATTATATTGAAAAGTATTATCAAGAAAGAGTATATGACAGGTGGGGCAAGGAAACCTATTATGTAACAAGCATGTATCATTTTGCGTGTGTCACGAAAGCAGCAAGTAAACTGGAACAGGAACTGGCAAGCGAAATGTATGGCCAGCACTTTTATACAGTGTTGCTTTTCTTCTATTATAAGATCGTGCTGCTCAAATTGGCTCATGAGAATTCCCAGATAGATGTAGAAAAAGATCAGTCGGATACGGAAATGCTGATTTTCATGATCACTGAGTTTTCTGCAAAATATTTATTTACTGAAGTCAATAGTACGGCTATCGGTAAAGAGCTATTCAAAAAAACGGATGAAACCTTCAGGATAGCTCCACTCTACAAAGAAGTGAAGGAGACCCTTTCCTACCTTTATCAAAATCAGGATAAACTGGCTGGGAAAAGCAGTAATTATCTTTTGCAAATACTAACGATTTATACGGTTATCTCCGGGATATTCGGAATGAATCTATATATTGAAGATTGGAAAGGGAAATTACCTTGGAAAGCATATATGGATTACACCTTATACGAATGGATAGCTGTCATTGTAACGACAAGCGGTCTCATCATTTCGGGCGTCATGGGTTTTTTCTTTTTGAAAAAATGGTTGCAAGAGAAGAAAAGCCGAAAAAAAAGAATGCTTTAGTAAAGAGTCCTGTACACTATGTACAGGACTTTTGCTTTAGAAAAAACATGGTAAATTAGCAAAATGAAGAAATTGGTCATACAAATTCCCCCATTCCCCTAATATTTTGATAAACTATATGTATACCATTCTAACTATTCATTGGGAGGAAATCATGAAGAAACTAGTTTTAGTTTCCAGCTTATTGTTGATTAGCGTATTGTTCCTGGCCGGATGCTCGGATGAGCCAAGTCCAGAAGATCGCTTTGCGGCATATACGAAGCTTTGGAATAAACAGGATTTTAAGAAAATGTACGAGTATCTGTCACCTGAGACAAAGAAAGAAATCAGTGCGGATGAATTTGCGAAGCGTTATGAAAAAATCTATAAGGGCATAGAAGTCAACCAATTAAAGGTGGATTATAAACAGCCAAAAGAAGAAAAAGATCATAAAGATGGAGAAAAGGTAAACCTTGATTATACCGTAAATATGTCCACTATGGCGGGGGCTGTCAGCTCTGACCATAAAGCGACCCTTGTCAAGGAAGGGGAAGGTGAGGAAGAGAATTGGTACATAAAGTGGGATGAAAGCTATATATTCCCTCAGTTGGAAGCCGGTGAAAAGATATCGGTCGAATCGTATCCAGCCATACGCGGGGAAATTGTCGATCGACATGAACGTGGTCTTGCCATGAATGGAACGGTATCGGAAGTAGGAATTGTGCCAGAGAAAATGGCCAACGTATCCGAAACGGTTAAAAAGGTCGCTGGAATCCTCAATATGTCCACCGACGAAGTGAATCAGAAATTAAAACAATCATGGGTAAAGCCCAGCTATTTCGTCCCTATCAAGAAAATGTCAAGTGATAATGCTGCAACCCTGGAAAAGCTATTGGGCATTGCTGGGGTATCGGTCAATAATACGGAAGAACGCATATATCCATATAAAGAGGCTACTGCCCATCTAATCGGATATGTCGGCGAGGCATCGGCCGAAGACCTGGAGAAATTGAAAGGAAAGGGCTACACCTCAAATGACGTTATTGGCAAGCGCGGCCTTGAGGAAGTTTTAGAAGAACGCCTTAAAGGGAAACCGGGCGGTAAGATCTTTATTAAAACAGCAGATGGCGAAGAAAAGGTGATTGCTGAAAAGCCCGCTGAAGAGGGAGAAACAATTACATTGACCATCGACGCCGAGCTTCAAAAGGATATCTTTAAGCAATATAAGAACGAAGCAGGATCAGCATCGGCACTTGATCCGAAGACCGGCGAAACACTTGCACTTGTTTCAAGTCCGTCATTTGATCCTAATAAATATATATTCGGGATAACAAAAGCGGAACAAAAAGCGCTTGAAGAAGATCCAAAAAAACCGCTTCTAAATCGCTTCAGTTCGACGTTTGCACCTGGTTCAACCATTAAGGCCATAACTGCGGCAATCGCTTTGAAAAATGGCGTGGATCCGAATGAGGCGATCAATATCGAAGGAAGAACGTGGGCCAAATCGACATGGAAAGACCATTCCATTACAAGGGTTTCTGACCCCGGTGTTCCAATCGATATGGAAAAGGCATTAATTTATTCAGACAATATTTACTTTGCCCAAAAAGCATTGGGGCTTGGAAAGGAAAAATTCACAAATGGACTCAAGGCATTCGGGTTTGATGAAGCTTTGAACTACGATTATCCGATCAAGGCATCGAGCATTGGTAAGATCGACAGTGAAGGACGCTTGGCAGACGCTGGATATGGTCAAGCGCAAGTCCAAATGAGCACGCTTCATCTCGCTATGACCTATTCAGCCTTCTTGAATGAAGGAAATATCCTGGCACCTTCGTTGATAGCTGGAGATAAAATAGAAAAGAAAATATGGAAAGAAAATGCCATATCAGCTGACCAAGCAAATCAGATCACCAAGATGCTGACACAAGTGGTGGAACATCCTAAGGGAAGCGGACATGGAATAAATGATCTTGGCATCAAAATGGCAGCCAAAACGGGAACTGCTGAAATCAAGGCATCCAAAAATTCTGACGGAACGGAAAATGGCTGGTTTGTTGCCATGGACACGGAAGATCCAAAACTTCTCATGGCCTGGATGATTGAAGATGTGAAAGGACGTGGCGGCAGCCATTTAGTCATCGATCATATGAAACCGGTTTTGAAGAAGTATTTGAAGTAAAGAAATAATTCATCGGTAATGGGTTATATACATCTAGCATTTACCATAAAAAAGTTGGACATGGTTTCTTCCGTGTCCAGCTTTTTTATTTTTTCACCGGTTATGGAATGAGTCACGTTATCTCAACATTAAAGGTTGGATTTGAAGGATAATGAGCCGTACATCCAGAATGTAAAAAGAGAGTTCTGTGAACGGAATATGGTTGCCATAATCATAGAAGCCTTTACGAATAATGAAAAGGAAACCCGGGACCTGAATTCTTGGTCCTGGTATCATTCAGCAGCAGTGACATCATCCTGGCCGTTATGGACAATGAATTGAGCGTACAAGGATCTGGAAATCTTTGAAGGATAAATAGTTTAGGGAGGATGAAGAGGAATGAGGAGTCTAAAGTATTTGTTTATTGCTTTCTTTATCATTTTTTCTGCATTTCCTTCTCATGAAGCATCGGCAGCGGAAGAGAGTAAAACGATGGAAGTGAAACTGAAGAATTACTTAGGGAATCAAACCAGTATCAAATTAACGGCAACCGGGGACTTTCGTACTTCAGGGGGAGAGACATTCATCAAGGAGGGGGAAGAACTGACTTTGAAAATGGAGTCAGGAAAACTTGGCGTTTACAAAGATTCCAAGAAAATGGGATCCGATGCCTCCTTAAAGATAATTCCTGTTAAACAAGATGCTTTATTGTCCATAAACGGCCGGCCGTATACAGGATCATTTTTATTTACAGTGGAGGGCGGTTACATTCGTCCTATCAATCATGTTTACATTGAAGATTATCTAAAGGGCGTTGTCCCGCGGGAAATGCCCGCACTATGGCATTCCGAAGCCTTAAAGGCACAGGCAATTGCAGCCCGGACTTATGCACTTCGCCATCAATCCACATTAATTGATGATACGGTTTCCTACCAAGTATATGGCGGGGCGGACGGTCACTACCAATCTAATTCAGCCATTGAGCAGACAACGGGTATGGTAATCAAACATGATGGTGAAATAATCGAAGCGTTTTTTTCCTCAAGCAATGGAGGCATGACCGAATCGAATTCGAATGTTTGGTCAAGTGGGAACCCTCTTGCATATTTAACTATAAAAGAAGATTCCTATGATACAAAAACAAATTGGGCGATAACGCTGGACAAGCAGCAAATTGACCTGTCAAAGAAAGATTTATCACAGCCGGATGAATGGTGGACAAGTGTACAGGAAAAAGATAAAGCGGTTGTACCTAAGCTGAAGGTTTGGCTGAAAAATAACGGATATGCCAAGCAGGATATTAAAATTGCTGAAATACCCGCTTTAACCTTAACTGGTAAAAAAACGGGAGGCCGGGTTACGAAAGGCTCCATCCAAATCAATTTCTATGTAAGGAATCTCGTTGATGAAAGGGGGAAACTTTTGGAGCAAAAGGTTAGCCTTACGAATGTTGCGGCTTCCAAAATCAGGGGTATGGTGGGGCAGGATGTGATGAAAAGCTACCTGGTTGACCATTCATCTTCCAATCCTTCCAGAATTGCTATTGAAGGGTCAGGATACGGACATGGCGTCGGCCTAAGTCAGGTTGGAGCGAAAAACAGAGCGGAAGCAGGTCAAACGTATCAAGAGATTTTGGGGTTTTATTATCCTAACACTAATATAGAAAAGGAATATGGACATGCAGTGTCTGAACCTAAAAGGGATCTTGTTGCGAAGGCGGCACCGAATCCAATAAACCTAAAAGCGAAGCAGGATCATATAAATGATGAGGTTGGAATCATATACTCCCTTAAAGAAGAAGCTATAGTTTCACTCACGATTAAAGATAGTAAGGGGAAAGTCTTAGCCACCCCAGTCCATGACCAAACCTTGAAAAGGGGAAGCCATTCAGCAACCTGGAAAACGAAAGCTGTAAATAACGGTACATATACAGCAGAAATGTCTGCAATGGACCGAAGCGGTAATGAAGGTTCGACAACAATGAAGATTAAGATAAATAAGGATGCGTCGGCTCCGGATATCACCGATGTCGATACATCGGGTAATTACAGTACCGAGAAAGCGAACATAACGTATATAATAAATGAAAATGCCAATGTAACAGTGGAAATCAAGAACAGTAAAGGAATAGTGGTTGGAACCCTTGCTTCTAGGCAGGTCACTAAAGGCAGGCAATCGGCAACTTGGGATTTCAGAAATATGTCCACCGGGACGTTTACCGTGACCATCTCCGCTAAGGATGAGAGCGACAATCGGAATACCGTTTCAACGAAAATCCCTATTAGGAAGACGATGGGAATAGTGACAGCAAGTGTATTACATATTAAAGAAAAAAGAAGTACATCTTCTAAAACGGTCGGGAAACTGAACACGGATCAAACCATTACGATACTATCTCAACAAGGTGAGTGGTATAAAGTGAAAAAAGGAAGCCAAATTGGGTATGTTTTAATAAAACATGTTAAAAAATGAGTAATAAGACGTCATTCATGGTGTCTTTTTATGAACTGGTCCGATCCCTAAATCACGATTCCACGAGTAAAGGTGTAATTCACGAGTAAACCCACTAAATTCACGAGTAAAAGGCGTGAATTCACGAGTAAACGCACTAAACTCACGAGTAAAAGGCGCAAATTCACGAGTAAACCCACCAAATTCACGAGTAAACGCTTGGAACACACGAGTAAATCCACTAAACTCAGGGATATCACGCAATATCGTTAGTAATTGCCCAAAACATCGGAGTAATTCCACAAAACTTGAGTTGACGGACCTGAATACCCGAAAAAACCCAGTTGAAGAGACAGGAGAATGAACTTAAAAGAGGAATGAATTCATTCCTCTTTTGTTTTATGCTGACCAGGTGTGAACGGAACACCGGCGGCTTTTGTGATGATTTTCGAAACATCTGTATTTTCAATGACCCCATCAAAGGCTTCGCTTCCCGGGCCAGAAGCAAAAATGGGAATCATATTGGCGGTATGCCCTCCTGTGGAACTGGCGGCCCGTATGCTTCTATCAGCTACACCTGCCTTATAATGCTTGGCGATGGTGCTTCCGATTTCCCAATCAATTTGATGCTGTGGATAGACAAGCGTTCTATTCTTTTTTACGTTATCGATGAATTGATGAACTTCCTGATCCGTAAGGGATATATGTGCATACTTCTTGAATGCGGAAACGACACTTTCTGGAATGATTTCATGATTTTTATCGAATATAAGTTGTTTGGACATATATTCAGAAGAAACCCTGATTTTTTTCAATGCGGGGATATCCATCGTTTCAGAAGCGGAGGTCCCCATTGTTTCGTGGTCTGCAAGCACAACAATCAAAGTATCATTTCTATTTTTTGCCCAATTCACAACCTCTTTCACGGTCTGGTCAAATTCGATCGTTTCTTTCCATATTCCAGTGATATCAGCTGCATGCTCCATATGATCAATACGTGCACCTTCACTCATCAAGAAGAATCCCTTATCACTCTGGGATAAAATATCAATCGCTTTGGATGTCATTTCGGGCAGAGATGGCTCTTGTGAATGTAATACTTCTTTATCCAGCTTAAAATTCATGTAGGTAGGGTGAAATAACCCTAAAAGTTTTTCCGGTTTATTAATGGAACTAAGTTCTTCTTTCGTCGTTGTAATCCCATAGCCAGCTTGTTTAAATTTAGCGATTAAATCCTCGCCATTCTGCTTATTTGCCTCGAAATAACTGGAACCTCCGCCAAGAATGACGTCGATCCGGTTATCAAAGAGCTGCCTCGCGATATTCGCGCCACCTGTCCAGCGGTTAGATACACTTGCACCAAAGGCTGCAGGAGTGGCATCGACTACCATATTGGTTGAGATGATCCCGACCTTTTTTCCTTTAGCCTGAAATGCATCCAATACACTATCTACCTCGGAACCATTGGCATCGACACCGATCGATTCATTGTTGGTTTTTATTCCAGTGGCAATCGCGGACCCACCTGCCGCTGAGTCAGTGACGTAATTATTGGCGGAATAGGTGCGCATTAGGGCAACGTGCTCCAGTTTTTCCAAATGTAAAATACCTGTTTTTCCATATTCCATTTGTCGGGCAATTTCTATTGCACCTAACCCCATACCGTCGCCAATCAGCAATATGACATTCCTGGGGGTGTTCTTTGTTTCTGCTTGAATAGGAGAGGTCATGCAAACAAAGCAGATAAGAACGAGTAATCCAAAGTGATGAGACTGTAAAAGTTTATGACTTCTGGATGTCTTATTCATCGGTAATCCTCCATTGGGTGAAAGTCTCCATATTATTTGTTAAAATCGATAAAAAAACCCCTTCATGATATTCATTAATTTCTGCGCTATGTGAATGCAAAAGTAAAGAGCCTGCCTATATTGCCAGTTTGTGCAACAAGGAAAAAGCAATCGCCAAGAATGTTAGCTGACGAATGATCCGCCAACCGTAACCTGAACCTTTTTTTACTCATTGAATAATGAAAGAATATACAGTTTTAAAATGACATTGTAATAAAGTGAAAAAAACTTTTCTATAAATTACAATATATAGGCAATAATTTATAAACAGTAAATATATAACTGATATAATTTCACTAGAGTTCATTTGAAATAATAGGAGAGAGAACCCTATGCTATCCAGTATGAAAAAGTTCTTCAACGAAAGCTCTAAAGACTTGAATAGAATGTATAAGTTGGTTAATGCCGTGAATCGACTAGAGGGTAAGTATGAAAGTTATTCAGATCAAGAATTAAGCGGAATGAAGGATAGATTTAAAAGCGTATTGGATGCTGGTAAAAATATATGGGATATACAAATCGAAGCTTTTGCGGTAGTAAGGGAAGCTTCTAAACGAGTATTGAATCTTAGGCACCATGATGTTCAGCTTGCAGGCGGTTTTGTCCTGAATGAAGGGGGCATTGCACAAATGAATACGGGCGAGGGGAAGACGCTTGTGTCTACTTTACCAAGCTATTTACATGCACTGTACGGGAATGGTGTCCATATTATTACTGCCAATGAATATTTGGCAAGACGTGATAAAGAGTTAATGGGACAAATTCATGAATTTCTAGGAATGACGGTCGGTTTGAACATTTCCCAATTGGAGCCTTCTGCAAAACGTGAAGCGTATGCGGCGGATATCACGTATGGAACGGCAACAGAGTTCGGTTTTGATTATTTGCGTGATAATATGGTTTTCCGAAGAGAAGAAAAGGTTCAAAGAGGACACCGGTTTGCCATTGTTGATGAGATTGACAGCATCTTGATTGATGAAGCGAGGACACCATTAATTATTGCGGGCAAGTCAAGCGATGGTACCGGGCTTCACCAGATCACTGCACAAATCATGAAGTCATTTATAGAATATGATGATTACGAGATTTTCATTGAGTCAAAGGCTGCCTTTTTCACGGACCGAGGGGCATTGAAGATTGAAGAGGCCTTTGGTATCGACAATCTGTATGGACTGGATCATCAAGAGTTATTACATAATGTAACACAGGCACTTAAAGCCCACGCGATTATGAAATTGGATGTGGACTACATTGTCATGGATGGAAGGATTGCGTTAATCGATAAATTCACAGGCAGGGTGATGGAAGGTAGAAGCTTCAGTGATGGGCTTCATCAAGCAATTGAGGCAAAAGAGGGCTTGGAGATTACCGAAGAGAATGAAACACAGGCAGCGATTACCGTCCAAAATTATTTTCGTTTATATCATTCAATATCTGGGATGACCGGCAGTGCCATGCCATCAAAGTCGGAATTCCAGGAGATATATCAGCTCCCCGTCATTGAAATTCCAACTAATAAGCCCATTATTCGTGTTGATGAGATTGATTTAATTTATAAGGATGAAATGAGCAAAATCAACAAAATCGTCACAGAAGTAAAACGGATTCATAATGAAGGTAGACCTATTTTGATCGGGACGACCTCCATTGAGCAATCTGAAAAAATTTCGGTTCATTTAGAGAAGGCGAAAATTAAGCATCAAATCCTTAATGCGAAGACGGAAGCGGATGAAGCGGAAATCATCGCAAATAGCGGCCAAAAATATCAAGTGATGCTGGCGACGAACATGGCTGGGAGAGGAACCGATATATTATTGGATGAAGCTGTCAAGGAATTGGGCGGCCTTCATATAATCGGTACTGAGCGACATGAAAGCAATCGGATTGATATGCAGCTTAGGGGACGTTCCGGGAGGCAGGGTGATCCAGGTTCAACACAATTCATCATTTCATTTGAAGATGATTTGTTTGATTACTATGATGAAGAAGAACTCGAACGGTATATAAAGAAAATCAAAACGGATGAAAGTGGATTGGTGGTGGGCCCTGCACCCGAAAAATTCGTGAAAAGGGTGCAGGAAACGATAGAGCAGATGCATCAATCAAGCCGTTACCATTTATTGAAGTTAGAACATGCATTAAATGAGCAGAGTAAAATCATATACGCGATGAGAGACCGGATACTAGATTTGGAATCTGGACGGATGTCGGCCATTTTACTTGAATATATCGAAAAATACATTCGTCGGCTCATAGTGAAATATTACCATGAGCATATAGAGGAACCTGATTACTCGGCCTTTATTGAAGAGCTTTCCCTTGCTTTCCTGACGTTGGATTGGCAGACAAGTGATTTGCAGGACTTAGAAGGTCATATAGTTGAGGGAAAAGCTCTGGATGCTTTAGGTGAATTGGAAGCGATACTTGAAATTTTTCAAGCCGATGCAGAATGGCAAAATCAGTTACGTGTTTTCATGCTGCAGCATATTGATACAAATTGGATGAACCATTTAGACGAAATGAATAGTGTGAAGGAAGGAATGGGTTTAATCGGTTATGGTCAACAGGACCCATATATGCTGTTTGAAAAAGAAGCTCTTAGTCAATTCAATCTTCTATTAAGTAAAATCGAGTCGGAGATTAGCATCGGCTTTATGGAATATATGAAAAGCAATCAGGAAGACGAAGCTGCTTTTGGGGAGTGATGAATGATGAGTTTTTTTGGAAAAAGGGATAAAGGGGTTAATGAAAGGGAAAATATTTTAGCTTCAGATGGGCATAACGTACACAATCCGGATGTTACTGTTCATACTTCCCTAATGTTTCACAAGGATTGGGAAACTTCCAAGCAAGAGGAATATGTATATAAATTCCACCATCAAAGGCTGCCTGCATTAAAACCGAATCAAATTTCAATTTCCGGTGTTAAGCTGACTAGGGTGGAGGATGATGTAATCATAGTGGCTTTTCTACAAAATTCATTGGGGAAAGCTGTCCTGTTTGATATCGTGGATTTACTGTTAGTGGATGGAAATGGAAAATTATTGGCAAAAAAGGCTTTCGATCTTTCAAAGCTGGGTGAGATACCAGCACTTTCAAGCATGCCATGGCGGTTTTTATTCGAAGAAGGGGATATGTTGGCAGAATCGATTCCTGATGAAGATTGGAAGATTGCTTTTGAATGGAAGAGATAGTAGGAAAAACACTATGATTGGCGGCAGCCGGACTGCCAAATCAAAACACGCAGAAATGATTAAGACTGTTGAAAGGCCTTCATCCGATGAAGGCTTCAGTTTGTAGACAAAAGGGGTTCGGAATTAAAAAATTCCGAACCCCTTTTTGAGATTCCCTTTGAATTTTTCCCTGAAGTTAGGAGATTGGGGCTCTACGAGCCCACTATGTTAGGCCATTTTTGGACCTCGCCATGTCCAATTGGCCATCTTCTTTAAATTAATGGCAGCGAAAGAAAGTAAGCATCGCCTGCTTCGACAATTTTTTAAGTCCCCTTAAAGTTGTCCAACGCATACCATGCTTTTCTTTTGCATCTGCGAATACACGCTCAATCGTTTCTTTACGTTTCGCATATATAGTTTTTACATCTTGATGATGACGCAGATGATCTGCTTCTTCCACATGTGTTTGCCAAATATGCCGTGTAACCACTTGATCTAACGTAATCATTTCAAGTTGATCTCGCTGAATAGAATCATGTTTAGAAAGCATCCTCATCACCTCAAGTTTTAATACTTCTATTTTAAAACAAAAATGACTCCAGGCAAAAGTGTTTAATCTAAAAGGTAAGACAAAGTTGATTGGAACGGAAGGTACGAGACTCCTGCGGGAAAAGCGCGTCTAGGGGAGACCCCGCAGGCGAAAGCCGAGGAGGCTCCCCGACCGCCCGCGGAAAGCGAGTGCCTGGAGTGGAAAATCAACTGCCAAATTGTACAACTCATAAAAAATAGACAAACTCGATTTTCATCGAGTTTGTCTACAGTCTGAGGCCTTCATCCGATGAAGGCTTTTTGTTTTTAAAGGAAGACATTAAAGACTAGTTGGATAACTGCCAAATATTTATACTGTTTTCTGTGTGCAGTTTCTCATAAATGGCAACGCTAAGTAATATTTATAAGTATTCTTCCGTAATCAGGCTTAATTAAGTCCTGGAAATAATGAAGAGGAAAGTGGCAGGAGCATGAAGAACAATCTGAATCAGCGATTGAAGGAACGGTTATTTGAGATTATGTCCATTTTAATCGTGGCAATACTTTTCATTTATACGAATGATAGGATGGGTAATGATCTTTCGATTGGAATTTTTACGATAATCATCGGCGTTGCCGGTTTTATTGTTTATCTGAAGGAATGCGTACCGAATGGAGTCCTAAAGGGCATCATTTTTTCAGTCTTCCTTCTTTCGATCATGGCCTTTTTCCTTGGGGACATTTGGTTTTATCGCTATTACTCGACACCTATCACTTCCTATATGTGGATGCAAAAAAGCAATCTGAATGGGCTTGGTGAAAGTATATTCAGTATGATGAAAATGAAGGATTCAATCTTTCTTCTGTTAGGCTTTCCAATTGCGGAGTCATTCATGAAGAAAAAATACCCCCTCAAGCATATGGCACTTGTACCGGCCGTAATATTCCTCATGATAGCGGGGCTAAAGCCGGTAAAGAATATATTTATCGATAAGGTCGATATAACCCGGCGTTATGAGGCGAATACCTTCTTGCGAAACTGGGGTCCGATCGGTCATCACGTATTGGATACGTATGCCTATTTTACTGACTCGGGAAGGCATGGTATGTCTTCGAAAGAAAAGAAGGCCATTTCTGATTACTTCGATGAAAAGAACAGGCAGGATCATGCGTTTTCAGGCTCTTTGGAAGGGAAGAATCTCATTATCATCCAGGTGGAATCTTTACAGGCGTTTCCGCTATTTCAAAAGAGTGCCGGACAGGAGGTCACGCCATTCATGAATGAATTGGCGAAAGAGGGTCTGTACTTCCCGCATGTATATCCACAGACTGTATTTGGAAATTCATCTGACGGAGAGCTGATCGTGAATACCGGTTTATTTCCTTTAAAGCAAGGCGCGACCTTTTTTCGGTTCCCTTATAATGATTTTCCGGGTCTTGCTAAAGAATTAAAGAAGTCGGATTATCAAAGTTATGCTTTCCACGGAGATGAAGAAGACTTCTGGAATAGGCAGCATGCATATCCCTCGCTAGGGTTTGATGACTATCTTTCAATAGAGGATATGCAGAAGGATGAGATGATATCGATGGGCCTGGGAGACCGCAGTTTCTTCAATCAAAGCTATCATTTCTTAAAAGATAAAAAAAATCCCTATTACGCTTTTTTCGTTACGCTGACCAGCCATGTACCTTTTTCGCTACCGAAGGAACAGATAACATTGAAACCTAAAGTTGGAAAAGAGGACAGCTATCTTACTAAATATTTCGAAGCAATTCATTATACGGATTCAGCCATCGGGGATTACGTAAAGAAGCTGAAGGATGACGGGAAATTGAAAGACAGCGTGATTGTCATATACGGAGATCATGATGGACTTTTTTTAAAAGATAAACAAGAAGTTGAAGCGTATTACGAGAATAAAATTAGCGATGAGCAGTGGATTGAAAAATATATGCCCATTCCGTTGATCATCTTTCAGGAGGATATGGAAGGAAGAACGATTAATAAGGTAGGGGGCCAGGTCGATATTTTACCAACTCTATACGATTTATTAAATATTAAGAGTTCATCATACTTTGGGGAAAGCATGCTGAATGGTGAAGATGGCGACGCATTGATATTAAAAGGGGATTATGGTTCTCAAATGAAAATAAATGGAAAAGGGAAGGTCGAAGGATTTTCACCAGAAGACCAAAAGGAGGTTGATCTGAGTGACCAAGTGATACGTACCGATTATTTTAAACAAACGAAGGATTGACCGAAAAAAAGAGGATGACTGATAAAAGCCATCCTTTCTCCATTATAATCCCAGATGTTTCTTCACACGGTTCTGGGCTTCAAGTTTTATATCTTCTGGAACAATGTTGTACCAAACGCCATCTAGCTTTTGATTGTCACCTTCAAGAGTATATTGTTTTATATTTTTAAGGGATGATTTATAGTTATTTTGGATACTCAACATTTCATTGAAACTTAAATTGGTTTCCACGTTTTTACCTAGTGCCTCGAAAATATCGTCATAATTGGTAAGTGTTGAGAGACTTGCCCCTTTTTTCATGACGGCTTGGATAACCTGGCGTTGCCGCATTTGCCGTCCATAATCCCCGCGGGGATCTTCCTTTCGGATTCGGGAATAAATCAATGCCTCTTTTCCATTTAAGTCGATTGTGCCCTTTTTAAAATTATACCCTTTATAGGCAAGGTCCATATCATTATCAACAGTGACACCGCCTACGGCATTCACTATATCCTGAAAGCCTTCCATATTCATTTTGACGTAATAATCAATCGGAATATCCAAATAGGCCTCCACTGTGTTTATCGACATGGAAACTCCGCCATAGGCATAGGCATGATTCATTTTATCATTTGTGCCTTTACCGATGATTTCTGTACGCGTATCTCTGGGTAAACTCAATAATTCAATGGATTCTTGTTTAGGATTAACAGTCATGACAATCATCGTATCTGATCGACCTTTGTCATTTTTCCTTTCATCCACGCCAAGAATTAGTATTGAAAATGGATCTTTGCTTTTGAACTTGATGTCATCTACACGCTTATCCGTTTTATGCGCAGTACCTTGCATAGTTTGAATCGCACCTGCCAAAGATTGATAAACTGAAGCTCCATAAGCAACTGTGCCAATGAAAAGGATAAGAAGGGTGAAGCCGATTATTTTAAACGATTTGCGTTTCTTTTTCTTTTTTTTATGTTCGGATCTCATCTAATTCCTCCCTGAACCATTCCACTAAATGGAAGATGTGAAAAAGTACCTAGTCGGTATGTTTTTAACTATACCTTTTTTTAATCAAAAATAGAATAGTTTCTTTTTGTACTTAGAGTGCATATTTACCTGTTTTTATTCAAAAAAAACGAAGGATTCACAGAAAATGAATTCCTTCGCTTCCTAATCATTCGAATATTAGTTAATTATATACCCATAGATAAAAAGAAGATGTGATTCTCTTACATGAACTTCGGCTTTAAGAGAAAGTCTGCAAGTAAATCCTATAAACTTCTATAACCGATGATTCTGCTCTTGAAATAGGAGTTTGAAGTAGAAGTGATTTCTACTCCCTTACTTGTTGAGGCATGAATGAACTGCCCACCGCCCAAGTAGATTCCCATATGGCTTACAACTGATTTATTAGAACCCGTTGCAAAGAAGATAAGATCGCCACTTTTCGGTGAAGTAACCCTTTTACCCATATCATAATATGTGGAAGATGATAGCCTGGAAACTTCATACCCGGCCTTTTTGAACGTATAGTAAATAAATCCGCTGCAATCGAAACCTGATGGGGAGGCGCCCGCCCACGAATAAGGTGATCCAATTAATTTCTTTGCTTCGGAAACGAGTGTGGTTACTTTGTTCCCGGAACTTGGGGCTTCCACTTTTCCATCATTTTTATCTGCAGGGGCTGTACTTGACGATTTACCTAATTTTAGTTTTTGTCCAACTCTGATTAAATCGGATTTTAACGAGTTGTTAGATTTAAGCTGAGCTACAGTCAAATTGGTTTTTCTGGAAATTCCGGAAAGTGTGTCACCTTTTACCACAATGTATGTAGCTGAATTCGCTGGGGTCTGTGTAACATTGGACGGCTTGGAGCTGCTGGGTAAATCAATGGTAGTGGTAGTGGTTGATTTAGATACGATAAGTTTAGCACCTGCATAAATTCTATCGGATTTCAAGTTATTCAATTTCATCAATTCAGCAAGTGTAAGGTTATGCTTGTTTGCTATCCTTGTTAAGGTATCACCTGAAACAATGGTATATGTGGTATTTTTAGTTTTTTTCACGGAAACTGAAGAAGCATTTGATGTTGTTTTGGAGTTGGATGTAATTAATTTTTGATTAATTTTCAAAAAGTCTGTTTTTAAGTTATTAAGCTGTTTTAAGTCTTTTACTGTCGTATTATGCTTCTGTGCAATTTTACTTAGGTTATCGCCGCTTTTGACTGTATATGTACTGGCAAGGGCAGGAGAAACAAAAGTCGAAGATAAAATGGCTAATGTCGAAAATGCGACTACACTTTTTTTCACGGTTTTCCACCTCGAATATGTCTTTTTCCCTATTCTAACAAATGAAAAGGGTTAAAAAATATTACATTTTTGTTACAAGGGGAAAATAGTAGTATTTTACTGGTTTATATTGGTTAGGTTTGAGAGATGTAATCTACAATATTTTCTATATTATGAGTCCTTTCTCACAATGTGGCTTCGTGCTTTCCTGTTTGTCAATCCCTGTAAAAATAGCGCTATTTTTAGAATATTCATTTCCTGTCCCATTTAATTTCACATTGAGAAGGTATTTCCTTCTTTTTATGAGGGGTTATTGATATTCTGCCACTTAACATTAAAAACCCACTTCATTTTACAAAGTGGGTTGACTTTATTTAAAAAGGAAATCAACTAAATTCCTACTTGAATTTCCTGTGGAGTATTGATTCCATTTTTGGTTAAAGGGAGCAATCTTCATTAATGATTGATCTGCGACCCGTATTTTCCCTAAAAGCTCTTCAGTGGTAGATACCACCGGTCCGGGCATGGAAGAGGCGTAATCCTCCCAAAATCCCCGTTCCTTTACATACTTTTCTAGGTCATATGCAAAGAATATCATTGGTCTTTCCAAAAAAGAGAATTCAAATGGAATCGAAGAGTAATCGGTTATTAAAAGATCCGTACTGATCAGCAGTTGATTTACGTGAAATTCACTTTTGACAGGGTAAACGAACCCTGGGAATTTATGTTGTAGATCATCCTCCGTTTTTACAGCTGGATGCAGTTTAAGTAATAACGCATATTGTTCGTCCTTTAGTTCCTTGTAGAGCATTTCCAAATCGAGTGCAATCTCTCCGCTGTTCAGGCCGTCATTACGAAATGTAGGGGCATATAAAATGATTTTCTTATGCTCAAGTTCTGGATATTTGGCTAGCAACGAACTGCGTGCAGTTTTTTTTGATTCATCATTGAAAAAGAAATCAGTCCGAGGTATCCCGGTTCTTAGAATATGGGATGTCGGCAATTGAAAACTTTCTTGATAAATTTCCGCCATTCTCTCTGAACCTGACGTAACATAATCAAATTTTTTATATACCTCTAAAAATCTTGTCCTTGCACGGGCAGAGCGGTTTTGAATGGAAGGGTCTTTTGCCCCGAATTGCTTAACGGCACCGGCCGCATGCCACACTTGAACACATTTCACTTGCTTTTTGAATGCAATAGCTGAAAGAAAGCCAAAATAATTATCAATGATGATCCATTTTGAAGTAGCGAGGTGATAAATCGATTGGATCAAGGCAATGATATTATTAGATTCAAACGGAAGGACGATGGTTTTTCCATCGTCCTTCACTTCTATATGACTGCTCGGCTTCATTAAAAATACTTTTTGAATAGGAATGTCCTGCTTGTCCATTTCATCCGCTATATATTGGCAGTTGTCCCCGAATGATGTGACAAAGGTCGTTTTATCACGTAAAGGGAAAAGTTTAAAGATAGAGAATAAAACCTTAAAACAAAAAAGGTAAATTCCTATCGCGAATTCTTTAGCCATTAGTAACTTGTAAAAGGTCATCTTTAATTTGGGATGTAGAAATGCCAATTGTTCTTGGAAGGTAGACCACTTCACAAACTTCAGATAATTCATCGAATTGGCCTTTCCAGTCATCTCCCATTACAAAGATATCTACCCCTTCACGAAGGATGTCTTCTCTCTTTTGTTCCCAATTGTCTTCCGGTATAACCTCGTCCACAAAGCGGATTGATTCAAGGATCATCTTCCTGTTTTCAAAGCTATGATAAGCCTTTTTATCTTTTAAAGCATTGAATTCATCCGTGGAAATGGCAACGATAAGATAATCCCCTAAATCTTTAGCACGTTTTAATAGATTGATATGACCCCAATGAAGTAAATCAAAGGTTCCATAAGTGATTACTTTCTTCATTTTTATTCCTCCTGTAAGACTCTTTATTTCCTTAATCAAATTAGGATATATATTTGGACTATTAGAATATTAAATGAAACAATAAAACAGGTAACCAGCTTTTCAGGGCATTCAGCTTTTTGCTTAAAGGCAAGACAAATGCGTTTTTAAGTAAGTCTTTCTCCTATTAATTATAACTTAATAGTTTTACAAATAAACCACAATTTTTTTACAAATAAACCACATTTATTTAATTTAATGATAATTGTAGATATTAATTTTTAAGCTATAATTAAATGTTGACTAAGTTGTATTATTCTGGAGGGAATATTAATGTGTCCATACAAAATATTTTATATTGAAATAGATATTGTATGGTTTATATTGAATAGTATTTAATATAATTTCAAACACACACCATTCTTATTACTTGGAGTCAAAGGTGATTGCTAAACAAAATTACAAAAAAATATTATTCTTGCTGTAATTAGAATAAGCCATTCACATTTTACCATTTGTAGGTGAGAACATCATAAAATCCATGTTATATAATATAGAAGTTGAAAGTGTCATTAAAAAACTAAATTCGATCTATGAATGAGTCATGTATAGACTCTAAACCTACCGGAGAACATTTTATAGACCCATTTAGCCTATTCCTGTATTGAAAGCGTTAACTATGATGTTAAGAATGCTCCTATGCTATTAAGCATCTTGATTTTGCTATACCCTTTCTATTCTGGCTGGCAACGGAAGGACATGCAAATGATTTTTACGTTGGTCCTTCCTTGGCAACGAACACATTGTGCTCAAGGGGACAGTCATTGGCTTGTAGAACTTGGTCTTTTAGCCGATTGAAGTAAAGGTGTTGTTTTCAACCCAAACGATATCAAAAAATTAAGATATGTAATATTCGATGTAAGCTGCAAGGGACTCACATTTAAAGGTTCTATTAGGATAAGCTAACCAATAATGTTCCATTTTGTATATTCAAGGCGATTTGGGTAATATATGAACATTTCACCTGATATTGAGGAAAAACCGAAAAAAGTTTATGATTTTAAAGTGCAATGAAAGATTCATTTATTTAAATAATTTGTTATAGGTGGTCTAAAATGATAAAAAAGCTTCTTAGAAAAAGGAAAGCAATAAAAACCCCTAAAATTAAGTTGAAACAAGTTCTGTCCATTGTGCAAGAGGAAAATACGCTCTTTATAAAAGGTCAATTTTCAAAAGAACATTATTGTGCGAAAGAACTATGGCTATATTCTAGGGGAAATGAAGATCAAAAATTTAAAATAGCGGAATCGGTGGTTTCACATAAATTTGAGTTTGAAATAAATCTAATAGATTTAATCCGAAAATTAGAAGATGAACCCCATTCTGTTTATGACTGTTATATCAAAGTTTCCGTTCCAGTTGAAAATCTAAGCAAAAAATCAATCCTTAATATTGAACATAAAGCTGAATATGTAGAAGTATGCGAACAGGTTAATATTGAATATCCAATTCGTCTAGGGCGTTTTCAGGAAACATACACGAACAATTTAGGTTTTTATACCTATGAAGATAAACAAAGTATATTCTCTATAACGAATAAAGGGAATTTATCTCTTTATATCAATAAGACCCCTGAAATTTCGATTAAGTCTCAAATCGAAAAAATCACCAACAAATCGAAGACAATGCACATTAGTGGTCAAATCTTCACCAAGAATTCAAAGATAATAAAAGGTGAGAGCCTAGTAAAAGGCAGGCAAAGTGACAAAGAATATCAGGCAAATATATCTTTTATTCATAATGAGGAAATGAATATTAAGAAATATGGACTGAATCGATATATATATGATATGAATTTGGATTTAGAACAATTGGTCAGTGTGGATTTGGAAGATGATGTATATGATATTTACATGAAATTATATTTGCATGATCAGGAAGAGCCGAAAATGATACGCGTCGGAAGACCAACCACCAGAACTAAAATATTCACTAAAAAGACTGATGTTATCTCGGATAATGGAGTTGCTATAGTCAATCCATACTATACCTTTAAAGCAGCTAATTTATCTTTGGAAGTGTTTACCTTCCCTACGGAAACATATCGATACTTAAAAAGGATGATGGGGTGGAGGCGGTTTCTGGGTTTATTTAAAAAGAAAAAGGATGTCTGGATTATTGGAGAAAGAACTTATAAAGCCCAGGATACTGGATATCATTTTTTTAAATATATGAGAGAAAATCACCCTGAAAAAGAAGTGTATTATGTAATAGAAGAAAGTTCTGTGGAAGCTAAGAACGTCGAGCCCTTTGGAAATATACTTTATTTCAAGTCAAAGGAACATATTAAAAAGACAATGGAATCAACACGTATTATTTCATCACATCATCCAGATTATTTATATCCTTTAAGAACATCTGAATTTAAAAATCGTGTTAAGGGTGTTAAGGTGTTTCTACAGCATGGTGTTATGGGTACTAAGAATATGGTGGCAAACTACGGGAAAAAGGCAACCTCTGGTTTTAGTACGGATGTTTTTCTAGTAAGTTCAGACTTCGAAAAGGATATGATCGTAACTGATTTTGGGTACAACGAAAAAGAAGTATTCACAACGGGACTGTCAAGGTTCGACTCGCTGTTTAAGGATGATGTTTTAATAAAGCGGCAATTATTGATCATTCCGACATGGAGAGATTGGATTACATCCGATGAAATATTTTTGGAAAGCGAGTATTTTGAAAGGTATCAGAAATTAGTGAATCACCCGGTTTTACATGATTTATCTAAAAATAATGGGTTTGAAATCATTTTTTGCCTTCACCCTAATATGCAGAAATTCACGTCTTATTTTAAAGATGCTCCAGTTAGGGTAATTAGTCAGGGTGAAGTGGATGTCCAAAGATTAATTAAGGAAAGTGCGATTATGATTACGGATTATTCAAGTGTAGCTTTTGACTTCAGTTTTCTGCATAAACCGGTGATTTACTATCAATTTGATAGAAACCGTTTTATAGGGAAAAGACCGTCACATTTGGATTTGGATAACGATCTTCCGGGTGAAATCGTTGATGAATTGGATGAATTGTTAGGTGTTTTAGCCGAGTATGCCAAGTCTGATTTTGTCATGAAGAAAAAGTATATGGACAAGGCCGACCGTTTTATTAAATATCGCGATGTTCATTCTAATTCAAGGATATTCGAAGTGATTCAACATGCTGAAAAAGATCCAAATTCACTAAGTAAATTATATAACCATCCGGTTGTTAAACTCTTTGTTAATCGATTTAGGAAAAGTAAAAAGTATTTCCCTGTTATGAAAAATGTTTATAAAATTATGTCTAGGCTTATCCCGGTTGACAGGAATCTTATTCTTTTTGAAAGTGGAATAGGAAAACAATTCGCAGATAGCCCCAAGTATATATATGAAGAGCTAGTGAAAAGGGACAATAATTATAAAAAAGTCTGGGTGTATAATGGTAATTTACCGATAAAAGGAAAGAATACGAAGCTGGTAAAACGTTTAAGCCCGGAATACTATTATTATTTAGCTAAAGCCGGCTATTGGATAAATAATCAAAACTTCCCTACCTATCTAAGCAAAAGGAAGGAAACGACTTATATTCAGACTTGGCATGGTACCCCTTTGAAAAAAATGCTATTTGATATAGAAAATATACAAGGAAGAGACGATGGGTACTTAAATCGGGTTCATGGTGCAACGAGAACTTGGGATTATTTAATATCACCAAGTCCATATGCGTCCAAGGCCTTCAGAAGTGCTTTCAAATATGAAGGAGAAATATTAGAAACGGGCTATCCAAGAAATGATTTATTTTATAGGGAAGATGCTTCAATGACCGCCAAGTCCGTGATTGAAAAACTGAAGATACCAACAGGAAAAAAAGTCATCTTATATGCTCCTACATTTCGGGATAATCAAACATCTAAAAATAATAAATTTATTTTTGAGTTGAAATTTGATTTAGAAAGAATGAAAGAAGCACTTGGAGATGAATATGTCCTATTGTTAAGGATGCATGTTGTTATAAGTAATAATCTCAGCATCCCGAGTGAATTTGAGGATTTCGTTATAAATGTATCCAATTATTCAGATATACAGGAACTTTACCTGATTTCTGATATATTGATTACTGATTATTCTTCAGTAATGTTCGATTTTGCTAATACTGCTCGTCCGATTTTGTACTACACTTATGATATGGAAGATTACAGAGATAACATCCGTGGATTCTATATGGACTTTGAAAAAGAAGCACCAGGTCCTTTTTTAAAAACAACTGAAGAGATTATCGAAACTATTGGCGATATTGATGAAATAAACAAGCAATACAAAAAGAGATATAGTTTATTTAGAGAGAAGTATTGTGGAATAGAAGACGGTAAAGCTACACAGAGAATCGTGGATAAATTTTTTGGTGATTGATTCCTTAAAGGGTATTTTTGCTTTTAAGTAACTGGTAAACTGGCTGCCTAATCGAAACATGTGCCTCTACACATAAAGGAGAGGAATCGTATGAATTTTTTGGTGCGTCAAAAGGCGAGGGAACTTTTAAAGAGCAGCAATATTCAAATAAAAAATAATCCTTCAAGCTTAAGAAATAAATTTTTAGGAAAAGTTAAAAAAGTCACTGTAGTTACTGCTGCTTTTAATGCTGAAAAATTCATTAGAAAAACGATTGAATCAGTAATAAATCAATCCATAGGTATAGATCAGATTGAATATATAATTATAGATGATTGTTCGACTGATGATACCGTTAAAATTATTCAGGAGTATGCAGCTAGATATAAAAATATATGTTTAGTTTCCCTTCAGGAAAATAATGGGTCACCTGGGACCCCCAGAAACATTGGAATAGAACTGGGAACATCTAAATATATAACTTTTTTAGACGCAGATGACTGGCTTGCTCCTGATGGACTGGAAAGCCTCTATAACATCCTGGAGGAAACAGGTGATGATTATGTAGTGGGCAAAACGGTAAAAGTCGAATCTGAGTCAGAGACTGTTATTGGTGAGTTTGCTTCTATTAAAGAAAGAAGAAGCATTACCCCATTGGATGTTCCGCACTTTTTTTATCATATGGGTCCAACTGCCAGAATGATGAATTTGTCTATGGTTAAAGAAAATGAAATTGGTTTTCCAAATATGAAATTCGGTGAAGATAAATGGTTTTTTACTGATGTTTTCTTTAAAGTCAGAGCAGTTTCAACTACTAAAAAACCTATTTATTATGTCAACAGAACTTCAGAAAATCCAAATTCTTTAACACGTGTTACGAATGTGTTAGATAAAAGAAAAGCGGATGTCGAAATAATAAGGTATATTCAATCCAAGGATATAGCCATTGAACTGAAAAGAGTGGCCCTTAACCGGATTTATGAGTACGATATTGTAAAAACGTTCGACAGTCAAATTTTTGTGAAATCCAAGAAAAAAGAAGATTTTATAGAAGTATTAAGGGATGCTGTCGAAACAACGAAAAACCTGTCATATGACTTTAAGAATGAATTTAAAGTCCCTATCTATAAATTTGCCATTGAATTATTCATGGCGGATCGTATTGATGATTTCGTAAGGTTATTTGAATGGTTAAAGCGAGATGCTAATAAAAAATATCTTATTAAAGATTGTTTGCCGTATTATGAACTTCCATTTCTGGAAGGTGATTATCGCTTCGTAAGGATACCGATGCTTGCTCGTGCAATAGATTCTTATGTTATCGATAATGTCTACCACCAGAGTTTTGAGATTTATGGTGATGATATAAACAACATAGAGTCTGTATTAATACGTGATAGAAAAAGAATGGACAATGAAATCAACTGTGAAGTTCGAATAGAAGGTAATAGAGGTCATTTTACTGTTTCATTAGATGAAATTGACCGAATGGAAAAGTCATTATTTACAGTGTTCATTCGATACAATGATTATCAATTGGTGAATATTAAAAGAATCCTGAAAAATAAGATGGCGTATAATAACAAAAATGTGGAGTTTTATACAACAGTGGCAAATAATTTGGGACTAGCCATAAAGTCTTTGGAGTAGCTGTTAGAGGTACACCAAAAATAAGCTCTCCCTTTTTATTGGGCGAGCTTATTTTTAATTTGATATATTTGAGAAGAAGTTTGATGATGATTGTATGTAGTAGGTTATGGGGATTGTGTTAATAGGCTGATAATACAAAGAAAGACAGTGCTCCACGATTAATTATAATCATTATTCAATTATTACTAATTAATAAAAAGGGAGATCAGATATGTCAAATGAAAAAATACAAACCTCAAAGAGACCTTCCTTTCTATCGCTATTTAAAAATGGGGCTAAAGCAATTATTTTAAGAGGATATAAAATGGCTTTTGCAATGGTAGGGCAAGTATTGCCAGTGGATCATAAGCTTGTAATATTTGAGAGTTTTTTAGGAAAGCAGTATAGCTGTAATCCACGAGCGATTTATGAATACTTGCAGAGTCACCATCCTGAATATAAAATGTATTGGAGCGTAGATAAAAGATATAGTGCTCATTTCAAAGAGGCAGGCATTCCGTATCTCAATCGTTTTTCATTCAATTGGCTGCTTAAAATGACCAGGGCCCGTTATTGGGTAACGAACAGCAGGCTCCCGCTTTGGATTCCGAAGCCGAAGCACACAATCTACTTGCAAACGTGGCATGGGACGCCATTAAAGAAACTTGCGGCAGATATGAATGAAGTACACATGCCTGGAACAACGACGGATAAATATAAAGAAAATTTCCATGCCGAATCAAGTAAGTGGGATTATTTAATTTCACCGAATGCTTATTCAAGTGAAATTTTTGCCCGTGCCTTCAATGTCGATACTTCTAAAATTCTCGAAACTGGTTATCCGCGCAATGATATACTTTACAATGGGAATAATCGTGATACAATCGACTCATTGAAACAGAAGTTGGGTATACCATTAGAGAAAAGGATCATTTTATACGCCCCTACTTGGAGGGATGATGAGTTTTATAGCAAGGGAAAATATAAATTTGAAATAAAACTGGATTTGAATCGAATGAAACAGGAGCTGGGGGATGAGTATGTCATTTTGCTCCGTCTTCATTATTTGGTTTCTGAGAACTTGGATTTAACAGCTTATCAAGGATTCGCCTACAATTTATCCAATTACGAAGATATTGGTCATTTGTATCTTATTTCGGATTTATTAATAACCGACTATTCATCCGTATTCTTTGATTACGCAAATTTAAAGCGGCCGATGCTTTTCTATGTATATGATATTGAAAATTACAGGGACAAGCTTCGCGGGTTTTACTTTGATTTTGAAAAGAATGCGCCAGGTATGTTAGTAAAAACATCTGATGCGGTCATTGATAGTATCAGTGCGATCAAATTTGAAAATAACAATGAGTTCAATCACTTTCACGAACGGTTTTGTGCCCTCGAGGATGGCCAGGCTTCACGCCGTGTCGTAGAAAAAGTGTTTTTAGGAAGGTCTGTGTAATATATGAGTTCAGCTTTGACCGTTTTAAAAGAACAAATCAATAATTTTTATTTGGTAAGGCGTTTATCTGTTTATGAGGTGAAAAGTGCCAACAGTAATAACTATCTGGGAATCCTATGGGAAATCATCAATCCGATGATACAGATTGCGATTTATTGGTTTGTATTCGGATTTATAATCTTAAATCGCGGTGAACATTTCCTTCCATGGCTGATGGCAGGGATCGTTGTCTGGTTTTTTGTGAATCCTTCAATAACCCAAACGTCCAAATCCGTCTTTTCCCGACTGAATATGGTATCCAAGATGAGCTTTCCGATGAGTGTCATTCCTTCGTATGTCATTTTTGCTAAGTTGTATCAGCATCTTGTGCTGCTGGGGGTCATTATCATACTATTAGGTTTTACTGGATACCTCCCTACAGTTTACATCATACAACTGCCATATTATGTTGTCGCGACGGTTGCGCTGTTATTTTCATTTGGCTTAATCTCGTCAACCTTATCAACCATTATTCGTGATTTTCACAATATGATCGTGTCATTAATGAAAGTCTTGTTTTATTTAACACCAATCCTTTGGGTATTAGATGCTAAAGACCATCCAGTAATCGTTAATATCATGAAGCTGAATCCTCTATATTATATTGTGGATGGGTATCGAGCTTCGTTATTGGGGGAATCATGGTACCTAATAGTGAATTGGGAATATACGCTATATTTCTGGGCAGTCGTAATCGTCTTCTTTTTGATAGGTTCCTCGCTGCATGTTAGGTTTAGAGATCGCTTTGTTGACTTTAAGTAAACTGGAAGTGAGAAAAGTTGGAAAAATCGGTAATTGTCAAAGATATAACGAAAAAGTATAAATTATATAATAAAAACTCGGAAAAATTATTGGATCTCCTTTTACCTAAAAGCTATGGGGAAGAGTACTTTGCTCTGAGAAATGTAAGTTTTGAAGCGGAAAAGGGCGATGTAATAGGATTTGTCGGGGTCAACGGATCCGGGAAATCCACATTGTCCAATATTATTGCAGGTATTATCCCGCCTACGGATGGAAATGTCCAAACTAACGGGAAAACGGCTTTGATTGCCGTTTCATCGGGCCTGAATAATCAGTTGACGGGCAGAGAAAACATTGAGCTGAAAATGCTTATGCTCGGATTCGATAAAAATAAAATCAAAGAACTTGAGCCTGAGATCATTGAGTTTTCAGAGCTTGGCAAGTTCATTGACCAACCGGTGAAATCCTACTCAAGCGGTATGAAGTCCAGGCTTGGTTTTTCCATTTCCGTGCATATTGATCCAGATATCCTGATTATTGATGAAGCCTTATCGGTCGGGGATAAAAACTTTGCTGAAAAGTGTTTGGAGAAAATGAACGAATTTAAGGAAAAAGGCAAAACGATGTTCTTTGTCAGCCATTCAATCGGTCAGATGAAGAAGTTTTGCCAAAAGGCTTTATGGCTTGAGTATGGAGAGTTAAAAGCATACGGTGCCATGAACGAAGTAATGCCGCAATATGAAGCATTCTTAAAAGAATATAACGCCATGTCTAAAAAAGAACAGAAAAAGTACCGTGAAGAACAAATGAAAAGACGTAGTTCTACACTGGTATGATAGTGAAAAGCAGACCCGGCCATCGGGTCTGCTTTTTTTAGTTAAGCACTTCATCATAAGTTTTCTCAAACCGCTCGGCAGCTGTAAGGTGGGAGTATTCGCTTTCCATTTTATATCTTGCTTTCGTAGCTAACATTGTTGCATATTTAGTGTCATTAAGCAGAATAGAGATCGCTTGTGCAAGTGCTTCTATATTTTTTTCCTCAACTAACAGACCATCTTCACCATCAATGAGAATCTCCTTTAAACCCCCGATTGCACTTGCAATGACGGGTGAGCGGCAACTCATCGCTTCTAATGCAGATATGGAGGTGGCCTCTTCCACCCCGTGGGAATGAACACTTGGGATGAGTACGATATCCGATGCTTCATAGAGGCTATGCATTTTCTCGAAAGGCACTGAACCTAAGAAAAGTACGGAATCGGATAATTTGAGCCGTTCTGCCGCTTCCTCAAGCCGGGTTCGCTGTTCTCCTGTACCCGCATAGACCAATACCGTTTCAGGATGGTTTTCCAGCACCTCCGGCAGAGCAAGGAGCGGGTAGATTACACCGTTCTTTTCCGTCATTCTTCTAGGGACGAAAAGCATCTTTTTATGTAGGGGGATTTGAAAATCCTGACGGGTTTGCTTCCGCTTTTCCGTTTCCGGTTTGAAAGCTGACACGTCAATGAAGTTCTTGATCGTTTCCGCCTCTATATGTGCCAAATGATTTATATAGTCTTTGATCCTTTGATCGACCGTCACAACTTTTGCAGCAGACTGATAGGCTTTTCTTTCAAGCTCCCGAATGATTAAATCTTCTTCACTGTCCGGAAGGAGGGCGCCCCTGCTGACTGCTTCGAATGAATAATACCCATGGACAGTTTGTACCGTTGGAATCCCGGATTCAATGGAAGCAAGCGTTGCGAAAATGTCTTGGGCATTAATGACATCATAGTTCTTTTTCAAGCTTTTAATTGATGAAGCCAATAATTTTTGGCGCTGTTTGTCATTGAAAAGCTGACCGCTCCCTTGTTTTACTTTATTCAATAAAAAACCGGGAGCTTGGGCGAGTATCTTCCTCTTGAAAGGGGGCAATTGAGAGAAAGATAATATGTCCACATTATGGCCCCGTGACATTAACCCCTTTTTTAACGTAGTGATATGACTTGATAGCCCTCCTTCATGAGGGTAGTTGAAAATCGTCGTGATTAATATGTTCATAATGGCACTCCTTCTTCTAATTTATTACTTTGATCTTATCCTTTTCATTGCTTGCAGGCTGCTTACTTTAAAAAGCATGGCTAATGCGAAATATAATCCGAATACCAAAAGCGATATGATCACTAATTCCATAATGATGGGGAACGTTTCGGTAAGCGGATGGACCCAGAGCGCAAGTCCGAATATGATGGTTCCGATGATGATCAGCTTGCCGCTTTCCTGAAAAACATCCCTGAAAGCGGCCTTGTCCGTTCTTTCTGTCTTTAACCATAGGAAGCCGAATAAGTAGAGAGATTGCAGGAGCATGGATATCCCTGTGGCTAAGGCAATTCCGCCGACACCAAGATAACGTGATAGGACCCAGCTGAGCAGGACATTAAGCAATACGGCGAACAGGCAGGAATACATGGCCACTTTTGTTTTCTTTAAGGCATAGAAGGCGTTCATCAAATAATCCCTTAATGCAAAGAATGGGAGGCAAGCTGAATAAAAGGTAAATGCATTATAGGTCGTTTCGGTGGCTGAAGCATCGAAAGCCCCGCGTTGGAAAGCCAGAGTGATTAAGCTGTTGCCGCTGATTAACATGACGATCATGAAAGGAATGGCTAAAAATAAAAGTGACTTCAGCCCTTTTAAGGTCAAATTAAGGAAAGATTGATAGCCTATAAGTGCCCGCTCGACGATTGTAGGATACAATACGGTAATCAACGGCGTGAGGACAATGCTTAATGGCAGCCACAACAGCCGATTCGCATAGTTCAGAGCTGATACGCTTCCGGTTTCGAGCGAGGTGGCAATGATCCGATCGACGACACTATTCAATTGGATCGCCAAAGCGGCGATGATAATCGGGTAAAAGGTGTACAGTGTTTGAACGATCTGCCTTTTATGAGGCAGGAAAGAGACGATGGGCCGGATTCCGAATCTCTTCAATGATGGGTATTGAATAAGGAACTGACTGGCCGCACCGAACACAAATCCCCAAGCCAGCCCTTCAACCCCAAAGGGAGCAGCGAACAAAACGGTGGCTGCTATAATGACCGTGTTTTGTGCAGTCGAAGTGAGTGCTGGAAGAATAAAACGCTTATTCGCATTCAGGACTCCCGTCGCCATGTATGAAAGTGTGAAAAATAGTAAACTTGGCAGCATGATCCGGGTCAGGGACTCCGTCAGAGCAAGTTCCGAATCAGAGAAACCGGGGGCTACCATTATGACGAGCGGCTTTGTGAAAATCATGCAGGCAATGGTCATGAATCCGGCTACCAACATAAAAAAGGAACCTAAAACACTGATGAATTCATCAGCTTTCAAAGGGTTATTCGCCTTCTTTTCCAAGTAAATGGGAATGACGCCTGCCTGAAGACCGCTGCCGAGGGCCGTAAATAAAATGGTTGGTATGAGGCTTGCCACGAAAAAAACATCTGCCATTGACGATGCACCGAAATAGGCGGCAATGATCGATTCCCGCCCGAATCCGAGGACTTTTCCAATGGCTGCAATAATAGTGACTAGCCCGACCGATTTAATTACATGTGAAATAGTAGGCATATTTTCAATCCTTTAAAATGATGTCCTTTTGTAAACAGAAACCTAAACAACTATAAAAAAATAGTGTAAACGTTTTATCTTCTAGAATATTGTAAAAAAGTCCTGCTAGCAATGCTGCTAACATCAGGCAGATAGTAAATACCGCTAAAGTGCCATTTCTCGATTTAATGATTTTACGGTAGGTAAAAAGAATGAATGCAAGTACCGCGAGAAAACCAAGCACCCCAGTTTGAACAAGAATTTGGATATATTGATTATCGGTATACATCCTTTCACCAATTTTGTATTCCTGATAGATTGGTGAGGAAAAGGAAAGGGTGGCAGAATCTCCGAAGGTTGCTAGCCCTGTGCCAGTTATGGGATGATCTTTGAAAATTTCAAGTCCCTTGATTAGGACATATAACCGGCCCCATTCTGTACTTTGATGAAGAGTCGTATTAGAGAACATTTCAGAAAATCGATTGGAAAGGGCATGTTCGTGTTCGGAAGTGGGAGTGCTGCCAATTTCCATATTTTCCATGGGAACCGATGCGGATACCTCCACTTTACTTGAAGCGAATAGAACAGGGTAATAAATCAGAAGCAGGCCGAGACCGAATGCGCCTACAGCATATTTGAGAAATGATATATTTCTAGTCCAAATTATAAACACGAGCGCCGCGAAGCCGAATGCAATCATCGTACCCCGTGAATAGGTGAGCAGTAACGTACCAGAAAGTAAGATGGACGCTAGGAAGACGAAGGGTTTATATTTTTTCAGCGACTGAAATAGAAAGAAACTAAGGAATAACTGAATGCTTAAGAATAAGGCAAATACATTAGGGTTGGCAGGTGCTCCATAAATCCTCATCCGGTTAGTTGGAGAAAGATTCCACATTTCCCATTCGTGGGGCAGCAGGATCGTACGCGAAAAGATTTTCTCCAATATGCCATGCAGGCAAAGAAAGATTGTAAATATTAGGATTACCTTCAAAAAGCGAAAGATATCCTTTCTTTCTAGATTTAATTCACCGATAATGTAAAGAAGCAAGAATGTAACAAGCAATGCCCGGAGTTCGAATAGGATGGGGAAGATACCCACTCCGTTTAGGAGTCCAGCTACTGCACCAACTAAACAAAACAACCAAAATGGCACAGTAAAATGATATTTAGAAATTTGCCATTCGTACTTTTTGAAATTTTCCATAAGCAAAGAAATGAATAAGGTGAGGATGATCAGATCACCTGTATAGGTTAAGCCGCTATTCAGTTCCATCAATAAGGGACGGGCAGGGAAGTAAATGAATAGAATTAATAACAGGTTTTTTTTATTTATACCGATAAAAACGAGCATTAACACCGTTGCTATGTAACCGGTGATAGGGTAAGGCACTGCTAATGGGACGAGCAGGCACATGATTAGAATGAATAACGATTGTTTTTCTATAAATTTCAATTGATTAACCACCTTTGAATCGAAAATCACGTTCTTTGATGTGTATGAAAAAATTTCTTGAATAATACCCCACCCTTTAGATGTATAGTACATATGAAAGGCTGAAGTGAAATGACAGAAAAGTTTGTTGAGATACTATCCATACCATTCATCGATAGCAATATGGATGAATTCATGAATGGAATGATCTATCCAAGATTAATGAATCAGGAAAAAACGTTTGTCGTTACGGCAAATCCAGAAATAGTTGAGTATGCAAATGAACATCAGGATTATAAGGACATCATTATGTCGGCTGATTACATCACTCCGGATGGCATTGGTATTATTATGGCCTCTAAATGGCTAAATCAACCTTTACAAGAGCGGATTACAGGATTCGACTTGATGAATGAATTATTTCGTGTCGCTGATGAAAAAGCGCTGAAGGTATATCTGCTTGGAGCGGAGGAACACATTATTGAAACAGCGGCCCTTAAAGTAAAAGAGCTATACCCTGGCCTCGAGTTGGTGGGATATAACCATGGTTATATCGATATTAAGGACGATAGCCTGGCCAAGTCCATAGCGGAACTTGAACCTGACATCATTTTGACTGCATTAGGGTTTCCTAGGCAGGAAAAGTGGGTTTCCAGGCATTATCCGCTATTTAAAAAAGGAATCTTCATGGGAGTTGGGGGAAGCTTTGATGTACTTGCAGGAAAGGTGAACCGCGCCCCGGTTTTCTGGCAGAAGATGCGTCTTGAATGGTTGTACCGACTGATCCAGCAACCTTCACGGTGGAAACGGATGCTTGCTTTGCCAAGATTCGTATTCAAGGTTAGACGGTTAAGGAAAACGGTACAGCGTTCCTGAACATAAGGAGTGGAATGGATGAGAATCTTGCACTTAAACGCTGGCAATGAAACTGGCGGCGGTATGTTTCATATTATGTCCTTACTGAACCAATTGAATAAAGAGGAGTGCTTGCTTGGTGTATTTGAAGATGGTGAACTTTACCGGCGGGCCCTGTCTTCCGGGATACAGACCGAACTTTTCAAGCAACATTCCAAATTTGACCTTTCAATTTTGAAACCTTTACGGGACTTTATCCGTCTTAATAATATAGATATCATCCATACCCATGGACCGCGGGCGAATATATATGGTGCCTTTTTAAAGCGCTTCATTAAACGCCCTTGGCTCCTTACTGTTCACAGTTCACCTCATCATGACTTTTTGGGTCAGGGGGTAAAAGGAAAATTGTTTACGGGACTTCATCTAAAGTCATTTAAATATGCAGATCATATACTGGCAGTTTCCGATCGCTTTAAGCAAGGCTTGATTGACCAAGGAATCGATTCGTCCAAAATAACAAAGATCCTAAATGGAATCGACTTTGAAAAGGAATTGCCTTTCCCCTTTCAAAGAGATGATTTTGGGTTTGGGGCAGATGATTTCATCATCATCATGCCTGCAAGGCTTGAACCGGTGAAAGGTCACGAATTTGCCTTAGCGGCATTAAGTGAAGTGGTATCGAAATTCCCCCATGTAAAACTGTTGCTTTTAGGGGACGGGAGCAGGAGAACTGCTCTGGAAGAGATTGTCTCGGAAAAGGGATTATCCGATCACGTGTTCTTTTTGGGGTATCGTGAAGATTTAGAAAGAATCTACCCAATGGGGGACGTCACGTTATTGACTTCCTTAAGCGAAAGCTTTCCACTGGTTTTACTTGAAGGAGCAAGGTCCGGTCTTCCGGCTATCACTAGTGATGTTGGCGGTGTAAAGGAATTGATTCCGGATGGGGGAAAGGGCTGGATTACAGATATAGGAAATGTCGATCAACTGAACTTGGCGATCTGCAATGCTTTAGAATTAAAAAAATCCGGGGACCTGACAAAGATAGGGTCGGATTTACAAAAATTTGCAAAAAACAACTTTTCTATAGAGATTTTAGCCAAAAACGTATATAATGTTTATTTGAGGATGAAAAATTAAAATAAGCATTTATATATAGGTTTTCTTATAGATCGTTACGGGTATTAGATTTTTAGTTGAATTGAGGTGGTTCTTGATGTTAATAGGGGCCTTGTTGGTAGCCTTTTTATTATCCATTTTTTTGACTCCTTTTGTCGGAAAGTTGGCCTTTAAATTAGGAGCTACCGATAAACCGAGTGAGCGAAAAGTGCATAGTAAAATTATGCCGCGCATGGGCGGTTTAGCTATATTTTTGAGTTTTTCCATTACATTCTTAATTTTTACGAATGACTTGTGGGAGCAATTGCCTCTTCTAGTAGGTGCTCTTGTCATCATATTAATTGGAATGGCTGATGATATTTTTGAATTAAGAGCTGCACCCAAATTCCTGGGCCAGATTTTGGCTGCCCTCATTATCGTATTATGGGGCGGTCTTCAAGTGGAATTCATCAATTTGCCGTTCTTTACCGATACACTTGAATTTGGTGTTTTAAGTATTCCGATCACCATTTTGTGGATTGTCAGCATCATTAATGCAATCAACCTGATAGATGGACTGGATGGTCTTGCAGGCGGTGTCTCGACAATCGCATTAGTGACAATTGCAACAATGGCCCTTATTAAAGGGGATCTATTCGTTGCCATGGTTGCATTGATCGTGATTGGAAGCACTCTTGGCTTTTTGAAATATAACTTTCATCCGG
This sequence comes from Peribacillus simplex, assembly GCF_001578185.1. Lineage (NCBI taxonomy): Bacteria > Bacillati > Bacillota > Bacilli > Caryophanales > Bacillaceae > Peribacillus > Peribacillus simplex. The sequence goes on along the minus strand of NZ_CP011008.1, from coordinate 5,073,106 downwards.
CAAAGATTTTCATGGGAGATACAGGTGCCTTATTCTTAGGTTACATCATTGCTGTCCTGTCCCTGCTAGGATTTAAAAACGTTACGATGATTTCCTTGATCGTACCGATCATCATCTTGGGTGTTCCCATTTCGGATACATTTTTCGCGATTATCCGCAGGCTCGTCAATAAACAGCCGATCTCGGCTGCTGATAAATCCCATTTGCATCACTGTTTGATAAACTTGGGATTCACTCATAAGCAGACTGTCTTGCTCATTTACGCTTTAGCTGCTTGCTTCGGCTTAGCGGCGATAATCTTTTCATTTGCAACGATGTGGGGAGCTTTGATCCTTGTTACCGGACTCCTGCTGATCATAGAGATTTTTGTGGAGAAAATTGGTTTGGTCAATTCAAACTATCAGCCATTGCTGAAGATGCTCAACTTTAAAAACAAGCCATGATGCTTTGCAAATAGATTAATAGATTTGAATAAGTGAAAAGCCTCCAAACGTTACTATAAACGGTTGGAGGCTTTTTTCTTCTATCAGTTAACCCTGTTGACTTGGGAAGTGGAGTAGGAATTTCAGAAGTGAGCCGGATGATTCATGAAAAAGGAAACCCCCACTATCATGAAGAGTGGGGGTTTCACTTTATTTTTGTATTTGTGATTGAACAGCCTCTGTTTGATTGCCTTCTTTTGGTCCCAGGTTCAAGTGGGATCGAAGTATCTGCTTAGTGTTCGCTACTGATGTATCGTTAAGTTGATAATAATAGGTTCCGTTAATGTAAGAATCCCGACCTTCAAGTTTGAGGGTTTCAAGATTAAGTCCCTTATCGGTAGTCACATATTTTATGAAACCCTTAATTTGTGAGAATTGTAGGTTCGTCGTCATATTGTCACCGACAGCTTCCATTACGTCTGTATATTTCGTTATGGACCCAGCAGAAGCTGCTTTGGCGACGATGGCTTTAAGGACTTCCTGTTGACGCTCACCACGTTGGATATCACTGTCCTTTTTACGTGTCCTTGCAAAGGCTAATGCTTCTTCACCATCAACGGTCTGTAATCCTTTTTCAAGATGGATGCCATTCTTCTTGTCATGTGAATCCAGTTCATTTATTTCATAAGGTACGTCGACTTTGATTCCATCCAATGAATCCACGACATCGATGAAAGCATTGAAGTTCATGCGGACATAATAATCGACAGGGATATCGAGTAGCTCCTCAACTGTGTCCATCGTTGCTTTTGGTCCACCTGCAGCATGGGCTGCGTTGATTTTCGTGGTTACGCCTTTGGCTGGAACGTACACATAAGAATCACGGGGGATGCTTAAAAGTTTAATGGATTTCTGATCTTTATTGAATGTGGCCAAGATTAAAGCATCCGAACGTGAGTGTCCTTTATAGTCACGTTTATCACTATCATCGATCCCTATGAAAAGAATCGAGAAATTATCTTTAAGGGGATCTACCGCTTCACTCCGCTTGGCTGAAGCTTCAACCGGGTCATAGGAATTCTTGAAAACATCCTGGGCTTTCAAATATATAGTTGCAGCATACGTAGTGGCCCCTAGACCAAGTACCAGTAGGGGAACAAGCAATAACCAAAGCCTCTTCCGCCTTTTTTTCTTTGTTTTTTTAACTTTATAGACACGCCTAGTAGTAGACATCTTTTTCTTCTCCTTTTAAATAGCGAACATCAGACATAAATCGCCATTTTTCGAATCCTACAATATATTTCGTCATATATTAATCTTAATTTTACAATGATTTAATAACTTCGTAAAATATATATTTCTTTTCAATTATATTACAGCAAAAAAAAGGAAAAATATGCAGGAGAAAATCAAGCGAATTCCTGTTCCAAATAAAGCATTTCGCCTTCTGTAATTTGGCCTTGACCATTTGTCAGCTCTGTCATCCAGGCGGTATATGCCTCTTTTTGTTTTTCTTCAACATATACTTGGATATCGACCTGTTCAAGGTACTTGATTTCCTTTATTTGATAAATCGAAGATCGCAGTTCATTTTCCAATTTTCCAAGCCAGGTATAGTCGACGGTTGTCGAAATGACCCGCATTAAGTTTCTAATGACTACACCAGTGGCATTTATTCCTTCTGAAGTCGCTTTACTGTAAGCGCGAATGAGACCTCCTGCACCAAGTTTGATGCCACCAAAATACCGTGTGACGACAACGGCGGTGTCTTTCAGTTCTTTTTTCTTTAGAACTTCAAGGATAGGGACGCCTGCTGTACCGCTAGGTTCTCCATCGTCAAGGGCTTTTTGGATTTGATTTTGTTCCCCTATCATATAGGCTGAACAATTATGTGTTGCATCTTTATGCTTTTTCTTGATTTCCTGGATAAAGGCCTGTGCGGCTTCTTCGGTTTCGACCCTGGCGATGTGGGAAATAAAACGGGATTTTTCAATGACGATTTCATGTTCGCCGCGTCCTGTCACCGTTAAATATTGAGTGAGCATACTATTCCACCTTCGTACTTCCTATTAGTTGATTCATTATAAGGCTTTGCGGAAAAAGTGGCAATGACGATTCTATTTCATGCCATATGTGTAAAGAAACTTTAATATAAGAAAAAGCTGTACGTGTTATAATTAATTCTATTGCCTGCTATTATTATTAGCTGATCATATATGCTTAAAAGAATAACAATGTAGGAAAAACATGAGTTCTGTGCCATTATCTTGCCTTGTCCTTAACGTGTCCTCTCATTTCAAGGATTTTGCCATTTACTAAATGCATCTGTTTCATATGATAATCAATGGAGCGGAATATCCCATTTGATAGAAAAGGATAATTTGTATTGGGATAATAGAAATGGCTTTCTGCCTTTGATGGGTGACTATTACATGATCCCTAATAGCCGATAATATGAGATGGAAAGTTATTGCACATTTTGTGAAAATCAAATAAGGAAAATAACGTATTATTATTATTTTTTTGGTACAATATGTTCATGAAGGTTACTTTATACAAAAGTTTCCTGAAAATTAGCCATTCATGAAAAAGGAAAAAGAACTTTTTTCCATATACATAGTCTTTAAGACAAGAAATTGTTTAAGTCTTTTGATTTAAGTGGAGGGGATCTTAATGTCCATAAAAAAGGTTGATGCTAAAGCATTGGACAAGATCTTAGAAACAATGGTGAGCACTGTTAGTGAAAGTAAGGATGAAGTCTTTGATATCGGCGAACAATGCCGAAACGACTTTGAATCATTAACAAAAGAGCTCGACGATGTGAAAATTAGGGTCGCCATTGTGATAACCGACAGCGATGCACTGGACTCAAAGGCCAGGTTTGCTCGAAAAAGGCTTTCCGAAGTCAGTATGCACTTCAACCATTTTTCTGAAGAACAGGTACGCGATGCTTATGAAAGGGCACATAAGCTGCAAGTCGATTTACAAATAAACAGGCAATTGGAGAAAGAGCTCCGTAATCGCCGGGATGAACTTGAATTAAGGTTAAGAGGTTTACAGCAGACGATCGATAAAGCGGTGCATCTCGTCTCGCAAATATCGGTTGTACAGAATTATTTGATGCAGGATCTTAAATTTGTAGGGGAAGCCCTCCAAGAAGCGAAACGCAAACAGGACTTCGGCTTGAAAATAATCGAAGCCCAGGAGCAGGAACGTAAAAAGCTCTCACGTGAAATTCATGATGGTCCGGCTCAAATGCTGGCGAACGTCATGATGCGTTCTGATCTGATAGAGCGAGTGCAACGCGAGAGAGGTCCTGATGAAGCGCTGGTTGAAATCCGCAGTTTAAAGGTCATGGTAAGGAATGCTTTATATGAAGTGCGCAGAATCATCTATGATCTTCGCCCTATGGCACTTGATGATCTAGGCCTTGTACCTACCCTCAGAAAGTACCTGCAAACGACCGAAGACTATAATACTGGCGTGCATTTGAATTTCGTCAACCTTGGGCAGGTCAAAAGGCTTCCTTCCGATATGGAGGTCGCTTTATTCAGGCTGGTTCAGGAGGCTGTACAAAATTCATTGAAGCATGCAGAGCCAAAACAGGTTCAAGTTAAACTGTCCATTTCCAAAGAGATGGTGACCGTCGTCGTCAAGGATGATGGAAAAGGGTTTGACTCTTCGATCCAAAAAGAAGGTTCATTTGGCCTGGTAGGCATGAGGGAAAGAGTCGAGCTGCTAGAAGGTGAAATGACGATCGATTCACAACCAGGGGCGGGCACTTTGGTGTTTATACAGATTCCCTATCATTTATAAATTTTAGAATAGAAACTAGGAGGAAGAAGCCGTTGAAGACTAGTATCATCATTATCGATGACCATCAGCTTTTCCGCGAAGGCGTAAAGCGTATATTAGATTTTGAATCATCCTTTGATGTTGTTGCCGAGGGCGATGACGGAAGCGAAGCTATGGATCTCGTTGAAACACATAAACCGGATGTTGTTATCATGGATATCAACATGCCGAATATGAATGGGGTCGAAGCAACAAAAATGCTCGTGAACCGTTACCCTGAAACAAAAGTAATCATCCTTTCCATTCATGATGATGAAAACTACGTACAGCACGCATTGAAAACGGGAGCACAAGGTTACCTGTTGAAGGAAATGGACGCAGATGCGTTGATTGATGCTGTTCGTGTAGTCGCTGAAGGCGGCTCATACCTTCATCCGAAGGTTACCCATAATTTAGTTAAAGAATATCGCCGTTTGGCAGCCGAAGAGGGTGCTGATCGTGATTCCGTACATGCAATAGAAATCAGGAGGCCGCTGCACCTATTGACTCGACGCGAATGTGAAGTACTTCAACTTCTTGCTGACGGAAAAAGCAACCGTGCCATCGGTGAAACCCTATATATCAGTGAAAAAACAGTCAAGAACCATGTGAGTAACATTCTTCAAAAGATGAATGTGAATGACCGTACACAAGCGGTTGTCCTTGCCATTAAAAATGGCTGGGTAGAAGTGAAGTAATTATAGTATTCGATAAGTCCGGCTCTTCAGTTTCCGCAATGCGTGCTGAAGGTCCGGGCTTTTTTTGATGGCTCAATTTTACTAATTTTTACATATTTCCGGTAATGAAGAAAGCTAGTTAATGCAAATAAAGGCAATTTCAGATAGAATGGTGAATAAGATACAGAGTAAATTTTTATAAGGATGGTATTATTTATGAAAACCGCAGTCGTAACAGATAGCACTGCATATATACCTAAGGAAATTCGTGAACGTTTACATATACATATGATGCCGCTTAATGTCATTTTTTCCAATGAAGCTTACCGGGAAGAAGTGGACATTGCTGCGGATGAATTTTATGAGGAAGTAAAGAGGCAGGAGAAATTGCCGACCACTTCTCAGCCCCCAATCGGACAGTTTGTCGAAAAGTTCGAGGAGCTGCAAAGAGAATATGATGATGTTATTTCGATACATTTGTCGAGTGGTATCAGTGGTACGTATCAAGGAGCGGTATCGGCAGGTGAAATGGTCGAGGGGGTTAGGGTACATGCCTTTGATTCGGAAGTCAGCTGCATGGTCCAGGGGTTTTACGTGATCGAGGCGGCTAAGATGGCACTTGATGGTAAAGCTGCAGGAGAGATCATGGCCAGGCTCGAAGAAATGAAACCATCGGTCAGGGCATACTTCATGGCAGATGACCTATCCCACCTACAGCGCGGTGGACGCTTAAGCAGTGCCAAAGCATTGATTGGCAGTCTGCTTCAAGTAAAGCCGGTCCTCCATTTTGTTGATAAAATCATCGTCCCATTTGAAAAAATCCGTACTAGAAAAAAAGCGATGAAACGAATTGCCGATTTACTTGGAGAAGACGCGGCAAGTGGAGAGAAGTATAAAGCTGTCATTATTCATGCAAAGCGAGAAAGTGAAGCTAAAGACTGGAAAACCGAACTCGAAGCACGATTCCCTAATGTCGAGTTCGATATCAGCTACTTCGGTCCAGTAATCGGAACGCATCTGGGCGAAGGCTCGATGGGGATGGGCTGGTATAAAATATAAGCTGGGACGTCTTTCCTTCGAAAAAGAGGAAGGCGTTTTTTTTATGAGCAAAAAGGGATCTGAGAGTAAAAAGCGAATGATATGGGGGAGTATAGTTTATTAAGAAAGAAGGTTACAGTTTGGAAAATATGGTCATCCCTCCCTTTTTTTCTCCGGAACTTCAGCACCATCTCACGGGAAGGCACCTTTTGGCTTTCGAAATCCCCTTCTCCCAGGAACTCATCGCAGGGCATCTCAAGAATGGGTATGTCTCGGAAACTTACGGAGTGCAGTCCAGTAATGGCCTGTTTAACTGTGTGCGCTGCGGTAACAAAGATCAAGCTTTGTTTTATACGTTCCCATGCAAGATTTGCAATCAGGATTGTACTTACTGCCGTTCATGCATCATGATGGGAAGAGTCAGTGAATGTGCAAAGTTATATAGGTGGACCGGTCCGGGTTTTCAGTTTGAGATACCTGACAATGTGCTGAGTTGGGAAGGCACTTTATCTGCAGGTCAACAATATGCCTCTGACTGTGTCGTCGAGGCGGTAAACGGAAAAGGTGAATTCCTTGTATGGGCTGTATGTGGTGCCGGTAAGACGGAGGTCCTATTTGCAGCGATTGAGGCAGCCTTGCTTGCTGGGAAGCGAATTTGTTTGGCAACACCGCGGACCGATGTCGTTCTCGAACTCTCACCAAGGTTAAAAAAAGCCTTTCCTGCCATTGAAGTCACGGCGCTCTACGCCGGCAGTACAGATCGACATGCGTTTGCGCCACTAACTGTTTCTACGACCCATCAGCTATTCCGTTTTATTGAAGCCTTCGATGTCATCATTGTTGATGAAGTCGATGCGTTTCCCTACTCAATTGATGATTCGCTGCATTATGCAGTTAATAAATCAAAAAAGTTTTCTGCCGCAACCATCTACTTGACCGCCACACCTTCGAAACGAATGCAGCGACTATATCGAAGCGGCAAATTGAAAGCCGTTATAATCCCAGCCCGCTATCATCGTCAGCCAATCCCTGTCCCTGAAATGAAATGGAGCGGCAACTGGCAAAAACAATTTCATCAAAAAAAGATTCCTCCCGTAATCAAAGGATGGGTATGTGAACGACTTGAGCAGAATATCCCCTTCCTATTGTTTTTCCCAAGCATTCAAGTGATGGAGCAGGCACTTCCGCTGTTTCAAATGCTGTCCCCTAAATTATCGATTGTCCACTCACGGCACCCTGACCGAAAAGAAAGAGTAATGGCATTAAGGAATGGAATGGTCCCTGGATTATTGACCACGACCATCCTGGAACGCGGCGTGACAATTGAACGGCTGGAAGTAGCCGTGATTGGTGCTGAACATAAAGTGTTTTCAGATAGTGCCCTCGTCCAGATTGCCGGCCGGGTAGGGAGAAGCGTTGCTAACCCTGCCGGGACGATCAGTTTTTTTCATTACGGTAAAAGTAAAGCGATGGTTGAGACGGTTCACCATATACAAATGATGAATAAAGATGCCATGAAAAGGGGGCTGCTGGATGAAGAGATGCCTAGTTTGTGATGAAGGAATGAAGGGAGCATTGACATGGAGGAGCCTATTGGTGAGGGCTGAGTCAAAGGTAATTTGCGAAGAGTGTGAGGGGAAACTTAATAGGATAACCGGGGAAACATGTACAATATGCTCAAGGGAGCTGGGCAGGAATTACAGTACTGGTGACATCTGTCTGGATTGTTCAAGGTGGGAAAGGAATAGGGAATGGTCCGGCTATTTGTCGAAGAACATATCGCTATTTCATTATAATGAAGACTTAAAAGATATTATTGCTAAATATAAATACCGAGGGGACTATGCATTAGCTGAGGTATTCGTACCTTTTTTGAAAGACAGGTTAAAGGACATGGAGTTTGACCTGGTAACGGCCATCCCGCTTAGTGATGAACGGCTTAGGGAGCGGGGATTCAACCAGGGGCAGGCTTTGGCAGTACTTCTTGGACTTCACACTGCCGAGATCTTAACAAGGATCCATACGGAAAAACAGTCAAAAAAGTCACGTCAAGAGAGAATGTCATTACCCCAGGTTTTTCAGGTCATACAAACGGATTTGCTGGAGCATAAATCAATTTTGATCATCGATGACATTTACACTACAGGCACAACGCTCAGGCATGCAGCCAAGGCATTAAAAACGGCTGGGGCCAGAGAGGTATCATCCATCACCCTGGCTAGGTGAAACAGCTAATTTTAATAAACGTCCTAAAGTATCGCTGGTATTATTCGATATAAACAGTAATTAGAATAATCGTTGTGATGGTGAGGGAGGGAAACTCAATGGGAATATTCAACTGTCCAAACTGTAATTCGTTATTCGTTATGACGAAATTCCGTGATCTATGCGATGCCTGTTATAAAGAAGAAGAAGCCCAATATGATAAAGTGTATGCCTATATCCGCAAGAAAATAAATAGAACGGCGTCCATGAGGCAAGTGGTTAAGGAAACTGGCGTTGAAGAAACTTTAATCATTAAATTTGTGAAAACAGGAAAGCTAAGGATTTCCCAGTTTCCCAATCTAGGAATTCCTTGTGAAAAGTGCGGCACTCACATCAAGATCGGAAGGTTATGCGGCAAGTGCAGCGATTCCCTCGTTACGGATTTGCAGGCATTTGAAAGTGAGGAAAGGCGCCAAACTGAAATTAAAGGAAATGATAAAAAAAATACGTACTACATGAAGGATGATCAAAAAGGGTAGATATCATGGCGAAAGCATGCATGATTTGTTAAAATATCCGATATTGAGAACAATATTCGACAATGGTTGTCGAAGGAAAGATTACAGGAAACAATAAAAGAAATCGATTCTTAGTCGATAATAACAATAGGGTGAATAACACAGTCCAGAGCATTCTCATGGTCTGCTGAAGAATAATATTGTTATGGGATTAAAAAAATCGACCGAAGGAGAGGATCTGGAATATGAAAATCAATAACATCGGTATGACAGGTGTTAACCCGTATAATCTTCAAGCCAATAAAACGGGGAATATCAAAGAGTCTAAGGTCAATGCCTCGGATAAAGTTGAAATTTCTTCAGCGGCAAAAGAAATGCAGCAATCATCTCCGATTCCTGCTGCTAGACAAGCAAAGGTGGACGAACTGAAAATCCAAGTTGAAAACGGAAATTATAAATTGAATGCCCAGGCAACGGCTAAAGGCCTCATCGATTTTTACCGGAAATGAACTAAAGTTTGAATGAAGTGGACGGGACCAGTTTCCGTCCTTCATTTATGAGCGGAGGAGGCAGCAAAATGTCTGCACGGAACATCATCGAATCGCTTGAAAAATTGATCAAGCTTCATAAAAGCTTCAATCAATTAGCGATAAGAAAAACGGCCATTTTGAAAGCAAGTGATACCGAGGCAATTACTGCCCTGCTGATTCAGGAACAAAAGCATATTAAAGCAATCAGTCAAACCGATAGAGAGAGAGACGGGGCAGTCAAGGAATTTCTTGCAGTAAATGGAACCGTGGGAAAGAAGGCCTCCATCCATGCCATAACGGAACTGACAGGACCAGTTGAAACGGAAATCATTGAACGGCTAAAAGCGGAATTGATTGATGAAGTGACTAAGCTGAAAGAGCGGAACGGTTTAAATCAGCAATTAATCTATCAATCCCTTCAATTCATCAATGTCTCTTTGGATATGCTGAGACCGCAGAATCAGAACTTGAATTATGGGGATTCGGTTAAAAAGCCGGTAAAAAGCGTCATGGCAATGTTTGATTCAAAAGCTTAAGAAACAGAAAAAAGATGGAGGTTTGAGCAAATGATTTCAACCTTTATGGGTCTTGAGACGGCAAAGCGCGGATTATCCACCTCTCAAGGAGCCTTGTACACGACAGGGAATAATGTGGCCAATGCCAATACATTAGGATATTCAAGGCAGCGGGTCAACCTGGTACAGACGTCTGGCTTTCCAACTGTCGGATTGAACAGCCCGCGCGTAGCTGGCCAAATCGGGACAGGGGTGGCGGCAGAAACGGTTCAGCGGATCCGGGATAGTTTCCTGGACGCACAATTCAGGACACAAAGTAATAAAATCGGTTTTTGCGGGGCCATGAGCGAATCATTGTCTAAAATGGAAGGGATCATGAATGAACCAACCGACAGCGGATTAGCTGCCACGATGGAGAAGTTCTGGAATTCGCTGCAAGGGCTGACGGCCAATACGGAAAACTCCGGGGCCCGTGAAGTCGTTGCCTCAACGGGCGTCATGGTCGCGGATACCCTTAACTATTACTACAAATCGCTAACGAGCGTTCAAACGGATATCGGTGATCAGATAAACGTCAAAGCGAACGAAATCAATCCGCTCATTAGCAGCATTGATCAACTCAATCAACAAATCAGTAAAGTGGAGCCGCATGGATATATTCCAAATGACCTTTATGATAAACGTGATGTACTTGTAGACCAACTTTCGCAGCTTGTCAGCATAAAAGTGAATAACGTCATTCCGACGGATTACGGAAGATCCAGCGATGTAGCTGCAGGGCTATACAACATCGAATTGATGCAAGAAGAAGGTTCGTCTTATGTGCCGCCTATCAATCTAGTAAGTGTTAACCAAACTGGGATGGTGGGAACTTCGAAAGTTGAAGTTAGCTATGATAAAACGACAGGTATGGTAGACGGGGTGAAGTTCGGTTCAAAAACAATGACGGATTACAAATTCTCGGGGGAACTATCCGGTTTGATCAACAATTTTGGTTATAAAAAGGATGATGGTACGATCGGGGGAGCGTATCCTGATATGCTAAAAAAGCTGGATAATATGACGACGGCTTTTGTGAACGAGTTTAATGCCATCCACAAACAAGGATATGCACTAGGTGATAGCGATGCTTCAACATTGGACTTCTTTGAAATAGAACCAGGTAAGAGCGCTGCCCAAAGCATCAAGGTGAATAGTGAAATCGTAAAGGATCCCTCGAAAATTGCCGCAGGCGCTAAAAGCGGAGGGGCATCCGGGGATAATGAAAATGCCAAACTCCTGGCTGACCTGAAGAAGAAAGCGTTTAGTGAGTACTCGACTAAAGACCAAAATTCAAAGGAATTGACGGGAAGTTTCGACACATATTATTCCGGAATCATCGGAAAACTGGGTGTGGATTCTCAAAGCGCCCAAAAAAACCTTTCCAATTCTGTCGTGCTTGCTACATCCGTTAACCAAAATAGAGACTCTGTCAGTTCTGTATCCTTGGATGAAGAGATGACCGATATGATCAGATTCCAGCAAGCATACAATGCTTCTGCAAGAATGATGACGATGATGGACGAAATGCTCGATAAAATCATAAACGGAATGGGCACTGTAGGCCGATAATGGGAGTGAACGAACATGCGGGTAACGCAATCGATGCTAACCAATAATTTGTTAAGCAATTTAAGCAGCAGTTACGAGAAGATGGCCAAGCTGCAAGAGCAGGTTTCCTCTCAAAAGAAATTCTCCAAACCATCCGATAACCCTGTCGCTGCCATGATGGGAATGGGGTACCGGACAAACCTCAATCAAATAGGGCAGTATCAGAGCAACATTGCCGAGGCGACAAATTGGATCGACAGCACGGATGATGCCATTTCTGAAGCTGTTTCCGCCATGCAGCGGATACGTGAGTTGACGGTTCAGGCCAGCAATGGTACATATGAAGGCGAACAACTGAAAAATGTTGCTGAGGAAATAAAGCAATTAAAAGAACATCTCATAACTCTTGGCGACACACAGATAGGCGGGAAATATATTTTCAACGGCCAGGATACAAATGTGAGACCGTCTTCCGTTAAAGATGGGAATGGGAATACGGTGTATGGCACAGGAGACATAAACCTTGAAGTGTTTTCCGGGATTTCCCTGAAAATCAATACGGACGGTTCGAAGATTTTTGGTGATGCGCTTGCCGCTGGGGGAAGCATTGACCAAACAATCGACGCACTTGAAAACGGTGGTGACGTGAGTGGCACGCTGGCAGGACTTGACGCAACCATAAATACTTTCTTAGGCATGCAAGCACAGGTTGGCGCAAGGCAGAATCGGATTGAGCTGATGACTGACCGCCTCAAACAGCAGGAGGTCTTTGCTACTGAAATCCTTTCGAAAAATGAGGATGTCGATATCGAAAAAGCAATCATGGATTTGACGACCCAGGAAAGTATCCATAGTGCTGCATTAAGTATCGGTGCAAAAATCATGCAACCGAGTTTATTGGATTTTCTTCGCTAAGCTATTCTTAAAAGGATAGCTTTTTTCTCTTAAGGAGTGTTGATGATGCAGATTCCACAAATTAGATTGCAATCCACCTCAATGAAGATTGGATTGAATATAGAACAGCCTGTACAGCAAATCGAACAGAAGGAAGCGGACCAATCTATCGAACAGCCGCAGGCAATCCTGGAAATCCGAACGGCCCCAGGCAAGCTGACGATCGACCAGTCACAAGCCAGGGAAGATATGGATTTAAAAAGCCTTTCCAAGCGAGTGGAGGAATTTGCCCGGCAGGGATATCAAGATTGGCTGGCTGGTATGGCAAGACGTGCTCAGCAGGGGACGGAGCTAAGGCATATTGAAAAAGGCGGTAATGCACTCGCTGAACAGGCCAGGCAAAACAGCAAAGCGCCGGAGAAGCAATTCAATCTTGGGTGGATTCCCTCTCATTTCAGCGTGAAGCTTGACTATCAGCCGGCCCAGGTGGAGATTGAAGCAACCGCTCAAAAACCGATCATTGATGCTCGAATCAATAGACCGAACCATACATACACACCAGGGAGTGCAGATGTGGAAATTCTACAAAAAAATGCGCTGGATATAGATTTCATCAATTTATTTCCGGATGAGATAGGTGAGTGAAACAATGATGATTCTACAAACAAAATTTCATGGCGAAATCGAATTAGTGGAAGAAGAGATTTATCGATTTGATAGCGGGATACCAGGATTTCTAGAAGAAAAACAGTTTTGTTTGCTAACTCTGGATGACACGCCCTTTTTCGTCCTGCAATCTGTAAAAACAAAAGAGGTTGCCTTCATTGTGACAAATCCTTTTGAAGTGTTTCGTGATTACGAAGTGGAGCTTCCGGATGAGGTATTATCTTCTTTATTAATAGAAACGGAACTGGAAGTCATTACTTTAGTCATATTAACGATTCAAGACCCTTTCAATGAAACTACGGCGAATCTTCAGGCTCCCATCATCATAAATGCCTCTAAAAAAACGGGAAAGCAATTTATCATGAACGGCAGTGAATACCGTACAAAGCACAGATTGATTGAACCTCCAGCAGAACAGGGGGAGGAATGATGCTCGTATTGACCAGAAAGCTAAACGAAGCGATCATGATTGGCGATGATATCGAAATTACGATCTTGGCTGTTGAGGGAGAACAAATTAAACTGGGTATCAATGCTCCTAAAAGCGTCGATATCCATAGGAAGGAAATCTACCTGTCCATCCAGCAGGAAAATAGCGAAGCTTCTGAAATAAAAACCAATCTTCTGGAAAATATAAATGAGTATTTCAAGAAAAAGTCTTGAAAACCCGCTAAATATGTTTCCAAGCAGGCCGATATTAAATATACAACGATGAGCAGTGAAATTGACTTATTCATTGCTTTCGTAAACAACCACATGGACGTGGGAACTTAAAACTCAAGGAGGAAACATAAAATGATTATCAATCACAATATCTCAGCTTTAAACACGCACCGTCAATTATCAAGTGCAACGAATGCACAATCTAAATCAATGGAGAAACTTGCATCAGGTATGCGTATCAACCGTGCAGGCGATGACGCTGCCGGTCTTGCAATCTCTGAAAAAATGCGTGGACAAATCCGCGGTTTGGACCAAGCTTCCCGTAACTCACAAGATGCCATCTCTTTGATTCAAACTGCAGAAGGTGCATTAAACGAAACGACTGATATTCTGCAACGTATGCGTGAGCTTGCTACACAAGCAGCAACAGACACCAATACTGGTACAGACCGTAATGAAATCCAAAAAGAAATCAATTCCCTAACATCTGAAATTAACCGTATCGCTAACACAACTGAGTTCAATAATCAAAAACTATTAAACGGCGACAAAGATGGAGCAGCAGTGGCAGGGAAACCAGCAGTTGCAGGAGAATATTCATTTGATTTTGGATCAATTTCCACCACTGTAGACGATACAATTGAAATTGGTGGTCAAACATTCACAGTTGTAGCTGCCGGGGATGAGGATCCAGCTACAGGTAAATTCAGTAATGCTGATACATTAAAAGCTGCCATCGAAGGTAATGCCGCACTTAAAGATAACTATTCTGTAGCTGTTGATGCTGGAACAGGAAAAATTACTTTAACTCAAAAAGCTGACAAAGAATCTTCTGCTGCCTTGACTGGTAACGGCGTTGGAACTGTAACAGAAGTTACTAAGGGTGCAGAAAAGGTCGACGCAGTTCCTGCTGACCCGGATAAGAGCCTTAAATTCCAAATTGGGGCTAATGAAAAACAAAGTTTGACTCTTGATATTGGAAATATGAGTGCAGAAGCTTTAGGTATATCTACTAAAGGAGCAGATAATGCAGGATTAGCAGTAACAGACGGAACTAATAACGAAACAACTGAACAAGCATTAAATGTAGGAACCCATGCTAGTGCTGCTGCAGCAATAACAAAAATTAATGAAGCAATTAATACAGTATCAGCAGAGCGTTCTAAACTAGGTGCAAACCAAAACCGTTTAGAGCACACTATCAACAATTTAGGTACTTCATCAGAAAACCTGACTGCTGCTGAATCACGTATACGTGATACAGATATGGCAAAAACAATGATGGAGCAAACTAAAAACTCTATCTTGGCGCAAGCATCTCAAGCAATGCTAGCTCAAGCTAACCAGCAACCGCAAGGCGTTCTTCAGTTACTTCGTTAATTGAATAGTTAGCTTAACAATAAAGGGTCTGACACTTTGTGTCAGGCTCTTTTATTTGTACTGATTGAAGGGTGTAAGGAACACTGTGATGTAGGAAAAAAGAGATTACTGCCCCTTAAAAAGGAAGGGACCATTCGTTCATGTCACCAAGGAACCTTATGGCTATAATCCTAATAGAGTATGATGGCACTGCAAAATACATAGCTGAAGATGTCAGTAATGTGTATGGTGAAATGACTGTGAACACAGCTATCAATCGCAAGCTGGATGGGATATATCAATTTTTAGTATGTTCGCTGATTATTTGAATAAAAAGGGAAGTTCTAAACAAGATTGTAGGTAAAGGGCTTTCTATCTAAATATTAGAACAAAGTTGATTGGAACGGAAGGTACGACTCCTGAGGGGGATACGTGTCCAAGGGAGACCCCGCAGGAGTCTCCCGGACCGCCCGCGGAAAGCGAGTGCCTGGAGTGGAAATCAACTAGACCCCAAATATTTTTCTGGAGTTTTTTTAGTAGAATCTCTCAAAGGATCATTAATGAGTATTTGCAGGTGCAACCAAAATCTATGAGTGACTAAAAATAAAACCTTAATTACCGATATAAAAAGTAAACAGATCAAATTGGGGGCTATTTAGATGCTGGAGAGTTTGTCCACGAATATTCTTTCCTCACAGCTTAGAACAGCAATCTCAGATGGAATTAGTTCATATTATCAACGTGAAATGAATACGCTTGCCTATTCAGAACAAAGTGTGGAATCTATTAATGAGCCTGCTAAAGAAAAGGTGAATGAAGTAGTGGAAAGTTTGAACACCTTCCTGGATCCAACACAAACGGCCATCCATTTTGAGTATCATGAGGAGCTGAATGAGTATTATGTCAAGGTTGTGGATGACGTTACGGATGAGACGATCAGGGAGATCCCTCCTAAGAAGTTACTGGATTTCTATGCGGCAATGACAGAGTTTGTCGGGATTATGGTGGATGAAAAAATATAGGCGGGTGATTGATTGTGGTAAGAATCAGTGGTTTTGCGAGTGGAATGGACATTGATGAATTAGTTAAGAGTATGATGCAGGCGGAACGGGTGCCTTTGGATAAATTAACACAGAAAAAGCAGTATTCCGAGTGGCAGCGGGATGATTACCGCTCGATAAATACATCTTTATCAGAATTGGATAGACTCATTCGTGATGGGGGTGGGAAGCAGTCTTCCTTTATTAAAAAGAAAATATCGGTATCGAATCCAGATGCAGTATCGGTGAGAAATGTGGGCTCGACCAGTGATTTTACTGGAAATATCAAGGTGAATGGGCTTGCCAAAGCAGCAACCATGACCAGTACAGATAAATCAGCAGTTACTGATTCCAAAAAGAAACTATCGGAATTGGGTATCACGACTCCTCAAGATATTACGATACTGGCTATCAATAAAGATGGCGGTTTTGATACGGAAGTAAAAGATGGAGTAACAATGGACAAACCGTATACGCTTACTCTTGATGAAAACGATACGCTAGAGAGTGTTATTAATAAAATTAATGCTAACTCGGGAGTGACTCTATTTTTTGATGAAACCTCCCAGAAGTTTTCCATCACTGCTAAAAATACCGGTGATGTAAATGATCGCCCTGAAATTGAATTAGGGGGTAGCGGAGATTTTTTTGCTGTGTTAAAAATGAGCAGTAATAATGAAGGGGCTGGCGGCGCAAAAGGGGAAAATGCATCGATTACTTATAATGGACTGGACATTTCCCGGCCATCGAATACGTTTCAAATCAATGGAGTGGAAATAACGATTAAGCAAAAAACGACGGATACCATCACATTCTCATCAACGGCTGATGTGGATTCCATCTTGGATACAATCACTCAGTTTGTGAATAAATACAATGAAATCATTAAAAAGGTTCAGGATAAAACAGGTGAAGCGAAATATCGCTCCTTTACCCCGCTTACTACTGAGCAAAAGAAGGCAATGACAGAAGATGAAGTGAAAATGTGGGATGAGAAAGCGAAGAGCGGAACGTTAAAAAGTGACTCAACACTAAAAAGTCTCCTAACTACGATGAGAACGTCCCTATACACCTCGGTGGATGGAATTCCAGGAAAAAACAATCTCAGCAGTTTGGGTATCACTACGACCAAGAATTATTTGGAGGGCGGTAAATTAACGATTGATGAGGACAAGCTCCGGGCAGCCATTAGTGAAGATCCCAATGCGATTTATGATATGTTCATGGCCAATGGAACGGAGAAAAGCGATAAAGGCCTCGCGCGCCGGTTACGGGATGATATAGAATCATCCATGAAAGTGATTACTGAAAAGGCCGGAAAGGCCGGATATGTTAATAACAATTTTACAATTGGAAAATTGGTTGATGGGTTGGATAAGAGGATATCAACATTTGAAGCAAAGTTAATGAAATTGGAATCGCGCTACTACAATCAGTTCACGGCCATGGAAAAAGCGATTCAAAAGGCAAACAGCCAAAGTTCATCGTTAGCTTCTTATTTTAGTTAAGGCAAGTCGGAAAGGAAGATAAATATGGCGATAAATAATCCATATCAATCATATCAACAAAGTTCAGTCAATACAGCATCCCCGGGAGAGCTTACATTAATGCTCTATAATGGCTGCATAAAGTTCATCATGCTTGGGAAAAAAGCAATTGAAGAAGGAAATATCGAAGCGAAAAATACCAACATCATAAAGGCGCAAAACATTGTCCATGAATTGATGGTGACGCTGAATATGGATGTCGAAGTGTCCAAGGAAATGATGAGTCTGTATGATTTCATGAACCGACGTCTGATAGAGGCGAATATGGAAAATGATGTTGCAGCCTTGGAAGAGGTCGAGGGACTCGTTACTGACTTCCGTGATACTTGGAAGGAAGTTATTCAGATGAACCGGAAAAAACAGTTTACACAAAGCGGTCAAGTGTAATGATCATTCAAACCTTTCATGATTTGACTGTTGAATTACTTGCCGTTTTGGAAGATCGGACGATTGCAGAACGTGAAGATAAAATAGAAAGGTTCACACAGCTGATTGACCAGCGGGATGAACTTCTTTCTCAAATCAAACCGC
The DNA here is from genome assembly GCF_001578185.1 of Peribacillus simplex. NCBI lineage: Bacteria > Bacillati > Bacillota > Bacilli > Caryophanales > Bacillaceae > Peribacillus > Peribacillus simplex. Next base: position 5,055,077 of record NZ_CP011008.1, on the reverse strand, counting down.
CTTTTACTGGTGAAGAGCAACAGCTTGGCCGTGCAACAATGTTACTTAACGAACAGGTCGATCGCATGCTTTATCTCCAAAAGCTGGAGATAAAGCGGGATATCCAGGAAATAAATAAGAAGAAAAAATCATCTAATAAATACACGAACCCCTATGAAAGTCTATCAATCGATGGCATGTTCTACGATAAAAGAAATTGATTACCCAGCCGTTTGGATTCCAAACGGTTTTTATGTTAAAGATTTTTAAATTTTCTGTAAATAATTCGGGCTTAATTTTTTCTTTATTGCTAGGCATTTGTTATAATGAAGCTAGGGCAGACATCAACCCTTTCCAAAACCTTCCGACAATTGCTTCATAATTTCGACATATTTCATGATGTGTTTCTAAAGGGAACCGGAGGGGTATTGTAGAATCTAACTGTATAGTCTTAATTTAAGGAGGACTCACTTTATGAATTACAACGTACGCGGTGAAAACATTGAGGTAACTCCAGCAATTCGAGAATACGTCGAAAAGAAAATTGGCAAGTTAGAACGATATTTTAACAATACACCAGATGCAAATGTGTTAGTGAATTTGAAAGTGAACAATAATACATCCAAAGTCGAAGTGACGATCCCTATGCAGAATTTGGTTCTTCGCGCTGAAGAGGAAAATGCGGATATGTACGCTGCCATTGACTTGATCAATGATAAGCTTGAACGCCAAATTCGTAAACATAAAACGAAGGTCAATCGTAAGTTCCGGAACAACCTATCTACGACTCCTGAGGCATTCGCCTTCAATACGGAAGTTGACGAAGTGGTGGATGAATTCGAAGAGGATACTGATATTGAAGTGGTCCGCAATAAGCGCTTTGATTTGAAGCCGATGGACAGTGAAGAAGCCATTTTACAAATGAATATGCTTGGTCACAGTTTCTTCGTATATACGAATGCGGATACTAACACAACGAACGTGGTGTACCGACGTAAAGATGGACGCTACGGATTAATTGAACCTAGTTAAATATATTAATCTTAGATCAAAAGCACAACCCAGCCTCTGGGTTGTGCTTTTTTTATACATTTTGGCAGTTTCCCATTACATTAATAGTCGATGAGCCGATATGTTTGCTGTTGATTATTTCATTACTATTTTACTAAAGTTAGATGGATATAATCAAAAGGTATAAAAAATGACTGTAATTAACGAACAATTCTTGTTCTTTAACGAGATAGACGTTTATTTTTACCTATTCAAACACCACCGACTTTTGTACTATACTCAAGTTGTTAATTCTTTAAAGAGAACGAGTGGTTTCTTATAAAAAAACATTTGATCAAGGTGCAGAGGAGGCGTTTTTTTATATCGAAACAATTGCCATAAATACCATAGGGCTTCCTTTAGCAGTGCCGAATATGGAAAGTGGCTTTGCCCGATCTGCGGTGAGGACTTAACTGTGCGGAAAATTGGTTGCACCTAAAGAGAGAATTAATACGCCCCATCGAATGGTTAATGAAGGCAGTATCCCCCATTTTATAAAAAAGCGAATATGAATAGGACTTTGATAATGATTGAATTAATATTAAATATTCCTAATATTGTAATATTTTGTCGGATAAAAGGTTTGCTTTTAGATAGATTACCGACATAAAATAGCAATATATGGAGTGTGTATCCGTTATAATATGATTAAAAGTAATGTATTTGGTAATAGTAACACGACAAAGGCAAACTTATTGGAAGATTAGGGCGCAAAGGCACAGGTCTAAGGTTTAGCGACTACGATGGCTGGTCTGCCTGAAATACAAAGAGTATTTTAGGAGGTAGAAGAGGTGGCTAATGTGGAAATAGATCAAGAATGGGTAAAGTTGATTTCAGAAGCAAGGAGCTTGGGTTTCAAAAAAGAGGAAATTAGTGCTTTTTTTGAACGGGAAAGCCTTGAGGTTACATTAGAGGAGAACGATGGAAGTTGAGTACTGAAAAGGAGCGAGAACATCCCTATAAACAGTGGTTCAATTCATTAGCTGCTTATAGGGATGTTCTTCCATGAGATTCTAGCAAGTCTAGTTCATTCAAGCTGTATTCTTCCGGAGTATGTAGGTAGATTATTAAACTACTATTCTTCTTTATCTTTCCTCCATTTATTAAACTCGATGAATTCCCTGAATTGTTGTTTTGATACACCCGAATTCATAGCCTCCTCAACGATTTTCATCCAGTCAGTGTCCAAGTTTTCCTTATTTGGTGCATCGTAAAGAAGGGCATCAACAGGAATGTTAAGCACGGCGGAGATTTTTTCAAGAAATTGAATAGAAGGATTCGTTTGTAAGTTTCGCTCGAGCGAACTTAAGTAAGACTTTGCCACCCCCGCTTTATCGGCGAGTTCAGTCATGGACATTTTCTTTTCTTCTCGCAGTTTTTTTACACGTTTACCAATCATCAATACCACCTCGAAACATGTTCTATTTATCTTCTGCTTATAAGTTTGAGTAGCCCACATTAAATCATTCAAAGAATGGGAGCCTGTAAGGTTTGATTACCTTGACATGCTATCGCTAGAGAAGGACACAGATCTAGTGATGGAAGGTTATGGATAGTTCTCAGTTGCATTTGGAATAGTGGGGAGTTTGCAATATATTTTTTATACTTCCTTTTATTTTAACAGTTTTACTCTTCATTTATCCATTGTTTTTCGCAAGAATTGTATTCAGGTCTATACCAGGTAAGTGACATGAAGTTGTACCTCTAGGGTAGAAGTGGTAAAATTAAGCGTGGATTGTAATAATAGAAGGTGTGTTTCTTCTTACTTATATGAATTTTGTTATTGAACGATCATTACCATAATAGAGGAGCGTTATTGAATGCTTAATATATTAAATAAAGTTTTTGATCCAAATAAGCGGGAAATAAAGCGTTTGGAAAAAATCGCTGATCAGGTCGAAGCGCTGGCTGATAAGACGGCTGCGTTATCGGATGAACAGCTGCGTGCCAAAACGGGTGAGTTTAAAGAGCGTTATCAAAACGGGGAAACAGTGGATGATCTGCTAGTTGAGGCTTTTGCGGTTGCGCGTGAAGGGGCAAAGCGTGCTCTGGGCTTATATCCTTACCGTGTTCAAATCATGGGTGGGGCATCGCTTCATGATGGAAATATCTCCGAGATGAAAACGGGGGAAGGTAAAACATTAACCTCCACCATGCCGGTTTATTTAAACGCGCTTACTGGTAAAGGTGTACATGTCGTTACTGTCAACGAATATCTAGCACACCGTGATGCTACTGAGATGGGTGTATTGTATGATTTCCTTGGCTTGACCGTCGGATTGAATTTGAACAGTCATTCTAAAGAAGAAAAACAAGAGGCGTACAATGCTGACATTACGTATAGCACGAATAATGAGTTAGGTTTTGATTACCTACGTGACAATATGGTGTTATATAAAGAACAAATGGTACAGCGCCCATTGCACTTTGCTGTCATTGATGAAGTCGATTCGATTTTGATCGATGAGGCGAGAACGCCTTTGATCATTTCCGGTTCCGCACAAAAATCGGCCCAGCTTTATATTCAAGCCAATGCGTTTGTGAGAACGTTACAAAAAGATACGGATTACACATATGATGAAAAGACAAAAGGTGTTCAGCTGACCGAAGATGGGATGAACCGAGCTGAAAAAGCGTTTAACATCGATAATTTGTTCGATATTAGTCACGTTACTTTGAATCATCATATTAATCAGGCGTTGAAGGCGCATGTTTCCATGCATTTGGATGTGGATTATGTGGTCCAGGAAGGTGAGATTGTCATCGTTGACCAATTCACTGGCCGTTTGATGAAGGGCCGCCGTTACAGTGAAGGTCTCCACCAGGCGATTGAAGCGAAAGAAGGCCTTGAGATTCAAAATGAAAGCATGACTCTTGCGACGATTACGTTCCAGAACTATTTCAGGATGTACGAAAAACTTTCCGGTATGACTGGTACAGCCAAAACGGAAGAAGAGGAATTCCGCAATATCTATAATATGAATGTCATCGCAATCCCGACAAACAGGAATATCGTTAGGGATGACCGGGCAGATCTTATATACGCGTCAACTGATGGGAAATTCAAGGCTGTCGTGGAAGACATCGCCGAACGTTATACAAAGGGTCAGCCTGTGCTTGTCGGTACGGTTGCCATCGAAACATCTGAAGTCATTTCTGCCTATTTATCTAAAAAAGGGATCCCTCACGATGTTTTGAATGCAAAGAACCATGAACGTGAAGCGGAAATCATTGCGAATGCAGGTAATCAAGGCTCAGTCACGATCGCTACCAACATGGCAGGACGTGGTACGGATATCAAGCTTGGTGAAGGTGTCAAGGAGCTTGGTGGACTTGCTGTCATCGGTACGGAGCGCCATGAGAGCAGGCGTATAGATAACCAGTTGCGTGGTCGTTCCGGCCGTCAAGGAGACCCAGGGGTCACTCAATTCTATTTATCAATGGAAGATGAATTGATGCGCCGCTTCGGTTCGGATAACATGAAAAGCATGATGGCACGTCTTGGTATGGATGATTCCCAGCCAATTCAAAGTAAAATGGTGACCAGGGCCGTTGAATCCGCACAGAAACGGGTCGAAGGCAATAACTTCGATTCACGTAAGCAGTTACTGCAATATGATGATGTTCTCCGTCAACAACGGGAAATTATTTATAAGCAGCGTTTCGATGTAATGGAAAGTGAGAACCTACGTGAAATCGTCGAAAAGATGATTACTGCATCCATCCAGCGCAATGTTGCCGCATTTGCACCAATGGGCGATGAGGAAGGCTGGAATTTACAAGGTCTAGTCGATTACCTGAATGGTAACCTATTCAATGAAGGCTCAATCACTGTAAATGATTTAGATGGAAAAGATGAATTGGAATTGGTTGAATTCATTTTAGCAAAAGTGAAAGAAGGCTATGACGAAAAAGAAGAAGAGCTATCCGAAGAACAAATGCGTGAGTTCGAAAAAGTAATCGTTCTTCGTGCAGTCGATAGTAAGTGGATGGACCATATTGATGCAATGGAGCAATTGCGCCAAGGGATCCACCTTCGTGCTTATGGCCAGATCGATCCGTTACGTGAATATCAATCTGAAGGTTTCGCAATGTTTGAAGCCATGATTGCTTCTATGGAAGATGAAGTCGCTAAATATATCATGAAGGCTGAAATCCGCAACAATTTAGAGCGGAAGGAAGTCATAAAAGGACAAGCGGTCAACCCGAAGGAAGAAGACGGGGGAAAAGTGAAAAAGGCCCCTGCCCGTAAAAAGGAAGACGTTGGCCGGAATGCGTTATGTCCATGCGGCAGCGGTAAAAAATATAAGAATTGCCATGGTAATTTAGGCTAAAGTTAGGTGTATAATGATTATGAGACGGTAAAGTTTAACGCTTGCCGCCTCTTTTCATGTTTAGTTTGCATAAAGCAATATATTTGCATATAGTTTGAAGAGGTTAATTTGTAATGAAGCGAATCCCTCTACAGGGATTTTTTTAACATACTTAATGAGGTGAAGAGAAATGGAATTGGCAGAAATTAGAAACGAACTCGAACGGACAGCGCAACGATTAACGGACTTTAGGGGGTCTCTTTGACTTAGATGAAAAAGAGGCACGAATCGCACAGCTTGAAAATGAGATGACACATCCTGATTTTTGGAATGATCAGCAAAAAGCACAGACTGTCATCAATGAAACGAATGCTTTGAAAGAACAAGTGAATCAATTGTCCGACCTTAATGAATCATATGAAAATCTGGATTTGACATATGAACTAGTGAAAGAAGAGAATGATGAAGAACTTTTGGCTGAGCTGGAAGAAGAAATCACGATTCTTTCACAAAAGATGAATGACTTTGAACTTCAACTTTTACTAAGTGAAGAATATGATTCGAAAAATGCCATTCTTGAACTTCATCCAGGTGCAGGCGGAACGGAATCCCAGGATTGGGGTTCCATGCTACTTCGTATGTATACAAGATGGGGTGAAAAAAGAGGCTTTAAAGTGGAAACCCTTGATTACCTTCCAGGTGATGAAGCTGGAATCAAGAGTGTCACTTTAATTTTCAAAGGCCATAACGCCTATGGCTATTTGAAAGCGGAAAAGGGCGTGCACCGTCTAGTCCGTATTTCTCCTTTCGATTCATCGGGACGGCGCCATACTTCATTCGTTTCGTGTGAAGTTATGCCGGAATTCGATGAGACGATCAATATAGAAATACGCACGGAAGATTTGAAAGTCGACACGTACCGGGCAAGTGGTGCAGGTGGTCAGCATATCAATACAACTGACTCGGCAGTCCGGATCACCCATTTACCTACAAATACTGTGGTAACGTGCCAAAACGAGAGATCGCAAATCAAAAACAAGGCCCAAGCCATGAATATGCTGAAAGCCAAATTGTATCAACGTGAAATCGAACAGCAACAAGCGGATTTGGATGAAATCCGCGGTGAGCAAAAGGAAATTGGCTGGGGAAGCCAAATTCGTTCTTATGTTTTCCACCCGTATTCCATGGTTAAAGATCACCGTACTAGTGCGGAGACCGGAAACTTGGGAGCTGTCATGGATGGGGACATTGATATGTTCATTGATGCGTACTTACGTTCAAAATTATAAGATATTAAGTCGGACCGTTTCGCGGTCCGGCTTTTTTATGGTTTCTTATGAATGAAAGATCCTTGAATGACCTATTAAACACGTCCTCTGGCTGACATTAACAGGATATGAAAAGGGATGTTCTGCTTCGTTCGGACAATACTATATATAGAGGAAAAGAAACCGGGAGGCGAAGCATCCTTTAATGCAAAAGTTAATGGAGTATTGATGGGTGATTGTTGGTTCGGCCATAATTGCCATGACCGGGGTGGTGTTACAGGGATATCGGGATATGGCGGCTATACGGATGATACTCGTCCTATATATTGATGTGCGTAATAGACCAGTCGGAATTCACTAAATTGAAACAAATGGTGAAACAAGTTGACCCTAAAGCGTTTGTAATTGTAATCGACGCATCGGAGGAACTTGGGGAGGGTTTTAAACTGGAATGGAATTGGTATAATGTTCTTGTACTGGTATAAATCAGAGGGGGTAAATTCAATGAAAATGAAATGGTTAGCCTTAGTTCTGGGTACTTCTTTGGCCTTGGCAGCATGCGGTGGAAATGATGATGCTGGAGATAAAGAGCCTGCTAAAAATAGCGAAACGACAACGGCAGGTGCTGGTGATGCCGCGAAAATTTACGAAAACAAATGTTCAAGCTGCCATGCAGTGAATCTCGAAGGCGGTGTGGGACCGAATTTAACGAAGGTCGGCTCGAGGCTATCAAAAGCGGACATCGAAAAGGTCATTGCGAATGGCCAAGGTGCAATGCCAAAAGCTATAATCCAAGGCAAGGAAGCGAGTATGGTCGCGGAATGGCTTGCCGACCATAAGTAATGATCAATGAAACGTTCTGCTTAGCAGGACGTTTCATTTCGTATAGTCTCCTTTAAAATCCTTGAATAACCACATTTAATCCCTTATCAAGCAATCAAATCCTAGGAATATTACATAGATGTTGATATATGTCTAACTGAAATGAAACTGTAATATTTTTTATGCTTAATTTGACAAAATTTGATGTTATAATGTTTCTGTGCTCAAGTAAGAGAGATTCCTGTCAGATTTCAGTGAAAATTGTCGAAAAAGCTGTAGATACATAGTGATAATACAAGCAAATTAGGTGGTTTTAGAATGATAGAAATGATAGATGTGAAAAAGACATATCCAAATGGCGTAATTGCCATTAATGGTATCAATGTGAAAATAAAGCCAGGCGAGTTCGTTTATGTAGTAGGTCCGAGTGGTGCCGGAAAATCGACCTTCATCAAAATGATGTATAGGGAAGAAAAGCCGACAAGCGGTAATATCTTGGTCAATGGCGTAAGCCTGCCAAGTATCCGCAATTCGAAAGTTCCTCTATTCCGCCGTAATATCGGTATGGTATTCCAAGATTTTAAACTCCTTCAAACATTCACTGCATATGAAAATGTAGCATTTGCCATGGAAGTTATCGAAAAGGAACCAGAAGAAATCAAAAAGAGAGTCATGGAAGTTCTTGATCTGGTTGGCATTAAACATAAAGCAAGGATGCTGCCTTCCGAGTTATCTGGTGGGGAACAGCAAAGGGTTGCGATAGCCCGTTCGATCGTCAATGACCCTAAGGTAGTCATAGCCGACGAGCCTACAGGGAATCTTGATCCTGAAACATCGTGGGAAATCATGAACATATTTGAAGAAATTAATAAACGCGGGACTACACTTGTCATGGCCACACATAATAGGGACATCGTCAACAATATCAAACGACGTGTCATTGCCATTGAAAGTGGAAAAATAGTTCGCGATGAACATCGAGGTGATTACGGATATGAAATTTAGAACATTGCTCCGTCACTTCCGTGAAAGTTTTAAAAATATTGGCCGTAATGGATGGATGACGTTTGCTTCAGTCAGTGCAGTAACGGTCACACTAACATTGGTTGGCGTCTTTTTAGTGCTCATGATGAATTTAAATCATATCGCGGGAAATGTGGAGAAAGATGTCGAAGTTCGTGCACATATTGATAATGCGGCGAATGATGACGATATAAAAGATATTGGTAGGAAGATTACGAAGATGAAGGGCATTGAATCAGTCATCTTCTCTCCAAAAGATGAAGAGCTTACGAATTTAATAGATGATTTAGGCGATAATGGTGATGCATTTAAACCATTTGAACAGGACAACCCATTAAGGGACGTTTATATCATCAAGACGAAATCTCCGCAAGATGTCATCAAGGTGGCAAAGGAAATCGAAGGTCTTGATTATATCCAAAGTGTTAAATATGGACAAGGCTACGTCGAGAAACTATTCAAATTCGTGAATATCGCGAGAAACATAGGGATCGTTCTTATTGTAGGATTACTATTTACTGCAATGTTCCTGATTTCGAATACGATTAAAATTACCATTGTAGCTAGAAGAAAAGAAATTGAGATCATGAGATTAGTGGGAGCAACGAATACATTCATCCGTTGGCCATTCTTCTTGGAAGGACTATGGTTGGGAATCCTCGGTTCCATCATTCCAATCGGTCTGATTGCTGCACTCTACTACAATATTTATAAATATGCTGCGCCGCAGATTACGTTCAAATTCATAGATTTTCTACCTGCAAACCCATTTATTTATCAAGTTTCGGCCATCCTCATTGTAATTGGCGCCGTTATCGGGATATGGGGCAGCTTGATGTCCGTTAGGAAGTTCTTGAAAGTATAAAAAAGCATCTTTACACTCGAATATTAAAAGAAGCCAGATACAGATAGAGAGACGTTACAAGGCACTGGATGTAACGGGATTGAAAGGGGAAATGAAACGTGAAAAAAAATATCATTGCCATGAATGCCTCCATCATGATTGGGTTGGGAAGCATTTTAGCGGCACCTTCGGTTCATGCTGAGTCGATTTCGGATCTGCAAAAACAGAAACAATCCATTCAGGAAAAACGTTCGGGCGTTGAATCGAATATTTCCGACACGGAGAAGAAAATCGATAACCTGCAGGATAAGCAAATGACTGCAGAAGAACAAATCGAGGCCATTGAAGCGAAAATTGCAGAGTCCTCAAAAAAAATCGATGCTAAAAATGCTGAAATTACAGAAACGAAAAAAGAAATAGAGGCATTGAAAGAAGAGATTAAAGTATTAAAAGAGCGGATCGCAAAACGTAATGAAGTATTGAAGGAAAGGGCACTTTCTTTCCAGGAGACTGGTGGGGACGTGAACTATCTTGAAGTATTATTCGGATCATCCAGTTTTGGGGATTTAGTTGACCGTGTCGGGGCTGTAGCGACAATTGCTGAAGCCGACAGGGATATTTTAAAACAGCATGAGCTGGATAAAAAGGATCTGGAAGAAAAGCAAAATGCCGTTGAAACGAAGCTTGCCAGTTTACAAGTGGCAAAAGCTGAACTATTGGAAATTCAAATGCAACAAAAGCAGCAGAAGCAAGAAAAGGATGCATTGGTTAAGAAATTAAGACAACAAACTAAAGAACATGAAGATGTGAAGATGGGCTTAGAGGAAGAAAAAGAGAATCTTGCTGCTCAAGAAAAGGCTATCAAGTCAGCCATCAACTTAGAGCATCAACGTCTTGCCGAATTGGAAGCAGCTCGTAAAAAAGCGGCAGCCGAAGCGCAAAAACGTGCAGAGCAAGAAGCGGCTCAAGCGGCAGCACAAGCAGCATCTCGAGCATCCGAATCTAAAAAACAATCTACTTCTTCAGAATCCAGTGCAAAAAGCAACAGTTCATCACCATCACCTTCACTCTCTTCGTCTAATGTAAGTGAAGTGCCAGCTGTATCATCGGGTACTTTCACTAGACCAAGTGCAGGATATGTATCATCAAGAATGGGTGAACGTTGGAATAAACAGCATGCCGGCATTGATATTGCTGCTAGCGGAACGGTTCCAGTTGTAGCGGCAGCCGACGGAGTCGTAAGCCGTTCTTACTTATCAAGTACATACGGTAACGTCATCTTTGTTACCCATTCAATCGGCGGTCAGCAATGGACTACTGTGTATGCACATTTAAGATCTAGACAAGTAAGCGAAGGTTCTGTTGTTGCTAAAGGCGAACAAATTGGAATCATGGGTAGTACAGGACATTCAACCGGTCAGCATTTACACTTTGAGTTACATAAAGGGCCATGGAATTATAGCAAGTCAAATGCTGTTAATCCATTAAACTATATAAATATTTAATACCCAATATATCATCGGAAAAACAGATTAGGATAAATTCCTAATCTGTTTTTTTTGTGGTGTATCATTTTCTTCAAGCATATTCATTCCAATCCCCACATATAGTGAAATACATATCAGGGTCAGAAATGGGGATAAATATGGTCAAAAAATGGGTACTTCCTCTAGCAATCATCATGTCACTAGCCATTGGAGCAGTGGGGGGCATATATTGGACAAGCTTCCCGGATAAGAATGAAGCAAAGGAAGAAAGTCAAACAATCCCGAAGGATAAGGAATGGGCAAAAGTGGAACAAGCTTACGGTTTGATCGTAAGCCAGTATGTAGAACAGGTGGACGGTTCTAATCTGGTGGAAGGTGCCATCCAAGGGATGCTGTCAGCGTTGAAAGATCCTTATTCCGTATATATGGACAAGGAGACCGCTAAGCAATTCAATGAAACCTTGGACTCCTCTTTTGAAGGGATAGGGACTGAAATTGGCATGGAAGATGGTAAGGTCATAATTGTATCTCCTTACAAAGACTCGCCTGCCGAAAAAGCTGGATTAAAGCCGAAAGATCAAATCCTTAAGGTGAATGGTGTAAGTGTAGAAAGTTTAGATCTATATGAAACACGCCTGAAAATCCGTGGCGAAAAAGGGTCACCCGTAAAAATGGAAATAAAGCGGGCAGGGGTTGCCAATCCACTTGAATTCAATATGGTTCGTGCTGAAATTCCATTGGATACCGTATTTTCATCAATTAAGGAAGTCGCCGGAGAACAAATAGGTTACATCGAGTTGACTACATTTTCGGAGAATACTGCCACTGATTTCAAAAAACAGATGAAGGAGCTGGAAAAGAAGGGAATCGAAGGCTTGGTCATAGATGTACGAGGCAATCCAGGTGGCCTTCTTTCTAGTGTGGAAACGATTCTTGGCGAGTTCATCACAAAAGAAAAGCCCTATTTGCAAATTGCAGAAAGAACGGGAGAAACCCAATCGTTTTTTACAAGCCTTAAGAAAGCGAAAGATTATCCCATTGCCGTTTTGACGGATAAAGGCAGCGCATCAGCCTCGGAAATCCTGGCTGGCGCCATGCAGGAGGCGGGAGGCTATCCATTGGTCGGCGAGAAGACCTTCGGGAAAGGCACAGTACAGCAAGCTGTACCGATGGGTGATGGCAGTAAGATTAAACTTACATTATATAAGTGGCTGACGCCTTCAGGCAACTGGATCCATAAAAAGGGGATCAAACCGACAATCAAAGTAAAACAGCCAGATTACTTTAATGCCCATCAGCTGGCCGTTGAGAAGGTCCTGCAGCGGGATATGAACGATGAACAAATCCAGTATGCACAAAGCATTCTGAAAGGAATTGGATTTGAACCGGGTCGTGAGGATGGTTATTTTGATTGGGGTACGGAAGTCGCTGTAAAAGCATTCCAAAAACAGTTTGGACTGAAAGTGACTGGCAAGCTGGACGCTAAAACCGCGGCACATCTTGAATCCGCCATACTGGAAAAGATCCAGGATGAAGATAATGATATTCAATTACGCACGGCTTTGAATTATTTAGTGAAATAATGCGAAGGCACCGCAGCTTAAGAAGCGGTGCTTTTTTTGCGCTTGATCAAGCTTCTGTCTGGAAACATGAAGGCAGTGTAGGGGAAACAAAAGATAAAGCTACTTTTTCTGCATCTTAATAGGCAGGGAGGTTACATTTTTGATAGAATAGGAGGTATATGACCAGAACGAAATTCAACAAAATTTTGATTACTTTTGAGGATGGTGGATAGAAATTGACAACGGATTGGCTGATAGCATGCTTAATGGGATTAGGAAAACTCTTCCTTCATCCTTTGCTTTATGTTTCGATTGCATATTGTTTATTCATCGGCTATCTTCGCGTTAAACGGGAACGCCATGATTTTAATACGAAGATCTACAGTATTTCCATGGAGCTGCGTTCCATGTTACCTCAAGGGTTGATATGGGGATTAATCCTTTCTGTCCTCACGTTGGCTTTGGGACTCACCATTCCCTTGGCGGCGCTGTTCATCATGGCAGGGGTTACGATCTTGTCTATGTTATCCATGAAAAGGAGGTTCGTTTCCCCCGTTTATACAGTGGGACTCACTTTCTTTATCCTTTTCTTTTTATATGATAGAGATATCAAGCTGACGGTATTTCAGGATGCATTTAATCAGCTGGATCAGTCCGTATATCCGACACTTGTTATTTTGATAGGGTTATTGCTGATTGCTGAAGGGTTTTTGATTGTAGGCAATGGAAGTAAAAGGGTATCCCCACAGTTGGAGGTATCCAAGAGGGGGCAGCCGATAGGTGTGTATGTTTCACAGCGAATCTGGCTAATTCCAATGTTCGTTATGATTCCAGGAGGACAGCTTCCAGCGCCTTTCGAATGGTATCCGGTTTTTTCAATCGGGGACATAAATCTGTCGCCAATCGTGCTTCCCATTTTAATCGGCTTCAAGCAAAAAGTTCATGGGACGCTCCCGGAACAGGCCATTAGGGCGCAAGGCAAAAAGATAGGAGCATTGGGATTTGTGATTACGCTATTAGCGGCAGTTGGTTACTGGTACCCGCCATTGGCAATCATTACGGCCATTTTAGCAATCCTGGGTCGAGAATTCCTGCATTATTCCCAAAAGGCAATGGATGGAAAGCTCCCTTTTTATTTTTCAAAAAGTAAGCTTGGTGTCCAGATCTTAGGCATAATCCCTCAATCTCCGGCAGATAAGATGGGGTTGCTTAAAGGGGAGGTCATTTCGAAAATAAATGGTGTCGTCGTCAGGGAAGAAGAAGAGTTATACAGGGCGCTACAAATAAACCGGGCGCATTGCAAGCTTGAGGTCATCGATAATAATGAACAGATTCGTTTTGTGCAAAGAGCCCTATTTGACGGGGAGCATTACGAATTGGGCATCTTGTTCGTTGACGATCAATTAAAGGAAAGTGGACAAGCGGGGTAAGTCATTTAAGCGAAGCGCATGAATGTAAAGTAAAACGGCCTTTCTCGAATCTTATATCGAGAAAGGCCGTTTTCAGTAGGATCGCGATCCGTATTTTTACTTTTTAAGCATGATTTTTTCTATATCGTCCAGCATTTTATTAGCTGCTATTACTCCGCCGGCCGTATTCCATGTTGCGTCACTAACCTCATAAGCATTTCCTTTTTTGACTGCATCAAGGTTTTTCCAAAGTGGATCATTAGTCCACTCTTTTGCAGAGCTTAGTGCTTGTTTGTCGCCTTCAGGAGCGTAGGTGAAGTAAAAGAGAATATCTCCATCCATTTTAGGGATGGCTTCTTTCCCAACCTCGATGGCAAGGTTGCCTAATTTATTATTTGGAGTGAACAGTTCCTTCTGTTGTTCTGGACGTTTAAATCCTAATTGATCGAAAATCACTCCAGAGAATGAATCTGTATAATAAATACGAGTTGTTCCAGCCATGAAACGAACAATGGAAACTTTTTGATTTACCTTATCACCCAATTTAGCTTTAAGATCTTCTGTGCGTTTATCGAATTTAGCAATTACGTCGTTTCCTTTTTCTTCAAGGTTCAAGGCTTTCGCATATAGTTTAAAGTTTTCTTTCCAATCTCCTCTTAGCGTTTCAGAAAAAACGGTAGGGGCGATTGCATTTAACTTATCATAAACAGCTTCTTGGCGTATCTTGCTTCCGATAATCAAATCAGGCTTCAGTGATGCGATTTTCTCTAAGTTAACTTCATGTTCAACACCAACAACTTCGACCCCATCCATATCATCTTTAATATGGTCGTACCAAGGGTCACCAAGCCATGATTTAACGGCACCAACAGGTTTGATTCCTAAAGCAAGTAATGCTTCAGTGCCTTCATTTGTTAGAACGACCACTCTTTTAGGCGTTTTTTTCAATTCGGTAGTGCCCATGGCATGCTCTATTGTGTAGCTTGTGTCTTTTTTCTTGTCTTCAGCTTTATTTCCTTCGGCTTGATCCTTCGAATTCCCGCAAGCTGCTAAAAGGAAGACTGCAAATATTGTAAAAATCGTTAAAAGTGACTTTAATCTAAACATCTATGTATCCCTCCCAATTTTAAAGCAAATGATAATCATTCGCACTTACCAGCATCATCATAAAATGAATATACTTTTCTGTCAATATATAATTGAAAATGATTCTCAAAATCATTGACATAATCCTGTTAACGCCAGTACAATTGAATAAAATAAGGATTTACAAACGTGATTGGAAAGGTAACTGGTTATGTTATTAAAAAATTCATGGCAGAAATGGATGGGGCTATTCATTACCATTCTTTTGTTGCTTTTTTTACTATGCTCAAGCATTGTATACGGATATACAAATACAACATGGCAAATGGCCATTGATGCTTTTACCCATTTCAATGGGACGAATGAACACATTGTCATTCAATCAGTCAGACTTCCACGGGCCCTGATCGCATCGGCAATTGGTGCAAGTTTAGCCATCTCGGGGGTTTTGATGCAAACGCTGACTAAAAATCCCCTCGCATCTCCAGATATATTCGGGGTCAACGCAGGCGCGGGATTGGCGGTTGTCACTGGGGTCACCGTTTTTGGGATAAGCAATCTTCAAGTATTCACTTGGTTGTCTTTTATAGGGGCAGCCATAGCCGCGATAAGCATATATATGATAGGAAGCATGGGACGGGGCGGCTTGACACCGATGAAGCTGACATTGGCCGGTGCAGCCATGACTGCCATGGTATCTTCACTGACACAAGGTCTTCTCGTTTCCAACGAGGCCCTTTTAGAGCAAGTCCTATTCTGGCTTGCTGGATCAGTTTCCGGAAGAAGTTTAGACAATTTAATAGCCGTCCTCCCTTATCTTACTGTTGGCTGGGGCATTGCCTTGGTCGTCTCCGGTAAAATGAATGTGTTATCCATGGGTGAAGATGTTGCAAAAGGTCTTGGACTGAATATAGTTTTCCTTAAAATTGTTCTGGGACTGGCAATCATTCTGCTCGCTGGAGGATCAGTGGCGGTTGCAGGCCCGATTGGTTTTATAGGAATTGTCGTTCCGCATCTTACCCGTTCAATAGTAGGCATTGATCATCGCTGGTTGATTCCGTTCTCTGGACTTTTCGGAGCGGTGCTTTTGATCACAGCAGATATCATATCCAGGTATATCCTGATGCCTCGAGAAGTTCCGGTTGGAGTCATGACAGCCATAATCGGAACCCCATTCTTTATTTATATAGCTAGAAAGGGGTTCAGCGGTCGATGAAATCGTTTAAGAGCTTTCGTTTGTTTAATGAAAAAATATCATTCTTAATGGATAAAAAAGCCATGATCGTGATCTTTATATTATTTTTAGTCACTTCATTAGTACTTGTGATCAGTACTGGAGTGGGTGAAATGAATATACATCCTTTGAGTGTCCTCCAGGTCTTTATCGGAGGGGGAACTGAGGGCGATCGGCTTATCATCCAATCTTTCCGGCTGCCTAGAATAATCGTTGCTCTCTTGGTAGGGATGGGTCTTGCTGTAGCTGGAGGAATCCTGCAAGGGATGATTCGAAATCCACTTGCCTCCCCTGACATCTTGGGGATAACAGGAGGAGCGACTGTAGCGGTCGTTGGCTTCATGGCCATTTTTAGCGACAAGAATCATTCGTTAACGGTGAGCATCAATTGGCTGCCGTTAGCTGCATTCATTGGGGCGACAGTCGTAGCTTTACTTGTTTATTCCTTAGCCTGGAAAAATGGAGTTCCCCCGATAAGGCTTGTGTTGATCGGGATTGGGGTGATGGCTTTAATGAAGGCACTCACAACATTGATGATGATTCTTGGCCCAGTCTTTCTAGCGAGCCAGGCAAACCTTTGGATCACGGGATCAGTGTCAAACTCCAGCTGGAGTAATATTGCTGTGCTTGCTCCGTGGACGATTCTATTCCTTTTACTTGCCTTTCTGTATGCTAGAAATATTAATTTACAGGAGCTAGGCGATGACCTTGCAACGGGGCTTGGGGGGCATGTCCAAAAACAGCGCTTTACATTATTGATGATCAGTACAGCATTGATTGGTGGTTCTACCGCTTTTGCTGGAGGAATAGGCTTTGTGGGATTAATGGCACCCCACATGGCTAGAAGGCTGGTTGGTTCGAGTTTTGGAGTGTTATTGCCGACTTCAGCTTTGCTAGGTGGCATCCTGGTTATGGTGGCGGATTTGGTTGGACGGACCTTATTCTCACCTTTGGAAATACCGGCTGGTGTCTTTACAGCGAGCATCGGGGCTCCATACTTCATTTATTTACTGTATAAAACGAGGAATTCGTAAATCCGGTAAATGTAGAAAGAAGCAGTCATCCTAGCGATGGCTGCTTCTTTATTTCATTAAGCTTCTTTAGCTGCTTCGATTTCGATGGTTAGAGTGATTTGATCCCCGATTAGTACGCCGCCTGTTTCTAATGCTGCGTTATAGGTTAAACCATAATCACTGCGTTTAATTTTCCCTTTTCCGCTAAAGCCTGCTTTTTCATTACCCCATGGATCTTTTCCTTGGCCTTCGAAGGTGATGGCGAAAGTTTCTTCTTGTGTGATTCCGTTAAGGGTTACATTACCTGTTACATCGTATTCATCATCATCCGTGTTTACTATTTTTGTTGATTTGAATGATAATGTAGGATTTTTTTCTACATCAAAAAAGTCAGCAGAACGCAAGTGATTATCCCGATCTGCATTGCGTGTGTCAATACTGGCCACATCAACGGTAAACTCGATATCCGCAGTTGTTAGATCCGATGGATTTGCTGAAATGATTGCCTCGAATTTGCCAAAACTTCCTTTTACTTTAGCGATCATCATATGTTTTACAGAAAATTCAATAGAACTGTGAGTCGGGTCGACTGTCCATTTTGTATTGGTCATGGTTATTCCTCCTGAATATTAATCTTGAACTTATATATCTTTAATTTGAGATACTTGAACTTAATGTAATTATAAGAGGTGAAAGTAATGGTGTCAACTTAAAGTTTTCCTTTATTTAGAAAACGTGTAAAAACCCTGTGCATTTAAGGGGCACAGGGCTTTTTAAGAAGAGGTGTGATTACCTTTCTTTATAAATTGTCATGTTGTTTCACTTGTTGATTAGTCACTTTACTCGGCCAAAAGGCACGTCGGCCAAGTAGGGCGGTTATCGCAGGAACCAGGAAAGGGCGTACGATGAATGTGTCCATTAACACACCCAGGGCGGTAATGAGCCCGAATTGAACCAATACTTGAATGGGAAGTGTGGCAAGAACGGAAAAGGTGGCTGCCAAGATTATTCCGGCGGAAGTGATCACACCGCTAGTTTCTGCAACGCCTTCTCTTATGGACTGCTTGATTGGCATCGTCTTTTTCTTGCGCCAAATGCTTGAAACCATGAAAATGTTATAATCTTCTCCAAGTGCGACCAGGAATACGAATGAATAAAGTGGAATTGTCCCCTCTATGGCATCCACACCCATGAAATAGTGCAAGATTATCCAGCCTAAGCCCATAGCTGCAAAGAATGAGAGTATGACCGTTCCCATTAAATACACCATGGCTGTCACAGATCGCAAGTAGGCTAAAAGGAGCAAGGAAATCAGGACGATGATAATCGGGATGATCATGAATTCATCGGCTTTTACGGTATCCCTTTTATCAAATTGTGTCGCAGTTTGCCCGCCAACCCAAACCTTTTCATCAACTGAAGAGACATTGGCCGCCTTCAATTCTTTCTCCGCCATGTTGCGGATTTCTGGAATTGAATCAATGGCCTCGATATCATATGGGTTTATGTTGAATGTGACTTCATAGGATTGCAGACTTTTATTTGATTTACTTGTAACTGGATCAGCAACACTGTCAACGATGCTCATCCCTTTTAATGCATCCGACAAATCGATATCCTTACCATCCGTATCGACAACCACTGTGGCTGGTGCCAGTTCGCCTGGTGAATAAGAGTTGGATATGACAGTATAGCCTTCCCGGGAGTTCATATCTTTAGGGAAAGAAGAGAGAATATCATATGAATATTTTATTTGCGAAGAATATCCAGCTAAAACACTGAAGATGATCAGGCATGTAAGGATGACGGTCCATGGTTTGGTTGTGACGATATTACCAATCCAATTACCGATTCGGCCTGATCCTTTAAGTTTTTTGACGGATTTTCCCTTTTTCTTAGCACGTGCTTCTTCCATTTCTGGTGTGCGAGGAACGATTGGGAAGAAGGAAGCCCTGCCGAATACAGAAAGCAATGCCGGTACAAGTGTTAAAGCCGCTACCATCATGATTAAAATGGACAAGCTGAATGGTACAGCAAAACGGTGATAGGCTCCGTATTTGGCTACAAGCAATGTTAGTAGGGAAATGACGATCGTAAGGCCGCTCATCGCAATGGCGCCTGATGAATCTTTGAATGCCGCGATCATGGCATCCCGTTTACTTTCATGAGTCCTTAATTCACTTCTGTAGTGAGAGATTAAAAATAGACAATAATCCGTTCCGGCACCGAATAATAATACGGTCATGATTGAAATGGCCTGTGAATCGACTGTAATCCAACCATGGTCTGCCATGAATCCAAGGATCGGACTTGTGACAAGATAGGCGAAGCCTACTCCGATTAGCGGAATGATGGCTAAAAGCGGGGAACGGTAAATGAGTAATAAGACAACAAGTACAAGTATTACAGTCGCTAAAAGCAATTGGAAATCAGCACCTGAAAATAATCCCGTTGCATCGACGGATATCCCTACAGGGCCCGTCACTCGAAGGGATAATTCATCTGAATCCGTCGAGACCTTGAATGGGTCCGACCCAATGCGTGCCGATACTATTTCATTAATGGTTCCAAGATTTTTTTCCAGAATGGCAGTCCCGGTCTTTTCCTTAAAGAAAAGCGGCTGTACGAAAGTCGTTCCATCCTCTGAAACTGATTCTTGCAGAGCAGGCAATGGGATGTCATGAAGCGGTGGTAAAAAAGATTGCTGTGTAAGTGGGTTATCTGTAAGTTCTTTGGAAATGTACTGGATTTCGGCCAAGTCGGCTGCTGTCAGACCGCCTTCCCGATGCCATGTCAGCAGGGCCGGTAATCCTGAAGAATTCGGAAACTCTTCTTTAATAAGTTCATCAGCCACGACAGAAGCAGAGTCTGCAGGCAAGTCAGCGGCATTATTCGCTGTTCGATCATTTACTGCAGGCAATGTGAAGGTTAATAGAATTGCTGTAATTATCCATACAGCAATGACAATCCAACGACTGGTTTTTCCAGTCATCATCCTGCCAAGTCTTCCTAATATTGATTCGTCCAATGAAGGCACCCCGCTTTTTGAATTTTTTATCCTTACTTCATTATATTTGAGTTTTGCTAGCTTATACAAAAATGGGTATGCTCCCTTCATGTTTCTAAAGCCTTCAATCCATCATGAATCCCGTTTGCAGCATATCTTGATAGTTACTGGGTGCTAACAGTTTTTCTTCCGTAGGATTGGGAATGAATCCTGATCCAACTAAAATGGCAGGTTGTTTATTAGCTCTAATAACATTACGCATTTTTGTACCTCGATTCCTTATATGTTTTTTTCGATTTTATGAAGCGGCGTTATTAATGGAGTGAAAATATACTTATTCACATATAGGAGAAAAGCAATTATTTATCTGATTTCTATTAAATTTGAAGATTGAAGAGTGAAATAAAGGGAATAGGGGAAAGTATAGTGGTGTTATGGCTTTTATTAACAAAGGAGGGAATTTTTTGTCTGATAAATCCAAAAAAACCAATGATGAAGCGCAAGAAACATTAACGAACAGGCAAGGGCACCCCGTAACGAATAACCAGAGTCTTAGAACTGTAGGGAACAGAGGTCCAAGTACACTTGAGAACTACGATTTCCTGGAAAAGATCAGCCACTTCGATAGGGAGCGGATTCCTGAACGTGTCGTGCATGCCCGTGGTGCAGGTGCACATGGTTATTTTGTTCCGACTGGTAAAGCAGGGGAAGAGCCGATTTCAAAATATACGAGAGCGAAGGTTTTTCAGGAAAAAGGTAAAAAAACACCGGTATTCGTGAGATTTTCATCTGTTATTCATGGAGGGACGTCACCGGAAACGCTACGTGATCCCAGGGGGTTTGCCGTAAAATTTTATACGGAGGATGGGAACTGGGATCTTGTAGGGAATAATCTGAAGATATTCTTTATCCGAGATGCCATGAAATTCCCTGATCTGATCCATGCATTCAAACCGGATCCGGTTACGAATATCCAGGACGGAAGAAGGATTTTCGATTTTTGCTCCAGCTCCCCAGAAACATTTCATATGATTACGTTTGTTTTTTCCCCTTGGGGCATTCCTGCCAATTACCGCATGATGCAAGGGTCAGGGGTCAATACTTATAAATGGGTGAATGAGGAAGGCAAAGCCGTACTTGTCAAGTATCACTGGGAACCGAAACAAGGGATCAAGAACCTGACACAGAATGAGGCTAATGAAATACAAGCTACGAATTTCAATCATGCCACACAGGATTTATATGAAGCGATCGAACGTGGGGACTACCCGGAATGGGATCTAAACGTACAGATCATGAGTGATGACGATCATCCTGAATTGGATTTTGACCCGCTGGACGATACAAAGATCTGGCCGAAAGATGAATTCCCATGGCTGCATGTCGGTACGATGGTATTGGATAAGAATCCGGAAGACTATTTCACTGAAGTGGAACAGGCTGCATTCGGCACGGGTGTCCTAGTGGATGGATTGGACTTCTCGGATGACAAGATGTTACAGGGACGTACTTTTTCTTATTCTGATACACAGCGTCACCGTGTTGGCGCGAATTACCTGCAATTGCCGATTAATGCTCCAAAGAAACGGACAGCCACGAATCAGACTGGCGGACAGATGCAATATGAAGTTGGCAGGGGGAACCAAAGCCCCCACATCAACTACGAACCATCAACAGTTGGCGGTTTGAAAGAAGCTGAACAGACGGGCAAGGAGTATACACCTATGGTAGAAGGGAAACTTGTCCGTGAGACGATCGATCGCCAAAGCAATACGAAGCAGGCCGGTGAAACATTCCGTGAATTCGAAGATTGGGAAAAAGATGATTTAATCTCCAATTTAGTGTCGGCATTGGCTCCTGCCGACAAGCGCATTCAGGTAAAAATGATTGCCCTCGCTGAAGAGGCTGATGAAGAGTATGGCCGCAGATTGAAAGAGGGATTAGCCTCGGCTTCTAAACATACGGAATCTTCAAAACCTCTGGGTGGAACGGATAACCCGGAGGCCGCAGTTAGAAAAGGACATGAAGCCGATCCATATTGATTGGTCTGAAAAGAAGCAAACATCCCTTTAAAAGGGGTTTGCCTCTTTTTTTTATGGGCATAATTGATGGATGGGTGGGTGGAACGATCTTCTAAGGATGCTTTTGAAAAACTAGTGGGAAATTAATTGGCAAAAAACTTCATAATCATTTAAACTGAAACTACTCTATTTTTCTCTTATAAAGGAGATGAAAAAATGATTAAAATTCTTTCTGCCCTTTTCTTTCCTTGTCTACTTGTCATGCTATTTTCAAGAGTCACCTATAACAATGTCGTGGGCCTTGTTTTAACTGTTGCCTTGATTACAGCTTCTGCATATAAAGGTTATACGCATACAAACTTATTGATCATCGTTGATGCCTTATCCCTTACAGTGGGATTTTGGTTATCAAAAAGAATGATGAAACGAACATCCAAGAGCGCCTGACATCAAAGGTGCTTTTTTTTTCTAAAAACTTTCCATTTCCCTCAACGAACCATGAGTCCATAAAACTAAAAAGTAGAATGGATGTTCGCTTATTGCTGGTTTGTTTTGAGGCTATTGTGGTAGAATGAGTATATATACTTTCTTAAACCGGAATAAATAGAAGGGATATGCTCATGTCCCGTTTTCATATAAAAATATTTCAATAGGAGGCTATGCTTGGTGAAGGATAAGTTTGAGTTAGTCTCAAAATACTCTCCTCAAGGAGATCAACCTGCAGCAATTGAAATGCTTGTCGAAGGCATTAAAGAGGGAAAGGAAATGCAGACATTATTGGGGGCAACGGGGACAGGGAAAACGTTTACCGTTTCGAATGTTATTCAACAAATCAATAAACCGACACTTGTCATTGCCCACAATAAAACGTTGGCAGGGCAGCTTTACAGTGAGTTCAAAGAGTTTTTCCCTAATAATGCCGTTGAATACTTCGTCAGCTATTATGATTACTACCAGCCAGAAGCTTATGTTCCCTCCACTGATACATTCATCGAAAAAGATGCAAGCATCAATGATGAAATCGATAAACTGCGTCACTCGGCAACCTCGTCATTGTTCGAAAGGAAAGATGTCATCATCATTGCCAGTGTTTCGTGCATATATGGGCTGGGTTCTCCGGAAGAGTACAGGGAGATGGTTGTTTCTCTCCGTACAGGCATGGAAATAGACCGAAATGCCTTGCTCCACAGGCTCGTGGATATTCAATATGAGCGGAATGATATTGCTTTTCAACGGGGAACTTTCCGCGTTCGCGGTGACGTGGTTGAAATTTTCCCGGCATCACGCGATGAACATTGTGTACGGGTCGAGTTTTTCGGAGATGAGATAGACCGTATCCGTGAAGTCGATGCCCTGACTGGTGAAATCACAGGTGAACGCGAACATATCGCTATTTTCCCAGCTTCCCATTTCGTAACCCGAGAAGAGAAAATGAGGATAGCCATTCAGAATATCGACATGGAACTGGAAGAGAGATTAAAGGAATTAAGGGAAGATGAAAAACTTCTTGAAGCACAGCGCTTGGAGCAGCGGACCCGTTATGATTTGGAAATGATGCGGGAAATGGGCTTTTGTTCAGGGATAGAGAACTATTCCCGCCATCTAACGCTTCGCCCATCAGGTGCGACACCTTACACTTTAATGGATTACTTTCCAGAGGACTTCCTATTGGTCGTGGATGAATCACACGTTACCCTTTCGCAAATCCGGGGCATGTTCAATGGAGATCAGGCACGAAAGCAAGTGCTTGTCGATCATGGCTTCCGTCTGCCGTCTGCAAAAGATAACCGCCCTCTAAGATTTGAAGAATTCGAAAAAAAGGTCCATCAATCCATATTCGTTTCGGCAACTCCGGGACCATATGAACTCGAACATACGCCAGAAATGGTTCAGCAGATCATCCGTCCAACCGGATTGCTGGATCCAACGATTGAAGTGCGGCCAATTGAAGGACAGATAGATGACTTGATCGGTGAAATACAGGAGCGGGTCAAAAAGAACGAACGTGTCCTCATTACGACCTTAACGAAAAAGATGTCTGAAGATTTAACTGATTATTTAAAGGAAATTGGCATCAAGGTCCAATACCTTCATTCGGAAGTGAAGACCTTAGACAGGATAGAAATCATCCGGGAACTGCGAATGGGCAAATATGATGTACTTGTCGGAATCAATCTATTAAGGGAAGGCCTGGATATTCCGGAAGTGTCATTAGTGACCATTCTGGATGCCGATAAAGAAGGGTTCCTTCGCTCGGAACGTTCGCTTATTCAAACGATGGGCCGTGCAGCCCGTAATGCAAACGGTCACGTTATCATGTATGCAGACCGCATCACGAATTCGATGGAACTTGCCATCAATGAAACGAGGCGGCGCCGTGAAATACAGGAAAATTATAATAAAGAGCATGGAATAATGCCTCAAACCATTCAAAAGGATATCCGAGACTCCATCAGGGCCACACATGTAGCCGAAGAAGGAGAAGCGTATAAAGAAGATCTTGCACCAAGCCTCGCGAAGCTCCCTAAAAAAGAGCGTGTTAAAGTGATGGCAAGCATGGAAAAAGAAATGAAGGAAGCTGCTAAGGCACTGGACTTCGAGCGAGCTGCCGAGCTACGTGATTTATTACTAGAGTTAAAAGCGGAAGGGTGACGAAACATGGCAATGGATAAAATTGTGATAAAAGGCGCCAGGGCCAACAATTTAAAGAATATTGATATCACGATACCGAGAGACAAACTTGTTGTGCTAACCGGATTATCCGGATCTGGAAAGTCTTCCTTGGCCTTTGACACGATTTATGCAGAAGGGCAAAGACGTTATGTGGAATCACTGTCCGCTTATGCGCGTCAATTTTTGGGCCAAGTGGATAAACCGGATGTCGATGCGATTGAAGGTTTGTCACCAGCCATTTCCATAGACCAGAAAACGACCAGTCGAAATCCTCGTTCAACCGTAGGGACTGTTACGGAAATCTATGATTATTTAAGGCTGTTATATGCACGGGTGGGCAGGCCGACCTGTCCGATCCATAATATTGAAATCACCTCACAAACGATTGAGCAAATGGTGGACCGCATCCTTGATTACCCTGAGCGAACCAAGCTTCAGGTATTGGCACCGCTTGTCTCAGGCAGAAAAGGGACACATGCAAAGGTTTTGGAGGAAGTTAAGAAACAAGGATATGTCCGAGTTCGTGTGAACGGGGAAATGCATGATCTTAGTGATGAGATCACTCTCGAAAAAAATAAAAAACATTCGATTGAAGTCATAATAGACCGGATCGTCATTAAAGAGGGTGTCATGGCGCGGCTGGCAGATTCACTGGAAAGTGCTTTGAAGCTTGGCGAAGGCAAGGTCATCATTGACGTTATGGGTGAAGAAGAGCTGCTGTTCAGTGAACATCATGCTTGTCCATACTGCGGATTTTCGATTGAAGAGTTAGAGCCGAGGATGTTCTCCTTCAATAGCCCTTTTGGAGCCTGCCCGGATTGTGATGGTTTGGGGGCGAGGCTTGAGGTGGACCGTGATCTGGTCATCCCGAATAAGGAATTAAGCCTCCGTCAGCATGCTATTGCGCCATGGGAGCCGACGAGTTCTCAATATTATCCCCAGCTTCTTGAAGCGGTAGCCAACCATTATGCGATAGATATGGATATGCCCGTTAAAGATTTACCGGAAGATAAATTGGAGAAGGTCTTGCTTGGTTCAGGTAAAGATAAGATTTATTTCCGTTATAAAAATGATTTTGGAAGAGTGCAAGAAGGATATATTCCTTTTGAAGGAGTTTTAAGAAACATTGAAAGGCGCTTCAAGGAGACGAGTTCAGACTTTATTCGTGAGCAAATGCAGAAATATATGTCAGAACACCACTGTCCAACCTGTAAGGGTCACCGATTGAAAAAAGAGAGTCTTTCTGTGCTCATACAAGGGGCCCATATAAGTGAAACAACAGCTTTATCAGTGGAAGATGCGTTAGTATTTTTCGATAAGCTTGATCTGACTGAAAAGGAAGCTGCAATTGCGAGATTGATTTTACGTGAAATTCATGAGCGGCTCGGTTTTCTAGCCAATGTAGGTTTGGAATATCTGACGTTGAGCAGGGCAGCAGGAACATTATCAGGCGGCGAGGCGCAACGTATACGATTGGCGACGCAGATCGGTTCCCGATTGACAGGAGTCCTGTACATCTTAGATGAACCTTCAATAGGGCTGCATCAGAGGGATAATGATCGATTAATTGAAACGTTAAAGAATATGCGCGAAATCGGGAACACCCTGATTGTTGTTGAGCACGATGAAGATACGATGCTTGCAGCGGATTATTTGATCGATGTTGGTCCTGGAGCAGGAGCCCATGGGGGAGAAATAGTGGCCGCTGGGACTCCGGAAGAGGTCATGAATAATCCTAAATCGTTAACGGGCCAATATTTAGCAGGGAAGAAATTCATTCCTTTGCCATTGGAACGCCGGAAGAATGATGGTCGTGTCATTGAAATAAAGGGTGCCAAGGAAAATAATTTGAAAAACGTTAATGTAAAATTCCCTCTTGGAGTCTTTACAGCCGTTACAGGGGTCTCGGGATCAGGGAAAAGTACATTGGTGAATGAGATCCTCCATAAGTCTTTGGCTCAAAAGCTGAATCGGGCCAAAGCTAGACCAGGAGATTTCCGTGAGATCAAGGGCATTGAGCATTTAGACAAAGTCATTGATATAGACCAATCACCGATCGGTAGAACGCCAAGATCAAATCCAGCTACCTATACAGGTGTATTTGATGATGTTCGTGACGTTTTTGCCTCGACTAATGAAGCGAAGATCCGCGGTTATAAAAAAGGACGGTTCAGTTTCAATGTGAAGGGCGGCCGCTGTGAAGCTTGCCGTGGTGATGGCATTATCAAGATTGAAATGCATTTTCTCCCTGATGTCTATGTCCCATGTGAAATCTGTCATGGGAAACGTTATAACAGGGAAACGCTTGAAGTGAAATATAAAGGGAAAAACATCTCTGACATTCTCGATATGACAGTTGAGGAAGGCGTTAGTTTCTTTGAAAATATCCCGAAAATCAAACGTAAGCTACAAACGATTTTTGACGTTGGCTTGGGTTATATCAAGCTTGGACAGCCTGCGACCACTTTATCAGGGGGGGAAGCGCAAAGGGTGAAACTTGCTTCTGAATTGCATCGCCGTTCCACTGGGCGCTCCTTTTATATCTTGGATGAACCAACTACAGGACTTCATGTCCACGATATAGCGAGGTTGCTTGAGGTCTTGCAGCGGCTGGTTGACAATGGGGATACAGTTTTGGTGATTGAGCATAATCTGGATGTCATCAAGACAGCGGACCATATTATTGACCTAGGTCCGGAAGGCGGAGACAAGGGCGGAACGATCGTCACTTATGGTACACCTGAAAAAATATGTGAAGTGTCCGAATCATATACGGGGAAATACTTAAAACCAGTACTGACTCGTGATCAAATTCGCATGGAAAATTGGATTGAAGAAAAAGAACAAGAGCATGAACATGCTTAAAAGAACAAGCCGGCCGGCTTGTTTTTTTTGTAGAAAAATGACAGTGTGCATTTAATCAATCATTTGATTAAACAATAGGTAAACATGATATTTCCTAGGAAATCGTACAATTCCCTTTTCGGAAATTGTCATTTTCCTTTGTCGAATGATGGGAAAAATGGTATTTATGAAACTTTTTAGATATCTGGGCGTATGTATAAATAAAATGATAGGAGAAAGCGAGGAATGTTCATGCAGGAGGAAAGAAAGAAAATTTTAGAAATGATTCAAGATGGCAAGCTATCAGCGGAAGAAGCTATGGGCCTTTTAGAAGAGTTAGAAAAAGCTAGTCAGGAAAGTGAAGCAAAAGAGCAGAAATTACAAAATGAATTATCGACGGTTGTCGTGGATAAGCAAAGCGAAGGAAGCACTCAGGATACGTTTAAGAAGAATATCCAGTCATCGAAAGAAAAGATTATAGATTTCGTTGAAACTGCTTTTAAGAAAATCAAAGAAACAGACCTTGATTTCAATTTCGGGAAATCTGTGGAGGTCAATCATATTTTTCAGCATGATTATGATTTTCTAAATGAAGTTGATGTAGATATAGCAAATGGGAAAATAAGAATCGCTACATGGAATCAGAATGATGTCCGGGTTGAATGCCAAGCTAAGGTATACCGGGTGGAGGATATGGAAGAAGCTAGGGAAAACTTTTTGGAGGAAGTCGATTTTTCGATCGAGGATGGAAAGATGAAGTTCAAGGTTCGTGAAAAATCCATAAAGGTCGATACGATCATGTACATTCCAAGGAAGGAATATGATGACATTCATGTAAGGATGTTCAATGGTGCAATCACGACAGAGTCATTGAAATCAGAGAACCTTAAAGCAAAAACAGCGAATGGTGCCATTCATATCATGCAGGGTACAGGTGATTCGTGTGAGCTTGAAACGGGTAATGGAATGATCACCATTTCAGATACCAACTTTAATTACTTGGAAGCTGAGACCCTGAATGGAGCGATTAATGCCGATGGGTACTTCAAGAAAGTGGATGTTCAAACTTTCAATGGGGAAATCGTCTGTACTAATTCAGGGATGGATTGCGATTCAATACATGCTAAGTCAGTTACAGGAAAAGTCCAGCTGATCCTGCCACAAGGTAAGGCGATTGAAGGGGAGTTAAAATCCAACTTAGGAAGCTTTAATGTAAGCTTGGAAGGAATGACCATCATCGAAGAGAAAAGTGATGTCGTTCAAAAGGTCCTTAAGTTTAAAACGGTTAAAGAAGAGGTCCCTGTTCTTCATGTTTTTGCAGAAACCAAGACTGCTGCGATAACGGTTTCCTGAAGAAAAATAAAGCACGCTGATATAACTGGCGGGCTCAGAATGTAGGCAAATCCGATGAAAATCGAGTTTGCCTACATTTTTTTTATGGCTTGTACAATTTGGATGTTGATTTCCGCTCCAGACAATCGCTTTCCTGGCTTGCGCCTGCGGGGTTCTCCCCTAGACGCACTTTTCCTGCAGGAGTCCCGCACGCTCCTCTCCAATCAACTTTTTTATTGAATTTAGATAGAAACCATACCTAAGTAGTTGAAGGCTTTGGAGTTGGTTCGGGAACATCATTTGTTGAAAGATACGTTTTCCGACTACTTTTGTCTACAAAGTGAGCCCGCCGATATAAACTGGCGGGCTTTCTTATATTGGCATGAAACGAGTGTAAGGATTCATGTATTGTTCAGCTCATCTTTTTCCCATTCACAGGGACCTTCCTGCTGCCATCAGCCGAAGGAAGTGAATAAAAAATCAATAAATCGATAATGCTTTGTTTGGTTATTAACAGAAAAATGCTAAAATAGTAAAAGTATCTCTAGAAATAGCATCGCTCCAAAAGGAGGAAAGATATATGGCAAAAGTCCGTACAAAGGATATAGTTGAAGCGTTTGGCCTAGAACTTATCAGTGGGGAAGAAGGAATTAACCGACCAATTGTGACGAGTGATCTATCTCGTCCAGGACTTGAAATAGCCGGTTTTTTTGATTACTATCCCGCGGATAGAGTACAGCTTTTAGGTATGACGGAGATGTCCTTTTTTAATCGGTTGAATGAACCGGAGCGAATACAAAGGATGGAAGAGTTATGCAGGGACTTTACTCCAGGCATCATCATTACGCGTGGTCAGGAAGTGCCGATAGAGTTGATTGAAGCTTCTGAGCGGGAATCCGTTCCTGTGATGAGGTCTAGTATGAAGACAACACGTTTATACAGCCGTTTGACCAATTTCCTTGAAAGTAGATTGGCACCAACTACTGCTGTTCATGGTGTATTGGTGGATATCTATGGGCTAGGTGTGCTGATCACCGGTAAAAGCGGCGTCGGTAAAAGTGAGACAGCCTTGGAATTAGTGAAACGGGGTCATCGTCTCGTAGCGGATGATTGTGTCGAAATCCGACAGGAAGACCAGGATACGCTAGTCGGGAATGCGCCGGATTTAATCGAACATCTTCTTGAAATAAGAGGGTTGGGAATCATTAATGTAATGACACTTTTTGGAGCTGGTGCAGTCCGAAGCAATAAAAAGATCTCAATCGTCATCAATCTGGAACTATGGGAAAAAAACAAGCAGTATGACCGGGTTGGTCTAGATGAAGAAAAAATGAAAATCATCGATACAGAAGTGACGAAAATAACCGTACCTGTACGTCCAGGCCGAAATTTATCTGTTATCATTGAAGTGGCAGCCATGAATTACCGCCTGAAACGAATGGGAGTAAATGCTGCAGAACAGTTTTCAGATCGCTTGAATCATGCAATTGCAGATCCGGAACATGATGAATTTTAAAAGGTATATAGGAAAAGAGGGGACAAAATGGAACAAGGAATACAGCCACTGAATCCAATAGCAATTGATCTAGGCCCTATCCAGGTACATTGGTATGGACTAATCATCGGTTTTGGTGTATTACTGGGTCTTATCATTGCTTTAAGGGAATCTGAGCGAAGAGGTCTTGATAAGGAAATATTCACTGATATGATTTTGTTTGCCGTCCCAATCGCGATCATTTGTGCCCGTATATATTATGTCATCTTCCAATGGGAGTACTATTCACAAAACCCAGGGGATATCATAAAAATATGGAATGGCGGAATCGCCATACACGGTGCATTGATTGGAGCGGTGTTAACTGCCATAATTTTTGCCAAGGTCAAGAAAGTCTCATTTTGGAAGCTGGCGGATATTGCTGCACCGAGCTTATTGTTGGGGCAGGCAATTGGCCGTTGGGGGAATTTCATGAATCAGGAAGCACATGGGGGAGAAATATCAAGGTCATTCCTGGAAAATATGCATTTGCCTGATTTCATCATTAATCAAATGTACATAAACGGTACATATTATCACCCAACCTTTTTGTACGAATCGATTTGGAATATCGTCGGTGTAATCATCCTCTTAAGTTTACGGAAAGTGAACTTGCGCAGGGGTGAACTATTTTTAACCTATGTGATATGGTATTCCATCGGCCGTTTTTACATTGAAGGTATGCGGACGGATAGTTTGATGCTGACGGAATCACTGCGGATCGCACAAGTGATCTCGATTGTGTTAATAGTTGTAGCCGTTGTTTTAGTGGTCTATAGAAGGGTTAGTGGGCAAGCAGTCAAAAGATATTTAGATGAATAGGGAAATTGTGTAAAGGGAGAGGGCATAGTGATAGTGGATTCGGTTAAAAAGGGACTTCTATCTGGCTTGAATACAACTTGGTCTTTAGGAAAAGTCATATTTCCAGTTACTCTGATCGTCACTGTGCTTCAATATACGCCTGTATTACCATTTATCATCAACTTGATAGCTCCTTTAATGAATCTCATCGGTCTTCCAGGGGAAGCGGCCATTCCGCTTGTGTTAGGGAATTTCCTGAATTTGTATGCAGCGATAGCGGGCATATTAACGCTTGATTTGACTGTTAAAGAAGTTTTCATTATCGCTATGATGCTATCTTTTTCACATAATTTATTGATCGAGTCAGGTGTGGCGATGAAAACCGGTGTCAAGCTGTGGATTATATTAACAGTAAGGATCGGGCTCGCGCTGTTGTCAGCAATCGTCATCAATTTTGTTTGGCAGGGCGGATCTGAAATGGCCCATGGAGTGGCTATCGGGGAGACTGTTGAGATTACCGGAGCGGGTGCAATCCTTTTACATGGGGTCATCCAGGCCCTTTCCGGAATCGCCCAGCTGGCGGTCATCGTTATTCCGCTAATGGTAGTGGTTCAAATCATGAAAGATTTGAAATGGCTGGAAGCCTTCTCAAAAGCCCTTGCTCCATTTATGAAGGTCCTGGGGATGAAGCCGAATGCTTCGATGCCTTTCGTGACAGGTTTGACTCTTGGTTTGGCATATGGGGCAGGCGTAATGATTCAAGCAGCAAAAGAAGATAATGTCTCGAAGAAGGATATGACGATTGCATTCATCTTTTTAGTTGCCTGTCATGCAGTTGTAGAAGACACACTGATTTTCATTCCACTGGGGATTCCGGTCTTGCCGTTGTTATTTATTCGCTTACTCACGGCTATTGTTCTAACGATGGCCGTTGCGTATATTTGGAATCAGACTGACAGAGTACAGAGAAAGGGAGCTGTATATGAACGGTAAAATAACTACATTATTATTCGATCTTGATGGGACGTTGATCAATACAAATGAATTGATCATCGCCTCTTTTACAGAAACTTTAAATCATTTTTGTCCTGGAAAGTTCAATCGGGAAGATATCATTACATTCATCGGCCCGACTTTGGTTGATACTTTTTCGTCCATTGATCCAAAACGAGTGGATGAAATGATCGCTTTCTATCGGGAGCATAATTGGAAGAACCATGATTTGCTTGTCACACAATTTGACGGGGTATTCGAAACGGTTCAAACATTGAAGCAGAGCGGCTATAAATTGGCGGTCGTTACGACAAAGAAGCGTGATGTCGTCGAAAAGGGCCTGAGATTAAGCAAACTGGATCAGTTCTTTGAAGTGGTGGTCACGCTGGATGAGGTTGAAAAAGCAAAGCCGGACCCAGAGCCTTTGGAAAAAGCTTTAAGTCAACTCGGTTCGGTTCCTGAGGAAGCGATCATGATTGGTGACAGTTATCATGATATTTTGGGCGGGAAAAACACAGGGACAAAAACGGCAGGGGTCTCATGGTCCATTAAAGGCCGTGAATTTTTGGAAAGTTACCATCCTGACTATATGCTTGAGCAGATGGCAGATTTATTGAATATCGTTGAGGTTGAAAAGCTCATGGAGGATAGAAAATGAGACGCACGTTCCGCTATCCAGTTGAAGGGGCAAATTCACTATGGCATGTGTATAAGACCGTTCCATTCTGGAAAGTCGTAAAGAATTTTGTGGTGATACAGCTAGCGCGTTATACGCCTTTTCTGGGTATGAAGAATTGGCTATACAGGACTTTTTTACATATGAAAGTCGGAAAGCATACTTCGTTTGCTTTGATGGTAATGCCGGATGTGATGTTTCCTGAAAAAATATCCGTGGGAATTAATACAGTCATTGGCTATAATACGACCATTCTCGCTCATGAATATTTGATTCATGAATATCGTTTAGGAGATGTAGTCATTGGGGATGAGGTATTGATTGGAGCCAATTCGACCATTCTTCCAGGGCTTTCAATTGGTAATGGAGCGATTGTTTCTGCAGGGACGCTTGTCCATAAGGATGTTCCAGAGGGAGCTTTCGTCGGGGGAAATCCAATGAAAATCATATATACGAAAGAGGAAATGCTTGAGAGGGATCAGCAAACTTCTTTATGAAAAAAGACTTGCCCAAATATGCGGCAGGTCTTTTTAATGGCATTTTGGGTATAGCGGAGTCAGTTCATTCTTTAGATGATCTATGACTTCGTTAATCGATATATTTTCCTTGTTCACTGTCGTTTCATAAGTGTCTTTCAAAATTCGAAAAAACTTTTCCTGCGCTTGTTTATCCATACTCAGATTGTCCACCTACAATCTTTTTAAGATTTATGAAGAGAGGGCTGAACAACTTCAGCCCCCATATCTCATTTACCTATTTCCGTTTTCAATAAATCGGCAACCAATACGTATCGTTCCGGTGCACTACCAATATATGAAAAAGGATAGCAGGTTGTTACTGTAAGTGTGGCTTTAGGCTTAGGAACGATCACGGTACGGTCATCTGCATCGACGATACGAACCTTCCTCACTTTATATGTAAACGTACCAGCTTTTGTCTTGGCTATCAGCAAGTCACCTTTACCGACTTCACCCAGATCTCTAAAAATGGTATCTCGATGCCCGGATAAAACGGAATTATCCTTTTCACCGGGGAGGACAGACCCTGCATAATGGCCGACACCCTTTTCGAGTTCATCTTCATCCGTTCCATGGTAAATTGGGAGTGTTGCCTCGATTTTTGGAATATAAAGCTCACCCATCAAATCACCTGTCTTCGGCCGTTCATCATATAGTTCAGGCCCATCGGGAATATTTGCTTTCGTCTTAGGTCCTGGGAGCTTAGCCGTCGCCTCGACCGGCTCCGTCGTCTCGGGTGTTTCAGATTTATTCCATTTATATATGGCATAGCCTTTTAATAGTGTATAGGCGTTTGTCGTTGTAAAATAAAAACCTAGGCTTAAAAAGCAAACAGCCGTGATGAGTAACCATTTTCTCTTATGCCTGGATTGCCTATTTTTGCTCATCTTAATTTGCAAGTCTCGCTTTTCTAATTAATCCGAAAGCAATGCCCATCATCACTAAACCGATTAAAGCACCGAATAGGTAATTACCAGCCGTTTTAGGAAGCACTCCGCCTTTTTCCGTTTTATGTACGGGTTTTGCGTGTTTCTCGGGTTTCTTCTTTTCTTTTTTTACTTCAACCACTTTCGAAATGACCTCAGTGGACTGTTTGATGTCATTACCGGTTTCTTTCACTAAATCGGAACCGATCATTTCACCTGTCAATTTAAAATCGAGCAATAGATTGCCTTTTAAATCATAAATGGAAACTAGTAAACTAGCATTCGTCAATTCCTTAAGCTGGAATAAAGCCTCAAGGGATAGGTTTGTAGTGACGCCATCCTGAATTAAGGCGAATTTGAATTGAATTTGCAGCAAGTTTTGCAGATCATTATATATAGAAAGCAATTCCGCCACTTGCTCTGCGGACAATTCATCAATTGTTTCAAAATAATCGAGTTGGTCCATCCTATCGGAAATTGCCATTAAACGATCTTCAAAAGAAGGGTCCTCGACGATAGGTAAAAGGTGGTTCATGAATCTATCCAGCTCTTCGTCTGTAAGATCGATTTCAGAAAAGAGCCCATCCATTAAATCGAGGATCTCTTCATCATCATATTCCATCTCTTCATCATCATAACCCATTTCCAAATCGATGATATCTTCTATGTCGTAAATGAAGTGGAAGGTATCGATGATGGAATCTCCTTCTTCCAATTCACCGTAATCTATTAATAATTCCGTAAGTTCAGCTTCAGTCATTTCATATTCTTTCAGTAGAGCCTGTAAAGTCTTAGGAGTGACGGCCGGTCCTAATGTATCACGCAACTCTTCTACAGATTCCAATTCATTCAATGATAAGTCGTAATAGGCTAAATACTCTTCCAATTCTTCTTGAGTCATTCTGACTTCAGAAAGGTATGCATTAAGCTCATCCTGGTCGATCTTAGTGGCGGCGAAACTCTTTGTTCCGCTAAAACCCAGCGAAAAAAGTACGATAAGCGCCACAAAAAAAGAAAAATATTTCTTCAATTCCATTTCCCCCTAAAAATTTATAATAATACCAAACTCCTAATATTATAAAACAGCTAAACCAAAAGGTATACATTTATAACAATGAATGGCTAAAGATAGGAATATTTATCCGGGGAAAAGGGTATGGCTCCTTCCAATTGACCTTAAAAACGGTCATGAAAAAATATCAAAGACCGTCATGGGATTGGAGTAATGGGATTACTCACCTTTTTCTTGACGTTAGGTTGGGGCAGGGGTAAACTATTAGTAGCTTCACTCTGCTACCATATTAGCGAACTAAAGTGATTTAATAGATTATTGTGAGTATTTATATGATTATGTCATTTTATTTGATAATATTTTTATATGTTATCTGAAATTTGGATTTAAGCCCGCAATCTTGGAAAGATAAACAAAAAGGAATTATGGCAATGACATTGGTTTTTGCCTATAGGCGGACTGATTGGATATATATAGCAATCAATATTTCATAAGGAAGTGCAGTCGTGACGAAGCCATTTATGTTTGAGAAACCATTAGGCATGAGAGATACATTGCCGGTGCTGTATGAAACGAAAGTGTCGGCCAGAAATAAAATGAGTAATGAAATCAAGAAGTGGGGTTATCAATTTATTGAAACGCCTGCTTTGGAATATTATGAAACAATTGGTGAGGCTTCGGCAATTTTAGATCAACAATTGTTTAAACTTCTTGATTCTCAGGGACATACGCTCGTACTTCGTCCCGAGATGACAGCCCCCATTGCACGAGTCGCAGCATCCAAATTATTAAAACAGCAAATTCCGCTTCGCTTGGCCTATTCTGCGAATGTATATCGGGCACAGCAGCGTGAAGGAGGCCGGCCGGCAGAATTCGAACAGATTGGTATTGAGTGTATCGGAAATAAGTCCATTAGTGCAGATGCTGAAATGATTGCCCTGCTTGCGGATGTTCTAAAGGCTGCCGGTCTTCAGGAATTTAAGATTTCCATTGGACATATCGGATTTTTACAAGAATTTTTCTTAAGCATTCTAGGTACGGAGGAAAGAGCCTCTATATTAAGGAAGTTTTTATATGAAAAGAATTATGTTGGTTTTCGGGAGCATGTAAAATCGCTGCCGCTTTCATCCATTGATAAACAGCGGCTTATCGAATTTACCTCCTTAAGAGGCAGTGAAGGCACCCTTAAAATGGCGCTGGGGTTGGTTGAAAATAATAAAGGGCAAGATTCTTTGGCTGAACTGAAGGAATTGTCTGAGCAGTTGAAAGAATTTGGCGTCGATCAATATGTTAGCTTCGACTTAACATTGGTCAGTCATATGAGTTATTACACGGGAACTTTATTTGAAGTGTATGCGGGACATGTGGGTTCGCCTATCGGCAATGGCGGCCGGTATGATAATCTGCTTGGAAAGTTCGGCTGGAATGCTCCTGCCACAGGTTTTGCAATCCGGGTGGATCGCCTTGCCGAAGCTCTTGGGGAGCCGATGCAGCCTGTCGAACCGGAATGTATTTTATTCAGTCCCGAACGGAGATTGGAAGCAATTGAATTTGCCAAAACAAAACGATCCGAAGGAAAATTGGTAACAATTCAAGATATTACAGTGGTTCAAAATGTCGATGCTTTTACAAGAACATTTTCTGAAGTGCATTTATTTGTAGGGAATGGAGGGAATGGAAAAGATGAAAAGTAGCTTTTTAACGATTGCGATGCCAAAAGGGAGAATATTTGAAGAAGCGGCAGAGCTATTAAGAAGGGCCGGTTTTCGTCTCCCTCCTGAGTTTGATGATTCCCGGAAATTGATCCTTGAAGTGGAAGAGGAGAATCTGCGTTTCATTTTAGCTAAACCGATGGATGTCGTAACCTATGTGGAACACGGCGTTGCTGACATTGGAATTGCAGGGAAGGATGTCATGTTGGAGGAAGAACGTGATGTATATGAGTTACTTGATTTGAAAATCAGTGCCTGCTACTTAGCCGTGGCTGGTCTGCCTGGTACGAAAATAAGTGACATCGCCCCCAAAATAGCCAGTAAATATCCGAATGTTGCCTCCAGCTACTTTCGCGAGCAGGGAGAGCAAGTTGAGATCATTAAGTTGAATGG
This sequence comes from Peribacillus simplex, assembly GCF_001578185.1. Lineage (NCBI taxonomy): Bacteria > Bacillati > Bacillota > Bacilli > Caryophanales > Bacillaceae > Peribacillus > Peribacillus simplex. The sequence goes on along the minus strand of NZ_CP011008.1, from coordinate 5,017,545 downwards.
GTCTATTGAGTTAGCACCGTTAATTGGTTTAGCTGAACGAATCGTGGATATCGTTTCAACGGGACGGACATTGAAGGAAAATGGTCTCGTAGAATATGCAAAAATTGCCGATGTGACTTCTAGGCTGGTGGCAAACCCTGTCAGCTATCGAATTAAAGAAGCAAGGATTACTGAAATTGTGGATCGGCTAGCAGGAATTATTGAATAGTAAATGAGGTGAACGTATGAAAATAGAACGGTTTGCGGAAGGGATTTCACTGAAACGTTCAGTTGATGCAGGTACTGCCGATCAAAGAAAAGCGGTTCAGGATATTATTTATCATGTCAGGAAGAGTGGAAACGCCGCTTTAAATAGCTATACCGAACGTTTCGATGGTGTCAGTCTAGGGGAATTACTTGTATCGGAACAGGAAATGGAAGAGGCGGCAGCGGCCATGACTCCGGAGCAGCTAGATATTATTCAAGAAGCGGCAAAAAATATTCAATTGTTTCACGAGAAACAAATTCGAAATTCATGGTTTATGACTGATGATACGGGAACGATGCTAGGACAAAAATTAACACCTCTTGATGCTGTGGGTGTTTATGTACCTGGAGGCACAGCGGCGTATCCTTCGTCTGTACTGATGAATACGATGCCAGCTAAGGCAGCGGGAGTGGAACGGATCGTTATGGTATCTCCTCCGGGGAAAGATGGGAAATTATCGCCGTCGGTTTTGGCAGCTGCCAAAATTGCCGGAGTTACGGAAATCTATAAAGTTGGCGGGGCTCAGGCAATAGCTGCTCTCGCTTATGGAACGGAAACAATAAAAAAAGTGGATAAAATAGTGGGTCCGGGAAATATTTATGTGGCGCTAGCGAAGCGGGAAGTATTCGGAGATGTCGCCATTGATATGATTGCAGGACCAAGTGAAATAGCGGTATTGGCGGACGAATCCGCCATCGCCGCAGAAGTTGCGGCTGACTTGCTATCACAGGCAGAGCACGATACCCGTGCTTGCAGTGTTTTGGTGACGACGTCCACGTCACTTGCAGAAGAAGTGGCCGCAGAAGTGACCAAGCAGGTGGCGTTGCTGCCGCGCCATGATATTGCTGCAGCAGCCATAAGGGAATATGGCAGAATTGTAGTATGCGGGAATATGGCAGAAGCTATTGATGCCATCAATGAACTTGCACCGGAACATTTGGAAATTGTGACCAATGATGCACTTGAAGTTATGGCTAAAATCCGGCATGCCGGGGCAATCTTCATTGGCCGCTTTAGTTCGGAGCCTGTAGGTGATTACTTTGCAGGTCCCAATCATGTGTTGCCTACTAATGGAACCGCCCGTTTTTCCAGCCCGCTGAATGTGGATGATTTCCAAAAGAAATCGAGCATCATCATGTATAGTGAAACGGCCTTCCGCAAAAATGCAGAAAAAATTGCTGCATTTGCCCGCATGGAAGGACTTGAGGCTCACGCCCGTGCCATCGAATCACGGGGTGTAAAAAAATCCGGGAAATAGTGCCTGAATCCTTACGAAATGAATAAAAAAACTGAAATAAAGACTTTCGATTTGCTTTTGACATCTTGGGAAAAGGGGTCTTACCCCGATAGGAGGACTTGTAATGGAACGTTTTGCTAGTGTGGAGCGAAAGACGAATGAAACGGAAATCAGTTTGAAGTTTGGTGTGGATGGTGAAGGTAATTCCTCCATTAAGACGGGCGTTCCGTTTATGACGCATATGCTGGATTTGTTCACGAAACATGGGAAGTTTGATTTGACTGTAGATGCAAACGGAGATACAGACGTGGATGATCACCATACAACTGAAGATATTGGCATTTGCTTGGGTCAAACGTTAGTGGAGGCCCTTGGAGACAAGCGCGGGATAAAACGTTACGGAAATGCTTTCGTACCTATGGATGAAGCACTCGCTCAGGTTGTCATCGATTTAAGTAATCGTCCGCATCTAGAGTTCCGGGCTGAGTTTCCTACACAAAAGGTTGGTACTTTCGATACTGAACTGGTGCACGAGTTTCTTTGGAAACTTGCTCTTGAAGCCAGGATGAACCTGCATGTAATCGTTCATTACGGTCACAACACACATCATATGATCGAAGCAATATTCAAAGCGCTAGGACGGGCATTGGATGAAGCTACGACCATCGATCCACGGGTCAAAGGCATCCCTTCAACGAAAGGAATGTTGTAAATGATCGGGATCGTCGATTACGGCATGGGGAATTTATTTTCTGTAAGTAAAGGGCTGGAGCGTCTTGGTGCCGATTCATTCATTTCCGATGACCCTGAAGAACTTTCAAAGTCGAAAGGGATCATTCTCCCCGGCGTTGGCTCTTTCAGGGATGCCATGGGTCTTTTGGAAAAACAAAGGCTAGATGAATTCCTGAAGGAATATGTAGCAGGTGGAGGGTACCTATTAGGCATCTGCCTTGGTATGCAGCTTCTCTTTGATGAAAGTGAGGAAAATGGACCGGCAAAAGGATTATCGCTCATCCCGGGTAAAGTGGTTCGTTTTAAGGGAGTGGATGCGAATGACCAGGTTTATAAAGTGCCGCACATGGGCTGGAATCGTCTTGAATTTAAACACGCATCACCAGTGAATGAGGGGCTGGAAGAGGAACATGTTTATTTCGTCCATTCTTATTACGCCGATACGGATGAATCATTCGTTACCGCTTCGGCGACGTATGATGTGGAAGTGCCGGCGATCGTCGGTAAAGGGAATGTATTCGGAATGCAGTTTCATCCGGAAAAAAGCGGGAAGATGGGCATGTCACTCTTGAGAAATTATCTGTCATTAGTAGAAGGGAAGGAAGAAGCATGAGCAACTTTACTATTTACCCGGCGATTGATATGCGCGGAGGCAAATGCGTCCGCTTAATCCAGGGAGATTACAATCAGGAAACCGTTTATGGCGATTCCCCCTTCGATATGGCTAAAAGCTTTGCGGACCAAGGAGCCGATTGGATACATATGGTCGACCTTGACGGAGCTAAAGAGGGAGTACGCATCAATGATTCATACGTAATTAAAGCTGCAAGTGAGTTAGGGGCCCGCATTCAAATCGGCGGCGGCATCCGTACTGAACGGGATATAGCCCATTACCTGGATAATGGAGTGGAACGTGTCATTCTAGGCAGCACGGCCGTTTCAGACCCTGATTTCACTAAAGATATGATTAGGAAATATGGAAGCCATATCGCAATCGGGATCGATGCGAAGGATGGCAGGGTTGCCACTCATGGTTGGCTTCAAACGTCTGGAACCCTTGCAATAGATCTTGGCAAATTACTGGCCGATGCTGGTGCAGAGATCTTTATCGTGACTGATATCGCGACAGATGGCATGCTTTCAGGTCCGAATGTGAAAGGTATATTGGCGATGGCGGAGGCAACTGGGAAAAAGGTGATTGCTTCGGGGGGCATTAGTTCCCTGGAAGACCTTATCACCCTCAAAGAATATGAAGCTCAAGGAATTACAGGGGCAATCATTGGCAAGGCGCTTTATACGAATCGCTTTACTGTAGAAGAAGCACTAGAAAAGGTGCGTGGTTAAATGCTCACAAAACGAATAATTCCTTGTCTCGATGTAAAAGATGGGCGCGTAGTTAAAGGCATACAATTTGTATCCCTTAGGGATGCTGGAGATCCGGTCGAGCTTGCAGCCTTTTATGACCAAGAAGGTGCCGATGAGCTTGTCTTCCTTGATATTTCCGCTTCACATGAAGGCAGGGAAACGATTGTCGACGTCGTTCAAGCGGTAGCGGGCAGCTTGGCAATTCCGTTTACAGTGGGAGGCGGTATTAATTCTCTAGCGGATATGAAGAAAATCTTACGCGCTGGCGCAGATAAGGTATCCTTAAATACAGCAGCCATTCTGCGGCCTGATTTAATTAATGAGGGTTCTGATTATTTTGGGGCACAATGTATCGTTGTCGCTATAGACGCCAGATATGACGAAGAGCTTGGATCATGGCGCGTATACACCCACGGTGGTCGAAAACCGACTGAATGGGAAGTGATCGCGTGGGCGAAGGAAGCCGTCAGCCGCGGTGCAGGTGAAATTTTATTGACTAGCATGGATTGTGATGGGGAGAAACAAGGGTTTAATATCGCTTTAACAAAAGCGGTATCTGAAGCTGTTTCGGTGCCGGTCATCGCCTCGGGTGGGGCAGGTAACGCGGGGCATTTCCAGGAAGCTTTTGAAGAAGGTAAAGCGGATGCAGCATTAGCCGCATCGATTTTTCATTATAAAGAAACATCCGTCAAAGAAGTCAAAGCGTTTCTCAAACAACAAGGAGTGGTTGTACGATGAATCTTGAAACTATTAAATACGACGATAAAGGTCTAATACCGGCAATCATTCAAGATGCCGGAACCGGTGAAGTGCTGACACTTGCTTACATGAATGAAGAATCTCTAAAATTGTCCATCGAAAAAGGCGAAACGATTTTCTTCAGCCGTTCACGCAATGAATTATGGCATAAAGGAGCAACCAGCGGTAATAAACAGAAAATCATCGAAATGAAGTATGATTGCGATCAGGATGCATTGGTGGTTCGAGTCGTTCCTGCAGGTCCAGCGTGCCATACAGGGACAACAAGCTGTTTTAGCGAATCGATTTACCAAAACAATGAAGCTGGACAAGCCATGCAGGCGAATGTGACTTTCTTGACGGAATTGGAAACATTGATTAAAAAAAGAAAATCGGAAATGCCTGAAGGTTCATATACAACTTACTTATTCGAAAAAGGCGTTGATAAAATCCTGAAAAAAGTCGGTGAAGAAGCCGCGGAAGTCATCATTGCTGCCAAAAATCGCGATGCAGAGGAACTTTCCATGGAAAGTGCCGATCTCCTTTATCACTTATTCGTTCTTCTTCAGGAACAAGAATTGCCTTTCCAAGCGGTGCTTGATGTATTAAAGGCTAGACATTCCGATAAGGACGAACCAAAAGAAACCTAATGAATGGTGATAGCCCTCCGTCATTAGGAGGGCTCAGACTGAAGACAAACTCGATGAAAATCAACTTTGTCTTCAGTTTTTTTGGCTTGTTATTTGGACGTTGATTTCCGCTCAAGAAACTCGCTTTCCGCGGGCGGTCCGCCCTCGGCGCCATCGCGCCTGCGGGCTCTCACCTAGACGTGCTTTTCCTGCAGGAGTCTCGCACCTTCCTCTCCAATTAAATTTTTCTACAAAATTTTGGTAGAAACCACATCTGAGATTTGAAGGTGTTGCTTTGTTCGGGAACATAATTGATCAAAGAGATATTTTCCAACCCCTTTTGTCTACTAACTGTGCCCTCCGTCAATAGGAGGGCTTTATTTGCATTAACGACTAATCTTGACTTCTCATTTGACTAGGAAGATACTTCAATTTTTCTTAAAGAAAGCATGGGAATTTCCATTTTCCATTTTCTTGAATTGTTCGGCAAATTTAGTCCAATATGTTATAATACTATGGTTAATCAACTTGTAGATGGAGGATTACATGAGTAAAGACTCTAAATTTGGCCAACAGGCAAAAATTCTAACTTTTCACCCAACAGGTGAGTATTATTTCACCAAGGGTTTAAAAGCTTATCATAGACGTGAACTACCTAAATCAAAAAAATACCTGGAACGTGCGCTGGAACTTGAACCTGCAGAACCGATGATAGCCTGTCAATTGGCAATTACATGCTCGGAAATCGGTGAATATAATTATTCAAACAACCTCTTGGAAAACATCTTGGATGTGATGGATCCCTATATGTCGGAATGTCATTACTTCCTGGCAAATAATTATGCCCACTTAGGCATGTTCAAGGAGGCATACCGTCACGCCAGTGCTTATCTTGATAAAGAAGAAGACGGGGAGTTCAGCGATGACGCAGAAGATCTGCTTGAACTGATAACATTTGAGTCGGATGAGTCAGAAGAAAATCCCTTTAAGCATGATGGGCTCATTACCAAACAGGAAAAAGCCCGCGAGTATCTGGAGTCAGGGAATTTCCCGAAGGCTATCGAAGTACTGAAAGAAACGATTGCTGAATACGAGGATTACTGGTCCGCTTATAATAACCTGGCACTTGCCTATTTCTATCTCGGTCAAGTGAATGAAGCCTTTGAAACACTGGATGGGGTACTGGAAAAAAGTCCGGGAAACCTGCATGCGCTTTGTAATCTTGTTGTTTTTCATCATTATCAACAGGATGAAGAGAAGGTTGAAGAGCTCATACAGATGCTGGAGAAAATTCGGCCGATGCTATCCGAACATCGTTTCAAGCTTGGAGCGACCTTCGCATTGATCGGAAATTACGCATCTGCATATAAATGGCTGAAAGTATTGCAAAAGCAGGGATTCGAGGGAGATGGGACCTTCTATTATTGGCTTACTATTTCCGCTTTCCACTTGGGTCATGAACAGGCTGCCAGAAAGGCATGGAAAAAGGTCGTGGAAATGAACCCTGAAAAGGAAGGCATGGAGCCATGGGGAGATATGAATGCGACTTCAGATGGTTTTGAACATCATTTTCCTTCTATTTTAAAAAGGCTGGAAAGCGAATTCATTGAGGAAAGGCTGTTTGCCATTTTCCTTCTGAAGCATTCCGTCCATAAACAGAAGCTACTGAAAAACCAGGTCCTAAACCTAAATCAGAATTTCACTGATTTGGAACGTGATTATGCAGATCTTGTGCAAGCTCCTGCTAAAGATCGCCAATTAACACCGATTGATTTTGCCGATCGCACAGCTGAGTTATTATATCAGCATTTCCAACCGATACAATTAGATGAAGCCGGACTCTATTTAATGTGGTTTTCCGTCTTTATCGAGGCGGTGAAATCCGAGCAGAAGCTAAACAATCCAGCAGGCTGGGCATCTGCGGTGGAGTACGTGTGGAATCAGCTTAAAAATGAGAAGGCAAGCAAACAGGCAATCGCGGACAAACATTTCATATCTGTGTCCACCTTATCGAAGTACGTAAAATTGGTTCAAACCCTTCTGGGGTGAGCATATATTTGGACGAAAAATTATTTGTTATATAGGATAATGGGTAGGGAACACTAACCGTAGTGAAGGTTCCATTGTAATGGAATATGGAGGAGTGAGAACATGTCTGAAAAAATTTATGACGTTGTTATTATTGGTGCTGGTCCTGCAGGGATGACGGCGGCTGTCTATACATCACGTGCGAACCTTTCAACATTGATGTTAGAACGCGGAGTACCTGGCGGGCAAATGGCCAATACAGAGGAAGTTGAAAATTATCCTGGTTTTGACACGATTCTCGGACCTGAACTTTCAACGAAAATGTTTGACCATGCAAAGAAATTCGGTGCGGAATATGCTTATGGGGACGTTAAGGAAATCATTGACGGTGAAGAGTATAAAACGATCAAAGCCGGTTCCAAGGAATTTAAAGCACGTTCAATCATTATTTCATCGGGTGCCGAATACAAGAAAATCGGCGTTCCTGGCGAAAAGGAATTGGGCGGCCGCGGTGTATCGTATTGTGCTGTTTGTGATGGTGCATTTTTCAAGCAAAAGGAACTGTTCGTTATCGGCGGCGGAGACTCTGCTGTTGAAGAGGGAGTGTACTTGACCCGTTTTGCTTCAAAAGTGACGATCGTCCACAGACGTGAAGAACTTCGTGCTCAAAAGATTCTTCAAGATCGTGCATTTGCCAATGAGAAAATTAATTTCATCTGGAATCATACTTTGAAGGAAATCAATGAAAAAGGCGGTAAAGTCGGCGGTGTCACTCTAGTTTCCACTGTAAACGGAGAAGAGACAGTGATGGATGCAGACGGTGTATTCATTTATATCGGAATGCTTCCTCTAACTAAACCATTTGAGAACTTGGGCATCTTAAATGCTGCAGGCTATGTTGAAACGAATGATCGGATGGAGACACACGTCCCGGGTATTTTTGCAGCTGGTGACGTTCGTGAAAAAACATTGCGCCAAATCGTTACAGCTACAGGTGATGGAAGCATTGCTGCTCAATCCGCTCAGCATTATGTTGAGGAACTTCAAGAGAAATTGCAACCAAAGGCTTGATTGCACAAAAGTTTCACACTTCGTAATTCGGTTTTAACGATGTTGTAACACGTGTGAAATAATGATTGTGTATAGTATGGGTAGAAAGTTGACCCCCTTTAATTATAAACGTTTGAGGACACAGATTAAGTATCTGTGTCCTTTTTTTTGTGTCCTGCTTTATGACTACCTGCTTTAAGACTATATCTTTAGTGCCGATTTTTAGGTAAATTTTCATTGCTTGGAATGTGAAGTTAGCCATCTCTTTGAATTTAGGCAGGGAAAGTGGAGAAGAATAGGAGTTAAGCAGGAGATAAAGACTTACTCAGTGATTCCTTGCGAATGAATATTCCCCCAATGCAGGAAGTTTCCTTTATTGTTAGCTCATTTCAAAAATAGTATAATGATAAGATATACTAAACATATCTGTCAAAAGGTAATAAGATGTAAAATACAACTTGTTTGAACTATTAGCATTTGAGAATCGCCAAATGGATATCTAACGGCGGTTTAATGATATAAACTGAATCTCTTCAAGAAGAAGAGGGAAGGTTTCTATAGTCGAGCAGAGGCCAATTGAGGTGAAGAACGTGCAACGTGTCACAAACTGTGTATTGATTAAGGATGATCAAATCCTCTTATTGAAAAAACCTAGACGCGGATGGTGGGTAGCTCCAGGCGGCAAGATGGAGCCTGGGGAATCTGTACGTGATGCTTGTATTAGAGAATATCGCGAAGAAACAGGAGTTTATTTGAAAAACCCTTCCATAAAAGGTATTTTCACCTTCATTATGAAGGACGGGGATAAAGTTTTGTCAGAGTGGATGATGTTCACTTTCTTTGCGACGGATTCAGATGGTGTCAATGTGGATGTTTGTGAAGAAGGGGAACTTAGCTGGCATCCGGTTGATGATGTTAAAAAGCTGAAAATGGCTGAGGGTGATTTTCATATTCTGGACTATATGGTCCATGGAAGTGGAATCATTTATGGAACGTTTACCTATACGCCTGAGTTTAAGTTACTTTCTTATCGATTGGATCCAGGTTAATATTCAATATTCAATATAAAAAAGATTGCTATATATGGGGGCGGAGAACTATGAGTACAGGGGAGATTAATGAAACGCAATTGGTCATCATAACCGGAATGTCAGGAGCAGGTAAGACAGTGGCGGTTCAAAGTTTTGAAGACCTCGGCTTTTTTTGCGTCGATAATTTGCCGCCCACGCTATTGCCAAAGTTTTTGGAGTTAATGAAGGACTCCGGGAATAAGATGAATAAAGTGGCTCTTGTCATGGACTTGAGGGGGAGGGAGTTTTTTGATTCCTTATTTCTTGCACTGGATAAATTAACGGAATCAGCGGCAGTATCACCAAGAATCCTTTTTCTTGAAGCTGATGATGATTCCTTGGTACGCAGGTATAAGGAAACGAGAAGGACCCATCCCCTTGCTCCATTAGGCAGGCCATTGGAAGGCATTAAAATGGAACGGGAACTATTGGACGAACTAAAGGGAAGAGCTCAGCTGATCTTTAATACTTCACAACTGAAACCGCGCGAATTGAGGGAGAAAATCGCTTCGGAATTTTCTGCGGATAAATGTGTAGGTTTCACAGTCAATGTCATGTCCTTCGGGTTCAAGCATGGTCTGCCAATAGATGCCGACCTTGTGTTTGATGTACGTTTCCTGCCAAATCCATATTATATTGACCATATGAGGCCAAAGACTGGTTTGGAACAGGAAGTGTCGAGTTACGTTTTAAAATGGAGTGAGACTCAAAAGTTCTTGGAAAAGGTGACCGACCTGCTTGCCTTCATGCTTCCACATTATAAACGTGAAGGGAAAGCACAGCTTGTAGTTGCGATTGGGTGTACAGGCGGTCAGCATCGTTCTGTAGCATTGACGGAGTATATTTCAAACCACTTCAAAAAGGATTACAGCGTTCAAATATCTCATCGTGATATCGAAAAAAGTAAGGGGAAAGCAGATGTTAGATAATAAGAAACAACCTAAGGTTGTGATCATCGGAGGGGGAACCGGCCTTCCCGTTTTGTTAAGAGGTTTAAAGAAGCATCCAGTGGATATAACGGCGATCGTCACTGTAGCAGATGATGGCGGAAGTTCGGGTCGCCTTCGCGAGGACATGGATATCCCCGCGCCAGGTGATATTCGTAACGTTCTAGCAGCGTTATCGGATGTAGAGCCTCTTGTTGAACAAATGTTTCAACATCGCTTTCAGAGTAAAAATGAGCTATCCGGGCATTCGCTGGGGAATTTGATCCTGGCGGCAATGACCTCGTTGACCGGAGATTTTGTCCATGCTATCCAGGAAATGAGTAAATTCCTTAATGTCCGTGGTAAAGTGCTTCCGGCTGCCAACCAAAGTGTGGTTCTCCATGCGGAGATGGATGACGGAACGATTGTTACAGGAGAATCCAAGATCCCCTTTTCAGGAAAGAAAATAAAAAAAGTATTCCTGTCTCCTCAGCATATAAGGCCGCTCAGTGAAACTCTTCAGGAAATTAAGCATGCAGATCTTATTGTCATTGGTCCAGGAAGCTTATATACTAGCATTCTGCCTAACTTACTTGTCCCGGGCCTAGGGGAAGAGGTTGGCCGCTCCAAGGCTAAGAAGGTGTACATTTGCAATTTAATGACACAAGCCGGCGAGACGTTGGATTATAGCGCGAGCGATCATATAAAAGCTATATATGACCATATGGGAAATGCATATATTGACAGGATACTGGTTAATAATGAGGAAATACCGACTGAGATTCAGCAACGTTATCAAGCTGAATATGCCAAACCGGTCATGTATGATGTAGAAAGTTTAAAACGGATGGGTCTTGAAATCATACAAGAACGCATTTTCAGCTATGAAGGGAATGTAATACGCCATGACACGAAAAAAGTGGCGGATTTGCTTTATAATATGCTTGTAAATGAAACAAAAAGCCACATTGTTCCGTAGATATAAGCGGGGACGTTTTTTTGATTGATAAAATAGATTACCTGCGTTCGATTGGGGGTGAAATGGATGTCTTTTGCTTCAGAAACGAAAAAAGAGCTTACTACATTAGAGGGAAAGGATTGCTGCGGAAAAGCGGAATTGTGTGCGCTTATCCGGATGAACGGATCCCTTTCATTTTCTAATCGGAAGCTTGTCGTGGATATTCAAACTGAGAATGCTGCGATTGCCAGAAGGATTTATACGCTGCTGAAAAAAAGTTATGAGGTCCAGGTCGAGCTTTTGGTCCGTAAAAAGATGAAGCTTAAAAAAAATAATGTTTATATTGTCAGGATGTCATCTGGAGGGCAGCGGGTTTTAACCGATTTGGAAATTTTAGGCGACGGCTTTGAAATTCTCCATGCTATATCCGACACTATTGTTGGGAAGAAATGCTGTAAGCGTTCATACCTAAGAGGTGCATTCCTTGCGGGGGGATCGGTGAATAATCCGGAAACGTCTTCCTATCACCTTGAGATTTTCTCACTTTATAAAGAGCACAATGATGCCCTTTGTGAGCTAATGAATAAGTTTGGCTTGAAGGCCAAGACGCTTGAACGCAAAAAAGGGTACATCATTTATTTGAAAGAAGCCGAAAAGATAGCTGAGTTTTTAAGCATAGTCGGTGCCCATTCAGCCTTATTAAGATTCGAGGATGTACGGATTGTCCGTGATATGCGTAATTCAGTAAATCGACTTGTGAATTGTGAAACAGCCAATTTGAACAAAACGATTGGTGCCTCATTGCGCCAGGTTGAAAATATCCATTACATTGAGGATACGGTAGGACTAAGCATTTTACCGGATAAGCTTCGGGAAATTGCGGAGCTTAGGATAGCATTTCAGGATATAACCTTAAAGGAACTTGGAGAAATGGTATCAGGAGGAAACATCAGTAAGTCAGGGATTAATCACCGATTACGCAAGATTGATGAAATAGCTGACAGGCTCCGTGGGGGAGAGGCTATTGCTGCGAAAAAATAAAGCTAACAGGGGAGATCAAGATGGTGGAAAAACAAGTTGAAGTAAAACTGAAAACAGGTTTGCAAGCCCGGCCAGCCGCTCTTTTTGTACAAGAAGCTAACCGCTTTCATTCGGATGTTTTTCTTGAAAAAGAAGGAAAAAAAGTGAATGCGAAAAGTATCATGGGATTAATGAGCCTTGCCATCAGTTCTGGCGTGTCCGTTAAGTTAATCGTGGAAGGACGCGATGAAAAGGAAGCAATAGAGGCATTGGAAGAGTTCATTCAGCAAGAGGGGTAAAATAAGAGGATGCCAAAAGTGCATCCTTTTCTTTTATGATTTTTCACATTATGTGAAAAAAGGCTCCGAAAGTCGCTTAAGACGACTTTCGGAGCCTTTTTTATCATTTTTTATTTAGAGTCTTTTTTGTCATCAAGAATGCTGCGCGTGATGACTTTGTCAATCAAGCCATATTCAAGAGCTCTTTCGGAAGTCATGAAGTTATCACGTTCCGTATCTCTTTGAAGGACTTCAATAGGTTGACCAGTACGTTCTGCCAAGATTTGGTTCAGCTTATCTTTCAAGTGAAGGATACGGCGGGCAGCAATTTCAATTTCCGTTGCTTGACCTTGGGCTCCTCCAAGTGGTTGGTGAATCATGACTTCACTGTTTGGCAACGCATAACGTTTGCCCTTTTCACCAGCGGCCAATAGGAATGCACCCATGGAAGCGGCCATACCGATGCATACAGTGGATACATCAGGTTTGATATACTGCATAGTATCGTAAATGGCCATACCGGAAGTGATGCTTCCACCTGGGCTGTTGATGTATAAAGTGATATCTTTTTCAGGATTTTCCGCTTCTAAAAATAGTAATTGAGCAACAATTGAGTTGGAAACATTATCGTCAATTCCACTTCCTAGCATAATGATCCGGTCTTTTAATAAACGGGAGTAAATATCGTAGGCACGCTCCCCACGACTTGTTTGTTCGATAACTGTAGGAATTAAATTCATGTTCATTTCCTCCTTCGATTAAGAGAATCATTTAAATTCTTTATGTATGTATGATACACTTTTTGGTCAATTTAGGTCAAACAAAACAAACCCTATAATGGATAATTTGTTCGACAATTTTCTGGCAAGTCCCCTTCCCGAATAGATTTATTTATAATTATGCCGCACAGGGATGAATTTCCACATTACCCATAATACCCAAAAGGTGAAGTTTTAAACCTGATAACCCTTGCAAAGGATGGGATTCTATCATATAATGAAGTCTGTCGAAAAAAGATTTTCTATTTCGCCCTCGTAGTGCAACGGATAGAACGCAAGCCTCCGAAGCTTGAAATGCAGGTTCGATTCCTGCCGAGGGCATTACCAATCTCCTGCTTAATAAAGTGGGGGATTTTTTATTGGTCAATTCAATTAGAAGGCATTAAATGGTTCCTTGCGATTTTTGATGGATTTACTCGATTTCCGTAAAATTCCGTCGAATCATGGTATTTCACTCCCTTGCCTCAGAATATTCGCCCCTACCATTGAAAAATGGTGATTTTTCAGTAAAAGTAGTTGTGAAAATCGCATTTCTAACATATAGTATTTAAAACAAATACACTATTCAGAAAAAAAACGTAAGCGTTTTCATGGGTTTTTGTGTAGAATTTTCTCCTGATAATGTAAAATGGAGTGGGGGAGGGATGAATCGATGAGTATGAATATGAAAGCAGGACTTTTTCAACAGCAAACATTAAAGATGGCAATGACCCAGGAGCTTATGCAAGCAATTACATTGCTGCAATACTCCTCACAGGAGCTATCGGCATTCTTAGAAGATAAAATGGTGGAAAATCCATTACTGTCCCTAGATCAGCCAACATCTTCTTTATTTCAGCCAACCTTTGACCGAAAAAAGGGAAAACGGACTCTTAAAAATACGTATGATGCCAACTATTGGATTGAACAAATCAGTGAAGATACACTATCGCTTGAACAGCATGTCATGTCCCAGGTGAATCACCAGCAACTTTCCGGTGAGCAGCAGAAGGCGATGCTACTATTAATTCATAATCTTGATGAAAACGGTTACTTAAGGACTCAGCTGGAGGATATATGTGTTCCAGGCATATCTTCAGTCGTTTTGGAAGAGAGCCTTTCGATTTTACAGCAGCTTGAGCCGCATGGAATTGCAGCAAGGAATCTTCAAGAGTGCCTTTTACTTCAGGTAAAAGCAGAAGGGGTGAATTTGCTGGCAGAATCGATCATAGAAAATCATTTCCTCGATTTTGCTGAAAAGCGTTGGAAGGACTTAAGTAAGAAAATCGGTGTTACAATGAAGGAGATTCAAGAAGTCTTTGATTATGTCCAGACGTTGAACCCGCGTCCAGCTTCACTCTTTTTTCAGGAAAAACCTTCTTATATAGTGCCGGATGTGGTCGTGGAAGTTCGTGATGGGGTACTGCTTGTGGGGAATTATGATGGCAACTCACCAAATCTTAATGTGGATAAAGGGTATTTGAACCGAATGAAGAGCCATAAGGACCAGGGAGTGCAAAAGTTCATCCAGGATAAGTGGCAGGAATATCAATGGATCTCTAGAGGGATACAACAGAGAAAAGAAACGATATTGAAGGTTATTCAGTGCATCGTCGAAAAACAGCCGGCGTGCTTTCGTCATGGCCTTAACCATTTGAAGCCGATGACGATGAAAGAAGTCGCCGACGAGATTGGTATTCATGAATCCACAGTTAGCCGGGCCGTTAAAGGAAAATACGTACAGACACCATTTGGCACAATAGAGATGCGGATATTTTTCACTACTTCTTTACAGTCAGTCGGCCTTGATGAGGATATGTCGGGCATGCAAGCAAAAAAGGGCCTGCAGGCAGCCATCAATGGTGAAAATAAACAAAAGCCGCTTTCGGATCAAGATTTGGCAGAACGATTGAAAGTGGAGCATGGAATTATACTGGCGCGCCGAACGGTCGCCAAATACCGGGAACAATTAGGGATCCCTTCTTCATCTAAACGAAAAAGATATGATTGAAAAGGATGAGTGGTTTGGAATCAAATGCGTTTGTTTTATATAGTAGGGAAAAATGTCCATTATGTGATAAAGCCAAGCGGATACTTGAAGAAGTGAAATTCGAGTCAGGCATAGGGTATAAGGAAATCGATATCCATACCGATGATGATTTGGTTGAGAAATTCGGATTGATGATCCCTGTTGTAGAATGGAAAGATGATATTGTTCAATTTGGAAATGTTGATAAATTAGCTCTAAATAGGCTTTTCGAAAAATAATTTTTCAAATCATTTGAAGAAACATTCCGTTCCTGCTAGAATAAAATATGTAGCAGGAATATTTTTTTGGTGTAAGTGGGACAGAAAACGACTACACGGGACATTATGTGTCCAACTTAACTATTTAGGAGTTTTAAATATGCGTACATTACTCGAGGTACAAAGAAAATTATTACCTGATTTCCTTATGGCTATGCAAAAAAGATATGATATCCTGCGTTATATCAAAATGATGCAGCCAGTTGGAAGGCGAAGTCTGGCCGTGAGCCTTAATTTGACTGAGCGGACGCTTAGAAGCGAGGTTGATTTTCTGAAAAGTCAGAACCTGGTTAACATATTCAGTTCTGGTATGACGCTGACTGATGAAGGGATTGAAATCCTGGATAAGTTAGAAGGGATAATGCGTGAAGTAATGGGTATAGACATAATGGAGCGGCAATTGCAGGATTTGTTACAAGTGGATGAGGTCATTATTGTCTCAGGAAATTGTGATGAAACCCCATGGGTGAAAAAAGAATTGGGTAAAGCTTGTGCAAACCGTATGAAACGAGAATGGAACTCAAAAAATATCATTGCGGTTACTGGTGGATCGACAATGGCCGAAGTGGCTAATTCGTTGTCACCTGATGAGGCTTCCAAGAAATTGACATTTGTCCCAGCCCGCGGGGGAATTGGTGAAGCAGTGCAGAACCAGGCTAATACGATTGTCGAAAGAATGGCACAGAAGGCGCATGCCTCTTACAGAGTGTTATATGTACCCGATCAATTAAGCGGTGAGGTTTATGCTTCCTTCATGAAGGAACCTGCAATTAAAGAAGTGATTTCCCAAATCAAATCTGCCGATATGATCATTCATGGAATTGGTGATGCCATGGCGATGGCAGAGAGAAGAAATTCTTCGCCAGAAATGTTAAAGAAGCTGTTAGATGGAAATGCTGTAGGAGAAGCATTCGGTTATTACTACGATGAAAACGGAAAAGTTGTTCACAAGGTTTTGACAGTCGGAATCCAGTTAGATGATCTTAGCCCTGAAAAGCGAGTGATAACTGTGGCAGGTGGAAAAACTAAAGCTAAGGCTATCCGTTCTTACATGAAAGGCGCGCCTTCATCGACCGTTTTGATAACGGATGAAGCGGCAGCCCAAGAGTTAATTCAGGGGAATTACACCCCTTAATATATTTGCGAACTTAAAAGGAGGAATTTTTCATGGCAGTAAAAGTTGGAATTAATGGTTTTGGACGTATTGGACGTAATGTATTTCGTGCAGCATTGAGTAATCCTGAGGTAGAGATTGTAGCTATTAACGACTTAACGGATGCTAATATGTTAGCACACCTTCTTCAATATGATTCAATTCATGGATCTCTTAATGAAAAAGTAACGGTTGATGGGGATTACCTTGTTGTTGATGGTCATAAAGTCAAAGTATTGGCTGAACGTGATCCTGCACAATTAGCATGGGGTGAACTGGGAGTAGAAGTAGTAGTTGAATCTACAGGACGTTTCACAAAACGTGCGGATGCTGCTAAACATTTAGAAGCTGGCGCGAAAAAAGTAATCATTTCGGCTCCTGCATCAGATGAAGACATCACAATCGTCATGGGTGTAAACGAAGAAAAATATGATGCAGCAAACCACCATGTAATCTCTAATGCTTCTTGTACAACGAACTGCTTAGCACCATTTGCTAAAGTGCTTCAAGAACAATTCGGAATTAAACGCGGTATGATGACGACTGTTCACTCATATACAAATGATCAGCAAATCCTTGATTTGCCTCATAAAGATTATCGCCGTGCTCGGGCAGCGGCTGAGAATATCATTCCTACAACTACTGGGGCAGCAAAAGCTGTTGCACTTGTCCTTCCTGAACTTAAAGGGAAATTGAATGGTATGGCAATGCGTGTACCTACTCCAAACGTATCTGTTGTCGACCTTGTTGCAGAGCTTGAAAAAGACGTAACGGCTGAAGAAGTGAATGCAGCATTTAAAAAGGCTTCAGAAGGCGAATTAAAAGGAATTCTTGAGTACAGCGAACTTCCGCTAGTATCAGGTGACTATAACGGTAACCCAGCATCATCTACAATTGATGCCCTTTCCACAATGGTAATGGAAG
The DNA here is from genome assembly GCF_001578185.1 of Peribacillus simplex. NCBI lineage: Bacteria > Bacillati > Bacillota > Bacilli > Caryophanales > Bacillaceae > Peribacillus > Peribacillus simplex. Next base: position 5,000,125 of record NZ_CP011008.1, on the reverse strand, counting down.
GAAACATGGTTAAAGTATTATCTTGGTATGATAATGAAACAGGATATTCTAGCCGTGTTGTTGATTTAATCAACTATTTGGCTAAAAAAGGATTGTAATTAGAATAATAAAAAAAACCTCACCAAAGTGAGGTTTTTTTTATCACACCTCTAAAAAAACTTGGCAGAAGATGATATTATAAGTTAGTCATTAATCAGTCAAGCGTTTACATTTCTTGTTTTTGGATAATTTCCTTTAAACCGACTATAATGAAAAAGAGAAAAGGGGAGTTGGGATATTTACCCTCTCCCTTTTTGATTAAAAGAATCAAAAATATGATAACAATATCTAAGGAGGTTCTTGGATTATGAATAAAAAGTCGATTAGAGATATTGAGTTAAAGGGGAAACGCGTATTTTGCCGTGTTGATTTCAACGTGCCGATGCAGGACGGAAAGATTTCGGATGATACGAGAATCAAAGCTGCACTGCCGACGATTTCCTATCTGACGGAACAAGGCGCTAAAGTCATTTTAGCCAGCCACCTTGGCCGTCCTAAAGGACAAGTCGTTGAAGAATTACGTTTAGCTCCTGTTGCGGAAAGACTAAGTGAACTTAGTGGCAAAGATGTGCGAAATGCTCAAGAAGCTTATGGTGAGTCCGTTCAATCAATCATTGATAACATGGAAAATGGTGAGATCTTGTTGTTGGAGAACGTTCGTTTCTACCCGGGGGAAGAGAAGAACGATCAAGAATTGGCGAAGTCATTTGCTGCACTGGCGGATGTTTATGTAAATGATGCATTCGGAGCTGCACACCGTGCACATGCGTCCACTGAAGGGATAGCACACCATCTTCCAGCTGTTGCCGGATTACTGATGGAAAAGGAACTTTCTGTGCTGGGAAAAGCCCTATCCAACCCAGAACGCCCTTTCACAGCTATAATTGGCGGAGCGAAAGTAAAGGATAAGATAGGCGTTATCGAAAACCTTTTGGAAAATGTCGATCACTTGATTATTGGTGGTGGACTGGGTTATACATTTATTAAAGCACAAGGTCATGAAATCGGTAATTCTTTATTGGAAGAAGACAAAATAGAATTGGCCAAATCTTTCATCGAAAGTGCAAAGGAAAAAGGCGTAAAATTGCATTTGCCTATTGATGCAGTTGTAGCAGCTGAATTCTCACCTGATGCAGAATCAGAGAATGTTGATATCGATGCTATTCCAAATGATAAAATGGCTTTGGATATCGGTCCAAAAACTAGTGAATTATTTGCGGATGTAATTAAAGGTTCCAAGCTTGTCATATGGAATGGACCGATGGGTGTATTCGAGTTCGATAAGTTTGCGAATGGAACGAGAACGGTTGCTGAAGCATTGGCGGAATCAAAAGGTACGTACAGTATTGTAGGCGGAGGCGATTCAGCCGCAGCTGCTGAAAAGTTTGGTTTAGCAGAAAAGATGTCCCATATTTCAACTGGCGGCGGTGCATCTCTTGAGTTCATGGAAGGCAAAGAATTGCCTGGCGTTATGGCCTTGAACGATAAATAAGCGTTAACCGTTACATAATTCAACTTTAGAAGGGATGAGAAACAAATGCGTAAACCGATTATTGCAGGAAACTGGAAAATGAATAAAACACTATCTGAAGCGACTGCCTTTTTAGAAGAAGTGAGCAATCTGATTCCGAAGCAAGATTTAATCGATACGGTTGTATGTGCTCCAGCTTTGTTTCTGGATCAACTGGTTAAAGCAGCAAAAGGAACCGATGTGAAAATCGGGGCGCAGAACATGCACTTTGAAGAAAGTGGTGCTTTCACAGGAGAAATCAGTCCAATCGCTTTAGCTGATCTGGGTGTATCCTATGTAATTCTTGGCCATTCTGAACGCCGGGAAATGTTCAACGAAACGGATGAAGGCGTTAATAAAAAAGCGCATGCCGCTTTTGCACATCAGTTAACCCCTATCGTTTGTTGCGGTGAAACACTTGAGCAAAGGGAAGCGGGCGAAACGAATGATTTCGTTGGAAGCCAGATTGAAAATGGCTTGGCGGGATTATCTGAAGATCAATTAAAACAAACCGTCATTGCCTATGAGCCTATTTGGGCGATTGGAACAGGGAAATCGTCTTCTGCTCAAGATGCAAATGAAGTTTGTGCACATATTCGCTCAGTTGTAGCTGACAAGTTTTCAAATGAAGCGGCTGCAGCCATCCGCATTCAGTACGGTGGCAGTGTAAAACCTGAGAATATTAAAGAGTACATGGCACAGCCTGATATTGACGGTGCGTTGGTAGGCGGGGCAAGCTTGAAAACCGATTCCTTTTTACAATTGCTGGAGGCTGGTCACTATGAGTAAGTCGCCTGTGGCACTTATCATCTTAGACGGTTTTGGCTGCCGTAGCGAAGAAAAAGGAAATGCTGTTTTTCATGCGAAAAAACCGAACTTTGACCGTTATTGGGAACAGTATCCGCATTCCCATTTAACTGCAAGCGGGGAAGCTGTCGGCTTGCCTGCCGGTCAAATGGGGAACTCCGAAGTGGGGCATTTGAATATTGGGGCAGGACGGATCGTTTATCAAAGTCTTACCCGTGTGAACCTGGCAATCCGTGAAGGTGAGTTTGCAGAAAATCCAACTTTGGTCGATGCCATGAGCCATACCAAGAAAAAAGGCACGGACCTTCACCTTTTTGGCCTTCTTTCAGATGGCGGCGTACACAGTCATATTGAACATATGTATGCCCTGCTGAAATTGGCCGCAAAAGAAGGAGTTAAAAATGTATATGTACATGCATTTTTAGATGGACGTGATGTCGGACCGAAAACGGCGCAAGGTTATATTAAGGAAGCGGAAGCGAAAATGAAGGAAATCGGTGTCGGTCAGTTTGCGACCATTTCCGGAAGATATTATTCGATGGACCGTGATAAACGGTGGGAACGTGTGGAGAAATCCTACCGTTCGATGGTGTATGGTGATGGACCTGCTTACTCTTCAGCTATGGAATGTGTCGAGGACTCCTACGAACATGGCATTTTTGACGAGTTCGTGATACCTTCAGTCATAACGGCGGAAGACGGTAAACCGGTGGCAACGATTAAAGATGATGATGCCGTTATCTTTTATAACTTCCGTCCAGACCGGGCGATCCAGATTTCCAATACGTTCACGAATGAGGACTTTCGCTCATTTGACCGCGGTCCTGGACATCCGTTGCACCTCCATTTTGTATGCTTGACACATTTTTCAGAAACAGTTGACGGATATGTTGCTTTTAAGCCGACAAATCTTGATAATACATTAGGGGAAGTACTTTCCCAAAACCAGCTTACCCAGCTTCGTATCGCTGAAACTGAAAAATACCCTCATGTGACGTTTTTCATGAGCGGCGGACGTGAAGAGAAGTTTCCTGGTGAAGAGAGGATTTTAATTAATTCTCCGAAAGTCGCTACATATGATTTACAACCGGAAATGAGTGCTTATGAAGTGACGGATGCATTAGTGGAACAAATTGAGGCTGACCGTTTCGATGCGATCCTTTTGAATTTCGCCAACCCGGACATGGTTGGTCATTCAGGGATGCTTGAGCCTACCATTAAAGCGATTGAAACCGTGGATGAATGCCTAGGCAGGATCGTCGATTTAATCGTCTCAAAAGGCGGTACAGCAATCATTACAGCTGATCATGGCAATGCTGATGAAGTCGTAACGCTTGAAGGCGACCCCATGACAGCCCATACAACGAATCCCGTGCCTGTCATTATCACTAAAAATCAGGTAACATTAAGAACAGGTGGTATCCTAGGCGATTTAGCTCCAACGATGCTTGATTTGCTTGGAGTCGAAAAACCTGTTGAAATGACAGGGAAATCCCTATTATCTAAATAAAAATTGTGAATTGGAAAAGGAGAGATTTATAATGCCGTACATCGAACATGTATATGCACGCGAAGTGCTTGATTCCCGTGGTAATCCAACAGTAGAAGTAGAAATCCAAACAGAGTCCGGATATTTCGGACGTGCAATCGTACCATCAGGTGCTTCCACAGGGGAACACGAAGCGGTTGAGCTTCGTGACGGAGATAAATCTCGTTACCTGGGTAAAGGGGTACAAAAAGCAGTTGATAATGTAAATGAAATCATTGCTGACGCTGTCATTGGTTTGGATGTAACGAACCAAGCAGGCCTTGACCTTACAATGATTGAACTTGATGGTACTGAAAACAAAGGAAACTTGGGAGCTAATGCAATTCTTGGTGTATCAATGGCTGCTGCCCATGCCGCTGCTGAATTTTCAGGTTTACCATTGTATCGTTATCTTGGAGGATTCAATGCGAAACAACTTCCGACTCCAATGATGAACATCATTAACGGCGGATCACATGCCGATAACAATGTCGACTTCCAGGAATTCATGATCCTTCCTGTAGGTGCCCCTAGCTTCAAAGAAGCCGTTCGTATGGGTGCTGAAGTATTCCATGCATTGAAATCAGTCCTTTCAGCTAAAGGCTTGAATACGGCTGTTGGCGATGAAGGCGGCTTTGCTCCAAACCTTGGATCAAACCGTGAAGCGCTACAAGTCATCATCGAGGCAATTGAAAAAGCAGGCTATAAAGCAGGCGAAGATATCTACCTTGGTATGGACGTAGCTTCATCTGAATTCTATAACAAAGAAACAGGCAAATATGATCTTGCAGGCGAAGGCCGCAATGGCGTTACATCCGAAGAAATGGTCGCTTTCTATGAAGAGCTAGTGAATGAGTTCCCGATTCTTTCCATCGAAGACGGCTTGGATGAAAATGACTGGGATGGCCACAAACTTCTAACTGAACGCATTGGTTCTAAAGTTCAATTAGTGGGTGATGATTTATTCGTAACGAACACGAAAAAATTGGCTGAAGGCATCGAAAAAGGCATCGGCAACTCGATCCTGATCAAAGTGAACCAAATTGGTACACTTACTGAAACGTTTGATGCAATCGAAATGGCGAAGCGCGCAGGCTACACTGCAGTCGTTTCCCACCGTTCAGGTGAAACGGAAGATGCAACAATCGCTGACATCGCCGTTGCAACAAACGCAGGCCAAATCAAGACGGGTTCCATGTCCCGTACAGACCGTATCGCTAAATACAACCAACTTCTTCGCATCGAAGACCAGCTTGGTGACTTGGCTGTATATGGCGGCATGAAATCTTTCTATAACTTGAAGAAGTAATTATCTTGAATTCCGCTTCTGACGAGAAGCGGATGGATTCATAGTAATAATTTCTTTTAACCTCCTATTCAATGTGGCAATCCACATTTGAATAGGAGGTTTTTTATGTTTATGAGGGGGGAAGTGTGCATTCAATATGGGACAGTCCTATTTGTTACCAAAACCTTATGAAGTCAGCGAAAGTGACTATGAAAGTACAGCGCTTCCGGTTCATTTCGAACGGTTATCAAACCTTAAAGTCATTGCTTCATTAAGATGGGCTTGTTACAGCTTAGGCGTGATTCCAGCTGGATTCAAGCCCATTTAATCAAACGTTTGATTAATAAAATCCAAGACAAAAAAAGGTGCCGCATATGGGCACCTTTTCTTATTTATTCGATACAGCTTTCACTGGCACGGCATTATAGTATTCTTCCAATGTACTCTTCGTTTCGGAAATTTCAGTTGCGGCTTCGACACCAACATAGCGGATGTGCCATGGTTCGTATTTATAGCCTGTGATGTTTTCCTTGCCTTCTGGATAGCGGATGATAAATCCGTATTCATGGGCATGCTCGGCAAGCCAGGTCGCTTCATTCGTGTCACCGAAGCAGTCTTGGGCAGCACATGCGCCGTCGTGGGTCGTAACATCAATCGCGAGACCTGTTTCATGCTCGCTTGTCCCAGGCATTGCACTGTAGGTTCTCGCTTTTTCTTCCCCGTCCTTAGCCACATAGTTATTAAAGACCGCGATTTGTGTTTGATGTGAACGGTATGCGGAAACACCGGCAAAGTGCATGTTTTCTTTTTCGGCAGCCTGGAACAATTTTTCAAGAGCCTTTCCCGCTTCTTTGCGCATCATTCTTTTTTCAATTTTATCTTGAAAGATGAAATCTACTTTTGGGTAGATAAGGTCCTCAGGCTTGTAATCTTCCGGCAGGCTGTATTGTTTATTGACAAGTACAGGTATGCTTTCCGGGTTGGCTAATGTCTGAAGGCCAGCCTGTGCGGGTTTAACCGTTTCATCAACTTCCACCTGGCGTTGGGCCGATTCATTTGAATCATTATTCTTATCAGTTTCTGTCTCCTTATCCTGGGAGCTCGGTTGTTCTTCTTTTGGCTCTTTTTTATCATCGCTGGTCAGGTCGAATGAACAGCCAGCCATCAGAATGAAAGATGATAGAGCGGTTGCTGCAAATATAGGTTTTAACATACGAAAGGCCCCTTGCTTTTAATATAAGATTTCCAATAGAAATAGTTTTGAAAGATTATCGTGATAAGTAATCCCTTGTTAATTCACTTTGATATTTATCAAGAAATAAGCCAATCCAGACCACCATCAACAAAAAAGGATAATCATTACGGATTGCGGTTTCCATGACAGGATCAGACCAAAAGTGCGAAAGGAAACCAGATGACATCCTGATTGTCTCGAATGTGACAAGGGTGTGCAGCGATAACCAAAGAATCGTAAGGGTATTGGTCCCAAACCCGATCACCGCTGCTATGATGCTCAGCAAGACGGCTGCTGCCCCGATCAGGAGGACATGAAAGCTTGATTGGAAAAAGTCGATACCGCTATTGGAAAGTCCATTATAAATAATAGCAGTAAAATAAACGGTTGTCGTGATATATGCAGCAAATAATAAGTATCGATTTCCGTGATACTTTGCCAGCAGCAATAGAAGCGGTGATAGGATGATTAATAGGACACTTATAAGATTGCTTCCGCCTGTCCATAAAGAATAACCGGCAAACGCCGAGAATAGGATGGTCAGGAGATCAAGAATCCGAAGTATGGACTTAAACATGGTGACACCTCTTTCTCTTTATGCAAATTATCTCAAACTTTGTTTCAAAAAGAAAATAAACGACTATGGATTTAGGAATTCTTACCATTATAGTATAACAAAGATTGTGGATATTTAGTGGGTGTGGTAAAGTTAAAGTAATTGTTTATTGGTTCTTCAGGAGGTGTAATTGCATGCATGCATTTCTCATAACGCTTTTAGTGATTGTCAGTATCGCCCTCATTGTGACGGTATTGCTTCAATCAGGTAAAAGTGCAGGTTTATCAGGTGCGATTGCCGGCGGTGCCGAGCAGCTATTCGGAAAGCAAAAGGCACGCGGTTTGGACCTAGTTTTACATCGGGCAACGGTAGTATTGGCCATTTTATTCTTTGCTTTAACTTTACTTGTTGCATTCTTTGATGTGTAATGGATCAAAAATGAGTCTAGCTAAATAGCTAGGCTTTTTTCTTTGCACAATAGTCGCATGAATAGATATAGTGATTTTAGTACTTAATTATAGGATAGGGAATTCTATTTACCGATAAAGGAGTTTAAAATCATGAAAATCAAGCTGCAGCAGCCCTTTACTTTTAAAGGCGGAAAAAGAGCTGTTTTACTTTTACATGGATTTACGGGGAATTCCGCAGATGTGCGGATGCTTGGCCGTTACTTGGAGAAACAGGGATACACCTGCCATGCCCCGCATTATAAAGGACATGGCGTTCCGCCAGAGGAGTTAGTGAAAACGGGTCCAACAGATTGGTGGAAAGATGTCATGATGGCCTACGATTTTCTTAAAAGCGAAGGCCATGAAGAAATTGCTGTTGCCGGACTCTCATTAGGAGGCGTATTTTCTCTGAAATTAGGTTACACTGTACCTATAAAGGGTATCGTAACAATGTGTGCGCCTATGTATATCAAAAGTGAAGAAATGATGTATAAAGGAGTATTGGAGTACGCTAGAGAATTTAAGAAGTACGAAGGGAAAACTCAAGAGCAAATAGAGCTTGAAATGGACCTTCTTGCCGATAAGCCCATGAATACATTGAAAGCCCTTCAGGAATTGATAACGGATGTACGAGAGCACGTCGACCTTATTTACGCGCCGACATTTGTCGTGCAGGGCCGGCATGATGATGTTATCAATCCCAAAAGTGCCGATATTATTATTGATGCCATTGAATCACCTGTCAAACAAATCAAGTGGTATGAAGAATCCGGTCATGTCATAACTCTTGATAAAGAACGAAACCAATTGCATGAAGATGTATTTGAATTTTTAGAAAGCCTGGATTGGTCCGAATAACAAATTTATCATACCCTGAATAGGAGGGTTTTCATGGAAGATAACATTCAAGAACATATTAATAAGCTGCTGACGTACATGACGGATGAAGCATATAAGCCGTTAACCGTACAAGAACTGGAAGAGGCTTTGAAAATCGAAGACTCGGCAGATTTCAAGAATTTCGTTAAGGCTTTAGTTAAGATGGAAGAAAAGGGATTGGTGGTCAGAACGAGAAGCAATCGTTACGGCCTGCCGCAAAAAATGAATTTGTTCCGCGGTAAATTAACGGGACATGCAAAGGGATTCGCTTTTGTTACACCTGAAGATAACCCAGGTATGGATGATATTTTCATTCCGCCAAATGAAACGGGTACAGCGATGCATGGAGATGTCGTCATGGTACGAGTATCTTCGGAAACATCCGGCTCAAGACAAGAAGGCACGGTGATCAGAATACTTGAACGCGGAATTACACAAGTGGTCGGTACATACTCGGAAAGTAAAAGTTTTGGTTTCGTCATCCCTGATGATAAAAAGATTGCAAACGATATCTTCATTCCACAGCATGCTTCCCATGGAGCGGTAGAGGGACATAAAGTTGTCGTCAAGCTGACTTCTTATCCTGAAGGACGTGTAAGTGCAGAAGGCGAAGTCATTGAGATTCTTGGGCATAAGAATGACCCTGGTGTAGATATTCTTTCAGTGATCCATAAATATGGTTTGCCGATGGAGTTCCCGGATGACGTCATGGAGCAAGCCAATGCCGTTTCGGATACCATTCAAGAAAGTGAAATTGGCAGTCGCAGGGATTTGCGGAATGATGTTTTGGTCACGATTGATGGAGCGGATGCAAAGGACCTGGATGATGCCGTCACTGTTTCTAAACTTGAAAATGGCAATTATAAGCTTGGTGTCCATATTGCTGATGTCAGCCATTATGTGACGGAGGGTTCGCCAATCGATAAGGAAGCCTTAGAAAGAGGGACGAGCGTTTATTTGGTTGACAGGGTCATCCCGATGATCCCGCATCGTTTATCGAATGGCATTTGTTCCTTGAACCCACAAGTCGACCGTTTTACACTTTCTTGTGAAATGGAAATCACGCCAAATGGTGAAGTTGTCAACCATGAGATTTTCGAAAGTGTCATTAAGACGACTGAACGTATGACATATGGCAATGTGAACAAAATCCTTGTGGATAAGGATGAAGAACAACTCGAACGCTATGAGGCTTTGGTTCCGATGTTCCAGGACATGGAGAAGTTGGCGGCCATCCTTCGTAAAAATCGGATGAACCGCGGTGCAATCGACTTTGATTTCAATGAAGCGAGAGTTATCGTTGATGAAGAGGGACATCCGACTGATGTGGTTTTACGTGAAAGGTCGGTTGCGGAAAAGCTGATTGAAGAGTTCATGCTTGCGGCCAACGAAACCGTTGCTGAGCATTTCAACCGTCTTGACGTTCCGTTCATTTACCGTATTCATGAAGATCCCAAGCCGGAAAAACTGCAGCGTTTCTTTGAATTCATTACGAACTTCGGATATATTGTACGGGGGTCGGCCAATGACGTTCATCCTAAAGCGTTACAGGAAATCATTGAGGCGGTTGCAGGTAAACCGGAAGAAACGGTCATATCCACCGTCATGCTTCGTTCCATGCAACAAGCCAAATATGACCCGGAGAGCTTAGGTCACTTTGGTTTATCAGCTGAGTTTTATACACATTTCACATCACCGATTCGCCGTTACCCGGATTTGATCGTGCACAGGTTGATCAGGACCTACTTGGTGGAAGGTAAACTCGATGAAGCTACGAAGGAGAAATGGAATGCCATTTTACCTGAAATTGCCGATCATACATCGAAACGTGAACGTCGCTCAGTCGATGCTGAACGGGAAACGGATGATTTGAAGAAAGCAGAATATATGCTTGATAAAATCGGCGAAGAATATACCGGTATCATTGGTTCTGTTACGAATTTCGGGATGTTCGTCGAGTTGCCGAACACCATTGAAGGACTTGTCCATGTCAGCTTTATGACGGATGATTATTACCGCTTCGATGAGCGTCAGCTTGCAATGATCGGGGAACGTACCGGTAATGTGTTCCGGATTGGCGATGAGATCGACGTACGTGTTTCCAACGTCAATAAAGAGGAACGCGCCATCGATTTTGAAATTATCGGCATGAAGGTAAGCCGCCCGCGTCCATCTGGCGAGAAGAAAATATTCAAAGCCAACTCAGGTGAACGCAAACGTGGCCGCGGTGGCAATGGGGGACGTAACGAAGGTAAAGGCGGCGGCCGCGGAGGCAGCCGTAATGGAGATTCGCCTTCCTCCGAGAGAAAACCGAAAAAGAAGAAAAAATTCTTTGAAAATGCGCCAGCTGCCAAGCGCAAGAGAAAACCAAAAAAGAGATAAAGATTGAGGCGGGGGGATGATCATTTCATCCTCTCGCCGCGATTGGATGTAAAAAAGGGGAGAGTTAGATGCCAAAAGGCTCAGGTAAACAACTAGCACAAAATAAAAAAGCTTATCATGATTTCTTTATTGAACAAACGTTTGAAGCAGGTATCGTTTTGAAAGGGACGGAAATCAAGGCAATCCGTGCGGCCCGAGTGAATTTGAAGGATGCCTTTGCTAAAATAGAAAATGGTGAAATCTATCTTCATAATATGCATGTCAGTCCATATGAGCAGGGAAACCAGTTTAACCATGACCCGTTGCGGACACGAAAGCTTCTTTTGCATAAGAAGGAAATCAGTAAACTGATCGGTGAAACAAAGGAAACAGGTTACACCATCGTCCCTTTGAAAATGTATTTAAAGAATGGCTTTGCCAAAGTTTTAATCGGACTTGGAAAAGGGAAGAAGCAATATGACAAGCGTGATGACCTGAAGAAGAAGGAAGCGAAACGCGATATTGAACGTGCTTTCCGTGATCGGCAGAAGATGTAGAACTGCCAAGACCTTACAATTGCTTTTTTGAACCAATCTGTTATAATTAAACCTGTACCGATGACAATTGAATATCAGCCAACTTGCTGACTATTCTTCTCTCGTACGCTCCATTTCTATCATGGGGACGTTACGGATTCGACAGGGATAGTTCGAGCTTAAGTTGCGAGTCGAGGGGATCGGCCTCGTTAAAACGTCAACGCCTATAACTGGCAAACAAAACAACAACCTAGCTTTCGCTGCTTAATAACAGTCGATAGCTGTTCCTCCCTCCATGGCCCACGTGGTAGGGTAAGGGACTCACTCTAAGTGGGATACGCCGGAATCCACCGTCTGAGGATGAAGGAAGAGACCAATCAGACTAGCTGCTCTGCCGCCTGTCGATAGGCTAATGAGTTCGCGAAATGCGAATATATCGACTACACTCGTAGAAGCTTAAGTGCCGTTATGTCTGGACGTGGGTTCGACTCCCACCGTCTCCACCAATACATATATTGGTGGTTTTTTATTTGTCTTTGTAAGTTTAAGCATAAATTGTCCTATTGGATAGATTATGCTATATTTTTTGTAAAGACAATTTATGGTTAAATTGAAGTTTAAGTTTATTTGTTGTTCAATACATGTGAAATATTGTAAAACGTCACTACTTCTGAATATATTAAAGATTAGACCAATCCTAATGAAAACAGAAGGAATTCCTTATAATTGTAGCTCGGTGCTTTATTAACAAAAAGGCTTTGTTAAAGATTAATGTTGATGTTAGAACAAATAAAAGAAGACCACCTATATAGGTGGTCTTCTTTAGTGCGTCCTATGGAACTAACGCACCCGTTTGTTTAAATATAATTCTTCACAATCTCCTTCTCCAAAAAAGGAGTTATCCAAGAAGCTTAAAAAATCACGGAACGAGTCACTTTATTATTTCCCCCATTGTTACATTTACGTCATTACACCTGAAAATAGACTATTTCTCTGACTCTAATATGGTTTATAACATGTTGGTTATAAAAAAGAATGAATTAAAAATAGAATTGCAAAAGCAACACCAGATCGCAAATGCCACTTCCGGTCCCTCCTCTGATATCGAAATATTCCCGATATAGGAACTGGAAGCAGTACTAGCAAGGAAAGCAATCCACTTATATTATTGAAATCAAATTTGAAGCCGTGCATAAAAACAGCAACCGTATGCAAGATAATAAAAGCGATGGCGATAATCGCTGCTGGAGTATGCCATCTTCGGGCAAAGCGCAGCAAAGTGGACAACCATTTTTTTACCTTGCCTTGACCTTTCAGCATACGAAGCCTAATAACACGAAGAAGTACATAATAAGCTAGTACAAAAAATAAGGCAATTCTTGCATTGGAGCCAAAACCTTTAAATGTATGTTCGAACTGCCTGCTGTGCAGTGAAAGTTGTAATAGTCCCTTAAATTCCCAAAGCATTATCGAAGCAGCGATAATAATCGCCACGATCACCCATATACGTTCCTTTTTAGGAACCCACCCTTGTTTTTGGACCTTGGTTTCCCGTGTATTCATTGATCTGTCCTCCTATAAATAAGATTAGTGTATACACTACATTTCTGCATTTTTAAATTTAAAAAACAACTTTTATGTTCTTAAATTGGTTATTGTCACAGAAACCCCATCTACTACTTAAGTGACCGATAGACAAGTTTCCATTGTGGTAAAAGATTTGTTAAATCCAAGTGGTTAGGAGAAGACGAATTTTTCCCATGAATTAAGGTGGTGGATGTAAGATTAGAAATTAAAACTACAAATGAAAAAAGCAGTTACTATCTTATATTTCCGTAGGTTCATGGAATAAATCTCCTTTGGATGTAAAATGATATTAGATTATAAAATTTCCTAATTTAAGTATTTTTATGCTCCTTATTAACCCAACGCATATTATTAGTGGATTTCTCTGATTAAAGAGAGAAACAAAAGAAAAAGCTGCCTTTAATAGCTGCTCTAAATTCTTATTGAGACAAATGTTTGTAATCTAATATTTCTATCTTAAAACCATGATTACATTTCAGTTGATTAAGCTTTTCACTGTTACAGGATGGAGATATTCTTAATTTAACTTGGTCGTCTACATAATCCAATGGTTCATTACGTTCGGAAGAGACTTGAATTTTAATATCGACATCGTAAGAATGATTTTCATTGTAACTTATGCCAACAATTCTTTTCCATTGCCAACTCAAATTAAGTCCATACTCTTTTTCAATTTTCTTATCTAGAGTTGGAAATACAATATCTCCAAAAATATCCTCTGTTGTTCCATACCATCCTTCCACTTTTGAAACCGATTCTGCTTTAACTGCTTGCATAGGAGTAAAGGCAAATAAAAAAAATCCTAATAAGATTAAATATCGCTTAGCCATCAAGGTTCACCTCATATTTCTGTTACTCCTTATTCTTTAGCTAAACTCAATAGTTATGCCTTAGTAAACTAACCTGCCCCTTTAGTGCCATAAGAAAAAGAGCTGCCAAAGCAACTCTCTTATTGATGTAAAGCACCTGTTCGTTCATTAAGAAGAGGTTGCTTCAACAACCTCCCTTATTGATTAAAGCACGTATTCCCTGACTTTCTTTGAGTGTGGGGTGTTGAGAAAGTATCTTGCTGAAAAGATCGAGACTTATCTTTTTGCTCAACTACCTAAGCCAAGTGAGTATCCAAATGTTTTAAAAATTTCTGCTGGAGATTACTGGTGTATCCAAAATAACGGCTGGTCTATTGATTCTGCTACTGAAATTTTTAGCGAGGAATGGATATCTGATGACGAGTTTTTTGTCACCGAATCCAAAATTTATGGGAATAATAACATTATTTAGCCTAGGTGTAGATTTATCAATTTGATTACATTATCCCGATAGCATTTCATTTATCCTTTTTTATTCATGATAGAACAAAGACTCAAAAGAAGCATGAACTTCTCTTAAGTCTTTGTTCCAATCTTATTCCTTCAATTCCTTGCCCATTCCCTTTAGGAAGTGGACGCCAAAGCCGATCGCCCGGTTTATGTCTGGATCATTCAACGTTTTCATTAAATCCATCACGCCGATCTTCTTTTCGGTCTGAAGGAATTTGTTTCCTTCATCAATTCCTGAAAGTGCACTGTTCAGCAGTTTCGTGGATTGTGCGGCATCGGCGTTCATCAATGCTCCTGTTGCCCCCATAAGGGTATTGATCAGGTTTGTGACAGGTTGCCTTGTGACTTGTTGAAGAGCGATTTTAGCAATTTGTTCTTTTCCTTGAAGCATGGAAGTCGCAGCTTCGAATACGCCCGAGTCATTCAGTTCATTGACAATTTTAAACATATTGATTAACGCATCTTCATTATCGGTGATCAGCGTTTTCAGTTCTTCCATTTTTTGTAGCTTTATTTCTTCCTCAGTAATGGGATTATGGATTTCCGTAATTGGAGCTGCCATGATCATCGCCCTCCTTGTTTATTTATCCGTTAAGTGAACATAGCCTGGACGGGCCCACTTACGTTCAACCTCGACACCATTTTGAGGGTGACGTTTTTTATTTCGCGGATTGGTGCCCGGTAATGGGATGTCTCCGCTTGCATGTAATACTTCCATGCGGACCATCGTCTGTTTGTATGCGGGTGTGCTTGTGCGTTGATCATAGATAGGACCAGTCAGGAAGTTAATGGCTGAATCTTTATCGACTGAGTTCATCGGTAAAAATAGCTCATTATTTTTTACTCGGTCTGTGATCAGGACTTTTAATTTAACGGCCCCGAATGGTGACACTAAGCGAACGAGTCCGCCATCACTGACTTTACGTTCTTTTGCAAGTTCTGGTGAAACCTCAACGAAAATATCAGGAACCTTTGATTGGATTCCATTGGATTTGTTCGTCATATTTCCTTCATGGAAATGCTCCAGGATGCGTCCATTATTGATATGAAGGTCATATTCTGCTGGGAATTTATGAGGTTCTACCCAGTCAGCCAGTGCAAAGCGTGCTTTCTTATCAGGGAAGTTGAAGCCATCCAAATAAAGAAGCGGCGTGTTTGACCCATCATGGCTTCCCCATAGGAAGCTGTTCCAGCCTTCCAGCACATCGTAATTCGCTTGGCTGAATATCGGTGACAGGCTGGCCATTTCATCATAGATTTCACTAGGATGGGTGTAGTTCCAATTCGCACCTAAGCGGTTGGCGATCTCTTGAGTGATCTCCCAGTCCGCTTTAGAATCTCCCATAGTGGGAAGGGCTTTATATAAACGCTGTACACGGCGCTCTGTATTGGTGAACGTTCCGTCTTTTTCTAGAGATGGAGCTCCGGGTAATACCACGTCAGCATATTGGGCTGTCCTTGAAAGGAAAATATCCTGGACAACAAAGAAATCCAACCCGGATAACACTTTATCAACATGGTTTGCATCCGCATCGACAAGTGCCATATCTTCACCTACAAGATACATGGCCTTCATATCGCCTTTTTCTATCGCTTTAAGCATTTCAATATTGTTCATGCCTGGTTTGCCATCAATTTTCACTCCATAAGCTTTTTCGAATTTAGTACGTGCCACGTCATCGGTAACATGCTGATATCCTGGAAGCCATGTTGGAAGAGTGCCCATATCGCAAGCGCCCTGTACATTGTTATGGCCGCGAAGCGGATAAGCTCCCGCTCCTGGGCGACGGTAGTTGCCTGTAGCTAATAGCAGGTTGGAAATTGCAGCCGAAGTGTCGGAAGCACCAGTGTTTTGTGTAACGCCCATTCCCCAGAGAATGCATGTTCCGTCTGCATCGCGAATTGTCTCGGCTATTTGGATCAATGTTTCTTTTGAAATACCTGTGTGTGTTTCTGCGTATTCCAAGGTATATTTTTCAAGTACTTCTTTATAATCGTCGAAGAAGTTAACATTTTCATTGATGAATTCTTGATCATGCCAGCCTTGATCGATCATATATTTTGTAACCGCCATCAACCAAACCTGGTCTGTTCCTTGTTTTGGACTGATATGGATGTCGGAACGCTCGGCCATTTCATTTTTGCGGATGTCAGCTACGATCAGTTTTTGTCCGTGAAGCTTGTGTGCCCGTTTAACGCGTGTCGCCAGTACGGGATGGCCTTCTGCCGGGTTAGCCCCAACGATGATGACAAGACCTGCTGCGGCGATATCTTTAATCGTACCAGCATCACCGCCCATGCCGACTGTACGGAACAGTCCGTCAGTTGCTGGGGATTGACAGTAACGAGAGCAATTGTCGACATTGTTCGTTTCGAACATTTGCCGTGCCAGTTTTTGAATCACATAGTTTTCTTCATTCGTGATCTTGGATGAGGAAATGAAGCCTACAGAATTTTCGCCGTATTGCTGTTTGATCGAACCCAGTCTGGATGCAACCAAATCAAGTGCTTCATCCCAGCTTGATTCAACGAATCTTCCATTTTTCCGAATCAGGGGCTTTGTCAAACGTTTTTCCGAGTTTACGAAGTCCCAGCCGAATTTCCCTTTGACACATGTGGATATCGCATTGACGGGTGCTTCATGAGTAGGTTGGACTTTAAGGATTTTCCGGCCTTTTGTCCAGACTTCGAAAGTGCATCCTACCCCACAGAACGTACAGACTGTTTTTGTCTTCTTCGTCCGTGTATCACGCATTGCCGCTTCAATCTCCGAAATGGCAAAAATCCCGCTGTATCCAGGTTCCACTTCTTTGACAAGGTCAATCATTGGTTCAAGCATATCGTTTTTTAAACCAGACATGAAACCCGCCTCACCCAGCATCGATTTTTCCATTAATGCATTACATGGACAAATGGTTACACACTGTCCGCAACCTACACAAGATGAGTTATTGATTTCCGTTCCTTCATCCCAAATTACTCGAGGGCGTTCTGCTTCCCAGTCGATGGAGAGCGTCTCATTGACCTGAAGGTTTTGGCAAACTTCGACACATTGCCCGCATGCGATGCATTGATTGGCATCATAACGGTAAAATGGATGGGACATATCGACGGCACCCAATTCCACTTTCGGTGTGTAAGGATATTTTTGGTGTTCAATTTCCATTAATTCTGCTGTGTTATGTAGTTTGCAATTTCCGTTATTATTATCACATACAGTACAGTATAAAGAATGGTTTTCCAGGATCCGGTCCATGGCCTCGGTTTGGGCTTCTTTTGCCTTGCTTGAGTCCAAGGCTATATCCATGCCTCTCATTGCTTTTGTCGAACATGATCTGACGAGTTTCCCATTGACCTCGACGATGCATGTGTCGCATGTTTGGATCGGATCCACTTCGGGAACATAACAAATCTGTGGATGAGCTATCTCATGTTGATTGATGACCTCCAGTATTGTCGTTCCTTCATTAGCGGTATAATCCTTCCCATTGATTTTGATGGAAATGTTTGAATCGCTCATTATATTTCCCCCTTTTATAGCCAAAAAGACGCAAAAAACCACCATGATTACACCTTCGGCTCTAAAACGGTGGTGTAGGTCATGGTGGAATAGTTTAATAGCAAAGCTTGCCAATATACCAATCCATACCATAATGGATAATTTTAAAAAAGATAGGGACACAACAGTACACTATTATGCTCCCAACTTTCATCATTGATATTATACCTTTAATTATAAAAAGAAACAATCCTGGAAAGAGGGTATCATTCCCAAATTCCTTTCGTTTTTCTTCGCGTTGATTTATGATAAGAAAATTGAGAACTTAATTTTCTTAAATTGGAGTGACGTAACGGTGTCAAAAGTTATCCATGAATTCAATGATATGATTCGTAAGCTGCGCAAGGAACTATTCGGTAAAGGACCAGAACGGATACACACGGTTTTCGTGGAAAATATGGCCGTTTCTACGTTATATGGGAATTTGACTCCTACGGAAATGTTCATATCAAGATCAGAGGAAGGAAGGGACATGGTCCATTCAGCACGAACCAAAATGGTTCAGGATGTGTATTCGGAGAGTCCTCCAGATGGAATGGAAGAACTGGTTGGAGCTAAACTGGTCCATTTGTTTTCAGACATCAAAATTAAAGAGAACATAGCGATTTCCGTATTCGTATTTGATAAGGATATAGCGGCCAAACTCAACGGGCATTGACCATGTTCCTTACATATTGGTCAATTGGCTCCTGGATAGTAAAAGGAGTGGGAACATGAAGGCGATTGAAATGAAGAGGAAGATCATCCGGATAACCAAAGGCAACATCGAGCGGACGGAAGATACGATCGTAACGGAGTATCCCGTTACTGTCAAAATAAATGGCCAGGAATTCGTCACGATGGTTTGTACTCCTGAATACATCGAGGATATGGTGATTGGTTATTTGGCTTCGGAAGGCATCATCAAAAAATATGATGAGATAAAAGAAATTTGGGTCCGGGAAAAAGAAGGCTTTGTTCATGTGAAGATAGATAAAGTGAATCCCTACTTCCAGGACTTTCAAAATAAGCGGTATATTACATCATGCTGCGGAATGAGCAGACAAGGGTTCGTCTTTGTGAATGATGCATTGACTGCCAAGAAAATGGATAATGTTTCGGTGAGACTGACTCCCGGTGACTGCTTCCGCTTGATGAAGGATTTACAAAATTCCGCTGTCACCTTTCAGAACACAGGCGGAGTCCACAATGCGGCTTTATGCGATGTCGATGGCCTCGTATTAAGCAGGATGGACATCGGACGGCATAATGCCTTGGACAAAATATACGGCCATTGCTTGAAAAATGGTATTTCGATAGAAGGGAAAGCCATCGTGTTCAGCGGCCGGATTTCATCGGAAATTCTCTTGAAAGTGGCGAAAATCGGCTGTGAACTGATCCTCTCGAAATCCGCTCCAACCGAATTGGCTTTGGAGCTTGCTGAAGGATTGGGAATCACCACGGTCGGGTTCATTCGTAATGATTCACTGAATATCTATACATGCCCTGAAAGAATTCAATTGAATGACTGAGCATCTTCTGCTTGAAAGATGCTTACGGGAAAGTCCTTGCCGGCATGGCTTGGGCTTTTTTTGTCTTTGTTAAATGATATCTCCAAAAGTCCATTTATGGTACATTTTTAATAAAACATTCAAGGAAAAGCGTATCGGAGGAAGGGTTATGAACGAAAGGGATTGGCATATTTTAAAGGTGTTGCATGAACATAAGAATATTACTAAAACGGCGCAAAGTTTATATATTTCACAACCTTCTTTAACGAAACGGATTCAACAAATAGAGAAGGAATTCAATCTAAAGATTGTGGAGCGGGGAACAAGAGGAGTGCAGTTCACCCCACAAGGGGAATATTTGGCCATCTGTGCGGATGAGATGCTGATCAGGCTCCGGCAGATAAAAGAGACAGCATTCAATATGGGTCAGGAGATCAGTGGAACATTACGGCTGGGTGTTTCCAACTATATTACGCTGCATAAATTGCCTGGCCTGTTGAGATTATTTCGTGAACGATATCCTAAAGTGGATTTCCATGTGACTACTGGATGGAGTAAAGAAGTACTGAACCTCATTTACAAGGAAGAAGTGCATGTCGGGATTGTACGGGGGGACTATCAATGGTCAGGATCAAGGCATCACCTTTTTGAGGAAACGATTTGTATTGCTTCTAAGGAAAAAATCGAAGTTCGGGACCTGCCCTCATTGCCGAGGATCGATTATAGGACCGATGCCCTTTTAAAAACAATGATCGAAAATTGGTGGAGGGACAATTTTTCAGGACCTCCTTTGGTGGGTATGGAAGTGGATAAAGGCGATACATGCAAAGAAATGGTCAGGAATGGACTGGGATATGGGATCCTTCCTAGTGTTTTATTGGAGAAAGACCAAAGCCTCCATCAAATGGACCTTAAGGATAAGCAAGGAAATCCACTTATCAGGAATACATGGATGTTATATCATGAAAAGTCGCTGGAATTAAAACTGGTCAAAGCGTTTGTCGAATTTGTCAAAGATGTCGATTTCATGAGTGATATTTAAATAGAAGCGCAGAAACTTCTGTGCTTTTTTTGCCATTCCATTTTTTAATGGTTAACGATAATTTATTGGTATTTTAATTATGGCTTTCACGGCATTATGATAGATGGGAGATGTAAATCAACAGGAATTAGCCTAAGGAATGGAGAGGAAGTCAAGTGAGTGTCCTGTTTCTAATCGTATTGAATGTCATTGTGCCGGTCTTTTTTCTTATAGGGGCGGGGGCCGTTATGCATCGTAAATTCAAGCTGGATCTGAATACGCTGTCTAAATTGAATAACTTCCTGCTCATGCCGGCCATTAGCTTTGTCAATATATATCAAAGCAATATGGGCGGGGGGATGATTGTCCAGATATTCAGCTTCCTTGCTCTTCAAGCAGTAAGCCTCATCATTGTGAGCTCAGTGATTGCTAAACTTGCCAGGTTCGATCAAAGTCTCTCTGCCACGTTTAAAAATAGTGTGGTCTTGAATAACTCTGCCAATTTCGGGTTACCCGTCAGTCAGATGGTTTTTCATGCCAATCCTCTTGGCCTGTCGATCCAAGTCATCGTGATCATTTTTCAAAACCTGTTGACCTATACCTATGGATTGATGAACTCCGTTTCCGTCCATACAAAAAGTGCCAAGGGTGCCATTCGCGAGTTCCTGAAGAACCCCGTCATTTATGCTCTTTTACTCGGTCTACTAATGCAGGCCACTTCTTTCGAAATTCCTCTGTTCCTATGGACCCCGATTAATAATATCGCGAGTGCTTTCATAGCCATAGCCTTGATTACATTGGGTGCACAGAGTGCCTACTTGAAAATGACGCATTTCCCTCTTCCGCTTATCCTTAGCTTGATTGGACGTTTAATACTCTCGCCATCCATCGCATTCCTAATCATTCTCATGCTGGGCTTGGAAGGGACTGTCGCTCAGGGGTTATTTATCGCAAGTTCATTTCCAACATCTAGAAACAGCGCATTATTCGCTTTGGAATATGACAACCATCCGGAGTATGCGGCACAGGCGGTCTTGATGTCGACTTTATTCAGCAGTCTAACGGTAACAATTGTCGTATATCTATCAAAAATACTATTCTAGCAGGGCTGCTCGCAATGGGCAGTCTTTTTCCACATGTCCACCCATAAAACTTTATGAACAATATGGAGATTATGAAATTTATGTATTTTAGGTGAATAATTAAAGAAAAGGAAGATAATTTTGTAGAATTAAGAAAACGCTTTCAAAAGGGGGATTCATATGTTTTCTCGTAAAAAGATTTATGCGGTCATGTTGGCAGGTTCTCTAGCTTTAAGTTTAGGTGCATGCAGCAGTTCGGATACATCAGGAGAGAAGAAAGAAAGTACAGGTTATCCGAAAAAGGCCATTACGATCGTTGCTCCTTCGGGTGCAGGTGGGGGATGGGATTTGACGGCCCGTTCATTTACAAAGGTCTTGGGGGAGACAAAACTGGTGAACCAGCCATTAACCGTCGAAAACAAACCCGGTGGCGGGGGTGCTGTCTTCATGGCGGATTATGCGACACAGCAAGCAGATAATAATGACATGCTTTTCGTGAATTCACCGCCTGTCATCATCAATAACCTTAAAAAAGAGGGAAACAGTCCTTATGGATATAAAAATACGACTCCATTGGCGCAGCTGACAAAAGATTATGGAGCGATAGTGGTAAAGGCGGATTCTGAATTCAAGGATTTGAAATCAATGCTGGAAGTGGTGAAGAAAGATCCTCGTAAGTTAACCTTTGCGGGAGGATCTGCTCCGGGATCCATGGATCATTTGATTTCCATTCTTCCAGCCTATGAATATGGCTTGAATCCAACTGAACTTAAATACGTCTCGTACGACGGTGGCGGGGAAGCGATTACAGCGTTGCTTGGTGGAAATGCGGATGTGATCGGAACGGATGCATCCAGTGTCAGGGAATTTTTAAAAGCAGGAAAGATTAGAGTGCTGGCCGTAACCTCGACTGAACGCTTGGGTGGAGATCTTAAAGACATACCGACGGCAAAGGAACAGGGTGTCGATGCGGAATTCACGATTTGGAGAGGCGTTTTTGGACCTCAGAATATGTCTGAGGAAGCGAAAACCTTTTGGGACGGATCCATTGCAAAGTTAGTTAAAACCTCTGAATGGAAAAAGGAAGTGGAAGTTCAAGGATGGGAACAAGAATATAAAAATAGTGAGGAATTCAGTAAGTTTTTAGAAGAGCAGGAGAAACAGGTGCAGAAATTATTAGAAGCTTTAGGCATGGAAAAATAATGGAGAAGAAGGAGGTGCTTTCACCTTCTTCTTATTTTCTGAAATGGAGGGATAAGGATGGACGTGAAATTCGATCGTTTTGCATCCGTAGCTTTTCTGGCTGTCGGAGTGCTGTTTATGATAGGTAGCAGGAAGCTATCCAGTTCTTCTTATGGAAGTTCGGTAGGACCGGACATTTTCCCTTTTGTATTGGGATTGGTCCTTGCCGCTTTAAGCATTCGCCTGTTCTATGAGGCGTATCGTAGCAGGAGACAAGAGTCGAGTAAGGAAAAGCTGGAGTACAAGCCCTTTATCATTATTTTTATTTCAACCTTGATTTATATTTTGACACTGGAAACGATAGGATATGTCATTACGACCTTTCTCTTTTTATTTGTTTGCTTTCAAACGATGGAACGGAATAAGTGGGTGACATCGCTCATCATTTCTGCAGGATTTTCCGGAATCGTCTATTTTTTATTCGTGAACGTTTTAAAGGGAACCTTGCCGGGTTGGCCAATCTGGTTTTCATAAAAGAAAGGAGGATGGGAAGTGGACACTTTTGTTTATTTATTGCAGGGATTTGAAACGGCACTTATTTGGTATAATATACTTTTTGCATTTGTCGGAGTATTGATCGGAACCGCTGTCGGCGTTTTGCCTGGGATCGGGCCGATGAGCGGTGTGGCTCTTTTAATTCCGGTAACCGCCTCGATTACAGGTGGACTTCCACCAGAGCAGGCGGCGACAAGTGCCATCATTTTACTTGCAGGTGTTTATTATGGAGCGATGTATGGAGGGTCGACGACCTCCATCCTATTGAATACACCGGGCGAATCTTCTTCTGTCGTCACGACATTGGATGGCTACCAAATGGCGAAGAAGGGCAGAGCAGGAAGTGCGCTATCCATTTCGGCCATCGGTTCCTTCGTTGGAGGGATAGTCACACTTATAGCCATGATTGCCTTAGCTCAACCATTATCGACGATTGCCATTAAATTCGGTCCGGCTGAGTATTTTTCGCTCATGATCCTAGGGCTGGCGGCTGTCAGTGGTCTCGCGGGAAAATCCGTAACAAAGGCGTTAATTATGACTGTTTGCGGCTTGCTGATTGGGACGATAGGCATTGATAATGTATCAGGAATAGCTCGTTTTACATTCGATGTTCCCTGGTTATATCAGGGGATTGAATTCCTGACAATTGCAGTAGGGTTATTCGCCCTTGGAGAAGTGTTCAAGACGATCTTAGAAAAAGAAGAGGATGACGGGGAAATCGCGAAGATTAGTAATTTGATTCCTTCCCGAGAAGAGTTCAAGGAATCTGCGGGTCCCATTGCCCGGGGATCGCTCTTGGGTTTCTTTGTAGGAATCCTGCCGGGTGCAGGGGCCACTCTTGCTTCTTTCTTCTCATACCTTATGGAAAAACGGATTTCAAAAAAACCCGAGAAATTTGGCACGGGAGCGATTGCTGGAGTGGCTGGACCTGAAACGGCCAATAACGCCGCGTCTGGGGGAGCGATGATTCCATTATTGACGCTGGGAATTCCAGGTTCCGGTACAACGGCCATTTTAATGGGGGCACTCATGATGTACAATGTCCAGCCTGGTCCATTATTATTCGAAGATCATCCTCAGGTGGCTTGGGGACTTATCGCAAGTATGTTCATTGGGAATCTGATGCTCCTCATCCTTAATCTACCGCTCGTTAAGGTTTTTGCGAAAATCATTGAAACGCCAAAGAAATATTTGATTCCGATCATAATCGCAATTTCCATTTTTGGCGTTTATGCGGTACAAGTATCGACTTATGATTTATTGCTATTATTAGGATGCGGGGTCTTGGGATATTTCTTAAGTAAAAATGATTATCCTATCGCCCCATTGGTATTAGGGCTGGTCTTAGGACCGATGATAGAAAATAATATGCGCAGGGCCTTGACGATATCCGATGGGGATTACAGTTTGTTTTTCACTCGGCCGCTTTCCCTAACCTTCCTGATTGTAACGGCGTTATGGCTGCTCATTCCGGTTTTACTTAAGAAGAGGGGGAAGGATGTTGTCATTAATATTGAAGGTTAACTGATATTTTCTGAATGTTATGAAAACCCCTTTTTTAAAGGGGTTTTTTTTTATATGATGTATGAAGAGGTGATTGAATGCGTTTACACACCAAGTTGATGCTGGGCATCTGTACGTTAATCATCTTAATGGGGGGAATCTTTGAAGTTATTTTTATAAATATCTTAGAAAATAACCTGAAACAGGAAACAGGGGAAAAAGCATTGTCAGTTGCCCAGACCATTTCTTTGCTGCCTGAGATTAAACAAGCTTTTCGGACGGAAAATCCTTCTGTAATCATTCAGCCCATCGCGGAAAAGATTCGCAGGCAGATCGATGCGGAATTCATAGTAATAGGAGATGAGAATGAAACACGGCTGTCCCATCCGGATCCAAACTTGATCGGGAAGAAAATGGTAGGGGGGGATAACGGCGAGGTTTGGAATGGGAAATCCATCATCACGGAGTCGACTGGGACATTGGGTCCTTCCATAAGGGGGAAATCCCCGATAATGGCAAATGGAAAAGTCATTGGTGTAGTCTCTGTTGGCTACCTTCAGGATGATATTGAAAAAGAAGTGTCCAGAATACAACGAAAGATAGTATGGACCATCTCTTTTATCTTAATCGGCGGTTTATTAATAGCCTTTTTCATTTCATTAAATATAAAAAAGGCGATATTGGGTCTTGAGCCGAAAGAGATTGCCTGGATGTTTCAAGAAAAGCATGCCATTTTGGAAACGATTCATGAAGGCATCATCGCCATTGATGTTCATGGGAAAATCACCGTCGTCAATGAAACGGCACATAAAATCCTGGATATCCCTAAAGACGTCATGCTTCGCGGGGAAAAAATTGAAGAAGTCATCAGGCATACACATTTGCTGGATGTGGTCAGCACGGCACAGGCCGAGTATGACCGGGAATTCATGATTGACGGTGAAATTTTTTTGGCAAGCCGGATTCCCATTTTGAATGGACAGGGTGAAGTCATCGGTGCTGTAGCAAGTTTGCGGAATAAGTCGGAACTATCCAATCTCCTTCAAGAGCTATCACATGTAAAGGCGTATGCAGAAGGGCTCAGGGCCCAGACACATGAATATTCCAATCGGCTCTATACTCTATTAGGCCTGATCCAACTGGGATCCTATAAAGAAGCGATTGATTTCATATCGAAGGAAGTGGATGTCACTCAAGGCTTCATTCACTTTCTGATGAAGGAAGTGAATGATCCGATTATTGCCGGGTTCATTTTAGGGAAAGTAAGTTTAGCCAGCGAGCTGAAAATTGACTTTACTATTGATAGAGAAAGCAGTTTTAAAGATATTCCGCCCGAAATAGATCGGGATTTATTAGTGACGATCATCGGCAACCTTATCAATAATGCCTTCGAAGCTGTACGCGAAAATCAAAGGGAGGAAAAAAGGGTATCGTTGTTCGTGACGGATCTGGGTAAAGAGTTGATCATTGAAGTTGAAGATAATGGGAAAGGAATGAATTCAGAGGTTACCGAACGTATTTTCCAGGACGGTTTTACGACGAAAAGCCATCAAACCAATTCAGGTATAGGTTTGGGCCTTGTCCAGGAAGCGATTGATGGATTAGGGGGATATATCACTTTTTCGACGAAAGAAGGGGAATATACGATCTTTACTATAGCCATACCAAAAAACAGAGGGGTGATTAGATGAAGGCCATTCGCGATATAGAAGTTTTAATCGTAGAAGATGACTTACGGATTGCCGAGATACAGAGGCTATTCATCGAAAAGATTGAGGGGTTTAAAGCAATCGGGATCGCGTCAAGTTATGTCGAGGCTAAAAGCTTCATTGAAATCATGCAGCCGGATTTATTATTGCTCGATATGTATTTTCCGGATATGAATGGGCTCGATATCTTGAAAGATATTAAGCAGCAAAGCAAACAAATGGATGTCATTATGATAACGGCGGCAAAAGAGATCGAAAAGGTCCAGGAGGCCATCAAGATCGGCATATTTGATTATATTATCAAGCCTGTCGCATTTGAGCGTTTCAAGCAGTCCTTACGCAGATATAAAGAGTATTACATTAAATTGTCTGAATTGGAAAAGGGCAATTTTCCCGTGACGCAGCAACAGGTGGATAAGCTATTGCGAAAGGAAATGAATGACAAGGACAGGACCCAGACTTCACTGCCAAAAGGAATCGATAGGATGACTTTGGAGAAGGTGATGGTTGTTTTGGGGAAAGCCTCCCCGGGGTTAACTGCCGAAATAGTGGCAAAGGAAATCGGGGTGAGCAGGACAACGGCAAGACGCTATCTTGAACACTTGATGTCCGAGGAAAAAATCGAAGCCGATCTGACATATGGCACGGTAGGCCGGCCTGAACGGGTTTATGCAATAAAGTAATAAATGGATTCGCCAGATGGCGGATCTTTTTTTTGATCGAATATTTTACTGCTTATTTATTTGGAATCAGGAATTTATGTGTGGAATGATTGATGGGACTTTGAGTGAATTTATCATTTTTTAAGGGTGAAAATGATAATTTAGGAAAAAATACGTGTGAAAAGTGATGAGGTAGACAAGTATATGACATTTGTAATGCCAGCCAATTGACGTTTATGACTATAGAAGATCAATGATTATTCCTATACTTAAATAGAGAGTAAGGTGTTAAACACCAACAAGGCATAATTATGGTATTCGAAATATGTAAGCTGAACCAATCCATTTAAACACTCCATGTTTCTATATAATATTTATGAGGAGGAAATCATGAGTAATCAAAAACAATTAAGAAAAGATGTTGCCCCTTTTGAAAAATCCAATACTAAATCAAGTGTGAAGCAGCTTATAAATACATTTCCGCCATTTTTCCTGTTATGGTTTTTAGCTTATCAAAGCTTAACCATCTCATATTGGCTGACCCTTGCATTGGCCGTTTTGGCTGCAGGATTCGTAGTCAGGATTTTCATCATTTTCCATGATTGCTGTCATCAATCGTTCTTCAAAAGCAGAAAAGCGAATAACATCCTGGGTACAATCAGCGGAATCGTCACATTATTTCCGTATGAGCAATGGAAGCATAGTCATTCCATACATCATGCAACAAGCAGTAATTTAAACAAACGCGGTACAGGAGATATCTGGATCATGACCGTTGATGAATATGTAGCCGCTTCATTCTGGGGACGTCTGGCTTACCGTTTATATAGAAATCCGATCGTCATGTTTGGATTAGGTCCATTCTATCTATTCCTTGTTTCGAATCGTCTGAATAAAAAAGGCGCAAAAAAGAAGGAACGCATGAATACGTATTTGACAAATGCCGCAATCGTGGTGATTTATGGTTTGTTATGCTTGGCTATCGGATGGCAGGCATTCCTGATGATTCAGGTACCGCTTCTTTTTGTAACTGGATCCCTGGGCATCTGGCTGTTTTATGTACAGCATCAGTTCGAAGATTCTTATTTCGAAGAGGAATCGGAATGGGATTATGTGAAGGCTGCCATTGATGGAAGTTCTTATTATAAACTCCCGAAGGTTTTACAATGGGTAACTGGTAATATCGGTTTTCACCACGTGCATCATCTTAGTCCAAGAGTGCCGAACTATAATCTGGAGAAAGTCCATGATTCCACCCTGCCTTTGCAGCAGGCAACGACAATCACCCTTAGTTCAAGTTTAAAATCACTTCGATTCCGCCTTTATGATGGGGAAAACAAGACGTTTGTAAGTTTTAAAGAGATAAAGGAACGTCTAAATGAGAAAAAATCAAAGTTGGAAATTAATAATAAACGTCCAAGTCTTCAAGGGAAATAAATAGTTAATCAAAAAACCATTCAATTTCCATTGGATGGTTTTTTGATTAAACACCTTAGTATATACTAGGAGAAAAAGAAATAGAGGCGGCGACATGCAAAGTTGGTATCATATCTTTCCTAAGAACACAGGGCTGAGCCCTTATGTCTGGATCATTTTTTGTATCCTTCCTTTTTACTTCATTTTCAAATCTTCATCGATGTTGGAGACTGTCTTTGGAATCGTCATGATCATTTTGTTTTTCATATCATATGGTCTCTCATTCGTTTCGAAGGGATGGCCCGTATACGTATGGACGGCTATACAAATAGTCATATCCATATCCATGACCATATTTTTCAGCTACATTTACTTTTCACTCTTTTTAGCATTCTTTATTGGGAATGTTCAAAATAAGGTTGGCTTTTTCGTATTATATTCGATCCAGCTATTAGCCACCATCGTATCTGTCAATATTGGATTCATCATGAAAGACCCTACCTTCTTTTCACAATTTCCCTTTATGCTCATTTGTGTAGTGGGCGTGATCCTTCTCCCATTCAACACATATAATCGGAATAAACGTGATAGGCTGGAAGAACAATTGGAAGATGCACATAAAAGAATTTCCGAGCTTGGCAAAATGGAAGAACGCCAGCGGATTGCCCGTGATCTACATGATACACTTGGACAAAAACTTTCTTTGATTGGCTTGAAAAGTGACCTTGCAGGGAAATTGATTGATTTAAATCCGGAGTCGGCTAAGAAGGAAATCAAGGATATCCGTCAAACGGCAAGGACGGCACTCAAGGAAGTACGGGAAATGGTGTCGGAAATGCGTGGGGCCAAGCTATGCGATGAAATCACCCGGGTCAAGCAAATATTGAAAGCGGCAGAGATAGACTTCAATTTGGAAGGCACAACGGAATTGCAAGATACTCCATTGCTTGTTGAAACGGTTTTAAGCATGTGCTTGAAAGAAGCTGTGACAAATATCGTCAAACATAGCTGTGCCGACTCATGTAATATCGTCATCGAAGAATTACAGACAGGAGTGACGATGAAAGTCCAAGATAATGGAGTGGGACTTTCACATAAATCAGAATTTTTTAAAGGCAATGGACTTCAAGGAATGAAAGAAAGGCTTGAATTCGTTAATGGCAGCCTGGATATTAAATCAACAGATGGAACTGCACTTTATATAAGGGTTCCGAATGCTATAAAAAATAATGGATAGGTGGGATTAACATTGATTAGAATCGTAATTGCTGAAGACCAAAGGATGCTGCTTGGCGCTCTAGGTTCTATCCTTGATCTGGAAGAGGATATGGAAGTTGTCGGAAAAGCGAGCAATGGGGAAGAAGCAATGAATCTCGTTAATCGTTTAAAGCCAGATATCTGCATTACGGATATTGAAATGCCAGTTAAAACCGGGCTTGATGTAGCGGAAGAGATCAAGGATCAGGGCCACCAATGCAAAGTCATCATTTTAACCACGTTTGCACGCCCTGGTTATTTTGAAAGAGCCAGAAAGGCCGAGGTGGGTGGATATCTGCTGAAGGATAGTCCAAGTGAGGAACTGGCGAACTCGATCCGTGTCATCATGGACGGTCGGCGCATATATGCTCCTGAGCTGGTGGATATGGCTTTTGAAGAAGAAAACCCTTTGACTGAAAGAGAGTGTCAAGTGCTCCAATTAATTGCAGATGGTAAGAATACAAAGGAAATTGCCAGCCAGCTTTATCTGACCAATGGAACGGTCCGTAATTATATTTCGGTCATTCTTGATAAATTGGATGTAAGCAATCGCGTTGAAGCTATTGTAAGATTCAAGGAAAAGGGCTGGTCAAAAGATTGATCAAAGGGTACATCCCTTTTGGAGCGATTGGCTTGAAGGCTTCGTAAATCAAAAGACACAGTGTTAAGATTTAGGATATGGTATATTAGATTTTATTACATATGTACAGGAAGGTGTTGACCATTATGCAAAAAGCTACATTTGCAGGAGGCTGTTTTTGGTGCATGGTGACACCATTTGAAGAACAACCAGGGATTGGGGGAATCGTATCCGGTTATACAGGGGGACATGTTGAAAACCCTACTTACGAGGAAGTGAAGACGGGAACTACGGGACATTATGAAGTCGTCGAGATCACTTTCGATCCCCTGTTATTTCCTTATGAAAGACTGCTTGAACTATATTGGCAGCAAATCGATCCAACCGACGATGGCGGTCAATTCCATGACAGGGGAAGCCAGTATCGAACGGCCATCTTTTATCATGACGAAGCTCAAGAGAAATTGGCCATTGAAGCGAAAGAAAAGGTTGCAGCCAGCGGGAAATTCCAGAAACCCATCGTAACGGAAGTCCTTCCTGCCCAAACCTTTTATCCTGCCGAAGAATACCATCAAGGCTTTCATAAAAAAAACAAAGATGATTATAAAGCGGACCGTGCGAAATCAGGACGCGATGAATTCATTGACCAGCATTGGAACGGTGAATGAACTGGATCATTATTAAACGATCCAGTTGATTACAGGTATCGGCTCTCTTTCCGCCGACTGTCTGCCAAGCTTCTCGCCGCAAGCGGCAGTGTGGTCTCGGCAAGCCAGTTATTCGGGATGAGGCCGTTCCGAACCCCATTTTGTCGACAAACTGTGACTATGGAAATATTCCATAGTCTTTTTATTATGGTTAGCCATTGATACTTAGGCTTTTATAATTTAGCTATGGAGAAATTTTTAATGATTGTGAGGAATCTGTGTATGGTGTCTGTAAAGACCAACTTGGACTTTTCACATCCGATTCTTTTTTTTGACCTTTTAAAGGCACAAAAATTTTAAAGTAATTATTTCATGGGATTTTTATGCAGAGTGTTCAATTTCTCATGATATTTTCATTTTTATTCAGTACACTAAGAGGTGGGTGGTGGTAATCATGAATAAAAGGATTTTAATAATAGAAGATGAAGAAAAAATCGCGAGGATCCTCCAGCTGGAACTTAATCATGAGGGTTATCTAACTGAATCGGCTTTTACCGGAAAGACAGGTCTGCAAAGGGCAGAATCCGAAGAGTGGGATTTAATCTTATTGGATGTGATGCTACCCGAGTTGAATGGCATAGAAGTACTTAGACGTTTCCGGAAAAAGAATGGATCTACACCAGTCATTCTTCTAACCGCAAGGGATGCTGTACCAGACAAGGTGAATGGCCTGGACCATGGTGCGAATGATTATGTAACGAAACCGTTTGAGATAGAAGAGCTGCTGGCCCGGATCCGTGCTTGTTTTCGTACAAATGTACGTGAGAGCCAATCAGAAGGGAAAGCGGATGAACTTAAGGTCCATGATCTGCAATTGAGCCTTGGTACAAGGGACCTTCTCAGGCAAGGCAACAGGATCGAGCTGACTTCCCGCGAGTTCGATTTGCTGGTATATCTATTGCAAAATAAAAATCAAGTACTCTCAAGGGAGCAAATACTTACACATGTATGGGGATATGATTTTGCAGGGGATACGAATGTGGTTGATGTGTATATCCGTTATTTACGAAAAAAAATAGATTACCCCTTTGATTTGCAGCTCATACATACTTACCGCGGGGTAGGGTATAGCTTGAAGGAGCCGGTATGAAGATTCGGACGAAAATCCAATCGTACTCCAGTCTTTTTTTAAGCGTCATGCTTATATTGTTGAGTATCATCGTTTTAATCGCCTTTCTTTGGATATCTGTTGAGAGGGAAAGGGATCTGCTCGAAGATAAAGCTTCATTAATTGAAGAAAATATCCTGACGAAAGATTTGATTTCCGGTGATCCCGATTTAATGGAGCCGTATACCCCTGATGATGGAATGGTGCGGATATTTGGCACAGATGGAAGGTTGGTAAAATCGTTTACGGATGAAGAGGACCTCGAAGGGCTAGAGGTTAAATCCATTAATGAGAAAGGATTTGATTTTAGCAAAGCAGATGGGGATTACGTGTTGACCTACCGTTACGCATATCCCGAAGAAGGGAAGAAGCTAGGAATGATCGAGGTGACACAGCCGCAGGATACCCTCCTTGAAAATTTATCGACTCTTGCCCTCGTATTAGGTGGTGCATCCCTTTTTGTTATTCTTCTATCCATTTTTGCCGGTAAATGGCTGGCCAATCTAATCCTCAAACCCATATCGATCATGAGCGGGACAATGATGGATATTGAGAAAAGTGGAGAATTCAAAAGGATCCCGCTTTCGGATCAATCAAAGGACGAGCTACAGGTTATGGGGGTGTCATTCAACAGGATGATAGAAAGGCTTGAGCGGAATTATAACCGACAGCAGCAATTCCTTTCAGATGCTTCACATGAATTGAAAACACCGATTACGGTCATAGAAAGCTACTCTTCACTATTGAAACGCTGGGGAATGAAGGATGAGGCGATTCTGGAGGAGGCGGTGGAGGCAATCCATCATGAAGCCATCCGGATGAAACAGCTGACGGAACATCTACTTCAGTCCGCTTCCCAAAGTGACCCTTCAAAGGATATTGAAGGAAAAGTCGAACTTATTTCGTTTTGTGAACAGATTGCCCAAACATTTAGAAGGACGGGAAACCGTGAAATAAAGATACAATCCGAGTTTAAGGAAATATATGCAATGGCCATTTCCAGCAAGCTTGAACAGGTGCTTGTCATCCTATTGGACAATGCCATGAAATATAGTGAATCGGATATACAAATCCTGATAAAACGGAGGGCTAATGAAATTTTCATTGGTGTTAAAGATCAAGGGGCAGGGATATCACCAGAACATCTACCGCATGTATTTGAACGTTTTTATCGCGTGGATTCATCAAGGGCAAGGAAAACGGGAGGCAATGGACTCGGTCTTTCCATCGCTCGAACACTTGTCGAGTCATTCGGCGGTAAACTGGAAATTCAAAGTGAAGTAGGAGAGGGGACGTTGGTGACTATTACTCTTTCTCATCAAATTCTAATCTAGCGCTCATGTTCGTTTCATGAATGATGTTTATTCTTAAGGTAACAACTCAAAGGAGGAATTATTCATGAAAAAGCAGTGGGCTACGATAAAAGAAGGTATCATTCAAAAGAAAAAGGTAATCTTGTCGGTTTCCATAGCTTCTGTATTGCTTTTCGGCGGTGCCGCTGGAACTGCGGTATATGCAGTCAATAAGAGTGCGTTATCTGAGGATGAGGCTATCAAAATGATTTCAGAAAAACTGGGCGGTAAGGTTACCCAATTTGAAAAGGATTGGGACCAGCCGATGACCTATGAGATGACCGTTAAAACGAATGAAGGCTATCAAGATGTAGAGGTCGATGCTGAAAAAGGAGAGATTCTTTCTCGGGAGATGGAAGACGAAGACGATGAGGATATGAGCACACAACAAGCAGTGGAAATTGCAAAAATCAGCATGGATCAAGCTGAAAAGATTGCCTTGAAAGAGGTGGAGGGTCAAGTGACGGATGCAGAGCTTGATTCAGAGAATGGCATACTTGTGTACGAGTTGGAGATAAACCAGGGACAAAAGGAATATGATGTAGTGATAGATGCCACTACGGGGAAAGTATTGAAAAACCAGTTGGATGATTAATCATATCTAGAACTGAAATGTGTGAAGGATTTGCCAAGTGGCAGATCCTTTTTTATTCACAATGGCATATCCGATTGAAAAGCGAGGCCGATCCAGACTCCCATTTTCCTACATATAAATTCTGAATCACTCTTTCTCAGCCGATCTAAGAAGGTATTAAATGGGGGACTCGCGAATAGGGGCAATAAGGAATTTTATCCAATGGAGGAATGGCGATGGAGAGTTTAGAAAGGGCACTAATATTAAGGGGCAGGAAAGAATTCAAAAAATCCAATCAATTATTGATGGATTTGGCAAAGCAAAATCCAGAGGATGCAGTCATACAGTATCAGTGTGCCTGGAGTTTGGATATTCTTGGACTAGAGGTAAAGGCGGTGCCCCATTATGAAGCTGCCCTCAAACTAGGTTTGCCGGATGAGGACGCAAAAGGAGCCTACCTAGGGCTGGGGAGCACATATCGCACCATTGGGGAATATGAAAAATCAAAACGGACATTGGAAGCGGGGCTGGCAAAGTTTCCTGAGGATAGGGCTTTATTGGTATTCAGGGCCATGTCATTTTATAATTTGGGCCGACATGATCTAGCGATGGAATCCTTATTGAAAATAATTGCGGAAACCTCTAAGGATCGAGAAATACAATCTTATGCAAAGGCCATAGAATTCTATAGTGATAAACTGGATAAAGTTTTCTTGGAATCGTAATCATTCATCCCCAAACTATCCACAAAGCGTGCATAAACAAGACATTAATACATATTCGAAATGAATTAATCAACAAAATTCAACAAAAATGAAGGGAAATGTTTATCGATGACTTGTTTTTAGTCATTTTACAGGCAAAATAATGTGGATAACCTCGGATTGTGGATAACTTTTCGTTGTTGTTCACCCCTTTTCCACAGGTAATCCACATATTCACCTTTATATGATAAAAATCACTGAAAAAGCGATTAAGCATCCATGAATTTGTTTCTGTAGTGGCTTAAGGCAAGTAGCGGGTAAATATAGCGATAGCTGTGATAATGGGTATACAAAACGCTTGCCATGAGCTGGCCTGCAGGATAGTCATTGGTCCAGTCTTCTTTTTGAGCTCCGCGGGTGAGATAGGTGATGCCCTTTTCAATTTCAGGTGTGGGTTTGTCAGATGTTGCAATCAACGCATCCACAGCCCAAGCCGTATGTGTCAGGGTACTGGTCCCGAGAGGCATATAATGCTGCTTGATGTCACTATAACAAGATTCACCCCAGCCGCCATCTTTATTTTGGATTTTCTTTAACCAGGAGATGGCCTTTTTGATGGCAGGATGTTCAGAGGAATGCCCTACGGCCTTCATGCCAGTCAGTGCCGACCATGTGCCATATAGGTAACATATTCCCCAGCGTCCGTACCAGGAGCCGTCCTGCTCCTGATCTTTCAAGAGCCAATCTACGGCCTTTTTGCTGACTTTCCCAGGTTTCTTCAAATTTGTATAGTTCCCTAGAAATTCAAGCGTCCTGCCTGTTAAATCAGCTGTCGACGGATCAGTCAAGATGTAATTTGATCCTTCGAAAGGAATGAGATGTACCCATTTAGGATCGCTTTCCCGTTCAAATGCGGGAAATCCTCCATCGTCATTTTGCATGGAAATTGTAAAGGCGACACCACGCTGCCAGCTGTCCAGATTATCAGGTCTTGTTTGCATTTGACCTGCAAGCGCCCGTAATGATGCCGTCGTATCATCTACATCTGGATTCATTGTATTCAAATCAGAGAAACCCCAGCCACCTGGGACAGCGTCAGGATTATGAATTAACCAATCTCCATACATATAATGCTGGCGTGACAGTAAATACTGATTGGCGGACTTTACAGTTTCATCTTTTGGTGGCAGTCCGGCTTCTTGCAGGGCATAACTGATTAAGGATGTATTCCAAACATGTGCTGTTGTAAGTTGGATATGTGTGTGACCATCAACGGAACAGGACATTTCCTTCAAACCGGAAACAGCTTTTAGGATTACAGGATCTTTTTTCGAGTAGCCGGTTGAAAGTAGGGCAAAAATCATGAAAAAGGTAGGCCCAAAATAATTATACAACGTTCCGTCGGGTTCTAGACGGTCGAGCATAAATCGTTTTGTGGTTTCTAGGGCCAAGGAATGAAGATAATCTGGATAACCAATTAAAGTTTTGACACCTGTTTGAAGTTTGGAAAAGAAGGAGCGGTATTCGTCGGTTCGATATTCCTTCCACACATGCTCTTCAGACCGTTCCTCCCTTGTTTGATATAAATCTTTTAAACTAGGTGTGTTTGGGGACATGATCTGGAACCTTTTATGTCCTAGTAAAAGCAAAGGGACCATGGTGACACGGCCATATACGGATAGGTCATAAATGCTGAAGAAGAAGGTTGGCGGCAGTAATATAGCTTCGAGCGGGATCGGGAATAGGAGTGGCCATTTATATTGTCCAGTGATGGTGAGCATCATTTTAGTTAACATTTTGGCCTGTTTAATTCCACCCTTGGAAAGAATGAATTGTTTGGCTTTCCTCATATGAGGATCTTGTTTTTTTCGCAGTCCGCTATAAAGGAGACCATAATAAGCTTCAATAGTGACTGAAAGATTACCGTCTTTTTCATCATGGAAAAGTCTCCAAGAGCCGTTTTCCGTTTGTCTGCTTTCAATCCTTTTTACTAATGCCTCTATTAAAGAGGCATCTTCTATTTCTAAAACTTTAAGTAAAATAATCATATAGGCATCAGCTGTTATCCCAGTGTCAAAGGGATAATTCCAAGATCCATCTGCTGATTGGTCTTGTTTTAAGCGATGAATAAGGCGGTTCATTTCCAATTGCACATGCTGGTTCAAAGTCGTTCCCCCTCTTAAACACATCATCCGTTTATATATATATTCAAAAACTCTCAACACATTCAAAAAATAAAGTCCGCCAATAGGTCTAAAAGTGAATTAAATAGGAGTTCAAAAATAAAACGCTTCAGCAACGAAAGCTGCTAAAGCGTTTTAGAAAGTAATCGAAATGCATTATTTAACTGGTAATGCTGATTGTTTCATGTAGCGGTAAATAGGTAATTCTCCGCCTTTAACAGCGGGAATGAAATTGAATGTCACGTAGCTGTCTATGCCTTCTGGTTCGAGGGCCAGGGAAATGAAGTTAGCGTCAGGCTGGTCCATGTTAAATACATAGCTTCCTTTTGGGAAAACCCGAGTTTTTGAAGTAACGGTGGTCGTGACTTCCCTTGTGGAATGTCCGCTTTCCAGTTCAGCGGAAACTTTTAGATCCTTGACCCTATAGTTTTCAACAGCTACTTTCATGGGTCTTTTTAATTTTTTGACTTCTACTCCCAATAGCTGAAGTTTCTTGGCAATATCTTTATATTCGGATGGAAGGATATAGGCTGTCGGACGATCTCTAACCAGCGTAGGGTAGGCAGCTGTAGAATCCAGCCAATCGATGGTGGTATCGACCTTTTTGGCTTTCGCTATATCGACCACCGTTAACCTTTGATTTTTCATTAATTTATTTTGGCTGGTGATGACAATTTTGTCGTTATCATTTGCTTTTCTCCCTTTTTTCACCACTTCATTTTCCGCCAGCTTGACCACCTTTTTTACTTCATTGGCCTGATCAGCCGTCGTTTTAATGAAGGCAGCCTGAGCTGAAGCTTGTGCATAAACACGACGTTTGAAGTCAGTACGGCCGATATTGATACCCCTTGTTTCAATTAAATAGGTCATTGTATTTTTCAATCCGAGAGCGTTGCGACCGATGCGGGCTTCTGTGCTTCCTTCAGTAGCGGTAAGAATTCCAGTATCAGAAGTATCGAGTGTATAGTAATCATGATAGGAAAGCTTTTCTTTTTCCAATGCTTTGAAAACATTAGGTAAAAGCAGTTCATCGGATGCTTTTCGAAGCTGTTCCGGAATATTTAAATTCTTTGCTGATGAAATGAGCAGATCATAGGAAGCGATGGATCCATTTGCGCCTACCTTTTTAAGGGGAGCGGGGTTCACTGTATATTCATGTACATCAAGAATGACTTCAGGCCCATAATCATTGATGGTTTGATGAATAGTCTGTACTTCAGGATACTCCACTTTTAAATAGTCCCTATTCGCATCCATGTCATTTGCGGTAAATCGTTTGAAGTAATAGGAGCCATCTGGATTTACGCGTGGAACGATGGCAATGTTCACTTTATCGAGGACGTCACCAAGTTTTCCTTCGGCAAGCCATTGTGCAATGACTAATGTTGATTCACCTGAAGCGGGTTCATTGCCATGGATCTGACCTTGTATCCAAATCAATGGTTTACGGGAATCCTTATTGAGTTTTTTTGAATCCTTGCTGAAAAGAAGCATTGGGATGTCGCGTCCTTCTATTGATTTACCTATCGTCTTGACTTGGATGTTCTTGTTTTTATGGGAGAGGGACTTGATATGACCAATCATTTCTTCTTGGCTCGTAAAAGCGATCTTGCCTTGTATAAAGGCAGGGGTCTTGAAAGAAACATCAGGTTCAGGGAAAAGGTAGGAGAGGTTATCAGGTTGAATATAGCTTGGACCATTTCCATAATAAGGGGTGAATTCTTCTGCCAATGCGATGGGGTTCTGGCTAGGCAATCCAGTGACAAGACCTAGGGTTACGAATGAAACGATTGTAGGAATGATTTTTTTCACGGACGTCCTCCTATATATCTTTTTCCATAAATTATCATATATTAAGCTATATATACAGTATAACCGTAGGAACTAGAGAAAAACAGGAAGTATCTACTAGATCAATAAAGGCATTCCATGGCTTGCAGCCCAGTAAAACTCTCTCTGTCAAAAAAAGAGTGTGGATGTTTTTCGATTACATAAGGGAATGACTCTGATGCATAACAACCTTCCCAAGGGCTTATATTTCTAAGGGGAATGGTGGCAGAAAAAAAGTTAGTAATTACTTTTCGTAGTTATTCATCCCCTGGATTCTGTATACTTAGAGGTAGATGATAGAAATTTCCATAATAAAATACGGTTCAAGCAATTTTGCTTGGCCCGTATCATTTCAATTCATCATATAACTGATTTAAAAGATTCCGTGAATCCTTGGCGTTCATTATCTGGCCATTCACTTTCGCATAGGGGGTTTGCTTACAAAGTTTACACTCACTTAAACATTCATATTCCTTATATTGAATCCTTGTATTCGCTAAGAATTTACCATAATCAGCAACCGTTTGTTCATCAAGGAAGCGGTCAAGATTATTTTGGCAAAATTCAATCTGGATTTTCCCTTTTTTTGTGAACACTTTAGATAGGAAGTTTTTCATCACATCGCTTCTTTCATTAGAAGAGTAAATATTTGTTATTATGATTTTATCACTTCCTGTAGCGAAATGCATGAGTGGTTCTTCCATTATCCGGAGTTTATCAAAGTAATTCCCTTGTATTTGTTGACACATGTCAAAGAAATGGTAGAATAAGAATGAATGATAATGATAATGAATCTCATTATCATGAATGTGAGAACCCTGTAACTATTGTCTCATGAACCCCATTTCAATAGGGGATTGTACAATAGTCTTTATTCATATATTTTTAATTAAAAATATTATCGCTGTATTTACTGAGATAGGAAGAGTAGGAAATGTAGATGAAGATAAGATATTTAGTCATGTCGTTAATCGTTTTATCATTTACCTCATTATTCATTGGTGTAAAAGATATTACCCCCCTGGATTTATTGGATCTAAGTGATGATAAAGTGCAAATCATGCTGCAAAGCCGTTTCCCCAGAATGATGACCATAATCATTGCCGGCGTGGTGATGAGTATAAGCGGTCTGATCATGCAGCAATTGAGCCGCAATAAATTTGTATCCCCTACGACTGCCGGTACCATGGATTCTGCAAGGCTTGGACTTCTTCTTGCCATTATCATTTTTCCATCGGCAGCACTTATTGAGAAAATGGCATTCGCTTTCATATTCGCTTTGGCAGGTACATTCTTGTTCATGAAAATTCTTGATCAAGTGAAATATAAGGATACGATTTTCATTCCATTGGTTGGTTTGATGTTTGGTAATATCGTCGGTTCCATCTCGACATTCTTTGCTTATAAGTATGATTTGATTCAAAGCCTCAACACATGGATGAATGGTGATTTCTCGATGATCATGTCGGGAAGGTACGAACTAATATATGTAAGTATCCCTTTAGTCATTCTCGCATACTTCTTTGCCAATAAATTCACTGTGGCAGGGATGGGTGAGGAGTTTGCTATTAATCTAGGGCTAAATTATAAACTTATAGTCAATTTTGGGCTGATCATCGTGGCATTATCCTCCACTGTTGTCCTGTTAACGGTGGGAACGATTCCTTTCATAGGATTGATCGTACCAAATATTGTATCCCTTTACCTTGGTGATAATTTGAAAAAGAGTCTTTCTCATACAGCGTTGCTAGGGGCAGTATTCCTATTGATCTGCGATATTCTGGGCAGGATCATCATATATCCATTTGAAATTCCGATTGGACTCGTGGTTGGTGTGATAGGAAGCGCCGTATTTATCTATCTGATAATGAGGAGAAAGGCATATGAATAATAAAAGTAAGATCATTATATTAGCTGTTCTGGCAGCAGCTTTAACGGCAGGTTACATATTTTGGGACCTTGGCCCGAATTGGGATTATGCACTGCCGAGGAGGATCATAAAAATCATTGCCATCATCGTGGTAGGTTGTGCGATAGCCTTTTCAACAGTGATTTTCCAAACGGTTACGAATAATAAAATCCTGACACCAAGCATTTTGGGACTGGACTCTATGTATATGCTGATCCAAACTGGAGTGATTTTCCTCTTCGGTTCAACGCATATCATGATCATGAATAAAAATCTCAATTTCCTGGTTACACTTACGGCAATGCTTATTTTTTCCAGCTTGCTGTTCAAGATCATGTTCAAGAAAAACCGAAATATTTACTTTCTATTGTTGATCGGTATCATATTCGGGACCTTATTCGGCAGCATGTCTTCATTTATGCAGGTTTTGATTGACCCGAATGAATTTCAAATGATACAAAATAAAATGTTTGCCAGTTTCAATAATGTCAACACTGACCTGTTAACATTAGCGATTATCCTCATGATAGCGGCAATGATATATTTTATGAGATTTTTGAAGTATTTAGATGTCATGTCACTAGGGAGGGACCAAGCCATAAACTTGGGTGTGGATTACGATTTTGTAACGAAACGGGTTTTAATCGTCGTCACGATTTTAATTTCCATTTCAACTGCCCTGATCGGTCCAATCACGTTCCTCGGATTACTTGTTGCAAATGTGGCTTATCAATTCATTAAGTCCTATCAGCATAAACATATCATCCCGGGTGCAATGCTGATCAGTGTGATTGCCTTGGTCGGCGGTCAATTCATTGTAGAGAGGATCTTTACGTTCTCTACCACCTTGAGTGTCATTATCAACTTTGTCGGCGGTGTCTATTTCATCTATCTTCTATTAAAGGAGAATAAATCATGGTAGAAGTGAAAAATTTATTCAAAAAATATAATAGTAAAACGGTTGTCGAGGATGTTTCCATTGAAATAACGAAAGGGAAAATCACATCTTTCATCGGTCCTAATGGAGCGGGGAAAAGTACAGTCCTTTCAATGATCAGCCGGCTCATTACCCGGGATTCAGGAGAAGTCCTGATCGAGGGGAAGGATATGGGGAAATTCAATAGCAATGAACTTGCTAAAAAGATTGCCATCTTAAAGCAGGCTAACCACATCAATATACGTTTAACGATTCGTGAACTTGTCGCCTTTGGCCGTTTTCCTTATTCACAAGGTAAACTGACTAAAGAGGATTGGAAGTATGTCGATGAAGCGATTGAATATATGGAACTTGGCGAAATGCAGGATAAGTTTCTTGACCAGCTTAGCGGCGGGCAACAGCAGCGGGCATTCATTGCCATGGTTATTGCTCAGAATACGGAGTATGTACTTCTTGATGAGCCTCTGAACAATCTTGATATGAAGCATTCCGTCCAAATCATGAAGGTATTGAGGAGATTGGCCGATGAATTAGGGAAAACGGTCATAATCGTCATTCATGACATTAATTTTGCATCCTGTTATTCCGACTATATTGTCGCATTGAAGGATGGCAAGGTTGTTCATAATGGACCTACCGAACAAGTGATCAACTCCGAAGTATTAAAGGAAATCTATGATATGGATATTGAAATCCAAAATATTAATGACAATAAGATCTGTGTGTACTTCACGTAAGAAAAAGCCATTTGGTTTTAAATTACTTCAGTATTCGTAGCCGTCTCAGATTCACTTCATACGCTGATTAGGCTGTTAAAAGTTGGCGGGCGCCCAAGGTTTTTAGCCGCCTCCTGTTTATATCCAGGGAAAGCGATGCAGGTGAATTCTGTGAAGGTGAGGATTCAATCTGTAATTTTAAATAAAAAAAATACTTTTCGAGGTGACCATGATGATTAAGAAATTATCTTTACTGCTTTTAGTTGCAATGCTGGCTGTAGTGGCTGTAGCTTGCGGATCAGTTAAGGAAAAAGAAGAATCAGGTACGAAAAAAGAAAGTGCTAAAAGCGAAGAATTTACGGTTAAGCACCAACTAGGCGAAACGAAAGTAAAAACAAACCCTAAAAAAGTTGTTGTATTCGACATGGGTGCTCTTGATACTCTTGATAAATTGGGTGTGAAAGTAGCAGCTGTTCCTCATGATGGCCTTCCAAAATACCTTTCTAAATATAAAGGTACAACTGAAAATGCCGGCGGTTTAAAAGAACCTGACTTCGAAAAGATCAACGAGATGGCTCCTGACTTAATCCTGATTTCTGGCCGTCAAACTGAAGCATATAAAGAATTAAGTGCAATTGCCCCTACTGTTTATGTAGGTGTAGATACTGCAAATTATATGGAATCCTTTAAAGAAAATGTAACACTTTTGGGTAAAATCTTCGATAAAAAAGACGAAGCAGTTAAAGAATTAGCACGTGTTGATGAAAACATTAATGCTTTGAAAGAAAAAGCTCCGAAGGATAAAACTGGTTTAATCGTTCTTGCTAGCGGAGGAAAAGTAAGTGCTTACGGACCTGATTCAAGATTTGGAATTATCCATGATGTATTCGGAGTACCTGCTGTAGATGATAAATTGGAGGTATCTACACATGGTCAAAGTATTTCTTTCGAATACATTGCTGAAAAGAATCCAGACTATCTATTCGTTGTAGATAGAGATGCGGTTGCCGGTGATGGAGCTGCAGCAAAAAAAACTGTTGAAAATGACATTGTAAAAAATACAAAGGCTTTTAAAGAAGGAAACATCATTTATCTTGATCCTAACTACTGGTACTTATCTGGCGGCGGTTTAGAATCTGTTGATGAAATGGTTAAAGAAGTTTCTAAAGGGCTTAAGTAATTAAATATAGTTTAAAAGCAAATCCTGCCCTCGATTTAGGACAGGATTTTTTTTATTTTTTATAATAAAGCTGAATGAAAGTATATATAATAACAAAGGGAAGAAAAGAAATCACTTAAGGAAACCAATAATGCCGGTTACAACAGCTGGTAAGGTCTTCACCCAATAAAGGGAAAATAAATAGGACAAGGTTCATATTAGACCCTGTTGTAGCTGCTAGGGCTTATATGGGCGGCTGCCGAAAGAAAATAACTCTTCAGCCAAACAAATAACAACGTAAAAAAAATAGTTTCTTCCTATTATAATGTCAACTGCATTGATGCTTGATGCAGTTTTTGGTTCCGGTCTGGTTTTAAATTGTAATTTAAGTGAACATTTGGTAAATAAATTGGTGAATAATCTTAAAAACTAAAACATGAACATTCATGTAAACTAAGAATAATTGAATCCTCATCTACTAATTACTTCAAGTAATATAGGCAAATTTGGTGTCATTTACTATCAGGAGAAATTAATTCGATAAAAGTAGATCAACTGAAGGCAAGACGGGAATGATGTCGATATAACGCGAAATGAGTTTACGAAACAGGCCTCAAAACCTTTTATTATTTTATGGGATTTTAACTTGAGGGGATACAGTAAATGAACGGGTGAACTTAAGCTGGCTTTTGGTTCTTACAGATAAATAGAAAGTGCGGTGGAGCGATGCATCAATGTAATCGTCAATCAAATTTCAGATGTCGAATTATCGGGAAAGAAATCCTCTAAATATCTAATAGCATTCAATGATTGAAGATTTACATCTTTACATATTTTGTAATGTGCTGGTGTTTTTATAAAGAGTCGTTTATAATGATAAAAGCCTGAAGGAAGTTAAACTAAATAGTGACGGTGATCCACAGTAACCCAAAAAAGTTACGGTGATATTTATTGGATTAAGACATGGAATTCCTATATATTTGTTATAGAAAATCAAGACGGTCGAAACTCTGTTACTTTTTCAAAAGTTGTTCATAAGCTAAAGAAGTGTTCT
Organism: Peribacillus simplex; assembly: GCF_001578185.1. Classification (NCBI taxonomy): domain Bacteria; kingdom Bacillati; phylum Bacillota; class Bacilli; order Caryophanales; family Bacillaceae; genus Peribacillus; species Peribacillus simplex. Next base: position 4,955,783 of record NZ_CP011008.1, on the reverse strand, counting down.
GGATCATAAGGGTTATTGATGTGACAAAAGGTGGTTTGCACAGTCTTGACTATCTGATTGAAAGAATGCTATCATAAGGTTTCCGTTTTTCCGTCTTTTGTAAGTATGTAAAAATTTATATAAATAAACCACTAGATTAATAGAGGTGAAAGCATGAATAATTTTCTTAAAAAAAGCCGGCATTTATTTGCAGATAACATACTAGGCTTTTTCTTTATTGCGGTAGTTATGTTTACGATTAAAACTTATATTGGGTATCGAGTTGAATTTAACTTAGGTATTGAGAATGGACTGCAACAGTTTTTACTATTCATAAACCCGATTAGTTCAGCTATTTTATTCTTTGGGTTGGCATTACTGGCGAAAGGTAAAAAATCGTTTAAATGGATCATCGGATTGAACTTATTGATGTCCTTATGGCTATTCTTCAATATTGTTTACTACCGTTCATTTACCGATTTCATTACATTACCAACCTTGACACAAGTGCAAAATAATGCCGGGGATTTGGGACCGAGTATTTTAGAATTATTTAAATCCCATGATGTATTTTATTTCCTTGATACGGTACTTTTGATTGTGTTGTATAGATTCAAAGACTTTAAAGTGGAAAACTTCAAAGTCAAACGCCGTACGGTTGGAATGGTTTACCTTGCAGGACTTGCAATTTTCGCTATTAATTTAGGACTTGCTGAAAAGGATCGTCCGCAATTATTGTCAAGAACATTCGACCGGAATTATATTGTCAAATATTTGGGTATGTTCAACTATACGGTATATGATGCCGTTCAGAATACTAAAACGTACGCTCAGCGTGCAACTGCAAATAGCACGGATATCGCGGAAGTGGTCAATTATACGAAGGCAACAAGCGCTGAACCGAACCCTAAGTATTTTGGTGCAGCAAAAGGTAAAAATGTCATATACCTGCATTTGGAATCCATGCAGAATTTCATGATCGATTATAAGTTGAACGGGGAAGAAGTAACTCCATTTCTAAACTCACTTGCACATGAGAAGTCAGATTTCATGTACTTTGATAACTTCTTCCATCAAGTAGGCCAAGGTAAAACGGCAGATGCTGAATTCATGCTTGAAAATTCCCTGTTCGGTTTACCACAGGGGGCAGCTTTCACAAACCGAGCCCAAAATACGTATCAAGCGGCACCAGCGATTTTAGGAGAAAAAGGATACACATCTGCTGTTTTCCATGGTAATTACAAATCTTTCTGGAACCGAGACAAGATGTATAAGGCTCTTGGGTTCAATCAATTTTTCGATGCAAGCCATTATAATATGGAGAATAAAGAAGAAGTGCTAAGTTATGGTTTAATGGATAAACCTTTCTTTAAAGAATCGATTCCAATGTTAGAAACGCTTAAACAGCCTTTCTATACAAAATTCATAACGGTATCTAATCATTTCCCATATGCCATGGACCAGGACAAGGCAACAATCGGTAAGCAAACGACAGGTGATGCTTCCGTTGATAATTACTTCCAAACTGCACGCTACGCAGACGAAGCGCTTAGGGAGTTTTTCGTTTATCTGAAGAAATCCGGTCTGTATGATAACTCAGTAATCGTTATGTACGGTGATCACTATGGTATTTCGGAAAACCATACGGAAGCTATGTCAAAAGTGCTTGGCAAGGATGTTGGCACATTTGAGAACGCCCAATTGCAACGTGTACCATTATTGATTCATGTTCCAGGTGTTAAAGGCGGAGAAATGCACCAATACGGAGGACAGATTGACCTTCTCCCGACTTTATTGCATTTGTTAGGAATTGAATCTAAAGATTATGTACAATTCGGTTCTGACTTATTGTCTAAAGATCATAGTGAAGTTGTACCTTTCAGGAATGGTGATTTTGTAACACCAGATGTTACTTCCATTAAAGGAAAATACTTCGATACGAAAACAGGAGAAATTGTCAAGGAAAATGATGACATCCTCAATTATAAAAAGAGAGTTGAAAAGATGCTCAATTTATCCGACCAAGTGGTGAACGGTGACTTACTCCGTTTCTATACTCCAAAGGGTTTTAAGCCAATTAACCCTGATGATTATGATTACACATATAATGAAGAAGGTTCAAAGGAATCCGATTCCGATAAATAAGCTGAAAAACAGGCAGGAAGCCATTGCTTCCTGCCTGTTTTTTTATATGCGTTAGATCATGCTTTATTGGTCATCATGGCAATATACTTTCTTATTTCTTCAGGCTTACCCGCGTATTTTTCTGCACGCAGTTTATCTTTCATGATTTTATCCTTTGCTTTGATCAGGATTTCTTCACCCATGGGTTGTGGCACGACAACGACTCCATCTATGTCCCCTATGATGATGTCACCTGGAAACACTGTGACACCTCCACAGGAAATGGGGATATTGGTTTGCCCTACACCAGCTTTGCCACTTGAGGCAACCGTTGTCCCTTTACTGAAAACAGGGAAATTCATTTCTTTAATTGCTTCAAGATCACGAATGACTCCATCGACTACGAGACCGCCAATTTCCATGGTCTGCATCATGCCGACAACAAAGTCACCTGCTATTGCACGGTATGTATCACCTTTGCTGTCAACGACTATTATATCTCCAGGTCTTGCTTCGCCGATTGCTTTCAAGACGGCTGAATTATCACCGACGGGCATCAGTACGGTTAAAGCACGTCCGGCAAAATGAAACTCTTCTTTTAAGGGTTTAATCGCTGATTCCAGATTGTTCAATCCTTCCATTGCATCTGAAATGGCCGTGGTGGGCAAATTCCTAAACTGTTGAATGAGAGCATCCATGAATATGATTCCTCCTTGAAGGTTATGAATATAGTCTAATTATACACAAATTTCGTAATTTTCCATTTAGTTTCTGCTTATCGGTAAAATGGGAAATGTGGTGAAGTTCTTCTGTCATAAGGGGGCAAGGCAAGTCAATGGTTTAATCAATCGATTGATTAAATTTTCATTTTCATGGAGTATACTTTACACATCGCGTTTCCTACTTGTTCTGTATGTACTTCTATATAGCCTGTTTACTTCATTCGCCTATGTCATCAAGAGGGAAATATCTCAGTTATCCTGCCTCGAGCGACGGCGCAGTGAAGCGGTCCTTAAGTGGAACCGGTGTGAGGGAGATCACTAAAGAGTTTTCAACAATCTTCAAAGCAGGAGCAAAACCAAGACGGAGGTTGCCAATGTAAGCCAAAGCGGGCTAAAAACTTCTGGATGAATGATCAAAAAAATGATTCCTGCTATAACGGCAGCCTGTTGTATGGTTATATGTCTAATGAAGTGTATTCCGGCTTTAAAACAGGCTTTAAGTAGAGGCATATGATTCATTTTCATTCCTCCTTTTTCTTTCAATAATATGACCAGGCATAAAAGAAAATACATGGGGATTCGTTTTCTGCTCAAGGATTACGGGTATAGTAAAGGTAAAATAAAAGGAGGAATCATAGGTGATTATTGTATACATTAGTCTTGCCCTCTTTATCGGATCGATCATCTATTTCGCTTTTTTTGCTTTCAAAACATTTAAGGATTCCAAGCCGACAATTGAAAGTGTGACTGGAACTGTTTCACGCATTCAGGCAAAAACGGATCAGATTAAATCAGAGACGGATCAACTCGCCATGACTCAGCAAGAAATCACAGAAGATGTTCAATATAAAAAAGAGGCTGTACAATATACGGTTGATGCCGCTAAAAAAACACCGGAACCATTCAAAAATATTTGGTTTACCATAAAAGGCGACAAATGGAAGCTTAGAAATAAAAGTGATGCATAGGCGTTTGCCCGAATTTGGAAATGCACATGATATCGTAAAGTAATAAAAGATTTGTTGAAATTTTACCGGAATGGTTCAGGAGAAACGCGCAGGGATCTGCTTACACGGAGGGGAAAAAGCCCGAGAGGTTATGATTATGACCTATCGGGCTTTTTTTGTATTGGAGAGGAAAAAGAGATGGCTTTGATTCAATTGTGATTGCGTGATTATTTAATATAGGCGATGAGTTTAAAATATAATGATTGCTGGCATGGTTATTAGTTTTTTTATCATCGGCGATAAAAATCATTGCCTAGGGAACCCATTATGCTTATTGGGACTGGAATAGGGGCTCCAGGGATCAGTTCTGGTAGGCATCATGTACGGTACGAGGTGCGTTTGGTGTTTTTTGGGTGAAGGTACTATCGGATTGAAAGTCACTTCTCATGAATAATCTATCCACTCCTCGTAAATAGTAATATTAAACGTTTGAAAGGAGTGGAGAATATGAATTATAAGGCGATAGTATCAAGTGTGATGATGGTTTTAGTGATTACAGGTTGTTCTACTAATAATAAACAAGGTGCCAATGAAAATCTTGGCCTGAATCGTACGCATCAGGATAATGTAAAACATCCGACGAATGTAAGCGATACAAAGCGAAATATAAATAATGATAATGATAATGATAATGATGCAAACGGTATGAGGGTCTCCGATGATATCTCAAATCGTGTTGAAGCCTTGAAGGAAGTAAAGGACGCCAGGGTCATCGTGACTGATAATAATGCATATGTTGGGGCAGTATTAAATGACGGCGGGGATAAAGATATCTCGAATGACCTTAAAGGCAGGATTGCAGATGCAGCAAGAGGAGCAGATCCATCGGTAGACAACGTTTATGTTTCGACAAACCCTGACTTTGTTCAAAGCATGCATAAGTATGCGAATGACATTCAGAATGGAAAACCCGTTGCAGGATTCGTTGATGAGTTCCGTAAACTTGTAACACGCGTTTTTCCAAGCCAAAAGTAATTGGCAAAGAGTTAAATGAATTAAGGCGCAAAGGCTTATCCGTTAGATATCATGCTTTTTTAGGCATGGGATCCGGATAGGCCTTTTCCTATTTCAGGGAAAAAACTAAAGGTAATCAGCAGCGAGTTGGTTTTTAGGATATCGGTGAATCATGACTAACTTTAAAGAGGGTGGTTACAATAATTGGGTAAACTAAAAAATTCAAGACAGGTAATGGGAGGCGGAATTAGTGAGGTTTTTTAAGGGAAGGAAGAAAACGGATGCAGCAGCCTTTCAGGTTACTTCCAAGGACTTTCAAGAACTTCTTAAAAAATTTGAAGCATCTAATGATTTTCTTACCTTCCAATTCCCGAATGAAGATGGCTATACCATCTCCTATTTCAATTCACTGATTAGTGAACAACAGCTCCATGAACAAGTACTGGCTGTCATCTCTAATCAAACAAAGAAGGATCTTAAGCAATTAAAAAGCGATATTCCGATGGAAGATATGAAAGTGACGACTGATATTAACGTTATTCAAAGGTTGGTTTTGGAAGGATCGATCTTGATTCAATACAAGAAAGATGATGAAATGTGTTTGCTGATTCCTTGTGCTCACAGTGTGAAAAGGCAAACTTCCATACCCGAGTCGGAGTATACAGTCGCTGGGCCTAAGGAGGCTTTTGTTGAATCGCTTGATACGAATTTGAATCTAATTCGCAATCGGTTACCAATTCCTGAATTGCAGTCCAAGGAATTTCGGGTTGGGAGCATCTCGCAAACCAGGTTAGTGGTGCTCTACATAGATGGGATTGTAAATCAACAGATCATCAATACAGTCATGCAGAGAATAGATGATATAGAGTATGATACGATCGTGGATATTTCGTTTGTAAACCAGATGATCACGGATAATCGGAATTCGATGTTTCCCCAACTGATTGATACGGAGCGGCCTGACCATCTGGCCAGTGTATTATCAGAGGGGAAAATAGGGATCATGCTGGATGGATCGCCTCATGCATTAGTTGGTCCCAACACCATCATTTCGTTCTTTTCTTCATTTGAGGATTATTTTCAAATTTGGAATCTTGGTACTTCATTCCGTTTGATTCGTCTTTTCGCAGTCCTGTTTTCCGTTTTATCTTCACCTCTGTATGTTGCCGTTTTAACCTATCATTATCTGGTGATCCCTACTGATTTGTTGCCAATCTTAATTTCATCAAGGGGTGTGATCCCTTTTCCGCCGATTTTGGAAGCGATCGTGCTGGAAGGAACGATCGAATTGCTGAGGGAAGCAGCGGTTAGGCTGCCTGCCAAGGTGGGCTCTACCATCGGCATTGTTGGCGGTATAGTCATCGGTACAGCCGCTGTGGAAGCGGGATTTGTCAGTAATGTGCTATTGATGCTTGTCGCTTTGGCTGCCTTGGCTTCATTTACAGTGCCAATTTACCAAATCAGTAATACGATTCGCCTTATCCGCTTCCCTTTTCTAATTGCAGCGCAGTTATACGGACTGTTCGGATTAGCTTTATGCAGTGCATTCATTTTAAGTCATTTATTGAAATTGACTTCGCTTGGCAGTCCATATTTAGACCCTCTTTACCCGTTAAGGATTTATGACTTTAAAGATAGTCTAATTCGCCTCCCTTTTTCAAAGCAGATTAAACGCCCACAATTTCTGCAGACGGAAAAGCCACTAAGAATAAGGAGGAAGGAGGAAACTAATAACTCCCAAAGTGATATTGATGAATAAGGCGAAGAAAGCGGTGAAAATGTATGGAAGTCAAACCAAAGGAAACTAAACTAATATCTCCATTTTTTGTTTTTTTCCTCTTGCCAGGCATGCAGATCGGAGTAGGGGTATTGGGGTTTGAACGGATCATAGCGAAAGAGGCTGGTCAAGACGCTTGGATATCGGTCCTCATTTCAGGGTTAATCATAAATGTTCTGCTTTGGATGTGTTTCAAGCTTTTAGGCAGGGGCCCCCAAACACTGGATTTGGTTGCCATCCATAAAGATTTGTTTGGTAAATGGGTAGGAAATGCTTTCAACATTTTTTTCATCCTCTACTTTATAATGATCTCCATCATTCTTATCAGGACTTATTTGGAAGTCATTCAGGTTTGGATGTTCCCTGGTGTTAATGTCCTGATGCTATTAACCATCATTCTAATTCTCGTGTATAGTTTTGTGGTGGGAGGGTTTAGGGCCGTTACTGGTTTTTGTATAATCGGACTTATTATTGCATCGCCGTTATTACTTTTGAATTATTTCCCATTAAAGCACGCCCACTTTGAGAATTTGGGTCCTTTACTTGATCATTCCTTTTTGGAAATCATGAAGGCCTGTAAGAGAATGACCCTGAATTACCTTGGTTTTGAATTACTCCTGATCTAGTACCCATTCATTAAAAAGCGTGAAGACTCTCAAAAGTGGGCCCACTTAGGTGCGTTGTTTACTATGTCGATATATTTAGTCTTCATTATTGTCTCGTTAGCCTACTATCATCAAGATCAGCTGAAAGATGTAATTTGGGCTACATTGACTTTATGGAAAATTGTGGACCTTCCATTCGTTGAAAGGTTTGAATATATAGGGATTTCCGTTTGGCTGTTCATGGTGCTGCCGAATGTTTGCCTAGGGGTTTGGGCAGCGAGCAGAACAGTAAAAAGAGTGTTGGGATTTAGACAGAAAAAGGTGTTAGTTTACATCCTGCTTATCATTTTAGTTTCTTGCTGTTTTTTGGATAACCGCTATAGAATCGATAGGTTTAACACAATCAGTTCGGAAATAGGTTTTTATATCATTTATTTGTACCTTCCTCTCTTATTCATATGGCAGTCGATTGTCTATAAAGTTAGGAGTCTTAATCCATGAAAATCAAACTTCTCTTGATTACATTATGTTGTTTCATGATGACAGCATGCGGGGTGGAGAAGCAAATATTAGAAGATATTTTAATTGCTGAAGTCGTAGGTTATGATGATGCCGGAGATAAAAAAGTGAAAGGAACGGTCGTTGTCAGCGTTCCTCAGCCTGGGGAAGAAGCAAAACTAAGTAGAGAAGTATATGAAGCGACCTCCCATAATATAAAGACTGGCCGCCAGCAAGAAAATGCAAAAACACCATTCCCGATTGTCGGCGGGAGACTGACAGTCATTCTCTATGGTGAAGAATTGGCAGGTAAGGGCTTGAATGATTATATTGATACATATAGGCGTGACCCAATGGTGGGAAGGGATTTATATTTAGCGATCGTTCATGGCAAAGCGGAGGATGTAGTTAAAATGGAGCCGAAGTTGATTAAAACTCCAGGAGTCCAAGTGAAAGAGCTGATCGAACAGAATATCAGGACTAATTTGCCTGATGTAGATTTGCACAGGTATTTATATGCGTGTCATGGTAAAGGAATCGATCCGGTCATGCCCCTATTGGAAACTGCAGGAGACCGTATACGGGTAAAGGGTATCGCCCTGTTTAAAAGGGACAAGTATATCGGTAAATATATCCCTTATCAGGACGGATTTTTATTCAAAGTCCTTAGTGAAAATTTTAAGCTGGGGAGTTATGAAATCAAATGGAAGGAAAATGACTTTTCAGATATCAATAACGTGGAATCACGTGTCCATTATGATATCAGGAATGCAAATCAAGACCCCAAAGTCAGGATTGAAGTGAAATTAAAAGCGAGTCTGCTTGAGGTCCAAGGTTATGACTTGGGTAAATCAGTCGACCTGAATAAAATAGAGGCCAAAGCAGAACATGTCATTGGTGAAAAATTACATGAAATGGTAACCATGTTTCGGGAAAATAACATAGATCCGATTGCACTCGGTGATATCGCTAAAAGTAAAACAAGAAATTTCAATCAAAAACATTGGGAGGAGGCCTATCCTCATATTCCAATCGAGGTGGATTTGGATATTGAAATGATTCAAACGGGAATAGTAGAATAAAAGAAGAATATTCTGAAGTTTCGCCCTTTATAATAGGGGTATTGGTGTAATTATATCAATGCGGCTAAAGAGGGGGGAAAGGCATGGACAAAGCATGGTGGAAAGAGGCAGTTGTATATCAAGTGTATCCAAGGAGTTTCATGGATAGTGATGGAGATGGGGTAGGGGATTTAAACGGGATCTTTATGAAACTCGATTATTTACAGGAGCTGGGTGTGAACGTGATATGGCTATCCCCTGTTTATCAATCTCCCAATGATGACAATGGGTACGATATCAGTGATTATCAATCAATCATGACTGAATTCGGGACCATGGCTGATTTTGACAGGTTGCTGAAGGCATTGCATGAACGTGGAATGAAGATCATGATGGACCTGGTGGTCAACCATTCTTCAGATGAACATTCGTGGTTCAAGGAATCCCGATCCTCTATAGACAATCCAAAGCGTGATTATTATATTTGGAAACCTGGAAGGCATGGGAAAGAACCAAATAATTGGGAGTCCGTTTTTAAAGGTTCGGCATGGGAATATGATGCAGGAACAGATGAATATTATTTACACTTATTCAGCAAGAAACAACCGGATTTAAACTGGGAGAACCCTAAGCTCCGTGAAGAAATCTACAGCATGATGACTTGGTGGCTGGATAAGGGTGTCGATGGTTTTCGGATGGATGTCATCAACTTCCTATCAAAAGATCAGAGCTATTCAGATGGATCCATTCAGCATGGGAAGCAGTTTGGTGATGGAAGCCCCTTTTTCTTGAATGGCCCGCGGATACATGAGTTTTTACAGGAAATCAATCAACGGGCACTTTCAGGATATGACGTGATTACCGTTGGGGAGATGCCAGGAGTCACACCGGAGGAAGCGCAATTGTTCACAGGGAAAGATCGTGGTGAATTACATATGGTCTTTCAATTCGAACATATGGATTTGGGGGGCGGACCAGAAGGGAAATGGAGTAACGAAAAGTGGAACCTAAGCGATTTAAAACGAATTCTTTCCAAGTGGCAGACTGGTTTGGAGGAGGATGGCTGGAACAGTTTATATTGGAACAATCATGATCAGTCCCGGATTGTCTCAAGGTTTGGAAATGATGGAAAGTATCGTATTGAAAGCGCAAAGATGCTTGCCGCCTGTCTTCATATGCTTCAAGGTACACCTTATATATATCAAGGGGAAGAGCTGGGAATGACCAATGTTGCATTTGAAAGCATTGATGAATATCGGGATATTGAAACGTTGAATTCATATGACGAACTCGTCAATTCGCATGGCTGGTCAAAAGAGCGGATGATGTCAGCCATTCACGCCCGAAGCAGGGATAATGCGAGGACACCGGTTCAGTGGAATGACTCCCGGAACGCAGGATTCACGAAAGGGACTCCTTGGATTAAGGTCAATCCCAATTTTCCCGAGATTAATGCAGAAAAAGCCTACAATGATCCAAATTCCATTTTTCATTTTTATAAAAGGCTTATCCAATTACGCAAAAAACATGAAATTGTCGTTTATGGCCGTTTTGAACTGCTCTGTCCAGATGATGAACGAATATTTGCCTATACGAGAACGTTTGAAGATGAAAAGCTGTTAGTGCTATGCAACTTTAAGGAGGAGCATGCCACATATTCTTTGCCTGAAGAGCTAAATTCATATTCTGCTACAAGGCTGATCGGTAATTATGAACAGGGGGAAAAAGGAATCTCGAGAATGCCTCTGCGTCCATATGAATGTCGTGTGTATCATTTGAAATGAAAAAGGACCTGGTTTTCTCCATTAGAGAAGACCAGGTCCTTTTTAGTATTATTTTGAATTAAGGTCACATTCCTCAAGAGGAATGACTTTCGTTTTATGTTTAATTTTATAGCCGAACCATAGGACGAAAAATAGAATTAAGCCAATGTAGGAAACGAACATTGAATTCCAGTCGATCCCATTACTGCTGAATGCTTGATAGCCTTGTCCGATGATAATGATAATACATAGGACAAGGGCGAATATTGGCCCGAATGGGAAGCCTTTGGCCCGGTATGGTAAAGCATTCATATCAAGGCCTTGAGCTGCGTAGGCTTTGCGGAATCGATAATGGGCGATCGCAATCCCGACCCAGGTGACGAATCCTGCCATGCCTGAAGCATTCAATAACCAAATATAAACGACACCATCTCCGAAAAATGATGCTAAGAATGCAACGCAGCCTACTAAAGAAGTCACGATAAGTGCATTCACGGGTACTCCTCTTTTATCTAACTTGCCAAGGAATTTAGGTGCTTTCCCATCACGTGCCAAGTCCCAGAGCATACGGGTTGAAGCGTACATGCCTGAGTTACCGGCGGAAAGTACGGATGATAAAATGATCGCGTTCATGATGGATGCAGCAAATGCAAGGCCAGCCCGTTCAAATACGAGCGTGAAGGGACTTACGGCAACATCTTCACTCAATAAACGTGAATCCGTAAACGGAATGATCATTCCAATTACAAAAATGGCAAGGATATAGAATAAGATGATGCGCCAGAAAACGGATCTGATCGCCTTAGGGATATTCTTTTCTGGATCTTCACTTTCACCAGCCGTCACTCCAAGCAATTCTGTTCCTTGGAATGAAAAGCCGGCAGCCATGAATACACCTAGAATCGTGAAGAACCCTCCATTAAAGGGACCTTCGCCCATTGTGAAATTGGAAAAACCAATAGGGTCTTTTCCACCCATGATTCCGAGAATGATCAGAACACCAGTGATCAAGAAAATGACGACTGTCACGACTTTGATCATGGCAAACCAGAATTCTGCTTCCCCAAAACCTTTAACGGACATGTAATTGATAAGAAACATAGTGATTAACGCAATAGCACTCCAGATGAAGGAGGGAGTATCAGGAAACCAGAACTTCATAATTAAGACAACGGCTGCTAATTCAGCGGCAATGGTGATTGCCCAGTTATACCAGTAGTTCCATCCAATTGCAAAACCGAAAGACGGATCGACGAATTTGGATGCATAGACACGGAACGAACCGGCCACTGGCATGAATGCTGCCATTTCTGCAAGACTTGTCATTAAGTAATAAACCATGATGCCGATGACCGCGTATGCCACCAAGGCACCGCCGGGTCCGGCTGAATGGATGGCACCGCCACTTGCTAAAAATAAACCTGTTCCAATCGTTCCACCTAATGAAATCATCATTAAGTGCCGCGCCTTCAGGCTCCTTTTTAATTCAGTGGGGCTTGATGTTGATGGTGAATTTGGCAATTGATGTTACACTCCTTTTTATTGGAAGGGAACGAAATATAAAAAAACAGCAGTCGAAAAAGATCGACGGCTGTTTATAATAAACCCGTTTATCCTTCCGAAGATAGCTCCCCACGCTTTTAGAAAAAACGTGACAGTGATGTTCCTGTTCGGTGACACCGCCAGCGAGAATATACATGGAATATACCCTAACTTCGGCAACTTATCCTTTCAAACGGAGTCTTGAATTTTCCAGAATCTCGTCCGTTCTACTTTTATAAGCTGCAGCCTCTAACTCATCGGTAAATGAGGAAGTATTCAATTTTCTTAAATCGTAACGCCTGCTTGTAATTGGCCGTACGATGGTACTCATGAAAAATTATGCAATCGCTAATAGAATGCTAGTAACTGAGTAAACTTTACTATATCAAAATTATAAAATAACTTCTGGGATATCGCAATGATTATTTTATGTGGTTATTTTTCCCTAGTTCTCGAAAGATTGGAAGAGGAAACGATATATAAAAGTAAAGCCATTCTGATAACAATACCGTTATTAAACGGTCCTTCTTTTTATAAGGTCGTAGTCCAATTTTACATGTTGGACCGATTCGGGATTCTCAAATAGATCCACTGCCATTTTTCCAATCCATTCCAGAGGCAAGGAAATAGTCGTGATGTCCAGCATCTCACTCAGGCTATCATTATTGAAGCCCAGAATGGCCACATCTTCAGGTACCCTCATACCCGATTTCTTAGCGGTGAGTATGAATCCAGCAGCCGTGTCATCATTAGTGATGATGATTGCTTCAGGTTTGCTTATCATCGAATGCCAATCCTCAAACAACTTTACACCGTCTTTGATGTGATAACTGCCTTCAAACAACCATTCTTTATTGTTTATAAGTTGATGTTTACTCATGATATCGTTAAAGGCCTTTGTTCGAAGAGAACTGTTCCTGCTCTTTTTACGGCCGAGGCTGTATCCAATTTTCTTATATCCTTTAGAAATCACGTATTCAAGGGCACAGGAGAATGCTGCATAATGATCAATGCTGATGGATGAGAATTCAGCCTGGGCTGTATCCTCACATAAGATAATAGGTCCGTATTTTTGATAATCCAAGAGGATTTTCATTTCCGAAATTCTTGAACAAACGATAATGCCATCGAGTTGCTTCATTTGCAGCATATTCAAAGCCTGGATTTCTTTCTCTCTTTCATAATGGGTTTGAAAGATCACTATATGACACCCAATTGCATTTGCCTGTTTAGTAATTCCGTTAACGATTGCCCCGTAATATGGGTGATTGGTGAAGGGGATGATGATGCCGATAAGATTTGTTTTGCCTTTTGAAAGATGAATGGCGTTGATGTTTCTCGAATAATTCAAGCGATCAATGGCTTGTAAAACGCTCTCTCTCTTATCAAGGCTTACATAAGGATGATTATTCAATACACGAGATACTGTTGAGACAGATACACCAGCACATTGAGCAATTTCTTTAATGTTTGTCATGGGATCACCATTTTTTCTTTTTTTTATATTGTACCGTATGAAACCCATTTCAGAGCAAGAGAACAGAGCATGGCTGCTGAAGATTTCTTCAAATAAGGTCTTGTTCTGGTATGGGTTTCATCCTTTAAGATTGGTTTAAGTCTTAGCGGAGGAGGAGATCAAGATGTTCCAAACTTTAATCAGCCTGTTTGTACTTTGCGGAATCGAATTGGGATTGGCGTACTTGGCAGTTTCTTTAAAGCCGGAAAAATGATTGGCAATGCACATGGAATGCCAGATGCCCGTCGAGAAATCCGCGTTTACTCTTGAAGTAAACACGTTTACTCGTGAATTTCACGTCGTCCCATCATAAATATTAGAAAAAGCTCCCCTAGTTTATATTCACCATAAAAACTCCACAATATAAATATAACTTCATCATTAAGTTTCATGTACCGAAGGAAAAGCACTCTCCATTTTAGTAGTTTGAATGCTCATCATACCTGCCGCAACGGCTTATCTGATGACAGATCGGTTAAGTAGAATGATATTGTCAGTATAATGGTCGGGGTGTTAAATTAAGTCATCGGTTATTATTCAGTTGCCATTTTGGATGCCTCGATATCCGGTTGCATGGTTTGGTTGGCCTTTCTCTTTTCCCCAAGCCATGGATTGGTCAGAAGTGTGCTGAAATTGGAGAAAATCAAAGGAGGCACATGCTTAAATTCCCCCTTTCTGCAGGCTCCATGCAGATAACTTCATGAAGCTTGTAAACTATTCTTCGATATAGTTGTGATTTTATTTGTTTAAAGTATAATGAATAAGTGTATTTAAAGTTGTATCGCAGGAGCCTTTTTAAGGGAGAGTTAAGTATGGAAGAACAAAATAAATTTTCATCTCGAATAGATTTTTCTTTGGTCACAATATTGCTGTTATTATGCGTAGGAAGTTGCTTAGCAATCTATAGTGCCCAAACGACTGGACAGTACGCGGAAAACTTCTTAATCAAACAAATCTTTTGGTATATAGTGGGGATTGGAATCGTATTTGGGTTTATCACCCTTGATTCGGATCAACTGAAAAAAATTTCCTGGTATGCCTATGGATTCGGATTATTTTTGCTTTTATTGCTGATCCTAATGCCAGAAAGCGTAGTACCTAAAATAAATGGTGCAAGAAGTTGGTACAAAATTCCAGGAGTAGGTTCGATTCAGCCATCGGAATTCATGAAGGTTTTCCTGATCCTGGCTTTAGCAAATCTTATATCAAACCATCATCTCAAAAACACGCTGAAAACGATTCAAACGGATATCTGGCTGCTTATTAAAATCGGTCTCGTTACAGGTGCCCCGCTAATGTTAATCATGCAACAGCCGGATTTAGGCACCGGGCTTGTCATCTTGTCAATCATGCTCGGAATGGTTTTCATATCAGGTATATCATGGAAGATTCTGCTGCCTATCATTTCGGGAGGAATCGCCGTCGCTTCCACGGTCCTATACTTCGTCCTTTGGAAGCCGGAGATCCTGGAAAAATACTTAGGGGTAAAAACCTATCAATTCGGCCGTATCTATTCTTGGCTTGATCCATATAATTATGCGAGCTCCGAGGGGTACCACTTAACCAGATCCTTACTGGCCATCGGCTCCGGCCAGACCACAGGTAAGGGGATAGGTGAGAGGGTAGTGTATCTCCCAGAGAGTCATTCGGATTTCATTTTCAGCATCATCGGTGAAGAATTCGGTTTCATCGGATCAAGCATCTTGATTTCCTTGTTTTTCCTATTGATTTACCACATAACAAAAACGGGAATGGACACGAAAAATAACTTCTATACATATATCTGTGTTGGCGTTATAAGCATGTTGACGTTTCACGTTTTTCAAAATATCGGCATGACGGTAGGCCTTTTACCGATTACGGGGATTCCACTTCCATTTATCAGTTATGGAGGAAGCTCGCTAATGGGGAACATGATGGCCATGGGCTTAATATTCAGCATTCGGTATCACTATAAGAAGTATATGTTTTCTACGGATATCTAAATATAAAGCCGGCCTCCCGTGGCCGGCTTTACTTGTGCAAAAAAAAACAAAGGGAAGCAGAATCTCCCCCTGAATGTTTGCTTATTGAATGTTCGATCCAGGTGGGAACTGATTTTTATATCCGGAAAATTGTTGATACGATTGGCTTAGGCCCGGAGCCTGCGCCTTTTCTAAACTATACCAGCCTTTTTCGAACATAAGGTTATAGAGCTCACGCTGCATCTCCTGATTTTCTTTCGAAACGGAGAAAATGTCTTGGAATAATGCTTGGTTACTCATTTCATGCAAGGCAACGGAAAAGGAGTTACAAAAGTACTTTTCAGTTGTGAGCATGTCATTTATAAAATCCCTGTCATTCATCTGAGGAGTCTTTGCTACAGGAGATTCTGGATTTTGGACTTTGTTTTCATTGGGCATCAAGAACCCTCCTTTACTGGTATTGTTGTTGAACCTGGTTTTGATCCGGATTCAAATGTTTCAAAATGGTATCGTAATGGCGTTGATGCATGAGTCCGCACCGATTTAACGCATCAATGATTTGTGGGTCCTTGCATTGAGTGGCAAAAAAATGTGCTTTTTTAATCGCATTCAGATTCCATGCAAGCATATCGGTTAAGTATAAGCTGTCTTTTACCGAAACCATTTCCGGTGGCTGTTTCATATAGCCGGTGGACTGCTGTTGGCTGTTAAACGAATTTTGCTGTTCCATTATTCTACCTCCTTCAGTGTTCTTTAAACGTACTTAATTTCCCCTTCAAGAAATTTTTTTATTCTTGATTCTAAATTTCTGAAAATTGAATTAAATGGTAAAATAATCTTGTGCATCTATTTTCCAAAATGATTTGGAGGGGAATGCAGATGGAAAGAATATTGAGAAGTCTATTTCTTTTTTTATCAACGAACAAAAGCATGACAATGGCAGCGAAAAAATACGGATTACGGTTTGGGGCCTCGCGTTTCGTGGCAGGAGAAACATTGGATTTGGCCTCTGTTGTGATTGCAGACCTAAATAGGAAAGGGCTTGCTGTTACCATTGATTATTTAGGCGAATTCATAGAAGAGGAACAAGAAGCAAGGAAGATGGCAGATGAGTGTATAGAAGCGATTCGCATGATTGGCAGAAATGAACTGGATTCACAGTTATCTCTGAAGCTAACCTCGATGGGCTTGGATGTATCCGAACGAGTCGCAATGAACAACATGCGGAGGATTTTAGCGGAAGCCAAAGCCCATAAGGTTTTCGTAACGCTTGACATGGAAGATTTTCCGCGCTGTCAGCCAACTTTGGATGTATTCAAAAGCTTAAAGGCTGAATATAATGAATTGGGGACTGTCATCCAAGCATATCTGTATCGGACCGAAAAGGATATTGAGGAGCTGAATGAATACCATCCGAATCTAAGACTTGTTAAAGGTGCATATAAAGAATCAAGGGAAGTGGCTTTTTCCGAGAAAAAAGACGTCGATGAAAATTTCAAGAAAATTATCAAGAAGCATTTGCTGAATGGCAATTATACAGCTGTTGCCACACATGATGATAAAATCATTGATTATACGAGAGACTTGGTCAAAGGGGAGGGAATTCCCCAGGATCAATTTGAATTTCAAATGTTGTATGGCATACGTAATGAGAAGCAGCTTGAACTTGCTAAAGAAGGATATAAGGTTAGGGTGTATGTTCCTTATGGTACGGATTGGTATGGGTATTTCATGCGCCGCCTTGCGGAGAGACCGGCCAATATTGCTTTCGTTTTAAAAGGCCTTTTCAAGAAATAGAAAGCGAGAGCCGCCCCGGATAAGGGACGGCTGCTCTAATAGAAGGCTTTATTTTTTGAATTGATTGTTCTGGCTGTTCACTTTATTGATTCGTTGACGTTCACCGCCAGGTCCGGCATTGCCTTTTACGCTTGCTGCACTTACAGCTGCTTTAGAAGGATTATTTTTACTCTTCATTTTATAATTCACCTCCTGCCCGGTTATTTTTTACTGAACAGAGGAGAAATAACCAAAGTAATTTGGAGGAAAAAATATTTTTTTTCCTGTTTAATCATTGCGGAATTTCCAAATTTATTCTATATTAATAATAAGAAAAAATATTCAAAATTTTTTGGATTAAAAATGAATGAGTATTCATTCAATATATTGCGTAAGGGGGATATAAACTTGGTTCGACAAATACGAAAGGCTGCTGTTCTAGGGTCAGGAGTTATGGGATCAGGGATTGCTGCACACCTTGCTAACATTGGCATTCCGACTTTATTATTGGATATTGTACCTCGTGAGCTCACAGAGGATGAAAAGAAAAAGGGTCTGACATTAGATAATGAACAAGTGCGTAACCGCATCAGCCAAACTGCGATTACTAAACTTTTAAAACAGAAACCAGCTCCGCTTTCTGCTAAGGGAAATATTGCATTGATCGAGGCAGGAAACCTGGAAGATGATATAAGTCGCTTAAAGGATGTCGATTGGGTCATTGAAGTGGTCGTTGAAAAACTTGAGGTTAAGCAAAGTGTATTTGCCCAGGTTGATCAGCATCGTAAACCAGGAAGCATCATTTCATCGAATACATCCGGAATCTCAATCGAAGCGATGGCAGAAGGCCGTTCGGAGGATTTTCAAAAGCACTTCCTGGGAACCCACTTCTTCAATCCACCGCGCTATCTTAAATTGTTGGAAATCATCCCTACTAAAGCTACTTCACCAGAAGTGCTCGAATACATGAAACGATTCGGAGAAGATGTACTGGGAAAAGGTGTCGTCGAAGCCAAGGATACGCCAAATTTCATCGCAAACCGCATTGGCACTTATGGTTTATTGGTCACTCTCCGGGAAATGCAAAAAGGCGGATACAGTGTCGGAGAAGTCGACTCGGTTACAGGACCGTTGATCGGAAGGGCAACTAGCGCGACTTTCCGGACACTTGATGTAGTTGGATTGGATACCTTTGCACATGTTGCCAAAAACGTATATGACCAGGTGGATGGGGAAGAAAAAGAAGTTTTCAAAATACCTGATTTCATGAATGAAATGCTTAAGAATGGGTGGCTTGGAAGCAAGTCAGGCCAAGGGTTTTTCCTGAAAAGGGGCAAGGAAATCCTTGAACTGAATCCCGAAACCCTTGAATATGCTGAACGAAAAAAATTAAAAACGCCTTCCATCGAAATGGCTAAACAGGCCAAGGGCTTGGAAAATAAACTGAAAGCGCTTGTTTATAGCGAAGACCGTGCTGGCCAATTGCTTTGGAACGTGCTGAATCCGGTGATTGTATATTCTGCCCAACTGCTTGGTGACATCGCGGATGACATAGTGGCAATCGACCAAGCGATGAAATGGGGCTTCGGATGGTCCACTGGTCCTTTTGAAACCTGGGATGCGATAGGTGTAGAGAAATCGGTAGCCCGCATGGAAGCGGATGGCCACACAGTTCCGCAATGGGTGAAGGATATGCTCGCCAAGGGCATCACTTCTTTCTATAAAGAAGAAAATGGCATTGTCCACTATTATGATAATGGTGAATATAAAGAGCTTATCGAAAATCCTAAAGTGATCAATCTTAAAGCAATCAAGAAGCAAAAAGGCGTAATCAAGAAAAACAGCGGTGCAAGCTTGATAGATATCGGTGATGGAGTGGCTCTTCTTGAATTCACTTCACCGAATAATGCAATCGGTCTGGATATCATGCAAATGATCAATGCGGCGGTCGACGAAGCGGAAGCGAATTTTAAAGGCCTGGTCATCGGTAACCAAGGCAAGAATTTCTGTGTTGGCGCTAATATTGCAATGATGTTGATGGAAGCGCAAGATGACAATATCCTCGAACTTGATATGGTCATCAGCCAATTCCAAAAGGCGATGCTTAAAATTAAGTACAGTGCGGTCCCGGTAGTGGTAGCCCCGTTTAATATGACACTTGGCGGTGGTGCTGAAGTATCCCTTCCGGCTGCGCGCATCCAGGCAACGACTGAAACGTATATGGGACTAGTGGAAGCTGGTGTAGGTTTGATCCCAGGCGGCGGCGGTACTAAAGAACTTTATGTGAAGACATTGAGGAATATGCCGAAGGGTGTCGACTTTGATTTACAGAAAGTGGCAAACAAAGTATTTGAAACGGTCGCCATGGCAAAAGTTTCAACCTCTGCTGAGGAAGCACGCGGGGATAATTTCCTTAATTCAACTGATGGAATAAGCGTGAATGCAGATCATCAACTATATGATGCGAAGCAGGCAGTCATCTCCATGTATGAACAAGGTTATACTGCTCCAACCAGCACAAAGATTCCTGTAGTAGGTGAAACGGGTTATGCCACACTGCTATTGGGGGCGGAATCCATGCGCCTTTCAGGATTCTTATCCGATCATGACCTTGTCATAGCCAAAGAGCTTGCATACGTCTTGGCAGGGGGGAAGCTCCCATTTGGCACGAAAGTGGATGAACAGTATATCTTGAACCTAGAAAAACAAGCGTTCCTAAAACTGATTTCAACTCCAAAATCACAAGCAAGGATGCAGCACATGCTTGTTAAAGGGAAACCACTTCGTAACTGATAATAGATGAAGATATGGCCAAACGAAGGTTAATAGATTGATAGCTTAAAAATGAGTAAGGGGGATCCTCATGAAAGAAGCGGTAATAGTAGCTGGAGCAAGGACTCCGGTAGGAAGAGCGAAAAAAGGTTCTCTTGCTAATGTACGCCCGGATGATTTAGGGGCTCTTGTTGTAAAGGAAACGTTAAAGCGTGCAGGGAATTATGAAGGCACCATCGATGATCTGATTATCGGTTGTGCGATGCCTGAAGCTGAGCAAGGATTGAACATGGCGCGTAACATTGGAGCATTGGCAGGATTGCCTTATACAGTGCCAGCCATAACCATTAACCGTTACTGTTCAAGCGGATTACAAAGTATCGCTTATGGAGCGGAGAGAATCATGCTTGGCCAAAGTGATACAGTCATTGCAGGCGGAGCGGAATCCATGAGCCTTCTGCCGATGATGGGCCATGTAACACGCCCGAACGCGCAACTTGCGGAAAAAGCCCCGGAATATTATATGGGTATGGGCCATACTGCTGAAGCCGTTGCAAAAAAGTACGAAATTTCCCGAGCCGATCAAGATGCATTTGCTGTACAAAGTCATCAAAGGGCGGCTAAGGCCATTGCAGAAGGAAAGTTTTCGGATGAAATCGTGCCGGTTGACGTAACCCTCCGCTCAGTGGGGCCTGATCTTAAATTAAAGGAAAAATCATTCACATTTGCGCAGGATGAGGGCGTTCGTCCAGGAACGACTATTGAAGTGCTGAAAAAACTAAGACCTGCATTCTCTGTTACAGGATCCGTAACAGCAGGGAATTCATCACAAACGAGTGATGGAGCAGCCGCGGTCATGGTCATGGATGGGGAAAAGGCATCTTCATTAGGGATGAAACCGATTGGTAAGTTCCGCTCCTTTGCTGTAGCGGGGGTACCGCCTGAAATTATGGGCATCGGACCAATTGCAGCCATTCCTAAAGCTTTAAAACTTGCAGGCCTTGAGTTATCCGATATTGGTTTATTTGAATTGAATGAAGCCTTCGCTTCCCAATCCATTCAAATCATTCGTGAGCTGGGATTGAATGAAGAGATTGTCAATGTGAATGGTGGAGCCATTGCCTTGGGCCATCCCCTAGGATGTTCAGGAGCAAAATTGACATTAAGCCTGCTTCATGAAATGAAGCGCAGAAACCAACAATTCGGAGTCGTGACAATGTGTATCGGCGGCGGAATGGGAGCTGCCGGAGTATTTGAATTATTAGCGTGACCCACCCTCTCCAGAAGCTGTCAACATGCTTCCGGCGGGTTTACTATCATTAACATTTAGGAGGAAATAACATGTCGAATCAAACTAAAGATAACCTCATTAAAGGCGGAGCCTTTTTAGTAGAGGATATTACGTATGATCAAGTGTTTACACCTGAAGATTATTCCGATGAGCATAAAATGATTGCCAAAACTTCTGAGGATTTCGTAGTGAATGAAATTCTGCCGCAGGTTGAACATTTAGAGAACCATGAATTTGACCGTTCTGTTAAATTACTGAAGCATGCAGGTGAAATCGGTTTACTTGGTGCTGACGTTCCTGAGGAATACAGCGGATTGGGTCTTGATAAAATCAGTTCGGCATTAATTACAGAAAAAATGGCACTTGCAGGCGGCTTCGGTATTACGCATGGTGCACACGTAGGTATCGGATCTTTGCCAATCGTATTATTCGGGAATGAAGGACAAAAGAAAAAATATCTCCCTTTACTGGCAACGGGAGAGAAAATTGCTGCGTATGCATTGACGGAGCCCAGCTCAGGTTCAGATGCCTTAGGAGCAAAAACGACAGCGAAATTGAATGCAGAAGGAACCCACTATATTTTAAATGGTGAAAAACAATGGATTACGAATGCAGGTTTTGCAGATGTCTTCTGTGTTTACGCTAAAATCGACGGCGAACAATTCTCTGCTTTCATTGTTGAGCGAGATTATAAAGGCGTATCAACTGGTGCTGAAGAGAAGAAAATGGGAATCAAAAGCTCATCTACACGTACATTAATCCTTGAAGACGTTCTTGTACCAGTCGAAAATCTTTTGGGTGTAGCAGGAAAAGGGCATGTCATTGCATTCAATATCCTGAATATTGGCCGGTATAAGTTAGGCGTGGGTGCTGTCGGCGGATCTAAACGTGCCCTTGAGATTACAGCTGCTTATACGAATCAACGCCAACAGTTCAAAACGAAAATTTCCGATTTTAACTTGACGAAAGAAAAACTTGCAACAATGGCGGCAAAAATTTATGCTGCTGAAAGCTCTGTTTACCGTACCGTTGGACTTTATGATCAAAGACAGAGCAAGTTGACGGATGAGCAAGTGAAAGATGGAAAATCAATGGCAGCTGCAATCGCTGAATATGCAATTGAGTGTTCAGTGAATAAATTCTTCGCCTCCGAAGTATTGGATTACGTTACGGATGAAGGTGTACAGCTTCATGGTGGTTATGGTTTCATGCAGGAGTATGAAATTGAAAAAGCATATCGTGATTCCCGTATTAACCGGATCTTTGAAGGTACAAATGAAATCAATCGATTGCTTGTTCCGGGAACTTTCCTGAAAAAAGCACTTAAAGGGGAATTGCCACTTCTTCAAAAGGCACAAAGCCTGCAAGAGGAATTAATGATGATGATGCCGGAAGAGCCTGGCGATGAGCCATTGGCACAAGAAAAAATGCTTGTTAGAAACGCTAAGAAAATCGGTATTTTGGCTAGTGGCCTTGCTGCACAGAAATACGGGAAAAACCTTGATCAAGAACAAGAAATCCTCTCCAACATTGCTGATATAGCTTCCCTTGCCTATGCAGCTGAGTCCGTTGTGTTACGTACAGAAAAAGCAATTGCGTCTACGGGGCTGGAGAAGAACAAACAAAAAGTGCTTTATACGGAAATTTTCGTTCAGGAAGCTTTCAATGAAATAGAACAACATGCAAAGGAAACGTTAATTGCGGTAGAAACAGGCGACACACTTCGCATCATGCTTGCTTCCCTTCGCAAGCTGACAAGACACACTCCAATCAATGTCATTGCGAAAAAACGTGAAGCTTCGGTTAAGGTAATCGAAACGGAAAAATATGCGCTATAAGCAATAAATCAGAATCTGTAAAGGGGATGCCCGTAAAGGCATTCCCTTTATTTCCTTTGATGAAATCTCATTGGGAATTCAAAGGATATTTCATTGTATTGCGTGGTGAAAACGGGTATTCTATTGATAGGTGGTGAAACGATGGGCTTAACATTATATTGGTACCCAAAATGCGGCACATGCCGTAATGCGAAAAAGTGGCTGGATAATCATGAACTGCAATATGAAGCAATCCATATAGCGGAAAACCCGCCTTCGCGAACTGAAATCGAACAACTATATAAAATCAGCAATTTAGAGTTGAAGAAGTTTTTCAATACTAGCGGTCAAAAATATCGGGAGCTGGGCTTAAAGGATAAGCTGAAAGAAGCTTCTGATGCAGAGATGCTTGATATATTGGCCACAGATGGCATGCTTCTGAAAAGGCCGATTGTTACGGATGGTACCAAAGTGACGGTAGGTTTCAAAGAAGAGCAATTCAATCAGGTTTGGAACTGAAATTTAACAAAATATTTGGTTAATTCCTTACTTAAACATAAGATCTGCCTTATAATGGAATAGATAAAATAAGATGTACATATGGAGGGTTAATAATGACAACAACACCAAAAGAACTTCGTTACACTAAAGAACATGAATGGGTCAAAACGGAAGATGGAACAGTGCGCATTGGAATTACTGCGTTCGCCCAGTCCGAGCTTGGGGACATCGTATTCGTTGAGCTGCCGGAAATCGGTGATGAACTGAAAGCGAACGAGCCATTTGGAAGTGTGGAATCCGTTAAGACGGTTTCTGAGCTTTATGCTCCAATCAGTGGCAAGGTTGTTGAAGTAAACGAAGATTTAAGTGACAACCCTGAATATGTAAATGAATCTCCTTTTGAAAAAGCATGGATGATCGTGCTTGAACCATCAAATAGCAGTGATATTGAAGATCTGATGAGTGCTGAAGAATATGAAAGTTTGATTAACGGTTAAAATGAAGGAGAGGGGGGCCTGGAAAGGCCTGCTCTCTTTTTCATTTTGTACAATTGCAGTTGCGCACATAATTCGTGAGATGGAGTGATGACATGGAATGGGGCGAGTTCGATAAAGTGATCATTGTAGAAGGCAGTTCCGATAGAAAAAAAGTTGCCTCCGTTTTAAATGAAGATGTGGATATAAGATGTACGAATGGGACCATATCATTAACTAAGCTCGATGAATTAGTGGATGAATTGATGGAACGTGATGTTTATCTCCTGTTTGACGCAGATGAATCAGGAGAAAAGCTGCGGAAGCAATTCCGAAGGGAAATGCCGGAAGCGAACCACCTGTATATTAATAAAATGTACAAAGAAGTGGAAAGCTCACCCGAACATCATATCGCAACTGTGCTTTTATCTGCCAATATGAATGTGAAAATGAAATTTTTAAGTCAAAGGATGAACGATTAATTGATGCAGGAATGGAAAGAAGAAGAGTGTAAGATTGCCGTTGAAAAAGGGGAAACCTTTTGTTTATATTTATATACGCCTTTATGCGGTACCTGTCAGGTGGCTTCCAAGATGCTGACGATATCCATGGAACTTTTCCCGGAATTGAAGGCAGGCAAAATGAATATGAACTATGTCCAAGCAATCGCCGAATCGTATGAAATTGAAAGTGTCCCTTGTTTATTGCTTTTCAAAAAAGGACAGCTGCACAAAAAAATATATGCCTTTCAATCCGTTCCTTATTTGTATGGATTGCTTAAGGAAATCAGCTAAGAAACCAATCAGAACCGGATTGGTTTTTTTATTGTGAAAACATTTTGCTCCCAGATTGAAATCAAAAAAAAGAATATTCTAACAATTCATTGACTGATTAATTCTAAAATGCTATATTTTGAATTAAGAAAGTAACGGCTGAATTTAATAGTTCTTATCAAGAGTGGCGGAGGGACTGGCCCGACGAAGCCCGGCAACCGGTATAAATTTATATACGGTGCTAATTCCAGCAGAGTGTTGGCTCTGGAAGATGAGGTGTGTTTTAAAACCTCTTCTTGTGGAAGTGGTTTTTTTGTTTATGAAAGGCCAGGTTTTCATGAAATTCCAACTAAATCCATAGAAAAAGGTGAAATCATATGTCAGAGAAAAAGTTGCGTTTTGAAACATTGAGTGTTCATGGCGGTCTGCAAGCTGATGAAACAGGTGCCCGGGCAGTCCCTATCTACCAAAGCAATGCATACTTGTTCAAAGACACAGACTATGCAGCGAATTTATTTGGTTTAAAGGAGAATGGTTATATATATACACGACTCCATAATCCCACGGTCAGTGTTTTTGAGGAAAGAATGGCCTTATTGGAAGGCGGTATCGGCGGATTGGCAACTGCAAGCGGAATGGCAGCCATTTCACTGTCAATCCTGAATATTGCCGGTGCAGGGGATGAAATTGTTTCAGCCTCTACATTATATGGCGGCACGTATAATCTTTTTGAAAATACTCTTCCTAAATATGGGATTAAGGTGAAGTTCGTTTCACCTGATGACCCAGAAAATTTCAAAAGGGCAATTACGCCAAGAACAAAAGCCATATTTGCTGAAACGATCGGAAATCCAAGTTTGAGGGTCCTTGATATAGAAGCAGTAGCAGACATCGCCCACGAAGCCGGGATACCTTTAATTATCGATAATACCTTCGCTACACCGTATCTATGCAGACCAATTGATTTTGGGGCGGATATTGTCATCCATTCCGCTACAAAATGGATTTTGGGAAATGGAACGACGTTAGGCGGTGTCATAGTGGATGGAGGGAAGTTCGACTGGAACTCGCCAAACTACCCTGGCTTTACGGAGCCTGACCCAAGCTACGACGGTCTTGTATACGCCGATGCAGTTGGACCTGCTGCTTTTATAACGAAAGCCCGAGTGCAGTTGCTTCGTGATTTAGGTCCTGCGCTAAGTGCCCAAAGTGCATTCCAGTTTACGCTTGGACTTGAAACGCTGCATGTAAGAATGAAAGAGCATCTTTCGAACACCAAGTCTGTTATTCAATATTTGGAAAATCACCCTGCCGTGACTTGGGTTTCACATCCCGGTAAAGAGGATCATCCCGATAAAGCCCTTGCGGACAAATACTTGCCTAAGGGAGCAGGATCTGTTGTGACTTTTGGAATACAGGGTGACCGCGAAGCCGGGGCAAAACTTATCAATTCGGTGGAATTATGGTCCCATGTAGCTAATGTAGGGGATGCTAAGAGTTTAATCATCCACCCTGCCAGTACGACCCACCAACAATTGAATGATGCAGGTCTGGCGAAAGCGGGAGTGAGTGCTGATCAGGTCCGTTTATCCATCGGGATTGAAAATGCAGAGGATTTAATAGAAGATTTAGAGCAGGCAATTGAAAAAGCGACGAATATCGTCTCCCTGACGTCTAAAACGGTTTAAGCAAAAAGTCCAGTTCATTCATTTACTAGAAATAATATACATTGCACTCCTTTTTTATCTATGATAAAATTTCCCCATACTAAAGAACTTAATGTTGTACAAATATTCTATATATTAGCTCTTATCAAGAGAGGTGGAGGGATGTGCCCGATGAAACCCGGCAACCGACAAGGAGATTCCTTGGAAAGGTGCCAATTCACACAAAGTTTAATTACTTTGGAAGATGAGAGGAAGGCCAGCTTCTTCACCTGCCTTTCTGCTCATGCAGAAAGGTTTTTTCTATTTCATTTGGGAAAACCTTCATGAAAGGAAAAAATGGTATTAAAAACTGACTAATAATGTAGAGAAATCAACTAAGTTCATAGGTTTTATTGGATAAAAGAGGTGAGCATTAATGATTACATTGACGAAAGTAAGTAAGCTTTTCCGAACAGGAAAAGGAAACGGTGAGACTATTAAGGCAGTAAATAATGTGAATGTTGAAATAAATAACGGCGAGATTTTCGGTATTATTGGTTACAGCGGAGCGGGGAAAAGTACTTTGATCAGAATGCTCAATGGATTGGAAACACCTACAGAGGGATCCGTTGTGGTGGCTGGGAAGGAAGTTTCAAAAATTAAAGGGGCTCAGCTCCGTAAGGCACGTCAGGAAATCAGCATGATTTTCCAACATTTCAATCTATTATGGTCCAGGACGGTTCAGGAAAATATATCCTTCCCGTTGGAAATTGCAGGAGTTTCAAAATTTGAACGCATCAAGCGTGTGAACGAATTGATCAAGCTAGTCGGATTGGAAGGCAGAGAAAAGGCATATCCTTCGCAATTAAGCGGAGGGCAAAAGCAAAGGGTGGGAATAGCCAGGGCCCTAGCAAATGATCCTAAGGTGCTTCTTTGTGATGAAGCGACTTCTGCCTTAGATCCACAGACTACCGATTCCATACTCGAATTGCTTGTTGACATCAATCAGCGCCTGGGGTTGACAATTGTCCTGATAACACATGAAATGCATGTAATACGTAAAATCTGTCATCGCGTGGCCGTGATGGAAAACGGGCAGGTCGTTGAAGAGGGACCTGTCCTGGCTGTATTCAAGAATCCTAAAGAACAAATGACGAAGCGTTTCGTGCAACAGGTAACGGAACCAGAAGAAACGAAAGAAACGATGGACCATTTGCTTGAACGCTTTCCTGCAGGTAAAGTGATTCAATTGACTTTTGTAGGTGATCGTGCAGAAAGCCCGTTGATTACCAAGCTCGTACGTAATTTCGAGTTGGATGTCAATATCGTTCAAGGTAAAATATCCCAAACGAGAAGCGGTTCATATGGAACGTTGTTTATCCACCTTGATGGCAATGAGGAAGAAATGCTCCGCGCAATAGAATTCATAAAAGCACAGCAGGTAGGCGTGGAGGTGATTACTCATGCTTAAAGAATTATTGCCGAATGTAGATTGGGAATCCATTTTAGACGCAACGAAAGAAACGCTTTATATGACAAGCATCTCTGTAGTAGCTACCTTTTTTATAGGCATACTATTAGGGTTGATCCTGTTCTTGACAGGTAAAGGGAATATATGGGAAAATCGGGCGGTCAACGCGGTCATTGGTGCTCTCGTCAATATATTTCGTTCCATTCCATTTCTTATTTTGATCGTGCTGCTCATTCCTTTCACTAAAGCGCTTGTCGGTTCTATGATTGGTGAGAATGCAGCATTACCAGCACTTATTATCGGGGCGGCGCCATTTTATGCGCGTATGGTTGAAATTGGCCTCCGTGAGATCGATAAAGGTGTAATTGAAGCGGCTAAATCCATGGGGGCAAAAACGAGTACGATCATTTGGAAGGTCCTTCTTCCAGAGTCGATGCCGGCCCTTATTTCCGGGATTACGGTAACGTCGATTGCATTGGTCGGCTATACCGCAATGGCCGGGGTCATCGGCGCAGGCGGGCTTGGTAATCTAGCCTATCTAGACGGCTATCAAAGAAGCCACAATGACGTTACGTTAGTAGCGACTATCGTTATTCTGATTATCGTCTTCATTATTCAAATAATTGGAGATGTGATCACATCTAAATTAGACAAAAGATAAGGGAGATGAATAGGATGAAAAAGTTTTTAGGATTTGCATTAGTCCTTGTTTTATCGATTGCTCTGGCAGCTTGTGGAGCCGATAAGGACAAAAGTGGCAGCGATACAGAAAAGGAAGCGAAGAAATTAGTTGTAGGGGCATCCAATGTTCCACATGCCGAGATTCTTGAAAAAGCTAAACCTCTTCTTAAAGAAAAAGGAATAGATTTGAAAATTGAAAAATTCCAGGATTATGTTTTACCGAATAAGGCTTTAAATGATAAGGAATTGGATGCTAACTATTTTCAGCACCTACCTTTCCTTGAGGCGGCCAATAAAGAGAATGGATATAATTTAGTCAATGCGGGCGGAATTCACATCGAGCCTATCGGTCTATATTCAAAAAAATATAAAAGCATCGCTAAACTTCCGGAAGGGGCAACAATCATTATGAGCAGCTCGGTTGCTGACCACGGACGTGCGTTATCTCTTTTGGAAAAGAATGGCCTGATCAAATTGAAAGAGGGCATCGATAAAACGACAGCAACAACAAAAGACATCGTTGAAAATAAGAAAAACCTTAAATTTGATGCTAATTATGAAGCAGCTTTACTTCCAAAGATTTATGAGAATGGTGAAGGGGATGCAGTTCTGATCAACTCTAACTATGCAATCGACGCAGGCTTGAATCCATTGAAAGATTCGATTGCCATTGAAGGTTCTGACTCGCCATATGTGAACGTGATTGCGGTTAACAAAGGTGATGAAAATAAAGAAGAAATCAAAACGCTAGTAGAAGTATTGCATTCTAAAGAGATTCAAGATTTCATCCTTAAAGAATATGATGGTGCAGTTGTACCGGTTGATAAATGATTCAAGAAATGGCGGCCTGATAAACTCAGGTCGTTTTTCATGTTTAATCCCGAATCTGAAGGGTAAATAATTACTGAAGGAAATAAAATGATACACAAATTTGAAAGGATGGTTCACTATCAATACTCTTGATTTAAATGTAACAAGCGAAATGGAAAAGGCGATGCAGTCTTCACATGGGATTGGCTACAGTGAGTACAGTAGGAACTTAGACCTCCGTATCGAGGTTGAGAAAGAACGAGATAGGGAACATGTAAAGTGCAACAGAATGGTCCTGGATCTTCAACGCAAAATTCACGTCTAAGCATATAAAAGAGTTCTTTAAAAGATCGGTCTGTAGAGGTAAAATGGAAAGTGGTCCGGAAAATAAGGGTTTCCTTATTGGATAAACTTACATAATGCCTGACAGTCCGATTTTTTTCTTTCCAAACCGGAACGTTCATACCTTCCAATCGAATCTGTCGAACATATATTAATAAGAACGAAGGTTTGCCGAATAATAAGATAATTTTAACAAAAGCTAAAATACGGCTGAATATGCTGTAAATATGCCCTATCTGTTAGTATCCTAAGAATAGGACAGGTTTTTACTATGTAATAAGTGGAAACCCCTATCTATATTAGTTGATTCTAAATTGGATTTGTTATAAAATTGGAATGAGAATAAATTGAGAATGCTTTTATGCAAATTATAGTAAAGAAAGTTATCTTTACTTTCTGGTAATAAAATAGGAATTAGTTCACGGAGGTATTATTATGTCAGCTTCTACATTAACGGTTAAAGATCTTCACGTATCAATTGAAGGTAAAGAGATTTTAAAAGGGGTAAACCTTGAAGTTAAAGGTGGAGAAATCCATGCGATCATGGGACCAAATGGAACTGGTAAATCCACTTTATCATCAGCAATCATGGGTCACCCAAAATATGAAGTGACAAGCGGAAGCATCACATTCGATGGGGAAGACGTATTGGAAATGGAAGTCGACGAGCGCGCTCGTGTAGGTCTATTCCTTGCTATGCAATATCCAAGTGAAATCAGTGGCGTTACAAACGCTGACTTCTTACGTTCTTCCATTAACGCACGCCGTGAAGAAGGCGATGAAATTTCATTGATGAAATTCATCCGTCAAATGGATCAAAAAATGGAATTCCTTGAAATGGACGAAGATATGGCGCAACGCTATTTAAATGAAGGTTTCTCCGGCGGAGAGAAAAAACGTAACGAGATTCTTCAATTAATGATGATTCAACCTAAAATTGCAATTTTAGATGAGATTGATTCAGGGCTTGACATCGATGCACTTAAAGTCGTTTCAAAAGGAATCAACGAAATGCGCGGAGAAGACTTTGGATGCTTGATCATCACTCACTACCAACGTCTATTAAATTACATCACTCCTGATTATGTACACGTAATGATGCAAGGACGTGTCGTAAAATCAGGTGGTCCTGAACTTGCTGCCCGCTTGGAAGCGGAAGGTTATGATTGGATCAAACAAGAATTGGGCATTGAAGACGAAACTGTTGGCGAAGAAGCGTAAGTAGGAGGATTTGCAATGACTACAGAAACGAAATTACCGTTTGAACAAGAGGATATAAGCTCTTATTCAACTAAAAATAATGAGCCAGCTTGGCTTTCCGAGCTTCGGATTCAAGCGTTTTCTGAATTTGAAAAGCTCCCGATGCCAAAGCCGGATAAAACGAAAATCGACAAATGGAATTTTACTTCTTTCAAGACCCACGCGGTTGAAAGTGAAGCTTTTGCCTCTAAAGAGGAGCTTCCGGAAGAAATCAAAGCCATCATTGAAGAAAACGGAAACTTATACATTCAACGCAACAATACGCCGGCACATATCAATCTGTCAGCAAATGTGAAAGAACAAGGCGTCATTTTTACGGATATTTTCACAGCAGCACGTGACCATTCCGAGCTTGTGCAAAAGTATTTCATGAAAGACGGCGTTAAAATAGATGAGCATCGTTTAACAGCATTGCATGCTGCATTAGTTAATGGGGGAGCATTCCTTTATGTTCCGAAAAATGTAGAAATCAAAGAGCCGATTCAAGCGGTATTCTTGTTGGATAATCCAGATACTGCACTTTTCAATCATGTATTGATCGTAGCGGAAGATAACAGCTCGGTAACATATGTGGAGAACTATTTCTCAAATGTTGAATCTAACGAAGGCATCGCCAATATCGTAACTGAAGTATTTGCGAATGCGAATGCAAAAGTGGAATACGGAGCGGTCGATACACTTTCAAAAGGCTTTACGACATATGTTAACCGTCGTGGAGTGGCAGGACGTGACGCCCGTATTGAGTGGGCACTTGGCCTGATGAACGATGGAAATACGATTTCAGATAATACAACATATCTAATGGGCGATGGCTCTCACGGTGATACTAAATCAGTTGTTGTCGGACGCGGGGAACAAAAACAGAACTTTACGACAGCCATTATTCATTTTGGCAAACGCTCTGAGGGCTATATCCTTAAGCACGGTGTCATGAAAGACGCAGCATCCTCTATTTTTAATGGAATTGGGAAAATAGAGTTTGGTGCTACAAAGGCTAATGCCGAACAAGAATCACGCGTACTGATGCTGAGTGAAAAAGCACGCGGTGACGCCAATCCAATCCTCTTGATTGATGAAGATGATGTAACGGCTGGTCATGCTGCTTCCGTCGGTCGTGTTGACCCGCTTCAACTGTATTATTTAATGAGCCGTGGTATTACAAAGAAAGAAGCAGAAAGACTTGTCATTCACGGATTCTTGGCCCCTGTTGTTAACCAGCTTCCTATTGAGGGAGTTAAAAAACAATTAGTAGCGGTCATTGAAAGGAAAGTACAGTAATGAACCCATACGAAATTCGTAAGCTTTTTCCAATATTAGATCAAGAAGTCAATGGTCAGCCATTAGTTTATTTAGATAGTGCTGCAACCTCTCAAAAACCGGCTGCAGTGATTGAAGCGATTGAGCAATATTACCGCGGATACAACTCGAATGTTCACCGCGGGGTGCATACACTAGGAACAAAAGCTACGGATGCGTATGAAGGTGCACGTGAAAAGGTACGTAAGTTCATTAATGCTTCTTCTACAGAAGAAATCATCTTCACTAGAGGTACAACGACTTCTTTAAATACTGTAGCAAGAAGTTACGGTGGTGCAAATATTAAAGCGGGTGACGAAATCGTCATCTCCTACATGGAGCATCATAGTAATATCATTCCGTGGCAGCAGCTTGCCAAAGAAAAAGGCGCTGTACTGAAGTATATTCCGCTTCAGGAGGATTGTACGATTTCCCTTGATGATGTTAGGGCAACAATTACGGACGCAACGAAAATCGTTTCCATCATGCAGGTTTCGAATGTACTTGGTGTTATCAATCCTGTGAAGGAAATCGCGCAAATCGCCCATGAACACGGTGCTATAATGGTAGTCGACGGGGCGCAAAGCACGCCGCACCTAAAAGTGGATGTCCGTGATCTGGATTGTGATTTCTTTGCCTTCTCAGGTCATAAAATGGTCGGCCCAACTGGTATCGGCGCATTATATGGCAAAAAAGAACTTCTGGAAAAAATGGAGCCGATTGAATTTGGCGGTGAGATGATTGATTTTGTAGGTTTGTATGAGTCTACATGGAAAGAACTCCCGTGGAAATTCGAAGGCGGAACCCCTATCATTGCAGGTGCCATCGGTCTTGGGGCTGCGATTGATTTCTTGGAAGAAATCGGCTTGGATAATATTGAACGGCACGAACATAAACTCGCCGCTTATGCGATGGAGAAAATGTCTGCAGTTGAAGGACTGACGATATACGGTCCAAAAGATTCAGAAAAACGTGCGGGTGTAGTAACCTTTAATATTAATGACGTACATCCACATGATGTCGCTACCGTACTTGATGCAGATGGAATTGCTGTCCGTGCCGGTCATCACTGCGCACAGCCATTAATGAAATGGCTTGACGTGTCCTCGACAGCAAGAGCAAGTTTCTATCTCTATAACACGGAAGAAGATATTGATAAGCTTGTGTCCGGGCTTGTTAAAACGAAGGAGTATTTCAGCAATGTCTTTTGATAACTTAGATACACTTTACCGTCAGGTCATTATGGATCATTATAAGAAACCACGTAATAAGGGCATGCTAGAGGATGGCAGCATGACGATTGACATGAACAATCCAACTTGCGGTGATCGGATTCGATTAACGATGAAGATTGAAGATGGAAAAGTCAACGATGTTAAATTCGATGGTGACGGTTGTTCGATATCCATGAGTTCAGCTTCCATGATGACTCAAGCCATTAAGGGCAAAGACGTTGAAACTGCTTTAGCCATGTCCGAGACTTTTTCCTTAATGATTCAGGGAAAAGAATACGATGATGAGATGGACCTTGGGGATATTGAAGCCCTTCAAGGTGTTTCTAAATTTCCTGCCCGAATCAAGTGTGCGACGTTAGCTTGGAAGGCCATGGAAAAGGGATTGAAGGAATAATTAAATTAAAATGAGCTGTTGTAATTCAGCCATTTGAAATGGAGGAATACGAGCTATGGCAAAGAAAATGCCTGAAATCGGCGATTATAAATATGGCTTTGCGGATAAAGATGTTTCCATCTTCCGTTCAAAGCGCGGTCTGACAAAAGAAATCGTGGAAGAGATTTCTCGAATGAAGGATGAACCGCAATGGATGCTTGATTTCCGTTTGAAATCATTGGAGCATTTTTACAACATGCCAATGCCTCAATGGGGCGGCGACATGCAGAGCTTGAACTTTGATGAAATCACATACTATGTTAAACCATCAGAGAAATCGGAAAAATCTTGGGATGAAGTTCCTGAGGAAATCAAACAGACTTTTGATAAGTTGGGAATTCCTGAGGCCGAACAAAAATATCTTGCAGGCGTATCCGCTCAATATGAATCTGAAGTGGTTTACCATAGCATGAAAGTTGAATTGGAAGATTTGGGTATCGTGTTTAAAGATACGGACTCAGCACTTCGTGAAAATGAAGATATCTTCCGTGAGCATTTTGGAAAAACGATTCCGCCTACTGACAATAAATTCTCGGCATTGAACTCGGCGGTTTGGTCAGGCGGATCTTTCATCTATGTACCAAAAGGCGTTAAAGTGGATACTCCGCTTCAAGCTTATTTCCGAATCAACTCTGAAAACATGGGTCAATTCGAACGTACGCTAATCATTGTTGATGAAGGCGCATCCGTTCACTATGTAGAAGGTTGCACAGCACCTGTATATACAACTAACTCCCTTCATAGTGCGGTTGTTGAAATAGTCATTAAAAAAGATGCTTACTGCCGTTACACGACGATCCAAAACTGGGCAAACAACGTGTTTAACCTGGTTACGAAACGTGCGGTATGTGATGCTAACGCAACTATGGAATGGATTGATGGTAACATCGGTTCTAAATTGACAATGAAATATCCTGCTGTCATCTTAAAAGGTGAAGGTGCCCGCGGTATGACATTATCCATTGCCATTGCCGGAAAAGGCCAGCACCAAGATGCTGGGGCAAAAATGATTCACCTGGCGCCAAATACATCTTCAACTATCGTATCTAAATCAATTTCTAAACAAGGCGGTAAAGTAACATATCGCGGTATCGTTCACTTCGGACGTAAAGCGGATGGAGCTCGTTCGAACATTGAATGTGATACATTAATCATGGATAATCAGTCTACATCTGATACAATCCCTTATAATGAAATCTTGAATGACAACATTTCCCTTGAACACGAAGCGAAGGTTTCCAAAGTATCTGAAGAACAATTGTTCTACTTGATGAGCCGCGGAATTTCTGAGCAAGAAGCAACGGAAATGATCGTAATGGGCTTCATCGAACCATTTACAAAAGAACTTCCGATGGAATATGCGGTTGAAATGAACCGTCTGATCAAGTTCGAAATGGAAGGCTCCATCGGATAATAACCGACTGTCATGCCTGTAAGGCGATTTAGAATAACCCATTCATACAAAAAGCCTGCCAGGGAGACTCGGCAGGCTTTTTGTTTTGGAAAGTGATATTCGACACCCTTATCAAAGATTGAATATGGTTATACAAGGGTGAAAAATAGTAGACAGGAAATGGGGCCTGTCCCGAAAGGAGTGATGGTCAGATGATATATGTTGGTGTGACCGGTTGGGGGGATCATGATAGTTTGTATCATGGCGGAGTGTCGCAACGTGATAAACTCAAAGAGTATGGGGCTCATTTTCCCATTGTGGAGGTGGATGCCTCATTTTATGCAATCCAGCCAAAGAGGAACAGTGAAAAGTGGATATCCGAGACACCAGCGTCATTCCAGTTTGTCGTTAAAGCCTATCAAGGGATGACGGGACATCAGCGTGGGGAAATTCCATTTGAAAGTAAAAAGGAAATGTTCAAGGCCTTTCGGGACTCTCTAGAAGCTTATCAGAAGTCCGGCAAGCTCGCGATGATCCTATTTCAGTTTCCGCCATGGTTTGATTGTAACCGTGAAAATGTAAATTACCTGAGATGGTGTAAAGCTGAAATGGGCGATATTCCAGCTGCCATAGAATTTCGGAATCAAAGCTGGTACAGACCCAACATGGTCCAGCAAACCCTGGACTTTATCCAAAAGGAGGGTTGGGTCCACACTGTATGCGATGAGCCTCAGGCTGGGGAGGGTTCCATTCCTATCGTCCTCCATTCCACCCATGAAGATAAAACGCTGATCCGCTTTCATGGCCGTAACCTGCATGGTTGGCAGAGACCTTCTTCGGGTGATAATTGGCGTGAGGTCAGGTACTTATACCGATATAATCATCAGGAATTGAATGAATGGGTGGAGAAAATCAGGATAATGGAAAAGGAATCCAAGGAGATATATGTCCTGTTCAATAATAACTCAGGCGGAGATGCCGCTGATAATGCCAAACAAATGATTGAGTTGCTTGGTATAGAATATGAAGGACTGGCTCCCCGGCAGCTTGGTTTGTTTTAAGACGCATTATATAATTAATAAAGAGATGGTATGACAAGCAAGTAAGAGGTAATATCCTCACAAACAGGTAAAGGCGGATTTCTTTATGGTATGGTTAGTATTAGTGGGTATCGGATTATTAGCGGGTTCAATTGGCTCTCTTGTCGGTCTGGGCGGCGGCATCATCATTGTGCCTTCTCTTTTATATTTAGGTGCATCTACAAATATAATAGAAGAACTGACACCTCAGATCGCCGTCGGTGTTTCAACGGTGATCATGATTTTTACCGGCTTATCTTCTACTTTATCTTATTTAAAACATAAAGTGGTGGATTATAAGGCAGGCTTAATCTTCTTTATAGGCAGTGCACCTGGTGGAATAATAGGAGCCTATGTGAATAAAAACCTTAATGTCCAAGCTTTTTCATTGTACTTTGGGGCTTTCATGATTTTCATGGCTATCGTGTTATTAGTGAAAAACCGTTTGAAGCCAATGGTTTTCAAGCCTGGTAAAGCGAAAATAGTTAAGACGTATAAAACTGAAAATGGACATTCATTTTCTTATGGTTACCATCCCCTAATAGCTGTATCGATTACATTTGTCGTGGGATTCAGCTCCGGGTTATTTGGAATTGGAGGTGGAGCCTTAATGGTTCCTGTAATGATGCTTCTTTTCTTCTTCCCTCCGCATATGGCTGTAGCGACTTCGATGTTCATGGTATTTCTATCTTCGGTCACAAATTCGATTACACATATTTCCCTTGGAAATGTAAATTGGCCATATGCTTTTGCCCTGATCCCAGGTGCATGGTTCGGTGCTAAATTAGGGGCTTACATCAATACGCGCCTAAAGAGCGGGGCACTTGAAAATATGTTGAAAATAGTACTGATAATCATTGGTTTACGTCTTATATACCAAAGTATTACAGGATAAACGAGGAGGAAAAATGATGTCAGAAATCATTCATTTATATCACACCAATGATCTCCATAGTCATTTTGAAAATTGGCCTCGTATTGATAAGTTTCTTAAAGAAAGAAGACAACTTCATCAAGAAACGGGAGAAGAGGCAATCATACTTGATATAGGAGACCATGTGGATCGCTGGCATCCATATACAGAAGGTACGTTGGGTAAAGGAAATATTGAGCTTCTGAATGAAGCGGGCTACCAATATGTAACCATCGGCAATAATGAAGGGATCACTTTACCTCATGATGCGTTAGACTCCTTATATGATCATGCAAGGTTCAAGGTCTTGGCAGCCAATATTTATTATGGGGATAATGAAAGGCCGGAATGGGCGCTGCCATATTGGATACATACAACGGTAAAAGGCACCAAAATTGCCTTGATAGGTCTGACAGCTTTTTTTCAAAAGTTTTATTCTGCGATGGGCTGGGAATTAACAGAACCATTCGTTGAGTTAAAGGAACAACTAGAAAGGGTTAGAACAGAGGCAGATGTAATCATCATCCTTTCTCACCTGGGCATCCATGATGATGAGCGGATGGCAGCGGACTTTCCGGAGATTGACGTCATACTTGGCGCGCATACCCACCACATCCTTCACCAAGGGAAATTGATCAATGATACACTCCTATGCGGTGCAGGGAAATATGGTTTTTTTGTTGGGCAGGTGGAAATGACCGTCAATCAGGAAAAGAGAATTAGCAAGAAGAGTGCCATTCTCTATGATACGAATGACTTTTCGGAATTAGAGAATGAACGATCATGGATTGAAGCAATGTATCAGGCCGGTGGGGAAACGCTAAAACAGGTCGTAGTGGACTTACCGGAAGCGCTGGAAAATGATTGGTTCAAAGTAAGTGCTTTGACGAAAATCCTTGGTGAGGCCTTAAGGGAGTGGAGTCAGGCGGATTGCACCTTTTTGAATGCGGGTCTTCTGCTCGATG
The DNA here is from genome assembly GCF_001578185.1 of Peribacillus simplex. NCBI lineage: Bacteria > Bacillati > Bacillota > Bacilli > Caryophanales > Bacillaceae > Peribacillus > Peribacillus simplex. The sequence goes on along the minus strand of NZ_CP011008.1, from coordinate 4,917,344 downwards.
GATTGCCAAAGGGACCTGTCACAAAAGGGGATATTCACAGAATCTGTCCACACCCCATCAATCCTTGCATCGTTGAAGTTAATGGGAATGAATTAAAAGAAATCTTAATGCAATCGAGAAATGAGGAGTGGCCACACATTCAAGTGAAAGGTTTCGGTTTCCGGGGAAAAATCATGGGCGTCATGAATTATGATCAAATTGAATTTAACGAAATGGAGAATGGAATCGTAAAAGGGATATTGATAAAAGGGGAGAAACTGGAGACTGATAAGTCCTATAAACTGGCAATACCTGATATGTTCACGTTTGGGCACTTTTTTCCAAGTATTCAGCGCACAAATCGCAAGAAATATCTATTACCGGAATTCTTACGGGATATCCTTTTATGGAAGTTGAAAAAAATATATACAGATGCCTAACGCTAAATCACGGTTTCGCCTTTTCATTCATAAAGTATGAGGAAGAAAGGGGCGAACCCAATGATTAGCATGATACCAATAATACTTGATAATCATACATTCCTAGCCATTTCTGTCCGACTTCCCAAAACGAATTTACTTGCCGTCGCTTCCGATAAAGGATATATAATGTGCGGTGCGTTGGATGTAGCGCTGCTGAATGATAAATTGAGAGATCGTAAAATCCTTGCAGGCAGGGCTACAGGAGTTAAATCGATTGATGAGCTTTTGGAAGCGCCGCTTGAATCAGTTACCTGGGAAGCTGTGGAAAAAGGCATTTATCCAGGAATGATTGGTAAAGAGGCATTAATCAAAATGATTTGAAGTGGTGGGCTTTCTTTTATCCAGAAGGGGGCCTTGTTTTAATTCACCAAGAAAATAGTTAATATTTTTCAATAAATATTTTTAAACGGATTCATTTATAAGGATATTTTCCGATAACCCTTATAAAGGAACGGTTTGATTTACAAAAATTGAATTGGGAAATGGAGTACAAGTATGAGGCTAGCTATTACAAAGTCCCTGAGCCCTGGAGCCAGGCTCGGAAAAGACATTTATAATGAGCAGGGCCATATCCTCTTGTGTGAGGGTCTTACATTAACGCAGAAAATGATCGCTCGACTGATATCCCTTAATATTCCTTTAGTTTACATTCAAGATTCTAGGACGGATGACATTATTCCAATGCCACCAGTATTCGGGAACCTAAGGAGAGAAGCCATTAATAGGATTGAAACCACTTTCCTGGACATGAAAAACGAAATGAACCTTGATGGATCTTTCACGATGGAGCAACCTAACGTCAAGTTCACTCAAATCGTCCGAAACATCATGGACGAGCTCAATAGGAATAATGAGTTATTGACTATATTGGCGGATGTTTATACATACGATGACTATATCTTTACTCATTCCTTCAATGTGACCCTATATACCCTGGCAATCGGGATGGAGTTGAATATTAATAATAAGAATCTCGAAATTCTTGGGCTGGGAGCGATTTTACATGATGTCGGCAAAATGTTCATACCTTTGGGAATCCTCCATAAACCCGGTAAGTTAACGGAAAAGGAATTTGAACAAATCCAAAAACATGCCGATTATGGATTTCATCTAATCAAAAATGTTCATACCGTTTCACATTTAGTTGCAAATTGTGCCTATCAGCATCATGAAAGGCTTGATGGATCTGGATATCCACGTGGAATAAAAGGGGATGAAATCCATTATTTCGGCAAGATTATTGCCGTTGCCGATGTGTTTGATGCCGTGACTTCCAGCCGGGTTTACCGTAAGGCCATGCTGCCTCATCAGGGGTTGGAAATCCTTTATGCGGGAATCGGGAAAAAATTCGACAATACGATCATCGAGGCATTCCGCCGGGCAGTTGCCATCTATCCAAATGGTCTATCCGTAGAATTGAATGATGGGAGAAAAGGTGTCGTATCCGCTCAGAATGAGGGGATAGGGGACCGACCCATGATAAGGATACTTGAAGAAAATGGGGAACAGGTAAAAGAGTCCTATGAAGTGGATTTGAATAAAAACCTGCAGTTGCTGATCATGAAATGTCTCAATATACAAGAACCAGCCTAAACTCAAGGATAAGCTGGTTTTTCTATTCCTTGTTTTCCTTCATGATGGCAGGTGCCACCGAACCGTTTCCGTTACTATAATAACTTGGTACATCACCCTCAATTAGCAAGCTGCCGACTGTCACTTCCTGACTGACCTTGGTCTCTTTAGTGAAGGAGGGGATGACGATTTGAATATTTACATCAAAATCCACAATCAATTCATAATACACATTATTGATGCCTGCGTTTGTCAATTTTGTCTTCAAATCCGATTCAACATTACCGATGACTGACATTTTCACTGGGATTTCAGGTCCATAGTTGGAAAGGAGATTATTCCCGGTTACGACACCCAATGGTATATAATAGACTACACTTTTATATTGTTCATCATTTATTTTGGAGGAACCCTTTTTAAAAGGATTTCCCTGTTCGATGCCAAGCTTGTTTTGAATATCCTTTGTAATGTTAGCGCGCAATTCACTGTATATGACCGGATTGAAGCTATAGGAAGAACTGGAGTCCTTACCACCCTCGTTGTTGGTGATGATTTTGTTCATATCAATCTTGGATATATTCTCATCTACAGATTCATGAATCGTTTCCGTTGCAATCCGTTTGATTTCATATTCGGCTACACTCATGATCACCGGTTCAATTGATTTATCAACATACCAAAGAGTCATGATGCTTGATATGATAAAAAGGATAAATGAGTAAAGGAATACTTTTCGGGTGGGAAGAGGCCCCTTTTTTCGGAATTTCTTTGTTCGAAATCTTTTTCGGAACACGCTTTAGCCCCCTTTACTAATACCTATGCATCAAGTTCGGGGGTTTATGTTCGAATCAAAAAAAAGCAGCGAGAAATTCGTCGCCGCTCACTTTTGTTTTTTAGCTAAATCCTTCCTTTCCCACATTTTTAAATAGGGGTAAGGGTCAAAGCTCCATTCTGTGATTCCGTTGTCTTTGTACATCCCATAATGAAGATGCGGAGGGAACTTACCCGCAGTTCCAGGAGGGCCGTAACCTGTACTGCCTACACCTCCGATGATTTGTCCGGGCTCGACGATTTGTCCGACTTTCAATCCTTCGGCAAATCCGCTTAAATGGGCAAAGTAATGATACGTATTATTTAAATCCCGTATCCCAATCCGCCAACCCCCGAATTTATTCCAGCCTTTCATTTCAATGATTCCATAGCTCGTTGACCGAACAGGAAGGCTATAATCCGCAAATATATCTGTACCCTCATGGATTCTCCTTCCGCCCCATCCACGAGCGCTTCCCCATGTATTTAAATACGTATAATGGGTCCGTACTGGAACTGGAAAGGCTTTTTCCTGTAAATCCAGCCGGCCATATTTCTTATAAATCTTCGCATTGCCGATAATGATGCTGACGGCTTTATCTCGTTTATAATATTCCCACAAGCCGATCCGGATATTATCTTCATCTGAACCATAAGTATGGAGATGCTTCGAAAAAGCGTATAATCGATCGGTGTCATTAGTAACATCAGCTTTGCCATCGCCATTCCCATCCTGGCCTAACCCATCAAAAAAGGTGATCGTTAGCGGGTTCACGTCGTTTAAGTGAGGATTGAGAGCCCCACCCCACTTTGAAGGCTCGATATTGATGCCAATTAAACCCTTTGCCGGCTCTAAATCCCGTCTGGCAGCCCTTAGGCTGTGCTCATATTGATCAGCGCCAGCAAGGTAATACCATGGGATTTGCAGGGTAGCTTCCATGTTTCTATAAAGCGCCATTCTTCCTGCATAAGCTTCAGGGGTATCAGCGGCATTAACCATTTGGCTTGATGCATCCAAAATAAACAAACAAGTTATGATAAGAAAAAATAATTTTTTCAACGGGGCAACTCCTTTCATGAGAATCTTCAATTTATAAAGACATCAGTCCATCTTTTATAGTTTTGCTGATTTGGCTTTAAACATGAAAAATAAATAATGGGAAACCAACTATAACTTGTATAAATGCTTTTTTATTGTTAAAGTAGGGTGTGTTAATTTCTATAGAATGGAGTGACATTTTCATGTCTTCTACAAATAAAGAAATTCTTCGTAAACCAGATTGGTTAAAAATAAAGCTTAATACTAATGAAAACTACCTCGGTTTAAAAAATATGATGCGGGAAAAAAATCTTCATACAGTCTGTGAAGAGGCGAAATGTCCGAATATTCACGAATGCTGGTCAGTGAGAAGAACGGCCACATTCATGATCTTAGGTGAAATCTGTACAAGGGCATGCCGTTTTTGTGCAGTTACAACCGGACGTCCTAATGAATTGGACTGGGCTGAACCAGAGCGTGTTGCGGATTCCGTTGTTCTGATGAATTTAAAGCATGTTGTCATTACAGCTGTTGCCCGTGACGATTTAAAGGATGGAGGCGCTGAAGTTTTCGCTGAAACGGTCCGTGCCATCCGACGCAAGAATCCATTTACATCAATTGAAGTATTACCGTCGGATATGGGCGGGGTGCATGAAAATATTAAGACTTTGATGGATGCTAAACCAGACATTCTGAACCATAATATAGAGACAGTCAGAAGTCTATCCGACCGTGTACGGGCTCAAGCTAAATACGAACGTTCATTGGAGCTTTTAAGAAGAGCCAAGGAACTGTATCCGGAGATTCCGACAAAGTCCAGCTTAATGGTCGGCCTTGGAGAAACACGGGAGGAAATCCTCGAAACGATGGATGACCTAAGGGCTAATAATGTGGATATCATGACGATCGGCCAGTATTTGCAGCCGACTAAAAAGCATTTGAAGGTGCTGAAATACTACACGCCTGAGGAGTTTGCCGAATTGAAGGAACGTGCATTGGAAAAAGGATTCAGCCATTGTGAATCCGGCCCGCTTGTCCGTTCTTCCTACCATGCGGACGAACAGGTTAATGCAGCAGCTAAACATAAGCAAACCAAAGGTGAAGAATTATTGAAATAGAGTGAAATAAAGGACCGAAAAATTCGGTCCTTTCATTTTTAATTAACGGTTATCCATTTTTTGATGGATGTTATCGTGATGATCCCTTTTATCGTTAACCATTTCTCCGTTTTCATTTTCTGCGTTACTCATTTTGTATCCTTGAGGCGATTTCAGCATTCTTTTGATGGTTTGTTCAATCGTATAGTCCATCCCTTTGCTGCCGGATTTCAATGTAGCGAAATTCTCGACATCTTGGGAAAGGTTTTGAAAATCATCACTGACGTAGACGTGATAGTAGCGAGGAACGACGGACATAGCTGTTCGTTTAACTTGGTCAGCGGTTTCGGTCCGATCCTTGGTATTTGTATCGTATACGACAAGAACTTCCTCATCCGTTACGAGGGTAGCCGCATCATTGACATTTGGAATCTGTACACTGAGCTTAGAAATGACATCAGACAATTGTTCACGGTCAATGGAAGCAGCCTTGTTAGAAATGTTACGGCCGTCAATGGTTGTACTATTGGTGCGGGTAAAACCGAAATCATCACTTTTATTGTCATGATTGCGATAATCCTCGTCATAATATTGGGTCGGATTATTTACGTTTGTTGGGTTACCAGCATGATTTTTTGCACCGAGCCCCTGATCATGTTTATTAGAACATCCGGTCAGTGCAATAATCGAACTTAAACCTATTGTTATTATCGTTTTTTTCATCAATAACACCCCCGTAACTTTAGGATGAACATATTTCTCTATTTTTCGCTTAGTAATTGATGGGGAATCAGTTATAATTTAAGAAGGAATGTATTTTTGAGAGGTGAAAGCAATGATTAACATCAATAACATGACCTATGAAATAATCGAGGATGAAAGGGAAGGCTATAACGAAGAAGCGTTTAAAGCCAGATACAGTGAGATTTTAACGAAGTATGATTATATTGTAGGGGATTGGGGTTACGGCCAATTGAGGCTGCGTGGATTTTTTGATGATTCTAATCAGAAAGCGACCTTCGATACAAAAATAAGCACACTTACTGAATATTTATATGAATACTGCAATTTTGGCTGTCCATATTTCGTCATGAAGAAAATAAAGAAATGAAAAAGGCCAGAATTTACTCTGGCCTTCCATGTTAAGAGCTTCCGTATCCTTTATAAGGAGGCTGCTCATGGTTTTCTGGATCATCATGTGTCGGATGAGCACCAGGATATTTTCGAGGTAAGTCTTCGTGCAACGATTTATTTTCAAAATTAAAGGCACTTTGATATCGTTGCCCTTCCTGCCATGGCGTGTTTTTATTTTGAACTGGTTCATCCTTTGCTCTGGATGATCCAAAAGGTCCTTCGGGAAATTCTTCAGGAATTAAATAATCCCGCTGTTTTTCGACATTGGAGAAATCGTGGTATATTTCCTCTTCTTTGCCCAAGGTAATCCCCCCTCATGTAATCGTACATTCAGTAGGTTTTCCCGATTAAGAAAAAAACTTCAGCTTTCAGACGATTTCCATTAAAAAGTGACTTAATTCTTCCGCTTCCGCTTCTGACAACTGAAAGGCATGCTCAAGATAGCCTTCCTCTTCTAAATCATCAGGTCCAATGATCGCGAATCGGTTACTCTGCATATTTAAAACAAGTTTCTTCCCATAAAAACGATCAGTTGTCGTAATGGCCAAATCGAATCTTGATTCTTCGCCCATGAAACTTATGAACCGGGTTTTTGAATCAACGACGTCATTGTATAAATAAAAACGATCTTCCATAATATCATTCCCTTCTTATGTTCACATTTGTAATTCCATCATAACAAAGTGACTTCAATAGGGGAACAGACATTTTCGGGCTTCCAAAGGTGGAGGAACTTCGTCACGCGTCTTGATGCATTAAGGATCGTCCAGCAATCATGCCGCGAGAGAGTTTTCCTCGATTAAAGGAAAATTGTCAAGAATGCAAATGGGACGTAATTTTGGTTACTTTTATTTCAATGGATGACGGGAAATGCGACCCCTGTAAAGAAGTCAATGTACGTTTCTGCAATGTTTAGTAGAGGGATCGGTTCAAAGGTTGTGGCTGAAGGAATTGAGAGTAGGGGAGAAGCTATGGTATTATCAAGGAATAAGGTTGTTTTGGTACAGGGTTATAACTTGGCTGGCCAATCAACCATAGTAATGCTTCCTATATCATCTTAGATCAGAAAGGATCTGGAAAAAATGTACTTTGTAGACCGCCAAAAGATTGAACAAATATTAGGTTTTCTTGAAAAGCAGCTTGGACTTTTTGAAGGGCATGATAATTGGGATGGAGACATTGAGGAACTTATCGCTGAAAGGCTCATACAGACTTCCATCGATTCCGTGTTGGATGTAGGAAATGCAGTAATTGATGGTTTTATTATGCGTGATCCGGGAAGTTACGAAGATATTATCGATATCCTTCATGATGAAAAAGTCATTTCAGAAGAAAAAGCGATACAATTTAAAAAGGTTTTGCCGCTAAGGAAAATGCTGGTTCAAGACTTCATTGAAGTTGATCACAACGAACTGCATAAGGTATTCTCGGAAAATATCGCGGCATTTAAGCAATTCCCGAATTTGGTGAGGAACTATTTAACAAACGAATTGGGACCTGTATCTGCTTTTAAAAACTAGTATTGTTAGGAAGGCGAATTCAAATGAAGTCGTATAAAGGGTATTTAATTGACTTAGATGGCACCATGTATCGCGGGACTGAACAAATTGCGGAAGCTGCAGGTTTTATAAATGACCTAAAAAAAAGGGATATCCCTTATTTATTCGTCACCAACAACTCGTCCCGGACTCCGGCACAGGTAGCGGATAAATTGAGAAGCATCGGCATATCAACGGAAGATGATCAGGTTTTCACGACAAGCATGGCCACAGCGAATTACATAGCTGAACAAAAGGTAGCTGCATCGGTCTATGTAGTGGGTGAAGAAGGCATTATCGAGGCTCTCAAGGAAAAAGGAATGAAGCTTGTGGATGAGCATCCAGACTTTTTGGTAATGGGCATCGACCGCGGCATCAATTATGAAAAGTTGTCAAAAGCCTGCCTTGCAGTTAGAAATGGCGCAGTTTTCATTTCAACAAATGGCGATATTGCCATTCCTACTGAACAAGGCCTTTTGCCGGGGAATGGTGCTTTGACATCCGTTGTTTCCGTTTCGACTCAGGTACAGCCGATTTTCATTGGAAAACCTGAATCCGTCATAGTGGAACAGGCTCTAAGAGTATTAGGGGTACCTAAAGAAGAGACAATCATGGTTGGGGATAACTATGATACGGATATCCTCGCCGGCATTAATGCAGGGATCGACACATTGCTTGTACATACTGGGGTAACGACCAAAGAACGCTTGAAGCAATATAAGGAGCAGCCGACGCATGTGGTGGACACGCTCGACCTATGGCGCTTCGAATGAAAAAACCAGGCCTGCGAAAGCAGCCCTGGTTTTTTTATGTCGCAAAACAGTGAAAATCGATGAAATGAATTATGGCTTACTACTCTGCATTTTCGGTTCTGTGGGCAAGCCGGCTTGAAGCGGCAGCTGCAATTGCTCCAACAATATCATCTAGAAAGGTATTTACCTTACCTGTGCTTTTATCGTTCAAATATTTTAAGATACCCGGCTTTTGCTTATCGATGAAACCATAATTAGTAAAGCCGATGGATCCGTAAACATTCACAATAGAAAAAGCTAATATTTCATCCACCCCATATAGGCCTTCATCTATTTCAATGATGCTTAGCAAGGGTTCCTCGAGCAGTTTTTTCTCGGCTAGAATATCCAACTGTATGCCGGTCAGTATGGCATTTTGGACCTCGCGTTTTGAAAGGACCCGTTCTACATTGTGAAGGCAATCGGCCATTTGGAGATTTTCATGGTAACCCGATTGTAAATACATGACAAGTTCAGCGATATCCTCCAATTTCACTCCTCTTTCAATTAACCATCTTCGAGCCGTTTGTTCAGAAATTGATTGTTCAATATTAGCCATGTAATCACCCATTTCTCTATATTTTAAAGGGATAGTTCTAATGCCGGCAGTTTTTATTGATCAAAATGAAAACCCATGTTTTAATGCGAATTTCCAATAAGGTTTCGATAATCATTCAGAAAACGGATTATTCCACATATATATAAGTATATGATGTCCAATATTTCTATTATATCCATTTAATGAGGGGGGCCATTCCATGATAGAAGAAATCATTTTTAATAATTATGGTATACAGGTAGGGCTTGAAGAAACCAATAGCAGGTTTCCAAGCTTCCGTTCAGGGAATATGGTTTACAGCATCGTTCCCATTGGAAATATGGAGCAGGAGGAATTAGTGGAACGGCATAAAATGTCTCAACACCTGATTTCACAAGGAGATCGCTACGTATCGGCCTTTGTCCTTGCCAATCATGGAAGTTTTGTTTCGGAAGCGGATGAACAATTATTCATCCTTCTTGCCAATCAGGCTTTAGATGGCCCGAAAAATTTCAACCCAGGAAGACGGCTGGCAAGATTTCACCAGCGTGGGAGAAATATTACTGAAACGATTCGAACATGTTCAAGGATTGGTAAATGGAAAGAGTTATGGGAACAAAGGATCGATCAGTTAGAAATGATTTGGAGGGATAAGCTCAATGCCCATCCTGATAACCAGTTTGAAAAATTATTTATAGAAACCTTTCCCTATTATATGGTACTTGGTGAAAATGCGATTCAATATTTGGTCGACACGGAAATCGATGATGCCCCGCAAATTGTCGATAGTGGAACAGTATGTTATGAACGTTTTTTACATGATACCTGGAAAAGCAATAAATGGATGAAAAATCCGTTTGATTGGGTGTTCGACCACGGCACCAGGGATGTGGCGGAATGGGTGAGGGAACACTATTTTCAAAATGTACATACCCATCAAAAAGGCATTGGCCATTTCTTTCACGAATATCAGGCTATAGAACAATTCTCCAGCTTTTCAGCCCGGTTGTTATATTCAAGAATGCTATTTCCCATTCATTACTTTGAAACAGTAGAAGAATATTTTTCAAAAACGACGGAATCAAGGTCAAATGAATTGGAGGACAAAATATCGTCGATCACGAAATCCTCCCAACAATATGAATCATTCCTCAAACATTTTTATGAATTGGCGGAAGTTCCGGCCAAGCAATATAATTTACCTCAAATTGACTGGATTTAGGAAAGAAATATGATCCATCCTTAATTACTATGTTATGATGATAACAAGATTTTTTTGAATAGTTAGATATTTAAAGTGAATTACTTAAAGATGTGGAAAGGTGAGTCCATGAAAAGATTGATAATGGCGGCCCTTTTATTCCTTTTAGTCATCCAGACGACAAATCTTGCGAAAGCTGAAACGAAAATAAGTTGTGAAGCAACTCAATTCAGGATTGTCATGAAGTCTACTACTGATATGAAAGAAAAGGCGTCGGCTGCAAGTAAAACATTAAAGAGTTATAACAAAAATAAAGAATTATCGGCAAGTGGGAGAACTGGAAACTGGTATAAGGTCTGTCACTCAAAAAAGACTGCATATATCAAGATGGCAGATGCAAAAGAGGTTTTCAGTTCCGATGAAAAAACCCTTCTGAAGAAATTCGATATGAGAAAGGGTGTTAACCAAGTTGTATTGGTAAAAGGGAAATCGATGAGTGATACGGAGGTCACGATCCAAACGTATGAAAAGAAACAAGGTGAATGGAGACGGGCATTAAAGGGGATGGAAGGCGTCATTGGGAAGAACGGCTTCACGAAGAGCAAAAAAGAGGGCGATGGAAAATCCCCGGTTGGGATTTATTCATTTGGTACTGCTTTTGGAAGCGAAACGAAGCCGGCTGGTATGAAAATGAGCTATAGGAAAACGACCAATTATGACTACTGGATTGATGATCAAACATCAAAGGATTATAACAATTGGAAAACCTATAAAGGGAATCCCGCAGATAAATGGAAGTCTTTCGAAAGGATGAATCATGAACTATATAAGTATGGGGCGGTCATCAATTATAATACGAATCCCATCATAAAAGGAAAAGGCAGTGCAATCTTTCTTCATATATGGAGAGAGGAAACAAAGCCGACGGCGGGATGTATAGCCACTGCCGAAAAGAACGTCCTCAGTTTACTGAAATGGATGGATCCCTTGCAAAAGCCACATATAGTAATGGGTACAAATGATTCATTAAAGAGCGTTAAGTAATAATCTTCAAATGGTTAAATTTAGTGTTATCCGTTCTTACTCATTCTAGGGATGGACAAAAAAGTTCGTACATCCATCTTTTCTAACTATTGATAATTATAAGAATTAATCTTATAATGTCTACTATACAAATACAAATGTTTTCTTCAGGTAAACAGTTCTTAAGGGGGAACCAAATATGAAAGCCATCTCGATCGGTTTATTGGGGTTAGGTACAGTCGGATCAGGAGTCGTACAAATCATCGAAAGTCATCAGGACAAGCTCACGCATCAAGTGGGCTGTTCCATATCCATTAAGAAAATTCTAGTCAAAGACACGACGAAGGAGCGGCTTGTCGATATTGAAAAAGGTATGTTAACTGACAATCCTGAGGATATCCTTTCGAATCCCGAGATTGATGTTGTAATTGAAGTTATGGGTGGAATTGAAGAAACACGCGGTTATCTGATTGAAGCAATAAAAAATAAAAAGCATATCGTTACGGCCAATAAAGACCTAATGGCTTTATATGGACCGGAACTGCTGGAATTGGCCACCGAGAATCAATGTGATTTATTCTATGAAGCAAGTGTTGCAGGCGGAATTCCGATTTTACGAGGTCTTGTCGATGGATTATCTTCTGACCGCATCACGAAAATGATGGGAATCGTCAATGGAACGACAAACTTCATTTTAACGAAAATGAGCAAGGAAGGCAGAGCCTATGGTGACGTATTGAAGGAAGCTCAGGAGCTGGGATTCGCTGAAGCCGATCCTACAGCCGATGTAGGAGGATTGGATGCTGCCCGTAAAATGGCGATACTATCCACTCTCGGGTTCTCAATGAACATTGGCTTGAATGATGTGGATGTACAGGGCATCACCGAGATATCCGAAGAGGATTTGAGATATAGTAAAAAGCTTGGCTATACAATGAAGTTGATTGGCGTCGCTTCTAGGGCAGGGGATAGGGTCGAAGTAAGCGTCCAGCCTGCACTTCTTCCGGAGTCACATCCGTTAGCATCGGTAAATAATGAATATAATGCGGTATACGTTTATGGTGAAGCTGTAGGGGAGACGATGTTTTATGGACCAGGAGCGGGCAGTTTACCGACCGCGACTGCAGTCGTTTCGGATATGGTGACGGTCATCAAGAATATGAGGCTGGGCGTAAATGGCCGTAGTGCGGTTTCACCGCAATACCCTAAACAATTAAAAGCTGCAACTGAGATCTTTGCTAAGTTCTTCATTCGATTGCATGTTCAGGATGAAGTTGGCGTTTTAGCCCGAATCACGAATTTATTTGCCGAGCATGGGGTAGGGTTCGATAAAATCCTTCAATTGCCGCTGGATGAAAAGGAATCTTCCGAAATCGTATTAGTTACGCATACTGCCACATTGGCTGCGTTTGAGCAAATAATACAGAAATTACATGATTACAATATGGTAAAAGAAGTGAAGAGCACATACAGAGTTGAAGGAGAGGACATCAAATGAGCTGGCAAGGACTTATAAGCACATATAAAGATTTTTTACCTGTCAATGAAAATACACCTGCACTATCCCTTTTGGAGGGTAATACACCTTTAATTAGACTGAATCGATTATCTGAAGAGTGGGGAATCGACTTACATGTAAAATATGAAGGGGCGAATCCAACTGGATCTTTTAAAGACCGCGGAATGGTCATGGCCGTCGCCAAAGCGATCGAAGCGGGTAGCGACACGATCATCTGTGCTTCTACTGGGAATACATCGGCTGCTGCCGCAGCTTATGCCGCTCGTGCCAACCTGCGCTGTATCGTTGTCATTCCAGAAGGCAAAATAGCAATGGGCAAGCTCGCTCAAGCCGTTATGTACGGAGCGGAAATCATCTCGATCGAAGGGAACTTCGACCAGGCTTTAAAAATCGTCCGTTCACTTAGTGAGAGCTCACCGATAACTCTTGTGAATTCAGTCAACCCATATCGGATTGAAGGGCAGAAGACAGCGGCTTTCGAAATTTGTGACGCTCTCGGCTCTGCACCGGATATATTGGCGCTCCCAGTCGGCAATGCAGGTAATATCACGGCTTACTGGAAAGGGTTTAAAGAATATAATGAATCGAAACAAACGGGCCTTCCTGAAATGAGAGGGTTCGAAGCGGAAGGTGCGGCTGCAATTGTCAGGGATACCATTATCGAAAACCCCGAAACGATTGCAACTGCCATCCGGATTGGTAATCCAGCCAGTTGGAACTTCGCTGTGGAAGCAGCAAATGAATCCAAAGGTAAAATTGATGAGGTGACAGACGAAGAAATTCTGGAAGCCTATCATTTCCTCGCTAAAAAAGAGGGAGTATTTGCTGAGCCAGCATCATGTGCTTCCATTGCAGGCATCTATAAACAATTAAAAAGCGGTGAAATCAAAAAAGGAAGCAAGATCGTTGCTGTACTTACAGGAAATGGATTGAAAGATCCGAATGTGGCAGTCGATACAAGTACGATTCAACCGACATTGTTGCCAATGGATGAAGAGGTCATTTTAGAACATCTGCAAGGTGTGAACCAGGCATGAGTGCAGATTCCGAGATGTTCTTGATCCGTGTACCAGCGAGTACGGCCAACTTAGGACCAGGATTCGATTCCATCGGCCTGGCCTTAGGACTTTACTTGGAAATACACGGATCTACATCAGATCATTGGGAAGTCGTTCCCCTCTCAGAAGAGATGTCTGTTTTTCCAAGGGATGACCGTAATTATATCGTCCAAATTGCCAAGAAAACGGCTGCCTTTTATGGAAAGGAACTATCCCCATGCCGGCTTTTCGTCTCTAGTGAAATTCCACTGGCACGGGGGCTTGGAAGCAGTGCCTCTGCCATTGTAGCTGGTATTGAATTAGCGAACATCGTTGGTGAACTCCATTTATCCGATGAGGAAAAGAATAGGCATGCTTCCCTCTTTGAAGGGCACCCGGATAATGCAGGGGCATCTGTGTATGGTGGAATGGTTGTGGGTCTGCATACAGAGGAAAGAACGGATGTCGTTTCGTTTCCGATCGAAGGAGTTAAGGTGATTGCAGTCATTCCCAATTTTGAATTGCTTACTGAGGATTCAAGAGAAGTCCTTCCTAATTCGCTTTCCTATAAAGAAGCGATAAACGGAAGTGCAGCCGCCAATGTTTTGCTTGCGGGAATTTTATCCAAAGATTGGAAGATTGTTGGTAGAATGATGCAAAATGATCGTTTCCATCAACCCTATAGGGCGCAGTTAGTCCCTCATTTAGCACTTATAGAAGAAGTTGTCCATAAAGAAGGCGGATTTGGTACAGCCTTAAGCGGAGCAGGTCCTACTGTTTTATGCTTGGCATCCGCAGAAAAATGTGAAAGTGTGTTAACGGGATTGAAGGAGAAATTTCCGGAATTTCTTGTGAAAGAGCTGGAAATCGATAATGATGGCAGCCATACGGCAATTCTTTCGGAACAAGAAAAAAGGGAATTGAAATTTTTGAAATCGTAAGCCATGCTTGAGTTAAGTAGATTATAAAAAAGCTGACCCGCGTAAAGCCGTATCAAATCATTTGATAGGGCAAAAGCCGGGTCAGCTTTATTTTATAACAGTCCAGAAAAGGTTCCGGTCTGCACGAAAAAGGTTGAACGTTTATAGATGAGGTGATCCTTCATCCATACGCTGCATGTTATTTAAAGGGCTATTAGAAAACTTGTTCAACTTCCACTACACCAGGGACTTCTTCAAGAAGGGCACGCTCAATCCCAGCTTTTAGCGTAATGGTCGAACTAGGACAGCTCCCGCAGGCTCCTAGTAATCGTAATTTTACAATTCCATCTTCTACGTCAACTAGTTCACAGTCACCGCCATCACGAAGAAGAAACGGACGAAGTTTATCTAGGACTTCTTGAACTTGAACTTCCATTGTTTGTTCAGACATTGCAATCGACTCCTTTCCTAATCATATTATAATGCGAAGGTAGTAAAAAATCCAACTGTAACTTTGCGGAAATATAATCTATATTATTCTGGTAAGATGGAAACAGGTGAATGTTTCTTAAAAGTATTCAAAATGAAGTGAAAATATTAAAATGATGGAGGTATAGTATAGTGATGAAAGAAATTGAGATAGAAGTGTATGGAGCGGAGCAAATTTGCGCGAGCTGTGTAAATCTTCCCTCTTCGAAAGATACTTGTGAGTGGCTTGAGGCTGCATTAACGAGAAAGTTCCCTGAGCAGAAATTCAAAATAACCTATATAGATATATACAATCCTCCAGAAAAGGTGAAGCAAAAGAGCTTTGCCATGAAGATGATCGAAGAAGATTTATTTTATCCACTGGTCCTCATTGAAGATGAAATTATTGAAGAAGGAAATGTGCGGCTCAAAAAAGTGGTAGAAACCATGGAAAAACATGGATATATAATACAGGTGTGATATATAATGGAAGAAAAAAGAAAATGACCCAAAATGAGCTGCGCTCAGCTCATTTATGGGTCATTTTATAAAATGTAATCGCATAAGAAGGTTTGGAATCAACCGTTATGGTATTTATACATCCAGAGAATGCCTGATTTCATTAATCGTGCCACTCTTCCCGTAATAGGGCGGTTTGCAACAAGACCAAAACCTTGTTTCTTCCCAAGAGAACCTAATGTCCCTTTTAATTTCATGGTAGGGAAGCTTTCTGGAAGTGGTTCATTTGCCCATTTTTTCACAAGGACCTGGACGATTTGCTCAGCTTGGGACTCGGCTAATTGAGCACTAGGTGCATGAGGCAGGCTTGCACAGTCACCGACCACAAAGATGCTGTCATTAGTAGGAAGGAAATGCTGAGGAGTCAGAACCGCTCTTCCTTGACGGTCTTTTTCAATATCCATATCACGGATGATTTTGCTTGGCTGAATTCCAGCTGTCCAAACGATGACGTCACTTTGAACTGCTTCGTCGCCATTATAAAGAAGGTTTGGCTCAACTTTGGTTATATTTGAATGATGGACGATATCGATTGTATGTTTATCGAACCAAGACTCGACAAATGTGCTTAATCTTTCTGGGAAAGCAGATAGAATATGCGGTCCACGATCAAATAGCTTAACGTTTAAATCTGAACGGCTTTCAATCAATTCACTTGCAAGCTCAACACCGCTAAGTCCGCCACCTACGATAGAAACGGTTGCACCAGCCCCTAAATTATTCAAAGCTGAATATGTGCTTCGTGATTTATCGATTGTTTGGATACTATAGGTGTGTGTGTCTGCTCCAGGAATATTGTGGTATTTATCTTCGCAGCCAAGGCCGATGACTAAATCATCATAAACGACAGGGTCTTGATTTTCTATAATGACTTGTTTATTTTCCATATCGATGGAAAGTACTTCTCCGTATACGTTCTTCAAGCGAGGATGTTCAGGAAATGCAACACGGATGTGCTGATCAGGAATGGTACCTGCTGCTAAAGCATAATATTCCGTTTTTAAGCAGTGATAAGGATTACGGTCGATAAGCGTGATGCTCACATTTTCAGGAAGCTGATTAGGCAGCAATCTTTGCAACATGCGCATACCACCATACCCACCACCAAGTATGACTAAATTCTTCATATTATTTTCCCCTTTATTTGATCTCTTAAAAATTTGATAAATGCTTCACTTGTGAAAACAACTATCCCATTATAGGATTTCCCCAAATGAACTTTTTAAGTTTATTTAAATATATATACCCCAATAGTAGTAAGAATAAAAAATTAATTAATATTCTTTTTTACGTACCCCGACAAAAGTATAACGAATATAAAAGGAAATCACAACCTGTATCTTAAAATCGGCTTATTTTATATGCGTAAATATTGACTGTAATTGGGAAAAGTAATAAGATGGTTTGTTAGTAACTGTGAGGTGAAACAATGTACCCGATTATTGAATTTTGTGTAAGCAATCTGGCTAGCGGTGCTCAAGAGGCCCTGGAAAGATTGGAGCGCGATCCGAATTTAGATATCTTAGAATACGGTTGTTTGGGATATTGCGGCAAATGCTCCAGTAACTTATATGCGCTTGTAAACGGTGAAGTGGTTTCCGGTGACACAACGGATGAATTGGTAGATAAAATATATAAGTTCATTGATGAATTTGACATGTTTTAATCATCAACAACGTAAAAAGGCTGTTCCTGCCTGGGACAGCCTTTTCATTGCTTTATCCATTCATAGCTCAAGCAACGGGGGGGAGTTGCCCTGTTCTTGCTTACGCAATAACTAGCCAGCTTGTAAGTATTGATAGCGTCTTTAATGGATCTCTCATTGCTGAAATGATGGGGAACCCACTTGGAGCTTACCTTTTCCATAATGATTTCCTTTGTGGCTTGAGGGAAGTACCGGGAGAAATCATCGGAATAGGAAAAGCCACAGTGAGGGCAAACAAAAATATTATAGTAAAGGGCATTAACGGCTGAATCAGCATAAATGGGGCAAAAGTCCGTGTCATATTTTTCTACTTTTACAAAATGCGATCGTACCCTTTTTGTGGTTGATTTTTGTTTGCATAGAAGGCATTCCATGTTTTTGTCATATAGAGGCTGTATATCTTCGATGGAGATTACCTCCCTTACTTTAAATTTTTTTGATTGGGTCAAAACATCCAGTCCTATATACCCATAAACCTTATTATAAACCATTTTTTAAATAATGTTGGTAAAATAGGTGCGGGAATATGAATTTTTTCAAGCCGGAAAATTGAGCGTGGGAAATTCTTTGGTATATACTATAAAGAGAAATAGTTCTATCTCACTTATAAGAAGAAGGAGGGATTTATTGTGAGTGAAGTTGTTCAAATAACGGAAGCTGCTGCTTTTCAGATAAAAGAAATGATGAAACAAAATGGTGAAGAGGGTTCCTTTTTAAGAGTGGCCGTCAAAGGCGGGGGTTGCAGTGGATTATCCTATGGAATGGGTTTTGAAAATGAGCCCGGAGAGAAAGATAGCCAGCTGGAACAGTTTGAAATTAAGATCCTTGTTGATAACGGGGATGCAGATATATTGAATGGAACGGTAATTGATTATAAACAAACGATGATGGGTGGAGGCTTTACGATCGAAAACCCAAATGCTATCGCTTCATGCGGTTGCGGGTCTTCCTTCAAAACGGCAAAAAACGCCGGTACACCGGAGAATTGCTAACAATTTCTGTTCATTTGGAAAAGGGGGGCACTTTTACAAGTGCCCCCCTTCAGTTTGTTTGGGTTGAAGGGCCATGAAGGACGAATAAAATCGTGAACGGTCGAAAGAAGTGCGGGAAGGACGAAAAAGTGCTCCGATGGAAAACAGTTATCCACAATCCTGGAATTAGGGACACAAAAACCGGCTTAAAGAAAGCCGGTTTTTGTGTAATATTGTTAAAACATGGAAGAACTATGCATGGGCTGGACTTTTGCTTTTGGGTCAATATATTGCTTGGCGTGATTGACAGCAGTGGGGGCCTCGCCAAAACCACTTGCGATTAATTTGACTTTGCCATCATATGTTGCGATATCTCCGGCTGCATAAATTCCTGGAATATTCGTTTCCATTCTTGAATTCACCAAAATACTGTTCTTCTGGATATCAAGTCCCCATTCCTTAATGGGGCCAAGAGAAGAAACGAAGCCGTAGTTGACGATGACTGCATCTACCTCCATCGTCTCTGTATCTTCACCATTTGTATCCTTGATGACAACTGTATGGATCCGGCCGTCTGTACCAATCAACTCTGAAGGTATGTAAGGAGTCTTTATATCAACTTTTGAATTTTTAAGGTTTTCTACACTATGTTCGTGGGCACGGAATTTATCTCTTCTGTGAATGATGCTCACTTTCTCGGCGATCGGCTCAAGCATAAGTGCCCAGTCGACTGCTGAATCCCCACCTCCGAAGATCACCACTTTTTTGCCAGCAAAATGATTGAGGTCATCGATGAAATAGTGAAGGTTGCTGCTTTCATATTTTTTTGCATCATCAATTTCGATGCGGCGGGGTTGGAAAGCCCCATTTCCAGCTGTGATGATAATGGTTTTGGAATAATGGATTTCTTTATCCGTCGTTAACTTGAAAACTCCATCTGCTTGCCTTTCCACTTCTTGAACGGCTTGCTCCAAGACAACAGTCTGTTCAAACTTTGCCATTTGTTCTTTCAAATTATTCACTAGCTCCTGAGCACGTACCTTGGGGAAACCTGCGATATCATAGATGTATTTCTCAGGATAAAGGGCCGACAATTGTCCGCCTAATTGCGGTAGGCTCTCGATGATTTTTACGGATGCCTGCCTCATGCCGCCATAAAATGCAGTAAATAATCCGACTGGGCCTCCGCCAATGATGGTGATGTCATAAACTTTTTCGTTAACTTCCAACTTTATCCCTCCGATATACTAGGTTTGCTGAAATTTATTCTCTTATTTTAACATAGATAATCTTTTAAAAAACGGAGAAAGATTAGAAAAGTGAGAAAGTTTCGACTATAACGGGACGGTTACATTATGAATACTGTTCACCCCCTTTCATAAGTGGGTAAAAATACACTTTACCAAGGTTGAACATATAGTATGAATATGGTCCTTCACGGGGTGAATAGCATCGTTTTTCAGCTTTATTTTCACGCGAAAAAGTTCGGTTTGTTACTTGAAAAAGGTATGGAAAAAGACTAAAATTTACTTAGACATCATTTAGTGAATTTTTTATGACAATTTCGAAGTATTACGTGAAATACGTCACAAATGTATAAGAGTGCTTTTTATAATGGAAATTAAAAAGATAGACAATAGATTTTAGTTATGGAAAGCATCACAAGAAAATATCGTAAAGGTGGACGAATACTTTTGAAAAAGCCAACTATCGTTGTTTTAGGAGCAGGTTATGGTGGACTGATGACTGTTACTCGCTTACAGAAGGCATTAGGTCAAAATGAAGCTGAAATCGTATTAGTTAACAAAAATGATTACCACTATGAAACAACATGGCTGCATGAAGCATCTGCTGGTACGCTTCATCATGATCGTGTGCGCTATCCAATCAAAAGTGTCATTAACGGCAGCAAAGTTAAATTCATCCAAGATTCTGTTTTGGAAGTGAAAACAGAAGACAAAAAAGTCATCCTTGAAAAAAGCGAAATTTCTTATGATTACCTAGTGATTGGACTTGGACCGGAATCGGAAACATTCGGAATCCAAGGGCTAAAAGAATATGCTTTCTCTATCTCTAACGTGAACACTGCACGTGAAATCCGTGATCATATCCAATTGCAATTTGCTACGTACAGTTCTGAGGTCGAGAAAAATGAAGACCGCTTGACGATCGTTGTTGGCGGAGCAGGATTTACGGGTATCGAATTCCTTGGCGAATTAGCTAACCGTGTCCCTGAACT
Organism: Peribacillus simplex; assembly: GCF_001578185.1. Classification (NCBI taxonomy): domain Bacteria; kingdom Bacillati; phylum Bacillota; class Bacilli; order Caryophanales; family Bacillaceae; genus Peribacillus; species Peribacillus simplex. The sequence continues at coordinate 4,896,762 of NZ_CP011008.1, read as the reverse complement.
TTGTAAAGAATACGATATCGATTTCCAAAAGGTTCGTATGTACTGTGTAGAGGCAGCACCAGCCGTCCTCCCTGGCTTCGATCCGGAATTAGTGGATTATGCAGTTTCCTACCTTGAGAAAAAAGGTGTGGAATTCAAAATCGGTACACCGATCAAGGGGGCAACTCCTGAAGGTATCATCGTCGCAAGAGGCGAAGATGAAGTGGAAGAAATCAAGGCGGGGACCGTTGTATGGGCAGCTGGCGTGCGTGGTAATTCAGTGATTGAAGCATCAGGTTTTGAAGCAATGCGCGGACGTATTAAAGTGAACCTTGACATGCGTGCACCGGGTCATGACGATATTTTCATTGTAGGGGATTGCGCGTTGATCATCAACGAAGAAATTAATCGCCCATACCCGCCTACTGCACAAATCGCCATGCAACAAGGTGAAGTCATTGCGAAGAACCTGACTAAATTGGTTCGTAACGAAAGTGACCTTGAAACATTCACTTTCGAAAACAAAGGAACGGTATGTTCACTTGGTGATGACAATGCGATTGGAGTTGTGTTCGGCAAGAAAGTTACAGGCAAGACTGCATCATTCATGAAGAAAATGGTTGATAACAGAGCATTGCTAATGATTGGCGGAGCTTCCTTGGTTGCTAAGAAAGGTAAATTCAACGTCCTTTGATTTTTTCGATAGATAAGTGATGGCCATTTGGGGATTTTCCCTGAATGGCCTTTTCAATGGCATCTATCGATGAGCGTGACATGAAGCGGAGACGGGGAGTATGCACCTATCATATGTGGAATATAATGGGGGCAAGGATGACGAAGCACTAGATTTAATAATCCTCCCCTTTGACCGCTTTGGCATTACGTATGTACTCTAGCGGTTTGGAGTTTACACTACTTATAATGAATGCAGGGGAAGTGGGTTTTGGTGGAAAGATGCAAAAATGTTTGGCTGGCAGTGTCCGGCCTTGTGATATCTGCTAAAGGCGAGTGGCTGGTCGTGAACAAAAGGTATGGTGGATTGAAAGGGCAGTGGTCGCTTCCGGCAGGTTTTGTCAAAAATGATGAAACCGTTGATGAAGCTGTTGTAAGGGAAGTGTTGGAGGAGACGGGCATTCATACAGAAATCGAAGGCATTGTTGGCGTTAGAAGCGGAGTCATCAAAGGGGATATAAGTGATAATATGTTGGTATTTTTACTTAAACCGGTCAGTTTTGAAGTCACTGCTCAATTGGATGAGTTATATGAGGCTAAATTTTATGACCCTGATTTACTCATACAAGAGGGGAAGCAATCGTTATTATTGGAACAGCTTTTAGCTTTTGAAAAGGAAAGAGTGCAGACGATGCTTGATGGGTTGAATCCGGGAAATCATTTTGGCTATACATCATATAAATTATTCATGTGATTTGGGTAATTATCTTTTCTTCGGCATTATTTGGCATTAAGTCGTTGACGTAGCAATTATTTTTTCAGTAAACTAAAGGTGTCGCTTTTAAGGAGGGTCAAGAATAACATGCCATTGCCTGTTTTAATTATCTCAATACTCTTATTTTTCATATTGTTTTTCGGAATTGGCTTTTTGCTGAATATGCTCTTCCGTTCTTCTTGGATTATGGTCATCTTATTTCCAATCGTCTTCATCATCATTGTCAATGAAACAAAGCTAATAGAATATTTTAGAAATCCGGGAATATCTTTTTCTAATCTTGGAACGAACCTTACAGCCCTGCATACGGCAGACATCATTATTTTATCAAGCGGGCTGCTTGGCGCGGTTTTAGCTGGTGTGGTCATCAGGATTCTAAGGAATAAAGGATATCAAATGTTTTGATAATGGGAAGGGCCGTCATTTATGGACGGTCCTTTTTTTGGTGCGCCCGGCATGGGTGCAATCTATAGGGTGTAAGTCCCGAACCATGAAGGCAGTAGTAATGGTTAGCTTAATGCAAGGGTGTCCACGGTGACGTGGAATCTGAAGGAAGCAAGCGGCAAACCTCCGGTCTGAGGAACACGAACTTCATATAAGGCTAGGTATCATTGGATGAGTTTGCCAAACAAAACAAAGTCCTTACTGCCGAAGGTGGTACAGAGTAAATGAAGCAGATAGATGGAGGGAAAGATTGCACTCTTACCCGGGGAGGTCTGATGACAGCCAAGTACACTTGGTAACCTGTCCAGTGATGGACAGCTGAATCATCAGAAGTCAGCAGAGGTCATAGTACTTATCTACTCGAGAAGATAAGGAAGGACCGAACAGATTAAGGAGGATGAATACTAGGCGTTCGTTATCTGCAAAGAAGCAAACAATTCCTAACGGAACTTATTTGAAGGAAGATGTGGTGAATACACGAGGAACTTCAAAAGGGTGGAGCAGATAAAGGCACAAATAGACCATTTATCCACGTAGAAAGGATATCAACGATGTTAATGGAACAGATACTAGAGAGGGAAAACTTAATACAGGCATTGAAGCGTGTAGAAAGAAATAAGGGAAGCCATGGTGTAGATGGAATGCCGGTTCAAAACCTGAGACCGCACCTCGCAACCGAATGGTACAACATGAAAACTGCCCTTTTACAGGGTACCTATCAACCGCAGCCCGTCCGTCGTATCGAAATCCCGAAACCAAACGGCGGAGTTCGGTTATTGGGTATTCCAACCGTTCTAGACCGTTTCATTCAACAAGCCATTGCCCAAATATTGACCAAGATATATGACTCAACCTTTTCGGAGAATAGCTATGGATTTCGTCCTAACAAACAAGGTCACCAGGCGGTTCGAAAGGCAAAGTCCTATATAGCCGAAGGTTATACATGGGTAGTGGATATGGACTTGGAGAAGTTCTTCGATAAAGTGAATCATGACAAGCTCATGGGAATGTTAGAGCGAAAAATTGAAGATAAACGAGTTCTCAAACTGATTCGTAAATACCTTCAAGCAGGCGTTATGATAGGCGGACTTTTTCATAAAAGTGAGGAGGGAACTCCGCAAGGAGGTCCATTGAGTCCTTTACTATCTAATATCATTCTGGATGAACTAGATAAAGAACTGGAGAAGCGGAATCTTCGATTCGTGAGGTATGCAGATGACTGTAATATCTTCGTGAGGACAAGGAAAGCCGCCAATCGAGCCATGAGTAATCTCACATCCTTTATAGAGAGTAAATTGAAATTAAAGGTTAATTATGAGAAAACAAAGGTTGATCGTCCTTGGAACAGAACATTTCTCGGTTTTAGTTTCACAAGGTCAAAGAAGAACCCGAAGGTTCGATTGGATCAACAATCGCTGAAGAGAGTAAAGAAACGAATTAGGGAAATGACCTCGAGGAAATCACCAATACCCATGGAATTCAGAATAGGTAGGGTAAAACAATACCTTAGAGGATGGGTAGGATATTTCGCTCTCATTGATACCCCGAACATATTGAGGAGATTAGATTCATGGATTCGAAGAAGGCTCAGGATGTGCCTATGGAAACAGTGGAAGCTACCAAGAACGAGAGTAAGAAAACTCAAAGGGCTAGGTGTACCCTCCGGAAAAGCACATGAATGGGGAAATAGTAGAAAAGGCTATTGGCGTATTGCTCATAGCCCCATTCTACAGAAAACCCTCAACAATGCTTATTGGCACAATCAAGGGTTAGAAAGTTTATATGAACGATATACAAAACTACGTCAGACTTAAACTGAACCGCCGTATACCGAACGGTACGTACGGTGGTGTGAGAGGTCGGAGGCTAGGTGCCTCCTCCTACTCGATTAAGAAAAATTGGATCTTTTCATGCTTTATGAATACTTTCTCTCTGGAAAGGGAACAAATATCCTTGTGAGAGGAGTGGAATACATATGAAGATTGTAAAGGCATTATTTTTGAGGGTTGCTATTATCATATTATTTATCTTGGCCATCGATTCAACCTTAAATCATGTTTTTGGGGCTATGCCTGAAGATCATCCTTTTGAAGGGGCAATGAGACAACATCGAATGCTTGGTCTCGAATATAAAGCGATCCATAGTGGAGGTCAAGTGGCAACGCTAATGTCTTCCGCATCCACGGGCAATGGTGGTCCTACGACGATATTGGAGGCAATCGAGCTCTTGAAATATCCGAAGCATGAAGTTTTGGCTACAGGATATACAGCAGGGTATGAATCAACGGGAAAGTACCCGGAGAGCCCATCTTATGGAATCACTTATTCAGGTGTGAAGGTGAAACGGGATCTGTTTTCAACCATAGCCGCTGATCTTGCCGTATTCCCCCTCGGAACCATCCTTTGGATTCCGGGCTATGGATATGGGGTTGTAGCGGACAAGGGCGGGGCGATCAAAGGAAACCATCTGGATCTATACTATGACACCGTACAAGATGTGTACGAGAAGTGGGGAAAGAAAACCCTTGAAGTTTATGTTGTGCAAAAAGGGAACGGCGAGTTATCTGAAGAACAGCTAAACAAGTTGAATGAAACCAAGATCAGGCAAGTATTCAAGCCTAAAATCGCCGGAAAAACATTGAACGAGAATGTATCTTCCTTTGCTTTTTAATGAAATGATGGAGTTAAAAAAGCTGCCACAATTGGGGCAGCTTTTTTGTTCATTCGAAACGCCCTTAAGCCATGCCTTTGTACTCCTCAGGATGCAGAGTCTTTGCCAATTTTGACAGCCCATCCAGTAAACGGGGGGAAGGCCGGCAAAATAAGGGTTCTTCCATAATGTGGATATTGTTAGCTCGGACTGCCTTCATATCGGCCCAACCTTGCCGTTTCTTGACAAGCGCCGGGTTGACTTTTCGTAATGGGACACCGACCCAAGCTAAGCAAATATGGTCGGGATCCTTTTTCTGAACCTCCTCGGACGTGACTTGAATGCTTGCCATTTCCACATCTTCGAAAAGATTATATCCTCCCGCAAGAAGGCTGATCTCGGATAACCAGTTAACTCCCCCAGGGCTGAATAAGGGATTTGGCCACCATTCCCAATATAGGGACGGCTTTGTTTCGATTTTGTCGGCGACATTTTTATATTGAAGGATGGCATCCCGGAATTTTGCTGCCTGCTCCTCTGCTTTATCATTAAGATTCATGGCCCCGCCCAAGGTCAGCAAATCCTTTGCGATATCTTCAAGTGATTGCGGATTGAAGATGATGTGAGGGAGGTTCCGTTCTTTTAATCCTTCAATATTTTTTTCCATACCCGGTACACTAAGGGAAGCCAGCACCAAATCGGGTTTCAGTGATTCTACATGATCGATATCAATCGATAAATCAGGCCCCACTCTAGGAAGGTGCTGTATGGTTTCAGGCCAGTCAGAGTAGTCATCGATAGCGATCAGCTGATCTTCTATCCCTAGATATGTGCAGAGTTCCGTATTGCTGGGGCAAAGAGAGATTATTTTCAAATTGACCACCTACCCTTGAAAGATGAAAAAGTGAAGTGCCAGTGCAATGAATACTCCGGTCAAGGCTCCGAAAAATACCTCGATTGGCTTATGGCCCAACAGTTCCTTTAATTGTTGCTGTTTCTGTTTATCCGCTTTTTTCTGCCAGTTTTTTGCTTGCTCGACTAATGTATTGAAGTCCGTGACGAGCTGGTTCAAGACGGCTGCCTGTTCTCCTGCCTGCCGTCTTACTCCTGTCGCATCGAACATCGTGATGACGGCAAAGATCGCGGCAACGGCAAATACAGGAGAATCCATTCCGGTTTCAATCCCTACTGCTACGGTTAAAGCTGACACGGCCGCAGAGTGGGAACTTGGCATACCGCCTGTGGAGTTAAGAAGTGACCAGTTAACTTTACGAAAAGCTATGAAGTGGATGGGCACTTTAATGAATTGAGCAAAGAAAATGGCAATCAATGCTGCGATTAAAGGGAAGTTGAGAAATAATTCCAAGAGTATCAGCCTTCTTTCTAGTTATAAGTAACGATGAAATCCATATATGGGTAAATAAGAAATCCTGCTCGGTACAAGGCCCTTATTATTAGTTCCATTCAGTCCTGTCGATTCCCTGCTGGTTATTAGTATTAAATATGATCTTCCTTATACTATTACTCTAAAGGGGCACATTCTAAACAATATCCCTTGTTAATATTATTTTCATGGGCCTAATTCGAAAATTTCGAAAGATTTCGTTATAATGAAGGTAATCGAATGGAGGAGGTAGCAGAATGTTCACAGTAAAAGATTCCTTGAATATAGATTTGATTGACGAATGCCTGATTCTAGGCGTATTTGACAGACCCGTAAAATTCACAGGCATAGGGAAAGAGGCAGATGAACGATTAGATGGTCAGCTAACCGAGTTAGTGAAAGCGGGAGAAATCCCTTCCAAGAAAAAATCAGTAGTTAAAATACATACATTAGGTAAATTAGGCATAAAGAGATTGATTTTTGTAGGATTGGGCAAGGAAAAGGAGCTATCCTTTGAAACGCTGCGAGAAGCATTTGGAAAAGCGCGTAAAACGATCAAAGAATCCAGGCTAACGACGCTATCTATTGCTCTGGATACATTCACGACCGAAAACCTGGATGCATTGGACGCAGCGCATGCTTGTTCCGAGGCTTTTGAACTTGCTTCCTATAAATTTGACGGATACAAGCAAAAATCGAACCAGGTCGAAAAAAGCCTTGAATCGATTACGGTTTACAGTGAATCGGATAAAGAAGAGGTCGGGGCCGCACTTCATGTAGGGAAAGTCTTCGGAAGGGCGACGAACTCTGCAAGAACATTGGTTAACACACCAGGCAATTTGTTGACTTCCACGGATATGGCGGATTATTCATCTACTTTGGGCGAACGTTATGGCTTTGAAGTGGAAATCCTGGAGAAGGAGGATATGCTCAAATTGGGAATGGGAGCCCTTCTTGCTGTCAATCAAGGTTCAGTCGAACCTCCGAAAATGATCGTCCTGAAGTACCAAGGTAAAGATGAATGGAAAGATGTAATCGGGTTGGTTGGTAAAGGCATCACATTCGATACCGGTGGATACTCATTGAAAACGAAGGCCGGAATCGTTGGAATGAAGACGGATATGGGCGGTGCCGCAGCTGTTTTAGGTGCAATGGAAATTATCGGCGAATTAGGGCCGGATCAAAATGTCGTGGCTGTCATTCCATCCACTGATAACATGATCAGCGGTGAAGCACTCAAGCCGGATGATGTGATCACTGCCATGAGCGGCAAGACGATAGAGATATTGAATACGGATGCGGAAGGCCGGCTCGTTTTGGCGGATGCCATAACTTACGCTAAACATCATGGTGCCGACTACCTTATTGACGTTGCTACATTAACGGGGGGTGTTATAACGGCCTTGGGCATGGATATGACGGGTTCAATGACCAATGACGCAGAATTCTATGAACAAGTGGTTAAAGCCTCAGAGGAGGCCGGGGAGCCTATGTGGAGATTGCCTATTACAGAAAAGGACAAAGAGCGGGTACGCAATAGTAAAATAGCGGATTTAAATAATTCACCTGGCGGGGCAGGACATGCCATCATGGGTGGAGCCTTCATAGGCGAATTTGCCGAAGACACTCCGTGGGTCCATCTGGATATTGCTGGAACATCCACAACCTCGAGCAGCTCCGAATTGTGCACGGCGGGGGCGACAGGTGTGATGGCACGAACGCTTGCACTATTTGTTGAAACCTTTGAATCGAAAACAAAATGAACCAAAAAGGATCCGAAGCCGAAAATAGGCTTCGTTTTTTTTACAAAAAAGGTGTTGGACGTTATATATCCCTCCATTTCAAGCTGATGATGATATGACAATTTTCATCCCCTGTTTTGGGATAGAAATCAAAACGGATCCCATCAGGGTTATACTTGATATCAGGTTCGTTTTTAATCCCTATCTTTCGGATCATATCAACCACTAAACTCTTATTCGATGCTTGGGCGGCAGTCATCAACCTGTTTGAGAAAGGCTTGGATGTGGCTAATGTATCCATGACTTTTTTTACATCAAGCAATAAAGCTTGCGATGACTTTGCCGATTTAACTAACAGATCTGGATTGGTTGCCGAGTATGGACGCAATGTTCCTTCCAGTTCCCGATTCATGTTCACTGACCCTACGGGAAGCGGAAATAGGCCAGGGTCATATAAAAAATAAGGGAAATCCTCCAAAAGGTTTCCTTCCTTTCCTAAAGTCAGTCTATAGACACGTTTTCTTTATACGTTAAAATATGTATAAAGGCCAGCCGTTATGATTACGGATTATGGATAACCCTTTTCGAAAAAAAATCTTCTTGAATTTATGAAGAAAGACACACTATTATTTGTAAACTGCTTCATTGACAGGTATAGTGTATAGTAATATACTTACTTACCTAAAGTAAGCAGAAGGCACACTATAAAATTATAAAATAGGTGATGTTAACATGAAAATAACCCAGCAAACAAAAGACCTTTTAATAGATAAAATGAATATTCTTAAAACTCCGGGAAAGGCTGATATATGCCTAGTGGGGCCTGTGAACCTGCCTATTGAACAAGGTGAATTCTCAACGGTTTTTCAATGGTATACATGGCTCCAGCTCGATGGTGAGGATAATGACAAGGAAGCGGTGCTTGATTCACTTTCGGAAGCCAACCTTGCTTTTGGCCAGCAATCCTCCGTGTTGGTGTATGGGGATTTTAAAAAGTCGGAGGATGCACTGGTCCGGATGCATAGCATCTGTCACACAGGTGATATCTTTGGCAGTAAACGCTGTGATTGCGGCTACCAGCTCCACCAATCGATGAAGATGATAGCCGAGCATGGGTGCGGGGCCATTTTTTACCTTGCGGACCATGAAGGAAGAGGGATCGGCCTTTTTTCCAAATCTCTTGCATATTTACTTCAGCAGGAAGGTTATGACACGGTCGAGGCGAATCAGGCTTTAGGATTCGAAGACGATACGCGGTCTTACGAGGGAGCCATTCGAGTGCTGAAGGAACTGCGTGAGGATCCGGTCACTTTAATTACGAATAACCCTAAAAAGTTGGACGCACTTATGAAGCATGGACTAGCGGCAAAGGACCATATCCCGCTTTGGGGCGGTTTGACGGAAGATAATAGTTTCTATCTGGATACAAAGGTTAAGAAGTCTGGACACATACCACACAAGAAGCCAACTTTGATTGTATAAGGAGAGCTAAACGCATGAATGATGATCAATATTACATGAAGCTTGCACTGGATTTGGCGGCAAGTGCTAAAGGAAAGACGAATCCAAATCCAGTTGTCGGTGCAGTCATAGTTAAAGACGGTGTGATAGCCGGGACAGGAATCCACCGTAAAGCGGGTGAACCGCATGCAGAGGTACATGCTTTCAAAATGGCGGGTGAGTATGCAGAAGGGGCAACGCTATACGTGACTCTTGAGCCGTGTTCTCATTATGGAAAAACCCCTCCTTGTGCAAATTTAGTGAAAGACTCAGGTGTACGGCGGGTTGTAGTGGCTACGCAAGATCCGAATCCGGAAGTTGCGGGCAGAGGTATATCGATCATAAAGGATGCAGGCATTGAAGTGGAAGTTGGCGTCCTGGAGAAGGAAGCTCAAAGACTGAACGAGCGTTTTATTCACAATATGCTGACGAGCCGTCCATTTGTCATTTCAAAGTATGCGATGACACTCGATGGAAAACTTGCAACACACACAGGCCATTCAAAATGGATAACAGGAGAAGAATCCCGTCATTCCGTTCATTTGCTCCGGGATGAGGTCGATGCCATTCTCGTTGGAATCGGGACTGTTTTGGCCGATGATCCATCACTTACGACCAGACTTCCGGAGGGCGGAGGGAAAAATCCGATCCGAATCATTTTAGACAGTGAATTACGTGTTCCAATGGAAGCCAATGTTGTCCAGGTATCAGATGCGAGGACCATGATCGTAACGCAGGATCATGCACCTGCCGATAAAATGGCAGCTCTACGTGAAAAAGGGATCGAATTCATTTTCGTCCCCAAAAACGATTCGGGCCTGAATTTAAGGACCTTGATGGAAGAGCTTTATAAAAAGGGGATTACGGATGTCTTGCTGGAAGGTGGAAGCGAAGTGAATGCTTCTTTCCTAAGGGCAGGGCTCATCGATAAATACTTGATTTATATAGCTCCTAAACTATTGGGCGGACGAAACTCACTAACACCGTATAGTGGAATGAATGTAGATACGATGGATGAAGCGATGGATGTTTCCTTCTCTGGCGTGGACACGTTTGGAGAGGACATACGCATCACGGCTTATCCTAAATTAAAATAGACAACAGGTGATAGGCATGATGGTTAAGTCAGATGTATGCATAGTCGGATCGGGGCCTGGAGGAGCGCTGCTAGCCTTTCTATTGGCCAAACAGGGCATTTCAGTCGTCCTGCTCGAGAGGCATTCTGAAGTTGCACGGGAGTTCAGGGGCGAATTCCTGAACGAAGAAGGAGAAGGCATTCTGAAAAAGCACGGTTTATTCGAGAGTCTGGAAAGGCTTGGCTTGCTTAGGATGGAACAAATCGAATATTGGCATGATGGCCAAATGTTTAAAAGGATTTTCCCAGAATTGCCGGTAGATCATGTTGGGATTCATGTCCCTCAGAATCATCTGCTTACTGCTATATTGAATGAAGCTGAAAAGCTGGACTCTTTTCAATTGATGATGAATACGAGGGTTACGGACTTGATTCAGAATGAAATGGGCCGGTTTTCGGGTGTTAAGGCCCGAAAGGATGGAAATGAACTGGAAGTGCATAGTTCATTGATAATCGGAGCGGACGGCAGATTTTCCATGGTTCGAAAAAAAGCGGGGATACCAGTAGTTATTAAAAATCATGGCTATGATTTACTGTGGGCAAAAATTCCCGCTCCAGAGGGGTGGAAGCCCTCGATCAAGATGGCATTGGTCAATGACTCCCAGGTTGCCCTCTTCACCCAGGCTGGAGGTTTCATCCAAATTGGATGGAATATAGAACATGGTTCATTTCCCCATTTGCGAAAACAGCCCTTTGAGCCATTCATTGAAGATTTGCTTATCGCCTTTCCTGAACTAAAAAAGGTTGTGTGTGAAAATATCCGCTCTTGGAATGACTTCATTTTATTGGATGTTTACAGCAGCTATTGTGAAACGTGGACAAAGGATGGCGTTGCTTTATTGGGTGATGCAGCCCATACGATGACGCCTACGGGTGCGTTTGGACTCAATTGTGCCATGAAAGATGCCGATATATTAGCCGATCTTATTAAAGGATGCATCATGTGGGAGGATACTGGCTTCCTTGGACTTAAAATCGCTGAACCGGAAAGAAAAGCCGAAATTGAAAGATTACAGGCCATGCAGGTGGACAAGGAAATTTCCTTCGCAGCACAGTTTGCCGCTAATGTTTGAATAGGAGTGAAGGATATGAAATTCGGTTTTGATATTGACGATACCCTTATTAATTTGAGGGAGTTCGCTTTCCATCTTTATAATAAAAAGCTTGATATGAACATAGAGTTAACGAAATTCAGAGCTTTAAAGACGTTAGAGATCCATGAAGCTTTCGGGCTTGATAAAAAGGCTGGGGGCAAGATGTGGAACAGCCTTGCCGAGGAAGTGTATTATTCATCCTGTCCAGCCTTCGAGGGAGCAGTGGAAACGCTGCAGGAGCTTGAACGCGATGGCCATGAAGTCTATTACATCACAGCCAGAAAAGCGGAGCATGGTGAACGGACGAAAAAATGGTTGATTGAAAACGGCTTTCCCGTTAAGGATGACCAATTTTACTGCGGCATGAAGGATCATGAAAAAATTGATACGATTCGCAGATTGGAATTGGATTATTATTTTGATGATAAACCGGCAGTGCTGGAAACTTTATTGGATATCCCAACGAAAGTGTATGCAATGGATAACTCCTATAACAGGGATTTGGATATTCCAAGACTGACAAGCTGGTTTGAATTAAAAGAAATACTCTCCAAATAATCGAATTCTCATAATGAGGGATGACTTGAATAGACTTGAGTCATCCTTTTTATGTATACTATAATGAATGGTTATTCATTTTTCGGAATTAAATGAATCATTTCGTTGTAGAAAAAAACATGAGTTGGGGGTATTGGGATGGAGAGAAATATTGAAAGTTCTTTGATAGGCACGCTTGGGATAGAAATGAAGGAAATCGGTGATGGGAAAGTCATTGCGACGATGCCGGTGGATGAACGAACTAGGCAGCCGTATGGATTATTGCATGGGGGGGCGTCCGTTGCCCTTGCGGAATCCGTTGCGAGTTTTGGCGGAATCCAGCTTGTAGATAGGACAAAACAAGCTGTCGTCGGTCTTGAAATCAATGCCAATCATGTAAGGAGTGTCCGTTCTGGTTTGGTTACTGCAGAAGGGAACATAATCCATCGCGGGAAGACGACGATGGTATGGGACGTGAAAATCCGTGATGAAGAGGATCGTCTTATCTGCATTTCACGCTGTACATTGGCCGTTATCGACTTACCAAAGTGAATCAGGGAACTATCGCTTTGAAATGTAACGTAATGATTTTACAATGTCCGGTTTAAGTATAATATGGCAGTAGACTATTGTTTGAAAGGAGTTTTCTTATGCTGGTTGGTCATATACAAGAAATCACCCGCCATCCTGTAAAATCATTCACCGGTGAGCAGGTACAGAAAACGAAGGTGATGGACTATGGGCTATATGGAGATCGCAGTCATGCCTTTAAAGACAAGCACGGGAAGTTCCTAACGATAACCCAAGTTCCTGAAATGGTCCGTTATCAAGCTGTTTTTTCTGGTGAGGAAACCCTGGAACAATATCCGGAAATAAAAGTGAAGACCCCTTCAGGAAACGTGCTGGCTTGGGGTGAAGAGGCCTTTAAGGAGGAAATGGAACGGTTGTTGAAACAGGAGGCAACATCCGTTGTTTATCCGCCTGCACATATCCCGTTCGGTGCGATTGAGGAAGAAAACATCCTGCTTGTCAGTGATGCCTCGATTGGCGAATTGAAAAAGCTTTGGGGAAAAGAAGTGGATGGCAGGAGATTCAGGCAAAATTTGGTGCTATCTTTAGTGGACAAAACACCCTTTTTAGAAGAGCGATGGTTCGGAAAAAGGATTCTGATTGGAAATGATGTAGAATTAGAGATAAAAAGGCATTGTGAGCGTTGTATGATCATAACAGTCAATCCAAGCGATTCCCAAAGGGATCCATCACTTTTGAAAACTGTCGTCAAGGAAAGGAACAATCATTTTGGCGTATATGCCTCGGTCATTCGAACGGGTGAAATCAGTTTAGGGGACCAAGTATTTTTAAAGGATTGATACATGAAAAGAGCTGCTCCTGTAATCAGGGCAGCTCTTTTGCAATGGCAGGAATCACCTGGTTTTCCTTAAATCATCCTGTACACTTCGATCCCACATTTTGACGCCTGAATGGTAAGCCGAGCGATTGATTAAATGCCCGGCAACAGGGCTGGTCATGAAGATAAAGATGATCGCGAGCACGACCCGGAAATCGAAAAGGCTATGTTTATAATAAAAATATAACAAGGTGCCAATCAGGATGAACATGATTCCAAGTGTCGAGCTTTTTGAGGCAGCGTGATTTCTTGTATAGACGTCGGGCAGACGGATGACTCCGAAAGCCGAGACTAAAAAGAGAAAGACCCCCATTAAAAGGAATAAGGCTGAAAGTATTTCAACGATTGCGGTCATTTTCGATAATCTCCCCTTTCTCAAGGAATTTGGCGAAAGCGACCGTTCCGATGAAAGATAGGATTCCGAGCAGAAGAATGGCTTCCAGATAAGCGCTTGTATCCATGACAATGGATACAAGTGCAACGATTGCGATAAGATTTATTCCCATCGCATCGAGCGCGACGACCCGATCCGGTACAGAAGGCCCTTTGATTAAACGGTATAAGAATCCTATCATGGAAAGCGAAACACCGAGCAACGCGATTTTAAGTATAAGATCGAACATTATTTGCTCACCTCCATGATCGCCTTTTCAAATGTATTTTTAATGCTGTCCACGGCTTCTTCTTTGTCGGCAATATCCATCGCATGGATATAAAGAATCCGATTATCCTCCGATACTTCAACGACAAGTGTTCCTGGTGTCAGTGTAATTAAATTCGATAGTATCGTAATTTCCCAATCCTTAGTTAGCGCGGTTTCGAATGCGAATATGCCAGGTCTCATATCAAGGTTCGGTTTAAGCACGACCTTAAGGACGCTAACGTTGGAAAGGAAGAGTTCCCTTGCGAATATAAGCAGCAATTGAACGACGGCATTCACCCTGTTCAGGTAAAAACGGTCATTGAAAAAATGACGGAAGACGAACATGATGCCGAGCCCCAATACATATCCGATGATAAAAGTGCTCCCGTTAAACTCATTTTTCAAAAACATCCAGATAAACGCAAGGAACACATTCAGTAAAATTTGGAATGACATCAAGCACTACTCCTTTAAAACCGCTTTAATATAAATATCGGGATTGATTAATGTTTCTGCAGCTTGTGTAATGAATGGGTAAATCGATTCTGTTCCTACTCCGAATAAAACGGAAATGATAACAAGGAGGACGGCAGGAACCAGCATTTTATTCACCGTATTATTAGTTAAGGCATAATCAGCTTTTGGGGTTCCCCAGAAGCCATTCATGAATATTTTCATAACGGAATATAGAACCATCAAGCTAGAAAGTAAGACAACGGCCATTCCAAAGTAGGCCCCTTTTTCTGCAGCTCCCTGAAGAATCAAAAGCTTACCTGCAAAACCGCTGAACGGTGGTATTCCCGCCAATGATATGGCAGCTATGAAGAAAGTCCATGCAAGGGCCGGGTATCGCTTGATCAAGCCGCCCATATCCCGTAAATCATCCGATCCGCTGATTTTGATCATGATGCCAACCAGCAGGAAGAGCGCAGCCTTGATCAGCATGTCATGAATGATATATAGGATGGAGCCCGATAAGGCCTGTTCATTCATGATGGAGATGCCGAAAATGATAACCCCGACGGCGATGATGATATTGTAAATGATGATTTTTTTAACATCCCAATAGGCTATCGCACCAATGACACCGATGATGATGGTCAAGATCGCAAGTATCGCAAGGAAAGTATGGGTGAAATCCTGGTCATGGTAAAACATGAGTGTATAGGTCCTGAAAATGGAATATATCCCGACCTTTGTCAGCAATGCCCCGAATAGTGCCATCACCGGAATTGGTGGAGCATAATAGGATCCTGGGAGCCATTGGAAAAGCGGGAAAATAGCTCCCTTCAAACCGAAAACGATCAAGAAGCCAATTGCAATCACCGAGATGATTCCAGGCTGGTTTACCTCCGCTATCCTTTGGCTGATATCCGCCATGTTCAATGTACCTAGAACTGAATAAAGGTACGCCACCATGATGACGAAAAAGGAAGAGGAAAGCACATTGACGATGATATACTTCAATGATTCCCTCAGTTGGATTTTCGTCCCTCCCAGTACAAGCAGTACGTAAGAAGCCATCAGCATGACTTCGAAGAAGACGAATAGATTGAAAAGATCCCCCGTAAGGAAGGCACCGTTAACACCAATCAGCAAGAATTGAAATACAGGATAATAATAGTGTCTTTCACGTTCTTCACCTATGGAGTAAAACGAGTAAAGCAGTATGGCAAATCCAATGATATTCGTGGTCAGGGCCAGCAGCGAAGAAAGCATGTCTGCGACGATCACGATCCCGAAAGGCGCATCCCAGCTGCCGACACCGAGAGTCAAGATCCCATGAGTATGAACCGAGAACACTAGATAAAGGGAAATCGCAATTCCTATAAGAGAGGAAAAAAGGGATATCCCTCTTTGCAGCTTGATTTTTTTTGAAAAGAAAATAAGAAAGATGGCTGTGAAAAGCGGCCATAAAACAGGCATGAAAGTAAGATTATTCATTCGTTTCCGTACCTCTCATTTCTTCCATGTCATCCGTACCGAGTTCCTGGTAGGTCCGGTAAGCTAGAACCAGCAGAAATGATGTGACTCCGAAACTAATGACGATCGCAGTCAAGATAAGCGCTTGCGGAAGCGGATCGACATAGGATGCAACTTTATCACTTAGCAATGGAACGGAATCGCCTTTCAGGCCGCCCATCGTCAAAATCAAAAGGTGGGCGCCGTGACTGAGCAGCCCAGTACCGATTATGATTCTTAAAATGCTTTTTGAAAGCATTAAATAGGTCGCACACATAAATAGTATTCCAATGACAATGGCCATTAAAAGTTCCATTATTCACTCTCCCCTATCGTTTGAATAATGGTCATCGTTACACCAACAACCACAAGATAAACACCCAGATCAAACAGTACCGCGGTATGAAGCGAGATGTGCCCAAGAAGAGGCAAATCGATATATTGATATACATGTGTCATGAGCGGCACCCCGAAAAATAACCCGCCGGCAACAGTCAGGCTTGATATGAGCAAGCCTGAACCAATCATTAGCTTATAGTCAATCGGCAAGATGCCTGCGACGGTTTTAATGTCGAAAGCGAGCAACAGCAAGACTATGGCAGCTGAAGTCATTAAACCGCCGACAAACCCGCCTCCTGGCGAATAATGCCCCCCTAAAAAGATGGCTACCGCAAAAAGCAAGATAACAAAGGCGGCGACTTTCGTAACCGTTTGAAGAATCAGGTCATTTTGCTTCATGATTTATCTTTTCCCCCTGTCAAACGCAATTTGATCATCGCGAATATTCCGAGCGCAGCGATGGAAAGGACACTGATTTCAAACATCGTATCAAGTCCGCGGAAGTCAACAAGAATGACATTTACGACGTTTTTCCCGCCTGCTTCCTTATAAGCATTTTCAAGATAGTAACTTGATATGGAATCAAATAGTTTATTGCTATGTGCCGATAAGGCAATCAGTGTCACGATGACTCCTACACCAATGGATATCAGGGCGTTATTCAACCTGAATGTCATCCGTTCTTCCTTTCTGCTTGCCATTAACGGAAGGTGGAAGAAACAGAGCAAAAACAGGGATACCGAAATCGTTTCGATGACCAGTTGAGTCAAGGCTAAATCCGGTGCCCGCAGCAAAACGAAAAATAGGGAAATCGTATAACCGACCGCTCCTAGAATAATAATGGAGGTTAAACGGGATCTTGCAAACAAGATGGCGATCGAGCTAATCACGATGATTGCCGCTAATACCAATTCATATAAGCCGATCGGGGCAAAATTTCCTGTATCCAATTTAAAGGCATCCTTCCAATAGAGTGTAAAGCCCAATGAAAGAATGAAGAAAAGGAATATGGAAAGCAAATACATCCGAATCGAACCTGTCATTAAAAATTTCATGACGGAGGATGCTGATCGTTCCAGCCCCCTTATCCCGTTGTCATAAAAAGCATTCAGGGATAAACGTTCAGGCATCCACTGGTGGATCTTTTGCCACCTCGGAAACGTTTTGTATAAAATGATTCCAAATGCAATGATGCCGACCGTCATCCAAAATTCAGGTTTAAATCCATGCCAGAATTCGATATGGACTTGGAAATCCGGACCCGCCAAGCTTGGCTGTATGCTAGCTACCGCAGGTTCAATGATCGATGAAGAGAGCAAGTTTGGAAAAATACCGAAAATGATGACCAACGAAGCAAGGATGACCGGGGAAATCAACATCCCTACCGGTGCCTCGTGGGGCTTCTTGTCCAATAGTTGTAACTGAAGTTTGCCTGTAAAGGGCTTGAGCACGACGATCATGCTGTAAATAAAAGTGAATACACTGGCAACCCATGCTATAACAGGGAACAGTATACCCCATGTCTCCATATTGAAGATATTCAATTCCAATACATGCACCATGCTGGCCAAGAACATTTCCTTACTTAAAAAACCATTGAAGGGCGGAAGTCCAGCCATTGAAAAAGCACCTATGGCGGCGACGGTGAAAGTAATCGGCATCAACTGCATCAATCCGCCAAGCTTCCTGATATCACGCGTACCGGTTTCATGATCAATGATGCCTGCAACCATGAAAAGGCTGCCTTTAAAGGTCGCATGATTAATTAGGTGGAATACTGCTGCAACCGTGGCTGCCAAGTATATATTTTCCCCTAACGAATCATAGTGGAGAGCCGCCGCACCAAGTCCCAAAAGCGACATGATCAATCCGAGCTGACTGATGGTGGAAAAAGCAAGAATCCCCTTTAAATCAGTCTGCTTGATTGCAGAGAATGAGCCCCAGAACAAGGTAATCAATCCGGTAATCGAAACGAGCCAGAACCATAATCCGGATTCTGCAAAAACAGGACTTAAGCGAGCAACCAGATAAATTCCGGCCTTGACCATTGTCGCGGAATGAAGGTAAGCGCTGACAGGTGTCGGAGCTTCCATCGCGTCAGGAAGCCAGATATGGAACGGGAACTGTGCGGATTTGGTGAATGCGCCAAGCAGCACAAGCAAAAGTGCAGGAATGAAGAGCGAGTGGTCCATAAGTTCCCCGGTTTGTGCTATCAATTCACGTATGCTGAATGTGTTTCCCATAATGGAAAGGAGAATGATTCCTCCAAGCAGGCTTAAGCCTCCAAGCACGGTGATCAGCAGGGATTTCTGCGCTCCATAACGTGAACGCTCCCTTTCGTTCCAATATCCTATCAATAGAAAAGATGATAAACTCGTGAATTCCCAAAATGAATAAAGGACAATTAGGTTATCGGAAAGGACGACGCCCAGCATCGCTCCCATGAAAAGCAAAAGGAAGACGTAAAATTGGTTCAGCTTTTCTTTCTCTTTCGATAAATAGAAAACCGAATAAAGAACGACAAGTGAACCTATCCCCGTAATGAGCAAGGCGAACAAAAGTCCTAGTCCATCTACATAGAAATCAATATGAATTCCGAGTGAAGGAATCCATGCAGCCCTTTCCGTAATGATATCCCCTTGTTTGGTCAAGTTAATGAACCTTGAAAAATAGGTGAAAAGGAGAATCGGTAAAATCAATACAAACCATCCTGTATGTATTTGTCGGAATAGTTTGTATAATATTGGTACAATAAGTGCAAATAGAAACGGTGATAATACCGCCCAATGCAGTAAAGACATAAACTCCCCCCTTTTTATAACGAAGTCATTCGTCTTATTATGCTTTTTTTACGCAATCTTAGACGTTAGAAAACTTTCGTTGAATATGTATTTTTGATTCGATACTTGCCTCGCTTAAAAGTATAACGCAATTTATGTGGGTTTGCATGGCTTTAAGAACAGTGAAGGCCGACTAAAATGGAGTTTTATATATAGGTAGAAAAGGAGGGGAAATCGTCCCGAAAAATTTTAATTTAAAAGTTTTAAAGGGTGAATTAGTAGAGAATTCACTGTTAAAAAGTGGAATAGTTTGCATAATGTAGGGAAAATGATGCATGGATGGAGAATCCATGAAAAACGCTTATTTACTTAGCTACTTTCCAATCATTTCAATCCTACTATTCAGCCTCTCCCATTTATGGAAAATGCAAATGCTCATGTTACCTATTATTTTTTATGGTTTTTGCCGGATTGAAGTTGATCTCCGATACTATATGGAGCAGTCTTTATTATTCCTTACCAAGGCTTCGGAAGGT
Organism: Peribacillus simplex; assembly: GCF_001578185.1. Classification (NCBI taxonomy): domain Bacteria; kingdom Bacillati; phylum Bacillota; class Bacilli; order Caryophanales; family Bacillaceae; genus Peribacillus; species Peribacillus simplex. Next base: position 4,877,182 of record NZ_CP011008.1, on the reverse strand, counting down.
AAAGCCCTGAACAGTGTAAGAAGGGAATCTGTCATATATGTAATTGGCGGTGCTTATTCATTGTTCAATACATCCTTATGGCGGGTGTGATATAGGACTGAGCAAAGGCAATACTTAGTGTGTCCAACGCATAGCTGTCAGCGCTATAATTCTTTGGACAATAGTTTTTGCTCAATAGCTTGCTCAACTAACTGCCTGATTGATGTCAGCATCCGTTTCTTCTATATAGGGGGGCAGAATCAAGGAGTGGGGTTAATGGCACCCTGGCTGCCGATAGTTTTGGTATGCCCGATTGAAAGAATTTTTTTTATAATCCTTTTCCCCAATCAAAGAGACAAGCTCGTGCGTATGATGCTGTATAACCACTAAAGCTTCCTCGATATCATTGCACCGATTTTTGATTGTACAGCAGTCTTGGGCTTTAGTTTACAGCTGGGTATCGAGTGCGGTATTGATGGTTACACCGGAATCAAAAGCTTTTCAATCCTTTTATCCAGCTCTGCCTCACCTGGCGTATAGCCACATCAGAACCTTGCAGGGATTATGAGACCTTCAAAGGATGCGACTAGGTTTTTCATTCCTGATGAGCATATGTCACGTAATCGGGATAATAAGTCGACCGAGGTGGACAAGTCTAATTTAATCGTACTTCCGATCTTCGACACATTAAGAGTTTATAGTTTTTAGGATTATTAAGGATTGCTGCCAGTAAGTGAGTTCTGCCTTTGATAACTTCCCAGTCGGTTTACTGAAATAATACTGGGAGGCAGCTTCGATTCCATATGATCCATTACTGGAAATATATCGTATTCAAATATAGCTCCATGATTTCCGGTTTTGAATTTTTTCGCTCTAACTGATAGGCGTAAAAGAGTTCATTAAGTTTTCGGTTATACGTCCTTTCATGGGAAGGGCAAACACTCCTGGTGAATTACTGGGTAATGGAACTGCCGCCTTGTTCGATTGTTTTATTTTGTGAAGGTTGATTAGATGCGCCTTCCATGCCGGACAGGCCAACACCTGCATGATCATAAAAATTTGTGATCCTCTGTTATGCTGAAAGGGAAATGGTTTTCCAGAAAAAGGGGATGTCATCAAGTTTAAGGTAAGTCCGTTTTTCACCATTGGAAATTTCACTGATCACTTTCCATTTGCGGCCGTCATGTAATTAGTCCTGAGCCAGCTCTATCGAATCAATGGGATTCGCTCGTGAAGTACATGATAGGGAGTTTGGGCTAAGGATCACTTGTGATAGGAAAGGAAAATGAAAAGGACAATACAGGAACTGTGAAGAAAATCGTGATATAACCAAGATACGTGCGCATAGTTCAACTTCCTAACTAATATATTTTAGTATGTTCTTGGGATGTGCAGGGATTAAAGAATGGTGCTTCGGTTCGTCCAACCACTAAAACCAATTAAGGAAAATAATATATAGTTTTGAATGAATCAAGAATGATGGCAGAAGTCGTATCTGAATGGTGTATTATGAACCAATGAAAAACTTTCTAAATCTTCTGTTATAATATTCTCATGAGAAAATAAAACCAATTTTTGTTTATATGTTGACGTCAAGAATAAGAAGGGGGTCATTAAGATGGAGGAACAACAGCAATATGTATTCATTGATTTTGAATTTACGATGCCGGAAGGAAAAGCGAATCCAGTAGGTTTTTATCCAGAAATCATTGAGGTCGGTTTAGTCAGCGTCATTAATGAGACAATTCAGGAACAATTCTCTTCTTTTGTTAACCCATTGAAATTTCCAGTCCTGACGGGGAGATGCAAGAAGTTCTTGAATATAACCCAAGATCAGGTGGACCGGGGGATTTCATTTGAAGAGTTGATTTCTTTATTGAAGAAAATAGATGAGCAGCACCCGACGACGATTGTGACTTGGGGAAATATGGACATGAAGGTACTTCGCCAGAACTGTCAGAAATCAGGATTGGATTTCCCTTTTTCAGGAAAACAAATAGATCTTTGCCTGGAGTATAAACGCTTTTTCGGAGATCAAAATCAAACCGGACTTTGGAAGGCTGTACAGGCCTATGGCAAAGAAGGGACAGGCAAGCATCACAGGGCGTTAGATGATGCAATTACGACATATAATATATTTAAGTTAGTAGAGAAAGATAAAAGTTATATGCAAAATCATGAACCGACGACAATTGGCGATCGCATTGATTTATCAAAGGTATTGAATCATTTAGCGTTATAAAAGCCAAATCATATACTACTGATTTGGCTTTTATGCTTTATTTGAAATAATCCGCCGCCAGATCTTCAAGCAGCTGTAAGCTTTTATCATTCCACTCTGTGTTTGCTTCGCTTAAGGTACGTTTCATTTTCTCAACAGCTTCTCTTAAGGACTCCTTATACTCAGGAATTTCCTCTTCAAAGCCCCTTACCATATTCTTAGGTACATTGGTTTGCTCCCGGAATGCAAGAGCACGCCGCTGATGGAACATGGACACTTCTGTTTGCTTCGGGTTATGAAGATCCCCCTGCATGGGATGCTTCATGACAGCCAACACTTTAACAAGATATGCAGCAGGTCTGATATCGGTGATTTCCCCGATGTATTTTCCGGTTTTATATATGGCGGTGACCTTATCGCCGATTTTAAAATCCTGTTCTGACATTTCCCTACCACCTTTCTTTTAACTTCCTTCATGATACATAAGAACAACGATTTTTCACAGCGAATTCGTTCAATTTCGCAAAGATGCTTTTTTTATGAAAATCGTGTAAAGTGTACAAATGAAGATGGAAAATGGCGTTACAGGCCATTAATTTTAAAAAAGAAAGAGGGTATATACAATGACAAACTTTCCACAATTAACAAGTGAAGTTTTGGAAAATGAAAAAGCGGTCATCATGCAAACGACGATGGGCGATATTAAAATTAAATTATTCCCTGAGCTGGCTCCAAAGACAGTGGAAAATTTCTTGACTCATGCTGAAAACGGTTACTACGAAGGAATCATTTTCCACCGTGTCATCAAGGATTTCATGCTTCAAGGCGGAGATCCGACAGGTACTGGAATGGGGGGAGAAAGTATTTGGGGAGCTACATTTGAGGACGAGTTCTCCATGCAATTATTCAATTTGCGTGGAGCCCTTTCCATGGCAAATGCAGGACCGGGAACAAATGGCAGCCAATTCTTCGTCGTACAAGCCCAGCATGTAGACAGCAGGATGGGTGAGCAGATGAAGGAAGCCGGTTATCCGGAAGAAATCATCAACGCTTATATGGAACAAGGCGGCACACCATGGCTGGACCATAAACACTCTGTTTTTGGACAGGTGATCGAAGGCCTGGACGTTGTTGATACGATTGCTAATGTAGAGACAGTTGCGGGAGACAAGCCAGCAGTGGATGTAGTCATTAAAGGAATCACCATTTTATAAATAAAAGAGAAGCGGGGGGCTTAGTGCCTCTCGTTTTTTTAGGTTTTAGCGAATTTGCTTCACTAGTGGATTGTTCTGGCAATTGATATAATGGGATAAAGCATTTTAATTCCTATCAGGAAGGATGTATCGAATGGACTTTCTCAATCATACTTTACTAGGTTTGTTTCTTTACTTTCCAGAAGACAAGACTGAATATATCTCTGCAGGTATAACATGCTTCATCTTTTTAGTAGCAGCCGTTTTTACGATGAGGGCAATTATAAAATATTCAAAAAAAGAAGAACTGAAAACTAAGCAATTCGAAGATGAAGTCACTAAAAGGAACCAGCATATAAAGGATGATACTATTTCTTGATTCCGAAGATGCGAGTGGATTCACTAGAGTTCCAGCCTTTTTTTTTGCTAATTAGAATATGAATGGTATTATGTTTTGTTAGAAGGCCGTAAAGGACCTGAATGAAGAATAAACTGTTCCCTTATCAGCATAAGCAATTTATACTATAAGCATAGAGATAGAAACTTTGGGGGCGTAAATAGTTATGCAAATCGTAGCTAAAAGAATGATTGCGACGGATACAGTTAAGAGTTTTTTCATTCAGCACTGGGAGACGACTCAAGTCGTTTTTTCAAGAGGTTTGTTTCATTATGCGGAACTTGAGGGTTTTGGAGTGATGGACGAGAATGAAAAAATCATGGGTTTGGGAACGTATAAGCTGTCCGACCATGTATGCCAAATCATTTCTTTGAATAGTGAGCATGAGAATCAAGGAGTGGGCTCATCGTTGCTTTATGTAATGGAAAATACCGCCAAGGAGAAAAATTGCCATACTATTAAAGCGATTACAACGAACGATAATTTACAGGCATTGAAGTTTTTTCAAAAGCGTGGTTATGTCATTTCGGAAATCGTTAAAAATGCGGTTGAAGAATCACGGAAAATCAAACCTGAAATACCATTTTACAGTTTTGAGGGAATTCCTATCCGAGATGAGATAATACTTGAGAAATACTTATAATGCCTGAATTTTGATAGGGGGAATAGGGATGTTTAAGAAAATTGCGGCTGATGCCCTTGGACTTAGTGATATTGGAAGTGTGATTAGCCCTGCCAATTATGACAAGGTGGATGCAGATGACTATATCATGCATGAAGACGAGGAAAAAATTTATTTCCTGATAAAATCGAAAACCGATGAGTACTGTTTCACGAATCAAGCGTTCATACATTTGGACGGGACAAGTGCCATAAGCAAAAAACGTACACTTACAAGATATAGCTACAGCCAGTACAATATTTCCAGCGTAACACTTGAAACGGCAGGGACCGTGGATTTGGATGCGGAAATTAAATTTACGATCGGTGCAAAGACGTTCTCCATTGATGTCCATAAGAAGTTCATTGAAGAATTAAAGGACTTGTTCAAATCATTAGTTAAAATATCGGAAATTTGCCATGAGAATGAATATGCCCTTCAATTTGCACAGCAAAGCGTAAACCTTGCTTCTTCCACTTTGAACCAGGTTCGGACAGAGGGAAGCCAAATGGCTGCAAGTTTCAAGGAAATTAATTCCGCAGCTTTCGAATGGTTGATGGACAGTCGGAAAAAGTACCATGTTAAAGATTTTGGCTATGTTTTTGAGAAATATATAAATAATTAAAACAAGGAGGCGAACACGGAATGATGTGTCCGCCTTCTTTTTTAATTGTTCAAATCACTCAAACCAGGGCTGTGTTCATTTGGCATATCTAGCATTTCCGGGACCGGGAATCCTTTTGGCGGATCGGTAACGGCAAGGTTTCCGCCATTTCGGCTCGGTGTCTCCCCTTGGAAAATTTCGCCTATTTTAGTTTGATCCAGCCTGAAATTGAATTGAGCATTATGATAGCCCAAATCCACATATTTTCGGCATTCAGGATATTTGTTCAAATCATAATTAGGTATAGGGAAGATCTTCCCCCAGCTGACCCCAAGAGTTTCCAATGCCTTGGCAAATGCATTTTGATGGGCATTGTCGCGGACCATTAAAAATGCCAGTGTTTCACGCATTGCTTTATTGGAGCTCATTTCATTGGACAAGTTCTACGTGGCTTAGTTCCTCTAGGAAAACCCCGCGGATTAAATCACGATATTGTTTAGCGTTGCCGCGGAAGTTGGCACTTTGGAAAGAATACTGCATCATCGTCCGCATTTCACCGAATTGTCCTCCAAGCGTTTCCTGAAGAACCTTTGCTGCATTGGGATCAGGCTTATCTGGAACGATCATATTGATTAAATCCTCTTTATAGAAATACAAATGAAAGCCCCCTAGAATCAATATTTCTAATTTAGCTTCTGTTACCTCAAATAAATTATTCCTAAGGTAAAAAGTACCTTTATGGAATGAAGGGAAGAGAGAAATACTAGAGGGAAGAACGATTTTGAAAGGATGTTGCACATGCTATCCAATCAGCAGCTAAAAGAATTTCAACAGCAATTGCAGCAAACGAAGCAAGAGTTGAAAGAGCGATTAAATGATTCAGGCAACTACGATTTAAGAAGAAGCTTGGAGGATTCGACAGGTGAGCTATCGAGTTACGATAATCATCCCGGCGATGAAGGAACCGAGTTATATGAACGGGAAAAGGATTTGGCCCTTTCCGAGCATGATCGGGATGAAATAAGGGATATTGATCGAGCCCTTTCTGCCATCGAGGCAGGTGAGTATGGAAAGTGCGAGGTTTGTTCAAAGGAAATACCAATTGAACGTTTGAAAGCCATGCCTACAACGACTTACTGTGTCGAGCATACTCCGTCACAGGAAACTTCGCACAATCGGCCGATAGAAGAGGAAGTGCTGGGACCGCCGTTTGGAAAGTTTGATTATGATGCCCGGCACGAATCGGTTGCATACGATGCGGAAGATTCGTGGCAGGATGTTGCCAGTTATGGAACATCTGAATCGCCTTCCGATTTTGTAAATCCGCCAAGCGATTACGAAGATATGTATGTCGAGTCCGAAGAAAATATCGGATATGTCGAAGATTATGAAAATTTTGTTGGTGTGGATATATACGGTAAAGAGGTAACGGTTTACCCGAACTCCCAATATCAAGAATTGAAGGAAGAACTTTTTGAAGAAAATATTCAAACCCCGTTTGGTGATTTGCCGCGATATGAGCATGATCCTTATGTTGATGAAGAGAAAGATTGAAAAAAAGAACCAGGATTTTTTAAACCTGGTTCTTTTTTTTATGAAAAAGCCAATTTTAAACGGTTCAGACCTTCCATCATCATGCTGCGTGAACAACCTAGATTCATTCGGACGAAACCTTCTCCGCCAGGTCCATATTTTGAACCAGGCTCCAATGCGAGCTTCCCTTGATGGATCAGCCGTTCCTTAATTTCCTTGTCATTCAATCCAAGATCACGGCAGTCAATCCATAGAAGGTAAGAAGCATCCGGATGCATGACATGCAAAGAAGGGATTTCAGCAGCGATGAATTCCTCAGCCACTTTTATATTCTCCTCAATGTAGCCAATCATGTCTTCCAGCCAGTTTAAGCCCTCTCGATACGCAGCTTCCATCGCTGTTAAAGCGAGGATGTTAAGGCCATGGAATGCCAATTTCGTTTGTGCCTTTTGCAATTTCTTTTGCAATTTTTCATTACTGGTGATTAGGAATGAAGCCTGAAGGCCGGCAATATTGAATGTTTTACTTGGCGCCATTAACGTGACGGTTATGTCGGCTAACTTCTCTGAAAGCGAGCCTATCGGATAATGTCTGGATGTTGTATGGAATAAATCAGCATGAATCTCATCACTGACGATGACTACATCATATTTTTCACAGAGCTCCCCGATTCGGAGGAGTTCTTCTTTTGTCCAAACGCGTCCGCCAGGGTTATGTGGACTGCAAAAAAGGAAAAGCTTCACTCCGTTTTTCAGCTTGTCCTCAAAATCAGCGAAATCAATCTGAAAGCGATCTTCTTCTATGATAAGGGGACTATTGACCACTTCCCGGTCATTATTTTTGATCATATCAAAAAATGGTGTGTAGACGGGTGATTGTAATAATATTTTATCGCCCGGGTCCGTGAAAGCCTGGATTGTTGTACCAATTGCAGAAACGACGCCAGAGCTAAATGAAATCCACTCTTTATCGATTTGCCAGGAGTGCCGGTCTCTAAGCCAGCGTTGAATTTCGGTGAAAACCGCTTCGGAAGGGACGGTATAACCGAAAATTGGATGATTCAAGCGTTCTATTAACGCTTTTTGAATGCCCTCAGGAGATGGGAAGTCCATATCGGCAACCCACATTGGCAGAACATCTTCGCGCCCATACAATGATTTGAGCGAGTTTTTATCCCATTTTACGGATCCTGAATTTTCTCTGTTAATGTGTTCTTCAAAAATTGACTTGTTCAAAATGTCCACCGCCGAATAAAAATTTGTCGTCTTCGTGAAAAGCCTGTTGTTATGATACTATGATAACATGTTCTTTGAAAATATTGAGCAGGTGATGAATTATGGATACACAGCAAATGAATTTAGCGTTGGTTGCCGTTTTGCAAGAATGGGACCCTTTCCAGATAGGATGGGATCTATATGAACCGGAAATTGCGGATACGGTCGTAGCACTCCGGGATATAGATAGCCCGCAGGAACTGGCGGAAAAAATAAAGTCCATTTACGAGTTCGCATTCGATGAAACCGTTAAGATGGAAAAATGCCTGGAAGTTGCACAGAAACTGCTCATCATAAAAAATGATGCCAGCTGTTCGATCTAAAGGTGAAAAAGGGTGTACCCAGAAATAAGGGTCACCTTTTTTACGTTGTTTTTTTGCTCTTTACTCATAGTTTGCGCTGTTTACTCGTGAGTTTGAGCTGTTTACTCGTGAGCTTGAGCTGTTTACTCGTGAGTTTGCGCTGTTTACTCGTGAGTTTGCGCTGTTTACTCGTGAATTTGTGCTGTTTACTCGTAAGTTTACGCTGTTTACTCGTGAGTTTGCGCTGTTTACTCGCAAGTTTACGCTGTTTACTCGTGAGTTTGAGCTGTTTACTCGTGAGTTTGAGCTGTTTACTCGTGAGTTTGAGCTGTTTACTCGTAAGTTTGAGCTGTTTACTCGTGAGTTTGAGCTGTTTACTCGTAAGTTTGAGCTGTTTACTCGTAAGTTTTGTTTTTAAGTTGGGGAGGCTACACCAAGAAATTCCTTAATTAATTGATAAACCTCTTCCGGTTTCTCCTCTGGAAGGAGGTGCCCGGTATCCTCAATGACAACAAGCTCGGAATTAGGCAGGTCATCATGGAGCCTTTGGCCAATATCCAACGGTACCACTCTATCATGCCTTCCCCATATAAGCAGGCAAGGCGTATGGATATCACTAAGGTCTTCCTTCAACAAATCGATTTCCTTATCTCGGAGCATCCTCCCCAATGCACGGAAAATATCATGCTTCTTTATGAATGGCCCTAGATAGCCCTGTCGCATTTCATCGTCAATCATGGTCGGGTCATGAACGACATTTTTTAAGTTCTTTTCGATCCCGGACTTTTGTAAATACCGTTTTATCCCGAATGAAAAGAAAGGCAGGTAACTGACCATCTTCATTTTTTCCGAATAGCCGGGCTGATAGCCTGATCCGGCAAGGAGGATAGCATGGTCGACAAGATCAGGATGTGATTTTATGAGCTGAAGGGAAATCTGCCCGCCCATGGAATGGCCGATAATACTGAATTTCCTGATGTTTTTCCCCTCCAAGAACAGAACAACGGATTTAGCAATGTTCTGGAATGAATATGTATATCGATAATCCTTACCGCTTTGCCCAAATGGGGGAAGGTCTATTGAGATCACATTGAATTCCTTGATCAAATAGGGCACTAATTTACGGAAACTGAAGCTGGATGACAAAAATCCGTGAAGCAGTACAAGTGTGGGGAAGGAATCATCCATATGGTCATATTCAAAATAGATTTCTATATTTTCCACCCGTTCGATGCCTTTGATTGTATGAATTTCCATATAAATCCCTTTCTCCTCTGGTATTAGTCATAGATACAAGTGTGTGTTCACCTGAATATCCCAAAAAAGGTCCTTAAATACTGTTGCATAACAGTAATTGTAATAATAACGATGAAAAAAGACAATTACTATAACAGGTCGCCAACCAATTTTGATATAATAGTATAAGTTTATCCTGACAGAATAGGACTTATTAATTTATATTGTCATATAGGATTCTAAAAAAGTCTAATAAGGTAATTCGTGAGACTATCTGCCAGCCAAACCATCACATCTAAATTAGTGAATTCCAAAAGGGGGGTTTTCCAATGCACTTGAATGAAGAGGAATTGGAAGTCTTGAGAATCATTGAAAATAACAGCCGGATTGATCTGAAGGATTTGGCTAAAATGACCAATCTATCAGAAGCGGGCATTGAAATAACATTGAAGAAATTAGAAGATATGCGGGTTATTGTCCGTTATTTAACAGTCATTAACTGGGCAAAAGTGGATGAATACCATGGTGTCACAGCGATGATTGATGTAAAAGTCACTCCGAAACGCGGTGTCGGTTTCGATGAGGTGGCAAAAAGGATTTACAAATTCAAAGAAGTCGAGTCCGTTTATTTAATGTCGGGGGCTTATGATTTATCAGTCATTGTCGAAGGGCGTTCTATGAACGAAGTGGCAAACTTTGTTTCAGAAAAACTTTCGACACTGGATTCGGTCATTTCTACGACGACTCACTTCATTATGAAAAAATACAAGCACGATGGCACAATTTTTGATCAAACTGATGAAGATAAGCGGATAGTGGTGTCACCATGATTAAAACGAGTTATGTTTCAAGAACGATTGCAGAGCTTAAACCATCAGGCATCCGCCGCTTTTTCGACCTGGCAGCCAATTTGGAAGGGGTCGTCTCACTTGGTGTGGGTGAACCGGATTTCGTTACATCTTGGGCAGTGAGGGAAGCTGCGATCAACTCCTTGGAGGAAGGGTATACCTCTTATACGGCTAATGCCGGATTATTTGAATTAAGGTCGGAAATCAGCTGGTATATGGAGAAGCAGTTCCATGTTTCATATAGACCAGAGGATCAAATCATTGTCACGGTCGGAGCAAGCCAGGCTCTCGATATTGCCCTGAGGACCATCTTGAATCCAGGGGAAGAAGTCATTGTAGTGGAACCTTGTTTCGTCGCCTATGCACCGCTTGTGACCATGGCAGGGGGAATACCGGTCACGGTCCAAACTTCAAAGGATGATGACTTTAAGTTGACTCCCGGGCAACTCGAAGCGGCAATCACGCCTAAAACGAAGGCGGTTTTAATCTGTTCACCGAATAATCCAACTGGCACCCAGCTTGGACAGGAAGAATTAGTGATGCTTGCTGATATCATTAAAAAGCATGACTTGCTTGTCATTTCCGATGAAATCTATGCTGAACTTGCTTATGATGAGAAATTCACCTCTTTTGCTGCCATTGACGGCATGCATGAGCGGACAATTGTCATCAATGGGTTTTCGAAAGGCTTTGCAATGACCGGATGGCGTCTTGGGTTCGTTTGTGCACCTAAGGAAATTTCTGAAGCGATGCTTAAGCTTCATCAATATGCGATGATGTGTGCGCCGACCGTTGCTCAACATGCTGCATTGGAAGCTTTAAGGCACGGAATGCAGGATGTAGAAGAAATGCGTCGGAGTTATCGGAGAAGACGAAATTATATCGTGAATTCATTTAACGATATGGGTCTTGATTGTCACAATCCTGGCGGGGCATTTTATGCTTTTCCTTCCATTGAGAAAACAGGGATGACTTCGTTGGAATTTGCTGAAAAACTTCTGACGGAAGAACTTGTAGCCGTTGTACCGGGAGATGTGTTCGGGGAAAGCGGTGAAGGTCATATCCGCTGTTCCTATGCATCCTCCATGGAACAACTTCAAGAAGCGCTTAGAAGGATGGAACGTTTCATGAAGAACCATAGCCAATAAAAGCAAAAAAATAGGGATCCGGCCGTTATAAGCAGCCGGATCCCTTTCCATAGGGGGAATTAGAAAAAGAGTTAATCTAATGGATTAACATAGAAAGTGTTAATCATAGTATATCCAGCACTCTGAAAAAAAATACACATACTACGACCATTTTTTTTAATTAGCTTGTGTATTATATAAAGTATGCATAACATTCAGAATTTGTTCTTCGCTAAAGTCTTTAGCTGTTCTTAGGATGAGCTCAGCCTTTTTGGATCCGATTTCTTCAATCAGCTTTTTTATGTCCTCGTCAACACCAGAAGCGTTCCCGGTTTGGGCGTCCTTCAAGAACTCTGAAGCTGGAATGTCAAGAACGGTCGAAAGCCGTAAAATGGTTTGAGTATCAGGAATCGATTCACCAGTTTCATACTTTTCAATCTTTTTGGTGCCGATTCGTAATTTCAAAGCCAGTTCCTGTTGAGTGAGGTTATGATCTTCTCGATATTGCCGGATATTCTTCGCGATATTTGACATAGTCAGGCACTCCTTTTTCAGGAAATATTTTCTTTATGTAATGATTTTACCATATTCTAACTAAAGGATTTCAAATGAATATGTAGGTTTTGTGAAAAAAAATGCCGCCTCGAGAAATATCGAAACGGCATTTTGGATTACTAAATGAGATTAATTGAGTTAAGAAATACGAGTATGATCATGATCGGCACAATGTAGCGAATCAGGAAGTACCAAAGTTTAAAAAGTGACCGGCCGGAATCTGCGCCAGTTTCGAACTCTTTTTGGACCTCTATCCTTTTCATTTGATAGCCGATGAAAAGGGATATGAACAAGGCGCCGACTGGCAGTGCGATGTTGCTTGTCAGATAATCAGCCAAATCGAATATGGATAAATTGAAAATCTTCACATCTGAAAGCACCCCAAATGATAATGCGCTTGGAATTCCAATCAAGAAAACGACGCTACCAGCTATCCAAGAAGCCTTCTTCCGCTTTGCGGTATCACCTTTGATCATGGCTGCAACGACGATTTCGAGAATGGAGAAGGCCGTTGTAAGTGTGGCGAATAATAATAATATGAAGAAAATAGCCATGAAGATCCCGCCGAGCGCCATTTCATTGAATACGGCAGGCAACACGACGAATACTAGTCCAGGACCGCTAGAAGGGCTGAATCCCAGTGCGAAAACAGCTGGGAAAATGACTAAACCTGCTAACAAGGAAATGAAGATATTCAGTCCAACCACCGAGAAGGCCGATTTAGTTATATCTTCTTTTTTACTTAAATAGGATGCATAGGTTACCATCACTGAAACACCAACACTAAGTGCAAAGAAGGATTGGCCAAGAGCTAATAGGATCGTTTCCCCTGTTAAAGCGGAAAAGTCCGGCTTCAAGAAGAATTTTACACCCTCCATTGCTCCGTCCAGAGTCAAGGAACGGATGAGGAGAATAATGAAAAGAATGAACAATGAAGGCATCATATATTTATTCGCTTTTTCAATTCCTTTGGATACGCCACCTTGCACGACCCAAATGGTTAAAACCATGAATAATAATTGAGCGATAACCGTTTCATAAGGATTGCTGATTATCGTATTGAAGAAGTTTCCATATTCAGTCTGGGTTAAGTTTGAAAGGGAACCGGTTAAACTTCTTGCTAAATAGGAGATGATCCAGCCGCCAACGACACTGAAGAAGGAAAGCAGAATGATGGAAGCGACGACACCGCCATATCCGATCAAAACCCAAGGTTTTCCTGGGGCGATATATTTATATGCGCTAATGGCATCTTTCTGTGCATTGCGGCCAATTGTGAATTCCGCTATTAATATGGGGGCACCGATAAGCAGTGTGAACAAAATGAAGAGCAGGAAAAAGACCCCTCCACCATTTTCACCAGTCATATATGGGAGCTTCCAGATGGCGCCTAATCCAATAGCGGATCCCGCGGCTGCCAGGATAAACCCAAGTTTTGAAGTCCATTGTTCTTGTTTTGACATGATGGAAAAACTCCTTTAGATGTAAAGATTATCTAGCTGTAAACAATAATTTCTTTAAAACATTTTCTCATCTTACTATGATTATGAGGAAATGGGTAGTGTTTTAATATTACAATCTTTAGAAAAATGAGTAAATATCTTAAGGAAATGGAGGTTATTTGCAAATTTTTAGGATAAATTATAAATAACGTGCTTATAATATTTATTATTTCCAAAAAACAAACATTTTTAATGAGTAAAATTTAAAAAAGTATGGTATACTTAACTTTGATTATTTTCCAATTATGTGATATAATTTTTTATTGCGTGAAAAGACGAAAAAATATATATAAAATAGGAGTGTTACCATGTCTGAAAAATTCGAAATTGGTGCGGTAGTTACTGGTAAAGTAACTGGTATTCAACCATACGGTGCTTTTGTTGCTTTAGATGAATCAACTCAAGGTTTAGTTCATATTTCTGAAATTACTCACGGATTCGTTAAAGATATCAACGAACATTTAAAAGTGAACGATGAAGTAAAAGTTAAAGTGCTATCAATCGATTCAGCTGCTGGAAAAATCGGCTTATCGATCCGCGCAACAGAAGAAGCTCCTGAGCGTACTGAAGCTCCGAAAAAAGCTCCAAAAAAACGCCAAGCATCTGTTAAAGCAACATCTCACATCGAATCTACTGAAGGTTTCAATACATTGAAAGACAAACTTCAAGAGTGGATTGAACAATCTCAACGCGAAGACTTAATCAAAAAATAATTTTGTGAACCGACAGATCAATCGATCAGTCGGTTTTTTTTTGTCATTTTCATGATTTCATGAAAATGAATTAAATAAAGCCGGGCCATGTTTTTTATCCATGGTCCGGCTTTATTTTTATAGAATTTAAACAAAATCCCTTTCAACGAGTCGGTTTGGTTTCTGGTTCACTGGCAGTTTCAGGACTTGGTTTAAAAAGAAGACCAAGGTTAATTAGGCCGGCAATTCCAACCAATCCATAAATGATACGGGCCATTCCAGCATCTTGCCCTCCGAAAATCGAAGCGACCAAGTCAAATTGGAAAAACCCTATTAATCCCCAGTTGATTGCCCCGATTATTGTAAGAACAAGTGCAATTCTTTGTATTCCACTCATTGTACAGCCTCCTTTTTTTGAAAAAATCAGTTCTTTACTTATCATGCTTTTTCATCATGTAAATATACATCCTTGCAGAAGTTCCGGACGGATGCTTTGTATTTATATGGAACATTGGTCATAATGAAGAAAAGAAAAAAACTGCCAGTGGCCAAGTGGGCAATTTTCTAGAGGCCGTTGTGGCATTAAGGAGAGAAATCTTTTGGAGAATTTCACTTATAAAAACCCTACTAAAATAATTTTCGGGAAAGATCAGCTTGAAAGTTTAAAAACGGAAATTCCTGCATATGGTGATAAGGTTTTACTTGTATACGGTGGAGGAAGCATAAAGAAAAATGGCTTATATGAAAAAGTGATCAATGCCTTGAAAGAGATCGATGCAGAGGTGCACGAACTTTCCGGAGTTGAACCGAATCCGCGCATCTCAACAGTCCGGAAGGGTGTTGACCTTTGTAAAGAACATGGGATCGACTTTGTCCTTGCGGTTGGAGGCGGCAGTGTCATTGACGCGACAAAGGCCATTGCTGCCGGTGCTAAATATGAGGGGGATCCATGGGATCTAGTCATTAAGGAGGCATCAGTAGAAGAGGCCCTTCCGTTTGGAACGATACTGACTTTAGCTGCAACCGGCTCCGAGGCAAATTCCGGCTCAGTCATTACAAACTGGGAAACGAAAGAGAAATATGGATGGGGAAGTCCATTGGTATTTCCCCAATTCTCCATTTTGGATCCAGAAAATACTTTTTCGGTACCGAAAGATCAGACTGTATACGGAATGGTCGATATGATGTCACATGTGTTCGAAACGTACTTCCATCCGGAAACGCATGCACCTCTTCAAGACCGTTTTTGTGAATCGCTGTTACTGACAGTGATTGAAATGGCGCCTAAACTATTGGAAAACCTGGAGGATTATGAGCACCGGGCCACTATCCTATATGCAGGAAATATTGCTTTGAATGGTTCGCTTGGGGTTGGCTACAGTGGGGATTGGGCAACGCATAACATTGAACATGCCGTTTCAGCTGTTTATGACATCCCGCATGCCGGCGGATTGGCCATCTTATTTCCAAATTGGATGAAACATGTGCTCCATGAAAATGTTGCACGCTTTAAACAGGTTGCAGTCCGTGTGTTCCATGTTGATCCGGAAGGTAAAACGGATGAGGAAGCGGCCCTTGAGGGCATTGAAAGACTAAGGTCGTTTTGGAGCAGCTTAGGTGCGCCAACCAATCTTTCGGATTATGGCATCGATGACTCACAATTGGAAGTCATGGCTGATAAAGCGATGAGCAGAGGGGGATTTGGGCGATTCAAAATCCTGAACCGTGAAGATGTCCTTGCCATTTTACGGGCTTCATTATAATTCAAGTGAAATGTTCATTCCCCCGCCTTGTCAGGTGGGAGATTACTTTGAACGTATAATTCGTTATTTACTTGACCGATATCTTGATTATGAGAATTACATCAGATAAAGTGATAGGGAAACTAAAAATCAAGGAGGAATTTGAATGGCCCATATTCGTTTCGATTATTCAAAAGCCCTACCGTTTTTCGGGGAGCATGAAATTACCTATTTACAGGATGCTGTAAAAGTGGCCCACCATTCTCTGCATGAACAGACAGGGGCAGGCAATGAATATCTTGGCTGGCTTGATTTACCGGCCAATTATGATAAAGAAGAGTTCTCGAGGATCAAAAAAGCAGCGGAAAAAATAAAAAAAGATTCAGATGTGTTACTGGTTATCGGAATCGGTGGATCATACCTGGGAGCGCGCGCGGCAGTTGAAATGCTTCAACATAGTTTTTATAACATTTTGCCGACGGACAAAAGGAAAACACCGCAAATTTTATTTGTAGGTAATAATATAAGCTCTACATATATGCAAGACGTAATGGACCTGTTGGGAAACAGGGATTTCTCGATCAATGTTATCTCTAAATCCGGTACGACGACTGAACCAGCACTGGCCTTCAGGATATTCAGGAAACTGCTGGAACAAAAATATGGTGTTGAAGAAGCTAAAAGCCGAATTTACGCGACCACTGACAAAGAAAAGGGCGCATTAAAAACGGTAGCAACGGAGGAAGGTTTCCAAACTTTCGTCATTCCTGATGATGTTGGCGGACGTTACTCTGTCTTAACGGCAGTTGGGTTGCTTCCGATTGCGGTCAGCGGGGCAGATATCGATCAAATCATGGAGGGAGCCGAGCGTGCAAGGTTGGACTACAGTTCTTCCGAGCTAGCTGATAATGAGGCATACCAATATGCAGCGGTTCGAAATATCCTTTACAATAAAGGGAAAACCATTGAAATGCTGATAAACTATGAGCCTGGACTTCAATATTTCTCTGAGTGGTGGAAACAATTATTTGGAGAGAGTGAAGGAAAGGATCAAAAGGGGATTTTCCCTTCATCCGCTAACTTTTCGACTGACCTGCATTCATTAGGGCAATATGTTCAGGAAGGGCGGCGTGATCTTTTTGAAACAGTCATCAAAGTGGAAAAGGCCCGTCATGAAATTTTAATTGAAGAAGCGGACAATGACTTGGATGGCCTGAATTACCTTTCAGGTGAAACGGTGCAATTCGTAAATAATAAAGCATTTGAGGGCACTCTTTTAGCACATACGGACGGTGGCGTTCCCAACCTGATCGTAACGGTTCCTAAGCTTGATGCTTATACATTTGGCTACCTTGTATATTTCTTCGAGAAAGCTTGTGCAATGAGCGGTTACTTACTAGGTGTCAATCCATTTGATCAGCCTGGAGTGGAAGCATATAAGGTGAACATGTTTGCGCTTTTAGGCAAGCCAGGTTATGAAAAGAAAAAAGCGGAGCTAGAACAGCGCTTATAATAAAAAAAGCATGAAGCAGGAATAACATCCAGCTTCATGCTTTTTTATTGAACTCTAAAGTTAAATTAACATATTCGAATGCTTGCATTGAAAAACCGAAAAATTTGGGTTCATGTGTGCACAATTCATCAATGATGAATTCCAATTACACAGGTTCCGCAAGTTCCGGTTCTTCATGGATGAAAAGGCTTTAAGCAAAGCGGGAGGAAATCCAGCAGCTGCAACAGGAAGTGCGGCAATCTAGGTGCAGATCCAGCAATTGCGATTAAGGAAGCTCTGAAGCTGAAATAAACTTTATAAAAGAGCGTAAGGATACCTTGGGAATCAGAGAGAAAGCCATCCTGAACCGAGGGTGCAATCGAGTCATTCCAGGGGTTTTTTTAAAGGCCTTTTGGTTAAGCTAATAGAAAAATAGCGAAAGAGGTTTTTTACAATGATTAAAATTTCTTCTGAGTTGGAAGGGAAAACATTCAGTTTGTTCGACCTGGAGACGAAGTTAAAGCCGGAAGGATATGTGATAGGCGGAGGCTGGGACTATGACAACGGGTCGTTTGATTATAAAATGGATGACAGTGATGGGTACCAGTTTTTGCGTGTCCCTTTCAGGGCGGTTGATGGTTCACTCGATCAGGATGGGGTAATGGTCGAACTTTTACAACCGTTTTTGTTATCTCATAAATACGAGGACGGTGTTGACGGTGAAGGAAATATCGGAAACCTCACCGCTTCCTTCAATCAGTTTGCTGAGCCGGAAAATCCGGATGCCGAATTTCCGGAAAACTATATCTCTTATGGAAAATCGCTTGTCCATGATTTGGAAAAGCTTTTATTACATTAATCTTCAATGATGATTAGAGTGTCATCACGATGGATGATTACATCTCCGGGGGGCTTGATTAAGGTCTTGCCTCCTGAAATGATGCCGACCAATAAAATGTTTTGATCGAAAAGCTTAACGTTCAGCTGTTTGAACGTCAATTCCGCCCAGTCATCCTGGATGGGCAGCTGTTTGAGGCTCAATCCATCCAGCTCATTTTGTTCTCTGGCTTCCGTTAGGATCCCCTTCGATAAGCAATCCTGCATATATTCACTCGCGAATTTATTCGTTTCGACTATACCGTCCGCCCCAGCCCGCAAAGCATTTTCCTTTTGTTCTTGCGTCAATATTTCCACTAGACAATACAAATGCGGATTCAAGCCTTTGACGGCCAGTAACGTTAATATCGAGAACATATCCGTATGGAGCTCGTCTTGCTTGAGGTCAGCGGTGATAAGGACGCGTATGGCCTGTTTTATATTAGCTTTTTGCAAAACGGAATCCAATGTAGCTTTTCCTTGGATAAAGTGGATATTCGTTCTTGGTAGCGGGTGCTTTTGCAGTGTATCATCTATAAGGACAATAGATTGATGATGAGTTCTATTATGAATGTTTTGGATGATTCTCCTGGAACGGCCATTCCAGCCCACAATGATAATATGGCCACCGCCGCTGAATACTTTCTTTCCTGTTAGAAATTGCTGTTCATTGGAAATGGACATTTTAGCAATGTATGCAAAATAAGAGGTGATCAGGCCGGCGCCTGACAAAATGAGGGTGATCCCAATGACTTTACCAAGATTGGTCACAGGCGTGTAATCTCCGTAACCTACCGTTGACATAGTCACGATTGCCCACCAGATGCCATCGAGTAAAGTAGGGAATCTTTTCGGCTCCACAAGGTGGATCAATACCCCGAAGGAGAGTAAAAATAATGCGATGGTAGAAAGCAATCTGATGAAACGCGGAATTCTAGGAACGGTGCTAATGTATGGACCGAATCTAATCATGTTTTTCACACCCCTTAAGCTGTTCCTTTTAGTATGGTCAAAAAAGGCTTCGCTCATAAGGCAGTCAAACAAACTTTGAATCATGAATTTCGTAGATTATCTAAAAAAGTGCAACTCGGATAACAGGGAAATGATAAAAGCCTTCCAGAACGTCGGAAGGCTTTTATGGCTGAGTCACGTATCCTGAACTGGACTTCATGCTCGATGATGGATTATATGTCCGTTTGCGCTTCGGTATTCCAAAAGTTTGATAAATAGGCTCAATCTGTTCTTAGACCCTTCTGCGTACGTTGAAGTTATCACTGATGAGCAGCCAGTTTTGAGGGAAGGCTAGGCCGAGCTTCCAATAACTCATCCCCCTTAGATTCAATTCCTTGATTAAATCGAATTTTGCCTGAATGGATCTGGCATCTTCAAACCACACCTCATGCTGCCTATCCTCAATATCCGTATAATTGAAATGCGGGGCCTGTGCGGTTTCATCATACTCGATGGCAACATTATTGGCAGCTGCAATCTGGATGGCCTGCTGCGGACTTACAGCCTTGGCAGTGGATCCCTGTACAAAAGGCAGGGTCCAATCATAGCCATATAGATTTTGCCCCATCAGGATTTTGTTGGCAGGAATTTCAGTGACGGCATATTCGAGCACATCCCGAACAGATCCAATTGGCGATACAGCCATTGCCGGTCCCCCGCTATACCCCCATTCATAAGTCATGATGATAACGAAGTCGACGATTTCGCCATGTGCTTTATAGTCATGAGCCTCATACCAACGGCCTTTTTGTTCCGCACTTGTTTTGGGGGCAAGTGCCGTAGAAATGAACCATCCTTCTTTCTTGAAACGTTCCTTGGCTTTTCGGAGAAATTGATTATAAGCTTCTCTATCAGACGGCCTTAAAAACTCAAAGTCAAAGTGGATATCCCGGAATCCATATTTCTTTGCAGTTGAAACGATATTGTTCAGGAACTTATTTTGAACGGAAGTGTTCGTCAAGATGATTTGCCCGAGCTCATCGCTGAATTGGTCTTTTTCCTGATTCGTGATCACCATCATCAAGACATTTTTATTTTCCCTGGCGATGGCAGGGAATTCATTGAGCAATGGCTCTTTTAAGGAGCCGTCACGAAGCGCCTGGAAGCTGAATGGGGCCAAATAGGTTAAATAGGGCCCAGCTTCCCTTGCAGCCGTTTCAAGGGCCGGTGCAACCGTTGTACCCCTTGGCTCGACATACCCGTTGAATTCGGCGGTCCTTTTCTTACGTGCTGGAATATAGAGCCGGTATCCAACGGATAAGTTTTGATTTTCGGAAATGCCATTTATTTTTGCCAATTCTTGAAAAGGGACATCAACCTTTTGGGAAATGGAATAAAGACTATCACCGGGTTGAACGAAATAATAGCTGCCGACAATTGGAATGACAAGGGCCTGCCCAGTAACAAGATTGGTTGGGTTAGGAATCTTATTTGCTTCCACGAGCCTATCAACAGTTACGCTGTACGTCTGGGCGATGCCATATAACGTCTGGCCTGGCCTAACCACATGTATTTGCAAATCTTTTCCCTCCTACTGAAAGTTTCCTAACAGTTTATGAACAGAAAAAGAAATTAATGATAAAGAGCTTTAGATTGAAGGAATCGTAAAGAAAAATAATTCAATAAATTGGCAATAATAATTTAAGCTAAAAATGCTAATTAATATTAGTAGGAGGTGAAAACACATGGCAAACAACAATAACAGCAATCAACTAGTAGTAGCTGGTGCAGAGCAAGCCCTAGAACAAATGAAGAATGAAATCGCTAGTGAATTTGGTGTAAACTTAGGTGCAGACACTACTTCTCGCGCTAACGGATCTGTTGGTGGGGAAATCACAAAACGTTTAGTTCAAATGGCTGAACAACAATTAGGCGGATCAAACTTTTCTCGTTAATAACTGAATAAATATGGATTTGAAAGAGAAGGGGCATCGCTCCTTCTCTTTCGCATTATTCAGCCATGTGACTGCCAAGCCTTTAAAATCTTGATTGCCTTTTCTGGGAAATCGGTCATGATAACGTCGACATCCATCTCTGCGAGCTTGACGATGTCCGTTTCATCATTGGCGACCCAAGGGCGGATTTTGTATCCAAGTTTTTTCGCTTTATCACTCATTGCTTGAGTCAGGCTATTTTTATCAGGATGAAAACCGGCTTCTTTTTTATCGCGTAAGATTTCTTCGAAGTTTTCAGGAAGCCCTTCGAACAATAATGCACGTTCAAGTTCTGGGGCAAGCATCTTCACTTTTTCAATTGATTGATGGTTGAAGGAAGATAGGATCACCCGATTTTCCATTCGGTATTGATGAATTAAATCAATGATCTTCTGTTCGATCCCTTCGTAAGCGAGTTTATCCGTTTTGATTTCGATATTCATCAATAAGGCATTATCCCTGGCCCAGTCGAAAACTTCTATTAAAAAAGGAATCCGCTCCCCAAGGAATTCCTTGGAGAATTTGCCCCCGGCATCAGCCGTCTTCAGCTCTTGTGACGAATGATCTTTTACATAACCAGTAAGGTTGGTCGTTCGATCAAGTGTTTCGTCATGGATGATGACCAATTCCCCATCAGAACTGAGGTGGACATCGAACTCGATCCCCTCGGCACCGATTTCTGCCGCCTCTTGAAATGCAGCCATGGTATTTTCAGGATGCGTCCCTTTGGACCCTCTATGGGCGAAAATCAATATGTTTTGCAAATTCATCACTTCCCCTTTAAACTTTATCTTGAACCCTATCATACATGTATCCCTAAATTGTTTCAGCAATGTTTAATAGACAATATTTTAAACAACGAGTAAAATACATATGGTATTTCCATAACAGGTGTTCGAATTATGAGGTGAAAAAAATGAATATGTGGGAAATTTTTGTTGCTGTTGTCCTTGGTCTTGTTGAAGGATTAACTGAATTTGCTCCTGTATCGTCTACAGGGCACATGATTATCGTTGATGATTTATGGTTGAAATCGAATGAACTTTTCGGTAGTGAAGTAGCCAATGTGTTCAAGGTGGTTATCCAGCTTGGTTCGATACTCGCTGTAGTCGTGCTCTTCTGGGGGCGATTCATGGACTTGCTTGGTTTAAGGAAAATGAAAGACCCATCTGCTGTGAAGGGCCAAAAGCTTAACCTCTTGCAGATCATCGTCGGATTGTTACCAGCTACTGTATTAGGTCTATTGTTCGAAGATTATATCGATGAAAATTTATTTACCATGAAGACGGTTATCGTTGGATTAATCTTGGGCGCATTTTTAATGATTGCGGCTGATAAATTCCGTCCAAAGCTGACTACAGAAACGGTTGACCAAATCACTTATAAACAAGCTTTGGGTGTAGGGTTAATTCAATGTTTGGCACTGTGGCCGGGATTCTCACGTTCAGGTTCAACGATTTCCGGTGGTGTGCTATTAGGGATGAGCTATCGGGCTGCTTCCGATTTCACGTTCATCATGGCGGTGCCGATCATGGCGGGTGCCAGTCTTTTAAAGATAGTTAAGTATTGGGATTACTTCACACCTGAAGTTCTGCCATTCATTATCGCAGGTTTCATAAGCGCATTCATCTTTGCGTTATTCTGTATCCGCTTTTTCTTGATTTTAATCAATAAAGTTAAATTGACTCCTTTTGCCATCTACCGGATTGTCTTGGCGGTTGTGCTTTTATTCATTATTTGGTAATACGAATTGAAGCTTGAAAGAGGAGTGGAACCACCCCGTTGATTCGGAGTGGTTTTTTTGTGTCCGAGAAAAACCCTGGTATCTCAGAATATATGCAACGAATGATATTTGCGTTTTGTGATATTTAGTTCGTTATTATTGAGTTAAATTTCTATAAAACGTTTTTTCTGAAGAGAAATATTCGGTTTTTGTTGCAGTTCCAGACATAATTAGTAAAAAAAATATTATTGTAATAAAGCTAGCTAAGAACAGTAATACCAACGTGTCCGGAATCTTATTGGACTATTCAAATTATTGAATAAGTTATTTTCATATAATTTATATGATATAATTTTAGTATAAAACAAGTACATGTGTACACCTGGGGAGGACATCATGGGGAATGACCAATTGAAAAAAACGATTGGCTTTTGGATTGGAACATCTATTGTAGTTGGTACAGTTATCGGTTCTGGTATTTTCATGAGACCTGGTGACGTGCTTGAGTTAAGTGGTAATTCAACCATGGCCTTACTAGCTTGGCTGATAGGTGGCCTGATTACCCTTGCAAGCGGATTGACGATTGCGGAAGTGAGTACTCGGATTCCTAAAACTGGGGGCTTATATGTCTATATGGAAGAAGTGTACGGAAAAGCATGGGGATTCCTATGCGGCTGGGTTCAGACATTGGTATATGGACCTGCAGTCATGGGCGCACTCAGTTTATACTTCGGGTTATTAGTCGCAGGAATATTCAATATCGCTTCAGATTATACTTTGGCAATAGGCATTCTTACGATCGTATTTATAGCAGGCATGAATCTGCTGGGGACAAAATACGGCGGTATCATCCAAACCTTATCGACCGTTGCTAAATTGATCCCCATCATTTTCATAGCGGTGTTCGGTATCGCACATGGTGATATGCCTGTATTCAATATCAGTAGTGAAAGTTCAATGAAAGTCAGTATGGCTGGTGCGATTTTGGCTACCCTCTGGGCGTATGATGGCTGGATGAATGTCGGCTTCATGGCAGGGGAAATGAAAAATCCACAGAAAACGCTGCCGCGGGCAATCATCACGGGGTTAGTCGTGGTCATGGTCGCTTACTTGGCTGTAAACCTTGCCATGCTTCATGTTTTGGGAGCAGAGGGAGTCATCGCTCATGGTACGAATGCAGCGAATGTTGCGGCAACGCATCTATTTGGTGAATTGGGCGGGAAATTGATATCAATCGGAATAGCGATTTCAATCTTCGGATGTTTGAACGGAAAGCTTCTGACCTTTCCGCGCATAACCTTGGCGATGGCGACTGATAAAATGATGCCTGGCCATAAACAAATCGGGAAAATATCGCCCAAGTTTAAAACGCCCATAAATGCTACGATATTACAAGTGATCATTGCCATCATAATGATGGTTGTAGCAGACCCTGACAAACTTACCAATATGGCCGTATTCTCTGTCTTCTGTTTTTATGGATTAGCCTTCTTCGCGGTCTTCATCTTACGCAAGAAAGATCCCGATGCAAAAACATATAAAGTACCGTTTTACCCATTCATTCCCATTGTAGCCATTGCTGGTGCAATATATATTGTTGTAAGCACATTAATCCAAACACCTTTAAATGCCCTGTACTCGGTGATCATCCTCTTTATAGGTATGCCTGTGTACTGGCTGCTTAAAAAAAGTGAGCGGGATGATAAACGTTCATATTAATGAAAAGCCCTTCACTGCATACAGTGAAGGGTTTTTTGTGAATTGCTGGAACTTACTTTTCCGTTTGGCCATAAGTGGCGAAATAGACAACTCAGGAAGTTCGTATTAACATAGGGGGGAAGTTTAATAGTGAAGGGTCTGAACAAAAGTGAATTATATCGAGCCTGCTGGCAAATCATTCAGGAAAACAATCTTGGCTTTATTTCTTGGTAGCTTTGTAACGTTTGCGGATCTGTATAGTACTCAACCGGTCATTCCGGTTTTCGCAAAGCAATTCGGGGTCTCTCCTGCAATGGCAAGTCTTACATTATCTTTCGCAACAGGAACGCTTGCCATCTGTTTATTGCTTGTTTCCTTTTTCTCAGAAAATATCGATAGGAAAAAAATAATGGGGACAGCGCTCACTCTGTCTGCGTTGTTATCCATATGCGTCAGCTTCATCCAGGATGACCTATACATCCTTATTGCAATACGGGCGATTCAAGGAGCGGTGCTTGCAGGTTTCCCGGCAATTGCGATGGCCTATATCAATGAAGAATTCGATCCGAAAAGCCTGGGCTATGTGATGGGAATCTATGTGAGTGGTTCGAGTATCGGCGGATTGGCAGGCAGGCTGATTGTCGGAGTGCTGACCGACCATTTCTCATGGAACATAGCGATTGGCAGCCTTGGGGCTTTAAGTTTGATCATCAGTCTGGCTTTTTGGTTGATGCTTCCACATTCGCAGCATGCTGTCCGTAAAAAAGTATCATTGTCGAGAATTAAAACCTCCCTTATTAATAACTTATGGAATAGCAGACTAGTACTTTTATTCGGGATGGCCTTCCTATTAATGGGCTCGTTCGTTACCGTTTATAACTTTGTGGGTATACCATTAATGGGGCCGCCATATCATTTATCACAGACATTGATCGGCTTCATTTTCATTATTTATCTAGTGGGGACATTTAGTTCTACATGGATGGGGAAGCTTGCCGATCAATATAGTCGGAGGTTTGTTCTTCTTACCGGAATCGCAATCATGCTGCTGGGGGCCCTTTTAACCTTATTGGATCCACTTTTGTTGAAGATAATCGGGCTTGCCCTGTTTACATTTGGCTTTTTTGGAGCTCATTCAATTGCGAGCACCTGGGTCGGATCGTTAGCTGATAAAAGTGAAAAGGCACAAGCATCCGCTTTATATCTCCTGTTTTACTATGCGGGGTCAAGTGTAGTAGGAGCATCAGGAGGTTTATTCCTGATGAAGTTCGGTTGGGGAGGGGTCATCTCGGCTGTATCCATCCTAATCATCCTTGCTGCCGTTTGTGTCATGATGGTTGAAAAAGTGAAAATCGTTAAATAAAATGTTCTTTTCTATCATGATTTTCCGGAATCCTGAATATAATCTAGTGAAAAATGATATTGAATAAAAGATTGATCAGAGAAGAGGGTAATAGATAGAGTGAAACGAAAAGCAGTAATTCTCATTGGGTTAATAGCCGTTTTAATTATATTATTCGTTGTATATTTAACAAGTCCGGGCAGATTGGAAAAGGTGGAGATTGTTGAAAAATACTATCCACATTTCTCCGATGGCAAGGCAGTCGGTTTTAAGACGAACGAAGTCATTGATGTGACGGAAACCGAAGAGGGATCCAATTGCGCAATGAAATTCAACAATGGGAAAACGTTGGAAATCGATTGTGACCGTTATTTAACATACAAAATCGATGAAACAGTTTATATTACCACGGAAGGAAACCATGTGAAGGAAATTCGAAGAAAAAGATAGTGGCAGGAAGAGCTGAGTTTGCTCAAAAAACAAACTCAGCTCTTTTATTTTATCCCATTTAAAAACCCAGACCATATTGGAATGGGCTTTTTCACTTTTTATCTTTGTTTTTATTTTTATCCTTTTTATTACGCCGTAGTACATCGAGGATTCTGCGGCTGTTATTTTTACTGTTTATGAGTTCGACTAAATCGCTCATGTTTTCAGATTCAAAGTCTTTTTGATCCTTTTTTATGATAATCCCTCCAAGTCATATATCATAATACCCTTATTAAGAGAAGGGTAAACGTCTATTATCATATTGGTAATAGAAGGATTTTATATCCTTTACCATTAACTATTTGATAAAATGTGATAAAAGCCCTGTGTGGGAGGTCTACATGGAAGAATTAAGAATGATCGGTGAAAAAATCGAAAAATTCAAATATATCTTAGTGGAGCATATCGAGTTGTTTGAAGAAGAGGGCCCACTCTATGATTTTGAAACCAGTAAAGAGGTAAGGTCGCAACTAATTCAAATTCATGCAGATGCCTTGATTCACGGTAAGGCACAAGCGATGGAAAGTATGAAAATAACGGGTATGGAAATAGGAAAGCGCGTCGTGGACATGGGAATCCCTTTAAATAAAAATATTGAGGAAGCTCAGCTGGTGCGTAACCTTTTCTGGAGTTTCATTGAAGAAGAAGTAAGCAACCGCTACTACTCCATTGAAATTTTGCTAAAGGCAAGCTCGATAATTGATGCAATACTGGATCAATTCATACACTGTGTGAGCATAAGTTATGTGAATCATTATAAAGAAATGGCAAAAGCGGCAAACGATTCTTTGCAGAAAATAAAAGAAAACCAGGAAGTCATGGAAGAATTGGCCACTCCGATTGTTCAGACCGTTTTAAAGGATGTGCTGCTCTTACCATTGATCGGGCGCATTGATGATTGGAGAATGGAGTCGATGCAATCGACGGTACTGCAAAAATGTGCAGACCTGCATGCGGAAGTATTGATTATGGATTTCTCCGGCATTACCTTTACGAAGGAAAGCAATATGCTCATACTGCTGGATCAATTAGTGGGGGCACTGGCGTTGATGGGAACGGAAACGATGTTTGTCGGTTTTGCCCCTGATGTGGTGAAAGAGATTGTCAAACTTGATTTGTCTAATCAGGTAAAACCTTTTCTATCGTTCAGGCAGGCACTGGAATATCTGCTTAAACAAAGAGGGCTGGCCCTTCAGCCAATATGATGGAGGTATCCTCTTCAGGGTATCTTTTTTTGTATGTCATGAAGTTTCCTAAATGCAAGAAGTTTGGCGAATGGTGGCAACCATACCAGCAGCTTTCTTCATTTTTCGTCATATGGATATATCTCCATGATATAGTGAAATGGCGTGAATACGGACATGTTGCTTTATTCATTTAGATAATGAATGGGAAAAACGTGAATACGGAAAAGCATACAAGAAAAAGAGATAGGACATGTAAAGCCCGAAAGGAAGGTGGATGAAGAGTGTTTTTCAAAAAAAATGAAGAACTTGATCCGAATGAAAAATGGTATTGTGTGGGGATCATGACGGATAATGGGTTGGAGGATGAAGAATATGATGTTTTGTCGAAACGCATCCT
This sequence comes from Peribacillus simplex, assembly GCF_001578185.1. Taxonomy (NCBI): domain Bacteria; kingdom Bacillati; phylum Bacillota; class Bacilli; order Caryophanales; family Bacillaceae; genus Peribacillus; species Peribacillus simplex. The sequence continues at coordinate 4,849,167 of NZ_CP011008.1, read as the reverse complement.
TGAATCAGTCCAAAATGTGTCGGTCATATCTGACTTAATAAGGGTGGAGTGGGATCGGGAAAAACTGCGAACCTTGAACGAGCGTTTTAATGCTGATGCATTTTCTGACCCATGTTATATCATTAATAAATTCATTCCAGAGGATATAAAAAGGGAAAGAAAACTTCTGGAGAAAAATCATAAATGGAAGAGGCTCTTTGGTTTCCTATCCCCGGTTGAATACATGGAAGCTGAGGCGAAGGCAGCCCATGACTTCGATAAGGCCCTTTTTTATACGGATGATCCAGATAAGGTGATTGAATACATAATTGCTAATAGCTAACATCCCCTGAACATCGATACATTGTATCGGTGTTTTTGTATTTGACAATGTTTATCGAATTTCACGGAAACAATTTGACCTTGCGCAGAAAGATCCGACCTTGAGCGGGAACAACCGTCCTTGCACCTTTCTCCCTTCCGGAAATAAACAGAGGGAATGTTAGGAAGTTGGTAGGAAAGGTGGGTGGGGACGCGGAATATCTTAAGTAGATAGTAAGAGAGTTTTAAGGGGGGAGTGAGATGAATTGATGGAAGTTGCCGTACCTCAGCAAAAACCAAAACGGAAGTGGAAAAAGCGGGTGCTATGGAGTCTTGCAATCCTGATTTTACTTTTGCTGTCTGTCTTGATTGCAGCAAATGTATTGCTTTCAAGGTCCTTGCCGGAAACAAAGGGGGAAATTTCGCTTCCAGGCCTTTTGAAACAAGTAACAGTTGTGAGGGATTCCAGCGGGGTCCCGCATATCAACGCAGCGAATGAACATGATTTATATTTAGCCCAAGGGTATATCCAAGCACAGGACCGTTTATTTCAAATGGATTTAAGCAGGCGTCAGGCGTCAGGAAGATTGAGTGAAGTGATTGGTGAGAAAACCGTCAAAAATGATAAATATTTCCGCACACTTGGGCTAAGGCGGGCAGCTGAAGCGTCTTATGCAGTATATACAAGCGACGGTAAAGAAGCCTTGGATGTGTTTGCAAAAGGGGTAAATTTATATATCGATGAATTGAAGGAGAATGGGAAATGGCCGACCGAGTTCACTTTACTTGGATACGAACCAGAACCGTGGACACCCGTCGATTCGCTCACCATCGGTAAGTATATGGCCTTTGATTTAGGCGGGAACTGGGAAGATCAGGCGTTTAGACAGTATTTGCTGCAAACCTTCCCAAATGAAAAAGCGTATGATCTATTCCCGGATTATCCAGAGGGCGCACCATATATCATCAGCAAGGAAGAACTGGATATTGAAAAAAGCTTCGCCGGGGCCATTGTTCCTAATGAATTCAACGGCAGCAACAACTGGGTCGTATCTGGCAAGAAAACGGATTCCGGGAAGCCGTTATTGGCGGATGATCCCCATCTGGGGTTAACTACACCGTCCGTTTGGTACCAAATGCATTTGGAGGCCCCGACAGTCAATGTGAGCGGTGTTATTTTTGCCGGGATTCCGGGTATCATTCTCGGTCATAACGAAAAGGTCGCTTGGGGTGTGACGAATACAGGCCCGGATGTCCAGGATCTGTATATTGAGAAGAGACACCCGGAAAACGAGAAAGAATTCGCCTTCAAAGATAAATGGGACAAAGCTCATATCTTAAACGAACCGATCAAGGTTAAGGATGGTAAGACACTTGACTATAAAGTGACGGTTACCCGTCATGGACCGGTTGTCTCCGACTTTGCCGGGAAAAGCGGAAAAGACACAGTCCTTGCATTAAGGTGGACGGCACTTGATCCATCCGCAGAGCTTGAAGCGGTACTTAATATGAATAAAGCGGAAAACTGGAAAGACTTCGAAAAGGCCCTTTTGAAATTCGAAACGCCGGCACAGAATTTCGTCTTTGCCTCAGTTGATGGGACCATTGCCTTTAAGGCGAATGGGAAAATCCCTATCCGTAAAAAAGGCGATAGTATGCTGCCTGTACCTGGCTGGACGGATGAATATGAGTGGAAAGGCTACATTCCATTTGATGAACTTCCAAAAACGGTCAATCCGGAAGAGGGATTCATTTCGACAGCGAATAATAAAGTCATCTCAGATGATTATCCTTACCATATCAGCAATAACTGGGCACAGCCGTACCGTCAGATGAGGATACAGGAGTTTTTAAAAGCGAATAAAAAGCTTACTGCAGAAGATATGCAAAGCTTGCAAATGGATCAGATGAATCTGCAGGCTAAGGAGTTTGTCCCTCAATTTATAGAGGTACTGAAAGGTCCATCGGGAATACAGGAAGACAAGGCACTAAGGATTCTGGAGAAATGGAATCATATTGATTCCGTTGATGAAGCAGCACCGATGATTTTTAATGTATGGATGAAAAAAATCGGGGAAGTTTTGCTTACAGAAGAAATACCGGAAGAAACGCTCAACCTCTTTAATGGAAGGCGTTCGGCCGTTGATGAACTACTAAGGCGGGCATTGGGCGGTAAGCCGGGTCCTTGGATTGAAGAGGCAGGCGGACTGGAGCAGGTACTCGCCAAGTCGTTACAGGAGACGTTAATGGAACTGGAAGAATCACAAGGTGACGATATAGCTGATTGGGAATGGGGAGACTATCATCAGGTAAGGTTCAACCATCCGTTACGAAGTGTCGCCCCGTTAAATTATTTATTTAACAGCGGCGGCGGATTGCCGGTCGGCGGTAGCAGTGTAACCGTACAGGCAGCGGCATTTTTAGATAACGGAACCGTTAATCATGGCGGCTCCTGGAGATTTGTCATTGACCTATCCGACATGAATAAGGGATATCACCTCGTTGGGCCTGGGCAATCAGGTAACGTAAAAAGCGAGTGGTACCACGATCAGCTTGATGATTGGGCAGAAGGTACTTATCACAAAACGGTATTGGATGATCCAAAAGGTGATAAGCTGACATTGAATCCATTATACTGATATTCAGAAAAAAAATACCAAGTCCAGCATGCATGCTGGACTTGGTACTTTTTCATTGTTTTTGCTTAGTCAGGAATTCTGCAAGGAACTCCTCAAAATTAGGGGCCTCGATTGAAACGATTTTTTCATATGACTCAATGATCTTGAGTTTAATCTCTTGTTCCAGATCATTCCGGTCTTGATAGTTGGTGTTTTTTAACGATTTTTTTATTTTAGGATTCAAAGAATCGATTAGATTCATCAATTCTTCTTTTGATAGTTTTTTATCCACAATGGCTTTTCTCCTTTCTATTATATACCTCATCCATATAGTGCTTTCGAAGTTTTTTGAGAGCTTGTTTACGAATGCTTGAGATATTCTGGGGAGATTCATGAAAATAGGCAGCTATTTCCTTGTTGGATAGGCCATAGGAAAAGATCATGGTCAGTACTAGACTTTGTTTGGCTGTTAACTTCTTCAAGGCTTTTATCATCTCTTCATCACTTATGTGTGAAGAGAGCTCATTCGTTTCCCCCATCTTTTCAAGTTGAACGTCCAAAGTGCCGATTCGATCGATCATTCCGAAAGTATCCTTTGGTGTCGCATCAAGTACCATTCGATAGCGTTCCCGCTGCTTACGTGCCCTTTTATCAAAATCAACGGAGAAAAAGTAAATCAAGGAGCACATGTATTTGTATACTTTAGCCCGGTAATAGAAAATTTTGAAGGTCTCGTTGAGATGACAAATGTTATGTGAAGAAGGGGAATCAAGAGTTTCGGTAAAAATCTTTAAATGCTCTGGGTTCTGTAAAAATACTTGAATGATCGGTTGTTCAAAGAAAGATGAGTACTGTTGTTGCAGAAACTCCAATGAATGAGAAAAAAAATGAGAAGTTAACTGGTTCATTGCTATCCCTCCTTTATTTAATAAAGTGATAGACAAGGGGAATAAATCAATTATATAGGAACATTTGTTCCTTTATCCATAAACCAATAGTGCTAGATTGATTTTTTTAAACAAGTTTCACTTTAGATATCAGATACATGAAAAGGGGTGAAGAGGATGATGATTGAGGATGCTACTGTGTGGGTGTCATTAGTTAGCGAATTTGGCTATCCATTCGTCGTTTCTATGTTTTTGCTCTTCCGCTTCGGTAAACAATTAAAAGAACTGACAACGGACGTAGAGAACTTAAAAAAGTCCGCTCATAAAACGAAACGATAACCTCAGGACGTAATGTGCTAGGTAGTAAAAACCGAATTTCGGATTCTATTCTAAAAAGGGTCCGGAATTCGGGTATAAAGAAATAGGTACTATTTCACCAATGAATCCCTCCTTTAAAGTCAAATAAAAAAATCGCAGACCATTATTTGGAATATAGCACAAAATGGGTAAAAAATAATCGTCAATTGGAATCATTTTACTACAATAATTCATCCGTCAATGGAATTAGATAGGAAATCCTCCCCTCATACGATCTTAGTTTTATGGATTAAAGTGAAAATACTTTTAAAAAAACAACATTCGTAGAAAACTTATGGAAAGTATGCGGCATCCATGTAAAAGGATGCTGCTTTTATTTTTTTTTGGTTATAAACTGATAGTATGGAAAAGGGGTGGGGATTTTGAATGATAAACAGTTAGAAGATATTCGGATTCTACAGCAGGAATGTGAGCGGGAAGATTTTACATTAAAGCTGAACTGGGAGACACTTCGCAGTCGAAATGGTGTGAATAAGAATGATTTTCTTCACTATGATGGATTAAAACTTGTTGGTTTTCTTGGTCTTTATGATTTTGGAAGTAAAGTGGAGATGTGTGGGATGGTACATCCTGAATTTCGGAGGGAAGGAATTTTTACAAAGCTGTTGGACGACGCTATAAGGAGTGCCATGGAGCGCAACTATAAGTCGATCATCTTGAACTCGCCTGCTCAATCACATTCAGGGACAGGGTTTTTGAAACAGCTGCCATGTGAGTTCGCCTTTTCTGAGTTTCAAATGAAATGGTCTGGAACGGAGCTTGATGATTATGAGGATGCAGTCGTTCGCCCATCACGGAGAGAGGATGAGGAAACGGAAATTCAGCTGGATATTCAGTGTTTCCAATTTACGGAAAAAGAGGCGAGGGATTATTATCAGCGCATCCTGCACGAGGATACCCTGAAAACCATGATGATTGAAAAGGATGGCTGTCCTGTCGGTAAAATTCGTGTTGATCAGTCAGGTAGGGAAGCATGGATTTATGGATTTTCCATTTTACCGGAATACCAGGGAAAAGGACTTGGCAGAAAGGTATTGAAAAAGGTGGTAGCTGAACAATGCCAGCTTGGATATGATATTTTTCTCGAAGTCGAGGCGACTAATGAGCATGCTTTAAGACTCTATGAATCTTGTGGATTCAAAACGATTCAAAGACAGGATTATTATCAATATAAAGGGCTGCAGCGCTAAAAGGGATATTAACGAAAAAGAGTTTTTGGGGGATAGGAATGCTGACATTATTCACTTATAACTGGCAGGTCAGAAATGAGTGGTTCAAATGGTGCCGGTCCGTATCGTGTGAGGAACTTAAACGGCAGCGCACGGGCGGGATGGGCAATATTTTGAGGACACTCGCTCATATTATCGATGTTGAATGCAGCTGGATCCGGGCCATTCAGGGGAAGCCGGATGTCGGGATTGATCTAGACGCCTATAATACAATCCAGAAAGTAGAAGATTTATCGAAGCATTATCATTCTGAGGTCATGGACTATTTGAACTCGGATTCGTTTAATGGGGAAAGTGAATTGATTCAGCCATCTTGGATGGAGGGGACTTACGAAAAGGGCAGGATATTGGACCATCTGATAGCCCACGAAATACATCATATAGGCCAGTTGTCCATCTGGTCGAGGGAAATGGGGATTAAACCTGTATCAGCCAGTTTAATAGATAGGGCTTTATAGATTTCAATATTTTTAAAACTGGTAATGAGCTTTACCAGTTTTTTTGTTTTCCAAAAGGGGATTACGGTGAAGTAGAGAGCGTCTGAGAAAGAGGGAGAAACATTGAGATTCCATACGATGTAAGCAGGCTTGCTCATGTATGGCCGAGTCTCAAAAAGCAACTTTCTTCCCAAGGATTCCATGGGATTCTGTAATGATTTTATATATATAAAGGAAAAATGATTCATGTCAGTGAATGAAAATGGTTAAATAGGACCGATTATTAAAAATTCTTAATATTAAGGTAAAACTTAACATGCTTCCGACAAAATCATGTTATATTATTCTAGCATTTTACAAAAATAGAAGGGTTGTGAAGTATGTCGTACAAGATGCATGTTAAAAGGATGCTCGCCCCGATACTTGCTGTAAGTTTGATTACTGCCCCATTTACCGTACCAGTCGGGACATCTGCCAAAGAGGCAAATAAGAAACCGGTCGCTACTAAACCATTTATCATTTCAGCTCCTGCTGTTCATTACACAAATGGCACCAAAGCGACTGTGAAGGTCACGCCGAAAAAAGGGAACAAAGGAAATGAAACCGTTGTCTTCCAGTTAATGAATGGGACGAAGGTCATTTCACAGTCAGCCGTTGAGGCGGATATTAAATCGGCCCAAAAGTTCTCTGCCTACTTCAATTCGTACAAATCGGGTTACTGGGTCAAAGTATCGGTTGTCGCCAAGTATAACGGTAATACGAGTAACTTCGGCAACAGCCTGGCAACCTCCGTTTCAGATGCGCCATTTGAACTAAGGATCATGGAAACGACAGATATACACACTAATCTAGTAAGCTATGATTATTATAAGGATGCCGTATCAGACTCCGTGGGCTTTTCTCGCACGGCATCTTTAATCAAACAGGCACGAAAAGAAGTGAAAAATAGTGTTTTAGTGGATAACGGCGACCTTATTCAAGGGACCCCCCTAGGTACGTACAAAGCGAATATAGCGCCACTGAAAAAAGGTGAAGTCCACCCCGTCTATAAAGCGATGAACTTGCTTGACTATGATGTGGCTACATTCGGCAATCATGAATTCAATTATGGTTTATCTTATTTGGACGAGGCCATCAACGATGCGAATTTCCCTTATGTCAATGCCAATGTTTATAAAAAGGATAAAGACAATAATCCAAAGAATGATAAAAACAAATATGCTCCATATAAAATCGTCACGAAGAAAGTAATGGATATCAATGGAAATGAAAAATCAGTGAAAATTGGCTACATTGGATTCGCCCCTCCGCAAATCATGGATTGGGATAAAGCGAATCTTGATGGTAAGGTCATTGCAAAAGAAATCGTCACGACTGCAAATAAATATGTACCTGAAATGAAGAAAAAGGGTGCAGATGTCATCGTGGCGCTCACACATTCCGGGTTTAATGGCGACACCAAGAATACCGAGGATGTCATCTATTCATTAAGCAAGGTGTCCGGCATAGATGCCATCACGTTCTCCCATACGCATAAAGTCTTTCCTGCACAAGATGAGGCGTCTTTAGACAGTCTATTTAAAGATAGCCAAGGAAAAATCCTTAAAGGCGTGGATAATAAAAAGGGAACCATTAATGGTGTACCAGCCGTTCAAGCAGGATATGGCGGCAGTAATCTGGGGATCATTGATCTTGATATCCAGAATATCAAGGGAAAATGGAAAGTCGTTCATTCTGATTCGTCAACACGGGCAATCAATGATAAAGAAACAGGAAAAAAAGCAGTTGAAGATGCATCTGTCGTCAAAGCTGTTAAAAAGGATCATGAAGGAACGATCAAGTATGTTAACACGCCGATAGGAACGACTACAGCTCCAATTCATAGTTATTTCGCCCTTGTGCAAGATGATCCTTCCGTACAGGTCGTGACAAGCGCACAGAAATGGTATGTAGAAAAATACATCCAAAGCAACCGCCCAGAATACAAAGACCTGCCCATTCTCTCTGTAGGAGCTCCTTTCAAAGCGGGTCGCAATGGAGTCGAAGAATTCACCGAAATCAAAGAAGGCGGACTGACCATTCGCAGCGCCGGCGATTTATATTTATACGATAATACCTTGAAGGCAATCAAGATCAAAGGATCCGTTGTTAAAGAATGGCTTGAGATGTCTGCCGGGAAATATAATAAAATTGATCCTGCCAAGTCTGAGGAACAGGAATTGCTTAATGGAAAGTTTGCCGTCTATAATTTTGATGTGATTGACGGCGTTACGTATCAAATCGATGTCACTAAGGCTCCGCGCTATGATGAGAAAGGGATAAAAGTTTCGGATTCAAGCAGGATTGCAGATTTGAAATATAATGGCAAGCCAGTGGACCCGAATCAAGACTTCATCGTCGTGACGAATAATTACCGTGCTTCGGGCGGAGGAAACTTCCCGGGAATCAAGGGCAGCGAATACGTAGTTGACTCTGCGGATGAAAATCGCCAGATCTTGATGGATTACATTACACAAGAGGGTGAGATCAATCCAACCGCTGATAATAACTGGTCGATTGCCCCGATTTCAGGCAAGGTGAACGTGACTTTCACCTCATCACCAAAGGGTGCTGAATATTTAAATGAAGAAAGCCCGATTTCCTATACAGGCAAAACCGATGATAAAGGATTTGGCATTTACAAATTTAATTTGGGGAAAGAGAACGTTAAAGTGCAATTGCTCGGGATCAATGATCTTCACGGCCAGCTGGATACCACTTCTGATTTTGGCGGTATCAAACAAGGACGTGCTGATTATTTAGCTGCGCACTTGAATCAGCGTAAAGCTGAAAACCCTGAAAATACACTTTTACTTTCGGCAGGGGATGCTGTTGGGGCAAGTGCTCCCGTTTCTTCATTGATCCAGGACAAACCGACGCTTCAGTTTTTGAATAATATGAAGTTCGATGTCGGAACTGTCGGGAACCATGAATTCGACAAAGGGGTAGAAACCCTGATGGCTCAAATCAATGGCGGAAAGTCGCCAACATCCGATGTGGTATTCGATAAATTGAACTTTCCATATGTTGTAGCCAATGTCGTATATAAAGACACAAAAAAACCGATTTTGGACCCTTACGTCATAAAAAAGGTCGGCGGGGTTGATATTGGGTTCATAGGTGTAGTCACGAATGCCACACCTCAAAAAGTAAGTCCGGATGGCATTAAGAATGTGGAATTCATTGAACAGGCACCTGCCGTAAATAAGGCGGTTAAAGAGTTGAAAGATAAAGGCGTCAAGTCGATTGTGGTCATCTCACATGACCCAGGCACGGAAAAGGAAGGGGTCATCACAGGCGAAGTGGCTGATCTTGCTAATGCCGTGGATGATGAAGTAGATGTGATCTTAGCCGGAGATAATCATGCAAAGGTCAACAACTATGTGGATGATAAATTGATTGTACAAGCTTACTCTTATGGAACGGCTTTTGAAGATGTGGATTTGGAAATCGATCCAAACACTAAGGATATTGTCAAAAAGTCAGCTGAAATTGTTACGGTTACACAAGAGGGCATCACACCGGATGCCGGGACGACGAAATTCATTAACGACTATTTAGACATGTTCCCCGAGTTGAAGGCCCCGCTTGGGACAACGGATGAGAAAATTTTAAGAACCAATGCCTATACACAGGAAACTGGACTTGGGAATTTAATCGCCGATTCGATGAAAGCAGATTTGAATTCCGATTTTGCTTTCATGAATCCAGGTGGAATTCGTGCTGATATTCCAAAGGGAGAAGTCACCTTTTCCGATTTAGCGAAAATCCAGCCTTTCGGTAACGTATTGGTTAAGCTGGAACTGACTGGAGCCGAAGTGAAAACGCTGCTTCAACAGCAATGGATCGTTGAAGGAGCTCCGAAGACTTTGCAAATATCTGGACTGAGCTATACAGCCGATTTCAGTAAACCTGTCACTGAGCGTGTCACTTTATTGAAGAAAGCGGATGGGACACCAATCAAGGATGCCGCAACGTACACAGTGGCTGTCAATGATTTCATGGCAAGCGGCGGTGATAACTATACCGTCCTGAAAGGAAAAGAGCGTGTGTTTGGACATGCTGATCTAGAAGCTTTCGTTAACTACGTGAAAGAAACCTTCAAAGGCGGAAAAATCACGGCAGAAATTGAAGGCAGGATTACCAATATCAATAATTAATTAGGATTTACCGGTGAGTTAAGAGAGTTTACTCGTGAAACTATAAAAGAGAGCGTTCCATAATACAAAGGGACGCTCTTTTTTCTATTAATGACATAGACGTAGCTATATAAACACCCTTTTTGTAGAAAAGTATTAAAAATTGGAAAATAGGCATGATAAAAGCGAAGACATTGAACAATTCATTCGTTAACACGATAAACTTGGACTGTTAAAAAAATGAACAATGCATGCAGCCGGATAGTGAAAAAAGAGAGCAAACCCTGTATTCGGAAACAGAATTTACTTCAAATAGTGAACATTTAGTGGAAAATAATAAAAATAAAAAGAATCTTAGCTCGTCCGTGAATCTTGGCTGATAGTCCAGATTATTTAGTTAGCTAATGACATCATTGGCAGTTTTAATATAGAACGACTTATGAGTTTAACAACATTAAAAACTGTACATATAACCTCCATAAACATGACCATCATGAATTAGCAAATACATAGCAGAGAATAAATATAAAATTACAAGTGCTTTTAAGAACCAAATCTTTTCTCAATAATTTATCTAATAACTCTACCTTCTAAAGAAGAAAAAAACTGAGAGGGGGATAAAATGTATGAGTTTATTTAAGAAAAAAAGAAAAAACAGCATTAACCTCTCCCCATCCAAAGACGATCAAAATAAGGAAACAAATAAAGACTTGTTAAAAACAAGCCTTCAAGGAAACATTCAACATGTTAAGCAACAGCTTGGAAATAGCGCCGATATCGTGATTAGAGAAATACAAATTGGCAAAGAGCGAATCGTTAAAGCATGTATTTTTTATACGGATGGATTGGTGGACACTAATGCCATTCAGAATTTTATCATGGAATCACTCATGTTAGATATCCATCCTGATCAGGAGCAAATGATATCGTCTCAACAGAACGTTTTACAAGTATTGAAAGATCGCATCCTTTCGGTTGGAGACATACAGGATGTTACGGAATTCAATTCTTTATTTACTTCCCTGTTATCAGGGGATGTTATTCTCTTATTGGATGGATATGCACAAGGGTTTACAATCGGTATGCGTGGTGGAAAAGACCGTGGTGTAACGGAATCCACCACGGAAAGCGTCGTTCGTGGGCCAAAGGAAGGTTTTACTGAGAACTTGCGGACCAATACGGCGTTAATCCGCAGAAAAATAAAAACCCCCCGACTTTGGTTGGAATCGAAAAAAATTGGAGAATTGACCAAAACCGAAGTAGCGATCATGTATATCGATGGAATTGTGAATGACAAAGTCGTCGAAGAAGTGCATAAGCGTCTGAATCGAATCGATATCGATGGAATCCTGGAAAGTGGGTATATTGAGGAATTGATTCAAGATGAAACGTTCAGTCCCTTCCCGACTATATATTATTCGGAACGCCCTGATGTGATTGCCGCCGAGCTTTTGGAAGGGAAAGTTGCCATACTAGTGGACGGAACGCCGATTGTTCTAGTCGTTCCTGCACTATTCATCTCCTTTATTCAAGCTGCGGAAGATTATTATCAGCGTGCAGATATTAGCACCCTGATTCGTTTTCTTCGTTTTTTTACTATTTTTATTGCTCTACTAGGACCATCCCTATATATCGCTATCACCACGTACCACCAGGAAATGTTACCAACCCGACTGCTGATCGGTCTAGCCTCTCAACGAGAAGGGGTTCCCTTTCCTGCATTCATTGAAGCCCTCATGATGGAAGGGGCGTTTGAAATCTTGCGGGAAGCTGGTTTACGAATGCCAAAAGCTATAGGACAAGCTATTTCAATTGTAGGGACACTGGTGATTGGAACAGCGGCAGTAGATGCTGGAATCGTATCGGCTGCCATGGTAATTGTTGTTGCAATCACAGCTATTTCAAGCTTTGTACTTCCTGCTTTTACCATGTCCATGTCGATTCGAATGCTCCGTTTCCCGATGATGGCGCTTGCCGCTTCTTTTGGCATATTCGGGTTAATCGTTGGGTTCATCGCAATTGTTCTTCACATGTGCAGCTTGCGTTCCTTTGGGGTTCCCTATATGAGTCCTTTTGCTCCTTTTATCAGTGAAGACATTAAGGATACGTTTATTCGGGTTCCTAGAGGGGGGATGTTTTCTCGCCCCCGTTTAATCAACCAGAAAAACAATAAACGCGAACAAGTTTCGACAGCACCGAAACCGCCCCGGAATAACATATAAGATTGAAACCAAAGTTATGTAATGGGCATCAAAATACACAAAATGCTTCTATTCAGATTGGATGAAGTCAAAAGCTACCAAGTGGTATAAGTTGGATTGGAAATAAACAATGTTGATGTAAGGTAGAGACAAAGATATGACCGTACGGTATCCCATTCTGTTATAAAGCGAATTAGGGAAAGGAGTAGTCAATAGTGGTGGGTGTTGCAGGAATCCTTGTCATCGTCGCTGGGATTATCGCGATTGATGTTCCTTATCTTTTGAGGAAAAAATTAAAAAAGGAACTATGGATTTTTTCCATTATTCTACTATTCGGAACCGCGTTAAGCGTTGCCCAAGCACTGAATATCAAGGTTCCCAATCCACTAGATTGGGTTACAGCTATTTATAAGCCGCTTTCTGACATGATTGAGAAAGTATTGAAGTGAAAAACGAACAAAAGATGTTTAGAATGGAAAGATAAGCAAGTGTGTCCGCTTCATATCGAGTATTTAGACGAATCTGATCAGAAAGGGAAAGATTTTGAAAGCGGGCCTTTCATGGATGATTCAGGCTACTTTACAGATACACTTGAAGAAGCGCATTCATTGGCGGAAAATGATCCTCATGTCGATCATAATGTAGACATGAATTAAAAGATTGGTCAATTTAATAACGAATGGCTAAAAGAAATGAATCAGTGTGATTCGGAGTAATGAGGCCTTCAAAACGGGAGCTTGAGAAAGTTCCTTTTCTTTTCCGCTAAATGATGGGAAAATCCTTGGTTTATTCCTTTGTGTGGTATACCAATTAGGGGCCATGTGCAAATAGATTCCTAAAGGCTTTCATGAAACAACATAACCCCATTTCTTGATAAAGCAAACCAGTTACTTGATCTTTTCTAAAAAGGAATTACCAACCGTACCTACGTTTCGTATTTCTCCTTCTACATTTATATTTACAGGCAAGTTCTCAAAACTTTTATCCCAATCTTTTTTTAGTTTTTTCCAGGCTTTAGGATCAGCTCGATGAATCGCCTCACCAAATCCAAAAATGTCCACTTTTTCATTTTTCTGTACCTCTATTATTGACTTTTTGAACGCTTCCTTCGCTCCTTTTTCATAAATTTCCTCCAATTTTTCAATCGTTTCTGGTTTTGTCAAATCAATATGACATTCGACTTCACCTAAATTGCCTTCCACATGAATATTTAGATCAATCTCAGGTTCTCCATTCTTTATCTTACCTTTCATTTCCGTGTTTGACCTTTTCACTTCATACACAGCTTTTCCACCTTTAGGACACGGTAAATTCACAACAGTACTTTTCTCCTTGTTTGTAATGACGTTATACGTTTTGCTTTGCATCTCATTTAACCAGCCAACTAATTTATCATATTTAAATACCGCTAATTTTTGAAAATGCAAACGAGCGGGGGGATCAATCATTTCTATATTCTGTTTGCTTAAAGAAGTTTTTTTGTCTCCTTTTATATCTGCTTGGATTCCTGTTAACACCGGTTGTTTTCCATCACTTACAATATCGGCGATCAGATCGTCTAACTTAACGAAACTTGTCGCTGACCATGCAGTTGCTGAGACTTCCAGGGCATCAAATATTTGATTTGCAGGTATTTTTTCTAAAGAAGTGGGCACCTTCAGGATCTCTTCTGCTCTCATTCCCTTAGCTACGACGATATAAAAATCGGATCGCAGTTCCCAGTCCCTTGTGAGAAGATCTAACGGTTTACCAATTCCTTTTTTCGCTAATGACTCACCAATCACGAGGATTCGAAGATGTGAGGGATATATTTTTCTTGGGGATTCCTTGGTCATTTTGCGGAAAGCCTCAAAGACAGTTTTCCCTTTCGCCTGATAGATGACTGTCGGAGATGTACCGGTACCACCACCGCTATTTCCCGTAGCTAATTCTCCTGGATTTACCACTTGGGCGGTTAAGAGAAATTGACCATCCTTTGTACTATCTATCCCTATGGCCAGCGCAATAGCTAGTTCATTCAATTCACGACGGTTCCAGCAACCTGTAGTGAATAACAGGAATACGATTAGCAGGATAAACAGGGTATAGCTCCGTTTCATAGACGAGACTCCTTTCGCTCTATTCATTTATAGGGGTTCAGCCGAGAAGAATATAGTTATGTGGAATATCTATACTCTAAAAATCTGAAGTAAAGGAACGTTTTTTACTTTTGATGTATTTTTTTTCGGAATGCATTGACTGTTAATAAGAGAATAGGAAAAACAAGTCCGTACGTTGAAACATATAGGGGCCAAATTTCTTTATCAAATTTGATTGAATGGGCCACATTGGGATGTATAAGTACTGAAAGCGAAACCAAGACCATCCCTAAAGGTAGCGTAAGCGGCCGGTAATTCTTCATATTAAATGTATGTGCAAGACCTATAACAGAAGCGTAAAAGTAAAAACTCATTTTATAATAAATCGAGATAATCCACATTATAGCCATTATTGCTTCAATCCTTTGGAAAAAATCGCCAACGTTTATTTTTCTGGCCAAAATATAACTTGGATACGTGTTTCTGGCACTAGCATCTGCACCTAAAACTATAATAGTTAAAGCGATTATGATGAGTAAACAGATTCCGGCGATTAGTACTCCGATAAAAAAGGTTTTTTCTGCAGCTTTTTGTTGATTCACTGAAACAGGAAAAATCATTAATAAAACAATCAATGGCAAAGAAAAAAAACCTGTAAAAAGAAAAACAGCATGAATCATCGGTTTTATTCCTGCTTCAAATACCGGTTGTATATTTTCAAACTTATATTGAACAGGAGGTAATAATATTGAAACCACTAGAATTATGAATAAAAAAACAAAGATAGGAAATAACAATTCTGCAGAACGAGCCAATGTTTCAAGACCAAGTCGAATTCCCATTATTAAGATGCATGCGAAAAGAATAATGATCGCTTCAATTGGTGTATCAGGCATAATCTGTGTAGTTAAGAAGTTCCCAACATAAAGCAATAGTTCTGACGTTGAGTAAAGTGAAAATAAAACAAACGAAAGAGAGACTGCCTTACCTAACCATTTGCCAAAAATTGTTTCATTGATTTCTACCAGTGTCATAGTAGGGAACATCCTGCCTACGGCGATATATAAAGCCACCAGCAATAAACCTATGCCTATACCGAATACAGCTGCAATCCAAGCATCTTGTTTTACCTCTTGAGCCATGATTCCAGGAATCACCAAGATGGTCGTACCTACAGAAAATAGAATAACGATTATTGCAAATTGTCGAGTGCTAATTTTGAAATTTTCCACTATATCCCGACTTCCCATCGCTGATTATAATTCTTATTGTTGCCTTTGTATTGTTAGAATAAACTCTTGCCTTTTAGAAAGTGTTGATACATCTAGGCTTTCAAAATTCTTTAGAATTTCTTGTGGGTCAATACATCTTCATTTGAGCCTCAGACAACCGGAACTAATCCACTTTTAGCTAATTCTCTATAGTCGATATACCATCCATCTTTATACATAATTTGGATGTTTTGTAATGCCACCTTTTATCCGAAAGTGTAACTTTCTTCCAAATTATTCGTCGGTAATGTTAAGACAAGGAGGAATACCGATGAATCGAAAAAAAGTGATACTAATTTTCGGCTTGTTTCTTTTCCTGGGGGCATGTAGTAGTAATGATAAAGAAGAATCCTTACCGAAGTCACAGGAAGAAAAAGCGGAAAGTAAAATGGACTCCTCTTTATCAGGGGAACAGGCTTCTGATAAGAAGGCGGAAAAAGAGGCGGCAACAAATGATAGGATGGTCATCCACCAAGCACAGCTTCAGTTGAAAGTAAAAAATCTAGAAAAAACACAAATGAAGATTGAAAGAAAGGCGAACGAATACGGCGGCTATATTGTAGAGTCCAATGTATACAGGGAAGATGAAGAGAGGGTAGAAGGTACGATCACAGTCAGGATTCCGGAAGCTCGTTTTCAGGACTTTCTTGTCGTTACCGAGGGGCAGGCTTCAGAAGTGGTCGGAAGGAACGTGACAGGCCAGGATGTAACGGAGCAATATGTAGATTTAAAGGCAAGACTGAAGTCAAAGCGGGCTGTGGAAGAGAGATTACTTGCATTCATGCAGGACGCTAAGAAGACGGAAGATTTGCTGAAAATATCATCCGATCTTGCCGCGTTTCAAGAAGAAATCGAGCAGCTGACCGGCCAAATGAAGTATCTTGAAAACCAGACCTCATATTCGACGGTTACAATCACGTTATCACAGGAACGGATCGTGGTACCGGGTATTGATAATGCAAAACTGGATACATGGGAGAGAACGAAGAAACAACTTGCAACAAGTGCGAATCTATTACTTAAAGCGGGCTCAGGGATCATTGTTTTTATAATAGGAAACTTGCCGATCCTCATTGTTTTAGGCGGAGCTGGTGCGGTGGTACATTGGGCGATGAAAAGAAGGGGTAAAAGGTAAAAGGCAGAAAAAAAGAGGGTGCCCAAATTCGTTTTGGGCACCCTCTTGCATTTATCCTTTTCGTTTATTCAATCCGGTCACATAATACAGGACTACCAACAGGACGATCCAGATTGGACCAACGATAAGAGCAATTCTTGTATCTGCAGAAAAGCCGAGTATAACCATTACGAATACTAAAAAGGCTAGAGTGAAATAAGAAGTGAATGGGAAAAGTGGCATCTTGTAAGCTAAGCCTTGTTTTTCTCCCGGACTCATTTTCCGTCTAGAGATGATCTGTGTGACAAGTATGGTTCCCCATGTCCAGAGTGCACCAAATGTGGCGACACTTGTAACGTAACTGAAAACTTTCTCGGCTTCCATGTAGTTAAGGTAAACACCGAAAAGTAGAACTACAGCTGAAACGATAATGGCAACGCCAGGAACGCCTGACTTTGTAGTACGTTCGAAACTTTTAGGTGATTCACCTTGCTGCGCTAGGTTGAATAACATTCTTCCTGTACTGAAGATCCCGCTGTTACAAGATGAAAGGGCCGCTGTCAGTACGACAAACTGAATGATTCCTGCTGCGCCTGGTATACCGATTTTATCAAACATCATAACGAATGGGCTGTCTTTTCCATTCATTTGATCCCACGGAGTAATCGATAGAATGACAGTAAGAGCTAAAACGTAAAAAAGTAAAATTCGATAAAAGACGGTATCGATGGCTCTTTTTAAAGATTTTTCTGGATTTTTGACTTCACCTGCGGTTACACCGAGCATTTCAATTCCCAAATAGGCGAACATGACCATTTGGAAAGAGAGGATGACACCGGATATTCCATTAGGGAAAAATCCACCATGTTCAAATAGGTTACCGAATCCAACCGCGATTCCGCCGTTCCCCAGTCCAAAGATAATCATCCCGAAGCCAAGAACGATCATAAGGATGATTGTAACTATTTTAACTAAGGCGAACCAAAACTCCAATTCACCGTAAGCTTTTACAGCAAGAAAGTTAATCGTTGTCATGATGGCAAGTGCGGCTAACGCCCAAGCCCATTGTGGAGTCCCAGGGAACCAAAATTGCATATAGATTCCGACTGCCGTAATTTCAGCCATACAGGTGGCAATCCAAACGAACCAGTAATTCCAACCGGTTATATATCCGGCAAGAGGACCGACAAATTCACTTGCATAGCGACTGAAAGAGCCTGCGACTGGATTTTTGATCGCCATTTCCCCTAGTGCCCGCATGATAAGATAGATCATAAGCCCGCCGATAGCATAAGAAATAATAATGGCTGGGCCAGCTAATTTAATCGCAGATGCCGATCCGAGAAATAAACCGACTCCAATTGCTGCGCCAAGAGACATTAATGCGATATGTCTTTCTTCCAAACCTCTATGCAGTTGAGATTCTTTGGAGTTTTGCATAAGTTTCCCCTTTTCTTTTGGAGTTTAATTTTCTCTATCTAGCATTTTATCACTAGTAGAGCTGAATACATATTATTTATTGATTTTTCACATAATATTACAACTAAATAATATATTTTAATAGAAAGTTTGTAAAGTAAAAAAATGAAAACGCTTACTATAAAAGGTGTTAGCAATATAAAAAAAGTTGGAATTTTTATAATATTAAAATAGATTGCTATTTAAATAAAATATAATTATGTGATTTTTCTAAAAATTTAGACTTTTAAATAAGAAAAAGCTGTCCCATAAAAAGAAACGGCTTTTTCGTTTAATCATGACAGGTGGCTGAGGGCCAATTCCGGGTGATCTATGAAAGGGTTGCGATTATCGATTATAGTAATTTTTATTATAAATGATTTTCATTTCGATTTCTTTTCGTTCAAAAGTATCTGCTGGGTCATGTTCGTTCCATTCCAGCAGGACCGCCAACTTTCCATGATAGGGATTGGTGCAGCTGCTCACTTGATTATTTAGTTCTAAATCAATTTCACCACTTTCACCGTAATGAACGGCCATTTAAAACAGCATTCGAGCAATTTCACTGTTCATTCAATTCACGAACCTACGCTACGTTAACTCCCTCTACGTTCGAGCTGAAAATTTTAATTTTTATCATGATCAAAAAGAAAGCTAGCAATGCAAACACAATTCCGCTCCAGATGAGTTGATGTATTCCTAAGTGAGAAATAAACCAACCACCAATAGACACGCCTATAGTAATTCCAAGATTTGAAAATGAGACAAACAAGCTGTTGCCGAATTCAGGTGCTTCGTTCGCTTCAGTTGTCAACCATGTTTGACTGACAATTAGACCACCAGAATGAACTATTCCCCAAATGAAAACCATTAGAATCATCGGAATTAAATAAGAGCCCAAAAAATAAGCGAATAAATAAATTACTATGTATAGAAGGGGAAACATTATAACGGTCTTAGTTATGCTTTTTCGCAAGAATCCACCAAATAAAAAATTCCCAAAAATCATGATTAGACCAAACGCCATCAACATTACACTAATCAACGAACCATTCATATGTGTTAATTGTCCAAGATATTCGGCAAAGTAGCTGTATACAGAGAACATTGCTGCAAAGATAAACATAACGGCGGCGATGTTTAACCATAATCCCGGTTTACGTAATATTCCAAGCTGCTTGCCATAAGACATTTTTTCCTCATTAGGCATGGAAGGAAGCCACAATAATATTCCTACAAAAGCAATCGCATTTACAACAGCCCCAAATAGGAAAGCAGTTTCTAACGAAAACTTTTCCGCGAAATAAGAAGTTAAAGGTACACCAAATGCAAATCCGAAAGTAATTCCGGCAAAAACCTTTGTAACTGCTTGGTTACTTTTTTCCGGAGGAACAATTTTGGCTGCAGTCACAAGGGCTATCGAAAAAAAGACAGGATGAAAAATGGCGGGTAGTATACGGAAAGCTAGCATGATATCAAATTTCGTTGTACATGCATAAATAATATTTGAAATCGTGAACATAAATACTGAGGTTAATAGAATTACTTTACGATTAATTCCAGAAGCGAGTAAGGTCAAGAATGGACCTGAAATGGCAACAATTAAAGCAAATATACTTACAAGTAAACCTGCTTGTGAAGCTGTTATATTAAATTTTTGAGTGATCTGGGGTAGGACTCCCACAATACCCATTTCAGTTGTAATAATGCCGAATACGCCTAGAGCCAACATAATGATAAGCAAAGGGTTAACTGTTTTCATTAATAAAAATCTCCATTCCTATTGTATATTCCTTAATTTATATACAGATTAAAATCATTTATAAAATTAAATATCTGTATATCTAGATATGTAAAAACAAAAAAAGAATGACCTCCTTTACGTTTATTTTATAGTTCTTTTTGAATGTACTCGGAAAATTCATGTATTGTTTTTTCATTCCGACGATAATAAGTCCACTTTCCGATTCGCTCAGACTCCAACAGACCAGCCTTTTGCATGGTTAACAAATAACTAGAGATGACAGATTGGGCAAGCCCCGATTTAACCTGAATATCTCCCACACATACACCAACTTGAAAATTTAGACCTTGTTGAAAATAAGGCTTTTCATTAAAGAACTTCTCTGGATTTTTTAGCCATAGCAAAATTTGACGACGTGTATCGTTTGATAAAGCTTTATAGATTAATGTAGGTTCCATATAAATCATTATATCTATTTTTATAGATTTGTAAATGTAAATTTACCGTTTTACTAATGCGGAATTTGAAGATGCGGAAAAAGTAATACGAAAAGAAGTGAATCTATGTAGTGAATAAGCACTTATCAAAGGGCGACTTTAGTAGTCCTTTCGATATTCCTGTACGGTCATCGATGATTTCGTGCAAGGGGGAATCTGAGCATAAAGGACAGTATAAAACTTGGTTTAGCTTTGTGAACAGGTCATTCCTCCATAAATCGATTCGTTCCATTTCCAGATAAATCGGTATGTACGGTTATTCCTTGTTAATTGTCAAAGATGGACGAATACAGCCTGTGAAGGTTTGCGGAATTTGGGGAAATAGCCCGGGAAATATCGAAGGCTGTTATGAAAGTGGCATGGATACTAAAAACCGTCAGCATCACTGACGGTTTTTTTTACTCTTTTTTATAAGAAGACTCTGAATGAAACTCAATAACAATGATCCGATTAAAGCTCCCCAAAAAGAATGTATGACAAAGCCACTGACTACATAGGAAGTGATTTGGAATGTGAAAGCATTGATAATGAAAGAAAACAATCCGAACGTCAGGATGGTGATCGGCAATGTGATAAGTTGTAGAATGGGTCTAACCAGCAAGTTCATGATTGATAATATAAAAACCGCCAGCAGGGCTGTGCCATAAGATTTAATCGTGATGGAGTCGAGAAGCCAGTCAATAACGAGCAATACCAGCCCGTTGATAAGAAAACGCATTATTATGTTCATGAAAAACTCCTCCTGAAGTCACTATACTACAAGTCCATTATACTAAAACTTCGTGAATTTCAGTTAAATGTTTGCAGAATTGTCACAAAAAAAGAGGGATACGGATTTGTATTCCCCATAAGAGGAAGACCCATTTTGGGGGCCGTTTTTTCTATTTAGTTGTTGGCAATGATCTTTTCGAATTCACTTAATTCCAATGTGTTTTTCAGCTTTGGATTGGTGTTTAAGGAAAGCAGGGCACTTTCGATGAGAAAGATTCGCGGATCGCTGCTTTGTAAAAATTCCTCTTGGATAAAGTGAATTAATTTTAAGTTTTTTACCCGTTCTGCTTCATCATCTTGACATAGTTTCAAAATCATCTTTTTTAGATCATTTGCAGAGTGCAGCAGTGCTGTATGAAAATCCTGCTGTGTATGGAAGCACTCCGGCAGCCATTGCTTGATAAGATCGGGTTCTAAAAGCTGTGCGTTTGACTTGCTAACATCTTCGAAGATGGTTTTAATCCTGTCCACACAATAACGGATAATTTCAGTAGGGTTGAATTCGGGCTCTTTAGCCAGGGCATTAAAATGAATCGTTTGATGCATCATCCCCGAGTAAAGAATGGCACAGTCCAAAATATAGGGTTTTTTCTCAGTACCGAAAATATCCAGAAACCGTTTTGATAGCCAATGTATATGCTGGAATTTAGCATGTGTAATGAAGTTCTTAAGTTCTGTATCATTTGAAATCATTACTTCTTCATATAAGGAAAAGAGTTTATTACTTTTATTGGAGTGCATTTGTAATTCAGATTGTTTGATGAATATTTCAATATTTGAAAGGTTTTGCCCAATTAGCAATTCATTCCGCTCTTTTTCGAATTTTTCTTGCGTAGATAGGAAGACTGCCTTAAGCAATTCGCTTTTAGAAGAAAAGTAGTTATAAAATGTTCCTTTTGAAATGCCGCTATAATCTAAAATATCCTGAATGGATGTTGCTTGATAACCCTTTTCAATAAATAATTGGTGTGCATATTTTACTACGTGCTGTTTCCGCTCATTCATATATTTATATCACCCTTACTTTTATTGGACGGTCATTTTATCGTAATAGTATCTTATTTTCTATACGAACACAAACCAGTATGTTTACAATTTCCCCAGCATAATAAGGGCGATGGCTTCTTATGGACACTTTGTTTCAGTGACTCTTGGGAATGGATCAGGACTGTTTAAATCAACCCACAAAAGCGATGAAAAATTAAGTTCCATGCATCCTTCTTTTCATTATGTAAATAAAGGCTAATGAAGTGAATAAAGTCACAGGGAGAACCATCGGGTTTGTTATAAAATAAATAGAATGAAATAGGTGCAGTGACATCATTTCAAGAAAGCATAAATGGATATCCGTTCCGATTCTCGATTACTATCCCATTAGTGGGAGAAATGATAAAATCACTTGTCATGAAGGAAAATTGGGTATGAAGGTCGTATACCATTATTAGGAATTCGATTATGGGGACATGTTTTATACCGTCAGTGTTTATACTTCGTTCACTTTCCATATGCTGGATATACATAAAGTTATACATTAATGAAAAGAATAATGAATTGATTATTATATTAAAATTATTATAAATAAGTATTGATTTTTTCCTGAGAAGCTTTATCATTATATACATAAATAATAATGAAAAGGTGGTTCAATTATGACAAACAAGAAAAACCTTACTACAAGCTGGGGAGCACCAGTTGGAGATAATCAAAACTCAATCACTGCCGGCGAACGGGGTCCTGTACTCATTCAAGATGTACACTTGTTGGAAAAACTTGCCCACTTTAATCGTGAACGTGTGCCTGAACGTGTAGTTCACGCGAAAGGTGCCGGTGCATTCGGTACTTTTGAAGTAACGAACGACCTTTCTCAGTATACGAAAGCCAAACTTTTCAATGGTGTTGGCAAGAAGACAGATCTTTTTATCCGTTTCTCTACAGTAGCCGGTGAATTGGGTTCTGCTGATACAGTCCGTGACCCACGTGGATTTGCTGTTAAATTCTACACGGAAGAAGGAAACTACGATATCGTCGGTAATAATACGCCTGTATTCTTTATTCGGGATGCGATTAAATTCCCCGACTTCATTCATACACAAAAAAGAGATCCTAGAACACATTTGAAAAACCCGACGGCAGTTTGGGACTTCTGGTCACATTCACCAGAATCTTTACACCAAGTAACGATCCTGATGTCCGACCGAGGCATTCCTGCCACACTTCGTCATACACATGGTTTCGGAAGCCACACATTTAAATGGGTGAATGATGAAGGGAAAGGCGTTTGGGTGAAATACCACTTCAAAACAGAACAGGGCATCAAAAATCTTGATGTCAATCTAGCTGCAAAACTAGCAGGTGAAAACCCTGATTACCATACGGAAGATCTTTTCAATGCCATTGAAAAAGGGGACTTCCCTGCATGGAAGTTATATGTTCAGATCATGCCTTTGGAAGATGCAGATACTTATCGTTTCGATCCATTTGATGTAACGAAGGTATGGTCTCAAAAAGATTATCCGCTAATCGAGCTTGGGCGTATGGAATTGAACAGAAATCCTGAAAATTACTTTGCTGAAGTGGAGCAAGCGACGTTCTCACCGGGAACATTCGTACCGGGAATTGAAGCTTCCCCAGACAAGATGCTTCAAGGACGTCTATTCGCATATGGAGATGCACACCGTTACCGTGTGGGCTCGAATCACAACCAGCTTCCGGTTAACCGTCCGAAAGTAGAAGCGAACAACTATCAACGTGATGGCTTCATGCGTGCAGATGACAATGGCAAGGGATCCGTTTATTATGAGCCAAATAGTTTTGGCGGCCCTGCAGAATCAACGGAAAATAAAGTCACTCCTTTTGAGGTGACAGGGAAAGCTGCACAAGTAGGTCATAATAGTGATGATCACTACACTCAAGCAGGTGACTTATACCGTCTATTGAGTGCGGAAGAGAAAACCCGTCTTGTTGAAACGATTGTGGGCGCAATGAAACCAGTGGAATTGGAAGAAATCAAACTTCGCCAAATCGGCCATTTTTACAAAGCCGATCCAGAATACGGAACGCGCGTAGCTGAAGGTTTAGGTTTGGCCGTACCACAAGAAGCGTAAAATATGGAAATTCTAATCTATTAAATGCAAACAGGCATCCATTCATGAATGGGTGCCTGTTTTGTTTTATTCCGGGATGTCCTGTTTATCAAGAAGGTGAATGTTATGGCCCATTTTAAATAGTAAGCTTTTTGAAAGCTTGGCGAATGCCTGAAGTAAATAATCAAAAGGCATCGTTGGAGTTCATATATCAGCGAATTCTGGATGATGCCATTTTGAGGAGTGATCTACAACAATCTTGTAGTCCCGATAATAAATGAAGAAAGGTCCGGGTGCTTTGGCAATAATTAAACCGAATCAGCATACATTTGGTTAAGAGGAGGTGCTGTATGGACGTTTTTGTTCGGCAGAATGATTCCTTGTGGTATTATAGCCAATTATTCAAGGTGAATTAC
This sequence comes from Peribacillus simplex, assembly GCF_001578185.1. Classification (NCBI taxonomy): domain Bacteria; kingdom Bacillati; phylum Bacillota; class Bacilli; order Caryophanales; family Bacillaceae; genus Peribacillus; species Peribacillus simplex. The sequence goes on along the minus strand of NZ_CP011008.1, from coordinate 4,824,507 downwards.
CAACTTATCATTGATTCCAATAGTCGGATTGATCCGCTTGCGCTTATTATAGGACAGCAAATCAAAGTTCCTGGCTTTACGACGACCGGCTATAGGATTAAGCGAGGGGACTCATTATGGGCAATTGCCAAATCACATAATCTTTCACTGGATGCCATTTTTCTCGTTAATCCTAAACTCAACCCTAATGCCCTGCATGTCGGTCAGACGATTTCTGTGCCATTAAGGATTACGTGGAGGCTAATTCAAGGAAACCAGGAATATGATTATGGGACGATGGTGACCGATGTAAGACGTTTGAAAAGTATCTACCCATTTATTAAAACCTCCCCCATTGGGGACTCGGTGCTTGGAAAGAATATTCCCGAAGTAATGATTGGGAATGGTGGCAAACGAGTTCACTATAATGGTTCCTTTCATGCGAATGAGTGGATTACGACGCCTGTGATCATGACCTTTTTAAATGATTATTTACTGTCGGTCACGAATCAGACTGACATCCGCGGTATGTCCCTGTTGCCTTTTTATCAACAGACGATGCTGTCGATCGTTCCAATGGTGAATCCGGATGGAGTGGATTTGGTTTTAAAAGGCGCACCTGCCGATGAGACATTGAGAGGACGGCTCGTGGAATGGAATAATGGAAGCGAAGACTTTTCTGGCTGGAAAGCCAATATTAATGGGGTGGATCTGAATGATCAATTTCCTGCAAAATGGGAATTGGAACAAGCTCGCAATAATGTAACAAAGCCAGGTCCGGCAAATTATTCCGGGGAAGGGCCGCTTACACAGCCTGAAGCTATTGCAATGGCAGAGTTGACAAGAAAACGTGATTTTAACAGAGTTCTTGCTTTCCATACCCAAGGAGAGGTCATTTATTGGGGGTTTGAAGATATGGAACCGCCCGAGTCCGAAACTATAGTCAATGAGTTTGCGAGGGTCAGTGGATATGAACCAGTCAAATCCGCCAATAGTTACGCGGGGTATAAGGATTGGTACATTCAGGATTGGCGAAGGCCAGGGTTTACCGTGGAGCTTGGCAAAGGAACCAATCCCCTTCCTATATCACAGTTCGATGAGATTTATCAGAAGTCGCTAGGGATTTTCTTAGCAGGGTTATACATGTGAATTTTGACCAATTGAAAAAGCTCGACTCCGTTTCCATGGGGAAGAGCTTTTTAGTCTTATAAACTATTAGACTTGAGACGATGAGGGCTGCTGCAAAAAATAAGTAAAGTTATGCTTTACTTATCGATTGCATGATTAACTCGCTTTTTAGCCTAAAAAGTAACGGACGTTCTCCAGTACTCGTCCGAGTAATATTGCAGCCCTACCAAAAAGAATCCTGATAGTTTTACGGTAAAGAAGTTTGACTTCCTTAGCGCTAGTATTGGCCCCACCTACGCCATATACTTTGACGGCCACGCATGCCATCCAACCTAATTCCATTATAATAGAAAGCGCTTACATTTTCAAAATGAATCGTAGTGCAAATTTCGACATGTGCATCTGTGTCCCCAATCAACAGAGGGGAAAGGGCCTTATCGAATCCTTTTGCATAGGGTATTTCCTCCCTCATTGATAAACATGAAAAGACCATCTATTCATGTTGAATAGGGAGACTCCGTATATACCTTTCCGGAAAACTACATAAAACTTATTATTCCTAGCTTTCAAGTTATTTTTTAAAAACTTAAATGAACTGTAGTCATTTCATGTTTTTTGTGTGATTTTTAATGAAAATACGAATAAATATTTATTTTTATTCGTTTATAGTTCGTATATAATAATTTTAAGGTATTGAGGAGGAGAGACTGAATGTATAAATCCAAAAAGATTTTATTATTGGGCTCCGGTGAATTGGGGAAAGAAGTCATACTTGAAGCACAGCGCCTTGGTGTGGAGACCGTTGCTGTAGACCGCTATGAACTAGCCCCTGCCATGCAAGTCGCCCATCGCAGTTATGTGATCGATATGCTTGACGCGGAACAACTAAGGGGAATTGTAGAAAAAGAACAACCCGATTTGATTGTACCGGAAATCGAAGCCATTGCTACATCTGAATTAGTCAAATTGGAAGAGGAAGGCTTTCATGTCATTCCGACGGCAAGAGCAGCTAAATTGACTATGGATCGTGAAGGAATCAGGAGGTTGGCTTCTGAAACCCTGGAGATTCCGACGGCAGCCTACAAATTCGCTGATACTTATGAAGAATTTGCCCAAGCTGCCAAAGAAGTTGGATTTCCGAATGTCGTAAAACCGCTGATGAGTTCTTCAGGGAAAGGTCAAAGCGTGTGCCGAACGGAAGGTGACATGGAAGAGTGCTGGAAAATCGCGATGGAAGGCGGCCGGGTTCAAAATGGACGGGTGATCGTTGAAGAATTTATCCGTTTTGATTCGGAAATCACGCTGCTTACTGTCCGGGCAGTAAACGGTACCATGTTTTGTGCTCCCATCGGCCACATTCAGCAGGGCGGGGATTATATTGAATCCTGGCAGCCGCATAATATGACAGAAGCGCAAATAGTGGAAGCGAAAAGAATTGCCCATGCCATTACAGATGAACTTGGAGGGTACGGATTATTCGGTGTTGAGCTTTTCCTCTCTGGGGATAAAGTCTATTTCAGTGAAGTTTCCCCACGTCCGCATGATACGGGGCTAGTGACACTAGTGACTCAGAATTTGTCGGAGTTTGCCCTGCATGTTCGAGCGATCCTAGGATTTCCCATCCCGGAAATCACGCTGGTCAACCCAGGTGCCAGCCGCCCATTAAAAGCGCAAGATGAGTTATCGGAATATTCTATAGTCGGTGTTGAACAAGCCTTGGCTATACCAAATACACAAGTCCGTCTTTTCGGAAAACCGGTTACAAAGGCCGGGAGAAGGGTCGCTGTAGCCCTGTCATCTGCCGATTCAATCGAGGTAGCGAGAGTAAATGCGGCCCGTGCTTTGGAATGTTTAGTTGTAGAAAAATAATAGTGAAAAAAGCGCTCTTTGAATGGAGCGCTTCAGTCAGTCGGCGGTAAGGGAGCGGTTTTCTGAAAATGACTGGAACATTTCAAAGAAAAAAACTGAAGGCAAACTCGCTTTCTGCGAGTTTGTCTACAGTCTGAAGCATCCTGAATGGATGCTTTATTTGTGCGCCCGGCATGGGTGCAATCTATAGGGTGGAAGTCCCGAATCATGAAGGCAGTAGTAGTGGTTAGCTTAATGCAAGGGTGTCCACGGTGACGTGGAATCTGAAGGAAGCAAGCGGCAAACCTCCGGTCTGAGGAACACGAACTTCATATAAGGCTAGGTATCATTGGATGAGTTTGCGAAACAAAACAAAGTCCTTACTGCCGAAGGTGGTACAGAGTAAATGAAGCAGATAGATGGAGGGAAAGATTGCACTCTTACCCGGGGAGGTCTGATGACAGCCAAGTACACTTGGTAACCTTTCCAGTGATGGACAGCTGAATCATCAGAAGTCAGCAGAGGTCATAGTACTTGTCTACTCGAGAAGACAAGGAAGGACCGAACAGATTAAGAAGGATGAATACTAGGCGTTCGTTATCTGTGAAGAAGCAAACAATTCCTAACGGAACTTATTTGAAGGAAGAAGTGGTGAATACACGGGGAACTTCAAAAGGGTGGAGCAGATAAAGGCACAAATAGACCATTTATCCACGTAGAAAGGATATCAACGATGTTAATGGAACAGATACTAGAGAGGGAAAACTTAATACAGGCATTGAAGCGTGTAGAAAGAAATAAGGGAAGCCATGGTGTAGATGGAATGCGGGTCCAAAACCTGAGACCGCACCTCGTAACCGAATGGTACAACATGAAAACTGCCCTTTTACAGGGTACCTATCAACCGAAGCCCGTCCGTCGTATCGAAATCCCGAAACCAAACGGCGGAGTTCGGCTTTTGGGTATTCCAACCGTTCTAGACCGTTTCATTCAACAAGCCATTGCCCAAATATTGACCAAGATATATGACTCAACCTTTTCGGAGAATAGCTATGGATTTCGCCCTAACAAACAAGGGCACCAGGCGGTTCGAAAGGCAAAGTCCTATATAACCGAAGGTTATACATGGGTAGTGGATATGGATTTGGAGAAGTTCTTCGATAAAGTGAATCATGACAAGCTCATGGGAATGTTAGAGCGGAAAATTGAAGATAAACGAGTTCTTAAACTGATTCGTAAATTCCTTCAAGCAGGCATTATGATAGGCGGACTTTTTCATAAAAGTGAGGAGGGAACTCCGCAAGGAGGTCCGTTAAGTCCTTTATTATCTAATATCATGTTAGACGATTTAGATAAAGAACTAGAGAAACGCAATCTTCGATTCGTAAGGTATGCGGATGACAGTACTATCTTTGTGAAGACACGAAAAGCCGCCAAACGTGCAATGGGAAATATCTCAAGCTTCATTGAAAATAAACTGAAGCTAAAGGTCAACTACGAGAAGTCGAAGTATGATCGCCCTTGGAACAGAACGTTTCTCGGTTTTAGTTTCACGAAGTCAAAGAAGAACCCGAAGGTTCTACTGGCTAAACAAACGGTGAAGAGGGTAAAGAAACGAATCAGGGAAATGACCTCGAGAAAATTACCGATACCCATGGAACTCCGAATAAATAAGTTAAAGCAATACCTTAGAGGTTGGATGGGGTATTTCGCCCTCATTGATACTCCGAACGTATTGAAGAATTTAGATTCATGGATTCGAAGAAGACTCAGAATGTGCCTATGGAAGCAATGGAAATTACCAAGAACGAGGGTGAGGAAACTCAAAGGATTAGGCGTCCCATTTGGAAAAGCATATGAATGGGGAAATAGCAGAAAGGGTTATTGGCGCATAGCGCATAGTCCTATTCTAGACAAAACCCTTAATAATGTTTATTGGCTCCATCATGGGTTAGTAAATCTATATGAACGATATACAAAACTACGTCAGACTTAAACTGAACCGCCGTATACCGAACGGTACGTACGGTGGTGTGAGAGGTCGGAGGCTAGGCGCCTCCTCCTACTCGATTCTTTTTTCTCCATTAATTTTTTTAGCACTTTCAAATCCCTAACAAATCACCCCGAATTGAAGAAGTTGAATGAAAAGAACTTTGTTCAAGATCACTTAACCACGTTGGTGTTAACCAATTTTTTTTCACTCCTCAAAACCATATAAAATGGTCCCGATTTTCCTGAATAACCAACAACCTCATAAAGTGCATACAATCCCCTGACATGTCTGCCTTTACCTTGTCTTAATAATAATCCTACTGCATTTTTACATAGCCTTGACATTGTATTCATCTTCTTCACCTATAGTTTAATTAGATATTAATTATAGGGAGGTCATTCATTTGATTCATAATTGGAGTAAAAAGGTTTTGCCCATCACACTCGCTTCTGCATTAGCATTTGGAAGTTTATCATGGTCCGCAGCGGATCGTGTTTCGGCAAAGGATAAGCAAAAAAAAGAACCGGAGATCAAGAACGTGATTTTCCTTATCGGTGACGGCATGGGTGTTTCCTATACTTCCGCATACCGGTATTTAAAAGATAATCCTGGTACGAAGGTGGCAGAAAAGACAGAGTTTGATAAATACTTGGTTGGCCAGCAGATGACCTACCCTGAAGACGCTGCACAAAATATAACGGATTCAGCCTCAGCAGCAACGGCAATGTCTTCCGGAGTGAAGACCTATAACGCAGCAATTGCAGTGGATAATGATAAATCTGAAGTCAAAACCGTATTGGAAGCAGCAAAGGAAAAAGGAAAAGCGACGGGATTGGTTGCCACTTCTGAAATCACTCATGCTACACCAGCATCTTTTGGAGCCCATGATGAAAATCGGAAAAACATGAATTCAATCGCAGACGATTATTATAATGACTTAATCAAGGGCAAACATAAAATTGACGTCCTATTGGGCGGTGGGAAGTCCAATTTTGTCCGGCCTGATGTCAATTTGGCGAAAGCCTTCGAAAAAGACGGGTACAGTTATGTGACTGATAAAAATCAAATGCTTAAGGACAAAAATGAACAGGTCCTTGGTTTATTCGCTTCTGAAGGACTCCCGAAAATGATTGACCGCCCAAGTGAAACGCCTTCTTTGTCAGACATGACAAGTTCGGCAATCCAGCGCTTGAATAAAGACAAAGATGGATTCTTCCTTATGGTCGAGGGAAGCCAGGTCGATTGGGCGGGACATGATAATGATATCGTAGGTGCAATGAGTGAAATGGAAGACTTTGAAAAAGCATACAAAGCGGCCATCGAATTTGCGAAGAAAGACAAACATACATTAGTGGTGGCCACTGCCGATCACTCTACAGGAGGATTCTCGATCGGGGCTAAAGGAATATATAATTGGTATGGTGAACCGATCAAGGCAGCCAAACGCACCCCTGACTTCATGGCGGATGCCATCGTCAAAGGGGCCGATGTTGAAAAGACTTTAAAGCAATATATTAATCAAAATGAACTGAAACTAACTAACGATGAAATCAAAACGGTAACAGAAGCCGCCAAATCAAAAAATGTGACGAACGTCGATAATGCCATCGAAGCCATATTCGACAATCGGACCAACACTGCATGGACTACAGGGGGACATACAGGTGAAGATGTTCCGGTCTACGCATATGGACCATATAAAGAACGTTTTGCAGGCCAGGTCGATAACACGGATCAAGCCAAAATCATCTTTGATCTATTAAAGAAGTAAAAATACTTCAGGGAGGGATTCAATGAACAGACTGATGATTGGTGCCCTGATATTAACGACATTTGGTGCTCTTAATACACAACCAGCTTACAAAGAAGAAACGACAGCTAAAGAAAAAACAGAGGAAGTTGCACGGCCACTGGTGAAAAAGGATGTCTATGTTCCGAATCCACAGCTTCCTGATGATTTAAAATTGAACCAAATCGGCCAAAACGTTTCCGATGCTAAGGGCGACTTAACTTTGAAAGCCTATAAAAAAGTGAATGAAGCGTTGAATGTTGGTCCGATTGAGGTTGAAGTCAAAGACATGAAAGTGATGCATGCCACTCCGGATTACAGCATGATTGATTTCTTTCATGGCTATACTCATGATGAAGATTTCGATATCGTAAAAGTAAACGTGGAAATCAAAAACCATTCGGATAAAAAAATCAAGTTTTCCCCAGTCGCATTTCTTGAAACGGACAGCGGGGAACATCTGACGTGGGAAGATGACATCTACTTAGAAGAACTTACTGGTGAAATAGAAGGAAATGGTTCGAAAAATGGAAACATTGGTTTCATTCTAAGGGATGGAAACATAGAAGGCATATCCTTCATGACAAGTGATGCGGTAGATGAAGAAGGGGAAGTCCTTGCAAAAGGCAAGTCAGCTGAATTCACTTTTTAAAGAATATGTATAAATGCCTTGGAAAAATAAAATACTAGAACAAGTGATGGCGATTACTATCACTGAACGGAATATCCAAATCCTAATGATGAGGTGACACAGAATGAGCTATAAAGATCAATTAGATCCACATTCTCAAAAGTTTCACCATAATTGGACAAGACCTAAGCGTTCAAAATCTCAAGTTAATGGCCATACGCAAGAATCGCAAACAAACATTATACTAAGAAGCAATGCAAAGGCTCACAGGTGGTAAGGATATTTCCGACAAAGAAGGAGGCTCTCAGCGAGTCTTCTTCTTTATATTTAATGCTGAATCGACATCGAATCTAAACCATTAAAGGGATACATGGCTTTTCATTCATAATTATGATACCATTTACCTTTAAGTGTGCCTGGCGTGAAATTTATCCATTACCGGAGTTTTGATTCCGATTGAAAGTTTCACCTTATACAAATAGAGGACGTGAATTGTAATGATAAAAATTGAAATCCCTGCAGCGGATATAAGCATCAAACAAAGAAAACAAGTTATAGAAGGAGACGAAGCTGTCATTCCTGAAATTTACGGGTTTATCGATTTTCATTTGATTCCCCGTGATAAAGGCGGCATCATCTTGTTTTACAATGAAAATGATGAGCTGATTTTTGTCGGAAAAGCTCGTAAATTAAGACAAAGGGTCAAGAAGCATTTCGAGGATAATGTTTCTCCGATTAAAGAGCATCGTAATGAAGTCAAGAAAATTGACATTCTTATAGTCGAAGACGCTATGGAACGTGATATCTATGAAACGTACATGATCAATAAACTTCATGCTAAATACAACGTCGACAAAGTGTTCTATAAATAAGGAAAAAAAGCTGGCTGCGGATGCAATCAGCTTTTTTTTGTTGGCAAACAAAGTTTACAACTAATGTACAAATATAAGTTCCGTACATTTACAGTCGCTTAATGTTAGGTTAACAGTGTTGGTTTATATTTAAAGTAATCCAATACATTTTCAGGAGGTTGCTATTGAAGAAAATACTTTGTAAAAAGGTGTTAGTTATCTCGATCGGGACAGTGATTGCCTTTGGGAATTTAACATGGTCCGTGTCACAAGCTTCTAAACTGGCTAAACAGAGAGAGATTGAAACTTTTGAACAAGAGACAGTAAAATCTTCAGAGTGGAAAATGGCGGAATAAGCATATGATTTGCAACAAAGTAATACGTTAAAGGTTCTTCTTAAAAAAGGAAAAATGAATTGGATAATGAAACGTTGCTGATGATCAGCTGTTATATGGAAGTACAATAAATTATAAAGCCGCACTGGAGGTTCATTACACATGTTGTTAGGTGTGATTGGGCTTCTATTTATTTTTATAAACTTACTTTAATTCAATTCGTTAATAATAATAACTTATACAGTCAAGGCCGGCGAAAACGATGGAGCGTATTTTTGGAATTTCTGCACAGATGAATTTTTTACGTGAGTGCCCATGCTGCTGTATTTGGAGCAATGGCGATAAACTCGTTCAGGAAATATTCGAGAGGTAATTTTGAAAAAAACTTGCAAATAGTAATGATTACGTTTTATTATAAAGGGGTAGTACTAAACGAAAAAATAATTCTATCGAATAAATCGTAATGATTTTGATTTGTAGGTGGGTAAAAAGCAGAAATGTTTAAGGAGTGTTTGTGAATGAGAAATAAGAAAATCCCTGTTACAGTTTTGAGTGGATACCTTGGCGCGGGAAAAACGACACTGCTGAATCATATCCTTGAAAATCGGGAGAAGCTGAAGGTTGCCGTCATCGTCAATGATATGAGTGAGGTCAATATTGATGCTTCCCTTGTCAAACAGGGAGGGTTTACCCGGACAGATGAAAAGTTGGTGGAAATGCAGAACGGTTGCATATGCTGTACGCTTCGTGAGGATTTAATGATTGAAGTGGAAAAGCTGTCCACACAAGGTAATATCGACTATATCGTGATTGAATCGACCGGTATCAGTGAGCCCGTTCCGGTCGCCCAAACCTTCACGTATGTTGATGAAAACGTGGGAATTGATTTATCACAATTTTGTCGGCTCGATACGATGGTCACTGTTGTTGATGCGAAGAACTTTTGGCAGGATTACGCTTCAGGGGAAACTCTTATTGATCGAATGCAGGCAAAGGATGAGGCCGATCAGAGGGAAGTGGTTGATCTATTGATTGATCAAATTGAGTTCGCCAATGTAATACTTCTAAATAAAATGGATTTAATGAAGCCAGAAGATATAGGGGAGTTAAATGGGGTCCTTCAAAAAATAAACCCGGATGCGCGGATTATAGAAACGGATCATTCCCAGGTGCCGTTAAAAGAAGTCATGAACACCCATCTGTTTGATTATGAAAAGGCAAGCCAAGGGGCGGGTTGGATAAAGGAATTAAATGATGAGCATATTCCAGAAACTGAAGAATATGGGATTGCCTCCTTCGTTTACAGAAGGAAAAAACCATTTCATCCATCGCGGCTGATGACGTGGCTGGAAAGTTGGCCGGTGGAAGTTGTGCGGGCAAAAGGCTTCCTTTGGTTGGCATCAAGAAATGATACAGCGGGCCTGCTATCACAGGCTGGACCGTCATTAATGATCGAGGGAGCAGGTAAATGGATTGCTGCTTATCCTAAAGATGAACAACAGCAGATACTGCAGGATGAACCTGAATTATTGGAACGCTGGGATGATCTTTACGGAGACCGGATGACGGAACTAGTGCTGATTGGCATTCAAATGAATCAACAGGAAATCGAAAATGAATTAGATCAATGCTTATTGACGGAAATAGAGCTGCAGCATGATTGGTCTCTGTATGAAGATCCATTACCTGCATTTACGGAAATAGTTCATTAATAAACTTAGGAGGAACAAACATGAGAGTAAACATTACTTTAGCATGCACAGAATCAGGGGACCGAAATTATATCTCAACGAAAAACAAGCGGAATAACCCGGATCGAATCGAATTGAAAAAGTACTGTCCGCGTTTAAAGAAACACACGCTTCACCGAGAAACGAAGTAATTCCGTCGTTTAAATCGTAATGATTATGTTTTATTGAAGGGAATGGATGTAAAAGGGGGGAAGTTCATGTTGGAATGGATCATTATTGGCGGAGGCATTCAAGGTACGACGATGGCCACATTTTTACTAAAGTCAGGAAAAACGACAGTGGACCAGCTGGCGATTGTAGATAGAAATGGAGAACCATTGGCGAGATGGAAGCATTGTACGGAAGTGATTTCAATGCCATATTTACGTTCACCATCCGTACACCATCTGGATGTGAATCCATTCAGCCTGCAGAAATATGTGGAAAAAGCAGACTGGAACAATAATTTTTATGGCCAATATAAGCGGCCATCCCTACAATCCTTCAATGAACACTGTGCTCAAGTTACAGATGATTTATCTATTAAGCAGGCATGGGTGCAAGGGAAAGTCACGTCTGTCTGTAAAACGGGACAGGGCTGGGAAGTACAATTGCAAAACAAGCGACGACTTGCAGGGAAAAAAATCGTGATTTCAATTGGTATTGGTGAACAGCATTATTGGCCGGATTGGGCACTGCAATTAAAACAAGAGCATGAGGGCTTCATTTTTCACATATTCGATGGAAATATTCCGGAGCTGACACAATTACATGGACCCATCACGATCATTGGGGGAGGCATATCTTCTGTCCATCTGGCTTTAAAGCTGAGTAAGATCTATCCCAATGAAGTAACGGTACTAAAGCGGCATCCGTTTAGAATTCATAATTTCGACAGTGATCCTGGTTGGTTGGGGCCGAAAAGACAGCGTCCTTTCCGTGCTATAACAAGCTATCAGAAAAGACGCGAAGCCATTATCCATGCCCGTTATAAGGGATCCATTCCACCTGACTTACATAAAGTGCTGATGAATCAGGTTAAACAGGTATTATTGCGTGTCATGGATGTTGAAGTGATAAGCGCTGTGTGGAGGGACGGGTATATTAGCCTCAGGGATAAAAACGAAAAGGTTATCCAACAAACAGGGACGATCCTTTTAGCAACCGGCTTTAAGTCTTCAATGCCAGGGAAGGATTGGCTAACGCCAGTCATCCAGTCGCATGATTTACGCCTTGCTGAATGTGGTTATCCGATTGTATCGCAGTCGTTGCAGTGGGGACCTGGTTTATATGTCACGGGTGCATTGGCTGAACTTGAAATGGGACCGATATCCAGGAATATATCTGGAGCAAGACAGGCAGCGGAACGAATTGTGAACAGTTTATAGAATTTATACAATCATTATGTTTAAAAAGGAGAGATTAAAATGGCTAAAAAATCCAAGGTGGTAAAAGCACAAAAACAGTTGGCAATGGTCGAAAAGTATGCAGAACTTAGAACGCAATTGAAGGAGAAGGGGGATCATGCTGCATTGGCCAAACTCCCGCGTGATTCTTCGCCGACAAGGGTTCACAATCGTTGCGGAGTAACAGGAAGGCCCCGTGGATATATGCGCAAATTCAACATGTCACGAATCGTTTTTAGGGAACTTGCTCATAAAGGGCAACTGCCAGGTGTCAAAAAGGCAAGCTGGTGAATCGGGGAGAAAAGCAAGGTTGATTCAGGGGGAAGGTTCCTTGAATCAACTTTTTATTTTGAAAAGGAAAGCTTTAAGCAGTCAGAGCATATTATATTAAATCGGTTAATAAGACAATTTGAGAAGCAGGATGTATGATTTTTTGTTAGTTACAAAGAGGAATCGTTCATGAGAATAAGAGCCCTTAATAAACCAAGGGCCTCTTCATGTCTAACCTAGCTTAAAGGAAGTGTATGACGTAATCTTATTTTATTAACTTTAATGCTTGTTCGAAAAGGGGGGGAGAGAGAACCAGTTCGGTTTAGGTAAGGTAAGATAACGTAAAGAAAGCAGAAGTTTTATCAACTCTGCTTTTTTATTAATTAACTTTTACCTTTGGAAAAATTCAATCCACTCTTTTTCTGGTCCATATATATAGAAATAGCGATAACCATTTGGAAGGGTGACGATTTCTTCATCAATCAGCTCGATGTTATCTAAACTTTTAATCCGGTCATATTCCTCTTCGATATCATCCACAGTAATTGCAAAATGGTGGATCGTTGCTTCGGATGGCAGTGTGTCGCTATAACCTTGAATTAATTCAATTTCTGTTTCGTCTGAATCATTGTATCCAAGGAATGCTAGTTGGATTACACCATTAGTATGTAGCACCCGCGATTTCACTTTTAAATCTAATACATCCTGATAAAAGGTTATGGATTCTTCAAGATCTCTTACAACAACTCCGATATGATCGACTCTTTTTATAGCCAAGGAACTTCCTCCTAATTTTGTTTAGTACAATATGAAAGTATTAGTATATATAACATTATTCGTAATAAAATTACAATTTCGGGGTAGTGTTTTTCTGATTATTAAAAAATTATGGATGAAGGAAGAATTGGCTGGTGAATCGTGGAAAATGATTGATAAAGAAATAGACAATACTTAATGAAGAAAAGTATTGTCTATACATGTATAGTGGAGAACTCTTTCTACTTCATTGAATTTGCATCTCATTTACATAATCCATGAAATCCCTTGCATCTTGAAATTCAGCTTGAAGATTAGCAGGTAAGTCATCGACATTAACTGAGCCGTTTTCACTCCCACTTTGCACGGCAATTTTTTCATATGTCATAAGAGCCTCAATATACGTTTCGTATTCCTCAGCCGTTAACAACTCTTCACTGGATACTAGTCCGTTTAATTTATCGAAATATGGCTGTATTTCCATAAAAGCTGTTTTTAATTCAGCGATTTTTCTTGAAGGAAGTTGGTCGTAATCAATATTGCCGTTTGCATCTCCATAGTCTAGCTTAGACTCAGTTACTACATGTAATAATTCTTTGAAATCAGCATACTCTTCTTTTCCCAATTCACCTTTAGCTTGGGACAGTTTTGCATCGAAAAGGAGGTATCCCTCCATGGTAGCATTAGCCAAATGCTTTTTTACCTGCTCGAATGATCCGTATAGATCATCAGCCAGGAAGGATTGATAGGCGAAAGCACTGGTTGGGAGTAACAGTGAAGCAATTAGCACGCTTGTTATTAAATGTTTTTTTCTTTTCCCTCGATTAGTTGTTATTGTACTCATTACTTTTACTTTTAGTTCTGGTGAAGGATTTAGGCTCTTACTTTCTTCATATAATGCTTCCCTTAATTGATTATGAAGATTGTTCATTATACATTCCTCACTTTCTCTAAAAATAATTGACTTTCTTTTCCTTTCGCATTCAACTTTCTTAAAGAAGCGTGAATCCTGGATTTAACGGTTCCAATCGGGATTTCTAAAATTCTGGCTACCTCTTCTTGTGAATAATCATTTAAGTAGCGAAGAATTACGACTTGTTTTAGCTTGTAAGGTAACTGGTTTACTAAATCTACGAGTTGTTGATTAGAAATTTTATCAATAATGTCATGAGAAAAATCTGGAACATTGATTTGTACTGCTACTTCTGCTTCTGCCTTTTTAGAAATCCTTAGGCGCATCCACCTTTTCCGTCGATAGGTTTGAAGCTGCCGTATGACAATCCCCATTAACCATGGTTTGAAAGGTCTTTCGCAATCATATTTACGAAGAGACTTATAGACCTCTATGTAGATATCCTGAATCACATCGTCAATATCCGCTTTTTCGTCTATAAGAAAGTGAACGTTTCTATAGACACTTTGAATAGTTTTTTCATATAGCTCGTCGTATGCCTGTTTCTCTCCCTTTAAGAAAAGTTTGATGCTGGAAATTAAATCATTTTGGTCACTCATCCTATAACCTCCTTCCGTCTATACTATATATTGGTAAGGTATTAATATTTCGTTCGCTTTTTAGGGTCATTTTCCCATTTTAATGGATTCTTTTCTTGAAAAGAAAAGAATTTATTTTTTTCAGGGCAAAAATTTGTTTCTATATGGAATAGTCGATATACTATGGAAACAACTCCATTATTTAATGGATATGGGAGGAGAGGTAATATGGGTAATATTCGTGAAGGTGAGGTTTTCACCCTTACTGATGACAATAATGAAGGCCATGAAGTTGAGGTTTTAGGATCATTGGATGTAGAAGGAACGGAATATGTAGCAGTAGGTTTGCTTGAAGATATTGAAGAAGATACAGAGGAAGATATCGATATTTTCTTTTTCAGGGTCGAAGGCGAAGGTGAGCTGCTCGATATCGAATCGGATGAAGAGTTCGAAAAGGTATCATTGGCGTTTGAAGCGGCATTTAAAGAGAAAGAATGATAGGACAAGAGGAAAAGGCGGCACAATATGTGTCGCCTTTTTATATGTAGAAAGAAAGTATTGGCCCCGCCTTCGCCAAATACCATGATAGCCACGCGTGCTACCCAGCCTTACTTAAGTATAATGTTTTAATATTGATGGGACGTGTACTTTATATGAAGGTTTTGTGAAAAACCGGAGTATTTTTCCATATATGGGGCATAGGATAAAAAAAGTGGAGGTGATAGGATGGCTGTTGTAAAGAACACTGCTGCCGATCGTGCCTTATTGGCAAGATTGCTTAGAGCTGAAGGCGAGGGTGAAGGTGATCAAGGCATGTTGATGATCGGGAATGTTGGGATCAATCGGATTAGGTCTAATTGTTCCGATTTCAAAGGGCTGAGGACGATTCCAGACATGATTTATCAGGAACATGCCTTTGAAGCTGTGCAGAAGGGGTATTTTTATCAACGAGCAAGGGAAAGAGAAATAAGGCTTGCGCGTCGCAGTATAAATGGTGAAAGGCTATGGCCCTCGAAATTTAGCCTATGGTACTTCAGGCCACAGGGAGATTGTCCGGCAACCTGGTATAATCAGCCCCTCGTTGGGCGTTTCAAGCTTCATTGCTTTTATGAACCAACAGGTGCAGAATGTGAAAATATTTATAGTACATTTTAAGGAAGAGGCTGAACCTTATGGAGGTTTGGCCTCTTTGTGCATCAATCTTTAAATAGGATAGTATCATATGATAAAACTGGCAAATGATTTACTGATACTGTAAAATTGAGACTGTAAATTTCCGGATAAGAAAGGAATAAAAAAATTTGATGAGTAAAAGGCTTATTAATTATGGACAAGGGCGAATGGGAGAACAGTCGGTGGATGATACAGAGAAACTTAGGTCATTCATGGAGAACAACCCGGACGCCATATCCATTGTTGATCTGGAAGGAAAGACCCTTCAAGTAAATGCCGCTTTTGAAGAGTTTTTCGGTTGGAAGAATGATGAGCTCATTGGCATGCCATATCCAATTATTCCTGAATTCTTGAAGGAATCAGCCAAGGAATTGCATGACCAGATTAGGGCAGGGGTAAAAAAGAAAGGCTTTGAGACGGTCAGGCAAAGGAAGGATGGCCGGTTAATCAATGTGAGCATCTCCCTGTTTAATATCCGGGATAATGAATATGAGCCGTCCGCACTGGTCTTCGTTTATCGGGATATCACGAACCAAAAGCTTGCTGAAGCTGCCTTGAAGGAAAGTGAGCAAAGGTATCGCAGTTTAGTGGAGGTGTCACCTGAAGCGATTTTTGTACATCGTGATGGGATAATAGAGTATATGAATCCCATGGGGGCAAAAATGCTGGGGATGGATAGTGTGGAAGATATTATCGGTAAGTCGGTCTTTCAGTTCGTTCACCTGGATTCCCGGGAAAGTGTACAAAAAAGAATCGGGATAATGAGGGACGATTATCAGGCGGTGGGTTTACTGGAACAAAAGTTCATTAGACTTGACGGACAAGTATTTTATGGAGAAACACTCGGTCTTCCGATTATTTATAAAGGTCAACCAGCCATACAGGTATTCTGCAGGGATATTACGGAGCGTAAAAAGACCGAAGAGCTGCTTTGTAAATCCAATATGTTATCGGCCGTTGGACAAATGGCTGCGGGTATCGCACATGAAATAAGAAATCCATTAACTACGGTCAAAGGATTTTTACAATTATTAAGGGAACACCCTGAGCAAAAGGACTATCTTGAAATGACGGTCAGCGAAGTTGAGAAAATTGAAATACTGGCCAATGAATTTTTAAGTTTAGCAGAGCCTGAAGCGAAGGTTTGTGAATCGATTCAGCTTAACGATATTTTGGATAGTGTGATTACATTAGCCGAGTTTCAAGCGATATTGTATGATGTTGAAATCATCAAGGAATATCATACGGGTTTGGGATCGGTCATTGGCGAACCGAATCAGTTAAAACAGGTTTTCACGAATGTCGTCAATAATGCGATTGAAGCCATGCCGAAAGGCGGCAAACTTCATATACAGTTAAACTATGAGGGAGTCTACGCGATAATCCGATTCATTGATCAAGGCTGTGGAATCTCACAAGAGCGCATGAAGCATTTGGGGCAGCCTTTTTATAGCACAACGGAAAAAGGAACAGGATTGGGGCTCATGGTCAGTACTAAAATCATTCATGGGCATAATGGGGAAATTCATTTCAGTAGCGAAGTGGGAAAAGGGACGATTGTAGAAATCATTCTCCCCCTCAATGAGAGCTCACAATGAAAAGTGACGAGAAGCCATGCTCTCGTCACTTTTTGGATTATAGCTTAACGATCGTTCTGCCTCTTGCTTCCCCTTTTAATAGGGTAGGAAGGATGTCAGGCAATTCTTTAATAGTAATTTCCTGTTGAACAAGCTGTTCTAAATGTGCAAGTTTAAAGTCGGTGGCAAGGCGATGCCAAACTTTCAATCTTGTATCCATCGGGCAATTGACCGAATCGACCCCAAGTAAATTAATACCTCTTAAGATGAATGGAAAGACGGTGGCAGGAAGGCTTGTGCCAGCTGTTAATCCGCTTACCGCTACAGATCCGCCATACTTGATTTGGCTAAGGACCGAGGCTAACGGTTCACCGCCGACGGGATCTACCGCCCCGCTCCACTTCTGTTTGCCCAGTGCCCGAAGCTTGCCATCATATACATCTTCACGGGATACAATGGTCGTCGCTCCGATTTCCTTTAGGTATCCATGTTCCGATTCCTTTCCTGTACTTGCTTCCACTGAATAGCCAAGTTTGGCAAGGATCGAGACAGCGAAACTGCCGACCCCGCCAGTTGCACCAGTGACGAGAACGCTCCCTTGATCTGGAGTGAGGTTATTTTCTTCAAGGCGCAGAACTGATAAGGCAGCAGTGAAACCGGCAGTTCCGATGATCATCGCCTCTCTCATTGTAAGGCCATCAGGAAGTGGAACGATCCAATCTGCAGGAACACGGGCCAATTGACTATAGCCGCCGGATTGTGAAACGCCAATCCCGTAGGAGGTCGCAATGACTTCGTCGCCTTCCTGAAACCGGGAATCCTCAGATGAAACGACTATACCAGCCATATCAATTCCTGGAACGATCGGATAGCTGCTGACAATGTTTCCATTCGGAATGCTGGCAAGGCTATCTTTATAGTTCACCCCGGAATAATGGACACGGATGAGCACTTCCCCTTGCGGCAAATCATCAAGTGATAGTTGCTGAATGTTAACGGAAAATCGATCATCTTGCTTGTTTACAACCAATGCATCAAATTGCTGTAACATGGTTCGTTCCCCCTTTTATACTGAATCTACCCCATTATAAAAGAAAAAACGTCAAAAAGTATAATGATGCAATTCGAAATAAGTAGCGCTTCCTTTTCTTTCTACTTCTAAAAATGTTACTATTAGATTTGATTCAGTTCATATTAAAGGAGATGTTTTACATGGCTAAAAAAGGATACATACTTATGACAAATGGAGAAAAGATCGAATTCGAACTTTTCCCGAACGAAGCACCGAACACAGTGGCTAACTTCGAAAACTTAGCAAACACAGGATTTTATAATGGTGTAGTCTTTCACCGAGTAATCCCTGGTTTCGTAAGCCAAGGCGGAGATCCTACAGGTACAGGTGCAGGCGGAAGCGGCAAGCAAATCAAATGTGAAACAGTAGGAAACCCTCACAAACATGAGGCAGGCAGCCTATCCATGGCACACGCTGGAAAAGATACTGGCTCAAGCCAATTCTTTATCGTGCACGCGCCACAACCGCATCTTAACGGTGTTCACACAGTATTCGGTAAAGTGACATCTGGACTTGAAACAGCCAAAGCTATGAAAAATGGCGACAAAATGGAAAAAGTCGAAGTTTTTGACGCTGAATAATGGAAGTAAGAGGGGGCATATGCTCCCTCTTTCTTTTTTCGTGCGCCCGGCATGGGTGCAATCTATAGGGTGGAAGTCCCGAATCATGAAGGCAGTAGTAGTGGTTAGCTTAATGCAAGGGTGTCCACGGTGACGTGGAATCTGAAGGAAGCAAGCGGCAAACCTCCGGTCTGAGGAACACGAACTTCATATAAGGCTAGGTATCATTGGATGAGTTTGCGAAACAAAACAAAGTCCTTACTGCCGAAGGTGGTACAGAGTAAATGAAGCAGATAGATGGAGGGAAAGATTGCACTCTTACCCGGGGAGGTCTGATGACAGCCAAGTACACTTGGTAACCTTTCCAGTGATGGACAGCTGAATCATCAGAAGTCAGCAGAGGTCATAGTACTTGTCTACTCGAGAAGACAAGGAAGGACCGAACAGATTAAGAAGGATGAATACTAGGCGTTCGTTATCTGTGAAGAAGCAAACAATTCCTAACGGAACTTATTTGAAGGAAGAAGTGGTGAATACACGGGGAACTTCAAAAGGGTGGAGCAGATAAAGGCACAAATAGACCATTTATCCACGTAGAAAGGATATCAACGATGTTAATGGAACAGATACTAGAGAGGGAAAACTTAATACAGGCATTGAAGCGTGTAGAAAGAAATAAGGGAAGCCATGGTGTAGATGGAATGCGGGTCCAAAACCTGAGACCGCACCTCGTAACCGAATGGTACAACATGAAAACTGCCCTTTTACAGGGTACCTATCAACCGAAGCCCGTCCGTCGTATCGAAATCCCGAAACCAAACGGCGGAGTTCGGCTTTTGGGTATTCCAACCGTTCTAGACCGTTTCATTCAACAAGCCATTGCCCAAATATTGACCAAGATATATGACTCAACCTTTTCGGAGAATAGCTATGGATTTCGCCCTAACAAACAAGGGCACCAGGCGGTTCGAAAGGCAAAGTCCTATATAACCGAAGGTTATACATGGGTAGTGGATATGGATTTGGAGAAGTTCTTCGATAAAGTGAATCATGACAAGCTCATGGGAATGTTAGAGCGGAAAATTGAAGATAAACGAGTTCTTAAACTGATTCGTAAATTCCTTCAAGCAGGCATTATGATAGGCGGACTTTTTCATAAAAGTGAGGAGGGAACTCCGCAAGGAGGTCCGTTAAGTCCTTTATTATCTAATATCATGTTAGACGATTTAGATAAAGAACTAGAGAAACGCAATCTTCGATTCGTAAGGTATGCGGATGACAGTACTATCTTTGTGAAGACACGAAAAGCCGCCAAACGTGCAATGGGAAATATCTCAAGCTTCATTGAAAATAAACTGAAGCTAAAGGTCAACTACGAGAAGTCGAAGTATGATCGCCCTTGGAACAGAACGTTTCTCGGTTTTAGTTTCACGAAGTCAAAGAAGAACCCGAAGGTTCTACTGGCTAAACAAACGGTGAAGAGGGTAAAGAAACGAATCAGGGAAATGACCTCGAGAAAATTACCGATACCCATGGAACTCCGAATAAATAAGTTAAAGCAATACCTTAGAGGTTGGATGGGGTATTTCGCCCTCATTGATACTCCGAACGTATTGAAGAATTTAGATTCATGGATTCGAAGAAGACTCAGAATGTGCCTATGGAAGCAATGGAAATTACCAAGAACGAGGGTGAGGAAACTCAAAGGATTAGGCGTCCCATTTGGAAAAGCATATGAATGGGGAAATAGCAGAAAGGGTTATTGGCGCATAGCGCATAGTCCTATTCTAGACAAAACCCTTAATAATGTTTATTGGCTCCATCATGGGTTAGTAAATCTATATGAACGATATACAAAACTACGTCAGACTTAAACTGAACCGCCGTATACCGAACGGTACGTACGGTGGTGTGAGAGGTCGGAGGCTAGGCGCCTCCTCCTACTCGATTATATAAAGGGCAGCAGACTTAAACTATAAGCCCATTTTGTATAGTAACTAATGAAAGTAAGCCTATTTGAAGAAATTTTTTCATTAGAGCAAAGCAAATATAGAAAGTACCCTTTTCAGGGGCCCTTTATCGCTGTCTAGAACCTCGGCTTTGATTGTCGGTTTTACTTCTTTTGCAGGAGCATGGTTGAAGAATGACACATACCCATTGTTCCAACACAAAGATCCCAGCAACCACTTTTGTTCATGCTCCCCACTCCTTTTTACATCTTTACAATAGAACCACCTGTGGAACCTTTATAATTTCCCCATACCGTCTGTTTCTTGTCTGTCCTAATTCCTGACCCTTTGCAAATGTAAATTAGGGGAGGAGCATTTTTGTGAGAGATACACATATACGAAAAGAGGGGACCCTTTAAAATATTGAGTCATTTTGGCGTAATGCTTTCACTGAAACAATATTTGACCCCTGACATGGTTTCTGAAATATCCCATAATCTTTTCGAAGTTTCTTCATTATACAAGGTATCGATGATAGTATCTTTTCTAGGAAAGCCTTTTCTGCTTTTCTTTCCATCGGGTCCGATATACTCCCCGCCTGTCAAGGTTGGTTCCGTTGCGGCATAAAGAGTGGGGAGCGCTCCCATATTTGCCGGCTGGGTGAAGGTTTTGGAAAGAAAGTGGACGAACCTATTCATGGGTTTGCCAGATCCGCGTGACATGAGATTAGTATGGGAAAGGCCCGGATGACAGGCAACACTAATCGGGTTTGCTTCATGCTGGTTGAATTTGTTCTGTAATTCGCGGGCAAAGAGAAGATTGGCCAGCTTGCTTTGCCCATAGTATTTCATCGGTTTATAACCGTTTTCACCATTTAGATTTCCGAAGTCTATGAATCCATTGATGGCGGCCAAGCTGCTCAATGTGACGACCCGCGATTTTGGTGTAGAAAGGATACGCGGAAGAAGGAGGCCTGTCAAAGCAAAATGACCGAGATGGTTGCTGCCGAATTGCAGCTCGAAACCATCCTTCGTTTTGCTGTATGGCGGAATCATCACACCTGCGTTATTGATAAGGACGGAGAGTGAATCATAGTTTTCCTTAAAGGAATCAGCAAAATGCCGAATGCTGCTTAAATCACTTAAATCCAGCTGCATCACGCGTACATTCGCTTTAGGATGCACCGAGAGGATTCTATCGACCGCCTTTTCACCCTTAGAAGCATTCCGGACGGCAAGAATGATCTCTGCCCCCTTACCGGCCAGGGCAAAAGCCGTTTCGAAGCCAAGTCCACTATTTGCACCAGTAATCACAATGGTTTGCCCTGATACATCGGCCATATCTTCGCCATTCCACTTTTCAATCATCCAAATCACACCTTTCCACACATTCTATACCTATCATATACCCAAATAATTCCTATATGTCACATTCTGTGGAGGGAATAAGGTGCTGTATTCTATTTTTCGATGTAGCCGGAATTTTTTAATTAGCCGCCCATTAAGTAATCAATTATATTTTTCATGATCAGGATGACGGTAACGATGATGAATAATACTCTTACATATGCCACTCCCTTCTTAATGGCGAATTTAGAACCTGCCAATGCTCCTGCTATCATGGAGATCCCCATCGGTATTCCATAGGAAAAGTTGACGGTATCAAGAAATATGAACATGATCAGTGCTGCCAGATTACTTCCGAAGTTTAGAAATTTTGCGTTTCCTGCAGAATGCAAGAAATCAAAGCCAATCATTAAGAAGGCAAACAAAATGAAAGATCCCGTTCCAGCCCCTAAAAATCCATCATAAAAACCAATGGCAAATATAGCGAACGCAAATAGTGCTGCCTTTTGCCATGTGAGCCTCTTGTAAGTCGATTCTTGTCCCCAGTCCTTTTTTAAAAAGGTATAAATGGCTATAACTAGTAAAAGAACTAAGATCAGTGGTTTTAATAATTCGGGTGAGACGAAATTGACGACCCAGGCACCCAGTAACGATCCTATAAAAATAAATGGGAAAAGTTTGGCCACGAACCGAAAATCAACCTTACCTGAACGAATGAAGGCAATTGTACTTGTTAAAGCCCCCATGGAACTTGCTAACTTATTCGTTGCAATCGCAGCTGTTGGTGAAAGTCCAGAAAATAATAAAGCGGGTATGGAAATCAGGCCACCACCGCCGACCACAGAATCAATGAATGCTGCCAAAAAGCCAAAAAACATCAGCAGCAAGAGTGTTGAAATTTGTATATCTTCCATCCAAGAAGCCTCCGTATCAAGGGCATTATGGCCGAAATGCTTGCTTTTGCGGCAGCCATAACCCAAAGTATTTTAATTAGTCACTATTTAGATAGTAACTAATTAAAATCTTTCTGTAAATAAGAATATGATGAGTTATGTTCCCATACCTTTTGAAATCGAATAGATTTCGATAGGAGATTTGGTATGATAGGCATATAACTTACTTAATGCACTAGGAGGTACTATGCAAGATATCATTCAAAAACTGCAGTCTCTCGGGTTTAGTCAATATGAAGCAAAGGCTTATGTTTCTTTAGTTCGCCAAGGTCCAACCAGTGCCTATCAAGTAAGCAAGGAATCTGGAATTCCCAGGGCGCGTATCTATGAAATATTAAATGGACTTCAAGAAGAAGGAGTCGTATTAAAAGAGGAAATCAATGAATCGATACAATATTCACCATTACCAGTCGATGTGTTTTTGGAATCCGTCCAATCGAAATGGAACAATACCTATCAATCCATCAGCCATACACTAAAGCAATTCGAGAAAATCGAGCCCATGACCGATAATCGTGTAATGACGCTTAAGGGTGAAGCGCATATCCTATCCTTTTGCCGTACTTTGATTCAAAAAGCGGAGAGAAGGGTGGTAGTTTCCTTATGGGACAAGATGTATGGGAAACTTGAACAAGAGCTTAAGGGGGTAGTTGCACATTGCACTCTCAAGGGGATTGTATTTCAGGTTGAACACCCATTATCAGGTTTAGATATACATCGTAAAACCAGCTATGTGGACAATATAGGAGAGAACAAATGGTTCATCCTATCCATTGATGGCAAGGAGACGATTTACGGCCCTTCTTCGGAAATGAGAGAAACGGCGTTTTACACAGATGATCCCATTCATATTAATTTTCTCGAAAATTACATTTGGCATGATATCCTCGTTAACCGCTTAGTTAAAAAGGACGAAGAAGATGCTGAGAAATGGATTTCGAGGGAAAGGGACCGTTTTTTCTCGCTATAGCAGTTGGAACCATAATAAAAAAGCTGATAACCCCTTATGTAAGGGGATATCAGCTTTTTTATTATTTATTATCGCAGTATAAATCAGAGTCATCTGGATAAAAGGGTTTTAGGAAATCTAATCGCCGTCGGTAAGTTGGATTTATCTCGATAAGACCTGTACGACACAATGGTATGGTCATGCGCTAGAACATCCAACTGGAGAATTTGTGAGCTTTTCATTTCCACATAGTACGTAACACCTTCTTTTTGTAAATGATAAAAAGAAAAGGGTATACCTAAAAGGTCTTTCCTGATTAGTTTTGTTTCAGGCTGATTGATGATGTGCTCACTCAATTCCACTATTGTAACAGAAGTTGTTCCTGTAATTGTTGTTATTTTTTCTTTTGCATAATCGACTGCATGACTGAAGGTTTCGGCAAGATTCTTCAAGATTCCATCCATGGGGCATCTCCTTTGAAATAGGGTATGTATGTAGTATGGTACGTGGCAAATGCTTTATGCAAAAAATACTCAATGATGCTATAGAATTGTCCGTTTATGAACATGATTAAGAGAGTGTTCTACGAAATCATGTTGTCAGGTGTGGGATAAATAAATACGCAGTTAAGGAAGGACGGGCAGGCAGTATGAATGATGAAGTACTATTTGAAGAGGAAGAATCAATGAAGAAAAGAAACGCTTTTGAAATGCAAGGCCCCCAAAGGAAAGGCAAAGCATGAAGAAAAAAAATATATATTTGGGTCTGGCCTTTATCGCAATCCTCTCTTTTTTTACAGTGTTGTTCATTCAGTTGAATATGGATGCGAATTCTAAAGAGGGTAAAGGGAAAGACTTCGATGCCAACACGGATAACCATGAGAAAATAGAAAAAATGCTCGAAAAAATGACGCTTGAAGAGAAAATCGGACAGCTTATGATCGTCGGTTTCAACGGAACTGAAAAAAACAGTGAAATTACGGAGCTTATCGAACAAAAACATATAGGGGGCGTCATTTATTTTGACCGCAATATGAAATCGCCTGAACAAGTGGCTAAGTTATCCAATTCGCTGCAGCAAACAGCTGATCAAAGCTTACATCCGCTTCCGCTCATGGTGGCCGTCGATCAGGAAGGCGGGGACACAATCCGGATGAGGGAACGGGTATCGCCACTCCCGGCGCAAAAGGATCTTGGGAAAAATGCATCTGCCGAAGACATGTACAAGGTGGCAAAATTGAATGGGAAAGAACTTGGTTCAATGGGGATTAACATAAATTTCGCCCCTGTTCTTGATCTATCGAAAACGGATGAGCGTTCATTTGGAAAAGATCCGGAAAAGGTCTATCAATACGGAAAGAAAGCCATTCAAGGCTTGAATGATGTATCCATAACTGGTGCATTGAAGCACTTTCCAGGAAACGGACGCAGCGAAATTGATCCGCATGTCGAAACATCGTCAGTGGAAACAAACCAACTTGATCTAGAAAACTCGGATATTTATCCTTTCAAGCAAATCATAAGTGAAATGGATAACCAAAAGTTTTTCGTGATGGTGACCCACATTAAATATCCAGCCTATGATAAAGAAAAGCCTGCAAGCCTTTCTAAAGTCATCATAGAAGACCTGCTTCGAGGGAAACTTAAGTATGAAGGGCTTGTGGTCACGGACGATTTGGAAATGGGAGCTGTGAACAAGTATTTCTCTTATGAAGAGATGGGGAAGCAAGCAATCCTTGCAGGAGCTGATTTATTACTTGTCTGTCATGAATACTCCCATGAAATTGAGGTATATAACGGATTACTCGAAGCTGTAAAAGCAGGAGAAGTTCCAATAGATAGAATTAACGAGTCAGTGAAAAGAGTGTTGACATATAAATTCTACACTATGAAGCAAACGAAGGCAGACCCGGATCAAGCTG
This sequence comes from Peribacillus simplex, assembly GCF_001578185.1. Taxonomy (NCBI): domain Bacteria; kingdom Bacillati; phylum Bacillota; class Bacilli; order Caryophanales; family Bacillaceae; genus Peribacillus; species Peribacillus simplex. Next base: position 4,798,800 of record NZ_CP011008.1, on the reverse strand, counting down.
AAAAAGTGGTGAAAAGCCCTGAAAGCATAAAGTATATTGAAAGTCTGAATTTGGATAAATAAAAGGGAAACCGCACACAACAGGATGCTTTAGTTTAAATCAGTTGATAGAGGGAATACTAACTATAACTAACTTGAAGGAGGAAATTCACATGCCATCAAACAAAATGATTGGAACCGTCCTGATAGGAGCTGCAGCATTTTTAATGCGCAATAAGAAAACTCGTGAAAAAACCATGAGTCAAATAAAATCGCTAGCCACACCAGAAACCATTGATAAGGTTAAGAGCCAACTCCAATCATTTACTAAATCAAAATCAAGTGACCCATCCGCTCATTAAGATGAAAAACTCCATCAGGTTGCTCAATCATGCAATTTGATGGGGCTTTTTTTCATTGCTCCCTTTTTGACCAAATATCTTCACTTTTCCATTCTTCCCCCGATCCGACTGGTTAAAAAAAATAACGGTTTAATGGCGTGTTACCTGACTTTAAAGAAGACCTCCATTAATTAGAACCCGGTGAAAGGAAAATGAAAAGCACTCGTTTCTTCCGAAGACCTTGGACAGGCCTGTCAAAAGTACAAGTGCTTTCATGAATGATCAATGATCATTCAGCTTCATCTTCACCATTATCTTCTTTATTGAACCAAAGCGGATCCTCATTATCGACTTCACCATTATAATTAATCAGGATTTCTTCTCCTGCCTTTATGTCAGTGTAAGCAAAGAAATCAAATGTATGATTCTTAAAGTTGATGTCGTACGTAGCATTTGGTGTATAAGAGTGATTAAACAGCATGCCATAGCCTAAAAGCATGGCAGTATGGTTAATTCCATATTCAAATGCATAATCAGCAAGCAATGTTTTCTCTATGAAAACATGCTCCTCGTTTGGGTAAGCAATGACAGGTGCTTCATGCAAAAGCTCACCTTTTTTAATGTCTTGTGTTGCGAATACGCCTCTATTGAACTCACCATCACTGAGTGTGGAAGTTTTAACTTCAATCATGTTCGTCACCTACTTGTTCTATTCAATATAGTCCAGATCATCTAAGCTTGACAGTTAATAAGGAGAAAAGCAACTATTTTACGGAAATAATCATTTTCACACTCATTTTGGGAATTTATTGAGGCCCTACCTTTTATCATAGGTTCCGAGTGACGGAATAATTCATATGAAGGCCGAAAAAAGTGATCATTCGGCCGGAAAATATATATACATACAAAAAACACCTCCGCTAGAAGTGAAGCTAGGGAGGTGTCGGTCATATAGGTAAATCCCTTAAATCACACCGACAGCTGTAAAGGCATTTTTGACAGCTGTGACTTCTGCACTGCTAGAACCGTATAAATCAGAGGCCGCTTGTATGACGGCCGCTCTGGCTTGTGAAAAAGTAGACGACGAAGTTAAATATGTTGTGTTTGCCCGATAAAAGATGGTTCCCAGTTTATCGATGCCGATTCCGGATACACTCACGCCATGGTGGGTTCCGCCTGCAGAGATTAAATAAGCTGCCTTATTAATGATTCCGCTGTTCGTGTGGACTCCGCCATTATCACCCGTTCCTGTATAACGGTTCGAATAATGGTCAGGGTCCCCATTCAATGTTGGATTAGCCATCGAGCGGAGTGCATCACCGGAAATGTTAGGTGTGTAAATATCTTCTCCGATCAAATAATCCGCTTTGGCACTTTGATTCTTAAATTCTACGACCGTGCCAAAAATATCAGATATCGCTTCATTCAAAGCACCGGATTCATATTGATAGGTAAGGTTCGATTCCGAGGAAGTGACGGCATGCGTCAATTCATGCGCAACGACATCGAGCCCGCCGGACAATGGGATGAACGTCGTGCCATCTCCATCACCGTAAACCATTTGGGTGCCATCCCAGAAAGCATTATTGTATCTCGAGCCATAATGAACGGTTGATTTCAGGATGGTTCCATTTCCATCATAAGAATTCCGTCCAAATGTGGATTTGTAATAATCATAGGTGTTACCTGCATAAAAATGGGCATCCACCGCAGCTTTATCGGTAGAAGTAGTAAAAGCATTTGTTGTGTTGGAAAAGAGTGTACCAGGCAATTTTGAACGGTTATTGGCATTATAGGTGAAAATGCCTTTGCCGCGTGTATTGTCTTGTAAATAGTATTGACCGTTGGATAAGGTAGTGTTCAACGATACGGTGTTGTTTAAGACGCCAGTGCCCGTTCCGACGGAATTGGTTCCCGTCACTTCATCTAGTGTATTGTATTTATTCAGGATTTTACCCGTTTTGACTGAAATGAAATAATTATGATTTCCAGGTTCCGGACTTAAGAATTTCAAATTGACTTTATATACATAATCGGCCTTGCCTTCATTTGCGTATACATATAGCTCAGATTCAGGTGATTGCTCGTAGGCAGGTGTGAACCCCAGATCCGCTTCCGCTATTTTGATAGCTTCAGATTCACTGATGCCTTTTTTAGCCTTTTTCCCTAATTTCGTGTTTAGATTGGCTTCAACCGTACCGGACACGACGGTCAATACACCTTTAGCGTCAATCAATACGGCTTGTGTGGAATTCCATACTGGTACGCCTTTATAGGTTTGTTGCAATTTAAGGACAGTATTGCCCAGTTCATCCTTGCTTTCTTTCTCGATCGTGAAGGAGTCCTTCGCCTTTTGCTTTTCTAGCTTGTAAGACTTTTTGTTCTCATCAAAAAAGGTAAGAATGATATCTTCTGCCGTTTGCTTTGAGGGTTCCGTAAGCTTCCCAGACTTGTATTCTAGCGAATCCCTATGCTTATTGTACTTTTCAACACTTAACACATTTTTTGCCGCTAAAGCTTCTTGATGGGGAATAGCAGAAAATAATAGACCGATGGATAGTGCAGTTCCTACAAATACCTTACCTTTCATAAACACTCAACTCCCTCATGAGAATACCTCATTTTTGCATCCTTTCATATTATTATCAATTGGAGAAAACTCGCAAAAAATATGACATTTAAAGTTATAAAATGGAGAAAAATGGTTTTTGGTAGATTTATTATTTCTGAATATTCTTACAGTAATATTTCAATTATGTAAAAGGATCTTAATATTTTCCCCGTTAAAAATCCTGCTTTTTTATAAGTGCAAAAAACCGTGGCATAAAGTGCAAAAAACCGTGGCGTAAAGTGCAAAATATTTTGTCTATTTAAGTCGTTTTTTTTGATAATTTGTTGAATATTGCGGTTTTTTAATTCTGGCATAGAACTTGCATATATATCAGAAAAGGAATATTCGATTGTAAATTAGCTCTATTTGAAGGTCGATGAAATAGGAAAATTTATTAAATGGATTTCCCCATAAATGAAAGCGCTTATATAGAAAGGGATGAAAATTTATGATACCAAAACAAGAAAACGACATCTTGCAGCATCCTCCAAAGCAAGAAGAACAGGGATTAAAGCGCGGTTTAAAATCTCGTCATTTAACGATGATTTCCATTGGAGGGGCGATTGGCACCGGACTGTTTCTTAGCAGCGGGGCAGCTATCCATACAGCTGGACCAGGTGGCGCATTACTTGCTTATGCCTTAGTTGGGGCAATGGTGTACTTCGTGATGACCAGCTTAGGGGAACTGGCCGCCTTTATGCCGACAAGCGGTTCATTCAGTACCTATGGAACGAAATTCGTCGATCCGGCATTTGGGTTTGCCTTGGGATGGACGTACTGGTTCAATTGGTCGATGACCATAGCGGCTGAATTGTCAGCCTCAACAATGATCATGAAATTTTGGTTTCCGAATAGTCCATCGTTATTGTGGAGTTCATCATTCTTGGTGCTCATTTTCCTATTAAACTACTTATCTGTTAAAGGATACGGTGAAGGGGAATACTGGTTTTCCTTCATAAAAGTAACAGCCATCGTTATTTTTATAATCGTTGGAATACTAATGATTGTCGGCATCATGGGTGGCGAAGCAGTAGGTTTTAAAAACTTCACAGTCGACGACGCTCCTTTCCCGGGTGGGTTCATGGGTGTCTTCATCGTATTCATAGCGGCTGGCTTTTCTTTTCAGGGTACCGAAATTGTCGGCGTGGCTGCCGGTGAAAGTGAAGATCCTGCACGGAATATACCAAAGGCCATTAAAAGTGTCTTCTGGAGAATCCTGCTCTTTTACGTATTGGCAATCTTTGTGATAGGACTGCTTATCCCTTATACAAATTCAAGTTTACAAGGGGATAACGTCATGGTAAGCCCGTTCACGCTCATATTTGAAAAGGCTGGTGTGGCCTTTGCAGCTTCGCTTATGAATGCCGTCATTTTAACAGCGGTATTATCAGCAGGTAACTCTAGTCTATATGCATCTACGCGTATGTTATATTCAATGGCAAAAGATGGACAAGCACCGCGCATTTTTGCAAAACTTAATAAACGCGGCGTACCGGTTGCAGGAATGATTTTGACGTGCTCAATCGGAATGCTAGCCTTTTTAGCTTCCGTATTCGGTGATGGTAAAGTGTATATTTGGTTAATGAATGCGATTGGAATAACAGGATTTATCTTTTGGCTCGGCATTTCCATCAGCCATTACCGTTTCCGCAAAGCATTCATCGCTCAAGGCAATTCTTTGGAGAAGCTTCCATATAAGGCATTATGGTTCCCGATAGGGCCAATCTTCGCCATTTTAATTGGCATGATCGTCATCCTGTCCCAAAATATCCAAGCATTTTTCTCAGACCAGATTGATTGGGGCAGTGTTATAGCTGCATACCTGGGAATCCCGCTTTTCCTTGGCCTTTGGCTTGGCTATAAACTGGTAAGAAAAACTAAATTCGTTAAACTTGATGAAGTAGAATTTGACTTTGACAAAAAATATGAATGAACAAGCGTAAAGTAAAATCAGCCGGACAATTTAATTGTCCGGCTTTTATTTGTTTATCAATAGGCTCATATTAAAGGCCGAAAAATAGGAGATAGAACGAATTAAACGGAGATAGGACGAATTAAGTAGGAGTCCGATCGGATTGGAAACAGTCAAATTTAAGTTGGTGGATGAAGAAATTGTTCTCTTATCATTATGGAAATCCACACATACCTGCTGTGAAATTTTACTAGTTATAACTAATGTGGGCAGGGTATCAGAGTAGCATCCTGGTAAGGAGGGTTGCTTAAACATGTTTGGTCTCTCTGATATCATTAAATTTCTATTTTCCTTTTTTTTGATCATGCCAATCGTTACGCTGATACATTTGAGCGGGCATATTTTCTTTGTTACGATCTTTGGGGGATCAGAAAAGAAGATCTTGATCGGTTGTGGTAATAAACTTTTCGCCTTTCGGAACATAGAGGTGAGGAAATATTATTTTTGGAATGGGACTTGCGAGTTCAAGGGATTAAAACATGATAATCGATTGACGAATACGCTGATATATTTAGGGGGGGCTATCTTTAATTTAGTCAGCATGCTGATCATATATAGCTTAGTGTATCAGAATATCCTGGACAGCTCGGTGATCTGGTATCAATTCATCTATTTTTCTTTCTATATTATGTTTTTCTCCTTGTTTCCGATGTATTTCGCGGACGGGTCGCCTAGTGATGGGAAGGCTGCGGAATTGGCCTTGAGGAACAAGCTGGAAGATAGGGTGACGGATGATATATTTGTGAAGAAAATGGATGATGATGATAGCTGCAAGTAAAAAGGGGACGTGCTAGTGACCGTTCCTTTTTTGTTTGCTTTCAGCTTTAGGATTTATCATAAGGCTAAAATCTAGCCTTATGATGAATGTTTATATAACGGTCTAGGATTTTATGGATTGTGCTATTTTACTGCTTGACGATGAACTTGAAAGGACCAGAACTATGACTATGGCAATGACAACCCCTGTTGCATCGATCCAGGTTATGGAAGCAAGGGATACTTGTTCTACAGCAACACCGCCAATTCCAGCACCTGCCGCCATGGCCAATTGCATCATCGACTGATTCAGACCGAGCATGACTCCTGATGATTCAGGTTCAAGGGTCGCTAAATGATATTGCTGTGTCGGCCCTGATGACCATGCTGCGAACGACCATAATGTAAGGATTATCAAAACGCCCATCAATGAATTCGTAACGATGGATAACATGATGATCATCATAATATGCAGCGCCATACCGCCAATTAGTGTAAATGATACACCCCATCGATCCGTACTATAACCGCCAAACTTTGATCCGATCAAGCTTGCGATACCGAATATAAGCAAGGCCGTGCTAAGTAGAGAGTCACTTATCCCTGATACGGATAGCAGGTAAGGGGATAGATAGGTATAAGCTATCGAGTATCCGCCAAGCCAGAAGAAGGTTATCGATAATCCAAGGGCAACTTTCCTTTTTTTAAGAAGGGCCAGCTGCTGGAGAAGTGGTACTGGTTTATCCCCTTTGGTAGGAGGAATGGTAAAGAATAAAACGATCATGGCAATCAGGCCGAATAGGGCGATTCCGCCAAAGACGGATTTCCACCCGAATGCATCTGTCATGATTCTTCCAAGAGGTACGCCAATGATAAGGGAAGCTGTAAACCCCATGACAACTGTCGCAATAGAACTTGCTTGTTTATCTGGCGGAGCAAGCTTAGCGGCAATATTCAGTGCGGTGACTACAACCAATCCTGCACCAAGTGCCATGATTATGCGTGCAAATAGAAAAGGTCCAAAGCCTGGTAATAGAAAGGCAAGCAGATTGGCCACTACGAATAGTCCAAGGGAATACAACATTAATCTTCGTCTGTCTAAACTTGCTGTCAAAGCCATGAGAATGGGTGTACCGATTGCGTAGACAAGGGAGAAAATTGTAATGAGCTGTCCTGCGGCAGCAAGGGTCACTCCAAGAGAATCCGCAATCTTATCCAAAATTCCGGATATGATGAATTCGGATGTTCCTACTAAAAAACTGATAATCGCTAACATGTAAATTTTCCATGTATTAAGCAAAATAAATTCACTCCTCATTAAGGATTATTAATTTTATATAAAGACATATCGCAATATGTTAATATGTATGAATAAAAAAATAAACATATCGCGAAATATCGAAATGTTAGAGAGAAAAATGAACCCAACCCTCTAAGGTACGGATCAGGCTCATTTTCATACTTCTTCTTTCAAGAAATCAGTAATTTTTGAGATCGCCTCTTCATCTCGTTTGTAATACGTAAACTTTCCTATCCGCTCCGTTTTAATCAATCCTGCTCTAAGAAGCATCGAGAGGTATTGAGAGGCCGTGGACTGGGTCATGTTTAATTTTTCCGTAATCTGACTTACGCAAACGCCGGTTTCCTTCATGTCTATTCCCTCATGAGGGGTGAAGTGGAGTTCAGGCGCCTTGAGCCATTGTAAGATTTGCAACCTGGATTCATTGGATAATGCTTTAAATATCTCGATTGTTTTCATACATTTCATTATATCGAGAATTATCGATATGTCAAATGGTTTTATCATTCATCGTTAGTTTTATAAATAGCAAAACTTGATACCGTTATCTAAAGAGTCATTAAAGGAATGGAAATGTATTATTGCAAGAACCTAATCGGCTCCCGTATCAGTGCGGGCCGATTAGGTTGTACAAATCCTGTAAATCAGAATTAAAGTCTCCGCTAAAAAATCATTTCCATACTTCTTTTGCTACATCAACGACGAATTTCAGCTTTTCCCATTGCTGTTCTTCGGTCAGCTTGTTGCCGTGATGGGTGGAGGCGAAGCCGCATTGCGGACTTAAGCATAATTGTTCGAGAGGAACGAAGTGCGAGGCTTCTTCAATGCGTGCCTTAACAGCTTCCTTGTCTTCGATTTCTCCATTTTTTGAAGTGACGACACCCAGTACGACCCGTGCACCGCCATTTGGAATGTATTCCAATGGCTTGAAATCTCCTGAGCGTTGATCATCATATTCCAAGAAAAATCCATCCACTGTTTCTTTTGCCAATAAAGTTGGGGCGATACGGGCATAGCTTCCTTCAAACGCCCAAGTCGACTGATAGTTCCCACGACATAGGTGTGTAGTGACGACAAGGTCTTCTGGTTTGCCTTCCAATGCGCCATTAATTACGCGAAGTGCAAGATCGATTAACTGTTCCCTCGTATATTTTCCATCTTTGAACTGGAAATCCGGAGCTGAAAGTCTGGCAATATATACATCATCCAATTGAAGATAACGTACACCTGCTTCATAAAAAGCCTTCAAAGCATGCTGATACGCTTTGATGATATCATTAGCATAGTCTTCAATATCAGGGTAGATGTCTTTATTATGAATGCCTACAGCAAATAATTGATTCGGACTGGGAATGGTTTGCTTGGCAACGGCGCGTCCGTTCACGATTTTGTTCAATTCAATGAAATCGCGAATGAAGGGATGTTCAGGATTGAATGAAACCTTCCCGGTATTGCGAACGTTATATCTCTCTGTTTCCACACCATCGAATGTGAGACCTTTTTCAGTCACATATCCCTCGATGCCATTTAAATGTTCGAGGAAGTCAAAGTGCCACCATGTTCGTCTGAACTCACCATCCGTCACGGCCTCCAATCCAACTTCAATTTGTTTTTCGACAATCCGATTGATTTCTTCGGTTTCAACTTCACGAAGCCGCTCTGCTGAAATGGTACCTTCCTTAAATTGCTTTCTGGCAATATGTAAACGTTCTGGTCTTAATAAACTTCCGACGTGATCGGCCCTGAATGGTGCCTTCGTTAATGTGATTGACATGTTGCATTCCTTCTTTCCTTTTAAAAATAGGCTCTTTTCACATACTTTGTTGCTATTTACCAGGTAGTGAGTTGTGGTTGATTTCCCCTCCAGATGCTCGCTTTCCGCGTGGCGGGCGGTGAGCCTCCTCGGCGTAAACGCCTGTGGGGTCTCACCTGTCCCGCTGCTCCCGCAGGAGTCTAGCACTTCCGCTCCAATCAACCTTAAATAGTTTCGTTTTAAAAACAACAATCTTTACGAAAAGAGCCTAAAAATAAAACACCTCTTCTTAAAAATAAGAAGAGGTGTTGGCAGCAAAGCTATATACTCTTCTTATCTTCAAGTTTCTACACTTCTGGAATTAGCACAGTACATGATCAGTCTGTTGCTGAGGCATCAAAGGGCCAGTCCCTCCACCTCTCTGGATAAGAGTTGTCTATTAAATTAATTAAGACTATACAGGTAGTTTTTATAAAGGTCAAGTAATGAAGATGGAAGATTTCGAATATACCGATTATTAATATGGGCTGAAAGGTTAACTACATCAGGGAACCCGGCATATGCTATAACCGACGTTTCATATGAGCGGCAGGAGGGGAATGCAAGGATGAGTACATTCAGTCCATTCAAAAATGGCATACCGATAACGGTAACTGCAGCCATGATAGAGAGAATTATAAAGATGAAATCATATGATCAGGTTATTAAAGTCGAGATTACACCAAAGCATATAGTGCTTTCCGGAACGACGGAAGTGAAAAAAATGATGTTTAAGAAAAACGTGGCTTTCCGGATTACATTAAAACCGGTTCACGTGGAAAAAAGAACGATTTCATTTGAATTAGTGGAAATGGAGCCTATTGACAGAAATTTCATTAACCAAAGGATATTTAACAAACCGCCATTTTTTGAATTCGAAAATAGAACGATCAAAATGAATGTTAATGCTTGGAACATCGTGAGAAAAATCCCTGTGGGCACAATTAAATCGTATGAGCTGGTCGAAGGTGCATTGAAAATGAAACTTTCAATATGATGAATCGTTTTTAGCCACAATATTTAAAGGGGTTGCCAGGTATGTTAGTGTAAGGGGAGGGTGAAATGCCATACCTCAAAATATGTTTGATAAATCAAGTTCTATAAAATATACTAAATTACTTATAGTTTTCCAGGAGATAAGGGGGGAAATAATGGACCAGAAGATTTTGCCTGCTTCGGCAAGCATGAAGGATTTCGAAAGATTTTTAGAAAGTTCCTATGAAATTGGTGTGTTTCTTGATTTGCATATATCACAATTGAAAAATGTAAGTATGATGGCAAAGCAGCATAATAAAAAAATGATTTATCATGTCGATTTGATCCATGGCATAAGAAGTGATGAATATGCGACAGAATTCATTTGCCAGGAATATAATCCATATGGGTTGATATCGACTAAATCAAACGTCATTTTGAAAGCGAAGCAAAAAGGGGTCATTGCCATCCAGCGAATCTTTTTAATAGATTCACATGCTCTGGAGAAAAGTTATAAGCTGGTGCAGAAAACCAAGCCGGACTATATCGAAGTATTGCCAGGCGCTATGCCATGGATGATAAAAGAGGTGAAGGAACGATTGCAGACACCGATTTTTGCAGGCGGCCTCATACGTACTTCGGATGAAGTCCTGAACGCCCTTGATGCTGGAGCGTCGTCAATCACCACTTCCAAAACTGAATTATGGGATATCGTTTAATGGGTCGAACGAGGAAGTTGAAAAAAATTACAGAAAAATAGAATAATTCCTCGCCAAATAATTGACAGCGTTTTCACAAACTAGTATATTGTAAATTATAAGTTAATATATGTGACGGAGACTAGGAGATTCACAACAGATCTATTCATAATTTATTTTATGAAGATAGTTCTGCTGTGGATCTCCTTTTATTTGTTGGCATGGTTTAAAAATTTATCAGGGGAGGGGTTTTATTCATGACTCCATTTTGGGGAGAAGTGGTAGGCACGATGATTTTAGTTTTATTCGGAGCAGGTATTGGGGCTGGTTCATCCTTAAAGGGTTCTTATGCAAAAGATGCCGGCTGGATCGTCATCACGATTGCATGGGGATTGGCTGTTACCATGGGTGTTTTTGCAGTGGGGTCCATAAGCGGGGCACATTTAAACCCGGCTGTTACAGTAGCATTAGCTATCAATGGAGATTTTCCTTGGACTGATGTGCCAGCGTACATCATGGCCCAAATGATAGGGGCAATTATAGGTGCGACTCTTGTATTCCTGCATTATTTACCTCACTGGAAAGCTACGGAGGATCCAGGTACAAAGCTTGGTGTGTTTTCAACCTCACCGGCTATCCCACATACTTTTTCAAATCTATTAAGTGAAATGATTGGTACGTTCATCCTTGTTCTTGGCTTATTGTTTATTGGAGCCGGCGAGTTTACAGAAGGTCTGAACCCATTTGCTGTCGGTTTATTGATTGTTGTCATCGGGATGTCGCTAGGAGGAACGACAGGCTATGCCATAAACCCTGCCCGTGACCTTGGACCTCGTATTGCTCACTTCCTGCTGCCAATACCGGGTAAGGGAAAATCAAATTGGGGCTATGCTTGGATTCCGGTTGTTGGTCCGATTGTCGGTGGAGCACTTGGAGCTGTCTTCTATAAAGCGGTCTTTTTAGGTGAATTGACGACAGCCTTTTGGGCTGTTTTAGGAGCAAGTCTGATAATATTGGTGTTAGCATATACTTTTGGAAAAAAGCAATCAAGTGAGTTAGAAATTAGCAACATGGCTAGTTAAATTAAAAAAGGGGGGAAACACAGTATGGAAAAATATATCTTATCATTGGATCAAGGAACAACTAGTTCACGGGCGATTTTGTTTAACGAAAAAGGCGAGATCGTCCACTCGTCCCAAAAGGAATTCACGCAGCATTTCCCTAAGCCGGGCTGGGTAGAGCATAACGCCAATGAGATTTGGGGATCAATTTTAGCGGTAATTGCCGGTGTACTATCGGAATCAGGTGTAAAGCCAGAGCAAATTGCCGGTATTGGGATCACCAATCAGCGTGAAACGGCAGTCGTTTGGGATAAGGAAACAGGTACCCCTGTTTATAATGCGATTGTATGGCAGTCAAGGCAAACAAGTGAAATCTGTGATGATTTGAAGGAGAAGGGACTTAATGATCTATTCCGGGATAAAACGGGATTGTTGATAGATGCTTATTTTTCCGGAACGAAAGTGAAATGGATCCTCGATAATGTGGAAGGGGCACGACAAAGGGCGGAGGAAGGCAAGCTGTTATTCGGTACCATCGATTCTTGGCTGATCTGGAAGCTTTCAGGAGGCAAAGCTCACGTAACGGACTATTCCAATGCATCCCGGACATTGATGTACAATATCCATGAACTGAAATGGGATGAAGAACTGCTGGAGATATTGACTGTGCCGAAGTCGATGCTGCCAGAGGTTAGACCTTCTTCTGAAGTGTATGCCCATACGATTGAATATCATTTCTTCGGCCAGTCGATTCCAATCGCAGGAGCAGCCGGTGACCAACAGGCGGCATTATTTGGCCAAGCTTGTTTTAATGAAGGAATGGCAAAAAATACGTATGGAACAGGTTGTTTCATGCTTATGAATACGGGAGCCAAGGCTGTCAGTTCCGAACACGGACTATTGACGACACTTGCTTGGGGATTGAATGGGAAGGTTGAATATGCATTGGAAGGCAGTATATTCGTAGCTGGCTCCGCAATCCAATGGCTGCGTGATGGTCTGCGGATGCTTAATGATGCCAAGGACAGCGAAGCTTACGCAAAGCGGGTGGAAAGTACAGATGGAGTATATGTAGTACCGGCGTTTGTTGGGCTTGGGACTCCATATTGGGACAGTGAAGTACGGGGAGCCATTTTTGGTTTGACGCGCGGGACATCAAAAGAACATTTCATTCGTGCCACACTTGAATCACTGGCGTATCAAACGAAGGATGTCCTTGATGCAATGGAGGCGGATTCGGGAATCGAGCTGCAGACATTGAGAGTGGATGGCGGGGCAGTCAAGAATGACTTTTTAATGCAGTTCCAAAGCGATTTATTACAGGTGCCAGTCGAAAGGCCGACAATAAACGAAACTACGGCACTCGGGGCGGCGTATTTGGCGGGCCTTGCTGTCGGGTATTGGAAGGACCAAGAAGAAATATCTCAGCAATGGGCGGTGGACAAAACCTTTAAACCATCCATGGAAGTGCAAGATAGAGATAAATTATATGAAGGCTGGAAAAAAGCTGTACATGCAGCAATGGCTTTTAAATAAAAAACAAAGCGAAGTCTTTCTAATATAAGCTAGAGTATGATATACTAAAATCAAGTTAATAACTCGGCCGGAGAACAGGAGAGACCATGAATGCGTTATCGTGAATTCGATAATGTGCATTTATGGTCTCTCTTTTTTGTTTTTAAAGGCAGATTAGGGATATTAATATCTATATGGACACTATGAGAACAAATGAACCAATTGAATATAAGGGTAAACAGCGCGAATTCACGAGTAAACAGCGCGAATTCACGAGTAAACAGTGCGAACTCACGAGTAAACAGCGGAATTCACGAGTAAACAGCGCGAATTCACGAGTAAACAGCGCGAATTCACGAGTAAACAGTGCGAACTCACGAGTAAACAGTGCGAACTCACGAGTAAACGTGCAGAACTCACGAGTAAACAGCGCGAATTCACGAGTAAACAGCGCGAACTCACGAGTAAACAGCGCGAATTCACGAGTAAACAGTGCGAACTCACGAGTAAACGTGCAGAACTCACGAGTAAACAGCGCGAACTCACGAGTAAGCAGTGCGAATTCACGAGTAAACGTGCAGAACTCACGAGTAATACAGGCTAATTGACATTGGAAGGCATTACTTAAAGGAGGATTCAGGCATGAGGTTTTCAAATTTATATCGGAAAGAAACGATCGAACTTCTGAAAAAAGAACAATATGATGTGGTAGTCATTGGTGGGGGAATTACCGGTGCAGGGATTGCCCTGGATGCAACGACCCGTGGAATGAAAGTGGCATTGGTTGAAATGCAGGACTTTGCGGCAGGCACATCAAGCCGTTCAACAAAGCTTGTCCATGGTGGTTTGCGATATCTTAAGCAATTTGAAATAAAAATGGTTGCTGAGGTTGGAAAGGAGAGAGAGATTGTTTATGAAAATGGGCCACATGTGACTACACCAGAAAGAATGCTGCTCCCGATGCATAAAGGCGGCACCTTTGGGAAATTCAGTACATCCATTGGACTCCGAGTCTATGATTTCCTGGCAGGCGTTAAAAAAAGCGAACGAAGGAAAATGCTATCGGTTAGTGAAACACTGAAAATGGAACCCCTTGTAAAGAAAGAAGGGCTTAAAGGCGGAGGCCATTATGTTGAATACCGAACAGATGATGCACGGCTAACGATCGAAGTCATGAAGGCAGCGGTCGATAAAGGTGCAACACCGATAAATTATACAAAAGTAGATAAATTGTTATATGAAAATGGAAAGGTGAACGGCGTCCAAGTTGCTGATTTACTTTCGGGTGATGTTTATGAAATATACGCAGACAAAGTTATTAATGCAGCAGGTCCATGGGTTGATTCCATCCGTGAAAAAGACCAATCGAAAAAAGGGAAAACGCTGAAGTTATCAAAAGGTGTTCATGTGGTCATCGACCAATCGAAATTCCCATTGAAGCAGGCGCTTTATTTTGATACACCAGATGGACGGATGATTTTTGCCATCCCGAGAGCCGGTAAGGCTTATGTAGGGACTACGGACACTTTTTATGATGGTGATCCTGCAGTGCCAACCGTTACATCCGAAGACCGTGCCTATTTATTAAAGGCGATAGATTATATGTTTCCGGAAGTGAAAATTTCGGATGAAGATATCGAATCAAGCTGGGCTGGAGTGAGACCGTTGATTCTTGAAGAAGGAAAAGATCCTTCTGAAATATCAAGGAAAGATGAAATTTGGGAGTCCGATTCGGGCCTTATCACGATTGCTGGAGGAAAATTGACCGGCTATCGCAAAATGGCAAAAACGACGGTCGACCTTGTGGCAGGGAAGCTTTCCCAGCAGTCCAATAAGACTTACCGAGCCAGCAGCACTAAAGGAATGCCAATTTCGGGCGGGGATGTCGGGGGATCAAGCAACTTCTCCTATTATATCAAGCAAAATATTCAAATGGGGGTAGACTCAGGAATTGCTGTTAAAGACTCCGAGGATATATTGGCCATGTACGGGTCTAACGCACCTGTGTTATTCAATATCGCCAAAAGCGAACGAAACGGAGGAATAAGCACTGGCATTCCGCAGAAATTGTTCGTACAGCTGAAATATGCACTTGATCATGAAATGGCTGCAACTCCAGTGGACTTTTTCTTCCGCAGGACCGGGACCTTGTTATTCGATATTGATTTAGTCCAAACGCATAAAAATGCAGTGATCGATTATATGGCTGGATATCTTGGATGGTCAGAATCGACAAAAATGGAGAGAACCAATCAATTGGAACAGGAAATACTCGGTGCGATTAGAGTATCTTGACCTATATGCAAAAAAATGACGCCGGCGGAATTGCTGGCGTTTTTTTCAATTCGGGAGGAAAGTATGGATATCTCAGTTGGAAAAATAAAAAAGTGGCATGTTAGGTCTTTTGACGCAAAAACTATTGTTTAATGCATTAAGATGAAATATAATCAAAAATAGATAAGTTTGAATTTTCAAAATATAATCAAAGGGGGAGCTTGATTGTCTGATTTTATTACGGCTTTAAATGGAGTTTTGTGGAGCACACCTGTCATTTACATTTTATTGGGAGTAGGTTTAGTATTCTCGATTTTGACCCGTTTTCTGCAAGTAAGGCATATTAAGGAAATGGTCGTTTTGATGTTCCAAGGGAAAAGTTCTGAAGCGGGCGTTTCCTCTTTCCAGGCTTTATCCATAGCTCTTTCGGGTCGGGTCGGTACAGGTAACATTGCTGGTGTGGCGACGGCTATCGCTTTTGGTGGTCCTGGTGCCGTTTTTTGGATGTGGGCCATAGCCTTCATAGGAGCATCAAGTGCGTTTGTGGAATCGACCTTAGCTCAAATATATAAAGTCAAACAAGACGGTCAATATCGAGGGGGCCCTGCCTATTATATTGAAAAAGGAATGGGCGTGAAGTGGTTTGCTGTTCTTTTTGCACTCGCTGCACTAGTAGCCATGGCCGTGCTGATGCCTGGTGTTCAGTCCAATTCAATTGCTGCCGGAATGGAGAATGCATTTGGCATTAAACCTGCAATCACAGGTATAGCTATCATCCTTTTACTTGGTTTCATTATATTCGGTGGTGTAAAACGGATAGCCAATGCTGCGCAAATAATCGTACCGTTTATGGCCCTTGGCTATATATTACTTTCTGTTGTCATCGTCATAATGAATATTACAGAATTACCAGGTGTCATTTCATTAATATTCAGAAGTGCCTTTGGGATGGATTCTGCATTTGGCGGGCTCATCGGAATGGCGATAGCATGGGGAGTGAAACGCGGAGTTTATTCGAATGAGGCGGGGCAAGGCACAGGTCCTCACCCGGCTGCTGCGGCAGAAGTTTCGCATCCTGCCAAACAAGGTCTTGTACAAGCATTTTCTGTCTATATCGATACATTGTTCGTTTGTTCAGCAACGGCTTTCATGATCTTATTTACAGGTATGTATAATACTCAAGCGGAAAATGGATCATTCATTGTCAATAATCTAGCAGATGTAACACCGGGCCCAGGGTATACACAAGCGGCCATCGATAGCGCAGTACCGGGATTTGGTGCTGGGTTTGTTGCTGTTGCGCTTTTCTTCTTCGCTTTTACGACGATCATGGCATACTATTATATTGCAGAAACGAATATTGCTTATTTAATGCGCAAGCGGAATAGTAAGTGGGCCATGTTTGCATTGAAACTCATCATTCTTGCGGCTAGTTTCTATGGAACCATTCGTACGGCAGAGCTGGCTTGGGCATTAGGTGATGCTGGATTAGGGATTATGGTATGGCTCAATGTCATTGCCATTTTAATTCTCGCTAAACCAGCACTTATTACCTTAAAGGATTATGAGAGGCAAAAGAAGAAAGGTTTGGATCCCGTTTTCGACCCTAAACCGTTAGGCATTAAGAACGCCGATTTTTGGGAGAATGAATATGTCGGCGACAAGGAAAATGTTTCCTGAAAATAAATGAATATGATGTAATACATGAAAAACCAGCTCAAGGTAATTGAGAGCTGGTTTTTTATGGTTTTTCGATAACTAGGGATATTTTGTTAGCATCATTGTGAGACTGACCGTGATGTTTTAGTTAAGTATGGAATAATATCGTAAAACTAATCATATTAGTTACAATATTAATTACATTAGTTTTGAGGGAGGAGTTTGATTAAAGATGAAGATGACAAAGGTTGGTACAGTATTTCAACTATCTTTCATGCCACGTGTATTTCCCGTAAACTGTTATTTAGTAGAGGAAGAGAATAGCCTTACACTAGTAGATGCAGCATTACCCTATAGCGGAAAAAACATAATGAAAGCGGCGCAAATTATTGGAAAACCGATAACAAGAATAATAGTTACTCATGCTCATGATGATCATGTTGGTGCACTTGACGGGCTAAAAGCATCAATGCCTGATGTACAAGTGAGTATTTCTATTAGGGAAGCATCATTACTTGCTGGTGATGTCACGCTCCTGCAAAATGAAAATCCAATCCGTGGCGGAGTCCCTAAGAATATTCAAACTCGGCCAGACTTACTGCTTAAAGAGGGTGACCGTATCGGTTCATTGGAAGTTATTTATTCACCTGGACATACCCCTGGTTCGATATCGCTTCTTGATACCCGTAATCATAGTTTAATTGTCGGGGATGCCCTGCAAACAAGAGGTGGAACTGCGGTTTCTGGAATGATCAAGCCTTTATTTCCATTCCCATCCTTTTACACATGGGATAAACTTATCGCACTTGAAAGTGCAAAGAAATTAAGAAGTCATAAACCAGCTTTACTTGCTGTAGGTCATGGAAAGATGCTGGAACACCCTGGGAATTCTATGGACAGAGCAATAGTTGAAGCCGAATTAAAACTTCAACAATGAAAAAGGAGGTTAAAATGGATGTCTAAACGTATAAGGTTGGATTTGTCCATCATTTTACAGAAAGCGACTGAACTAGTTGATGAAAACGGCCTTGATCATCTTACTTTAGGGCAGTTGGCTGAGGAATTACAAATACGGCCCCCCTCGTTATATAACCATTTAGACGGCCTAAATGGATTAAAACAGAAACTAGCAGTAAATGGAGTTAAAAAACTTTATGAATACATGATTCAAGCAACAGTGGGACGTTCCGGTGATGATGCAATCAGGGCACTTAGTGAGGCGTATGTTGAATTTACTAGAGTTCATCCAGGCCTTTATGATGCCACCACCCGTTTTCCAAATTCTGAAGACATGGAATTACAGCAAGCACAGCAAGCAGTTTTGGAGTTTGTTGTCCAAGTACTACAAGCCTATGATTTAAAGGAAGAAATGGCGATTCACTTGGTGAGAGGATTAAGGAGTATTTTACATGGATTTACTTCAATTGAAAAAATGGGTGGGGTTGGAATGCCAATTGATATCGATAAAAGTTTTTCTATTCTGCTAAATACATATATAGAGGGAATCCATTCAATTGTAATGAATAAAGATAAATATGATCTGGTGGAAGGTTAAAATGGGTTATCTGGCAGTCTTGCAGATGGTAAACTTATCCCTTCGATTTTCATTAGAAATTTTTGCACTTGCTGTATACGGTCATCGGGGTTTCAAAGTGGGAAACGCCGGTATTATGAAAGGGCATTGTCATCCCACTTGGAATAGCGATCCTCTGGGGGGGATTTGGTTCCCCTAGGCTAGTATACAACTATCAGCGCAACTTCATTTCGTGCTGGAGGCATTTATTTTCTTGGTTCCAGAAGGATTACTTTTGTCCCTTAAAAGCGTTAAATTAGCTTGGATCTATGGAGTTATCGTGATTTTAAATAGATTTTTCATGTGGCTCTTGGAACAATATAGTGCAAAGTAAAGAAGGTTTTCAAATTACAGTACCTGTTTCATCATGGTCTTCCGCTTAAATCAAAGCTGATGGACTTCCTGCTTGGAATATTTTGCTGTGACCCTAACTATTAATGATCTAAATATTTTTCTAACATTTGTTTAAATCTTTTTTTATCATAATTATTATACTGATTAGCTATATTGCGTATTGGATCTCCTGCATAAAAACGTTCATATAATTCATGCCTAGATCCTAAAGGACTCCCCACAAGATCCCAGGCTAATTTAAATAGTTTTGTTCTCTTTTCTGCCTCCAGATTCGCTCCTTTAAAATATTTTTTCAGCAAATCCGATAAGGGACTTTGGAAGTCCTGTACACTTGAGGGTAATTGAATGAATCCTCCGGCCCCTATGAGCTGTAAGATTTCTATGGCACGGGGATAATATTTGGTCCCGAGGTTTCTGGCTGTTTCAATGTACGTGAAATTTGGGATGAACGTTTGATATTGATCTAGCTTTCCTTCCCTTTCCGAAGCTATCAATAATGCTCTAATCGTTTCAACCTGGATTAATAGTTCCCCTATTTTTTCTTGAACATGCAGATAGGCATCGGCCCCTATTGCTTCAGCAATCTCACAAGCTATTGCTGTAACGAATTCCAGCTTAGTTAATAGCCGAACGATAGCCTGATGATACGCTAAGCCATTTGATGCGGGATTCAATTTAATTTGCAGCAAAGCATCAGCGTTGTCGTAAAGTAAAACACGTTCCCAGGGGACGAATACATTGTCAAAAATTAATAAAGCATCCATCTCGTCGTACCTTGAACTTAGAGGAGAATCCACTATTTTTGTCTGATTTGCAGCAAAGGATTCCCGACAAACCATATGCAATCCAGGAGAGTTGGCCGCAACAATAAGCATATGAGCTATGGATTCCTGTTCTTCTTTCAGATTTACGAGGGGATATACAATTAAATCATTCGAATAGGGTGCTGCGGTACCAATCATTTTGGCTCCACTTAAGAAAACACCATCACTCGTCTTTTTTGTAATTCTTAATAATCCTAGATCCTTTATATCTTTGAAGGATTGATTGGCACGGTTAATCTGAGGATCTCGTTGCACTACACTAAAAAAAAGATTCTTATCTCTTGCTTCTTCATAATAAGCTTTAATTTTATGGGGAAAGTGTTCATCAAACTTTTTATAGTCCTCCCGCGATGCATACCATCCTGTTAACCTTGATCTAGCATAGTCTGACAAACGGCTCATCACGCCATCTGTTGTTTGACTCCAAGTTTCAAAGGCTATCCTTCTCCTCAGTAAATCATCATAAGAGTGTGGAACTAAAAAGGCTGAATGGACAAACCCTCTCGTTTTGGGACTAAGGTAGCCTACCGAGTTTCTCTTTTGTGAATCATCCATCATATTAAATAACTCAGAGATCGTAGTTAATGTACCTTTAAAGTTCTCATCTGTTGTGACATCAATTTTTGTTCCGTTTAACCAAACACTTCTTCCGTCTTGTAGGCTTTGGATAAATTGATCGCCTTGCGAATTCATAACAACCTCCTAATGAACCATGGTTTTTTTGATTGTGAAATATATCATCTCTTTCTCTTTTAGATTATTTGTGATTATCTTATGGGGAAGTATAGATTGTTCCGCCTTTTAATGGTGGAGTGTAAATATGAAAGGTAATAACAGGAGAAGTGGTGGGATTATACATCATGTGAATGGTATCTTCTTTAACAAGGAGGATTTCATTTTGGGAAAACTCCTCTATTTGATCATAAATTGGATTAGATTCTTTCTCTTCCGACTTATATAATACGTTTAAAAAATCACCAGCTACCACAAAAATGCATCCAATAGACAATCCATGATCATGGATAAGAGTCCTGGCCATACTAGGTAAATGAATGACAATTACTTCGACATTTTCGGATTTGTAAATAACATTCCTTCCGTATTCTAAATCCATCGGTTCAGTAACATACTTAGAAACCTCATGAAAAGTTAGATTTAAAGATTGAACGGCTTGTACTAAATTACCTTCATCATACGAGGGTAAATTATCGAAAGTGCATTTGACAGACTCTAAAAAATCCATTCTTCGCGTCTCCTTACAAATAAGATAGTGTTCATTTTTTACAATGAGGAAGTTGAACTTGTCCTGTTATTAAAGGGTTTTAATATTTTCTTTCTATATTAAATTGTTCCATAGAAACATGATTAAATTTGTCAACTTTCTGAAATATAGTATGAATAAAGTATATAGATGTGCATTTCCAGGAATGAAATAGACACAAAATTCCACGTATATAATCTTCATTCATAAAATAGCATGATATAAAGTGTATTGGCTGGGAGTGATGATCATATGAAGATTTCAAGTAAGGGGGAATATGCATTAAGAGCTTTAATAGCTTTAGCAAAGAACGAAAAAGGACTCATGCAGATAAAAGATGTTGCGAATGAGACGTTAGTGTCGCCTCAATATCTGGAGCAAATTCTCTTACATTTAAAAAGTCACGGTTATGTTAAAAGTAAAAGGGGGGTCTACGGAGGGTATAGCTTAAAGGAATTGCCCAATCAGATTATCATTGGAAACGTAATTCGGGACTTAGAAGGACCGCTTGCCCCTATGAGCTGTGTAAGTATTACAGCATATGAATATTGTCCCCTTGAAGATAATAACTGTTTATTAAAACCCCTTTGGGCACTGATTAGAGATCAAGTGGCAGAATTGCTTGATCATACAACTTTGGAAGATCTTTTGGAAGGTAATATTTATAAAAATTAATCGGTGCCAAAATCATATGCACCCCACTGACTGTGCAAGTGTATAGGTAAATAAAACAGCCGATTGGACTTGATATGATAAAAGCGTACAAACAATGTATAAGGAGAGAGGAACACGGCGGAATAGCTGCTTTTCCTCTCTCCTTAGATGGTTGAAGCTCTCGGCCTCAAAATAGGAATGCCTTAAGATTTCTGCTTTATAAGCTGTAAATCGATGTATAGTTGTATTCTCGAATGAAAGTCATCAAAATCGATTGTAGTGAGATCGGCTATTTGGTTCAATCTATATTTCAATGTGTTGGTATGAATGTATAGCTGTTCAGCTGTCGGTTTGATCCGGCAATTGTTCAACAGATATATTTCCATTGTTTGAATGAGTTTGGTTTGGCTTTCCTGGTCCTTTTTTTGAAGAATCTGTAAATCGTTATTGATATAATTCGTTTTAGTATGATGATTGGAGATCATTTCGAGGTAACGGAAAATCCCCAGCTTGCTATATTGGAAAGGAAACTGTTCAGGCTTACCGATGAACTTGGCTGCATTGATCACTTCAAGTGCTTCGAGATAGGATTTTCTTAATTGAAGAATCGAAGAATACTCATTTCCGATTCCCGGGAACACCCTTTGATCATTGAATTGGGCAAGAACCGTGTTCGTTAAATCATTGGCGCTATCAGAAAGCAGGTCTTTCCCTTTACCATTGCTGCCAATTAAGACGATGATTTTCAATTGGTTTGTGAATACATGGGAAAAATGATTCAATGCATTGGCGAATAGACTGACTGTATCCGCTAATTCATCGAAATGTTCCGCATCGGATTGAGCGATGGTAAAGACATTAATAAGGAATGTTTCCGGAATGAGAAGATTCATATTGGCCGCTTCCCATTTTATTTGGTTTTCAGTTTGATAGACTTCGTCAATGACCTTTTGATAAAACTCATTTTTCTCTTCATCTTTTTTCATGTTTATCTGTTTTTTCTGATGGAGGAGCTTGCCGATATGATGGGAAACCTCATGTAAAAATTCCAAATCGGAATCAGGCATCGTTTCCGTCTCTTGGACCCAAATGAATCCGAACACCTGCCCTTTGTGGACAGCGCTTACAACGACTCTTTGATTTAAGCCGATTTCCTCGATTTGTTTCACCCTAAATGGATGCTCCACCGTTTTAAGCTGTTCGACAATGCCCTCATCCATGAATTTCTCCAGAATTGGAATCGGCCAATGCTTTGTGAAGATGGTTTGCCGATTGGCTTGGTCGAAGTGTTCGATATAATATGAACTATATGCCAGCAATAAAAATTGGTCATTTTCGATGACGACTGGTTTTTTTAAATAAGTGCTGACCATATCCGTTATATCGTTGATGTTTGTGAGAGTCAGGATTTTTTCTAATGACATATATGGCCCCCTGTTTTTTGAATTGGAAGATAACTTAGTTTAATAATACTTTTAAACGGAAGATGTGTATAGGGGCAAGAACAAAGAAGGAACGGTATATGAAAAAAATTTCATATACCGTTCCTTTAGGGGATCTATTTTTCTTTTAATGTTCTTTCAAACTCTTCGAACTTCTCTTCTACTTCCCTAGAAGGCTTGGCTGTAAGAAGACTGACCACTATGATGGCAATCAAGCTTGCGCCAAAACCAGGAATCATTTCATAAAGCGTATCTGATAATCCTGCCATTGACCAGAAAATGACAGTAGCGGCACCAACGACCATCCCTGCTAATGCCCCCCATCTTGTCATGCGTTTCCAGCAGAGGCTTAGTAAGACCAATGGACCGAATGAAGAACCGAATCCAGCCCAAGCATACCCGACAAGTCCAAGAATCGTGTCATTCTTTTCCCAAGAGAGGAAAAGAGCGATGATAGATACGATCAGTACAGAAAGTCTGCCCAAGAAGACAAGCTCTTTATCTGAAGCGGAACGACGGAAGAAGGTTTTGTATATATCCTCGGTTAAAGAGCTGGCTGTAACCAAAAGCTGCGAAGAAATCGTGCTCATGACGGCTGCCAGTATTGCTGAAATCAAGAAACCAGTAATGAATGGGTGGAATAGTATTTCCCCTAACTCTATGAAAATCGTTTCAGGATCATCTAATTTGAGATTGTTCTGAGAAAAATAAGTGATTCCGATGAATCCAGTCAGCATGGCACCGATACTGGAGAAAATCATCCAGCCCATACCGATATTACGGGCTTTTTTGATTTCCTTAACAGAACTGATCGCCATAAAGCGGACAATGATATGAGGCTGTCCGAAGTAGCCCAGTCCCCAAGCAAATAATGAGATGATTCCTAAAAAGCTCGTCCCAGTGAATATATTCAATAGAGCTGGATCAATGGAACGTGGCGTGTCAATCGAAGGACCGAAACCGCCCACATGGATAAGGGTAACGATCGGTACAAGGATCAAGGCAACGAACATGATGATTCCTTGAACAAAGTCTGTCCAGCTTACTGCCAGGAATCCGCCGAATAAAGTATAGGCGACAACAACGCCTGTCAAGATCCAAAGGCCTGTATGGTAATCAAGGCCAAATGTACTTTGGAATAACACTCCGCCTGATACCATTCCGGAAGAAACGTAAAAGGTAAAGAATATTAGGATAACCAAAGCGGAAATGAGTCTTAAGATCCGTGAGCCCTCGCCAAAACGATTTTCCAGGAAAGCGGGGATCGTAATGGAGTTATTGGCGACTTCCGTATAGGTTCTCAATCTTGGTGCAACATACAGCCAGTTCGCGTAGGCTCCTAATGTCAGCCCGATTACGATCCAGATGGAACTTAGTCCTGTTGCGAACATGGCACCAGGCATCCCCATCAAAAGCCAACCGCTCATATCTGCGGCACCGGCGCTCAATGCAGTGACAGCCGGACCAAGACCCCGGTCGCCCAGCATGTAATCATTTAAATTGGAAGTCCTTTTGTAAGCGAAGTAACCAATGAAAAGCATGCCCGTCATATAAATGCTGATGGAAATTATTAATGAGTAATCAATCATATGAAGACTCCTTTCAGGAATTTTTTTGTTTTAAAAGAGGAAGCAACTTATTTGTCACTTCCTCCATTTCCCCTCGTTTTTCGTATCGCAGAATGGAAGATACAAAAAACGAGGGAATTCAAATCTTCTTTAAATTGCATAATGGGACAATATCAGAACGTTTCGGAAGTTGTTTTGGCTTGCATATGAAGCTGCAAGTAGTCCGGTCCGCCTGCCTTGGAATCGGTTCCTGACATGTTGAACCCGCCGAATGGCTGATAACCTACGATTGCACCAGTACAGCCGCGGTTGAAATACAAGTTACCCACATGGAATTCTTCACGTGCCTTTTCCATATTAAGGCGGTTTGTCGTAATGACAGCCCCAGTCAAACCATATTCTGTGTTATTGGCAATTTCAAGAGCTTCGTTAAAGTCCTTCGCTTTTGTAAAGGCAACGACTGGTCCGAAGATTTCTTCTTGCATCAAACGGGCTTGCGGATCGACATCAGCGACGATTGTCGGTTGAACGAAGTAGCCTTTAGAGCTATCTCCTTCTCCTCCAGTCAGAATGCGTCCTTCTTGGTTTCCGATTTCAACGTAGCTCATGATTTTATCAAAAGCAGCTTGATCGATAACCGGTCCCATGAAATGATTTTCTACAGGATTACCAACTGTAAGCTGTTTTGTTAATTCAACAGCGCGAGCTAAAACTTGATCATATACATCTTCAACGATGACAGCACGGGAGCAAGCAGAACATTTTTGTCCCGAGAAGCCAAATGCAGATTTCACGATCGATTGAGCAGCCAATTCCAAATCAGCCTCTTTGTCGACGACGATCGTATCTTTTCCGCCCATTTCAGCAATGACACGCTTCAGCCAAACTTGGCCTTCGTTCACTTCTGAAGCCCGTTTGTAAATACGCAGACCTACATCACGTGAACCAGTGAAGGAAATGAAACGTGTTTTTGGATGATCAACCAGGTAGTCGCCCACTTCGGCTCCGTTTCCTGGAACGAAATTCAAGACACCTGCTGGAAGGCCGGCTTCAAGCATCACTTCAACGAATTTCGCAGCAACAATAGGAGTAGTCGAAGCTGGTTTTAATAGGATTGTGTTACCAGTTACGATAGCCGCAACAGCTGTACCTGCCATGATGGCAAATGGGAAGTTCCAAGGAGAAATGATGATGCCGACTCCTAATGGAATGTAATCATAGCGGTTAAATTCTCCTGGACGGCTTTGAACTGGCACACCATCTTTAAGCGTCAACATTTGACGGGCATAGAATTCAAGGAAATCGATCGCTTCCGCTGTATCGGCATCAGCCTCATTCCAAGGTTTTCCTGCTTCTTTTGTCAATAATGCAGAGAACTCATGCTTGCGTCTGCGAATGATGGCAGCAGCTTTGAATAAAACGTCAGCACGGATTTCCGGCTTCACTTTTTTCCAGCTTTCAAAAGCGGAAGAAGCTTCCTGCATGGCCTTTTCAGCAAGATCCCTGTTCGCTTTCGATACTCGGCCGATGACCTCTTCCTTATCTGCAGGGTTATATGAAACGATTTTCTCATCAGTCGTCACTTTTTCTGCCCCGATATAAAGAGGGTAGTCTTGCCCTAAGTAGCCTTCAACAGTTTGAAGAGCCTCCTGATAAGCTTTCTTGTTTTCCTCGTTTGTAAAATCGACAAATGGTTCATGTTTATATGAAATCATTGATAATCACACCTTTTAATAGATTTTTTGTAGCAATCAAGAATGTTGAATATTGAATATATTTAGCTTCTGACCATCCCTTTGAAGGCAAAAGCAATATTGGATGGCCTTTCCGCAAGCCTTCTCATGAAGTATCCATACCAATCCAGACCATATGGTACATAGACGCGCATTTTGTAACCTTGCTTGACCAATTCGTATTGGGTTTTGTTTCTCATCCCATAAAGCATTTGAAATTCGAATTGTGTATTCGGGATGTCATACTTCTTGGCAAGCTCTTTTGTATATTCGATGATTTTGTCATCATGTGAGGCGATGGCCGTATAATTACCGTTAAGAAGACTTTGCTTAATCAACTTTTTATAGTTTTCATCTACATCATCCTTTTCGGGAAAAGCCACCTCAGGAGATTCCTTGTAGGCACCTTTTACGAGACGCAGGAATGGCTTATATTGGGCAAGGTCCTCCAAATCTTTCTCTGTGCGGAATAAATATGCTTGTAGAACAGTACTTATGCAGCTGTATTTTTCTTTGAAATGTCTAAAGATATCGATTGTAGCCTGACAGCGAACTTCATCTTCCATATCGATTGTGACCATGACTTTATGTTTTTCTGCTGTATCAAGGATTTTAGTCATATTCTCAATGACGAGATTATGATCGATATCTAGCCCCAATGAAGTCATTTTTAGAGAAACTTGTGAATCAAGTTTTTCCCTGCTGATCATTTCGATGGTTTCGATGCATTCTGCCGTCCGTTCCTGAGTCACTTCCTTGGAATCAACGAATTCCCCAAGATGGTCGACAGTAACCGACAAGCCACTATTATTAAGTTGTTTGATGAATTTAATGGAACTTTGGAAATCAGTTCCCCCAATGATCTTTCCAGCAGCAAAACTTCCGCCGCTTTTCTTAGCAATATTATTAAGCAGATTATTTTTAGATAAAAATAAGAAAAAGTCTCTTGTAATGGCTTCCATATAAGCGCACCCCCTAAGAAGATGTATTTCAATAAATTAAGCTTACGATTTTTCGACAATCTTCACAATGTTCTAAAAAAACAATAATAATGCCTCGCTTTTGTCAGTTATGGACAAATGAAAAGGTTTTCATTTCATCATTTTTAGTGGGAAGAAGGGGAGGTTGGTATATTTACTTAAAGAGAAAAGCTAGAAGGTAAGACAATAAGTAGAAAGGGATAACGGAAATGAAATTAGATAGTACGTTTAAAGGTGCTAACTCGACCATAATCATCCAATGCGTTATAATGAACCTTATTTACCAGAATGGTTACAAGGATCCAAAGAAACATGATTAGATGAAGCTGTTCAGAATTTAAATGGGTGAAAACCGTAAAAATAAGTTGCATCGGCAAGCCGGGGAGGGTAAGAAATGGGTGCTATATTTGATGCTATATTTGAAGAATTTAAAGAAACATCAGGATTGATAATAGGCTTAATTTTGGCTCTGGTAATAATGGGGCTGATCGGTTATGCCCTCACGAATGTCCGTGAAGCCGTTGTTTCACCTATTGTTCGCTTCATTAAGAAACTGGTCAGTCGAAAATAGATGTAGCGGAATACATACATCCCCTTTGTCCCTAACCGATAACAAGCCCTTTTTTAAAGAAATCCCTGCAGGGTTTGTCTAAAAAGGACAAATGAACTGCAAGATATTAGCATATCATCCGAAAATGAAGAAAATCCCCCGCTCTTAGGAAGTGGGGGATTTTAATTTTTAAATTCAGTTGGGGGCCGTTGGAATGAAGGTATTCAATTATCCAGCCTTGGGCGAGTATATTTGTCCTGGGAGAGGTCAAATATACAAGGACGTGGAGAACGAATTTCGTGGCCCGCTGGTGATTCATACTAGTGAAAAAGTGGATAAGGCTTTCTGAAGCGAGAAGCCAATCCAGTTGTTGCTTGGTAAGCATGGATACTCAAAGGGCAACCTCCCAACTGGTATGATCATTGGTGTATGTAAGCATGAAGATGCAGGCAATACTACAATCGTTATCAGGCAATGATTATTTCTTAGGAGACTATAAACTGGAAGGGTACGCTTGGGAAGTTAAGGACATGCAGCTGCTGGATGACTTTATTCCAGTGAAAGGAAAGCATGGATCATGGGAGCCTGGATAAGGAGAGTATGAACAGTAATTGAACAAATACATTTAGCCCCGGCCATTACGCTAGGGCCTTTTTGTTTACAAATCAAAGTAGTCATCTGCCTTTGCTCCAGCATCTATACTTCGAACCGCCTTCATGATTTTCTTTAATACTCCGGCTGATGGCACATACTTTGGATCGCTGCAAACTCTGCTTATTGTATTGCGTGAGATTCCAGACGCACTTACAAACTCCTCTTGTGAATATCCGTGCTTATCGATGAACTTACCGACCTTACTTCGCGCCTTACCTTTCCCGAATCTAAACATTTTGATAACCTCCTAGATTTAATTTACTAGCAGTCTCGTCCAACTTTCACAAAAATATACACATAGTTTCGCAAATATTTGGTATCACGGACAAAGTGAGCAATTGGATGATTGTGGGGTCGAAGGTTTCTGCTGATAACGCAGTGACTATTCACCATAGAATAAGAAATTAAAAGAATTAATTATTAAAAAAATAATTGAAAAGATAAAGATATGTAGTAGGAGCATGAAGCCGATTCTGTTGGTCGGAACTATCTATATTTTGAAGAACGGTTCTTGTTATCTTCTAAAAAGTTTATATCAGGTATGATGAGGCTCTAAAAATTGATTTAATCTCAATTGGAATAATTGTATTTATTTCCATATCTATTATAATAATAAGTGGGATATTGTAAGCGGAAACACTGGATAATTTAATGAATTGGTTAATTCTTGTCAAAAGTAGGAGGGGATCTCATGGGAAGATTAGTTCATTTCGAAATTCATGTAGATGATATGGAACGGGCAAAGAAGTTTTATGGAGAGGTATTCGGATGGTCATTTCAAGATTGGAGTGATTATGCAGGAATGCCTTACTTTGGAGCAGTAACTGGCGAGGAGAATGAACCTGGGGTCAATGGAGCTTTGATGCAGCGTCAAAGTGCTCCGCCGGAAACAAACCAAGCTTTAAATGCATTTGCTTGTACAATGGGAGTGGAAAATTACGATGTAACGGAAGCTAAAATTATTGAGATTGGCGGTAAGGTCGCCAAGCCCAAATATGCCCTGCCTGGAATGGCGTGGCAAGGATACTATATTGATACAGAAGGAAATATATTCGGAATTCATCAACCCGATGTGAATGCAAAATAGATTTTATAATAGGTGAATGGAACATGAAATTACATGACACGGCAGGCATGCTTGAAAATGTACGTAATATCTGTCTTGCGCTGCCCGAAGCTGTCGAACATATTGATGGTTTTGGTCACAATACTTTTAAAATCAATGGAAAGTCCTTCGTGATTTCAGGCGAAAGTGAGAATGGATTCAGATTGTCGTTCAAGTCAGATCGGGAAACCCAAGAACTTTTGCTGCAGAAAAAGAATTTTTTCAAAACACCGTATATAGGACGGCACGGCTGGGTCTCCAGTCAAAATCCGGATAGGGAAGGCTGGGGTGAATTGACCATTCTAATTCAAGAAGCCTATTTACGTGCGGCACCGAAGCGTTTGGTTAAGAAATACGAAGAGTTTCATAAAAAGTGAAGAAAGGCGGATGATCTGCCTTCTTCACTTTTTTACTTTCTTTTATCTGTATTACAGATACTGAAAGCTAAAAATAACGACTTAATCTATACACACATAGCTTAAAGAAAAAAGCTCCTAATGTATTGGAGCGGCCAAGAGAGTTCAGTGCAAAAGGCACTTCTGAATTTGCATCATTAATAGGTTGTCTCCGTCAGAGAAGCAAGTCTAAAGTACATGAAAGGGTGTTTCTGCAAAAGATTGATGATTATCTGCATAAGCAGCTATCTATAAAAAAATTGAGAAAATCAATCATGGTTCGATTGACGGAAAGGTGTATGGTTGAAGTGAATGTAGAATCTTTTTTTTCTGAAAACATTAAAGCGGCACTTAAGAATGATCCGCCTGGTGCATGGATGCCAGATCTGCCAGATGGTTGTATTCGCTTGAGTTCAGGCTATCCGGATCCAGCTCTCGTTCCTGCCGATGAGCTCAAGGTAGCTGTAACCAGACTTCTTGATGAGGAGCAGGATTTGCCGCTCCATTATATCGGAAGTCCACGAATTGCAAGACTAAAGCAGCAAATTCAGAAAAGGTTGGCAGAGCGTGGAATTTCCGTTTTGGAAGAAAACCTTTTGGTTACATCAGGTGCTTGTCAGGGGATAGATCTTATTGCCCGCATTCTCCTTGATGATACTGCTGTCGTAGCTGTAGAATCTCCCACATATATGGAGGCTTTAGAGATTTTTCAAAACTATACGAATCAAATTATTAGTATACCAATAGATGAACAGGGACTCCAAACATACCGATTAAAAGAAATTCTGGATGAAAGGAAACGTACAGGTCTAACCCTTCCGCGTTTTCTATATACAATCCCAACCTTTCAAAATCCAACTGGGACGACTATGACTACTGAGCGGCGGAAGCATTTATTGGAGCTTTCCATCGAGTTTGATTTCCTCATTCTAGAGGATGATGCATACGGGGAATTATCCTTCGGCAAAAATCCGCTGCCAATAAAATCTATTGATGAAAGCGGGCGGGTCCTCCACGTTGGGTCATTATCCAAGGTTGTTGCGCCAGGAATGCGGATTGGATGGATAGCAGGAGAAAGTGCATTCATTAAGGCTTTAGAGTGGTTTAAAAAAGATTTAGACCATCCATTTGCTCAAAGCACAATGGCTGCATACTTAGAAAACACCGATTTTGAGCAAAGACTAGACCTTCTAAAAGATGTGTATCGCTCTAAATGTACTGTGTTAATCCGTTCGATGGAACAATTTCTTCCGGAATCCGTTTCCTGGTATGTACCAGATGGTGGTTACTTTGTTTGGGTGAGAATTCCTGGTGTTGATACGTCGCATTTATTATCACAGGCTCTAGCTGAGGGTGTTTCATATGTTCCAGGGAAATACTTTTTCTTAGATCAAAACGATGGAACCGAGTTTCTCCGGCTCTCGTTCAGTTATGCCAATGAGAAAGAAATAATCGAGGGAATTCGAAGACTAGGGAAGCTTATCGCATCTTTTTTTCATAGATTGTCCTGAAGGATTGTTAGTTAGTAAATCATTGCAATGGTTTATTAACTAAGCTATTTCGAAGCTTTTATTGATAATAAATTTGAAATAAATTGAATGCGCCTACTTCCTAAAAGGAGGTAGGTGTATTTTGTAATAAAAGGATCTTTAACTCCTTTGCGCTGATTTTAACGCAAATTCTTTCAAACTTTGGGAAGTGATAAGCACCGTAGATAAGGCCCACTACTAAAGCACACAAAAAATGTGTATATGTAGATTGTGATGATTCAAATGATCACAATGAAGGTTAATTCTTGAAAGGAACTGACCAATTTTTCATTTTTTTCCTAAGCTAATCTGATATATGCACGTAAAGAAGTAGTATCTGGGTAAAGAACAAGAATGATTATGATAGTGTAAATGTTTTTAATTCAACTAAAAGTTACACTTAATACATATTAGCGTTTTATGACCAAAGTATGATCCGCGCGCTTATTGTTTTTTTAAGCCAAATAAAAAAACCCTTGATACACAAGGGTTTCTAAGTATGGAGCATAGCGGGATCGAACCGCTGACCTCTACGCTGCCAGCGTAGCGCTCTCCCAGCTGAGCTAATGCCCCGAATTGAGGTACAATAATTATTTTATCGGATTTTGGTGAAAAGTCAATATTAAATATGAGATTTTTGCAAAAATGATAAAAAACCGTTTGAGGGTAGTCAAACGGATCAGACTATAGAAGCGATGAATCAAGTTAACCTACAGTTTTATTGTTTATACGATTTAGAGGTAAAAGACCTGAAGCATAATAATGTAACCATTACACCAACGAAATCACTTTTTCAACATTAGAGCTGCAGCCAGCTGTCATTAAAGGAAAAAAATCATTACCACTAAATAATAATTGATTTGATCATGTTAATCCATCTCTCGGTTTGTTTTTTTCATCTGTTCAAAAATACTACGGTCTTTAACTTAAACAATTTTTTGTGCCAATTTTCAGCGTTCCTGATTCCTTGTTCTTGCGCTTATTCCTCAAAAACCTTTTTTTTGATTACATACCAGACATTATTGACGCCTTGTCCATTAATATCACCTGCATGTTTATCTTTCGCATAGTAATAAAGTGGGTGCCCTTTATATGTTGTTTGTTTTTGTCCGTCATCTCTTATGATTGTTTTAAAGTCTTTTTTGTCGAATCCTTTATTCGAGCTGATGTTATCTGCATGGAATGTCGGCCAAATTTCAAGACATTGGCCTTTGCAATTACTGACACTAGAATCATCTTTAGTGAAATAATAAAGTGTCATTCCGTCTTGATCTGCTGCATATTTCCCCACTTCGTCAGATTCTAGTATTTTAAGCTTATACTTTTTTGGCTTATCCTGAATTATATCCGTGATGGTGTATGTTTTAACATCAACACGCGCAATAGAGAGATCCCGATTTAATACATAAGCCTGATCCCCGTCATGGCTAAAGACAATTGCTTGCCTTGGTTCATTGAAACCCCCGATTGTTTTAACTACACGGTGATCAACGACATTGATCACGTCAATCGTATTATCAGCTTTGTTGCTTGCAAAAAGGAGTTTATCATCAGGCGATAGAGCCGCTCCATATGGCTCACGTCCCACTTTGATTTCACCCTTAATATTACCGTCTAGCGTATCAACTGCGGAAATGCTGTTGCGTCCGCTGTTGGCGGCATATAATGTTCCTCCATCAGCGGTAATCGAGATTCCGCGAATACTGGAGAACCCTGAAATTTCACGAATGATTTTTTTAGTGGTGGCATCAACGATGGACACTTTATCTCCTTGAAAGTTCGTGACAAAGATATATTTCCCGTCTGAAGAGACTTTAATGCCTTGCCTTGGTTGGGCGAAACCGGTAATGACGTCAATCGGTTTTCGTTTTTCCAGATCGACGACCGTGACGGAATTGTGTGCTTGATTGTTCACATACAATGTCTTTCCATCCGGACTGACAGCAGTCCCGAATGCACCTGGACCAATGACAACTTCATCTTTCAAGGTGAAATTTTTAATACTGTAAAACCGGAGTGTACCGAGCGTGCTGTCTGAGACGACAAACTCTGAACCGTCATCAATAAACACGATGTTTCTCGGTGAACCGAAGCCGTCAATCTTTTTGCGCAACTTGCCTTTGGAGAGATCATAGACCAGGATGGATTGTTCTCGGCTATCTGAGACAATCGCTATTCGCTCATCCGGACTAACAGCAAGGGAATTGTTGGTGATGTGGGTGTCAAAGCCTGTCCCTAACACTGGGCTTTTACCTTTAGTAGAAGAAGCACTAATTACATTTGGTATAAAAACCACAAATAGTAAGGGAATAATCCATATACTCTTTAACTTCATCTTTTTAAACATTACTCACCTCGGGAAGTTATTTTCTTGATCATTGTTTAAATCCCTGTCAATATCTTGCTGGTTGTCCTAACCACCTTTCTTTGAAATGTTTAATCAAGTCAGAGTTCGTCCTTTCACCATATATAAACGTATGGAGAACGATATCGGTTTGATTATTTTGCAAATTTAAAATAAATGTATAGAGTGGACCCTTAAACAAAGGAATAGGCCCCAGTGAAGTCACGTAACACTAGACTTTCTCACTGACCGATGGATGATAGTAAATGTCCATGTATGCATATTAGGTGTTGGATTCTGGTGTTAAAGATAAAACCTGAGGATTGAGTTTATGCAGGCAATTGGACTTGCCCGGGGTCAAAAATGGTCTAAACGTAGTGGACTCGTAGAAAATCAATCTCTTAATATTGAGGGAAATTCAAAGGGAATTTCAAAAGGGGTTCGGAATGTTTAATTCCGAATCCCTTTTATTGGTGAACCGTTTGCGGGTAAGTCAAACGGTTTTCTTATTAGGCATTTTCAATCTCTACCCGTGCAATTTCCTTAAGGTTGGAAACGGTATAATACACTTCCGATGTTCTAACTTTATGATCGACCAATACTTTAAGCGTCAAAAGGTGGTGGTCTTCTTCCACATCTTTGATTCTTAGGTTTTTGATGAATATTTTTTCGTCTTTGATTTTTTTCAGCACGACGGCAATGTCATCTTTATTTTTCACCACCAGCTGCAGAAAGATTTCTTTTTGCCGCAACTTCATCGGTCCGAGCCAGGTAACGATTAAGGGCACCAATTCGACACTTATAATCAATAGTATGACGCCGGCTATGGCCTCAAGAAAAAATCCTGCTCCAACGGCAATCCCGATACCGGCAGCTCCCCAGATGATGGCAGCTGTCGTTAAACCGGATATGCTGTTATTGTCCCTCCGGAGAATGACGCCAGCCCCGATAAAGCCGACGCCAGAAACAATCTGAGCGGCTAGACGCAAGGGGTCCATTGTGATGTTTACGTGTTCACTCCCTGGGAACTTATAAGCGGATTCCATGGAAACGATCGTTAATAAGCAGCTGACGATTGAAATGACCAGGCTTGTTTTTAATCCAACGGGTTTTCGTTTCATTTCTCGCTCTAGTCCGATGATTAGGCCGAGGAGAGCTGAAATGCCCAATTTTATAAGGATTTGCAGTTCCGATTGCGGGTCGAATGTCCATTCCATTTGTTTCACCACTTCCAAATATTATCGATGAATAAGATCGTGTGTTGCCATATACCCGTTTTTCAAAAAAGCTTACCCTTATAATTTTAACATAGTAGAATAGAGTTCAATGATACGTAACGTCATTCCGATTGAAAGGAGGAATTTAAATGCAAATGCCAAAAGTGAATCCCTATGTTGCGTTGGCGATCGGTGTTGCATCCGTTTCATTTTCGGCCATCCTTGTTAAATTGGCGACTGCTCCGTCGGGTGTTATAGCTTTTTACCGTTTATTATTTACCGTCCTTCTTATGCTGCCGGTGTTTTTGGTGAAATACCGCCATGAACTTATATTTATTGGGAAAAAGGATTGGCTATATTCGATTGCGGCAGGAGTTTTCTTGGCTTTTCATTTTATTTTATGGTTTGAATCGCTTAATTACACGTCTGTCGCCAGTTCAACTGTGCTTGTCACCCTTCAGCCATTATTCGCTTTTGCTGGAGCCTATTTGTTTTTCAAAGAAAGATTTTCAATGAAGGCAATATTGAGCGGCATCATTGCGATAGCAGGCAGCCTTGTCATTAGCTGGGGAGATTTGAGAATCAGCGGTATGGCGCTTTGGGGAGATATTCTTTCGCTTATCGCATGTGCGTTGGTAACCGGTTATTTACTATTTGGCCAAAATGTTCGAAAACGCGTCTCTTCTATAACATATACATTTGTCGTGTATGCAATCAGTGCTGTTACTTTGTTTTTCTATGTGATATTCAAGGAAGAGGGATTGGCCCCGTATCCGGCTGCCGATTGGATCTATTTTGTTTTGCTTGCCATTTTCCCGACTTTATTAGGACACTCTTTATTCAATTGGTCTTTAAAGTGGTTAAGCACTTCGACGCTTTCGATGGGAATCTTACTTGAACCGGTTGGAGCAACGATTCTGGCTTACTTCATATTGGATGAACCGATACTCTGGACGCAGGTCCTTGGAGGTACAATCATATTGGGTGGTTTGATGATGTTCCTAAAGGATGAAAAGAAAAGTAAGGTATATAAAGAAGCGAAGGTCTCCGTAATAAAGCAGTAAGTCTCCTGACTTACTGCTTTATTTAATAGGGGTGAAACAAATAGGTGATCCGTGTGAAAACCAAAGCGAAAGTAAAGCTGAATAAAAACGTCGTGCCATTCACCTTGCCTTTTTCTTTGCTGAACCTAATGGCTTCATAATAAGCAGAACTGAATAAATAAAGGGCCATACTGTAAGAAATGAGTAATCCGATTAATGATAGATTCATCGCTTCACCTCAAGGGAAAAAGATATCTATATATGTCTATTTGTGTTTCTTTGGAAATATGCTTCGTTTATTCATGAAACATGCGCTTGTTCCGGAAGAAGGGGACAGGGTGGTGGGGATGATGAAAAGGATATATAGAGGAAAAAAGAAAAAAACGTTTTTTTTGAAAAAGTTTTAAAAAACGTATTGCAAACATTTTTGGTACATGGTATATTATTTCTTGTCGCTAAGACAGCAACACAAACAGCCAACAACTTGATGAAAAAAATTCAAAAAAAGTTGTTGACGAAACGTGACACAATGTGTTACATTATAGGAGTCGCTTCTAAGAGAAACGACAACAAATTGCTCTTTGAAAACTGAACAAAACAAAGCGCCAACGTTAAATTTTAAGTGAGCACACACTATTAAAAAAAGCAAAATGAGCAAGTCAAACATTTCTTCGGAGAGTTTGATCCTGGCTCAGGACGAACGCTGGCGGCGTGCCTAATACATGCAAGTCGAGCGAATCGATGGGAGCTTGCTCCCTGAGATTAGCGGCGGACGGGTGAGTAACACGTGGGCAACCTGCCTATAAGACTGGGATAACTTCGGGAAACCGGAGCTAATACCGGATACGTTCTTTTCTCGCATGAGAGAAGATGGAAAGACGGTTTACGCTGTCACTTATAGATGGGCCCGCGGCGCATTAGCTAGTTGGTGAGGTAATGGCTCACCAAGGCGACGATGCGTAGCCGACCTGAGAGGGTGATCGGCCACACTGGGACTGAGACACGGCCCAGACTCCTACGGGAGGCAGCAGTAGGGAATCTTCCGCAATGGACGAAAGTCTGACGGAGCAACGCCGCGTGAACGAAGAAGGCCTTCGGGTCGTAAAGTTCTGTTGTTAGGGAAGAACAAGTACCAGAGTAACTGCTGGTACCTTGACGGTACCTAACCAGAAAGCCACGGCTAACTACGTGCCAGCAGCCGCGGTAATACGTAGGTGGCAAGCGTTGTCCGGAATTATTGGGCGTAAAGCGCGCGCAGGTGGTTCCTTAAGTCTGATGTGAAAGCCCACGGCTCAACCGTGGAGGGTCATTGGAAACTGGGGAACTTGAGTGCAGAAGAGGAAAGTGGAATTCCAAGTGTAGCGGTGAAATGCGTAGAGATTTGGAGGAACACCAGTGGCGAAGGCGACTTTCTGGTCTGTAACTGACACTGAGGCGCGAAAGCGTGGGGAGCAAACAGGATTAGATACCCTGGTAGTCCACGCCGTAAACGATGAGTGCTAAGTGTTAGAGGGTTTCCGCCCTTTAGTGCTGCAGCTAACGCATTAAGCACTCCGCCTGGGGAGTACGGCCGCAAGGCTGAAACTCAAAGGAATTGACGGGGGCCCGCACAAGCGGTGGAGCATGTGGTTTAATTCGAAGCAACGCGAAGAACCTTACCAGGTCTTGACATCCTCTGACAACCCTAGAGATAGGGCTTTCCCCTTCGGGGGACAGAGTGACAGGTGGTGCATGGTTGTCGTCAGCTCGTGTCGTGAGATGTTGGGTTAAGTCCCGCAACGAGCGCAACCCTTGATCTTAGTTGCCAGCATTCAGTTGGGCACTCTAAGGTGACTGCCGGTGACAAACCGGAGGAAGG
Source organism: Peribacillus simplex (assembly GCF_001578185.1). NCBI lineage: Bacteria > Bacillati > Bacillota > Bacilli > Caryophanales > Bacillaceae > Peribacillus > Peribacillus simplex. Next base: position 4,760,784 of record NZ_CP011008.1, on the reverse strand, counting down.
TGGGGATGACGTCAAATCATCATGCCCCTTATGACCTGGGCTACACACGTGCTACAATGGATGGTACAAAGGGCTGCAAACCTGCGAAGGTAAGCGAATCCCATAAAGCCATTCTCAGTTCGGATTGTAGGCTGCAACTCGCCTACATGAAGCCGGAATCGCTAGTAATCGCGGATCAGCATGCCGCGGTGAATACGTTCCCGGGCCTTGTACACACCGCCCGTCACACCACGAGAGTTTGTAACACCCGAAGTCGGTGAGGTAACCTTTATGGAGCCAGCCGCCTAAGGTGGGACAGATGATTGGGGTGAAGTCGTAACAAGGTAGCCGTATCGGAAGGTGCGGCTGGATCACCTCCTTTCTAAGGATAATTACGAGAGCGCTTTTGTTTTGTTCAGTTTTGAATGAGTAATTCATTCAGATACGAAAGATAAACATCACGATGTGATGGATTCTTTCTACTTTGTTCCTTGAAAACTAGATAATAGATAGAAGGCAATTAATTTTTTTCAAAGCATCAGTAAGATCTTTTTTAACGGTTAAGTTAGAAAGGGCGCACGGTGGATGCCTTGGCACTAGGAGCCGATGAAGGACGGGACTAACACCGATATGCTTCGGGGAGCTGTAAGTAAGCTTTGATCCGGAGATTTCCGAATGGGGAAACCCACTGTTCGTAATGGAACAGTATCTTTACCTGAATACATAGGGTACTGAAGGCAGACCCGGGGAACTGAAACATCTAAGTACCCGGAGGAAGAGAAAGCAAATGCGATTTCCTGAGTAGCGGCGAGCGAAACGGAATTAGCCCAAACCAAGAGGCTTGCCTCTTGGGGTTGTAGGACACTCAACATGGAGTTACAAAGGAACGGGGTAAATGAAGTGATCTGGAAAGGTCCGTCAAAGAAGGTAAAAACCCTGTAGTTGAAACTTCGTTCCCTCCTGAGTGGATCCTGAGTACGGCGGGACACGAGAAATCCCGTCGGAAGCAGGGAGGACCATCTCCCAAGGCTAAATACTCCCTAGTGACCGATAGTGAACCAGTACCGTGAGGGAAAGGTGAAAAGCACCCCGGAAGGGGAGTGAAATAGATCCTGAAACCGTGTGCCTACAAGTAGTCAAAGCCCGTTAATGGGTAATGGCGTGCCTTTTGTAGAATGAACCGGCGAGTTACGATTTCATGCGAGGTTAAGTTGATAAGACGGAGCCGCAGCGAAAGCGAGTCTGAATAGGGCGAATGAGTATGAGGTCGTAGACCCGAAACCAGGTGATCTACCCATGTCCAGGGTGAAGTTCAGGTAACACTGAATGGAGGCCCGAACCCACGCACGTTGAAAAGTGCGGGGATGAGGTGTGGGTAGCGGAGAAATTCCAATCGAACCTGGAGATAGCTGGTTCTCTCCGAAATAGCTTTAGGGCTAGCCTCAAGATGAGAGTATTGGAGGTAGAGCACTGATTGGACTAGGGGCCCCCAACGGGTTACCGAATTCAGTCAAACTCCGAATGCCAAATACTTATTCTTGGGAGTCAGACTGCGAGTGATAAGATCCGTAGTCGAAAGGGAAACAGCCCAGACCACCAGCTAAGGTCCCAAAGTATACGTTAAGTGGAAAAGGATGTGGAGTTGCTTAGACAACCAGGATGTTGGCTCAGAAGCAGCCACCATTTAAAGAGTGCGTAATAGCTCACTGGTCGAGTGACTCCGCGCCGAAAATGTACCGGGGCTAAACGTATCACCGAAGCTGTGGATTGACACCATTTTGGTGTCGATGGTAGGAGAGCGTTCTAAGGGCGTTGAAGTCAGACCGGAAGGACTGGTGGAGCGCTTAGAAGTGAGAATGCCGGTATGAGTAGCGAAAGAAGGGTGAGAATCCCTTCCACCGAATGCCTAAGGTTTCCTGAGGAAGGCTCGTCCGCTCAGGGTTAGTCGGGACCTAAGCCGAGGCCGAAAGGCGTAGGCGATGGACAACAGGTTGATATTCCTGTACCACCTATACATCGTTTGAACGATGGGGGGACGCAGAAGGATAGGGTAAGCGCGCTGTTGGATATGCGCGTCCAAGCAGTTAGGCCGGAAACGAGGCAAATCCCGTTTCCATTAAGGCGGAGCTGTGATGGCGAGGGAAATATAGTACCGAAGTTCCTGATTCCACGCTGCCAAGAAAAGCCTCTAGTGAGATGTAAGGTGCCCGTACCGCAAACCGACACAGGTAGGCGAGGAGAGAATCCTAAGGTGTGCGAGAGAACTCTCGTTAAGGAACTCGGCAAAATGACCCCGTAACTTCGGGAGAAGGGGTGCTTTTTAGGGTGAATAGCCCGGAAAAGCCGCAGTGAATAGGCCCAGGCGACTGTTTAGCAAAAACACAGGTCTCTGCGAAGCCGCAAGGCGAAGTATAGGGGCTGACACCTGCCCGGTGCTGGAAGGTTAAGGGGAGAGGTTAGCGCAAGCGAAGCTTTGAACCGAAGCCCCAGTAAACGGCGGCCGTAACTATAACGGTCCTAAGGTAGCGAAATTCCTTGTCGGGTAAGTTCCGACCCGCACGAAAGGTGTAACGATCTGGGCACTGTCTCAACGAGAGACTCGGTGAAATTATAGTACCTGTGAAGATGCAGGTTACCCGCGACAGGACGGAAAGACCCCGTGGAGCTTTACTGCAGCCTGATATTGAATTTTGGTACAGCTTGTACAGGATAGGTAGGAGCCTGAGAAGCCGGAGCGCTAGCTTCGGTGGAGGCGTTGGTGGGATACTACCCTGGCTGTATTGAAATTCTAACCCGCGCCCCTTATCGGGGTGGGAGACAGTGTCAGGTGGGCAGTTTGACTGGGGCGGTCGCCTCCTAAAGAGTAACGGAGGCGCCCAAAGGTTCCCTCAGAATGGTTGGAAATCATTCGTAGAGTGTAAAGGCACAAGGGAGCTTGACTGCGAGACCTACAAGTCGAGCAGGGACGAAAGTCGGGCTTAGTGATCCGGTGGTTCCGCATGGAAGGGCCATCGCTCAACGGATAAAAGCTACCCCGGGGATAACAGGCTTATCTCCCCCAAGAGTCCACATCGACGGGGAGGTTTGGCACCTCGATGTCGGCTCATCGCATCCTGGGGCTGTAGTCGGTCCCAAGGGTTGGGCTGTTCGCCCATTAAAGCGGTACGCGAGCTGGGTTCAGAACGTCGTGAGACAGTTCGGTCCCTATCCGTCGCGGGCGCAGGAAATTTGAGAGGAGCTGTCCTTAGTACGAGAGGACCGGGATGGACGCACCGCTGGTGTACCAGTTGTCTTGCCAAAGGCATAGCTGGGTAGCTACGTGCGGACGGGATAAGTGCTGAAAGCATCTAAGCATGAAGCCCCCCTCAAGATGAGATTTCCCATGGCGCAAGCTAGTAAGATCCCTGAAAGATGATCAGGTTGATAGGTCAGAGGTGGAAGCGTGGCGACATGTGGAGCTGACTGATACTAATAGATCGAGGACTTAACCAACGCTTTTTAAAAAATGAAATACCTTCTTATTATCTAGTTTTGAAGGAATGAAAATTTCTTCTTGCATTTTCTCAAAAAGACGTTATAATAATATATGTCTTGAAAAAATGTTAACAATGTTTGGTGACGATAGCGAAGAGGTCACACCCGTTCCCATTCCGAACACGGCAGTTAAGCTCTTCAGCGCCGATGGTAGTTGGGGGTTTCCCCCTGTGAGAGTAGGACGTCGCCAAGCAGGTTATATATGGAGGATTAGCTCAGCTGGGAGAGCATCTGCCTTACAAGCAGAGGGTCGGCGGTTCGATCCCGTCATCCTCCACCATTTTACACCTGCCGGTGTAGCTCAACTGGTAGAGCAACTGACTTGTAATCAGTAGGTTGGGGGTTCAAGTCCTCTTGCCGGCACCATGTTTTTTGATTGTACAAGCACGAGCCATTAGCTCAGTTGGTAGAGCATCTGACTTTTAATCAGAGGGTCGAAGGTTCGAATCCTTCATGGCTCACCATTTCATATGCGGGTGTGGCGGAATTGGCAGACGCACCAGACTTAGGATCTGGCGCCGCAAGGCGTGGGGGTTCAAGTCCCTTCACCCGCATCTTTCATGCGGAAGTAGTTCAGTGGTAGAATACAACCTTGCCAAGGTTGGGGTCGCGGGTTCGAATCCCGTCTTCCGCTCCACTTTTCGTATGTGCCGGGGTGGCGGAACTGGCAGACGCACAGGACTTAAAATCCTGCGGTAGGTGACTACCGTACCGGTTCGATTCCGGTCCTCGGCACCATCTTAATATGCGCCCGTAGCTCAATTGGATAGAGCATCTGACTACGAATCAGAAGGTTGTAGGTTCGACTCCCGCCGGGCGCACCATGTTTTTTGCGGGAAGTAGCTCAGCTTGGTAGAGCACTTGGTTTGGGACCAAGGGGTCGCAGGTTCGAATCCTGTCTTCCCGACCACGTGATTTTTAATGAATGGGGCCTTAGCTCAGCTGGGAGAGCGCCTGCCTTGCACGCAGGAGGTCAGCGGTTCGATCCCGCTAGGCTCCACCATTTTTCAATCAGATACTTATATTATATTGGCGGTGTAGCTCAGCTGGCTAGAGCGTACGGTTCATACCCGTGAGGTCGGGGGTTCGATCCCCTCCGCCGCTACCAATAAATATAAGGACCTTTAGCTCAGCTGGTTAGAGCAGACGGCTCATAACCGTCCGGTCGTAGGTTCGAGTCCTACAAGGTCCACCATATGCATTTTTAAAAGCCGTGGAGGTATACCCAAGTTCGGCTGAAGGGATCGGTCTTGAAAACCGACAGGGGAGTCAAATCCCGCGGGGGTTCGAATCCCTCTACCTCCTCCATTTTTTCTAAAGCAGCAAGTTGTTTTGAAACAACCTTACATAAGGAAGCGAAGAAACGATATACACGAAAACTTGATGCAAATCGTTTCATTATTACCGTCGCGGGGTGGAGCAGTCCGGTAGCTCGTCGGGCTCATAACCCGAAGGTCGCAGGTTCAAATCCTGTCCCCGCAATTATTAGGTCCCGTGGTGTAGCGGTTAACATGCCTGCCTGTCACGCAGGAGATCGCGGGTTCGATTCCCGTCGGGACCGCCATTTTTAAATTTAGTACATTTGTGGCTCAGTAGCTCAGTCGGTAGAGCAAAGGACTGAAAATCCTTGTGTCGGCGGTTCGATTCCGTCCTGAGCCACCATATTTTAATATTACGGCGGTTGTGGCGAAGTGGTTAACGCACCTGATTGTGGTTCAGGCATTCGTGGGTTCGATTCCCATCAGTCGCCCCATTTCGCGGGTGTAGTTTAGTGGTAAAACCTCAGCCTTCCAAGCTGATGATGAGGGTTCGATTCCCTTCACCCGCTCCAAATATGGGCCTATAGCTCAGCTGGTTAGAGCGCACGCCTGATAAGCGTGAGGTCGATGGTTCGAGTCCATTTAGGCCCACCATATTCATATTGTTCCGCAGTAGCTCAGTGGTAGAGCATTCGGCTGTTAACCGAACGGTCGTAGGTTCGAGTCCTACCTGCGGAGCCATGGGGAAGTACTCAAGAGGCTGAAGAGGCGCCCCTGCTAAGGGTGTAGGTCGCGCGAGCGGCGCGAGGGTTCAAATCCCTCCTTCTCCGCCATTTGGCCCGTTGGTCAAGCGGTTAAGACACCGCCCTTTCACGGCGGTAACACGGGTTCGAATCCCGTACGGGTCATAACAAAAAGGGAAGCATACATACATGTATGCTTCTTTTTTTCATTTTTTTTCATTGATATAATTATCCTTTTGATTATAGGGAATGTCTCCAAGACTGGAATCATTCTCTTCATCTAGTGTATTTTCATATTGCTTTTGCTTTTTGTTCGGCATATTCACCCTATTTTCCCCTTCGATATCATTTGCGGCAAATCCTTCATAGTCTTCAGGAAATCCATTCGTTTCACCTTCGGTTTTATAAAGATCATTATAATTGTCATGATCACCTGTGTAATCAGATGGCGTTTCGGATGTACCGAATTTGGCGACTTCACCAAAGCTATCTTCTTTATCAACTATTTCATTTCCATGACGATTTTCAAAATCATCACCCTTGGATGGGATCAGTATATCTTCTTCCACCGGTCTGTCTTGTGCAATTGGTCGTTCCGGGGCATGCTCGACACAGTAGAGAGTGCTTGGAATCGCTTCAAGTCTATCGATAGGGATTTCTATATTGCAGGTTTTACAATGGCCATACGAACCCTCTTCTATGGCATTCAATGCTTCTTCTATTTTATCCATTTCAAATTGTGCATGCTCATCAAGTGCTTGGTTCCGTTCCATCTCGAATAATTCGGTTCCAAGATCAGCAGGATGATTATCATAAGATGATAATTCCCCAACAGATTCCGTCTGGCTTTTATCAAGAACGGATCGTTCATCATTTTGAATCCTATTTCCAAGTTCAGCTTTTTCTTGAAGCAGTACTTTTCTGAATTTATGCATTTGCTGTTTCGTTGCCATATCCATTCACTCCTTCTAAAGTCCATATCTCATTTTATATTTTTATGATGGTTGTATTATCTATTACCCGAATCGGAGTATAGGAAAACAAAATGGAACGGAAGATAAAAAAAGGACTGAGCGGATAGCTCGGTCCTTGAAAATTATATAAGATAGCTGATGAATAAACCAATGGCCATAAGTAAGCCAAAGAAGGTGTTCGTTTGGGCCGTTGCTTTCATTGCCGGTACCATCGTGATCGGCTGTGTTTTACCAACGAAGCCTTTGACTGCGGCCATGGCTTTCGGGATGCTAAGGAAGGCAAGAAGAATCCACGCTGTTACATTTCCAGTAAGGACTAATCCAACCAGCCATAAATAAGAGAAGGCAAACATGATTGCCATGAATGTCAGGGCGTTTTTCCTGCCCATCACTACAGGCATCGTTTTGCGGCCATGTGCCTTATCTCCATCGTGGTCACGGAGGTTATTGGATAAGTTGATTAACCCGACCAATATTCCACTAGGGATGGCAATTAAGATGGCTGTTGAAGATACATAACCGGTTTGGATGAAAAAGGCAATCAGGATGATCAAAAAGCCCATGAACAAACCAGAAAATAGTTCCCCGAATGGTGTATATGAAATGGGTAGTGGACCGCCTGTATAAAGGTAGCCAACAAGCATGCAAACCAGTCCTACTGCTGCAAGCCACCAAGATGATGCGGCACAGATATAGATTCCAAGTATCAGGGCGATGGCATACATGCCAAGTGCCAAGGTCATGATGAGTTTTGGGGTCATCCCATGACGCACGATCCCGCCACCGATGCCTACGGATTCCTCCGTATCCAAGCCTCTCTTGAAATCATAGTATTCATTGAATAAATTAGTTGCAGCTTGAATCAGGATACTTGCAATCATCATGGCAGCGAATAGTAACCAATTCACTCCATCTTCCAAGAGTGCAATCACAGTTCCAAGTAAGACTGGGACAAAAGCTGCGGTTAGTGTATGTGGACGAATTAACTCCCACCAAATCTTCCAGGTCCGTTTAAGGGGAAGTCCGTCGTATTCTGTTTGCATTATTTCTCTCCTCAAAATCATTATTGGTTCTTTCGAAATTATAACAAATATTGAAATGTTGCACAAAAGGTTATCTTAATAAGTGTAGGAAAACTGGGGAAGTGTGTCAATTGGATTTCATGAAGATTCTCTTCCAAAATCAAGGATATTTCTCTTCATTCGCTAAGATTCATATAATAAGGAAAAAAGCAGGCATGAATCGTTCGGTAAAGGGGCGTTTTATTGACATGAGGTTGAAGGGAGGTGTATCTTTAAATAGGTTAAAAAGCTTTTAAAATGTACATTTGGGGGGATTTTCTTGGCTATCTCAGAAGAAACTGAACAGTTTCAGGGACTGGCTTCAGCTATACAAAAGGCGAAGGACTTGAATGATCAAGTTCTATTCAGTCATATTAAGAAAGTTAATTGCAACAACCCCCTTTCATTTTATCAAGCTGGAAGAGAACGGTACGCGGGTGAACGCTTTTTCTGGGAGGACCCTGCAAAGGAAATAACCATCACCGGTTTAGGCACTGTTAAGAAACTCAAAGCGGCATCGAATGCCGAACGTTATAGAGAAGTCGAAAAGAGCTGGATCAAACTGCAGAATACTGCTGTCAAAACGGGATTGACCGATGTAGAAGCGACCGGTCCTTTACTGTTTGGGGGCTTTTCTTTTGATTATGAAACTAACAGTACGCTCCTTTGGAATCAATTCGGGGACAACCTGTTTTATATACCTGCCTTCATGCTATCAAAAGTGGGGAAACAAGCTTACTTAACGACAAACTTACTTTGTTCGCCTGATGATTCAGAAAAACTCTTCATAGATATGATAAATGAACGGGAAGCCTTCCTTTTCAAAAGCCTGGACGGCACTGGATTGGTTCCTAATGCCTTGGTTTTGCAGAAGGAAGTCAAACCTGAGGAATGGAAGCGGACGGTCGGAGAGGCTGTTCAGGAAATCAAGACGACAGATCTCGACAAGATTGTTTTGGCAAGGGAGCTTCGAGTTGTTTTCGAGCGTTCCATCGATTCAGGGAAAGTGCTTGAGCAATTGATTGCTGAGCAGCCATTAAGCTATATTTTCAGTTTGGAAGCTGGTGGTGACTGTTTTGTCGGTGCCACTCCCGAACGTTTAATTAAGAAACAGGGAAATGAAGTTTTCTCTACCTGTCTTGCTGGATCGATGGGGCGAGGGAAAGATGAGCAAGAAGATGTTTGTCTTGGTGAAGAATTGCTTCATGACCAAAAGAATTTACAAGAGCACCAATATGTCGTGTCGATGATATCAAATGCCTTTGATTCTGTATGTAAAAAGGTAATGGTCCCGGCCGAACCGAAACTTATGAAAAACCGTCATATCCAGCATTTGTATACACCGGTCCGCGGTATATCCAAGGATGGTGTCACGATTTTTGAATTCGTCGAGAATCTCCATCCTACACCCGCCATGGGCGGACTTCCAAAAGAAAAGGCCGTTGTCCGGATTCGGGAAATGGAAGGTCTTGAGCGCGGCTTTTATGCGGGACCATTAGGCTGGGTGGATACGTATGGAAATGGGGAATTCGCCGTAGGGATACGTTCTGCCCTAATACAGAACAATGAGGCATCGCTCTTTGCGGGGTGCGGCGTAGTTGAAGATTCGGCTCCCGAAAGTGAGTTCCGGGAAACGGGGATTAAATTCAATCCGATGCTAAGTGCTTTAGGAGGAAATCTTAATGAATGACCGAGATGCATTGACAGCGTATGCTGCTTCATTTGTCGATGAGCTGGCACAAAATGGGATGAAGCATGTGGTTGTGAGCCCAGGTTCGCGATCCACTCCCCTAGCTTTGTTGTTAGTGGAACATCCTGATATCGAAATTCATATTAATGTGGATGAGCGTTCGGCTTCTTTTTTCGCCCTTGGTTTGGCTAAGGCCTTAAAAGAACCTGTCGGACTTCTTTGTACATCCGGTACAGCGGCTGCAAACTTTTACCCTGCCGTCATCGAGGCTTACTATTCAAGAGTGCCGCTAATAGTGCTGACCGCTGATCGTCCGCATGAATTGCGTGATGTCGGTGCCCCACAGGCAATCGATCAAATTCATCTGTACGGGAGACAAGTAAAATGGTTTGTCGAAATGGCACTTCCTGAAAGTACTGATGAGATGATGCGGTATGCAAGGACGATCGGTGCAAGGGCAGTGGCTACAGCGGCAACTGAACCTGCAGGGCCAGTACATTTGAATTTCCCGCTTCGAGAACCATTGATTCCGGATCTGGAGCAAGCAAAGGGATATAGGCAAAATAAAATGACGCCTGCAGTGTTGATTGATAGTGGAGAACGGTCACTGTCCGCATCACAAATAGATGCTGTTGCAACTACTTTGTCACAAGCTAAGCAAGGTATGATTGTATGTGGCGAATTACCGCATCCAGGGATGAAGGAAGCAATCAAAGCATTAGCGGATAAACTTGCTTTTCCGGTATTGGCTGACCCTCTTTCCCAGTTAAGGAGTGGGAGCCACGACAAAGCCATCATTATTGATGCGTATGATACGTTTTTACGCGATGAAGCGGCAAAAGCGGCTTTCAGGCCGGACGTGATTTTACGTTTTGGGACAATGCCTGTTTCTAAACCCTTATTGTTATTCATGAAAAAACAAAAACAAGCAATCACTTTGGTCGTCGATGGCGGAGCGGGTTGGCGCGAACCAGCCGGATTGGCAACGAACATGATTTACAGCGAAGAGAAAGATTTCTGCAAGCGTGTTTGTGAAAAAGTTACTGAAGCCTCAGATGATAAATGGCTTGGCTTATGGCAAACTGTCAACGTAGCAACGAAGAATGCCTTAGCTTCCATCAGGGATGAAGAGGAATTAAGTGAAGGCAAGCTGTTCTCCCTGCTTGCTGATATGTTGCCAATGGAATCCACCTTATTTGTCGGGAATAGTATGCCCATACGAGATTTGGATACATTCTTTTTGAATAATGGAAAAGGAATCAAAACCTTTGCAAACCGTGGGGCGAATGGCATCGATGGGGTCGTTTCCACTGCTCTTGGAGTAAGTACGGTTTCGAAAAATACAGTACTGGCAATCGGGGATTTAAGCTTTTTCCATGATATGAATGGCTTGCTTGCAGCAAAACTTCAAAAACAAAATATCACCATATTGCTGATTAATAATGATGGGGGCGGCATTTTCTCTTTCTTGCCACAGGCGAATGAGAAAGAACATTTCGAAATGCTATTCGGCACCCCTCATGGGCTTGATTTTTCCCATACTGCAAAGCTGTATGGCGGTAAATACAACAAGGTGCAAAATTGGGATGAGTTAAAGAAGGTATTTACAGAGTCATTTGGAATTCAAGGTCTGAAAATCATTGAGGTGCCGACCGAAAGGGAGTCCAATTTACAAAAGCATCGAAATTTGTGGAGTTTTGTTTCCCAGGAAATAAAAATGGTGTTAGACAGGGAAATATCATGAATATTGTCAGCAAGGATGTCACTTATGCTGTTGAAATAACGGGAAATGGAGAACCTCTTGTACTTTTGCATGGATTTACGGGAAATCGGGATACATGGAATTTCCTCATTCCGCTATTGCGTGATAGGTATACAATGATCATGGTCGATATCATCGGTCATGGCATGTCTGCGTCACCGGCCGATCATCGAAGGTATGGGATGGAGCGGGTGTCTGAAGATATCAAGTACATTTTGGATGAGTTACATTTCCCGAAAGCCCATATCCTTGGATACTCGATGGGCGGCAGGCTTGGATTGGGATTTGCCTGTTTGTATCCTGAGTATGTTGATACATTGATATTGGAAAGCGCTTCACCAGGCCTTTTAACAGAAGAGGAGCGGGAAACCCGAAGGCAAAATGATAGGAAGCTTGCTGAAAGGATTCTTGAAAAGGGCATGGAAGCTTTTGTGGATCAATGGGAAAACATCCCACTGTTTGAAAGTCAAAAACGGTTGTCGGCCAAAACCAGGTCAGCCATTCGGGAGCAGAGGATGGCAAATGTCCCTGCCGGCCTTTACAATAGCCTCCTTGGTATGGGGACCGGCAGTCAGGCTTCTTACTGGGAAGACCTGAAAAACCTTGATTTCCCTGTGCTTCTTGTAACCGGTGAACTCGATCCTAAGTTTTGTGAAATTGCGGACTCGATGAAAAAAAAGCTGAAGCAGGCTGAATGGAAAATAATAAATGATGCCGGACATGCGATTCATGTGGAAGATGGAGAAAAGTTTGGTAAAATAATAAGTGAGTTTTTGAAGCGAAATCGGAGGAGGAATTAAAATGACGGTACAATGGGAAACAATACGTGAGTATGACGAAATTTTATATGAAAAATATAACGGGATTGCGAAAGTGTCCATCAACCGACCGCATGTACATAATGCATTCACGCCAAAAACGACTGCTGAAATGATTGATGCATTCGCAAGGGCGCGTGATGATTCCAGCATAGGTGTCATAATTTTAACTGGTGTAGGCGGCAAAGCATTCTGTTCAGGCGGAGACCAGAAAGTACGCGGGAATGGCGGATATGTAGGTGAAGATAACATTCCACGTCTAAACGTTCTTGATTTGCAGCGTTTGATTCGTGTAATTCCAAAACCGGTCGTAGCGATGGTTGCAGGGTATGCAATTGGTGGCGGTAATGTTCTGAATGTGGTGTGTGACTTGACGATCGCTGCTGACAATGCAGTATTTGGACAAACTGGACCTAATGTGGGAAGCTTTGATGCCGGTTATGGCTCTGGCTACCTGGCACGTATCGTAGGCCATAAAAAGGCACGTGAAATCTGGTACCTATGCCGTCAATACAATGCCCAGGAAGCATTGGATATGGGATTGGTAAACACGGTGGTACCTTTAGACCAATTAGAAGCGGAAACCGTTAAATGGTGTGAAGAAATGCTTGAGAAGAGCCCAACTGCACTTCGTTTCTTGAAGGCGGCAATGAACGCTGATACTGATGGCCTTGCAGGTCTTCAACAATTGGCTGGTGACGCTACACTTTTATACTATACAACTGAAGAAGCAAAAGAAGGCCGCGATGCATTCAAAGAAAAACGCAATCCGGACTTTGGGCAATTCCCTCGTTTCCCTTGATGAAACGCGTGAAATGATGAGACTGACAGCTTGGCGGATAATCGCCGGGCTGTTTTCTATATCAAATGGAGGAGGATAAGCAATCATGGCAGAAGAAAAGTTGCCGAACTGGCTGAAAAACCGGGCGCATCTTTCACCAGATCGCCCGGCAATTGAATTTGAAGGCCATACGTATAGCTTTCTTGAACTGCATACATTATCGGAGAAGATGGCTGGCAAGCTGGCAAGCATTGGTCTGAGGGCTGGCGATTCATGCGCGGTTTTACTCCGTAACCATATTGATGGTGTTGTCGTTATCCACGCACTATTTTATCTCGGTGTGAAGATTGTGATGCTGAATAATAAGTTAACGGCAAAAGAGTTGGCTTGGCAGATTGAGGATAGTGAGACTTCCTATCTTGTTTCAGAAGGTTCCTTTTCCGAAAAACTCTCGGAAATTGGTTGTATTCTCCCGAATATACACCTTCACTTAATGGAGGAATTGCCGGATGAAGGAGCGGCAGAGATTCTTCAAGAGTTTTATCTTGAGGATACGGCTACGATCATGTATACCTCAGGTACGACAGGAAATCCAAAAGGTGTGATCCAAACCTTCGGCAACCATTGGTGGAGTGCTGTCGGGTCGGTGCTGAACCTTGGATTGCATGAGGGGGATTCTTGGTATTGTGCAGTTCCGATCTTTCATATTAGCGGCTTATCCATCCTGATGAAAAATGTGATTTATGGCATGAAGGTCGTTTTGGCTGAACGGTTCGACGAACGGGAAGCAAACCTGAGCATCCAGGAAAATGGCGTGACGATCATTTCGGTCGTGACGGCGATGGTGAATAGGATGTTGCAGGATTTGAAGGGAACAAGCTATCCGGAAGCTTTTCGCTGTATGCTGTTAGGCGGCGGCCCAGCACCCGTTCATTTACTTGAAATATGTAAGGAAAAAGGAATTCCAGTCTATCAGACGTATGGGATGACAGAAACGTCCTCACAGATTGTGACACTTGCACCGGAGGATAGCATGGCAAAAATCGGATCAGCGGGAAAACCTTTGTTCCCTTCGCAGTTACGGATAGAGAAAGACGGCAATATTTGTGAACCGGGTGCAGTGGGGGAAATCGTGGTTTCAGGTCCCAATGTGACGAAAGGCTATTTTAATCGAATGGACGCTACACTGCAGGCTATTACCGATGGATGGCTATATACAGGGGACCTTGGTTATCTGGATGAAGAAGGCTTTTTGTATGTGCTAGACCGACGCTCGGATTTAATCATATCCGGCGGTGAGAATGTCTATCCGGCTGAGGTTGAAAATGTCCTTTGTAAGCACCCTGATATTTTCGAAGCGGGTGTGACGGGGATTGACGATGAAAAATGGGGACAGGTTCCACTCGCTTTTGTCGTCTTGCATCAAGGCGCTGAGGCTAATGAGAGTGAACTGCTGGAGTATTGCAGAGAATATTTGGCGGCCTATAAAATTCCCCGGAACGTGATTTTTTGTCAGGAGCTTCCCCGTAATGGAGCGAGTAAGCTACTGAGAAGGGAACTGAAGAAGAGAATGGGGGAATGGCAATGATGTTATCCTCCATTTCATTAAAGCTCGTTAAGGCCCCTTTGAAGCGGCCATTTAAGACGCATCTCGAAACGGTATCCGACCGGGAAGTGATAATTGTCGAAGCCATGGATGAAGATGGATTGATTGGATACGGGGAAGCGGTGCCTTTTGCAAGTCCTTGGTATACCGAGGAAACGATCAAAACATGCTTTCATATGTTGGATGACTTCTTAATACCGTTGACATTGGCAGGTCGGATTAGGCATCCTGATGAGCTGCCTAATTTATGGAGCGGAATCAGACGGAATGCGATGGCGAAGTCAGCTTTGGAACAGGCAATACTTGATCTATATGCGAAGCAGAATGGCGTCTATCTCGGACGGCTTTTTGGCGGCGAACGAAGTGAAGTGGCCGCTGGTGTTGTCGTTGCATCCAATGATATTGAAGACGCGATGCACCAGATTGAGGATTTTTCAAAATCTGGTTATCAGCGATACAAAATAAAAATCAATCCTCATAATGATCTGGAGTTTTTATCGGAAATCCGTCGGGCCTATCCAGATATCCCGCTAATGGCAGATGCCAATTCAGCGTACACGCTCGATGACATCCCACATCTGCAGAAGCTTGATGTATTTAAGCTGATGATGATTGAGCAGCCGCTGGGACATGACGATATTGTTGAACATTCCATTTTGCAGAAACAGCTGCAGACACCCATTTGCCTTGATGAAAGCATAAACTCATTTCATGATGCCAAAAGTGCGCTGTCACTCGAGAGCTGTGGGGTGATCAACATTAAGATGGCAAAAGTCGGGGGCTGGACAGAAGCTGTCAAGATCCATGATCTATGCTTGGGAAATGATGTGCCCGTTTGGTGCGGGGGGATGATTGAATTTGGCATATCGCGTGCACATAATATCGCTCTTGCCACATTAAAAGGATTCACGATTCCCGGGGATATATCATCCTCATCCCGCTATTGGGAAGGGGATATAATCGATCCGGAAGTCATTGTCAAAAATGGTATGATCCAGGTTCCTGATAAAGCGGGAATCGGTTTTGCCATCAATGAAAAGCGGCTAAAGGATTTGACTACATATAGTAAACTTTACAGGTGAAAAAAATCAAAGGAGGTGCATGGCCCGCCTCTTTTGAATCCATATTGCAGATTCACCCCCGTTTTATAATAATCCCCCTGGCTCGCAGTAATATATTATTCGCTGCATGCCTTCTAAAAAGCCCGTTTAATACATTTTGGACGGAAATCCCACCCTTTTAGAAAATGATTTTAATAGAATACTTACAAATATCAGTTTGTAGACAAAAGCAGGTTTGATAGGTCACCCCCCGAATCATGGTGTTAAGAAAACTCGGTTACTCCTGCCGAATAACTGGCTACGAGACCCCGCAGGCGCTTGCTTTGATGAGGCATGGCAGACAGTCTATGGAAGGGGAGCGGGTTTCTGAAATCACTGGATCTTTTTTAATTTGCCTACATTCTGCAAATATTTTGCATCTCCAGCATTCCTTTTATAAAACGGGATTTTAGTGAAGGGAAATCATTTAAATGGCCCGATCAGTCAGATATTTTTTTTGAAAATGGGGCTTTGACTATTTTTTCTTTATTGGATTATTTTGTATAATGAAATAAAAGGATGGCAACTAAGGGATAGGGAGGGGAGAGTATATGAAAAGACCGTACCTTATTGCGGAAATTCTATTAAGAAGAGGCATGCCGGACTATGTCATTAAAGAAGTGACGGCGTTGGCGGAGTGTGAGCTGTTTCTTTTGAAGAGAAAGTGGGGCATATATGATCGAAAGACGGGAGCGTAATGAATGAAAGTTAACAGGGAACCGTTTCGGTTCTGGCCGGTCCCCATGCGATTTAAATTTTTCTAAGCCGGTACCTATTAACTGGACGGCCGATGCTGCCATACTGGACGTCAAGCTGAAGGACTTCTTCGCCGTGCAAGTATTCAAGATAGCGCCTTGCTGTAACTCTGGCGATTCCTATTCCATCAGCCACTTCTTCTGCCGATAAAGATCCAGGCTGAGTTTTTATGAATCTCGTCACTTGCTCAAGAGTAGCTCCATTCAATCCTTTAGGAACATCATATTTCGGACTCGTTTCAGAAGGTGTTTTATTTTGAAAGAGAATTCGGTCGAGCTGATTTTGAGAGATTTGATGGTCAGGTTCAACCTCCATCCGAAAAGCAAAATATTGTTCAAGTGTATGTTTTAGCCTTTCGAATTTAAATGGTTTGATTAAATAGTCAAAAGCCCCGTTCTGTATCATTTTTCGGATCGTTTTCTGGTCATTGGCCGCCGAAATGATGATGACATCCACATCAATTTGCTCTTTTCTGATTTGATAAAGTGTATCGACCCCGTTTAAAGAGGGCATGAAGATATCCAAAATGACAAGATCGGGTTTAATCTTCCTGATTTTCACCAAACCTTCAAGCCCATTTGAAGCTGTATCAACGACTTTAAAGGCGGGCAGGCGCTCGATGAACTGTTTGTTAACCTCTTGGACCATTGGGTCGTCCTCAATTAAAAGTACACGAAATTCTTTAGTCATTTTGGTTCTCCTCTATATCGTGCATGGGAAAAGAAATAAAAAAGCTTGTCCCTTCGTTAGGGCGTGTCGTGAATTTCATTTCGCCGTTCGCCTTTTTAACAATTTGGTCTATTAAATAAAGACCAATTCCTGATCCTTCCGCACCTTTTGTTGTAAAACCATATTCGAATATATCTTTATGAATGTCCTCGGGAATACCAGGTCCATTATCCTCAAGCACGATTTGACAATGCCGTTCATCTTGGTAAATGGATAGATAAACCTGTTTTGTTTCTTCTGCACAATGCTTTAGGGAAGCAAACGAATTTTCGATCAGGTTTCCGATTATCAAAACAAAATCGTGATGATCCATATCAGCTGGGAATTGGTCCAATTTCGTGTGCTTGTCCATGATGAGTTCGATTCCGAGTTCCCTTCCCAAGGAGATCTTACTTAATATAAGCCCCACTAAATTATCATCGTGAATGTGCTTCGTTAAAAACCTGGTCAGTTCCTCTTGCTCTTCCGTGATTTGAAAAATATAATGCAGTGCTTCGTCCAGATTACCTAGCTGGATCAATCCTGCTATCGTATGGAGTTTGTTCATATGTTCATGGTTCTGAACGCGCAGGGCTTCAACGAATGCTTTGACACTGGTCAACTCTTCAGCTAGCTTCGTCACATCGGTGCGATCCTGGAAAATGGCCACGGCGCCTATCGTTTTATCCGCAATCTTTATTGGTACCCGGTTGCTTACAATATTCCTGTTTTGAACGGATATTTCCTGATTGAAGATGGGGGATGTCCGGTCGAGCACTTCTGGCAGCCGGGTATCATTTATTATATCATTGATATTCTTGCCAATGACTGGACCGTTGATATTGAGCATTTGCTTAGCCTTTTCATTGAAAATCGTGATTTTTTGATTATTATCTATGGCGATGACCCCTTCATGCATGGCATTGAAGGCAGCGGTCCTTTCAACCAACATCCGTGATATTTCATGCGGTTCAAGTTGGAAGGTCTCTTTTTTTATCCGTCTGGCCAAGAGCCATGAGCCGCATACACCGAATAGGAGTGTAAGGATAAGGATAATCGCGATTTCACTTTTCAAATCCTTTATTAATTCAGGTATCGTCGGCAGGATGTTCCCAACCAGTACAACGCCGATTTGCTCGTTATCCTTATCAAGGATCGGGACAAAGGCGCGAACGGAAATGCCGAGTTCGCCAGCCGCCTTTGAAAGGTATTCATGTTCAGCGAACGCAGGGCTTTCGTCATTGCTGCTAGATGGGGTCCCCAATTGTCTGAACACCGGATGGGAATAGCGTATATGCTGATTGTTGAGCACAACAATATAATCCGCTTGATGGATTTTCCTTAAATTTTCAATCATCGGATTGAGTTGCGTCCATCCTTCAGGCTCACGGACCAATCTTTGTACTTCAGGGAGTTCGGCAATGGTATGTGCAGTGATCATGGAACGTTTGCCGATTTCATCTTCCCTGACTGAAACGATATTTCCAAATATAAAAATCCCGCCTATAAGTATCGAAAAAGCGACGATTACGAATGATAGCAGGGTGATTTTAAATTGAATGGGCATATGAAAGGATTTATCCATTGTTGTTCCTCCATTACTTCTATACTTAATAGTAACAGAAGTTCTATCTATTTTCGCTACTTTTTCCCGCATTGTATTACGACAGCAAAAAGGCTGTGATAGAATAGTGATAATGTGAAGTGAGCGGTAGGGAGTTGTCGATATGCGGGCATTATGGGGGTATTTCGTTTTAATTGGCATGGGGCTGTTGATAGCAGTTTATATATCGTTTCAATCGTTCTTTACAAGCTTCGGTTTCAATTTGCCAAAGGATGAGGAGCAGGTGGGGATGAAGGATCAAATCGTGATTAAGTTCAGTCATGTCGTTGCCGAAAATACGCCTAAGGGGCTAGCTGCGAACCGATTTGCCAAACTTGTCGATGAATATACAGATCATCGTGTCAAAATTGAAGTTTACCCTAATCAATCATTATATAGTGATCATGAAGAAATTAATGCGTTACAAGAAAACAAGGTGCAGATGATTGCTCCAACTACATCTAAGATTACGAATATATCAAAAAAATGGATGCTATTGGACCTTCCCTACGTCTTTCCAACGGACACTGCGCTAAAGGAAGCTTTGAATGGAGAAGTGGGGGAAGAGCTGCTTAAGCAGCTGAATTCCATGGATATCGAGGGACTCGCATTTTGGTCGAATAACTATAAACAGATTACAAGCAATAAACCGATACGGCATCCAAGCGATTTTGCGGGAAAGAGTTTTAGAATCATGCCAAGTGCAGTCCTGGCAAGCCAATTTAAGCATTTTGGGGCGACAACATCGGAGCTGGAGTTTAATGAAACGTTTAAAAGCCTTGAAATCAATAAAACGGACAGCCAGGAAAATACGATCTCGAATATCTATTCCAAGAAATTATATGAGGTGCAAAAATATTTAACGATCAGTGATCACGGGTATTTAGGGTATGTCGTCATGATAAACAAGCCGTTTTGGGACAATCTCCCGTTGGATATTCAGCTGCAAATCAAACGTGCGATGGATGATACGACGAAATGGTTATGGATCAAATCAAATGAATTGAATCAGAAACAGCTTCTGGAAATCAAGCAAAAATCGAATATCGACATCTATACATTGTCAGATGATGAAAAGAAAGAGTGGATGGATGAAATGACGGTTATCTATCCGGAATTCGAATCCACGATTGGCACGGAATTGATGACGAAAATGGAAAAAATCCGCGAGAAGCATTTAAATGAATAATGAAAATGGGCTCAAGAGCTTCGACTTTTGAGTCCATTTTTTTATTGGGGGACAAAAAAGGCGGACCCGTCAGGACCCGCCTTTTTTGACTATTGCAACGCAGTTTGCAGTGTCTTTATATTATTTTCCATTAAACTGAAGTAATCTTCGCCCGCTTCGATATCTTTATCCGTCAACACGGATAGGTTATGGAGCTTAAGCGATTTCGCTCCCATTTCCTTTTGGATGATCTCTGTTAGTTTAGAACTGATATTCTGCTCAAAGATGACATAGTTCAAGTCTTCTTTATCGGCCATGGTTACGATTTTCGCAAGTTCCTTTTGAGAGGGTTCGTTTGAAGACGTTAGTCCTGTAACTCCAATCTGTTCAAGTCCGTAGCGTTCCTCCCAATAACCATATGCGGAATGGGAAACGATGATCTTTTTGGTACGGCCCGACTCGATTGTCGTCGCGAGTTTTTTATCAAGTGCCTTCAGTTTTTTGGAAAGCTCGTTGAAGTGGCTGTTGAAATAGTCTTCATGTTCAGGCATTTTCTTCGTTAATTCGTCCTTGATGGTTTTAGCCATGTCAATTGAATAGATGGGATCTAACCACAAATGGGGATTAACGCCCCCATGGTCATGACTGTCTTCGTGTTCATGCTCGTCTTCGTCTTCGTATGCATGCTCACCTTCATCAAGATGAACCGTTTCGCCTACTGCGACTGTTCTGACGCCTTCTTTGCTTAAAATTGGTTGAGCCTTCGTCACGAAGCCTTCAAGATTATAGCCAATATAGAAAAACAGGTCTGACTCCGCCATTTTTACAATATCCTTTTGAGAGGGTTCAAAAGAGTGTTCATCCGTTCCGGGTGGATAAACCGTTTTGACGTTCACATACTCCCCGCCAATGGCTTCCGTGAAGTATTGTAATGGGTACACCGTCGTATATATATCTAAGGTATCCTTGGCTTCCTTAGTGGAATCTCCCTTTGAGTTGCCGCAGGCTGACAAAAACAGCACAGTAACAAGGAAAAGTGAGAGCAATGCTCGATTTTTCATATGGAAATGCTCCTTATATTTCGTATTGATTACGATTTGAATTTCATCTATAAAAACGAAATGATTACGATTTGACTTCTGTATAATACAAAAGATTATAAAAGAAAGCAAGGTTTTTTTCTAATGGTCTTCACCTTTTTTCTTTTTTTCTGGAACAAGGTCAATGCCTCCTGGATGAAACGGATGACATTTAAGAATCCGGACGATGGCTAACCAGCTTCCTTTTATAGGGCCAAAACGGTTGATCGCTTCCAAACCATAATGGGAACAAGTTGGGTAAAAACGGCAAGTAGGCGGTTTTAATGGTGAAATGGCAACTTGGTAAAAACGGATGATTCCCATTAATATTTTTTTAAACACGATGCTTTCATCTCTTTTCGAGTAAATTCACTACCCTGAATTATAGCATATTTTCTGAATTTCCAATAAGGGTAAAAAAGGAATGGGTATATGGGTAATCCGATGGATTTAATAAGAATTATTTTTAATGGATGAAATTTATTGTTATTCAAGGTAGAATAGAGATACATACAATTAAGGAGTGAATTAAATGCCTTCAGTTGAAAGCTTTGAATTAGATCATAACGCTGTTAAAGCCCCATATGTTAGACATTGCGGTGTCCATAAGGTAGGAACAGATGGTGTTGTTAATAAATTTGATATCCGTTTTTGCCAGCCTAATAAACAAGCGATGAAGCCGGATACGATCCATACATTGGAACATTTGCTTGCTTTCAATATCCGTAAGCATTCTGAGCGCTACGATCATTTTGATATTATCGATATTTCGCCAATGGGATGTCAAACAGGATATTACCTTGTGGTCAGCGGCGAACCGTCAGTAACGGAAATAATCGATGTACTTGAAGATACATTCAAGGATGCTGTTCAAATTACAGAAATTCCAGCTGCAAATGAAAAACAATGCGGCCAAGCAAAATTACATGATCTTGAAGGAGCAAAGAAATTAATGAATTTCTGGCTTGCTCAAGATAAAGAAGACCTTCATAAAGTTTTCGGTTAATAAAAAAAGTTCCTGTCAGTTTGTGACAGGAACTTTTTTTCATTTTTCGGGTTCTTCCTTTTTCCCCTCATCCTCTGGCAAAGGGTCAATGGGATCCACTGTATGCTTATAGCTGTAACCTTTTCCGATTGTCAGGACGGATAATGCCAAAACAATAAGAATCACAATAATGGAGATAACTAAAACCGTAATCATTCTTTACAGCTCCTAACGTTCACAATTTAGATTCATTTTAGCATAAGAACCGGAGCGGATAATGTTTCAATTTTAGAATAGAGGGAATTATAAAGGTATAACCAACTTACGGAGGTAGATATTTATGGCTCAGAAAAAATTAGGAATATTAGTGAATAAGGAAATTGCAAATTTCAGTGTTCTTTATACGAAAATTCATAATTACCACTGGTTCGTGAATGGACCGCACTTCTTTGAACTTCATCAAAAATTGGAAGAACTATATATAGAAGTGACAGCCAATTATGATGAATTGGCTGAAAGACTATTGGCCATTGGGGAAAAACCGGTCGCTACCCTTAAAGAGTACTTGGATTTGACTACGATCGAAGAAGCGACAGGTAACGAAAATACTGAAGACATGGTTCAAAGCGTCATCAGTGATTTTGAGAAGCTTTCCGGAGAGTTCTTAGAAATTATCGAAGTGGCCGAAGAAGAAGATCCGGTTACGGCCGATATGCTGACAGGCATGAAGAAAAGCTTAAACAAACATGCTTGGATGCTGCGTGCATATTTAGGACATTAAGGTTTAGGGAAAGCTCTACTTCGGTAGGGCTTTTTTTAATGGAGGAAAAATTAAAACAATAAAAAAGGCATCCATCAAAGGAGGGACACCAGACAGGTATGTATTAATGAATATTCCGTGGCGGAAAGTGTGTAGGTTTCGTGTCGTTCATGCTATTTTGAGCGAACTTCCCTTTTAACGTTTCAATAATGTAAAGGCCCATTAGATTGGTTAGTTCTTGATCATCCATCTCTTGAAGCAATTCGAAAATCTCCTTACGGTCCAATTGCTCCAGAACCGCAAAAGTAAGCATATCAATATCTTCTTCATCACCAGTCATCTTATTACGGTACATATTGTATAATTCTTCAATTAACTTCAAAACTTTCACCTCACATTTATTAGAAATCGTTATCTCTTTATATGTAGGTTATCAAAAAAACCTCTGGGTGCATATAAAAATCTGAAGGGATGCTTGGGCTTATTATATGTTTTACCCTTTGAAAGATACTTTAATCTATTATTTAACATCTTTGTACTTCTGTAAACAAAATTTTCCATTGTATGAAGTAGGGAATTAGGTGAAAAAATAAGCGTAGGATTTATGGAAAGGGTGGATGAATGTGTCTGAAAACAGGAAAAAGTATTACATTTGGCTTCCGAACGGGCAGATAACACAGGATAGAGAAAGTTCTCCATGGAATTTTGAGATCGAGGCGACCGATAATGAAATCATCCAGTTACGTGAGTTATTTGATTATAATTATTCGATAGGGGAAGAAAACTTTTACAGGGCACATGTCCCATACCTTCAATATCATTTTGACCGGGAAAATGATAAACAGGATATCACTCTCCAAAAAATTTATGAGATGATTTATGCACTAGGAACAGAAGAAGGAAGACGGCATATAGAAAGTATGGGGATTTTACAGGCAAAACCAACAGACGATGGCCTTGAATATTGAGGGGGCCATCGTTTTTTTGATGTAATGGAGATTCTTGCTGGATTGTGGTTTTTTTTATCCATATAATGAAAGACGAGTCCAATGAAATAAAGCATTATTTCTTATATGGAGAGAAGGGGAAAAATGAAACGTTTTTTTGATACGAACGGATACAAGGTGGAATTCTCCGAGGATCCTGTTTTTGGAGAGTCTTGGCATGTTTTTGTACTCAGCAGGTACAAGGGAAGGTGGGTATTGACCAAACACAGAGAGCGGGGGTTGGAGTTCCCGGGAGGTAAGCGGGAAGCAGGGGAGTCGATCGAAGAAACAGCCATACGGGAAGTGTATGAAGAAACAGGGGGCTTGGTGGGGAAGCTTCAATTTCTGGGACAATATAAAGTACATGATCCAGTTAAGCCAATCGTTAAATCGATATTCTATGCTAATTTGCGTGAGGTGAAAAAGAAAGAAGATTACCTGGAAACGGACGGCCCGATCTTTTTGGAAGCATTGCCGGCTGTACTGGGTGATGAGTTTAGTTTCATCATGAAAGATGAGATTGTGCCGTTGAGCATATCAAAGCTGGTTAGCAGTAATTCTCTCTAAAAAAGAGTAAAGTGCCCAAACTCACGAGTAAAACGCCCAAATTCACGAGTAAATTGCCTAAACTCACGATAAATTGCCCAAACTCAGAGTTATCCCAGCATAAATGAAAAACTGCCGAGGGTTTTCGGCAGTAGGTTAGTCTTTGATTAATTTTCGTTCAAGCAGTTCGACAAGTTGATACATGATGGTGGCAAAGACGGCGATGATCATCAAGGCGAGCATGACGAGGGTGAAGTTGAAGACTTGAAAGCCATAAATGATTAGGTAACCGAGTCCTTTCGCAGAGACAAGGAATTCCCCGACGATGACGCCGACCCAGGAGAGTCCGACATTCACTTTCAATGTCGAGATGATCGTTGGGAAGGAGGCGGGTAATATGGCTTCCCGAAAGGCTTGTGTTCTTGTGGCGCCAAAAGTTTGGAGTACCTTTAGGTAGTTCGGGTCCACTTCGCGAAATGCGGTGTAGACAACGATGGTGGTGATGATGATGGAGATGATCGCTCCCATCGAGATGATGGATGGAAAGCCAGGGCCGAATGCTACGATGATGATGGGGCCGAGTGCCACTTTCGGCATGGCATTTAAAATGACGAGATAGGGGTCAAGCGTTTTTGATAATCTTGGCGACCACCAAAGCAGGGATGCCAGGATCGTTCCAAGCAGTGTCCCTATGATAAAACCGAGAACCGTCTCGAATAACGTCACTCCGGAATGGGAAAGCAGTGTTCCATCACCCAATTTTTGTATGAAAAGATGCCACACTTTGGTTGGGGAGCTGAAGATGAGCGGATCTATCCATTCCATCCGGGAAAAAAGTTCCCAACTGCTGAAAAAAACGATGAAAATCAGGATCTGATAAAAGCGAATGAGCCTGTTTTCCTTTTTTAACTTGGTTTTATATTGGTTATGAAGCTGTTCAATATTCAAGGCTCTCAAGCTCCTTCCAGATCGTTTGGAATAGCATTGGATACTGTGGATGGTTGCGGGCATGGAAAGGCGTCATTTCACGCAGTTCATCGGGCACCTCGAATGTTTTGTGCACGCTTCCCGGGTTCGCGGAAAACAGATAGATGCGGTCACTCATTGCGATGGCTTCACCGATATCATGGGTGACGAGCACGGCTGTCTTTCCGAACGATTTCAGGGTTTCAAAAACAAGGTCTTCCAGCTTCAACTTCGTTTGGTAATCAAGGGCCGAGAAGGGTTCATCAAGCAAAAGGATTTTTGGGTCGACCGCCAGTGTCCGTGCCAGTGCAGCCCTTTGCCTCATTCCGCCTGAGAGTTCGCGCGGATATAATTTTCCGGTGCCGCCCAATCCAACGTCACTTAATAGTTTCAGCGTCTTTATTCTCTCAAGGCCTTCATCTTTTTTAATCAGTTTCAATCCTAATAAAACATTTTCTTCTATCGTCTTCCATGGAAATAGATAATCCTGCTGCAGCATATAGCCAATTGAAAGGGCACTGTTGGCCTTCAGCGGTTTGTTTTCGAGCAGGATCTTTCCCGAGGTGGGCGAAAATAGTCCAGCGATGATGGAAAGCAGGGTAGTCTTTCCGCAGCCGCTCGGACCTAGAAAAGAGACGAATTCACCTTTTTCAATGTCGAGGGAAATGTCCGCGAGTGCGGTCGCTGCCGTCTGATTTGAAAAATAAGTATGGTGAATGTCTTGGATTTTTAAAAAGCTCATCGGACATCCTCCTTACCTTTAGTTATGCTATTTTATGACCTCTTCAGCAAAATCGGTATTGACCAGCTCATCATGGCTTATACGTGAAGGCAGCTCGCCTGCTTCATCCATGATGTTTTGCAGATTGTTCCATTCTTCTTCATCAAGAATGGGGTCGGTGGCAAATGAACCTTGTTCTTTGTAGCGGTTGATAACTGTTTCCATGGTCTCGATATTGGTATCTTCAAAATACGGCTGAATGACTTTGGCGACTTCCGAAGCATCATTTTCCTGAACCCAATCCTGTGCTTTCTTCAATGCCCTTGTGAATTTTTCGACAGTCTCTTTGTCTTCTTTCAAATAGCTTTCCTTAGCCATATAAACCGTATAGGGAAGATGCCCGGATTCGGTGCCGAAAGAAGCGACGATATAGCCTTTTCCTTCTTTTTCAAATACACTGGCAGTTGGTTCGAACAGTTGAACAAAATCGCCGGTTCCGGAAGCGAAGGCAGTTGCGACATTCGCAAAATCAATATTTTGGATGAGGTTCAAATCTTTTTTCGGGTCTATGTTATGTTTTTTCAATACGAACTCGCCGGCCATCTGCGGCATCCCGCCTTTTCGCTGGCCTAGGAATGTAGAGTTTTTCAGCATATCCCATCTGAAGTTATCAATTTTTTCACGTGAAACAAGAAACGTTCCATCCGTCTGTGTTAATTGAGCGAAGTTGATGACGGGGTCATTAGAACCCTGGGCTTGAACGTAGATCGATGTTTCAGACCCAACTAGAGCAATATCCGCTCCATCGGACAGTAATGTGGTCATCGTCTTGTCGCCGCCTGCCGTCGTTTTCAAATCAATGCTTAGGCCCTCATCTTTAAAAAATCCCTTTTCGATCGCTACATATTGCGGTGTATAGAAAAGGGAGCGGGTCACTTCGGCCACCCTCACCTTCGTTGTTTCCTTGTCCTTGTTGCCACATGCTCCGAGCGGGATCACCAGCATGCACAGAAGTATAAATACGACACCTGCTTTACACCATTTTTTCAAAATTCCTTCCTCCTTGATAAATAGGTATTTTGCCTACATTATCGTATGAATGGAAGAAAAAAATGTGAATGCCTCCCAGGGGATAAAAACAAGCGGATGTTTTACAATAAGATTAAAGAGAAAGGAGAGTGGAAATTGGAGAACGGAACGATTATTTCAAAAAGGCGGTTTCCATCACCGCATCCACAAATCCATCTTTATTCAGTTACATACATATCACAAGGCCTGAAAGTGAAGGGGTTACTAGCTGAACCAGTTGATGGCGAAATTCATGATGCCTTCTTATATTTACGCGGGGGGATTAAAAATGTCGGCAAGGTGAGGCCAGCAAGGATTGTGCAGTATGCCGTGGAAGGTTTCATCGTTTTTGCCCCTTTTTACCGTGGAAATCAAGGCGGAGAGGGAGATGAGGATTTTGGAGGCGAAGATAGGTTCGACGCGATATCAGGATTCAATCTTCTTGAACAGCACCCCCGAGTGAACAAGGATCACATTCATATCCTCGGATTTTCCCGTGGCGGCATCATGGCGCTTTGGACGGGGATATACTGCAGGAATGCAGCGTCAATCGTCACATGGGGTGGTGTATCGGATATGTTTTTAACCTACGTCGAGCGTGTCGATATGCGTCGGATGATGAAGCGGGTCATCGGCGGAACACCAAAAAAATGCCCAGAACAATATGAATACCGTACACCATTGTTTGCAATTGAAGATTTGAATGTGCCCGTTCTGATCATTCATGGTGAAAAAGATGACAATGTCGCCATTGAACACGCGTACAGGTTGGAGAAAAGGTTGAAAATGCACGACAAAGAGGTCGAAAGCTGGTATTTCCCTCAATTCACACATTTCTTCCCGCCGGCCGTTAACAGAAAAGTTGTCGAAGATTTAACATCTTGGATGAAAAACAAAACCGAATGATGATAGAATGAAGTATATTCAAAGTATATTTGCAAGAGGAGGAAATACACATGGGCATGCCTATGGAACTCAATACCATGATCGTTACAAAAGGGAAAGAAACCCGTGAAGAAGAAAATATTTTTCGGCTGTCGAAAGAAGGTTACCGGTTATACCCGATCGATATCCCAATCGATGTCCGCAAAACGATTCAATCTGATTCAAGCGGAACAGCTGTTATCCAAAAAGTTGAATGGACCAGTGGAGAAACCATCATTACGTACCAACTACTATCATTGAACTCGACTAACTAATAGATAAGTGCTTGCAGAGAATTCACTTCGCTGCAAGCGCTTTTTTTGTTGATTTGGTTGGCGGAATTCAGCATTAATGACCTACGCGTTAATAAATCGACCAACGACTTATCTTCCGTCACCGCAAAGTTCTGGTTGATGGTCAATATTCGAAATGAAGATGCTAAAAGAATGGTAAAATGGTGTAAAAAGCATGAGCTGGGGTGATTTGATGATTTTGGTGAGTTCTTGTTTAGCAGGTCTTGAGGTGAGATACAACGGTACACACAGCCTGGATGATAGGATTCTGGAATTAATGAGGGAGAAAAAGGCTATATCGGTTTGCCCTGAGTTGCTTGGAGGTTTTTCGACGCCTAGGGAACCTGCTGAGATAATTGGCGGTGAAGGTGAGGATGTCCTTGATGGAAAAGCGAAGATAATCGAAAAGTCTGGCCGGGATGTAACGGAATGGTACATAAAAGGAGCCAATCTGACATTATTGAAAGCCAAGGAAGTCGGAGCGACGCTTGTCGTATTAAAAGAAAATAGTCCATCCTGTGGAAGTGCGACGATTTATAATGGTGATTTCATGGGGAACAAGAAGGTAGGGAATGGAGTGACCGCGGCTTTGCTTAAACGGCATGGGTTTACGGTGACTTCAGAGGAAAGGTTATTCGACCATCTGGTTGAAAAATGAGTAATGGCGTTTTAGCCGAAAGAAGGGGAATATATGGAGGATATCAATCTCTATACTTTGCTATTTTTAATACTGGCAGGTTTTATTGCCGCATTCATTGATTCCGTTGTTGGCGGAGGCGGGTTAATTTCGATTCCGGCTTTATTGTTCACGGGGATTTCGCCTTCAGCGGCACTTGCCACCAATAAGCTGGCGGGTACAATGGGCTCTTTAACGAGTACGATTTCATTCATTCGGGCTGGAAAAGTCAATTTCAAATTCGTCATCAAGCTGTTTCCGATTACTATGGCTGGAGCGGCAATAGGAGCATATGTTGTCCATTTCGTTTCCGCAGAGATCTTAAAGCCCCTCATTTTGATCCTATTGGTCATTGTTGCGATTTACACGGTGGTAAAAAAGGATTGGGGTAAAGATGCAAAGTATAAAGGACTGAAACGGAAGAAAATGATTCTTTTGATTGTCATTATATTTGCCATTGGCTTTTATGATGGTTTTCTTGGACCAGGCACAGGTTCCTTTTTGTTATTTTCATTTTTGATCATCGGGTTTGATTTTGTCCAGGCAGCTGGGAATGCAAGAATATTGAACTTTGGAAGCAATATAGCCGCACTTATCATTTTCTTATCAATGGGGACCGTCAATTTTGCCTATGGAATTCCGATGGGGCTTGCAATGGTTGCAGGAGCCTTGGTTGGAACGAATTTCGCTATTAAGAAAGGTGCTTCATATGTGCGTTTATTATTCATTTGCGTCACAATTCTGCTGATTGGAAAAAATGTCTTGAATTATTTTCATGTGTTTGGCTGAAATAAAAGATGGCCGGAGATACAAGTCGTATTTTCGGCCATTTTTACATTCATTTTGTGAAATTCAAGTCCCATTGAACGCCAAACTGATCCTTGACCTTACCATACTTAGCCCCCCAGAAGGTATCTTGCAGTTCCATTAAGGATAATCCTTTTTCGCACATGGCATCATATAAATGCTGGATTTCCGAGTCGCTTTCACATTCGAGGACTAACGATACATTATTCCCAACTTCAAGGGGATTGCCTGGAAACGTATCGGATACCATGATCAACATATCGCCTTTTTTGATTTTGGCATGCAAAACAAGGTCGTTCGCTTCTTCTGGTGTTGGGAAATCAGCTTCCCCGTAAGTTTGCAGGTCGGTAATCTCTGCTTGGAATACCTCTGCATAAAATGCTAATGCGTCCTTTGCTTTTCTGTCGAATATTAAATAGGGGGTAACCTGATTTTTCATATGAATCCTCCTTTTTATTATGACTATCATTTCGACAGGCGGATCTTATCCTCCTTTTTTCACTGGGGATATGATTGGAGTGTTTATTGGCTCAATCAAATTAAGAAGAAATATAAATCGAATACGCTTCTTGTTTTGAGTAGCTAAATAATTAAACACATTAGTTTAGCCTGTTTCAAGCGTTAGTGATAGTTATTTCCATTTTGGATATGATAAATTCTGCAACTGTTTTAAAACGACATTGCGTAAAAATTAAACAGAGCATTTCTATAAAAACTTTCCTGACGACCGTTCGTTAGGTTATGATAGGTTTATCAGAAATACAAAAAAGAAAATTGGCAATGAAAGGTGAACGTTATTATGAAAAGCGATGAAATAAAAAAGGCTGCACTTAAATATTTTACGATTCATGGTTATGAGGGGACTTCACTTTCCCAAATTGCAGAAGATGTCGGAATAAGGAAACAATCCATTTATTCTCACTTTAAAGGGAAGGACGACCTGTTTTTATCTGTCCTTAAGGACGCCAAGGAAATGGAGCTTTCGTTTTATAAAGAGTATTTCAATATGATGCGCAAAAGCGATCCGGAAAAGACGCTATACGGATTCTTGGAAGAAATGATCAAGATGTTCCAAGAGGTGGAGAGTTTAAAGTTCTGGCTTCGCATGGGATTCTTTCCGCCAACACATCTATACAATGAAATTCAGAAGGAGACTGATGATCTCCTGGTTCAACAGGAAGCCTTAATGGAAGAGATATTCCAAACATGGACATCAGAGGGGGCTTTAAGTACAGGGGATGCGCGGACCCTGACATTGGCGTATTCAGGTATCATCGTGGCCATCATGGTCGAATTGGTTTATGCCGATAATCCAGAGCGGGTTGCAGAAAAACTTGAGGCGTCATGGTCCATTTTTTGGAGAGGGATTTCAAGGTAAGGTAAAATAGCAGGGGATGGTATACATGTCATTAAGAGAAAAACAACAACTAAATCTACTTGAGGTGGATTCGACGGGAAAGGTCTTTCTTCGCTATCTGATTCCTTCTATGATCGGAATGGTATTGATGGCATTGAACTTTGTTGTCGATGGCGTGATGGTCGGCAATAAACTTGGATCGGTTGCCCTTGCAGGAGTTAATATCGCAGGGCCCATCTATACGATCTTCGTAGCGATGTCGATTTGGATCGGAGTAGGCGGCGCGACACTTTACTCACAAAGCATGGGTGCAAGGGATTATGGTCGTGCACGTTTTATTTTCACCCATTCCATCATCCTGATTACGATATTCACCGTAATCATTGGTCTGATTGCCTACGCTTTTCACCATCAGCTTGTTTATGCACTAGGAGCCAATGAGGCAACCGCTCCCTTTGCAACGGACTACATGAATGTATTCTTGATGCTGGGCTTTGTTTTCACGTTGGAAAACACCTTAAGCATATTCGTCAGGAACAATGGCAATCCGAATTTGGCCATGGCCTCCCTTATCGTTACAGCCATTTCGAATTTCGTGTTGAATTTCATTATCCTTTACGTACTTGAATTAGGGGTGCGTGAGACAGCATATGGGACAATCATTGCAGCCGCGTTGGGGATAGTGGTTCTCAGCCTGCATTTCTTCACAAAGAGGAATACGCTTCGTCTCGTCAAGTTCCGTTTTGAAAGGTCACTTTTCATGATGACGATGATGATCGGTTTTCCTAGTTTTTTAGCGGAAATAGGTGTATCCGTCTTTACCATCGCTCATAATAATGCGTTCTCCCGCCTTGCAGGCACCGATGGATTAGCTGCATTTTCGATTGTGAATTATGCCCATAGTGTCATGCTGTTGATGTTTCTCGGCATAGGATCGGCAATCCAGCCGCTTGTAAGTTATTATCATGGTGCAAAAGATGAAAAGAGGAAGCGGGAAACGGTCCGCATTGCCATTTTCACGGCAATGGGTGCGGGAATATCCATTACCCTCCTGGGACAGGTTGCGGCCTCTCCCATCGTGAATTTATTCGGTGATTTTTCAAGTGATGTTAAAGAACTTGCAACAAGTGGGATTAGGATCTTCTTTAGCGGCTATATCCTAATGGGAGTCAACTTTGTCATGATGACCTATTTCCAATCCATAGGGCAAGTGAAGATGGCAGCCTGGATCACGATTGGGCGTGAATTCATTTTCATGCTTATATTCCTGATGACATTGCCGCTTATATTCGGGACGAATGCTGCATGGCTGGCCATTCCTTTATCAGAGGTGGTCATTTTCTTAACCGTACTCCTTTATTTGAAAAGGGCAGGTTCAAAATTCGGAAAAAATGTCCGGTTAATTAAAGGATAAGCTGAAAATTAGAAATTCCTAAAAGATCATCAATTTGGTGGTCTTTTTTGCTTGGACTATTAGCTATCATGTTTGGTGTTGGATTGGAATTAAAATATCAGCGGGCAAAACGATTGAGTCGATCTTGGCCAGGATCTTCTTTATTCTAATTGTTTTCTTAAGTGTGCTGGAGAATCCAATAGGCAGTCAATTATTTGCAACACCTTAAGAAGTGATGAACCTTTATCAAAATGGAATAGGGTAAATCAAATTCAATATCGACTTATTCACTTTGGGGAGTTGCGTACAGTAGCTATTTTTGTCATTCCATTTAATATATTTATGTTTTTAACGTTGGGACTAATGACGATACATATTGGTTCATCACAAATAATAATGAGAGGAGTATTCCGAGCTTTATCACGGGACGCTGCTCTTTTATTTATTAAAAAATATTCATTCTTTATTTCAATAATATGAGATTTATTAGGGAAACTTGGAATTTAAGTTGTTGTATATTAAGATAGTAAATGATGAATATTTTCCATATATAGGAGGAGACATATGAAAAAGAAAATTCTACATACGGTACTTTCGATTGCAGTAGGAGCAGGGGTATTGTCCGTTGGTGGTGTTCCTACCCAAGCTAAGAGTCAAAATCAGGAGATGAAAGACACATACGCAATAGCTTTTAAAAGTGGATTACCAGAGAATTATCAAGAGGTAATACGGAAAGCTGGTGGTAAAGTTATTAAAGTTCTTCCCGAAGTTGGAGGAATAGAAGCTCAATCTGACGAGCCTTCTTTTCTTAAAAACCTAAAAGGTAATTCCTCAATTGAAGCTGCTAACAGAGAAATTCCCCTAACCTTAGACAAAAAAGCAGTCAGCCCTTATAACTATGAGTCTAGTATCAACAGCCAGCAAAATTCAGAGAGTTATTGGGACTCCCAATGGGATATTCAAAGGGTGACCAACGATGGGAAATCATATGATTTAGAAACAGGCGGATATAAAAATAAAGATGGTAGTATTACTCATAAAGCAGTGGTGGGAGTGATTGATACTGGAATTGATGAGTCTCATCCTGACTTAAAGAGTAATATAATAGGTGGACGTAATCTTGTTCCTGCTGGAATGGATGAATCTGAAACAGGTGATCCTACTGATATAAAAGATCGCAATGGGCACGGTACACACGTTGCCGGAATCATTGGAGCAAATGGTAAAGTAAAAGGTGTAGGACCAGATTTAGGAATACGATCCTATCGCGTACTTTACTCAGAGCAAGCCCTTGGATTACCAGCTTGGATTATAGATGGAATTATTGCAGCAACAAACGACAAGGTAGATGTTATTAATATGTCTCTTCGTTTCTATAATAATACCAAAATGACAATTGAGGGAGAAAGTTATAAATCAGTCGCTGAAACGTTACTTTGGAAGAGAGCAATTCAATATGCAGTAAAGAATGGAGTAACTGTAGTAGCCGGTAGTGGTAATGAAAGTTTAAATTTAGATGACAAGAAGGAAGTAAACGAATTTTTAAATAAAATGTATGAACCATATGGAGTAAGCGTGAAAGGGCCTGCAACTGTAGTACCAGCACAAATGCCAGGAGTTATTAATGTGTCTGCCACCACAAAATGGTCAACTCAGCAGCTTGCTTTCTATTCTAATTATGGAAACAGTGCTATTGACGTGGCAGCTCCTGGAGGAGATTATGGGCCTAAATATGCAGAAACCAATGATCCTGCGGCGGCTGATCCAAGTAACTTAATCCTAAGTACTTGGCCTACCTATTTAGGTACTTCATATGAGTTTGGTGCTGGTACTTCTATGGCCACTCCTCAAGTAGCTGGAATTGCAGGAGTTATTAAGGCAGCTCATCCGGAGTATAAACCTGCCCAAGTAACAGCACGTATTAAGCAAACAACTCTTGACTATGGAAAGAAAGGACAAGATGCTTTATTTGGTTCAGGAGAAGCAAATGCTTATAGAGCTTTAGAAAATATAAAGAAGTAGCTTATGTTTCTAAATAAGATGAAATATTTAAAAGTACAAGGAAAGTAAATCATCTTTTCTAAGGATGTTACTGCTGGAGCACATTCAATAAAAGTAATAGCGGTTATCTCTGCAGAACGGGCAAATGGTACGAGTGCTGCTACTGAAGAACAACATGCAGCGACTGAACAGATTTCGGAGGGTGCACAAGCACCGGTAACCTTGGCTTTAGAACCTGAAAGTGGAAGTGATCCGTTTTAAAATCGAAACCAATGAGAAAACGCCTGCCGCTAAAGTGGCAGGCGTTTTCCGTTATCTTACTTTCATGAACTATTTTCATAATGGAAGGGGCGATTGCAATTCACAATGCTTTAATAGGATTTCAACAATCCGCTTTGAAGCAAACCCGTCCCCATATGGGTTGGAAGCTGTCGCCATTTTTTTATAGGTTTCTTCATTTGTAAGTAAGTCTGTGGCTAATTGATAAATTCGTTCTTCCTCAATTCCTGCCAATAGAAGGGTGCCAGCCTCAATCCCTTCTGGCCGTTCTGTCGTATCGCGTAATACAAGGACAGGAACACCAAGTGAGGGAGCTTCTTCTTGTACCCCTCCGGAATCTGTCATTATTAGATGGGCGTGCGCCGCAAAATTATGAAAATCAAGCACCTCAAGCGGCTCTATTAAGTGAAGTCTTTCCGTTTTACCAAAAATCCGGTAAGCAATTTCACGGACGACTGGGTTTTTATGAAGTGGGAAAACAACTTGGATATCCGTGTGATCTTCAAGCAGCCGTTTGACGGAACGGAATATTTCTTCCATTGGTTTACCGATATTTTCTCGTCTGTGCGCTGTCATCAATAACATACGATCTCCATTCAAGCCAGATAGAATTGGATGTTCGTAGTCTTTCCTTACTGTGGTTTTCAAAGCATCGATAGCCGTATTGCCGGTAATATGGATCGAATCACTCTTTTTATTTTCCAAAATTAGATTCTCTGCTGCCTGATTTGTTGGGGCAAAATGCAAGTCAGCTAAGACGCCTGTCAGCTGTCTATTCATTTCTTCAGGATATGGAGAATACTTATTACCCGTCCGAAGACCAGCCTCAACATGGCCAATTTGAATTTTATTATAAAAAGCGGCTAAGCTGGCGATGAAAGTCGTCGTTGTATCTCCATGAACGAGCACGATATCTGGTTGCAGTTCTTTCATAAGAGCGCTCAGTTCCCCAATACCGCGAGTTGTGATCTCTTCTAATGTTTGTCTTTCTTTCATCATATTCAAATCGTAGTCTGGTCTTATTTTGAAACATTGCAGGACTTGATCAAGCATATCTCGATGCTGGGCGGTGACCACTACGATGGTTTCGATTTCTTCCTGGTGTTTTTTCAGTTCCAATACGACAGGTGCCATTTTAATGGCCTCCGGTCTTGTCCCAAACACAGTCATGACCTTTAAACGATTTTTAGGCATTATGATTTCCTCGCTTTCTTTATTTCCTCCCTATTATAACGAGTTGTTCTTAAGAAAAATTTTATTAACGCAACAATTAACAGAATATTTACAAACTTAATAGGGACTTTATATTTCTTTAACTCCCGCTTAATATCGTCCATTTACAATAAAAAGCAGGACGATATTAAGAATCGAGGTGATAGGCTCATATGAAAAGTGTCCTGATGATTGTGCAAAACTTTTATCCTGAAATTGGGAGCGCAGGAAACAGGATGAAGAATGTATATCTCAATTTGAAGCGAAGCGGCTATGAGGTTACAGTCATCACTTTGAAGCCGAGTTATCCTCATCAAAGTTTATATCAAGATTCCCATTTTTGGGATGAAGTCGATATTGAGG
Source organism: Peribacillus simplex (assembly GCF_001578185.1). Taxonomy (NCBI): domain Bacteria; kingdom Bacillati; phylum Bacillota; class Bacilli; order Caryophanales; family Bacillaceae; genus Peribacillus; species Peribacillus simplex. The sequence goes on along the minus strand of NZ_CP011008.1, from coordinate 4,724,826 downwards.
AAAAAGATATCATCAGGATTCAACCAGATAAAGTGAAGAGGTATACAAGCAATATGTGGAGACGCTTGCTTCATTATTTGGAAGCGATGTGGCTCTTCATTTACACAATCATTCGATTGGAAAAAAAATATGACTATGTGTTTGTCACGACCCCACCTATTTTCCCGATATTTGCGGCATTGATTGCCAAGAAAAAGATGAAGGCAAAGCTAATAACCGATGTAAGAGACTTATGGCCCGAATCATTGCAGGGAGTAGGCGTATTCACGAATAGGTGGATCTTGAAAATGGCTTTTTTCCTTGAAAGAAAAATATATCGACACTCTAACCAAATTATCATCAATAGTCCTGGATTTAGGGATTATATCCTTTCAAAAGGAGTCAAAGATGATGATATCCAATTCATTCCCAATTCGCTTACTGCAGACGAGCTGAACTTGAAAAAAAGGCTTCCGCCAATTTCGGAAAATAGGATCAAGGTCGTTTATACGGGTAATATCGGACTTGCCCAAGATATTAAAAAGTTAATAGCAGTTGCTGAAACACTGAAGGAACATAAACAAATTGAGTTCACGATTATTGGATATGGCTATCGAATGTCCGAAGTCCAAGACGAGATATCCTCTAAAGGGTTGACCAATATAAGGGTCATCAAAGCGATGAACAGGAGGGTGACTCTTAATGAAGTATCCTCATCCCATATTGCGTATGTAAGCTTAGTTGAGAAGGATGTCTTTAACAAGGTGCTGCCTGGGAAAATAATCGACTATATGTGTGTAGGGAAACCGATTGTCGGTGATGTCGGCGGGCGCGCCAGGCAAATGATTTCAGAGGCGCAATGCGGGATTGTGGCAGATAGTAGAAAGGTTGATGAAATCAGTCAACATATTTTAACAATGGCCTCTGAGAAGGCTCTTCGCGAAGAGCTGGGTGAAAATGGCCATCGATATGCAAAACAAAATTTTCTATGGTCAAAAAATATTCAAGGGCTCATTAACGTGATGGAAGCATCTAGCTGACGGCATATCTGGAAAAGTGGAGGTAAAAATGGCGAAGAAGGTATGTATGTTTGTGTGGAATCATTTTACCAACGATGCACGGGTTCTAAGGGAGTGCACTGCCCTTACTGAAGAAGGTTATGAAGTCGACTTAATTGCCATTCATAACTGGAAAAATGAAGAATTACAAAAAAAAGAGAAACATAAAAATGGATTTAATGTCATTCGAGTGAATAATCGCTGGGATAGACTTAATAGAGTACTTAGAATCGTGAAAAAAGTGAAAAGTAAGATGTTTGAATTGACCGTTCTCACTTTATTGGTTTGGAATACCTTGTTGAACATGAACCTGATTACGGGCTGGATCAGTACTGTCGTATTGGTGAGTGTTATGGCGCTTCTTGCAATAATCGCCACAATTGTTACGAAAACAAAACTACCGAATCTTTTGACAAGAAGCTATATTTTTTTTCAAATGGTTCATTACGGACGTAAAAAGAAATATGACTTTTATCATTCGAATGATTTGAATACGTTAATGCAGGGAGCGATCAGCAGTAAATTTCTAAGACGTAAAAAGCTCATATATGATTCTCATGAAGTTCAAACGAGCAGAACCGGTTATAATAGCCGGATTTACGGGATAATGGAAAAGTTTCTATTAAAATTTGTCGACGAAATGATTGCCGAAAATCATACTCGTGCTAAATATAATGAAGACTTATACGGTCTGTATCCGAAAGTGGTCCATAACTACCCAATCCCTACATTGCCTGAGGAAAGTACAGTCGTGGATTTACACGAGTTGCTCAAGCTGCCAGAGGACGAGCGGATATTGTTATATCAAGGCGGCATTCAAACGGGCAGGGGGTTAGAGAAAGTGGTTGAGGCAGTGCCGATGATGGAAGCTGGAACGCTTGTTTTCATTGGAGATGGAAAGATCAAGCCTGAATTAATAAAAAAGGTAGAGGCAATGGGCCTCGAACATCGGGTGAAATTTATCCCGAAGGTACCTGTTGATGATTTGCTTCATTATACGAAAAACGCATATTTAGGTTTTCAGGTATTGAATAATGTCTGCTTTAATCATTATTCTGCTTCTTCCAATAAGTTGTTTGAATATATGATGAGCGGAGTTCCTGTCATCGCCTGCAGCTTTCCAGAAATTCAAAAGGTAGTAGACACTGAGAAAGTTGGTATGTGCGTCGACTCCCATGATCCCCGTTCTATTGCAGACGGAGTCAATTATTTATTAAAGCATCCAGAAAAAAGAGCGGAAATGAGCAGCAACTGTCTGAAAGCCCGCCTAAAATACAATTGGAAGCAAGAGAAAGAAATCTTCATCCAAATCTATCAATCAGCTTAACAAAACTAGAATACTAGAAGAAAATATGATGAGGAGTGGTTATTATGAAATTATGTACAATGGGACTAGGTTATATAGGACTTCCAACATCTTTAATGTTCGCAAAACATGGAGTAGATGTTGTTGGCGTGGATATCCATCCTGATGTTATTAATAAATTGAATAATGGAAAGCTCCATATTGAAGAACCTGGACTAGAAGAAGTGTTAAATGAAGTGCTAGATGCCAAAAGATTTCGTGCTGCCTTAAACCCTGAGCCTGCGGATGTTTTCATCATTGCGGTCCCAACTCCAAACAATGAGGATCAACACCAATCGTGTGATCTTACCTATGTTATGCAAGCAACTTCAAGTATTCTTCCTTTTGTTCAGAAGGGAAATGTCATCATTATTGAATCGACGATTGCACCAAGGAGCATGGATGATCATATCAAGCCATTGATTGAGATGTCAGGGCTAACGATCGGGAAAGATATCTTTCTCGTACATTGTCCGGAACGTGTCTTGCCTGGGAGAATACTAGAAGAATTGGTGCATAATAACCGAATCGTCGGCGGCATTACAGAAGCCTGCTCCTACAAAGGAAGCCTTGTCTATGAAACTTTCGTTAAAGGGGAAATCATTCGTACGGATGCGAAAACGGCTGAAATGTCCAAGTTGATGGAAAATACCTTCCGTGATGTGAATATTGCTCTTGCGAATGAGTTGGCTAAAGTTTGCTTCCAATTGGATATCAATGTATTGGATGTCATATCAATGGCAAATAAGCATCCACGTGTAAATATTCATCAACCAGGACCAGGGGTAGGTGGACATTGTCTCGCGGTCGATCCTTATTTCATTGTCGCTAAAGCTCCTGAGACAGCTAGAATCATCAAATTAGCCCGTGACACGAACGTTTCTATGCCGTATTATATCGTCAATTGTGTCAGGATGTTACTTGAAGGTATCCGTAAACCAAAGGTAGCGGTTTTTGGACTTGCCTACAAAGGAAATGTAGATGATATCCGTGAAAGCCCGGCCATTGATGTTGTAAATATCTTGATGAGCATGGATCAGGTGGAAGTATCCCTACATGACCCACATGTCCAATCTGGAAAAATGCCAGTCGTTTCTGTCGAGGACGCTGTAAAGGATGCCGACCTGATTCTTGTCTTAACCGATCATAATGAATTTAAAGAAATGGATTATGACAAAGTTTCGAATAAGATGGCTCATAAAATAATTTTGGATACTCGAAATTGCATTGATGCAAATAAACATAACACCCAAATTGTCAACTTAGGCAATGTATTCGAATATAAAACAGAACATTTGAAAGAAGTAAGGAACAAAATGATTATCTAATAAACAACTGATTCTGCTGCAAGGCCGGAAATGGATAGGATAGAGAATAAAGGGTGTTGACTCAGTCAGCACCCTTTAAGTTTTGCAACATATTAAAAAATCATTTGAAATAATAATAGGATGAACCTGTAATTTTTTATTTGCAGCGAAGTCTATATTAGTTAGGAGGAGGTGGGGCGGGCAAGAGGAGTGGTTTTATAGTATGGAAAAAGGATGACGAACTTCTCGTTTATTATATGGCCAGCAGGATGTATAGGATTGGTTCAGGAGACCTTTCCCCGGGCTTTCTGAACAAATGGAATGATAGCCACTAGCTGGAACATAGGAGGCAGTTTCTTGGCTGTTTTTAATTCAAAAGTATAGATTGGATAATACTATATGTTCTGTAAATATGACTTCCTATGCGGACATGTGAAGAGCAGATTTGGTTTGCCTGGCGCTTCAGGCTAATGTGGCTTTTACAGCAGTGAGATCGTAATGGTTGATTTTTTGCTCAGATTAGTCAGTTTATAAAGAAAGGACCAAGCAAGGGCTTGGTCCTTTTGGGTACAATTTATTATGCTGTCGGGCCGCCAAGTTCTTCGATTTCACTTGGAACGCTTCCGAATTTTTTAAAGTTTGCACGGAACTGGGCAGCAAGAGCTGTAGCTGCTTGTGTATATGCAGCAGGATCTTCCCAAGTCTTGATTGGCTGAAGCACTTCGTCAGGAACACCAGGAACATGAAGTGGAATATCCAAACCAAAGATATCGTCTTTGGTTGTCTCGATATTTGCTAATTCGCCTTCAAGTGCCGCTTGTACCATCGCACGAGTGTAAGCAAGTTTCATACGGCTGCCAGTTCCGTATGCACCGCCAGTCCATCCAGTGTTGACAAGGTATACCTTTGCGTTGTGCTCGTCAATTTTATCTCCAAGCATTTCAGCATAGCGTGTAGCCGGAAGCGGTAAGAATGGTGAACCGAAACATGTAGAAAAGGTAGCTTCCGGTGAAGTTACTCCTCTTTCAGTACCAGCCAATTTACTTGTGTACCCACTTAGGAAATGGAACATTGCCTGTTCTTTGGAAAGCTTGCTGATTGGAGGCAGTACGCCTGAAGCATCAGCTGTTAAGAAAATGATTGTATTTGGGTGTCCTGCGATACTTGGGCTCACGATGTTATCGATCGCTTGCATTTGGTATGCAGCACGAGTGTTTTCTGTTAATGAACTATCATCATAGTTCGCTTCACGTGTTTCAGGATCAACAACTACGTTTTCCAATACGGCACCGAAACGGATCGCATCGAAAATTTGTGGTTCTTTTTCGCGTGAAAGGTTGATCGTTTTCGCATAGCAGCCGCCTTCGATGTTGAAAACACCGTTAGAAGACCAGCCGTGCTCGTCATCGCCAATCAGTTTACGATTAGTGTCTGCGGATAACGTTGTTTTACCTGTACCGGACAGTCCGAAGAATAAAGCGACGTCCCCTTCACGTCCTACGTTAGCAGAGCAATGCATTGGAAGGATTCCAGCCTCTGGAAGTAAGTAGTTCATGATCGAGAAGATCGATTTTTTCATTTCACCTGCATATTCCGTTCCGCCGATAAGGATGGTGCGGCGTTCAAATGAAACGATGATGAAAGTTTCAGAAGAAGTTCCGTCCACTTCTGGATCTGCTTTGAAATTAGGTGCCGAAAGTATTGTGAATTCTGATTCGTGACCTCTTAGTTCCTCTTCGTTTGGACGGATGAACAAAGTATGGGCGAAAAGATTATGCCAAGCATATTCATTAACAACTTGGATAGGAAGGCGTGATGATTCGTCTGCACCAGCGAAACCTTTGAAAACAAAAATCTCTTCTTTTGCTTTTAGGTAGTCAACTACTTTATTATATAGTTTATTGAACACATCTTCGGAAATTGGCCGGTTCACTGAACCCCAATCGACTTTATCTTTAACAGATGCTTCTTCCACGATATATTTATCTTTAGGTGAACGACCAGTATATTTGCCGGTTTCAGCTTTTACTGCGCCAGTTGATGTTAAAACGCCTTCGTTTCTGCTCAATACCTTTTCAACCAATTGAGGAACTGAAAGTTGAGTTTGAACATTGTTTCCTGTTAATAATTGGTGTAACTCATTAGAAACATCTACAGAATTCATATATGAGGTACCTTCCTTTGTTTAAGTTTTTATATTACAATTAGTATAACACATTCATTTAAATAGTCTATACTATTTATTTTTTTTTGTGATAATTTTCAACTGGCCGCATTAATCAATTTAAATGGGAAGGAACCGAGTCAGGATGATCGCATATACTTTCATGGAAGCATCTTAATTTAGAATGGTAAATCATGATGCCTTTCCAATTCTTGTTCTCAATGTTCTATTATTAATGGCAATTTTCATTATTTCTATTCGCCCCGGTTTGGAAACCCTTTAAAGACGTTGAACCAACACGTATTTTCACGTGAACGCCATTCTGGGGGAAGTGTTCTTTTTTAGAAAAGCATTGACAAATTCCAACCAGATACGATAATATCTTAAATTGTACGGATTCTCTTATCCCGAGTTGGTGGAGGGACAGGCCCTTTGAAACCCAGCAACCTGCCATATTGAACTTGACTCCAAGATCGATCGCCGAAAATAAAGCGATGGTTCTTCAAGGAATAGTGGTGATGGTGCTAACCTGAGCAAGGTAAAAAACCCTTGAACGATAAGAGTGAAAGGATAGAAGACAGAATTTTAAACCTTTCCTCATTTGCCAGGGAAGGTTTTTGTGTTTTTAATAAGTAATTCTGTGTCTATAGTTGAAACTAATGAGGGAAACGAGTTCCGTAAAAAATCAGGCTTATGCCTACAACATACTAACTTCCAAGGAGGAAATATGATGTCAAAGAAACGTCTATTTACTTCTGAATCTGTTACAGAGGGCCATCCGGACAAGATTTGTGATCAGATTTCAGATTCCATTTTAGATGCTATCCTTGCTAAGGATGCAAATGCACGTGTTGCGTGCGAAACAAGTGTAACAACAGGTCTTGTACTTGTTGCTGGAGAAATTACAACATCCGCTTACGTGGATATTCCGCGTATCGTTCGTGATACGATTGCAGGAATTGGCTACACACGTGCGAAATACGGTTTCGATGCTGAAACTTGTGCTGTATTGAGTTCAATTGATGAGCAGTCTGCAGATATCGCAGCTGGTGTCGATAAAGCATTGGAAGCTCGTGAAGGACACATGTCAGAGGAAGAAATCGATGCAATCGGTGCAGGGGACCAAGGTCTTATGTTCGGATTTGCCTGTAATGAAACTGAAGAGCTTATGCCGCTTCCGATCTCATTGGCACATAAACTTTCATTCCGCCTGGCTCAAGTTCGTAAAGATGAAACGCTTGCTTACTTACGCCCTGATGGTAAAACACAGGTAACTGTGGAGTATGATGAGAATAACCGTCCTGTACGTGTTGATACGATCGTTATCTCTACACAGCATGATGCAGAAATTACGCTTGAACAAATTCAAGCAGATTTAAAAGAACATGTGATCAAAGCAGTTGTTCCAGCTGAATTGATCGATGCTGAAACTAAGTACTTCATCAACCCGACTGGCCGTTTCGTAATTGGTGGACCTCAAGGGGATGCTGGTCTTACTGGACGTAAAATCATCGTTGATACGTATGGCGGATACGCTCGTCACGGCGGCGGTGCATTCTCTGGTAAGGATGCTACTAAAGTTGACCGTTCTGCGGCATATGCTGCTCGTTACGTTGCGAAAAACATCGTGGCAGCTGGCCTTGCTGACAAAGCGGAAGTTCAATTGGCATACGCAATTGGTGTGGCAGAGCCTGTATCGATCTCGATTGATACGTTCGGAACTGGTACTGTTAGCGAAGAAGTCCTTGTTGACCTAGTTCGCGCTAACTTCGACCTTCGTCCAGCCGGTATCATCAAAATGCTTGATCTTCGTCGCCCTATTTACAAACAAACAGCTGCATACGGACACTTTGGCCGTACAGATGTCGATCTTCCATGGGAACGCACAGATAAAGCAGAAACATTAAAAGCACAAGCATAATCAATAAATGAAAAGGTGTCCCGCTTATAGCGGACACCTTTTTTTATTGATATATTTTGCCGTCAGAGGGAGTAATTCAAGAAATCCCATAGAAATCCACTCACGTTCATATACCCGTGAGATTAGTGCGAATACTCGTGAATTTGGCTCGTTTACTCGTGAGTTTAGTGCGAATACTCGTGAGGTTGGCTCGTTTACTCGTGAGATTAGTGCGAATACTCGTGAATTTGGCTCGTTTACTCGTGAGATTGGGCGAATACTCGTGAGTTTAGTGCGAATACTCGTGAGTTTGGCTCGTTTACTCGTGAGTTTAGTGCGAATACTCGTGAGTTTGGTTCATTTACTCGTGAGTTTAGTGCGAATACTCGTGAGATTGGTTCATTTACTCGTGAGTTCGTAAGTTTGGTGCGTACCTATAAGTTCCCGCTATATTCAGTTTATTTTATACGTTCTGCCGTTTTGTAGTATTGCCCTTTTTCAGCATATTCGCGTACGATACGTTCCATATCCTGACGGTCTTCTTCGTTGATTTCACGAATGACCTTAGCTGGGCGTCCGAATGCCAACATGTTCGGTGGAATGACTTTGCCTTGGGGAACGAGACTGCCTGCACCTATAAAAGCCCCTTCGCCGATTTCCGCTGCATCAAGCACAATCGAGCCCATGCCGATCAAAGCTCCTTTTCGGATTTTACAGCTATGTAAAATGACCTGATGGCCAATGGTTACTTCATCCTCGATGATCAATGGATTATTTGGGCTTTGGTGCAGAACGCTGTTATCCTGTATACTGACTTTGTTCCCAATGATGGTTGGGGATACATCGCCGCGTATGACGGAATTGAACCAAATTGACGATTCTTCACCAATTTTCACATCACCTGTCACAACAGCATTTTCAGCAATATAAGCGCTTTCAGCGATATCAGGTTCTTTACCTTTAAACGGATAAATAATCATTTTCAATCATTTCCTTTCCGAAGTGAATGTTTTTATGTATTATTTTAATATACCGTATGCAAATACACTTGGCTATTTATAATATAAATGTACAACTTGTTAGGTTTCTTTTTTGGCGAAAATCACGAATATGGTTATAATTTATATATATTATTTTAACTATCATGGATCGTATACAACAAGTGAAAAGTGAAAGGGGGATTTCGAATGTGGAAATGGGAGACAGAAGGAGACGCAAAAGGCGTCATTGTCATCATTCATGGGGCGATGGAACATCACGGCCGTTATAAGTGGCTAACACAAATGTGGCTTTCAGCTGGATACCATGTCGTCATGGGCGACCTTCCTGGGCAGGGTATGACAACTCGCGCCTACCGGGGACATATCGATTCCTTTGATGAATATTTAGACGAAGTGAAAAGCTGGATAGAAGAGGCTTACGAATATTCGTTGCCGGTCTTTTTACTTGGACATAGCATGGGCGGTTTGATTTCGATACGCCTTCTTCAGGAAGAGGAATGGGACATTGCAGGGGTGATTCTTTCTTCTCCATGTTTAGGCCTCGTGACGAAGCCGCGGAAGTTCCTGACAACCATCTCGCATGGTTTGAACATCATGATGCCTCAGTTAAGGGTAGATTCCGGATTGACACCTGAAATGGCGACGAGAAGTGCGGAAATTCGTGAATCCGATAGAAACGATACATTATATATCACGAAGGTTTCGATTCGCTGGTATCGCGAGCTTGCACAGGCGATGAAGGATGCTTTTGAAGAGATTCCCGAATTTCAGGATGTGCCGCTTTTGGTCATGCAGGGCGGAGATGACCGAATCGTGAATAAGAAGGCGGTTCGTGAGTGGTTTAATTATAACCTGGCCAGTGAAAAGCAATATAAAGAATGGCCGAAGCTTTATCATGAAATCTTCAACGAACCGGAGCGTGATGATGTATTCCAATATGCGCTGAGTTTTGTTGAAAATCGTTTAAAGATATTAGGGTATGTCGTTTGATCGGTAAATCATGCGGAATAATTGAAAAAGCTGCTGAAGTGAGACATTCAGCAGCTTTTTTTATTTGAAATGGATCAACCTGCTTTTGTAAGCAATTCGTACGATTTGATGACCGGTGCCCAAAAAGTAACCGGATACATAAATTGGCTCAAATGTGTTAGTTCATTTTTATTGGATAAGGCGGTGGATAGGAGATAGATGGATTTAAAACTCAAGTCATTAGCGAATAAATCTAAAAGCGTCGCTTTCATATTCATGATTTCTTCATGGTTTTGTGTGGAAATCACTAAATCGAGCTGTGGCAGGAACTTATCAAAATGATTTTCAAATTGTTTGAGGTCTTCCATGTTTTTTTGTTTTTCTGTCAATGAATTAAGCGATCTGACAAAATTCCCGTACTCTTCACTCGAATCCCTTTTGATTCTTTCTGTCAATATATCGGTCAGTAATGAAATAGGCAACTGTTCCATTTTTTCTACACCCTCTTATCTATTTTCTTTAATTATAATTATTATAGACGAAAAATTCAAAAAGTTATGATTGGAATTTGCTGCCGATCATTTGTGAAGTAGCCATTTCCTTCAAATGAAAAAACACCGTTCGGGGAAAGAACGGTGTCAGGAGCGATCATCTCTTTTCAATCGCTACAATGAATGGCGGATTGTTGGCTTGGTTGATGAAGCCGTATTTCAGGATATGCGCTTTTTGTTGAGGGAAGTCCTGTACATAATCCATCAATGCATCCCGTTCAGCCGATCCTCCTGGATGTCCATGGTAAATGACGAGGATGATGATGCCTTCAGGTGCAAGCATCTCGAACAGCTGTTCAATAGCTGATATCGTCGTATCTGCTTGGGTGATGATTGATTTGTCACCGCCAGGAAGGTAGCCTAGGTTGAATATGGCACCTGTGATCTTTCCGGAATGTTCTTTTCTGATGTATTTGCTGAGTTGTTCATGCCCATCATGAATGAGGGTGCAGTGTTCCTGTAAATTCTCGGACATCAGTTTGGCCGCTGTGATTTGGAGCGCTTCTTTCTGAATGTCAAAACTATAGACATGTCCGTTTTCTCCGGTTAGTCCTGCCAGGAAGACAGTATCAAAACCGTTGCCCATCGTGCCATCAATGGTAATATCCCCGGGCTTGACCGCTTTTTCAAGCAGGATCCTGGCGAATGGCAAAATTCGGTCAAGCTTCATCTGATTGTACCTCCGTATGATGATTTTTCCCCTGCCAGCTGTTGCGGCGTTGCAATTCGGCATCAATGGCATTCAACACATCCCATTTATTGACGCTCCACATTGGCCCGATCATCAAATCGATTGGGCCGTCTCCCGTTATGCGGTGAACGATCATTTCCGGAGGGATTATTTCCAGTTGATCACATACCAGGCTGACATAATCGTCACGGTCAAGGAATTCAAGCAGGCCTTTTTCATATTGTTTGACCATAGGGGTCCCTTTTAATAGATGAAGTAAATGGATCTTTATGCCCTGCACATCAAGTTTGGCGACTTCCCGGGCTGTTTCCATCATCATGTCGTAATCTTCCTGAGGAAGGCCATTGATGATATGGGAGCATACGCTGATGCCGTGTTTGCGCAGTTTATCGACCCCTTCTTTGTAGCAATCGAAGTCATGGGCACGGTTGATCATCGTCGCGGTCTTTTCATGAACCGTTTGAAGACCAAGTTCAACCCATAGATAAGTGCGTTCGTTCAATTCCGCTAAATACTCGACTACATCATCCGGAAGGCAATCCGGACGCGTTGCAATGGAGAGTCCGACGACACCTTCCTGGGTCAATACACTTTCATATTTCTCGCGAAGCTCTGCCACAGGTGCATGCGTATTCGTGAACGCTTGGAAATAGGCCATATACTTACCGTCTTTCCATTTATGATGCATACGTTCGCTGATTTGCTTGAACTGGACGTCGAGCGGTTCAACCCTGCTGCCCGCAAAGTCACCCGAGCCTGAGGCACTGCAGAAGGTACAGCCTCCATGTGCGACTGTCCCATCACGGTTCGGACAGTCAAAACCGCCATCAAGGGCAACTTTAAAAACCTTATGTCCAAAATGATTTCTCAAGTGGTAATTCCATGTATGATATCGTTTGTTATCCGTTGCATATATAAACGGGTTTGCTTGATTCAAATCAGCAACCTCCTAAGTAAAAAATAAAGCGCAACATATATTATACAACATTCGGGCAGCTAGGTCTTTTTTTGAAAAATAAGCGTATACTGTATACTTGAAGGCTAAACAATTAGCTGCTTTTTCTAGTATCTCTAGTGAATGACTATATCCAATCGGGAGCTGATGGACATGACCGGTCAAGTTGAAGAAGCGATTAATCAAATGAAAAAGAAATTAGCCGAAAATAATCAGGTCATTGAAGTAAATGAGGATGGGTTCATATACAAAGCCACTTGCACCTTCAATTCACCTGCTTCGGATGAACAAATTCATTCCTTTGAAAAGAAAACCGGATTGCTTCTGCCCGATGATTATAAAGAGTTTTTGAAAATAACGAATGGATGCCGTCTGTTCGATAGCGTAGAATCTGGTCAGGGAAATGATTTGTATAGCCTGGATGATATTGTTAATTACACATATGAAAGTTCTTACGAAGGATGCTTTAAAGTGGCCTGCATTTATCAAGATAATATCGTGATCGATGGGGAGGCCGTCGCAAAAGGTGATAAGGATTATTTAATGGTAAAAGGCCATATCGATGATTTTGAAGAAGGCGAGAAACTCCATATGGGCTTTGCCGAATGGATCGAGCGGTTTATTTCCCATCAAGGGGAGAAGTTTTGGGATAAAGGATGATTCCTCAAAAAAAATGATAATCCGCTCGTTATTTGCTCAAACTAAACAAGATGATACTGAGTCATCCAAATGAGACGCGAAGGAGAGGGTTTGAAATGGCAACCAGACAATCCGTCGATCATTTTTTAGAGCAATGTGAAGGGGCTCTCCATTTTGCAGAGTTTGAATTTAACGAGGCCTCTCGGCAGGAGCATTATGATGATGAACAATTTCAAAATTCGCAAAGGTATATCGAAGAGGCTTTGACTGATATGGAACGATTGTATGCCAGTTCGAATGCCCAACAACGGGATATGCTTTCGCGGATGCGGCAGCAATTGAATGAATTGAAAAATGAAATGATATTACTGCGACATTAAAGGAGCAAGGGAGCTATGGATGCATAGCTCCCTTTTTTTTGCACGTTTTTCCTTGAATTCGCATATATAATGAAAAACCTGTCGATAATGTTTATGTACGGCTATTGCAATTATCGGTAAAATTGACTAGAATGTAATATAATCAAATATTCTCATAAAGACTATGATGAGGAACAGTAGCGATTTTATTTCAGTAAAGAGAGTTGACGGGTGGTGCAAGTCAACCTGGGATGGTCGTGAACTCGCCTTGGAGTTCCAGGTGTGAAGGTAAAAAGTAATGCCTGGCGTTTTAATCCATGTTACGGATGATGTTTTAAGCTGGGCGGATTTTAGCTATCGCCAATGTGGGTGGTACCGCGGGAAGATATACATAATCCTCTCGTCCCTATTTTGGGATGAGGGGTTTTTTATTGTTTTTTTATACGGAAATTAGGAGGAAATAATATGAGTTTTGACCATAGAAGCATAGAAACGAAATGGCAGCAGTATTGGGAAGGCAACAAGACATTCAAAACGGGTGAAGAAAGCGGCAAACGCAAATTCTACGCGCTGGATATGTTCCCATATCCTTCAGGGGCCGGTCTTCATGTGGGTCACCCGGAAGGTTATACGGCAAGCGACATCCTGGCACGGATGAAACGGGCGCAGGGGTATAATGTTTTGCATCCGATCGGCTGGGACGCTTTTGGACTTCCGGCAGAGCAATATGCGATCGATACGGGAAATGATCCAGCTGAATTCACGGAGCACAACATCAACACGTTCCGCCGCCAAATCAAAGCCCTTGGTTTTTCTTATGACTGGGATCGTGAAATTAACACGACAGACCCTGACTATTACAAATGGACGCAATGGATCTTCTTGAAATTATATGAAAAGGGCCTTGCATATATTGATGAAGTGGCCGTTAACTGGTGTCCAGCCCTTGGCACGGTATTGGCGAACGAAGAAGTCATCGATGGAAAAAGTGAGCGTGGGGGCCATCCGGTTGAGCGCCGCCCTATGAAACAGTGGATGCTTCGAATCACGGCTTATGCGGACCGCTTAATCGACGATTTGAATGATGTCGATTGGCCGGAAAACATCAAGGATATGCAACGTAACTGGATTGGCCGTTCCGAGGGCGCGGAGGTTACATTCAATATCGATGGCTTTGATGATACATTCACGGTGTTCACGACTCGTCCAGATACGTTATTCGGTGCAACATATGCCGTATTGGCACCTGAACATCCATTTGTCGATAAAATTACGACGGCTGATCAAAGGAAAGCAGTTGACGCATATTTAGATGAAGTGAAACATAAAAGCGACCTGGAAAGAACAGACTTGGCAAAGGATAAGTCAGGCGTGTTTACGGGGGCTTATGCCATTAATCCGGTAAACGGCGAAAAAATGCCGATCTGGATTGCTGATTACGTGTTGATCAGCTACGGAACAGGTGCGATCATGGCCGTTCCTGCACATGATGAGCGTGATTATGAATTTGCAGTCAAGTTCGAATTGCCGATCAAGGAAGTCGTAGCTGGCGGAGATGTGACAAGTGCAGCGTATACAGGCGATGGACTTCATGTGAATTCGGAATTCCTTGATGGCTTGAATAAAGAAGAAGGCATTTCAACCATGATCAAATGGCTGGAAGAAAAAGAAATCGGTACGAAGAAAATAACATACCGTCTTCGCGACTGGTTATTCAGCCGTCAGCGTTACTGGGGTGAACCGATTCCAATCATACATTGGGAAGACGGCACGATGTCTGCAGTGAAGGAAGAAGAACTTCCATTGATTTTACCGAAAGCGACAGACATCAAGCCTTCAGGTACAGGCGAATCACCTCTTGCAAACATTACGGAATGGGTGAACGTAACGGATGAAAACGGACGAAAAGGGCGCCGTGAGACAAACACCATGCCACAATGGGCAGGCAGCAGCTGGTACTTCCTTCGTTATATCGATCCGGACAACAAGGAGGCACTTGCAGATCCTGAAAAATTAAAAGAATGGATGCCGGTCGACATTTATATTGGCGGCGCTGAGCATGCGGTGCTTCACTTGCTTTACGCTCGTTTCTGGCATAAATTCCTGTACGATATCGGTGTCGTGCCAACGAAGGAACCTTTCCAAAACCTATTTAACCAAGGAATGATCCTTGGCGAGAATAATGAAAAAATGAGTAAATCCAAAGGGAATGTCGTGAACCCGGATGATATCGTTGAAAGCCATGGTGCCGATACACTTCGAATGTACGAAATGTTCATGGGACCATTGGATGCTTCGATTGCCTGGTCTACAAACGGATTGGACGGATCCCGCAGATTCCTTGACCGTATCTGGCGTTTATTGGTCAACGAAGACAATACGATCACAGATAAGGTGACCGAAACGGATGACACGGGCAAGCTTGAAAAAGTCTATCATCAAACGGTTAAAAAAGTGACCGAGAACTATGAAGAATTGAAATTCAATACGGCGATTTCACAATTGATGGTATTCATTAATGATGCCTATAAAGCGGATTCGCTTCCTAAGGTATATATCGAAGGCTTCGTCAAATTGCTTGCACCAGTTGCACCGCATATCGCCGAGGAGCTTTGGTCAAAACTAGGTCACTCCGAGAGCATCACATACGGAACATGGCCTGCGTTCGACGAAGCGAAGTTAGTGGATAACGAAGTCGAAATCGTCATCCAAATCAATGGAAAAGTCAAAGCGAAATTAATGGTGCCGACTGACACTACAAAAGAAAAACTGGAAGAAATTGCAATGGGGGATAACTCCATCAAAGAACAAATCGATGGGAAAACCATCCGCAAAGTTATTGCCGTACCAGGCAAATTAGTCAATATCGTCGCAAACTAACTAAATCGATTGAGGGCTGTTCCGCATGTTTTAATGCTGGGACAGCTTTTTTTTTGCGTGGGCATCGGCTGAACATAGGAATTAGGTCATGGTTAGGAATTCCCCCGATATAAATCTATTTGCGATGAGTCTATCAAATTTGGAATTAATAAGCGGAAGGAGATGCATTGGAACTTAAATATCTTGCTTAAATTGGTACATGAGAATCATTTTTCGGCTTGAAGGCCCAATATATCAAGTATTTGCCATAAAAAAGGTAAAAAATTGGTTGATAAAATTTTACAGTGTGATAGTTTGGTATAGTACTGTTATTTTTTAACCAATTATTGGAGGGGAAACTGTGAAATTTAAGAATGTGAGTCGATTTACGGCGTTTGTACTTATTTTTGCACTGATTATCAGCTTGATGGTTCCACTAAATTCTCAAGCTGCAACTGCAACACCTATTGAAAATGTTAAAACGATTAAAAATGGAGACAATTTGGACGGGAAGTTTGAAAAACCGGATGTTCAATGGTATCAAATCACCCCTACAAAAGAAGATATACAAAAATTCTCCCATGCTGAGTTCGAAGTCAATTCGGACAAAGTCTTGAATATTTCCGTATATCAAGATAAAGAAAAAGCAGAAAAAGATGAGAGCAATTATCTTGTCTCTTCTTATCCTGATGAAAAAGCTGTAGTCGATTTCCCATATGCTTGGGGAGGCACATATTACGTTAAAGTTGAATATTTCGGCGATACGGATGATGAGGGAAATCCCATCCCGGATGCTAAAAATGAAGCTGAATACTCCATCAATGCGCATTCAGTGACATTGCCGCCATCTTCTGGGGATGAAGAGATGGAATCGTGTTCAGTTGAACTAAGTGTAAAAGATAAGAAAACGGGAGAATCCATGTTGAAAACACTCCGCGTGTTTAGAGATGAAGTTCTCACGAAGTCATCTGAGGGGCGCTCCCTTTCCTCTTTATACTATAAGGCTTCCCCATTCCTGGCCATTCATCTGGCTGGTAATAAAACGGCCAGGGAAGCTGTCTATAATCACTTAGTCGTCATTAAGCCGCTTATTGAGGATCTTAATGAGAATGGAGCAAGCAGTACGGCAGTCATTAGCAACAAGCAGCAAGAAGCGATTAAAGCATTATTCAATAAGACAGCAGACGTCGCTCCAGCTGGATTGAAAAAAGAAATGAACAGCATAGCAAAGAAAATCAACCTTGATAAGCTTGCAGGTGAGAGAATCGTCGATATCGCAAGCAAAGCAGGAATTGAACTTCCAGCTTCGAAGAATATAAAGAACAAATATATTGTCAAACTTAAACCTGGGAAGTCATTAAGTTCAGTCCAATCCAAGGTAAAAGGAAAAGGATATGGAACATTATCGGCGGCACCTAAGCAACAAGAGGTACTGTATGATGATATGTACGTTGTAGAGTTAAACAATCAAGCTAAAATGAGCACAGCAGCTCTATCGAATATCGAGAAACTTCCAGAAGTGGAATATATCGAAGCGGTAAAAACGTACAAAGCACTTTCAGCCGATATTCAGTCACCGTATCAATGGTCTTTAAATAACGCCGGTGGTGAAGATGGCATAAAGGGAGCGGACATCGATAACGAAAAACTGCAGAACCTTATTAAGAAACGTAATTTAAAGGATACATTAGTAGCGGTTGTCGACACGGGTGTCGATGATTCACTGGCGGATTTGAAAGATACGGTTCGCATGGACTTAGGTAAGAATTTCATCGATAAGAAAGAAAATGCCGTTGATGACAATGGTCATGGTACACATGTATCCGGAATTATCGCTGCCAAAGCGGATAATGGGTACTCGATGCAAGGAATCAATCCAGTAGCTAAAATCATGCCTGTAAAGGTCTTGGATTCTTCAGGATCTGGAGACATGGAGAAAGTTGCATTAGGCATTAAATATGCCGTGGATCATGGAGCAAAGGTCATAAACCTTAGCTTGGGCGGAGAATATAGCAGAACGATTGAATATGCCTTGAAACATGCCGCTGCCAAGAATGTAATGGTTGTCGTAGCAAGCGGTAATGATGGGATGGAGGGTCTATCTTATCCTGCATCATCTAAATACGCCATATCCGTCGGTGCAACCAATGCCCTTGATTTAGTATCCGATTATTCCAATTATGGATCGAAATTGGACATGGTCGCTCCAGGGACAGGCATCCCGAGCCTTGTACCTAATGGAAATGTTACCTACATGGACGGTACATCAATGGCAACTCCCCATGTTGCGGCAGCTACAGCCTTGTTATTATCCGGAAACCCTGGGTTGAAAGTGAATGAGGTAAGGGAAATCCTTCATGAGACATCGGAATATGTTGCTTTTGAAGAAGAAGATAATGTAGACCCTTATGAGGACTATGAACCAGAAGATGGAGAAATCATAATACCAGAAGAAGAACTGCCTGTCGGAAAAGATTTAGTATCAGGATTTGGTAGACTGAATGCATATAGTGCACTTAGTGCAGTGGATTTACAAGCAAAAGTCAACCTTGTAATGGATACGCAAACAAAACTGACTGGTTCAGCTAAAAAAGGTTCGGTAATCGAAGTGAAAAACGGGAAGAAAACGCTCGGTAAAGCAACGGCTGCAGCTAACGGAGCGTTCACCGTTACTATTCCGGTCCAAAAAGCTGAGCAGCAGCTTACTGTGAATATCTCTGATTCTTCCAAACTAGCCGTATCTTCAATCAAAGTATTCGTGAATAAGGGTGCAACCCCTAACAAGCCAACTGTTAAAGCTCTAAGTGACAAAGATACGTATGTAATGGGTCAATCACAAGCGGACATGAAAATCACGATTAAAAATAGCGCAAAAAAAGTGATTGGTTCAGGTAACACGGACAGCAAAGGGAATTTCAAAGTGAAAATCAGCAAGCAAAAGGCTGGCACTAAACTTTCAGTCACAGCTACAGACTTAGCAAAACGTGAAAGCAAGGCGGCAACCGTGACTGTTCTCGATAAAACAGCTCCAGGTGCGCCAAAAGTGAATGAAGTAAGCGATAAAGCTACCTCAGTAACAGGTAAAGCGGAAATCGGTTCAATCGTAACCGTGAAGCACAACAATAAAAACATCGGAACGGCAACAGCTGATAAAAAGGGGAACTTCTCCATTAAAATCAGCAAGAAAAAAGCAGGGTCCGTATTATATGCCTCTGCAAAAGACAAAGCGGGCAATACAGGAAAAGCAGCAAAAGTAACGGTTAAAGATAAAACCGCTCCAGGTGCACCGAAAGTGAATGAAGTAAACGACAAAGCAACAAAAGTAACAGGTAAAGCGGAAATCGGTTCAACCGTAACCGTGAAGTACAATGATAAAAACATCGGAACGGCAAAAGCCGATAAAAATGGAAAATTCTCTGTTAAAATCAGCAAGAAAAAAGCAGGTTCTGCATTATACGTCTCAGCAAAAGATAAAGCTGGCAATACAGGAAAAGCAGCAAAAGTAACGGTTAAAAAATCTAAATAATAATTAGAGGTAAAGGCCGTTTAACTTACATGTTAAACGGCCTTTTTTGTATATGGCCCTTTAAAGCTTAATGTTGATTTTTTCATTAGGCTGTTTTCACATACTATGTTGCTATTTACCAGGTAGTGAGTTGTGGTTGATTTCCCCTCCAGAAGCTCGCTTTCCTTGGTGCGGGCGGTGAGCCTCCTCGGCGTAAACGCCTGTGGGGTCTCACCTGTCCCGCTGCTCCCGCAGGAGTCTCGCACTTCCGCTCCAATCAACCTTAAATAGTTTCGTTTTAAAAACAACAATCTTTACGAAACGAGCCTTTCATTAAGAAAAGGGACAAGTGAATATAGATTGTCACTTAGAGTTATTTAATTTCACCTATAAACCCAATTTCCCCTTCATAACTGTACCCATCTTCATTGTTTAATCCATTCTTTATATCCTGATATATGTGTTTCATTAGCTATAGATGATCCCCACTCTGTTTGATTGTTTCTTTCATCAGGTTTAAAGTGTCCATTTTTGATGTTCGTCAGTCCTATTGAAGAAAATATAGCTATGATTAATAGAGAGATAAACATAAAATGATTTTTACATAGTTTTTGTTCATTTGTTTTTTAATCTTGAGATAAGTAATCAAAGTCAGCTTCTTGAAAGGTAGGAAGTTGTTCTTTGATATTTAATTTTATTAAGATTTCTTGTACATAATTTCGAATAGTCAATATGTCAAAAGGAAAATCAAAAACAAACTCTTCTTCTACTTTTAAAGTATGTACATGATAAGAGCACTGATGTTTCATCCCTAAAAGATCTTCACTGTAGCTTAGTACGTCTTGATGATATAAGTCAGATAATTCGAAATTTGATAAAAGATAGCATCTATAAACTTATCTTCTACACTCTTTAGATTTTTATTTTTATCATGTATTAGTAAAAATGCATTTTGTTAATCAATCCTTTTCATATTTCATATTTAAAAAATAATAGCTTTCCACTGATTTGAAGTGTAAAACCAAAAGTAATACCTAGAGTAATAGTCAACAGTAATCATTATAGAACTCAATTGGAAATTTCATCGTGTTCTCTTTAATTCGTTTAATTTAGTTTTGCGTTTAATTTGAATGAAAAACAAACTGTGCAGGGCAAGTTCGATTCAACTTGTCTCCTGCACTTGTAAGCTCATTTAGTAAATTCACTTCTCAGAAGGTAGACGACATCGTATTCCTTTAACTCTTCCATATGACGATCCATGTCATTGAAAAAACCATTGGAAAGTGTATGTATTCCTTCATCTCGGCTTGAATAACAAATACTCGCCAACGCAAGCTTTTTTGTGTTGTTTATATTGAATTTACTAGGACTGCCCCAAACGCTGGAACCCTTTTCAGCAATGGTTTCAGGATAAGTGGCTGTATCCGTACCATCGTCGTTTTGAATGCTGATGTTGAACATCGATAGATTTTGGCCATCAACCGTTTTGGAAGTCGTAAAGATGATTGTCCCATTATCTTTGACGGCAGTTGTCATGCGTCCCATTTCAGGTGCGACAAGTTTACCAAATTCATATTTTTCGACCCAGACGGCCATCTTCTTATATGTATCATCAACATTGAAATCGACAAGAAAGAAATGTTCACTTGTATTCTCAAGGATGGCTTTTTCCCTTGCTGATAACTCAGGAACTGAAAGGGTATTCTCGGGTTTTGGATCATCAGCCTTACAGGCGGCTAAAGAAAATGAGAGCAGGAATATGATGATGGATAATATGATCTTTTTCATGTATTTCACCCCCTTGATAAAATTAATCCAATTAAACCCAATTATTAAATATTATAACATTTAAGAGTCGGAACGGGGTAAAAGGCAAGCGATCGGTGCGCTTACCTCTTTTGCATTTAGAATGGCTGTGAAAGAGCATTATTGGCAACATCCACGTCATTTTGAAGCAATTGGTTTAAGTTGTAAGCAGGATAGAGATTTCTTTCATAAAGGTAGTTGAAAATCTTGAAATGGATATCGATGGCTCCGTTTAAATGTTTAATAAATACCTTTCGAAGGGAAGGGGTGGCTGTTTCAGAAATGGCACCTGCATAATTTTTGATGGATGTTTTGGCAAGCCCCAGCAATTCTCCGGCAGTAGCGGCAGATGCTTCATCCCTTAATACATCGCCATCCAGGTCCGTCTTAGGTGTCAATGGGTAAAATTGCAGCAATTCCATAATGGTTTGCCTGTAAATCGTTTTTAGAATGGGGTCCTGTATTGTCGGATAGGCTTTTTTCAATTTAATAAGGGTAATGGACTGGGCTGCGACCAATTCATGAAGTTCCAGTGTTTCATGCCAAGCAAGATGTGAATGGGTGGGCTTCATATCAATTCCTCCTGTACAAATAATCTTGATACGTTATTCGAACAGTTGGCTATGGGTAAGTTGTCTAATGAAATCATTTATGGAAAAGGCCCTTCGCTCACATTCATAGTTTAAAAGGATTGCGCCCCTGGCTTCCATACGCTTTTTCCGGAAAGAGGGGCGGCTTTACCGTATTAATGCTGATGGGGCTGAATGCATGAAAGATGAATGGAACATTCTAAAACCATGATTTATTGGTATTGCTCGAGAACAGAGAAAAACTTTTTGGCAAATTGGTAGAAAAGTTCTTCCGATGGTGCCAATTCCCTGTTTTTTGGTGTGATGATGCCAACAGTCCGTTTGACTTCAGGGGTGTCGATCGGGATTTTGACAGTCAGTCTTGGAGTGACTTCATAAAAGGTGCTGTCAGGGAGCAGACTGACCCCAATTCCGGCTGATACGAGCCCTTTTATGGAATCCATGTCTTCACCTTCCGAGGTGATGTTCGGTGCGAAACCGGCTGCTTTGCATGCTTCGATAGCGATACTGTGAAGGATGTATCCTTTGGGAAACAAAACGAATGGATCATTTCGTAAATCACTTAGGCGCAGACTCTTCCTTTCCGCCAATGGGTGGGTTATGGGCAGCAAAGCGGAAATGTTTTCCGTGAACAGGATATGACCTTCGATATCTGGATCGTTTATCGGGATTGGTCCAAGAAAGGCTAATCCGATTTCGCGATTTTTGACGGCTTCCTTTAAAGAGGAATAAGATCCCTGTCTTAAGTGGAACCCGATATTCGGCTGCTCATCTTTAAAAGCGGAAATGACGGTAGGCAGCAAATGGGTGGAGAGGCTGGTCGGGAACCCGATTTTAATGGTTCCGTGTTCAGGGTCCAAAAATTCCTCAATTTGATATTTGGCATATTCTATCGCTTGTATAGCTGTTTTTGCATGAAATAGAAATATTTTACCAATTGGAGTTAACTGAATATTTCGGCCGGTTTTTTCAAATAAAAGAACGCCAAGCTCATCTTCCAATTTGGAGATTTGCCGGCTGACTGCTGATTGTGCAATATGCAGGTGCACTGCGGCTTCAGAGACGTGTTCTCTCTCGGCAACTTCAACGAAATAACGTAATTGTCGTAGTTCCATTTATTCATCCTCCTATCATTCATCTCAAATTGAGATAGATTCTATTAGAATTATATATTGTTTATATCGATTTGAAAACCTAGAATAAAATGTAAGTGACATACCGGTGTAAGAATACGATGGGGGCGATTAATATGACATACAATCAAATACCAAAAGCACAAGGGCTCTACCATCCTGAATTTGAACATGATGCATGTGGGATCGGGTTATATGCTCATTTAAAAGGGCTTGCTACACATGACATCGTCAAACAAGGACTGAAAATGCTGTGCCAATTAGATCATCGCGGCGGACAAGGCAGCGATCCCCTTACAGGAGATGGTGCAGGATTAATGGTGCAGATTCCTGATAGATATTTCAGGCTGGCATGCCCAGAGATGAACTTGCCGGCAAAAGGACGCTATGGAGTAGGCATGCTCTTTTTCTCTAACAACGATGATGAACGGAATGAAATAGAAGCTCGTTTGAATGCATTTATCGAACAAGAGGGCCAAACGCTATTAGGCTGGAGAACGGTTCCTGTTGATGCAACGAAAATCGGGGAGGTCGGCAAGGAGACATGTCCGACGATCCGCCAAGTATTCATCGGGGCAAGCGTTGGGCTGACAGATGATTTAGCTTTTGAGCGTAAATTGTTCATTATCAGAAAACAAGCTGAAAACTGGGCTCGTGAACGCGGCAATCGTTTTTATTTTGCCAGCCTTTCAAGTGCTACGATCGTATACAAAGGATTGTTGACACCAGAGCAGGTGGATGCTTTTTATCTTGACCTTCAACAGGAGGATTTCATTTCTGCTTTCGCTTTAGTGCATTCACGCTTCAGCACGAATACTTTTCCTAGTTGGGAACGGGCACATCCAAACCGTTACCTGATCCATAATGGCGAAATCAATACGCTTAGAGGTAATGTGAATTGGATGAAAGCACGTGAGCAGCAGTTTGTTTCAGAAGCATTCGGGGATGACCTGCAAAAGGTCCTGCCTATTTTGGATATAGACGGCAGTGATTCCTCGATTCTTGATAATGCACTTGAATTCTTCGTGCTTGCAGGGCGTAAGCCGGCACACGCGGCCATGATGCTCATTCCAGAACCGTGGACCGAAAACCCACATATGACGAAGGAAAAGAAGGCATTTTATGAATATCATAGCATGCTCATGGAGCCATGGGATGGTCCGACGGCCATATCCTTTACGAATGGCAAGCAAATCGGGGCCATCCTTGATCGAAATGGTTTAAGGCCGGCAAGGTATTATGTGACAAAAGATGATTACATCATTTTCTCCTCCGAAGTCGGCGTGATCGATGTGGAGCCGGAGAATGTATTATATAAAGATCGTTTAAGCCCAGGCAGAATGCTTTTAATAGATTTAGAGGAAGGCCGTATTGTTTCCGATGAAGAGATCAAGTCGGAAATGGCTCAGGAAAATCCATACCAGCAATGGCTGGACGAACAGCTTGTTCAATTACGTGACGAAGAACCTGTGCTTGAAGGGGAGCCATTGAGTGATTTGTTATTCAGGCAAAAAGCGTTTGGATACACGTATGAAGATGTCCAAAAATATCTACTGCCGGTCATTAACGAAGGCAAAGATCCACTGGGCAGCATGGGGAATGACATTCCGTTAGCGGTCTTATCCGATCGCCCGCAATCGCTCTTCAACTATTTCAAGCAATCCTTTGCCCAAGTTACCAACCCGCCAATCGATTCGCTTCGTGAACAGATCGTCACGTCAACGATGACATTTCTAGGTGCGGAAGGAGATTTGCTGAAACCGGATGAAACGAACAGCCGCCGCATTCAATTGGATTCACCTGTATTGACGCCAGGTCAAATGCAGCAGTTGAAAGAAAATGCCTTTCCGGAATTCAGAAGCAAAGTCATTCACACCTTATTTTCAGAAGATTTAGAGAATGGACTCGATCGCATCTGCCGTGAAGCGGAACAAGCGATCGCTGATGGTGTCAGCCTCTTGATATTATCTGACAAGGATATGGGCAAAGAAAAGGCTGCGATTCCTTCCCTGCTGGCTGCAAGCTCCCTTCATCAAGAGCTGATCCGTCATGGGAACCGTACGAAAGTGAGCATTATCGTTGAATCGGGGGAAGTAAGGGAAGTCCATCATTACGCATCCCTGATCGGGTATGGAGTGGATGCGATTTACCCGTACCTTGCTTATGAAACATATAAGCAGGCTGTATTGGAAGGCAGTTTAGCCATCAGCTACGAAGAAACGGTAAGGAAGTATGTACGATCGTTGACAGAAGGCATCGTAAAGGTGATGTCGAAAATGGGCATTTCCACGATTCAAAGTTATCGCGGCGCACAAATTTTCGAAGCGGTCGGAATCGGTGCTGATGTAATCGAACGTTATTTCAGCGGTACGGCATCGCAGCTTAGTGGGATCGATTTGGAAACGATAGCGGAAGAAGCGTTGATTCGCCATAGGAAGGCTGCAGCTGATTCGTATGATCAAACTCTTGAAAGCGGCAGTGATTTTCAATGGAGAAAAACAGGGGAACATCATGCTTTCAATCCTAAAACGATCCATACACTGCAATGGGCCTGCCGGAAAGGCGATTATAATTTATTTAAGCAATATTCAAACTTGGCGAATGAAGAGAGACTTGGTTTTTTACGGAATTTATTTTCGTTCGATCAAAAGCGCCAAAGCATTTCAATAGATGAAGTGGAATCCGTGGAATCCATCGTCAGCCGATTCAAAACGGGCGCTATGTCATTCGGTTCATTGAGTCAGGAAGCACATGAAACACTTGCGATTGCAATGAACCGTTTAGGCGGAAAAAGCAATAGCGGTGAAGGCGGGGAACACCCTAGCCGTTACCAAGTTGATGAAAACGGTGATAATCGCCGCAGCGGGATTAAACAAATTGCGTCCGGTCGTTTTGGAGTGAAAAGCCATTACCTTGTAAATGCCGATGAACTTCAAATTAAAATGGCGCAAGGTGCAAAGCCAGGTGAAGGCGGCCAGCTGCCGGGTAACAAAGTATATCCTTGGGTCGCAGAGGTCCGTGGTTCCACACCAGGTGTCGGCCTGATTTCACCGCCTCCGCATCATGATATCTATTCGATTGAAGATCTGGCACAGCTGATCCATGATTTGAAAAATGCGAATCGTGATGCCAGGATCAGCGTCAAGCTTGTATCAAAAGCAGGCGTAGGCACGATTGCAGCCGGTGTGGCCAAAGGAGCCGCGGATGTTATCGTTATCAGCGGGTATGATGGCGGAACTGGCGCTTCACCAAAAACAAGTATCAAACATACCGGTCTTCCTTGGGAGCTGGGCCTTGCCGAAGCACACCAAACATTGATGCTGAATGGCCTGCGCAGCCGTGTCGTCCTTGAAACGGACGGAAAGTTAATGACGGGGCGCGATGTGGTCATGGCAGCCATCCTTGGTGCGGAGGAGTTCGGTTTTGCTACGGCACCGCTTGTGGTCCTTGGCTGTGTCATGATGCGTGCTTGCCATTTGGATACATGTCCAGTGGGGGTAGCTACTCAAAACCCTGAGCTTCGCAGCAAATTCACTGGAGATCCGGAGCATGTCGTGAATTTCATGCGCTTCATCGCTGAGGAAGTCCGGGAAACGATGGCTGAGCTTGGTTTTAGAACACTAGAGGAAATGGTCGGCCGCACTGATGTTTTACAAGTGAGCGAGCGGGCACAAAACCATTGGAAAGCGAAGCATCTGGACTTGACGACACTTCTTTTTCAACCGGAGGGAATACGTACGTATCAACTTCCTCAAAACCATAAAATCGAAGAATCCTTGGATATCCGTGAGATTTTACCTGTGGTGCAGCCTGCTTTAAAAGATCAAACCCAGGTGGATGTCAGCTTCCCGATTACAAACGTGAACCGTGTGGTCGGAACGATTGTCGGCAGTGAAGTATCCAAACGTTATGGGGAATTCGGCTTGCCAGAAGATACCATCACACTTCGTTTTACGGGATCGGCAGGCCAGAGCTTCGGTGCGTTCATTCCAAAAGGGATGTCGATGTATTTGACAGGTGATGTCAATGACTACGTTGGGAAAGGCTTATCTGGCGGAAAGATCATTGTCACGGCACCTGCAGGCAATCAGATTGAGGCCGGGGACAATGTAATTGCCGGAAATATCGCCTTATACGGCGGAACAAGCGGCGAGGCCTACATTAATGGCCGTGCGGGAGAACGATTTGCGGTACGGAACAGTGGAGTCAACGTCGTCGTTGAAGGAATTGGGGACCATGGCTGTGAGTATATGACAGGCGGACGCGTGGTCATTCTGGGCGACGTCGGCAAAAACTTTGCGGCAGGCATGTCAGGCGGCATCGCTTATGTACTTGCTGATGATGCAGAAGAATTCAAGGCATTATGCAATGGTGAAATGATAGAATTCGAGACGCTTGATGATATGGATGATGCAAACGAGGTAAAAGAAATGCTTTACAGCCACGTTCATTATACAGAAAGTGCAAAAGCATCGTATGTACTGGAGAACTGGGCGGATTTCGCTAAGAAATTCGTAAAAGTCATTCCGAAAGATTACAAACGGATGATCAAAAGCATCAATGAGCAGAAGCGTGCAGGGCTAACTGATGAAGAAGCGATCATGAGTGCATTTCAAGCAAATGCCGTTCAAGATAAAAAAACCACTAAACAAGCTGTGATGCAGTAAGGAAGGGGAGAGAAAGATGGGAAAAGCAACAGGATTTATGGATTACCCGCGAGAAAAACCAAAAGACCGGAATCCTCTCACTCGTTTAAGCGACTGGAGAGAATATACAGCTCCTTTCTCTGATGAAAAGTTAAGTACACAGGGAGCGCGGTGTATGGACTGCGCCACCCCTTTCTGCCATATGGGCATGGAATTGAACCGGGTCACAACAGGCTGTCCGATTCATAATCTGATCCCGGAGTGGAATGATTTGGTGTACCGCGGCAGATGGAAAGAAGCATTGGACCGTTTATCGAAAACGAATAATTTTCCTGAATTCACCGGGCGCGTCTGCCCTGCCCCTTGTGAAGGGTCTTGTACGGTAGCGATAAGCGATCCTGCCGTTACCATCAAGAACATTGAACGGACCATCATCGACAAAGGATTTGAAAATGGCTGGATTACACCTCGCATCCCTGAAAGCAGGACTGGCAAGAAAATTGCCATCATCGGTTCAGGCCCGGCAGGATTGGCGAGTGCCGACCAGTTGAATCAAGCAGGTCATTCGGTCACGGTTTATGAGCGCTCAGACCGTGCAGGAGGGCTGTTGACATACGGCATCCCGAACATGAAACTTGAAAAGGATGTCGTTGCACGCCGAATCAAATTATTGACCCAGGAAGGCATCGATTTCATTACCAATACAGAAGTGGGAAAAGATATTTCAGCCGAAGAACTGCAAAATCAATACGATGCAGTCATCCTATGCACAGGTGCCCAAAAGCAGCGTGACCTGGAAATTGAAGGTCGCGGGGCATCAGGCATTCACCTTGCAATGGATTACTTGACTACATCGACTAAAAGCCTATTGGACTCCAATTTTGAAGACGGCAAGTTTTTAGACACTAAGGGGAAGGACGTCATCGTCATCGGCGGCGGGGATACAGGAGCTGACTGTGTCGCGACGGCCCTTCGCCAGGAATGTAAGAGCGTCGTACAATTCGGGAAGCATCCAATCCTTCCGACGGCCCGTACATCAGATAATATGTGGCCTGCCTACCCGAATGTATTTTCCCTTGAATATGCATATGAAGAAGCGGAAGCGAAATTTGGTGAAGATCCGCGTCAATATTCAATCCAAACAAAGAAAATCGTAGCCGATGAAAATGGCAATGTTAAAGAACTGCACACAATCTCCATGGAAAAAATCAAAGGCGATAATGGAATATACATTTTCAGGGAAGTTCCGGGAACTGAAAAAGTATGGCCTGCACAATTCGTTTTCATTGCAATCGGATTTGAAGGGACTGAACAGCCGCTTTTAACTCAATTTGGCGTTGAAACAGTCAATCAAAAAATTGATGCCGTCTATGGCGAATACAGAACGAATGTCGAAGGCGTTTTCGCCGCCGGAGATGCAAGAAGAGGGCAAAGCCTCATCGTTTGGGCGATCAATGAAGGCCGTGAAGTAGCACGTGAAGTGGACCGCTACCTGATGGGCGCAACGGTATTGCCTTAATAGAAAAAAGAAGTGCCATATGGGAGGGCACTGAAAAAGTCCCTTCGGGCCAATAGAGGTAGATTTTCTCAGTTTATTCTGAGGAAATCTACCTTTTTTTGTTTTATAATCAAAGGTAATAAATTTATGTGGGTGATTACGATGATTCAAAAACAAACGTCTATGGTTTTTAGTCCATATATGGCCATTTATGATGTAGTGGTTCCAAAGGATAACATGTTACGCAAGATCAATGAACTTATTGACTTTTCTTTTGTGTTGGAAGAATTGAGGGACAACTACTGTCTTCATAACGGTAGGAATGCTGTCGATCCAATACGTATGTTTAAATATTTGCTGCTCAAGACCATTCATGACCTATCAGATGTGGATATAGTTGAGCGTTCCAGGTATGACATGTCCTTTAAATATTTCCTCGGCATTGCTCCAGAAGATCCAGTTATTGACCCTAGCTCCTTAACGAAATTTCGAAAGCTCCGTTTAAAAGACATAAACCTTTTGGATATGCTCATTCATAAAACCGTTGAGATTGCGATTGAAAAGGAAATCATTAAAAACAAAACGATTATTGTGGATGCCACCCACACGAAAGCCAGATACAATCATAAGACTCCAAAAGAAATATTGATGGACCAATCTAAAGGATTAAGAAAAGTAATCTATTCGATAGATGAAGAGATGAAAAATAAATTCCCATCCAAAACCACTACTGATGTATTGCAGGATGAAATTACTTATTGCCAGAAGCTCATCGAGGTAGTGGAAACAGAAGAGCGTATCACCCAATATCCAAAGGTAAAAGAGCAGTTAAATCTATTAAAGGAAACGGTATCCGATGATATCGAACAGTTAAGGATCTCCAAAGACCAAGATGCCAAGATTGGCCACAAGAGTGCTGACTCTTCTTTCTTTGGATACAAAACACATATTGCGATGAGTGAGGAACGAATCATTACAGCTGCGACTATCACTACAGGTGAAAAAACGGACGGTAAAGAATTAAAGGCATTAATTGAAAAGAGCACGGCTGCCGGTATGGTGATTGAGACCGTGATTGGCGATACAGCTTACTCAGAGAAGGGAAATATTGAATACAGTGAAGAAAATAACATTAAACTAGTCGCAAAATTGAATCCTTCTGTTACACAGGGATTCCGGAAGAAGGAAGAGGAATTTCAATTTAATAAGGATGCAGGAATGTACGTTTGTAAGGCTGGGCATTTGGCTATCAGGAAAGCTCGCCAGGGCAAAAAAGATGTAGCGACGAATCAAACAGATACCTATTACTTCGATATAGAAAAGTGTAAGATTTGTCCCTTAAAAGAGGGCTGTTATAAAGAAGGAGCGAAAAGCAAGACCTATTCTGTCAGTATTAAATCCAATGAACATACAGAACAGGCTACATTCCAGGAAAGTGAGTATTTTAAAGAAAAATCAAAAGAACGTTATAAAATAGAAGCGAAAAACAGTGAATTGAAACACAGACACGGGTATGATGTTGCAAAATCCTCGGGTCTACTTGGCATGGAATTACAAGGAGCAATGGCTATTTTCACCGTTAACTTGAAAAGAATATTGAAATTAATGGCCTAAAAAAGTGACACACAGAAGCAAAAAAAGACGATTTCCATTCAAGTGTCGAATGAGAATTGTCTTTTTTTTAGTTTGATTTACCGTACTAGTTAGAAAAACGTGAGTTTTTCAGCAGCCTCCCATATGGTGCTTCTTTTTTTTATTGTGGGAAAAGTGGAATTCACGAGTAAAACGCCGAAACTCACGAGTAAATGGCCGAAACTCACGAGTAAATGGCCGAAACTCACGAGTAAATGGCCGAAACTCACGAGTAAATGGCCGAAACTCACGAGTAAAACGCCGAAACTCACGAGTAAATGGCCGAAACTCACGAGTAAAACGCCGAAATTCACGAGTAAATGGCCGAAACTCACGAGTAAAACGCCGAAATTCACGAGTAAAACGCCGAAATTCACGAGTAAAACGCCGAAACTCACGAGTAAACGCCCAAACTCGAAAAAGCAATCCTTCACCATTAAAGGATTGCTTTTTCGTACTATTTCAAGCGCTCGATGAAATCATTCATTTTATCTAAAGTGGTTATGTTCTGGTTGCATTTCATACTATCCAGGCAAATATAATTCCCTTTTTTTATGAATGTCCCTTGGACGGTTCCTTTTGTTTCGGACATGAACATCCCTATTTCTTCAAAGCGACTGCAAATGGCACAGATTCCTTTTTTGTTGGTTGGTTTAATGGTTCCGTGCAATCCTGTGAGTTTATTATGATGGTGTGCAATGATGAATTTCTTTCCGGATCCGCCATCATCCCATCCCAAATATGAAATCTCTCTCAAATCCATGTTTTCCAACAAAGGCGCTTTTAATTTCTTTGCCTTAGGAAATAATTTTTTTATCGTTTTTTCGGTTACTTCTTTAAATGGGATCACAAATGGCTTTACCTGTAAGAGAAAGACTTCGGCTTGTGCGGGATCTTTAATGGTATCCACTGGATCCAGCAGTTGTTTTTGCTCTTCGCTCAAGTCATTGAATAAGCTTAATACTCGTTCTTTTGCGACTGTTTTCAGGGTGTGGATCACATCCTTATCGTTGGCGGTCGCGTGTCCATTTATGAGAATCTGTGTTTGTGATTTAATGAAGTTATACTGCTCGCTTCTGATAAAAGGTTCCATTTTCTTCACTCCTGTTTCTGTTGCGCGATACTTGTCACATGATACCGTTTCTCTTTACTTTACAGAAAACATATCTGCTTTAAAAGGGGGAAAACGACTAAGAAACATACTCGGCATACAAATAGCACTGATATCATTATCAGTGCTCACATGCAATCCTATTTGGAATAAACGATTTTCTTGATGGTTTCCGCGGATAGAAAATATTCCTCGGCTAATTGATGGATGCTATGACCGTCTTTGAATGCATATTTTATAGTGGCATTTCGGTCATCGATCAGTTCCCTTGATCCCGAACGGGTTCCCCATTTGTGATGGGCCTTTTCAGGTTTAGGGATATATATGGTTTCACCTTGCACATACTTTTGAATTTCAACGATCAGCTTTTCAGGCAAAACGGCCGTCGCTTTTACATATTTCATTTCTGCCAGCCCCTTATTCTTTTTTAAGAATGAAATAAGGTGCAAAGCCAAATATTAGAAATGATAAGTCGGGCGATTAAGTTTAGCTTAATTTAACCCCATGCAAAGTATCGCCTCCAATACTAGGCTTTGCATGAGACGCTGCAGAAGGTGGCATTAATATTCTTATTGCCATCATTACACCTCCCCTTTATGTCCCTAAAGAACACGTATTGTCATTATTATAAAATATATATGGGTGGTTGCCAAACTTTTTCCAATGTATGACGGGCTGATTGTTTGAAAATGAGCTGTGTACATGAAATAATTTGAACTGTAACCAAACTAACCATTATGGGAGCTGACTTTATGAAAGTATTCGTAGTTGGGGCAAATGGGCAGATCGGTAAACACCTGGTAGATCTATTAAAAGATAGCCCGGATCATAGTGTAAGGGCAATGATTCGTAAAGAAGAACAAAGGCAACATTTTGAGAAAAATGGAATCGAATCTGCAGTCGTCAGCTTAACGGGCTCAGTGGATGAGATTGCGAATGCGGCAAAAGGCTGTGATGCCATCGTATTTACAGCGGGATCCGGAGGAAGCACCGGAGCTGATCAAACGCTTTTGATTGATCTGGATGGTGCTGTTAAAACGATTGAAGCGGCAGAAAATTTGGGAATCGACCGATTCATCATGGTGAGTGCTTTTCAGGCCAATAATCGCGAAAACTGGAATGAAGCCATCAAACCGTATTATGTGGCCAAGCACTATTCGGATAGGGCATTGTTACATAGCGATTTAATATTTACCATCATTCGGCCTGGCGGACTGGTGAACGAACCGGGAACGGGCAAAGTGACTGCCGCTGAAGAATTGGAAAGGGGTTCGATTTCACGGGAAGATGTGGCTCGAACGATTTTTGCGTCATTGACCGAGGAAAATACCTACAAGCGTTCTTTCGATTTAATCTCTGGGGATACTGTGATTGCGGAAGCATTGAGGAATATTTAATGGACAATTGGAGGCAGGGCCACTCAGGGTCGAGTGAGCTCTGCTATTCAATTCCTTCAATTTGCTTGATGACCTTCGCTGGGTTTCCAGCGACAACAACGCCACCAGGAACATCTTTTGTTACGACGGCCCCTGAAGCGACGACGGAATGACCCCCAATTGTAACGCCAGGATTGATGATTGCCCTTCCGCCAATCCATACATGATCCCCTATCGTAACCGGCTTTCCATATTCCACTCCAGAACAGCGTTCGAAGGGATCCAGCGGATGTGTGGCAGTATAGATATGCACCCCGGGAGCCAACATGCAGTCCCTGCCAAATTTCACCTCACAAACATCCAAAATGACACAATCGAAATTGGCATAAAAGTTTTCACCGACAGTAATGTTATATCCATAGTCACAGCGAAAAGTGGGTTCAATATATATATTTGTTCCAATGGAACCGAAAAGCTGTTTCAGCAGTGAGGTTCGTTCATCCCCTTCGTTTTCGGTTGTCTGATTGTATAACCGGGTTAACTTTCTCGCATTTTCCCTATCCCTTATTAATTCCGGATCAGCAGCCATATAAGGTTCCCCGTTCACCATCTTTTCTTTTTCAGTAATCATATTTCCTTCTCCTTTTTTCTTGTATTTATATAGATATTTATATAGAATTAATAAATATCTGAATATTAAAACATTTTATTCGCAAAATAAATTGCAGTACTTTTTACTCAAATTTTCTGCTGAATCTAATTGCCTCACTCATTTTCATAAAAAGAAGTAAGAAAAGAAAGATTTTTCCGAATAATTAATGAAATAGTTTTGACAAACGTTCCATCGGATTTTATAGTTAGGAGAGTTATGTATAATTCATAGTTTCATGTAAGTACATGTTAACAGATAAGTAGAATAGACAGAAGTTCATTTAACCTTTATCGGAAATTGATGGACAACTCTTTTCTTCGTTTAAGAGAATTAAAACAATGGAGGCCTCATTATGTCACAGAAAGCACCACTTTCTTTTGTTATTGTTACAGGATTAATGCTTTTCGCTTTATTTTTTGGTGCAGGAAACTTAATTTTCCCTGCCATGCTCGGTCAATCCGCTGGGACCAATTTATGGTCGGCTAGTTTAGGATTCATCATTACTGGGGTTGGATTGCCATTCATTACAATATTGGCATTTGG
Organism: Peribacillus simplex; assembly: GCF_001578185.1. Taxonomy (NCBI): domain Bacteria; kingdom Bacillati; phylum Bacillota; class Bacilli; order Caryophanales; family Bacillaceae; genus Peribacillus; species Peribacillus simplex. The sequence continues at coordinate 4,690,557 of NZ_CP011008.1, read as the reverse complement.
TTTTTCAGGCAAAAATGATGTCCAATCGCTTGCAAGCAGGGCACACCCGATGTTCGGCATCATTTTCACGGTCGTTCTTTATTTATCATTGGGACCGCTTTTCGCTCTTCCGAGAACGGGGAGTGTATCTTACGAAATAGGGATTAAACCTTTCCTTTCCAATGACGTCGGTTTTTTACCATTGCTGGTATTCACGATCATATACTTTGGAATTGCCTGTTTATTATCGATCAATCCATCAAAAATGCTGGATGTTGTCGGAAAAATATTAACACCGTTATTATTGATTTTCATCGGGATCCTCATTGTGGTCGCAATTATTAACCCAATGGGTGAAATCCAGTCACCATTGGCAAATTATTCAGATAATTCTTTCTTTAAGGGATTTAAAGAAGGATATTTGACAATGGATACATTGGCTGGATTTGCTTTTGGAATCATTATCATTAATGTAATCAAAGAAAAGGGAATCACTTCAAGAAAAGAAGTGCTAGGCTTCTGCATAAAAGCCGGCTTAATAGCCGCTTCCTTATTGGTGATCGTTTATACGGCCTTGACTTATGTCGGGGCGACAAGTGTGGAAAAACTGGGTCACCTGGATAATGGCGGAGACGTTTTGGCTCAAGCCTCACATCATTTTTTCGGACCGGCCGGTGCAGTGTTGTTGGGATTGATTGTTATCGCAGCATGCCTAACTACAAGCATTGGGTTGATAACGGCTTGTTCTACGTACTTCAATAAAATACTGCCTTTTATTTCGTATAAATCATTTGTCGTCATCTTCTCCGTTTTTAGTGCGGCTGTTGCCAATGTAGGTTTGACCAAGCTCATTTCCATTACGGTGCCTGTGTTAACGGTGCTTTACCCCGTGGCGATCGTTTTGATTGTGCTAACGTTCTTCCATTCCTTTTTCAAAGGGAAATCGGAGGTTTACTTAGTAAGCTTGTTATTAACGGCCATCATCAGCATAATGGATGGATTAATGGCATCAGGGATTAAAATGGAAACTGTTTCGGACCTTTTCAAACAATACCTTCCACTATATAGTGTAGGGGTAGGGTGGGTGATTCCTGCTATAATCGGCGGTTTATTGGGCTATATGATAAGCCTGATGAAAAGGGACCCTGAGGAAGCCTATTAAGGTCTTCATTAACTATATGAGAATGAACTTGAAATCATGAAAGGTGCTGTCTTGATGACAGCTATTCAGACGGTAGGCAAACTCGATAATAATTGAGTTTGCCTACCGTTTTTTTGAGGGTCTGTTGATTGGAACGTAGGGCACTCGCTTTCCGCGGGAGGTCCGCCCTCCGTGCCTTTGCACCTGTGGTCTCCCTTTGACGCGCTTTTCCCGCAGAAGTCGCGCACACCCTTTCCATTCAGCTGAACGTTTTTTCTACAGACTGGAGCTGTCTTGATGACAGCTCTTTTCCTTAGTGTTTGTTTTTAATGGGAAAGAGCCTTAAAATGTTCAGAAAGGGGTGTAGGAACAAAATGATTAATCGATTACCAATAGAAATCGCAAATATATTACAAGCAAGCAAAAAGAATCCTGCTCAATTTGAGGAATTGATAAGGAGCGGCGGATATCTGCCTCCCGAGATGGAGTTGATGATAGATGCCATTACGGCCTTGAGCATGGGGAAGAATATCCTTTTGAAGGGTCCGACAGGGGCTGGAAAGACAAAGTTTGCCGAGACATTATCGAATCTATTCAACCAGCCAATGTTCAGTGTCAACTGCTCAGTCGACTTGGATGCAGAAAGCTTATTGGGCTTCAAGACGCTGGCTTACAAAGAGGAAAAACAAGTGATAGAATTCGTACCTGGACCAGTGACCAATTCGATGAATCACGGTCACTTCTTATATATAGATGAAATCAACATGGCAAAACCGGAGACTCTGCCGCTTATCAATGGTGTGCTTGATTACAGAAGGACGATAACGAATCCGTTCACGAATGAAGTGATAACGGCAAAAGAGGGCTTTAATGTGATTGCTGCAATCAACGAAGGGTATGTCGGGACAGTGCCGCTGAACGAAGCGCTAAAAAATAGGTTTGTCATCATTGAAGTTCCTTATATCGAAGGGGAGCAGTTAAAGCAATTGATAGAAACCAATACAAAGCTGAAGGACCCAAGAAGTATTGATTTGTTCGTTAAACTGTCGAGTGATTTGATAAATGCCGTGAATCAAGGGAAGGTGGCTGAAGATGCGGCGTCGATCAGGGCTTTGCTCGATGCTTGCGATCTGAGTGTATTGATCCCGCCGAAACGGGCGATCCTACGTTCCATTGTGGATAAGTTGGACGAGGAACGGGAGCGTGAGTTCGTGAAGAACTTGGCTGATACATTATTCTAACTAGGAGAATGCCTCATGAAGTATATCCGGTTCAATGATTCAATAATAGATACGGCACTTTTTTTACAGCTTCAGGATCTCTCGACTGTTTTATCCGGCATTCCTGAGCTGGAATTCGAATACAATTATGGCTCCTTCATTGATCTGATCGAGAATAAGGTCACTGCCAGCCACTTTTGGGAAAATGGCAATAAGGAAGTGAAGGAAGCAGGGCTGAAAACGGACGTGCTTCTTAGAACGATAGGCACGCTGCATCATACAACAATCCGGAGCATGAAGGAGTACCAGGACATCATCGGGGAAAGTTCGCTTCCGAAGTTTGCAGCCCAATTATTCGCTATATTGGAAGACTTGCGGTTGGAAGAATTGGTGAAGAAAGAAAGGCCAGGCACGAAAAAATGGTTTTCGGTAAGGAGGGCTTACCTTAAACAATATTTCGAAAGCCAATTAGCAACGAATGTCACAAGAAGTTTTGCACTGGATGAATTATACTGCCTCATATATTTACTGCTTCAATCCGACAGGCCGGACCCGATTTTCCCCAGGGCCAATGTACGGCAGCTGGAAGAACTGGAGAAAATCAAACCGTTCATCCATTCCGTCTTTGAAGCCACTAACACCAGTGATATCACGAGGATTTGTGAGCAAATCGTATTTCGTGTGAACGATGAGTACAAGGATACAATGAATGAATATTTCATCTTCCCAATTGCAAATGTGGAGAAGTATACAGCAAATACCTTATTTGATGAACTGACTAGAAATGATGATCTGTTGAACGATGATACAGAAGATGTAGACGAAGAAAAAAGTGAGTTCATTGATGAAAAGTTCTCGACTTGGCATCGAGAGAATAAGAACGGCGAGAATAATTCGACCTTTCTTCAATTTGAATTGGAGCAAGGAACGAAAACAAGTTTGATGGGCGGAGGTGCGCGTGAAGCGGAAGATGCCGACCAAGCACTGGCTTCGATCCAGGGTTCATCAGGGGAAAGTCAACAAAAGGAATACAATCAGCAAGAAACGCTGGAGAAGAAACAAACCAATATGGGCAAAAGCGGTGAACATCCATTTGGTGAAGAAAATAAAGACGTCGTTCAGGTAATCAAAGAAGCCAAAATACCAACACTTACTGAGGAGAAGCGCTATCGCGAGTTTGTTGCCGATATCGAACCATTTAAGAGAAAACTCTCCAGTACAATTGAAAAGACATTGGAAAATAAAAAGAATGCACCAAGAAAAGATTTGGTTTTTGGTCGTTTATCGAAAAAATTACTGCCGCTTGTACTTGAAGAAAATCCAAGGGTCTTTTATAAAAAGAACCAGGATTCAAATGAAATGGATGCCGTATTCACATTGCTTATCGATTGCTCGGCTTCAATGCATAACAAGATGGATGAAACGAAACGGGGGGTCGTCCTGTTTCATGAAGTGCTGAAAAAATTAAGGATCCCCCACTCAATCGTAGGTTTTTGGGAAGATGCAAATGAAGTGAGAGAAGGATATCAGCCGAATTATTTCCATGTAATCCAGTCCCATTCCGATTCTTTTTATCTGAATTCAGGAGCGAAAATCATGCAGCTTGAACCGGAGGAAGACAACCGGGACGGATACAGTATAAGGGTGGCCACAATGGAATTGGAAAAGAGACGTGAAAAAAACCGTTTCTTGCTCGTATTTTCCGATGGTGAGCCGGCAGCTGCCGATTATGATCAAAATGGAATAGTCGATACACATCTGGCCGTATCAGAAGCAAGGAAAAAAGGAATAGAAGTAATAGGCCTGTTTTTAGCGGATGGCAGCGTAGATGAAAGTGAAGAAATGACGATGAAAAACATCTATGGCAAAGAACGGTTAATGATTCCGAGTGTAGCTGAATTACCCGAACAATTTACACCGCTGTTAAAAAAACTACTGCTGAAGACCATTTGATATGAAACATAATAATAATGAAATTGGAAGTTATGATAGTTCCTGATTGATAAATTAATAAACGCAGTAGGATTCAGATTTGGATCTTACTGTGTTTTTTTTGTTTGTCATGCCGGTTCTTCGCAGTAAGTGAATGATTTCTTTGACGGGATTGGGGTAAACCATAGATGAGGAAGTGATCATTTTGATGAATTTAGTGTTTATGCTACTTTATTTTATAATTATTGTTCTTGTTATTGAAATATCGGTTACCTTGCTGAAATTGACTGGATTAAAAAGCACTGTAGCAAGATTTCAGGTTATCTCCATGCTTACAGGTACCGGTTTTACAACTGACGAGTCAAAATCCATTATTGATCATCCCGTTCGAAGGAAAATAAGCATGTTTTTAATTTTATTTGGTGCCTTCTCACTTGCTGTCATCATTTCATCGATTAGTACATTGCTTACAGATGACCTTCGTTTGATGGAGTTAAGCATCATTATTGGAATATTGGTGGTTTTAGCCATTTTTGTGAAAACTCCGTTCCTGAATAATAGAATATCGAATAAGATGCGCAGTGAGATGTACAATCATTATGAATTATGGGAACATCCGATAGAAGAGGTCCTATTTTTAGAAGATGAAGACGTGGTCATGGAGATTGATATTTATGAGGACTCCGAATTCATTGATGTCAAAGTGTTTGATGTCATACCACATGGTGCGGACATCAATATTTTATTTATTGAAAGCGGAGAAGTGAAAATCAGGAAAGAGTTATATGAGTATAAAATTAAATTAGGGGATAACCTCTTTTTATATGGAAATAAAAAGGAGATAGAAGACACATTTTCAAAAGAAATCGAAGTGATGAAGAAGAAAAAAAGTACACCGGAATGAAAAAAATCCCTGCCTTAATATAAGGCGGGGATTTTTTGGTGATGGGCTTCATTAATGTTTTTTATTCGGTAATTTCTGCGCGGGGTTGCCGTTACCTTGGCGGCGAAAATTGCCTTCTTCCTTTTTTTGCTGCTCTTGAATGCTCTCAACAAATTCCTTTGAACTTTTCATGGAATGGACCTCCTCCGTTATTTTCTTCTTTACTATAACCAAAAGAGTTGAAAATCATGAGTATGGAAGGGGACATTCTTCGCTTATCAACAAGGCTTCGATCAATGCAATTGCTCCAGGACCGGTTAACACAGAGTTGTTTATGTAGGGCCGTAAATTGAAGGGATGAAAAAAATGAATGCCTCCGGACGTTTAGGTGAAACGAATGACATTGCCAATGTGGTTTCATTTTTAGTGAGTAAACAAACCCAATGGGTTACGGGTCAGACGAGTAGGGTAACTGGCGTTTAATTTATTCAATTAAAGCAACGTAATGATGAAAGTTGCTCTAGTATTTCTTTCATTTGAATTTGACCATTCCATTGAATTGTTTGAGCGATGATAAAAAAGCGCCAGATAAGAGGAACCGGATAAAAAACAAGGGCAGGTAAAAGCGGATTCATTTTTGCCAGGCGCCCCTGCTAATGCAATGGTGGCCATGAAATTGAATACTATTTAAATATCGTTATCTAATGTTAGGATACATAACATTTGAATATTTCGAATATTGACAAAAATAAGGGCGATAACTATAATAATCAATAATAATATCCATGAATAAACGTTTATTGGGGTTTTGCCTATGGAACGGACAACTGCTGTCCGAGAATTATGTGAGATGCATACTCACTTACTGGACAAGGATATTCAAACTCTTGAAAACTTGTCTGCGAATTTATCGTTGATAGCCAATTTGAATAAAGCGAATGTCTTTATTGATTGTCCGGTGCTTGAAGGGAAGCATGCCATAGTCGTGGCAGAGGCAAGCGCACATTCCGTAAAATCGGTTTATGATCATCCGGTTGTCGGGAAATTTGCCTATGAGGCTTTTGAGCCGGCAGTATTTTATGTATTGCGGACCGGAAAGGACATGTTCGTGAATCGCGCATTGACTCAAGAGGGAGCGATGGTGGAGCAAAGTGTCGTTCCGGTCAAAGGGGAATGCAATCGGGTCATAGCCGTTTTGATCATGGAGAAGGTGATTCAAGAAGAACCTGAAACGTTTAATCAGTTTGGAAGGCAAGATCAACAAAATTCCTTAGTTCCCGAATTTATCGAAGAGTCCATTTTCCTGATTAATAGCCAGAACCGACTTGTCTATACGAATCCCGCCGCCATTAATTTAGTAACGGAAATATGTTTGACCGACTGTGTGTTAGGGGACTCCATTTTAAATTATTTTCCAGGCTTTGCCGATGTTCTTGCTTCAAAAGAAGAGATTTTAATGATGGAACTGAACATTGGTAAAAAGATTTTCCAAATAAGGAAGTTCCATTTAGGCAACAAGAATGCCAATGAAACGTTCATCATCATCCGGGATCTGACTGAACTGCGGGATAAAGAGAGAGAGCTGATTAGCAAGTCAGTAGCCATTCGTGAAATTCATCATAGGGTGAAGAATAATTTGCAGACTGTTGCCAGTTTACTTCGGCTGCAAATGAGGATAGGGGCCCCTGAAGAAAGCAAGCCCCATTTATTGGTCAGTTTGAACCGGGTGTTAAGCATATCGTCGGTTTATGAAATCATTTTGGCAAGCAGCCATGTCGACCACGTGGATTTATTGGAGCTCATTAAGAAAATAGGAGATATGATTGTTTGTACGGAGGATCATGCCCGTAATGTCATAAGCATTGAATATTCGGGGGAGCTTCATTCCATTGATTCCGACATCGGCATTTCCGTCGCGCTGGTGGTGAATGAGCTCATTCATAATTGTGTGAAGCATGCTTTCATGGAAGGGACGGATGGGAAGATTACCGTATGCTTTCACAAGGATGGTTCTGAATTGGAGATTCAAGTTAAGGATGATGGCATCGGATATTCGCCGGCAGTGAAACCTTCTTTGGGACTGGATATCATCCGTATGACAGTGGAAAATGATTTGGAAGGGGAGTTTTCTATTCGCCAGATTAAAGGTGGTACCCTGGCTTCTGTAAGATTTCCATACAAGAGGTAGGTGGGAGACGTGGTCAAGAGGATTTTGGTCGTGGAAGATGAATCGATCGTTCTCCTTGATATAACGATTATGCTCAAGGATGCAGGCTTCGATGTGGTTGGACATGCACGTGACGGCGAGAAGGCGATTGAATTGGCACATTCCCTGCAGCCGGATCTCGTTTTGATGGACATAAAAATGCCTAAAATGAATGGGCTTAAGGCTAGCGAGGTGATTTCCAATACCTTTCAGATACCGGTCCTGCTTTTAACTGCATTCAGCCAGCGTGAATATATCGACGAGGCGAAACGGGCAAATATCGTAGGATATCTTGTAAAGCCAATAACGGAGGCGGATTTGATTCCCGCAGTGGAGATAGCTTTACTGCAAGCAGCCAATGCAAAAAAGTATCAGGAACGAAATGCCCAATTGGATGAAACGCTCGCAAATCGTAAAGTCATTGAAAAGGCAAAAGGAATTATCATGAAAAGGAAGAATGTATCGGAAGAAACCGCTTACAAAAAATTGAGAAAGCTTAGCATGGATAAGCAGCTTTCCATGGAGACAGTGGCACGACTAATCGTTACAAAGGATCAAAAACAAGTAAATAGATGAAGCAATGGCGCTTTGATGGACCAAATTGGTTGTAGGTAGGCAATTCTGCTGAAATAACCAAAGTTTGGGCTATAAGAGGCGTCTTTTTTTATACCCTTTTTTAAAGTCGATAGGCCAAATCAAATCGTAATTCAGGGGGAATATGTATGGAGATGGTAGGTAAATTCGTTATTTATATCATTATGGTGTGTGCCGTTGTCGGTGCATTGGCATCGATTAAAGACAGTGAGCAAGGCTTGGGCAAACAGTTCATGGAAGGTTTGCATACGGTTGGCCATATATTTATCCCGGCAGCTGGAATCATGGCCTCGATCCCTTATTTATCATGGTTCATCGATACAGTATGCGGCCCGATCTTCGCAGCGATCGGTGCAGATCCCGCACTCGCTGCAACAACGATTTTGGCAACGGATATGGGCGGTTATCAATTGGCGGCCGAGCTGCAGGAATCATATGAAGGCTGGATCATGGCGATGATTGTCGGATTCATGTCTGGAGCAACGATTGTATTCTCGATTCCAATGGGGCTTGCCATGCTAGAGAAGCGTGATCATAAATACATGGCACTTGGTGTCATGTCAGGGATCCTGACGATTCCCATTGGAGCCTTTATCTCAAGCGTGCTAGTGGTGGCAACGAATTCGAAAATTCGCGAAGTGATTTCCACGAATGCGAATTCTACACACGAATTCGCGTTGAGCTATTTGAAAATTGCCTTGAATCTTTCTCCACTTCTTATTTTTGTGGTGCTGCTTGCGTTAGGTCTTTATTTCCTGCCGGATTTGATGATCAAAGGGTTCATGTGGTTTGGGAAAATATTGGATGCCGCGATTAAACTTGTACTCGTATTTTCAATCGTGGAGATTTTCACCGGACTGTTTTCCAATGTATTTGGTGCTTGGGGGTTCCATCCCATCATGGCCGATAAGGCGGACCAGTTCCGTGCCCTGGAAACGGCAGGGTATATCGGGATTATGCTGGCAGGTGCTTTTCCAATGATTTACTTGATTCAAAAATATGCAGGCAGGCCGCTTGAAGTGATGGGCGGGAAAATCGGATTGAGCAAAGCGGGGAGTGCAGGGATTTTAGCCACGGTAGCCAATATATTGGCGATGTTCAAACTTGTTAAAGATATGCCTCCGAAGGATAAGGTCATAAACATTTCCTTCGCTGTGTGTGCGGCTTTCCTATTAGGCGATCATTTATCTTTCACTGCCAACTTTCAGCCATCCTTAATTTTACCCGTCATAGTAGGCAAGCTATCTGCCGGCGCTATTGGAATCGGTCTTGCTTACTGGCTGTCCGTTCCGAAAGCTTTGGAATTGGAGGAAAAAGATCGTGCAGCGGGAGTCATCGGCATAAATGAATATAAAACGAATAACCAGGAAGAAGATAGCGATGAAATCCAAGTGGTGTAAAACTGAGGTGTGAATTTAATGAATGAACAGGCGGAACGAATCATCAGTGCAGGAATCGATATTGGCACTAGTACGACGAAACTTGTTATCAGCGAGCTTTCGCTTAGGAATGTGGCGGGTGGCGGACAGGTGCCAAAAATAGAAATTACCGATAAGAAAATTCTGTATCGAAGTCCCATTTTCAAGACCCCGCTTTTATCCGATACGGTAATTGATATACCTGCTGTTCAAAGTATGGTGGAAAGTGAATACCATCAAGCCGGGATCACGATTGAAAACATACAAACAGGGGCCGTCATCATCACAGGTGAAACGGCAACCAAACAAAATGCAGAAGAAATGGTATACCGGTTATCCAAAGCGGCAGGGGAATTCCTTGTAGCGGCAGCCGGTCCGGATTTGGAGGGAATCATTGCCGCAAAGGGATCTGGTGCCTATCAACATTCGATCGAGACAGGAAAGACTATAGCGAATATAGATATTGGCGGGGGAACGGCGAATATTGCCGTATACCGTTCTGGTATCCTTTGCGGAACTTGCACACTGCATATAGGAGGCCGTTTGGTGGAATGGGAGGGAGCGAAGGTGAAGGTTGCTCCTTCAATAGGAAAATGGCTGAAATCAAAAGGGCATTCACCTTTGAATGTTGATGGGGTAATCATCGCAAATGAAATGTCTAAGGTGCTTTCGAGGTTTTTGGCTGGGTCATTCACAAAAGAAGATGAACTTCTATTAGTGGGGAAGGAGCCATCTTGGACAGGACGAATAGATGTGTTGATGTTCTCGGGAGGTGTCAGTGATTGCATCTATCATGAAGAACGGGCAGACAAAAGCTTTCAGGATATCGGCATGATGCTTGCAACCTCTATAAAGGAAAATGAAGTATTGGCTGCATGGGAGTGGGAACAGCCCGTTGAAACGGTTCGGGCGACTGTTCTAGGAGCAGGCACGCATACAACTGAAATCAGCGGTGCTACCATCGAGGTGAATGATTCTCATCTGCCAGTCCGTAATATCCCAGTCTACCGCATCGATTTTCAAGGCGTGCTGGATGATGGAACCGGGACAATGGCACAATCGGTTCAGGATGCGATAACGATATACGATCCACTAAAGGAAGGACTGAATTTTGCCTTTTATTTAACGAATTTACCTTATCTATCTTTTCGGGACATACAGCAGCTCGCAGCCGAATTTACCGAGGCTTTGATGCAAAAACCGAATCAGCAGCAACCTCTGATAATTGTGATGGACAGTGATTATGGGAAGGTGCTTGGTCAAACATTTCTAGCGAACCGACCAGATTTGCCGGTCATCTGCATTGATCAGACACAAGTGGAACATGGGGATTATTTAGATATAGGAAGGCTGCTGCGGACAGGGGTCGTTCCGGTTGTCGTAAAAACACTGACCTTCCACAACTAAGAAACGGAGGATTATACGATGAAATTATCTACTCAATACTTTGGGGAAATCCATCAATTCAAATCGTTGAAAGAAGTCTTGGCCAAAGCGAATGAAGAGAAATCAGGAGATAGGCTTGCGGGAATTGCGGCGGATTCTGTCCAAGAACGGATTGCAGCGAAAGCTGTGCTTAGCGAATTGACTTTGGCGGACATTAGGAATTATCCCTTACTCTCCCCGGAAGAGGATGAAGTGTCACGGATCATAGATGGTCTCATCAATGGAACCATCTATCAATCTGTGAAGAATTGGAGCGTTGCCGAGCTTCGTGAATATATTTTGAGTGACGAAACGACAGGTGACGATTTAAAGCGAATAAGCAGGGGGTTGAATAGTGAAATGATTGCTGCGGCAGCCAAGATCATGTCGAACCTTGACCTTATCCATGCTGCCAGTAAAATCGAAGTGCTCACAAAGAATAATAGTACGATTGGATACAAGGGAACGCTTGCCTCGCGCCTTCAGCCTAACCACCCGACTGACAATGTGGATGGCATGCTCGCATCTTTGAAAGAAGGTCTCTCCTATGGAATCGGGGATGCCCTCATTGGAATCAACCCTGTTGATGATTCAGTCGAAAGCGTAAAGCGGCTGCTTCATGCGACACAGGACGTAATCCAGAAGTGGAATATCCCGACCCAAAATTGTGTACTTGCGCATGTGACCACTCAAATGAAGGCAGTACAGCAGGGTGCACCTGCTGATATGATCTTTCAAAGCATAGCCGGAACGGAAGCGGCCAATCGTTCTTTTGGAATTGACGTTCAATTGCTCGAAGAAGCCAACGAGGTGGCAAAGGCTCATGGGACCGGCACAGGTCCGCAGCATCTTTATTTTGAAACGGGGCAAGGCTCGGAGTTATCGGCGGAAGCGCATTTCGGAATCGATCAGGTGACGCTTGAAGCCAGAAACTATGGATTTGCCCGCTATTTTGATCCGTACATTGTCAATACGGTCGTCGGATTCATCGGACCTGAATATCTATATAACAGCAAGCAGGTCATCCGCGCCGGGTTGGAAGATCATTTCATGGGAAAAATGCATGGTCTGCCGATGGGAGTGGATATTTGCTATACGAATCATATGAAGGCGGATCAGAATGATATCGAGGACCTGGGTGTACTTTTAACGGCGGCTGGTGTGAATTTCATCATCGCAACTCCGATGGGGGATGACTGCATGTTAAACTATCAGTCTTTGAGTTATCATGATATAGCGACATTGAGACAAACGATGGATAAGCGGCCAGCCCCATTATATGAAGCTTGGCTGGAGAAGATGGGGATTCTGGAAAACGGCAAGTTAACGAAGCGTGCCGGTGATCCAACTATATTTAACCATTAGGAGTGGATGATATGGGAATGAAAGATCCGAATAATAAAGAAGAATTGGACACCTTGATAGCGAAAACCCCTGCCCGGATAGGGATAGGCAGATCGGGGACACGTCCTAAAACGGATTCCTGGCTGAAATTCCGTTTTGACCATGCGGCGGCCGTTGATGCTGTATATGGTGAAGTCAGTGAAACTCTATTGAAACGCTTGGATTTATTCAAGGTGAGAACGAAGGCCGATGATAAGGAAGTCTATTTACGGCGTCCGGATTATGGCAGGAAGCTGTCGGACGAAGCAAAGCGAATGATCGAAGCCAAATGCATAAAGGGCCCAACGGTCCAAATCATCATTTCCGATGGCTTAAGTGCCAAGGCGATCGAAGAGAATGTGGAGGACGTCTATTTATCTTTCAGACAATCTTTGGCAGCGGCAAAATTGGATGCAGGGACACCGTTCTATATTGAAAAGGGCCGGGTTGCCGTGATGGATGATATTGGAGAAATCCTTAGGCCTGAGGTCATTGTCCTGTTGATCGGCGAACGGCCCGGTCTTGTCAGTGCTGAATCATTAAGCGCTTATATTTGCTATAAACCTTGTTTGGGCATGATTGAAGCAGAGAGGATGGTCATTTCCAACATCCATAAAGGCGGGATCCCGCCAGTTGAAGCGGGTGCACATCTTGGCACGGTCATTCAAAAGATCCTTAAATACCAAGCGAGCGGCATGTCACTCGTGAAGAAAGAACATGAAGAAGAAAAGAGTGAAAAACTCGGTTGAACCCCTAGTGTCTAAAAAAGGAAGTTCGGATGGCCTCTTTCCTGACGGTCATTTAAGACTAGGTCGTTGATTTCCTCTCCAGGCACTCGCTTTATATGTTTTTTTATTGTTTTATGAATCCGTTATTGGATTGAAGAAATATGCGACACACCTGCCGAATAACTGGCTAGCTGAGACCCCACAGGCGCTTGCGCCGAGTAGGCTTGGCAGACAGTCGGCGGAAAGGGAGCGGATTTCTGAAATCAATCGGAACGTTTTTAAAATAAAAAACACCCCGTAAATGTTAGTTTGGTGTCTAACATTTACGGGGCAGTTCGAATTTGTCTAAAGTCTGGGAGGAGCGAATCGTTCCTCTATTTACTTGTCCCTAAATTCCACAATCCAAACGGGTTGTAGAAGGGATGGTCTTCTTCATATCTAAAGTCCTGAAGGCCCGTCAATATAAAGTCAGGGGCATCTTGTTGTATGCTAAAGGTTTCGCCAGTTGTAAAGAGAGGCCGTTCACCTAGATGGTAAAAATTAAATGTGTTAAGTAAAGAAGCCGCCTCTTTCGGACTCATTGTGTTAAGTGTCACGGCATCTGGAAGCCCAAAGGCTTTCATTCCGAATGAACAATAATAATCTTCCTCCCCGATGATCGTGGCAAAATGGGCATATACCGAGAGAATATCGGGGCTTTGATGAAGCTTTTGCCAATCTTCCTTTGAATGGGCAATGCCAGCTGTTTCTATTTTCACTGCCATTCCGCCTGCCCTAAGGATTGCTGCCCCAGCATCGATCAAGTCCGTAACATTTCCGGTATCGGCTATTATATAAACGGTAAAGGTATGTTCACTGATTTCCGCTAATAATCTCTCTGAAAGGGCATCTTTACTGGCGTAAGAAAAGGTCTCTTTTAAAGTGGGTTCATAATCCTGGATTTCTGCCTGAAAAGTTATGTTCTTATCCTTGTTATGAAAAATATTCCCTGCTAACAGGTACCCTTCGCTTTGGGAAGCGACCGTTTGAATCAATTCTGCCCGGTCCTTCCACTTTCCGGGTATCCCGATGATGATTTGGTTTTCCGTCATGAATCATCTCTCCTTTCCGATCCATTCATACTATACCACTCTTGATGTTCACCATAGCATTTTATAATATATAGCGCCAACCCGCCGAGTTAATGCGAGTGAGGGATGTACAGGACTTTTTCAAACTTATACAATTGATGTATAATATAATCTAGTAAACGTATAGCCTTTCTTCAAAGGAATTCCCGTAAAGGGTTTTCTCGTAGGGCAGTATCTTAATAATCTAATCGGTATATTCAATGATGAAAGAGAGTGGAATATAATGGGTCGTAAGTGGAATAACATTAAAGAAAAAAAAGCGTCAAAAGATGCAAATACAAGTCGGATTTATGCTAAGTTCGGACGGGAAATATATGTAGTGGCGAAACAAGGTGAACCAGATCCGGAATCCAACCAGGCGTTAAGGGTCGTACTTGAGCGTGCGAAAACGTACAATGTTCCCAGAGCGATCATTGACCGTGCGATTGAAAAGGCTAAAGGCGGTTCGGAAGAAAGCTATGACGAACTTCGTTATGAAGGATTCGGTCCAAATGGATCAATGGTCATCGTGGATGCATTGACAAACAATGTGAACCGGACGGCATCTGATGTACGTGCCGCATTCGGGAAAAATGGCGGGAATATGGGTGTCAGTGGTTCTGTTGCTTATATGTTCGATGCAACTGCTGTCATCGGGATTGAAGGTAAAACGGCTGAGGATGTGCTTGAACTGTTAATGGAAGCGGATGTTGATGTACGTGACATCATTGAAGAAGAAGAAGCGGTCATCGTTTATGCTGAACCTGAACAATTCCATGCTGTGCAACAAGCATTCAAGGATGCGGGAATCACCGATTTTACAGTGGCAGAGCTGACGATGCTTGCACAAAATGACCTAACCCTTCCAGAAGATGCACAGGTACAATTCGAAAAGATGATTGATGCATTGGAAGATTTGGAAGATGTGCAACAAGTTTATCATAATGTAGATCTTGGTGAATGAAAAAACGGGCAGACCTTTGCTATATGATCAAAGGCCTGCTTATTTTATCTGATGCAAAAGAGCCTGTTTTGATGAAACAGGCTCTTTCCTTTTGATTATTCACCTATGACGATTCCGGAAAGTTCACGGTCTTTCTTTACCCTTTCCATTTCCGAAATAGTGACCAGCTGATATCCTTTGTCATGCAGTTGCTTGATGATTTTTCCTGCAGCTTCGGCGCTAGTTTGATAGATATCATGCATTAATATGACTCCGCCGTCTTTGGCTTTACTCATCACATTGTTCACGATTTTCTTTTCATTGCGGTCTTTCCAATCTTCGGGATCGACATCCCAGAGTGTGACTTCCATATCCTCCATGTATTCACGCACATTATCGTTAATCGCTCCATATGGGGGACGGACGAGACTTGGCTCAGAACCTGTAGCTTTTTCTACAGCGTCTTGGGTCTGTTCGATTTGACTCTTGATTTTGTTCTTGCTTAAGCGAGTCAGCTGCGGATGATCCCATGAATGGTTGCCGATCTCATTTCCTTGTTCAAGCATTTTTTGCAGAACTTCCGGATAGTGCTGTACGCGGCTTCCAAGCACAAAGAAGGTCGCGTGTGCATCATACTTGTTTAGGTCTTCAAGAATGGACATGGTATGAATTGGATGTGGCCCGTCATCGAACGTCAAGGCAATGACCTTTTTTGATGGGTCAATCCATTCATTTTGCACGGGCAGTTTAGCGACGATATGTTTCGGCTGCCATTCCTTTACACGATCCTCATTCAATTCTTTACTTTTATATGAATCTAGCAAGCTATCGTTAAAAAGTTCCTTCTTGATGGCTATTGTATGAGTCTTAGTTGAATCATCAGTCTTAACGTAGAATACAAGCGTATTTTTCAAGACTGAAAAAGAATCGAAGTTGGCCGCCTTCAGTTTGTTTTCCTTTTTAATAAGACTCTGTGATATGCCTTCTTCTTCCTTCTCGGTTAACTCTTCAAAAACAATATCGGATAAAACGGATAAATAATCAGAATCCGTGGCAAAGATGTCTTCTATAGAGAGCTTTTGCTGAGATGGAATATCATAAGTGAAGATCCGGGATTCGGACTGCTTCTTTCCTTCCACTTGTTCATATTTATCGAAGGAAATGGTAATGGTCTGCTTGCTGAAATGAAGGATCGTGTATGTGAGGTTAAGCTCGGATGCTTTTCCGTCGGATGCTTTCCATCTTTTTTCATAATCTTTAATTTCTTTTTTTATGTAAGCTTCTAGTTGCTTGTCGATATTTTCTATATGCAAAACGGGTCTGCTGGCTGAATAACCGCCTTTCGTATTATCTTTCAAATACGTTTGAATATCAGCTTCCGGGTAATTTTTATCGTTTGTATAGGCGGAAACGGTTCTCTTCTTATCAAAAGCAAGGCTTTTGATGGCTAACCCTATCGTTCCCACTGCAGCTGTTAGACAAAATAGAAAAATAAAGACTTTTTTATAATTTAGTTTCCTCATGTTGCACTCCACCTCGATAATCATTCTACTATATAGACGCGCCAAAAGCCTTAAAAGTTTGTAAAAATTTTCATTTTTTTATTTATAAATATTTTCTTGTTCATTTTCAAACTTTTATGGGTGCACGAACGTCTATCCTTTGTACCTAGGATACGTAATTTAAATGTAAGGAGCTCTATCATGCAATGAAAAATCTAGATATGAATCAATTAATAACGGCCCGGATAACCGAACGGCAAGACAATTTGTACAGACTTGCTTTTTACTATGTCAAAAATCAAGAGGATGCGCTTGATATCGTGCAGGAATCGATTAGAAAAGCACTTGCCTCCAGCAACAAAATAAAAGACGCTGCTTCTATAGATAGCTGGTTATATAAGATCATAGTCCGAACGTCACTTGATGTTTTGCGAAAGAAAAAGAAGCTGACAGTCGCCGATGACGAAACAATAGAATACTTACGCAGCGGAGAGGCAGATCACTACCCCGACCTGGATTTACAAAAGGCCCTGGAAGGACTTTCGGTCAAGTATAAAACAGTAGTCGTTCTTCGTTTCTTTGAGGACCTGAAGTTGGAAGAGATAGCGGAGGTTCTGGAAGAGAATGTAAGCACGATTAAAACGAGATTATATAAAGCGCTGCAACTATTGCGGATTAACATGACTGAACGGGAGGAAACGAAAAGATGGAAAGAAAATTAAAAGATCTGCGGAAAGAGTATCTTAAAACACCGATCCCTAAAGAACTGAAAGATGTCGTTCAAGCAGCTTTGAATGAAAAGCCCAGGAAGAAGCCAAGGGTTGGAAGGAATATCCTGGTGTCTGCGGCTGCAGCGCTTCTGATAGTGACAGCTTCCGTAAACATCAGTCCGGCAGTGGCAAAGGCCATGAGTGAAATTCCGATAGTCGATAAGGTCATTAAAGTGATTACCTTCGTCGAGTGGAAAGAGGATGTGAATAATTCCTCGGCCGTGATCAAAACACCTGCAATTTCCGGACTGGAGAATAAACAGCTTGAAAATAGCCTGAATGATAAATACTTATCGGAAAGCAAGCAGCTCTACAAGGAATTCACCGACTCCATGTCAAAACTGAAGGAAGGGGAAAAGGGCAATATCTCGGTGGAAAGCGGATATGAGATATTGACAGATAATGAAACGATATTATCCGTACAGCGCTATACGGACACGATTTCTGCTTCCAGTTCTACAGAAAGTCAATTCGATACAGTCGACAAGAAAAACGAAGTGCTTTTAACGTTAAATAGCCTATTTAAAGATGATCGTTATCTTCAGGTGATCAGTAAGAACATCAAGGAACAGATGAAGCGGCAGATGGCTGAAGATCCGGAAAAGATATATTGGGTCGAAGATGATGATCTTACTGCATTTAGAGGCATTGATGAAAACCACAACTTTTATATAAACAAAGATGGCAAGCTAGTCATCGCCTTTAACAGCTATGAGGCCGCCCCAGGGTATATGGGGGCTGTCGAGTTCATCATCCCGACAAAGGTTATTTCAGAATTACTTGTGGGTGATCAATATATCCATTAAATGAACTTATTTGTAATGTCCGTTAATTATACTTATGAAGGGCGAGGGGCTTATAAAACGGGAACTCACAAAAACCATTAAAAAGACGAACCAATGTTACTTGACTACAGTAACCTTGGCTCGTCTTTTTTTTCATCAAATTTCATCTGATCCAGTTCCAGCCTCATTTTTTCCGTCTCCATAAGGAAGTTTTCATGTTTAAGTTTTTCAAGCTCCAGTTCAACTTGTAGCATCTTGTGTTTGTTTTTTGCCTGTTTTTCGAAATGGCTTGTCAGGATTCCAATAATGGGAATGGAAAATATCATTACAACGGTTACTAACCCTATCATATTTGTGCCTCCTCATTTTTTTGTTATTTCTATTATACGGTGTATATAACGGTTTTGGCTGGTTTTTTTCAAGGTTCGCAATTTCCCTCTCGTAACCAAACTGTTATCAAACGTAATACATGGGTAAAGTTAGGGCAATATATCATTTATGGAAGCTTCCTTTTAGACTAAATTGATTGGGCGTTTTTTTTAGGAGGATTTTAGTATGATTTGCTTTGCTTTAATAGCTATTATTATTTATTTCGAAATTAATTATTTAAATATACTAAATATTTGTTTACAACAGAGAAAATAAAAGTTATTATACAATAATAAAAGGAGGGCTAGGTATGGCAACGATAAATAAACAGAAAATTGTGGATAGTGTACCCCAAAAAGGTTTTTTTGGAAACCCAAAAGGACTATTCACCCTTTTCTTTACTGAGTTCTGGGAGCGTTTCTCCTATTATGGCATGAAGGCCATTCTTGTTTACTATATGTATTACGAAGTTTCTAAAGGGGGACTAGGCCTTGATGAACACACAGCCCTTGCCCTAGTATCCATCTACGGATCTTTAGTATATATGTCCGGTATAATTGGCGGATGGCTTGCCGATAGGATTTTCGGGACTTCAAAAGCCGTATTTTACGGTGGGATTTTGATCATGCTCGGGCATATTGTCCTTGCTGTACCAGGCAGTCTCTCCATGTTCTTTGTTTCCATGGTACTCATTGTTCTGGGTACTGGTCTATTAAAACCGAATGTTTCCAGCATTGTAGGGGAAATATACGCGGAAAATGACGATCGCCGGGATTCCGGTTTCAGTATATTCTATATGGGTATCAACATGGGTGCATTCCTTTCACCGTTCCTTGTCGGTACAGTCGGAATGAACTACAGCTTCCACCTTGGTTTTGGGCTGGCGGCAATTGGTATGTTAATTGGGCTCATCGTCTTTGTTGCAACAAAGAAAAAGAACCTGGGCCTAGCTGGAACTCTTCCTGCTAACCCATTATCACAAAATGAAAAGAAAACCGTATTCACTAAATTGGGAATAGCTGCATTGATTTTAGCTGCCATCATCGGCATCACTGCCACTAAAGGCATCTTAACGATTAAAACCTTTATTAATCTTGTAGGTATCCTAGGGATCCTTATTCCGACCCTTTATTTCATTTTCATGTATCGCAGCCCTAAAACAACTTCTGTTGAACGTTCACGATTGATAGCCTATATTCCTTTGTTCATAGCAGCTGTCATGTTCTGGGCAATTCAAGAGCAAGGTGCAACTATATTAGCAAATTATGCAGACAAACGGACACAGTTGGATTTTGCTGGAATGCAAATAAACCCGGCATGGTTCCAATCATTGAACCCATTGTTCATCATTACCCTTGCACCAGTATTCGCATGGTTATGGATCAAACTAGGAAAGCGCCAGCCGACCATACCGCAAAAATTCTCAATAGGTCTACTGTTCGCCGGTTTATCATTCCTGGTGATCCTGCTTCCTGTTTATTTCGGTGGATCAGACTCTTTAGTCAATCCGCTATGGCTTGTACTTAGCTATTTCCTTGTAGTGCTTGGAGAACTTTGTTTATCCCCTGTTGGACTTTCAGCGACTACAAAATTGGCTCCAGCTGCATTCTCGGCACAAACGATGAGCCTGTGGTTCCTGGCAAGTGCAGCAGCACAAGCATTAAACGCACAAATCGTCAGATTCTACACTCCTCAAACCGAAATGGCTTATTTTGGAGTGATCGGAGTTGCTTCAATAATCCTTGGACTGGCCCTGATGGCCTTATCACCAAAGATTCAAGGTTACATGAAAGGCATTCGCTAACACTTAGCCAGCAGTAAGGAAAAAAGGAATGGACTATATAATGAAGATGACCTCGAATTAAACGGGGTCATCTTTTTTATTGCAATGATTTTGTGCATCTTGCTTTTTCACATTGTAATAGTATCGACCGTGCCAGATTGATTACATACCATTTTTACCAAAAAATTGATATGATGTTTTAGCAGCCTCATAGTTTATGCTTAAAAAACCAATGAAGCTTCATTCCAAATTAAAGAGGAGTAGCGAAATGAATAAATTTTATAGAGCTTTAACTCATGTAAACAAAATAGTTTATGAACCTAATCATCTGTCTATAAAATCAATTCAAGAAGAATTTCAAAATTCAGAATATGGAGCTGGAACATTTCACTTAAATGCAAAATCGGTTCGATTTAGAGTCGCCAAAATAACACCCAATAAAGTGGGACAGTTTGTTGCGTTTTGGGAAAAAGACGAAAATGATAAAAATCAACCCTTTGCATATGAAAATTCTCCTGATTTATTGGTCATCAATACCTCAATGAGTAATGACCATTTTGGGCAATTTATTTTTCCAAAAGAAATTCTCGCAAAACAAAATGTCCTTAAAACGCAAAATGTAAAAGGGAAAATGGCAATAAGGATTTATCCTATTTGGGATAATCCAACTAGTAAACAGGCAATAACGACTCAAAAGTGGCAACTACCTTTTTTTGTTGATCTGAGTCATGCGAATAAGTTACCCATACAAAAAATTTTAGAACTATATTCTATGTAAATTTTCCATGTAGGAACCACTTAGCTATCAATGGTTCATGAAGAGGCTGATAGGGGTGAGTTTTATATTTAAATATCTCACTCAACTTTTCAAATAGACAGGAGGTAAGAATGAAACGTTTATTTGGAATATGCATATCCCTGCAAATGACTTTCGTTCTGCTTTTCATCACGGGGATTCTCCCAAAGTTGAATTCATATGTTGGAGCCTGCATTTATTTGATCATTGGGTTTGCAAGTCTGATGATCAGCTTATATTTAGCAGGTAAAAAATTTCTCTTGGGCATTTCGGTTATTGCCATCATCTTTTCCGTGCTTATCATTTGTTTCACCATTTTCATTTATTTCTTGCCTGAAGCCGGGATACCGCCGGAAATCCCTTTGTTTGAATAGGTGAGTTCATCCAAAATTCAAGCGAAAAAAGGGCATCCCATTTAGGTGCCCTTTTTAATTCACCATCTTTTTATATCAGTTTGCTGCTGGAATCAATCCTTTATGAATGGAGACTTCCTGGATGGCACGGTAGACCGTTTCGACCATGAAATCGAGTTCCTTTTCTGACATGGAAAGGATCGGCATCATCGTGATGACTGGACCAAGTTCCCGGATGATCAGGCCATTTTCCCGTGCTGTATGGATGATCCCGGAAACGACGTTCTCTTGGAGGGTGAACGTTTCTTTTGTTTCACGGTCTTTAACGATTTCCACTCCAATCATGAAGCCGCGCTGGCGAATATCGCCGACGATCGGAAGTTCGTATAGCGCTTGCAGTCTTTCGGATAGGTATTTTGATTTTTTCTGGATGTCTTTAATGAGATTCCGGCTTTCCATTAGCTCGATATTCTTCAGGGCCAGTGCACAGGCTAGCTGATTTCCTGTATAGGTGTGGCCGTGATAGAAGGTTTTATGTTCTTCCCGTTCTCCCAAAAAGGATTGAAAGATCTGCTCGTTCATGATGGTGGCTGCGAGTGGCATATATCCCCCAGTGATCCCTTTGCCCATACACATGATATCAGGGACGACATCTTCCTGCTCGCAGGCAAACATCGTACCGGTGCGACCGAACCCTACGGCCACCTCGTCACAAATTAGGAGGATATCGTACTTCTTGCATAATTGTTCAACTTCTTTCAAAAAGCCCCGGGGATGGGTTATGATACCTGCCGCCCCCTGCACAAGCGGTTCGATGATCAATCCGGCAATTTCCTCTGATTGTTCCTGCAGCAACTTCTCCAGTTCCTTCAAGCAATGGTTTTTCACTGCTTCTTGATCTCCATATTCAGTCATGTGATAGGCATATGGTGTAGGGGCGGAAATCCGTTGAAATAAGAGGGGCTTAAAGATTCTATGGAATAGATCCATTCCGCCCACACTCACGGCACCGACAGTATCACCATGGTATGCTTCGTCAAGGGAGATGAATTTGTTTTTATTCTGATGCTTGACGGGATCGATATTCTGCCAATATTGATAAGCGACTTTAAGGGCGATTTCCACAGCGGCAGATCCCGTGTCAGAGTAGAAGACTTTCGATAAATGACCAGGAGTGATCTCTGCCAGTTTCTTTGCCAGTAAGATCGATGGTACATTTGCAGATCCCAGCAGAGTGGAGTGCGCGACTTTATTCACTTGTTCAATAAGGGCTCCGTTTAATTCCGGCTCGTTATGTCCGTGCACATTCACCCATAATGAAGCATAGCCGTCCAAATAGCGTTTGCCATCCACATCAATCAGATAGCTGCCTTCGCCGCGCTCGATGATCAGCGGTTTACTTTCCCGATACGTTTTCATTTGCGTGAACGGGTGCCATACATATTCCTTATCCCATTGTTCTAAATCCTGACTGTTCATGCTTTGAACACCTCTTTCAATTGTTGGGTATAATTTTGGTCACCAAGTAAATCAAGGATGCAGATCCTCAAATCTTTTCTAACATCGGCCAGTGTTGGAATGCAGGCGAGCCCCTTCAGCCCTGTCAGCTTTTCAATGGTTTCGATATTGTCTTGATGAATCCGATCCTCTGGCCGGTAATGATTATACAAAATGGTTTTCACGTTTATATCATGGATTTGGGCATAAGAATGGGTCGTCACGACATTATGAATCGCTCCTAAACCGCTTGTGGATACGAATACGACAGGCATGCCGCAATCCCTTATGAAATCCGTCGTCATATAGAAACCTTCCGCCCGTTCAATGAGCGGCACAGCCAATCCGCCTGCTCCTTCAACTAATACGACGTCATACATTTCCTCAAGTTCATGAACCCTTTCCACGACTTTCTTCTCATCGATTTGACTCCCGGTTAATTTAATCGCCAAATGTGGGGAGGTTTCGGGTTCCAGTGTGTAAAACCCTGATTCCTTTACACCTAGTTCTTGCTCAAACCAAGAAATATCCGGGTATGTATTCGTTTCCTCATTGATTCCTGTTTGAAATGGCTTGAAGATCGTGACGGTTTTTCCAAACGTTTGAAGAGAAAGATAAAGTGCACTCGTGACGATGGTCTTTCCAATATCCGTGCCAGTTCCGGTTATGAAGTAGGCTTGGCCCATGGATGATTCAGCTCCTTTACGTTTATGTATCTTGCAATTCGCGGACGTACTTGTTGAATGATGACAGCACATAGAATGCACAGCAGTAAATCACCGGGTACCGGTAATAAGAAGCCGTAAAGAATCGTTTGGTTGATTGAAAGCGGCGTTTCCACAATCCACTTCATTGCACCATACAGCCATATGCAGCCGAAGAAGTAAACGGTCAGCAAAGAGGCAGCGTTAGCAAGGAATATGGAACGAATCGTGGAGAGGGAAAACCGGTTGATCAGCCACCCGTTTACATAGGCTCCCAGAATATATCCGAGCAAATAGCCGAAAGTGGGTTTGAATATATAGCCGATTCCCCCGCCTTCAGCAAACACTGGCAACCCGATAAGTCCGATCAAGACGTAGCATAACTGACTGAGCATCCCAAGCTGGGGCCCCAGCAATGCGCCTGCCAAATAGACTGCCAGAATTTGCAGTGTGAATGGTATATAAGGGATAGGTATTTTAATAAAGGCGCCAATTGCGGTTAACGCAGTAAAAAGGGCCACATAAGAAATCGTTCTTGCTTTCAAGGTTTTCACCACCTTTTTTAGAAATGGCAGGCAAATTGCCCACTATTAGTTTGCCTGATTTCTATTTTATATGTCAACTAATTAATATTTAGGTTAACATATAAAATGCATGCCTTCTCAGTTTTTCAAGGACAAACTAGGAAAATATTGAAAAATAGCCATTGAATAATATTTTGTTTGTATGGTATTATTCATCCATATGTTAACTATAAACTATTTTAGTTAACATATTAAGTGGTCTGGAGGTTGGTTAATGCCCATTTATTTCACTTAATGCTCTGTTACCAGTCATTTTTCTGCCATTCCAAATGCAAAGCATTATGGTCTGTGATGCAAATGTGACTGGTGGGGAACTTCCGAACATTTTGGTTTGAAGGGAAAGATTGATATCGAAATGGGGATACCCTAAAAAAGCGGTAGCAGCAGAAGGTAGGATAAATCGCAGGAAGCAGGTCTTTGTAGACTATCTCTTTAAAGTCGGAGCGTTAGCTTTCACTTTATCTGCAGGTGTCGGGAGGGAAGCATCGATTCTTGCCCGGGCCAAGCTCCTTTCCAAGGAAGTACATAAGCATGGGATCTAGGCACCAGCATTCGTATCGATTGGAACTTCGCGAGTTCTTTGTAATTAATCGCGGCAGATTCATGGAAAGAAATAGACAACATTAAAAGAAAAGAGGGATTGGATTTGGAAACACTAGTAAGGGATTGGAAGATGTTAGCGGAGAGCGTGATTAAAGGATATAAAGTTACGGCTGAAGAGGCATTAGCAATCGTACAAGCCCCAGATGGCGAAGTTTTGGAAATTTTGAATGCAGCATATCTCATACGCAAGCATCATTATGGAAAAAAGGTCAAATTGAATATGATCATCAATACGAAGTCAGGATTATGTCCCGAAGATTGTGGCTATTGCTCGCAGTCGATCGTGTCGGAAGCCCCGATTGATAAATATGCATGGCTGACTAAAGAAAAGATTGTCGAGGGAGCGCAAGAATCAATCCGTCGTAAAGCGGGTACATATTGCATCGTTGCTTCTGGCCGTCGTCCGACCAACAGGGAAATTGATCATGTCATTGAAGCGGTAAAAGAAATCCGTGAGACGACGGATCTTAAAATCTGCTGCTGTTTAGGTTTCCTTAATGAGGAACATGCCGGCAAACTAGCAGAAGCAGGCGTTCATCGCTACAACCACAACTTGAATACATCACAGGAAAACTACAGCAATATTACATCAACACATACATATGAGGACCGGGTAGATACAGTCGAAACTGTGAAAGATGCTGGAATGTCCCCATGTTCAGGTGCCATTTTCGGTATGGGGGAATCTGAGGCGGAAGCAGTGGAAATCGCTCTATCCTTACGCAGCCTTGATGCGGATTCCATTCCTTGTAATTTTCTCAATGCAATTGACGGAACGCCTCTTGAGGGAACTTCCGAGTTGACCCCCACTAAATGCCTGAAACTGATTTCGATGATGAGATTCGTCAACCCGAGCAAAGAAATCCGTCTGGCCGGAGGTCGTGAGGTCAATCTCCGTTCCATGCAGCCAATGGCACTTTATGCAGCCAATTCCATCTTCGTTGGAGATTATTTAACGACAGCTGGTCAAGAACCAACGGCGGATTGGGGAATCATCGAAGACCTGGGGTTTGAAATCGAAGAATGTGCTCTTTAGGTAATATGAAAAAAAGAAAAGTAAAAAGGAAGGCTGCTGTTACAGTAGCCTTCCTTTTTAAAATGTCTCGTGAATGATCGAGCCTGTCCTGGAAATATCATAATCACCTAAAGCATCGATTTCCGCTTGAAATGGATTCGAGGATAAAATTCTTTTGACCATTTTTATGATCTGCTCGTTTTTCGGAGTTTTTAATAGAACAAGGTCATAACGTTCCGTTATCAATGGAATGAAGTCGACTCCGACTATTTTTGCCGCTTTTTCAATTCCAACGCCGACATCCGCAATACCTGATGAAACAGCTGATGCGACACTTAAATGGTTGGTTTCCTCATTTTCATACCCCTTAAGGCTTTTAGGCGGAATCTTATGGATCCTTAGCTGCTCATCAAGAAGGATTCTTGCACCAGATCCTCTTTCCCTATTGATGATGGTCAAGTGATCCTTGTTCAAATCATTCCAGGTGGTGAGATTGAAAGGATTCCCTTTTTTAACATATAAACCTGCATTCCTTGAAACGAGATTAAATAAAATATAAGGATAGCCAACCAAGATCTTTTTTATATATGGAAGATTATACTCACCCGTATCTCCATCAAACATGTGCATACTCACGATGTCGGAATCGCCATTGTACATGGATATAAGCCCGCTTAAACTTCCTGTGTTCGATCGTAATGTTTTATGGCCGGAATCCTTCTCGATGTACTGCCCCAGTATATCCAAAACCATGTCCTGGCCGCTGATGACAAGGGTTGGTGTGCCCTTCCCTTCGTTCCGATGGGGCTCGGCGATAGGAACCGGGGATGTTAGGGACTTACTGTCAGTGATATATTTCTCTAAGTCCTTTGCATCCATTCTCATTTGCCTGCCCACTCGGAATACAGGCAGTTCCCCTTTTTTAACAAGATCATATATCGTCAATTTAGATACTTTTAAAAGCTGTGCCACTTCTTCGATTGTATAGGATAGCTCCTGCGACATGTGCATCCCTCCGTCCTTATTGTATCTTAGTGCCCTTTGAAAAGTAAATTCATAGATAAATAGGAAATATTAGATTAACTAGTTATAATTAGATATAACTAGTTATAACTGGTTAGAAAGGAAGAGCGATTTTGAAAAAAATATACTTTATGATTTTTTCGATTATGCTGCTTGTGACAGTGGGGACAGGGTGTTCAAATGATGAAGCGGAAAACACAGAAATGAAGGCGGAGCAAGTGGAATTGACGGTTTCCGCAGCTGTAAGTTTGCAAGATGCTTTAAATGATATAAAAGATTCATTTGAAAAAGAGAATGTAAATGTGAAAGTTAATTATAACTTTGGAGCCTCGGGAGCTCTTCAGCAGCAAATTTCCCAAGGCGCACCTGTGGACCTGTTTTTCTCAGCTGCTGAAGATAAATTTGATCAATTAGTAGATGAAGATCTTATTGAAGAGAAAAACGGGATCGATTTAGTCGGCAATAAACTGGTGCTGGTGGTGCCAAAGGATTCCGATAAGGCAATGGAATCCTTGGAAGACCTAAAAAAGGCTACTAAAATTTCGATCGGTACGCCAGAGTCTGTACCGGCAGGGCAGTATGCTAAACAAACATTGGAAAACATGAATCTCTGGAAAGAGGTTGAAGATAGATTGATATATGCCAAGGATGTCCGGCAAGTGCTTACATATGTGGAAACAGGAAACGTGGACGCGGGACTCGTTTATAAAACGGATGCCATGAACTCATCAAAAGTTGATATCGTTGCAACGGCTAAGGAAGATTTACACGATCCGATCATTTATCCGGTAGGAATAATCAATAATAGTTCACACCGAAAGGAAGCACAGCTATTTTACGACTATCTTCAAAGTGTAGATTCTGACAAGGTTTTTGAAAAATATGGATTTGAAGATTTGGACTAATGCCGCTGATTCGTTATTCGATTAGCGTTTAAATAATGATACAACAATGGTGTAATAGGGTGATAGGTGATCTATCCCCTTTGTTTATTTTTTAGGCTCTTTTCGTAAAGATTGTTGTTTTTAAAACGAAACTATTTAAGGTTGATTGGAGCGGAAGTGCGAGACTCCTGCGGGAGCAGCGGGACAGGTGAGACCCCACAGGCGTTTACGCCGAGGAGGCTCACCGCCCGCACCAAGGAAAGCGAGCATCTGGAGGGGAAATCAACCACAACTCACTACCTGGTAAATAGCAACATAGTATGTGGAAATAGCCATTTTTAACTGATTTCAGAGGTTAGAAAAAGCCCTAATATAGGTGCCTTAGAGTTTAACTTTTATTATATTTTTTTTGACATCCTCACTATGTTTTCGGGGGTGTATTTATCTTGGTTTTAAGAGTGCCCCATACATATTCAGGATTAAATTCGCTTGGAATAAGATCTGTTTTTTTGTAAGTTATGGGTTTTTCATTCTGCATTGTTATAGTTATTTCAGTTTTTTCTTTGTTCATTTCTAACGTTAGAAATGAAGTCTTATTCGAATCTTCACTATAGATAATAGCAGTTACCTTATTTCCGGTGGATTCGGTTAACTGTAAATGCTTTATGACTTTCTCTTTTCCCTTTTTCGGGATTTTTTGCAGTATATACTTGTCAGCACCTTTAATGTCGCTGCTGCCATTGATCATTATTAAAATTCATCATTTGTCCAACCGCCCGTCATATGATACTTTGGTGCGCTGAAAGAAGGCTCTTTGTTCTGTTGTGTAGCACTTGAACCTGGTTTTGTTGAGGTACGTCCGCTTCTTCCATATAATCTTGCCAAATATGGCGTGTCACTACTTTTTGATGGTCTTTACTTTCGGTACACTTTGACAAAAACGGACATGTCACACAAATGTGCTTTGGTGAAAAACACAGATTAGCCGATATCGAGACCTTCTGCTATGAGGTCACCAGCTGCTGTACCCAAGGCCAAAGTGAACAAGATGGCCAGCCAGTAGAACGCTTCTCGTTTAGATGTGTAGATAGTGTGAATGGACAGCGTCGTCTCACTCGCATACCAAGCCGCAAACGTCGCAAGCATCGCGATTGTGAAGATGATAGTTGCCGTCACCAGACTGACCCCGAGATTGTCCACAGATTGTCGGTAATTAGCGTGCCTGCACGCTAATCAAGTAAACCCTTGGCACATACTTACTCGCTTTGAATTGGAAGAAAAGAGTTATGATCAAAAGGACACTCATTATTAAGGTAGTGTTGGTCAAGCCAAAGTTCAGATTTTCGATCAGGAAGTTTGCGGCCGTCTCCAACGATGACTTCAGGAACCTTGTTCAACATCTGACACCAGATGGATGGACCATTTGCATCATTCATTATAAATCCTCCTGATCTTTTCTTGTTTAAACCTCATTGGCAAGTTCTGCTGTTCCCTGGAGACTATATATCAATTCAATCTTAACGCAACTTGAAAAAAGAATTAAAAATTAATTAAAAAGCGAAATAAAAAGCAAAATAATGCTAAATTGAAGGAAGAGCGTTTCAAGAATAATTGGAAACGATTAAAATACAGGAATTTGGAGCAAATATAAAGGGGATTGAATTATTTAGCGGAGGACAATTTTTTCGTGTTTAAGATGCAAGTAATATTTTTCCAGGCTAAATTCGATTAACAATACATGTGGGTGTGAACGCCTTGCCATATACTGCTCAAGTAGGAGGGTTTTAAATGAAACAGCGTATTCTGGTTGTAGAAGATGAAATCCAGATAGCGACGATATTAAAGATAGAACTCGAATATGAGGGGTATGAGGTGCTTCTTGCCCATACCGGCAAGTCGGGGTTGGAAGCTGCATTACAAGAAAATTTAGATTTAGTACTTTTAGATGTTATGTTACCTGAGCTGAATGGCATTGAAGTTTTAAGAAGGATCCGAAATGAGAACTCATTACTGCCAATCATCCTCTTAACAGCTCGCAATATTACAATGGATAAGGTAGCAGGACTAGATCAAGGGGCAAATGACTATATAACGAAGCCCTTTGAAATCGATGAGTTATTGGCAAGAATACGTTCAGCTATACGTCATAATTCAATAGCTGCAAATGCTTTGAGAGAAGAGGAAACGATCTTATCAATAAAAGATTTATTCATTAATCTCGATACTAGAGAGGTTAAGAGGGGGGATTCTTCCATAGCGTTAACCCCAAAGGAATTTGATCTACTCATTTATTTACTATCCAATAAAAACAAAATCGTGACGCGGGAAAATATCCTGATGAATGTATGGGGTTATGAGTATGAAGGGGAGACAAATGTAATCGATGTGTATATCCGCCATTTAAGAAAGAAAACGGAAGAAGGTTTTTCTGACCCGACAATCATTCAGACGGTAAGAGGAATTGGTTATACTATAAGGGAGAAATAAGTAATGAAAATTACAACAAAAATTAACCTGATTACTACGGCTTGGATACTCTGTGTGTTGGTTGCGGTCAATGCTGTTGTATTTTTTTCGTTTATGAAGATTACTGTAAATATGGAAGAGGATATATTAATTCATAAAGCGCAAAATGTCATTGCTGAAATACATATGGATGATACGCCCCATGAATTAAACAAAAAATTAACCACATATTTGACGAATCATTCATTTATAAGGATCATTCAACCTGATTCTAAAATCAGAGGCGAAGTGTCCAGCGACCATTATTTGCTTACGAAATTTAAAGGGGAATTTTCTACTAACCAAGAAGCGCAAAGAAGCACAATTAAACAAGAGCATAAAGAAGAACAAATATTAATCGTTAGGGTTCCTATCCAATCCAAAGGTATAGTTGTTGGAACTTTAGAAATTGGAGATAGATTACTAGGTCTGGAATTAGGGAAGGATGTATTACTTTCCATACTCACATTTTGTACCCTATTAGGGGCGGGGCTATCGCTGCTAGGCGGCAGGTGGTTATCGAGTGTAATTATGAGACCAATTTCCAATATGATTAATACGATGGAGGATATTGAACAAAGCGGTATTCCGAAAAAAATCATCATCCAACAGGATACAAAAGATGAACTGCAAAAAATGGCTGTTACTTTCAATCGGATGATGAACAGGTTGGATGTGAATTTGGATAAACAGAGGCAATTCATTTCAGATGCTTCACATGAAATAAAAACTCCGCTAACGATAATAAAAAGTTATGCCGATCTCTTGCGCCGCCGCCGGATAAAAAGTGAAGAAAAGGCATTGGATGTTATAAATGTAATTCATTCAGAGGCAACCCGAATTCAGAAAATGACGGAAAGGCTGCTGGAATTAGCCGATACGGAAATGGAAAATTCTTTAGATATTAAATCAGTGAATATAATAACTTTATGCGAGAACGTGTTTAAACAATTCAAAGAGGTCTATGGGCGAGAAATAAATTTTCATTATCAAGAAGATACCATTATGATTACAGCAGATGAATTGAAGATAAAACAGGTGATTATTATCCTTTTAGATAACGCAATCAAATATAGTACAGACAAAATTGATGTGTATGTAGAGGATCAGTCATATTCTACGGTCATTCGGGTAAAAGATTATGGGATTGGCATTCCTGAGCATGAAATGGAAAATATCTTCGAACGATTTTACCGGGTGGATAAGGCTAGAAGCCGGGAGACAGGCGGAACAGGGCTAGGTTTGTCGATAGCCAAAAATATAATGAATCAACATAATGGGGAAATTAAAGTGGCCAGTATCGACGGAATAGGAACAGAGGTGGTATTATCCTTACCGAAAAGGTAATTTGCTGCTAAATACAAGAATGAGGTGTTCTGTGAGTGACACATATAGGGATAATTAGTCTGAGTATCATAGTATTGTTATTTCTAATTTATTCGATTTTCCCTACTGTAATTATTCGTGTATGCAGACTGGGAATCACCAAAAAAAACAAGAGGAATAATGGGATAGCCCTTACTTTTGATGATGGCCCTAACCCTGAATATACTACACAATTACTTGATCTTTTAAAAAAGTACGAGATAAAGGGTTCGTTTTTTGTTGTGGGCAGTAAAGTGAAAAATAACCCTGATATCATTAAACGAATGCATGAAGAAGGACATACAATTGGAATCCATCATTTTGATCATATTTCAAGCTGGATCCTCTCGCCCTTTCAGTTATCGAAACAGTTGAGGATGACGGAAAAGGCGATAATGGAATGTACGCATGAAAAAGTCACTTTTTATAGGCCTCCATGGGGCCATTTTAATATTTTTACGAAAATAGCCAGCAAGAAATATAAAGTGATCATGTGGTCAGACATTTTCGGAGATTGGAAAGTGGAAACATGCAGGAATGACCTGCTTAATCAATTGCGGACAACCTCAACAGAAAATTCGATTCTCCTGCTCCATGACTGTGGGGAAACCTTAGGGGCGGATAAAGAAGCACCACGATATATGATTGAAGTATTGGAAATTTACCTAAAGGAAACCATAAAAAAGGGAACACAATTTATTACATTAAAAGACTTATAACTGATTCGAGGGGACTTTATGAACATAGATAGTATCCTGCATTTTATTGACCTATATGGATATCTTATCATATTTCTTTTTTTATTCATGGGCATTGTGGGGATTCCCGCTCCAGAAGAATCTCTTCTATTTCTAATCGGAGTCCTGATTGGGCAAAATAAGCTCTCATTTGGTTTAGCCGTGCTCAGTTCATTTCTCGGAGCCTTTATAGGGATGCTTATCGCGTATGTATGTGGGAAATATGTGGGGTATCCATTTATAAAAAAATATGGGAAATACGTGGGCATTACCAATGATCGCTGGGAGAAAGTACAGAAAAAGTATATGAATAATACTAAAAAAACGATTGTGTTTGGATTTTATTTACCTGGAATAAGACAAATCAGTCCGTATTTCGCAGGAATCAATAACATTCCCCTGTTCAAATTTATTCTCTTTTCCATGCTAGGCACGTTTCTCTGGACTGTCCCTCTTATAGTCGCAGGGTATTATATAGGTAATGCCTTTCATATAAATCCGGAATATGTTCCACTTTTAGGTGTCGTATTCTTAGTCTTTTTACTGATATATACTTTTATCAATTATATGAAGAGGAAAAAAAAGAATAAATTACCGTCCCGATTGGATTAACCAATGTACTATAATTGGTTCCTAATCGGGCTATTAAGTTTAGGGACTAGGGCTTATGATACCATGAACATATCATTAAAAATTGATTAAAAAGAAAGGTTTTAACAAAAACAGTGATATATTGTAAGGGGAAAAAAGATCTTGAACATACAAATATACTTTTTTCTCAGTACGTATCCATCGATTAAAAGAATGATTTCTATAGGGGATGACATATATGAAGAAGGTTTTGTTTTTACCTCTCTTCCGCATGCAGTCGGGACATCATCAAGTTGCAGAGGCCTTAATGGATTTGTTAAAAAAACATACAAACGGAGTCATTTTGAAAAAAGTGGATCTGCTAAGTTATACGAATAATTCTTTAGAAAAAATGATAACGACGGGATATTTGAAATGGATTCGTTATGCACCTGAAACCTATAATCTCGCCTACAAAAACCTTTTTTACGCTAACTCGAAAAAGGAACGTCCATTTAAATGGTGTCAACATATATTCTTGAAGAAAATGGAACAATTGATAGATGAGGAAAATCCAGACTTAATTGTGTGTACACACGGATTTCCATCCCAACTCTTAAGCCAGTTAAAATTAAAAGGGAAATGCAGTGTCCCAATCATCAACGTGTATACGGATTTCTTTATTAATAATGTCTGGGGAAGCAAGGGGATTGATTTTCACTTTATTCCAAGTCAAGAATTGAAAGAAAAGCTAATAAGCGAGAATCAAATACCGAAACATAGTATAATGGTGACTGGTATTCCTGTTCATGAGGAAATCACTAAGAATGCCAGTGGTTTAAAAAACACCAATCGGCCCAAAGTTTTAATCTCGGGAGGAAATAGTGGCCTGGGCGGGATATTGAATTTAGCTGGTGAGTTAAAGAAATCAACCAACTTTGATTATTTTGTACTTTGTGGCAACAACAAAAAGCTATTTGATGAGATCAAAACATGGGATTTAGCTCATATTAAACCATTACCGTATATTTCATCAAGATCGGAAATGAACGAACTTTATGAAGAAGTGGATGTAATCGTTTCGAAACCAGGTGGTGTCACCATTAGTGAAGCACTTCGAAAAAGGCTTCCGATTTTTGTCCATTCGATGCTTCCGGGACAGGAGGAAATTAATCTACAGTATTTAAAAGACAATAATCTTGTATTTGAAATCAATCGCAAATTATCATTTGAAAAACAAATGCTTAATATATTAAAGGACCATAAAAAAATGGATCAATGGGATAACTCCATCGAAACCTATCAAAAGGAAATGGAATGGGAAAACCCTGAGGAAATGGTGGGCATTATGAAATCGATTCTTAACCTTAAACAAGCCAATAAGCCATCCTATCTCACAAATCAGTCAAAAGTTATTTATAGCTAAGGGTCATTCTATTATTCGTATGGCCAGTGGCCCATTAACAAGGGAAGTAATAACATCATTTGTGATCCGTTTTGAGAAAAGCGAAAATGAAAGTGAGAAGTTGAATTATGAACGACTTTATCCAAACTATTTTACTTACACTCATGGATTATGGGTACCTAGGAATTACCCTTGGTCTTATGATTGAAATTATTCCAAGTGAGATTGTATTATCCTATGGTGGCTTTTTAGTTTCCCAAGGCAGCATCAGTTTTGTTGGGGCGGTTATTGCTGGAACGATTGGAGGAACTATCGCCCAAATATTTGTTTATTTAATCGGATATTATGGTGGAAGACCATTTTTAGAACGATATGGAAAGTATATATTCATTCACAAAAAACATATCGAACTAGCGGAATCTTGGTTTACTAAATATGGGCCAAGCGTCATTTTTACGGCTAGGTTCATTCCGGTTGTCAGACATGCTATTTCGATTCCAGCAGGGATTTCTAAAATGTCCTTAATGAAATTCACGAATTATACGCTACTAGCTGTACTTCCGTGGTCTATACTTTTTGTATTCCTCGGGATGAAGTTAGGAAGCAATTGGGGACAGATTAACGAGATGGCCAAGCCATATATCCAGCCAATCGCAGTGGTGGCGGTTCTCATTATTGCCGGAATGATCATTCGTGGATTCATGAAAAAAAAGAAAAGTAAAGTCTCATGAAAATTATGGATTTGCCCGCAAAGGTAACCAAGATCACTAAAACATTGGAATGTCATGAGTTTAATGTGAGACCAATAAATACGAATATAATTAATCCCACCCATTCTGATTAATCATTTTTTTCAGAATGCGTGGGATTCTTTTATGATTGAATCAATGTTTAATTTAACTTTATTTCAAACTTTAAAATCCTTCTGAAAGATACTCCACTTAACTCACCGCTCCTCATTGAGAAATACGACCGCGCACACTGGTTACAGCGCATAAAGTAAAGCCGTATGTCGTTTCAAGCCAACTCCATGCTTTGCGAGCTTGGTTGTTCGGGACACAATTAGTCAGCAATAAAGATAATAATAGCGCTAATCAAACCGGATTCTCCTTTCCAAATCTCAGAGTGATTCCAATATGCTGCATCGCAAGCTAACGTCATTTTTAAAAAAATGTTAGCTATATTGGATTATTTCGTAAGCTTATCTCGTTTTTCGGAACAGGAACAATCGTCAGGTTTTTAGACTGCTGTCGGTTTGGGAGTACAGCTTGGACGCCTGAAACCAATTGAGCCGTTGTGGCGTTCGCGGGCTTGCGGCTCTAAATATTTTTCTCCAAATACATGCCAATAAGCAGAGAACAGCCAATGCTCCAACTCCGATTATCGGCATCATAATAAACTTCTGTCAACCGCATAGGAACTCTTCGAATATGTCATATGACATTTTTACACTTGTACGGTTGACAGAAGAAGCTATACGATGCGGATATTACACAGAGAGGAGTGATGAACCTTATGAAATCAGGTTTCATCCAGAATGGTTATTTTTTATTGTTAACTTTCGTTACAGGCTTGTTTTACTTTTGTTTTTACATGGTAGCACTGTCGTTCAGTTTAAGTCTTTCATTTACGGTAGTCGGCATTCCACTAGTTTTACGCGTATTGCGAACTACTACAACGTTCATCCAATTCGAGCGCACTCAGACGAAAATCTATACCGATATTACGACGGCCCCTTACGACAGAATAGTAACAACGGATGCAACGGTCTGGGCTCAAGCCAAATTGGAGCTTACTGATCGCTGCAACTGGTCTGCCGTCTTTTGGTTAATGCAGAAGTTCGTGATCGGACTTTTCAGTCTCGTCAGCGCAGCCGTTCTCTATTTAGCACCTCTTGCATTCCTGGTTGCACCACTATTGTACCGATACATCAATATGAATGTCATTTTTATGGAGGTAGATACTTTTGCAAAATCACTCCTTATAATGGCTGTGGGAGTGGTGCTTACTGCAATAAGCTTCAAGCTTGCAGATGTTTTGGCGAAGAAATTGGGAGGTTATACACGAATGATGATTCGGAAGCTAAACCAATAATGGTCTTGTTTCCGGACTTTGTGTAGGGCCCCAGTGTTGACTAGAAAAATATGTTATTGATCGCAGGCTAGGTCTATAATATAGGATACATAACAGAAGGCTACTTAGGGGTGAACGATTTGTTGGATATGGTTAAACAGTGGTTTTGGTTTGATTGGATTATGTTGGGGCTCCGCCTTATTACTATCGTTTCATTCATCCTGACGACGATAAGTTTTCAGGAAGGTCTAACGCTGCCGCTTTGGATCGTTATTTTTTGGGAGGTTGCCGCCTTTTCCATTCCTTGGGTCTGCTTGCTGCTCAACTACAAATATTATTTGTTCATGGAAATACTGCTATATGGCGGACTATGCATATATTTAACATCATTGTTTCCGGATGCTTATTCTACATTTATTGTATCGGCGTTTCTTATCGCGGCAAACAGCAATCATCTTTCCTATCATTGGACGGCTCCGGCAACGGTCTTGGTGATGCCCGGAATTTTCCACGCAGTTTCGCCTAGCAACAGCTATTGGGGCTTGGTCGCCTACTACGGATTTGCTTATGTGTTGGGATTTGCTTTTCACTTATTGATCGTCAATCATCGGCAAAATGAAACGATCCGTAAACAAAATGCGGTGCTTGAACAATATATGTCCCAAATCGAGCGCATTACGCTGGCAGAAGAACGAAGCAGGTTATCGAGGGAACTCCACGATACAGTCGGCCATGCTTATACTTCCATCATCATGGGTATGGAAACGTTACGCCCCGAGCTTGCTAACGAAACGGGTATACAGAGGCTTGATTCATTACTTGAGATGGGCCGCAAAAGCATCGAGGAAGTGAGGGGGTACTTGCATCAAATGGAGTCTCCGCAGCAATCGCTTTCCTTGGTCCGGTCTCTGCAAAAGCTTGGAGATGAATTTCAGGAGCATGCCCAGGTCGCTGTAAGATTTCGGGTGTTCGGAGAGGAGTACCAACTGTCCCGGCAAGCGAAGATGGCGTTCATTCGCTGCTTGCAGGAGTCGCTTACGAATGCTGTTCGTCACGGGCAGGCGACGGAAATCACCGTTTCTCTGCAATTCGAGCAGCAATATACGAGGCTGGATGTGCACGACAACGGAAAAGGGACGGAAGAGTGGCAGGAGGGCTTCGGCATGAACGCGATGAAGGAGCGGGCGATGAATTTGCAAGGTCAAGTGTCCGTCTATACGAATTCCGGGGACGGGACGCTTGTCGCCTGTACTTTGCCGCGACATGCGGAAATGGCAGACGGGCTTATTCGCCTGTTGATCGTCGACGACCAGCCGTTTATTCGGGAAAGTCTGCGGACGTTGCTCGACAGGTACCAAGATTTGAACGTCGACGGCTTGGCCGAAGATGGCGAACAAGCCGTCGACCTGTGCGGGCGCCTTCAGCCCCATGTAGTGCTTATGGATTTGGATATGCCAGGCATGGGCGGAGCCGAGGCAACCAAAATGATCAAGCAGCAATGGCCGAATATCCGCGTATTGGCTCTTACGACGTTCCAGGACTCGAGGCAAGCGTTGGACTTGCTGCGCAACGGTGCGGACGGCTTCCTGCTGAAATCGACCGAAACGCTCGAGCTGGCCAATACGATTCGGCTTATTCACCGGGGAGGCACCCTAATCGATCAGGGGATGTCCCATAAAATATTCGAGAAATTCGATGAGGGCATCAAATCACCACAACCGAATGCCGCAAACGACTATGACCTGACGACCAGGGAAATAGAAATATTGCAGCTTGTTGCCAAAGGGCTCCGATACAAGACGATAGCTTCCAAGCTGTATTTGTCGGACGGCACGGTCAGAAACTACGCCTCCTCGGCCTATTTAAAGCTAGGAGTCCGTAACAAAGAAGAAGCCGTCCAGAAAGCATTGGAAATTGGAATCACTATTAGCTAGAATACCAACGAAATCTATGCTCGGCTACGAATGTAAGGCATAAGGGAACGAGCATTAAAATATGGGCAAAATAAATGGGAGAATAGAGAAGGTCTCCCTAATACGTTAAGAAACCCAGAATACTTGAATGCTAAATTGGAAGATTTATATTTTTCCAGGAACAGGGCATTGATTTTGCCTTGAAGAAGGATGACCTTGATGCGATTCTTTTTCCTTCCTACATAAGTTCCACCATTTGCGCCAAAGCGGGGTATCCGTCCAATGCGGTACCTGCTGGTTTCATGAAAAGCGGCGGCCCTTTTCGTGTGACAATCGCCAGCACCGCTTTTAGTGAAGGGTTATTGATAAAACTGGCATATGCCTTCGAACAGGCTCCATTCACAGATGAAAGCCTAATTTACAAGCAGCATCAAATGGAAGAAATATTAACTAAAGGGAACGTGTATGAAAAAAGGAGGCTTTCATGAGGAAGGTCGAAGTCGTTTCACATAAGAAAGTATGGTCCAAGCTATTTCAAAATGAATGCAAAAGATTACAGGATATTTTCGGGCATGAAATGATGAATTTATACCATATTGGCAGCACGGCCATACCTGTGATCCATGCCAAGCCAGTAATAGATATTTTGGCAGCAGTTAAAGATGTGGAATGTGTCGCTGATTTTAATAAAGAGATGGAACGGATAGGTTATGATGCTAGGGGTGAGAATGGCATCGCTGGACGAAGGTTTTTTCTTAAAGGCGGGGATGAGAGGACGCACCATATTCACATGTTTCAAAAAGGGCATGCGGAAATTTCCAGACACCTCGCTTTTCGGGATTATATGCTGGCACACCCTTATGAAGCACAAAAGTATAGTCAGCTGAAACAGCATTTGGCAGCGGAATTTCCAGATGATATCAAAGGGTATGTAAACGGGAAAAATGATTTTATAAAAAAGGTGGATGAAAGAGCGAAACAATGGGCGAAGCGTGGGGATCATCATGTTGATGAAGTGGATTAAATGCCAAGTGAATGTGGAAAACAAGCATGCATTTTCTACAGCACAAGAGGGATGGGGAGAGTTGCTCCATTGTGCTGGTTTCATGGGTCAAATCGGAGGGTGGAATAAAAATGAGCCACTTGAAGCAGGGATTCTCTCCGTATGGAAAGACCTCCATTCCTATCAACGTTTCATGCGGCATCAACATGATGATTTATTCTTGAAGAGTGACCAAAGAAGTACTTATACAAAAATTTCTGTCGATATATTCGAGAAAATATTCAATATAGGAACTACAGATATTACCGCTTTTTTTGGCAAGGGGATACTACTTCGAGTGACTGACTGTTATGTTGAAAAAAATAAACAAGCCCACTTTGAGCAGATGCAAAAAGAAGTATGGAACAAAGGGATGATGTACTCACCGGGCATTTTGTCAGGTACATTCGGTAAAAAGCAAAACGGGAGATATCTGGTCGCCTCATTATGGGACAATGAATATTCATATCAACGGTACGTGGATAAGGCATTGCCTGCCTTGATAAAGGAATCGGGAGTGAAAGATTCAACCCAACGTATTACAGGAAGCTTAATTGAATTGCATCCAAAGTGGGCGGTCATTTAAATGGTGGCTAACTTCAATGCTAAAAATCTATTTTACAGAAGGTGATTACTAATGAAACTGGATTATGATTCACAGTACATAAGGGGCATCTACCTGAATAGGGACCGAATATCTTCGTATGACCATTTCCCTCTTGACCTGCCGGTTATCAAGCACCTTCAAGAAGTGGCTTTTCATCCTAGTGTTACCTATGTTATCGGGGAAAATGGAATGGGGAAGTCCACCTTGCTTGAAGGTATTGCGATTGCGTATGGCTTCAATCCGGAAGGCGGAACGTTGAATTTCAATTTTTCCAATTATGATTCACATTCCAATTTGGACGAATACCTCCGTTTGAAAAAAGGCGTGTACAAACCGAAGGATCATTTTTTCTTTAGGGCGGAAACCTTTTATAATGTAGCGACAAATATAGAGGAATTGGACAGGGAGGCATCGTCGGGACGGAAGATCATCGATTCCTTTGGTGGGAAATCACTTCACCAGCAATCTCATGGGGAATCGTTTTTTTCTGCTTTTGTAGAACGATTTCAAGGGGATGGATTGTATATCCTCGATGAGCCTGAAGCTGCTTTGTCGCCATTAAGGCAAATATCGATGTTAGCCAGGATAAACGAGCTCGTTAAACAAGGTTCCCAATTCATCATTTCCACCCATTCCCCGATCATCATGGCCTATCCAGATGCTAAAATCCTTCAAATATCAGATGAGGGTATGAATGAAGTGACTTTAGAGGAGTCCAATCACTATTTGTTGATGAAACAGTTTTTTGAAGATAAAGATCGGCTGCTTCATCATCTATTTCAATGAGCTTTATCCACTCCTTTTCGGGAGCCATAAAAGGATTATAAAAACTTTAATTTAAAGCAATAAAAGAAGCTCCGGCTGCACTGCGCATTCGGGGTTTTCATTTTTTTGGAATTGGTTGTTGACAGCTTAGGTGTATTACAGGTATAGTACATCTATAAGGTGTATGAACCACTTAGTACATACACAGGTGACTACATGTAAATTAGATTTTTTCCTAAATAATAGGGGGTGGTTTTATGAACGTTAATACCCGGGAACCGGTATATCTGCAAGTCGTGAGACATTTTAAAGAACAAATAGCCATTGGCAATTTCGTAGCCGGACAGGAGATTCCTTCCCGAAGAGAACTGGCGGCTTCACTGAATATTAATCCTAATACAGCACAAAAAGCGTATAAAGAAATGGAGGAACAGGGCTTGATTCATACAGAAAGAAATTTTCCAAGTCAAATCACGACTAATGAAACGATTTTACAGGCTGTTAGACAGGAGCTAATTCTTGCAGCTGTTGATTCTTTTGTTGATGCTATTCGTCCGATTAATGTGCCGGTTGATGAGCTGCTTCAAGTGGTTAAAGAAAAATATTCGGAAGAAATAAGGGAGGGGGATGAAAAATGATAGAAGTAAAACAAATCTCTAAGAAATATGGACGGAAGACAATCTTAGATGGTGTTTCATTTACAGCCAATAAAGGCGAAGTTACTTGTCTGATCGGGATAAATGGTGTCGGTAAAACGACTACACTCAAAGCGATTATGGGATTGACGCCATATAAAGGTGAAATCCTGATCGATGATCAAAAAATGACACATAACAGTTATGAAAAAATCACGTTCATTCCGGACGCACCGACCATGCTTCCGCAAATGACCGTTAAACAGGCTATGGTTTTCATGAAAGATTTCTATACGTCATGGAACTCAGAAAGAGCTAATCAATTATTGGGATTTTTTAAACTGAAAGAAGAGACCCCCATTTCCGAGTTGTCTAAAGGGAACACAGCTAAGCTAAACCTGATGCTGGGGCTGTCCCTTGACGTGGATTATGTACTGATGGACGAACCATTTTCGGGAATTGATATGTTTAGCCGCGAGCAAATTGCCGATGTCTTTGCGAGCCACCTTATTGAAGATAGAGGAGTCATCATCACGACCCATGAAATCGGCGATATTGAACATTTAATCGATAAGGTCATTTTATTGGATAACGGTAAAGTCCTCAAAGAGTTCAATACAGAAGAAATGCGTGAGGATGAAGGGAAATCGGTAGTCGATGTAATGAGAGAGGTGTATCAAGCATGATGCGATATTTAAAGCTAGTGAATTTTGAAATCAATCGTTTTAGTAAAATATATATATCCTTATTGTTGATAACCTTGGTTTCGCAATTTGCTGGCGTGATCATCGTAACGAAAAGTCTTCTTAATGATGCCAGGGAGATCATCTCAAGAGAAAAACTATCGGAAGCCACTTATATTACCCAATATGGAGGAGGCATTGATTTTACCCATATCGCCAATACCCTCTGGTTTCTAGGACCGATCGCGCTGAGTGCCGTTGCCCTGATTTTTTACATTTTTCTTATTTGGTATCGTGATTGGTTTGGAAAGAATACGTTCATTTATCGTCTATTGATGTTACCGACATCCAGATTATCAATCTACCTTTCCAAAGCCACGGCCATCTTCTTGATGGTGTTAGGATTGATTGCTTTCCAGATTATCATTTTACCCATGGAAAATGCCCTATTTAATTCATACGCACCTGAATCGCTTTTGAAAATGGAAATGTCAACTTTTGCCATCGCTAAATTGAATAGTGTCTTGAATTTGGTTATTCCAGGCAACTTCACGCAATTCCTGCTTTCCTATGGCATAGGTCTTATGATCATGTCGATATTATTCACGGCGATCATGTTTGAAAGAAGTTTCCGCATAAAAGGAATCATTTTGGGCTTGGTGTATGTCGGGATCTCTGCTGCAGTGTTTTTAACTCCTGTTTTCGTAATGGAGAGTGGTAATTTCTATTTTTACCCTAATGAAATACTTGGTCTGCAGCTCGCCTTAGGAATCATTGTGACAGGACTCTCGATTTGGCTTGGTTCCTGGTTATTGAAAAATCGCGTTACGGTATAACAACTATTAAAGGAGAGTGACAAGGTGAAACGTTATATATGCAGCATCATTATTGGAATGGTTGTCATCTTAAGCATCGGGACCTATTATGTCAAAGTAGCTTCCTCCGCTTCCGGCCTTCCAAAGTATAATTTCAAGACGCTAGAAGGCAGTGATAAAGAGCTTGATCCGGTAATAATACATGGTTCACTCGAAGTTGATCCCATATATGAACCATTAACGATTGTATCCAATCAATCCATATATGCCAGCGAACGGTCTTACTTTGAAAACTTATCTGGAATACAAGATTTTCAAATTGAAAGATTGATAAAAGAACATCGTTCATTTATGCGTGGTAGGGATTCCATTAATTCTTTATATGAAGACGATGATTTCCTGGCTTACGCCTCGGTGAATGAAGATTTTACAAAGAACGGAAAAATGGAAGCGGAGTTTGATATCGGTTTACTGGAGAAGAAAGGCGAAGATGAAACTTCTTTCAAAATTGAACTTCCCGATCAAGAGAGAATCATGAATGTTGTTGTCAGGGATGTGCAGTTGGTCCATTCAAAACTGCAGGTTTTAACGATGAATGATGTTAATTCAAACGATGAAAAGCAAACAATAGAGGTTCATCTGTATACGATCGATTTAGCTAATAAGAAAGTTTTGAGCGATAAAACCCTTTTATCTGAAACTTTTACTGATCCCAATCAAGTTGACCTTGAGATGCCAACTGATATTGCACCTTCCCAGCCAAACAACATGGTATTAATTTCGTTAATTAAAGGGGTAAATCATGAGGATGGCTTTAAGGAAAAACTAAAGGAAAGCAAGCTTTTATCTTATAATTATGATACGGAAAAATTAGAAACGGTTAAATTGCCCAAAAAAGAATCGCTTAGCCCGGACATGGCAAGAGGTGGATATGCGGATGGGAAAAAACTTTACATAGTTGATACCAAGTCCGATAAATATCACATTAAGACGTTTGATCTAAGCAGTCAAAAGATAACGAATGACATGGAGCTAGATCTAACTGTTAATAAAAAAGAACAAGACTTCGCTGCCTTTAAGAATGGGCGTGTATACTTCCTGTTAGGCAGCGGAAGGGATCAAGAGGGCGTTTTAACATCCAAGCCTGCCCAACTTCTAATTACCGATTATAAGACTGGAAAGACTTTATATAAAGGTGAAACAGTCACAAATAAAAAGAACGGCAAAAATTATGGTTTTAA
Organism: Peribacillus simplex; assembly: GCF_001578185.1. Lineage (NCBI taxonomy): Bacteria > Bacillati > Bacillota > Bacilli > Caryophanales > Bacillaceae > Peribacillus > Peribacillus simplex. The sequence continues at coordinate 4,646,572 of NZ_CP011008.1, read as the reverse complement.
TATCGAAAGCTTGGAAGTCAAATAAGGGATGACTATCACTAGAAGCTGTCTCAAAAACTTTTGAGACAGCTTCTTTTTTTAGTGAAGGACGAATTACCTCCAACAACGGACGAATTCTAATCGGCTTGATTCTTTAAATGGCACAAAAATCGTGAAAAAAGGGATATCCTCCAATGGGATATCCCTTTTTCGTTAAACGGAAGCCAAGTTCGCTCTGGCTGAACGTTCTTTCCTGCCGTGCAGGAAGTGGTAAAGAATGGAAGTTGCGATGACCACACCGCCAAGGATGACATACAATGTGCTGTAACCTGTTACTGGAATGATGAATCCGAGAATATAAGGGCCGAATCCAAGTCCTGCGTCAAGCATGATAAAGAAGGTGGACGTTGCCATCCCCATTCGGTGAGGCGGTGTCAGTTTAACGGCAATCGCCTGCGAGCTTGATTGCATATTACCGAATCCAAGGCCGATGAGGAAACCAGCTGCCAGTAAAGTGAAACTATTGGTTGTTATGCTTAGAAGGAGCAAACCGACTCCGAAAATCAAAAAGGCTGGATACATAATGAAGTTCGATCCTTTCCGGTCCATTAACGGTCCTGAGAAAGGGCGTGATAATAATACAGCGACTGCGTAAACGACAAAGAAGAAGCTTGCTGTATTGACCAGATTGATTTCGATGGCATAGAAACTGATGAAAGAAAGGACGCTGGAATAGCAGAATGCCAATAACAGAGTAATGATTGAGATGGGCAGTGCCTTAGGTTCAATGAAATTGGAAAGCTTGAATCCTTTACTTTCAGTCACTTTTGCCGTCACTTTCAATGCCGGGACATTAAGGAAGAATGCTGTAATCAGGCTGATCAGCCCTAAAGCCAGGCAAAAACTGAATATCACTTGGAAGCTTGTATGTTGAGCCATATACAGACCGATGAAAGGGCCGATTGCCGTCGCAAGTGTTGCGCTCATGCTGTAGTAGCCGATGCCTTCTCCTTTTCGTGTTGCCGGGATGATCTGGGCGACGATCGTTCCTGTCGCAGTACTCGCCATACCCATCGCCATACCATGGATCAGGCGGTTAACGAGCAGGAAGCCAATTCCGAGATCCACAAAATATAGAAGTGTTGTCAAAGTGAAAAAGATCAATCCGATGAATAATGTTTTCTTGCGGCCGATTGAATCAATGAAACGGCCGATGAACAGACGTCCGATTAATGTCCCGATTATGAAAATACCCGATATGAGTCCGGCTTGGCTTGTAGAAGCATTCAATTCATTTACGGCATAGATGGCAAGTGTCACCATCAGTAAATAAAAGATTAATGTTATGAAAAAATTGATGGAAGAAACGATGACAAAGTCCTTCGTCCACAGTCTAGGTCTGGATTGTTCCATTTTATTATCTCCTTACTTTATAATGTTATTTCTTATTTCGCCCATAATGCGTATGGCCGCGAGTTGTTCCTCTTCAGTGATCCCCTTCAAGATGTCCTGTTCGTATTGATCGATTGTCACGCGGACTTCACTGTAGAGATTTGAGCCAAGCTCAGTAAGCCGCATTCTTTTTTCCCGTCTATCTTTACTTGGCACATGCTCGACATATCCCAGCTCTTCCAAACGGGTAATGGTCCTGGTAATTGTGGGCTTTTCCACACTTTGATAATTGGCAAGCTCTACAAGCGTTGCCGAACCATAATTGGATAAGTAATGTAAAATGGACCATTGCGCCCTGTGTAAATCATGCTTGTTCAGCTGTATATTTAGATTATTTTCAAAAGGCCGGTACATCAGCAATAATTGCTGAAAGAATTTTTGGTAAGTCTTTATCAGAAACACTCCTTATAATATATAGTTACCTTGAGTAATTGTTACCCTGAGTAACTATAATAACAGAAATCATTCATTATGTCCAATTGGATTCAGATTGTTAATTTTGGGGGTTTTTGATAAGGTGAGGGAGAATATAGGAGAAGATGTGAAGCATGTACGATTTAAGCCCAATTCACGAGTAAAAGCGCAAAATTCACGAGTAAAAGCGCAAAACTCACGAGTAAAAGCGCAAAACTCACGAGTAAAAGCGCGAAACTCACGAGTAAAAGTACGAAATTCACGAGTAAAGGCCCAAATTAAAGGGGGATGAAAGTTGTCAAAGGGATTTCTACATCATATTGAGCTGAATGTTTCAAATTTACATAGGACCGTTGATTTTTGGGGCTGGTTTTTGGAGGAAATCAATTATGAGCCATACCAGGAGTGGGAAAGCGGGAAGAGTTGGAGATTGGATGGCATGTACATTGTTTTTGTACAAGCGGAAACTAGGTTTCTTGACATTCCCTATCATAGGGGACGAGTGGGCCTTAATCATTTAGCCTTTCACGCCACCTCCCGTCAACAGGTTGATGAGATCACCAGAAAATTAAGGGACAGGGGAGTTACCATCCTCTATGCCGACAAGCACCCCTTCGCCGGTGGGAAGGAACATTATGCTGTATTTTTCGAAGACCCGGATAGGATGAAAGTTGAATTGGTGGCACCTTAAGTATTTTCGTTAATTGGTAAGATGAAGGGAAATGGCTAAGTAACCGCACTATCTGATAAATAAAGGCTAACGACATCCATGTTTAGCTTTTGCTAGCCCTTAATATCTTATTCCCTTTTCTGATTAAATTTTAGCTTTTCCGGGTCTAATTATTATAGGAAGATGGTTAGTTGTATATAAATTTCCAAGTCATTGGTATAATGTAGGTCTATTGTCTATAGGTGGTGATATTGTCAGTGAAATACTTTGTCCAAATAATAATCGCTGCATTTTTCCTTTTACTTTTTTCATTTTGTACCTGGTATGAAGGCAGCGAAATTCTGGATAACCCTTGGGAATGGAGATATTCAACTCACTTTTCACAGATGTTGAATGATCAAGATATTTCGAATTTGGACTATTTCGTGTATGCAGCAAAATTCAAACCGGTATTTCCAGTGTTGATGGTCCTAACGTCTTCGTACTTAATCATAATTACGGGTTATGCCCTATTCAAAAGAAGCAGTAAAAAAATAGCACTATTTTTGGCTGGATTTGGCGTCCCTTTTCTGATTTCGAGTGGTTTTGTATCCAATTCCCCAACTGTGGGAGGGAATATCTTTCAAGCTTTCTTTCTGATAAGCGGTATGATGGCCATAATGGGTGCCGTGCTATATTATTTCCGGATGCCTAAAGAAATCAATACCGATTTTTAAATTCACTTCATGCTTTTTTGCGGAGCTGCCATACGGGGCGGCTTTTTTATTTGGGCAATATGGAAAGCTGGTAAGGAGACACAAAATGACCAAAATTAATAGCCATTCTTCTAAAAAATATTAATGCCCTCACATTTTAGAAAAGCTGTTATGCTGTTTAAACAGGCTTTTGAAATTCGGACAGGGAATGCAACATGGCAAACTTCATTCAAATCTGTTTGTAGCAAAGCAACGTGATTACTTGAATGATCCTGTTTACATGCTGCTTTACTTTTAGCCAATGCCCTCAATGGTCTTTAATGATTTTAAGAATAAAGTGAAAAGGTGATAATATGTCAGGCAAAATCAAAATTGAACAGCCGAAGATCCCCCATGACTTAACTCAAGCGAACTTTCAGGAAATATATTATAAAGATGAGCCATATCTGGATACCTGTATCATAAGCAATTGTACGATCGATAGAGAAAAGATGGACCAAATCGTATTATCACAGGTAGTTTTTAAACATGTGATATTCAGCGATGTATCATTCAGGAATATTGAGCTGACGGATGTCGTTTTTGACCATTGCGATTTGACGAATGCCGATTTCATGGGTGGCTCGATTCATCGGGTGGAATTCAAAGAGTCCAAACTATTAGGCATTAATCTTTCTGATGCCAGTTTAGGGAATGTCTCCTTTGAGAATTGCAATTGTAATTTAAGTGCTTTTGGTTATGCCGCATTAAAACAAGTGAAGTTCGATCATTGCTCATTGGAAAGTGCTGATTATTATGATTGTAAATTCAAGAAAGTGATGTTCGATACATGTAAATTAAATGAAGTGAACTTTTCCCGGACACCGCTAAAAGGAATTGATATTAGCAGTTCTACATTTCAAAGGCTTACCGTATCCCTGGAGGATTTAAATGGATGCGAAGTTTCCCCGGACCAAGCAATAGGCTTTGCAGCCATGCTTGGACTGAAAATTAAAGAGTGAAACTCTTTAAGATGAAAAGTGAGTATGATTTTAAGGAATGTAATCGCCTTATCGCATATTATTCTACAAAGCATGCATTGCCAGGAAGAGCGTAAGGAAAATGTACTGCTCTCTAAGCGGGGGACCACCAATTTGGTGGCCTTTTTTGAATGGAATTGTTTACGTCCAATTAATGGAACTTATTACATATTAAGAACGTATCAAGTTTAGCAGTACTAACCTTGAAAGTTTTATGAAGATAACACTTACCAATAAAATAACATTTACAAAAAGAGAGGTAAAACCTTTGGCTTTACATTATCAAGAATATGGTGATAAGGGTTCTATTTTTACATGTGGCGGAGTGAGTAGTTGGATATGGGAATACTTCACTCATTATCATTGCATAGTTCCAGACTTACCTGAACATGGACTAAGCAATTATGAAATGAATTTTTCTATAAAAGGTAGTGCAGAAGAAGGAATTAAATTAATCGAAGAAAAAGCAAGCGGAAAGAAAGTAATCCGTTAAGTATGAAACCAGATTTAATTGATTTTGCAATAGTAAATAGTGCTTTGGTCAGACCGATTTCATACGCTAAAAAATGGATTGAACCTTCTATTAGATTATCATTTCTATTAATAAAAATAGGTGGTTTTCCAAACTGCAGGCAAAAACATTAAATGTAAGTGAAGACTGCTTTAGAAAATATTATGAAGAAAGTTGTCAAATGAAACCTGACATTCCTGTTAGAGTATTAGAAGAAAACATGTCGGTTGAAAAACCCAAAGATTTTAGAGAAGCAAATGGAACGATATTGGTTACTGTGGGTGAAAGAGAAAAAGCTGTTATGAAAAAATCTGCAAAAGATATTATCGAAACCAACTCAAAAAGTATAGGTGTGATTAACCTGAAATTAGGCATGGAGCTTCTTTGGCAATGCCTGAAGTCTTTAATCAAACATGGATACATGAAGGGAATTTACCAAAAGAATATAAAGTGATCAGTTGATATTTATTATTATTGATAGTGTGAGTCCTTTTGTTTTTAATTGAAAAATCAACAATATTATGTAACATAGCCATGTAAATGAAGAGTACAGAATATTTGCATAAATACTGTATTTGTTTACAATATTTGTTAGGTGGGTTGGGGATTTTAAGGGGGATTAGACTTTGATTATCAATAAGGTCACTTTGTACAGTCATGCATTGAATGATATGCGGAAATTTTATGTTAATGAGCTAGGATTCGAGTTACTATCGCATACAGATGATGGTTTTGAAATTAGGGCTGGGGACAGTGTACTTGAAATAAAAAAATACCATCTCCAAAAAAAGCCTTTTTATCATTTTGCCATGAACATACCGACCGATTTATTCACTTTGGCAAAAGCATGGGCGAATTCAAAGGTGGAATTGACAAGCGAAGATGATGAGGACGAAGTTTATTTCAGCTATTCAGATGCACATGCCTTTTATTTTTCAGACCCTTCAGGCAACATTGTTGAGTTCATATCCAGGTATTCCGTGTCACCCAAATCTGGGGCTGAGTCTTTCTCAGCTCAAAACGTCCTGTGTATTAGTGAAATGAACATTACGACGAATGAAGTCAGGGCTTTAGGGAATCAGTTGATCAGTTTCGGCATACCTGTAAGGAGTGGTGAACCGATAAGAGAAGATGGATTGAATTTCATGGGGGAGCATGAAGCAGGAGCATTTTTACTTTTAGGTCCAAGGAAACGGCGCTGGTTCTTTTCGGATAGAGAGTCGGAAATCTTTCCGCTTTCGTTAGTCATTGATCAGCAAATAGATATATCATTGGATGGCGAAGGATTGATGGAATTGAAAAAGATGAAACTGACCAAGGGGGAAGATTGAGATGTCTGGAATTTGGAATGATGTAGATTTATATTTTAGTAATAAACTTCATACGGAAGATCCGATCATGAATTCGATATTGAAAGCGAATGCAGAAGCAGGGCTGCCTGCCATTGATGTATCTCCAAACCAAGGGAAATTCCTTCATTTACTAGCAAAAATCAGTGGAGCGAAAAACATATTGGAAATAGGGACGCTTGGGGGTTATAGCAGTGTTTGGCTCGCGCGTGCATTGCCGGAAGATGGGCGGTTGATAACGCTTGAATACGAGGCTAAGCATGCAAAAGTGGCTGAAGCCAATATCAAAAATGCGGGATTGGCCGATAAAATCCATATAATGGTCGGGGCGGCGCTCAAAACCTTGCCAACCCTTCAAGAAAAAGGATTATCGGGCTTCGACCTAATTTTTATTGATGCTGATAAACCTAATAATCCCGAGTATCTTAACTGGGCATTGAAACTTTCACGGCCTGGGACCGTCATCGTGGTCGATAATGTCATCCGCGATGGAAAAGTGATCGATCAGGATAGCAAAGACCCGAGTGTGATGGGTGTACGGACATTCATAGATAGGCTATCCGAAGAACCGCGAATCGATTCGACCGTCTTGCAAACTGTTGGTATGAAAGGATATGATGGTTTTGTTATCGGGATTGTAAAAGAGTGAAGCTTCAAAAGGCGTTATAAAAGAATCGTAGGATCCTTGAGATATAATCAATGATTCCAAGAAGAAGGTAATTTATGCTGAACATGATCATTCTCCTATCAAGTTACTTAATAGGTTCCATCCCATTTGCTCTGGTTATCGGCAAATTGTTCTATAGTACCGATATTCGTGGATATGGGAGTGGGAATCTTGGCGCAACCAATAGTTTTAGGGTATTGGGCAAAAGAGCGGGGACGGTAGTAGCCATTGCTGATTTAATGAAAGGTTCCATCGCCTGCTTTCTCCCTATGATGCTGCATTCAAACGTTTCCCCAATACTATGCGGCTTACTTGCCATAATTGGGCATGCCTTTCCTGTTTTTGCGGGATTTAAAGGGGGCAAGGCCGTGGCAACATCAGCGGGAGTGCTTTTATTTTTAGCTCCATTAGGTACATTCAGTGCTTGCATCGTTTTTTTCATTAGTTTGCTGACTTCAAAATATGTATCTCTCAGTTCGATTTTGGGGAGCATTTCCATATTGATTTACAGCCTATTATTTGAAGGCAGGCTCATCACTGCACTCTCTTCATTCATTTGCTTATTCGTCATCATTTTACATAGGGAAAATATAAAGAGAATATGGAAGGGCACGGAAGCAAAAGTGGGCAGGATCTTTTAATGGAACCTCGCTATTGAATCAGTCGCAGCAGGAAAAGAAGTACATAAAAATGTTAATGTTTCACGCTCAAATTCATATCATCATAATTCAAGGAGCCAACCATGAAAAAAAGAGCAAGTTTATTAATAGCTATGGGCGTGATCGTTTTTGGAATCATCGCCTGGATTGCATTAGAATCTCAAACCACAAAGAAAGAACTGGAAAGTAAAAGGCCCTTTCCACAGCATACAGTCTATCAATCAGGAACGATAAAACCTGACAATCTATCACAAGAAGAGCTGGATGATGATGTAGCGGATTTTTACAAAGTCTGGAAAGATGAATATCTTAGGCAGCCTGCTGATAAAAAGGATGAATATTATATTTTTTACAATGATAAAGGATATGCAGAACCAAAGAACGCAGTGACCGTTTCTGAAGCGCACGGTTATGGGATGATGATAACGGCAATCATGGCAGGCAGCAAGGACAGGCAGTACTTCGATGGGCTTTATCGTTTTTATAAAGCGCATAAAAGTGATAATGATTCTTCATTAATGGCGTGGCAGCAAGTAAAGGATAAATCGGGCAAAATCATAAATACGCCAGGTGATGCCGATTCAGCAACAGATGGCGATATGGATATCGCTTATTCGTTATTATTGGCCGATCGCCAATGGGGAAGTGAAGGGGAAATCAACTATCTTGCCAGAGCAAAGGACATCATGGATGCAATCATGTCGAATGAGATAAATCGGTCGCAGTCCCTGATTAAACTAGGGGACTGGGCGGAAGATGAAGATGATGTATACGGACAATCGACTCGTTCATCGGACTTTCTTCTCAATCATTTGAAGTCCTTTGAGGCGGCAACTGGGAATCATGAATGGAAAAGTGTAACGGATAAGGCTTATGAGATCATTCATTCCATTTATAAAGAAAAAAGCGGCAATACAGGCCTCATGCCGGACTTCATTGTACAATCCAAGGGAGGATACCAGCCGGCACAAGCTGACTTTTTAGAAGGGGAGAATGACGGCAATTATAGCTGGAACAGCAGCAGGACCCCTTGGCGCTATACGCTCGATTACTTACTTACTGGTGATGAAAGAGCGCTGCCGCAATTAAAGAAGATGAATAATTGGATTAAGGAGGAAACGGATGGGAACCCTGAAAATATCCAATCCGGCTATACTCTAAACGGAAAAGTCTTAGAAGAAGGAAATAGTACAACCTTTGTTGCTCCATTCATGGTCAGTGCCATGGTTGATTCCTCCAATCAGCAATGGATCAACCGATTATGGAAAAGGACGATACAGGAACAAGAAGATGATGACTATTTTGCCAATACGATAAAATTACAAACAATGATTGTTGTTTCAGGTAACTGGTGGGCGCCATAAACCCGATATCGAGAATAATTAAGGTTGAAAAAGGAGTTTGATGATGAATGAAAAAGGTCACACCTTTCTTGATGTTCCAAGGAAATAATGCAGAAGAAGCCATGAATTATTACACATCTTTAATTGAAGGATCGAAAATAACCAGCATGATTCGGTATGGAGCGAATGAAGCAGGTGCAGAGGGAAGTATCATGCAAGCTGCCTTTACCTTGAAGGATCAGGAGTTTATGTGCATCGATAGCAATATTAAGCATCAATTTACGTTTACACCTTCGTTTTCAATATTACTTACATGTGATACGGAAGAGGAAATTGACAGGATTTTTGCGAGTTTAACTGATGGCGGAGAAGTGCTGATGCCATTAGGCGATTATTCCTTCAGTAAGAAGTTCGGATGGGTATCCGATAAGTTCGGTGTTTCCTGGCAACTTACTCTCCCAATATGAATGAAGTGAAAAGGCCGCTGGATAGTGGCTTTTTTCAGTTTGTTGACCAAAGGGGGTTCGGAAAAGTACGGTGAAGGTCGAAAAAAGTGCTCCGGCTTAAACAACTGGATCGTATTTAAAGAAAGGCTGTTTTCACATACTATGTTGCTATTTACCAGGTAGTGAGTTGTGGTTGATTTCCCCTCCAGATGCTCGCTTTCCTTGGTGCGGGCGGTGAGCCTCCTCGGCGTAAACGCCTGTGGGGTCTCACCTGTCCCGCTGCTCCCGCAGGAGTCTCGCACTTCCGCTCCAATCAACCTTAAATAGTTTCGTTTTAAAAACAACAATCTTTACGAAAAGAGCCTAAAGAAAAAACTATGGGCAAACTGGCTTTTCTTAAAATTTGTTTACAAAAGGGGGTTCGGATGTGTCTCACCCCAAACCAGATCGAGGATAAACCGTTTGTACTGTGAAGGAATTAATTATATATTAATCCTTGAGTACATTTATTCATGGATGAAAGTATGATGATGATAAGAAAAGTTCGGAGGGGACAATCATGAAAAATATAAATACTGAACAAGAATACCGTGAACAAATTAAACAAGAGGGACTGACAGTCGGGATTTTTACGACTACATGGTGTCCAGACTGCAAACGTTTAGACATGTTCATTGATGAGATCACCCAAGAACATCAAGACAAACAGTGGTTTACAATCGATCGTGACGAGTATCCAGAGATTTCAGAAGAGCAGACCGTGATGGGAATTCCATCTTTATTGGTTTTTAAAAATGGAGAAAAGATTGCACATTTGCACAGTGCGAATGCTAAAACCCCAGAGGCAGTCAATGAATTTCTAAATGATCTATAAAAGTTGTTGTAAAGGTGAACCCCTTATTATGCTGTAATAAGGGGTTCACCTTTTTTTTAGGAATTTTTTTCTAAAAATAACTTGATTTATTAGATGAAACAGGGTTTAATTATAGATACCGAATATCCATTATGGATATGAAACATCTACTTAAATATTTGAAGAGGTGAACTGAATTGCAATTAACTAAAGGGGTCGAGCAAGCGATATGCATCATTGTTATACTCTCAACCCAGGATAAAAATGTACCGCTTTCGTCTAATGAGATCAGCAGGCGGTTAGAGGTTTCTCCTTCTTATTTGAAAAAAATCATAAGGAAATTGGTCTGTAAGGGGATAATCACTTCCGTTCCTGGTAATAATGGCGGCCTTTCTCTTGCCAAAAGTGCAGATAAGATTAAAAACCTTGAAATTATTGAAGCGATGGAAGGCCCTATTTCGATGTTTCCAGATACAGGACTTATAGAAAAAGCGTTTAAAGATGGAGAGTATGCAGAAAAGGGCATGGACGTTCTTCGGCGAATGTTTTCTCAGGCGGATGAACTTTTAATGGAGTTCTTTTCCAGCCAAACAGTGGCAGATTTGCTTAAAGAAAGCTTTGGCAACACGGACATACCGACTCTTAATTGGAGTTCGGAGTCATTGAGTGAATTAATGCGTGAAAAGAAGGGTGAAAAAGAGTGAACATGCTTAAACAAGAATGGAAGCTTTTACTTACAAATCCAAAACTGATCGGTGTCGCAATCGTTTTACTGTTCGTTCCGATTATTTATGGGGGGTTATTCCTTAGTTCTGCTTGGAATCCATACGGGAATACGGGTAAATTGCCTGTTGCAGTCGTGAATAATGATGTGAAGGCGGAGTATGAGGGTAAAACCTTAACTGTCGGTAATGAGCTAATCGAGCAATTAAAGGACAATGATGATTTAGAATGGCATTTCGTAACGGAAAAAGCGGCGAAAAAAGGATTCGAAGATGGTACATATTATATGGTTGTTACCATTCCAGAGGACTTTTCAAAAAACGCTTCAACCGTCCTGGATGATAAGCCTAAGAAAATGAATTTAACATATGATGTGAATCCTGGACGCAGTTTCGTTTCGGAAACGGTCGGAAAACAGGCAGCGAATAACTTGAAAACGGAAATTGCTGAAAGTGTCACAAAAGAATATGCGGAAGCGATCTTCTCACAGCTGGATGAAATCGGAGATGGATTCGGTGATGCAGCAGATGGGGCATCAAAACTGGATGAAGGTGCTGAAAAACTGCATGATGGAAACAAAGAAGTGACAGAGAATCTGAATAAATTAGCTTCCAGTACATTAACTTTTAAAGAGGGGGCGAATAAACTTCAAATTGGTGTTGGCGAGTTTTTGGAAGGAGCTAATAAACTTGAAAGTGGCGCTTCGGAATTAAATAAGGGAATATCAAAATACACTTCTGGTGTCGGTCAGTTGCAAAAGGGTGCGAACGAACTCGCATCAGGTACAGGGGAATTAACTAATAATAGTAAAGCACTTATACAAGGTTCTTCCCAACTTTCCACTGGGCTGGCCAAAGTGGTTCCAGGAGCCCAAACTTTAAATACTGGATTAGCACAAGCGCAAACAGGCAGTGCGAATTTGAATGATGGGTTGAATCAATTATCGCAAAATGCAAGGCAGCTGACGGACCAATCTACAGGAATCCCAAAAATGGCAGCAGGTCAGCAGAGTTTAAATGAGGGAATCATTAAACTGGCTGAAGGAAGCGGGGCGTTAAATGCCGGCCTGAAAAAGATGGATGGCCAATTGCCCGCAGAAGAACAGCTGAGTCAGCTTAAGCAAGGACTGTCAAGCATTCAAAGCGGTGTGAATCAATTGCAAAAAGCGGTCCCAGCAGGAAGCAGCACGTCCGGTACCGTATCTGGCATTACTGAAGATCTCAATAAAAGCCAAGAAGCTTTAACGGAACTTCAATCAACGATTGCGAATAATGGACAAAGCACAATCAATACCGTTCAAAACACTGAAGCATACAAAAGTATGACCAGTGAACAACAATCCGAATTAATTGGAGCCATTCAAAATGAACTTCAAATACAAGCGGGAGCACAAAAACAAATTGCATCGAATCTTGCTGCAAGTGTATCCGACTTATCAGCGCAATTAACGAATAAAGTAATGCCAGTATTGAATGGATTAGGCCAACTTCCAGAACAGGTGGCCAATTTAAATAATGCGGTTAATAAAGTTAATCCAAACGCCATTTCAGCTTTAAATGGGTATACGGCAATAAGGAACTCATTGGAAGAACAATTGATTCCTGGTGCAACCCAATTAAATACCGGCATGAATGAAGCCGTTAAAGGCAGCAATCAATTAACGGCGGCAACCGATAGTTTAAATGAACGGACACCAGAACTAGTGAATGGGATCAATCAGTTAGCACAAGGCGGTTCTTCGTTAAATAATGGTTTATCAAAACTAACTGAGGGATCTGGTCAACTGGTTGATGGAGTTTCACAACTTCAGGCAGGGTCATCCTCCTTTGGCAATGGTCTTGAGAAGTATGCGTTTGGTGTTAGCCAAGTTGGCGAAGGGGCAAATAAACTTGCTAATGGGGCGAATGAACTGAATGCAAACTCAGGTTCCTTGAAAGATGGTTCGTCAGCACTTGTTAAAGGCACTGAACAATTGGCAAGCAATTTACCAACTTTAAGCAATGGAGTCATCCAACTTGCTGATGGAGCAGGTAAAATCAATAAAGGTTCATCAGCACTTGCTGAAGGTTCAAATAAATTGGGCGATGGAATCTCCTCTCTAAAAGATGGAACAGGCGAACTTTCGGAAAAACTGAGTGATGGTGCAGAAGAAATAAATGAAAATGAAACAACAGATGATAATTACAGCATGATTGCTGAACCGGCACAGGTTAAAGAACAAAAAAGCAGTAACGTGCCTAATTATGGTCATGCCCTGGCTCCTTATGTATTGTCTCTTGGGTTATTTGTAGGAGCTATTGCCTTCAACATGGGATTCCCGACAGGCAAGGCATCTACAAGACCTACATCTGGAGTGGCTTGGTGGTTCAGTAAATTCACGGTCCTATTTATCCAAGCAACGCTTTCAGCATTAGTGTTGGATGCGATCATGATTTGGGGAATGGACTTACAGGTCGAGAACATGGGGCAATTCATAGGGGTTTCCATTTTGACTTCACTTACCTTCATGTTCATCGTTACCTTCCTGACCGTAGGATTTGGAAATCCAGGTCGTTTAATAGCGATGATATTCCTTGTACTACAGCTAGGTGCAAGCGGAGGAATGTTCCCTGTGGAACTGACCAATAACTTCTTCAGTCATGTTCACCCGTTCATACCAATGACATACTCTGTCATGGGCTTCCGTCAGGCGATGAGTACTAGCCTTGGAGTGGATGCATTGACAACGAGTATCGTGTTCCTTACTGGATGCATCATTGTCTTCAATCTACTACTATTGCTAACGATGGTCATCCGAAAGCGCAAAGAACACAATGTGGAGATGGATGCATAAACTAATGAAAAAACCCCCGGTGCAATGCGCCGGGGGTTTTCTTCATTATGAGGGTTCATCCGTGTCCTTTTCTTTATCGATGACTTTCAATCCATTTTCCCCTGAATTTTCAATCACATGTTTAAGGATGGATAATTTGTTATCCCAGAATTGATCGTAAAAGGAAAGCCACTGTTTCAATTCCGCTAAAGGTTCTGGCTGAAGTCGAAAGCGTTTCTCTCTGCCTACCTTCCGGCCACTGACCAATTCAGCTTCAGAAAGGATATGAAGATGCTTGGCAATCGCTGTCCGGCTCATGGAAAAGTGAGAAGTGATTTCTGAAATGGGTAAATCCCCTTCAGCAAGCAATTGCAGGACCTTACGGCGGGTTGGGTCGGCGATAGCCTGAAATACATCATGCTTTTCTGCTGCAGACACTTAGCCCTCAACAACCTTTTTAAGTTTTGCATGAACGAGCTGTTCCCAGCCATGATCCATTCTATCGCGAATCACTGAGCTCTTTTCATTCGGTTTCGGAAGAATCGTTTCAGGCTCTTTCCAACCACCATGAATAAGGGTGAACTCCGTTTTGCCATCCAGTTCTTTTAAAATGAAGGAAATGAACCAACCGTCCGTATCCCAACTGAATGAAAGACGATTAGGAGCATCTAACTCCGTTACCTTACAAGGAGATGGACCAAAAGGTGATTGCACATGGAACTCATGTCCCACTTTCGGTTGAAAATCATTTGGCATGAACCATGAAGCTATACCCTCTGCAGTCGAAACTGTATCCCAAACTTTTTGGATAGGTGCTTCAAGAATAACTGTCTTCTTGATATCCTGTAGTGTATGTTGATTTTCCATATGATTCTCCTTTGTCATTGAAAATTATGAAACCAATTGGTTTCGCTTTATTGATTATATAAAACCTTTTGGTTGCATGTCAATGATTTGTTTCGAGCCATTCTCCTTATTCCTGAAATCAGGAATAAGGATTAAGGAAGCAGACTGCTTAATTAACCAATTCTTCAATTTGTTTTGCCAGCTCTGTTAAATTATCGATTGATTTCATTACCTCTGAATCTTCCAATGCCTTAGGGTCAATTTGGCCACTTTCAATATTATTCAAGTATAATTCAATTCCATCTGAAAGCTGTTGATTTGAGCTGACGATTTTCTCATGGATGCCTTCAGCGATTTGGGGTGGTTCAGTTGCATTGAAGTCTTCGATCTCCGTTTTCATCAATTGCAATTCTTTTTCAAGATTTCTCCTTGCTTCGGCATTCGTGACGGCATCTTGTGCCAATGCGGGCACCTCATTGGCAAAATCCTTAACGGTATTAATATATCCCGTCGCATTATCCGCATACTCCAATGATGAATTGACTTCTCCCAAAAGTGAACAGCCGCTTAATATAAGGAAGGACAGAAAAACAATGGTCATTCTTTTTTTCATATATGCCTCCATTTGTTTTTATGGTGATGATCAGATGGGCAAGAATCTCTTTTTATAAATCGCTGCAATGGAATTAAGTATGAAGCCAGGGATTTTCTTCGGAAAAAATGACTTCGAATATAAAAGGTGAAAAGCACTTTTCAGGTCATGCCACTGATTACATGATTTCACTTGTTTAAACCTTGCAACGTCAATGATCTTCACCTTCATTTCGGAAGTGATGAAGATGTTTCGTAAATGGATATCCGAAGGATTCAATCCCTCTTTCCTTGCTAATTGTAAGGCATGGTCAATCTCCTCGATGTTTTTTTCCGTTATCGGGATTCCTAATGTTAAACATTCAAAAAGAGTGTTGCCTTCGATGTGATCTATAACCAGGTAATTTACCCCCGCATCATATAGTGTTGGATAGTAATCGATGGCTTGAACGGTTTTGTATATTTCAGCTTCAACTTTTGCTGTGTGAGTATGGTCCGGGAAAAACACTTTTAGGGCTTTATTGGTGGAATGGATTCGGAATACATAAGCGCTTCGGCCTTTTCCGATAAGTGATAAAGATTGGTCGGCATCAAGCAATATATGCTTTTTATCATCGGAAATCTTAACGCTTTGAGCTAATTCATAATAGTTCTGCATACTTTTCACCTCTATTGTGAATTTTTTTCGAATCAAAAAAAGACGGTATAACCGATTGTTGGTTATACCGTCTTTTAAAAATTAAAAGACCTCACCAAATAATCGGCAAGGTCTTGCAAACAACTAAGATCAGTTGCCAATAAAGCCGAGGATAAAATCCTGTATTGACGACTTTATTGTATAGCTACTCCCCTTAACAGAAGGATTCATATAAGTATATATAGTGAGTATATAGATTATTGCCTCAATCCGTCAAATATTAGGATTGTATGCTTACCTCTTATGTATATTCGGTATATTCAGGAAGATGTTCGTCCCCATAAATTAATTAACTGAATAAATATTTCAATATACTTTATTTCGACGACAAACTTGTGCATCCGCTTCAAGAAACTTAGGAAATGAATTTTCGTTGCAAATATGTCTATTAAATTAATTAAAAGTCTATTAGTTTACTATTTTGTTACAAATTCATCGATCCCTCTATAGATTTAAAGGAATATGGTATGTTTTTAATGAATGAGGATAAATACCTATAACATAATACTTATTTTAACCGATATTTAAATAAATGTTAAAAATATAATTCTTTAGTAGGGAGAATGAGATGAAGAAATTAATTTTACCAACTTTCTGTTTTGCAGTGTTGTCTACAGTTGCTTTCGAAGAAAAAATATCTGCAGCTCCACTACATGCAGAACAGGCCAATATTGAAACAGGTGTCATGTTCGTCCATGTAAATTCCGGCTCGCTCAATATGAGAAAAACAGGTACTGAAAGTGCAAGCGTAGTCGCCAAGCTGGCAAAAGGGACACAGGTAACGGTGTATTCGGAATCCAAAGGCTGGGCGAAAATTAAAGCCAATGGAAAAGACGGATATGTCAGTACCAAGTATCTATCGACGACAAAACCTGGAACGGTAACCAAAGCTGCGGAAACCGTTAAAACGACAACGAAATATGTGAATGTCAGTACAGGTCCACTTAATATGCGAAAAAGCGGAACGGAAAGTGCCAGCATAGTCTCCAAGCTGGCAAAAGGGACACAGGTAACGGTGTATTCGGAATCCAAAGGCTGGGCGAAAATTAAAGCCAATGGAAAAGACGGATATGTCAGTACCAAGTATCTGTCTGCTGCAAAGCCAGGATCGGGATCCACAATAGCCACACCTCAAAAAACGACAACAAAATATGTGAATGTCAGTACAGGTTCACTTAATATGCGAAAAAGCGGAACGGAAAGTGCCAGCATAGTCGCGAAGCTTTCAAAAGGAACGAAAGTGACGGTGTATTCGGAATCCAAAGGCTGGGCGAAGATCAAGGCCAATGGAATAGATGGGTATGTCAGTACTGACTATCTTTCAACAACGAAGCCAGGAACGGCTCCCAATCCAATCATACCTGAAAAAACGACGACGAAATATGTGAATGTAAGCTCTGGTTCCCTCAATATGCGAAAAAGCGGAACGGAAAGTGCCAGCATAGTCGCGAAGCTTTCAAAAGGAACGAAAGTGACGGTGTACTCGGAATCCAAAGGCTGGGCGAAGATCAAGGCCAATGGAATAGATGGGTATGTCAGTACTGACTATCTTTCAACAACGAAGCCAGGAACGGCTCCCAATCCAATCATACCTGAAAAAACGACGACGAAATATGTGAATGTAAGCTCTGGTTCCCTCAATATGCGAAAAAGCGGAACGGAAAGTGCCAGCATAGTCGCGAAGCTTTCAAAAGGAACGAAAGTGACGGTTTATTCGGAATCCAAAGGATGGGCGAAAATCAAGGCCAATGGAATAGATGGGTATGTCAGTACTGACTATCTTTCAACAACGAAGCCAGGAACGGCTCCCAATCCAACCATACCTGAAAAAACGACGACGAAATATGTGAATGTAAGCTCTGGTTCTCTGAATATGCGGAATAAACCGTCAGAATGTGCTTCCATCATTGTGAAATTGGCCAAGGGTGCAGAGGTAGAAGTCATCTCGGAATCAAATGGCTGGTCAAAAATTATAGCGTATGGCGGAGAAGGTTACGTCAGTACGCAATATCTATCAGAAACGAAGCCTGGTTCTGTACCGGAAAGCCCGGATCCGAATCCAGACGAAGAAGAAACCACGTTAGTTAAATATGTAAATGTGAATGATGGCTCCAGTCTGAATATGCGCTCTTCTGCATCAGCTTCCGCTTCGATTATTGCCAAGCTTGTAAACAATACGGCCGTAAATGTATATTCTGAGTCTAATGGCTGGTCAAGAGTCACAGCTAATGGAAAAACGGGATATGTAAGTACGCAATATTTAACAGCCAAAGCGCCGGAAGTTCCAGGGGGTTCTAATGGATC
The DNA here is from genome assembly GCF_001578185.1 of Peribacillus simplex. Taxonomy (NCBI): domain Bacteria; kingdom Bacillati; phylum Bacillota; class Bacilli; order Caryophanales; family Bacillaceae; genus Peribacillus; species Peribacillus simplex. Next base: position 4,628,542 of record NZ_CP011008.1, on the reverse strand, counting down.
GATAATCAGGATCGATAAGGAGTACAATCTTACGATGGACAAGATGGTTGAAATCCAAATGGCCGTGAATGGTCAAACGGATAAAACGTATAAAACCTACATACGAGAGGATGGGTTAACGTTAATCAATCCAACAAAAGGTACGGTAAAAGGAACTGGATGGCGTGTCAGGGGCGGAGCTGGATCTAATTATTGGGTAGTCGGTGCTGTCAGCAATTATCAATCATTGAATATCAAATCAAAAGTCATGGGCACTGACGGATACTATTGGTATGAGGTGGATTATAACAAGACATGGGTAAATGCCAGCCTGGAAGATATAGAATATAATCTCAATCCGGATAATTTTGTGAATGATCCAATCAAATCGTTCCAGTTCGTTAAGCTCTCCCAAGTCACCAACATGAACGTTTCTGAAGTGAATGATAGAATTCTTTCAGGTAAAGGGATTTTACAAGGCCAAGCTGCAACCTTCACTTCAGCAGGGGAAAAGTACGGGGTGAATGAAATCTACCTGATTTCACATGCTTTGCTGGAAACCGGGAATGGCACTTCACCGTTGGCGACTGGAGTTAAGGTGAACGGGAAAACGGTCTATAATATGTATGGAGTGGGGGCTTTTGACGGAACAGCGTTAAGCAGCGGCGCTCAATACGCATATAATGCAGGCTGGTTCACTCCGGAAGCTGCCATCATAGGCGGAGCCGAATTTATCGCCAAAGGATATATCTCTGCTGGACAGGACACGCTATACAAAATGAGATGGAATCCTATAGCTGCAGAGAAATATGGATATGCTACACACCAGTATGCTACTGACATTGGCTGGGCAACAAAACAAGTGAAACAGATTTATAATTTGTATAGTCTATTAGATTCCTATAAATTGACGATTGAAGTTCCTAAGTACAAATAAGAAAGAAGCAAAAAACACAGAGACCGAATCATGTGTTTTTTGTTTTTAAAACCAACTTCCCGCTCGAAAAAAGCTTCATATCGACGAAAAGGATAAAATGAAATGAAGCATTGATTATTTCATTTTATCCTTTTCTAAAATATCCTTAACGACATCCTCAATCGTTACCACTCCCAATGCCTTTTCCAAGGCAAGTTCAGCAACTGAAAAGATGGGTTCTATCGTATTTTGTATATTTCTTCCAACGGTGCATGCTGGATTAGGATTTTCATGGATTCCAAATAACTCTTTATCGGATACAACGTTAACAGCCTGGTAAACATCAAGTAAAGTAATATCCGATAATTCCTTGGCCAATGTCGCTCCGGCAATACCTGGACGAACGTTGACTAAACCTGCACTCTTCAGCATGCCGGTGATTTTTCTGATTAATGCTGGGTTGGTGTTTACACTTTTTGCAATAAAATCAGAAGTGTTAACGCCTTCTTTATTTATTTCTAAAAGAGATAATATATGGATTCCTACGGAAAAGCGGGTACTGATGGACATCTCTTTTTTCTCTCCTTTAAAATCTCTATTCTTATATAGTATAAATTATTTAACATGTAATTCAAGTAGTTACAAGTTATAATTGAGGGTGCAAGAATAATATTTATCCATTAACCTTTACCTGTCAAGTAACGCCGTTAAGTAGAAGCAAAAATAAAAGGTATGTGTAATTGACAAACATCATAGTGAAACTTATATTATTACGTGTAAATGAATCAGTTACAGGTGAGAGGCATATAGGAAGGGGGAACTGAAATCGGCCTTAATGATGCTTATAGGTCCATTATGGCTGTATAAGGAATTTCTAAACAACTACAACAGATGGAGGTATATGATGGCTAATAAAAAAAAGGGTAATCCAAAACAATCTTCTGCATTCATGTTTTGGATCATAGGGTTAATCGCTGTAATCATTATTGGCTTTATATTTTTAGCGAATGGGAAAGACAAAGATACAGATACCGCTGCTTATGAAATGGATTATAAATCACAGCCCTATTTGGGAGAAAAATCGGCTCCTGTTCAAATTGTGGAATTTGGTGATTATAAATGTCCAGTGTGTAAGACATTCGAGGAGAAGTTCTTTCCTTCTATACAAAGTGAATTGATTGATACTGGAAAAGCACAATTTTATTTCATGAATTATTCGTTCATTAACGTCGATTCAATTAGATCCGCTAAATTTGCGGAAAGTGTTTATCAAGAATTAGGAAATGATACCTTTTGGAAATTTCATGAGCTGTTGTACGATAAGCAGCCAGATGACCCGAAATATGAAAAGGAAGATGTGTTTACGGACAAATTCCTAGAAGATACATTGAAAGAAATTGCAAATGACAAAGATGTCAAAAAGGTCGTTTCCTCTTTTAAAGCCGATAATTCTGAGGACCAATGGAACAAGGATATGAAGATTGCCGACGAATTAGGCGTTTCTGGAACACCTTCCTTATTTGTTAATGGCAAGAAGTTTGAAGGAAATACAATCGATGATTTAGTGAAAATGGTTGATGATGCAGCGAAGGAGAAATAGTTGATGAACAAGCCATTATTATTTTCGTGGATCCTATCAATCATTGCCACTGCTGGAAGTCTCTATTTTAGTGAGGTTCTCCATTATGTACCTTGTACCTTTTGTTGGTATCAAAGGATCTTGATGTACCCGTTCGTTATTTTATTGGGCCGTGCCTTTTATGAGCAGGACCTGAAAATCCATCGATACATACTCCCATTATCGATTTTGGGCATGTTGGTTTCAGGGTATCACTATAGTCTGCAAAAAATTCCAGCACTACAGCATTTCGAAATGTGCCAAAGTGGTGTTCCTTGCTCCGGTGAGTATATTAATTGGTTAGGCTTCATCACGATTCCGTTTTTGGCTTTTATTGCTTTTACTCTCATTACTATCTGTATGGGACTGCTAATGAGGAAGAACCGCCATATTTGAAAAAAGCACCATTCTTTGTCAACTCTACAGGGAATGGTGCTTTTTTTATCGACGAAAATAGGAATATATCATCGGAAACCGGAATATATCATCGGAAACCGGAATATATCATCGGAAATCAAAACTTCCAATCGTAATGTCTCATATGACTAAAGGCAGGATAAAATATATTTGACAAATCAGTGGCTTGTAACCTATATTATTACATGTAAGCAACTGGGTTACAATTAAGGATTCAATTAAGGGTTCAAAAACGATATAGGAGGAATTTGAAAATGAAAATAGGTATTATTGGTGCGAGCGGAAAAGCTGGAAGTATGATTTTAAAAGAAGCATTGACTAGGGGACATGAAGTTACGGCTATTGTCAGGGATCAAGCCAAAGTCCAAATTCAAGGAGCATCCGTACAGGAAAAAGACCTATTCAATCTGAAAGCTGAAGATATTAAAGCATTTGATGTGGTAGTGAATGCCTTTGGTGCTGCACCAGGGAAAGAACATCTGCATGTCGATGCAGGAAAAATCTTAATTGATGCCATGAAAGGGGCTCCTCAAACTAAATTGATTGTTGTTGGCGGAGCTGGAAGCCTTTACGTTGACGAGGCGAAAACGATACGTGTATTGGAAACACCTGAATTCCCGAAAGAATACTTTGCAACAGCATCTAATCAATCCAAGAACCTTGAGGATTTAAATAATGCCACTGGCATCCAATGGACATTCATCAGTCCTTCTGCCTTCTTTGATCCTCAAGGAAATAGAACAGGTGAGTATAAACTGGGTAAAGACAACCTTCTTGTAAACTCAAAAGGTGAAAGTTATGTAAGCTATGCAGATTTTGCCCTTGCAGTACTTGATGAAATAGAAAACCCGCAACACAACAATCAACGCTTTACGGTTGTTGCCGAAGCTGAATAATTTGTTTGTAAGGTAATCCATTATAGTGGACATCAGCCCCTGTCTTTAGGCAGGGGCTGATGTCCAAGATTACCGAATCCATCGCCATCCCCTGATTATTGCCTCCATTCAAATTCAATTGATTATCCATCCATAACAAACCTTTTTATGTTGAAAATATTGACTGATATCCATTTATTGCTGATAATATAGCGAAGAAAGTCCTATGAATGGCTTTTTTTTATTTCAGTGATAACTGTTAGTCTTAGTAGAACATCTAGATTTCCCAACAGGGAACCAGAAAGAAAGAAGGACAATGTGAAAATGGATTATAAATGTTCTTACCACTCATGGGTGAATTTCGAAGCCCTTGATGAGGAAATGAAGTCATTACTTAACAAGATGCAAGATGATGAAAAAAATATTGAAGATGCGTTTTATAAGAACTTGGAATTTGGCACAGGCGGTATGCGCGGGGAAATTGGGGCAGGTACCAATCGAATGAATCTTTATACAGTCCGCAAAGCAACATTAGGATTAGCCCATTATCTGCAATCGATGGGTGATGAAGCAAAACGCAGAGGTGTCGCGATTGCCTACGATTCACGTTTTAAATCACCTGAATTTGCCTTGGAAGCAGCCAAGACCTTGGCTACAGAAGGGATTAAGGCTTATCTATTCGATGAGTTAAGGCCAACGCCGGAGTTATCCTTTGCCGTTCGAGAACTGAATGCCTATGCTGGGATCGTTATCACGGCAAGTCATAATCCCCCTGAGTATAATGGCTATAAAGTGTACGGACCAGATGGTGCCCAGCTTCCTCCGGCTACTGCTGATAAAGTGATTGAATTCGTGAATGCGATTGAAAATGAACTTGCCATTTCGGTAAAAGATGAAGTGACATTGAAAGCACAGGGCCTCATTGAGGTTGTCGGAGAGGAAATCGATGCCGCTTATAATGAAAAGTTGCTTACTGTGCCCGAAAACAGAAATCTAAGCGAAGAAGTTGATGTGACAGTAGTATTCACACCACTTCATGGCACAGCAAATAAGTCGGTTAGGCGTGCTTTAAAAGATCTGGGATACGATAAGGTACATGTTGTTAAAGAGCAGGAATTGCCTGATCCCAATTTTTCGACAGTCAAATCACCGAACCCTGAAGAACATGCAGCATTTGAAATGGCCATTGAATTAGGAAATGAGGTATCTGCGGACCTGTTGATCGCAACAGATCCGGATGCAGATCGGCTCGGTATCGCCGTTAAAAATAAGAATGGCGAATATGTGGTGCTTACAGGTAATCAAACTGGTGCACTAATATTGGATTATCTTTTAAAAGAAAAGAAATCGAAACGCACTTTACCTCCCAATGGAGTTGTCTTAAAAACGATAGTGACTTCTGAAATAGGCCGCAGAATCGCAAATGAATATGGCTTAGGGACCGTTGATGTATTAACGGGTTTTAAATTCATCGCTGAAAAGATCAACGAATATGAGAAAAGCGGTAAGCACACATTCTTATTCGGGTATGAAGAAAGTTATGGCTATCTAATCAAGGATTTTGCCCGTGATAAAGATGCGATCCAAGCTGCCGTTCTTGCGGTGGAAGTGTGTGCCTACTATAAAAAACAGGGCATGGACCTATATGAAGGTTTGCTAAATATATTTGAAAAGTACGGGTATTACCTGGAGGGACTCCAGTCATTGACCTTAAAGGGAATCGAAGGCGCTGGGCAGATTCAAGGGATACTGAATCAATTCCGTGAGGATCCTCCAAAGCAAATAGCCGGAAAAGCTGTAACTGTGCAGGAGGATTATCAAAGCGGCATGAAGCTGACGGTGGGCAACGATAAGGAAGAAGTCATTGATTTACCTAAATCAAATGTAATTAAGTACTTCCTTGAGGATGGCACATGGGTATGCTTACGGCCATCTGGGACAGAACCTAAAATCAAATTCTATTTCGGAATCCAAGGTGAAACGATGGAAGCAGCCGAGCTGAAGTTGAACCTAGTCATGAATGCTTTCATGGAAAAAATTAATGGGATGATCAATAGTACTAAATAAGTCAGTCTTTGGACCTGACAGCCGTATAATCAAGAAAATAAGGCCTTTTCCTGATATTCGTTCGGGGAAGGGCCATATTTACTTTATCAGACGTTCCGTTCCAAGCTGGAGACGGCGAATAGTGTCAATTTAAGTGTCTATACAGTTGTAGATGAAAGATTTACCCAATAAGTTTTAAAATATGAAGAAATTGGTATATAATAAATAGGATATAAAAAGTATTGAATATACAAACATTTTAACTAAAAACCAGACTATGTTACTATTAATATGGTGATTAAGAAAAAAATGTAATTATATGGATTTAATTTTTAAAGTTGATATGGAGGAGTAACAAGAGTATGAAAAAAGTAAAAAAGGCTATAATTCCTGCAGCTGGATTGGGAACTAGATTTTTGCCTGCTACGAAGGCAATGCCAAAAGAAATGCTGCCAATAGTGGACAAACCAACTATTCAATATATTATAGAAGAAGCCGTGAAAGCGGGAATCGAAGATATTATCATTGTCACGGGAAAGAATAAACGTGCGATAGAAGATCATTTTGATAATGCATACGAACTAGAAAATAACTTGAGGGAAAAAGGGAAATTCGATTTATTGGAGAAGGTACAATACCCATCGAATTTAGCTAATATCCACTACATTAGGCAAAAAGAACCGAGAGGCCTTGGACATGCTGTTTGGTGTGCACGTAACTTTATTGGTGATGAGCCATTTGCAGTCCTTTTAGGCGATGACATCGTTCAAAGCGATGTGCCATCACTACGTCAATTAATCAACGAATATGATGCGACAGGTTCGTCCATCATTGGAGTGCAGCCAGTAAATGAGAATGAAACACATAGATACGGCATCATTGACCCGCTTACTCAAGAAGGCAGAAGATACGAAGTGAACCGATTCGTTGAAAAGCCAGAACAAGGAACGGCACCATCCAATTTAGCCATCATGGGAAGATACATACTAACACCGGAAATATTTGATTTCTTAGCTAATCAGGAAACAGGGGCTGGCGGTGAAATCCAGTTAACGGATGCGATCCAAAAACTGAATGAAATCCAAAAAGTCTTCGCTTACGATTTTGAAGGAAAACGTTATGATGTAGGAGTTGTTGATGGCTTTGTGAAAACGACAATTGAATTTGCCCTGCAACGTCCTGATTTAAGAGACGACATTATAAAAGAAATGGAAAATATCCTCAAGATGCATAAAGCAGGAATCAGATAGACCATTTTAAATAGAGAAAACTCCTATGTGATACTATCCCCTTTAGGTAGAGAGTGTACTAAGATCACGAACAATTTTGGATTGTACACGACTACCTGGAGGGGATTATTATGGCTAAAAGGGCTAAAGTGTGCGATCCAGGGACACCCAATTCTTAAGACGCGTGAGGTTTGTTGGGAGAACTTATAACGTAAAGAAGTCAGTTTAAAAAGAAAGGGTAAATATTATATGATTTTGGTCGTTGGCGGTGCAGGCTATATTGGAAGTCATCTTGTAAAAGAGTTAGTGAATACAGAAGAGGTTGTCATTCTGGATAATCTCTCAACCGGTTTTCCTTCGCTGGTCGATTCGAAGGCCATCTTGGTAGAAGGGAATTTAGGAGACGAAGCGGTCTTGAATGAAATATTCCTTAAATATCCCATTAAAGCTGTAATGCACTTTGCTGCTAATAGCTTGGTAGGTGAGTCTGTCCAAGACCCTTATAAATACTATAATAATAATGTTGGTGCAACTCTTACATTAGTGAATACCATGCTCAAGCATGATGTTAAGAATTTCATTTTTTCATCAACGGCAGCTACTTACGGTATACCAAATGTGGATATGATTGATGAAGATCAGCCAACTAATCCGATTAATCCATATGGCCGCTCGAAATTGATGGTGGAGCAAATCTTAAGTGACTTTGCAAATGCATATGGACTCCACTATGTCGTTTTACGTTACTTTAATGCGGCTGGAGCACATGTGTCGGCAGAAATCGGTGAAAGTCATGATCCTGAAACACATCTGATTCCTATTATTTTACAGCATTTATTAGGTCAACGAGAGAAGATTTCCGTATTTGGCACAGACTATGACACGAAAGATGGCACTTGCATTCGTGATTATATTCATGTAACGGACTTAGCCAAAGCTCATATAATCGCGCTTCAAGCCCTATTGTCCGGGAAGAAGGATACGGCCATCTACAATCTTGGGAATGGAAAAGGATTTTCGGTTAAAGATGTAATCGACACTTGTGAAAAGGTCACAGGAGTGAAGCCGACCATAGAGTATGCAGACCGTCGCCCTGGAGATCCAGCCCGTCTGGTTGCTTCAGCTAATAAGATATATGAAGAACTTGGATGGAAAGCATCAATAGATTTGGAAGAGATTATTGAAAGTGCATGGAAATGGCATAAATCTCAGATAGTTTAACAATTAAAAGTCGTTTCAGGCTGTAGACAAACTCGAAGAAAAGCGGGTTTGCCTACAGTTTTTTTAGTTAAAAATCGTTCCATTTGATTTCGGCCGCCGACTGTATGCCAAGCCTCATCAAAGCACGCGTCTGTGGGATCTCGGCTAGCCAGTTATTCGTCCGTCCCCGCACTTTATTCGACCGTGCAACCCAGTTGGACCTAACTCAAACTTTATTCGTCCGTTCACGAATTTTTGCGACAGTCTGAAACGACTTAATTAAAAGTCTTTCTTTGTTATTCTAAGCTTGAAGAGCTTTCTGTATTGACTTTTTCATCGCTTTTACAAAGTTCTGACGGGCTTCATCAGTTAGTTCCAGCAAGGAAAGATAGGGATTTAAATCTTCCAGTTCAACCAATAAAAGTTCACCTTGCTCATTCCGGCATGCATCAACTCGTTGAATCCCCCAATCAAGATTATTCCATTCAATAAATTGCTGAGCAAAGGCTAAATCTTTTTCTGTAGGTGTGTATTCCTTTAATTCCCATCTTTTCTCTTTGTCTGGTGCATAAAGAGCATACTGAAATTCCTTATCGATAAAATAAAATGAAACCTCATACTCAAAGTTGATAAAAGGTTGTACCAATAGGTTCTTTGATTCTGAATCGATTTTATCTCCCAATTCATCTTTCGTGACAAATTCCAAACCGATGGAATCTGCACCATCTTTCGGCTTCACTATGTACAATGCTACATTAGGAAGTTTATTTAAAGAATCAAGGGTATCGATAGTTGGAATGACAGGAAATTGGGCATTCGTCAGTTCAATTAAGTATTCTTTCCCGTTCATATCAGCCTTTCCAATAAATGAATTGTAAGTTTTCAAACCAGTAGCCGCTCTATTGCGGAATGCTTGATACTTATCTTTAAAATTTGCTACTGGACCAGCATTTCGAAATACAATTAGGTCAAAGTCCTTTTCAAATGTTTCAGTGTCTTCAGGGTGACAAATGACCAATTGAAAATCTTCCCTAAGTTCCGAAGTAAGGAACAAATCCTCCTCATAATAATTTCTTCCTTTTGCTTCATAGTATAAATCTGTTACGAATAATAGTGTCTGCATTAGACCTTCACCTGCTTTGCCTTTATTTTCATTGATTTAACTGGATTAAAACAAAAAATCCCGTCTCATTAAGAGACGAGATTCGGAACTCGCGGTACCACTCTTGTTTAATGGAATGCTTAGAAAGCACATTGCTGCCCTTTACAAACATAATTGTATGTTGTCCCTTATAACGGAGGAAACCGGTAAAGCTTACTAAAGGTTCGGCTTTACTTCTCAGAGATGATCTTCGGTTATTATCTGGACACTGGCTTTCAGCAAAGCACCAGCTCTCTTTGGAACAGAAACTATAACGTACTCTTTCTCTTCATGGAATGTTAAATAAAATTAGGTTAATTTGAGTTATTGTATAATAGTCAGAAAATAAAATCAATGGTTTTTACCAGCAAGGAAAATGGTCATTTCTCTTAATATAGGATAATTGTTACTTCTATACTTAAATTCATGGATTTAAATTGAAAACGTAAAAACCCTGTGCTAAGACGTGTATTGTCTTAGCACAGGGTTCTTTAATCAATCATTCCCCCATGCTCATTCCTTTTAAAACGACCGCAGTTAAAAACACGGTCACGCAAATGATTGAGGTGGATACGACAATCGCAATCGGTAACGTCATTGGAAATCCCTCCTTAGATGATGGTCACACTGCTGAGATCTACCTTCGCTCCATTTAAAAAGTTGAAAGTAAGTTTATCCATCGAAGCTCCAGTAAAGTCGATTTTCTTTAAATCGGACATCCGGAATTGAACATTGATGAGTGTGGCATCACGAAATGATGCCTTTTTCAATGAAGAACCCTCGAAAATGGTTTGGTTAAATGTTTCCCCATCAAATGTAAGACCAGATAAATTACAGCCTTTAAAATGGGTCTTATTATAAATGCTGTTCTTGAAAGTTACGCCTTTTAAATTCGCGCTTTTAAATAAGGTGCTTGTTAAATTGACGTTTTCAAAGATGCATTTATTTAAGTTACTGCTTTTAAAGGTGCTGTTCGTCAGGTCGGAATGGCTGAAATCAGAGCGGCTTAAATCACAGGAATTGAATTTCCCGTCATGCACGGAAACCGAGCGAAAGTCGGAATCCAATAAGCGATGTCTGGAATAGTCCATGTTTATTGCCTGCTCAAGCTCACTATAGTGAAGATTAAGTGATTCCATGAGCTCTGATACTTCTCCTATTGAATCCACAGTCAGCTTATACGCTTCCTGCTCACTAGAGCCATTCTTTTTATGGTCATTGTATTTTTCCAGTAAGTTTTGCAGCAGTTCTTCTTCCAATTCATTTGCTGTTTTTGCATTTTTGTACGGTGCAAAAATGCCATGAACATGTGCCTGCAGTTTTTCAATCACATTTCATCTTCCTTTCTTACAAGAGGCGTTCAAGTATTCGCTTGGCAAGTTCCCAATCATTTTTATTTTGCGTATATGTGTCTTCCCCGATGGGGGTGATTTTGTAATATTTCCTTCTTCCGCCTTGTGAAGCATCTCCCCAATAAGAGATGATGCATCCGTCCTTTTCTAGACGTTTTAAACTGGAATACATGGTCGCTTCCTTTAATTCATATTGCTCATTCGAACTCATATATATCAGTTTGCTGATTTCATAACCGTATTTATCGCCACTTTGCAGGAGTTTTAGAATCATCGTATCTACATGTCCGCGAAGCAGGTCAGAGGATAGCTGTCGTTGAACCAAATCCTCACCTCCTGTGGTATATCTTATAATGTATTACTATGACAGTCAAGGTAATTGTTAAAATGGGCGCAGGTGTAAGGTCTTTGTTTAAAAAGGTATGGCCTTTAGATTTGGAGGGGTGTTCTTTATGGAAAGAAATACAGGGAAACCTAATGTCGGACACGGCAGGAGCAATCTTATGATGATTTAAGGAAGAAAACCAATAGTGGGAACAGTTTTTAGAGATATGGCATACCTGACCGTTATCGTGGAAGGAAACATCGCATTCTGAATGAACTTTACATATCCGCTTGGAAGGGATTTCGTATGCTTTATAGAAGAAGTATGTAAGAGGCCGGGGAGGTATGGATGTTGAATAATTCGTGGAATAAAGTAATTTATAAGGTTTGGTCTCCAATATATGACAAAACCTTCAGTGCCCTCTTTTTAAAAGCCAGGAAAAGTATATTTGAAGAGATATCATTTCATGACAATGCAAAGGTTCTGTTTGTGGGCGTAGGAACGGGTGCCGATTTAGAGTTGATCAAGCACCTTGACCTTGAGATAACGGCGATAGACCTTTCGGCTGATATGCTAAAAAAGGCGATGGTTAAATATGGGGATAGATCGATCACTTTCCTGGAGATGGATGCACAGCATATGGAATTCGATAATGAATCGTTTGACTATATAGTTGGAAGTTTGGTCCTTTCCGTCGTACCTGATGCAAATGAATGTCTTCTGGAAATGATCAGGGTTTTAAAAGGCGAGGGGAAAATAATCATATTCGATAAGTTTATCTCTAAAGATGAACGGCTTTCATTACCCAAAAAGCTTCTGAGACCCATTATTAGATTTTTAGGTACAGATATTGGCTTGAGGTTTGAAGACTTGTTCAGTAGACATGAAAAAAATATGAAAATGGAAGAAAATCGATCGATCATGCTGAATGGAATGTATAGAAAGATAATTATCAGTAAACGGAGGGAAGAGTAAAGACCCAAAAGGTGTGAAAATCATTCTGAAAAATGGAAGGGCTCAACGAAGTTTATTTTCTTCATCATGGTTTATAACCTTATATTATTTTAAATAGATGTATAGAACGGAAAAGCCCAATTAAGTCTTCCTTGGTTTTTCTAATCGTCGTTATTTCATCCTTTATCAGTATGCAAATGATTGGCCATGATTATATCTTTTCAATGCTTACTGCCATCAGTATGATTTTAACCCTATTATTATTTTCTTGGAGATATCGGGAACTGCTGGTGATAGAGAGGTAGTTGTGGATTCTCTTAATCGGCTGGGATATTTTTTTCATCCAAGGGGGATTTATTTGTTTGTCTTGCCATTTTGATTGTTATAGTTATGACTGCCAAAGTGATGGTAAAGAACAATAATATTGAGGAAGCTGGTGGGGCATGTTTCAGAAGTGGATTGGGAGTCAATTGAAAAATCCGAAAGGACCTCTCTCCAAATGGGTGGGCAGGTATATGGAGAGAGGGAACCATACTATAAATGATTGGACAATTGGCTTATTGAATAGCAATGGAAACGAAAAAATCCTGGAAGTCGGAATGGGAAATGGCTCCACATTAACTAGATTAGCTCAAGTGAATATTCTTGGCAGAAATTATGGTGTCGATATTTCCGAAAAGATGGTCAAAGAAGCAATGAGGAGGAATAAGAAGTATCTGCACGATGGGGTGGTGGATATACAGGTAGCCAATATTGAAAGCCTACCTTTTAGAAATGACTTTTTTGATAAAGTATTCACCGTCCATACCATTTATTTTTGGGATGATATTGATCAAGGCATATGTGAAGCATACCGAGTGTTAAAACCGCATGGAATGTTATTTTTATCAATTATGGATAAAACCAATATGGAAATGATGGAGCAAACGAAGGACTTTAAACTGTATTCAATCCAGGAGATAGAAAGTAGCTTGGTACAATGCGGATTCAAGGACATCAGGATACATAATAGAGATGAGTTTTATTGTTTGGTAGCTAAAAAATAGGAACCTGTCCGTAATGTTGATAATGGGTTGTTTCTATCAAGGAGCGTAAGTATGGGAGCACCGTTGTCTATCATTTCTTGCCTTTCTAATGGATATTGAGCTGATCAACGGTTATTAAGTAATGTTGGATTATCAATCAGAAGGCAGTTTGAGTGCGACTTTGCTAGCTATACGTCATATGTAACGATGCAGCTGGTACATGGCCGCCGGGGTGAAATCGGTATAATTATATTGTGGGATATAATGGGAAGAGGTGATGGTTTTGTCGGAGACGATTACAACCTATGATGATCTATTGAACATGCTTGATTCGTTATTGCGTGAGCCAACTACATTCTGGAATGGTTTTTATGAAGACCGGGAAAAGGGGGTTCCCTTTTTCGGAAATCTCCCTGATGAGAATTTGGTTCAATACTTTGATAGTGAGCTGCTTGGGTCTGGAAAGGTTCTTGAGCTTGGGTGCGGTCCTGGAAGAAATGCTATTTACCTTGCTCAAAAGGGCTGTTCTGTTGATGCGGTTGATCTTTCAAAGGAAGCCTTGGAATGGGGAAAAGAACGAGCGGCAGAAAAGAAAGTCCAAGTGAACTTCATTCAAAGGAATATATTTGAGTTGGAAATTGAGGAAGGGCGATATGACTTCGTATATGATTCAGGCTGTTTTCATCATATCGCACCACATCGAAGGATCAATTATTTGGAGATGGTGAAAAAGGCGTTAAGGCCTAAGGGATTGTATTCGATTACTTGTTTTATAGAAGGCGGCATATTAGGTGGTGCCGACATCTCGGATTGGGAGGTATATAGGCAAAAAAGCCTTAAAGGCGGATTAGGTTTTACTGAAGAGAAACTTAGAATGATTTTCAAGGAATTTGAAGTGGTGGAAATACGTAAAATGAGGAAAAAGGAAGAATCTGATGAAACCTTTGGGGTGCAAGGTTTATGGACGGCTTTATTTATGAAAAAGTAATGGTCATTAGATGGGTGAAACGGTGATGGGATGGTTTAAAGGTTATGGATAGTGCGGCTCAATGCCACTAAACGGAGGATCTGGGATCAGGTCCTTTTTTCACGTGAAAAGAAAATGGTTTGGATGAAGGTGAAATTGTTAACAAAAAATAAAAATGGTAAACTATAACAATAAAATGACCAGAATAATAGATGAATGTTTTTAAGAATCCTTTTTTAAAAAATCGGCAGTTGTATGGTTTCAAAAATAGCTGGGAAGGTAAATGGAAAGAGGGGACCATTGGGGGGATCTTTGATGCTTACTTTGTTGATTGAATCGTTAACTTTCAATACCCTTACAATGCTGATTACAGTCTTCCAGTAGCGATGATTTATCGATTGCTGGGACCAATTGGGATGTTAAAAAAATAAATAGGTGGGGAATTTATGCACAGAAATAAAGAACTATATTCATTTTTATTAGGTGTTGCAGCACAATTGACTGAGGATTGGTACGCAACATTGAATAAAAATGATAAGGCGGGGGTTTATAGCTCACCTGATCCCGAAGTAATTAAAAAGCTTAAGCAACAAAATAATGAATTCCATTTACGTTTCTTTCAGGTCTTTGATACAGAGGAAAGGGAATACTTTGAGCATCTTGGTGAGTGGATTGAAGATATCGGTCAGGATGAGCAGCATTTAAACACACCCATCTATTTTATATTGAGGGAGTTCTTTCGAACGCAAGAGCAATACTTGGATTATATTGATCAATTCGTGGCATTGCATGGAGATCAACATACACAGGAGGAAATAAACTCCTGGTACCGGATAGTGGTCAAGGTGCTCAGTGAAGTGATGGAGCGGTTTACGGAAGCGAATCATAGATATGCCAATAAAATTATGAAAGCCCAGCAGGCAACGATCGATGAATTGAGCTCGCCCATCATTTCCCTTAAAGATAACACGGCGTTGCTTCCCCTGATCGGTGATATTGACACGGCGAGAGGCATGTCCTTGCTTGAAAACACATTACAAAAATGCGCTGAAAAAAATGTCACCAGGCTTTTCATTGACCTATCGGGCGTCCATGCAATAGATAGTGTATCCGCCCACCAACTGTCACAATTGATTGAATCCTTAACTTTGATCGGAATCCGGACAACCCTTTCAGGACTTCGGCCGGAAATAGCCAAGACTGCTGTTAAGCTTCAACTGCCTTTTGATAAAGTGATGATAAAATCCACTCTTGCCCAAGCCATCAATACCATTAAATAATACATACGTATTCATGGCAGGGGAATGTTCGTTTTAGTGAAAAAAGTATAAAATCCATTCAAGAAGACCGCCATAAAGCAGCCTTCTTGAATGGGTAAACATAAAAATGAAGCCGCTACAGAAAAGGGAGGTGGAACTATGAAAAGGCATATGACATTTGATGATGGTGCGGGTATGGGCTATATCTATTTAGCCGAACCATTGAAGCACACCATTACAAAAACGGACGAGCTCCCGCTTAACGAGGATATCATTCTGGATTTCGGCAAAGGCATTCCAATCATAGGAATTGAATTGGAAGGTGGAACAGCCTTGAAAATTAAAGGTCTGGCTGATGAAATGCCTGCATTCACAATAGGAATTACAGCTGATGGTGAAAGCTATTATTCCTTAAGATTGAATGATGTACTTGTAAAACGGTCAGTTACTCATCCTGATGCCAAGAAAATAGTGTTTCTCTTTTCAGATCCTGACTGCAGGGAATTTATAGGAATCGATATATATGACACGAAGTCCTATGATGAATCCTTCTTAATCGGCTGATTTTAGTTCATCTTCATACAGCCAGAACCGGATACGAGAAGGGGAACCATTATTCAATATTTGCAAAGACGGCAAGATCTTCTTTATTGCCAACCACTAAAAGCATATCTTTTTCATGGATATCCTGATCGGGTGATGGTGCTATGATAATTTCCCCATTACTCACGATGGCAATGACGCTGATATTATATTTTGCGCGTAAATCCAGCTCCCTGAGGCTTTTTCCCTTCATGCTCATGGGGACTATGATTTCCTCGATATTGTATTCTTTAGAGAGTTCAATATAGTTCAGCATGTTAGGGGACAGAAGCTGGTTCGCGACCCGTTCCCCCATATCCCTCTCAGGATAGATGACCCAATCGGCTCCAACTTTAGTGAGCACCTGACCATGATTTTTATTAAGGGCCTTGGCAATCACCTTTTTGACCCCAAGCTCTTTTAAAAGCAAGGTAGTTAAAATGCTTGATTGCATATCAATTCCGATGGCTACGATGACACAATCGAAGTTGCGGATTCCAATGGATTTCAATGTCTCTTCTTCAGTCGTATCCGCAATGACTGCATGGGTAACGCTCAGTTCCGCATTCTCGACTCTTTCCCCGCTGATATCAATACCCAATACCTCTTGGCCAGCCGAATATAATCTATGGGCCACACTGGTTCCGAATCTGCCTAAACCAATCACGGCATATTGTCTTTTTCCCATCTTTTACACTCCTTCATTTATGATTAACCAATCATGATTTTCCCTTTTGGACGTCGGAACGGATCTGGTTTGCGCCTCATAGCGATAGCAAAGGCCAAAGTCAAAGGACCCACACGGCCTGCAAACATTGTGAAAATGATGAGCATCCGGCCAACCGGTGATAATTCGGGGGTCAAACCCATTGAAAGTCCCACGGTGGCAAATGCTGAAGTGGCTTCAAATAAAATCATCAAGAAGTCACTTCCGCTTTCAGTGATGGTCAGCAGAATGGAGATGATTGAAACCATGAATACGCCAATGAATGTAACGGATAATGCTTTAAAGATCGTTTCACTTATAATGCGATGACGGAATAATACCACATCACCCTTTCCTTTAATCTGTGACCAGACCGTTCCGATAAGCGTCGCAAATGTGGTTGTTTTAATCCCGCCGCCAGTCGATCCGGGTGAAGCCCCAACGAACATCAAGAAAATGATGAGCAGTAATGTGGGTTGAGTCAAATCAGGGATATTCAGCGTATTGGAGCCGGCCGTCCTTGGTGAAACCGATTGAAATAGAGACGATAACGTTTTACCCATGAAAGATAAAGGCTGCAATGTCTTGGCATTACCGAACTCGAATAAAAAGATTAAAATTGCGCCGGCGATTGTAAGTGTCAGGCTAGTCATCAGAACAACCTTCGTATGTACGGATAAACGATGGGTATCACGATATTCGTATAGTTCATTCATCACGATAAAACCTATTCCGCCAAACGTGATCAGGAAGGCGACCGTAAGGGTTACGAATGGATCCGATACATAAGGGGTCAAACTCTTGAATTCTCCCATTAAATCAAAACCGGCATTATTGAAATTCGATATGGAATGAAAAACCCCGTAATAGATCGCTTTGCCGATTGGCATGTCAAAAGAAAAGCGAATCGATAAGATAAGGGCACCCATGCCTTCAATGATGGCCGTGAAAATTAAAAGCCGTTTTACTAACTTGACTATACCTGCCATGGAAAGATTATTTAAGGATTCCTGCAAGAGTAACCTCCCTTTTAAAGAAATCCTTTTGCCTAAAAGGAAAAAGAAAAACGTCGCAAATGACATGAATCCTAAGCCGCCTATCTGAATCAGTGTTAAGATGACCAATTCACCAAAGGTGGTGAAGGTCGTTCCCGTATCCACTACGACAAGTCCTGTTACACATGTAGCGGAGGTTGAGGTGAATAAAGCATCCAGAAAAGCAAGGCCATTCCCATTTTCAGTAGAAATCGGCAGGGTCAGCAAATAGGCCCCAATAAGTATCAGGGTGGCAAAGCCTAGTACAAGGATTTTTGGCGGATCGAATAAATTTTTTGCTTTTATCAATTGATCATCCCTACCTAAAAATGACATGTGTAAAACTGTATGAATATCTTAACCATCAATCCTGTTATCAAATCCTTTTTAAGCATAATAAAAAGACCTGCGTAAACATCGAACAGCTATTTTGTCACAAAAAGCGTGCAAAAAAAAGCTCCCGAAATAGGCGGTCTTATGACCTCCTTCGCTTTAGCCGACGAAGTTAGCTGACGGGTAGGATGGCGAAAGAGCTGATCTCATCCCTTCTGCATGGCAGAATTAACCCCAAATGATTGGGTCCTCCGTACTCAATTCCTTTGAGTTTTGGCCGAAATGTATTAAATTGATAAACGTATTCTACTCCCAACATTTAGCAGTTGTAAACCCCTAAATTGTAAAAAAATATTTCTTTAATAAAACTGAAAATTTACGTTTTATTTACATTGATAAAACGTATTGACAAATATTAGTTAGCACATTATGATAGGTTCGATTAATCCGATTATGATAACAGTTTCGGTGTACTTGATTCAACACTTTCTAGCTGAACAGGTCATTGCCAATCAATGTTATTAATATATATAAATTATTTTTCTTTTGAAAAGCATAAAGAAAAAGTCATTGCATTCGTATTTAAAGGTTTCAGACATTTTATAAAAAAGGCGGGCAATTATGGAGAAGACGTTCAATAGATATGTTATTAACGCTACAGGCAAGGGTGGCCAGACATATTTAACACAATGCCAGGATAAAGATGCACTAAGGAAATGGATAGCCGATCATGAGGACCAAATCATAATGAATGAGTTAAGGATAACGGATAAGAAAAAGAATCCGTTTTTAAAATTGTTTTCCCTAAAGTAAATTAACTGAATCCAAACATTCATTTAACGGTATTCAATTATGTCTTTCCTGTGTCTTTTTCGGGAACGCTGAGCGAAAAATTCCTATCTTGTTTTGCTTTCAAACTCATTTAATTTTGAATGAGTTTTTTTGTTTTGAAAATCATAAGATTTACAAAATTAGGCCATTAATGTTAAAGTTTAGGTAAAATGTGATTCCGATGAGGAAAAAGTAATTGAAACGCAACTTTCCAGTGCCTTGGTAAACTGGAAAGGAGTAACGAGGATGTATTGAAGCTTAAAGGGAATTCCCATTATAGTGCATAGTTATTGCATGCTGTTAATGCAATACGGCATAAGATTAATAATGGTGACATATTAATTGGCACCGTTCTATTGATCCCGTCCTCAAGACGCATTTCTTGTGGACGGTTTTTTTTATTGTTTTTATATTTTCTTTCTAAGGAGGGGAAGCGTTGACATTGAGAAATCCATTAGTATCTTGGAAATATCCTTCCATTCTATTGTGCGGGATCGGGATTTCCAACTTCGGTGCCTGGGTTTATTTTATTGCACTTAATTTAATCGTGCTGGATATGACGGGATCAGCCTTGGCGGTTGCTGGACTGTATATCGTTAAACCGATGGCTGCCATATTTACGAATGTTTGGGCCGGCAGCGTGATCGACCGGATCAATAAGCGGAATTTAATGATCGCACTTGATCTATTTCGAGCGGTATTCATGGCTTTGCTGCCATTGGCTTCTTCTATTTGGGTCATTTATTCCCTTGTCTTCGTGATCAATATGGCAGAGGCCATGTTTGTAACGACATCAAGGACTTATATAACAAAATTAATCCCCATTGAACAGCGGAAACGATTTAACTCGTTACGAAGCTTGATCGATTCTGGAGCTTTTTTGATTGGACCAGCGATAGCGGGTATCCTTTTCTTAATCGGTACACCGGTTTTAGCCATTTATATTAACGCGGCTGCCTTATTATTATCCGGTATCATCACTCTATTCATGCCTAATCTTGAAAAGGATCATCCCCTTGGAAAATCCAGTCATTACCTGTCTTGGACCATCATGAAAAAGGATTGGGGCATCGTCCTGGATTTCAGCCGGAAATCTTCCTATATCATGCTCATTTATTTCTTATTCAGCTGCATGGTGGTGATGGAAACGGCCATCGATTCCCAAGAAGCAGCGTTTGCCAAGGCCATACTCCTTTTGTCGGACAGCGATTACGGATTCCTTGTAAGCATCGCCGGGGCAGGCATCATTGCGGGTGCCATAGTCAATGCCGTATTCATCAGTAAAGTGCAAATCTCGTACATGATTGGTCTTGGATCTTTATTTGTCTCGATAGGTTATATGGTCTATGCCTTTTCGAATTCCTTTTCATTGGCCGCCATCGGTTTCTTCATCATTGCCTTTTCTCTGGCGTTTGCCAATACAGGCTTTCAAACCTTTTATCAAAATAATATTCCTGTGGAAATCATGGGCAGGGTCGGAAGTGTTTTTGGCTTGTTAGAAGCTTTATTGATCATCATCACTACCGCAATTGTCGGTGTTTCAGCTCATTTCATTTCGATTCGGTTCGTGGTGATTTCAGGTTCAATGATCATGTTTGCTATATCCATTTTATTGTCCATCCTTAGTATGAAGGCCTCGAAGAGCAGGTATTATCAGGTTGGAAAGGCAGAGGTCAAAGCGGAGGAAAAGATGTAAGTTTAAAGGGGGATTATCCCATTTTATTATCCTAAAGGCATGTAAATGGAACATGCCTTTATAAAAGTTCATTGAATGAATGTCCGTAATTGGCTGATGAAGTTCAGGATTTGAAAATGAATTTTCGCCATTTCTTCCGCCGTTTGCTCTTTGCAATTCTCCAGCCACTCCTGTATAACGCCTAAAATCGCAGATGTCATGAAGGCGTGCATATACATGCGGAATGCTTCATCTTTAGCTGCTGGATGCTGGCTGATCAAACGCTCCAGTAGTACTTCACCGAACACAAGCTTTATTTTTTTTGCAAAAGAAGGATCTCCCTTATCTCCAAGAATGGCCCTTAATGCGTGCGCATGTTCACTGATGAATTGAAAAATTGCTACGAAAGGCGGGTAAAGTTGTTGTTGATGGAGAGCCAAAAAAGCCTCTTTCGGCAAAATGGCAGTAATTCGAGTTTGAAGTTCATTTAACAATACCTGCTGTAAGTGATCCATCAATTCATATTTATCTGTGTAATGCAAATAGAATGTGCCCCGATTAATGTTGGCGCGCTCTGCAATTTTCTTCACTGAGACATGTGAGAACCCCTCTGCTTCAACGAGTGCAATAAAATGATGTTGTATCTGCTTTTTCGTCTTTTGTACCATATCCTCATGAAATTCCGCCATTGAATGTCTCCTCACTAAACATTTTTCGAAATGTGTTGATTGTATTAGACTAAAAGCTACCTTAGAATGATGATACACTCAACACCGTGTTAATTAAAGAGGGAGGAAGTGTGTACAATGAAAAATGCGATTTCCATTGAAGGAATTGCTAAGGGTTTTCATCATAAGAAGGTCATTCAGCCATTGAGCCTGAATATTGAAAAAAGTGGAATTTTTGGCTTGTTAGGTCCATCCGGATGCGGAAAGACGACCTTGATTAAAATGATTGTTGGATTGATTAAGCCCGATGCTGGTAATGTCACGGTTCTGGATCATGAAGTGCCAAATGAAGCACTGTTAATGGATGTCGGCTATATGGCACAATCCGATGCTTTATATACAGATCTGACGGGTGCTGAAAACCTCGAGTTTTTTGCGAAGCTATACCGTTTTTCGAAAAAGGAACGAAGGGAACGCATTCAATATGCAGCTGAAATCGTACAGTTGACGAGTGACTTGAACGTTCGGGCTGCGTATTATTCCGGGGGGATGAAACGCCGTCTGTCACTGGCGGTTGCACTCATCCAAAATCCGGAGATTCTCATTTTGGATGAACCGACAGTGGGAATGGACCCTTTGCTGAAACGATCCATTTGGCGGGAACTTGAGCGTTTAAGAAATGAAGATCATAAGACGATCATCATCACGACGCATGTGATGGATGAGGCGGAACGATGCGATAAACTGGCGATGCTGCGTGAGGGTGAAATCATCGCATCAGGAACCCCGGCGGCTTTAAAAACACAATATGCAGCGGAAACGCTTGATGATGTTTTTTTAAGGATTGGAGGTGGCCTAAAATGAGAATTGCCTCTCTTGTTACGCGGATTACACAGCAGATGCGCCGGGATCGAAGGACGCTCGCTTTATTTTTCCTCGCTCCATTGCTCATTTTAACGCTCATGTATTTTATTTTCGATACAGAAGCGAGTGATTTGAAAATCGTTGTTACAGGCAGTAATGAAGCTATGGTTAAAGCATTGAAACAAGCGGATTTTCAAGTAACGGCTGCTGAGGAATTTTCACAGGGGAAAATGATTGAAAATGATACAGATGGCTGGCTGCAGGTTGAAAATGGCAAGATAAAACTGACACTATTGAACGACGAACCGAGCCGTGCAAAGGCCGTTCAAATGCAAATGATGCAAGGACTGCAAGGGGATGGAAAAAATACACCCTCAATTGAGAAGCAATATGTATACGGGGATGCCAAAACAAAGGGTTTTGATACGTTCAGTCCGATGCTCGTCAGCTTTTTCGTGTTCTTCTTTGTATTTTTAATAGCAGGGATTGCACTTTTGAAGGAGCGAACAAGTGGTACGTTGGAACGGTTGCTTGCTACACCGATTAAACGATACGAAATCGTAGCGGGGTATGTAATCGGATATGGCATATTTGCGCTCGTTCAAACCTTAATTGTCGTACTATATGCCGTAAATGTGTTGGATATCGTCCTTGTTGGCTCCATTTGGCTCGTTTTATTAACGAATATACTTGTCGCGCTTGTTGCATTATCGCTTGGTACATTACTATCGAGTTTCGCAACATCTGAATTCCAAATGGTACAATTCATTCCGTTGGTCATCGTGCCGCAAGTCTTCTTCACAGGGATTTTCCCATTGGATGGCATGGCAGACTGGCTGCAAAAAATCGGCAAGGTCATGCCGCTCTATTACGCATCGGACGCCATGAACGGGATTATGTACAAAGGTTTCACTTTCAATGAGGTTTTACTGGATTTACTCATTCTCCTGGCATTTTCCGTCGTTTTTATAACCATCAATATTATAAGTTTAAAAAAATACCGTGCACTATAAAATGAACATCAATAAACAAAAAAGCCTGATTCCTGGAAAGTGAGGAACCGGCTTTTTTTGTTCTGCCCGATGAAGGACGAATTATCCTTCGTTTAGGTTGATTTATTCGAAAGAACTTCCCCTTGACGAACATACCGGCAGTTTTCAAAATGACAGGTGTATGTAGTTTGTTGACGGCCTGTTAAAGATGTCCTAGGATATAATGATATGCATTGATTTGGAGAGAAATAGAAGGGGGAGTTACATGTCTCGAAAATCCGCCATGCTTTCCCTTTTGCTGTCGCAAGCCCTGTTTTTGTGCGGTTTACCTCTTTTCCTTCAGCTTCTATTATATTTGAATCCTTTGGTGATCATGGTTGTTTGGTTTTGTATACTTCTTATCGTTTCGTTTGCGGTTCTTTATTTTCGAGGTGAAACGGTGATGATTCCGCGCCTTTTGTGGCAGGCAGCCTTGATTTGCTACAGTTTATCATTACTGGTTTTGCTGTTCTTTCGACCAGAAGGGCAGGTATATTCGTATAATTTGATTCCTTTTTCTACGATACTTTCTTATTTATCGAACGAAATGAACGGGCTTGTGTCATTTTATAACCTTAGCGCCAATGTGGGTCTGTTCATTCCATTCGGGCTGTATTTGTTGTCCAGGGATGGGAAAGAGCCATCTGCTTTAAGGAAATTTCTTTATCCATTCATAACGATCTCAGGTATTGAAATCTGTCAGCTCGTTTTTCGGCGCGGAAGTTTGGATATCGATGACCTGATACTGAATATGATGGGTGTTTATCTGGGGTACATACTGTATCCTTTGTTCACGAGTGTGGTAGTGTTCCGTTCTGGAAAAAGTAAAAGGGTGCAGAGGCAGTAAATCTCACTTCAAGGGTAAAATGCTGAACAAATTAACTTGGGGCCTGAAAGGGAATGCGGTTCCTCGCCAAGATTAAACTATGATACTCAATAGATTTGGAGACATCCTATCGTTAAACGATTTGATGTCTCTTTTTTTGGTTTGAAATTTAGGAACGGCTTAAGGATTGAACATGCCTGTTCCAAAAGAAACTGAGGTTTCTTTACAATCGTAATAAAATAAACTATTGTAAAGAAAACCTAACATTTAGTCTAAATTATTGTTCGAAATCATTATGTATAGAGGAAGGTATAGGGAAATATGGGTGTAAAGTATAGAATGGTCGTAGAACAAATGGAGAAAGAAATATTAGAAGGAACATATACATTAAATACTAAGTTACCTACTGAAGAAGAGTTGATGAAGAAGTTCGATGTCAGCAGGAATACCATAAGAAAAGCAATCAATATATTGGCTGAACAGGGTTATATTTATCAAGTTCAAGGAAGCGGGATATTCCTAAGGGAATTTTCCAGACCTGGCTGTATTTCGATGAAGAATATGAATGGCTTAACGAAACAGTTTGAAAAGGATGAAATGACAAGTGAAGTGTTGAAGTTAGATTTAATAGAAGCTGATGAAAAATTGGCCGAAAAAATGAAATGTAATCTGAAAACCAAAATCTATAACCTCAAACGGGTTAGATGCTTAAATGGTGAACCCATTGTAATTGAAGAGTCCTTTTTCAATAAAGACATCATCCCCATCATAAATAAAGAAATCGCAAATGGTTCCATTTATGAATATATAGTCGAGGATTTGAAGCTGAATATTGGTTTTGCAGATAAAATCATTTCGTGTGAGAAACTAAATGATGATGATGCAAAGCTTTTGGACTTGCAGCCAGGAGATCCGACTTTAATTGTAGAAAATACGGTGTTTTTAAAAGCTGGAGTCGTTTTTGATTTTTCGATTGAGAAATATAATTATACTTCCGCAAAACTATTAACGTTGACAAATTAAAATGCTTTGAAAAAAGAGCGACTGCATTTAATTAGCAATCGCTCTTATTATTTATTCAGCAGTATAAATGGGCCAACTCCAAAACACCTCGCCGTGTGCAATAATGTAGCGATCCAAGAAAATTACACAATTAAGGTTTAGAGACGAAAGATCTGTAAACTCCATAAGTTTCTCTTTGTATCTATTATTTGATAGCAATCATTCTATAGGTGGGCAATCGGAATCCCATGTTCACTCAGGTAGTCAATTTCTTGAACCTCTTTATTTCATCTAAACTAAAAACATGAAGACCGCCCCCCTTTTTTCACCGTCGTCATCGAGTAATTCATACATTTTTGCCCCATTATGGAGTGTTAAGAACGCCTTGTAATCTTCAGGGAGTTTGATGTTATTTTCATTTTCAAAGATTTCTGCCTCCGCCATATTAATTGGAGAGTTGAAAGAACACGATACATCCGAAACTTACCCTTCGTTTGATAATATTTTTAATTGGTCGCTGTCATTCGCATCTATTACTACGGACGAAACGTTAACCATATTTAAGATTGGTCGTCACTAAGTATGAAAGGTTGCCCTTATGGATAACGCTGTTGCGGAAGCGACATTTAAAATCATTAAGAGGGTCATGGAAGATGTGGCGCGTATCATTCAGCTTGGTGATATTTACAAAATTCCGGTATTCCTCTTTTTATCATCAGAGAAACTGCTATTCTTATCTGACACTCTGCCATTTAATTTTTTTATCCGCAAAGAATTCTTGTAAAAGTTCTGCAAACTTGATATTGTGGAAGTGCCATTTATATCCAATTAAACAGTCTTTAATTTAATTTTTTTGGTAAAAAAACTAGGGTAAGAGGGCAATGAATGATGAAGGTAGCCCCCTATTTTTGTACATAAAAAAACGGTGACACTTTTCGCAGATATATGAATTCATAGGAGGAATATTAAATGTTTCCTAATTTAGAAACAGACAGACTCATTTTGAGAGAAATAACTCATGAGGATGCAGATGCCATTTTTTCTTGTTTTTCTAACGCTAACGTCATACGTTTTTATGGTCAAGATAAATTAGAGAGCGTCGAACAAGCTAGCGGATTTATAGATTTTTTTTCTGAAAGTTTAAAGGAAAAAAGAGGAATTAGGTGGGGGATCGAAAGAAAAGGAGAAAAAGGGTTAATAGGAACAATTGGATTTAATGCTTGGTCTCCTAAACATAAACGGGCGGAAATAGGCTACGAAATCCATCCTGACCATTGGAAAAAGGGATATATGACTGAAGCAGTCTCGAAAATTCTTTTATACGGCTCGGAAACTCTAGGATTAACGAGAATTGGTGCTGTAGTTTTTATTGAAAATGTACCGTCAAACAATTTACTTAAGAAAATGGGATTTCAACAAGAAGGAATCCTAAAAAACTATATGTATCAAAATGGTGAAGTATATGATACAAATGTTTACTCTTTTCTTCCTGAAAAATAATGTATGTAAGAAAGACACGTAATCATCATAATAAGGTTTTATGCATGAACACATGACTGAGGAGTTTAAATACTACAGTCATGTGTTTTTTTATTGTTAATGTTGGATGAACAAACAATGCAGGCTCGTTATTTAGTCGGCTTACATTGTAAGATATTTAATTATTTTGGAGGTCTACTGTCGTGCATGAGAAAAGAAAAAATTTTAGATGCATCTAAGAAACTAATAGATTCAGGAAATTTATCATGAAGGGCACAAGCTGCTAGCTTATAATTTTCTTGAAAATCAAACATTTTCACATGAAATTTGGTGTCATTCAATGTGCTTTCTTCGAAATGGATCGACGTTACTTGTTGGTTTTGACGGGCGTAAAAGCTGTTTAATGGAATACTTAAGCCTTTTCCGATATTTTTTATGACACTTTCTTTTATCGTCCAGAGTTTGTAAAAATAATCCTTTTTACTAGTTGTTTCCTTCATTTCTCGGCTTTCAAAAGGGTGAAAAAATGAAATTAAAGCTTCATAGTCTATATCTGTCATTAGTTCAATATCTATACCCACTCGTTTAGTATCGACAATGCAAACAACCCAACTGCCAGAGTGTGAGACGTTAAAATGGAAAGCTGCTTCATTACAATATGGTTTGCCATATTCATTTCGTCTTATCACAAGGGGGATGGAAGACTCTTTCTGGTTTTGGAGATAGATATAGTGAATTAATAATTCACCGACTACAGTTCTAACACTATCTTTATAGTGTTTAAAATTTTTTGCTTTCCTTAGGGTTTGTTTTGATAAAATGTGATTGTATGTTGTGTATTCAAAATTAAATTCATTAATACCCTCAATGTTAACTGCGTAAATTTCCATTTTGAATTTCTCCCTTTACTAACAAAACTAGATTTTTTCAGTTTCTGCATTTTCATCTAACAAAGCGATATGCAGCTTTTCCTTATTATCTATTTCTTATGTATCATAACTTCTTTTTTTAGTTTACATCCCATTATTATGAATGCCTTAAAGTAATAGCATGTTTCGTTTCTTGAAAAAATTGTATAATTTCATCTTAATCTATAACTGTAAGGTTTCAAACAAAAAAAGAGAGAAAAGTGTTAATACATAGAGTAACTTCGGCTAAGGTTGCTGACTCCAATAGGTAAACTATTCCAAATGTGATTTAATATAATTATAACTAACAGTTTGCTTATTGTGGAAATCATGACGGGCAATGCTATTTAAGGAGGCATTTTTTCATGGAATTAACGATTATTAATACGTTTACAGATCAACCTTTTAAAGGGAACCCTGCTGCTGTCTGTCTTCTTAGCGGGGTAAAGGACAGTGAGTGGATGCAACGAATAGCTAAAGAGGTTAATTTACCTGTTACGGCGTTTATTCACCTTCATAATGATGAATGGCAACTGCGTTGGTTCACACCTTCGATTGAAATCCCGATTTGTGGACATGGGACGTTGGCAAGCTCTTTCTTTTTGTGGGAGAAAGGATACGTACCAAGGAATGAAGCAATTGTCTATCAGACAAAAAGCGGGCTTCTCACTGCCAAATTCGTGGATGGGATGGTTCAATTGGAATTTCCGTCATTAATGGAGCAGGAGACCGCTGCCCCGGATTTACTGATAAAGGCTTTGGGCGTTGTGCCTACGTATGTTGGTCAGAACAAATGGGATTATCTAGTCGAAGTTCAATCAGAGGAAATCGTAAGGAACTTAAAACCAGATATCGATTTGATTGCCCAATTACCGACTCGGGGTGTCATTGTAACGAGTCGATCGAATCTCAATGAATATGATTTCGTCTCTCGTTTCTTTTCCCCTGCCCAAGGCCTTGACGAAGACTATGTTACGGGCTCTGCCCATTGTTGTCTGGGGCCATATTGGGAAAGCAAGCTGGATAAAAATATCTGTATTGCCTATCAGGCATCGGAAAGAGGAGGGCTAGTCAAGGTTGAAGTAGCGGAGGACACAGTTAAACTTTCTGGCCATGCTGTGAAAATATTCGAAGGGAACCTGACTATTTAACGCTTGGTCACGGATGAAAATCATTTTAAACGTGAGGTCAAGCTCAGAGGGTCAATATTCTTCGAGTCTATGAAAAATACGGACACTGCAAAATGATAAACGAGCCGGAGCAGGATTCTGTTCCGCTCGTTTTTAAAATGGGCCATGTGTTACCTTGCGAATCGCCGGGCGGCTGCCACGCATAGTACAACGGCAATATTCACAGCTACGAGTGCCGGACTGAC
The DNA here is from genome assembly GCF_001578185.1 of Peribacillus simplex. Taxonomy (NCBI): domain Bacteria; kingdom Bacillati; phylum Bacillota; class Bacilli; order Caryophanales; family Bacillaceae; genus Peribacillus; species Peribacillus simplex. Next base: position 4,599,925 of record NZ_CP011008.1, on the reverse strand, counting down.
TTTCTCATTTAGAATCATAGCAGCAAGGAGCAGCCCAAAAAAAGGTTGAAGAAGCTGTAGCTGTCCAACCGCTGCAATACCGCCCTGGGCGAGACCGCGGTACCAGAACACGAAGCCGATGAGCATGCTGAATAAAGACACATAAGCAAGGCTGAAGAGAGCAGGATCACCGATGTCCGCCCACGAGTCCGGCGTATAATAGAACGAGAGTGGCAGCATAAGGGGAAGCGATAGAACGAGAGCCCAAGAGATCACCTGCCAATTCCCAAGCTTGCGTGAGAGCCGAGCTCCTTCTGCATAACCGAGACCACATACGATGATGGAAGCCAGCATGAATGCGTCACCAATCGGCGATGATTCCCCATTTTGGATTAGGGCAAAGCCTGCGACCAGGAAGCTGCCTGCAGCTGAAAAGATCCAGAAGGAGGGTCGAGGCCGTTCACCCCCCCGAAGTACCCCAAATATCGCCGTCGAGAGCGGGAGAAGCCCAATGAAGATAATGGCATGCGCAGACGTGACATATTGCAGGGCCAAGGCTGTCAGCAGCGGGAAACCAACAACCACGCCAAATGCTACCACCAATAAAGGAACGATATCGCTTCTGACAGGACGTTGCTGCCGGAAGATGAAAAGGAGAGCGCCAGCCAATACGCCAGCTATCGCAGCGCGGCAGACGGTGAGGAATAACGGATCGAAATCCGCTACAGCCAATCGTGTCGCAGGTAGCGAGCCGCTAAAGATCAGTACGCCAAGAAAACCATTCATCCAACCATTTGCTGCTTTGTTCATTACAATCACTCCAAATCATGTTTCTTCTTGATTAAACTACTTTAAATGACTAAATCAATTTTTTATCTAGATCCTCTTATTAACCCTTTATAATGGATTACAATGACTATAAACTTACATTGACCTTTAATAAACAGCCAGTTTCCTTAAATAAAACCATGCCAGTTAGGGGGAATCTTATAAATGGATATCACGTTTTTTTTAAATCGAAATCTAGACATTCCCCTTTATCAACAGCTCTATCAGCTCTTTAAAAAAAATATGCATGAGGGCCGTATTCAAAAAGGAAGGAAACTCCCTTCAAAAAGGTTGCTAGCCACTCAGCTTTCAATTAGCCAAACGACTGTAGAACGGGCTTACGAACAGCTTGCTGCTGAAGGCTATATTGTGAGCAAGCCGAGAAGCGGCTGGTTTGCTGATTATAATGATTCTGATTTTGTCCTTGTTAAAATGCCAGGCACCTCATCCATTAAGCCAAAAACAGAAGAGAATGAACAATCGATTGATTTTCATTATGGCAATGTGGATTCTGCCCACTTCCCTTTTTCCGCTTGGCGAAAAAGCATGGTCAGTAGTTTAGATCAATATGGTCAACAGCTTTATCGGCCAGGGAATGTTTTAGGAGAACTTGAGCTGAGAACACTCATTGCAGAATACTTGTATCAATCGCGCGGCGTCAATTGTCAACCTGAACAGGTCATCTTAGGGGCTGGGAACCCTGTTCTGATGCAGATCTTGTGCCAAGTCTTCGGCCCGAATATTTCCATAGGGTATGAAGATCCGGGTTTTCCGAGAACGAGAAAGATTTTTGAAGTCAATCATATGAAGATTCTTCCCATACCTGTCGATGATGAAGGAATCTGTATCCAGGAAATCCGAAAAGAGAAGCCGAGCCTTGTGTATGTAACGCCATCTCATCAATTTCCACTCGGAACAATTATGACGATTAACAGAAGAATGCAGCTGCTTAAATGGGCGGCAGAAAATCAATCATTTGTCATCGAGGACGATTATGACGGCGAATTCAGATACAGCGGACAGCCGATCCCCTCCTTGCAAGGTCTTGACCAGCATGACCGTGTCATTTATATGGGCACTTTCTCTAAATCTCTTTTACCTTCAATGCGTATCAGCTATATGATTCTTCCGTTACCTCTTTTAGAAAAAGGCAGTGAAATCACTTCCTTATATAAGCAAACGGTGTCCTCTCACAATCAACTGACGCTTACTGAATTTATAAAAAAGGGCGAATGGCAAAAACACATCAACCGAATGAGAAAGCTGTACCAAAAAAAAAGAGCCATTTTATTAGAGACCCTACAAAGCGAATTAGGAGGACAAGTGAAGATTCGGGGAGGAAACTCGGGGCTGCATATCTTGCTTGACGTTTACTCACCATTTAGTGAAAAAGAGCTCATTGAGAAAGCAAAAGAGCATGGCGTGAAAATTTATCCGGCCTCTCTTTTTTATAAAAGACAACCGCCGACAACCACAGTCTTAATTGGATTCGCAGGTGTTTCCGTAGACAACATACAAGAGGGCATAAAAAAACTGAAAGCTGCTTGGATAATATAAGTCAGCTTTTGGTTTTGATTATGATATCTACTTTTCCTTTAGTAAAGTCGGTTTAACGATCAAATAATACTACTGCAAATAACCAGAGCTAACAAAGTGATACTCTCCTTTTTTGGTCAATTGCAAATTTAGGTATAAAGACCAAAGTCGGTTTTAATAAGTAGTGGTACTATTTTACTACTTAATAATTTTATTGGTATATCATCTTTAAGGTAATGGGTATTTTGGGGCGATTATAATGATAATATTCTGTTAAAATTCCACTTTAGATTGTAAATTTGTTTTAAAATTGGATTTTTTTGTTGTAATATAGGATATACACGGATCTTTAGAGGAAAAAAGTAGGGGGATTTGTGTATAAGTAATTAAATTTATCTAGATTCAATTTTTTGAAAAGTATGTCAACTCTATGGGTATGTTAGCAATATGTTATATCAGTATAGAACATATGGGGGGATTAACTATAATGGGGAAAAAGAAAATCGTAAAAATTGCAACAGCTACCATAATGGCTGCGACAACGATCGTAGCAGTAGCACCTGCACCATCAGATGCTGCCACTAGCCTGAATAGTAAAATCAAAACGGCAAAGGCCACTATCAAAAAACCATTCGACACCTATTTCTACTCTTCTAAACTCGCTTCCGTGTCCACTGTTGAGAGACAAATCAAGTCAGCAAAACAAGCAAAAAAAGACATCAACTCTACCATTAAAAAATCAATGTTAAGCAAAAAAGAAAAAGATGCCAAATACAAAGAAATCGAAGCTTATGATAAGTACATCACTCGTTCAGAGGGATATGTAAAAGGGTATAAAGCGGCAGAAAAAGCAAAGGCTGCCAATGATAAATCGATTAACGCCCTTACGAATTCAATCATTGCCAAGAAATCAAATGATATCAGGGATCAATACAATGCATTGGATAAAGCTGTGAAAAAGACAGACAAAGCCATTAAAGATACGGTTTACGGTGCGAAAATCGAAAAGCTTTTATACGATAAATTCACTAAATCGACCAAAACAGCTTTGAACGGTGACCTGAAAGTGCCGTACTACTATGAAAAAGTTGCTTACTGGGTGACGAAAGGTGATTTAAAAACCGCAGACAAGCGGATGAATACCGTTTCTTCGCAGTTGAAAAAGGTCAGCAAAACATCCAAACTCGGAAAAGCCATACATGCTTATGTGAAAGAAGTGAAAGGCAAGTATGATGATGCGGTATATGCAGAAAAGAAAAAAGAAGTGGCAAAACGGGTCAATGCCTATGTAGCTCTTGCCAATGGGGAACTTAAAACGAAAGAACAGATAAACGCAGCTAAAAAAGCGAAAGCTGCCATCAATTTAAATGGAATCAAGGAGTCTGACCGTAAGGATTTTCAAGCTAAAATAGCATTGGCGGATCAGAAAGTTGCCGCTGCTGAAGAAGCTTTGAAAAATCCAGCGAAGGCAATCACGCTTTCCTTGATGCATACGAATGACACGCATGCCCACTTGGACAATGTGGCCAAAAGGGTGACAGCTGTTAAAGAAGTGCGTAAGAGTAAGCCGCAAGCTATTTTGGTTGATGCTGGTGACGTATTCTCGGGAACACTCTATTTTAATGAATTCAAAGGGCAAGCGGATCTTCGCTTCATGAATTTAATGAAATACGACGTCATGACATTCGGGAATCATGAGTTTGATTTGGGATCAAGCGCTGAGGGGCATCAAGCTTTGGCAGACTTCATTAAAGGGGCACAGTTCCCATTTGTCAGTTCGAATGTGGACTTCTCCAAAGATGATAAATTTAAGGGACTATTCTCGGACTTGATTTCAAGTAAGCCGGAGCAAGGGAAGATATACAATGGAATCGTAAAACAAGTGGATGGTCAAAAGGTAGGTTTCTTCGGGCTTACAACTGAAGAAACGAAAGATATCTCAAGCCCTGGAAGTATAGAATTTGAAAACTATCTTAAAGAAGCCGAAAAAGCGGTCAAGGCGTTCAAAGGCATGGGGGTTAATAAGATAGTTGCCGTATCCCATATTGGTTACGATGACAATCCAGCTTATGACAATGATTTAACATTAGCTGCCAAGGTCAAGGGCATCGATGTGATTGTGGGCGGACATAGCCATACGCAGTTAGACGCTCCCGTTGTTATTGACAAGGATGATAAAGGGAAAACGAAAGAGCCGACTGTCATCGTTCAGGGGTATCAATATAGCGACTATTTAGGAACGATCGATGTGAATTTCGATAAGGAAGGCAAGATTGTCGGACAAGCCGGACAGCTGATTAAGCTTTCTGAAAAACAGGATGATGCCGAAGCGGCAAAAGTTCTTGAAACATACTCCTCGAAGATTAAGGAGCTGAAGGAAACGAAGACTGGTGCATCAGCTGTGAAGGCATTGGAAACCCCGCGTGATGCAGGAGATGCAACGAAACCGAGTGTTCGTAAAAATGAAACGGAACTGGGAAATTTAATTACGGACGGAATGCTTAAAAAAGCAAAAGAATTTAATAAGGATGCGGTCATTGCTTTCCAAAATGGCGGGGGCATCCGCGCTGGCATTGATCAAGGTGAGATCACTTTAGGGGAAATCCTGACCGTTTTACCGTTTGGGAATACGCTGGCAACGATGAAGCTTACGGGTGCAGAAATCAATGAAGCATTAGAGCATAGTGTAAGCCTCGCTCCTAAGGAAAATGGCGGCTTCCTGCATGTATCAGGGATGAAATTCAGCTACGACAGTTCGAAGGAACCAGGCAATCGGGTGACAAAGGTTGAAGTCCTGGGACAAGATGGAACATATTCCGAATTGGATGCAACGAAGGAATATGTCGTGGCGACCAATGCATTTACAGCTAAGGGCGGGGATGGATTCTCCGTTTTCAAGAAGGCTTATGAAGAAGGAAGAGTGACGGATATCGGCCTCGCTGATTGGGAGAATCTACGGGATTATGTAAGCGGGCTGAAAACTGTCGATCCAAGCATTGAAGGACGCATCAAAGATGTGGCCGGAAACTCTACAGACCCGACTTTGGTATTGGCTAAAGACTTTGGCGGAACGGCTGATGCGCCAAAAAATCATGAAGGTAATGTAGTTGTGGATATCACGGATATCGCTTCATTGGAAAATGCAGTGGTTAAAGGGAATCTTACATTAACAGGAACTCCATCAGATAGCTTTACCTTTTCAAATGTTACAGTCGAAGGCATTTTGGATTTATCGGGGCTTAACGGTAAAACCGTGAGCATGAACGGTGTCACGGTGAAAGGTGAAACCATTTTTTAAGCGGTGTTCAAATGATTGCTGCACCTACGTAAAAAGTTGGAGGGGTTGAGATCTTGAAGAAGAATGGGATATGCAAGCTTTTCTTTGCCATATTGATCGTGCTATCAACGGTTTTGCCATATGCAGCCGCTGCAAAAGCGGAAGGGACAATAACGGTAACGGAAGCGATTAATAATAACAGCGGAACGGCAACGGTGAAGGGATACATCGTCGGTACTGCTAAAAGCGGTACAAGCTATCAACATACATCGCCTTTTACTGAAGGTACGAATATAGGTATTGAAGATAGTCCGGATGAAAAGGATGTAAAGAAAATCATGCCTGTTCAGCTTCCAGCCGGAAATATCCGAACGGCTTTGAATCTAGTCGAACATCCGGATTTACTCAAAGCACAGGTGACGATTACGGGGAAGCTGGAAAAATATTTTTCAGTACCAGGTCTGAAATCAGCAACGGATTACACAATCATCACTGATGGAGGAACACCTCCTGAACAGCCTGATGTGAAGGTTCTGGAATCCATCGCCGAGGCCCGCACGAATACGGAAGATGTTGTGCAGGTTGATGGGGTGGTCACCACAGGGCTTGGATATTGGGGAGGAAAAGGCTTTTATATTCAAGATGAAACGGCTGGGCTATATGTATATGGTTCTTCATGGCCTGAGGATGTAAAGCAAGGGGATAAGGTTCGTTTAATCGGACAAGTATCCGCTTATAATAAGGAATTACAAATTCAACCAACTTCCCTTAAAGTCGTTTCTTCTGGGAATGAACTTCCTGAAATCCAAAAAATTGACGCGGCTGGCGTCAATGGGGAAACACAAGGTGAGCTGGTCACCATTGAAAAAGCGACCATTACAGAATTGGCCGCATCGGGAACATATGGAACATTCGAATTCAAGGCGGCAGATACAAAAGGGAACTCTGTTATCGTTCGCCATGATAACCGGAACGGGTCGAATTATGAAGATTTCCTGAAGAGCTTTAAAGAAGGGGATGTCATTTCCGTAACCGGAATATCATCGCAATTCAATGACACGTATCAACTGAAGCCACGTGGTCTTGAAGATTATGAACTGGTGAACAAGCCAGCAGTTTACACGGATATTTTCCCTGGTACGGTAAGTGAAAATACAAAAGTATCACTTGATTCGGGTTGGGAAGAAGCGAAGATCCATTATACGCTGGATGGATCCACTCCGACGTCTTCAAGTGCTGTGTACACAGAACCTATCATTTTAACGAAAGATACGGTCATCAAGGCAATCGCTATCAACGACAAGACATCGGAAGTTTTCACATTTGCCTATACCGTTAACAAAACCACTGAAGTGAAGATTCGTGACATTCAGGGGATGAATCATTTTTCATCTTATGAAACTCAACTCGTTTCAGGTGTGGAAGGTGTCGTCACTTATGTAAAAGATGCGAATAACTTTTACATGCAAGATCCCAACCCGGATAAGGACTTAACGACTTCCGAGGGAATACTTGTGTACAACAAAGCGCATGGCCTAAAAGCGGGCGATCATGTCAAAGTGGCAGGTAAAGTCGCCGAATGGTATATCGAAGGATACGCTGAAATGAAAACGACGGATCTGCCAACAACTGAATTGACCAATACGACTATTGAAAAGCTTGGCACTGCAGCGATACCAGAACCGATCGTCATTGGAAAAGATGTCATTCCGCCGTCTGAGAACATCGATGATGATAGATTGACAGACTTCAATCCGACTGAAGACGGCATTGATTTCTATGAGAGTTTGGAAGGGATGCTCGTAGAAGTATATAACCCGAAAGTGGTCGCTCCTCAAGAATATGGTGAATTGGTCGTGATCCCAGGGAATATGGAAACGAGCACTGCAGTTAGAGGTGTCAAAATAACGGAAACGGATTTCAATCCTGAAAGAATAACCCTCGATATTGATGATGAATCATTTGTGGCGAAAACTGGTGATTCTTTTGAAGGCTCGGTTACGGGTGTCATCAGTTATGGATATAGCAACTATAGGGTATTGACGGATAAAAATAAGCTGCCGGCGCTAAAGGATGGCGGAACGGTTCGGGAAGTGACTTCCCTTGAGAAGGATTTCGATAAACTATCGATCGCTTCCTATAATATCGAGAATTTCTCCACTCAAACCGCTAACTCGAAAGTTGAGACGATTGCAACATCTATCATTACTAACCTTAAACAACCCGATATCATCGGCGTAACGGAAATGCAAGATAATGATGGTGCAACAGATAGCGGGACAACGGATTCTGCTCAAAGTGCCAAGAAATTGACCGACAAAATAAAAGAGTTGGGCGGCCCGCAATATCAATTCATCGATATCGCTCCAGAAGATAAACGTGATGGCGGGGCACCTGGCGGGAATATCCGTGTAGGCTTTTTATACAATGTCGACCGTGTCAAATTAACGGAGGGAACGAAAGGAACGGCGACTCAATCCGTTGCCTTCAAAGATGGAAAACTTACATTGAATCCTGGACGAATCGAGCCTGCAGATCCTGCCTTCACTTCGAGTCGGAAGCCTTTGGCCGCTCAATTCGAATTTAAAGGGGAAAATGTAGTGGTGGTGGCCAATCATTTTAATTCGAAGGGCGGCGATCAGCCACTATTCGGGAGAAACCAACCTCCTTTCCTTTCAAGTGAGACGCAAAGGCTTCAAATTGCCTCCATCGTCAATCGGTTCGTCAGTGATATCAAGTCACAGGATGCCAAGGCGAATATCGTCTTACTTGGAGATTTTAATGATTATGAATTTTCAGCTCCGCTTAAAACATTAAAGGGTAAAGATTTAACTAATATGATCGAGAAAGTCCCTTTTGAAAAACGTTATTCATACACATATCAAGGCAATTCACAAGTACTGGACCATATCCTGGTATCGAATAATATGGCGGCAGCCACGAAAGTCGATATTGTCCATATTAACTCATCCTTCATGGAAGTGCATGGAAGGGCAAGCGATCACGACCCTGTATTGATTCAAACCGCTTTAACTGAATCAGGGGGAGTTGAACCCGCTGCTCCGGAAAAAACGTATCATTTAACAAACGTTAAAACAAAAAGGCTTACAATTGCTTCACCTAGTGTTTTGATCGATCTTGACGAAACATCCAACATCGAAGAAGGTATCTGGTTAAAAGGTTCCTATGCTGTACTCAAAGGCCTTGGGCTGAAGAATGCAACTGTGGCTGTCAAACCGGATAAGGAAGGCGCAATCATTGATTTTGGAGGCATGGCGGTGAAGGGAGTCATCATTGATAACGCCAATGTAAAAGAAATCAGGGGCGCTGAAAATGTTCAGAAATGGTCTGTAACGGAAGGTGTCGACACTAAGAATATCAAGTTTTTCGATTCAAAAGGGGAAGCAATTGCTTCTCCTTTCGACCCTAAAGAAAATCATGCGCCCGTCGTAACGAAAAAACTGGAAAATCTTGAAGTGAAAACCGGTTCCAAGGTCACTATCGATTTGAGTGAGCACTTCTCAGATCCGGATGAAGATAAACTGACCTTTTCATCCACGATCGGTACAGTCACCGGCCCGACATTAACCCTTCCTGCAAATGAAGCTGGAACATACCTTGTCGCAGTCAAGGCCGAGGACCAGCAATCGGAAGTGGTTGCCCGTTTCACGCTGACCGTATCGAATGATAAGCCGCTTGAAGCTTATTATGAAACGGCGGCAGGAAAAACCGGAACGGAATTGAAATCGGTTCTTCACACGATAATCAAGGGTCATACGATGTTATCTTATGATCAAGTGTGGAATGCCCTTAAAGAAACGGATGAAGATCCGGATAACAAACAGAATGTCATCTTGCTTTACTCTGGAAAGTCCATTTCGAAGAACGCCAATGGAGGCAATGCCGGACAATGGAACCGTGAACATGTTTGGGCCAAGTCCCACGGTAATTTTGGAACAAGCAAAGGCCCTGGGACCGACCTTCATCACCTCCGCCCAGCTGATGTGACAGTGAATGGTAAACGGGGCCACCTTGATTTTGACGAGGGCGGTCAAACATATAGTGGCTGTGAATGTAAGTTTGATTCAGATTCATGGGAGCCGCCGGATCATGTTAAAGGCGATATAGCCCGGATGCTATTTTACATGGCCGTCCGTTATGAAGGAAACGGTGAGTTGGATCTGGAATTGTCCGATACAGTCAATACGTATCCAAAGCCGCTTCATGGAAAGCTATCGACACTATTGAAATGGAATGATCTCGATCCAGTCGACGATTTCGAGAGCCACCGAAATGATGTAATTTATGACTGGCAGAATAACCGCAATCCATTCATCGATCATCCTGAATGGGCGTCCGAAATTTTGGGGGCCGCTGAATCCATGGATGTGAAAAAAGCGAGTTAGATCGGTTCTTATATTGAATGCAAGCTATACTACAGACTGTAGACAACCTCGATGAAAGTCGTGTTTGCCTATAGTCTTTTTTATTTCCAAATGAAGTTATTTTTTAATAAAACTTTTATAACGTTCGGTAAAAACATCGCAACTCTCCAAATGCACTCCTCTTTATCTCCATATAGATCCGGATTGGTCCTTATATCAAGTGAGGTATAAAAATGAATTTTATCAAACGCGCATTTTTAAGTGAACAAGCAGGAAAGGGAAAATCCCTTTTCTTATTTGCAGGATTTTCCTCGCAAAATGTTGCAGAAACAGCGAGTGATCTCACTAGAAAAAAGTTGGGAGTTGATGTATTGCTAGGATTAAATCAAGATGAGCTTCCCAAATACATTGAAAAACAGAGAGAAGAAAAACCAAATGAATCAGTACGTTTTCAATTTCAATATTCTTCATAAAGGGTCAAGCAGTTAAACTCATTATTAAAAGGTAATTTAATTATTTCAAAATACTGAAAAATCAAACATTACTTCTGCTATAAAATTTTAAAAATTTTGATAGGTATGCATACCGATATATGTTAATATGAGATATAAAATGAAAGGGTTTACATTCTGGGTGGAATAAAGATATCTTAATATAGTAAGAATTCATTTAATTCTACTCCTTATTTTTTCGTAGAGACACAGCCAACTATGGAACGAAAACAAAGGACCGATGATGTTGTCCTTTAATCGGAAAATCGCAAATGAATTAGTAGTTCGCCTATAAATATTAAGTCAAAGTATACTAACTATTCACTAAGAGGAGAGACGTTAATGGAAATTTTAAAAGGAACGGCCTTATTATTATTGGTACTTGGTTTATTTTCTTTATTCAGTTTTAAAGCCCCAAAAGGGATGAAAGCAATGGGTGCTCTTGCCAATGCAGCGGTTGCCGCTTTTCTCGTGGAAGCATTTCAGCGGTATGTCGGAGGGGATTTATTTAATATCAAATTCCTTGGAGAAGTAGGGGATGCGGCAGGTAGCATGGGAGGCGTTGCAGCGGCTTCACTTGTTGCATTAGCACTAGGGGTTTCCCCTGTATATGCTCTATTACTTGGTGTTTCATGTGCTGGTTTAGGTTTGCTGCCTGGATTTTTCGCAGGATATCTCGTTGCTTTCCTTGTGAAAGTGATCGAGAAAAAAGTCCCTGCTGGATTGGATTTAATCGTTACAATCATCATTGCAGCACCGCTCGTTCGGTTTATTGGTGAGAATTTAACGCCTTTGGTCAATGCAACGCTTTTGAATATCGGAGGAATCATTACGGAAACGGCAAACAGTAATCCAATCTTAATGGGGATCATTCTTGGGGGAGTCATCACCGTCGTCGCCACTGCACCATTAAGCTCGATGGCCTTGACAGCAATGCTTGGATTGACGGGACTTCCTATGGCAATCGGGGCCCTTGCCGTATTCGGATCATCTTTCATGAACTTTGTTTTGTTCGATCGCTTGAAATTTGGAGATAGAAGTACTACAATTGCGGTTGCGATAGAACCTTTGACACAAGCGGATGTCATATCTGCAAACCCGATTCCTGTGTATGCAACCAATTTCATTGGCGGAGCGGCTGCAGGTGTGGTCGTGGCCATGTTTGGCTTAGTGAATAATGCGACAGGGACGGCAACACCAATTGCAGGGTTGGCAGTTATGTACGGTTTCAATGACCCTATAAAGGTGACGATCACAGCTGGAATATGTGCAGTTGTGGGAGCAGCGGTTGGTTTCCTTGGCTCGATCGTGTTCAAGAATTATAAGATCAGGACCGTTTCACAAATAAGGGTGAATGAAGAGCAAAAAGCGGCATAATGAATGGCCGTTAAAAAAATCTATTGCCAGAAAAGGGGCATTGAACAATGAAATACAGATCTGCATTCGATATAATCGGTCCCGTCATGATTGGACCTTCTAGTTCACATACAGCAGGAGCTGCCAGAATCGGCAGAGTAGCACGGACATTATTTGGAAAACAACCGAAGAAAGCCATCATTTCTTTGTATGGTTCTTTTGCAAAAACCTACCGGGGACATGGTACGGATGTAGCTGTCGTAGGCGGGATTTTGGATTTCGATACGGATGATGAACGAATTCCCACTTCGTTGACGATAGCGGAAGAAGCGGGTATGGAAGTTACCTTTACAATTGAGGATACGGTGATGGATCATCCTAATACAGTCAAAATCAGACTGTTCGACGAGGATAAAGAAATAGAGCTTGTTGGGATCTCCATTGGCGGGGGAACAATAGAAATAACGGAGTTGAATACGTTCAAGCTTAAATTGTCAGGTGAAAACCCAGCCATTTTAGTTGTACACAACGATGTGTTTGGAATTATATCTTCGGTTTCGACAGTATTGGCGAATCATGAAATTAACATTGGACATATGGAAGTTTCACGAAAAGAAAAAGGTCAAATGGCCCTTATGGTGATTGAAGTCGATCAGAAGATCAAGGGCGATATCATGAAAGAAATTGAGGGATTGGAAAACGTTTCGCAAGTCATAAGGATGGTTGAATGAGAATTTTTAAAAGTGTTGGTAAAGATAAGGAGGTAAAAACATGTTCCGAAATGTAGCAGAGTTGGTTGAACTTGCTGAAAGTAAAAATGTAAAAATCGCGGAAATCATGATTTTACAAGAAATGGAATTCTCCGGCTTGTCGAGAGAACAGATCATTGAAAAGATGGACAGGAATTTGACGGTGATGGAACAAGCGGTGGAAAGAGGTCTGAAAGGGGTGCAATCCGTTACAGGCCTAACGGGCGGGGATGCCGTTCTTTTGCAAAATTATATCAAGACGGGCAAGGCACTCGGAGGCAATTTATTATTGGATGCCGTCAGTAAAGCGGTTGCGACGAACGAAGTGAATGCAGCAATGGGGATGATTTGTGCCACTCCTACTGCCGGTTCTGCGGGCGTGGTTCCCGGTACGTTGTTTGCCGTGAAAGAAAAACTAAACCCGACCCGGGCAGAGATGATTGAATTTCTTTTCACCTCCGCTGCCTTCGGATTCGTGGTAGCAAACAACGCTTCCATTTCTGGAGCAGCTGGTGGCTGCCAAGCAGAAGTGGGCTCGGCAAGTGGAATGGCGGCAGCTGCGATTGTAGAACTGGCCGGCGGTACACCAAGTCAAGCCGCGGAAGCGATGGCAATCACACTGAAAAATATGCTTGGATTGGTTTGTGATCCAGTGGCAGGTTTGGTTGAAGTTCCTTGTGTGAAACGCAACGCAATGGGGGCATCCAACGCGATAACGGCAGCTGATATGGCACTTGCAGGCATTACGAGCCGCATTCCATGTGACGAGGTTATCGATGCCATGTATAAAATAGGATTGACCATGCCAGTTGCACTACGTGAAACGGCAGAAGGCGGCCTTGCTGCCACTCCGACTGGACGTAAATTGGCAAAGGAAATATTCGGTTCATATAAATAAACATTCAGCCCCATTAACCAATTTGTTAATGGGGTTTTTAATTTTTTTAAAAAAATTGGAGAATTTTGTAATTAAAAAAGGAAAATGAAGGAAGGTGGAGGGATATGGCGTTTACGTACACGGTGATAAGAACAGCTGTCAGGAAATCTGAACTATCAGTGAATATGGAGCTGTAGTAACTTTGTAAGTTATCATTTTCAATGATAAGATGAGTACGAAATTTACTTTGGAAAGGATTGATTCTTCATTAATTTTCTCGAATTAACGTACACGTCGGCAATGGAAAAAGCAATGTTTCAGGCTCATGGTATCGGCTATGCACTATATGCTCAAAAACTGGAGCAACGCATAATGGTTGAACAAGAACGGGAACAGGATTATCTACAAAGCAGGCGTATATCAGAGGAGATGAGATCCAATCTTTTTTTGGGGAGTTAATATCGATTTACTTGTCACAGATAACATAAAACGAAAAAATCAGATACAAACGAAAGAGCAATCTGAAGGTTGCTCTTTTTTCATTATTAACAGGGAATTTCAATGTAAAGAAGGAAGCAAACATTTTAAATAGAATGTATTTTTAGAAGAGGAGGATGATCCTGTTGGAGAGAAGAGCGTTAATTGTATCTGCATTACCGGAATATGAAGAAGAAATTGGGCGGTGGCTATGGTGTTTAGAAGATGTTCGCCGTACGCTTATAACGGAATTAACTGGAATCAGTCAAAATTCACTCGATTCGAAAATGGATGAAAGGCAAACGATTGGCTCGCTGTTATATCACATAGCATTGGTCGAGGCAGATTGGTTATACGAGGAGGTACTTGTTACGGAATGGGATTCGGAAATCCGTGCTTTGCTTCCATTGGAATGCCGTGCTGATGATGGCTCCCTAACACATATTGAAGGACAAACATTAGAAGAACATTTCTACCGCCTTAATAAAGTACGTCAAGTTTTTCTGTCAAACTTCCGTTCAATGAATCTAAAGGATTGGCGTAAACCGAGGGTGCTTGACCAATATGACGTCACGCCTGAGTGGGTCGTTTACCATTTGATTGAACATGAATCACATCATAGGGGGCAAATTTTTCAATTGCTGAGGAAATTACGAACGAATAAGAAGATACAAGAAATGGGATTTTAAATCCTGCTATCCAGCTATAGCCGGAGCTGCCTTTATCGCAGTTTTTTTTCCAATCAATATGCAAATTAATGTCGAGAGGACAATTCGACTACAAGAAAATAATTCGGCCTACAGAAAAAAAAGTCCAGGAATTATTCCTGGACCGATTTTATATCATTAATCAATTTGATGATTATGACCCGGACGTAAGATGCTGAAGGCATACCCAATGATTCCTCCGACTATTGCAGGGATGACCCACCCTAGCCCTGTATCGTACATTGGAAGGATTTCAGTGAAGAAATCATTGATGGATGAAATGTGAATCCCTGCTCCATTTAATCCATCCATTAAACTGATGATGAATGTTAAAAATAAGCTGCCTTGATAAACTTCAGGCCTTCCTTTAAACATGGAATGGAAAAATGTTAAGAAAATCAATACAATGGCCAATGGATAAATGGCTGTCATTACAGGTACGGAAATTGCAATTAACTCAGTTAGTCCAATATTGGCAATTATTGCACTAAATATGGATAAGCTTATTGCAATTGTTTTGTAAGGCAGCTTTGGAAATAATTTATGGAAGTACGTCGAGCACGATGTAATGAGTCCAACGCTCGTCGTTATACAAGCTACTGTGATCATCAATCCCAATAATAGCCCACCATATGCTCCAAAATAGTAATCCGAGACTTTTGCTAAGACATTTCCTCCATTATCCAAGTGTCCAAATTTCTCGACACTTGAAGCACCCATATAAGAGAGAGCTGAATAAAAGGTAGCAAGGATAACGGCAGCAATTGCGGTCGCTTTTCCACAAACGATCATTATTTGTTTTTTTGTTTTAGCACCTTTTTCTTTTATGGCATTAATGATGATGATTCCAAAAACAAAAGATGCAAGAGTGTCCATTGTTAAATAGCCTTCTTTGAACCCGTTGAAAAATGGTTGAATCGTATAGCTTTTGGCAGGTGCTTGAAAATCACCAATTGGATGAACAAAAGCGACTACCACCAGGATTCCAATGAACGTTAACTTGATGGGTGTTAAAATTTTCCCCACAATTTCGACAAATTTCGCAGGATTGAGCGAAAGAAGGCACGAAATCGTAAAAAAGATGATGGTGAAAATAAGTAAAGGCAGCGGCCCGAAACCTTCCGGCAAAAATGGTTTGACACCGATCTCAAAAGAAACGTTTCCTGTTCTTGGCATTGCAAATAATGGACCAATGGCTAAATAAAGAACGGTTGTGAATACAATACCAAACACGGGATGGACGCGGCTTGCTAATGATTGTAGATCATCTTTTCCCGAAAAACCCAGTGCCATTACACCAAGTAACGGTAATCCTACTCCGGTTACTAGAAAGCCTGCATTAGCTGACCAGATATTCGTTCCAGCTGACTGACCAAGCATTGGCGGGAAAATTAGATTTCCTGCCCCGAAGAATAGGGCAAATAACATTAACCCAATCACTACTATAAATGAAAATGGTACTTTATTAGACAAAATAAACCCTCCACGAAAAAACCAAAATTTACTATTTTGGAAAATTATTAAATTTTCTAAAAATTATATACAAACTAATATTTAAGAACGTATCGTATTATAACTAAATAAAATTGATATTTCAATATATTTTTTGTTTTTTGTTGATTTTGTATGATAAGTAATCTGCCCTCATCTTATTTTGAACAACTAAAAGCTTCTCATACCATTAATAAAATTCATTTTGGTAATAGTTGAAATGTATAAAAATGGGGTGGCTAATATAAAAAATTTCTTGGCCATTGTTTTATTTGTGCTGATTATAGGGGCAAGTGCATGTAACAAGGAAGTAGTCAAAGAAAACGGTGAGGCATCAGAGCGGAAATCTGTTAAAGAGGAAAATGTGGTCAAAGTGGAAGAGGCTGAAAAGTTATTTAAAGGCTATTATACTGCACGATATACCATCAAAGATCCAGCCAATCCGCCAACCTTTGCTAAAATTGCAACAATGTTAAAGAATATTTATCAGAAGATGAATATAATGCCCAAATTCTTAACCGTAATTATTCAATCCCTTCATTGGTAGCCAAAGAAATTAATAAAAGCATTGTAGTGCAAGATGTGAAGCTTGAAGAACAAAGGAAAAATGAAGACGGCACAATAGATTACACATACACAACGGAATTTAAAGTTTATGACGAGAATTCATCTAAAGTTTATGAGAAAGAAGGAGAGGTCACGATAACCACCATAGATCATGAATTAAAAGTCACTCGTGATTGGAGTAGAGGGATAAAGATTGATGGTTTAGACGGTGGACTTTAATTGAAATTTTAATGAGGCGTAAGATAAAAAGGAGTGACTATATGAGTACATATTTGTTAGTTCATTGAGCATGACATGGAGAGTGTAGCTGGGAGAGGGTTGTCCCTTTGTGGCGCTTGACATCAGGTATTAACCTTGGAGTTACCCGGACATGAAAAGGATAAAACTGCATCTTCCAAAGTTACGTTGGAAGACTTTACTGACCGTCTATGCAGCATTTTGGCTGTGAATCTAAACAGGTTATTTTAGTGGGTCAGAGCATGGGGGAATTGTCATAATACAGACAGCCAAATATCGGCCAATTCAATTGAACGTATATTTATGTGCCTTTCTTCCTGCAAATGGACAAACTTTACTTCAAATACTCGAAAATGACAAAAAGATTCGCAGTAGGGTGACTAAAGAGCATTAATGGAACTGCAAGGGTAAATTTATATTGTGGAGGGTTAAAATGAAATTCTTCAGAAGTATGTCTAAAAAAGAGTCAATTAATTGGAGAAAAGGGGCAATACTTGGTTTTTACACCTATATGTTGCTATTATTTATAAACTATATTTACTTTCTAATATATGGAATTGAGCCTTTTACTTCCGTTGTAATTTTTTGGACTGGATTGTTAGTAGCTTTCGGGTACGAGTTTATCTTAAATTTAAAGTCTAAAATGAAATTAAATAAATGAACTAATAGTAATACATAACAGGATATACCCTATTTCTTTATTGAAGTATCGCCTTATTCTTAATGAACTCCCATGAAAATTAAAAAACAAAAAATCTAGAAAAAACCACAACAATAGACCTGGTAAAACGCTTTTTATAAAAAGGATGAGCTTTGGCTGTAACAGAAGGCGTTGTTTCTTACCATCTGTTCAAGAACAAAGTGCCAACATGCATTTAGTGGATTCCTGCGTAACACTGATATGCTTAGACGGTAGTTCTGCTGACAAATGGTAGTTTGTTATAGGATAATGGTCATATATTTGATGGGTAAAATATTAGGTGAAAAACTCCAAAAAGAAGGAAGTGCTAAACGATGAATTTAGAAATGGTTATGCAGGAGCTTGAAGCCCTTGGCAAGGAACGAACTAAAAAAATATACATATCCAATGGTGCGCATGAGCCGCTTTTTGGCGTGGCTACAGGAGCTATGAAACCAATTGCAAAGAAAATAAAAATAAGTCAAAGCTTAGCTGAAGAGCTTTATTCCACGGGGAACTATGATGCAATGTACTTTGCAGGCATTATTGCAGACCCAAAAGCCATGACTGAGTCGGATTATGATCGTTGGATGGATGCTGCGTATTTTTATATGCTGTCCGATTTTGTAGTGGCTGTAACTTTATCAGAGTCAGATATTGCACAAGAAGTTGCAGATAAATGGATCGCAAGCGGTGAAGAGCTGAGAATGTCAGCGGGCTGGAGTTGCTACTGCTGGCTTTTAGGGAATCGACTAGACGTTGAATTTTCAGAAAGCAAGATTTCCAATATGCTTGACATTGTGAAAAATACGATTCACGATTCGCCAGAACAAACGAAATCCGCTATGAATAATTTTCTATACACCGTGGCGATTTCATATGTGCCACTCCATGAAAAGGCAGTCGAGACCGCAAAGGCAATAGGAATAGTAGAAGTCAAACGGGACAAGAAAAAAAGCAGTATTCTAAATGCTTACGAAAGTATTCAAAAAGCAGTTGATAAAGGAAGGCTTGGTTTTAAACGCAAACATGTAAGATGTTAAATTTAGCTCCACAAAATTGAAGGTAATCTATGGGTGATTATAAAGATACTGTACTTGAGCAATTATGTAACAACTATCGTGAAAAAGTTCTACCAGGAGCTGATCAGCAGCTCCTTTTCTTATGGAACTATTGGGGCAGGTTAATTCAGTAAGGAATTTGAGTACCCTTACAACTATGTAGTAAAATATTAAAAATAAAACATCTGGGAGTAAGTTTATGACCAAAAAAATATCATAATTTTTTTATTATTGCTGGAATTTTCATTGTTGTTATTAAATCAATACTACGTGCCAATGGCATTCACATTCAAAGTGATATAATTGACCCATTATACTGGGTTATTATTTTATTATTTGGTATCTATTATTTTATTCTTAAAAAGAGGTCTGATAGATAAGACTTATACATTGATAAAATCTTTTTTATTCAACTATCGGGTGCCTTAGCTGAAGATCGGAGCTGTCTTTAAGGTAGCTTTTTCTTATGGCACTACCGGGGCAGGTTAGTTCATTAATGAACCCAATAAAATATATGGTTAGAATAAGAGTTGTTTTGTAATTCTTTTTTTGTATTACCATTTAATTGATAATAGGTTAAAAAAACATTTTTGAGGTAACTAATGAAAAATAAACAAGTTGATTGTTTTTTTGTCTGATGTTTTGAATTCTAGTACCGTGTTAATGTAGCTCTTTTGTGATTTTTGAGCAAAACAGGCGCTTAATTGAATAAGTATCACAGAAATCCTTTTTTTAAAGTTACAATTGTTAAGAAAAGAACCACGAATAAAAATTGATTATTTTGAAAATTCGTGATAATATTTATACATAAAAGAATCAATCGGCAATGGCGCCTGTTTCAATAGCTAATAACGAGCTATTGGGCAGGCGTCTTTTGCATTTTTCAGGGGGGATAATATGAATAAGAGAACCAAATTAAAAGCTTTATTTGGCATGATCGTTATTTGCTTGTTTTTGTATGCTTCCTTAGGAACGGCTGCAAGCGGAAAAGCAGTTTCGACTCCGCAAAATAGGGAGGGCCATTGTATTCAAGTGCTGGATAAAGGGAAATGGGCTCCTGACACCTATAAGTCTGTTCAAAACCTAATTGATAAGCATTGTGCTGGAAGTACAGGATACGATCCAAATCGAAAACCTTATGTTGTTTTTGATTGGGATCATACGAGCATCATGAATGATACGGAGGAGGCCCTCTTTCTTTATCAAATTGATCACTTGGCATATAACATGCAACCGGAAGAGTTTTATGAAGTGATCAAAAAGAATGTGCCGGATGGACCCTTTTCACAAGAGTTTAAAAACCTTCAAGGAAATGCGGTAACTCTGAAGGAAATCGCCGAGGATCTGAAGCGCGATTACGAATTCCTTTATTCCAACTATAATGGGATGAATGGAAAAGAGAGGTTAGAAACGCTTCATTCAACTGATCAGTTTAAAGATTTTAAAGCGAAAATGTACTTTCTGTATGAGGCCATTGGGGAAACATACGGTGTTGAAATCGGATATCCATGGGTGCTTTATTTATTTGCCAACATGTCGACCGAAGAAGTACAGCAGCTTGCAGAGGCTTCAAATGATTATAATTTAGGGGCGGAAATGGCATCGGTGACGCTTATAAGTCCTGGGTCAATGTTAGGAAAAGCCGGTACTGTTCAAGTTACCTATAAAACGGGACTGCGTCTGGCCTCGGAAATCGCAAACTTAATGCATACTTTTATGGAGAATGGGATTGACGTTTTTGTTATTTCGGCTTCGATGGAAGAGGTGGTGGAGGTATTTTCGTCAAATCCAAAATACGGCTACAACGTTCCAAAGGAAAATGTCTTTGGGATGAGATTAAAAAAGAAGGAAGGAATTACTCAAGCAGAATATGTAGACAATTGGCCGATCACTGCTCGAGAAGGTAAGGTGGAAGTGATCGAACACGCCATCTCCAAAACGCGGGGCGGATACGGTCCGATATTCGTAGCGGGAGACAGCAGCACAGATTATGAAATGCTGACAATAAAGAGTTTGAAACTCGGTTTAATTATCAACCGCCTCAAAACAGGTGATATCGGCAAGCTTGCGAAAACAGCTGCAGAACGGATGGGCAAAAACAACCCGAAATATGTTCTCCAAGGAAGAAATGAGAATACAGGCTTATGGATACCGACTGAATACACGATCAAGCTTGGATCAAATGAAGAAAAATTGTTGACGAATCCATAAAAAGATTCGTCCAATATTCCAGGATTAATTCTAACTTCTCTTTTCGCTATATTAGTTTTATTTTTACTAAGAAAACTAGTGCAATCTATTAGACGGTAAAACCGTCTTTTTTTTATGTCACAGTATATGTCACCTCTACAATAAGTCTTATTGAACTATCGGGGCAGGATAGTTGAACAAGTAAAAGGTTTTTGTGGTGGTTATCTCGAAACTAAATGAGTAGGAAAATCATTTTAACATCAGGGAGGATGGCTGTTGTACTTAATTTAGGGATCCATATTCTAATTAGAATTGAGGAGTGAATAGAATGACCAACGTAAAAGATATTATTTCTGACCAGTTCTTAGCGAATGCTAATGACCCTAGTTGGTACAAACCATTTTCAGAATCAGTTGAAAATTTGACGGAAGAACAGGCTTTATGGAAGCCAAGCAAAGATAGTAACAGTATAGCTGAAATTGTACAACATCTGATTTATTGGAATCAAACTTGGCAAACCAGGTACGAAAAATCCAACGTAGACGCTGTATCTTCAATCGGAGATAATAATCGGAGCTTTTTAAGTCCTGAATATATGTGCTTTAACGATTTGAAAAAAATCTTATTAGAAGTCCTTTTAAAGTGGGAAGGGTTATTAACTAATGAAAAAATAGAAAGTGATGTTATAGGTTTTCCTGAAAAAGTTAAGTGGTGGCAAATTCTTGGAAATGCAACTACCCATAATGCATATCATATCGGTCAAATTATTTATATAAGGAAACTGCAAAACAGTTGGAAGGCGAATGCATGAGAAGTTGACTTAGCTGCTAATTGGAACTTTTCGCTAGAATGGATTGCTGCGGCAATCCTTTTTTCTTCTTCAACTAAAGGGGCAGCATTCCTGTAATGAACGAATCGGTTTATTTATGCAAAGCCAACTAAGTTTGTGAATAAGTACACTTAAACTAACGGGTGCAATAGTTCTTTAAAGAGCTGTGACGATCACTCTTTTTCTTGTGGAGCTAACGGGGTAATTTTTAATATAGTAAGAATTATAGATAGTATAAAGGACCGGAAATTCACTATATTAAAGGTGGGAAATGACATGGCAAGAAAGTACCGATTATATCAAATTGATTCTTACGAAAGAAAAATTATCAGGTAATCCTGCTGGTGTAATTACCAATGCAGATGGGCTATCTTCGGGAGAGATGCAGAGGATTGCTAGAGAGCTTAACAATTCGGAAACGGCATTTATATTTAAACAACAGACCCTTTAAAAGAATAATGGCCTATTTTTTGTTAGATTTTATTAACTCTAGGTATGTTAAAATGAATTAACAATATATGGATAAATAAAGGGGAGGTTAGTTAATTGAATAAATACATAAAACCATTTTTAGTTTTTGAATGGATCACGGTATTAGGAGCATCAACAGCTGCTTACATACGTTGGGATTTTCCACTTTATATCTGTTTAGGAATCGTTTTATTAGGTGTTACCCTTACTCTATACTTTTCAAAACGATACGAAAAGAAATCAATTAATAAATCACAATAAACATAGAATCGAAGGATATCTGATTTAGAAGGTCATCCCTGCTTGAAAAAATGCCTATTCCTAAATGATCAAAATTTGATTCAAAGCTACAGTATAAACGATAATTTCGAAGATGAGAAAACCTCTTGGCCGCCAAGGGGTTTCATTTTTGATGGGCTACTTTAAGAGTGATTATGTAATTTGTTTTTTTATGGAAAGTGAACTTTGCATATTTATCTTTTTATGTTAATTTTATGGAAAGTTTACTTTCCGTATTAGAGGTGGGTAGTTGAAAAATAAGCTAGAAATAATCCGAAAACAGCATGGAGTTAAACAGGAGGAACTTGCCGCAGCCTTAGAGGTATCTAGACAAACGATTGGGTCTTTAGAAAATGGGCGATATAACCCTTCAATAATTCTAGCTTTTAAGATTGCACGTTATTTTAATTTAAGCATTGAAGAAATTTTTATCTACGAGGAGGAAATAAATAATGAAAAATAAGGCACTTTGGATATTAACCTTCAGTGGAATTGTCTTAATATCATTTGGAATATTCGTAACTTTTCCTGTGGCAAATGAGATTCGTTCCATATTTATCCGTCCGGATCTAGTTTCCATAGCTATTATTTTTACTGGGGTCTTTCTCACCTTTTCTGGAGTAACATCTATTTCAAGTGAAAGATTTAAAACTAAAGCACAAAAGATCGAAGAAAATGATGAGCGTAATATAAAAATCAATCAATTTGCAAAGTCTAAAGCCTTTGATTTTATGTCCATTTTATTTGGTATTGGTTTATTATTTTTAGCATTGCTAGGTTATATGAATAAGGTGTCTTTTTTCTTTTTAATTGGTTTGTATTTTATTAGTTATTTTTATTTTCTTTATCAAAACTGGTTAATCAGAAAAGCTATTTAACCTAATTTTTCTCCTGAAACTGGGGATTTTTCTTTGGATAAGGGATTTTTGGTTTCCACTAATGAGATTGGGAAGGTTTCTACTTAAACTAACGGGTGCTTGTGCGGCCGAGCCTAGGTCGTATCATATAGCGGGTGGGATTCCCGTCGAGTAAGAATTAGCCATTCGCTCGTAGCGAGTCTTGGAGGGCTAATGGTAACGTTAGTCTTTAAGCGTAGACAGTTAGGTGACGGGCCGAAAGCCAAATGGTTGAAGGGATTGAGCTCCATAATGTTAGTAAATCGAGAGGGCTGATGCCTTAAGCGCAGCAGAAAGCTACATTTTATTCTTCGTTAAAGGCAAGAAGGATAAAGCCTCTCTGGAGTCAGAGACCTTGGCACGTTATACATTGATATGATGCGGCAACTCGGGAGACCCTTCCGGTCTTTTCTATTTTATTGAAGAGTATGGTGTACAAGCGATAACAAGTAAGGAAACCAAATGCCGTGTAGGGAGTCGGATAGCAGCGTAGTACCAATGAAGTTGGGTAATGCCGATGGAGGGAAGGCTAGCTACCAGTTATCACCCTTACTAGGGAAACATTTACTACACACAGAGGTAGGTATTATAAATGGAAACAAAACTACTAAGGATAGCAGAATTAGCAAAATCCGAGCCTGAAATGAAATTTACATCTCTTGCGCATTTATTAAATGAGCAATCGCTAACACAGTGTCATCATGAACTACCTAATAAAAAGGCGACTGGTGTTAACGGAACGACTAAAGAACAATACAGCGAAAACTTGGAAGAAAATATAAAGGATTTAGTAAGTAGGCTTAAAAGCAAAAGTTATCGCCCTGTTCCAGAAAGAAGGATGTATATCCCAAAACTCAATTCTACCAAGAAAAGGCCTTTGGGGATACCGGAACATGAGGATAAAATTGTACAAAAAGGCATTACAAAAATACTAAATACTATCTATGAAAATGACTTCCTAGATTGTTCATTTGGTTTCCGTCCTAATAGAAATTGCCATGATGCGCTGAAAATACTGAACCATTATATTGAAAAGAAATCAGTAAGTTATGTAGTGGATGTAGATATCAAGGGTTTCTTTGACAACGTTGACCACAAGTGGATGATGGAGTTCTTGAACCTCCGAGTCACCGACCCTAACCTACAGAGAATAATCAGCAGGTTTCTTAAAGGTGGATACATGGAGGAAGGTAAGAAGTACAAAACAGATAACGGTACACCGCAAGGTGGAGTAATATCTCCGATATTAGCGAATGTATATCTCCATTACGTTCTCGACTTATGGTTTGAGAAAGTGGTTAGGAAACAATGTAAAGGGCAGGCCTACATAGTAAGATATGCAGATGACTTTGTTTGTTGTTTTCAACATAAAAGTGAAGCTCAGCAATTCTTCCATTCATTAAAGCTTAGATTGAAGAAGTTTAACTTAGAGATAGCCGAGGATAAAACGAAAATTATACCCTTTGGGAGGTTTGCAGAAAATAATGCAAAGCGAGATGGGAGTAATAAACCGGATACCTTTGATTTCCTAGGGTTTACTCACTATTGCGGGAAAAGCAAACAAGGGAAATTTCGAGTGAAACGGAAATCTAGTAATAAGAAAGTCCAAGGTAAACTAAAAGAATCTAAAGAATGGCTGAAGATTAATAGAAATAAAGATATTCATACGATCATGGATAGATTTAAACGCTCACTCATAGGTTATTACAACTATTATTGTATGACCGATAACATACAAATGGTTAACAACTTCAAAGAGAGACTCGAATACTTACTATTTAAATGGCTAAACAGAAGAAGCCAAAGAAAGTCCTTTACATGGGATAAATTTAATCTCTTTCTCCGTAAATATCCACTGCCTTCACCAAGAATCAAAGTGAATATCTATGAACTAAGAAAAGAGATTAGCTACCTTCTGTAAACGATGACTAGGAGGAGCCGTGTGCGTTAATAGCGCAAGCACGGTTCTGTGAGGGGGAGGAGTACAATTTACCGTAAGGTAGGAAGGCTCCTTTCTACTCGACTACTTCAATAAGGGAGGTTGCTGAAGCAACTTTTTTGTTATGGAACTATAGGGGCAGGATAGTTCCATAACACGAATTGGAAATATATGTGGTAATATGGGAAGAAAAATATTAAAGTAGGTAATTTGTTATGGAACTCTTAACAGAAAAATTAATTCTTATATCTCTATTTATATTTATTATCCATTCTATCGAAACACTTGCATATGCAGTCAGATTATCTGGTGCAAGGGTAAGATTGTTAGCTTCAGCTCTATCCTTATTTAACTTGATGGTTATGATTTCTCGATTAGCGAATATGATGCAGCAACCATTTACAGGGAGCCTGGTTGATAATGCTCCAAAAGTAAATACCCTAGAGTTTGTTGAAAACCAATATAGAATCATTATTGGTTCATCAACATTAGGAACAATTATAGGTATTCTTTTACTTCCTACTTTTATTGCAATTTTTTCAAGGGCTATTGTTCATTTATCTGAAGAAAGAGGTTCTATACCAGCTTTAATAAAAAAGGGATTAACTTTCGAATACATTAAACGTGGGGTAAAACACATTCATTTACCAAAGTTTTCTTACTTAAAGGATATTAGATTGGAAGATATTCCTATAAGATTGTTCTTAATTAATATGGTAATAACTGCAATCTATACAATTGGGGTGTTATCTGCGTTATATGCTGCTTTAATAGCTCCAGAAAGAGCAACAACAGCTATTATGGCATCGGGTCTAATAAATGGAATAGCTACAATTTTACTTATAATTTTTATTGACCCTAAAATATCTATTCTTGCGGATGACGTAATAAATCAGAAGGGAAGTTACCTTAATCTCAAAGGTGTATCTCTTATGATGGTTACTTCTCGTTTATTAGGAACGATACTAGCTCAAGTATTTTTTATTCCAGGGGCAGGATATATTGCGTGGTTTACCAAATTTATTGTCTAATAATTACCTGATTTCTTTAATGAACTGACGGGTGCGTGTGCGGCCGAGCCTAGGTCGTATCATATAGCGGGTGGGATTCCCGTCGAGTAAGAACTAGCCATTCGCTCGTAGCGAGTCTTGGAGGGCTAAAGGTAACTTTAGTCTTTAAGCGTAGACAGTTAGGTGGCGGGCCGAAAGCCAAATGGTTGAAGGGATTGAGCTCCATAAAGTTAGTAAATCGAGAGGGCTGATGCTTTACGCACAGCAGAAAGCTACATTTTATCCTTCGTTAAGGGCAAGATGGATAAAACCTCTCTGGAGTCAGAGACCTTGGCACGTTACACATCGATATGATACGGCAACTCGGGAGACCCTATCGGTCTTTTCTTATTAGAAGAGTATGGTGTACAAGCGATAAAAAGCAAGGAAACCAAATGCTGTGTAGGGAGTCGGATAGCAGCGTAGTACCAATGAAGTTGGGTAATGCCGATGGAGGAAAGGCTAGCTACCAGTTATCACCCTTACTAGGGAAACATTTACTACACTCAGAGGTAGGGATAAATGGAAACAAAACTACTAAGGATAGCAGAATTAGCAAAATCTGAATCTGAGAGATTAGCTACATTTTGTGAATGGTAACTAGGAGGAGCCGTGTGCGTGAATAGCGCAAGCACGGTTCTGTGAGGGGGGCAGGAACACAATCTACCGTAAGGTAGAGAGGTTCCCTTCTACTCGACTAGCGCCTTAAGAAGGCCGCCAAATGTCGGCCTTTTGAACATACGATTTTTACCATTATCGCACATTCGGAAAATTAAATGAAAATCCCTTTTTAAAATACTAAAATGAAATAAATAAAGCCAAAAAAATTTTGGACTTCTTATCTTTGTTCTTTACTTTCCTTTTTCCCAGTACTAAGTGCTGCAAAAACCAATAATATAATGGCAATTATGATACCTAAAAACCCTTGCTTGAACAAACCATTTAAAATTAAATTTGAACCAACTGCTAAAACGATAAACATAACCGTATAGGGATTTAAGCGCATTATAAAACCTCCCATCTTCCTATGGTAAACTTCACCATTATTTAATAAGGATTTGAAAGAAAGCCCCCACATAAATTGGACAAAGAATTGGTCATTGCCCCATAGGAATTTAATTCCGACTATGAGTATGGAATTAAATAATAAAAATAGGTCGTCAATCTGTGTCCTTTTAAATGTGCGATTCTTACAATTATCATACATTCAAATTCAAGTAAAAAAATACCTATCTAGTACAATTATGACTAGTATAGCACTCGAACTGTGGTCGTATATTATCACTGAGCACCTAGGGTGAAACACGAAAAAAATGTTATAATTTAGAAAAAATGAATAAAGAGAAATAGATAAAGAAAAAAGAGGAGGTAAAGAAAAAATGTCACATTCTAAGAAAATGCCATTAGAAATTATTATGAATATTTTATCCCTATTAAGTCTTACTCTAGGTTTCATACAAGTGTTTTATAAATGGAGTATTTCAGGAAATGGTGATGTAAAGAGTTTTATAGCGTTACCTCTAATAGCAGTTGTAGTTTGGGGGGCGTTTACATTCATCGAAAGGTCTGATGAAAATATTAATTTACCCATTTTTATAAATGAAGATAAAGATATAAATATTAGACATAACAGATTGTTCGTGAATATTGTTAAAAATATTATTGTAATTGGATTGGTTGTTGTAAATTGGAGAGATTTAAGCTCTGTCACTAATCTTCTAATAATAAAATAGAGGTGCGTAAGCGTCATCAAAAGGTTGTTTATCATACATTCGGAAAATGAAGTGTAAAACCCCTTAATGAACTAAAGGGGCAGGTTAGTTGAAGAACGAATATGGCTACATGGTAGAATTAACCTAAATATTTTCATTAAGGAGTCTAACTGCTATATGAAATTAGATGATAAAAAGAAAAAGATTCAAATGGAGTATAGGGAGAAATTACAGCAAAAAAAACAGAATAAAAAATTCACACTTGAAGCAATCGTAGTTGCTATTATCATTTTTCTATTCATTGTTTTAAATACAATTTTTAAAACCTTTTAACTGTTTTTTATGTCACAGCTTGTGTTAACTCTACAAAAGGTCTAATTCAACAAACAGTGCTTTACTTCATTATCAGGAGCCGATCAGTAGCTCTTTTTCTTATAGTGAAGAAAAACAAAACTTTTGTTATTCAATTTTCGTATATGAAAATACTAAGAATAAATTAGGAGTTGTTTTTATGTTTGACATTGCCTTGATATTGTTTATAGCTTCTGCTGGGGTAGTTATTGCTATTACCGGCTTCTTCGTTATATTAGGTCGAAGGATTTTAGAACCTATGAAAAAACTTCAACAAAAAATCGATAAACTAGAAGAAGAGGTTCAAATATTGAAAAATCACAAATGATAAACTAGCTTTATTGAACTAACGGGGCAGATTAGTTCAACAAGGGTAATTCATAATTTGTATAGAATATGTAGAGTGTAGGTTCATTTGAAGGGAATGAGGTGGCTATCATAAAGAAAATTCTTAGTTTATTGTTTTTGTCTGTATTGTTTATTGGTGTAGTTGCTTGTAACAAAGATGTGGTCAAAGAAAACAGTGAAGAAAAAGAAGGAAAACCCGTTAAAGAGGAAAATTTGGTCAAAGTAGAAGAGGCAGAAAAATTATTTAATAGCTATAGTACAGAACTATATACGATTAAAGATCCATCCAATCCCCCAAATTATGCTGAAATCGCAGAAAAGATTAAAGTATATTTAACCGAAGATCAATATAATGCTGAAATCGCTAACCGTAAATTTCAAATACCAGAATTGGTATCTAAACAAATTAATAAAAGTATTGAAGTACAAGATGTGAAACTTGAAGAACAAAGCAAAAATGACGATGGCACAATAGATTACTTATATACAACGACATTCAAAGTTTATGACGAGAACTCATCTAAAATTTATGAGAAAGAAGGAGAACTCACCATATCCACTTCAAATAATGAATTAAAAATCGATCGTGATTGGAGTAGAGGGGTGAAAATTGACGGTTTAGATGGTGGACTTTAAGAGCTTATAGAACTAACAGGTGCGTTAGCTGGAGAGCAGAGCTGTCTTTAAGGTAGCTCTTTGGTTATGGAATTATCGGGGCAGTTCCACTAGATGAAAATCGAATTTGTCTACAGTCTGGAGCTGTCTTTAAGGCAGGCTTTTTTTATGCAACTATTGGGGCTGGATAGTTCAACAAGGAATGAGTTACCAATACATAAGTTCTGATATTTTGAGATAATCAAAAGAAATCAAGACTTTGAAGGTAAGGGGGTAAAAGATGAAGAAATATATTTCATTAAACATAATTTCGTCTATTGTACTTTTGGCAGGAACCATACTTACGATATTTATATTATATAAGGATATTGATACTTCGTTTTCTTTTAAATTTATCATAGGATATTTAATTTATCTTCTTCTATATGGTGTGTTCTCCATCTTTTTAGTTATTGCCAATACAAGAAAGTTAAATTGGATTCAAATAAGAAAAAGGCTTTTTACGTTTATTACTTGGTTTATTTCTTTAAGTGCTTTGAACTACCTTCTTTCTTATTTTTTTAAACGTTCGGAAATGGAGGTTTGGGATTTAGGTATTCCTTTGGGTGTATCATTTGGATTGGCTTTTTTTGATTTAATGTCTTGGAAAAAGAAAGACTAAAGCATTGATGTTTTTGCTAAAGAATTCTTTATTGAATAATGGCTAATGCCTTTTTGTCTTTTACAAACGTGTGCGTTAGCTGAAAATCAGAGCTGTTTTTAAGGAAGCTTTTTCTTTATGCAATTAAAGGGATAGTAAGCTGATATTATTAGCCCATTCCTCACCCAATCTTCCTGCATAAACTAATTAAACGCCATTAAATTGTGAAGGAGGTGATAACTTGGGAGAAAAAGAAGGATCAAACGCCTCTAATAACCATTCTCACTGTTTTGAACCATTCATAAGCCCCAACCCTGTTACTTCATTTAATCCTGTTCAACGTTTTCCTGAAATTGATTAAACAGCTTTTGTAAGTCAGTTTTCCAGTGTCATAGGGGATGTTACAATTAGAAACAATGTTTTTGTAGCTCCTAATGTAAGCATACGTGCGGATGAAGGAACCCCTTTTTATATAGGTTCCAATACAAATATCCAGGACGGGGTGATTTTACATGGTTTATTAAATAAAAGGATCACATCTGGAAAAAAGAGGTATTCTATCTTCATTGGAAATGAAGTGACCATTGCTCATGGTGCCCTTATACATGGTCCTTGTTATATAGCAGACGAAGTATTTGTTGGTTTTAATTCGATTGTTTATACCGCAATTGTAGGGAGAGGCTCATTTATTGCTTATAATGCAGTAGTAACAAATGGCGTTCGAATTCCACCTGGCAGGTTCGTACCACCTGGTGCTAATATTGATTCTCAAGAAAAAGCGGATGCACTTTCGCCCGTACCAAAGGATGATAAGGAGTTTGCATATGAAGTTCAACGAGTCAATCAGGAATTCCCCGCATCTTATCATCTGTTATTTGGGAAAAACCGTTGCTCATGCGGATTTGCCTATTGATAATTTACACTTAATTTAAGTGCTTTTTTAGACGTATATTATTTTTATTACTTTTTATTTGTTTTGTCGTTTTTTGTCCTCGAAAAAGACGTATAGATGGGTACCGCCCAAAACTTCGGTATTTTGTAAACAAAGCAAAATCTCAGCAAAAAAAAGCATTTCCTGACGTTAGGAAATGCCCTTTTTTTATTTCTTTAATTGTCCTAAAGCATCTGCTGAAAAAAGAATCAACTGTAGCTTTAAAGTAAAGATTGATCAAACGATCCTCTTGAATCCCGTAATTTCTAAAAATCATTGCTGGATCGACTGCATAATTCGTGCGAGTTCTTTTTCTAAAACAGCGGGCTCGTTTGCGTAATTGTAAATCCCTAAAAACTTCTCTATTGCCTCTGGATGGGAACTGATTAGTTTGTTGACAGCATCCTGTTGTTCAGATATTTGTTCATTCTTCGAAATTTGGCATCCCATGTGAAACCGAACCATAAACTCATCTTCTATTGCCTTTTGATATTCTTCAGACATTTGATTTGATTGATCGGATTGTCCCTTATATTTTGATAGAATAGTGGATAATATACGTGCTCCACATATAGCATCATGGATACCCTGCGCCATGCCAGGATCTTTAAAACAAACTGCATCTCCAACCAACGCCCATCCTTTTCCCATTCCTTTATACCAGTAATTGTCATATCCGAGGATGCCTTTGACCGGTTCTACTAGTTCGGCATTTTTCAAGCGCGCCCCAATTGTTGTACTCGGAAAGTTATCTGTTAAGAGATTCCGTAGACAGCTTTCCGGATTTAATTTCAACCGTTCTATCAATTCCTTATTTTCTAATGGGAAAATGCCGGTAATAACATATAAGTCATCATTCGTCGGAAAGAGAATGGCTGTGTTTTCTTTTCTTTTGTATACTTCAAATTTAGGGACATTATCGTGGCGAAATCCAGAGAAATACCCGAAATAAATGCCGACTGTTGCCGGAATGCTTATTTTGAGTTCACTGTTTACCAGCTTGCGAATAATAGAGGATCGGCCGTCAGCCCCGACTACAAGGCGAGCTGAAAATTCTTGTTTCTCGTTGTTGCCGTCTAAACCTTTCACGCCTATTACTGTTTCGTCATCACGGATGACATCCGTCACACGGAACCCTTCTAAAACGGTTACATTCATTTGAGATTTGGCTTGTTCCAGTAGGATATGATCGAGATAAGTTCTTCTAATGCAATAACAACTGTCCTCTCCAGAAACCTCAGGGATGAGACCCTCTATCACGGTATCCTCAAATTGAAATTTAATATCCCGTACCGGTGGTGCTTTTGTTTCCAATAACTTGTCCAGGGCCCCTATTTCTCGAAGAAGAGCGACAGTATTATTGAAAAATGTATGGGTTGATAATGTGTCCCTTGGAAAAGTAGATCGGTCCACCAACAACACATGGAAACCTGCCTTAGCAAGGTAAATTGCCAAGGCAGAGCCGGCACATCTAGCACCGGTAATGATGACATCATACGTCTTATTCATCGTATCACTCCATTTTCAAGTACAATTATTAACTTGCTTATTCATTAGCAGAGTTCTGATGTTAAAGTAATTGATAAGAATATACTACATACATAAAGTATGGAAGTTAAAATGAAATAAGTACAGAAAATTCCCAGCTGATATACAATTAAAAAGAATTTGTGGTGAAAATTGGAATGATAATTCAAATTAGTTTCTCGAATTGTATGGAGGTTGCTAACGAGAAGTAATATTCTGATTCAAGGTGCGTTTACTGAAGATCAGAGCTGTCTTTAAGGCAGCTTTTACTTTAAGGAGCTATCAGGGAAGGCTGGTTGAACAATCTATATAGACAACAACTGAACATGTAATGGAAAAAGGAATTTTTGACGGTTATGTGAACAGGTAGGATTAGCAACTAGAAATAAAGAATACCTATTTATCAAAAGGGGGCTTCTTTAATGGAGAAAGAAAACTTACTGCCTGTAAGGTGTTCGTGCTGCAAAAAAGAATTGGACGCAATAGACTTGGTCATCATCAATGAATCACTTCAGCTGACGCATATTCAATGCCCTGATAAAGGAGAAAAAGCAATTATTGATGTAGGATATTTTAATGCTGTATCCCGAAAATACCTGACCTGTACTCCTGAAAAAGCCCCTATGTAGGGGCATGTAAAGTCCATCAAAACCTTCTACAACTAAGGTATGTTAGCTTAAGATCTCTTTAAGGCAGCTTTTACTTTATGGAACCAAAGGGGAAGTTTAGTTTATTAAGATACCTTCCATCTGTTTAATTGAGTGCCTGCATGTTATAATGGTTAACTTAGGATAATTACTACTTTTACTTATAATTGAACGGATGCCAAGAAAAGCCTCCGCAAAGCGATAAAATATGGAGGTGTAAGAGAATGAATAAACAATGGACGATTGGTAAAATTAAAGAATTTGTTGAGAAAAATTCGGAAAGTAAGTTGCTATCGACGGAATATCACGGTTTTTCTCAAAAGTTACTATTTAAATGTACATGTGGTAGCAACTTTGAAAAAACATTTACGAAATTTAAAAATAATAAACAACGTAAATGTGACGTGTGCCAACCGCCTAAAGCGACACGATAACGTATAGCGAATAAACGAAGTGCCGATTTCTATTAAAAAGAAATTGGCACTTCGTTTATTTTTATAGGAGGAATAAAAGTGATTTTCACTAAGGGCAGGTTTAGACAAATATTCCTTCATAAACTAACGGGTGCATTCGTTGAATATTGAGCGATCTTTAAGGTAACCTTTTCTTTATGCAACTGTCGGGGCAGGAAAGTTGGTTTGCCTGCCAAAGAATAGGAGCGGTTTGTATTTATGGCAATGACAAAGAAAAGATTCTTCATTAGTTATATAGTGGGTTTCATACTCATGTATATTGCAAGCTCTGGTCTGCAATACTTCAGGGGGCAAACGATAAATTGGTTAGGGAATTTAGCATACGCATTCTGTTTCGTAGCATTTCATTCCCTTTTTAGTTGGTTATTTAGAGATTTTGATAAGAAAAAAAGTCAATCACTAATACATAGTTTGTTTTAACAAGTAATAATATTTAAAGGAATAATTCATTCTGATAAAGAATATAAAAAAACGTGATGATAAGGAGGCGATTGTATGGCAAATCATGTAGAAAATCTATATAACTATCATGTATGGGCAAATCAACGGATTATTGATCATCTTAAGACACTTTCTCCTGAGAAATATCAAAAGGAAATGAAAAGTGTCTTTTCTTCTATTTCAAAGGTTTTATCTCATCTCTATTTGGTGGAATATGGATGGCTTAATACCCTCGAGGGTCAGAGTATGAATGAAGCAATGCAATCTTCATTTCAAATTCAAGAAAAGATTGAGAAACTGCCAATTGAAGACTTAGAAACGGAATTTCACACTTTAACATCTCGGTTTAAATCCTTTTTGAACAGACAGGAAGATATGGAACAGAGAATAATGTTGGATAATCCATGGGCAGGATTAAGAGAAACAAGTATATCTGAAATGGTCTTACATGTTGTGAATCATGGAACCTATCATAGAGGGAATATTTCAGCTATGTTACATCAGTTGGGTGATTCTTCAGTTATGACTGATTATGCTTTTTATTGGTATTCTTGAAATATTATTCATTATAAATAGGCAAGAGAAGAGTAATTCATTTTTTCTTCAAAAAGGTGACGTTAGTTGAGGATCGAGAGATGTTTACACAGATCTTTCTTTGAGCTAACGAATAACTTTAATCAAACAATTGTTGCTCCAAATTAATCTCACTCTTCTGCGATATTTAACATTACCAGCAAGAATACGTTAATTGCCTCCACAATACTGGCTAACGGTTCTATAAGAAAAGTGGAAGGTAAATCCAATTAATAGTATAGTCATATGTACTAGATCCTTTTGTAGTCTATTCCTTGATCGAAGAATAATTCAGGCGAGGGGGATTGTACCAAATATTTTACATTGCTTTTATTTTTCGAGAAAATAAAGGTACAATTAATACTTATATAGCTTATTAATGATAAAAGATAACGAGGTAGGATAAAAATGATTGCAAAAACAGAAGAAGATTTTAATGGTTTGAAGGAAATTGGCAAAATTATTGCCTCCATTAGAGATGAATTGGTACAAAGGACAATTCCTGGCATAACGACCAAAGAACTTGATGATATAGCCGGAGAACTTTTAGAAAAAGCAGGTGCAGTATCAGCTCCAAAAGGTGTATATGATTTTCCTGGCTATACCTGCATTAGTCTTAATGAAGAAGTGGCACATGGTATTCCGGGTCATCGGGTTATTCATGAAGGGGATCTAGTAAATATAGATGTATCTGCTTCAAAGAACGGTTATTTTGCAGATACAGGAATCTCATTTGTGGTAGGAGAAGGAGAAGAAGTATTAACGAAAATATGCGATGTTGCTAAAAAGGCATTTGAAGCAGGTCTTAAGAAAGCAAAACCCGGTTCCAAAAAAAGCAGAATCGGAAAAGCAGTATTCGAAACAGCGAGACAACATGGATTCACTGTTATCAAAAACCTTACAGGACATGGTGTTGGACGTAGAATACACGAAGCACCTGACCATATTTGCAATTATTATGATCCATGGGACAATGAAATATTAAAGGAAGGGATGGTTATCGCATTCGAACCATTTATCTCAACCTTTGAAGAAGAAGTGCTCCAAAAAGAAGACGGTTGGACCTATGCTACAGAAAAAAGCTATGTAGCTCAATTGGAACATACTATTATCCTTACTAAAGATGGTCCGATTATTGTCACACTTTAATTCAAGCAAGGGATTCGATTGGTGTATCCCACATCAACCCACTTAAATAAGGGAGTTGCTTTGAACTGCACCCCAATTATTAGATGTTGTCTAACAATTGGGGGCAGTTCATTTTGGCAGCTCTTATGTTGCTTAAGGGGAGTTGAACAATGACTTGAAGAGAGTAGGATAAAAAAATCCTATATAGCTGATTAAGTGATCCAATTAATAGAGATGGAAATGAAGTTTTAAATCATAAGGTGGGTAAAAAAATTGAAGTGGGAAAATGTTGCATACGGTTTTACAATATTCATTGCATTACTCTTTCTTGAGCCGTATCTTGATAAAATGGGCATCTCCTATTGGCTTAAATTTTTGTATATTATAGTTGTAGTTTTGTGCATTAATTTTACTTTATCTAAAATCAAATTCCTCCAGAAATCGGTAACAAAAAAAGTAGGCTGGTCGACTTTGATTACAGTAATGATTTTCGTAGCTGTTTTGGTTAATTTAATCAACTAACGGATGCTTTACTTCGTTAAGAAAGGTTGCTGCGGCAGCCTTTTTTTTATTGCACCAAAGGGGCAGGTTAGCTCTATAAGAAATTGAAACAATAGGAAATAATTGTTAAAATTAAATTAGAGAGAATAGGAGAACAGCTAACTAAGCAGGTACATTAAAGGAGATTATGAAATGAGTTTTATGGAAGCAGATTATGAATGGTTTAAATTCATCAATAGTAAGGTCCAACAATATCCATTATTAGATAACATAATGATTTTCTTTGCGGAATATGTTCAATATGCTTTTGTTTTATTAATTTTGATGTTATGGCTACTAAATAAAAGTAATTTCCGTGTGATAGCTTTTCAGGCTATGTTTTCATTTACTTTGGCATATTCAATAAACAGAACTATTGAGTTATTCATTTATAGAGAGCGACCGTTTATATCGCATGAAATTATTCAACTCGTTGAGCATTCTGCTAATTCCTCTTTTCCAAGTGACCATGCTACTTCTGCAATAGCAATTGCTGTTACTCTTTGGCTATCATCCCATCATTTTAAATATACATGGTTTATTCTAGCGATAGTAGTAGCTTTCTCAAGAATATGGGTAGGGGTTCACTATCCTTTAGATGTAGTTGCGGGAATTTTAAATGGAGTGATAATAGCATTATTTACACATTACCTTTTGTTCAAGGTAAAACCCATATCATTACTAATAGAAAGGCCAATTTTTCAAGGACAAGGTAGGATGAAAGATTGTTAGTTGCAGATTATATATCTTGCTAAACTAACAGGAACATTACTTCCATAAGGAGTTGCTTTGGCAGCTCTTTTTCTTATTGTAGCTAAAGGTGCAGTTCGATCATTAAGCGCAGCGTAGTAGAATTGTGATTATTGACTATTTTTATAAAAAAAGATAAAATTTGGTTAATGATAATTGGGCGGTGTGTATTTGTTGAGTAATATAGGCATTCCAGGATTAATTCTATCTTCTCTTTTAGTCATATTAGTTTTGTTTTTACTAAGAAAGCTAGTGCAACCGAAGAAAGAACTTCAACAAAAAATAGATAAACTAGAAGAAGAGGTTCGAATATTAAAAAATGACAAATAATGCTTTAACGTTCTAACGGGTGCGTTAGCTGAGATCAGAGCTGTCTTTAAGGTAGCTCTTTCTTTATGCAAATTTAGGCTTTCTCTCGTTTAATTCGTTATAAAAAATGGATAAGAGGTGAGAAACTTTGTTTTTTAAGAATAACTTGACATTTGTATTCTTAATGCTTTCAATATTCAGCTTTACTTTAGGAAACGTTTTATATTTACTTTGGGAATACTCTACAATTTACGGGTCGCTTCTAGGATTTACTTTCTTGCTTTCGGCCACAGTTTTTGCATTCAAAAGATATAAAGAAAGTACGAACAAGTAGGTTTATAATGCACTGTACGAAGAAAGTCCAATAATAGAAGGTGCTTACAACGGGTGCTTTACTTCCATAAGGGGGGTGCTTTGGGAGCACTTTCTCTTACGGAATTAACGGGGCAGTTAGTTCATTAAGAATCCACACCTATTTTGGTAGTTATTTTTATAATGAAGTGGCTGATTTCAGTAGGAAGATTGCTGTTCAAGGTGGAGGATAGATATGAAATCTAAAAAGACAGTAGTGATTATTGCTTTCGGTATAATATGTATAGCTATCTTCATAAATCTATTAAAGAAGGATTTATGGGATGTAAACGAAGAGTTATTAAAAGAAGAAGTGTTATCAATTGAACATTCCGTTGAAACAATAAATTTATTAGATGTAACACCATTTGACTGGGATGTCGTATATTCCTTTGGACCATATACCCCGAAAGATGATATATATGAAATGGTAGGTTATAAATGGGATGCTATTAGTGAAACTGTAAATGAAGGAATGAATCAAGTTGTATTTTTGAACGATGGAAAAGTGGTCTGCTATTTATATGGTTATCCTGAGAATAATGGATATGGTATATCTTTTGAATCTGAGAATTATAAAGCTGCTGGTTATATGCTTAATAATAAAGATGATGTAAATTTTCAAGTAGAAAGAAGCGACAGTGTCATATATTTGAGAAACTAAGGAAGGATAACTACCTGGTGCTTTTTCAATAATGAAGGCTGCTACGGCAACCTTTTTCTTACGGAACTAACTGGTCAGTTTAGTTTAATAAGACTTTTAGAATCAAACTATCAGTTGAAAAACCTTTTTAGAAAAAATCTTGTATTTTTATTAGAATAGGAGGAACAGGTTATGTTAGGGGATATTATATATCAAGTTATTGTTTTCGGAGGTATAGCATTAATTTTAGGTGCTTTAGGTTATTTATTTTTTAAGAAACCAAGAAAAGCTGATTAAATTTCTAATTCATGTAACGGGTGCTTGTGCGGCCGAGCCTAGGTCGTATCATATAGCGGGTGGGATTCCCGTCGAGTAAGAATTAGCCATTCGCTCGTAGCGAGTCTTGGAGGGCTAATGGTAACGTTAGTCTTTAAGCGTAGACAGTTAGGTGACGGGCCGAAAGCCAAATGGTTGAAGGGATTGAGCTCCATAATGTTAGTAAATCGAGAGGGCTGATGCCTTAAGCGCAGCAGAAAGCTACATTTTATTCTTCGTTAAAGGCAAGAAGGATAAAGCCTCTCTGGAGTCAGAGACCTTGGCACGTTATACATTGATATGATGCGGCAACTCGGGAGACCCTTCCGGTCTTTTCTATTTTATTGAAGAGTATGGTGTACAAGCGATAACAAGTAAGGAAACCAAATGCCGTGTAGGGAGTCGGATAGCAGCGTAGTACCAATGAAGTTGGGTAATGCCGATGGAGGGAAGGCTAGCTACCAGTTATCACCCTTACTAGGGAAACATTTACTACACACAGAGGTAGGTATTATAAATGGAAACAAAACTACTAAGGATAGCAGAATTAGCAAAATCCGAGCCTGAAATGAAATTTACATCTCTTGCGCATTTATTAAATGAGCAATCGCTAACACAGTGTCATCATGAACTACCTAATAAAAAGGCGACTGGTGTTAACGGAACGACTAAAGAACAATACAGCGAAAACTTGGAAGAAAATATAAAGGATTTAGTAAGTAGGCTTAAAAGCAAAAGTTATCGCCCTGTTCCAGTAAGAAGGATGTATATCCCAAAACTCAATTCTACCAAGAAAAGGCCTTTGGGGATACCGGAACATGAGGATAAAATTGTACAAAAAGGCATTACAAAAATACTAAATACTATCTATGAAAATGACTTCCTAGATTGTTCATTTGGGTTCCGTCCTAATAGAAATTGCCATGATGCGCTGAAAATACTGAACCATTATATTGAAAAGAAATCAGTAAGTTATGTAGTGGATGTAGATATCAAGGGTTTCTTTGACAACGTTGACCACAAGTGGATGATGGAGTTCTTGAACCTCCGAGTCACCGACCCTAACCTACAGAGAATAATCAGCAGGTTTCTTAAAGGTGGATACATGGAGGAAGGTAAGAAGTACAAAACAGATAACGGTACACCGCAAGGTGGAGTAATATCTCCGATATTAGCGAATGTATATCTCCATTACGTTCTCGACTTATGGTTTGAGAAAGTGGTTAGGAAACAATGTAAAGGGCAGGCCTACATAGTAAGATATGCAGATGACTTTGTTTGTTGTTTTCAACATAAAAGTGAAGCTCAGCAATTCTTCCATTCATTAAAGCTTAGATTGAAGAAGTTTAACTTAGAGATAGCCGAGGATAAAACGAAAATTATACCCTTTGGGAGGTTTGCAGAAAATAATGCAAAGCGAGATGGGAGTAATAAACCGGATACCTTTGATTTCCTAGGGTTTACTCACTATTGCGGGAAAAGCAAACAAGGGAAATTTCGAGTGAAACGGAAATCTAGTAATAAGAAAGTCCAAGGTAAACTAAAAGAATCTAAAGAATGGCTGAAGATTAATAGAAATAAAGATATTCATACGATCATGGATAGATTTAAACGCTCACTCATAGGTTATTACAACTATTATTGTATGACCGATAACATACAAATGGTTAACAACTTCAAAGAGAGACTCGAATACTTACTATTTAAATGGCTAAACAGAAGAAGCCAAAGAAAGTCCTTTACATGGGATAAATTTAATCTCTTTCTCCGTAAATATCCACTGCCTTCACCAAGAATCAAAGTGAATATCTATGAACTAAGAAAAGAGATTAGCTACCTTCTGTAAACGATGACTAGGAGGAGCCGTGTGCGTTAATAGCGCAAGCACGGTTCTGTGAGGGGGAGGAGTACAATTTACCGTAAGGTAGGAAGGCTCCTTTCTACTCGACTACTTCATTACCAGGAGCTGATCAGCAACTCCTTTTCTTAAGGGACAGCATTCCTGTAATAACTGAAAATGAGGTTTGAATGAAAAAAGACCTCTTGATATGATGAATGTGTCCTAAGCTGGCAAGGATAAAAACATCTATTTGGAGGCCTTACAATGAATTATAACCAAAATCATAAAATCTCTCAAATTACTTCTGAAACCTTAATTGTCGGAGTAGAACATTGCCAAGCACAAACATGTCGCTAGAGCACGATTTTAGAGGATTGGAACTGGGTAAAACGTGTTTCTTTGAAAAATCTGGGTGATAATATATTCCAGTGAATTTTAGATGAGATCAAAGGAAGAATCAACGAGGTTGTTAAAGCATAAGCGTCAAATATTCCCCGCCTACATAGCACAACTTAATGTTCCTAGAACAAAAGTACACATTTATGAATTAATGCTCAAATGTGTATAGCCTTATTCATCAGATTCGTACATTAGTCCACAAATTGAATAATATTGTATTCAGAGGTTAACCGATAACGTCTACGCTTCAAGTAAATATAAAAAGTCTGCATATGATAGATCCTTTTGTAAGAGAAATAAAGTGTATTGGTCTTTTGGGATTTCATATAAATCATATACAGCACCATTTTCGTTTAATTGCGCATACATCGATTTTCTTGTTTCATTTGCTTTTATAACATAAGGAAGTTTTTCGGCAGCTTTTATGGAACGGATATTTTCTTCTCGAATCCGCATAAAAACCGTCTCAATACCTAGCTCATTAAAGAGTTCTTTAAAAAAAGCATCTTTAGCAGGTCTATTATATCCTTTTCCGTG
Source organism: Peribacillus simplex (assembly GCF_001578185.1). NCBI lineage: Bacteria > Bacillati > Bacillota > Bacilli > Caryophanales > Bacillaceae > Peribacillus > Peribacillus simplex. Next base: position 4,558,505 of record NZ_CP011008.1, on the reverse strand, counting down.
ATACGGTTTTCCAATCCAAGTACCTAAGAATCCGCAATTATCTTCTATATCGAATAAAGTAATCATACCGATTGGAATTCCCCACTCATCAAGAATAGTTCGAGAAATTAATTCGCCACGCTCTTCGGCCTCAATCGTTTGTTTTGTCATAAATAAGAATTCCTCATATGAACGAACTTTTTGGCGTACAAATGGGAAGACATCTGGGTGTGCCATTAGTTCGTACAATACGTGGCTTTCATGAAGATCTCGTTTCTTAAGCATAAAATCCCTCCAATCATAAGCAAACTCAAGTGTGTTTTAGGATTTTTTTTTAATAATAAGAGATATGCAATAAGTGAAAATGCATAGCGGTTTTCACTAAATTAGAATGCTAAAGGGGGCTTTTATAGATTTTAAGATACATTGATTTTTGATAATAAGGTAAAATAAAAATATGTAAGCGACCTTGTCATTCCTATTAGGATACACAAGGTCGCTTAAACTATTTCTTCTTGATTTACCATTACTTTGTAATCTAATCCTTTCATTTTTTTATTTTTTAATACCAGTTTTAGTATTTTTCTAAGAGAAGATCCGTATTTTAAAAAAGGGACAAAGGCTAAGAATTCTTTAGAAAAAACAGAGCTTTCTTGATACTCAATGTGCATTATATGTCTCTTTATTTCATTGGCATCACCTTCTTTTAATTTAGTAAGATTAGCATACAAGAAAAATTTTATGTTGTAAATATAAAAGTCGAAATTTTCTGAAAAATATCGAAAAAAGTATTTTTATATACTTTTTTTAAGAGGATCGGATCTTATGCAGCAATTCCAAATAGTTGAGTCTATACGGAAAAAGATGGGAACTCATACCTGTCCATATGGTTAACAGGATTTATATAGAACCACTTTTTATGCTTCATGGAAAATATGAATAAAATATAAATAAGGATTCTTGCATCAAGACCCTTTCCAATATATAATATTTAGAATATTTAGAAAATTAGGAGTGAAGGAGTGAAATTATATATCTATAAAACAATTACAAGAAAGTTATATGTCTATTCTACAATTACGAGAAAGTGAGATGAAATACCGAGCTCTATTTGAACATGCAACTGATGCAGTTTACCTATTAGAATTGAATGAGGATCGATTGCCAATTCTATTTCTTGACGTAAATCCAGTTGCATGTAAAAGATTGGGTTATAGTAAGGAGAAAATTCTTTCAATGTCTGTTATGGATATTCTTCCTGAAAAAATTAAAACTATAAACATTATAAAAGATTCCGAAAAGGGAAAACATAACTTCACTTTCCGAGATGAATATGTTTTTAAAATTGAGGAGAAAATAGATACTGAGTTAATCATCGATATCTTTAGATTAGGTGAAAAAGAGGTTGCTATGGTTATTTCTCGAGATATCACTGAACGTTTAAAAACTGAAGAATTACTGCGAAAATCAGAGAAGCTTGATGTGGTAGGAAAATTAGCTACAGCAATAGCTCATGAAATTCGAAATCCACTAACAACTATTAAAGGATTTATACAACTAATACAATCAATGAAAAATAAAGAAAATCAGTGGTACATAGATGTAATATCATCAGAAATTGAACAAATAGAAGTAATCACAAATAGACTTATGATAGTAGCTAAACCACAAGCAGTAAAGGTTCAACTCAATAATTTGAGCATGTTAGCAGAACAAGTTATAACGCTACTGCAACCTCAAGCAATGATGAAAAATATACAGATCAGAACAGAGCTTAAATCAGAAATTCCCTACATACCTTGTGAAGGAAACCAAATAAAACAAGTGTTTATCAATATCTTAGAAAATGCAATTGAAGCGATGTCAACGGGAGGAGAAATTTTGGTTCAAATCGATACACTTGATAGTCATCAAGTAAGTATTTGTTTTATCGATCAAGGATGTGGGATTCCAAGAGAACGTATCCCATATCTTGGAGAACCCTTTTATAGTATCAAAGAAAAAGGGGTTGGCTTAGGGTTAATGATCTGCTATGAAATTGTGAAAGCACATCAAGGAAAGATAGTTATTGAAAGTGAAATGAATAAAGGAACAACAGTTAATGTTATTCTTCCCATCTATTATCTTTCTTATCAAAGGATTCTTTTAATTTCTTTCATGGGAAAGGCTTTTCGGTGATTACATACGTCGGTGTCGACTGGATATGACTACTTACAAATATTGAATGATTGGTATATCTTATACAATATTTTATGTAATCTTTATATCATTTTTGGATTGCATATTATCACGATTTTCTTAGTTTCTTTTGACATGGAGAGGATTGGCCGTGACAACGGCAATATCCACACAGAATAACTAGATGTTGATCCGTAATTCTCTCAATTAGTTGATTTTGCTTGTTTTGCATTTTAAAATTCATAGTAGGGCTTCCACCTTAAGACTTTGAGTTTAGTTAAGTATTTATGTTTAAGAAATTTACGCTTTAAGTTTTTTTGTAGCGTCTATTAAGCTGCTTTTTGTAAACTGCTTTTTTGCTTTTCTAGTATATAGACATAGAAGAACCCCGAGTAATGGACCTTTTTCGAAGTGTCCATTATTCGGGGTATAGTTCATGAAAGGGTGTGTTATTTAGATACAGGTATGACTGCACCTTTATATTTTTTAGTAATGAAGTCTTGTATTTCTTTAGAGCGAAGTACTTCTACTAACGCTTTTACTGTCTCTTTATTTTCATCGCCCTTACGTACAGTGATAATGTTTGCATATGGATTATCTTCACCCGATTCAACAGCGATTGGGTCTTTAAGCGGATCTAGCCCTGCATCTAACGCATAGTTCGCATTAATAACAACCGCATCACCTTCGTTGTTATTATAAATTTGAGGTAATAGGCCACCTTCTATATCTGCATTAAAAGTTAAGTTTTTAGGATTTTCTACAATATCATTAATCGTAGCTTCTGTTTTATTGAGGCCTTTTTTTAGCTTAATTACGCCTTCTTTTTCAAAAATGGATAGGATACGTCCTTGTTCAGCTACAGCATTACGCATAATGACTGTACCGTTTTTTGGAAGATCTTTTAAGCTATCATACTTTTTAGAGTAAATGCCGATTGGCTCAATATGAATAGCACCCGCATTTACAAAGTCATAGTCTGGATTCTCTTTTAACACTGATTTAAGATATGGAACGTGTTGGAAATAATTTGCATCAATCTCTTTATCAGCTAACGCTGTGTTCGGAATAATATAATCTTGGAATGTTTTAATTTCTAAATCAATTCCCTTTTCCTTTAATAATGGCTTTGCCTCTTCTAAAATTTCAGCATGTGGAATGTTTGATGCACCCACAAGGATTTTCTTTTCTTTTTCTGAAGAATCTGATCCGCTGTTAGTCGTACCGCAAGCTGCTAAACTTAATACTAATGCTGAGGAAACTGCTAAAGTTGATATCCACTTTTTCATAATTCATTTCTCCCTTATCGTTTATCTATTTTTGTTGTAAATATATCACCTATACCTGAAATTAACAGTTGTTACCAATGTTACATCATTATTATTGAGCTATATAACAAATTACCTAAACCATCTGCACCTACCCCAGCAACCAACTAGAAGGATTGCTGTAACTGTAATACCTGAAACTAATGCTGGCAGCAGCTCTTAGTATGTTAGTTTGTCCGAAGTATACAGGGGAAAGGAAGCTTTTTCTCCTCAAAAAAACCTTTCTACACATGAGTAGAAAGGTTGGTTAAACAATCCTTTCTCTCATCTTCCAAAGCACATTGCTTTGCAGGAATTGGCACCATATCAGTTAATTAACTGACGGTTGCCGGGCTTCACAGGGCACAGTCCCTCCACCTCTCTTGATAAGAGTCAAACATTTATTCAATTAAACGAAATTTTTTAAATTCAGTAAATATAGTATGAGAGTGATCTTATCATGACCATATGGTAGTGTCAATCAAAAAATTGTTCAATTAATTTGAATTTGCGGATGATTGCGTTAAATGTTTTATTCCTGTAGCCTTTGCGATTGCTTGTTCCAGGCCCTGCAGAAGCCTTCACTATCAAGAAGCGTGATAAAAAACATCTATTGAATTAAATTCATGCATAACTATTATTAAGACGAAAGTTCTGATTTTTTTCGTATCAAACCACACAGATCATTACATGGGAAATATGTCCGCCGTTATTTCGATTTCGACCGAAAAAAGCGATTTGGAAAAATCCCAAATCGCTTTTTTAAATATTATTACTTTTTAGGTTTCTTATTTAAAATAAAGCGCAGTTCATTGATATCATCATCAGATAGGGCATCTTCGTGAATGAATTGGACCAGCATGGATTTCATGGCCCCTCCATAGATACGTTTGATAAATGATTCGGTCTCGGCACGCTGGCACTCTTCCTGTGTATAGAGCGGGTAAAAGGTGTAAACTCTTTGATCTTTATTGACACCTACTACATCTTTTTGAACCAATCGATCGAGAAGGGTACGTATGGTTTTCGGCTTCCAATCGGTACTCTCCTGTAAGGAAACTATGATGTCATTTGCTGTTTGAGGGGCTTTATCCCAAAGCACGTTCATGATTTCCCATTCTGATTCTGATATGCTAGGAATGTTTTTCTCCATTTTTCTCCCCTCCATTTTCTTTATAGATTCCTAAATCTTTTAAAATTGATAAAGTAATTTCTCCCGCCTTGCTTCCAGATGAATCATCTTCATTTTGTATATTGGTAGCAAAGAAATAAGTATTGTTCTTCGTCTCTACGTAACCGATAAACCAACCATTGATGTTTTTTCCATTCACTGTTCCTGTACCTGTTTTTCCTGATAGGCGAGCTTCCTCATTCTTTTCTATGAGCAGTGCTTCCTTAACGGCTTGGATATGCCTTTCCTTATATCCAAATTGATTGTTATAAAAGGCTTGCAGCAGCTGGACTTGCTCGACTGGAGAAATTTTTAATGAGGATTCGTTCCAGAATTCACCCAATTCCCCAGATACATCGGAATTCCCATAGTTTATCGCTTGCAGATTGGATTGAATTGTTTCAAATCCTGTCCTGCGATCTAATTCCTGGAAATACCAGTTTACAGATTTTTGTAAAGCAGATGAGACATCCTGATCCATATTCCAAGCTTCATAGGGCTGCTCAGTCCCATCCCATGAAAGTTTGGATTCTTCGGGTGATATCACATTTGATTCTAGAGCAAATAAGGCACTATAGATTTTGTATGTGGAATCAGGTGATATCCGCAAAGTGCTTTTTTCTTCATTATAAATGCGATATTGCTGTGCGTTTTGATCATATAAAACAAAGCTTCCTTCATACCCTTTAAAGAATTGATGTAAATCCTCATAAACTGCTCCGTCATTTTTAAAATAGTATCGGTCGTTTTCCGTCGCAAATGCGAAAACGATAGGTAATTGGATTGTCAAAATGATAGTGGCCAACACATAAATAAAGACGCTTTTCCTTATTGATTTTTTTGCGGAATGCTTATAGGCAGAAATTTGTTCAATTCGTTTTTTGATTTGAAGCTTCGAACCGTTTAGTTGTGTCACTAACTGTAGATTACTTGACCGTTTTGAAAGATCCAAAAAATTAATGATAGTATTTCCATATTCACTAAAAGAGTTATCATCCAGTAACTGTAAAACAGATGTATCACATGCGATTTCCCGATCCAATCTCATTTCTCTAAAAGCAAACCAAACAAGGGGATTAAACCAATAAATGATTTGATAGAACAATATCAAGTAATTTGTCAGCAAATCCTTGTTTTTATAGTGATTCAGTTCATGAAGAAAGATATACTCGTAATTTTTCAAGCTAAGCCAGTTTTCATGCTGAGCAGGTATGACGATATATGTTTGAAAAAGTCCGAATATCATTGGAGATTGGACTCTTTTCGAAATAACGATCTCCATTGATTTTTTTATCCGTAGTCTTTTCTTGCATTCTTCGAAAAGCACGAGAACTTCTTGATTGGAAAACGGAGAAGAATAATTCTTTATCCTTCTAATTGTGAGCCATCCACGAACCATAGTAAAGGTAAATAAAAGCATCCCTGATATCCATAAACCCATCACTCCCATATTAAGTAAGGACAGATTCGGCCGATTGACCGATACAGAAAAGTCTTGTATGAGGTGTAGGCCCTGCATCATATCAGTTCCATTTTTTTTCATATTAGAGCTGGGTGCATGAATCTGATTTATATCCGCACTGCTAAAGACAGAATTAAAATTATATAAATCAGTAGGTATGAATGGGAGTGCTAAAGCCATAAAAAGAAACATCCACAAATGATAGTGCCATTTTGCAGTTAATTGTCTTCCAAACCATTTTCGTATAAGTAGGATAACAGTAACGGAAAATGAAGACACCAATAAACCTAATATAAAATGAGTTAAAAACATGTCCTTCAATACCTACTCTCTTGATTTTTAAATTTTAAAAAACAGGTACATAGCATATTTATAGTAGCTTGATGGTTAAAAAATTAAGAATTGACTTTTCTTGATTACGTATGTAATACTATACTACAGATGTAATCAGACTACAAACGTAATCCGTTAAAACTCCTTGCCTGAGGTTGTTTTTTCAATTCGTACATAAGAGTCTAATCAAATAATTAGGAGGTTTATATCATGAACAAAAGATGGTTTTATCAAATACTGGCACCAATAGGATTGGTGCTTATGGTTGCAGGCTGCTCAGATGAGAAAAAACAGGTTGTACAACAAGCAGAAACAGAACATACCGGGGGAACTAACCAAACGTCAGAAAATATTACGGCAAAAGAAACCGTAATGGAGAAATTTAAACAACTTGAGAAGGAATATGATGCAAGGCTTGGGGTCTATGCCATTGATACAGGAACGAAAGAAACCGTGGAATTTCGTGAGAACGAACGATTTGCGTATGCATCTACATTCAAAGCCCTAGCCGCAGCTGTATTGTTAAAGCAAAATCCGATATCAGTGCTTGAGGAAATAAGGACATTCACCAATGAAGATATTATTACCTATTCTCCGATTACAGAAGACTTTGTGAACAAAGGAATGAGTCTTGGAAAGATAGCTGAAGCAGCGATGCAGTATAGTGATAATACAGCAGGAAATCTTCTGTTCGAAGAATTAGGCGGACCAGATGGATTTGAAAAGGCGTTACGGGAAAGTGGCGATACTATCACAATGGCTGACCGTATTGAACCAGATTTGAACGAAGCTATTCCTGGGGAATCACGGGATACAAGTACCCCTAAAGCACTTGCAACTACCCTTGAGGTGTTTGGAATCAGTGAGTACCTTCCTGCCGATAAGCAAGAAATTTTCACAAATTGGCTAAAAGGGAATACTACAGGTGATTCCCTCATTCGAGCTGGTGTACCAGAAAGTTGGGAGGTTGGAGATAAGAGCGGAGCCGGTGGCTATGGGACTCGAAATGATATAGCGATTGTGTGGCCGCCAAATCGAGAACCGATTATTATAGCGATCATGTCAAGTCGCAATGAAGAAAATGCAAGCTTTAATGATAAACTCATCGCAAAGGCTGCAAAAGTGATTGCTCAGGCCTACTCTAACAACAAATAGATTAAAATTGTAGAGAAAGAGTATGACTCTTTGGGTGACGAACGTTTTTTACTTCAAGAAAGTTTGTGAAATAATATACTTCAATTAAAGGGTGCAAGAGTTAAAGAGCCGGCGAAGGGGTTCCCTTTTGAGGTGCAAACAATGCAAATCACATCACATTTTTTGTCACTAATATCAATGCAAATCTCAATGGAATTCTCTAATTAAATATCAATAATAAACGCAGAGAAGGGATAGCTTAATAGCTATCCCTTCATCTTAATTTCACTATCTAATCCCGTTGGTTGAAGAAAGTTGTTGTCTGTTTTTATTGAGTGTCTTCGTCGCCCTTGTACTCCAAAATATCACCTGGCTGACAATCCAAAGTCTTACATATCGCTTCTAATGTTGAAAAACGAACCGCTTTTGCTTTTCCATTTTTCAGAATGGAAAGATTCGCCATAGTAATTCCAACCCTCTCCGAAAGTACTGTTACGCTCATTTTCCTTTTTGCCAACATCACATCAATATTGATGATAATCGCCATGATATTCACCTCAGATCGTTAAATCATTGTCTGATTTTATATTAATAGCTTCTTGTAAAAGTCTTTGGAGAACAGCAGCAAAAACGGCGATCACCATTGAGGCGAAAATAATGACCAATCCGATTGGTATGAAACTTGGAGGGTCAACTCTTTTCGCCATGAGATAGTAGAGTGGCATACCTAATAGGTACAAGGTGCTGATCGTGATGGCACAGTGTTTTATATTCTTTAAAGCCTTTACCGATAATTCCGAGAACGCTTGGTTCTTATCAATATAGCTTAAAAGTTTAAAGGCTTGATAAAGAGCGAAATAAAAAGGGATCGCTGCCACGTACATATCGATTAAAACGAGAGATTTCATATAAGCAATATCTGGATACAATTCCCCAGCAAAATTCCCGATCTTAGGCACCAAAAATATGCACAGTGCAAGAACTGCAATTCCAACCAGGAAAATAATTACCTTTAAGAAAGTGGTTGAACCTCGTTTAACATTCATTTAAAATACCTCACTTATTTAATGACAACATGATTTTATCACAAGATTTATCGTTTTACAATAAATCCGTATTGTTTCTTATTGTATTATTATTGTTACATGAAGTCCTTAGATATACTTGTTTCTACGATCAAATTCATGAAGGGCATTCAAATATTCCGAGTAAGACTCCGTATCATTCTTTGTTGGTGGTTGAGGAAAGAAAGAGAAGTGAAGTCTTGCATTCTTTTGAGAGAAACCATCAAGATCTATATCAGCTGGAGCAATCGTGAGATTTTATTTAGTTTATTGAGGGAGGATAGTTGAAGAAGGTCTTTATTGTTCAAATAGAGAATAGTATTAGGTAAAGGTTAATTTAATGTTAGGAGAATAAAATGGTTGATAATAGTTATGAGAAACAACAACTGAAAAAAGTCAGAACTTATATTTACATCACGATAGCATTACTTTTTTCAATGATATTTATATTTGTTAGCATTTTATTTTTGTATTTTCCAATGATAGGCATTTTAGACATTGTGTATTTCCCATCAAAATTCACAATTTTTTCATTCTTAATTTCAATTGTATTTTCTGTTTTAGCCATAAAAAATCTCTTTGGTAAGATATTGTTAGTATTAAACATATTTCTAATGCTCTTTATGATTTTTTATGGACCATAAATAGATACAAGAAGACTATCTTAGGGTGTAATAGTCAGGCTGATGTTTAGACAGTCTATTCTTAAGTATCAACGAAAGCAGCATTTCTGCAATAAATGAACTATTTCTTCATTTGTAAATAGCTCATTATTGTGAAGTAATTCACTTAAACTAACTGGTACCTTACTTTGATGGAAGGATTAAGTTTCAAGAACCGAACGGAAAGAAGCAAGAAGCAAATGGAGCAGGACAGAAAATGATGTATTTATCAAAAGAAATGATATCACAACAGTAGTAATAACAGGTTTGACTACGCCCCACTGTGTATCAACGACCACAAGAATGAGTGGGAATTTAGGTTTTAATACATACCTTATTTCAGATGCGACAGCAGCATTTGGCATAAAAGACCAAAATGATAACTATTATGATGCCGAGACTATACATAATATTTCTTTAGCTACCCTATATGACGAGTTCGCTACTATACTTACAACAGAACAATTAGTAAAGGAATTATTTTAAGCTTGTTAAACTAACAGGTGCTTGTGCGGCCGAGCCTAGGTCGTATCATATAGCGGGTGGGATTCCCGTCGAGTAAGAATTAGCCATTCGCTCGTAGCGAGTCTTGGAGGGCTAATGGTAACGTTAGTCTTTAAGCGTAGACAGTTAGGTGACGGGCCGAAAGCCAAATGGTTGAAGGGATTGAGCTCCATAATGTTAGTAAATCGAAAGGGCTGATGCCTTAAGCGCAGCAGAAAGCTACATTTTATTCTTCGTTAAAGGCAAGAAGGATAAAGCCTCTCTGGAGTCAGAGACCTTGGCACGTTATACATTGATATGATGCGGCAACTCGGGAGACCCTTCCGGTCTTTTCTATTTCATTGAAGAGTATGGTGTACAAGCGATAACAAGTAAGGAAACCAAATGCCGTGTAGGGAGTCGGATAGCAGCGTAGTACCAATGAAGTTGGGTAATGCCGATGGAGGGAAGGCTAGCTACCAGTTATCACCCTTACTAGGGAAACATTTACTACACACAGAGGTAGGTATTATAAATGGAAACAAAACTACTAAGGATAGCAGAATTAGCAAAATCCGAGCCTAAAATGAAATTTACATCTCTTGCGCATTTATTAAATGAGCAATCGCTAACACAGTGTCATCATGAACTACCTAATAAAAAGGCGACTGGTGTTAACGGAACGACTAAAGAACAATACAGCGAAAACTTGGAAGAAAATATAAAGGATTTAGTAAGTAAGCTTAAAAGAAAAAGTTATCGCCCTGTTCCAGTAAGAAGGATGTATATCCCAAAACTCAATTCTACCAAGAAAAGGCCTTTGGGGATACCGGAACATGAGGATAAAATTGTACAAAAAGGCATTACAAAAATACTAAATACTATCTATGAAAATGACTTCCTAGATTGTTCATTTGGTTTCCGTCCTAATAGAAATTGCCATGATGCGCTGAAAATACTAAACCATTATATTGAAAAGAAATCAGTAAGTTATGTAGTGGATGTAGATATCAAGGGTTTCTTTGACAACGTTGACCACAAGTGGATGATGGAGTTCTTGAACCTCCGAGTCACCGACCCTAACCTACAGAGAATAATCAGCAGGTTTCTTAAAGGTGGATACATGGAGGAAGGTAAGAAGTACAAAACAGATAACGGTACACCGCAAGGTGGAGTAATATCTCCGATATTAGCGAATGTATATCTCCATTACGTTCTCGACTTATGGTTTGAGAAAGTGGTTAGGAAACAATGTAAAGGGCAGGCCTACATAGTAAGATATGCAGATGACTTTGTTTGTTGTTTTCAACATAAAAGTGAAGCTCAGCAATTCTTCCATTCATTAAAGCTTAGATTGAAGAAGTTTAACTTAGAGATAGCCGAGGATAAAACGAAAATTATACCCTTTGGGAGGTTTGCAGAAAATAATGCAAAGCGAGATGGGAGTAATAAACCGGATACCTTTGATTTCCTAGGGTTTACTCACTATTGCGGGAAAAGCAAACAAGGGAAATTTCGAGTGAAACGGAAATCTAGTAATAAGAAAGTCCAAGGTAAACTAAAAGAATCTAAAGAATGGCTGAAGATTAATAGAAATAAAGATATTCATACGATCATGGATAGATTTAAACGCTCACTCATAGGTTATTACAACTATTATTGTATGACCGATAACATACAAATGGTTAACAGCTTCAAAGAGAGACTCGAATACTTACTATTTAAATGGCTAAACAGAAGAAGCCAAAGAAAGTCCTTTACATGGGATAAATTTAATCTCTTTCTCCGTAAATATCCACTGCCTTCACCAAGAATCAAAGTGAATATCTATGAACTAAGAAAAGAGATTAGCTACCTTCTGTAAACGATGACTAGGAGGAGCCGTGTGCGTTAATAGCGCAAGCACGGTTCTGTGAGGGGGAGGAGTACAATTTACCGTAAGGTAGGAAGGCTCCTTTCTACTCGACTACTTCAATAAGGGCGGTTGCTGCGGCGGCCTTTTTGTATGAAAACATATTCGTGAAAGGCCATACTAAAATAAGTCCACCATATTCTAATTTAGCTAAAGGCAGGTTAGTTCAACAGTGCTGTTTGATCTTTGTTCAACAATAGGGCCCTTTAATTGAATAAGGGTCACAGAAATGATCAATCAAACTTTTATATAAAAGAACGATTCAATTGAATATATTAAGAGCGTGTTTTGAACATTCTTTTTTTTCAAAACACGCTCTTTCTTTTTGTTCGTGTATCAAGATTATTAGTATCAATTTGATCAAACATTATTCTAAAGCAACTGAGTCATTAGTAAAATATGAAAAAAGTAATAGTATCAGTATGTCCAAGATTTAGAGAGTAATTGCAATTGTCTTGAAGTTTTTGCACCAGAACCAAAGATTTGCTTAAGCGGCAGAGATGCTTTTTTTATGTCTTAATTGAAGAACAAAAAATAAGTAAGTACCAGCATTCAAGACAAATCCAAACACGGCTAACATTAGCGCATAGCTCCATACATCATGTAGATCATTTCCAATCGAGATAAGATCCCGAAATCCTTTTATAGCATACGTCATTGGAAGGAATGCATGTATGTGTTGATAAAATGGAGGTGCTAACGCTATAGGGAATGTACCTGAGCTACCGCCAATTTGCAATAAGAGTAGAATGAATCCAATAATCTGTCCTATTTTTCCAAAAATGGTGCAGAGCATTTGCGCCAAAGATAGGAAAGTAAGACTCGTCAAAATTGTAAATAGATATAAGCCCCATGCATTTTTAACTTCTAGACCCATCCCCTGGATAAGTATAGTAACTGCTAGAATGGATTGAATCAAACTAACCACAATAACAACACTGTGCTTACTGAGGAACCAAGAAGCCCCGGATGTTGGTTCTAACGGTGTTTCTTTAAGTTGATAACTAGAAGAGAAAATTAATGCACTAGCCATCAAACCAATAGACAAAATATAAGGAATTAAGCCAGCTCCATATTCATTTACCTCACTGATTTTGTGTGGTTCCAAATTTATTGGATTAGACAACATGTCGTAATTTTTATCATTCATTTTCAATTCATTCGCTTTTGTAGCACCAGATTGTAACGAAGAATGTAATTGACCTGTTCCGTCAGATAGATGGGAAGATCCCTTATATATTGATGCGGAACCATCTGCAAGTTTTTGAGAGTCTTCACTAAACTGATTGGCACTAGAGTTAAGTTTTTCAATCCCTTTTGTAAATTGATTGCTTGCATTGTCCATTTTTAATATACTGTCGGAAACAGCGCGAGTTCCATCTGTTAATTTGTTAGCACCACTATGTACTTCGGCTAACATTTTGTTAAATGTCCCTAGATTTGAACTAAGGGTATGTTGCCCTTCAGCCAATTTATTAGCGCCTTCATACATCGATAGTTGTCCTTTTGCAAACAGATCAAGTTGACTCTGCACTTGCTGTGAATTTTGTGAAACGGTTAACATCGTAGACTCGAATTCCGTAATTTCTTGTTTTAAATCATCTGCAGTGGAAAGAGACATGAAAGTATCCAAATTCAAAAGCAACTGTTGTTTTTCTTCCTCAGAAAGACTTTTGCTTTTAAGGATAATCCTTTTTTGTTCTTTAACTAGTTGGTTCTGCCCTTGAAGGATTTGTTGTAAGGAGTTCAGTTGACTAATCATTTCAGGCTGTCTTTCATTTATATCCCCCAACGCGATTAATAGTGGGTCAACTTTGTCTTGAATTTCAATTGTACCTTGGTGTGCCTGCTGTAGGTTTCTTTTAAGATCATTAGCTCCTTGTTCTAATTGTTTAGAACCTTTGGCGAGATTTTCACCAGTTTTGTTAAGGACACCCAAGCCATTTTCTAAATTATCCATACCACTATTAAGTGTTTGAACCCCGTTAGACAATTGACCAATTTCCGTTTGAAATTGTTGAGTTCCATTGCGTAAACTTTGTGTACCATCTTTAAATAAGACGGTACCAGCAGCTAAACTCTGCAAATGGTCTTGTAGTGTTTTGGAGGAATTTGTAATTTCGTTGGCAGCCTGGTCTATTTTATTCGCTCCTTCAGCTGCTTTTTGTAAATTCTCGCCTACTTCATTTAAACTATTAAATAATGTGACTGCATATTGTTTTGTGATAGAATTTGATATTTTCTCATTGATTTTACTAATTCCAGAGGTTGCTATCTTTGATGCAGTATAGTTTTTCCCCGGATTTGTGTAATATCTCAGGCCCATTTTACTAGGATGTTTATCTAACAAGGTAGCTCCATTTTTAGAGAAATCATTTGGAATTTCGACTACCATGTAAAAATCTTCATTTTTTAATCCTTTAAACGCTTCTTTACTATTGGTAAATTTCCATTTAAACGAGTGATTCTGTTTCAAATCATGAACCAAATCTTTTCCTAACTGTAAATTCTGCCCAGAAAATTTTGATCCCAGATCTTCATTTACTACTGCAATTGGAAGATCTCCAGTTTTAGAATAAGGATTTCTAAAAGCGGATAGAAAAATGCTGCTATAGAGCAACGGTACAAAAAGAATGACTATCAATGTTAACCCAGTTTTGCGATGGCTGAAAATATTTTTCCACTCGCCTCTTATCATATTCAATTATATTATCCCCCATTGTTTCTAGTACTAAATATATTTTGTAGTACCCTAATTTCATAGCTAATTTTACTATAAGATGTCCTTGGGTGTTAGACTTCATTTTTCCATTTTTAATAATTTTTTTAATTCGCCCAATTCACCGTCTGGAAACGATTAGCCCACGTTTACATGTTCCGGAAGCTGCTCATTATGTATATGATTTTACCGTGAACTTAAATTCAAGGGTGATGAAATCCTGCGATTCAGCGAGTATTGGTGAAAAATCGTATTAAACTGAGGGAGTTGAAGAAGGATTTTGTTTTTACGTTAAACTGTATACAGTTTAACGGTTTTAGGAGGTGAAAATGATGAAACGTGCGATAGGAATTTTTCTTACTCTTTCATCTTTACTAACATACTTAATTGTAGACATGCTTTATGACCCTGTTAAGAATACAATAACAACAACAGATATGAATTCAGGAGTTACAACAGTAACAGTACATTATCAATATCCTTTGATGTTTTGGGTAATTTGTGTCATTTTAATAATTACTTTTATTCTTCGGATTTACTTTATTCTAGCAAAGGAAAAGCAATATGAGGAATGTCCACTCTGTGATACTCCAGAATATACTAGAAATAAGTGAATCGAACTAACGGGTGCGTTAGCTGAAGATCGGAGATGTCTTTAAGGCAGCTCTTTTCTTATGGCCTAACGGGGCAGTTTAGTTGAACAACCGCATCAGACATAGAAATGATGATGCCATGGTAAGTAAAATGATTGTTGATAACTGCCTGTTCTCAACTGAAACAACGGTCGATATTTGTTTATTTCAGTAAGGAGGCAAAATTTTTGATGAAACATTAATATTAGTGAGTTGAATATGAAAAAGATTATATATGGAAGTTTAATATTTCTAATCTTATCAATGCTAGTAGCGTGCACGAATGAAAAAGATGATTTCGCTCGAATTCATCCAAATCTTTTACCTAGTGAAGGTCACAGGTATTCGCTACAAGCTGTTGGAAAAGAAATTACAGTGGATTTACTAGAGGACAACAACATAACCAATGTGGGACCTATTACAAATACATCATCTTATGAGTCATTGAATGAGCAATATCCTAAACTTGAATTAAAGAAAGAACCTGCATTCATTGTGTTCGATGAAAATGGTTTGGTATTAAAAACATACGATTATGAAGAAATGATTGATTTTTTACAAAATCCAGACAAATAATTCTAACCTTCATAGCTTAGATAAAAGAAAAAGGGAATAAGAAGTATGATGGCGGTGGGAGATATGCAAAATTATTCGCCAAATGGTGGACCGACGGTAAATTAATGGTTTCAACCAGAAATATTTGGCTGAACTTATTTTACTAACGGGTGCTTTACTTCAATAACAGGGGGATAGATAGTTCTTTCTTTAGGTAAAGAAAAGCAAGGCAATAATATAAAGGTTGCAGGGGTAGAAAAACAAGGTGATAGAACATTGATTAATGTAAAAACCTTTGAAAATCAATCAACAGAAAAGAATCCAACTATTATTATCTTTTTAGACAAACTTGGTAAAAACGTTGTTGTTAAGGATGCAGATGGAACTGTTTATGAGGAAGTTAAATAAAAAAAGGACCTAATAGGTCCTCAGGCTGTTAGGGTTTCTCGACAGCCTGAATCCCCCCATATTAAACTGGGGGGATTTTTACGTCAGAAAATCATCTTAAATTGGTCCCGCGGTTTCCGTTAAGGGCCGTTAATCACTAGGGGGAGCATCAGGAAAATGCGTATTTACAACGATAAGCATTCTGGTACAAGTCATATGGACATTATGAACTCTATTTTGTAGGTGATTGGATTGTGTCTAAAAAGGCTCTACGCTATTGAGATTGTGAAAGAATGTACTTAAACTAACGGGGCAGGATAGTTGCATAAAGACATTGGATTTTTATGGTAAAATATATCAAGGAGATGGTTATTTGAGTACAGAAAAAAGAGGTTCGAAAAATAGACAGGCTATTTTTTGGGCTATAATCACTATTGTTTTATTTGTAATTTGGCTTTTAACAAAATAGTTTTTATTCAACTAAAGGTGTGTTAGCTGAAGATCAGAGCAGTCTTTAAGGCAGTTTTTTCTTTATGAACGGGGCAGGTAGTTAGGGAGGTTTTTTAAATGCAGTCTATTGGTTTATCTATTGTTCTTTATATTGTTTCGTTATTTGTTCTTTATATAGTTATTGAAACAGCAGTCAGAAGAGGTATTAACAGCTCAATTATTGGTGAATTACTTGAAAAGAAGTATGGAATTAAAGATAAAAAATCTTTTCTCGATGATGACATAGACATTGATAAATAAAACGGATTTTTAAACTTAACAGGTGCGTTAGCTGAAGATCAGAGCTTTCTATAAGGCAGCTTTTTCTTATGGCACTAAAGGGGCAGATTAGTTCAATTTTGATTTAATCCCAAAAACTACGATTATAAATGTAGATGGATTCGAGCTAGTTTCTGCAGAATCCAAATTTAGTATGATAAAGTAAATATTAGGAATTTATTGATATTATAACGAGGTGGGACGAGAAATGATAAAAGGTCTTTACGAGGCACATTTACCTGTAAGTAATCTTGAAAAATCAATAAAATTTTATAAAAAATTAGATTTAGAAATTGCATATCAAAATGATAAAGTAGCTTTCTTCTGGATTGAGAAAGGTAAAAGTTGGCTTGGTCTATGGGAAACAAACCAAGTAGAAATTCCGTACCATCCTTCAATACGACATGTAGCTTTACAAATAGATATAGAGGACATGACATCAGCAAAAGATTGGTTAAATAGTAAAGGAATCGAAATTCGTACAGCTTTTGACTTAACTGAAGAACAACAACCTTTAGTTCTTGATAACAATCCACAAGCTCATGCAGCTATTTATTTTAATGACCCAGACGGAAATTCTCTTGAATTAATTGCTCCTTTAAGATTGGACTTTGAAGAATCCTTTGGAGAGATGTCATTAGAGGATTGGTATAGAAGAAATGCTGCCCACAACTAATTCTGTTCTACTTCAGTAACGGATTTTTGAATTTATGGAACTATGGAACTAACGGGGCAGGTTAGTTCCATAGTGTAAGAAAAAAAACATTGACAAAAAATATTTTATATGTTACGATTAATTATTTGTTATTGAAACCTCCTTGGTTAATTGGTAAATTAAACTAAACAGTTATTTAAATATGCAATTAATCAATAATTTTGGAGGGGAACTTAATGAGAATAGCTAATGGAGTTGAAATGCTTGAGTTAGAAGCTGAAGCGTTTGGAGGGAAAGCAGTCATACACCCGACGCTTCTCTGGGATGATAAAGAAGCTATTTTGATAGATACAGGAATGCCAGGACAATATGAGCAAATAATCTCAGCAATGGATAGAATAGGTTTATCATTAGATAAATTAAAAGCAGTTATATTAACACATCAAGATATTGACCATATTGGAAGTGTGCCAGAAATCTTAAAGGCAACTAAAAGAAGTATTGAAATATTCGCTCATGAACTTGATAAGCCATACATAGAAGGGGAAATTTCTCTTATTAAAACGAACCCTAAAAGTATGGCTAAGATTTTAGACTCTCTTCCAGAGGACCAATCAAGAATAATGCTTGAGCTTTGTAAAAATCCTCCTAAAGCTAAAATTGATACTACTTTATCGGACGGTCAAGAACTACCCTATTTCGGAGGGATAAAAGTTCTATTTACTCCTGGACATACCCCTGGACATATAAGCCTGTATTTGAAAAAAAGTAGAGTTCTTGTTGCTGCTGATGCAATGATTTATATAGATGGGAATCTAAGAGGACCCGTTGAGCAAACAACACTCGATATGGACACTGCGATTTCTTCTTTAGATAAATTTTTAAGGTACGATATTGAATCTGTAATTTGCTACCACGGGGGAGTATGTAATAATAAGGTTCATACCCAAATTGAAAATATCATTAAAAACTTATAGAACTATCAGGAGCGATTCTTCATTAAGAAGGATCGCTTTTTCTTATGGCACTAACGGGGCAGTTTAGTTGAATAAGAACTTTTGGATAATTATAGTAAATATATACAAGAATAAATATCCAAAATTAGGGAGGGTTTCTTATGATATATGATAATCTAAATAAAACAATTACCTCTAAAAGGCTAGTACTAAGACTGTTTCAAAAATCTGATGCAGTAGCTGTTACTAAACTTTGTAATAATTATAATATTTATAAAAATACATTGTACCTACCTTATCCATACTCTATCGAGGATGCTTTATCATGGATTGAGCATCATCTTGATAATTTTAATACTAATAAATCATATGAATTTGCTATAACAGATAAGGAAAGTGAAGAATTATATGGGGCTATAGCGTTATCTAACAACCAAAAGTTTAATAATGGTGAAATAGCCTATTGGATTGGTGAAAAATTTTGGGGAAATGGATATGCTACAGAGGCAGCGCAAGCTATATTGCATTTTGCATTTGAAGAAAAGCAATACCATAAAGTATTTGCCCGTTACTTTCATTCAAATCCAGCTTCAGGAAGAGTGATGCAAAAATTAGGCTTGAAAAAAGAAGGGATATTAATTGACCATGTGAGGAAAGAAAATCGATTTGAAGATCTAGTATATTATGGAATTATTAACTCAGAAGGATTATAGATTAAACTGCTTATTTGTAATCGGTTCCGTTTTCGGGTGGAGATAAGCTGAATTATTCGCCAATGGTGGACCGACGGTGAATTAATGGGTTCAACCAGAAATATCTGGCTGAACTTATTTTACTAAAGGGTGCTTTACTTCAATAAGGAAGGTTGGGTGAGGCAGCCTTTCATTTGGAATATTTATTATCAATAGTTAGATAAATAACAAATTTGGTTATGTTTGTTTTATAATTTTATCTATATCGGAAAAGGGGATAGTAATTGTGGAAGGGTGTTTTTGTAATAACACACTGAAGGATACACAAACTTCAAGGACTTATAAGGGTGAAGAATTTAGTTGGGTTGGAAGTCAGGAAGATTTTATTGATAATCCAGATATTCAAAAGCTTAACCCAATTATAGTTGGACGATATGGAGGAAACTCAAAAGCAGGTCAAAATAAGAACGAAGATGGTTGCTTAGTCTGGTCAAATAAAAATGAGGACTGGGAATTCGTAATTATATTAGATGCACACTATACTGCCGAGAGTGCTGAGATAGTGATCGAACTTTTTAAACAGAATAAAACTGATATGGAAAACCTATTAACCTTTCCTACTACAAATCATTATATGTTTAAAAACCTTGAAGAGAAGGTATTAAACCTTTTTCAAAGTGATAAATTTCTTTCAATTTGTCGTAAAGTAAAAGGTGAAGCCTCCTGTTTAATCGTAGTACGAAAACATAAGTATCTTTGGTGGTTTTCGGTAGGAGACTGTATTCTTTATTTATTTCATCAAGATTTAGTTGCACTTGGACAATATCAACTCAATCAAAGACAATTCTATGAATGGGTAGGACAGGTCAACACATTTGATAACAAAGTGCCTTGTTATACCAGTGGGACAAGAGAGCTAAGAAAAGGGTTAAATCATATTTTTTTGACTACTGATGGTTTAATAGAATGTTCAAATACCCCTTTTATTAATCCAAGTGAAATATTTAAGGTGTTTGCTAATTGTCAAAACGACGAAGGTATTAAATTATTGCTGCAAGAAATTCAAGAAAACAATGTTAGGGATAGCACTACCATAGTTACCTGGGAAGTTTATATATCAGAAGAAGCAAGTAAACCAAGCGACTAGAGGTGGGAGGGGCTTATGTTAAAGAAGATTTTCATTGTCAGACATTGCGAAGCACAGGGGCAACCTTCGGAATCACCATTAACAGAAAAAGGTTTAAAACAAGCGAAATATTTAGTTGATTTCTTCAATAATGCAAAAATTGACCGATTAATATCAAGTCCTTTTTTGCGTGCTATTCAATCAGTAGAAGCATTAAGTGAGAAAACAAATATTAAAATAGAGATTGATGAACGCCTCTCAGAACGCACACTAAGCACAACGGACTTACTTGATTGGTATGAAAAACTAAAAGCAACATTTAATGATATGGAATTAAAATTTGAAGGAGGAGAGTCAAGTCAAGAAGCAATGAATCGAATTGTAAATGTTGTAGAAGAAGTCTTTAAAAGTGGGACTGAAAACACAGTAATCGTCAGTCACGGAAATATAATATCCTTACTTTTAAAGAATTATAATAGTGACTTTGATTTTGAGTGTTGGAAAAACCTTAGTAATCCTGACGTTTTTCAAATAATCTGTATTAATAATGAAGTGATCTTGGAACGTATATGGGATGAAGATAAAGTAATAAAAATCTAATTATATACATTATTCTAACGGGTGCTTTACTTCAATATGGAAGGTTGCTGAGGCAGCCTTTTGAATGTACGGGTCTTTCAATTATCGTACATTCAAAAACGAAAAAATCTCTAATCTAAACTTTTAGAGGTTTTTTTATGTAAAAACACAACTTTTATTTAGTTAATACGTCTAAGTATTGAACATTCAAGAAAAGGAGGGTTGGTAACTTGTCGAAGTACAGAAAAGAAGAAATTGCAGATTGGTATGACCAACATAGTAAATCCATTTTAAGTTTTATTTTATTGATGGTTAAGGATTATCAACAATCAGAGGATTTGACCCATGATACCTTTGTAAAAGCGTATTTATATCATAATTCATTTAATCAGCATTCCAGTGAAAAAACATGGCTATTCAGTATCGCTCACAATTTAACGGTTGATTTTTTAAGAAAACGCAAACCCAGCAGGTTCTTTAAAGAAGTATTTCTTTTGCAAAAGGACAATAACTCATTGCCTGAAGAAATGATTCAAATAAAAGAGGAATCATTTGAACTATATAAAGCGTTAGGGGAAATCAAAGATACATATCGAAAGGTGATCGTTTTAAGAAAGATCAAAGGCTTTTCTATTGAGGATACGGCAAAGATATTGAGCTGGTCTGAGAGTAAAGTTAAATCGACTCTTTTTAGAGCTATTCCTGCATTGAAAAAACAATTAATAAAGGAGGGGTATTTGGATGAAAAAGCAATATGAAGATACTGATTTTGATAGTTCCTTAAAGAAATTAAATTCCGATCTAATGTGGAAAACAAAACAAAAACAAGAACTGAAAAACCGAATCTTAACTGATATTGAAAATTTGGAATCCCAAGAGAGAAATAAGCACCCTATCCTATTAACTCGTATCAAAAAAGTAAGTCTGATTCGGAAGTTAGCATATTCTAGTATCGCGCTGATTATATTATTTGGTTTATTTATAAGTTCTGCATTTGTTTCACCAGCAATGGCAAAAGTCGCATCCAAAATTCCTTACTTAGGACAAATTTTTGAAAATAAGAATAATATAGTTCTACTCATATCGGAGGAACTAAGAGCAAAAGGTTACAAAAAGACTGGAGTAGGAGTCTCATTTCCGAAAAAGGAAATCGAAATTGCAATTCAGGGTTCAGAAAAGTATTTTGATGATGTTAAAAGTGATGTAGATGATATTACAAAAGATATACTAAAATCTAAGGGTTATGATGCCTATACAGTTAAAGTAAGTAGATATACGGAACGTGTTGATGTTCCTCATAGCGAGGAAGAAAAGAAACAGTTTAAGAAGCAAGAAAAACGCAGCAAAATAAATAGGGAAATTCTACTCTCACTTGACAAAGCCAGTGAAAAATATAAGTTGTTAGGAACAGGAATAATTGCTCAAAAAATAGTAGAAGTTGAAATACCTGATACCGAAAAAAGAACAGATGAGATAGAACAATATGTTCAGAATATAATTCAGCTTAAAACAAATGATCAATACACCGTAAAATTAAAAAAAGTAAACATGAAGAAAAGAGAGCAAGAGGGAAGATGGTCGGGTATCCTTGACACTGTGAGTGAAGATTTATTAGGGAAAAAGGATTACAAAGTTAGAATGGTTGGGTATTCCGTTCATCCAGAACCAGAAATTCAAATGTTTATCACTTTATCCCGTTCAGACGAAAATGCGAAAGCTTTTGCCCAACAACTTGAAAAAATTATTGATGATTTTCTACAATCCGAACAGATGAAATCAAGAGTTAAAAACGATCCTTACCACATTACAATATTTGATAAAGACGACAAGATAATAAATTAATTGGATAAAGGTAGGACGATATTGAAATAAAGGTATCGTCTTTATCTTTTATATAGGTTAAACCGTCCAATTCATTTTGTTCGATATTCTCAAGTGTATCAGCTGACTTTTAAACTTTAACAATCGGGCGCTTTTCTTTAATAAGAAGGCGTCTTTTTGTATTGCAGCAGATTCTGGAACAACACATTTTAGGGATTGGATTATGTTGAAGTATAGAAGAGATTGTGAAGGTTTCTACTTAAACTAACGGGTGCTATAGCTGAAGATCGGAGCTGTCTTAAGGCAGCTTTTTTTATGGAACTATCGAGGCAGGTTTGTTCACAAAAAAGCATGGATATTTTTTCAATTTCCATATGCTGTAGAAGGAAGAAAGGGAGGGATGAAATTTGAGATTTTTCAAGATGTTTTCTAGTTGCATTTTAATGATAATATTCTTAAATGCTTGTAGTTTAGAAACAACAAAAACGAAAAGTGAAAGTTTACAAATACCTAATGAAGCTGAATATACAACTTTATTAGTGCAAGGTGTTGATGAGGAAGGGGTATCTTCCGAGTCAACTTCAAAGGTCATTACAGATATTAATGAAATACAAGCTTTTATAGAAAAAGTGAACAAAATGGAACTTGTGCAACCTCCTAATAAGGAGTTATTGGAGAAGAGTAAAGAATTAAATAAAAAAGGGAATTACTTTTTTATATTATCCGATAAAGAAACCATGGATAACAAAGTATACACTATAAATTTTTTTAGTGATGGAAGGATTATGTTTCAAGAACCGAACGGAAAGAAGCAAGAAGCAAATGGAGCAGGACAGAAAATGATGTATTTATCAAAAGAAAAACATTCTGATGTTCTTCTTGAAATGAAAGAATTATTGAACATTAAGTTTTAATTAACCATTCTTCAACTAAAAGGTCGATAGTTTAACAAAGGGTTACTGCGGCAACCTTTTTCTTATGGACTATGGCTGTTTAGTTCTATAAGAAAATCAAAAATTGGGAATAATACCTTTAATATTGTAAAAGGAGAGAGGCCCAATGAAAACTAAATTGTCTATTTTAATCTTAACTATGCTTATGTTAATAACTGTTAATGTAAATGCACAAACTTCCGAAAAGTATATCGATAATAGCAAGAGAAATCTGATCAGTGCAAATGAATTTTATAAAAGTGGAAAAATAGGAGACTATAGTGAATACAAAACAGCAACCCGAAACATTAGAGAAAAACTTCTTTATAAAGACTTAAAATCCACAGTAAATAAAAATGTGGGAAAATATTCACTAGTTAATATTTATAATAACAAACACCCAAATATAGATCCTAAACGTCAAATATATCTTTTTTGTTCTATTAAAAAGACAAAAGAAAAAATGTCTCACAAATATTTAATTATAGATGCTGAGACAAAAGAGCCTATAGCCGAAGGAAACGGAGAAAGATGGTTCTACCACTAAAGGTTTATGCTAACCCCTATAATCAGAAGCCCTTCGTAGATGGAAGATGCTACTTCATAAAGACATAAATTTTAATTAGCTAACGGGTGCTATAGCTGAAGATCGGAGCTGTCCTTAAGGAGGCACCTCTTTCGTGCGCCCGGCATGGGTGCAATCTATAGGGTGGAAGTCCCGAATCATGAAGGCAGTAGTAGTGGTTAGCTTAATGCAAGGGTGTCCACGGTGACGTGGAATCTGAAGGAAGCAAGCGGCAAACCTCCGGTCTGAGGAACACGAACTTCATATAAGGCTAGGTATCATTGGATGAGTTTGCGAAACAAAACAAAGTCCTTACTGCCGAAGGTGGTACAGAGTAAATGAAGCAGATAGATGGAGGGAAAGATTGCACTCTTACCCGGGGAGGTCTGATGACAGCCAAGTACACTTGGTAACCTTTCCAGTGATGGACAGCTGAATCATCAGAAGTCAGCAGAGGTCATAGTACTTGTCTACTCGAGAAGACAAGGAAGGACCGAACAGATTAAGGAGGATGAATACTAGGCGTTCGTTATCTGTGAAGAAGCAAACAATTCCTAACGGAACTTATTTGAAGGAAGAAGTGGTGAATACACGGGGAACTTCAAAAGGGTGGAGCAGATAAAGGCACAAATAGACCATTTATCCACGTAGAAAGGATATCAACGATGTTAATGGAACAGATACTAGAGAGGGAAAACTTAATACAGGCATTGAAGCGTGTAGAAAGAAATAAGGGAAGCCATGGTGTAGATGGAATGCGGGTCCAAAACCTGAGACCGCACCTCGTAACCGAATGGTACAACATGAAAACTGCCCTTTTACAGGGTACCTATCAACCGAAGCCCGTCCGTCGTATCGAAATCCCGAAACCAAACGGCGGAGTTCGGCTTTTGGGTATTCCAACCGTTCTAGACCGTTTCATTCAACAAGCCATTGCCCAAATATTGACCAAGATATATGACTCAACCTTTTCGGAGAATAGCTATGGATTTCGCCCTAACAAACAAGGGCACCAGGCGGTTCGAAAGGCAAAGTCCTATATAACCGAAGGTTATACATGGGTAGTGGATATGGATTTGGAGAAGTTCTTCGATAAAGTGAATCATGACAAGCTCATGGGAATGTTAGAGCGGAAAATTGAAGATAAACGAGTTCTTAAACTGATTCGTAAATTCCTTCAAGCAGGCATTATGATAGGCGGACTTTTTCATAAAAGTGAGGAGGGAACTCCGCAAGGAGGTCCGTTAAGTCCTTTATTATCTAATATCATGTTAGACGATTTAGATAAAGAACTAGAGAAACGCAATCTTCGATTCGTAAGGTATGCGGATGACAGTACTATCTTTGTGAAGACACGAAAAGCCGCCAAACGTGCAATGGGAAATATCTCAAGCTTCATTGAAAATAAACTGAAGCTAAAGGTCAACTACGAGAAGTCGAAGTATGATCGCCCTTGGAACAGAACGTTTCTCGGTTTTAGTTTCACGAAGTCAAAGAAGAACCCGAAGGTTCTACTGGCTAAACAAACGGTGAAGAGGGTAAAGAAACGAATCAGGGAAATGACCTCGAGAAAATTACCGATACCCATGGAACTCCGAATAAATAAGTTAAAGCAATACCTTAGAGGTTGGATGGGGTATTTCGCCCTCATTGATACTCCGAACGTATTGAAGAATTTAGATTCATGGATTCGAAGAAGACTCAGAATGTGCCTATGGAAGCAATGGAAATTACCAAGAACGAGGGTGAGGAAACTCAAAGGATTAGGCGTCCCATTTGGAAAAGCATATGAATGGGGAAATAGCAGAAAGGGTTATTGGCGCATAGCGCATAGTCCTATTCTAGACAAAACCCTTAATAATGTTTATTGGCTCCATCATGGGTTAGTAAATCTATATGAACGATATACAAAACTACGTCAGACTTAAACTGAACCGCCGTATACCGAACGGTACGTACGGTGGTGTGAGAGGTCGGAGGCTAGGCGCCTCCTCCTACTCGATTTTATGCAACTATCGGGGCAGGATAGTTGAAGAGTGCTGTTTGATCTTTATTCAACAATTGGGCCATTTTGTGGAAGAACACTTAATAAGGATTTATGTAAATGTTTCATCATAATACAGTTGTTTAATTTACATGAAAAAAATAATAGCCTTATGGCTGGTAATTAAAGATAGTAAGAGATTGTTATAATTAAAAGTAGATAATAACTAAAAAAAGGACCTTGAGAAGAAGACCAAGTTGTATTTCATGGTCCTCTCAAGACCTTTTCTTACCAATAAATAAAAATTAGTTTTTTACGGCTACATTTGTTCTTTCTTTATTTGTTGTTTTAAGTATAGAAAGTGACATGATTATAAGTGAAGCCAGACCTATGATTCCTAAAATAGATAAATAGCTTCCAATGTCATTTCCTCCAAAGAAAAAGGTGTTACGTAGACCTTCTACACTATATTTAAAGGGAACCCAAGAGTAAAACCAATTTTGGGTTACTGTAGGCAAAAACTCTGGAGGTAAATTTAATACAGGAATTGAAAAGAGAAAAAGTAAAATAAACAACGGAACCCCCACTAATCCTAACCAATTTAAGATAGCGTTTTGAAGTAAATAGAACATAAATGCAGTAAACAGTAAAAAAAGGAACGTTTTCTGCAAGTCAGGTATCTTAACGTTTAATACATTATCGGTAAATAAAAGGACCGTAGAAGCAATTGCGGTTGCAAATAGAAGTCCTGCAACTAATTGAGCAAAGACCGAACGGATACTTATACGACCATTTGTAATCTTTTTCATAATAACAAAATGGATAACAGAGCTAATGATGACTGCAATCCATACTATCTGTGTGAATAATACAGGCACATTTCCATTGGCTGTATGATCTCCAACTTTGTTAATTGTTTCACTTTTTACTTCTAATGGACTGCTCAACAGTTTCGCTTGTGAAGGTGTAAGAGTGGCTTTTTGGGCTTCTA
This sequence comes from Peribacillus simplex, assembly GCF_001578185.1. Taxonomy (NCBI): domain Bacteria; kingdom Bacillati; phylum Bacillota; class Bacilli; order Caryophanales; family Bacillaceae; genus Peribacillus; species Peribacillus simplex. Next base: position 4,531,458 of record NZ_CP011008.1, on the reverse strand, counting down.
GTTGAGTAAAAATAGTATCCTGAATTTGAACATTTATTTTAGAAAGCAACTGATCAATAATTTGTTTTGTTGTATTAGCAGCAGTGTAATTCATTCCTTGATTAATAATTACCTCTACTTCCGGTTTATGTGGTGAAGGAGATTGAAGTGACATAATTTGCTGAGACATATTTTCTGGAATCACAATGGCTGCATAGTATTTCTTTTCATTCATTTCACTGACGACTTCTTCTCTTTTATCGATCACCGACCATTTAATTGGGATATCTTTGTTATTTAGTAACCCTTGTTTGTATTGTTCACCAGCATTCAGTTTTGTCTTATTTGGAAGTTCAGCACCCTTATCATTTATTACTAATGCAACAGGCAAGTCCTTTGGAGCGGGATTTACAATCGATCCTATGAAAGCAATACTAAAAATCATAACCACAATAATAATTCCTAGTAAACTCCCCCAAAATCTTTTTTGTGAAAAAAAACTTTTAAATACACACATGCAAAACTTCCTCCTGAACATCGTAGTTTTATTAACAGGTCGTTGCATAAGAAACGTATTGTTATATACAATGTAATTATATTCCTTATTATCACATACTCAATAATCAATACTTTGTAATTTGTTACATATGCAACGGATTAGCCAGAAGTGTTAATTAAAATCGAAATTATAGACAGGTGATGAGAAAATGTTAAAAAAAACAGATTTACGTGTTATTCGAACACGAAAAATGATTAAAGAATCGTTTATTGACTTAATTCAAGAGAAAGGATATGAATCTATTACCATTAGAGATATAGCAGATAATGCATTGATCAATAGAGCTACTTTTTACCTTCACTATGAAGATAAGCAAGATTTAGTGGATAAATTAACTGACGAAGTTTTTGAGGAGCTAACGAATATTATTAAACCTTGTATGTATATTCAAAAGAAAAGGGTGAAAATATCTCAATTTCAATCAATGATTGAAATTATATTTACGAATATTTTTCAACATGCTAAGTTTTATCAGATTATGTTGAGTGAAAAAGGGGTTCATGGATTCAACCGAAAAATGCAAGTAATTATACAACAGAACTTTAGAAAAGAATTTTTAACAATGAATTCACAAGAACAAGAATTTTCAACGCCTCCAGAACTATTAATTCATTTTATTTCTTCAGCATTCATCGGTACAGTAGAATGGTGGGTTAACAATGAATTACTCTACTCTCCTAAACATATGGCCTCTCAATTAGTTAACTTAATAACAATTGGTCCATTACAGTCTTCAGGCTTTGAAATCGAAGACTAACATAAAACTTTATTTAAAAGAGTTTTAAGTTTTCCTCACCAAGCATTCTCGATAAATAACAGTAGATTTTTATAAAAATAAAAAATGGGATTATATCCAAAATAACTTAAACAACAATTGTAAAAGAAGATATAATCCCCCCACTCAATAACTATCCTTTTCTTTCTTCCCTTAACTCAATTATTTTTAAAAAATAAAAAAATTTCCCGCCTTATAAGTCTCTATTTTCTTATAAATAACTCTAGAGATAATTAATAAACTACATTTTACATTAATTTAATTAATATAATTTTACGAATAATATTACACTTATTCTAGTGGGGAAATAGGTATTATCTTCCTCAAAAAAGTCTTGTATAAAATTGTAAAATTTTTCTTAAATTTAAAATAAATGGATTGACAACCGGAAATATTGTTTGTAAAATTCCATTTGTACTATTGGTTTTTACAAAAAGAGGTAATAATAGTATATTTTTCTTCTGTTTTAAGATGGTTAAATATTACTATTATTAAAAAAGGAGCGGAAAAGCCACCTGATATTTGAATAATTAATTATTATTTAAAAATAGTTTATTTTACTCATTTAGATGATTACTTATATTTAAAGAAAGAGAGGAGAAAAGAAAGATGTCAGACGATACTTTATATAAAAAATCATATTTGAATAGATTAGATGAATTAAAAGAAAAATCACCAAAGGTTGCAGCAAAATTTATGCAATTTGAACATGCGGTTTTTAATACAGGAACGATTCCAACTAAAACAAAAGAACTAATTGCTATTGCGGTGGCTCATACAACAGGATGCCCATATTGTATTGAAGCTCATGTAGAAAAGTATAAAAAATTAGGTGGAACTATGGATGAAGTTTTAGAAGCAGTGACTGTAGCTGCTGCACTTAAAGCTGGGGTGGCAATTAGTCATAGTGTAAATGCCATCAACGCATTCGAAAGAGAGTAGAATTTTTTAGAACATTAAAAAGAGGTGTAGGCGGCGTGGAAAAGTTGATAGACAATCCTATTAATTTAGCAATAAATTATTCCTCAATGATTGATTTGTTATCACATAAAGCAATGATTCATCCAGAGAAAGTAGTCTACACATACATATATAATGACAACCAAGATGAAATTAATATTACTTATCAAGAACTTCACACTTGTGCTAAGCAAATCGCTGCTTACTTACAAAAATCAGGATTAGAAGGGCAACGAGCTCTTTTGATGTATCCACCTGGAATAGAATATATTAAAGCTTTTCTAGGATGTATATATGCTAATGTAGTACCTGTACCTGTGTATCCTCCTGGATTGAGTCGAAATATGTTACGTTTAAAATCAATTATGGATGATGCAAATACTAATATTATTTTGACGACGACACAACTACATTCGAAAATTAGTTTTCACTTCTCAGATGAACTTTCAAACATGAACCTAAAGTGGATTCCTATTGACGCCATACCAAATCTTCATCAGTACCAGTGGTCACAACCAAAGGTAGATAAGGAATCTTTAGCTTTTTTACAATATACTTCAGGATCTACATCTTCTCCTAAAGGAGTAATGGTCACTCACGGGAATATTTTGCATAATGAAGCAATGATTCAAGCAGCTTGTCAGCATAACGAGGATACAGTAATGCTTGGATGGCTACCAATGTATCATGATATGGGGTTAATAGGTAACATTCTACAACCACTATTTCTAGGAGCTAAATGTGTGTTTATGTCTCCAATGGATTTTTTACAAAAACCTTTTCGATGGCTAAGTGCTATTTCAAAGTATAAAGCAACTATTAGTGGCGGACCCAATTTTGCTTATGACTTATGTTTAAGGAAGATTACAGAGGAACAAAAGAAACAGCTTGATTTAAGTAGCTGGGAAGTTGCTTTTAATGGTGCTGAACCTGTTCGTTATGAAACCATTCAAAATTTCGCCAATGCATTCAAAGATTGTGGTTTTAAACTAAATCAATTTTATCCATGCTATGGTATGGCTGAGGCCACTTTATTTATAACAGGTAATGAAAAGTTAACAAAACCTGTACTCAAAGGTTTTTGCAAAGAAAGCCTTCTAGAAAATAAAGCTTTAGAGCAACCTTTAAATTCCCAAGATTCAGTTAATTTAGTTGGTTGTGGCATGCCTTGGCTTTATCAAAAAGTAGAGATTGTTAACGCTGAATCATTAATCAAATGTGCACCAAATGAAATAGGTGAAATTTGGGTTAAGGGAGACAGTATAGCAAAAGGATATTTTGGACGGGAACAAGAAACCAATTATGCCTTTAACAATATATTGAAAGGCACAAAGGAAGATAGTTTTTTAAGAACTGGAGATTTAGGATTCTTTCATGAAGGCCAACTTTTTGTAACAGGTAGACTGAAAGATGTAATTGTTATGAGAGGGAGAAATCATTACCCTCAAGATATTGAATTAACTGTTGAGAAAGCAGATCAAGCTATTATTTCAGGGTCTAGTGCTGCTTTTTCTGTTGATATAAATGGTGAAGAAAAGTTGATTATAGTCACTGAAATCGAACGGAAATATAGACCTAGACCACATATGGAAAAAGATTATACTGGTTATTTAGACAATGTTATAAGGAACATTCGTCAACAAGTTATGGAGGAACATGAAGTTCAACCATACGCTATTTACCTTTTAAAGGCCGGCAGCATACCGAAAACATCTAGTGGGAAAATCCAAAGGCGTACATGTAAGAACGGGTATTTAAATAATGATTTAGATGTTTGGCATAGTTAAATTTATTTTTTTCCCTCTGATTTTATTAAATTCATCCTACTGAGCATTATGTAATTACTTTTGTTAAAGGAGGGATATTGAATGGTAAATCAATACAACACTATAGTAATTGGTGCTGGGCAGGCTGGATTAGCTATAGGTTATTATTTAAAACAAAAATCTCTTTCATTTCTAATAATAGATTCAAAAAGTAGAGTGGGAGACTCTTGGCGTCAGCGTTATGATTCCTTAACCTTGTTTACACCTAGATCACATAATGCCTTGCCGGGAATGAACGTAGAAGGAGCACAAAATGGTTATTCCACCAAAGATGAGTTAGCCGACTATTTAGAAGGTTACAGTAGTCATTATAACCTTCCAGTTCAACTAGACACGGCTGTTATTAATCTATTTAAAGAGAATAAGTTGTTCCATCTCGTTACTACTAAAGGAGATTATGTAGCGGAAAACATAGTTATTGCTACAGGTCCATTTCAAAAACCCTTTGTACCAGATATTGAAAAAGAAGTAGCAAAAGATATTTTTCAGATTCATGCGGCTCATTATAAAAATCCTTCTCAATTAAAAGAAGGAACGACCTTGATAGTGGGTGCTGGTAATTCAGGGGTACAGATTGCAACGGAAGTAGCTGAAAGTAGAGATGTTTATTTATCTGTAGGTAAGAGAATGAAATTCTTACCTTATACATTATTGAATAGGAGTATTTTTTGGTGGTTTCAAGTACTTGGAATATCAAAGGCAACTATCCATTCAAAATTAGGACAATTTATGAAAAAAAATGATCCGATTATAGGAAAAGAAATAAAGCCACTGCTAAACAATGGAGCTATTAAAAGAGTCTCCAAAGTTTTAAAAGCAGATGGTAAGAGTTTGATTTGTGAAAACGGTGAGAAGGTTCAACCAGAAAATATCATCTGGGCAACTGGTTACTACAATGACTACGAATGGATTAAAATCCCAAATTTAATTGATGAAAATAATAACGTGATTCACGATCGAGGCATAACAAGAGAAAAAGGGATTTATTTTCTAGGCTTGTCGTGGCAATACCGAAGGGGTTCTGCATTATTGTTAGGAGTTGGAGAAGACGCTAAATTTTTATCAACTCATATAAATTAATCGATGCAATCAGTTTTAATGGAGGTTCAAACAATGGAAAACGATAAGATTTTTATAATGATAAGAGAATCAATTTTAGTTTTTTCTCCTTTAAAAGAAACAGATATTAATTTAAATAGTAATTTGTCTGGAGACTTAGCACTGGATTCACCTGATCGTTTAGAACTCGTTTTAGATTTAGAACAAAAATTAGATATTAGTATTCCAACTGAAGACTATAGCTGGTGTAAAACGGTTGAGGATGTTGTGCTATTAATCAATCAAATACAAGATCAGAACACTAAGGAGGCTATTAAATGAACTTAGCTACTCAATTAAAGGAACTGGGACTATCGCCATTAAATACATTAGTTGGAAGTGCTCATAACCTCTATAAAATGCCTTTTGAAACAGTAAATGAATATAAAGGCAGCATTATTGCAGATAACTTTAAATATCACTATGAAAATAACGAGTTTTATCGTGATTTATGTAAGAAGAAAGATGTGAGTCCTGAAGATGTAAAGGGTTTTAATGATCTAACAAAAATCCCTTTAATTCCAGTTCAAACATTTAAACAATGTGATTCCCATCTTCTTATGACGTCTAAATTAAGCGAAGTCGAGTTTGAAATGAGAAGTACAGGTACAAGTGGGATTCCTAGTGTATCCCGTCGTGATCGTTTAACGATGGATAGTGCATTTGATAGCGTTGTAACCACATATAGAGAGTTTTTTAAGTTCTCTAGAGGTATGGGATTATTTCTTTTTCCACCTACTGAAGAAATGCCTGAAATGGGAATGGTAAAAGCCCTGAATGTTTTTTCTGGTTTATTAGATGGTAGCGTGAATTTAGTGAAAAGAATAACATTCAATCCTGAAAAAGCTGTAGAAGTCTTACAAAGTTGGGATGGAAAACATACTAGACATATAGTAGGGCCTCCATTCTTAATTTATAGATTAATCAAATATTGTATTGATCATGATATTAAACTTAATTTAGAGAAAAATAGCTTTATTATTACGCTAGGGGGATGGAAAAGGTTTACCGGGGAAGAAATTCCACGAGCAGAATTCAATGAGCTTTGTCATGAATACTTAGGTGTTCAATCATATAATGTGAGAGATATGTATGGATTAGTTGAAGCTAATATGCTTGCAGTAGAATGTCATAAACAAGAAAAACATATTCCGCCATGGGTACACGTTTCTATGCGTAATCCACACAATGTCCTAGAAGAAGTTAAATATGGAGAAAGAGGCGTTATTGCTATTTATGATCCAACCTCTATTTCTTATCCAGGATTCATTCTAACAGAAGATGTTGGCTATTTAAGAAAAAATACATTATGCGAATGTGGTCGTAATGGACAGACATTAGTATATATATCAAGACTGCCAGGTGTAGAGGTAGGTTGTTGTGCAATTAATCTTGAAAAATTTATTGAAGAAAAAGAAAAAGGTATGCCTATCAAAGGAGGAGTATAAAATGTTCAATGATATTGTCTGTGATCATTTTATGAATCCTAGAAACATTGGTGAACTTGCAGATGCCGATTACGTTATCGAAATCAGTAACCCTATTTGTGGTGATACAGTACACATGTATTTAAATTTGAATCAAGACGTTATTACCAATGTGGCTTATAGAGCTTATGGTTGCTCTACGTCTATTGCTACAGCAAGTATTGTTTCAGAGAAAATAATCAATATGTCCAAAGCTGAAATTTTGTTGATTACACGAGATGATGTTGTTGAGTGGCTAGGTGAGTTGGAACCTTCGCAATTGCATTGCATTGATATTGCTTTAAATATTTTAACTCAATGTGCAAACCCGACAAAGAAAAGGTTTGAACATAAAGAGTTTTTAGTAGAAAGGGAAGTTGCATTTTGAGGATGCATAAGCAGCATATTTATTTTGACTATAATGCAACCACTCCACTTGACCCAAGTGTTCTAGAAAGCATGTTACCTTATCTTCAAGATAATTTTGGTAATCCATCAAGTACTTACTCTTTAGGTTATCATGCTAAACAAGCTATCGAAATAGCTCGAAAAGATATAGCTAATCTTATTCATGCTGAGAACGGCAATATATTTTTTACAAGTGGTGGATCTGAAGCAAATTCTACTATATTAAAAGGCATAGCGACTAAAAGTTCAGATAAGAAGCATATTATTACAAGTTCAATTGAACATCCAGCCATCTTAAAAACTTGTGATTATTTAAAAAAGCATCATGGATTTCAAATTACCACAATACCTGTGAATTCAGCTGGTATTGTGGATGTTAATCACATTGAAAGAACTATAACTGACAAAACAATTCTTGTTACAGTAATGATGGTAAATAATGAAATTGGGTCTATACAGCCTATAAAAGAAATAGGAAATCTGTGCAAAAAGCATAAAATTCATTTTCATTGCGATGCTGTACAGGCAGTTGGGAAAATACCATTTAATTTAAATGAACTTCCAATTGATAGTTTATCTATATCAGCTCATAAAATTTATGGACCTAAGGGAGTAGGGTGTTTATATTTACGAGAAAGTGTGAATATTCCCCCTCTTATTCTTGGAGGTTCTCAAGAATTTGGCATGCGTTCTGGAACGGAAAATGTAGCAGGTATTGTTGGTTTCGGTATTGCTGCAAAGTTAGCCCAAGAGAATCTACACTATAATTACACAAAGATAGTGAGATTACGTAACTTATTTTTAAATAAACTTTATTCAGAAATAGACGATTGTTCAATTAACGGAGAAATAAATGATACTGTTCCTTCCACAATTAATATTCAATTTTCTGGAATTCGCGGAGAATCATTAGCCAGTATGTTAAATGAACTTGGTGTGTGTGTGTCTATTGCTTCTGCATGTAGTTCCACATCGTCTAAACTTTCGCATGTATTAAAAGCAATTGGAAAAACAGATGAGGAGATTAGAAGTTCAATTCGTGTAAGTATAGGAACAGTAACCACTGAGGAAGAAATAGATGAATTAGTTAGAAATCTAAAACAATCAGTGATAAAATTACGTTCTTTTTCTCCTAAATATCAAATATCTGTGTAAGCACATAAGTGTCTCCTAAAGGTATTTAAACAATTTAAAGTTGCTAGAAATTTTTTCTTTAAAAATGTAGAATCCGTTTCCTTGGAGAGATGTCAGTAGAGGATTGGTATAGACGAAATACTTGATCACAACTAATTATGCTTCAAGTAAGGGATGCTTGAGTTTAACAAGGGGTTGCTGCGGCAATCCTTTTTCTTATGGCACTAACGGGGCAGTTTAGTTTAATAAGGAAAGACTAAACTACTCCATTATTAAGTTAATTGTATCATTTGCTATTCCTTCACCTAATGCTTGAATATGTAAGTGGTCAAGAAGGGATGGACGTTCAATATTTCAAGTTAAAGTAAATTGATTATCCTTATCATCTCCTTTAATGTCATGGCCAATAAGTTTTCTTTGATTCCAGGTTTCTGTACCAGTTGGTACTAACCAAAATAAGACAGTCTCAGTGTTTTCAGCTTTCACATTATAGTGATTCTAAATAACAAAACAAAAAACGTTAAAGATCTTTAGGAAATTGAAAGATTATGAAAATGTAAAACCAATAGCCAAACGTTTTTCGCAAGGTATGGTTGCCGACATGTTCCACGTCAGCGAACTCTGCAGCTTTATTTAGCTGCCGGTAGGCCTGAGTAGGGGTAATGTAATGGGGTGAAGATTATGGCGTTTCTATTTTATATAAACTAAAAAAGCCCTTTGAAGTTTTCTTATTACTATTACTTCAAAGAGCTTTTATTTAGTTTGTTGTTAACTTTTGAAAAAATTTGTTTAATCCATAAAAAACTGCTCCTATGAAGCTTCCTAAAGCAACTGATCCAATAATCATTAAACTAATTTCCTTAATTGTAACTGGTGTCATAAACTGAGTGGATGAAAATAATAAAACGAGAACAACTGGTATTAAAAACCATAGAATTGTTTTTTTCAATTAAATCACCTCCAATTTATTTTATAGTTCTATGCTTAGATACTTTCCCTTTGCTATCGCTTCTTAAATATACTTTTACAAATTTGTCTTGCATTGTAATACCTTGTCCACCAATACCGTATCCCCATGATGCATTTCCTTGAACATAAAGCTCTGCAGTTTTTGTTGATATACTCTTTCCTCCACTTTTTTGGTTGTCTATGTTCCAAACACTTACGTTTCCTCTCTTAAAATAACCAATATCTTCTTTAGCAGTTACTTTAGTACCGTTGTAAGTAAACCACCCAGAAATATATGCTTTCCATAAAGTTAAGCCTGTCCAGTTTTTAGCTGTATAAGAATTAGAAACATGCTTTTTCTAAGAAGAAGTAGATGCTGCAGCCATCATTAAAGTATTAGCAGAAGTAAGTTCTGAATCACAAGCCGGCTCTTCAGTACCTTCATCAGTTTCTGAAACAAAGAAAGTATCGCTATCTGTGAAGATTAATTGAGTATCATCGTTAACATCGTAAGCTCTAAAATTCCCTTCATCAATTTGTTCATCAATATACTCTGGAACATCTTCAACATTATCTAAGGAAGTATTATCAGCTTCTCCAGTATTAGTCGCTTTCAATTCAACAGGGGGCTCTTCAAGATAATTATCTATAGTACTATTAATATCCGCTTTCTCAGGAATATCTTTTAAATAATTAACTAAATTTTCTTCCCTATTCTCTACACTTATCTTACCATCATTCTGTTCCTCATCGGATGCTGATGAACCAATGCAGCTAAAGGTAGAATAAGGTTTTTGGAACTTTTTAAAGTAATATCCTCTAAAAATAAGGGGGAGGGCGATAAAATGTGGTGTGTTTTTATTGGTATAACATTTCTTCTTTTGGCAATTTCAGGATGTCAATCAAATAATATTGAGGAAGTAAAACTTATTTATCGTTTAAAGTTATTCCCCCATGGCAAAAATGTTTTAAAAAAGAGGTGATTTATTATAGCTACTATTAAAGTTAATGATAATGGTTCATTACGTGTATCAGGGAATGTAGAGCTAGTCGATGGTGAAGGGAATAAAATTGAAACAAAAGAAGCCTTTTCCCTATGCAGATGTGGACTTTCCGATAATAAACCTTTTTGTGACGGATCCCACAAAAGTAATTTCGAAAGCGTAGTTAGGGCAGAATAAAGCTAGTGGGACAGAAGCTTTAGGGCACCCTTTTGGGAAATCGAACCCCAAAAAGCCGCCCGATTCATTTTTCTTTTACGAAAGAGTATGTTGTTGAACTATCGGGTGCTTAGTTGAATAAGAATAACTAAAAAAGTCGATTCCTTGAGATGGAAATCGGCTTTTTTAATAGGTGACATTTCATTAGCGTTGTAAATCCGCATTTTCCTGACGCTACCCTGACGCTACCCCTATTATAGATAGTCATTCTTGTTACACCTGTTTTTTCACTTATGTTTTTCACTTTTTCATTTTCATTGAGCAAACGGATTATTTCATTGGAACTACTTGGCTAATTATTTGAATAGTCTGGAAACCTTTGGTATAATAGAAAAAAGGTCAAGGAGTTGGTTTCCTATGGAAAAGAATTTGGCTAATACACCACCACAACCTGAAATAAACGTCAAGGATTCTGAATTGGCTGAAATGGTGATAAACAAAGCCCTTCTTAATTTCCGAAAAGAGCAAATCAGAAAAGAGATTGACCAGTCATTACAGGATAAAAACAAAGAAGAATTCCTACGATTAACAGAGGAATTGAAAAACATTTCTTAAAATGTTGTTTATAAAATGAACTTAACATATTTGTAACTTTAAGAAGTACGCTAAAACGCCAATCCCATATCTATAAGGGATTGGCGTTTATTTGATTTTTATCAATTAAGCACGATTTTATAAATAAGTTATTATTTGTTCCAAAACTCGCCTTTTCAGAACACACCACTGTTCGATTTGAAAAGTACGTGTTTTATTGCCTTTATCGTAACAAAACTCTGTTCATTATTCTACGTTCAATAACCTAACTATTTTTTTGAACGTAATTTAATTGAGGAACGTTCGGCTGCCGGACGAGCTGCAGCTAGAGCACGTGGTCGACTTGGAGGACGTCCTGAAAAATTTGGACTGAAAGATATTGAAATGATGAAATCACTTATTGAAAATGGTACACCGATTAAAGACGTCGCAGAAAAATGGGGTGTTCTCGAACAACGATTTATCGGTATTTAGAAAAGCAGGAATAATGAAGAAACCCAGCTAATCTTCTCTTATGAAGGTAGCTGGGTTTTAAAGTTGCAAAATAAGTGCAAATTATCGCCTAAAGTGACATCCTTTCAATCTACTTATCTAATTTATTTATTATACAATTTAAATTTTACACACAAAATTCACTTAAAATAGCATTTTTAATAATCTACTATGAGTGTACTCAAAATTTACATTTTGAATGTGTGTTATTGTAACATTGTGTTAATAACTGTACTCTCCTGTATTTATTATGGTTCTTTATAATTAGGTCCAGATAACTTTGAAAAACTAACAAACATTAAAGGACCGTCAATAGACCTGTTTTTTGTACGAAAGAAGGATGGTCACCAAGTTTCGACGAATATATCAATATACTTTGTGGAGGTGTTGGATATGGGGATTTGTTGTGGAGAGTGTCACGTTGAATTAAAGAGTGATGATTATGTCACATTGGATGAATTTAGCACGCTGAGGCACACATATTGCGGTTATGATCTTATTGCCGAGCTGATCAAAGACATTGGTACTTATCGAAATATCAAAACGAAGTATTGGTTTTCCCGTGAGCTTACTAAATGAAAATCGGTGAAATCTTGGAGTTAATTAAAACTGATAAACCAGCGAATATTGCCAAAAGGGCTGATGTTCATCTTTCAGAAAAATTACTAAGAAAAGCATTGAATAAAGCTGGTTATGAGTATAGAAATTCAGGCGAAAAAGGCTGGTATTTCGTTGGTGAAGGTGACGAGGAAACGGTACAAGAGCAGCTTATTTATGACTTTGCAACAGCAGGAAAAGCAAAGGCGAACGTTTCAACTAATGTAAATAAAGAACCTATTAACAATACCAACCAACGTTCTAACGTTGGCATAAAACGTGGTAAAGAACAGGTTAAACAAGCGAACGAACAATCAGCACCAACGATGGAGCGAACCAACGTTATAAGAAAACGTTCTTCATTCGATATGGATGTTGAACTTATGAAGGAACTAAAAATACAAGCAATCATTCACGATAGGACGGTTTATGAACTAGTTGAAAGTGCCGTAAGGCACTATTTAGCTGAATTAAAGGGAGAATGACAGAAAGGAGTGCTTCTATAGCATTTTGGAGTCCTATCAGCAAACACAAAAAGCCCCCCAAAAAACGGGGCTTTTTGTGTTTTTTTTAAAAGCTCTGTTAAATAATGTTGTTGATTTTCTTGATGAACTATCGGGGCAGGTTAGATGAAGAAGAAGGCGAATTTTTTTTAGTGATTTCATCAAGAGCAAAAAAGATTATCGAGCAAATAATCGCAGGTATAGAGAAACCTGGTTCAATAAAGTATGTACCCAACCCAAATCCAATATGAATTAATCCAGATAACCAGAATCGAATATTGAAAAACTTCATAGAGATAAATTCAGCAATTAGAGATACAGGTAAGCCATAAACGAAATTTCCAATTAAACTATAAAAAAGCAGAATAATAGTAAAACCAAATAACTCTCCATTTAAATTAAATGATTGTTCCTCAATCATAGAGATTAGAAAAAATCCAATGGTAAAGGACAATGATGAATAGAAAGCCACTTTAATTTTTCTGAATTTATCTTTAAACAGAATCTTTCTAGTAATAGGAAATAGAAACCCAATCGTTATAATAACAAGTAAAGTTTTAATTATTATGGGTGTAGTTGAAACAAGTAGTATTATTAAAAAGACAAGCACGGAGAAAACAAGAATATAAGAATTTCCTTTTATCATTAGATACCTCAAACCTTTTTAGCTTTATTGTACAATAAGTCAAAGTTAGAAGGAATTAGGTGGTTCAAGACAACAATTATTTCACAGTATAGATCCTTAATGAAATAATGGGTGCTTTACTTCTATATGGGGCTGGAAACAGCTCCATTTTCTTATGCAACTATCGGGCAGGATAGTTGAAGAGTGCTGTTTGATCTTTATTCAACAATTGGGCCATATTTTAGCTATTCCTCCTTCACAATAACGTGTAGTTTTTCTAGTATGTCCGCCAACAACTGGATGTTGATCCGTAATTCTCTCAATTATTTGATTTTGTTTGTTTTGCATTTTAAAATTCATAGTAGGGCTTCCACCTTAAGGCTTTGAGTTAGATTGGTCTCTATACTCGTATCTTACTGAGGGGCTCTATTTTTTAAAAACCTGATATTTAACGAGCTACAGGAATGCTAACAGGTGCATTAGTAAAAAATTGAAGGGTGATCAATAATTGAAAAATCCAGTAAAGATTCAGGCCATTATTGAAGAATTGGAAATGCAGTTTGATGAGTCTCGGACATTTTTAAATGTAAAAACTGGTGAAATCATTTCAGTAACTTTGGATGACTTGAGAGCAGCTGAAGATGAAGATGAAGAAGAATTCGGGCATTTACCTGAGTGGGAACAAGAAGATAGAAAAGTTGCTAATGATGTATTTGAAAACTTTGAGAATTACAAGGAACTCCCAACAAAATATGAAGTAAATGAATATGAGATCATAGAAGATTTTTGTTTTACTGTTAGTGATGAAAGAAAACAAGATAAATTATTAAGTTCAATTAAGGGGAAGGGTGCTTTTAGAAGATTTAAGGACAAAATCATTGACTTTGAAATGGAGGACCAATGGTATTCTTATCGTGACGAACGATATAAACAAATTGCGATCAAATGGTGTCTAGACAATAACATAGACTTTATTGATAAATAGACTTTAAAAATGAATGGCACGAGACCTATGGCTGAATAAGGTGATTGTTCTTTGTTCAACTAAAGGGTGCTTGTGCGGCCGAGCCTAGGTCGTATCATATAGCGGGTGGGATTCCCGTCGAGTAAGAATTAGCCATTCGCTCGTAGCGAGTCTTGGAGGGCTAATGGTAACGTTAGTCTTTAAGCGTAGACAGTTAGGTGACGGGCCGAAAGCCAAATGGTTGAAGGGATTGAGCTCCATAATGTTAGTAAATCGAGAGGGCTGATGCCTTAAGCGCAGCAGAAAGCTACATTTTATTCTTCGTTAAAGGCAAGAAGGATAAAGCCTCTCTGGAGTCAGAGACCTTGGCACGTTATACATTGATATGATGCGGCAACTCGGGAGACCCTTCCGGTCTTTTCTATTTTATTGAAGAGTATGGTGTACAAGCGATAACAAGTAAGGAAACCAAATGCCGTGTAGGGAGTCGGATAGCAGCGTAGTACCAATGAAGTTGGGTAATGCCGATGGAGGGAAGGCTAGCTACCAGTTATCACCCTTACTAGGGAAACATTTACTACACACAGAGGTAGGTATTATAAATGGAAACAAAACTACTAAGGATAGCAGAATTAGCAAAATCCGAGCCTGAAATGAAATTTACATCTCTTGCGCATTTATTAAATGAGCAATCGCTAACACAGTGTCATCATGAACTACCTAATAAAAAGGCGACTGGTGTTAACGGAACGACTAAAGAACAATACAGCGAAAACTTGGAAGAAAATATAAAGGATTTAGTAAGTAGGCTTAAAAGCAAAAGTTATCGCCCTGTTCCAGTAAGAAGGATGTATATCCCAAAACTCAATTCTACCAAGAAAAGGCCTTTGGGGATACCGGAACATGAGGATAAAATTGTACAAAAAGGCATTACAAAAATACTAAATACTATCTATGAAAATGACTTCCTAGATTGTTCATTTGGGTTCCGTCCTAATAGAAATTGCCATGATGCGCTGAAAATACTGAACCATTATATTGAAAAGAAATCAGTAAGTTATGTAGTGGATGTAGATATCAAGGGTTTCTTTGACAACGTTGACCACAAGTGGATGATGGAGTTCTTGAACCTCCGAGTCACCGACCCTAACCTACAGAGAATAATCAGCAGGTTTCTTAAAGGTGGATACATGGAGGAAGGTAAGAAGTACAAAACAGATAACGGTACACCGCAAGGTGGAGTAATATCTCCGATATTAGCGAATGTATATCTCCATTACGTTCTCGACTTATGGTTTGAGAAAGTGGTTAGGAAACAATGTAAAGGGCAGGCCTACATAGTAAGATATGCAGATGACTTTGTTTGTTGTTTTCAACATAAAAGTGAAGCTCAGCAATTCTTCCATTCATTAAAGCTTAGATTGAAGAAGTTTAACTTAGAGATAGCCGAGGATAAAACGAAAATTATACCCTTTGGGAGGTTTGCAGAAAATAATGCAAAGCGAGATGGGAGTAATAAACCGGATACCTTTGATTTCCTAGGGTTTACTCACTATTGCGGGAAAAGCAAACAAGGGAAATTTCGAGTGAAACGGAAATCTAGTAATAAGAAAGTCCAAGGTAAACTAAAAGAATCTAAAGAATGGCTGAAGATTAATAGAAATAAAGATATTCATACGATCATGGATAGATTTAAACGCTCACTCATAGGTTATTACAACTATTATTGTATGACCGATAACATACAAATGGTTAACAACTTCAAAGAGAGACTCGAATACTTACTATTTAAATGGCTAAACAGAAGAAGCCAAAGAAAGTCCTTTACATGGGATAAATTTAATCTCTTTCTCCGTAAATATCCACTGCCTTCACCAAGAATCAAAGTGAATATCTATGAACTAAGAAAAGAGATTAGCTACCTTCTGTAAACGATGACTAGGAGGAGCCGTGTGCGTTAATAGCGCAAGCACGGTTCTGTGAGGGGGAGGAGTACAATTTACCGTAAGGTAGGAAGGCTCCTTTCTACTCGACTACTTATTACAAAGAGCTGATCAGAAGCTCCTTTTCTTAAGCAAAAACGGGATAAGTTAGTGAAAGAAGAAATGAAGGACTTGAGTCAATGAATTAAAGGAAGATGCCCTCTATTAAAGACGGTCATCTTCCCATGCTCTATCATAATCTCTTATATTGTGTTTTTCTTTTGGAGCTTCTTCTTGTTGACTTTGTTGATCTGTTTTCTGCATTTGTTGTTGAGCTTGAGAACTAAATGATTCCATCTGTTTTTTTGATGAGTTTGAAGCTTGATTTGCTTGGGCACCTTGTGGAGAATCTCGAAATTGAGACACGGTTTGAATTAATTGAGAAACTTCTTGATGAATATTTGCTAGTTCTTGTCCTAATTCAGTATCAGTAAAGTTTGCACCAGGTATTTGAGTGTCTATTTGTTTTTGCTGTTGATTGTTCTTGGTCATGTTAGAAAACCTCCTTAAAGTAGATAAATCATACCCTTTTATAATGTTCTATAGCTTCTAATAAATAGCTGGTAATTTTTACGGAAAAATCTAATGTATGTTTATAATGGGTACTTAACCCAACTGAGGCAGCCTTTTTCTTGTGGTAGGATAGTTCCATAAGGAATACTGTTAAGTGACATTAAAGTCGTTTAAAAACGTCAGTCCTGTTATTCCATTAAAGGGCCGGATTGTGGAGGATCGGAAAAACTTGATTCTACAAATAATTGGAGGATTGGAAGAAGGAAAGCTATGTAATTAGTGATGTAAGTTTATGCTTTTTATGTAATAATTATATTGTAGAAATGTAAAGTTACAATTCATACATAGTGAAGGTGGGGATCATAATGGCAACGGGAACGCATACTGTAGTAGTTCCAGTAGATGTACAAGCAGTTTGGGATTATGTCAGTGATCTCGAAAAATGGGCAACGACAGTACCAGCCTATAAAGAACATGAAATCATAAATGACAAGCAATCTATTTGGACATTTGAAGGTAGTGTGAAAGGTATTAAAAAAACAATACAAGCGCAGGTAGATATTACCGAATGGAATGAACCTTCAAATATTAAGTTTGAACTAAAAGGTTTATCAGATAATTTTACAGGAAGCGGTCACTTTACTGCAGAAGATGTTAATGGTAAAACAATAATGACCTGTACAGTGGAAATCCATGCAGGCGGATTATCTGGTGCGGTGTTAACACCAATTATTAAATGGGCTGTTCCAAAAGTAGCATCTCGTTTAACAGAATCTATCGCACGTAAAATTGCAGTATTCTCATAGTTTTTTTCAAAGAATGAAAACCAATTCATTTTGGAGATACCTTCTCTGAAGTATAGGTGGTAACATTCTGAAGTGACAAATATAATGATATCGAGCTCTACTAGAAATTTTATAATTAGCGGAAAGGGGGCTGTCCAAAAAGGATGGCCTCTTTTTTTCAATATTCCAGAATCGCTTTTCTTAATGAACTAACAGAGCGTTAGTAGCATAAGAAAGCCACCAATTTGGTGGCTTTTGTTGGTTTGGAATAAAGTTTGAGTAAAACGTTTTATGATTTCGGATATTAGCATTTCTGTTGTAAAAAAGTTAAATCATTTCGGTAGACGAAATTGAAAACTATCCTTGATTTATTATTAATTATCGTACTTGTATTTATGTTGTAAACAATGTTCCATTTAGTGCTTTAACATACCTAGTTGCAGATTTTTGAACTTGGTTATGGGCTTCTTCTTTAATTACTTGGTGAAATGCGTCATATAAACGGCCAAATTTAAAATCAATAACCCGATTTGCGATTCTTTCGACTGTTACACTTGGCATTGGGATGAAGTTTGGATAACTATACATAAAACTTACCCATTGACGATCAGCAACGATCCGAATGATATCTCCAGTCAGTAATATTCCGTTCTGGCTGTTTCCATTTTTCCATTCTAAAACGGTGCCGCCTTTAAAATGTCCGCCAATTCGTTGAAGGATGACACCTTCCTGTAATTCAATCGATTCTCCAGACCAGAAAATGATTTTTTCGCTTGGCCTCGTTACCCAGTCTCTTTCATCTTCATGAATATAAATCGGAGTGTCAAAAGCTTCGGCCCATTCCACTTGACTAGAGAAATAATGAGGGTGAGATAACGCTATTGCATCGATTCCACCTAAATCTTCAATTTGGGTAATCGTATCTTGATCAATATATGTAATACAGTCCCATAATAAATTAAAATTCTTATCTTGTATTAAATAAGCAGTTTGTCCGATTCCAAAACTCGGACTAGTATTTATGCTATATAACCCCTCTTCGTCAAGATTAATAGAATTTTTAAATATTCCATCTTTTTTCATCTGTTCTAATGTTGTCCATGTTTGCCCTTTGGGACTAATATATTGTCTTTCTTCCCTGCAAATCAAACATTGATTGGGTACTTCTTTAGAACATTCATATTGGATTCCACATGTTTCACAAATATAATTAACCAAAAATCTTTCCCCCTTATTTACAAAAAAACTTTATTAATTATTATAATTAAATAAGGGAATATTTTGAAATTTATTGCTCAAATTCCCCTTCCTGCATCCGTGCTATTATTCTTATGCACTAAAGGGACAGGATATTTCAACAAGGTGGGAATATTTATATATCTGAAATAGAATTTTTTTCGCTTATGCTGAAAATAAAAAAGAAGGTTAAGACGTATGAATGTCACTGATTTAATTATATTGTCTGTGGGTATAGGCTTAATTAATTGTTTTAAGGACAAGAAATTTAATACAAATTATTTTTTAAAAACGTCTTTAACATTTTTCACATTAGGCCTAATCATAATGGGAAATCTATTTTTAAATGATTTATTAGATAAATATCTTCCTAGTGAAGAATATGGGATATGGCTATTTGGAGGTTTGTTATTGTTATATTCGATTTATACAACAATTAAAGGATTTTTAAAAAAGACCAATAGCCCTCTTCATTAATTATCTGTAGGGTGCAATTCTTTAATAAGGGATCGCTTTCCTTATTGAATAAACGGCGCAGAATTATTAAGGAATGGTTTAGGGAATTGGAACATAATTGGAGTAATTATGAAAGATAAAGGGGATACAAATGATGATAAAAGAAAAAAAGAAAGGCAAAGGTTTTTTCAAAGGCTTAATGAATGAAATCTGTGATTCAATCTTATCTGAATTGATTTTTAACATCTTAACTCTTATCCCAAGAATGATAGTTCGTTTAGTAAAGAGTTTATTTTAACTGATTGAGTCGGAATTAATTTTTAATCAATTAACGGATGCTTTACTTCAATAAGAAAGGTTGCTGAGGCAGCCTTTTTCTTATGCCACTAACGGGGCAGAATGGAGAAAGAATGATTGTTAAACATTGATTACGGAAAATTGTTATAAGAGGTGACTTTATGGATACTTCAAGTTATATATTTTTATTGGGTCGGAATTATTATATGGTCGCTTAAAAATAAGGAAAAGGCTAAGAAGGAATTAATAATTGGAAGACAGGAGTAGCAATATTGCTAATTTAAGCTTCTATGATTGTAGTTTGTTTTCATTGTTAATCTCACGTGGCAGGTTAGCAAGATTGTGAAGGTTTTTACTTAAGCTAACAGGTGTGTGTGCGGCCGAGCATAGGTCGTATTATATAGCGGGTGGGATTCCCGTCATCCAAACTTTTTTCATAATTGTTGCCCCCCTAAGATTCCCATCTATACACTCACTAAACAGACTGGAAAATTTTTAACATTTATTGATTATTATTTTCTATACACTTTGAGCCTTAGATTAATCACGAGGTAATTGTATAAATGTTAATTTATTACCACAAACTAGAATGTTCAAAGATGTAGAAGGGAAGGAAGATACAAAATGACTAAGGTATTGTACATTACAGCTCATCCTCATGATGACACTCAATCTTACAGTATGGCTGTGGGAAAAGCATTTATTGAAACTTATAAAGAAGTAAATCCTAGCCACGAAATTGTAAACATTGACCTTTATAAAGAAAATATTCCTGAAATTGATGTGGATATTTTCAGCGGTTGGGGGAAACTTCAATCAGGAAAGGGGTTTGAAGAACTTTCGTCGGAAGAGAAAGCAAAAGTTGGCCGACTCTCAGAGTTATGTGAGCAATTTATAGCTGCCGACAAATATATATTTGTAACACCTTTATGGAATTTTTCATTCCCACCAGTATTGAAAGCATATATTGATTCCGTTTCTGTTGCTGGTAAATCATTTAAATACACTGAACAAGGTCCAGTTGGCCTTTTAACTGATAAGAAGGCCCTACATATTCAAGCTCGCGGAAGTATTTTTTCCGAAGGGCCATTAGCTGAAATGGAAATGGGTCACCGATATCTAAATATCATTATGCAATTCTTCGGAGTTCCTTCTTTTGAAGGTTTATTCGTTGAAGGTCATGCGGCAATGCCTGATAAAGCACAAGAAATTAAAGAAAATGCTATTGCACAAGCAAAAGATTTAGCTCCGAATTTTTAATTTCCAAAGAAGTGTCACAGTCGGTGGAGTGACTAACGGATGGCCTCAAAGGCACCATAATTAACGACCTTCTTCACCAGCCATTAAAACAGTATCGATATAGGGACCAATTTTCATTCTCTGTGGTGAAGCGCCGATTTTTGCGCTTCATGAATGGCTAACGAGGAAGGTTAGTGAAAGAAGGAATTCGCTTTCAAAACTAGAATTTAAATAAATAACTAATGGGATAGGAAGGAGATTCTTATGATAATAAAAGGTTTTGGGGGAATCTTTTGGAGGACTAAAAATCTAGAGGATATAAAAAAATGGTATAGTAAAGTCCTGAAAATTGAAATTGAAAATTGGAATGGTACCATTATTACACCACAATCAGGCAGTGAAACTATCTTTTCCTTCTTTTCTGAAAATGACCCCTATTTTCCAACAGAACAACAAGTGATGTTAAACTTTCAAGTTGAAAATTTGGATGACAGTATCAAACATCTAGAAAAAATGGGCGTTCCCCTTGCTATGGAAAAGACGATTAATGAATTTGGAAAGTTTATTTGGATTGAAGATCCAGAGGGAAGACGTATTGAGCTTTGGGAGAAGTAATAGGATAATAATAAATTTTGTTGTTGAACTAAGGGGTGCTTTAGTTCAAAAAGAAATGATCAATTCTTTTTCAATAACGATTTTTTATTTGCTGTTTTTTTAAGGGTTAAGGAGATTTTTGATCAAACTTTATTTTAATAAATACATAAAGATAGAACGGGGTTTTATAATGTTATTAAAAAATGCAACCTTTTTAAGTAATGAAATGAAATTTGAAAAAGGCGACCTTTATATTACTGATGGAACAATTCATTTCGAATCAACAATAGATTCTGAGGAGACAATTGATTGTACGAACTATCTAATTTTACCAGGATTAATAAATGCACATTTTCATAGCTATTCGCCACTTACAAGAGGTCTGGTAAAAGATATGGGCATACAAGATTGGTGTAACGATTCTAAGCAAGGGAAAATCCAACAATTATTTTTTGATTATATAGATAATATTGTCTCAAAAGAAGATTTTGTATGGGCCGCAAAGAAGAGTTATCTAGATATGATTAGATGTGGCGTGACGTTTGTCAGTGACTCCGACCCAGGCGATTACCCTAAATTATTAAGTAAAGCTATGAATGATATCGGCATAAGAGGAATCATTGATGTCTATGATGCCATTGATGATTACTTGGAGTCAGATCATCATGTACTATTCGGAACACATTTATTAGAGGAAGAAGATATTACAGAGGACTCTTTACAATTCCTTATGCAAAAGAAAAATGATGATTATATAAAAATGACACATTGTATGGAAAATAGGTGGCGAAATGATTTAGTGAAAAATCAATTTAATAAATCAAGTGTGGAACTTTATGATCAAAAATCTTTGTTAGATAACAAAACAGTCCTTTTCCATGGCGTATATTTATCTAATTCAGATTTTGAAATCATTGCTAAGTACGGAAGCTCAATTGTTCACTGCCCAGTTTCCAATTTAGCTACAGGTGCAGGAATTGCAAACATAGGATCTATGTTACAAAAAGGAATTAATGTTTGTTTAGGAACGGATTACGCGGAAACAAATATGTGGGAAACGATGAGGATGTCTTATTATTTATTAAAGGTCAATCAATCGGTAGAAGAGTTTAGCGCAGAGAATATTTTTAAAATGGCGATTCCTCACGGTGCAAAGGCTTATGGGCTGGAACGAGAAGTTGGACAAATTCAAGAAGGTTATAAAGCAGACCTCGTATTTATTAAAAAAGAAGATTTTCTTTTACCATTACTCGAAACAGAGCATTATTCTACATTGCTGCATAATTTATTACTTTACTTGAAAGAAGATTCTATCAAACATGTAATGATTGATGGTAAGTGGATTATGAAAGAACGCCAAATCCAAACAATTGATCAACAAAAAGTCGAACAAAAATATAAGGAAGTTGTTAATGGATTTATTGAGTACGTGCACCAAAAAGAGATTACTATGAAATAGAATTTTTTTATTTGTATGACACTCAGTACGGTTAAAAAATCTTATTTTGATATCACTGAGGGATTGTTTTTTTAGTACTGGTTGTAAATCCGCATTTTTTTGACAGTACCTCTGTTCATAGCTTCAAACTACTTGACTTTTAATAACTTTAAACTATAATTAAAAACAGAATGAATGTTCATTCCTAATATGAGGTGAGAGAAATGTCCAAAAACAAACAAGATGATATTTTTGAAGCAGCTATGAAACTTTTTGCGGAACGTGGTTATGATGGAACCACAGTACCAATGATAGCTGACCAAGCAAAAGTGGGCGCTGGGACCATTTATCGTTATTTTGCCAATAAAGAATCCCTTGTTAATTCTTTATTTATCAAATGTGTTCTTCAGTTTTCTGAAGCCATAAGAACCGACTTTCCTTCTAATTCAACAATACGTGAGCAGTTTACCCACATTTTAATTAGAATATTTGATTTTGCAAGAAAAAATGTGAATGCTTTTATATTTATAAATTCTCATGACGATGGTTATTATCTGGATGAGAATAGTAAAGAAACGTTTAATGACTTTCTGTACTTCATTATAAGAGTAATAGAGGATGGAAAGGAAAAAGGATATATTCGCTCCTTACCGTCATCTGCATTAATTGCGATGGTTTATGGACCAATTGTAATGTTAATTAAGATGATCGAGACAGGGAAACTAGCAGAGACACCGGAATTATTAAAAGAACTTGAAGAAAGCGCATGGAATGCTATTAGAGTCATTTGATTCGGGTAGCTTCTCTATAAATGGAATGAATATTCATTCCTCTATAAAGAAAGGTGAAATCAAATGAAAAAGTTGGGGAAGCCTCTCCTTTGTCTTATGGATAGTCGTTACGATTGTGTCGTTAACAACAATGCCTATATGGACCATTTGACCAAAGAAAAAGGACAAATTACGGTCCCAGATACTGAACAAATGCGCTGTTGCTAAAGAGATGATAAAGCAAATGGATAAAAAAGGCGGCGAAACGTATGGCCATTATAGCGGTCTTCAACAGTGGAAGCGATAAAGGCTTAACGAAAAAACCAGCAGCTCCTTTTCTTATGGAACTAGGGGCAGGATAGTTCAACAAGCATATTGTATTCGAACTGTAAAATAAATACTAAACAATGAGAATAGTAAAATGATATTTAAACCCAATTGTTGGATTTTTATGGTAAAATGAGGTTCTAAACTGTTGTTATGAACGAGTTAGAGACAAAAAGCGTAAGGACTACTTAATTTGGTTTATTGGTGCATTACTCTTTTATTGGATAGCTATTGACTATTATTTCTTCAACTTATAGACGCGTTAGCTAAAGATCAGAACTGTATTTAAGGCAGCGTTTTCTTTATGGAACTAAAGGGGCAGCATTCCTGTAATAAATGAAAATTAGTATTGAGCAAATCTCTCTTATTAAACAAAAGCAGCTAAGTTTGGGATTAATACACTTAAAGTAACGGGTGCGTTCGTTGAATTACATTGTCTGAAAAAGAGCTCCTTCATATAAGGGAAGTTGTAAGAGGGTACGGTGATGTTACTACAATTTTTTTACAAATCAGGATAACCAATAATTCACAATTATGGTAAGCTTGATTTTGTTATATACATCATTTTTCAAGGGATGGTGCAAGGGATGCTTAAACGAATAATAACTAAGTACGAACACGAAGGCCTGACCCCGGAGGAAATTGAGCATTTAAATACTATAAAAGGACAAAATCCTTATGGGATGCTAACTCTATTATTAGGTCTAGTATCCTTTATTTTTGGACCACAGTATATAATTATTCCTATCGCATCTTTGTTATTGGGTTTTATTACTTACCGGACCTTTGATTCTGAAAAAGAGGATAATCCTTGGACGTTTTACATTGGACTATTATTTGCTTTAACAGGATTAATATTGAACTTTTTACATTATGTACACGTATTGAGCTAGATGTTTCTGCTATATTTATTTTTTTACTTCTTTAGCTAGATATTCACGGTCGATGGCTTGAGTTGGTCTTTCATACCAACCGTCCTTAATCATTTAGTTTGCAGCAACTCCATCAAATTGAAATGAGAGATGTAAAGTGTTTAATTGAAGCGGAAAAATAAAAAACCACTAAGAGTGGTTTTTTAATCACGCATTGCTCCTGCCTCTCGGGAAGTCATTGCACCTTGTCCTTCGCTTACATCTTTTTGAATTTCTTGTTTTACTTTTCGTGCATCTGTTCCGGAAAATTGTGGTTTCATAATAGAACCCAATTTGGCTTGAGGTTGTTGATCCTGTTGCATACAACTCCTCCTTAATTTATTGTTTAACAACCTTATTATTTACAAAGAAACACTCGTTATTCCTGAGGATTTGAGCGAAGTTCCTTTAAAGTAGGGGATGTTCAGCATCCTGTATTAACTTCATCAATAAAAAGTGCAGTAGCTTCTTCTTTAAAAGCAGATTGGATCGTGGATGATTATTTTAATAGTGGCGAACGAATAGAACCGTGGATTGATAAAAGGGTTGTTAAATATCATCGAACTTTTGAAGAATATTATCAACTTTTAAAGCTAGCTGGATTCAAGATTGAAGATATTAGAGAAGGCGCTCCAAGAGTTGAGGAATTTAGCAGTGAAAGTGAATATAAACGTCGAATGAGAATTCCACTATTCTTGATTTTTTCTTGTGAAAAATAAGATTTCCTCAAAAAGGGAGGTTGCCTCGGAATTCTTCATCAAGAACTATCGGGGGCAAGTTAGTGAGAAGGAAAGTACAAAAAGTTTGAGGAATAGTAAAACAAAAGGGGAACAGTGTATGAATAATGAATTTGAAAAGGCCATGAATTTACTGGAAAATAAGGATAATAAAACTTATCCGACATTTGCTTACTCTGTATTAAATAATTATATTCCTGGACAGGTATATATGGATGAATTAAAGAGAACAGTTATTGTTGGAACTGATTCAGGGATTTTTGTTGTTGGTGGAGACGAAAGGAACAATGGCCTTGACAGCATATTTTTAAAAATTTTTAGAAGTAGAAAAAAAGAAAAAATGCGATTCACTTTGTTTTCTCCATCAAAAGAATGGGATCAAGTTATAAATAAGTTGTTTGGAAATGAGTTAAGACAAATGCAGAGATATTCTTTTCATTTTAATAAGGATACATATTCAACAATAAAAAAGGGGAAATCACCCAATGATTTTATAGTAAAGAGAATAGATGAAAAAATAATTACTGAAAGTCTGGAATTTAATGAATCTTATTATAATGAATATTGGGGTTCAGTATCAAATTTTCTTGAGAATGGTTTTGGTTATTGTTTGTTACATAATGATACCGTTGTAAGTGAGTGTACATCTATATTCAGTTCATCACAATTTGCTGAAATTGATATTGCAACTCAAAATAAGTATAGAGGAATGGGCTTAGCTCAAAATGTTGCAGAAATATTCATTGGACATTGTATTGAAAGAAATTTGAAACCCAATTGGGACTGTGTTGTTAACAACTTTGCGTCGATAAAGCTGGCTGAAAGATTAGGATTCGAAAATCCAATGGAATATTCGATATTCGTTAGAAGGTAAAAAGTTCTTATTGGAGATATGGATTTCAATAACTTATTTATGAATTGGTCAATGATAAAATAAAGTAATAATTTCCTTGATTAAATGAGGTGTAGAAATATATTGGAAATTAAGAATTCCTCTTTTTTTGTTTGTTATGGGTGTTACATCTAGTCTTTATCAGAAGTTTCCTAACCTTTTTCTTGTAAATACATCTTATTTTATAAGAAGTGTTGTATTTATTGGCGTAATTGGGATCATATTCACTATTTTAGAGAATTCAAAAGTAAATGTAAAAAAAGTCCATATTATTATTGGGATTACGTTAATTTGTTCAGGAATTTTATTTGATAATCTAATGGTATAAAGACCATCCTTAATGAACTAATGCTTTACTTCAATAACAGAGTTGCTTCAGCAGCTCTTTTTTTATGGAACTATCGGGGCAGTATAGTTCCATAAAATCATTTCATTTATTTTAGTAAATAAAGGCATCGATGATATAAAATGTAATATATCAGAAGCAGACTTTTGGGGTAGGTGTAAAAAGTGAAATTAAAAATATTGTTGGGTGTAGTTTCATTTATTCTTACGTATATTACTTTTAATACTCCGGGGTAAGTGAACTGTGGTCTTCATCGGGTGTTTTTGAGGTATAGGGTTTTTGGTTATTAATTATGATTTTTTTCTTCTACATAAAGAAAAAGGATTGAATTTCTTGTTCAACTAAAGGGTGCGTTAGCTGAAGATCGGAGCTGTCATTAAGGCAGTTTTTTCTTATGGGGGTGCCGCCAAAAAGGTCGGGCAAATACTGCCCGACCTTTCAACTATACCCCACGATATAGTTAATGGGATATTTATAATACGAAACTATAAAAATATCATTCCTCAATATGTATAGTTTTACTTTGCAAATAAGTGGTTGCCTATTCTTATGACTGTTTCCCTTGTGAAAATCCATTCATCTGTTGCCGAGAACGGATTATAATAATAAACAGAACCATGAGTAGGATCCCAACCTTGTAATGCATCAATAACAGCTCGATATGAATAGCTAGTTGGGGTCAAATAATATTGGCCATCATGTACAGCTGTAAAAGCATTTGTCTGGAAAATAACATCGTAAGTATTTTTAGGAAAACCTGGCGTTGACATTCGGTTCAAAATTACTGCAGCGACTGCTACTTTTCCTTCATAAGTTTCTCCTCGAGCTTCTCCATAAACAACCCTGGCCATCATTTCAATACTATTTAATTTTTGTTGTGTTTGGAATCCAAAAACCCCATCTGGTAATATTCCAGAATCTAGTTGAAGTTGTTTAACTGCATGATCAGTAATTGCACCATAATACCCTGTTGGTTGCCTATTAAAGTAACCCATTTTCTTTAAATTTTCTTGTAAGTCATAAACTGCTTGTCCTTGACTTCCATTGTGTAAAATTTCTTGAGCAAAGATTGAATTTGGTATAAAAAACATGAAACAAATAAAAACAACAAACGACATTTTTTTAGCATTTAACATCAAATAATGACACATCCTTCGATTCATTTTCCTACTATTCTACTTTATCATACAAGGAAAATAGATTTATCTTACATTATTCCTATTTTAAACCAAAAATTCGGTGGCCTTTTTGGCTTAATGAACTATAGGGGCAGGTTAGCTCCATAATGAAAATGAAAATTATGTGGTAAAATTAGTTAATTATGTGGATTAGGGAGGATATTGAATAAATGAGTAATTGGTTATACGTTCTTTATGCTGTAATTTTAGGAATAGTATCTTGGTTTACTGGGGAAATAGTAACCTTTGTTATGTTGGGGGTTATTCTAATTGCTTTGAATAATATAAATTCAACTCTTAAAAAGATTTATCTTCAAAATAATGAGAGAAGTAATAATGAAGATAAACAGTGAAAATAATTTGATTTAAAACTAACCGGTACTTTTACTTCAATAACAGGAGCTGATCAGCAGCTCTTTTTCTTATGGAACTAAAGAGGCAGGTTAGTTGGATTGCCTGCCAAAGAATAGGAGTGGTTTGAATTTATGGCAATAACAAAGAAAAGATTCTTCATTATTTGTATAGTGGGTATCATACTCAAGTATCTTGCAAGTTCTGGTCTGCAATACTTCAGGGGACAAACGATAAATTGGTTAGGGAATTTAGCATACGCATTCTATTTCGTAGCATTTCTTTCACTTTTACTTTGGTTATTTGGAGATTCTGGTAAGAAAAAAGCCGATCATTAATTCAGTGATTGGCTCAGGCAGTTGAGAAACCCTCGACAGCCTTTAATGACCTAACGGGTGCTTTACTTCAATAAGAGAGTTGCTTTGGCAGCTCTTTTTTTTTCTTTATGCAACTATCAGGGCAGTTTAGTTCCATAAGAATCTATTAGATCTAACGAGGAACTTATTTTAAGGAGGAAAACATGAGCTTGGAGCATGATTTTTACCTTATTTCTAAGACAACTGATATAAACGTCAGTTCTTTAAAAGAACGAAAAAATCTCTAATCTAAACTTTTAGAGATTTTTTAATGCAAAAACACAACTACCAACAGTAAGGGAAACTGAACCATCTGCAGGGCTGAATGACGCAGTCACTTTTCTTCCATTATCTTTTAATAGGTAGTGGACTTCCAAAGGGAATTAATTAAAAGTAGGTTTCTTTAGTTTTGCTGTTGAAATTATAAAGGCGATTAGACACTTTTTCTTTTCGATTCATGATGAATTATTTCCTTAAATGACATCAATACAGATCGCTATCCTATTTTAAGGACTTTGAAATAGAAGACTTTCTAGGTCGATATCTGTATAATGTTTCTCGACAAATTCCTCGTCGGATTCCTCGATTAATGCTTGATAAGCTGTCAATCCCTCTTCAGCTAACACGATGAAAAATTCACGGTGATTATTTGGATTGCTCTTTCGTTTAATAAAATGTTGTACTTCAAGTTTTGATAATACTTGGCTCACAGCACGTTTTGAAATCGCAAACTGCTGTGCGATTTCAAAACGTCGTTTAATTCATTAAATATTTTTCGATAATTTGAAAGCATATAATCCTCCTTAAAATATAAAGTTAAGTTAAGTTAAGTTAAAAGGACATCCAGATTGCTGTAGGATGTCCTTTGCCAAACATTTATCAACTTGATTCAGCCATACGTAACCGATATGCACGTTCTTTTTTGCCGTATAGGAAGTAGTAGAGGGTAGATGTTGCAAAGACGACGATACCCAAAATCGCATACAGGGCATTATAACCGGTTGTTGGAATGACCAATCCAAGAAGAGAAGGTCCAAATCCATTACCTATGTCAAAAGATATAAAGAAAGTGGCTGTGGCGAGGCCCATGCGGTGAGGTGCAGCCAAATAAATTGCTATTGTCTGACCCACTGACAAAATGTTACCAAAGCCAAAACCAATCAATGCACCTGCTAATAAGAAGGTTACACTGTTGCTTGCTGAACTGAGGAGCAGCATTCCGACTCCAAAAAGGATAAAGGCCGGATACATAATAAAGTTTGCTCCTTTTCTGTCCATCAACCGGCCGGTGAATGGCCGCGATACCAAGACAGAGGCTGTATATACAATAAAGAAAAAGCTTGCCGTATCCACTAAATCTAACTTGATAGCATATAAATTTAAATAAGAAAGAACACCGGAGAAACAGAAGGCCATCGTAAGGATAATGATACCAATGGGAAGTGCTTTTGGCTCAATGAAGCCGAAAAGCTTAAATCCTACATTTTCGTGTTTCATTTTCGTTGTTTTCAATAAAGGGATATTAACGAAGAATCCGGTTACTAAGCTAATAATCCCTAAAACAAGGCTGAAACTAAAAATCATGTCGAAGCTTTTATGCTGACTCATGTAAAGGCCAATGAATGGACCGAGTCCAGTAGCCAGTGCTGTACTTACAGCAAAGTAGCCAATTCCTTCCCCTCTCCGTGATTCCGGTATTGTGAGGGCGACAATCGTACCAATTACGGTAGTCGCTATACCCACTGTAATACCGTTTACGAACCGGCTCATTATGAGAAAGGAAATCCCGTAATCTATAAAGTATAACAATGTAGTTAATGTAAAAAAGATTAACCCGATCATTAATATTCGTTTTAGCCCAATTGTATTCATGAACGGCCCGGTAAACAAACGACCGATTAATGCCCCGATAATGAAAATACCGGCTACAAGACCAGCTTGGCTTGTAGATGCATTGAATTCATTTAAAGCATAAAGGGTGATTGTTGCATTTAATAAAAAGAATATTAATGTTAAGAAAAAATTAACTAAAGAAAGAATGATAAAATCTTTCGTCCACACTTTAGATTTTGTTTGCATTTTCATCTCCTCCCTTCATGATATTTTTGTTCATTTTTCAACCGATAATGAGTATGATTCGCCATCATCTGGGATTAAAACAGTAGAAGAGATTCCCTTTTCATCAAGAAAGCTTTTTAATTCTTTTTTTGATAGTGTCCAGTGATTGACGGCTTCCATGTGGCTCACAATAATCTGAGCGTTAGGGGCAGACTTGTACACTTCATAGATATCCTCTTTCCCCATGATGAGAGAACCGCCTTCAAAGAATTGATTATTTCCACCATTTACAGCAATGATTTCTGGTTTATTTGTATCAATCACTTCTTGGACTGCGTCATACCATACTGTATCTCCAGCTACATATAACGTTTTTTCATTTGAGTGTTTGAAGACAACGCCACATACTAAACCAGCAAGTTTTAATATTTCTCCTCTTCCGTGCTCGCCTTTTGTTTTGATTAATTGGATACCCTCAAAGACTGTATCTTCTTGTAAAACCTCTACATTTTGGAAACCGGCGTTTCTAACTTCTGTAGCATCTTCCTCATTTTGAACAAACATTTTGATATCTTTTGGCAATACCTCTTTGGCAACATCATCAAAGTGGTCAAGATGTAGGTGAGTGACAATGACAGCATCTATATCATGAATAATATTTTCAATCGATGTTGGTAAACTAAATAAAGGATTAAATTGATCTTGTCTTAATGAATTTGGGAACGGTGGGTACGTACCTTTCTCAGCTAACATCGGATCTATTAAAAACTTTTTGCCTGCATATTCGACAACAAGTGTGGCATTTCGAATTTGTTTGATTTTCATTTTTATCGCTCCTATTCTTTAATCTACGTATAGTTTATACTATGGACAATTAGCAAATACATAGATAAAATCAAGTCTTTTGGCCCTTTGACTTGATAATTGAAAGGATTTGAATAAATGTTAGATAATACGGATATGGGTATCTTACATGAACTATCCAAAAACAGTCGAATCACGATGAAAGAATTGGGGGAGAAAGTCCATTTGACTGGTCAAGCAGCTGCATCTAGAGTTGCTAAATTGGAGGATAATGGAGTGATTGAGGGATATGCCATTAAAATTAATCAACTAAAATTAGGTTGTTTTATCCATGCTTTTATTACTATCATTACACAAAGCACTTATCACCAACCTTATCTGTCGTTCATAAAAACACGAGAACAATACATCATAAATAACTATAAAATCAGTGGAGATGGCTGTTATCTACTCGAATGCAAATTTCCATCAAATGAACTTTTAAATCAATTTTTGGAAGACTTAAACGAGCATGCAAATTATAAATTATCAATTGTTATTAATAAATAGTGCAATATGGGGAGTTTGTGAACAAATATACTTAAACTAACGGGTGTGTTAGGGTGATTTTTTGGAGAAAAATATTGGGGATGTAGATTTTTTTAAACAAGTAGTAAAAAGACTGTGCAAAAAAACAATATTTGCACTCAGAAACCTAAATTTGAAATCATCGAGAACGTATTGGTTATTAGCATTAAGAACCATTTAAAAGCTGGAGTAGACTTAGATTGTTTTAATATTTTAAACCTTATTTACCGAACAATTGGATGAATTATTTTACTAAGTTTTTAATGTTTTTACTGATATATGCAAAGGTAGCAGTACACTAATAAAGTAATAAGGTTTACTTCAGTAAAATAAGGTATATTATATTTAATGAATAGATTCTCTTTAAAGACAAGAAAAGTAGGTGAACAAAGTGGGAAAATATCAATTGGATACCAAAGGTAAGGTAGCTGTGACAAAGTTTCATGAAAAACAGGCGCCTGCCAAATTTGATAAAAAGCAGCACCTTGAAAAAATACGTGCGGAGTATTTGAAAAAGAAGCAAAAACAAACAGATAAATAATATGAATGAAAACATAGGAAGACTAAAATCTCCCTATGTTTTTCTTATTCGAAGTTCTTTTTTCAATTGATGATAGAGTTTATTATTCCCATAAATTTCAGATTCGATGACAAAAAACCCGTCATCAGATATCCATTCCTCACTAAAAATTTCAGTAGCAGAATCAATAGACCAGCCGTTATTTTGGATACACCAGTAATCTCCAGCAGAAATTTTTAAAACATTTGGATACTCACTTGGCTTAGGTAGCTGAATAAAAAGATAAGTCTCGATCTTTTCAGCAAGATACTTTCTCAACACCCCACACTCAAGGAAATCAGGGAATCCCAATGCGCTGAATTTACTTCTAATAACTTAAAGGGAAACCAATGAGTAAACCTATAAAAAAACCTACTATATCACGTTTATAGGTTAAAAGGTTTACGAGGTTTACGCAATTATGGATTTCTGGAGTTAGTATAGTTTCATGGACACATTTTAGTTAAGTCCTTACAATGATTTTTGAGAGGATGTGTCCGTTTTGGAACGTAAGAATACAGGTAAAAAATATAATAATGAATTCAAGAAGACTATTGTAGATCTTTATCACTCGGGTAATTCAGTAAGAGAATTAAGTGGCGAATATGGTGTATCAGACGTAACTATTTATAAATGGGTTAAAGAATTTACCCCTATCGGTTTAGGGGAAGAGTCTATGACTCCAAAGGAATTAGCCGCCATACAGAAGGAAAACCTTCGGTTAAAGCAGGAAGTTGAAATCTTAAAAAAGGCTATGGCCATATTCGCGAAAAAATAACCGAGACAGATCTTACCGAATTTATCGAGGAAAATAGGAATCTATACCCTGTACAGAGAATGTGTGAAGTATTAGAAATCCCAAGAAGCAGCCATTATCAGTCTCTTCAACTTGTAGTATCCAATCGCGAACAGGAAAACAAAGAACTAACGAATAAAATTAATCTCATTTACCTAGAAAGCAAGGGACGGTATGGTGCTCCTAAGATACATCAAATCCTATTAACCAAAGGATTTTCCCTCAGTCTAAAGCGTGTTCAACGCTTAATGAGCAAGGCGAGTATTCGTTCTATCACGAAGAAAAAATACCGTCCTTATCCATCTAAAGAAAAAGTTATTCAGTTAGATAATTTGCTTAAACGAGACTTTACCACCCAGACCATTAATGAGAAATGGGTAGCTGATATTACGTATATCCACACGTTAAAAGACGGATGGTGTTATTTAGCTTCTGTATTGGATCTTCATTCAAAGAAAATAGTAGGGTATTCCTTTTCACGTTCTATGACGACAGAACTGGTCATAAAAGCTTTCGATAACGCTCACTCTTCACAAAAGCCCTCGGAGGGCTTAGTTCTTCATACGGATCTTGGCTCACAATATACAAGCAGTGAGTTCACTCAACATACTCAGAATCATCATATTAAGCAATCCTTTAGTCAGAAAGGTTGCCCGTACGATAATGCCTGTATTGAATCCTTTCATGCGATATTAAAAAAGGAAGAAGTCAACCACGTCCAGTATCTAGATTACCAAACAGCTAAATTAGCGATATTCCAATTTATTGAAGGTTGGTATAACCGAAAAAGAATTCACAGCAGCTTAGGATATAAAACTCCACAAGCCATTGAAGACCAAATTAGAAATGCAGCTTAAGATTTAACTTTTTTGTGTCCAAAATATTGACTCAAATCCATTTCTTTATATAAAAAAATAGATAGATGATGAGTTAGCCTTAGACGAAATTAGCTAATCAATCATCATTAGAAAGTTTGAAAATCGCTTAGAATGGTTTTCTGAACACACAAAGCTGATTAATAAGCATAGTTGGTATGTAGCAAGCTACCAGCGTTTAGCTTAATAACTTTTATTGCTAGTAGTTTTCTTACCACAGCTAAAACATTTCTGATATGCTCCAATAAAAAATAAAGCAACGCATTCCAATATAGAAACGGCTGCTTTAATTCATACTTTCAATTTTACGTTGGACGAGTTCTTTATAAAAATGGTTACGGTTTGGTTACGTTTCTAAATGGTTGTAAATCGATTCTAGTCAATTGCGATAGTTTAAATAAACTGCAATCTATAAAATTGTTAATATATCAATGTTTCTAACGTATTTTTTGATGAATATATAAACTTAGTTACGTTTTTCTGAATTTTTTGTAATGGTGCAAACAAACACAAGAAAATAGGTAAGTTATTCATCGTTCAGATATACACAGGCTATTTTTTCAAACCTCTTACTTATGCAACTAACGCATGCGTTAGCTGAAGATCGGAGCTGTCTTTAAGGCAGCTCTTTTTTTATGGAACTAAAGGAGCAGGATAGCTTAAGTGAAGTTATTTATTAGACTGTAGAGGTATAGTAATAATAATCAATAAATGTTAAAATTTTCTTGGTCTGGTAAATGAGTATGGTTCTGATTCTTGGAGGGGGGACAACAATTATTAAAAAAGTTTGTATGAAATTTATATTTGCTTTTAGCGTATCTATATTTTTATTCGGATGTAGTATAGAAAAAGAAGATTTGAAAGAAGATCCTGGGCTTGATAGAGCCCAAAAGATAGAAATATCGTCAGAAGAAAATCCAGAATCGGTTTTAAACGTTATAGACAATCAAGAAGATGTAAGTGAATTTGTTAATGCACTAGAAGTTGATAAATGGAGTATTGTAGATATTCCTTCAAATTCAGCTAAAGGGTATATTTATAAGATGTACCAAGAGGGTACAGTCAAACTTGGAGAGCCTATTACAGTTAAAAAGGAACTTAAACAAATCGCTACAATTATTACATATAAAGATAGTCCTTATATTGAGCTTAGAACCAAGAAACTAAATTTAAATTTTAAAGTTCCAAAAGATGTAGCAGAATACCTATCTAATCACGATAATTAAAAACATAACCATACAACAATTTCGTCAACAGTACGTTATATCTTCTTATTGAATTAAACTAGCTGGTAGTTTGTGAAGAATTGTACTTAAACTAAATGCGTTACTGAACGGTGGTAATGCCCTTTTTAGGGAGTTTAATGGAAGAATTATATTTCTGGCTATTTTATAGTTTTGGTTATTAAGAAAGGATTTGAGAGGGAACGTTGGTTTGAATAGTAAGCGAAAAAAATCTTTTATGTTATGTTTTATAGCTCTGTCATTTTCTGCAATTGCTATTATCTAACTTATTTTCCCCCTACTCGATTATGCAACTATCGGGGCAGGTTAGTGGAATAAAAAGTGAACTAATCCATTATTATCTGTATTATGTTAACTGCATAAATCAGTTGTACAGAGATAATAAAGTTGTTTAATTTGCAAATATTTTGCGGTAATGAAATTAAATATCAAATAAAGGAAATATCTTCTTGACAGTCGAATATTAGCCTAGAACCATAATTAACTATTCCGATGAGGAGGATTCTTGTGCGTCCACGACCATTATCTATTGAAAATCCAGAGTATGATAGGTATGTTAGTCTTGTGCCAGATGGAGATATTGAAGAAATACTTAGTAAGCAACGAACTAAGACC
The DNA here is from genome assembly GCF_001578185.1 of Peribacillus simplex. Classification (NCBI taxonomy): domain Bacteria; kingdom Bacillati; phylum Bacillota; class Bacilli; order Caryophanales; family Bacillaceae; genus Peribacillus; species Peribacillus simplex. The sequence goes on along the minus strand of NZ_CP011008.1, from coordinate 4,495,444 downwards.
ATTACCCTCTTGAGCAGCATATCAGAGGAGACAGCAAGGAAGGCGTACGCACCAGGGAAATGGACTTTAAAAGAAGTGATTGGGCATATGGCCGACGCGGAACGTGTGATGTCGTATCGAATGCTTGCCATTGCTCGAAATGAAAGTGCACCACTCCCAGCAATGGATCAGGATCAATACGTTTCTGCGGCAAACTTCAACAAATTATCCTGGGAGCAGCTACTAGCTGGTTTAGACACGGTACGCTCCAACACGTTAAGTCTTATTTCAACCATTGATGATGCAGCGTGGGATCGTAATGGAACTGTAATGAACAGCCCAGTTTCGATAGGTACCTTTGCATATGGCATTGTCGGGCACGAGTTACACCATATGAAAGTGATTAGTGATAAATACTTATAAGTCTTTTTCTATTAATGAAAAAACCTAATTTCTCATTGTAATGCTGAGAAATTAGGTTTTTTAATATTGAAACTTCCTTAACGTTGTAAATCCGCATTTTCCTGACGCTACTGTACAGAGATAATAAAGTTGTTTAATTTATAATAAAGTCATTAAAAAATAATAATGTTGTTTAAAAATCCTTATGTCACTAACGGGGCAGGTTAGTAACATAAGGGAAATGGTCTTTTATGGTAAAATAAATAAAGTGAGGGAACTTTTACCTTTTTTTGTTTAGTTTAATAAGAATCAATGGTAAAATGATGAGAATTAATTATGCTATGGGGCTGGTCAGTTGTAATTTTATAAAGGAGTTGTGAGAAGTTGAAATATCGTAAAGCAAATATCGATGATATTGATAAATTGGTCGAGTTAAGAAAAAAGCAATTAGTTGATGAGGGGATAGAACCTAATATAGATATTGATAGAGAACTATATGTTTTCTTTAAAAATAAACTAAGTGATGGTACTTTAATTCAATGGCTAGTGGAGGATAATGAAGAAATTATAGCTTGTGGTGCAGTAATTTTTTATGAATTTCCACCTTGTTACACCAATAAGACTGGAAAAAAGGCTTATATCACAAATATGTATACTAATGAAAATTATCGTGGGCAAGGAATCGCAACAAAGCTGTTAACTAAATTAGTTGATGAAGTTAAGATTTCAGGTATTTCAAAAATATGGCTTGGGGCTTCAAAAATGGGTAGACCAGTGTATAAGAAGTTTGGTTTTATGGAAACTGATGAATTTCTAGAATTAAATATTTTTTAATAATTTGTGATGTCTAACACTTAAACTAACGGGTGTGTTAGCGCCAAAGAAGGCCGCCAATTGGTGGCCTTTTAAAAGTATGATTCTTTATATAATCATACATTTTTTGTCTTGCTCCCTCTTTTTAAACAAAAACTGTGACATATGATAAAGGTAAATTAAAAGGTATGAGCCCGGTACAATACCGAGTTCATACCCAACGGGCTGCCTAACGAAATAACCTGTCTAACTTTATGGGGTCAGTTCACGTAGAGGAGAGCGACTTTTTAGGTTGGAATTCTCTTAGAGTATAAAATTTCCGAAATGGGAGGTATAGCGTTGTTCCTGTCGTTCGTAAAAGTACATTTTTGCGAACGGGGCATTTTTTTATAAAATCAACTACTTTTAACGTCCGTTAAAGTATGGATAAACAAAGTGGGAAAAATTTTGAACGAGAACAATATCAATTGTTAAAACGAATGATCCGGAAAGGGGATGTTCTTTACATTCATTCACTGGATCGTTTTGGACGGAACAAGGATGAAACCCTTAGATTCTAAGACTAAGTGTTTTTATTTGTCAGATTGACTTAAGGTTGAAATGAGAAAGGTGTCACGATTGTTTGCTTAATTGGCCAGTAATTTTGTTCTTAATCTTGACATTTCTTTATCCATTAAGGAAGAAGCTTTGGCAAGCTCAATTAGCTGCTTTTGAGCATCCTCTGGTATAGTCTCGCCTTGATATTTATAGTTTAGTTTATGCTCGGTGGATGCCCAAAAATCCATAGCGGAAGTACGAATTTGTATTTCTGCAGGAACCCATATTATTTCGTTGGATAAGATGACTTGGGTTTCTACAATCAGGTGCAAACTTTTATATCCGCTCATTTTCGGGTCCTGAATATAATCCTTTACGCGTATCATTCGAATGTCTTCACGTTGCTCGATATGCTCCTTCAACATATATACGTCATCAATAAAACTTGTGACAATTCTAACTCCCAAAATATCTCTTATTTCATTCCTCACCGCTTCTTGTGTTAAAGGAATTTCTTTTTTTTGTATTTTCTCCACCAAAGAACTTAATTTTTTCATACGTGTTTTCATATGTTCAATAGGAGAATAGCCATGTTGTGTTTTCCATTCTAAGTCAATAACCTTGAAATCACTTTCTAATTCATGTAGGGCCATTTGGTAAGGTAAAAAGAACCCCCTCCAATTGTCTAATACTTTTTGAATAACCTCGATTTTCATCTTTTTTTTCAGCATGTCCACAGCCCTCCTGTTATTATTCTATTATCATAACCAAGATACCCTAAAAAAAAAAGCAACTTCCCATTTTTGTGAAAGTTGCTTTTACTGATTATTTATCAACATAGTGAAAAATGAAAGGATTATTAAAATGTTAGATAAGACGGATATGGATATCCTTGATGAACTATCCAAGAACAGTCGTATCACGATGAAAAAATTAGGTGAGAAAGTCCATTTGACTGGTCCAGCTACTTCAGCCAGAGTTGCGAAATTAGAGGATAGTGGAGTTATTGAGGGATATGGCATTAAAGTTAATCAAGTCAAATTGGGATTTTATATACATGCTTTTCTAACTATCATTACACAAAGCACTAACCATCAGCCATATTTATCATTCATCAAAACTCAGGAACAATACCTTGTACGTAACTATAAAATCAGTGGAGATGGCTGTTATCTTCTTGAATGTAAATTTCCATCGAATGAACTAATGAATAAACTTTTAGAAGGGTTAAACGAGCATGCAAACTATAAATTATCGATTGTTATTAATAAATAGTGTTATATGGGGAGTTTGTGAATAAATATACTTAAACTAACGGGTGCGTGTGCGGCCGAGCCTAGGTCGTATCATATAGCGGGTGGGATTCCCGTCGAGTAAGAACTAGCCATTCGCTCGTAGCGAGTCTTGGAGGGCTAAAGGTAACTTTAGTCTTTAAGCGTAGACAGTTAGGTGGCGGGCCGAAAGCCAAATGGTTGAAGGGATTGAGCTCCATAAAGTTAGTAAATCGAGAGGGCTGATGCTTTACGCACAGCAGAAAGCTACATTTTATCCTTCGTTAAGGGCAAGATGGATAAAACCTCTCTGGAGTCAGAGACCTTGGCACGTTACACATCGATATGATACGGCAACTCGGGAGACCCTATCGGTCTTTTCTTATTAGAAGAGTATGGTGTACAAGCGATAAAAAGCAAGGAAACCAAATGCTGTGTAGGGAGTCGGATAGCAGCGTAGTACCAATGAAGTTGGGTAATGCCGATGGAGGAAAGGCTAGCTACCAGTTATCACCCTTACTAGGGAAACATTTACTACACTCAGAGGTAGGGATAAATGGAAACAAAACTACTAAGGATAGCAGAATTAGCAAAATCTGAATCTGAGAGATTAGCTACATTTTGTGAATGGTAACTAGGAGGAGCCGTGTGCGTGAATAGCGCAAGCACGGTTCTGTGAGGGGGGCAGGAACACAATCTACCGTAAGGTAGAGAGGTTCCCTTCTACTCGACTAGCTGAAGATCAGAGCTGTCTTTAAGGCAGCTTTTTCGTGCGCCCGGCATGGGTGCAATCTATAGGGTGGAAGTCCCGAATCATGAAGGCAGTAGTAGTGGTTAGCTTAATGCAAGGGTGTCCACGGTGACGTGGAATCTGAAGGAAGCAAGCGGCAAACCTCCGGTCTGAGGAACACGAACTTCATATAAGGCTAGGTATCATTGGATGAGTTTGCGAAACAAAACAAAGTCCTTACTGCCGAAGGTGGTACAGAGTAAATGAAGCAGATAGATGGAGGGAAAGATTGCACTCTTACCCGGGGAGGTCTGATGACAGCCAAGTACACTTGGTAACCTTTCCAGTGATGGACAGCTGAATCATCAGAAGTCAGCAGAGGTCATAGTACTTGTCTACTCGAGAAGACAAGGAAGGACCGAACAGATTAAGAAGGATGAATACTAGGCGTTCGTTATCTGTGAAGAAGCAAACAATTCCTAACGGAACTTATTTGAAGGAAGAAGTGGTGAATACACGGGGAACTTCAAAAGGGTGGAGCAGATAAAGGCACAAATAGACCATTTATCCACGTAGAAAGGATATCAACGATGTTAATGGAACAGATACTAGAGAGGGAAAACTTAATACAGGCATTGAAGCGTGTAGAAAGAAATAAGGGAAGCCATGGTGTAGATGGAATGCGCGTTCAAAACCTGAGACCGCACCTCGTAACCGAATGGTACAACATGAAAACTGCCCTTTTACAGGGTACCTATCAACCGAAGCCCGTCCGTCGTATCGAAATCCCGAAACCAAACGGCGGAGTTCGGCTTTTGGGTATTCCAACCGTTCTAGACCGTTTCATTCAACAAGCCATTGCCCAAATATTGACCAAGATATATGACTCGACCTTTTCGGAGAATAGCTATGGATTTCGCCCTAACAAACAAGGGCACCAGGCGGTTCGAAAGGCAAAGTCCTATATAACCGAAGGTTATACATGGGTAGTGGATATGGATTTGGAGAAGTTCTTCGATAAAGTGAATCATGACAAGCTCATGGGAATGTTAGAGCGGAAAATTGAAGATAAACGAGTTCTTAAACTGATTCGTAAATTCCTTCAAGCAGGCATTATGATAGGCGGACTTTTTCATAAAAGTGAGGAGGGAACTCCGCAAGGAGGTCCGTTAAGTCCTTTATTATCTAATATCATGTTAGACGATTTAGATAAAGAACTAGAGAAACGCAATCTTCGATTCGTAAGGTATGCGGATGACAGTACTATCTTTGTGAAGACACGAAAAGCCGCCAAACGTGCAATGGGAAATATCTCAAGCTTCATTGAAAATAAACTGAAGCTAAAGGTCAACTACGAGAAGTCGAAGTATGATCGCCCTTGGAACAGAACGTTTCTCGGTTTTAGTTTCACGAAGTCAAAGAAGAACCCGAAGGTTCTACTGGCTAAACAAACGGTGAAGAGGGTAAAGAAACGAATCAGGGAAATGACCTCGAGAAAATTACCGATACCCATGGAACTCCGAATAAATAAGTTAAAGCAATACCTTAGAGGTTGGATGGGGTATTTCGCCCTCATTGATACTCCGAACGTATTGAAGAATTTAGATTCATGGATTCGAAGAAGACTCAGAATGTGCCTATGGAAGCAATGGAAATTACCAAGAACGAGGGTGAGGAAACTCAAAGGATTAGGCGTCCCATTTGGAAAAGCATATGAATGGGGAAATAGCAGAAAGGGTTATTGGCGCATAGCGCATAGTCCTATTCTAGACAAAACCCTTAATAATGTTTATTGGCTCCATCATGGGTTAGTAAATCTATATGAACGATATACAAAACTACGTCAGACTTAAACTGAACCGCCGTATACCGAACGGTACGTACGGTGGTGTGAGAGGTCGGAGGCTAGGCGCCTCCTCCTACTCGATTTATACAACTAACGGGGCAGTTTAGTTGAATAAAGGGAAAAAAGAATGCAATAGTTTTCATTTTACTTAAAAGCTGTAAGTTATTATAACTAAGCACTTTATATTACATAAATAAAAGACATGGCTGTAGGCTATTTTTCATATAATATTTTTGGGGTGGAAAAAATGGCAAGAGCAAGCTACCGAAGTTCAGACGTTGACTTAATGGCAAGGATGATGAGAGCAGAAGCCGAAGGAGAAGGACAACAAGGAATGTTATATGTTGGAAATGTAATTGTAAATCGTCTTGTAGCTAATTGTTTAGACTTTAAAGGTTTAAGAACAATTCCACAAGTCATTTATCATGTACAAGGAGGAAATTATTCTTTTGAAGCTGTTCAAAAAGGGAATGTATTTTATCAAAGAGCGAGAGGTATTGAAAGAAGATTAGCAGAACAGAATTTGAAGTACTGGAGACAGCATCCGGCTAGATATGCTCTTTGGTATTTTAATCCACATGCTCCATGCCCTCCAACATGGTATGATCAACCTCAAACTGGTCAATTTAAAGAACATTGTTTTTATGAACCAAAACCTGCAACATGTGATAGTGTTTATAGAGGTTAAGCTTACTCTTTGAGTAAGCTTCAGAGTGTAGACAAACCCCTTTTCCAAAAGAATTGTTGGAGAAAAAGGGGTTTTTTTATCTTTTAATTAGCATATTTAGTTGTAAGTTTGAAAGAAGGACACAATATATTGTTGCTAAACTTTTTATAAAAAACAGCTGTCGACTTTGTCGACAGCCTGAAGCTTACTCTTTGAGTAAGCTTTTTTTCATATTTAAAATATTTATACAATATAAAACTTTTAGTAATAGTTTTTATCTAAAAAAGTAAGATTTTGAATTATTGTACTTAAGCTAACGAGTGCGTTAGCTGATTAAGGAACACAAAAAAAATGATCGATTTTTTTAAAAAGAATAATCCAATTAAAGAGAATAAGGGCATGTGTTGATTAATCTTTTTTCAAAACATGCCCTTTCAATTAATTCATTTATCAAGGTTATTTGTATTAATTTGATCAAACTTCGTGGTGATCCCATGATCCATTCTTTTTTTTATTTTTGCTCTATATAAATTAATCGCGCCCAAAGCTACAGATATTCCGGTCAAATATAGGGCTTGTTGATAACTGTTCAATAGATTAACGACTAATCCGAATAAAGAGGGTGCTATGACAATGAATAATTGATTTAATGTCAATGCTGAACTCACCGTTAAACCTATAAAACGGGAATCCGATTGCTCTGTGATACAAGCAATAAAAATGGAATACCAACCAATGGCTACAAAGCCCAAAAGAAAACAAAATAATAGCATCAAGATTTCCATTTCAACAGTCATGATGAGCGGCAGGATCACTGTAAGAATTACGGTAACAGCCATCACAATAAGCAATAATCTTTCCCTTTGACCTTCAAAGAATTGATCACTGGCCCAGGCGATGACTACCCGTCCAACCATACCACCTATTAAAACGACGCTTAAATATTTTCCTGCCTCTGTTAATGGATAGCCCCCTTCGTTGTGCAAATAACTCATAAAATGCGCAATGATAATCATCTGTAATGACATCATCACAACACCTACTATATACATCGGATATAACTCTTTATTATTTTTGATGACACTCATTTTCTCCTTGAACCCGACCGAGGCTGATCCTGTTTCACTCGTTCTTTCTGGTTCGTTATATAATAATAGGAAGAGCAGCCCTCCCATTATTGCTACGATCCCTTGTACTACATGAACTGATGACAAATTGAAATGATAATATGTATAGGATAAAACTGCAGAGGCTAAAGATCCTCCAAGCGGTATTCCCGTCTGTCTTATCCCTAGAGCCAGCCCTCTATGTTCGTTTGGAAACCATTTTACGATGGCCGTGCTTCCACCGGTTTGAGCACTTCCGTACCATATACCGACCAACAATAATAAAAGCAGCAATACAATATAATCATTAACAAAAACCAGCGTTAAAGCTGAGAGCCCCAATAAAATGGTCCCCCACCCGATAATGTGTTTTTCCCCTTTTTTATCCATCAAGTAACCGAACGCCAGCATTGAAAACATCGGCCCAATATTGACCGCTGAAACAATGAAGCCTGTTTGAAGCGGTGTTAAATTCCATTCAATTTGATAAAATGCAGCGATGGGTCCCATGCCATATGTCACAAAGGTTGCTGCAGTTTGGGATAACGTGGCCACCAATACGATTAACCATTTATAATATGTATGCATTAATGCTCCCCCTATGTTTGATGTATCGTTCAATAAGAATTCGGTGGGATATATTCTCATTATTAGCTTCTAACATTATCTAGTCTCCCTTACTTATTAAGCTAACTAGAGTTTACTCTGCCTGCCCAGAAGCGTAAAATGGAGGGAAATGATAGGGTTCATAAAATTTTTTTATAGGGTGTGCCAACTATATGAACATCAAAGAAATAGCATTGAAAATTGAAATATTAAACCGTCAAAATTTAAGTAAGTCTGCAGAAATCACGAACTATACTCAATCCGCCCTTACGGCTAAAGTGAAAAAAATAGAGTCGGAAATTGGCAAACTTGTTTTTAATCGCACGCCCCAAGGATTGAAAATCACTAGTGTAGGATTACAGTATAAAAACTATCTTCAACTTATTGCAAAAGAGTACGAAGAATTTTTACAAAGCATCGGTGCCTTTCAAACTAACGCTAAAGTGGATTTTGGCGCATCACATACAACCTTGAAAATCTATGGTGCCCACATCGCGAACACTTTGAATATGAACGACATTCAAATGGATGTGGATTTCGCTGTAGATTCCAGTAATGCCATAAACCAAAAAGTGCACAATTCCGAATTAGATTGTGCACTCATTAGTGAACCTATTAAGAAATATCCCGACTTAACTTATGAAATCGTTGCAACTGAAACATTCGAGATCATTTCAAGTAAGGACCATATCATCAATTTTGATTGGAAAACACCTATTACATTGCTCGTATTGAGTATAGGTTGTATGTATACAAGAGCTGTGACCGAATGGCTTATGAATAATCAAATACCATATAAATTAAAGGAAATAAAATCAATCAGCAGTATCCAAGATTTTTTGCAAATCAGCAATACCATTGCAGTATTGAATACTAAGCTTATTGACTTATATAACTATACAAACATTCACTACTACAATTTAAGCTTTAACAATGTCATTAATACCGTTTTCGTTTTTAAGATGAACGACGGCGAACAGAACAATATCGTACAATTAAAAAATGTTCTGAAGACGATTGGTTAATTAAAAAGGGGTACCGAATAAAACAAAGAGTTAGATCGTATTGAATAGAAGAAGAGTATTTGGAAATAGGATTGCTACGATTAGAGGGGGTATGTAAAACAATTACAAGAAAAGCCAGTGAAGGTGACATTGCTTTTCAAAAGATGATAGATGAAGGGCATCTTGAACATTACCAAAACGATATTAAATTCATTTGTGAACATGGAAAAGAGTGGACTTAATGGGGAGTTTTTGTTGTGCTAAAGGTTGCTAACTTCAATAAGCCAGGTTGTTTTCTTATGAAACTAAATGGGCAGTTTAGTTGAAAAAAGGAAATATTTTGAACTGTCGAGAAATAAAGACCGTAAAGTACAAAGGTGAATGAGGTGTTTTTAATAGATAAGATACCTGTTAAAACTATAAAGAAGATAGAAGAGGACATTGAAAAAAATGATTTAGGGAAAGCACGGGATAGACTACACGGGTTAATTTCAACCTTTCCTAATGAATTAGACCTCCGTAGAAAGTTGGGGGACATATATTTTGCATTAAAATACCCTTCAATGGCTGGTCGATACTGGTATTTAGAAAAGAATAAGTCACCAGAAATGGTAAAAGCGTGTATTCAATTCGAAAAATCTATGGGGAACGATCCTATCAGAATAGGAAGAGCTATAAAATTTAAAGGTGATAGTGAAATTTTAAAAAGATTGCAATTAGATCAGGTAATTTCCCCTATACAAAATAAAGTTAAAGAAAATTTGCTGGAAGAACCTGAAGATCCATTCAAAGATAAGGTAGTTATTTTTGGTTGCTTCTCAATAATAATATTAACAATTATTTTTGCATTAATCGGAGTTTACGCACTCTTTAACTGGATTTTTTGATCCAGAATCTTGCCTAGTTATTTTTTCTTCTAGCTCTAGTTTTATCTCCAACTTTCTTCCTTTTTATTATTAGGGGAAAAAGACGTTTTTTCGAATAAAGGAAATATCAATCTCATGAACTTCTTTTAAAAAGATATCAAGTTTCTTTCCTGCTAATAATAATACTCGAAGGTGAGTGAACATGAAAAATAGAATAAAAATGTTAAAAATACTCAGTGGAAACAGGGAAACTAGATTAATCGTTCAAGTTGCAGATACTCAAAGAAAAAGAGAAAAGGGCTTAATGTTTGTTGGAAAATTACCTGAAAATGAGGGGATGTTATTTGTGTTTTCAGAAAAAATATATAGTGGATTTTGGATGAAAAACACATTAATTCCTTTATCTATTGCTTTTCTTGATTCAGATGGTGAAATATTGAAAATACTTGATATGGAACCTTGTAAAGAGGATAAATGCCCTACCTATGATCCGGGACTTTCTTATCATTATGCAATTGAAGTGAATCTTGGATGGTTTGAAAAGAATCAAATCAAAGAAGGGGATTATGTAAAGTTTGATTGAATTCATCTCACCTAACTTCTAGTCCTTAAAGGTGAGGTGATTTTTTTATGGATATTTAGGTTAATGTCACTGAATAGATTGGTGAAGAAATGTACTTAAACAAACAGATGCGTTAGCTGAAGATCGGAGCTGCCTATAAGGAAGTTTATTCTTTATGCCGGCGTTTATAAAAAATGGTGCGATACTTTGCATTATTTATCGATTGACGTTTGTTCTATAAAAGTATATTATGAAGTTAACTTCACGTGAAATAAACTTCACATGAAGTTAACTTTACCCGAGGAGAATAAGTTGATTAGGAGAGGTAGTTTGAAAAATCTATTCATACAGCGTTTTTTAGTTTCAACCTTGATAATTATATTTGGAATCATTAGAATGATTCTCGATACATCAGTAAGCTTTAATTTTGGCTATATCTTTGTATTCCTAGGTGGAATACTTTTGTTGTACTCAACAATTTCTTACATTACATCCCGAAAGAATAAATCACTAGAAAAGGAATTATCAAAGGAATATGACGAAAGAGATGCTTTAATTGATGGAAAAGTTGCCCGCTTTTCTTTGCATATTGTGATATGCGAAATTTTAATTCTTATGTTTTTAACTAATTTTGTGGCAATCCCAACAAATACTGCATTATTTGTTTTCTTAGTATCTTTAATAATTAGTGAAATTGGGTCTAGAAAGTATTACAATCTTGTCCTTTAATTAGGAGGCTTTATGAAAAATAGAGTAAAAGAATTGCGAATAGAATATGGAATAACGCAACAAGAATTAGCTGATAAAGTAAGTGTATCTTCTAGGACGATCATCTCATTAGAAAAACAAAAGTATAATCCATCTGTACTACTTGCGTATAAAATAGCTTCAGTTTTTGATTTATCAATCGAAGAAACTTTTATTTTCGATGAGGATGACAAATAGTACATTTCACAAAGATGCACATATTAAACAAACAACGGAGGAATGTAGATGCTTTTTATATTATTTATTTTTGGGATAGTTTTAGTAGTTTGGGGTATTTATCGTATGAGAACAGATGATGGCTTATTTGGAAAAAATCGAAAAAACAAAAACATATTCAATTTACTGTTAATGGGAGAAGCTTCAGGATTAGGACAATTTTTGAGTGGAATTCTGTGTATTATAATAGGGATTGTAGTATTTATTGTGAACTAAAGGAATTTCAATTTTTTACTGAAATATTGTGAATGAAATCACTTAAACTATCATGGGCTTTAGTGGAATAAGGTTCAATAAAAGAAGTGAATCGATCACATTAAATAAGAGCATGTTTTGATTGATCTTTTTTCAAAACATGCTCTTTCTTTTTGTTCGTTATTTTAAAGCTACAGAAGCATGTAAATATATTCTACGAACGACGGAATACGTAGTTTAACCATACTATAATTATTAAAGAATACTATTTTCAATATAAATAAAAAAGCAGTAACACCGCTATAAAGTGTTGGTATAATGGCATGTTTTGATTGATCTTTTTTCAAAGCTGCACATATGTTGGAAGTGCAATTTTTATTCGTAACGGGATTAATAATTTATTCTTATAACTTTATAGTAATTCAATAATTTACTATTTTTTGAAAAAATGATACAGTATTTTCTATATTTACAAATATTTTTATAAGGGAGGTTTTGTATGGAATAAGCCGGAACAATTAAAAGCTATTTCTTCTTTCTCATTCAATAGTCAAAAGAGAAAGTTTATTCTATTTATTGAAATATTGTGTGATTGCTATTAATCTTTCGTTCAGGGAGGGCAACCTATGAAAAAGTTTTTTGCTTTTCAAGTGTTAATTGCATTGTTTATTGGGGCACTTATCGGACATTTTTTTCCTGAACTTGGCCAATCCTTAAGACCGATTGGGGACGCTTTTATTCATCTCATTAAAATGATTGTTGTGCCTATTGTTTTCACTACTATTGTCATTGGTTCATCAGGCGACGGAAACATGAAAAAAATGGGTTCATTAGGACTTAAAACAATTATTTGGTTCGAATTTATTACCACCCTGATTCTAGGCATTGGTCTTTTACTTGTTAACATCTTAAAGCCTGGTGCTGGGCTTAATTTGTCCCATCTTGCCCAGAAAGATATCACACAATTAAATGAAAGCGTTACCAAAGTTGTCGATTTTAAAACGATGCTTGTTAACATCATTCCAAGCAACATTGTTGATGCGATGGCAAAAAGTGATTTATTAGCTGTTATATTCTTCGCTATTCTATTTGGTGTAGCTGCTGGAGCAATTGGCAAAAAGTCAGAGCCGGCAATGAAGTTTATGGAATCAGTTGCAAATATCATGTTTAAACTGACACAAATGGTCATGGTAACAGCACCGATTGGTGTACTCTCGCTCATGGCAGCCTCTGTTGGACAGTATGGTATCGCTCTTTTAATCCCTATGGCAAAGTTGATAGGGGTTGTGTATCTAGGGCTTGCTATTGTTATTTTCGGACTGTTTCCAATAATTGCTTGGTTCTTGAAGATTTCTTACTTTAAAGTGTTTCGAATGGTATGGGATTTGTTCCTCATCGCATTTTCCACGACAAGTACGGAAACCATTCTGCCTCAGTTAATGGATCGAATGGAAGCATACGGTTGTTCGAAACGTGTTGTTTCGTTCGTTATTCCTTCTGGGCTATCACTGAATTGTGATGGTTCGACATTGTACCTTTCTGTTTGCTCTATTTTCTTAGCACAAGCATATGGCATCCCGATGGATTTTGGCCAACAATTGATTGTAATGGGGGTTCTTGTTGCAACCTCAAAAGGAATTGCTGCTGTTCCATCCGGTTCGCTGGTTGTCCTTTTAGCCACCGCCTCAGCGGTAGGGCTTCCAGCAGAAGGCGTCGCAATTATAGCAGGCATTGACCGTGTGCTGGATATGGCACGTACCGCTTGTAATACGCCTGGACATGTTCTCGCTTGTATTGTGGTTTCGAAGTGGGAAAAAGAGTTCCGTCAGGAGGGATGGAATAAAGTTCAAACCGAACAGTCAAGCATTCAGCACGTACCACCAACATTTTGATGATCCGTTAAGCAGCATCATTACATCTTTAAGAATTGGGAAAAGCAATGATACAAGTAGCAAGAACCTGATATTCTCGCCCCATTGTTGAAAGTCATGAGTTTTAAACTAATGATGGGGTTTGAATAGTAATCTTGAAGACTTTTTTTGAATTGTATTGCTGTCGGGTGGTTGTAGAAACTAAAGAAGCAAGAAGGTGGGATAACTCTTAGAATCAATTGCTTAGAAATTGTTCAGGAAAAAACGTTAGTGAAAGTTGAGAAATCGGAGCTGCCTTTAAGGCAGCTCTTCTTTTATGGTTCTATAGAAACAGGTTAGTTCTACAAACATAAGATATAATTTGGATTAATATACAAAATTTTAATGAAAATAGAAAGGAAGCATGAATATGACAGAAATGCTGCCACTGACATCGGAGAATTTGGAGCAATGTATCGAACTCTATATGAACGTTTTTAATCGTGAACCATGGAATGAAAGTTGGACATATGAAACGGCTAAAGAGAGACTTTCCGACTTATTGCATACGCCTAAATTTCTTGGATTTTTATTTCAGATTGATCACAATGCTGTTGGTTTTGTTGTTGGAAATAGTAAGGTTTCTTATCAAGGTTTAACTTTTTATTTGGCAGAACTTTGTGTGAATAATGAAATGCAAGGTAAAGGGCATGGCTCAAAAATGCTTCAATCTTTAGAAGATGAACTGCAGAAAAGAGAGATTAAAAGTCTATATTTATTAACTGATAATGACGGGCTCGCAGAAGCATTTTATCTGAAAAATGATTATGTTGTAAATGAAGATCGGGTGGTTATGAAGAAAAATTTATAATTGTATGGTATTACTGTTTTGAAAAAATAGTCAAGGGATGTGATTCAACATTGTCGAAAGCTGTAAAGTTGTATCAATTAAGCCGAAAAATACATAAATGGACTGGATTGGTTTTATCCGTTTTTTTTATGTTCATCGCAGTCACAGGGCTCGTGCTTGTTTATATGTTACCACTCGGAGTGGCTGATGAGTTAAGGATGGGGAAAGAGGCGGGTCCAGATCAAGCGATACCTATGGAGAAGGTCGTGTCCATTGCTACGTCTCAGGATCTTCCGGGTGCGGACTCGGTTGAAGATATATTTAGAATTGAATATAGACCAAGTGCAAATGTTTACCAGGTTCGCTTTAATAACGGTCAAGGTGTTCAATTAGATGTGAGTACGGGAAAAGTGTTATCCACAAATCCGGATTACTCGACTTTCCTCATCACTTTGCATGATGGATCATTCTTTGGCGATTGGTATAGATACAGTATCCTCACAATGACAGGTTTATCCTTAATATTGCTGTCATTTTCAGGGTATTACATGTTTGGCTATCCTCTTTATAAGCGTCTAATGGCGAAAAAAAAGCAATCTTAATATGAGGTGGTAATTTGTCTATAAAAGGTTTGAATCACTTTTTATTTTCAGTTTCTAATTTAGAGAGATCCATTGAGTTTTATCAAAATGTTTTTAAAGCAACTGCAGACAAACTCAATTATTACCGAGTTTGTCTGCAGTCAGAGGCTAATATTCGTTAGCCAATGAAAAGCTCTCCGAACTGGAGGGCTTTTTCGGAATGTATTTTTATATATTGACAATCCCTTTTGAATTGGTAATATTTACTTTATTATTACATTAAAACCGGATGTGATTTTTAATATAAGGCGGTTAAATTATGGATGGGAAAATCATTTACGACGAGTTAAATATACTAAAAGAAAGTGGGCAATATCGCCAATTGGTCATTTTATTATGACTAACTTTATGTACATATTTTGTTTATTAGTATGGGGGCTTAATTTTATTGCCGTAAAGATTCAAGGTACACCTGTGAGTTTAGAGTTATCTTTAACATATCGTTTAAGTATGACGGCAATACTATTTTTCATTCTTTTATGCATTCTCAGACCTAAAGGAAAACCCATGAAAAAGGATGTTCCATTTATTATTGTGTTTGGAATATGTAATTTTGCCTTAAGCTATTTATGTCTTTATTACGCGACTATCTTAAGTTCAGCGGCAATGGTTACATTGATCTTTTCATTGAAAGTCATTTTAACACCTATAGCCCTTCGTCTTTTTTTGAAAGAACAATTACATTCTCGTATCTTAATTGGAGGGGTAATTGGTGTACTGGCTGTGTGTATTGTTATTTACCCAAGTTTGAATGACATTCATGGATTTAATGATATAAAAGGAATCATGATAGCCGTTCTTGGTACCATCCTTACTGCAATGGGCGATGCATGCTCAGCTAGAAATGCTAAAAAGAAAGTAAACCCAATCTATGCTAATGTAATTGGATTTGCAGCAGGAGGAATTCTTTTAGGGGCAATTGTGTTCATAAAAGGACAAGCAGTCAGTATACCGACATCCATTTCATATTTGTCTGCTTTGTTCTATTTAACTATATTCGCCTCCTTTGGAGCTTGGCTATTCTACCTCAAGCTTGTAGAGAAAATAGGTGGGGCAAAAAGTGGATACATGGTTGCCCTATTTCCAGCAATTGGAGGTGTGGCTTCAGTGATGATTGGTGAATCAGATCCATCCTTTTACTTGGCTGCTGGCTGTCTTTTCAGTTGTTTAGGTGCTGCCATTGCATTAGGAATAGGCATGCATATTGGTAAAATTAACTTGAAAGAAGAAAATTCGATTAACAAATAAGGGTTTCCGCTGTAATTCGATACCCTGGAATAGGAAATTAAAATAATAAAAGTGAATTTATTTAGAATCTACAAGTGGGGACCCAATCTTACTGCTTAACAGGCAGCCAGCCCCCTTCTTTATCGAATGAATGAAATCGGCCGAAAAGGATGGTGCTTTTCGGTCGTTTTGGGTTCATGAAGACATCGTGATTCCGCCATTGATGTGAAGGGCATCCCTGTTATATATGCTCCCTCAGCAGATGTAAGCAGCATATACATTCATTAGATAAGTCAAACAGGTACGTTAGCGTATAAGGAGACCCTAATCGAAGTATAAGTTAAAAAAACGTCTCAAATCAAAAGGCATTGAAGCCTTTTTGGAGCATAGTGCAGTCGTACTGAACACTATGCCGGAAAAATTTTTGTAATGATTTATTTAGCCTTGGACATACTTAATTAAGATATATAAAAGAACCATTTATCTAAAGGAGGAACCCGTATGTCTAACGAAAATATTCAAAATAAAATGGAAAATATTTGGCAGGATACATGTGGATCATGGGAAAACTGTACGGAAACTACAATTCAGTCATTCTTGGCAAAATCCGAAGAAAGCAATATAGACCCGCAATATTGCATGAGCTGGGTGGAACAACATAAAACCCAAATACCTGAGTGGCCCGCCGTTTCAAAAGTGTCGCTGGACTGGGTAAATCAACATACTTCTACTGGATCACCCATTTCAATGAAGGACCAGGATCTTTAGAATGGTGGAAGGTTTTTAGCAGATTTGGGCTTTTAAATATTATTGAACTCTAATAGAGGTGAAAATAGTTGTCGAATAATGAGAAACAAGACGGTAAATCAAATCGTCGGCAAAGTTCAGAATATAACAGAGAGCATTCGAACAATGATCCAGATTACATGGTTAATGCTTGGGACGAAACGAATGTTGAAGATTCATTTGTACAATCAGCCATCCAAGAAGAATTCAATAATCCAGTAATCCAAGAATCCATCTTGAAATTCAATAAAATAGCAAATGAAGAAGAAAAGGAATCTTGATTTTAACGCCCCATAGGGCGTTTTTTTTGAAGCAGGAAGTGAAAAGAATTTTTAAGTCATGCCAAGAATCCTAGCTCGATATGGAGAAAATTCATATTAGCCTTTCCGCTAAATAAATTAACAGAAAAAGATTGTGAGGGGTATCCTCACAACCGCAGTAGTTTTACATCTGAAAATTCAGAGGCGAGGCCACGAAATCCTGGATGAAAACTGTCTTTTTTATGTTATTTTCTGATCTAGCTCCAAAGGTAAAAAAGCATATTCTCCGTCCTTAATGATCTCACATTTACGAACTGGAATAGGATGTTTAAAAATGGGCCCGTCTATTACCGTAGTATGGAACTCTCCGCCTTCTCCGCAAGGGTCAATACCACGAGCTTCAAGCTCCTTCACGTATTCATGGGTTAACGTTCGCCCTAAATCGTCCTCTCGCATTCCAAGTGATAAATTAACAGTTACAATGTTCGTTACAAATCCTAGATTTATGAACTCTTCGACAGCTTCACGATGGTTCATCTCCCATAAAGGCATCCCAAGCTTTAATCCAGCATTCTTCGTAACCTTTTCGTGCCAACAGCCATGAGCAGGCATATCCAAGTCTCCAGTTACTAACACTTCTGCCCCTTGATTTTTAGCTTTTTCTAAAAGGCGCATAAATACTTTTTCATAATCTGTCCAACTTGCAGCTGCAGTATAAACTGGCAAACCTATTGATTTAGCTTGGGCACGAATGAGTTCCGGAGGCATTCCATGGGATCTGGAACGTTTCCCTTCTTCCTCCATCATGACGATCAGCCCAACAGCTTCTCCAACCTTCACTGCTTTATATAGGGCTAAGACACTATCCTTTCCACCGCTAAAAGAAGCTATAAATTTATGCCCGCGAGCACTATTTTTCCAATCGATTAATTCTGCCATTCATATCTTTCCCCTTTATTCTAATGACTTTTTCACAATGCCTGTTAGTAGCCAATTTCATATTTTATATATGAGGTTTCATAGCTCTGTTTGTTTGATTTTATCACTATTGGACCTTACGGATGGGACATTATTGCACCGTGATGCAAAAAAAACTGAAATTCCAATGATGAATAAAAGCGAGGTTTTTACGGGATCATGACATGTTCCATTTGTATAACGAAGATAGAGTAATAAAAGCCGATAATCTGTAATCGCTTCAACACTATAAACATATCTTTCGCCTTGTTGCCATAGGAATTTAGAATATAACTGATATACAAATAAAGGGAAAAGGCGTATTGATATCGTATAAAGCATATTATAATTCTTTTTTTTATTAACTAAGTAAAATCATCATTAATGGGAGTGAAGATAATGGAAGCATCGGTAGAGCGGATTTTTTCTAATGCATTGGTGGAATTGGCCGGGCATTTTTTTCTAGTGAGTACAGAGAGTTCAGTAAAACTTGGCGATGCAGAGAACTACGTATTTGAGGTTCACAGGGATGGAACACCATACATCTTAAGAATGACACACCAATCACATCGTTCAAAAGGCCAAGTGCTTGCTGAGTTAAAGTGGATAGAGTACTTACAGAATAATGGAAGTGAAATACCGAAAGTTATCCCTTCGACTGAAAATAACTTAGTTGAAATTGTAAAGGGTCTGGATGGCACAGATTTTTATTGTTGTTTATTTGAAAAAGCCCCTGGCGTAAGGGTGAAAGTCACCGATAAAAATTTCGACGGACATTTATTTTTTGAATGGGGAAGAACAATAGGCCACCTGCATAAAAAAACAAAAAGTTACAAGCCTGAAACAGAATATAAAAGGCTCGAATGGCATGAAGAAGAATTATTGAATGCGGAGCACTATCAATCTGATGTTCCAGAGCAAGTGATGCACCAGCAAGAATTAATCATGAATAAATTAAATGCACTTCCAATACATCAAGATAATTTTGGATTGATTCATTCTGATATACATAACGGCAATTTCCATTTCCATGAAGGCAAGATTCATGTTTTTGACTTTGATGACTGTTCCTATCACTGGTTAGCGAGCGACTTGGCCATACCTCTGTATTATCTTATGTGGAGTTTAGAACGTGAAGGTGTAAAAGAACTCGATGGATATGCTGCCAAATTCATGGGGGATTTTCTAAAAGGTTATGAGACGGAAAATATACTCGCACTTGTAGATTACGATACGATCCCGCTATTTTTAAAATTAAGGGATCTAACGTTATATAATTTTTTTCATAAAAAGTACGATTTGAAGAATGCGGATGATCAATTATATAAAACCGTTCAGAAAATCGAACAAAGAATCATGGAAAGCCGTCCTATTGTTCACTTCAATTCGAACCTGATTTATTGAAAGATTGATGTATCTGAACATTTAAGCGGGTCACTGACAAGGAGGCTTTAACTGAATATGAAGTTCAATGCACTAGTACCTGAACTATCAGTATCGAATATAAGGGAATCGAAAAAATTTTACCTTGAAATTTTGGGATTTCATTTAGAATATGAACGTTTTGATGATAAATTTGCCTTTCTTTCTTTGGGAGAATCGCAAATTATGCTGGAAGAAATAAATGGAAGTTGGGATACAGGAGTATTAAAATTTCCATTGGGAAGAGGGATTAATTTTCAAATTGATATTGAAGATGTTGAAAAATTGGCGGCTGCTTTAAAAAGGCATGGAATAAAATTATTTAGAGAAATGATGGAAAACCATTATGAAAGCGATAATGAGGTGTTTGTAAAAAAAGAGATTTTAGTTCAAGATCCAGATGGTTATTTACTAAGGTTTTCACAGTCAATGAATCCAAGTGGGGGCAGTCTTTATAAGGGGGATTGGCATGTCAGAAACGAAAAATAATAGTCTTATATATATGATTCGGACTGGTGAATTAAAAGATGCTGAAGCAATTTTGGATGTACAGTATTCCGTTATTTCCGAAGGTGAGTACTTTATTGCGTTGTCAGACGAGTTTAATAAAACACCAGAACAACAAAGGGATTGGATACGAAGGTTATTGGAAAATGAACGAGAAACCATCATCGTGGCCGAAATAAATGGTGAAGTGATTGGATGGATAGGATTTCAATCGGAAAATAGGAGGAGAATGTCTCACAAGGGCTCATTTGGGATCATGATTAGAGAAAAATTCAGAGGGATGGGTATTGGAAAAAAACTAGTTAAAGCATTATTGGAATGGGCAGAAGCCAATCCGTTCATTGAAAAGGTGAGTTTAGGAGTTTTTTCAACAAATCATCGGGCAATATCACTTTATAAAAGTATGGGGTTTGTTGAAGAAGGCCGTAAAATTAAGGAATTTAAGATGAACGAAAGTGAATACGTCGATGATATTATCATGTACAAGTTGGTTTGAACAGACTGAAAGAGCATGAATTGATCCATACATGCTCTTTCGGTTTTGTTATGTATCTATTTTTATATTAAAACGAAGTTTCCGTCATGCATCATTTAATTATTTTAACCTTCACTTGCTTTCTTCCCCACGTTAAAGCATCCGATTCTTTTGAGATGAATACATCGATTCTGTTTCCTTTGATCGCGCCGCCCGTGTCTGCAGCGATTGCTTGTCCATAGCCTTCGACTTCAACGATGGAGCCTAGTGGAATCACGTTCGGATCGACTGCTATCAGTTTGGCATCATCATATTTTTGTAAATCGACGCCCATTCTTGTGGTGCCTGAACATCCTTCGCAGCTCGCTGTATATGCAGTACTTGTTACCGTCAGTTCTTTAACGGCCGAGCTTGCTAAACTGGCTCTTTCTTCTAATTTACTGAAAGTCCGTGCACCGGCTATACCGTCAGCGGATAATCCCTTTTGCTTTTGAAAGTTCATGACTGCTTGTTTTGTACCTGTACCATAAATTCCATCGATCGTTGATGTGTAAACATCCGAGGCTTTCAATAGCCTCTGCAGTTCAGCTACAGGTCTTCCGATATCCCCGCTTTTCAGTACCTGGATTTTCTGATTCGTTTTTGTTCCTGCTATTCCATCGGCTTTCAGCCCTGATTTTTCCTGAAACTTCTTTACGGATTCTTTTGTAATCGGTCCGTAGTAACCTGTTGCTTCAAAATAGGGAAAAAACCCTTTTGTCAGTAATAATTCTTGTAGTTCCTTTACATCACCATTACTCATTCCTGATGAGAGTGTGCGATCCAAAGCTGCGGCTTCGCCTTTAGTTGGCATGCAAACTCCTAGAATGAATACAGAAGCCGTTAGGATCGTTATTATAATTTTCTTCATGTTTATCCTCCTCGTTGTTTCCTGCAATTAAACCATTCGTTAAACGATCGCTCTTTTAGGCGCAGATAAGGAAAAACACCGCGAAGGCACTAAGGAATTGTTAAAACATGTTAGAGAAAGAAAAGAAATGAGGCGGAGAACGGGTTACCATATCCTTAGTAATTAGCGGATTCTGGATTCTATTAAAAAGAATCAGGAAAAGAATTGAGTGTACTAAATCCAGGCAACATCGTTCAGGGATAGATTTTTTCAATAATCCGCTCCTTCAAGTCAGGTCTTTTCATTCACGGACTTTAAGCAAAGATATGGCGTTCTGTTTTATAAGAAAAATTTTAAAGGTTTCTTCCAATAAAAACGATATGTACTCAAGAAATCACGAGGAGTTGAGGGTTTCCGCTTCCAAATGAAGACAGCTTTAATGAAAAAACGTTATATTCTAAGTGAAGTTTAATTTGGGAGTTTTGTTCATGTAATTTGTTGCTAGTCCTTTCTTTTATGGCAATTAGTGTTATCTTGAGGGAGCGCAGTCAGATACTAGTAAGGTATCCTGGAAGAATGTTGTTGGAATTTAGAGGAAAAGCAATGATGGAGTTTTTCATGGATAGCTTTCCGCGGTTACTAGATATATGAGTACGAAAAATAACTGCCTGTTTTTTGTTAATAGAAGGGTTAGAAAGTTTAGACAAAGTGGTTTTTGACTCGATGGAAGGATATCACATCAAATCGGGTTATTCAAAAAAATGACCATATTCTGTAAAATGGTAAACGAGGAGTGAGTTACTGGTTTGGGAAGCAATATTGGGGTAAAGGAATTGCTACAGGGCTCAATTTTTTGACGAAAGTAAATGTTCGTCCTCTTTATGCCGGGCAGTCAAGGATAATTTATGATCTATCCTGGTGCCGGAAGAATGCGGATTTGAAAGATTCGGTGAGGACAAAGGGGATTCCCATGCAAGAGGTATGGGTTGAAGAATTCATTTTGAAAACTTGAATCCTAAAGCCCAGTTAAGATAAGACTAAAACAATATCGTTATGAGGAACGGGTGACATCGAATGTGGTTTAAGATTTTTTCCTTCATTTTCATTTTATGTGGTCTTTTTGTAATGTGGTTCGCCGTTTTTGGTGACAAGAAAGTAGTCAAAGATTTCGGCTCTGGAATACCAACGAATTTCATCGATTTTATTTTAATGATGGTTTATAGACTTTTCCCTTCTTTTATTAGAAGAATCTTTCTTTTTGCATTGGGTCTGGCCATTTCCATCGGCTTTACCTATACGTTGCTTTATTTATAATTAACATGAATTTTCCTTTAATATAAAAAAACCTGTAACTTTATTCATTCGGAAACGTAATAAAAAGAAACGATACATAGCTATTTCGATGAAAAAAGTCATTGCAGTGATATTGATATTGGGAATTATGGGGGCGGGCAGCTGACGCCGGCTGAAGACTTTAATGTGAGTTCGATGTTATTGCGCAATAAGGATAGGGAAGGGAAGCGGCATACGGAAACCAACAATGGGTATTTTGAAAATGGGTATGTCGGAGAGGCTGCCATAACCTTGTAGTCCATCGGTAAGAACGGTGAAATTCAAATCTATTGATTGCAGCTGATTCAAGGGATGCTTTTATCCAAATGGAAGAATATCAGTATAGTAACAATATGCATAATATGGTAATATTGGATTTGTGTGATTTTGGAAAATATAAAAAAAGGAAGGTATTATATGTCTGAAACGGTTCTTAAGGTTCAATCCTTAACTAAAAAAATTGGAAAAGCGACAATTGTTGACAATGTGAGCTTTGAAATAAAAAGTAATGAAATATTTGGTTTGCTTGGTCCGAATGGAGCTGGTAAGACCACTATCATCCGTATGATCACTGGTCTTATCAACCGTACGGGCGGTACTGTCATGATCAATGGCAGTGACCTCGATAAAGATTTCGAAGGTGCGATGAATCAATTGGGGGCCATTGTTGAAAACCCGGAGTTTTATAAGTACATGACGGGCAGGAAGAATATCCTGCATTATGCCCGAATGTCATCCAATGACATATCCAATGAGCGAATAGAAGAGGTCATAAAGCTTGTCAAACTGGATCATGCCATCGATAAGAAGGTTAAAACCTATTCATTAGGAATGCGTCAGCGCCTTGGCGTGGCACAGGCCATTTTACATAAACCGTCGTTATTGATTTTTGATGAACCGACGAATGGCTTGGATCCACAAGGGATTCGTGAGTTTCGTGATTATTTGAAAGTACTGGCAAGTGAAGGCGTCGGGATATTGATTTCATCACATTTACTATCGGAAATGCAATTGATGTGTGATAGTTTTGCCGTTATCGAAAAAGGAAAGCTGATACATACGAAAGAACATATTATAGATGAAAAAACCGAAACGGTAAATGAAGTTTCATTCACTGTCAGTGATGGGGAGCTAGCTAAAAAAATCCTTCAAGAACAGTTTGTGGATATTACGATTCTAAAATATGATGCGAAGACAATCTCCGTATCGGCTACTCGTGAACAAACGGCTGATATAAACAGGAGTTTTAATGGAAATCAACTGGATGTCTATGAAATTGGCATTACTAGAAAATCACTGGAAGATAAATTCTTTGAAATCACTGAGCAGGAAATGAGGGAGTCTGTATGATGTCCTTAGTAAAAAATGAATGGATGAAAATCTTTTCAAAAGTATCAACATATATATTCATCGCTTTTCTTTTATTGGCAGCATTAGGGGCGGCAGTCATCGATTATAAATTAAGTGCCGGCGAACAGGGTAAAGATTGGAAGCAAGAGTTAAAGGCAGATATCCAAGAACAGCAAAAGTCATTGAAAGCTACTGATATCAGTGACGATGAAAAAGACGCTATCATGGCTGACATTGATCTAAATAAGCAACTTTTAGCTGATAATATAAACCCTGACTTAAACACGAATTGGACATATATGGCGGAATGGACTACATCATTAACATCGTTTGTCACTTTATTCGTCGTTATCGTTTGCAGCTCGCTAGTTTCCTCGGAGTTTTCGGATGGTACCATTAAACAACTGTTGATCAGGCCTTATAAACGTTGGAAGATTCTACTTTCCAAATATATTACTTCCCTGTTATTTGCAGCGTTATTACTTGCGAGCCTGCTTATATTCAGTTATCTAATCGGAATCATATTCTTTGGCAATGGTTCGTATTCAGACAAAATAATGGATCCTGCATCTTTCGGTGAATTCAGTCCGGTGGTAGTCGGCGAATATTTCGTAGACATGATCGTTTACTGGATACCAGGATTCTTGGTCATCACGACCATCGCTTTCATGTTAAGCACATTATTTAAAAACCAAGCACTTGCAGTAGGTATATCCATTTTCATCCTATTTGCCTCTTCGACATTAAATATGGTCATTCAATCATTCATCGGTAAATACGAGTGGTTAAAATTCGTCTTATTCCCCCACCTTGATTTAAGGGGCTATATTTCCGGAACCATGGAAATGTTCGATGGAGCTACACTTGGATTTTCAATGAGTGTACTTGGCATCTATTATCTTATCTTTTTAGCGCTAACTTTCTTCTTCTTCCAGAAAAAAGATATCACTAATTAAATAGAGGGAACGACCGAAATCAGTGGCTGATTTCGGTTTTTCTTATTGAAGCCGCCGAGAGAAAAATACAATAAATTAAATTTTTCTATTTGTAATAATGGGATAAAATTCCCTTCAAGATAAAGGTTGCTGCGGCAGCCTTTTTATCATGGGCAAAAAAACGCAGGTATTCGAATCTGCTTTATTTACTCGACTTTCTTTCAAATCATCAATTTAGTAATAGAATGAAACTTTTATCCAATTTTATCCGTATAAGATAGTATAAGGATATTTTAATTGGCCAAGGGGTGCAAAATGAATAAAAAAAAGGTTCTGTTAATTGGACTTATAGGATTCATTTTATTTCTAATAGGTATTTACATATCACAATGGACAGTTTTTGGTGTAGCGATCGGGATAGGCGGAGGATACATAATGGGGATCAGGTCCTTCCTGTTTGCTAGTTAGTAGCTCCATTTATTTTTACGGCAGGGACGATCATTAAAAATGAACAAATCGTCCTATTCAGGTCAGGTTAAAGTTTAATAAGGAAATCGGTATAGCCAATATTTTCATTTCCGATATGGATGGAGTAGATTTTAGAGATGGGAAAAATGCAGTATAAACGTAATTTAGTAATTGTACTTATTATTATTGGAACAACATTAGGTTTCTATGTGTACTCGGCATTCTCTGAGAAATTGACAAAATCAACGGACTTGTCTGATGAATCTATCGGGGGATATAAAGTCTGGGATAACATATCGAGTCCAGAATTTATTAGAGATTATGGAGAACCCATCGATCAAGACAATAACAATGCATATGATTATTATTATTGGAAAGGCGGGTTAAAAACGGCCACTATCAATTCAGACGAGGATAAAGGGAAAATTATGCGGTTAATCATTTCAAGTGCGGATGACGATCTATTTGAAAGTTCCCTTCAAACAGGCAAAGGGATTAAATTAGGAAGTAAGAAAGCGGACGTTCTTTCGAAGTATGGGGATCATTACTATAAAAGTTATGAACAGGGAGCGGATATTATCGGCTACATTGACCATAAACGGAATATTACTTTAGAATTTTGGTGTGTTCAAGGTGGAAGGGTTGCAGAAATACGATTAGATGATTCAGATGTTATTTAATGCTTTTTTTTACCGGGAAGGAATGATTAGAATCTTATCGTTATCTAATCTATTATTTTCAAATACTTTTTTTCTACTTTAAAATCTGGAAATAAAATGAAAAGGTCCCATTCTATGGAAATATAGATTGATAAGTGGGGAGTAAAGGGGAAGAAAATCCAAATTAATTCACCATTTTTTTGAATGTGAACTGAAACTTATTTCCATTTTATCCGTATATTATGTCATCGAGGCGAGGAGGAAAAATCAAATGTATGATGTTGGTGGAAGCGGGGATTGGATTTTCACAGGTGCTCCGGTATTTATAGGAATTATTTTTGTTATCATTCTTATAATGATCATAGTTAACCTATTCTCGGGTCTTAGTCAATGGGAGAAGAACGATAAATCTCCTCGTTTATCTGTTCCCGCAATGGTGAAAGTCAAACGAACAAATACTATAAGGAATGGTCATTCATACAATCACAATAACAATCTCCACTCGCAAAGCTCCTCTACGACTTATTATATTACATTTGAATTTGAGAGTGGTGATCGATCGGAATTCCATATTTCAGGAAAGATGTTTGGTATTCTTGCAGAAGGGGATGTCGGCACTTTAACCTTTCAAGGAACAAGATATATTGATTTTACTAGGAATAATTGTTAATAAATTAGTTACTTAAAATGAATCTAATAAATTAGGAGATGAAGGATCATGAATGAAAAGGGATGTATGAAATGCGGAAGCAATGATGCTGCCAAGAAGGACGTAGCAATGACTGGAACAGGATTGTCAAAAATGTTCGATGTCCAGAATAATCAATTTACGGTTGTGTATTGCAAGAATTGCGGTTATTCGGAGTTTTATAATAAGCAATCATCTGCAGGCAGTAATCTGCTGGATCTATTCCTGGGGTGATAAGCTGCACAAAAAGAATCCCCTTTTACAAAGGGGATTCTTGATTTTTCTTCATTTATGCATGAAGTTCTTTCAGCCCATTACCGGTTGGATTACTTTTCAGTATTAGCTATATGAATATAAAATAATGTGTGATTTCATAAGGAGAAATGAAATGAATAAAATAGCACTTCTTCAACTTTCACTAGCGATGACAATCTTTGGTTCTGTCGGTTTCTTTTCAGAACTAACAGGACTCCCAGCATTGGAATTGGTATTTGTTCGCTGCATTTGTGCTGCCATATTCTTATGTACAGTCTGGATGATTACAGGGCATTTCAAGAAGGAAATATGGAATTTTAGAGAAGTGATGCTAATCATCTTCTGTGCAGTGGCCAACTTATTAAACTGGATATTCCTCTTTAAATCATTTGAACAGATTTCCGTGACAATTGCCATTTCGCTCTATCATTTAGCCCCAATCATTGTACTCATTATTGGGAGCTTCATCTTTAGGGAGAAAATGACCATATTCTCTATCCTGGCAATTTCACTATGTTTCATTGGCACATTATTCATTATGGGAACAGATGGATTTCGATCATCATCTCCTGAATGGGAAGGCATCATTTATGGGATAATTGCTGCATTTTTCTATGCGGCTACCATGCTTTTAGGAAAGAGCATTACAAAGACCAGTGTATATGCGACCACTTTTCTGCAAATGTTCATTGGATTTATATTACTGATTCCTTTTGTCGATTTTTCAGTTTACACAACACTAAAATCTTCCGAATGGTTTTATACGGTACTTACTGGCATCATCCATACAGGCGTTGTATATCTTCTGTTTTTTAATAGTATTCGTCATTTGCCTACAAATGTAGTATCTTTCATGATTTTTGTAGATCCGGCAGTTGCCATCCTTTTAGATATCCTGCTTTCAGGGTTTCAACCGGATGGATTTCAAATCTTGGGTATATCATTAATATTTATTGGGGTGATCTATTCACTTAAGGCTTCTAAATCCCCTGAAAATGATGTCAAGCTGAAAAGGCCACACACAATGTGAGGCCTTTTTCCTTTAGGGTTTTCTTTTAAACTATTGATTAAATTTGATATACGTCCCAAATGTCAGGGGTTTCTGATCCAATGTACCAAGCAGATACACCGCCTAGATGATTTTGTTTTACCAGGTCAATACGGAGCTTCATCGATTTTGTATCCTCTATCCATATTTGATGCTTTTCCCCATTGGAAGTATACTCCACGTAATTTTGTTGAGTATTTTTATCCCATGCCTTTTTAAGTTTATGAGATGAAATGATATTGTTGACCTCAGCCATCGTACGGTCATAACTTTTCACTTTTTTGGTTGATAAATCGGTTACCCATTCTCTCGTATAAAATGGTACAGCCAATATGATCTTATGGGCAGGTACTTCTTTCATTAAAAGCTTCGTTCCTTCTTTGATCCAAGGTAACGAGGAAACGGACCCGGCTACTGGGCTCCCTCCCCAATGCTCGTCATAACCCATTATGATTATGTAGTCTGCTATTTTGCCAAGAGCTTTCCTATCCAGACTTTTTGACCAAAAAGGGTCTTCATTTTCTCGGGTGACATCCACAGATACTTTAATTCCATGCGGTTTTAGTGCCTTTTTCAGTTCGCCTATGAAAAGTACAAAGTCCTTCTTGCTTTTTGGATCGATGTTTTCAAAATCTACATTTATTCCATCACTTTTAGTTTTAACAAGTGAATCACGTAAAGCTGAAACCAATTTCTGGCGTTTTTTTGTATTGCCTAGTACAGAACCGGTTAAAACAGGGTCAAATTGATTACCGATAAGTTGCCAAACTTGTTTTCCTTGTTTATGGGCGTTTTGGACGAATTTGGCATCCGCAGAAACGGAAACGAAATTACCGGAATCCGTCAGCGTATAGGAACGAGGAGAAACTACATTTAAATTAGGTTGTTTAATTTGTTGGGTGTAGTTTTCTTTCGATTCATTATGCATCCAGCCCATGACGATAGGTTTTTGCGCCTTTTTTTGAAGCTGGGATTTCTTTATCCATCCCTTTTTACCATCAAGCAATTGAACCTGGTAGTAATAATCCGGAATCTTCAATTTTTGGCCAACTTTAATTGTAACCGCATGTAAGTTATTTAATTTCGTCAAATCACTGGTGGTTACCTTATATTTAGAAGAAATCTTCCACAAAGTATCTCCTGATACAACCTTATGGATCTTATATTTCTGGGGAATCTTCAGGTTTTGGCCAACAGTAATTTCGGAAGAAGTTAATTTGTTTTCTTTTTGTAGCTCACCTACTGAAACTCCATATTGATTTGCTACTTTCCATAATGTGTTTCCAGTCTTTACTTTATGAATAATAGGGCCCGCGGAATCCCCAACGGCAGAGGAAATGACGGGAAGCTCCTCGCCCTTTTTTAAGGTCTTTAATAGAGTAGTACCTAAATTAGGAGAACTAAAAACTTTTGTATTGTCCACTTTAACAGAACCTATGTATTGGGTTTTACTTGATGAACTACCACTGGTTGGAAAGAGACACATACAAAGAAGGCTTAACATAATAAAACATCCAAAGAATTTTTTCACGATTATTTTATTCCCCTTTGTAAAATTTAACTTTACTAGTTTACTATGGAGAATAGCTATAAAATAGAGGTACATTGTGGAAACGCCTTATTATAGAAGAAAATAGGGAATCATCTAAACAGGATTACGATTCTGCTGTTGTGGCGAATTATTTCGATGTAGGGTCGAAATATTTGCATGTAGGACGAAATATTTGCGTGAAGGTCGAAATATTTGCGTGTGGGACGAATTATTTACGTGTGGGACGAATTAATTGCGTGAAGGTCGAAATATTTGCGTGTGGGACGAATTAATTGCGTGAAGGTCGAATTAATTGCATGTGGGACGAAATATTTGCATGTAGGACGAAATATTTGCGTGAAGGTCGAAATATTTGCATGTAGGACGAATTAATTGCGTGAAGGTCGAATTAATTGCATGTGGGACGAAATATTCCTCCATTTCGACAAATTATGATCTTTATTTATTTTTAAAGGGAGAGTAACTGGAATTAATCTCCACTGCGCAATCTGCTACGACTAATGGTTAAGTTTAATGTTGATATTTCATCTAGAAATAGGACTATAAAATTGGTAGTCCTATTTGAGTATGCAATTATTCATTGTTTTCTTTTTAGTAAAAATCTTGGAGATGGAAGGACTTCTTGTTCAGCTTCAAAATCCTTGCGTTTCTTGGCTGAAGACAATTCGAACAGAATTCTATCTTAGAGCCTTTTGGTGAAAAATGATTTTACAATTATTTTCTCCATTTCCTTATCCAAACTAATCCCCCTTTACAGTTTTTCAACTGGTAAATCCTCATAGTCTAAGCCTATCATAAGTAGGTTTGATAATTAACATCTCTCTAATATCCCTCGAGATTTACGACAGTTTATTATAGGTTTGTCGTTTTTAAGCTTTCTATGATAAGAAAAAAATTCTTCCAAATGGAGATTGATTTGTTGGAACTATACCGTCCTATTCGGTTAGCCAGTTTTGGCTATTTTCCATTTTTTTTGGTAGGGTTTTCCGATGAAAATATCTTGTACATGACATTTGTCATCTTCTAGTCATGACACCTGGTACTAATAAAATCAGGCTGATTTCTTTATAATAAGAAATAACGAAAAAATAAAGGGAAGTGCAATTGATTAATGACCATACAAAATACTAAAAACTTGAGAAAACAAATTGCTCCTTTTGAACAATCAACGACAAAAGAAAGTATATGGCAGATCATCAATACGTTAGGGCCATTCATTATTTTATGGTACCTAGCATATATAAGTCTTTCGGTTTCTTATTGGTTAACCTTAATTCCAGCTGTGTTGGCTGCTGGCTTCTTGACAAGAATTTTCATAATTTTTCATGATTGTACGCATCATTCATTTTTTAAAAGCCGCCGTGCGAATAGAATAGTCGGGACAGTCATGGGTGTTTTGACTGTATTCCCTTTTGATCAATGGGGGCATGAGCATTCTGTGCATCACGCAACAAGTGGCAATTTAGATAAGCGGGGTACAGGGGATATTTGGACCCTTACGGTGGATGAATATTTGGCTGCGCCGCTTAGAATTCGTTTTGCCTATCGTTTTTATCGCAATCCATTGGTAATGTTTGGGATAGGTCCGATTTATGTTTTCCTTCTTAAAAATAGATTTAACCGAAAAGGTGCTAGAAAGAAGGAAAAAATGAACACCTATTTGACGAATGTATTAATCGTTGGTTTAGTGGCATTGCTTTGCCTTGCAGTAGGCTGGCAGTCATTTCTTTTAGTACAAGGTTCCATTTTCTTAATATCAGGTTCAGTGGGCATTTGGCTGTTTTACGTCCAGCACACATTTGAGGACTCTTATTTTGAAGAAAATGAGGAGTGGGAATATGTATTGGCAGCAGTGGAAGGAAGTTCTTTTTATAAGCTACCAAAACTGATGCAGTTCCTTACTGGTAATATCGGTTACCATCATGTTCACCATTTAAGTCCTAGGGTACCTAACTATAAACTGGAAAATGCACATAATAATACAGAGCCTTTAAAGAACGTACCAACGATTACTCTTGCTACAAGCTTACAGTCGCTCTGTTTCCGTTTATGGGATGAGAAAAACAAGAATTTTGTTGGCTTTAAGGACATAAAACATTTAACGAAAAAAAGTGTTTCCGTTCAAGTGAAATCTGAATTGTAACGTTCATGAATCATTCCAGACTCCCTTAATAATCCTTGGATTTTGGGGAGTCTTTTCTTCATATAACGACTCAGTAAAGGAGAGAACTTAAAATGATCCGAATTGTCATTGCAGAGAATCAGCAAATGCTGTTAGAGGCAATTAGTTCTCTACTCAATCTTGAAGAAGATATAGAAATTGCCGGGCAAGCCAGTAATGGAGAAGAAGCTATTACTCTTGTGCACCAATTAAAGCCGGATGTTTGTATCATGGATATGGAGATGCCTGTAAAGAGCGGGCTTGAGGCAGCTGAAGCTTTAAAGTCATTTGAATGCAAAGTGATTATTTTAACGACATTTCGAAGGACTGGTTATTTTCAACTTGCTTTAAAAGCAAATGTAAGTGGTTATTTATTGAAGGATAACCCGAGTGAAGAGTTAGCCTGCTCGATTCGCAGCGTAATGGATGGCAAGCGAATATACTCCCCTGAACTTATGGATGAGTCTTCCAACAATAATGACCAGGAAATGGGTGTGTTAGGCCTGTTAGCCGATGGTCAAACCACACTTGACCCCTCAAATCAGCAAAGCAACACAATTGGGACCGTAAGGAAATATTTTTCGACTATCAAGGATAAAATGAAGTTACCGGCTGGCTAGATGGATTTGGGATAGAGACTTTATGACAGGGTTAGATCAGAAATCCTGTGTTGACACGTTTTTTAAAATTGTGTACGATGGATTAAATCATAATATTGAAAATTCTGTGATAAAGAGAGTAGTTCATTTTGAAATGGAAAGCGAGTTAGGGATGGTGTGAGCCTAATGCAGGACGGATGAATGAAGCGCACTTTGGAGAAATTTCTTGAAACGTCCAGTAGAGAACATCGGGGAGTCACCTCGTTAACAATGGAAAGTGGTCACAATTTGTGGCAACTAGAGTGGTACCACGGGAAACTATGCTCTCGTCTCTTATTTAGAGACGGGGGCTTTTTTGTTTAGGAGGGGAAAATGACGATGAATAAACCAATTGCAGCCTTAATTTCAACTGCTTTGAACAATGAAATGCCAGCAAGTGAAATAGAAAAATTAATGGAAAAGCCTAAATTGATGGAGTTAGGTGATGCCGCCTTTCCATGCTTTACTCTTGCAAAAAAGTTAAAAAAGTCACCTCAAGTGATTGCATCTGAAATAGCTGAACAATTAAACAGTAAGTTGATCCAAGAAGTGAACGTAGTGGGTGGTTATCTGAACATCTTCGTCAATCAACAGATTGTGACGGAAAATGTGTTGCAAACCATATTAAGTGAAAAGGATAAGTATGGCGGTAAGCAGCCTGTACAGGGAAATGTCGTGATTGATTATTCATCCCCGAATATTGCCAAGCCTTTTTCCATGGGGCACTTACGCTCAACAGTCATAGGAAATGCATTGGCTAACATTGCTGAAAAAAATGGCTACAATGCCGTGCGTATTAATCATCTAGGGGATTGGGGCACGCAATTCGGGAAGTTGATTGTCGCGTATAAGCTGTGGGGAGACAAGGAGGCAATCGAAGCTTCCCCGATTCAGGAATTATTGAAAATCTATGTGAAGTTCCATGAAATGGCTGAAACGGATGAATCGTTGAATGAACAAGCACGCGCTAGCTTCAAGTCGCTTGAAGATGGGGACGAGGAGGCACTGGCACTATGGAAATGGTTCAGGGATGCGTCTCTAAAAGAATTCGATACGATTTATGATTTATTGGGCATCCGTTTTGATTCCTATGCTGGTGAAGCGTTTTACAATGACAAAATGGATGTTGTTGTCGAGGAACTAAAAGAAAAAGGCCTGCTTACCCTATCCGAAGGTGCCTATGTCGTGCAATTGGAAGATATGCCGCCTTGTTTGATTACGAAAACGGATGGTGCGACACTTTATGCCACGCGTGATTTAGCCGCGGCCATGTATCGTAAGCAACAGTACGAGGCGAAGAAAACATTTTATGTTGTAGGAAATGAACAATCCCTGCACTTTAAACAACTCTTTAACGTCATTGGAAAAATGGGGTACGATTGGTCAAATGACTTACAGCACGTAGCATTTGGCATGATGTTAAAAGACGGTAAGAAAATGTCGACACGTAAAGGGAAAGTCGTGCTACTTGCGGATGTTTTGGCAGAGGCAATCGAAACGGCGAAGCGCAATATTGAAGAAAAAAATCAGGCGCTTGAACAGAAAGAACTGGTTGCAAGACAGGTCGGTGTCGGAGCGGTAATCTTTAATGATTTAAAAAATAACCGCATGAACGATATTGATTTTTCATTAGAGCAAATGATGAACTTTGAGGGAGAAACGGGTCCATATGTACAGTACACATTTGCGCGTATTTCATCATTGCTGGAAAAAGGTGAATTTAAAGAGCAGGCCATCACTTTTGACGCTTTAGGAGAATATGCTTGGTCAGTCATCCAACTGCTTGAGCAGTACCCGGTCATTGTCCAAAAATCATTTGAACAAGCAGACCCATCACAAGTCGCGAAATTCAGCTTGCAGTTATCACGCGCATTCAATAAGTATTATGCACATTCGAAAATCTTAGTTGAAGATGAATGGAAACAAATGAAGCTCTCATTCGCTTTTTCCGTAGCCATTGTATTAAAGGATGCGCTAAGTTTATTGGGAATTTCAGCGCCGAATAAAATGTAAAGTTAAAGCGTTCTTGCATTAGCGAAGAAAACTGAATAAAAAAGAATCCATTTTGATCAATTTTCCTTCAAAATGGATTCTTTCAAAATAAAATGGTAGCAAAAAGCGCCTACTCGATTACATCAAACCATAACGGGGATTTATCATCAGGTTCACCATTGTAATTGATCGTGATTTCCTCGCCAGCCTTTATATCTTTATGTGCATAAAAGTCTATCGTTAAATCTTCTAAATTATTATCGAATGTCGCATTTGGAGTGTATGAATGATTGAATAGTGAACCATTTCCTAAGGCAATGACAGTTTCATCATCATCTCCCCAATAGAAACAGTGATGAAAGAGTGCGGTTTTCTTTAAATATTTCCATTCATGTTTGGGTGAAATAATGACAGGTGATACCTCAATGAGTTCATCTTTTTGAATATCCCTTGTAGCATATACTCCCCTGCCATACTTCCCCGTATTTTTAATGCAGATTGGTGACACGGAAGCAACTCCCCTTTTTCGGTTCTGTTTGGCTATCAGTTGTGTCGTGGCATTTTTTTCATCTAGGCTACCAAGGTGCTTATTTAAGTAATCACTGCGTTTGCGAATGAATTCGAAGATGAATTCCGGTTCCTTGTCGAATAGATCAATCTTATTCTTTTTATATGGATCAAGAAGGATGTGGGGGCGAATGCCCTGGTGCAGTGGTAATACTTTATTTTCCATATGCTTCACAGTAAATGTGGTTTCTAATGTTTCAACCAAGAGGTCTTTGTAGAACTTACTGTATTCCGGAACCTGCAAGAGCAGATGAATAAGGTGGTTTGCCTTTTTCCCTCCGATAGGGACATATGTGTGCTCCATGATCCCTCCACTGACTTTGCGTCCCCAAGTGGCATCGTAATCCCAAGGGATGATTTCAAATAACTTCGTTTTACTATTGCGATATAGTGCATAGTTATGAGTGAAACCGTCGTTATTCATGGTGCAAACGGCTCCAACCAGCCAGCGTAAGTATTTATGGATATCAAGATGCTGCGAGACTACTTCAGGAAACTTTGCAAGTGGGGTGGTGTTGATTTTTTTGATGAATTCGATTAGATATTCATCATCAGCGGGTTTGCCAAACGCTTGTTTATAGCCTGACGTAAGGGAGTCTTTCGCTTTCCCATCCCTTTTCAATGAAAAGTTGGCATTATTGTTGACAGCATAATAAATCGGGCCGGCAGGAAGTCCTCTTTTTTCTAAAAAAAACCCATCGACGGAATCCAATTGTAAATACACACCTTTAAACGTGCCATTTCGGAATAGGTTGATGTGTTGGCTATGAGGGGAAAGGACACCAAGGTCTTGAAAGAAATCGAGTGAGAGTTTATTGCGAATGAGGGAAGGATCTCTGTATTCGGCATTGAGATGGATTTTGTGGGCGCCAAAGAATCGTTCTGGCTCGATGAAATCAATCCAATAGGATCTTTTCCGGAATTTGCGGGTATAAGAGCCCCGATAGGCAATATCGATAACATAATTGTCGTTTTCTACTTTCAAATTGGCGGGAATAGGGTCATCGCTCCAAATATCCGCACGTAAATCTTCTAGATTTTTTTCTTCTATCATTAAGAAATAAGATGGAATATGATAAGACATACACTCACCTTCCTTCCTTGTATAAGATGTTTTATGGACAGTCTTGACCTTAATGAAGCCGTAATATCATAAAATACTTCCACTTGATCAATCAGGGATTAATCAAGCTGAAGCATTTTATATTTAACTATCTATCTTCTTCTTTTTTTGCCACGTCCAGTGGACGAGCTTGAACTTGAACTTGACCTTAATGAAGTAGCTGTTGTTGTTGTAGATGTGATACCAGTAGTTATGATACCAGTAGCTGTGTTGCCAGTAGATTATTTCCCAGTAGATTTATGGCCAGTGGACTTGTTGCCAGTAGAAGTGCCACCAGTAGAAGTGCTACCGGTAGATGAACTGCCAGATGAAGCTGCTTTTCCTTTTTTCCCTTTCATACAGACCCCTCCTTTAATAAGGTTAATTTTATGATATGCGCAATGGTACCTACTTGAGCGTTAGTTAACGACAAACGGGCTAATAAAAATTAACGGAGAGGATTTAGGAGAGTTGCCTAATCCCAGGGGAATTATAGAATGGATAAGCAACAAAATCGAGCACTGTCCATTGTTAACATCTTTCGTCAATCATTGCATCATGATCAGGCATTATAATAAATTCATGAAAAAAATGCCCTTTAATCCCGATGACCGGGAAGAAAGGGCATGTACCGCGGACATACAATGAACTGGATGTCACGTCACGGCTATTATAAATTAATAAGCGAGGCTGAATAGGGCTTTGATGTGTGATAGATAGCGAATATTACTTGCTTCTTTCATCAATGTAGCCGGCAGACCTTTAAGGGAAGTGTTATTGGCCCCAACGGTTGCCACTGCATCTTTACGGCCAAGGCTTGCAAGTGTACCTGAGTTGACAGGTGAAAATTCTTCAAGTTTCTTGCCTTCAAAGGCTGCATATAGGTTGTATCCAACAAGCTCACCCATTTGCCAAGCATTTTGTGCAGTAGGAGCGTATGGACGGCCGCCTTCTGGAGGGAAAGCAACGGCACTGTCTCCGACAACGAATACGTCATTATGGGATTTGGATTGCAAATACTCATTAACGGTTGCTTTGCCGCGATCCACTTCAAGGCCTGATTCGCCTACGATAGGAAGTGCTGCGACTCCGCCTGTCCAAACAAGCGTATTGGCTTCGATCGTTTGTCCATCTTTCAATTCGATTTGATTTCCTTTAACACCCGTTACAGGCAGACCTGTCAAGAATTCAACGCCGCGTGCTTCCAAGCTGGACATGGCACGTTCAATTAAGTGGTCAGGCAGGACAGGAAGGATTTTTGGACCAGCTTCCACAAGCTTGATTTTCAAGTCCTTGAAGTCCACTCCGAACTTTTTGGCGATTTTAGGGAAATGATCCACGATTTCACCGATTAACTCGACGCCAGTCAATCCGCCGCCGCCGATTACGATTGTAGCGTCCGCTTCGTTATTCGTTTGTGCATATTCACGGATGCGATCTTCGATATGTTTGTAAATTTTGTTAGCATCATTTACGGATTTCAAGACCATGCTGTTTTCCTCAAGTCCCGGAATGCCGAAGAATCCTGTTTGGCTTCCCAAAGCAACAACTAGGGCATCATAAGATAAAGTGGAACCATTCGCAAGTTTCACTTCTTTTTTATCGACTGAGAAAGACTCCACTTTTGAAATGGTAAGGTCGATATCTTTTCCTTTGAAAAGTTTTTCCAAAGGAATCGAAACGGCTTGTTCAGAAATGGATCCGCCTGCAAGACGGTGCAATTCGGTGATGATTTGGTGCGTTGGAAATTGATTCACCACTGTAACCTGCACTTCATCCTTATTGTAATATTCACGTACGGATAAGGCTGATAGTAATCCCGCATAACCCGCACCTAAGATGACGATTTGTTTTGACATAGTTAATCCCCCGTCCTTACTGATTGAATGTTTATCAAATTATTTTTGGTTTTTGCGTTCTGAAGAGACTTCAAGAAAAGCTTGGGCAAAACGGAAAAGTTTTTGTGCTTGCGGGTCTTTCATCATTCTTAACAGTCCAAAAAGACCGATCACATCATTATTCGCTTCTGCACGATCCTTGGCTTCGATGGCGTTAGCTGCAAGACCTTTCACTGAGCCCACTACAGGTGTAGCGATCTCCGAAATGGCGCTGACCGTATCATTTTTCAAAACATCATCAGTCGCAACCGATTGAGCGAAATCATAAGACTTTGTTAAAATATTCACTAATTCAGTCAGTTTTGGTAACTGCTCAACTAAAGTGTTCAAGGATTCCTGAACCTCGGGCTTTAATAATTGGTCCAGTAAATCTAATTGTTTTTGGCGTGCATTAATTTGTTCAGTTTGTGATTGGGTAATCGTTTCTGACATATCCAATTCTCCTTTGCAATAAGCATTTTGTTGATGTAAATAGAAAAACTTGTAAAAAATTACACAAAGTGTGACACAAAAAATACATTTAAAAATGTAATGAAAGCTATCCTATAGTATATCCCTTTAGCTTCATGAAAACAGCTGATTTTTTAAAAATATTCAAAAAATGCGCTTTTCCTGCATATATGATAGACCAATTTTAATGAATGGTCTATGTTTGATCTGAAAGCTTTTACTAAAACGGTTATTTTATCCTAGAGCAAGGTGTCTATCATTATCATCATACATATTTCAATCTTTATTCGCCATCCTAAATGATGAGGTGAAAAATGTGGCGGATTCAGAATCAAAATTTGTAGAAGAGAATAATGATAAGAGGCAAAATAAACTGGTTGGCAGTATGGACTATACTAAAGAACAACTATTGGAAGGCATGAATGGAATTTCTGAAGTTTACCTCAAAAACAGTGAGGAGGGCACATTGGAAACACCTGATAAATAACAATGCTGTAAGCATAGCGAAATTGTTATGCTTACTTAATTTTCCTCCTTTTTGTAAAAAATCCTCTATAGATCCTCGGAAATAGTTATTTTAATATTCTAAAAATTCACTTGACTTTATTGTGAATTCACGTAAGATAAAATACATAGCCATAGTGTATAAGGGTAGTTGAAGAAAATTTCCTACTCTGCCAGGCATCGCCTTGAATGACTCCGTGATTTGAAAGATGAATCTATAAATAACTGTCGAATCTAATAGACTTCGCCATTCAGCGGAGCTAAACCTAGATCAAAACCAGTTATATCAATTATTTTTTATTGATATGACTGGTTTTTTTTATTTCATCATTCATCTTATTTCGTTTTTGGCTAAGAATTCCGACGGCTGGCTGACCTTCAAGGATTAACGGAAAGTAATGTTCACAAAGGTATAAGCAGTTTAAATCTTGTAGCAGGGGTGGGAATTATATGATAGGTACGAAGCAAACTAGGCTCGCAATTGATGTAGGCGGAACATTTACGGATGTTTTCGTTTTTGATGAAAGCACGAAGGAAATTTCAATTACGAAAACGTCGTCGACTCCTCTGAATCCAGAGATCGGTATTTTGGATGGAATTGCTAAAGCGGAAATAGATTGTGAAAATATTAAAGTGTTTTCCCATGGTACAACGGTAGGCACCAATGCCTTGATTGAAAGGAAATTGCCAAAGACAGCATTGATCACATCCATTGGATTTCGGGATGTATCGGAAATCCGCCGCGGAACCAAGCTTGAGTTATGGGATACATATGATGATGTAGCCAAACCGTATATTCAAAGAAGAGACCGTTTTGAAGTGGAAGAACGCATCGATTTTGCAGGGAATGTCCTGACGGAAATCAATGAAGAGGAAGTACGGTCACTGGCAAGGAAATTAAAAAGACGCGGTACCGAATCCATCGCGGTTTGCTTCATGAACTCGTATGTTAACGGAAGCAATGAGGCGAAAGTGAAACGTATCATCCAGGAGGAACTCCCGGATGTCTATATATGCATTTCAAGTGAGGTCCTTCCTGAAATTTTTGAGCATGAGCGCATGAGTACGACGATCGTCAATGCGGTTTTAGGACCGACTGTCAGCAACTACATTAAAACCCTTGAAGGTGAAATGAATAAACGGGGATATGAAGATGACATATTAGTGCTTCATTCCGGCGGAGGGGTCATGACATCCCAAACCGTTCCCCGTTATGCGGCAAGGCTTGCAAGCTCAGGCATCGCTGCAGGTGCGATTGCCAGTAAACATATCGCCCAGCTTTGCGGTTTTAATAATGCTATTGGGCTGGATATGGGAGGGACCAGCACCGATATTTCCTTGATGCATGAAGGTGATTTGCGGATTACGAAAGATTGGTATATTGAGTATGGATATCCGATAGGGTTCCCAAGTATCGAAATTTTGACGATAGGAGCAGGAGGCGGAAGCTTAGCTTGGGTGGATGAAGGCGGTTCTTTACGCAATGGCCCTCAAAGTGCAGGGGCGGTTCCTGGACCCGCCTGCTATAGCAGGGGTGGAGTGGAACCGACCAATTCCGATGCCAATATTGTATTGGGACGGCTTGGCACAAAACTATTGGATGGACAGATGGAACTGGATAAACAAAAAGCGATTGAAGTCGTGGATAAGATCGCCAAGAAATTCAAATATACGATTGAAGAAGCCGCGAATGCCATCACAAGGGTGGCCAATGCCAACATGTGTGATTCGCTAAGGCTGATTTCAGTTAGACGGGGATACGATCCCCGCGACTTTGCCCTTGTGGCTTTCGGAGGGGCTGGGCCTTTGCATGGCGCGTACTTGGCCAAGGAAATGGAAATCCCGACTGTCATCATCCCGCCGCATCCGGGTGTTGCCGCGGCAATGGGATGCCTGCTGGTCGATGTTCGTCATGATATATCCAAAACCTATGTCAAGAATGTCAAGGATGTCTCGTTAGGGGATTTAGAGAAAGAATTCATCGGGATGGAAAAAGAGGCCGAGGAATTATTGCAAGAAGAGGGTGTAGCTAAAGAAGCTTCCACATTGATGCGATATATTGACATGAGGTATATGGGACAGTGGCGTTCATTGGCGATAGAAGTCGATTGTCCAATTTCTTCATTGGAAGAGACCCTTAACCGTTTCCATCAAGAGCACGAACGGGAGTTTTCTTTCTCTGATAAAGAACAGACCGTGGAAATTTACGGGCTGCTCGTTACGGCTATCGGAACTGTGCCAAAACCTGAATTTCCGACCTATGAACCTGGGGGCACACTGGCCGATGCCTTGAAGGAAACGCGTGATGTTTATTTCGAAGAGGAAGGTTATGTGAATACGAACGTGTATAACCGGGAACTCATTCCGGCATTCTCTGAAATTACGGGACCTGCCATAGTGGATCAGCTTGATACAACGACTGTCATTCCACCCAATTTCACGGCAAAAGTTGATAAATACAGGAACTTGATTCTTTCCCAAAATAAATAAAAAGAGGTGGATTCCATTGTCTAATAAACAGTTAATTGACCAATCTGGAGTTGGAACAGGTTTAGATCCGGTGACATTTGAAGTGATAAAAAATGGCTTCGTTAACCTTGTAGATCAAATGGCTGAACAAATCCTTCGGACATGCTATTCCTTCGTCATTTATAATCGGGATTTCAGCTGTGCGCTATGTGATGCAGAAGGAAATACAGTCATGCAAGGAACACAGGATATTTCCGTCCATGTAGGTACACTGCATCTAACGGCAAAGGCTGTACTGGAAGACTTCGAAGGGGACATCCATCCTGGTGACATATTCTTAGTCAATGACCCGTATCGGGGCGGTACTCATTTCAATGACACACGGGTCCTGCTGCCTGTCTTTCATGAAAACAAGCTCATTGCGTTCATGCAAACGAATGGTCATTGGGCCGACATGGGGGGATCGACACCTGGATCCTTTGATATCAATGCCAAGGAACATTTCGGCGAGGGGGTAAGGATTCCTCCTCTTAGGATATATAGTAAAGGAACGTTTTTAAAAGATGTGGTCAATGTTCTCGTTACGAATATGCGCGTGCCTGAAGAACGCGTAGGCGATCTACGTGCTCAAGTGGAAGCGGCCAAGGTAGGCGAGCGTCAGTTGTTTGCCATTATCGGGAAGTATGGAATCGATACGACTTTATCTGCCTTTGCGGAAGTGCAGAATTATGTGGAGCGTTTGGCAAGAGCCAAGGTTGCGGCTTTACCGAATGGCACCTGGGAGACCGTTGATTATATTGATATGGATCCGGAAGTCGGAGACGGTCTAATCCCGATCCGGGTTAAGATGACCATCACGGATGACGAGATCCTTTATGATCTTTCTGGTTCGCATTCTTATATCGGCTGCTTTTTGAATGCCGGTTTTGGGGCTTCTTTATCAGCAGCATACTCAGGAACCAAGACATTCTTCCCCGAAATTCCTCTGAACTCAGGTTTTTACAGAGTGGTGAAGATTGAACTGCCGGAAAACTCCGTCGTCAATGCTCCAGCACCGATAGCCGTAACGGGTTTTTGTTCAGGTGCCTATGAAAAGATCATGAGTGCTTGTTTCGAACTCTGGTCCAACATCATGCCGGAAA
Source organism: Peribacillus simplex (assembly GCF_001578185.1). Classification (NCBI taxonomy): domain Bacteria; kingdom Bacillati; phylum Bacillota; class Bacilli; order Caryophanales; family Bacillaceae; genus Peribacillus; species Peribacillus simplex. The sequence goes on along the minus strand of NZ_CP011008.1, from coordinate 4,452,802 downwards.
GGGCGATCGCTTGCTCTTTTAACCTGGAATATTTACTTATCGGCGGTTGGGATCAACGCCAGGAGCAAGATAAATACTTCATGTGGTATGACTGGATGGCCGGGGGTCATGGAGGCCGCTCAGATCGGGATGGTGTGAACGCCACTTCTCCGACATTCGGTTTGGGACTCAGCGTACAGCCTTGTGAAGGACAAGAAAGATTGTCACCTGTCGTGACGATGAAGCATGAAATCATTATGGACTCTGCCGGGCCGGGTAAATACCGCGGCGGGTGCGGTGTAGAAAAGGGTGGTACACTCACGAACGTCAAAAACACGGTCATGTCATATTGCTGTGATCGTTCCCGTTCAATAACCTGGGGGATTTTTGGAGGGCTGCCTTCTTCCCCGCATGGAGCATGGCTGAATCCAGGCAAGGAAGACGAACGATATTTAGGTGCGATTTTCTCAAATGTAAAAGTGAAGCAAGGGGATTCCTTTGTTCGGCCATCCGCTGGGGGCGGGGGTCTGGGAGATCCGCTTGAAAGAAGTCCCGAAGATGTTTTGGAAGATGTTATCGATGAGTATGTTTCAATTAAGAGAGCTAAAAAGGATTATGGCGTGGTTATCAAGGAAATCGATAAAGATCTCGATTTATTCGAGATAGATGATGAAGCAACGGAACAAGCAAGGTCTTATATCAGAAAAAACCGTAAACAATGGCTTGAGGAAAACGTTCAAATCGTTGAAGATAAATTCGCCAATGGGGAGCTGGATAGTTTGGATGTCATACGCCAGCATGGTGTCATCATCGATTATGCAACGAATAAAGTCTTGCCAGAATCAACAAAACAGTTCCGTGAATCCATGAAAACCCGTTCATTGGCTTATTGGAAGTAACCTGAAAAAGGTTCCGAATCCATTCGGAACCCCTGACTGTAGATGAACTCGAAAAATACGAGTTTGCCTGCAGTTTTTTTCTTTTTGAAAAAAAGATCCAGTTGATTTCAGAAATCCGCTCCCTTTCCGCCGACTGTCTGCCAAGCCTCCTCACCGCAAGCGGCTGCGGGGTCTCGGCTAGCCAGTTATTCGGCAGGAGTGTCGCAAATTTCTTCAATCTTTTAAGGGTTTCATCCGTATAAAATAGTAAAAAACATAACCAAAGGTTTCTTTTAAAATCATGGTTTGGAATTAGACCATTCCATACCTCTTTTTGCCGCTACTTTCACGGTCCGTTGTCCTTCATAATTGCTTTGATATCTTCCATGTTTCAAGTTTTCATCCTTCTATTTTAAAAAGACTGTAGGAGAAAGAGTTCGGAAAACGCATTTAAATAATGTTCCTGAACCAACTGACCTAAAGAAACACCTTCGACTCCAAGTATGATTTCCATCTGTATTTTGTAACAAAGTTGATTGGAGAGGAAGGTACGAGACCCCGCAGGCGCAAGCCGAGGAGGCTCCCCGACCGCCCGCGGAAAGCGAGTTTCTTGAGCGGAAATCAACATCCAAATAATATCCAAATCATGTAGGTGTCGTTTCGAAGGCATATTTAATGGAAACCCATCAATTCCTTCACATGTTTACAATTTTCTTTGGAAGTGAGCATTTCCAAGAGCGTGAAGGCAACATCGAATGCTGTGGATGGATTGTAGGATGTAATGATATTGTCCGTGGTGACAATCGGTTCGTTCACGACTATCGCACCAAATTCTTTTAGCTGACCCTGTCTTTTACTGGTTGGATGATTGTATGTAGTGGCTTTTTTTCCATTCAATATCCCGCTTTTTCCTAGTGGGAGAGAACCGACACAAATGGTTGCTATGATTTTGTTCTTATTATGAAAATACTTGATCACATCAAGAAACCTCTGATCATATGCGTCATCATAGAAACCGGCTTCTTCAAAACCTCCTGGAATGGCCAAAGCATCGAAGTCATCAAGGTTCACTTGATCGAGGGTCAATTCCGGCTGCACCATGAAATTCCATGTGCATTTCAATTGTTCATGAAGCCCCACCGTAACCAGGTCAGTCGTACCATCACCCTCTAATTTATTCCAGCCCAATACATCTGTAAACACACTTGCTTCAACCGCTTCGAATCCATTGGATAGCAGCATCAATACTTTTTTCATCGTGCATCCCCCTTATTTATATTTGTATTTATTATATAAAAAGAGATTTCCTTAATACATACGATAAATTATGTAATCATTTCATTTCTATTTATTTTATAATGTGTTTAGGTGAATTTTATTAATAATAAAAAGTGAGGGTGATTGAATTGGATCGAACGGATAAAAAGATACTTTCCTTGCTGGAGAATAATGGGCGCATGTCCATGAAAGAACTGGCACATGAAGTTTCCTTAACAGCCCCAGCAACTAAAGAACGTGTTATTAAATTAGAGGAAAGCGGAGTGATAAAAGGATATAAAACGGAAATATCCCTAGAAAAACTTGATAGGAGAATAACAGCATTCATTTTATTCGAAACGGATAGATGTAAAGACTTTTATCATTTTAGCTTGAGTCATCCTGAAGTTCTGGAATGCCACCGGTTAGCCGGTCAATACAGTTATCTTATTAAAATAAGTACATTTTCCATGGAAACACTGGAAGAATTCGTCGATGAGGCCATCAAATACGGGAAATCGTCCACCCATCTGATTTTTTCCTCCGCATCGAAGAATGTTTTTTCAGGCGAGGAGATGTAAGCAGGATTTAAATTATATGATGCCGCCAACTCTTTAATATATGAGGCAATTTGCAGGAAAAAACTCCATCAACATAGAAACTAATAGTAACAAAAATCACAGTTGAAAGTTACAAAAAAGGGAGTGGAGAAGAGTGAGTTTTGTCTATGAGGAAGAAAAAATAATGGATTTCCTTTTGCAGAATAAAAGTGAATTTGAAGAATATCTTTTATCAGAAGCGGTCAATGTCAGGGATAAAATTGAAGAAATTCTGCTGATTGGAAATGTCGACCTTTTGAATAATGCACATAAGCTCATCCGTTATATAGTGGAGCAGAATGAAACGGATATGATTACATTTGCCGAACAAGAGGGAGTTACGTGGGCAACCCACTCTTTGACGCTTTCATTCAAGTTGGAATGGATTCAGGCCATCCGCAGGACGCTTTGGATCTTTCTTTATAAGTTCGAAGATGCAAAAGATTTGTTCAGTGAGGATTCCAAGATCTTTTTTGATTTAGAGAAAAAAGTGAATGAAAAGGTTGATGTATTTCTTAAATCCTTTTTCGTCAGTTACTCCGATTATAAAGACAAATTGATTCTGGCCCAGCAAAACTTGGTTGAAAATCTATCCGTCCCGATCATTCCAATAACATCCACTACCTGCGTCCTTCCGTTAATTGGGACAATCGATGATTCACGTATACGGATAATCGAGGAAAAAGTATTGATGGAGATTGGTAAACTAAGGATACAGACATTGATCTTGGATTTATCCGGTATCATCGAGATGGAAGTTGAAATGATTAATGATTTAATGAATATTCTCGATGGAACGGCAATGATGGGTTGTAAAGCCGTGGTGACTGGATTACGCCCTGAAGTTGTTATCAAGATGATCCGTTCAGGGGTTCAGTTAGATGGTAAAGCAGAAACAAAGGGTACACTGCAGCAGGCCTTGATGGACTATCTTGTAGTCACCTAAATCGTGAAATGGAAGTCGCCATGTTGTGGCGGCTTTTTTTGGTGGGTAATTTGGGGTGTTAAGGAAATCCATTCACTGCTTTTTTTGCCTCGGATAAGTGGATAGGCATTGACGTACAACGATACATTTATTCATTATGTTTCCGAATGAAGGTTAGCCTGAAGCAGGTTACCCTTTTTTCTTATTCCGGCCGCCTATCCGCATATAATTTTTGCGACCTTTTTCACACTTGATGCATAAAAAAACAACTTGTAAGTCACTAAGAAAAGCAAAATCATGAGTTTCTTAAATGGAGTTTCTTAAATGGAAACGCAAAATTCATTATTGAAACAATGTTTTAATTTTTAACTTATATAATGATTTTCATGAAGTTGAGCCAAGAACCGTTCTTGTTCCGTACCCTATCTCGATAACTTGATAACTTAGGAAAATCATTTTTATTAAGGCGTAAATATTCTAGTGATTGGCATTTTGTATGTATGAAAGGTATTGGTAGTCCCAGCTATTGATGCTGCAGCCTATCAACCTACAAAAGGAGAAATGGGGATGGTGAAAATATAAGAGGTATGTTCATCGTTTTAAGGGGTTTCTAGAGGGATTCAAGAAAGGTATTGTTGCAACTTCATTTAGTAGGCATTTAAATCTTCATAAAAATTAAGGAGGAATTGAAAAAATGAATGTAAAAAAGGTTCTATTTAAAGGACTGGCAGCGACAGCCTTGCTGGTATTCGTGACGCCTGCATTTGCAAGCGCGGTTGATCCAACTGAAGTATTAGGAAGTGAAAACGGTAAAGGAGCCACTTCACATGGCCATATCACAATAATGCCAGCAGATGAAACAACAGGTCCAACTGACCCGATCGTTCCTAGTGAACCGGATGGGGAAACAGGAAATACAGGGGCGCTAACAATTGATAATGTCTCGCCTTTAGAATTTAATACCCACCAATTATCCGGTGGAGCTGTGGAATATTCAACAACTACAAAAAAACCAAACGTTCAAATAACGGATATTCGTGGTACTGGTGCTGGCTGGACATTACAGGTCTCAACTTCACCATTCAAGGATCTAACTGATGAAACGATGATTCTAAAAGGTGCCACTGTTACACTTCCAATCGGGACTGCAGTTACAACTCCAGGAAATGTTTCACCTGCACCAGAATTAAGGGAAGTACAATTAGGTACTGATTCTGAAGTAACTGCACCACAAATCCTTATGTCTGCTCAAGATTCAAAAGGAATGGGGACGTGGGTAGATCAATTTGATCCTAGCAACTTGAAAATAAATGTTCCTGCAGGAAACTTAGCTGGAGAGTATGTCTCAACATTGACTTGGAGTCTATTGGATGCACCACAATAATATAAAAAACCATGAGGTGAGGAAGATGAAAGTAATTACCCTGTCAGTGGCAGGAAGTATGATTCTGGCTGGATTGATCTTTTCGACAAATTCAGCGGAAGCAGCTGTCGTGAATAGCGCTATTTCCCAAAATTATATTGATTTTATTCCGGATGAGGGTATTACCAAGCCGGTAGATCCGGTCAATCCAGATGAACCGGATCCACCGAGTCCGATTGATCCTATAGATCCAGACAATGGCGGAACGGGAAATAGTGGATCTTTAACTTTGGACTATGTCTCCAACATCCAATTTGGAACCCAAAAAATTATGAGTGGGAACACTACATATAACGCAAATAATAAAGACCCATATGTACAAGTTTCAGATAAACGCGGAACGGGCGAAGGATGGGTTTTGACAGCAAAGGCTTCTGAATTAAAAAATAGCACTGGGGAGTCTTTACAGGGGGCTGAGTTAACATTCAAAAATGGACAAGTAAAATCACAATCATCAAATGTTTCTGAACCGCCAACGGCTTATGACGTTACATTTGATAATAGTGATTCAAAAAAATTCATGGAGGCACCTTTAGAAACTGGCCGCGGAACATGGCTGGACGTATTTTCAGGTTCTGACGGCGATAATGGTAATGTGCAACTAAAAGTTTTGGCTGGCTCAGCTGAAGCCGAAAGTTACAGTGGTACTGTAACATGGGAATTAACCAACGCACCTAGCTAAATACTCAAATAGGGCTTGGCTTTATAAGAAATTATGTAAGCCAAGTTCCATTAATATATATCACATCATGTTGAAACTAGAGGGGGATATAGATGAAAAAAGGGCTATTTATTTTGATTGTGTCCTTATTGATTGGGTTAGGAATCATTTCCCAGAATGAAACAGCCTTTGCTGGGACCATGGAATATTCAATCAAAGCCAATATTCCAAAAAACCAAATCAATAAGAAGTTGACTTACTTTGACTTGTATATGAAACCGGGGGCCGAACAAACGATATCTTTAACAGTGAAGAATAACTCGAGTGAAAAAATCGACTTAATGATTGAACCGAATACAGCCGTAACCAATCAAAATGGAGTGATTGATTACAGTAAAAATAATCAAAAAAAAGATCGTTCATTAAAGTATGCATTTTCTGATCTCATTTCCCCAAAACAAAAAGTAACGTTAAAAGGAAATCAAACGAAAAAAGTGCCTTTTACGATTCAAATGCCAGATGAACCATTTGATGGAGTGATTTTGGGTGGATTCTATGTGTACGAAATAAATCAAGGCGCCAAAAAACAAGAAGATGATAATGTTCAAATCAACAATGAATTTTCGTATGTGATTGGCGTCAAATTGACCGAAACGGATAAAAGGGTAAAACCCAATCTAAAGTTAAATAAAGTTCAAGCAGGATTGATGAACTATCGCACAGTGGTGACTGCGAATCTGCAAAACACGGAAGCTATGATTGTCAATAACTTGGAAGTGAATGCCCGAATCACGAAAGAAGGAAACAGGAAGATGCTTCACTCTTCAGAGAAGAATGGCGTATCCATGGCACCGAATTCTAATTTCGATTTTCCTATTAGCTGGGATAATCAAGCGTTAGAGCCTGGCAAATATCATATATATATAACGGCAAAAGACGGAGATCAAACCTGGAAATTTGACAAAATGTTTGAGATTAAAGGTGATGATTCAAAGAAATTAAATAAAGAAGCAGTTGAATTGGAAAAAGACTATACACTTATTTTTGCAGGAATCGGCGTGCTAATTGCGGTATTAATCATACTGGTCATTATTCTACTAAGAAGGAAAAAAAGCGGGGAAAAGCATGAAGAAGAGTAAAATATTCACTAGAATCACTTTCTCATTTCTCATTATTATGGGCTTGTTTTTTTCAAGTCTTCAATGGCTGGGGCCAGTGGAATCCATTAAAGTGGAGGCAGCCGGTCCAGTAGAAGATAATCCTCCATCCAGTATTATATTGGATGGCCTGTTTACCACTCCATCAACAGGATCAAATAGCTCCATTATTAACGATCAACTGGTTTCAGTAACCCCTGGAACGGCAAATCAAAAGGGGGCAATTTGGTCAATCGACGATATTAAAATGGATTTAACCAAAGATTTTACAGCCACAATGTATTTGTATTTTGGAAATAATGGGAATAATGCGGCAGATGGTATGGCATTTGTGATGCATAATGATTCAAGAGGTGTAAATGCTATTGCAAAATCTGGGGCAAGCTTGGGGGTTTGGGCTGACGAAGGCTATAATGGATCGAAAACATCTGGCATTCAAAAAAGTTTTGCTGTTGAGTTTGATACCTATAAAAATGATGGTGATACTAGCTATTTTGATACTAATGTTAACGATGACCATGTTGCATGGGGGTATCCAGGGAAAGCCGATACTTATATAGATTATTCCATTGGTGTTTGGCCGGTACAAAGTAATAGGAGAACCATGAAACATAATAACGTAGATGGTAATACTGGCGTTCAGTATCCCGGTCTGTTATCAAATGGTACATGGCGTAAATTCGAAGTGAAATGGGATGCTGCAAGCCAAGCACTCACGTATCAATTAGAAGGAGTAAATCCAGTTACTGTTGCTGTAAATGTACAAGATGTTTTTGGCTCTACAAAAGTTTATTGGGGATTCACTGGTTCAACAGGTCCTACTTACAAGCAAACCAATCGTGTCGCTTTTGATGAAATACCGGATTTAGTAAATGCAGAAGTTGAGCAAACGATAACGAGACAGGATGATTCTGTTGTTGGGGAGGGCTCTTCAGTTTTTAAAGGTGATGTATTAACCTATACGCTTTATGCGAAATATAACGGTGGTTTACAAAATTGGAAAAATATCATCTTGAACACGGTCTTGAATGATCATGTTACGTTTATCCCAGGCTCCATGACATTGACAACCCCTGGTGAGACTGCAGCATTAGATGATAATTCGTGGTCAGGACAATCGCTGGCACTTAGTATTCCAAATATGAATTCCACTCAAAATGCAGCGACGGTCTCTTTTCAAGTGAAAGTCAATGCAACAACGGAGGCTGCCTCAGTTACTGAAACAGCTAGGTTTAATGGAGATAACATGGTGATTGATACCAATTCAATTGATTATGTCATCCAGCCTAATCAAGCACCAGAAGTAGCAATAAATGATGCTGGCCCTGTTTACGTATCCGAAGGTGAAGATTATGAAGTGACAGGAACTTGGAAAGATAGTGATAATTCTAAAGGCACTTTTTACTATGAATTGAATTCAGAGGAAATCCAATCTGAAGAAAAAGAGAAAGATGTGTCTTCCGTTAGTGCCGACTGGAGTTTTCTCCTTTCAAAAGACCAATTAAATATGGGGGAAAACACTTTTGAAGTGTATGTAACGGATGAAAATGGAGCAAAGTCCAATGTAGCAACTCTACAAATCATTGTTGTAGAACCGCCATCTCTTACACTTGTTGATGCTGATAAGGAATTACCTATTGATTTAGGAAGTGGCTACACAATAAAAGGGACATGGAGTGATGCAGATAGTGACAAAGTGGACCTATACTATGTGCTGGATAAAGGTGAGCCAATTAAATTTGCATCTGGTGCAGCAAATGTTGCTGATAAAGGGGAAGAAGTCAGCTACGAGCATACCATTCCAGCAGATGAATTATCAGTAGGGACACATACTGTATATGTTTACAGTGTGGATGATACTGGCAGGCGATCAAACGTGGAAAAACTCACCTTGAAAGTCATTGGACAAGTTAGTTTCACCAATGTCGCTACGGATGTTAGTTTTGTAGACATGGAAATTCCAAATCAACCGACATTTGCAAAACGAAATGCCGATTGGGATATTCGCGTGAAGGATACTCGTGGTACCGGCAGTTCGTGGCGGCTGACGGCTACTTTAAGTGAAGATTTTTCTGATGGAGCCGGACATTATTTATTAGATGCCTTAACTTTTGTTGATGAATTTGGAAAAGAAGAAAAAATGTTACTAGGAGTTGCCATGAATGTTTTTGAACATACAACCAAAAGTATGGATGAGATATCCATACATTGGCGAGAAAATCAGGGGATATTATTAAAAATGGAACCTTTTGTCTATATAGGTGATTATAAGGGCAGGATTAAATGGAATTTAGTGGATGCGCCATGAAAAAAAGCCTATGGTTAATCATTTTTTAGATGATCGAATAAAACCCAATCAAACATGTTCTTCTCCTTTTTTAAAGTGACGATAAGTCAATTTAAATTGAACATGCCGAAGCTGAAAGAACATTGGCTATCGTTTGAATGGACGACTTTACAAGGCTCAAGGGATGTCCAATACGTAGCTAGCTAAAACACAGCCTATCCGTTAACCCATCCGTGCTTATGATTGGTGTCTAGTTAAAATCGGGCAAGTGTACCTGAATTATTTAAAACAAAAAATGTAAAATGCTCGGTTTCGCTTTTTCTTGTACACTGGCTCTTAATAGACACCTCATTTTCGTTTTAACAAGTTGGTAAGTCATTCGATGCATACTGGCCTCCTGTAAACGTGAATGAGGCCTTTTTTTGTATATTCCTTTTCTAACGAAGTGAGTACAGGAAAACTGTATAGCCCTTATGATCGTTGTGGAAGCCGTAGACCCTTCAAAATAGGTCAATATTGGTTTCCTTTTTCTTACATATATATCATTGCTGGCGCTTCTCTAAAACGTTCATAGCACTTAGTTCCGGAGAAAGGTTTTAAAAGTCTCTTTCATTATGATCTTTAAACATTTAATCCAATTATTTAGATTCGGGTTTGGAATAGAGGATTCTTTTTCTTTGCACTACAAATTTAACAGCAGAAAATCATAATAATGACCTTATCGGGGAGAGTTCAAAATCGGTATATACCAATTCATATTTGAACTAGTGTTCCAAAAAAGAAAAGGTTTAGATGAAAATGGGACCATTTAGGGAGTTTACTAAAGTATTTAATGGGTAAAGGGTAAGTGCATTTAGGGCTAATGTCTTATTAAGTGGACAGGTAAAGAGGTGATAGTATGAATCGATTTTATAAACGTTATTCAGACGTGATTTTTCATTTATTTAAGGATAATAAATGGAGTAACTTAGCTGAATTATCCGATAAAACAGGGTATTCAAAAAGTACAATCCGGCGTGATTTAAAATTCCTGGAGACTTTAATCCCCGAGGGTTGGGGTTTTGAGAAAAGTGAAAGTCTTGGAATATGTCTTATTAAACCTGAAAATGGTACTTTAGAAAATTTATTGGTGCAAATAAGAGAAAAGAATTCCTATTTTCACATATTAAAGTTAATTCTTTTGAATGATGGTGTTGATATTTCACAGATTTCTCAAGAGGTGCATATTAGTCGTTCCACCGCATATCGTCACCTTGAAAAATTACAGGAGGTAGTACGGGAAGCAGGTGTAAACTTAACTGCTAGCCCATTCAAATTAGTAGGGGAAGAAAAGAAAATCCGGCGCTTTATCATGCAAAATTTGGATTTTGCGACATTGGAAACCTATACAGATAAAGATTCTCTCGATGAAAAGGAATTTCAAACAACGTTACTTCATTTGTTTTCGAAATATTCGATGTCATTTCGGACTGGTGCTTTACACCGACTTACAATGATTTTATATATATCTAATCTTCGTGTTACTATGGGGTATTTCGTTTCCTATCCAAAATCAGTCTTAATGAATTACGAAGGCAGTAAGTATTTTGATTTCTCTAAAGAACTAGGACATTATATGGAAAGATGCCCCTCACGAGATATCCAACTTCAGGAAATATTTTACTTATCGATTTATCTCATGAGTGAGGAAAAACCAGTTAATAGATCACAACATCTTCGATACCTTCGAAACAGAATGAAAAGTAAACAAGGTTTTCCGTTGACTCAATTTTTGGATTCCCTTTCTGAATATGTTTGTTTTAATCTATCACAAGATGATATCTTCTTGTTCCATTTATACCAAACATTAAAGAGAATATCACTTGAAACAGAATTTGAAATGGAGACTGTAAGGAATTCCATGTTACAATATCTTCCCTATTATGAATATAATCCAATTTTTCAGACCATAGAGAAGCTGGCTACCAAATCTTTCTTGACAGTGCCGCTTAAATTTAAGAAACTGGATGTTTTGGAAATATTCTCACTCCTTCAGGCAGCCATTCTGCGAAATAAGAATCAACACACAATAATAGTTGCTTTAGTTTGTCGTACATATACCGAAAAAGATTATATAAGGGAAGTGTTAAAGTATCACTACGGAAATCAGGTGAGGATTTCAACATTCGATCCCTCCAGCAAAGAATTGATTTACAAGTATGAAGAGATTGATTTAATCATTTCGACGGAAGAAGACATTATCGGATTTCAGAAAATTCCAGTAATTATGGTATCCTCTTTTCCAACTCCATCGGAATTAATGCAAATTAAACAATTTTTTGAAGATCATTTTTTTGACCAATTCAATATGGACCCGGGATTGGTTTATCCATATGAAAAAATGAATGCCGTTGTTAAATGATTCAGTGCAGAAAAAACAATTTGGCTTTAACCACCAACGGCAGGAAACAGTTGGTATAGTGAGGAACCCAAGTATATCCGTTTCTGGGGTACTCTCTCTTTACCTAGGGGTTCACTTCAGCAAGGAATGGACATATGTATCATGAGGGAGCCTTTTTGATACATATAACTTCTTAATATTCCGTCCTGGATAAAGCCAAAGCTTACCCAAAAGATCACTTGATGACAGGTTTTCCAGAAAAACAACCGCGCCGATGCAAGGCCGTTGAAACCTAAGCGATTATTTCTTTAACAGCCTCTTACGCATATCCTTTGCGCCAATGTGCTGGACTGACCTCATATCCTATTTCCGCCCGTCTGTATTAGGGACCGTGGGCATGAAAACCGAATGTACTATCGAATCACCCGTTTTTCAAGATAGTTTTTCGCAAAAGAAGCTACAATATCCTTCGCCTGTCCGATATTTTTCAATGAATCCTGACCGTAAAAGCGGGTGACTTCATCTTTTGATAAACATTGGAAGATAGTTTCCGCATCACTTTCACGAATTTCCCGTAATCTTTTCGTGTACAATACAGGAAACATATGATTCCCTCCCCATATATCCATTTTAATGATTCTGTTTCTTTGATGGTTTTTCCTTTATTATGAAGTGCCTATTTTGCCGGTATTTTCGGGAATAATCGGACAAGCTAACATTAGCACGTATTAAACAGCTCAAGTTAAATAGCATTGGATGAAGGGGAGATAGATCATGGGAAAAAAACATCGCAACCGTATCGCTTCACCGAAAAAGAATAACCATATTCCGAAAGCAGACATCATTGCAGAACATGAAGCACATGGTAAGGAATATTCTGCGAATAAACGAAAGAACGGCCCTGGCTCCAATACAGATTGAGTAAACTTATTGACTGCTCTAGCCTTTAAGGGAGAGCGGTCATTTGTGTTTCTTGCCATCAAACGGTTCATCCTATATCTTTAAGAAAGAAGAACCATTGAAGGGAGTTAGGATGATGAAAGCACTTGTCTTTGATGATTTCGGCGGGCCAGAAGTTCTGTCTGTAAGAGAAATTGCAGAACCTGAACATTCAAGATCAGCCGTGATCGTTCGAATGAAAGCGATCGGCTTGAATTTTGCTGATGTATATAGAAGGAAAGGGAATTATCATTTGGTGGGTGATCCCCCATTTATTTTGGGTTATGAAGGGGCGGGGGTCATCGAATATGTCGGGGAAGATGTTCATCATGTGAAAGCAGGTGATCGTGTTGGGTTTGCTGATGTTCCCCATGCCAATGCGGAGCTGGTTTCAGTTCCAGCAGATAAACTGCTGCCGTTGCCTGAGAGCATTTCCTTTGAAACGGCCGCTTCCGTTTTACTACAAGGATTGACTGCCCAATATCTAACTCATGACAGCTATCCAGTTAAAGACGGAGAAACCATTCTGGTCCACGCCGCTGCAGGCGGAGTCGGCCAATTACTGACACAGATGATCAGGATGAAGGGCAGTCAGGTCATTGGCTTGACATCAACAAAGGATAAAGCGGCTGTTGCCAAACAAACGGGTGCCGATCATGTTTTCCTTTACGGATCGGACTGGATGAATTCCATTAAGGAAGTAACCGGAGGTAAGGGCGTTGATGTCGTTTATGAATCAGTAGGCCAAACCTTGCTGAATAGTTTCGAGGCGACAAGGACTGGAGGGACTGTCGTTTTCTTTGGTATGGCAGGCGGCGATCCGGAGAAAATCGATCCAAGGATGTTAATGGATACATCCAAAGCATTAATAGGTGGAGACCTCTGGAATGTCTTGACTTCCCATGAAGAAAGGAAAAGAAGAACAGCAGAGTTGTTTGAATGGATCATGGCAGGAAAAATCTTCGTTGAAGAACCGACTCTTTTTTCGCTGGAAAATGGGGCTGATGCACATAGACTTCTTGAAAGCAGGAAAAGTACGGGGAAAATATTATTAATACCATAAAAAGGTATAAGGGCTTTCCATTCTAAATGGTGGGGCCTTTTTATTTTAGGCTGTTTTCAAATACTATGTTGCTATTTACCAGGTAGTGAGTTGTGGTTGATTTCCCCTCCAGATGCTCGCTTTCCGCGGGAGTCTCGCACTTCCGCTCCAATCAACCTTAAAAGTTTCGTTTTAAAAACAACAATCTTTACGAAAAGAGCCTTATTTTAAAAGAGCCTGCTGCACTCAACACCTTATTCATACTGATGATCAGAAACTTTTTCAGTTCCTTTATATAGGCCCATTCTTAGACCCTTTGATAACTTATATGTTTAAGCCCATGCCATTAGAGGGGCTAAGGCCTGTTGTCAAAACAATCTGCTGACCAAGTTCCCTTATCCACAAGACCATTATGCAACACACGAATTCAGAGGAGAAATCCACAGAGGGCCATCCCAAAACCACAATCGTCATTCTGCAATTCACAGTCGGCCTTCGTCCCCAAAGAAGGCAAAAAAAAGAGAACGGATCCGTTCTCTTGGAAAACATATGACATATGTGATTTTAAGAGGAAATGGAGAGAACATCCAGACGCTTCTTTTGGATCGCGAAATAGGATTGGAGGGTTTCCTTTTTCTTTGAAAGAGAAAAGTTCCGGATAGCCGGGGCCACTGCATGATTGCCGAATTTAAGGGTCAAGGTCAACAGCCTGTCCAACTGGCCATATGTATCGTTTCTAATGCGCGCCATATACTCGGCAGCGACCTGCTTATCATCATCAGTACTTTTCTTTTTTCCTTCTGCCCGAAATTCTTCGGTCACAGTCTTTACACGGGAAATGAGCCATGTTTCGCACCAGTCGTTCAGCACATGGCGGATGAATTCTGCTTGATGGTGCTTTTGGAGAATGGGCTCGATATGTTCAGCCATTTCCAAATCATTCACTTCCCGACAGAGAGCCTTCTCGGAAATATTTCTATGAAAATGAGCGCGTTCAAGCAGGCTTTTGATGGATTCTGCCTGGTGGGCATACTTGACCATCTGTTCCAATGTTTCGTTGTAAATGATCTTGCTTAAATAAGCAGAGGCCTGTTTTGGGGCAAGAAGTAACTGCTTATTGGCAGGAAGCGCCTGGCCAAACTTCTTAAGAGAATGAGAATAGACGAAACGGGCTAACTTCTGCAGTTCCTTTTGGATATCATTGGAGATGTTTGTCGCTTCTTGTAGAAATGAACGGAAAATATATTTGCCGACCCTTTCCAATTCCCTGCATACAGAGTCATTGATATGCCCAAGGTAGCCAGAGTTAAAAATCGTTCTCCGCAACAATGTCCGTTCCGCCCTATTTTCTTTATACTGCTCCAAGACACCTTCGGTAAAGGTGAACACGAGAACTTCTTTCTTTGAAAAAGCCCTGCTTGCAAAAGAAATCGTCACTAAATGGCCTAAAGCGTCATGGATTGCATCGATTGCATCCAATAAGCGCTGCCTTGTGAATAGCGAGCTGGAATCAGGGACGATTTCACTATAATCAAATAGTACTGACTCAGACTTCAAAACAGACATTCGGAAAGCACCCATAAGCAGCAGCCGTTTTCCATGAATCGTTAAGGATTTGAAAGCATCGCTATAAAAGAAACGGTATTTCTTGCAATAACGGTCAGTCTTCCTGTTATAACCAAGATTACTTGCGGGACCAAGGTTAAACTTATAAAAGATATCTTCACCTTGAGGAACAGGCACAAACACTTTCTTTAGAGATCCTTGTGGTGCGGTGAATTTATTGATGATCTGCCTTAAGTACTTTTCTGTCGTTCCGACTCCTCGGGCCATCATATGAAGCGGGCTCTGGATGACCCCGTCCCAATCACTGTGGAGCAAGGCGTACAAACACGTATCGAATTCAGTGGAAGATACATTTCTTAATAGGTATTGGTAAGTTTCTTCATATATCATAAGGCATCCATCCTTTTCTAGAATCTATATAAA
This sequence comes from Peribacillus simplex, assembly GCF_001578185.1. Taxonomy (NCBI): domain Bacteria; kingdom Bacillati; phylum Bacillota; class Bacilli; order Caryophanales; family Bacillaceae; genus Peribacillus; species Peribacillus simplex. The sequence continues at coordinate 4,437,286 of NZ_CP011008.1, read as the reverse complement.
CATTGAATCGATAAAAGTAGCATCGTTGGAGTAAATAGTTTTGGAAGTTTTATGATATGGATGAAATATTATTTCGATATATTTTGAAGACAGTAAATTAGTTGCACAAAAGTGATAAAATGGTTAAATGGGAACATACATGACAAGGAGAGATATTTAAAACCATGATACTTTCACTACTCGTTTTCATCTTAAAAGGGATTTTTATGAAAATACCATTTGCCATATTGGGACTTTCCTTGATTCCGCAGAGATGGACAAACGCAATCACCAAAAAAGATATATCCTTTTTCATTGAACAGGTGCTGAGACTTTTAGTTTCTGCTGCCATATTGTTTTTCGTTATCGATATTATGCTATTGGATCTAACTGCCACTGCATTCTTTTCGAGTTTTGCCATCATTCTTGGGCTCATTCTCATCATTGATTCCAGAATGTATGTGTACAGTGCCAGGGAATCTTCAATAAACCGACGAAATCGGAGGGGAAACGAAGCTGAGAAGCAACCAAAAACACCTTGGAATGTATATTTCAACAGTTTGATAGGATTCGTTTTGATATTAGCATGGGTCATCATGCTGTTTTACCCCATCACTTTTGCCGCAGATCTGCATGGCTGGACAAAGGTCGATAAGAAAAATGAGCTGGAAGAAGTTCAAGATATAAAAACCATGCCGCTTGTTACAGTGAAAATGGCAGATGCAAAAGGTGATGCAGCGATTAATAAAATAGAAAATGCATCATATTTCACTGAAGGCGAATACCGCCTAACCAATATTAATGATGAATTGACTTATACTTCACCAATTGAAATGGACGGATTTTTGAAAGCTGGGAAAGCGGGATACACGCCAGGTTATAATTTGATTTCTGCCGTATCGACGGATAAAGGGGCAAGTACGGTAAAAGGGAAGATGCTGTATGCTCCCTCACAGTACCTCGATCATGATTTGGAAAGGACCATCCGCAAAGCATACCCGAATAAAATCATCCATGATTCATATTTGGAACCGAACGAAGACGGAAAGCCCTTCTTTGTAGCTTCAGTGGGACATTATTTGAAATACCGAAGCGGGCCCGCAGTGGACGGGGTAGTCGTAGTGAATCCTGAAACGGGGGACATGAAATACTATCCTTTAGGAAAAGAACCTGAATGGGTAGATCGAACATTCACATTGGAAACGGCCCTGGAATATTGGACCTACTGGGGGAAATACGTTCACGGGTGGAAAAACCAGTCCTTATTTGGGCCGAAGAAAGATGTCTTGATTCCAAATGAGGAAAATATGCAAGTTACATTCAACGAAAAAGGCGAATTGATTTATGTAGTGGACTTTACCAGGGCTAAATCAAAAGGAAACTCAAAAACCCTGGTTGGTTACGGTGTTTTCAACGCCAAAACCGGTGAAATGACGTACTACAAAGGCGTCACGTCCGTTCTAACTGGAAAGGAAGCAAAATCCAACGCCAATGCGAGTGAGTTTTTGTCTAAATATCCAGGCTGGAAAGCCACTAATGGAATTTTCTATACGATATACGGTGCGCCCACTTATGTCATCCCGGTTACAAAGGGCAGCAAGTTTCAAGGTGTGGCGATCGTGTATGCCAATAGCGATAACCCCCAAGTTGTCTTTGGGAAAACGAAAGACGAAGCTTTCCGGAATTATAAAAAGCTGATTGCATCTTTAGGGAAAGTCAGCGGTGTAACGCCTCAAAAAGGATTTGAGATGAAAGAAATAAAGGGGAAAGTTACAAGGATCAACGATGCCAATCTTTCCAATGGATACGTATTCTATTTAATCGTAGAAGGCAATGCCAAGAGATTCTCAGTAGACCCTGGAGTCAATGAACTATCTGATGTTGTATTGACGAATGTAGGAGACCGGGTTGTGCTGAAGGTGATGGATATGGAAGAAGATGTAGTTCCAGTCGATCAATTCACTAATCTGGACTTACCTAAGAAATAAAAGCATGAAAAAAAGCATTGGGTATCAGCAATGCTTTTTTTCATGCCTGCATTTAGAGTTCGATTGATTAACATTACAGGTCCGATAGTTTGAATGAAAGGATGGATTTCATATAATATCCCTTTTGAATGACGGCTTTTATTACGAAGTGCCCATTTATCCGTTTCCGCACCCGGTACAGCAGTGAAGCGATTTCTTCTGCCGTCACAATTTGCTCGGGATCACCGATTCTCTCGGGCCATACATGCTGGACAATCTCTTCTTTTGAGATTAGGTTGTCCAAATTCTCATAAAGCAACTTAAAGCAATCGAATTCCTTAGTAGGCATTTTAATGGGCGCTTCATCATTGATGATCACGGTCTGAAGGTGCTTATTGATAGCCACGATTTGCTGTATCTCCGGGTTCACCGGAGTGAAATCCCGTGTTAAATCGTTGTCGATGGAAATCATGAATTCAATCAATCCATTAATCAAAGTAATGGAATCCCCCGGTTCGATGAGGCAGGGATGGCCCGGAACTAGCGGCATCTGGTTCACCGAGGTACCGTGTTTGCTTGCCAAATCCTCAATGAGAAGCTGTCCTTCCTCCATATAAATCCGGCAATGTTCCCTGGAAACGAAGTCATTGTAAAGCATGAAATCAGCTTTGGAGTGCTGGCTTGCACGGCCAATCAGCAGGCTTTTCCCTTCAAAAACATAGGCGAAATCCTCGGTTTGGCCTTTGTGCAAGGTTCTCGATACAACCTTGAAAGTTTTATAGATCATTCATTTCATATCCCCTTAAGAGTCTGAATATTTAGATTATTTTTATAGATTTATCATTTTGGCTACATGGCTGTTTAGTGGGTTCAATTTTATAATTATAAATTATCATACGCTTACTTACTAACGAAAAATGAAAAAAATACAAATTAGGCACACAGCCATTATAACTTAAAGTAATGACGAATGAAGAAAGTAACTCTATTTTTGCTTGCCTTGACTGTCAGAGGGGTGCTTTTAAGGCGTTTCCTCAAAGCCGGCCAGGCAGCACCGGAAGAAGTATGCGATGAAAATGTACCTTACGCTTGTGGAAAAGGAGTTGACCAAAGGTGAGTATGTGGAGAGATAGGATAAATGCCTTCAGCATCCTGCTAATGATCATTAGTATGATAGTATATATTATTTTTCCCCAGCCCTTTACCCTCAGTCTGTACTGTATATTTGGCATTGCTTTTATTAGCCTGACTTTACTGAATTAAGCATATCCTGGATTGGGGAGGGATGTGGGAGACAAAACGGGAAGGAAGAAGACAGAAAAAGGTGGAGGAGGCATGACTGAATACATGACTCTTCCAGTGAAGTTAATATAAAAATTCAGTGCCTGCCGGATCAACGGCAGGCTTTTTTCAAGCTCTAAATTACTAGCAAGAGGTACGCTATCCAAAGATTTAATGATCATTATCATTCACCCATACTTAAAAAGAGCCATTTTTAATTGGAAACGGTATAATAAATTGGCAGAAGTAGACATTAATATGGACTGCCACTGAGTTTTATCGCGTGGATTAACTGAATCTCGAGAGAAAGAACATTTATACAATAAAGTCAAAACAAGAAAAGGAGAAACCATGACAAATGAAACTGGATGGAATTTAGACAATAGTTATGCCCGTCTTCCGGAAAAATTTCACACGAGCACGAACCCGACTCCTGTACGTTCACCGGAGTTGATCATTCTCAATGAACGCGTCGCTGAATTCCTTGGTTTGGACGTTCAAAAGCTTCAAAGTGATGATGGCGTGGCGGTGTTTGCCGGAAACGAGCTTCCAGAGGGTGCTTCGCCTCTTGCCCAAGCTTACGCGGGGCATCAATTCGGGCATTTTAATATGTTAGGGGATGGCCGGGCGATATTGCTTGGCGAGCAGGTCTTGCCTCAAGGCGAGAGGGTCGATATCCAGCTGAAGGGTCCGGGAAGAACGCCATATTCCCGCGGGGGCGATGGCCGGGCTGCACTTGGACCGATGCTGCGCGAATACATCATCAGCGAAGCGATGCACGGGCTCGGCATTCCTACCACCCGAAGTCTGGCAGTGGTGACGACCGGTGAAACGGTAATCCGTGAAACCGGGCTGCCTGGTGCCATCATGACCCGTGTGGCTTCGAGCCATCTTCGTGTCGGAACCTTTCAATTCGCTGCAAAATGGGGCACGGTCGAGGAACTCCGGACCCTTGCCGACTATGCAATAAAGCGTCATTTTCCAGACATTGAAGCCGATGAAAGCCGTTATCTCTCGCTGCTGCAGGAAGTGGTCAAGCGTCAGGCTGAGCTCATTGCCCAATGGCAGCTGGTTGGCTTCATTCATGGGGTGATGAACACCGACAACATGACGATTAGCGGAGAAACCATCGATTATGGCCCTTGCGCCTTCATGGATGCCTATGACCCTGCAACAGTATTCAGTTCAATTGATACTCAAGGCCGCTATGCCTATGGTAACCAGCCGATAATTGGGGGTTGGAATCTTGCGCGATTCGCTGAATCCCTATTGCCGCTGTTACATGATGACGAGGATCAGGCCGTTACACTGGCCCAAGATAAGATTTCTGTTTTTAATGATCTGTATCACACTAATTGGTTAGCGGGAATGAGAGCAAAACTGGGGTTATTCAACGAAGAGACACAGGATGAAGCCCTTATTAATGGCATCCTCAGTATGATGAAAAAGCATGGTGCCGACTATACCAATACCTTCCGTGCTTTGACCTTAGATAAGATGGCGGATACGGTCCTTTTCGGGACACCTGAATTCGCCCAGTGGCAAGAGCTCTGGTTGGCTAGACTAGGCAGGCAGAAGGAATCGAAGGAATCTTCGAATCAGTTGATGGAGAAAAGCAATCCTGCAGTGATCCCACGGAATCACCGGGTTGAAGAAGCATTGGAAGCGGCAGTGGAACAAGGGGACTACAGCGTGATGGAACGGCTTTTGGATGTTCTCTCAAACCCTTATGCACACTCTGATGAACAAGCCGAATACTCCACACTGCCTGCGTCAACAACACCTTACCGAACCTTTTGCGGTACCTGATTATAATGGAGATTATGAAGGAGCTCCCGAGACTGAAGTTGACAAAGAATCAACTTCAGTCTCGGGAGCCTTTTTGTTTATTTAGTAAAAAAGTTTAGTTTGAAGAATATCCATTGCGCGCTCAATATCCGCTAAATCTTCCTTCGAAGCATGTTGCAGCCGGCTTTGGAAACGGGATTCCACGATTGCAAAAGCCTCGTTCATCATCGTTTCCCCCTCTTTGGAGAGGCGGATGTATTGTTTCCGTCTATCTTCCGGATCACTTATTTTTTCAATTAAATTCTTTTCGCTTAATTTTTTCAGTTCACGGCTCGTGTTAGGCATGGAGATGTGCTGACAGTCACTGATTTCACTTGGAGTGACAGGCTGACTGACTGTTATATATTCAAGAATGTGATATTGTACCGGCGTGATGGAATCGGGTTTGGCGTTTTGGGTCAATTCGTGTGTCACTTGATGTACGGAAGTTGTAAATGTGACCATTTTTTCAAAAAGAACTTTTTTGTCCATAACTTTCACCTCTTACTGAGAAGATATCAAAAGTGTTGTCAAAATACAATTATCATTTGACAACAAAAAAGGTGTTGTTGTATTATTGTTATCAAATGATAAGTAAATAGGGGGGACGTCATGAACATGCTAGTCATTTACACATATCCAAATCATGAAAGTTTAAGCTATGCCTTTTTACAAAAAGTCATCAAGGGAAGTAAGGAGAACACCCACATAAAGGGGCTGCAGGTTTTGGATTTATATGAAGAGGGCTTTAATCCGCTCTTGGAGTTCAATGAGCATAAACGAAGGCGTGATATGCATCGTGATCCTCAGCTTGAAAAATATAGAAATCAAATTACTTGGGCCGATAAGATTGTCTTTGTTTATCCAATCTGGTGGGGGAGGCCTCCCGCAATGCTGATGGGATACATTGATCAATTATTTTCTTCGAATTTCGCCTACAGGGATAAAAAGGGATTGTTCCCAGAAGGCCTTCTTAAAGGAAAGTCGGTCGTATGTGTATCAACGATGAAGGGACCTGCAAAGTATCCGCTTCTCTGGTTGAATGATGCGCATAAAATATTGATGAAAAGAGCGTTATTCAATTTTGTCGGAATCAAAAAAGTGAAGTTTTTCGAATTCGGTAATATGGAAAGCCCAAAGGGGAAACAAACCCAAAAGCTAGAAAAGGTATATCGGTATTTCAGAAAGGTGGCAAGCTAAGTTATTACGTGATTGATAGAGGCACTTGATTTGGATATTTTGCGATGAACCTTGATTTAAAGGGCAAGAGTCTTGATTGATTAAGATTAAAACTCCATAAAAACTAGATGATAATTGATTTTGCTTTCTTGATTTCCACTCCAGGCACTCGCTTTCCGCGGGCGGTCCGCCCTCGGCGCTTCTTGTGCCTGCGGGGTCTCCCTTTGACGCGCTTTTCTAACCAGAAGTCTCGCACCTTCCGTTCAATTAACTTTGCTTTGAAATATAGATGAAATTTCTGGTTTGAATAAGGTTAGTTTCTCGAAAAGGTAGTTCCTATGCGAAATGCTTCATCTGTTTTTTAAACTTTGGGTTGCCGACATATGTCGGCAACTTTTCTTTTTTTATCGCTTTACATGTAACAGATTACATAGTTTGTTATGTAACCACTTAGCTGTGCAGCTTCGTAATCATTCCCGTTTTGTTTTCACTAACCTCCATTTGTTCTTGATGAAGGTAAGGATCATACAAATCACTATGATCGACAATGAAGCTAATCCACTTAACCATATGCTTTGGAATTCACTTACATAAGGCTTGATGATGTATGAGGCAACGATGGCCAGGACCGCGCTTATCGGTATGAAATCAGCGACTTTCCCTTTGCTGAATACGATAACAAGGATTGGAGCCAGCAATGCTGAATATACATTACCTGAATAAAATAAAAGCTCTAAAAGGTTTGGGGAATAGAAGAGCGTAGCTACGAAAACCAATCCTCCAATACAGGTTGAAAGAAGGCAGGCCATCCTTATTTTTTGCTGGTCGCTTTTTTTCGTTTGAAAGGGTACAAGAATATTGGCTACGATCAGGCTTATCAATGAATGCAGGCAGGCACCGAATGTTGAGGTGATTGCACTGAAGGCACAGAGCACAAAAAGGATGAAAAAGAATGGTGTTGTTATCTTGTTTGCCAATCCAGCCAAAATCGAGTGTATGTCAGTGAAACCGCCCGTAAAGATAACCATGATGAACAGGGATGAAAATGAGAGCGGGAATATAATCCATATAAGGCCAGATAAAGAGAATGTTAAGGGGACTTTTTTCAACTCTATCATAAATAATCGCTGCCATGATGTCAGGTCAAAGAAAAACTGGCCGAACCCGACAAGAAGTCCTGCAAAAAGAAAACTCCATAGATCATACTTATTGATTACGAGCATGTATGGATGGTATAAACGAATCCCATCATAAACAGGCTGAATCCCTTCTTTGACGAAAAAGTATAAAGGAATTAAGATAACGGCGGCAAACATGAAGACGACTTGAAAAGCTGCGAATCCATGAATGAGCTTTAACCCGCCGAAGCCGGCAAAAAGAACACAAAAGCCGAAAAAAAAGAACAACCCGACATATAGCGGCGTATCGAAAAGAAACTGGCATAGGGTGGACGCTGCCATTCCCTGGATGAATAAAGTATATAAGCTGGTCATGACCAGGATCACGATCAATATCCAATATCCCAAAGGATGAAGCCTGGTTTTTAAATAGTCCCCGATGGTCAATCCCACTGGAAAATCCTGCCGGACCCTCTTACCGATGAAGCTGAACATGAACAGGGCGATCGCTCCCATAAGAGCATAGCCGATCCCTCCGAAAACTCCATACTTCACCATCGATTCAGGGGAGGATAATATCGTGGTTCCTGTGACCCAGCGTGCCAGGAGGGAGATGATCCCTAAGCCCATCCCAATTTGAATGGGGCCTTGTACGTATTCTTGAAATGTACGTTGTCGCAAAGTTCATTTTCCTTTCTCGCGGAACTCTTTAGGAGTGATTCCCTCTATCTTCCGGAATAAAGTGCTGAAATAATGCTGGCTATTGAAACCTGAGTTCTCAGCGACATCTGATATGCTCCAGCTGGTGTTATTGGTTAAGGCCCTTTTAGCAGCTTTTATTCTATATTGCATTATATATTCCGAAAAGGAAGTACCGACTTCTTCATGGAATTTCCTGCTTAAATAAGTCGGGTTGGTATGCACTTCACGAGCGATATCCGAAAGGGAGAGTTTTTCAGCATAATTTTCATGTATGAATGAAAGAGAATGGTGAATCAGGGTTGAATAGTTATGGGAAGACTCCCTTTTATCATATCTGGATAGCACTTTCTGCAAATCGCTTTCTATTACAGGCTTCGTTAAATAATCAACCACGCCTATCCTTATGGATTGCTGGGCATAATCGAAACTTTGATGCGCGGTCACCATTATGATTTCCACTTCTTTGTTCAGTGCCCTTAGGTCTTCACCAAATTCAAGACCCGATCGCCCGGGGAGATTAATATCCAGGAAAGCGAGATTAATTTTATAATTTTGGTTGAAGGTCAGTGCCTGACAGGCATCAGCAGCTTTATGAAACTTCCAAAAAGGATAAATGGACTGAATCATATATTCCATTTGTTCAAGGACCAATGGTTCGTCATCAACTAATAATACATTCATTCCGGGGCCGCCTCCTCCATTTTCTTATCATAAACAAGTGGCCATGATACCTCTACCTTTGTTCCCGATTCATTAGAAGATATATTCAATTGTGCACGGTCACTGAAATACAGATATAAACGTTTTTGGATATTATCCAGGCCATGGCCGCCTTCGTCAGTAACGGAAGATGCATTTCCCATTAAACCATTATCCGCCACTTCCAGATACACCATCTGCGAATCCCGATAGAACCGGATATGCAGAAGGGCTTCCCCCACTTTTTTTTCCAATCCGTGTTTAAACGAATTTTCCACTAAGGTCTGGAGAATGAAAGGGGGTACCAGTGCGATTGATAATGGGTTTGGGCACTCCATATCAATCTTAAGGCGGTCACCAAAACGTAGGGTCTGGATGTCGAGATAATGCTGGGTATACTGAATTTCCTGGGAAAGGGGGATTAATGGTTCTGAAGCTTTATATTTGAATTTCAAGAATTGCGAAAATGCCTCTAAGGCCCGTATCAATTCAGCCGTCCTGTTCAGGCGGGCCAATCCCAAAATGACATTTAGTGTATTAAATAAAAAGTGGGGCTGGATTTGCTGGTTCAATTTATTATATTGTGCTTCTTGCAGTGCTTGCTCCAGGCGTATCTCTTTGTTTCTATTTTCAAGAAGGTCGATCCTTTTCTCGAATATGAATAAAAATAAAAGAGCGATAGCTCCCATGATGGGAGCTAAAATGAAGAGCATGATAATTAACGTGAATCCCTCGTAACTAAGCATGGAGAACCTCTGCTGGTTATATTTTTAAATTACTTGAATTATTCTGTTTATTAGTATCATACTAAAGACCCCTCCGGAAATCTACAACTTATGACACAATGTGACAGGCCACTTGATGATTTTGTGCTGAGAGCTTTAGCTCGGGTAACTGTGTTTTACAGATGTCCATCGCAAAAGGGCACCGTGTATGGAAGCGGCAGCCGCTAGGAGGATCGATGGGTGAGGGGACATCACCCGTTAATAGGATTCGTTCTCTTTCATGCACCGGATTCGGTACTGGGATGGCAGATAGCAATGCTCTCGTATATGGATGCTGCGGCTGTTCGAAAATGGACTTTTTATCTGCTATTTCGACTATCTTTCCGAGATACATGACCATTACGCGATCCGAGATATGCCTGACCACTCCCAAATCATGTGAGATGAAAAGAAAGGTAAGGTCGAACTGTCGCTGTAAGGATTTTAATAGATTCAGTACTTGTGCTTGAATGGAGACATCAAGTGCAGATACAGCTTCGTCACAAATGATCAATTTTGGGTCTACTGCAAGAGCCCGTGCAATGCCGACCCGCTGTCTCTGGCCGCCGCTGAATTCGTGCGGGTATCTTTCCATGGACTCCGGTCTCAGCCCCACATGGCCCAATAATTCTTCAATCCTGCTCTTTCGTTTTTCTTTAGGCACTACATTTTGGATGGCCAAAGCTTCTCCGAGGATTTGCCCTATAGTCTGCCTAGGATTAAGAGAGGCAAATGGATCTTGAAAAATAACTTGCAAGTCCTTCCTGGTGCTCCTCATTTCTTTTTTTCCTAAACTGAGTAAATCCTTGTCCTGAAAGTGAATGCTCCCGCTTGTAGGTTCATCCAATCGAAGGATGGCCCTTCCGGTGGTCGATTTTCCGCAGCCTGATTCGCCCACTATGCTTAAGGTTTCACCCTGATAGATATGGAAGCTAATATCATCAACGGCTTTTACATGATTGACGGTTCTTCCGAAAAATCCACCCTTGATCGGAAAATATTGTTTCAATTGATCTACTTTAAGCAAAACCTTTTTCTCTGCAACTGGTACCCCCATCATAAAACCCCCACCTCTTCTTGAGTGTTATAGTCCTTCTCCCATTGGGGGGTGAACATCCAGCAGCTGACCTGGGTGCTTGGACCGGTTGCCTGGAGATCCGGTACGGCTTGTTCACAAATGCTCTTCTTATTTGCACAGCGGGGAGCAAAGCTGCAGCCCTTGGGCATGTTGTAAGGACTTGGAACAGTCCCGGGAATTGTAGTCAGTTCTTCCTGGTCCATATCCAATCGTGGAAGGGATTTTAATAAACCGATGGTGTATGGATGCTTTGGGTTTGTGAATATTTCCTTGGCCAAAGTGTATTCAACTATTTTTCCTGCGTACATGACGGCAACCCGGTCGCAGGTTTCATATACGACCCCCAAATCATGAGTAATCAAAATGACAGCCGTCCCGAAATCCTTTTGCAGCGTCTTGATCAGTTCGAGGATTTGGGCTTGGATCGTCACATCCAGTGCCGTTGTAGGTTCATCCGCTATTAAAACCTCAGGATGGCAGGCAAGTGCCATGGCAATCATGACCCTTTGCCTCATTCCGCCGCTTAGCTCATGCGGCTCCTGTTTTGCCCTTTTTTCAGGTGAGGGGATCCCGACGAGCCGAAGCATTTCGACGGCTTTGTTCCATGCTTCTTTTTTTCCCAGATTTTGATGGAGCCGGATGGCTTCTGCAATTTGCTCACCCGCTGAATATACGGGATTCAATGATGTCATCGGCTCTTGGAATATCATCGAAATTTCATTACCGCGTATAGATCGCATCTGTTTTTCAGTCTTCGTAAGCAGATCCTCCCCTTTAAAAAGGATGCTGCCCCCGGCAATCTTTCCAGGGGGCGATGGAATAAGCCTTAATAATGATAAGGATGTTATACTTTTACCACTTCCAGACTCCCCGACGATTCCGAGGGTTTCCCCTTTATTGAGGGAGAAACTGATTCCGTTGACTGCTTTACTCGTTCCTTCGTCAGTGAAAAAGTGGGTCTGCAGATTTTTTACCTCAAGTATTTTATCATCAACCTGTTTCATCATCCTGCCTCCTTAATTCAAGTCTATTCTTTTGTTAAAGTATCGATAGAGGACATCCACTGCCAAATTCATGAATACGAAGATAACGGAAGCAATAAGGACCCCGCCTTGAACCATTGGTAAATCCCTCGTTCTGATTGCATCAACTATCAATCTCCCAAGACCATTGATGGCAAATACGGACTCTGTCAATACGGTACCGCCGAGTAGTGCACCGAACTGGAGGCCCACGACCGTAATGACGGGGATAAGCGCATTTTTCAGGCCATGTTTATAAATGATGACATATTCTTTTAATCCCTTTGCTCTTGCAGTCCGGATGTAGTCCTGGCGAACGACTTCGAGCATGCTCGACCTGGTCATCCTTGCTACAATGGCCGCTCCGCCGGCCCCAAGGGTTATGGCTGGGAGAATCATGTGCCTAATGGTTCCCCAACCTGAAACCGGAAACCAATGAAGGTTTACGGAAAAGAAGTAGATAAGCATCAGACCTAACCAGAAACTAGGTAATGAGATTCCTAATAAAGCAACGATCATGATGGAAATGTCAGATACCGAGTATTGTTTGGTTGCCGAGATGATTCCTGCCAGCATTCCAAGGACAACGGTTATGAAAATGCTTGCAAGTGCCAGTTCAAGGGTGATTGGCAAGCGGACCATGATTTCGTCCAAAACAGGGCGGCTGCTGCGGAGAGATTCTCCAAAGTCACCTTGTACAGCATGAATGATATAGTCTGCATACTGATAGAGGATTGGACGATCAAGACCAAGATCATGTCGCAGCGATTCAATCGTTTCTTTAGTAGCCCCTTCACCTGCAAGCAGTGTTGCCGGATCTCCAGGGACCATTTGCATGATGAGGAAAACAACAAGACTCACTCCTAGTAAAACCGGTATGGTTTGAAAGACCCGTCGGATTATAAAAACGAACATTTTCTCTCCTCCTTATTTTTTCATTCTTGGATCCAGAGCATCTCTAAGTCCATCCCCGAAGACGTTGAAACCCAGCACCAGTGTTGATATGGCTATTCCGGGAAACAAGGCGATGTGAGGGGCGCTGAACAAATAATCCCGACCGCTGCTCAGCATGGCTCCCCATTCCGGTGAGGGAGGCTGGGCTCCCAATCCAAGGAATGATAATCCGGCTGCCGACAGAATGGCCGTTGCCAGACGTAATGTAGCTTGAACGATGACGGGTGATAGAATATTCGGAAAAATGTGCTTGCGTATGATCGTGAAGTCAGTGGCTCCCAATGCACGAATGGCATCGATATATTCCAGCTTCCTGACTGACAATGTGGAACCGCGTACAATCCGGGCAAACATCGGTATGGAAAAGACACCGACCGCTACCATTACATTAATTAAACTTGGGCCAAGGGCACTAATGATGGCAAGAGCCAGCAATATTCCCGGGAAAGCCAGCAGAACATCGACAATCCTCATAATGATGGTATCGATCCATTTTCCGTAATAACCTGCTGTTAACCCAAGCAGTATGCCGATGAACGCCCCGAAAAATACAGAGACAAACCCAACCGTTAATGAAAGCCTTGTTCCATATAATAATCTGCTTAAAATATCCCTTCCCTTATCATCCGTACCCATCCAATGTTCGGCTGACGGAGGCTGGAGTTTGTGGACTAAATCAATTTCATAGGGATCCTGTGGTGAAATCAAAGGTGCAAACATGGCCAATAAAATATAAAAAAGTACGATGTACCCGCCTATCAATGCCAATTTATTTCTCTTGAATTTTTTATAAAAAGCTTTCCAGTTTCTTAGTTTTGGAGATTTTCTTTCGTTTACCTTCAATTCGGTATTATTCAAGACGACCTCTGGCTTCATTGGATTTCCTCCTTTTCTTTCATTAAATTTATTCAAAATATGTATTGAAGTAAATATGATGCGGAAAAGCAGTAAAGATAATTAAAAAATGAGTAAAGATTCTGAAAATATAAAATTCTTTTTTTTCTTATAATTTGAAGTAAGCCCGATGTACTCATAGCTGAAAGTTACTTGGAGAAACAAAGGCAGGTTGAAAAGGGAGGAAATAGAATGAGAAAAGGTATGATTGGAGTACTATTCGCATCGTTATTAGGCATCTCATCCATTTTATCTGGGTGTGCAACAGATCAAACCGGCAGCAAGGAATCGGAAGGAAAAGCGAAAGAAGGAGGTACACTAATCGTCGCCCGATTATCTGACGCGACCAGCCTGGACCCTCACTTCATAACAGACATTCCATCAGCAAACGTCGTTTATGAAAAGGTTTATCAAACATTGGTCGTTCCTGATAAAAACATGGATCCTAAGCCGCTGCTGGCAAAAGAGTGGAAACAACTGGATGATGTCACTTGGGAATTTAAATTGCAAGAGGGAGTCAAGTTCCATGATGGAGCTCCATTCAATGCCGAAGCGGTGAAAACCAATTTCGACAGGATACTGGATCCGGCAACAGCTTCTCCGCAGGCCGGTAAATTGGAAATGATCAAAGAAATTAAAGTGGTTGACGATACTACCGTACAATTCAAGCTGAAATATCCTTATGCTCCACTGTTATCTATTTTAGTTAGTAATGAAGGAAGCATCATCAGCCCTAAAGCCATTAAGGAGCATAGTGATAAACTAGGCCAAAACCCCGTTGGGACAGGACCCTTCATTTTTAAATCGTGGAAGCCCGGTGAAGAGATCGTACTTTCGAAAAACGAGGACTACTGGGGGGATGAACCTAAGATTGATGGGGTAGTATTCAAGGTTGTACCTGAAGATGCTACGAGGATTGCGATGATTGAAACGGGTGAAGCACATGTGACCGATCAAGTGCCAGTGACCGAGATTGAGAGGATCGAAGCATCGGACACGATGGATTTATATCGCACGGAGGGACTTGCAGTTGAATACCTAAGCTTCAATGTTAAGAAAAAACCTTTCGATGATGTACGTGTCCGTAAAGCGGTCGCACATGCCATCGAGGTCGATTCGATTATCAAAGGGGTTTATAACGACGTCGGTACGAGGGCAAATTCAACAATGAGCCCAAAGGTGTTTGGCTATGATCCGGATATAAAAGGCTATGACTATGATATTAATGAATCGAAGAAGCTCTTGACTGAAGCAGGGGTCAAGGATGGCTTGGAGTTTACACTGACAACGAGTGATCGTAAGGAAAGGATCAACATGGCGGAGGTGATTCAATCCCAGTTAAAAGGAATTGGAATTAAGGTCAAGATTCAGGTCCTTGAGTATGGGGCCTACATTGACGCGACCGCTAAGGGCGAGCACCAAGTATCGATAGGCGGCTGGGGCAATGCTACCGGCGATGGAGATTATAATCAATTCAATCTTTTTGATAGCAAATCCCAAGGTGCTGCGGGAAATAGTTCATTCTATAGCAACAAGGAAGTGGATAAATTGATTGAAAATGCACGTCAAGAATCGGATGCCGATAAACGTAAGGAACTATATTCGAAGGCACAAGAAATTGAAAGGGAAGAAGTACCATATGTTCCTATTCGCAACTATGAGCACTTGGCCGTATATGGAGGGACGGTTAAAGGGCTTTGGCTGAATCCGGCAAATTATTTAATGCTTGATGATGTAACCGTGAAGTAGGGAATTCAGCAAAAAAGGAAGGCAGCATAAGGATGTTATGCTGCCTTCTCAATTAGGAGGGGAAATATGATTGATTTACTGCTAATCCATGGGACCGTGATAACCATGGATCAAAACAGGAGAATTCTGCCGGATGGCGCCATCGCCATAAATCAAGGAAGGATTTTAGCCGTTGATGCAACCGAGAAACTGCAATTGAAGTATGAGGCTGTAAAGGTCATTGATTGCAGCCATCAGTGTATATTGCCCGGATTAATAGACGTTCATGGTCATGGGGGGCATTCCATGTTCAAAACGATAGCGATGGAGAATATTGATTTTTGGATGCCCATCATGACAAATACGTATAAACATTTTGTAACAGATGACTTTTGGTACTACGAAGGAAAGCTCTCCTCTCTTGAGAGATTAAAGGCGGGTGTAACAACAGGTGTGAGCGTTTTAGGGTCCATGCCACGATCCGATGAACCGATTTTCGCCATCAATCACACAAAAGCATACGCCGAAGTGGGAATCAGGGAAGTGGTTTGCACCGGGCCCTGTAACCCTCCATGGCCACATTCGTTCAGTAGGTGGATTGACGGAAAGAGAATGGTAAAGGAAGTTTCCTATGAAGGAGTATTGAAGGGGGCAGAAGCTGTAATCGAGGCACTGAACCATGCAAATGAAGACCGCACGAGAGCCTTCATTACACCATTTGTCATCGTTACATCCGTTGATCCTTCCAATCCCACATCTCCTGACAGGCTTTATGGGCTGAATGATCATGATCTTTATCAAGCGAAGAAAATAAGGGAGATTGCCAGGAAATATAACACACGGATACACTCTGATGCCTTTGGCGGGATGATTCATTTAGCGATACAGGATAAGGAAAATGCCTTGTTGGGTCCAGATGTTCATTTACAGCACTGTCGCGGCATTTCCTTTGATGAGGCAAGAATATTGGCGGAAACAGGTACAAACGTCAGTGCATCACCTGGATTTGGCCAGGTTCATGCACGTACCCCCATAACCGAATTATTGGAGATGGGGGCAACTGTGGCAATCTCCACGGATGGGACTTCCCCTTCCACAAGTTTCGATATGTTCCAGGCAATGAGGAAAACACAGTTTGTTCACCAGGCAGCCCTAAGGGATTACTATTATTTACCCCCAGGCAAGCTGTTGGAAATGATCACGATAGATGCTGCTAAATGCATTGGCTGGGATGATGAAATAGGCTCCCTGGAGATTGGGAAAAAAGCCGATGTCATTACGGTCAATCTGCATCAGCCACATCTGACCCCTGAATTCATGCATGTTCATCGGCTTGTGTTTCAAGCAGTGGCGAATGATGTGGAGCATGTCATCGTTGATGGGAAATTGATCATGGAGGGGAGGATTGTACGGACCGTTCATGAAAGTACAGTGCTTGATGAAGCGAATGAGGAGGCCTTTTCAACGATAAAGCGTGCCGGGCTCGAAAAGTACATGCAGCCGACGAAATATTTCTGGGGACACGCCAGGGCATATGTAGATGAAAAGCGATATGACGAACGCGAAGACGCTGCCGGCCATGCGGAAAGGGGAATAAGATGAAAACCAAGCTTAAAGGAAGATATGTAATTGGGTATGATGGGTGCGATCATGTCATTTTGGAAAACGCAGAGATCGTTTATGAAAAAGACACGATACTGTATGTAGGGAAAAATTACAATGAAGAAGTGGACGAGGTAATGGATGCCGGTAACGCCATTATCAGTCCTGGGTTCATAGATTTAAATGCATTAGGGGACATTGACCATGATATTTTACATTTTGAAGCCGGTGCGGACAGACAGAAAAACCTTCTCTGGTCAGAGAATCATATACAAAGCGGACATCCCGAATTAATGACCGAGGAAGAAGAATCCTTTAAATCTTTATATGCTTATTCACAACTCATTCTTCATGGTGTGACGACGGCCATGCCTATCACTTCCGTTTTTTATAAAAGCTGGGCCGAAACCTATGAAGAATTGGCAGCTGCGGCAAAACATGCAGCTGAATTGGGGTTAAGGATTTACCTGGGCCCGAGTTTCCAATCAGGAATGAGAGTCGTCCAGCCTAACGGAAATATAAAACTGCATTGGGATGAAAAAGCCGGTGAAGCGGGATTGCAAAAAGCGGTGGAGTTTGTAGAAAAATTCGATGGAGCCCATGGAGGCATGGTCAGAGGGATGCTCGCTCCAGAACGTATAGAGTCCCAAACGGCAGAGCAATTAAAACAGATCAAATATTACAGCGAAAAATTGGATGTCCCGATTAAGCTCCATGCCGCACAAGGAAGTTTTGAATTCAACACCATCTGGGAGGCCCATCATGTTACACCAATCAGATATTTGTACGACCTTGGTTTTCTCGGTCCAAGAACAGGGATCCCGCATGCCCACTTTGTTTCAGGATACAGTGGAGCGAAATATGGACAGGGTGATGACTTGGCGCTGCTAAGAGAAACGAATACAACGGTGATTCATTGCCCCCTGATTATCGGGAGGCATGGGGAAGCGTTAGAATCATTCGCTAAATATAAAAGGGCTGGGATCAATATAGCCCTTGGAACGGACACCTTCCCTCCGGATATGTTCCAGAACGTAAGGATAGGGAGCATGCTCTCACGGATGGTGGAAGGAGAAACGGACGGCTCTGTCTATGCCGATTTCTTTCGGTCAGCCACACTTGATGCGGCTGCTTTTCTTGGCAGGAACGATCTTGGCCGCATTGCAGCAGGGGCAAAAGCTGATATCATTGCGATTGATTTGGACAGATATCATATGGGCGTAATCGATGATCCCATTCGGACCATGTTCGTAAGTGGGTCTGGGAGGGACGTTAAATTATCCATCATAAATGGAAAAGTAGTCATGAAGGATCAAAAAATCCCCAATCTTGATTTAAAAGAAATCAAATATAAGGGGCAAAAGTATTTTGATAAGATGAGAAGAGGATATCTGGAAAGAGATTATCAGAAGCTTCCCGAGAAAGAATTGTTTAAGCCATCATTTAAGATCGTGGAATCGATAAGCGATGCAAAAGCGAGAAAACAATTTACGAAAACAAGTAAAGAAAATGAAAAACATAGTAAAGATTTTCAAAATAAATAGTCAGAATATTTCCTATAATTAGATAAGTGTTCAAAAAATGAAATCTGGAGGTCGAAGTCCATGGGATTGAAGCGTGGGGCAGGAAAGCTTTTCCTAATCATGTTCATGGTTATCATCATTACTGGCTGTTCTTCTAACAATGACGTAAGCACAACAGCAAGTGATCCGAACAAAGCATCAAACGAAGGGGGTACACTGGTCATTGCCCGCTTATCCGACGCCGAGAATTTGGATCAGCAGTTCATGTCCACGATTAACGCCGCTAGCGTCACTCACCATAAAATCTATGAAGGTCTTGTCCAGCGTGATGAGAATAGTGAGATACAGCCTATGCTGGCCGAAAAATGGAAGCAAATAAATGACACGACCTGGGAGTTCAAGCTTAGGCATGATGTAACGTTTCATGATGGCACACCATTTAATGCAGCTGCAGTAAAAAAGACGTTTGATCGACTATTGGATCCGTTGGTCGCTTCTCCTAGAGCGGTAGTATTCGATATGGTAAAAGAAGTGAAACCGGTTGATGAATATACCGTGCAATTCATTCTGAAGGAACCTTTTTCCCCGCTGCTTTCCATCTTGGCGAATCACGAAGGCGGAATCATCAGTCCAAAAACGATTGAAAAGTACGGAAAAAAAATTATCCAAGAGCCGAATGGAACAGGTCCTTTCGTTTTTGATTCATGGTCACCAGGCCAAGAAATTACATTGATGAAAAACAAAAATTATTGGGGAGACAAGCCAAAGGTGGACAAAGTTATCTTCAAGGTCGTCCCTGAAGATTCCACGAGGATATCGATGATAGAAACGGGAGAAGCACATATTGCAGAACCTCTTCCTGTAGCTGTCATGGACCAGGTAGAATCCTCAGCGGCTATGGATGTTTACCGCAATGAAGGGTATGGTACCGAATATATAGGATTTAATGTAAATAAAGAACCGTTTAATGATGTCCGTGTTCGTAAAGCCATAGCCCATGCCATTGAAATGGATTCCATTATTAAGGGTGTCTTTAATAATGTTGGTGTAAAGGCAAATTCCTTAATGGGATCTAAGGTATTCGGGTACGACGCTGATCTGAAAACCTATGATTACAATCTTAAAGAAGCAAAGAAATTGATGGCTGAAGCTGGTTATTCTAAAGGTCTTGATGCGACTATTCTAACAATGGATAGTAAAGAAAGAGTTAATTTGGCAGAAGTACTTCAATCACAGTTAAAAGGTATCGGGATCCATTTGAAGGTTCAGGTCATGGAGTACGGTTCGTTCGTTGAACAAGTAAATAAAGGGGAATCGGAAATGTTCATCATCAGTTGGAGAAACGCGACCGGGGATGCCGATTATAATCAATATAATCTATTTCATACGGAATCACAGGGAGCGGCTGGAAATACCTTCTTTTACAGCAATCCAAAGGTTGATAATTTAATAGATGCTGCCCGTAAAGAAAAAGACGAAGAAAAACGCAAAGACCTATACTCAGAAGCACAAGAGATTGAGATGAGTGATACCCCATATATTCCTGTAAGGGTCATTGAAAATGTTGCCGCAGTCTCGAAAGGTGTAAAAGGGTTTTCAATCAGTCCTTCAGGCTATCTGGAAATAAATGAAGTAACGATAAAGTGATGGGGAGATAAGAAGAAAGGGTTCATCCATTAGGGTGAGCCTTTTTTCTTTGGCACAATAAGTAAAAATAACATAAAAAAGAGTAAAAATTCTGAAATTATTAGATGATCTTAAGAATTATAATGAAAGGGACGCATGTTCAATCTGGAATGGAAGGGTGAGTTTAATGTCACAATCGTATTGGTTGACGAATGTACGCTTGGAAAATGGTTTTACTTATGATGAAAATGAAACGATTACCGGTACTGAAACGGGAAATTACCACATTAAGATTGAAAATGGAATAATATCATCCATTTTATTAGCGAAGGAATCGATAACAGATCAGGACCCACAGCATGATGTTCACGGTCTCCTGATGGTCCCTTCATTTAAAGAAATGCATATTCACATTGATAAAACGTACTATGGCGGACCTTGGAAGGCTTGCATGCCTGCCATTAATGGCGTGAAAACCCGGATAGAGGAAGAGCAGGTCTTACTTCCCGAGTTATTGCCTACCGCTAAAGTAAGAGCAGAAAAAATGCTGGATTTATTATTGGACTTCGGATCTACCCATATACGCACCCATTGTAACATTGACCCCGTGATAGGTCTGAAAAATTTAGAGGCCACCATTCAAGCGTTAGAAGGGTATAAGGATAAATTGACGTATGAAATCGTCGCATTCCCACAGCATGGACTATTACGCTCAAATTCCGCAGGATTACTACGGGAGGCCATGAAGTATGGGGCGAATCTTGTAGGAGGCGTGGATCCCGCCACAATTGATGAAAATATAGAGCGGTCCCTTGAAACGATCATGGATATCGCGGTTGAATCGAATTCCGATATCGATGTCCATTTACATGATCCGGATCAGCTTGGACTCTTTACGATGCAACGTCTCGCTTCCATGACGGAAGACGCAGGCTGGCAAGGAAGGGTAACGGTTAGCCACGCCAGCGGTTTGGCAGATGTTTCAGTTCCAGAAGCAACGAGTATAGCCGAAAGGTTTTCGGAAACAGGAATATCCATTACATCCACAGTGCCTATCTTCAGGACGATCCCCATCCCCCTGCTCCATGAAAAAGGGGTGAAAGTCGAACTGGGTAATGACAGCATCACTGACCATTGGACACCCTTTGGCATTGGGGACAATCTGGAAAAGGTCGGCCGCCTTGCAGAGAGGTTTCGCATGATTGACGAACGCTCATTAGCTAAAAGCCTGCAATTCATAACGGGAGGGACTACCCCATTAAACCAAGACGGGATCAAGGCATGGCCTAATGTCGGGGATGTGGCGAATATCGTTTTGCTTGAAGCAAGCTGTTCAGCGGAAGCGGTGGCCCGAAGATCAAAGCGTGCCGCTGTCATCTTCAGGGGCAATGTAGTTAGCGGATCTATTTCATCTTTCGAGACGACAGGTGTTTAATCTTCTATTAAAGAGAGTGAAATTTGATGAATAAAGCATACTGGCTTACAAACGTTACACTTGATAGTGGATTTGTTTTTGAGAATGAAAGAATTGTTCGAACAAAGACAGCTCCATACAACATGTATATAAAAGATGGGATCATAGAGGAATTGCAATTGGCCTCAAGTATGCCTTTGAAAACGGATATGCCCGTTCAAGACGCGAAAAAGCTGCTTGCACTTCCTCCTTTTAAAGAGATGCATAACCATCTGGACAAGACCTATTTAGGACTGCCCTGGAAATCATGCACTCCGGTTCCGAATTTAATGGAACGCTTAAAACTAGAAGCGGAAGAGCTTGCTGAACTTGCTGAAACTGGGCGACTCCGGGCTGAACGGATGCTTGAACTATTGTTAAGAGGCGGTGCGACGCATATAAGGACGCATGTTAACATTGACCCATACATCGGTATGAAAAACTTGGAAGAAATTCAAAAGGCGCTAAGTAGTTTCAAAGGAAAAATGACATATGAGATCGTGGCTTTCCCCCAGCATGGACTGCTAAGGACGAATTCAAAAGGGTTAATGAGACAAGCGATGAAAGAAGGGGCGGCTTTGGTGGGAGGCTTGGATCCTGGTGGAGTGGATAATAATATTGAAGCTTCCCTATATGAAATGGTGGATCTAGCCGTTGAGTTTGATGCGGATATTGATATCCATATACATGATCCAGGTCATCTTGGATTTTATACGATCAAAAAACTGGCTTCTTTAATCGAGGAAGCTGGATGGAAAAATAGAGCGGCTGTCAGTCATGCCTTTGCACTTGGGGATGTCCCTATTGAAGAATCACATGAACTGGCCAGTATTTTATCAAACCTAGGAATAGCCATCATGTCTACTGTTCCGATAAACCGGGTAATTCCCCCCATTGATTTACTTCATGAAAAGGGTGTCCATGTTGCTCTCGGATGTGATGGTTTTTATGACTCCTGGTCTCCATTCGGTACAGGAGATATGCTGGAAAAGGCAGGAAGATTGGCTGAGAGGTACAACTGGAAGGACGAGTATGGATTGTCTCAATCGCTCCAATTCATTACGGGCGGGGTCAAGACACTGGACCCTGAAGGAAATCGTTTATGGCCGAATGTGGGAAATGACGCAAGTATGGTATTTGTGGATGCATCAAGTGCTGCCGAGGCAGTTGCCAGGAGATCGACGCGCGCTGCAGTCATGATCAATGGAAATCTTGTTTACGGTGGACTCGACTGCGAATCTGCCTTGAAGGCGAATTGAATGTCTATTTCAAGAAGGGATGAAGGGCATGAATACAATCTATTTGTTAAAGAATGTTCGTTTGGAATGTGGTTACCGGAAAGAGAATGAAAGAGTTACAGGAACGATAACTGGGCTATTTCATCTGTTGGTGAAGGATGGAAAAATCACGAAGATTATCAATGATGGGGAAGCCATACCTAATGATTCACCAGTGGAAGATGCAAAAGGATTGCTGGCATTACCCTCCTTCATTGAAAAGCATGTCCATCTTGATAAAACACTGATGGGGGATGCTTGGAGAGCATGCACTCCTTCCTCGAGTGTCATTGAACGCTTTGAAAATGAGAAAAAGGTTTTGCCTTCCATTGCAACTAGCACATGTAAACGTGCAGAGTCTTTACTGGAAATACTTTTAGCTTCTGGCTCCACACATGTACGGACTCATGTTGATATCTACCCGGAAGTGAGATTGCAAAACTTAGAGCAAGTACAACAGGCGCTTGCCGGCTATTCTAGTAGACTCAGTTCAGAAATCGTCGCATTTGCCCAGCACGGATTGTTGCGGTCGGGTTCTGCCAAGCTTGTCAGGGAGGCATTGCGAAACGGGGCAGGAATCGTCGGGGCAGTCGATCCAGCATCAGTCGATAACAATATTGAAGCTTCGCTTGTGCAATTGATGGATCTAGCAGTGGAAGCGGACGCTGATGTGGACTTGCATTTACATGATCCCGGCCACCTGGGCACGTTCACCATGAAACGTTTGGCAGCTCTGACCAAGCAAGCAGGCTGGGAAGGCAGGGTAGCATTAAGCCATGCGTTCGGTATAGGGGACGTATCCAAGGAAGAAGCCTATGAGCTGGCTGACATTCTTAGGGATGCGGGGATTTCCATCGTCACCAGCGTCCCCATTAACAGACAGATGCCCCCTGTCGATTTATTACATGAAAGAGGGGTTGAAGTATCAGTAGGTAATGATAATATCTTTGATGTATGGTCACCTCTAGGGAATGGCGACATCTTAGAGAGAGCCGGCAGGCTGGCGGAACGCTTCAAATGGATTGATGAAGTCTCCCTATCTCGAACACTTGGGTATATAACGGGCGGAAAAACTCCATTAGATGAAAATGGTAACCGAATATGGCCGAAAGCTGGGGATGCTGCAAGCTTAGTATTGATTGACGCGAGCTGTTCTGCAGAAGCGGTTGCGAGGCGTTCTGAACGTAAAGCGGTCATTTACAAGGGGAATTTAGTTTCCGGTTCACTGTATAAACAAAAGCAGTCAATAGAGTTGTAAGGCTAACCTAAGGATCTCTGGATACTTCCGGATTTCCTTTTTCGTTTTTGGCGGCTTCCGTGTACTTTTATTTACATATGTTATATGCTGTGGACGTGATTTTTTTTGGCTATATGAATTAGCCCTCCCAGTCTTTATCAATATTATATTTTAAAACGCTCTGTTTGCCTGCCTTGCATCCTTTATCCAAGCAAACAAATTAGCAGGGAGCCGCAGTCTTTGTTACTATTATTGGGAACGTTATCATTTCTCATGCATCTGCAAAGGTCATATGACATAAATCATGTGACCAGCAATGCAGCAGCGGACCATCCGGGACCGCGTCTATTAGCATGGTGCTGTCCTTTCGCCATTTTCAAGGGAAGGACAAGTGAAATTCACCATGAGTTTGAAAAGTATCATGTTCAAAGGAGATGGAATCTATGAAAAGTTGGAGATCTTCTGTGACTCTATTTTCTTCTTTTCAATGGTTGTTTTTTATTTTTGCAAATACGGTAGTAGTGCCAATATCGATTGGCGCAGCTTTTGATCTTCCTCCAAATGTTACGGAAATGACCATGAGAAGCTCGCTCATTTTCACCGGGATCGCTTGCGTGATTCAGGGGTGGAAGGGACATAAGTATCCTATTATGGAAGGGCACTCCGGACTACTGTGGGGAGTGATGTTGAATTTAGGGTTATCTGCACCATCCATAGGGCTCGGTTATGCTGAAATAGGAGGGGGAATAGCGACTGGCCTCATTGCAGCTGGTGTAGTGACCATCATTATTTCTGCCTTCAACCTGATTTCTTATGTCCAGAAGATTTTCACTCCCATGGTCATGACCGTTTACTTATTCCTTCTGACGTTCCAGCTCATTTTTGTCTTTTTTAAGGGGATGCTCGGGATCACGGAGGATGGGGAAATTAACATCCCGGTCAGTATTCTGTCATTGGGGATTGTCTTTTTAGTAAGTATATTAAAGATAAAAGGACCAAGGACCATTAGCAATTTCTCCATTTTGATCGGGATAATAGTGGGGTGGATTTTTTACTCGCTGCTATTTCCTGAGGCTGGGGGAGAAATGGGGTCGGCGAGTGCCTCTTTTTCATTTTTCCCATTAGGTGTTCCAAACCTGGAATTCGGGATAATAGCGATTTCTTTTTTTGCAGGATTACTGAATTTGTGTAATACGTTCGCTTCCATTCAAGCTGCATCCGAGTTAATGGGGGATGAAGCTGACCACAAGCAGTATCGAAATTCTTTATTAATGACTGGCGGTTTTACCATTTTCGCTCCTGTGCTTGGCCTTGTTCCGTATACACCTTTTACTTCATCCATTGGATTTTTGCAAAGTACTCAAATCTATGAGCGGAGGCCGTTCTTATTTGGAGGCATGCTGTTGACCATAATCGGACTCATTCCTCCTTTTATCTCTTTCCTGGCCACCATGCCCATAACAGTCGGGAATGCTGTATTGTTCGTCGCTTACCTTCAACTGTTTGGCACGGCTTTCAACAGCGTCAAGGGTCAGCATTTTACTTCAGACACGATATTCAGGCTTGCCGTACCAGTATTGGTCGGAGTGAGTTTGATGAATATCTTGCCTAATGCATTTTCGGGCGTTCCCACGCTTTTACAGCCCTTTTTGACCAATGGGCTCATAATGGGTGTATTGATATCTATCGTGCTGGAGAAATCAGTAAACTGGAAGCGTTATGAACAACTGCAGAATTAAGGTGACTTTCCATTTAAGCATATCCTGACGACCGATCGATATGGCTATACATAAATGATCCTCCATTGAAATAAGGAAGAGGAAAAGGCAAGTGACTTGTAAGAACCTTAATTTAAAGAGGTGTGCATGAAAGCCGGAAGGATGTAACCTTCTGGTTTTCTGTTTTTTTTATTTGTATTTTAATGGTAATCAGGCATTCGTCGTGAATGGGTATTTGGTGAAAATAGGCTTTTTCTTCAGTAGCAATACCCACTCCCCTTACATATTTTGTTGAAGGGAGTACTTGATGTGGTGTGGGTTCCCAGATTATCTTGAGCCTATTTCCTTTTCTGTAATAAGTATTCACTCAATGAATATATGGAGGTTATATAAATGTATGAGTTTCAAAATCAACTTCAAATGTTGAATGTAGACGATTTTCAGGTAAGCCAGCCAGTTCTTTGGGATCAATATCAGCAACCAATGGAAGATTCTCGTCAGTTTGGTTTAGGTTTCGGTTTTGGTTGTTTTGGTTGCCTTGGTTGCTTTATTGGGGGCTGTGGGTTCGGTCGTTGCGGGGGTTGTGGAGGTTGTGGGTTCCGTTGCGGAGGTTGTGGTCGCTGCGGCGGTTGCGGCGGTCGTTGCGGACGTTGCGGCGGTTAAGTATCCAGGTTTTCTAAAGGAAGTCCCTGCATGTGCAGGGACTTTTCTTTATAGCATTAGACATAAGGGACAAATTGTTGTACATAGGATTAAAGTGAAGTGCTGTGCTAATAGCAGTACTTAAAATGCATCGGGTTAGGAGGAGCGGAATGGTGAATTTGACCCCTTCTATGCGTTTGAAAGTGAAGAGAGATACGTTTTTTCTTCCGGAACCGAATAGAGGTGTGTATTTCAGGAATAACATAAGTTCGTTCCGTATGGAGGGCGGCTCGATCGTCCAGTGGATTGAAAAGCTATTACCGATGTTCAACGGAAACCATACATTGAGCGAGTTGACGGATGGATTGCCTGGCCCATACCGGAACAGGGTGATGGAAATTGCCGAGGTTTTGTACGGCAATGGGTTTGTACGGGATGTAAGTCAGGACAGTCCCCATCAATTGAGGAATCAAGTACTTGAAAGGTATGCTTCACAAATCGAGTTCCTGGAAAGCTGCGGCGATTCCGGGGCTTACCGTTTTGAAACTTATCGAAAGAAAAAGGCGTTGGCCATAGGCTCTGGCCCATTGTTCCTTTCATTGGTGTCCTCGCTGTTGGAATCCGGATTGCCCGCATTCCAAATCTTCATTACGGACACGGTACCGACCAATAGAAAAAGATTGAATGAAATCGTGGCGCATGCGCGTAAGACGGACGACGAGGTTTCCATAGGGGAGGTCGTGCTTGAAAAGGGAGAAGAGATTGAATGGCAGGAAATCGTGCAGCCTTTTGACACGATTTTATATGTGTCACAAGAGGGTGATATAGAGGAGTTAAGAGGACTTCATTCGGTTTGCAGGCAAGAGAAAAAGATCCTGTTTCCTGCATTGATCATCAATCAAGTAGGCATGGCTGGTCCGCTTGTCCATCCTGATTCCAAGGGGTGTTGGGAGTCAGCGTGGCATCGTTTACATCAAACTGTGCTGGAAAAGAATCAGGCGTCTGCTTCTTTTTCCTCCACAGCCGGAGCGATGTTAGCCAATATAATGGTATTCGAGTGGTTTAAAGAGGCTACAGGTGTTACTACAGCAGAACAAGCCAATCAATTCTATCTGTTGGATATGGAAACATTGGAGGGAAAATGGCATCCATTCATTCCACATCCGGAGGTGACGGGAAAAGGGGCCGCTAAATGGATTGAAGATTTTGATCAGATGCTCGAACAGAAATCGGGCAGGGGTGAGCCTGGGAAAGTGTTTATGTATTTCAGCCGGTTGACATCGGCGGAATCCGGGATCTTTCATAGTTGGGAGGAGGGAGATTTAAAACAGCTGCCGTTGGCTCAATGCCGCGTTCAGGTTGTTGATCCGTTGTCGTCCGGCCCGGCCGAACTTCTGCCTGATATTATCCGTTCAGATCTGACGCATGAGGAAGCGAGGAGGGAAACCGGCCTGGCGGGGGTTGAAGCATATGTATCCCGAACACTCAGCCAGCTCGTACCGACTCTATCTCCGCTTAAAGGAGCAGGCGAAATAAAGGAATCCATCGGTGTCGGAGCAGGGGAAACATTTGCTGAATGTGCTTGCCGTGGGTTGCAAAGCAGTTTGGATACAGAGTTTGGAAATAAGGAGCTCAACCAGGAGAATCTTGTGGCAGTGCAGTTGGCAGAGGTGGATGATGAACGCTGCCGGTATTATTTACAAGCGTTGACCCGGCTGCAAGGAGATCCGATCATCGCGTTGGGTGAGGAAGTGTCTGGTTTCCCGGTAGTTTGGGCAGGAACGAGCGACGGCTGGTCCGGAGCTGTCGGTTTGAATGTAACGATCGCATTACGGAACGCGTTGCAAAAGGCCGTCATGAAAGTCCAAAACCAGACCATTTGCCTCACAGCTCCAGATTTAGTGGCATCGCCTGTTCTTAAGGAAGAAAAGCCCTTGAATCTTGTGATTCCTTCGTGCGGGGTGACGGGGGATTCCGAGATATTAAAGTCCGCCATTCAAGTCTTGAAGAAGAATAAGAAGCGAATCTTCGTTTTCGAATTAGAACTGGAAACTTTCTTGAAGGAAGAAATGGCAGGAGTGTTTGGGGTGCTTTTGCGAGAGGAGGAATCAGGGTGAAAACTGACGTATTGGTTGTCGGGGAAGGAGTGCTGGCCGACCATGTTCATGGGGACCTGTCCGGCCAATATCAGGTGAATCGCCAAACCGATTTCGAGGCAGGAATACCGCAAACGACGGCTATGGTCCTTCTGCTGCAAGATGCCTGGAATCCAGCTGTCCATTTAAAGGCGGAAGAGGTGATAAGGCAAGCGGGCATTCCATGGCTGCGGGGGTTCATTTCATTTGGAGAGGGAGTGATAGGTCCGTTGGTGCACCCGGATGTTCCTGGCTGCTCACAATGTGCGGACCAAAGGCATCTCATGGCTGGGCGTGATCGAAAAGAAATGTGGGAAATCCGCAAACAGCTGGAGGAAAATGGGGGGATGGATCGTGATGCGGCTGCATCACGCACAGGCCTTTTGCAGATGGCACACCTGATTGGGGCAGAGGTAAGGAAGGCGATGAAAGGAGAACGCGCCTGTTCGGAAGGGCGTGTATCAATCATCAACTTGAAAACGCTGAATGGCTCGTGGCACTCATTTTTACCAGACCCATTGTGTCTGGTTTGCTCAACATTACCTGATGACTCGAAGGAGCGTGCCAGGATTACGTTACAGCCAAGCCCGAAAATCAGTCCCGACAGTTACCGTACCCGTTCAATGGAAGAACTGAATGAAGTTCTGGCCAAGGATTACTTGGACCATCGCACAGGTTTCTTGAATAATAAAATGATCGACCTTGTGCCGCCATTTGCCGATGTAAGTGTTAATTTGCCTTTATTCATAGGAGATGAGGGGGCGGCAGGCCGTACTCTCTCATATGCGGCCAGTGAGATGACGGCCATATTGGAGGGATTGGAAAGGTATTGCGGTATGGAGCCCCGCGGCAAACGGACAGTCATACATGACAGTTACAACAACCTTAAGGAATTTGCGCTCGATCCGATCAGGATAGGGGTACACTCTAAGGAAAATTATGCACAGCGGGATTTCCCGTTTCAACCGTTTAATCCTGACCGCTCGATAGATTGGGTATGGGGCCACTCATTTTTGCAAGAGCGGCCGATCTTGGTCCCGGAATTGCTTTCCTATTACAGCTTGGGCTGCGGTCATGGGTTTGTCTATGAAACTTCCAATGGCTGTGCTTTAGGGGGGAGTTTGGAGGAGGCCATTTTCTACGGCATCATGGAAGTGGTCGAACGTGATTCGTTTCTTCTGACCTGGTATGCGCAGCTGCCTCTAACACGTCTTGACCCTTATTCTGCAAATGATAAAGAACTGGAATTGATGATTGACAGGGCGAGGGCGGCAGCAGGGTATGATATCCATTTGTTTAATTCGACCATGGAACATGGTATCCCGAGCGTATGGGCGTTGGCTAAAAACAGGAAACAAAAAGGATTGAATATCATATGTGCGGCAGGGGCCCATCTGGACCCGATCCGGGCCGTGAAAAGCGCGGTCTTCGAGTTGGCTGGCATGATGCTGACACTTGACGTTAATTTGGAAGAGAATCTGGATGAGGTTGAGAAAATGCTGCATGATTCTTCACTGGTACGGAAAATGGATGATCATGGCATGCTGTACGGTTTGCCGGAAGCGGAAGAGCGACTGCAGTTTCTGCTGGATGATGACCGTCCAATGCGGACGTTTGATGAAGAATTCAAGCAAATGCCAAAGCATGCGGACTTGACCGATGATCTGCAGGACATTCTTCAGGAGTTTCGCCGATTGCAACTCGAGGTGATTGTGGTGGATCAGACGACACCGGAAATTGCACGAAATGGATTACATTGCGTGAAAGTGCTGATACCGGGGATGCTGCCGATGACATTCGGCCATCATCTTACCCGCATAACGGGGCTTGAGAGAATACTGAGGGTTCCGATGGAACTTGGATATGCTGAACGGCGGCTTGAATTCGAACAGCTCAATCCGCATCCGCATCCTTTTCCATAAGCGGTGATTTAGGAGGTTGGAGGATGAGTCTAGAAGCATTTTTGCACAATTTGCATTTTGATATCGAAAAGGCAAGTCCGCCGGATTGGGAAGTGGATTGGGATGATGCACCGCTGACGTATAAGCTTTACCGTGACTTGCCTGTTTTTCCGCTATCACTGGAGGTGCCGCTGACGCTGGAGGGTTGCAGCGGGCCTTCAAAACAGGACCTTAAAGGAATCGGTCATTTCCTCTGGTATGCATATGGCCTGACCCAAGTTAGTCAGGTATCGAGCTCCTCGGAATCTGAGGACCTCATGCAGTCATTCCGGCGTTTTCCGCCATCAGGGGGAGCTTTGTATCCAAGCGAATTGTACGTGTACTTGAAGATGGAGGGATTACCTGCTGGCATATACCATTATGATGTGGCACACCACCGGTTGGTATTGTTGCGGGAAGGGGATTTTGATTCATATTTAACAAAGGCTCTTGGTGAAAAATTTGATATGTCTGCAAGTTTTGGAACGGTTTTTGTATCGACGATGTTTTGGAAAAACTTCTACAAATATAATAATTTTTCATACCGTCTGCAAGGGCTGGATGCGGGCGTGCTTCTTGGACAGTTGCTCGAAGTGGCGAAACGGTTTGGAATCGCCGCTGGGGTGTGCTTCCAATTCCTTGATCGGGCTATCAATCACCTTCTTGGGCTTTCGGATGAGGAAGAGAGCACATATGCGGTGATCCCCTTATCGGCAGACACCAAATTTTGGTGTGCTGATGAAAGTAATGGTAACGGACCTGTCACTTCGACAGAATTATTGCCGGAATTGACGGGCATTCAGCCTGAACACTATGTTCGGTCGCAAAGAATCAGGGAATTTCCGATGCTGACTAAACTGAATGCAGCATCCCTGATCGAATCCACCCAATCATTCCGGCGGATCAGTCCGAAGAATGGGACTAAATCCGAAGGACATATTGTAGCCCTTCCTATCGTGAAGCGGCTGTCCTATGACTTGGCATCAGTTTGCCGGAAGCGGTTTTCACCTGAAATGGACTTCGCACTCGGGAAAGTCAGTCAATGGCAGCTGGCTTCTCTCCTGCAGGAGGCAACCGCCTCGTTCTCCTATCGAAATGACTTGGATGGAAAAAACGGGAACGATGAACATCGCGTTTCATTATATGCTTGTTTGTATAATGTGGAAGACATACAAGATGGTGCATACCATTACGACAGCACGACACATACATTGCAACAGATACAATCGGGAGATCAGCGGCTCCGATTGCAATACGGAATGTCCCTCGATATCATGAATTTTCAGCAAGTGCCAATCTGCATACATGTAGTTGGCGAGCGGGACCATTCCAAAACGCAACTTGGATATAGAGGATACCGCATCCAGCAAATGGAGGCGGGGATGCTCGTTCAGAAATTACTGCTAGCTTCGTCAGCCCTCGGAATGAACGGGCACCCGCTGCTCGGCTTTGATGTGAAAATGTGTGATGATCTTTACAATTTCGGTGGTGGTCCTCAAGGAAAAACGAGCCTGATCCAAATC
Organism: Peribacillus simplex; assembly: GCF_001578185.1. Taxonomy (NCBI): domain Bacteria; kingdom Bacillati; phylum Bacillota; class Bacilli; order Caryophanales; family Bacillaceae; genus Peribacillus; species Peribacillus simplex. The sequence continues at coordinate 4,405,418 of NZ_CP011008.1, read as the reverse complement.
CCGATCGGCCATTATCGGAATCGTCCCTGGCTGAAGGGAAGTTTGCATAGTTAAAAATGTAACGATAGCCTTCATTCCTTTTAAAGAATGGAGGCCGTTTCTATTTATTGAGGAAAAACTAATTATTAACAAAAAACTGGAACTTTAAAAACGTTATAGCTTCCATCCTAAGTGTGCAATAATCCCGGCCGAGGATTATACTGATATAAAAGGTTTTACCATTTAAGGGAATGAATAAATAGATAATAAAGTTAATAATTTGGAACGCTTTTAACAAAACCAATTTAAAGGATGTAGCTTATGGAATGGAGAACGGATAGAAAATCCAAGGAGCCTTTATATAAACAAATAGCTGGTTATATTGAGAGTGGTATTGCTGATGGAACATTTTTACTAGATAAGCCGTTACCTTCTGAGCGCTTCCTGGCACATGAACTGGGGGTTAACAGAAGTACAGTTGTAGCAGCTTATGATGAATTGGAAGCAAATGGGTTAGTTGAACGAAAAAAAGGAAGCGGAACGATGATCAGCAAGGATATATGGGGAATCAACAGAAAACGTATGCCTAGTTGGAATAGATATATCGAAGCTGGTTCATTTTTACCCAATTTGCCGGTAACCCAAAGAATACGTAAAGAAACGGAAGGGAATAAACTTATAAACTTAGCTAGCGGGGAGTTATCAGAAGACTTATTTCCGGTCCAATCCTTACGTGAAATCACTTCGAATAGGTCCTTTATTGGTAGTTTAGGTTATGATCACCCCCAGGGCAATGCAGTTTTAAGGGGCACAATTACTAATCATGTTAAACAATATAGAAAAATTGATACCCATCCATCTTCCATACTAATTACCTCTGGTGCACAACAAGCCATACATCTCGTTGTCCAATGCTTGTTAAAGCCGGGCGATGCCGTTGTATTGGAAGATCCATCATACAGTTACAACCTTCCCATTTTTCAATCAGCAGGACTAAGAACTTTTCTTTTACCGGTCGATAAGGATGGCATCAACCCAGAGGAGTTACTAGCACTACATAAAAAACATCGAATCAGGATGATATTTTTGAACCCTGTTTTTCAAAACCCAACAGGAACTGTACTTCATATCAACCGTCGTAAAAGGATTCTAGAGCTTTCATCCGAATATGGAATACCGATTGTAGAAGACGATCCTTATAGTTTAACTTCCTTTTCTGGGGAAAAAATCTCTACTCTTAAATCGATGGACAACAACGGAAATGTGTTATATATAAGCTCTTTGTCAAAAATTGTTGCTTCTGGCTTAAGAATTGGCTGGATAATAGGACCGAAACCAGTTATAGAGCGACTGTCTGATGCTAAGCAACAGGTTGACTTCGGTCATGGCTCATTCACTCAATGGATAGCAAACGATTTTCTTGAATCAGAGCATTTCCCTACCCATATTACCTACTTAAGAGGGGAGCTAGAAAAAAGAAGGGATGCAATTGTATCAAGTCTTCAACAATTTCTGAATAACAAAGTTGAGTATTATTCGCCAAATGGTGGTATTCATTTGTGGTGTAAGCTGAAGGTGCCATTGAACGAAATAAAGTTATTAGAGGAATCTATCAAAAGAGGAGTCATATACGTTCCTGGTTCAACATTAGGTACTAATAAGGAATATGTACGCTTTACTTTTGCAAGGGAAAATGAGGAGTCCATTCACGAAGGCATCAAAAGGTTTGCAGAGGCTGTAAAAAGTTTATAAGGATCTTCTCGGACTGTAGACAAACTCGATTTCAATGAGTTTGTCTACAGTCTTTTTATGGCTTGTACAACTTAGATGTTGATTTCCGCTCCAGGCACTCGCTTTCCGCGGGCGGTCCGGGAGCCTCCTCGACGCTTCGCGCCTGCGGGGTCTCCCCTGGCCACGCTTTCCCGCAGGAGTCTCGCGCCTTTCGTTCCAATCCACTTTGTTTTACCTTTTAGATCGAACCCTTTTGCCTAAAGTCTTGGAATAGAATCATGTTTAGAAAGCATCCTCATCTCTAAAACAATAGTCTTTGCACCTTTCTATGTATATGAACGGAAGAATTCAGCAAGTGGATGGTGGAAATTTCCCTTGATTGGATGGTCCTAAAATTGGTTGTTCTTTTATTATAGAGAAGTAGGCTTTTTCTAATATATTTACTCAGTAAACAAGAAGAGCGATCTACCTGACCATTTATTTTTGATATGTTTAAATTAGGAACGGTTTTTTATGCAGTTACACTACGATATACGATAAGAATCGGAATAATTTGAAATGGTTCAAGGAAATAGATAATAATATTGGGAGGCGTTGAATCATGACGATAAGTGTAATATTAGTAGTAGCCATTAGTTTAGTTGCTCTGGTTGGTACCCTTTCGTTAACGGGGAAGAGTGATAGTGATTATTCTGCAGCAACGAGAGGGAATTTGTTGAACCTTAGTTATATATATATTGGTCTTGCCCTAGTATTAACTGTAGGCATCATCTACTTCGTAATAAAATTAGCCTAAGATACCACGTGAATGATTATTATGATAGCATATCAAAATGGATAGAAATAAAGGCTTAATTGTAAAAAGATCATGTTTTGTACGAATGATATACAAGACATACTCCATTTGTGGGGAATTGTGAATTTGTTCACATATGTGGCGGAAATGTGAACGAAAGAATCTGATTAATACGTGAAAAAATCACCTTTGCAAGCTGGGTGAACAAGAAACACGGTAATAGAACGGTCACTTCAAAGAAAAACTGACCGCCTCTTTCAATTAAACTTTAAATTAGGCTCTTTTCGTTAAGATTGTTGTTTTTAAACCGAGACTATTTAAGGTTGATTGGAGTGGAAGTGCGAGACTCCTGCGGGAGCAGCGGGACAGGTGAGACCCCACAGGCGTTTACGCCGAGGAGGCTCACCGCCCGCCCCGCGGAAAGCGAGCATCTGAAGGGGAAATCAACCACACCACATTACTTGGTAAATAGCAGCAAAGTATGCGAAAACAGCCTTAAATTATAACGTAGCGGAGATGATGAAATATGACAGTGCCTGTATTGGTTTTGACTATTATCTTAGGTTTGCTTAAATTATTAGTTACCTGCCTACCAACCGATGCAGTGAATTGGATTCTGAGTAAATTTAAAATACATTCGGAAATTAGTGGCGCGAATGCAATCGTAACCTATGATGGAAATCGTTTGGAAGGTGAAGACAAAGTTCAAGTCATTAATTATTTTAACGAAGCTAAGTTTTTGAAAAAGAATCATATATTCCCAGGGAACGAGCAATTGTTTTTACATCCAGACAACAGTGGGATTCCAATAACGATTGATACTAAAAGAGGAAAAAACGATGTTCGATTATTTGTGTACATTTACAACGACCATGTGGATGTAGTCAAACAGTACAAGAATAAAGTAGTTGCGTATAGTCTTCTTTCCGAGAGGCTCCAAGAACGTTCCATGCCAGTCATAAGGAATTTAGTTTAAAAGGAATATATAAAGTGGACTGCATCCCAATTGTTAGTAATATCCAAGCATTGGCGATGCAGTTTTTTATATGATTCGTGCATTGGTAAGTAATGCACTTTTTTAACAGTCAGTCCTTCTTGGTTAATACCTTTAAAGTCTTTTCCCTGATGCTTATCCTGTTTTTATAATCTTTAGCAACCAACTCTGTGTATATTAAATCAAAAAGTAATAGCAGCGGAAGCAATGGAGAGATGTTTTGTCCCATATGCATGCTGTTCTTGCTTGTGACCAATAGCGATATATCGCCAAGCTGTGAGAGCTCGGAATTCTTATCCCCAGTAAAGACCAAGATGCGTGAACCTTGCTTCTTTGCGATTTTAACTGCAGAAATCACTTCTTTCGTTGTTCCGGAAATGGAAATGCCGATGACAACACTATTCTCGTTACTTAAAGCTGCATCCATCATTGACTGATGGGGATCTGAAATAGCTTCAACAGTTAAGCCGATTCGGAAAAACTTTGACTTGAACTCCTGGGCCGCTATACCTGAACTCCCTATTCCATATACATGGATCCTATTTGCCTGTGTAAGGAAAGATACGGCTTTTTGGATATTGTCATATGTGGTTATGTGAAAGGTATTATCAATGATACCTAAGTGATCTCGATACAGTTTAGCGAAATAATCCACCTGCTTGATGTTCTTCATATTTTTCGGTGCATTTCGGAGATCTACGAACCTTTTTAACTCATGCCTGAACTCATTGAACCCAGAAAAGGCTAATTTCTGGCAAAAACGCGTAATGGTTGCAGGTGAAATATGAAGCTTTTTAGCTATTTGACTAATGGTAAACTGACTTACTTCTTCAGGGCGCTGCAGAATATAATTGGCCAATTCTTCTTCTGTTTTGGTGAATTTGTCCATGCTGCACTCAATGCCATATATGAGGTTTTCTGCTAGATATTCCATTTGATCACCCATTTCAAATTTCTTATATGTATTCATAGTTTAATGTATCCAATGGGGACGTCAATAACCTGAGGAAGTATGATCAAAAAAAAAGACCCAAACCGTTGCCAGTCTGGGTCTTTTCATTACTATGTGCAATGTTCTATTTTTGGATAGCATCCACGAACCTTTTTAACTCATGCCTGAACTCATTGAACCCAGAAAAGGCTAATTTCTGGAAAAAACGCGTAATGGTTGCAGGTGAAATATGAAGCTTTTTAGCTATTTGACTAATGGTAAACTGACTTACTTCTTCAGGGCGCTGCAGAATATAATTGGCCAATTCTTCTTCTGTTTTGGTGAATTTGTCCATGCTGCACTCAATGCCATATATGAGGTTTTCTGCTAGATATTCCATTTGATCACCCATTTCAAATTTCTTATATGTATTCATAGTTTAATGTATCCAATGGGGACGTCAATAACCTGAGGAAGTATGATCAAAAAAAAAGACCCAAACCGTTGCCAGTCTGGGTCTTTTCATTACTATGTGCAATGTTCTATTTTTGGATAGCATCCACGAACCTTTTAGTGATTTGCTGCGGTCTGGTAATGGCCCCGCCCACTACTACTGCATGGACATTCATATCCAAAACAGAGCGGGCGATTTCTGGTGTTATGACGTTTCCTTCAGCAATCACTTTTGCTTTTTTCACTGCTTTTACGATCTCTTTGAGCAGAGCATAGTCATCCTGATATATTTTCTCGCCGATCGTTTCGTCCGTATAGCCGTATAAAGTGGGCGCTACAATATCAAATCCTAAATCGTCAGCGAATATGGCTTCCTCAATGGTGGATACATCCGCCATTAGTAAAACATCCGGATATTTTCCTCTTATTTCACCATAAAACTGCTTTAACGTTTTACCGTCCGGTCTTACCCGGGCTGTAGCATCCGTCGCAATGATTTCCGCTTTAGTTTCCATCAATGCATCAATTTCGGCCATGGTAGGAGTAATATAGACATCGTTTTGTCCATACACCTGTTTAATGATCCCTATGACTGGAAGGTCCACATTTTTCTTGATTTCCATTATGTCAGCTACAGAGTTTGCGCGAATGCACGTCGCACCGCCTTCTTTGGCGGCAATGGCCATGCGTCCCATAATAAAAGAGCTGTGCAGCGGCTCATTCTCCAATGCTTGACATGATACAATTAAGCTTTTGTGAATTTTATCCAGCACCTGTTGCATGTTTAACACGTCCTTATCGTTATCTATGTTCTCAATGACCCAAGTATTCTTCCACTTCATTTTTGATTATCGTTACTTGGGGACCGTAAACTATTTGAATGCCATTCCCTTTTTTTACGACGCCTTTTGAACCGGTCTGTTTAATGACGTCTTCTTTCACCAATGATTCATCCTTTACCGTGACACGGAGACGAGTCGCACAGCAATCGACTATATCGATATTTTCCTGTCCGCCCAATCCATCAACGATGGTCTGGGTTCTCTCTGATGCCGTTACTTGGGTAACAGCGGCCTGTTCATCATCTTCACGGCCAATCACTTTTAAATTCTTCTTCTTGATCAATAATTTAAAAGTGAAGTAGTATAGGAAAAACCACGGAATGCCGACGAGAAGTACATAAACCCAGTTTGTTTTACTGATGCCCTGGAGTATCCCGAATAAAGTAAAATCAATAAATCCTCCAGAAAAGGTTTGACCGATCGTTATATTGAATATATCTGCCATCATGAAGGCAAGTCCGTCAAAGAAGGCATGAAAAACATAAAGGATCGGGGCGACAAATAAGAAACTGAATTCAAGCGGTTCGGTGATGCCTGTTAAGAAAGATGTTAAGGCAGCTGAAAGAAGCAAGCCGGCCACGACTTTCTTATTTTTAGGTTTAGCGCAGTGATAAATGGCCAATGCCGCGCCAGGCAGACCAAACATCATCGTGATGAACCGTCCGGACATGAAACGGGAAACACCCTCATAGTACTTGACGGTAGTTGGGTCGGCCAATTGCGCAAAGAAGATATTCTGGGTCCCGCTGACAATCTGCCCTTTAATCTCCATCGTTCCGCCTAAAGCTGTTTGCCAGAAGGGAAGGTAGAAAATATGGTGCAGCCCTAACGGCCCGAGCATCCGTAATATGAATCCGTAAAAGAAAGTCCCGATCGTACCTGTGCTCGTTACCAGCGCACCTAATTGGTTTATGAAAAGTTGGAAATAAGGCCATACGATAAACAGCACGGCTCCAACCAAGATGGACGCGAAGGAAACGATGATGGGAATGAAACGGGAACCACCGAAAAATCCTAACACTTGCGGAAGCTGAATTTTATTATATTTATTGTGCAAAAGTGCGGCAACGATACCTACTACGATACCGCCAAACACACCGGTCTCCAGTGTTTGGATCCCGACCGCCATTCCCTGTCCGGAACCTGCCAAATTGTCTTTGGCAAGTTCCCCATTTATTTGAAGAAGTGCATTTATTGAACTGTTCATGACGAAATAGCCGATCATGGCTGCCAGTGCAGCGGTCCCTTTATCCGAACGTGCCAATCCTACTGCGACACCTACGGCAAAAATGACCGGCAAGTTGCCGAATACGATGCTGCCTGCAGAACTCATGATTGTGAAAATGGCCTGCAGCCAAGCAAAGTCTAAAAAAGGATAGGCCTCAACTGTATTTGGATTAGAAAGAGCGCCGCCAATTCCCAGCAATAAACCGGCCGCTGGCAAAACGGCAATCGGGAGCATAAAAGATTTACCGAACTGCTGCGCTTTCTCAAAAGCTTTCTTCATAATAATTCCTCCCTCATTTAACGAGCCATTGATACTCTCTATTTTTAATCGCTCTATACTAGCTATATTAAATCCCTATGAGAGCGTTTTCAATGCGGTGTAAGGTTATATCAACTGTTTTCAATCTTGCACTTATTTCTCTGAAAAAGTTTTCAAAACAGGAAATCGCTTCGGAATCTGTTGCACTGTTACTGGGAGTGCCGGCTGCCTATGCATTAAGCCGGTTCGATTTCAAAGGAAAAAGCGTGATTCAGCATTTTTCGTTTCTCCCATATTAATACCGGGAATTGTGCTGGGCTTTGCGTTTTTACGTTATATTGTGGGGGTTTATCAGCTTCCGATTTATGGGCTCTGTTTGTAGGACATACTATTATCATGCCGCCGTTCATCATCCGTGTGATTCAAGCGGATCAAATTTTGACTTTTTCATTGAAGAAGCAGCTGAGAGCTTTGGAGCGCACTTTCTTTAAAGTCGTCTTACCGAATATAAAATCAGGAATTCTGGGCAGTAATGACCGCCTTCTTAGAATCCTTCAATAATGTTGGCATTTTCGTTTATATGACAGGGGCTGGGGTAAGGGAGTTTCTGATTCAGATGCTGATGTATGTAGAAAACTACTTTGATCCTACCAGAACGGCTCATGGGCTTGTCTTATTTCACAAAACGATAAAGGAGGTAATGATGGATGGCTTTGTTCACTTTACAAGATATATCTGTAGCTTATAACAAACAGAATATATTAAAGGATTTCAATCTTGAGATTGAAAAAGGGAAATTAGTATCCCTTCTTGGCCCGAGCGGCTGTGGGAAAACGACGACCCTGCGTTTAATTGCCGGGCTGTTAAAAGCGAACGAAGGGAAGTTTTTATTTAAGGAAAAGGACTATACGAAAGTGCCTGTTAACAAGCGGAATTTTGGCTTTGTGTTCCAAAACTATGCATTATTTCCGCATTTGTCGATATTCGAAAATATTGCATTCGGACTCCGTCTGAGAAAGAATTCCAAAAGTGAAATTGAAAATAAAGTAATGAATGTGCTCGAAATCGTCAATTTAAAAGGATTTGAAAAGAGATATCCCAAAGAGCTTTCAGGAGGGCAAAAGCAGCGGGTTGCGATTGCCAGGGCACTGGTGATTGAACCGGACATCCTATTATTTGACGAGCCATTGAGTAATCTGGATGCGAACTTAAGGGTGAATATGAGAGTCGAGATTCGCCGCATCCAACAAGAGCTGGGGATTACAACGGTATATGTTTCCCATGACCAGGAAGAATGCTTTTCGATATCCGACCAGGTAGCGATCATGAATAAAGGGATCATCGAGCAGCTTAGTGATCCTGCGACCATTTACAAATATCCTGAAACCAAATTTGTAGCAGACTTCATCGGCTTCAAGAACTTCATTGAATTCGATAAGCGTACGGATCATATAGATAAAATCGAACTGAACAAGCAAGGCTACTCATTTGTGCTGCACAAGGATGCACAGATGACCAATTCATCTGGAAAAATAGGTGCTATCAGGCCGGACGATCTGATGATCAGGGAAAAAGATAATGCTGGAGCTGTTCAGGGAAATAGTTTATCTGGCCGAGTCAAGGTGAGTACGTATCTGGGAAAAAGCTATCAATATGTCGTTGAAACCGTGATAGGGGATTTCACTGTGAACAAGGAAATGACGGAATCCTACCGGACGGGTCAGGAAATCATCCTAGAAATTCCAAGAAACCAGATGGTCCTTGTTGACTAGCTTAGGAGGGGGGGATGCGAATGTTCAAGTATTCGATCACTTCTTCAGTCATGGACTGATCAACGTGAATGAAAGGAAAATGGTCCCTCTCATAATGAGTGATGAAGCCTAATCCCGTATTCTTACGAATGCTATTCAATAGAAATTTGAGCTAATTAAAATGGTCTATTGCAGGAAGCCTTTTCGTCAAATGTCAGCTGCACTTGTAACTAGGGTAGAAGGGGAGAATACGGCCTTTTTTTATTAGTGTTTTATTTGCATATAATTACCATTATTGAAAATATATAATAGAATAGAGGGGCAACTGAGGATAGAGTGGCAGGTCACAGTTTTGCTTTTCTATCTAATTTTAGACATTTCTTATTGAACTTAATTACAGATAGGGGTAAAGAGATATTTGTTGCTATAGCAACCAGTCTGATCCTGTCTGTGTTCTCCTAGAAACGGAAAAAGAACCACTCATCCTCCCAAGATGGCAATGGTTCTTCTTCTGACGATTAATTAAGTTAAAAATAATTGACTATTTTTTACTGATATGGTATGTTAATTCCAATCTAAGAAAAGGTGTGGTGTTTTATGTCGGGAGTAGGTATCAACTAATTTAGTTGAATAAGGTATTTAATCACTGATTGGTCAGTGGATTAAGTATGCCTTTTTCCACAGTGCAATTCTGCATTGTTGGATACCTACCTTAAGACTGCCTCCTTTTCCATAAATCGTGTAACATGTAGGTGTTACGACGAAAAGCATGGTGGGATTTGTCCTATCATGCTTTTTTGTGTACGCGGTTCTATTCGAGCTGCCCAATTTGTTATCGATTGTAGGTCCTTATCTATAGATAAGGCCGATGCCCGCAGGAGCTTTCTACTCAAATGGCTTGTTCATTTGTAAAGGTAGGGGGACTTTTGCGGGCATTTTTTGGATTCTGGGAATTTTAATCACTCACTCATTCAAGGGGGATCATTAGATGAATAAAATGACTTATGAAAAATTACAATATATCCAACTCAAGGAAATGGTGAAAAACCATTGCGTAAGCGGATTGGGAAAAGCGTTATTGGATCAGCTTAAGCCGAGCAGGCATTTGAATGTCGTTAAAAATCGTTTAAATGAGACCACTGAGGCAAGGAATTTACTGAATGCGGAAAGTCATATTCCCTTAAAAGGCATTTCACATGTTGGTTACCATATCGACAAATTGGAAAAGGGAATGATATTGGAGCCATCAGAGTTAGTGGCGATAGCAGACTTCTTAAGAGGCTGCAGGAATATCAAGAAATTCATGACCGATAAAGAGTTCTTTGCACCAACACTTCATTCCTACGCCCGCTCGATGACTGAATTCAGGAGCATTGAAGAAGAAATCCAATTCACCATCAAAGGAAATGCTGTTGTTTCCGAAGCAAGCAGGGATCTGAAACGGATCAGGAACCAAATCATCAAGACAGAAAGTAAAATAGAGGAACGGCTGAATAAGTTCTTGAAGAGCGGAGCCAATAAGGAGTTCATTCAGGAATCCTTCATAAGTAAAAAGGATGATCGCTACACCATCCCGATCAAAGCCTCCTATAAAAATCAGGTGGACGGAACGATCGTGGAAGTATCTGCAAAAGGGGCTACCGTGTTCATTGAACCTGCCTCTGTGACGAAATTGAATGTAGAATTGGCAAGTTTAAAAGCGGAGGAGTCGATGGAAGAGTATCAACTTTTGGCCACATTATCCGGAACGGTTTTCGAGCAATTGAAACCGATCAAGATAAACATCGAGTTAATCAGTCAATATGACATGATCTTCGCAAAAGCAAAGTTCAGTAAAAGCATGGATGCGATCGAACCGAAAATCAATGATCATGGTTATATTAAGTTAGAAGGCTGTAAACATCCCCTTTTGCCACAAAACAGTGTACCTTTGGATTTTGAAATCGGTAATGATTATCGCAGCTTGATCATTACAGGCCCTAATGCCGGTGGAAAGACTGTCGTCCTGAAAACGATCGGCATCCTAACGTTGGCTGTCATGTCAGGACTGCATGTTGCCGGGAAAGAAGGGACGGAACTTGCCGTCTTCGATCAAGTATTTGTCGACATCGGTGATAACCAAAGCATTGAAAATGCACTGAGCACGTTTTCATCGCATATGAAAAACATCTCGGAAATCATGGGGGCATTAACCAATAACTCATTGCTGCTGTTCGATGAAATCGGGAGCGGAACGGAACCGAATGAAGGCGCCGCTTTAGCGATTGCCATCCTTGAGGAATTTTATCAGAGGGGCTGCATAACCGTTGCGACGACCCATTATGGTGAAATCAAGCGCTATTCGGAAATACACAGTGATTTCATGAATGCGGCCATGCAATTCAACAGTGAAACACTTGAGCCAAAATACAAGCTGTTGATTGGTCAATCCGGGGAAAGCAATGCCCTCTGGATTGCAAAAAAAATGAATGTCCGTGAAAAGGTTCTTCAAAAGGCAAAGCACTATATCGAAAATAAAGACTACGATTTGGAGCGTGTCCAGGAAGGTAAAATTAAAAAAGCGAAGGTATCGGCGGTTCCAAAGGAAGCATTGTATGAATTTGAAGTCGGCGACAAGGTGAAGGTAAGCGAACTGGATGATTATGCGATCGTTTATAAGAAAAAGGACTCATATAATAATGTCGTCGTACTTTTCGAAGATACCTTCATGGAGGTTCATGCCAATAGGCTCGAGCTTGAAATAAAAGCCGTCGATTTATATCCGGAAGGCTATGATCTGAGTTCTTTATTTGTCAGTTATAAAGAAAGGAAATTGAACAGGGACCTTGAAAGGGGATCAAAAAAGGCTTTAAAGAATGTAGCGGCGGATATCCGGAAGAAACTTGGTGAATAGTACGGTCATGTGGCAGTAAAATATCGAAGCAAAGTGCAAAAAAAGCCTCAAATAAAGAGGCTTTTTTGCACATAGTTTTGCTTACAGGCACTGTTGTGCCAAATGTCCATTTTACTGATTTCTTTTACTTCTATCATTATATAGATTAATTAATTCTGCATTTTGCTCATTCATTTTTTTTACATTCTTATTAATCGTTGCCAATTCCCATAGTATAGCCAATCCAAAAATTATTATAATTGTTAAGTAATCCATTATTGTCCTCCCATTGATGTTTTGTACCATAAATTAACTGACTCTTTTTTCTTTCATTGGATTCAATTCTTCAACATGGGAAGGCAAGTTTTTTCTTTGATAATAATTGTTTTGAATTAAAGCATATATCACTAAAAAAGTTCCCAGTAATTCGAATGATGTAAGTGATCCCCCTTGGATAAAAACAATGGCTAACGTGGTTATTGGAACTAAATTGATAAATAGAATGCCATTAATGGGCGTTAAAAGTTTAATACCTAAATTCCAGCTTAAAAGTGCAATGGCACCCGGGAAAATAATCATGAAAATCATCTCGCCATAAATGGATTCAATAACCTCTGCTGTGGGGACAGGCAGGCCAATTAAAGTTGCAAGGAATGTTATGATTGCAGATACTGTTGTTCCCAAAATACACGTTAAAGTCGAATAGCGGAGTGTTGACCACCCATTAAATTGGTCGCCGCCCATCGTATATATAACCCATCCTATAACCCCAAAAAGAATGAAAAGTATAGGAATGATGCTATCCTTCAATAAAAATAGGAATGATAAATTGCCATTGGTAATCACAAGAATAGCCCCTATTAAGGCAAGGGACATACTTGCGATGGTATATTTCCTAGGTCTGGCATTTTTGAAAACCCACATTATCATAATTGAAATCATAGGCATTAATGATTCCATGATGGAAGCAACGATTACCCCGTTATGGCCCAGTAAGTCTTGACCTGCGAAAATGAGAAAGTTGTATACTGTAAACGCCATCGTTCCAAAAAACAATAAGTACTTTCCTTTCCCTTCCAAGCGAAAAGACTTCGTTCCCTCTTTAATTAAAAGCAATATCCCTAAAATTATGCTAACAGCTAAATATCGCAGAAAAGAGAAATAAAAAGGATCTATATACATGAGTGCCCTTTCTGCAACCGGAAACATGGCTCCCCAAGAAATGCTGGCTGTCAAACATAAAAGTGCACCGATTAAAACTTGATTCTTTTTCATTTAAAGCTTCCCCTCAAAAAAAATAATGATTGATTAAATTCCTATACACACCTTATGATAAAGTCATTATCATGTAAAATGACTTAAAGTGAATGTAACCATCATTATTAATGATATTTAGGAAAGGGGGTCACTTTTATGGAAATTCGGGATTTGCAAATATTCCAGTGCGTCGCTAAATATGGAAGCATAAGTAAGGCTGCTGTTGAGTTGAATTATGTCCAATCCAATGTAACGGCGAGGATTAAGCATTTGGAGCATGAGTTACGGACGCCTTTATTCAATAGGCATAAACGTGGTATGTCTTTAACTGCAGAGGCACGAAAGATGCTGGTGTATGTAAACAAAATTTTGCTTGATATGGAAGAACTCAAACAAGTATTCCTGGATAGTGAAACACCTACGGGGATATTGAACATCGGTACTGTTGAAACGGTCAGCGGCCTTCCTAAGATTCTCGCCTCTTATCATAAACAGTATCCAAATGTCGATTTATCCATAAAGGCTGGGTTAACGGAGGATTTAATTAAAGATGTTATTGAACATAGGCTGGATGGCGCTTTTGTTACAGGACCGATTAAACATCCACTCATTCAGCAATACGATGTGTGTACAGAAAAACTTGTTTTAGTTACAAGGAATGAAACATTAAACCTTGAAGAATTTTTAACAGAACCAATTTTAGTATTCAGTCAGGGGTGTGGATATCGATCTAAACTGGAGCAATGGTTGAAAGAGGAAGAAGTGATGCCTAAAAGGATTATGGAGTTCAATGTATTGGAAACCATCTTAACCAGCGTAACACTCGGCCTTGGCATTACCCTCGTACCACAATCAGCGGTAAATCACCTTGCAGCCAATGAAAATGTGCATGTTCATGCAATACCAGAAGAGTACGGCAATATTTCGACTGTCTTCATTCACCGTAAAGATGCTTACATGACAAACTCCATGCAAAGCTTCTTACAAACAATCGAAGCCAATCATGAATGTATGGTCAATCCGATATCAAGCCCGAACCATTCCTGAGCCAATATGAATCATTACATAGAAGAACGCTGAAACTTGTGCCTATCCCGAACATGCTTTGACAAACTGGCGTCCTTTTTCTGCCGGTCCTTAGATTCCGTTTTCATTAAAAACAAGGCACCCGAACCTGAAAAAGGAAAGTATCAAGAACCCCAACTTTGTTAATGATAGCAAATGAGGAGGTGTGATACGATGGCAAAGGATGTTCTATGTGAAGTGAATAATTGTAAATACTGGGATTCTGGAAACAAATGCAGTGCAGATGCTATTTATGTTGTCAGCCATAAAGGGAATCAAGCATCAAATAGCAAAGAAACGGATTGCAAAACATTTGATCCAGAAATTTAAATCATCGGGGGTAACCATCAAACTTGGTTACCCTCTTCCATTTTATTATTGATAATAAAAATCATTTTCATTCAAGATTATAGAAATTCCGTTATTTTTTCTTCATGAAAAGGATATTTGGGCGATAAACTCGTGAGTTTGATTGATGATATCGAAAGTTTGAGCGATATAATTGAGGGTTTGAGCACTTTACTCGAGAGTTAGAGCTATAAACTCGAGGTTGATCGATATAATCGAGAGCTTTATCGATAAATTCGGACATTTTAGCAATTTACTCGAGAGTTTGAGCAGCTTACTCGTGAGTTTGAGCAGCTTACTCGTGAGTTTGAGCAGTATACTCGTGAGTTTGGCTGTTTTACTCGTGAGTTTGCGCAATTTACTCGTGAATTAGCGCTTTACTCGTGATTTAGCGCTTTACACGAAAGTTTGGGCGATATACCCGAGAGATTGAGCGATATATGCTTGAATTTGCAATTTACTCGTGAATTTTAGCAATTTACTCGTGAGTTTGCGCAGTTTACTCGTGAGTTTTGCCGTTTTACTCGTGAATTTAGCAGTTTTACTCGTGAATTAGCGCTTTACACGAGAGTTTGGGCGATAAACTCGAGAGATTGAGCGATAAACTCGAGAGATTGAGCGATATATGCGTGAATTTGCGCTTTACTCGTGAGTTTGAGCAGTTTACTCGTGAATTTTAGCAATTTACTCGTGAGTTTTGCCGTTTTACTCGTGAATTTAGCAGTTTTACTCGTGAATTTGCGCTTTACACGAGAGTTTGAGCGATATACACGTGAATTTAGCTGTTTTAGCCCATCACCGATTGGAATAAGCAGGGATTCCAATTGAGGTTGATTGGCCACGTTTCCATTGAACGCCTTCATAAATGCAGGATAATGATTAGGTTGAGCATCTTTGTCTGCCACACTGCCTCCCGCAAGTACGTTATCCATAACGACTAAAGTACCCCCCGTCCCGCCAGTTTAGTAGGTAATTTCCATAAATTCCTTTGTCGGCGTTTTTAATTCAAGGGAGGTCAATTTTCCTTCCCTGCAGAATCCCCTGTATTGAAGGTTGCCTTTGCTTCACTTTCTTGTATTTCAAATAATTGAATGAATTCGTTGATTAACACATCAATGGCTTTTAATTCACCGACTAAGATTTGATTAATGGATTGAAATTCTGGTTATCTAACTGTTCCTTAATGGTTGAACGTCAAAGATCCATCATTTCTAAAGAAAGCAATTGCCGCCCTCGGCGAAAGGTTTTCGGGCCATGGCCATTTCCACTGTAATGCTCACCATGGTGATGTCCATCTTTCTTAAAATCCCTGAATTTTTCATTTCGAAAACCCCTCCTTTGTATACAAATTGTCAACTGTAAAAAATCCCCAATTTTTTTCGATAAATTAATTAAAATGCAATTTCAAAAAGTTTGTCTAAATTGTGAATTCGTTATTTAGAGAGCAAAAAAGTACTTACATCCAAAGAATTTTTTTTGTTATAGTAACAAATAGACCGGTTGGTATGGTGGAGGTGTGCTACGGAAATGGATACTAAATCGTTGATAATCGACCATGCAACGATTCTTTTCCAACAAAAAGGATATAAAGGTGTTGGACTGAGCGAAATCATAAAAGTATGTCATGTTACGAAAGGTTCGCTTTATCACCATTTTCCTAATGGAAAAGAGGAATTATTAATCGCTTGCCTTCATTCCTTGAATGAAGTAATTACAATGGATATCGTGGAGATTTTTGAACGATATCCGACAACATTAGAAGCGACAAATTCAATGATTGAAAAGCTAATCGTCAATTTAGAAAGAGAAGGGACGATTACGGGTTACACATTTAGCAGCATGGTAAGTGAAATGGCCACATTAAGTGAGCCTGTTCGAAAGGCTTGCGCCGAACTTTATACGAAAATTCAAGGGATTTATTTTAAAAAGCTACTGGAAGATGGATATTCAAAAGAGTTAGCTTCCAATATCGCATTGATGATGACAGCCTCCATCGAAGGGGCAATGATGCTTTGTTTGGCCGAAACATCAGCAAAGCCGCTAAAAGTAATTTCGCAATTGTTACCCAATATATTGAAGGAGTTTTAACAAGTGGATAATAAAAATATTAAAACAGGACCGGTAATGGCTGCTCTCTTGGTAGCAGGCTTTGTCGGGCTATTTAGTGAAACCGCCTTGAACATCGCCTTAGGTGAATTGAGCCACATTTTTGGCGTGGATGCGACGACAATACAATGGCTTGCAACTGGGTACTTTTTAACGCTTGGTATTTTAGTGCCGGTAACAGGAATTTTAATGCAAAAATTCACAACACGCCAAATGTTCATGGCGTCTTTATTTTTTTCAATCATCGGAACGGTCATCGCTGCAGCAGCACCGGCTTTTAGCGTGTTATTGACGGCCCGTGTCATTCAGGCAGCTGGACTGGCGATCATTTTGCCATTGACGCAAAATGTCATTTTCACGATTTTCCCACCGAATAAACGCGGCGGGGCAATGGGTGTGATGGGCTTAGTCATCTTGGCGGGTCCAGCATTCGGTCCTACATTGGCAGGAATGATTATAGATACGTTATCATGGCCTTGGATATTTTGGTTTACGATTCCGTTCTTGTTATTCTCCCTTATCTTCGGCTATATCTATATTCCGAATGTCAATGAAACTCGGCAAGTATCAATCGATATCGTGTCAGTTGTGTTATCGACGATTGGCTTTGGTGGAGTTGTATACGGTGTAAGTGTAGGCGGGGATCATGGTTGGACGAGTATGACGGTAATTGGAACGATCATCGTTGGAGTGATCGCCCTAATCCTGTTTGCAATCCGTCAAACGAAGATGGAAAACCCGATGTTGAATTTAAAAGCTTTCAAATACCCACTATTTGTACTGGGTCTTGCGATGAACGTGATTACATTTCTTAACATGTTATCGATGCTGGTTGTGTTGCCAATGTATATGCAAATGGCGTTATTGGTGTCTGCGTTCGCCACTGGGCTGATCATGCTGCCAGGAAGTCTATTAAACTGCGTATTTGCCCCGATCATCGGTCGGGTGTTCGATAAATATGGACCTCGTGCCGTAATTACACCAGGAACGATTCTGGTTGTCATTGGCTACGGGCTATATGCAATGTATGGAACAGACACAGCACTATGGATCATGGTTGTTACGCATATCGTGATGATGCTTGGCATTGGCATGGTGCTCGCTTCAGTACAAACGAATACATTGAATGCATTGCCAAAACAATTCTATCCGGATGGCATTGCGATCACGCAAACATCACAGCAAGTATCAGGAGCGATTGGCATAGCGGTCATGGTTTCGCTATTCTCTGCGAAGCAAAATGGCTACTTGACTAATGTGGCAAATGATTTACCGGCAGCTGCTGCCTCAGGTTCATCACTTGTATTTAAAGTTGGTTTGGTTTTCGCGAGCGTGAATGTGGTGCTTTCATTGTTCATGAAAAAACCGAAGTAACAAAGAAAAAAACAGATCACCATTCTTGCAGGTGATCTGTTTTTATTTTTGAACTTTACTAAGTAGATCTAAAAGCTGTTGTTTTTCCGTCTCACTCAAGTTGGCAAACTGTGATGTCTGAAAATGCTCTTGTTTTGGAACAACTTCATGAAAAAACTCTTTTCCTTCCTCAGTCAATGAAAGGTATTTTGTTTTCCATTCCTGTTCCCGTTTAATCAATCCCAATTCTTCCATTTTCCTTAATAGCTGAGTGATATTGCCTTTCGTCACAAAAAGCTTGTTTGCAAGTTCTTGCTGAGACAATCGTTCATGGGAACCCACTTGAACCAAGATATCGAATTGGGCTGCCGATAGATTCCATTTCTTTAAATGTTGATTGGACTCCCGAATACTTTGGTTATATATTCGTGTTATTCTGAACCATAACATTAAACCCAGTCGTTCCTCATTGTTAGATGTGGAGGGATTCGTTGTGTTTTCTTTCATGAATGTCACCTCATTCTTTCTTCGTCACATTCAGCTTATGAATAAACCAATATGGTGTCAAATGCAAAAACTTCCATCCTTATGTAATCGTTAGTTTGGCAAAGATGATAAAAAACAGTGTTAATTCGGCTATTATCACAATATTTGGTGCCGGGACAATCAAATTAAAAATAAAAAAGACTGCTAAAATCCCTAAAAATATCCCTAAATGATATATTTGCAAGCGCTGGTGCTTATGTCGATATTGGTGGAAAACAAAAGTGGTTGATATGAAATAGAGCAATACGGAACCAAAAACAAAATATAGGATAAATGAATAATGGACTTCCTGTAAAAACAATAATCTGATTGCCGCTGCAATCATGCTTATAGACATTAAAATAAACAGATGACCGTAAATGATGAGCTGGCCGGAAGATTGTACAGACTTGTCGACTTTCTTCTCCATGTTATCGAAATATTGCCACCACATAGATATTATCAGGACAAATGAAATGATAGAAAAGGCTATCGAATCCCAATTTCCTTGTTTAGGTTGGATTACCGCAAGAGTGCTCACAAGAGCTTCCCCAAAGAGAATGATGGTAAATAGACCGAATCGCTCTAACAAGTGGGCCGTATTTGTAGGAACCTTTTCTAAACACTTCCTTCCAAGGATCGGGATAATGATATCGATCAGGATGCCCAAATATAGCACAGCATATCGAAGCCAGGAATCAAAAAGGACGGAAAATAATGAAATGACGATTCCAATCCAAAAATACCTTCCCAAAAAGAGTGCTGCTTTTTTTCGAAATCCTTCTTCTATCCGCTGTACAACAAGATATTGGATAGCCGTCACGGCTCTTAAGCCAATATAACCAGTTAAAAAAGAAAGATAATAAGGATCAAAATCAACTGATAAGCTTGAGGTCATAATTAGGACAAAAAACATTTGCAATATCAAAAATAGCCGTTGATGAAATAAATCCTTTCCAAACCTGTTAATAAATATGGTTTGCCCTACCCAAGCCCACCAGATAGGAATAAAAATCAACACGAACTTTAATAAATACTCTAGATGGATATATCCATCTTCAACATGCAGTAAAACATGAGTTGCGCCCGCAACGGCCGCCACAAATAACAAATCATAAAAGAGCTCTAACCATGTAACTTTCTTTTCATCCATTTCTGCACTCCTCCCAATTCCCTTATAGGTTATAGTATGTTGTAAACATTCAGAAAATGGAAGGGGTTCAATATAACCAAAACCATTTACATTATCTTGGAGTGTGGAATTTAGAATTCATGATCAATTATGGGAAGTTCTTTTTACCAAACTATAAACTGATTAAAAACCAACGAAGGGGTTGGGGGAATTTCCCTACATACGAACTTTCTTCGTTCATGCAAGAAGTGGAAGAACTCTTTCCTAACGCGCCAAAAATAGCTCGGCCAGGACAAATTAACGCATGGGATAATGAAGATTTTGTTAAAGCAATCGAAGAAACTGGAAAAAAATAACTTATCATTGCGGGCGTGGTTACTGATGTCTGCGTTGCTTTCCCAGCACTTTCCGCTTTGAACGCAGGTTATGAAGTATTCGCTGTCACTGATGCTTCTGGAACAGTCAGCAAACAGGTAGCTGATACTGCTATAGCGCGTATGGCCCATAGCGGTGTGCAGCTTATGAATTGGTTTAGCGCAGCATGTGAATTACAGCGTGATTGACGCAACGATGTCGAAGGTTTTGGTGCATTCCTGGTTATCAAAATATAATCGGAAGCTATAGGGGAGCACAGCGCGATCAGCAAGCAGATTTAACACTGGGAGGGGACATTTGTCCCCTCTTATTTTTTATGAACATCTGCATTGTTTTCACCCTAGCTTCACCCCGAACTCCTTTTATTGCTCGGTCTCATGACCTCACTGGCCTCCACACTAAAAAACATTAGTTCTTTATCATGCATTCTAATATGTATGAAAAAGCCTACATAGTATCTTTTTCTACATATAGACTGCATTGAAAATGGATTACTGAACGAATATTGCATTAAGCAAGGATGCAGTATTGTGCACAAATGTTTAAAGAGTATATTATTGTGCAGTACCTATGACAACATTCGGACTTAGAAACGCTACATTTTTAATAAGAAGTGAGATATCGTAGAAGCAGGGAGAGGGATTGAGAATGTTTTTAGATGAAAGAAGCGCCAATTTACTAAAACTATTACAGCATTCGCCCATTTCAAAAATGAAAGAACTTGAAGCCCAAACAGGTCTGACGAGAAGACAAATACAATATGGTCTGAGCAAAGCGAATGACTGGCTCCATTTTCATGGATATCAACCGATTCAATATAATCGTGAAATGGGCTACTCCTTTTCTGAAACAATCAGGGATGAAGAATTGAATGTAAAACTGACAAAACGCAATTATATATTTTCAGAGACAGATAGGGAAAAAGTCTTTTACCTCATGATCTTGTTAAGCCAAGAAGAATTGTCCGTCTATCTTTTCCAGACGGTCACCGGGCTTTCAAGAAATACGGTGTTGAAGGATTTGAAAAGACTTAAAGAGAAAAACAAGGACATATCGCTCAAAATCCAGTATTCCAAACAAGATGGCTACGTGGTGATTGGGGAAAGCCGAGTAAAGAGATATATCATTGAACGTCTCGTGCATCGTGTACTGAATAGTCCCAATAGTGAATTAATCATGGAGTGCATATGGGGAAATCATGAAAAGCAAATCAGCTCGATCCGGTTACAGCTTGAAAGGATCGAACGTAATTTAGGCATCACCTTTACGGATGAACGGCTTCATGAACTGAGCTATTTATTTTTATGTACAGATCAGCTCATAGAAAAAGGGGAAGAGTTACAGGCCGACCAGAGCTGGGCTCCGTTTGTTGCGACAGAAGAATATAAAATGGTTGAGGAAATGACGAGATCGAATGCCTTTCAATCAGTATGGAGCGAAACGGAAAACTTATACGCAACCTTACATTTATTGAGCATGAACCGGACGAAGGATATTTCCCCGCTTAAGGATGATGAAGTCATTCAACATCTTTTGCAGGAAATCGTGGAAGAGTTCGAGAGGCTGGCATTTGTTCACCTGAAAGACAAAGAACAGCTATGCCAACAATTATACGTTCATTTTAAACCGGCATATCATCGCCTGCGGTATGGTCTCCCGCAACTTAACCCGATGACGGGACGGGTGCAGAAGGTCTATCCTGAATTGCATCATTTGACAAAAAAATCTCTGTGGGTGTTGGAGAAAGAGATTGGCTGTCCGGTATCCGAAGAGGAAGTCGCATACTTCACGATCTATTTTGGCGGATGGCTGCGCAGGCAAGGGACGACATTGGATGATCGAAAACGGGCGATTGTAGTATGCCCGAATGGTATTGGCATCAGCAATATCCTCATTTATACATTGAGGGAATTATTTCCGGATATTTTGTTCCTGGATGTTCTTTCCGTTAGAAATGCGGCTGAATCCCCACTTTCGTACGATCTAGTTTTTTCAACGGTGCATATGAGAACAAAAGCGGCATTATTCGTTGTACCGCCCATTTTGGAAATGCAGGACAAACATAAATTGCGCCAGCAAGTCATGCAGGAATTGTATGGATATACGACGGAAAGTGTAGATGTTTCAGCATTAGTAAAAGTCATTTCCAAGTATGCAACCATCCATGAACAGGATCAGCTTGAAAAGGCTTTGAAGTCGAATGTATATACCCATCAAAAAATAACCCAATTTTCTTTAAAGGAGGCAGAGAAGCCTGTGTTAGAAGAACTGCTCAATTTGCAAACGATTCAATTACAGCAGCATGTTTCCGATTGGAAAGAAGGCATTCAAGTCGCGGCCAAACCTCTCGTGGACTTAGGAACAGTCGAAGAACGATATGTGGATGCCATGATCGAAGCGATAGAAACGAATGGACCATATGTAGTGATAACGCCTGGAGTCGCGATTCCCCATGCACGTCCAGAGCAGGGGGTCAGGTCTTTATCCATGAGTTTGCTGAAATTGGATGAAGCCGTGGACTTTGCGCCAGATAAACCAGTTCGCCTGATTATCATTTTGGCGGCCGTAGATAACGATTCGCATCTGCGGGCATTGATCCAGCTCACTCAATTATTGAATGAACCGTCCAATATAGAAGAAATCCTACGCACTTCAGATAAATCTGTCCTTATGGAGTATGTTCATAAATATTCGAAGGAGGAAGCGGAATGAAAATCATGGTAGTATGCGGAAACGGATTGGGAAGCAGCTTCATCATGGAGATGAATGTGAAGAAAGCGTTGACGGAAATGGGTAAGACGGCCGAGGTGGATCATACGGATCTTGCATCTGCAAAAACGGTTCAGGCGGATATTTTCCTGGGAGCGGCGGATATTGTCGGTCAGCTGGATGATGGAACCCGGACGATCGTCACACTGGAGAACATGATGAGCATCCCTGAAATCAAATCTAAATTGGAAATGCATGTAGGATAAAAAAGGAGAGATTGATATGAAGAAAATCATGGTAGTATGCGGAAACGGATTGGGAAGCAGCTTCATCATGGAGATGAATGTGAAGAAAGCGTTGACGGAAATGGGTAAGACGGCCGAGGTGGATCATACGGATCTTGCATCTGCAAAAACGGTTCAGGCGGATATTTTCCTGGGAGCGGCGGATATTGTCGGTCAGCTGGATGATGGAACCCGGACGATCGTCACGCTGGAAAACATGATGAGCATTCCCGAAATCACATCGAAATTAGCTTCACATCTATAACAAGAAACAAATAGAAGAGGGGGAGAGAGGCAATGCTGGAACTTATCATGAATGACATCTTGGGTACACCTTCCATACTTGTGGGGCTGTTTGCCCTCATTGGACTGCTGTTACAGCGGAAATCCAGTGCGGATGTTGTATCTGGAACGCTAAAAACCGTCATGGGCTTCATTATTATTGGAGCGGGAGCGGCAGTGCTCATTGGCGCCCTTGATATATTCAGTAAAATGTTCGATCATGCATTCAATGTACAAGGGGTCATACCGAATAACGAAGCCATTGTCGCAGCTGCCCAAAGTGATTTTGGGACTTCGACTGCACTTATCATGGTTTTTGGTATGGTTGTCAATGTTTTACTGGCTCGTTTCACGCCATTTAAATATATATTCTTAACGGGACACCATACCTTATTCATGGCTTGTTTACTTGCAGTCACCCTATCGGTCGGCGGACTTGACGGTTTTCCGCTCATCTTGGTCGGTTCCATTCTATTAGGGGTATGCATGGTGATGTTCCCTGCCCTCCTTCAGCCATATGTACGGAAGATTACCGGAAGCGATGATTTTGCCATCGGCCATTTCGGGACAATCGGATATTTTGTATCCGCGACTGTTGGAAAATGGTTTGGAAATAAGGAAAAAACGACAGAGCAAATCAAGGTTCCCAAGTCTTTAGGATTCCTGAGGGATACATCAGTCGCTGTATCGCTTACGATGACGATGTTCTTCGTGATCGTCGCATTGTTTGCCGGACAGAACTATATTGAAAGGGAATTATCCGGCGGTTCGAACTTCATCGTATTCTCTTTCATCCAGGCGATAACATTCGCTGCAGGAGTCTACATCATCCTTGCAGGGGTACGGATGTTAATTGCTGAAATCGTCCCTGCCTTCAAAGGGATTGCCGATAAAGTCGCTCCTGACACGAAGCCTGCGCTAGATTGTCCGACCATCTTTCCATTCGCTCCAAATGCAGTGATCATCGGGTTCCTATTCAGTTTCTTGGCTGGACTATTATCCATGTTCCTCCTTCCGGTACTTGGATTGAAAGTCATCGTTCCGGGGCTTGTACCGCATTTCTTCACCGGAGCTGCAGCAGGTGTATTTGGAAATGCCACAGGCGGCAGACGCGGAGCGATGCTCGGGTCCTTTGCCAACGGACTCATCATTAGTTTCCTGCCGGCGATACTCCTTGTTTTCTTGGGGGATGTAGGGTTTGAAGGTACCACATTTGGTGATTCTGACTTCGGTGTGGTAGGTCTCCTAATTCTAAGCGTCATGAAACTTTTAGGATTATCCTAAACTGTTATACTGATAAGGTAAAGTAACAAAAATAAATGAATGAAAACAACAGCCTAAGATCTTTATAGATAATGGGCTGTTGGCATTTACATTATCATTCGGATTTTTGAGGTGATTTGCATGACCAATAAAGCAATTGTGCTCGATTTGGATGGCACGACATTGAACGAAAGAAATACTGTGAGTGAAACGCTGGAACAGTACATAGGGGAACTTAGGGAAAGTGGAAAGCTGATTTTCATTGCAACAGGAAGAACGCTGGAAGAAGCGAGGGACGTATTGCCGTCCGGCATGGAAGTCGATGGAATGGTGACTGCCAATGGAATGTCCGTCTTCATCGGAAAGAAACAGATCGTCGAAAATGCCCTGCCGCCGGAACTTGTGGAAGAATTGGTCGCCAAAGCAGGAGTGGGCGAGATTTTTTACGAAGTACATCCGAATGAAGGAACACGGATGGCATTACTTAAAGATAAAGGCTATATGGTTAAACAAGGTTTGGTGCCAAAGCCTGAGACAGTCGATGAAAATGAATGGCTATCAAGGCAGGATGCAGTGGAAGACAAAATAAGATGGTCAGAACAGCTGGATATAAGCAGCGTAGCCAAAATCTACTTTTTCAGCAATGAAATGGATACCATCCGAAAATGGAAAGCGGATTTGGGAGAAATCAAGCAGTACAATGCCTTCACAACAGCTTCCTCCACTCATCACAATGTAGAAGTGACCGTGGAAGGCGTCTCAAAAGCAACAGGCGTTCAACTATTACTGAAGCATTTCCAGCTAGGACCGGAAAATATCCTGGCAGTGGGCGATGGCGAAAATGACCTCCCGCTATTTAAACTCGCTGGACATTCCGTTGCCATGAAAAACGCCACAGACCTGGTCAAAGAACAAGCCGATGAAGTGACGGAGCATTCATATAGAGAAGATGGACTTTATCGCTTTTTGAAGGGTATGTTTCAATGACCAATAAAAAAAGGAAAATTTATAACTTTCTTTAGAAATCAGAGGTGCAAGTTCAGGCTAATTCTAGTTTAGAAGAACCTATTGAAAATATGAAAAAACCACCTAAAGAGGTGGTTTCAGTTTGTAGACAAAAGGGGTTCGGAATTAAAAAATTCCGAACCCCTTTTTGAGATTCCCTTTGAATTTTTGCCTGAAGTTAGGAGATTGGGGCTCTACGAGCCCACTATGTTAGGCCATTTTTGGACCTCCCCATGTCCAATTGGCCATTTTCTTTAAATTAATGGCAGCGAAAGTAAGCATCGCCTGCATCGACAATTTTTTAAGTCCCCTTAAAGTTGTCCAACGCATACCATGCTTTTCTTTTGCATCTGCGAATACACGCTCAATCGTTTCTTTACGTTTCGCATATATAGTTTTTACATCTTGATGATGACGCAGATGATCTGCTTCTTCCACATGTGTTTGCCAAATATGCCGTGTCACCACTTTTTGATGGTCTTTGCTTTCTGTACACTGAGATAAAAATGAGCATGTCGCACAAGTGTGTTTGGGTGATTTATACTCGCGATAGCCCTCTTTATTGGTTGTTGAGTACTTTAATAGCTCTCCCGAAGGACAAAGGTAACAATCAAAATGTTCATCGTATACATAGTCCTGTTTGCGGAAAAATCCTTCTTTGGTGCGAGGACGTGTATAAGGTAAAGCCGGTATGATTTCTTTGTTAAATAGGTAGCTTGTAATCGCTGGTGTTTTATAAGCTGCATCTGCGGCAACGGCTTCCGGTTTTCCAATTTTCTCAATCACTTGTTCAACTAGTGGCTCTAAGATCTGACTGTCATGTATATTTCCAGGTGTTACAATCGTTCCCAATACAAAACCGTTGCGGTCTGCGGCCGCGTGGAATGAATAGGCAAACTGTTTTGTTCGTTCATCTTTCACATAGTAGCCACTCTCAGAATCCGTTGTACTTTCTTTAATCTCTTTGGTCTCTTCTTTATCAAATTTATCTGATGGAAAAGGCTTCTTTCCATGGTTTTCACGATCTCGATTGATTTCTTCTTGAAGACGCCCTTGATACGCTCGTGTTTCTTTACGAACGATTTTCTTTTCAAATTTCCGTTTATTCGCACTGGCTTTCACATGTGTGGAATCCACGAAAACGTGTTCAGCACTTATTAACTTTTTATTAGCAGCTGTCATTAAAATGCGATAGAAAATCTGTTCAAACAGGTCTGTATCTTTAAAGCGTCGCTCATAATTTTTCCCAAACGTAGAGAAATGAGGTACTTTATCATGGAAACCATAGCCTAAGAACCAACGGTAAGCCATATTAGTTTCAACTTCTTCAATCGTTTTACGCATGGAACGAATACCGAAGGTATATTGAATGAATGTCAGTTTAACTAAAATAACTGGATCAATACTTGGGCGTCCTACCTCTGAATACATATCTTTCACCAAGTCATAAATGAAAGTGAAGTTAATGGCAGCCTCTAGTTTACGAACCAAATGGTTCGGTGGCACCAGTTGATCTAACGTAATCATTTCAAGTTGATCTCGCTGAATAGAGTCATGTTTCGAAAGCATCCTCATCACCTCAAGTTTTAATACTTCTATTTTAAAACAAAAGCGACTCAGGGCAAAAGTGTTTATCTAAAAGATAAGACAAAGTTGATTGGAACGGAAGGTACGAGACTCCTGCGGGAAAAGCGCGTCTAGGGGAGACCCCGCAGGCGAAAGCCGAGGAGGCTCCCCGACCGCCCGCGGAAAGCGAGTGCCTGGAGTGGAAATCAACGGCCAAATTGTACAACTCATAAAAAATAGACAAACTCGTTTTCCTCGAGTTTGTCTACAGTCTGAAACCACCTAAAGAGGTGGTTTTTTAGCTTAACTGGAAAATTGGTTATGTCATGTCAAAAAGCAAAAAGAACTCTTGGAAAACACAAAGATAATGGATGATTATCTAAGAAGTATAACAAAGCTGACATGAAAACCTAATATGAATAACGTATACAACGTATTTTTCCTTCATGTCGCATGATAAAATAGGACAAAAGGTAAAAAGAACTGAGCAGAAAATTTAAATTTACGATAGCATGACTTACGTTAAACTAGGATATTTACAAAGAACATTGATTATATTACTGATGATAAAGGAAGTAGAATACAGGATGTATAAAATCGGACTAGTCGGACTAAAAACTTCTGTAGAACAGATTTTAGACTTGGCAGAAGAATATAAACATGAATTGGAATTCATCTCTTTGCCCTATGTAAAGACTGAAGAGGTAGAGAATATTGTAAAAGAACATCATTCTCACGTACATGCATGGCTTTTTTCCGGTCCACTTCCCTATGAAATTGCGAAAAAAACACTAGGCACAGATAAAATAATGGTCCATGTTCCTGCTACGGAATCAGGTTTTTATAAATCTTTTTTAGAGTTGATTTACGAACAAGGGAAAATTATTGAGAGGCTTAGTATCGATACTATGTCTTCAAACAATATTAGTGAAGAAGCTTTGTCACAGTTGAATATTAAAACCCCAAAGATCTATACGAAAGTGTTTCAGTCAGATGTCGATACTAATGAATTGTTTCATTTTCACTTGGATTTATGGAATAAGGGAAGGACAGAAGGCGCTTTATCTTGTTTTCCGTCCGTGTGTGAAGCTTTAAGGGAGTATGGAATTCCAGCTTACCGGATGTCGATGAGTAAGATGGAAATCCGGCAAACGCTTCGGATTCTTTCTGAAAAAGTAAAGACTTCCTACTTTAAAGATACACAAATTGGTGTTGAAATCATTGAAGTTGAATATTTTAACAGAGTGGCAGAGGAAATGAAAACTCCTTATCATTTACAGTACTTGGAGCTTCGGCTAAAAGAAATGTTAATTCAACTTGGTGAAAAAATAAATGGTTCCTTTTCAGAGAAAGGGAATGGAAGATACATGATTTTTAGTTCTCGCGGCGCAATTGAACGGGAAATTATTACGCTTGAAGATACCATTCAAAAATTGGCTTTTGAAGCAGATACAACCGTTGCCGTTGGAATTGGCTTCGGCGAAACTGCCTATTCGGCGGAAATCAATGCTTTTCGGGCTATTCAACATTCAAAAGAGATGAAGAAGCGTGAAATTGTAATTATTCAAGATGATGGAAAGATTATTGAATCACCAGGCAAAAAGAAAGAATTACAATATGCTACCCGGTCCCACAATGAACTCCTTATCGAAAAGTTAAAAAAGGGGAATATCAGTGTAAAAACATATAAGAAGATATCAGCCCTTGTACAAAGAATGGGCTGGGGTAATTTTACAACAAAGGAATTAGCGAAACATCTGGAGATGACAGAACGTAATGTACGGCGTATTATTGCGGATATGTGCGAAGTTGATTTGGCACAATGCGTTGGTGAAGAGGCTCACGCCACTCGTGGAAGGCCGAGTAAAATTTATCGATTATTATAAGCACCCAAAATTGGGTGCTTCAATTTGAAGACAAAAGGGGTTCGGAGTTAAAACATTTCGAACCCCTTTTTGAAATTCCCTTTGAATTTTGCTCCATATTAAGGATTGGGTCTCTACGAGCCCACTATGTTAGGCCATTTTTTAACCTTTCTATGTCCAATTGGCCATCTTCTTTACATTCATGGCAGCGAAAGTGAGCAGCGACAATTTTTTAAGTTCCCCTTAAAGTAATCCAACCATGCCATGCTTTTCTTTTGTATCTGCGAAAACACGCTCAATCGTTTCTTTACGTTTAGCATAGATAGATTTTACATCTTGATAATGACGCAGATGATCTGCTTCTTCCATATAATCTTGCCAAATATGACGTGTCGCTACTTTTTGATGGTCTTTATTTTTCGGTACACTTTGATAAAAATGGACATGTCACATAGATGTGCTTTGGTAAAAAACTGTAGGCAAAAAAGAGGTTCTATCTAAATTTTATAACCAAGTTGATTGGAGCGGAAGGTGCGAGACTCCTGCGGGAAAAGCGCGTCTAGGGGAAGACCCCGCAGGCACAAGCC
Source organism: Peribacillus simplex (assembly GCF_001578185.1). Lineage (NCBI taxonomy): Bacteria > Bacillati > Bacillota > Bacilli > Caryophanales > Bacillaceae > Peribacillus > Peribacillus simplex. Next base: position 4,375,861 of record NZ_CP011008.1, on the reverse strand, counting down.
GAGGAGGCTCCCGGACCGCCCTCGGAAAGCGAGTGCCCTACGTTCCAATCAACGTTCCCAAATTGTCTACAGTCTGAAGCACCCAAAAATTGGGTGCTTTTTTATTTTGATGTAAAAGCACTAAAAGGAGAACTTCCACCATTAAATCTAGTAATCAAATAAAATGGTTTAGAATTTTCAAAAAACATTGAAATAAAGAACACGGGATATTATACTCTATTTAAGGAAATTATTCCTTAAACTAACCGAAAATAAAGATTACCATGTAAATTGAATGGAAAAGGGGATGTATTGGGTGTCTCAAACGATAATGATCCATGATTTAATCGAGGCTGTAAAAGATGAAGTGATTGGTTGGCGAAGATATTTACATATGTATCCCGAGCTGTCATTTGAAGAAGTAAAAACAGCACAATTTGTTTATGAAACGCTACAAACTTTTGGTGATCTGGAAATTTCACGTCCGACAAAAACGAGTATAATGGCTCGTTTGATTGGCCCGCAGCCTGGGAAGGTTATTGCACTGCGGGCAGATATGGATGCGCTTCCAATTGAAGAAGAGAATGATTTTGAATTTGTGTCACAGAATTCAGGCGCGATGCATGCATGCGGACATGACGGGCATACGGCGATGCTGCTTGGTGCCGCGAAGATTCTTACACAGTTAAAGGATCATATTAAAGGGGAGGTGCGCTTTTTATTTCAACACGCCGAGGAACTGCCGCCCGGTGGAGCCCAAGAGATGGTGAAAGCCGGTGTGCTTGATGGAGTGGATATGATCATTGGCACCCATCTCTTGTCGACTCTTCCTTTAGGAAAAATTGGTTTGGGTTACGGTCCGGTGATGGCTGGAGCTGATACTTTTAACATTACGGTGGTCGGTAAAGGGGGGCACGCCTCACAGCCTGAACTTACCGTCGATCCCATTGCAATTGGAACTCAGGTTGTATCAAATCTCCAGCACATTGTTTCGAGATATCGAGATGCCCAGGAAGCTCTGGTGATTTCAGTGACTCAGTTCAATGCGGGAAGTGCGATTAATGTTATTCCAAGTAAGGTAAGCATTAGCGGTTCCGTTCGAAGTTTTAATCCGGAGTTAAGGGAAAAAATACCGAATTTTATCGAACGAATTATAAAAGGAATTACTGAAGCGCATGGAGCTACATACGAATTCGATTATCAGTTCGGTTATGCTCCGACCATTAATGATGAAGAAGTTACCCGATTGATGGACGAAACCGTCTGTGAAGTATTTGGTGAAGAAAGCCGAGAGATTTTAAAGCCAATTATGGGAAGTGAGGACTTCTCTGCTTTTCAAAAAGTAGTTCCGGGATCTTATATTGTAATAGGGGCCCGTAATGAAGAGAAAGGGATTATATATCCTCATCATCATCCGAAATTCACGATCGATGAACAGGCTTTACAAAATGGGGTGAAGTTATTTGTTCACGCGACTTTTAAAATGTTAAATCTAACTTACTAGGGGGCTAAGAGTATGAAAAAAATATATTGGCTCGGAATAATCCCGTTTCTTGGCATTATTGTAGGTGCTTTGTTTACAAATAAAGTGACTCCCTATGTTCTGGGAATGCCATTTTTTCACTTTTGGATTGTACTCTGGTCTGTGCTAACCACATGTATTATGGGGATTATCTATCTACTGGATCCAGCTAATCAGAAGGGAGATTCAAGATGAATATTGCCGTGTTATTCATCATGTTTTTTTTCATCATTTCCGTTTTGATTGGTATCCAGGCTAAAAAAGGGAAGGAAATGAACTTAGAACAATGGTCAGTCGGGGGACGCGGAATGGGAGCCCTTTTGATTTTCCTCTTGTCCGCAGGTGAAATGTATACGACCTTCACCTTTTTAGGTGCAAGTGGATCGGCTTATGGGGAAGGAGGTTCCATCTTTAGTATCGTTTCATACGGCTGTCTGGCAACAGTCATCTCCTACTGGACATTTCCTGCTATCTGGAGGTATGCAAAGAAACACCAATTAGTTTCCCAATCAGATTTTTTTGTGAAAAAATATCAAAGTCCTTATCTTGGTGTGCTTGTTGCTGTAATTGGTGTTATAGCTTGTACTTGCTACTTAGTTCTGCAATTGAAGGGGTTAGGATATATCGTTTCTGCAACATCCTATGGGGCCATTTCTTCTACAGCTGCCATTTGGGTTGGAGCAATTGGTGTAACCATTTTCGTAATGGTTTCCGGTATTCACGGTTCTGCCAGGACAGCTATTTTGAAGGATATTCTGATTCTTGGCATTGTCGTATTTTTAGGGGTTTATTTCCCTCTTCATTATTATGACGGTCTTCAACCCATGTTTGAGGCCATTGAAAATGCAAAGCCGAACTATACCATACTTCCGGATCAAGGAATGGGCGTTTCGTGGTATATATCGACCGTTATACTAAGCTCCATTGGATTTTATATGTGGCCGCACGGGTTTTCTCCTATTTATGCTGCCTCTAGCGAAAAAGCTTTACGAAAAAATGCAATCCTAATGCCAATGTACCAATTGATTTTGTTGTTTGCCTTTTTTGTCGGATTTGCAGCTATCTTGCAGACGCCTGGATTAAAAGGCAGCGAAGCCGATCTTATCTTGCTGCAGCTTTCTAAACAGGATTTTGATCCATGGTTTGTGGGCTTAATAGGTGGCACTGGCGTGTTAGCCGCTTTAGTACCAAGTTCCATGCTGTTGATGTCGATATCAACATTGCTTGCAAAAAATGTATATAAGGTATTCACTCCATCGGCAACTGAAAATCAGATTGCAAAATTGGTAAAATACTTGGTTCCCCTTATTTCTCTCGTAGGGATTTACTTGACCTTTAAAGGTGGAAATTCCCTCTTTAGTCTTGCTTTAATCGCCTATAATTTTATCACACAACTAGCTCCTGCCTTTTTCGCAAGCTTGATGAGAAAGAATTTTATAACCAAACATGGAGCATTTGCCGGGATTATAACAGGAGGCGTGCTAGTCTCAATTATGGAACTAGGGAACATAAAAATTGGTCATCTATTTCCTTATCTTCCTCAAGCAATTAAAGACTTGAATGTAGGAATTATCGCTCTATTTGTTAATATCGTAGTTTTAATGGTTGTCAGTGTGATGACAAAAAACATTAACATTACTAATACTCATAAAGATAATGATGTTTTGGAGACAACAACAGTAGAGAACAAGCTTCTAATACAAAAAGAATCAAATAGCTAACACAACATGAATATTTGCTGCTCCAAGTAATTCATTCCGATAAGATTATATTAATGCGAATGCCCTCCAGTTAAATGATCTGGAGGGTATTTTTTCCTTCCTTTATTTTATGATTCATCATTAATTAGGATTAAACATCATAATATCCCAATTAAAAGGAGGCTTAATTATGAATGACTATAACTCTCTTTGTGAACAATTTGCCAAAATTCTAAATGGGAAAAGCGACATAAATAAAGGTGTTTGTTCTGTATCCTTGCATCGTAATATTGAAGTGTTTGTCCAAGGGCGTCCGAGTAACTCAGTTGTACCAGTAGGGGTTTTATTTGAATCATTGGATCAAAACGGTATTGCATTAAATTTGGGTGAAATAGCAATTTTACAAGAAGAAATTCCAGGATTTATGCAATCAGTTGTCCAACAGGGGATTATTGTAAGTGCCTTGCATAATCATTGGTTATATATGAAACCTTCGATTTTGTATATGCATATTCAATCAGTCGAACCCCCATTAAATTTCGCGAAAAAATTGGCGCATTCTTTTTCAACTTTAAGCAGCTATCCAGTTCGATAAATTGATATTTGTTCGTATAAACAAGGCGTTAGCGGTAAATTCTACTGGATTAAATTGAGGGGGTTATAAAAAGGTTTTAAGTATGTTTTATTAAATTCTTATTTTAAAATTTTACTAAAACCATGGGGTGCTGCGGCAGCCTTTTTTTTATGGAACGAAAGGGGCAGATCAATTGAAGATGAAAAAACAGAAGAAAAGTGAAAAGCTCTTTACGTTTTTAAGATTTGCTGTTTAAAAGGTGAGTAACAACTCTTGGAAAAATACAGGATAGGCTGGTTCTGTATAAATGATAAAATAGTTAGAACTATATTAAAGGAGACTTACTATTTTGGAAGCTAAATGTGCTAAATTTTATGAGTTTGGGCATCCACAAAAAGTTATAAAAGTGGAAAATAAATTCATTCAAATGCCTGTGGACGGGGAAGTCCTTGTACGGATGACTGCACGTCCTATCAATCCATCTGACTTGCTGCCCATTCGGGGCGCATATTCCCACCGAATTCCCTTGCCTTCCATTCCTGGTTATGAAGGCGTCGGCATAGTGGAAGCGGTGGGTCCTTCGGTTTCGCAAGAGCTGATTGGTAAGCGTGTTCTGCCTTTGCGCGGTGAAGGTACCTGGCAGGATTATGTTAAAACATCTGCGGATTTGGCAATCGTCATTCCTGATTCCATTGAGGACCATATAGCAGCGCAATTATATATAAATCCGATAACCGCTTGGTTAACAATCACAGAAGTATTGGCATTGAAACCGGATGATATATTACTCGTGAATGCTTGCGGATCTTCCATTGGCCGCATCTTCACCCAGTTATCCAAGATTCTTGGATTTAAGCTGATTGCTGTAACCAGAAACAATACCTATACGGAAGAGCTGCTTAAACTTGGTGCTGCATATGTAATCGATACATCTGAATCATCATTGCATGATACCGTGATGGAGTGGACGAATGGACGCGGAGCGAACGCGGCCATAGATTCGGTGGGAGGTACAGATGGTTCCGAGTTAGCCTTTTGTGTTCGGCCTAATGGCATCTTATTAACGATTGGTCTTTTATCAGGAAAGTCTGTAAATTGGGCGGAAATTTCACAAAGGACAAAAGTAAATGTTAAAATGTTTCATCTACGGCATTGGAATCAACAGGCGTCCATTCAGACTTGGCAAGAAACGTTTAACCTTTTGATGGGATTCATTAACGATAAAAGATTGAGTTTCATGATGCCGGATTCTTACTACGGCCTTGGGGATGTACAAGAAGCCATTCGTGTCATGGAAACTCCTATGAGCAATAGGGGGAAGATTTTTTTAAGCAACTGATTTTGAGTTCTTCATCAATCCGTTAAATTTGCAATGGGCATCATCGATGTGGTTTGCTGATTAAATGAAACAAGATTATTCCGTTCACTCTTCCAATAGGTTCCTAAGGTAAATGGAAATGCTCCCTGATAATATGGAATTACTTGATTATCTGTAAGAGGCTAGTTTAGAATGCGGAATAGTAACATGACATGTTGTTCAATGATACGAAATGACTTTGGAGGAAATAATTACATGAAAACGATATATATAAATGGTACCTTTTTTACTATGGACAAGGAAAATCAAATCTTTGAAAAGGGCATGATGATTGTACAAGATCAAACCATATCCTACATCGGCCAGCATTCTGAAGAACAATTGGCAGATGCCGATCAAGTGGTCGACCTTGGCGGGAAATGGATTATGCCAGGTCTAGTGAATGCCCATTCGCATATTGTGATGACCCTTTTACGCGGAATCGGGGACGATATGCTGCTGAAGCCATGGCTTGAAACGAAAATATGGCCGATTGAAAGCCAGTTTACAACGGAAATCGCCTCTATAAGTTCTCAGCTTGGCATTATGGAAATGCTAAAATCAGGAACAACGACATTTTCGGATATGTTTAATCCTAATGGAATAGATGCAGGTGCTGTCATGGAAACGATAGGCGAAACAGGAATGCGCGGAGCCTTTTCCTACACGATTTTCAGCTTAGGTACGGAAAAAGAACAAAAAGCGAACCTCATGGGAGCTGAGCAGTTTTCAAAAAACTATAAGACGTTTGCCGATGGCCGCCTGACTACCATGGTAGCGCCACACAGCCCTTATGCTTGTACACCTGAAGCGATTATGGAAAGTGCACGGATTGCAAAAGAGAATGATTTGATGGTGCACATTCACGTTTCGGAAACGGACTTTGAAATCCTTGACATCGAAAAGCGTTTTGGATTCCGTCCTGTCGAGCACCTTCGCCGTTTAGGTCTTTTTGATCAGCCTACAGTGATGGCCCATGGTGTCGTACTCAATGATGAAGAGCGGGCGATACTAAAACAGCATGATGTTCGGGTTGCTCATAATCCAATCAGTAATTTGAAGCTGGGATCGGGAATTGCTGATATCGTCAGCCTTCTTGATGCAGGCATTAAAGTTGGGGTTGCAACAGATGGTGTTGCTTCCAACAACAACTTCGATATGTTCGAGGAAATGAGGACGGCGGCATTATTGCAAAAAGGCATCTATAAGGATGCCACTAAATTCCCTGCTCAAACGGCACTGGCCATGGCCACGAGAATGGGTGCCGAAGCAATCGGCATGGGTCATACGGGATCACTTGAAGCAGGTAAAAAAGCAGATTTCATCACCATTTACCCTTATAACAAAGAGCATCTGCAGCCGCTGAGTGAAGCGTATTCGCATTTGCTTTATGCAGCCCGCGGAAATGATGTATCTGATGTATACATTGACGGCAAGATGATTGTGAAAAATGGCGAATGCTTAACGATCGATGAAGAAAAAGTAATTGCCGAAACGAATCGTCTGCAGGGCACACTATCACGATAACCATGATGAATGAACAAACGTATGCACGAAAGAAGGAGCTCGCCATTTGCAGCTCCCAGGCTGTCGACAAAGTCGACAGCTGTTTTTTATAAAGATAAAAAAACTCCTTTTTCTCCAACAATTCTTTGGGAAAAGGGGTTTGTCTACACTCTGGGAGCTGCCATGTGCAGCTCCTTTTTTATAGACTCTGTGGAATAAATAGTTCTTAACACTTAGAGATCCGTGGTGAGTCAAGTTTCTTGGAAATAGAGAAGCAAATTAAGCCTGTTAAAAATAACAGGAGAAATATAGGTATGGCAAAGATGGTTAAAAAAGAAAAAATGAAAAAAATACTGCTGACCGCAAATATAAGCCAGCTGATAATTAACAATGAACTGGATAAAAAATCTTTGATAGCATCGATCATTAATTTCACCACCATCTGGGATATATTGTTAGTATGTATTATATATGATTTTACAATTAGCTTGGGAAGTAGTTCATAGTTCGTGCACATATAAGTGTAAAAGGGGATAGAATGAATGGAAAACGAATGGTCTTCGTTAAAAGCGCACGTGCAGCAGCTGGAGGAGAAATTATTAAAATCTGAAATCCGTACATCGCCAGAGGAACTTTCATCATTATTGAAAGATGATTTCTTTGAGTTCGGCAGTTCGGGTCGAATATGGTCTAAAAGTGATTGTATCGGAGAAGAAGGAATAGGTGAGGTGACCATGATCTTAAGCAATTTTGACATGCACCAATTGTCAGAAGATACCGTATTAACGACGTACCGGATTTTTGATGAAGGTAGAGGGGAGCATACCTTAAGAAGTTCAATCTGGAAATATGCGAATGGCAGATGGCAAATGTTTTTTCATCAAGGAACGAAAACGAAAGGGCCTCTTTAAGCCTACCCATGACAGCCTATTTATCATAAATAGGTAAAAAAAAGGCTCCAGAATAACTGGAGCAAGGGGATGTCAACGTAGTAATTAACAGATGGGGATTAACAACTGAATTCTGGTGATCTCTGCATGTAATACTTCAAATTATTAGCTTATGTAATTCATTAGGGTCTATGTTAGAGTATTAGTTTTTAGTTGTATCATCTATATGAGTAGAATTTGAAGTATCAGGATCAAAGGTATTAAAACCATTTAAATCAATAAAATGAGCAATTGCATCCTTATCTTTGTCAGCTATTATAAGGTTAAAGCCAGATAAGTTATTTTTTATTTTCTCTAATTCTTTTGTTGTTAAATCGATGCTTATTTTGAATTGAGTTTGATATTTAGTTTTATAGCCTTTAGGTTGCTCTGCTAACAATAATTCACTATTTTTATTATGAAAAATATCGTACACTGCTTCAGGGTACTCAAGTGAAAAGTAAATTTTTTGAGTGTTTTCTTGTAAGATTTCGTATATGTCTACATCGATTTCGTAATTCATAAGAAAAGTTAATTCCTTATTCTTAGGAATATAATTCATTTCGAAATTTGTTATGCTAAATTTAGGGGGGCGCAACTTGTTTTCTAATGATTTTTTTTTCTGAATAGATGAATTATTCTGTTCAGATTCAATTGGATTATTGGCACTTCTTTCACTTGTCTTTTCTGAAGAATTACACCCCATTAGAAGGGACATACAAATGATAAAAGGACAAATATATTTTAGAAGCATATTTTAACACCTCTGTTTATTAGTAAAAAAAATCTTCAAATCTCGAAATATCATTATTGTTTAACTTTATCGCTCCATGTTGCATAAGTATAATTAGCAGTTGTAGTAGTTCCGTTTGTTAAATTACAAGGTGCAACAACTTTATAACGAGTTCCAGTGGCTTTTACCCATTTACTTCCTGCAGTTAATTTCCATTTTCCCTTCGGAATAGACCAAGTTGTAGAAAGAGTTTTTGTACTATTATATCCATACCCAACATTAGCTGTTATTTTTGCCCCTGTTTGTAGTACTTTAAATGATGCTTCTCCTCCTATACTTACTGTAGCAGCATGAGAAATTTGAACAGATCTAGTAACACTATCAGTAACACTACTATTATTTGTTGCATAATGTGTAAATTCAGTTTTTGTTGAAGTTGTTTTAGATTTATAAGATGTTGTGTAAGTTCCTACTTCTGTACAAGCATATGGTTCTATTGCAATAGGGTCTTCACTTGTTTCTGCTTTTGCCTCTGATAATGAAAAACCTGAAAATAACGTGAAGCATAGACTTGTTGATAATAATATTTTTGAAAATCCCAAGAATCCCACCTCATTTTATGTATTTTACTTCATCGTTAATAATATTTTAAATTATATGAATAATCAATATTTAATTAACATTTTTTTTCATAATTAGTTAATAATTAAAGTTGAGGCCCTCCAGAGATATTATCCCCTCTAAGTAGACAGTGTAAAAGGCTACAGATAATCTGTAGCTGATATAACTGAGCGACTTCTATGTTGTGGAGAATGAGCAAATCATTATAAAGTAGAAATGAAATTATATTAATATAATTAAAAAAACGTCAATTCACTATATTGTGAAAATGTTTAGAGTGATGGAAAATATGGTTGACTTTAGGGAAATTAGAATATATAGTGAAGGACATAATTAAATATAACATTAATTCTTATCAAGAGATGTGGAGGGACTTGGCCCTATGATACCTCGGCAGCGGGTTTTTACTTTTGTAAAAATACTGTGCTAATTCCAACGGACGAAAGTTTGAAAGATAAGAAGGAGCTTTTCTTAGATAATTAATTTAAGAGTTTACTCTTTTTTATGTCTAAAAGAGGCCTCTTCTGTCTGATGACGGAGGAGGCCTCTTTTGTTTATTCAGAATGTATATGGTTATTTGGAGAATTGGTGCATTTACTCGTAAGTTTCGCACACTTACTCGTGAATTTCGCACACTTACTCGTGAATTTCGCGCACTTACTCGTGAGTTCACGCATTTACTCGTGAATTTCGTGCATTTACTCGTGAATTTCGCACACTTACTCGTGAGTTTCGCGCATTTACTCGTAAATTTCGTGCATTTACTCGTGAGTTTCGAAAATTTAACCCGATCATTATGAAACTTTGCAAAGCTCTTCTCTGATAATGAATTTGTACAAATAAACAGCATGGGGGGAGATTGGATGATAGAGTTTCAAAATGTTAAAAAGGTTTATCAAACAAAGAAACAGACTGTCGAGGCTTTGAAGGGCATTAATTTGACAGTGGAAAAGGGTGATATATTCGGTGTAGTCGGTTATAGCGGAGCAGGGAAAAGTACGTTGATCAGGCTGGTCAATCTGCTGGAACACCCTTCAGATGGTCAGGTGATTGTTGGCGGCAAGGATTTAACCAAATTGAACCCAAAGGAATTACGGGCAGAAAAGAAAAAAATCGGGATGATCTTTCAGCATTTCAATTTGCTTAACTCAAAGACCGTTTTTGATAATATCGCCATGCCGCTGGTTTTGTCCGGAACTCCTGGTAAAGAAATCAAAAAGCGGGTAGGCGAACTGTTAGAGTTCGTTGGCTTATCAAGCAAGGCAAAGAGTTATCCGGAACAATTATCCGGCGGACAAAAGCAGCGGATCGGAATTGCGAGGGCATTGGCTACCAATCCATCGATCCTATTGTGTGATGAAGCTACATCTGCATTGGATCCACAAACAACGAGTGCGGTACTGCAGCTCTTAAAGAAAATTAATAAAGAATACAATATTACCATTCTGCTAATCACTCATGAAATGTCTGTCATCAGGGAAATTTGCAATAAGGTAGCGGTCATGGAGGGCGGATGCGTCGTTGAACAAGGCTCAGTATTCGAAGTTTTTGCGAAGCCGCAAACGGATATTGCAAAAAACTTCGTGAGAACGGTCATACATGACGAGATTCCACAAAGTTTCCTGAAAAGTATAGGGTCCCATATCCCGATTATTTGGAAAATTAATTTTATTGGGACTACTTCGGGTACTCCTTTACTTTCAACCATCTCGAAGAAATATGATGTTCATTTAAGTGTATTATCAGCCAATATTTCTGAAATTCAAGAAACGCCTTTTGGGAATTTGATCATCGAAGTGACAGGTGACAAAAAAGAGGTGGGCAAGGCTTATCAATATATTAAAGATGAGGGGATTCTCGTCCAGGAGGTGCAGGTAAATGGGTAATACGCTTTGGGGAATGGAAATAACGGCAGAGCAGCTGTCGACCGCTTTCGGTGACACACTTTATATGGTAGCCATCTCATTGGTATTTTCCGGATTGATTGGGCTCCCGCTAGGTATCCTGCTTGTCATTACTAGAAAGGGTCATATCCTGGAGAATAAATGGATCTTTAATGTATTGAATCCGATCATCAATATATTGCGGTCGGTTCCTTTCATCATCTTGCTTGTAGCACTGATTCCGTTTACTAGAATGATTGTAGGCAGTGCGATCGGAACGAATGCAGCCATTGTTCCGCTTATCTTTTACGCGGCTCCTTATATTGCCCGGCTTGTGGAGAACTCCCTGTTGGAAGTGGACAAAGGGATCATCGAGGCAGCTCAGGCAATGGGGGCGACGACATGGCAAATCATTTATCGCTTTTTGATTCCCGAGGGACTTAGTTCGTTGATCCTTACATTTACAACAGCGACAATCGGGCTGGTTGGTTCTACAGCCATGGCAGGTGCCGTCGGTGCAGGCGGGGTAGGAGATTTAGCCTTGGCTTACGGTTATCAAAGGTTCGATACGATGACGATGGTCGTCACAGTGGCGGCGCTCGTGATCATCGTTCAATTATTGCAATCCACCGGGAATTTCGTTTCAAAAAAAATCAGAAGAAGATAAAAATAACAGGAGGTTGGGGAAATGAAGAAAATCTTATTAACGATCATAGTATTGGCATTGGCCATCGTGTCAGCAGCATGTGGGAACGAAGAGGGTGCATCAGGCAGTTCGGATGATGTGAAAACAGTGAAAGTGGGTGTCAGCAACGGGGATACGAGAACGTGGGAATACATTGTCGGCTTAGCGAAAAAGAAGGGGCTGAATATCGAACTGGTCACTTTTAATGATTATATCCAACCGAACCTTGCGTTAAGTGAAGGTGAAATTGATGCGAATTCATTCCAAACGGTTGCCTACTTCGATGAATTCATCAAAGACCAAAATTTGGAATTAGAGGCCATCGGGTCGACTGTAATTGCACCAATGGGCCTTTATTCGAAAAAACATAAAAGTCTTAAAAGTCTTCCAGATGGCGCGACTATAGCCGTTCCGAATGAAGCAACAAACTTTGGCCGTGCACTACTCCTTCTTCAAGAAGCTGGATTGATTACATTGAAAGAGGAATTCAATGGATCGGGATCATTGGAAATCATTAAGGATAATCCGAAAAAATTGAAAATCCAACCTGTTGCTGCCGGCAATACACCGCGTCTTTTGGATGATGCCGATGCTTCAGCCATTAATAATAACTTTGCCGTCGAAGCAGGACTTACATTAAAAGATTCTTTATTCCATGAAAGTAAAACGGCGAAACCATATATTAATATCATTGCAGTTAAAAAGGGAAATGCCGATCGTCCTGAGCTGAAAAAATTAGTGGAGCTTTATCACTCGAAAGAAGTGGAGGCATTCATTAAAAAAACGTTTAAAGGAAACACCATTCCTGCATATGTTTCTGTAGATGAACTATTGAATTACCAGGATGCTTGGACAAAACCAGCCATTGAAAAATGATGATGAGGACAAAGTGAAGGAATGCCGGATGGATTGAAGGATGCCTATCCGGCTCTTTAAACCAATAAATGAAAAGGGAGATAAGAATATGGCGAGAGAATTAGTACGGAAGCAGCATCAGAAAATCATTGAAGATCACATCGACCTACATTCCGAATTATATATCGGAACGAGTCAAGCCATTCATTCCAAACCCGAAATTGGGAATCAAGAGTTCTTCGCTTCCGACATGTTAACCGGAATACTCCAACATGAAGGATTTGAAGTGACCCGCAATATAGCTGGACATGAAACAGGATTCATCGCCAAAAAAACCTCTTCAAAGGAAGGACCCACAATTGCCTTTTTAGCCGAGTATGATGCATTGCCGGGTTTAGGTCATGCTTGCGGCCATAATATCATCGGCACAACGAGTGTTGCAGCAGGCATTTCCCTTGCCCAAGTGCTGGAGGAAACAGGCGGAGAGGTGATTGTTTTCGGTACACCGGCTGAAGAGGGAGGACCGAATGGAAGCGCAAAAGGCAGCTTTGTGAAGCACGGTCTATTTGATGGTGTGGATGCAGCCATCATCATCCATCCTGCAGGAAAAACGGGTATAACCAGTCCATTTTTGGCTGTCGATCCCCTTGATTTTCATTTTTACGGAAAATCAGCACATGCAGCTGCTGCTCCTGAACAAGGCGTGAATGCGCTTGACGGGGTGATTCAGCTGTTCAATGGCATTAATGCTTTGCGTCAGCAGCTTCCAACCGAGGTCAAAATCCACGGAATCATCACCAATGGCGGGGAAGCGCCTAACATCATTCCTGAATATGCATCTGCCAGATTTTACATTAGAGCAACAACTTGGAAACTATGCCAAGAGGTATCCCGTAAAATACGTACTGTTGCTGAAGGGGCAGCACTTGCCACAGGAAGCACGGTTAAAGTCGAACGTTTCCAAAATGAAGTACTTGATTTTGTCATTAATCCAGTCCTGGATGAATTGTTAAAAGAAGAACTGGCTCAATTGGGGGAAACGGTGGCTCCACGAAAAGAGAATGGTTTTGGCTCGACGGATGCGGGTAATGTAAGCCATGTAGTGCCGACAGCCCATCCTTATATAAAAATTGGACCGGATGAGTTGATTGCCCATACGAATGAATTCCGCGACTGTGCTAAGTCTCAAGCTGGGGACAAAGCCATCCTGACTGGTGCAAAAGCACTTGCGCTTACAGGTTATCGATTGATTTCGGATAAAGATCTGTTGGATAAGGTGAAAACTGCTTTTGATGAAGCGAAACAAACAGAAAAATAAAAAAGTGCTTACCCAAAAGCAGAATCAAAAAATATAAAATTCAAGAAAATCAAAACTTTGTGTTGACTACGGAGCACAGAGTTTGTAGTATAGGTAACAACAATACTTAGTAATTCAATAGGAATTATAGGTTAATTGACCGGAAAACCGGAGACTTTTCTTTAATGTAAAGAGATGTCACCGGTTTTTTTGTGAATGAGCCAGCCGGATGATGCCGATTGAACGAATCCAAGGCTGTTCCAATCCGTAGTAGTTCATATAATAAAGGAGGATTTATTATGGGGATATTATTACGTAATGCAATTGAGAAGAAAAGAGACTTCCTAATCAACAAGTTGATTAACGAGGGTGTCTATAAAAAGAATGACATACATCTATTTGAATTAACCTTAACCGATTTAGAGAAGGAATATATTAAAATACGTAAAATTGAAGAGAAGGAATCCTATTCCGATGACAGTTCCCCCTGTCTGAAGATATAAATCATTTCAGTTAACTTCAGAAAATGCGGGTGAGGCGGTTATTCCTCTAATCCCATCAAATAATTAAAAGGAGAGGGTGAAATGAGGAAAGGTGTGGAAGAAAGACGGAAGGAATTAATCCATAAGCTTATGGTCCATCATGTAAATATGACTGTGGAAAAGCTTATGAAGTTATCCTTAAAAGAATTGGAAATAGAGTACAAAAAGGTTCAAATGGACTGTCATCCCCATAGTGATGCTGGTTCGATACATTGGATCAATACAAAACGATGTTAGGTTGAACGTTCAGTACATTCATTTACTGTTCCAGAATAAATTTCATCATTTTGCTAAATGCTTTATGCGCTGATTCTACATGATATTTTGAACTGTAAGGGTCACTGAATCCATGTTTTCCGTTGAATTTATGCACTTCGATACTCTTTATTTCTAAAGCTGAAAATAACTCGTCCACATCAAACGATGGCTCGTCTTGCGGAAAGAATAGCAGTGCAGGGCATTGTGGCGTTAATTCTACATAATTCCTAATACGGGAACCGTAGTATCCAACTATTCCATCGACGCATTCTTCCTCACTGCACAGCCAAGCTACAGTTGCCCCTGCACTAAATCCAATGATGAATATTTTTTTGTATTCATCTTTAACATCCGATATTATATCCCTTATTTTATGTAAAGCTTCTTTAAAACCTACGTTCTCCATAAAATGACGATATGCAGCTTCCTCTTGGGAATAATCAAAAGGCGTTTCGAGACCTAACAAATTCGGACAGATGACATCAAAGTCCTGTTTTGATAATGCCTCACAAAAGCCCCGCATATGTTCGTTCAATCCATAAATTTCGTGAATGACCATGATTACAGTATCTGAATTGTTCTCTATGTGCAGCATTTTTTACCCCCGTATACAAGTGTGCTAGAGTTTTCAATATATCACATCTCTCATTGGGAATCCTATCGCGCAAGGCAAGATAACCATCTTCTCCATCAGAAGCTGTCGCTACAACATATATTAACACACGTAATTATTCCCCAAAGATAGATTTTATGTAAAAAAAGAGGTGGAATCTCCTTTTCCTGGTACAAAGGATTAGTAAAATCCAAACCTCCAAAAATCTTTGATAAAAGGGCTGCTTGCCAGCAGCTCTTTTTTGAATGAAGAAAAGAAGTTAGATTTGAGAGGTTAATACAGACTTAATATGTCTCATGGGATAACTTTTACATTTTTTGATTTTCTTAATCTGATAGCGTGCTTTTAGCATTCCACAACGACCACGTGACAATATTGTAAGATGACAGCTTAAACTGTTAGGGAAATCGATGGAGAATTACCCCCTTTCTCTTTTAATATGAAAGAAAAAGAGGAAAGGCGGGTATGATATGAGTTTTTTTGAACTGAATATTCATGTATTTAGAATGATAAATGACTTAGGGAAACACTACACTTATTTAAATCCTTCTGCCATTTTCATTGCCGAGTACATGGTATTTTTTTTGGCTTTAGGAGTCATCGTAATTTGGTTCACTCGAAATGAACAGAGTAGAATGATGGTTGTTTGTGGGATGATTACGTTTGTAATTGCTGAAGTGATGGGGAAAATTGCAGGGGGATTACATTCGAATAATCAACCATTCGCTGAGTTGGCAAATGTTAATAAGTTAATTGAAAAAGCAGTGGATAATTCATTTCCAAGCGATCATACCATTTTGTTTTTCTCGTTTTGTGTATCCTTTTGGCTTTTCAAAAGAGGATGGTGGTTGTTATGGATCATGCTGGCTTTCCTTGTTGGCATTTCCCGTATTTGGGTAGGTGTCCACTTTCCGGCGGATGTGCTGGCAGGAGCTACTATAAGTACCATTTCAGGCTTGATGGTTTACCTTGTTGTTCCGAAAATAAGCTTGATTCATAAACTTTTAGGTGGTTATGAGAGGTATGAACAATTGGTTCTATCCCCGGTAACTAAATCGAAGGAAAAAAAATCAAAGGATTTGTAAGAGAAATCAACAAACAGGGTTGCTCAGGCAGCCTTTTTTTGTTGAACGAAGTGCAGTGTTGTAGATACAAAAATATCCATATGATGATACTGATGGTAAAATAAAGTGAAAACAATTCATCGCAATGGGGGACTTACTATTGATTGATATACAAAAAATCAAAGATATTATCATGCATCGCTATCCATTTCTTTTAGTTGATAGGGTTTTGGAATTGGAAGAAGGAAAGAGAGCGGTGGCCATTAAAAATGTAACAGCAAATGAAGAGTTTTTTAATGGGCATTTTCCAAATCACCCAGTGATGCCAGGTGTATTGATCGTTGAGGCTTTAGCACAAGTAAGTGCTGTTATTATGCTTACAAAAGAAGAAAATCAAGGGCGTATGGGGCTATTGGCTGGGATCGATAATTGTCGCTTTAAAAGGCAAGTAAGACCAGGGGACCAATTACGTTTAGAAGTGGAGATTACTCGCTTAAAAGGTCCTATCGGCAAAGGAAAAGGAAGGGCTACTGTTGATGGAGAAACTGTATGCGAGACAGAGCTCATATTTGCTTTTGGCGATTGATCTCTCAATAGGAGAAAAGCCAAGGTCACTATTGACCTTGGCCTGTTGCTTTTGAACGATCAGGTCTGTTTTTCAGTAATGAAGGTTTTTACGGTTGGCGGTTCATATGTATTGAATTGATCAAGGAGTCCATTTGGTTCAACATCTACCAGCGCCATGGAACGGAATTTTTCATGAAGGAACTTTTCGTCGGACATATGATTGAATAAAGCGACCAAAGGATCATAATAATGATTAATATTTAAGAGCCCGCAAGGTTTTTGATGAAGTCCAAGCTGAGCCCAAGTGAAGATCTCAAAGAATTCTTCTAATGTTCCTGGTCCGCCTGGCAAAGCCATAAACCCATCTGCAAGCTCAGCCATTTTTGCTTTTCTTTCATGCATGGATTCCACGACAATCAGTTCGGTCAGGCTCTTATGTGCTATTTCTTTTTTTTCTAGAAAATCTGGCATGACTCCAATTACATTTCCGCCTGCTTCCAAAACGGAATCTGCAACTGCACCCATGATTCCTACACTTGAGCCCCCATAAACAAGGGTAATATTACGTTTTGCCAGTTCCGCACCCAGGTTTTTAGCCTCTTCTACATAGATAGCAGATGCACCAATGCTTGATCCACAAAATACAGCTAGACTTTTCAAAATATCACATCTCCCATTTAGTAATCTTCCTTTCTTATCATACAAAATTCAGGGGGATTTGTTAAACTTGAATCATCTGAATGAAAGGTGGATGAATATGAACGTCACTGAATTTCAACAATGGGTAAAAGATTATTATGAAGCACGAGGATGGTCAGAATTGGACATCTTCATTCGCATTGGCTTTTTGGCAGAAGAAACTGGCGAGGTTGCACGCGCCATTCGCTCCCTTGAGATTGGCAGGGATAGACCTGATGAAGTAAGCGGTACGTTTAATGAGAATAAACAGGAGTTAACAGAAGAATTGGGAGATGTACTAGGTAACTTGATTGTGATTGCGAATAAGTACGATATCCCATTGGAAGAAGTGTTTAATGCACATAAAAAGAAACTATCTGAACGCTATTATCAGGCGTAAGCTCTTTTCATTTAATGGGTAAACATGAAGTTTAATTTAATAAAGGGCATGAGCCTTACTTTAGCTAACCAGTACAAGAGCTGTGACGATCAGCTCTTTTTTGCATGAGTCAAAAGATGTTGTTTAGTGACGGTTTAACTCGTTGAAATAAGGTGTATAGGTCTTTTGTCTCTATTCGTTTATAAAGAATTCACAAAATATGGGTACTATGCGCGATTGAGATGGAATTTTAATGAGTATACACTTACATTAACAGAAATGAACATTCATTCCGCATCTTATAAAAAAAGGGTGAATCATGATGATTTGATTCCCAACCAGGTCCACCATATTTTCAAATCAATGGTTCATTTTACGACAGGGAAGGATCTAGCTCTTTATTTAATAAAGATTCATAGTGGAGCCCTAAATGCTAGCTTTCAAGGGCTATTGAATATATTTAAAACTTTCTTTGATTCAGGAAAAGAGAAAAAAGAAATTACGGAGAATTTTCTTGAGCTTGCGCAGCTTGTCCTCATTGGGGAGCTAGAACCTGAATCAAAGCTTTTGGCAGATGTGGAAGAAAGTTTTTGGGATTCTGTCCGGTTGCACGTTTGAGACATTTTCAACAATTAAGCGGAATGAACGTTCATTTCGCATTTTAATCTAATAAAAGAGGTGCTAATAAAATGGAAAATACAACTCAGTTTCCACAGCCAAAGTCATACGGCCCCCTAGGCAGCCTGCCTATAATAGATAAGGATAAACCGCTTCAGTCATATATGAAGCTGGCACGAGAACTTGGACCGGTTTTTCAATTCCAATTTCCTGGTCGCATCTCTACATTCGTATCCAGTGCTTCCCTCGCTAAAGAAATTTGTGATGAAACAAGGTTTGATAAGAAAGTCGGTCCTTCACTGCAAAAAGTGCGAGCATTTGGTGGCGATGGTCTCTTCACAAGTGAAACGGCCGAGCCGAATTGGAAAAAGGCCCATAACATCCTGCTGCCCAGCTTTAGCCAGCAGGCAATGAAGGGGTATCATGCTAAAATGGTGGATCTTGCAACCCAACTCATTCAGAAATGGACTCGCGTGAATCCGGCTGATGTGATTGATGTTCCTGAAGATATGACACGTTTGACCTTGGATACGATCGGTCTCTGCGGGTTCAATTACCGCTTTAACAGTTTTTATCGGGAGACCACCCATCCTTTTGTCACCAGTATGGTGCGTGCGTTGGATGAAGCGATGAGCCAAACGCAGCGACTTGGCATTCAAGATAAACTGATGGTCAAGTCTAAAAAACAATTCAGGGAAGACATTCAATATATGTTCTCTCTAGTGGATGAAATGATTGCTGAACGAAAACAAAATGGTGATCAGGGAGAAGATGACCTTCTTTCACATATGTTGAAAGGGGTCGATCCTGAAACGGGCGTATCACTGGATGATGAAAATATCCGTTTTCAAATCATTACCTTTTTAATAGCTGGACATGAAACGACGAGCGGCCTCCTATCGTTCGCCATCTATTTCCTCATGAATAACAGAGACAAGTTAAAAAAAGCACAGCAGGAAGTAGATGAAGTGCTGGGTGACGATGTTCCTGATTACAAACAAGTGAAAAAGCTAAAATATGTCCGTATGGTGCTGAATGAAGTGCTTCGTCTGTGGCCGACAGCTCCGGCGTTTTCCGTTTATGCGAAAGAAGATACCATTTTGGACGAAAAATACACCGTGAAGAAAGGGGATGTGTTCACGCTGCTTATTCCTGAGCTTCACCGTGATCCATCCGTTTGGGGTGATGACGTTGAATCATTCATTCCTGAGCGGTTCGAGAATTTGGATTCCATCCCTTATCATGCTTATAAACCGTTTGGAAACGGGCAGCGAGCCTGTATCGGACAGCAGTTTGCCCTTCATGAAGCGACATTGGTGCTCGGAATGGTTTTACAGCACTTTGACTTGATTGATCATGAAGATTATCAATTGGATGTTAAAGAAACCTTGACTCTCAAACCGGACGGATTGACCATGCGCGTTTCACCTAGAAAGCCGGCGATGTCGTTTACCGTTGCTTCTCCAGAACCAAAGTCTGCGGACAAAGGAGCCACGGCATCTTCCATCGAATCTGCGCATGGCACACCATTACTCGTCCTGTTTGGATCAAACATGGGAACAGCTGAAGGGATTGCTCGTGATCTTGCTGAAACAGGGAAGCTACAAGGCTTCAATGCCAGGGTTGCCCCTTTGAATGATTACACCAATCGACTTCCTCAAGAAGGGGCCGTTCTCATAGTTTCGGCATCTTATAATGGAAATCCCACGGATAATGCGGATGACTTTGTTTCATGGCTGAAGGAAAGTCATGATGCCACTTTGGATGGTGTTCACTATGCGGTCTTTGGCTGCGGAGACCGCAATTGGGCCAATACGTACCAACGCATTCCGATTTTCATTGATGAACGGCTGGAACAAAAAGGAGCAGTGAGGCTATCAGAAACAGGCTATGGAGATGCAAGCGATGATTTTGAAGGGGATTACGAGAAATGGACAGAAGCACTTTGGCCAAATCTTGCCGAAACCCTGAACATCGAAGTGAATATGAATGAACGGTTAGTCAGCTCGATTACGATGAACTTCGTAAGTAATGTGAGCGGCACGCCACTCGCCCGCACCCATCATGCATTTACATCGATTGTAAAAAGAAATCTCGAATTACAACATGTAGAAAGCGGAAGAAGTACACGGCATATAGAGCTAACTGTGCCAGAGGGCATTTATTATAAGGAAGGTGACCATCTCGGGGTTCTTCCTCAAAATCCATCTGAACTTGTCGAGCGAGTGCTCAGTCGATTCAGCCTGAATGGCCAGGATTATGTCAATCTGACTGGGGATTCGGGAAAAGCTGCCCATCTTCCTACAGGAAAACCTATAAAACTCGAGGAGTTACTATCCAATCATGTGGAGTTCCAAGAACCAGCCACCCGGTCTCAGATTCGGGCGCTTGCCACTCACACGGTATGTCCTCCCCATGTAAAAGAACTTGAAAATCTTCTTGAGGACAGTACCTATAAACGAGAAATCCTGAACAAGCGCATGACCATGCTTGATCTGACAGAAACGTACCTTGCATGTGAAATCCCATTTGAACGTTTCCTGGCTTTACTGCCACCTTTAAAAGCAAGATACTACTCTATTTCAAGCTCACCACTCCACAAGGAAGGAGAAGCAAGCATCACGGTCAGCGTCGTCCGTGGGAAGGCTTTAAGCGGCAACGGGGAATACAAAGGAATTGCATCGAATTATTTGGCAGAACGCTCCGAGGGCGACAAGGTAGCCTGCTTTATCAATACGCCGCAATCCAATTTCCAGCTTCCGGAGCAAACGGAGAAACCAATCATCATGATTGGCCCCGGAACAGGAATTGCACCATTCAGAGGATTCATTCAGGCTCGTCGCGCTCTTAAGAAAAAAGGTGAAACCCTAGGGTCGGCCCACCTTTACTTCGGATGCCGTAATCCTGAACACGATTTCCTCTATCAAGAAGAACTCGTGCAAGCCGAACATGAGGGACTTGTAACACTGCACACCGCATTCTCAAGATGTCCCGGTCAAGAAAAAACATATGTCCAAAACCGGTTAGCGGAAAACGCTCAAGACATTCTTCCTTTATTAAAAGAAGGAGGACACCTATACATCTGCGGAGACGGAAGCAAAATGGCACCCGATGTTGAACGAACATTAATCGACAGCTATATGCATTTCTATCAAACAACTAAAGAAGAAGCCACAGAATGGCTGCAATCCTTAGAGGAGAATGGCAGATATGCCAAGGATGTTTGGGCAGGAGCATAAATAACAGGGAGCAGCGATTCCAAGAGGATCGCTGCTTTTTTTGCACAAGTAATGATATAAAATAAGAATTCACGAGTAAAGTGCAAATTTCATGAATAAAGCACGAATTCACGAGTAAAACAACAAAACTCACGAGTAAAGAGCGAAAACTCACGAGTAAAACAACAAAACTCACGAGTAAAACAACAAAACTCAAGAGTAAACAGCAAATTTCAAGAGTAAAGCACGAATTCACGAGTATAACAGCAAAACTCACGAGTAAAGAGCATTAATTCACGAGTAAAGAGCAGAAACTCACGAGTAAAACAGCCAAACTCACGAGTAAAGAGCGGAAACTTACGAGTAAACAACGAAATAAAGGAGTAAAGAGCATTAATTCACGAGTAAACAGCAAATTTCATGAGTAAAGCACGAATTCACGAGTAAAACAGCCAAACTCAAGAGTAAACAGCATTAATTCACGAGTAAACAGCAAATTTCATGAGTAAAGTACGAATTCACGAGTAAACAGCAAATTTCATGAGTAAAGCACGAATTCACGAGTAAAACAGCAAAACTCACGAGTAAAGAGCGGAAACTCACGAGTAAAACAACAAAACTCAAGAGTAAAGAGCGAAAACTCACGAGAAAAACAGCCAAACTCACGAGTAAAGAGCGGAAATTCACGAGTAAACAGCAAATTTCATGAGTAAAGTACGAATTCACGAGTAAAACAGCATACCTTACGAGTAAAGAGCGGAAACTCACGAGTAAAACAACAAAACTCACGAGTAAAGAGCGGAAATTCACGAGTAAAACAACAAAACTCAAGAGTAAAGAGCGGAAATTCACGAGTAAACAACGAAATACAGTAGTAAAGAGCATTAATTCACGAGTAAACAGCAAATTTCATGAATAAATAGCGCAACCTCACCAGTAAACAGCGAAATATAGGATTAAATAGCAAAATACACGAGTTAAATAACTATTTTGCGCAAAAATAGAAGCTATGAAACTTATATCTAATGGGGGAGTTCATTCATTCTTCGACGCAGGACGTTTACGGATTCTTTATTCATTGTTAAAATTTGAGAGTGTGTTGGAGGCAGATGACAAGCCAATGTTTTATGAAACTAATGGTAAAGGGGTCACTTTATAAAATGTTTAAGTATACAGTTTGTTTTGTAAAGAAAAATAATGAAATACTTATGCTTAATCGGGAGAAAGCTCCAATTATGGGTGTTTGGAACGGAGTGGGGGGCAAAATCGAGAAAGGTGAAACCCCTGATATAGGTGCACTGCGTGAGGTATTGGAGGAAACTGGAATAGAGTTAAAGGCCTTTTTTTCTAAAGGAACGGTAATATGGGAGACCCCGGAAGGTGAACTGGATGGAATATATGTATATTTGTATGAAGCGGATGAACATTTAAAATATGAAACACCGAAAAAAACGCGGGAAGGTATTCTGGAATGGAAATCGATTGATTGGATACTCCATCCACATAACCTTGGAATTGCTGAAATGGTTGCACAGTACTTGCCGGTTTTATTGGAAAAAGAAGGAAACTACACATTCACTTACAAAAATGGGCAAACGTATAATTCATGACTAGTATCCCTTTTTGATCTGACAATTGAATGTTGATTGAATCGAAAAATTAAAACTCGAACGCGAACATCGAAAATGTAAATGAAGTAATGACATAGGTTGACGGAATAATATTGACCGCAATTGCACCTAAGATCAATTGGGTGAACAGATAAAATGTAACTAACGAAAAAGTCTAAAGCCCAGTTTATACAAAATGGTATAATTAGTGGATTAGGATAAGGGGGAATATTTCTTGAAAATAGTTAGAATCATCTTAGGGATCATTGTTATTGCTTTATCAGCAACTCAGTTAATTACTGGGAATTCCGAGTTATTACCGTATACCATGTTGTTCCTGGGGTTAATGATGCTGGTGATAGGATTTATCGAACTTCAAAAGGATCGAAAAGGATTTGGGGGGTATATGTGTCTTGCTGTCTCGTTATTTGTTTTCTATGTCGCCACCCAAGGTTTCTTAATATAGAATTCTATGGTTTTTAAGATTTTAATGTGGTCTTTGTTCATCATTGGGGATTTAGAATTAACAAGGGAGTTGCTCTGGCAGCTCTTTTTCTTATGCGCTTAAATATTATGGTGAAATATATATATAAAATGGTTGTGAAGAGGATGTTCTTTGGTGGGGTTTCATCGACATATGCTGTGATTTATTTAGGTCTTTTTCCAAGGGTTATTCCGTATTTTGCTCTTGCTTATATTACTTCAAAAGTTGGGGCATCAGAAGCAACAAGTTCGCTGTATTTGACACCTGCTGTAGTTGTTATTTCATGGCTTTTGTTAGGGGAAATTCCAACCATGCTAGCTTTATTAGGAGTAGTAGTGACTTTAGTTGGTGTGAGTTTATCGAACCTAATTATAAAGACGGACGTTGATTTATAAGTGAAATAAGGTCCAATGTAAATAGGACTTTCAACATGAGAGTTGCTCTGGCAGCTCTTTTTTTTTATGGGGCTAACTGGGCAAATAGCGTCTTTATTTTTAAAAATTTAAGTGCAATAATTGGTACATTCATTAAATGACTAAAAAGTAAACGAGGGGAAGTCTTATGGAGAGGATTAATTATTCTTTTGTTGATGTGTTTTCAAATGGAAAATATACAGGAAATCAACTCGCGGTTTTTAAAAAAGTTGGAAGTATTTCAGATAATGAAATCCAACAAATAGCCAAGGAAATTAATTTTTCCGAAACTACCTTTATCTTGTTTTGATGTGGATTTTTCCGCCTAATGAAGATGTTCCTTTTGCTAGAAATTCGACTTTGGGAACTGCATATTTCATTCGAAGCGAAGTATTAGAGGAACCATTGGATAGCCTTATTTTAAACTTTAAAGGTGGTCAGATAACAGTATCATTACTTTCTTAAACAAGTAAGGTTGCTGAGGCAGCCTTTTTCTTCTTGAACTTCGCTTCCCTATCAATCTCGTGATCAGGAAAACAAACAATGTTTTGAATGAATTTTCCTGACAGAATACCACAAAAAAATCCCCACAAAAGGAGGCATTCCAAATGAATAAAGAATCAATATTAATTGTAGAAGACGAAGAGAAAATTTTGAGATTGCTTGAATTAGAGCTCGAAATCGAAGGCTATCAAACCGGAAGGGCAATGGACGGATATGAAGCCCTTGAAGCATTTCAATCAAAAAAGTGGGAATTGATCTTATTGGATGTCATGCTTCCAGGCATAAGCGGAATCGAGCTGCTTCGTAAAATTCGTACGAAAAACACCGTCACTCCTGTCATCCTGTTAACGGCAAAGGGCTCGGTTGAAGATAAGGTTTCCGGTCTTGATCTCGGCGCGAATGACTACATCACAAAACCCTTCCAAATTGAAGAATTGCTTGCTCGAATTCGTGCGGTTTTAAGAATGCGAACTGGCGCACCTTCAAGGGAAAATGAAGATGGTGAATGGCTAAATACTGCTGATTTAAAGGTAAATGTCAAAACGCGCGAAGTCATTAGAGGAGAAAATGAAATTGACCTAACCCCAAAGGAGTATGATTTACTTTTATATTTACTGAAGAATAAGCGTCAAGTGCTAAACCGGGATCAAATTCTGGAAGCAGTTTGGGGGTATGATTTCTATGGAGAAACAAACGTAGTGGATGTGTATATCCGATATGTTCGCAAAAAGCTCGAATATGGCTTTGATACGCCGCTCATTCATACCGTAAGAGGCGTTGGCTATGTCATGAAGGAAGCAAAATGAGACTGCGGAAGAAAATAAATTTATATACAGCGGTACTATTCATTTTCCTGCTCCTTTTGATGAATGTTTCCATTTATTTTGTTTTCAGTAACCTGATGATGGTGCACGAACTTAATCGTGCGAAAGCGGAGACAGAGAAAATTGCATTTGATGTTAGTAAAAATGTTAATCATATTTCACCAAATGATTTACTTCGGGCTTATCTGCCTATAGATGGCATGGTTGGAATTGTAAAAGAAGGGCAACGAAAAGGAACAGCTGTGACATCCAATTCTGAAAAGCAGTTAAGCAATCGAAAAAGCAGCTTTTACCCAGGTGAGAAGAGCGAGATCATCACATATCATCAGAAAAAGTATGTGTTCGTTTCAAACCCGATCGTTTGGGGGGATGGAAGTGTAGTTAATCTTCAAATCACCAAAAGCATTCAAGCAACAGAAGAAATGCTCTCTGTTCTTCGCATTGTATTAATTGCCGTAACTGTCATTGCCATGATACCTGTTATGATATCAAGCAGTATTCTTAGTAACTTCATCGCTCGTCCGATTCGATCGATGATTGATACGATGAAGGAGATTCAAACAAGCGGCCAATTTAAGCGACTTAGCCTAGAGGAAAAATCAAAAGATGAACTTGTGGAAATGGGAAAAACCTTTAATCACATGATCGATTTGCTGCAAACTAACTTCGAAAAACAGGAGCAATTCGTATCAAATGCTTCACATGAATTAAAAACACCGTTAACTATCATCGAAAGCTATGCAAGCCTTTTGAAAAGAAAAGGGTTGGAGCGGCCTGAATTGTTCGATGAATCAATAGAGGCCATTCATTCGGAAGCGATTAGAATGAGAGAGCTGACTGAGCAAATGCTCCTGCTTGCAAAGCATCAGGAAAAATGGAATATAGAGAAGGAATACGTCAATCTGACCGATATCATTGCCGAGTTAGCGAAAGTATATAAAAATGCGTACAATCGAACAGTGGAGATTTATAGTGGTGATGAAATTGAAGCATTAACGGACATTCAAAAGTTAAAACAACTTTTGTTTATTTTTTTGGACAATGCAAGAAAGTATAGTGACGAGCATATCTCAGTCTACATAGGACAAACAAGTAGTGAAGCATATATCCGCATCGAAGACAGAGGGGATGGAATTGCAAAGGCTGAATTGCCAAAAGTGTTCGATCGCTTTTATCGTGTAGATAAAGCTAGAACCCGAAAGCAAGGCGGATCAGGATTGGGGCTTTCCATGGCAAGGGAAATTGCTGATGCAATTGATGTACGGATTGAAATGGATAGTCTCGAAGGCAGGGGAACGAACGTTACTCTTTTATTTAAATAAAGCAGAATGCGTTGGATGGGGGACACGATGAAGAATGGAAAAGTGCTGATAACAGCTGGATCAGCTCTCGTTTTTGGTCTGCTAGTATTCGTTGGATTTCAATGGTGGGCTCCATCATTATCCGCGGAAAACTTGACGAAAGAAGAAGTGTACCAGACAGCAAAGGATAAATATCCTGGAACCATTATAAAGACAACGAAAAGTGAAGGTGAAGAATATCAGATTGAAATGCAGCTTGAAACAGGGGTATATCTAATTAGGATGGATGCGAAAAGCGGTGAAGTTCGTTCTATAAAAAAAGAAACAATAGTTCATACAGCTGAAGAAACGACGGAAAAAACACCCCAAAAACAACTAACCCAATATGAAATAAAGGCACGTATTTCCTCACAAGGTGACCTGGAACAAATTGATTTTGTACAGGAGGAAGACAACTCCTATTATAAAGCGGTGGTAAATAAGAATAACGAAAAAATCACATTAATACTCGACCCACATACAGGAGCTGTTATTGACTCGACAATGGTAGCAGATAGTATCATTACAGAAAACGAAGCAATTGCGATTGCGGAAAAACATGTAAAAGGAACTGCTGACGATACAGAATTTTATCAACCTTCAGATCAGACATCTTATTATTTGGTCGAAGTTGAATTAGAAGACGATCGAGACGCAGTAGTCCAAGTGGACGGCTACACAAAAGAAGTAAAAACAATCACATGGGAAGATGATGAGGATAATGATGATGATGACTCTGAATAAAACAGTTTCCTCAAAACTGAGAAAAACTGAGATGTTTCCCATCAAATTATAATTTTTCTTTCCTCAAAAAAAGGGTGATGCATATTAGATATCTAATATGCATCACCCTTTTTTTGTTTATTGATCTTAATGAGTAAGGAAAATGCAAAATAAAAGAGAAGATATTGTAATAATTCTCACTGATTTCTAATCCTTCTATCATTTAACTCTAATTTAATAACTCTAACATGGAATTAGCTTAAAAAAAGGTTTTATCCATGGATTCGCCTTAAATCATTGGTGAAGGCACCAAATGATAAAAAGGAGGCAAATAAGTTGGATGAAAGGCATCTGGATTATTGTACATAGAACATTTCCAACATATTTCAACACGAGAAGGGAGAATAAGTAATGTCTATCATTTCTAGAATTCTGGATTATAACAAGAAGTTTGTCGATCAAAACAAATATGAAGAGTTTCAAACCACAAAGTATCCAAATAAAAAGATCGTCATCATTACGTGCATGGATACCCGTCTGTTGGAGCTGCTTCCAAAAGCGATGGGTTTAAAAAATGGTGATGCGAAAATCATTAAAAACGCTGGAGCTATTGTTTCTCACCCTTTTGGCAGCATTATGCGCAGTATCCTTGTCGCTATTTATGAGCTGAAAGTGGAGGAAGTGTGTGTGATCGGACATCACGGATGCGGTATGGTGGGGCTTCAATCATCTTCACTTCTTGATGCAGCATTGCAGAAGAAAGTCAGTCAGGAGCAAATTGATGTCCTTACAAACTCTGGTATTGATCTATCAAAATGGCTGTCAGGATTTCAATGTGTTGAGGAGAGTGTAACAAATAGTGTCCGTTTGATCAAAAATCACCCATTATTACCAGATTCCATTGCCGTTCACGGTATGGTCATCCATCCCGAAACGGGTAAATTAGAGCGAATCATAGATGGATATAGCAAGGTTGCAAGCAACGACTAAATACACATTTAATAAAAGAAGGAGTGATAGAATGATTCGTTCTAGCAGGCTTGAAGGATACAACCTAGGCCATTTTCAAAAAGACCTGGTTGCCGGGGTGGTAGTTGGGATTGTAGCAATTCCTTTAGCGATGGCTTTTGCCATTGCTTCAGGAGTAAGACCAGAATACGGACTTTACACATCAATTATTGCTGGAATTATGGTCTCCCTTTTGGGAGGGTCCAAATATCAAATTGCAGGACCGACTGGAGCCTTTGTCCCGATCTTGTTGGGAGTGGTCATGCAATACGGATATGAAAAACTGTTAATCGCCGGTTTCTTGGCAGGCATCATGATTTTTCTTTTAGGTGTGTTCAAATTGGGCAGATTCATCAAGTTTATTCCCCGTCCAGTTACCATCGGCTTTACTGCTGGAATTGCTGTGATTATCTTCTCTGGCCAGATTGCCAATTTCTTTGGACTCAGTAACTTAAAAAAGGAAGAATCATTTCTTTTAAATATGAAAGAAATCATATTGAATTTTAATACAGTGAACATCTACAGTGTACTGGTGGCTATCATTAGTTTAGCACTCGTCATATTAACTCCAAAGTATATACCAAAAATCCCTGGAGCATTGCTGGGATTGATGGTATCAACTCTAGTCGCTGCCTTTTTCTTTCCTGATCAGGTAGCGACCATTGGATCGACCTATGGTGCCATTCCTAATGAATTGCCCCATTTTCAGTTTCCCCAGATCACCGGCAGCCTAGTGATTGAACTCCTGCCGGCTGCTTTAGTCATTGCCATGCTTGGAGGAGTTGAATCACTATTATCTGCTGTAGTGGCTGACGGCATGACCGGCAGTAAACATAACAGTAATAAAGAGCTAATTGGGCAAGGATTGACCAATATGATTACGCCTTTATTTGGAGGCATTCCGGCTACAGGTGCCATCGCGCGTACCGCAACGAATATTAAAAACGGTGCAGTTTCCCCTATATCTGGTTTGGTACATGGGCTGGTGGTATTACTGGTGCTAGTTAGTTTAGCTCCTTATGCTTCGGCCATTCCATTGGCCAGTATGGCCCCCATTCTTATGTTTGTCGCATGGAACATGAGTGAACGCAAAGAATTTTCGCATATCTTAAAAGCAAAAACCATGGACTCGGTCGTATTAATCGTGACCTTCTTGTTAACAGTTTTGATTGACCTGACAACAGGTGTTGGGATCGGTTTACTATTAGCTATTCTATCTTTTGTTAAACTAATGAGCGGTACATTGAAATTATCAAGGGTTTTACCAGATCCAACTGATAAACTAGTTAAACCGGAAATGGTTCAACACGGTTCAAATTGTCCACAGATTCACATTTATACAATAGAAGGACCTTTATTCTTTGGTTCAATCGAAAGGCTGCAAGAAGAAATCGAACAAATAATGCGTTCTAAACCAAAAGTCCTCCTATTAAGAATGAGCAACGTGTCATTTATTGATACATCGGGAGAAGCACTTCTCACCGACATTGTGAAGCAATTCAAGTTTCACCAACTACAAGTGTTGATTTCCGGGATTCAACAGGAGCCTAAAGAAATGCTCGAAAAAACAGGTTTTAATAAACTAGTAGGTGAGGAACAGTTCTTTTCCAGTACGGGTGATGCCATTAATAAAGCTTTATCAAAACTAGATGTTAACCGTTGTAAAGGGTGTAAACAATTTTCTTTTGATGAATGTACGGCACTCTCCCAGCAGGCTCCAAAGCCTGCTGTATTAAAACAGAAAAGAAAACAAGAGATGGGATTAACATGACTCCTGTCAACAAGATGAGGCATCTGCTTTTGGCAGATGCCTTTCTCTTAAACCTTTAATAAACAATTCCCCTTTGAAGAATTTTCACGAGCAGTTAGTATATCTAAGAATATAACAAAAAATAATTATTACTGCTTTAAGGGGAATGAATGTGATATATGATAGCCTAAATTAGTCTTAAGACTGTCAAACAAGTTAACTTACTTGAACGAAAAAAAGAAAGAAGCGAAAAAGCGTTGATTATTTTTGGCTTGATGAAAAACCTAAAACAATAACTAAAATCGTCAAAATTGAAATCATTAACATATAAGCATGGTTTGCACGCGATTAATCAAGACAGAAGTTAATTTAATTGTATGCCACTATAAGCATGATTCCAAATGGCCTCATCTTCAATCTGGTTAGGAACTTTTAAAACACAAACATTTTCTAGGTTCCATTCCAATTCAGAAATACTTGTTGCATCATCCGCGGGGATTAATAATAATACATTAAAATTTTTTTCTTTTAACATGTCTTGCATAGCTTGTTGAAACAAATAGGCATGGTCATAAATTGTTGACCATCTAACAAATAGGATTGAATCACTATTGTTAATTGTTTCATTGAATCTTGCTATTTTTTTATTTAAATTTTCTTTGAAATCAGGATATGTTTCAAACCACTTTTTATCAGGGAGGATGGGGAAATCGTGAACTGAAGTAACTTTATAATGGTTATCTCTGATCAAATAGGTATTTACAGCATTTATAACTATGTCATCATCAAAATAAGTAGCTGATCCTTCCACTAAAGTAAGATTCCTCAATTCCATATATTCTTTGAACTGATTTCTATATAGATTAGCCATTTCTGCAAATGACTCAGTATAGACCCAGTCAAGAGGCAAAGAAAATCTTCTTAAACCAAGTCTTCTTAGGTTCAAAGTGGGAGAGCACGCGCTGCCACAAGGAATGATTACATCATAAGTTTTCTTGATTTCGTTTAATTTCAATATTAATCCCCCTTTCCAAATTATCAATACTATATT
The DNA here is from genome assembly GCF_001578185.1 of Peribacillus simplex. Taxonomy (NCBI): domain Bacteria; kingdom Bacillati; phylum Bacillota; class Bacilli; order Caryophanales; family Bacillaceae; genus Peribacillus; species Peribacillus simplex. The sequence continues at coordinate 4,344,576 of NZ_CP011008.1, read as the reverse complement.
AGATGAGAATTTTCTTTTTTTTTGATTGGACAAACCAAAAAAAGGCTTCAGAGTCTTGGTGAACAGACAATTGCCCAGGCTAGCTATCTTTCAATGCACGTTGAGAACTACCTTTTTAAAAGATATGTGAAAACTGATGATATCCTCTTTAAGACAAAGCAAAACGCATGCCCAAGTTTGAGGCATGCGTGAACTATTATTCTTTTATGATATCCAGGTCTTTCAGGACATCCAGTGTAATCGTCTTGGCTTTGCTGCCGCTGCCGTCCGTGTTCGTTGCGAACGCCCATTTCCCTTTGTCCGTTTCAATGTAACCCACATACCAGCCCAATCCCATATCGGAAAGGCGTGTACCTGTTTTTCCATGGAGGACATATGAGTCTGCTTCTTCGTTAATCATGATTCTCTTTACGGTTCTCATATGCTGCTTATCGATAGGCAGTGTTTCCTCTACAAGGTTTTCGATGAATTGTACTTGTTCCTGGGCAGATATTTTTATGCTGCTGTCCAGCCAGAAATGATCGATTCCACCGGATATATCGCGATTGCCGTAGTCGATCAGGTTTATATATTGCTGCATTTTTTCTTCCCCTATGTCGCGGGCCATTTCTTGATAATACCAGATCACTGAATGCCTCATGCCTGAAGCCAGAGTATGATCCCTGTTCCAATCTTCAAATTCCCTGATTACACCATCCCATCGCTTCACCTCATATTCATCGCTCACCGCTTTTGTCTGTAAGCCAATTAATGCATTCGCGACTTTAAATGTCGATTCTGGAGTGTAGCGTATGTTACTTCTCTGTTTGTTATAGATATATACTTTATCATTTTTTAAGTTTTGGATGACCGTCGTGCCTTCCACACCAGCGAAGGATTCCCCGATATGCAGTTCTTTCACCATTTGATCGTTTGCACTTGCATCAATCGTGCTCATAGAACCAGTGACTAGCAGGACAAGAATGAAACATAACGTTTTAATTTTCATTACACACTCTCCTTTAAGGCATGGATTGATCGATCATATGAAATAAAGGTCTTCATTATTTCCATAAAATAGGTTGATAGTTAAAGTATACATATTTCCGGTTAGAAACAAAACCTTATTTGGGGATTCAGTAAATGTACAAAACTAGATAATATCAATCAAGGAGGATTGCAGCGGGTAGCTAATGAATATATATAGCAAACGATTCAATGGGGGGAGTCTATCATGAAGGTTAATCAAAGAAAAATAAATAATAATGAGAAAGAAGTTTCATACACACATATTGAAAATGGAAGTCGGGCCGTTTGTTTTATGTTTTCAGGTGCGGGTTACACGTATGAGAAGCCATTATTTTATTATTCGACAATGCTCATGCTTCAAAATCAGTTTGATGTCGTGCATATTCATTACTCTTACGACCAGGATATATTCAAGCATCCTTTGGTGGATATCACAAAAGTGATCGTTAATGATATGAATCCCGTCCTTACTGAAATACTTCAAAATAATGAATATCAAGAAACTGTGTTTCTGGGCAAATCACTTGGCACCATTCCGATCATCAACGGAATTATGAAAAGTGAGCGGTTCATGAATTCCAAAATGATTTTGCTTACGCCGCTATTGAAGTTCGATTCTATTGTTGAAGGGCTATTGAGCAGCAATCATTCAGCACATATAGTAATAGGAGAAAAAGATCATCATTATATTCCAGGTAAAATTCAAATGATAGAAAATAAAACGAATATAAGCATGGATCAAGTCCCTAATGCTAATCATTCTTTGGATATTGAACCTTTGCATGCTTCAAGGTCGATTACGATGCTGGAAGATGTAATGAAAAGAATGGAAGAGTTCTTAAAGATAGGATAGAACTAACGAACTTGAGCGGATAGCCAGTTATGTTGAATCTGAATCCATGGTTTTGATCATTCATTAAGCCTGCAATCAACTCACGGGTGCCCGGCCTTTAGCAGGGAGTTCTTTTTTAAAGAGTGAAGGGGGATAATGATAACTAATCATGGATTTATGAAAGGAGAAATCATGGAGGGAACCAATAGATTTAATTCAATTGATGAGTACATTATACAATTTCCCGAAGAAGTTCAGGAGATACTAAAAACGATAAGAACAGTCATAAAGAATACAGCACCGGATGCAGAAGAAAAGATAAGCTATCAAATGCCTACTTTTGCTTTATACGGAAATCTGGTACATTTCGCTGCCTATAAAAAACATATAGGACTTTATCCAACTTCAAGCGCAATCTCTGCTTTTGAATATGCTTTATCTGATTATAAACGTTCAAAAGGGGCCGTTCAGTTTCCACTGAACAAGCCAATTCCTTATGAATTAATAACCGAAATCGTTACATTTAGAGTGGAAGAGAATAAAAAGAAGAAAGCAGCAGGCGAATTGAAAAAGAAAAAATAATTTCGGTAATTATTAGGGTATAGTAGTGAATATTAACCGTTTTTGTCGAAGGTAAATGAAACTTTTTAGTGTGGTAACAAGGATTAAAGATAAAATTACTGGAAAGAGAAAGTGAGGGATAGTATGTTCAAAAAATTATTCGGTAAAAAAGAACATGTGGAACATCTGCTTGCTCCTATAAATGGACAAGTTATAAATATTGAAAATGTTCCCGATCCAGTGTTTTCCGGGAAGTTAATGGGGGATGGAATAGCGATTCTTCCTGAGGAGGGGGTGGTTGTATCTCCTATTGATGCAGAAGTGATCCAGGTTTTTCCTACTAAACATGCTTTAGGCCTCCGCACAAAGCATGGCATAGAATTGTTAATTCATATAGGTTTAGATACAGTTAACCTTAAAGGTGAGGGATTTGAAGTCCATGTCGCAGAAGGGAAAAGTGTAAAAGCAGGAGACAGGCTTGTTACATTTGATATCGAATTTCTAAAATCCAAAGTTCCCAGTATCATAACTCCGATTATTATCATGAATGGCGAGCTAGTTGAAAAACTGGAAAAAACAAATATCAGCCAAGCAAATAGTAACGAAACAACGATTATGAGTGTTCATTTGAAGTAAGGTAATAGGTGCCTAATGTAGAATCGGATTCTTTTGAGAATGATAAGGCATTAAACCCCGGTTCATTCATTGATTCTACAAGTTTAGCCGGCGGAGTCATTAGCCCATGGGTTACGGGCGGCGATGGTTCTTGAATTGGTTTTGTTATGCATACATCCATTCTTTTTTTGTTGCGGGCAGGATAATCGGAAAATGGAGCGAATAGTAGGTGAATGAACATAAAATAAATCAAGTGAGGGTGAATTTGATGGGAGTTCAAGCAGAGAAGATCTTTGTAAACTTGCCTGTTAAAGATTTGGATGCCTCAATAGAATTTTTCACAAAGGTGGGCTTTAAGTTTAACGAGCAAATGACCAATGAAAATGCAACATGCATGGTTATCAGTGAGTCTATATATGTCATGTTATTGGTTGAAGATTACTTTAAAACGTTTACCAAGAAGGAAATCCCGAATCCAGCAGCAAGTACGGAAGCCATCGTGGCCCTATCGGTTAAAAGTAAGGAAGATGTGGATGAGGTCGTGAATAGGGCACTCGATGCTGGCGGAAAGCCTTTTAATGAAGCCATCGATCATGGGTTCATGTACGGTTGGAGTTTTCTGGATATCGATGGGCATTCTTGGGAAGTTTTTTACATGGACGAAAGCGGATTTAATCAAAATTAAATCAAACGCAAGGCACACTCCTCACTTAAGGGCTGTGTCTTTTTTTGAAGTCAACATGAATGCCTGCTAGAAGTAGGAACCCGTTAGTTGGAGTGTATAACATCACATTTAACAAGTAAGACAAAGCAGGGGAAGGTGAGAAGAACTGAAGTTCCCAACAAAAATCGGCACTGATATGAAGGATGAACAATATGAAAACCCTTCCCACATAATATGTGGGAAGGGATTGCTAGTTTATGGACACAAAACTTTGCACTATTATTCTATCGGTTTAGTTCGAGAAGGATGTCATAGAAAACTGCTAGAAATAAAAGGACCCTTCGCATCCAGCAGCATTCATCTTAAATGAAGTTTAATCATAACAATACAGGGCTAATATCTTTCCACTCATAAACCAATAGATTTAATTCAGCACCAGCCATTTTGATTTTTTCGGTTTTAAGCAATTCAGCACCAAAAGCCTCATAGAAAAATCGAGAGTTATTATCCTCAAGCACCTCAACAAAAATTGTATGGAAGCCCAGTTTTTTAAATATAAAAAATAATTCTTTGATGAGTTTCTTTCCTATCCCCATTCTTTGAAAATCTTCGAGGATATATATCGCAGTTAGATCACCCGAATCTTCAACTTTATTCGTTTCCCTTTTTCCGCCGCTTATAAATCCGACTATTTTTCCCTCGTTATTTTCTGCTACATAAACATGGTTTCCATCTTTAGATATATTCTCTATCCATACGTCTTTCCTTTTCCCATAAGACAGTTTATCTAAAAAATCACTTGGCATTATATTTTTATATGTGGTACGCCAGCAATCGACATGGACTATTGCTATACCTTCAGCATCAGCAACGTTTGCCTTTCTTATTAACAAATTGATTTCCCCCTTTACAGGTTAAATGAAAAACGCGGTTCAAATAGGTAAATTCAAATCTTTCACCATTGACGCACTGAATTCAGGAGTATGTTCCATATAAAAAGGATAACTATCACTAAGTATAAATAGTTTCTTAGAGTCATCTAAAAAAGTGTGATCCATTTGTTTTGTCAGTTCATCAATAAACCTTTTATCGGGTGTACCGAACGTCACCGCCATTTTTGGCGGTAAGGCCTTCATGGCAATAGGGATCCAAGGCCTTTGTTTTGAAACCACTATTGCATGTGCTGTCCCGCTAATTACGAAATTAAATATATCTTGATCTTGTTCCGTTTTCATACCAAGGTTACTTTTCAGCCAATCGCGTAAGCTTGGTACCGAATCCACAGGGAAGCCAATCTCTCTTAAATAAAGTGTTCTTAACATTCCGGATGCCTTCAGTTCATCTTCATTTACATAATCATGGGCAATGATTTCGAGAAGGTGGCCATCTCCATCACGAAAATATAGATTTTTTCTTCCGTTCGTTTCGTCGATATACTGACCTTGTTCTTGTCTTAGGACCAATAATCCGGATTGTTGGATAAATGATGCCGCTTCATCAAATTGAGAATATGGGACTTGAAATGCAAAGTGTGCTGGAGAAATGGGCTCAAACGCTTCTTTAAAACTCAACGTAGTAAAAGGCGTCAGCTGAAACTGAATGAACTCTTTAGATTCTGATAGAATGGGGAGCTGCAGGCGGTTAGCGTAGCATTGCTTTACACCTTCAATAGATACTGTCAGTAATTCTAAATCTGCGAAATGAGTAATCAAAATTTTCACCCCTTATTTTCTAGTTTGCTATACCTCCTATTTTTTACTAATATTATCCATTTTGCCAAGAAATCAACAGGGCCTTCTTTTTAAATGAACATGGAATAATTGTTAATGATTACTATTATATGATACTATTGACCTAGTTTGTTTCGTGGGGGAAGGTGTAGGATGAAGCGGATTTTCCGTAATAAAATATTTTATTTACTAATCTTCTTGGTTACCTTGGGGATTGTGTTTATTTTTAATAATGACAATGAACCGACTGAGGAATTAACTGAAGATGAATTTTTCACAACTTTAGAGGATGGCAAAGTAACATATTTGGAGTTGGCGCCCCAAAAAAGAGTTTTTGAAATAAGCGGGCGGCTGAAAGGTTATGAAAAGGATCAATATTTTATCGCCACTGTCCCAAATAGTGAAATTTCGATGAATAGAATGAATGACGCTGCAGAAGAACATGATATAGAAAAAATTGTGGTCATGCCACAAGACACAGAGACAAGCGCATGGGTCAATTTTTTTACAACATCCATCTCGATCATGATCATTTTCACCCTATTTTTCGTTATTTTACTATTGGTCAAAAGAATGAACCATTCTAAATGATGAAAAAACTTGCTTTTCCAATTGGATGGTTTGAGATGAAAGGGAATACTGGCGTGAGCATGATTTGGCAAAGGCTATTAAACCTGCTTAAGTTGGCCATTCGCAAGCGGTCATGCTGAGTGTTGACTTCTTCCAAATAAAACCTTTAAATTGATATTGAAATTTGCTGAATAATTTGATAGAATAAAATCAATCAAAAGACTATGTGCAACTGGCGAAACACGGATAACCGTGAGGGAACACATAGTGTCGTAGCCGTTCGCCTGGGCAGAGGTAAGGGATTTTATCCCTTGCCTCTTTCTGTTTATTAACAGAGGATAGTGAAGTTTTAAAGAATGCAGATTTTCATGGGCAAAAAATATTGTCAATATTTCGAAATTTGAAAAAAAACTATCATAACCAAAAGGGGACAAACAAGATGAGCACAATTCTTTTAGAAAAAGTGAAAACGATCAAAACATTAAATAATATTGCTGAAAGCGGGCTAAATGTATTCAATAAAGGCGATTTTACGGTCGACAACGACAGTGAAAACCCTGATGCGATCGTTGTTCGCAGCTTTAACATGCATACAATGGAATTCGGAGATCAATTAAAAGCAATCGCAAGGGCAGGGGCGGGAGTCAATAATATTCCGGTCGACAAATGTACCGAGCAAGGAATCGTTGTTTTTAATACACCTGGTGCTAACGCTAACGCTGTAAAAGAAATGGTACTGACATCATTAATGGCTTCATCTCGTAACCTTTTTGCCGGTGTGGCATGGACAAAGACATTAGAAGGCGAAGGAGAACAAATTCCGAAGCTTGTAGAAGCAGGAAAGAAACAATTCGTTGGAAAAGAAATCAAGGGAAAAACTCTTGGTGTAATAGGCTTAGGAGCGATCGGTGCGCTTGTGGCGAATGATGCCCTGGATTTAGACATGGATGTAATTGGATTTGACCCGTTCATCTCTGTCGATACAGCTTGGAATTTATCTCGCAATGTACAGCGCGCCATGACGATTGAAGAATTGTTTGCAGAATCTGATTACATTACTGTACACGTTCCATTAACGGATGACACAAGAGGAATGTTTAACCAAGAAACATTTGGCATCATGAAACCAGGCGTTCATATTTTGAACTTCTCACGCGGTGAGCTAGTGAATGAAAATGATATGGAAGCTGCACTTGAAAGCGGGAAAGTTGGCAAGTTCATTACAGACTTCCCGAATGAAAACGTGCTGAAAATGAAAAATGTCGTTCCAATTCCACATCTTGGTGCCTCTACGCAAGAATCAGAGGAAAACTGTGCCATCATGGCAGCACGTCAGGTGAAAGGATTTTTAGAAACAGGGAACATCAAGAACTCAGTGAATTTCCCAAATACTTCCCTTCCTTTTACAGGAAATCGTCGTGTGGCAACATTCCATGAAAACGTTCCGAACATGGTTGGGCAAATCACACTGGCTGTATCAGGCTTTAATTTGAACATCGCTGATATGGTTAACAGAAGCCGTGGGGGATATGCGTATACGATCATCGACATTGACGGTGAAGTAAACGGCGATATCATTCCTAGCTTGGAAGAAAAAATCAAACAAATCGAAGGCATCGTTACAACCCGTATTATTTAATTGGAACAGGAAGAAAGCATGAAGGAACGCCCTGATGCTTTCTTGCCCAAATGATAAATAGCAATGCAAGCCTCAATTCCTTTAAGGAGTTGAGGCTTTTTAATTTGCATGGGTTTAGCGTTATAAAGGAATCGTTGGTAAGTTCAGTGTCTTCAAGATGCAATTCCTCCAGTTAATTCTCCTTAAACTCCCTTAATAAAAAATTAAGAAAAACTATTCATAATAAGTTTCACCAATATGAATAGGGAGTTAGTTAAAAAAATTCAAGGACAAACTACTTAGGGAGGATAAGATATGAAAAAGCTGATGTTCGTGAAGCTTGGATTAGATATTTTAATGGCCGTTACGTTCGTATTATTTTTCAATAAACAAGTATTAGGAGGATTAACGTTTCATGAAATTGCCGGGTTAGTAATTGCCGTATTATTTTTCATCCATGTGATGCTCAATTGGCGATGGGTAAAAAAAGTCACGGTTAAATTGTTTGACCTTAATTTACCTCTTAAAACAAAATTTGGTTATTTTTTAAACGTAATGTTATTAATTACAATGACCTTTATTATGATCAGTGGTATTTTTATTTCAAGAGTTGTATTCCCAAATATCAACGTTGGTAATGAACAATGGTTTAAAATTTCTCATATATCCATTTCGTTTTTAGTGCTTATTTTAGTTGCAGCTCATATTGGATTACATTGGAAATGGGTAATAAATGTTTTTAAAAATATGATGAAGTTCAGAACCCCCAAACCATTCATAGGGATTTTAGCAAGAGCAGCAACAATTGCTTTATTAGTGTTTGGGGGCTATCAAATGTACTCAACAAATTTCATCATGCAGCTGCAAGGAGTTGCGGATGTGTTTAATCTTTCTTCTTCACAAATGCCAGAAGGTGGCTTCGAAAGGGGAGAAAAACCGAACTTTCAAGGGGACTTCAAAAGGGGAGAAAGACCAAATCCTCCGGAAGGCGGCTTCGAAGCGGGAGAAGGCCAATTTGAAAAACCAATGTCAGAAGGCAGCCTAAAAGGGGAAAAAGGCCAATTCGAGAGTTCGAACGCTTTAGGCGTTATCATAACGTATTTTGGCATAATGTCTGTATTTATAATTATCATTTATTATATGGGGAAATTTATAATGAGAAATAAAGGTAAAAAGAAAAAAACAAACTCCAGTAATGGGGATTTAACGAGTGTATAAAAAGTAACTCTATAATGGGGATATTGGTTGAACCAGTATGTTCCCTTGATTTTTTAAATAGGCTTTGGAAAGGTGTATTTTACTTCTTGCTAATCCAGCTAGGTTTAGGGAGAAGTGAAATTTTTTCCTTTTTCTCAGGCAGGTTGAAACAAAGCGAAAGGTAATAACCAAGAAAAGCAGTATCCCCCAAAATTCTGACGATGCTTTTGATGGAGTATATTCGATGTTAAAAAGACTCCAACAGGAAGCAATTGCTCGGTATTGCCTTCATTCCAAAATCCATTAATCGCAATAGGTATACCATTCTCTCCAATCCATAAAATATTGGTTATTTATTAAAATAACAAAAATAAAAACTAAAATTCTTACACTATTATTATCATTACCAACAAAAACGGGGTAGCAAATATCCATAGAAAATCCGGTCTTCAAATGAAAACCGGATTTTCGAAAAGATTTAATGATGGTGTTCATGACTTTCCTCTTGTTTATGCATACCTTTTTGCATGATTTTTAAATCACTTTTAGAAAGTTTTCCTACGATAAACTGTTTTTGAGGCATAATGATTGAACCATCGTTACTAGCATGTACTTTTATATAGTATAGACCATCACTATCAAAGTTTTTACTTAAACTATAAGTACCGTTTCCCTCTGCCTCAGCTTGTTCCATACTATATTTGAGAGATCCATCTTGTTTCCATATCTCAAAGTGAACAAAATCTGCGCTTCTAACCCTTTTACCACCTTGAGTAAGAACAACCTTTATCGTCTCCTGTTTATTAGCAGTAAAGGATTCTGGTATGATTATTTCTGATTCAAGAGGCGTCTCTTCTTTGTATTGATTAGCGGCATCCTTTTCAAGTGAACATGCACTTAGCAATAGGATGAAAATAAAGATTAAAAAAATACATATATTTTTTTTCACGGAAAAAGCCACCCTTTACATTTCGAATTATGCATTCATAACCTTCTTAACTACAGATCTTCTTTTAATAATTAACCAGTCAATTAGCCACACAACAATAAGCGACAAACCAACCAAAGGAAACAAAATTCCTAGACCTATTAACAGAATTAGAAAGGATTTCATGTTCTTTATATGAGGAGCTTTTGGTGCACCTAATCCTTTTTTCGGCTTTCGCTTCCACCATAAATAAAAACCACTAACGGCAACAAGAATTATTCCTAAACAAATAAGAAGGCTGATTATTTGATTAATCAAACCAAATTGGGTCCCTTTGTGCAATGTAATTCCCCATGCAACTATTTTTCCTATTAAGCCGTAATGATCATAACGATAATCAGCTAGAACTGCACCGGAATATTGGTCGATATGCATAGTTGCTTCATCTTGTGCTTTCGGTGGAAAAGCTGATAATGTATAAACGCCATCTGTTTCATTTGGAATATTTATGCTATAACTTGGATGCATACCCTCACGATTCGCAATTGTAACTACATCATCAATGGACAGTGGGATAAAACCTTGAATACCTGAGATAGGTACATCTAAATTTTCTGCTGCCCAAGGAACATCTGCAATATCTTTTGTTTTAATTGAGGATGTTGGAGCACTTCCTGACCATATAGATGGAGGATACCCAGATCCAGAATTGGTAGCTAACGATTGAAAATTACTTCCCCAAAAACCTGACCAAGGCAATCCTGTCATAATTAAAAATAGCATACCTGCAGTTATCCAAAAGGCAGGTACTGCATGTAAATCTCTTCTGAAAATATTTTTTCCTTTATTTGATCTTGGGAAAAGTACACCAGAAAGACCTTGCTTCTTTTTTGGATACCATAAATAAAGACCGGAGACAATTAACACAACTGCCCAGCACGCAGCTAACTCTACAATTCTATCACCTAAGGTGCCAGCCATTAGTTCACCATGAATTTCTTCAATTTTATCCATAATTCTGTCTTCATCATTCAACTCTCCAATAGATTTACCTGTATAGGGGTCTATAAAAATTGTAAGGGACTCCTTATTAGAAGTAATGCTTACTTCACTTGAACGAGAGGCATTTTCTCCTGGATGATATTTTGTCACCACTGCATTAGGGTAAAGTTTCTTCACTTGCTCAATCTGCCGGGATGCCGGTATTTTATCTTCTTGCGGAGTAACCTCGTTGTAGTCTTGATAAAGTACTTGTTCAATTTGTGGCTTAAATAAATAGATTGAGCCAGTGGCTGCTAGAATAATAAGTAAGGGTGCGAAAATAATTCCAGCATAAAAATGCCATCTCCATACTGTTCTATACAAAGAGGTGTTTGTTTGATTTTGTATAGTAGTTTTTGTTATACCCGCTTCCATATACAGGACCTCCTATTTTTTTGAATAGTATTTTAAATTCACCTATATTGATGATAAATAATATTTGTGAGTAAAATATGAAGTTTGTAAAAAAAGGAAATTTAGATTTGCATAAGTTATTCACCGCGAATTATCATTATTTGATATATTTCCCATTTTACTAAACTCCATTGTTCATTCAACAAGAAAATCCAACAACCTCCTATAGCAGAGCCTTTTTTTAAGAGAAAATGAAAATGAGTTATCAAACCGAAAAATAAGAACAACTGTAACTAAGGAGTGAATCTGCTGAGAAAGAGTTTGCAAATAGAAGAGTGGGAAGGAATGGAGGAAAATGGGGGTAGTCCGGCGAAAGTAATCTATAGAAATGTGTTGAATATAGGAAAAGCATCAAACACTTGTTGAACGGATAAGTACCATGAAGGATGTTGAGGACAGACGCGTTGGCATTATTGTATAACGAAAATGTAATGGATCGAAAAAAAACATGAAGGAGTGTTGAATATGCACAAAAGAGATTGTTCCAAAAAGTGTCAGTGTTTCATCGTACCTAACTATATTCTTGAGAATTTGGCACAAAATGATGTGGAAGAAGCACGGGTCAGTTTAGCGAAAAGCCGTCATATGCGCAGGCGCAGAATCTTGAAGGAATATGATATTGACGGTGTTGTCGCTTTAACTGATGCAGGAGCTGGCCCTCGTGGAGAATCTGCCCGCCATGTTTATGATTGCAAGGGAGGAACGAAACTCCGGGAGAATGAGGCCAGGAAAGAAGGGGATCGATCAAATGCAGACCCAATAGTTAACGCTGCATATGATTATAGCGGAGTTGTGCGTGACTATTTCAAGGATGTCTTGCATCGTAATTCAATTGATAACAAAGGCCTTGATCTCATTCTGAACGTTCATTATGGGAATAAATTCACGAATGCCTATTGGGACGGGGATGAAATGGTATTTGGTGACGGCGATGGGGTCATCTTTAGCAATTTTGCCAATTCACTCGATGTTATTGGACACGAACTTACACATGGGGTTACGCAGTTCACAAGTGGATTGGAGTATGATGGTCAGTCTGGGGCCTTGAATGAACATCTTTCGGATGCGTTTGGAATTGCCATAAAACAATTTCATTTAAAGCAAACAGCGGGAGATGCAGATTGGCTAATCGGTGCTGATATAATGGGACCATCACTGAAAGGACAGGCGCTCCGTTCGATGAAAGCACCAGGTACTGCATTTGACAATAAGTTAATGGGGAAAGATTTGCAGCCTGATCACATGAGGAACTTCTATAAAGGAGATCGGGATAATCATGGTGTCCATATAAATAGCGGGATACCAAACAAGGCCTTTTATCTAGTATCGATGGAGATCGGAACGGACAAAGCGGCTTTGATCTGGTTCAATGCGATGCAGAATTTATTTGCAACGGCAAATTTCAATCAATTCGTACAGATTGTCATCAAGTCAGCGCAAAAACTTGTTGATAGTGGAGAAGTTCCGAAAACGGCTGTAGGGACAATTGAAAATGCTTTTAAAGCGGTTGGACTGCCTGAGTAGTCATAATCCATGAATAGGAGGCTTCATTTAACATGCATATCCAATTTAGCTGCATAGGGGGATTTGCCAACCTCGACTTGAACTTTAAGATAGACACAGATGAATTGCCAGAGGGAAAAAATGAGGAATTACTGAATTTACTGAAGACAGCTGACCTTCCTAATGCCCACCTAAGTAAAATGGCTGGAGCCAAAGCCCAAGGAGCGGACTCGTTTTCATACAAGCTGGATATAGCCGATGAAAAGCAGAAACAGTCCTTCTCATTTACTGACACAACAGCCCCGGAGGAAATACGGCCCTTATTGGATTACTTACGTAACTTAGCCATTGAAATAAAGATGGCAGAATAGATTAACTTAAATTAAATTTAAAGAAAAAAGTCTATCATTCAGATAGACTTTTCAGTTTGTAGACAAAAGGGGTTCGGAATTAAAAAATTCCGAACCCCTTTTTGAGATTCCCTTTGAATTTTTGCCTGAAGTTAGGAGATTGGGGCTCTACGAGCCCACTATGTTAGGCCATTTTTGGACCTCCCCATGTCCAATTGGCCATTTTCTTTAAATTAATGGCAGCGAAAGTAAGCATCGCCTGCATCGACAATTTTTTAAGTCCCCTTAAAGTTGTCCAACGCATACCATGCTTTTCTTTTGCATCTGCGAATACACGCTCAATCGTTTCTTTACGTTTCGCATATATAGTTTTTACATCTTGATGATGACGCAGATGATCTGCTTCTTCCACATGTGTTTGCCAAATATGCCGTGTCACCACTTTTTGATGGTCTTTGCTTTCTGTACACTGAGATAAAAATGAGCATGTCGCACAAGTGTGTTTGGGTGATTTATACTCGCGATAGCCCTCTTTATTGGTTGTTGAGTACTTTAATAGCTCTCCCGAAGGACAAAGGTAACAATCAAAATGTTCATCGTATACATAGTCCTGTTTGCGGAAAAATCCTTCTTTGGTGCGAGGACGTGTATAAGGTAAAGCCGGTATGATTTCTTTGTTAAATAGGTAGCTTGTAATCGCTGGTGTTTTATAAGCTGCATCTGCGGCAACGGCTTCCGGTTTTCCAATTTTCTCAATCACTTGTTCAACTAGTGGCTCTAAGATCTGACTGTCATGTATATTTCCAGGTGTTACAATCGTTCCCAATACAAAACCGTTGCGGTCTGCGGCCGCGTGGAATGAATAGGCAAACTGTTTTGTTCGTTCATCTTTCACATAGTAGCCACTCTCAGAATCCGTTGTACTTTCTTTAATCTCTTTGGTCTCTTCTTTATCAAATTTATCTGATGGAAAAGGCTTCTTTCCATGGTTTTCACGATCTCGATTGATTTCTTCTTGAAGACGCCCTTGATACGCTCGTGTTTCTTTACGAACGATTTTCTTTTCAAATTTCCGTTTATTCGCACTGGCTTTCACATGTGTGGAATCCACGAAAACGTGTTCAGCACTTATTAACTTTTTATTAGCAGCTGTCATTAAAATGCGATAGAAAATCTGTTCAAACAGGTCTGTATCTTTAAAGCGTCGCTCATAATTTTTCCCAAACGTAGAGAAATGAGGTACTTTATCATGGAAACCATAGCCTAAGAACCAACGGTAAGCCATATTAGTTTCAACTTCTTCAATCGTTTTACGCATGGAACGAATACCGAAGGTATATTGAATGAATGTCAGTTTAACTAAAATAACTGGATCAATACTTGGGCGTCCTACCTCTGAATACATATCTTTCACCAAGTCATAAATGAAAGTGAAGTTAATGGCAGCCTCTAGTTTACGAACCAAATGGTTCGGTGGCACCAGTTGATCTAACGTAATCATTTCAAGTTGATCTCGCTGAATAGAGTCATGTTTCGAAAGCATCCTCATCACCTCAAGTTTTAATACTTCTATTTTAAAACAAAAGCGACTCAGGGCAAAAGTGTTTATCTAAAAGATAAGACAAAGTTGATTGGAACGGAAGGTACGAGACTCCTGCGGGAAAAGCGCGTCTAGGGGAGACCCCGCAGGCGAAAGCCGAGGAGGCTCCCCGACCGCCCGCGGAAAGCGAGTGCCTGGAGTGGAAATCAACGGCCAAATTGTACAACTCATAAAAAATAGACAAACTCGTTTTCCTCGAGTTTGTCTACAGTCTGAAAAGTCTATCATTCAGATAGACTTTTTTTACGTGTTCTTAAAACTTCACAAAAATGTCATTTCATTTCACTTTTTACATGGATTTTGGCTGTTTGTTCTCTAAATGGACACAAAATAACAAGGAAATATCAATCTAGAGTAGCAGATTTGAAAAGGAAATTGGAAAGTATAGCTCTTTAATGAGGGCTTGTAAAGAGTTAGCCAGTCAAACAGGT
The DNA here is from genome assembly GCF_001578185.1 of Peribacillus simplex. Taxonomy (NCBI): domain Bacteria; kingdom Bacillati; phylum Bacillota; class Bacilli; order Caryophanales; family Bacillaceae; genus Peribacillus; species Peribacillus simplex. The sequence continues at coordinate 4,329,514 of NZ_CP011008.1, read as the reverse complement.
AATTGAGTCACAATAGGGAACGAATTTTGATAGAGGTACAAACAGAGCGGTTTTACAAAAAATGCATAAAATAGGATAATGGTCACAGAGAGGTGAAGTGAATGACATATCAAGAAATGAAAGTGACGATACCCGGAAACAGCTGTACCCAATTCGGGAAGAGCATATTGATCTCGCAAATCCAATTCTCCACATTGGAGGCAATATTCGAGGTCGATGAGGCGGTTCAAAGAAAGCTTGATCTCAATAGAAGGACTGAAATCAGGGAGTTCATCATTGATTCTGTATCGGAAGGGGACTTTTACTTTTCCCCGTTCATCTTCTCGAGCAGGGGAGCGATCAAAGAAGTGACCGATGGCGGAGAACTGCCACCAGGAAGCAAAATATACATACTTGATGGTCAGCACAGGACCTACGCCCTAATTTCAGCCATCAGTCACTTAAGGGCGCGGAAGGAAGCGGAAGAAGAAATCGGTAACTTTAAGCAAGCTGAAAAGCTCCAAAGTCAAATTGATAAGTTAAAGACCTACCCCGTCACCATTCAAATCTATTTAAATCTGGAAACGCATGAAGAAAGACAGCTATTCAATGATATTAATACGAAGCGAAAAGAGCCGCATATAGGCTTGGTGATGAAGTACGATCAGCGGGATGAATATGCAGAACTGACACGGGACATTGCCAGGATATTAGAAAGTGAGATGGAGATAGAAGCCACCCTTTCGAGGATAACCGTGAACTGTACGGCGTTGACTTCGCTGACGATCATGAGGCGCTGCCTTATCGCTTTATTTGAAGGAAACGTCTCCGTGAAAACGGGCAAAGCCAATTATGGTGATGTAACCAAAGACGAAATCATCAGCATCGCAACCGCAATTTTCGAATCATGGCTGGAAATCTTTCCGAAGAAGATGGCAGACCGGAAAACATTCACATCCGGCTATTCCGGCATTCAAATAGCCCTTGCCCAAACGATCCACCAACTTCACAAACATCATGAAATCCCCTATGAAGAAGCAATCGATCACATGCTTCCATTGAAAGAAGCCTGCACATGGAAGCATGAGGATCCCTTGTTTTCACACATCTACGATCCCTTAAAAAAAAGAGTCAAAAACCATTCGACTACAAACGCCATCCAGAAAACGGCTCTTGTGTTCAAACGAAAAATAGAACAGGAAGGAGGATGGCTGCATGATTCTAGGTGAATTGGACCGGAAAAGAAGGAAAATGGTTTCCTACTCAATCATGGAACTGGTCCACATGTATCGCAATGGACAAATCGCCACTAGGGAAATCAACCAGCTGCGGGTCCGGTCGATCAAGAATTATCTGTTGGACAATGCTTTAACGAAAAATATCTATCTGCCACCACTCGTTGCTAACAGCAGGGAAGGAACCATCCTTAATGGAGAAGCGTTCGAATTATCGATCATCGATGGAACCCAACGAATTGCGGCTTTCGCACAATTGGAGGACAGTATCCTTAAAGCGTTAAAGAAGGATGAAGAAAAAGTGAAACAAGCTTACGAACTGGATTCACTCATGAAGGAAAGCTCGATTGCCATCCAAGTATTTGAAGGGCTTACACAAGCGGAAGAATCCCAGCTCTATCTGGATCTCAATCTAAAAGGCAAGAAAGTGGCCCTTTCCAAACGGATTTCATTCGACTCGCGAAACAACCTCAACGTCATTACCAATCAGGTGCTTCAAACTCATAAATCGTTAAAAACAGCCGGTGTCGAACTTGAAAAGCGTTCCATCAATCGACCAGGCAATAAAAACCTGCTATCGCTATCGCAATTGAGGCAGGTCATCGGCATCTTCATGACTGGGAAGGTACACGTAAACATCGAAGAGAAAGTTTCATCAAGTCCGCTTTCTAACAGTGAATACATCACACTCATTCATTTATATCTTAATGAACTATTCGACATATACCCGGCCGAACAGATGGGAGACTACACAAAATGCATGCTTGCCAGCTACCCTCTTTTCGTTGCCGTTGCGCTTTATGCCAATGACAATATGGAAAACCAGCATATCGAACAAAGACAACAGCTGATTTCCACGAGAATGTCAAAATTGAAAGAGGTGGACTGGAGCCCTGCCAATCCCATTTGGAAGGAGTTTAAAGGAACGTACAAAGGACGGCCGCCATTATTTCACCTAAGCAAAGATAAAAACAATATCGAAGAGCTGGTGCGTTGGCTGTATAGCTGTTGAGGAGGTGAGGGAAATGTGATTTTGAAAACAGTAAAAAACCCCTAGGTGAGTACGTCCGGTCAGACAATCACCTAAGGGCTTGCGAGCAGGAGTATGCCTGCCTCTTTAACCAGTATACTCCTAAAAAATGAATAGTGAAATGGGGAGTGAATGGAATGATGATACGAAAAAACTATTTATTGAATATGGAAACGGTGGGAATGATGGAGCGTTACGATTCAAATGGTGTCGAGATGACGACGGTAGTGGAGGGAGAGAACACCTTCCATGTTGCACAACCGCGTCAGGAAATCCTGAATAACACGCTAAACCACTTTGGCTTGGATCTGGATGGCGGTCTTGCAGCAGCCAAATCCGTGCTTGGCGGTAAATACAGGCTGCCCGTCTGCATAAATGCCCAGCTGGGAATGGTCTGGTTCTCCTCCCGCTCATTCCGGAAAAGAGGAGGGGTCTGGTTTTCCTACATTCACATTAGTGACCTCGAGGAAATGAACGAAAAAGAAACATTGGTCCACACAGACTATGGCCATTGCCTTCCTGTATCCTTAAGCAAAAATCAGCTTGCCTTCAAAAGGGACCAAGCATCCTATCTGCATACGACCTTCCATGGACGCTCTTTGGGCAAAAAAACCTTTTATTACGAGCCGGGAAGCGGAATCACCTTTTGCAAAGAACCTGGGGAGGTTCATTACAGGGTGAAAGGGAAGGGATAATAATTGTGATTTAAGAGCATGGTTTCTTCTGAAATCATGCTTTTAAATGTGTCTACTACGATCAAACAGAAGGAATTATTCCGTCTGTATAATGCAAATATTGGATCATTTCCTTTTTGTTTTAAACGGATGCTTTAAGGTTTCAATGTCTTCTAAGTTGGTAGATTAAAGTAATTCTTCAAGGGCATCAACATGTTATCACCCTTTTGGCGATCTTAGCTTCATTCTAACCTGAACTTTTTATATATTGTTATAAAAATCACCCTGAATTCCAAGGTACATGTGAAAAGAGATGTGGAGAACAAATCCATCCAGAGTATAATAAAGAAGTGCATTGCGCAGAGTACAAGCTACCAGACAATAGAGTTATATAGAGTTATTGGGGGTGACATCATCTTTGAATTATTGATCATCATGACAGAGCGACTCGGTATTATCGTGACGATCGCTTTTATCGTGACACGTTTTCGGTTTTTTCGGCAAATGTTAAATGAAGATAATTTAAATAGAAAACAGCGTGTTAAGGCAATCCTGTTTTTTGGTGTATTTGGCATTATAGGCACCTATACAGGTCTTACAATAAACTTTGATTCACTTGAAACGGGTCGATGGGTCAATACGGTCGGGGAAGATGAAGCCATTGCCAATTCTCGTGTCATCGGTGTCGTTCTTGCCGGTTTATTCGGCGGCTGGCCCATTGGATTGGGGGCCGGTTTGGTAGCGGGTATCCACCGATTTATGTTAGGTGGATTCACGGCGTTAGCATGCGGGTTTGCAACAATCGTGGCGGGGCTGCTTGCTGGACTTTTCTTCAAAATAAATAAGCATGTCAAGCTTTTGACTGCTTTCATGATTGGGGCAGCGGCAGAGACGATTCAGATGATCATTATCGTTTTAATGTCCAAGCCATTCGATAAGGCACTCTCCATTGTAGAGCATATTGGCATTCCGATGATCATTGCAAACGGCTTAGGCAGTGCTTTATTTTTATTAATCATAAAAAGTGTCGTAAACGAAGAGGAAAAGGCAGCCGCCCTGCAGGCACAGAAATCGTTGAGAATTGCGAGGAAAACACTCGGTTATATGCGCCAAGGAATGAATGAACAGTCTGCGACAGCTGTATGCAGGATTTTATTCGAAGAAGTGAAGGCAAGTGCGATTGCCATTACCAATGAAACGAAAATCCTCGCCCATATCGGGTTAGGGGGCGACCATCACTCTCCGGGGCGTCCGCTGCAGACAGAGATTACACGCCAAGTGATTGAAGGTGGGGACTTAATTGTTGTAGGCAAGCGGGATATTCATTGCCAAGTATCGAATTGTCCGCTTCAAGCTGTAATTATAGGGCCACTTAAACAAGGGAACAAGACAGTTGGTACATTAAAATTATATTTCCGTAATGAAAAAGAAATTAATAATGTAGATATAGAGCTAATGTCAGGACTTAGCATGCTGCTTAGTTATCAATTGGAAGTGTCACAGCTTGATGTAGCACATGAACTGGCACGGGAGGCCGAAATTAGGGCCCTTCAAGCTCAAATCAATCCGCATTTCCTTTTCAATGCCTTGAATACTGTCATATCATTAACGAGAATTGATCAGAACAAAGCCAGGAAAATGCTGCTGAGTTTATCTCAGTATTTCAGACAGAACCTTGCAGGAACAACGAGGGAATGGACTACATTATCAGAAGAGATTCAGCATGTCCAGTCTTATGCGAATATTGAAAAAATGCGGTTCGTCGATAAATTGCAGATTACGTATAGCGTTGATGAAGAAGTGTTATCGGCCAAAATTCCCCCACTTACGCTGCAGCCATTAATCGAAAATGCCATACACCATGGATTTAAAAATAAAACGGAAGATTGCTTGATTACTGTTAAAGCAAAAAATGAATCTGCTTCACATGTTCGGATTGTCATCAAAGATAATGGTACCGGAATCGATCCTGAACAATTACCGAAGCTAGGTCATGAAATGATTGTATCGAAAAGCGGTACAGGCATTGCGCTTTATAATGTTAATAAACGTCTTACGATGATGTTGGGTCAGGACTCCGCTTTACATATAGAAAGTGAGCATGAAAAGGGAACGGAAATATCCTTTATGATTCCAAAGGGAATAATGGAAGAAAGCAGGTGAGAATATGAATGCAGCCATTCGAACACTGGTCATCGATGATGAACGCTATAGCCGGGAGGAATTGATTCATCTATTGAAGCAACATCCGTCCATTGACGTAATTGGTGAGGGGGAATCGGGAGAACAAGCAATCCTAAAGACGATGCAAATGCAGCCGGACGCGATCTTCATCGATGTTGAAATGCCGATCATGAATGGCATGGATGCAGCGAAGGCTTTACGCGAATTGAAAAATGTCCCAAAACTAGTCTTTGCAACCGCATATCCTCAGTTTGGAGTAGAGGCTTTTCGGTTGGATGCAGTAGACTATTTATTAAAGCCTTATGATGAAGATCAACTAGCAGAAACGATAAGGCGTCTTGAGAAATTGTGTCTTAAGCCAGAGGATAGCAAGCCGGTCAAATCTGCAGGGAGGCTGGCAGTCGAGGTGGAGGGAGAAATTCTATACATCCATCCGAATGACATCATTTACATTTCACGCGAAGATAAAGTTTCGAAAATCGTTACGACAGAACAAGAATATGAAGTGAAAACGACGGTCAAAGAACTTGAAGAAAGGTTGAGAGAATTTCCATTTTTTCGGATTCATAAAAGCCACTTGGTGCATTTAGACTATGTAAAGCGTCTTACTCCATGGTTTAACGGTGCTTATCAGCTGGAGCTGAATGGACGCGATGAGATGCTTCCCGTAAGCCGAAACTATGCGAAAGCTTTCCGAGCTACATTAGAACTATAAGTAAATGTGACTAATTTGCGAACTTTTTACATCTTAATTAGCAAAATGAACATCTTAACTTACTAAATCGACATGATACAAAGAATTCGCTCTTTTCTGTCTATTCCTCCTTTATACTACTTGTAAGCGATTACAAAGGAGGTTATATAGATGTATACATTTATAGCCGGAGTCATTCTATTAATACTCGGATATTTCACATATGGTAAATTCATCGAAAAAATGTTTGGAGTCAAATCGGAAAGGCCAACACCGGCTTATGCGAATCAGGATGGTGTCGATTACTTGCCAATGAGCACAAGTAAAAATTCATTGATTCAATTATTGAACATCGCAGGCGTTGGACCAATCTTCGGTCCAATCATGGGTGCCTTATACGGTCCTGTCGCCTTTATCTGGATCGTAATTGGCTGTATCTTTGCTGGAGCGGTTCACGATTATCTTACAGGGATGATTTCCATCAGGAATCGTGGAGCACATTTACCAGAACTTGCAGGAAAGTTCTTAGGAAAAGTGATGAAGCACGTCGTAAATGCATTCGCTATTCTATTATTGATTCTGGTGGGTACAGTGTTCGTCACGTCACCAGCAGCATTGCTTCATAACTTAATGAACGGAACGGTCAGCTTAACGCTGATCACGGTTGCGATTTTCCTATATTATATTTTAGCGACACTATTGCCGATCGATAAAATCATCGGTAGATTTTATCCAATTTTCGGTGCCTTACTTTTAATAAGTTCAGTTGGAGTGGGCGGAGCCTTAATTTTTCAACAAGCACCAATTCCAGAACTAACATTATCCAACTTACATCCTGACAATATTCCCATCTTCCCACTATTATTTCTAACGATCTCATGTGGAGCACTATCGGGCTTCCATGCGACGCAATCGCCAATCATCTCACGTACGACCCAAAATGAACAACAAGGCCGGAAAATTTTCTATGGAATGATGATTGCTGAAGGAATCATCGCCATGATCTGGGCCGCGGCTGCCATGAGCTTATTTGATGGACCAGTTGGTCTGAACGAACTTCTTGCAACAGGCGGAACTGGACTGATCGTAAGTGAAGCAGCAACAGTAACACTTGGAGCCATTGTCGGAACCATTGCAGTACTTGGTGTTATCGTCCTGCCAATCACTTCAGGAGACACCGCTTTCCGAAGTGCGCGAATGATCATTGCCGATTACGTTAAATTCCCGCAACTGAAAATGAGCAGCCGCCTAATCATCGCCGTCCCGCTGTTCATCATCTCAATTGCCCTAACACAAATCGACTTCAACATCCTATGGCGCTACTTCTCATGGGCCAACCAATCAACAGCTGTCATAGCCCTATTCGTTGGAGCCATGTACCTATATATCGCCAAGAAAAACTACTGGGTATCCTTACTGCCAGGAATATTCATGCTTTACACAGTACTTGTCTACATCCTAAACGCACAAATCGGATTCAGACTATCGATGGACATCTCCTATATCATAGGAGCCATCATTAGCGCCGCACTAGTCGCCACCTTCTTCGTAGCAGCCAAGAAGCAACGGGCAGCGAATATCCCGCTTGAAGTAGATATAGGGCATTATAAGAAACCAGCTTAAGGGAGAAGCCACCGGGGAACCGGTGGCCTTTTCGTTTGGTCTGGCGGATGATATAGCAATGAACTTTAAAGCTGAGGAATAGCATCTGAAGTGAACTAGTACATACATAAAAATATAAAAATATGGAAACATTGTTATTGTAAAAAGTGGAATGATACTTTATGATTAGTGAAAAGTTAATATTTAGGAAAGGGTGTATATATTTTGAAAAAATTATTTGCTATTTTACTATCTTTTGGACTAATTTTGGGTCTCTCGTTTGGCGCGAATGATGTTGCCGGTGCCAAAACAAAGGTGAAGACGTATAAAAACTGTACGGAATTGAATAAAGACTACAAAGGAGGAGTAGCTCGTACATCTTCCGTTAAAAATAAAGGAGGCAAAACGAAATACAAACCTTACGTTTCAAAGGCGCTATATGATGCCAATAAAAAAAGCGATCGTGACAAAGACTTGATCGCTTGTGAAAAATAAAGCTTATTCAAAGAATCCTTTTAAAAGAAAGGTCTCCCAAACTGTAGACAGACTCGATTTTCATCGAGTTTGTCTACAGTTTGAAGCTAAAGCCTATACAGGTCTTTAGCTTTTTTCTCGTGTTTTATTTTTACATCTTTAATGATAAAACATTTAGGCTCAAAGAAATAAGAGGCAGTCAAGTAAAATTGGCTGTCCTATTTTTTATCTTTCAAACCGTCCAAAATGTGTATTTTCTCGCTTTATAAGTGCATCACCAAGATTGATTCTGCTCATAAGTCTCTCATGGTCCGAAGGAAAACGGTCTCTAATGTTTGCAGCTCCCTCTATTGTTGGGATATCACGATCAGGGCTAGGACGTTCTTCTCTTTGAAATCCTGGGTTCAAACCATCATCAATCATTACAGGTCTGTCAATTGTATCGTTGTCATCATTACTATTAGTGGGATTATTAGTTGGGTCTATATCAAGGTTCCTGGCATTATTAAATGGATCATTGTTATTTTCTTGTGGCATATATTTCACTCCTTCGCTTATATTATCCGCTTATGGCTTTAATCTATTCGCACGTCCTTATCCGTATGGTAATGATCCTGTTTTTTTCTAACCCGCAACAACGCCAATTCTCTTGATTTGTCATCTGGTACGAAGTGTCTAAAGTTTTTTAATGCGTTAAAAAAACTTGTAAATATTATGATTGACTTACATTTTAATTTGTCTTACAATTTCAATGTAAATAGTCAAAACATTCAATTAAATGGAAGGGGAGCTTTTTTAACGAGCTGATTCACTTCAACATGAAGCATGACAACATACTGCAGTGTACACTTTATGTCAATTCGAAAATGACATAAGTCTTGTCATAATTTCATTATCTGTATGTCTAGGGTTATCAAAGTATTAATGCTTAGAAACAAATGAAAGCGAATACATTACTCGTTGGAATGGAGTGAATAACTTGAAAAATCAATCAAACCTTGCTGAATCTACTGTGATTGTTCCGGAGGCCGTAAGTAAGAAACCCAACTTCATCACGAATTTTAAAACATCTTATGGTCCGGGGATTCTTGCCGTGTTAACGTGGCTTGGAGCTGGAGATCTGGTGACTTCATCGGTTGCCGGGGCAGATTATGGATATAGCTTAATGTGGATTTTAGCTCTATCATTAATCCTTCGTTTTCTTATCGTTAATGTTATCGCCAGATTCCAGCTCTGTAACACAGAGGGGTTAACCATACTTGAAGGATATGGACGTATTCACCCATTCTTCGGTTACTTCATGTTTGGTTATGCATTAATAATGGGTCATCTTTTTAATGCATATATGATTAAGGGAGCGGGAGAGGTTTTATCGACCCTATTCCATGTTAACCAGCCATTCTTAGCTTCAATGGTAGTTGTAGGATTAGTTTTTATGCTTATTGGCAGAAATGTTTATAATAGAATTGAAAGTGTAATGAAAGTGCTTTTGGCATTATTGACCATTGCCTTCTTGTTCCTAGCCATTCAAGCAACACCGGATGTGGGGCAAATCATTAAGGGAACTGTTGGTTTTAGTATTCCAAGTGATACTGGCGTTCATGGAGCTTTATTGGTAGCGATTTCAATTATCGGTGCAGTGGCAGGATCGATTTCGAACTTTGTTCATCCATATTTCATGAAGGAAAAGGGCTGGACGAAATCGAGTCATGTAAAGGTTCAAAGAAATGATTTGCTGTTTGCCATCGGAGTTTGCATCGTGATTAATTTGGCCATTTGGGTGGTTGGGGCAGAAATTTTAAAACCGAAGGGAATTCATGTGGAAACGATTGATGACTTGGCAATGGCATTACAAATGTCGTTAGGACAATTTGGCTGGTACATTTTCTATCTTGGTGTATTTGGCGTATTGTTCGCGAGTGTAGTAGGCAAGTCAACTGGTTTTCCTAGATTGATAGTAGATGCCTTTTACGTAATAAATAAGGATCGTCGCGAAAAGTACAATGGTAAATATGAAAAAGATCCAATGTATAAATGGGTTATGATTTTTGTATTGGTTACGCCAATCATTTGGTCCATCCCCGGCATGCCTGGTTTCATCGCATTGACAATTGGCGTAAATGCAATAAACATCATCGGTTTTCCTATTATCGCTATTGGGATGCTGGTGCTATCAAATAAAAAAAGCTTGATGGGAAAATATAAAAACAATTGGTTCGAAAATATCATTCTATCTTTAGCTTCCATTTTAGCGGTTTGGTCCGCCATTCAATTAGCTACAACTTTTTTTAAATAATGGTAGATTATAGGTAGAGGTATTTCAAAATACATGTGTCTGCATTTGATCCCGATGGGGTCCTACTTTATTGGAAGTGAGGGTACTAATGATGAAACCGAAAGTAATCATCTATAAGAAAGTGGATCAAGAAGTATTGGATTATATTCAAAAGACTTGTGATGCCGTTTATTTTGAAGGTCTTGACTCACAAAAATATCCTGAATTTCTTCAAGCGCTGAAGAACGCACAAGGTATATTAGGTTCAGGATTAAAAGTGGATAAAACTTTACTGGATCAAGCACCGCAATTAAAAATCGTCTGTAATTCGTCAGTTGGTTATGACAATTTGGATATAACGGAGCTGTCCAATCGCGGAATCATGGCTACGAACACGCCCGAGGTATTGAATGAAACAGTCGCAGATACAATTATGGGCTTGATGCTGTCCACAGCGAGAAGAATGCCAGAGATGGATCAAATGGTAAAGTCAGGGCAATGGACATCGAACATCGGGGAAAAATCGTTTGGGTTGGACGTCCATCATAAAGTATTAGGGATTATCGGGATGGGCGGAATAGGCTCTGCCGTTTCAAAAAGGGCCCGTTTTGGATTCGATATGAACATCCTCTATCACAACAGATCTAGAAACGAAGAAGCAGAACAAAAGTATGGAGCTACATACTGTTCTCTGGAAGATCTGTTAAAGCAATCTGATTTTGTCTGCTTGATGACACCGCTGACTCCCCAAACTGAAAAGATGATGGGGGAAAAAGAATTCAAGCTCATGAAAGAGACTGCCATCTTCATCAATTGTTCAAGAGGGAAAACCGTTGATGAAGAAGCCTTGATCACTGCGCTAAAAACCGGTGAAATTCACGCGGCAGGACTGGATGTTTTTGTACAAGAGCCCGTAAAGGAGGACAATCCATTGCTTTCCATGAAGAATGTCGTCACTTTGCCTCATATCGGTTCCGCAACATATGAAACCCGCCTGAAAATGGCGATGCTGGCAGCAACCAACCTTGTAGCAGGATTACAGGGAGAAACTCCGCCTACCTTGATCAAATCTGGGGTAAAGGTAAAGTGACCTTTTAGACAGCATTTATAAATTAAGCTGGATAGCCTTATATGGGGCTATCCATTTTTTTAGTTCCAGATTATTCATCGTTACAACGAATCAACCGTTGGTATGAGTGTTGCAGCTATTATGAAAAACATGACTAAAATGTAGATAGACATAAAAAATAACCAGTCAAGCTACTTGCTCAACTGGTTAATGACTTTAAAACGCCGATTCATTATGGAAACTGTTATGAAATATACATTGATATAATTCAGTAGTTATGATAAATTAGTATAGAAACACATTTATTAATATAATATAACAGTTTATCCCTTACTATAAGTATAAGGTAAAGCTCACCTCTAGTCAACCCCTATTTTTATTTTTTGAAGGAGTGTCTGATATGAACGATGAAATTCGGCAGGAGCAAGAACGTTTGGACGGGGTGATAAAAACAATTACGAAACAAATCAGCAAAATTGAAGGAGAAACTTCCCGGCGCAGAAAAGAAGTTGTTCATATCCGTAAACACTTTTGGGATGACCTCAAGGTTAATATCGATACTTTCGATGATTACCTCGAGACCATCATTGGCTTAAGGCAGCAGGCTCAAGACTTGTCACAAAGCGAAGGTGCACATAGATATTCCTACAAGAGGCTGTCTACACTGCGCCGCATGCAGGAAGTACCTTATTTCGGCCGGATCGATATCACTGAAGAAGGGTCCGAACTTACGGAACATATTTATATCGGGACCTCCACTCTTACTGATACAACAGGAGAAAACTTCATTGTCTACGATTGGAGGGCTCCGATTTCGAGTGTTTATTATGACTATCCTCCCGGCCCCGTACAATACTCTACTCCCGGAGGCGTGATTTCTGGGATGTTGGAGAAAAAGTGGCAATATATCATCAAGGGAGGCGTTATCGAATCAATGTTCGATACGAGTCTCACCATTGGAGATGAGATCCTGCAGCAGGTGCTTGGCAAGGGAACAGATAAGCATATGCACAGTATAGTTTCCACCATTCAACGGGAGCAAAATAGGATCATCCGGAACGATCGCGGACGTCTGCTCATTGTTCAAGGTGCCGCTGGCAGCGGCAAGACATCAGCTGCCCTCCAACGGATCGCTTACTTACTCTACAAGAATCGGGAATGGCTAAAAGCCGACCAAATCATTCTATTCTCCCCTAACTCAATGTTTAATAACTACGTATCAAATGTGTTGCCCGAACTTGGCGAAGAGAATATGCAGCAGGTAACATTCCAGGAATACTTGGATCATCGTCTGACTGACTCGTTTCAAGTTGAGGATCCTTATGAGCAATTAGAATTTTTGTTGACTGCAGCGGATGATCCTTCCTATAGCACTCGGACAGCGAGTATCCAATTTAAGGCATCGATTCGCTTCTTTGAGATAATCAAAGCATACAGACAATCACTAGAACTTTCTGGAATGATCTTTAGAGGGTTAAAGTTTCGGGGGGAAACGCTCGTCTCCGCCAAACAAATCTCAGAAAGATTTTATAACACAGACACCACACTGCGTTTTCACAATAGGGTTGAAAAGTTGAAAGACTGGTTATGTGAGTTACTTGATGAAACGGAAAAGTCTGAGTTGAAAAAACCTTGGGTCCAGGAGGAAATCGAGTACCTAAGCAAAGAAGACTATCAAAAGGTATACACCTACCTAGAGAAAAAACGCGGCCTCAATGAAGATTCCTTTGACGATTATGAGAAAGAGCATAAAATGCTCACGCGAATGATTGTTCGCAAGAAATTGAAGACGTTACGCAAACGGGTAGAAGCCCTTCATTTTATCAATATTAAGGGAATATACAAGCAACTTTTTGACGAACAAATACGGATCGAATTGTGGAATGAGGGTGAAACACCTGTCGAAAGGGAAATATGTATATCAACGCAAAAAATGCTGGACGAAGGTAAACTGCATTACGAAGACGCGACTCCATTTTTGCTGCTGAAGGAGTTAATTCAAGGATTCCAGACGAATACCGCTATAAAATACGTGCTTGTAGACGAAGCACAAGATTATTCTCCATTTCAATTCGAGTTTTTGAAACGGCTGTTTCCTTCTGCCAGGATGACCGTGCTCGGTGACTTTAACCAGGCGATATTCGCACATGCCAGCGAACGGGTGGATTTCCAGACTCTTACCAGTTTATACGGAGTAAGTGAAACCGAGAGTATAACGTTGGATCAAAGCTACAGATCCACTAAGCAGATTATAGAATTTACACGTGAACTAGTTCCTGAGGGCCATCGAATTAAGGCATTCGACCGTGAAGGCGAGAAGCCTGTACTGACTCAAGTGTCAAACCGTGATGAATTGCACCACAATATCGTGTCTAAAGTCAAAGACTTACAAAGCCGTGAATATAATACCATCGCAATAATCTGTAAATCCGCTGCCGAAAGTGCCGCTGCATACGATGCCCTTAGTATCATTGGTGAAATTAAACTCGTACAGAAAGGCACAAATGAATATGAACAGGGTGTTGTTGTCATTCCGGCTTATTTGGCCAAAGGCATCGAGTTCGATGCTGTCATCATTTATGATGCATCTGTGCAAACATATGGCGATGAGAGCTTACGAAGATTATTCTACACCGCATGCACCAGGGCTATGCATGACTTACAGATATATACTGTTGGCGAACCCAGTCCTTTCTTGCAAAACGATGCAATGGACTTTCTGGCCTTTGATTAACAAAGGGGGAGTTATCAGGTTTTTGGGAGTGGAGTAATACTGATGAGGAGGGAATAAAGAAACTTCAGGTTGAATAACTGAATAACACTTACTCCTTTCTGCCTGATTTTCAGGGTGTATGAAACAGCAAATAAAAACCCTAATCTAATTACTCAGTCCTTTCCTGATTAATTAGATTAGACGTATAACTAATAGTGCTTCCTTTTTTCTCCTTTAATTTTATTATTCTTTTATCAAATACTATAAAAGAATCTTTAGAAAAGGAGGAGATGAATTGAATAACGAGAAAGAACAGGCGGAAACGAGAGGAAACCAGGTGACGGGTGAATCAACAACTCAAACAGTTAATGATGGACATTATCATTATCCAGGACCCATGGAAGAAGGCTATAGCGGAAATACAGGAAGAGCAGTACAGCCTGCCGGGAAAAAAGATCCTGATGTTCCTCAAAACAAAGACACATTTAATTACACTCGCGCTTTAAAGTAGATTCTCCAACTTAGTAGGGTGTTTAAGGTAATTACATTATAGGATTATTGGTTTATGGTTATACAATATGGAAAACAGCTTTTTTGAAACCTGTGTAGACTTTGGTTCTATGCAGGTTTTTTTCGTGATCTTGATAAGTTCCTGGTATAAAGGACGGGCTCTTCAGGCTGTAGACAAACTCGATAATTGATTTTAGTTTTTTTGAGGGTTTGTAAAGTTAGAACGTTCTTTCCAAACCAGGCACTCGCTTTCCGCGGGCGGTCCGGGAGCCTTCTTGGCGCTTTTTGCGCCTGTGGGGTCTCCCTTGGACGCGCTTTTCCCGGAGTCTCGCACCTTATGTTCCAATCACTATTGTTTAAAATTTAGAAGCCCTCTATATAAAGGAGGTTTTTATATCAATTTCCCAGACTCCTGTTATTGATCAACCATATCTGCCATCAAAATCGGAAATTACGATCTATCAAACAGCTCAGCCCCAGAAATACCGGGTTTGTCATCTAGTAAGGAATTAAAATAAGATCAAGCTCTTCCTCTGCTAACACATCATACTGCAGGCATAGTTCACGTACTGATTTTTCTTTTAAAATGTAGTTTATGCTACGTCTGATTGTTTAATTGAATCAACGTAATGGTTTGCTTTTTCCTGGTCAAATTCACCTTCCGCCTTCGATATGACAATCGCCGCCAATGAGTTCCCCACGACATTAACCGCTGATCTTCCCATATCCAAAATTCGATCGATACCGGCAATGAACGCAACACCTTCCACCGGCAGTCCCATAGAACCGAGTGTCGTTAAAATAACAACAAATGACGCACCCGGAACGCCAGCTATTCCTTTTGACGTTAACATCAATACTAGTAACAACGTAATCTGTTGTGTAATGGATAGATCAATCCCATACATTTGTGCCACGAAAAGCGAAGCAAGTGCTTGATAAATCGATGAGCCGTCCAAATTAAATGTATAGCCTGTTGGAATAACAAATGATGTAATGGATTTCGGGCAGCCAAACCTCTCCATTTTGTCCATAAGCCTTGGCAATACCGACTCTGAGCTTGCTGTAGTAAATGCCAATATCAGTTCATCCTTTAACACTTTCAGGATAACAAAAATGCTAGTCCCGGACATTTTCGCAATAATTCCAAGAACGACGAACACGAAGAATATCATCGTCACATAAACAGCAACTACTAAGTTCCCTAAAGGGACCAATGTTGCAATACCAAATTTAGCAACGGTTACACCAATCAGCGCAAATACACCAAAGGGGGCAAATTTCATGACTAGATTCGTCACCCAAAACATGACTTCCAACACACCTTCAAAGAATCCAAGAATAGGCTTTCCTTTTTCTCCTACCGCAGCCACGCCTAAGCCGAATAACACAGAAAAGAAGATGATCGGTAATAAATCCGCTTGAGCCATTGATTCAAATACATTTTGAGGAACAATATGAGAAATTGTTTCCCCAAAGCCACCGCTTCCAGCCGTATTTGTTGTTTCTTCATATTTTGAAATATCACTTTTTTCAAGCTTGCTTGTATCTAAACCAGACCCCGGGTGGAACAAGTTTGCCGCCAGTATTCCAATAACGATGGCAATTGTAGTGACAATCTCAAAATAAAGAAGAGTCTTCCCACCTAATTTCCCTAGTTTTTTAATATCGCCCACTCCCGCTATTGAGACTACTAATGCAGCCATGACGATCGGGATGACAATCATTTTAATTAAATGAATAAAAATATCGCCAATCGGCTGCATGATGGCCATGGCTGTTTCATTGCCATGGAATAAAGCACCGACACCGATACCCAGTACAAGTGCAACAAAAATTTGTGTAGCTAAGCCAAACTTTTTCATTTAAATTCCCCCTATTTAATGGTTTGTTAACGCTTTCAATATTTAGATTATTCTAAGTTTATGATCAACCTACTGAAAACTACTGGAACCTACTGATACTTACAAGTGCCGGAAAAAATAAAAATTTCAGTCAAAACCCATCTCTCTTTTTTACCAGTTCATGTGTTATCTTTTTATAAAGTGACTGGGGAGGGACCATATTGAAAGAGAGAATAAGGATATTACTATTGATTATGATTGCAGTGCCTCTTGCGGGTGAATTCAAGTTTTATCCATTCGACGATACATTCAGAGTCAGTTTGGGAACCCCCGTTTTTTTCTTGTTTTTGCTGTGGGGGAGGGGAATCAACCCGAATATTGCAGGCATTTTAACGGGGATGAGTGTGTTTGTTTTTCGTTTTTCACTGGCAGTTGGAATACGGGACATATCTGTAGAGGAAGCGATGTATCTTCATTTGCCCGCCTTTTTCTATTACTTCATCTACGCGTTTGCCTTTCATAGGACGAAAATGAACGACCGGCACGACCAGCCGTTTGTGATCGGGATTTTAGGGGTATTGATCGAGCTTTCTGCAGGTGTATCGGAATTGGCAATCCGTTCCTTCTTGGCCAATCAGGACACACCCTCGCTAGATATTGACCAACTCGTGTTAATCGCCTTCATTCGAAGCTTTTTCGTTCTCGGTTTTTTTAATATATTAAAGCTGAGAGAAGCAAAATTCGCAGAAAAAGAGCAGCGCATGCAAAAGGAACAAATGCTGCTTTTCATTTCAAGTTTGTATGAAGAAACGGTTCAACTGAAGAAAACGATGCAGGCTGCGGAAGAAATCACCCGCACATGTTATGATTTTTATCGTCGGTTAAAATCAGACGAGACGAACGGCCGGGATGCGCAAACGGCGCTGCAGATTGCCGGTCTTGTACATGAAATCAAAAAAGATAACCAGCGGATTTATGCGGGGTTATCCGAACTCATGTCTACCGAAAACCTGCAGGAATATATGAATATCGAACAGCTTTGTAACATAATGGTCGTGTCCAATAGACGATATGCTGAGTCCCTTCACAAAGATATTTCATTTTCCTTGCATATAGATGGGGATCATCCTCCCTACCATGTATTTATGGTATTATCATTAATAAATAATTTGTTGGCCAATGCAGTGGAAGCCATTAAAGAAGAGGGATACGTATCGCTGCATGTGAAAAGGAAAGATCAATCCGTGGAGTTTTGCATCAGTGACAATGGACCCGGCATTGCACCGAGGCAGAAGGAAGTCATTTTTACGGCAGGATATACAAAGAAGTTTGATGCGGCGGGAAACCCTTCGACGGGTATCGGTTTATCATATGTGAAACAAACTGTTGAAAAATTTGGAGGACATATCAGGCTTATGGATAACTATAAAGAAACCGTATTCAGCGTGGAACTTCCGATTAATGCGATTATGGAGAAAGGGTTAACGAGATGAATTATTTCATTATAGATGATGATCCTGCCATTCGAGGAATGCTGACAGAGATGATTGAAGACGAAGACTTAGGAAAAGTGGTGGGTGAAGCAGAAGACGGATCGTTAGTGAATAATGGCTTGTTGTTTTTAAAAAAAGCAGACGTTGTCCTAATTGATTTGCTCATGCCAATCAGGGACGGAATTGAAACGATCAGGGCTCTTGCTGATGGATTTCAAGGAAAGTTTGTGATGATTTCGCAAGTGGAGGCGAAGGACCTGATTGGAGAGGCGTATAAATTAGGGGCGGAATACTACATTACAAAACCGCTGAACCAAGTTGAAATTTCATGTATATTAAAAAAAGTAAACAAGCGGGTACTGGTGGATCAATCAATCCAGGGCATTCAACAATCGTTGAACTTATTTACAGCCCCGAAGTCAACGTTCGTGCCCCCCTCACATACAAAAAATATAATGGAAGCCGGACGTTCCTTAATTTCCGATTTAGGTATGATTGGGGAAGTGGGAAGCGAAGATTTACTAAACATTTTACGATTCCTTCAAACTGAAAAGCAAAGACTCGGTTCTGCCTACACGTTCCCATATTTAAAGGAAATTTTTGCAGGAATCGCTGTTGAAAAGCTGGGAGATCAAGCTGGAGAGGCCGAAATCCAGAAAGAAATGAAAGCCTCTGAGCAGCGTGTCCGCCGCGCTCTTCACCAGGCGCTCATCCATATCGCATCATTAGGATTGACGGATTATCTGAATCCAAAATTCGAAGCCTATTCCTCCACATTTTTTGATTTCTCGGAAGTCCGCAAGAAAATGCTGGAGCTAGAAGACAAAAGCAAAAAAGTAAGCAACCAGAGCCGTAATAACCTGAAAAAGTTTATCCAGGTGTTGTTTATGGAAGCGAGGCAGATGGTAAAATAATAAACCCTAAATTAAACAACGAAAACGTGACCGAAACCCATAAACACAAGCTAAATAGATTGAAAATTTACAAAACAATTAATTGCTGGATAAAGACAAATTCGTTCAAATGGTTTTGTCTTTATCGCTTTTTTCTTCATATTCGATATAGTGTTTTGTATCTTGTTCATGGTAGTTTCTTTTAACATCATCTTTTTTCCCCATAATCATGTCATCGTAAGGTGTATACATGCTAGAAGGCGTTTTCTTTTTGAAAATCATCCTGTAGCCAATCAATCCGATAATGCCAACTACAATAATAGTAAATAGATACGAAACCATACAAGCACCTCCATAAAATTGAACTTATCTATGCAGTATTTAAGATAAGTATGTAATTACCATATTATAACATATGATAAAGGACCAATTTTACTCTATATCTTTTATTGCATAAACAGATAAGGAGCAGTGGAATTACGGATTACAAAGAAGGACTCGTTTTTAATTTAGAGCAGTTCGGACATAATATACTTGGAGGTGAAGCAAATGAGCAAAAAGACAGGACGAGGTCGAATCGCACCAAGTGTTAACCCGCAGGGACATGGAAAAGATGTGGAATTCTCCACTGAGCCAAAAAGCGAGCTTGAAAACAAGGCAAAAAAGTCCAATACAAAATAAGTGCATTGGGCAAAAATATGGTCATACTTCGTAATGAATGCCCTTCTTTTAATCGAGAGGGGCTTTTATATTCTATAAAAAGGCTCAATCTGCAGAGAATTTTAAAAATATCCAAAACTAAGCCCACGATTTTTGTCGATGAATCATACGTTTTTGGAGCAGAGAAATGTGAAAGAATAGCAGAATGGAGCTATCGTTAAAAAAATACCAAATACATTTGTCGCTATGCTAATATGAAAGACTGAGCTTAATAAAATGGAGAGGAGTTACATATGAAAATAAATCAATTAATAGCGAACAATATAAACCATTTAGATGCAGTACTGTTAGACGATCAATCATTAGGAATTGCTGGATTATCCGGTTCCGGGAAGACGACTTTTTGCCAAACCATTGGGGAAGAATCCAAGAAGCGTCTCGTTTCCTTATTGCCCAAGTCTGAATATCAGTATTTATTTCCTAATATTATGGAAACCAACTTCAGCGCCATCAAGATGGAAGAAATGCCGTTGGTCCTTTTTCTCGGCAAATCATCCATTTCAGCCAATCCCCGTTCAACCATTGGCACACATACTGGTGTGTTTAAAGAGATTCGTGTTTGTCTTGCTGAAAAATTCAATCTTTCTCCAGAAGTTTTTTCCTTTAATAATGCCTTAGGCTGGTGCCCCACTTGTAAAGGACGCGGTACGACGAAAAATGTCGAATGTCCAAAGTGTGAGGGGAAGCGCTACAATCAAGAAGTCGAGCAATATACGATTGATTTATTAGATCGCCCGCATACTATTTCCGATATAAACAACTTAAGCATCGAAACGATCCTTTCACTTGCAGAGACATTACATATTAGTGAAGCTAAACAGCATATTCTCCAAAATATAATCAATATGAATATTGGATATTTAGGCTTAAATCGTATTATGGGGACAGTATCAGGGGGAGAATTAACACGGCTTTATTTGGCCGAATTCATGGCAACAAGTGAAAATACCGTGATCATCATCGATGAAATATCCGTCGGTCTTGATCATCAAACCCTTTTGAAAATTTTGGAACAGATTAAGCAATTAGGTTATAAAAATCAAATTTGGCTCATTGATCACTCAGACACGGTGTTAGATAGCACAGATGAACAATTGTTCTTTGGACCTGGCAGCGGGAAATATGGCGGGAAAATCGTTGAGGAATCACCGCGGCCTAAACCAATCAACTGGGAACGAAATGAAGCAGCGCCAACGGAATACTATCAATTTCAGGATCTTTACTGCCGTAATATTCAAATGAAGGAAATCCGGATTCCCAAGAATAGGCTCGTTACCTTTACGGGTGAGTCAGGCTGCGGTAAATCTACACTTGTCAATGAATGTATCTCCAAGGATTTTCAGAAGCGATATCCAAAGGATAAGCTTGTAATGGTCGGGCAGGACCGAAACAAATCGATCACCAGCCGGTCAACCGTTGCGACGTTTCTTGATATTAAAAAGAAGCTCACCAAATACAGTGATGAAATTGATGATATTTTTCAGCGTTCAATCGAAGATATCATCGAGGAATTGCCATCTGAAGACATCGCACATAAACGCTTGAGTTTATTGATCAAACTTGGGCTTGGTTATTTGACGTTAGAAAGAAAAACACAAACACTATCGACGGGTGAATTTCAATGTGTCCACTTAGTTTCCGAGCTTTTTGCGAAGACAAGAAACCCGCACACGCTGTTCATTTTTGACGAGCCTTCAAAAGGGTTATCGCAAAATATTTTAAACCAATTCATCGATAGTGTCAGGGTCATTCTGGAGGATGAATCGGTCTCCATCATCATGATTGAACATAATGGCTATATGCTGGATAGCTCGGATTATATCGTGGATTTTGGTAAAAGACAGCTTGAACCTGTCCAACATCTTGATGTTGTCAGTCATGATGATCATTATCGTCACAAAGACAGTGGAAATCGAGTGGAGCCATTGCAAATCACTTCCACACTTCGGTCAAAAAATGGCATCAATTACTTACAAGAAAATCATCTGGACTATTTTAAAAACGCAGAGAACGTCTATAAGGGCGGCATTTTAAAAAGCTTATCACCAATCGCTCGCGTGATTTATGGGGAGTACGAGTCCGACACGATTGCACCTGTCATCGCCATCGATCTTGAACGGCATTTGTATAGTCAATATACGTTTCTTTATGAATTGGGCGGAATGATTAATCATATAGTGGCTGCACATCCGACCAATAAGGATACAAGAAGCTTCGATTTCTATTATGCAGAAAATCATTGTCCAAGCTGTTCGGGACGCCGGGTCATTGAAAAATTCGATTTCGATGTCGTCATACAAGACAAAAACGTGCCATTCTGGGATGGCTTATTACATCCGGACGTGATGGAAGTATTAAAATATTATCAGTATCCAAAACTGCAATTCCTGTTTGATGAGATCAAGAATGAACTCGGTCACGACATTAGTAAAAGCTATAATGAGATGACAGATGCCGAAAAGCATACCTTCTTATATGGGTATTGGGAAAAGTCCTTTTATGATAAAGCAGGCAAGGCATCAAGAACATGGGAAGGATTCAATTTCATCATTGGCCGTTATATCTTCGTATCGAAATCAATCATTAAAGAGCAGATGAAAGAAACAAAAGAAATGATCGACTGTCCAGTCTGTCAAGGAACGGTTCTCAAACATCATAAAAAGCTGATGTTTGGTGATACGGACATTCGCGAGATCATCCAACAGCCAATTGATCAAGTCATCAAAATTGCAGGGAAGCTGCCAGAACTGGAAAAACTAAAAGCAATTGTGGGCGGCGATATCGCACTCACTGATGATGTCTCATTCCTTCCACGTGAAACAAAAGCGGCATTGAAAATGCTAGAGCTCGAACTAGCAAGCTTTGTCGGCTATGAAGTGGTACTTCAAAATACCCAACCATTCTGGGACAGCATTAAAGGCAATATTGAAGCAATCAGCAGCAAAAACCAGATCACCATCTGTGACTTTGCCAATATTAACGAAACAAGAGAAACCATTATTGATAAATACTTCACCAATGGCAAATACAAAAAACTAACCTATGTCTATGAAGCATTTGGCTACAAAAAAATCGTTACCCAAATCAATAAAATTAAAGCAATTCATAAATGTCCATTCTGTAATGGGAAGAAAGTCATTACAGAAGATAACATCCATGACGGTGTGTATAAATTAACGATACCCTGTGTGAGCTGTCATGCCAGTGGCATCAATGATGAAGGGCGTAAAGCAATCGTAGATAGCATCGACGTGCAAACATGGCTGACAGGGAAAGTAAGCGATGCCGTGGCTGAAAGTGAACGTACCGAGGCCGTTGCCGATATCCCCATTTTCGCCCGAATTCGTGAATTGAACAAACGAGATATGATGGCGGTTTATCAATGCCTTGAACAGAAAAAGTGAATTTGACAGCACTCAATTGAAAAAAAGTCCGCCGAAATGGCGGACTTCTGTTTGTATACAAAAGGGGTTCTCCTAGAAATGGTCGAGTCCTCTAGCCTTCCAGTAGCCAATTAGGTCATATTATCTTTGTTTTTGGAAGGGGAAAAAACGCCAAGGTTTTTTTAACGTAGGAAAATTGAATGAAGATTCATAGATTAGTTACATAAAAATATTTTTGGTATAAGAACATTTTACTAGAATGGTTTGTTATACTATTAATGGATAATTTCGGAATGATAATAGCGCTTTTAGGGTTGCTTGGACTAGCCAAAGGCCAATTGAGTTTAAGGTGAGAAGTCTAAGAGAACAATCTATATGGATGCAGAGAAATTCTTGAAAGACTATTATGACCGGTTAAATTTAAATAAAAAATATTTTAATTACCACAGAAGATGGAAGAAGAGGGAAGTGCAAAAATGTTCTGGAAAGTTTATTTTTGGGCAGTGATAGCTATATCAATAGCTTCAATGTTTGTAGAAACGGTTAATGGTCCAGTGTTAGAAACTACGGATACGGTTATTAGCATTATCTCCACAATTGGATTATACGGTTATGTATATAAGAAGCAGTTATTATCAAAGTCATTCTGGAAATTCATATTTATAATTACTGTAATTGAAATGCCAGTATATATAATGTTGGATGTACTTAGTGATCCAGAACTTGGAGTAGGAGGAATAATTTTTGTTGCAGCTTTCACACTTGCCATAATGTATCCTTTCCTTTTAGGTTTATATAGATATGGATTCCGTAAGCAAAATTTAGCTTAATGAATATTATCATTAACTAAAAACACCCCAATAAGCTAACATGAGGGTGACAACTGCAAGAGTTGTTGTCACATCTAATAGCTCTTAATCAGAAGAAGAACCATTGCCATCTTGGAGGGATGAGTGGTTCTTTTTCCGTTTCTTGGCGAACGCAGACAGGATAAGACTGGTTGCTACAGCAACAACTATCTCTTTACCCATATCTGTAATTAAGTTCAATAATATTATCGAGTTTGTCTACAAACTAAAAGTCCGCCATTTACGGCGGACTTTGTTTATTATTTTCCAGAATAATCTTCTTGATAAACGGGAAGTGTTACTGAAATCGTTGTGCCCTTATTCAAAAGGCTATTTATATGAAGTGTTCCATTCATCGTTTGGATGGTCTTAACAGCTACCATTGATCCTAACCCTGTTCCTTTTTCTTTGGAACTGTAATAAGGTTCGCCAAAACGACTTATTTGTTCCTTGTTCATTCCTACTCCATTGTCACTTATTTCGATAATGATGTCGAAATTATTTACAAAGGAAACAACACTAAGTTCCCCGCCGTTTGGCATTGCCTCTATACCATTTTTAATTAGGTTTAGGAAGCATTGCTTGAAATGTTGAATATTCCCCCGCGTAATGCCTGGAGTCAACTGTTCAGAAATAGTAATTAAATTCATGCTAGCCAATGGTTTTATCATTTCAATTACATATCCTATTTCACGGTTAATTGAAATATTATCCACTTTTTCAATTGCAGGCTTTGCAAATGCTAAGTATTCACAAATAATGGATTCTGCACTATTAAGCTCTCTAACAACATGCTGTATATATTCTTCTTTTACATCTTGAGTTAGATCAGGAGCCTTTAGCAGTTGAACAAATCCTTTCACAACTGTTAAAGGGTTTCTAACTTCATGTGAAATGCTTGCAGCAAGCTGACTGACTACCTCCATTTTTTCAAGCCTTATCATTTGTGTTCGGATTAAAATCGCATCTTTTAAAACTTCCATGATATACACAGCCAAACCGATAATGAAAGGAGGGAGGATAATAAAGTAAAATACATACGCCTCCGTTATTTGAAAAAAGTCAGACATAACGAGTGAAATAAGGCTGGTTAGAATTCCTAGAAACAAAATTAATAGAATGGAGCTATTTAGCTTATTTTTTCTATTAAAAGTATTGAATTTTGAAGAAAATAGAGCCGTTATTATAAATATAACCAAATAAACAATTAACGTAAGGGAATTGAAACCATAAAAAGCAAACCTAAGAGTTAATATTATGACTAACAGGGCAGCCCCTACAGGCCAACCACCATAAAGTGTCCCAATTATAAAAGGAATTTGCCGGAGATCATGGACACAGTATTCATCTATATAAATAGGAAACTTCATACATAATATAATAGGAATGCTCATGCATGCAGTGATAAGGGTCTTGGGGTACTGACTTAACTTTTTGACATGATCTAATAAAGTATAATAAATCAAAATACTTACTAAAATATAAAAGAGATTATCTAATATGTTTTGATTAATAAAATTCATTGGATTCTCCCGAAAATTAACAGTTTGGTCTATTATACAAGAATAACACTAAAAAGGAGCATTTTAATAAAGTAATTTATTTACAGAAAGACATTTAAATTCAAAAAAAGTTGTTTAAAGCGCCTCTAGGCATTTACCGATTTATCAATTGTAAATTTTGTTTTACATAATATAGGTAGAGGTGATTTTCATTGAAAAAATGGACAAGAGACACAGAAATTAACGCTCCAATTGAACAGGTTTGGAAGTTTCTTGATGGTTCTTTAGAAAATATGCAAAAAATCATGCCTCAAGTAGTTGAACACAAGCGCGTTAAAATAACGGAAAAAGTGGTTGGAAGCGTATATCGCCAAAAGTATAGAGAAGGAAAACGAACAGAAGAGTATGATATAGAAACAGTAGAATATTTGAATGAAGCTATTGAGAAAAAGCTAAAAGTGGGCTTTACACTTGCTAAAATGTTTGAAATTACAGCTTTTTATGAACTAAATAAAATCAATAATAATAAGACTTCCTTTACATATACAGTCACCAGTCGCCCGATAAAGTGGTGGTTTTTGAAATTACTTTTAGTATTTGCCACCGACAAAGTGGTCGTTGAATTTTTAGAACGTGACAAAAAGGTAGCCGAAGCAGAAACAGGTAGGTAATGATTATTAAGTTAAGCTTCCGCAATCGACACAGTAACACAGCTAGAATATGATCCATCTTTTTTCAAGGTGGATTCTTTTTTATTTGTCGTAAAAAAAGGGAGTTGCTTCGAATAGAGAGTCCAGAGGCCGGTCAATCCTGGTTATTTGTGGTTAATTTTTTAGTGATATCCGCTTCATTTCTTGAATAAATATAGAAACTCTTCTAAAATATATTTAGTCCATAATTTTACAGTCAATAAAAATATTACATAAATAAGAAATCTTGTAATCTCTAAGTTTTTATAAGAAAAGTAGTTGAAAGGACTTTCCATTATGTCGATGATTTACGAATCTCAAACACTAGTTTCCGCCATGCAAGCGCGTGTCGGACAATATAAGGACCTAAAAGAACAGCTCACGGAATTAAAAAAAGGATTTGAGAGTATCGTTCATTTGGATGATGAGCTGCAGGGGCAAGGTGCAGAGGCCATTAAAGGGTTTTACAAAGCACAGATCGATGTCGTGGATTCTTGGCTGCTTCTAATCAATCGGCATGTAGCCTTTTTAAGTGGAATTCAAGGAGATACAATCGAAGCGAACCTTAGTGAAACCGTGGTTACCGTCCCTTTTTTAGAGGAAGAGCTGACAAATGCCACTCGAAATTCCAAGGAAATGGTCACAGCCCAGAAAAATGATTTGAAAAAAATATTGGCTGGAATTGATGATATCATTCAGTTAGAGCCCTTTTCCGATGATGCGTTCTTTGAAAATATCGAGAAGGCTGAAACAAAACGGACCGAAACGATAGACAAAGTAAACGAGATCGATCATAAGTGGACGACTGAATACGCTAAATCTGAAGAGGACCAGGCAGCAGTCACGGCACTCATGGAGCAATTGAAAGTATCCAGTACAAGGGGAGGAGTAGTATCCCCGCTCTATTTTAATGCAGCAGCTTATAAAAGTAGTGAAGCCTATAAAAACCTGGAAGTAAGGAAAAAGGAAACCGCGCAATATCTCAAGGTTAAGAAAGAGGAAGCGGAGAATCGCCGGATCAAAGACTTGAAGGCACAACTCGATCATGTAACAGATCCAGATGAGTTCCTCAAAATCGCCAAGCAGATCGGGTACGAAAACTTAGCGCCCACCCAGCAGCAATATGTCATGCAGCTAGAAGCGGCTAAGCAAACCGCAGACATCGCAAAAGGAATCGGCGTAGGCCTTTATGATGTAGGGAAAGACTTCGTGACAGGAGTTTGGGGCTTTGTCACAGATCCCGGGGAAACGGTTGAAGGTGTGGCAAACTCAATCATGCACCCGATAAAAACCTATAAATATATATCCAAGTCCATCTCCGACTCATATGAACGGGACATGGTAAATGGCGATGCCTACTCGCGGGCTCACTGGGTATCCTATGCCCTTGGAACAGTCGTCACATCAGTGGTCGGAACAAAAGGCGCAGGAGCCGTAACGAAGACTGGGGTAGCGACTACAAAAGCGGCTGCAGTAAAAGGCGTTACGAAAGCAAAAGAACTAATCTCTATCCCTAACCTATTGCCATACAATCCTAAAAACCAACTGTCGTTGGCAGGAGGCGTACCTTATAATGTGGTTAATGGTGTGGGGTTGAAGGAACAGTTAATTTCTATGGCGAAAGTGGAGTCGGAAGTTAGTGGAGATGGTGGGAAAAAATTTACTATAGATACTATGAGGCATGTTTATCATGGAGAGATTAATCGACGTGGGAAGGCTGTTGGTTATCATCACGAGAGTATGATGGGTGGTAAGATAGTTCCAGGTACTGAAGAAACTCCAGATATCAACGGAGTATATAGAGCTAAGGTGGAAATAAATGGAGTGATGAAGATTGCAAAGTCAACTTTCTTTCCAAAAGATTGGGACAGGGTGAAGGTGAATAACGCTATTAACGAGGCTTTTGAAAACAAAATAAAAGATGGAAATAGATATGTTGGCAGAACTTCATCAGGAATTGATATTGGAATGTACTTAAACCGTGATGGGACAATAGCTACTGCATTTCCTTTATATAAAAATTAAATATCGGGAGATAATTAACTAATGAAATATTCGTATGAATTTACAAGAAACCCATTAGGATATCTAAGGATAATCCTACCACAAGAAATTAACCTTTTCTCAGACTTCATTGAAGATATTGTATTTGAAACAGAAGTGGATGAGTATATTGATATTGTTCGCAAAGTAATGGAAGGTGAATACGAAGAATTTGAAATAGAAGGGAATGCTACCAGTGTCTTGATAAAAAAAGATACAACGGTTCTTCACCACTTTTATATCTTCGATAAGCCAAATGAGAATGAAATGGAAACTGAACAATTTAAAGAACTTATGCTAATATGGAGGAACAAAATTCCAGAAAGATACAAAGAACCAGAGAATTAAGTTTTATAGATCTAGATAAAGCACTGGGGTAACCAAAATTTAAAGAAGAGTTGATACAATCAATAAAAGTTGGTTCTATTAACTTTTGTTTTGGAAGAAAAATAATATACCTTTATGTAATCCCATATCTAAACGAAAAAGCTCAAAAACATTACATAAAGCTAAGATTGCAATTGTCCGACTAGTTCAATTCTCTTCTAGCCGAATATATCACCCTTGAATCCTCCATGTACCTGGTTATCTCATGAGCATGTGGTATTCTAAATACTTTAGACCCTGCTTATAATTTTGGAAAGAGCAGTATTAAGGGGAGGCAGAAAAAATG
This sequence comes from Peribacillus simplex, assembly GCF_001578185.1. Classification (NCBI taxonomy): domain Bacteria; kingdom Bacillati; phylum Bacillota; class Bacilli; order Caryophanales; family Bacillaceae; genus Peribacillus; species Peribacillus simplex. The sequence continues at coordinate 4,300,987 of NZ_CP011008.1, read as the reverse complement.
AGTAAAAAGTTATCTAAAGAGGAATTAGTTGAACTAGTAAATAAAATATGTAATCCTATCCTGTCTGATGAAGAAGTAAGTGAATACATAGAAATTTTAGAAGACAATGTTCCTCATCCTGCCCCTAGTGACTTAATTTTTTGGAATGATGAGGATTTATCATCAGAGGAAGTAGTAGAGATTTCCTTAGCATATAAGGAAGAATAATAAATGTATTTAGAACACGTATTAGTAGAACCTTGAATGGCTATTTACCATTCAAGGTTTCTTTTTTCGTGGGGCTACCCTTAATTAAAAGGAGTTTTTAAATCAAGATTAGTAGGTGATTTTGGTGAAATATTCAGCTTTAAAGGAATTTATTAAGCAGTATGGTGAAGATGATGATTTTACAGGTGGAGTAAGTGAAGACAAAGTAAAAGAAACTGAACAAAAATTACAGGTCTCATTACTGGAAAGTTACAAGTGGTTTTAAAAAAACTATGGTTCAGGAGGAAGTTTTGGTATTGGTATAATTGGTTATGACTTAGTAGGTGCATCAGTAGTAGATGCCACTAAAAATTATCAAAAGCATTATAAATTAATTGACGGGATAGTGGTTATAGAAAATGTTGATGAATTTGCTTACTGTCTCGATACTAACAAAATGCAAAATGGAGAATGCCGAGTGATTCTTTGGGATAACCAAGAAGGATATGGTTTTATCGCAGCTGATAATTTCCTAGACTATTTGATCAAAAGTCTTGTAGAGGCGAAAGAAAATTGGGATGAAGACGAAGAGGATTGGTGAAAGCTGGATTTATATGAATTGATAATGCTATAAGGATTTTGTTGGAACGGCTGATAGCTCTTTTGAAATTCAAAGGGATTTTTATGGAGGTTGAGTATGAAATATTCATACGATTTTTTTAGAGACCATGTTGGGACATTGAGAATAAAATTATCGGATGAAATAAAATTATTCGCTGATTTTATTGAAGACATTTCTACTGAGCAAAAAGCAGATGAGTATATTACAAAGGTTGAAAATGTTTTAAATGGTTTATATCAGGATTTTGAGATTCATCTCAACGCAACAAGTGTGCTGATAAAAAAAGATGTGACAGTCCTTGAACATCTTTTTACATATGAAGAGCCTTATGAAAATGAAATGGAGACAGAACAATTTAAAGAACTCATGCTAATTTGGAAAAATAAAATTCCAGAAAGATTCAAGAAAAATGAGAATTGAATTTATGCTTTTAATTTGATTGTTCCCTTAGAGTTTTTTTCATACTTGTCCGTGCGATACGAAACTAAGGATTAGTAGGTGATTTTGGTGATATATTCAGCTTTAAAGGAATTTATTAAGCAGTATGGCGAAGGTGATGATTTTACAGGTGGAGTAAGTGAAGACAAAGTAAAAGAAACTGAACAAAAATTACAAGTCTCATTACCGGAAAGTTACAAGTGGTTTTTAAGAAATTATGGTTATGGTGGACTTTTTGGTGTGGAGATTATTGGATATGGTTTTACGGGTCCAGCAGTAGTAGATGCTACCAAAGATCATCAAAAGTATTATGATTTAATAGATGGACTGGTGGTTATAGAGGATATTGATGAATTTGCCTACTGCCTCGATACTAATAAAATGAAAAATGGAGAATGTCCAGTAATAATGTGGGATAATCATGAAGGCTATGGTCGAACGCTTGCCGATAATTTTTTAGACTATTTCATTGAACGCCTTGAATGGGCAAAAGAAGATTGGTAATAAAGTAAGAAATGTTTTTATATAAGAAGAAGTGGATAGAGCCTTTCGAAAATCAAAGGGACTATCCATTTTTGGTTTATTTAGATTTATTTGGGCACCCAACATAGTATTGATGCTTTGGGGAAGGTTGTGAATTGATTAATGTCTGTTGAAGCTTTTGACGATTTAGGAGACATAGCTAGTACAAGATAGTTGAAATACAGGAGGTAATGTTATGGGTGAAAAAAGTCTAAATAAAACTATAAGAAATGCTATTAAGCTTGGTGATATTAATGAAGTAAAGCGTTTAATAGGCGATAATCCAGAATCTTTACATTTAATGACACCATTTGGTACGTGGTTACATGTTGCAGCAAAGAAAGGATATTTTGAAATAGTAAAATATCTGATTCATAAAGGAATTGATGTCAATACAAAAGGTGATATATTTGATGCTTCTCCTTTAAGAGTGGCAGCAGGAGCGGGGCATTTGGAGATAGTTAAGTATTTAATAGAGAGAGGCGCAGAATTAGATGTGACCTTAGCAAAAAGAAATCCATTATTTGGAGCGATTTATGGTGGGCATAAAGAAGTAGTAGAGTTTCTAGTTGAAAAAGGAATAGATATTTCAATTAGATATACGGGAGAGAGTATTAAGAATATGGATGCATATGAATATGCTAGAGAATTTGGGCAAACAGAAATTGCTGAATATTTAAAGCAGAAGATGGATGAAAAAGAATAGAAAAGAAACTAATTATTTAATTGTCATGATATATAAAGGGTGTCATACTGCTACTATAAAAAACAGATAAACTTAGATTATATTAAATGTAGAGACAACAACAGGATTGAAAATTCATAAAGCGCAAATGGAACAATTAATATACATCCTGCCAAATTTCCTGATGAACATCAGGCAGGCATTATGGTAAAGGATCTCCATCAATAAAAATTGTTTCCAAGGAGGTAATTGATGGTGGCTAAATTTGATTATATTAAAAATAGTAATCATAAGTTTTTTCCATTAAAAGAAAAAGACCTTATTAAAGCGGAGGAAAGACTCGGATTTAAATTTCCCCCTGAACTAAGGAGGTTTTACTTAGAAGTTGGTTATGGTTTTTTAAAAGGCAATAATGAGAATTCAATAAATAGATTAATGGATCCTGATACTATTGCAGATATTATTCTAAGGGAAGGTATCTTTGAGTATGACCCTGACTTAGAGGGGATATATGAAGAAGCAGACAAACTTGTTTTTTATGAAGTAAACGAGGGTGTATATTTAACACTTGATTTAAATGATACTCAAAGGACCTCTGTACACTTCTTTGAGACTAATATTGCTGATTCATTAGATGATTTTATAAAAAAAATTGATGAAGACAATGAATACTTTTTTGATATGATGGAGTAATAAAAACTTATCCTTGATTGGATATCTGCCATTCAAGGATTTTTATGATTTATTGAGTTTTTAAGACGTGTTTATCAGAAAAATAATATCAATTGGCGTTATACTTCAAACCATCCAAAAGCCAAGAGGCTTTCGAATAGAGAACTTGCGGCAAAAGGTCGCCCACCGTAGGTAATTGAAAAAATGGTGATAGCTTTAGAAATGATGAAGTCCTAGATAAACAATTCAACAACTTCAGAAAGAAGTACTGGAAATGGCGTTCTAATAATCTAGAGTGAGGTGATTAATCATGAATAATGAACTATTAGAATTGATAAATCAATATATGGAAAAAGGAGACTTTATTGGAGAAGTTTCTGATGATGACATAGCGAGGACAGAAAAAATACTGGAAGTAAATTTCCCACCAGAATATAAAGAATTTGTTAAAAAGTTTGGTTCCGGAGGGATTTGTGGAGTTGATGTACTTGGTGTTGAAGGAGCAGACTACGCCTCTGTAGTTGAAAGTACAAAGCGTTATAGAAAGTTAGGTTTACCAAAAAAATATATTGTTATAGAGAATGTTGATGAGTTTGTTTACTGCTTAAGCACTTTAGATGAATATAATGTTGTTAGTTAGAGGGAATAAACCAAAAACTAACGAACAAGTTTAACTTAAATTTATTGTGATATATTTTAAAAAACAAGATGAAAGCACTTGGTTCCCTTTTAGGCAACGGGTGCTTTTTGCTTCTTTTTAGCATGAAATATTATAAAAACGTTTATATTTGTATTCATAGCCCATTACGTTAGTAACATTATGGAATTTTGTTTTAATACTTGTATAGGGCGTATGGAAAAGACACCGTTAGGGCTACAAACTTCTGGTAGCCACAACAATCTACGAAGGCAAAAGAATTAGTCTCAAATCCTAATCTATTGCCTTACAATCTTAACAACCAACTATGTTGGCAGGGGGAGTACTGAATGAATAAAGAGGAATTAACAAATTTTATTAATGAACATAAGGAAGCAGATGACTTTACAGGTGGAGTAGATGAAAGACAAATCAGTGTTGTCCAAAGTGAGTTAAGGGTGGAATTACCAGAAAGTTATAAGTGGTTTCTAACTACCTATGGTTCTGGTGGGTCATTTGGTGTTGATATTTTAGGAGTGGCTAAGTCAAATAGAGCTCCAATTATTGTTAACACGAAGAGATATAGAGAGTTAGGATTGGATAAGGATTTAGTAGTTATTGAAGATGCTGGAGAATATGTTTATTGTTTATATACAAGCAAAATGGAGAATAATGAATGCCCAGTAATAGCGTGGAATAGACAAGGGGGACTTGATGACTACAATACAGCAAATAACTTTTATGAGTTTTTATCACAAAGGTTATTGGATGCAAAAGAAGCATGGGAAGAAGATTTTTAAAATTGATAACAAGAAGCAAAATATAAAAGGGATCTCGTTATCCAATGGGATAAGTTTTATATGAAACTTAATTGGGAAGATAAAATGTATTGGGGAACGTTGGTAGTTTGCCTGAAATGTGCATAAAAGGATGTGGTTATAAATGAATAATGATAAACCTCTTAAATCAGAAACTCCAATATTAGGAACAGACCATACTATTTTAGATTTCTGGCAATGGGGATTTTCAAAAATTTTAACAAACAACCTAAGGGGAATTTTTGCCGAGTTTTTAATCGGAACTGCTCTTGGCTGTTTAAATCAATTACGAGTTGAATGGGATGCATATGATTTAGTTTATAAAGGCATGAAAATTGAGGTCAAATCTTCTGCGTATATCCAAGCATGGCATAAGGAAAAATATTCAAACATTAGTTTTAGTATTGGGGCAAAAAAAGAATATGATTATACAACAAATAAATATAATCCGACCGTAAAACGGAATGCTGATATATATGTATTTTGTTTACTAAAAGAAAAAAATCATGAAATAATTGAACCATTAAATATGAAACAATGGGATTTTTACGTTACATTAACTAAAGACTTAGATATATATTTTCCTAATCAAAAAACAATATCTTTAAATTCACTAAAAAAAATAGCTCACCTAAGTACATATGAAGAATTAAAACAGATAATAGATAGTCTATTGTAGGGATTATTTATTTAAAGTGAAACGTAGCTTAAGACTTTATTACGTCTTTTAAAAATAATAGAATGAAATATATAATTAATAGTTTTATATCTATTTTTTACTGTTTGGATTTGTTTTTTAGCAGTCGAGATAATTCTTTAATAGACATAATAATTTAAAAAATATGGTTAATCACATAATTTCATCATAGGGTATTCATTAGATTTTTAAATTTACGACGAGGGCCCTATGAGTCAAACATTTACCCATTCTAGAGACGGTGCAGAAGCTATCATTGGGAAAAAATCTCGTTTCAGGCGGGATTATATTGTATCTACCTAATCCTCTAAAAATAAAGAGCATGATTTTAATGGAATCATGCTTAAAGGCCTCTTTTATATTAATTTTCAAGTCTTCATTTATAAGAAGTTTTTTTCTTCTACTTCACATCGTATATTATAAAGGATGCCTCTTCTGAAACTAAAAAATTACTATACGGATCAGAAATTGGGTTTTATACTATGTATCGTTGAGATTCACCCTGAATTTTTTCTGCTTATTAGGAATGATTTTTCATAACCTTTACGAATCATTTGAAAAAGTTATTATGATAATATACAGTTATTTTAATAAAAACGACCTTATATTTTACCATTAGCTTTTATATAAAGAAAAAGGTTATAATTAAAATTAGAGAACTATTGTTCGTGTATTGGTTAAAATTAGGAGTTGGACAATTAATGAGCAATTCAGATGTCAAATATAAGATTATTGATTTATTTGCTGGTGCAGGAGGACTAAGTAACGGATTTCTTCAGACTGGGAAATTTGATATATTGGGAGCTGTGGAAATAAATGCAGCAGCGGTTAAAACTTATATTAAGAATCATGGTCATGACGAAAAAATAATTATAAGGACGAAGAATACTGGCGAGAGTGATATCACTAATATAAATTTCGAAGACTTTAAAGAAGAAAAAGGAATTCATGATGAGAATCAAATAATAGTTATAGGCGGTCCGCCATGTCAAGGTTTCTCAAATGCAAACAGACAAAAGAATTATTTGATATCAGGTAATAATCAATTAGTTAAAGAATATGTCCGGGCAATATTGCAGGTGAATCCTGTGGCTTTTCTTATGGAAAATGTAAAAACCATGGATTCAGCAAAACATAAGTTTTTTATAACCAAATCAGACGGTGTTTACTTATCTAAATACTATTTAGGTTCAGAAGAACATATGAAAGACCTGCTTGATAAAGCTGGGGATGATATTGCCCCTTTTTGGACCGAAGAAAGCATTACTTTAATTGAAACTGATAATGCTGAGATGAAAAAAATCTTGTATAATTTCTTGCAGAATGAAAACATCAAGGTCATGCCTTTCCTATCTCAGGGATTTCAGTTAAGGCTGAAGGGGATTATCAGAAGTTTTCATAAAAATGGAAATGCAGAATTAATTAAAAATGATAAAGAAAAAAAGGAATTTTCAAGTTTAAAAACTCATATACAAAACTATAAAAATAATGAAGAACACTTTAGGGGAATGCTTTTAATTGGGGCCGAGGGATTATTCAGCAGAGTTGAAGATATACTGCACAAATTGCTAGATGGGATTCCCTTAAGTGAAAAAGATATGAATAACCTGGACTCTTTTTTATTGCTCAATAAGTGGCTGTTAATTTTTAAAGAGCTTAATGATGAGAGAATAGATTTTACCATTAGTTATTCGGGAGATATGGGCAAAGAGGATGATGCCTTTAAAATAGAAGCTTTGGTTAAAACCTATAATATTGTGGTTTATTTAAAATATATTTTTAAATCATTAGGATACCAAATAGATGCAGGTGTATTAACCGCATCTAATTATGGTGTGCCTCAGAAAAGAAATAGGTTTATGATACTTGGAGTGAAAAATTCTAGTATGAAAACTAAAGAAGTTAAATTGCCAGAAGGCTATAGGACAAAGTTTTCCACTAGAGATGCTATTTTGGATTTAGAAACAATCCCGCCAGCTAAAGAGGTGTCTTCACAGCCGATTGTTTATGATGTGTCATTGGGGAAAACACTTCTTCAAAAATATTACAGAAAAAATGCCGGCAACAATTTATTGAACCATATTAATACAAGCAGTAAAGATTTGAGTTTGAAAAGATTTCAAAAAATCAAAGATGGAAACGGGAAAAACTTCCATAGCTTGAGCGATGAATTAAAAGAGTCTTATGCAGATGCATCAAGAACACAAAATACTGTATATTTAAGATTAAATTATGAAGAACCTTCTCCTACGGTAGTAAATGTAAGGAAATCCATGTGGAATCATCCTAAAAATGCAGTGGCTATCAGTATAAGAGAGGCAGCTAGATTACAGTCCTTCCGGGATGATTTTGAATTTATAGGTACAAAAGATCAACAATACCAACAAGTTGGCAATGCCGTTCCGCCCCTAATGGCCAGAGCAGTAGCTGAGAAAATACTGGAGGTTTTAGGGGATAAACCTGTAGTGTCTCTTGAAGAAGAACTAGAATTATTAGAATCTCTAAGTATAAAGTAAAGTAAGGCAGCTCCTGAAATATGGAGCTGTCTTTTAATATATGGATATTGATTTTTTGGAAAGTATTTTTGGTATAATTATTGTAAGAATATAATAGAAGCGGAGTTTTATAGAAATGAATGTCATACTTACGCAGCCATCTGCAACACCGGTTATCCAAGCTCTAAGGTCTATCGGTTACAATGCCCGAACGGCTATATCAGATTTGATAGATAACAGCCTTGATGCAGGTGCAACAAAAATACATCTGAATTTTGAATACGAAACTGGAATTATAAAAATTAAAGATAACGGTTCTGGAATGGACGATGAAATGCTGCAGATAGCAATGAATATAGGTTCAAAAGATCCTCGAAAGAAGAGAGCTAATAATGAGCTTGGCCGGTTCGGAATGGGTTTGAAAACGGCTTCTTTCTCTCTAGGGAAGCGCTTAAGTGTTTATACAAAAAAAGATGGGAAGTATTACGAAAGGTGCTGGGATTTAGATCATGTTTCTGGATGTAATGAATGGCAGCTGTTTACACAAATACCAAAAGAGGTAAAAGAACAACTAGGTGAAATAGAAGGAGAGAGCGGCACAATTGTTTGTATTGATAAACTGGATCGGTTTATGGGATATGGGAAATTCAAGATTATTCAGGAAAACAGTTATTACAATAAAATATCAAAAATCAATAAACATCTTGAATTTGTTTTTCATTCAATCTTAGAAAAAAATCATGTTCAGATGTTCATCAATAATATGGAGATTTACCCTTGGAATCCCTTTTTGACTACAAACCCATTTACCATAGAAGGAGAAATGCAGCTATTAAAAATAAATGAACATCGGATTAAGGTCCAATATTTTATTCTCCCGCATGCTTCTCATTTAAGCGAACCAGAATATAAAGAGGCTGGAGGATATAGGGGTTGGCGTGATCATCAAGGTTTGTATATTTATCGTGAAAACAGGCTGTTATATTTTGGTGACTGGATGGGGATGTTTCCTAAAGATGCAGCATCACAGCTTGCGAGAGTTCGTATTGATCTCCCGAATGAGGCAGATTCCGATTGGCAGGTCGATATTAAGAAATCAGGCATTAATCTGCCTGATGAAGCCATGAAAAGACTTACAGCTATCTCAGGTATTGCAAGAAAAACTTCGAGGGATATATATTACTTTAGAAATCAAGGCAGCCAGCAGAGACAAGCTTTTAAAGGCAGTTTAAATACATGGGAACAATCTGGTCTGGACAAAGGACCTCAATTCTTACTGAACAGAAATCATCCTATCTTATCAGAACTCCTGAAGAACTTGGATGATAAAAATATAAAACTTTTAAATTTATATCTAAAATTTGTTCAACTGGGGTCTCCAAGCAACATCATCGATTCTCCAAAAGTGGAAGAAGAGTCAGTTCAAGAGGTGTCTGATGCAGATAAGTCCCTGATTGTTCAGTTTGCAAAAACATTATTAGAAATAAAAGCAGCATCCAATACCGATGATTTATTAAATGCTCTTCTTACCCAGCCCGCTTTTGACGGTGTAAACCGAACTACTATGAGAAAAATATTAATGGAGGCATGCATAATTGAATCAGACTAATAGCAAGACTCTATTTACACAAACATTTAATGCAAATTATTTTATATTTAAAAATATATTCTCTAGTCAGGAAGATGCTGCAGAAAAGTCGCTTGAAATTGCAAAGCAGGCTGTAGCAGGAAAATATGGTTTTATTGATCAAGAGACTTTTGAGAAATGGTCTCTTGAAATTTATAAAGAATATAAAATCGGCATGAATGTTTCAAAGAATTATGTGATGAGGACCGATAAAAATGAAAACTGGTTTAACCCGCAGTGTGTTGCCGGTTCATTTTACTGGACGAGATATAGAAATTATTTGAGCGATATTAAGAATTGGCCTGCGGAATCAATCGAAGCAATTGATGATACAACGAATGAAGTCTTAAAGTCCATAGGTGACCCATCATCTTCTGCACCGTTTGATAAAAGAGGCCTGGTCCTAGGGTATGTTCAATCCGGAAAAACCGCTAATTTTACAGGACTGATAAATAAAGCCTTTGATGTAGGTTACAAGTTAATTATTGTGCTAGCAGGCATACACAATGACCTTAGAGCCCAAACACAATTGAGGTTAAATCATGAAGTAATTGGCAGGGTTGATGGTAAAGGCAATCCGATTGGGGTTTCTCAAATATATCCAAATGATCAAAATCACATCATTTCATCATGGACAACAGTGGAAAAGGATATCAGTACAGATTTTAGCGGAATGAGTAATTTAAATTCGCCAACCCTTATGGCTGTTAAAAAGAATAAAACCGTGCTGGAATCTTTACGGGATCAATTAATACATCATATAAAACTATATAACTTAGATATTCCAGTTTTAATTGTAGATGATGAGGCTGATCAAGCTTCTGTTGATACTTCTAATCCAGATAAAAGTGAAGACCCTAAAACCATTAACAGTTTAATTAGACAGATATTAGAGATATTTGAGAGAAAAGCTTATGCTGGCTATACAGCTACTCCATTTGCAAATCTCCTTATAAATAAGGACGGGGAAACGCAGAGTGAAGGATACGATCTTTATCCAAAAGATTTTTTAGTCGGGCTTCCCAAGCCAAAGGGATATTGCGGCCCTGAGGAGTTTTTTAATGTAGAGGAAAATCCCGAAGATCCCCGTCCAAGTTTAATCCGGACGTTGGAACAGGAAGATATTGAAGTTTTCACCCCTATTAAGAAGAAAAGTGATGCAGATAAATTTGAAGAAGTGCCACCTCAGATGAGAGAAGCCATTTTGTCATTCATGCTTTCGATTACGATCCGAAATTTGAGAGGCCAGCGGGAGCAGCATAATTCCATGCTGATTCATACTTCTAGGTTTAAAGACGTACAGACAAGTGTGAAAGATGGAATTATCAGTACTTATAACATTATAGCGAAACAGCTTCAATATAATCCTAAGAGCAATATTATTGATGAATTTCGTACACTGTATGAAGAGGATATACTCCCAACCAGCATTGCTTGGCCAGAGGAAACACCAGTGTTCAGCTGGGACGTGATTTATGAAGAATTGAGGCTTGTATCTAAAAAGGTTCAGGTTTTTGAAATTAACGGAAACAGCAAGGATGCGCTTGATTACAACCAATATAAAGAAAAAGGATTGTATGTTATAGCTGTAGGAGGAGACAAGCTTTCCCGGGGATTGACTTTGGAAGGGTTAACGGTTACTTATTATTTCAGGAACACTTTGATGTACGATACTTTAATGCAGATGGGCAGGTGGTTTGGATTCCGTAAAGGCTACATGGATTTATGCCGGATCTATACGACTGGTGAAATATCATCCAATTTTGAGCACCTTGCGATAGCCATGATTGAACTGAGGCAGGAATTCGACCGCCTGGCCGAACTCAAGCAAACCCCTGCTCAATATGCAGTTAAAATGCTGAGCCATCCTACCATGACATTAACAAATCCATTAAAAATGAGGAATGCTGAATTAACCAATATAGATTACAGCGCTACCTTACAACAGACCAGATTGTTCGACAGGGATGAAGAATTTTATAGAAATAATATGAATGCTACCATAAAGCTGACAGAAAAAGTTGATTTTGTCTGGAACAATAAAACTAAGAGGAAAAACAGTTATCTTATTTCGAAAGCTGTTGATGTCGAAATTATCAAAGAATACTTGATTTCATATAAAACAAGTGCAAGAGCTGACAAAGTTGATTCGAAAAAAATTGTTGATTATATTGATAGGGTAAATAAAGACAGAGAACTTTTAGAATGGAGCGTGGTTATTTTAGAAGGAGACGTAGCTGACCGGACAGAAAAAGGGCATTTACCTGTGAAAATAGGAAGATACACTATCAACAGGGCTGTAGTCCGCGGAAATAAGGTTAAAGCATTGCCTTCTTCGGAAAAGACTCTTGATATTAGAGCGATTGTGACTCCCAGTCAGGAATATCTTGATATCCCGCCATCTGAAATAAAAGGAATTAAAGACAGACAGCTTAAGCGGGAAAAAAGAGGGAAAGAAAAAGGGCTCTTACTGATTTATCCCCTAAATCCGAATGTCGATGTTTTTAGAAGCATTAATGTACCTTTTTCTGAAGTACTTGTACCTATAGGAATAGGAATTTCATTTCCGGGGTCGGATTTAGAAATAAAAGGAAATTACGAAATAAATAATACTATCGTATAAAAGGAGAATATAGTGATTAACCTATCCGACGAGTTTAATCAAATGATACAAGAATTGACTGATCAAAGTGAGGCCGAATATTATAAACTGCGTGTTTTAACTACTGATTCTCCTGTAGTATTTGCAGGTATAGATTCCGGAAAACTAACTAGACAAATATTTTTAGATTTGGGTATCAAATCCATTGATGAAAAACTTGTTAATAGTCTGCCCAGATGGAGAGGCATGACTATTCGAATCCAAAAATATGCAAAACTTTTTATGCTAAAGGATCATTATTTTTTAATTTTTTCACAAGAGGATGAATCTGGATCTGATATATTTATTAATGTGATGCAAGATATGATTGAAACCTTGACAGTTAAAGCTTCTAAACATGATCAAACGATATACAGTTCCGTGTATCAAGTATTGGATAAGTGGAAGAATTTCTTTCTTAGAGGAGGCTATCGTCTTTTATCAGATGAGGAACAGAGAGGATTGTTTGGGGAACTATGGTTTATTAATGAATGGCTGGACGAATTCCCGCATTCACCCCCATTGATAATTGAACAATGGGATGGTCCTACAAAAGGAAGGATTGATTTTAGAAAGGCTTCTTATGGACTGGAAATTAAAACGGTTACAGACAAGCTTTCGAAGACTATAAAAATTTCAAATGAAAATCAGCTGAAATTAAGTGCGGCCATTTCATCCATATACTTATATGTTTGTTATTTAGAGAAAAGTAAGACGCACGGAATTTCACTGCAAGATCTTACAAAAGAGGTAAGGGGAAAAATTGCCTATAGATCAGAGCGGATTGCCCGAGAATTTTGTGACCTTCTTTTGAGTATAGGGTATAAGGAAGAAGAATATGCTGATACTTATTATTTTGTTGAAAAAATTGAAATTTATGAAGCAAGCCAAAACTTTCCACGGATTTTAAAAGAAGATTTGCCCAAGGGTATATCTAATGTGAGTTATAGTATAGATTTGACTCATTGCACGGAGTTTGAGAGGGAGAAAGAAGTAATATATCAGCAGTTCAGATTGGAAGGGTAATATGAAAGAGGACAAACAAAGAATTGAATTTTTTAAAGATTTTCTAGAAGATATAGAGAGTCCAGATAAGGCGACCGCTAGCATTCAAGGGACATTTCTTGAGAAAATGCTTAATTTCATGGAGAGGCCAGAAGAGCCGGAAGTGCTCATTCCGCCGTATATTAACTCTTCGAAAAAAATTGCCATTAATGCCTATTCGTATGATAAAGAGAGTCTTACACTTGATTTATATGTTGTTGACTATGATTTTGATCAAAATGCTGAAGAGATCCTCACCATTAATAAGGCAGAAATTACAGAGATAGGAACAAAGGCAAAGAGGTTTATCACAAATATAAAAAGTATTCAATCTTCGAGAGACCATTCTCTCCAAGATTATGAACTTGTGAAAATAGTTGCAGAAAACCATAAGGATTTGGAAGAGGTCAATATCTTTATTATTACTAATAGGTACTACCTGGCTAATAAACCAGTAGATATTACAATACCTGGTATTCAGAATGTAAATACAGAGGTTTGGGATATTGATCGTGTCCATCAGCTCATTACATCGGAGCAAGGTATTCAGAATGATCATATTGATTTCGAGGAAGATTTTAATAATACATTTGATATGATGTTTGTTCCTGAACCGAATAATGACGCAACAAGTAATTTTGATTGTTACATTGGCTATATCCCTGCGGAATTGCTGGCTAGAGCATATGATGTATGGGGGCCGAAGCTCGTTGAACGTAATGTAAGGTCTTTCCTCCAAGTAAGAGGAGGAACAAATAAAGGGATTCGTAATACTTTAAAAGATTCTTCTCAAAAAAAAATGTTTGTAGCTTATAATAATGGTATTTCAACAATAGCTCGTTCTGGAGATATTGAAAGAATTAAAGACGGGATTAATCTATACAGGATTAAAGGTTTGACAGGATGGCAGATAGTAAATGGCGGCCAAACGACCGCTTCTATACATCAGGCTTATAAAGAAGAAGTTGATTTAAGCGATGTTTATGTACAGGCTAAATTAACAATTTTGAAAGTGGACGAAGGTATTACTAAAGACAAACATTCTTTAGAAGACGAGATGGTGTCTAGAATATCAGAATATGCCAATACTCAAAATAAAATTAATAAATCTGATTTGCTGGCTAATACCCGCTTTATGTCCGATCTGGAAAAATTCTCCCGAAGCACGTGGATGCCTGCTTTAAAAGGAAGAAAACCAGAAAGTAAATGGTATTTTGAACGGGCTAGGGGTCAATATATGGTGGATATTAATAGAAGGAAACGAGGAAAAGAACAGAACGATTTTAAGAAATTATATCCGAAAGATAAGGTAATTACAAAAGTCGAAATTGCTAAGTATTTTATGTCTTGGGAAGGATTTCCCCATGTGTCCAGTAAAGGGGGAGAGGAAGCCTTTAAAAAATTTATGGAATTCAATAAGAACTTTTGGAAGTCCGACGTAAGCACTCCGGAAAATCTTTCTTTACCTGTATATCAAAAAATCATTGCACGTACCATCATCAATAATAGAGTGAAAGAAATAGTTGAGGAAATGAAGTTAAAAGGATATAAAGCAAATGTAGTTTACTACACGGTTGCCATGCTGCATCATTTATATGGGAAAGAAATAAACTTAATCAAAGTTTGGGAAGAGCAATCCCTTTCAGATAAATGGGAAGAAGTAGTACGTATTATTGCTTCAAAAACTCTTTTCTTCTTGAGAGAATCTGCAGGAGAGAGAAACGTAACGCAATGGGCAAAACAAGAAGCCTGCTGGGTCCAATATAAAGAAACTGATGCTAAAGAATTAAAAGGATTAATTTAGGTTACCCCCCTCCGCCTATGGCAGGAGGGTTTTGTTTTATAAGACATAAGTTAACTATTTTTATCAATTCTAATTTTGTTCTTTTGCATTACATATTTCTCTAACTATCTTTTGTATGGTTAAATCTAATTCCTTTTTAACTTCATGCTCCCATATTCTTAGAATATGCCAGCCCTTTTCTATATAATAGGAAGTTACTTCTTCATCTCTCTTTTTATTTCTAGATAATTTATTCTCCCAATAATCCAAGTAATTTTTAGGATAATTGACATGAATGGGGCAATAATGCTAGATACATGAATTGATTAAAAACCCAAAGTACTATATTTTACATCCAATATCTTTTTCCAAGTTCATAAGAAACGATTTCTAATAATTTTGATTTGGATTTAATAAGGTGAGTTTGGTTATCTGTCACAGCCCTTTCTTCTTTGTGTACACTTTTCATATAAGCAACTAAGATAACATTCTAGAAAATTTATAATTATAAAAATGGTGTTAATAAAAATTATTGGAGTTTTAGTAGCAGTAAATTATAGTCAATGTTAGATTAATAATATGGACAAATTTTACTATAAATTAAAAATTTTAAAACTATGGAGCTGTTAAATTAGTAATCGATAATATAAGAGGTTGGTGAGGTATTGAAAACGGAAGTAGTTCAACCAATAGTAACAAATTTTATAAAGTCTTTGAGGGATATTGGATATACATTTGAAGTGGCTGTCGCAGATGTGCTTGATAATAGCATAACAGCAAAAGCAAACAATATACAAATTGCTTGTATTCCAAATCCTAATACAGTTTTTACATTATTGGATGATGGTAAAGGTATGTCTAATGGTGAACTTATTGAAGCTATGCGTTTAGCGGCAAATGATCCTGATTCTCCTAGAGAAGGAGCTGATTTAGGTAAGTTTGGATTGGGATTAAAAACTGCATCTTTTTCACAATGTACAGACCTAACGGTTTTATCAAAAAAGAAAGGGGAAGTTTCTCTAAAACAATGGGACTTGCACTACATTTCAAAAAAAAATGAGTGGTTACTAATAACTCCAGACATAAATGAGTACGAAAATATTCCTTTATTTGAGGAGTTTATGAAACAAGAAAGTGGGACATTAGTTGTATGGCGCAGGATCGATTCATTTCCAGATTCAGACATACCTGATAAATTAGAAATTTTAAGAAGTCATTTATCTTTAGTATTTCATTGCTTTTTAGAAGGGGTCGTACCAGGTAAGAAGGCATTGACAATTCATGTTAATGGTCAAAAATTAGAACCATATAATCCATTTAACCCGAGACATATAGCAACGCAGCAAATGGTAGCAGAAAAAATTAAATACTTAAATTCAGAAATAATCGTGCAACCCTATATATTACCACACCATTCGAAATTATCTCAAGAAGAATTTGACAAATACGCTACAAAAGATGGTTACACTAAATCTCAGGGATTTTATTTATATCGTGCCCATCGTCTGCTGATACATGGTACATGGTGGGGTATGCATAGAATAAACGATGCACATAAGCTTGTACGTATTAAAATAGATATACCTAATAATCAAGATTTAGCGTGGGGCATTGATATAAAAAAATCATCGGCCAATCCGGTAAGTGAAATAAAGAACGACCTAAAGCGTATCATTCAGCAAGTAACAGTCAAGGGGTCAAGACCTTTTACTGGCAGAGGCAAGAAGATTGAAGACAAGACAACCACTAGATTTTGGGAGCTGGTTGCGGAAGATAATAAAATTCATTTTGCCATAAATCGAGAGCACCCGATCATCAAAAATCTAGAAGATACACTAAGAGAAGACCAACACCATTTATTAAATGTTATTTTAATGGGTTTAGAAAGCTATCTGCCTCTAGATGCGATTGTAGCTCAGTTGAACTCGAATCCACTAAAAGTAAACCAAGAAACACTAATTAATGAAAATGAGATTAAAACTCTTGTGGATAATTGGCGTTCAAAGGGTATTAGCGAAGCCTTCATTAAAGAATTACTTAAGACGGAAGTTTATAAAAATAAGGAGGTTTTTTTTGAAAATGCAAACCAACACTGAGAATGATCATTATGTTATGTATAAGCATGTAAAAGAAAAGATTGCAGGAACACTTGAAGAACAAAGTAGTTTGCAAGAAGATACCATCCAGGACAAGATTGAGGAATGGAAAACAGTGATCACTGATACGTCACCTCAGGTACTAAAGATCATTTTAGGGATTAAAGATATAAATAATATACGCAAGTTAACTGAAGAAGAATGGGAATATATCCGAATTGAGTTAGAACAATCTTTCAACGTCCGGATCACTACTGGGATTCTTGTAACAGGAGAAGAACAAAAGACGAGAGACTTGACTTGGTGGACGGGTAAAAAACAATTATTATCAGATAACTATTATCTAAACAATTATATGAATTACATGAAAGGTGACTTACCGGGGAAAGTACTTGAAACCATTAATGAAGATACAGATGCGATTATGAATAATCTAGCTGACCCTGATTTAGATGATTTTTCAAGATACGGGATGGTTGTAGGGCATGTACAATCAGGGAAGACCTCCAACTATGCTGCGTTAATTTGTAAGGCTGCGGATGCCGGATATCGTTTTATTGTCGTCATCGCAGGCGGACAAAATAACTTACGAAACCAGACACAAACGAGATTAGACGAAGTATTTGTAGGAACGAATTACAAAGGTGTAGGACAATTATCTGGTTTTAAAAGAGAGAAAATGCCTGATAGTCTTACAAATGCGGAAAATGACTTCAAAATTGAGACCGCAAGAGCAAGAGGAACAACAAACTTTGAGAATATGCAGCTGCCTATTTTAGTCGTTATCAAAAAACATACACAAACCTTATCCCATCTTTTGGAATGGTTAGATATTCATTATAAAAATCAAGTGGATAAAGCCATGCTGGTTATTGATGATGAATCTGATTATGCGTCTATTAATACAAAAAAAGAAGAAAATCCAACCGTTATTAATGAGAAAATCCGATTATTATTACAAAAATTTAAAAAAAGTGCTTATATTGCCTATACCGCTACACCATATGCTAACATCTTCATTGATCATGATGCTAATAATGATTACATAGGAAAAGATTTGTTTCCGAGTGATTTTATATATGCTTTAGATGCACCATCTAATTACTTTGGTGCGGAAAAGATTTTTAATAAAGATAATGAAAAGTATGTAGTAGAAATTCCTAATACTGAAGTGGATTTTGAGTTTGATGAAAATGTCTCATATCCGATAAATAAAATCCCTTTTTTCATAAAGCATAAAGTCGACTATGACAGTGATTTAAAACGACTACCTGAGAGCTTATATGATGCCGTTCGTTTATTTGTAATTAATATTGGTATTCGCAATTTACGTAATCAAAAGAAACATAATAGTATGTTAATTCATATTTCAAGATTCACCAACGTCCATATTCGGGTCAAGAAACTTGTAGCCAGTTACTTTGAGGATTTAAAAGCTAAGATAAAAGCGTTTGGAAACTTAGCTGATCCTTGTAAGTATTCTCAAGATTTAAAGGCAATGAAAGATACCTTCAATGGAAGGTTAAAAGATATCGAATTTGATTTCGAAACAATATTAAAAGAAGTGTCCCTAATAGTAGATTCAATACAGATTGTGGACGTGCATCAAAAAGCAAAAATACCCTTAGCGTATCGAAAAGATATTCAATCGAATGTTATAGTTGTTGGCGGTTTAAGCCTCTCCCGTGGTTTTACATTAGAGGGGCTAAGTGTTAGTTACTTCTTACGAACAACTATTTACTATGATACATTAATGCAAATGGGCCGTTGGTTTGGATATCGAATTGGCTATGAAGATATTTGCAGAGTGTACTTAACCGATGATATGAATAAGAAGTTTGGTTTTATCATTGATGCTACGAATGAATTAGTCAATCGATTAAATGATATGCGTGAGGAAAATCTAACACCGAAAGACTTCGGGTTGGCCGTCCAATTGCATCCAGATAGTTTGCTCCAAGTTACCGCCCGTAATAAATCAAAATATACAGAAGATATGTATTTAGAGATGAATCTAGATGGACAGTTTAAAGAAACTAGATGGATTAGCAATATAAAAGAAGATCTCGATGCAAATGAAATTCTATTAAAAGAAAGCATAATAGCCTTACAAAATGGCGGTTATGAACACTTAGATACTGGTAGTCACGTATGGAAAAATGTTGACAAGAGTATTATTCAAAAATTCGTTTGCAATTTTCAATTGTACAAAAATGACCCTCTAGGTTTAAAATCAAGAATGCCAATTGAATTTATTAAAGAATATATTGAAAATTGTAATTTAGATTGGGATGTGGTCTTATTCAATGGTAAAAGTGAGGCGGCATTCCAGGCTGATTCAATAAAAGTGAAGCGACAATTCCGTACTGTGAAAAATAAGGCAGGTTATTACGAAGTAACCAATAGACAGCTTTCAAGGGCAAATCCAGAAAGAATTATTATGCAGGATAAATTTAAAAAATTAAATTCACATAAAATGCGTAAGAAATTGGTTAAACCATTAATATTTTTACACGCTTTAGAAGTTGAGAATGATAAGGATAAAATCAATGCTGTTGGCTTCAGTATCAGTTTCCCGATTTTAAAAGATACATTTACTAAATCGTTAAAAGTAAAAATTAATAGTGTATATAAAAAGCAGCTGGAAGAAGCATATAAAGATGAAAATGGTGAATATGGTGAAGACATTGTCCTCGACGAAGAATAATCCCTGGTTAAATTTAGACCGGCTGAGTAGGATTAGAGTTAAAGAATCTATCAAATACAATGCTTTTTGGATTGTAGATGCCCTAAATCAATATGGATTAATGATCCAATGTGATGAAGACTTTATGGCGCCAATTCGAGAAATTAAACTGAGTGGTATTCAAATTCAACTTGATCATACTTCCGCACCAAATAAACTTATTTTACTATTAAAAGAACAGAAAGATTGGGAGATTTTTTTTATCCTATGCAATGATTTAATAAATGTATTTAAGGAACATGATGAAGATATTATTATTAATGTCATGAAAAGGCTAGAACGCTGGCAGAACTTATTACGAAAATCGATTTTTAGAATAATGTCAAAAGAAGAACAGATGGGTTTATTTAGTGAATTAAAGGTTTTACGAGATTACATTATTCCTGTTTATGGATATTTTACTGGGGTCCATGGCTGGGTTGGTGCGCTTGGGGATAAACAAGACTTTCTATTTGAGAATTTAGCGATTGAAGTGAAGTCCTTTAGAATGACATCAGGTAATTCTGTCTGGATTTCATCCAAGGAACAACTGAATTCAGAAAAAAAACCTTTATATCTGTTCGCCTGTGCTTTAAATGAATCAGGCAGCGGTGAGAGTATTGCTGATTTAGTCCAGTCGATTACGGGACAAATTGAAAATGAAAGCATTTCAACCGAGTTTATTGAGAAGGTTGAACGATATGGTTATTTTCCAGAGTTAGCGCAGGAATCCTTATCAAAGTTTCTATTGGAGAAGGTTAACGGTTATGAAGTAAGAGATGGATTTCCTAATATAGCTTTACATCACGTTTCTCCATTGATTACAAACATGAAATACAGTATTGATTTATCAGGCTGTTCACAATTTAAGGTGAGTATTAACTCGATTTTATAAAGGAAGGGGGGTGTAATTAATGATAACTTTACAAGAGTTCCATCAAGACTTCTTACAATCTATCCTTTCTGATTCAGAAAGCCGCGGATTAATGAAAGCTCAATCATTTTTCGAATTAGTATGTGAAGATCTCATGCAAGTGGGGGACTTAACAAATAATTACGAAATGGCGGAATTTATTAAAACGGGATGCGAAGTTTATGGATATGATTATGATGAGGATCGAAAAATATTTACACTGATTAATTTTCAATTCTTTCAGGATGATACAATTGAAACATTAACTAGACACCATGTAACTACAAAGTTTAACCGATTGAAAAAATTTGCTTCCTTAAGTATGGCAGGATTACATAATGACTTAGAGGAGACGTCTGAAGCTTATTCTTTGGCATTTAATGTACATAGGAATGTGCATAACAAGTTAATTGATAAATTTCGTTTGATTATTTTAACTGATGGTAAGTTGACAGGTACCATTTCACGTATACCAAATGAGTCGATTGAAGGTATTGTTTATGAACATAAAATTATAGATATAAACTATTTATATAGTATCTTTATGTCTGAAAATGCCTCTGGTTCTTATGAAATTGACTTGAATATACCATATCTAGAAGTCCATAACCAATCGAATGAATATCAATCATATTTAGGGATTATGGACGGCGAACAATTATTTAATATATACGATGAATACGGACAAAAACTTCTTGAGCAAAATGTTCGTACTTTTTTACAATTTAGAGGCGGGGTAAATAAAGGAATAAGAAATACTATTGAGTTTAAACCTGATATGTTTTTCGCCTATAATAACGGAATTACTGCAACCGCAACACATGTTGAAACGAAAAATGGATATATCACCAAAATAACCGATTTTCAAATAGTAAATGGCGGTCAAACAACTTCTGCTATCTATGCTGCTAAAAAGAACTCAAAACTGGATATTTCAAATGTATCTGTCCAAATGAAATTATCAGTTGTTAATAATATTGAGAAAAAAGGTGAGTTTGTATCGAGCGTGTCACAGTATGCTAATACTCAAAACAAAGTGAACAAATCTGACTTCTTTTCTAATAGTCCGTTCCACAAAGAAATGAAAGATTACTCTAAGCGCATTTGGGTGGCTGCTCACGGAGGTTCTCAGAAACGCACTCACTGGTTCTATGAAAGAGTGCGCGGGGAATATTTAAATGAGCAGGCTTATTTAACGCCTGCTAAGAAAAAACAGTTCCAAATTGAAAATCCAAAGGAACAGCTGATCGAAAAGACGTTCCTGGCGAAAAGCGAAAATTCTTGGGACCGGAAACCGCATATTGTTTCGAAGGGTGCCCAATACAGCTTTGAGGAATATGCTAATTCGGTTACAAATACATTAGAGAAAAATGAGCTGGCGATCACAGAGAATTATTTTAAGGATGCAGTAGCAAGGGTTATTCTATTCCGGGCCACAGAAAAAATTGTTTCCAAGGCATCTTGGTATCAAAATGCTTTCAGAGCACAAACCGTGGCTTATTCAATCGCATTGCTCTCTCATTCTATTAAAAAAAGGAATCTATTTTTAGATTTTGGTAGAATATGGGATGAACAACGATTACCAGTTGAATTGAAAGAAATAATGAAGGTTATAACAAAGAAAATTTACGAGAGGATTACAAATCCTCCACACGGTTCTGCTAATATCGCCCAATGGTGTAAAAAAGAGCAATGCTGGAATGATATCCGCGGTATCGAAATCGATTTGATACTGTTGAAAAAATTGGTTGTCACTACTGAAGAAGCAAAATATGAACAAAAATCAGGAAAGAAACAAAAAGAATTAGAAAACGGTATTGAAATTCAAATGTTTGTTGTTCAAACTGATTTTGAAACTTGGGTCCAACTTTTTGGGTATTATATGAGCAATAATAACTTTAGATCGCTTACAATTACACAAAGGGACATCCTAAAAAAATATACAGATGGCAAAATTCCTTTACCATCCGAAAAACAGTCAAAAGTGCTCTATGCATTATATCAACGGGCAGTTAAAGAAGGATGGGAAGTTTTATCGTAATATGTACAATAAACAAAATACTTAAATCCCATCCACAACTCTGATTTGCGGATGGGATTTATTTGAATTATTTAGAGTCCATACTTTTTTCCTGTTATTTGGTAAGATGATAATTTTTATTTTTTTGTTCTTTTGCATTACATATTTCTCTAATTATTTTTTGGATGGTTAAATCTAATTCTTTTTTAACTTCATGCTCCCATATTCTTAGAATATGCCAGCCTTGTTCCATATAATAGGAAGTTACTTCTTCATCTCTCTTTTTATTTCTAGATAATTTATTCTCCCAATAATCCAAGTTGCTTTTAGGCATGTTTCCATGAATGGGGCAACAATGCCAGAAACAAGAATCAATAAAAATCACTATTTTATATTTTTTTATAGCTATATCTGGTTTTCCAAATAATGTTTTAACATTTCTTCTATACCTAATACCATTTCTCCAAAGTTCCTTAGCTACGATCTCTTCTAATTTAGATATGGACTTAATAGCCTGCATATTTTTTCTTCTTTGGGAAACTGTATGATTATCTGTCATGAACTAATCTCCCTTTCAAATTCAATTTTTATTTTATAGTTCCCAATTTATAAAAAAAATCAAACAAAAATTAAAATACAAAACGACTTGTATTATAGAATAGTATCCAGGGGTACTGTATTAAGATCAAGATACTTGTCAAAAGACCGAAAGCAGATATATTAATTTATCAATTATTTAACCCGAATTTTAAAAATAAAATATTCAAGGTGGAATCTTTTGTGAAAAATGTAAGAAGTTGGGAAAAGGTTGATAACCTTAAAAATTTAATTGGCAGAAAACAAGTAGATTGGTCGATTTTTGAGTATGGCTCCCATATTCCGTCTGAATTTCATGAGGATTTTGCAGATGCAAATGGTGAGTACTTAAAAAATGGGAATAAAAAAAATGTTGAATTAATCATAGATGATAAATCATATCTAGCAAATCTTGTGAATAATAAACGGGATGAATCCAAGGATGCGCTACAGCTCCGATATGACTCAAATAAAGAACTAAAGGAACTGATGAAACATCAATTTAAATCTTCCTTTAAATATATTTCTGAACATAAAATAGAAAAGTCCAAAAAGCCAGTAATCACACCATCAGAAGCAGCTGAGTTTATTGATTTTTATAAAACTGATAGGCCATATGTATATCAAGTTAAAATAATAAATAAAAAACAGGAAACAAAATTTTGGTGGGTAAATCAAGGAAAAGCATACAATGAGCAAAAAATGGGAGGGTATTTATGGGCACCGCAAAAGTCAAAACAAAATCGAGCAATATCCTATCATACTGATTTATTGAAAGCGGAGGAAGGGGACCTAGTATTCTGTTACTCTCTCCAAGAAGTAAGATCAATTGGTATTGTTCAAAAAAATGCAGAGGCAGGAGATCAGCCCTCTGAAATGGTCAGCCATGGATGGAAGAGAGACGGAATAATTTTAGAGATGAAGTATTTTGATTTAGAATCGCCATTTACTAAAGAAGATATTCCATTGGAATGGCGTATAAAAGAAGAAAATGGACCTTTCGACCGTAATGGAGATCTTAAGCAAGGCTATTTTTATTCAGTTTCTGAAGAACTTTTAAATAGGTTATTTGAGCGGTTTTCTGGGAAATTTCCTGAAGAGATTAGAAATAAACTTATTAGCTATTCATTAAATGATCCCATCATATTAACGAAAGAAGAGGATAGAGCTTATATGAATATCTCCTCCAAAGACCTAATTAACCACATCCATTCTTACATTACAGCCAAAGGTTTTTACTACACTAAAGAAGAAGTCACCAATTTGTTCTTATCCCTGAAAACAAAGCCATTTGTAATCCTTTCCGGTATTTCTGGTACAGGGAAGACGAAGATTGTTCAGTGGTTTGCAGAGAGTGTGGGAGCTACTGAGGTGAATGGACAATTTACGTTGATTCCGATTCGTCCGGATTGGAATGATGGTTCGGATTTGCTTGGGTATGTGGATATTAAGGGAGACTTTAAGCCAGGTCCGTTTACGACTGTGATTGAAAAAGCGGAACAGAATCCGGATGATCCTTATTTTGTCTTGTTGGATGAGATGAACCTAGCGCGGGTGGAGCATTATTTTAGCGATGTGTTGAGCGTGATGGAGAGCCGTAAGTGGGAGGATGGGAAGATGGTTACCTCTGCACTTCTTTCTGCTGAAATGGCGAAGCGGGATATTAGGCTGCCTGTGAACCTTTATGTTATTGGAACTGTCAATATGGACGAAACGACACATCCTTTTAGTAAAAAGGTGCTCGACCGGGCAAATACGATTGAGTTCAACCGGGTGGAATTATCGAATCTTGCATTTCTGGAAGAGCAGGTGGAAGTGGAAGCAAAATTGGTTCAGAATCATATGTTCCGGTCGAAATATTTGCACTTAAAGGATCTTTATTTGGGGAATCAGGAGCTTGTTGAAAAGGTTACCGCAGACTTGGAAGATGTCAATCAATCATTGCAGCTTACCAATGCCCATATCGGTTATCGGGTTCGAGATGAGATATGTTTCTATCTTGCTTATAACGAAGACAGTGAATTGATGAATTTTGAGAATGCATTTGATCATTGTATTTTACAAAAGATCCTGCCGCGTATTTCAGGCAGTGATACCCGGGTAGAAAGGTTATTAGAGGGTTTATATCGTTTGTTTACTACAAAAGAATATATTGATGATGAGGAAAGTAATGAAATCAGTATACGTACAGCGAGATATCCGATAAGTGCCGGTAAAGTAGTAGAGATGCTTAGGAGGTTACGAGATGATGGCTTCACATCCTTCTGGATCTCCTGATGATGTCGACTTGGTCAAAATAGAGGCAGCGGCATATTCATTAGTGATTAATGGAAAGCCGTATCATCACCGGTACGAGGGGTTAAAACAATATCGTAAGATGGATTATCATGATCTAATGGAATTTTCTGTTTCAGGAGAAGACGTTCAAAGTGTTGAAGTCTATGATATTGAATTAGGAAAGTTAACTGAATCCCAGCAGGTGCGGCCAATTTTCTTTGAAAATGGGACATATCAAGTGCTTATCATTTCAAAACAAAATCAAGAGCTGGACTTTTACCATGAACATCCTATATTACGCCAGGCAATATCTCGTATGGAATTGAGTGGAATGTCACTTTTAACAGGGAATCTTCAATTTCAAAATGAGGTAGGGTATACGACTTTTGAAGTTCGTTCAGGTGCACAAACGTTAGTGGAAGTAACGATTGAAATTTTTCCGGTTAAATTGGATTATCAAAAAGATTATCGACAGCTGCTTGAGGAAGTGAATGATGAGATTTATAACTTGGCTTTTCACTTTATCCGGAAAACGTATTTAGGGGCAAACATCAAACTTGAAGGCAAGCCAAGCAGGGCTGAATTCTATCGTTTGATGACGAAGCATTTTAAACAGTTTATTCAGGCTGTTAACCGAATAGAGAGGCAGCCGCATCATGTATTAGAAAAAACATATGTAAAAGCACGCGGCGATCAGCTCAGCAAGACTGATTCTTATACACGGAAGGATTTGCAAAAACGGAGTCAGTCTTTTATGGAAGTGGAGAATGGAATTAGAATTCAAGGGAAAACAATGATGCCGCGTGAAGGGGTTAAGCCTAAAAAAGAGCTGCGTTACGATACGATGGAAAATCGTTATGTGAAATGGATGATGGATAGGCTGATTCATAAGTTTGATGATTTGTTGGGCGTTTAATGAATAAGAATAAGCGCTGGAAGGAAGAGCCTGATGCGGAACTTCTGTTACGGCTGAATCAAATGAAACAGCAGCTTGAGTCAAGGAAGATCAATGTCTTTTGGCGATCGATTGGCAGACTTGATCGATCGGTGATGAGCTTGGTTCTGCAAATGGCACCAGGTTATCGAGATGCCTTTCAAATTTATTTAACGGTCTCAAAAGGCCTTATGCTGCAAGGAAAGCTATATCAAATGTCTGTTAAGGATGTCGCTACTTTATATGAATACTGGACTTTTTTAAAGCTAGGACAAATTTTGAGCAGTAAGTATACCTTGTTGAGTCAGGATATTGTCAGCGTGAACCGAGATGGGCTGTTCGTGAATTTAGAGGCGAACCAAACAGCAAAACGAGTCTTTGAGCACCCAGTAACTAAGGAAAAGATTGAACTAATCTATCAAAAATATGAGAAAGATTTACCGACCATTCCTCAAAAGCCAGATTCAATGTTGACGATTGAGAAAAAAGGCAAGAATCACCGCTATAATTATGTATTTGATGCCAAATACCGAATTGATTATGCACAACCTGAAAGCTATTATCAATCCCATTATAAAACGCCGGGACCGGTGGAGGATGATATTAATACGATGCACCGCTATAGGGATTCACTCGTTTCGATGAGTAATGGTCCATATGAGCGGACAGCATTTGGAGCGTATGTGTTGTTTCCTTGGGGAGATGAGCAAAGTTATAAAGATCATCGTTTTTATGAGAGTATTGATAAAGTCAATATTGGCGGTTTGCCATTTTTGCCAAACGCTACCGATATGGTCGAGCGATTCCTAGAGTGCCTCATTGAAAAAAGTCCTGAGGAAATACAGCGTGAAGGGATATTACCTAGGGGAACGAAAGAGGAATGGGAATCAACATTAGAAGAAAAAGTACTTGTCGGAACGGTTTCGAACGAAGCAATTTATCGAGACTTTATTCAGCAGGGCTACTATCAGATCCCTGTTAATAGCCTAAAAAAAGGCTGGCAAGAAGCAAAATATGTCGCACTTTATACGACTTCAGAACTTGGGGAGAACGGTGTTAGAGAGTATGGAGAAATCAAGCGAATTGCTACTGAAAAAGATTCTGTCCGTTTCTTTATGGAGGTTTGGAAGAATACAAAGCAGGTTATCCGTCCTGTGAAATATGGCATAGCAACGTATATGATGACAACTCTTTCTTTACTAAACGATGCGAAAGAGCTGCCTGAGCTGTACATGAAAAACAAGCAAGAAACCACTCTTTGGAGGATGTTGAGAAGGATTTCAGGTCAGATTGAGATTAACCTGGACAACAAGGTTTTGGACGAAGCCTTAGGAGTAGTGACTTTTTCTTTTAAAGGAATTGAAATCTATTTGGATAAAGAGAAACAAACCTTATTCATCAGGAATGATAGTCAGGAACGAGTAATAGGTACTGAGTTACTATTACATCAGCCTTCTAAAGTATTTAAAGAAGTTCTTAGTTTGCTTTGAACCACTATACCTTTGTATGGTGGTTTTTTATGTTTTTGAACTAGGGTGGATTGCTATTAATGGCATTTTTCGGCAAGATTAATGGCTGCTTCCATGCCGGGCCAGTCACCTCCAAAGTCAAATGCCAATACGTTGTCACTAACTTTTTTACAACCTATATGAAGTTTTATTTGGATTAGTGTACAAAGCGTTGCACAATTTGAGAAATCATAAAAACCAACAAACTTGAAATAATAGCTCCGACCAAAATATTATAGCCTGAAATGAAATCATTATAGAATCCAATTGTTCCAATCAATAAAAAAATCAGAATAAAAACATATGATATAGAGAGAGAAACTAAAATTTTACGAAAAACACGTTGATCTGCAACAACGTAACTATCGTTCCACTTATCGTTTTTTTTCTTGACTAAGAAATTAATTACTTGATAACCCATAACAAGAGAAGCTATCCCCCACATAATCCAGAAATTACTTCCTGTTTCATCTACAAAAATTGAATAACATGATTATCCAAAGC
This sequence comes from Peribacillus simplex, assembly GCF_001578185.1. Classification (NCBI taxonomy): domain Bacteria; kingdom Bacillati; phylum Bacillota; class Bacilli; order Caryophanales; family Bacillaceae; genus Peribacillus; species Peribacillus simplex. The sequence continues at coordinate 4,272,567 of NZ_CP011008.1, read as the reverse complement.
CTAAGAATAAGCACATATAACCAACTAAAATCATCCACTTTTTTAAACGCATAAAGATCCCTCCTGAATTTAATCTTTTTTTTCTTCTAAAAAGAATAATTTATCGATTGGTTCATTTAATACAGCAGAGAGCATTAAAACAATTCCTATTGAGGGTTCGTATTTTTGTTTTTCCAAAGCAACGATGGTTTGTCTGTGTACACCTATTCGATCCGAAAGTTCTTCTTGGGTAAAATCATGTAATCTTCGAAAATATCGCACGTTGTTTTTTACTTTTTCTCTTTTCAAATATTTCACCTCTTATGTATAGTATTATATACAAAATGGATTGAAAAGAATACATTTTAAAACCAATGATCCAGTCGTGCCTAACCTATATAATCAAAAAAAAGAGACATCCCCAAAGGAATGTCTCTTTCCCCTATAAACTAATAACACTCATCATCCCCTCATGAGTAGCTTCCTCTATCGTCCGCGGACCAAGGCAATCCCCTATTTGCTTCACGATGGGAGCATGGCCTTTCATTTCTTCGAATAGCTCTGTGTTGGGTACGCGGCCAAGGGAGAGGACGATGGAGTCCCAATTGGTTAGTTCTTGTTTTTGTTGGGTGAATAGGTTCCGGATGATGACGTGATCTTCTTTGATTGCCCCGATGTCGTAGTGAGGAAGGAGTGTAACGTGAAAGCATGGTGCATTTCAAACAAGAAGAATATATCCATTACTGCAAGCATTAACGAATCAATGTGAAATAAAGAGGCATGAGCCCGGTAGTTTACCGGGTTCATGCCCTCAAGGCTGCCTAATTAAATAAGGTGTCTAGCTTTTTGGGTTCACCTCATATGGTGAGCTCTTTTTTGTTGCTTTTAGCCTTTATAAACTATCCAAATAATTTTTAAGTGTTTCTAATCCAATTTTCAACTCATCTAATGAGTTTGTTGACGAAAGTGAAACACGCAAATACTTATTGGGTATTGTCGATCCGCTAAGAAAACGATCGGAATGAAAAATTCGAATGCCCTTTTTTCTTAAATCCGTTTCCAACTGTAACGGATCTATATGTTCTTGGATAGAAAGCCAACGATAAAAGCTAAAGGGATGTCCCATAGGATTTCCGATAGGGAAATATTCCGAATAAATATCATTTGCAGCCTGTGCAAGCTGTTTCTTTTGGGAAACAATTTCATGAGCCTTTCCTGATAAAATAAGCTCCGTGATTATCTCTGCATCTAGAGAGGACGTCTTTACATTGATCTTAAAAATAGCTTGTAAAATACTCTCGCGAAAAGCATCCCCATAGACCATGAAGGCGACTCTTAATCCTGAGCAAATGCATTTAGAGGTTCCAGAAATATAAACGGTCTGATCTGGAAGTAAATTAAACATGGGTTGATGATAATCAGAGATAATGCCTGCTGTTAGGAAGGCATGAATATCATCCTCAATCAAAATTAAACGGTATTTACGTATGATTGCCGCCAATTCATGCTTTCTGAAATCTGAAATCATAACAGTGGTAGGATTGCAGCAAGAAGGCATTAGAAAAATACCGTGAATCTTTGTTTGAGAACATTGCTTTTCAAGTTCGTCTGGCAGCATTCCAAATTGATCTCCGGGAATGGGTACTAATTGTATGTGAAGCAATTTTGCTAACTCGATAAAATTTGAATATGTATGTAAATCGATTGCAATACGATTACCAGGCTTAAACAACGCAGTCAATGTAATAGCCAATGCGTTTTGGGCTCCAGAAACAATGGCTACATGCTCTGTGTCTGCGTTAATGCCGAATGATTCCATCCAATTTAGCCCTGCTTTTTTTTGATGAGGGATACCTGTCGGATCATTGTAATTCAGTAGTTGGTCCAAATAACTTTTATCTGAAACCGTCTTTATATTCTCTGCAACAATATTATTGGTTTGCTCAAAAGAGGCTACAAAACCAAGATCAATATTGTTTGTGCTTTTATCTGTAGAAATGGTAATGGAACGAGCTGCATTAGGAGCAACGAAGGTCCCCCTTCCAGTAACCGCATAAATCAAACCCTTAAACTCGCATAATTTGTAGGCGCGCGTAATAGTTGTAAAGTTTAGGTCAAGAAAGTCTGCCAATTCTCGTTGTGGGGGTAACTTTGTTCCAGGTGCTAAAAAGCCTTCTATAATATCTTGTTCAAGTAAAGATGCAATTGAATAGTAAAAAGGACGTTTCAATGCTTTCTTATCAGGTTTCCAGGACATTGGATAATTATCAAATGAATTTACTGGCATAAGTCACCTCTCTCAACATTTTCATACAATAATAGCATTATTGTATGGATTTTGTGAATTTTGAAAGAACGTCTCTAAAAAAGAGTCTATTGCCATAAGAAAGTAAAAAAATCTATTAGAACCACCAGTGAAGAACATTGTATTCCATACAATGTTCTTGTTTAGTGTATGGATTTAATGTGTTAAATTTGAAAAAATACTAACTTCTTAGGATGTGAATCATATGAACAAAAAAAATCAAATATGGATGGCATTTCGTTCGGCCTTTCCTTTTACAATTCCGATTTTTGCAGGATTTGTTTTTTTGGGAATTGCTTATGGAATTTATATGAATTCTTTGGGTTTCAGTGCAATTTACCCAATTATAATGAGTCTTACAATATTTGCGGGATCCATGGAATTTGTTGCAGCTAATTTATTGCTCATAGCGTTCAATCCGATTAATGCCCTTTTTGTAACTTTAATGGTGAATGCACGCCATTTATTTTATGGTATTTCCATGCTTGATAAGTATAGGGGAACAGGGAAGAGAAAATATTATCTGATTTATGGAATGTGCGATGAATCTTTTTCCATTAATGGTACCGTTAATGTTCCAAAAGATGTAGACAAGGTCTGGTTTATGACTTTTGTAACTCTTCTCAATCATTTCTATTGGGTTTTAGGAGCAACAATAGGCGGAGTTTTTGGATCTCTTGTGCATTTTAACACAGAAGGGCTTGAATTTGTTATGACTGCTCTCTTTGTCGTAATCTTCATTGAACAATGGATGAAAGAGAAAAAACACCAAATTGCGCTCGTGGGGCTTGGACTTTCGACAGTAAGCCTTATTATTTTTGGGGGAAACACTTTCATCATCCCTGCTATGGCCGCTATTTTGGGGATGCTGACCATTCTTAGAAAACCGATAGAAAAGGGGGAGGTCACAATATGATGATGAGTTTAACGCAACAGATCATCACGATTGCTATGGTGGTCTTAGGGACAATGCTAACAAGGTTTCTTCCATTCGCTATTTTCCCATCGGGTAAACCCACACCAGCATATGTTCAGTATCTTGGCAAAGTGTTACCTTTGGCGACATTAGGACTGTTAGTAATATATTGCTTCAAAGATGTAAGCCTATTATCCGGTAGTCACGGTATCCCTGAATTTATTGGAGTAGTTACGGTAGCTCTGCTTCACTTTTGGAAGAAACAGATGCTTCTCTCTATTGCGGGTGGAACGATTATCTACATGATTATGGTTCAATCGATTTTTTAATAGTATTGATAATAGTTCTATTCTTTCTCACCTCATTCTTTATACCAAGGTGATAGATAAATGTCTCAAAAGGTTCCTTTTTCATTTTTAATTATTATAGGTCTAATGCTATTTACATTGTAAGTCCCTATCATTATTTCCACTATTTGTTTGAATCTCTACCAAACATAGATCTAATGTATAAAGGAAAGATAGATAAAGTTTTGCCGCGGTCATCTGATTTACCTTCTATATGCAGAGTGAAAAATGAAACAAACAAAAAGTAGGCCCAAAATACACCACTCATGTAGTAAATTTAGGGCTACTTGACGTTTTCTTTTTAGTTAGGGTTGGGTAGCCTAAGACTATTCTCTTGCCAATGTATTGGATTGCTTCACTTCCATTTGAATGGACTGGAAGGGTTCTTTTCCAAAGAAAGCTTGAGCTCTTTTAGCCATATCACTTAACATCACGTCATTCTCAATTAATTTTTCCCTCATGCGGTCTACCAATTGGAGGGCGTTTGGTCCTGTGATTTGCTTTGCTACACGCTCAAGGAGAACTTTCGTATCAACTGAGTATTTTTGTGCGAAGCTATGACACATCACCATATTTTTCCTGAGTGCATAAGAATATTCACTTGTAAAAGCCCTTCGGATGCATCCGCGTGTCCCGGCGTAACCGTATGAAATTTCGGAAGCGGCCCGATAAAAAAGAACCATTCCATCTGCGTGACTGGATTCCGGGTGCAACCGAAGTTCACTTATCAACGAAATTAAATGTTGAACCACTATTTTAGCTGACTCCGTTGTTTTCCACCATTCCATCAAATGTTGGTGATCTACCATACTTATTTCCAAGGGTTGTGAAGTAGGCAATATGCTCTTCTCTCCTTCCTATAGACGCGGGATTGCCTGAATATTCTGGATTCGTGTACGAATGATCTTCCATTCAGGTCCAAGAAAGGCTTTGCCGAGACGTATCGCTTCTTTGATTGATTCTGCGATTTGGCGGTTTAAATATCTACTTTGTTCAATCAAATAAAAAGTATCCGGCTTCGCACCTGTTATTGCTAGTTCAAAATTAGGGTTTAATTGTTTTTCGCTAATACGCAGTGTATCAAGTTCAAACACAAGCATATCCTTTGCAAGAGAAATGGATTCTCCTTGTTGTATCCTCATGATTGTTCCACGTACTGAATCAAATCCGTAGCCAATATCAGCTACTGAAGCGTGGTAAGGATTAAGCCCCGGTGCAGTCCGGATGGATGGAATATCTCGAAAACCTGTCGTAATAGAACAGACGACTTCTTTAGCAGCTAGACCTTTTTCTAAGGCTTTATCAATGGCTTCAAGATAAACTTCCCTGTGATTGGGGTAGATGTCATTCATTTGTTTCCCCCTTAGCATTATATGATTAGGACTTTTAAGAAATATACTCCCTTGAATAAGATTATATTTCAACGTTTTAAAAAATAATTAGTCGGAAGCTTTTGAGTCAACAGGACCCGATTCAAAACAAAGTAGCAAGCCATGCCCATTTTCGGCACTGCCTAAAAGAAAAAAGCCTTGCAGAAGTTCTGGAGTGGTTATCCGCCAGCTGCAAGGCTTTTCTTTTCCTTTGGCTCTTTTCGTAAGGATTGTTGCTTATAAAAAGAGGAGGGGGGGATTTACTTTTTATGGTATTGTATGTACAGAAGCTTATTCAACAAAAGGGCAGTTTAACGGTGAAAGAAATTTAGAAGATTTTGTTGTGATTTTGAATTCAATAAAAAACAACGTGGAAGGATGAACAAAGATTAATAAAAAAATAGTAGGTGGGTTAATTGCATTAACTGCTTTATTAATTTGCATTCCCTTAATAATTTTTTTTTCTTATGAGGAATCAGAAAAATTCGAGGGGTTTCCAGTACCCAAAACTGCTGAAATAACAGCTAATAAGAGTAAACTGGTAGCTTATAACTGGGGCCCCGCTTCAGAAGAAAATGGTCTGCCTTTAAGGTACCAAGCAATCATTAAACTATGGGGTTGGGAGAAAAAAGAGCGAGAAGGTAGTTTAACCGTTTACGAAAAAGATGGACAAGAAGTAGATGTTATTTCACAGACAGACTATTTATCTCTTAGCACTTCTGGAAATTGAACTCAAAGCTTTTAATTATCTTATCCTTGTTTATTTGATTTTTTTATTCAATAATCGGGAGCTTTAATGGAATAAAGGTCCCTTTTAATTATGACGCTTAGAGTGAAAAGGCTCTGAGCGTTTTTGCTTTCTATGGACTAACCCTGTTAACATCTTAACTTCTCAACTGTTTAACAGATTTACTTCCACAATGAACACAACCTATACCTGAAGCAAATCGAGCTTCACGGATAGATAGAGGAATATGTTAATAATTGTAGAAATTACAAAGGGGGCTGATTTTAAAAAGGAGGATAAAAAGTTGAAAGTAATGGTAGCCTTTTTTAATCGTGTTATGCAGAGGTATTTACCCGATCCATTTATATTTGTTATTATTTTAACTTTTGTTGTGTTTGGATTGGGACTTATTTTCACCGATAGCGGGCCTTATCAGATGGCTCAGCATTGGGGAAATGGATTTTGGGGATTGCTTCTTTTTGCTATGCAGATGGTTCTTGTTTTAGTAACTGGACATGTATTAGCTAGTAGCAGAATTTTTAAAAGGGGATTAGGTGCTCTTGCATCTATGGCTAAATCTCCAGGTCAGGCAATTATTATTGTAAGTGTCGTTTCTCTCGTAGCAAGCTGGATAAACTGGGGATTCGGACTTGTTATTGGGGCTTTGTTCGCTAAAGAATTAGCGAAAAAAGTAGAAAATGTTGATTATCGCCTTTTAATTGCGAGTGCTTATTCTGGATTTCTCATCTGGCATGGTGGAATATCTGGATCAACTCCATTGACTATTGCTACTCCAGGCCACTTTTCCGAAGATTTAATTGGTATTATCCCAACAAGTGAAACGATATTTTCTAGTTTTAATCTTTTTATTGTTATAGCTTTAATCATAATCGTTCCATTAGTTAATCGATTCATGATGCCTTCAAAGGAACAAACAGTGACTGTAGATCTTGCTCTCCTAGAGGATGATGTCCAGGCAGCTACTATTGAAAAAGAGGATTTGACTCCTGCTGAGAGGCTTGAGAATAGCCGGATTATCTCTCTATCAATTGGGATATTAGGGATTGTTTTTCTTTTCTATTATTTTGTACTTAACGGTTTTAAACTAAATCTTGATATTGTTAATTTCTTATTCTTATTTTTAGGAATTCTCTTTCATGGTACTCCAAAACACTTTTTAGAGGCTGTGGTTAATGCAGTAAAAGGAGCTAGTGGGATCATCATCCAATTCCCTTTTTATGCGGGGATTATGGGTATGATGACAGCATCAGGTTTAGCTACTGTTATATCTAATGGTTTCGTTTCAATATCTAATGAATTTACATTCCCGTTATTTGCGTTTTTAAGTGCAGGATTGGTCAATATTTTCATACCTTCTGGTGGAGGTCAATGGGCGGTTCAAGCGCCTGTCATGCTGGATGCAGCGACAGCACTTGATGTATCCATTCCAAAAACGGCTATGGCGGTTGCCTGGGGAGATGCATGGACTAATCTAATCCAACCATTCTGGGCACTCCCTGCTCTTGCTATTGCTGGTCTAAAGGCAAAAGATATTATGGGTTACTGTGTATTGACTCTTTTTGTAAGTGGTATTGTTATTTCACTAGGACTCTTGTTTTTCTAAAAAGGATTTTTAGATTAGACAGTATTTAGGATGATAATGAATGAAAAATAAAGGATCTATTCAACTAGTTAAATTTGAATAGCTCTTTTATTTTTTGTAGTGTTGTCAGGAAAATGTGGATTTACAACGTTAAGACACGAATAAAACTTTTTAATTCCTCTTTTAAATATAATGTGAACTTTTTCTATACAGGGTGCACCCACATGCCCATCAAGCCAAGAAAATAGGTCACTCCCAAAACGATAAATTGAGCTTATAAGTTACAAGAAAGTCCAAAATTTCGTTCTGGGGGTACTTCAAAACCTTAGCTTGCTGGCGATAGGGTCACCATATCAAAAAAAGAAAATTGTACGTTTAGACACATTTTTCAACCGCTTCCTATATGTTAAGGGATTGGTTATTTTTTTTACAGTTTTTTATAATGAAATTCTAAATATCTAATTATAATTGGTGAAAAAGACGATCAATAGTTTGGGTACGGAAATGATTCGAATTTACATTCTTTCTTAATGCATATTATGGATAAATAAGGTAAAATATGGGTTGGGTGGTATGTCTCATGTTGCGTTAATCTAGCAATAACTAAGGATACATAATATGCTTTCATACCTTTAAATAATTTTGTTATAGAAGGGGTGTAGATTTAAATGGCTCAAATTGTTGATATTGATAGATACCTTTGTACTGGGGCTTTAATCTATATGAGTGAGGGCCTTTTCCCTAAGCCTTGTCAGGAGGTAAGGAACAGTAAGCAACCACCTATACAATATTAATAGAGGAGAGGAATGCCTTATGAAAATACGTAGGCAAATTACATTTGCAAGTCTGGCCCTTTTAATAGCTGGAAGTTCCCTGTTATATACAACGCCAACCTCAATTGTAAAAGCAGAGCCCACTCAAAATGTATCTAGTTCATTACAAACAAGCAACCAACGAGATTGTAGTTCCGTCAAGGAAGCAATGCGGGATACATTGCAATTTGGATACCCGGGGATACTTGCTAAAACTTCTGAGCGTGGAAAAACGTGGGGTTATGCCGCTGGGATTGCGGATCTGAGAACCAAAAAACCAATGAAAACAGATTTTCGCTTTCGCATTGGCAGTGTGACGAAGACGTTCACCGCAACAGTTGTACTTCAATTAGCTGGAGAGAACCGCCTGAATCTAGACGACTCCATCGAAAAATGGCTGCCTGGTGCCATTCAAGGAAATGGATATGATGGTAACAAGATTACCATCCGGCAGATATTGAACCATACAAGTGGTATCGCTGAATACTCAAGGTCAAAAGACGCTGATTTTACGGATACAAAAAAATCGTATACGGCTGAAGAGTTAGTGAAGATGGGGGTTTCTCTGCCTCCAGACTTTGACCCAGGAGAGGGGTGGTCTTATTCAAACACAGGATACGTATTACTGGGTATTCTTATTGAAAAAGTAACTAGAAACAGCTATGCGGAAGAGATTGAAAATCGGATTATTGAACCACTTGAATTGTCGAATACATTCCTACCTGGCAATTCAAGCGTTATTCCAGGCACCAACCATGCCCGTGGATATGTCCAACTAGACGGAACAAGTGAGCTAAAAGACGTTACTTATTATAACCCAAGTGCAGGTAGCTCTGCTGGAGATATGATTTCTACTGCTGACGACTTAAACAAATTCTTCTCTTACTTGCTCGGTGGCAAATTACTGAAAGAACAACAACTAAAACAAATGCTTACTACAGTCCCTACAGGAAAAGAAGGAATCGATGGATATGGTCTTGGAATCTATGAAACTAAGCTTCCGAACGGTGTCTCGATATGGGGACACACAGGTGGCATTCTAGGGTTTACTACTCTTGTTGGGGGTACACTTGGAGGCAAGCATACGTTGGCTGTCAATTGGAACAGTTTGGGTAGCGCTGACAGTCCTAATCCTTTTAAAAATATTTTACTTGCTGAATTTAGCAAGTAGGTCAAAAGGAAGAACGGATAAATTTTATCATATTCTAATAGCTAAACAAATAAATGATGAAATCGATCACTTATCAAAGGAGGCAATTTCCTCATGAAAAATAAGCTAACTGGTGTGTTAGCCGCTATATTAGCGCTAACTATGATCCTACCAACAGGGGCGAAAGCATTTTCTGACAGTAAGACTACAGTTGTAACTATTGAAGAAGTAGCTAGCCAAGAACTGAAGAAGATTGCAGCAGAGAAGGCTGCGCTACTCACGAAGTCCCATGGGGCGACTAGCGTGCAGTATGCGCTAATTGATAATGGCAAACTTATTTTGTCAGGGCAGGCTGGCAAGAACGATATGGAAGGGGAACAGCCGTTAACCAAAGATACTCTATACGGGATTGGTTCAGTCAGTAAAATGTATGCAACAGCGGCCGTAATGAAATTAGTCGACGAAGGAAAAGTCGATTTGGATGCTCCTGTCGTCAACTATGTTCCTGATTTTAAGATGAAAGATGAGCGGTACAAACGCATTACACCGCGTATGTTGTTGAATCACTCCTCTGGCTTGCAAGGTTCCACGTTAAGTAATGCATTTTTATTTAACGATAATGATACCTATGCCCATGATACCTTGTTGCAGCAATTGTCGAACCAGAGCCTGAAAGCGGACCCAGGCTCGTTCTCGGTATACTGCAACGATGGCTTTACACTGGCCGAAATTTTAGTGGAAAGAGTCAGCGGTATGAGCTTTACAGAATTTCTACATCAACGGCTTACAGAACCTTTAAAGATGAATCATACAAAAACGCCGCAGGACAAATGGAGAGACGAGAAGCGGGCTGGACTTTATTTTCCGGCGTACCAAGGGCAGCTTCCAATTGAAGCAGTGAATGTGATTGGTACGGGAGGGATCTCTTCCACGGCAGAAGATATGGTAAGATTCTCACAACTATTTATGGGACAGGGAAAAGGGATCCTCTCTGATAAAGTAGTCAAGGCAATGGAGCAAGAGGAATATAAAAAAGGGATGTGGCCGGGGGATGGAGATAATATTTTTAACTATGGTCTCGGCTGGGATAGTGTGAAACTATACCCATTCAGTGAATATGGGATAAAAGCTTTGGCTAAGGGCGGCGACACGGCACTGCAACATGCTATACTGGTCGTGCTTCCGGAACAGAAAATGGCAGCAGTTGTGTTGTCATCCGGTGGACGGAGTTCTACAAATCAACTGATGGCGACTGAATTGCTGCTCGCTGTGCTTAAAGAGAACGGTACTATTAAGGACATCAAGCCGAACAAATCCTTTGGCAAGCCGGTCAAGGTCAAGATGCCTCAAGATGTGACAAAGAAAGCGGGCTTTTATGGCAATAGCGAAACTCATTTCAAAATTGAAATTACGAAGAATGGAGAACTGTTCTTACCATCTAATCGAGAAGAAAAATATGTATATACTGCGGATGGAAGCTTTATTAATGAGAAGGGTACTTCCAAGCTCAACTTCGTGACCGAAAAGAATGGAAGAACTTATTTGAGGGAGAGCACATATAAATCGCAGCCAAGCTTAGGGCAAAGTGTGATGACTCACTATTTAGCTGAGAAACTAGAAAAAAACGTGCTATCAAAGAAAACCGCTGCTGCATGGGCAAAGCGGGAAGGCGTCAAGTTCTATCTTGTGAACGAGAAATTTAGTTCTGTTGAATATCTCGTACAACCGAAACTTATTACCACACAGATTACTCGCAAGGAAGGCCTGGAAGGCTATTGGGATGGCAGAAAAATTACAGGTCCGGACACCGCGGCGCATCAGCTCCAGATCCCCGTGATGAATGGTCGTGATACGACGGAAACCCATTTCTATACAGAAGGCGGCAATGAATTTATGGAGATGGCCGGGTTGTTATACGTAAGTGGAACTAACGTAAAACCACTTGATGTAGGGCAATCATCTAAAGTTACGCTGCAAGCAAATGGGCATGCGAAATGGTTTACGATCCCGCAATCGGCAGCCGAGAAAACGATGACCGTGACGTTGCCATCGAAGGGTTCGTTCGCGGTGTATGATGAGAAGGGAGTATGCGTCGATTTTACCATTGTGAGCGGCAATAACAAAGTAAAACTGCCGAAGAACGGAACGGTTGTATTTGCTGGAGCGCCGAACTCGGAATTTGTAATCACGTTGAACTAGCTACAATTCAAGATGGACTTCAACAAAACCAGTACGACACAGAAAAGGTGTTTTGCTGGTTTTGTTTGTATTTACGCATTATCTTTACAAAGAGGGTTTCCACGAATAATATGACGCTCAAACTCTGCAAGAACAGCTAGCATACCAGTTCTGGGCGATCATCTTTTGCTCCACTCATTTTCTCGGTGAGCACTTATTGTAACCTTTATCGTTTCGGGGGTGACCTGTTTTCTTAGCTTGATGGGCATGTGTCTGTACCCCTAATACAAAAGTGACGATGCTTCAGTAATATAAACCTTCATTATTTGTAATTTATAGTCAGGTATTAGCCTATAGATATGCAATTTTAATAAAAAACAAGTTAGTTAACATAAACCTCTTTATCGTCATTAAAAAATACAGGTAGCCTGGGTTGAATGTGCAAAATAGCACTTAAAATAAGCGCAAATTATCGACTAAAGTGACATGTCAGGCTATATTCTATGTGATTTTTAAAAAGTGTTTCTCACTCGCTGCAGGCTGTTATCTGTTTTTAATAAAACTTATTTGTTAAGTAACCAAGCCGAAAAGAAACCGAAATGAACTTTTGATAAAATAAGTTTTTCTGGAGATGGATTTTTTGTTAGTTAAAGAGGGGGAGCAAAGTTGGAGGATCATGTGAAAAAAGCGTTAGTTGAATGGAATGAAGAAATCAGTGGTGTGCTAAGTGGGATAGAAAAAGAGTACGAAGAAGTTAAGCGTGACCTTCAGGTATATTCCTATAAATTCAATATTACTAAACAAGTTGTACAATCCACTATAAATGATGAAATTATTCGAAACATCCGTGAGCAGTATCATAAACCTTTTGAACAAAAATTGAACGAATTGAAAGAATCCATAAAAGAGCTGGAAGAAAAGAGAAAGGTTTTCCAAATGTTTGTTGATAAAATTGAAAAGGTTAGTGATAAAGAAGAAGGAAAACCTCAAATATCTGTAATATGAGGTAGTGATGCAGAGCCTCTATTGATGAATATTGGAGGCAGGATAACGGAAAAGGCTCTACTATTCTTTTCATACTCATTTACTATGGCAGGGAATATAACTGCTTTTTTTTTGAGGCCATTTGCAAAAAGCGCGCTAACCGTATCTTTACCCTGACCCCGTTTACCCTATCTTCAACCCGGGTACTTACCTATAAAAAGGAAATGGGGGGATAAGATGTGGAATGCGTTTTTTTGGGGAGGAGTTTCGGGTTCTGCTGTCTTGCTTGGCGCACTTGCAGCCATCTTCATTCCGATAAAGAAAAACATCATTGGCTATATTATGGCATTCGGAACGGGCGTATTGCTTGGTGCGGCAGCATATGAGCTGCTTGCAGATTCGGTGCGTGATGGAGGAATCCGGGCGACGGCAATAGGATTCATAGCAGGGGCCGCCGTGTTTACTGGCTTGGATTTCCTTGTTTCCAAAAAAGGTGCGGTTAAAAGGAAACGGTCCAATAATAGCTCTTCGAAAGAAGCGGGCCTGGCCATTTTCATTGGGACGGTGATGGATGCCATACCGGAGTCGATCATGATCGGCGCAAGCTTAATAAGCGGTGGCTCGGTAAGCTGGCTATTGGTCATTGCCATCTTCATCAGTAATATTCCGGAGGGGCTCTCAAGTACAACAGGTCTGCTCAAAAGTGACTATTCCAAGAAGAAAATCATGCTGCTGTGGTTATCCGTACTGCTCATTTCGGCACTATCCTCGATGTCCGGCTATCTATTCCTCGATCATGCCCCGGAATATATCCTGGCAGCGATGGCAGCCTTTGCAGGCGGCGGAATCATCGCCATGATTGCGTCAACGATGATGCCTGAAGCATATGAAGACGGAGGACCGATCACGGGCATATTCACCGCGGCAGGTCTGCTTATCTCTTTGGTTCTGGATTCAATGTAATGACGAAAAGCTGAGATTGTCCCCTTGGAAGGAAAGGGGGCATTTTTTTATGGGGTAGTTCAAAAATCTAGCATAGAAAGAATTCCGCAAAATAAGGAAATCTAGCTTTAAAGAAGAATTGTTGGTGTTAAAATACCATTTCAAATCATACACTCTTCATATAGATTTTAGATATTGAGGAGATGTTAGAAATGAACTTCGAGATGCAAATAGCGAATATGTTAGCTAAAAATATAATGGGGTTTATTGAATTCGTCCGTGAAAATCATGAAAATAAAAACAATTGCCTTTGTTTAAATAGAGATAAATTGTATCAATTAAAACTTCTTGTTGAGGAGTTTAAGTTTCAAGTATTGGCAGATGAACTTAAACGAATCAATCGGTTTACATGGGATGAAAACTACACGCATTTATTAGTTGATAGATTCAGGAAAGGGATGGGGATCATTGAGGAATACGTAGAAAATAACTACGATGATTTATTCATTTTCACAGCCAGACTTTACACATTGAATAGCCTCAGCTTATTATTTTGCAAGGAGGAAGAATCGGGCACAGTCTTCCGCGAATAAAAGAAGAGCACATATTATCGTATATAATATGTGCTCTTTTTTATTTCACTATAGGGATAGCTGACCAAAAGATTCTCATTCTTTTATATGCTCCGAGCCCGGCCTTATTTGCTCGTAGAGATATATTTTTTGACTACTTCATAAACATATTCTTGATTGGCCGCTGCTGTATTCGGGTTATATTTACCGCCATTCACTTTATTATTGGATAACACTCGTATACCTAAGAAGGGAACATCGTAAGCTTTGGCGATTTGGGCAGCCGCAGCCCCTTCCATTTCTTCAACAGATGTACCATATTTCGTATGGAACCACTTAATCCGATCCACTTCATTATTCCAAACGTCTGCAGAACCGATCGTACCATCGACAACCTTACCTTTTGTGTAGGTATCTTTAACTGCATGAGCAGCTGCGAGTAAATCCTTATCTCCCTCGTAGAAGTGTGGTTTTTCAGCGTTAGGATCTTCTCCTGCACTTCCTTCAGAAGCCATTAGGTCCATCGGTTTCCAAATGGTTGGATCAATTCCTTGGTTTTCAGTTTTATCTGCTGTTTTTAATGAACCTAGGTTTACCGTTCTTTTTCCTAAAACAATATCAAAAACGTTTAAGCTTGGATCATGTCCGCCTGATGTCCCTTGATTGATGATGGCAATAGGGTTATATCTTTCAATGGCCAATGCTGTAGCGGCTGCTGTGTTTTCCATCCCTTTACCTGTTTTTGCAACGATTACAGGATAATTGTCTAAAGTTCCAATGTAAAATACAAAATCCCCTGATTTTTCTTCTTTAACATTTTTTAACCTTTTCGCGAAATGTTCAGCTTCGATCGGCATTGGACCTTGAATTATGATAGGCCTTTGAGTCTTTTTTTCGACCGTTTCATTTTTGGAAGCAGAACTGCATGCTGCAATCACCGACACGAAAAGTAATGTAATGATTCCTAATAGAGTGTACTTTTTTAACATGTTTTTTCTCTCCTTAAAAACAAAGTATCCGATTGTTTGAAACACTCGCAGTTGCGGTCAAAGAAAAAGGTCCAGAACGGCAGAATGATTACTGCCTTCTAGACCCACGATAGTCAAAGTATAGATGATTAAGCAAAATGATTATAATGCTAAATCATTAGCTGCTCAAGCGGGCAGCCGAATACTTTAACTCGTAGTCTAGTTCTTTCACTGGGAACCAGGTAGAAACGCTCAGACCATATTTCCGAGCATATACGAGTAATGATATGTATGATTATTACTTTGCTAATATAACAAATAAATAATAGATAATCAATGAAAAAGTGAACATTAAAATATAAATATAATTTAATGTTCGTATTTAGGGGAGTGATCTCTTTGTAAATGTTGATTTTTTTCATATTTAAAGGTTTATTGTGAAGTCTTAAATCATTTCTTAGACAATCATTTAAATCCGGTTTGAAAGTTTTGCAAATCGATAGTGATCCCCAGATGAATTTAACTAAAAAAATGGGATTTTGTGTTGAATTAATAAAGATACTGAATTTTGGGATTTTTAGTTAAGGCTGTTTTCACATACTTTGTTGCTATTTACCAGGTAGTGAGTTGTGGTTGATTTCCCCTCCAGATGCTCGCTTTCCTTGGTGCGGGCGGTGAGCCTCCTCGGCGTAAACGCCTGTGGGGTCTCACCTGTCCCGCTGCTCCCGCAGGAGTCTCGCACTTCCGTTCCAATCAACCTTAAATAGTTTCGTTTTAAAAACAACAATCCTTACGAAAAGAGCCTTAGTTAATAAAATAACTACAGATGAGGAGGTTTTTTATGAAGGCGTATTTCCCTTTATATTCTTTTATAATATCAATTGCTTTAGTGGTGATTGGGAATTGATAATACAGCTGTTTTTCGATCGATTATGATAGTTGGAACAATTTCAGCACTGCTTTTAGCGTGAAAAAGGTAAATGGAGGAGTCTGTCTTTTGGTTTTACTATTTTAGTTAGCATTGCGTATTACATTGGCGTTGAAATTATCGGGTTTTTGTTTCGAAGCGGTGGTTTCGGAAATTGAATTCCATCGTAAAAAAGAAGCGTAAAGTATACAAGGACTAATAGGTGCAGAGAGCTACACCTATTTATTCGTCCATAACAAGATAGAAATAGCGATTAATAAAGTGATCGTTTTTTTCCACTTTGGTGATGCATCTAACCATGTCAAAACAATGCCTACCATTATTCCGATAGAAAGAAGTGCAACGCCAATCGTTTCCATCCATGTCATTTCAAATATTGGTCCAAGCAAAAAGAATACCCAACCGAGTGTCACTAAACCAATCGTGGAGATAAAACGCTTACTCGTAAAATCAGTCTTCACGTCGTTTCGTTCTTCTTCTGACATCTTTTTATACTCCCGCCACATCATAAAGGCCGGAATCCCTAACATTAAAACTAATCGTGCGATTGCATCTATTAAATCCTCCAGAAATTACAAGCTACCATTCATATACGAACATATAGATTGGGAGCTGGTTGGAAGGACATTCCTTATAATGACTAATTATGCCGTTATACCCCTATAGATCCAATTGTTTAAGGGGTATTATCATGTCAAAAAGGAGAAAAAATTCTGAAGATGAAATGGCTTAAAGAAGTTCGCGAAATGCGGCAGTGTGCAAGGCTTTGTCAGGATTAATCATGATCGACCAGGGTTATGACTACATTTCCCTTTTTATGTCCTTTTTCTACATATCTATGAGCCTCGGGAATTTGCTCCAGCGGGTATCGTTTATCAATGACCGATTTTATTTTTTCCGTTTCGATAAGCTCCTTGAGGAGTAATAAATCTTCCGTACGTATCTTTGCTATCCCTTGTCCTTCAACAGACACGTATCGTCCGTTCGGGGTCAGAGCTTTCTTGCTAGTGGCCTTCGAACTTTTCCCGACTGCATCAAAGATGATGTCATATCGCTCATTCCTTTTCGAAAAATCCTCTTCCGTATAATCAATTACCTTATCGGCTCCCAACGATTTCACCAATTCAAAATTGGCGGCACTGCATACTCCGGTAACTTCTGTCCCAAAGTATTTGGCAAGCTGTACCGCCGAAGTCCCTACCGAACCGGATGCACCGTAGATGAGGACTTTTTGTCCTTCCTGGATATTGCCTTTTCTGAAAAAATGCAGGGCTGTCGTTCCTCCAAAAGAAATGGCGGCGGCTTCCTCATAGGTCACATTGACAGGCTTAATTGCCATTGCCCCGTCTTCAGGTAAGCATGTGTATTCGGCATGGGCACCAAAATTCATTCCAGTCATGGCAAAAACCTGGTCGCCTTTTTTGAATTTTTTTACATTCATCCCCGTTTCCTCTATCTCCCCGGCCAGCTCCACTCCCAGTATTGATTTTCGCGGTTTTCTAAGACCCAGGAAGATTCGCATCGGCAGCCATAACAAGAAAGGGCTCTTGAAACTCCGGACTCTTATGTCCCCTGAAGCCACTGTTGCCGCATGGACCTTTACCAGTATTTCGTTATCCTTGGGAGAAGGCTTTGCTACCTCTTTGAGTTCCAGTACATCGGGTGAACCGTATTTTGTGCATACCATTGCTTTCATAGCGAGCCTCCTTAATTTTTTGATTCAATCTTTTAATACTATGATGGAAGCTGTAATATAAAACTATGTAAGCGAAACGGAAGAAACTTTTGAATGAATGCTTAAAAGCATTAGGTATTTGTCCGGCATCGGTCAGGGGCAAGTGTATCGCTGAGCGGTCGAAATACAAGGGACATTCCATAAGACAAAGGAGCTAAAAGTATGACCATTAACGAAAGACCGAGAAGAATAGTTTTAGATTTAGCCGTTACTTTAGATGGATTTATTGAAGGGCCGAAAGGAGAAGTTGACTGGTGCATTATGGACCCTGAAATGGGATTCATTGATTTCTTAAATGATATTGATACAATTTTTTATGGGAGAAAGAGCTATGATTTATGGGGACAATATACTCCAGAAAATGAGGTATCCGATACTGAAAAAGAAATGTGGAAATTAGTACATGGCAAAGAAAAATTCATGTTTTCCAAAACAAAAAAAAGCACTGATAATAAAGTAACAATCATTAATGATAATATTGTTGAAGAAGTAAATAAATTAAAGAAAAAGCCTGGTAAAGACATCTGGCTTTATGGCGGGGCAAGTCTTATTACATCTTTTATAAGATTTGGGCTGGTTGATGAATTTAGGTTATCTGTTCACCCTGTTGTTTTAGGGGAAGGAAAACCTTTGTTTATTGACATGAAGGAGAGATTGAATCTAAAACTGGTTGATACAAAAAGATTTTCCTCTGGCGTTATTCAACTTTGCTATCATCTTAATGAAGAATAATTGCCGAAGTAATTCACGAGTAAAACTCCAAAACTCACGAGTAAATGCTTAAAATTCACGAGTAAAACCCCAAAACTCACGAGTAAATGCTTAAAATTCACGAGTAAATCCCCAAAACTTACGAGTAAAACCATAAATAGGAATCCATACTTGACGTGTGGATCCTTTTTTTATACCTTTTACCATTTATAAATTATAAAATGTAATATATATATTGCAAAAAGTAAAATAAATCATATAATAAGAGTAAGTAATGGAATTAAATGGAGGTCGATTGTTGATGGATTTATTTAAACGAACGAAAAAGATCAAGGATGAGCGGGTTGAGCATGTAAGAAATAAAATTTATAAAGAAATGTATCACGTCATCTTGGCCATTTGCCTGGTGAGTGCACTTTTCAAACTATATAAATATGGTGCAAGCAGCGGGGAGTTATATCTGGAATTCGTGATCATCGTTGCAGGAGGGCTGTATTACTTAGCTCGTTCCATTTTCTTAGGTGTACTCTGGGATGAAGTGGAAATGCATGACCGGACTAGCAAAACGCCGATGAGCAGGAAGACAATTTTTGGTACAGTTGCTTTAGCCCTCATCATCGCTACAATTTTGGGGGTGAATAGTGCTGTATCCTATGCGGATAGCAGTTCCCAGGGTCTATGGTATTTTGTATTGGTATCGTTTGTTTCAGTAATGATCTATTTGCCGATTTTACTTCTGTTTTTTGGTGGTATATACTTGCTAGCGAAGAAAATCGGAATGAAAAATAGTGAAGATAATAAGAAATTGTAGGTGCCTTCCTTTGAAAAATATAAAACTGAAGCTGGCGAGAGTAGAAAAGGACTTGTCACAAGATGAACTGGCCAGGATTGTCGGCGTTTCCAGGCAAACGATAGGATTGATTGAATCCGGGAAGTATAATCCCTCATTGAGTTTGTGCGTCGGTATTTGTAAAGCATTATCGCGTACATTGGATGATTTGTTTTGGGAGGAAGACTGATTAGGGGTATCCATTGACTTGGATATCTTTTTTTTAGGAATGTATCAACAAAAAATGGGGGAAGGTATAGGTGGAGCTGTAAGCAAAAATCTAACATTCGAGAGGGATGGTATGATGGATCGTACAATCGGTTACTTACGTGAGATATTGTCTAACTATACAGACCAATATCCTGAAGCGCAGGAAATTTATAATAAAATCAAAAGCGGACACTTTCATTCAGAAGAAGAGCTCGTCAATAAGCTAAGTGGTAAAGAAGCCAGACTCCTTAACCATATTCTTCCTCAAGAAATTAAGCATGCAAAGGAAGTCAGTGATACGGAACGGGTCTCTCAATTGTCGGAAGTATATGAACTGATTATTATATAATGAAACCTTGTCCATGGTGACCATGGACAAGGCTTTGTTGGTTTTTTTTAATCCATTTCGCTAAGTGAATCCATATGGCTTGCTATCATGGCGATGATCGTACTAGCTTCTTCCTTGCTGAAAATGAAATTTGTTTCATCCTTTATCAGGTCATCATCCGCTGTCCGAATCCGATTGATCCGTTTCAGCACTCCATCACCCGTTTCCTGCACAATCCCGAATTGATAGGTGACCTCCACTTCATTATCCTGGATATAGGCTGTCACTTCAGGAGTTTCCCAATCTACATCGATTTCGTATATATCGGAATCTCCGCCGCCGTCTGAATCATACGATTCATCATATTCATCATCCAGTTCATACTCATAATCGGTGTCATCCTCTTCCAAGTAATTATGGAAGCTTTCATGGACAGCATCGACGATATCTTCAATATCTGAAAGGATCACCTTGCTAATCTGCCCTAAATCCGGCTCGAAGGATTCCATATAAAATTCCTCATTATGCGGATCAAAAAACAGCGTGGAAAAGTAATCCCTCTCATTGTCGTCCAGCTCTGTATAAAATTCGATGCGTGGATGCTTAGACCCGCGTTCCACGATCATGCTGCCATTGCGGTCATATTTTTCACAAATTGATTTAAGATGATCCTGCAATTCCCCGCTTACTCTGTCAAACCATTCTAATGACATCCAACATCCACTTCCTTTCGTGATTATTATTTCCCGGAAAAGGAGAACATGACGTGCCATTTAAAGCCAAATGCAATTTAACTTCGCCAAAAAAATAATGAAACTTGTCAGTTATAAAAAAGTAATTTAAAGGGAAGATAAAATGAAATGAATTTCAAATATAAAAAACGGCTTAAATGTCCCCCGTATTTAAACTATGGATGGAAAAAGCTATGATTTATTTAGAAGGCTAATAAACTCCAGTTTCAGTGTCGATTGTAGGACTTACCTCACTAGTTTGTGTTTTAACGATAGGGCTTTGTTCTTTACTTAATATCCGGTATAAATTGTAAAGTTCTTTCCTTATTGTGTTTTTGTTCCCCAATGATCTGAGGTGAATATTTTTTGAATGCAGGTTACGATTTGCGTTACATCTAACGGCGTGGAAAAAACAAAATGAATCTTTGAACCATACGGCCAGGTAAATATGCCGCTTTAATTTTTGGCGATGTAACAGTCAAATTATCATTGAAAGTCAAAACTAATATACCGATAAAAAGCTGCTCAAATGATGGGCGGCTTTTGATTCGTTTTCCTGAAGAAATTTCAAGACCATGCTACTTTCATCCCGAAAAAGTTTATATAGAGTGTGAAAGGGGGTGAGTGGCATGGCAAACCAGATTCCAGTATCAAGTACGTTGCGGATTGATTTTGAGACGGGGTTAAATGAAAATGGGGCTCTTGTTTTCAAGCGGAGGTCATTTTCGAACATCAAGGTTGAGGCAACGGCGGATCAGCTATTTTCGACAGCTGTTGCAATCGCAAGCGTGCAGAATTATCCAATGGGGGAAGTGACTCGAGTGGATACAAGTTCATTGATTGGTTAATCGACTTTTGGAACGATGTCGGAAGAGGGGGGAGGTGATTTGAAATGGCTAAAGTACTGGAAATGATTTTCGTTACGGAGGAAGGGAAGACAGCGACGATTTCCGTTGATAATCCGAAGCCGGTCAATGTTAATACGATTAAACTGGCAATGGAACAACTGATTGCGGGGAATGTGTTCGTTGCATCTTCCGGAGATTTCGTCGATTTGAAAGCAGCGCGAATTGTCGAGCGGAATGTCGAGGAAGTGGAACTGATCTAACGAACGGGAAGGGCATCTTTTTAGGACACCCCGGAAGAGAGGTGAATTACAAGTGGATCAAATCCTGCCATTTGTCAGTGATATTGGGTTCCCGATCATTGTTACCCTTTATTTGCTTCATAGGATTGAAACAAAATTGGATACTTTGAATGAAACCCTTGTAGAGCTGCCAGATCGCTTGCGAGAAGGGATTCCGAAGTCTGGTTAAGGAAAAGCGGGGAGCATCATGAGTGATAACATTCATGATGCTTTTCCTAATTGAAATGGAAAAGTTTTAATAGATTCTAGTTTTATTTCCAAACTATCGGGTATACATAAAACTGTAGCTAGTTCATGAAAAATCCAAATAATAAGGAGGAGTTTTAATGACTAACAACAATGAAAAAATGAGCAGGGAAGAAGCTGGCCGCAAAGGTGGGGAAGCGACAGCCAAAAATCATGATAAGGAATTTTTCCAGGAGATTGGCCAAAAAGGTGGAGAGGCCACTTCCGAAAATCATGATAAGGAATTCTATCAGGAAATTGGCCAAAAAGGCGGAGAGGCACGTGCCAATCAACGTGATGGCGGCAAATCTGACGGGTCCAATGATTGAAAAATGAGCTGGGAGAAGCAGGACTTAATGGCGGGGAAAAGAGTCGCCGTTAAATAGAAGGAGCGACCTGAAGTATTTAGCAGATTCTAGTTTTATAACCGTTCCAGCGGGTATATGACACATGTAGCTAGTTCATGGAAAATCCAAATAATAAGGAGGAATTTTTAATGACTAACAACAATGGTAAAATGAATCGTGAAGAAGCAGGACGTAAAGGCGGAGAAACAACAGCTAAAAATCATGATAAGGAATTCTATCAAGAGATTGGCCAAAAAGGCGGAGAAGCAACATCCGAAAATCATGATAAGGAATTTTATCAAGAGATTGGCCAAAAAGGCGGAGAAGCAACATCCGAAAATCATGATAAGGAATTTTATCAAGAGATTGGCCAAAAAGGCGGAGTAGCGACATCCGAAAATCATGATAAGGAATTCTATCAAGAGATTGGCCAAAAAGGCGGAGAAGCGACATCCGACAGTCATGGCAAGGAGTTCTATCAGGAAATCGGTGAAAAAGGCGGGGAGGCACGTGCCAATCAACGAGATGGCGACGGCAGCTCTGACGGTTCCAGTAATGGAAAAATGAGCCGGGAAGAAGCAGGACTTAATGGCGGGGAAAAAAGCCGCCGTTAATATAGAATGAAAAATCAAGTAGAACTCATAAATGACCGAGGGAATGAATCATTCCCTCGGTTTCTTTATGTTATTCAACCATTGTCCCATGGAGATGCCCATCACAGCACATCAGTAACTGGTATATAAGTGGTACCTACCCTTAATACTTATGATCTCTGTCCTTAAAAATTGGAGCTTTGAGAATTGCTTTGTCTTCATCTTTATAACTTAACTCTGCACCCCATTTACCTACATACCAATCCGAAGCAAGTTCTATATCAAATTTATTACCATCTAAATCATAAAAAACAAAGTTTCTCCCCGTGTGACCTCTGTTTTCAATTCCTCCAACTTTTATTTCTTTTTCGATAAAATCTTTATGAACAGCTTTTAAAGCGTTTAACCCATTAACTTCAAATGTCATAGAAAAGTGTTCTTCACCGTAAATATCAGTATGGAGTGAATTAAGTCCAATATTCAAAGAAAAATATCTAATCTCGCGATAAAAAATATATACTCTTCATGAGCTAACAGGCGCGTTAATTCAGGAGCTGATCAGCAGCTCCTTTTCTTTATGCAACGATCGGGGCAGGATGGTTTAATAAGAAAAACTGGGCTATATATCACATCTGACACATACTGCGACATAAATGGGAAAAGATAAAAAAAGACTGTCTAACCCATACAGTTCTTGTTTTTTATTTCATATTTCTTCCTTGGCTTTAATTGTATTTGGGCGCTAAACTTCAGTTTTATTGTGCTTTTCGGTTATAATGGAGTTGGAAGTCTTCATTTACGATTATGGAGGCCCGAATTTTATATTATCTGAGGTCAGTATACCTTACATCAAAGGAGTTTATTCATAATGCATGTGCTACAAAAAACGCAAAAAATAGTTCGCTATCAGAATCAACAAGGAAACATACACTACGGTATTGTTGAGGATGAGATGATATTACAACTGTCTAGCAGTTTTGCTGAACTTGTCAACAAGGAAATAAAGTATGACGGGGTAGAGCTGAAATATAGTGACGTAAAAATTCTGGAACCTGTAAAACCTTCGAAAGTGGTTAATTTCGGCTGGACATATGCAGGTCATGCAAAGGAAACAGGGGGAGAGGCAAACCTTGTAGAACCATTTCTATTCCTAAAGCCATTATCTTCGCTTATTGCAGACAAGGAGAAAATCATCCTTCCTCCAAACGATCTATCCAACCAAGTG
The DNA here is from genome assembly GCF_001578185.1 of Peribacillus simplex. Taxonomy (NCBI): domain Bacteria; kingdom Bacillati; phylum Bacillota; class Bacilli; order Caryophanales; family Bacillaceae; genus Peribacillus; species Peribacillus simplex. Next base: position 4,248,705 of record NZ_CP011008.1, on the reverse strand, counting down.
GAACTTGAAGGGGAAGTAGCCCTGATCATTGGAAAGCGCGGAAAAAACATCAAAGAAGAAGATGCGCTTGATTATGTGTTCGGTTGCACGATATTTAATGACGTCACAGCAAGAGATCTTACAAAAAAAGATCCACAGTTTACGCGGGGCAAAGGATTTGATACATTCGGACCTTTGGGGCCGTGCATCGTTACCGGGGTAGATCCTACAAATTTGAGAATTGTGACCACATTAAACGGCCGCGTTGTCCAAGACGGGAATACCAATCAAATGTCTCTAAGCATTCCGTTTTTAATCAGCTGGCTTTCGCAGGTGATGACGCTGGAGCCAGGTGACATTTTGGCTACGGGTTCACCATCTGGCAGCTGCCCGATTAAATCGGGGGATGAGGTCGTTGTTGAAGTCGAGAACATTGGTCGATTAACTAATGGTGTTCAGTAAGATTTGCCAGCATTCTTAATAACCAAGAATGATCAATCCTTTTTATAAAAGAATAATCCAATTAAATAGTATAAGGGCATGTTTTGATCAATCAAAACATGCCCTTTCTATTTTTTTTATTCATTGATCAAGGTTTCTTGTATTAATTTGATCAAACTTTATTTCAAGGCTACAACCTCAATTATAGTGAAGTTCTTTTTGCTTATTAATGAAATAACAACATGCTTTGGTTCTTTTTATAAGGCTGTTTTCACATACTTTGTTGCTATTTACCAGGTAGTGAGTTGTGGTTGATTTCCCCTCCAGATGCTCGCTTTCCTTGGTGCGGGCGGTGAGCCTCCTCGGCGTAAACGCCTGTGGGGTCTCACCTGTCCCGCTGCTCCCGCAGGAGTCTCGCACTTCCGCTCCACTCAACCTTAAAAGTTTCGTTTTAAAAACAACAATCTTTACGAAAAGAACCTTTTATAAAAAGCGCTTTCGAATACTTGGCGATGGCAGCATGCAGCTCTCTTCTTTCTTTCCGAACCATTTGTAACGGTTCTTGGCAATGAAGTCATAAACGATGTTCCGGATGAAGCTTGGAACGATGATGAAACCGTAAAGCAATTTCCATGCCCCTTGTAAGCGGCGGCAAATCCTCAAGGCTGCAGACGATTTATAGTAGGCCTTGTCCTTTTCGATCAGAACCATGCTATCTATATCTGCGGGAGCATCGTATTTCTTCAGCAGCTCTTGACCCGCCTCACTTTGAAGCGAAGCGTAATAAAAAAGCCCCTGCGGATCCCGCTTTATAATGAACTGGACACTCGAATCACAAAAGTTGCATTCACCATCAAATAAAATGACCGGATTCATGAACATTCCTCCTACAGAGAGACGTTTATCATACTCATGCTTCTATAATACACTACCCATTTTGGTAAGGCGAAAACGCAAGGAATTGTTTGGGGTTTTAACGGTTTGTTTTCACTAGCAATTGGATTTTTATCGACATCCTAATATTACTTACAAAAGTATATGGAATAAAAATGAATTTTCTGCAGAAAATACTTATATTAATTACAAAGTAGGAGTGTATATATGGAACAAACACTTTATGAAAAAATTGGTGGAGAAGAAGCGATAGCAAAAGTTGTGGACTATTTTTACAACGAGTTGGTGCTTAAGGATGATACAGTTAATCATTTTTTTGAAAAAACGGATATGGAAAAACAACGCAGTCATCAGACAAAATTTATTAGTTTTGCATTAGGCGGTCCAAAACAATATTCTGGACAATCAATGGCAAAAGCTCACCAGGGAATGAATCTGCAACCAGCCCATTTTAATGCTATTGTAAAACATCTTAACGATGCACTTGCTCACTTTGGAGTGAATGAAGCTGACATAGATACAGCTTTAACTAAAGTTGCTTCACTAAGAAATGATATTTTGAATAAATAACTATCAGGTACATTACTTCAATACCAGGAGCTGATCAGCAGCTCCTTTTCTTATGCAACAAAACTAGCTAATAAAAACTAAAAATATTACATGCTATACTAAAATATGATACCAAATAACCTCCCTATGAACAGTGGTTGGAGAGTTTTATTATATTTGGTTACACTTTCAAACTAGGCCATATTTTGGAAAGTTCAGTTGTTTTGTAATGGTGCATAAAGCCAATGTAGAAGCTTATTAGCACATGCTATAACAGCTACTTTTTTCCCCTTCTTATCATAGAACTCACGTAATCTCTTATTACGAGGGATGACTTCATCAGTGTTTTCTACAATCACGAATGGCACATCGAACAGCCATATATAGGGCATGCCGTAATCTACTCGAACCTATTTTGATTATTTTGTTTACGGATCCCTTGAATCTACCAGATTCAAAGATACTAGGATCAATTCCTGCAAATGCTACGAGTTTTTTAGGCTGATTAAACCGATCAATCTCACCAATTTCAGAAATTATCGTTTCTGCCATTTTTTCACCGATACCAGGGATTGATCGGATTATCTTATATTCTTCAATTTCTTTTGCGCACCTATCTCTTCATCCAACTTTGATACAGTGTTGTCTGATTTAGCTGCTGCAGCTATAAGTTTCTTTGTCTTTGTATTTGCCCACTTTCTTGAACGAATTGTACATAATTCATCGATTTTATTACCTAAAGCTTCTTCATCGACTATCAAAACATCTTTAGATGTAGGATATTCTAATAAGGTTAGTATAGAGACAACTGAATATAAGTCCCCAAAAACCCCATGATACTCAGGGGAAACCTGATCAAGAACTGCTTGAAATTATACGAGATCTTGGTCCCAACCAGCCAAATCATGTTTAAGCAAGTAGGGGCGAACTGTTTAGTTGACGGGATCTTAAGCCCCACGGGCAGGTACGTTCTACCCCTGCTACCGTTATCATATATTGATATGAAAAATGGTCAACCAGAAATATTTTTTGTCTGACCTTATAATAAGAAGGGCAGGATAGTTCATTACAGTTTATAATACGAGTAGACTTTGATTTAGATTGAGGAGATAAAATAATGCGTTCTTTTTTGGGAAACGAATTTTGGGATGACAGAAATAAACCTATTCTGTTTATACAGTGGGTATTGATAATCTTTGCGATAATTTTATATCCACCAATCTTATTACCGTAATAGAATATATTTATCTGGTATTTTAAGATTAATTCCATGAATAGAAAACTACATTCGTTAAAGCTGAGGTGTTCTAAATGACAAAACTAAATAAAGTAACGTTAAACAAAAGATTGCTAGCTACCGGTTTTGCTTTCATTATTTTATGTGCAGGTTTAATCGGTTTTAGCCCTTCAAAACCAAGTGTAGCCAATGCAGCAACTGTAACCTATACAGCAACTGCTAACCTGAATGTCCGTACAGGTCCTTCTACTGCCAATAAAATTATAGCAACAGTTAAACAGGGCACAAAGTTAACGGTTACTGGAAAAAATGAGAATGGATGGCTAAAGGTAAGCTTAAATGGTCAAACAGGTTATGTTAGTGGCCAATATGTAAAGGTATCCAATCCTTCATCTAGTACAGCAACTGTAACCTATACAGCAACGGCTAACCTGAATGTCCGTACAGGTCCTTCTACTGCTAATAAAATTATAGCAACAGTTAAACAGGGCACAAAGTTAATGGTTACTGGAAAAAGTGAGAATGGATGGCTAAAGGTAAGCTTAAATGGTCAAACAGGTTATGTTAGTGGCCAATATGTAAAGGTATCCAATCCTTCATCTGACGACATTCAGGTTGTTGCAAAGCCAGAAAGTATTCCAGTGCTAGTCAATAAAAAAAATAAGCTACCAGAAAACTATGTACCAAAAGACTTAGTATATACATCAATACCGTTTACTTTTAAAGAAAAGACGGAAAAGAGAAAAATGCGAAGTGAAGCAGCAGCTGCCATTAGCAAATTATTTGCGGAATCCAAGAAGCAGGGAGTAAGTCTTCTCGGTGTATCTGCATACAGATCACATGCTACACAAGTTGCTCTATTTGATTATTATGTAAAAAGGGATGGTTATGCCAAAGCAATCACATACAGTGCATTACCTGGAACAAGTGAGCATGAAACAGGCCTTGCTATTGACGTGACAGGCGGCAATGGTAAATGCGCGGCACAGGATTGCTTTGGAGGTACTAAAGAAGCAAAATGGTTACAGGCACATGCAGATGATTATGGATTTATTATCCGTTACCCTAAAGGAAAAGAATCAGTCACTGGGTATAAATATGAACCATGGCATCTTCGATATGTAGGTAAACCAATAGCTCAAACTATTATGAGCCAAGGACTTACTCTTGAAGAATATTATTATACTAGAGCCGTTCAAAACTAAAGAAATGCTCCTAAAGATATATAGGTTCTAGTGCAAAAACTTTAATAAATTATACGCAATGAATAGCCTCTTCAAAAACTTGATGAGGCTTTTTATATTTAGGTATACTACCTAGATCTATGATAATGTAAAAGGAATAGACAAATAATGTGCTTTTCTTAATGGCGAAGAAGCAAGTGAACCTTCAAAGGATTAGATTCTATAACTCTTAAACCAAAGACAGACCCACAAAAGCAAAGTGTATATATGGATCAAACACTTTATGAAAAAATTGGTGGAGAAGAAGCGATAGCAAAAGTTGTGGACTATTTTTACAACGAGTTGGTGCTTAAGGATGATACAGTTAATCATTTTTTTGAAAAAACGGATATGGAAAAACAACGCAGTCATCAGACAAAATTTATTAGTTTTGCATTAGGTGGTCCAAAACAATATTCTGGACAATCAATGGCAAAAGCTCACCAGGGAATGAATCTACAACCAGCCCATTTTAATGCTATTGTAAAACATCTTAACGATGCACTTGCTCACTTTGGAGTGAATGAAGCTGACATAGATACAGCTTTAACTAAAGTTGCTTCACTATGAAATGATATTTTGAATAAATAACTATCAGGTGCTTTACTTCAAAACCAGGAGCTGATCAGCAGCTCCTTTTCGTGCGCCCGGCATGGGTGCAATCTATAGGGTGGAAGTCCCGAATCATGAAGGCAGTAGTAGTGGTTAGCTTAATGCAAGGGTGTCCACGGTGACGTGGAATCTGAAGGAAGCAAGCGGCAAACCTCCGGTCTGAGGAACACGAACTTCATATAAGGCTAGGTATCATTGGATGAGTTTGCGAAACAAAACAAAGTCCTTACTGCCGAAGGTGGTACAGAGTAAATGAAGCAGATAGATGGAGGGAAAGATTGCACTCTTACCCGGGGAGGTCTGATGACAGCCAAGTACACTTGGTAACCTTTCCAGTGATGGACAGCTGAATCATCAGAAGTCAGCAGAGGTCATAGTACTTGTCTACTCGAGAAGACAAGGAAGGACCGAACAGATTAAGGAGGATGAATACTAGGCGTTCGTTATCTGTGAAGAAGCAAACAATTCCTAACGGAACTTATTTGAAGGAAGAAGTGGTGAATACACGGGGAACTTCAAAAGGGTGGAGCAGATAAAGGCACAAATAGACCATTTATCCACGTAGAAAGGATATCAACGATGTTAATGGAACAGATACTAGAGAGGGAAAACTTAATACAGGCATTGAAGCGTGTAGAAAGAAATAAGGGAAGCCATGGTGTAGATGGAATGCGGGTCCAAAACCTGAGACCGCACCTCGTAACCGAATGGTACAACATGAAAACTGCCCTTTTACAGGGTACCTATCAACCGAATCCCGTCCGTCGTATCGAAATCCCGAAACCAAACGGCGGAGTTCGGCTTTTGGGTATTCCAACCGTTCTAGACCGTTTCATTCAACAAGCCATTGCCCAAATATTGACCAAGATATATGACTCAACCTTTTCGGAGAATAGCTATGGATTTCGCCCTAACAAACAAGGGCACCAGGCGGTTCGAAAGGCAAAGTCCTATATAACCGAAGGTTATACATGGGTAGTGGATATGGATTTGGAGAAGTTCTTCGATAAAGTGAATCATGACAAGCTCATGGGAATGTTAGAGCGGAAAATTGAAGATAAACGAGTTCTTAAACTGATTCGTAAATTCCTTCAAGCAGGCATTATGATAGGCGGACTTTTTCATAAAAGTGAGGAGGGAACTCCGCAAGGAGGTCCGTTAAGTCCTTTATTATCTAATATCATGTTAGACGATTTAGATAAAGAACTAGAGAAACGCAATCTTCGATTCGTAAGGTATGCGGATGACAGTACTATCTTTGTGAAGACACGAAAAGCCGCCAAACGTGCAATGGGAAATATCTCAAGCTTCATTGAAAATAAACTGAAGCTAAAGGTCAACTACGAGAAGTCGAAGTATGATCGCCCTTGGAACAGAACGTTTCTCGGTTTTAGTTTCACGAAGTCAAAGAAGAACCCGAAGGTTCTACTGGCTAAACAAACGGTGAAGAGGGTAAAGAAACGAATCAGGGAAATGACCTCGAGAAAATTACCGATACCCATGGAACTCCGAATAAATAAGTTAAAGCAATACCTTAGAGGTTGGATGGGGTATTTCGCCCTCATTGATACTCCGAACGTATTGAAGAATTTAGATTCATGGATTCGAAGAAGACTCAGAATGTGCCTATGGAAGCAATGGAAATTACCAAGAACGAGGGTGAGGAAACTCAAAGGATTAGGCGTCCCATTTGGAAAAGCATATGAATGGGGAAATAGCAGAAAGGGTTATTGGCGCATAGCGCATAGTCCTATTCTAGACAAAACCCTTAATAATGTTTATTGGCTCCATCATGGGTTAGTAAATCTATATGAACGATATACAAAACTACGTCAGACTTAAACTGAACCGCCGTATACCGAACGGTACGTACGGTGGTGTGAGAGGTCGGAGGCTAGGCGCCTCCTCCTACTCGATTTATGTAACAAACGAGTGCGTTAGCTTGAGATCGAAGCCGTCTTTTGTTTCTCATTAGACACAAACTGTGCAATACCCTTAATAACGGGGGTTTGGGTTTAAAGACTTAAATGGATTATTATGGTATATTTGATGAAAAAAGGAGTAAGAATATGAAGTTGGTTCTTCAAGCGTCTATTGGTTCAATTGCACTTCATGTTTTATATATAGTCAGTTTGATGTTAGTGAGTATTATAAAAACAAAGAACTATAAACCAGATATTGTGAGTGCATGGGATAAAGTAGATACCCTTCAAAAGGAAGCAGAGATTGTCGGTGAAGTTATACCACCTTATTTTTACGTATTATCTTTTGTTGGGGTAGCTGCGATTTGTGGAATTATTATTTTAATGTATAGCAAAATATAGAATTAAAAGGGTGGGTTAGTAAAGGAGTGTTTTTTTGAAAAAGGTGTTAATAGGTGTCATTAGTATTGTGGTTTTTTTGAGGAGGTATTGTATTGAATCGACACCAAATCATAATTGCTCAGTATAATCCCAAGTACGCTGAACAAACAGTGAAAATGTGGCGAGATAGTAAGGAACAGGCAATTGGTAAGAAAGAAATTCATAGCTTTGAAAATCACGTTTATTTTTTAAATAATATATTACCTGAACAGTTTCAAATAAATTTAGCATTAATTGACGATAGAGTAGTTGGAATGATTGTTTCAAATGAAACGGAAATAAGCCAACTTTATATTCATATAGATTATCAAGGAATTGGTATAGGTCAAGCATTACTAGATAAAGTGAAAGCAAAATCAAGTGGGAGATTAACATTATATACATTTAAAGTAAATGAAAACGCACAACGATTTTATGAAAAGAATGGGTTTAAAATCATTGGTGGAGGACACGAAAATGAAGAGAATTTACCTGATATTCAATATGAATGGATATCAAAATAAACAATGTTAAGGGGGGACCCCTATATTTTTATACCTGTAAAATTTCTACTCGTTCTGTAGTTCCTTAAAAAAAGAGTCGGCTTCACTTCTAGATTAATAACATCACTAATGCCGCAAGGGGCTATTAATTTCAAATTATCCCTTTCATCTAATTTTACTCCTAAAGCTGTTCTTGTTTCTGGGAACTTGCAAAGAGCATCAACGGCAGAAGAATAGGGAGGCATATTACTTATAATGTGAATTCTTGGTTCATTCTTTACAGACCGGCATGAGGATTTTAAGCATTTCCTCAATTTACTTCTCCATTAATTCATCAATATTTGTAGGGTCAAAATAAATTAAATCATTATCTAGGATTGGAGTTCTTTCATTGAAATTATCGTAATGTCATATCCACCAATTAGGTGAATTTAACGATTTTGCTGCTTTTAATATGTTCATCATTCATTGATCTTTTGTAATAAGCTCAAAGATTTTTCCTCATTTTTCAAAGTAAAATTACTCCTTATTTATATTACTTTTTAATAATTTGTCAACCTTGAATGCTTATCCTTCTTCAACTATCCTCCCCCATAGTCATAAAGACAGCTCCGATCATCCCGAGTTCATTAGGAAAAATGAACCTTTTAGGATATCGCCCTACTGTGGAACAAAAACCGGTTGACATAAAGCTAATTTTAGGAAGTTTCAACTATATTCTTTTTCGTTTTTTACTGGTATAATATGGATGATTTTGTTAATGAGAGGGGAGAAAAAGATGAATCAACTTGTATTTAAGCAATTTGAGATGACAAGAGAATATTTCATCAAGAATGTAGAGTCCGTTTCTAAGGAACAAACTGATGTGCAGCCAGATGGTTTTAATAACACAATTCATTGGCATACAGGTCACGTTTTGACAATTACTGAACAAACTATGTTTGGTTTCCCGCATGTAACAACTCACCTTCCCATGAATTATATAGAATTGTTTGGGAATGGTACAAAACCAGCTGATTGGACAGGGAATATACCTGCAATGGATCAACTTATTGTACAGTTGAAAGGTCAATTAACTCGTTTAAAGCAAATTTCTTCTGAACAGCTAGATCAAGATTTGGATACACCATTCCTAGGTTGTAAGACTGTTGGAGAACTCGCAGGTTTAACATTAATGCATGAAGCGACTCATATGGGGCAAATTCAGGCGATGAAGCGTATAATTGAACATGTAAGTGTTAAAAACTGAATGTAACAAAGTGTTATATTTAGATGAAAAAATCAGTCTGAAAAACTGGTTTTTTCTTTTGTTATATTTTATACATTATTAGTCTGCATAATACTCTCTGTTTTCATTTACTCCACTAACCATTCCCGTTTGTAAACCTCCTGATATCTTAATAATAATCTCCGGAAAATATACAAATTAACAATAACATTTTTTTAATTAATAATAATTTGAAGTCTTCATTTTTTATAATAGGTTAGGAGATATAACCAATAAACTATACTAGGGATACGTAAAATGCCTTTTTTGGTGAGATTACGATATTTCACTTTAATTTCATTTACAATAAGTAGAGAGAATATTTCGTCATTTAAAATTTAGTAAAATTAAATTATGTATTTAGGGAGGGAATGATTATGGATATTGGAAACGAATATTTAAAGATTGTAATCGAAAGGTTTAAAAGTGTAAAAAGCCTAGGAGATAAAACGATAAATCAATTATCCGAAGGGGAAATACATTGGACGTATAATATCGAGTCAAATAGTGTTGCAGTAATAGTAAAGCATTTGAGTAGAAATATGGTTTCAAGGTGGACTGATTTTTTAACGTCAGACGGAGAAAAGGAATATAGAAATCGTGATGAAGAATTTATAGATGATATATCTTCAAAATCCGAACTAACTATTGTTTGGGAAAAAGGCTGGAAAACCCTAATTGATACATTAACTGGTTTAAGCGAACAAGATTTATTAAAAAATATATACATTCGTGGAGAAAGGCATTTAGTTTTAGAGGCTATTGAAAGGCAGATGGCACATTATGCTTATCATGTGGGGCAAATTGTTTTTATTGGTAAACAAGTAAAAGATAATAAATGGGAGAGTCTCAGTATTCAAAAAGGAAAATCGGAAGAATATTTAAAACAAATGCTTGATAAACACCAGGGAAAATAAACCAAGAATAGTATAACCCTGCTAAAAAAACATCTCGTTATTAAGCAGCGGGTGCTAGAGCTAAGGTCAGAGCTGTCTATATCGGGGAAGATTAGTACAAAACAATCTTTAGTAAATTTCATTTTGTTATAATGAAAATAAAATCATTACTATTATAGGAGATAAAATGTTTAACAAAATAAAGACTTGGGCGAGAAATTTAAAACGACAGATTTTTATCCTTTACTTTGCTTGTAAAGATGAACGGATGCCTTGGTATACAAAGGTATTTACAGCTTGTGTTGTTGCTTATGCATTCAGTCCGATTGATCTAATCCCAGATTTTATACCCATTCTTGGCTACTTAGACGATGTAATTCTCGTTCCAATAGGGATAATGATTGCATTAAAGATGATTCCAAAGAGTGTATTAACCGACTGTGAAGTTAAGGCAGAGGAAATGATGAAAAACGGTAAGCCGAAGAATTGGATAGTCGGCTCAATAATATTATTGATTTGGGTCTTAATTATAATATGGGCTATTAGTAATATTTATCGCTTAATTAACTGACAGATGCGATAGCTTAAGATCGAAGCTGCCTTTAAGGCGCTTTTTCCTTAAGGAACTAACGGGGCAGTTAGTGCAATAAAGCGTCCAGGGGTTATAATTAAGGATGCAGCTTTATTAAAAACTAGCAAGTTATTATGTTAGAGAAGAGGTTAAAATGAAAAATAGAGAGGGAGCTATCGGTTACTGTTTGGGAATGGGTAATACATATGAAGATTATCCATTTCGTGATAAGAATTGGACGTTAATGCGACATATAGATAACAAGAAAGTGTTTGCGTGGATATTTGAAAAAGATGGCCATATTTGGATTAATGTGAAATGTGATCCCGGTTTTTTAGATTATTGGCGTCAGATTTACCATTCGGTAGTTCCGGCATTTCATCTTAATAAGGACCATTGGAATTCGATAATACTTGACGGTACTGTTCCAAAGGAAGCCATTTACGAAATGATAAAACAAAGCTATATGTTAACTAAAAAAAATAATAGTAAAGTTAATTTCAAAAAGTGAAGGCATTGATTCAGCAGGAAGGATTTATGCCTTTTTCTTATGGCACTAACGGGGGCAGATTAGTTCTATAAGAAAAGTGGAAGGTAAATCCAATTAATGTATAGTCATATGTACTAGATCCTTTTGTAGTCTATTCCTTGATCGAAGAATAATTCAGGCGAGGGGGATTGTACCAAATATTTTACATTGCTTTTATTTTTCGAGAAAATAAAGGTACAATTAATACTTATATAGCTTATTAATGATAAAAGATAATGAGGTAGGATAAAAATGATTGCAAAAACAGAAGAAGATTTTAATGGTTTGAAGGAAATTGGCAAAATTATTGCCTCCATTAGAGATGAATTGGTACAAAGGACAATTCCTGGCATAACGACCAAAGAACTTGATGATATAGCCGGAGGACTTTTAGAAAAAGCAGGTGCAGTGTCAGCTCCAAAAGGTGTATATGATTTTCCTGGCTATACCTGCATTAGTCTTAATGAAGAAGTGGCACATGGTATTCCGGGTCATCGGGTTATTCATGAAGGGGATCTAGTAAATATAGATGTATCTGCCTCAAAGAACGGTTATTTTGCAGATACAGGAATCTCATTTGTGGTAGGAGAAGGAGAAGAAGTATTAACGAAAATATGCGATGTTGCTAAAAAGGCATTTGAAGCAGGTCTTAAGAAAGCAAAACCCGGTTCTAAAAAAAGCAGAATCGGAAAAGCAGTATTCGAAACAGCGAGACAGCATGGATTCACTGTTATCAAAAACCTTACAGGACATGGTGTTGGACGTAGAATACACGAAGCACCTGACCATATTTGCAATTATTATGATCCATGGGATAATGAAATATTAAAGGAAGGGATGGTTATCGCATTCGAACCATTTATCTCAACCTTTGAAGAAGAAGTGCTCCAAAAAGAAGACGGTTGGACATATGCTACAGAAAAAAGCTATGTAGCTCAATTGGAACATACTATTATCCTTACTAAAGATGGTCCGATTATTGTCACACTTTAATTCAAGCGAGGATTCGATTGGTGTATCCCACATCAACCCACTTAAATAAAGGAGTTGCTTTGGCAGCTCTTTTTCTTATGAGCTAAAGGGGCAGGATAGTTGAAGAAGAAACAATTTGAATAGTAGATAAAAAACAACCCAATAACCATAAATCGGGTTGTTTTTTTTTTGTTGACACAAGACTTATCCTAATGTTAGGATAAAAAAGCACTAAGTTTAGGATAAATAATATTAGGTTAAAGGGAGAGAAAATAAATGACTGTTTTATCAATTATTCTTCAAAGCATTTTAGGATTAGGATTCCTAATGTTTGGATTTATGAAGTTCGGTTCAAAGCAAATGGTGGATGAATTTGGGCGTTATGGGTATCCAGGAGGTTTTAGGATATTTACAGGTCTTGTTGAAGTTATTGGAGCAGTACTAGTTATCTCAGGTATTTGGAATGATAAGTTAGCTGCGTGGGGTGGTTTATTTATTGTTGGGACAATGCTTGGGGCAATTTTCACACACATCAAAATTAAAGATTCTGTAAGCAAAATGATGATGCCGATTGTTTTATTAATTCTTGGATTAATTGTATTACTTATAAATTTTGGCTCATTGCTTTAATTATTAACATAAAGGAGGAATTAGAATGGATATTAAAATTATTAAACCACAGGATCAGGCGTTTGGGCAGTTTGATGGCGGTAAAATAATAGAACAAAAACCCATTGGCTTTTCTGGAGAAGGATCACTAATAAATAGGCTAGGACCATTATTTTACTGGGCATGGGCAAAATCTGAGGGCGAAGGTGGTATTGGTTTTCATCCTCATCAAGGTTTTGAGATATTAAGCTACAACATTAAGGGGAGAGGTCGTCACCAGGATACGCTTGGTACGATTAGCGAAGTAGGTGCTGGTGGTGTTCAGGTGATGCAAACCGGCTCAGGTGTGCAACATGCCGAATCTCTTCTTGAGCCGTCAGAAGGGTTTCAAATTTGGTTCGAGCCGCACTTAAGCAAAGCCATAAAGCGAACACCCGCTTACTCAAAATACGTGCATGAAGATTTCCCAATCACTTCGGAAAACGGTGTAATGATTAAGACGATATTAGGTGAACATTCACCAATCAATCTCGTGACAGATGCCAAAATGTACGATGTTGAACTTGGAAATGGTACAATCTATAATTATGCTCTTTCACCTAATCGGACACTAGCTGGTTTAGCTATTAGAGGTAATGGCGGTGTTATTGATGAATTGGAGGTTTCATTTGATAATAAGGATTTCATCATTATTCAATCAGAGAAAGTTGAAAGCTTTACCATTCAGCCTAAAGGTGAAGAACTTCGGATGCTGCTAATAGAAATTCCAGTTGAAGTTGATTATCCTTTATACAGAAAACCAAGATAACCTAAATTGAATTTTAAAAATTATTGTAATAGGAGGTTCGATGAATGTATCAAGGAGATGAACAAAGTCAGTTGGATTTGAGGTTGTTACGTGTTTGGCTGAAAGCTTCCCAAGCTGTTGCTGAAAACGTACTGAAAGATATTGAAAGTCATAATATTAGTAGGGAAAATTTTATGATTCTTGAATTGCTTTACAGTAAAGGTCCGCATCCTGTCCAAAAGATCAGTGAGACGTTCTCTATTCCAAGTGGAAGTATCACCTATGTCGTAGATAAGTTAGAAAAGAAAGGGTTTGTAGAAAGACAACCAAACCCTAATGATAGAAGGGCTTCTAATGTCGTCATAACGGAAGAAGGAAAAGCACTTTTTGACAAGATTTTCCCAAAACACGTTGCAACAATCTCAGAAAATGTTTCATTCATTACTAACGAAGAGAAAGAGCAATTAATTTATTTATTAAAGAAAATAGGAATAGGGGCACAAAGTTTATAAGCCCCATTACTAACTAAAGGTTCTCTTGAGGATCTTTAATTTTAATGAAAAAAATACGAGCGAAATTTAATTCACTCGTATTTTTTTAAAACGATAGCTGCATTATGACCTCCAAAACCGAATGAATTGGATAGACCAATACTTATTTCCACTTTACGAGCAACACCTGGTACATAATCTAAATCACATAATGAATCAGGCTTTTCTAAGTTGATGGTTGGAGGAATAATTCCTTCCTTTAAACTTTTTGCCAAGGCAATTGCTTCCACGCCTCCTGCTGCTCCTAACATGTGACCAAGCATAGATTTATTAGCTGTTATTGGGATTTGATAAGCTTTTGATTCAAATAGTTTTTTAATGGCCAGTGTTTCAGATCGATCTCCCACTTCTGTACTTGTTGCATGAGCGCTAATAACATCAATCTCTTCAGGAGAAACTTTTGCATTTTTCAAAGCCATTTTCATTGCAAGATAGGCTCCTTTACCTTCTGGGTGTGTAGCTACCATATGATAGGCATCAGAACTCGCACCATACCCAATGACTTCTGCATAAATTTTTGCATCTCTTTGTAAAGCGTGAGACAAAGATTCCAAGATTAAAATTCCTGCTCCTTCTGACATGACAAACCCATCTCGATTTACATCAAAAGGACGGCTAGCTTTAGTTGGATTATCGTTTCTCGTTGATAATGCTGTAGCATTACCAAAACTAGCTAAAGATAAATCTGTTATAGCTGCCTCTGCTCCTCCTGCAAAAACGGCATCTGCTTCTCCAAAGCGAATAAGTCTGAATGCCTCACCAATAGCTGTATTTCCGATCGCACAAGCAGAAACAGGTGACATAGTAGGTCCCATTGCGTTCCACTTAATACTAATTTGGGCTGCGGCAGCATTTGAAATCATGGCAGGTACCAGGGTTGGACTAACTCGTCTTGGACCTTTTTCTCGAAGAGTATCCACATTATCAATCAATGTTTCAATTCCTCCTATCCCCGAACCAACATATACGCCAAGTCTTTCAAGATTGATATCATCAATATCTAAATTAGAATCAGTCCAGGCTTGTTCAGCAGCAGCCAAAGCAAATTGAGAAAAGCGATCTAGACGTCGGGCTTCATTTTTTCCTAAAATATCATCTGCATTAAAATCACGAATAATTCCTGCAATTTTTGCTTTATGATTGCTTACGTCAAATGTATCAATAGAGGAAATGCCCGATTTCCCCTCAGTCAGATTTCTCCAAAATTTATCTACGTTGTTTCCAATAGGAGAGACTACTCCCATTCCGGTAATAACGACTCTTTCCATTTTTCATCACTCCAAATGAATAGTATATTTGTATTATACTTCGGGATTATCCTATTACAAGTGAGTGTTTATCCTGGTATAATAACTACTAAGTTAAATGTTATGATGGAGGTTTTAGAAATGGATGATAAAAACAGACTTGAAGCTTTGTCTTCATTTTTAAAAACGAAGCGATCCCAAATAAAGCCTGAATCTATCGGTATACCTGCTGGTACACGGAGAAGAACACCTGGCTTACGAAGAGAAGAAGTTGCACATTTGGCTGGAGTTAGTACTACTTGGTATACGTGGCTGGAGCAAGGTCGGGATATAAAGGTCTCTACAAGCGTATTGGATTGCATATCTACAGCTCTTCAATTAAATAATGATGAACGAGAGTATCTATATGATTTAGCTTTAGAAGTGAAATCACCCATTATTGATCGAAAGAAGGATCAGCCAAAACTTAGTCCTTCTTTGGAAAGAATTTTAGCTGAGTTGATGTACTGTCCTACTATCATTACAGATCGACATTGTCATATTGTAGGCTGGAACAATGCTGCTGCACATGTTTTTTTAGATTTTGAACAACTCCCGGATGATCAACGAAATTTGATCCATCTAGTATTTACAAGAAAAGAATTAAAAGCATTAGCTGTGAATTGGGAGCATTTTGTTAAGGGGTTTCTTTCCATTTTCCGTGCCTATTATGGTCACTACTTAGGTGATGAATGGTATAACCTATTTATTAAGGAAATGAGTAATTCTCACCCGGAATTTCAGTCTTTATGGCAAGAAAGTCAAGTGAGTAAAGCTCCAGAAATGATGATTGAATTTAGACATGCTAAAGCCGGAAAGATGTTGTTTAATTTAACTTCTCTTAAAGTCCAGGGGGACATGGACTTAAGGTGCAGTATCTATACACCAGTAGATGGAACAGCTACAGAAGATAAATTAAAACGATTAATGAAGAAAATCTCCATTGAAAGTTCATAAACCAGCAAATTTACTGTGCCGAAAAATGCCAACTAAGGTGTTTTTTCTTCTTAAGCTAACGGGGGTAGCTTAAGATTGGAACTGTCTTTATGGGGAACATGTCTTTTGTGTCGCATAAACAAAGTGTGGGAACAAATGAATTGGAAATCATAAAAGACATTATTCTCTTTAATCATTTTCAAGTAGCTCAATTACTCTATCAAGTTTTTGTTCTATGCTGTGTTTACTTAACTTAAAATGGTTAGTTCAATACGTTTAAAACGAAACTATTTAAGGTTGATTGGAGCGGAAGTGCGAGACTCCTGCGGGAGCAGCGGGACAGGTGAGACCCCACAGGCGTTTACGCCGAGGAGGCAAACCGCCCGCACCAAGGAAAGCGAGCATCTGGAGGGGAAATCAATCACAACTCACTACCTGGTAAATAGCAACAAAGTATGTGAAAACAGCCTTAATAAAAGGGAGCCCAATTTCTGGAAACTGGGCTTTTATTAGGGATATCGATAACGTGGTAAACCTACATTTTTCTTTAATCATACTAGGATTATTCATTTTCCAATTTTGTAAGTATAAAAAGGCAGCCACCTTACATAATGGCTAATTTTGCAACTTACTAATTTATCGAGAAGTAAGCTTTATAACTGAATCGATAATTTCATCCCAATCTTCACTATGAATCTCATGTCCTGATCCATCAAGGGTCACTAATTCAGCATGAGGTATGGCTTTTACAAGAGCAAGCCCGTGCTCGTATGGCAAGGCTGGATCTTCTGTGCCATGAATGATGAGGGCAGGTACGGATATCTCACCCATTCTATCAAAATATTCGTCTCCGCCAGCAAGCATGGCATGATTAAATCTGCTTGGTAGTTGTTTGGCGCGTTCCGCCTCTCTTTTTGCCAGTTTATACATTCTTTCCTGCTCATAAGGTTTGGAACCGGCTAAAGTTTTCCATCCATCTGCAAGAAAAGCGATGGCCGCCTCCCGATTTGACCAATCCATGAAAGCACTCTTTGCATGGTGATCCAATATGCTCTGGTCCATTGGAGGCAGTTTTTCCATTACAGTCCCGAACACACTTGATGCAATTAACGTAAGCGTGTTTACGCGTTCCGGATATCTCAAGGCAAGAATCTGGCCGATCATACCGCCTAGCGACATTCCGACGATAGAAGCCCGCTCTATGGAATAAGCATCCAGGACACCCGCGGCATCGTCAGCCATGTCCGTTATTGTATAGTTGGAGGTACCCGGTTCATAAATGACCGATCGCCCCAGATCCCGATGATCGTACCGAATGACAAACCTCCCCGAATCAGCGAGGCGGTGACAGAAGTCCTCATCCCACCAGTCTAATGAAGACATTGCCCCCATGATCAAAAGCACAGCAGGGTTCTTTGGGTTTCCAAAACTTTCTGTACATATATCCACGTTATTTATTTTCAGTATCTGTTCACTCATGTTTTTTACCTCCGTATTAAATATTATCTAATAGCCGTTACCATGGCGAAGATCAATAAATGCTTCCCGGAGCATATGATTGGCCTGCCCCTTAATTATTCAGTCTAACCCACTTAATAATCATGACAAGGCCTCCTTTTGTATTTGTAAAATGGGAAATATCCCTATATTACTGTAACATGAGCGAATTCTTTACACCACCAAATTTTTCCACAATTCCATGAAGACAAAAAAGCCCGAATAAAGAGCACCTTTTTGGTGTCGTTTTATTCGGGCTTTATTTCGTTTGCAGATGCATTTTCGACTTATTGTGCTGTATATCCGCCATCTAACACGACTGCCTGGCCTGTGATGCCCCGTGCTTTGTCGCTTGCGAGGAAAATGGCGTAGTCGGCAATTTCACTTACATCAAGTAAGCGGTTTTGCGGGACAAGTGGATAGATGACCTCTTCCAAAACGCTTTCTAATGGTACTTGTCTTGTTTTCGCCAGATCCTCCAGTTGACCGCGGACGAGTGGTGTGTCTACGTATCCCGGGCAAAGGGCATTGACGGTAATGCCAAAAGAGGCGCTTTCCAAGGCGGCGACTTTCGTTAATCCGATTACACCGTGTTTTGCACTATTGTATGCTGCCTTGTTGGCAAATCCAATCAGACCGTTAATGGAAGAGATGTTGATGATTCTGCCGAAGCCTTGTTCTTTCATGATGGGCAAAACGTTCTTAATTGAAATGAATGGGGCGGTCAGCATGATTTTGATCATCAGTTCGAATTTTTCAGTTGGAAACTCTTCAATTGGTGCAACATGCTGAAGGCCGGCGTTATTGATGAAAATGTCTATTCGTCCGTATTTGTCTTTAGCTTGTTTGATTAGCTGGATAATATCCTCTTCACTTGTTACGTCTGCTTTTAAGCCGATAACTTCCAAGCCTTTGTTCCTTAGGTCTAAAGCGGCTTTTTCAACTGTGTTTTGATCAAGGTCGGACAAAACGACCTTTGCGCCATTTTCAGCAAATATCTTTCCAATCTCAAAGCCGATTCCTCTAGCAGATCCGGTAATTATCGCCACTTTATCTTTAACCATTTTACATTCCTCCAATAAAAAATGTAATGGTCCAGGTCTGTCATTTTATATAGTAAGCAGGGAATATTCACAAGGTAAGCTCAATCGGAAATATAAAGGGAAGGTTATAAAAATATGGTTTAGGTTAATGAGTAAGAGTCTATCATGATTTTCTGGATAAAAAAAGATTTTTATTTCCCCTTATCGTTGGCATAAATATTGCATATATAAAAAGGTGAGTAAATACAGGTGATTGAAACGGAAAGGGGAAGCTGGATGATTAAAAAAGTTGCCATTATCGGTTCAGGTGTAATGGGAAGCGGGATCGCACAGTCATTTGCAGTAAGCGGGTATTTCGTGACCATTAACGATATAAAGGAAGAATTGCTATATCATGCCCAAAATCGAATTTCTGAGAATCTATCATTGCTCATTGAGGAAGGGGTTTTGACTGATGAGGAAAAGCAAGCCGCTTTAGCGAATATAACATACAGTGTAGATTTGAAAGGGGCGGTAAGGGATGCTGATTTTATCATTGAGGCCATTCCGGAAGTCATCGAGCTGAAGTTAAATCTATATGAGCAAATGGAGGAAATGATCAAACCGGATGCCATTGTTGCTTCAAATACATCGACCTTTCCGATTTCTCAATTGATGGGGAACGCCTCGTTTGCGGACAGAATGGTCATCACGCATTTCTTTAATCCTGGCCATTTGGTTCCATTGGTTGAAATTGTTCAGCATGACGAAACAAAGCCGGAAATAGTCAAGGCAACAATGGATTTAATGCGTAAAATCGGCAAGTCTCCGATTCTCCTGAAAAAAGAAATAGCAGGGTTCATTGCCAATCGTCTCCAGACTGCCTTGATGCGGGAAGCCTTTTATCTATTAAAAGAGGGCGTTGCCGATGCTGAGGATATCGATACAGCGATAACGGCTGGACCAGGTTTTCGATGGGCATTTACCGGGCCGATCGAGATTGCTGATTTTGGCGGACTGGATACATGGCAGCGCGTTTTCGATAATGTTTCACCAGTATTGGATCAGAGCAAGGGAGCGCCTGATTTGATTCGTGATTTGGTTGCTAAGGGAAAGCTTGGGACGAAGTCGGGAGAAGGGATTTTTACGTATGAAGAATCTACCGTTTCCCAGAAAATCAATGAGAGGGACCGTCATTTTATTAAACTGGGAAAATTAAAAATGGAGAAGGAGGAAGTATTATGAGAGAAGTAGTGATTGTAGGGGCAGCAAGAACACCAGTTGGTGCGTTTGGAGGCAGTCTTGCCAATGTTTCAGCGGTTGAATTGGGAGTTGTGGCAGCTAGGGAAGCGATTAAGCGGGCAAATATCTCGGCTGACATGATCGATGAGGTATTGATTGGGAATATTCTATCTGCTGGTTTAGGGCAAAATGTGGCACGTCAGGTTGCGATTCATGCAGGGATTCCGGAAACAACGCCGGCCATGGCCGTTAATAAACTTTGCGGATCTGGCCTCCGTACGGTAATAATGGGGGCACAATTCATTGCCCTTGGTGATGCAGATGTGATTCTCGCCGGGGGTATTGAAAGCATGAGCAATGCTCCATATTTACTTCCAAATTATCGTTTTGGACAGAAAATGGGTAATGGTGAAGCAGTCGATTCCATGACATATGACGCCTTAACGGATGTTTTTAATCAATATCATATGGGCGTGACTGCGGAGAATATCGCCGAGCAGTGGGAAATCAGCCGTGAAAAGCAGGACGAATTTGCTTTAGATAGCCAAAGAAAGGCTGAAAAGGCCCAGCTTGAAGGACGATTTGCAGATGAAATCGTGCCTGTTGAATATAAACGCAGAGGAAAGACGATCTTGGTGGACCAAGATGAACACCCGCGTCATGGGCTGACGATAGACCAGCTAACGAAGCTGCGTCCTGCTTTTAAGGAAAATGGAACGGTTACGGCAGGAAATGCATCCGGAATCAATGATGGGGGTGCGATGTTAGTCCTAATGTCTAAAGAAAAAGCGGACGAGCTGGGACTGGAGACGTTAGCAACAATTAAGTCATATGCAAACGCCGCGCTTGATCCGAAAATCATGGGTTACGGTCCAGTGCCTGCGACAAGAAAAGCTTTGGCAAAAGCGGGATTGACAATAGATGATATTGATTTGATGGAAGTGAACGAAGCCTTTGCGGCACAGTCACTCGCTGTGCTTAAGGACCTTGAGTTGAAGCCGGAGAAAGTGAATGTAAATGGCGGGGCGATTGCTCTGGGTCATCCTGTAGGTGCTTCCGGTGCCCGGATTTTAGTGACTTTATTGTATGAAATGAAACTTAGGGATGCAAAAACAGGCCTTGCTACCTTATGTATCGGTGGCGGACAGGGAACTGCGCTGATTGTGGAACGGTAATGACTTGGCCCCATTTTCCTATGATATAATGGAGGAAACTTCAGACGGGTTAAGGAGAATAGGAATGGTCAGCGATAATAAAACTGTTCAATTCGAATTAGTGAAAGCGATATTGGAAGAATTGCCTTTTGGTGTTTTGGTAATGAAAAACGAAACAGAAATCGTTCTCTGCAATCGCGTATTATCCGAGGCTTTTGCGGAGAATCAATTTGATCTGCAAATACATTTGATTTTAGAAAAAAACCTTGTACCAGCCGTAAATACTCCGATTCGTTTGAACGGTAATAATGGGATTATCAGAAAAGCAATCGTTCAAATGGGTGATGAGGAATATCAGATTTATCTCCTATTGTTTACAAATAATAAAAGTGATTTTCTTAATGTCGATAATCATGAAGAACTGCTGTTTAAGGATATTATCGAATTTGCCTATGACGGCTTGGTGATGGTCGATACGGAAGGGTATGTCCAAATGCTGAGCCACGCTTATGCGGATTTTCTTGGCGTCGAACAGGAAAGCTCAATAGGGAAACATGTAACGGAGGTCATTGAAAACACCCGTATGCATGTGGTCGCCAAAACCGGTAAGCAAGAGGTCGCTGAATTACAGAAAATTAAAGATAATTATATAATTGCGACCCGCTCCCCGATAAGGAAACAAGGGAAATTGATAGGGGCGGTCGGTAAGATTCTTTTTAAGAATGTCGGGCAATTTACCGCTCTTTCCAAACGGATAAATTCACTTGAAGTAGAGCTGAAAAAGTACAAAGGCGATTTTCGCGAGAGAAATAAGGCCTCATATACATTTGATCATCTGATGGGAAGTAGTCCTGCTTTCATGGAAGTAAAAGGTCAAGCAAAAATTGCCGCTAAAAGCGACTCAAATGTGTTGATTTTGGGCGAAAGCGGAACAGGGAAGGAGCTGTTTGCCCATTCCATCCATAATGACAGCAGACGGGCCATGGGTGTGTTTGTCAAAGTGAACTGTGCCGCCATCCCGGCAGAGCTGCTGGAGTCAGAGCTTTTTGGCTATGAAGAGGGTTCTTTCACTGGTGCCAAAAAAGGCGGAAAAGCAGGTAAGTTCGAAGCGGCTGAAGGCGGTACGATTTTTCTCGATGAAATCGGTGAGCTGCCACTGCATATGCAGGTGAAGCTGCTCCGTGTTTTACAAGAAAAAGAGATTGAGAGGGTCGGCTCGACGGGAAGCATTCCGATTGATGTACGGGTAATCGCTGCAACAAACCGTAATCTGGAGGAAATGGTCTCGAAAGGGGAATTCCGACTTGATATGTATTACCGGCTGAAGGTCTTGCAAATCCAGGTTCCTTCCTTGAGGGAGCGACCAGAGGACATTGAAATACTTGTAAATCATTTTGTTGAAAAGTACCAGAACCTCATGAAAAAACGCGTAACGGGGCTGAGTGATCAAGCATTACGGCTGCTTCGCCTTTATAAATGGCCGGGTAATATTCGTGAGCTGGAGAATATCATTGAACGTGCAATGAATATTGTTGAAGAAGGGGAAATGATACGTTCCAAGCAACTCCCTAAAGAAATAACGGGTCATAAAGAGTCAGTTTCAATCCGCACTTTAGCTGAAGTGATGGATGAAACCGAACGGGCTGCAATCGTTTCATGTTTGGAAATGACTTCTGGTAATAAATCAGAAACGGCAAAGAGACTCGGTGTGAGCCGAACAACACTGTATGAAAAAATGAATAAATATGGTTTATGACTGTTGAAAAGTATCCTTTTGCCAAAGGATACTATCTAAATTTTTAATAAAGTAGATTGGAACGGGTGTGCGAGCTCCTGCGGGAAAGCGAGTGCCTTACGTTCCACGTAACGTTCAATTTATACAAACCCTAAAATAACCGTTAGACAAACTCAAGTATTATCGAGTTTATCTACAGTCTGAAGTGCCCTTTAGCCAAAGGGCACTTTTTAATACTTTTTAACCACCTCTTAAGATAGACACACATTTGTGACTATTTTACACTAGCAATATTTGAGTGTGTCAAGAAATCCGTACATAAAATGGGAGGAAATTTAAATGTTGTAAGAAAAGGCTTACACTTTTTTGAAGTTTATACTTATGTGTATTGAAACCTTGACAGTTTTAAGGGATTTTAGCTTTTAAAAGGGAAATAAAATGTTTGAAAAGGCTTTAAAAGTTGAGGTTTTTCCATTTAATTTAAGTTGGCACAAGAATTGCTTGATTACTTTAGTGAATGGCCTATCTGTCATTTTATATGGTGTTACCACGTAAAATGAAAAGGGATTTCGTAATTCAACAGATTGTTGAAAGCGTTCTCAATAATTGGGAAGCAATTAGTAAGATCATTCAGCTTGACTTGGGGAAGGCAGGTTTGGATGGTAAAAGCGGAAAAATTAAAAATGTGGAATTTAGGAGATTAATGTTTCTACTAATAGGCTTCCGAAATAATTTTGGGGCAAGGGGAGAAAAGAAAAGGGGGAATAGTATTGGTGATTCAAATTTTAGCCATCGTTGTGGCGCTGGGACTTTTAATCTTTTTAGCCTACCGGGGCTATCCGGTCATTATCATAGCGCCGCTTGTTACGTTATTGGCGGTCATTTTATCTGGTGGTCATTTGCTGCCGAGTTATACAGAGACATATATGACGTTTGCTGCTAACTATATAAAAGCGTTTTTTCCGATATTTTTACTAGGGGCGGTATTTGGAAAAGTCATGGAAATGAGCGGTGCAGCAGCATCCATTGCCAAGACCATCGTAAAATCACTAGGCTCAAAGCAGGCCATTCTTGCAGTAGTGCTGGCCTGTTCGGCGCTTACATATGGCGGGGTTTCGCTGTTTGTAGTGGCATTCGCCGTTTATCCATTTGCAGCTGCAATTTTTAAAGAAGCAGACATTCCAAAAAGGTTATTGCCAGGAACGATAGCATTAGGCGCTTTCACTTATACGATGGATGCTCTTCCTGGAACACCTCAGATTCAAAATATCATTCCAACGAATTATTTCGGAACAGATACCTATGCAGCTCCATTAATGGGGATTATTGGCGCGATCATGGTATTCACTGGAGGAATGCTCTGGTTAGAACGTCGCCGCAGGCAAGCGGTGGCAAATGGTGAAGGCTACGGGGAAGGACATATTAATGAACCAGAAAGTGCAGAACAGCAAAACCTGCCTAACTTTTGGCTGTCCATCGTACCGCTCATCCTTGTCGTCGCGTTTAATTTTGCTTTCAGCCGCAGTGCCATTTCGGTTAAGCACTGGTATGATGCATCGATGCTGAAGGAAACTTTCAACATTGCCGATGTAAGCACAGTCACTTCATCCTGGTCTTTGATTGTTGCATTGACAATCGGTATTATTGCAGCGATGCTTCTGAATGTTGGACGTATCAAGGTCAAATTGGCAAGTGGATTAACAGCTGCGGCAATGGGATCATTGCTTGCCATATTCAATACTGCATCTGAAGTTGGTTTTGGGAATGTGGTGAAAACACTTCCTGGATTCTCGGTCATTCAAAACTGGGTGTTCGATGCAAGCGGTAATCCGCTCGTATCCGAAGCAATCGCCGTCAATGTGCTGGCAGGGATTACCGGATCTGCATCCGGTGGACTTTCGATTGCGTTAGAAGTAATGGGAAGTCACTATTTGCAGGTGGCCCAAAGTGTCGGAATCACCCCGGAAATGCTTCATCGAATTGCATCGATGGCATCTGGCGGGATGGATACGCTGCCGCATAATGGTGCCGTCATTACCTTGCTTGCCATTACTGGACTGACACATCGTCAATCTTACAAGGATATCTTTGCGATTACGGTTTTGAAAACAGTGACCGTGTTCATCATAGCTTTTGCAACTTCACTGTTTATTTAATAGAATAGTATTAAGAATGGAGATGATGGAAAATGAGTAAATTATTAACATCTTTTGATAGCGCTATTCAACAAATCGAGGATGGAGCAACCATTATCGTTGGCGGGTTCGGATTAAGCGGAATACCAGAAAAACTAATCATTGCTTTGCGTAACAAAGGTGTAAAGGATTTGACGATTGTCAGCAACAATTGTGGAGTCGACGATTGGGGTCTGGGTCTTTTGCTTGAAAATAAACAAATCAAAAAAATGATCGCTTCTTATGTAGGGGAAAATAAGTTATTTGAACAGCAATTCTTAAGTGGCGAACTGGAGGTCGAGCTAGTTCCCCAAGGAACGCTGGCCGAGCGCTTAAGAGCGGGCGGAGCGGGAATTCCTGCCTTTTATACAGCTACAGGAGTAGGAACGGAAGTCGCAAAAGGTAAAGAACATAAAGAGTTTGATGGCCGCACATACATTATGGAAAAAGGAATAGTCGGAGATTTTGCCTTTGTAAAAGCCTGGAAAGCAGATCATTTCGGTAATCTTGTATATCGGAAAACGGCAAGGAATTTTAACCCTGTCGTTGCCACAGCAGGGAAAGTCACGCTTGTCGAAGTGGAGGAGCTCGTGGGCACTGGGGAGCTCGATCCGGATGAAATTCATACTTCAGGGGTTTATGTACAGAAAGTGCTTGTAGGAAATGACTATGAAAAACGAATTGAAAGACTTACAACCGCTAACGCATAAAAAGGAGGAGTATTCGAATGACTAGACAACTGATTTTAGAACGGGCCGTTAAAGAAATCCAAGATGGTATGTGTGTGAATTTAGGGATTGGAATGCCGACCTTGATTGCCAACATGATTCCAAATGACTTTAATGTCATGCTTCAATCGGAAAATGGCTTACTGGGAATCGGGCCTTATCCGCAAAGGGATGAAGTTGATCCGGACTTGATTAATGCTGGAAAAGAAACAGTGACGGCAAAATCAGGGGCATCATTTTTTGATAGCGCTGAATCGTTCGCGATGATCCGCGGCGGCCACATCGATCTAGCCATTTTAGGCGGGATGGAAGTTTCCGAGAATGGGGACTTGGCAAACTGGATGATTCCAGGGAAGATGGTAAAAGGAATGGGCGGAGCGATGGACCTCGTCCAAGGCGCAAAACGAATTGTTGTCATTATGGACCATGTGAACAAGCATGGGGAATCCAAAGTGAAAAAGAACTGTACATTGCCATTGACAGGAGAAAAGGTCGTACATTGCCTGATTACCGAACTGGCTGTTTTTCAATTTACAGAAGCTGGCATGGAATTGATTGAATTGCAAAATGGCATCACACTTGATGAAGTGAAAAGTAAAACAGAGGCTGACTTTACAATAAGCCCCTCTATTGAAATTAAAGCATAAGTTAAAGAGATTAATAAAATAATTCATTATTAGGCTGCTTTCATTCGCAAACGGGCGAACGGAAGCAGTCTATTTTTTGGTGGTATTTTAGGGGGAATTCCCTTTCTATAATGAAGAACGAAAGGCCTTTTCATCACAGTTATCAATACTTTGCAGACAGTCGGCGGAGAGGGAGCGGATTTCTGAAGGAGGGGATGTGTATGGATTTCCACTCCAGGCACTCGCTTTCCGCGGGCGGTCTGGGAGCCTCCTCGACGCTTCGCGCCTGTGGGGTCTCCCTTGGCCACGCTTTTCCCGCAGGAGTCTCGTACCAAAATTCAAATCACTTTACAGTATAAATGTTAGGGTGTCCTTATATTTCAATATTAGGTTAATATTTGTTGCTTCCAGGAAGTTTCTTGATCTTATTCCAGGCTTCAATTGCTTCTGCACGACTTTTACCTTGATTTTTCGGATCAGCAAAGAAGTCATTAGTAAATTGATTGTATTAAAATTGAGGTGCAATCTTTTTCTTGAATGTATCAAGGCTTAAATGTACTTGAGGCTCAACCATCCTATTGATTTTTGTTTTTCTAATAGGATTTTTTATCTCTCCTGACCGAAGAAATGTTTCAATCCTATAGGAAATTTCTATCTTTGAACCAGTAGAACTGATCCCGTTTCCCCCGCAAAACGTTTGCAATTCCTCTTTCAACCAATAAGAAATCTTTGAAACTTTCAATGCTAATATCTTTTGATAGATTAGGTCTCAAACAAAACACTTCCTTAAATTCTATTATATACCATTATGGAACGAATGTTCTTGTTATTCAAAACAACAATTACGAAAATAGCCTTAAGAAAAAACCGCAGTCGGCTCATCTTGAAACATGTTGAAGACTAGATTATTCTTCATGTTTTTTACTGTAACATTTAAGGATGGAAGAAATATGCGACACTCCTGCCGAAAAACTGGCTAGCCGAGACCCCACAGACGCTTGCGTCGAGGAGGCTTGGCAGTCAGTCGGCGGAAAGGGAGCAGATAAATAACATATTCCTTCTATTCTCTAATAAGTGAGATCGAAATTTTCCAACTCTGCTACTTTTCCGTTAAATAGGCTTATATAAAGTCTGATGGGAATTTAAAAGGAGGGATTATAGTGAAAGTAGGATTACGGACATTATTGGAGCGATCAGTGAAAAGGATGGGCAAAGGGATGAATCCTATTGTGAAGGCATCAGCATTGGAAATGGTGGAACGTGCTTATAAAGAAGGAATCACTGTCCAGATAAGTGCAGGTTATCGCTCTCTAGAAGAACAAGCCAACCTTTATGGTCAAGGACGAGTTTACAGCTACAAAGGAAAAAACTATAGTAATCTAGCTAAGCCCATTGTGACGAACGCTAAGCCAGGCCAATCCTATCATAATTTTGGACTGGCTATTGATTTCTTCATTGTGAGTGATGATGGCAAGAAAGCGATATGGACAGTGAACTCAAAATGGCAGCGTGTGGCTGCCATAGGTAAAGAGTTAGGATTTATCTGGGGCGGGGATTGGACTTCATTCAAGGATTATCCCCACTTGGAGATGACGGGCGGGTTATCCTATAAACAGTTACAAGCAGGAAAAAAACCTCATATTACTTCTCCAAAGACCAGCAAAGGTGATGGCCATATAATTTCCATACAAAAAACGATAAATAGCAGATATAAAACGTCTATTGCCGTAGATGGCGTTTATGGTCCCAAAACCCGCTCGGCCCTTATAAAAGGTTTACAAGCGGAACTGAATAAGCAATTCAATAAAAAGCTAGTTGCCGATGGGAAATGGGGACCTAAAACCAAGACTGCGGTCGTCACTATAAAAAAAGGAGCTAGCTGCAATATCACATGGATCCTGCAGGCAGCACTTTATATGGAAGGGTTTGACCCCGGTCCCCTTGATGCAATATTCGGGGAAAATACCGAGATGGCATTATATAAATACCAAAAGGCAAAAAATATGACTGCAGATAAGCAAGCAGGTAAAGAAACATGGAATGGATTGTTTGGTAGATAGCGGATTCATCCCGTTAGCAGAACTACCCCAATTCCTCCCATTGCTTATACTTCCCCTCAATGATTAATTATTGATTGCAAAGTTCTTAATATTCCTTTAGAGTACGTACCTGTCGTTATTTTAGTATGAACTTGCTTGGCTTCTTGAGTTGCATTCCCTACCAGATAACCATGTTTAACACTTTTTAACATGAGTAGATCATTTCCACTATCCCCGAATGCAAAGGCATGCTCCCGACTCAGCGCGAATTTGTCTAGCATAAAACGTACAATTTCATTTTTTCCAGTACCTAATGGAATAAAGTCTACATCATAACTATCTTCAGGATCGCCGGCAAGGGGATTACAACGATTAATGTTTACCCCTATTCCGTACTCTTGGGCAACCCTTTGGATGGTGGATAGGTTCTTCTTGTCGACGGATTCATGTTGTATTTGATAATAATAATTTCTTTTATAGCGTGAACTTCCCATTTGAGTCTGAGGAGTTAATGGTATATTGCCGTTAAGTAGAACATTATAAATTTCTTCAACTTTCCTTTTATTAAATTTTTCGATATTAATCTGTGAATTCCAATCTGGATCCTTTTCCAAAAAGTTTTTTTCTGAAAAATAGGTGATTTCGGTACCTAGGTCACTGGCTATAAAATGCGGGAAAAACCTGAATCCACCGTGTTCCATTTTATGTAATATCGATTCGATACTACTCCCAGTTACCCAGCCAAAGACAAGCTCTTCATCATAACTTTTTGCTTCTAAGTAATTTTCAAGTTCATATAAATCTTTCTGTCTCTCGTGACTCATGGAGTGAGGATAATAGGTTTCATCAAAATCACAGAATACAATGTATTTGGGGTCTTCAACATTTGGCAATAACTGAAACCCGCCCTTTTTATTCAATAACATAACAATCCCTCCATTAGCTAAAAATATCCGCTCAGTTCATTAACTACTTGTGGCTTATAATTAAGTTGTAATTCACCTTTTAAATGCTTTACTAGCAATACATTAATAAATGCTTTTTTAAAAGTACACCTCCGGAAATTTTGTTAATATGTGATATATAAGGAACGGTATTATAATAACTTCTGAAATCGATAACATGTCAACAACTTATTACAAGGGTGGGATTAAATGACTAAAATAAGCGAGATAGCTAAGCTATGTAACGTCTCTAAAACAACGGTATCTAGAGTCTTAAATAATCATCCATACGTATCAAAGGAAAAAAGGGAACAAATCTTAAAGGTCATTAAAGAGCTTGATTATGTACCAAGTTCGCTTGCCCGAAATTTTAGGACAAATAAAACCAAAACTATTGCAATATTAGTCCCAAGATTCGATCATCCATTCTTTGCCCAATTGATTAAAGGAGTATCTCTAGCAGCATTGGAAAATGATTATAAAGTTCTTATTTTTCAAACCTTTTATGATTCGAAAAATGAATTGGATATTATGGAAAGATTAAAGAATAGAGAAGTAGATGGGGTTATTTTAGGAGCGTTAGAAAATGAATGGAATTTAATAAAGCCTTATTTGACATACGGCCCAATTTTATTGTGTAATGAATACCATTATTCCGCCCCTATACCCATTATTGGTTATGATGAGTTAGAAGCGACATACAAAGCTGTTGATCATTTAATAAAAAAAGGCCATAAAAAGATAGGTTTTTGTTATGATACTTCTTATAGTCAGGCTCAGAGTCAAAGAAAAGAAGGGTTTTTAAAAGCTTTAGCAGATAATAATTTACTACACAATGAAGACTGGATATTTGGACATGGGTTTAATATCGAAGATGGATTCCGTATTTGTGATGAAATATTTAAATTAAAAGAAAAACCCACTGCCTTATTTACTGGAAATGATCAGGTTGCAGCAGGAATTATTAAAAGGGCAACTGCGTTGGATTATAAAATACCAGAATACCTAGCTATAGTTGGTTATGATAATCAATCAATTTGCCAAGTCACAACCCCCACCATAACCACAATCGATATACCAATTATGGAACTAGGACAACGCTCTGCAATAGAATTAATAAAGTATTTAAATAATGATTTGGAATTAAAGCGTGACGTTATTAAATTACCTACCAAACTTAAAATTAGAGAATCAACCTAACCATTAAGATATAACTTCATATTTAGGTTCTTTATCCTTTAAGACTGATAAAAGCACTAAAGAAAAGTTCAGGGTTCCAGTTGAATTTACGTTGGCGGAGTGGATGTAATCCGTCCTCCCCCGAGTTAATTCGACCAACCCCGGGAATAAATCGACTTTCCCGGGAAATAATTCACCTAAACCCGGCATAATTCGACCTGCACACGGGATAATTCGACCTTCAACAAAATAATTCGACCTACACATGAATTAATCCGCTCTTTGTCTGATAAATTCATTCAAGTTCCAAGCACCAGTCATTGCAACGCATAAAGCTCCCTGGAGGGTATTCGAATTCACATTCGGAGGTAAGCTTGAAGTCAAGCTTGCGGCAAATTGCATTTGACGCATCATTATGGATTGAGGGGAATGCGTGAATGTATTTGTATTTTCGTTCGGCTTTTATTTTCTCTATCAGTGCCTTCACAGCATGGGAAGCAATCCCTTTTCCCTGAAATGAAGGGAGGACACTCCAACCGATTTCGTACACATTTTCATCGTTCCGCACTGTTTGCCAGTAGCCAACGGAACCGACTGCTTCAGCCTCTGGAAACGAGATGATGCTAAACATGCATCCCTTCTCCCCAATCTGCAGATACCGTTGATGGCGTTTCAGGATTTGTTCATTACCTTCAGGTCCGCCAAGATATTCCATCATTTCTGGGGCATTTAGTTGAAAAAGTAATTCCAGGTCTTTATCTTCCCACGGTTTAATTTCTATTTTCGTTTCTTTGCTTCGTTCTGAAATCCGAATCACCCCTATATTTTATATTTTCTTATATAACCTTCTTGGCTTAATGCGAGATTCCTTTTTTTGACCTTATTATTCTATTGCCTTTATGTTGAAGTTTTAATCTTATAAGAATAAAGGGATGAATGCTTCCCATTAAATGCTATAATTTACAGGTGATTCTATCAAATGACAGAGAACGGAGATGAAGAAATGAAATCTTCAGTAAATCAGTTTTCCACTCAATTTGAATGGATATTGAATGTGATTAATGTGGGTGTCCATATCGTGAATAAGGATGGGGATACGGTATTCTATAATGAAATGATGGCACATATTGACGGGCTTGATCGTGAACAGGTGCTGGGGGAGAATATTTTTCAGCTTTATCCATCATTGACTGATGAATCCAGTACGCTGCATGTAGCATTGGAAAAAGGCATGGAAACGAATGAGTCCATTCAGACATATGTCAATTTAAAAGAGAAAAAAATAACGTCCATCAATAGTACGTATCCTTTATATGAGGATGGTGAAATTACTGGGGCAGTGGAAATCGCAAAGGATATTACGAAGGTCATGAATATGTACGACCAAATTGTCGATTTACGTTCCCAGCTGGCAGAGACCCATAAGAAAAATAAGTTTTCTGAAGGGACGGCGACCTATCATTTTAGTGATTTGATCGGTACTAGCCCTGCTTTTCAGCAAGCCATATCATTGGCGAAAAAAGCGGCCCGTACACATTCCCCAGTCATGATTTATGGACCTACAGGGACAGGGAAGGAGCTGGTCGCGCAAAGTATACATAATGTAAGTGCTCAGCGAAATCAACCGTTCATTGCGCAAAATTGTGCGGCTGTTCCAAAGGAATTGATGGAGGGTCTTCTGTTCGGCACGACGAAAGGGGCTTTCACCGGAGCGATGGATCGCATGGGCATTTTTGAACAGGCAAATGGCGGTACCCTTTTCCTTGATGAGTTGAATAGTCTCGACCTCGGTCTGCAGGCAAAATTGCTGCGGGTGCTTCAGGAAGGCGAGGTGCGCCGTGTTGGGGGTTCGAAGGAGCAAAAGGTTAATGTGAAGATCATTGCTGCAATGAACATTTCTCCAGAAGAGGCGTTGGAGCGGGGAATCATTCGCTCGGATTTATTTTTTCGCCTGAATGTTGTGACGATCCAAATGCCTTCACTTCTGGAGCGTAAAACGGATATTCCGGAAATCGTCAATCACTTTATTCAAAAATTCAACAAATCATTTTTTACGGAAGTGCGCGGGATCAGTCATAAGGCGATGCAGCGGCTTCTTCAATATCCATGGCCCGGGAACATTCGTGAACTGGGACATGCCATAGAGTTAACCTTTAATGTCATGGACGCAGGGGAAGATATGATTGATGAACATCATCTTCCTGCCTATCTTTTTCCTTCTGGAAATTACGCTGCATCAAATGCGCAGAACCATCCTTCCCCATTGAAAAATAAGATTGATTTACCTGTCGTTCTTGAAGAAATGGAAAGGGAAATGATCATCAATATGTTTGAGAAATATAACGGGAATATCAGCAAAACGGCTGAAGCCCTCAATATTAAAAGACAGGGACTGCAATATAAGTTAAATAAGTATGGCATTGAAAAAGTTTATTCGGCAGGATCAAAGGAATCGAAATAAATTGAGGTTTTTTGAAAACGCTGTCACTTCCTTAATGATGATGTACCTTGAAGAGGGCTCTCGTGTGTCGAGGCCCTCTTTTTTTGAATTTTCTGCTTAGTGCAAATAATCTGGCTGCAAAAAATTATGCGTAATGAAAAATATCTTGCGGTTTTAAGGTAGGTTTACCCCCTTTTGCTTACGTTTTCCTTGATTTGAATGTTGGCATCATTCTTGCGAGTATATATTTATAAGTTCTTATAATAAGGGGAGGTAATTTTAAATGAATTTGATGGGAATTGATGTAAAAAATAAAGAATACCTTGGTGGACGCAGGCATTATAATGATATCGAATTGTGGAAGGACGTAACGGAAGAGCAGTGGAATGATTGGATCTGGCAATTGACCAATACGATTAAAACACTGGATGATTTGAAAAAGGTCGTCAATTTGACACCGGATGAAGAGGAAGGAGTCCGGATTTCGACTCAAACGATTCCATTGAACATTACGCCTTATTATGCATCTTTGATGAATCCTGATGATCCTCGCTGTCCGATTCGTTTACAGTCGGTACCGCTTTCGGCAGAAATGAACAAGACTAGATATGATTTGGAGGATCCGCTGCATGAGGATGAGGATTCCCCTGTTCCAGGATTGACACATCGTTATCCGGATCGCGTTCTATTCCTTGTAACGAACCAATGCTCCATGTACTGCCGGTATTGTACACGACGCCGTTTTTCAGGTCAGGTAGGCATGGGTGTTCCCAAGAAGCAGCTGGATGGGGCGATTGAATATATCCGGAATACCCCGGAAGTAAGGGACGTGTTGATCTCTGGAGGAGACGGCCTGTTGATCAATGATAAGATCCTTGAATACGTATTGAGTAACTTACGTGCCATCCCGCATGTGGAAATCATTCGGATCGGCACACGTGCACCGGTCGTTTTCCCGCAGAGGATTACAGAAAATTTATGCAATATTCTGAAGAAATACCATCCGATTTGGTTAAATACACATTTCAATCATTCACTTGAACTGACGGATGAAGCGAAAAAAGCATGTGACATGCTGTCGATGGCAGGGGTGCCGCTTGGTAATCAGGCTGTTATCCTGGCTGGTATCAACGATAGTGTACATATCATGAAAAAGCTTATGCATGACTGTGTTAAAGCAAGGGTAAGGCCTTATTACATTTATCAATGTGATCTATCTGAAGGGATCGGGCATTTCAGGGCGCCGGTTTCAAAAGGACTGGAAATCATTGAAGCGCTGCGCGGCCATACATCAGGATATGCGGTGCCAACCTTTGTGGTGGATGCACCTGGCGGAGGCGGAAAGATTGCCTTGACTCCGAATTACCTGCTTTCTCAAAGTCCGGATAAAGTCGTTTTACGGAACTTTGAAGGAGTGATCACAAGTTATCCGGAGCCGAAGAATTATGTTGCCGGCAGTGCGGATGCTTACTTTGATGAAGTGTATGGTACTGAGGACAGGAAAGAAGCTGTCGGGATTTCCGCTCTCATGACGGACGAGAAATTCAACTTGGTGCCAGAGGGCCTTCGCCGTCTTGATAAGAGAAAAGCGTATGAAAGCACTGGTGAACATGCATCATTGAAGGATCGCCGTGATAAACGGGACGAAATGAAGGAAAAATTAAGGAAAGCCCAAGAAAAAAAGAACGCCTTGGTCGGAAGCGGCTCGGTGAATTCTGAAGGCAAGGGGGAATAAAGATGGATTGCCTCTGGTGTAGTGCCCCTAACGTAGAAGAAAGCGAAAAGAAGGATTGTTACTGGATCATGCCTGATGGGAAACGCTCAATAAGGGTCCTTCAAGTTCCAGCCTTGAACTGTCCGGAATGTGGAATCTATGTGTCTGATTCGATGAATCAAAAGGTTGATGAAGCCTTATCCATATATGATGTGAGTGAATACCCTGATGAGTTTACGTATGATCAGCTTCTTCAGGCACCCGTCAAAAAATTATTCAATTGGAAATAGAATGCCGGGAGAAGCGGATGATATGCATCTCTTCTCCCGAATTCTTTAAATAAGGGGGATACATAATGCCTGTTCAAAAACTGCCTTTTTTCACCCAGGTGGAGACTGGGGAATGTTATACGATGGAGCTCTATCATGATCATTCCAATCAGCGCTTGCGCATGGATGATTATCGGGGAGATATCAAAAAAGCAATTGCTCGGGCGCTTGTCATCGCAAAGGAGCAGGGCTTTACTAAAGTGATACTTAAAGCCAGGAATGAAGATTTATCTGTGGCATTGGGTCAAGGATTCATGCTGGAAGGAGTATTGAGCAGGTATTTCAAAGGGAATGATGCCTATTGCATGGCCTTCTATTTAACGGATGAAAGGCGAACAAGCGATTTTTGGATCAAGGAAGATAAAGTCATCCAAGATGTCAGTCAGATTCCTAGACTGATTGAATCCCAGCAAATGCCTGAGAATTACATCCTACGGTTTGCTACGGAGGAAGATGCACAAGAGCTGGCGAATTTATATGGTGCCATCTTTGAAACCTATCCTACACCGATGAATGATGAGCGATATATCAAGAAAGTGATGGAGGAAGGTACGATCTTCAGTGTTATCGAATATGAAGGAATCATCGTGAGCGCTGCATCCGCGGAAGTGAATGAGATGTATCATAATGCTGAATTAACAGACTGTGCAACAATCCCCCATCATCGAAAGCATGGTTTCATGAAGGTGCTCATCTCTGCATTGGAACAAGAATTGATCAGGAAAAATATATATTGTTCATATTCATTGGCGCGATCATTGTCAATGGGCATGAATGCCGTCTTTCACCAGCTGGGATATGAATATGGCGGCAGATTAACGAAGAATTGCAATATTTGGGATAAGTATGAGGACATGAATATTTGGGGTAAAGATTTATCCGTCAAATAGGAGGATTGTTTCTATGGCTAAGTACACATGGGTTGATAAAGAAACCTGCATTGCGTGCGGGGCATGCGGTTCAACAGGTCCTGAAATTTATGACTATGACGATCAAGGGATCGCTTTCGTGATCTTGGACGATAATCAGGGGATTGCCGAAGTTCCGGAGATCCTGCATGATGACATGCAGGATGCAATGGAAGGCTGCCCTACAGAATCCATCCTGATTCAGGATGAACCTTTTAGCTGGTAAACTTGGTTTCTTATAATTTTTTCAAATTAGGAACTTAATTGATTAATAGAAAAAATGTACAGTGGGTACAACGTTAAAGAGGAGAGATGACATGACACGCAATCATTTGATTAAGCCTACTCTAGATCATGACTATCCCACTATCTCTCATGGGAATGGAATTTATCTTTATGATATAGATGGAAATCAGTATATAGACGGATCATCAGGTGCGGTTACAGCGAGTATCGGCCATGGTGTATTAGAGGTTGTCGAGGCAATGAAGGAGCAGGCCCGCAAAGTTTCTTTTGCATATAGATCCCATTTTACGAGTGAAGCCGCTGAGGCATTAGCCAAGAAGCTAAGTGAGTTGGCTCCAGGGGATTTGAATTGGTCATTTTTCGTGAATAGTGGATCGGAAGCGACCGAAACGGCGATGAAGATAGCGATTCAACATTGGCAAGAAAAAGGATATGAGCGAAAAAATCGCATTGTCTCCAGATGGACGAGTTATCACGGGATTACGATGGGCGCTTTATCGATGTCAGGTCATGTACCAAGGAGAAAACGTTTTGTTCCGCTATTGGAGGATTTCCCTAGCATATCTGCTCCCTACTGTTATCGCTGTCCGTATAATAGTGAACCTTCCAGCTGCAAGCTTCAGTGTGCAGATGAACTGGAGACAGCCATCCAAAGGGTCGGCTCCGAGAATATCGCAGCCTTCATCGCCGAACCCATCATCGGGGCATCCGCCGGGGCTGTAACACCGCCGGATGGCTACTATCAAAGGATTAAGGAAATCTGCGAAAGCTATGACATTCTCTTTATCGCCGATGAGGTAATGACGGGAATCGGCCGGACAGGAAAAATGTTCGCGATGGAACACTGGGGAGTAACCCCGGATATCATCGCCTTGGGTAAAGGAATGAGCGCGGGCTATACTCCAATGGCCGCCACAATGATTAGCGACCGTGTCATGGAGCCCATTTTAAAAGGCTCGAATTCAATCATGGCCGGCCATACATATAGTGCAAACCCTTTATCTGCCGCCGTTTCATTGGAAGTGCTTACCTACCTTGAGGGAAATGACCTGGTTCAGGCGGCTGAGGAGAAAGGTCAATACCTGTTTAAGAAGCTCCAAGGGCTGGCTAAGAAATTCGATATCATTGGGGATGTACGAGGGAAAGGGCTTCTCCTTGGACTTGAGTTTGTCTCCAATCGGATTTCAAAAACGCCATTCGACATGCAAGTCGGCCTTACTACAAGGCTTGTCAATAAGGCTTTTGCGAAGGGGTTGTTGATCTATCCTGCTGCAGGTGCGATTGAAGGAATTGCCGGTGATGCGGTTATCCTATCTCCGCCATTAGTCATTACGAATGAAGAAATCGATCGCCTCGTCAAGATATTGGAAGCTTCCCTTGAAGAGTTGCAGCATGAATTGCACTCGGAGGGTTTGATTGAGGACATGCAGGCTATTTAGGAGGAACGGTATGAAGCAGGCCATTACGAAGAATAACAAAATAGTGACAATCGAAGAAGCACTGGAGCATATTTCCGATGGCTGCACACTCATGTATGGTGGGTTTGGCGGAGTGGGGACTCCCCCCACGCTTGTACAGGGTATCCTTGCCAAGGGAGTCAAGGAACTGACTTTGATTGGCAATGATACTGGATTCCCTGATATCGGCATTGGCCGGCTTGTGACTGCTGAAAGGGCAAAGAAAGTCATCGCCTCACATATCGGATCCAATCCTAATGCAGGCAGGCTCATGACTGAAGGAAAGCTGCAAGTGGAATTTTCACCGCAAGGGACATTAGCTGAACGGATCCGTGCTGGCGGTGTAGGCCTAGGCGGGATTTTTGTCGATGTCGGGATTGGCACGATAGCCGAAGAAGGCAAGGACAAGATTGTTATAGAAGGAAAAGAATTTTTGGTGGAAACCGCTTTGACCTCTGAAGTCAGCATCGTCCATGCTAAAAAGGCAGATTCGCTTGGGAATTTGGTGTACGACAAGACTGCGTGTAACTTCAATCCGCTGGTAGCGATGGCAGGTGCCTTCACGATTGCGGAAGTGGAAGAAATCGTTCCTGTAGGTGAATTGGATCCTGAGTGCATTGCCACACCAGGCATTTATGTAGATATGGTGATTCCGACAAAAGGGGTGAATTGGAAATGGGCATGGCAGTAGATGTACGAAATCGCATCGCGAAACGCGCCGCCAAGGAAATCCATGACGGCTTGATCGTCAATTTAGGCATCGGCATCCCTACCTTGGTGGCCGACCATATACCTCAAGATATCCATGTGCTGTTCCATGCGGAAAATGGGGTTCTCGGTACAGGTCCAAGTCCGGATCAGGGGAAAGAAGATCCTGCTCTCTGTAACGCAGGAGGGTTCCCGATCACTACTGTAATGGGAGCTTCATATTTTGACAGTGCAACAGCATTTGGAATGATCAGGAAAGGATACATCGACATCACCATCCTTGGAGCCTTGGAAGTCAGTGAAAAGGGGGACTTGGCTAATTGGATCGTCCCAGGTAAGCGAGTACCGGGGATGGGCGGGGCGATGGAGCTTGCCCAGAAGGCCAAAAAGGTGATCGTCTTGATGAATCACGTGAACAAGCAGGGTGAATCGAAGATATTGAAGACATGTACGCTTCCATTGACGGCAAGGCAGAGTGTGGATTTGATCATTACGGATATGGCTGTCATGGAAGTTACGGAAGAGGGTTTGGTACTGAAGGAAGTCATGGCGCCATATACGGTGGATGATGTGATAAGGAATACAGAGGCGACGCTGAAAATCGAGGCTACTGTAAACAGCATTGAATAGGTAAGAGGAGGAAAAGAGCATGAATGAGGTTGTCATCGTTGCTGGGGCGCGAACTGCAGTTGGATCCTTTGGTAAATCACTCCGGAATGTTAATGCTACCGAATTGGGCCGTCAAGTATTGGAAGGTCTAATGGAGAATTCCGGGTTAAGTAAAGATAAGGTCAATGAAGTGATTTTCGGGCATGGCTATGTCCATGGAGGCGGCCTTAACTCGGCCCGAATTTCGTCGCAGATGGCAAATTTCCCGTACAGTGTCCCAGGGCACGTTGTAATCAAAGCATGTGGATCAGGTTTAAAGGCCATTACCAACGCTGCTTTAACTATCGCTGCTGGTCAAGAGGACGTGATCATTGCCGGCGGAGTGGAGAGCATGAGCAATGTGCCTTATATCGTGAAAAATAGATGGGGCGGTAAATTTGGAAACGTAACGATGGAGGATGCTCTGCTGGCAGATGGATTAATATGTTCCTTGGGAAATGAGCATATGGGAATAACAGCCGAGCGCCTGGCTGAAATATACGGCATCCGTCGTGAAGAACAGGATCAATTTGCTTATCAAAGCCACAAGAAGGCTTGGAAAGCTATGGAAGAGGGTCGCTTTGAGCGAGAAATTATTCCGCTTAAAATCAAGGATCGAAAAGGTCTTCAAATCTTTAACCATGACGAAGGGGTACGCGAGGACATTCATCTGAGTCAGCTAGCCAGTCTTTCAGCAGTATTCAAAAATGAAGGAACCATTACAGCAGGAAATGCCTGTCCCATGAATGATGGAGCGGCAGCTGTACTATTAATGTCCAAGCAGCAAGCAGAAAAAGAGGGATTAAAACCACTCTTGAAAATCAAGGCTTTCGCCAGTGCAGGTGTTGAACCTGGAGTTATGGGGATTGGACCTGTACCAGCGACTCGAAAGGCATTGGAAAAAGCAGGTCTATCGTTAGAGGATATCGGACTGATTGAACTTAATGAAGCCTTTGCTGCCCAAGCACTTGCAGTGATCAAGGAGTTAGATTTGAATCCGGATATCGTCAATGTCAATGGAGGGGCAATTGCACTTGGTCACCCTGTAGGAGCAACAGGTGCAAAATTAACTGTCACACTGATGCATGAAATGTTGCGTTCACAAGTTAAGTACGGAATGGTAACGTTGTGTATGGCAGGTGGAATGGGACTTTCAGTAATCTATCAGAATATGTGTAAATAAGGAGGATAAAAGTGCCGGATATAAAAAAACGGATAAACCAATGGATCAAGGATCATCGGGAAGAAGGAACAGACCTATTGCAAAAAATGGTACAAGCCCCGAGTACGCAAGGAAATGAAGCAGGGGCACAAGCCATTGTCGCCCAGAAGCTTCAGGAAATGGGTTTGCAGATCGATAGTTGGGAACCTGACGGCGGCGAGCTGAAAAAGCATTCTTATTTCTATTCTCCACGCAGTGATTTTTCCAACAGCCCCAATGTGGTAGGTATCATGAAAGGGACTGGAGGCGGCCGTTCCATCATTTTGAACGGACACATCGATGTGGTTCCGGATGGGGACCGGGAGCAGTGGGACGACGACCCATATAGTGGAGCCATTAAGAATGGAAGAATGTTTGGTCGCGGTGTAACCGATATGAAAGGTGGAAATGTATCGCTGATCCTTGCGATGCAGGCATTGAAGGAAAATGGCATCCAATTAAAAGGAGATGTCATTTTTCAAAGTGTGATTGAAGAAGAAAGCGGCGGGGCCGGAACATTAGCGGCCGTCCTGAGGGGATATAAAGCAGATGCTGCCCTTATTCCTGAACCGACGAATATGAGGAT
This sequence comes from Peribacillus simplex, assembly GCF_001578185.1. NCBI lineage: Bacteria > Bacillati > Bacillota > Bacilli > Caryophanales > Bacillaceae > Peribacillus > Peribacillus simplex. Next base: position 4,207,944 of record NZ_CP011008.1, on the reverse strand, counting down.
TTTTCCGAAACAGCAGGGTTCGATGTGGTTCCGGGTCCATGTAAAAGGGCGGTCAGCCCATGGCGGAACAAGGTATGAAGGCGTTAGTGCCATTGAAAAAAGCATGACCGTCATCAATCATATTCGTGCCTTGGAAGAAAAGCGAAATGCACGTATCAGTGATCCGCTTTATCAAAACACGCCCATTCCGATTCCAATCAATCTAGGTGTCATTGAAGGGGGTAATTGGCCGTCATCCGTTCCCGACCTTGTGAAAATCGAAGGGAGGATGGGCGTTGCGCCGGAGGAAACGATGGAGCAGGCGAAGGAAGAAATGGCCGACTGGTTATTGCAGCTGAAAGAAGTGGACAAATGGTTCAAGGAAAATCCGCCCGTATTGGAATGGTTCGGGGCACGTTGGGTTCCAGGGGCAATTGATGTGGAACATGAACTGATGAATGCGCTTGTCCATCAATTTCGTCGGGTTGCAGGACAGGACCCGGTAATCGAGGCCTCTCCGTGGGGAACGGATGGGGGATTGCTGACACATGTCGGTGAAACGCCTGCAATCGTGTTCGGGCCTGGAGTAACCGAGGTTGCCCACTATCCAAATGAATACATCCTACTCGACAATGTGTTCTCGGCAGCGGAGATCATCGCCCTTACCTTAATTCAATGGTGTGGAATGGACATTGAGCAGGATGAGGTTATTCCGGCTGAGAATAGGCTGACGGTACCAGGCAATGGCAATTAAACCGGATACTAGCCTACCCAGTAAAGCCTGATATATCATGATATCCCTTAGTTCGCATATAGACTTCCAAAAAAGCGATTGTTGGAGACTATATAAATCTTTTAACTTTAATAGAAAATGAGGTAGGAACCATATGGACATGAATCTCATTGAAAATCAAGAACCGACAGTTAAAAGGAAACTGAAAGCAAGGCATATGACCATGATTGCCATAGGCGGTTCAATCGGAACCGGATTATTCCTGGCAAGCGGGGCAACCATCCAAAGCGCAGGGCCCGGTGGTGCCCTCGCTGCATATGCATGCATTGGGATCATGGTTTATTTCCTTATGACAAGCTTAGGGGAAATGGCGACATATATGCCTGTATCGGGATCATTTTCCACCTACGCCACACGCTTTGTAGATCCCGCATTCGGCTTTGCACTTGGCTGGAATTATTGGTTTAACTGGGCAGTCACCCTTGCCGTGGAAATAGCCGCAGCAGCCATCATCATGAAATTCTGGCTCCCTGATGTACCCAGCCTCTTATGGAGTGCATTATTTCTAGGAATCGTCTTCACCCTCAACGCCCTATCCATTAAAAGCTATGGTGAATCTGAATATTGGTTTGCTTTAATAAAAGTCGTCGCGATCATTTTCTTTATCATTATTGGATTATTGACCATCTTAGGGGTTTTTGGCGGAAAGGTGATAGGGTTCGAAAACTTCACCATGGGTGAGGCACCATTCAAGGGAGGGTTTTTATCGATCATCTCAATCTTTCTAATAGCCGGCTTTTCCTTTCAAGGCACGGAACTAGTTGGTATTGCTGCCGGTGAAAGTGAGAATCCCGAAAAAAATGTCCCGAATGCGATCCGCCAAGTATTTTGGCGCATCCTATTGTTTTACATCGGGGCCATCCTGATACTAGGCCTGTTAATTCCTTATACAAGTCCAAGTTTGCTGAACGGGGATGTGGAAAATATTTCTGTAAGCCCTTTCACGCTTGTTTTTGAACGCGCAGGATTTGCATTCGCGGCATCCGTCATGAATGCTGTCGTATTGACTTCCTTACTATCCGCAGGGAACTCGGGGCTTTATGCTTCAACGCGGATGTTATGGTCGATGGCGAAAGATAACCAAGCTCCCAAATTCCTTGCTAAAGTCAACCGCAGGGGAATCCCGATGAATGCTTTGATTCTCACGGCATTAATTGGCGGGCTAGCCTTCTTGACCTCCATTTTTGGGGATCACGTATTTACATGGTTATTGAACGCATCGGGGCTAACCGGCTTTATCGCCTGGATTGGAATAGCCATAAGCCATTATCGCTTTAGACGCGCCTACGTCGCACAGGGCGGTGACATAAACGAATTGAAATATAAAGCAAAATGGTTTCCATTCGGTCCGATTCTTTCATTGGTCCTTTGCATGGGTGTCATTGCAGGGCAGAACTATGAAGCATTCCTAAGCGGCAGCATCGACTGGTATGGCGTCGCTGTCTCCTATATCGGACTGCCGCTATTCCTGGCGATTTGGCTAGGATACAAGATTTATCATAAGACCAAATTAATTTCATTGAAAGATTGTCAATTTGACAAATCAGATGTGGCTTGATATGAATGAAAAAACCTGAGACCCCTTGGAGGACTCAGGTTTTTTTCATGAAGATTTGTATCGAAACCCAATTATATCTTCGAAAAACGGAATATATCTGCGAAAATCCAATTATATCTGCGAAAATCCAATTATATCTGCGAAAATCGAATTATATCTCCGAAACGGCAATTATCTCATCTCAAATGATTTTTTTATAGCTGAATAATTGGGGAAGTGGTGCAATATTATTCTATGTACGATTATACTGTGGATGAAAGGAAACTGATGATGAAAGAGGCGTTTCGCGGTTCTGGAATTGGAGTCATTTTCATGGCGGTCTTCGGAACACTGTGGGCGGGTACCGGTGTAATGGGATTGCAAGGGTGGGGGTTTCCCTACGTGGAACTCGCAGCCATATTCGTGGGAATCATCATGGTTATCGTTGGCATTTCATTAATACATGCATCACAAAAAATGTCCAATCAAGTTTCAGATGATGGGGCAAGACGTCTTAAGCGTATCGGATTTTTGTTTAATATGGTCTTCATTGCCGAAGGTTTGCTGATTGGGATTGCCATTACCATCTGTAACTTGATCAATCACACCGATCTTATACCGGGGGTCATCGCCATTATTGTAGCGATTCATTTTTTACCATTGGCGTCACTTTTCCAAATCAAGGTTTATTATGCAACAGGTGTGCTTCTCTGTTTATTGGCGCTTATCACATGGCTGATTGTGCCAGACACCGTCATGGTTGGGGAGCATCAAATCCTTGCGCCGTTATCATTGCTCGGCTTTGGATGCGCGCTAATACTCTGGACCACTGGACTTACGATATGGCTTGGAATAAAGAATTCAAGTCGAACGATAGCCGATGAAGAATGAACCCGTCATGGCGAACGGGTTTTTTCATTTAATTTTTCATCCAGGTTAATAGCCTTACGATTTGAAATGGTTCATTCCAAACGAGAATGAAACTTAAAAGAAAGAATGCAGCCACAGCCAAGTATTTCGACTTTCCTTTTTCACTTTTAAGCATCGCCCCGAAACTAAATAACATACCAATAAGTAAAGCACCGAATCCTATGGCCATAAGAGGCTCAAAGGCTTTAGAAAAAACAAAAGAACAGCAAAATGATAGGATACCAATCACTGCAAGTACGATGGACCAATTGCTTAATCTTTTCATAGAGACTCCTTTTTTACTGATTATACCAATTTAGTGTCTATTGGAGATAGTATTTGATTTAACCTTCTGCCTATTTATTAACATGAAAAAAATTCTGAAATCAAATCATTCGATGTTGTCACTTGTGGAAATTTATTGTAATATATATAACAATATAAAAACCATTAACATGCTAAGAAGCATTGATAAGGACATGAATCATTTTTACGGTCTACAGAGAGGGAAGGGCAGCTGCAAACTTCCTGGCTTAGGAAACTGATTTACCGCCTTTGAGCCATATCGGTGAACGTAAATTAACTGATATCGTCTAAGCTGCGTTACAAGCTCCAGAGCCATGAGCGTTTTTTGCTTATGGGAAATTGGGTGGAATCACGGGTATACGCACTCGTCCCTTACTTAGGGATGGGTGCGTTTTTTATTTTTATAATTATTGCCATGATAAGGACATGAATCATTTTTACGGTCTACAGAGAGGGAAGGGCAGCTGCGAACTTCCTGGCTTAGGAAACTGATTTACCGCCTTTGAGCCATATCGGTGAACAAGAGTAACTGATATCGTCTAAGCTGCGTTACAAGCTCCAGAGCCATGAGCGTTTTTTGCTTATGGGAAATTGGGTGGAACCACGGGTAAACGCACTCGTCCCTTACTTAGGGATGGGTGCGTTTTTTATTTTTATAATTATTGCCATGATAAGGACATGAATCATTTTTACGGTCAACAGAGAGGGAAGGGCAGCTGCGAACTTCCTGGCTTAGGAAACTGATTTACCGCCTTTGAGCTATATCGGTGAACAAGAGTAACTGATATCGTCTAAGCTGCGTTACAAGCTCCAGAGCCATGAGTGTTTCTTGCTTATGGGAAATTGGGTGGAACCACGGGTAAAACGCGCTCGTCCCTTGCATAGGGATGGGTGCGTTTTTTTATTACCAAAAAAGGGGTGTTTATGTGATGGGTGAAAAAATGATTAAAGTCCAATTCCCGGATGGGCAGCAAAAGGAATATCCGCAAGGCATGACAGTGGAAAGTGTGGCAGGGTCCATCAGCTCAAGTTTAAGGAAAAAGGCAGTAGTAGGAAAACTGGACGAAAAGCTGGTTGATCTAAGTTTCAAGTTGGATAAAGATGCCGAATTGTCGATCCTGACTCTGGATTCGGATGAGGGATTACAAGTTTTACGTCATACATCGGCGCATGTTTTGGCACAAGCCATCAAGAGATTATACGAAAATGTGGAATTAGGGATGGGGCCAGTCGTTGAAGATGGTTTTTACTATGATTTTAAGTTAGAACATCCTTTGAGCTCAGAAGATCTGCAAGCTATTGAAAAAGAGATGGAACATATCATAAATGAAAACCTGGAAATTAAAAGAATCGAAGTGTCTTATGAAGAAGCTGTTAAGTTATTTGAGGGTAGAGGAGAGTCATTCAAGTTGGATATAGCAAAGAACATTCCTAAGGGTGAAAAACTAGCGCTCTATCAACAGGGGGAATTCATCGATCTTTGCAGAGGGCCGCATCTTCCATCCACGTCATATGTAAAATCGTTCAAATTAACTCGTGTATCAGGTGCCTATTGGCGGGGAGACAGTCAAAATGAAGTTCTTCAACGGGTGTATGGCGTGGCTTTCAGAAAGAAAAAGGATTTACAGGATCATTTGAAATTCATAGAAGAAGCAGCCAAACGCGATCATCGTAAATTAGGGAAGCAATTGGAGTTATTCATGTTTTCGGAGGAAGCCCCTGGAATGCCGTTTTATTTACCGAAGGGACAAATTATTAGAAATGAATTGGAGAAGTTCTCTCGGGAGCTTCAGACTGACGCTGATTACGACGAAGTTCGGACTCCCTTCATGATGAACCAGCGGTTATGGGAACAATCGGGTCACTGGGATCATTACCATGAAAATATGTATTTCACAGATGTGGATCATACAAAATTCGCGATGAAGCCAATGAACTGTCCGGGTCATATGCTCATATTCAAAAACAATCTTTATTCTTATAGGGATTTACCCATTCGGATGGCCGAGTTCGGTCAAGTCCACCGGCACGAGTATAGCGGTGCATTAAACGGGATGCTCCGGGTCCGGACATTTTGTCAGGATGATGCCCATATTTTTGTTCGGCAGGATCAAATCGAAAGTGAGATTAAACAAGTATTTCATCTTATTGACGAGGTGTATCGTACTTTTGGATTCGAGTATTCAGTGGAACTGTCGACTCGTCCAGAGGATTCATTGGGCGATGATTCCCTTTGGGAGGATTCTGAATCAGCCTTGAAAAAAGTTCTGGAAAACATCGGGATACATTATCAATTAAATGAGGGAGACGGGGCATTTTATGGCCCGAAAATTGATTTTCATATTAAAGATGCACTAAAACGAAGCCATCAATGTGCAACGATTCAACTTGATTTTCAAATGCCCGATAAATTTGATTTGACTTACATCGATGAAAATAATGAAAAGGTCCGTCCGGTCGTCATTCATCGTGCGATCTTTGGATCGATCGACCGTTTTTTTGGAATCCTGATTGAACATTTTGCTGGTGCTTTTCCAGTATGGCTTGCCCCGGTGCAAGTACAGATCATCCCTGTCTCTCATGTTCATTTGAATTATTGTTTAAAGGTCCAAAAAGAACTGAAGGGTCACGGCATAAGGGTGAAAATCGATGAACGGAATGAAAAGTTGGGATATAAAGTTAGGGAAGCACAGATAGGGAAAATCCCATATATGCTTGTCCTTGGAGATAAAGAGGAAAAAGAAAATGAAGTGAATGTCCGGAAATACGGGGAACAAGAATTTAAAAGTGTCGCAATAGAAGGGTTCATCAAGAAAGTGGTCCAACAAATAAAAGGACGAAGCATCTAATAAATTTTAGAGGAGTAAATTAATGCGGAATTCGCGAATAATAAAGGCCCATTAGGTTGAGTTTGGTTAAAAAGGACAGCATTTAGCTGTCCTTTTTTCTAGTATGCCACCTCCTATAAATCACGAGTAAATGCACCAAATTCACGAGTAAATCATTGAAACTCACGAGTAAATGCACCAAATTCACGAGTAAATCCCTAAAACTCACGAGTAAATGCTAATTTCGATACAGGATTAAGAATAGCCATGGCCTCTGTTTGGCCTTTTTTCTATTACAATTAGATCTTATGTAAATAAAACCTTTGCCGCTTGTATGGCGAAGTAAATGCCTATCCCTATCAGGGATATCCCTGATATGATCGAAATGCCCATTAGAATGGATTTGGATAAAAAACGTCTGAAGGTGCTGGCGATTATAGCCATTGTGAAATCCCAGGCTAAGAGGCCGATAAGAATCCCTGAACTGTATAAAAGTAAATGATTCATATTATATTTTGAAGCGGAGTTTGCGAGAATTGATCCATAAATCCCCAGCCAAAACAAAATGGTTAAAGGATTCGAAAGGGACATGATGAATCCTGATAGGAATGAAGAAAAAAGGGAATCTTTCGCTTTCCGTACATTCACTTCAATCTTACCCGCACTAAGCAGACTTTCGATTCCGGTATAGGTCAGGACGAAAAAGCCAAAAAGCCACAAAAATGTTTTCATGAAGGAGTTATCTAAAAAGTGGACGACACCGAAAAAAACGAGGGCTATGAAGACAACATCCGCTAAAATGGCACCCCAGCCGAAAATCCAGGCATGCCAAAAACCTTTCTTGATTCCCTTGTCCAACTGAGCAGCGTTAATGGGACCGATAGGAGCTGCCAGTGATAAGCCTAATAATACATAGCTGAAAAAAGCACCCAAATCATCACCTCATCGTTTGATACATCCTGCTTATTTGAATGTATTCAAACAATTGGACTTGTACCACCTTTTTATCTGAGTCAGTCCTTTTTTGAGTGAATATAGTTAATTATGGAAAATGATTCAATCAGGCTGGTGGTGTTTTGTAACAACCCAGAAAGTTCCTTCATAATATTTAGTCATATGGAAAGATGCCAATTTGCAATATATGCGTTAGTAAACCCCGGATCAAAAACAAATTGGAGGATAATTATGCCCAAATTATCGATGCCAAATAAATACAAATCAATCCTTGATATCATGCATACGGATATAGCGATAAATGAAATTAAGGGTCATTTTGAAGAAGGACTTTCAAATGCGTTAAACCTTATTAAAGTATCAGCTCCGATCATTTTAAATGAGGCGAATGGGATAAATGACAATTTAAATGGTGTGGAACGGATCCTTACGTTTGATGCTTTGGATATTAAGAATAAACAAATAGAAGTGGTCCAATCCTTGGCAAAGTGGAAAAGAATTACTCTATCTAGGTATGGCCTTACTTTTGATGAAGGAATTTACACAAATATGAATGCGATAAGACGTGATGAAAAATTAGATAATTTACGCTCGTTATTTGTAGATCAATGGGACTGGGAGAAAGTCATAGCAAAAGAACAGCGTAACTTAAATACATTAAAATCCGAAGTGAAAAAAATATATAAGGCTATTAAGGCGACCGAACTTCATATGTTTAAATTCCATCCTATGCTAAGGCCTGTGTTGCCTAATGAAATTCACTTTATTACGACACAGGAATTGGAGGATTTATACCCGAATCTGACTCCCGCGGAAAGAGAAAATGTGGTAGCAAAGAAATATGGTGCGGTTTTTATTATGAAGATTGGAAAAAAGTTGCAATCAGGAGAAAAACATGATGGACGTTCACCAGATTATGATGATAGGGAGCTAAATGGAGATATCGTTTTGTGGAATCCACTTTTGGAATGTGCTTTTGAAGTTTCTTCAATGGGAATTCGAGTAGATGAAGATTCGCTGTTAAAACAATTAAGGTTATCCAAAAACGAAGATCGTATGACGCTCGAATATCATAAATCCGTATTGGAAGGGAAACTTCCGCATTCAATAGGTGGAGGAATAGGGCAATCCAGGTTATGCATGTTTTTGTTAAAGAAAGCACATATTGGCGAAGTTCAGGTTTCGGTTTGGAATGACCGAATATTAAAGGAGTGCAAAGAGAGGAATATCATCCTTTTATAAAAAACGGTGTCCCTAACTTAAAAAGAGCATAGCCGAGTGATAAGCTGTTTTAATAGCAAATAGCCCATTCTTTAAAAGAATGGGCTATTTGCTATTAGGCTAGAGGAACACAAGGGATAATTTGGGGTGGCACGCTAATGAATAAATCTTCCTGTCCAATAACATAATAATTAAAGAAGAAAATAAAGATACCTTTTATGCAATAAGTTGCTTTTATAATGGATGAGGAGTGTAAGTATGGAAGGTCATGAGAAGCAAAATAATAATGTAAGCGTGTGGTGTCTGATCAGTATGGCATCGATTCCATTGGTAATGACCCTTGGAAATTCAATGCTTATCCCGGTTTTGCCCATTTTTGAAGAAAAGGTGGGAATATCTTCTTTTCAATCGAGCATGGTGATAACAAGCTATTCCGTTGCATCCATTTTTTTAATTCCTATAGCTGGTTATTTATCAGATCGTTTCGGACGGAAAATGGTGATTATGCCAAGTCTTGTCCTTGCCCTTATTGGCGGCTTGGTTGCAGGTTTTGCATCATGGAAAATGGATAATCCTTATACATGGATCATCATTGGGAGAGTATTGCAAGGGATTGGGGCATCTGGAGCCTCGCCCATCATTTTGCCTTTAGTGGGGGACCTTTACAAGGATGATGATGAAAAAACAAGTGCTTGTTTGGGTATCATCGAAACCTCGAACACATTTGGGAAAGTTCTGAGTCCAATATTGGGTTCCCTTTTTGCTGCATTTATCTGGTTTTTACCATTCTTCTCGATTTCATTCTTCAGTTTAATATCTATTGTCTTGGTCTTTTTCTTTATAAAGGTACCAAAAGAGAAGGAAGAGCCGAAGAAATTAAAAGAATTCTGGCGTGATACGAAAAAAATATTCAAGCAGGAAGGAAAATGGTTATATACAATTTTCCTGATTGGTGTATTTGTCATGTTGGTTTTGTTCGGTGTTCTTTTCTTTTTGTCAGACAATCTTGAAAAAATCCATGATTTGCATGGAGTCAAAAAAGGTTTAGTGATAGCGATCCCGCTGTTTTTCCTTTGTGTATCTTCTTATATTGCAGGGAAAAAAATCAAGGGAGAATTACCAATCATGAAAAAGATCATCATGATCAGTTTAGCTGTCCTTTCAATCAGCCTTGTATTTGTCGGTTTTACTAAAAACAGGGTCGTCCTTCTATTGATAATGACAAGCTTGGTGGGGATAGCAATTGGTGCGTTATTGCCGACACTCGACGCAATCATCACCCAAAATATAAAAAAGGAACAGCGGGGGACGATAACCTCCTTTTACATGTCATCAAGGTTCATCGGAGTTGCGGCAGGCCCGCCGGTCATGTCCCTTGTCATGAAAAATCATCTCAATATGAGCTATATCATTTCAGGAATCATTGGTATATGCATTGTATTGATTGTTTTGAAATTCATTAGTACAGACAAGAAAGAAGCAGCTAGCTAAAAGCCGAAAAAGGATTTTTTTGCGTAATTTGCGAAATGCCATCAATATTATATCAGTATGATGATATAGGTAGGGGTTGTCACATAGAATGTACAAGTCATGAACAAGCTCGAAGGAGTGATGCTTTTTGAATGTACATTTACTGCTGAGTTACTTTTTCTTAGGACTTACCCTTGCAGCACCGATCGGCCCGGTGAATTCTGCTCGTATCGATAAAGGAATCAAGAACGGGTTTTGGCATGCCTGGATTGTTGGAACAGGGGCGATGATCGCGGATGCCTTGTTCATGATTTTAGTGTATGTGGGTATGGTACGGTTTTTAGAAATCCCGATCGTCCAAATCTTTCTATGGCTTTTTGTCGGATTTGTGCGTGCTTATTTATTCTGGGATGGAAAGTGTTTTACGGGTAAATACGATATCATTAAATCAATACAGGAATAGAGATTCTTTATTTTCCTGCTTTTTAACTGGGTTCATCATGTCAGTGACCAGTCCATTATCCATTTTATTTTGGTTAGGGATATATGGATCTGTTTTAGCTAAAACGGCTTCAAGTTATGGGACATCCCAACTTTTCATCTATAGCGGGATGATCTTCCTCGGTCTTACTTGCTGGGATTTTTTTGTAGCGGCATTAACAAATCGATTACGCAGGTTCTTAAATGAAAAAAGTTTAATGGCCATTTCGATCATCTCTGGATTATCACTGACTGGTTTTGGGGTTTATTTTGCCTATCAAGGCATTCGTGCCATCGCATCATAATGCTTCGATGCATTACATATCACTTCAATGTTAATGGGGAATTATTTAACCATATGATAACTTCTTCCTTGCATAATTCATTGTGGCATTATCAACACTATGAATGATGGAAAGGGGGTAATGTTATGACAACAAAAGCCAATTGCAGTTCAGCCAAAGGGAAGACTGTTCAAGATTCCAAATCATCAGGTGAACAACAAGGCGATATGAAATGGTGGCAGCTATCATTAGTCGGTGTAGGCTGTACAATCGGGACAGGATATTTTCTTGGATCCACCATAGGGATTAAAACGACAGGGCCATCTATTGTATTTTCATTTGTTTTGGCTGCACTAGGTACATACATCGTTTATAATCTGCTTGCTAAGATGACGGCTGCCGATCCTCAAGAGGGTTCTTTTTGTTATTATGCCAATAAAGCATTTGGACGATGGGCTGGCTTTAGCTGTGGCTGGAATTATTGGTCCTCCAATATATTGATCATGGGAAGTCAGCTTACTGCGCTTTCGCTGTTATCTCAATTTTGGTTTCCGAAAGTCCCGCTGTGGCTATTTGCGGCTGGATTTGCCATTATTTCAATTTTTGTGGTATTGCTTGGAACAAAAGGGTTCGACAGAGTTGAAAACATCCTGGCGGTAATTAAGACAGCGGCAATCGTAATGTTTATCATTATAGCAATATGTGCCGTTTTCGGCTGGTTTGGTCTTGATGGGGGGAAACCGCCGTCATTTCCGAATACGTACAATGAATTGTTTCCAAAAGGGCTAAAAGGGTTTTGGACATCCCTTATCTATGCCTTTTATGCGTTTGGCGGCATTGAAGTCATTGGATTGATGGCGATGCAGCTGAAAAAGAAAGAGGATGCGCCAAAGGCAGGGACGATCATGCTCATGGTTCTTACGATCATATATGTGGTTTCATTGGGATTAGCCGTAACCATGGTTTCATTAGGAGCATTCAATGAAAAAGAAAGCCCATTTGTTTCTGCATTGGACAATTATCACCTGACATTTTTCCCTCATGTATTTAATGGTGCGATCATCATTGCCGGTTTCTCGACGATGACCGCTTCACTGTTTGGTGTAACCAATCTGTTAGTAACGCTTTCCAACGATGGGAATGCGCCCTCATTATTCATGCAAAAGATCAAAAAATTCAAGGATCTTCCACTGTCCTCATTGGGTCTTGGAGCCTTAGGGCTTTTAGGGTCAATCATCACAGCCTTGCTCCTGCCAGGCAAGATTTATGAATACATTACAACCTCAGCTGGGATATTGCTTTTATATAACTGGGCATTCATCATTCTTTCTTCATTCAAAATCTTGGAAAATAAAATTTGGAGTAAGATTACCGCCGTTTTTGGACTTCTGCTAATTTTTGCTGCGGTCAGTGGCACACTGCTTGAAAAAGAGATCCGTCCCGGGTTTTTCATAAGCCTTTTATTCATCGTGATCATCGGGCTTGCTGCCATTTTCATGAAGTTCAAGGTTTGGAATAAAAACAAGGCGATGGCCGCAAGAGCGAGTAAATCAGAACTAGATTGAAAAAAAAGAACTTGACTACATGAAGTCGAGTTCCTTTTTGTGTGCTGGCTAAATCTCAATGATTAACGGAAGGATCATTGGTTTTTTCTTGGTTTGGTTATAGAGATATTGCCCTAGTTCCTTCTTGATGGTTTGTTTTATGATATTCCATCGGTATATTTTTTCACTTTGCAAGTCGTTGACCGTTTTCGTGACAAGACGATTTACATGCCGAAGGAGCTCTTCGGAATTTTGAACATATACAAATCCACGGGAAATGGTATCGGGTCCTGATACTATTTTTCTTTCCGTCTTGCTTAGTGTTATGACAATTACGAGCATCCCATCTTCGGAAAGCTGCTTACGGTCGCGCAGTACGACTTCTCCAACATCACCAACGCCCATACCGTCAACAAAGGTATTGCCGGCAGCAACCTTTCTCGTTTGACGGGCGACCGAGTTTTCAATATCCACGACATCGCCATTATTGATAATGAAAGTATTGCCCTTTTCCACCCCTACAGCCTCAGCAAGTAGCCGATGTTGGTGCAACATCCTATACTCACCGTGAATGGGTATGAAATACTTAGGTTTCATCAGGGTAAGCATGAGCTTTAACTCTTCCTGATAGGCATGTCCAGAAACATGCATGCCTGTTACAGTCCCAGAACCGTATATGACTTTGGCCCCCAATTGGAACAGGTTGTCGATGATACGGGAAACATCCCGTTCATTTCCGGGTATTGGAGTGGAGGCAAGGATCACTGTATCACCAGGTAATATGCTCATATCGCGATAATTCGAACTGGAAAGGCGGGACAGGGCAGCAAACGGCTCTCCTTGACTTCCCGTACATAAAACCGCGACCCTTTCAGGAGCATAATTATCGACTTCATGTGCTTGAATTATCATCCCATCAGGAACCTCAAGGTAGCCGCGCTCGATGGCAACGGATACGACATTCACCATGCTTCGTCCCAGTAAGGCGAGTTTTCGGTTTGTCTTCTGGGCAGCGTTCACCACTTGTTGAACACGATTGACGTTTGAAGCGAAAGTTGAAAGAATGACTTTCTGTTTAGCCTGCATAAACGCCTCTTCAATATGACTTCCAACCAGATGCTCCGAGGGACTTGAGCCTGGACGTTCAGCGTTAGTGCTCTCAGATAATAAAGCCAAGACACCTGCACTCCCGATTTCGGCCATTTTATGAATATCGGGATATTGGTCATTCATGGGAGTTAAGTCAAATTTAAAGTCCCCTGTATGGACGACCGTACCCTCCGGTGTATGCATGGTGACTCCAAGACAATCAGGAATACTGTGATTCGTTTTGAAAAAATCCAGACTCATCTCCCCAAATTCCAACGTTGAATCCGAGTCGATCTGGATTAATTCAGTATCACCCAAAAGGTTATGTTCTTTTAATTTCAATTCAATCAACCCAAGTGTTAAACGTGTGGCATAAATGGGTACATTCAATTTTTTCAAGAAATAGGGGATGCCGCCTATATGATCTTCATGCCCATGAGTCACGATTAAAGCCCGGATCTTCTCCTTATTTTCTTGTAGAAAGGAAATATCAGGAATGATCAAGTCGACTCCTAATAAACTTTCATCAGGAAACTTTGCACCACAGTCGATAATGACCATATCGTTTGAATATTGAACCACATACATGTTTTTACCGATTTCATTCACTCCGCCTAGAGCCAGAATGGACAAAGCATTTTCATTCACACTCAAATAACTAGACCTCCCTTTAGTATAATAAGGATAGTCTTTCCTTAGGCCTCTCTTATAAAACCAACTCTTTTTATAAAATGACTTTCTTCTTCCTGCAATTCAAAAATCAATCTTAAAAATAACCTACTGCAAGTTGGCAGATTCTTTTTAAGCGGATAACCATAAAAGGATTAAACCATTCACGAAAAAAAGAAAACCGTAAAGAAATGCGAAAATACTGGCAGCAAACCGACCCTTATCAAAAAGCGAAACGAATTCCAGGGTGATATAAAAAAACAACTGGTGAAAGTAGCAAAAATGAAAATCCCGAATGAAAAAATGAATATTAAATCCAATATTTACCACAAATATATAGTGATCGTAGATAAAAGGGACAGCATTATCAATTAAAAATGCTCATAAAAAAACACCTACCGTTTTAGTAGGTGCGTGTTTCCTCTATAAACCATTCCATCATTGGCTCATGCATGAGTTGATGCTTTCTTCAAAAGTCTCGATGTAGCCTTGTATCTGCGCTGCATATTGAGTCTTTAAAGTGAGCAGCAAACTTTCAATCAAAAATTTTCGCGGTTTGTCGGACTGCATCAGCTCATCTTGGATAAAATCGACCAGTTCAATTGCCCTTGATCGATCTTCACCGCAAGTAAAAGCATTGTTTATTACTTTTTTCAAATCCGTGGTGGAATTTAGCAAATCATTATGGCAAGGATCAAGATGGTTTTTAAAGTGGGGAAACCACGTATCCATTTGTTCGGGATCAAGGATCTGTTCTCCGCTATCAGCCACTTCATTGACTAAATGGACAATTCGGTTCATGCAATAGCGGATAATTTGTATGTCCGGTGTACCGACCGCATTAGCACGATAACTAAAATGATTCATATGGGTCATCATCGAATGAAAGATAATGACGCTATCTAATAGATAGGGTTTTTTGCTTTCCCCGAATATATCGAGAAAACGGTCATACATCCATCGTATGCTCAACAATAGAGTTTGATTGATGAATTGCTTTAATTCCTCGTCGTTGGAAACACGGACTTCTTCGATCAGGATAAGCAATTTACTTTGTTTGTTCACCATCATCTGCAATTCGAGCTGTTGGATGAAAATTTCAATATCAGCTGAATCTTGACCAATCAACAGTTTTTCCCTGTCGTGGCGAATCCTTGTATAGACGGAACGGAAAATGGCAATAAATAATTCACCCTTCGAAGGGAAATAATTATAAAAAGTACCTTTTGAAATACCGCTGCCGTCTAAAATGTCCTGAATGGACGTGGCTTGGTAGCCCTTATCAATAAACAGCTTATGAGCCGCATCGATGACATTCTGCCTTCGATTATTCATCATATCACCTAATTTTCATTATACTGCTTGTATAAATGTAATCGTACTCTATTTTCCAACACAGTACAAACCCTTATTTAAACAAGTAAATTTTTATTGCAAAAAATGAACTGGGGGTATATTATTGATTTTATGAGATTTAGATATACTAGTCGTACAATTAAATGAACCAATAGTTTGGATGGAGGATTAGATAAAAAGTGAGTACTGCACAAACAACTGAAAAAAAAGGGCCGTATGGCATTTTAGCCATACTGATGATCGGTGCGTTTATAGCGATACTGAATTCAACCCTTTTAAATATTGCACTGCCATCAATTAAAACAGACCTGGGAATAGAAACTTCCACAGTCCAATGGCTGACAACGGGCTACATGCTCGTGAACGGAATCATGATTCCGGCAACAGCCTTCTTAATAAGGAAATATTCAGTGCGTAATCTTTTCCTGACAGCAATGCTCCTATTCTCAATCGGGACGATCGTTGCAGGTGTAGCGGAAGCATTCCCACTATTATTGGGAGCACGTATGGTTCAGGCTGCAGGTTCTGCAATTATGATGCCGTTATTAATGAACGTACTTTTAACTGCTTTCCCTGTTGAAAAACGGGGCTCGGCAATGGGATTATTCGGTTTAGTCATGATGTTTGCCCCTGCAATCGGGCCGACGCTTTCAGGCTGGATCATCGAACATTATGATTGGAGAATGCTATTCCATTTCATTACTCCGCTTGCTTTATTAGTGCTAATTTTCGGCTTCTTCAAGCTTAAAGACAAAAAGGAAAAAGTCGATATTAAAATCGATAAATTATCGGTCATCCTATCAAGCCTGGGCTTTGGCGGCCTGCTTTATGGATTCAGTTCCGCAGGCAGCAAGGGTTGGGATAGCCCTTGGGTTTATGGAACATTGATTGTCGGTGCCATTTCCCTGATCCTTTTCATTACACGCCAACTTAAAATGGAAACACCGATGCTTGAATTCAGGATCTTCAAACATCCAATGTTCGCTTTATCTGCAACGATTTCAATCTCGCTGAATATGGCTCTGTTTTCGGGGATGATCCTAATGCCATTGTATACACAAACAGTCCGTGGCATTTCACCATTTGATTCCGGCTTGCTGATGCTGCCTGGAGCACTATTAATGGCCCTTATGTCACCGGTCACAGGTAAGCTCTTCGATAAGTTCGGTGCTCGCGTGCTTGCTTCAACCGGTTTATTTATCACCGTTGTCACAACGTATTTCTTCAGTAAATTTACAATGGATACATCTTATACACACATTGTGATTCTGTTTTCCATTCGTGCATTCGGGCTTTCCATGGCAATGATGCCAATCATGACAAACGGATTGAACTCGCTGCCAGCCCGTATGAACCCGCATGGTACAGCGATGAATAACACACTTAACCAAGTCTCCGGTGCTATCGGTACTGCATTGCTTGTTACGGTCATGTCTAACCATGCAGCTTCTTCCGGTGAGAGCTTAATGACCAAAGCGATGAGCAAATTAACAAGCCAGCCCACTGCTGAGGTGATGGAAAAAATGCAGGCCCAAGTCGGAATGCAGGCGATGCTGGATGGAATTAACTTCTCCTTCTTTGTATCGACCTTCATTGTTGCTGTGGCACTGATTCTGTCATTATTCATCAAGCGTGCGTGGCCGGCTGAAGAAAAAACAGCCGTGAAAAAGAATCAAACCGCTTAAAGGACACAACCAAAAAGCCCCTATGCCACCTGAATAATCAGGCGCATAGGGGCTTTTACTTTATCTCACTTAAGCTTTTTCGGGCTGGAACGGAATAATTCGACCGACAGCCAATGTAATTCGACTCAAACCAGATTAATTTGGAGGAACGATCAACCTTTTTATTCGCGTTTTTACCCATATTCAGTGATTTCACTTCATATTGCTGTTCATCCTTCAGCTGGACTTACAAAAGGAAAGCGCCATTAGAATGAGACTGCGCTTTAAATCAAGAAGTCACTTCTTTTGAAGTTACCTTTGCATGCTGGATATGACTGGCTATCCAGCCAATGATCGCTGCAGTAATTAGATAGGCAAGTAAGATCCATATCTGCGTCCGCAAGTTTTCCCAGCCTCCTAATGAGATGACCTCTTGCAGCTCTTTTAGTGAGTGGGCCATAGGTAGAAATGAACCGATTTTCATTAATAATGGCATGCCGAGTTCGCCAGGGAATGTTCCGCCGCAAGTAGCCAATTGGAACACGAGAAGGGTCACTGCTGCGAATTTGCCAACCACTCCGAATACGGTCACCAACATAAGGATGAACGTCATGAAGGTGAATGAAACGATGATGCTTGACAGAATGAATACTGGGACACTTGCCACATGTAAATGGAATCCAAAAAGGACGACCGCATCCACTAGAAGTGCCTGAATCATGCCGATTACATATACCAGCCCTAATTTATTCATGAAATGAACGGTTCCGGTAACCTTTAGATTCTGCCTGCGGCCAAGCGGTAAAATATTGGAAGCCATGATACCACCTACATAAAAGGCCAGTGACAGAAAATAAGGGGCAATCCCGGTCCCATAGTTAGGAACTTCCGATAGATTGGATTGAACCAATTGCACGGGTTCAGAGAACATCGAAGTGGTCGAATCGCCGTACTGAAGACTGGCCGTTTTATCGGCTGCTTCATTAAGCTTGGTGGATAACTTGCTTGATCCCGTTTCCAGTGAAGCCAGTCCGTCTTGAAGTTCCGTAGATCCACTGGCTAGCTGGCTGCTTCCGCCGGCTAACGAATCGATTCCGTTATTTAAAGTGGAGAAACCATTTTTCCATTTAAATAATCCATTCGCTAATTGTTCAGATCCCTCGTTTAATTGCTTAGCACCAGAGGTAGCTTGTGCCATCTTATCACCAAAGGTTTTCATCCCGGTTTGAATGGTGTCTTGTCCATCCGCCACTTTAGCAGCACCTTCGCCAAGTTGTTTTTGTCCGGCATTTAAAGCGGTGGCTGATTTGGATAAACCAACTGACAGGGCAACGATTTGCTTGAAGTCTTGATCCTTTATTGCATCAGGATGACTTTTCATATAGGCATCCAATTGTTTCTTAAGAGTATTCGCTGTATCAGCCGCCTCTTTTTGCCCTTGCATCAGTTTTGCATTTCCGGCTGACCAGTTCTTAACCCCCTGATTTACTTCATTCAAAGCATTTTCCAATGATTGATGTCCTTCAGATAGCTGCTTCATGCCGGAATACAGGTTCCGGGAACCTGATGTTAATCCTTCCGCACCATCGGCTAAGGTTTCTTGTCCAGCCAAGAGCTTTGTGCTCCCTGTTTTCAGCTGCTGGGCGCCAGTATTCAAGTCCTGAATTCCATCGGACAAGTTCTCACTGCCGCTTTTCGCATCCGCCGTTCCTTGATGAAGCTCTTCCGCTCCATCCCCGGCATCCTTCAAGCCTTTAGAAATATCGTGGAATTTTGAAAGGATGCCTTCAGAATATACTTTCGTAATGCTTGCGTTGATCTTTGTAGTCATCTTTTCAACAGCAGTTGTGCTGATCTGTGAGGCAACGAAGTTTTTACCTGGATTGACAGTATACAAAAGTTTAGCCGTTTCCGGTTTTTCATCCATTAAAGTCGTGACATTTTCCGAAAAATCATCCGGAATCGTGACAACCATATAATAGGTCCCTTCTTTAAGACCCTTATTAGCCTCCTTTGCTGATACAAAGTGAAAGTCCAATTCTTTCTGCTTCTTCAATTGTTTAACGAAATCATTTCCAGCTTCGATTGGCTTATGGTCCATTTCCGAACCATTATCGAGATTGACCACTGCTACAGGGAGCTGATCCATCTGTCCATATGGGTTCCAATATCCTGCCAAGAAGAAACCAGAGTAAATCAATGGAACGATCAAAAGGAAAATCAAGGCGATTCTCCCGTGTTTATGTTTCCACATTGCTTTTATATCTTGAAGTACAAGTTGTAAACCTTTCATGATTGATCCTGCCCTTTCTAACAAAATGAGATTATTTCATCATAATGGCTTTTTTAGATACTGTATAATACATAAATGATTATGTAATAATAGATTTAAATCTATGTGAAAAGAGTGGAGAAATGGAAATATTACAGCTGCAGTACTTTCAAACAGTAGCACGACTGGAACATATGACGAAGGCTGCGGAACAACTTCAGATTGCTCAGCCGTCGCTCAGTAAAACCATATCCCGGCTTGAAGAGGATTTGGGAGTCCCGCTATTCGATAGGGAACACCGGAAAATCAAGCTCAATGCAGCCGGACGAATATTCTTGAACAGGGTCGAACGGGCTTTTGCGGAACTGAATGAGGGAAGGCGCGAAATTGTGGAATTAACAGATCAAGACCAAAAGAACATCACCTTGGCCGTTACCATCCCTAGGGTCCTGCCTGATTTATTGGGCACATTTTTATCTAAATATCCGGATGTACGTTTTCAACAATTCCTAAAATCCATATCATCCATGAAACAGCTTCTAATTGAAGGGGAAATCGATTATTGCATATCATCCGTGCCGATAGAAGGCCCCGACCTAAAGTGGGAACCGCTGATAACCGAAGAAATATATCTGATCGTGCCTCCCAATCACCGGCTGGCTGGCAGGGAAAGCATCCAACTTCATGAAGTGAAAGATGAACCATTCATCAGTATGAACACAGGCTTCGGATTCCGCAGCCTAACCGACCAATTTTGCCTCGAAGCAGGATTTGTCCAGCACATCGCATTCGAAGGCGATGAACCTGCTGTCATCTCGGACCTTGTCAGGAAAGGGTTGGGCATTGCCTTCGTATCCGAATTGACATGGCTCCATCAAACCGGGTCATTATCCCATAAAATCCGGATAACCGAACCTGCCTGTCAAAGAACCATAGGGCTTGGCTGGTCAGAAAAACGCTACTTCACCCCGGTAGCCAAGCAATTTCGTTTATTTGTCATGGATTATTTCGCTGCCGCCAACTCCGCCAGACCAAAGGATGAATAAAAGTGGTGAAGGTTTAAATAATCGGATGTAGGCCGGAATAAAAGGTGTGAAGGCATAAAGAGTATAATTTAATTATAGAGAACATAGTATTTTAGGAGGTTTTTCTTAAATTGATCGGGTTCAAAATGATCAATTCCGATCCTAGGAGATGAATGGAGATGGAAATACGGGTTAATCAAATTGTATTGAATGGACACACGTTTCAATACCGGGAGAGCGGGGATGTTTCTGCACCGCAGCTTGTTGTTCTTCACGCACTGGGTAAAAGTGCAGAGTCATGGGATCAAGTGGCTGCTGCATTAGGAGAAAATTATCGCGTATTAGCATTAGATCAACGAGGCCACGGTGGGAGTGCGAGAACTAATACATACAGTTTTGAATTGATGTGCAATGATTTGCTTCATTTTGCGAATGCTATGAATTTGGGAAGGTTTTCGCTAATAGGGCATTCCATGGGGGGAACAGTTTCCTATCTTTTCTCACAAGCATTTCCATCGAGGATTGAAAGGTTGATTGTCGAAGACACTCCTCCTCCTTTTTCGGATAGACCAATCGAAGTTCCTTCCAAACCTTCTGGCCCTCTGCCGTTTGATTGGCAGGTTGTGCCTTCGATTCTAAGGCAACTGAATGAACCCAATCCCGAATGGTGGGCGCGTCTTACGGACATTATCATGCCAACTCTTGTTGTAGGCGGTGGGTCGAGTCATATTCCCCAAAACAAATTGCAGGAAGTTTCCGAGCTTATTCCTAATTGCGAATTGGTGACGATAGAGGATGCCGGGCATTTTGTGCATGAAGATAATTTACCAGCCTTCTTAGCTGCCGTGAAGAGTTTTCTTATTTCATGAACTTCCAAAATACTTATTAAATATAGAAGCTTTAATCTGTCAATGATTAAAGTGCATCCAAATAGCATTTGAGGGAGGGTTGCCGATGCAGCCCTCTTATTACTGCCTGGCATCTTTAAATGTATGGTTTATTTTATAAACGGCGTTTACTGGTTTGTTGCCGATGATTTCCAGCAATTGTTCAGCCATATAGTCAGCGCTATACTTGAATCCAGTGTTGACCCATTCGATGATCATGCCTAATATCGCATATGCTTGGTAACTGGAGGCAAGTTCTTTATTGATCTTAGGGTTCGGCCGGTAATCTTCCAGGTCCTCCAATGGAAGTTTCTTCAATTCATTACAAATCCTTTCCAGTAATTTAGGCCATGCATTCGACTTTAGGATAAGGGTATAAATGTTTGCATAGTTAGCTACATGTTCAAATATTTTGATTACTGAAGCCGTTAGTTCATTTATGGTGAACGTATCGACATTTTTATAAGGTTCCCTGTAAGATATGATCAAATCGGCTATGACATCCTCCATGACTTCTTCAAGCAGTTCCTCTTTGTACTGATAGTGTTTGTAAAATGTACCCCGATTAAGGTCGGCGCGTTCTACAATGTCAGTAATCGATATTTCCCTGAAATCCTTGTGTTGCATTAATGATATGAGAGAATCTCTCAAAGCCAGTTTGGATTTCCTGATCCTCCTATCAATCCCAGTGTTATTATTGGACATTTTCTTCACCCTTTGTTCGTTATTGTACTTTTATTGAACATAATGAACACTTTCTGTTCATTGTTCAACATCGAGGTCATCATTTGCTGATTGTATAAGCCTATTGAAACTAATTATACTATAAAGGAAGTTAGTTAATGAACATCTGTACAATAAGTATCACTTCACTAGAGTGAATGGGGGAGTTCAAATGAAATTACAAGACAAAGTTGCAGTAGTGACAGGCGCAGCATCAGGTATGGGGAAACAAATTGCTATAGATTATGCTAGAGAAGGGGCTAAAGTCGTCGTATCGGATTTAAATCTTGATGGTGCGAACGCAACGGTAGAGGAAATAAAAGAGAATGGCGGAATGGCCTTTGCCATTAAAACGAACGTAGCGGTGGAGGGTGATATTCAACATTTGATCGATACTACGGTTAGTAAGTATGGTACAGTGGATATTTTGGTGAATAACGCGGGTATCATGGATGGCATGGAACCTGCCGGGGATATTGAGGATTCTGGATGGGATCGGATTTTTGCAATTAACACGACAAGCGTCATGCGTTCGACTAGAAAGGTTTTACCAATCTTTTTAGAAAAACAAAAAGGAGTGATCATCAATATTGCTTCTGCTGGCGGTTTATATGGTGCCCGAGCTGGCGCAGCATACACTGCCTCTAAACATGCGGTGGTTGGATTCACAAAAAACACGGGCTTCATGTATGCAGAAAAAGGCATTCGCTGTAATGCAATAGCACCAGGTGGAGTTGAAACCAATATTGGTTCCAGCATGACGAATATCAATAAGTTTGGCGCCTCTCGCCAACAACTGGGGATGGCGATCAATCCACGCAATGGCAAACCTGAAGAAATTGCTAAAGTGGCATTGTTCCTTGCTTCTGACGATTCAAGCTTTGTAAATGGTACTGTCATCACCGCAGATGCTGGTTGGAGTGCATATTAAGCAGTAAATTAAAAAGAGGATGGTCAGAACTTGGGACTGATACATGCATTCCTGCTAGCAGGGATGCACTTTTTTTTTTGAGTGGAGCTTTGGATGGGGATTGTGGTCAGCCAACAATTTGCAAGAGGAAGGTATCGACTTCATCGGGGAACATTTTCATTTCAATCGAAAGTGGATAAGCGGGGGCTGGATAGTTCAACTACTATCCAGTTTTTTTAAAAAAATTATGCTATCAATTGGATTTAAAAGATAAGTTGAACTCTGAAATCTTGGAAGCAAAATAGGTTCCCTGAAAAATCCACTTTCCCTATGAAATTGGATCATTGAGTGATCCATTAGTTTGCTGCGATTACTTCCACCTTCCACACAAACGATATATTAATTTGCGTGAGAATATTGAAGGACTTTCTGACGGACATAATCAAGGTGCTTGTACATTTGACTGAATGCTTCATGTGGATCATGCGCTGCAAGTGCCGCATAGATGGCTTTATGATACTTTACAGTCAGTTCCCGTTCCCTGAATTGTATCAGGCTATTTATTTTATTATGGGTAATCAATAAGGAATCGATCATGCCTTCAATAATGGGATTGTTTGCACTTAAAGCAATGATCTTGTGGAATTCTTTATCGGCCTCTCCATAATCGTTGTCTTCACTATTGGCAATCGTGTCAATAGTAACTTGCAGTTTCTCCAGCTGTTCGTCTGTGATTTTCTCGGCAGCCATTGTTACCAGTCCCAACTCCAATGCCATTCGCGCTTCGATGATCGCTGGTAAATTATTCGTAGCCAGCGCCAGCATGACAGAGAATGGATGTGTACCGATTTTATCGTTAAAAAAGGTTCCTTCACGTGTTTTCCGTGTAATGACTCCTAGTGTATCAAGTGCACTGAGTGCCTCCCGTAAAACAGGCCGGCTTACTTCAAGTTCTTTCATAAGTTCCATTTCAGGAGGCAGTTTGTCGCCCGCTTTCATTTGTCCGGTGACGAGCAGATGCACGATTTGATCCACGACTTGTTGTGAAAGAGTGTTGCGATGTACCGATTGTACGCCTAATTTCTTTGACGATTCTTCCATTGTGTAACCCCTTTTCTGTTAAACCCTATATGTATTTATACTGTAAGACTAATTATATAATATAATACACTTATTTGCATGTGAGGAAGAGAAGATCTATACCCCAAAAAAAGTAAAATGCGCCGCTCTAAAGAGAGAGACGCACGCATTGTTGGAAAAAATCATCTGACAAGGCAAGGTGATTTTGGATTGAACTCCCATCCTGAAATCAGGTATTGCATCGCCATTGAATCATCACGGGCACCAAGTCCTTTTTGTTTATAAAGCTGATGTGCCTTCTCGATTTGTTCCATATCCACTTCAATTCCAAGTCCGGGCTTAGAAGGTACATCGACCATTCCGCCGACAATTTTAAAAGGTTCTTTCGTCAAACGCTGCCCATCCTGCCAAATCCAGTGGGTATCGATTGCAGTGACTTTTCCTGGTGCGGCTGCAGCAACGTGTGTAAACATGGCAAGCGAAATGTCAAAGTGATTATTCGAGTGTGATCCCCATGTCAATCCCCAGTCATTGCACATTTGAGCGACACGGACGGAGCCTTGCATCGTCCAAAAATGCGGATCGGCAAGAGGGATGTCCACGGATTGAAGCTGAATGGAGTGCCCCATTTGCCTCCAGTCCGTTGCAATCATATTAGTAGCGGTAGGAAGGCCCGTTGCGCGCCTGAATTCCGTCATGATTTCCCGGGCGGAAAAACCATTTTCCGCTCCGCATGGGTCTTCCGCATAGGCTAAAACATGATGTTGATCCCGGCAAAGTTCAATCGCATCCTTAAGCAGCCAGCCGCCATTTGGGTCAAGGGTGATCCTGGCTTCAGGGAAGCGCTCCGCAAGTGCCGTCACCGCTTCGATTTCTTCTTCCCCGCGCAAAACCCCGCCTTTCAGTTTAAAATCATTGAATCCATAGCGAGAGTGGGCGGCTTCTGCCAAGCGGACAATCGCTTCAGGTGTGAGCGCTTCCTCATGACGGAGGCGAATCCAGTCATCTTCCGCTTCAGGCTCGCTTAAATAACCAAGGTCCGTTTTATTGCGGTCACCTACATAAAATAAGTAGCCCAGCATTTCCACCCTATCACGCTGCTGTCCTTCGCCGAGAAGGGCTGCAACCGGCACACCTAAATATTGGCCGACTAAATCTAGAAGTGCCGCTTCCAATGCTGTTACGGCATGGATGGCTATACGGAGATCGAACGTCTGAAGCCCGCGCCCTCCCGCATCCCGGTCCGCGAACTGCTTACGGATGGTATTCAGAATGTTGTTGTATGTCCCAATGGACTGGCCGACAACCATTTGTTTGGCATCTTCGAGTGTTTGGCGAATTTTTTCGCCTCCAGGAACTTCACCTACACCAGTATTACCCGCATTGTCTTTCAGAATGACAATGTTCCGGGTGAAATAAGGAGCATGGGCACCGCTCAAGTTCAGCAGCATGCCGTCATGGCCTGCAACTGGAATAACGCTCATTTCTGAAATGACCGGTGTGCCGATTTTTACATGATCCTTAAGCATTTGATTGTTCATATTTCTTCCCCCTGACAGAATATTTAGTTAACTATGATTTTAACTCTACACGTTTAATTTCACCAACAAGGAATAAATAGCTGCAGATTGCGACAAGAGCATTGGCACATACGAAGACTAGCGCCCCATTAAATGATCCTGTCGTGGCAATGATGTATCCGATGATGATCGGTGTTGTAATGCCTGCAATGTTACCGAATGTATTGAAAAGCCCGCCACTGACACCGGACATTTCCTTTGGTGAGGTATCGGCCACTACCGCCCAGCCGAGTGCCCCAAATCCTTTACCGAAAAACGCTAGGGCCATAACGAATATAACCACCCATTCCGTCTCTACATAGTTTGCAGCTACCAAGCTCATCGATAGAAGCATCCCAACAACGATTGGCAATTTTCGGGCGACAGTCAATGAGAATCCCTTCCGTAACAAGAAATCCGAGAATGTCCCTCCGAGAATGCCGCCAAAAAATCCGCAAATGGCTGGAAGGGAAGCGACGAGCCCAACTTGAAGAATGGTCATGCCTCTTTCTTGTACAAGGTACACAGGAAACCATGTAAGGAAAAAGTACGTTAATGTTGTAATGCAATATTGTCCGAGATAAACACCTAACAGCATACGGTTTGATAAAAGCTGCTTAATATGATTCCAGTTGACGCCTTTCTTTTCCTCTTTATTTGCAGTGGTTTGATCCATATTGATCAAAGCGCCGCCTGCTTCGATATATTCAAGCTCAGCTTTGTTGATGCGCGGATGTTCCTTTGGGCCATATATCGTTTTCATCCAGAAGAAAGCGACGATGATTCCCAATGCGCCCATAAAGAAGAAGACGTATTCCCAACCAAATTTATACGTAATGTAACCCATGATCGGTGCAAAGAGAACGGTTGCAAAATACTGGGCTGAATTGAAAGTGGCAGCCGCGGTTCCGCGTTCATGGCTTGGGAACCAGGTAGCAACGATGCGGCTGTTGGCCGGGAAGGAAGGAGCCTCTGCCAATCCAACTAAAAAACGCAGTCCGAACAATACCATGACAGCCGTTCCGGCAGAACCGAAAAATCCGATAAATCCTTGTAAAAGCGTAAAGGTAGACCATAGCGTGATACTCCAAAAGTAAACTTTTTTTGAGCCAAAACGGTCCAAAAGCCATCCACCCGGAATTTGTCCAGCTACGTAGGACCAAGCGAAAGCGGAGAAAACATAGCCCATCATGACTGAATCGAGACCAAGCTGACCAGACATGTCCGTACCTGCGATTGATAGCGTCGCACGATCTGCATAATTCAGAGCGGTAACCAGAAAGAGCATAAATACAATAAACCATCGTGTCCGTGTTTTTTTCTGAGCATTCGGCAATATAGGAGATTCTTGAAAAACTTTTTCTCCAGCGTTCATATACTCACTCCCTTAAAAGTATTTTATTTTTTATTGATACCGCTTACAATGTTAGCTGTTTCCTCCTTTGTGAAAATTCTTAATATTTAGTTTTGTCCAATGGTAAGACAAATAAAATTGTTTGTCAATGTCTTTTTTACATATCATTTTTCATTTTTAGCTCCTTAATTATCTTGTTTTTTTTGTATATATTAGAAGCGAAATTATTGAGGGATGAATTGATGATTGACTTTTCAGAAAATAAAAAATATACGATTGACCAGACGGTGTATTTGTCTTACAATAAAACAATAATAAGCAAGGAGGAATAGATAATGAATAAAATTCGCAAGGCACCTAAAGGGATTCTCGGATTTCCCGTGGCACCATTCACAACAAGTAATAAGCTTGATGAACAAGCACTCGCACAAAATATCCAATTTCTAATAGATGAGGGACTCGAGGCTATTTTCGTGGCATGTGCGGCAGCAGAGTATCCATCGTTAAGTAAAGAGGAATATGAAGTGATGGTAGAGGTGGCCGTATCCGTAACGGGTGGAAAAGTCCCTGTATACACAGGTGTAGGAGGAAATATTCAAACGTCCCTGGAACTTGCAAGAATATCAGCGGATAGAGGGGCAGACGGATATTTAATATTACCTCCATATCTTGTTACTGGAGAACAGGCAGGTCTGGCGGCTTATTTCAAAGCTATCGCAGAGAGCACAGACTTAAATTCCATAGTATATCAGCGTGATAACGTTTCACTTTCAATACCAACTTTGGAAGCACTTGCGGAGGTCCCGCAGGTGGTCGGTGTCAAAGACGGTCTAGGCAATATGGAGTTGAATGGACTCCTTACACAAACCTTCGGAAACCGTTTTGGCTGGCTGAACGGAATGCCGCTTGCGGAAGTTACCATGTCGTCCTACGTTCCACTTGGCTTTGACTCATACTCATCGGCGATATCCAATTACATCCCGCACATCTCACGGAAATTCTATAATGGCATTCTGAGCGGAGATCAAGAAACGGTCAAAGAAATTTATCAACAGGTCATCATGCCAATCAACAATATTCGCCGTCAGCGAAAAGGGTATGCCGTTTCTCTCATTAAAGCAGGTATGGAGATTATGGGAATGCCGGTTGGCCAAACAGTCAGATTACCGATTCTTCCGGTGGAAAAAGAACATTATGCAGCAATGCAAACGATATTAGAGAATGCTTTAGATCGTTTTCCAAAAGAAACACCAATTCAATCAATCTAATAAGGGTGGGATTATATATGATAACTACAGTTCAAACAAAAACGTATCTTAACTATATTAACGGTGAATGGGTTGCTTCCATTTCAAAAGAAGTTGAAAAAAGTTTAAACCCAGCCGATAAACAGGCCATTGTCGGATATGTACAAAAATCTAACGTGGATGACTTGAATCGTGCAGTAGAAGCTGCGAAAAAGGCGAAAGACAAATGGCGCAAACTAGCAGGATCAGAGCGCGGGGAGTATCTATATAAAGTAGCCCATATTCTTGAAAAGCGGATTGATGAAATCGCAGAATGTGCAACACGTGAAATGGGTAAGACTTTTGCAGAAACAAAAGGGGAAACGGCACGCGGTATTGCGATCCTGAAATACTATGCAGGAGAAGGAATGCGTAAAGTGGGGGATGTCATTCCATCCACCGAAAGTTCAGCGCTTATGTTCACGACGCGCGTCCCGCTTGGTGTAGTGGGCGTCATTACACCTTGGAATTTCCCAATCGCCATCCCGATCTGGAAGATGGCTCCTGCTCTCGTTTATGGGAATACGATTGTGGTGAAGCCAGCCACAGAGACGGCCATCACCTGTGCGAAGATCATGGAGTGTTTTGAAGAAGCTGGTTTACCGGAGGGTGTTATCAATATGGTCACAGGGCCGGGCAGTGTCATCGGGCAGGGCATCGCCGATCACGAAGATGTAAACGGAATTACCTTTACCGGCTCAAACGGCGTTGGAAAAAGGATTGGACAAGCGGCGTTAGCACGAGGAGCGAAATACCAGCTTGAAATGGGCGGGAAAAACCCGGTAATCGTTGCAGCGGATGCGGATCTTAATCTGGCTGTAGAAGCAGTCATTACAGGCGCGTTTCGTTCGACGGGGCAAAAATGTACCGCGACAAGCCGTGTCATCGTTGCAGCTGAAGTTTATGAAGAGTTCAAGCAGTTGCTGGTGAAAGAAACGAAAGGCATTTCCATCGGGGATGGATTGGACAGCGGGACTTGGATGGGACCATGCGCTAGCGAAAATCAATTAAAAACGGTTCTTTCCTATATCGAAAAAGGAGTCGAGGAAGGCGCTACACTTCTAACTGGCGGAAAGCGTGCTGAAGAAGGCACTCAGGCTAATGGCTTTTATGTAGAGCCTACGATCTTTGATAACTGCACGTCAGATATGGCAATCGTACAGGAAGAAATTTTTGGTCCGGTGATTGCTTTATTGAAAGCTGAATCAGTCGAAGAAGCCCTGCAACTTGCGAACAGCGTCGAATACGGCCTGAGTGCTTCGATTTTTACTGCCAATATCCAACATTTGCTTTCGTTTGTTAACGATATGGAAGCCGGATTGATCAGGGTCAACGCTGAGAGCGCAGGCGTTGAATTGCAGGCGCCATTTGGCGGCATGAAAAACTCCAGCTCCCACTCCAGGGAACAAGGAGAAGCAGCAAAAGAGTTTTTTACATCCATTAAAACGGTGTTTGTAAAATAAATGTCTGAAACAGATATTTTAGCTGAAGAACCATCTCGTGTATTTTTAGTGATGTTGTTAGCTTTTTTAGAATGAAGGAGTGGTAAAGTGGATACAAAAACGCAGCTGACGGAGGTACCGCTTTATATTAAGGTAAATAGGATGGACAATGTCGCCATCGTGGTTAATACGGGGGGCTTGGATCAAGGAACCGTTTTCCCTTGTGGGCTTGAATTGAAAGAAAGAGTGCCACAAGGCCACAAAGTGGCTTTAATGGATATAGTCGAGAATGAAGCCATCATCCGCTATGGGGAAGTTATCGGTTATGCGGCTGAATCAATCAGTAAGGGCTGCTGGATTGACGAGACACTGGTGATGCTTCCGGTTTCTCCGGATTTAAAGGAATTGCCGGTAGCAAATGATATACCCGAAACTTTACCCCCGCTTGAAGGATATACATTCCAAGGATTCCGCAATGAAGATGGCAGTGTTGGAACCAAGAATATATTAGGCATTACAACAAGCGTTCAATGTGTAGTGGGCGTTCTGAATTTCGTCGTGAACCGGATAAAAAAAGAGCTTCTCCCGAAGTATCCCAATGTTGATGATGTTGTCGCCATCAATCACAACTATGGGTGCGGAGTCGCAATCAATGCACCTGAAGCGGTTATTCCCATTCGCACGATACAGAACCTTGCGAAACACCCGAATTTCGGCGGGGAAGCCTTGGTAGTTGGATTGGGGTGTGAAAAACTGTCTCCGATGAGAATAAATCCAAGCGGGGACGATTCAGATATCATTTCACTTCAGGATCAGCAGGGATTTGCGGGAATGGTCCAATCCATTATGGAAATGGCCGAGGAACGTTTAATCAAGTTGAACCGCAAGCAACGGGAGACGTTTCCGGTTTCCGAATTGGTCATCGGTACGCAGTGTGGAGGAAGTGATGCATTTTCTGGTGTGACAGCTAACCCTGCAGTAGGATATGCTACAGATCTGTTAGTCAGGGCAGGGGCAACCGTTTTATTTTCTGAAGTCACAGAAGTACGGGATGCGATTCATCTATTGACGCCCCGTGCAGTGAATGAAGAAGTAGGGAGAGCGTTAATAAAGGAAATGGACTGGTATGATAACTACCTTGCTTTAGGTGATGCCGATCGAAGTGCCAATCCGTCACCAGGAAACAAAAAAGGCGGATTGGCCAATGTAGTGGAAAAATCATTAGGCTCCATTGCCAAATCCGGAGGCAGCCCCATTTCAGGCGTACTGGCTCCGGGTGAAAAAGCAACAGAAAAAGGGCTGATTTTTGCAGCTACACCAGCTAGTGACTTTGTTTGCGGAACGCTGCAGCTCGCTTCCGGCATGCACCTTCAAGTTTTTACAACTGGAAGGGGCACACCTTATAATCTGGCAATGGCTTCCGTCATCAAAGTATCTACACGAAATACATTGACCGAGCAATGGAAAGATCTCATTGATATAAATGCAGGAACTATCGCTACAGGTGAGGCAACCATAGAGGATGTCGGGTGGGAAATATTTCACCTCATTTTGGAAGTGGCCAGCGGTAAAAAGAAAACCTGGGCAGAGCATTGGGGCCTCCATAATGATTTGGTACTTTTCAATCCTGCGCCAATTACCTAATAATGATTTACTAAGAAGGACTTCCTTTTATGAACTATACCCCGGATAACGGACACACATAAAAAAGTGTCCCTTATCCGGGTTTTTTTATGTTTCAATAGATGTAATGAGTATGGACGGAGGGTTTCTATGAGTAAGAATATATATACTGAATTTCAGATTAAAGAACTTGAAAAGAATCCAAATATCATTAGTGCTTCCGAGCGATCTATTTCCTATAGTCCGGAATTTAAAACAAAAGCTGTTAAGGAATATAAAAAGGGGAAAGCCCCCTCTCAAATTTTCATTGACCAGGGAATTAATCTCGAAATAATTGGAAAGAAACAACCCAAACGTTGTCTACAGCGCTGGCGTAGTACCTTTGAAAGGTTTGGTGAGGAAGGCTTCCTTACGGAACGCCGTGGAAAAGGAAGTACAGGACGCCCCACTTCCAAGCCACAGTCTGTAGAAGATCAACTTAGGAAGGCCGAGGCGAGAATCAAATTCCTTGAAGCAGAAAATGACTTCCTAAAAAAGCTGGAAGAGCTAGAAAGGCAGGCTCTGAAAAAGAAATGATTCTAACTGCTGCTGAGAAGTTCTATCTGATTGAAAGGACGATCAGAATACACCAATTAAAGAAGGCTGTTTCTTATCTATGCAAATTGGCTGGTGTAAGTCGAAGTGGCTACTATGATTGGTTAAAGGCAGCTCCTTACCGTGAGCTTCGTGAAGAACAGGATGAATTGGACATAGAATTGATCAGAAATATTTTCATCAGTAAAAAGGAAAAAGTAGGCGCCCTCCAAATCAAAATGATTATGGAGAATGACTACTCGGCCGTCATGAATCATAAGAAAATCAGACGGTTGATGACAAAATATAATCTCCTAGCGAAAATCAGAAGGGCCAACCCGTATCGGAAGATGGCCAAGGCAACCAAGGAGCACCTTACTTGTCCAAACCTCCTTAATCGTGAATTCAATCAGGAGGTGCCAGGGAAGGTCCTGCTTACTGACATTACCTATCTTTATTATGGGAAAGGCCAAAAAGCGTATTTATCCTGCGTAAAAGATGCCGCCACAAAAGAAATCGTTACGTACCATTTATCTACTTCATTAGAAATGGATATCGTTTACGAGACTTTAAATAAGCTAAAGCAGGCTGTGTGTCACGAGTTCCATCCGAGTGCAATCCTTCATTCTGACCAGGGGTTCCATTACACCCATCCGCTATTTCAACGCAAAGTGAAGGAACTTGGGATAACCCAATCCATGTCCCGCAAGGGAAACTGTTGGGATAATGCGCCAATGGAAAGTTTCTTTGGCCACTTTAAGGATTTGGCAGAATATAAAACATGTACTAATTTAACGGATGTGAAGGAAGAAATTGATCGAGTTATTGAAGAATATAATGAACATCGTTATCAATGGGGGCTAAGGAAAATGGCCCCAGTACAATACCGGGACCATTTATTAGCTGCTTAGGCACTTTTTTATACTGTCCGTAAAATGGGGCACAGTTCACATTAAAGGGGGCCTTTTTTTTGTTGGTCCAATTTTTAAAGCCGCCATTATTTTTCCTCCAGAAAAGAGGACCGCCTAACTTTTAGTTGAAGTTATTAATGAAAGATTGGTTTCCATCATGATGAAAAAAAGGGCGATACTGAACAGGAGGGATATTATGGTCACATTCAGGAATGCGACAGGAAAAGACTTAAGTGAAATAGTACGGATGCTGGCGGATGATGTATTGGGGAGGGAAAGGGAACGCTATGAAAATCCCCTTCCTGAAAGCTATCTAAAAGCATTTGCATCCATTGATGCAGATGAGAATAATGAATTGATCGTAGCATGTCTTGGTGAGGACATCGTTGGGGTGCAGCAAATCACGTTCACTCCTTATATTACCCATCAAGGAGGTTGGAGAGCTACGATAGAAGGGGTTCGGACTGCATCTTCAGAGCGGGGGAAAGGAATAGGAAGCAAGTTGATTCTATATGCGATTGAGCGTGCAAAGGAGCGGGGGTGCCATATCATTCAGCTGACGACAGATAAAAAGCGGGAAGAAACGCTGCGTTTTTATGAACGTTTAGGATTCAAAGCTACTCATGAGGGTATGAAAATGAAGCTTTAATTCAACGTTTTTTATCCTGTCATCGGGAAGGTTGCTGCGGCAACCTTTTTTGTGCACAACTACCGATTGGTATTATATGTTAAAATTATTTGTGAGATAATTTTTATGGAGAAAAACTATTTAAATGGCGATCATGAAAGGGTGGATTGATGGAAAACGATGCATTTATTCAGAAGAGGTACGGTGTAATTAGTTTTATTTCATTCGTTATTGGAATTATTTGCTTTTTTATAGTTTTTGTTACACCTATTAGAGTTGCAAATATCGGGAGCCTGGCTGATGATTATATAACATTTTTCCTTACGATTACCGGTATCGTCCTTTCTATCATAGGTATTTTGAAGAAAACGGAGAAAAGAGTGATTCCTATTATTTCTTTGGTTTTTTCTTCGTCTTTCTTTATATTTTGGGTTATCGTCATCACTTTGTTAGTAACGGGTGAAATTGAATTTGCCCCGTAGAACAATAGGATAAAGGGATTGAATCAGGATGGTTTCGATCTGACGAAAAAAGGGGTGTATTGAATGATAAGAGGTTTATATGAAGCACATTTACCGGTTCGTGATTTGAATCGTTCCATTGAATTCTATGAAGGGCTTGGTTTGCAGTTGGATCATAAGGTTGAAGACAACCTGGCTTTTCTATGGATTGAAAAGGATAAAAGTTGGTTGGGGCTTTGGGAAACGGAAAAAGTGGAGGTTGAGTATCATCCTTCCATCAGGCATATAGCTTTTGAAGTATCATTGGAAGATTTAAAGAGCTCAGTCGTATGGCTTGAAGATAGAGGCTATTCGCCAAGAGAGGCTTTTGGATTTGCACCAATTGAACCTTTCGTCATGCCTCATGGGGAATATGCGCACGCTAAAATTCACTTTAATGATCCAGACGGCAACAGTTTGGAATTTATTAGTAAACTGGAAAATCCTAAAAAAATCATGAAACGTATGTATTTAAGTGAATGGGAACAAATGAATACAGAAGCGAAAAAAGCGAATGACAGCTGAATTGACGGTTGTGAGAGCTACATGTTTTTCTTGTTATCGTTAAGGTAAATCAAAAGCCATGCTTACCTTTTTGATATTCATGGCTTTTGGCAGATTATTTAATTGAGAGTCCATTCATGACTAGGTGCTGGCAGTATTTCTGTGGGGCCATTTGGTTACTTGATTTTGAGGGCCAGTGTATAGTAACCAAATGCCTTATCAAGCAATGCACTAGCTTCTTGACGAAGTAAAGGCTGCTTTGAACGGAAATCTATAGAAACATCTGCCTTGGGTTTAATATCGGGATCAATAATTCCTTGTGATACAAGCGCTTGAGTAGCTTCAATCGCCCATTTATCGGTTTTTCCAGTTATTTTGACCTTTGGAGCGGGTTGGATTTGCTTTAGATTTTGAATCATGACTGCTGCTGTTTGTCTTGTAATGACAGTATTGCGGTTAAAATTAGGAATGCCGGAAATTATTTTCGCTTTATTCTTCTCAATATCATCGGGAAAACCAAACCAACCATGTGCACGAAGAAGTAAATCTGCAAACTCTCCCTGTGTCATGATACCTTCCGGATGGAAGCGGTTGTCTGGTTGAGTCTTGAATATGTCGAATGCATACAGATTGTCAATGTTTGTCTTATACAAACTGTCATGCGGTACATCTGAGAAAGGCTTCTTTGTAGGCATTTTTTGTGCATCGGCAATAAAATCCAGACCTGTTGAACTTGTGTAATAGAAGTATTTAATCCGATTTTGATGATCTTTCTTGAACGCTAATTTATTTCCAGCTTCATCTTCAAACAACAGGGGATGAACCATCTTCAAGGTGTGCTTGCCTGAGGGCCCTGCCTCCAGCAACAAGCTACCGTTCTTTGAAACATGGTTAAATACTTAGCCATATCATCTCCCGTAGAAAGAATGCTGCTCTGTGGCCCATCTGTCGGTGCATGACCGGAAGTTGGATGTGGCGTGCCTTTATCATCATAGTGTACAGCCATCCTATCGAGTAGTTCAGGGGTGAAACGGGTACTTGGCGAGCTCATTTCCAATGGCTTGAATATATTCTTTTCCATATATTGATCGAATCTAAGGCCGCTTACGTTTTCTATCGCATAGCCAGCCAATAAAAAGGCAAAATTATCATAG
Organism: Peribacillus simplex; assembly: GCF_001578185.1. NCBI lineage: Bacteria > Bacillati > Bacillota > Bacilli > Caryophanales > Bacillaceae > Peribacillus > Peribacillus simplex. Next base: position 4,172,430 of record NZ_CP011008.1, on the reverse strand, counting down.
GTATACGATTCTCCAGGTGTTCGAACTACAGTCGGCATATGCTCTTTAAGAAACTCTTTCATCGGAATTTCCTGGTTTATATAATCAGGTGAGGTATACGTAGTAATGTCAGGCAGGTCTACACCACTTGTATAGGTAAGCAAATTAAACATGGTCAGTGGAGTTCCTGTTTTATTAGGTACTTTCAAGCCATCTAAATATTCATGAATATCATGGTTCAGATCAATCGCGCCTTTATCAGCAAGCTGCATCGCTGCCAAGCCTGTAAAGGTCTTTGAAACGGAAGCTATTTGAAAGACGGTATCTTTATCTACTGGTATTTTCTTATCCTTATCAGCATAACCATAGCCTTTGTTCAACAGGACCTTCCCATCCTTGACCACTACAAAATTGGAGCCATTCACATTGTATTTCCCCATCTTATCGACAAGCACCGAATTCATGAACGCTTTCTACTTCTTTAGCATCTTGGGGGCCGTTCTTACTTATCTTTTTTGCTGGTTTTTGAGATTCTACTGATTCGGTTGGGACATTGTTAATTGCAGTGCAAGCGGTAAAAGTGGTGGCAGATAATAATAGACAGGCAAGCCCTAAATTACGTGTTTTCGTTTTCATGTTTTCTTCTCCCTTATAAATCGATTTAATAGACTTAGTCTTCTCCCATTCCTGATTGACCTTAAGGCTGCATCATGAATGGTCTAACTGAATATCGCAAATCGCTTGTCATATACACAAGTTACCTTTTGTCACTCTTTTATCAAAAGTTGTTACAACATTAGTAATAACGGCTAAGTTTTTTAGCGGGGATTTTTGTTTTGATCCAGTTACTCCAAGGGTTTTGAAGTGTCATTTGACATTATGAAACTGGTGATTCCGATATTAGGCGATTTAGAATGGGGACTTAGTTGAGAACATGAAAAGGCGAATCATGCGTGACTTGATCATTTATGCATTTCTCTTAAAAGCAGCGGGTCAGCCTTTAAATAGGACAAAATAGAATGGAGAGATCATAGAATGAATGTTAAAGCGGAATTATATTGGAATGAATTTTGGCAAGGGAAAGGTGAAGAAAAACCTCAGTCAGTCAGTGCGTGGCAATTCGGGGCTGATCCCGATCATTTGGCTCAATTAGTGATGGATGGGATAAAAACGGCTACTTGCTCTGGTTATGTTTTTTATGAAAAGGAAAATGAACCATTACCATCCGTGGGTGATTACAGCATTGTTTTAAGTAGCGAAGATAAGCCCTTAGCCATCATCCAAACAGTGAAGGTCGAAGTATTGCCGATGAACGAAGTGAGTGCAGAGTTTGCGATTGCAGAAGGGGAAGGAGATCGAACATATACATACTGGTGGGATGCACATGAAAAATGGTTGAAAGAAGCATTGGAAAAAATAGGCCAAACCTTTAAAGGAGATATGCTGCTGGTGTGTGAGCGTTTTGAATTGATCCATGTAAAAGTGAATGTGGACGATTCGTTCGGGAGAGTACAATAAAGTTTTCATTCAGTGATTTGCTATAATAGTCATGAATTTAAAAACTTTTAGAAAGATAGGCCATAGTCATGAAAAAGAAACTGAGATTCAGTGGGTTGGGAATCCTGGTTGTTTTCCTCCTATTGCTGGGTACGTATAAATTGATGAATTCGAGAACATATCAGGTATTCGGAGGATTAACCGATAAGGTAGAGACGGATCAAAAAGTGGTCGCTTTGACTTTTGATGATGGTCCATCGAAGAATGTAAATCAGATCCTGCCGTTATTGAATAAATACGATGTAAAAGCTACATTCTTCCTGATTGGTAACGAAATCGAAAAGTACCCAGAGGAAGCTGGGAAAATTGCGGAAGCCGGACACCAGATTGGGAATCACACGTATTCCCACAGGCGAATGGTTTTTAAATCGCCGTCCTATATCAAAGCGGAAATCGAGAAAACGGATAAATTAATTCAAAACTCCGGATATAAGGGTGAAATTGACGTTCGGCCACCAAATGGGAAAAAGATCGTTGGCTTGCCATATTACTTAAATAAAAATGATAGAGAAACCATTACCTGGAATCTGGAACCAGATAGCTATTACACTTCAGCTTCTGATAAAGTGAAGTATGTGAAGGAAAATATAAAACCAGGTTCGATCATCCTGATGCATCCGATGTATGATGATACGGGTAAAGAACTTCAAGCGATTGAAGGGATAATACAAGAGTTAACGAACGAAGGGTATACGTTTTTAACGGTCAATGAACTTCAAGAGTTGTAGGCTCATTTTTACAGTTTCGGGAAAAAGGGTTGCTGCGGCAACCCTTTCAGTTTGTAGACAAAAGGGGTTCGGAATTAAAACATTCCGAACCCCTTTTGAAATTCCCTGCCATGAATATAAAGAAGATGGCCAATTGGACATGACAAGGTTCTTGATGGTCTTTACTTTCGGTACACTTTGATAAAAATGGACAGGTCACACAAATGTGTTTTAGTGATTTGTACTCGAGATAGCCCTCTTTATTCGTTGTTGAGTACTTTAAAATCTCGTACGATGGGCAAGGGTAACAATCAAAATGTTCATCGTAAACATAGTCATGTTTGCAGAAGAATCCTTCTTTTGTTCGAGGACGTGAATACGGTAAAGCCGGTGTTATTTTATGACCAAATAGATAGCTTGTAATCGCCGGTGTTTTATAAGCTGCATCTGCAGCAGCAGCTTCTGGTTTCCCAACTTTTTCAATTACTTGTCCAACAAGTGGCTCTAAGATGTGACTATCATGCGTATTTCCAAGTGTTACAATTGTCCCCAACACCAATGGCGGCCTCCATTTTACGAACCAAATGGTTCGCTGGATCAGTTGATCTAAAGTAATCATTTCAAGTTGATCTCGCTTAATAGAATCATGTTTAAAAAGCATCCTTATGTCCTCAAGTTTTAATCCTTCTAGCAAAAGGGGCTCCATCTAAATGTTAAAACAAAGTGATTGGAGCGGGTGTACGAGACTCCTGCGGGAAAAGCGTGTCTAGGGGAGACCCCGCAGTCGCAAGCCGAGGGCGGACCGCCCGCGGAAAGCGAGTGCCCTACGTTCCAATCAACGTTCAAATTGTACAACCCTTTTTTATTTTCCCGCTACTAAAAAGGTATTTAACGAAATACTGAATAGTACAAAATGTTGGCGGCATATTGTTTCTTAACGGAATGATGTTGTGGGGCATGCTTTCGTACAAATAAAGCTTTAAAAATGGGGCTGGTTACGTTGTATCGGAATAAAAATACCGCTCTGATCATTATTTTAGGGATCCTGTTACTCCTATTCCTTGTTGTGATGGCTTTCCGCAATATCACTGTATACTTCGTGTATAGTTCAGGCATCGGACCTTTATTATTTATCTGTCTTATCATATTGGCGATCATTATGCTTTTTTTAAAAGGTTACAAGTAATAAAGTTTTGATAAATGAGGTTGCTGCGGCAGCCCTTTTTTATGTGGAGCGAAAGGCCCTGCCATACCACGTAAATTCTGGGTAAAAAGTTATAATTTTCATACACCATCATTAGTAATATATGGTAATATTAAAATGGAATTATTTTCTTTAATTTACAATCAAGGGAGATGTGTGTGTGGAATTTTTTACTAAGTGGTCGTTTAAGAACAAGGCTGCCGTTTCGTTGGTAACCATATTTATTTTGTTGATAGGTGTTGTTAGTTATTTTAAATTGCCGATGGAATTTTTACCATCTGCTGATAATCCACAAGTTACGATTATCACGATGGGACAGGGCACTGATTCGAAAACGATGGAAACACAAGTTACAGATCCGATTGAAAGAGCTGTTACAGGAGTAAAAGGAAAGAGTTCAGTATATTCGACCACTGGAGATGGGTTTTCAAAAGTAGATCTATTCTTTGAATCCGGATCGGATATGAAACAAGCAAAACTTGATGTTAAAGAGGCTTTAGACAATGTAGCATTGCCACAAAGCATGGCAAAACCGACTGTTACACAGCTAAATACATCAATGATTCCCATTTCATTTATAGCTGTTACTTTTAAGGACGGATTAACAGCTGAAAATATAGACTTGACGAAGAAGGAATTAGAGCCTCTGTATAAAGATATTAAAGGAGTTTCGGATGTACAGACATTTGGAATTTCCCAATCTGTTCTTTCAGTCAAAGTGGATAATGAACAATTGGCTAAAAAGAAAGTTTCGATCCAAGATGTCATGAGTGTCCTTAACGGTCAGAATACAGCTCTAGCCGTAGGCGAAAAAGTGATCGATGGGAAGGCTAGTAACATAAAGGTTATCGGGGATTTAACAAGTATTGAAAAATTAAAAGCGTTAAAGGTCACTCCAAATGTCACACTTGGAGAGATAGCGAAAGTTGATGAAGCGAAGGATGGTAATCTCATCAGTCGTTTCAATGGAAAAGAAAGCATTGATATTAGCATTATCAAGGACAGCCAATCAAATGCTGTCACAATCAGTAAAGAGGTTGAAAAAACAACAAAAGAAATCAATGAAAAATATAGTGACCAGAAATCGACCATCTATTTATCTACAGCTGATATGGTGGAGACTTCCGTTCAGACGATGGTAAAAGAAGTGCTGCTTGGTGCCCTATTCGCCACCATTGTGATCATGGTCTTTTTACGAAATATACGGTCTACATTTATTACAATCGTGTCCATACCGCTATCTCTTGGCTTTACGTTATTCTTGCTGTCATTGTCGGGAGTGACGCTGAATATTTTAACGCTAGGCGGTGTCGCTGTAGCCATTGGGCGCTTAGTGGACGATAGTATTGTTGTTATTGAAAATATTTTCCGGAAAATGCAGCAGGAGAAGATTTCCATCCAATTGGTGATGGAGGCAATAAAAGAGGTGGGAGTGGCGATAACAGCTTCAACCCTTACTACTGTAGCCGTTTTCTTGCCTGTAGCCTTATTGAACGGAGGGCTTCAAGAGTTTCTGCTTCCTTTCGCTTTAACGGTCACTTATTCATTGCTGGCATCTTTAATTGTCGCATTAACGGTTGTTCCTTTAATGAGTGCGGGATTGCTGAAAAGAGCGAAGCTGCCAAAACATCGACCAGCTAAGCGTTTTACCAAGCTGGTTACCTGGTCATTAAACCATAAATGGGTTGTTCTGATTGTTGCGTTGCTGTTGTTTGTCGGTTCCATTGGTACATATTTTGCCATGCCAAAAGGGGCGATTGACAATTCTTCAGCTGATTATGTCTCAGTGACGTTGACTTATCCAAATGATCAGCCCTTTGATAAAGTAAAAGAAAAGGCGATAGAACTCGAAGAGAAAATGCAGGATATGAGTGATGTGGATAATGTGTTCATGCAATTAGGAAACTCCGCCGAAAGTGCTCAATACGGCGCAGTCACATCACCTACAGAAGCTACATTCGGTCTCTTAGTGAAGGATAAAGCAAACATAGATACCATCTTGGAGGAAATCGAAAAGCAAAAAGAAAACTATCCTGGTGCGAAGCTTACGACCACCGCCTCTTCATTTATGATGGGGGCTTCAAAGACGAACATTACGATTGATGTAATTGGCAGCAGTGCGGAAGACTTGGAGCTGACAGCTAATAAGATCAAAGGAAATATTCAAGATATTAAAGGGATTGAAGATGTTACAACGAACCAGGACGAAAAGAAAACCATTTATTCATTCAAGGTAGATCCGGCTAAAGGCAACACAGAACAAATAGGTCAACAACTTGGTATCATGCTCAATAAAACCCCAATCGGCAATATCACGCTTGCGGATAAGCAGACACCTGTAGTCCTTGAACCAATCTTAGATCCTAAAAAACCAAAGGATTTAAAGAATATACCTATAATGACAGACGGCGGTTTAGTCCCGGTATCAAAAGTTGCTTCTTTAAAGAGCGAGGAGAGTGCCACAACACAGTTCCATAAAGACGGAGAAACGTATCTTCAATTAACGGCAACGGTCGATCCTCCCAAACTGTCTGATATTGCCAGCAAAATAAATCTTGAGATATTTGGAGACAAGGAGACCAAGGGCCTTGATATTCCGAAGGATGTAGACATTTATGTTGGAGGGGCCAGTGCCCAGCAAGCAGATGATTTTACCGATTTGTTCCTTACGATGTTAATTTCGATAGGCATCGTCTTTCTGATCATGGTTTTAACCTTTAAATCAATTAAAGCACCGATCGCCATTTTATTTTCATTGCCGTTCGCTGCTATCGGAGCGGTGTTAGGATTGGTGATCAGTCGAATTCCAGTGGATATTACAGCACTGTTGGGTGCGCTCATGTTAATTGGAATTGTAGTGACAAACGCTATTGTGCTTCTCGATCGAGTCAAGCAAAACGAAGAAAAAATGATTATCCGAGATGCGATCGTTGAAGCGACAGCTACGAGATTCCGTCCGATCATTATGACGGCTGTAGCAACCATTTGCGCCATGCTGCCTCTTTTATATAAAAAGGCGGAAACGGGAAGTCTTGTTTCACAAAGCTTAGCCATCGTTGTCATTGGCGGGCTAGCTGTATCAACACTGCTCACACTCATCGTCATTCCATGTATATACGAATTGCTATACTTTAAAAAGTCGAAAAAACAGAGAAGGAAAAAGAGAGAACCCGTTAATGAACACATTGAGATGTAAGGGTGCTTAATAAAAAAGTTTGTAGAGAAAGATTCACTTCCTCTGCAAACTTTTTTTTGCATTTCGATTTAAAGTTTTTTTAAAATAATGCTTGACTTATATACAACCTGTAACTAAAATGATTACAGCAGGGCGGAACACATAACAGTACAATTGCAAGCAGCAATCGATACGTACTACTAGATCCAATGCATTCTATATTTATATTTTTTTACTCTCTGTTGTAACTGACTTGGTTACAAATGGGAGCTAATGATAAAAGGTGAGGGAATAATATGACAGTGAAAATTAAAGCGTATTCTGATTTTATATGTCCATTTTGTTTTTTGGGCAAAGGTCCTTTAGATGAAATCGTGAAGGAAAAAGATGTAGAAGTGGAGTGGATGCCATTTGAACTGCGTCCTAGTCCATATTCGAAAATTGATCCATGGAAAGAACCTGATAAGTTGAGCTCATGGGATTCTTATATTCTTCCTGTTGCGAAAAAACTAGGAATTGAGATGCGTCTACCCCGTGTTTCTCCGCACCCATATACACATTTGGCGTTCGAAGGGTGCCAGTTTGCAAAGGAGCACGGAAAAGGAAATGAGTTCCATGACAGAGTTTTTACAGCATTTTTTCAAGAGGAACAAAATATTGAGGATATTGAAGTATTAACAAAATTAGCAGGTGAAGTTGAACTTCCCGAGGATGCTTTTAGAGAAGCTTTAGTGTCACGTAAGTATCGTGAAGTACATCAAGAAGCACTAAAACATGCCTATGAAGAAGCGGATATTAGGGCTGTTCCAACATTTATCATTGGTGATGAAGTGATCCAGGGACTCGCTAGCAAAGAAAGGTTAGCGCAAGTCATAGAGAAGGAAGCAGCAAAAAATAAACTGAATGAATTTGATGGCTTGCAATGCGATAGTAAGGGGAATTGCTAATAACGTTCTGAGCTATTAAATAAATATCAATCTATCCTATTAAATTAAACATAATTTGGAGGAATCAAAATGTCAGCAACTACAACAAATTTAAAAGAAGCAATCATCAATCGCCGTTCGATCCGTAAGGTGAAAAAGAATGAAAATATTACGAAAGAAAGAATTAATGAAGTTTTAAAAACCGCTTTACATGCACCAACTTCATTTAATATGCAAAGTGGACGAGTGGTGGTAGTGATGAATGACGAACATGAAAAGTTTTGGGATATCGTAAAAGAAACACTTCGTTCGCGCGTTCCAGAAGAGAGCTTTGCGGCAACTGTCGAACGATTACAAGGATTTCGTGATGGAGTGGGCACAATCCTATTCTTTGAAAATCAAGAAACGATAAAGCAAATGCAAGAAAAAGCACCATCATATAAAGAACAGTTTCCATATTGGTCCCATCAAGGAAATGCTATGTTGCAGTATGCAATATGGATGACTTTATCAGCGGAAGGCATTGGGTCATCAATACAACACTATAATCCGATCATTGATGAAGAAGTGAAGAAAACTTGGGATATTCCTGGGGAATGGTCATTGATAGCTCAAATGCCATTTGGTGAGCCCAATGAACAACCAGGAGAAAAGACGTTCCTGCCATTTGAAGATATTGTGAAATTTTATTAATACAAAGATTTAAGCTATTCATAAAGAACCTGGAAAAGCAGTTCAAGATAGTACATGTTTGGGATAGTAGACTTACAAAAAGCCTGTTTGCTCTTAATGAGTAAAAACGGGCTTTTTTTTAAGGATAAATGTTAAAGTTCCAGGCGCATTACAGATATAGGGAAGGTCTTACCTTTTTATGAAAATATCCGTTCCTGATGATCATCCTTCATATAATTAGCAGAGGTATATAATTGACAATGAGAATCGTTTTCAACTATAGTGAATTAGGTAATAGCAATGTGGATTTGGTGTATTTGATTGGAGTATTGAAAATGCACCAGGAAGGTCCTACATACGAACAATTAAGGAAATGTGAAGACTTTGCAGAGCATGCCCTTAATGGGAAAGCAATAGGTAGAAGAGGAGATTCTTCAAGTGGGATGCTAGGCAATCCCAAATACCAAAAGTCAGCATTTTTGTTAAGGAGGGTCCTTGATGATTACCCAATTAAGTACAAAGGGAGAAACAAAAAAAGAAGAACTTATACAAGAACTTCTGAAATTCGGGATTTTTAAAAAATATAATAAACAACTATACGAGCTTCCGGTTGTTGTCCTGCAAAAGGAATTCAATCACTTGAGAGGTGAATTAAAAAATGTCTAGGAGAAAGAAATCTTATGATGAACTGCTAAAAGAAAACCGGGAACTTCTGCTGCATGACAAAATTGAAGTGGAACGCATCTATACAAAAATCGATCAAAAAGCCATCAGTGAAAAAAAGGGAAGTAAGCAAGTACAATCATGACTAGGTAAAAATGAAAAACGAAACCTATTTTTTGATTTCACTCACAAACTTGGAAATACTGGCCAATTGTAAAGGTTTTACTGTTTTGAATTTGCGACACTCCTGCTGAATAACTGGCTAGCTGTGAGGCACTTTATCATGGAAACCGTAACCTAAAAACCAAAGGTAAGCCATATTCGTTTCAACTTCTTCAATTGTTTGACGTAGCGCGTCTAGGGGAGACCCCGCAGGCGAAAGCTGAGGAGGCTCCCCGACACCCCGCGGAAAGCGAGTGCCCTACGTTCCAATCAACGTCCAAATTGTACAAGCCATAAAAATTGACAAACTCAATTTTCATCGAGTTCTACAGTCTGACCAAAACAATCCCCTTTAGGGGATTATTTCGGTTTTATTCAAGAATCGGGGTTTCCATCATATGCTGACTTTTTGAAATGCACACCGTGGATAATATTTACCATTTTTTATAATTAAAGTAATAAAACGTCAATTGAATGACCTCTTACGTTATAATGAATGGGCTCCAAAGGAAAGAAAGTCAGATTCTGCAGGAGTGTATATTTGAATGGAGGTTATATGACGTTGAAGAAAAAATTATTGGTCATTTTTCCAGCCGTTGCATTGATGATGGCCCCTCTAGGAACGGAAACTTCAATTACCCACGCAGCATCAAAAGACAATCAAATCCAGAAAATCGAAACGAAAGCGGAAACGCGCCCGACCCTCCGGAAAGGCTCCCGTTCTAGTTATGTAAGAGATCTACAGCAAAGCCTTAAAGATGTTAAATATATTGTAGGCGTTGATGGGATTTTTGGTACCCAAACACAAAATGTCGTAAGAGAGTTTCAGGTGGATCATAATTTGGCCTCAGATGGTATCGTTGGCCCGTTGACATGGGCAGCTTTAGACGAAAATAAAGTAGAAAGAAAACAGTTTACAGAGAAAGACGCGATCGCGTTAGGTAAAAAAAAGCTGGGTAACAATATCGTTTTCAGTGGTGATGGCAGGTTGCTGAAAGATGGCAAAAGAAAATCATATTACAAATATAAAGCAGCAAATAAAGATTGGATGGATCAAGGCGGCTCAGGAACGATTGGCTGGTTCCACATTTATAAAGATGGCCGTGTAGTGGAAGAATAAAGGGATATACATGCAAAAAATTCTCTCACTTTAAGTGGGAGAATTTTCATGCATCTATATTTTGCTATAAATAACAAGTAAATACAGATATAATAAGAAATGAACAGCAATTTGGTATAGTGGGCAGCGGTCACTCCTTTAACGAAAGGGGGTGTCGCTGGTGATTTCTATTATGGACGGACTGATGCTAATGATTTCATTCGCCTCTTTAATCGTCGCAGTAATCGCGGTTACATTAAAAAAGTAACCCCCTCCATACCATCCGGCCAGATGTATGTAGGAAAAGGGTTACTTTCATGATTGAGTAGCTACTGACTTACCACAGAAAGCCGCTGCTCTTTATGCAGTTTGCTGTTCATTAAGACGCTGGTTTAACCAGTGTCTTTTTTTTATATGTTAGTTATCTTTATTATATCCTCATTTTACCTATACATTCAACTAAAAAACATGGAAAGAGCATAACGAAGTTTCAATGATGGAGCATTCATTTCTTGATGTTTTATCAAGGTGATGATTTATACATATAAAAAAAGCTGACACTACATTTTTATAAAAAAAACCCTAAAGCTTACGGATTCCAAGCAAATCCACTTTGGGGCCATGTATAATCAGTTTAGATTTTCGTTAAATTCCTGTCAGTTTCCAGTTTGAATAATTTCATTCCTTTATAAGATATAATCGAAGGAATTAAACAAAGTAATGCCATCGGTAAACAATAAAGAAGATAGAAATGCCCTCCGTTTTCCAGTAAGGGAATATAGGCTAAAGCAGTAAAAAGTAGGACGGAAAAAATGATCGTGAAAATCCCGAAAGACTGATGATAGAACGCATGAATTTCCCTTCTTCGTTCTTCTTGATTGGGTAAATTCTTTACGGATTTGTGCGTTCGGAGGAACAGGTACAAGGAGAATATCAGAAATAAAGCGGAAAATGGTAAGGCAATAGCAAATAATGAAACGTCAAGAATGGAAAGATAAAAGCTGGATAAAAAGAACACCTCTGACACACCTAAGGCAAAACAGTAATTGAAGATGCTTATTCCATCAGGTTGTTTAAGCATAAAATCCCTCCTTCTATATAATAGTATGCAGCTGCTAACATGTTCACCACTTTGTCACATTTAAAAGAAAAATAAATGCTCCTTTCCACCCAGGATCATCCTTCCTAAGACAGGAAAATGGTTCACTATAGGAAATGAAATAAACCCTCTGGCTAACTACAGAGGGTTTATTCTTAGGAGGATTTATTTAAGCTTGTAGATGTTGAATAGAGTCCGTGCTTATTACGAATAGTAATAAAATATCGGGTAAAGGGGGAGAGGGACATGACTGCACAAACGATGATTAAAGGATTTCTGCTCGTTCTTCTATTATATTTCCTGTATGTAGTGGTGACGGCAGTGGTCCTTTTCTACTTCCTCAAGGAAAAAGAAGAAGATAGGCCGATTAAACATATAAGTGCATATTTGGGAGAGAAGGATTCCACCGTGGATCGTGTCCTGCTTCTCGAAGATGGTTATGAATCGGGACTCGCCCGCATGCGAATGATCCAGGAAGCAGAGCATTCAATCGATATTGCCTACTATGCTTTTGGAAAAGGAAAATCATGTGAACTTATTCTTGGAGCCTTGTTCGAAGCTGCTGACCGCGGTGTCAAGGTTAGAATCCTTCTGGATGGAATTTCTCATGGACTCAGGGGTCAATTAAGCGGTGTCCGTTATGCACTGGCATCGCATGAAAACATTGAATTAAGGTACTACGAAACCTTTAAGCCATTTAAGCCCTGGACCTGGCATAACCGCCTCCATGACAAGATAATCACTACAGATGGAAAGTTAGGCATCATCGGAGGCAGGAATATCGCCGATAAGTATTTAGCAAAAAACCCGCCCAAGAATTATGTCTATGACCGGGATGTACTCATTTTCAATGCTGAACAGGAGAAAGATAGTGTAATCGTTGAAATGAAGGACTATATACATGAATTATGGACTCATCCGTATACGAGCAAAGTCTTTGCGGACCTTTCGAAAAGGCAAAAGGCACAAGGGAAACGCGTCAGAGATACATTATTAAATCAATACAGCAAAGCTATGCAAAATAATGCCGATTTCGTTAATCCGGCCATCGATTGGAGCAAGTCTACAACACCAACAAAAAAAGTGTCCTTCATTTATAATCCAATTGAACGTTTCAATAAACACCCTTTTGTGTGGAGATCTCTAGTGGATATTGCTGCGAACGCCAAAAAATCGGTATTTATCCAGAGTCCCTATATTGTTCCTACGGGTCCCATGAAGGAATATGTACCAAAGAATATGAATTCAAAAGCTGATTGGACCATACTTACCAACTCGGTGACATCAACCCCGAATGTGATCGCTTTTTCCGGTTACTTGGCACTTAGGAATAGTATCGTCGAGACAGGGGCAAAGCTATATGAATATTCAAAGCTTTATTCATTGCATGGTAAATCGGCTGTATATGATCGGCGATTAAGTGCAGTCGGTTCCTTCAATCTGGATTCGCGATCTGCCTTTTTAAATACAGAATCGATGGTGATAATTGATAGTGAGAATTTTGCAGCGCAATTGATAGGGGCCATCGAGTCAAAAATCTCGGGTAGTACACTCGTCGCGGATAATAAAAGATATATAGAACCACCTGAAGATCAGAAAAAGGAAAAATCTTTCTTTAAAGCGACCTTTTTAAATGCCCTTTCGAAAATAACGGTATATTGGAAGAGGTTCATTTGAATGATGACTAATAGACAGCAATCTCAGCGATTGTTGTCTTTTTACGGAGGAAATCCGTTTAAAATGGATCATTGACTAATTAACAAATGTGTAATTTGCTATACTTGAGGAAATCTAATCAATCTTGGAGATACCATCCATTATCCGAAGGAGAACAGAAATATGCAAACCTTACAGCATCTATCGAAACATATCGTTTACCTGCCTCCAGTCCAGGAAACGGATCGGCCGGTACTTGCTGCCGTTTCCGGAACCAAGAAAACGCTCATCATCGATGCCGGTAACTCCGTCCAGCATGCACAGCTCTTTAAGGACGAATTGCTACGGAATGATCTAAACGGGAATTTCCTTGTACTTACCCATTCTCATTGGGACCATGTATTCGGACTGGAGAATATCGGGATTCCGGTCATTTGTCATGAAAAAACATACAACAATATTAAAGATATGCAGCAGCTTTCATGGGAAGATCAGGCCCTTGATCAACGGGTCGAAGAAGGGACGGAGATTGCCTTTTGTGCCGACGCGATCAAATTGGAACATGGGACAAATAGAAAGATTTCCCTGCCCCTGCCCGATATTATCTTTGAAAAAAAGGTGACAATCGATCTTGGCAATGTAACCTGTGTAATCGAACATATTGGCGGCGATCATGCCAAAGACTCCTGCATCATTTATGTTCCAGAGGAAAAAACATTATTTCTGGGCGACTGCTTTTATGCCAATCTTTATGCTGAAAAATGGAATTATACGGCTGAACAGGCCTCGCTGCTCGTTAAGAAAATTGAAGCCTATGATGCCGATACATATATACTCTCCCATCATGATCTGCCCTGCACGAGACTGAAAATGGAGGCGGAGCTTAAGCTAATGAAGGAATGTGCCAGAACCGTGGTCGACCATCGGGGAAATCGAGCGTTAATGGAGCAGGAATTGTCTAAAGGGCTAAAACGGGATTTAACTGAAGAGGAGCTCGAAACGATTGGATTTTTTGTAAATGGATATGTTGATTGACCAATGAAATGAAAGGCCAATTGAAGTGTAAACAAAAAGTTCCGCGTGTAGGGTATGGGTTCGGTGTTCAACTGGGCTCATACCCTTTAATTTGACCTTATTCCTATGTGGAATAAACAGTCCTCAATAAGCTGATTTTACAAAAAAGAGATAATAGTTGTTATGAGTAATAGTATGATAAGAACTGATAGGAACCCTGATATAATCCCCCCGGCTTTTGCTCCTCTATTATCGGGATGAATATGACCAATAATAAAAGAAGGGATGAAAAATATAGCTGAATAGATCATTGTATAATGAATGCCTGTTTCTCCATTTGTCCATGCGGTCATTCCGATATTATTTAGAATACTATCTCCAATACAAAATTTATTTCCAAATCGAAAGGTAAATAATATTCCGATTAAACATAGGGCGAAAGAAATTGAACCCACTCCGAGCTCTTTTGTTTTCTTAACCTCAATAGTTTTCATGTGTATCTCCTTGCTTACAGGAATATCAAGAATTTAAAAACACCAAATTATGGTTTTTGTAATTGTACCATAACTTAAAGGTACAATCCCTGCATCTTCACCAGAATCAAGAGCCAGCCTTTTTCTACTTTTTAAAATAAGGCTCTTTTCGTAAAGATTGTTGTTTTTAAAACGAAACTATTTAAGGTTGATTGGAGCGGAAGTGCGAGACTCCTGCGGGAGCAGCGGGACAGGTGAGACCCCATAGGCGTTTACGCCGAGGAGGCTCACCGCCCGCACCAAGGAAAGCGAGCATCTGGAGGGGAAATCAACCACAACTCACTACCTGGTAAATAGCAACAAAGTATGTGAAAACAGCCTAAAATAAAAACCGCACCTCCAACAGTTAGATGGTGTCTAACAATTAGGGTACAGTTCATTGTGGGGGCTTAATAGATTAATTATGAGCTTTTTCCAGAGCTAGCTTTATCCCAAAACCAATCAATACCGTCCCTGTTATTCCCTCGAAAATCGCTTGAGTTCTCGGCTTTTTCATAAAAGCACTGATCTGGTTCAGCAGATAGATATAAAATACAAACCACATTGCAGTTAAAACGGTATATGTTATGCCCATGATCAGGAACGGTAAAAACGTATCCTTGCCAGGATTCACGAACTGAGGCAGAAATGTTAAGAAGAAAACGGCCACTTTAGGGTTCAACAGATTGGTAAGGAACCCTTGCTTAAAGCAAGACTGGTTTTCGTAC
Source organism: Peribacillus simplex (assembly GCF_001578185.1). Classification (NCBI taxonomy): domain Bacteria; kingdom Bacillati; phylum Bacillota; class Bacilli; order Caryophanales; family Bacillaceae; genus Peribacillus; species Peribacillus simplex. Next base: position 4,157,277 of record NZ_CP011008.1, on the reverse strand, counting down.
TTACCTTTAACTGACGTTTCTGCCGCTGCAGCCACTTGCCTATTCCTTAATCCCCATAAAGTCTTGAAGCCTAGATATACCAAGTAAACGGCACCGACATATTTGAAGATGGAAAATAATAAAGCGGATTTCACAATGATTGCCGATAGTCCAAATACGGCAGCTGATGTATGAATAAAAAGCGCACAGCACGTACCGAACATCGTTTTAAAACCTCCCGCCGTCCCCACGGTAACGGTATTCCTTGTGGTTATCGCCGTATCCGGACCAGGTAAAATGATGAGAAGAATGCACATGACGATGAACCAATAAAAGTTTTCCATATTCGGACCTCCATTCTGAACGGTGAATTCTGAAAATTATAACATAAATGAACTTGGTTTAGGGAGATAAATTAGAAAGTCATGATTATCTCAATAAAGGGGGAGAAGGGAAATCGGCTTGACTAATAAATACGGTGTTTAATGAAACAAAAAAACAAGCCAGATCATTTTTTGATCTGGCTTGTTTTTTGGTAAACTTTGTTAGGGCAATTTTTTCAATACAGCACGCACCGGACTTCCATCTGCTTCAACTAATGGAAGCGGGAGGGCTGCCAATTCATAATTCCCTTGCCCTATATCGTCTAATACAAGCCCTTCCAAAATATGAATTCCATGACCGGCAAGCTCATGATGGGCAGACAGTTCTTTACTATCCAATGGATCTACGGATGGCAAATCAAGACCAATAAGACGAACGCCGAGTTCTGAAAGATATGCCGCTAATTCTGGTTGGATATGTGGAATAGTTTGTGGAAACACACGTCTATCCTTCCAAGCGTCAGTCCGAATTAACAGTCGCGTCACGCCTTGTAGACCCAGATTGGATAATTCATTGATACCGATGCTTGTCTTGTTTGGCAAATGGATGACTCGGGCATATCCCATATATAAATCGAGATCCAGTTCAATCACTCTTTTTCCATTGTTATCAAAATGAAAAGGTGCATCAATATGGGTACCAGTGTGGATACTCATATTGATTTGTCCTACATTGACAGATCCACTCTCTTCTTTACTCCAATTGACTTTGTATGAGAAAGGGGTATCTCCAGGCCAGACTGCAACGTTTTCATCCAGACGTTGTGAAATATCAATCCATGTTCCCATGCATTTACCTCCATCTCTTATAGCTTCGTTCTTAGGCTCCATAGTTCTGGGAAAAAGTGTTGGTCTAGAGCTCTTTTTAAATACGTTACACCTGATGATCCGCCAGTACCTTGTTTATTACCAATAATTCTTTCCACTGTGGTCATATGATTAAAACGCCATAATTGCTGTTGATGGCCAATGTCCACTAACTTCTCGCCCAGCTCATATAAGTCCCAATATTGTTCGACATCGCGGTAAACTGTCAGCCATGCCTCTTCTACACTGGCATTTGGTTCGTATTTTTGTGACCAATCCCTGCTGATGGCTTCTTGATCAATGGGTAATCCACGCGCCACAAGGGCATTAATCGCCGCATCATAAATACTTGGCTCATGAAGGGCCTGCTGCATTTGCTCGAATAAATCCGTTTGGTGCTGATAGACGGATAGTGTATGGACATTTTTGTTTCCTAGCGCAAATTCAATCAAACGATTCTGATAAGATTGGAATCCGGAAGATTGCCCCAGTTTATCCCTGAACTCCATGTATTCAGCCGGTGTCAAGGTTGAAAGGACATTCCATGACTGGATCAATTGCTGCTGGATCCTCGAAACGCGCGACAGCATTTTAAATGAAGGTTCCAACCTGTTTTGGCGGATGGACTCAGTTGCTGCTGTCAACTCATGTAAAATGAGCTTCATCCATAACTCACTCGCTTGATGGATAATGATGAATAGCATTTCATCATGATGATCGGAGCATCTATGTTGACTAGTTAATATTTTATCAAGGTGGAGATAATCTCCGTAAGACATCGATTTTTGAAAATCGGTTTGAATTTCTTTCTCTAGGCCAGTTATTGTTTGTTCATTTTTATCTGTATTCTTCATTCCGCAATCTCCTCACTTTTCCATATGAAAAACTATTTATTCCGTCATTCTATTCTATCTTCTTTTCCAGAGGTTCTTCCATTACATTATGGTTAATATTTCTTCTTTTTGAAACAAAATAAGCAACAGTTAAAAATAGTAGCCAAGGTATCCCGAATTGAAGCATGATTTTGAAATCTGTAAACCATGTCGTAATCATTAAGCTAAATAGAAGAACGGCTCCTAGTATCGTTAAATAGGGAAAACCCATCATCCTTACCGGTAACTTGCGTCCGCCTGTTTTCTCCCATTTCACCCTGAAAAACAAATGAGAAATGAAGATCATAAGCCATGTGAACATAGCACCGAACATGGAAATCCCCATCATGAAGGCATAGGAAGAACCAGGAAGTAACGAATGTACGCCTGCAGCAATGAAAATCCCAGTGGTAGAGACAGCAAGTGCTTTTGCAGGAACACCCCTTTTGTTTAGCTTTCCTAAAAAAGCCAGGTGCATTTTTCCCGCGCGCTAATGAAAACATCATACGTGTCGAAGCATAGAGCTGAGCATTCATGGCAGATAAAGCAGCCGTTAAAATAATAAAGTTCATAATCCCGGATGCACCTGGAATGTTCAGGATTTCCATTACTTTTACGAATGGACTTTCCTCGATTCCAGCTGTTTTCCACGGAACGATCATCAACATGATCCCAATTGTCAACACATAGAAAGTCGATAAACGGAAGACCGTCGCTTTTAATGCTTTTGGAACAGCTGCATCCGGATCTTTTGCTTCCCCTGATGTAACCGCTATCATTTCAGTTCCAAGAAAGCTGAATAAAGAAATAAATACGGCTACCCACATTCCCCACCCGCCGAATGGGAAAAAAACCGCCTTCATTTACAAAGTTCTCAAGGTCCTATATGTGGCCGTTCGGATGAACCGAATAGTATATAGGATCCAAGAAGGATAAAACCAACAATGGCACTTATTTTAATAAAGGAGAACCAATACTCAAATGTAGCGAATGTATTCACGCTAGTAGCATTTACATAAATCAGGATACCTGCAAACAATAAAATCCATACGATTCCCGGCACGGTCGGAAACCAATACTTCATATAAACGCTGACTGCACTTACCTCAACCCCAACAGCCAAAACATTGCAATCCAATAAGAATAGCGGACAAGATAGCCTGCCATTGGAGTCATGTACTTTTCAGCAATGGCCCCAAAAGATCCGGAAGTGGGATGGGCAACCGTCATTTCGGCTAAAACAGCCCATCAATAGTAAGACAATGAACGGCCCGAGTGCATAGCTGAGCAATACACTTGGCCCTGCCGCTTGAATGGCAAGCCCGCTTCCAAGGAATAGTCCCGTCCCGATGGCACAGCCCATCGCGATCATGGAAAGCTGGTTTGTTTCCAGATTACGTTTTAATCCTTTCTCAGGATCATCTTTAAGATTCAATTGAGTATGTTTATTCTCCATAGTTCATCCCCTTTTATCCCAAAAGACTTGATCTTACCGGGCAGTTAGTTCACACCTCTTTAAGCGTAGACTGACTGCCCATATTAACCGACTAACAAATTCGAGGGAAGCGGGTATCAGCGTTATGCAACCACTTCTCGTTCATTCTTGAATTTTTCATATTGTTTTTCCGACATGATTTTCTTGAGTATTTGTACCACTTCCCAAACTTCTGCGTAGGAAGTATATAATGCAACTGGTGCAAGACGAATGATGTTTGGTGCTCGGAAATCCGGAATGACACCGTTTTCTTTCAATGCCTTACAAATCCGTGCAGCTTCTTTATGCTCAAGGCTTACATGACCCCCGCGGCGTATGTCCTCTCTAGGGGTTCCAATGAAAAATCCCATGTCTTCCAGCTCGTGTTCAATTAAGTCTATTAAATATTGATTAATTTTAAGGGATTTTTCCCGGATATTCTCAATGCCAGCTTCGATAAACATTTCTAAAGACCCAATCAATGGTGCACAACTTAATACATGTGGCGTTCCAATTTGATACGCGCCTGCTGATTCAGCTGGTGTTAATGTATGTTCCATATCGAATTGTTTTTCTTTTTTGGACCCGAACCATCCAGCCAATCCAGGCATCGTTCCAAAATGTTTTCGATTTACATATAGGCCGCCAACACCGCCAGGACCGCCATTTAAATGTTTATAATTGCACCAATACGCAAAGTCCACATCCCATTCGCTGAATGAATGCGGGATGGCACCGATGGAATGACAGCCGTCAAATCCGATTACTATTCCTCTTTTATGAGCTTCATCAGTTAATCGTTTCATATCCAATATTTGACCGCTTCGATACAGGACCGTTGGCAAGATGATCAAAGCAATGTCATCGGTCATTGCTTCGATAATGTCATCCTCTTCAAGGAATCTTCCATCGCGGCTTTTCACGCGGATGAGATCGGTTTCCGGATTGTATCCATGTGTACGCAGCTGACTTTGAAGAGCATAAATATCAGTCGGAAAGGTTAGTTCATCCGCTAAAATTTTTGTGCGTTTCCCTTCCGGCTTATAAAAAGTAGCTACAAGTTGATGCAGGTTAACAGTTGTGGATCCGGTTACAATAACTTCCTCAGGAGAAGCTCCCACTAATTGGGCAATCTTGGCGCCCAATTCCTCTGCCATGAAAAACCAGGGGTGATTCCCTTGTGTCCATCCATCAATCCCATGTTCCTTCCAATCTTCCAAAGATTCCAAAAGAGTGCGTTCAGCTCTTTTAGAAAGAAGCCCCAATGAGTTGCCATCCATATAGATGGAATTCGGCTTTAAATAAAATTCTTCTCGAAAACCTTTAAGGGAATCTTTCTCATCCATTTGTTTTGCGTAATCCAACGTGTATTTTGAATTCATAATCATCCTCCTATATTAGTTTGATCCTAGGAGAATCGTACCAAAGAATATGACACAGTGTCAATAACATAATTCAGAAAATTAGAAATATTAAAATCATCAAAAAAACAGTTTCCAGCAAATATTTTTTATTTTTAAAGAAATCCATTATGCTAGAAGATAAGGGGAGGAATCGGGATGGATAATGGTAATGTAGGGGATAAACGACATTTGCGCTCAATCATGACACGTCAAAAGTTATTAGAAGCGGCAAAGGAGGTATTTCTTCAAGAAGGTTTTCAAGCTGCAGTTATTTCCCAAATGATCAAAAAGGCAAACGTGGGGTACGGAACTGCCTATGTTCATTTTAAAGGGAAAGAGGATCTTTTAATTGTATTAATGGAGAATGTCATGGAGCAATTTTATGAAATTGCGGAGACCTCTTTCTTTCCTAAATCGAAGGACGAAGCAAAACATATCATAAATAAACAAGCTAATGCTTTTTTGAAAATGGCAGAGGCTGAACGCAATATGATGCAAGTTTTCGAACAGGCCATTGGGATTTCAACTGTCATCTCAAATAAATGGAAGGCGATCCGCATGAAGTTCATTCAGCGAATTTCAAAGGACGTCGCATATGCACAGCAAAATGGGCTGGCAAGGGCTGAACTAAACCATGAGCTTGTAGCAAGAGGATGGTTTTTCACAAATGAAATGTATCTTTGGGAAATTGTCCGAAACGAACATCAAAGTTCTGTCGACGAGATTGCTCAAACCATCACGTCAGTTTACGTCGAAGGTTTGTATTTGTAATTATATTAATGATGCTATATTTGGCAGTTCAAACAATCTTCCGGTTTTACCACAATCGGAAGATTTAATTTTATATTAAAGGCTCGCCCGCTGCACACCCCCTATCGGAAAACTTCATCTTCCCACCACTTTTAAGCCGTCCGAACTCACGAGTAAACTAGCTGAATTCACGAGTAAAAGGCCAAAACTCACGAGTAAACTAGCTGAATTCACGAGTAAAAGGCCAAAATTCACGAGTAAAAGGCCAAAACATGAGTAAATCTCTCAAATTCAGGAACAAAACACTCTCGTTAGTGTGGGCTTATAGCAACTACGCCTTAAGTCTTAATAGAAAATATAGCTAAGGCTCATTATACGAACTCGTAAAACTAGATAAGATATAAACATGGAAAGGAGGACGAAAACAATGAAGAAATTTGGTTTATTTATTGTAGGACTGATCGCATTATTCATGTTGCTAGCGAATGTTGGTCCATTAATCAGCTTGGCGATTTGCTTGGCGATCCTATACTTTGGGTTCAAACAGTTCATGAAGTCCGAATCCACAGGGGCCAAGATTGCCTGGGGATCAATCTCCCTTATCGTGCTTGTAGTTGCTATTTCCCATATCCCAGCGATATTAGGACTGGTTGCAGCTTATGTTCTTTACCTGGTTTATAAAAAGTGGAATGAAAATGATGAAAATGTATCGAAAGAAACGGACCCATTCTCAAATTTTGAAAGAGAGTGGAAAGAGTTGAATAAGAACTAATAGAAGGGATGGAATTGGAATGGGTAATTTATTTTCAAGAATGAAACAAACGATTTCAGCGGATTTTCACGACTTGTTGGATAAAAAGGAGCAAAAGAATCCAATTGGAATGTTGAATCAATATTTACGTCAATGCGAGCAGGAGACAGAAAAGGTCGGTAAGCTGCTTGAACGTCAATATCTTTTGAAAGAAGAGTTTACGCGTGAATGTAATCAAGCGCAAAATCTGGCTGAAAAACGTAAGCATCAGGCTGAAATTGCTAAGCAGTCAGGAGAAACCGATTTAATGGAATTTGCTTTCAAGGAAAGCCTGCACTATGAAGACCGTGCGCTAAGTTTGAAGGAGGCGCATAAAAGTGCAGAAGTTCAGTTGGCTGAACTGGAGCGGAAGTATGAAGAAATGAAGCATAAGCTCAAGGATATGCATCTAAAGCGGATGGAACTGATGGGCAGGGAGAATATTGCCCGGGCAAACAGCCGGATCAATCGGGTTTTAGACGGAGGCATTTCCGACGCCAAACCGGTAGCGATGTTTGAAGAAATGGAGCATTATATCGATCGCATTGAGCATCAAGTCCATACAGATTATAATCGGCACACAATCGATGCCAGGATTGTCCAGCTTGAAAAGGAACTGGAACAGAAAGAAGCGTAAAGGTATTTTAAAGCATTGCCGTTATCCCCTGACTTCCAGGAAATGAGGGCGGGGGAAAACAGGCTGTCAGAACGTGATAATTTCATGGTATTCTTAAAAGGCACGGGTTCCTGTGCCTTTTAAGAATATCATGATCATATACAGGGGAGGCGAACCGATGTTGAACAAGATGAAGACGGACTATATGGGATGGATACTTCTCATCGGAGTCGTCCTGCTTTTTTTAGAGATTTCATTTACGGGTGGAGGTCTCCTTTTTTCCCTCGCTTTTTCAATAGGATGTATCTATTTAGGCAGGAAATTCACAAAACGGTCAATCGGGAAAATCCTATTTTTTATAGGGCTGATTTCCCTTATCATCACTGTCTTGAATATGTTCGTCTTTAGATTTTTCCTTATGGCGATCCTCATTTATCTTTTGCTTTTATATTATCAGTCCAAAAAGAATCCTGATTGGGTCAGTCCCATTTTAACCAATGATGATTCGGACGAAGAAAAGATCAATAAGGAACAATTGCTGAAAACCGATTACCTTTTTAAAAATAAGTTTTTCGGTCATCAACAAACGGCCGAGCATGTATATGAATGGAATTCCGTGAATGTTCAGGGCGGGGTCGGTGATACGGTTATCGATTTAAGCAAAACGATTTTACCGAAGGGCGATGCTGTCATTTCCATCAGGAATATCATTGGCAATATTACCGTGCTTGTCCCGTATGGCATCGAAATCAGGGTCCATCATTCGGTCATTGCAGGCAGAGCGAGGATCTTTGAAAATAAGCCTGAATCCAAGGTCTTTAATCAGATTTATTCCTACCAAACGGAAGGATTCAATGAAACGGATCACAAGGTTCATATCATCACTTCAATCTTAGTTGGGGATTTAGAGGTGAAGCGGGTATGAGCATAATGACACGGCAGATATTGACTGCCCTTGGTGTTTCTTTCGTACTTTCTCTTGCTTTGCCGGCGGCTGTTTTCTTTATCTTTCCTTTATCCGACTGGAGCGTATTGTGGGAGAAAGTGGTCATGGGGTTACCTTTCGTCATATTCCTGCCAAGTCTGGTCATTACGGTAGGGCTTTTCTATGGTGTCGTTTCGGGGTTGTTTTGGAAGAGGCAGCTGGAAAGGGTGGATGAAGGTCTATATTTACTTGAACAGGGGCGCTTACCTTCGCAACAGGAGGCGTATCCGGTCCAAGAGATGGCTAAAATGGTGGAACGGATGCAACTGATTCATAAGCAAATCAATGAGCAGACCAAATTATCACAAAAAATGGCGAATGAAAAGGCCATTGATCAGGAGAAACAGATCCAGGAAATCGTTTCCCAGGAACGAAACCGTTTGGCGCGGGAACTGCATGATTCGGTAAGCCAGCAATTGTTTGCCGCTTCGATGTTCATGTCGGCCATTACCGAGTCACAATCAGATATGGAAAAAACGGAAATGAAACAATTCAAGATAGTGGAAGAGATGATCCATCAATCCCAGCTTGAGATGAGGGCTTTATTACTTCACTTGAGACCCGTTGCATTAAAGGGAAAATCTTTACAGGCGGGGATGAAGGAGCTCCTGGAGGAATTGGCCCAAAAAGTGACGATGGACATAAATTGGAAGATGGAAACTGTCACTCTGGATAAGGGGATTGAAGACCATCTGTTTAGGATTTTACAAGAATCGATTTCCAATACACTAAGACATGCAAAAGCGAATTCGCTTGAAGTGCTATTGATCGTTCGTGACGGGCTGATCATTTTACGGATAACGGATGATGGCATCGGTTTTAACGTCGAGGAGTCGAAAACGGGATCATATGGTCTGCAGAACATGCATGAACGGGCTGTGGAATTAGGCGGAACGATGCAACTTGTAAGCGTTCCGAATAAAGGGACGAAACTTGAAGTGAAAATCCCATTATTAAATGCTGGAGGTGATCATGATGATTAAAGTATTATTTGTCGATGACCATGAAATGGTAAGGATAGGGGTATCGGCTTATTTATCCGCACAGCCGGATATCGAAGTGATCGGGGAAGCGGACAACGGCTTGAAAGCAGTCGAACTGGCAATGGAATTGCGCCCGGATATCATTTTGATGGATTTGGTCATGCCGGAAATGGACGGCATAGAAGCGACGAAACGAATTATTGAGGGTTGGCCAGAAGCAAAGATCATCATTGTGACAAGTTTTCTTGATGATGAAAAAGTGTACCCGGCATTGGAAGCCGGAGCGACGAGCTATATGTTAAAAACATCAAAGGCCAGCGAGATTGCCAGAGCCGTCCGTTCAACGTTCCAAGGGCAAAGCGTACTTGAACCTGAAGTGACGGGGAAAATGATGGAAAAGCTACGTCGCCCAAAGATTACCCAGCTTCATGATCAATTGACAAACCGTGAAATGGAAATTTTGCTGCTGATGACACAAGGGAAAACGAATCAGGAAATTGCCGATGAACTATACATAGCCCTAAAAACAGCCAAAGTGCATGTCAGCAATATATTAAGCAAGCTTGCCGTGCAGGACCGCACGCAAGCAGTGATTTACGCATTTAAGCATTCGCTCGTTCAAGAAGAAGAGTAAAGAGCGTCTATTTACCAAAAGATGAGAGTTTGTTATATTTAGGGAAGTGTCCTATCCTATAAAGTTCTTTCAAGGTTGCTTATTGCAGCCTTTTTTTTACGGATAACGGAAAAGCAGGATGAAAGCAGGTGAAATGATGTTAAGAGTGATCTTAGAATTATTTCGTATAATCACTATTATTTTCGTGATTGGAATGATAATGGGATTCATCATTAATTCAATCTATGCGATTTTTGGTATAACCGTTGAGAATACCGCAGGCGGATGGATTGTTGCTATGGCAATTTTCCCATTACTTTATGTACTCTATAGAAACCGGCTTCAATTTTCAGGGTTCTATAAAAATGGCAAACAAGTAAAACTCTCAAACAGGACAACGACAATCCTGCTTTGCTTCTCGGTGCTAATGTTAACGGTTGCCCCCTTATTTCGCTAACGGAATATAAAAAAGAGCATGTTTTGATCAAAACATGCTCTTTTTTTTTGCAGTTTTTCAAGATTATACAGCTTCCTCTGCAGTATCGAGCCTCTTGCCATATATCCGATAAAGAACGAAGGCAAATACCATTCCTATAAAGGAGATGGAGGAGATGAACAGGTAAAGGGACTTGCCCCCAAAAGCCCCATATATGGCTCCGCCTATATAAGAAGCAATGATTCCCGAAACCCCGAAGAATAACAGAGCCAGTACGGTCTGGCCTGTGGCACGCCACTCCACGGGAACGATCCGATAAAGATATTGGATGGCAGCCGAGTAGAAGATCGGGAAAGTCAATAGCTGCATGACTTGCAAATAAGCTAATAGATGTGGATCGGTTATCCACGCAGAGACGAAATAACGGATAAAGAAAAACGCTGCTGCAAACGAAATGATGATGATTTCTTTACCTTTGCGCAGCCACCAGAAGCTTAGGGCGAATACGACGATTTCACTTCCTGCCGCTAAGAACCAGGTCAAGCCTACAAGCTTGGCACTCCCTCCAAGTTCCCTGATGTACACCCCGAGGAAAGTATCGTTCATCCTTGCTGGAACAGCACAGATAAAGACCAATAACAGGAAGAGAAGCGTCTCTTTATTGCTGAAAAAATGCTTAAGGCTGCTTAAGGTGACAGGTTTCCCCGAAACGGGTGCATCAGGCATCATCCAGCTGACGATGAAACTGATCAAACCTATGCCGGCAAAAAGGAAAGCCAGGCTGTTTGCTCCGAAATAGGACATAACGTAGCCTGTGATCAGCGATATGACCGCATAGCCCAATGCACCATATGTCCGGATGGAACCGTAACTGATCCCAGATTTCTCTGCAATCGTGAAGTTGAGGCTTTCCGTCAGGGGATCGATCGGCATCAAAAAGAAATATAGGAGCATGGCAAACAGGATAAGCTGAAGATAGCTGCTTGAGTCATAGAGAAAGTAACCGATTACGCTCGAGAAAAAGATGAGTAACAACAGGACTTTTCGTATCGTCCTCGTTTTGTCGCTGATCATTCCCCATAAGGGCTGGGTGATGAGGGTGACAAAACCTCCTGTACCGATGATGAATCCGATTTGGGCTGGACGCAAACCTTGATCAGCCAGGTAGACTGGGAGAAACGGAATGAAAATGGCAAGCAGTCCAAAATATAAAAAGTTAAAACTTTTTAATAATCGTAATGCTTTCATAAATTGTATGATACCTCACATGTTCTATAGATTGATTGATTTCAACCTTGTTATTGTAACATTGATGACAGAATTTGAAAAAAAAGTTTCAACTTTATGGATGGAAATAGACAGATAGGGTTAGTTCTGAGAGGTTCTGGAACCATGTTGGTAGGATGCGTTTCAAAATTCGTGACATCGAGGAATTTAGATAGGGAACCCCCTATGCTATCCTTCGCTTTCCAGCTTGAATAAGTTAGGTTTCTGCTAGTCTTGTTCATGAGGCCTATTTGAATGGTTTGAAGAAGGTGGTTTCTGGTGATTTTTTAATTCGGGTCATTGATTTTTTATCTACCTCGATAAATCTTGGCTATTCTGGATTGAAAATATAAAAGTCCTTTTTAATCGCTTTCCTTAGCTCTCGTGCTTGATTATCGGTAATAATGTTACGGACTCTTTTTTTACGTTCCAAGCCGAACACATGAACATTATACTAACCAAAAAAAGTACAGCATTGTTTTGCTGTGTAAATTCTTCAGTCATTATAGAGATTTCTTTATCTCATGCAGTCTTTCCAGAACGACTTTTTCAAACTCGTAATTCTGCTGCAATAAGAATATATTCCTTGCCTCTTCATACCCTTTTGTGGCACTTTCCATGTTGTTCAGTGACTGAAAGGATTGGGCACGTTGATATAATACTTCTCCCAATAGGTACATAGATTCTTCCCGCGTTAAAATTTGAATGGCGTCAGAGCAAATTTTTATAGATTCATAATATTGTGCGTCCTTATGTAAGGATTTTGTCAATCCGTAATGAATCCGGACTTTAATTCTATAATTCGTTGAAGTTTTTGGAAGTTGTTGAAATTGCTTAAGGGCATCTATATAAGAGGAAATTGACTTTTTATATTCAGTTATTTCGTTATAAATAATGGCTTTGCTATTCAAAATTTCTATTTTTTGAGCAGATAAAATATGAAAATGAGTAGATAAGTCTAATGCTCGATCTAAAAAATCCAGGGATTTCAATATATCATTATCACAATAATAGGCTACTATCCCCAAATGCCAGAGGATGAATTGTTTATTGATAGGTGACTGGAAATCTGCATGGTACTGTTCTGCTTCGAGAATCCGTTTTACCTGCCGATACTCTCTATTTCTAATGGAAACCCTGACTTGAGACTTCACTTCCTCACTATATTCCATTCGGTCTGAATAAGTTTCTAAAAGGATATCTTCAATGCTGATGCCTAAACGTAATGAGAGTTCATATAAAGTAGTCGCTAATGGAATGACCTTCCCCTTCTCTATGTTGCTTAGTTGTGCTTGAGTAATGATACCCTCTGCCATAACTTTTTGTGTTATACCTGATCTTTTTCTTAAATTGTAGAGTACATTTCCAAGTTTAAAAGGAATGCTTGCATCCATTTTATCAACTCCTAAAAATATAAATACTTTTATATTTTTTTATGTATTTCATTGGAAACACCAACTAAATATCGAAAAAAATACTCTGTAGTGGCTATACAAGAAAAATGTACCATATTTGGATGGTTTATACTAGCTGTATCAATCAATATCAGGAGGTTAGGGTATATGAAAAAAATATTAGTATCTGGGTTCTCCATTCTATTAGTGCTAGCATTGGTTTTACAATTCGATTCAGGCGTCAAATTGGCTGTAGATGATCTGCCTGCAATAAATGATCTACCGAATCAGCATGAAAAAGGTTAAATATCAATATCAAAAAAGGAAGATGACTAAAGGGGAATTTAAATAAAATAAATAAAAAAGGATTATATATATGAAATTAAATAAGGATCAATTATTGATTATAACCATTTCTTCATGTGTTATAGCTAGTGTGATGTCTACGTCCATGCTGACGATTGCATTCCCTAATCTTGTAGACTTTTTTGATATTTCTTATTCCACACTTCAAATTAGAAATATTCTTTTCTTCTCTTTTTTCGCATTTCTCATTCCGCTTTTTGGTAAAGTGGCCGATGTTTTAGGCGCAAGAAAATTGTTGATATTTGGCCTGTCTCTATTTATCACATCTACCATTCTTAGTGGAACCACAAATAATTGGAATTTGTTTTTGCTGTATCAGACACTTCAGGCAATTGCAGATGCAATGGTAGTACCTGCCCAGGTATTATTGATCAGGCAAAGTTTTAAGGATAATAAATTAGGCTGGGCTTTTGGATGGTTTTCCGGAGTTTTAGCGACCGCCTCACTTATTGGACCAGCTGTTGGTGGTTTGGTAATAAAATATTACCCTTGGCAAATGATATTTGGAATATTGATTATCATAAGCTGCATATCCTTAATTCTTGTAATAATGGTAACTCCCAAATCAAAAAAAAGAATCACGGCAAACCTTCATTTACCTTTAAAAAACAGTTTGGCTTTACTAGTTATGGTAATCAGTTTTCAATTTATATTCAACGATGATATTGGTGTAGTGAAACGGTCGCTTTCTATTACTGTTACAATAGTGAGTTTAATTTTATTTGTATTTTATGAACGGGCAAACCAAGGAAACACTTCTTTACTTCCAAGAAAGGCAATAAAAAACACCATTTTTATCTCTTCAATTGTGAGAATATTCGTTCTATTTATGATCACAAATGTAATAGTGCTTTACATTCCAAGTTACATGCGGGATATACACAATATTCAACCAGATATTGTTGGCTATATCATTATGGCAGATTCGATATTGGCAGTTTTATTATCTGGGTATGCTGGTAAACTTGCAGATTTAAAAGACAATAGAAACCTTTTACTTTTATCTATTTCGATTTCCATAATTGGAATGGTAAATCTTACATTGACAATGTTTAATGGCAGCTTAATTTTCTTTATATTTGCTTTTCTCCTTTTTGGATTGGCCGGTGTCATTTCCATGCCCACACAAAATAAAATTGCTATGTTGTCCGTTCCCGAGGAAGAAACAGGGGTTTATATGGGGTTATTCCAGATGGTACAGTTTGGAACCGGAGCTTTCGCTGCGGGGGTATTCAACACTTTTCTGGACTATGGGACTGACAAAGGTGACTTTTCCCAGGTTGGATTTTCATACGTGTTGATCATTTGTATAGGGTTATATTTGGTGGCTATAGGAACAGTCGTTTATGATAAAAGGCTTCTAAAAAGCAATTTAAAATTGTCTTTGAAAGAAGAAGTCTAATTCTCGTTTATCTGAAAGTGAAATATACCTTAGAAGAGTTAGCTTTGAAGTGATTTTAAGGAGGTGAAACATATGACAAAGCAAGTGGAAAAAACAGAAGCGGAAAAGCTAGTGGAAAACCTGGAAGTAATCGAAGCTAAAGAGCTGGAAGTGGGGAGTGCATTTCATGCGTTCCGTTTCAATACGTTGGACACAGAAAAATAGATGAGAGCCTGGGATTTACAGCCATCCATCATACATGTTAAGGAGGTGAAACATATGACAAAGCAAGTGGAAAAAACAGAAGCGGAAAAGCTAGTGGAAAACCTGGAAGTAATCGAAGCTAAAGAGCTGGAAGTGGGGAGTGCATTTCATGCGTTCCGTTTCAATACGTTAGACACAGAAAAATAGATGAGAGCCTGGGAGTTAAGGCATTCCATCATACAAGTTAAGGAGGTGAAACATATGACAAAGCAAGTGGAAAAAACAGAAGCGGAAAAGTTAGTGGAAAACCTGGAAGTAATCGAAGCTAAAGAGCTGGAAGTGGGGAGTGCATTTCATGCGTTCCGTTTCAATACGCTGGACACAGAAAAATAGATGAGAGCCTGGGAGTTACAGGCCATCGATCATACATGTTAAGGAGGTGAAACATATGACAAAGCAAGTGGAAAAAACAGAAGCGGAAAAGCTAGTGGAAAACCTGGAAGTAATCGAAGCTAAAGAACTGGAAGTGGGGAGTGCATTTCATGCGTTCCGTTTCAATACGTTGGACACAGAAAAATAGATGAGAGCCTGGGAGTTACAGGCCATCGATCATACATGTTAAGGAGGTGAAACATATGACAAAGCAAGTGGAAAAAACAGAAGCGGAAAAGCTAGTGGAAAACCTGGAAGTAATCGAAGCTAAAGAACTGGAAGTGGGGAGTGCATTTCATGCGTTCCGTTTCAGTACAGTGACGGGCGCAGAAAAATAAGTTAGATCCTAAATCCATAAGGTGATCCAAAGAGAGTGTTAGCTTTTATAAAACTAGCACTCTCTTTGGATAAATAAAAGGAGAATTTTTTCAGATGAAAAATTCAGATGCCATGATAGTTTTTCCTCCTCTAACCGAAGCTAGGCTCTTTCCGTATTTAAGTTTACCCATGATTACTAGTTTTTTGAGAAGTAAAGGAATGAGTGTAAGTCAAATTGATTTAAATATTGAATTATGCCATACCCTCTTTAGTGAAAATTGTTTAAATGAATATGTGAGCATCAATGAAAATGGAAGTAAAGACTTAAAATGGGTATATAAAGTCGAAATGGCTAAATACTTATTAAAAGAACAAAAGCAACTTTACAATAATGTATTCATTGAGAAAAGATCTTCTGATTCATTGAAGTATGACGTTCGGTTGGTGAGACAAGGCATAGAGTTACTGCTAGTCAATTCGTTTTTAAAACTGGAAATTACCTCATTGGAAGAAATTCTTGAATCGGTAAGGGATTTTAGTTGGAAAAAAAGTGATATAGCAACAAAGACCTTATACGAAAATATCAAAGAAAAAATTCTAAACGATAAACCAAAAATCTTCGCGCTTTCTATTGCTTACTATAGCCAAATATTACCTTCCCTTTTAATATGCAAGTGGATTAGAGAACTTTCCCCCAATACCCACATTATTTTGGGCGGGCAACAAATCATGATTCGTCAATCATCTTTCTTAAGCCTAAATGGATTGAATCAATTTGTGGATTCATTAGGAATTTCAGCTGGCGAAGAAACATTATTCATGTTAAACAGGTATTTGAAAAACGATTGCCAAATCGTGGAGGTGCCGGATATTGTTTGGCTTAATGAAAATAATGTTGAAAATGTCCCTTCCAAGTCTGCATATAGGATCACCGATGCCTTACCACCTGATTTTTCTGATTTACCGTACAAAAACTATCTAGATGAAGAAGTGCATATGTCTTTGATTACATGTGTGGGGTGTTACTGGGGACGATGCACTTTTTGTTCATATGGTAATAGATCAAGAAAAGAAAAAAGTTATCAGCAGAAAACGGCAAGGCAGGTAGCAAACGAGTGCGAGGATATCATTAACAATTATGGGGTTAATAGAATTAATTTCATAGATGAGAATACTAATTTGCGGCTTGTCGTCAATGCAGTCAAAATACTTAAATCAAGAGGTTATGAAATTAAATTCAGTACACGAAACCGTCTTGAGGATGTGTTGTTAGACGCTGGTTTTTGTTTTGAACTAAGTAATTTAGGTTGCATTTTAATGTCTGTTGGCTATGAAACTAACTCTCAAAGGATTTTAGACTCCTTGGATAAAGGAGTGCAATCTAGTAATTATCAGCAGATAATAGATAATTTACATAAAGCTAACATTACGCTGCGGATGTCTATAATTGGTGGTTTACCTGGTGAAACCGAGGATGAAATTGAATGTTCTGAGGAATTTTTACTTAAAAATCAAGATAAAATTGGCATCGACGTCATGCAAATGCTCGTTTTGGAACCCGGCACTTATATTTATGAAGATACAAATAATCCTGATATCCATATTCAATCAAGCAAGAATCTAAGAGGAAACAAATTACTCAATTATGGGATGGGTAGAATGGGCGCTACATTTCAATACTCTGACGGAATAACATTTGAAGAAAAGCTGAATAGATTCCTGCAGCTGCATAAAAATATCAACCCCCAAAAGAATGATGAGCTGCCTCCTGATAAATACAAAAAGGAAGGACAGGATATCACTTCAAATACCTTATTGATAAACCCTTGGACTAAAATCATTAAGTTAGATAAAACGTATATCATGGATTTTGTCTGGCAAAGAATCTTCTTGGTCCCAGAATCCTTAGAAGTATTCGGAAACTCATTAATAATGAGCAAGGCAGACGATAAAAAGTACCTAGAGTATTTTGTCGAAAAAGGTGTGATTACCCTTAACTAATAAAACTTATGGGGAGGAAAGACTAATGAGCACAGTCTATCAGAAGATAAAATTTCCAGATGTAAAGGAAAAACTTGGACTTGGTTTAGGCATGGATTTACCTTGGGGGGAAGATATAGGTTTTTCAAGCAAAGGGGACCATGACGACATCACGCTTAAGATGAAAGGCTTTTTTCAAAATTATAAAGACGAGTTTAACTATATTTTCTTTGCCTTTCAACCGAAAAATAGAAGTGTGTTAAAAGCCGAGGATTACTTTGATGCTTATGATAGATTATTCGAAGCCAATCCACATCTTAAGGCAAGAGCATTCCATCAAACGATTTTAAATATGGGGGCTACCGAATATTACAAAAAATCGGAAATCATAGAATTCACAAATAAGATTATAGAAAGATATGACATAAGATGGATCGTAGAAGATCTTGGCCTGTGGTCAATAAAAGGAAAAACCGTCCCTTTCCCTTTGCCGCCATATATGACACCAACAGGATTGGAAGCTTGTATAAAGAACATCAACGAATACCAATCTGAACTGGCTGTTCCAGTTTCAGTTGAGTTTCCTGGATTCACTGAAGGTACTAACTTCTTTATTGGGGAAATAAATGGATTTGATTATTTCAGAACATTGGTCGAGGAGACAAACTCCCCGATCACTATAGATATTGGTCATATCCTCAGTTATCAATGGTTATTAGGGAATACAAATGAAAAGATGTTCAATGGTTTAGAAAAATTGCCTTTTGAAAACTGTTTTGAATTGCACCTTTCAGGCTGTCAAATCATTAAAGGGAAATTCAG
Organism: Peribacillus simplex; assembly: GCF_001578185.1. NCBI lineage: Bacteria > Bacillati > Bacillota > Bacilli > Caryophanales > Bacillaceae > Peribacillus > Peribacillus simplex. Next base: position 4,139,023 of record NZ_CP011008.1, on the reverse strand, counting down.
AGATCTGCATCATGGAGTTTTAATGGATGAACAAATCCAGCTTTTAGATTACTTGCTTCCTTTATGCCCTAATTTAAAAGCCATTACATATGAAGACCCTAAATATACAGATGAAGGAATATTAATTCCGAAGTCACAGAAAAATTATCAAAGAATGAAGGAGGCAGTTGAAAAATGGCAAATGATTTAAAGCCAAAGAATTATTCACTGGACGAGTTACTTTACAATTTATTATATGATTACCAATATAGAAACAACTTTTTAAATGATGAATTGAATGAATTGAATTTATCAGCTGATCATTTAAATCACATAAAAACAATAGATAAAGAAGAGCTTGTAGCAACGGCAACAACGATTGTCAGAAATTTAATGAGTGGAAACATTGAACATAATGGTGGTTTAAGAACTTCTTTTCCCGGTGTTTTTCAGGCTTTGGAATTCCGTAAAACCGATATAACGCTGCTTATGCATAAGTTCCTGGCGTCCAAACATTTCGAGGGTTACATGGAATTGCCCTATGCTGGGGAAGGGACATGTATCGAGGAAGCGTTTTATAATTATTTGTCTGAAAACGAGGAGTTTATCCTTGCGGCTGAAAATAATCATTTATTATTAAAACACGAATTTTTAAATGCCATTTTATCTATACTAACAGTCAATAAACACCCATTTTTCAGAATAGATAGTGACCTGGTTAAAAATAATGGTCATGTTTACTACGCGTACCAAACATACTCTAAAGAAATATCCGAGGCACTAAGTGGAAAAAAAGTAGCTGGTGATTCCGAAATGGTCATATGGCTATATGCAGCGACCGAAAAAAACTTAGTCAGGGGTCCCATTCACCCAAGTATATTAGAAATGGTGGAAATAGGAAGTTCAAGGGAAATAAGCCACCAACAAAAGTTCAATCAAGACCAGATAGATTGGATTCTGAACTTAGGATTAATCAAGAATGATGGATAAAATATATGTATATGAGGAACATAGTGAAGTATTTTCATATTGGGTCAATGAAATTCCTAGGAAAAGTACCTTGGTCTATTTTGATCAGCACTTAGATTTAAAGTTGATAGAAAATTCAAAAATGAAAAGAATTAGTCAGTTCATTAAAGAGGGTCTGTGTATAGATGAATTGAAAAAAGATATACCTTGCAGGGAAGATGGAAGATATTGCTATGGGATTGATGACTTTTTGTACGCCGCAATACAAGAGGGTCTTTTTCGGAAAATTATATGGGTATACCCTCATATGTTAGGAGAAAAGGGTTTTAGTGAATTGCTCTGGGGACTTTTGTCCCTTATACCGAATCATGGAAAAGAATTCATATCAAGCTTTAGAAACGGGAAAAATTCTGCTTCTGTACAATTAAATAATATTGAGTTACATGTCACAAGTATTGATTATCTGGGAGAATTCATAATTAATGAACAGGTTATTGTAGATATTGATTTGGATTATTTTTATGATCCCAAGACTAATGATTTATCCAATGATATAGACGAAACCTTACATGTATTGGGGAGTCTAGGCATCATTAATCAAGTGAAAACAATGACCTATTCAATTAAAAGTGGTTTTCTACCTGAAAGTTTCAGGTGGTTAGGGGAATATATAGCCGGGCAAATGGGGAGGGAAATTGTATATTCCAAGGAAGATAAGATTTCCCCGAAGGTAACGATGGAGAAAATTTCATCTAATAAAAAGTTGAGTCTAGCTGAAATAGATGATTTAACCTTTGAACTGAAACCATTAGGCGCAATAGGATGGAAATTGAAATCCATTCTCTATACCCAATCTGGTGAAATTGAACGTGCTATGAATTGCTATCAAAAAGCAATTAAAACAGGTGATGATTCATATTGGGCTGCCTATGTTTTAGGCATTCACTTTTTCAAGGATAGTCATTATGAAGAGGCTCTAAATTGGTTTAGCAAAACTGGAAATATAGTGGATTCCATCGAGGCACATGGCTTAATATTACGTTTAATTTGTTGCCTTCGCTTGGAGCTGTATCAAAAAGGATATGATTTATCAAAAGAGTGCATCGAATTATTGCCTATGAGAATAGAGGGTTATAAATTGGGTGAAGTATTCGCATCAAAACTTGGAATGGAATTACCGGATTTTGACGGAAAGATCCATAACGATCCTTCGCAATTAATGATTAGTCGAGCTGATACGAAACCATGAACAATGAATATTTAATATCATATGATTCAGCTGTTGAAGGGGTTGTTTCACCAGAGTGCGAGAATGAAAAGAATAAGTTTCTTCAGGAAGAATTAAATCAATGTTTAACATTTATTGAACGGGATAGCTATGATCACTTAAGACATTGGAAGTCTTTTAAACTTCGTATCGGTTTGAGCAGTTATGAATTAAAGTATTCCATCTTTATAATGATTTTAATAGAGACTTCAACATCTATTATTCCAGTAATATGGCAAACAAGAACTAATAAGTCACCATGTATTGAATTAATCGATCATTTTGAAGTGATTTTAGCGGAAATAGAGGCAGCTTTATATGGTCAGCAACTTGAACGCATGATTGAAACACAAATTGTGCTTGAGCCATGGACTGGATCCCATTATGTACACGAATGTTTTGGCCATACGTTAGAAGCAGATAATTATCTAGAGTATTTAAAGCCAAATGGAATAACGATGGGATACAAATGGTCAGAATACAAAATTAACGTATTCGATGATCCGACCATTCCTGGGCAAAATGGCAGTTATTTATTGGATGCGGAACAGAATGAAGCATTTAGGACGAACCTAATAAAGGACGGGGTAAACGTAGGTTTGATGCATAATGCAAAAACCTGTAAGCTCCTAGGCTTACAATCTTCCTGTAATGCAAGAAGCGTTGACTCATCTTCACTTTCGATGCCAAGAATGTCAACAACCTATTTGGATTCTGGAAATATGGAAGTACAGGAGATCATTTCAGGAATTGACAATGGGATCTATTGCAGAGGTGCCTGGGGTGGGGGATCACTTGGTTTGAATTTTGTAATCCGGCCAGCATATGGTTTGGTCATTAAAAATGGGAAATTAACCAACGAAATACTTAGAAGGTTTGATATTAAAGGAAACAAACTTGATTCAGCTAAAGCTATAAAGTCCCTTAGCAATGAATTGCTTTTTTTTAATCCGGTTTTCGGCTGTAATAAAAATGGTGAAAATAACCTTAGCGTCACCCAAGGTTCACCTCATATTCATTTTGAAAATCTAACATTGTATCCCGTACTCTGAAAGGATGAGCGAATTGATAGAAAAGATACACTATAAAGAATTATCACTAATGGACTTTGAAGAAAATTATGCGGGTAAAAAGCCACTGATAATAACTGGATTAGTAGATTCATGGCCTTCTAGGGATTGGGATACAGACTATCTACAGTCTAATTATGGAGAAAGGGAAATAATCATTAGGAAGTCTGGATACGATCAAGAAAAAAAATTTTACAAATCAAAACTTGGTAAATTCATTGGTATTTTAAATGATAACCCCGAAAAATTGTATTGTGACTGGCCTTTTTCCATAATGGGCAATGAGGATTTAGAGAGTTATTTTGAAAGTCCATCTCTATTCAACCATAATACAATCAAGACAAAAAACGACAAGAAATTAAAATGGATTTTCCTTGGTTCGGTTGGAACAGGAACCCCAATACACCAGGATTTTGAGAAATCACATAATTGGAATGCAGTAGTATTTGGCCAAAAAAAGTGGATTTTCTTCAGTCCTGATGATACTGAGTATGTGAAAGATTTGAAGCATGATTTATTCGATTTGGATTTAAAGGAGGATTCAACTTTCAAATATACCAAGCCCTACATTGTGGACCAGTTTTCTGGAGAATTAATGTACACACCTAAAAATTGGTGGCATACCGTTCGAAATATCAAAACTTCTTTCTCTGTTAGTGAGAATTTCTGGTATAAAGATGAAAAGGAATAATCCTTTTTTATAGGGCAGAGCATCCTCGGCTGGTTCCGAGCCGATGGACAGACCTGTGATAGTTGGGAAAAAATCACTTTTCCTTGGTATAGGCATGGAACCTTCTTGGCAAAGTTGCAGAATACAACCATTACATCCCATTGGAACCTGCATTCTGGCGAAAAATCTGTTCTAATATAAGTATTTTAGAAGTTTATCAAATTCTTGGTCAGGGGGTGTCGTAAAGAGCTTTTTAGCCATTCTACTCTAAGGGTACAGTTTATTCGACGGTATATCCTCTTTTCGGATAATGCTATAAACAAATCATTTAAATATATAATGCAAAAAAAGGACTGTTACTGCAAGCTTGTACCTTTTCTCGATTGAAAGAGAATCTTTTTCTTTCATGAATTTTTCGATATCTTCACATTCAAGATTAGAGAATAAGGAGATCGTCTCTACTGGTATACCAAATTCATTGTTCAGTGCTTGAGTTATAGCGGAGACACTTTCATCTGCATCGGTTGAAGGTACACCTATGACTAAAAGGCCCACCAAATCTATTAAGTCCATCATTTCTGTTTGAGTTATAGAAGATTGAATATTTCGACCGTTCGCAAAATCTAAAATGACTTGTTCAGATATTCCGGTAATTTTACTTAATGATGCTGCAGGCATTTTATAATCATTTAGAAGAGTTTTTAATAACTCTTTAGGTTCATGGCCAATCATCTTTAATAACCCTCTTTCACTTTTAACTCTATTATATATTGTCTACAGTTTTTTTATGGCTTGTATAATTTGAACGTTGATTGGAACGTAGGGCACTCGCTTTCCGCGGGGCGGGCAGTCCGCCCTCGGATTGCGCCTGCGGGGCCTCCCCTAGACGCGCTTTTCCCGCAGGAGTCTCGCACACCCGCTCCAATCAACTTTGTTATAAAATTAAAATCTCTTTTGCCTACAGTCTTAGACAATATAATTATATATTGCCTACTTATTTTTTGAAAAATACCCTTTTTTAGAAACCTAAGGATTTATCGATGATTTGCTAGTAGAAAGTTCATAAAAAGAAATGAGAAGTGAGTAACATTGGGATAACACTAAGCTAGGAGACAATCCAACTGCAGATATATTACCTATTATTTAGGTGGAAATGCTCAAGTTTCTAGGGGAATTGATGATCTGTAAATCTGCTAACGTGTTACGTCTAACGCCTAAAAGCTACAAGGCAGAATACTAAATTAGCAAATATGTAAAAGAGTGATCAAATGAGCAAATCAATAATATCCCGTTTTCCCCAGAAGGTTGGTAGGCTTCTTTTATACTATCCTTTGGGCAAACAAAATCTATAAAGGTTTCAGTGATAACCAATCATACTTTATCATAAATAGTATTTTACTGATTTCATATAGCTGGCCCATCACGATTTCATATGATTTGTTCCTTTGAAAATATTATCCTAAGAAAATTATTGACAAATTTACTTCGAGTCCGTATAGTATGGGATATTATTAAAAATATTCAGATATAATTTAATTTTTGAAACACAATGATCAGGAGTAGTAAAAGCACATTATTCGGTAAAGAGAGCTGCGGGTTGGTGCAACGCAGTCCAATGATACTTTGAACTTGCCTGGGAGTGGTAAAGTGAAAGATAGGAATTATTCTATTCTTTTGTTTTAACGATTGACCTTCGTTACAAGGTTTTTAAAGCAGGGTTCTAAAAAAGAACCAATAAGAGTGGTACCGCGGTAAGCTTAAGGCATATCGTCTCTTTCTTCATTTGATTATGAAGGAAGAGACGATATGCTTTTTTTGATTTTTGGGAGGTAAGGATATGGAGACGGACAAACGGAATTTACAGAGGACAATGACTTCAAGGCATATTACGATGATGGCATTAGGCGGTGCCATCGGGGCAGGTTTATTTAAAGGAAGCAGTTCAGCCATTGATATGGCAGGACCTTCCGTAATCATTGCGTACTTGATAGGAGGCATCATCCTTTTATTCATCATGCAAGGTTTAGCTGAAATGGCGGTCCGCAATAGCGGTGCACGTACATTCAGGGATTTGGTCCAATCAATTTTAGGAAAGTATCCTGCCTATTTCCTGGATTGGATCTATTGGAAAATGTGGGTATTGAATATCGCGGCCGAATCAGTGGTTGCGGCGATTTTCATTCAATATTGGCTGCCTGGATATCCAATCTGGATACTGGCATTAGCTGTTTCGGTTTTAGTTACTGCGGTTAATTTGCTGTCGGTAAAGGTTTTTGCTGAAACGGAGTACTGGCTTGCTTTAATTAAAATTACCGTCATCATTGTGTTCATCATGGCTGGATTATTGTTATTGCTTGTGACTTTTGGTGATCATACAGCCGTCGGTTTCTCTAACTTGACTGAGCATGGCGGTTTCTTTCCAAATGGATCAAAAGGTTTAATAACCGCGATGCTGGTGGTAATCTATTCATATGGCGGAACGGAAATTATCGGGGTCACATTGGCTGAAACGAAAGATCCTGAAAAAGTGGTTCCAAAAGCCGTTCGCAGTACATTGGTAAGGATCATTTCCTTCTATATCATTCCATTTTTCATCATCGTTAGCTTAATCCCTTGGAATGAAGTAAATGGTGTGCCGGAAAGTCCGTTTGTGATGGTCTTTCAAATGATCGGGATTCCAGGTGCAGACCATATTATGAACGCCGTCGTTCTGCTGGCGATCATTTCATCGATGAACTCTGGATTGTATGGTTCATCCCGCGTTCTATATACACAAGCGGTGGACGGTCGCATTCCGAAAATCTTTTCACGGTTATCCAAGAAAAAAGTTCCTGTTTTCGCAATATTAATGTGTACGTCCGCTTTATACGGCGGTGTACTGATTTCCTTATTTGCTGGAAGCAAGACCTTCGATTTCCTAATGGGATCGCTGGGATATACCGTATTATTCATCTGGTTGATCATTGCATTCGCCCATTTGAAATCACGTAAACAACAGTCCGGAAAAACCAGTGCCTATTCGGTTAAATGGTTCCCGTATACGACATGGGCTGCGATCATCGCTTTAATAACGATCCTGATCGGAATCATTTTCACGACATCCATAGTCGTAACGATCATGACACTTTGCATCTACATTTTCATTACCTTAACGTATGTATGGAAAAGACGCCATAACAAAATCTAGAGTAATCAGTGTTATAACCTTTACCTTCTCGCATGTTCATTTTAAGTTCCAAGCCGTGGTAACATACCATGGCTTTCGTTATGTATTTTGGGTCTGGTGAAAAGTAAGAGATATCCATTTTACTAGTTCATGGGAATCATTAACTTAAGCAATTAAAGAGTTAATCTAGTGAAAAATGTTGTATAATAATCTTTGGAAAATAACCAATATATTGAAAGCTGGAGCGAGCATGAAAAACAATTCTATCTTATCCTTTCACCCATTATGTTATTTATTACTTTTAGTGATTACTAGTTCCATCTACTCGGTAATCAATCAATCCACAGGTCACGCTGTCGATGTTACGACTATAATAGATGGGGAGATTCCCTTTATTAAAGAATTTGTCGTTCCTTATTTACTTTGGTACCCGTATATTTATGGATTGCTGATTTACTACTGTTTCGTTGACCGAAAGCACTATTTTGTAGCATTAGGCAGTTTGGTATCAGGGAAACTTATCTGTTTTCTTGTATATTGCCTGTGGCAATCGACAGTCCCGCGTCCAGAAGTGGTGGGGAACGATATCTTTGCCCATTTAATGCGAATTGTTTATAGTCATGATCAACCTGTTAACTGTCTTCCCAGCATTCATGTACTGACTACATTCATCATGATGATCGTCGTCCATAAGCGGAAAGAGCAGCATAAATGGGAGTACATCAGTGTCACTACATTGGGAACACTGATTATCCTTTCCACGCTATTCACGAAACAGCATGCTGTATTGGATGCACTCGCAGGAATACTTCTTGCATGTGGGGTATATGCTGCTGTCCAGTATATGTTCCAATCGTTATCGGCTTTTCAGACCAATCATTACGCAGCGAGGCAAATGAAAAAGTGATTACAGGCCATAAAAGAAGGAAAATGCCACTGTAAGATATTCGCTCCCATGGGCTGATATTTTACAGTGGCATTTTATGTGAAGTTCATTTAAAAACAACAAGAGTATTGAAAATTGACTATGTTAATAATGAAGGTTGATCAAGTAGACAAGATAACTCGAAAGATGAAGGTGGGATTTGGATATTTATGTTAAAATGTATAAAGAGAATTGAAAGAGTGGACATTTAAATTAGAGGAGGAACAGAATGACTCATTATCTTAATCGAATTGCAGAATACTTGTTTAAAGCGAAATTGGAAAATTATTGGCCGGGTTTTGAACTTGTTGCATATGCATTATATGATAAGAAAAATGTTTATCTATTCAATCATCCTAAATTTAGTAACAATCAACAATCTACATATCATATTTTAAGTTGGGATGTGCAGTTTACTGGAGACACAATCATTCTGTATGAAGAATATCCCACTGCAATTGTTAATATGGAATCTTATGAGGAATATGAAGGTTTGTATTCAATACTTGTTCACGAATTATTTCACGGCTATCAGTATATTAAAGGTGAAAAACGGTTTCCTGATGAAATGATGGGAATCACATATCCGTTGTCAAAAGATAATGTGGAATTACGAAATCAGGAAAGAACAAATCTTTATAGTGCGTTGTTGGAAAACAACATTATTAAGAAGAAACAATATCTTAATAATTTCATAGCCTTAAGAGAAAAAAGAACAGCCAAGATTAAAGAGTATTTAACATATGAAAAATTAATTGAAACCGTTGAGGGACCTGCGTGGTATGTAGAATTAAAGGCTTATTCGGAAAAAAGCCGAGATGATTACCATTCAGTTTTAAAAAAGTATGGTCAACAGCTACTAAACAAATATGAATCTACTTCTAGTATAAGAAGGAGTTGTTATAGTTCCGGTTTGTTTATGTGTTTATTACTGGAGGAGCTTTCACCAGGTTGGATGGAAAGTTTTTTTGGTATAGAAGAAACATTATATGACCTAGTTAAAAAGCATTCCGGTGACGATATAAAATATCCGATAGCTGATGTGAAAATAAGTTCTGAAACAGAGAAAGCAGTTAATTTTGCTTTAGAAAAGAGAAAAAATGAATTTGAAGAATTTTATCAACAAGCAGGAATTCATCTATATATTGAAGGGGAAATAACTGCCAAAACCTATGATCCGATGAATATCATCCCTTTAGAAGATAAACTTTTACATAAGAGCTTTTTAGAAGTAAGAATCAACAATGAAGATTATCATATTCAACAACCCGTTATTGCCTATTTTGGAAATGGAATTCAAAGCATAAATAGATTACATCTGATTTTAGAGAATAAACCCATTGAAAATATTGATTCGCTTACAATTGATGGTTTTGGTGAAATAAAGGGAAGATATAAGAAACAAGAAAATACCTTGCATTTACTTATTAATTAAAATGTATCCTCTATTTTATCAGGTAGTTTAACAATAAAATGGACATTAAAAAAAAGTGGCTCTAATAAATCGCCAAAAATTTTAACATAGCCGAAAAAAGAAGAAATCCCACTAAAGGAATAATAAGGGGTTAAACACTTGCAATACAAGGTAGTTAAATGTAAAATAAAGTATATCTTCCTTTTTTAAGTAATATTTTTTAAACTAATACCTTGTTATACAAGACAAAGGGGGAGGTGATTTAATATCCATGACATCAACTCAAATGCTTAAAGGGATATTGGAAGGTTGTCTGTTAGCAATCATTAAAGAGGGGGAGGTTTACGGGTATGAATTAGCCGAAAAGCTTGGGGGATATGGATTTGATTCTTTAAGTGAAGGTACCATTTATCCATTATTAATACGCATGCAGAAGGAAAAACTAGTAATTACGACTTTAAAGAAATCTACAGCAGGTCCTAGTCGGAAGTATTACTCTTTATCTGAAAAAGGCGAAAGCGAACTGGAAGTCTTCATTGACCGCTGGAATAAGCTAAGTTCAAATGTAAATAAAATAGTGAAAAACAAAGGGGGAATGTAAAGGTGCTGGATGTTAACAAAGCGTTATCCAAGGAAAGTCAAAACTTTTTAGAAAACCTCAGATTATACCTTTTTTCAAGTGGAAAGAAAACGGCTGAAATCGAGGATGTCATCGAAGAGTTAGAGGTCCATCTTCTTGAAGCTGAAAGGAATAAAAAAAGCGTGGAACATATCGTAGGCAGAAGTCCAAAAGAATATATGGAGCAACTTTCTGATGAAATGTCTGTTGATTTTATGGGATGGCTGAAATATATAGTGATGATTTTAATCGGGGCATTTTCCTATTGGATTATTGCAAAAGCTATAAATGGTGGTATTGAATTTTCAATATGGGAAATCATTGGTTATCCTTTTGCTGGCATACTTTCGGTATTCATTTATATGATGTGTTTTAGGTATATGGCTAGTCATAAATTATCCAAGGTAAAGCAAGGTGTACTCCTATATGGACTAGGCATAATCTCGATTGCGTTATTTGCAGGTTTAATTATTTTTAGTGGCATTTATAGTACAACTTTTATAAAACTTGATAACACAGGTAATATTATTGCTGTTATACTAGCCATTTCAATATTCATCCTCATATCCTTATGGAGCAAATCCTGGGTTTCCATCATCATTCCGATACTCCTTTATGCACCTGAGGTTTTTTTGAAACAGACCCATTACCAAGGGAACGTTAATTTGATACTGAGCAGTTTGATAACGATGCTGGGTATCCTTCTTTATTGTGGATATACGATCAGGAAAACCAAAAGCAGTTGAAGTGATTTTTATACAGGTTCATTAGCCTATACAAAAAAAGCACCAGACTTCCTATGACAGGCAGTCCGATGCTTTTTTCTTTTACATTTCAGCTTCTATTTTCAAAGATGATTCTTCGCTGAACTGTTCCTTATCCAGGTCGCCTGTTATTTTACTAGTCAGAATACCGGAAGTCATGCTTCCGCTGACATTCACAGCCGTTCTTCCCATATCGATCAATGGCTCGACGGAAATCAAAAGTCCAGCCAAGGCGATTGGCAAGTTCATTGCAGATAATACTAGAATGGCAGCGAAGGTTGCTCCTCCGCCTACACCTGCAACCCCGAAAGAGCTAATGGCCACGATGGCAATCAACATGGCTATAAAGGAAGGCGTTAGTGGGTCGATTCCCACCGTTGGAGCGATCATGACCGCTAACATGGCCGGATAGATGCCGGCACAGCCATTTTGACCGATCGATAAGCCGAAGGATCCGGCAAAGTTGGCAATTCCTTCGGAAACCCCTAGTTGTTTCTGTGTTTGGATGTTCAATGGGAGTGCTCCTGCACTTGTTCTTGACGTGAAGGCAAACGATAATACCGGGAAAGCTTTTCTCAAGTATACCATTGGATTCAATCCTGCAAGCGTCAGCAATAACAAATGGATGAGGAACATGACAATCAGGGCGACATAAGAGGCCCCCACGAATTTCCCCAACTTCAGGATGGCATCCAGATCACTCGTAGCTACCGTCTTCGTCATGATCGCCAAGATTCCGTATGGTGTTAAACGCAGGATCAATGTGACTACGCGCATGATGATGCTGTGCAATGTATCTACTATTTTAGCAAAAAATTCAGCTTGATCAGGCTGCTTCCTTTTGACTCCTAAATAGGCAATTCCGAGAAATGCAGCAAAAATTACAACGGAAATGGTTGAAGTCGGACGTGCTCCCGTTAAATCAAGGAACGGATTAGACGGAATCAATTCAAGGATTTGCTGCGGCATCGTTTTATCCTGAATCGTACCGTATGTTTCCGATATTTGATCACCACGGCTTAACTCTGCTTCCCCCTGCTCAATTTGAACGGCTTCCAAATTGAATACAGTTGCAGAGGTGATTCCCACGGCTGCTGCAATCGCAGTCGTTCCAAGCAGGATTCCGATGATCAGGACACTGATTTTTCCGATATTACTAGTTAGTTTCAATCTTGTAAATGCTGATAAGATCGAAATGAAGACAAGCGGCATGACGATCATTTGCAGGAACTTGACATAGCCGGAACCTACAATGTTAAACCAATCGACCGATTTAATGATCGCTTCTGACTGAGGTTCATAGAAATACTGCAAAAGAAGTCCGAATACGATCCCAAAACCAAGTCCAGTAAAGACCCTTTTTGTAAAAGAAATATGTTTCTTATTCATGTAAAATAAAACGCCTAAAAGAACGAGCATTATGGCAAGATTTAAAAACACATATCCAAGCATATCTATTCCTCCTAATTCCGATTAATCAAATAAGAATAATGAATATCTGAAGACAATGATACATCATCCGTTGATTTTTTACCAGAAGAAAATAATTTATTTTTGACTTTTGAAGGGATTCATGTATATATCCATATTCACGAACTGGATTAGAAGGAACAATAAAAAGGAGGCATACATGAACCCTTTCCGCTCTCGGATCAGGATTTCTGTATACCTCTCGTGAATAGAACGGTTATTTCTTCAAATCAATCATGATATCGTCCAATACCAACTCTTTGGGAGCATTTTTTGGTTTTGATGGGAAGGATGACACCTTTTCTTTACCATCTTCCGTTATGGTTACTTCCCCATGATTCTCTGAGGTGAAATTCCGTAACGACAAATGAGGAGTTGCAATGAGTTTCGTAGCATTCTGATCAATTTTTTGGAAGGTTTTACTCCAGCTCATATTATAAGAACCCAAACCCATTCCTCCGTTGCCTTGACCAGAGTAAACATTTCCTAAGTCATCTTTAATGGTCAATTCAACATAGACGTCATCCCACTTGTTTTTAACCAAGTCGGAAACTTCTTGATTGTAGTGAACGACAAATGACATCGGTGATATCGCGATTTTTTCAACGGAAACCTTTACTCCATATTGATCTACACTTTTATTGATGACCTTCTCGTTGCTTTCGGTTGCCTCTAAAGAGAAGGCAAAGTTCCAATTTCCTTTTATCTCTTTATGCTCGTCAGTAATACTAATGCTGTTTATATCCCAGTCTATATTTACCTTATCTTCTTTAAGATCTTCTAAATTACTAGCCGTTAATAAGCCTACATATTTTTTATCAGCTACTTTTGTAACTCCATCCGATCCTGCTTGGGCTTTCATTTCTTTTATATTCGGGCCGGGAATATAGAATGATCCATCCCCCAAATCTTCTTCGCTTTCAATAGTATAAGTGATGGTTACCGTTTTACCGTCATAAATGGCGTCATTTATCGTGAAAGTAAGGCCATTGCTTTCTTCGGTAAGGCCAATTTCGTTGGAGTAGGCCTTATAATCACCGTAAAGACCCTTTCCAGTATTCTTGATATCATCATAGAGACCCGTTTTTCCATTACCTAAAAAGCTGAAAATATCTCCTATTAAAGGAATGCTTTTAGCAGAAGCGGTAAACGAGAATCCTATCGTTGCGGTGGATAATCCGAATATAATGGAAGCAGCCAGCATATTCTTCTGCCAACGCTTCATTTTTTTCTTCTTGCTTATTGATTTTTTGAGTGATCTTTTGATTTTGGCTTTTTCTAGTTCGGTGACTTCCATTTCCTTAAATTCAGTTTCGTCTATGTCCATATCATTTAATAATTCATAAATATCCTTCATACGACGCTGCCTCCTAACTTAAGATTCGTAGCTTTTTGACTTAGCTTCTTTTTCCCTCTATAAATACGATTGTCTATTGATGCTTTGGTCAACCCGAGTTTTATCGATATATCCTCATTTTTCAAACCTAGAAAGTACTTCATGATAAAAATATCCCGATCAACAGGTTCTAAGAGATTGATTAACTGAAGCAGTTCTTTTCTGTCTTCCAATATAATCAGTTCATCTTCTACAGATTTTTCTGAATCTACTTCTGTGTAACCTGACGTAAGCTCCATTTTCTTCATGGCTTTTCTGTAGTAATCAATCGCTTTAAACTTAGCGATCGCACAAATCCATTTTCTGAAATCTGTTTTATCCCCATGGAACTTTTTCGAATTGTTCCAGATTGAGAGAAAAATATCATTGATGCATTCCTCAAGAACACCGTCGTTCTTGAGTGGTGAGAGAACCTTATATGTGACCCCCTTGATTAGTGGCAAATAGGTATCCACTACAAATTCCAATGCATCCTCTTCTTGGCGTTGCAGCCGCTCGATAAAATTTCCTTCAGTAGACTTCATGATCATGATTCCCCTCGTTTTTTTGTAAAAGCTTTTACACCTAATACAACGTATGTAAAAAGATTTATTCTCAACTATTTGTGGAATTTTATAGAAATTAGTTGGTATGATGGGTTCATAGTATTTGGAATGATATGGTATTGAGGGTATCACGATTTGTCAGTATGTGACAGTGTTATCCAAATGACAGCATTAAACGATCAAAAATAGATTCTTTACTAAAGGCACATGCTTCCTGCTAAAAACTATTGAATGAACTTTATCCATTTACAGGAAGGATAAGCCCTTGGTTTTCTTGAATGATAGGTAATGCTTAGCGTTTTTGGAAAGGGATGAAGGAATGAAGGATATATACATTGATAGGCTTAATGAACAGGATGCACAAGAGTTATTTGCATTTGAATGCAATAATAGAAGGTTTTTCGAGCATACGGTCCAAAGCCGGGGAGATGATTATTATAGCTTTGGAACGTTTGAGATCAGGCATAAGGAATTATTAAAAGAACAAGAAGATGCTATCTCCTCTTTTTATCTGATTAAGGATGGTTCAGGCATAATCGTCGGCAGGATTAATCTTGTGGATATCGACCCCATTAATGGTACGGCACATGTCGGATATAGAATTGGTGAAGCGTTTACGCAAAAAGGGATAGCGAACGAAGCTTTAAAGCTTTTGGTTAATCTTGCGCCGGAATTGAATGTGACTCAAATACATGCCAAAACGACAAGCAGCAATATGGCTTCTCAAAAGGTTTTAGTGAAAAACGGTTTTGAAAGGATTTCGATTAATGAGGAAAATAATGCGGATACCGGTCAAAAGGTAACATTCTACCATTTTAGTAAGAACCTATAAATCCACATTCCTCTATTAATAGACCGCATTCCCAGGAATGAAAATTGTGAAAAGGTGGGGATGTATCGTGAAGTACCGAAGGGCAAGCGAGGATTGACCGCTTGACAATAGCAAAGGATTTAAGAGCTGAAGCAGCAATGAAGAAATAATCGCGAGATATTTTCCCGGCAAAAGGGTTCATTACTTAAAAGGAGAAAGGAGAATGTAATATGATAGAAGGTTTATATGAAGCCCATTTACCCGTTAAGAGCCTGGCCATCTCAATCGATTTTTATAAGAAAATAGGCTTGAAACTAGCTTGGAGGGATGAAGATACTGCCTTCTTTTGGATAGAGGAAAACAAAAGCTGGGTGGGCCTATGGGAAGGGAAAGAATATCAAACTCCATACCACCCTTCACTAAGGCATATCGCCTTTCGGGTATCTTATGAAAATATGAAAAATTCGTTAACGTGGCTTCAATCTCTAAAAATTGAAGTCGTCCCTTTTGGTAAAAGGACAACCATTGAACCTTTTGTGCGTCCGAACCAAGGAAACGCTTCCATCTATTTTACTGATCCTGATGGCAATAGTCTGGAACTTATGTGTTTGGTAAAAGTCCCTGATTCATATAAGCATATGACCGAAAAACTTTCACTTGAAGAATGGGAAAAACTAAAGTCTATCTTATAAAAGAAAAAAATCTACTAGTATGAAACGATTTTAGATAGGCAGAGCCAGTTTTTAAAGGAAGGTGTAAGTATTGCTCAGTCAATTAACGAATGACGATAGTATTCCTAACAATTTGCGTGCAGACTGTGAGTATTGTTTTGGTTTGTGCTGTGTAGCTTTGCCTTATGCAAAATCTGCTGATTTTGCCTTTGATAAAGATGGAGGTACACCATGTTCAAACCTGCAATCAGATTATCGTTGCGGCATTCATGAAAATCTCAGAGCAAAAGGATTTAGGGGCTGCACGGTATATGAATGCTTTGGTGCCGGTCAAAAGGTATCCCAAATCACTTATGATGGAAACGATTGGAGAGACAACCCAGCGTCAGCAAAGGAAATGTTTGATGTATTTCCTATTATGCAACAACTTCATGAAATGCTTTGCTACTTAAATGAAGCACTGAATTTAGAAGATGCGAAACCACTTCATCGGGATTTGCAGGGTGCTTTTGAAGACATGGAATATCATACTAAGCAAAGTCCAAAGTTTCTATTGGAACTAAATGTACCAGCCCATAGAGCGACCGTTAATGATTTACTTCTGCGCACAAGTGAACTGGTACGTGCAAAGTTTTCAATTAAGAAAAATCAAAAAAAACAGTACAAAATAGGCAGGGGCAGCGACCTTATCGGTGCAAAGTTAAGAGGTGCTGATCTTAGGGGAGCGAACTTAAGAGGAGCTTTGTTTATTGCATCTGACCTCAGGGAAGCTGACATGAGAGTGACTGACCTTATCGGCGCCGACTTTAGGGACGCTGATTTAAGCGGTGCAGATCTCACCGGAAGTTTCTTTATCACACAAGCACAAGTTAACTCGGCCAAAGGCGATATGCATACAAAATTACCGCCTTCTTTAAGCATTCCCGATCATTGGAGAAAAAAAGTGTAGCTAAGATCGGAGCTAACTTTCATGCAGAGCAAATGCTTCATTCACGAGTAAAATGCGAAAATTCACGAGTAAAATGCGAAAATTCACGAGTAAATGGCTCAAATTCACGAGTAAAAGCGTCAAATTCACGAGTAAAAGGCCGAAACTCACGAGTAAAGGCCAATTCATGAGTGAAAGCGTCAAACTCACGAGTGAAAGCATCAAACTCACGAGTGAAAGCGTCAAACTCACGAGTAAAAGCGTCAAATTCATGAGTAAATGGCTCAAACTCACGAGTAAATGGCCAATTCATGAGTGAAAGCGTCAAATTCACGAGTAAAAGCGTCAAATTCATGAGTAAAGCCTAACTCACGAGTAAAATGCGAAAATTCACGAGTAAAAGCGTCAAATTCCCGAGTAAAAGGCTCAAACTCACGAGTAAAAGGCTCAAACTCACGAGTAAAAGGCCAAAACTCACGAGTAAAAGGCCAAAACTCACGAGTAAAAGGCCAAAACTCACGAGTAAAAGCGTCAAATTCATGAGTAAAAGGACGAAATTCACGAGTAAAAGGCCCAAATTCACGAGTGAAAGCGTCAAATTCACGAGTAAAAGGCTCAAACTCACGAGTGAAAGGCCAAAACTCACGAGTAAAAGCGTCAAATTCATGAGTAAAGCCCAACTCACGAGTAAAAGGCCAAAATTCCCGAGTAAAAGGCTCAAACTCACGAGTAAAAGGCTCAAACTCACGAGTAAAAGGCCAAAACTCACGAGTAAAAGGCCGAAACTCACGAGTAAAAGGCCAATTCATGAGTGAAAGCGTCAAATTCACGAGTGAAAGGCTCAAACTCACGAGTAAAGGCCAATTCATGAGTGAAAGCGTCAAACTCACGAGTGAAAGCGTCAAATTAACGAGTGAAAGCATCAAACTCACGAGTGAAAGCGTCAAATTCACGAGTAAAAGGCCAAAACTCACGAGTAAAAGCGTCAAATTCATGAGTAAAAGGACGAAATTCACGAGTAAAAGGCCCAAATTCACGAGTGAAAGCGTCAAATTCACGAGTAAATTCCTCAAACTCACGAGTAAAGCCCAACTCACGAGTAAAAGGCCAAAACTCACGAGTAAAAGCGTCAAATTCACGAGTAAAAGGCCCAAATTCATGAGTAAAGCCCAAACTCACGAGTGAAAGCGTCAAACTCACGAGTAAAAAGGGAATTTTAAAGTGTGAACTCTGACTATCATGCGATTCTTCATTAGGAAGGATCGTCTTTTCAAGTTATGTAGAAAATTTTCATTTTTCTATTTGACTCTCACGTTGCGTAATACCTTACAGTAAATGATATCGAAAGGAGGTAGGAAGCAGTGGCAATGAAAGTGAAAGAACTAGCCGGTTTAGTTGGCATTAGTGTGCGGACACTGCATTATTATGATGAGATCGGGTTATTATCGCCAGAGGAGACAACCGATTCCGGTTATCGCCTTTATTCGAATGAAAATCTTGAGATGTTGCAGCAAATCCTGTTTTTCAGGGAACTCGACATGCCTTTAAAGGAAATTAAACAAATGATAAGCAGCACTTCGTTTGATAAACAAGAAGCGTTAAGGCAGCATCAAAAAATGTTACTGGAGAAACGCAGTCAACTCGATAAATTAATTAACACGGTCGATAAATCGATTAAGCATATGAAAGGGGAAATTCAAATGACGGATAAAGAAAAATTTGAAGGGTTTGACTTCAGTCAGAATCCATATGAAGAAGAAGCCCGAGAGCGTTGGGGGGATAAAGCTGTCGATGAGTCGAAGGCTAAAGTGGCGGGTATGTCCAAAGATGCACAGAAAATTGTATCGGATATTTATATAAAACTTGCGTCAATCCGAAATGCCTCGCCCGAGTCGGAGGAGGCACAAAAAGCAATTAAAGAATGGTATGACTGTTTGAACAATAACTTCGGAACATACTCGCCGGAAGCTTTCAAAGGATTAGGACAAATGTACGTGGATGATCAACGCTTCACCAAAAATATCGACCAATATGGGGATGGTTTAGCAAAATTCATGTGTGATGCGATGGGGCACTTTGCTGACGCTAACAAAAATTAAATCTCAAGACTAAGAAATTTCAAGATGGAAGGTTGCTGCGGCAACCTTCTAATTTTGAGTCAGGCAATATCCAACCCCTATGGCCTGTACCCATATGAAAAACTGAATATGAAAATGAATAGTAAAAAAAGGGCCAATGATGGAATGAAACTAACGATCACCCATCCCTTCGCTTCCTTACTTTTCACACTTGTGAACCATTTAAAATAGATGAACAGGAGTATTATTAAAAAGGACCATAAATAATAACCAGTCATAGTGTCAACCCACGCTGAATTTTTATCCCAGTAAGCGTCAGGTACAGGAGTGATATTCTCATACTGTTTATCAATTTTATTTTTAGTGGCAATGAAGAGATAGGAAATGGCAGAGTAATAAACGGCAATGGCGGCTTTTACCCACCAGGGTAAGAATCGATTGGAAATGACTATTAAAAAGATGATGGCCAGAAAAATGAATAATTCGATATATAGCTCCAAAATAAAAACACCTCCATTTTATATAGTATAATGATTATGTAAAAATTCCCATTATATTATTGTAGGCTGTGTTGTCCGCCTGCTTATAGCGAGGTGCTGGTTAAAATGGAACTTTGGAAAATGAGTCAAAAGGTATCGGAGCTAAGCGATGTGATTCCTTTTTATTTTTTTAGTCTAGTCTCCTCCTGTCTATCGCTTTCCACGGTGTTGGTTATTTTTAGCGGGGGTTCCTGGGGGGTGCTTGGTATTATCGTGTTTTCTATTTATGTGGTTATTCCTTATTTATTATTTGCTGTTCCGGTACAGGTCCTTTTCAATAAACATCCTAAAAAATTCAGTTTACTTTATTTTTGCCTTTATATTTTTTTCTCTTTGCTGGCTGTATTCATTTATAGTTCGGTGCTTAATTTTGACATCAGTATGGAAGTTTTAACTGCAAAGAATTACTATGCAATAAGCCTTTCTGCGGCACTGATTTTTTGGTTTTGGGACTCAGTCTTTTTACAAAAAAAGAGGTCTGCATCATAAAAGGGACCAAAGAGGAAATGGTCCCTTTCCGATATTATTTCTTTAGCATGTTCACGATTTCTTTAGCTTTTTCTAATTGGACTCCTTCAATGATACTGTTATTTTTTCGAACAGCGGTACCGAAATGATAGTGACCGGTATGCAATTCGGAATGGATCGATAGGATATTATCCTTATTTAAGCCGCTTCCCACCAATATCGCTATGTCGCCGCAGACTCTTTTCATTTGTTGAATGGTTTGCATGCGGCTGGGCAAATCCCCATGTCCACCGGAAGTCAATATCGTTGTGATTCCTGGATATTGTCCTAGCACTTCAGCTGAAAGGACTGGGTCGTTTGTGTCATCGATGGCTCGGTGGAATGTAATCTCCAAACCTTCACATACCGTCAATAGTTCTTCGAGGTATGGACGATTGATTTCATTTTTTTCATTTAATGTACCCAATACGACCCCGTTCGCTCCCAGTGATCGAATGATTTGGATATCTTTTTTCATGATTTCCAAATCATTTAGAGTATAACAAAACGATTGGCTATGAGGCCTGACCATAACGTTGACTGGTATCTTTACCGAATTGACGACAGCTTCTACCAGGGCGTGGCTGGGAGTTAATCCTCCCTCGGCTAAAGCACTGACAAGCTCGATTCGGTCTGCGCCCGATTTCTCGATTAAAAGGGCATCTTCTATGGTTGTGGCAATGAATTCAATATACATTGGATTTTTCCTTTCCTGCATGCAAGTGTTATAAGAATAGTATGTATATGATTATTAAATCCATTAAGAATGGTAAAGTCAATCCATTAATAGATACAATGTCCTCCCTAGCTTTCCTCAATTGAAATTTCTTTATATCTCATATTATGAAACGAAATGAGCATTCAAACGTATAAAAAAAAGAATATATTCAATGGTATATTTGAAAGTGGAATGTTTGGCGGGGGAATTAAATGAAAATCATCATGATGGAGGTTATTTAATTGGATAAAGAAAGTAAGGAAATAAAGAAATCGAAGTTTTACAAAGTGGGGATGGGATTCCTGATCATTTCCCTTCTCACTTGGATCATTCCTGTAATAGCTCCTTTTACGCCTTTTTCGACTGGCGTTAAAGCGGGAGTCATAACAGGTGCAATCGTCTTTGCGGAAGTCATGTTTTGGGCGGGCGCGCTTTTGGTTGGGAAAGAGGTGGCTGCTAAATATAAAGGTTATTTAAACCCTAAAAATTGGAAAAAAGAAAAAGGGTGAAGGGTTTTTTATAAAAAGGCTAGGAGTGAAGCTCCATGGAAACCGAGTTGTTGAAAGTATTCGATTCCGATCACATTCAAATCGGCGTGGCTCCGCGTGAGGAAGTACATAGATTGGGGCATTGGCATGAGGTTTTCCATTGCTGGTTTGCAAGTTCGGAAGCAGGAGTGGATTACATATATCTTCAGCGTCGTTGTGCGATGAAAAAAGATTATCCGAATCTATTGGATATAACGGCTGCGGGTCATTTACTGGCTCATGAATCGGTATACGACGGAGTCAGGGAGATTAAAGAAGAAATAGGCATTGACGTTTCCTTTGACGAATTGGTTCCATTAGGGATTATTGAATACCATCAAACGAAAGAAGATTTCATCGACAAGGAACTTGCAAACGTCTTTCTATATGAAAGTGCACATTGCTTCGATGACTTCACCCTGCAGCCAGAAGAGGTTTCCGGGATGGTGAAGGTAGTCCTGAATGACTTCGAAGAGCTTTGGACCGAAGCGAAGGACAAAGTGAATATTAAGGGATTCGAAATGAATCAAGAAGGCCGTAGGATTATGATCGATCGATTTGTTGGACGAGATGAGTTCGTGCCGCATGATCTATCCTATTATGAAAGCATCATTAGATTGATCAGGGAAAACCTCGCTAAATGAAAATAAAGCCCCGACAAAATGATTCGAGTTTTGTTGGGGCTTTTCTCTATTTTAAAAAACATTAAGTACATCGACCTGTGTCTTTTCCCCGTTCAACTATAGCCTATTGGCTCGTTTTGTCTCAACGCGACATTCATCTGTCCTTAGTTGTTCCCGGATTTGTCGTGAATTGTTCATAGGCATAATGATTTTGTCCTGTGGTGATTCAGTTGATAAAGCGAGACATATCAGACGTATAAATGATGGCAGGGTTCAAGTTAAAGGAGGTTTTCTGTAAATTTTCATGAACTAGGGAATTTATCACTTGTAAGGATATTACAAAATTGTAAGATGAATAGTGTATAAATTTTGTTAGGGGGATGAGTGAAATAATGAAAAAAATGGTTTTAAGTATTTCATTTTTTGTAGCTTTTTTAGTCCTTTTTGGCTCCCTTGATTTTTTTGCCAGCAAAGCATCAGCAGAAACACATACCTATGATGGAAAAAGTCCTTACTATAATAGTTGTGCAAATAGCGCAGTCACGAAGAAGTCAGTGAAAATTTATGCCAACGGTGCTTCTGCCAATTTGGAGTTGAAATTCAGCACAACTTGCAAAACGGCTTGGGCAAAGATCACTTTAAGCAGACCGGCTAAAGCAGATGGGGAGGCAACGGCATTGGTTGTCCGAAATACTGATAATAAACAATTTAGCTGTGCATCTCCTGGAGGAAATGGTGAAATAAATAAAGGTCAAACGACATGCTATACACCTATGGTATATGATTTAGATCCTCGAAAAGCTCAAGCAGTTGCATACTGGCCATATACGGCAGGCGAAACTGGCTGGTATTAATGAAAAAGGAAAGCCTTCATCTATTTTTACGCAAAGGAAGGATGAATGAATTGAATAAAAAGCTTAAAATGATAGGTTTATCCATGGTGATGACCTTGTCGATGTTTCTTGTCGACTTTGGATTTGGAAAAAATCAGGCCCTGGCCGAAACACATACTTATGATGGCAAAAGCCCTAACTATGATAGTTGTGCAAGTTCGGCGGTAACGAAGGATAAAAAATGGATCGATTCTAATTCGTACGTAGAATTGAAATTCAGCACTGTCTGTAAAACCGCCTGGGCAAAAGTGACCGTAACACGCCCCGCCGTATACAACCATGAAGCGGATGCCAGGATCGTCCGAAATACTGATGGTAAGGCCTATACATGCGCCAGTTCCGGGGGCAATGGTGTTGTGAATATCGGGCAGACCTCTTGCTATACACCAATGGTATATGATTTGGACCCGCGCAAAGCACAGGGCCAAGGGATACATGCGATTCCTAATAGTGATGCATATAAAAAAGCGGTGACCATCTGGTACTAAGAAACAAAGGCGCAAAAAAAGCATCCGCATGATCGGATGCTTTTTTTGGCGGTCCGATTGAACTCACGCCTTATTCATTCATCACCGCTTTTTTTGTGCTTCCAATTCAAGTAGAAATTGTTTCATCTCCGTACCCCCTCGGTAACCGGTAATGGACCCGTTTTTCCCGATTACCCGATGACACGGCACCGTGATCAGAACAGGATTGGCACCAATGGCCGTTCCGACCGCCCGAACAGCGGAAGGTCTTTTGATGACTTGGGCAATGTCGGAATAGGAACAGGTTTTGCCATAGGGTATTTGATTCAGCGCTGCCCAAATTTCTTGTTGAAAGGGCGTACCTTTTACATCTGCTGGAAGAGAGAAAGTCTGCCTGGTTCCTTCGAAATATTCTAGGAGTTCTTGTAGATAGGGTGTTAACTCTTCTTCATTTTCAACAAGGCTCGCCATTGGAAAGCGTTTTTGTAGCCAAGCCTTCAGTTCTTCATACGATTGACCAGGAGAGCCTACATAGCAAAGTCCTTTTTCCGTCTTGGCAATATATAATTGCCACTTATCATAATGCAGTATGGCCCATTCAATGGTTTGTTCTTTAACATTCTTCATCTTGTTCACGCTCCTTCGCTTGAGTCTTGAGATAAGCTTTCCGATATCCTGAAGGGGTATTCCCCATTATCCTTTTGAATAGCGTTAGGAAATAGGGTGTGCTTGAGAACCCGACAGCCAAGCCTATTTCAGTTATTGGCTGTTCGGAGTTTTCAAGGAGGCTCATTGCTTTTTCAAGGCGAAGCCGTTGAATGTATTCAGTGGGCGATATCCCCTTCACACGCTTGAATGATCGTTGTAAATGATAGGGGCTGCCGTGGGAAATATCCGCCAATCTGTTCAATGTGAGGGGTTCTTTGTAATGTGTGTCGATCCATTCGGCTATTTGGTCAACCCATTCTTCTGTCGGCAAATTCAGTCCTTCCGGTTTACATCGTTTACAAGGGCGGAAATCTTCTTCCAAAGCCATCATGGCATTTTTGAAAATCTTCACGTTTTCCTTATTAGGCACCCTGGATTTACAGGAAGGCCTGCAAAAAATGCCTGTCGTTTTTACCCCATATAAAAAATGATCATCATATGCTGCATCACAATCAATAATGGCTTTCCAATATTCATTCGGGAAATCTGCTTTTTTCGGATTCAACACATTCACCTCTTCTTTTAGTATACAAGAAAGGGCTGATATACAAACATTTTGATAATATAAAAGCAAGATAACGTAATTACTCAATTAGTGGAGAAGACTATTGGTCTGTTAAAAAAAAGGGAGTTGAATGAAAAAGAAAAGAGCAAGATAACGTATCCATTTTTCATTACAATAAAGCTAAAGGAGGGGCAGAATGAAAGAGACATTATCAATGGACGAAGGCATGACTGAATTGAGAATACGTGCACCAAAAGAGTTTAGTTTTTCGGAAAACCTTAAATACTTATCAAGATCCTCCAATGAATGTCTGTTCGAAATTGTTGATCAAAAAATTTATCGTGCACTTGTTGTCGAAAACGAGACACTTTTAGTAGAAATCAGTGCGATGAATGAAACGGAGCTGACCGTTCGGTTTCCTGGACGAACAGCACCGATGGATAATCAGGTAAAGGATGCTGTTTCCCAATATATTCGTCACTGGTTCGATCTTGAGACGAATCTGCTTCCTTTTTATGAGCTGGCCCAAAATGACCCTTTATTGCAAAAGCCGGTAAGCCAATTCTTCGGTTTAAGAAATATAGGCATCCCTGATTTATTTGAAGCGATTGCCTGGGGAATACTTGGACAGCAGATTAACTTGACTTATGCCTATACCTTGAAACGGAGGCTTGTAGAGGGGTTTGGTGATTTTGTTGAATTCGAAGGAAAGCAATATTGGCTGTTTCCAAAGCCTGATGTAATCGCGAAATTGACGGTCGGAGATTTTGCCGATTTGAGGATGACGGTGAAGAAGTGTGAATATTTAATAGGTGTTGCGCAACTGATTGCAGAAGGGGAACTTACAAAAGAAAAGCTGTTGAATGCAAAGGATGTAAAGGAGGCTGAAAAGATGCTGACCAAAATACGGGGTATCGGTCCGTGGACAGCGAACTATGTCTTGATGCGCTGTTTGCGTTTTCCCGCAGCCTTTCCCATCGATGACGTCGGGCTGCATAATTCCATGAAACTGGTCATGGAAACGGAAGCAAAACCAACGAAAGCGGAAATCCTGAAACTATCGGAATCATGGGCCGATTGGGAATCCTATGCCACCTTCTATTTATGGAGATTGCTATATTGAATTAGTATATATTTCAACAACGGAGATAAACCTGCAGGTTCCGTCGATATATTCCAATTTTCGGAGATAAACCTGCAGGTTCCGTCGATATATTTCAATTTTCGGAGATAAACCTGTAGATTTCGTCGATATATCTCTAAATTCAGAGATAAACCTCGCCTCAATTTCCAGGGCCACCGCCGGGTTCGGAAGCACCAACGGCTCCCCCACCGAGCTTTATCCCCAAACAACAATCGGCTTCAACATTTGCTGTAGATCAGGGACCATTTCGTTTTGTGCGAGTTTCTGGTATTATCTCATTTTTGTCGGTCCGCGATCTGTTGCAGGCTTCAGATGGAACGGCAGGTTCTGGACGGTTTTTGGCATTGATACCAGACAAATCAATTCTTTTACCTGTTTTTGAAAATGCTCAAAGGAGATGTTTCCTTTGAGCATTTTAGGAGGATGATCATGGAACTCATTTCGCTTTTTACTTAATCCTTTCATTAAATGTGATGAAATAAACGCCAACTACGGTTAGTAATCACAATGTTCAATATTTAATAGAAATGGTAAAATCATTATGCTCCTATAAAATTTAATGAATGAATATGAAAAAAGAGGATGCTGTTGAATATGAGGAAAAAAGTATCGCTGGAAACCAAGATTCTCGGGTTAGTCTTATCGTTGAGCCTGTTTTTGATTCTCTTATTGACGACTTCTTTTTCCTATATGGAAGGAAGGCAAATAGTGAAGGATAAAGGTCAATTGGCGTTGGAACTTTCAAAGACGATTAGCTTCATGCCTACAGTTACAGAGGCCTTTGAAACGGATGATCCCGCCGGCATAATCCAGCCGATTGCCGAAAAGATCCGTAGGGAAACAGGGGCTGAGTTCATCGTTGTCGGGAATAAAGAGGGCATTCGCTATTCCCATCCGCTGGTTTCCGAAATTGGGAAGCGGATGGAAGGCGGAGATAATAGCAGGGCCATTCGGGATGGTGAATATTATGTTTCCGAAGCGGCAGGATCACTTGGACTTTCCATCCGGGGGAAGTCACCGGTATTCAATAAGGATGGAAAAATAATTGGAATCGTCTCAGTAGGTTTTTTAGTGGAAGATGTCCGCGCCCAGATTTTCAAAGATTTGTCCAAAGAGATGATTGTATCTTTAGTGGCCATCATGATATCGATCATTGGCAGTTATATGCTTGCAAGGAGCATACGTAAAGATACATTGGGGCTGGAACCATTTGAAATCGCCAATTTATATAAAGAAAAAAATGCAGTACTTCAATCGGTGAAAGAAGGGATTCTGGCCATTGACCATAAAGGGTTGATTACATCGATGAATCAGCCGGCGAAAAAATTGCTGGATATTAAAGAGTCCGTACGCCATTTGAACGTGGATGGCCTATTTCCTTCGAAATATTTATTCGAGGTGTTGAAGTCCGGTGAACCGCAAGTGGATAAGGAGATTTCATGGAAAGATAAATCCGTTATTGTGAATTGTACGCCAATCTTTGATTGTGAACGGGTAAGTGGTGTGGTCGCTTCGTTCCGTGATCGAACGGAAATTGAGGAAATGGTCAACACATTATCGGAAGTGAAGATGCATTCAGAGGATTTAAGGGCTCAAACCCATGAGTTTACCAATAAACTATATGTTTTATCTGGATTGATACAATTAGGGGAATATGATGAAGCGATAGATATGATTCAAAGCGAAACCTCCGAATTGCATTCCCTGAACCGTGTCGTGTTCGAACAGATCAAGGATACAAAGGTACAAGCCCTGTTGCTCGGTAAGATAGGGAAAGCATCGGAAAAAAAGATAATCTTTGAAATAGACCCACAAAGTTACCTAGAGAAACTTCCGGATCATATAAAATTGTCACAACTAACATTGATTCTGGGGAACATTATCGATAATGCACTTGAAGCGGTTTCAGGAATGGAGGAGCCACTTGTGAAATTTTTCGCCACCGATATCGGAAATGATATGGTATTTGAAGTGAGTGATAACGGAAAAGGAATACCGGAGGATGCTATCGCCCATATTTTCGATCGGGGTTTCACATCGAAAAATAATGGAAGTCCAAGTGGGTATGGTCTTTCGAATGCTGATCGTGTCGTAAAAGAGCTGGGCGGCATCATCGAAGTTCAAAGCGAGGGTGAAAACACCATATTCACCGTGTATCTTCCTAAAGAACAGTGAGGAGGGAAAGAATGCTGAAGATAAGAGCAGTCATCGCAGAAGATGATTTTCGAGTAGCGGATATCCATGAAAAATTCTTGAAAAACTTTGATGAAATAGAAGTGGTCGGAAAAGCTGTCAATGCAAAAAAGACGCTTCGGATTTTGGAGCAAAAAAGCCCTGATTTGCTTTTGCTTGATGTATATATGCCAGATCAGCTTGGAACAGACCTTCTTCCGGATATAAGGCGGAAATTCCCGAATGTGGATATCATCATGATTACCGCGGCAACGGATAAAGAACAACTTGAAAAGTCGCTTCACTACGGAGTAGAGAATTATTTAATAAAACCAGTTGAAATGAAGCGTTTCAACCAAGTAATCGAAGAGTATCTTAAGAAAGCCCATCTGATGAAATCCAAACAAGAAATAGACCAGGATTTTGTTGATCTCATTTTGAAAAAGGGAACTGCCGCTTCGGAAACGAACCATGGGCCCGCTTTACCGAAAGGGGTCGACGAAATCACTTTGACGAAAGTGATCGAGGTACTTGAAGCAAGCGATATCGGTTTGTCGGCTGAGCAAGTGAGCGGACAGATCGGCGCTTCCAGGACAACCGCGAGGCGCTATCTGGAATACTTGATATCAGTAAAGAAATGTAAAGCGGAAGTCGTATACGGGGTAGTGGGAAGACCTGAGCGAAGATATTATAAAATTCAATAGAATTAAGTGAGAGACACCTTCAAGATTGAAGGTGTCTTTTTTTAGGCTGTTTTCACATACTTTGTTGCTATTTACCAGGTAGTGAGTTGTGGTTGATTTCCCCTCCAGATGCTCGCTTTCCTTGGTGCGGGCGGTTTGCCTCCTCGGCGTAAACGCCTGTGGGGTCTCACCTGTCCCGCTGCTCCCGCAGGAGTCTAGCACTTCCGCTCCAATCAACCTTAAATAGTTTCGTTTTAAAAACAAAAATCTTTACGAAAAGAGCCTTTTTTTATGATGCATCGTTTGAAAGATTATGAAAAAAGCAATATATGTCAAAAAAACGATATGTTAATCTGTTATCCTTTTCTTAAGGAGGTTCGGAAATGAGATATAGCCCCATCATCCAAAAAACGATTGAATATATAGAGAATAGCTTACAAGACGAATTATCCTTGGAGAACATCGCACGGTTCGCAGGTTTTTCGAAGTTTCATTATCATCGTATTTTTCACAAGGAGGTTGGCGTGACCGTATCGGAATATATTCGATATCGAAGAATTGCCAATGCAGCTAACATGCTGCTTTATACCGATGAAAAAATAATCGATATTGCTTTATATTACCGCTTTGAAACACAGGAATCCTTTACTCGTTCATTCAAGAAATATTATGACCTGCCGCCAGGGCAATATCGGAAACTCGTAAGTAAACTAACCTTGCAAAAGGAGGAAATGACGATGAAAAACGAACAATTATTAAAAGGCTGGAATTTAAGCGGGAGTCATCCATTCAATTATCAAATGGGAATTGACCGGGAGACATTCCATAAAGGCCAGGCATCAGGATTCCTGAAATCCGTCACTGCCGAATCCAAGGAGGAATTTGCTACGATGATGCAGCAATTCAAGGCGGAAAATTACCTTGGTAAAAGAATGAAACTGTCGGGTTTTTTAAAATCAAAAGGTGTTGATGGATTTTGTGGTTTATGGATGAGGGTGGATAATGCGCTCCAGGATGTTTTGCAATTCGACAATATGGGGAATCGGCCCATCGTCAACGATACGGAATGGAACCATTATTATATTGTCCTGGATGTGCCCGAAAACAGTGCCATCATTTCATTCGGGGTCCTTCTTTCAGGGCGCGGCCAAGTATGGATCGATGAACTGGAATTCGAGGAAGTCAGTATCGATACACCAACGACCAATATAGATTACGGCTGTGACCTTTTGGACGGACCGGAAAATTTATCATTTGAAGAATAAATGCGCGGATCATTTGCTTGAATATTCGCTTATTTCCTTAAAGAACGCGCCATTCAACCCGGTGAGTGGCGTTCGGTTCCTCCTCGAAAAATCGCTTCCGTGAACACAATGAACACAATTGATAAAATAGTTTTAAAACACAATAAATTGAAAACGCTTACAGATGAAGCGTTTTCATATACAATTTATCTTATTAGAAGATGAGGAGTGATGGATATGCTCGCTTTATTAGGATACCTGATGATAGTAGTGTTTATGATTTTAATTATGACAGGGCGACTTTCAGCCATGATAGCTTTGATT
Organism: Peribacillus simplex; assembly: GCF_001578185.1. Classification (NCBI taxonomy): domain Bacteria; kingdom Bacillati; phylum Bacillota; class Bacilli; order Caryophanales; family Bacillaceae; genus Peribacillus; species Peribacillus simplex. The sequence continues at coordinate 4,109,227 of NZ_CP011008.1, read as the reverse complement.
GCAGTACCAAGTGCCTTCGCACTTATTGGCGGGTTTGGCGGTAAAATGGGTGAGATGGCGTTGGAAGGGATCAAAGGTGTAGCTCCAACTGGGATCATGATTTTATTTGCGATTCTTTTCTTTGGCATTTTGATCGATGCTGGAGTTTTTGATCCAATCATCAATACGATCCTTAGGCTTGTAAAAGGAGATCCAGTCAAAATTGCCATCGGCACAGCCGTCCTGGCCTTGCTCATTTCCTTGGATGGAGATGGTACGACAACATATATGATAACGATTTCTGCCATGCTTCCGCTATATAAACGGATTGGAATGAGACCGCTTGTATTGGCCGGTATTGCCGTTTCGTCATCTGGTGTAATGAATCTTCTTCCTTGGGGAGGCCCTACAGCACGGGTGATGACCGCTTTGAAACTTGAAATGTCCGATGTTTTCACCCCTGTCATTCCTGCGATGATTGGCGGAGTCCTATTCGTCCTTTTCATGGCATATTGCCTGGGTAAAAAAGAAAGAAAGAGAATTGGGATCATAGAGGTCGATTATCATGCTGTTGCACAGCATGCCGCAGCAACGGAAGATGCTTATATTAAGCGTCCAAAATTGATTATATTCAATTACGCATTGACTCTTACCTTGCTGGTGGCGCTGATAATGGAACTTATGCCTTCAGCGGTTCTGTTCATGATAGGTTTTGCCATTGCCATTACGGTTAATTATCCGAAACTCAGTGATCAAAAAGAACGTGTGGCAAACTATGCGGACAATGCTTTATCTGTCGTTTCGATGATTTTTGCGGCAGGTGTCTTTACTGGGATCCTTGCAGGTACGGAAATGGTGGATGCCATGGCAAACTCTTTGATTCAGCACATTCCAGATCAAATGGGTGCACATTTTGCCGTCATTACGGCCATCATCTCAGCACCTTTCACGTTCTTCATGTCTAATGACGCATTTTATTATGGAGTACTCCCATTACTTGCCAAAGCGGGAGCTGCTTATGGAATTGACCCTGCTTTGATTGGTAGAGCTTCACTTTTAGGATTGCCTGTCCATCTATTAAGCCCGCTTGTTCCATCTACTTATCTATTGATTGGAATGGTAGGGGAAGATTTCGGGGCATTGCAGCGCACTTTCCTGAAATGGGCATGCGGATCGACGCTTGTCATGATAGTGGTAGCAGTCCTATTGGGAATCATCCCACTATAAGAAAGATCATATCCCAATTTTGAAAAGAGTCCCCTTCGTAAAGATGCGAATGGGACTCTTTTATTCATTTTCCGATAAACATCATAAGCTGAATAAATCTGGAAAACTGAGATACATTATGTTTGTCTTCCCTTTCGCGACAAAGTTAGCTTTTTGTTTTATTGAATGCGGAAGGTACGTACCTTAAGATTAATGAAACAATATTAATATGAAGGGAAGAGAGCAAAATGGCTCACTTTAATATAAAGGTTGCCGTTCAAAAATTCGGTAACTTTCTAAGTTCAATGGTCATGCCGAATATATCAGCTTTCATAGCATGGGGGTTAATCACTGCCCTATTCATACCATCTGGTTTCCTGCCAAATGAAAGCCTTGCCAAAATGGTTACACCAATGGTTACGTTTTTACTGCCGCTTTTAATTGGTTATACAGGTGGTAAGCTAATCCATGACCATAGAGGTGGCGTAGTTGGTGCCATTGCGACAATGGGTGTCATCGTTGGTTCTGACATCCCGATGTTCCTTGGTGCAATGATAATGGGACCGTTCGGCGGTTATGCCATCAAGAAATTCGATCAACTGATTGAAGGGAAAATAAAAGCCGGCTTTGAAATGCTTGTAAATAATTTCTCGGCGGGGATACTTGGGGGCTTATTATCCATTCTATCCTTCTTGGCCATCGGGCCTGCTGTAGACGTATTTACAGGATGGCTTGTAGCAGGAGTCGATTGGCTTGTCGGTACAGGTTTACTGCCTTTGACAAGTATCCTGATCGAGCCTGCCAAGGTATTGTTCTTGAACAATGCCATTAATCATGGTGTACTATCACCAATCGGTGTAGAGCAAGTAAAACAAACAGGGTCTTCCATCTTGTTCCTCCTGGAATCTAATCCTGGTCCAGGTATTGGCGTACTGCTTGCCTATTGCTTTTTTGGAAAAGGTACTGCGAAGAAATCGGCGCCGGGAGCTGCCATCATTCATTTCTTCGGCGGGATCCATGAAATTTATTTCCCTTATATCCTAATGAAACCGATGTTATTCTTAGCGGTCATTCTTGGAGGCATGAGTGGGGTTTTCACTTTGGTGCTTTTAGGCGGAGGATTGTTCGCTCCAGCTTCTCCAGGAAGCATACTTGCCATTACAGCAGTAACTCCGCATAATGCGGGCGCATATATTGCTAACTTTGCAGGCGTGATCGTAGCCGCCCTTGTTTCATTCATCGTCGGTGCATTCGTCTTGAAAACAGGAAAGCAATCTGAAGAGAATATTGAAGATGCCGCGAAAAAAATGCAAGAAATGAAAGGCAAGAAAAGCTCTGTTGCTGATGTATTCGCTTCAGATCCAGGAACGATGCCGACAAACGTCAGCAAAATAATATTTGCCTGTGATGCTGGGATGGGATCAAGTGCGATGGGAGCTTCGCTGCTTCGTAAGAAGGTGAAGGAAGCCGGATTGAATATCACCGTGACCAATACAGCGATCTCGAACATTCCTGCTGATGCACAAATCGTCATAACACAGGAAGAGTTAACTCCAAGGGCACAGAATAAAGTGCCGAATGCTTATCATGTATCCGTCGATAATTTCCTATCGAGCCCTGAATACGATTCATTGCTTGCACGTCTTCAGGATGACGGCCTTGACGAGCTGCATGAAATCGTCGAAGATGCTGAAGAGAAGGTTCCCGGTGTTCGTGAACATTCAATTGAACCTGGCATCAACGAAGATGAACAGGATGATAATGAATTGCTTCGCGAAGAAAACGTCTTCCTTAATCAACAATTCGCCAATAAGGAAGAAGCGATCCGCTTTGCGGGAAGAGCTTTGGTCAATGCAGGGTACGTTAAGGAAAGCTATATTGAAGCAATGATTGCCCGTGATGAATTGACTTCAACCTATATGGGGAATGATGTAGCCATTCCGCACGGAACCGAGGAAGCGAAGAAAGATGTCCTTAAATCTGGATTTACCGTTCTACAAATTCCTGATGGTGTTGACTTTGACGGCCAAAAGGCACGATTGATATTCGGCATTGCCGGCAAGGACGGAACACATCTTGAAATTCTATCTGGCATTGCGGTTACCTGCTCTGAGATGGAGAATATCGAAAAGATGGTTAAAGCCACATCAGCCAGGGAATTGATGGATATTATAGATGTCGGAAATAATTAAATAAACTTAACCAAGAATAGAAAAGCGTTTTACGCTTTTCTATTCAGTATTTTCTCGTGTTACTCCACCAGAAATGAGTTGGTAGCATGTATATTACTTCAAGGGAAAAATCAATCATAGAATTGATCATAAAAACTTCCGGGAAACATACGGCCATTTCCATTGCGACACAACTGAATGTGAGTGTCCGGACTGTTCAACGTGATCTGAAGTCCATAGAAAAAATCCTGCAATCATTTGAGTTGCATTTAACACGCAATACGCATGAGGGACTGACCATAGACGGGAAGAATGAACAAGTCTTTCGGCTTGTACAGCATCTGATGGGAAATCATCCAATCGATCAAACGCCAAAAGAAAGAAAGTTGCATCTCCTGTTAGCTTTACTGCAGGAAGAATCATATAAAACTCAAGTTCTTGCGGGGGATCTCGGTATAAGCATTACGACTCTTACAACATATTTGGACGAACTGACTGAATGGTTAAAGAATTTTAATATCGTGATTACGAGAAAAAGGGGAGTCGGAATAGAGCTTGCCGGCACTGAAGAAAATAAACGGAAAGCCCAAGCAGCCTATTTTTTGCACTTTTTTAATGAAGAGCTGATTGAAAGTTTATTTTTGTTGCAAGAAGGAAAATTCCCAGAAGCGAAAATCCTCGACTATTTCGATCCCGAATATCTTCTGGCTATCGATGGGGTGCTGTTTTCCACTTTTAACAGTGTCCATTCTCGTTTGGCGGATAGCGGGTATATAGGGTTAATAGTACATATTTATGTAACCCTGCAAAGGAATGAAAGCCAATTTTTTTTGGAGAAGGACTTCAAGAAAATAAGGGAACTTTCCGATGAGAATAATCTCATGAATAAAATAGGCAAGGAACTCAGCACCATGCTGGAAGTCTCTTTTACCATCGATGATATAAGCTACCTGGCAGCCATCCTTAAAGGTTCCAAGCTTCATGCGGCTGATGCCGTTCCATATGACAGTGTGGTATTAGGCCAGCTGATAAGGAACCTGATAAAAGATGTTTCGGCACAACTGCAAATCGATTTGACCAAGGATTTCCCATTGTATCAAGGGCTCCTTGCCCATATGGAACCGTCACTTTTCCGGATCAAACAGGAAATGGGATTGTACAACCCCTTAACCGAAGATATTAAACGAAAGTATCCGGTTCTCTTTTTGGCAGTGAAGACAAGTCTGGAAAAAGGATTCAAAGAAATAAAAGAATTTCCTGAAGATGAAATAGCCTTCATCGTCCTGCATTTCGGATCTGCATTAGTGCTGCGGGAGGAAGAAATATCAATAAGGGCACTCATCGTTTGCCCGACAGGTATCGGTACGTCGAAGATGCTTGCAAGCCGGATCAAAAAAGAAATCATCGAAATCGAGACTGTAGAAATCAAGACGATCAAAGACATCCAGCAGCAAGGCAGCCTGAAAAACTATGATGTGATCATTTCTACCGTTCGTCTTCCATATATTGATATGGATTATATCCTCGTATCCCCTCTTTTGAGTGAAGATAATATATTGAACATCAGGAATTATTTAAGGAAGAATATCGAAAACTTCACGAAGAATAAGCGTTATGGCAGTCATTCAGCCCATAGCCTGCCCAAAAAAGAGGATGGCGAATTGAAAGAAGTGCTGCAGGAATTGAAAGATGCCCAGCAGAGCATCGAGTCAATCATGGATAATTTCCGGTTTTATCGGCTGCCGCATCTAAAAGGACATCCAGAAATCATCGAAGAAATGGTCAGGATGGCTGAAAATGAATCACTGCTAATGGGTGCGGATGATGTAATCGAATCCTTGAACGAACGGGAAAAAAAAGGTGGTTTAGGCATTCCTGGCACTGGAATGGGCCTTTTCCATACGAGACACAAGAATGTGAAAGAACTGATATTCCAGGTGGCCCACCTGGAGGAATATCGTCTGGTCAAAGGTATGGATGGAAATGACGTCCATATGAAAAATTTACTGCTGATGCTGGCACCTGAAGAATTGAGTGTGAAGCAACAGGAAATCGTCAGCTTAATAAGCTCAAGCTTAATTGAAAGCAATGAATCCATCATGATTTTTTCATCTTCGGACGAAGAAATGATTAACAGAAGGCTGGAAGCCGTATTTTTGGACTATTTATATACTAACTTGATAAAGGGATGATTGTAATGAAACAAGCAGTACATTTCGGTGCAGGAAATATTGGAAGAGGATTTATCGGAGCACTCTTTTCACAATCTGGATATCATGTGACTTTTGTGGACATAGCCGATCAAATCATCGATCAGTTAAATGATAAAAAGCAATATCAAGTCAAACTGGCTACTGATCAACAAGAATCCGTAACAGTAGAAAATGTTTCGGGATTAAACAGCTTAAAGCAGGAAGAGGAAATCATAAAGGCAATTTCCGAAGCAACCTACCTTACCACTGCTATCGGTCCCAATATTTTGCCTCATATCGCTCCCTTAATTGCAAAAGGGTTAGCCTCAAGGGTGAAGGAAACCGATGAAAAATTATATGTGATCGCTTGTGAAAACCAAATATCGGCAACAGACCTTTTAGAAGGGTACATTCTAGAAAACTTGGATCAAGATACAAAAGAAAAACTAGCCGATAAAGTATACTTCTTTAACTCAGCAGTCGATCGCATCGTTCCTATCCAAAATAACGAAGGATCACTCGATGTTTTGGTGGAACCTTATTATGAATGGGTCGTTGAAACGAATGAAAGCGTTCCTGCCGTGGAAGGGATGACCATTGTAAAAGAACTCGCTCCATTCATTGAGAGAAAACTGTTCACCGTTAATACAGGACATGCCGTTATTGCTTACCTCGGCTATCTCAAAAATAAAAAATCGACGATTGACCAATCATTGGAAGACACAGGCATTGTAGAGCAAGTCAAGAAAACCCTAGGGGAAACGGGTGCTTATTTAATAAAGCAATACGGTTTGGACGCAGATGAGCATCAACAGTATATCGAAAAAATCATTAATCGATTTAAAAACTCCTACCTGAATGACTCGGTGAATAGAGTCGGCCGTTCACCGCTGCGTAAGCTCGGGCCAAACGACCGTCTCGTGCGCCCTGCCGTAGAAGCTAAAAAAGCCGGACTTTCCTATACTAATCTGGCAAAGGCGATAGCCGCCGCTTTACTCTTTGATTTTAACGAAGATGAAGAAGCCCTTAAACTGCAAACGATGATCAAAGAACACGGTATAGCTACCACACTTAAAGAAGTTAGCGGATTGGACGAAAATAGCGAAATAACCAAAGAAGTTATCAATCACTACAACGACTTGAAAAAATAAAAATAGAACTCCTGAAATAAACTTTCAGGAGTTTTTTTTATCGAAAAAGTCGATGACTTATCATCATGTAAAGCGGTAGTACCTTGAAAGCTGAAGGTACGGGCCGTTTAACAATAATGAAAAAAACCTTGTAAAGTAATTATTACGTTTTATAATGAAGGGCAGTCAAGAAAAAGAGTTGTTTTTCTAAAGTGTAAATAGTAATCATTTTGATTTGTTTAGCGAAAGGGGCTTTATATATTGAAAATATGAGGAATTGCTTGAATTAGTGCAATAAATCGAGATTTTGATGCATTTACTTAAGAGTTTGGTGCTATTTCACGAGATTTAAAGCTGATACCCACGGGTTTGGAGCAAATACTCGTGAGTTTGGAGCAAATACTCGTGAGTTTGGAGCAAATACTCGTGAGTTTGGAGCAAATACTCGTGAATGGAGCAAATACTCGTGAATGGAGTAAATACTCGTGAGTTGGAGCAAATACTCGTGAGTTTGGAGCAAATACTCGTGAGTTTGGAGCAAATACTCGTGAGTTTGGAGCAAATACTCGTGAGTTTGGAGCAAATACTCGTGAGTTTGGAGCAAATACTCGTGAATTTGGAGTAAATACTCGTGAATGGAGTAAATACTCGTGAATGGAGTAAATACTCGTGAATTTGGAGCAAATACTCGTGAGTTTGGATTGAACTGATTTCGATGTTTGAATAAAGAGGCTGTAACCACTTTTGATTTTTAAATCATAATTATTTCGATTTAAAAGGAGGTAAGGAGGAAGTAAGGTGGACCATGGATCATATTTGGCCTTTGCCATTCCTCTGACCATATCGACGATAACGACGCCATTAATAGTGCGGCGGACATCGCCGTTGTGGGTCAGTTACCAAACCCTGCTTATTTGGGCGGCATGGCTACAGGTACCTGATATAGATGAACAAGCCCATTCACTTGGCCGGCACATAGTCCAAGAACTGGATAAAGAAGGGGATTCAGACTATATCTTGAATGATGGCGCCCTTCATGACTACACGGGGTTCGATCTTGTATGGATTGCCAGCCTCGTTCCTAATAAAGAAGAAATACTGGAATGAATATATCAGACAAACCGTGACGCAACCGTCGCAATACGGTCGGTGGACGGCATCCATCAATTATTATATGAGCCCGTTGATGCGACAAAATTCAGTAAGGTGGCATGTGAGGAAGTCGGGAGAACCATTGCGGATACTTTCACCATCAATTCAAACATGTATTACACATTTAAACAGTGACATCATTGGAACGAGTTGCTTTCTGCAATTCGTTTTTTTATAAGGGAAAAGAAATTCCGATAAACTTACTTGACGATATTAACTTATTAAAATATAATTACTTACATAAAGTAACAAACAAAAAAGGAGAGAATTTATATATGAATAGAAATGAAGCAGGTCAAGTTTTTTTACGGGTGATCTTAGGTCTTACTTTTTTCATTCACGGCGTTTCAAAGTTTCAAGGGGGCATAGGAAACACGGCGGGATTTTTTGATAGCCTTGGTATTCCTGGGTTCATGGCATACATCGTTGCAAGTATCGAATTGATTGGAGGACTTGCGGTTATACTGGGTTTGGGAACACGAATCGTTTCCGTGCTGTTTGTGGTCATTATGACGGGGGCGATTTTCACGGCTAAATTACCTGCTGGTTTTCTTGGAAACGGGCAAGCGGCGGGCTACGAACTGGACTTGGCATTACTAGCCATGTCTGTATATCTAGTGTGTGCAAACCGAACTGTTCTTTCTTTGGATAACATGATTTTCAATAAAAAAGGGAAGTGACGATATGGAGAATTTTCATCAAAAACCAGTAACTTTTGTTGGCGAAGTCAGTATTAATGTTTTGGATTTGAAAAATGCCATCACTTTTTATCAAGATATCATCGGTCTTCAAGTATTGAAGAAAACAGAAAGGCAAGCTGTTTTAACGACAGACGGAAAAACCCCGTTGCTTACTCTTGAGCAGCCTGCTGATGTGATTCCGAAAGAAGGGCGGACGACGGGTTTATATCACTTTGCCCTTTTACTGCCGACCCGTGCAGACTTATCGATTTTTTTACGCCATTTACTTCAAACGAAATATCCATTTGGAGCGGCGGATCATGAAGTGAGTGAAGCGCTGTACATTACCGATCCGGACGGCAATGGCATCGAAGTATACTCTGACCGGCCATCCACCGATTGGAGATGGGCTGATGGGGAGGTTGCGATGGGCACGGATCCGTTGGATGGAAATGACCTTCTGGAAAAAAGTAGTGGCGAGTGGAGTGCACTGCCTGCAAGTACATTAATGGGACATATTCACCTGCATGTATCAGATTTACGTAAAACGGAGGAGTTTTACATGCAAGGTCTTGGGTTTACCGTCGTGAATAGATATGGAGGAGCGCTCTTCACTTCCACCGGGGGATATCATCACCACATCGGGTTGAACACATGGAATGGCGTTGGCGCCCCTGCTCCAAAGGAAAATAGTGTGGGGCTGAACTGGTATACCCTCGTTTTTGCAGATGAAGATGCGAGAAACAAAGTAAGGGAGCAACTTAAAGAAATCGGGGCTGTCGTCACGGAAAAAGAAGAGTTTTTCAGTGTAACAGATCCATCAGGCAATGAGATTCATTTAGTCGTCTGAATTTAAAGCAGAAAGCAAGGGTGAGGATAATGGGATTCTTAAGTAGATTATTTGGAAATAAAGAAACCGCGGCAGGGGAGAATGGACAAATGACAAAAGTATTATTCGTTAAAGTGAATGATCGTCCAGCAGATCAGGCAATCAGCTCGAAAATGTATGACACATTTTTAGAAACATATAAAGAGACACACCGTACAGATGAAGTGACCGAGTTGGATTTATTTAAAGAAGAACTCCCTTACTATGGGAATACAGCCATTACTGGTTTGTATAAACGCAACCAGGGTCTTGAACTGACAGCCGAAGAGGAAAAAGCGGCAAATCTGGTTGACCAATATTTAAATCAATTCCTAGCCATGGATAAAGTGGTATTCGCTTTCCCTCTATGGAACGCAACCGTTCCTGCACCGCTGATCACATACCTTTCCTATTTGGCACAAGCAGGTAAAATGTTCAATTATACGGCGGAGGGACCAGTTGGGTATGCTGGCGATAAAAAGGTCATGCTATTGAATGCCCGCGGTTCGGATTATGCATTGGAAGGAATGGCTTCTGCTGAAATGGCAGTGAATTTAGTTAAAAATATCATTAGCCTGTGGGGAATCAACAATCCGGAGGCAGTGGTCATTGAAGGACATAATCAGTATCCGGATCGGACTCAAAAAATCATCGCGGATGGTTTGGAAAACGTTGCAAAAGCGGCTGAAACATTCTGATTGCGAAGTTTTTCTAATGAAAGGAATCACATAGTTACAGGATAAACGAGCAAAGAAGGCCCCCATATATCTGAACTATACCCCGGATAACGGACACACATAAAAAAGTGTCCCTTATCCGGGTTTTTTTATGTTTCAATAGATGTAATGAGTATGGACGGAGGGTTTCTATGAGTAAGAATATATATACTGAATTTCAGATTAAAGAACTTGAAAAGAATCCAAATATCATTAGTGCTTCCGAGCGATCTATTTCCTATAGTCCGGAATTTAAAACAAAAGCTGTTAAGGAATATAAAAAGGGGAAAGCCCCCTCTCAAATTTTCATTGACCAGGGAATTAATCTCGAAATAATTGGAAAGAAACAACCCAAACGTTGTCTACAGCGCTGGCGTAGTACCTTTGAAAGGTTTGGTGAGGAAGGCTTCCTTACGGAACGCCGTGGAAAAGGAAGTACAGGACGCCCCACTTCCAAGCCACAGTCTGTAGAAGATCAACTTAGGAAGGCCGAGGCGAGAATCAAATTCCTTGAAGCAGAAAATGACTTCCTAAAAAAGCTGGAAGAGCTAGAAAGGCAGGCTCTGAAAAAGAAATGATTCTAACTGCTGCTGAGAAGTTCTATCTGATTGAAAGGACGATCAGAATACACCAATTAAAGAAGGCTGTTTCTTATCTATGCAAATTGGCTGGTGTAAGTCGAAGTGGCTACTATGATTGGTTAAAGGCAGCTCCTTACCGTGAGCTTCGTGAAGAACAGGATGAATTGGACATAGAATTGATCAGAAATATTTTCATCAGTAAAAAGGAAAAAGTAGGCGCCCTCCAAATCAAAATGATTATGGAGAATGACTACTCGGCCGTCATGAATCATAAGAAAATCAGACGGTTGATGACAAAATATAATCTCCTAGCGAAAATCAGAAGGGCCAACCCGTATCGGAAGATGGCCAAGGCAACCAAGGAGCACCTTACTTGTCCAAACCTCCTTAATCGTGAATTCAATCAGGAGGTGCCAGGGAAGGTCCTGCTTACTGACATTACCTATCTTTATTATGGGAAAGGCCAAAAAGCGTATTTATCCTGCGTAAAAGATGCCGCCACAAAAGAAATCGTTACGTACCATTTATCTACTTCATTAGAAATGGATATCGTTTACGAGACTTTAAATAAGCTAAAGCAGGCTGTGTGTCACGAGTTCCATCCGAGTGCAATCCTTCATTCTGACCAGGGGTTCCATTACACCCATCCGCTATTTCAACGCAAAGTGAAGGAACTTGGGATAACCCAATCCATGTCCCGCAAGGGAAACTGTTGGGATAATGCGCCAATGGAAAGTTTCTTTGGCCACTTTAAGGATTTGGCAGAATATAAAACATGTACTAATTTAACGGATGTGAAGGAAGAAATTGATCGAGTTATTGAAGAATATAATGAACATCGTTATCAATGGGGGCTAAGGAAAATGGCCCCAGTACAATACCGGGACCATTTATTAGCTGCTTAGGCACTTTTTTATACTGTCCGTAAAATGGGGCACAGTTCATATCAATGGGGGCCTTCTTTGTGGTTATTTATCCTGATACTTTTTCAAACGATATTGAAGACTTTGGCGGCTGATATTCAGGGCTTTAGCTGCTTGAGAGATATTCATGCCATGTTCCTTTAATATCTTCTCCAAGTATTGCTTTTCAGTATTGGCGATATAATCATCAAGAGATAAGGTCGACCCCTGTAGATCTCCATTTGTTTTGACATCTTTTTTCTCGGGATGAATGTCTTCAAAATGGGCTTTCTTTCTAAAGAGAGTGGGAAGGTGATTGATGGCAATCTTTGTATCGCCAGGTTCCAGTAAATTCATGGCCCCCTCGATGATATGTTCAAGTTCCCTTACGTTCCCGGGCCAGTCGTAATCATAAAATAGTGAGTAGACCTCCTCGCTAATCCCTTCAATATTCAATTCGAACAGCGCATTGAATTTCTCGATAAAGGATTGTGCCAGCAAAGGAATATCCTCTTTCCGTTCACGAAGTGGTGGGATGAATAACGATACGACGCTTAATCGATAATATAAATCCTTTCGTAAATGATCATTTGAAATGGCATCTATCGGATCTTCATTTATCGTTGCAATGACCCGTACGTCAATTTTTTTATCCTTAGTATCCCCAACACGGCGAATCGTCCTTTCTTGAAGGGCCCGTAATAATTTCGCTTGCATGTTCGGATTTAATGAGTTGATTTCATCTAGCAGGATGGTACCGCCCTGTGCCTGTTCGAATAATCCAGGTCTTTCGATCGATCCGGTGAAGGCGCCTTTCTTTGTGCCGAAGAGTATTCCTTCAATTAGACTGTCTGGCAGGGCAGCACAGTTTTGGCTGATGAAAGGTTGTGTCGAACGGCTGCTGCCATTATGGATGCTTTGGGCGAAGAGCTCTTTTCCGGTGCCCGTTTCCCCAACGATGAGGATGGAGGATGCCGTCCTGGTCGAGCGCTTGCACTTTTCTATGACTTCCAGGAAATTTTCACTCGTTCCGATGATGCTGTCAAACGTATATTTGGTATCGCCTTTATTCAAGATATTATCTTTAATGATTCTTTCGAGATTCGTTATATCCTTTGCCACTTCAATTGCTCCAATGATATTTTGGTTCTGATCCAAAATCGGAAACGTATTATTGATTGTTGTAATTTCTTGTCCGAGATTATTGAAGTAGGTCTGCTTCGAGTTTTCGGTTTTCCTTCCAGAATGAAGTGCCCGTATTAATGTGCTCTCCGTTTCTTCCTTGAATATAAAGATCTCGTGAATCTTTTTCCCTAATACTTCTTCTGATTCCATTCCTTCAATTTCAGCCATTTTTTTGTTATAAACAATGGTTCGGCCTTTTATATCGATTATGTGTATCCCGATATCGATTACATCCACAAGCGAGTGGAGGATGGTTTGAAAACCTTCTATTTTAACGATTTGATCTAAATACATGGATGCCCCCCCTTTTTATTCATTTCTTAGAGCTATTGTAGTAGAAATATAGAAAAGGTGCAAATAAAATTTGCACAGCAAGATTATTTTGCATTGAAGTGCAAAAATATTTTGCGGAAAAAGGATAAAAATGCCCCTTTTTATGATTTTACACGTTGGCATGAATCTTGCATTAATAAAAAGTGTAAGGTTTAAGTGAAAAAAATAGGGGCTAGAGCAAAAATAAATGGCATGCTATGTCAATATTGCCCCATAAGTGCAGAATTTCATTGCATATTTTATGAAAAAACAATGTTTTTTTCAAAAAAATGAAAAGTTGGCACGGAACTTGCTTGTTTAATAAGCGAGAGAAAAAAATATAAAACTTTAGGGAGATGAGCCATAATGGTCCAACCATATAAACACGAACCATTTACTAATTTTAAAATCGAAGAAAACAATAAAGCTTTTCAAGTGGCATTGAATGATGTAGCTAATGATTTAGGGAAGAAATACCCGCTAGTCATTAATGGTGAAAAAGTGTTTACTGATGAAGTCATTACCTCTGTAAACCCAGCAAATAAAGAAGAAGTTATTGGAACCGTATCCAAAGCAAATAAGGATCTTGCTGAGCAAGCCATGCAAGCGGCGGATAAGACTTTCCAAACTTGGAGAAAAACGAAAGCGGAAATGCGTGCAAATATTTTATTCAGGGCTGCAGCCATCGTCCGGAGAAGAAAACACTACTTCTCGGCTCTATTGGTAAAAGAAGCAGGAAAACCTTGGAATGAAGCGGATGCAGATACAGCGGAAGCGATTGATTTCATGGAATACTACGCACGTCAAATGCTGAAGCTTAAAGACGGAATGCCAGTGGAAAGCCGTCCGATTGAACACAATGCATTCAGTTATATTCCACTTGGTGTCGGTGTCATCATCTCACCTTGGAATTTCCCGTTTGCGATCATGGCAGGCATGACGACAGCGGCTCTTGTTTCAGGAAATACCGTCTTATTGAAACCGGCCAGTACAACACCGGTCATTGCAGCTAAATTCATCGAAGTGTTGGAAGAAGCGGGATTACCTGCAGGAGTTGTGAACTTCATTCCAGGAAGCGGTGCTGAAGTTGGCGATTATTTGGTAGATCATCCTCGTACACGTTTCATCAGCTTTACCGGATCTCGTGATGTGGGAATCCGTATTTATGAGCGTGCGTCAAAAGTAAATGAAGGCCAAATTTGGTTGAAACGTGTCATCGCTGAAATGGGCGGTAAAGATACGATCGTTGTTGATAAAGAAGCTGATTTGGAATTGGCAGCACAATCCATCGTCGCTTCTGCATTCGGATTCTCCGGTCAAAAATGTTCTGCTTGTTCGCGGACAGTCATAGTGGAAGATGTATATGACCAAGTCTTGAATCGTGTCATTGAATTAACGAAAGAAAAAACGGTCGGCGAACCAACGGACGTAAACAACTTCATGGGTCCTGTTATCGATCAAGCCGCTTACGACAAAGTCATGAGCTACGTTGAAATCGGTAAAAAAGAAGGGAAACTTGTTGCAGGGGGAGAAGGGGACAATTCAAAAGGTTTCTTCATCCAGCCAACCATCATTGCCGATGTGGATGAGAATGCACGAGTCATGAAAGAAGAGATTTTCGGACCAGTGGTAGCGTTCTGTAAGGCAAAAGATTTCACTCATGCAATCGAGATTGCCAATAACACGGATTATGGATTAACAGGCGCAGTCATCTCGAACAATATTGAACATATCGAACAGGCACGTGAAGATTTCCACGTAGGAAACTTGTACTTCAATCGCGGCTGTACTGGTGCCATTGTCGGATACCAGCCGTTTGGCGGATTCAATATGTCAGGTACAGATTCAAAAGCGGGCGGTCCTGATTATTTAGTTCTTCATCTTCAAGGAAAAACAACATCTGAAACGCTATAATTTTAGGGGGAATCAACATGACAACAGTAACGGAAAAATTAATCGAGCAAACAGAACAATATGGTGCAAACAATTATAATCCACTTCCAATCGTCATTTCGAAGGCACAAGGAGTTTGGGTGGAAGATCCTGAAGGAAACAAATATATGGATATGCTAAGTGCCTATTCAGCAGTGAACCAAGGTCACAGGCATCCGAAAATCATCGACGAATTAAAAAAACAAGCCGATCGCGTGACATTGACGTCCCGTGCATTCCATAGTGATAAATTAGGCCCGTGGTACGAAATGGTTTCACGCATTACGCAAAAAGACATGGCGCTTCCTATGAATACGGGTGCTGAAGCCGTTGAAACAGCAATCAAAGCTGTTAGGCGCTGGGGTTATGATGTTAAAGGAATTGCAGAAAACCAAGCTGAAATCATTGCTTGTATCGGGAATTTCCATGGCCGTACAATGGCAGCCGTGTCCCTGTCGTCCGATGAAGAGTACAGAAGGGGCTTTGGACCGATGTTACCAGGGGTCAAGCTTATCCCTTATGGCGATCTTGATGCATTGAAAGAAGCGATTACACCGCAAACGGCTGGATTTTTAATCGAACCGATTCAAGGTGAAGCTGGAATCATCATACCGCCTCAAGGATTCTTAAAAGAAGCATACGAACTATGTAAAGAAAATAATGTCCTATTCGTTTCTGATGAAATTCAATCAGGACTTGGACGTTCAGGAAAAATGTTCGCCTCTGACTGGGATGGAGTAGTTCCGGATATGTACATTTTAGGCAAGGCGCTTGGCGGCGGGGTTTTCCCGATCTCTTGCGTAGCTGCAAACCGCGAAATCCTTGGCGTATTCAATCCTGGTTCCCATGGTTCTACATTCGGCGGCAATCCATTGGCATGTGCGGTTTCCATCGCTTCTTTGGAAGTACTTGAAGATGAGAATCTTGCGGAACGTTCATTGGAGCTTGGACAATATTTTATGGATAGCTTAAAAGAAATCAAGAATCCAATGATTAAAGAAATCCGTGGTAGAGGCTTATTCATCGGGGTTGAATTGACAGAAGCTGCAAGACCTTATTGTGAGCAGCTTAAAGAAGAAAAACTGCTATGTAAAGAAACACATGATACAGTCATCCGTTTTGCTCCGCCATTAGTGATTACTAAAGAAGACTTGGATTGGGCAATCGAACGCATTAAAAGAGTTTTATCCTAATATCCCTATGAGGTGAATTCCATTGAGTACAACTGTCAAAGAAGAAAAAGAAACTGCCAGCTTGCTTGATTCAACACAGGTCGTAATCAAGGAGGCGCTGGAAAAGCTTGGCTATTCTGAAGAAGTGTTCGAGCTCTTGAAGGAACCTCTTCGTATGCTGACCGTCCGGATTCCGATTAAGATGGATGACAATACAACGAAGATATTCACTGGGTACCGTGCCCAGCACAACGATGCTGTCGGTCCGACAAAAGGTGGAATCCGTTTTCATCCAGAAGTCGATGAGGAAGAAGTCAAAGCACTTTCAATGTGGATGAGTTTAAAATGCGGAATTGTGAATCTGCCATATGGCGGAGGAAAAGGCGGCATCATCTGTGATCCGCGCCAAATGTCCATTGGTGAATTGGAAAGACTTAGCCGTGGGTATGTTCGGGCGATCAGCCAAATAGTTGGGCCGACTAAAGATATTCCGGCCCCGGATGTTTATACAAATTCACAAATCATGGCATGGATGATGGATGAATACAGTAGAATAAGAGAACACGATTCACCTGGTTTCATCACAGGTAAACCACTGGTTCTGGGCGGTTCACACGGTAGGGAAAAGGCGACTGCTCAAGGAGTCACCATTTGTATCGAGGAAGCGGCAAAGCGTAAGGGTATAGAATTGAAAGGTGCACGCATCATCGTCCAAGGGTTTGGGAATGCAGGAAGCTTTTTAGCCAAATTCATGCACGATGCAGGTGCGAAAGTAATTGGGATTTCGGACGCATATGGTGCCATTTATAACCAGGATGGTCTGGATATCGATTACTTACTTGATAAAAGGGATAGCTTTGGAACTGTAACGACACTATTTGATAATAAAATCACCAATCAAGAACTTCTGGAACAAGATTGTGATATTTTAGTGCCTGCTGCCATTTCCAATCAAATCACCAAAGAAAATGCACATCTTATCAAGGCCCAAATTGTCGTGGAGGCAGCGAATGGACCTACCACTTTAGAGGCAACCAAGATCTTGACGGAACGCAATGTGCTTCTCGTACCCGATGTATTGGCAAGTTCAGGCGGTGTGACTGTTTCTTACTTTGAGTGGGTTCAAAATAATCAAGGTTATTATTGGGAAGATGAAGAGGTCCAAACCAAATTAAAAGCGTTATTGGTCAACTCATTTAATCAAGTATATGAAATGTCCGAGACTAGAAAAGTGAATATGAGGCTGGCTGCATACATGGTGGGTGTCAGAAAAATGGCAGAAGCCTCGATATTCCGTGGCTGGGTATAAGCTTTAGTCTAATAATGGAGAGTGGAGGAGTGATTCCTTGTTAAAACCGATTCATACCATCGAATGTGCTCAGGATGGGACCATCGAACAAGTTTACGTTCAAAAGAATTCCTATGTTTATGAATGGGAGAGGCTCTTTTTAGTGAAAACGAAAGATGGGAAATTGATTGATGTTTCAATTGGTGCAAGTGGTCATATTACTGAAATTAATGTCTCGGCAGGGGATCCTATAAATAGAAAGCTTCCTTTAGCTTTGCTCCAAGACGATTTAGTTATAACTGGCTCTGATTGATTATAGGAAAGAGGGTGTTCCAAAGGCGGAAGCGATTTCTGCTTTGGGATGCTCTTTTTTTTGTTGTGATCAAATAAATGGCGAGGACAAAGCCAGGAAGGAAAAAAGAACTATATAAAGAAAAAACTTTTACCCAAGATAAATAAAAACGCCTTCGCTGACCATACACCTTACCATGGTATGGTTTCGCGAAGGTATTTTTCATTTGGAAAGGGCATATTGCCATATTCCCTTTCATAAACTGTTATACAAACAAGCCAAGTCGATTTAATTGCCTGATGGGAGGTGATCCTGATTGCTCAAAACTGGTTAAGCCGTTTTTCTTTATCCGTGTGCGCTTTCTAGGAATTTAAGCCCATGGCTAGAAATATTATGTTAAAATACTAAGTGAGATTTAGACATCAATTAAAAAGCGGTTTTTCTGAATTCATCCATATTTACAATGAAATGTTCAGAATTCTGCCGTATAAAAAGGGGAGTTAATCAGAGTATGAGAATCTCAGAATTAAAAAGGAAAGCCCTTCATTCGTTGGGAGGTAAATGGGGAGTAGCAGTTTCGCTTATGTTGCTCTTGTTCTTGATCAATTTCATTTTACCTATAATTGTCGATGTGATCGGAAGCGGTGGGTTTTCACAATGGTTCATGCAGGAAGAAACACCGTTATGGTCTGATATCTTCAGCATGGTCTTTTCCATTGCCTTAATCCCGCTCACCATTTCAACCACTTGGTTCTACCTGAATTTGGTTAGGGAAGGAAACCCTGATATTCCAGAAGTATTCGCTATCTATAAAGATGGAAAAACTTCTTTCAAGCTTATTGGGGCATCCATCTTACAAGCTATTTTCATTTTTTTATGGTCATTATTATTAATCATTCCCGGTATCATCAAAAGCATCGCCTATTCGCAGGTGTTTTTCTTATTGAAGGATCATCCAGAATACACCGTGCTTGAAGCCATTACAGAAAGCAAAAAAAGAATGAAGGGCTTGAAATGGAAGTATTTCCTTATGCACCTAAGCTTCATAGGTTGGGGCATCCTTTGCATGTTCACGATAGGAATTGGTTTACTATGGCTGTTTCCTTATGTCGGAACTACATTGGCTGCATTTTATAATGAATTGATTGTGCCTCAAGAAGATACTGAAGATAAACAAATAGAGGTATAAAAGATTAACCGATAGCAAATTGGCTATCGGTTTTTTTATTCTCGTTTCTCCTTAAAAAGGTTAAAATGTTAATTTTGCCTGGTGTATAATAAATACTGAGAATGCCATTTTAGGGGGATCACATAGTGAGTAGTTTTAATATTGCTGATCTGATATACCAATTGTTTTGCCTTGTATTTCTAATCCTGATCATTGTTGGCGCCGTATCCCTTTTCCGTTCCAGCAAGCACCGTAAAACCAGACTAGATATCATGGAAAAGAAAATGGATGATTTACATGAATTGATTAAAAGAGGCAAAAATTGACGGCTGCATCGTACAGCCGTTACAACTGCAAGCAAGCTCGATGAGAATCGAGTTTGCCTGCAGTTTTTTCTTTGAAAAAATTCCAGTTGATTTTAGAAATTCGCTCCCTTGCTGCAAGCGCCTCCGGGGTCTCGGCTAGCAGTTTCGGCAGGAGTGTCGTAAATTTCTTCAATCTAGTAATGGTTTTATTCCATATATGCGGGAAAAGCATGTCCAAGGGAGACCCCACAGGAGCAAAGACCGCCCGCGGGCCCTGCGTTCCAATCAACGTTCAGGTTTTACAAACTCCGGCAATTATAAAAAAATATATACTGAAATAACTTAGTCAAAAGCACTGTCTCCGAATTTGAAAAAGAGGATTGGATTTTAGGCATCAATTAAGAGACATAAAAAAATAGAAAAAGAAAGGGAATTGTCAAAAATAAGCAGTTTTACATAGGTTGTTGGGAATGTGGGGCAAATTTCATGTGAGGGTGCTGGTATGGAAGATGCATGGTCTGCTGCAGTGTTTTACCCTATAATGGAATAGATTCATGTTTAAGGTAAATGGTAAAAGTCTATCAGGAATGCTCGACCCTATTCAAATCGACTGAGATTTAAGAATACTGAACATTCGATCCTTTTGTTAGGTATCTTTGAGAAGTGGGAGGAGTCGGTATCATGAAAGAAGTTATTGCAATAAAAGAATTTACTAGGTTTAAAACACGGACGGAGGAATTTAGTCCGTATGCTTGGTGTAAACGGATGTTAGAAAATGACCCTGTGAGTTATCACGAAGGAACGGATACGTGGAATGTTTTTAAATATGAAGATGTGAAGCGGGTTCTCAGTGATTATAAACATTTTTCAAGTGTTCGGAAACGGACTACCATATCGGTTGGAACGGATAGTGGTGAAGGGGCAGTCCCTGAAAAGATCAAAATAACTGAAAGTGATCCACCTGAGCATAGAAAGCGCCGTTCACTGCTGGCCGCAGCATTCACACCTAGAAGTCTTCAAAACTGGGAACCTCGCATTCAGGAAATTGCAGATGAATTGATTGGACAAATGGATGAGGAAACGGAAATCGATATTGTGCAATCATTGGCGAGTCCGCTTCCGATCATTGTGATGTCAGATTTAATGGGTGTTCCCTCGAAAGATCGTTTATTGTTTAAGAAATGGGTGGATATCTTATTCCTTCCTTTTGATAAAGAAAAACAGGAAGAAGTAAATGAATTGAAGCAAGTGGCAGCAAAAGAATACTATCAATATTTGTATCCAATTGTTGTGCAAAAACGATTAAACCCGGCAGATGATATCATCTCAGATCTATTGAAGTCAGAAGTGGATGGGGAAATGTTTACGGATGATGAGGTTGTCCGGACGACCATGCTGATTTTAGGAGCAGGGGTCGAGACAACAAGTCATTTACTGGCCAATAGCTTTTATTCCCTGCTATATGATGACGTTGAAGTTTATCAGGAATTACATGAAAACCTGGATTTGGTTCCGCAGGCGGTCGAAGAAATGCTCCGTTTCCGATTCAATCTCATTAAATTAGATCGCACCGTACAGGAAGATAACGATCTATTGGGAGTGGAATTGAAAAAAGGGGAAAACGTGGTTGTTTGGATGAGTGCAGCTAATTTGGACGAAGCGATGTTTGAAGACGCCTTCACCCTTAATATCCACCGCCCTAATAATAAGAAACATTTAACATTCGGGAATGGTCCTCATTTCTGCCTAGGAGCTCCGCTAGCGAGGCTGGAAGCAAAGATTGCGCTTACTACATTCCTGAAGAAATTCAAGCATATTGAAGCGGTGCCAACATTCCAGGTAGAAGAAAATCTTACTGATTCAGCGACAGGGCAAACTTTGACATCACTACCGCTTAAGGCACGCCGTACACATTAAAAAACGAAAAGAACCTTGTGCACTAACCTGCATAAGGTTTTTGGCTTGTTGAAGTGAATTCCGAATCCATCACGATAAACGAACCGATATCTTTTAAAACCCGCCTCACTTCCTTTAGAGTTTCTTCTCTGTCAATCCAGTGCCAAGCCCTTAAAACGGTTGCGATGTCGAAAAATCGCTTTTTAGGGTAGTGGTTTCTGCATACCGGGTTAAAGTATTCTATAATCCGTTGTCCATCGATATTCTTGGCTTCTTCGATCAATTCTTTTTTGATGGTTCAACACTAATCACCGTTGCTCCTTCATTATATAAAGTACTGCCCAGAACCCCAAATCCAGAACAAAGGTCTGCCACCTGAACCTCAGCAAAGTTCATTCCCCTCATTTTTAACTTTCCATCAATTCATCCGGTAAATCATTTCTCCATTCAGCATAATTTTTCGCTACTTGCCGAAATTTACATTCATGCTTCTTTTTCCTTTGGTTTAAGAATGAAAATACAAAATATGTATATTTTGATTGTGCCATAATCGATCATTAGAATGATTAAACAAATGGTAAGTGAAACGAAACCGAAGATGTAACGATACATGTGAATGTATGAATCTAAAGTAACCTGAAGTTGAGGTGATAATGACCAATAGGGTAGTATGAAAAAGTAGATGGAAGTGTGCTCCGGCATCCTCTGGGTGAGGTTTGCGGGCGATGAAGCCTTTACATTCTGCCTATAATGAAGAAGGTTAGGATAAAATAGATATTTCCATTTGAAACGGTTTCAAAAGTGAAAGGATGTTATTATGAGATTAAAGCAACAATTAACCATTGCCTTTATAGTAAGTGTACTTTCTTTAATAGGGTTCAGTTTCATTGCATTTACCATAAGTGCAAATGAATACCTGAAATTTGATGAAGTCGTGATTGCCTTAGTGCAGGGATTGGAATCGCCCTTACTAACGAGCATCATGAAGTTCTTTACCTACATAGGTTCAACCAGTGCCTTGATCATCCTTTCTTTGTTCATATTGTTTTTCTTATATAAGGTTTTAAAGCATCGTTTGGAACTAATTTTATTTAGTGCTGTCATAATTGGTTCACCTCTTCTCAATTTGATGGTTAAGCTTTTCTTTAGACGCGCCCGGCCCGATTTACATCGACTCATCGAAATAGGGGGGTACAGTTTCCCTAGTGGACATGCCATGAATGCATTCTCTTTATACAGTATTCTCACATTTTTGCTATGGCGTCATATTACGGCTAAGTGGGCAAGGGTTCTATTGATTCTGTTCAGCATGACGATGATCCTCTCAATAGGTATAAGCCGAATATACTTGGGAGTCCATTATCCTAGTGATATCATTGCCGGATATTTGGCGGGTGGTTTTTGGATTGCGATTTCCATTTGGTTTTTTCAAAGGTATCAAGACCGGCGGAAGAACAAAGATATGTAATAAAGGGACAAGATTATTGCAAGATTAGCAGCCGGAGGGTAACAGGGTCAGATATTGACTCAATACAGTTAGGAGCGATTAAATGGAAAATTGGATTACGGAATTCATGAATGATTTTGGGTATATAGGAATCTTTCTTTTAATAGCATTGGAAAATATTTTCCCGCCTATCCCGTCAGAGGTCATTCTGACTTTTGGCGGTTTCATGACGACGACGGCGAATATGACAATTATCGGTGTCGTGATTGCTTCGACACTGGGGTCAGTGGCAGGAGCGGTCGTCCTTTATGGGGTTGGTTTACTTCTTGATGTGAAAATTATTGAAAAGTTCGTGGATAGATGGGGGCATATTTTTCGGTTAACGGTATCCGACGTCCATAAGGCGAATTCATGGTTTGATAAGTACGGGGCCTGGACCGTGTTTTTCTGTAGACTCGTTCCGCTGATCAGAAGCTTGATCTCGATTCCTGCAGGCATGTCCCATATGAGCTTTTGGCTCTTTCTGCTATACACTACATCCGGTACGTTAATTTGGAACGTCATCCTGGTGAATATCGGGGCGGCCGTTGGATCTTCGTGGGAAGATATTGTAGGGTATATGGACATTTATTCCAACGTCGTTTATGCAATATTGGCCTTGCTATTGATTCTTTTCGTTGTTTTGATTTTTAGAAGGAATAAAGGCAAAGGGAAATAATTGATTGGGGCCAAACGAAAACGGCACTTTCATTACATAACCGAACATTACCGCCAAAGGCTGTCATTGCGACAGCCTTTTTCTTGTGTGAGCAAGAAGGTTGAACTCAGAATAAAGGGAATGTGCTTTGGACAAAATGAGTGAAACGAAAAAGGAATGAGGTTCGGTGCTATGGCTTCTTTTTTCAAACAAAAAAGACAAATGAAACAAAATGAAAAGAAAAAGGAAGATGGAGGTCAATCCAAAAGTAAAACACCTGATTATATTGAAAATTCCATTTCGACTAATCTGGAAATCGTGAAGAAAAAGACGGGAAACAGTCCGGACATTATTATCCGAACGTTGAAAATAGGTCAAAACCCGGAAATAAAATCGACTATTTTGTATGTTCAGGGTCTGATTGATAATCCAAGTGTTACGGATTTTTTAATTGAATCTATCATGAAAAACCCTCATCTATCAGAAAAAATACTTCCACAAGAAGCATTGGATGTAATCTCTGAAGACGTGATTTCCCTCGGTGGTGTAGAAACCGTCAAGGAATGGGAAAAATTATTTTTGTCATTATTATCAGGGGATAGCATCATTTTTGTTGATGGTATAAACATAGCCTTGGTTGCCAGTACAAAAGGGGGAGAACGGCGCTCAATTCAGGAACCAAGCACGCATTTGACTGTCAGGGGATCGAGAGAAGGGTTCACGGAATCGAATGGAACGAACATCGCCATGTTACGCCGCATCATCAATACCCCGGATTTATGGATAGAGTCGATGAAAATAGGCACCGTGACAAAAACCGATGTTTCCATCATGTATATAAATGGGATTGCCAAGGAAGGGATCGTCGAAGAGGTCAAGAAGCGCTTAAACCGAATTAACATCGATAGCATTCTTGAATCAGGATATATTGAGCAATTGATAGAAGACCAGGTCATGACGCCATTCCCAACCCTTAATCATACAGAACGGCCGGATATGGTCGCAGGGAACCTGCTGGAAGGAAGAGTGGCTATATTCGTTAATGGAACGCCTTTTGTCTTGGTGGCACCGGCCTTATTCGTCCAGTTTTTCCAATCTGTCGAAGATTACTATAATCGCTTCGATATTGCTTCAGCCACACGCTTTTTACGGATCATCGTTTTTATAATCTCTATAATCGGGCCTGCTGTCTATGTTGCAGCCACGACCTTTCACCAGGAAATGATCCCAACGAAGTTGCTGGTCATCGTTGCGGCCCAAAGGGAAACGGTTCCATTGCCGGCCGTCATTGAAGCGCTTCTCATGGAAATGACTTTTGAAATATTAAGGGAAGCAAGCCTACGGATGCCAAAGGCTGTCGGTTCGACCATGTCCATTGTAGGGGCATTGGTGATTGGGCAGGCTGCAGTCCAGGCCGGCATCGTATCGCCGGCAATGGTCATCATCGTTTCGATCACGGCGATTGCCAGTTTTGCTACCCCATCTTATTCAATAGCCATTTCAGCCCGTATAGTGCGTTTCGGATTTATCATTTGTGCCGGTGTTTTAGGTTTTTATGGGATGATTTTAGCCTTTATCGCCCTTATTGTCCATTTATGCAGCCTTCGATCACTTGGAGTCCCTTATATGACGCCGCTGGCCCCTCTGGATCTGGAAGGGTTAGGCGACACATTCTTCAGAAGGCCGATGTGGGCCTTTAAAGAGCGGCCAAAATTATTAACCAACCCAAATAATCTGATAAGGGAAGGCGATAATCAAAGACCTCTGCCTCCTGAAACGCGTGGAATGAAAACTACTGACCAGAAAAAAGGTGAAGGCAATGAATCGTAAACGATCAGTCCTGCTTTTGATGTTAATCTGCACTACATTCACCTCAGGCTGTTGGGATAAAAAAGAATTAAACGAAATGGCCATCGTTTCGGCAATAGGAGTCGATAAAAATAAAGATGGGAAATTAGTGGCAACGTTTCAAATTATTAATCCAAGCAATGTTGCGGGAGCTCTCCAAGGGGGCGGCGGAACAAATCCACCCATCTCGATTTATAGGGCCAGTGGAGATAATATACTGGAAATGGATAGTGTTGCTTCAACCAAAATTTCAAGGGATATGTATTTTGCCCATGCAAACCTGATTGTCATAAGTGAGGAAATAGCAAAAGAAGAGGGCATCAACGCGATTTTTGATGCCTTTGAACGTTCCCCGGAATTTAGGGCGACTACGAGGATCGTGATTGCCCGTGGTGTAAAAGCTAGGAATATAGTCGAAACGCTGACGGCAATCGACAAAGTAACAGCTGAAAAAATCAACAGGACAATTGAATCTACGGAAAAACAGAATGGCGGAAGTATCAATATCAATCTTCAAGAAGTGATCAAGGATCTTGTAAGTACAGGAAAAGAACCGATAATAAGTGGTTTTACCGTGAGCGGTCAAAAAGAAAAAGAGGACAAAATGGAGAATACCCAGTCTTCAGATATTAAGGCAAACCCTAGAGCAGCTGGCATAGGTGTTTTTAAAGAAGGGAAATTGGTTGACTGGCTGGATGGTGATAAGGCAATCGGATCAATGTGGGTATTGGATAGGATTGAAAGTACCAATCTAAACATGGATTGGAAGGGTAAAAAAGACGCAATCACCTATCAGGTGATTCGCCAAAAAACCAATGTTTCAGTAAAAGTGGAAAATGGTAAACCTAAAGTATTTATAAAGGTCCGTGCGGAAGGGGATATACGCGAGGTAAATGTTTCCTTGAATCTAAGTAGTCCGCACGTCCTGATTGATATTGAAAAGAAGTTAGCCAAGAACTTGAAGAAGGAGATGGAAGATGCGATCGTACGGGCCCAAAAAAATAAATCCGATATTTTTGGATTTGGTGAAATCATGCATGAATCCCATCCAAAATTATGGAAGAAGTTAGAAAAGGATTGGGACGATGATACTTTTCCTAAGCTGGAGGCGCAGGTACAGGTAGAGACTTTCATTCGCCGTACAGGATTACGTAATAAGCCATATCTTTCAAATATTAAAAAGGGTGATCAATAATGGGAAGGAAGTGGCATCCTCGTGGAAAAGGCAAAAATTAGCGGCTATCAGCTGTTCGTCCTTATTTTCCTGTTTGAAATGGGCAGTGCTCTATTGGTTCCTCTTGCAGGAAATGCTAAACAGGGTGCTTGGCTAGTCATTCTTATTGCGATGATAGGCGGTTTTTTATTATTTTTCGTTTATTATAGTCTTTTTCGATACTACCCTGATCAGCTGTTAACTGATTTTGTAAGAAATATACTGGGGAACTTCTTAGGAAGGATAGTAGCCTTTTTATACATTCTTTATTTCGTCTATCTCGCTGCAAGGGTGTTGAGGGATTTCGGAGAGACACTGCTTACTTTTGCCTATCCTCACCTTCCATTATTTTTTGCTAATGCAACATTCATTTTAGTAGTGGTATTTACGGTTCGTAAAGGGGTAGAGGTAATGGCAAGGACGGGTGAAATGTTTTTTGTCTTGGAGAATTTACTTTTCCTGACATTCATTTTTCTGATAGTCGTTTCAGGCATGATCCATTTAAACAACTTAAAGCCCGTTTTCGAAATCGGTGGGGCGGAGATGATGAGAATGGCCTTTACTGAAACCATATACTTTCCATTTGGCGAAATTATAGTCTTTTTGATGATTTTTCCTTATTTGAACGAACCTCAGCAACTGAAAAAAATTGGGATCAGGGGTTTGGTTACAGGAGGTATTTTTCTCTCGTTTACAATGGCTATGAACGTAGCGGTACTTGGAGTGGATCTTACAACCCGTTCGCAATATCCTCTGCTTACACTCATTCAGTCCATTGAGATCGCTGGATTTCTCGAACGCCTTGATGTTTATTTTTTATTGAAGCTGATGATTGGCGGGGTCATCAAGTTAAGCATATTTACCTATGCGGCGTTAACGGGTACGGCGAATGTTTTCAATGTTAAACAGCCTTCCAGACTTGCTTATCCGATCGGCTTTGTCATTTTAATGATTTCCATTGTAATTGCAAGCAGCTATTCGGAACATATCCAAGAAGGATTCGACGCCGTTCCGATCTATATCCACCTCCCATTTCAAGTGATCATCCCAATGATTCTATTGATCATTGCCTTTTTTAAGAATCGAAAAAGAAGCAAGTCCAGCACCAAAATAAGTTCCTAAAAGGGGAATAGATGAAAAATGAAAATCTTCGGTATTACGGTTTTGCTGCTGATTCCATTAGTGGCCTTTTCTTTAGGCATGGATATTCTTTTAGGATTTGATTTGGATAATTCAATGAAGCATGCCTTGAACCCATTTTTGGTGAAAGACCCGGCTGAACTGATCCTATTTCTTGTTCTCCTTGTGTACTTATTGTTCAGCTTCATTTATCGAAAAAAAAAGAAAGGCAACAAAGTCAAAGGGCAACAATAAAGTTGCAATTCCTGTTGCTGAACTAAAGATAGACTCCGTCATTCAAGTGTTGATTTGAATGAAGGGGTTTGTCTTTTTGCTTTTTTGCAACCTCGTATACCGGTTTCATAGTATGATGATTAAATGAGCTTTATTTTTCAGCGGAATGTAAAATCAATAAAACAAAAAAACCTCAGGGGGAGGACGGCAATTTGGATATCAAGTTGAATCAAAAAATCATAAAAGACATGTGCGGGGCCGTCTCCTTCAAAAGAGGGGAAGCTTTTCATCGTGCCAATAAAGTGACATTTCAAAGTTATCGTCCTGATGGTTGTGAAGCAGCGGTTAAAGGGATGGAAGATTTCCATGTCTCGATCGAAGTGGATTCTGTCGGTGGTTTTCAGACTACATGCAGTTGTCCTTCTCTAGCTTCTTACCAAAGGGATTGTCAGCATATTGCAGCCGTACTGCTGTCGGTTTGCGATCATCAGCGAGAGGGAACGATCCCTGATGGCCTAAATGTACCTGGTTCTGATATTTCAGCCAATAAGAAGTTGTCTGAGGGCTTGCTGACCCTATTCAATAATCAGCCTGTACGCAAAAGCGGTCAGCAGCTCCACTTTGAAAACAGGCAATTGCTTGATGCAGAGTTTACGTGTAAACCTATAAGGATAGTTACTGGACAATATATGTTAGGAATGGAAATGAAAATTGGTTCTTTCAATTTATTGAATGTCCGGGATTTCCTGAAACGGGTAAAGGAAGGGAAAATTTTCCAATTGACCCTTTCATTTTTATATGACCCTGAACTGCATTGTTTTCATAAGGAAACGGATGCAGTGCTTCAGGAGCTTATTACAGTGATATCGGATGAAAAGGTTTATGTTGATGCCCTTACGGACAAATTTGAATATACAATGGACGATCACTTATTACTTCTGCCTCCATCTTCCTTTCAAAGACTTGTCCCAATCCTTGGCAGGGCGCCATTGGTGAAGCTTGCATATGGAGGCCATACATTTGATGGTCTTCGTTTATCCGGCGAATCGCTTCCTTTACAGTTTGATTTTACCCAAAGCGAGGGCGAAGATTATCAGCTGAATATAAAAGGTTTGAATGAGATGATCGTGATGAATGCATACAAAACGGTCCTATTTGAAGGGAATTTGGTTCAGCTCGAAAAAGAGGATTGCAAACGCCTTTCAGAATTGAAGCAAATGCTCGAGGATTCGGGAATGAATCGGATTCCAATCCATCATGACCAACTGGAATTATTCCTGGACAAAGTGGTACCAGGTTTGAAAAGGCTCGGTGAAGTCCATATAGCAAGGTCCATCACCGAACTGTTTTTGAAGACACCGCTGGTTGCTAAGCTATACTTGGATCGAGTGAAAAATAGGCTGCTTGCGGGGCTGGAATTCCACTATGAAAATATCGTGATCAACCCATTGGAAAAACAGGAATCCAAGGCGGTCGCCATGCTTATAAGGGATTTGGATAAGGAGGCGGAGATACTAAAGCTTATGAAGGAAAGCCTGTTTGCCGAGACTGACGGCGGCTATTTCTTACATAATGAAGAGCTGGAGTATGAGTTTTTATACCACATCGTTCCAAAACTTCAAAAGCTGGTACAAATCTATGCCACGACAGCTGTCAGAAACCGGATTTCCCGTGGGAATGCTGCACCCCGCATTAGGGTCAAAATCAAAAAAGAACGGACTGATTGGCTCGAATTCAAATTTGAAATGGATGCGATCCCCGATAAACAGATACGTGAGGTCTTAGCAGCGCTTGAAGAGAAAAGGAAGTACTATCGTTTAAGAAATGGATCGCTGCTTTCCCTTGAAACAAGGGAGTTCGAGGAAATCAATCGGTTTCTGAATGCACTTCCCGTACAAAATGAAGACCTGGAAAACAGTCTGAACATGCCAATCGTAAAAGGGCTGCAACTCCTTGATTCCGTTAATGACAGCCAGACATTCACATTAGAGGAATCATTCCGTCAGTTTTTGGATAACATCGGGAATCCGAGTGCCTTGGAGTTCGTGGTGCCAAATAGTCTTGGGCCGATTTTGCGCGATTATCAAAAGAACGGCTACAAATGGATGAAAATACTTGCCCAATACGGATTTGGCGGGATTCTGGCTGATGATATGGGACTGGGAAAAACACTGCAAAGCATCACGTTCATTTTATCGGAGCTGCCTGAAATCCGTAAGAAAAGGGTTCCTGCGCTTATTGTCTGCCCTTCATCATTAACCTACAATTGGCTGAGAGAATTCACTAAATTCGCCCCGGATATACAAGCCGTCGTCGTGGATGGCCACAAAAAGGAAAGGTCGAAGCTGTTTAAGGAAGTAATGGACGTGGATGTAGTGATCACCTCTTATCCATTGCTCCGGAAGGATATCACGTGGTTTGAAAAAGAGGACTTCCATACGGTGTTTTTCGATGAGGCACAGGCCTTTAAGAACCCAGGTACACAAACGGCACGAGCGGCCAAGAAAATAAAAGCGGCACATCGCTTCGCGTTAACTGGTACACCCATCGAGAATTCACTAGAAGAACTTTGGTCCCTTTTCCATGTGGTATTCCCTGAACTATTCATGGGGTTAAAGGAGTATAGTAACCTCTCAAGGAAACAGATTTCCCGGAGAATCCGGCCATTTTTACTGCGGAGAATGAAAGAGGATGTGCTTGCGGAACTCCCGGAAAAAGTCGAATCGCTGGAATCGATGGAACTGCTTCCAGATCAGAAGAAACTGTACGGCGCCTATCTGGCGAAGCTGCGGCATGATACGCTGAAACACTTGGACAAGGACACCCTCAGGAAAAATCGGATCAGGATCCTCGCTGGCTTGACCCGGCTTCGGCAAATATGCTGTCACCCCGCCTTGTTTGTGGACGGTTATAAAGGCAGCTCGGCAAAATATGAGCAACTGATGCAAATTCTCGAGGAATCGAAGCATTCTGGAAGACGGGTGCTGATTTTCTCGCAATTTACAAAAATGCTTCAAATCATCGGCAGGGATTTGGCTATTAAAGGACAGGCTTTTTTCTATTTGGATGGACAAACTCCATCAAAGGAACGTGTGGAAATCTGCAATCGGTTTAATGCAGGAGAACGGGATGTATTCCTCATTTCATTGAAAGCGGGCGGTACGGGTCTCAATCTGACGGGTGCCGATACAGTCATTCTATATGACCTTTGGTGGAATCCAGCAGTGGAAGAACAAGCCGCGGACCGTGCCCATCGAATGGGGCAGAAGAATGTGGTTCATGTCATCAAACTTGTTGCCCGTGGCACAATTGAAGAAAAAATGAATGAACTGCAAGAGAAAAAGAGACACCTTATTGAAGAAATCATCGACCCTGGGGAAAAATCATCATCTGCACTTACAGAAGAGGATATCAGGGAAATCCTGATGATATAAGAAGAGGGATACGGTTACGCAGACCAGTAGAGCTGAAGGGAACCATAGTTATTAATTTATGAATTGAATAGTTTAGTTATGGAGCATTTCTTCGTAATGGGGAATGCTTTTTTTTATTTTTTAAAAATGGAAAGGATATTTCGGTAACAATAATAATATAATAAAAAACAACAATGTTTTATTGTAATACGATAAAAGGTGTGCTAAATTCAAATGGACAAAAAATTAATGAGGTGCTTTTTATGAAACAAGTGTCAACGATCTTTTTAAAGATAGCTGTTATTCTTATTGGAATGCCGATTCTTGCTTTGTGCATCTTTTTGGTGCCTGGGATAGCGAAGTTTGCAGCAGAATTGTATCCGGATATGGCTTATTTGAAATATCTCGTTTTAATCGATTTATATGCCTCTGCGATACCATTTTACTTTGCTCTATATCAAGCTTTTAAACTTTTAAGCTTTATTGACAAGAACAAAGCTTTCTCGGAATTATCCGTAAGAGCTTTAAAAAAGATAAAATACTGTGCAATCACAATCAGTAGCTTGTATGTGGCGGGCATGCCGCTCTTTTATCTCATGGCGGAAATGGACGACGCCCCAGGTATCATATTAATCGGATTGGTCGTCATTTTTGCTTCAATGGTGATTGCAGTCTTTGCTGCTGTTCTTCAAAGGCTTTTACAAGAAGCCATCGAAATAAAATCAGAAAATGACTTAATAGTCTGAGGTGGAAAACATGGCAATTATAATCAATATTGATGTGATGCTCGCTAAAAGGAAAATGAGTGTTACAGAACTTTCTGAGAGGGTTGGAATAACGATGGCTAACCTTTCCATATTGAAAAATGGTAAGGCAAAAGCGATTCGATTATCCACTTTAGAGTCGATTTGTAAGGCTTTGGAATGTCAGCCCGGAGATATTTTAGAATACCGAAATGATGAAGACACCCAAGGTTAAAAAGTGGAAGAAAGGGGAGTTACACATGAATTTAACCATTAAAAAAGTGGAGGCACCAATCATGAGAGCACTGAAACAACTCGTTCGTTTTGGTTGGGAGCAAGCCCTGTCATGTTTGTTCCCTGCCGTTATTTTTGCTTCCTTGGCCATTACAAGATTCATTCCGCTTCCCTTCCTGCCACGGTATGACTGGCTGCTCATCATCTGCCTTCTGATGCAGTGGTGGATGGTGCGTTCTAGGCTTGAAACAAGGGATGAGCTAAAGGTTATCACATTGTTCCACCTTATTGGACTTGCACTTGAACTTTTCAAGGTACATATGGGCTCCTGGACTTATCCAGAGGAGGGATATTTCAAAATTTTTGGAGTGCCTCTTTATAGCGGATTCATGTACGCAAGTGTAGCGAGTTATCTTTGCCAGGCGTGGAGGAGGCTAAAGGTCGAACTGGTCAAGTGGCCACCATATTTGGTCGTTGTACCACTTGCTGCTGCTATTTATTTAAATTTTTTCACACACCATTATTGGATTGATGTTCGTTGGTGGTTATCCGGACTAGTTATCATCGTCTTTTGGCGATCATTGGTCATATACGAGGTTGGTGGAACTCGTTATCGTATGCCAATCGCACTTTCATTTGTGCTCATCGGATTTTTTATATGGATAGCTGAAAATATCGCAACATTCTTTGGAGCTTGGGAGTATCCAAACCAAACCGATGCATGGAGTCTCGTTCATCTAGGAAAGGTAAGCTCATGGCTCTTATTAGTGATTGTTAGCTTCCTTATAGTAGCGACGCTAAAACAGGTTAAGGGGAACGATTCCACTAAGATGGATACAAGTCAATTTTTATAAAATGACTTCACGTGAAAAATTCTTCTTAATTCTAGTTAGGTAAAAAGACGGCACATAATATATATGTGTCGTCTTTGATTTTCTAAGCTTTTATAAAGAATTGTAGTGTATATTCCTTTTTTATTTTGGAATTTCTACGAAAAATCGCCTTCATTCATTCCTATGAAACAAGTTTTAATCCCACTGCTGCACCAAGGACCATGGCTATAAAAACGATCCTTCTCCAATCTTTGGATTCTCCATATAAGAGCATCCCGATTATCGCTCCTCCTGATGCGCCAATCCCTGTCCAGATAGCATAAGCTGTCCCCATCGGCAAGGTTTGCATGGCGTAAGCAAGAAATAGGAAACTTGCTCCAAATCCGATGAATAACAGCAGCAAGGATTGCCAATTCCGGTCTTTATGCAATTTATTTATCATCGCAACCCCAAACATTTCAAATAGCCCCGCTAAGATTAAAGAGACCCAAGCCATTAAGATTCATCCCCTTTCTCAGCCTTATCATCAGTCACTAGCTTCAAGCCTATCACCCCTGATAATAAGAGGAGGATCAATAGCATTTTGCTCAGCTTGAAGGATTCTCCAAAGAAAATGATTTCGGAAAATACGGTCCCCGCGGTCCCCATACCGACAAAAACGGCATATACCGTTCCGACAGGAAGCTTCCTGCCAGCCATAATCATCAAATAAAAACTGATGATGATCGAAATGACCGTTCCAGACCAAGTCCAAAAGTCATCTGCATGTTTTAACCCAATCACCCAAAATACTTCAAAAAAAGCTGCAATGAATACTTTAATCCAGTTTGTGCCCATGAAATATCGCACCTCCGATTTTATTCTTTACCAAAAAAACAAAAAAAGCCCAAGAGATAACCGTTAAACGGTTTCTCCCAGGCTTTTATCCTTCCGTGACACAGCATGCTGTGAGTTTTCTCTCGGACCAGACCAGCAATAAGACCCACTGCGGAACCCTAGAAAACCTTTGACATATACAATTACCTTTCATTATACATACTTTTTGAACTTACTCAAGGTAAAAGTTTTGTTTGCCCCGTATCGGTTGGAGCCTGGATATCACATATAAAAAATGCCCTTCATCTTTCTGATAAGGAAAAAGGGAAATGTTTTGGAGTGAAAAGAAAAACCGATGTTAAAGAAACTTTGATGTTGGGTTCTCCTTTATTCTTATGTAATTTTTGTTGGATATTTATGTTAAAATGGATTTTGAATTTAAAAAGGGGACTTAATAATGAAAAAGATTTGTAGTCAGTGCCCAACTGAAATGATAGATGATTGCCATGTAAATGTTCAAGGAGGAATGTATGGAATTATGATTAGTCAAAAGAAAGGACTTTTTAATAGAGTTTCTGCAAAGCCTAAAGCATCTGTTTGTCCTAATTGTGGTTATGTAGCTTTCTATATTGATGAGTATAAAGAATTTAAGAAGTAAAATATATACAACTGACCGGTGTTTAAGAGCTTTGGAGGTACGTTTTCATTTTGATAGGTTCTATACATAGATACAGCAAGAAATTAGAAAGGAACGGGACTAGGATCAATTGCCAAAAAGTTTAATGAAAAAATGAACGTAGTCAGTATTAATAACGGAACAGATTAGGTTTTTTTGATAAATAACCTCCAAAAAAAGCCCCGAAATCTTATTCGGGGCTTTTTTGACTTGCTATTTAAGCACTCACGGTCCGTTTCCGGGATGAACCTTCTTTTTTATGTGACACATAGCTATGAAGGATCATTCCTATGATAACGATAAAGATGCCGAACCACGATAACGGAGAAGGTATCGGTAACGATAGGAATAGTAATTCGCCAGCTAAGGCAAAAAGCACCTCCATTGATTGAGTAGCTTCAACTGAAGCTAATTTCTGCATATTTCCACTTACCAAATCAGTCGCTTTGAAAAAAAGGACCGTGGCAATGACACCAGAAAATAGTGCTACCAAAAGGGATTGAAAACTCTGCATCTTCGTCGGAGCCCCTACTGTAAAGAAACCGTACAATGAAAGCAGAAACCAGAAAGGCAGACTCGCCAACGTCATTCCTAATACACGTTGATAAGCATCCAAACGTCCTTCGGATACTTCCATCATTTTGCGATTTCCCAAAGGGTATGCAAACGAGGCGATGACGATGGGGATGACTCCCAACCAGAGATTGGCCATTGAAATGTGCCTGGTGTGTTCGAGTTGCATCAGGATGATTCCAAGCAGAATGATCATGGACATGAGGAGGCCTTTCACAGAAACCTTCCCTCTTTGCCTTTCGAGACCATCCTTCGTTTGGACATTTTCAAAAAACAGCGGCGCAAGTAATGCACCCGAAATGATCGTGATTTGCCAAGTGCCGGCGATTAGCCAGCCAGGTGAGTAGGCGGATGCAAAGCATAAAGGAGCATAGAACAACCCAAATCCTACAAAACTCCAAAGGAGCCAAGGTCCCGGCCGTTCTCTCATCACCCGTAAAAGGGGGCGCAGGTTTTTTCTGCTTAATACGATACACAGCAGAAAAGGCACCATAAAGATATAACGAAGTGAAGCACTCCATATCCAACTTCCACCAGACAACTCCATGGATTGATTTAAAACAAACGTGAATGCAAAAAAGAAAGCAGAACAAATACCTAATATAATCGGACGCAATTGACTCACCTCAATCTATTTTATGAGCCAGTAATTAGCCAAGACTCTTTAAGTGCGGCAATCGTTTCGGCTTTCTTCTTACTATAAAAGACTTTAAAACATTCTTATCAGAAGTATCACGTTCCACTGCATCAAAGGCAGAAGAAAAAAATTTCGGAATATTAAAATCTATCCATTTAAATTGTCCTTCAAATGCAAAAGAAAATCAACAGGATTCTTTTAGACTAGTGATATTCCTTCTCCATCATTCGACATGGAATGAAAGGAGTGGTTGTTAAAAATAAAATGGGAACGTTGGCAGTTGAACTGTAAAATTAGTAATATATACCATCATAATAACAGGAAATGGCGGCATGACGGGCTTTATGAAGGGTTTACTAAAATTGAATGTAAAAATGTTATTAAGGCAGATAATATACGAAGATACGAGAATTGACGAATATGGTAGGGAGTGGTATCTTAATAGAAGTGCAAATAATGTCGAATGGTGACGAAATATATAGAATCCCCATTTGAAAGAAAAATAGTGAGGTAAATTAAATGAAATCTACAGGTATAGTACGTAAAGTTGACGAATTAGGACGGGTAGTCATTCCAATTGAATTACGCCGTACATTAGGAATTAATGAGAAAGATGCTTTGGAGATCTACGTAGAACAAGAGCGCATAATCCTTCAAAAATATAAACCAAACATGACTTGTCAAGTAACAGGTGACGTTTCCGATGACAATATGAAACTTGCTGACGGTAAATTAATACTTAGCGCTGAAGGTGCTGAACTTCTTATTAAAGAAATTCAAGCCAGCCTCGAAACCGCTAAATAATTAGTTTTCTAGATAAATAGCATTAAAGTGTAGGGAAAAGAAAATTTTCCCTACACTTTTTTTATTAAATGGTGAAATGATAAAAATAATTCGATTCACGAACGAAACCAATTTTCTCGTAAAGCTTTTGTGCATTTACATTATCCTTACCTGTCTCGAGTAAAATCCCCTTGGCGCCTGTTTCCCGTCCGAAAGTGATGGCCCCCTTCAATAACTCCTCGCCAAATCCTTTTTTGCGGGCGGACTCTTTCACATATAAATCGTTCAATACCCATGACCGCACCATACTTACAGAAGAAAAGGAAGGGTATAATTGAACAAAACCAACAGGATTTCCTTCTTCAAATGCCATAAAAACCACAGACTCTCCATTCGTCAGTCTTTCTCTTAAAAACTCCCTTGCACGATCAGGATCGGATGTTTGCTCATAAAACACTCTGTATAAATCAAAAAGTTCTGTCAGAGATTCAAGCTCAAGTATTGTCGCTTTCTGAATGCTCATATTTGGAAACCCCCATTGCTAGAATACTCTTAATTTACCATTTTTTTATGCCTTATGATATATCCCACTAAAAAATGAATAGTTCCCAGCTCAAAATTCAGGAACCAAAAAGGCAACATCCAAATTTTTTATAACTAAGAGGGCTTTTAAACACAAGATGAGCAGCAAACTCATGAGAAAAGAGCGTTTACTCGTGAATTTAGTGGATTTACTCGTGAAATTGGGTCGTTTACTCGTGAAATAACTGGATTTACTCGTGAAATTGGGTCAAATACTCGTGAATTTATTTGTGTATCAAGTCCTCATATATTACCAGATACGTTAACGTCAAGATCGAGCTTTTATATGATGTGGATGGAAGCATAGATGTCTTGTATTCAATCCAGCGTATAGCGGTTAATTAGAATAGCGATCAAGATCAATATAGGGGTTGCATTAGCTAAGGGTTGCAAGTATAAAGGACATGTCAGCATTGATAAAGAATTATATATAGGTGCATTGGACATAAAGGGGGAGAATGAGATGGATTTGAGATACCCGATTGGAAGGTTTCAGTTTGATGGGGAAATTACTAGTGGTGTGGCCGGGGGCTGGATCAAGGAGATTGAGGCTTTGCCTGGAATGCTGCGGGAGGCAGTAGGCAGCATGGATGATGAACAGCTTGATACGGCTTATCGTCCTGGAGGATGGACGGTCCGCCAAGTCGTGCATCATGTTGCTGATAGTCATATGAATGCGTATATTCGCTTTAAATTGGCCCTTACGGAAAATAGCCCGGTCATTAAACCGTATGAGGAGGGGCGATGGGCAGAGCTGCCTGATTATGATTTGCCGATTGATATTTCTTTAACACTAATTGAAGCGGTA
Source organism: Peribacillus simplex (assembly GCF_001578185.1). Classification (NCBI taxonomy): domain Bacteria; kingdom Bacillati; phylum Bacillota; class Bacilli; order Caryophanales; family Bacillaceae; genus Peribacillus; species Peribacillus simplex. The sequence goes on along the minus strand of NZ_CP011008.1, from coordinate 4,071,444 downwards.
CACACCCGCTTAGGCAAACTTTTATCACGCCTTCATGCAGACGACCTGAACCGGGCATTCATCCATCCTGATTCGGGAGAGGTGACGGTCGGTGAAAATATTGGCATTTATGCATGGCATGGCCGCCATCATCTTGCTCACATTACTTCTTTATCAAAGCGCCCGGGGATGGTGAATATAACTGTATCTCCTGAAAGTGAGTGAAAACTGTGAGTGCTATGTGAGAGTCGAACAGTTTAACATCAATAGGAGCCCGTCTTAATGAGCTTTCGGACCTTTTGATGCAGGTGGTGGAAGATGGCTTGTCCATTGGTTTTTTCCTCCCATGAAACGGTCTTTAGTCCATTCCTATTGGGAGAGTGCCATAAATCCTGATGTGATTCTATTTGTCGCTAAATGGGTGAGACAGCCGGAAGTGTACAGTTGCATTTATGCTCAAAGCGGAACGGGAACAATCGGGAGGAAATGGCAAAATTAATGACGCATACTGAGTATAGACGAGGGCGTTCACTCATGCAGCAGGCTGAGGAGTGGCAAGGAGGGACGGACATTATAGGTCCTTGATGCAAGGGAAGTTTCCTGTATCTCAAAAGGAGAATTCCATCCTACCATTTTTTATCATAAAAATCAGATCTAGTAGGCCGGAACATTTGGACGAATTGAATGGGGAGGAATGTGTATGCAAGCTGTAATCAAAAAAGAAGGAAATGGGATCATCGCAAGATTCGATCGCCAGCTCGATCATTCGGTGGAAAAGGTATGGGGTGCTTTAACTGACAATGATCAGGTGGAAAAGTGGATGTCCAACCTGGAAATGAAGAACCTTCGAAAAGACGGGACCATAAAGTTCAATATGAATGATGGGTCAGGGGACTCCTTTGATATGAAGATAAGGGATTTTCAGGAATCTGCCGTTTTAGATTTTGAATGGGGTGACGGCTGGGTTCGTTTCGAGGTATCCCCTGAAAAGGATGGATGTTCATTAGTATTGAAAGAATCCATCCGGCCAGTTAATGATCATACATCAAAAGATTTGGCAGGCTGGCATGTTTGCCTAGATATGTTAAGTGATTTACTGGGTGGTCAATATAAGGATTTTCCAATGGATGAATGGGAAAAATGGCATAAGGAATATACGATCGCCGTCAAACGTATTGATGGATGAATGGCATTCAGGCTGATACATAAGGATTATAATAGACGCAATAAGTCAGCCATTCACCAAGGCGAATAAAAGGTAAGGGAAGGCCTTGCTTTTATGGAAATGATCAGCATCAATCAGCAGACCGGCATATCATCAGTCGGTCTGCTTTTATATTAAAATAATGCATTAGTTGTTCGTATCATTTTCAGTGGTACGCATTTCCTGTTTAATTTCATTCATTCTGCTTTTTCTCCCACGATCCATTGAAAGCATCAATCTACAAAAAGAAACGGTCGTTAAAGTGATAGAGGAAATAACCGCCGTATCTCAGCAAACGACGGCTTCATCAGAAGAAATTGCATCATCGATGGAAGAACAAGCCGCTTCATCCAATGAACTGACGCAATATACGCAGCAGCTTACAGCTAATAAATGATTTGGAGCATACGCTGGGGGAATTCCAGATAAAGAATGAGAAGACCGGAAACATAAGCTTTGCAAAAAGGGAGGCCACTAAAGTGGTTTTCCCTTTTTTGCGGGGTACGATGGACCGCCATTCTATCATTCTGTAGGCACCTAACCATGATTCTTGGAAAGGGCATCTCTCTTTAGTGGACAAAATGATTAGAAGTACAAAGGTACAATTTGGAGGGACTGGTTATATATCCATGCTTTTTTTACAAAGGTGAATAGTATATAGGAATCGGACAAGTAGGGTCCAATGGCTCAAGGCCCAAAAAGGGGAGAACAACATGCATTTCGAAATTGGAATGACTATTTTTGTGTTCGCCATGACAATGATAGTTATATTATGGAGGCCGGGAGGAATAAATGAAGCATGGCCAGCTTCAATCGGTGCTGTGATTATTTTACTGACTGGCATAGTATCCCATAGAGATATTTTGGATATTATCAATAAAATCGGGGGCGCATCGATCACCATCATGGCAACGATTGTCATGGCTGTCATATTGGAAAGTTTTGGATTTTTTCACTGGGCGGCTGCAAGACTTGCCAGCCTTGCAAGAGGATCGGGGTATCGCCTGTATTGGTACATTCAATTATTGTGTTTTTTAATGACCCTGTTATTCAATAATGACGGCAGCATCATGATTACGACCCCCATCTTGATCTTGCTTCTTAAAAATCTCAGATTAAAACCACATGAGGCCATCCCGTATCTTTTGAGTGGGGCATTGATTGCAACAGCTTCAAGTGCGCCTATTGGCGTGAGTAATATTGTTAATTTAATCGCATTGCAAATCGTGCATATGACGCTTTATATGCATACTGCCATGATGTTTGTACCTGCAACTCTGGGGTTGATCTTTATGTCATGGTTGATGTTCGTAGTGGTCAAGAAAAAATTGCCTAAGAAATTACCGGATATTTCTTATGACATTGAGGAAAGTTTCTTCACTAAGAATTTCCATCCTTTAAAGGGGAAAATGACAGTTGAAACAAAAAGGCAACGCACAAAGTTCATGTTGAAAGTATTGCTCTATGTGTTCGTGGTGCGCTGTTTACTCTTTGTAGCTTCTTATTTTTCCATTCCAATTGAGTGGGTTGCTGTACTTGGTTCTTTATCTTTACTGGTCTGGAGATGGTATCATTTACGGACAAATCCTGTCGATATCTTAAAAAAGACCCCATGGCACATCCTGATATTCGCATTCTCCATGTATGTCATCATTTATGGTCTCCACAATGTAGGACTTACAACCATATTGGTAGAGATATGCGAACCGATTGTTAACCAAGGGTTAATGAGTGCGAGCCTTGTCATGGGAGGATTGGTTTCGATCCTATCGAACATCTTCAACAATCATCCGGCATTAATGATAGGCACGATTACCTTAACGGAAATGGGACTTGATCCAATCACCTTAAAAACTATCTATCTAGCTAATATAATCGGTAGTGACATGGGATCATTGTTATTGCCCATCGGTACTCTTGCCTCGCTTATCTGGATGCATATCCTGAAACAGAACAAAATGAAAATAAAGTGGAAAGATTATTTAAGCGTATCCCTGATAGTCATACCCATAACAACAGTGGTGACACTGCTATTACTGTATTATTGGGTGCAAATGATTTTTAGCTGAATAAACCTCTAGGAGGAGATAGTAATGAGTGATGCTGTTGCATTACTGGGTAAACAGATTGATGTTCAACTCTCAGGAAAAAAAACCTTCAAAGGAATTCTGACTGATCTGAGCACGGATATTCTAGTGTTGTTCAATGGACAGCGGTATTTGTATTTTCCAATGCTGCATGTCCATAGATTCAATCTGAGTACAGAGATTGATAGCGAGATTAAATATCCTATTGAGTCCCCCATGATGGAAGAGATGGCGTCCATTTCCTATCGTAAAACATTAATGAATGCAAAAGGGGTTTTTTCAGAAATCCATGTTGCGGGACATATTCCTTTACACGGTTATATCACAAATGTTTTCAATGATTACTTTGGGTTCTACTCGCCTGTATATAAAATGATGTATGTATCGCTGCACCACCTTAAATGCCTTACTCCGTATTATCCACATGCCACACCATACACCCTCAATAAAGAGAGTTTCCCCATCAACCCGACAGGTGTGCCAATGCTTCGTTCTTTGGAGGACCAATTAAAGAAAAATGCAGGAAAGCTTGTAGTATTTGATGGGGGAGAGGACCCTATGAAAATCGGTGTGCTTAAAAAGGCTGAAAACAACTTGGTTGAGTTAACGACAGCTAGTGGGGATGATGTGTTTTTGAAGCTTTCACATATTAAAACCGTGTATATGCCTTAGATTAATAGAAATGAGGGGAAAGCCAATCATGCTTGCCCCTCATTTTCATCTTCTGCTAGATGATGGGGGATACCAACGGATTCGGGTTCCTGATTAAAAATCCATCGTCTTCGTAATCAATTTCCGTTTGATCTGTAAAATGGGAATCCGAGGGGTCAATCAAAATTTTAATATCGTGTAAAACAAGTATTTCCTCTTGCTCCTTTTTCGAGCTTGCCAAGCTTAAAGAGTAATTCATCTGGTTACAGCAAGTTCTGTTTATACCAAACCTCAAATACGTTTCCTCTCCAAAGCTATGTTGTCTATCTTTAATTGCCTGCCGGGCTTTCTCTGTCAGTTTTATCACGATGTTCACTCCAATGTCGTTAGGCTGTTCATAAATAGGCGAGCGGTATATGTACCACTTTATCAACGTTCGATCTTCACGGTTAAAGGAGCACTGGCGTACAAATAAATAAATTTCGCTGTTCCATAATCCTTTGGATTGCTCCATTTCCACTATGCACTTTCCTTGTTCTTAAATCCCTCCCTGTTAAGAAGGTTTATTTTGAAAGCGGTTCCAACAGGACTTCAGTATGGGTATAATGATTCATCTCAGATCGTATCATTGATTGCGATTATTAAAAAAATGGGCTAAAAGTTTATGTCATTCACCGATAATACTTTTGCCATGAGTATAAAAGTATATTCATATTGGTTGAAAGCAGGTCTAAAGATTCGAAAATGTTGCTTTGTTTTTGGAAAATAGTGAATTTTAAAATATTTAAGCGGATAAAGGAAGGGTTAAAATGTTTAAAGGAAAATTAAGCTATATGGTAATTTTATTGGTATTCATGGTTAGTTTCACTTTCTTACCTGGTTTAAAGGTCGAGGCGGCAGATCGTGTGCATACTGTAATTTCTAATGAAACGGTGGAATCGATTGCCAAGGCTTATGATATATCGAAGGAGCAATTAATGAAAACGAATGGTTTACCGGATGATCAGTTATATGTGGGTCAAAAGTTGACGATCATTCAAACTGCTTATACTCCTTCCATTTATCAATGGTCGGAGAGAGGAAAACAAATTGCGAACTATGCGAAAACCTTTGTAGGGTTTAAAAAGACAGCAGGAGAAGAGACACCTGAAAAAGGGTTTGATTCCAGCGGACTGATTCATTGGGTGCTTTCCCGGCAAAGTGTGCCGATCGACCGTTTAACAGTAGATGGCTTTTATAAGCAAGGGATGGATACCACCACTCCGAAAACTGGAGATATTATATTCTTCCTGGAAAAAGACAGCTTAAAGGTTGTGACTGCAGGTATTTATCTCGGCGAAAACCAATTTGTCAATTCTGGATATGGTGCAGAAACGGTTCAGGTTAGATCCAGCACAGAAAATTATTTTGCAAAATACCAAATTGAGTATAAAACATACACTCCTAAAGGAGAACATATCGTCCGAAATGGTGAAACGCTTAAAAGGATTTCGGAAAATTATGGAATTTCCGTGAATACGATTAAAAATCGTAACGCTTTACCGACTGATGAGTTGATGCAAGGACAGTATCTACAACTATACAGCAACCCGTTGTATCCGTTTTATGTAAACCAAGAAGCTGCATATGATAAAGCATATGATGTAATTAAGTATGGATACACCCTACGCGGATTCACCTTTGTTTTCGGGGAGGAGGATCCGATGATCGGAATGGATTGCAGCGGCTTCATCTATTGGGTCATGAAAGAGCAGGGCCTTTCAGTAAAACGAGGTTCCGCAGCGGACTACTACTCATTGCTGCCCAAAATCGAAGAACCAAAGGCAGGGGATTTAGTATTTTTTAGGGACACAGGTACAAGGCTGGGTGTGACCCATGTAGGCATTTACCTAGGGGATGGCCGTTTTCTCAATACAACGGAAAACGCAGGCGTTCATATTTCCAACCTTTCATCAGCTTATTTTGCCGAGAAGTTCGAAAGTTTCGGTCAAGTTGAAGGCCTTATGAACTAAGAAGAATAGGAAGCCTGCTTGAGTGTTGCTGGTAGCCTCTTTTAAAAAAGACGATAGGGAAGATCATTCAACCTGTTTATATTCCAGAGTCGCATTTTCAAGGGCACGAACGAACCGATTAAAAAGATCCAAGGGCTTTACCCTGTTTTTACTGGTAAAGTCATTACCTTTGAATAAGCTTTTTCTAAGCTTCGTCGAAAGCTCCAATTGCACGCCTGCACCCGTTTTGGATGTGTTGGTAATGTTGTTTCCATTCATGCCTGAAAGGTGCTGCGGTGCGTCTTCAGTTTGAAATCCAGCTTCATTGAGTGAATGTTGAATCAAGTTCTTATAGGGTTCATTCCGTCCTCCAATGTACACCAGCGCGTTATGAACGTCGTAGTGGCCATGGATGGAAAGGATGGTCTGTGCGTTCGCTGCCATTGAAACGCCGATCGGTTCATTGAATAAGTTGGATGTTATATGAAGTACCTGGTTTCCTCTTGGTTTAAGACCTTCGAATAGATATGTGCTTGCACAAAGCCTTTCTCCAAGGGCGGCAGCAATCTCGCTAGTGCCTGGTTCGATATTCCCGCCATGTATGGCTAAGACTGCAATATCAGGTATCCTATGATGAACGATGATGCGGTAATCAAGGTATTCGTGTTCATTTTGCTGCAGTTCAGCAAAATCAGTATAGCTTTTCATGGTTATCCTCCCGTATCTGTAGCCTATTTATATTCTATACCCGTTGAAAGCAAAAATAAAAAAAAAGCGGGGAAGCCCCAGCTTTTTTATTTTTCGATAGTCGTATATTGTTCTATTTTCTTTTGCTCATCGGGTGTTAAAGTTTCCGTGCGTTTGAACATATTACTGGTCACAAGCAGGGCTGCTATAAGAACTACAGGTATAACCCAGCTTGTTATTTTTTTTACGATATTCATATTCTAAGTCCCCTTATGCATTACTAAAGTTCATATGGTATTTGAAAGGAGAAGCTGGATAAGCATTTTTATTGCCGCGCTTTCCAGCTTCCATGTCTTCTTTTATCTCCAGCTCCGGATAGTCGTCCGTCTTTCTCGTTTTTAACGAGTACTTGAACCCCGCCATAATACATGGGTGAAATCTTCTGAATGACTTCGTATCCTGAATTTTCCAAGTCGGATATTATTTCATTCGAAAGCCTGGATTCCGTATAAATTTTCTTTCTATCAAAGACGAACCGATTACGGTCGATGATATCCTGAAATGAGCCTTCATTCTCTGTATATGAATAAAGGACCTGCATTAATACTTGAGGAATCCTATCACCGCCGGGTGAGCCGATCCCAATCGATTCCTTCCCTGGTTTCTTAAGAATGGTTGGTGCGGTGAAAGTTCTTGACCGTTTATATGCCTCTTGAGAATTCAGGCCGGCCCGGAAATTTTTCAATTGATCGTTAAGGAAAAAGCCATTCGTATAGTCACCAGATCCGAAAAAGTTACTGAGTGTATTTGTTGTGGAAACGACAGTGCCATATTTGTCCATGATCACAAAATGTGTCGTGCTTTCATGTTCTTCGGAACCAAACGCTTCCTCATTTTTCCAACTTCCACTATTGATCTTATTTTTAAGATTATTCAAGTGAATGGGTGAGAGCAATTGTTCAGCCTTAGAGTGACTTATTCCATCACCAGTATGTGCTGATCGATCTTGATAAGCAGTATTTGTGATGCCACCCAGGATTTTCATATAATCTGATTTGCTTGAAGACTCGCCCAGGTTGGTTTCCTCGGCGAGCTTTAACATTTCAAGAACTGTAATCCCGGAAAAGGGAGGAGGGGCTGTAAAAACGTCATAACCGGCAAATGTTCCTTGGACCGGGGTACGTTCTTTCACCTCATAGCGCTTTAAATCCATCAAGTCGATGTCTGTTTTTCTTTTAATATCCCGTGCAATTTTCCCTTTATAAAAACCATCAGGACCTTCCTGTTGAATCTTCTTCAATGTTTCAGCAAGTCTTTTTTGGATGAGGGTTTTGCCTGGTTCAATGGCATCACCATCAGGATAAAAAAGTGAAGTGTTATCGGAATAGACCCTTGGCTGAGCTGCTTCTAAGCGTGATGATAACGTTGCGTCCACTTTAAAACCTCCTTCAGCCAAATCTATCGCCGGCTGAAGAAGATCTGCTATTGGTACGCTCCCATACTTATCGCTTATAACCTGCATGCCGGCCACTAAGCCAGGAATCCCCGCATTGTGTCTTGAACTTGGGTCTTCCGGAGAGGATTCACGATAATCGATAAAATTGGGGTCTCCGGATCCAGGGGTAATCAGCATACCGCCGCCGCCACCCACGCCAGATCCAAAAGGTTCGACTACACCTAATACATAGGATACCGCAATTGCGGCATCCGCCGCTGTTCCGCCGTTATCCAATATTTCCATCCCGACATCTATTGCGATTGGGTTTGAAGAACTGACCCCATATGATTGTTCCGTTTTACTCTTTATCGGATCATTCGTGTCAGAAATAGGGGGTGTCTTCGAACATCCAGCTAAATATATGAGCATGCAAAGGGAAATGAATACTTTTCCCGTCATACGATTAATCATCGATTATTCCCCCTGTTCGTTGAGCTTCCAAGTTGTTTCACTTTTCACATAGTATCCAATCGTTCCTTACTGAATGGGTTGTATGTTCTGTGGTGTAGCTTTTACTTCTTGTTTCTCTTGTGCAGCTTTCTTTTCTTTTGCTGCTTTTTCTTCTTGTGCAGCTTTCTTTTCTTTCGCTGCCTTTTCTTCTTGCTCACGTTGAACTTTATGGTCGATTACTTTCTTGTGATCCAATGTAATCTCGATGTGATCCTCTTTTTTCGACCATTGGGCTTTTTCACTTGTTTCCTTCGTCAACTGACGGTAAACACGTGATTTGTCGATTGAAGAGGTAGCTGGCCTTGGTGTTGCTTCTTCAATTTGCAGTGGAACGACATCGACCGTAGCTTTTCCGTCTTCCGCTAAATGGTATTGAACCATTGCTGAATCCTTCGTGCGTGTCCAGCCTTGATCGAAAATGAAGTTTCCTAAGCTATAGAAAATGACTCCATCTTTATAAACATCAAACGATTGAAGCACATGGGGGTGATGGCCGATGATGATATCAGCTCCCGCATCGATTATTGCTTTAGCCAATTCTGTTTGACGAGCGGTTGTAGATGTTGAATACTCTATTCCCCAGTGAACATTCACCACAACCAAGTCTGCGTTGCCTTGCTTGGCATCCTTTGCTTTTTCAATCATTTCAAATAATAAATCAGGGTTGGTGTTCAATATCCCGGCTTTATTACTTTTTGGCACGGCATCCTTACCGTAAACATCTGTAAAGCCAAGTGTTGCGACACGGACGCCATTAACATCCGCATAGTCGATGCTATTTTTAGCTTCGGCAGTGTTCGATCCAACACCGACATAGTTCATATCTGCAGTTTTGAATTCATCAATCGTGTCAAGCAGTCCTCGTTCTTCGAAGTCCATCATATGGTTATTGGCCAAATTCATCACAGAGAAGCCAGCATCTTTAACGGCTTTCACACCACTATTATTGGAGTTTAACCTGATGGCCGTGTCTGCTTCCTTGTAGTTGGATGCCTCTTCTTTTAAAACGGGATGTTCATAATTCCCACTGACATAGTCTGAATCGGCAAAATAGGGTTTCATATAACGGAAGAGGTAATCATACCCGTGCTTTTCCGTCACTTCTTCAACATTACGTCCCATCATCACATCACCGACCATTGTCATCGTCAATGGTTGATCAGTTTTTGAAGCAGGTGTTTTCACTTCTTCAGCCCGTCCCATCCAAGTGGTAATGACTAAAGCGATTAGTAATATAGGTAGTATGATTCCAGTGTATTTAAGATTCTGTTTCTTCGTACGTTTAATAAAGATAAGTGTTTTTTCTTTTGCATTTAAAGTCCGTTTCATTTTTTGCACCTCAGAATAGGTAGTACACGTTCATTAAACCGAAAGTTAAGCCGGATAATAAAAGCGTGCTGCCAAGTGTCAATGGCATTCCTTGTCTTTGAATGGTATTCGCTATCAATCCGGGTACGATTATACCGATTCCCCGAAACTCGAATATTTCAAATGGCATGACGGGGTAGACCATGTCCAATAGGAGTTTCAGGCAAATCCCGGTCACCATCATGGCTGCGAATTTTCTTCTTCCATATAAAATCACCCATCTTGAAAGGCCGTGAGTGACGATTAAATAAGTTACTACACTAATGACCAAGATGACCAGCATGATTTCCCATTGATCAAATACTAATGCCAAATAACCTGGCACAATAAGTCCTGCGGGTACGACACCCGTTTTTTCTGAAAATATAAGGCTAAGCGTTACTCCCAGTACTAGTGCTACATATAAATCCGATCCAAACATTAAGGTTCCTCCTACTTAACTTGCTTTCTGCTTTGTTTTAGATTTCATGAATGCTTCAATTAATGGTTCCGCTGCGCCGTGAATATTCCCGACACCGTAGACGATGCGATTTTTCATCAATGGGCGGAGACGGGCCACGATTTCTTCAGTTGACCAGTTTTCCAAATCCCAATATTCTTTTGTATCCAAATTACCTTGCTCGAATACCTTTGTTATTGGTGATGTAGTTTCACCAATGGCAATGACGATTTCAGATTTAATGTAAGGCAATACATCTCTTGCAAACTGCTCTGTACGGTCCACACGGTCAGCACGGCAGTTCATGATGACGATAGGAGGTTCTGTGCTGTATCCGAACGTTTTGACACGATCCCAGATGTTCAGCGTCGATGCCGCGTCGTTTGCAGCAAAGCCATTGACAAAGAAAGTTGGCTTGACTGGATCTCCAAATCTGGTGATCCGCATGGCCCCTGGATCTGGATGCGCATTTAACATGCCGCGAAAAGCTGTTTTTTCATCAATGCCTAAAGCTTCTGCAACAGCCAAAGCCAGTGATGCGTTATCCGGAAATACCATATAATCGAATTCGCGCAAGAAGTCTTCAGAGATTCTTGAATTATCTGCAACGATCACTTTTGAGTTGCGTTCTTTGGCAATTTTCTTGAAGAAGTCCAAATATTCACTTTCAATGGTAATCAAGTGACCATTATAAGGGATTGTAGCTGTAAAGGCTTCTGCAACCTCATCCATTGTCGGTCCCATGACATCCATATGGTCTTCTAATACATTCACGATGACCCCAATGTTTGCTTGGATCATTTTATTTTGGAAGATTAATTGATAGTCAGGCTGTACGGCCATACATTCACAAACAAGTGCTTCCGTTCCTAAATCTGCTACTTCTTTAACTACACGCCGTTGTTCTCCAATGTTCGGTCCCTCTGGGCGGCGTTTAATCGGTTTTTCTTTGTCGGTAAACCAGTAGATCATTCTAGCTGATGTTCCGGTTGTTTTACCTACTGTTTTGTACTTAGCTTCCTGGATCACACCTGTTATTAGACGTGTTACAGTCGATTTGCCTCGAATACCATTTACATTCACACGTACCGGAATGGAATCGAGACGCTTCTGATGGCGTCTTTGTTCGAAGATGCCATAGCCAAGTAAAAAGATCGCACAAATAAATATTGGTGCCATTTTTTAACCTCTCTTTTTTTAAATATTTGATTTACTGAATACACACTACATGATTTTAAACTTAATAGGCAAGAGCCAATTATTCTATCGTAATATAACTGTTGTCAGCTTTTTGCAAAAAATGTATATAGGAGTGTAATAGTATCTAATGGAATAAAATGTTTTATGAGTCCAAAGATATGGAGAAAGTCGAGTAAAACCTTGATTTATTTACACTAAAATATGGAAAGTTTAATAAATGGCCATTATGAATACAATTAAAATAGTTTTATAGGCATTTGAACCTGATTCTTAATAGCTGTATTTGTATAATGAATTGTTATTAAAAGTGTGGGTTATTACAATTTATTGATTGTTTATACCCATTAATTTGACCTAAACGTTACAATATTTACGTATTTGTCATTCAATGTAAGATAGTGCATCTATAGACACATGTAGTCGGACTTTTTTGAATATGGCCAAAGATGAGTAAAAGAACACATCTCTTTTTTTGTAAGTTTTGGGTTTTTTTCTAGAAAAATACCCGTGGGCCTATATTGTGACTTTTACCTAAAACATGAAATAAACTAAGGTTAATCCAATTTATTTAAAAAATACCTAGTTACTTCTATTAATATAGTGTTAATAGAAATAAGCAAAATAAAAAAAGCTCAGAAGTATATCTGAGCTTTCGGCTTTTATATTTTAAAAGAATGATATGGGTAATGAATCTCCGTTTATCATGGAGATTGTGACGTTTGTAGGGTATAAACTACAACATTAGTAGCTTATTTTTTGAAGGGATCAGGTTAACTGGATTTTTTTCTGTCAGAAATTTCAATGTTGGGGCCTTTTTTACCGCCTTCAATCACATAAAGTCTAGGAGCTAATCTCCTCCTACCTTGATTTTCAGAATTCATCTTCATATAATTTTCGTATTCTTTGCGAAAGAATTTGTTGTTTTTCCGATCTAGTGCTTTTCTTTCGTTAAAATCTGCTATGAATTTGAAAAAACGTTTCATATGAATTCCTCCTTGTGGGGTTAAAAGGTCTTGGTTTAATAGTAACACATTATTGGCGAAATTTAACCTTTTTTTACAATTTTGGAGTGAAATTTATGCTTTTTGTGTGAAAAAAGTTGTGAATTGTTTGGTTTGCAAGAAAGCGTGCAATGAACCTTACTGAGTATAAGGGCCCGTGCATTGGGTTGAAATGAAATGCTGGATCAAGTGAGTTCTTGTACTGGTGATTTCCAGTAAGTGGGTATTGGAAGTGAGAAGTATTTCAGTAAGAATATTCCTAATAAATTCATTATACACTAAATATTCTGAAAACAAAAGAAAATATTCACTTCCAACCCTTTTGATAGATTTTTCTTTTCATGATTATTAACTTTTCATGATTATTAATGCGTATAGTCTTTTATACCCCAAATACACGAAAACGAAACAATCACCATGAAGGGGAGAAAAAGAAAATTTCCCGCGTTCAAGTGACGGGAAATTTTCTAGTATCATAATTGGAATTTCTTGACCTGTTCGGTTAGCAGTTCAGCGGAAGATGCGAGTTCACAGGCATGATTCGTGATTTCATCCATCGAAGAGCTGGATTGTTGAGCGGAGGCAGAAACTTGTTCGATTCCTGCCGCGGACTCTTCAGTAACGGCTGCGATATCTTCGATGGCCTGATTGATTTCTTTACTATTTTTGGAGATATAGTTCAATTCAGCTGTAATATGCTGTATTTTCATTCCCATATTCCCGACAGAGTGATTGATTGTTTCAAAGGTTTGGCCGGTGAGCGTAATCTGTTTCGTGCCTTCATCCACCTGTGTATAACCATCTTCCAGGGAGTGGACGACCGTTTTTGAATCTGTTTGAATAGCGGTGACAATATCGGTGATATCCCCAACGGATTGTGTGACCCCTTCAGCGAGTTTCCGCACTTCAGCTGCGACGACGGCGAAGCCCTTGCCATGTTCACCAGCGCGTGCAGCTTCTATGGCTGCATTCAGCGCCAATAGGTTGGTTTGATTGGATATATCTTTGATGACCTGCACAAGCTGTGAGATTTCCTGTGATTGAGAATCGAGCCTTTTCACTTGCCCGACGGCATTTTTGACAATTCCGTCAATCATTTGCATTTGTTGGACCGAACTGCGCATTAAAGTGGTGCCCTCCTTGGTCAAGGATAGGATCTCGATCGAACTTTGCGATACTTCCATTCCTTCAAGATGGGCCTGCTCGATCTTGCTGGTGAAATCATCCATCATACGGACCATTTCAGCTGCCCGGTTTGCTTGTGAGTCCGAGCCTTCCGAAAGTTCGTACATGGTAGTCGCAATCTGTTTGCTGCCCTGTTGCACTTCATTTGCTGATTGAGTCAGATCCTCGCTTTGGTTGGAAACGGATTCGGATACAACCAGCATTTTTTCGATCGTATCACGAAGGTTTTTCTGCATTTGGTTGGCGGATACCGTTAATTCACCCATTTCATCATTTGACTTTTGCTCCAGGGGCTCATGATTCAGTTTTCCGTCAGCAACCATTTTCATCCTGTCCCTGACTTTAAGGAGGGGGGTGGTAATGAGGTTTGCAGTCACAAGTGCAAGCACAAGGCCGATAAGGACTGCCGCAATGGATATGATGATACTTGTAGACTTAACCGATTTCCCGCTTGCGATGACGGTTTCACCTGAAGCGACAATCGTTTTTTCGCGTTCGGAAGCCAGCTCTCTAAACCCATCCATCAATTCATTGCTTATTGGTGCAACTTCATCCTTTAGTATTTCTATAGCACGTTCTTCATTTCCTTGATCATATTGTGTAAATACGCGGTCTATAATAATCGTTCTCCAATCCACGCTTTTCTCAATCAATTCCTTCGTTTTTTCAGAATCACTTAAGGCTAAAAGATCCTCCTGAATGACTTTGCTTTCTTCGGTATATTTTAAGAACTTCCCTTTATCACTTTCGTCGCCAAATAGAATATAGCCTCTTGCGAGTGCGCTTCTTTGTGCAACATTATTGAGTAGTTGTTCTTCATCAATTAGAATCGGCAATTTTTGGCTAATAATATCTTTGGAATGTACAAGTGACTTATTGCTGCTATAAATATTAAATGCTCCTAAGATGATACACAAAGATATGATGAGTGAAAATGCTGCCAATATCTTTCCTTTAATACTTTTCAAATTAATGAACCCCTTTATCGATATTTTATTCACTCTTTTTTTATCGGATAAATAATGGGTTATTTAAGCAGATGAGAAGATAACCAAGTTTTCCGTTAGGTGTGATTTTCCATAATCCAAACATCTTGATTTCTTCTCGTTTTCAAGTTACTATTGACTTGGAAAAATATAATATTCCGCGTTATGGCGGAAGAGGTTCTAGCTACCCTCTCAAAAAAACTAAGGAGAAACAGTGCTCTTTTCTTAGGGTGCTGTTTTTTTCCGTAAAAAGGAGTTTTATAGAAATGAAGAAGAAAGAAAAGGCAGTGGTTGTGTTTAGCGGAGGTCAGGACAGTACGACGTGCCTGTTCTGGGCGATGGAGAGATATGAGGAAGTGGAAGCGGTGACGTTTGATTATAATCAGCGGCACAGCTTGGAAATCGAATGCGCTCAAGAGATTGCCAAGGAATTGGGCGTGAACCATCATATCCTTGATATGTCGCTGCTGAACCAACTGGCACCGAATGCTTTGACGAGAAGTGACATTGCAGTGGAGGACGGGGAAGACGGGGAATTGCCGTCGACGTTCGTACCAGGGCGGAATTTACTGTTCCTATCGTTTGCCGGAGTGTTGGCCAGTCAGATTGGCGCTAAACATATTGTCACCGGTGTCTGTGAAACGGATTTCAGCGGATATCCGGACTGCCGGGATGTATTCATTAAATCGTTGAATGTGACCTTGAACTTGTCGATGGACCAGTCATTCGTGATTGATACGCCGCTTATGTGGCTTAATAAAGAGGAAACATGGGAGCTTGCCGATCAGCTTGGCGCGTTCGACTTTGTCCGCGAAAAGACCCTGACTTGCTATAACGGAATCATATCAGACGGCTGTGGAGATTGTCCGGCATGTAAGTTGCGGAAAAAAGGATTGGATGACTATGTAAGCAGACGGAAGGTGCTTTCGTGATGTACGGTTTTACTATAGTAGATAAACTCCAAAAAATAGATCAAGATATTCAGCGCAGCCAATTGAAATATACAACTAAAAGGGTCATGGTCAGTAAGGAATTTACCTTTGACGCAGCACACCATCTACATGACTATGAAGGAAAATGCAAGAACTTGCATGGCCATACGTATAAGGTCATTTTCGGATTGAGCGGGTATACGGATTCACGCGGTTTGATGATAGATTTCGGGGACATCAAGGATATATGGAAAAATGAAATCGAAATCCACCTTGATCATCGTTATTTGAATGAAACCTTGCCGCTCATGAACACTACGGCTGAAAATATGGTTGTCTGGATTTATGAAAAAATGGCCGAAGCCCTTTCATTAAAGGAATATGAGGGTGCTAGGGTCGAATTCGTTCGACTATACGAAACGCCGACAAGCTATGCCGAAGCCAGACGGGAGTGGATGGAAAGTGAGTAAACTCCCGGTTATGGAAATCTTCGGACCGACCATCCAAGGTGAGGGAATGGTCATTGGCCAAAAAACCATGTTCGTTCGGACGGCTGGCTGCGATTATTCATGTGCCTGGTGTGATTCCGCATTTACTTGGGATGGAACCGGTAAGGAAGATACCGTCCAAATGACTGCCGAGGAAATATGGGATGAGCTGAAGCGGATTGGGGGTGCCGGTTTTTCCTTCGTGACGATATCAGGCGGAAACCCGGCACTGCTGAAAAACTTAAACAGCCTGGTAGCGATCCTACATGAAAATAAAATGAAAATAGGTGTCGAAACACAAGGGAGCAGATGGCAGGATTGGTTTCTCGATATTGATGAATTGACTATTTCTCCTAAGCCGCCGAGTTCAAAAATGAACACGGACTTTACGGTGCTCGACCAAATCATATCGAACCTTGCCAATCGAAACCCTGAAAACCATGTCTCATTGAAGGTAGTCGTCTTTAACGAAGAGGATTATCAATATGCTAAAAATGTACATGGCCGCTACCCCGATATTCCTTTTTATCTGCAGGTCGGCAATGACGACAGCAGTACGGCGGATGATCGTCAATTGATCAGCGGGCTTTTGAGGAAATACGAGGAGCTTATTGATAAAGTGATAGCCGATGATGAATTGAATGATGTGAAAGTGCTGCCACAGCTTCATACCTATATATGGGGCAACAAGCGAGGCGTGTAAAGATCAGAGACAGAAGGCGGTGTGATGCGTAATCACACTGCCTTTTACATATGGAAAGCTACCTATACCTTTTGAAGGTGTGTAGCTTTGAAGGATGATGTGTATTTAAGGCCATACCCAAATAACCGATCCATTCCAATATGTGCGGTCCAAATTGACCCGATCATCATAAGCGCATCAGACTTTAGAAAAATGGCTAGCAAAATCATGAAAATGGACAGGGTATAAGTGTGAAATAGGTTATAAACCTTTGCTCCAACTCGATCATCAATTAGATAGGCCAACATGGAAACATCAGGCGATAAAATAAATAAAAGGAAAATCCACCAGCTGAATTCATATAACGAATAGATGTAAATCATCGCTAAAAGGACCATGAGTCCTTCGATATGAAGGAATTTCTTTACCATTTTCCAACCTCCCAAAACTTAATTAACCATTGGTCAATAATTTTAGTGAAAAATCAAACAATGTTCTTGATGATATTTTTCACGTGAAAATAAGCTAAACCTTTTACATCTGGATAGGATAGTTCAGAATTGATATAAAAAGTTATGAATCCGTGAAGAGAAAGGAAAATGGACCATATGGATGCAGGGTTCAGTTTGTTGTCGGTTAATTCTGTCAAGGATTGGATTAGCTTTTCATAGGTTTTATTAGAATCGAATTGAAGCAACTGCTGAATTTCTTTTTCCTTGGATAAAAACATGATGGAATAATGATTCTGTTGTGTTAAACCAAACTCAATGAAGCATAATAAAATCTTTTCGATTTTTTGAGAAGGGTCATTTTCCGATATGATGATATCATCGATTAAATGATTTAAAACGGAAAAATCCGTTTTCACCAAACTGTAATATATTTCTGCCTTATTTTTAAAGTGATAATAAATGGCTCCATGGCTGCAATCCAATGATTTAGCCAATTGTCTCATTGAGACGTTCGAATACCCTAAGGTTGCAAAAAGGTTTCTAGCTTCAGTCAATACCATTTCCCTGGATAATTCTTTACCTGCCGATTTTCTTGGCGACATCATTCCACCCCCCCTTGTTTATTGACCACTGGTTAAATGGAATGATACCGTACTGATTTACAAATATCAAAGATTAGACATTTTGCTAAATGGCTGTTTTTAAGTGAGGATTTACCATTAAATGTAACTAGAATTTAACTATAACGTCAAACATAGTAGCATTCACTATTAACTAATAATATACTTTTATGGTAAAATGGAGGGGACTCAAGCCCGTTGGAAGGGATTCAATAAATCTTTTAATAATAAAACAAAACCTATAGAAGACATTAAAATGGTGTATCCAGCAAATCGAATAATAACAAATGAAGTGATACTCATTGGGGATGAAGCTGAGGGCAATCTACCTGATATCGATTTGAATGATGAAAAGGAATTGGAAAAAATGGCAAAACAGCAATATGAGCAAGGTGAAAAGGGGGAAATAATTTTTACAGAAGAAAATCAGTGAAATCACCTAACTGTAATGAGTAAACTAATGGAGGAGGAGGCAGTTATTGCTAGTTTCGGATAGTATCTATGGAAACACATTGTAGAGGGAGTTCTAGAAGAGCTGATAGTAAGCAAACCGGTCCAAAGATTGAAGGGAATACTACATCAAGGTGGGGAAAGTTATTTAGTTAATGAGAAGTGGAATGTCACACGATTTGACCATTCAATTGGTGTGATGTTGTTAATAAAGGCGTTTGGCGGTTCATTAGAGGAACAAATCGCGGGCTTACTGCATGACGTATCCCATACTGCATTCTCACATGTTATAGATTTCGTTCTGGATTGTATGGATGAAGATTATCATGAAAAGATATATGATCATGTCATTATGGAATCTGAAATCCCATTTATATTGAAGGAATATGGATATGGTTGTAAAATTATTGTTCAGTCAAAAAGGGAAATGCTTGAACAGCCAGCACCTGGGTTATGTGCCGATCGGGTGGATTATACTCTCCGGGATATGCATCAGTATGGATATATCACACTTGAATCCGTTCATGACTTTCTTGATCATGTAATCATAGTAAATGGAAGAATGGATCTGGATAATATGGATTCGGCGGAATGGTTTGTGAAAACGTATTACAGTGAAGTTATTGATTTTTTCATGGACCCACTTAATATATATGGCTATGATATCTTGGCAAAGACGTTAAAATTGGCTTTGGCTAAAAACCTGATCAGCCTTGATGACTTACTTGGTACAGATGAAGAAGTCACATCCTTGTTAAGCTCCACTGAAGACGATGAAGTCCAAAATCTGTTAAAAAGGATCCATGGTAACGTAAAGGTGAAAGAAGATCAATTGGACTATGATTTACATCGGTAAAATAAAGTGCGCCTGATGGATCCTTCCATCATGCAAGGAACCCAAGTGGTGAGAGCATCCACTTTATCCGAAAAAGTGAAGAACATGGGAATTGAAGCCTATGAAAAAGCTTCGAAGGGCATGTATCTAAAGGTGATTTCCGATTGAATTTCGCGTCAAACCAAACAGAAAGTGAAAAACTCACGGAATCCATCCTTGAGTTTTTCCCGGAAACATTACCCGTGAATTTATATAGACTATCGACGACTTGTAAGCCGCTTTCTTTTAACCACTTTATTTGACCTTCGAGTGGTGGCATTTTATCGATATTCGAACACCATTAAATCGTAAAGGCTTAACAGGTACAACATAGTTAAATATTGTCAGTGTTATTGTTCTGGCAGGCGGCATGCCCAACTGCCGGTTTTGGAGATCTTTTTTCAGCTGAACCAGCATCTTAAAAAATTAATGACGCTCTCAAATTAGTTACACCACTTTCTAAATAACCCTTTAAACAGGTTAAAGTATATACCCACCCCTCTTTTTGCCCTATCATTTTTTTTATTATTTCAGGGTCGTCTTCCTTCAAACCTGATTCGTTTACTTCAATAATTGAACTTGTATTATCCAGCTCTTTTAATGTAATTGTAACGACCGTTTCTTGGGCGTTGCCTCCCCACGAATACACGATTTTCCTATTTTTCTCGACTTCTAATACATGTATAACCACTTCAGCATCGTATTCGTTATATCTCAATGTAAGCGTCCTGCCTTGCTCCCATCTTTCAGAACTCGACGAGAACCAGAAATTTCCGATTTTTTCAGGGTTTACTATGGCTTCAAACACCTCATTAGTTGGCTTGCCTATTTTAAATTTCGTAGTTATTTGAGTATCCATACTATATCAGCTCTCTTTCGATATGTTTAAATAAGTTCCCACTAACACCTAATTTACCCGATCTACATATATTGGCGGCAAGGTCCGTCCAGTTTCAAGCAAGCTCTTCAGGTTACATAGAATAGCTGGCCATCCATTATTTATGCCCTTAAAGGTATTGTCACCATATACGAAATCGGTCTCCAATAGCTCTTCATGTGTAAGTGTTAACTTCACAGTAGAATCATCCATTGGCTGCAGTTGAAAAGTGACCCGAGCAGGATCCTCGCGGGGTGTTTCGTCTCCTATCGTGTTCCATGTAAAAGAGAGCAGTTGCAGCGGCTCACACTTAAGTACATTTCCATGATCAGTGATTCGTCCATCTTCCAGCAAATATGTAACGGTTGCGCCTTCTTGAAAGGATGACTTGATTTGACATCCAAAGTGATATTTTTTTGTGAATTCGCCACTCGTTAGGGCTTCCCAAAGCTTCTCTGGTGTGGTTGCGATATAAATAGGATAGACAAACGTTGGTTTTTTCATTATTCTTTTTCCTCCTCGCGTTTATACTTCTAGCATTCCTTATCAAGTCCGTGCCAAATAAAAACAAAAAGGGTTGCAATATCAAAATCGTATCATAGCTCTATCAATGATTGTCTGCTTTTTATATTCAGCCGGTCAAGCAGTTTTCTGCGACAGGAATCGGCAAAAGCCTTAAAAACCCTTTGGCATCAGAGGAACATTTGCTAAGTGTTAAGCTTTGGAAAGCGGCTATTGGCTTATCGAGTCTGCAAATGAAATTCGTGGATTCACGCCATTCCCAGTGACTAAAACGAAATCAAGAAGGCGATTATTGAAGGGGTATAAGCTTGAATTCATTTTAGGATCAGGCCATATGGAAACTTCTTGATTTCCAACCGTTTTCAAGCTACGATAAATAAGGAAAATGATAATCCGCTCCGGCGGAAGAGGTTCTAGCTACCCTCTCAAAAAAACTAAGGGGAACAGTGCTCTTTCTTAGGGTGCTGTTTTTTCTGTATAAGGAGAAGAATTAAATGTTAAGAATTCTATTTTATTTAGTATCCATCGTCACGGCGAATGTGGTTACAGCAGCTTTTGATCCATTACATTTGGGCATGTTCATCATTCCGATGGGTACATTGCTCATCGGAGGAACCTTCATCTTTCGAGATCTGGTCCAGAATAAATTCGGCCGTGCGAAAACCTATATGTGTATCGTCACCGCACTTATTTTATCTGCATGTGTTTCATTTTTATTAGGAGATACGTTATTGATTGTATTTGCTTCCGCATTATCGTTCGTGGTGGCAGAAACAGCGGATACGGAAATTTATACCCGGTTAAAGCTCCCGATGAGTTGGAGGGTGTTTTACAGCGGGATCGTTGGAGGGTTTTTCGATTCGGTGATATTTGTCGTGATTGGCCTAAGTCCACTAGGTGCCAATATATTGCCATGGGAAGCCGTACCCGCTGCGATTATCGGCCAAATCATCGTTAAAACAGTCATTCAGTCAATCGGTGCCGTACTGTTGGGACGAATCAATGTAAGACTGGAAAAGCGCGTAGTCTCCGGTTGAATTCTAGGAGGGATGCACCGATGGATGGAACCAAAAAGGAAGAAGATAAATGCTATTGCCTCGAGGCCTTTCGCGAAAAATATGGTCCGCATGTCCAGGGGGAATGTATGAAGCTCTCCTGCGCCAATTATCGGAAACATAAAGGAATAGACAAAAAAGGGCCAAATTAGGTCCTTTTTTTGCGTGACTGGAGTAACCCACGAATAAACAGCGCGAAATCAAGAGTGTAGCATGAATTCACGAGTAAACGTGCGAAACTCACGAGTAAACGTGCAAAACTCACGAGTAAAAGTGCGGAATTCACGAGTAAACAGTCCAAACTCACGAGTAAAAAGCGCGAAACCAGGAGTGTAGCATGAATTCACGAGTAAATGTGCGAAACTCACGAGTAAATAGTCCAAACTCACGAGTAAACGTGCGAAACTCACGAGTAAACGTGCGAAACTCACGAGTAAATGTGCGAAATTCACGAGTAAACGTGCAAAACTCACGAGTAAACGTGCGAAACTCACGAGTAAATAGTCCAAACTCACGAGTAAACGTGCGAAACTCACGAGTAAACAAGCCGAACCCACGAATAAACAGCGCGAAATCAAGAGTGTAGCATGAATTCACGAGTAAATAGCCGAACCCACGAATAAACAGTGCGGAATCAAGAGTGTAGCATGAATTCACGAGTAAACGTGCGGAATTCACGAGTAAATGTGCGAAATTCACGAGTAAACGTGCGAAATTCACGAGTAAACGTGCAAAACTCACGAGTAAACAAGCCGAACCCACGAGTAAACAGCGCGAAATCAAGAGTGTAGCATGAATTCACGAGTAAACGCACGAAATTCACGAGTAAATAGCAAAAAAAGCTTCCTGGACGTTTTAATAATGGGTGCAGGAAGCTTTTTATCTTGTTTTTTAGGTCAGAATTGCTCTGCGCTTTTCTGAACTAATTTTTCCAGGAAGAAGAAGCATTTCCGTTTCCGTTCAAGTTCGGTTTGCCCGGTTTCTGTGACATGATAATATTTCCTGCGACCTGACTCGGACTCTTTCCAATGGCCTTTTATGAATTTTTTGGTTTCTAACCGTTTAAGGGCGGGGTAGAGGGTGCCTTCACTGATTTCATATTTGCCCATGCTCATTTCCCTCAAGATCTTTGTCATTTCATAGCCATAAAGCTTCTTTTGTGAAAGAAGTGAAAGCAAAAGGAGGTCAATGCTTCCCTTCATTAATTCTTTATCCAATACAATCTCCTCCTTTTTCATTTTTAAAGTGTAATACCTTGTACATCGTATTACAAGGTGCATTTTACTTTTCTTAAAAAAAATGGTTAAATGACGATTGCTAAATAAAATCAATCATAGTAAAATGTGCTTCGGAACGGATGAGTTGTAAAGAGTGTGGTAAGGATAATAAATACATGATTTATCTGTTTGAATGAAAATACGGAATAGGATAGAAGAAATCCCACTCAAGGGGTATTAATTGATTTTTTTTTGAAAATCATTTAGATTCTATTTATCAACAAGAGCAGAAAGAAGGTCCTAGATAGATGAAAGTGAAAGCACCTGAGTCATTCACATACAGAGGTGGAAAAAGAGCTGTTCTTTTACTTCACGGGTTTACCGGAAGTACAGGAGACATGAAGAAATTAGGGAAATACCTGAATGATCGCGACTATACTTGCCACGGACCCCTTTATAGTGGGCATGGCGTATCAGCCGAGGAACTTGCTAAAACAAGTCCAAAGCAATGGTGGAAAGATGTAGTGGAAGGTTATCAATTCCTTAAAGATGAAGGCTACGAGGAAATTGCTGTTGCAGGAATTTCTTTAGGAGGATTGTTCTCATTAAAAGTAGGAATTGAACTTCCTGTAACAGGGGTAGTTGCAATGTGTGCACCGACACAAGGGAAAAGTAGCGATCGACAAAAAAAACGCTTGCTCAATTATGCACAGGCCTATAAGAAGTTTGAAGGCAAAGATGCAGACCAAATTGCTGCCGAAGTGAAGCTGTTGGAAGAAGACCCTATGACTTCGCTGAATGATATGGTGAATATAATAAATGAGACTGGTGAAGATTTAGATTTAATCACATCACCAACTCTTGTTTTACAAGGGCGTTTGGATGATCCCGACTATACGAACAGTGCTACAGCGATTTTTAATGAAGTCGATACGCAGCATAAACACTTGATATGGTATGAAAACTCTGGCCATATAATCACATTAGGTAAAGAACGTGAGCAGGTTTATGAGGATGTGTACAAGTTCTTAAATACTCTGCATTGGTCGGAGTAATAAGAGAGTTTCTTGAAGGTCATGAATGTGATATGATCCCCTTTAAGTTTGAAAGTGTAAAAGCCGACATTTATATGTAGGTTTTACACTTTCTTCTTGAGGGGATTTTATTTTGTCTGCAAAAAGAAATAACTCAAATTTTCACCGGGAATTATTTTTAAGCGAGAAAAAAGTATTTATATTCTTTCGCAGTACTAAGGGCTTCAAGGAGCTATTTGTAAAAAAAGACCTTTATGTTATCGTTATTATCAATGGTTGCTAATAAAATATCGTTCACGTCCGCATTATAAGTCATTTTGAGACTTTTTTTCAGCCATACTTCGTCTTTACCGTCTTGATTTAATTCTTTAAAATCAATCTTCCCCTCTTTAATAATCGTTTTAGGTAAAGTGAAGGCTTTAGTTGCTATATGCATATCTGCTGGAGTTAGCGCTTTATATTGAGGATCTAAAAACAATGAAATAGTACCATCAGGTTCCCATAGTGCGAGTGATACTTTTTCAATATCGACAATTTTTTCTTTTCTTAATTCAGATAGTAAAAAATCGATGGAGATTCGAGCCCTTGCTAAGCTTTTGTAAACGATTTGCCCATTTTCGATAAGGGTAAAGGGTGAGGGGTCAAAGAACCTTCGGAGTTTGCCCCACTTAAGACTTGTGAACACATTAATGATATATAAAATGACTAATACACAGGTCGTTATCATTGAACCCTTCAAACCTGAATGTGCATCAGACAAAGGGTGGGCAAGAATGTTCCCAATAATTAATGCCATTATAAAATCAATTAATCTTAACTGAGAAATGGCTCGTTGCCCCATCAATTTAACCGAAAAAAGTAAAACGATGAAGGATGTAATGGCTCTCAACATCCACTGAACTGTAGTAAGAGTTTCCTGGCTAAAAATAAAATCCACCAAAATCCACGTCCTTATAGAGGTAATATACTATTTAGTATGAAGCATTGAATCAAGGATTATCACAGGTGGGAAGTTTTTTTAAAACGGCATGACTCTAAATTGAATATGACGAATTTACTAGAGCTATAACAACACCGCTATAAAGCAGGTGATTTTCATTGTTGATGGGTGGGATATACTACTTCATAAGTATTACCCAACATTGGCCCTCCGGAGACTTCTTTTTAAAATGTTTTCGAAAAATTTATATTAATATAACAATTGTAAAACGTATTGTAATTGAAAATAAACTGATTTAAAATGATATCTTTCCTAAGAAATTTATTTAAAAAATATCCTTGTATATTATCAGTAACAATGGTCTGATAGTTTCTACCTGGCAGCCTTGAATAATGCCGGACTACAAGGAAGTATGAAAATAAAAGAGATGAATAGGTTTATGGTTGGTTCGCTTGAAAACTTGATCCAGCATACCCCTTTTTTAATGAAGGCTCTTACTTTTTCACACTTTCTTCCTGCGGCTGAAAGTGTAAAAAGGTAAGGGCTTTTTATATAAAAAAAATGAATGGGAAATGATATATCCAAAGGGGATGAAAGCATGTATTTCTTATTGAATATACTGGGTGTTTTAGTTGTAATGGGTATCGTTTACCTTTGTTCACCTAATAAAAGGAGCGTTAAGTGGAAAGCCATTCTTACCTTGCTGGTTCTTGAATTGCTTATCACAGGGTTCATGTTATCAACTAAGATAGGGGCGTGGGTCATTAATCTGATCGCTTCATTCTTCACCTGGTTGATTGGATGTGCAAATGAAGGGATTTCATTCGTCTTTCCTTCAGTTATGGCAAATGAACATGTGGATTTCTTTTTCAGCGCATTGATGCCAATTATTTTCATTATCACGTTTTTTGATGTTTTATCGTATTTCGGTATACTTACCTGGATCATTGATAAAGTGGGATGGCTCATCTCAAAAGTATCCGGTTTGCCAAAACTTGAGAGTTTCTTTTCGATTCAGATGATGTTCCTTGGGAATACTGAAGCACTTGCTGTTCTCCGCGTTCAACTCGGCGCGATTAAAGATCAGCGACTTTTGACATTTGGAATCATGAGCATGAGCAGCATCAGCGGTTCAATCATTGGAGCCTACCTATCCATGGTACCGGCAACCTATGTATTTGTAGCGATACCTTTGAACTGCTTAAATGCCTTGCTGATTGCTAACATGCTAAATCCCGTCGATGTCAGTAAAGAGGAAGACGTCGTTTATGTACCTTCTAAAGAGGAACGTAAAGATTTCTTTTCCACCATTTCTAACAGTATGCTGGTGGGGGCCAAAATGGTCTTCGTCATCATGGCAATGGTAATCGGTTATGTGGCGTTAACGGCCAGTGTAAACGGTATTTTCGGTTTCTTTGTGGATGGCCTGACCATTCAAAAAATCTTCTCTGTCATTTTTAGTCCATTTGCATTCCTGCTTGGACTAACAGGACATGATGCCATGTATGTCGCTCAATTGATGGGAATCAAGCTTGCCACGAATGAGTTCGTCGCCTTGCTCGATTTAAAAGATAAAATCAGTACGCTGTCTCCGCATACAGTCGCTGTTGCTGTCACTTATCTGACGTCATTTGCCAACTTCAGTACAGTGGGAATGATTTATGGAACATTCAATTCCATCCTAAATGATGAGAAATCGAACATTATCGGAAGGAATGTCTGGAAACTGCTGCTAAGCGGGATGGCTGTTTCCTTGTTAAGTGCCATGATGGTTGGATTATTCGTTTGGTGATACATTATAAAAGAGAGGGCATCCATTCAAAATGGATGCCCTCTCTTTTATTCTGGAGAAAAAAGCTGTGCTGGGATTTTCCATGCACAGCTTTTTGGTTTATTTCCTCAAATAATTCTCCGTATAATATGGTTTATTTTCCTCATCGAAGGCCACTCCGACACCGAGCGATTCATAATCCTTCTGTAATTTGTTTTCCCTGTGGCCAATGGAATTCATCAGGCCTTCATGGGCAAAGATACTGCTATTCTGACCGGCAGCCAAGTTTTCCCCAGCCATTCGAAACTTGATTTTGTCATCTTCCATCCTGTCGAACGGGGATTCTCCTTCAAGGTTTGTATGGTTGAAGTATTGATTCACGGCCATATCTGTACTGTGATCCTGTGCAGTGACCTTCACTCGTTTATCCCATGAAAGCACTGAGAGATCATGATTGACCCGTGATGCATTGGTCAAATCGAATAATTGATATTCAAAGCCTTTCTTTAACTCGGGGCTGGCTTTTGCAAAATAGCCGCTCTTTTGCTTTTCCAGTTTTTCGTCGATGATCTGGATCGATGTGACTGTATTATTTTCATGTTTATCATAAAAAATGGTCACATAGCTATTATCCATTTTAAACATATCGTATTCGCCATCACTTCGAATCTGATAATAGACGTTGCCTTTAAGCAGTTTTGTTACAGGCTCGCCCAATTTCGCAGTCACGGTTTCCTTAGGGGTGCCGCGTTTAATGCCTTCCTTTGAGGAAATCAAATCTTGATTCGTATATAAACCAACAACTCTATTGTTATTATCGTAGGCAACCATGAAGAAGTTTTGATAATTTTCATGATAGGCGAACCAGTCTACGCCATATTCATTCCGCGTTTTCCGCTTTGCTTCCCCAGCCAGTTTTTCTACGTCATCCTTTGTGTCGCCAATTTCGATATTACTGACTGAAAAGGATGCTTCAGAAGGTGCTTCCAGTGCTGGTTTTTTCACTTTTTCCGTTTCTTGCGTTTCTTTTTCTGAAGCGGTATCCAAAGTTTCAGCCAGCGAACCCATCAGGTTGTTGACTCCGGTGTTCAGTTTTTCCAAGGCAGTTGAAACCTCGGGCCCGTTTATAAAGGAACGAACATCGGATGCAAAGGAACCAACCCCCGCCTTGAATCCAGACTCCTGAATATTTTTACCATATCCATACCAAAATCCACCGAGTAGGAGTATGAGAACCACAATATTAAACAATTTCCGCAAATCGTTCACTCCTGCTCTATCTGGGATATAGAATCCCGATTATTGAAATATCAGCTGCAGCACACTTAAAACAGGTGGGGCACATAACATAAATAGTGAACACATGATTAGTATTTGGGAGGCAGTTTTTGGAAGCTTTTCCTTCCCTTTTCCCGAATACCAGCCACTGAACTGAAGTTTATTTCTATACCAGACAAATAATAAAATGAGTATTGCAATCGAGCCTAGCCAGCCATACTGATTCGGATTAACTCCCATGTTTATATATATACCGTTTACAATATTCGAAATGATCGATCCGGCTATCCCGAATATTAATATGATGCGCATCAATTCTAATAAGACTCTCATATGTCACTCCTTGGTTTCACCATTATACTCATTTGTTTACAAAATAAAAACTTTAAGTGATCAACACTGTCCTGCTTTATCATATACAAAAGTTTACATATAAAACTTCATACATATTATACCAAAAATATAGTGGGGAATAAAACGGATGCCTCGTACGATGGTATTTTTATTAGGTTATTAATTTATGGGTAATAATGTTATAACTTGTTAAATTAATACACCGAGGCGGATGCTTTATGGATAACAAAACTCAGCTAGCTTTCATTCTTGTTTTAATACCTCTCGCAATATCGATTTTTATTTGCTTTAATATCTGGAGGATATGGTTTAGCTCTTGATGGGTATGTAGTGTCCAGAACAATGATGATCATTTTCACTTTGCATTTATTAGTTAAATTAGGAGAATTCATTATGAACAAAGGCTCTTTTCGTAAAGATTTTGTTTTTAAAACGAAACTATTTAAGGTTAATTGGAGCGGAAGTGCGAGACTCCTGCGGGAGCAGCGGGACAGGTGAGACCCCACAGGCGTTTACGCCGAGGAGGCTCACCGCCCGCACCAAGGAAAGCGAGCATCTGGAGGGGAAATCAACCACAACTCACTACCTGGTAAATAGCAACAAAGTATGTGAAAACAGCCTAAACAAAAAAATAGCACATTTGAGCTAATCTTTTTTGTTTTATTCTTCAATGATGATGTTTGATCGGTTCAGCAAAAAAACGGAATCCCTTTAGTGGACTCCGTTTTTTTGTTTTGAATTACTTTAATTGATCATTCAATACACTTTCCTCAAGAACGGAAAACTTATCCCCATACACTCTGGTTATGTGATTTTCCCCCCACGTACACAGTGCGGATAGGATACTTTCCAGGCTTTGCCCATACTCACTAAGTTCATATTCCACTTTAGGGGGGACTTGGTTATAAACGATACGATTGATGACCTCGTCCTTTTCTAACTCCCTCAATTGTTGGGTCAACATTTTTTGGGTGATGTTCGGCATAAGGCGCTTCAACTCACTGGTCCGCTTTTTTCCGTGGGTCAGATGGCAGAGGATTACGCATTTCCACTTTCCGCCCATTACTTCCAGTGTCGCTTCAACTGATATATTGTATTTCTTTTTTTGCATGATTGGCATACTCTCCTTGTTTTATAGGTACTAAAAGGTGCCTATATCACTTTAAAGTACGTACTGTTTTTTATTACTATTATAACTCATAATAACATTTGCACACCGAATTCAACTGTACCATTTATAAAAAAAGTTGCTAAGGCAATTTCAATGATAGTACAAAACGACGAGAAGGAGAAGAGGATATGATTTCAAGTAAAAATAGAAGTACATGGGCATTGCTGGCTTTAGCGATCAGTGCCTTTGCGATAGGAACAACAGAGTTCATCAGCGTGGGACTATTACCACTCATTTCTAAAGATTTACACATTACAGTGACGACGGCGGGATTGACGGTATCCTTATACGCCTTAGGGGTCATGTTCGGGGCACCTATCCTGACATCCCTGACATCGAATATGTCGCGAAAGACTTTATTGCTATGGATAATGGTCGTGTTCATTGCCGGAAATGCATTAGCGGCTTCTGCGACCACGGTCGGTGTATTATTGATCGCACGTGTCATTTCAGCGCTTGCACATGGTATCTTCATGTCAATCGGAGCTACGATTGCTGCTGATTTGGTCCCTGAAAACCGCAGGGCAAGTGCCATCGCCATCATGTTTACAGGCCTGACGGTGGCAACGGTGACCGGAGTTCCTTTTGGAACCTTCATCGGTCAGCAATTCGGCTGGAGATTCGCTTTCATAATCATTGTGGCAATCGGCCTGATTGCTTTCATCGGGAACAGCATCCTGGTCCCGTCCGATTTAAGAAAAGCTGCACGGACAACGTTCCGTGATCAAATCAAATTGGTTACGAATGGCCGATTGCTGCTAGTATTCATCATTACAGCATTAGGGTATGGAGGTACATTCGTTGTCTTCACGTACCTCTCGCCATTACTTCAGGAAGTGACAGGGTATAAAGAAGGAACTGTGGCATTGATTTTGCTAATATATGGAGTAGCCATAGCAATAGGAAATACCCTTGGCGGGAAATTCGCGAATCGCAATCCTATTAATGCCCTATTCTATATGTTTCTTATTCAAGCCATTGTACTTGTTGTCTTGACTTTCACGGCACCGTTTAAGATAGCCGGTCTAATTACGATCATTTTAATGGGATTATTTGCATTCATGAATGTTCCGGGGCTTCAAGTGTATGTCGTCATGTTAGCGGAGCGTTTCGTGCCGAGTGCAGTGGACGTGGCGTCAGCCATCAATATTGCTGCCTTCAATGCGGGAATCGCCATTGGTGCCTACTTAGGCGGGGTGATTACGGATTCGATCGGACTGATTCATACAGCGTGGATAGGTGGAGTTATGGTGTTTGCAGCAGTGGTTTTAACAGCTTGGAGCCGTGCCTTGGAAAGTAAAGACCGTTCCAAGGGGACTGGCAAAATAGCATAGGATTGAAAAAGTGATGCATGTTAGAAAAAGCATGCTATGCGTTTAGAGTATCATTGCATCCCTTCAGTGAATGATGGAAGGTTCCTTGAAGGGATGTAATGATACTGATACTTAAACGCATTACAATCTTAAAAACAATGAAGAAAAAATTTGGGGGTAGAGTATAATGGTGAAAAATTTACAAGATACAACTACGTTGCATAATGGCGTTAAAATGCCTTGGTTCGGATTGGGCGTATTTAAGGTGGAAGAAGGACCGGAGCTGGTAAATGCAGTTAAAGTGGCCATTAAACATGGTTATCGCAGTATTGATACGGCTGCCATTTATGAAAATGAAGAAGGGGTCGGACAAGGGATCCTTGAAGGCTTAAAAGAAGCTGGAATCTCCAGGGAAGATTTATTCGTAACATCAAAAGTCTGGAATGCTGATTTAGGATATGAATCAACAATCGCGGCTTACGAAAAAAGCTTAAAGAAACTTGGCTTGGAGTACTTGGATTTATATCTTATCCATTGGCCTGTGGAAGGAAAATATAAGGAAGCTTGGAGAGCGCTGGAAACCCTTTATAAAGAAGGAAAAGTAAAAGCGATCGGTGTGAGCAATTTCCAAATTCACCATCTTAAAGGTTTAATGAAAGATGCGGAAGTGAAGCCGATGGTCAATCAAGTGGAATGCCATCCGCGTATAACTCAAAAAGAAGTTCAGGCATTTTGTAAGGAACAAGGAATACAACTTGAAGCGTGGTCACCATTGATGCAAGGTGAACTTTTGGATAATGACGTTTTACAAGCAATTGCGGCCAAGCATGGCAAATCAGTTGCACAAGTCATTTTGCGCTGGGATATACAAAATGGGATTGTAACGATTCCCAAATCCACTAAAGAACATCGTATTGTAGAAAACTCATCTGTATTCGATTTCGAATTGACGGAAGAGGAATTGAACCAAATTGATGGATTGAATCAGAATCACCGTGTTGGTCCAGATCCTGATAATTTCGACTTTTAATAGTTGAATGAAGGAGAGAGACGAGAGCATTCGTCTTTCTCTTTTTTTTTGGATGTCTGCCCAAATATGGAAAAGAAAAAAAGGCCCCAAATTGAATGGAGCACAATTTCATATAAGCCATCGAAATCGCTTCAATCATTCTCCTGTGTTCTGCTTTTTTGCATGGACGAATAATTTCAGTGCTGTGTCGATGTCATTATTCTTTAAAGACTTTTCAAGTGTTTCATTTACGGTGGAAAGGATTTCCTGAAGTCTTATCTCACCAAGGTCCGTTATGATCGCACACACACCGCGACGGTCGTCTTCATATCCAAGCCTTTGAATGACACCGCAGCTTTTATTTTCCATTCTAACAGAAAGCCTTGACATCGCACTTTGACTTAACCCGACTAACTGTTGCAATTCCAGCAGCCTCAGTTTTTTTTCTGGTGTTTTTGATAAAAATAATAAAACATAAAACTCATTCAAAGCCGTTTGGTGTCTTGCTTGCAGCATTCGATCAAGCTCATTGGCGAGCTCGGCATGAATACGTGTAAAAGATAACCATGTATTTAAAAGGGTTTGTTCACTGGACATTTATATTCGCCTTCCTCTGCTTACTTCCTTTAAATATACCACATATTAAAGAATGTGTACCAACAAACGATAGCGTTTACAATGAACGCAATCGTCTGTTAAGGAGAATCTGATTAGTTGACACAATATTATCGAGATGATATAAATGCATGTGCATGCATTATAAATTGAAGGAGATAAAAAATATGAAAGATTTATTTTCGCCTTATCGCATAAAAGAACTTGAATTGAAAAATAGGATCGTCATGCCGCCTATGTGCCAATATTCCGTCGAAGCGGAAGATGGGATACCAACTAATTGGCATCAGCACCATTATGTGAGCAGAGCAATTGGCGGCACTGGGTTTATCATCGTGGAAATGACGGATGTAGAACCTGATGGCCGGATTACGAATGGCGATCTTGGATTATGGTCTGACGATCAAGTTGATGCCTTCTCCAAAATCGTTAAGGAGGTTCATCAATACGGTGCAAAAATCGGTATTCAAATTGCTCATGCGGGGCGTAAAGCACAGGATGCAGAAACGCCGGTAGCACCATCAGCCATCGCGTTTGACGAAACGTTTAAGACACCAAGAGCTTTGGAGACGGAAGAAGTTAAGGAAATGGTCGATAAATTCCGTAACTCAGTTAGAAGAGCCGTTCAAGCAGGCTTTGACGTGATTGAATTGCATGGGGCACACGGATATTTAATTCACCAATTCACATCGCCACTTACGAATAAACGTGAAGATGAATACGGAAAAGACTTAACCAAATTTGGAGTAGAAGTAATTGAAGCAGTGAAAAGCGAAATGCCAGCTGATATGCCTTTAATTATGCGTATTTCTGCAAAAGAATACGTGGAAGGCGGATACGGTCTGGAAGAAAGTATTGAGTTTTCCAAAGTCTTTAAAGAAGCAGGTGTGGATATGTTCCATGTCAGCTCTGGCGGAGAGGGCCCGATTGGAGCAGACGGAAGACCGGGCACGCATGCTAGCTATCAAACGCCATTGGCTAGGGAAATTAAAAAAGCTTTGGATATTCCAGTGATTGCTGTAGGTAGATTAGATGATCCAATTCTTGCAAACTCAATCATTGGAAATGAAGAAGCAGACTTGGTGGCAATAGGAAGAGGGATGTTGCGCAACCCTTACTGGTCTCTAGAAGCATCTAAAACTTTGAATAAACAAGTTGATATTCCTAAACAATATGAGCGAGGTTTCAGACATTAAGAATAATTCATTAGTTCAAAATAAAACGCTAGCGAAAATGATATTCGCTGGCGTTTTATTTTTAAAAATCAGCTATCCTGTTAGGTGCGCTTTTATCAAGAATGAATATAAGTGAACATGCATTTTCAATTAGCGTTGTATGTTTACCTTAAAAGTACACAATCCATAAAGTAATGTTTGGCTGGAATATTTGTTATAATGAATTAGATAAATCATACGATAATTCGAGGTGCTAATTATGGAAGAAATCAAAATCATTACAACTGAAGAAGTGGAAGCAAAGCTTGAGGCAGGCGAAGCGATGGAACTTGTCGATGTTCGTGAAGACGAAGAAGTGCAAGAAGGAATGATCGAAGGCGCGAAACATATCCGCATGAATGATATCCCAGCTAATCTTGATTATTTTGATAAAGAAAAAGAATACATCTTTATCTGCCGTTCAGGACGCCGCAGTGAAAATGTATGCCATTATCTTCAGGAACAAGGATATAAAGTGGCAAACATGGAAGGCGGAATGCTTGAATGGGACGGCGAAGTCATCGTTAAGTGAAGCTCTTCAAAAAAACCTGTTACTTTTGTAAGCGTAAATCCAAGAATGTAACGACATATTTGAATGAAGAAAGAAAAAAAATCGCGGTTTGTTCACAATGCCGAGAATATGCGGAAAGACGTGCATATTTAAAGGCATGAAAAAAAAGGGTCCTTTCATGAGAGGGCACTGAAAAAGTCCCTTCGGGCCAATAGAGGTAGATTTTCTCAGTTTATTCTGAGGAAATCTACCTTTTTTTGTTTTATAATCAAAGGTAATAAATTTATGTGGGTGATTACGATGATTCAAAAACAAACGTCTATGGTTTTTAGTCCATATATGGCCATTTATGATGTAGTGGTTCCAAAGGATAACATGTTACGCAAGATCAATGAACTTATTGACTTTTCTTTTGTGTTGGAAGAATTGAGGGACAACTACTGTCTTCATAACGGTAGGAATGCTGTCGATCCAATACGTATGTTTAAATATTTGCTGCTCAAGACCATTCATGACCTATCAGATGTGGATATAGTTGAGCGTTCCAGGTATGACATGTCCTTTAAATATTTCCTCGGCATGGCTCCAGAAGATCCAGTTATTGACCCTAGCTCCTTAACGAAATTTCGAAAGCTCCGTTTAAAAGACATAAACCTTTTGGATATGCTCATTCATAAAACCGTTGAGATTGCGATTGAAAAGGAAATCATTAAAAACAAAACGATTATTGTGGATGCCACCCACACGAAAGCCAGATACAATCATAAGACTCCAAAAGAAATATTGATGGACCAATCTAAAGGATTAAGAAAAGTAATCTATTCGATAGATGAAGAGATGAAAAATAAATTCCCATCCAAAACCACTACTGATGTATTGCAGGATGAAATTACTTATTGCCAGAAGCTCATCGAGGTAGTGGAAACAGAGGAGCGTATCACCCAATATCCAAAGGTAAAAGAGCAGTTAAATCTATTAAAGGAAACGGTATCCGATGATATCGAACAGTTAAGGATCTCCAAAGACCAAGATGCCAAGATTGGCCACAAGAGTGCTGACTCTTCTTTCTTTGGATACAAAACACATATTGCGATGAGTGAGGAACGAATCATTACAGCTGCGACTATCACTACAGGTGAAAAAACGGACGGTAAAGAATTAAAGGCATTAATTGAAAAGAGCACGGCTGCCGGTATGGTGATTGAGACCGTGATTGGCGATACAGCTTACTCAGAGAAGGGAAATATTGAATACAGTGAAGAAAATAACATTAAACTAGTCGCAAAATTGAATCCTTCTGTTACACAGGGATTCCGGAAGAAGGAAGAGGAATTTCAATTTAATAAGGATGCAGGAATGTACGTTTGTAAGGCTGGGCATTTGGCTATCAGGAAAGCTCGCCAGGGCAAAAAAGATGTAGCGACGAATCAAACAGATACCTATTACTTCGATATAGAAAAGTGTAAGATTTGTCCCTTAAAAGAGGGCTGTTATAAAGAAGGAGCGAAAAGCAAGACCTATTCTGTCAGTATTAAATCCAATGAACATACAGAACAGGCTACATTCCAGGAAAGTGAGTATTTTAAAGAAAAATCAAAAGAACGTTATAAAATAGAAGCGAAAAACAGTGAATTGAAACACAGACACGGGTATGATGTTGCAAAATCCTCGGGTCTACTTGGCATGGAATTACAAGGAGCAATGGCTATTTTCACCGTTAACTTGAAAAGAATATTGAAATTAAAGGCCTAAAAAAGTGACACAAAGAAGCAAAAAAAGACGATTTCCATTCAAGTATCGAATGAGAATTGTCTTTTTTTTAGTTTGATTTACCGTACTAGTTAGAAAAACGTGAGTTTTTCAGCAGCCTCTTTCATGAAAGGGCTCTTTTTGCATTATGGACCTTTCCGGTAAAATTTTTTTTGCTGTTCACATTTAAGCGTTTCCATTAGGAGCGGGAATGCAAAGGTTATATGTTAAAATCAGGGTGTTGAAATCAGAATATATAGATAAAGGAGGGCGAAGAATGGATGTTTATAAAATAGCGGTCATTGCGGGTGACGGAATAGGCCCTGAAGTGATTAATGAGGGTGTTAAGGTCCTAAAAAAAGTGGCTGGGATTGCCGGGGATTTTTCTTTCGAGTTCACATATTTTCCATGGGGATGCGAATATTATCTTGAGCATGGTAAAATGCTGCCCGATGACGGGCTGGAACAACTTATGAAGTTTGATGCCGTGTATCTTGGGGCGGTTGGTTATCCTGGTGTCCCGGATCATATTTCATTACGTGAGCTTCTGCTGAAAATCAGAAAGCAATTTGACCAATATGTAAATGTTCGACCCGTTAAATTGCTTCAAGGTGCACCTTGTCCATTAAAAGACGTGACACGGGACCAAATCGATATGATTGTCATCCGTGAAAACAGTGAAGGGGAATATTCCGGTGCTGGTGATTGGCTTTTCAAAGGCAAGCCAGAAGAAGTTGTACTGCAGACGGGGGTCTTTTCGCGAAAGGGAACGGAGAGAATCATCCGTTATGCGTATGAACTGGCGCGTAAAACGGGCAGGACGCTAACGAGTATAAGCAAGGCGAACGCATTGAATTATTCAATGGTTTTTTGGGATCAGGTTTTTGAAGAAATCGGGATTGAGTATCCGGAGGTAGAAACGAATTCCTATCTGGTCGATGCGGCAAGCATGTTTTTTGTCAAACAGCCCGAACGATTTCAAATCGTTGTCACCTCCAATTTGTTTGGTGACATCATCACGGATTTAGGTGCTGCCATTGCAGGCGGGATGGGTTTGGCAGCCGGAGCCAATTTAAACCCGGAACGGATTTATCCTTCGATGTTCGAACCGATTCATGGCTCAGCGCCGGATATTGCCCATCAAGGCATCGCCAATCCACTTGCGGCCATATGGTCCGCCAGTCAGATTCTTGATTTCTTCGGGCATGAGGAGTGGGGTGCAAAAGTGTTGGACGTGATCGAAAGGGTGATGGTCGATAAAAGGGCACTGACGCCTGATATGGGCGGGGTAGCCTCTACAGAAGAAGTCGGGGATGAAGTGGTGGCAGTATTAGCCGCTTTACAAACAAATCAGGTATAATCATCATGAAAAATGGGCATCCTGCACAATAACTATCATTATAGTAAAAGGGCAGGGGAAAGCCGTTGATACAAGTCAAATTATTCGATTATGAGCATGAAAAGGATCTAGAGGATGAAATGAACGTTTTCTTGGAAGACATTCGTGATAATCAAATCGTTGACATCAAATATAATGTCGCCACTACAGGTGAAGAGGAAGAGGAACAGATCTACTGTTTTAGTGCGATGATCATTTATAAGAAAAAATGAAGGCGGGATTCGCCCTATCGTTTTCCGTACATATAAACAATATGAGACTACCTATTGCTGTAATTCGGGCAAATCAAGGTAGTCTTTTTTCGTGAATGTTCGAAGAAAGTGGATTACAGGGGGGAAGATTATACGATTTGGGAAGTCAGGATGATGTCGTTTCCCCGCCGTTTACATGAAGTGTTTGTCCTGTCACAAAATGGGAATCATCCGAAGCAAGATAAACAAAGGTGGGAGCCAGTTCAAACGGCTGGCCTTGGCGCTCCATCGGGTTCTCTGCTTGTGTCACTTCGTCGGCCGAGAAACTTGCCGGGATGAGGGGGGTCCAAAACCTTCCAGGCTCAATGGCGTTCACCCGGATGCCTTGATCGACAAGACTGTTTGCCAAGGCACGGGTAAAACCGATATTGGCCCCTTTAGTCGCTGTGTAATCAATCAATTGCTTATTCCCATTAAATGTAACGACAGAAGATGTATTAATGATGGAGGAACTCGCCTTTAAATGGGGAAGGGCAGCCCGGGTCGTGTAGAAGTGGGAATAGATATTCACTTTAAAGGTATCATCGAATTGCTCATCCGTAATATCCAGCAAGCTTAATTGCTGAAATTGAATACCCACGTGGTTACAAAGAATATCGAGCTTTCCAAATGTTTCAATGGTGTTTTCCACGATATCGATGCATTGCTGTTTATCCCTTAAGTCACCAGGCAGCAATATGCAACGTTGCCCAAGCTCTTCAATTCGCGTTTTTGTGCGATTGGCATCCTCATGTTCATCCAGATAAGCGATGGAAACATCTGCGCCTTCTTTAGCAAAAGCGATGGCAGCCGCTGCACCAATCCCGCTATCACCTCCAGTTATCAATGCGACCTTTCCTGTTAATTTCCCGCTGCCCCTATAATTGGGATTTTCGATGATTGGCCGGGGCACCATTAATTTTTCTACACCAGGTTGGCGAAATTGGCGTTGCTCAGGAACGGTGATGGGGACGTCTGGATAACGAGTTATTTTTCCATAATTCGGATGCATGGGATAGTCTTTTCCAGATGATTTCCTTTTCTTATCTTCTGCCATGAGGAGTCCTCCTAAAAAAGAATTTAGTCGGATTACTTTATGTAAACCAGGTAAATGCGGTGCATGAAGAACAGGTTTAGGTACGGGCTCGTTGCCGTGCTGTTGGAATATGCTAAAGGATAGGAAAAAAATTTTGGAGGCCTCCATATGCCATATTATTATAGCGAAAATGTGAAGTTGCTATTGGTCGGACAATCGGATGAAAAAGTGGAGTTGTTATATGATTCCAACCCCAATACCTTTGAATTGCCCCTCATAGGGCCAAGACCGCCATATTATTATAACCCGCGTTATGTACCGTATTATCCCGTGATTTAAGTACGAACATCAAATTGGGAAAATACATGAAGAACGAGCCTGTTGAATTGGGCTGCTTGGTCTTTCACCGTGTGGACTAAAAGCAGTCCCAATTTGAATCAACAAATCGAAACAGCTGTGGATTTCATCCATATAATTAAGAAAAACTGACTATATTTTTCTATGAATTTTACAAACTTGCTGATAATGGGTAAAGTTAAACGTAATACACAGGAGCAATTGGAGCAAGTGCATCTTATTAATAATTTTGATTTTTATTGTTTTCATGGAGACTTCCATCCTTCAAAAATGCTTGAAAAACATCGATACATATTCTAAAACGGAATCAACTCGTGCGGACATGGGGCAATGAGGATCAAGTTAGCGAGCGATAGGGGCATATGAAAAATGAATCGATAAATTGATCAATGAACAAGGATTGATTTCTGTCTATGCTTACGATGACTGTAGAGTGATTGCTGAGCTTAAGATCGACTTGATCAAGCATCATGGGTTCCTGATAACCGATAAAAAAATTACGATTGGTAAACGGATAGAACAAAGGGGTGAGTAATTTGGAAAGTTTTACAGAACGGGTGATTAAGATCATTCAACATATCCCTTCCGGCAAAGTGATGACATATGGTCAAATAGGACAGCTCGCCGGAAGTCAGCAAGGTGCAAGGCAGGTCGTAAGGATCCTTCATTCAAGCAGCAAAAAACATGACCTTCCTTGGCATCGGGTTATCAATGCCAAAGGCGAAATCGGCATAAAGGCAGAGGGAGCCGCAGAACACCAGAAGGCGATGCTGGAGAGTGAAGGCGTCACATTCACGAAGAGGAATACCGTTGACCTCGAAGCTTTTCGCTATCATCCAGAATTTTTCAATGGAAAGCCGGAATAAAAGAGGAAGCGGTCGAATAAATTGCGAGAACGGCCGAATAAAAACGTTATGGGTCGAAAAAAGTAGGAGTACGGTCGATTAAAAGCGCTGTCGGTCGGAAAAAGTGCAAGAACGGCCGAAAAACCTGCGCCAGCGCCTGAATTAATGTCCATCAAGCACTGAATGATTATAAATCGCATAAAAAAGAGGCTGATCCAAACGGATCAGCCTTCAGTTTGTCGACAAAAGGGGTTCGGAATGTTTTAATTCCGAACCCCTTTTGATATTTTCTTGGAATTTTGCTCAAGATTAAGAGCTTGGGTCTCTACGAGCCCACTATGTTAGGTCATTTTTGGACCTTGCCATGTCCAATTGGCCATCTTCTTTAAATTCATGGCAGCGAACGTAAGCATCGCCTGCATCGACAATTTTTTAAGTCCCCTTAAAGTAGTCCAACGCATACCATGCTTTTCTTTTGCATCTGCGAATACACGCTCAATCGTTTCCTTGCGTTTCGCATAGATAGGTTTTACATCTTGATGATCTGCTTCTTCCATATTTTCTTGCCAGATATGGCGCGTCACCACTTTTTGATGGTCTTTGCTTTCTGTACACTGTGATAAAAATGAACATGTCTTACAAATGTGTTTGGGAGATTTGTACTCACGATATCCCTCTTTATTTGTTGTTGAGTACTTTAAAATCTCGCCCGATGGGCAAAGGTAACAGTCAAAATGTTCATCGTAAACATACTCATGTTTGCGGAAGAATCCTTCTTTTGTTCGAGGCCGTGTATAGGGTAAAGCCGGTGTGATTTCTTTGTCAAAAAGGTAGCTTGTAATGGCTGGTGTTTTATAAGCTGCATCTGCGGCAACGGCTTCAGGCTTTCCAACTTTCTCAATCACTTGTTCAACCAGTGGCTCTAACATATGGCTATCATGCGTATTTCCAGGTGTTACAATCGTTCCTAGCACAAAACCATTGCGGTCTGCAGCCGTGTGAAATGAATAGGCAAACTGTTTTGTCCGTTCATCTTTCACATAGTAACCACTCTCAGGATCTGTTGTACTTTCTTTAATCTCTTTGGTTTCTTCCTTATCAAATTTATCTGGTGGAAAAGGTTTCTTTCCATGGTTTTCACGATCTTGATTTATTTCTTCTTGAAGGCGTTCTTGATACGCTCGTGTTTCCTTGCGAACGACTTTCTTTGCGAACTTTCGCTTATTTGCACTGGCTTTCACATGAGTGGAATCAACGAATACATGCTCAGCACTTATTAACTTTCTTTCGGAAGCTGTCATTAAGATGCGATAGAAAATCTGTTCAAACAGGTCAGTATCTTTAAAGCGTCGCTCGTAATTTTTCCCGAATGTTGAGAAGTGAGGCACTTTATCATGGAACCCGTAACCTAAAAACCAACGGTAAGCCATATTCGTTTCAACTTCTTCAATTGTTTTACGCATCGAACGAATACCGAAGGTATATTGAATGAATGTCAATTTAACTAAAATAACTGGATCAATACTTGGGCGCCCTATCTCTGAATACATATCTTTCACCAAGTCATAAATGAAAGTAAAGTCAATGGCCGCCTCAATTTTACGAACCAAATGGTTCGCTGGCACCAGTTGATCCAAAGTAATCATTTCAAGTTTATCTCGCTGAATAGAATTATGTTTCGAAAGCATCGTCATCACCTCAAGTTTTAATACTCCTATTTTAAAACAAAATTGACTGTAGGCAAAAGCGGTTATATCTAATTGTTAAAACAAAGTTGATTGGAACGGAAGGTGCGAGACTCCTGCGGGAAAAGCGCGTCCAAGGGAGACCCCACAGGCGCAAAGGCGCCGAGGAGGCTCCCGGACCGCCCGCGGAAAGCGAGTGCCTGGAGTTGAAATCAACGTTCGAATTTTTAAAACCCTCAAAAAAACTGTAGACAAACTCGATTTTCATCGAGTTTGTCTACAGTCTGGAGGCTGATCCAAATGGATCAGCCTTTTTTAGGAATTATGAACGGGCATACATGGCAGCATTCATTCCGGCGAGTCTTCCGGTTACTAATGCCGAGGTGATATTGTAGCCGCCAGTGTATCCGTGTATATCCAGAATTTCACCGCAAAAATACAGGCCATCCATTATTTTGGATGCCATTTCTTTTGGGTGGATTTCCTTGACGGATACGCCGCCCCCCGTGACGAAGGCTTTTTCTAGCGGCTGGGTGCCATGCACTCCAAATTGGAAGTCCTTGCATAGTTCAGCAAAGCGGCGGATTTTTTCATTTGATATCGTCGCTCCTTGTTCTTGAAGATCGATGCCGCTTCGCTCAAGCAGAAAGTGAAGGTATCGTTCAGGAACTAATCCTTTTAACGTATTTTTAATGGCTTTTTTCGGTTCGGCTTTGATTTCTTTCATGATGTCTTGAAAGACCTCTTCCTTGTTTCGGTCGGGAAGGGCATCGAGTTTCATTGTCACTTCCGATAGGTTCCATTTTTTCATCGCCTTCACGACGAATTGGCTGCACCTTAGAACAGCTGGACCGGAGACGCCGAAATGGGTGAAGAGCATATCCATTTGGTGTGTGATCAGGGCCTTGCCTTTTGGGTTGAGGACACTCAATGAAACATCCCGAAGTGCAAGGCCTTGAAGTGTTCGATCTTTAATGAATGTTTCATGGCTAAGTACGGGAACTTCAGTTGGGAACAATTCGGTAATCGTATGCCCCGCCTTTTTAGCCCATGCGTAGCCATCCCCGGTTGAACCGGTGTGAGGAACTGATTTTCCGCCGACAGCAATCACGACTGCATCTGTGTCAATGGTCTGTCCATCTTTTAACCGGACCCCGCTTGTTTTTCCATGTTCATAGAGAACTTCGGCAACTGGTGAGTTCTTATAAGTCGTAACCTTTAAATTCGACAGGCGCGTCAGTAGGGCATCCACGACACTCTGTGCTTTATCGTTAACTGGGAACATCCGGCCATGGTCCTCTTCTTTTAGAGCCACACCCAATTTTTCAAAGAATTGAATAATGTCTTCATTGTTGAATTCTGAGAAAGCACTGTATAGAAATCGCCCGTTTCCAGGGATATGCTGAATGATTTCATCGATGGAGAGCCTGTTCGTCACGTTGCAGCGTCCGCCGCCCGAGATTGCAAGTTTCCTTCCAAGCTTCTCGCCTTTATCCACTAACAATACATGGGCACCTTTTTCCCCGGCTGCAATTGCTGCCATCAATCCGGAAGGACCGCCGCCAATTACCACTACATCATATTTCAAATTGATCACCACTTTATCATTTTCAGTCCCTTCATTATATAGCAAGAGCCCGTCAGATTGCGAATGTAGAAAAAGAGAAATTATTTGTTTGTGTATTATCTTCGAAAAAGATAAACTTGAGAGTAGTTTTTATAGAAAAATTAATTTATTATGTTAAGATAAAAAGCGTGTAAAACGTAACTGACAGAGGCAGGATGGGATTAGATGTCGTCTAAATTTTTAAAAGGGGCTTTTATATTAACGCTGGGAGCAATTATTTCCAAGATTCTTGGTTTGTTTTATGTCATCCCCTTTGAACATATGGTTGGGAATAAAGGGGCTACCCTCTATCAATATGGATACGTTCCATATACTATTTTCATCAGCTTTGCAACGGCAGGCATGCCGCTTGCTGTTTCGAAATTCATTTCGAAGTATAATGCGCTCGAGGAGTACGCCGTCGGTGAGAAGTTATTTAAATCGAGCCTGAAATTAATGGCTGCCACCGGTTTTCTCGCTTTTTTGATTCTCTATACCATGGCACCGATGTTTACTGGAATCTTTGGAGTCAAGAAGGAAGATGTAGCGGATGTCACGGAGATCATACGGGCTGTCAGCTTCGCCTTGATTTTTGTACCGTTCATGAGTATCATCCGCGGCTTTTTTCAAGGTCATGAAGCGATGGAGCCAACGGCCATATCTCAGGTTGTTGAACAAGTTGTCCGCATCGTGTTCCTTCTGGCCGGTGTGTATGTTGTTTTAAATG
The DNA here is from genome assembly GCF_001578185.1 of Peribacillus simplex. NCBI lineage: Bacteria > Bacillati > Bacillota > Bacilli > Caryophanales > Bacillaceae > Peribacillus > Peribacillus simplex. The sequence goes on along the minus strand of NZ_CP011008.1, from coordinate 4,027,705 downwards.
TCATGGATGGAGAGTTAGTGAAGGCTATCCAAATGGCTACATTCGCGGCGACGGTCGGGGCTGTCGGCGGTTTAGTGGTGTTATTTTGGTATTGGAAAAAACAAAAGCCCCATTTGGACAGTTTGATGGAGAAAGACCGGGGAACGCTGGAAATTTCCCTGCCGGAGATTTATAAAGAAATATTTCTTTCGTCGATTCCTTTCATATTCGTCGGAATCGCGATGCCAATGTTTCAGTTTGCGGACTTATTGTCTTTCAATAAAGCGATGTCGTCCATCGGATTACAGCATGTCGCGGAAGATGCTCTTGGGGTTTTGAACGTGTATGCCCAGAAACTTGTCGTGATTCCAATGACGCTTGCAACCGGGTTTTCGATGGCACTTCTTCCTTCGGTGACGAAGGCATATGTAAGCGAGGATTCGGAAGAGTTCAACCGCCAGCTGAACCAGGCCTTTCAAATTTTGTTGTTCATTACGATTCCCGCGGTCGTTGGCATGTCGGTGCTGGCCGATCCAATCTATAGTGCCTTTTACAGCCATGACCCACTTGGAATCAGTGTCCTGAAGGCTTATGCTCCCGTTTCTATCTTATTTGCGCTCTTTTCCATTTCGGCGGCTGTTTTACAAGGGATCAATCAGCAAAAATATACGGTGCTCAGCCTGCTAGTTGGCTTTTTAATCAAATTGAGCTTGAATATCCCACTGATCAAGTTGTTTGAAACGGAAGGATCCGTTTATGCCACGGCCTTCGGCTACTTGGCAGCTGTCTTGCTGAATTTATATGTCATTACCTACTTTACTGGCTATCGTTATAGCCTTACCATCAGAAGATCCGTATTGATCACTGTATTTTCAATCATAATGGGACTGGCTGTATGGGGCATGAACAGTTTATTATCGCTGTGGTTTACAACGGAAGGGCGCTTTCAAGCGATTTTGATCGTGGCCGTTTGTGCAACCTTTGGAGCTCTCATTTTTGCAGCGCTATCCTTAAAAAGCAAACTTGCCCATCGTTTGTTCGGTACCCGGATCGATCGGTTAAAAGCTAAATTAGGATTATAAAGGATAGAAGTTTGATGTGTAAAAAAAAGGGTATGATAAAGTGAATCCCGGATTTAAAATTTTGCCTTGCCTGTCATTATAGTGGGCAAGGCCTTTTACTGAAAAGGCTTTAGGAGGAAATGATGAGAATTGATAAGATATTATCCAATATTGGGTATGGAAGCAGGAAAGAAGTGAAAAAGCTCCTGAAATCCGGCGCCGTCAAGGTCAATGAAAGGCTGCTGAAGGATCCGAAAGAACAAGTGGACCCTGATAAGGAAATTGTGACGGTTCATGGTGAACGGGTTGAATACAGGGAGTTCATATATTTAATGATGAATAAACCGCCAGGCGTATTGTCGGCAACGGAAGACAAACACCAAGAAACGGTCATCGATATCTTGGAGCCAGAGGATTCGGTGTTCGAGCCATTCCCTGTGGGCCGTCTGGATAAGGACACAGAAGGTTTATTGCTGATCACGAATGACGGAAAGCTTGCCCACCAACTGCTTTCCCCGAAGAAACATGTTCCTAAAACATATTTTGCCGTCATTGATGGCGAAGTAACGGAACGGGATATCGAGGCATTCCGAAACGGCGTGACCTTAGATGATGGGTACGAGACAAAACCAGGGGAATTGAATATTTTAAAATCAGGACTGACATCGGATATAGAGCTGACGATCATGGAAGGAAAGTTCCATCAGGTGAAGCGGATGTTTGAGGCCGTGGGCAAACGTGTCGTCTACCTCAAGCGCCTTTCCATGGGAAGTTTACAACTGGATGAGGAACTTGAGCTTGGTGAATACCGTGAGTTAACGGCGGAAGAGCTTGAACAGTTAAAGGCGGGCCAACCTGCCGAATGATAAATAAGCATGAAAAAATGAGGCGGACAAATATTGTCCGCCTCAAAGTATTTTTTTACATATCGATTTTGTTCGGGTGGTCGTTCTTTTTACGATGACATCTTCACCTTTTTACTTGTTGTCGTCCAAAGGCCACGGCTGGGGCTTTGAACAAGGTCATTGTACGCTAAGACATTTAAATCGCGCTGCACAGTTCGAGGAGTGATGCCAAATTCTTCTACAAGCTCTTGAGTAGAAACCGTACCGTTATTACTAATGAACATATAAACGGATTTAATACGGGTTAACATGCGATTTGTTGAAGGTTTCAAAAAATCACTCCTTATTCTTTTCATTGTTATTCTGAACAAATGAAAACAACCGATATGTCGGACAGCATTTCAGCTGTCACTATGTACTTGCTTACCCACCCTATAACTCCTCGGAAACATTTAGAAAAAATAAGATGTCATTAGCTTCATTTTACCCCTTTATAAAAGCAAATTCTATAAAAAGATGCCAATTGACTAAATATTACATTTATTATATCAAATTTTAACAAAATTATTCTCTTTACATATATAAAAATTAATAAAGGTTGTGTTGCCCATTTGTTCATACACATATTTTTCCAAAAAAGGATGCTAATTATGCATCAAGAGATGTCATACAACACGAACGTTGACTATGAGGCATATACATGTACTTTACTTAAAAAGGAAATCGTAGTCGTTACGTTTTGTGTCCGATTACAGGAATTGCTTGATGGCTTGCGGTTACGATGTCATAATGAGGTGTTGAGCAATGTAGCCTTTTCATACATGATCTCAAGGAATGTAAATATTAACAAATTCGAGGTAGAGCCGCATGAACGAAAGATTAATGGAGTTTTTATTGCGCGACGAAGTGACCAGACTTTCTGGCGTGAAAAAACAAGTGTATGAATTCATCGTGAGCGAGGAAGATTATCTTGCATCGAAGGCGGACACGGTCGATCAATTCATGAGATTGCTGGTAAAGCATTCTCCGCCCCGGCTTGCAGCCCGTCATTTCAATATGCCTTATGGGGAAATCATTCGTTTCATGAATGAAATAGAAGATGAATTGAATGAGAGATTAGAGGAAAGATGCAAGAAAGTAAAGTGGATGGACTACACGGAAAAGGACCAGCAGGCATTTGTGGAATATCATAGGAAGTTATATCTTTTCGTAAATTAATAAATTGGATTATGAAAATGCCCTCGGTATGAAAGGGCATTTTTTTATTTTTCGGATGAAAATGAATGTAACTAACCGGAACACTTAATAGCAATACAAAGCCATATTCAGTAACGAAAGATAATACCATACGTCTAATTGAATGGAGGTGTATGATGAAGAAAAACATATTGGTTTTCATGTTAATCGTTTGCATTTTTTATTTGTCGGGTTGTGTTAAAACAGAAATCAAAACCGTGACATCTAAAAATCCAGATGCAGAAGAAATATTAAATCTTGATAAAAATGCAGACATTCTCCAATGGGAAAAGATCATTTATAAAACGGATATTGAATGGGTGAATGAGCTTAAACTGACTAAGAACGAATTTGTTGGAGAAATTACAGAGGAATTCTCAAACGATTTCAGTAAATCTTTTAAAGATGGTATGGCCAATCAATTACCCATAGGAACAAAAATATACACCACAAAAGAGCGAGATGATGTTCTAATCGTTGAATATAACGGGAAAGTAAAGCATTACTTAGCACTTACCGAAGGCTAACTACCATTAGTCGTCTTAATTAGTGGATGCAAACCCAGATGATAAGCCCAATGCGGATCAAGAAAAAGCAAACAAACAGATATTAATAAACGGAACATTCTGATATTTCGGGAAACGCAGTTGTACCGTCTTAAAGGAAATTTGAATAAAACCCACACAGTCAAATCGATCTCCGTACCGAAGGAATGATTAACAATGACGACTCACGTCCTACTGCAAATACCGCACATGTTTAAGGGTGCAAAGGTAACATTGTATCCCGCAATACTTTTTTAAGTATGGGATCCCATTGGAGTGAAAGGGTGGAGACACTCCTGCCGAATAACTGGCTAGCCAAAGACTCGCTGGAAGCTTGGCAGGATGGAAAGGGAGCGGATTTATGAAAGCAGCTGAAACTTCTTTGAGGGTTTGTTTAAAAATCGTTGCAGTTTGCCTGAATTTTTTCTGAAAAAAACACCAGTTGATTGAAACGGAAGGTACGAGACTCTTGCGGGAAAGGCGTGTCCAAGGGAGACCCCGCAGGCGCAAAGAGCGCCGAGGAGGCTCCGGACCGCCCGCGGAAAGCGAGTGCCTGGAGTGGAAATCACTTTTATTCGAATTTTTCTGCAGTTTAAAAGCTCCAGGGCCTCATGGACCCTGGAGCTTTCAGCATCTTATAGAGATTCTTTAATGACCTTCTTGTAATGAAATACGGATAGGATTCCGAAGATCGAATACAATGCCGTGTATAGTGCCATAACAATGATCATCGGTGTCCAAACTTCGGTCCCGAATAAGAACCATCCTGATTGGACTGCGAAATAACTATGAAGCAGACCGACAACTAAAGGAATGCCGAAATTGAAGACTTGTTTTGCTTGGATTCCTTTTAGTAAGTCACCTTGGGTGAATCCTAGCTTTCTTAAAATAGTATAATTTGATTTTTCATTTTCACTTTCATCCATTTGCTTGAAATAGAGGATACATCCGGATGTAATGAGGAAAGTCAATCCCAAGAAGCCGACGATGAACATGATAAGACCCATATTCTTCTTCTGGGTGTTGAACATTTCGAATTGGGAATCATTCACATGTTTTTCATTAAAACTCATTGCATTGAATATATCATTCGCCTTTTCAACTTCAGCTTCATCCTTCACATCAATTCCGATATTGACAGATGATACCTTTTGGATTTTCGGGTCGACATCCTTTTTCAAACGGTCGAATATCGTTTGGTCTACAATGGCAACGGGCAAACCGCCACTCGTGAAGTAATAGGACACGAAGGTATCATCATTCAATCCCATATATGTTTGCGGAATCACTTCATGCTTGCCTTTTAGCTCAATCTTTCCGGAATCCTTCAAGGATATGACCTTTTCCATCATATTACTGTATCCGCTGAAAAGGGTCTCATCTTCAGCGAGGTTGATTCCTTTAACGGATTCATCACTGATGACGGGAACGGTCATGGTGTCTGGATCAAAGTTCACTTCATCCAGGCTGGTTTCCATTATTTCCTTTACATTGGCATCCACTTGAATGACATCAATCACCTTTTCGTCATAATCAATTTTACTGGCTGATAAAGCTTCTTTGAATGCATCAGCATCTTTCATATCCGTCATGGAAAAATCGGTAGGGATACTGCTTTTTGCACTCTTCTCCGCGGAGTAGTAGGAGATATAGCTTAATGATAATAATCCTATCGCCAAAGCGGAAACGGTCGTGATGATCGTCAATAATATCGCATTCGATTTCATTCGGAACATGATGGATGAAAGGGACAATACTTCATTGATATTCAAATATCCATTTTTGTTTTTACGAACGATATTAAAGATGAAGCTTACGGATCCTTTATAGAATAGGTAGGTCCCGATGATGACGGTTGCCAGAATGAAGACCATGGCCATGAAAAGCTCGTTCATATCTGAAAAAGCTCCATCGAATAATTTGGATGAAACGACATAGCCAGCAATGATCAGGATGATCCCGAATAACCCGATGATCATTTCGAACATCGAAACCTTTTTCACTTTTCCTTCCGTCATTGAAGTCACTCTAAATAATGAAAGAATGGTCTGTCTTTTAATGAAGGCATAATTCATCAACATGATGAAAAGATAAATGGCGCTAAAAACGAGCACGGTTTGAACAAGCGGCTGAAAAGAAAATTGAAGGGTCGCAATCGCCTCGACACCCATTATTTTAAATAAAATCATGATGATCAATTTTGAAGCGGCAAACCCTACAAAGATTCCCAGGAATACGGAACAGAAATACAGGATCAGGTTTTCCACGCTAAGGATACGGAATATCCTGTTCTTTGTCATGCCTATCAATTGGAATAAGCCAATTTCTTTACTGCGCCTTTTTATGAAAATGCTATTGGCATATAAAAGGAATATGGAAACGATCGCAACAAGCAGGATCGATGCAGCCTTGATGGAGGCGGCTCCTTTCACCGTACCCTCGGCTTCATCCAAGGATGGGTCATATTGCAATGTGACAAAAGCGAAATAAAGGGAGGCGCTGAAGACTAGGGCAAACACATACAGATAATAGTTCTTCAGATTCTTTTTCAGATTTCGAAAGATGAGTTGATTAATGCTCATTTTGAACCCCTCCCAATACACCTTGGGTTTTCATGATGTCCTTGAAGAAGATTTGTCTGGTTTCTTCGCCTTTATTCAATTGTGTATAAATTTGTCCATCTTTAATGAAAATGACTCTGCTGCAATAACTGGCCGCCACTGGATCATGGGTAACCATGATGATCGTCGCTTTGCGCTTTTGATTCATTTCGCTCAGTTTGTTCAACAAATCGGAAGCGGATTTAGAATCAAGCGCCCCTGTCGGCTCATCCGCAAAAATGATGCTTGGATCATGGATGAAGGCCCGTGCTGCAGACGTACGCTGTTTTTGACCACCGGAAATTTCATTTGGGTATTTATCCTTCACTTCATATATGCCCAGTTCTTTCGCTACGGTATCAAACTTTTGTGCCGCTTCATTTTTGGGTGTTTTTGTAATGGATAAGGGCAGAAGGATATTTTCTTTGACAGTCAGTGTGTCCAATAAGTTATATTCCTGGAAGATGAAGCCTAGATGGTTCTTCCGGAATTCGGCCAACTTCTTTTCTTTCATACCTGAAATCTCTTTTCCATCGATCGTAATGGTGCCGTTGCTGATTTTATCGATCGAGGAAAGGACATTCAGCAAAGTCGTTTTCCCTGAACCGGATGCACCCATGATGCTTACGAATTCACCTTCTTGTATGCTTATATCGAGACCCTTTAATACTTCTTGTTTATTGAATTTATTTCCATAGCTTTTATGGATTTTTTTCGCTTCTAATATATTCATGTCGATACACTCCTTTTTTTCTATATCCTTATTATAAAAGGCGATGTATTTCTTTTCCTTCGTTTGTCCGAACAAAGAATAAAAGCATGTGACATTTTTGTCACATGCTTGTGATATTCACGAAATCATTTCTTTTTGGGAAGGACAAGGTAATGGTCGTCCCAGTTCCTAGCTTTGATTTTACAGCAATGGAGATGAATAGGGACTCTGCTGCTTTCTTGGTTAAATATAAACCCATGCCAGTTGCAGCATGATCACGATGATTTGTCGTGGATGTAAAGCCTTTATCAAATATGCGGGGTATATCCTTTGGGTCGATGCCCCGACCAGAATCCTTCACTTCAAGAATCGTTTGTTCTGCTTGTTCATGGCTGAATATCGTAATATCCGAGTTTTCACTGTATTTAATGGAGTTGGTCAAGAGCTGCCTCATGATGAAGGCCAGCCATTTCGCATCACTAAGCACTTCGGTTACATCCAACTGTATGTCGAAGCCGATTCCTTTTTGAATGCACCATGATTGCAGCGTTTTAATCTCATCAAAGATTATAGTTTCCAAATCCGTATTCTCAATATACAAATCATTTTCGATGAAAGGAATGCGCCTTTGATGGAGCTGCTGATCAAGAAGAAGGTGAATGCGCAGCCACTCATAAGTCAAATGGGATTTCAGTAATTCATCATCCAAGCGGTCAATCATTAGATGCATCGCCGTCAATGGTGTCTTCACTTCATGAATCCAAGATAATAATTCATCCTTCTCCTGCTCTAAAGTCATTTGGCCAATTGCTGCGGATTGCTTCAATATTTCGGTTTGGTTAATGATGCTGTTTTCTATTATTTTTTCGAAAGGGCTTTCTGGTTCTGGTATATTCGTTATATCCAGGCTGTCTTCCCGAGCTTCCAAACTTTTATAGAAATACGTTTCTTTTTTATAGCGGAAAATCAAAAAAATACTGAACATGATCAATGATAAAAAAACGATATACAGTATTGGCTTTAACGGAATGGCCGAGTCAAGAAAAGCGACAAAGATGAAGAATAGATGAAGAAGTATGTAGAATGTGATCCAGCTGAACCTTTCCAAGAAATATTTTCTGATCATTCATTAGCCTCTTCAATTGCGATATAGCCCTGTCCGACCTTCGTTTCGATAAAATGCCCTAAACCCAGTTCATCCAATCTTTTTCGTAAACGGTTCACATTTACTGTAAGGGTGTTATCGCTTATGAAACGTTTATCATCCCATAAGCTATTGATCAATTCTTCCCGGCTTACGATCTTGTTTTTCTGTTCAATGAGCTTTTTCAAGATGAAAATTTCATTTTTTGTCAATTCGATTGAGCCAGTCTCGGCCGATACCGTGTTTTTCTCGTAATCCACTGTTGCACCGCACCAGGTTTTCAATTCGATATTTTCTGTATTGTAATTATATACCCGGCGAAGGATGGCTTGTATCTTTGCGATGAGTACATCGAAATGAAAGGGCTTCTGGATAAAATCATCAGCGCCAAGCTGCATGGACATTACCATATCGGTAGGGTGATCACGTGACGATAAAAAGATGATGGGAACATTAGAATGGGCACGGATCATTCTGCACCAATGAAACCCATCAAACTTCGGCAACTGTATATCAATGATGACCAAATCAGGTTTTATGTCCGTGAATTCCTGAACCACTTTACTAAAATCGCCAATTCCGTAAATATCATAAGACCATTGCGCCAATCTATCTTTAATTTCATTGAATAAAGTCGTATCATCTTCTATCAATAGTAGTTTAAACAAAGGGTTCACCGCACTTTCCAGCTTTTCTTAAAAGTATATAGTAAAACCATTATAGGTTCTATAGGAGGGGCAAAACTCAAAAAACATTACCGGTTGTATGCAAACCATTATTATATTAGAATTGACAATAACGAATGGAGGAAGTGAATTTATGTCTGATTTTCCTAATTGCCCTGCATGTAATTCAGAATATACATACGAAGACGGAAGTCTTTTTGTTTGCCCAGAGTGCGCCAATGAGTGGACGATTGAATCGGAAACTGAAAATAGTGACCAAAAGATTATCAAAGATGCAAATGGAAATGCCTTAAACGATGGTGACACCGTTACGGTAATCAAAGATCTTAAAGTGAAGGGGAGTTCATCCGTCTTGAAAATGGGCACAAAAGTCAAAAGCATCCGTTTAGTTGATGGAGATCATGATATTGATTGCAAGATTGATGGTTTTGGTGCAATGAAATTAAAATCCCAATTTGTTAAAAAGGTATAAACGCTGTGTTAATGCAACAGAACGGAAATGTTTTTCTATGATTAATCCTGGTAGATATTGAAATTCTACCAGGATTTTTTTAGTTTCTTAAAAGTTGATTGAATAACCTCTCCCGAATCATAATAATATTTCGATATATTCCCAAAATAAATACATATAACTTTACTCATTCCCATTAAAGACAAAAGGTTTTCCAACTTCATAGTTCGTCATAATGTGGAAGAAGTTAATTGTCATTATACGCAAATTAACTTCTTTTCTTTTGAATTCACAATTGGAGGAAAAGATGTAAAAAAAAATAGATGGAGAGTTTTCACGGTGGTCAGTTATTTGGTTTGGCGAGGAGCCTTTTGCTCGGCGTTAATATAGGGACTTTTTTGTTACCTTTTTTTGAAAATGCAGGTTGAAAAGAGGATGAAAACTTCGTAATTGACAAAATACAGAAAATCAAGATATATATTTAAACATTCATTGCTTTCCTGTAAAATAACTTTTATGGCAGAAACTCTGTCAATTTTCTTATCAAATTATTCAGGAAGCTTGAGGGAAACATACATTATGGGTTTTGAAAAAAATCTTGAGAAAAGTTGGAATAATCAACCAAACATAAGTTTAAAAGCGTATTTAAAGAAAATGAAGGGCGAAGCTAGAGATAAAGACAGAATTGATTATATTGATTCCTTTGTTTCAGCTATAGGTGGACTCATTGCTATTATTATCATTAGTTTTGTAGCTGTCTATTTAGGGTATCCTATGGCATTAGCTCCTCTAGGTGCAAGTTGTGTAATCGTATTCGGTTCCCATAAAGGTATCTTGTCTCAACCTCGTAACGTTATTGGAGGACATTTAATTTCTACTATTTCAGCACTTATTATTTGGAGCATATTAGGTAAGAGTCTATTCATTATTGGTCTAGTATTAGCTATTGTATTATTAATAATGACTCTTACAAAAACTGTTCATCCTCCAGCAGCAGCAAGTGCCCTTGTTGCCGTTAATTCTCAAGCTGGATGGGGATTCCTTATTTCGATTGCAATAGGTACGATATTATTGGTTTTTATATCAATGATCTATAATAACTTATTTCAAACAAGACAGTATCCAAAGCACTGGTTATGAGACTAAAAACGTATCTAACTGAAATAACCCATATGATAAGTTATTTAACTAACAGAGATGTTTATTAAGTAAAATAGTAATATAGTTGTCTAGGAATAAATTAACGTTCTAATTAGTGCTGCAGCTTCTGGTATCGGTAAAATTGCTCTTTTTCATAGGCTGTTTTCACATACTTTGTTGCTATTTACCAGGTAGTGAGTTGTGGTTGATTTCCCCTCCAGATGCTCGCTTTCCTTGGTGCGGGCGGTGAGCCTCCTCGGCGTAAACGCCTGTGGGGTCTCACCTGTCCCGCTGCTCCCGCAGGAGTCTCGCACTTCCGCTCCAATCAACCTTAAATAGTTTCGTTTTAAAAACAACAATCTTTACGAAAAGAGCCTTTTCATATTAAAACGAGCATATAGCTTAATTATCTGGATTTTACTAGTCTTTGTAAGTATAAAAAATGATAAGCAAAAATAAAAAGCCATTTCCATATGCTAGAGCCTTAAGCATATGGAAATGGCTTAACCCTGCTTGTCTGACAATTCATTCATAAATGACGTTAGAGATATACAATAGGATTAATGAGTTGTCTGTATAAAAAAGGAATTACCTTCCAACGTAAAGATGAGCAAGTACTTAATAAAGTATCTTGCTCACCAGGTTGTGGAATATAATAATCTTAATATACCTTGTCACCGTTAAAGATAGAATTCTTAACGACCACATAATCCACATTCCGGATGGCATCCAACTTGGTTCCACCGGCATAAGAAATGGAAGACTGAAGATCTTGTTCCATTTCCTTCAACGTATCTTCCAAAGAACCTTTGTGCTCGACAAACATCTTTTTGCCTTCAACGTTTTTCTTTTCACCTTTTTGGAATTCAGAAGCTGAACCAAAGTATTCTTTAAAAGCTTTTCCATCTTTCTCAATCGTTTGACCCGGAGATTCTTCATGTCCAGCAAATAATGAACCGATCATGACCATTGAAGCCCCAAATCTAACTGATTTAGCTATATCACCGTTCGTGCGAATACCGCCGTCAGCTATGATTGGCTTGCTTGCCGCTTTTGCACACCAGCGAAGTGCAGCTAATTGCCAGCCACCCGTTCCAAATCCAGTCTTGATTTTAGTGATGCATACTTTCCCTGGCCCAATGCCTACCTTTGTAGCATCTGCACCGGCATTTTCCAATTCCCGTACCGCTTCCGGAGTTCCTACATTCCCTGCAATGACAAAACTTTCAGGTAAATGTTTTTTAATATGCTGTATCATCTTTATCACGGCATTGGAGTGACCGTGAGCAATATCTATCGTAATGAATTCAGGAACAATGTTGTCATCTGATAATTGTTGGATGAATCCGTATTCTTCTTCTTTAACGCCGACACTGATGGACGCGATTAATTCACGTGAGTGCATATCTTTAATGAAAGTAAGACGCTTTTCTGGTTCAAAACGATGCATTACATAGAAGTAACCGTTTTCAGCTAAGTAAATGGCAATCTTCTCATCAATGATCGTTTGCATATTGGCAGGTACTACAGGTAACTTGAATGTATGTTTACCCAACGTAACGGATGTATCACACTCTGAACGACTGTTTACTACACATTTTGCAGGAATTAATTGAATATCTTCATAATCAAACACGTTTTCCATGATATGCACCTCTATATACGAATATTTTTGTCTGTTTATATAAAAATTGTTCGCCCCACTAGGTAATGTACATCATTTTTATCAGTAAGTCAAAAATTTTAATGGGTTTATTTTGTGTAACTTCAGAAAAGTTATGAAAAAAAGAAAGGGAGAAGGGTACTTAAATACAAAGAGAAAACAGATATTTGGCGGTAACAAATTCTCAGTGAAAAATGGCTTATAGTGCGATTAATAATACTGAATACAAAGAGATCTATAAACAAGTGAGGGCAGCTATTCGTTTTAGGAACTGCGAGAGAAAGGCAAATCACATTAGCACAAAATGCAGAAAAAAATTACCTTCATTTGAAAACAGTAAAAGCTAGGCACTCCTTAAGTGCCTAGCTTTTTTTAAATCCTGGTTGCTCTATGCCATTAATGAAAAAATTATGATGAATCAAAAGCTGTTTTCTTTTTCTATTTCCTTGTTAATTGAGTCAACCATGAGGAAGGGAAGGCAGCTGCAGAATAATTAAATCATGTCTATTCCAGCGGCAGGAAGGATTATTATACCGATGACTTTATTTCTTGTATCTGTTTGATATGCCTTTGTTCATGTAAGGATAATAATTCAATCCATTGATCCAAAGAGAGGTCCCCGAACATGGGATGCTTGGCCTTCTTTCTATTTAAGATGGTATCTGTATCCATATCATAAAGAACCTGTAATAATCGATCCCTTGATTCTCCCAGTAAATCCATGAGGGTCGATAATTGAAATGGGTTTGCAGAGGGTGAAATGTTATCTGGGGATGCAAACTTCCTTGTTCTATCAGTAACAAAGTAAATGTTTTTTTGAATGATATTATTAAAATCCCTTTCTCGAAGGCCATAAGCTATAGCTTCAGTAAACACCTGTTCCGTGAGATATAAATGATGGCAAATTTGGGCGATGTTCCATACCTCAGGCACAGGCCTATGGTTCAGCATATTTTCATCCAAATCCATAATTTCCTCTATTAATTGGTTTCTTGATTCGAATAGCAAATCATACTCGATAAAATTCATGTGAACTCCCCCTTTTGTGGCACCCCCATTTGAAAGCATCACTGATTTTTTGGTATTTAAGAAAATAAAGGGATATCGGACTGCATGACGAATAAGGCGATGGGAAATTATTTTAAAAAACTTTAAACCGATTTGGATAACAAATGGATTCATGATTTCGATTCATTGCTGGAATATGTGTGATTCATGATTGTAGGGGCGCGGCATATGCTTGTTAGGAAGGTCTATTGAGTAAGAGTTAAGAGATACCTCGAAAAGGCATGTTTCATTGGTATGAGCATGATTCCAAAGATTCGCTCTGCTTGTTAGCGGAAGAAATAGATCTGAAGACAGGTCCGAATTTCCAGGGTTTTGAATTTTTCTTGAGCATCGATACCCTATCATGCTATGCACAAAACTTAGATTTATGCCTGCAATTGACGCATTACTTGTTTAACGGAAATCATGGATGTTGCATATAAGCTGAGTTAAAAAAGATCAGGCCAGGAGTTTCTTCTTTTCATAACACTCTACCATATAAGTTTATCATAAAGGCACTTCATTATCTGAAAAGAGAAGGGTAAAAAAATTCATATGCTTGCAGCCGGGGCATGGTTGATGGCGGTCCCATTAAATTACGTTAAAAGATGATTGCTAAGTATGTACTTACCGCTAGCATTCAAAGGGAAAAAGAAACTCGAAGAAGATTGATTACTAATAGAATGATTATAATAAAAAAGACGGGAGGTTCACTCTTCGTCTTTTTTGCTTTTTTATTGAAAGAAAAGTTGCGGGCCAAATGGGAAACTTTTAAACTGAAAATAGACTATACGAAATGGGACGGGTGATGTCGATGGCTAAAACAATAGTCGAAAAACTGAATTTACATAAATATGAACGGGTGGCTGTCTTGGATCTGCCAGCAAGGGCGGATTATTTTGCGGAGCTGCCGGATTACGATACAGAGCTTACTAAGGGTGCATATGATCTTATATTTGCATTTGTATTTGATATGGATTCTTTAAAAGGAATCGTGGGTAAGGTGATCGAGAAAAATTATCTGAGTAAAAACGGTTATATCTTTTTGGCATATCCCAAGAAGGGAAATAAAGAATATGATGCATATATCCATCGTGATGATTTGATGCAAGGCCTTGGGGCGGATGAAAACGGTTATGTCGGATCGAGTGACATGAAGTTTGCACGTATGGTTGGATTGGATGATATCTTTACGGTAGTCGGACTGAAAGAGGATTCGGCAAATAGAAACCGTCCATCTACCAAGGCAAGCCAATCGGTGGATGATTATATCGAAATGATTTCTGAAATTGAGAATGATTTACAGGATTCCCCTGATTTGCTTGCGTTCTATCAATCACTTACCCCAGGCTATCGTAAAGATTGGGCTCGCTACGTGTATAGTGCAAAACAAGAGGCGACCCAAGTGAAACGGCGCCAGGAAATGAAAACGATTTTAGGAGAAGGGTACAAGAGCAGGGATTTGTATCGAAGAAATAAATGAGGGTGGAGGAATGTCTTCCATTCTCTTTTGTTTTTTGTCATGTTCACCCTATCAAAAGAATATACTAGACCGATTCGGAACTTAAATCGTAATAATTATGATTTGCGAGGTGGTTGAACATGCTTTTGAAACGTTATACGGATAATTTGCTGTTATTGATTCTATTGTTTTTGCTGCTGGCATTCTTTTTTCTAGGCGATGTGTTCATTCCAAAAGGGATTGATCTCTCGGGCTACCCGATGCTTCACTCTGTGTTCGTCGTGTTTTTGGGGTTGTTTTTAGAATCGATTCCTTTCCTGTTCCTGGGTGCTATTGCATCTTCGTTCATCCAGTTGTTCATCAGTGAAGAAATCATTCAGCGAATGATACCAAAACGACCAATGACAGCTATTTTTGCTGCGATAGGGGCAGCGCTGATCATACCGGTCTGCGAATGTGCAATTATCCCGGTCGTACGGAGATTGATTCAAAAGGGTGTCCCGGTCCATGCAGGTGTTGTCTTGCTCGTAACTGCCCCAATATTGAATGTCATCGTGTTCGGCTCAACTTATTATGCGTTCCAAAATAACCCGTCCATTCTATATGGAAGAATCATTCTTTGCGTCCTGACAGCCGTAATCGTAGGTTTATTCATTTATATATTCAGCAATAAAGATGTGGTGAAAGAGGAGAAATTTGAAGTGGTTCACAGGCATGAACATGATATTCGATCAACTAAATGGACAAGCTTCATTGATCATACTTCACAGGAATTTTTTATGGTCGGCAGATACTTTATCATCGGGGCTTTGTTTGCCAGTATATTTCAAGTGCTTATGGATCGGAACGTAATGGCCGATATTGGTCAGGCGCCGATAAAAGGCACGGCATTGATGATGGGGATTGCGTTTGTGCTTTCACTCTGTTCATCTGCTGATGCATTCGTTGCCGCTTCCTTTTCCAATAGTTTTTTACCAGGTTCGATACTGGGTTTCCTTGTATTTGGGCCCATGCTGGATTTGAAAAATATCTTGATCATGATGTCCTGCTTTAAACGGAGCTTTGTCGTAACATATGTCTTGCTTGTTTTCGCAGTCGTCTTCAGCCTATGCCTGATTGCAGGCGGATTGATCAGTAAGGGGGGCTTCTGATGAAACGTTTTTTTATCCAAAGACTTGAGGGATTGCTGCTGCTTGGACTGGGCCTCATGATTTTTAAATTGTATGTTTCGGGACATTTAACGAAATTGATTGCGCCCAAAATGGTTCCATATGCATTGGCGGCGCTTTGTGCTTTTTTAGTGATCAGTCTTCTCCGTATGAAAAAACAAAAACATGGTGTATATCATTGTGATTGTGAATCGGACGGAGAGTCTTCCCCAACCGCGCTGGTCCTGAAATATAGTTTGTTCTTCATTCCGATTCTTCTGGGCTTCATCCTGACCGATTTTACATTAAGCGGGGAAGTGCTGGCGAAAAGAGGGATGGCGAACCAGCAGCCACAGAAGGTAAGCTCGTATGATAAAGGGAAACATACGAATGGGGAGAAAATTACCGTTACGGATGATAATTACTTTGAGGTACTGGATGATTTACTGAATAACCTCGATACGATCGAGGGGAAAGAAATAGAGCTTACGGGGTTCATATATCGTGAGGATACTTTTACAGAAAAACAAATGGCCATCTCCCGCCTCTCCATGTCCTGCTGTGTAGTGGATGCGACGCTATATGGATATATGGTCAATGGGAATGTAGAAGGGATGAAGACGAATGATTGGTACACCATTACGGGTACATTAAAAAAAGGAAGCTATAAAGGGGAAGACGTACCTGTGATCGATTTAAAAAAGTCGAAGAAAATAAAGGCACCGGAAGAAGCTTATTTATATGGGAATGTGCAAATCATTCAGTAGTATTGGAGACCGGGCAAAAGGTGGTAAATGGAGTTATGGAATCAGCAGGCTTATAGACGAAGAAAAAGACCAAATATGGGGGCCGAACTCGGGAAATGTTTAAAAAGGATACATTATTTGAGCTTTTTAGCGTAAATAAAAAGAATTCATTTTGAAAAAAGAGTTCAAAATGAATTCTTTTTTTAGTAATCTTTAATCAACTAAACCACCCGGTAGTTTAAGTGCAATGATTCACAATTTGTATTTT
This sequence comes from Peribacillus simplex, assembly GCF_001578185.1. Classification (NCBI taxonomy): domain Bacteria; kingdom Bacillati; phylum Bacillota; class Bacilli; order Caryophanales; family Bacillaceae; genus Peribacillus; species Peribacillus simplex. The sequence continues at coordinate 4,010,972 of NZ_CP011008.1, read as the reverse complement.
AATAAGTAAGAAGAGACCACTATCCTAGTAAAAGTCACTTCAGGTTTCTTCTACACTTATTTAAGAAGGTTTTTCATAATAGTAATTATACTATCCTCTCTAACAAATCCCCCACTTTTTCTGCCATGACACGAGGTGGATAAGGCATTCCATTCTTTAACCACCATTCCACTACCCCTACGTAAGCATTTGCAATAAATTGAACAATTACATCTTCATTTTGACTGTGATTTTTTCCTTTTGTTATGTCCACATCTTTCTTAAACTCCTCGATATTAAACTTAAGGAACTGACTGCGAAAATTTGGAGCTCCTTCACTCGCTAACATCGTCGAAAAGAATAAATAATTACTCTTAAAGTATTCCATACAGTGTACAGTCGATTCTATATAATCCATTTCAGTTGCCGACTCACAAAAATTACTCATGTTTTTTATATGTTCTTCCATGACTTTATCTAATAGATCAAATTTATCTAAATAATGAAGATAGATGGTTCCTCGATTAACATTTGCTCTGTCTGCAATATCCTGAATGGTAATGTCATCAAAACTTTTTTCAGACATCAGTTCGATTAGAGCCTTTTTAATGGCTTCTTGGCTTTTGATTATTCTTCTATCTATTTTCGCCATTGTTTGGTCACCAGACTTTCCTAAAAATAATCAACAATTTTTATTGATTTGTTGAGTAATCAACGAATTGCGTTCATTTAACCATTGAGAGCATCGTGTTTCTATTTATAATTATAAACAGATGTTGATTAATCAATCAATGATGTTTTCTTTTCTGAACGAAGTCAATGTCACCATTATAGTTACAAAAGAATGATTTACAAAAACAAAAAAAGAAAGGGTGTTATTTTAAAATGAAAAAAAAATCTATTATCACGCGTGTACTCACAGTGATAGCACTGGGCCTGCTTTTATCCGCGGCCACCTTTGCATTCAAGACCGGCGTTGACGCTGCATCCAAGACCGACGTTGCATACAAGCCGGACATGTCCAATGGAGCAGACAACTTTTACAAGAGCGACAAGGTAAACATGAAGAAGGTTTCGTTTAAAAATCAATACAACATGAAAGTTGCAGGGAATCTTTTTATTCCCAAAGGTTTGAAGAAGAACACCAAAAATCCGGCGATCATTGTCGGGCATCCTATGGGCGCAGTAAAAGAACAAAGTGCGAATCTGTATGCACAAAAAATGGCTGAACGGGGTTTCGTTACTTTGTCCTTGGATTTGTCTTTCTGGGGAAAGAGTGAGGGTCAGCCTCGCAATGCTGTTTCGCCGGATATCTATGCCGAGGATTTCAGTGCTGCGGTGGATTTTCTGGGCACCCGGCCGTTTGTTGACAGGGATCGGATTGGTGTTCTTGGGATTTGTGGCAGCGGGAGCTTTGCCATCAGCGCAGCCAAGATCGACCCGCGCATGAAAGCCGTTGCGACAGTCAGTATGTACGATATGGGTGCTGCTAATCGTAATGGGCTTAAACATTCCCTGACACTTGAGCAAAGAAAGAAAATCATTGCAGAGGCAGCCGAGCAACGCTATGTGGAGTTCACGGGCGGTGAAACCAAATACACCGGCGGAACAGTGCATGGGCTAAATGAAAACTCGACCGCCATTGAGCGTGAGTTTTATGACTTCTACCGCACTCCAAGGGGCGAATTCACCCCAAAAGGTTCGTCACCTGAACTCACGACACACCCGACGCTTACCAGTAACGTCAAGTTCATGAATTTCTACCCATTCGAAGATATAGAGACGATTTCTCCTCGTCCCATGCTTTTCATCGCGGGTGAAAACGCTCATTCCAGAGAGTTCAGCGAAGACGCCTACAAGCTAGCGGGCGAACCGAAGGAACTCTACATTGTTCCGGGCGCAGGTCATGTGGATCTGTACGATCGGGTGAATTTAATCCCCTTTGACAAGCTTGAGTCGTTCTTCAAAGAAAATCTGAAGAAAAAATAAGGCTTGTGTGGAAAGACGTAGAGAGCTTTGCGTGTCAATGGTACATTGAGTGAATCCCGCATCTCTTGTCGGGATTCACACTTTTTTGTCTGAATAGAATTCCATACGCCATGTAGATTTGAAGGGTTTTGTTAAGGATTACCATATGTCGTTTATTATACTTGGCGGATATGACGAAGAGAAGATGAATTTACAAGACAATACTTCCCTAAAGATAATCAACATTTTTATTTGGTTTGTTCAATAATCAACAAATCGCGTTCATTTAACCATTGTGAGTGAATCCTGTTTCTATTTATAATGATAAACGGATGTTGATTAATCAACAAATGGTGATTTTCTTTGTTAAGCGAAGTAAATATCCACTATTATAGTTTTTCAATACACATAAGGAAGGGAGTTATTAATTATGTCTAATATTCAAGATAAAGTTGTTATTATTATGGGTGCATCCAGTGGGATTGGTGAAGCAACGACCAAGAAACTTGCACAAGAAGGAGCGAAATTAGTGATTGCGGCTCGTCGTGAAGATCGCTTGAAAGCTCTTGTTGAATCATTACCAAATGCTGAAATTTCTTATGCTGTTGCAGATGTATCAAAAAAGGAGGAAGTTCAAGCAGTTATAGATTTGGCGGTCGAAAAATATGGCCGTGTAGATGTGCTCTACAACAATGCTGGAGTCATGCCAACTGCGCCACTTTCGGAAACACGCTTTGATGAATGGCGTCAAATGTTAGACATTAACATTATGGGTGTTTTAAATGGAATGGCTGCTGTATTACCCATTATGAAAAAGCAACAGTCCGGTCATATTATTTCAACTGATTCCGTAGCTGGTCATGTTGTTTACCCGGGATCTGCCGTATACTGCGGTACAAAGTTTGCAGTTAGAGCGATTATGGAGGGACTGCGCCAGGAAGAAAGAGAAAATAATATTCGGTCAACTATTGTTTCACCAGGTGCTGTAAGTACTGAACTTTATACAACAATTAATACTCCTGAAGATCAAGAATGGGTAAAGAATCTTATGGATTCAGGAGAAGGTTTTTCTTTGAAATCAAGCGATATCGCAGATGCAGTGGCTTATGCGATTAGCACACCTGAAACGGTTGCGGTAAGCGAAATCTTGATTCGCCCAACGAAACAAGTTATCTAATGGAAGTTACCATTAACGAAATGATTAAAAAACTGCCTCTTAGCTTGTTGGGGGCAATTTTTTACTAATAACAGTCTTTAGGATAATCCCTGTTCATTTATGTTAGTTTCCAAGCAATTATGAATAAAAATCAGGAGGGCATATTGATGGGAAAAGGGTATAAATGGACTCTTTTATCTATATTGGCTACTTCAACGTTTCTAACAGCTTGTGGCAGTAGTAATAATGAAAAAAACATCAAGGGCAATGACAATGTAAATACTAATTCAAGTACTAATAATGTAGTTAAAACTGATAAAACGGACAATCAGAATAGTGAAGATAATGAGGGTCTTAATAATATGCAAGACGTTAGAGTGAAATTGACATGTAATAACGAAAAAGTAATTGTGAAATTGTACGATAATCCAACAAGTAGAGATTTTTTTGACCAACTGCCATTAACAGTTACTTTTAAAGATTATGCGAATATCGAAAAAATTAGTGTCCTAGACCAAAGATTAACTACTAAAGACGCACCATCTGGCAGTGACCCTTCAGTTGGAGACTTTGCTTATTTTTCCCCTTGGGGAAATATTACTTTATTTTATGGGGATCATGGGCTTTCAAATGGATTGATCAAATTAGGTAAGATCGAATCTGGAGTAGAAAAACTTAAAAGCATAAATGACGATTTTAAAGTTACAATCGAAAAACTTGATTAAAAAGAGGATGATCGGAAGGGGGGATATGATGAATTAAGATCTCAGTAGTTTGTTTTGATACAATGCCTGAACCTGCATAAGAAGGTGGAGAAACGTTTCTGCCTAATTGTAAATAATTGAAGATAGGAGTTGCTTTTTGCTTAAACGAAATAATTTACTTATATATATATTGATGATAGGGGCTTTCGGCATCATAAATACTGAAATGGGGGTTATAGGGATATTACCCTACATTGCTGATCACTTTCATATCAGTGTATCTAAGGCCGGGTGGCTGGTGAGTCTCTTCGCACTTACTGTTTCAATGTCTGGTCCAACTATGCCGTTATTATTTTCGGGGATAAATCGCAAGAAGGCAATGTTACTTGTACTTGGAATTTTCATTCTAGGTAACATTGTCTCTATATTTACATCTAACTTTGCCATTGCAATAATTGCGCGTGTGATACCAGCCATTTTTCATCCAATCTATTTTTCAGCAGCTTTTACATTGGCTGCTAACTCAGTTCGTAAAGAAGAAGCTCCAAAAGCTGTTTCAAAAGTTTTTATTGGAGTATCTGCGGGAATGGTACTTGGTGTACCTATCGCAAGTTTTCTGGCCAGCACAGTTTCATTTCAAATATCAATGGCATTTTTTGCCATTGTGAACGTTATAGTATTTATGGCTACATTAGCATTTTTCCCTTCTATGCCTGTTAAAGAAAGACTTTCTTACGGAGCTCAATTATCGGTATTAAAAAAACCAATTACTTGGCTTTCCATTGTTGCTGTCATTTTACTAAATTCAGCCGTATTTGGGGTGTATAGTTATTTTGCTGAGTATCTTAAAACCGTTACGAATACCTCCGGGAAATCGATTAGTTTAATGTTAGTCATATTCGGGGGGGCAAATATTATTGGAAACATTGTGGCAGGGAAGTTACTTACTAAAGATGCCATCAAATCTGTAGTGTCTTTTCCTTTTGCATTGGGAGCCGTTTATATCATATTATTCTTATTTGGACAGTTTACTTTTCCTATGGCTATCATTACTTTAATTTGGGGAATATTGGCTGGTATAGGAACTAATATTAATCAATATTGGATTACGTCTTCAGCTCCAGAAGCTCCTGATTTCGCTAATGGATTATTTTTATCATCCGTTAACTTTGGAACAACAATTGGTACAGCTGCAGGTGGATTATTTATTTCAGAATTAGGTACACAATACGTCGTATTAGTGGGATTATTATCGTTAATATTAGGGTTGGTATTTATTTTACTAAGAAACTATATGTATAGTCCTACAAACCAAATTTCCGGATAAGGAATTAATTAAACATCCTTTATAAAAAGGCTAGGTATGTCTGAATTGTCCCCTTTGTAAAGGACATTAAAAAAAGTTAGGCAACCTGAAGGAGATGCTGTCTTTATTTTGCAGGCGGCATCTTTTTTAGATTCCATTGTCCTCGATAATGGTTGTAATAGATCATATAACTTCTTACTTGCGTTTCACATCTTTTAAGGTCTTACAGTTTATTAAATCCATTTCATCTTTAAAATGACCAAAGAATGATTCTTGCGGGGCGTTACCCCAACAGTTTCCAAGGCGTGACAGGGATTGTCCTAATTTCATTTTCTTCACCAACTTTTGACACTGGGGATTGGTATACGAATGAATAAATCCGTCTTTCATAAAATGCGAATGATTGGTTTTAATTTATGTAGCGAATTTAAGGCAATATCTAAGGTGATCTTATCCGATATTTCATAGGCTGACGGCATCCCGCCCGTTGTGCCGATCCAGCTGATATCCATTATGAATAAAGCGGGTGCCAATAGCAGGGCGCTAAAACTAAAGATGACAGCATTGCGCCAAGTATGACGAGTAAATAGGGGTATTTTTCCTTCGTGGAAAATCTCCTGTGATACAGATTTACCATTCAGACTTTATGATTGAATTGATTAAGTCCAAGAGTCCATTTGTTCGGGAGAACGTAACATAGTATAATGGGCATACTATGGATAGGGGTGTAAGGGGGATAAGCATGTCATCAGGTAATCGAAATAATCAAATTGGACCGCCGCGGTTTGCTATTGCCATTCACTCTCTGGTTTGGCTCGCACAAAGCGAAAAGCTCCTGACAAGTTCCGCAATCGCCTTAAAGGTTAAATCACATGCCACTTTTTTACGAAGGGTGATGGCTCAGCTTGCAGCGGCGGGGATCGTCGAAACAAAGGAAGGACGGGAAGGCGGATATAGCTTGAAGGTGGCTGCCTCTCAGCTTACTTTGGCCGATGTGTATCAAGCGGTACGGCCGGAATGTCTAGTTTGTATGGAAACGAGCGAATGCGGTGAAGTAGGGAAGCAGCTGGATACGGCTTTGGAGGAAATCATGAACGAGGCCGAAAAGGAAACATTGCGTCTATTAAAGGGCTATACATTAGAAGAATTCATGAAAAAAGTCGACTTGACCAATTTTGAAAAAGAGTGTCTAGGGTAATATCCTTGCAAGAGGATACCCAAGATTATATAATGTGCTTAATGCGATTGCATTTAAAATGAGGAGGTATTTACATGAAGGTGGAAATTTGGTCGGATTATCAATGTCCGTTTTGTTATATAGGGAAGCGTCGATTCGAAGAGGCTTTGAAACAATTTGAAAATAAAGCTCAGGTAGAGGTTTCATTTCGCAGTTTTGAGTTAAACCCAGAGGCTGAGCGGGAAATCGATATGTCCCAAAATGAAATGCTGGCCAAGAAATACGGCATGTCTCAAGCGGATGTGGAAGCGAACAATCAAAACCTGACTCAGCAGGCTAAAGAATTGGGTCTCGAATATCATTTGGACAAAGTGGTTTTAACGAATTCTTTCGATGCTCACCGCTTGATGCATTTCGCTGAATCAAAAGGTAAAGAGAATGAAATGAACGAGCTCCTGTTCAAAGCATACTTTACCGAAGGCAAGCATATTGGCGATCATGCTATATTGGTTAATTTAGCTGAAGAGGCTGGCCTTGATAAGTTTGAGGCAGAAGCCATGCTGGGAGGAACGACATTCACGGCGGAAGTAAGGGGCGATGAGCAGGAAGGAAGCCAGCTTGGAATTACAGGCGTTCCATTCTTTGTCATTAACCGCAAGTATGGCATCTCTGGCGCACAGTCAGCAGAGGCGTTCCTGGATACGCTGAAAAAAATATGGGCTGAGGAAAATCCGCTGCAAATGGTGAATGATCCAGCAACAGGCGATGCTTGTACGGACGGTTCTTGTAACGTGCCGGAAAAATAAACCGGTTAGGAAGGACAAGGGCTTTTGCTTTAAATGTAAGGCTCTTTTCGTAAAGATTGTTGTTTTTAAAACGAAACTATTTAAGGTTGATTGGAGCGGAAGTGCGAGACTCCTGCGGGAGCAGCGGGACAGGTGAGACCCCACAGGCGTTTACGCCGAGGAGGCTCACCGCCCGCACCAAGGAAAGCGAGCATCTGGAGGGGAAATCAACCACACCTCACTACCTGGTAAATAGCAATAAAGTATGTGAAAACAGCCAAATGTAAAAAAGACTGCATTCAAGATGAACTGATCATCTTGGATGCAGTCTTTTTCGAAGCCGTGAGTTTTACTTGGATTCACTTAAAGAATAGCGATAAAATAAATGTCCAAATGCACACGAAGGCTAATAACCCAAAGCTGTATTTCAATGTCATTTTCGTTAAAGCCGATTCTTTTCCGGTTTCGCCAACTGCAGCCGTCGCGATTACAATCGATTGTGGAGAAACGAGCTTTGCCATGACGCCCCCGGCAGTGTTTGCGGAAACCAATAATGATGAGTTTGTCCCTATGATGTTGCCTGCCGTAGCCTGTATTGGAGCAAATAACGTATTGTTATTCACTACAGATCCAGTCATGAACACGCCGATCCACCCTAATAGCGGTGATAATAGCGGGAAGATTTGTCCTGTTGTCGCAACCGCTTCCCCCAAAACATTTGTTAATCCACCATATGACATCAATTTGGCTATGCTGATGATCGCACAGATCATGATGATTGGAATCCGAAACTCTAAAACCGTTTTTTTCAGGAGGGAAAGACCTTCACTGACATTAATGGCTTTCGTCGTAGCGATGGTCGTCAGCGCAGCCAATAAGATCGCTGTTCCCGTTGCACCGATTAAATCAATGCCGATCGTAATCGAAGATCCCGGAAATATTAATTTCAGGACAGCCGATTCAAGGATACCTCCTTGAGAGAACAGTCCTTTAAAGGCAGGAAAGCTCCAAATCAAAACAAATAGCGTCAATAGATAAAATGGAGACCATGCCTTTACGATATTACCCATTGAATGTTTTTCGAATTCAAATTCCTTGCCGTTGAGTAAAAATAAATGTTTAGGCTGCCACTTATTAAGAAATAACGCCAGCACCCCCATGGTTAAGAGAGATGGAATAATGTCAGCTAACTCTGGGCCTACAAAAACGGTCATGATCGCCTGGGACACTGTATAAGTAGTCGATGTCACTAATATGGCCGGCAATACTTCTCTGATCCCTTTAAAGCCATCCATCAGCCATATTAATAAAAACGGAATAGTAAAGTTAATGAGCGGCAGTGTTAAGGCTGTCATCATGGACACATTCATCGATGTTACATTTTCCAAGCCGAATGTCCCAATGATACCAACCGGTATACCGATTGCCCCGAATGCTCCAGAAGCACCATTTGCTATTAGACAGAGCATCGCTGCCTGTAAAGGCTTGAATCCCAATGAAACCAATAGGACGGCGCAGATTGCGATCGGTACACCAAAACCTGCTGCTCCTTCAAGAAAGGCGTTAAAGCAAAAACCAATAAGTAAGAGCTGAAGGCGTTGGTCTTGTGAAATCCCTGCTATGCTACCGCGTAACACCTCGAACTTTCCGGATTTAACAGAGATTTTATATAACCAGACCGCCATCACGATGATATAGCCAATCGGCCATATCCCTTGGAACGTACCTTGAACCACACTTCCGATTGCTTCTCCCAAAGGTAGATTAAAGAGGAAAAGGACGATAAGAAAGGTAACAAATAAGTTTAGAAGGGCTGCGTGGATTCCTTTCATCTTAAAAATCGTCAAGCATAATAGAAATAAAAGGATCGGTATAGCTGCAACTAATGCTGAAATGGCAAGATTATTAAATGGGTTGTATGTTTGTACTATCATAATGACAGCTCCCTGCATAAGAAATTCTGGTTAGTGTATGAACTACTCCCAAAATTGGGCTTGAATATCTTGAAGCGTATGAACAGAGCGGGCAAACTGTTCTTTTTCGCTCTCGTTTAGGGTAAGCTCGACAATGTTTTTTGCGCCTGTGCGATTAATGACTGTAGGGGTACCAATATAAACATTACTATGGCCATATTCGCCTTCCAACAATGAGCCAACTGGTAAGACGACATTTTCGTTCTTTAAGATCGCTTTTGTGATTCTCGCCAATCCCATGGAGATTCCATAATACGTAGCACCCTTCGACTCAATGATCTGGTATGCAGCATCACGGACTTGAATGACAATCTCTTTTTTTCTTGCTTCATTTAATTTTGGAGCTATCTGCAATCCGGAAAAATTGGCAGAGCTCCAAACCGGAAGTTGTGAATCACCATGTTCACCAATGATATAGGCATGGATACTTGTAGGTGCGGTATTAAATTCTTGCCCTAATAAAGAGCGGAATCTTGCAGAATCCAATATAGTCCCTGAACCAATCACTTTTTCTTTCGGTAAACCGGAAAATTTCCATGTCGCATATGCCAAAATGTCTACTGGATTCGTTGCGATCAAGAAAATGCCATTAAATCCAGCTTTCATGATGCTGCCTACGATCGATTCAAAAATGTTCATGTTTTTCCTTACAAGATCTAGCCTGGTTTCTCCAGGTTTTTGAGCGGCTCCAGCACATATGACTACGATTGCAGCATCCCTACAGTCCTCGTATGATCCGGATTTTATATTCATGGCACTAGGCGCATACACAAGACCATGATCTAGGTCCATAACATCGCCTTTCGCTTTTTCTTGATTCAAATCGACAAGAACCAACTCATCACATATTCCTTGATTCATCAAAGCATAGGCATAACTAGATCCAACTGCACCAGTACCAACTAAAACGACTTTATTTCCCTGTGTAGAATTCATAATGAATACCTCCAATTTTTTCGAAAGTAAAAAACTTCCTTAAAAGGATATCTCCATCCCTTTAATATGTGAAATATTTCACAAGAGGCTGTAAAAAAATTTTCAGTCTGCATGTTTTTATGTTTGCAGAGCTGTAATAAACAATTACTTTGTGAATTATTTCACAATGTTATTTTACTACATAGCACTATAACATTGCAACAAACAAAAGTATTAATTAGGTTTTTTTTACATGATAGTAGCACCGTTTGCAGTAGTTGTCGGATCGGATCTGAGCAAAGTGAAGGCAGTTTAAAAAGGAGATGATACATGAAGCAAAGAATATAGTGTAAAGAAGGGATTTCCGAAATAAAAAGGAGCTAAAAAGGTGTATATCATAATTGGGATACTAGTCGTCGTGATTGCATGTGTATTAACTGTCAAAATAATTTCCTATAAATACTGGACTTGTATCTATACGGCATTTGGAAATGATAATTATTTTAAGGTGATAGCGAAATTGGAAAACGAGGGTATCCAATTCAAAACGAAAACGCCTATGAATTTAGGTTCCCAGGATTTTCAAAATCGCCATAAAACTACTCAATATGATGTTTTTGTGAAAAAAGAACATGAGCAAATTGCCCAAAGGGCCGTGCACAAGAATTGATAAATGGAAACTGGCTGTCCTGGTGGCAGTCTTTTTTTTACTTGGAAGGAAAGTTAAAAGGAGAGAATTTAAATTTAAGGCTCTTTTCGTTGTTTTTAAAACGAAACTTTTAAGGTTGATTGGAGCGGAAGTGCGAGACTCCTGCGGGAGCAGCGGGACAGGTGAGACCCCACAGGCGTTTACGCCGAGGAGGCTCACCGCCCGCACCAAGGAAAGCGAGCATCTGGAGGGGAAATCAACCACAACTCACTACCTGGTAAATAGCAACAAAGTATGTGAAAACAGCCAAATTTAATGAAGAATTTGGGCTTATAAATAATTTCGGAGAAAGGGAATTGAAAGATGAAAAAACAATTGCTTAAAATTTCTGAAAGAGAAGAGTTTGTCGAATTATACTCGGATACAAATGATTTAAGGAAATTTCGTGTGGCTAAGATACTAAAAGTGTCAGATGCGTTTGTAGTGGCAGCTAATATTACTTCAACCGGGCTGTATGATGGATACAGTTTACTTTATCTTGAAAGCATTCACCAAATCAATGTCAATACGAAATACATTAAGAAAATCAAGAGATTATATATGGCAAAAAAACAAAATCATATTGAATTCGTTGATGGAAATGAAGATTTACTTTTGAGTTTTCTGGATTTTGCACATGAAAATAACTTCATGGTTTCAGTTGAACTTTTTAATGCGGGATATGGTGATGTGCAGGGTTTTATTAAAAACCTGGAAGATGATATATTTGTAATTTCAATGGTGAACGAAGTGGGGGAGCTTGATGGTGAAGCATTCATTAAGTCGGATGCCATACATACCATTACGTGTGATGGTGAAAATGAATTCAATTTAATGCATTTATACTTCAGGAAATGAAAGATCAAGGGTAATGCTGCTTTCTGCAAAGTGCTGCTAAACTATAATTTAATAGAGGATAAAAGAAAGAAAAAGGCGCAGATACTTTTGTTTTTTATAGTTTCAAAGACTGAAAATTTGTATAATGGTTGAGATGGATTAGAGGTTTCAAAAATGAATGTACATATAGGAGGGGCATGGATGAGTAAGCTTAATGGCAGGACCATTGCTTTATTGGGAGCGAGGAAGACGGAAGAACTTAGTAAAATCGTTGATAATCTTGGGGGAGTCCCACTCGTTCGTCCAGCACAGGGGACGGTATTCCTTGATGATTCCCATTTGGAAGAGGATGTCACCCGTTTGATGGCAGGAGAGTTCGATTGGATCATCCTGACGACGGGAGTGGGGACGGAACTATTATATAAAACGGCATTGAAGATGGAAGCGGGAGATCGTTTCATAGAGGCTTTGCAGTCCATGAAAATTGCGGCTAGGGGCTATAAAACAGTGAATATGCTGAAAAAACTCGGCTTGCAGCCATTAATCCGTGATGATGATGGGAGTACGGCAGGGCTCGTTCGAAATCTGGAAGGCCATCTGTCCGGAGATGTAATGGTCGCTTTGCAGCTTCACGGCGATCCAGCGCCTCTTTTGATGAATTGGCTGGATGAGCAAAAAGTGGAACATAAAGAAATCCTTCCATACGAACATATACCGCCCGAAAAAGAAACGATGCGTCAGCTAATCGAAGAAATTCTTGGAGGGAAGGTAGATTCTGTCGTGTTCACGAGCGCACCTCAGCCTCGTAATTTGATGAAATTTGCCCGTGAACAAGGTGTGGAAGATAAAATAATCGACTGGTTTAAATCCGATGTGATTGCTCTTGCTGTCGGAAAAGTAACGGCACAAGTGGTAATAGATGAAGGAATCAAGCGGGTCATATATCCAGAAGATCAACGGATGGGCAGTGCAATGGTGGAGCTGGTGAAATATTATCAGGGCATTGCAAGCAGATAAGGGTGAGTGCGGCATGAACAAGGGCAAAGTCTATTTTGTTGGGGCAGGTCCGGGTGATGTGGGCCTGATTACCGTAAAAGGACAAAAGGCGATCGAAAAAGCGGATGTCATTTTATATGACAGATTGCTAAATCCCAAACTATTGGAGGCTGCCACTCTTGATTGTGAGTTGATATATTGTGGTAAGAAACCTTATACGAATGGTATCAGCCAAGGGGAGATAAATGAGCTGCTTGTGTCCAAAGCAATGGCAGGGCATCGGGTCGTCCGTTTGAAGGGCGGTGATCCTGCCGTCTTTGGAAGAGTCGGGGAGGAAGCGGGATCGTTGAAAGAACAGGGGATCCCATTCGAAGTCATTCCGGGGGTTACGTCTGGCATTGCCGCATCCATGTACGCAGGAGTTCCCGTCACGCATCGGGATTATGGACGTTCCTTTGCGATGGTTACGGTCCATGACCAAACGAAGAAGGATATAGATTGGAATGGGCTTGTGAATAGTATGGATACGGTTGCCTTTTATATGGGTGTGGCCAACCTTCCTTATATCCGCGAAAATTTGATCAATCATGGAAAGCCAGGGAATACGCCGGCACTCGTCATTCAATGGGGCACATATGGAAGACAGGAAACGGTCGAGGGGACCTTGGACGATATCGTCGAAAGGGTATGTGAAAGGTCGCTTGGCAATCCGGCGGTCACCTTGATAGGAGATATCATTTCACTAAGGGGCAAACTGCAATGGTTCGAAAACAAGCCTCTTTATGGACAACGATTTTTAGTGGCCCGGACCGGGACGGCAAAGAGTTCATTGGCAGAAGCCCTGCATGAACTTGGCGGTGATATCATTGAGTTTCCTAAATGGAATGCGACAAAAGTGAAAATTGAAGAAAGTCAGCTGCTCTCGTTTCTTTTGTATGATCGAATTCTCTTCACTTCACCCGAAAGTGTCCATGGGTTCTTAGATTTACTAGCTGAATATGCCATTGATTACCGCCGGATTTCTTCGGAACTTTATGTATTATCGAGGAAATCGAAGAAAGTTTTACAACAACGCGGACTGATGGCCAAGCTCAAATCCGAGATGGAGGAAACTGGAACACTGTTGGTAATTGGAGATAGGGAACAGGAACAAAATTCGGAATATGGGGCAGAAGCTTATTTTCAATCCATCGATAAATTTGTTGATGAAAGATTCCTTGAAATCCTTCCGGGAATGCTGGACGGAAAAGAAGTCGATACGGTACTTTTTTCGAATCAGCATTCAGTGGATATGCTGATGGAATACGGGAACAAGGCAGACGTGGATATTGAAGCGCTGCTAAATCAAGCCTCCATCGGGGTAATCGGGAAAAGCACCGGCAAAAGACTTGAAGACTATGGATTTGCACAAGATATGATGCCCAAAGAGCCGTCTGTCGAAGAATTGGTGGCGTTGATCGTGAATAGGAATGTTTATTAGACTCTGAAAAAAAAGAGTCTTTTTCCTTGTGTGCCAGGTATGGCAACTATCTAGGTGGTGAAAGTCCACTGTGGGGGTACACATCGACCAACCACTAAGGAAGCGCAAGGTACTTATCGTGAGGTAAGGGCTGGAGGAAGCGTGGAATAAAATCTTGGCTCGACGAACAGGAATCTGATACTAAGGCTCTATAAAGGGATTAAACTCCAAGACAAGTTAAAGTCCAAAAGATGTGCGTAACTTTATAGAGTAAATCAGGCGAGTAAAAGAGGAAAGATAGGTGTCTTACCCTGGGAGGTCTTGCGGATGTACAGAAGTACAGTCGAAAAAGGTTAGTCGCAAGAAGTCAGCAGAAGCCATAGTAATGAAATAATTTCATGAAGGGCTGAACAATTTATAGTGTTTCAACGCCACGAATGCGTAAGTGACGAACTCCGAATGTGTTAATGGTAAAAGTATGAGCGTACCTCAAAGAATAACCAAAATGGAGATATCACTTACTACGTGAGAGGAAAGGAGAAACGAGTGTGGAACTTTTAGAACAAATCCTAAGTAATAAAAATATGAACGAAGCCTACATACGTGTCTATAAAAATAAAGGTGCAAGTGGGGTCGACGGAGTAACAATCGACGAACTAAAGCAATACCTGAAAGAGAACAAAGATGAACTGCGTCAGCGCATCAGAACAAGAAGATACCAACCACAAGCTGCCTTAAGAGTGGAGATCCCAAAAGAAAATGGAAAGATGCGCAAATTGGGAATACCAACAGTAGTGGATAGAGTCGTTCAACAAGCCATTCATCAAGTTCTCAGTCCACTATTTGAAAAGCAATTCAGTGAATTCAGTTACGGTTTCAGACCAAAAAGAAGTTGTGAAATGGCGATAATTAAAAGCCTGGAGTTTCTGAATGATGAACATGATTGGGTAGTCGACATTGATCTTGAAAGATTCTTCGATACCGTCCATCACGATAAACTCATGAGAATCATATCCAACACAATAAAAGACGGAAATGTCATCTCGTTAATCAGAAAATACTTAGTCAGTGGAGTCATGGTGAATGGAAAATATGAAGACACACCTGTCGGTACTCCGCAAGGAGGCAACCTCAGTCCACTATTAAGTAATATAATGTTAAACGAACTTGATAAGGAACTGGAGAAAAGAGGACTAAGGTTCGTGAGGTACGCTGATGATGCCCTTATCTTTGTGAAAAGTGAAAAGGCAGCGAACCGAGTAATGAGCACAATCGTGAGATTTATAGAAGAGGAATTAGGCCTGATAGTCAACGTAGAGAAGAGTAGAATCTCACGTCCAAAAGAGTTGAAATTCTTAGGATTTGGGTATTATTATGGCACTAATAACAACAACTACAAAGTGAAACCTCATCCAAGTTCTGTACAGAAGTTTCAAAGGAAACTTCGACAACTGACAAAGCGAAATTGGAATGTTCCACTAGACTACCGAATATTGAAATTGAACCAAGTAATAGTTGGATGGGTAAACTACTTCAGAGTGGCAAACATGAAAAAAATGACGGAACGAATAGACACAAAGCTTCGCTCTAGAATTAGGGTCATCATATGGAAACAATGGAAAGTAGCAAAGAAACAAATTAAATCGCTTATTCAACTAGGAATTCCGGAGGAAGAAGCGAAAGGATTAACCTACTGTCGAAAAGGTTACCGATTCATAGGATTATCCAAAGTCGTCCAAAGAGCAATCTCAAACAAATGTCTAAAGCAGAGGGGAGTCCCCTCTGCTTTAGAACATTATCTAAAAGTACACACTGTGATATAAATTGAAACGCCGTATACGCGAACCGTACGTACGGTGTTGTGAGAGGGGCGAAAATAAACATATTTTCCCCCTACTCGATTTTTTACCCAAAAAATTGGTGTTAATGATATGCTTTTCTTTTGGGTATTTTTCGTAAATAGGGCGTTGGTTAGCTGCAATCATCATATTAATTTTTAATTTTGCCATACTGCCTGTTCTTTTTTCAAAAGAGCTAAGCACTGGCACTTTTACTATGCATCAGGAAAAGGATGATACCCAATGGACGCTCACGAGATTTCGTGGAGGAAGGAATAAAAGTCTTTTATTTCTTCCCAAATTGGGTATCATATATAAGTGACTTTTCTAGGGAGGCGAAGCAAATGAAACGCACATGGGAATTCGTATTAAGTATCATAGGTGTGAGTATCGCTGCGATTTCTTTAATCGTGACGATTATAGCGGCAGTTTATCTCAACAGTATCGATTTGACGGAAATGATGGACTACTCATTAATGACAGATTCCGAGTTTTCTACATCTGAGGTGGATATGTCAATCAAGTTGTTCATGGGCTTATTATGGGCGGGGGTCATATCGCTGTTTATTGCATTGGCAGGCGGCTTGATCGCTATCTTTCTATTAAAAGGGGGCAAAGCGAAGGGAGCCGGAATCCTAATGGTCATTACGGGTATTCTGACAGTCTTTCATGTATGGCCGCTTATCTTCTTCATCGTGCCGGGAATCATGTGCCTTGTAAGGAAACCAAGGGAAACGGTGGAAGTGATCGGATGATCCAACACTATACATAGTTTTGTAATTTGAAACAAAGGAGCTGGACCCGAAGATGCGGGTCAGCTCCTTTTATTCGTGCGCCCGGCATGGGTGCAATCTATAGGGTGGAAGTCCCGAATCATGAAGGCAGTAGTAGTGGTTAGCTTAATGCAAGGGTGTCCACGGTGACGTGGAATCTGAAGGAAGCAAGCGGCAAACCTCCGGTCTGAGGAACACGAACTTCATATAAGGCTAGGTATCATTGGATGAGTTTGCGAAACAAAACAAAGTCCTTACTGCCGAAGGTGGTACAGAGTAAATGAAGCAGATAGATGGAGGGAAAGATTGCACTCTTACCCGGGGAGGTCTGATGACAGCCAAGTACACTTGGTAACCTTTCCAGTGATGGACAGCTGAATCATCAGAAGTCAGCAGAGGTCATAGTACTTGTCTACTCGAGAAGACAAGGAAGGACCGAACAGATTAAGAAGGATGAATACTAGGCGTTCGTTATCTGTGAAGAAGCAAACAATTCCTAACGGAACTTATTTGAAGGAAGAAGTGGTGAATACACGGGGAACTTCAAAAGGGTGGAGCAGATAAAGGCACAAATAGACCATTTATCCACGTAGAAAGGATATCAACGATGTTAATGGAACAGATACTAGAGAGGGAAAACTTAATACAGGCATTGAAGCGTGTAGAAAGAAATAAGGGAAGCCATGGTGTAGATGGAATGCGGGTCCAAAACCTGAGACCGCACCTCGTAACCGAATGGTACAACATGAAAACTGCCCTTTTACAGGGTACCTATCAACCGAAGCCCGTCCGTCGTATCGAAATCCCGAAACCAAACGGCGGAGTTCGGCTTTTGGGTATTCCAACCGTTCTAGACCGTTTCATTCAACAAGCCATTGCCCAAATATTGACCAAGATATATGACTCAACCTTTTCGGAGAATAGCTATGGATTTCGCCCTAACAAACAAGGGCACCAGGCGGTTCGAAAGGCAAAGTCCTATATAACCGAAGGTTATACATGGGTAGTGGATATGGATTTGGAGAAGTTCTTCGATAAAGTGAATCATGACAAGCTCATGGGAATGTTAGAGCGGAAAATTGAAGATAAACGAGTTCTTAAACTGATTCGTAAATTCCTTCAAGCAGGCATTATGATAGGCGGACTTTTTCATAAAAGTGAGGAGGGAACTCCGCAAGGAGGTCCGTTAAGTCCTTTATTATCTAATATCATGTTAGACGATTTAGATAAAGAACTAGAGAAACGCAATCTTCGATTCGTAAGGTATGCGGATGACAGTACTATCTTTGTGAAGACACGAAAAGCCGCCAAACGTGCAATGGGAAATATCTCAAGCTTCATTGAAAATAAACTGAAGCTAAAGGTCAACTACGAGAAGTCGAAGTATGATCGCCCTTGGAACAGAACGTTTCTCGGTTTTAGTTTCACGAAGTCAAAGAAGAACCCGAAGGTTCTACTGGCTAAACAAACGGTGAAGAGGGTAAAGAAACGAATCAGGGAAATGACCTCGAGAAAATTACCGATACCCATGGAACTCCGAATAAATAAGTTAAAGCAATACCTTAGAGGTTGGATGGGGTATTTCGCCCTCATTGATACTCCGAACGTATTGAAGAATTTAGATTCATGGATTCGAAGAAGACTCAGAATGTGCCTATGGAAGCAATGGAAATTACCAAGAACGAGGGTGAGGAAACTCAAAGGATTAGGCGTCCCATTTGGAAAAGCATATGAATGGGGAAATAGCAGAAAGGGTTATTGGCGCATAGCGCATAGTCCTATTCTAGACAAAACCCTTAATAATGTTTATTGGCTCCATCATGGGTTAGTAAATCTATATGAACGATATACAAAACTACGTCAGACTTAAACTGAACCGCCGTATACCGAACGGTACGTACGGTGGTGTGAGAGGTCGGAGGCTAGGCGCCTCCTCCTACTCGATTGAACTGGAAAAATAGTGGATATTTTAGGGGAATATACCTTTTTGTACCTGCAATCACCAGTCTATCATGTTACTATTATTATAAAGTTAAATATTAATAGACTGGAGTTCGATCAATGAAGATACCTTTAATGAAAGTTGGAATAATGACCTGTTTAACATTCGGTTTGTTCAATGGACAGGCTCTTGCGGAGTCTGGAGTAACCAAAGTCTGTTCAGCTTTTGGTGAAATCCAACCGGAGAAAAATCCTTCCCATAAGCAGATTAATTGTTTACTGACGAATGCGGCAATGGTGGCTGAAATCCCCCCTGAAGTAGTAAAAGCGGTGGCTACGCAGGAAAACGGGGATTGGAGGCAATTTAATGATGCGGGCCAACCCATAAAGTCCGGCGATGGCGGTATCGGCCTAATGCAGCTTACCAATAAAAGTGGGTATGACCAGAAAAAGTTGGAAAGTGATATAGTCTATAATATCGAGGCAGGCGTCGAGGTACTGAGTGGCATGTATTCTAGAAGGGATTTGCCCAAGATCAAGGGTGCAGGACGCAAGGTCATTGAAAATTGGTATTTCCCAGTAATGGCTTACAATGGGACAAAACCGGTGAACAGTCCTCTTTACCAGGAAAACGGGAAAAGAAATGCGAATGCCTACCAAGAGGAAGTATTTTCCGAATTGGAAAACCAAAGTTTTTTGAATGGCACTAAACTGGCAATCTATCCATTTAAAACATCGGACTTTCAATATGACCGGGAGAGCACTGAAAATATCACCTTTAAAAAGCTGGAATACACACTGACAGATCAAACGCATGACTCTGTTTATTGGTTCAAGGCAGGAGACAAAGTGGTGACGACATCCAGCGCGAATATCAGGAAAGAAATAAGCACTACGGCAGGTGCAGTTTCTGTGCCGCTCAATACAAGCTTAATCATCACAGGGAAATTTGACTATCACGAATCTAAGGGAAATAAATTTGTCTGGTATCCTGTACAAACGGAGGACAAAAAGATTAAGGGGTATGTTTCATCAGCTTACATCTCCAATAGGCTATCGATTGTCGTCCCTATCAAGGATACGAATAAACCTGTGATATCAGGGGCTGCTAGTAAATCCATTCCTTTCAACTCAACTTTTAATCCTAAAACCGACGTAAAGGCAAAGGATGATAAAGATGGTGACTTAACGAGTGCCATCCGTGTGGACGGTAAGGTGGATACCAAGAAAGTGGGCACCAATAATTTGACTTATACGGTAGCTGACAAGGCTGGGAATGTTGCAAAGGCCACAAGGAAAATAACCGTTTATGATCAAGTCAAGCCTGTGATTTTTGGTGCTGGGAATAAAACCATCAAACTTAATTCTTCATTTAACCCAAAAACAAACGTGAGTGCCAAGGACAATGCCGATGGCAACCTGACAAGTAAAATCAAAGTGACGGGTACAGTGAATACGAAGAAAAAGGGGACCTATACATTGAAGTATACAGTCACCGATCAATCGGGAAATGCAGTGACAGTCACCAGAAAGGTCACGATAGATGGCACCAAGCCGGTCATTTCCGGTGCCAAGAGTAAAACCATTTCCTACAACTCGACATTCAATCCTAAATCAGGTGTATCTGCGAAAGATAACCTGGATGGCAACTTGACAAGTAAAATCAAAGTGACGGGTACAGTGAATACGAAGAGAAAGGGTTCCTATACATTGACTTACACAGTTACGGATAAATCGAAGAACAAGGCAGAGGTAAAAAGGAAAATTACAGTTAAATAGATGGAAAAAAAGGATTCCGGTAATAGTGGAATCCTTTTTTTGATGAGTGGAATGGTTTTGGCTGAAAGCTGGTATAAATAATAGGAGAAGGTGTTTCAGTGATTTGATCTTCCAGAACGGAGTGGATATTGATGAAAATGCTATAATTGTAAATAGATGTAATTATAATCGATCTGAAGGGAGATTGTTTATGGGCATGTAAACTTGATGGATCAGGTTTTTAGGATTATGAAAGGGACGGCGGGCTGAAAAATAATCCTGGCCTTGGAAAAACGATTCCGGAGTCGGCACTATCGGGAGATATATATGAAAGACTTCTTGACGAAGGCCAAGGATGCCGGTTACCTGCTATCCCGAATTGGTTCGATTGAAAAAAATCAATGAACCTGAATCGGAATTAATGAAACGAATTGACGATATTAATGAGGAAGTCCGTACATATAATGCCATTTGTCCGGCGCAAATGCAGCGCAGGAAAATAGAGTAAGAAAGTATCGAAACCCAACACAGAATTGGGAATTACTGTTAATGCGTAAAATGTAGGTATTTGTATGAAGTGATCATACAAGGATTATGATATAATTGCATCAATAAAAAACAGAGAGAGGGACTACAATTGGAAAAAAGAAAAGAAGTTTTTTCATGGATAAAAGCGATTGGGATTGCAGTCATTCTAGCTTTTTTAATTCGAACATATATTTTTGCACCGATTGTCGTGGACGGTGAGTCAATGATGCCGACTCTGCAAGACCACGAACGAATTGTTCTTAACAAGTTTGGAACGAATATCGATAGTATCCACCGGTTTGATATTGTCGTTTTTCATGCAACGGTAGATAAAGATTATATAAAAAGGGTTATCGGTCTGCCAGGTGACCATATTGAATATAAAGACGATACGCTTTATATTAATGGGAAAGCTTATAAAGAACCATACTTGGACAAATATAAGAAACAGATGGCAGGTTTGCCGCTGACTGAATCCTTCAAGCTCGAAGATAAAACAGGCAGCATGACAGTGCCGGATAACCAGCTGTTCCTTATGGGGGACAATCGCCAAAATAGTTTGGATAGCCGTGAAATCGGCACGATTTCCGTCGATGAAATTGTCGGCAAGGCGAATCTAGTGTATTGGCCGATCAAGGAAATGAAAATTGTGAAATAAGAGGAAGCGGACTCAGATATCGAGTCCGCTTTTTTTTGCCGTTTTTCATTTCCGTAATGGGGAAACATTGACTGCCATTATCATACAAGTCCTTCAACAAAAAACGTGTCCATTCTTCTTTTTTTTTCTTTTTTTATGAAAATCAACTCATATGGGTTAAATTAGGTTATCCTATTAAAAAGAAGTAATCACGTTACCCAGGCCCGCATCAGAAATTGGATTACTTTATAAAAGGGTGCTGAGATGGAGTACTATAGATGGATATAGTAAAAGATTTAATATCAAACTATGGTTATTTTGCGATATATGGACTGTTGGCCATTGGGATTATTGGCTTGCCGGTACCTGATGAGTTCATGATGACTTTTGTCGGCTATTTGTCATCCATCTCCGTTTTGAATGTCCAGGGGGCATTCCTCGTCAGTTTCCTTGGATCGATATCCGGGATGCTTGTCAGTTATTTCATCGGGAAAAAGGTGGGTAAGCCTTTTTTGAGAAAGCATGGCAAATGGATCAAAATGACTCCCGCGAGGTTGGAAAAACTAGAGAATTGGTTCAATAAATACGGTCCTTGGACCATTATCATAGCCTATTTCATCCCAGGAGTTCGCCACTTCGCCAGTTACATGTCCGGAATGAATGGAATGGGGAAAAGAAAGTACTTTATATTTGCAGGTACAGGGGCTTTCAGCTGGTGTTTGGTATTTACGACTTTTGGCTATTTCATTGGTGTGTTAACTTAACTTATTACACTCATAGGTCAAATTTCCATGTTGAATCGGAAAATCCCGTTTCTGGATTTCAGAAACGGGATTTTCCATTTTCACCTTTTATTATTGAGCAGAGTATCCGCCGTCGATGACAAGCTCGGCACCCGTAACGTAGGAAGCGTCATCGGATGCTAGATAAAGCACGGCATTTGCAATATCAGCCGGCTGACCCAAACGCTGTAATGGAGTTGCCTTTATCATTTGATTCACTAACTCTTTTGAATCTACTAATTTTTATGTAATGGGTGTGTCGTCACCCTACATCCTTTTCCAGCTTTCGTCTGAAGATCCATCAAGTACAGTTCCATAGAAGCTATCCAATCAGTGATAATGGCCATTTTATTAGTCAATCTTCCCATCATGATCACTCCGGATTAGTTGTTATGACGATGAATATATGTTCAAGCTTCTTACTGGATAAAAAGTAGTTGTATATTTTAAATAGTGCCGGAAAGTTGATATATTTTAATGGGCCTCCCATAACCCCTACAGGTTGCAATCGTTTTTAATCTTTTGAGATTGATAAGTTTGACTCCGTAGATTGTCAATATCCAAAATGGCTTAACCATTCTATTCGAAACTATTCACAAGTAACCTTGTAGAGGCAGCCATGCATTAGGGTCCTCTATTTCCAGGCCACCTTGGTAGGGGCACAACATGTTCAATTTTTGTACTTTTAATATATTTTTTATAACGTCATTCCAATTTTAACTTTTCAGACCTGAAAAAGTCTTTTATGTAAAAAGGAGGTCATTCAAATATGAATAACAAAATGTATCTTTCCTTGGCCATTCCGCTTACGATTTCGACGATGAGTACGCCCTTGCTCGGTGCGGTTGATACGGCTGTTGTTGGAAAATTGAGTGATCCCGCTTATATAGGCGGGGTAGCTGTCGGAACCATTATCTTTAACACGATGTATTGGCTTTTTGGATTTCTTCGTGTCAGTACATCTGCCTTTGCAGCACAAGCGGAGGGAGCAAGGGATGAAAATCAAAGCCTGATGGCTTTGATTCGGCCTTTTTTCATAGCAGCAATTATCGGTCTTCTTTTTATCGTGATCCAAAAACCCATTTTGAATGTTTCGTTAGGTGCAATCGGTCCGGAATCGGACGTTTCCGCCTTTGCTGCAGATTACTTCAGCATCCGGATATGGGGTGCACCTTTTGCATTATTGAACTATGTCATCCTAGGCTGGTTAATCGGGAAATCCAGGATAAAAACATCTTTGTTCATACAAGTTTTCATGAACGTGATCAATATTATCTTATGCCTGGTTTTCGTAAATGGCTTTTCATGGTCAGTATCAGGGGTTGCTGCCGCTTCATTGATATCAGAGATTGCCGCTTTTTTCCTGGGCTTGTGGGTGATTCGGAAAGCGGTTATCATACCGGATGCTTTTTCATTCCGGGAGGGGTTCGATCATGCTTCCCTGAAGAAAATGATGGTGGTCAACAGGGATTTATTCATCAGGACCATTTGCCTGATTACGGTTTTCAATCTTTTTACGGCTAAAGGAGCCACTTTCGGGACAGAGACATTGGCGGCCAACGCCGTACTCATACAAATCCATTACCTGATGGCCTATTGCTTTGATGGCTTCGCGAATGCGTCCAGTCTTCTAATTGGAAAGGCCATTGGTTCGAGAGATATTCACCTTTATAAAAAAACTCTCTCACTTTCTGCGCAGTGGGGCTTGTATGCCTCGCTCATACTTGCTATATCATACTATCTATTTAGCGATAAGGTCATTCTCCTTTTCACGAATATCCCAGGTGTCATCGAACTGGCCCATGAATACGGACTTTGGATTGTCCTATTCCCTTTCACTGCCTTTATCGGACTCATTTTCTATGGGGTATTTACCGGTGCGACTGAAGCGGTTCCTATAAGAAACTCGATGCTCCTTGCACTATTGGCCTTTCTAGTTGTCCAATTCTCAGCAGTCCCCCAGCATGGCAATCATGGATTATGGCTTGCATTTCTGGCATTCAGTTTAGGTCGTTCCTTATTTTTAGCGTTATATATCCCAAGACTAAACCGAAAAGTAACGGAGTTAATGGATGAAGAGAGTCAAGTGAAATCACCTTCTTTTTAAAAAAGAGGGTTTATAATAAGGGGAATTTATCGGTAGTTTGACATTCGCAATAAAACGGGAATACGAAGAAAAGATTGCTACGCTTGGCGAATCAGATAGGAAAAGTGATAAAATGTAAAATATATATAAAAGAGGAGTTGACGTATTTTGAGTGAATTGAATTGGCGAGAAGAAGTTGAAAAACGGAAAATGGACCTATTACTGGACACACAAAACTTATTGAAAATAAAAAGTGTATTGGATGAAGAGCATCCGACAGAGGAGGCCCCATTCGGTAAAGGGGTCAAGGAAGCGCTTGATTACATGCTTAAATTAGGCGAAAAAGACGGTTTTACTGTGAAAAATGTCGATAATGTCGCTGGCCATATTGAAATGGGTGAAGGCGAGGAGTTAATCGGTATTTTATGCCATGTCGACGTGGTACCTGAAGGAGATGGATGGAGTTCGGATCCGTTTGGCGCTGAAATCCGTAATGGCCGCATATATGCTCGTGGGGCAATCGATGATAAAGGACCGACGATGGCTGCCTATCATGCAATGAAGCTAGTCAGGGAGCTAGGAAAACCTTTGAACAAACGTGTAAGGATGATCATTGGAACGGATGAAGAATCGAACTGGCGCTGCGTTGACCGGTACTTTGAAGTGGAGGAAATGCCATCGATGGGCTTCGCACCAGATGCTGACTTCCCGATCATCAGTGCGGAAAAGGGAATTTGGGATTTCTCGGTTATCCAACCTGCCGATGCAGAAAATGGTACGAGCTCAAACGTGAATGTTATGGAATTTTCTTCAGGCCGAAGGACGAATATGGTACCGGATTTTGCTACGGCGACTGTGGAAGCGGCTAATCCAGTTGAAGTAGTGGCAAACTATAAGGCTTATTTGCAAAAATACTCATTGAAAGGCCAGGCCGTTCCGCAAAAAAATCAAGTGCTCCTTGAAATGAATGGTGTCTCGGCACATGCAATGGAACCGAAAAATGGAATAAATGCAGGTCTGCATTTAGCCGACTTTTTAGCTGATCTCACTCTTGATCCGCAGGCGAAAGCTTACTTCACTTTCATCAAGGATCGTTTGTTTGAAGATTCCCGTGGAAATAATTTAGGTGTGGCTTATTCAGATGAGCAAACAGGAGAATTGACGGTCAATGCCGGCGTTTTCAATTATTCTAAACAAAGGGACAGCTCGATTGGTTTCAGTATGCGCTATCCAGTGACGTTTGAGTGGGAACAGGAAAAGGCGGCATTGGAAGAGAGGCTTGCGGCATATAATTTGAAAGTGAAGACCAATTCGCATTCTATTCCACATTATGTGAGCAGTGAAAGCTTCTTGATTAAGACGTTGCAGCAAGTTTATGAAGCGGAGACAGGTGATAAAGCTGAGCTTCTTTCGATTGGCGGCGGCACCTACGCCCGTTCATTGAAAGAAGGTGTTGCATTCGGCCCGCTTTTCCCTGGCAGCGAAGATATTGCGCATCAAAAAGATGAATATATTGATATTGAAGATATGCTAAAGGCCACGTCCATTTATGCACGTGCCATTCATGAATTGGCTAAATAAAAGGCTGAGAAGGAGAAAGACATGGGAAAAATCATTTTTAACGGCGATCTTAAAAGCAGGTCCGAAGTACAGGTTGACATTGAAGATCGGGGATATCAATTCGGTGATGGCGTCTATGAAGTCATCCGGGTTTATAATGGCGAATTATTTGCGGGAGACATGCATCTAAACCGGCTGATGGACAGTGCGAAGCTGATTCAGATGAAAGTTCCCTTTACTGTAGCGGAAATCAAAACCCGCATGGAAGAACTGATCGCTGAAGATCAACTGAAGGACGGTATCGTCTATATGCAGCTGACAAGGGGCGTATCTCCACGAACACACTCATTTCCAACTGCTGAGGTGGAACCGGTCTTTGTAGCCTATACGAAGGAAACGCCTTATTCAGGAAAAATGAAGCCAGGGGTCAAGGCTGTTACCACCGACGATATACGCTGGCTGCGCTGTAATATTAAGAGTTTAAATCTACTTGGTAATATAATGGCTAAACAGCAAGCGGTTGAAGCTGGGTGTGATGAAGCGATCCAGCATCGAGATGGCACGGTTACGGAGGGAAGTTCGTCAAATGTTTCAATCGTGGTGGATGGACTACTTAAAACGCATCCGGCCACCAACTTGATCCTGAATGGAATTACCCGTCAGGTGATGCTGAAACTTTGCGCTGAACATGGAATTCCCTATGTCGAAGAGACCTTCACTGTCGAGGACATGATGGCAGCCGATGAAGTCCTTTATACGAGCACAAGCGTCGAAGTGACACCAATTATAAATATCGATGGCCAATCGATTGCAGCCGGGGAACCCGGTCCGATAACCCAAAGAATTCAAAAACTGTTTTCCGAGGAAGTCGAGAGGCAATGCGGTTCGGTTAAATAGATACAAACCCCCCTTTGCCGAAACTGGCAAGGGGATTTTTTTTAAATGCTTCTACTTTAAAGCCGAACATGAAAGATTTTTATAGTGCAATTGGCCTGACTTCAAGTCAGAAGTGTCCGAACCTCTTTTTACACGCCTTCGTTCACATTAAAAACATCCACCTCATGCAGTTAAATTCATGTAAAAAAATTTTTTTGACATTTTCAAGATCCAGGAATATAATTGCTAATAACCTAAAAAGTTTACCCGTTGCAACAATTTAAGTTGCGTGTAAAAAGGAGCTGAAATAGAAATGTCCGATGTATTGCATCAATCTTCCTCGAGAGGGATCAAACAACTGCTTCCTTATCTAGGGCCGGCCTTTATAGCAGCTGTGGCCTATATTGATCCAGGGAATTATGCTACCAATATTACTGCCGGATCTAAATATGGCTATACATTATTATGGGTTATCTTCGCATCTAATTTAATGGCTGTGCTGATTCAATCACTATCCGCTAAATTGGGGATAGCGACAGGAAAGAACCTACCTGAGTTATGCAGGGAGAAATTTTCGAAAAAGACATCTTTCTTATTATGGATTCAAGCCGAAGCAGTCATAATGGCAACGGACTTAGCTGAATTCATAGGAGCGGCACTGGGAATTTATTTGCTATTTGACTTACCGCTCATCACATCGGCCATTATTGCAGCGATTGGTTCTTTTGCCATTTTGGAAATCCAGCGTAGAGGTTATCGGACATTCGAAGCCTTGATCACGGTCATGATATTTGTTGTGGTGATTGCCTTTGGTGCTCAAGTTTTTTATGCGAAACCTGACACTTCATCCGTTGTCTTAGGACTCTTCACTCCAAAATTCGAGGGAGTGGACAGTATTTTACTATCGGCAGGTATGCTTGGAGCTACCGTTATGCCACATGCGATTTACCTTCATTCCTCTTTAACTCAGAAGAGAATTGTCGGTAAAAACGATTTCGAAAGAAAAAGAATTTTTCGTTTTGAGCTAATTGATATTATCATCGCCATGGTGATTGCAGGTGGGATCAATGCCGCAATGGTCATTGTTTCAGCTGCCCTATTTCATAAGAATGGAATACTTGTAGAGGATTTGGATGTTGCCTATCAACAATTCGGTGCCATGCTTGGACCCTCTGTCGCGATGCTCTTTGGAATAGGCTTATTATTTGCCGGTTTATCCAGCTCATCCGTTGGTGTATTGACAGGTGATGTAGTCATGCAGGGATTCATTAAAAGACGTATACCGATCTATTTGAGAAGGGCCATATCGACGGTCCCGCCTCTGCTGATAATATTATGGGGAGTGAATCCATCTAAAGCACTTGTGATGAGTCAAGTTATACTCTCGTTTGGCATCGCGTTTGCCTTAGTGCCATTGATCATGTTCACAAGCAATAAAAAAATCATGGGCAACCTGGTCAATCACAAAATCACCTCAAGCACTGCCTGGCTCATAGCTGTACTCATCATCGGACTGAATTTGTTCCTTCTTTACGAAACGCTGTTCAGCTAAAAGGAGAAGAGGCAGATAAGGAACATTTTGACTGCACACCAATTGTTAGACAACATCTAACAATTGGAGGTGCAGTTTTTTTGTTAATCCGTCCTTCCTTGCAATAATCCGCCCCAAACTATTATGAACAATCCCTCTGAAGGATTACTTCCTCTATAGCTTCGTTCACAGTATGGAAGGCAGGGATTCCAGTCTTTTTTTGATGGAGGGAATATTTATAAGGAAGTCCATGAAAGTATAGGCAATGGGGATTATGGTAAAATTAATGGGAAAACAGGAAGGGATGTTTGCGACCATGAATACTCATTTTTTCTTTGCTTTAGTATTACCTGATGATATTAAGTCTTATTTAAATGCTGTTACGGAACAGCTGAGGTCAGACTTTCCATTTAAGAAATGGCTGCATCCAGCCGATTATCATATTACGATGGCATTTTTGGGCAATGCGCCCGATCCATTGAAAAAGGAAGCTTTGGAGCGTGTGGAGAGCAAGCTTGCTAATGAAGCCTCATTTGGTTTGAAACTCGGCGATATCGGCGGTTTTGGCAAGAGTGAGAGTCCAAGGATTCTATGGGCAGATGTCAACCAGCAAGAAAGGCTTTTTACCATTCAAAGAAAAATTTATAATTCATGTATCGAGGCCGGTTTTGAACTTGATAAAAAGCCGTTTAAGCCTCATATAACGCTGGCAAGAAAATTTGAGGGGGAAAGTCCCTTTTCGTTGGAGAGCGTCCGGCGGATGGCAAATTTGGAGGATAAGCATTTTGAAGCTGACCAGGTTGCGTTATATCAAACACATCTTGGAGCCTCGCCGTCATACGAGAAGATTTTCACGATACCCCTTGAAAAATAGAGTGAGAGGGGTGGTGGCTGTATGGCACAGCTCATAAAGATGCAGGATTATATTTCCCGGTATGAGCAGGATATTTATCGATATCCAACACAATTTGCACGGTTGAAAAAACAGCAATGGGATACATTGAAGGCTGCTTATAATGCGGGTGAGCTAGATCGGTTGTATAGCGAATATGCTGAAAGTGGAACACAGGTCAAGATTGATACTTCACAGGAAGGGTCAAAGGGCCTGTTTAAAAGGGTGAAAGGCATATTCCACAGGGCTGAACAGGAGGCAGAGGCGGAAGAGTTGGTAATACAGAACCAAGTTGAAAATACGAATGTATTTTCATTAAAGTTTCCGTTCCGTCCGGCCAGTCTGGATGAATTAAAGCAGAATTTTTTAAATCAATTGCTCCGCTTCCAAATGGAATGGGGAAGTTCGACGCTTCGAGAAAAGTCATTTGTGGACCAATCATTCTTTTTGGATGAAAGGCTCCGCTTTTTTCTGCAGCGTTTTCCGGATACGTTTCTTGTATTATATAAACCAATTTTTCTATTGAAAAATGCTCCTGTTGAAGTCGATGTCATTTTATTGACCCCAGTTGACGCTTGGTGCATCACTTTTCTGGAAGCTGAGGAAGACGCTGCTTTCATCGGTGGGGGTGATCGGTTCTGGGTCCGCAGGCATCATAAGCATCCTGATAAAAAAGTGCTCAGCCCTTTGCTGGGCGCAAATCGGATGGGGAACATCGTCTCCCAGTTATTTGAGCTTTATGAAGTGAACGTGCCGATTAAGAAGGTGATTCTATCCCGGAATGGATATGTGGATTATCCCAGAGCTCCTAATGATATTACGATATTGGATAAACGGACCTTCCCGGATTGGTTTGATAGGCTGCGGAATATATCATCTCCTCTTAAGGCACAGCAGTTAAAAGGCGCACAGGCATTGCTGGAATATTGCCAAACTACATCCAGCCTGCGACCTGAATGGGATGCCGAATATAACCAAACAGAGGGAAATGAACATGCCGCCCCTTAATGACACGCTGTATTTCATTGTCAATCCAATGGCAGGGAAGAAAGCCGAGGAAATACTGAAATCAAAAGCTGTGCCCTATGAGGTGTTTTTTACAAGGGAAAAGAGGCAACGCTAAAATTGACGAAGGAAATACTATCAGGGACAAATCAGGAAACCCGGATGATCGCTGCTGGGGAGATCAACCATTAATGAAATGATAAATGGCGCAATTGGTTTTCTCATGAGATCATCGGCTCCCTTGCGGCTGGGTCTGGCAATGATTATGTAAGGGGCATTCAAAAAACTGAGAGTGTGGAAGAACCCTTCCTTTATTTTAGGATAACGATTTAGTGCAGTGGCCAATAGACAGTTCGAGTCGAATGATAAGGTTGGTTATTTTATGAATAGCCTTGGCATGGGAATTGATGCTGAAGTTTCCGCTGAAGGGGCCGTTCCCTTCTGAAAAAATGGTTTAATTTCGTCAGAGCGGGTAAATTAATTTATCTGCTCATTTTTATAAAAAAGTTATTTTCTTATCAGCCCAGCGGTATGATGAAAATCGGCAGCTTTTGAAACAGTATGGTTCATGGTCATTGCGAGCCAGCCATACTTTGGCGGTAGATTGAAAATTTCAACGATGTCAAAGCTGGATGATGTCAGGTTGAATGTGATTGCGGTCCATGATATTACATGATTGAAATTATTGACCGAATTCATTTCACCTAAATATTAAAAATGTTGATTCTTTTTCTGGTAAAATGAAAACAATGAGGAATCACGTGTCGGTAAAAATCCAGTCTGATGGGGAAATTGTTGGAATGGATGAAGCAGCTGCAGTGGTTCTGAAAGAGAAAATCCGCTTCATGTTCAAGGATGATATTCCATGCAAAAATATGAAATGATTTATTTGTTTTTGTTTTATGCGTATAATCGTTCTATAGTACTTGACGAAGAAACCGTTTTTCAACTAAAATTTAATTTATGGCTATTGTTTAATTGCTCAATAGCTATTTTTTTATTTCTCTAAATGAGGATGTTTTTAATTGCGGGTATCATCCCGATGCACGTATATATGCAGCTTCGCCAGCAGGCGGATTTTTTATTAAACATGGACTCAAAGTAGTGGTATTACATACACTAGGTGAACGTACCCATATTTGTATGATTAAGCGAGGAAATCGAAGGTGAACCAGTTGGAACATTTATTAGGTCAGGAGTGGGATATATCCCCTGCTGGAGGAGCTACGGGAGAAGCCTTTATTGCCGAGAAAGAAGGGCAGAAGCTCTTCCTTAAACGAAATTCATCGCCATTTTTAGCTGTTCTTTCAGCTGAGGGCATTGTTCCAAAGTTAATGTGGACAAAACGCCTGGAAAATGGGGATGTAATTACGGCCCAGCATTGGATGGAAGGCAGGGAGCTATCTCAGCAGGAAATGAACAATATAAGAGTCGCAAAGCTGCTTCAAAAAATTCATCAATCCAATCCTTTGTTAAGCATGCTCAAAAGGCTTGGGAAATCCCCTTTACGACCTGAAAGTATACTTACAGACATAGAAACCGGGTTAACTTCGGATGTTACGGATATTCCGATTATCAAGGATGCCATCCATTTTTTACAGAACAATCTCCTGTTGATTGAATGCGACGAAAAAGTCGTCTGTCATTGTGATGTGAACCATAATAATTGGCTCATGACCGAAACCGACGGATTGTTCCTGATTGATTGGGACGGAGCGGTCATTGGCGATCCGGCCATTGACCTCGGCATACTCCTGTATTCATATGTCCCAAGGGAAGAATGGAATCAATGGCTTGCCCGCTATGGCAAGAAGCTTGACGCAGGCCTGGAGATGAGGATGAAATGGCACACGGTTTCACAACTTGTGCTTTCCATCCAATGGCATCATCGTAGAAAGCGGTACGAGGAAAGAAATGAACTACTGCAAAAACTTGAAGCATTATTGATGGTTGACTGATCAGAATTGATCTATATCATCCACCCACTGGGACAAGTCGTTCTGGTGGTTGGATATATGTGCATCCAAATCGGCGGTACCGATGCCTGTCTGACTGTATTCGTAAATCTCTGTCAGTATCGTTTTCACATTGCTGTCAATATCCATGTTGATCATTAAGGATTTTACGAGCCTTTCAACCTGTTCACATTCAGCAACGGATCCGCAGCAGTCTTTTTGATGATTGGTTAATATATCTTTTAATAGTGACATTTGATGTTCATGGGAAATCGGCATTTAATACCTCTCCTTTCTTAAATATGGATTCTAGGGATTCCCAGGTGGTTCTCGCCTGCCCTTCACTTATTTATGGTGTGTTTTGCGGAAAGTTTTATACATGAAAACTACAGAGACTGTCGCCTGGATGGCCGGCAGTTTTTTTATTTGTTCAGTGGGTGCATGCAGGCTTTTCCTGAAAAAATCAACTTGCAGGAATCCATCCACTCGTGTTATGGTTTGAACGATTATATTATAAATAGGGGTGTCATCATGCGTTTAAGAAATAAACCTTGGGCTGAAGACCGTTTGAATGATTTTCCACAATATGTAATTCATCAGCCAGTGAGCCATAAAGGTAAATGGCATGAAGTTTTTGGTAACGATAATCCGTTATATATTGAAGTGGGTACGGGGAAAGGCCGTTTCATTACAGAAATGGCAAAAGCCCATCCTGATGTGAATTTCATTGGAATTGAAGTATATAGAAGCGTCATTGTAGCTGCACTGGACTTGCTGATTGAAGCAGAAGTTCCGAATTTAAAGCTGTTGAATGTTGACGCAGCGAACTTAGGCGAATATTTTGCAAAAGGTGACGTGGATCGCGTCTACTTGAATTTCTCTGATCCATGGCCAAAATCACGCCATGCAAAACGTCGGTTAACGTATAAGACATTCCTCGAAGTATATGAAGGAATCCTGCCAGACAACGGCGAGATTCATTTCAAGACGGATAACCAAGGGTTATTCGAATCTTCCTTGAAGAGTATTTCCGAATACGGCATGCTCTTGAAATATGTAAGTCTTGATCTGCATAACAGCAGTTTTGAAGGGAATATCATGACTGAATATGAAGAAAAGTTCTCGAGTAAAGGCAACCGGATATACCGATTGGAAGCAATGTTCCAATAATCATCGTTCAGAAACCAGGTGCACAGCATCTGGTTTTTAGTTTGTTAAAATCAAAAAATGTTCATATCTCCCTTATGTAAAAGACAGGATTAATGCTGTTAATCATCAAGGATGTCAAGGAAACTCAAGAGAGATTATATTGAAATGTATCCACCATTATTGTCCTACTATGGATTTCCAGGATTTACGAGAACGAGATGGATTGTTATCAATTTCAATATCTGGAAGCGGGTGTTAAACTAAAGGAAGAGGAGGGGTAAAATGGAAACGATGCAAATAGGGGAAATTAAATTAACATGGTTGAATGGCGGTGTTACTCACTTGGATGGTGGCGCGATGTTCGGTGTTGTACCGAAACCGCTTTGGGCCAAGAAGTATCCTGTTAACGAAAATAACCAAATCGAGTTACGTACCGATCCGATTTTAGTGCAGGCAAATGGATTGAACATGCTTATAGATTCCGGTATTGGTAATGGAAAGATGAATGACAAGCAAAGACGGAATTTTGGGGTGACGGAGGAATCCAATCTTGTTGAAGATCTTGGCAGACTTGGGATTCAGCCAAATGATATCGATTACATTTTAATGACGCATCTACATTTCGACCATGCCTGCGGTTTAACGAAACGTAAAGGTGAAAATTGGGTTCCTGTTTTCGAGCGTGCAGAAATTATTACGACCCAAACTGAATGGAAAGAAATGCAAAACCCGAATATTCGTTCAAAAAGTACATATTGGGCAGAAAACTGGGAGGCTGTCGCTTCTCTTATTCGTCCTTTTGAAGGGGAGCAAGAAATTACGGACGGCATTAAAATGGTCCATACTGGGGGTCATAGTGATGGACATGCAATCATCATCATTGAAGATGGCGGAGATAGATTGATCCACATGGCAGATATCATGCCGACGCACGCGCATGCGAATGTCCTCTGGGTCCTCGCTTATGACGACTATCCTATGACTTCCATCGAGGCGAAGGAAAAATGGATGAAATCCGGACTCGAAAATGGGTCCTGGTACAGCTTTTACCATGATGCCCACTATTGTGCCATCAAGTGGGATGTAACGGGCAAGGATATAATAGCCGAATTGAAACGGAAACGGTAAGCGGGAAAGCAAAAGGAGGACGTCATTTTGACTGCCCTCCTTTTTGTATCAATCATTTTGTACATTAAGTTCCAATATCGTTCCAGTAGAGGCATCTGCAATAAATTCGAATTGCTCGCGTTGTCCCTCTGTGTTTCTAGTGATCCCGCCTTTGTACACTTCATAGTCCAAATCATTTTTTGTATAGTTTTCCGGCTTCATCAAGATCCATGAGCCATATATATTTCCATCCTTTTTGACTGTTTCCTTCACTTGGGCCAAGACTTTATCCGGAGAAGGTTTACTTGATTGATCCAATATTTGTTTTGTTGCATAGCCAGCGGCAAACCCGGCTGCAGTACCTAGTAAAAACGTTTTCCAATTCATTTATTTCTCCTCCATTGCATTTTTTAAAACCACTCCCACTAGTATACAGAAGAACACATTATTTGACTAATAATTTGAAATTTTAACCATTAACTGATAAATTAGAACTTTCTAGTGTAACATGAAGCTAAGTTCTGTAAAATAGTAAGTAACAATACAATACATAGGTTAGGGGTAAAAAAATGAATCATGAGACTTTAGAACTATTTAAAACATTGACGGAATTACCAGGAGCCTCGGGAAATGAACATGCAGTTCGGAGTTTCATGAGGAGTGAGCTGGAAAAGTATTCGGATGAAGTCGTCCAAGACCGCCTTGGCGGAATATTTGGCTTAAAAAGAGGGAATGAAGAAGGGCCGACTGTCCTGGTTGCCGGGCATATGGATGAGGTGGGCTTCATGGTCACTTCCGTAACGGAAAATGGAATGATTCGTTTTCAGACCCTTGGAGGCTGGTGGAGTCAAGTGCTTTTGGCCCAAAGAGTCGAAATCATTACCGATAACGGCCCGGTCATTGGTGTAATCGGTTCGATTCCTCCTCATTTGCTTGATGATTCGCAACGCTCAAAACCGATGGATATCAAAAATATGCTGATTGATATCGGGGCGGATGATAAGGAAGACGTGAAGCGAATCGGTATTAAGCCCGGTCAGCAGATTGTACCGATTTGTCCATTCACGCCGATGGCCAATGAGAAAAAAATCCTTGCAAAAGCGTGGGATAATCGATACGGGTGCGGACTTGCAATCGAATTGTTAAAAGATTTAAAAGATGAAACATTACCGAATATCTTATATTCCGGAGCAACCGTGCAGGAGGAAGTGGGATTACGGGGTGCGCAGACTGCAGCTCATATGATCAAACCGGATCTTTTCTTCGCTTTAGATGCAAGTCCGGCGAATGATATGTCCGGCAGTAAAAGTGAATTTGGCCAGCTAGGGAAAGGGGCACTACTCCGCATTTTTGATCGTTCGATGGTTACGCATCGCGGCATGAGGGAATTCATCCTTGATACGGCAGAATCGAATGATATTCCGTATCAATATTTCGTTTCCCAAGGAGGCACGGATGCAGGGCAGGTCCATATTGCAAATGAAGGAATTCCAAGCGGGGTGATTGGTATTTGCTCCCGCTATATTCATACACATGCATCCATGATTCATATTGATGATTATGCCGCTGCACGTGAACTGATTGGGAAATTGGTTCGTTCCTGCGATAAATCGACATTTGAGACTTTGATAAATAACGGTTGATGGAGGAAGCTGAAATGGAAAGGGATGCTGTCATGTATCCTTTTCCAGCAGCTTTTTTTTACATAGAAGGAAGGTAAGTATATTGAAAATAGCAGTAGGCAGTAAAAATCCGGCGAAAGTAAAGGCAGTGCTTGATGTATATGTAGAAGCTGAAATCATTTCGCTTCAAGTGGAAAGCGGGGTCTCGGACCAGCCATTTTCAGATGAGGAAACGTTGGATGGGGCAATGACACGTGCCCGGAATTGCTTGATTCACAGTGATGCTGAAATCGGTATCGGACTTGAAGGCGGTGTCGTGAAAATGGAACAGGGCCTATTTCTGTGTAATTGGGGTGCGATGGCCACGAGAGACGGTAAGGTCTTTGTAGCTGGCGGAGCGAGAATCCCACTACCCAAAATTGTTGCTGAGAAGCTGCTGGGCGGTCAAGAGTTGGGCCCGGTGATGGACGCCTTCACAAAGCAAGAGAATATTAGTAAAAAGGAAGGGGCGATCGGGGTGTTTACAAATGAGCGAATCACCAGGGGGGAAATGTTCCTTCATATCATGAGGATGCTTGCCGGTCAACACGAGTATAAGCTGAAAATGAAAAAAGAGGATTTTTGAATCATGTCATGACAGAATGCATACCTCGGATCGGCGAATTCGGGTTTCGAAGCATGAAAAAAGAATACTGCCAAAACAGAGCAGGATCTGACAGGATTTTAATGAGCGGGGTTGCTAGTATAAATGACAAGGGGTGAGCGGAATGGGGTGGGTTGAATCAATCCAGAAGGCGATCGAGTATATCGAGGAGCACTTATTGGAGGATCTGACAATCGAGAGCATTTCCAGGCAAGCGAATGCATCAGCTTTTCATTTTCAAAGGACATTCACCATTTTAACGGATATTTCGATTGGTGAATATATCCGGCGTCGAAGATTGACATTAGCGGCCCAGGAGATTTCATCCACAAATGGCAAGGTCATTGATTTAGCCTACAAGTATGGCTATGACACTCCCGAGGCATTCTCAAAAGCTTTTCGAAGGCAGCATGGAGTATCTCCAAGTGAAGCCCGAAAGTATATGGGGAAGCTGAAATTCTATGAACGCCTGGTGATACAGGTGATTTTGAAAGGGGCAAAACCGATGAAATACAGTATCCTCGAAAGGGATTCCTTTCAATTGATTGGCATCCAGCAAGAGTTTTCCTTGGTTAATGAAGAAAATTTGGTTGGGATTCCGATGTTGTGGGATAAAGTGAATGCGGATGGAACCAGCGATAGGTTAGGGAAGTTGAATAATGGCCAAATAGATGGCTTGATTGGTGTATGTGTCGATAAGCGGGCAGTGGAAAAAAATGAAACAATGGATTACTGGATAGGTGCAGAGTATACCGGGAAAGTGCCTGAAGAGTTTTCAACACTTACGATACCGGCTTCCAAATGGGTTGTATTTGAAGTCCACGGGCCAATGCCGGATGCCATTCAAAAAGCCTGGAAGCAAATTTTTTCCGAATGGTTCCCTACCAGCGGTTATGAACATGCCGGGACTCCTGAATTGGAAGTATATGCGAATGATGACGCATCAAATCCTGATTATTATTCGGAAATTTGGATTCCCATTAGAAAGGGATAAGTTTTAAATCATAAAATATTGTTTTTCGCTTGTAGGGAGATTAGGTTCATCTCACTTTCCCTACAAGCTTTTTATTTGGGTATAGACCTTTTCTCGTTATCAATCAATCCACAAAGGCGGTCAAGCTCTTGGCCAGGAAGAATTACCGCCCATCTTCAAAAATATAAGAGAGCACCTTCAGGGCTTGGTTCACGGATTCGACCGTGACACTCGCCTTTTCCGATAATTCCTTTAAGGCATGATGATGGGATTCTGAGCGAATCAAAATAAGCGGTTTACCCAGGGAAACGGCGGTGGTAGCGTCCATGGCAGTATTCCACTGTTTATATTTCTCGCCAAACAGAGCGACGACAAGATCAGCTTTTTTCATCATAAGACCTGTCCGCAAATTATTGATTTGGGAAGCGGCGGCATCCTTCAGAATAGGGTTCGGCTGTTCTCCGAGAATATCTTCACCAACATTATCGGAGCGTTCATGGTTTTCCATCGGACCGACAAATTCTAAGGGAAGCTTCAAGGCAGCGGCCTTATCTCTCAACTCACTTCTCCAATTCGAATGAATCTCCCCGGCAAGATACACGGTTAATTTCATAGTTTTCCTCCTCGGTATTTAAATTGCTTTCATTGTATCATGTTTTTTAGAAAATGGATGAATTCCATAAATAAGGATAATAGTATCCATAAGTGAGTACAAGAGAAGGCTGGAGGAATGACGATGGCTTTATCGAATGAAAAATTTCTTGTTTTCGTGTTAATTGGCAGTTTGCTTGTTGGTTGCTCAGGCATCGAGAGACAAACCGAAAAGGCGATGAAGGCTGCTGAAGTGGCTTTTCGTGATGATGAAAAACAGCCCAATATCGAGGCAGGGCTTATTCAGGTCTATCTGCCAAAGGATTTTAATGTAGTAGAAGAACATGAAAATAATTTGATTTTACAAAAAGGTGATAAGGCCTATATATTATTTGTCAATCCAAATGAAAAGGAAGACAGCTCCGTATTATTTTTGGCAACAAAGTTGCAGGGGGATCAATATTTAGTGCTGCATTCTTTTCAAAATGATGAAAAATTCGGCTTTATCTCGATAAAAGAGGCATCGAAGGAAAAGTATGAGCTTGCGGTGGGGATCGGTGCGGTCAAGCTGACAACCGAAACGGATAAAGACGACTTAAAAACCGATGCGAAACAAATGATGCAAGTCGTTTCATCTGTGCCCCAAAAATAAAATGCACCCCGAACTTTCCGGCCATTCAACCGATCCATATTAATGGTTGATTCGGGGAGAGTCTGGTATGATGGGATTATATAAACTGTCATTTAGAGCAGGAGGAATATTCAAGTGGAAAATTTACAAACTATTGAGCAATTTGATGCATTAAAAAATGAAGGCAAACATATTTTTCTTTTTTCAGCAGCATGGTGTGGAGATTGCCGTGTAATCGAACCGATAATCCCGGAGATTGAAACGAAATTTCCTGATTTTACGTTCATTCATGTGGACCGTGATGAATTCATCGATGTGTGTGCAGCTAATGATGTATTCGGTATACCAAGTTTCATCGCTTATGATAATGGCAAAGAGCTAGGTAGATTCGTGAGCAGGGACCGAAAAACACAAGAACAAATTGAGGAATTCATTCAATCACTATAATCAATTTCCCCTTCTCGCAGGGGATTTTTCAATGAAGAGGAGGGTCAATCATGAAAATGGACAGCACGAAGCTGAAAAATATCTTGAAGGAACGTTTAAAAGATGTTAATCGCACTTTCAAATTCGATAGCAAGCAAGATACGTTACGTGTGGAAAATGTGAAGACCGGGAAGGGGATCACCATCGAGTTGCCTCCTGTACTTGCTAACTATGAAAACGTACAGGAAAAAGCCATCGATGAAATTACCTATTATGTGGAAGAGGCCCTGAATGTAATGGGGGAAGATCACAGCATGGAAGGCAAGGAGAAATCCATTTTCCCAGTCATCCGCTCAACCTCCTTTCCTATGGAATCGGAAGACGGAAATCCATTTTTATTCGATGATCATACGGCTGAAACCCGGATTTTCTATGCCCTTGATTTAGGGAAGACCTACCGCCTTATAGATGAAAAGATGCTTCAACGGGAAAATTGGCAGGGTGACAGGATCCGTGAAATTGCCCTTTTCAATGCCCGTTCCCTCTCAACTGAAATGAAGTCGGATATCGTTGCAGGTAATGCATTTTATTTTTTGAACACGAATGACGGATATGATGCCAGCAGAATCCTAAATGAATCCTGGCTCCGGGAAATGAAGGATAAGGTCGAGGGAACCATGGCCGTGGCCATTCCGCATCAGGATGTCATCATCATTGCCGATGTGAAGAATGATACGGGTTATGATATTCTTGCGCAAATGGCCATGAGCTTCTTTGCCAGCGGTCATGTACCGATAACGGCTCTATCTTTCCTTTATGAAGAAAATGAGCTGGAGCCCATCTTCATTTTGGGTAAAAACAAAAAGCGTGAACTATAATATCTTGCAAAACATAAGGACCGTGTCAGCATGGAAAACTCCAGCTTGGCAGCGGTCCTGTTTTTTATGGAGAAGTATATACAAGTTTAATAGAGTTGAACTAAAAGAAAGTGAAGCATTTTCCAACAAGGACCCTGAACTGACTGGTTTCGTGAAAAATAGCCTGGAAAGCATGAATGACAAAGATCTTAAGAAGGTTAGGAATTTCCGATTTTCTCAGGTTCAGAAGATTTTTCGTATTATGCAGAAAAGATTCCAGGCTGCTTCTTTTACATCGGCTGTAAACTGAAAGGGATGGAGAAGGCATAATTCAATCACCATCCTAAATTCGATATTGATGAAGATGCCCTTTGATCGCTTCCAAATCAGTGGCGCAGGTTGTAAGCAGCTTTTATGAATGGGAATAGTACCATTGGTCTTTTTTTGCAAAAAAACGTTGGAACCCACAAAACACGGTTCAGTATTAACGAACGGTGTTTTATAGGCTTCGGCAGTTTGGATGCCACCGGAGGTTCCGTGAAGGATGATGCAATGATTTGACCAGTCTCCACCCGGTTTGCATGTAAACTTAATCTCATTGTAAAGGTGATTTAACAGCGGTGTTTTATTTTAATAGTAGACTAGAGGCTGAGGGTATTTCACAATGGATAGGTTTAAACTCATTCCACAAGGGGTTTAATAGGATAGGAGTTCTGCGGAATAGGTAGAGTTTTTGTAAAGAATACGATAAAAAAGCAGATACAAATCCCAATTTAGCTTAAATTTTCTCGATATTTTAAAAATAACTGGTAGAATTAGTTACATAACTACAGATGTAGAAAGAGTGATACGTTTGAAATGGCTAAATAAGATGAAAAAATGGTTCCAAGCAGAGGAAATTATTGAAATCGAAGAAATTATTATAGATGAACCGCTTGATGAAGAGACATTAAGAAATATGGATTTTTCGAAGCTACCGAAGTCAAAGAAAGAAGAAATAAAAGTTTACAATCAAACAGTGGAAAAAATGTCACAGACTCCAGATCCGGATACGAAAATCCTGTTTCAATATCCCAAAGGACAGTTCAAGTTTCCGCTCATTCCTGACCGGGAGCAGAAAAAAAGAAAGCCTAGGGAAAGAAACAGGGAAAATCACGAACCAGAGCAGGGGAATGTGACCAAAGAAACGAGAAGGCCTGTTAGGGATCCCGAAACAAAACGGAGAAGCTTAGATCGGGAGGAAAACTCGAAAATAGTCCCTTCAAATACTCCATTCCGCCCAACGGAAATCCCTTCACCCATTTATGGGTTCCGTCGTCCGGAAAAAAAGATAATCCCTTCTGAAGGAATTGTCGAATATGAATTAGAAAGCAAATTGCCCGTCCTTAATAAAGAAGAACCCGATATTGAGATTCCAAGATCCATCCCTGAAACCCCAAAAGCCTTTGAGGAATTGACGATAAAACCATCTGTTCTTGTACAAGAGCAAGCGGAAAAAAAAAGGGAAGGGGCGGAGATACCCGCTTTCTTTCGTAAGAAGTCCATTGAGGCACGACCTGAAGAAGCAGTAAGTGAGCCTGTTATAGATGAGCATGCGGAAGAAAAAGAGTCTTATGAACAGGACCCAATTGATTTTGGACGCGAAGTCGCTGTATCCATCATGGACAAGCCGGCTGAAGCTATATCGGTCCCGGTACAATCGACTCAACCACCTGTAAGTCAAGGGATCCATCCAGAAAGTGATCCATCAGAGGCAAAACCGGAACAGCCTAATCGTCCGAAAAAACATATCCCATTTAATGTGATGATGCTTAAGCAAGACCGGGAAAAAAATGAGTTCATGAATAAAATGCTGCCGGAAAAAAAAAGCCCTAATGCCGAAAGGGTAATCGTTTCACCTGATAAGCGATCTCTGATCAATGCTGATGAAACGGAGGCAGGACAAGCGAAACCATCCTCCATTCCTGAACGGGAACCGGAGGATGGCAAAGTTATGTCGAAGGAGGAGACTCCGGTCATTCAAGGACCCTCAACCTTAGTGGATACTGAATATGGCAACGTAACGGTCGCAGTGCCTGACAAAACAGCTGAATCCAATATCGGTTCGACTCCTGTCTTTAAGCCTGCATTTGAACAGGAACATCACATTTCTGAAAATGGGAATCAAGAAGCTGATAATACAGGGGCTTCAGCAGAAGGTTGGCAGAGCGATACCCCGGAAGTGTTTGGTTCCGTTGAAGCCGATGATAATCCATATTATGTGTTTCCGAATATCGAGTTGCTGACACCTCCCACTTATGCTGTGCATGATGATGAGTGGCTCGAAGAACAGACTTTATTACTTGATGAGACCTTGAAAAACTTCAATGTCCGTGCTAAGGTCGTCAATGTCACTCAAGGACCGGCAGTAACCCGATTCGAGGTGCATCCGGAACCCGGTGTGAAGGTGAATAAAGTGACGAACCTGATGGATGACATCAAATTAAGCCTTGCCGCTCAGGATATGCGGATGGAAGCGCCTATACCGGGTAAACATACAATTGGGATCGAGATTCCGAACAGGAAAAGCAAGCCGGTATTTTTGCGGGAGGTTTTGGAAAGTAATGAGTTTCAAGAGCATGAATCACCGCTTGCTGTGGCTTTGGGACTAGATATATCCGGTCAGCCGATAATCACGGATTTGAGGAAGATGCCGCATGGATTGATAGCCGGGCAAACGGGATCGGGGAAAAGTGTCTGTATCAACACCATGCTGGTAAGCTTGCTGTATAAAGCGACGCCGCAGGAGTTGAAATTGCTGTTGATCGATCCCAAAATGGTCGAACTTGCCCCATATAATCGAATCCCGCATTTGGTCAGTCCAGTCATAACCGATGTAAAAGCGGCTACGGCCGCGCTTAAATGGGCGGTAGAGGAAATGGAACGGCGTTATGAATTGTTTGTACATGCAGGTGTACGTGATATCACCCGCTTTAATGACCAAGCGGAAAAAGCCGGTCAATTTTCAAGCAAGCTGCCTTATATCCTAGTGATCATCGATGAGCTTGCGGATCTAATGATGATGTCCCCGGCTGATGTAGAGGAAGCGATTTGCCGGATTGCTCAAAAGGCCCGGGCCTGTGGCATTCATTTGATTGTAGCCACTCAGAGACCGTCTGTCGATGTCATAACTGGATTGATCAAGGCAAATATCCCGACAAGGATCGCTTTTTCGGTTTCTTCACAAGTCGACTCCCGTACGATCATCGATAGCGGAGGTGCGGAAAAACTGTTGGGAAGAGGCGATATGTTATTTGCTGAAAACGGCTCTTCAAAAACGGTTCGCCTGCAAGGGACTTTTGTAAGTGATGAAGAAATCGATCAAGTTGTCAACCATGTCAAACTGGAGCAGCAGCCTAAATATCTGTTTGAACAGGAAGACTTGTTGAACAGGGCCCAGGTCACGGAAGAAGCGGATGAACTATTTTTCGAGGCATGTGAATTTGTCGTGAGCCAACAGGCTGCATCTGCATCGAGTGTCCAAAGGCGCTTCCGTGTCGGTTACAACCGTGCAGCGCGTTTAATAGAAATGATGGAGCAGCAAGGAGTCGTTTCTGAATCCAGGGGCTCAAGGCCCAGGGATGTTTTGATTACGGAAGAAGAACTGGAATTTTTACATGTTAATTAAGAGAACCTATTAAAAGGAAATTGTATATAATGTAAAAGGGTGAAAACCTTGTTATTATCACGTTAATTGAGGCAAAAGCCAATGATTTTATAAATTGGAACCTCCCTGACATGGATGAATGAATAAAAAAGTGATATAATAGTTTTTTGTTGATGAAAGATTGAAAATATAAGCATGAAAAACTATGAAGAAATTGCGTTTCTAACAAGTCTCGTAATGAAAAAACAAATAAAAGATGACGTCATATACTGTCATACAGGTAGACGATTGGTGGAGGTTCGCTTTATGACTGCTTACCATTTTGTGGGAATTAAAGGGTCGGGTATGAGTGCTCTTGCACAAATACTGCATGATATGAATATTGAAGTGCAGGGTTCCGACTACGAAAAAGAATTTTTTACACAATTGGCATTAGAAAAAGCCGGGATTAAAATCCTTCCTTTTAACGAGGAAAATATTCAACCTGGAATGACCATCATTGCAGGAAATGCGTTTCCGGATAGTCATCCGGAAATCATGAAGGCAAAGGAACTTGGTTTGCCGATCATCCGTTATCACCGTTTCCTAGGTGATTTCATGAAAAACTTTATCAGCGTGGCGGTTACGGGAGCGCATGGTAAAACATCGACGACCGGCTTACTGGCCCATGTAATGGGCGGGCCTAAACCGACATCCTTTTTGATTGGGGATGGAACGGGTAAAGGAATCGTGAATTCTGATTACTTCGTATTCGAAGCATGTGAATATCGCCGTCATTTCCTTTCATATTATCCGGATTATGCAATCATGACGAATATCGATTTTGACCATCCTGATTATTACGCCAATGTCGAAGACGTGTTCGAGGCTTTCCAAACGATGGCCCTTCAAGTCAACAAAGGCATTTTTGCGTGCGGGGATGATGAGCATTTACCACATATTCAGGCTAAAGTACCAGTTATTTTTTACGGATTTGCAGAAGGAAATGATTTCCAAGCGAAAAATGTTTCCG
The DNA here is from genome assembly GCF_001578185.1 of Peribacillus simplex. Lineage (NCBI taxonomy): Bacteria > Bacillati > Bacillota > Bacilli > Caryophanales > Bacillaceae > Peribacillus > Peribacillus simplex. The sequence goes on along the minus strand of NZ_CP011008.1, from coordinate 3,966,210 downwards.
TCACTCCGGATGGCACCACTTTTGATGTGCACGTAAGGAACAATTACTATGATACATTCACTATTCCTACCTTTGGAAAGCATAATGTGTTGAACGCACTTGGTGTCATTGCACTTTGTAAATATGAAAACTTGGATAAAGAAGCTGTGAAAGCCCAATTGCGGACTTTTGGCGGAGTTAAACGCAGGTTCTCCGAAAAGGAAATCGGAAGCCAGATCATCATTGATGATTATGCACACCATCCGACCGAGATCTCTGCAACTGTGGACTCGGCGCGTCAGAAATATCCAGAGCGTGAGGTTGTTGCGGTATTCCAACCGCATACTTTCTCGAGAACGCAGGCATTCCTGGATGAATTCGCCGACAGCTTGAATTTGGCCGACAAAGTATACTTATGTGAAATTTTTGGATCTGCCCGTGAACATCAAGGGAAGTTGTCGATTGAGGACCTTCAAGATAAAATTCCAGGTGCCGAGCTGATAACGGAGAACACAACTGCAATATTGCAAAATCATGAAAACAGTGTCGTGTTATTCATGGGTGCGGGGGACATTCAGAAGTTCCAAGCAGCCTACGAGCATTCACTGCAGGTAAAATAAAAAAACGACCGATCCGTTAGCACGGGTCGGTCGTTTTTTTATTGGAATTTTTGTTATTTTAAATTTTCTGGATTTAAATTTTCCAGTTCAGGTAAAACGAAGCGCCCGTCCTTACGTATCAAGACGTCATCAAAATGGATTTCCCCTCCGCCGTATTCTGGGCGTTGAATGTTGACCAGGTCCCAGTGAATGTCTGAATGGTTTCCGTTAAAGGCATCATCATAGCATTGTCCGGGAGTGAAATGAAAACTTCCATCAATTTTTTCATCAAAGAGGATATCCTGCATCGGGTGTAGAATATAAGGATTTACACCAATTGCAAATTCACCGACATATCGTGCGCCTTCATCAGTATCAAAAATTTTGTTGATGCGATCCGTATCATTCGCAGCCGCTTCAACGATTTTTCCATCCTTGAATGTTAACTTCACGTTTTCAAAAGTAAAGCCCTGATAAGGGGACGGAGTATTATACGAAATCACTCCATTGATGGAATCTTTAACAGGAGCCGTATATACTTCACCGTCAGGAATGTTCAGCTCACCTGCACATTTGATGGCTTTAATGTCTTTGATGGAGAAGGTTAGATCCGTTCCGGGCCCGGTTAAGCGGACCTTATCCGTTTTATCCATCAATTCGACAAGACTGTCCATTGCTGCGCTCATTTTGCCATAGTCGAGGTTGCAGACTTCGAAATAAAAGTCTTCAAATGCTTCAGTGCTCATTTTGGCTAATTGGGCCATGGAATTTGTCGGGTAGCGAAGTACGACCCATTTTGTTTTTGGCACGCGGATATTTCTATGTACTTTACCGACTGTCTGTCCATGAATCGCCATCTTCTCTGGAGGGACATCGGATTGTTCATTGATATTATCCCCGGCACGAAGCCCGATATAGGCATCCATCTGGTTCATTACGTTTGCTTCAAACTCACCCATCATCTTGTACTGTTCTTCTTTGGCACCCATCAACAAGGCACGATCGACTTGGTGATCCTTTAAAAGGACGAATGGGTAACCACCAGCTGCATAGGCTTCATTCACAAGGGCGTTAACAAGTTCACGCTGCAATCCAAAGTTTTCGATCAAGATTCTTTCACCTTTTTGAAGCTTCACGGAATAATTGATTAAATTTTTAGCCAATGTTTCAATTCTGGGATCTTTCATAAAAATACCTCCATTGTTTAAATTCGACTTATCTTTCTATCATACCCGATTTCCAGCCATAAGTGTCACCCCATGAATTTCATGGAGGAACTGGATGCAGGCAACAATATTTCCAGATTAGGGTTTGATGGGGTATATTGAAAAAATAAATACGTTTATAATAATAGGGAAGGGGTAATTAATATCTAACAGCTACTAAATAAGTCGATTTTTTCGGAGGTGTTCCAATGGAGATTATTTTATACGTAAGTGCTGCTGTTGCAGCGATAGCCTTTTTGGTCCTTGTTATTTTCCTGACAAAGGTACTGACATCGCTTCAAACAACCCTGGACAGTGTGGCCCGGACGCTGACAGGACTAGAGAGCCAAATGCAGGGCATAACGCTCGAAACTACCCAGCTATTACATAAAACGAATACGTTGGCTGAAGATTTGCAGCAAAAGTCAGAAAACCTGAACACGGTGGTGGATGCTGTGAAGGATGTAGGTACATCCATCTCAAGCTTTAATTCTTCCATCCAAAAGGTTTCCCATAAAGTGCAGGCTGAGATTGATAATAATCAAGAACGAATCTCACAGATTGTACAATGGAGTAATGTAGCTTTAGAGATTAGGGATAAATGGAAGACTAGAAGCAAACAGGCTGCCCCAACCCCAACTGAAAGTGCGGAATTAGAAAGGGAAGCACTGGAAACCGATAACCTGCCTAAAAAAAGGTTTTTACGTTCTAGATCATAAATCTAGTTATATAAAAAATGAACTGAAAATTGAAAGGGGAATGTATTATGACTCAAAAAGAATTTCAGACAAAGGACTATCAGAAATCATATGAGGACGAACGCGACTCGATCAATTCTAAGGACTTTATGATTGGCGCCTTGATCGGCGGGATGATCGGAGCGGCCACTGCTTTGTTCATGGCTCCCAAAACAGGCAAGGAACTAAGGAACGATTTCAATGAACAAGCTAAAAACATTTCAGAGAAAACGGAGAGATTAAGACAAACGGCGATGGAAAAAGGTACGGTTCTTGCTGATACTGCAAAAGAAAAAACAAGCTCCGTAACGGAAATCGTTTCAAATAAATCTTCAAATATCGTTAATAAAGTGAAAAGACTAAAAACGGGAAAAGAAAACGGCGACTCTGCTGATGATACGACAAATTCGAGCAATAAGGATATAGATGTGACGGGAACTTCCGATTCCCCTATCGTATCTGTAGAAACGAATTTTGCTAACGGCAGCAACCCGGAAACTGATCCTGCCGATCCTACAAGCGGAAACAAGAATACGGCAAAATTAAAACTTGATGAAGCGAAAAAGGCATTTGATGAAACAGAGAATAAACTAACGAAATAAATTCTTGACCCTCCATTCTTTTAAAAGGGATGAAGTGACATAAAGTTACGTAGAATAAGGCGGTGAAGCGCTTCGGTGGCTTCACCGCCTTTTTGATGGTAAAATTTATATGTACAAGGAAAGGAGATGCATTATGAAGATTACCAAAATTGAAACAGAAGAACAATTCAATCAGCTTTTAAAAGAGGATACTTTCCTACTTTTCAAGCATAGCGTAACATGCCCGGTCAGTGCTGAAGCATATGAACAATATGAAAAGTACATCTTAGAGAACGAACAACTTAAAACGGCCTATTTAGCCGTTCAGGAAGCTCGTCCACTATCCAATTATGTGGCAGAAACATTTGATATCAAACATCAATCACCTCAGGCCATCCTTTTTAAAAGTGGAAAACCGGCCTGGAATGAATCTCATTGGCGGATTACATATGATTCATTAAGCAAAGCCATTAATGAATGATTGATAAAGGCCGGATCCCTTAGGTAGGGAATCCGGCCTTTTATTATTCCATTGATTGGCGGGCCTAAGGATGTTAATCCTGGGGAAACCTTTTCTAGGGAGGCCCTTCCGTAAAGACTCTATAAATATTTCCCGGCTTCGGACAAGTGGCAGAAGATTTAAACTTTTCTATGTTCTTGTGAAAAATGATCAATTAAATGATAGCTTTCCTGTTCTATTTCCAATATAATTCCTACAACGGATCGTGTTTCAATATTCTGTGTAATCGTTTTTCTGGCATGAGCGGCACCTAGTTTTAAGTATTTATAACTTTAATGCTTAAAAGCGTTTAATTATTAAAGAAAAAGTTAGTGACATTTATGGACACTTCATTTATAATTGATTTTATCATACATGAAATATTCTAAAATTTTCATTGATAAAACAATCGGGGTGGATGTTCGAGGGTCCGGATGGGATTTTTTTAGTTTGAATCCGCTGAACCGATTTCTATTTTAAAAAACGAAGGGATGGATTTGTAATGAGCAACAAAGAGCTTGATGGACTTCGTAATCAACTGGATGATGTGAACCTTCAGTTATTACATCTTATTAATCAACGTGCTGAACTTGTACAGGAAATTGGTCGCGTTAAAGAAAAACAAGGTGTAAACCGTTACGATCCGGTCCGTGAAAGAACAATGCTGGATCTTATCGAAGCTAATCATCAAGGACCGCTTGATCTTGGTTCGATTAAACATATTTTCAAAGAAATCTTCAAATTGGGCTTGGAGCTTCAAAAAGACGATCAGAAGAAAACGCTTCTTGTATCTAGAAAACAAAAGGCTGAAGACACTATCATCGACATTAAGGGTGAATTGGTCGGTAATGGAATCCCGAGCTTCGTTTTCGGACCATGTGCCGTTGAATCTTATGAACAAACTGCTGCGGTGGCGGAAGTCATTAAAGCTAAAGGTTTGAAATTGATGCGCGGAGGTGCATTTAAGCCACGTACATCCCCATACGACTTCCAAGGACTTGGTTTGGAGGGCTTACAAATACTTAAACGTGTTGCTGACGAATACGGCTTGGCCGTCATCAGTGAAATCGTGAGCGCTAACGATATCGAAGCGGCGATCGATCATATTGATGTCATCCAAATCGGTGCACGCAACATGCAAAACTTCGACTTGCTAAAAGCGGCTGGTGCCGTAAATAAACCAGTTCTTTTAAAACGCGGACTGGCTGCAACGATTGAAGAGTTCATTCATGCAGCGGAATATATCATGTCGCAGGGCAATGGCAACATAATCCTTTGTGAACGCGGTATCCGCACTTACGAAAAAGCAACAAGAAACACACTTGATATCTCTGCCGTACCGATCTTAAAACAAGAAACCCATTTACCGGTCATGGTTGATGTGACGCATTCCACTGGACGTCGCGACCTCTTGCTTCCGACGGCTAAAGCGGCGCTTGCAATCGGTGCTGACGGTGTAATGGCAGAAGTGCATCCAGACCCATCTGTTGCTTTATCGGATTCTGCACAGCAAATGGACTTCAAACAATTTGATGAATTCTACGATGAAATTAAACGTTTGAATTGGGTAACTGTATAAGCTGGAAAGTCTTTAAAATATCTACTTACGGCCCTTACCTCCTTGGCAAGGGCTATTTTTAATGGTAAAATACTTGTTTTTGCAGAAAAAGCATCGAAATAGGCACTATTGGATTGCAGGAAAGATTCGACTATCGTATGATAAATAACAAGAATGAGAACTGTTCGGAAGATTGAGTCATACATAAAGTGATATCTATGTGAATTTTATACTTGAAAAGGGTATTGAATCTTTGACTGAGAAGAGAGTAGGACTGCATTTTTTGTTAGGCAGATCGTTCCTAAAATAATCTTCCTTATAGAGGAAAACGCATAAAAGAATTTTTCCCGAAATAATTCGGGTCTTTTATGGGGAAAATGAAAGAAATGGAGGAATGGATGAATGAATAATATAACCATTTATGATGTGGCGCGTGAGGCGAATGTTTCCATGGCCACCGTTTCCCGTGTAGTTAACGGGAATCCGAATGTAAAGCCTGCAACAAGGAAGAAAGTTTCGGATGTGATCGAGAAGTTGGGGTACCGTCCCAATGCAGTGGCAAGGGGTCTTGCCAGCAAGAAAACAACAACAGTCGGGGTCATAATTCCGGATATCTCGAGCATCTTTTTTGCCGAATTGGCACGAGGCATAGAAGATATAGCCACCATGTATAAATACAATATCATTCTAAGCAGTTCCGATGAGAATATAGATAAGGAATTCCATTTGTTGAATACGATGCTTGGAAAACAAGTGGATGGTATCGTATTCATGGGCGGTAACATTTCTGATGAGCATGTCAAAGAGTTTAAGAATTCACCCGTTCCAATCGTTCTGGCAGGTTCGGTGGATGAAAGCGGACAAGTTCCATCGGTTAATATTGATTATGAGGCGGCGGCATTCGACGCAGTGACCTTCTTTGCTAAAAAAGGCCACAAGCATATCGCTTTTGTAAGCGGAAATCCTTCCGCGCTGATTGATGAAAAGAAATTGACTGGTTATAAACGAGGGTTGAAAGAAGCTGGGCTTACTTTCGATGAAAGCTATATTGTTGAAGGCGATTATACATATGATTCAGGAATCGAATCTTTTGAAAAGTCACTGGAAGCTGAAGAGAAACCGACGGCATTCATCGCCAGTGCTGATGAAATGGCGCTTGGAATTGTCCATGCGGCACAGGACAAAGGGTATAATGTACCGGAAGACTTTGAAGTGATCAGCTTCGACAATACGAGATTGACATTGATGGTGCGACCGCAAATCACGACGATCGTTCAACCTTTATATGATATTGGTGCCGTTGCGATGAGGCTTCTGACAAAGTTGATGAATAAAGAAGAAGTGGAGGAAGGTCATGAAAAAGTGATCCTGCCACATCGGATTGAAAATCGTCAATCAACGAAATAAGCTGGTTTGGAGAGTGTCCTGGGGGCACTCTCTTTTGTTTCTTAAAAAAAAGATCGTTTTTCAACGATCTTTTGGTTTACTGTGGTCCTTGCTTGCCGATGTTTGCTTGGAAGACCGAATGGGATATAGAACCTTTTCAAGTGTCAGGGCATTTTTCTCGGTAATTTCAGGCTTCCTCGGAATGGGTTCGTATATATCCTCCATATCATCCCATTCTTTCGGTAGCGAAACTGGGGACTCAGGCTGCCAGCATTCAAGCCATTCTTTTGATAAGGGACCTGATATATCATTATCCGTCATTTCAAGCCAGACCCTCGACCAAGCCCTCGGGACGACGCGCCATATATCATATCCCCCGCCCCCTACTGCAATCCACCGTCCTTCGCAATACTTATGAGCCATTTCGTGGGCTAACTTTGGTATTTCTCTATAAATCTTCATGGTGGCCGATAAATGGGTGAGCGGATCGTAATAATGGGAATCCGCTCCGTTTTGCGTTAAAATGACATCCGGTTTGAAGAATTCAATGACCTCCTTAAAGGAAACTGTATAGCATTCGAGCCAGGAGCCATCTTCCGTGAATGCATCAACCGGGATGTTGAATGAATAGCCGTATCCTGTTCCTTGACCCCGTTCGTTAATATTGCCTGTGCCGGGAAATAAGTAGCGTCCCGTTTCATGAATGGATAGGGTGCATACATCCGGATCATCATAAAATGACCATTGGACTCCGTCGCCATGATGTGCATCAGTATCGACATATAAGACACGTGCCCCATATTTTTTTTGCAGGTATTTAATCGCGACCGAACTATCGTTATAAATGCAGAAGCCCGAGGCTTTCCCTCGGAAACCGTGATGCAGGCCCCCTCCAAGATTAAGTGCATGCAGGGACTGGCCGGTCATGACGGCATCAACCGCAGTTAATGTACCGCCTACAAGCAAGGCGCTTGCTTCATGCATCCTGGGGAAGATTGGGGTATCTTCTGTTCCAAGCCCGTAATTCATGGCCTTTTCAGGGGGGAGCTTACCCTGCCCTGCTAATCTGACAGCGTTTACATAATGCTGATCATGGATCAATTCCAATTCTTCATCTGTAGCCATTCTTGGCTTGATAATTTGATCATCACTGATGGCATGGTGTTTTTTTAACAAATCCAGCGTGAGTTTAAGCCGTTTTTGATTGAACGGATGTTCATCGTTGAATTTATAGGTAAGGAGTTCATCCGAATAGACAAAAAGGGATGTATCATTCATGGGAAATCCCCGGTAGACTAGGCCATAAAACGGTATAGCCCTCTTTCTTCAAATCCTCCACCACCATAAATGGATTCATCGTCTGCACTCGAATTACAAGAATCTTATAATCGGTCCCATCTTTTTCAGGATAAACAAGAGTGCTCAGGATATTGGAATTGCGCCTTTTGAAAATGCGGGCAATATCATGAAGGGTACCTGCCTTATCAGGGATTTTGATTTCGATTTGGGAACCGGGCTGGTTGACTCCGGTCAACTCAACGTATGAATGAAGCAAATCAGAACCGGTTATGATGCCTACTAACTTCCTTTCTTTTACGATTGGAAGGCAGCTGATATTGTTATCGCAAAAAACAGCCCCGATTTCTTCGACGAAATCTAGCGGGTGCCCTGTGATTATATCCGTTCTCATGATGGTTGATAATGCTTTTTGTAAATCATTTTCGTTTTCTGCGGTGCGGAATATAGAAGGGGCAGCATCCCGTATATCACGGTCGCTGACTAATCCGACAAGTTGAAAGCTGTCATCGACAATGGGTATATGGCGAATTCGTTTCTCCTTAATGATTAAGACAGCGCTATGGATTGTATCCGTTGGAGTAAGAGTGATAATATCCTCATTCATTATTTTTTCAACAATCATATTCCTTCCTCCTCTTATACGCCTCTTTAATACATGAACCGATTCATAAAACGCAATTGGTCGAATTTCTGGATGGATTCCGGCGGCACTCTTTTGCCAATGCGGGCCATCAGGCAGTTGGCCGGGTGGGAACTGATTTCAGGATCATCCGTAGCAAAGTAGACCAAGTCGCCGGCACTCATCATTTTTTCCATGACCTTGCGATAGTCCCAAATATTCAGCCCTGTCCCTTTCAAGTCCCAATGCCAATAGTATTCAGTGGTGATGATGATGAAGTCTTCGACCGAATCGTCTTCCATGGAAAGGCTGATTAAGTTCTTCCCGACGGAGGCACCCCGGTATTTAGGGATGACCTCGATTGCACCAAGCTCTATCAGGTCCTCCATCTTGATTTCCGACCAGCGTTCCAAGGGATCGGGATATAAATAAGTTACATAACCAACGATGGTTTCCTTTTCACGGGCGATAAAGATCCTGCCTTCAGGCAAGTCAGCAATCTCTATTAAAGCTTTATGCTGCAAAGCAGGCGGGCGGAAGGCGACCAAGTCTTCGTGAAACTCATAAGCGGACATTTTTTCCCCGTTTAACGGCCCCTCGATGATGAGCGTCCCGCTTAATGTCTGCAGTTCCTTAGTATAAAAGGTCTTATTATATTCCATTCTTTCACCACCCTTGTAAAATAGTAATCTTATAACTCTCGCATTCAAGCATAAGGAGCATTGCTTTTAAAACTGGCCGAATGGAAAGCTTACATAAATTATACATAAAAAAAGTGGCATAATGCAGAAAGTTCAAGGTTTATATGAATCTTTTGTTACAGTGCTTCCCATATATCCGCTATCGATATGAACTCATAATAACTATAAGATTTTCAAAATTCATCAAGAAAGATTTTCCCTAATATGGAAGTGTTGAATATTTTAAAAATTGAGATAATTGCGTTTTTATACTATAATGAAAATATAGAGCCGAATAGAGGGGGAGTTTGCCATATGAATGTGAAAGCGTTGCCAGTAGTGGAAGGTAATTTTAATTTAAAGAATTACGATGAAAAATACAAGAAATTTGACTGGTCCGAGACGGAAAAGGAATTTTCCTGGTCTGAAACAGGTAAAGTGAATCTTGCATATGAAGCCATTGACCGCCATGTTGAAACATATAAAAAGAACAAAGTAGCCCTTTATTACAAAGACGATAAAAGAAATGAAAAGTATACTTTCAAGGAAATGAAAGATTATACGAACCAAGCGGCCAATGTGTTCAGGAACATTGCCAATGTGGAAAAAGGCGATCGCGTTTTCATCTTCATGCCACGCTCCCCGGAGCTTTATTTTGCATTGTTGGGTGCGATTAAAACGGGGGCGGTCGTAGGGCCGTTGTTCGAAGCCTTCATGGAAGGCGCGGTAAGGGATCGCCTTGAAGATAGTGAGGCAAGTGTGATAGTGACGACCCCTGAGCTTTTGCCGCGCGTCCCAGTAGATGAATTACCCCATTTAAAACATATTTTCCTAGTGGGGGAAAATATAAAAGAAGAAGGAAAGTATCATCACTTCAATAAAAAGTTAAAAGAATCGGACAAAAAATTCGAAATCGAATGGGTAGATCGGAATGACGGCCTGATTCTTCACTATACCTCAGGTTCCACAGGGAAGCCAAAAGGGGTGCTTCACGTTCATAATGCGATGATCCAGCATTATCAAACGGCAAGGTGGGTCCTTGATTTGCAGGAAGAGGACGTGTATTGGTGCACAGCGGATCCTGGATGGGTGACAGGGACGTCTTACGGTATCTTTGGACCGTGGCTGACAGGAACCTCCAATGTCATTGTAGGTGGGCGATTCAAGCCAGAATCCTGGTATAAAACCTTGGAAGACTTTGGTGTCACGGTATGGTATAGTGCTCCGACAGCCTTTAGGATGCTGATGGGTGCAGGTGATGAAATCGTTAAACGGTTCGATTTGGGTTCTCTCCGCCATGTTTTAAGTGTCGGTGAACCGTTGAACCCGGAAGTGGTGCGCTGGGGAATGAAGGTATTCAATCACCGTATCCATGATACATGGTGGATGACGGAGACCGGGGCTCAGGTCATATGCAATTATCCTTGCCTGGAAATCAAACCGGGTTCGATGGGTAAACCGATTCCTGGTGTGAAAGCGGCAATAGTGGATGATCAAGGCATCGAGCTTCCACCGCACAGAATGGGGAACCTGGCCATCAAGAAAGGATGGCCTTCGATGATGAAGACTGTCTGGAATAATGAATCAAAATATGAATCTTACTTTATGCCAGGTGATTGGTATGTTTCCGGTGATTCCGCTTATATGGATGAAGATGGTTATTTCTGGTTCCAAGGCCGGGTTGATGATGTCATCATGACAGCAGGGGAAAGAGTCGGACCTTTCGAAGTGGAAAGCAAGTTGGTCGAGCACCCAGCCGTAGCTGAAGCGGGGGTCATCGGTAAGCCCGATCCAGTTCGGGGGGAAATTATCAAAGCATTTATAGCCCTCCGTGACGGATACGATGCAAACGATGAGCTGATTGAAGAAATTCGCCAATTCGTAAAGAATGGTCTCGCAGCACATGCGGCGCCGCGTGAAATTGAATTCAGGGATAAACTTCCTAAAACAAGAAGCGGGAAAATCATGCGCCGTGTCTTGAAAGCTTGGGAACTGGATCTCCCAACTGGTGATTTATCATCGATGGAGGATTGAAACGCTGGGCATCCTGATTTTAGATGAAAATTAAAAGGCATCCATGGTCAATTGCATGGATGCCTTTTTTTTGAGTTCGGGAACATTAGTCGAATCAGTGTGGGAGATTATAATGAAACAGGCTGTCGGGAAATCCCCGACAGCCTGTTTCACTTCAAAAAGAGTGTCATTCTTCCTCTTCTTCAGCTTTATCTGTGTCTTTATCTTTATCATTGACTGTATCTTTATCTTTATCATTGACTGTATCTTTATCTTTGTCGGTCTCTGTATCTTCTTTGTCTATATTCCCTTTGTCTTGATCTTTGTCTTGATTTTGCTCTTTATCTATATCTTTATCTATATCTTTATTTGTGTCTTTTTCTTTTTCTTTATCTGGTTTACCGTTCTCTTCTTTTGAGTCTGGTTTTTTAACTTCTTGAGTTATTTTATCATTTCCGCGATCATCTTTATTTTTAGTCGAATCTTCTTTTGAACCTGTCTTTTTAGCGCCGCTTTCAACACGCTGAGAAGGGGCTGATTCTTTACCGACTATGTCTACGGCCGTTACATAATAGGAACCGCCTGAGCCGACTTTGTAAACAAGACTCTCACCAGCATTGATGCTCGCCACTTTTTTGCCGTCTTTATAGACACGATAACCGACGACATCTCCTTCATGATGCAGGCCCCATGTAATCTTATCGTTACTGATCGTTATGGATAGGGGATCGGGTACTTTGCCATTATCATTCAATTTCGCTTTCGCCCCGACGACATTTCCTGATTTTTCGCCTCCGGGAATAACGGATCCCGGGTCAATCACATATTGCAATCCGATATCTGCGAACGAATCTGGATTGAGCATGAACCCGCCGCTCGTGAATTCGCCAGGTGTTTGCGGAAGGGCTGCGTAGCGTTTACTGCCGACTGATACATATTGTCCATCTATGAAACTATCATCCGCCTTGGATGGAGCATATTTGGCGATGAATAAATCTGATTTTACAAGCCCTGCCTTTTGGCATGCACTTGAAGGGAGCAGTCCTGAAACGGCACAGAAGGAACGGCTGACAATTCCGCCAGGCATTTCAAACCGCTTATCGGGATCGACGAGTTTCGGGTCGACTTTATATGCGGCATTGATCAGATCTGCCCAATAATATATATTCCGTTTATTATATTCAAGACCATTGTAGGTCCCTTGCAAGGATTTCGGTGTATCATAACCCAGCCATGTACCGAATGATACATTAGGGTTGGTGGCGACGAACCATGCGTCCCAGTAGTTTTGGGAAGTTCCGGTCTTACCTGCCCAATCGCTTGAGAAAGCAAGTCGGTTCCTGACCGAAGCGGCCGTCCCGCTGTTTACGACATCGCGCATCATATCAAGCGTCAGGTAAGCGGCTTGTGGTGAGAAAACATCCACTGGTTTCACTTTATGCTGATAGATGACCTTGCCATCTTTCGAAACGATTTTATCGATCATATAAGCATCGATGAATTCCCCTGAATTGGCAAATGTGCCAAACGCGTTGACGTTTTCTTCAACGGTTACACCTTTGTCCATGGCACCTAATGACATGGACAGATGGGAGTAATCCCCTTTCGTCACGGTGGAGAATCCCATTTTCTCTAAATAGGAAGCGGGGCTCAGGTTGATTATTTTCTTGTAAAAGAGCGCTGCCGGAATATTATAGGAATTCTTTAAGGCCTCGCGGGCAGTCGATACTCCCGTATAGCTGCCGCCGCCATAGTTTCCTGGGCTCCACGCTTGGCTGCCTGCCGGAATGGAAATGGGCACGTTGGCCGATACGCTGCCAGGTGAGATTTTGCCCAGCTCGATGCCTGGACCATATATGAGCAAAGGCTTCATCGTTGATCCGTTTGATCGATGTGATGCGGTTGCATGGTTCGTCTGTTTCCGCTTGAAATCACGGCCACCTACGAAACTGATGATTTTTCCTGTTTTATTTTCGATTAGAATAGCCCCGGCTTCAACGGGCTCGCCCGCTTTATCGTATCCGAAATTCGGATAGTTTTTCGTAACTTCCTGCATTTTATCATATATCTTTTTATTGACCGTCGTATAGATCTGATAGCCGTTTTGACGCAGCTTGCGATCGGCAAGTGCTACATATTGTTCTTTTAAATCTTTATCCTTTAAATCTTTCTCTTCATATCCATCTTCTTTTGCCAGACTGACAGAAAGGATTTCGATGGAGCGTTTTTCAATTTCCTGGGTGAGCCAAGGATATTTCTCCGATGGCAACGCCTTTTTACCGATAAAGTCTTTGGTTATGTCGTATGCGCTTGCTTTATCATACTCTTCTTTTGTTATGTATCCATTACTATACATCCGTTTTAAAACGGTTTTCATCCGGTTGATGCCGGGTTCTTGATTTTCTTTCAGTTTTCCTTGCTGGGTATACGGTGTATAACCGAAAGGACTTTGCGGCAATCCAGCAATAAAGGCAGATTGGGGCAGTGTCAGATCTTTGGCCTCCACGCCGAAAATACCTTCAGCGGCGGACTCTACACCAGCGATGTTCCGACCGGAAGAATTTCGCCCCAGAGTGGAGACATTTAAGTAGGTTTCCAAAATCTCTTCTTTTTCAAAGAACTTTTCGACCCGGAGTGCAAGCAGGATTTCTTTTGCTTTCCGATCAAATGATACTTCGTTGGTCAGGATTTGGTTTTTAATGAGCTGCTGTGTTAAAGTGCTTCCTCCCGATTGGACGGATGCATTCGTAAATTCCTGGTAAATGGCACGCAGGATAGCTTTCGGGACAACCCCGTCATGTTCATAAAAATACTCATCTTCTGTAGCGATGACTGCATTTTTAAGATACTCCGATACTTTATCGATGGACACTTCTTCACGCTCAAGGTCACTCTTAAGCTTGCCCAAGTATACGTCATCAGCAAAGTATACCTCAGAGGTCTCTTCGTAATTGTAGATGTCTTTTTTTAAATCTTCCTTTGAGCGTACCGGCTCATCTTTGACGAGGGCAGCGAAATAGCCAGCTCCAACGCCGCCTGCGAATGAGAATCCTAGAACCCCAACAATAATGAGGATCAACGTTAGGTTCCAAATGACTTGGTATGTAACCCTTGCATTTTTTTGTGTTTTTTCATTTTTTAAAAAACGGGTTATCTGTTTCCATGCTGTTTGAAATCTATCTTTTTGATTATTATTCATCGTATCATACCCCCTGAAATCACATATATTATAGCATATAACACGGAAAGGAAAGGCGAACTTTCATATTTTTCTAGAATCTGTAAGGGTGATGTTGACAATGAATCTTATGTATGATAAAAATTTATTAATAATAAAATTTATTAAAAAAGCGCGATGATAGGACCCAGTAGTCAAACTATCCCTGTTTTAGAGAGCCGGTGGTCAGTGGAAATCGGTACACATGGTGAGATGAATTACTTCCTGGAGCATTTACTGTGAAATGATTAGTAGCAGGAAACGGTTGACGACCGTTATTCGTCTCGAGCGGAGGGCGCATTATGTCCTCAAGTTGGGTGGTACCGCGAATTTATTCGTCCCTTCATATTATATGAAGGGGCGTTTTTGTATGCTTTTTGCGGGATTTTTTCGGATTGAAGGAGGAATTGTAAAATGGAATTGCTAAAGGAACTCGAGTGGAGAGGGATTATTTATCAACAAACGGATGAAGAGGGTTTTAAGGACCTTTTAGAAAAAGAGAAAATTTCTTTATACTGTGGTGTAGATCCAACCGCGGATAGTATGCACATCGGACATCTGCTGCCATTCTTGACAATGCGCCGTTTCCAGCAGCACGGTCATCGTCCCCTTGTGCTTGTAGGAGGAGCGACTGGACTTATCGGTGATCCAAGCGGTAAAAAAGAGGAACGCCAGCTGCAAACGCTGGAAAAAGTCCTCTATAATGCCGACTGCCTTAAAGGACAGCTATCCCACATCTTTGAATTCGACGGTGAAAATGGTGCTGTCATGGTCAATAACTATGACTGGATAGGTAAAATCGACATGGTTACGTTCTTGCGTGATTACGGGAAATACATCGGCATTAACTACATGTTGGCAAAAGACACGGTTGCTTCCCGTTTGGAAACAGGGATTTCTTTTACGGAATTCGCGTATACAATTTTACAAGGGATCGACTTTAGCCATTTATACGATAATCATGACTGTAAGTTGCAAATTGGCGGAAGTGATCAGTGGGGCAATATTACGACCGGTCTTGAAATGATTCGTAAATCGCATGACGAGGAAGCGAAAGCGTTCGGCATGACGATTCCGCTTGTGACGAAAGCGGACGGAACCAAATTCGGTAAAACGGAAGGCGGGGCGATTTGGCTTGACCCGGAAAAGACGACTCCGTATGAATTTTACCAATTCTGGATCAATACAGCGGATGCTGATGTCGTGAAATACTTGAAATTCTTCACATTCCTATCACGTGAAGTAATTGAAGAGTTAGAGCAGTCCGTACAGTCCGAACCGCATTTGCGTAAAGCGCAAAAAGCCTTAGGGGAAGAAATGACCCGTTTGATTCATGGTCAGGAAGCTCTTGATCAAGCAATCAAAATCTCTGCCGCCCTATTCAGCGGTGAGGTGAAGAATTTAAGTGCAGCGGAAATCAAATTGGGCTTTAAAGATGTCCCTAGCTTCGAACGTGAAAGCAAGGAAGATATCGGCTTGGTCGATTTAATCGTTGAAGCGAAAATTTCGCCTTCAAAGCGTCAAGCCCGTGAAGATATTCAGAATGGGGCAATCTCCATAAATGGGGAGAAAGTGACTGATCTGCAATATGTAGTGACGGAAGCTGCCAAGATTGAAGGGGAGTTCATCCTCGTTCGACGCGGTAAGAAGAAATATACATTAGTAAAATGATTGTTCAAGGCCCGGCTGAATTACAGCCGGGCTTTATTTTGAAGTGTTTAGTGCCAAAAAAACCCCCATCCAAGGATGGGGGTTTTGAAGTTATTAACGAGAGTAGAACTCAACGATAAGAGCTTCGTTAATTTCAGCAGGCAATTCAGAACGTTCTGGTAAACGAGTGAAAGTACCTTCTAATTTCTCAGCATCGAAAGTAAGGAAATCAGGTACGAAGTTAGTTGCTTCAACTGATTCTTTGATGATTGAGAAGTTGCGTGATTTTTCACGAACTGAGATTGTTTGTCCAAGAGTCACTTTGTAAGATGGGATGTCTACGCGGCTTCCGTCTACAGTGATGTGACCGTGGTTAACAAGTTGACGTGCTTGACGACGTGTACGAGCTAAACCAAGACGGTAAACTAGGTTGTCAAGACGTGATTCAAGAAGAACCATGAAGTTTTCACCATGTACACCTTTAAGTTTGCCAGCGCGGTCGAACATTGAACGGAATTGACGTTCAGTGATTCCGTACATGTGACGAAGTTTTTGTTTCTCTTGCAGTTGCATTCCGTATTCAGAAATTTTTCTGCGTTGGTTAGGACCATGTTGTCCTGGAGCATAAGGGCGTTTTTCTAATTCTTTACCAGTACCTGTTAGGGAAATTCCTAAACGACGGGATAGTTTCCAGCTTGGGCCAGTATAACGAGCCATAGGATGACTCCTCCTTTAAATGTTTTTATTTTGGTAAAATAAAAACCGTGTGAATGTACGATCATGACCATTTTGTTTTCATGTACCTTCGCCCTAGCAGCAGAGAGTTACGAGATACACCTCTGTATTGAGGAACAAAATGAGAACATAAAGGCTGTCACATAGGCTGCAATATTTTACACAAGGAGTATTGTATAATATTCTGCTCAATGAGTCAAGGATAGTTGCGATTAAATAAGGGAAGAGAATCGCAGCGGGAAGAGACAATACATTTAAATAACACTATTTTTGTATGTTTCATGGTTGGTTTCCCGGCATTCCTTGGGAGCCCTTATAGGTATCGTTCCCACCTAGTTCTTTTGCATCGTTTTTTGCGAATCGTATAAATAACTAAAAAATAGGCAGTTATCGGTGTTTCCCATTGGGCAGAAGGTCAATCGAATAGTGTGATAGAGGTTAAGGGCCAGGCGTTTTATATTGGGAGGAATTAAGGGAAGGACCGGATGCAAGTACATGGGATCCTGTAATGGAGAGGGGAGCAGGCAGGATTGCCGCTCCCTTTAACTTTATAATTGCTTGGAAAGGATTTCTGCGAACTTCTCCAGTCCCTGCTGATCGATTTCGTCAAATCGGTCCGTGACCGGGCTGTCGATATCGAGGACCCCGAACAATTTGCCATCCTTCATGAGCGGTATGACAATTTCAGATCGCGATGCTGCGTCGCAGGCGATATGTCCAGGGAATTGATGGACATCCTCGATGCGCAGGGTTTTTTCAGTTGCCGCTGATGTCCCGCATACGCCTTTACCCATTGGGATGCGAACACAGGCTGGAAGTCCCTGGAAGGGTCCCAGTATTAATTGGCCTTCTTCGAATAAATAAAAGCCGACCCAGTTAATCTCATCAAGAAACTGATTAAGCAGAGCTGCCGCATTGCTTAAATTGGCTATCCAGTTCGTTTCATCCTCGATTAAGGCAAAAAGTTGTTTCTGGACAAGTTCATAGTTTTTTTCTTTTTTTCCTTGATACATTTCGACATTAAACAAAAGCGTTCACCTGTCTTCCGCATATTATTACAGCACTTTCTAATATGTTGCTTTATTGTTGGGAAATTGTCGAGAACTTACTAAAGGATTCAGGCTCTTCCGTGCAGAAATAGTCCATAAGACTTGTCTCAAAGAAAGCGAGGGATTGCCTAAATGAATCGCCAGACGCCAACGAAACAAGCCATTGTGGAAGCTGCACTGCATTTATTTCATTTAAAAGGCTATCATGCCACATCCATACGGGATATTGCGAACAAAGCGAAAGTGAACGCTGCAAATATTGCCTACTATTTTAAGAATAAGCAGGGATTGCTGGAATTCTGTTTCACTTCCTATTTAGAAGAGTATATCCTGGTCCTTGATACGAACATGACACTGCTGGACCTTAAAGGCCCCCAGCATTGCTTGATGAATCTAGTGATGGATATTCTCGATTTCCAGAGGGAAAACTTCCTGGCTGCACGGTTCATATATGGGGAATCTTCACTAGATTCCAATTTAAACCGGGAAATTCATTCGACCTATTTTACAAAGGAAAAGTCTTATTTTCAATATGTTTTGGAACAAGGGATTAAGAGCAGGAGTTTCCAGCAGGTCTCCATTCCCATGTATATGCTCCAGTTGAAGGGCCTGCTAACGGCTCCTGTCCTTCATACCCATTATGCGATGGATGTGCTTCATGTGTTCCCGCAGGAAGCCTATTACACGAATATTTATGCCAATGAAGTCGGACGTTTTCTGCAAGATACCCTTTTCATTGCCGAAGACCTACAGCCACTGTTAGCGGGCCGGCCTGAAGTGTATACATGAGTTACCCATTAAACTCTGCAATCAGCGCCTGATGGCCCTGACCCAAATCTTTAGCCTGATGGGCATCTGAACCATAAATAAGCGGAATGCCGAGATCGAAAGCACGCTTTGCAAACCTTTCTGGAGGATAAGGCTCACCGCATAGCGGCTTTACAAGGCCGGCTCCATTATAATCAAGTTCATACTTTTGTTCCTTGATCAAATCCAGCACCTTGTAAACGCGCTCGTCAAAACTTAATGCTGGCGGATATCGATGCTGGAATTTATGGACAAGCGTAATATGCCCGATCCGCTTAGGTTTATAAATGCCTAAATCAGCTTTTATCGATTTTTCCAGAGTATCGTAATATTTGGCATACACCGATTCGACTGAACCTAGTTCATTGGCAATCTCACCAAACCCATTTTCACTGAAATCGATGCAATGCCAATTGCTTTGATGCTTGATGAAGTGGACGGAAAGTATACTGTCATCAAGGAATTCTCCGATTTCGTCGAGGAATTCTTTTGTTTCTTTTTCATAACCCTCTATGAAGTCAACCTCTAGACCTCTTTTGATCAGGATTTTGTCTTTATAGCGTTCTTTCAGTACGCGGAGCTCCTGAAAGTAATCCAGGAGCAGGGCAGCGTCCATGCCGCTGTCTTTTTCAGGCGTAGGATCTTGAAAATCTCGTGGCAATGGAGCATGTTCCGTAAATGTGATTTCCTTTAATCCTAGCTCGATTCCCCGCGTAATATATTCATCGAATTTATCCGTAGAGCCGTGAGGGCAAAACGGAGTATGTACATGACCGTCAGCTTTCATAGTCCTTCCCTCCCAAAAAACAGGTATTTGTAGCAATTTTCTACAAAAAAATCATTTTTCTCATCAAAAATTATTGCTAACATGGTATCATAAAAGCATTAAATTTAACATTTTTAAAATTGATATATAAACGAGCAAGACTGTAGGGACTAGAACAGGGGGCTTACCATGGAGTACATACTTGGGGTAATTGTATTAATTTTGATTTTCATCATTTGGGGTTATTTTTTCAAAAAGAGATATTTTAAAGAGATCGATCGACTGGAATCCTGGAAAACGAGCATCATGCACCGCCCCGTGCTAGAAGAGCTTTCTAAAGTCAAACAATTGAACATGACAGGTGAAACAGAGGAAATGTTCGAAAACTGGCGCATTGAATGGGACGCTATCATTACGGACCATATGCCCGAAGTCGAAGAGCTTTTATTCGATGCAGAGGAGTCCATCGATAAATACCGTTTCAGCCGGTCAAAAGAGGTACAGCGCAAAATTACAGTCAAGCTGAATGAAATCGAGGAAATGATCAAAAAGATCCTATACGAATTGAATGAACTCGTAGGCAGTGAGGAAAAGAACCGATTGGAAATTGAGGATATTAAAGAATCCTACCGTCAATTGAAGAAATCCTTGCTTGCACACAGGCATAATTACGGGAAAGCGGCTGATAAGCTGGAAAATTCCTTGGATGAAGTATTGCAGATCCTTCAGAGGTATGAAGAAGAGACTGTGAACGGGAATTATTTGAATGCGAGGGAGCTCGTTCTTTCCATTAAGGAGAAATTGGCGATCTTGGCCGTTAAAATGGAGTTGCTCCCAAAATTATTGGTTGATAGTCAATCCGAGCTGCGCTCCCAGCTTCATGAATTGAAGGATGGCTATGAGGAGATGTCGGGACAGGGTTATCTGTTGAGTCATATCCAATTCGAGCAGGAAATATCAAGGCTTGAGGAAGAACTGAATCTTTATAAAGCACAATTGGAAAATGCCGAAACGGAAGCTGTGGATAAAGGCATTAAAGATATGCGCGAAAGCATTGAGGTGCTTTATGACCTTTTGGAGAAAGAAGTGCTTTCAAAACAGTATGTCTTGAAAAATGATGAAGTCCTCAGGAAAACGATAAGTGACCTTGAATATGAGAACGATAAACTTAAAGTTGAAACCATACATGTTCAACACACGTATCATCTAACGGAAAATGAGCTAGATGCACAACGGAAGATGGAAAAGCAGATTGCCCAGATTTCGAAACGCCATCAATTGCTCGTCTTGAAGATGGAGGATAATGTGATGGCAAGCTCGCTTATCAGCGAAGAGATGCAGGGGCTGGCAGTACAGCTGAAAGAATTACAGGAAAATCAAAAAGAATTCACCATTAAATTACAGGCTTTACGAAAAGATGAAATGGATGCCAGGGATTCACTGGCCGAATTAAAACGCAAAATGGTCGATACTGGCCGTTTAATTGCAAAAAGCAATATTCCAGGTCTTCCTGAAGAGTATAAAGCGGTGCTTCAGGATGCCAAAGAAAGCATGGATGACGTTCAGGGTAAACTTGAAGAAAAGCCGCTTGACATGGCCGCTGTTTATATTTATTTGGAAAAAGCTGTCCAACAGGTGAGTGCGGTCCACGAAAAAGCTGATGAATTGATTGAACATATGTATTTGGCCGAAAAAGTGATTCAATTCGGAAACCGTTATCGCAGCAGTCACGATACAGTTGCCGATAGTCTCAGGGAAGCGGAAGCCAAATTCCGAAGCTATGAATATCAAGCTGCATTGGAAACGGCAGCCACGGCCATTGAAAAGGTCGACCCAGGCAGTTTGCGAAAAATTGGAACGAACATAGAAGAAGTTCTTTCCTGAAAACCCGCCATGGCGGGTTTTTTCTTTTATCGGATCCTGAATTAGTTTTCTGCCGAAATTGAAAAATGGGATCGATAGGGCTGTGTTTTACATTCTCTTTCAAATCCAATTATGTTAATATTAGAAGTCGCAACAGCTACACTTGAAACGGCATTTAGAAGAGTGACCAACATAGATACAAAAACATGGAAGGTGAACCCATGATTTATTTTGACAATAGTGCAACAACAAAACCATATCCTGAAGTAATCGAATCATTCATGAAGGTTTCTTCGGACTATTTTGGAAACCCCTCTTCGCTGCATGGACTTGGGGTGCAATCCGAAAAATTACTTTCTGCTGCAAGAAAGCAAATCGCTGATTTATTAAAGGTGAAGAGCTCGGAAATATATTTCACTTCCGGGGGGACGGAAGGGAATAATCTTGCCATTAAAGGAGCCGCCCTCTCTCAGAGAAATCGGGGAAAACACATAATCACGACGGCAATCGAACATCCTTCTGTAGAAGACGCATGCCAAGCATTGACGAAAATGGGTTATGAGATCACATATCTTCCCGTTAACGAATTTGGGCAAATTGATTTAAACGATCTTAAGCATGCATTGAGGGAAGATACCATTTTAGTATCCGTCATGCATGTTAATAATGAAGTTGGCTCTATCCAGCCGATTGCTGAAATGGGAAAATTGTTAAAGCAATACCCACACGTGCTCTTTCATGTCGATAATGTGCAGGGGGCAGGCAAAGTTTCTTTATCAATACGTGATGCAAATGTGGATTTATGTACAATTTCCGGACACAAGGTGCACGGCTTGAAGGGGACGGGCATCCTTTATGTTCGTGAAGGCGTTCGGGTCGATCCGCTTTTCCACGGTGGCAATCAAGAAACGAAAATCAGGAGCGGCACCGAAAATGTTGCGGGAATCGTCGCCCTTTCGAAGGCTTTTCGTATTAGTATGAGCAATCAATTGCTGTGTCATGATAAGCTGCAGCAAATCAAAAATTATTTATATAAAGGTTTGAAGGAACTGGACGGGGTGTTGATTAACAGTCCTGAAAAAGGTGCACCCCATATTGTGAATTTTTCCGTACCGGGACTCAAATCAGAGGTATTGCTGCATGCGCTTGAATCGGAAGGGATATATGTTTCGACGACTAGTGCCTGTTCTTCGAAAAAAAGGACGGTAAGCAAAACGGTGGATGCGATGTTCCATAACCAAGCCCGTTCCGAAAGTGTGATCCGAATCAGTACTACCTATGGCAATGAGATGGAAGAAGCGAAGCAAGTTCTGGCGGCGATACAGAAAATAGTCGCTAATTTAGAAAAAATAATGAGGGTTGCAAAATGAAATTTGATCATATAATTATCCGTTATGGAGAAATCTCCACGAAAAAAAGAAACCGTAAAGGCTTTGTAGACAAAATGAAGGCGCATATCCGCTGGAGTTTAAAGGATATTGAAGGAGTAGTGCTAACAGCCAACAGGGAGCGGATGTACGTTCTCCTGAACGGTGTGGACCATAAGCCTGTCATTGACCGATTGAAAGGCATTTTTGGGATCCAGTCTTTAAGCCCTGCGATAAAAATAGAACGCGACTTAGAAGTGATGAAAACGGCAGCGTTGTATTACCTTAATCATACTCTTGAGGAGGTAAATACATTCAAAATCACGACAAAACGCGCAGATAAGGATTTCCCATATAATACCGATGAAATTAACAGGGCACTCGGCGGGCATTTGCTTCGGAATACAGAAAATTTAAAAGTGGATGTAAAGAACCCTGATTTGAACCTGCTGGTAGAAGTGAGACGCGAAGCCGTTTATTTGACGGGTGAAATCATCCAGGGGGCAGGCGGTCTTCCATTCGGTTCAAGCGGAAAGGCAATGCTGATGCTTTCAGGCGGGATTGATAGCCCTGTTGCAGGATTCCTTTCGATGAAACGCGGATTGGACGTAGAAGCGATTCATTTTTACAGCCCGCCTTTCACAAGTGAGCGTTCACGTCAAAAGGTCATTGATCTGGCAGGCAAGCTTGCTGAAATAAGTGGAAGCATGAAAGTGCATATCGTTCCATTTACTGAAATTCAATTATTGATTCAAAAACAGATCCCGGAAAACTACTCAATGACAACAACTCGACGTTTAATGATGCGGGTCGCCGATCAAATCCGTGAAAAGGAAGAAGCCATGGCACTGATCACCGGTGAAAGCCTTGGACAGGTTGCAAGCCAGACGATGAGCAGCATGTTTGCCATCAATGAGGTGACGAATACACCGATCCTGCGTCCGCTGATTACGATGGATAAAACGGAAATCATCAAAATCGCAAGAGAGCTTGATACTTTTGAAATATCCAATCTGCCGTACGAAGATTGTTGTACGGTCTTTACGCCGGCAAGCCCAAAAACGAAACCGAAACGTGAAAAAGTCAATTACTATGAGAGCTTCGTTGACTTTGAATCATTGATTGAAAAAGCGGTCTCCGAAACAGAAATATTGACGGTTAAACCGGGTCAGACATTCGATAGGGAAGAAGCGATGGAAGACTTGTTTTAATATCCTGTAATTACCAATGATATTGTGCGAATGAAGCCATGTGTTTTAACACACTCTATAATCACAAGGAGGTGAAAAACTCATGGCAAACAACAACAGCTCAAACGAATTATTGGTACCTGGAGTGGAACAAGCTCTACAACAAATGAAATATGAAATCGCTACAGAATTCGGCGTACAACTTGGTGCCGACACAACATCTCGCGCTAACGGTTCAGTTGGTGGAGAAATCACAAAACGCCTTGTTCAAATGGCTGAACAACAATTAGGCGGAGGATTCAACAGATAATTTAATAAATATGGCTACAGAGAGCGGGTTCTAACACCCGCTCTCTTTATTATTTGTAAAAATAAATAGAAATATTAGAGAAGTATCTTGTATAATGAGTAGGTACTAAGAGTTCATAATTGGAGGGGAAGAATATGAAGCGTGAAGACTTATTGGCTCCGGAACATTACAACTTAGTGAGTGAAATGGAACGTTTTGCAAAAGATCCAGAAAAAGTTGCCGTCCTCTGGGAGAACGAAACCGGAGACAAAAAACAACTTACATATGAGAATTTATTAAAGAGTGCAAATAAAATTGGAAATGCCTTCAAGAAAAAAGGGCTTGGTAAAGGTGATACGGTCCTTATTATAATCCCTCGTTTGGTAGAAGCCTATCAAGTGTATTTAGCCGCATTGAAAATTGGCATGATTGTCATCCCTTGTTCTGAAATGCTTCGTGCCAAGGACTTGCAGTATCGAGTCAACCACGGTGATGTTAAAGGAATCGTCAGTTTTCATGAATATACTCATGAATTGAATGAAATAGAGGGAGCAGAAAGCCTTCTGAAGTTTTCAATCGGAAAACGAATGGAAAATTGGCTGGATTTGAATGAGCTTGCCGATGATGAATCCGATCAGCTGCCAATGGCCGACACGAAGAGTGAGGATATGGCGTTCTTATCGTATACTTCCGGAACGACAGGTAATCCAAAAGGGGTTGTCCATACACATGGATGGGCTTATGCCCATTTAAAAACGTCTGCTGCAAACTGGCTGGGCATCAGCGAAGGGGATGTGGTTTGGGCAACGGCAGGCCCAGGGTGGCAAAAGTGGATCTGGAGTCCTTTCCTGGCTGTATTGGGAACGGGTGCAACAGGTCTTGCCTATCATGGGAAGTTCGAGGCGAAAAAATATCTTCAGCTGCTTCAGGGATACAAAGTGAATGCGTTATGCTGCACACCAACCGAGTATCGGTTGATGGCAAAGGTGGATAACCTTGATGACTATGATTTATCCCATCTTCATAGTGCAGTATCAGCGGGAGAGCCTTTAAATCAAAAAGTGTTCGAGGTCTTTAAAAACCATTTCCATATTGAAGTGCGCGATGGATATGGACAAACCGAAAATACCCTTTTGGTAGGTGTAACAAAAGGCATGGATATTAAATTGGGCTCCATGGGCAAACCGACTCCCGGCAACCATGTGGAAATCATTGATGATTCCGGTAAACCCTGTTCTCCTGGTATAGTGGGGGATATTGCCGTACATATCGATACACCTGCTCTCTTTAAAGAATATTTTAAAGATCCCGAGCGGACATCGAAGCAATTCCGTGGGGACTATTATATCACCGGCGATCAGGCGAAAATGGATGAAGATGGTTATTTCTGGTTTGAGGGTCGAACTGATGATATCATCATCAGTTCGGGATATACCATTGGACCTTTTGAAGTGGAAGATGCACTCGTTAAGCATCCATATGTGAAAGAGTGTGCCGTTATAGCAAGTCCTGATGAAATAAGGGGAAATGTGGTCAAGGCGTATGTCGTCTTGATGGATGATATCGATCCGGACAGCCAAGATTTGATCAAAACGCTTCAATCGCACGTAAAAGAATTGACTGCTCCATATAAATATCCAAGGAAAATCGAATTTTTAGATGAGCTTCCCAAAACGACATCGGGTAAAATCAAACGGGTGGATTTACGGAAAAGGGAAGAAGCACTACTTAATAATTAACGAAAGTATTTCCGTCAGCCCCCGGCTGACGTTTTTTTTATTAACAGAGGCTTGCATAATCATAAATATGGGAATCCGTGAATTGAGATGGTACACTTACTGCATATCTGAAGGGAAAGAATCATTTAATAAGGAGTGTAGAGCGGGATGGGAACGTTATGGTTCAATGGGGCGATTTATACGATGATTAAAGAAAAAGATCAAGTGGAGGCACTCTTCACTGAAAAGGGGGTAATTGTTGATACCGGCAGCATTGACTATTTAGAACGTAAATATGCCGGCAATATTTCCAGGGAAATCGACTTAAAAGGACAAACGATGCTGCCAGGGTTAGTGGATAGTCACCTTCATTTGGTCGGGCATGGTGAAAGACTGCTTCGTCTAGACCTCTCTTTGATGGATAGCAGGGAGTCCATCATGGATGCCTTGAAGGAAAAGTGCTCAAAGACCCCTGCTGGAAAGTGGATTGTTGCCGAAGGGTGGAATGAAAATGAATGGCCCAGTCCTGAATTGATTTTACGGGATGAGCTTGACGCGATATCGACAGAACATCCCATCGTATTGAAAAGGATCTGCCGCCATGCCTTGGTGGTCAATTCCTGCGCCCTTTTGGAAGCGGGTATTAAAGAAGGTATAAAAGAACCGTCAGGCGGGGTGATCTGCCGCTATCCAGAAGGACGGTTAAATGGTTTATTTAAAGAAAACCAGGCGCAGAACCTGATTTTAGACAGCCTTCCTGGCATTGACCAAGAGTATATCGAAAACGCACTCATAGAGGCCATAGAAGACGCATATAAGCTAGGTTTGACTGGCGGACATACTGAAGACCTCCATTACTATAATGGCTTCCTTCCGACATATCAGGCGTTTAAATCGGTAATCGAGGACAGGGAAATGGCCTTTCGCGCCAATTTACTCGTCCATCACGAAGCGTTAGAAGAAATGCTGAAAGCAGGCGGCAGCTATCAAGAAGGTACGCGATATATCAAGTTCGATAGCATGAAGATATTTACCGACGGCTCCTTAGGCGGACGCACAGCCCTGTTAAGCGAACCCTATGCAGATCAAAGGGATACGAACGGTGTCGCGATATTTACTGAGCATGAGCTTCAGGAATGGGTGAAAAAAGCAAGGGATGCCGGAATGCCGATTGCTGTCCATGCCATTGGCGATCTCGCTTTTGAATATGTCGTGAATGCAATTGAAGCCATCCCCCCAAAGGAGGGACAGAGGGACCGGCTCATCCATGCGCAGATCGTCCGGCCGGAGCTGCTGGAGCGGGCGGCAAAACTGGAGGTCATATTTGATATCCAACCAGGTTTCGTCACGTCTGATTTTCCGTGGGTGGAAGAAAAGGTTCCAGCCAATCTATTGGATTCCTCCTATGCCTGGAAAACCTATTTGAATATGGGCATCATTTGTGCGGGAGGGTCAGATGCGCCTATAGAGCCATTAAATCCAATTTTGGGCATCCATGCTGCTGTCACAAGGACGAAAATCAACAGTGAGGACAGTACCGTATATGGCTTGGATGAAAGGCTCTCCGTTCATGATGCCTTCGCACTTTATACAAAAGGGAGTGCTGCAGCAATCGGCCAGGAAAAACGCCGCGGTCAGATCATCAAAGGGTACGATGCAGATTTTACCGTGTTTAATCTGGATGTCTTTGCTGTTGCGCCGGATGATCTCCTGAAAGTTGAGGCGGTCATGACGGTCATCGATGACAGAATCATGTATGATAAAAAATAACAGTTGCAAAAAAAGAAATGGATACGCAAAATAGTTAGAATTCGATAAAGGAATTAATGGAAAGAAGGCAGGTTATGAAAGTGGATGAACAAAAAGAAGGGGCGATCTATGCAGCCCTTTCTTATATGATGTGGGGAGTCGTGCCAATTTACTGGAAGTTCCTTCAGGGAGTCGGAGCTACAGAAATCTTGGCTCAGAGGGTATTATGGTCTTTCGTCTTCATGCTGGTTTTATTGATGTTCATGAAAAAACGACAAGCGTTTCTTGATTATGTCAAAAACATATTGGGAAATCCCAAACTCTTTGCGGCGTTACTAACGGCCTCACTGCTCGTTACAGCTAATTGGGGAGTGTTCATCTGGGCCGTTAACTCAGGACGGATCCTTGACACGAGCCTTGGATATTATATCAATCCGCTAGTCAGTGTACTATTGGGAGTGATAGTTTTAAAAGAAAAATTGAGCGGGGCACAGATCATGTCGTTCCTGCTTGCAGGAATCGGGGTCTTGATCCTAGGCATTCATTTCGGTACGATCCCGTGGGTCTCTCTTGTTTTGGCCATGACCTTTGGATTATACGGCCTGGCAAAAAAAATGATCAAAGCCGAATCGGCGATCGGGCTGACGCTCGAAACGATGATGGTAACGCCTCTTGCCCTGGGTTACCTGATATACTTGATGAACCAATCAGAAATGCAATTCTTTACAGCAGGAAGCACAAGCTTGCTGTTGGTGGGCGGTGGGATTGTCACGGCCTTGCCTCTTTTATATTTTGCAAAGGGGGCGGAGAAGATCCCGTTATCGATGCTTGGGATTTTTCAGTATATCGCTCCGACCTTATCCTTATTGATCGGGGTATTCGTCTATCACGAAAGTTT
Organism: Peribacillus simplex; assembly: GCF_001578185.1. Taxonomy (NCBI): domain Bacteria; kingdom Bacillati; phylum Bacillota; class Bacilli; order Caryophanales; family Bacillaceae; genus Peribacillus; species Peribacillus simplex. Next base: position 3,937,757 of record NZ_CP011008.1, on the reverse strand, counting down.
TACAAAAGCGCATCTTTTAGCCTTTTTGTTCATATGGTCAGCCTTGGCTGTTTATACACTATCCATTACGAAATGGGGTCAGGCAAGTGCACGGAGGTTTAAAGGCAAAGGGAACATCGGTGCGTGAATAAGAAAAAATGCTTGGTGGTTCCATCCCCAAGCATTTTTTAATTGCCGATATTTAAAGAAACCGGTTTTACGGCAGGAGAATTGCTTGAGTCATGAAAGGTAAATCTTCGGACCTATTTCAGAAACAATCAAATCAGATAGGGTAACAAGACCGTGAACGGGCTTTGCACGGGAGATAGTTGGTTGGAATTGTCTATAGTAGGAACTATCCAAGCTAATGATATGCTTTGTTAGGAATGCTGAGATGGCGGCATTCGGCTTTCTATTGCTATTTAGTTCATCGATGATACCCTCTGCATTGGTAATCCCGATCCCGTGGCCATAAAAGAGGTCTTCTCCTAATAATATTGCATTCTCACCTTGCCATTCAGGTGTTTCCTCATCGTGATCGGGGTTTTTGAAGTAAAGGCAATCCCCTGGTAAATAATCCGTTCCTTGATGAACATGAAGAGCCATATTCTTCGGAGGGCGCCAGTCATATAGAAATAAGCTTGAAAAAAGATAGTCGAAATTCCTAGGGCCGATTAAATCCAAAATGGCCTTTAAAAAAGTGACGACTATCGCTGTACCGCATTCGAAAGCGTAAAGCGTTCCATTCAAGAAAATGTCCAGGAGTGCAACATGAGGGGCAATCCCTGGCTGAAGGGTAAAGGTGCCATCCTTTGAAAGGCGCCAATATTGTTTATTGGATGCCGATTCCTCAAGTGTGGAAAATTCTGCATCACTTTTATCCAACGCAAAAGCTGCCTCGATGACTCGGTGCCTCAGTTGTATATCGAAATTAAGGTATCCAAAGCTCCGATATTCAAAAATGTTAGAATCTTCCGCTAGCAATTGGAGAATTACAAGCGATTTAGCAGATGCTATACCTGGTTGGATGTGACTGACATCTAATAATTTGTGATTAATCTTTATCATGATCATATCCACCTTTTGCTTTTGAAATTAAGGGCTTATAAAACCAGTACACAAAAAATGTCCACAGGTTATGCTCATTATATGAATACCTGCAAGGAAATGACTCTTTGAACGTGTCAGGCACGTAAGCGAGAAGGATTGGAATGGCATGATGTTTTGCTAGATATCCTTTACGCAAGGGAAACCTTTCCAATTAATGAGAAGAAGCAAATTAGTATTCCTTTTTCTCCATGAATTGATATAATGGGAGAGAAAAGTTCATATGTGCGAGAAATGTAGGGGGGCCAGTACTGCTGGCTGAGATTGCGTCCTTTAGATGCTGACTCTTTGAACCTGATCTGGATGATGCCAGCGGAGGGAACATATTATTACTGACTTTCTGTTTTGTATGTTAAACGTCCGAATTCATCTTCGGGCGTTTTTTGTTTTTTTACCGGTATTGGAATGGACCCTGGCGCCTCATTATGGTTTCGGCATATGGATCTTATATGATGTGTAGGAGGATAATAGTTTGAATAAATTCTTACCACTGTTAACTTCGTTGTTCCTTTTGGCTGGATGTGGGGCAGGCGGAACTAATGAAAAAGAAGAATCATCTAAAAAAGAAGGCAATAAAGAATTAAAAAAGGTATCGGTCGTGCTTGATTGGACACCGAATACAAACCATACAGGATTGTATGTAGCTAAGGAAAAAGGGTATTTCAAAGAACAAGGTCTGGATGTGGAAATTATCATGCCAGGCGAAGCTGGAGCTGATAAACTTGTGGCTTCAGGGAAATCTGAATTTGGCGTGAGCTACCAGGAGGGCATTACGCAGGCCCGCGTGCAAGGCGTTCCGATTGTTTCGCTAGCTGCTGTCATCCAGCATAATACCTCTGGATTCGCTTCACCTGCGGCAAAAAACATTAAAACTCCCAAGGATTTTGAAGGGAAAACGTATGGTGGCTGGGGGTCTCCAGTTGAAAAGGCCATTATTGATTCACTTATGAAAAAAGAAAATGCCGATGTAAATAAAGTGGATATAGTGAATACAGGGGACACAGATTTTTTCACTTCGGTTAAAAGGGATATAGATTTCGCCTGGATTTATTATGGGTGGACAGGTATCGAGGCTGAGTTGCGGAATGAAAAGCTTAATATGGTTTACTTAACCGAATACTCTGATAAGCTTGATTACTATACGCCTGTTTTGACAACAAATGAAAAGATGATTAAAGAGGATCCTGAGACTGTTAAAGCATTCGTTCATGCAGCTTCGAAAGGGTACCAGTTTGCAATTAAGAATCCTGATGCAGCAGCGGACATATTAATTAAGTCTGCACCTGATCTAGATCCAAAACTAGTGAAGAAAAGCCAGGAGTGGCTTGCAGATAAGTATCAGGATGATGCTCCGCGTTGGGGTGAACAAAAGCTTGAAATCTGGAAGAATTATAGTGATTGGATGAAGGAAAATAAGCTTCTTGAAGGTGATTTCAATCCTGAAAAGGCATTTACCAATGAATTTTTACCAAAATAGGAGGAAATACAATGGCCACTTCATTAATTAGTATACAAATCATTCCTAAAGGGGAAAATGTCATCCCCATGGTCGATGAAGCAATCAAGATCATTGATGAATCAGGTGTCAAGTATGAGGTTCACCCGCTAGAAACAACAATGGAGGGTGAGCTATCCGAGCTTTTTGCCGTGATAGAAAAAATGAATGTAAGAATGATTGAATTAGGCTCGCCGAATGTCATTTCCCAAGTGAAGATACTATATCAGCCAAGCGGGATTACGATGGATACGTTAACGGAGAAATATCGGGCATGATCAAAAGGGGAATTTGGAAGAAGGGGGCACCCTTCTTTCTTTTATTATGTTTGCTGATAGTATGGGAGTCAATGACAGTCTTATTAAAGGTTGAAAAATGGCTGCTTCCCGCTCCATCAGCCATTTTCATTGAAGGAATTGAGTCGTCCCGTAATCTTTTTGGACACCTTATATCAACAACTGAGCTTGCGTTATCGGGTTTTCTTATTGGAAGCTGTATCGGGTTATTAATTGCTGCAATCTTACACCTATTTCCAGGTGTGAAGGACGCGGTTTATCCTCTGCTCATACTCTCGCAAAATATACCAATCATAGTTTTGGCACCGCTTTTAGTGATCTGGTTTGGCTTTGGCATGCTTCCTAAGTTAATTGTGATTTCACTGGTATGTTTTTTTCCGGTTGCGGTCGCTTCATTGGACGGTTTTCGCCAGACACCTTACGAACTTAAGCATTATTTCAAGATGATGGGAGCGGGGAAAAACCAGTTATTTTGGAAGCTGGAACTTCCCCACTCGATCCCGTTCATTTTCTCAGGCCTAAAAATTTCGGCCACCTATAGTATAATGGGTGCGGTTATTTCGGAATGGCTTGGGGCTAAATCCGGGATTGGTGTTTATATGACGCTCGCTTCCTCCGCGTTTCGGACAGATCGGGTGTTTGTTGCCATTTTCATCATTATGGGAATGAGCCTTCTCTTTTTTGGAATCATCACATTCCTGGAGAAATATTTAGTTTCATGGAAGAGAAAGGAGGGTGAAAGGGATGATGCTGGAAATTAAAGATGTCTCCTTTTCTTTCGATGGTAAACAGAATATTTTAGAGAATATGAATTTCCATGTAGATGATGGGGAATTTGTCACAATCCTAGGACCATCTGGCAGCGGTAAAAGTACGTTGTTCCACTTGATAGGCGGTATTTTGAAGCCGGATCAGGGCATCATTTCGTTGGATGGTAAAAAGATAAATGGCTTTAAGGGCCATATAAGCTATATGCCGCAGCAGCCATCCCTTTTACCTTGGAGAACGGTGTTGGATAATGTTTTGCTTGGAAGTGAGCTTGCTGGGATAAGAGACAAAGAAATGGCAAAAGCCCTTTTGTTGAAAGCTGGATTAGAAGAGTATGTGAAGGCATATCCGCATGAATTATCTGGGGGCATGAAGCAAAGGGCCGCTTTCATTCGAAGCATTTTAAGTCAACAGGACTTGATGTGCCTGGACGAACCCTTTTCTGCTCTGGATGAACTAACAAGATTGGAAATGCAAAAATGGCTTTTGTCTGTTTGGGAACAAAATCGGAGATCTGTGCTTTTTGTTACCCACAGCATAGATGAAGCGGTTTTCCTTTCAGATAGAATTTATGTGTTATCAGCAAAACCGGCTGCTGTCATCAAAGAAGTGAAAGTTCCATTTCCAAGGCCAAGAAGTGAGGAACAATTTCTAAGTGATGAATTTTTAAATTTGAAGAGAGAATTATATGCCGCACTAAAGCCAACCCTTTCTTAAGTCAGGAGGAAATTGAAAATGAAGATCATCGACAGCCATATCCATTTGGATAGGTATGATGAAAGTGAACAGAAGCAGATTCTCTCTGATATGGAAAAGGTGCATTTGGAATCATTGGTGACAGTTTCCATGAATTTAACCTCTTCCATAAACAATGACCAGCTTTCACTCAAAGATTCACGAATTAAGCCTGCCTTCGGCTTTCATCCCGAGCAGCCCCTCCCGAGTAAAGAGGAAGTGAACGAATTATTGTATTGGATGCGGGAACATCGTCATAATATGGTTGCTGTAGGTGAGATCGGACTCCCGTATTACTTAAGGCAGGAAAATCCCAATATGGATACGTCAGGTTATGTAGAGATACTGGAAAGGTTGCTTGCTTTTGCTAAAGAGGTTGAAAAGCCGGTTATCCTTCATGCCGTCTATGGCGATGCCCCCATCGTTTGCGACCTTTTGGATAAGCATCAAATCACAAAGGCACACTTTCATTGGTTTAAAGGTGATATCAGGACAGTCGAAAGAATGGCCGAAAAGGGGTACCGAATTTCGATTACACCTGATGTTTGTTATGAGAGGGAAATACAGGAATTGGTTTTTGCATACCCACTTAAGCTGATGATGATTGAAACGGATGGCCCATGGCCGTTTGAAGGGGTTTTCAAAGGGAAATGGACGCACCCGGGCATGATGCATGAAAGTGTTCGTCAAATTGCTTCGATTAAAGGATTGCCAATTGAGGATGTCTATGAAATCCTTCATCAAAATACGAAAGATTTTTACCATATATAAAAGGTACCGGACATATCCGGTACCTTTATTAGTTAGTTCAAAGAAAGGTCCTTTTCACCTTTTCCCAAAAGGAATTATCCTTAAGCTTAACGGTCTTGATGACTTTACCGCTTAACCGGACCTTGACCTTTTCAACATGATTGATGCTTAATGCTTCATTGTCCATTCCGATGATCGGGTAGCTTGGCCCGTTTTGTTCAAGGTGGACGGTCAACGTCCTATCGCCGCTTAGGATGAATGAAGAACCTAGGGTCCGATAGGAATTATTATTGATGGATGCGAGCTCGCTCACTTGAAAACAAGGGAGAAGCGGATCCACAACGGCCCCGTTTACCGATTTATTATAGGCGGTGCTTCCGGTCGGGGTCGCAATGATGATTCCGTCGCCGCGAAAAGTTTCAAAATGGAGTTGATCAATGAAAATATCCATGATGAACGTTTTGGTTATGGAAGTCCGGATACTGAGTTCATTGAGGGCATAAAAGGAGGGCTGATCGTCCAACTGGATATCGATTGTTGGATATTTACGCACCTCGATTTGCTCTCTTGTCATGGCATCGATCATTTTATCCGTGTCTTCCAAGTGGAAATCGCAATACATATTCAAGTTACCTGTGGTGGAAATGCCTGCATATAAACAATCATCCCTGAACCCGGTTTTACGGGCTGCCTGCAGGAATGTGCCGTCATCACCTATGCTTACGATGATGTTGGCCTTTGTGAAATCTTGGATGACTTCATATGAATGCTGTTTCGCTAAGTCCGATAAGTATTCGATCTTGTTAAGTATTTCTGCATTAGGTGCATGGAAAAAATAAATATTCCTGCGAGTGTTCATCATGTTCCCCCCTAGTATGATTGGTGATGAAAGGGCTTTCCTTTTCCTGTTCAGGTAAATGCAGATCGTGCAAAATGCACCGATGCATTTCCAATTAGAGGATTATTTGCTACAATTTTATATGTCTAGTTTATCATGGAATGAAACATTAATGTATGAAGTTCGTATGATAAGAAGGATACATATATTTAAGGGGGAAAACAGATGAATGGAAAACGTTGGGCGGCACTTGGAATTGCAGCCGTTTTATTTTTTGTCTCTATTGCTGTAGGGACGGCTACAACTCTATTTACAGCGGATACGGAAAATATCATTGATGAATTATTTGCTTCTGAAAGTGCATTTAACGAGGAAGTCATAGAAGGCGATGATTTTTCTAATGTTATTGCAGTATTCGATGTAGAGGGAACGATTCAAGATACAGGAGACGCTTCATTACTAAGTTCAGCAACATATAATCACCGTGCCTTCATGGATAAGCTGAAGATGGCAGAGGAAAATGATGATATTAAAGGAATCATACTAAGGGTGAATTCTCCTGGCGGCGGTGTCGTAGAAAGTGCTGAGATCTATGATAAGATCCTTGATATTAAAAAAGTGAAAAAACCTGTCTATGTTTCAATGGGATCAATGGCGGCTTCCGGCGGATATTATATTTCTGCGCCAGCCGATAAGATTTACGCCAGCCCAGAAACGATGACGGGTTCACTAGGTGTCATCATGCATGGGTATAATTACGAGAAGCTGGCCAAGAAGTATGGCGTTGAGTTCGAAACCATCAAAAGCGGACCACACAAAGATATTATGAGCCCAACTCGGGAAATGACTGGAGAAGAACGTGAAATACTGCAAAATATGATTAATAATTCTTATGATCAATTTGTAAAAGTCATTGCCGATGGACGAGGTATGACAGAGAATGAAGTACGCAAAATTGCTGATGGCCGCATTTATGATGGGCGTCAGGCTAAAGAAAACCATTTAATAGATGATTTCGGCCATTTGGATGATGTAATTGCCGCGATGAAAACTGATATCGGTAAAAAAGATGCTCAAGTTATCCGCTATACCGATGAGGCAGGCTTCGGTTCATTATTCAGTATGGGAGCGCAAAAAATGTTGGGGAATGATGTGGAAACGGCCGTCTTGACAAAAATCCTTTCCTCTTCAAATTCTCCACGCTTAATGTATTTGTATGCGGAATAGGGGGGCTGAAGGATGACGGAACGAAATGAAAACAATGAACAAATCGCTGCATCCAATGTACTGGCAGATCAAGAGGTTGCCGTTCAGCAGGAATTTACGCCAGCCAAGCAGGCCGTGGAGGATGGCGGAGTCAAGAGAGTGCATTTTGCTGGATTTTGGATGAGATTTTGGGCCTATTTAGCTGATTTGTTGGTTATCGGAAGTTTGAATCGGATTTTGATTCATCCCATCTTCAAGTTTTATGAAGGGACAGATGATCTTTGGTTTTCCGCAGAAGGCTTACTAACAGGGATCGTATTCTTCTTATACTTTGTTTTGATGACCAAATTCTTGAACCAAACCCTTGGTAAGATGATTTTTGGACTGAAAGTCGTTACATTGAGGGAAGAGACAAAAACCATTTCTTGGGGTACGATATTGTTCAGGGAGCTGATTGGCCGATATATTTCAAAAGTTACTTGGATTGGCTATCTCCTGGCAGGCTTATTACCGAAGAAACAGGCTTTGCATGATGTCTTTGCAGACACGGGTGTTGTTTTGATCAGAAGATGATATTTTTCATTCATGAATCTGTAAGAGCGTGTTTTTCGCTTTTGCAGGTTTATTTTTTTTTGCATTTGCCGATAATGATAGGCTGAAGGGGTGTGGGTGCATGATGTGGGTTTTGCTGATTATAGGTATCCTCATTTTGGTGCTGCTTATTATTATTTTCACAAAAGTAAGAGTATACATTGACTACAAACGTGTCCAAACGAATGACAAAATACATATTAAATTATCAGCTTGGTATGGACTTATTCACTATACATTCAAAGTCCCGGTCATTAAAAAGGATGATGACTCGGCAGCTATAGTAGTAAAGGAAGAGCAAGAAATGAACGGAAAAACCGAAAAGGAAGAAAAGAAAAAAATCACACCCGAAGATTTGCGTGACGGATTCGCTGACATGAAGGAGTTGCTTCAGCATATGGTCGGATTTCATAGGGTCGTCCGTCAGTTCACAGGGAAAATCCAAGTTAAAAAATTCAGCTGGCATAGTATTGTCGGTACTAAAAACGCTGCACATACCGGTGTTTTAACAGGTGCATGCTGGGCGCTTAAAGGCTCAATCATCGGTTTGCTGACAACCTATTTCAACTTCCGGATCATGCCCGCATATTCCATTACACCTGACTTTCAAAGATGGCAGGCCAATACGTCGATTTCCTGCATATTACAATTTAGAATCGGGCAGGCTATGGTGACTGGAATAAAACTGCTTCGTTATTGGAAAGGCGGAAAACCGCATTTCAGGTCCAGGAAATTAGCGAAGCTATCAGGTGATTCCAATAAACAATCGTTCTAGAGTGGAGGAATTTAAATGTCAGATCATCCGATTCAAGGTTTAATGAAAGAAGCGATGGAAAATCTGAAAGAAATGGTCGATGTGAACACGATCATCGGTGATCCGGTGGAGACTCCGGATGGAAGTGTCATTTTAACCGTATCCAAAGTTGGTTTTGGTTTTGCAGCCGGTGGCAGCGAATTTGTAATGGATGGAAACCATCAAGCACATCAAGGTGATTCCAAGCAGCCTTTTGGCGGCGGTAGCGGCGGTGGGGTTTCCATAACACCAATTGCCTTTTTGATTGTCGGTTCCCACGGGGTGAAAATGATTCATCTTGATGAAGGTACGCATCTTCTCGAAAAAATGATGGATTTAGCTCCTCAAGTCGTCGATAAGATTCAGTCCATGCTATCCAAAAAAGAAAGTAGTAATCAAAGGCAAGGCAGCAGTAGCAGTCAAACAAACGTAAAGAGGTACCAAGAACCTAAACAGGATTTAGATTTCTAACTGCGACTCGGCATCCGCCGAGTTTTCTTTTTGCTGTAATATGCTTACACCACTTTAATGCTTGATTTTCCACACATGTGAACCGCCAATTCACTTTTCCTAATTCAATTAATTGCAAAATTCCGGTAAAACAAATATTATTATGCTTGTACATATAGCAGAAAGAGGAGGAATTTTTAATGGCTTCAGTTACATTTAAAAACAACCCGGTCACTTTAGTGGGATCAGAACTAAAAGTTGGGGACAAAGCACCTGATTTTACGGTATTGGCTAATGACTTATCACCGGTTACATTGAGCGACTCCAAAGGTTCTGTCCGCATCATCAGTGTAGTTCCATCTGTCGATACAGGTGTATGTGATGCACAGACACGTAAATTCAATGAAGAAGCGGCAAAATTGGATAATGTAAAAGTTCTGACGATCAGTAACGATCTTCCTTTCGCGCAAAAACGCTGGTGTGCTGCTAGTGGCCTGGACAATGTTCAAGTTCTTTCCGATCACCGTGACCTTTCATTCGGTGAAGCCTATGGTGTCGTCATGCAAGAACTTCGACTATTGGCACGCTCGGTGTTCGTTGTAAACAGCAATGATGAAATCACATATGTAGAATATGTTAGTGAAGGTACCAACCATCCAAATTACGAGGGTGCAATCGAAGCGGCTAAAGCAGCAAAATAAGATGCGAATTCTTAGAAACCGGACGCAATGTGTCCGGTTTTTTTGTTTTAATGTTTAAAAGGAGAATATAGTTCATTGGTTATTAAATTCTAACCAACCAAGTGAAATCACAAAGATAATCCAAAGAACAGTTAATATCCCGTACAGGAAAATGAAAACAAAAAATCCCCAATTTAGAATCTTTTTTAGCATCATCCAAATAACACTTCCCCCTAGTCATCTACACTCGAAATGAACATATTTACCATTTACTTACCAATTTTTAAAAACTTTTAAAAAAGAGTGGCTCGATTCTAAATATACGGACTTTCAAATAGGAAAACAGTACGTTAAACAAACGAAGAATGTTAAGCAGGACGTACGACTTGTATCTCTTTCTTCTTACCTATAAAATAAGGACAGAAGCAAACAGGAGGAATTAATAAGTGAAGTCTACCCCAGTTGAACAATTATTTTATGAATTTGATGAAACAGCCCAAATATTGCAAAGTGAATTATCATGTACGTATCTGGATGCCCTAGGTGAAACGGGTGAGAACTTCTTCCAGGGGAAAGTCCTGCAGGAGGAAATCAGTGAAGTATCGAAGAAAAGGTTAGTTAAGCATTATGGAGATTTTTCACCAGAGAAATATGAGAAGGAAGCAATTCGTAAAGCGTACCAGCTTGCTATTTTAAAAGGCATGCAGGAGAGCGTCCAACCGAATCATCATATGACCCCGGATGCAGTCGGCATGTTCGTCAGCTATTTAGTCGGTAAATTCACCAAGGATCAAAAAGAATTGGTCATGCTGGATCCAGCTGTCGGAACGGGGAATTTACTATTTGCGATCTTGAATCAACTTACTGATAAAAGTATCGCATCATATGGTGTCGAGATTGATGAAACCTTGATCAGGCTTGCTTATGCAGGTGCCAACCTGCAAGAACATCCGCTGCAATTTTTCAACCAGGACAGCTTGGAGCCACTTTTCATCGATCCTTCCGATGTTGTGGTCAGTGATTTGCCGATTGGTTATTATCCGAATGATGTGCGTGCAGCTGAATATGAATTGAAGGCCGATAATGGACATTCATATGCACACCATTTGTTTATTGAGCAAAGTGTTAAACATGTGAAGGATGGCGGACACCTTTTCTTCATTGTCCCTAATAACCTGTTCGTCTCGGAGGAAGCGCCGAAACTCAATGATTTCCTGAAGAAGCATACACATATCCAAGGGATGGTGCAACTGCCGCTTTCCATGTTTAAGAGTGAAGCGGCTGCGAAAAGCATCCTGATCCTTCAAAAGAAAAAAGAGGGTATCGAAGCTCCGAAGAAGGCACTGCTCGTACAACTTCCGAAGTTATCGGATTTCGAAGCGACAAGCTCTGTCATGCAGCAGATGGATGATTGGTTTAAAGAGGAAAAGTAGTCAATGAAAGCTGATGCCACAGGCATTGGCTTTCATTTTTTTTATTCCTAATTTTTGGTTTTTATTTGGTTGTATCCGCTCGCCATGATAAAATTGTACAATACACTGCATGTTTCGTTGAGATGATCATTGGAAGAACTAGCTTAGAGTAAAGGAGCAGGATGGATGTCAAAAATCATGGCTATTAATGCTGGCAGCTCTTCATTGAAGTTTCAACTTTTTGAGATGCCAAGTGAAAACGTAATTACAAAGGGTCTTGTAGAAAGGATTGGCTTGAAAAATTCCACATTCACTTTGAGCGTCGAAGGCAAAAAGGTATCTGAAACGGTGCATATACCCAACTATGAAGTGGCAGTAGGGCTTTTATTGAAAAAGCTGATTTACCATCGCATCATTGAATCCTTTGAAGAGATAGATGGCGTAGGGCATCGGGTTGTGCATGGTGGTGAGGTGTTCAGTGACTCCGTCTTGATTACGGTGGAAGTAATAGAGGAAATCGAAAAGCTTTCCGAGTTGGCACCCCTTCATAATCCCGCCAATATCACGGGAATCAAAGCCTTCAGGCAAATACTTGATGTTCCTGCTGTTGCCGTATTCGATACTGCCTTTCATCAAACGATGGCTGCAGATTCATATTTGTACAGCTTACCCTTTGAATATTATGAAAACTATGGAATAAGGAAATATGGGTTTCATGGTACTTCACATAAATATGTGTCGCAGCGGGCTGCAGCAATGATTGGCCGCCCAATCGAACAGCTTCGCTTGTTATCCTGCCATTTAGGGAATGGTGCAAGCATTACGGCCATAAAGGGCGGTAAATCGATTGATACATCAATGGGATTTACACCATTGGCCGGTGTTACAATGGGGACGCGTTCAGGCAACATCGACCCTGCGCTGATTCCATATATCATGGAGAAGACGGGAAAAACGGCTGATGAAGTGCTGGATGTCCTGAATAAGAAAAGCGGCATTCTAGCCCTTTCCGGGTTTTCCAGCGACCTGCGCGATATACAAGTGGAAGCGGATAAAGGCAATGATCGTGCTGTACTCGCACTTGAAGTTTTTGCAGATCGGATTCACAAGTACATAGGTTCCTATTCGGCTAAAATGGGGGGTGTGGACGGCATCATTTTTACAGCGGGCATCGGTGAAAACAGTCAAGCCATTAGGGGGCGAATCTTGGAGGGACTTGAATTCATGGGGGTATATTGGGATAAGGATCTCAACCGTACCTCGGGTAAGGAAGCCTTCATCAATACACCTTATTCCCCCGTGAAAGTGATGGTCATTCCCACTAATGAAGAAATCATGATTGTCAGGGATACCATGAGATTGGCTTTTAGCGAAAACATGACTTCATGATTTTTTATAAAGATCCCTTATCTATTGGTAAGGGATCTTTTCCATGAAAGCATTGATTCAAATGGTTTCACCCTCAATCGCACCTTCTTGCCCCTCATCATCTTTCTTGAAAAGCCATCCTCTATGGTATACTTAAGGGAGAATCCACCAATTCTGTACATAGGAGGCTTGATGCATGGAATTCACGAATCGGGAAATTAAAATTTGGAATGAAATTAGTGAATGGCAGGAAAATCTTTATCAATATGAGCGAAAAGATTTGTCAGCATTGTATGATAAATGGTTAGAGCAGGGTTTTGAGCTGCTTCCAGATAACGTCCAACAACAGTTTTTTGAAAAGCTTGATACTTGGCTTTTTCATTTGCATGCCATGGTTCAGAGCTCACAAATCCAAATAGATGCAAGAGAGCGGATTTTAGCATCTGCGCGCTTGTTTAAGGAAGATATCGAAACGCTGGATGACTTGAATCACTTATCGATCGATCAGTTGAATTACATAGCCAACCAGCATATCGCAAAGCATCGGTTGTATTCATTTGCACAAGGCGGTGTAAGCGGATCTGGTAGCCTGCTCCTGTTAGGGAGTGATATTCCGGCCATGACGGTCATCAATGTCAGGATCGTACAGCTGATTGCGATGTCTTATGGTGTTGAGGTGAATACGCCTTTTGAAATGATGATGGCCCTTAAGGTATTCAATGCAGGAGCGATGCCAAAGAGACTTCAAGGGATGGCCTGGGAAGAATTGATCCGGGAAGTCCAGAACGCGGATGATGACTATTTTTATTTAGGAATCGAAGAACTTACAAATCCGACCTGGATGGAACAGCCGTTGAAGCAGCTGTTGAAAGCCATATCCATAACTGTCTTTCGAAAAAAATTGGTTCGGGGCATTCCATTCATCAGCATGGCCATCGGGGCTGGGGCCAATTATCAAATGACCCGGAATGTCAGTGAATTTGCGCAGAAGTTCTATCAATATCGGTATTTACAGAAGAAGAAGGCTGAAGAAGAATGAGTGTCAGGGATCATAAAGAAGGCTTCACGGAGGAAATTCGCTGCATGGTGATAACCGTTAGTGATACGCGTAATGAAGAAACGGATAAAAGCGGGGCACTGATGGTGGAATTATTGAAATCGAATGGGCATGAAGTGACGGAATATGAAATTGTAAAGGATGAAAGGGAAGCGATTCAAGCTGCGGTCACAGTTGGCAGCCAAAGCAGCAAGGTGGATGTCATATTAACAAACGGTGGCACGGGCATCGCCAATAGGGATGTAACGATCGAGGCGGTTCAAGAATTGATGACAAGGGAAATTCCGGGTTTTGGCGAGATTTTCCGAATGCTCAGCTTTCAAGAGGATATCGGTTCTGCAGCCATACTATCGAGGGCGATTGCTGGGGTCGTGAACAACAAAGCGGTTTTTTCCACCCCGGGTTCAACGGGGGCGGTTCGGCTTGCGATGAATAAATTGATTCTCCCGGAATTGGGACATGTCGTTGGTGAGCTTCGGAAGGATTTATAAGAGGGATGCAAAAAAAGCCACAGTTTTAAACTGTGGCTTTTTTTGCATGGAATAGGCCTTAATTATGCATCTTTTCACTCACGCCTTGATTGGTGCGATACCAAAGCCATAAATCATTGATGATGGAAGCAAGTTCCGCAATTTCGGAATTGAGCTGGCATGATTTGGTGAAATTACTTTCATCGGAGAGCTGAAACTGCTTTCGGTTAATGGTGGATTCCAGTTCCTTGATGCGGTCCGGTATGCTCCCTCGGATATTCTCCCATTGTACGAGTATTTGCTGCTGCTCGCCTTTTGTATATTCATCCCACTCCAGATTCAAATCAGGAATGGGGATGCCAAGCCGTTCATCATAGGTAAATAGTTCTCTCATATTCCCACCACTTTTCGATTTTTCATACTCTTAGTTTACTATATTCTTTCGAAAGCATCCAATGTATGAATTCCCTCAAATTATTAACGGATTATTTAGCTAAATCTTTAAAATACCCCTTGTATTCCGTTTATAAAGATGATAAAGTACTAATCATAGATTGAATAAAAATAACATTGAGTGAATTTTTATTCACACGAAAGGGACGATTAAAATGGGAAAAAATCAAAAAGTTGTTTTAGCATATTCCGGAGGTTTGGATACTTCCGTTGCAATTAAATGGTTACAAGATCAAGGGTACGAAGTTGTAGCATGCTGCTTGGATGTCGGTGAAGGGAAAGATTTGGACTTCATTAAAGAAAAAGCAATCACTGTTGGTGCGGTCAGTTCATATGTGATTGATGCGAAAGACGAATTCGCTGATGAATTCGCATTAACGGCTCTTCAGGCACATACTTTATATGAAGGGAAATATCCATTGGTTTCAGCTCTATCACGCCCGCTGATCGCTAAGAAATTAGTGGAAGTGGCTGAAGCGGAAAACGCTGTAGCCGTTGCGCACGGTTGTACGGGAAAAGGAAATGACCAAGTGCGTTTCGAAGTATCCATCTCGGCATTGAATCCTGATTTAGAAGTTCTTGCACCTGTTCGTGATTGGAAATGGTCTCGTGAAGAGGAGATTGAATATGCAGCTAAAAATGGCATTCCTGTTCCAATCGGCTTGGCAAGTCCATTCTCGATCGACCAAAACCTTTGGGGAAGAAGTAACGAATGCGGAATCCTGGAAGACCCATGGGCAGCTCCACCAGAAGAGGCTTATGATCTGACAACAAGCCTTGAAAATACGCCAGATACTGCTGACATCATTGAAATTGGTTTTGAACAAGGTGTACCGGTTACATTGAATGACAAAAACTATAAATTGGCTGACTTGATTGTTGAATTGAATCAGATTGCCGGTAAACACGGGGTTGGACGTATCGATCACGTAGAAAATAGATTAGTAGGAATCAAATCCCGTGAAGTATATGAAGCTCCAGGTGCTATGACATTAATTGCTGCACATAAAGAGCTTGAAGATATCACGCTTGTAAAAGAATTGGCTCACTTCAAACCAGTAATCGAGAAGAAAATGACTGAATTGATTTATGAAGGCCTTTGGTTCTCTCCGCTTCAAAAAGCATTGGCCGCTTTCCTTAAAGAAACACAAGTAAATGTAACGGGTACAGTCCGTGTGAAGCTTTTCAAAGGACATGCGATTGTTGAAGGAAGAAAATCCGAGTACTCTCTATATGACGAAAAACTGGCTACTTATACAAAAGCGGACGAATTCGATCATGATGCAGCAGTTGGGTTCATTAAGTTATGGGGACTTCCAACGAAAGTGAACAGCATGGTCAATAACAAGAAGGTGACAGTGTGAGCAGCAAGCTTTGGGGAGGGAGATTCACCAAGTCTGCCGAAGAATGGGTAGATGAGTTTGGAGCTTCCATCTCCTTTGACCAGGAACTTGTCCTTGAAGATATTCAAGGCAGCTTAGCCCATGTAACCATGTTAAAGCAATGCAGCATTTTACCTGAAGAAGATGCGGACCAGATCATTGAAGGACTGAAAAGTTTACAGGAAAAAGCTGAAAAGGGTGAATTGACTTTTAAGGTTGAGATGGAGGATATCCATCTTAACCTGGAAAGTATGCTAATAAGCGAAATTGGTCCAGTGGGCGGAAAGCTTCATACAGGCAGAAGCCGTAATGACCAAGTTGCAACAGATCTTCATCTGTATATGCGGAACCAAACAAAAGTGATCCTGGAACTCATCAATGATCTGCAAAAAGCGATTTTGGGACAGGCCAAAAAAAATGTGGAAACACTAATTCCAGGTTATACACATTTACAGCGGGCACAGCCCATTTCATTTGCCCACCATTTAATGGCTTATTTTTGGATGCTTGAGCGTGATAAGCAGCGTTTCACCGAGAGCTTCAAAAGAATTAATGTTTCTCCATTGGGTGCTGGGGCGCTAGCTGGGACGACTTTCCCGATTGACCGTGCCCTCAGTGCCGAACTATTGGGGTTTGAGGGGATTTATGAAAACAGCCTTGATGCGGTAAGTGATCGTGACTTTGCTATTGAATTCATGAGCAACAGTGCGACGATGATGATGCATTTATCCCGTTTCAGCGAAGAAATCATTCTATGGTCAAGCCAGGAGTTCCAATTCGTTGAATTGGATGATGCGTTTTCAACGGGAAGCAGCATTATGCCGCAAAAGAAAAACCCTGATATGGCAGAATTGATTCGTGGTAAAACAGGAAGGGTTTATGGGAATTTAACGGGGTTATTGACTGTATTGAAAGGATTGCCGCTTGCTTATAATAAAGATATGCAAGAAGATAAAGAAGGCGTTTTCGATACGGTCAAGACCATTGTTGGTTCACTTAAAATATTTGCTGGCATGATTTCAACAATGAAAGTGAAAACGGACGTCATGGAAAAAGCAACAAGAAATGACTTCTCGAATGCGACGGAATTAGCTGATTACCTAGCTTCAAAGGGAATGCCTTTCCGTAAGGCACACGAGGTGGTCGGGAAACTTGTATTGTTCTGTGTCCAGAATGGCTGCTATTTAGTAGACCTAAGCATTGAACAATTCCAGGAAGCCTCCGATTTGTTTGGACATGATATTTACGATGCATTAAATCCTTACGAAGCCGTTAAACGCCGTAACAGTGCGGGCGGTACAGGTTTTGCCCAAGTGTTGCTGGCGATTGAAAAAGCCGAAAAACTGGTAAGTGAATAACAGTGAAAAAGCTCGTTCACCAATTTGGCGAACGAGCTTTTTTATGATCATCTTTTATCACTATTCGTACGGACGACAATTACATCACAGTTTGAATGGCGAACGATACCTTCCGACACGCTGCCGATCAGGAAACGTTCGACGGCATTAAGGCCAGTTGCACCGCACACAATTAAATCGATTGAATGTTTTTTGGCAATATCCCTTGGAATTTGAACTTTAGGAGAACCATATGCCACTTCTGTTTGGACTTTTGCAATCCCGGATGCAATGGCTTCCATTTTATACTTTTCCAATAGCTCATTGGCAAAGGTTTCAGAGTGTTCACGGATAGTCATATCATATGCTTCGATAGTAGGGAAATTCCTTGTGTCAACAATATGTGCAAGACATAGGGTCGCATCACTGAGTTTTGCTAAATAGATAGCCTTTTTTAAAGCCCACTCTGCTTCTTCCGAACCGTCCACTGCTACTAGAATATTTTTATAATCTATACTATTCAAGTGAATCTCCTCCTTCTATTTCATCCCTATTATACTATTATTTACCTGATTGTCTTATTTCAATTGTAACAAATTAGCGAATGTTTTAGCCAGTGCCCAAGAAATCGCAACATGAAACAATATGGGTTCTAGAAAAGTTGAACCTGTTATTCCGAATAAGAAGCTTTGCTTTAACCAAACCCCTTATGTCTTTTATTTACTTGATTATTTTATTTATGGTAAGGCTGGGCGTGAGAGGGGAGTTTTTTCTTTGAGTGTTTCAAGAATATTAAACTATGCATTATATTTATACGTACTTTTGTATGCGTTGATCTATTTCATTTCAAGCCTTGGCCTTTCTTCTGCTGCTTTATTGTGTGGTCATTTTAGGGGTAAATGAATATGAATCAAGGTTCACCACCGAAAGATGGTTAAATGATGATGAAGGAAGAGTATATCTGGTTGATGACTTACTGAATGATCATGAATTGATAGGAAAGACAAAAGAAGAAGTGATTACGCTTTTAGGTTCTCCAACAGAAACGGAATATTTCAAAGAGGAAGATAGTGTTGTTTATTACCTTGGTGCCGAGAGAGAGGAATAATAAGTATAGATAGTGAACGGCTTGTCATTTGGTTTGACGGCGATGAACAAGCTGTTAAGTTTGAACTGCGGACCGATTAGTTGAAATGAAATTCGATTAATAGTTACCCCCGCCTTAAATGAGGACGGGGGTATCCGGGTTTCGTTACATTAAACGGTCAATGCATATCATTTTATGATTTGCAGGCTCTTCGGATATTTGGTCAAAACCTCACAGCCGGTATCGGTGATTAATAGATCATCTTCAATCCTGACGCCTGCAACATTTGGAACATATATACCCGGTTCGATGGTATAAACCATTCCGGATTGAAGTTCAAGGGTATTCGTTTCGGTCAAGGATGGGTATTCATGGACGCTGATCCCAAGTCCGTGGCCGAGCCTGTGCGGGAAGAATTCACCGTATCCTTTATTCCTGATGATGTTTCTGGCAATCAGGTCAATCTCGGAACAGGATACACCCGGTTTACTGGCTGTAACGGCAGCTTCTTGTGCATTAAGTACCGCTTCATATATCTCTGCCTGTTTATCATTGATATCTCCGTAAGCAACCGTTCTAGTGATGTCAGAGCAGTACCCTTCATGAACGACCCCCAGGTCAAAGAGGACAAGATCGCCACGCTGAACCTTCGTATTCCCAGGTGTGCCATGTGGGGAAGCGCCATTTTTACCAGTCAGGACCATTGTGGAGAATGACATTTGGCTTACTCCGGCCTTTTTCAGTTCGAATTCTATCGCTGCAAGGATTTCCATTTCCGTTTTACCTTCACGAATTTCGCTGACACCCACTTCGATCGCAAAGTCGGCAAGGCGGCATGCTTCACGGATTTTGACCATTTCCTCTTCCGACTTGATCATTCGCATCCTTTGGAGTTTTTCTTCTGCTGAAACGAGCTTTGGTGCTCCGAAGTGATGTTGGACCTTTTCATAACGCTCTACATTCATATGCTCTTTTTCAATGGCCATTTTCTTTATGGTTAACCCGCGATTCACCACTGCTTGCTTAACTTTTTCCCATGGATTTTCAATGTCGGTATAACCAATGATATCCCCATTCCATCCAGCATGTTTAGCATCCGGAACTTCCATCTGCGGGCAGACCAGGAATGGGTCGGCATTTGCAAAAATGGCAAGTGCAAGCAGTCTTTCATGAGGATCACTAAAGAACCCGCTTAAATAGAAGATGCTTTCTGTGGATGTAAGTAATGCGGCTTCAACCTCATTGGCCTGAAGCCAATTTTGTAGTTCTGTCAAACGTTCATTCATGACGATACCTCCATTTATAAGATATAATTACCTTAGCAATATTTAAAAGTATAGTAAATGGGTAAGGCCTAATAAGGCTATTTAAAAATTAGTGGTATGGGAAGGGAGAATCAGAAATGAAAGTATCTTTTCATGGACATGCAGTTGTAAAAGTAGAAACGAATGGTCAAACGATTTTATTCGATCCGTTCATCAATGGAAATGAATTGACCGATTTGAAGGTAGAAGATGTGAAACCGGATGTGATCATCTTGACACATGGTCATAATGACCACGTTGGTGACACGGTCGAATTGGCCAAAAGGCATGACGCACTTGTCATTGGCATTGCAGAAATTGCCGACTATCTTGGTGCTCAAGGGGTTAGGACTCACGGGATGAGCATCGGCGGAGCTTTCGAATTCGAATTTGGAAAAGTGAAACTGACGCCTGCTTTCCATGGAACGGGATTCAATAACGGAGATGGGCAAATCATTTATTTAGGAATGCCTGCTGGCGTATTGCTTACGATAGAAGGGAAAACGATCTATCATGCAGGGGATACAGCGGTATTTTCCGATATGAAACTGATCGGGGAACGACATCCGATTGACTTGGCATTTTTGCCAATCGGCGACAATTACACCATGGGGCCGGAAGATGCTGCACTTGCAGCGAAATTCCTTCAAGCCAAACAGGTCGTGCCGATTCATTACAATACTTTCCCTGTCATCAAACAGGATCCTAACAAATTCATTGACCTGCTTGAAGAGGGGAATGGACTGATCATGGAAGCCGGGGATGAAATTGAATTATAAAAGGAGCGGGAGCCACATGGCCTCCCGTTTTTGTTTGGGTCGTTCGGGAAGTATCAGGAGCGGATGGAGGATTGAAATGAAAGGAAATCCTTGTAGCATTGCCTTTTACGAATCTGGATTTTTATAGAGGTGTCGTAAAGTAAATCTCGTTAATTCAGCCAAGTCTTTTTTCCTTTCACAGGCATAAAATGAATAGATGGTAAAAAGGGGGGATTGGATGAAACAGAGGTTATTTCTATGTTTGCTTTTATGCGGTGTGATGCTGTATTATGCCGTGCCGCGCTTGTCGTTGGAAAGGGGCGGTTTGGAGAGCCTGTTTGCCGCATCCTGGTTGTTGTTTGCCTTGTTGGCGGTAGCGGGGAACTTGACGGGAATACTATATTCTCCTAAAAAACAAAAGGTAAAACGCCAGCTGGAATACAAAAGGTTGCGCCAATACTAGTAGTTGTTTGATAAACTAGGCTCTTTGACCTTATAATGGAGAATAGGAATACCGTGAAAAGGGTGAAGCGCTTGGCTACAAAGCATGAACAAATATTAAAACATATCGATGGGCTCCCTGTTGGTGAAAAGATTTCCGTCCGTCAAATTGCGAAAGCATTGAATGTTAGTGAAGGTACCGCATATCGGGCAATTAAAGAGGCGGAGAACCAGGGCTACGTGAGCTCGATTGAGCGGGTAGGCACGATCCGTATCGAGAAAAAGAAAAAAGAGAATATTGAAAAGCTCACTTTTGCCGAGGTAGTTAATATTGTGGACGGACAAGTTCTGGGTGGAAAAACGGGACTTCATAAGACATTAAATAAATTCGTCATCGGGGCGATGAAGCTGGATGCCATGATGAGATATACAGGTGCAGGAAATCTGCTGATCGTCGGGAACCGTACCCAGGCCCATGAGCACGCGTTAAATGCGGGTGCAGCGGTGCTGATCACCGGGGGATTCGATACGGAAGAGCCCGTTAAAAGGTTGGCCGATGAATTGGAGATGCCAGTCATTTCTACAAGTTACGATACCTTTACCGTTGCAACGATGATCAATCGGGCAATCTATGACCAATTGATCAAAAAGGAAATATTGCTGGTGGAGGATATTTTGACGCCCGTACAGGAAACGACCTTTTTAACGGTTGGTGACCGGGTTCAGACTTGGCATGAACTGAATCAGGAATCAGGGCATAGCCGTTTCCCTGTTGTCGATTACAATATGAAGGTTCAAGGAATGGTCACATCAAAAGATATCATGGGTCAGGAAGAGTTGACGCTCATTGATAAGGTGATGACGAAAAACCCGATGACCGTAGGCGATAAAATGAGTGTAGCATCTTCTGCACATATGATGGTTTGGGAAGGCATCGAGTTGATCCCGGTCGTGAATGACAGTCATATCCTGAAGGGAATCGTGAGCAGGCAGGATGTACTGAAGGCACTGCAAATGAGTCAAAGGCAGCCACAGGTGGGCGAAACGATCGACGATACGATCACAAGTCAGCTTGTGATGACTTCGAATCGCGGCAAGGGTGAGGAAGTGTATAACTATGGCGTCACTCCGCAGATGACCAATTATCTTGGGACCATTTCAAGCGGTGTGTTCACGACATTGGTTACGGATTCAGCAAACCGGGCACTTCGAAGCTATAAGCGCGGTGACTTGGTCGTGGAAAATATGACGATTTATTTCATCAAGCCAGTTCAGATCGACAGCACGCTTGAAATCCATCCGCGTGTCCTTGATGTAGGACGTAAATTCGGAAAAGTGGATGTCGAGGTGTTTAACCAAGGCAAACTTGTCGGTAAGGCGATGTTAACCTGCCAATTGCTTGATCGATCATGATAAATAAATCAAAAAGGATAATCGATATTCGATTATCCTTTTTGATTTACGGCTTCTTCAATTGCATGCGGCAGGTAAAATCTATACATTTTATAGCCTCCCCAAACGCTGAATAGGCCAACGGAAATGAAAACGGCAGAAATGATATAAGTGGTGGTTGAGTGGAATAGAAAAAGCTGATTGATTCCGAATAGTGCGACAAACGCACCAAGGGCAATGGAAGACTTCCCTGAAATCCACTTTTTTTCCATCGGCATTTTGGTTCGGACCGATTTGATCTTATAAAACAAATAGACCCCTAGTGAAAGAACGATCAAGGTTACAAGAATAGGCATCGTTTAAAATTCCCCCAATTTAACATATGTACCTTTTTATTGTAGCGGGAAATGAAAGAGAATGCCACAGTAAACCAAGATGACACTTCCTATTTCCCCAATTTTTTGATTAAATGAAATATATAAAATCTTTATTAGGTTCGATAATACATAGTTTGAGGGGAGATCAATATGAAGGCTGAAATTTTAGCAGATATAAAGCGTTATGATACTATCATTCTCCATCGCCATGTCCGTCCAGATCCGGATGCTTATGGTTCACAGGGGGGATTGGCGGAAATCCTGAAGGCATCTTTCCCTGAAAAGCGGATTTATACGGTTGGGAAAGAAGAACCGTCACTGAATTATTTAAGAAGGCTCGATGTTATTTCTGATGAAACATATCAAGGTGCTTTGGTCATCGTTTGTGATACCGCCAATACCGACCGGATTTGTGATTCAAGGTATATGACGGGGGATAAACTGATTAAGATTGACCATCATCCTAATGAAGATCCATATGGGGATATGCGCTGGGTCGATACATCAGCAAGTTCTGCAAGTGAAATGATTTATGAATTCTACCAATTCGGTAAAGAAAAAGGCTTGAAGATGAGTGATGAAGCGGCACGCCTTCTATATGCAGGCATCGTTGGCGATACAGGTCGTTTCCTATTCCAAAGCACGACTGAAAAGACATTTGCCTATGCCAGTGAATTGATTCACTATTCGTTCTCCCGTCCGCAATTATATCAGGAGATGTATGATGTCAATGAAAGCATTGTCAGGTTGAATGGCTATGTTCTGCAGCATTTTGAGATCCTTCCATATGGCACGGGGAAAATGATCATCACAAAGGATATACTTGAAACATTCCATGCTTCGGCATCGGAGGCCTCTCAGCTCGTTTCCTCGCTAGGTTCGATTAAAAATGTTAAGACATGGGTCTTTTTCATTGAAGAGGATAAAGAAATCCGAGTCCGTTTCCGTTCCAAAGGTCCAATCATCAATACGATTGCCCGTAAATATAACGGCGGAGGCCATCCGTTTGCAGCAGGGGCTTCGATCCACTCTTGGGATGAAGTGGATAATATCCTTGCCGATTTGGAAGAGTTGAATAAAGCGAATTAGAAAACGATTTTTGGATTGAAATGACATGAAGACCAAATCAAAGTGATTTGGTCTTTTAGCTTTGCGGATATAATAAGGACTTTGTCGGAAAGCGGTTTTATCAAGAGCTCCTCTTTACTTTGATTTCAATGTTCATTTTCGTATAAAACATGATTTCCACGACTTCAAGGTCATAACGCTTTTTATTGATGGTCACGATTTTATTTTCGATTGATTTTTTCAAGAGCATCTTTCCATTATATACACTGACGACATCTTTGGCGAGAAGGGAGGAAAGGTCGTCCTCTATCACATCCTCCGCCTCCGCGACACTCAGCTGATCAAGACTGTATGTTTTTCCATTCGTAATCGTCACTTCGACCTCTTGAATCGTTAAGATTTCTTCGTTTTGCTGATTCAATTTTTTATAATCCTGCTCCCAGATCCCAATTTTTTCGTTCAAATCCTTGACTTTTTCTCTTTGGTCATGAATGATCCGTATCTGTGTTTCTTGCTGGACCCCATACATATAAAAGAAAATCACCCAGCTGATCAATCCGCCAAGTGCGGCCCCGGCAAAAAAACGCTGCCAGGTTGGTGCCCGGTGATAGGGAGGAATCCTCATGATGATATATGCTCCTGAGTGAACCAGTTGATGATTAGTGCTCCTGTCTGTGCTCCCCCAAGTGCAGATAGAATCAAGAGGATCTGCTTGACTATATCCTTCGTTTCTCCGTGGAAAATGCCGCGTTCGAAATTATAGACCATATCAAAAGTACCCCCGATGGCAGCGACAATCGCCCATATACGCAGGCTGTCCGATAGCCGGAACACAGTCGTCATCGGAGCTTGTCCAGTAAAAAAAGCGGCGAGGCCCCCGATTAACGAGCCTCCAAGCAATACGCCAAGCGATATGAAAAAGCTGTTGATAAAGGCCGGAAAAAAGGCTTCATTCATATATCATCATCCTTTTTTTGCTTGATATTCTTCTATTCTATTTATATGGGAAGTGCTGAGGTATTATGATAGTCGGCGAAAATCAGGGTGATAAATTGGATTGGTAATGAGAACATATTTTCTTTTTTTGAAATAAACACTATAATGAAAAGAAACATGCCTTACAAAGGTGGGAGAAAAAACGTGTATACTCATCTCCATATTCAGAGCGGATACAGCCTGCTGACAAGTACGGTGAAGATCACTGATCTTGTGGCCAAAGCGAAAGCGGATGGCTGTACAAGTCTTGCCTTAACCGATCGAAATGTTATGTACGGTTCGGTCTATTTTTATAAAGAATGTAAGAAACAGGGAATAAAGCCGATTGTCGGCCTACTTGCAGATGTCCTCGATGAACAGGAATCGGCACATGGCCTTCTTTTATTGGCAAAAAATCTGCAAGGCTATCAAAACCTGCTTAAAATAAGCAGTGCCATAAAAACGAAATCCCCGTCAGGCATTCCAATGAACTGGCTTAAAGCCTACTCCGGGGGCTTGATAGCAATAACACCGGGTGCAGAGGGGCACATAGAAACGCTATTAAGAGAAGAAAATACTGAAGGAGCCAAACAGGCTGCAGGTCGATTTCTGCAAATTTTTGGTCATGATAACTTTTTTGTATCCATACAGAGACTTTCGATTGCGGACGAAGAGAAAGGTATCGAAGCCTTAAGTCAGTTGGCGAGAGAATTAGGGATAAAGATCGTTGCGACGAATCCGGTTTATTTTTTGAACGAAAGCGATGCACTCGCTCAGGAAGTCCTTCTGGCAATTGGAAATGGTGACAAGCTGTCGGATGAGACGCATACGGTTCTTGAATCCAATCAATTTTATTTGAAAAGCAGGGCTCAGATGGCAGAACTATTCCATGACAGGCCGGATGCACTCGAAAATTCACTACATATTGCCGCGCAATGCAATCTTGAAATTCCGTTTCATCGTTCACTGCTGCCTAAGTACCCCACTGAAGATGGAGTCACAGCCGAGGAAATGCTCGAAGTTGTCTGTTTCCAAGGGTTGCGGAAAAGATTGCCTGAGCCATCCATTCAATATGAAGAACGCCTTCGATATGAATTGGATATAATTACCAATATGAATTTCAGTGATTACTTTTTAATCGTTTGGGATTTCATGAAATTCGCTAAGGATCACCAAATCCTGACTGGTCCTGGAAGGGGATCGGCCGCCGGATCGATGGTCGCTTATGTGCTGTCGATAACGGATGTCGATCCAATCGAACATTCCTTGCTGTTCGAGCGTTTCCTGAATCCTGAACGTGTCTCGATGCCGGATATCGATATTGATTTTCCGGATAACCGCCGTGAAGAAGTGATTGCCTATGTCGCGAAGAAATATGGGGAACTTCATGTAGCACAAATCATTACATTCGGAACATTAGCTGCCAAGGCTGCTTTAAGGGACACAGGACGTGTTTTCGGCTTGAATTCAAAGGAACAGGAAGCGGTATCGAAAATGATTCCAGGCCGTCTGGGCATCACGCTTCCTGAAGCTTTCAAGGAATCGAAAAGGCTGAGGGAATTCGTTAATGAGAGTGAGATGAATCAAAAACTTTTTCAAACGGCGTTATTGCTTGAAGGGCTGCCTCGCCATGCTTCGACACATGCGGCAGGCGTCGTCATCAGCGACCAGGCACTGACCGAGCATATCCCGATTCAGGGAGGGCATGACGGCATCCATCTTACTCAATATCCAATGGACCTTCTTGAAGAACTGGGACTTCTTAAAATGGATTTTCTTGGGCTTCGCAATTTAACGCTCATCGAAAATATTTTAAAGAACATCCACAAGGGAACGGGGAAAAAACTGGACCTGTCGCATATCCCGATGGATGACCCCGAGACGTTAGCCCTTTTAGGGAGAGGTGAAACAACTGGAGTGTTTCAATTTGAATCGGATGGCATCCGAAAGGTTTTGATCAAGCTGAAACCGAACCGATTCGAGGATATTGTCGCGGTCAATGCCCTCTATCGTCCAGGTCCCATGGAAAACATACCGCTGTTCATCGAGCGAAAACATGGACTGGCTCCCATTGAGTACCTGCACCAGGATTTGAAGGATATCCTTGAGCCTACATACGGAGTCATTGTTTATCAAGAACAGATCATGCAAATTGCCTCTCGCCTCGCCGGATTTTCACTTGGGGAAGCTGACCTGCTCCGTCGTGCCGTTTCGAAGAAGAAAAAGGATGTGCTGGATCAGGAGCGGCAGCATTTTGTGAGCGGCTCTTTGAAACAAGGATATTCCGAAAAAACGGCAGATGAGATTTATTCCTTGATCGTCCGCTTCGCTAATTACGGATTCAACCGTAGCCATGCGGTTGCTTATAGTGTCATTGCTTATCAGCTGGGGTACTTGAAAACCCACCATCCGGAATATTTCATGGCAGCACTCATGACATCGGTAGTGGGGAATGATGAAAAGATTGCCCAATATATCCGTGAGGCAAAAAAGAAAGGGATGACGGTTCTGCCTCCTTCGATTAACCGGAGCGGATACCCGTTTTTACCGGAAAAGGAAGGGATCCGCTATAGTCTTGGAGCCATAAAAGGAATAGGCGGTACGGTTTTAAAAGAAATCTTTGCTGCAAGACGACAAAAGACGTTCGCTGATTTATTCGATTTCTGTTTGCGCGTTTCGGGGAAAATCGTAAATCGAAAAGTGTTGGAGGCGCTTGTGCATTCAGGGGCTTTTGATGAATTCGGTGAAGACCGGGCAACATTATTGGCGAGTTTGGACATAGCGATCAGCCATACGGAATTGGTAAATCCAGATGATGATCTATTCGATATGTTTTCGGATGGCGAGTTTTCACTCAAACCGAAATACAACCGGGTCGAGCCCATTCCGATCGAGCACAAACTCTCATTGGAGAAAAGCGCATTGGGGCTTTATCTATCGAATCATCCCGTGACCAGCTACAGGGAACTATTTCAGTACTTCGGCTGTTTGACCATAGACGAGGCTACCAATAAAAAGGAATCAAAAGTCTTACTTGGCGCATATATTACGTCGGTTAAAACCATAAGGACAAAAAAGGGCGATGTTATGGCCTTTTTGAGCGTCAGTGATGAAGAGGGGGACATTGAGGCGGTCGTTTTTCCCAATGTATATAAAAACCACTCTGCCGACTTGAATCATGGACAACTCGTTATGCTGCAGGGGACATTGGAAGAACGGGATGGAAAAACCCAGCTACTGATCAGGAACGTATATCCGCTTGAAAAAGTGAAAAGGATGAAAGAGGAACAAAACGGAACGGTTTTCCTGAAAATTGAGGCTGGCAAGCAAACGAAGGACACACTGCAAAAAATAAAAAAAATTTTAATGCAGCATAGCGGCGAAACAAAGGTCATGCTTTTTTACGAGAGGGAAAACCGCTATGTACAGCTATCTTATTGGGATTGGGTCAATCCTACAGATAGTCTGATGCAGGCATTATTTGGTTTAGTCGGAAAAGGTAATGTGGTTTATAAGCGAGAATAACTGTTTTACAACTTAAGCAGTTATGTTATATTGAAAACAGGCCGCTGTGGTCTGACCACTAGATTTCAGCATATAAGATATGGGTTACCCAATATGTTTTAGGAGTGAAAATATGTCATTGAGAGAAGAAGCTTTACATATGCATCGCATGAATCAAGGGAAATTAGAAACAGTTTCAAAAGTACCGGTTAGGAATGCAGAAGATTTAAGTCTTGCTTATTCTCCTGGTGTCGCAGAACCATGTAAAGAAATATACGATAAGCCAGAAACCGTTTATGATTATACAATGAAAGGGAACACTGTTGCTGTTATTTCTGATGGAACGGCTGTGTTGGGACTTGGAAACATCGGCCCTGAAGCTGCTTTGCCGGTTATGGAAGGAAAGGCCGTTTTATTTAAAAGTTTCGCTGGAGTGGACTCTTTTCCAATCTGTTTAAAAACGACGGATGTGGATAAAATTGTAGAGACAGTTAAATTACTCGAACCGACATTCGGAGGAGTTAACTTAGAGGACATTGCCGCACCAAATTGTTTTGAAATTGAAGAACGACTTAAGAAAGAAATGAATATCCCTGTTTTTCATGATGATCAGCACGGTACGGCCATTGTAACTGTTGCAGGTCTTGTAAATGCCTTACGACTTGTGAATAAATCAATCTCAGAAATTAAAGTGGTAGCGAATGGGGCCGGGGCTGCGGGTATTGCTATCATTAAATTGCTTTATAGCTACGGAGTTCGTGACATTATTATGTGTGACACGAAGGGTGCCATTTATGAGGGCCGTTCGTCAGGCATGAATGATATAAAAGAACAAGTGGCGAAAGTGACCAATCGTAATAAGATTTCAGGACCTTTGGAAGCGGTCATTCAAGACGCTGATGTATTTGTAGGCGTTTCTGCCGCAGGTGCGTTAACCAAAGAAATGGTTTCTTTAATGAATAAGGATGCGATCATTTTCGCGATGGCTAATCCAAATCCGGAAATCATGCCGGAGGATGCGAAAGCAGCGGGTGCCAAGGTTGTTGGAACGGGCCGTTCGGATTTCCCGAATCAGGTCAATAATGTCCTTGCATTCCCGGGAATTTTCCGTGGGGCATTGGATGTACGTGCGACTCATATCAATGAAAAAATGAAGGTTGCTGCTGTAGAGGCCATTGCCGGTTTAATTGAGGAACATGAGTTGAACGAAGACTACGTTATCCCTGCTCCTTTTGATGGGAGGGTAGCTCCTGCCGTTGCGGCTGCTGTTGCCAAGGCAGCGATGGAAACGGGAGTGGCTAGAATTAATATGGATCCCGAGGAAATTAAAGAAAAAACAAGGAAATTAGCGATCATTGGAAAAAGTGAGGAATAATTAATTTGGCAGGTCGGACTTCTTCATCCAAAATTTATCTCGATGTCGTTGAGAGCCTACGTAGCATGATTGAAGCGGAAAGCCTCCTGCCGGGAGATAAAATCCCATCAGAACGGGAGTTATCGGATCGTTTTAATGTTGGTCGTTCCTCTGTACGGGAAGCATTGCGTGCCTTAGAGCTATTAGGATTAATAGAAACAAGGCGTGGTGAAGGAACGTTTATCAGGGATTTCCAGGAGCATAAGCTAGTCGAGCTTCTGGGAACCTTTTTTTTGCAAGATAAAAAAGTACAAGAAGATTTGGCTGAGACGAAAAGGCTGATTGAAATTGACTGTTTACGGATTGTCGCCTTTTTCGCTACAGCTGAGGATATCAAACGATTAATGGTCTGGGTCAAGACGGATGAGTTTCATGATGATGATTTCTTCTTAAGAATTGCCATATTGAATCGCAATCGATTGATGGAACGAATTTGGCGCATTGTCAACAGCTATGCTAGAACATCAGAGATGGTACAGGGTAATGTGAAAAAAGAAGATTATCTGGCACTTCTTACATATTTACTCGAACGGGATGAAGAAAAAGCCATCGAAACGTATCTTATTAGAATTAGAAATATGTCGAAGGACGAGTGACACCTTTTTACACGATACTACTTTAATTTCTGATATAGTTTGTACCAAGTATCAAATAATAGATAATTGGTGGTAAAGGGAGGATTAAGCTTGCTTAAAGAGCTATTTGCGAAGTCTAAGAAGAAATATGCAACGGTTCCTTTAGATCGGGAGAAACAAGATGTACCAGAAGGAATTATGACAAAATGCCCCGGCTGTAAAAAAATCATGTATACAAAAGAATTAGTGAAAAACAATAAAGTCTGTCTGCATTGCGGGTTCCATCATTCGATGTCTTCCCATGAGCGTATCGAATGTTTATTCGACGCCGGCAGTTTTAATGAATTTGATAAAGAAATGATTTCAGTTAACCCACTTGGATTTCCGGATTACTTGGATAAATTGGAAAAGGACAAAAAGAAGGCCAAGATTAATGAGGCCGTTGTTACAGGAGTAGGGAGCATCAATGGGTACCAAGTATCAACAGCCATCATGGATTCCAATTTCCGGATGGGAAGCATGGGCTCCGTTGTTGGTGAAAAAATCACCCGTGCCATTGAACGTGCAGGTGAATTGAAGATTCCGTTTATCATTTTTACGGCATCAGGCGGCGCTCGGATGCAGGAGGGTGTTTTAAGCTTGATGCAGATGGCAAAGACGAGTGCTGCACTCAAGATGTTCAGCAATGAAGGCGGGCTGATCATATCAATGATGACCCATCCTACCACAGGTGGGGTTTCGGCAAGTTTCGCGTCACTTGGTGATATTAATCTAGCCGAACCTGGAGCACTTATTGGTTTTGCGGGACGAAGAATCATTGAACAGACGATTCATGAAGAGCTTCCAGAAGACTTCCAAACATCTGAATTCTTAATGAAGCACGGCCAATTGGATGCGGTTGTCAAACGTACGGAAATGAAAGAAACGTTGACGACGATCCTTAAAATTCATGCCCCGGGTGGTGAATGGTTATGATTTACGAATTAGAGTTCGAGCGTCCCGTTACGGACCTGAGAAATAAGATTAAAGAGCTAAAGGCGATTACGAAGGATGCTGACGTAGACCTTACAGTAGAAATCGAAACGTTGGAAAAGCGTCTAGAGAAGCTGGAAGTGGATATTTATAACCATTTAAAACCGTGGGATCGCGTTCAGATTGCCCGTCATCCAGCCCGTCCGACGACGCTTGATTACATTCCGAGATTATTCAATGACTTCATAGAGTTTCATGGAGATCGTTATTATGGGGATGATGAAGCGATTGTGGCTGGAATCGCAGAGTTTGATGGACTTGCCGTGACTGTCATTGGACATCAAAGAGGTAAGGATACGAAGGAAAACATCCGCCGTAACTTTGGCATGCCCCATCCGGAAGGCTATCGAAAA
Source organism: Peribacillus simplex (assembly GCF_001578185.1). Lineage (NCBI taxonomy): Bacteria > Bacillati > Bacillota > Bacilli > Caryophanales > Bacillaceae > Peribacillus > Peribacillus simplex. Next base: position 3,906,310 of record NZ_CP011008.1, on the reverse strand, counting down.
GCTTTGCGTCTGATGAAACAGGCGGAAAAATTCAATCGTCCGATTATTTGTTTCATTGATACGAAGGGAGCTTTCCCGGGCAAAGCTGCTGAAGAGCGCGGACAAAGTGAAGCCATTGCGAAAAACCTTTTTGAAATGGCAGGGCTTAAGGTGCCGGTCATCAGCATTGTCATTGGTGAAGGTGGAAGCGGCGGTGCATTGGCACTTGGTGTTGGAGACCGAATTTTCATGCTTGAGAATTCAACATATTCGGTAATTTCTCCTGAAGGGGCTGCGGCATTGCTGTGGAAGGATGCTTCTCAGGCTAAGAGGGCTGCTGAATCGATGCAAATCACTGCTCCCGACTTAAACCGTTTAGGAGTCATCGATGAGATCATTCCTGAAGTGAGAGGCGGCGCCCACCGGGATGCAAATTTACAGGCAGAAGCCATCAAGGAAATCCTGAAGCGTTCATTCAATGAACTTCTGCCATTGAATAGTGATGACCTTATTAACCAGCGTTACATGAAATTCAAGAAAATCGGTGAATATGAATTTGAAAAACAATCTGAGGGGAAACCTAAGGAAGTTGAACAGCATTCATAATACATTTTGCAAAAAGGAAAAACGTGCTGCCAAGGGCAACACGTTTTTTCAGCCTTTAATGGTGTATATATGTATTCATTACCGAAACCTGTAAAGAATATGGTTTGTGTATAGTATGTAAACTTTTACATCATTTTACTTCAATTTCTGTAGAGAATCGGTTAGGCTTATTACATCAGGTGAGCATAAGTGTAACAGATATTGCTTATTGAAGCTTGAAAAAGGGTACAATGATATAATGAGCTTAAAATTGATTAGTGCTGTAGAGAGGTGACATTTATGAAAAGAATTGGTGTATTGACTAGTGGAGGAGATTCTCCAGGCATGAATGCGGCAGTCCGGGCGGTTGTCCGTAAAGCAATTTTTCATGAAATGGAGGTCTTCGGGATTTATTATGGATATCAGGGCCTTATAAATGGGAATATAAGGAAACTTGAGCTTGGGTCGGTCGGGGATATCATTCATCGAGGCGGCACAATGTTACATACGGCTCGCTGTCCGGAATTTAAGACAGAGGAAGGCCAGCTGAAAGCGATTGAACAACTGAATAAACTTGGCATCGAGGGCATTGTCATAATAGGTGGCGATGGTTCTTACCGTGGAGCGAAAGCTTTGACTGAAAGGGGCTTCCCTTGTATCGGAGTTCCTGGAACGATTGATAATGACATACCGGGTACTGACTTTACGATTGGTTTCGATACAGCCCTGAATACAGTAATCGACGCAATCGATAAGATTCGGGATACGGCAACTTCTCATGAAAGGACCTATGTGGTCGAAGTAATGGGAAGAAATGCCGGCGATATCGCGCTTTGGGCCGGCCTGGCTGGCGGAGCGGAAACGATCCTTTGTCCTGAATGCGAATATGATATGGAAGATCTGATTGGGAAGCTGAACCGCGGACATGACCGTGGGAAAAAGCATAGTATCATCATTGTAGCTGAAGGTGTTGGAAGTGCCGTTGATATTTCGAGGAAAATTGAGGCGAAAGCAGGATTTGAAACCCGTGTAACGGTTCTCGGCCATGTCCAGCGCGGAGGATCTCCTTCGGCAAATGACCGTGTATTGGCAAGCCGGCTTGGAGCCAAAGCTGTTGAATTGCTTCTTGAAGGCAAAGGGGGCAGGGCTGTTGGAATAGAACAAAATCGGCTAGTTGATTATGATATCATCGAAGCCCTTGCTAAACCGCATACAATTGACAAGAAAATGTATGATTTATCCTCTGAGTTATCCATTTAAATCAGTATTGATCAATGATAATAATTGCAGGTATTTGAAAGAAGAGACTTATAACACTACGCCCCCTGTCATTTAAAAGGTGGGCAGGCGGCGATTTTTCCTTAAAGGAGGATGACACATGCGAAAAACCAAGATTGTTTGTACGATTGGCCCCGCAAGTGAAAGTATAGAAAAGCTGGTTCAATTAATAGAAGCGGGGATGAATGTAGCTCGGCTTAACTTTTCACATGGAAATCATGAAGAACATGCCGCTAGAATCCGCAATATCAGGGAAGCGGGTGAAAAAGCGGGTAAACAGGTTGCTATCCTGCTGGATACAAAAGGACCTGAAATACGGACAAATAATATGGAGAATGACTCCATAGAGCTGGTAGCCGGCAATGATGTCATTATTTCCATGAATGAAGTCCTGGGAACACCTGAAAAATTCTCCATTACCTATGAAGGGCTTCTGCATGATGTCCACCCAGGATCTAAAATCCTTTTGGATGATGGATTGATCGGTCTTGAAGTGTTGAAAATAGATGAGGTAAGAAAAGAAATCAGTACCAAAATATTGAATAGCGGTACACTTAAGAACAAAAAAGGCGTGAATGTTCCAGGTGTTTCGGTTAACCTGCCTGGCATAACGGAGAAAGATGAACAGGATATCCTTTTTGGAATCGAACAAGGTATCGACTTTGTTGCTGCCTCATTTGTACGCAGGGCTTCTGATGTACTTGAAGTGCGTGAATTATTGCAGCAGAATGGAGCGGAGCATATTCAAATCATCCCTAAAATTGAAAATCAAGAGGGTGTAGACCGGCTTGATGAAATCTTGGAAGTTTCAGATGGTTTGATGGTAGCCCGTGGCGACCTGGGAGTGGAAATTCCTGCAGAAGAAGTGCCATTAGTCCAAAAACAAATGATCAAAAAATGTAACAATGCCGGGAAACCGGTCATAACGGCTACACAAATGCTCGATTCGATGCAGCGTAACCCAAGGCCGACCCGTGCAGAAGCAAGTGACGTAGCCAATGCCATATTTGATGGAACGGATGCCATCATGCTTTCTGGTGAAACGGCTGCTGGAACCTACCCTGTCGAGGCTGTTCAAACGATGCATAACATTGCTTCACGTGCTGAAACTGCCCTTGATTATCGGGATATATTATCCGTCAGAAGCAAAGTGAACCGTCATAATGTCACGGATGCAATTGGTCAGTCCGTTGCCCACACGGCGCTTAATCTTAATGCCGGAGCAATCATCACCCCTACCGAAAGTGGCCATACGGCAAGGATGATTTCTAAATACCGCCCTAAAGCACCGATCATTGCCGTTACCTCCAATGATCATGTTTCAAGACGGCTTGCACTGGCTTGGGGAGTCTACCCGCAGATCGGTCCTGAAGCGACGACTACTGATGAGATGCTCCAAACTGCTATTGATGAAAGCTTGCATTCCGGCTTAGTGTCCCATGGGGATTTAGTCGTCATAACAGCCGGTGTGCCAGTTGGTGAAACAGGTACGACTAACTTGATGAAAATTCATGTGTTAGGGGAGGTTCTTTTGAAGGCTCAAGGAATCGGCAGGAAATCAGCAAAAGGTGAAGTGGTTGTAGCTAAGAATGCCAAGGAAGCTTTGGAAAAAGTGACGGAAGGCTCTGTACTTGTTACAATTGGTTCTGATCGCGATATGATGCCAGCGATTGAAAAGTGTGCAGCATTGATAACGGAAGAAGGCGGTTTGACAAGCCATGCAGCTGTTGTAGGGGTTACATTGGGCATTCCGGTCATCGTTGGGGCGGAAAACGCGACCAAAGTTTTCACGGATGGGCAAAGAATAACGGTCGATGCAGGTCGTGGAGTCATTTATGATGGACATGCCAACGTTTTGTAAAACGAAATTTTGGCTGATTCCGTGCCAATGAGGTAAGATGGATGTACCGCACCAGAAATGGGCTGTGCAGGAGGAATGTAGATGAAATATTTTTTATTGTTTATCATTGCGATGCCGGTCATTGAAATCATTGTCCTATTGCTGTCAGGCAATTTGATTGGTTTTTGGCCAACGCTGTTTCTGATTGTAGCCACTGGTTTGATCGGAGCCTATTTGGCTAAACGGCAAGGGATGGAAACATGGAAAAGGGCACAGGAACAGATTCGTTACGGAATGATGCCAGGAAATGAAATCATTGATGGAATCTGTATCTTTATTGGAGCAGCACTGTTGCTGTCCCCTGGGCTCATTTCGGATATCATGGGATTGCTCCTTGTATTTCCGCCAACCCGGAATCTCCTCAAACCGATTGTTATCCGGTTTATCATGAACAGGATGAATAAAGGGAAAGTCACCATCATTCGGCATAAATAAAAATAATATAAGGCTGCCTGAAAGCTCAAGCTTTTAGGCAGCCTTTTTGGTCTGGAAAAAAGAAGTCTTCAAAAGTAACCAAGGGTTTTTTTCATTGGCAGCCTTTATGGCATTTCACTAAAATTGGACAAAACATAGGGAGATTTAATGTAATCCGTTTTGCCTGTTTCACCATTAAATGAAGAATTCAGAAGAAAGTGAAGCAGTGTATAATAACAGAATTTTTTAACTATTATCCCGTGAAAACATGGATAAATCAGGATTTTTTATGTGGGAAATTCTTTTTTTGGAAACTTTTTAGAAAAAACTGGTGACAAATTTATACAGTGTGTTATATAATACAAACAGGAAATAAAACAACTGTATTATAACATAAAAGAGTTGGAAAGGATGTGGAGAGGCAACATGATTACGGAAGCAAAAGGCTTACAAATTACGGGCAACATTAAGCCAGGATATGAACAAATACTTACAACGGAGGCTCTTCAATTCATCGAAAGAATTGAGCGGCATTTCAGTGAAAGAAGGAAGGAACTTCTGAAACGGCGCAAAAGCGTACAGGAAGAGCTGAATCAAGGCAAGTTGCCTGATTTCCTTGAAGAAACGAAGCATATTCGTGAAAGTGATTGGACGATTGCGCCACTCCCGAATGACTTGCAGGACCGAAGGGTTGAAATAACTGGACCAGTTGATCGTAAGATGATCATTAATGCAATGAACTCAGGTGCCAATGTATTCATGGCTGATTTTGAAGACGCCAACTCACCCACTTGGGAGAATTGCGTGGATGGTCAATTGAATTTGCGTGATGCAATCCGCGGAACCATTTCATTTAAAAATCCAAATGGCAAAGTGTATGAATTGAATGAAAAAAGGGCTGTCCTAAAGGTAAGGCCACGCGGCTGGCATTTGGAGGAAAAACATGTCCTTTTGGATGGACAGCCAATATCAGCCAGCATTTTTGACTTTGGACTGTACTTTTACCACAACGCAAAAGCATTGGTCGAAAAACAAAGCGGTCCATACTTCTACTTACCAAAAATGGAAAGCCACCTAGAAGCAAGATTATGGAATGAAATATTCGTATATGCACAGAACGATTTAAGAATACCGCAAGGAACCATTAAGGCAACGGTCTTGATTGAAACGATACTTGCCGCATTCGAAATGGATGAAATTCTGTACGAGCTTAAAGAACATTCTGCAGGCCTGAACTGCGGCCGCTGGGATTATATCTTCAGTTTCCTGAAAAAATTCCGTCACTCGGATGATGTTATTTTTCCTGACCGGCTGCAGGTGACGATGACCGTTCCGAACATGAGAGCGTATTCCTTATTGGCAATCAAAACATGCCACACTCGTAATGCTCCGGCAATTGGCGGGATGGCAGCGCAAATTCCAGTTAAAAATGACCCGATTAAGAATGATGAGGCTTTTGCGAAAGTCCGGGCAGATAAAGAACGCGAAGCAAGAGACGGCCATGATGGAACATGGGTTGCCCATCCAGGTATGGTAAGCATCGCAAAAGAGGTTTTTGACCTGCTTGTTCCAAAGCCGAATCAAATTTTCCGAAAACGAGAAGATGTCCTTGTAACAGCGCAAGAGTTGCTGGCTGTGCCCGAAGGAACGATCACAGAGGCAGGATTAAGGACGAACATTAACGTCGGCATCCAATATATTGCCTCTTGGTTAAGCGGCAGGGGGGCGGCGCCCATTAATAACTTAATGGAAGATGCAGCAACGGCTGAAATTTCAAGAGCACAAGTCTGGCAATGGATCCGGCATCGAAAAGGCATCCTCGAAGATGGCAGGAAAATAACCGAAGAATTATTCCATCAGATTAAAGAGGAAGAAGTGGAGGTCATTAAATCGGAAGTAGGGGAAGAAGCTTTCAAGTCAGGAAAGTTTGAAGAGTCTACTAAACTATTCGAAGAATTGATTGAAGCGGATGACTTTGCAGATTTCTTAACCAATCCGGCATATGAACAATTATCTTAATATTAAAAATATTAAATATAAATTAGGAGGAAACTATAATGATGAATGAAAGAGCGCAACAATTACAACAAAACTGGGAAAATGACTCACGGTGGACTGGGATTAAACGTCCTTATACGGCGGACGAAGTTATTAAATTAAGAGGTTCCATCGATATTGAACAAACACTGGCACGCCGTGGTTCTGAGAAACTATGGAATCTATTAAATACAGAGGATTTCATCAATGCATTAGGAGCATTGACTGGTAACCAAGCAATGCAACAGGTGAAAGCTGGTTTAAAAGCAATCTACCTAAGCGGCTGGCAAGTTGCGGCAGATGCTAACATCGCAGGGCAAATGTACCCTGACCAAAGTTTATATCCAGCCAACTCCGTGCCGCAAGTGGTTAAACGCATTAATCAGACACTTCAGCGTGCAGACCAAATCAGCTTTGCTGAAGGAAAAGAGGATATCGATTGGTTCGCTCCGATCGTAGCGGATGCTGAAGCCGGCTTTGGCGGTTCCCTTAACGTCTTCGAATTAATGAAAGGCATGATCGAAGCTGGAGCGGCAGGCGTTCACTTTGAAGACCAGCTTTCTTCAGAGAAAAAATGTGGTCACCTAGGCGGTAAAGTTCTTCTGCCAACCCAAACGGCAGTACGTAATTTGGTTTCCGCCCGATTGGCAGCCGACGTAATGGGGACACCGACTATCTTAATTGCCCGTACGGATGCTGATGCTGCAGACTTGATCACCGATGATATCGATCCGGTCGATGCACCTTTCATCACTGGCGAAAGGACTCCGGAAGGGTTCTACCGGACCAACGCGGGTCTTGATCAAGCAATTGCACGCGGCCTTGCTTATGCACCGTATGCCGACCTTATCTGGTGTGAGACTTCTGAACCTAATCTAGCGGATGCTCGCCGCTTTGCCGAAGCGATCCATGCAGAGTTCCCGGGTAAGCTCCTTGCTTACAATTGCTCCCCATCATTTAACTGGAAAGCTAAATTAAGTGATGAAGAAATTGCCAGCTACCAAGTTGAATTGGGTAAATTGGGTTATAAGTTCCAATTCGTTACCCTTGCTGGCTTCCACTCATTGAATCATAGCATGTTCAATCTTGCTCTTGGTTATAAAGACCGCGGTATGGCTGCATACTCAGAACTTCAACAAGCAGAGTTCGCCAGTGAACCCGACGGCTATACAGCAACACGCCATCAACGTGAAGTAGGAACTGGTTATTTTGATGAAGTGGCACAAGTCGTTTCTGGTGGAACATCATCCACAACAGCACTTGCAGGTTCTACTGAAACAGAACAATTCGAGACGTCAAAATAAAGGCTTGAAACCAAAAATCCGCCTCGTACCCGAGGCGGACTTTTATATGGAATGGGAGAATGCTATAAGATATAAAGATAAGCTGGATTACTTTATGTGGTTCTCTTTGTATCTTGCCCGATGATGAAAGACCATATGGCCTTAAAGACATTGGCACGCTGAAGTGTATTGAATATGACAAGTACGACAGGTCCTGCAATCAGCCCAAGGAAACCGATCAATTTGAAGCCGATGAACAAGGCGATGAGAGTGGCGAGCGGATCCAAACCAATACTGGAAGAAAGAACTTTTGGCTCTATTAACTGGCGCTGGACAACAACGATTATGTACAGGACGGACAAACCGATTGCAAGACTTGTATTTCCGGCAATGAATTCAAAGATGATCCAAGGAATGAAAATCGTCCCTGTCCCTAAATAGGGAATGATATCGACCAGTCCGCATATCAGGGCAATGGTAATTGAATAATTCACCCTTAAGATGAGAAAGCCGATTAAAATCGTGACAGTCGTCAATGAAACAAGAGTGAATTGTGCACGGATAAAACCAAATAAAGCCCGTTTTAAGTCCCTGAATAAACGCTTGGCACCCGAAAAAATCTTATCAGGCAACACTTTTCCTGTCACAAGGCCAAAGGTATCCCAATCTTTACTGATGAAGAAAGTGCCCAGTAGGGTAAAAAGGAGTGCTGTTGCCGTAGTTGGAAACCATCCGATAATTGTGGGAATGTTCTTCAAGAACGCTTGAATGAAGCCGCTTACTCCGGTAGTGATGGATTCACCGATATTTTGGATATTCTTGAGGACTGTGTCTTGCTGTTCGATATCCAAATTATTGAACATGGCAGCTATTTGATTATATAAAGGGATGACGGTTGAAGTGATGTATGTTTCTATAAAGTCCACGATCGTTTCAATGTGTTGTGGTATGACTCCGGCAAGGTAATTTGTCCCTGAAATGATCTCGGTGACCAGTAAGGTGATTAGACCCGCAAATAAAAGGAAAATGAGCAAAAGGGAAATGAATACAGCCAATCCCCTTGGCAGTCTTCCTTTCTTTTCGAAAAAAGTGACCAGGGGGTTCATCAAGAAAGCGATTATCATGGCAATAATGAATGGATATGTATACTTAGATAAATAAAACAAGGCAATTCCACCTAAAATTATTCCTCCGACGACCAGTAAAGAACGAATGAAACGATATATATATACTGGATTCAAGACATATCCTCCTTCTATCATAAAGTATGTATTATAATTGTAACGATGATGGAAAAGAAAGGAAAGATTCTTTCGTCATTCTGCTTAACTTTTTCCCGTTAAAATACATAGCTCCATAAATTGGTCTCCTCTAAAGAAAGAGTAGAGTTTGTTATGTTAAAATAACAAAAAAGAAGAAAGAAGGTGAAGGGAGAATGATCAACGGTCCTATCGTATTTTTAATTTTACTTGCAGCAATCGGTTGGTTTGGGAAAAATATGTCACTGATCATGGCTGCGGGTTTTCTTTTAAGCATGAAACTGATTGGCCTTGACGCTAAAGTGTTTCCATATTTAGAAGCGAAAGGAATCAACTTGGGCGTTACTATCATCACGATTTCCGTACTCATCCCAATAGCGAATGGGGCGATTGGTTTCAAGGAACTTGGGGACGCCATTAAATCCCCTTATGCCTGGATTGCGCTTGGATCCGGAATAGCGGTTGCACTCATAGCGAAAAATGGGATTACACTCCTGTCACATGATCCGCATATTACTACGGCTCTTGTTTTTGGGACGATTCTTGCTGTCGCATTATTCAAAGGTGTAGCTGTCGGTCCGTTAATCGGGGCAGGAATTGCTTATTTATGCATGCAGATCTTTAATTTTTTTAAATGAAGCGAGTGGCGGAGGATAAAAGAGCTCGTCAACATTGGGAATGGGAATTTTCTATCTAATGTTTCATTTCTTCTGCTTTGTGACAAATTTTCAAAAAAACGTGTTGGATTGCATAAAAAAAAGCAGGTGAATATGTTGCTAATTTTTCTAATGAAATAATAATTTTTTCACATTTTAAGTGCTTTTCATTCCCAAAAAAGTGTTTATTGTTTATAATAATCATGTAACTGCTCTGTTTTATTAAAAATGGGATTCAGAATATCATTGATATTTTTGAGGAACCTTAAAAAAAGATGTAGTTATTGAGCAAGCGCTCACTAGGAATAGCTACAAGCATTATTTTTAGAATTTCGAATAAAAGATTATCGTACATTTTATTATTGTTGGGGGCATATTCCGTGAACGCTTCAATACAAGATGTATGTCTTCTGCTAAAAAATAGATGGTTGTATTCAGAATAGCTAATTTCCTTGGAAGCGCTATATTTATACGCAATGAGCAAGGGTATAGGGGAATATATAGGAAAAGGAGAGATTTAGTATGACAGCAACAAAAGGTCTTGAAGGTGTGGTAGCAACAACTTCATCAGTAAGCTCCATTATCGATGACACATTAACGTATTCAGGTTATGACATCGACGATTTGGCTGTAAATGCAACATTCGAGGAAGTAATCTATCTTTTATGGCACGGAGCTCTTCCAAACAAAAGCCAACTAAAGGAATTAACTAAACAACTTGCTGAAAATGCTGCAATTCCGGCAGAAGTGGTTAATCATTTCAAAACATACCCAATTGATAAAGTACATCCAATGGGAGCTCTTCGCACAGCTGTATCTCTTCTTGGTCTTTATGATGAAGAAGCGGATGTAATGAATGAAGACGCTAACTATCGTAAAGCAATCCGCATCCAAGCAAAAATCCCTACATTGGTAACAACTTTCGCTCGTATCCGTCAAGGAAAAGAAGCGGTTGCACCACGTACAGATTTAAGCTTTGCTGCTAACTTCTTATATATGTTAAGCGGTAATGAACCAACGGCAATCGAGGAAGAGGCATTCAACAAAGCATTGGTCCTTCATGCTGACCATGAATTGAACGCTTCTACATTCACTGCACGCGTTTGTGTGGCTACATTATCCGATATCTATTCTGGCGTAACTTCTGCCATCGGCGCTTTAAAAGGCCCACTACACGGCGGAGCTAACGAACAAGTCATGAAAATGCTTACTGAAATTGGTTCAGTTGATAACGTTGAGCCATATATCAACGAAAAATTAGCCAATAAAGAAAAAATCATGGGCTTTGGCCACCGTGTGTACCGTAAAGGTGATCCACGTGCTAAACACCTTAAAGAAATGTCCCAAAAACTTACTGAACTTACTGGACAACCGCAATATTATGATATGTCCATTAAAATTAATGAAATCGTAACTGGTCAAAAAAATCTTCCGCCAAACGTAGATTTCTATTCTGCTTCCGTATACCATAGTTTAGGTATCGAGCATGACCTATTTACACCAATCTTTGCAGTAAGCCGTGCTTCAGGCTGGATCGCTCATATCCTTGAGCAATATTCAAACAACCGCCTGATCCGTCCGCGTGCAGAGTATGTTGGACCAGGTATGCAAAAATATGTACCGATTGAAGAACGCTAATTAAAAGTTTTTCAAAAATTATTTTTTATTTCATCGATTTTGTAGTAAATTAATAGATGTGAGTAAAAAGGGTTAGTGGTCCTGCCTCGTTTAATGGCCGGCCATCTAACCTTTGAATTTGAATCGGAGGTAAGAGACATGACACAAAGCCAAAAAATCACAGTTACTAACGGTGCTCTTAACGTACCAAACAATCCAATCGTTCCTTATATTGAGGGAGACGGAATCGGTCCTGATATCTGGGCAGCAGCTTCTCGCGTTTTAGACGCAGCAGTTGAAAAAGCTTACAACGGCGAAAAGAAAATCGAATGGAAAGAAGTTTTAGCTGGACAAAAAGCATTTGACCAAACAGGCGAATGGCTTCCACAAGAAACTCTTGATGTCATTAACGAATATCTAATCGCTATTAAAGGACCTCTTACAACTCCAATCGGTGGCGGTATCCGCTCATTGAACGTTGCATTGCGTCAAGTATTGGACTTATTCGTATGTCTTCGTCCAGTACGTTACTTTGATGGTGTGCCTTCACCAGTTAAACGTCCGGAAGACACTGACATGGTCATCTTCCGTGAAAACACTGAAGACATCTATGCTGGTATCGAATATGCAAAAGGTTCTGACGAAGCTAAGAAATTAATCGAATTCCTACAAAATGAATTCGGTGTTAAAAACATTCGTTTCCCTGAAACTTCAGGTATCGGAATTAAACCGATTTCTGAAGAAGGAACAAAACGTCTTGTTCGCTCTGCACTTAACTATGCGATCAAAGAAGGCCGTAAATCATTAACGCTTGTTCATAAAGGTAACATCATGAAATTCACGGAAGGCGCATTTAAAACTTGGGGTTATGAAGTTGCAGAACAAGAATTCGCCGATAAAGTGTTCACATGGAACCAATATGACAAAATTAAAGATGCTGAAGGCACTGAAGCTGCTAACAAAGCACAATCTGCTGCTGAAGCTGAAGGCAAAATCATCGTTAAAGATTCCATTGCTGATATCTTCTTACAACAAATCCTGACTCGTCCTAAAGAGTTTGATGTTGTTGCAACAATGAACTTGAACGGAGATTACATTTCTGATGCATTAGCTGCACAAGTTGGCGGAATCGGTATCGCTCCAGGAGCAAACATCAACTACGAAACTGGACATGCCATTTTCGAAGCAACTCACGGAACGGCTCCTAAATATGCTGGTCTTGATAAAGTTAACCCATCTTCAGTACTTCTTTCAGGCGTTCTTTTACTTGAACACCTTGGATGGAACGAAGCTGCAGACAGCATCACAAAATCAGTGGAACAAACAATTGCTTCTAAAGTCGTTACATACGATTTTGCCCGCCTAATGGAAGGCGCAACAGAAGTTAAATGTTCTGAGTTCGCTGACGAGCTTATCAAAAACCTTAAATAATTTATAAATGCTTTCTGGAAAAGTACCTTAATGGGCTTCTTTTCCAGGGAGCTTTATATATATATGTGCATGAAAATGTTAAAAGTATTCCAAAATATTCACATATTTTAAGGAGGAATTAACATGTCTAAGCGTAAAAAAATCACAGTGGTAGGTGCCGGTTTCACTGGTGCTACAGCAGCATTCCTAGCAGCTCAAAAAGAACTTGGTGATATCGTTTTAGTTGATATTCCGCAAGCTGAAAACCCTACAAAAGGTAAAGCTCTTGATATGGCGGAAGCAGGACCTGTTCTTGGTTTCGACGCTAACATCATCGGTACATCCAACTATTCAGAAACAGCTGATTCCGACGTAGTGATCATCACTGCTGGAATTGCCCGTAAGCCCGGCATGAGCCGTGACGACTTAGTTCAAACTAACCAAAAAGTTATGAAATCAGTAACTAAAGAAGTGGTTAAATATTCCCCTAATACAACAATCATCGTTTTGACTAACCCTGTAGATGCAATGACTTACACTGTTTACAAAGAATCAGGTTTCCCTAAAGAACGCGTTATCGGACAATCGGGTGTTCTTGATACAGCTCGTTTCCGCACTTTCGTAGCCCAAGAATTAAACTTATCCGTTAAAGATGTAACTGGTTTCGTGCTTGGCGGACACGGTGACGATATGGTCCCTCTAGTCCGTTACTCTTATGCTGGCGGAATTCCTTTGGAGACATTGATCCCCCAAGATCGTTTAGAAGCAATCGTGGCTCGTACTCGTACAGGCGGCGGAGAAATCGTAAACCTTCTTGGAAACGGAAGCGCATATTATGCACCGGCTGCATCCCTTGTGGAAATGGCTGAAGCAATCCTTAAAGACCAACGTCGCGTTCTTCCATCCATCGCTTATCTTGAAGGCGAATACGGATTCGAAGGAATCTACCTTGGTGTGCCAACTGTACTGGGTGCAAACGGCATTGAACAAATCATCGAGCTTGAATTGACTGAAGGCGAAAAAGCGGCACTTTCAAAATCAGTTGAATCAGTTAAAGCGGTAATGCAAGTTCTTCAATAAGAGATGGTGAAAACAATCTCTTGATCAGACTGCCCGGAATATTGGAAGGGAAGGCCGAGGCCATCTTCCATCTCCGGGCAGTCTTTTTATCCGCTTTGGAACAAATCCGGGGGACGATAAGCCCCTGCTTAAGGTAGGAATAACTTTCAATACGTTTTTTTTATGTGTAAATTTCATATAATATTCTTTATAATGGAATTGGATGAGTAGACTGAGAATTTGGTCTATGGGGTAATACATAATTCAGGGGGATCTAATGTCAAAGAAAATTCTCGTAGTGGATGATGAACAATCAATAGTTACCTTACTTCAGTACAATTTAGAACAAGCAGGCTATTCGGTGATCACGGCTTTGGATGGAGAACAAGGGCTACAGGCTGCTGTGGACATACGCCCCGATTTAGTGGTATTGGATTTGATGCTGCCTAAAATGGATGGGCTTGAAGTATGTAAACAGCTTCGCCAGCAAAAAATCAATATACCGATCTTGATGCTGACTGCTAAGGACGATGAATTTGACAAAGTTCTGGGACTTGAACTTGGAGCGGATGATTATTTAACCAAACCATTTAGTCCGCGGGAGGTAGTAGCACGGATTAAAGCCATATTAAGGAGATCTCAGTTTCAATCGAACGGCAGTGAGTCAGGTAATGATCAGGAAGATGGTCTCTTGAAATTAGGGGAATTGAAAGTATTCCCGGATCGATACGAAGCATTCTTTGATGAACAGCAATTAGAATTAACTCCAAAAGAATTTGAATTACTTTTATACTTGGCGAAGAATAAAGGACGAGTATTGACTAGGGACCAACTGCTCAGTGCGGTATGGAATTATGATTTCGCGGGAGATTCCCGAATCGTCGATGTGCATATTAGCCATCTTCGCGAAAAAATAGAGAAGGATACAAAAAAACCTCTATATATCAAAACGATAAGGGGCTTGGGGTATAAGCTTGAGGAGCCTAAAAAAGAATGACGACCTATCGTAAAAAGCTCTTATATACCCTCATCACGCTGGTGATGGTCGTCCTGATGGCCGTGGGCTTTTTATTGGGGCATTTGTTCAAAAGTTATTATATTACAACGTTCAATGAGCGCATACAGAACGAAACATTCTTCATTTCTACATATATTCAAGAGCATGGGGGGATCGCGTCCTTTTTGGAAGAAGGGAAGACGGCAAAACTGACACCCCTTTTAGATTCGAACTTAACGATTCTCTCTACAAGTGGGGAAATATTATACGATTCGACATCTTCAAATGAAATACTTAAAAGCCATGCCAAGGTCCTTCGCAAAATAACTTTGGAAAAAGGGCTTAAGTATGGGGAAGGGTTTGAGGTGGTGGAAGGGGAGTCGGACCTTCATTTTTATTGGAAGACGGTCGAAAAGGATGGCGAGATTGAAGGTTTTGTCGTCCATAGCAATGAAATAGAGGCCATCGATCAAGTGAATAAACAAATGTGGCAAATATTGATTATTTGTTTAGGGGTTGCCTTGATCATCATTCTCATGCTCGCGAGTAAAATCACTTCATATTATATCCGTCCGATCGAGGAGGCCACGATGGCAGCCATCGAACTGGCAAAAGGGAATTATGGAACTCGGACATTCGGGAGGCAAACTGATGAAACCGGAATGCTGACAACTTCCTTGAACATATTGGCGAGGAATCTTCAGGAAACTGAAATAGCGAGGGAAATGAATCAGGATCGTTTGGAAGTACTTGTTGAAAATATCGGCAGTGGTGTCTTGCTCATAGACAGTAAAGGGTATACCACCTTAATCAACCGGGAATTCAAGAAAAGCTTCCATGTAAACTCCGCTACTTTTTTGTTTCAGGAATATTACTCGGTCATTAAAGATCAGGAAGTGATTGCCATAATCGAAGAGATCTTTCGGACGGAAAAAACGATAAAACGCCAGGTGAGGATACCACTTGCAATAGAACGTAAGCATTTTGAGATTTACGGGGCTCCCATTATCGGGAATCATGATGAATGGAAGGGGATCCTCCTCATTTTCCATGATATCACCGAATTGAAAAGGCTCGAGCAAATGCGGAAGGATTTCGTGGCTAATGTGTCCCATGAATTGAGAACCCCGATCACTTCTATTAAAGGGTTTTCAGAAACATTGTTAGATGGGGCTTTAAAAGATGAAAAGACCTTAAAGCACTTTTTAACGATTATCTTGAAAGAAAGTGATCGGCTGCAAGAGCTCATTCAGGAGCTTCTGAATTTATCAAAAATGGAGCAGCAGGAATTCGTTTTGAACGCAGGTGTCGTGGATATTACGAAAGTCCTTGGTGAAATACAAGAGATGCTTATTGGGAAGCTGAAGGAAAAAGAAGTATCGCTTGAAATTAAAGCATCACAGGAACCTGTTTTCATTGAAGGGGAATCTGATAGGATCAAACAGGTTTTCATTAATTTGATAACGAACGCATTGACCTATACCCCAAATGGCGGGAGGGTCACCGTGAATATCATGGAGAATGAACAGACGGTTGATATTGCAGTTCAAGATAGCGGGATCGGCATCGAAGAAAAAGAACTGCCGAGGATCTTTGAACGGTTTTACCGGATCGATAAGGCAAGGAGCCGCGATTCAGGAGGAACTGGCATTGGACTGGCAATCGTCAAGCATATAATAGAAGTCCATAAAGGTAAAATCAACGTGGAAAGCACACCTGGAACTGGGACGACTTTTACAGTCACTTTAAATAAAAGCTTAAAAGGAAAGATGTAGCGGGTTTCGTGAATTTACATGTCCTTTACAATTTCTTAAAACGGACTTCATAATGCAGGGGTACAATGTTTGTACAACCCCTCATCCAAGGAGTTAAACATTGACAGAGACCCATAGTCTCTGTCTTTTAATTTTGTCTTATTCCCCGGGAACCATTCCTCTATCCTATTTTCTTAGGAAAATATTTGATTTTCATGAAACTTTAGGCCCTTTCTTGCGTAAATAAGATATAACGGCAAAGAAGGGGTGATACATATCGTTAGCTTAAAAAGGATATATACGATCATAGGACTTGTCTTTCTAATTTTAATTTTGGGTGTAGTTGCGATATCGACCTGGTACACGGTTGATGAATCCGATCAAGCTGTCATAATGACGTTTGGTAAGGTGGAGCAGACGATAACAGAACCAGGACTTCACTTTAAGCTGCCTTGGCCGATTCAATCGGTTGAAAAATTATCGAAAGAAACATTCAGCCTTAAGTTTGGATATAAGGAAGAGGATGGAGAGGTGAAGGATTACCCGAGTGAGACCAAGATGATTACGGGTGATGAAAATATTGTGCTAGCCGACCTAGTGGTTCAGTGGAAAATCACAGACCCTCCAAAATATCTATACAATGCAGATGATCCAGAGAAAATATTATATGATACGACTTCAGCTGCCTTACGGAGCATTATCGGCAGCACGAAAATAGATGATGCACTTACATCCGGTAAAGCGCAAATTGAAGCAGATGTATGGGGATTGCTGTCACAGCTAATGGAAAAATATGATGTCGGAATTTCGATATCTGCGGTTAAACTCCAGGATGTGGAGTTACCGAATGAAGAAGTCCGGAAGGCATTTACCAATGTAACGGATGCCAGGGAAACGGCCAATACGAAAATAAACGAAGCGGATAAATATGAAAATAAACGGATGAATGAAGCGGAAGGGGAAAAAGACGCCATCATATCACAGGCCAATGGGGATAAAGCTGCCCGTACGGAAGCTGCCCGTGGGGATGTAGCGGTCTTTGAAAAATTACTAAGTGAGTATAAGGGCAATAAGGGGATTACGAAGGACCGTCTTGTTATTGAGACCCTTGAAGAAGTATTGCCGAATGCGGAGCTTTATATCATGAATGATGATGGAAACACAATGAAGTACTTGCCGCTTCGCTCGCTTGAAAAAGAGGAAACGAAAAAAACGCCTGCACCTGATGAATCCATTGCTCCAGAAGGAGAAACGGAAAAAGGGAATGCAACGGAAGAAAAAGCGGCGGGGGAAGGGGGCGCTAAACAATGAGTGGAAAAATAATAGATTTCTCTGAGTTGAAAAAAGGTGATTTTCATTGGAGAGGCTACGTGAAAATTGGCATTTTCCTCATTATTTTATTCGCGTTGCTGCTAATCATCTTCACCAATGTATATATCGTCAAAGAGGGCGAATATAAAGTCGTCCGTCAATTCGGTGAAGTGGTAAGAATTGATAAAACCCCGGGTTTGAAGGTAAAAGTGCCATTCATCCAGAGCGTCATGACCTTGCCGAAGTATCAGATGAGTTCTGATGTATCCGAGGCGGAAATCAATACGAAAGATAAAAAGCGGATGCTGATCGACAACTATGCAGTATGGAGAATAGAAGATCCGAAGAAATTGATTACAAATGCAAGGACGCTACAGAATGCCGAAACGAAAATGGAAGAGTTCATCTATTCGGCAGTTCGTTCAGAGCTTGGCCAGCTGAATTATGATGAAATCATCAATGATGAGAAGTCATCCAGGGGAAGTTTAAACGACCGCATAACAGAAAAAGTCAACGAACTGCTGCAAAAGGACAGTTATGGCATCAGCCTGACGGATGTCCGGATAAAGCGGACTGACCTGCCAGCCGAAAATGAAGCATCCGTCTTCAAGAGGATGATTTCAGAGCGGGAATCGAAAGCGCAAGAGTACCTATCCAAAGGTGATGCGAAGAAAAATCGTATCATTGCGGATACTGATCGTAAAGTGAAAGAATTGCTCTCGACTGCAGAAGCTGATGCAGAAGTTATCAGGGCTGAAGGAGAAGGGGAAGCAGCGATAATCTATAATAAGTCGTTTTCCAAAGATCCCGAATTCTATAAACTATACCGGACTCTTGACTCCTACAAAAAAACGATTGGAGATCAAACGGTCATCGTTCTGCCGTCGGATTCCCCATATGCCAGCTTGTTAATGGGAAATACTAAATAATCGCCGTTGCCGTCATTTTTCTTTCCGCTTCTACTCATGGTAGAATAGAGAAAGAAAATGAACGGCTTTTTGCGTTTTTAAATAGAAGCTAAAACTGCATAAACCTGTATGACTGGAGGAAGACGGAATTGGATAAAAAGTTAGTACTCATAGATGGAAATAGCATTGCATACCGTGCGTTTTTTGCACTTCCGCTCTTGAATAATGATAAAGGGGTACATACGAATTCCGTTTACGGATTCACCATGATGCTCAACCGCATTCTTGAAGAAGAAAAACCAACGCACATACTTGTTGCATTCGATGCGGGTAAAACGACATTCAGACACGCGTCATTCAAAGAATATAAAGGAGGACGCCAAAAAACGCCGCCTGAATTATCTGAGCAATTTCCTTTCATTCGTGAGCTGCTTGATTGTTTTCAAATAAAAAGGTATGAACTGGAGAACTATGAAGCCGATGATATTATCGGGACGCTGTCTTTACAAGCTGAAAAAGATGGTTTTGAGGTGAAGGTCATTTCCGGTGATAAGGATTTAACACAATTATCCTCCCCTAGTACGACGGTTTCCATTACGAAAAAGGGGATTACTGAAATTGAGGAATACACTCCAAAGCATATACATGAAAAATACGGTCTTTCCCCCTTTCAGATCATTGATTTAAAAGGGCTGATGGGAGATGCCTCCGACAATATTCCCGGCATACCGGGTGTTGGTGAAAAAACCGCCCTTAAGTTATTGCATCAATTTGAAACGGTGGAAAACCTCCTGCAGTCGATTGATGAGGTAAGCGGACAAAAATTGAAAGAGAAAATAGAGGAACATAAAGACCTGGCTCTATTAAGTAAAGAGCTGGCTACAATAACGAGGGAAGCGCCGCTTGAAGTTTCTGTAAACGAGACTGAGTACAGCGGCATGGATCAGGAACGAGTCATCTCATTCTATAAAGAGCTAGGCTTCTCGACTTTGCTCGATAAATTGGATGTAACGGAAAGTGTACCGCTTGAACAGGAAAAGATAGAGGTTCACACGGGTGAAATGACAGAAGGAATGTTTGCAGATGAAAGTGCTTTATATGTTGAAACTTTAGAAGATAATTATCATCGTGCAGATATTATAGGGATAGCCATCAGTAATGAACAAGGTCATTTTTACTTCCATGGAGATGATGCTCTGAGTTCCGCGGCATTTAAAACTTGGGCAGAGGATGAAACAAAAAAGAAAACGGTTTTCGATGCGAAGCGTACGGTTGTTGCACTCCGTCATAGAGGCGTCGAAATAAAAGGCATCGATTTTGATGTGTTTTTGGCATCCTATATCCTAGATCCGGCAGAGTCAGTGGATGAAGTGGCCGAAATCACGAAAACACAAGGTACAATCCGTCTTGAGACAGATGATGTTTTTTATGGAAAAGGTGCAAAACGCAAGATTCCTGGGCAAGCTGAATTGAGCGAGCATATCGCCAGAAAATCGAAGGCAATCCTTTCTCTTAAAGAACCGATGATCAATAAACTGGAAGAGTTCGAGCAATATCATCTGTTAACGGAACTGGAGCTGCCTTTGTCGATCATCCTGGCTAATATGGAATGGCAGGGCATCAAGGTGGATATAGGCCGGCTGAAAAACATGGGGCAGGAATTAGCCATTCGCTTAAGAACCATTGAAGCACGAATTTTTGATTTGGCTGGAGAGGCTTTCAATATCAATTCACCTAAACAGCTTGGGGCCATCCTTTTTGAAAAGTTAGAGCTTCCGGTCATGAAGAAAACCAAAACAGGTTATTCCACTTCAGCCGATGTGCTGGAAAAACTGGAGAGCCAGCATGATATCGTTAAGGAAATATTACTGTATCGCCAGCTTGGTAAGTTGCAATCCACATATATTGAAGGTTTGCTCAAAGTGGTCAATGCTAAAACGGACAAGGTGCACACCCGGTTCAACCAAGCATTGACCCAAACCGGCCGATTAAGTTCTACAGATCCCAACCTGCAGAACATCCCTATCAGACTGGAAGAAGGCAGGAAAATCAGGCAGGCCTTCATTCCTTCCGAAAAGGATTGGATCATTTTTGCTGCGGATTATTCGCAAATCGAGTTACGCGTGCTGGCGCATATCGCCAATGACAGCGGATTGGTGGAAGCATTCCAAGCCGGGATGGACATCCATACAAGGACAGCGATGGATGTGTTCCATGTAAAGGCGGAGGAAGTCACGTCGAACATGAGGCGCCAAGCAAAAGCCGTCAACTTCGGAATCGTTTATGGTATAAGTGACTACGGGCTATCGCAAAGTCTTGGCATCACGAGAAAAGAAGCTGGAGAGTTCATCGAGAAGTATTTAAGGAGCTTTCCTGGTGTTCAGGAATATATGGAAGAAAGTATACATGAGGCACGTCAAAAAGGGTATAGCACGACTTTGCTGCAAAGAAGGCGCTATATACCTGAGATTACAAGCAGGAATTTCAACATCAGGAGCTTTGCCGAACGGACAGCGATGAACACACCGATTCAAGGCAGTGCCGCGGATATCATCAAGCTTGCGATGATAAATATGAATAAGCGCCTGAAAAGTGAAGGGCTGAAAACGAGAATGCTTCTTCAGGTGCATGATGAATTGATTTTTGAAACTCCTCCCGAGGAACTCGAAATCCTTAAGGTGATCGTTCCGGAGGAAATGGAAAATGCCATTGAATTGAACGTGCCCCTTAAAGTGGATTATGCTTTCGGGCCAACATGGTTTGATGCCAAATAATAAAAGATAGGTGATTGTAATGCCAGAACTTCCAGAAGTGGAAACAGTCAAAAGAACGTTAGAGCAGCTCGTACTTGGAAAAGAGATCAAGGAAGTGTCCGTCTTCTGGCCAAAGATCATTAAAGCGCCTGAGCCTGTCGAACAGTTTCAGGATGCTTTAAGAGGGCAAACGATTCAGAGTATAGGCCGTCGGGGCAAGTTCCTCATTTTCACCTTGGATGATTATTCGATGGTTTCACATTTAAGGATGGAGGGGAAATACGGGGTGCATCCAAAAGAAGAGCCATACGATAAGCATACACATGTGATCTTCACTTTCACGGATGGCAGTGAGCTTCGGTACAGGGATGTCCGGAAATTCGGAACGATGCACCTATTTGCCAAAGGAGAAGAGTTTGAGCGGTTGCCGCTGCTGCATTTAGGGCCTGAACCGTTATCTGAAGATTTTACTGTCGAGGGGCTAAGGGCGAAATTGGCCAAAACCAACAGGAAAATCAAGCCGGTTCTCCTTGATCAAACGGTTGTCGTTGGAATTGGGAATATATATGTGGACGAGTCATTATTCCGTTCCGGTATCCATCCGGAGAGAATAGCTTCTTCACTATCCTTGCAGGAAATCAAAAAGTTGCATGCGGAAATCATTGCAACATTGGGTGAAGCGGTGGAAAAGGGTGGG
Source organism: Peribacillus simplex (assembly GCF_001578185.1). Taxonomy (NCBI): domain Bacteria; kingdom Bacillati; phylum Bacillota; class Bacilli; order Caryophanales; family Bacillaceae; genus Peribacillus; species Peribacillus simplex. Next base: position 3,884,413 of record NZ_CP011008.1, on the reverse strand, counting down.
AGTACGATTCGTTCATACCTCAACTCTCAAGGGCAAATCGGCATGTTTCAGTTGGAACTGAATGTCTATGGACGAAAGGGCGAGGAATGCAAAACATGCGGCACGCCACTTGAAAAGCTGGTTGTTGCAGGACGCGGCACACATATTTGCCCGTTGTGCCAGCCGCTTATTTAACTAATGTTTTTTAAAACACATCGGATGGGCTCCTACCATATACTAGGGTAGCAACGAGAAGGGAAGGAGTAATATTCCGATGTGGCTACAAATTATTTTTCTTGCTTTTGCAGTTAGTATTGACGGATTTGGCGTAGGTTTGACTTTCGGTATGCGGAAGATGAAAATCCCCTTAAAGTCAATAGCGGTCATTTCATTTTGTTCTGCTTTGAGTTTAGGCATAGCGATGGTCATCGGTCAATTCATCAGTCAGCTCATATCTATCGGGGCGGCTGAAAAAACCGGGGGCATCATCCTCATCTTTCTTGGTGCCTGGATGGTATATCAATACTTTAGGCCTGACAAAGATTTGAAAGATGATAGATATCATGAAAAGATCATCTTTAATTTTGAAATTAAATCACTTGGGGTAGCCATTAATATTTTACAAAAACCATTGAATGCCGATTTTGATAAATCAGGTACGATTACGGGTGTTGAAGCACTTGTTTTGGGGTTTGCACTTTCACTGGATGCGTTCGGGGCTGGAGTCGGAGCAGCCATGATCGGAATTTCACCGATTATCCTCGCAGTATGCATCGCTGTTATGAGTTCAATTTTCATTTGGAGCGGACTGCAAAGCGGGAAATTGCTTTCGAATAATAAAGTTGTCCAGCATTTAACCTTTCTTCCAGGTGTACTATTAATTATAATCGGCTTATTCAAGTTATGATACATGGTTTAAAAGGGGGAGCATATGGGACAAATCATCGGAATCACTGGAGGCATCGCCAGCGGGAAAAGCAGTGTCAGCCTCTATTTACAGGAACTCGGATTCACGATTGTAGATGCAGATCTGGCTTCCCGTGCTGTCGTTGAGCCAGGTGAAGACGCCTATCATCAAGTTGTGGAGGCGTTTGGAGAAGATATCTTATTGGCGGATGGGAATATAGATCGCGTAAAGCTTGGGTCGATAATATTCCATGATCAGGAAAAGAGATTGCTATTGAATGGCATCGTTCACCCTGCCGTCAGGAATTGGATGCGCCTCAAAACGGAAGAGGCACTCGCTGCAGGGGAAGAAACGGTATTCATGGATATTCCGCTCTTATTTGAAAGTAAGCTGACATTCATGGTGGAAAAGACGCTTTTGATATATGTCGATGAACAAGTTCAATTGGAACGTTTAATGAACAGGAATGGTCTATCGGAGAAGGATGCGCTTGCCAGGATCCATTCTCAGATGCCCTTGGCTGATAAAAAGGCTTTAGCGGATGCCGTCATCGATAATAATGGGGACATTAAGGAAACGAAGAAACAGGTGAAGGCCCTGCTTAGCGAATGGCATGTCATATAGTTGTGATAAAAGGAAGAAATCTTCGGGTTTCTTCCTTTTGTGTTGAAAAAATAAAACAATCCGCATTTTTATTAGCACAATTCCATTGAATTATGTTATACTAATTACATGTGAGAGGTAATAAGTATAACATTAATATTTTCAGGAGGGTCCGAACAATGAATTCAAGAATAGCAATTAACGGATTTGGGAGAATTGGAAGAATGGTTTTCCGAAAGGCCATATTAGATGAGAGTTTGGACATTGTTGCCATTAATGCAAGCTATCCTGCTGAAACTTTAGCACACTTACTAAAGTATGATACGATACATGGTAAATTCGACGGTATCATTATAGCGGAAGATGATTCACTTGTAGTGAATGGCCGCCGAGTACAATTGATAAATAACCGCGATCCAAAGCTATTGCCTTGGAAAGAGATGAACATAGATATTGTAATTGAAGCTACTGGAAAATTCAATGATCGTTCTAAAGCGGCTCTTCATTTAGAAGCAGGGGCAAAAAGGGTTATTTTATCAGCACCAGGTAAAAATGAAGACGTTACCATTGTCATGGGCGTCAATCAGGAAGTTCTGGAAATTGACAAGCATTATGTCATATCCAATGCATCTTGTACAACTAACTGTCTTGGACCGGTTGCAAAAGTGCTTGATGAAAAATTCGGCATTAATAATGGTTTAATGACAACGATACATTCTTATACAAATGATCAAAATAATATCGATAACCCGCACAAAGACTTAAGACGTGCTCGTGCCGCTGCGGAAAGCATCATTCCTACGACGACAGGAGCTGCAAAAGCGATCTCATTGGTGTTGCCTCAATTAAAAGGCAAGCTTCACGGAATGGCGATACGCGTACCTACACCTAACGTGTCCCTAGTCGACCTTGTTGTGGATTTAAACTGTGATGTCACGATTGATGAAGTGAATCAAGCGTTCATCGACGCTTCAGAAAATGAACTTAAAGGAATCATGGAATTCACGATGGAACCTTTGGTTTCCAGTGATTTCAAAACTAATCCTCACTCTGCCATCATCGATGGTTTGACAACGATGATGATTGGTGACAGGAAAGTTAAAGTCCTGGCTTGGTATGATAATGAGTGGGGTTACTCCAACCGGGTAGTGGACCTTGTAAAATTAGTTGCATCCGAGTTGAAAAAAACTTCCAAAGTTGAATTATCAGTAAAATAATGAAAAAATCGTGCCTGCTAAATTTTTTAGCGGGCCCAGTTTGTAGACAAAAAGGTTTCGGAATGGTCACATTCCGAAACCTTTTTGATTTTTTATTGGATTTGAAGCAGTTAGAGAGAATAGTGACCCAGCGCATACCATGCTTTTCCTTTGCATCTGCGGAAACTCTCCTGTTTTCCAACTTTCTGGAATCATTGGTTCAACCAGAGGCTCTAAGATATGACGATCATGCGTATCGTCCCCAACACAAATGCATTGAGGTTTGATGCTGCATGTAACGAATAGGCAAACTTGTTTTGTTCGTTCATCTTTCACATAGTAGCTACTCTTCAGGATTAGTTGAACTGTCCTTAATCCCCTTGTTCTCTGCCTAAATAGACTATAGGTAAAAGGATTCTATCTTAAAACAAAGTTGATTGGAGCGGGTGTTCGAGGCTCCTTTCGGGAAAAGCGCGTCAAAGGGAGACCCCACAGGCGCAATGGCGGACCGCCCGCGGAAAGCGAGTGCCCCACGTTCCAATAAACGGCCGAATATTAAAAACATAAAAAACAGTAGACAAACTCAATTATTATCGAGTTTGTCTATCTGCTAAATTTTTTTAGCAGACTATTTTTAATTCATTGATCATCAATTCCTGGCTGCCTTATGGCGCTGAATAAACACACGAAAACAGAATTTGCCCCACATTGGGACCTCCCCCATATCTTTATTACATAAAAAGTTTATCTATCCAAAAATTCAATTTGGAGTTGCAAAAAAAATTTAAACCATATATACTATGAATCGTGAACTTCTTCAAAAGCGGTTTGCATGATGGCTACTTAAAGGGTTAGGACCTCTTTGGACTAACTTTCCCCCGTGGTAGTTATCAGACTTATTTTTTAATCATGGTAAGGGGGAAGCTTAATATGGAAACTGCTTACACTATGGAAACTATGGGTAGACATGTCATTTCTGAACTTTGGGGTTGTGACTTTGAGAAACTGAACAATATCGATTTGATTGAAAAGATTTTTGTTGATGCTGCTTTAAAATCAGGTGCAGAGGTACGAGAAGTTGCCTTTCACAAGTTTGCTCCACAAGGAGTTAGTGGGGTTGTCATCATTTCTGAATCACACTTAACGATTCACAGTTTTCCTGAACACGGCTATGCCAGCATTGATGTCTATACATGCGGTAACTTGGATCCGAATATTGCGGCAGATTACATTGCAGAAGCTTTGAATGCGCAAACACGCGAGAACATAGAATTACCACGTGGATTAGGTCCTGTACAAATGAAAAAAGCCAATATAAGTGCCCTATAAAAAACACGTATACACAGAGATGCCATGGGTGCATCTCTTTTTTAATGCAATGAATCCGATCTTGCTTCAATTTATAAGGGTAAGTATCCCAGAGCACAAAGACTTTGATAATGGTGCTTCTAGTGCGTGATAAAAAGTGCCTGCTGCTGGAAGTTACACTTTTTACTTGTACTGGCCGTTCCTTTTAATATAAGATTAAGATAGAAAAGTAATTCCTTGGGGAACATTTAGATAGGGGAGTCCTACATAAAATACGGAGCTGATAATGATGAAATGCCCATCATGTCAATATAACGGAACAAGAGTGCTCGATTCCAGGCCAGTCGATGAAAGTAAATCGATTCGACGACGCCGTGAATGTGAGGCATGTGGTTTTCGATTCACGACATTTGAAAAGGTGGAGGAAACACCGCTCATTGTAGTGAAAAAAGGCGGTACACGGGAAGAGTTCAGTCGTGATAAAATCCTGCGTGGCTTAATCAGGGCTTGCGAAAAACGTCCGGTTCCCTTGAAAGAACTAGAGCAAATTACCAGTTATGTAGAAAAAGAACTACGCAACCAGGGCATATCGGAAGTGAAAAGCGACAGTGTCGGCGAAATGGTGATGGACAAGCTGGCAGAAGTCGATGAGGTTGCCTATGTTAGATTCGCATCCGTCTATCGACAATTTAAAGATATCAATGTCTTTATCGATGAATTGAAAGATTTAATAAATAAAGAAAGAAAGTAGAGCTGAAGATTTACTTTGGCTCTTTTTTCACTACATCTTTTGAAAGGTTTGAATGGAGATGTCAATGCATTGGCAAGAATTGCTCCCAGCTGATTCATATTTGGTCTCATCTGCGGGGCTGCTTCATGATTATGATCGGAAAATACTTACCCGACTTTATCAACCTCTTATTGGACCTATCTGTATTAGCCTATATATGACGTTATGGAGTGAGTTGGAGGAAAACAGGCTATGGTCGGAAACCTCCTCACATTATCAATTAATGAATACAATCGGCCTTAAGTTAGGTGATATTTACGAAGCCCGACTTTTACTTGAGGGAATCGGTTTGTTGAATGTATATAAGAAATCGAAAAATGAGACAAAGGAATTTATCTATGAGATAAATCCGCCGCTTTCCCCTCAACAGTTCTTCACGGATGGAATGCTGAATATCTATTTATACAAAAAGATCGGTAAAGCACAATTCAACCGGTTAAAGAGATTCTTTTGTGATGATCATATCTTAACGGATCAATATGAAGGTGTGACTAAATCTTTTGCGGAGGTATTCTCATCAGATCATTTGGACTCTTTATATGTAACGGATGAAGCAAAAAACGAATGGAACCCCATTCCTGATCAGCAATATATCGACCGGACGGATGGCGTCGAGCCTTCGGGGTTTGACAACTTATTCGATTTTGAACTTTTATTAGCCGGGATGAAATCTTCGATCGTACCGAAAAAGGCCTTTACTCCGAAAATTAAAAGTACGATTGCCAAACTTGCTTTTTTATATGGCATTGATCCGCTTGAAATGCAAAAACTAGTAATGGATGCCGTTTCATTGGATGATGAGATCGATGAGGAAATGCTCAGGAAGGCGGCAAGGGACTGGTATCAGATTGAACGGCAGGCAGACATGCCTTCCCTGGTCAATCGAGTGCAGCCGATTCGTGAACGGACACAAAAAGAAGAACCGAAAACACAGGAACAAGAGCTAATCCGGCATTTGGAGACGATATCCCCACGGGAGCGGCTGATGCAATTGTCCGGCGGCGCAGAGCCATCAAGCGGTGATTTGAAAGTGGTGGAGGGCGTGATGATCAACCAAAAGCTGAATCCTGGTGTCGTCAATGTCTTGATTGAATATGTCATGCTCAAAACGGATATGAAGTTCACGAAGGGCTATGTGGAAAAATTGGCAGGCCATTGGGCACGGCTGAAGGTCTCCACCGTCATCGAGGCGATGGAACTAGCTAAAAATGAACACCGGAAATATCAGGACTGGGCTCAAGGGAGCAGGAATGCTGCGAAGGGCGGCCGGAAAAAGACGATACGGGAAGAAGTGGTTCCGGAGTGGCTTGAGAAAAAAGAAGAAGCACAGCAAGAGCAGAATGCGGATCAGCCCGAATTGAATGCCCAGAAACGTGAGCTTCAGGAAAAATGGAAGCAGTGGAAAGCAGGAGGTGAAATGAACGATGGAAAAGATTAATAGATCCCTGAATAAATTGGCCAATACAAACCAATTTCAACAGCGTTATGAAAAGCTGAAACAAGAGATTTTTGAAGATGAACAGGTGCGGTTATTTTTGAATGCCAACAGTTCGACGGTCACGGAAGACATGATCGAAAAAAACTTGGGGAAGCTTTATGAGTTCACTTCACAAAGCAATAAGTGCGATAAATGTCCAAGCTTGGACGGCTGCATCAATATGATGCAGGGGTATTATCCCAAATTGGTCGTTCAAGGGAAGGCCCTGAATCTGCATTATGAAATCTGCCCGCGGAAATTGGCAGAGGATGAAAAGCGGAAACGTGAAAAATTGATCCGCAGCCTTTACGTGCCGAAGGATATTTTAAAGGCGACCATTGACGACTTCACTCAAACGGATGATCAAAACAAACGCTTAGGTGTTTTAAGTAAAGCGATGTCGTTCATTATGGAGTATGAACCAGGCAAAAGGCAAAAAGGCTTATATATATATGGTAAATTCGGTGTTGGGAAAACGTATTTATTAGGTGCGATTGCCAATGAACTTGCAGAAAGGCAAATTTCCTCCCTTATTGTCTATGTACCTGACTACTTGAGGGAACTTAAGGGTTCGATAGGTGACAATACGGTCAATGAAAAAATTGAGATGGTGAAAACGGCACCGATCCTCATGCTGGATGATATTGGAGCGGAGTCCATGACAAGCTGGGGACGCGATGAGGTTTTTGGCCCGATTTTGCAATTTAGAATGCTGGAAAACCTTCCGACGTTTTTCACTTCGAATTTTGACATGAATGGCCTGGAGAATCACCTGACCTTTTCACAGCGTGGTGAAAAGGAAGAAGTGAAGGCGGCCAGGGTACTGGAAAGAATTCAATATTTAGCGGAGCCGGTCAAGCTTGATGGCGTGAATCGGAGAAGATGAAGAAAAGTGGTCTCTTAATGGAGGTCACTTTTTTCTTCTTACAAGGTCCATCCCACTTCTAAACACGTCCCCATCCCCATATACATGAAAAAAGAAGCAAGGGGGAAGGGGGGATGTCGTAGTGCAAATTTCGTTTCAAAACGATTCAGAGGCATTGAAATTACTGGATTTCGTTTCTGTCCATCCACTGGGGGCAGAATTTCAAGCATACATTCGATTTCTTCCGCAACAAGGCATGCATGTGGATATGACGGAGTCTTCAGGTGATAAATGGCTAATTCTGCTTCGCGATGCATTTCATTCTTTTTTATTGGAAGAAAAGACGCTTCCTGTTCTGGAGCAAATAATAGTCGGTAAATTTTTTTATAGGGAACGGGAAGAAATTGAAGCCATCATTGAAATTGCATCATCAATCATCGAGGTGGAAAGAGCCAGGAATCAAGAGGAGGCATTCAGTACGGAGAAACGATTGATTGAGGAAGGACTTCAAAGCATCTTGGCTGGAAAGGTATCTTTTTCATTCGATTCTTTTACGACCTTCCGTTTAAAATCATTTCAGCAAACTTTGGAAAAGTATGTCGTCAAGGCGATTGATGAATACAAGCTGGAACAGGACTATCAAAATTTCATTGCCACTCTCCGTGATTGCCTTCATGGGCAGGAGTCGAAATTAAGAAAGCTTCACTTGGTCAACCGGGATGGTTTTCATTTCTATGATCAGAAATTCAGCAAACTCGACCGTCCAAAAATCAATAGTATGATCGACAGGAGGCTTCTTGCAAAAAGTTCACTTTTTCTTGATACGGTGATACTTGCCCCGCTTTTATCGATTGCTCCCGAAAACTTATGCATATATACCGATGACAAGGAAGAAGGGCTGATTCAGACCATTTCAAGGATTTTCGAAGAACGGGCGACCGTCCTGCCGCTTTCGTCCTTTTCAAATGCATTTGAATAATCTTTCTTCGTAAAAAGAAAATTAACCTTGATTTTCACTGTATAACAAATTATAATTTCCTACATACTATTAAAAAACTAAAAGTTATGATGAGGACAAGGGTATTCTAGTCGCCGATTATCAGAGAGGGGAGCCAACAGGCTGTAAGCTTCCTATTCGCATGGAACACTTACCACCTTTAAACTTCGGCTCGGAAAGCAGGCATTTTGCGAATATGAGCTGACGGGAAGCTGCCGTTACCAAGTTACAAGTGCCGTTTTGCCGTGAAAAGCAAGATGGAACGAGGGTGGAACCGCGGGTTAATGATATTTATTACTAAGCTCGTCCCTGTTTTATACAGGGGCGGGCTTTTTGTGTTGTAATGGAATCAAAAACCCTTAATTTGTTTGAACAATAAGAAGGAGTGAAACGGAATGTCTGAATTACTGAAAATATCTTTTCCTGACGGAGCTGTCAAGGAGTTTGCTAAAGGCACAACAACTGAAGAAATCGCTGCATCCATCAGTCCTGGTTTAAGGAAAAAATCCATTGCTGGAAAATTCAATGGTGAATTATATGATTTGAAACGCCCGATTGAACAAGACGGCACAATCGAAATCGTAACACAGGACGCAGCGGATGCACTTGAAATATTGCGTCACAGTACAGCACACTTGATGGCACAAGCGATCAAACGTTTGTACAAAAACGCCAAATTCGGTGTAGGGCCAGTCATTGAGGGCGGTTTTTACTACGATATGGATCTGGAGGAATCATTGACTCCTGAAGACCTGCCATTGATTGAAAAAGAAATGAAGAAAATCGTCAACGAAAACTTGGAAATTTCCCGCATCGAAGTGAGTCGTGATGAGGCCATTTCCCGTTTTAAAGAAATAGGCGACGAGTATAAACTGGAGTTGATCGATGCGATTCCAGCCGATCAGCAAGTAACGCTCTATGAGCAAGGGGAATTCTTTGACCTTTGCCGTGGAATTCACGTTCCATCAACTGGAAAAATCAAAGAATTCAAGCTATTGAGCATCGCTGGTGCATACTGGAGAGGCGATAGCAAAAACAAAATGCTTCAGCGCATTTACGGAACGGCTTTCTATAAAAAAGAAGATTTAGCCGAACACCTGCGTTTCCTCGAAGAAGCGAAGGAACGTGACCACCGTAAAATCGGCAAAGAATTGAACTTGTTCATGAGCTCACAAAAGGTGGGGCAAGGATTGCCGATGTGGTTGCCAAAAGGCGCAACCATCCGCCGGACAATCGAAAGGTATATCGTTGATAAGGAAGAACGCCTTGGTTACGACCATGTCTACACACCTGTAATGGGAAGCGTGGACCTTTATAAAACTTCTGGACACTGGGATCATTACCAGGACGGCATGTTCCCTGTCATGGAAATGGAAAACGAACAGCTTGTCCTGCGTCCGATGAACTGTCCGCACCACATGATGGTATATAAAAACAGTATCCACAGCTACCGCGAACTGCCAATCCGGATTGCCGAGCTTGGCTTGATGCACCGCTATGAAATGTCAGGTGCCCTTTCCGGCCTTCAGCGTGTACGTGGGATGACATTGAATGATGCGCACATATTCGTCCGTCCAGATCAAATCAAAGAAGAGTTCAAGCGTGTTGTGAACCTGGTTCAGGAAGTATATAAAGATTTCGATATCAAGGATTATTCATTCCGTCTGTCATATCGCGATCCGCAGGATACTGAAAAATATTTCGATGACGATTCCATGTGGGAAAAAGCACAAAGCATGTTAAAAGGTGCTATGGATGAACTTGGTCTTGATTATTTCGAAGCGGAAGGTGAAGCGGCATTCTACGGTCCTAAGCTTGATGTCCAGGTTCGGACTGCCTTAGGGAAAGATGAAACGCTTTCCACTGTTCAGCTTGACTTCTTGCTCCCTGAACGTTTTGATCTTAATTATGTCGGTGAAGACGGCAAGCAGCACCGTCCGGTTGTAATCCACCGCGGGGTCGTTTCCACAATGGAACGTTTCGTCGCTTACTTGATCGAAGAATACAAGGGAGCATTCCCGACTTGGCTGGCACCTATCCAAGCACAAGTGATTCCGGTCTCACCTGAAGTGCACCTGGATTATGCGAAAGAAGTGCAGGAAAAACTTAAAGCGCAAGGCATTCGCGTCGATCTGGATACACGTGACGAGAAAATCGGTTATAAAATCCGTGAAGCACAAATGCAAAAAATCCCGTACATGCTGGTTGTTGGAGATAATGAAGCCAAAGAAGGCAGTGTGAATGTACGAAAATACGGTGAACAAAAATCGGAAACAATCGCTTTTGAAGATTTTGTTGCAGCGATTAAAGCGGAAGTAAGCCGTTAACAGCAAAAGGGGGGGCACATATCGTTGTGTCCCTCTTTTTAATTAAGGCATGATAAAATGAAACCATCATGTGAATGTCCAGAAGGAGGGTCAGCATGAAAAAGAAATTTTCTTATCTATTTGGGCCAACATTCCTTGCCATCATCATCTTATTGTTATTGGATGGTTATCGGCAATATGCGATTGTCCCGGTCCTGATTTTTTGGATAGCTCTATATTCTTGGGACACCATTGAGAAAAGGAAAAAGGCGAAAGAAAACTCTTAACATTTGATGGTTCTATCCGTATGGCCAGTAAAAAAAGAGGGAGTGGAAGAGATGGAAATTCGAAAGGCTACGGGGCAAGATGCAGGGAAATTGGCAGCTCTGATCAATCATGTTGAAGATTCCGGGTTCATGTTGTACAACCCGGGGGAAAGAAAAGCAACGGAGAGTAAATTGGAGAGGCAAATCGAGCAAATTGAAAATAACCCCCGCTCCGTTTTCCTCGTTGCAGCAAGCGGCGACGACTTGATAGGGTATCTCATCTTATTGGGCAATAATCTTAGCAGAACAAAGCATTCTGCCATAATTGTTATCGGCATCTCCGAACAAGAGAGAGGAAAAGGAGTCGGTACGAAGCTGTTTCAACAAATGGAGGAGCAAGCACTTGAATATGAAATCCGGCGCCTTGAATTGACCGTTATTGCCAACAATGAACCGGCACTTTCCCTTTATAAAAAGATGGGTTTTGAACTAGAAGGAACGAAACGGGACTCATTATTTTTCGATGAAAGCTATCATGACGAATACTATTTGTCTAAATTACTTTAAAAAACGTATTGTCAAATAACAGAATGTCTGATAATATTAATTTTGTTGTGAAAAACGTATAAAATAGCATTTGACAAGTCATCAGTGTTTATGATATATTTCTAAAGTGAATTGAATACGTGTTTGAGGAAAAGAAGAAGCACCCGCTTCTCACCTGGTTGACGCAAGCAATGCAGTTAACAGGTCATGATTTGATTATTTGGATCTTTCTGAATGAGTCTATCAGTGTGGGTGCAGCATGCATCCACACTTTTTTATTATGATTAAATCCTGTAAGCGAGTTGTGAGCGTGACCGAATTGATTCAAATATTCGTATTCGCCAATATCTTTGGAGGTGGCTAACTATTAGTAAAGACGCGATGGTAAACGAGGGCATCCGAGCCCGTGAAGTTCGTCTTATTGACCAAAACGGAGAACAACTTGGAATTAAAACGAAATTCGAAGCATTGGAAATTGCCGCTCGTGTAAATCTTGATCTAGTTTTAGTTGCTGCAAATGCAAAGCCTCCGGTAGCCCGGATCATGGACTACGGAAAACACCGCTTCGAGCAGCAAAAGAAAGACAAGGAAGCACGTAAAAATCAAAAGGTCATCAGTCTTAAAGAGGTTCGTTTGAGCCCGACGATTGAAGAACATGATTTCAATACGAAGCTTCGCAACGGTATTAAATTCCTTGAAAAAGGCGATAAGGTAAAAGCTTCTATCCGATTCAAAGGACGTGCCATTACACATAAGGAAATTGGTCAACGTGTACTCGTTCGTTTTTCTGAAGCATGTAAAGAAGTGGCTACAATCGAGCAACATCCAAAAATGGACGGACGCAGCATGTTCATTATCTTAGCACCAAAAGCTGAAAAGTAATTGTAAAGTAATTTGTAATGAGGAGGAATACCTTATGCCTAAAATGAAAACTCACCGCGGATCTGCTAAACGTTTCAAAAAGACTGGATCCGGCAAACTTAAGCGTTCTAACGCTTACACAAGCCATTTATTTGCTAACAAATCTACTAAGCAAAAGCGTAAGCTTCGCAAAGCTAGCCTTGTAAGCAAAGGTGACTTCAAACGTATTCGTCATATGCTAGACAATATTAAATAAGTTCGATTTATCGAGTTAAATAGGAGGGAAATAACATGCCACGTGTAAAAGGCGGTACTGTTACTCGCAAACGTCGTAAAAAGGTAATAAAATTAGCTAAAGGTTACTATGGCGCGAAACATATTCTTTTCAAAGTAGCTAACCAACAAGTAATGAAGTCAGGAAACTATGCTTTCCGTGACCGTCGTCAGAAAAAACGTGATTTCCGCAAACTTTGGATCACTCGTATCAACGCTGCAGCACGCATCAACGGTCTTTCTTACAGCCGTTTAATGCATGGTCTAAAGCTTGCTGGTATCGAAGTGAACCGCAAAATGCTTGCAGATCTTGCTGTTGCTGACGAACAAGCTTTTGCTCAATTAGCAACTGCTGCTAAACAACAATTAGACAAATAAGTCTCACTGATATCAGCCACTCTCTTTTCAAGAGGGTGGCTTTTTACATAGTTAAAGGAGGAGATGAGGATGCAAGTAGCATGGTTCATTGTAGCTTATGTGATCATCACGAACATCATCGGTTTTGCCATAATGGGAGTAGACAAAAGGAAAGCGCGTAATCGGGAATACCGGATCAGCGAAAAGACACTTTGGTTTTGGGCGGTTATAGGTGGAGGAACAGGGTCATTTCTGGGGATGAAGCATTTCCGCCATAAGACGAAGCATGCCGCTTTCAAGTGGGGCCTGCCGATATTGATGATTATTCAAATAGGCTTATTGATTAAGATATTCATACAATGGTAATATGTAGCCCGTATGATGTATATGCTTGTAGAAGCAGCAAAGAGTAGCTGGAGGGAGAGCATGAATGATAAACTGACACTTGTGATGAGCTACGTTCAATCTGGCAGCGTGTTTGCACCGTTGATATTTATCACTTTTCATCTATTAAGGCAATTTTTATTCATTCCCGTCATTGTAGTTTGCATGTCCGGCGGAGTTTTATTCGGGGCAGCTTTAGGAACCATATATTCCGTAATCGGTTTGACGTTGTCCAGTATGGCCTTTTATTTCGTGATCGGCAAATTTCCGAAAACAAAGGATAAGCTGCTGCGCCTTAAGAATAAGCTGTTTGGAAACCGAAAGCTAAACAGCCGGCAAATTGCAGTACTGAGACTAATACCATTCATACATTTTTATCTTTTGTCGCTTTGCTTATTGGAATCCAATAAAGGATTGAAAAACTATTTTTATCTATCCTTCATGACTAATATCCCCGTAGCCTTCGTATACACGGTTTTTGGCCACTATATTGCAGATTTCAGTCCGACTCTGATCGTCATTATTTTATTATCATTGACCTTATTGCTATATTTATTGAGGGAGAAGCAGACGGTCGTACCATGGAAGGAATTTTTCCGTTCACATGATTAATATGGAGCCTTGAGTTCGTTTCTCAAGGCTCTTCATAACGCGCGGTATTTTTCACTATTCCAAAAATTCCTTAACCGGGCTTTTCCAATCAATGACGGCATCCGGATATTGTTTTTTTATGGCTGCCTCGATTTTTAAAAAGTCATTTCGCTTCAAGCCTTTCAGGCCTGCCACTTTTTTCGGCCATATGAAGATGGAGATGACTTCAAAGGAGCGTTCCGTCGTACCTAAATACTTTTCCCCTTCAAACATCACCCCGTTGTATGTCAGTAAAAAATTCTTTCGTATATTGGCTGTATCATCGAGCAAAAAGAATTTTTTCTGTTCATGTGCCAGCTCTAATTTTCTTTTCGGATTAAATAGGTATTTGATGACTGTATATATTAAGAAGATGATGAGAGCCAAAATAATGAACCGCATGATCAATACCATGGAGCTACCTCCCTAAACAGAGTGATTCCCTTCATTTACGTATGGGTTTTTAATAAGTTTCATTTATTTGATATAATTTAAAGGAAGACGATAGAAAGTAGTGATGATAATGAACATAGGTAAATTATTGGACATGCAGGCGGCTTTAGATGAGCATATACAATCCAAGCATGATTTGGGTGCTGAAGACTTGGTGGAACGTAAGATACTTGCCCTTTTAGTGGAGCTTGGCGAGCTGGCTAATGAAACGAGATGTTTTAAATTCTGGAGTCTAAAAGGCCCCTCTGATAAAGAAACGATTTTAGCTGAATATGTGGATGGCATTCATTTCATTTTGTCACTCGGGATCGAACGGGGATTCGTGCCGGAAGTCCCATCTTCCCTCAAGGTGCAGCATAGGGATTTGACAGCTCAATTTACTGCCATTTACGGCTACATCAGTGAATTTCGCACGCAATTGACAGAGTCATCTTTCCAAAAGGTTTTTGCTGAGTATTTGCATTTAGGGGAGTTGCTTGGATTTTCGGCAGTGGATGTGGAAAAAGCATATGTAAGTAAAAATGAAGTGAACTATGAACGGCAAAAGCAAGGCTACTGATTGTTAATGCAATCGATTTTCTGTATAATTATTCTTATAATGTAATTAATAGGGAGGTAAAAGCATGGTTCAATTAGATGAAACGTTAAGAATGCTGCGGGATTTAACGGATGCTAAGGGCATTGCAGGAAATGAAAGTGAAGTAAGAAAAGTGATGACCGAATACATAACACCATTTGCTGATGAAATATCGACAGATGGCCTGGGAAGTTTGATTGCGAAGAAAACGGGAGATGCAAAAGGTCCGAAAATCGTCGTTACGGGGCATATGGACGAAGTCGGTTTCATGATTACCCAAATTGATGATAAAGGATTTTTGCGTTTTCAGCCGGTAGGAGGCTGGTGGTCACAGGTCATGCTGGCCCAACGCGTGACGATCGTTACAAGTAAAGGTGATGTAACTGGAATTATCGGTTCCAAGCCGCCACATATCCTGTCAGCGGAGGCGAGGAAAAAGCCGATTGATATTAAGGATATGTTTATTGATATTGGTGCAGCAAGCAAAGAAGAAGTTAGCGAATGGGGTGTGAAGCCAGGGGATATGGTTGTGCCATATTTTGAATTCACGGTCATGAATAATGAAAAGATGCTGCTTGCCAAAGCCTGGGACAATCGAATTGGCTGTGCAATTGCCATTGATGTGCTTAAACAGCTGAAAGATAGCGACCATCCTAATGTAGTTTATGGAATTGGAGCGGTGCAAGAAGAGGTCGGCCTGCGTGGTTCTAAAACATCCACATTCAAAATTCAGCCGGATATCGGTTTTGCCGTCGATGTCGGCATAGCTGGTGATACACCGGGGGTATCCGAAAAAGAAGCGATGAGTAAGATGGGGGAAGGCCCGCAAATCGTCATCTATGATTCATCGATGGTGGCACATAAGGGATTACGCGATTTCGTCACCGACACGGCTGATGAAATGAATATTCCTTATCAATATGAATCGATTCCAGGTGGTGGGACGGATGCCGGCTCCATCCATTTGACGGCAAATGGAGTACCTGCTCTGGCGATCACGATTGCCACACGCTACATTCATTCACACGCAGCAATGCTTCACAGGGATGATTATGAGAATGCCGTTAAGCTCATTGTCGAAGTGATCAAACGCCTGGACCGTGAAGCGGTAGATCGGATCATTTACGAGTAAGATAGTGAAATATGAAAATGGAGAGGGCCTAATTAGGTCCTCTCCATTTTTTCCTCATTTCTATTTATCTTCGACGATTATATAGACCGCTTTGATTGGCCCATGGACGCCGACGACAAGATCCATTTCGATATCGGCGGAATTGCTCGGTCCTGTTATGAAATTAATGCAGGAAGGAACGATTTCGCCCCGGGTTACTTTCGAACGAATGGCCGCCGCAGCCTGGGTCATTCGCGGAACGATAGTGCTTTTTGGAATGATGGAAACATGGCAGGAAGGAAGGAAGCTGATGGAACGGCCGTGGTACTTGTCGCTGAACAAGACGACGGTCGCTGATTCAGCTAGTGTCATTTCACTGAATGTGATTCCAATGTTAGCACTCTCGGCTTTCTCGATATTTTCTTTCCCTGCTTGGTGATCCCATACATGGACATCTTTTTCCTTTAAGATACCCTCTAACTTATAGGCAGAAAATCGATCGTCCTTAGGGATGATCAAGGGGCCATTTCCAAGTTCCTCGATCACCTGTTTTAAACAGTGCAGCACTTGCTTGGAGTCGGTAAGGTGAAACTGAGTATGTACCCGTTTACATTGCTCCTCCAATTCCGCGACAAGATCATTTGGTGTCGCATGTTTCAAAACTTCTTTTTGGGGGGCATGTTTCCATACGGGAACGGAAATGCCTTCCGTAATAGGAACCCTTCCCAGGTTTTTGGCTATATTGTTTAAAAATGTCCCTTCATTGTGGATGGTTCCATTCATGATGGTTTCCCTCCTGTTTCCCGATTTTTGAACCAGTCCCGAAAGCTCTCTTTCCCTGGAGCAGGGAACTCGCGGCTTTCTGTCCAAGTTTTGAGTGGTCCCGGTCCTTTTGAGATGATATCCCCAGTTTTAAAAGGAGACATCGCTGATGGGGCCATTTTGGAACCGAACTTATAAAGCATAGGCGAGGCCGCACCGATTCCGAAAGCCTTCATGGCCATCTTTTCTGTAAATGGCGCCATTTTTTCCTTTTCAACGATGACTTCACGATGCTTCCTCAGTAAATCGTGAAGAGGGATCTTTACCGGGCAGGCATCAGTACAGGCAGCACAAAGAGTTGAGGCATACGGCAGCTCCTTGAAATCATCATACCCTCCGAGTAAGGGTGAAAGCACAGCACCGATTGGTCCAGGATATATTGAACCATATGAATGGCCGCCAACCTGGCGATAGACCGGGCATACATTTATACAGGCAGCACAGCGAATGCATTGAAGAACGGATTGAAATTCAGTTCCTAAAATGGAGGAACGTCCATTATCTACGATCACAAGGTGGAATTCCTCAGGTCCGTCTACATCGCCTTCATCACGCGGACCGGTAAGTGCGGTGATGTAACTGGTCAATCTTTGACCGACAGCGCTTCTTGTCAATAAACTGACAAGGACTTCGAATTCATCGAATGTAGGCACAAGCCGTTCCATTCCCATCACGGTGATTTGCGTTTTTGGAAGGGCAGTGACCAAATCGGCGTTTCCTTCATTCGTCACCAAACCGATCGAGCCCGTTTCCGCAATCGCAAAGTTGCAGCCGGTAATTCCCACATCGGCGTTTAAGAAATCTTTCCGGAGAATGCCCCGGACATGGGCGGTTAGCTCTTCCGGTTTTTCAGTTTGCGTATACGCAAGCTTCTCTTTGAAAACATCTCTTATCTGTTCTTTATTTTTATGGAGAGCAGGTGCCACGATATGGGAAGGGGGATCATGATCATCCACTTGTAAAATGTATTCACCAAGGTCCGTTTCAACGACATCGAGGCCAACTGCTTCCAAAGTTGCATTCAAATTGATCTCTTCCGTGACCATCGATTTGGATTTCACGACTTTTTTGGCATTCTTCTTTACAATGACATCTTTGATGTACCCGCTTGCTTCCTCAGCCGTTTCAGCGAAGAAGACATGACCGCCCCTTTTCGAAACGTTTTCTGCAAGCTGGTGCAAATAGAAATCAAGGTTGCTGAGCACATGCTGCCGGATTTCTTCCCCAAGGGAACGCCAATCCTCCCAGCTTCCCAATTCATCAACGGCCGTCAGCCGCCGTCCGTGTAATCGTTCTTGGGCACTCGAAACGGCCAAACGCATAAAATCATTATGTATTCCTTCATCCACCCGGTCTTTAAACTTGGCAGAGCTGGTTTTCAAAGCCATCGTCTTTCCCTCCTCGCTTTCTTTAAATACTATTCAGGACTTCCGCAATATGGAGCACTTTCACCGGTTGCCCCTTCCTTTGGATCCGTCCACCGATATTCATCAAACATCCTGCATCCCCGCCTATTAAAATATCTGCCCCGGTATCTTCAATATTGCAGACTTTTTCCTCCACCATTTGCCCGGAAATGTCACCCATCTTAACTGAAAAGGTTCCCCCGAATCCGCAGCAATTTTGAGCATCTGGCAGAGGTGTCATTTCCAGTCCCTTAACATGGCTTAACAAAATGAAAGGTGCCTCCTTAACCTTAAGCAGCCGTGTCATATGGCATGAAGTATGATAAGTGGCCTTTCCCTTAAGGGTCGCCCCGACATCGGTCACTTTTAAGACATCCACGATGAATTGGGTCAATTCATATGTTTTATCCGCTAATGAGGCTGCTTTCTTTTCCCATTCGGCCTCGCCTTTGAAAAGGACTGGATACTCTTTGAACATCGCTGCACAGGAACCGGAAGGGGTTACGATATATTCAGCATCGGCAAACGTTTTAATCATCTTCTTCATAGCTTCCTTCGAATCCTTCGTATACCCGCTATTATATGCCGGCTGTCCACAGCATATCTGGGATTCCGGAAAATCGATCTCACAGCCTAATCTCTCGAGTAGCTCCACTGTTGCCTTACCGACATTGGATTGAAACAAATCAACTAAACATGTTGCAAAGAGAGTAACTTTCAATCTGAACTCCTCCTTTTTCGAATAGGTTGACAGGTCATCTGATGACTGAAAAATAGAAAAAGGAAATGGTTAAGAGAATAAACCAATTTCCAATATTTAAATGTAGTAATCATTTTCAAAGTAATATATCAATTTTATCTTTGTTTGTATAGAGTATTTTTGAAATTTTTAAGAAGATTAACTATTCTTTTGCTGTTTTTTTTGGATGACCCGGTTCAGTGATTCCTCGACGCTTTGAAGGTGAAACAGCATGGCATTGCGGGCTCCAGCTTCATCTTGAGCCACGATTGCATCATAGACCCGCGCATGCTGCTGATAAAGCTGCTTAAGTGTCATCTCTTCGGAATAAAGCGCAACCCGACGGATATCACGCATCTTTTCCGTCATTAATTCTGAAACGTGGTTCATCAATGTAATCAGCAGCTCATTTTGTGAAGCGTTTGCCACTGCAACATGGAAGGCAATATCCGCTTTATCACTAAGTTCTTCATCGTCGGATACCTGTTCCATATCAAAAAGCCTTTCCTTGAGTTCGATAAGGTCTTCTTCCGATCTTTTCTTCGCTGCCACTTCTGCTGTCCCAGACTCAAGGATTTTTCTAACTTCCAGCAAATGCTTGATATTATCTTGATCCATCAAAAGGGCAGCAGACAAGGGATGGTTCATGATGGTAGGGTCGAAGGTTTTAACGAATGTCCCTTCACCTTGTTTTATTTCAATGAGTCCCATTGAATTTAATGCACTTAATGCTTCACGGATGGCCGGACGCCCGACTTGGAAATTTTCCGCAAGCTGCTGAATGGAATCCAATTGTTCACCTGGTTTCAGATTACCAGACCGAATCATTTCATAAAGTTCATCGCTGACTTCTTCATAAATTTTTTTCGGCTTTATTTTTTTATACACCAAGTAGTAGCACCTCTATTTTCTATGAGTTTCTCTGGTTAATATTATATAACACAAATGATCTTGCACACTTCCAGAAGGTTAAAAATTAGCAAAAAATAAAAAAAATCTTGATTTTATATTTTTAATCATTTAATTTTAATGAATACTCATCAAGTCATCAGATGACTTTGAATATTCGCATATGTAAGGGGTTTCAACTCGCGGTTGATTTCTGAAAATTTTAAAAAATCTATAGAGAATGGAGTCGAAATGAATGACATGGACACAAAACTTTACGCCGATCACCGATAATTTAGTTTTATCATCTATTGCCGCACTCATCCCAATTCTTTACTTTTTCTGGGCACTTACCATCAAACGGATGAAAGGCTACTTTGCTGGTATAACGACGTTGCTTTTAGCTCTTGCAGTGGCAGTATTGATATATGGAATGCCTGCAGGAAAAGCAGTGATGTCTGCTTCACAAGGAGCGGTATATGGGCTGCTCCCAATCGGATGGATAATCATCACTTCAGTATTTTTGTACAAAATGACTGTTAGAAGCGGACAATTCAATATTATTCGCTCTTCGGTGCTTTCGCTTACCGAAGACCGCCGCCTTCAGGCTTTATTGGTGGCATTTTCTTTCGGGGCCTTTTTGGAAGGTGCCGCAGGATTTGGAGCACCTGTCGCCATTTCAGCCGCGCTTTTGGTTGGTCTCGGTTTTAACCCGCTATATGCAGCCGGGCTTTGTTTAATTGCGAACACCGCTCCGGTAGCGTTCGGGGCGGTTGGCATACCGATCATCGCCATGGAAGGCCCAACTGGCATAGCTGCCATGGAAATTTCAAAAATGGTCGGCCGTCAATTGCCATTCCTTTCGGCTTTCATCCCGCTTTATCTCATTTTGATAATGACAGGGTGGAAAAGGTCGCTCGAAGTCTTGCCAGCCATTTTGGTTTCTGGATTTTCCTTTGCCATCACCCAATACTTAAGTTCAAATTTCCTTGGGCCTGAATTACCGGACATCCTTTCTGCGTTAGTGTCACTATTTGCATTAGCGATCTTCCTTAAATTCTGGAAACCTAAAACGATCTTTCGCTTTGCATCCGAGGAAACGGCAGCAGCTGTCGAACAATTGGACGACACAGCCGAAGCGGAAACAAAGTACACGAAATGGCAGATATTCCATGCTTGGTCACCGTTCCTTCTGTTAACGGCTTTCATCACGATTTGGGGGATGAACCCAATTAAGCCGGCGCTCTCAGGGCATTATGAAGGCACCAATGTGTTGCTTGGCGGAATCAATGAAATCGGAAAACTATTAACCTTCCAAATCGAAGTGCCAGGTCTGCATAATGAAATAATAGGAAACAATGGACTGCCAATCGCCGCTTTTTATAAAATAGAACTGCTTGGAGCAGCCGGGACCGCCATTTTGCTGGCTGCCATCGTTACGAAGTTCATAGCACAAATGTCAGCAAAAGATTTTTCGAGCACCTTTGCCGAAGCGATGAATGAGTTGGCGAAACCGATTTTGATGATTTCTTCCGTTGTGGCTTTTGCCTACGTAACGAATGCTTCAGGCATGTCGACTACACTAGGGATGACCCTGGCAAAATCGGGGGATTTGTTTCCGTTCTTTGCCCCGGTTCTAGGCTGGCTGGGTGTGTTCATTACCGGGTCGGATACATCAGCCAATCTCTTATTTGGCAGTCTTCAGAAAGTCACCGCTCTTAAAGTGGGGATGGAACCGGTCCTGGCGCTTGCGGCAAACTCATCCGGAGGGGTCACCGGAAAGATGATTTCACCCCAATCGATAGCGATTGCTTGTGCTGCCGTTGGATTGGCGGGCAGGGAATCTGAATTATTGAGATTCACGCTCAAGCATAGTTTATTCTTATTACTGCTTATTTGTGTGATCACCTTCTTGCAAAATGGCGTCCTTTCCTGGATGATTCCATAAGTATGAGGCTCCCTTTTGGGAGCCTCGAAATATTTTCCAAGCTCATTCAAAAAAAGGAGGAAATCTAATGCAATTGGCAGCTGTGGCAGAAAAATTGGTTCATGAGGTCCGGAAGCTGATTGATGAGGAAATCATCATTATTGATCATGCTGGCACGATTATCGCAAGCACCGATAGCAGCCGTATTGGATCTTACCATGAAGGAGCCATCCACGCTTTCAACAATCGTGAAAAATTGATCATCAATAAACAGGATGAACGAAGTTGGAAAGGAGTGAAAGCAGGAATAAATCTACCCATTTTCTTCAACCAGGAAGCCGTTTGTGTAATTGGAATTACGGGAGACCCCAAACATGTTTCCCCCTATGCAGAACTTTTAAAAAAGATGACGGAGATGTTCATTCAGGAAAGCTATCACATCGAACAAGTAGAATCCCAATCACGGCTGATGGAATTCTTTGTATTTGAATGGCATCAGCTGCAGCTGTTCAATGAGCCATTCCTTCAGAAGGCTAAGTTGCTTGGGGTCGATGTTCATGCAGACCGAATCATCACCATAGGTGAATTTAAGACTGAAAAAATCATCGAACCCCATGTGTGGAAAACGCTACAGATATACATAGGTCAGCAGCATCCCAAGGACATCGTTGTCCGTTGGGGGAGGAATCAATTCGTCATTCTTTCAATAGCCGATTTTATCGGTTCAAAAATCCAACAATTAAAGAAATTAAGTAAACTGCAAAGAAAACTGGAAGAGAGTTCGGGTTATAAAGTGTGTGCAGGGGTTAGTTCGCGTACACCGGGATCCGCATTCAGGCAAGCATTTTTTAAAGCGGAACGTTCCTTGAAAATTGCGTTTCCTTCATCGGGAATTATATTTGACGAGGACTTGAAGCTTGAGATCCTGCTTGATGAAGTTACGACTGAAACAAGACAGGAATATTTATCCCGGACGATACAGGATTTGCTTCCTAATGAGGAGCTGCTTAAAACCCTTTCCATGTATTTTGCATGTGATCTATCTTTGAAAGAAACCGCTGCAGCCCTACATATCCATATCAATACCCTCCATTACAGGCTCAAACGCATAAAGGATTTGACCCAACTCAATCCTAGGAAGCTAGCCGATTTAGTCATTATGTATCTATCCTTAAGAGTATTGGATAAACATCCAAATTAATTCTATGTAAATCTGTAAACTCTATATGTTCATACATAGAAGGTTGAATGTTTTTTTTCTTATACTTAAATCATATAAAAATATTGAATTCCATTTTATTTATGAGGGGGATATACATGTTAACAAAGCAGGTTAAGCATCTACTTCTTGCCATCGTTGGCCAGGAAAATTACGATGACTCGAAAGTGGAATGCCTTGTCTATTCATATGATGCAACGCCAGGGTTTCAAGCGATGCCGGATGCTGTCATTAAACCGGGCTGCACAGCTGAAGTCGCAGCCATCGTCAAGGTTTGCAACGAATACAGTGTTCCAATCATCCCACGCGGATCTGGGACGAATTTGAGCGGAGGCACCTGCCCGACAGAGGGGGGGCTTGTCCTATTGTTCAATCGGATGAATTCATTACTTGAAATAGATGGAGAAAACCTAACGGCAACCGTACAACCTGGGCTCATCACATTGGACTTGATTTCTGCAGTTGAAGAGAGGGGCTTGTTTTATCCGCCCGATCCAAGCTCGATGAAAATCTCCACGATTGGCGGCAATATTAATGAGAACTCTGGTGGACTGCGAGGGTTAAAGTATGGAGTCACCCGTGATTATGTCATCGGGCTTGAAGTGGTCCTTCCGAATGGGGACATCATTCGAACAGGGGGCAAGCTTGCCAAAGATGTAGCTGGATATGATTTAACGAAGCTTTTTGTCGGCTCAGAGGGGACCTTGGGCATCGTTACGGAGGCGATCTTAAAGCTGATCCCAATCCCGGAAATGACAAAGACCATGCTTGCCTTATATCAAGACCTGGATGCTGCAGCTCAGTCAGTGGCCAAGATCATTTCCAATAAAATCATTCCTGTTACATTGGAATTTCTTGATCGGCCGACTTTGATCGTGGTTGAAGACTTCGCGAAAATCGGTTTGCCCACCAATGTGGAAGCCGTCCTGCTGATTGAACAGGATGGTCCTCCTGAAGTGGTGGAACGTGATATGAAAAGGATGGCCGATATTTGTCTAGAGGAAAAGGCGGTTTCCGTGGAAATTGCCGAAACGGAATCTGACGCTGTTGCCTTGAAGACCGCAAGACGGACAGCCCTTTCTGCACTGGCACGCCTCAAGCCGACGACCATATTGGAAGATGCTACCGTTCCCCGGTCGGAAATTGCCAAAATGGTTAGAGCGATTAATGAAATTGCCAGCAAGCATAACGTGAACATTTGCACTTTCGGTCATGCTGGGGATGGGAACCTGCATCCAACGTGCATTACCGACGCTCGTGATCATGATGAAATGGAGAGAGTGGAGCAAGCTTTTGCCGACATTTTTGCCGTGGCTATCGACCTTGGCGGGACGATCACCGGTGAACATGGTGTGGGAGCGATGAAGGCACCTTATCTTGAATGGAAGCTGAAGAAAGAAGGGATTGCCGCCATGAGAGCGATTAAACAAGCTTTCGATCCCAATAACATCATGAATCCCGGTAAAGTATTTGCCAAGGAAAGCAGGAAAAGGGTGGTGGTATCTTCATGACGACGGCTCAGGAAAGGGAGACCATTGCCATTCAATTCGCGGAAAAAATGGATGAAGATGAATTGTTGAATTGCATGCGCTGCGGCTTTTGCTTACCCCATTGTCCGACATACATTGAATCGGGGTTGAAGGAATCCCATTCACCAAGGGGCAGGATTGCAATTATGAAAGCGGTTGCGGATGGTGTGATTGGGCCGGATAGGGATGTAGAGCGTTCTTTGAGTCTTTGCCTCGGCTGCAGGGCTTGTGAGCCTGTCTGTCCATCTGGAGTGAAATATGGACATCTTCTTGAAGAAGCAAGGGATATCATCCATCAGAATAAAAAACACAGTCTCCCTGTAAAAACGATTCGTAAAGCCGTTTTTAGTGGATTATTCCCGCATCAGGAGCGAATGCAAGCCATGACGGGATTGCTTGGCTTCTATCAGAGATCAGGCCTGCAATACCTGGCTCGTAAAATGGGGGTCCTGAACATGCTTCCAGATAATTTGGCTACCATGGAAAAAGTGCTGCCAAAAGTCCCGAAAAAATCAGCGATGAAAAATAGGCCAACTGAGCTGCCTGCAATCGGAACTGCACTCAAAAAGGTGGCTTTCTTTTCCGGCTGTTTGATGGATACAATGTTTTTGGAAACGAACAAGGCCACACTAAAGCTTCTTCAGCTGGCTGGATGTGAAATCGTGATTCCGAAATCACAGGCCTGTTGCGGGGCGCTTCATGGGCACAGTGGTGAAAAAGAGGGGGCAAAGCAACTGGCCAAGCGTAATATTGAAGCTTTTGAAACGGACGAAGTGGATTATATTATTACGAATGCCGGCGGCTGTGGAGCTTTTCTCATAGATTATGATCACTTGCTCCAAGATGAACCCGAATGGCATGACCGGGCAATGGCATTTAAAAATAAGCTGAAAGATATCAGCGAGATCCTTGTTGATTTGCGTTTTCAGGAAAAAGTTCGACTGAAACTGCCAGATCAATCAGTAACTTTTCAGGATTCCTGTCACTTAAGGAATGTGATGAATACCTCTTTGGCTCCGCGAATTCTCCTTCAATCGATAGAAGGAATCGATTTCAGGGAAATGAAGGATGCGGATCGCTGCTGCGGCTCGGCAGGGATTTATAATATTGTTGAATCAGAGATGTCCATGAATATTCTCGACTCTAAAATGGTGCACGCTAAATCGACAAAAGCCGATATTGTTGTCACGGCAAACCCTGGCTGTCTGTTACAAATGCAATTGGGGATCGAGAGGGAAAATTTGGGGGCATGTACGAAAGCGGTCCATATTGTGGACCTGCTTATGGAGGCAGCTGATCTATAAAGCTTTCAAAGTGGTATATGAAAATAGTGACATAGCAGAATTTGGTTAAACATTACATTTTAAAAAATGGGGAAACCTTTGTAAAACCTGGATTTTATTTGAAAAAATGTTCTATGCTGAGAACAAAATGTAAATGATATAACATAAATGAAATATTGATTTCTCGTTTACTTAGGTATATGGGGGGTAGAGTTTATATATAGCATCCACTAAACCAGTCAACAAAACCTAAGGAGGAATATTAAATGAATAAAACAGTATATGGAGTATATGAATCAAATGCAGAAGTGATCCAAGCAATCAATATACTAAAGGCCAAGGGGTTTGAAGGTGACGATATTACGGTCGTCGCAGACAAGGCAGAAACATTGGATTTTACGAACCATCAACGCGAAACTGATGTTCATACAATGACGAATGTTCCTAACGACGAATCATTTATGGACAAGGTGGCACGCTTCTTCATGCCGGAAGATACGGCAGACCTTTCAACAAGATTGGCGAACGCAGGTCTTTCGAATAGTGAAGCTGCTGAACATGTCTTTGATGTAGAAAACGGAAAAGTCCTGGTTCTTGTCGATGAAAGTGAAGGCCGCCTTGGAACGGCAAGGGATAAATTCACGACTGGAACAACGGACACTGCCCGTACAAGGCTGGATACAAACTCTGCCAACCCTCTTTACAACGGTACCGAAAAAGCCGATGCATTAAATAAAGAAGATGTATATGGAGTGAACGGGCAAGGCCGTGAATTGCCTGAAGATGAAAGGACGCTTCGACTCAGGGAAGAACAGCTGAACATTGACAAAGAAAGAGTTCAGACAGGCGAAGTGGTCATTAATAAAGAAGTCAATGAACAGCATAAAACGATTAATGTCCCTGTTGAACACGAAGAATTGACAGTCGAGCATAGATCAGTTTCAGGACGTGAAGCGAATCAGGAAACTGGAAGCATTGGAGATGGGGAAACATTACGTATCCCCGTTGTTGAAGAAAAATTGGAAGTTTCGAAAAAACCGGTTGTCACAGATGAAATCGTCATCAAGAAACATGCCGTACAAGAAACGGAACAAGTTCAGGATACCCTTAAAAAGGAAGATATCCAGCTTGATAGTACAGATGAATCGGTCGTAAATGAAAAAAAGGCAACTGAACGAAAAATCGACCGCTTCTAAGAGTTAAGTAAAGGGCCTGCAGTTTTTAAACTGCAGGTTTCTTTTTGATTTTAAAGCCTGGCTAAAGGTTCGAACTTAGGGGAGGCAAACCTTTGAATGAGCCATTTTTTGTTTAAATGACGCCCATCAGGGTATAAATACACATAAGAAGGAATATCGGAATGATCAGAGGAGGAAGATGCATGGAAAAAACATTATATGGTGTTTTTAATACGGAAAAAGAAGTAATCCAGGCTATACAATCCCTCCAGGAAAAAGGGGTTCATGAAAGTGAAATAACTGTAATGGCTGATAAGAAAGAAGATTTGGATTTTTTCAATGAAAAGCCGGGTCCGGATGTTGATGTCGTTACGAACTCTAATGAGGATTCCTTCATTGATAAGATGAAGCACTTTTTCCTGAACGTGGGTTCAGAAGATATAAGGAACCGATTAGGTGACTTAGGGCTTTCCGATAGTGAAGCCACCGATTATATAAATGAAGTGGAGGCCGGGAAATTCCTGATTCTTTTAGATGAATCGAAAACCGTATCACAACGAGATGGCGAAACTTCCAAAGGCATGAAGGATGCCGACGGATTATCTGAAGTGAATCCGCTTAAAACAGGGGTGGTGAACAATCCGGACCCGAACCTTTTTCCTGAAACAACAGCGAATGCATATCAAACAAGGGAAGTAGAAGCACAGCCAGGAAGAAACGAGGAACTCCACGGAAATTCTACTAACATCTTTGAAAAGGAAGAGCTGGATACGAAGCAAGCCCAAGAATGGGAAATCAGTGGGAACTCCATCGGAAAATATAAGGAGCAAAAGCAGGCGGACCATTTAGGGAAATTAGCAAGCAACCCCAATGGGGACGCTAAAAAAGCTTTGGATGCTCAAGGAGCACTGGATCGGACCGGGCAGCAGGAGAAAGGCTTGATGGATGAATACATCAAAAATCGAATTAACACAGATAATCTGTAAGACCCGAAATAACAGCCTGCGCAAGGCTGTTATTTCAGTTTGTAGACAAAAGGGGATCTATCTAAATTTCAAAACAAAGTTGATTGGAACGGGTGTGTGAGACTCCTGCGGGAAAAGCGAGTGCCTGGAGGCAGCGTTCAAATTGTCTACAGCCTGCACAAGGCTTAATTTTTTTAGGATTGCGAAAAAACCCTTTAGGCAAGGGGTTTCCTCGTTCATTAGTTAGGAATCCCCAATGGACTATTTGCTTGTTTATTGATAAAGCCGCAAGGTATAATGACATAGGAATTTTATTTTAAGTAGAGTAACAAGGAGGGGGAGAAACATGGAAAAAAACGTATATGGTGTTTTTGACTCTAATCCGGAATTACTTGCTGCAATTCAGGACTTAAAAGCTAAAGGCGTGACTGGCAACCAAATGACAGTAGCAGCTGATATAAAAAACGATGTGCAGCTTGGAAATGAACATACGGATATACTGATCATCGCCAATCAGGATAAGGAGGACACTTTTTTTTTGAGAATCTTCCACTACTTCACAGATGAAGGATCTGGAGATTTACGCAGCTTTTTCACGAAATACGGCTACTCTTTTGCTGAGACAAAAACGATGCTTGAAGAAGTGAACGGAAAAAAGTTCATCTTGCTGCTTGATGAGGAAGTCTCCATCGAAGAACTGAAAGCCGGCAAAGCGAAATCAAAAAATAACAGCCTTTGAAGGCTGTTATTTTTTTAATCCTGCTTCAAGGGCAGTGATCATTTCCTGTTTTTCCTGTTCAGATGAATTTTGCCAGATGACCTCGAATAGTACTCCCAATCCAGGAAGCATTTTTTCCTCGCCATTCTGTATGGCATCGACAATCGTGTCTTCTAGCTGATCTTGCGAATTTCCAGATACATTTTGGATGATCGCATTACGTAGGTTTAAATTCACAATTATTCCTCCTCTAACACATAATGACTGACATTAATAGCATTTCACAAACTGGCATGCAATATGTATGTGAATTGCGTTATAATAGGAAAATCAGTGTGAAGTTAAAGGAGCGTTTACCCTTGAAATATATTGAATCCATAAAAAACCCGCAAGTGAAGCAATGGAAAAAGCTATTGACGAAAAAAGAACGCGATAAAACAGGCAAATATTTAGTCGAGGGTTTTCACCTAGTTGAAGAAGCCTTAAAAGAAGAAATCGTCCTGGAAGTGATCGTAAATGAAGAAACTGAAATGCCTGGCCATTTTAAGCTGGAAGGAACAGAAGTCATTTATGTGAAAAGTGATATTATGAAAGCGATTTGCGATACCGAAGCCCCACAGGGAATTGCAGCGGTTTGTGAACAGAAATTAACGAACATGACGTCCATTAATCCGGATAAACTATTGTTGATCGATGCCGTACAAGATCCGGGGAATATTGGAACGATGATCAGGACAGCGGATGCGGCAGGAATCGATGCGGTCATTCTTGGCGAAGGATGTGCCGACTTGTATAATCCCAAAGTGGTCCGTTCGACGCAAGGGAGCCTATTCCATATGCCTGTCATTAAAGGGAACCTTTCAGAGATCATCGATGAGCTGAAGCAAATCGGCACACCTGTTTATGGCACGGCATTGGAAGGCGCATCCCCATTTGACGAAGTGGAAAAGTCTTCTCGTTTTGCCCTGCTGGTCGGCAATGAAGGTCAAGGAGTGTCTAAGGAATTACTAAAGAAAACGACTAAAAACCTTTATATCCCCATCTACGGAAAAAGCGAATCACTGAATGTGGGGATCGCTGCAGGGATTTTAATGTACCATTTACGAAAATCGATTTGAAACGGCCGTGGAATTATAATATAATAAAACAGAATTTTATATTGAAACAACGATGACAAAGAGTAGTAGCTTAAGTTATCCATATCCAGGGAAAAAATGCCTTGACTGAAAGCATTTTTATGGCACCTTAAGGGAATTCACCTTTCGAGTTGGCATTGGGAAGACATATTGTCCGAAAAATGTTCCGGTGAAGAGCCGTTATTTTTAATGAAGTGAGTGCAGAAGTTTATTTGTTCGTGCACTAATAAGGGTGGTACCGCGATACATAGACCTCGTCCCTTTAGGGATTGGGTTTTTTTTGTGTTCATTTTTACAACAGGAAAATAAAGGAGGAAGACATGATGCAGGAACGTTTACTAGAACTGCAGGAAGAAGCGTTGCAAAAAGTTGCCGCCGCTTCCGAATTAAAAGAACTGAATGAAGTCCGTGTTGCTTATTTAGGGAAAAAAGGGCCAATCACTGAGGTATTGCGCGGCATGGGTAAATTATCAGCCGAAGAACGTCCGAAGATTGGGGCACTAGCCAATGATGTTCGGGAAGCGATTGCAACAAAGATCGAGGAGAAACAAAAAGCACTTGAAACTGCGGCAATCAATGCAAAGCTGGCAACTGAAACGATTGACGTCACACTCCCAGGACGTCCGGTTAACAAGGGGAATCTTCACCCATTAACACGTGTCGTGGAAGAAATCGAAGACTTATTCATCGGAATGGGTTATACCGTTGCAGAAGGTCCCGAAGTTGAAAGCGACTACTACAACTTCGAGGCACTTAACTTGCCAAAAAGCCATCCGGCACGTGATATGCAGGACTCATTCTATATCACGGATGAAATCCTGATGCGTACGCACACTTCACCTGTTCAAGCTAGAACGATGGAAAAACATAAAGGTCAAGGTCCTGTTAAAATCATCTGCCCAGGAAAAGTATATCGCCGTGATAACGATGATGCGACACACTCCCATCAATTCCAGCAAATTGAGGGCTTGGTCATCGATGAGAACATCAGCATGAGCGACCTGAAAGGGACGCTTGATGTATTTGCGAAAAAAGTATTTGGGCAAGACCGTGAAATCCGACTTCGTCCAAGTTTCTTCCCATTTACGGAGCCTTCTGTCGAAGTGGATATTTCTTGTAAAATCTGTGGTGGTAAAGGCTGCAGCGTTTGTAAACAAACAGGCTGGATCGAAGTGCTTGGCGGCGGGATCGTTCATCCGAACGTCCTTGAAATGGCTGGCTTCGATTCCAAGAAATACTCGGGATTCGCATTTGGAATTGGCGTGGAACGGATTGCCATGTTGAAATACGGTGTGGATGATATTCGTCACTTCTATACGAATGATGTCCGATTCTTAAAACAATTCAACCATCACGAAGCATAAATTTTTATTTTAAAAAGGAGGACCTACCATGTTTGTGTCATATAAATGGTTACAAGATTATGTTGACCTTTCAGGCATCAATGCGACGGAACTAGCTGACAAAATCACGAAAAGCGGCATTGAGGTTGAAGGGGTAGAAAAAAAGAGTGAAGGGCTTAAAGGAGTCGTCATCGGGCATGTCATTGAACGTGAACAGCATCCAAATGCGGATAAATTGAATAAATGCCAAGTTGATATCGGTGCCGAAAACCCCGTCCAGATCATCTGTGGAGCACCGAATGTCGATAAAGGCCAAAAAGTCGCAGTCGCTACCGTTGGCGCAGTCCTTCCAGGTAATTTCAAAATCAAAAAAGCGAAACTTCGCGGAGAAGAATCGCACGGGATGATTTGCTCGCTTCAAGAATTGGGCTTCGAATCCAAGCTTGTGTCAAAGGACTATGCAACAGGTATCTTCGTCTTCCCTAATGATGTGGAAGTAGGGAAAGATGCATTGGAAGAACTTGGTTTAAGTGATGAAGTGCTGGAACTTGGGCTGACTCCAAATCGTTCTGACGCATTGAGTATGCTTGGTGTTGCATACGAAGTGGGTGCCATCCTAGGCCGGGAAGTGAAATGGCCGGTTGTCGAGAAAGAAGAGGCAGCTGAAAAAGCATCTGATAATATCAGTGTCAAAGTGGAAGCGAAAGAAGATAACCCGATATACATTGCTAAAATCATCAAAGATGTTAAGGTCGGACCCTCACCACTTTGGATGCAGACTCGGTTAATGTCTGCAGGTATCCGACCTCATAATAATGTGGTCGATATCACGAACTACATTTTACTTGAATATGGTCAACCGCTACATGCCTTTGATTATGACCGCTTTGGTTCAAAGGAAATCGTCATCCGCAGAGCGAAGGATGCTGAAAAAATCGTAACATTGGATGAAGCGGAACGGACTTTGACGCCTGACCATTTAGTGATCACAAATGGCAGCGAGCCTGTTGCGATTGCTGGTGTGATGGGCGGAGCGGATTCCGAAGTGAAAAATGATACAACGAACATCATTATTGAAAGTGCATATTTTGCAGGTACAGTAGTTCGTAAAGCTTCAAAAGACCACGGCTTGCGCAGTGAAGCAAGTGCCCGTTTTGAAAAAGGCGTCGATCCGGCCCGTGTTCGTGAAGCTGGAGAACGTGCCGCACAGTTGATTGCACAATATGCTGGCGGAACAGTCTTACAAGGAACGGCTGAAGTTGACGAATTGACAATGGAACCAGCGGTCATTAGCATCACACTGGAAAAAATCAACACACTTCTTGGAACAAGCATGAGCGTAACTGAAGTGGAGTCGATCTTCAAACGCCTGCAATTCGGCGTGGAACTTGACAATGAAACGTTCACAATCACTGTCCCTACGCGCCGTGGCGATATTACAATTGAAGCTGATTTAGTTGAAGAGGCTGCACGTTTATACGGATATGATAACATTCCAGCTACGCTGCCGATCGGTTCTGCTACTCCAGGCCAATTGACTGACTATCAAATTAAACGGCGGAAAGCACGTCGTACCCTTGAAGGCGCAGGCCTTTATCAAGCGGTGACCTATTCACTTACAAGCCAGGAAAAAGCGTCCCAATTCGCATTGGAAGCAAGAGAATCCATTCGTTTAGCAATGCCGATGAGTGAAGAACGAAGCCAATTGCGTTTGAGCATCGTACCTCAATTGCTGGAAGTCGTGAAATATAACAATGCCCGCCAAATTGATTCACTGGCACTGTATGAAATCGGTTCGGTATTCTTTAAGCAGGACGAACAAGAACTGCCTGAAGAAAAAGAACATATTGCAGGAGCCATCACTGGCCTATGGGAATCGCATCTATGGCAAGGTGAAAAAAAACCAGTGGATTTCTTTGTAGCCAAAGGCGTGATCGAAGCATTATTCGATACACTGGGATTAGCTGATCAAATCAGTTATCGCCAAGCGGAAATTAACGACATGCATCCAGGACGGACAGCAGAAGTACTGTTGAATGGTGATGTGATTGGCTTTATCGGCCAAGTGCACCCAACTGTCCAAAAAGACTTGGATATTAAAGAAACATACATTTTCGAACTTTCCTTAAAAGCATTGGCCGAAGCCGAAGTCGCGCCGATTGCATACCAAACCATTCCGCGCTATCCATCAACTACACGCGATATCGCGCTCGTTGTGGATCAAGCTACGAAAGCCGGGGACATTCAGAATATTATTGAAGAAGCCGGTGGCAAACTGCTGAAAGAAGTAAGCATCTTCGACTTATACGAAGGTGAAAGAATGGAGGAAGGCAAGAAATCCATTGCCTACTCACTGAAATACTTCGACCCGGAACGGACGCTAACGGACGAAGATATTACAAAAGCACATGAAAAAGTGCTTGAAGCCGTTAAAGAAAAAGCTGGCGCAGAACTTAGAGGATAAAACCAAAAAGACAGCTCCCTGAATCTTGGGAAGCTGTCTTTTTATGAACTCACGAGTAAAGCGTGTGAACTCACGAGTAAATGGTGTAAATTCACGAGTAAAGCGTGTGAATTCACGAGTAAATGGTGTGAATTCACGAGTAAAGCGTGTGAACTCACGAGTAAATGGTGTAAATTCACGAGTAAAGCATGCGAATTCACGAGTAAAGCGTGTGAACTCACGAGTAAAGCGTGTGAATCACGAGTAAATGGTGTAAATTCACGAGTAAAGCGTGTGAACTCACGAGTAAATGGTGTAAATTCACGAGTAAGACATGTGAATTTACGAGTAAAACGTGTTTTTCATCAATAAAAAAAGCGGCTGTTCCCTTATTTATGAT
The DNA here is from genome assembly GCF_001578185.1 of Peribacillus simplex. Classification (NCBI taxonomy): domain Bacteria; kingdom Bacillati; phylum Bacillota; class Bacilli; order Caryophanales; family Bacillaceae; genus Peribacillus; species Peribacillus simplex. The sequence continues at coordinate 3,850,534 of NZ_CP011008.1, read as the reverse complement.
ATTTTTGTTGATATAATCGCTTCGCTTTTTCTGTATTGGCGAAGTGGATTTTCGTGAATTCGTTCAATGAATCGATTCCTTTTTCATGAATCAATCTTGCAGCTGCTTCATCGACTGCAAAGCCGGCACCTTTAGGGATTTTGAATCCGGCTTTTTCACTCAGCAAATCAAAGCGTTTGACGAATGCATATCGGGCCAGGATGGAAGCGGCTGCCACTCCTAGGTGTATGCCTTCCGCTTTTGTGCATAAATAGGTGGCATTAGCTTGAAATAGTTCTTGGCCTTTTAGGTAATTGAAAAATACATCTGGTTGAGCGAATTGATCAATAAGGACCGCTTCCGCCTGTTCCGGGTGCATTTTTTGCATGAGATGCTTGATTGCTTGGTTATGGAGGAGGGCCTTCATTTTTCCTTGTGACATTCCCTTTGCCTGCAGCGTATTATATTTCGGGTTGTCGCATGTGAGCAGACTGAATGGCACCACATCCTTAATCTGTTTGGCAATTTCGATAATCTGTGGATCTTTCAGGTTTTTGGAATCCTGGACACCAAGTTCCTTCAATAGGGCGAGTTGCTCCTTTTTTGCATATACGGCTACAACGGTGATGGGACCGAAATAATCTCCTGTTCCTACTTCATCGGAACCAATCACTGACATGGTTCCGATATTTGCAGGTGGTGAATATCGATGGACGTTGACTGATGAGGATGATGCCGTTTTTTTCTTTGGAGCCGCAGCGGTGGTACCTTGTTGCCATTTTACCGCTTCTATTTCGGCATTCTTACCTTGAAAGAGTACTTTGCCGGATTTATAGGCGGTCACCGTACATAACGGCGGTTTGGCGGAAAAGATGCTCCCTGGCGGCAGTTTGGCGGCTAAGGATGAAGAATAATGGGACTTCATCACCTTTATTTGTTCAGGGCTGATAAGTAAAACAACATGGGACATAATGGGTAAACTCCTAACATCATTTTATTTTTCAGGTAATTTTCATCCTAGAGTCGTTTTCATCTGACAAATTATTGCAGTTTTTATGCGAGAAATGACGCTGTACTATCTTTCGTGACGAAAAACTTCATGATATGATAGAATTAGGATTGTTTAGATTGGGGGCATCATTTTGTCAGACGATAAACGAAATAAAACAACAGTTGATATATACGGTCAACCATACACAATCGTCGGTACAGAAAGCGCAAGTCATATGCGCCTGGTCGCTTCGATGGTTGACGAAAAAATGAGAGAGATCAGGATGAAAAATCCATATTTGGATACAAGCAAGCTAGCGGTACTAACGGCCGTGAATACCATCCACGAATATATTAAATTAAAAGATGAACTAGACCAGCTTCAACTGGAATTAAAGAGAGAGAAGGACTGAGTACATGCTTGATTTAGCAATTCTGGCCATTCTTTTAATCGGTTTATTAATCGGTTTAAAGCGTGGCTTCATTTTACAAATGGTTCATATGACAGGGTTTATAGTAGCCTTCATCGTCGCATATGTATTTTACGGAGATCTTGCTCCCAATTTGAAATTGTGGATCCCGTTTCCAACGATGAGTGATTCCTCGACCCTTAATATGTTTTTCGATACAGTCGGGCTTGAAACGGCTTATTACAATGCGATTGCCTTTGCGATCATTTTCTTTGCTGCCAAGATTCTTTGGCAAATGATAGGATCTATGCTCAATTTCATTACCCATCTTCCGATTTTAAAACAGCTGAATCGCTGGGGTGGAGGGATATTGGGTTTTCTCGAAGTCTATCTTATCATGTTTATTATATTATATATAGCTGCCATGCTGCCAATGGATTCCATCCAGAAACCATTAACGGAATCTTTTCTGGCAGAAACGATCGTGAAACACACGCCGTTCCTGTCCGAGCAAGTGAAAGACCTTTGGTTTAATGAATTAAAACAATCTTAATGTCAATATACGAGGGCCTGCCTCCCTTTCTCAAAGTCCTAGATTCCTATACTTTGAACGGGGGAGGCCCCTTTTTATGTATTTGAATGTTATCTCCCTCCAATTTGGTTCGAAAGTTAAGAATCGGACTGCTTGTACTTTACCTCCAAGAAAGGTATCTTTAAGAAAGTAAACATGGGACACCCTACTAATTTTTTCGGCGGTGAATTAAATGACAATTAATAAAAAAGATATCATTAAATTATTAGAAAAAATCGCAATATATATGGAATTAAAAGGAGAGAACCCGTTCAAGGTTTCAGCTTTCCGAAAGGCAGCAGGCGCCTTGGAAACGGATGATCGGAGCCTTACGGCTATCGAAGACTTTACCGCTTTAAATGGAATCGGGAAAGGAACGGCATCTGTCATCGAAGAGTATATAAATGAGGGGAAATCGACCGTACTTGAAGAGCTGCAGGAGCAGGTGCCGAAAGGGTTGATTCCGCTCTTGCAGCTTCAGGGTTTGGGTGGGAAGAAAATTGCCAAACTTCATAAAGAGCTGCATGTCAATGATGTGAATGACCTTAAAATCGCCTGTGAAGAGGGCAGGGTCGCGGCGCTTGCCGGTTTCGGCAAAAAAACGGAAGAGAAGATCCTGTCTGCAATTGCCGAGGCAGGTTCAAGGCCTGAACGGCTGCCCCTTGCCTTCATGAGGCCGATTGCGGATGTTATTGAAACGGCCCTAGCGAACATGGAAGGCATCATACGATCATCCAGAGCCGGCAGCATCCGGCGTATGAGGGAAACGATCAAGGACCTCGATTTCATCATCTCGACAGATCATCCCGATGAAGTCAAGAATCAACTGCTTGCTTTAACGGGCATAAAACAAGTGATTGCAGCCGGTGATACAAAAGTATCGGTCGTGCTTGATTATGAATATGATATTTCTGTCGATTTCCGAATTGTGAAGGATAAGGAATTCATCACGACACTCCATCATTTTACCGGTTCGAAAGATCACAATGTGCGGATGCGCCAGCTGGCTAAAGATCGCGGAGAGAAAATCAGCGAATATGGTGTGGAGGTGGTTGAAACCGGTGATGTATTGACGTTTGAAACGGAAGAACAATTTTATAATCATTTTGGCCTTCCATTCATTCCCCCAGAGCTGCGTGAAGACGGAACGGAAGTGGAGCAATATGATGCTAAGGAACCTCTCATATCTATAGAGGCCATACAAGGTGACCTGCACATGCATACCACATGGAGTGATGGGGCTCATACGATTGAAGAAATGATTGAAGCATGCCGTGCAAAAGGTTATCGCTATATGGCCATCACCGATCATTCGCAATATTTGAAAGTGGCGAATGGCTTGACCGTGGAGCGTTTACGTGAACAAAAACGAATCATCCATGAACTGAATGAAAAATATGATGACTTTACCGTTCTTTCAGGGATTGAAATGGATATACTCCCTGATGGGACACTTGATTATGACGATGAACTGCTTGCGGAGCTGGATTTGGTGATCGCATCGATTCACTCAAGCTTTTCACAGCCTAGGGAAACGATCATGGAGCGCTTAAAAACGGCTCTGAATAATCCGCATGTCGATATCATCGCCCACCCAACGGGAAGGATTATCGGCAGACGCACCGGATATGATGTTGATATGGAGATGCTGATCGAACTGGCACGCGAGACGAATACCGCATTGGAATTGAATGCGAATCCGAACCGATTGGATTTGGCGCCACCCCATCTCCGCAAGGCACAGGAAGCAGGCGTTCCGATCGTAATCAATACCGATGCCCACAGCATCGATATGCTTGAACATATGCCTGTTGGAGTCTCGGCGGCGAAAAAGGGCTGGATTAAAGAATCAACGGTCCTTAATGCAAGGGATAAGGATGGATTATTAGCGTTTTTAAAGAGAAATGATTAACTATTTGCCCATAAATAAGGAGGAGCTTTAACTCCATGCATAATAAAGCTTTAAAGACATTGGAATTTCATAAAATAAAAGAACAATTAATCTCACACGCATCCTCTTCCATAGGAAAAGAGAAGGCACAGCAATTGATGCCTTCCACTGATTTTGAAGAGGTGTCGAGATGGCAGGAAGAAACAGATGAGTCAGCCAAGATCGTCCGGCTGAAAGGTAACTTGCCGTTGGGCGGGATTTTTGATATCCGTCCACATGCAAAAAGGGCACAGATTGGCGGGATGCTCTCGCCGATGGAATTGATGGAACTTGCAAGTACGATTCGTGCCGGCAGGATCCTCAGCCGTTTCTTCGATGAACTCGCAGAGCAGGAAATTGATGTTCCGCTTTTAGCGGAATATATCGATTCCCTTCATCCATTGATTGATTTGCAACAGGAAATTACGTATGCAGTAAGTGAACATGGCGAAGTGATGGATTCTGCCAGCGATAAGCTTCGTACCCTAAGGAACCAGATTCGGACGAACGAAAGCCGTGTCAGGGAAAAACTAGAAAGCATGATCCGTTCTTCCAACGCATCAAAAATGTTATCGGATGCCATCATCACCATCAGGAATGACCGTTTTGTGATCCCGGTAAAACAGGAATACCGCAGTGTGTATGGAGGGATCATTCATGATCAATCCTCATCTGGGCAGACGCTGTTCATTGAACCGCAAGCTATCGTTCAACTGAATAATGTCCTGCAGGAAACCCGAGTGAAGGAAACACAGGAAATAGAACGGATATTGGTCGAATTATCGGAAAAAGTCGGTGCGTTCACCCCAGAATTGCTTCATAATGTCAAAGTGCTTGCACAAATTGATTTCCTTGTCGCCAAGGCAAAGTATGCAAAAGCGATAAAAGGATCCAAACCGATTCTGAATAATGAGGGACGCGTGAAATTATTCAAAGCGAAACATCCGCTCATTCCGAGTGATGTTGTCGTGGCAAATGACATTTTCCTTGGTGATGAATTTACGACAATCGTCATCACTGGACCCAATACAGGAGGTAAAACGGTTACACTGAAAACAATTGGCCTCTGTACCTTAATGGCCCAGTCCGGTCTGCAAATCCCTGCGCTGGATGGTTCCGAAACGGCTGTGTTTTCCTCTGTTTATGCCGATATTGGCGACGAACAGTCGATTGAACAAAGCTTAAGTACATTCTCTTCGCATATGGTCAATATTGTCGATATCCTAAAGAATGTCGATTATGACAGCCTTGTTTTATTCGATGAGCTTGGTGCGGGAACCGACCCTCAGGAAGGTGCCGCTTTAGCCATTTCCATTTTGGATGAAGTGTATAAGCGCGGAGCACGTGTGATTGCAACGACACATTACCCAGAATTAAAAGCGTACGGATATGATCGGGAAGGCGTCATTAATGCAAGCGTAGAATTTAATGTGGAAACCTTAAGTCCTACCTATAAACTTTTGATCGGTGTACCGGGACGGAGTAATGCATTTGAAATTTCCAAGCGCCTTGGTTTGGAAGAAAGCGTGATAAGCAGCGCCCGCAGCCATATTGGTGAGGATACGAATAAAGTTGAGAATATGATAGCCTCCCTTGAAGACAGCCGCAAGAAGGCTGAAGAAGAGGAACGGGAAGCAGCGGATCACCTGAAACAGGCTGAAGTTCTTCATAAAGACCTTCAAAAGCAAATTGGTGAATATCATGAAGAACGGGATGCCATGGTCGAAAAGGCTGCAAAAGAGGCAGCGGCAATCGTTGAAAATGCCCAAAAAGAAGCGGAAGCGATTATTGCCGATTTGCGTAAACTCCGTCTGGAAAAGCATGCCGATGTTAAAGAGCATGAACTGATCGATGCAAAAAAACGGCTTGAAAACGCGACGCCAAAATTGAAAAAAACATCAAATAAAGCGGCGAGGCCGCTGGATAAAAGCTTGAAGCCTGGAGATGAAGTGAAGGTCGTAAGCTTTGGTCAAAAAGGTCACTTAATCGAGAAGGTCTCAAGTAATGAATGGCAGGTTCAGATCGGCATCATGAAGATGAAGGTGAAGGAGTCTGACCTAGAATTCATCAAGGCAACGAAAGTAAAAGAAATAAAACCGCTTACCACGATAAAGGGACGGGATTATCACGTTAGCGTGGAACTCGACCTGCGTGGCGAACGCTTTGAAAATGCAATATCAAGAGTGGAAAAGTACGTTGATGATGCTCTTTTGGCTGGTTATTCGAGTGTCTCCATCATTCATGGTAAAGGAACGGGGGCTCTCCGGTCCGGTGTTCAGGAATACTTGAAAAATCACCGCTCCGTCAAAAGGATTCGCTTCGGTGAAGCCGGTGAAGGCGGAACAGGTGTTACGGTGGTGGAATTTAAATAAAGGAAAGTGGCCATTCCGGCTACTGCAAAAGCCGGGTGGCTAGTTACCATTCGGGAGTTGGACCATGGAGAACATGTGGGAAAATGAATATGTATATATAGCTGCTCGATACAGTGTCGTTATTCTTTGCATGATTGTTTTTTTAGCCATTTTTGAACTTGTCACAAAGTACAAGAACTGGGAGGAAATCAAACAGGGAAACCTTTCTGTCGCGATGGCAACTGGCGGTAAAATATTTGGGATCGCCTATGTATTCCAACAGTCCATCCTCCATCAGAATTCGCTTCTTACCATGATTGGCTGGGGCGTATACGGATTTGTCCTTCTGTTGATCGGTTATTTCATTTTTGAATTTATGACTCCTCGGTTTAAAATAGATGAAGAGATACAAAAAGATAATCGGGCAGTTGGATTCCTATCGATGATCATTTCAATCGCATTATCTTTTGTCATCGGCGCCGGAATTTCTTAATGCCCTTCATGAGAGGGAGAAAACTGTGGAGAAGCTTGCAAAAGTCTTAATTGTTTGTTGCGGAATCTTTTTCCTGTTAGGAATCATTTATATGATATTCTTCAATTGAAGCGGCCATTGTGCCGCTTCTTTTATTTGAATTCTATTAAAAAAAGGGGGGCGTGTATAATGATAATGGTCAAATAGACTTTTCGGAAGAGGAGGAAGAACATGAATCGCTCCAAATTGATGCAAAAGATTGAAGAACTATCGATGAACGCTTTACCGGCCCTGCAAACGCAAATCTATGATGGCTGGGTTATCCGATTTGCGGATGGATATACGAAACGGGCGAATTCTATTAATCCCATCTATTTATCGAATGAAAATGTGAAAAAGAAAATATTGAATTGTGAACAATTATATTTTGCAAGAAATGATATGGCCGTGTACAAAATCACTCCACAGGCTAAGCCTATCATCTTGGATAGTGTACTGGAAGAGTCCGGGTATGTCCTTGAAGGTAAAACAAGTGTCCAGGTATTAAATTTGGTAGAAACAGGATCACCTAATGAAACCAATGTCATCAAGTATGAGCATTTACACGATGACTGGTTTCACCATTTCTGCCTGCTAAGTAATGTTAATGATCATGATCAAACCATCCTAAAAAAGATGTTAGGGAATATCATTCCAAAAACATGCTTTATGTTGTTGACTGATGAGAGTGGAACCGTGTCAGCAAGTGGAATGGGTGTTTTGGAAGACAAATACATAGGCCTGTACAATATCATTACCCATGAAAACTTTCGAAACCAAGGCTATGGTGCAAAAATCATTCGTAATCTATTGCATTGGGGTAAAGAAAATGGGGCAAAAAATGCCTATCTTCAGGTCATAGAAACGAATGCGCCTGCTTCTTGCTTGTACGGAAAATTGGGATTTGAAGAAAAATATAAATATTGGTATAGAATTAAAACTAAGGAGTAAAACACTCCTTTTTTTGTTTCTCATCTTTAGTGTTTTATCAAATATTCCCTCTTGGCAGGTACAAGTCATAATGACTGCTCCACCACTCATAAACAGCTTTTATGCTTACTTTTCTGAATTTCAGCAATTGTAAGAAAATCCCGGTTGTATTATAATGATAAAGAGTATTGGGAATATTCAGAAGGAGGGGGCAAATGAGCAATAAGCCATGGCAAGCTATTTATCCGGAACAGATACCAGCTGTTTTGTCGTACGAAGATAAACCTCTTTATTCTTTTTTGAAGGAATCAGCCGAAGAATTCCCTGATAAAGTATCGATTCATTTCCAGGGAAAAGAATTAACTTTCCAAGAAGTGTATGAATCTGCGTTAAAGTTCGCAGCCTATTTAAGAAGTATCGGTCTTCAAAAAGGAGATCGCGTTGCCGTCATGCTTCCTAATTGCCCTCAGGGTGTCATAAGTTTTTTTGGAATATTGATGGCCGGCGGAGTCGTGGTTCAAACGAATCCAACCTATACCGAACGTGAACTAGAGTATCAAATGAAAGATTCCGGAGCGAAAATAATTTTAGCGATGGATATTTTATTTCCCCGTGTCGCTGCCGTCGCTTCAAGAACGGATATAGAAGATATAATTGTAACCGCTATCAAAGAATATTTGCCTTTCCCGAAAAATCTTATCTATCCTTTTATTCAAAAAAAGCAATACGGAATCGTCATCAATGTGGAGCATTCGGGCAATCATCATTTATTTTCCGAAATCATGAAACGAAAGATCCCCGAAGATGTCACCGAGCGTATCGATGTGAATAATGACCTTGCCCTTTTGCAATATACAGGGGGGACAACAGGCTTTCCTAAAGGTGTCATGCTTACCCATAAGAACTTGCTGTCAAATACGAAAATGTGCAATGCCTGGCTTTATAAAAATAAGCGCGGTGAGGAAAGGGTCCTTGCGATTCTGCCATTCTTCCATGTGTACGGTATGACGACAGTCTTGGTTCTTTCAGTCATGGAGGGGAACACCATGATCATCATGCCAAAGTTTGACGTTGAAGCAACGCTTAAAACCATCCAAAAACAGAAACCGACCATGTTTCCAGGAGCGCCAACGATGTATATTGGCCTATTGAACCATCCGGATATCGCTAAATATGACCTTTCTTCTATCAATGCCTGTATAAGCGGTTCTGCACCATTGCCATTAGAGGTCCAAGAGCAGTTTGAGAAAATTACCGGCGGGAAGCTTGTTGAAGGTTTTGGACTGTCTGAAACCTCCCCGGTGACCCATGCTAATTTCATCTGGGATCAGCCGCGTGTAAAAGGAAGCATTGGATTGCCATGGCCAGATACCGACTCGGTGATTCTATCCCTGGAAACCGGTGAAGAGCTTCCTCCGAATGAAATTGGTGAGATTGCCATAAAAGGACCACAGGTAATGCAAGGTTACTGGAACCGCCCGGATGAAACGGAAAGCACTTTTAAAAATGGCTGGCTGCTAACGGGCGATCTGGGTTACATGGATGAGCAGGGGTTCTTTTATGTAGTCGAGAGGAAAAAAGATACAATCATTGCAGGCGGCTTCAATATATATCCACGTGAAGTGGAAGAGGTTTTATACGAGCATGAGGCCATACAGGAGGTAGTCGTGGCAGGTATTCCTGACCCATATCGCGGTGAGACCGTCAAAGCCTATGTCGTACTGAAAAAAAATGCCAAGGCCACTGAAGAAGAACTGAATGATTTTGCAAGAAAGAACCTGGCTTCCTATAAGGTGCCGCGCAGCTATGAATTCAGGGAAGAACTTCCTAAAACGACGATAGGAAAGATTTTGAGAAGAGTCCTTATCGAAGAAGAGAAGAAAAAAATATCCGAGGATAGAAAAGAAGCTTAAACAAGCATCCACCTTTAGACGGAGCAGCGGAATGAAGCTCCGTGTTTTCAGAACGGCTGGACAACCTATGGGTGGGGGCTGTACAATGAGCATGTGGAATGTCAGGACTCTTAGAAGTTTTTCCTTGACAGTAAAGGGTCGTCATTTTATGATAGAAATATGAATGATGATTCATTCATTTTCTGAAAGGGGACATCCAGTGAAACGCAACAGACCAAAGTATAATCAAATTATTGATGCGGCCGTTATCGTCATTGCCCAAAACGGTTACTATCAAGCCCAAGTATCCAAAATCGCCAAGCAGGCAGGCGTAGCGGATGGCACCATTTATCTTTATTTTAAAAATAAAGAAGATATCCTAATATCATTATTCCATGAAAAGATGGGCTATTTTGTGGAACAGATCGAAGAAGAACTAAAAGGAAAGACCACAGCTTCGGAAAAACTGCAAGTGCTCATCCAAAAACATTTTCAAAACCTTTCAGAAGACGTGAATTTAGCAATTGTCACTCAGTTGGAATTAAGACAGTCTAATAAAGAATTACGCCTAAGAATTAATGATGTGTTAAGAGGGTATTTACATTTAATCGATCAGATCATTATAGAAGGAAAAGAGAACGGCGAATTTCTGCCTGATTTAAATAATTTACTTGCAAGGCAGATGATTTTTGGAACGATCGACGAAACAGTGACGACTTGGGTCATGAATGAGCAAAAGTATTCGCTCCCAGACCTTGCAACAGACGTTCACCGCCTTCTAATTGGCGGCTGTGGCTTGAAAAGTTAACGATTTAAATAGAGGGTGGCTAGCCATCCTCGAAAGAATCGGTTAATTCTGCTTCCAGCTTTATCGGGAAGTGATACATATTGAATTATCAAAAAAGTTTGACTACATGCCTGGAGGGATAGATATGGAATACCTTAAGCTTTCTGTCGAAAATCATGTGGCATTTATAACGATTGATCATGCACCCGCAAATGCTCTTTCATCGGCAATCATCGGGGAGCTTTCACAGGCCTTCGATCAAATGGAGCAGGACGAATCCGTACGGGTTGTCGTTCTTCATGGTGAAGGAAGGTTTTTCTCTGCAGGAGCAGACATTAAAGAGTTTACTGAAGTGAAAAATGGTAAAGCTTTCGAGGAACTGACGAAGAATGGTCAAGCTGCATTTGAGAAAATTGAATCTTTTCCAAAACCGGTCATTGCAGCCATTCATGGAGCGGCGCTTGGCGGAGGATTGGAGCTTGCTATGTCCTGTCACATCCGTTTGGTAACCGAAAGGGCAAAACTAGGTTTGCCTGAGCTGCAGTTGGGCTTAATCCCCGGGTTTGCCGGCACTCAACGCCTTCCTCGATATGTCGGTATGGCAAAGGCCGCGGAAATGCTGTTTACAAGTGAGCCGATTACAGGTATCCAAGCTGTGCAATGCGGATTGGCAAATCAGTCCTTCACGGATGAAGAACTGATTCCAAAAGCGAAGGAACTAGCCAATAAAATTGCCAGGAAGAGCCCACTCGCTTTAAAGGCGGCTATAGAATTATTAAATTTTTCCAAGCATGATTCCTACTATAAAGGTGTGGAGAGGGAGGCAGTCCTCTTTGGCCAAGCTTTCGATACGGCTGATGCACAAGAAGGAATTGGCGCTTTTATTGAAAAAAGGGAAGCGGCATTCAAAGGGAAATGATGTTTCCCGTCTGATAGATAACTATTTTTAAATATTATGCAGGATTTTGGTGAAACCTGAAGAATACAATAATATATGTCAATAAAATTCATAATCTTCAAAACTCAAATCATTCGGGAGGTATTATCTTGAACATTTATGTGCTGCTGAAAAGAACATTTGATACAGAAGAAAAAATTACACTATCCAATGGGAAAATTAATGAGGATGGAGCAGAATTCATCATTAATCCATACGATGAGTATGCTGTTGAAGAAGCAATTCAAGTGCGTGATGCACAGGGCGGCGAAGTAACGGTTATTTCTGTTGGCACCGAAGAGGCTGAAAAGCAATTACGCACAGCGCTTGCAATGGGGGCTGACAAAGCCGTATTGATAAATATAGAAGACGACATAGAAAATGGCGACCAATTCACGACTGCCAAAATTATAGGCGAATACTTAAAAGGTAAAAATGCCGATTTAATCATTGCGGGGAACGTTGCAATCGATGGCGGTTCCGGTCAAGTGGGGCCGCGTGTTGCAGAGATATTGGAAATTCCTTATATTACAACAATCACTAAGCTTGATATCGCAAATGGAAATGTAAGCGTTATCCGTGATGTTGAAGGGGACTCTGAAACGATCGAAGCGTCCCTTCCATTGTTAGTGACAGCTCAGCAAGGTCTAAATGAGCCACGTTATCCTTCTTTGCCAGGAATCATGAAAGCGAAGAAGAAGCCGCTTGAAGAATTGGAATTGGATGACCTGGATTTGGAAGAAGAAGATGTTGAAGCAAAAACAAAAACGATTGAAATCTATCTTCCTGCTAAAAAAGAAGCTGGTAAAGTATTGAACGGCGAAATCGGTGAACAAGTTAGGGAACTTGTTCAATTATTACGCAGCGAAGCAAAAGTGATTTAATCGAAACGGTCCTTTTCAAAACAACAACACACGACAAATAGATAAAATAGAGCACAGGAGGTTTTTATAAATGGCTAGAAAGTTTCTTGTATTGGGCGAAGTTCGCGACGGTTCACTAAGAAATGTATCATTTGAAGCTATCGGTGCGGCTAAACTTGCTGCAGATGGCGGGGAAATCGTAGGTGTTTTAGTTGGTGACAGTGTTAAAAGTTTCGGTGATGAATTGATCCAGTATGGTGCAGACCGGGTTATTGCTGTAGAAAATGATCAATTGAAACAATATACTTCAGATGGTTATGCTCAAGGCTTGCTTGCAGTCATCGAGCAGGAAAAGCCAGAAGGGATTTTCTTTGGGCATACGGCCTTAGGAAAGGACCTTGCACCTAAATTGGCTGGAAAACTTGAATCAGGATTGATCTCCGATGTTACATCCATTGAAGAAGAAGGCGGAAATATCGTTTTCACCCGCCCGATATATTCTGGTAAAGCATTTGAAAGGAAAATTGTTACAGATGGCGTGATATTCGCGACAATCCGTCCGAACAATATTGAACCATTAGCGAAAGATGAGTCACGCTCTGGTGAGGTAACTACATTAAGTGTGGATATTAAGGATTTACGCACAATCATAAAAGATGTTGTTAGAAAAGCTAGTGAAGGGGTCGACCTTTCAGAAGCAAAAGTAATCATCGCAGGCGGCCGTGGCGTGAAAAGTGAAGATGGTTTTGAACCATTAAAAGAACTGGCACAAGTTCTTGGCGGAGCGGTAGGTGCTTCCCGCGGTGCATGTGATGCGGACTATTGCGATTACTCTTTGCAAATCGGGCAAACGGGTAAGGTCGTTACACCTGATCTTTATATCGCCTGCGGGATTTCTGGAGCGATCCAGCATTTAGCTGGGATGTCCAACTCCAAGGTTATCGTTGCCATCAACAAAGACCCGGAAGCCAATATATTCAATATAGCTGATTATGGAATTGTCGGGGACCTTTTCGAAGTCGTTCCATTACTGACTGAAGAATTCAAAAAACTAAAAGTTAACGCTTAATAGAAAAAAATGAAGGGGCAAGACATTTGGCAAAAGCCGATACATGTCTGGCCCCTTCATTTTTTGGTGTTATTCGGCAAGGCTTGAGCCTGCATATTTACTCTTTTTTTGGACATCCTACCACTGAAGCAAAATATTGGCGTCGATTCTAGCAACGATGGTATACTGTCTTTAGTTATTTGAGTAAATTTGAGGAGGAAATATATATGGCTATTGTAAATGCAACTGACCAAACTTTCACTACAGATACTAACGAAGGTGTAGTTCTTGTCGATTTTTGGGCTCCATGGTGCGGACCTTGTAAAATGATCGCTCCTGTTCTTCAAGAGCTTGATACTGAAATTGGCGATACAGCGAAAATCGTAAAAGTGGATGTAGATGAAAACCAAGAAACAGCTGGGAAATTCGGTGTGATGAGCATCCCGACACTAATCGTCCTTAAAGACGGTGAAGTGGTGGATAAAGTGGTTGGTTTCCAACCTAAAGAAGCACTTGCTGAACTTATTGCAAAACACGCGTAATAGCAAGATAGCTAAAAAAAGCTTCAAGTCTACGGACTTGAAGCTTTTTTCGCTATCTTGATATATAATAATTGTAAAATGGGAGAACAGGAGGCTGAATGCATGAACCAACAAATAAAGAATAAACTTGCCCTTCTTCCCGATCAACCTGGTTGTTATTTAATGAAAGATCGTCAGGGAACAATCATATATGTAGGCAAAGCGAAAGTGTTGAAAAATCGTGTCCGTTCTTATTTCACGGGATCTCATGATGGAAAAACATTGCGGCTGGTGAGTGAGATTGAGGATTTCGAATACATCGTAACCTCTTCCAATATCGAGGCTCTCATTTTAGAGTTGAACTTAATCAAAAAACATGATCCAAAATATAATGTCATGCTTAAGGATGATAAGACGTATCCTTTCATCAAGCTGACGGCGGAACGGCATCCACGGCTAATTATTACGCGTAAAGTCAAAAAAGATAAAGGGAAATATTTCGGTCCATATCCGAATGCTTTTGCAGCCAACGAAACGAAAAAATTGCTCGATCGCATCTATCCCCTTAGAAAATGCAATACCTTACCGGATCGCGTGTGTCTTTATTATCACCTTGGCCAGTGTCTGGCCCCATGTGTATATGATGTTGAGGAACAGGAATATAAAAAAATGGTGGATGATATCAACCGGTTTTTAAATGGCGGACATACTGAGATAAAAAAAGAACTGACTGAAAAAATGCTAGAGGCATCAGAGGAGCTCGATTTCGAGAGGGCCAAGGAGTATCGTGACAAAATTGCCCACATCGATATTACGATGGAGAAGCAGAAAATGATGACGACCGATTTCATCGACAGGGATGTATTTGGGTTTGCCTATGATAAAGGCTGGATGTGCGTTCAGGTATTTTTTGTCCGACAGGGTAAATTGATCGAAAGGGATGTTTCACTTTTTCCTGTCTATGATGAACCGGAACAGGAACTTCTTACATTCCTCGGTCAGTTTTACGAGATTACCAACCACTTTAAACCAAAGGAAATCCTGCTGCCTGAGTCAGTGGATGCAGAAATGGCCGAAGGTCTGCTAGGTGTCAAAACGATTCACCCGAAACGGGGATCGAAAAAAGACATGCTTAAATTGGCGAATGAAAATGCCTCCATCGCCCTTCAGGAAAAATTTTCATTGATTGAACGGGATGAAGAAAGAACGATCAATGCGGTGGAAAACCTCGGGAACCAATTAGGGATCTACACCCCGCATCGAATTGAAGCTTTCGACAACTCGAATATCCAGGGAAGTGACCCTGTTTCCGCATTAGTCGTGTTCATTGATGGGAAACCGGAAAAAAGGGAGTACCGTAAATATAAGATCAAAACGGTCCATGGACCTGATGATTATGAATCGATGCGTGAAGTGGTCAGAAGAAGGTATTCACGAGTATTGAAAGAAGGGCTGCCGCTTCCGGACTTAATCATCATTGATGGAGGAAAGGGACATGTGGAAGCTGTAAGGGATATTTTGGAGAATGAATTAGGCCTTGATATACCACTTTCAGGTCTCATTAAGGATGAAAAGCATAGGACTTCACAATTAATGATTGGAAATCCGCTTGAACTCGTACCTCTTGATTCACGGAGCCAGGAATTTTATCTATTGCAAAGAATTCAGGATGAAGTGCATCGGTTCGCGATTACGTTTCATCGCCAGCTACGCGGGAAAAACGCGGTTCACTCCCAGCTTGATGATATTCCGGGAGTCGGGGAAAAGCGGAGGAAGCAATTATTAAGGCATTTTGGGTCATTGAAGAAAATCAAAGAGGCCACGGCCGAGGAAATCATGGAAGCTGGCATGCCAAAAGGGGTAGCAGAGGGAATCGTTAGAAAATTACAAGAATAATCTTGCTGCAGGCAATTCTCTATGCTATGATAAGAAGGAATTTTTAACTAGACAACTTAAAAGTGCTGATAGAGGTGCGGAATTCAAGAGTAAAAACCTGGAGAAGTATGAGCTTCCATGAAAGGTTTTGAAAGGGGATGACGCCGAAGGAAGACAAGACTCATACCTTGTTTTTCTGGTCTGACATTTAATAAATGGCGGATTGTCAGGGTTTATACCCTGGAGAGCTATCTCACTGTGTTTACAGTATTGGATATGTGATCACAGCAATGAGATATTTCTCATTGCTTTTTTTATTGCCTAAAAAGGTAGAGAGGGTGCATTAGGATGGCATTAATCGTTCAAAAGTTCGGCGGGAC
This sequence comes from Peribacillus simplex, assembly GCF_001578185.1. Taxonomy (NCBI): domain Bacteria; kingdom Bacillati; phylum Bacillota; class Bacilli; order Caryophanales; family Bacillaceae; genus Peribacillus; species Peribacillus simplex. The sequence continues at coordinate 3,834,559 of NZ_CP011008.1, read as the reverse complement.
ATCCGTCGGAAGCGTAGAAAAAATAAAAAATGTTGCCAATCGGGTAATCGAGGAAGTGAAGAATGGAAATGAGGTAGTCGTCGTTGTTTCAGCTATGGGGAAAACTACGGATCAATTGGTTTCCATGGCCCGGGATATTTCCGGAACACCGAGCAAGAGGGAAATGGATATGCTATTGACTACGGGGGAACAGGTCACGATATCCCTGTTAACGATGGCATTGATTGAAGAGGGACATGAAGCCATTTCGTACACTGGCTGGCAGGCTGGCATGCAAACGGAATCCGTTCATGGGAATGCCCGGATTTTAAACATCGATGCCACGAGGATTCAAGCTCAGCTCCAGGAGAAGAAAATTGTGGTCGTTGCCGGTTTCCAGGGGAACGATGCAAATGGGGAAATCACGACCTTAGGACGAGGCGGTTCCGATACGACGGCAGTTGCCATCGCTGCAGCGCTGAATGCGGATAGATGCGATATTTATACGGATGTAACGGGTGTTTTCACTACGGATCCACGCTACATAAAAGCCGCGCGTAAGCTCCAATCCATTTCTTATGATGAGATGCTGGAACTTGCCAACCTAGGGGCGGGCGTCCTTCATCCAAGGGCTGTAGAATATGCAAAAAATTATCAAATTCCGCTTGTAGTCCGTTCGAGCATGGAGAGAGAATCAGGAACGATCATTGAGGAGGAAGCAACTATGGAAGAAAACTTAATTGTACGCGGCATTGCTTTTGAAGACAGTATTACAAGGGTCACAATATATGGATTGCCCCAATCACTTGGTGCATTATCCACAATTTTCACGACACTTGCGAAAAACCGGATTAATGTGGACATCATCATTCAAAGCATGACAGCCGAGGATACGACCAATCTATCATTTTCCACAAAAAGTGAAGATACGCAAGCGGCCTTGATCGTACTGGAAAACAATAAGGAACAATTGTCATTCGACCGAGTCGAAACGGAGGGTGGATTGGCCAAGGTGTCCATCGTCGGATCTGGTATGGTTTCCAATCCAGGAGTGGCTGCCGAGATGTTTGAAGTGATGGCCAATACAGGCATCCAAGTGAAAATGGTCAGCACATCTGAAATTAAAGTCTCGACTGTCGTCAATGAAAAGGAAATGGTGAAGGCGGTCGAATCTCTTCATGAAGCATTTAAACTTGGGCAGCATGCAAATGTGCTAGCTTGAAAGTAAGGAGTCCAATAAAAAACAGACTTCCGGTAAAAAGGGTAAGTCTGTTTTAAGGGCTCATTAGATTTGATCTCTGGGATCCCATTGAATGGTGAATATCACTTTTTTTGCGCGGCGTTTGATTTCTTCCGTTGATTCGCTTAGGAACTTTTTTTGCAGTGTAAACTGCTCGGCAAGGAAACCGGCTTCAAGTTGGAAGTGACAGTCAGGATGTAAATCCATACGGCGGCTGATTATTTCACCCGTCAGGGATAATTCCATCTGGTTTTTCGTATACTTCATGATTTCCAGGGTGCCCCATCCCGCGCTCTGGAAAAATTCAATAACTTCTTGATCGCCATTTAATGGGAATTTGCGTGCTAACTGTTTACCTGCCCAATAGAGGATTTGATTAGAGTCTTTTCCGAGAATATCGTTCAATAGAACTTCTCTGATTAATTCGTATCCGAAAGCTGGAACTTGGAATTCTTCAGTTTGAATTTCCTCAGCTGGAATCTCTTCTTCTATCGCAGCAGCAATATTTTTTTTCATAGTTTATCGCCTCTTTCTGTTAATCTATTATAAACGTTTTTCTTTTGCAAATTATACTGTTTTTTATTTATTTAAATAACAATTGGGAAAAAATGATAAATTATACCGAGATATTAATAGTTTAATTAGTAATTTCTCCAAAATATCTTCTTGATGAATAAAAAATAGACAATTTAATCCAATAAAATCTATTCTGAAAAAGAGAATTCTTGTATCCGTTTTCTTGACGCACATAGAAGTCAGGAGTAAAATGGACATGTCACATAATTGTAAACGGAAGTATAGGGGAGTTTTCTGACTCTATACTTTATTTTCACGCGGAGATAAAAGGTAGCCACCAGTTTATCTTTGCATGATTTTTCACAAATTAAGGGGGGGCACTTAGTGGCAAAAAATCGTGAGTTTGGGAATCGTAGACTTCATTCACTACTTGGAGTTATTCCGATCGGGCTGTTCTTGTTGGAGCATTTAGTTACCAACTATATGGCAACAAAGGGACCGGAATCATTTAATTCAGCAGCACATTTCTTAGAAAGCATACCGTTTCGTTATTTCCTGGAAATCTTCATCATTTTCTTACCTTTGATTTATCATGCTGTTTACGGGATTTATATCGCGTTCACGGCTAAAAATAATTTAGGTAGATTTGGGTTTTTCCGAAATTGGATGTTCTTTTTACAACGTCTAAGCGGAATCATTACGTTGATTTTCCTTGTTTGGCATGTATGGTCAACTAGGATTCAAGTAGCGATGGGTACAGAGGTTGACTTTGACATGATGGCAGAGATTTTCTCTAATCCATTTATGGTTGCATTTTATTTAGTTGGGGTCATTTCGACAATTTTCCACTTCTCAAATGGATTATGGTCATTTGCAGTGAGCTGGGGTCTGACAATTTCACCTAAATCACAAAAAATCATGACTTACGTTACTTTGATCATTTTCGTTCTTCTTTCTTATGTTGGAGTAAGTGCAATTTTCGCTTTCGTATAAGAAGATGGAGTTCATTTATAAGTGTTAGGAAAAACATAGCTTTGCTAATGGAAATAAGGGAGTGACAGAATTGGGTAAAGGTAAAATTATTATCGTAGGTGGAGGTCTAGCTGGGTTAATGGCTACGATCAAAGCAGCAGAGCTGGGACAACAGGTTGATTTATTTTCTTTAGTACCTGTTAAACGCTCTCACTCAGTTTGTGCCCAAGGCGGAATCAATGGGGCAGTAAATACAAAAGGTGAAGGGGATTCTCCATTTATCCACTTTGACGATACAGTTTATGGCGGAGACTTCTTGGCTAACCAACCGCCGGTTAAAGCGATGTGCGATGCAGCACCGTCAATCATCCATATGTTTGACCGTATGGGCGTTATGTTCAACCGTACTCCTGAAGGTCTTCTTGATTTCCGTCGTTTCGGTGGTACTCAACATAGCCGTACAGCATTCGCTGGTGCAACGACTGGTCAACAATTACTTTACGCATTGGACGAGCAGGTTCGCCGTTATGAAGTTGAAGGCCTTGTAACGAAATATGAAGGCTGGGAATTCCTTGGAGCCGTTATCGATGATGATCAAACGGCACGAGGTATCGTAGCTCAAAACCTGACTTCAATGGAAATCAAATCATTCCCTGGCGACGCAGTCATCATGGCGAGCGGCGGCCCTGGAATCATTTTCGGTAAATCGACTAACTCAATGATCAATACAGGCTCAGCAGCCTCCATCGTTTATCAACAAGGTGTAAATTATGCAAATGGTGAGTTCATTCAAATTCACCCAACAGCAATCCCTGGAGATGACAAACTTCGTCTAATGAGTGAATCCGCTCGTGGTGAAGGTGGACGTATCTGGACATATAAAGACGGAAAACCTTGGTATTTCCTTGAAGAAAAATACCCTGCTTACGGTAATCTAGTACCTCGTGATATCGCGACTCGTGAAATTTTCGACGTATGTATGAACATGAAGCTTGGTATTAATGGAGAAAACATGGTTTACTTGGATCTATCTCATAAAGATCCTAAATTACTTGATATTAAACTTGGCGGAATCATTGAAATCTACGAGAAATTCATGGGTGAAGACCCTCGTAAAGTTCCAATGAAAATTTTCCCTGCCGTTCACTATTCTATGGGCGGACTTTGGGTGGATTATGACCAAATGACTAACATTAAAGGTTTATTCGCTGCAGGTGAGTGTGACTACTCTCAACATGGCGGTAACCGTCTTGGTGCGAACTCACTTCTTTCTGCAATTTTTGGTGGTTCAGTCGCTGGACCGAATGCCGTTAAATATATTGAAGGCCTTGATAAAACTTCAGAATCCATTCCTGCTTCATTGTTTGAAGGCTACGAAAAACAACAACAGGAAAAATGGAATGAAGTCATGTCTCTTGATGGTAACGAAAATGCTTACGTCCTGCACAAAGAACTTGGTGAGTGGATGACACAGCATGTTACTGTAGTTCGTTACAATGACAAGCTGAAAGAAACGGATAACAAGATTCTTGAGTTGATGGAACGTTACAAGAAAATTAACATCAATGACACGGCAAAATGGAGTAACCAAGGAGCTGCATTCACTAGACAGCTGCAAAACATGATGCAATTGGCTCGTGTAATCACAATTGGTGCGTTAAACCGTGATGAAAGCCGCGGAGCACATTACAAACCTGATTTCCCAGAACGTAATGATGATGAATTCATGAAAACGACAATGGCAACATTCAAAGGCTTAGATCAAGCACCTGAATTCCATTATGAAGATATTGATGTATCACTGATCGCACCGCGTAAACGTGATTACACTACGAAACATTAAAGAGGGGGAGCAAAAAAATGGTTGAAACTAAATCTGAGACTAAAACAGTCCGTTTTATAATCACTCGTCAAGATACACCGGATTCAGCTCCTTATGATGAGGAATTTGAATTAGCGTACCGTCCGAATATGAATGTAATTTCCGCTCTTATGGAAATTCGTCGTAATCCGGTAACTGTACAAGGCAAGCACACTACAGCAATCGCATGGGACATGAACTGTCTTGAAGAAGTATGTGGTGCTTGTTCAATGGTTATCAATGGTAAACCAAGACAATCATGTACAGCTCTTATCGATCAATTGGAACAGCCGGTTCGTCTTGCTCCAATGCGTACCTTCCCTGTTGTTCGTGACCTTCAAGTCGATCGCAGCCGTATGTTCGACTCATTGAAAAAGGTAAAAGCATGGATTCCAATCGATGGAACGTACAATCTTGGACCAGGACCGCGTATGCCAGAAAAGAAACGTCAATGGGCATATGAATTGTCTAAATGCATGACTTGCGGTGTTTGTTTGGAAGCTTGTCCGAACGTAAACAGCAATTCAGACTTCATGGGACCACAACCATTATCACAAGTTCGTTTATTCAACGCACATCCAACTGGTGCAATGAATAAAGCGGAACGTTTAAATACAATCATGTCCGATGGAGGACTTGCAAACTGCGGTAACTCACAAAACTGTGTGCAGTCTTGCCCTAAAGGCATTCCATTAACGACTTCGATTGCAGCATTGAACCGTGATACTGCCATTCAACAATTCCGTAACTTCTTTGGAAGCGACGAAGTTTAAAAATGAAAATGAAAGAACCTGTATCTATTTTGATATGGGTTCTTTTTTTTCTTTGTTTTTACATTTGGGTGAATTCAATACTTGAACGATAGGGACCGATAGCCAAATCTATAAAAGATGATAGCTTTGCAAGCGCTCTGAAAAAAGCTAAGATCAAAGTGTGAATGGATTTGTGGAATTGGAGGAGGAAATCGGCCACACCCATTGAAATCGGCCTCCTGCAAAGGATACTCGTTATGATTAGTGACGTGAGCAATAATCAAAATAAACAGCTTTCAATAGAAAACCCTTTTCATTATCGTTGTTTTCTTATAAAATGAGTGAATAGTCATTCATATTCGAAAGGGAGTGCACAAGTTGAACAGAATATCATATATCGATAATATAACCGAGTGGATCAATGATTTTTCCTTTAAACATGAGATTAAGGTTCGCTTTTCGGAAACGGATATGTTTAGGCACTTGAATAACACGATTCCTTTTACTTATTTTGAAGAAGCGCGGATTGAATATTTCCAGAGCATGGGCTTTATGAAGGATTGGACCTCGGCTGATGGTGATGAGATGCCGGTTGTTGCAGATCTACAATGTGATTACCTGAAGCAGGTGTTTTTCAATGATCAATTGACAATTCATGTGAAAGCTGACCATATCGGAAAATCTTCTGTAGATATACATTATATGGGAAGCAAACACGATGGTTCAATTTGTTTCACGGGCAGGGGAACGATTGTCCAGGTCTCCAAAGCCACCGGAAAGCCGATACCTTGGACAGAAGAGATGAAGCGGTCGTTGTTGCATACAGAGCTTGAACATACCTAAAAATATTTCGATTTCGACAAGTAAAAGAGTCACTCCCTTGCCCCGGCCAACATACTATATCTTGACTAAATAGACACCCACTCCGGGTTTTATGCTGGTGAAGGCAAGGAGGGTAACATTACTTGAAGGAGAACGAATTCACTCATAAGCCACTACTCACCAAAAGAGAAAAAGAAGTATTTGAGTTACTAGTACAAGACAAAACAACAAAAGAAATCGCAGGTGAATTGTTTATTAGCGAAAAAACAGTTCGAAACCATATTTCGAATGCGATGCAGAAGCTTGGAGTCAAAGGACGTTCGCAGGCAGTCATAGAACTCCTTCGTATGGGGGAACTTAAGCTTTAATGTGTTGACTCTTAATAAAGACTTATAAATTTTTCTCTCCCGTCTAGTTGGCAGCATATAAGGAAGGCCAAAACAATTTGGTTGTTTTGACTTCTTTGGATGCTGCTTATTTTTATGAAGGGGGTTTCATTATGGATTCCGGACAATCAATCTTGAAAATCATTTCACTTTCATCCAAAATGGTAGTATGATAAGTTTCATGAAGTGGGGAGCTGTGTGTATGGATGAAGAGAAGCAGGTTGCTTATGTAGCCGATATTGAGAGGGAATTGCGCTATGTATCGTCATGGATTAAGCAAAGGGGACGGGAAATTCTCAATGATTATAAAATTACCATTCCTCAATTCCTGGCTTTGCAATGGCTTTTTGAAGCAGGCGACATGACGATTGGCGAATTGTCCACGAAGATGTTTCTCGCCTTCAGCACAACGACGGATCTGATTGACCGCATGGAGAAACATCAGCTTGTTAAGCGTGTCAAAGATGAAAAGGACCGGCGTGTGGTTCGTATTCACCTTCTTGACGAAGGGGAACGGATTATCGAAGAAGTGATTAATAAACGGCAGAAGTACTTGAGTGGCGTGTTAGTCAATTTCAACGAATCTGACATCGTGTCCCTCCGAGGGATTCTTGCAAAACTACATCAAGAAATGAAAGAAAAATGAGGCGAGTTTTTTGAAACAACCGATAGGCATCATTGATTCAGGGGTAGGCGGCTTGACAGTAGCTAAAGAAGTCATGCGTCAGCTTCCAAATGAAAATATAATTTACTTAGGTGATACAGCAAGATGCCCTTATGGGCCGAGGACCAAAAAAGATGTCCAAACCTTCACATGGCAAATGACGAGGTTCCTGATGAAGAAGGATATAAAAATGCTGATCATCGCTTGCAATACGGCGACTGCAGCTGTACTGGATGAAATCAGGGCAATACTTCCGATTCCTGTATTGGGTGTCATCCACCCTGGGGCAAGGGCGGCATTGAAGGTTTCTGACTCCTTGCATATTGGCGTTATTGGTACGGAAGGCACGGTAAAAAGCAAAGCTTATGACGACGCCCTTGCTTCCATCAATTCCGATGTGAAAGTAGATAGTTTAGCATGCCCGAAATTTGTCCCAATCGTGGAAAGCGGGGAGTTTCAAGGGGGTATCGTCAATAGGGTCGTGGCACAAACCTTGAACCCGCTGAAGAAAACGAAGATCGACACATTGATTCTTGGCTGTACCCATTATCCACTGCTGGGGCCTGTAATCTCTTCCTATATGGGGGATGAAGTACAAGTCATTTCCTCTGGGGAAGAGACGGCCCGTGAGGCAAGTGTCATTTTGGATTATTATAAATTAATCAATAAAAGCAAGCTCCGTCCGGTTCATCGCTTTTATACTACCGGTTCAAGAGATATGTTTGGTTCTATCGCATCGAGCTGGCTCGGTATTCATACCGATACAATCGAAACAATTAAAATTGATCACCTATAAGGCTTCCATTTGGAAGTCTTTTTTTCGTGAAGTGGAAAAATGAAAAAGCATACCGTTTTGTATATAGCTACAAACCTTGATGGATATAACGCCAGAAAGGAATGAAGCATAAGTAGGATTGAAGAGACAGAAGGGGAAGCGGACAATGGATATGGTGATTATGGGAAATAAGGCATATTAACAGATTCATCCACTGGCAGAAGGCCCGAAATCCCGTTGAAGGCTTACGAACATGCAGCAGTACAGGGAAATTGCCCAACTCGATTATCTGAGAGGAAAATAATTGGTCTATTTTCCCTTAGGGCTCGTATAAATAGGAGTACAAACTGTCCTAGGAGTGATTTTATGTCCAATAAATCAAAAGTAACAATGGCTGTGACCATTCTGGCATCTTCTTTTTGGCTTTCGGGATGCGGATTATTTGGCGGTGAAGAGAAAAAGGAAATTGATCCACCAAAGGATATTTCATTAGTCGATGATGAATCTTCATTAAAAGAAAAGAATGATGAAGAAAAGCCTGCAACAGATGGAGAAAAAGGTGCTGGTGCTGTTGAATCGAAAACAGTGAAGACAGAGTTATATTTAATTGATAAAAGTGGGTATGTGGTTCCACAGACATTGGAACTTCCTAAATCGGAAGCCGTCGCCAAACAGGCGCTTGATTACCTTGTCGATAACGGTCCAGTCACGGATAAACTTCCGAATGGGTTCAGGGCCGTCATTCCTGCCGATACCCAAATAAGCGTAAACATTAAAGATGGAGTGGCTGTAGCGGACTTTTCGCCGGAGTTCAAAAACTATCAAAAAGAGGATGAACTTAAAATCCTTCAAGCCATTACATGGACCCTGACGCAATTCGACTCGGTCGATAAAATCCAAATGAGAATAAATGGGGAAGATATTTCCGAAATGCCGGTCAATGGCACACCGATAGATGAGAATATCTCAAGATCTTCAGGAATCAATATCGATACGAGTGACGTGGTCGACATTTCGAATTCCAAAGCACTGACCGTTTATTATGTAGGCGGTGACGAGGAGTACTCCTATTATGTTCCGGTAACACGCCGGATCAGCGAAACGGTGTCTGATAATGTAACAGCTGCCGTCCAAGAGTTAACGAAGAGTCCTTCGGGTTCTAACTTGCAAACGGGGTTCATGAGTGATGTAGCTTTACTTGACAAACCTAAAGTGGCAGAAGGTAAGGTCAGCCTCAACTTCAATGAAAATATCCTTGGAAGTTTTAAAGAGAAAAAGGTGTCACAAGAAGTCCTTGATGCCTTGGTCCTTTCTTTAACTGAACAGAAAGGAATTGAAAGCGTTGAAGTACAAGTGCAGGGCAGCGCCGATATTCTTAATGAGGAAGGTAAGAAACTATCTGAACCAGTGGTCCGTCCAGAGAAAGTCAACACAGGTAGCTTTTAAATATATGTAGAAATAAAACAATGAGGCAGCTTGCAGCTGCCTCTTATTTTTTTGCCTCCGCCATTGAATGACCACGCTGTTAGAGAGTGAAAACTAATACCCCTGCCAGGCAATTTCTCGTATCGTGAGAAAGTTTTTACATAAATAAATTTTAAAAAGGGGAAATTACTTTTAATGATGCAATCAATGGGAGGATAGTATGGATCAAAAGGTCATTCAGGCTGTACACATCTATGTTTTAATCATTATGAATACAGGATTCATGGTACATGTACTGCTCCTTCCCAGTATCTTGACCGCCTCTCAACGCGATGCATGGATAAGTGTCATAATAAGTGTTGTTCCTTGTATCGTTTGGACCCTATTTATTTTTTATATTTATAAAAAACTAGATAAAGAAGATATAATCGCTTTTCTAAAAAAATGGTCTACCCCTTTTGTTACCTATATTTTCACTATAGCATTGGGGTTGTACTTTATATTTAACGCCTTCATTACCGTCAAATTTACAGTGATTTGGGCAAAAGCTAATTACACTCATGACATACCAAACATCGTAGTCGTTAGCCTATTCACTTTTATTTGTATTTTTGCAACTTATAAAGGAATACGCACCATAAGCACTTTGGCTCTCCTGTTTCTACCGTTCGTCACTTTTTTTGGGATATTTGTGGGGATGGGGAATATGAGTAATAAGAATTACGAATTATTGTTCCCGATATTTGAAAGCGGGTATCGCAATACTCTAAATGGTATTTTGTATACGAGTACAGGATATTTAGAAATTATCGTTTTTTTATTTTTGACTCCTTACCTGAAAGATAAGCTAAAAGGCAAGTGGCTTTTATTAGTTAGTGTAATTTTAATCATGCTTACGTTAGGACCCCTCATGGGAGCGATTGCAGAATTTGGTTCTGTGGAAGCAGTGAAAATGAGGAATCCAGCTTATGAACAGTGGAAGTTATTAAGGTTTGGCTATTATATTACTCGACTCGATTTCCTGTCCATTTTCCAATGGCTTTCAGGTGCCATGATTCGAATAAGTTTATGTTTATTTATAGGATATAAATTAATCTCAAATTCAAAACATCAGAAGTGGATACTGCTTTCCCTATATTCATTAATTGTTATTGGAACGCTAATCCATTGGGATGCTACTTCGTTTTTTTATTTTATATACAAATATTTCTTTCCAATAAGCAGTCTATTTCTTTTAAGTGCTGCAATTATACTGTTATTTCTTGTTTTTAAAAAGGGGAAAGGAAAAGGTGAAACATTATGAAGAAGGGAAAATTGAATGGAACTCCTTCTTACATTGACCAAATCCAAAAATGGTTCGAACATTCCTCTGATGTTGTTTTAAGAACAAAAACTTTTGATAATGAAGGTCGTTATTTGTTGGGATTTTTATATGCGCCAAACTTAGTGGATATGCCATTCATCAATGAAGTGATTCTGCCTACAATATCTAAAGCGGTTCAAGAAAACGGCGAATTAACAATTGATCAATTAAGCAATATCATGGAGATCAATACGCTTAAAAAGGGCTCCGATTTAAAAGAGGGTGTAGAAAGCATTCTTTTTTCAGGAGACCTGATCATTATTAATGAATATTCCAATGAAATTTACCATACCCCATTAGCCAATTCCCCTAAGCGCAGTCCGGAAGAATCCAATATAGAATCTTCCATTCGGGGACCTAGGGATGGATTTGTTGAGAATATATCGGATAACATGTCTTTAATTCGCCAAAGGTTAAAAACGGCATCACTTAAATGTATAGAATATACAATCGGGAAAAGAAGTAAAACTAAAATGTTGCTGCTATATATTGATGACATTATCAATCCCTCGATTCTTTTGGATATTAAAAAACGATTGGATTCATTAAAGGCTGATATCATAGTCAGCAGTTACCAAGTTGAAGAACTCTTATATGATAATCAATTTTCCATCTTCCCCTTAATGGAGTATATCGGTCGACCGGACTATGTTGTTGAATCCTTGAATCAAGGGCGCTTTGCCATCCTCGTAGACGGGAATCCCACAGGCTTGATCGGACCAACCAGTATTAATCAGTTACTTTATTCTGCTGATGACGCACATGCAAGCTTTTTTTACATTAGTTTTATTCGCATCATTCGTGTAGTTGCCTTATTTGTAACGGTTACGTTACCGGGATTTTTTATAGCGTTGGTTTCCTATCAATTCGATCAAATTCCCTTTTCGCTTCTTGCGACGATTTCAATCACGAGACAGGGCTTACCCATACCTGCTTCTTTGGAGGCATTCATGATGATCATATTGTTCGAACTATTTAAGGAAGCTGGTCTGCGCCTGCCGAAAGCTGTAGGTCCGACCGTTTCTGTATTGGGTGGATTGATTATAGGGGATGCAGCGATTCGGGCAGGGCTCACTTCACCCTCCATGCTAGTTGTAATAGCTGTTACAGTTCTCTCAAGCTATACCATAATCAATCAGAATATCGCTGGGAATATCGTTCTTATAAGGTTATTCATATTTGCATGTTCAGCATTCCTAGGCTTGTTTGGATTCTTCATGGGAATATTTCTTATCTTGATTGTTGTGGTTTCCTTGGAAAGTTTCGGACAGCCTTTTGTGAATCCATTTTCCAAACCAAATCAATCGGACATGTTAAAAGTCTTATTCAAGCTTCCGTATGGGATGTTAAGGCAGCGGAATCAAGCTCTACAATCCAGTGATAATGAACCGCAAAAGGAGTCGGACAAATGAGAAAGCTAATTGCAGTCATGGTAATTGGCTGTCAACTTTTATTGACGACAGGCTGTTGGGGAATGAAGGAAATTCAAGCTCAAACATATGGATCCGCTCTAGGGTTCGATTATAAAGAGGGTGAATTCATCTTATACTTTCAAGCATTGAATTTTGCGGATATAGCAAAACAAGAGGGGGCCACAGCATTACAAGAAAAAACTGGTGTTGTCATTGGGAAAGGTAAAGGGGAAAGTATCGAAGAAGCATTTACTGAATTAGAACAAAATGCAGCATTGCCACTTTATATCGGGCATGTTAACTCCTTCATTTTAAGTGAGGATGTAATCAATAAGAAAATGAAGGATTTCATTGAATATGTAGGGAAAGAGCCCTTATTGCGATACAATTCATGGCTGTTTGTTACAAACGAGGATATTAAAAAGGTGTTTGACAGTGATAGTTTCTTTAATCTTCCTAACTTATTCACGATCATTCAAAGGCCAGAGACCGTTATTAATGAAAACTATTTCATTTCCCCGTTAAAATTCAGTGAACTGGTTTCGAAATTTTATCAACCGGTTGGTTCCATTTTAATTCCCTCTTTAGTAATAAATGAGCATCATTACTCAGAGGGCGGGAAGGAAAAGAAGATACCAACGTTGAATGGCGGCTATGTTTTATCAAAACAACAATATAAAGGGTTCGTAAGTAAACAAGATTTGATCGGTTTAAAATGGGTTGAAAATAAGGCGACAGTCATGTTTTTTTCCCTGAATAAACAAAAGGTAAGCGTTGAAATCATGGACCCCAAAACAAACATCAAAGTATTGGAACAACAAAAGGAACCCTTATATGATTTAGAAGTTAAAGCAAATGGAATATTGAAACAAAATCTGGACAACTTGGATATGGAAAAAATCGAAAAAAAGGTAGAAATAAAAATCAAGCAAGATATTTTGAAGACATTGGAGACGGGGGGGAAAATCAATACAGACCTTTTTAACATAAGTGAAAAGGCATACAGATACCATGTCAATAAGTGGGATAATAAAATTATTAATTCCTTTGATAAGACTTCAATAAATAACATAAAAGTTAATATCCATCTTGAACATAGTGAAAATTATAAACGTTAGTTTATAAGTTTCAGGTTATTGCAGATGAGGGAGTTGTGTTAGACTTAACTTATCTGGAAAATTCAGCGGCTGTTGTTGATCATGATAGGCAGCGCTGAATCCGTCCGTTGGCACTGGAGAAGAAGCGTCTTTTACATATGAAGAATGACAGCAAATTCTTTCTCAGCCCCAAAAGAGCTCCCGTGCCGATAAAATGAAAAAGGGTGAAATGAAAAATGAAGACAGTAATCATTGCAACGAAAAATAAAGGGAAAGCCAAGGAGTTCGAAAGCTTATTTTCCGCTAAAGGTTATGAAGTCAAAACACTTCTCGATGTACCGGATGCCCCGGATGTGGAGGAAACAGGCACGACCTTTGAAGAAAATGCGATCCTGAAGGCAGAGGCCATTGCCCATCAGCTAGGCCACTTTGTCATTGCTGATGATTCCGGATTGATTGTAGATGCATTGGAGGGCCGTCCAGGCGTATATTCTGCGCGCTATGCTGGAGAGGCCAAGCGTGATGAAGCAAACACGGAAAAAGTCCTCCGCGAACTGGAAGGCGTGCCAAAAGAGGCTAGGACGGCGAGGTTCTATTGCGCCTTGGCACTAGCGTCGCCCAACCAGGAAACGATTACGGTATCGGGAACGATGGAAGGCTTGATCACGGAACAGCCCTCAGGAACGAATGGATTTGGTTATGATCCCATCTTTTTTGTAGAGGAACAGGGCAAAACAAACGCTGAATTGACAAAAGAGGAAAAAAACCAAATCAGCCACCGTGCCAACGCATTGAGGGCCCTAGATGAAAAACTTGATCTATTTCTAAAAAGGGAAGAAGGAATGTGACGATGAAAGTGCTAATAATGAGTGACAGTCATGGCTTAACTCATGAAATCAGCATGATTGCCGACCGTCATAAACAAGAGGTCGCCGCCATGATCCATTGCGGTGATTCAGAGTTGGAGAGAAATGACCCTCACATGTCGGAGTTTTTGGCCGTTGGCGGGAATTGCGACTATGATTCGGCATATCCGGATGATATTGTGGAGAATATCTCAGGCAAGCGTTTCTTCGTAACACATGGACACCTCTATAACATAAATATGACCTTGATGAATTTAGCGTATAAAAGTGAAGAGGCTGAAGCGGATATTATTTGTTTTGGTCATTCCCACGCTGCAGGTACCGAATTGATTGACGGCAAGCTCTTCATCAACCCGGGAAGCATACGCCAGCCGCGGGGACGAAAAGAGAAGACCTATGCCATTTTGGAGATTGGAAATGACCAACTTGAAATCATCTATTATGACCTTGAAGGAAAAATCGTTGAGGATCTAAGAAATACTTATCAAATGGAATGACTTCATGTATAATGAACAGGAAGCGTTTTTCCCCGCTTCCTGGTTCTTAAAAAAAGAAAAAAACTTTTTTTTGAAAAACCGTTGACTTCCTTTTGATATCCTACTATAATAAGAAGTGTCCTAAGGGAACAGTTAAGGTAATACATAAGTTTTACCGCAACTTATATCATAAACGTCTCAGTAGCTCAGCTGGATAGAGCAACGCCCTTCTAAGGCGTCGGTCGGGAGTTCGAATCTCTCCTGGGACACTAACAAAGCGGTTATAAAGCCCGCTACGACAACCTTCTATATCGTTTAGTGAAACGGTCAGTATAACGGTTATGTAAGAAATTACACCGTATATCGACTTACATTACTAACGATATAGGAGGTTTTTTCGTATGACCAAAAGAAAAGGATTATTAGATGTTAAAGTAGACGTAAGAGGGTTATTAGAGGAATTACCCGTTTCCAATTCTGCCGCTTCAAAAGCTAGGACTGAACAACCTGCTATTCTAAGTGACTCCATCTTGATTTCAAACGCTCTAGACGTTATTACAAGGCAAATGAAGGTGAGTGGTAATAGAAGCCGTACTATAAGTGATTATGTACTTCATGTAGAGCATTTTCAAAGCGTAACAAATGTTCAATATGTTGCCGATATTACAGCCAATACCATTTATAAATGGTTAGATAGCATGAATGTAAGCAATCAAACCAGAATTACAATATGCTATTGCATTAGTATTATTTGATGCAGGGTTGAAGAAAGGAAAAAACAGTCATTAACTAATGACTGTTTTTTTCTGCATATTTAATTTTAATGAAAGTTCATTGTTAACACATGGTCGTATTTTACAACATTTAACAATTAAGGATTTTTTCAAAAGTTACACCTAATGTGGCTATGGTGGCGACAAAGCTAGACCAACTTGCTCGGTTCTTCCTGCAGACTGTGCTTGCTGTTGCAAAGATGGAAAGGAATCTCATAATAGAGCGCACACAGGAAGGTAAAGTACTTGCAAAGCAACGTGAGATGACGGGAATAAGAAATGAACACTTATTCGTAGAGAATATGAACAAGAAGCAAAGAGCCAAGGTTAAGGAAATACTGACTGTCGGTAATCATTGCTTACTTCATTTGTCGTGAAGGAAAGAGATGAAATCAAGAAAAGACAAGCCGAGGGCAGCGCAGTAGCAAAGAAGAAAGAGTCGTCCAGCCTTAGCATGCGAAGGACTGGGAGAAGTATTACAAGCAGTAAAGTAAAAGAGATACAGCGGGGCAGGTCATGGAATCATTGGGTATGTCTCAGGCAATTCTACTACATCGAGAATTTGGTGATCTAATTGATACATAATACAATCAATGATAACTAAGCAATAGGAGGAAAACAGGAGTGTATAGATTAGATGCAGTCAATAATAGATTAGAAGAAATCCAAGAAACTACTTTCACCGAAAATGATTTGAAAGAGCGGCAACACATCGAAGAGTGGATACGTAAAAGCCCAGATGTATTAGGTGAAGACCTACTGATAATTGCCCATGAATACGATAAATTTGAAGTGAATGAACGGCTAGACCTTCTAGCGATCGATAAAGAAGGTAATTTAGTGATCATTGAAGTGAAAAGAGACGCAACGGGTAGCAATGTCGACTTCCAAGCTCTGAAATATGCTTCATATTGTGCAAGACTAAGTCCAAATGATATTCTGGAGACTTACGAAGAATATGTAAAGGTGAATTCTGCAGTAACTAATGCTAAGGATGAACTGATGGAATTTTTAGAAGTGGAGATCGAAGAGGAATTAAACAGCATCCTTAACAATAGCCAACGGATTATCATAGTTGGAAAAGATATTGATAAGAGAATTCTTTCCGTTTGCACATGGTTGTATGAGAATAGCATTGATATAAAATGTGTAACGATTAAACCTTATAAGTTGGAGGATCAGATCATCTTAGACACAAATCAAATTATTCCACCATATAAGCTTGAGGACTATTATATTAATAAGAAGACTGCAGCTAAAGAACGAAAAATTAGCATAGATCAAGATGTATCAACCTTTTTGCAGGAAATTTCAAACTTCGTAAATACGAAAACGGAATATACGGCTCGCTATGGTGGCAAAAGAGATTACTTTGTCGGACATCAGTTTTTGAACATTCCGTGGAAGTTTGTTTTTGTTTATAAGAAAGACCGAACAGCCTCCGTATTTATTGAGTCTTATAAAAAAGAGGGAACAGACTTAATTCGATCCATTGCTTCTAATCACCTTGAAGAATTAAGAGTGTTATTAGGATGCGAAGTGGAATTAATTAGAGGCTCAAGAAACACAGATCTTTATAAGTTAGTTGCTAAGTTAAACTTCTTTGAGCATCAGTCCTTTGATGAATGTGTCAGTCAGTATACAAACACTTTTGTGAAGTATCAACAGTTCTTAAAAGCCAAAGTTCGTCATTCTTGAAATAAATGGTAGTTGGTGAAATTTAACTGTTTATTTGATGGCTCAAATGTTAAGTCATCACGAGAGACACGTTCTTCACCTTTTTTGTCCCGTGCAGTGGATTTGTTAAGATAACATCAAAGTTAGAACTTCTTGAACAATCTATTTTGTCTAAAGCTTTCCAAGGAGAACTTGGAACAAATGACCCAAGTGAAGAAAATGCTATTGATATTTTAAAAGAATTGCTACAGAACAAGCTAAATAATTGTAAGAAGGCATCCATCTAAATAGTGGATGTTTTTTTATTGTATCAATAGAGAAAGTTGTTTCTAAAGTAGGAATGCTTGCCAAATGGTTTGAGTATTTGTTAGTCGTAATTCTAACCCACCTCAAAATATAATATTACTAGTATTGCAATGAGTATTATACTAAGTTATAATAAAAATCACGATTACGGTCTAAGTTCGAAAAGTGACCGTTATACTGAACTGAAGAAAAACAGCGATACGTCTCAGTAGCTCAGCTGGATAGAGCAACGCCCTTCTAAGGCGTCGGTCGGGAGTTCGAATCTCTCCTGGGACACTAACAGAAAAAAGCCAAAACCTTCTAAAGGTTTTGGCTTTTTTACTTTTTCTGAGCTGTTTTAAGTTAACGAGGGAATATGAAATGAACGTAGAAAGAATGCATTTCCTTTTGCATCCATTGAATTAATATTGGTTGTATGCAGAAAAGAAGTTTTTTATTTCGTATTTATCGCAGGTGGATGATCTTTTATGTCGAACTTGTTATGAATAAGGAGATGTTTAAATGAATAAAGATAGATTATTCAAGTTCATTCAAACTTCCACTCGGGGCAATTTCTTTTCAGTCGAAATATCCGAAGATGGAACTAAGGTAGTCCAATTAGCCAAGGAGCTAGAAAAAGAGGGAAGAATCAAGTTGAGGGAATGCTCGCGAAAAGAACAAGGTGTTTATCTGGAAGGAATACTTAAGTTTGTGCCAAGCTAATACTTAATAAGCTTTAACAAAGGACTTATACTACGAATTTCATATGCCCCATAGAAAAAAGGATCCAATCATGGATGCTTCAAACTGCAGACAAACTCGATGAAAATTGAGTTTGTCTGCAGTTTTTTTGGGTTTGTACAATTTGAACGTTACCTCAAGGCACTCGCTTTCCGCGGGCGGTCCGCCCTTGGCGCCTTTGTGCCTGCGGGGTCTCCCCTGAGACCCCACAGGCGTTTACGCCGAGGAGGCTCACCGCCCGCACCAAGGAAAGCGAGCATCTGGAGGGGGAATCAACCACAACTCACTACCTGGTAAATAGCAACAAAGTATGTGAAAACAGCCTTTAGATAAGATAGATGAAGGCTATATTTCGACATTTACGCTCCACCATTATTAATTGCATTATAGCGGAATAGTACCAGGGGGATCATTAACTTGATTGAATGGTGAAAGGTCCATCTCCCGGCTCCCTGAAATTTTGTTCACTACCCTGCCACCCTCGTTTTATGAATCCCTTCCGACTTTCAAGAATGCTGGTATAATCCGTATATCCTTTGGTGCAATTATAAAAAAAACCGTAAAAACATTGACATAATTCAAACAAATTAATATTATGTTTAGTATATTATAAACTTTATGAGGAAGTGTTTGGTTTTATGAAGGACGCTGAAATGTTTTGGAGCGCATCCCAAGATGAGCTTAAACAAGGGTATATCGAAGAAGGGAGCCAGTATATTTGTTTACTGTGCGGACTTGCAATTGAAAAGGGAATAGTATATCCGGAAGATGGGGTTCTTTATGAAGCTGAGAGGTATATGCGGATTCATATTGAGCGTGCACATCGTTCCGTTTTTGAATACTTGATTGATCTGGATAAAAAACTTACAGGTCTTACGGACCACCAAAATCGCCTTCTTCGCCTTTTTTACCAGGGGAAGAATGATGCTGAGGTTCAGGAGGAAATGGGGATTGGAAGTTCTTCCACAATTCGTAACCATCGCTTTGTGTTGAAAGAGAAAGAGCGGCAGGCTAAGTTGTTTTTAGCCATGATGGAACTTTTGAAAGATAAAGATGAATATGCGCCGGCGTTCATCCCCCTTCATCAAAAAGCAAGGATGGTCGATGATCGTTATAACGTTACCGAGGATGAAAAGATTACTGTGCTGAAAAAGTATTTCCCTAAAGGCAGTCAGGGTGGATTAAAGTCTTTCCCGCCAAAAGAAAAACAAAGGCTAATCATTCTCCTGGAAATTACGAAGCGTTTTGAAAATGAGCGAAAATACGAAGAAAAAGAAATCAATCAAATATTGGGTGCCGTTTATCATGATCATGTTTTATTGAGAAGATATTTAATAGAATATGGATTCTTGGATAGGATGCCTGATGGAAGCCAGTATTGGCTGAAAAAATGATGACTGGAGGCAAGGAAGATGGATCGTAAAAAAGAATTGAAGCAATTATATAAAGAAACGAAGGTTGAAGCGGGTGTATACCAAATAAGAAATACGGTAAATAATAAAATCTTTATCGGCAGCACCAGAAATTTAAAGACGTTGAAGGGTAAACAATTTGAATTGGAAATGGGAACGAACACCAATAAAGTGCTGCAAGGTGAATGGAATCAATATGGGAAAGAAGCTTTTTCTTTTGAGATACTGGAGGTATTGAAGCCGAAAGAAACAGGATTTTTCGATGCAAAACGCGAATTGAAAAAACTTGAAGAAGTGTGGATGGAAAAAATACAGCCATATGAGGAACGGGGATACAATAAAGCGAAATCCAACTGACTTATCTCTCCGAATTCCTGGTTCTCGATTTAGCGTTAACACATCTCGTCTCATAATTTAAATTAGATGAATTACGTATTATAGCTGATGGTAATATTTAGTGTTTACGATTAGGTGGTGCTGGGATGGAGAATGGAGATGGATATTTAAGAGCAAAAAAAAGGGTGGAAAACCTTAAGGCATTTTCATTCATTTAACGGTGTCACCTATTGTCGGATCCTGGTTATTGGGGGTTCCTTTATCCATTTGGAGGGTGGAGGATTGGAGTTCTGGTGCATGGCATAGCAATCTTTGCACATGGGAGCTTTACGTCTTTAGTGGGAAGATAGAAAGATAAAAGAATACATGGAAAAGGATAAAAAGGACAGCTGAAAATGGGATATTCAAAATAGGGAGTCATTATGGCTCTTTTTTTCGTGGGAAGATAATTATGATATCTCACTTGTTGTTGGTTTTTAAATGGTTTAAGCTATTAGTGAGGGGTCCTGTTTGTAAAACTTAGGGGGAACCCTTGAAGGACCTTCTCTAAATACATCATTTTTAGGAGTTGCGAATGAAAAAAATAGGATGGACCATAACGGGGATAGGGACAATCATTGCACTGGGTGCCTTGCTTTATCCTTTGGATGTTATTGATAAAACACAATGTATATATTTATTGCTTGGCGGCGCTGGCCTAATGTTTGTCGGGTCTATGTTCAGGGCCATGTCGTTCCTTAAGAGATGACTGATAATGAGAGGCCCGAGTCCTGAAGGCGGCGGATTAAGATGTGTTACGAGTCTTTCACATCAGTTACATAAGAATCGATTCAAAAATGTTCAATTAAGGTGATGACATGGAGAAAAACCAATTGAAATATGCTCAGCAGCATCTGGCTAATGAACGCACCTTTTTGGCGTGGATAAGAACGGTGATTGCGATAGTGGGGGTTGGCTTTCTCACGACGAGCCTGCATTTTACGATTGGTGTGCATCGGGATGCCCGAATAGACTTGATCAGTATCATACTGGGGATGTTCGCATGTGCATTGGGCCTTGTGATTACGGTGCTGGCGACGTTCGGTTATCTGCAGAAGAAGCGGCAAATCAATGAAGGGACGTTTCGGCCCTCGAGTGCGCACGTAATTCTCATCGCTGTTTTTATGGTCATATTGTTATCGATCATTATTTTATATTTTCTGTCCATAAAAGTATAACGCTCTGCCCTATCCTAAATAGGGCAGTCAGTTAGGTCGACAAAAGGGGTTCGGAGTGTATTAATTCCGAATCCCTTTTGATATTTTCTTGGAATTCTGCTCAAGATTAAGAGCTTAGGTCTCTACGAGCTATGTTAGACCATTTTTGGACCTTGCCATGTCCAATTGGCCATCTTCTTTACATTCATGGCAGCGAAAGTAACCCATCGCCTGCATCGACAATTTTTTAAGTCCCCTTAAAGCAGTCCAACGCATACCATGCTTTTCTTTTGCATCTGCGAATACACGCTCAATCGTTTCCTTGCGTTTTGCATAGATAGGTTTTACATCTTGATGATGACGCAGGTGATCTGCTTCCTCCATATTTTCTTGCCAGATATGGCGCGTCACCACTTTTTGATGGTCTTTGCTTTCTGTACACTATTGATAAAAATGAACATGTCTTACAAATGTGTTTGGGAGATTTGTACTCACGATATCCCTCTTTATTTGTTGTTGAGTACTTTAAAATTTTAAAACAAAAAAGACTGTAGGCAAAAGCGGTTATATCTAATTGTTAAAACAAAGTTGATTGGAGCGGGTGTACGAGACTCCTGCGGGAAAAGCGCGTCCAAGGGAGACCCCACAGGCGCAAAGGCGCCGAGGGCGGACCGCCCGCGGAAAGCGAGTGCCCTACGTTCTAATCAACGTTCGAATTTTTAAAACCCTCAAAAAAAACTGTAGACAAACTCGATTTTCATCGAGAGTTTGTCTACAGTCTGTCTGCCCTATCCTATATAGGGAGTTTTTTAGTTTCTGCTATTTACTTATTCTAACACCATCATGGAAAGATTCCTTCCATTTATTAGTTGCAATAAAAAAACAGAAGCTTGAAAAACTCTGAATTACATTATGTTTGTGCAAGAGTAAGAAAAACCTTGTTAAAAGATTTCATGCAGTACGAACACCTCAGTTTCAGTGAATTCTAGGCTTTACGGGAAATATATATCTTCGGAAAATCGTCTCGGAGTTAGCTGGAAAATCAATCATGATTTCCAAGTCATGTCATTTATCTACCTGGGATCATTTTTTATCATCCCTCTTTTATTTGTAAGTAAACTTCACATAGCAATAATTTGAGTAAGCTTTAAATATTTGGTTAATTTCCATTTTGTGAGATATGATAAAAAGGAATTAAAAGGAGGTCATCGAGATGGTGGATATCAAAAAAGGTGAAAGTTCTTTTTTTGTCGAAGAATCTGGTGAGAAACTAGCGGAAATTACATTCTTTAAATCAGGTGATGATGAGATCACGGTCGATCATACCGTTGTTTCTGACAAGCTTCGCGGGCAAAAGGTAGGAAATGCCCTTGTTGAAAAGATCATAGGATTCGCAAGGGAGGAAAATCTGAAAGTTGTTCCGGTATGTTCGTTCGTTCAAAAACTGTTTGAAAAAAATGCAGAATACGAGGATGTATTGGCTAAATGACCCGGAGGGCTGACTTAGGGGATGATTAATATCACCTATGTTCAGCCCTTTTTCATTTTTCTGATACTCTTTACCCCCCAATAAAATAATGGTAAAGCCTTCCCTTCTGCAGTTATGTTCGCATTTAATATAGGGGAGGTGCCAGGATGGCCATCAAATTACAAACCCTATTGAATCACGCAAAGGAAAATATGGGAAGCGGTATGAACCCGGTCGTGAACGAGACGATACTCGAAGTGGTGAAATTAGCTTTTGAAGCGGGGATAATTGTTCAAATCACGGCTGGTTACCGATGTTTCTTTATGAATAAGGCAGAACGAATAAATTAAAGCCGGTCGTGACATATGCCAGAGTGGGCCAATCCTTGCATAACTATGGACTTGCTGTAGATTTTATCATTGTTAGTGATGACGGCAAGCGGGCATTGTGGACAGAGGAAGAAAAGTGGACAAGAGTACCAGCCATAGCAAAATCCCTGGTATTTGTTTGGGGGGATTTTGAATCGTTCCGGGATTTTCCGCATCTTGGGATGTCGGGCGGTTTATCTACGAGAGATCTTCAAAAGAGGTTTAGGCCAAGTCTTTTATCAAGAGTTGCGTTAACGCCCCTTTTCATAAAGGAGATTGACAGTTAGAAATGAAGCCGAAAGGAATAATGGTTGATTCCGCATATGAATGGGTAATGGAAATACATGGATGCGTAATTGGAGTTTCTGATGAATAAGTTTTTTATAAATTTAAAATTCTAACTGGGAAATCTAACATTTTTAAAAATTAATAATTGAAATAACTTATTTATAGAATGTGGTAATGGTAGGTATGTAAGCGTATACAGCAAAACTCGCAATTTAGAATTATCAAAAAATTCTCAAAAACCTGTTGACTACTACATGAAATACACGTAAGATAATCACAAATACAAGACATCAAACATAAGCGTTTCGAAAAATATGAATAATGCGAAAAGCATTGAAGAGGATAAGTAGTCTTTTTAAAAGGCAGTCACAGAGAGCCGGGTAGCTGAGAGCCGGTATTGTCCCGAAAGATGAACTCACCTTGGAGTTTCAGCTTGAACGTCAGACTAGTAGGGCTGAACGGGTGCGTACCAGTACCCGTTACCAAAACAGAGAATAGTGTAGACTATTCAAAGTGCGCATGGAGTTTCATGCGAAAAAGGGTGGTACCGTGGAGTGGCTCATCAAGCCTTTTCACCCCTTTAACTTGCCGAGTGCAAGTACATTTGGGGTGAAAAGGCTTTTTTGTATGCCTTAAAAGCTGAAAATTCTGAATCTTTGGAAATTATTTTATGGGAAAGTGAAGGGGGTATTAACGAAATGACACAAAAATCAGTGATTGCTGATCGGAAAAGTGGAAAGACACATTATAGTGGTGCCGAATTTCTGCTGAATGCATTGAAAAAGGAAAATGTTGAAGTCATCTTTGGATATCCGGGTGGTTCCGTATTGCCGATTTATGACAAGCTTTACAGTTCAGAGCTTTTTCATATTTTGACAAGACACGAACAAGGTGCGATCCATGCAGCGGAAGGATACGCCAGGATAACCGGCAAGCCGGGGGTGGTCATAGTCACATCCGGACCAGGAGCGACGAACATTGTCACGGGTTTGGCTGATGCAATGATCGACTCATTGCCGCTTGTGGTTATTTCGGGTCAGGTCGCTACCAGCGTAATTGGTTCAGATGCATTCCAGGAAGCGGATGTACTGGGGATCACTACACCGATTACAAAACATAATTACCAGGTAAGAAAGCCGGAAGACCTCCCGCGCATTATAAAAGAAGCTTTTTATATCGCTTCAAGCGGCAGGCCTGGCCCAGTATTAATTGATATACCTAAAGATATGGCCATTTTAGAAGGTGCATATACGGCTGAGGAGCCAGAAATGGATCTCCCTGGTTACCAGCCGACGACCAAGCCGAATTACTTACAGATCAGAAAGCTTGTTGAAGCCGTAAGTGGAGCGAAAAGACCGGTCATTCTTGCAGGGGCAGGCGTCCTGCATGCGAAGGCATCTCACCTATTAAAGGACTATGTCGAGCAGCAAGGCATTCCTGTCGTCCACACTTTATTGGGTCTTGGAGGTTTTCCGGCGGAACACCCCCTCTTTATCGGAATGGGTGGTATGCATGGCTGTTTTGCAGCAAACATGGCGTTATCGAAATGTGACCTATTAATCAATATCGGTGCCAGGTTCGATGATCGATTGACTGGAAATCTAGCGAAGTTCGCACAGCATGCAACGGTGGCCCATATCGATATTGATCCAGCG
The DNA here is from genome assembly GCF_001578185.1 of Peribacillus simplex. NCBI lineage: Bacteria > Bacillati > Bacillota > Bacilli > Caryophanales > Bacillaceae > Peribacillus > Peribacillus simplex. The sequence goes on along the minus strand of NZ_CP011008.1, from coordinate 3,809,754 downwards.
GAAATCGGTAAAAATGTACCGACGAAAATTCCAGTTGTCGGAAGTGCTAAGGAAGCACTGACGGAGTTAATCGCACAAAATGGCAAGAAGCCGGAAATTGAAAAATGGACCACACAGCTGACTGCATGGAATGAAGAGTTCCCATTGCGTTATACACATGAAGAAGGCGTGCTGAAACCACAGCGGGTCATCCAGATGCTTCATGAAAAAACGAAAGGGGAGGCCATTGTTACGACGGATGTTGGACAGCATCAAATGTGGGCAGCGCAATACTATCCGTTTAACAAACCGAATTCATGGGTCACTTCCGGTGGACTCGGAACGATGGGCTTTGGCTTACCGTCGGCACTCGGAGCACAACTGGCGAATCCGAAAGCGACGGTGCTTTCCATATCGGGAGATGGCGGTTTCCAGATGTGCCTGCAAGAACTATCGGTCATTGCCGAAATGAATCTGCCGATCAAAATCATCATTGTCAATAACGGGGCACTCGGGATGGTAAGGCAGTGGCAGGAACTCTTTCATGATAACCGTTTCTCACACAGTATTTTTCAATCGCATCCGGACTTTGTGAAATTAGCGGATGCTTATGGAATTCCGGGTTACAAGGTGACGACGGAGGAAGAAGCCAGCAACTGCCTGGATGTAGCGTTAGCGACAGATGGTCCGGTATTAATCGATTTCCGTGTAAAGCAAAAAGAAAATGTCTTTCCGATGGTAGCACAAGGAAAAGGGCTTGATGAAATGGAAGGAGTTTAATCAATGAAAGGAATTCTAAGCCTCACCGTGAACAACCGGCCAGGTGTCCTGAATCGGATTACGAATCTGTTCACGAAAAGAAATTATAACATTGAAAGCATGGCTGTCGGCCCATCCGAGCAGGAAGGCATTTCAAGGATGACCTTCGTGGTCGATGTTGATGACGAAACAGTCGTTGAACAGATCACCAAGCAATTGAACAAGCAGATCGAAGTATTGAAAGTATATGATATTACGAATCAATCCATTGTGGCGAGGGAACTTGCACTCATCAAAATATTGGTGACAACACATACCCGAGCTGAGATTTATTCAGTCATCGAACCCTTCCGTGCATCAGTAATTGATGTCAGTAAAGATAGCGTGACAGTTCAAATCACTGGGGAATCGGATAAAATCGAAGCTTTCATTGAACTGATCAAGCCATATGGCATCAAGGAATTGGCAAGGACAGGGACAGCCGCCATCCCGCGTGGAATGCAAATAGCACACGCCAAGAGCGCAACAATTGTATAAAAAAACAAAAACAATAATGAAAAGAAAAGGGAGATGTAATTATTATGGCAAAAGTATATTATAACGCAGAAGCAAACGAGAATTTTTTCAACAATAAAAAGGTAGCGGTCATCGGATATGGTTCACAAGGACACGCACACGCACAAAACCTACGTGACAGTGGTGTAGAAGTAATCATCGGAATCAGGAAAGGTAAATCCTTCGATAAAGCGGTGGAAGACGGGTTCAATGTTTACACAGTTAAAGAAGCCGCTGAACAGGCAGACGTAATCATGAACCTTTTACCTGATGAAACTCAGCCGAAAGTATACCAAGAAGAAATCAAACCGGTATTGCGCGCAGGTCAAGCGTTAATGTTCGCACACGGATTCAACGTCCATTTCAATCAAATCGTTCCTCCGGCAGATGTGGATGTATTATTAGTCGCTCCAAAAGGTCCGGGACATCTTGTTCGCCGTACATATGAACAAGGTGCAGGGGTGCCGGCATTGTTCGCCATCTATCAAAATGTTACGGGTGAAGCAAGAGAATTGGCACTTGCGTACGCTCGGGGAATCGGTTCTTTAAGAGCTGGCGGTTTGGAAACTACTTTCCAGGAAGAAACGGAAACGGATCTATTCGGAGAACAGGCCGTACTTTGCGGCGGATTGACTTCCCTTGTGAAAGCTGGTTTCGAAACCTTGACAGAAGCTGGATACCAGCCGGAAGTGGCATATTTCGAGTGTTTGCATGAACTTAAATTAATCATCGACCTTATGTATGAGGGCGGAATGGAAAACATGCGCTATTCCATTTCTGACACAGCTCAATGGGGAGATTTCGTTTCTGGACCACGCGTTGTGACGGAAACTACGAAAGAGGCCATGAAAGCGATCTTGAAAGACATCCAAGACGGTGAGTTCGCTAAAGGATGGATCTTGGAAAACCAAGCGAACCGTCCAGTCTTCAATGCTATTAATAATCGTGAAAACCAACATCAAATCGAAGTGGTTGGCCGTGAATTAAGAAAAATGATGCCATTCGTAAAACCTCAACAAAAAGAGAAAGAAGTGGTAGCCGTTGCGAAAAATTAATATATTTGAAACTACGCTTCGAGATGGGGAGCAATCAGCCGGTGTGAATTTGAATTTTACCGAAAAGCTTGAAATTGCTTATCAGCTTGAAAGATTGGGTGTTGATATTATCGAAGCCGGTTTTCCGGCAGCATCAAAAGGGGATTTCAACTCCGTACAGGAAATCGCGCGCAAAATTAAAAACAGCTCTGTTACGGGGCTGGCGCGTGCTGTAAAAGGAGATATTGATGCAGCCTGGGATTCATTAAGGGACGGGGCGGAACCGAGATTGCATACGTTCATCGCCACTTCGCCCATTCATCGTGAATATAAGTTAAAAATGTCGAAGCAGCAAGTGATTGAAAAGTCGGTTGAAATGGTTAAGTACGGAGCAGCGCGTTTTCCGATCGTGCAATGGTCTGCAGAAGATGCAAGCCGTACGGAACTTGACTATTTGGCTGAAATCGTTGAAGCGGTCATTCAAGCTGGTGCTAAGGTCATTAATATCCCGGATACTGTAGGGTATGCAGCTCCAATCGAATACGGAAACATTTTCAGATACCTTCGTGAACATGTTCCTTCTATTGATAAGGTTAGCTTATCTGCACACTGCCATGACGATCTTGGAATGGCAACGGCCAATTCATTGGCTGCCATCGAAGGCGGGGCTACACAAGTCGAAGGCACAATCAACGGCATTGGTGAACGTGCTGGAAATGTGGCACTTGAAGAGGTGGCTATGGCACTCTACATCCGTAAAGATTTCTATCAAGCGGGAACGGACCTTGTATTAAATGAAATTAAAAGGACCAGTGACCTAGTTAGCCGCCTTACGGGAATGCAAGTTCCTGCTAATAAAGCCATAATTGGCGCCAATGCTTATGCACATGAATCTGGCATTCATCAGGATGGCATGTTAAAAGAAAAAACGACATACGAAATCATATCACCTGAACTCGTCGGAGTTTCGTCCAATTCACTTGTTTTAGGGAAGCATTCAGGGCGGCATGCTTTTAAAGAAAGATTACAAGAGTTGAATTTTACGGTAACGGATGAGGAAATGAACTCATTATTCGTTCAATTCAAGGAATTGGCCGATAATAAAAAGACCATGACTGATGAAGATATCGTGGCACTGGTGCTTGAAGAGAAAGCGACGGATATCAGTTTCTATGACCTGATTTCTTTCCAGATTTCCCACGGTACACATCAAGTTGCCACAGCGACGGTTACACTGAAAAAAGGCGATAATGAAGAGATTCAGGAAGCGGCTACAGGGGCAGGGAGTGTTGAAGCCCTTTATAACACGCTTGAAAGATGTTTGGGCAGTGAAATCAACTTGCTGGACTATCGAATTCAATCGGTGGGTGGCGGTATGGATGCCCTTGCTCAGGTTTTTGTGAAAATTGATTATAACGGTGTGGAAACGAGCGGCCGCGGTCTTGATCAGGACGTCTTGGAGGCATCTGCCAAAGCGTATTTGAACGCTGTGAACCGTGTGATCATCATGAGGGAACTGGAAGAAAAAGCAGTATTACAATAGGAAGGGGAGATTTCGATGAAAAGGAATATTGCGGTGCTTCAAGGAGATGGCATCGGGAAAGAAGTAACAAGAGGCGCTGTAGAAATCCTCGAAGCCGTTGCCCAAAGATATGGACACGATTTTGAATTTCAATATGGTGAGATTGGAGGCGGGGCCATCGATAACACAGGCTCCCCCTTGCCGGATGAAACAGTGGAGATTTGTAAAAACAGCGATGCGGTATTATTGGGTGCCGTTGGAGGACCTAAGTGGGATGACCAGCCTGCACACTTAAGACCGGAACGTGGTTTGTTGAAAATCCGAAAAGATTTGAATCTTTATGCTAACATCCGTCCAATCAGCTACTATTCCAGCTTGTCGGAATCTTCTCCTCTTAAAAAGGAATTCATTGAAGATGTTGATTTCGTGATTGTCAGGGAACTAACTGGCGGCCTGTATTTCGGTAAGCCAAGTGAGCGCGTTGAAAGAGAAGGGAAAGAAGCGGTTGTCGATACCCTTTTCTATCAGAAAAGCGAAATGAAGCGCATCATTGAACTTGCTTTTGAATTAGCATCGGAACGCAAGAAAAAAGTAACATCCGTGGATAAAGCGAATGTTCTTGAATCCAGCAGGATGTGGCGTGAAACGGCTGAAGAAATCGCCAAGGACTATCCGGATGTAATCCTTGAACATATGCTTGTGGATAATGCAGCCATGCAACTGATTAAAAACCCGAAACAATTTGATATTATCGTGACGGAGAATATGTTCGGTGATATTTTAAGTGATGAAGCCTCTGTATTGACTGGCTCGCTTGGAATGCTTCCTTCCGCCTCCATATCAACGGAAGGGCCTAATTTATATGAACCGATTCATGGCTCTGCTCCTGATATTGCGGGCAAAAACTTAGCTAATCCAATTGGGACCATTTTATCAGCGGCGTCCATGCTGCGTTTGTCCTTTGGCTTGGAAGATGAGGCACATGCCGTTGAGCAGGCAGTGGAAACGGTCCTTGATTATGGTTTGAGAACAGGCGATATCGCAAATGGCCAACCAATTATTACGTCTACTTCAGAGATGATTGCAGAAATAAAAGCCAATCTTTTAGACCAGGAAGCCATTTCCAATATCATGGGAGCTTACGCATAAACTTCTTTCACGGCCTAATATTAGGCCGTGTTTTTTAAAAAAATATAAGATTGATCGAGGTGGGATAAGATGGGAAAGTCGATAATAGAGAAAATATGGGATCGTCATATTGTAAATGAAGAGGAAAATAAACCGGATTTGATTTATATAGACCTTCAATATATTCATGAAGTGACATCTCCGCAAGCATTTGAAGGATTGAGATTAAAAGGACGCACAGTCAGGAGACCAGACCGTACTTTTGCGACAATGGACCATAATGTACCAACCGTTAATCGCTATTTCATCGAGGATGATATTGCTAGAAAGCAATTAGAGGCACTAGACCAAAACTGTAAGGAGTTCGGTATCCGCTTGGCTGATTTGGACAGCCCGGAACAAGGGATCGTTCACGTTATCGGGCCAGAATTAGGGCTTACACAGCCAGGGATGACGATTGTATGCGGTGACAGTCATACTTCCACACATGGTGCGTTTGGATCGATTGCGTTTGGAATCGGTACGAGTGAGGTTGAGCATGTTTTGGCCACACAAACCCTTTGGCAAACAAAACCGAAAACATTAAAGCTTGAGGTTAATGGCAAACTTGGACACGGTGTGATGGCGAAAGATGTCATTTTATTTGTGATTTCTAAATTTGGCGTCGATTTCGGCACTGGGCACATCATTGAGTATTGTGGGGAAGTTTTCCGGGATATGTCGATGGAAGAGAGAATGACGGTTTGCAATATGTCGATTGAAGGCGGGGCAAGGGCGGGGCTGGTTGCTCCTGATGAAACAACTTTCTCATATTTGAAAGGTCGTAAATATTTGCCGAAAGGAGAAGAGTACGAGCAATGTGTTCAGGAGTGGAAGTCACTTTCAAGTGATGAGGATGCTGTATATGACCAAGAAATCATTCTTGATGGCAGCCTGATTTCACCTATGGTCAGCTGGGGTACAAATCCTGGAATGGCTAGTGGAGTGGACGGTAAAGTACCTACCTTCGCGGAAGGTATCATGGATTCTAAGGAGCTGAATCGGGCACTTGAGTACATGGGTCTTGAGGAAGGCATGCCAATCACGGATATCCCCGTTCAGCATGTATTCATAGGATCTTGTACGAACTCACGCATTGAAGACTTGCGGCAGGCCGCAGAAATGATCGATGGCCAGACTGTGCAAAAAGGAGTTCGGGCGATGGTCGTTCCCGGTTCACAGAGTGTTAAAAGGCAAGCGGAAGAAGAAGGGTTGGATGAGATCTTCAAATCTGCGGGCTTTGAATGGCGTGAATCAGGTTGCAGCATGTGCTTGAGCATGAACCCTGATGTGGTTCCAACCGGAGAGCATTGTGCCTCCACCAGTAATCGGAACTTTGAAGGCAGGCAAGGAGCTGGTGCAAGGACACACCTAGTTAGTCCGGCAATGGCTGCCGCGGCGGCCATTCATGGGAAATTTGTCGATATCAGGAATTCGGAAAGAACTGAACAGGTCCATTAAGAATAAGAATTAACCGGAGGTGCAGAGAATGGAACCCATTACTATTTACAAAGGAAGAGCGGCGGCACTTGACCGTAAAAACGTGGATACGGACCAAATCATTCCAAAGCAATTTTTAAAACGGATTGAGCGAAGCGGATTTGGAGAATTTTTATTCTATAACTGGCGTTTTGATGAGAATGGAAAAGAAAGTCCTGATTTTGAATTGAATCAGCCCCATAATAAAAACGCGTCCATTTTAATAGCAGGTGAAAATTTTGGCTGCGGTTCTTCTCGTGAGCATGCTCCGTGGTCATTGAAAGACTATGGATTCGATATCATCATCGCACCGTCTTATGCTGATATCTTTAAAAGTAATTGCATGAAAAATGGCATGGTCCCCATCGCTTTAACCCAGGCTGAAGTAAAGTATTTAATGGAGAGGGTGTCGGCAACTGATTATGAGTTGACTATCGACCTTCCCAATCAGACATTGAAAGATGGCCAAGGGTTTGAAACAAGCTTTGACATCCATCCATATTGGAAGGAAATGCTTATTAAGGGCTGGGATGAAATTTCGATAACCCTGCAATATGATCAAAAGATTTCTGCCTATGAATCGCAAGAAAAGGCTGTATCGAGCATTTAATTGAAGAATGTCATTTTCCCGTCATCCTTTCATTTGAAAGGATGCGGTTTTTTTTTTGAGGAACCTGGTTAAGACGGAATGGCGTTCATCCGTCCATATAATTTTGTGTTTCCTGCTATTACATGCTAAACTGTTTTTCAAAAAGCGAACGGTGAGGCGGAAAATAGGATGGATAATGAGAACAACCAAAAGAAGGCCGGAGAAACCAAGATTATCGCCTTTCCAAATCTCGGTGAAAGGCTGATTGCAAAAGGGCTTGACGAGCTTGGGAACAGAAACTTTAAAGCGGCTGCACAGCTTTTCAGCCAAGCCAGGGAGTATGAGCCCGAAAATGATGAAGTTTGCATGGGGCTTGTAGTCTCACTAGTAGAACTTGAGTATTATGAGGAGTCAAAAGAGTTGTGTATAGAGATGCTGAATAAAGGCATAGGCGACTATTTTCAACTTATCAATATCTATTTGATGGTACTGCTGCAATTAGGCGAGCATCAGGAAATGGTCACGACAATCGAGCTGCTATTTGAAGAGAGCCAAATTCCCTTTGATAAAGAGGAACATTTCGAAAAGATGCTTCAGTTCAGTAAAAGGGCCCTTGAGGATAAAAAAGAAGAAAAGGAAAGGCAAAATCAGCAGCTTGCAGAGGAATTGCAGGAGAATGATCTTTTTGAAGGGAAAATGGATAATGAAATGTTCATGGTCATTTCAAAACTAACGAATATCAATATTCGACCATTTATCCCGGAAATCGCACAATTTCTACAAAATGATGAGGGACACCCTTTCTTTAAAACGATGCTCCTTAACATTCTTATTGACCAGGAATACAACGAGGAAGTGACACTAAGGAAATTCAATCAAACGAAGTCGGTCATACCAAGGGAATTGAAAAGTGTGAAGGAGACGGACTTCTATAAGAAGGTCACCGGCCTGACTGAAGAGGAAATCAGTCAGGAAAATCCGAGCTTATTTGAAATGGTCCATAGTTTGATTGACCGTCATTCCTTTATATTGTATCCCTTTGAACCTGGACCAGAAAGATTTGCGGCGTGGGCAGCTGCCTATCATGCCTTAGCGGAAGAATACATGACTGGGGAAGTTTTTGGGAGTGACTTGGCTGACCTTTATCTGGCTGATGAAGAAACCGTTGCGGATATCCTATCCTATTTAAAAGAAATTGAGGAAATTTCTTATCCCATTATTTAAGCTATTGCTGTTGTAACAGATTAAACCTGTGGTATAATGTAGTGGTTGTAATGTATAATCGTCAGGTTTTGACGATTTCCCAATATTTTTTTTGGGGATATTTGAGGGATGACTTGTTACACTTGCAAAGCATATTCATCCAATGCTTATTATTGAAGTATATAGATTTTTTGGAGGGAAACACATGTCTGTAAAATGGGAAAAACAAGAAGGTAATCAAGGCGTACTAACAATTGAAGTTGACTCTGCAAAAGTAAACGAAGGTTTAGACGCAGCTTTCAAAAAAGTAGTGAAACAAGTAAATGTACCTGGCTTCCGTAAAGGTAAAATGCCACGTCAAATGTTCGAAAAAAAATTCGGCGTAGAATCACTATACCAAGATGCGCTTGATATCATTCTTCCAGATGCATATGCAAATGCTGTCGAAGAAGCTGGAATCCAGCCTGTAGATCGTCCAGAAATCGACATCGAGAAAATGGAAAAAGGCGAAAACCTGATCTTCACTGCAACTGTAACAGTTAAGCCTGAAGTTAAATTGGGAGATTACAAAGGTGTTGAAGTTGAAAAATTCAATACTGAAGTAACTGACGAAGATGTTGAAAACGAATTGAAAACTTTGCAAGAGAAGCAAGCTGAGCTTGTTGTTAAAGAAGAAGGACAAGCTGCTGACGGCGATACAGTCGTTCTTGACTTTGAAGGATTCGTTGATGGTGAAGCATTCGAAGGCGGAGCTTCAGAAAACCATTCATTGGAAATCGGTTCAAACTCTTTCATTCCAGGATTTGAAGAGCAGCTTGTTGGTCTTGAAACTGGCGCTGAAAAAGACATCGAAGTTACTTTCCCTGAAGAATATCATGCTGCTGAACTTGCAGGTAAACCAGCTGTATTCAAAGTGAAAATTCACGAAATCAAAACTAAACAACTTCCTGAGTTGGATGATGAGTTCGCGAAAGATGTCGACGACGAAGTTGAAACTTTGGCTGAACTTAAAGAAAAAACAAAACATAAATTAGAGCATGACAAAAAACACGAAGAAGAAAACTTCATACAAAACACTGTAATTGGTAAAGCTGTTGAAGGCGCAGAAATGGACGTTCCTGAAGCAATGATTTCAAACGAAGTGGACCGCATGATGAATGAGTTCTCTCAACGCATTCAATCTCAAGGACTTAATTTGGAACTTTACTACCAATTCTCAGGTCAAGACGAAGAAGCTTTAAAAGCACAAATGAAAGAAGAAGCTGAAGGACAAGTTCGTACGAGCCTGACTCTTGAAGCAATCGCTGAAGTTGAAAAAATTGAAGCGACTGACGAAGATGTAGAAGCAGAGCTTGGACAAATGGCTACAATGTACAATATGGAAATTGATGCGATTAAACAAGCTCTTGGAAACTTAGAAGGAATCAAAGGCGATCTTAAAATTAAGAAAGCTATTGACTTCTTGGTAGAAAACAGCAAAACAGTTGACGCAAAATAATTTTTATAAATAAGTAGATTTAAATATTTCCTTAAAAAACAAGGCGCGAGTAATCGTGCCTTGTTTTATACATATTGAGAATTAGTGGAAATTTCAAATATCGGTAAGTTCCTGATTGATTTTTTTTGAATTTCAGTGTAGATTAGTTCTAATACCGCATATACATATTTATACAGCAAATCCTGATTTTAAAAATCAAAAGTTTTGGGCATACTGGTAAAGGGCAAATACATATTGATTGATTATTGTACATATTTACAACTCGGACGCGTGAGCATTTTTGTTACTAAACTTCCAAGAACATGATAAAATGCAAAACATGCTAGGGATTTTGGAATGCTTAAGTAGGTGTGTGCCCGGTTTTTTTTTACAATCGGGTACCGCTATGTAATAGAGTTGGAAGAGTATTTGAAGGGGTGAACGTACATGTTTAAATTTAATGATGAAAAAGGACAGTTAAAATGTTCTTTTTGCGGTAAAACACAAGAACAAGTCCGTAAACTGGTTGCTGGTCCAGGTGTATATATTTGTGACGAGTGTATCGAGCTTTGTACGGAGATCGTCGAAGAAGAGTTGGGGACTGATGAAGAAGTAGAATTCAGAGATGTGCCTAAACCTATGGAAATCCGTGAAATTCTTGACGAATATGTGATTGGACAAGAACAGGCGAAGAAGTCTTTGGCTGTCGCTGTTTACAATCATTATAAACGTATCAATTCCAATAGCAAAGTCGACGATGTTGAGCTTTCTAAAAGTAACATCGCCTTGATCGGACCGACTGGAAGCGGGAAAACCCTTCTTGCGCAAACATTGGCGCGATTACTGAATGTTCCTTTTGCAATTGCTGATGCGACTTCATTGACAGAAGCTGGATATGTTGGGGAAGATGTCGAAAACATCCTTCTAAAATTGATCCAAGCAGCTGATTATGATGTGGAAAAAGCGGAAAAAGGCATCATTTATATTGATGAAATCGATAAAGTTGCCCGTAAATCGGAGAATCCTTCCATTACACGTGACGTGTCCGGTGAAGGTGTGCAACAAGCTTTATTGAAAATTCTTGAAGGAACGGTTGCAAGCGTACCGCCTCAAGGTGGTCGTAAACACCCACATCAAGAATTCATCCAAATCGATACGACCAATATCTTGTTCATCTGTGGCGGTGCATTTGATGGCATCGAACCGATCATCAAACGCCGTCTTGGTCAAAAAGTCATTGGTTTTGGCTCTGACGTGAAAAAGGATGATATTGCAGAAAAAGAGTTGCTTTCAAAAGTTCTTCCTGAAGACTTGCTTCGTTTCGGTTTAATTCCGGAATTCATCGGGCGTCTTCCGGTAATTGCGACTCTTGAGCAATTGGATGAAGCAGCTTTGATTGAAATCCTGACAAAGCCGAAAAATGCCCTTGTTAAGCAATATCAAAAATTGCTTGAGCTTGACGATGTTGAATTGGAATTCGAACAGGAAGCGCTAAGTGAAATTGCTAAAAAGGCAATTGAACGTAAAACTGGTGCACGTGGTCTGCGTTCGATCATTGAAGGCATCATTCTTGAAGTGATGTTCGATCTGCCTTCACGTGATGATGTTGCAAAATGTGTAATCACAGGCAGCACGATTTCGAAAAATGAATCTCCAAAGCTCGTCCTTAAAGACGGTACAACCATCAAAGGACAAGGAAAGAAAACATCTGCTTAATTTATAGGAAAAGTAAGACTGCCAGTACATCCTGGCAGTCTTTTTTTCTTTTGTCTTTTTTTATGTTTATTGAGAAAATACTGTTCTTTGAGATGAAAACCCCAAAATTTACAACACGAAATTTTTGGATAATTTCGCCCTTCCAAAGGAGATACTAACAGAAATGACAAACTTGGAGAGTGCAGGAGGGAATACGATGAATTGGACAGGATTGGCGTTGTTTATCCAGCTGTTTTTTGGGATCATTATTGGATTGTATTTTTTGAACTTATTGAAAGGCCAGCGGACACAAAAAGTTTCCATTGACCGTGATTCACGTAAGGAAATGGACCAATTACGGAAGATGAGATCGATTTCGTTAACAGAGCCATTGGCGGAGAAGGTTAGACCAAGCACATTTAATGAAATCATCGGTCAGGAAGATGGCATTAAATCTTTAAAGGCTGCTTTATGTGGACCAAATCCCCAGCATGTGATAGTTTATGGTCCTCCAGGGGTAGGGAAAACAGCAGCGGCCAGACTTGTTTTGGAAGAGGCTAAGAAAAATGGTAAGTCCCCTTTTAAGAATTCGGCAGTGTTTGTTGAACTGGATGCCACCACCGCCAGGTTCGATGAACGGGGGATTGCCGATCCGCTGATCGGTTCTGTGCATGATCCAATCTATCAAGGGGCCGGGGCGATGGGACAGGCTGGCATTCCGCAGCCAAAGCAAGGTGCAGTAAGCAATGCTCATGGAGGCGTACTGTTCATTGATGAAATAGGGGAGCTTCATCCAATACAGATGAATAAACTGTTGAAGGTATTGGAGGATCGCAAGGTCTTTCTGGAAAGTGCCTATTACCAAGAGGAAAATCAAAGTATTCCCACTCACATCCATGATATTTTTAAAAATGGACTTCCGGCTGACTTTCGATTGATTGGGGCCACAACTAGAACGCCAAATGAAATCGCACCTGCGATACGCTCGAGATGCATAGAAGTGTTTTTTCGTGAACTTGACAGGGAAGAAATAATCACTGTGGCTAAGAATGCCTCCGATAAAGTTGGAATTACCATCAGTGAAAAAGGCTTGCAGTCGATTTCGGATTATGCCCGAAATGGCAGGGAAGCTGTCAACATGATTCAGACTCTTGCAGGAATATCAATTAATGAAAACAGGACTTTTATCAGAGAAGAAGATATTGATTGGATGGCACATAGCAGCCAACTTACCCAAAGAATGGACAGGAAAATAGAATCAAATTCTAAAATAGGCCTTGTCAACGGTCTTGCAGTCTACGGTCCCAACAGCGGGGCATTGCTGGAAATCGAGGTCATGGTCATGGCCGCCCCTGATGAAAAAGGTTCGATTAATATTACCGGCATTGTCGAAGAAGAGAGTATTGGCGGTGGGAATGGCAAGTCGATTCGCCGCAAAAGCATGGCAAAAGGTTCGATTGAAAATGTGATTACGGTTTTACGATCGATGGGAGTGCCTGCCGATCAATTCGATATCCATGTCAACTTTCCGGGCGGAAGTCCTGTAGATGGTCCTTCTGCTGGAATTGCAATGGCAACAGGCATTTACTCGGCCATTTATAAAATCCCTGTAGATCACACATTAGCGATGACTGGAGAAATTAGCATTCATGGCGGTGTTAAACCGATTGGCGGAGTCATTCCGAAAATCAAGGCAGCAAAACTTGCCGGGGCAAAGAAAGTAATCATCCCTGCCGATAACATGCAGCCGATGCTATCTGAGATCAAGGATATAGAAATCATTACAGTTTCGAATGTGAAAGAAGTGCTGGATCAGGCACTGAAAAAGGAACTGATGTCGGAACAAATTCTCACATCCTTAGACCTATCGAAAAAAGAAAGCGTATAAAGGAAATGCCCCGGATTAAAACAGAACCGGGGCATTTTAAGGACCATAATGGGGGTCCTCAAAAAAATAAACACTGTTAAGACGTGCTTTTTTATCTAATATTGGAGATAATAATAGCAGTCGAAACGTGTTAAGGTAAACGAATAGACACTTCTATATAAATAGGATAGAATTGTTAAAAGGTTGAGAACATGGGTAAATAGTTTACAACGACGATACTAATTAGATGGAGGTGTCAGGAAATGACTGATCAAGAAATCATCGTCCCCCTCCTGCCGCTTAGAGGACTGCTTGTATATCCAACAATGGTACTTCATTTAGATGTAGGCCGAGATAAATCGGTACAAGCCCTTGAGAAAGCAATGGTGGAAGACCATCTTATATTTTTGACGACACAACAAGATGTTTCGTTGGACGAACCAGGTGAAGAAGATTTATTTACTATGGGAACTTTAACAAAGGTAAAACAGATGCTGAAGCTTCCGAATGGTACAATCCGGGTGTTAGTGGAAGGATTGAACCGGGCAGAGGTCATTGAATTTTACGATTATGAGACACATTATGGTGCCAAGATTAAAATATATGAAGACAGTGATGAAAAGGATGCTGAACATCAAGCATTAATGCGCACCCTGCTGGATTATTTTGAACAATACATAAAAATGTCCAAGAAAATAACCGGTGAAACGTTTTCGTCCACTTCCGATATTGAAGAGCCAGGGAGATTAGCGGATATAATCGCATCCCATTTGCCTTTGAAGTTGAAGGAGAAGCAAGAAGTGCTTGAGACCATTGATATGAAAAAGCGTTTAAGCCGGGTGATCGAAATCATCAATAACGAGAAAGAAGTTCTTTTTCTCGAGAAAAAAATTGGCCAGCGTGTTAAGCGTTCGATGGAACGGACCCAAAAAGAATATTACCTACGTGAACAAATGAAAGCGATCCAAAAGGAATTGGGCGATAAAGAAGGAAAAACAGGGGAAATTGAGGTCCTCAACGAAAAGATAGAAGAAGCGGATATGCCTGAGCATATTAAAGAAACGGCATTAAAGGAATTGGACCGTTATGAAAAAGTTCCGTCAAGCTCTGCCGAGAGTTCTGTCATCCGTAATTATATCGAATGGTTGATCTCGCTTCCTTGGTCCAAAGCGACTAAAGATGACTTGAATATTCACAAAGCTGAAAAGATCCTGAACAGGGACCACCATGGATTGGAAAAGGTGAAAGAACGGGTGCTTGAGTATTTAGCCGTCCAGCAATTGACCAATTCATTGAAGGGACCGATCCTTTGCTTAGTTGGACCACCCGGCGTCGGGAAAACAAGTCTGGCTAAATCGATTGCTTCATCCCTGAATAGGAATTTCGTCCGTATATCTTTAGGCGGGGTGCGTGATGAATCAGAAATCCGCGGACATCGCCGCACATATGTAGGGGCGATGCCGGGAAGGATCATCCAAGGCATGAAAAAAGCTGGAACGATCAATCCTGTCTTTTTACTGGACGAAGTGGATAAGATGTCCAATGACTTTAGGGGAGATCCATCTGCAGCGATGCTGGAGGTGCTCGATCCGGAGCAAAATCATAATTTCAGTGATCATTATATTGAAGAAACGTATAATCTTTCCAAAGTCATGTTCATAGCGACTGCGAATAATTTGGGATCTATTCCAGGCCCGCTTCGTGATCGTATGGAAATCATTTCGATTGCAGGTTATACTGAGATAGAGAAACTTCATATAGCCAAGGATCACTTACTGCCAAGACAGTTGGAAAACCATGGTTTAATGAAGACACAATTGCAAATCCGTGAGGAAGCACTTACCAAAATCATCCGTTATTATACCCGGGAAGCCGGTGTTCGGAGTCTGGAGCGACAGCTTGCAAGCATTTGTCGTAAGACTGCAAAAATCATCGTGTCCGGAGATAAAAAGCGGGTCGTCATTTCTGAAAAGAATGTCGAGGAGTTTTTAGGGAAAACCATGTTCCATTATGGACAGGCGGAAGTCGAAAACCAAGTAGGAGTAGCTAATGGTTTAGCTTACACATCGGTTGGTGGCGATACGCTGCAAATCGAGGTTTCCTTGTCACCGGGTAAAGGCAAGCTTATCCTGACAGGAAAGCTTGGCGATGTAATGAAAGAGTCAGCCCAGGCTGCTTTCAGTTATGTCCGTTCGAAAACTGAAAAACTTCATATTGATACGAACTTCCATGAAAAATATGATATTCATATTCATGTCCCCGAAGGTGCCGTCCCTAAAGATGGTCCTTCTGCAGGCATCACGATTGCAACAGCGTTAATATCGGCCCTTACTAATAGGCCGATCAGAAAAGAGGTAGGCATGACAGGCGAAATTACATTACGCGGACGGGTTCTTCCGATCGGCGGGCTTAAAGAAAAATCTTTAGCGGCCCATCGCGCAGGACTTACGAAAATCATCATCCCGCAAAATAACGAAAAGGATATTGATGATATCCCGGAAAGTGTCCGTAAAGCATTAACATTTGTTCCAGTTTCACACGTCGATGAAGTCCTTGAGCATGCATTGGTAGGTGTGAACGAATGAAAGTGACAAGTTCAGATATTGTCATCAGCGCTGTAAAGCCTGAGCAATATCCCAATACTCCAATACCGGAATTTGCCTTGGCGGGCCGTTCCAATGTTGGTAAATCCAGTTTCATCAACAAAATGATCAATCGAAAAAACTTGGCGCGCACATCCTCTAAACCGGGTAAAACGCAGACCTTGAATTTTTACATCATAAATGAAGCAATCCATTTTGTTGATGTACCGGGTTATGGCTATGCAAAGGTTTCAAAAACGGAGCGTGATGCTTGGGGAAGGATGATCGAAACGTACTTCACTTCCCGTGATCAGCTCCGCGCTGCGCTTCTGATCGTCGATTTGCGTCATCCGCCTACAAAGGATGATATCGCAATGTATGAATTCCTGAAGCATTATGACCTGCCCAGGATCGTAATTGCAACAAAAGCGGATAAAATTCCAAAAGGCAAATGGCAGAAGCACTTGAAAATAACACGCCAAACGTTAAATATGGAAAGAGAAGATGAATTGCTTCTTTTCTCGGGTGAAACAGGCGAAGGTAAGGAACAAGCTTGGGGCGTCCTTAAGAAATATATGTAAAAGAAAAGGGTATTCCGCATTTGGAATACCCTTTTTCATTATGAAATTCGCATGAAATGCGACTCGGCTGAAGTTTTACTTTTTTCGAACCAAAAAGTAGATGCCGATTGCCATCAAGGCAAATGGCCAAAACCTTTCGATGTCCGCCGTATTTGTTTCAACAATCCCGAAAGACGTTGTGATTTTATCATAGAACAAGAAAAGGATCGAGATGATGAATAATACCATCCCGTGAAACATTCCAGAATTTGTTTTACGTGCCCGGAGAATAAATCCCAGTGAGATGATTAAAATAAAGATACCTATATTATCCGGCCAAATATCAAGGTTTGCTACAATATGGAAGTGAGCCCCGAATCCCAGTAGGATGACTCCTGGCAGGATGGATTCATATTCATTACCGCTATAGGCCTGAACCAAGAAGGCGGCACCGACTATGCATAATAAAGTGGGCCAGCTATAAAAGCCTGGAAAGATTTCCATTTGGGAATGTTCAAGAAAAAAATAGAGTCCGAAACCGATTAAAACGGTTCCCGGGAAAATACGTTGCGTTTTCATTTTATCCTCCTAGTCAATTCGATTACTTGAAGTTCTTTGCCATTTTTGATATGGTACTTTTGTACACAATGTCGAAATATGTATGTAACTTACAAATCCCGCTTAGACACCTTTTGGAGCAATTCAGGCGTTTTGCGTCTTTTCATGGTAGCATACGTTTTCATAAACTGTTCATATTATTTGCGTGTATCCATTTTAGTACATGGTATAATAAATTTACATGAAAAATTTTGGGGGTGCAAAACAAAAGGATGCATATTCTAGCGGTTGGTATTAATTACAAAACTGCCCCTGTTGAAATTCGGGAAAAACTATCGTTTAACGAAGCCGAACTTGCCGAGGCAATGAAAGCTCTTAAAAATAAAAAAAGCATCTTGGAAAACATTATTATTTCAACATGCAACAGAACAGAAATATATGCGGTCGGTGACCAGCTTCATACGAGCCGGTATTATATAAAGGAATTTCTTTCGGAGTGGTTTAACATCGATAAAGAAGAATTTTCTAAATACCTGTTCATCTATGAAGGCGATGGGGCAGTCGAGCATTTATTTTCAGTTATCTGCGGCTTGAATTCCATGATACTGGGGGAAACCCAGATTTTGGGACAAGTGCGTACAAGCTATATGTTAGGACAGAAGGATGATACGATCGGCACCGTTTTTAACCATCTCTTCAAGCAAGCCATTACATTAGCTAAAAAGGCTCATTCAGAAACGGATATCAATACGAATGCCGTTTCTGTCAGCTATGCGGCAGTCGAGCTTGCAAAAAAAATCTTTGGAGGCCTGAACGGCAAGAACGTCTTGATTCTTGGGGCCGGTAAGATGGGTGAGTTAGCCATTCAGAATCTGCATAGTAATGGCGCTGACAGCATCACAGTCATTAACCGCACCTTTCAGAAAGCGGTCGACTTGGCGGAGAGATTCAATGGTACAGCGAAACAGCTTCAAGAGCTGCAATGCGCTTTAGTGGAAGCGGATATCCTGATTACCTCCACTGGTTCAAAGGATCTTCTAGTAACAAAAGAAATGATGACATACGTGAATAAGCTTCGTAAAGGCCGTCCTATTTTCATGGTGGATATCGCAGTGCCGCGTGACCTTGATCCAACATTGGCGGAGCTTGAAAATATCTTCTTGTATGACATTGACGATCTTGAAGGGATCGTACAAGCGAATATCGAAGAGCGCAAAAAAGCTGCCGAGAAAATAGAATTGATGATCGAATCTGAAATTGTGGACTTCAATCAATGGATTAATTTGCTTGGTGTGGTTCCTGTCATTTCTTCTTTACGGGAAAAATCCCTATCCATACAACAGGAAACGATGGAAAGCATCGAAAGAAAGCTTCCTCATTTAAGCGAACGGGACAAAAAGGTTCTGAACAAGCATACGAAGAGCATCATCAACCAAATGCTAAAAGATCCTATTCTTTATGCAAAAGAGCTTGCGGATGAGCCGAATGCAAAAGAGCAATTAAATAATTTCGTGAAAATCTTTCATTTAGAGGACTTGATTGAAGACCAGCTGGTAGCGGATGATGAAAAAGAAATGAACAGCTCCAAGGCATCCCTATTGAATCCAGTTCCTGTCCAGTAATGAGGTAAATATGGAATTACTAATGACAAGATTGCATGAAGCCACTGTATTGTTGTATGCCATCAGTATGCTTTTATACTTTATTGACTTCCTTAATAATAACCAGAAGGCGAATAAGGTCGCCTTCTGGTTGCTTTCTATTGTTTGGGTACTGCAAACAATTTTTTTATTTCTGTATGTATTGAAAACGGGAAGGTTCCCGGTATTGACGATTTTTGAAGGCTTATATTTTTATGCATGGGTCCTCATATCGTTATCTTTAATCATTAACCGATTGCTAAGAGTCGATTTTACGGTCTTTTTTACGAACGTATTAGGTTTTATGGTTATGGCCATCCATACCTTTGCACCTGTTCAGATTGAATCTCAAGTGCTTGCACAGCGTCTGGTTTCAGAGCTATTGCTCATACATATCACTTTTGCCATCCTATCTTATGGGGCATTCACGCTTTCTTTCGTTTTTTCCCTTCTCTACTTAATTCAATATGATTTACTCAAACGGAAGAAGTGGGGGAAACGGCTGCTTCGACTCGGCGATTTAACGAAGCTCGAACAAATGTCTTATGTCCTCGCAGTAATAGGTGTTCCATTATTAGTTGTCTCCCTTATCTTGGGGATTCAATGGGCTTATATAAAAGTGCCTGGGGTATCCTGGCTGGATATGAAGATCATCGGTTCATTCATTTTGCTCATCGCTTACAGTGTGTTTTTATACTTGAAAATTCGGAAACAAATGTATGGAAGGACCCTAGCCTTTCTGAATATTGGATCTTTCATGATTGTGTTAATTAACTTTTTCCTTTTCGGAAGCCTTTCAACATTCCACTTTTGGAATACATAGGAGGAAACTATGAGAAAAATAATTGTTGGTTCTAGACGTAGTAAATTAGCGATCACCCAAACGAACTGGGTAATCGATCAACTTAAAGAGCTTGGGGTTCCATACGAGTTCGAGGTGAAGGAAATTGTCACAAAGGGTGACCAAATCCTTGATGTAACGCTTTCCAAGGTAGGCGGAAAAGGCTTATTCGTTAAAGAAATCGAACAAGCGATGCTGGATAAAGAAATAGATATGGCTGTACATAGTATGAAAGATATGCCGGCAGTGCTGCCTCCAGGCTTGACGATCGGCTGCATACCACCAAGAGAGGACCATCGGGATGCCTTGATTTCAAAGAACCATGAAACCCTTTCCGAACTGAAGCCCGGTTCCATTATAGGTACAAGCAGTTTGCGCCGCGGTGCGCAAATTTTGGCTAGAAGACCGGATCTTGAAATTAAATGGATTCGCGGGAATATCGATACCCGTCTGAATAAGCTGAACACGGAAGATTATGATGCCATCATTTTAGCAGCCGCCGGACTATCAAGAATGGGATGGGAGCAGGACATCGTATCGGAATTTTTAGATGAGGATATTTGCATTCCGGCAGTTGGACAAGGGGCACTTTCCATTGAATGCCGCGAAGACGACAAAGAACTGCTTGCTGAACTTGAGAAATTAACCTGTGAAAAAACGAAAAGAACGGTTGAAGCGGAACGTGCCTTTTTGGATAAAATGGAAGGCGGATGCCAGGTGCCGATTGCCGGATTTGCGGTAGAGAAAGATAATGGATTGGTTTCCTTGACGGCTTTGGTCGCTTCTCCGGATGGAAAAGTGATTTATAAAGAAATGGTCGAGGGGGCTGATCCCGAGACGGTTGGGCATGATGCTGCCAAACAGATAAGTGAAATGGGCGGTAAAGAATTGATTGATCGCGTAAAAGAGGAGCTTGATCAGTAATGAATCCCTTTCAACCTCTTAAGGATTATCGGGTATTAATCACCAGAGGGAAAGGGCAGGCAGATGGTTTAAAAGATTCGATCGATAAAAATGGCGGAACGCCGCTTCTTGTGCCATTGCTTGAGTTCACTCTTCCTGATCATATGGAAGTTGTTCAAGAGCGGTTAGATGAGCTGCATACCTATGACTGGATAATTCTCACCAGTCAAAATGGAGTGGATTTCTTCTTTAAACTTATTGGTGAACAGCCTTTAATGCTTCCGAAAATAGCCGTTATCGGCTCCAAAACAGAAGCGGCCCTGAAACGGCATGGATATAGGGCGGATTTCGTTCCAGCTCAGTTTGTTGCCGAAGGGTTTGTTGCGGAGTTCATTACCCTGCTTGACCCCGGGTCGCGTGTATTGCTGGCAAAAGGGAATCTCGCGAGGGCGGTTATTGCGGAGGCAATCAATGAAACTGGTGCATCCTGTGATGAAGTGATAATTTATCATACCGTGCTTCCCGGAAGCAGTGAAAAAAGACTCGTGAAACTTATAACGAATCATGAAATCGACATCATAACCTTTACGAGCTCTTCGACGGTCAATCATTTTTTACAGATCATGGAACGCCATGATTTGGATACATACATAGACCGGATCATCATCGCATGCATCGGGCCGATTGCCGCTAAAACGGCTGAACAAAATGGGCTAAACGTCGATGTTTGTCCAGATGTTTATACGACGGATGCCATGGTTGCGGATTTAATACGCTTCATAAGCAAAAAGAAATAATAAGGGAGGAACTTCAAAATGAAAAACATTCCATTCAATCGCCACCGTCGCTTGCGTGCAAGTGCTGGCATGAGGGCTTTAGTCCGTGAAACACAATTGCATAAAGAGGATTTGATCTATCCGATCTTCGTCATTGACGGTGAAAATGTAAAAAATGAAATCAACTCGATGCCGGGTATATATCAGTTATCCATGGATAACCTTGGGGCTGAAATGGATGAAGTCGTAAGTCTGGGCATTAAGTCAGTCATTTTATTCGGTGTCCCTTTTGCTCATGATAAAGACGAACAAGGCACAGGAGCATTTCACCATAACGGACTTGTGCAAGAGGCAACCCGCTATATCAAAAAACAATATCCTGAAGTCATTGTCATTGCTGATACATGTCTTTGTGAGTATACAAGCCATGGCCATTGCGGGGTCGTTGAAGGGGAAAGGATCCTGAATGACGCTTCTCTTGACCTTCTTGCCAAAACGGCGATCAGCCAGGCTGAGGCCGGTGCCGATATCATTGCCCCTTCCAATATGATGGACGGTTTCGTTGCGGCCATCCGTGCAGGCCTGGATGAAGCTGGCTATGAAGATATTCCGATCATGTCCTATGCAGTGAAATATGCATCGGCTTTTTACGGCCCATTCCGTGATGCAGCGAATGGCGCGCCGCAATTTGGCGACAGGAAAACTTACCAAATGGATCCTGCCAATCGCCTTGAAGCATTCCGTGAAGCTGAATCCGATGTTGCTGAAGGTGCGGATTTCTTAATCGTGAAACCAGCCCTTTCCTACATGGACATTATCAGGGACGTTAAGAATAACTTTAATCTTCCCGTTGTTTCCTACAATGTGAGCGGTGAATATTCAATGGTCAAAGCTGCTGCCCAAAATGGCTGGATTGATGAAAAAGCGATAGTGATGGAAATGCTGACAGGATTGAAACGCGCAGGTTCCGACTTGATCATTACGTATTTCTCAAAAGAAGTAGCACGCTGGATAAACGAAGATAATCAAAGATGATTAACAAATAAAACCTGTAATGGAAAAGGGGATTGAATCATGCGGTCATATGAAAAATCGAAACAAGCGTTTGCCGAAGCAAAAAAATTGATGCCAGGCGGCGTGAACAGCCCTGTACGTGCCTTCAAATCCGTGGACATGGATCCCATTTTCATGGAGCGTGGAAAAGGCTCAAAAATGTATGATATCGATGGCAATGAATATATAGACTATGTTCTTTCATGGGGACCGCTTATCCTGGGTCACACGAATGACCATGTCGTTGAAGCATTGAAAAAGGTAGCGGAATCAGGTACAAGCTTTGGAACCTCTACGCTGATTGAGAATGAACTGGCTAAGTTGGTCATTGACCGGGTGCCTTCGATTGAGATGATCCGGATGGTGTCTTCAGGAACCGAGGCGACGATGAGTGCGCTAAGGTTGGCGAGAGGCTTTACAGGTCGGGATAAAATCCTTAAATTCGAAGGTTCATATCATGGACATGGCGATTCATTGCTAATCAAAGCAGGTTCCGGCGTTGCCACATTAGGTTTGCCGGATAGTCCGGGAGTACCGGAAGGCATTGCGAAAAATACGATTACCGTACCATATAATGATCTTGCAGCAACCAAATATGCGTTTGAACAATTTGGCGAAGACATCGCGTGTATCATCGTAGAACCTGTTGCAGGGAACATGGGCGTAGTTCCGCCGCAACCAGGTTTCCTCGAAGGCTTACGTGAAGTGACGACCCAATACGGGGCTCTATTGATCTTTGACGAAGTTATGACAGGTTTCCGTGTCGGTTATAACTGTGCACAAGGCTATTTTGGCATCGTACCGGACCTGACTTGCCTTGGGAAAGTAATTGGCGGTGGCTTACCGGTCGGAGCTTTCGGAGGGAAGCGCGAATTCATGGAACGAATTGCTCCGAGCGGGACAATCTATCAAGCAGGAACATTGTCAGGTAACCCTCTGGCCATGACGGCTGGTCTTGAAACGCTGAGCCAATTGACTCCAGAATCTTATGAAGAGTTCACCCGAAAAGGTGATATGCTTGAAAAAGGCATTGGAGAAGCAGCGAAAAAGTACGGAGTTCCCCATACATTCAACCGTGCCGGTTCCATGATTGGACTATTCTTTACGGATGAAGAAGTAACCAATTATGATACAGCAAAAACATCAGATTTAGAGTTCTTTGCTTCTTACTATAGGGAAATGGCGAATCAAGGCATCTACTTGCCGCCGTCCCAGTTTGAAGGTTTATTCCTTTCCACTGCACATAGTGATGAAGATATCGAAAAGACCATCACAGCGGCAGAACAGGCCTTTGCAAAATTAAAAAAATGAGGCTTCATGACACTATTAAAATTATTAACAGGCTACCATTTTTCCAAAAAATTTTGGAGAAAGGTAGCCTGTTTTTTTGATTCAAGGAGTAAGTGGAAGAGGGCCGAATTAAAATGGTTTAAGTCTGATTGATCCAATCGAAATGGATTTTAGCCTGAAAAAGTAAAGTCTACTCCTTATCATGGTTCAGTAAAAATAAGGTTTGGATGGCTGCAAATGAAATGAAGGAATAATCAGCTTCCTTTCTTCATAGATTGATATTGGTATAGGTACCGTTTCCTGAAGCTGAAAGGAGGAGTTGTCTTGTCGCAAGAAAATGAATCGTATTTACGATTTTCTTTAGAGGAATCCGTTTGGTTCCAGAAGGGACAGGAAGTGGCTGAGTTATTTTCCATTTCTCTGGATCCAAATGTGACGATTCAAGAAAGTGATCAATATGTTTTTATACGAGGCTCGTTAGATTTATGCGGTGAATACAAAGACTCGCAAAATGGTGAGGAAGAGGAGTTTTCGCAGACCTTTTTGCCAAAAGCCGTTCAAAAGGTCGAGAGGCATCCTGATGGACTTACTGAGTTCACACACCGTTTTCCGGTTGATATAACAATTCCGAATAATCGAATTTCCTCATTAGAGGAGATCGATGTCTCGATTCAAAGCTTTGATTATGCCATGCCTGAGCATAACTGTTTGAAATTGCAGGCGGATTTGTTGATAACCGGAATTTATAATGATTCATATGTGGAAGAACGGTTCGATACGGAGCAGGAAGTTGGGGAAACAGAGGAACAAGAAGAAACGGACGGTGAAAACGAGTCATATATTCCATATGCGGCTGCAGTGCCGCCAATCCCAGATTTTCAGCCTGTTTTCCGAGATGAGCAGGAGGAAGAGTTATACACGCCTTTTTCTGCAGAGGCAAAACGGGTATCTGAAGCAAACGAGGAAGAGGAAGAGGAACCAATCTATTTAAGCGATCAGCATGGTGTCCCAGTTTTTGAGATTCCCGTTTCGCCATATCCTGAAGAGGGGGAGTGGGAAACGGAAGTGCACAGACAGGAAGAAGTGAATTTTTCTATAAGTGATCAGCCTGATTCAGCAGAGGTACCTATGTCATCCATGGAAGAGGAGAAGCAGGAGGGAAATGTAAGCAGGCAGGAAACCATGGAGAAAGTCGAGACTCCTAGAAAGACTTTGATGGAAGAGGAAGCAGTGGAAGAGCCAAATCATGTAATCAATCATATAAGTGTCCCAGTTGAGAATAGCCCTGTTTCAAATTCCGAAAACGAGGGTGTCATCCGGCAGGAAGAAGCTGAGGCTGCAGCGGGTCCTATCCTTAATGAACATGCGAAGATGGAACATGAAGAGAAAGCAAATTCGTCGTCCATAAGCGATCTATTCAAAAAGAAGGAAAGACCAGCGCCGCCAGCTAAGGAAGTTAAAAATTTCAAAGGCAGGAAACAAGCCGTGGAACGTGATGATAAGGAAACCGCTGAACATGATGAAAAGCAGCTTTCCATCATGGACTTATTCGGTCGGAAACAAGAAGAAGAGCTGGTAAGGATGAAGGTTTGTATTGTCCAGCAAGGGGAAACGCTTGATGACTTGGCTCAACGTTATGATGTTACGGTTCAATCCATACTTTTCAGTAATGAGTTGGAGTCGAACCAGAACGTCCATGAAGGGCAAGTCATCTATATACCGAAGGCGGTTGCGTATAAGAATTGACCAGGACAGAGAGCAGAGCATATGGTCTGCTCCTGTTTTTTAGAGCAGCCCGGATTTAATTACACCTTTTGGTGGCTAGAGGAATCGAATAATCGGATTGTTGAGTGTTTATAGAGAAAGTGAGTGAGTCTCGTGAGGGAAAACGAGAATCAGCAGCCTATTAATCGGGATCGTGACACGGAGACCGTCTTGAAGGAATACGCCATGTATGTACAATATATTGAGGACTTCGGGCGGGTGAAAAAAGTATACAGCGATCGAGGTACATTTGCCTTGAAATCCATTGTACCGCATAAAGGCATTGATTTTATCAGGAATGTTCAAAAACTGTACCATCGAGGCTATAACCGGATCGTTCCCATTTATCAAACGATGGATCAGCGTTACGCCGTTCTTCATAATGGACGTTTGTATTACCTGATGCCCTGGCTTAATAATGAAGGGGACGGGGAGCGTGATGAAAAGCATAAGCAAATGTTCAGGGAGCTTGCTCGGATGCATACGCTGTCCGTAAAGGAAATCCAGGTTGATATAGAAGAACGGGAAGCTCATTATGAGCGGACGCTTGATGCCTGGAATAACGAGAAGGACTTTATGGATGAGTATATTGTCAGCTGCGAAAAGAAGTGGTATATGTCTCCATTTGAAATGACGGTTTGTTCATTCTTCACTGATATTTCACAGGCACTGAAGTACTCGATCAAGAAGTTTGAAACCTGGTATGAAAAAACGAAGGAAAGTGAAAAGGTTCGAACCGTGATTACGCACGGAAAGGTCTCCTTGAAGCATTTCGTTAGTGATGAACGGGGGTATGGCTACTTCATCAATTTTGAAAATTCGAATACGGCACCGCCTCATTTCGATTTACTGCCATTTCTCATTAAATCGGCCAGGACCTATCCTGTCCAATGCGATGACTGCGTCGACTGGCTATATAACTATTTTCGTTATTTTCCGTTGAAAGAAGAAGAATTGCTGCTCATGCAAAGTTATATGGCTTTCCCTGGATCAGCTTTGGAATTAGTGAAGGGTTATTCCGATGGCAGGAGCCATCGTTCAGAGCTTGATAATGTTACTCAACTGCAGAGGCAATTTTGGCTCCTGAAGAATGTAGAATATATGGTGATGAAAATCGAAGAAATCGAACAGAAGAAAAAGGCGGCTGCCGAGGCTGCCAAAGAAGAGCAATCACCCCCAAGCTAAATATACATGATTGGATCATCTCCAGTCATGTATATTTTTTTGCTGTGAGGGAATAATTAAATCCATTCGAAATATAAAGACAAGGCCAAGAAAATAAAGGCGACTAACAGGAGCATATCGAAGAAAGTAGGGAAAATCAGCGTACGTAATCCTTGGAATACGATAAAGGGAATGATGAACTGCTGGCAAACACCGCGGAATTTTTTCATCCAAGGCGGTAAAGTATAGGGAGTATATCTTCGCTTCATATTATTACCTTCCTTTTTAGGACTTCTTTTATTATATGGGTGGGTAGTGGGAAAGGTGAAAAAGCCGTCACATTAACTGTTCCTGGAGTATAAAATAAAGAAAATGGCCGGGCAGCGGGAGTGAATGCGTGAAATGAGACGCTTCCTGGGAAAGTAAGCGAAAAGATGATTGACTGGAGCCCCATATTTTTTGTACTATATACTATATGCATTCAATGATTTTACATATGAATATAATTCAATGCAAAGACCGGAAATAGTAAGATGAAATGCACTTTTCAGAGAGGAAACCAATTGGTGCGAGGTTTCCAGGCAGCAGCATCCGAAGTCGTCCGCGAGCAGTTTTCGTGAAAGATATTAGTAGCGAAGGCCGGTGAAGAGCCGTTATCCGATTTGAGAGCCGAAAGAGATTTTTTTATTTTTTCGGAAAAAAGGTGGCACCGCGAACAACTTCCTTCGTCCTTTTGTGATGATGGAAGTTTTTTTTATGCCCAAAAAGGAGGAAATGATATGGAAGAGAACCAAATTTCGATGCCAACTAAATATGATCCGCAGACGATAGAGAAAGGCCGCTATAAATGGTGGCTTAATGGGAAGTTTTTCGAAGCGACGGGTGACGATAAAAAGGAACCATATACGATTGTCATCCCGCCCCCTAATGTAACAGGTAAGCTGCATCTTGGCCATGCTTGGGACACGGCACTTCAAGATATATTGACACGCATGAAAAGGATGCAAGGCTATGATGTATTATGGTTGCCTGGCATGGACCATGCCGGTATCGCCACTCAAGCAAAGGTTGAACAAAAGCTTCGCTCGGAAGGCGTAAGCCGTTATGACCTTGGACGTGAAAAGTTCGTTGAAGAGACATGGAAATGGAAAGAGGAATATGCGAGCCATATCCGTGAACAATGGTCAAAGTTGGGTCTTGGGCTTGATTATACCCGTGAACGCTTCACTCTTGATGAGGGGCTTTCAAAAGCAGTACGCGAAGTTTTCGTCTCTCTTTATAACAAGGACTTGATTTACCGGGGCGAATACATCATCAACTGGGATCCATCAACGAAAACGGCGTTATCCGATATCGAGGTTATTTATAAAGATGTGCAGGGTGCATTTTACCATATGAAATATCCGTTGGTTGACGGGTCAGGTGAAATTGAAATAGCCACAACACGTCCGGAAACGATGCTAGGCGATACTGCGGTTGCTGTACACCCTGAAGATGATCGTTATAAACACCTGATCGGCAAACTGGTTCGCTTGCCAATTACAGGCCGGGAAATCCCAATTGTCGGTGATGATTATGTCGATATGGAATTCGGTTCAGGCGCCGTTAAAATTACTCCGGCCCATGACCCGAATGACTTCGAAATTGGGAACCGTCACAATTTGGAGCGCATCCTTGTCATGCATGAAGACGGTTCGATGAATGAAAAGGCTGGTAAGTACGAAGGTATGGATCGCTTCGAATGCCGTAAGCAAATCGTCAAAGACCTTCAGGAAGAAGGAGTGCTCTTCAAAATCGAAGATCACCTTCACTCAGTCGGCCATTCAGAGAGAAGCGGTGCTGTTGTTGAACCATATCTTTCGACTCAATGGTTCGTAAAAATGCAGCCACTGGCTGATGCATCCGTTGAACTTCAAAAAGGGTCCGATGAGGAAAAGGTTCATTTCGTACCAGATCGTTTTGAAAAAACGTACCTCCACTGGATGGAAAATATCCGAGACTGGTGCATTTCCCGTCAGCTTTGGTGGGGTCACCGCATTCCAGCGTGGTACCATAAAGAAACAGGTGAAGTGTATGTTGGCCACGAAGAACCTGCGGATGCTGAAAACTGGGAACAGGATACAGATGTTCTGGATACATGGTTCAGCTCGGCATTATGGCCATTCTCGACTATGGGCTGGCCTGATAAGGACAGTATCGATTTCAAACGGTACTATCCAAACGGAGCACTTGTAACAGGCTATGATATCATTTTCTTCTGGGTATCGCGGATGATTTTCCAAGCACTTGAGTTCACAGGTGAGCGTCCATTTGAAAATGTACTGATCCACGGTCTGGTTCGTGACGAGCAAGGTCGCAAGATGAGTAAATCGCTTGGCAATGGTGTAGATCCGATGGATGTCATCGATCAATACGGTGCCGATTCCCTGCGTTACTTCTTATCTACAGGCAGCTCACCAGGGCAGGACCTTCGTTATAGTACGGAAAAAGTGGAAGCGGTTTGGAACTTCTCGAATAAGATTTGGAACGCATCCCGTTTTGCTTTGATGAACATGAATGGCATGACTTATGACGAAATCGATTTAAGCGGTGAGAAGTCTGTAGCCGATAAATGGATTTTGACGCGCTTGAATGAAACGATTTCAAACGTGACGAGACTTGCGGACCGTTATGAGTTCGGTGAAGTGGGCCGTGTGCTTTATAACTTCATTTGGGATGACTTCTGTGACTGGTATATTGAAATGGCGAAGCTTCCGTTATATGGCGAAAATGAAGCAGCGAAGATAACGACCCGCTCGATCTTGGCTTATGTACTGGATAACACGATGAGATTATTACACCCGTTCATGCCATTCATTACCGAAGAAATCTGGCAGAACCTTCCTCACCAAGGTGAGTCGATCACTGTTGCCGCATGGCCGGAAGTGAATGAAGGATTGACAGATACAGCTGCAGCCGAGGAAATGAAGCTGCTTGTTGAAATCATCCGCTCCGTCCGTAACATCCGTGCTGAGGTGAACACACCGTTAAGCAAAAAAATCAATTTGATTTTAAAAGCTAAAGATGAGTCCATCTTAGAAACGTTACAGAAAAACAGCAGCTATATCGAGCGTTTCTGTAATCCTGAACAATTGACGATCGGAATCGAGGTCGAAGAACCTGCTCAAGCAATGACAGCTGTCGTTACTGGTGTAGAACTGATCCTTCCGCTTACAGGACTGATCAATATCGACGAAGAAGTGAAACGTCTTGAAAAAGAACTCGACAAACTTAATAAAGAAGTTGAACGCGTACAGAAAAAATTAGGCAACGAGGGCTTCGTTAAAAAGGCGCCGGCAAGCGTCATTGAAGAAGAACGTGCCAAAGAAAAAGACTATAGCGAAAAACGCGACTCTGTGATCCACAGGATCAGCGAACTGAAACAACTGTAAAACAAAAGGATGAACCAGCTATATGCCGGTTCATCCTTTTGTATTTAACGCAATTGATGTCATTCCCAGAATCAAATGTTCCGTTGGGAGGATATTCTTTCTTTTATGAATATGAGGTAATCCCGTACGATATTCATGTCGCTTAGTGCACTTAATGTCCGGCTGCCGACGACATCCTCGATTTCGTTGAGCATGAGGCTGCCATCTTCGGCAAATATGAAATCGATTCCGACCAGGCCAAAATCAAATGCCTCGATTACTCTTTCTACAAGGGTTAAGTCGGATGCGGTCAGCTCATATAACGAAGCCGATCCCCCTAGCGTGTAATTTGCCTTGAAACTTGAAGCGGATTCCCTAAGGACAGCTGCCTTCACTTTTTTACCAACTACAAAGACACGGATATCCCTGCCGAATAAACCAGGTTTTTGGACAATCCAATTTCCGTCATTCAGTTCGGCCAAATCATCGGCATGCTCGATTAAATAAACTTGTTTCCCTCCGCGGCCACCTGTTTCTTTAGCGATGAAAGGGAGCTCCATATCCTCGGCATTCGGACTTCCGTTGCAGTAAACGGTATCGGCCATTGGTATCCCCATCGAGGACAAATATTGATGCGTCTTTGCTTTGTCATTCGCGATTTCGGATACGGTTGAGGAGTTAAAGCAGGCAATCCCCAGTTGCTCCAGTTGCCTAGTAAAAAAAGGATCGATGGTCCGGACGATAGCAAAGTCAGGCAATGAAATTGGCTTCATCTCATGTTCCACGTACAATTCGTTGAAACGGTGGCCGATCCTAAGGTCTTCCCGATGGAGAAAGTGTAAATCAAGGTCAAGCTGACTGGCTTCCCCAAGCATCCAATCTATGTATCCCTTATTATTTATGGCATCCTCACGGTTATAAATCAACCAACCCGCTTGCTTTTTCATCAGAGGCACTTCCTTTTCCTAATTTGTTCAGGATATAATCGAACATACTATCAGCGACGTTGATGCCTGTACATTCATAAATATTCAGTAAATGAGAGTTAGAATTCACTTCGCATAAAAGCGGTCCCTCTTCACCGAACAGCAAATCGACGCCGGCGAAGTCGGCACCTAGAATCTCCGCACATCGGATGGCAAGTTGTGCTTCTTCCGTGGTGGGTGTATAGGGGGCAGCCTGGCCCCCAGCAGTCATATTAGCTCGGAAGTCGTGCTCGGAATGGCGTTGCATCGCTGCTATGACTCGATTGCCGACGACATTCACACGAATATCCCGCCCTTTACTATGTTCGACGAATTCCTGAATGATAAATGGCTTGTGGCCAAGATTACGGATCGCCTTAAACAACTCATCCTCTGTTTGGATCAAATATACTTGTTCCCCAAAAGAACCGTATGCTTCCTTAACGATAAGTGGATACCCAAGTTCAATGCCGATTAGTTTAAAGGCATCCATATTGACCCTTTCAATACCTTCGTACGTAAAGGGCGGAAACAAGGTTTTCGGCATCGGTATGCCATGCCCGGCCAATGCTTGATGTGTTTTTGCTTTACTGTCACAAATATCGATCGCTGTACTGCCGTTATATACGGGGATGCCGAGCAATTCCAAATGGCGTGCCAAATGAATGTCTTTATCCATGAACAGAACAAAATCAGGCAGCTTATCAAAGGCTCCTTTAATTAGAGGCACTCCTTTTTCGATTATGGGTATCAGATCTGAATTTCGGATAAGGGTTGCCATGATTTCTTTCCTTTCGGCCGCCTCCTTAATGAACAAAGCTAAATTGGAAAACTTATCATGCTGTAAATAGCCGTTAACGACGATCCAACAGTGAAGATCTGAAGGTTTCATTGTAAAACACTACCTTTCATCTAGGTTAATCGTTCATATATTGATAAAATAATATTAACGCATAAGAGCGGTATAAAGAAAGAGGAGGCTCAACGATAATGGTAACAACCATGAAGGAAATCAATCAATTTTTTGAACGGCGCCAAGTTCAATTGGGTATGAATTTTGGCTTATCAAGGATGGAAACATTATTAACTAACTTAGGTGACCCACATAAGGCGCTTAAGTATATTCACATTGCAGGATCAAACGGGAAAGGATCTACCTTGCAATATATGAAAGAAATCCTTCTAGCTGAAGGGGTACGTGTCGCTTCCTTCACTTCACCTTATTTAATACGGTTGAATGAACAGCTGAAGATAAATGCGGACGAAATCAGTGATAAGGATTTTATCGCCACATTCCGGGAGCTGCAGCCGTTCATCCAAGAGATGGACAGTAAGGGGAATGGACCTACTCAGTTTGAAATATTGACTGCAATGGCATTTTCTTATTTCAGCAAAAAGGAAGTGGATTTGGTTTTAATGGAAACCGGACTGGGAGGCAGGCTCGATACAACGAATGTCATCCAGCCGTTTCTTTCGATCATTACCTCGATTTCTTTGGAACATACGAATATCCTGGGTAGCACACTTGGGGAAATTGCTTCAGAGAAGGCGGGCATCATTAAAAGCGGGGCGCCGACCATCAGCGGAGTCACCGCTTGGGAACCAGCAAAAGTAATCGAAGAAAAAGCGTCTTCAGTAGGCGTGCCTTATTACCAATTAGGTAAAGACTTTCATGTAGTCAATGTAAAGCAAAGTGAATGTGGGCAAAGTTTCTCCTTTTCGCTTGGAGACAGGTCCATCGAAAATGTGGAAATGCAGATGCTAGGCCGTCATCAAATGGAAAATGCGGCGCTGGCCATTGCTGCTGTCCTATTAGGAATGGAAAATATCGATGAAAAAAGCATCCTTAAAGGAATAGGGGAAGCGAAATGGGATGGACGTTTTGAAAAAATATCGGATGAGCCGTTGGTGATCATTGATGGTGCACATAATCCTGCCGGCATAGACGTATTGATGGAAACGCTAAAAGTGCATTACCCTGAATATAAGTACCGGTTCATATTCAGCTCATTTAAAGATAAAAATTATTCCCAGATGCTTCGTGGACTGGAAAAGGAAGCGATAGAAATCATCATTACTGAATTCTTCCACGAACGGGCGGCGGATGCGCACACGCTCTATGAAAAATGCAGTCATGAAAATAAAAGTATAAACAAGGATTGGCAGGCGGCGATAAGGGAAGGCAGACGGAAAACAGGGGGAAAAGAGGCCCTTGTCATCACAGGTTCCCTTCATTTCCTTTCACTTGTGAGGGAATTCCTAATCAGAGAAGATGCCTAAAGGGATGTGCCTTTACCGGACTAATTATTTTTCCCGAATGTTGAGAAATGAGGCACTTTATCATGGAAACCAAAGCATAAGAACCAATGGTAAGCCATATTTGTTTCAACTTCTTCAATTGTTTTACGCATTGACCGAAGTTATATTGAATGAAAGTCTAGATCAATACTTGGGCGTCCTATCTCTGAATACAAATCTTTCAACAAATCATAAGTGAAAGTGAAGTCAATGGCAGCCTCAATTTTACGAACCAAATGGTTCGCAGGCACTAGTTGATTTAAAGTAATCATTTCAAGTTGGTCACGCTTAATAGGATGCATCCTCATCACCTCAAGTTTTATCAAGTCTATTTTAAAACAATAAAGACTTTAGGCAAAAGGGCTCTATCTATAAGTTAAAACAAAGTTGATTGGAGCGGGTGTACGAGACTCGCAGGCGCAAAGGGAGTGCCTACGCTCATTGCACAAACCCCTAAAAAACTGTAGACAAGCTCTATTTTCATCGAGAGTTTGTCTACAGTCTGAGAAAAGGATCTTTCAAAGGTCCTTTTCTCTTGTTAACAAAGTCTCTTGAAAAGAAAAAACTCTAATAGAGTGATTGATAACAATTCACCAAGTATATTTGTTAAAATATGTTTATATATTGATTCTATATGACTGGTGAATAGTAGGATCTACTTATTAAAATGACGGGAGGAATGAAAAATCATGAAGAAACCAAGTGATTATTATATAGCGGAAGGGACTTTTATATTAGGGTTTCAAAGAAAAGCAATCGAATCCTCGTGCAATTTGTATAAATGATGGCTATCCATATCTATCTCTTCGTCTTGGGCTTAATTTTAGGCTCATTCTTTAACGTCGTCGGTTTAAGTGTTCCAGCGGGTAATTCATTTGCGAATCGGCGCTCTGCTTGCCCTTCTTGTGGGCGTACATTGACATTCATCGAGTTGATACCGGTTATTTCTTATATGATGCAATACGGAAAATGCCTGGGCTGTAAAGCAAGGATTTCCCCCCTCTATCCGTCAGTGGAAATGCTGACCGGTGTTTTGTTTGCCACAGCTCCCATATTTCTTGGCTGGTCGGACGAACTCTGGGTTGGCTGGACATTGATTTCATTATTTATGATCATATTCGTGTCTGATGTAGCCTATATGCTCATTCCTGATAAAATACTGCTTTTCTTTATGGCGATTTTTACGGTTCTAAGAGTTTCATTTCCGCTGTCTCCATGGTGGGATTCAATTGTCGGGGCAGCGATTGGCTTTAGCCTGCTGCTATTAATCGCTGTGGTGAGTAAGGGAGGCATGGGGGGCGGTGATATCAAACTATTTGCAGTGATTGGCTTTGTACTGGGAATGAAGATGGTCCTGCTATCGTTTCTTTTTGCGTGCTTTTATGGTGCATTCCTTGGAATCATCGGGTTGCTAACCGGGGTTCTAAAAAAGAAAACACTGATTCCTTTCGGGCCATATATCGTTTTGGGGACTTTGACTGCTTATTTTTGGGGCGATTCCCTTTTACATTGGTATGTAACTTTTCTAAGATGAGCTTAAAGGACCATCCCAGTTCAAGAGTAATTTGTCAAAAAACACCTGAACAATGAGGATTAGGGAACTATCCCCATTTGGCTTCAAGTGAAGATGACATGGAAGAGGTATATATGTAATTGGTGTATGGCGTTATTAAACGGTTCATGGACCAGAAGCACCAGTGCCTGGAAGTTCCTTTTGTTTAACTCGATATGAATAGGGAAATTTGACGAAACCTATTAATGACAAGACGACAAAAGTCTTGTTATTTTTTTTTGCCTCTATGTTAGGATGAAAAAAATGATCTGGAGGGGAGGAAAAAAATTGGGCAAGACGGAAAAAAGCAAAGGCGTCACGATTAAAATAAATGGGGAAGAAAAAGTATTTGCCGATAAAAATAAGATGGAAAGCCAAGAGGCGGCGAGTGAGGAGCTGGAACAGCCAGATGAGAGTTTCGAATGGATACTCCCTGAGGATTCAAATGAAAACAAGATTGTATTGATTCCCTCACCGCCAAAGAAGAAAATGCCGAAGCTAATCGGTTTTGGGACTAGTTCGCTGAAAAGCCCGGATAATAGACCGATCAAGGCATTCATGATCGCTGTCATGTGTGCAGTGTTTTTTGGATCGATTCTTGGCTTGATCGCCGTTAAAACGATTACAAAGGAAAAAGCCGCAGTTTCTTCGGTCGGGACCTCGATTCCAAAGGGAGCCACTGTTGAAGATAAAAAAGCGGCAGCAAATGAACCAGGAACCCAGCTAAAGACATTTCTTGTACAGGGTGGTGTATTCAGCAGCGAGGATGCGGCAAGGCAAATCCAAAAGAAAATCATGGGAAAGCAGGTTCCAGCTGAAATTTTCAAATTGGAAGACAGCTATTATTTATTCCTGGGATCGGCAGAGAGTCTCACTGCAAGTAAGGAGCTGGCCTTGTTCTTAAAGTCCTATGATGTAGACGTATATTGGAAGGAAATCAATTTTGAAGCGGCTGGGACAAGCCAGGAAGAAGAGAAAACCCTTGACAAGATGAAGGCAGTATATACATCATTGGCAGAAATATCTGCAACAAAGCTTCGCGGAAAGGAAGGGACGGTAAACGGAGAAACCCTGAAAAAAAACCTGGATGAACTGAAGGGAGGGCAATTATCACCGAAGTTTTCAAAAATGAACGATGACCTGACGGCTGCGGCAAAGTCGATTAACGAATATGAGACTTCCCTAAACGAAGAAAAGCTATTTCAGGCTCAAGAAAGTCTTCTTGATTTTTTATTGAATTACCAAAATATATAAAGTTAAGTAAAGAAAAAGGGGAGCTACCTAATGGGACAGGCTCCCAATATGAAACTATCTGCTGACACCTTTTTTTATTTTCCGGGAAATACTTTCGGGCATTTGTCGATTCCTAGTAAACAATAATTGTGGATTGGACCATTATTTGATAGGATAGATATGTATCTCCCTAGTAAAGAAAGGTGACTTTTTAATTATGCAGCCATTGATTTTAGCTTCTTCATCACCACGTCGTAAAGAACTTCTACAATTTCTTCAAATCCCCTTTGAAAGCATGAATTCCAATGTCGATGAAAGTATTGATGAAAACATGTGTCCGGATGCTGCGGTGAAAGACTTGGCCTCCCGTAAAGCGGAAGCCATCGCAGCGAAATTTCAGGAAAACTGGGTAATCGGCTCGGATACCGTTGTTGTCCTTGATGGTGAGATATTGGGGAAGCCGGCAAGCCGGGCAGATGGAAAAAGAATGCTGGAAATGTTATCAGGACGGACACACGAAGTATACACAGGTGTCGCCATCCTATTCGGCGAGCATCGCAGAGTATTCGCAGAAAAGACGGAAGTGACATTTTGGGAGCTGCCAGAAGCTGAAATCGAACGTTATCTGGATAGCGGGGAACCTTTTGACAAAGCTGGCAGCTATGGGATTCAAGGATATGGATCTCTTCTCGTCAAACAAATCAAAGGGGACTATTTCTCTGTCGTCGGGCTTCCGGTCTCAAGATTGGCCCGTGAACTTAAAGCGATGCAGGCAGACTTAGCATAAACGATTTCCCTCTGGCATCTCCCCTTTTTCCAAGAAAGGGTGGATCAAAAATGTTAATTCGGGATTACCCGAAAGAAGAGAGGCCGCGCGAAAGGTTTCTGCAGGACGGACCGCAAAGTCTATCCAATCAAGAATTGCTTGCTCTGTTATTGAGGACGGGATCAAAGGAAGAATCCGTTCTGCAACTATCGGGCAGGCTCATCAATTCCTTCAAGGGCCTGCGTCTGCTAAAAGAAGCCTCAGTGGAAGAACTGACGGTGATTAAAGGGATTGGTGAAGCGAAAGCGATTCAAATACTGGCCTCTGTCGAACTTGGCAGGAGGATTCACAAATTGAATGATCAAGACCGTTATGTGA
Organism: Peribacillus simplex; assembly: GCF_001578185.1. Lineage (NCBI taxonomy): Bacteria > Bacillati > Bacillota > Bacilli > Caryophanales > Bacillaceae > Peribacillus > Peribacillus simplex. Next base: position 3,772,695 of record NZ_CP011008.1, on the reverse strand, counting down.
TTCGATCTCCTGAAGATGGAGCCAATTATTGCATGGAAGAAATGCGGTTTTTGTCACAGGAACATTTTGTCTGTCTCTATTTAAATACGAAAAATCAAGTGCTTCAAAAAACTACGGTCTTCATCGGTAGCCTCAATGCCTCAATCGTTCATCCGCGTGAGGTTTTTAAAGAAGCTTTCAGAAGGTCCGCTGCCTCTATCATCTGTCTTCATAACCACCCCTCCGGAGACCCCTCTCCCAGCAGAGAAGATATTGAAGTGACGAAAAGATTAGTCGAATGTGGTAAAATAATCGGGATTGAAGTATTGGACCATATCATTATCGGGGAACATAAATATGTTAGTTTGAAGGAAAAAGGTTATTTATGACACTATCAAAATTTTTGACGATACGATATAATATTGTTTATGATTTTTAAAAGAGGAAACTTTTTCAAAACTCTTATTGTCAAAAAACGACAAATTATTATTTGAACTTATAAAAGGCATTTTTGTTTACGAAAGGGAGATACCATAATGTTTGGAATTGGCGCTAGAGATATAGGGATTGATTTAGGAACGGCGAATACGCTTGTATATGTGAAAGGAAGAGGAATCGCAGTACGTGAACCATCGGTTGTAGCTGTGCAAACAGATACAAAGCAAATCGTTGCAGTCGGAAACGATGCGAAAAACATGATTGGCCGTACACCTGGTAACGTGGTTGCCCTACGTCCTATGAAGGATGGAGTGATTGCCGATTATGAAACGACGGCTACCATGATGAAGTACTATATGAAGGAAGCTCAAAAGAAGGGCGTATTCGGTAATAAGCCATATGTCATGATTTGTGTGCCTTCCGGAATTACGGCAGTTGAGCAGCGCGCAGTCATCGATGCAGCTAGACAAGCTGGAGCCCGTGATGCATATCCTATCGAAGAACCGTTTGCAGCAGCGATCGGGGCTGACCTTCCTGTTTGGGAGCCTACAGGCAGCATGGTCGTTGATATTGGCGGTGGAACAACGGAGGTGGCGATCATTTCCCTTGGCGGAATCGTAACAAGCCAATCCATCCGTATTGCCGGTGATGAAATGGATGATGCCATTATCGTTTACATCCGTAAGAACTACAATTTGATGATCGGTGAGCGTACTGCTGAGGCCATCAAAATGGAAATTGGTTCTGCTGGAGACACGGAAGGCGTAGATAACATGGAAATTCGCGGCCGTGACCTATTGACTGGACTACCGAAAACGATCGAAATTACAGCTGAGGAAATATCCAAGGCATTAAGCGACACAGTTTCTGCAATTGTGGATTCCGTGAAAAACACTCTAGAGAAAACACCACCTGAATTAGCAGCTGACATCATGGATAGAGGCATTGTGCTGACAGGCGGGGGTGCTTTACTGCGCAATTTGGATAAAGTCATCAGTGAAGAAACGCAAATGCCGGTGATCATCGCTGAAAATCCGCTGGATTGTGTTGCAATCGGAACGGGTAAAGCGTTGGACCACATTCATTTGTTCAAGACTAAATCAAGAGATTCGCGATAAGCATTACTTCTCAAATAGGGCCGGCTCAACAAAAGGTGCAATTTTGAGCCGGTTTTTCTTATGTTTATCTGTTTCATTATAATCATTTATAGCTGTTTTTTTGGTCTGTATGAACAAGACGATTGTGTAAATTTTAGAGATTTTAGATTTTATATATTTTAGATATAGAGGTGCAATTATCATGCCACAGTTTTTTAATAAAAAGCTCCTTCTCTTGCTCGTTAGTATTATCGTTCTCGTGGCATTGATCGGTTTTTCATTAAGAGAGAGAGAAGAGTTGACATGGCCGGAGCAATTCCTGAAAGATACGACAGGCTGGGTCGGAAATGTGTTTAATAAGCCGGTATCGGGTATAACAGGTTTTGTAGGGGGCTTAAAAGACCTTCAAAATACATACGAGGAAAACAAAAAATTGAAAGCCCGCTTGGATGAATATGTATTATTGAAAACCCAAGTCCAAGATTTAAAACAAGAAAATGAAGACCTTCGCGATAACCTCAAAAAAGAAGATGACCTGCGGAAGTATTCACCCACTCCGGCGACGGTCATTGGACGTAATCCTGACCGCTGGCATGAAATGCTGACGATTAATAAAGGGAAGCGTAATGGGGTAGAAAAAAATATGGCTGTCATCACATCCAAAGGGTTAGTCGGTAAGGTGAAAACAGCGACGGATTTCACGGCTTCGGTTCAACTCTTAAGTTCGATCGATAAAGCCAACCGTGTCTCTGCCATCGTTCAAGGTGATGATAAAGCATATGGCTTGATTGAAGGCTTCGATGATAAGAAGAACCTTTTACTGATGAAACGGATACCTTATGATAAAAAGATCAAGAAAAATTCATTGGTCATCACTTCAGGTTATGGAGGGATCTTTCCGAAAGGTTTGCTGATCGGGAAAGTTGTCGATGTCAAAGTGGATCAATATGGATTGAACCAAACCGCATATATTGAACCTTCGACGGATTTTTATGATATTAATAATGTAATGGTCGTTCAGCGTGAAGTGGGCGGTGTACCGAAAGAAAGTGATGGGGAGGATGAAGCTAAGTGAGATATTTCATCCTTTCTTTTATAGCCTTGTTTTTTTTCGTTTTTGAAAGCATCTTCGCCCAGATATTCGCTGGTGATGCATTCGGGTCCGATAAAATCCTCGTTCCCCATTTCATGATGATTTTCGTCTTTTTCCTGACCATGTACGGATCCAGGAAAATGGGTATGCTTTATGGAGCGATTCTTGGGTTGACTTATGATGTCGTGTATACGGAAATCCTGGGGATTTACATGTTCCTGTTGCCTTTTCTTGCATATCTGATATCGAAATGCATGAAAATCCTGCAAAATAGTTTATTGGTTTCCTGCCTGACGGCGCTTTTGTTTACGGCAGTTTTAGAGGTTGTCATCTTTCAGATGAATGTCATCCTTTCTTTTGCAGATATGGGATTCGGTGAATTTGCGGAACGCAGATTGCTGCCGACATTATTATTGAACCTCGCATTCATTATTATCAGCTGCTATCCTTTAAAAAGAATGTTTGAAAAGCTTGATTTGCAAAGAGAAACGGATTAACGTTCCTGTGTCTTACAAAGCAGGTCGAGAATGTATTTTCTCTTTTCCGTGTACGTAGAAAAAGGAAATTTGTTTTCCTATGTCGAATTATATTTCATTGAGGTGAAACTAACGTCATGAATAAAAGAATTCAGCAAAATGTCATGATTAAGGGAACAAAAGACGGGTTTATGCTTCATCTCGATGATTCTTGCTCATTTTCCGAGTTATTGAAAGAGTTAGAAGTGAAGCTTTCGGCAAACTATCAGTTTCAAGAAAATGACCCGTCCATTTCCGTAAAAGTACATACAGGGAACCGCTATCTTGATGAAAAACAAGAAGAAAAGATTAAAGAGGTCATCCATAAAAAAAAGAAGCTTTTCGTTGATGAGATGATTTCGAATGTCCTGACGAAGGAAGAAGCGAAACGCTGGAAAGATGAAAACCAAGTGACGACCGTGACCAAGGTGATCAGGTCGGGACAGGTTTTTGAAGTCCCTGGTGATCTACTTCTAATTGGCGATGTCAACCCCGACGGAACGGTTCGTGCGGGCGGCAACATATATATCATGGGTCAGCTAAAGGGAATAGCCCATGCCGGATATAAAGGGAATAATGAGGCCATAATAGCTGCCTCTGTCATGAAGCCTGCCCAGCTGCGCATTGCTGGACAAGTGAATTTATCTCCTGACCAATATACGAAATGGGGACATGACTTGGAATGTGCCTTCATGGATGAAGAAGAAAATATCATTATAGAAAAACTGCAAGTTTTAAAGAAATATAGACCTAATTTAAATAGATTAGAAGGGGGTCTCTAATCGTGGGAGAGGCAATAGTTATAACATCCGGTAAGGGTGGTGTCGGGAAAACGACCACCTCCGCCAATTTAGGTACATCTTTAGCTCTTCTAGGCAAAAAGGTTTGCTTGATTGATACGGATATTGGTCTTCGGAACCTGGATGTGATCATGGGATTGGAAAATCGCATCATCTATGATTTGGTCGATGTTGTAGAGGGGCGCTGTAAGGTACACCAAGCGCTTATTAAAGATAAACATTTCGAGGATCTGCTGTATTTGCTTCCAGCTCCACAAAATAGTGATAAATCAGTGGTGAATGAAGAGCAGATGAGGAAACTCATAAGCGATATGAAGCCTGACTATGATTATGTCATCATTGATTGCCCTGCAGGCATTGAACAGGGCTTCAGGAATGCCATCGCTGGGGCGGACAAGGCGATCATCGTTACGACTGCAGAGAGACCGGCTGTCAGGGATGCAGACCGTATTATTGGCCTGCTTGAAAAAGAAGAGCATATTGAACCGCCTCAATTGATCATCAACCGGATACGCGGCCATTTACTTCATGAGGATGAAGAAATGGATATCGATGGAGTTGCCGATTTTCTTAAAATTGATTTGATCGGCGTCATTCCTGATGATGACCAAGTCATTGTGGCAGCGAATAGAAAGGAACCCATTGCCTATAACCCGGACAATAGAGTCTCACTTGCCTATCGGAACATTGCCAGAAGGATCCTTGGCGAATCTGTACCCTTGACTCCAATTGGCGGAGAACCGAAAGGCTTCATGTCCAAATTGAAAAAATTCTTTAGCGTGCGGTAAATTCTATATTCCATATTAAGAAGCGGGAGCATTTTATGCATTCGCTTCTTTTGCTGCATGGAACTATTGGGTATTCCCATCATAATAAATAAAAAAGGCAAGCCATGTCCTGGCTTGCCTTATCTATATGCTGGAATGCGCGGGTTATCCGCGTCTTCCGCCTCTGCCGCCGCGTTTTGATTCGGTGCTGCGTTTAAGAGTCGATAAATTTTCTTCACTAGTCTTTAAAAAGCGAACCATTTTATCTTCGAAATTTTCCTTTGGTTGGAAATTACCTTTTGAACGAAAATCTTTAGAACGGCTATCCCCTTGGCGTGGTGGGCGTTTGGTATAAGAAGAGGTTTGCCCTTCGGGTTTATCTATAGCCTTTTTGATGGACAAGGCAGTTTTTCCGTCTTTCTCACTAATCACTTTTACTTCAATTTGGTCGCCTACTTTAAGATGGTCATTTACGTCTTTTACATAGCTATCTGCTACCTCACTGATATGCACAAGACCTGTTGAGCCTCCTGGTAATTCTACGAATGCTCCAAAATTAGTGATACCTGTTACTTTACCTTGTACTTTGCTGCCTATTTCGATTGACATAAAAAAACGTTCCCCCTCAATAATGTTAAAACCACTTTATTATAACAAATTAAGGGGAACAATATCAATTGGAATTTTTCCTCAATTATTCGATTATCTGAATCGATGCCCAAATTGCCTGAGGAATTCATTAGTTTCCGGTGGATTTTTCCTTCAAAAATTTTTTTTCGCTTTATAAATCCTGGGGATGTCCGGAAAGAAAAACTTTTCTCCGTCATAGTCAGGACAAGTTGCTCATACGTTGTAATATAGCGCTTTGACATGAACAGGGGGGAGAATCTGGAATGGATGATCGGAGGAAAGATATCCGCAATCGTATCGCCAAGAGACGTAAGTTTAATGATAAACCGGCAGGAAGCAGTAGTTGGACGGAGATCAATAATGAGGAACCATATGGGGTTGATTCATTTAACGGGTATTCCGAGAAAGATCATCCGCTCTTCAAGAAAGAATATTTTTTCTTTAAAGTCCTTGCCAGTGTATGCCTGTTCCTGATTATCGCGGTGATGTTCAAACACCCTTCTGTGCGGCTTGACCCTGCCAGAAGTTTTGTCACGGAGAACATGAGCAAGGAATTTCAGTTCGCTTCAATCTCCAATTGGTACGAAAGTGCGTTTGGTAAACCAATTGTTTTTTTACCGAATGAAGCTGGTAAGGAAACTGTAGATTCGAATGAAGAATATGCAATGCCAGCTTCTGCGAAGATTACCCAAACCTTCGAGACGAACGGTGAGGGAATCATATTGGAAACGAGCAAAGGCTCAAAGGTTGAGGCCGTTAATGAAGGGGTAGTCATTTTTGCCGGCGAAAAGGAGGGGATTGGAAAGACGGTCGTCATTCAGCATGCCAATAAAAGTGAATCTTGGTATGGGCAGCTGGAAGGCATTGATGTGAAATTGTACGAGTTCGTTAAAAAGGGCAATGAAGTCGGACAGGTTACAGTAAGTGAAGACGGATCCAAGGGCAGATTTTATTTAGCGATAAAAGAAAATGACGCTTTCGTCAATCCTAAAAAGGTGATTCGATTTGAGTGAATATGGGAAATTACTGTTTAAAATCAGGGTGCATCCGACATTGTGGTTTGTCATTGGCATCGCCATCCTCACTGCCCATTTCGTTGAAGTGATGATGCTGCTGCTCATTGTCTTCATTCATGAGATGGGGCATGCCGTCTGTGCCCAGCACTTCAAATGGCGGATAAAGTCAATCCAGCTCCTTCCTTTTGGTGGGGCTGTCGAGACTGAGGAGTATGGAAATAAGAGTTTGAAGGAGGATTTGGCGGTGGTGCTCGCCGGTCCGCTTCAACATGTTTGGCTCATTGGTGCAGCCTTTTTGCTCTATTTCTTTTCTATTATTTCCTATGAACTGTATCAGCCTTTTTTGTATATGAATCTTATGCTGCTGGTCTTTAATTTGCTGCCAATCTGGCCATTGGACGGGGGACGGCTGCTCTTCATAGGTGTTTCCCTATACTGTACCTTTCTTGAAGCGCAGAAACATACACTTCATTTTTCTGCAGCATTCGCTGTCCTGGCTTTTTTGACCTGGCTCATTCTTGATCCGCTCAATTTGAACATTTGGCTCATCATCTTTTTCATAAGTCTGTCCCTCGTCATGGAATGGCGGCAGCGGTATTATGCGTTTATCCGCTTTCTTTTGCAGCGCCATTACGGGCATACGAATGATTTGGCGAAACTGAAGCCGATTTCGGTGGATTCACAAGAGCCGATTTATAAAGTGCTGGAACTGTTCCAACGCGGATGTAAACACCCCGTCATCATCATGAAAAACGGGAAAGAAAGCGGTTCGTTGGATGAAACGGAAATCCTTCATGCCTATTTTTCCGAGAAAATGACAAACGGGAAAATCGGCGACCTATTATATTCTTATTAAATATGTTATCCTTTCTTCAAATTGAGGAGAGGATTTTTTTGATGAAAAAGATGATCGCGAACCTAGCTTCACGCGAAAAAAGAGTGGCCGTACTTGAGAATGGTGTTTTACGTAAACTTGAAATCATGCCGCCTCAAAAGCGCAGTACGGTCGGTAATATTTATCTTGGGAAAGTGACGAAGGTGTTACCGGGTATGGATGCCGTCTTCATAGATTACGGTGAAGAGAAGAATGGCTTTTTACACCGTGACGAGATTCCCTCTTACCAGCTGACAAAAAAAAGCGATGGGAAAGCATCGATCGGTCAATATGTCCGTCAAGGAGAAAAGCTGCTAGTTCAGGTGGCCCGGGATGAAACGGGTACGAAAGGTGCTAAATTGACAGGGCTGATCGAGTTTTCAACGGATTCCCTCGTATACATACATGGAATAGATTATGTTGGCGTTTCAAAGAAATTCAAAAATGATGATCTGCATAAGCAGTGGCGGGAAACGGCCTTACAATATAAAAAGCCAGATGAGGGATTGATTGTCCGTACCTCGATGGAGAACGAAAGTGAAACGGTCTTCCTGGATAGGTTAACTATATTGCGGGAGCTCTATAAAGGACTTGAAATTAAGGCTGCGTCCCTCAAGGCCCCGTCCCTTCTATATGAGAGGGACACATACCTTGATATGATCATTTCTGAAATGTCGGGAACGGCTGCCGGAGAACTTGCCATCGATGATTTCGAGGCCTATCAGGAATTGAAAAAATGGGTACAGGAAAACCGTAAGGAGTGGGAAATATCCCATGTACCTGGTAAGAATATTTTTTCTGAATGGAATGTGGAAGCGCAAGTCGAGAAAATGGCCAAGAAAATCGTCTGGCTTGATAATGGCGGATATTTAATTTTTGAAGAAACGGAAGCTTTCACCGTAATCGATGTCAATTCAGGTAAGTTCACCGGCAAGGTGGCGAAGGAAGCAACATTGTTTGCGGTGAATCAGGCTGCGGCGAAAGAGGTTGCCCGTCAACTGAGATTGAGGAATATCAGCGGAATCATCTTGATAGATTTCATCAATATGGACCAATCACGACATGCGCAAGAAATCATCGACATCGTCAAAAAGGAAGCGGCGAGGGATGAGAAACGGATCCAGGTAATCGGCTTTACGGAACTGGGCATTTTACAAATGACGAGAAAGCGAACATCCCCATCTTTAAGTGAAATGATGACGGTGCCTTGCCCCGTGTGCAGTGGTATCGGTAAAATCGAGAGCCCGGAAACGGTGGCCTTCCGTTTGGAACGTGAATTGCTTGAACATCGGAAGACGGATGATGAAGCGGTCTGGGTGGAGGTCAGTAAAGCGGTGGCGGACGTGCTGCTTGGTGAAAAGGAATCATACCGGCAGACACTGGAGGAATTGATCGCTAAAAAGTTATTCCTATCTTTTATCCCTGGTCCCAGGAATGCCTATTCCATCAAGCGCTTCGGGAGCATACAGGAAATCGGGCGGGCTTTCGAATGAAGGAAGGGTAAATCTCACAAATATATTGACAGCCATTCCGGTTTCATGTTAGGATTTTAATGTTATGTTTGTAGCACCCGTGCTACAACCGCTCAACAACAGGTCCTAAGCTTTTGCCTTTCTGGTAAAACGCCTGTGATTGGCGAGTCTGAGACATTTAAGGAGGTGCAAGTATGTACGCAATTATCGAAACTGGCGGTAAACAAATTAAAGTAGCAGCTGGCGAAGCGGTTTACATTGAAAAATTAAACGCAGAAGCAGGCGAAACTGTTACATTTGACAAAGTTTTATTCGTAGGTGGCGAAGACGTGAAAGTCGGTGCTCCACTAGTTGAAGGCGCTACTGTAACAGGTACTGTCGAAAAACAAGGTAAGCAAAAGAAAATCACTGTTTTCAAATACAAAGCGAAGAAAAACAATCGTAAAAAACAAGGTCATCGTCAACCATACACAAAAGTTGTTATCGAAGCAATCAACGCGTAAGGGCTGATTCTAGATGATTAAAGTTGTCTTTGATGCTCCGCAGGAACGGATTACTTCGTTCACATTAAGCGGACATGCTAATTTTGCTAAAAAAGGTTCTGATATCGTTTGTGCAGGTGTATCGGCTGTTTCCTTTGGGGCAGTCAATGCGATCATGTCCTTAACGGACGTAGAGCCTGAGATTGAGCAAGGTAGGGAAGGCGGCTATCTTCGCTGCGTCATTCCGGGGAATCTTTCGCCGGAATCGGAAGAGAAGGTTCAGCTGCTTTTGAACAGTATGCTCATATCGCTGCAAACCATCGAACGTGATTATGGTAAATACATGAAAATTATCCTCAACCAATAGGAGGTGGAACAAATGTTAAGATTAAATCTTCAGTTCTTCGCTTCGAAAAAAGGAGTAGGTTCTACAAAGAACGGACGTGACTCTCAATCTAAGCGTCTTGGCGCTAAGCGTGCAGATGGTCAATTCGTATCTGGTGGTTCTATCCTTTACCGTCAACGCGGAACAAAAATCTATCCTGGTGAGAACGTAGGCCGTGGTGGAGACGATACTCTATACGCTAAAGTAGACGGTGTTGTTAAATTCGAACGTTTCGGACGTGACCGTAAAAAAGTAAGCGTATATCCAGTTGCACAAGAAGCATAATTGGCATCTTTGAACAGAGGCTGACTCAAAAGGGTCTGATTCCTTCTACGAGACACTATATACCGCGTCATTTTTAATAATGGTATGCTATATAGTGAAGAAGGGGTCTGGCCCTTTATTTATACTATAGGAACGATTAATAACCAGCATTTTGCAGGAGACTTTAGTCATTAGTATAAGGAAAACAACCTCTGAATTACAAAAGGCTCGCCAATCGGCGGGCTTTCTTAAACTTTCAGGGGGGAAAATCCAAGTTTATTATCCTTCCCATTTGATTAAACCGAATAGACAGTCCAATTCAACTATAATATCTCCAATTGGTGCATAAATAAGGCCCATTCTCTTTTTTAGTTCAAATGGCTCTACCATCGTCCAAAGAACTCAGGGTGTGCGGCTGTATTTTTTGGACGGGGGCTTTCATGTGAAGGCATGTGAATCGAGCTTCATTTCCTGTTTGTCGTTTTTTTGATATACTGTACAAATGGAAGTATTCAACATGATAGAGCTGAAAAAAGTTTCTTTATCATAATTGAAGGTGTTTATAATGGAAAAAAATTGGACGACTATTGAAACTCTTCGTCAAACCAGGCATGACTGGCTGAATAAAATTCAAATCATCAAAGGGAATCTGGAGCTGAATAGAATTGATCGTGTCAAGGGCATCATTGATGAAATCATTGTTGAAACCCAGAATGAAGCACGCCTCTCCAGTTTGAATTTACCTAAGTTCACCGAGATGTTGCTGACGTCGAATTGGAATAATGGCTCATTTTATTGCGAATATGAAATCATTGATATTTTTGAAGGCTCTGCTGAAATGGACGAGCTGATGTATCGCTGGACGAACGATTTCTTTAAAACTCTGGATAAGAATCTGGACCCGTTTTTTGAAAATATACTAGCTGTTTCTATGAGTAAAAAAGAAAAAGAAGTGAGCGATATGCGCTGTTCCTTTCATATGCAAGGCAGGTTCATTGATCAATCCGCAGTGAGGGAGTTTTTGGAAAGTTCATTAACGGCCGAGCAATCAATTGAAATTCTCGAATGTAATGAGGATGAAATATTTTTTAAGATGGATATTAACTTTTAGAGAAGTATACAGCAAGAAATGACTTGCAGAAAACAAGGAAGTGATAGCATGTTTGTCGATCAAACGAAAGTCTATATAAAAGGCGGAGACGGTGGTAACGGAATAGTTGCTTATCGTCGTGAGAAATTCATACCAAAAGGCGGACCTGCCGGCGGAGATGGCGGTAATGGGGCAAATGTCGTTTTTGAAGTGGAAGAGGGCTTGCGTACGTTAATGGATTTCCGTTATCAACGTCACTTTAAGGCACCCCGCGGGGAACATGGCATGTCCAAAAACATGCATGGTGCGGCCGCAAAGGATATGGTCATCAAAGTTCCACCAGGCACGGTTGTCATTGATGAAAAAACGAAAGAAGTCATTGCTGATTTAGTTGAGCACGGGCAGCGCGCCATTATCGCAAAGGGTGGCCGTGGAGGCCGGGGAAATTCCCGTTTTGCTACACCTGCCAATCCTGCACCTGAAATCGCGGAGAACGGTGAACCGGGCCAAGAGCGCGATATAATCATGGAATTGAAACTGTTGGCTGATGTCGGTTTGGTTGGTTTCCCAAGTGTAGGGAAATCCACTTTGCTTTCTGTCGTATCCGCAGCAAGACCTAAAATTGCCGAATATCATTTCACAACGATCGTTCCTAACCTCGGAATGGTGGAAACGGAAGATCACCGCAGCTTCGTCATGGCCGATTTACCGGGTTTGATCGAAGGCGCTTCAGAAGGAGTGGGCCTTGGACATCAATTCCTGCGCCATATTGAAAGAACGAGAGTAATCGTTCATGTAATCGATATGTCGGGTCTTGAAGGCAGGGATCCATATGAAGACTACCAAACAATCAATAAAGAGTTGGAAGAGTATAACCTGCGCTTGACTGAACGTCCGCAAATCATTGTAGCAAGTAAAATGGATATGCCGGACTCAGCAGATAATTTAGCAGCATTCAAAGAAAAGCTGGAAGAAGACTATCCTGTTTTCCCGATTTCTGCCGTAACGCGTGAAGGAATCCGTGAGCTTCTTTATGCAATTGCTGATAAAATTGAAGAAACGCCTGAGTTCCCTCTTGATCATGAAGAAGAGAATACTGGAATCCACCGGGTTCTTTATAAACATACATCACAGTCAGATGAATTTAATATTGAACGCGAATCCGATGGCAGCTTTGCCGTATCAGGATTCAAGATCGAACGTCTATTCAAAATGACTGATTTTACCCGTGATGAGTCCATACGTCGTTTCGCTAGACAGCTTCGTTCATTCGGAGTCGACGAAGGCCTTCGTCAAAAAGGTGCAACAAATGGCGATATCGTCCGTATCCTTGAATATGAATTTGAATTTGTTGATTGATTGAAGACCATGATGGCAGGCAAAAGGAGGCGTGCGGAGTTTGAATAAGGCCGATCAGAAATTTTTCCTCGTTCGGGAGGATGTCCTTCCCGAAGCGATGAAAAAAACGCTGGATGCAAAAGAAATGATTGAACGGGGAAAAGCGGAATCAGTTTGGGAAGCGGTACAGCGAGTGGACCTAAGCAGGAGTGCTTTTTACAAATACCGTGACACGGTATTTCCGTTTCATACTGTTGTTAAAGAAAAGCTGATTACACTGTTCTTCTACCTCGAGGATCGTTCTGGTACTCTATCGGAGCTCTTACGGCTCGTCGCCTCATCCGGTTGCAACATCATGACTATCCACCAAACGATTCCTTTGCAGGGTCGTGCCAATGTTACCCTATCTCTGAACACGGGTGGGATGACGATGGATATTGATGAACTGCTTACTAAATTGCGTAAAATGGAGTTCGTCGAAAAAGTCGAAATTATTGGGAACGGCGCATGAAAACAGCCTGTACATTTCACATGTACAGGCTGTTTTTATTTGTTAGAGGATGATTTATCGATTAACTATTGTAAAAAATCAGAAAATGGCATAACATAAACAATAGATTTTCCGTGAAAAGGAGTTTATAATATGACATCAAAAATTGCATTTCTTGGACCAAAAGCGACGTTCACGGATTTAGCTGTTTCGCGACTATTTCCTAATGATATAAAAATGCCGATGAACACGATTCCAGACTGCCTTGATGCTGTCCGGGACGGGGAAGTGAATCACGCGCTCGTACCGATTGAGAATGCTTTGGAGGGATCGGTAAATATTACGATGGATTACTTAGTCCATGAAGTCACATTACCGATGAAAGGGGAAGTGACGATCCCAATTCAACAGCATTATATGGTGCATCCGGATCATGCATATCCTGGTTTCAAACCGGACATGGTTTATTCGCATTCCCATGCCATCGCTCAATGCCGCAAATTCCTCCATAAAGAACTAAGGGGCATTCCATATGAATATGTCACATCCACTGCAGCCGCTGCAAAAATGGTGATGGAGAATCCCGATATCAATATTGCTGCGATTGCAAATGATATGGCTGCAGCGGAGTATGGTTTGACGATTGTGGAAGAAAACATTCACGATTACGAACATAATCACACCAAGTTTATTGTTGTATCCAACAGTGAAGTCGACTATGAAGGGCATTTGACCGTTGAAGGGAACAAGAAAACGACCCTGATGATTCAGCTGCCTGCCGACCACTCAGGGCAGCTTCACCAAGTCCTATCCGCTTTTTCCTGGAGGAAGCTTAATCTTTCCAAGATAGAATCAAGACCCATGAAAACAGGATTAGGCAATTACTTTTTCATCATCGACATTGAAATGACCCTTGACGATGTTCTCATTCCAGGAGCGATCTCTGAGCTCGAGGCCCTTGGATGTACGGTTTCGATCATGGGAAGCTATTCATGCTTTAGAGTCCAAAATGGTGTACCGCAACGATGATTTCCCAGGAAAATTGAACGCTTAAAGCGACGGTAAACGATTTTTCCTGGGTACACAATGCTGGAAGTTTGCATCATCGATTCCCTAAGTGATAAATGGTACAACCCTCAGCTGTGCTTTATACAAGAAAGGTGCCCCGGGATTATTTCCGGGGCATTTTTTTGTGAAGGTTTCAGTTAAGATTGGGCTTTTCCTTGTGTATAAGTTCTTAAAATGGCTGACTGTCATTTAATAGAATATATATAAAATGGAGAGCGATGAAGGAATTCATTATTTTTCACTTTGGAGATGATTCTTTAGAGGAATATGAGGATTACCTGTATGGAACATGATTACATACCTTGTGACTAATCCTTAGTGGATGCACCTTTTTTTAATGCTAGAAAAATATCCAAACATGCATGATAGGATGATGGTAAGCAGAGATGGATAGGCAATTCGAAGAAACGTTCGGTTCTTGGACTCAAGCGATTGGAACCGTCATTTCTACTGTTAAGGTCCACCATTCATTACCTTGGACGAAGAATTTCGCAAAAAACTTAGATTTGATTGGTAATGAACTTCAGGGCATCTGAAAATGCAGACATATCAATATCCCATTTGGAAGAGATGCCATCGAATGGTGAATTAATACAAGGGATGGGAGGCTGGGTACAGGCGGTAGGCTCCATCATTAGTCTTTTTTTGGCAATTGAGAATCTAGGATGGAGAGTGCGGAGGCAATAAAAAAATCCTCAAAAGATGTGGCTTTTGAGGATTTTCATTTTTTCAATCGACCAAAATGCCGGCATCCCTCAATGCACCTTCCGCTTCATCAAGCAGTTCTTCTGATGATGCACTCAGTGTATGGAGATGGATGCCGCTCGTTAGTTCCGATAAAAAAGATGCGTTCGTTGCCGTCACCTTAGAGAGGAATTGCTGGACTTCTTTACGGCTGCTGACCATGATGGAAGCGGTCAGGTCGCCGTATACGGGGTGCTCGATTTTGACATCTTTTACCGTGATGCCGATATCCACGAGTAAAAATAGCTCTTCTTGGGCCCGTGAAGGATCATGCTGGCAAGCAATTATCCTTTCCGGCTTTTGGGTGCTCCCCGTTTGTAAGTACATATAGCCCTGGCTCGTGGCAATGATAGGTTCATTCCGTGCTTTCAGGAGCGTTATGTCACCAACGATAACCTGCCGGCTTACATTCGTGATTTGCGAAAGCTCGCTGCCTGTTACTGGCTGATCGCTTGTTTGCAATAAATGTAAGAGTTTCGTCCGTCTTTCTTCCCCGAGTAATTTCTTTCTTTCCATAATCATTCACCTCTTTATTAACAAACATTCTACCATAGAATGGAGGGGTTTATCGAATGGAAGCTATTCCTTCGAGACAGTATGCCAACTTGTGAATGTCGTCGGCCGTTGTATTTTTACCAAATGAAAAACGGACGAATTGATGTGCTTCATCTTCGCTTTTCCCAATGGCCATCATTGTTTTTGAAGGATCCTGTTTACCGATTTGACAGGCGCTTCCCGTCGATACAGCAAATCCCTTCTGGTTTAATTCCAGCATGATGTACTGTCCTTGGAATCCAGCAAAGGTCAGTGCCAGAATGTGGGGCAATTGCTTGTCCTTCGCATCGATGATTTGAAAATCGACTTTCTTTTCCGTAAGTCGCTCGATCAATTGCACCCTAAGCATGGAAATCCGTTTCCGTTCATCTTCCATGATATCCCCTAATTTCTTTGCAGCGGTTACGAAGGACGCTATACCGGGGACGTCCACTGTCCCTGGCCGGAAACCATATTCATGAGTGATATTAGGGACTGAAGCCTTCAACCGATGGATGGCCGGGAAAATGACGGCTCCAGTCCCTTTTGGACCATAAACTTTATGACTGGAAACTGATAATCCATCACATAAGGCTGATAACTTCCCAAGCGGCAATTTAGCAAATGATTGGACACAATCCACATGCAAGAAAGCATTGTGCCTTCGAATGATTTTACTTATTTGCTCAATGGGTTGAATGACCCCGATTTCTGAATTCACATGTTGGACGATGACCAAGCAAGTTTTCTCCGACAGACATTCCTGTAGATGTTCAATATCAACTCGGCCATCTTCCAAATGCCGTAAATACGTAACCTCGAAGCCTTCATGTTCAAGCTTTGCGACAAAATTGGCAATTGATGCATGTTCAGTTCGGCTTACAATCAAGTGGTTCTGCCAGGATGGTTTTGATGCGATGAATGTATCAATGGCAAGCATGTTGCTTTCTGACCCGCCGCTCGTAAAGATGATTCCTTCCTTCTTTATGTTCAGCATTTCTGCTAGTTGCTGCCGTGACATATCCAATAAACGTGCCGCTTCAGAGCCAATATCATGCAAACTGCTCGCATTCCCGAAAAACTTCCGGGATGCTTGGCTGAATACGTCGAGTGCCTCATCATCAATCGGCGTTGTGGCTGCATAATCCAAATAAATCAAGAAATCACCTCTATCTTGTAATCATAAAAAACTCTTGATAATAGTTTAATAATATGTAAATATAGTTGTCAAGACACCTGTCATAAACAGGAGGAATGAAATAATGGTAAAAGCGGGAATCATCGTTATAGGTAGCGGGATTGCTGCCTTGAAAACGGCATTGGAAGCAAGTAAACATAAGCATGTGATACTCATCACAAAATCAAAGATCCGCCATAGTAATTCCTATTTAGCACAGGGCGGGATTGCAGCTGCAATATCTGATCGTGACAGAGTATCCTATCATAAAAAAGATACGCTGGAGGCTGGTCAGCGTTATAACAAGGAAAAGGCAGTGGAAATACTCGTCGAAGAGGCCCCTTCGGTGATAGCTGAACTTATTCGTTCCGGCATGCAATTTGACCATGATCATGATGGTACCCTCATGCTTGGCATGGAGGGTGCCCACAGTGAAAGGAGAATCCTTCATAGTCATGGGGATTCTACAGGAAAGTACATCATGGAACATCTAATAGGGTGTTTGAAAAACTCTTTGATTACTGTGGTCGAGAATGCGGCAGCAGTGGAGTTGATTATCGGAAAAGATGATTCTTGCATAGGCGTCAAAACTCTTGATAAGGCTGGGAAACTTGTAACGTACCACGCGGAACGAACAGTTTTGGCAACTGGCGGCTGTGGTTCCCTATACCATTTCACTTCAAATTCACAAACGGTTTCAGGAGATGGAATCGCACTTGCATTCAAGGCCGGGGCAAAAGTTCGTGACATGGAATTCATACAGTTTCATCCGACCCTGCTTTTTATAAATGGTAAAGCGGAAGGGCTGGTTTCAGAAGCGGTCCGCGGGGATGGTGCAACGTTAGTGACTGAAATGGGAAGACCGATCATGGAGAATGTCCATGCCATGAAAGATCTGGCTCCAAGGCATATTGTGGCACAGACGATTTTTTCTTATTTACAGCGCGGAGAAAAGATATTTTTGGATATTTCAATGATTAAGGATTTTAAGAAGCGTTTTCCGACAGTGAGCTCATTATGTGAAAAAAGTGGGCTGGACCTTAAATTCGGGAAAATCCCTGTAGCGCCTGGAAACCATTTCCTGATGGGGGGGATTGAAGTCGACGAATGGGGGAGAACGTCTGTCCCTTCTTTGTATGCAGTTGGTGAAGTGGCATGCACTGGTGTACATGGGGCGAACCGATTGGCCAGCAACTCCCTACTCGAAGGGCTGGTTTTTGGAAATGCGCTTGGTCAGTTGCTAGCTAATATGCCAGCAAGGTCGATACCGGAAGAAAAAGAGCAGTCCAAAGATTCCTGCCATTTTACCTTTTTACCTGATCTCGCGACATTGCAGGAAAAATTAATGAATGAAGCAGGAATCGTTCGAAATGAAGCAGGGTTAACTCGACTGAAGGATTATCTTGAGACATTCAATATCGAAAAATTGCTGCATATGGAAGTAACGGTATTATCGATAAAAGAGATAACGATTATCAATGCCACAATCGTGGCGTGGCTGATTGCCGAATCCGCATTGACCAGAACGGAAAGCAGGGGCGGTCATTTCCGCAGTGACTATCCAAGCGAAGATGACTCCCAATGGCTTGAAAATTCGGTTATCCTTGCTTGCACAGATGTGAAAAACCGGGTGAAAGGGAGGCGACTATATGAATATATTGAAGCTTAAGCAGATGCTGCAACAATTTTTAATGGAAGATATAGGTGAATGCGACGTAACGAGTGATACGATTTTTGATCAAGGTGAACAAGGGACTTTGACATTCATTGCAAAAGAAGGCGGAGTTTTTAGTGGAAGTGACGTCATCAAGACAGGATTTGCATTGTTGGATGAGCAAATCGAGGTTTCCCTTTTTGTTCATGATGGCGAAGTTTTTGAACCAGGACATCAACTTGCAAGAATGACCGGCGATATGGCTTCTCTTTTAAAAGGGGAACGGGTGGTTTTGAATTTAGTGCAGCGTATGTCCGCCATTGCGACACAGGCTCATAAAGCTACCAAGATATTAGCGGGTACGAAGACGAGGGCTTGTGATACGAGGAAAACTACACCTGGCCTGCGGATGCTTGAAAAATATGCGGTCCGTTCAGGCGGGGCATTCAATCACCGATATGGCCTGTTTGATGCCGTCATGATAAAGGATAATCATATTTCTTTCGCTGGGTCCATAACGAAGGCGGTTCAAACGGTAAAATCCAAACTGGGACATACCACTAAAGTGGAAGTGGAAACGGAATCAATCGAACAGGTACTTGAAGCAGTGGAAGCCGGTGCTGATATCATCATGTTCGATAACCGGAGCCCCGAAGAAATTAAGCAACTGATCAAATTGGTTCCTGCCCACATCATAACTGAAGCTTCCGGAGGTATTCATTTAGACAATCTAGCCTCATATCGGGAAACAGGGGTTGACTATATTTCATTGGGCAGTCTGACTCACAGTGTCAGGGCACTTGATATTAGCGCTAAGGTCAAAGAACGTGAGGGGATATTGAAATGAACATATTGGAGATGGCTAGTACGGCAGGGAATGTATTGCCTGAAAAATATAAGACGATGACAATGGAAGATATGGAAAATCGGGTCCATGACATTAAAAACCGAATGGGAAAGCGGCTATATATCCCAGGTCATCATTATCAACGGGAGGAAGTCATTCAATTTTCAGATGTAACGGGAGATTCACTTCAGTTGGCACAGCTTTCCGCCGAAAATCGCGAAGCGGATTATATCGTGTTTTGTGGCGTACATTTCATGGCTGAAACTGCCGATATTTTGACTGAAGAAGGGCAGACGGTCATCCTTCCTGACATGCGTGCAGGCTGTTCAATGGCAGATATGGCGGATATTGAACAAACCGAACGGGCCTGGACAAAGCTTCAGGAATTATTTGGCGATACAATCCTTCCGCTCACTTATGTTAATTCGACTGCGGCCATCAAAGCTTTTGTAGGGAAAAATGGCGGGGCGACGGTGACTTCTTCAAATGCACAAGGGATGGTATCGTGGGCCCTCTCGCAAAAAGAACGGATCCTGTTTCTTCCCGATCAGCATCTTGGGAGGAATACAGCCTTTGACCTTGGCATTCCATTAAATGAAATGGCTGTCTGGGATCCCCATAAGGACGAATTGATCTATGAAGGGGAACTCGAAGATCTGAAGGTACTTCTTTGGAAAGGGCATTGTTCGGTCCATGAAAATTTCACGACGGCGAATATTGAAACGCTTCGAGCGGAGCAGCCGGAAATGAATATCATCGTTCATCCCGAATGTCGCCGTGAGGTAGTCGCCCAGTCGGATTATGCGGGATCGACATCGTACATCATTAATATGATAGAAAAGGCCGAACCAGGTAGTTCTTGGGCAATCGGCACGGAAATGAACCTTGTCAAACGGCTTATCACCAATAACCCTGACAAGAACATCATCTCGTTAAATCCGAATATGTGTCCATGCCTTACGATGAACCGGATTGATTTGCCTCACTTGCTTTGGGCGCTTGAATCAATTGAAGAAGGTATTATCATTAATCCGATAAAAGTCGAGAAGGGCATTGCGGATAATGCCATACTAGCTTTAAACAGAATGTTGGAACGGGTTTAAGTTAATCCTTTCAATAATAAAATTGAAAAAGGCTTTTCATAACATAAGAAAGGGAGGGCAGAAGCCCCCCCTCAGACTGTAGACAAACTCGATAAATAATTGAGTGTGTCTACAGTTTTTTTTGTGGGATTGTAAAATTTGAACGTTGATTGGAACGTAGGGCACTCGCTTTCCGCGGGCGGTCCGACCTAGGCACTCTTTGCGCCTGTGGGGACTTCCTAGGGCGCACTTTTCCCAGCAGTCTCGCATCTTCCATCTCAATCAAATTTGTTTTACCATTTAGATAAAACTCCTTTTGCCAACATTCTTTTTGGTTTTAAAATAGGAGTATATCCAAATCTGTGGAATTCAAGCTGCCTAGCGATTCGCTTGGATTACCGCCAGGAGCATCACGAACAAGATGATTGCCAATCCGATTCCGGCCATACCTTTACCTCTTTTGTCCTCGACGTTCGAGCTGCCCTTTCTTCCTTTCCAGATCATTAATATTCCTCCCAGAATGTAAGAAAAGTTACCTGGAGCCAAAGCCTTAGGTCATTTACTTTCTTATACCAGGATTTCCCTTTAGTTTAGACAGGTTGAAGGAAGCGTTTCTTTCATGATGGATTCCTGACGAATCCTTTTTTTAGGATGAATGCAATGGTTCCTTTCTAATTATCGAACCTGTTAATAAGGCAGGTCCTAAGAGAAAAGAATATCCTTTTTCCGAGATGCCATATCGATTTTTTCTTCTTCAAAAAAGTACCTTTCATGTTCCTAAATCATTGGTTCCAATCATAAAAGTCCTTTTTCACGCATAAGTTTTCATGATAAAAATAATAGCAATTCACCCACTGCATCATAGAATATATGGACATATGCACAGGAGGGGTTAACAGCGTGAAAATTCATATAGTCCAAAAAGGCGATACGCTTTGGAAGCTCGCCAAAAAATATGGCGTCAGTTTTGAAGAACTTAAAAAAGTTAACACGCAATTGAGCAACCCGGACATGATGATGCCCGGAATGAAAATTAAAATACCAGGGACATCCGGAGCTGTAATAAAAGAAACGGTTAAACCAAACGTGAATATTCAACAGGGAATGAAAGAATCCCAAATTCAACCGTATCAGGCACAGCCTGCACCTATGAAAGAGCAGCAAATTATGCAAAAACATCCAGTAAAAGAGCAGCCGAAATTTCAACAGCCGGTTAAAGAACAACCAATCGTTCAAAAACCAGTAAAAGAGCAGAAAATCTTTCAACAGCCAGCTAAGAAGGAGCAGCAGATCGTTCATAAGCCAGCTAAGAAAGAGCAGCAGATCGTTCAGCCAAAGCCAATCATTAAAGAAAAGCAAATAATCGTTCCAAAAGAAGTACCAGTACCGATGCCAGTGATTCCGGAAATCGATATCAATAATTATTATATGGTCAACATGACCAATATGAGTGTACAGAAGCCTCCTGCACCACCACCTTTACCAAAGAAAAAAGAAGTGCAGGCAGTCACTAAAAAGAAGAAGAAAAAGCCTGCTGTCCAGCCAGAACAGGAATATTGTGAGCCAGTGGATGATTGTATTCCAGTAACGCCAATCATGCCTGGAAGCGGTTATTGTATTCAGCCGCCTCCATGGGCGTATATGCAGATGCAAGGGATGCAAGCCCCATATCAAGGTGCTCAAGGGTACCAGGCGGCTCCACAAGGTTATCAAATGATGGAAGAAAGTTCTGATGTTTGGGGGGGATCTCCTGACATGCAATCGATGGGGCAAGGATTCGTTCAAGGGGCAAGTATGAATCCAACAGGCCAGCAACATTATCCATATCAAGCCTCAGCACCGGTTCCGCATCATTTTTATGGGGGGATGAATCAACAAGCTCAAGTAGCAGGTTCATATATGCAACAAGAGTATGGGCCATCAGTGGAATCGTCTTCTTCAAATGATCACCATAACTTTCCTCAGCAGTATACCCAGACAGCCGGTGAAGAAGAGGAAGATTGCGGCTGTAATAAGGGGGTACTAGGAACTTATGGGCCGGAAGTGAAAGGGCAGTATCAAGGAAACAAAAAAATAGAGATGCAGCATCAATATGAAGCAGAGTCAGAAGAATCGGCTCAAGTCCAACAATATGGCGGTCAAAGTGGTAGCGATCCAGGCATGATGATGGGCGGTCAAAGTGGAGGCGATCCAAGTATGATGATGGGCGGTCAAAGTGGAGGTGATCCAAGTATGGTGATAGGCGGTCAAAGTGGAAGTGATCCAGGCATGATGATGGGCGGTCAAAGTGGAAGCCATCCAGGCATGATGATAGGTGGCCAAGGTGGAGGTCAACCATGGATGATGGGAGGTCATCAAGGAAGCCACTCAGGCATAATGGAAGGTCACCAAGGAAGCCACCCAGGCATGACGGGAGGTCATCAAGGAAGCCATTCAGGCATGATGGGAAGTCATCAAGGAAGCCATTCAGGGATGATGGAAGGTCATCAAGGAAGCCATCCAAGCATGATGGGAAGTCATCAAGGAGGCCATTCAGGGATGATGGAAGGTCATCAAGGAGGGCATTCAGGCATGATGGGAAGTCACCAAGGAGGGCATTCAGGCATGATGGGAAGTCATCAAGGAAGCCACTCAGGCATGATGGAAGGTCATCAAGGAAGCCATTCAGGGATGACGGGAGGTCATCAAGGAAGCCACTCAGGGATGATGGAAGGTCATCAAGGAAGCCATTCAGGGATGATGGGAAGTCATCAAGGAGGCCATCCAAGCATGATGGGAAGTCATCAAGGAGGGCATTCAGGGATGATGGAAGGTCATCAAGGAAGCCATTCAGGCATGATGGAAGGTCATCAAGGAGGGCATTCAGGGATGATGGAAGGTCATCAAGGAAGCCATTCAGGGATGATGGAAGGCCATCAAGGAAGCCATCCAGGGATGATGGGAGGCCATCAAGGAAGCCATCCAGGAATGACGGGAGGCTTCCAAGGAGGTCAACCAGGGATGATGGGAGGCCATCCAGGAGGTCAACCAGGAATGATGGGAGGCCATCAAGGAGGCCAGCCAGGAATGATGGGAGGCCATCAAGGAGGCCAACCAGGAATGATGGGAGGCTTCCAAGGAGGTCAACCAGGAATGATGGGAGGCCATCCAGGAGGTCAACCAGGAATGATGGGAGGCCATCCAGGAGGTCAACCAGGAATGATGGGAGGCCATCAAGGAGGCCAACCAGGAATGATGGGAGGTCATCCAGGAGGTCAACCAGGAATGATGGGAGGTCATCCAGGAGGCCAACCAGGAATGATGGGAGGCCATCCAGGAGGTCAACCAGGAATGATGGGAGGCCATCCAGGAGGTCAACCAGGAATGATGGGAGGCCATCCAGGAGGTCAACCAGGAATGATGGGAGGCTTTCAAGGAGGTCAACCAGGGATGATGGGAGGTCAAGGTGGAAGCCAACCAGGGATGATGGGAGGTCAAGGTGGAGGCCAGCCGGGAAGCCAGCTAGAGATGATGATGCCGGGTCAATTTGGTGGTCAGCCGGGCATGATGCGGGGGCAGCCTGAAGCCATGTTGCCTGGACAAATGGGAGGACAGCCTGGCCAATTCGGTGGCGTTCGTGCTCCTGAAACATTTGGGATACCAACATATGTAGATGAAAGCGATGACTACTAATTATCAAGGAGACAGTGTTTTTAACACTCGTCTCCTCTCTTATATAAATCGTAAGCCAAAGAAAGTCCACCATCTTCAAAGCAGTGTCTATTTAATAACTTTTGAAAAGGGTCATCCAATAATCCTTAAAGGATTCAGCAGTTTTGAAAAATGGGATCGGCAAAGAGAATTGACTTCTTTATTAAAACAAAAGGGTTTCCATCAAACGTATTATATTCATCAGAATTTAATGCCCTTTCAATTCAAAGGGAAATGGTATGGCAGTATGGACTATTTTCCGCCCAGTAAGAAAAAATTCCGATTTTCCAATCATAAGGACCGTTTAGAGGGAATTCAGTTACTGGAAAGCTTCCATGATGTTTCTGAACATCTCTCCATTAACGCCCCTGTTTTTGATCAATCAAAAAAATGGAACGAGCGTTTATCACTATTTAAAAATAACTTTTCTTATGTTCGACAATATGTTTCCGAAGATATTATTAAAGAATGGATTAGATGGGGGGAGTGGGCATTAGAGGGTTTTGATAAAAACCAGTCTTTATGGAGTAAGGAAAAGAAAGTCATCATTCATGGTGATTGTGCCCACCATAATTTCTTGCGGAGAGAAGACGGCACTTTAACCTTAATCGATTTTGATCTAATGGCAAATGCTCCAAGATGCATTGATTATTTACAGTATGCAAATCGAATTTCACCTCATTTGGAAGATGCGGCCACCAAGTTGTGGGAAGTGCCGCAATTGCAAAGCTATCAGTCTGACCTGGCCTTTTTATATGCTTTAACTTATCCTACGGATATCTTCCGTGAATGGAATCGTCTTAATAAAAGTTCTTCACAGCTTCATTCGGTCTGGAAAATGACTGTGGAAGGTTTTTCGGAGCGGATTAAGATGAATGAAAAATTGGAGAAGAAGATTTCTTCCCTAAAGAGGAAATAAAACGCGCTTTTGGCCGTAACTTACAGAGTACATTCATCGTTAGACACCCATGCTAATTATGAGCGGAATATAGCTCATTCTATTGCAATGGGAGGGTTATTTTGCAGAAAATAAAATGGACACTGCCACTTTATACGGTATTAGCCGCTGTCAGCTTGGTTGGATGCGCTAATAATGATACAGCGAAAAACGGAAATATAACGAATGAAACAGGGTACCATACAACTGAAAAAGATGTATTGGTACGAAACATCAATTATCGGAATATGGGGCAAAGCCTTTACGATAAAGATGATGCATACAGTACGCGGGATCGTAATTACCATGGCCATGAAAGTAAACCGCTAAGGGCCCGATCATCTTATTATAATTCTTATGAAGGCACGTTAGCCGACAAAGCTAATGGAATCGCCAATGGAGTGTACCCTGTTATCGATGCCAGAACAATCATCATGAAAGACGAAATGCTGGTTGCCTTGCTGCTTAATGACTACAGCCAAGCAAAAAATGTCAAAGAAAAAGTCAAGAATGAAATCGGACCGCTTTCAAATGGCCGGAACCTATACGTCACAACCGATCAAGGTGTCTATTATAGGTCGATGACACTTGATAACAATCTTCGTGATGGCGATACGAGGGAAATGGTCATTCTGGATGCCAATGACATGTTCGAGAATCTTAACATTCATCAAGATCACTTAAAATAATTAAAGGGCTGACCACGATTCCATGGTCAGCCCTTTTAGATTTTTTCTGGTTAATAATCCTTATTTGGGTCAAACTACTTAAAAAGTAAACGCCTTAAGAGGTGAGAATATTGATTAATCAACTAAGGATCCAATTTTTCATGATACTTTTCATACTGCCATTTTGTTTAACCGTTTATGCCGAAGGACCTGTGCAGAAGGAAAATGAACCAATTGAAAGGAAAGTCATCCTTCAGCGTATGTATCTGGATGGCGAGTTAAGTGAGGAGAAATTGACAGAAACAATTTGGTCGATGGAAGACTTTTGGTCAAAATATCAAGGGTGGAAAGTAGTCGATCAAAATGAAGAACATATTGTCCTTAAGAAAATTGAAAATGACATATCTCCGCTTTTAAAAGCGAATGGTTACCTTGGGATGAGGGAAGATGGTACGTTATCCATTTTTATCGGAAGGCCTGAGCACGCCAAGATCATTCATACTTTTTACCAAATAGACGTTGGTAAACTTGAAGTATACAAGCAGGAGGAGCTGCAAAAAGGGATACCGATCATGAATAAAGACCAATATAAACAGCTCATTAAAGAATATGAGCCATATTCGGTAAACTAGGATGGGATGACACCCATCCTCTTTGTTTTTCTCCAGCCGTAAACCCCAAATGCGATAAAACGGGATAGCGTCCATTGGAAAAGTCTTTGCCGACTACTAAATAACTTTTAATGAACAACCCTTCTTTTTTATGATAAAATGAGAGGTACAGCAAAATCAGGGAGAGAATTAATTTGTATGATTATATAAAAGGCAAGGTCGATTATATTGGACCTGAATACATAGTTGTGGAAAATGGGGGAATCGGATATCAAGTGATGACGCCGAATCCTTTTATTTTTTCCGCCCAATACCAGAAAGAAATCCAAGTTTTTTTATATCATTATGTGCGCGAGGATATGGCTGCATTTTACGGATTTCAGACTCGGCAAGAAAAGGCATTATTCACAAAATTATTGAATGTAACCGGAATCGGGCCGAAGGGTGCTCTAGCCATATTAGCATCAGGACAAGTTGATCAGGTGGTGCAGGCGATCGAAAGTGAAGATGAATCGTTTTTGGTGAAATTCCCGGGAGTCGGAAAGAAAACGGCACGGCAAATGATTCTGGATTTAAAAGGGAAACTTGAGAACATTATTCCGGATGCCTTTCCAAGCTTGTTTAACGAAGGCGTCACGGCAGCACTCAGTCCCAATGGTTATACAGAAGCGTTGGATGAAGCCATTCTTGCTTTAAAGGCTCTTGGTTATTCTGAAAAGGAAATCCAAAAGGTTGCTAAGAAGTTGCAGACGGAAGATATGACGACCGAGCAATACATTAAGAAAGCATTGCAAATGATGTTAAGATAAGGAGTGGCGCAATGGAGGAGAGAATATTCAATCAGGAAGCCGATCTGAACGAACTATCCTTTGAACAAAGCCTGCGGCCGCAAAACTTAAAGCAATATATTGGACAGGATAAAGTGAAAGCGAATTTGAGCGTATACATCGAAGCGGCAAGGATGAGGGAAGAAACGCTTGATCATGTACTTTTATATGGACCGCCCGGACTTGGGAAGACGACGCTAGCTGTCATCATCGCCAATGAAATGGGTGTCAATATCCGCACGACTTCCGGTCCCGCCATTGAGCGGCCGGGAGATCTGGCGGCCATTTTGAGTGCACTTGAGCCCGGTGATGTGTTATTCATTGATGAGATTCACCGTCTTCCTCGTGTTGTCGAAGAAGTGCTATACCCGGCTATGGAGGACTTCTGTCTGGATATTGTAGTCGGTAAGGGGCCGGAAGCCCGTTCGATCAGAATCGACTTGCCTCCGTTCACCCTCGTAGGGGCCACGACACGTGCAGGGTCACTATCTGCACCGCTCAGGGACCGTTTTGGCGTTTTAAGCCGTCTTGAATATTATACGGAAAACCATTTGGCTGATATCATCATCCGTACAGCAAGAATCATGGATACGGAAATGAATGATCAGGCAGCTGCAGAGCTTGCAAGAAGGTCAAGGGGAACCCCGAGAATTGCTAATCGGCTGTTACGGAGGGTCAGGGATTTCGCCCAGGTACACGGTGATGGTACGATAACTGCCGAACTTGCCGATTATGCGCTTGAATTAATGCAGGTCGACCGTTTAGGACTCGATCATATTGACCATAAATTACTTAAAGGGATCATTGAAAAATTCCGTGGCGGGCCCGTGGGTCTGGAAACGATTGCTGCAACGATTGGCGAAGAGGCACATACGATCGAAGACGTGTATGAACCATATCTGTTACAAGTCGGTTTTCTTCAGCGGACTCCAAGAGGCCGGATGGCAACACAGCTGGTTTATGAGCATTTCGGAATGGAGATGCCTGAATGATGAATATACCAAAAATGGTAATGATACTGGGTGTGATTATATTCGTGATTGGTTTTGCGATGAAATATATCCATCTCGGCAGGCTGCCGGGAGATATTTTTTTGAAAAAGGGGAATACGACTTTTTACTTTCCTATCGTTACATCAATCATCGTCAGTGTTGTGTTGTCCGCCATTTTTTATTTGATCGGCCGTTTTAAATAATAATTACAGCTTGATAGACAGGTTAGGAAGTGGAACAGATGAAATTGGAAATGTTTGATTTTCATTTACCCGAGGAATTGATTGCACAAGTTCCTTTGGAGGATAGGGAAGCAAGTAGATTGATGGTGTTGGACAAAGAAACCGGAAAACTCCAGCATGATGTATTCAGCCATATCACGGAATATATCAAACCGGGAGATTGCCTGGTGTTGAATGATACGAAGGTGCTGCCGGCCCGGCTATACGGCAGTAAAGAAGAAACGGGTGCAAAGGTTGAAGTATTGCTGCTTAAGCAAGAGCATGATGATGTATGGGAAACGCTCGTGAAGCCAGCCAAACGGATTAAAGTAGGCTCGACAATCATTTTTGGCGATGGTAAACTAAGTGCCGTCTGTACAGGTGTACTTGAGCATGGCGGCCGAATCCTTGAATTTAAATATGAAGGCATATTTTATGAAATACTAGAAAAGCTTGGCGAAATGCCTTTACCTCCATATATCAAGGAACAACTCGACGATCAGGACCGTTATCAAACGGTATATGCGCGTGAACGGGGATCTGCAGCGGCACCTACGGCAGGCCTGCACTTTACCGAGGATTTGCTTGAGAAACTTAAAGGGATGGGTGTCCACATCGCTTTCATCACGCTACATGTTGGGCTTGGTACGTTCCGTCCTGTCAGTGTGGATGATATTGACAGCCACGAAATGCATTCAGAGTTTTATCAAATGACTGAAGGCACAGCCAGATTACTGAATGATGTGAAAGAAAAAGGCGGGAAAATCATCACGGTCGGCACTACGTCAACAAGGACATTAGAAACGATTGCGTCCCGTAATGATGGGGTTTTCAAGGAAGAGAATGGCTGGACGAGCATCTTCATTTATCCTGGTTATGAATTCAAAGGGATCGATGCGATGATAACGAACTTCCATTTACCGAAATCTACTTTAATCATGCTTATTTCTGCACTTGCAGGCAGGGAGCATATCCTTCATGCCTATGAAACGGCCGTTAAAGAAAAATACAGGTTCTTTAGTTTTGGAGATGCAATGTTAATTAAGTAATAAAGAGTGAGAAGCTCTTGAAGGGAGTTATTGCGTTGACTGCAATACGATATGAGTTAATCAAAACATGTAAACAGACAGGGGCACGGTTAGGCCGGGTTCATACGCCGCATGGTTCTTTTGAAACGCCGGCATTCATGCCGGTTGGAACGATGGCTACTGTCAAAACGATGTCCCCGGAAGATTTGAAACAAATGGGGGCAGGCATCATCCTGAGCAATACGTACCACTTATGGCTCCGTCCGGGGCATGAAATCATCAAGGAAGCTGGCGGATTGCATAAGTTCATGAACTGGGATCGGGCGATTCTGACGGATTCAGGCGGCTTTCAAGTCTTCAGTTTGAGTGAATTCCGCAAAATTGAAGAAGAGGGCGTACATTTCAGGAACCATCTGAATGGTGATAAATTATTTTTATCCCCAGAAAAAGCGATGGAAATCCAAAACGCGCTAGGCTCCGATATTATGATGGCATTCGATGAATGTCCGCCATTTCCTGCAACCGAAGAGTATATGAAGAAATCGGTTGAACGGACATCACGCTGGGCGGAACGCTGTTTGAATGCCCATGAGCGCCCAAATGACCAAGGACTGTTCGGGATCGTTCAAGGCGGGGAGTTTGAAAACCTTCGTAAACAAAGTGCAAAAGACCTTGTCTCCCTTGATTTTCCGGGTTATGCTATTGGAGGACTATCCGTAGGGGAACCGAAGGATATCATGAACCGCGTTCTTGAGTTTACAAGTCCGCTGCTTCCAACTAACAAACCGCGTTACCTGATGGGGGTAGGTTCGCCGGACTCATTGATCGATGGTGCAATCCGCGGTGTCGATATGTTTGACTGTGTACTGCCGACGCGAATTGCGCGTAATGGTACGCTGATGACGAGCAATGGGCGGCTGGTTGTGAAAAATGCGAAATATGCACGCGATTTTGGTCCAATCGATGAAAATTGCGATTGCCATGTTTGCAAGAATTATAGCCGGGCATATATCCGCCATTTGATTAAATGTGAAGAAACCTTCGGAATTCGTCTTACGACTTACCATAACCTTCATTTTCTGTTAAACTTAATGGAACAGGTCAGACAAGCTATTCGAGAAGATCGTCTTGGAGACTTTAGGGAAGAGTTTTTTGAGCAATATGGTTTCAACGAACCAAATGCGAGAAACTTCTAATTCCATAAATATTTTAATGAACGAAAGGAGTGAATTTACAAATGGGTTCTTTAACACAAATACTTCCGTTGATCTTAATGTTCGTATTGTTCTATTTCTTATTGATCCGTCCGCAGCAAAAACGCCAAAAGGCTACGCAAAGCATGCAAACTAGCTTGAAAAAAGGTGATAAAGTTGCTACTATCGGCGGCATGCACGGAACAATCGATTCGATCGATGAATTGAAAATCGTCATTAAATCACCAGACGGTACAAAACTGACTTTCGACCGTGCCTCAATCCGTGAAATTACGGAAAGCGCACCAAATAAAGAAGCAACATTATAATACAAACGAAAACCGGGCCATGTGCCCGGTTTTTTTGCTGTGTTTTTTTAATTGGTGCGTGATTCGGAGCTCATGTTGACCCCAAGTACGCCACCCATCATGGCCGTAATGACAAAACAGCCGTAGTAGATCCATTGCTTGATGGTGAAGAGTGCATCGTGACCTAAATATTGAAAAAGGAACACGACCAACAGATAAAGCAGCCCAGTACTTCCGCCTAAGAATAGTCCTTGCTTTTTCCCTTTGCCTCCTGATATGAATCCACCAATGAACAGCGATAAAAAGGACACGATCATGATCACATATGTCAGGGATGATTCCGTCAGTGAAGTAAAACGAAGAAGGATGGAAACGATTAAACTTGCAATCATCGCTATGGCAAAGATGGAGCCTACGCCATAAATTACGGCGACACTCATTTTTTTAGTTTCGATGGGTATTCCTCCTTTTTAAAAGGCTGTTACGTTTTAGCCTGTTTATGTGTTAGTACAAGCATATTCCCGGTATGGAACCTTTAGACCAGGTTTACAGAAGCTTCCCATAAAATTAGAAAAGATTATGGAGTAATTTTTCAGTCCCCAAGCCATGCTATGGATGAAGGATGTGTTAAATGAAGTGGAAACCTATCTGGCTATTATTTTTAGAACAACAGTGATCTATCTAGTCATCTGGTTCCTTTTTCGAATGATGGGTAAGCGGGAAGTAGGGGAACTTAGCGTTCTTGATTTAGTGGTATCCATCATGATAGGGGACATTGCCGTGCTATCCTTTGAAGATTTGGAAAAACCGTTTGTTCGACAGACTATCCCAATGTTTGTCCTCGCGTTCCTCCAAATGACATTGGCATTGATCTCATTGAAAAGTGTCAGGTTTCGCAATTTCATGGACGGTAAGCCGCAGATCATTATCAATCAGGGGAAAATAGATGAAAAGGCGATGCGTAAACAACGATATAATTTTGATGACTTATTGACCCAACTTCGTGAACAAGGAATTAGTGATTTAAACGTTGTTAAATTTGCCATCCTTGAAACTTCAGGAAAGCTCTCGGTGATTAAAAGTGCGCAAGAAGAAAGGTCGGAAAGTGTAGAAACTCCCTACCCCCTTATAATCGACGGAGAGATTCAGGAGGCTAATCTCGATAAAATTGGCAAAAATCATTTTTGGCTCCGGTACCAGTTGAAAAAAATGGGAGAAACGAATATTAAAGAGATTTCGATTTGCGGATACATAGATGGACAATTTTACATCGATAAGAATGAAACGAAGAAATGACCGAAGCCGTTAAATGCTTCGGTTCAATTTATTTCCAAGCAAACTTTGATAAAAAGCCGCCCACTACAGGAATCCTGATCAAATCCGCTTTTTTTATGCTGCCTGTCATGAGGAGGGAAAATGTGAACAGCAGGATCACGACCGTCACGGACAGCAAAAGCCGTGCGCCAAGAGGCTGTGAGGAGAGCGGGACTTTATAAAGATAATAACCGCCCCAGCCTGAAATTAAGGCAAGGACCAAAGCTGACATATAGCTCCGGAAATGAAGCGTGAAAGGGACGACCTTAAGCACGGTTGAAAAGTGCAGAAAAGTAACGAGCATCGAACCGACGGCTATCCCGATTGCGGCTCCCATGATCCCGAAACTTTCCTTCGACGCCAGCAGCCAAATCACACCGATTTTAAGGATGTTCCCAGCCAGACTGTTGAACATTGCGGCTTTTGCTAGATCCAGTGCTTGAAGCATGGACTGTAGCGGGTACTGAAAATAATAAAGGATAAAAAAAGGTGCCAGGAATTTAATGAAAACAGCAGCATGGGAAGAGCCATACATGACTTGTAAAATAGGTTCGGCAAAAATGAACAGAATGACGACAGCTAAACAGCCTGTGATAAAGGTGATTTTCAGGGACTGTTGAAGCCTGTGCTCAACGAGTAGAAAGTTTCCGGTCGTACGGGCTTCGCTCACTGCGGGGACAAGTGCCGTCGCCAATGATGACGTAACGAAAGAAGGAAGCATGAGTAAAGGCAGTGCGTACCCTGTCAATTCCCCGTATTGGCTGGTGGCTGCTGCCGCGGTGACACCGGCGATTGCCAAACTCTGGGCAACCACTATCGGTTCAAAAAACCACGAAACCGAACCAATCATCCTGCTTCCGGTGGTAGGAAGGGCAATCCCCATCAATTCGGTGAACGTTCCTTTTCCTGATTTGACATTCTTGATAAATCCTTTCCGGAACTTAAAATGTTTCTTTAATTTAAAGCTAGTCAATAAGTAGATGAGTGAAACAAGTTCTCCGATAATTGAAGCGAACATCGCCCCGGCTGCAGCGTATTCGATTCCATATGGCAAAAAGGCCTTCGTCAGGACGGCTATGAATGTGATTCGTGCCACCTGTTCGATGACTTGTGAGAAAGCGAAGGGCTTCATATTTTGCTTCCCTTGGAAATAACCGCGCAGTACGGATGAAATGGCGATAATCGGTACGATAGGAGCGATTGCCATGAGCGGCCATACCGTCCGATCGTCAGTGAATAGGTATTCTGAGAGAACCGGCGCGAAAAGCAGCATTGCAGGAGTGAAAATCATCGATAGAGTAAAGGTGCAGGCCAAAGAGACGACAAGGATTTTCTTGATTTTCCGTTCATCACCTTTGGCATTGGCCTCAGCAACGAATTTGGAAATGGCGATAGGCAGGCCTAACTGGGTAATGTTCACGACGAGAAATAGGGTCGGTAAAGCCATCATATATAAACCAACGCCTTCTTCGCCGATGAAGCGGGCGATGACAATGCGGTTAATGAACCCAAGAACCCTTGTAATGAGGCTTGCGATTAATAAAATCAGCGTCCCTTTTAAAAACTTGGACATTGAACTCCCTCCCTGCCTTCTCAAAAAAGCGGTTATGCTATACAATTATCTATATGCTTGTACTTGGACAAAGCATGACAAAAGTGTTTGCGTTCTTACAAATGATCGGATTTCCTTCTAAGAAAATGCGCATTCATATGAGAATCATTTTTACTGGAGGCAAAGTGATGACGAAAAAGAATCATCCCTATCAAAGGTATTATGTAAAGGTACGTCCATTTTTGAAAAGCAAGCGTGAGGAATTCCAAATGGTTGGATTGAATGCCGTAACAGAGGAAGATATATGGGGAACCTTAACCAAAAATAAATGGAAGCGTCCGCAGGAAAACATTCACATTCACGAACTCGTAGCCGACATCGTGACTTTTTCGAGCAACCAGTTCATGACCTTCCAAATGGTTGAAGCCTATAAATCACCAAACCTTTTTGAACCGATTTCTGAAGATGAGCTGAAGGATCTTTTGAAGGAATAAAGCAAAGATATACTTAAATTGACAGCGGTTTGTATATGACTCATAATAGATATGGTTATGCCTTTTTTGGGAAAATTATGGGAAGCTATGTCTTTTTTCTCAAGAAGCAAAAGGGATGCATTTATTATAAATAAAAAAATGTCAGTTTTATTAAAACTTCAGGAACAGGCGTATTATAGAAAGGGGCCTACTACATAATGGTAAAAAGAAGCAGGATCGTTGCGTTTTTTCTAATCGTACTTTTGATTTTCGCAGCGATGGGAACGACTTCAAAAGGAATCCTAAAGGATATCAAGCTGGGTCTTGATCTTCAAGGCGGTTTTGAAGTGTTATATCAAGTAAAACCACTGGCTGGGGGAAAGATTACCCCGGATGTTTTGAAAGCTACAGTGAGCTCCCTTGAAAGGCGTGTCAATGTATTAGGTGTCAATGAACCTAGCATTCAAATTGAAGGGAAGGACAGGATCCGTGTTCAATTGGCCGGAGTTAAAGACCAAAATAAAGCTCGGGAAATCCTTTCGACCCAAGCCAAATTATCCTTCCGTGATTACAACGATAAGGAAATGATGACAGGTGCTGACCTGAAAGAAGGCGGCGCGAAACAAACGTTCCAAGATAATAAACCGGTTGTTGAGGTCACATTGAAAGATGTGAATAAGTTTAAAGAAATCACTCAAAAAATTTCCACGATGCAACGTCCGACAAATGTACTCGCAATCTGGTTGGATTTCGAGAAAGGAAAAGATTCCTTTAAAGATGCGGCTTCACAGGACAATATGATATCCGCTCCAGCTGTCAGTGAAGTTTTTAATACGAAGAAGGTATATATCACCGGTCAATTTACGGTGGAAGAAGCGAAAGAGCTTGCAGCCCTTCTGGATGCAGGTGCCCTGCCTGTAGATTTGAAAGAAAAGTACTCCACATCTGTAGGTGCCCAATTTGGTGCAGGTGCACTGCATGATACTGTTTTTGCGGGAATCATCGGAATTGCACTTGTTTTCATCTTCATGCTTGTGTATTACCGCTTCCCTGGATTCATTGCAGTCGTCACTTTAAGCATATACCTTTTCTTGACGCTATTGGTGTTCGATTGGATGAATGCGGTCCTTACGCTGCCTGGTATTGCGGCATTGGTACTCGGGGTCGGGATGGCTGTCGATGCCAACATCATAACCTACGAGCGGATAAGAGATGAATTGAAACTTGGCCGTTCTGTAAAAGCAGCTTATAAAGAAGGTACGAAAAACTCACTTGCTACGATTACGGATGCGAACTTAACGACCTTGCTGGCTGCGGCTGTTCTGTTCTATTATGGAACAAGCTCGGTTAAAGGGTTTGCGACCACTTTGATCATTTCGATTTTAATGAGTTTCATTACAGCCGTCTATGGTACACGTCTTTTCATGAGCCTTTGGGTGAATAGCGGGTTCCTTGACAAACGCACAACATGGTTTGGCGTGAAGAAGAAATACATTCACGATTTATCGGAGAAAATTAATTTAATGTCATTGCCAACACGCTTTGATAAAATTGATTTTGTCAAACATCGGAAAGTTTTTTATGGCATTTCAGTTGGTGTAACGATTATCGGGATCATTTTCCTGCTCGTTTTCAGATTGAATCTAGGTATTGATTTCACGAGCGGTACCCGGATTGAGGTTGCATCCAAAGATGTCTTGACGACCCAACAAGTCAAAACCGAAATGGTCAAGGTCGGTATTGATAAGGACGATGTCAAGGATGTCAGGCTCACTGGAAAAGAAAATAAAAATGCTGTCGTACGGACAGTCGGTGTCCTTGATAAGCAGGAAATCGCAAAATTGAAGGACCATTTCAAGAAGAATTATGGAGCAGAACCGAATGTCAGCACCGTATCGCCGACAGTCGGAAAAGAACTCGCGAAAAATGCCATGTTTGCGTTAGCGATTGCATCACTCGGAATCATTTTGTATGTATCGATACGATTTGAATGGCGAATGGCTGTACCTGCCGTCGTAGCGCTTATACATGACGCATTCTTCATCATAACGATATTTAGTGTATTTCGGCTTGAAGTGGATATCACCTTCATTGCTGCGGTACTGACGATCGTCGGTTATTCGATCAATGATACGATCGTAACCTTTGACCGTATTCGTGAAAACTTACGCTTCAGTCGTAAAGTCAAAACCGCTGAAGAGCTTGAGAATATTGTAAATATCAGTATCAGGCAAACATTGACGAGATCCATTAACACCGTACTAACCGTTCTCATTACGGTTATCGCGTTGATGATCTTCGGCAGTGAAGCTATCCGAAACTTCTCAATTGCCCTGTTTATCGGTTTAATATGTGGCGTGTATTCGTCTCTATTAATCGCGTCCCAATTCTGGCTTGATTTAAAAATCAGGGAATTGAAGAAAAAAGGACCACTGAACACCGCAAAAGAAAAGAAACAAAGTCTTGAAGGACAAGTTTAATATGTGAGAGGAGGCTGGCATGATGCCAGCCTTCTTTTTGTGAGACTAGCTTATTGAATAGGGAATTACAGCCATTTTTGAGTTTAAAATAAATTGAAACCGTTATTGTCGTTTTGTATAATAAGTAAGTTAAGGGGTGAATTCATGTTAAAACCAAAAACCCGGTGGAACTTGCGAACTGCCGATGAAAACAAAGTTGCTGTACTAGCTGAAGAGCTTCATATCACACCTTTGGTTGCAGCCCTGCTTGTGAATCGAGGCCTGGACACGATTGAAAGTGCCCGATCATTTTTATTTGTAAAAAATCAAACTTTTCATGATCCATTTTTATTGAAAGATATGGATAAAGCAGTCTATAGAATAAGAGAAGCCATTCAAAATGGAGAAAAAATACGGATTTTCGGTGATTATGACGCAGATGGCGTGACATCGACCACAGTGATGATGACGGCGCTAACGAGATTGGGGGCCGATGTGGATTTTTATATCCCGAATCGGTTTACAGAGGGCTACGGTCCGAATCCGATGGCGTTCCGCCTCGCAGCTGAGCAAGGGGTGAAGGTATTAATAACCGTCGATACCGGAATTTCTGCAGTCGATGAAGCGAAACTTGCCTGCGAGCTTGGCATGGATTATATTTTGACCGATCACCATGAACCGGGACCGGAATTGCCTGAGGCATTGGCGATTATCCATCCTAAACTTGAGGACAGTTCCTACCCATTTGAAGATCTTGCCGGAGTAGGTGTCGCTTTTAAGCTGGCACACGCTTTGCTAGGGGAATTGCCTGAGGATTTACTTGAAATAGCGGCCATCGGCACCATTGCGGATTTAGTGCCTTTAAAAGGGGAGAACCGCCTCATCGCTGCGAAAGGGATCGAGCAGTTACGATTGACTGGCCGTCCGGGGCTTGTTGCTCTAATGAAAGTGGCGAATGTTCAGCAGGAAGCATTGAATGAAGAATCAATCGGTTTTGCGATGGCACCGCGGATCAATGCTGTCGGACGACTTGGAGATGCTGACCCGGCTGTGGATTTATTGATGTCTGAAAACTTGGCAGAAGCGATGGAACTTGCCAATGAAATCAATGATATTAATAAAGAGCGTCAGGCGATGGTTGCGGCAATGGCGGAAGAAGCGATTCAAGAGGTTGAGGAAAACTTCCCGCCTGAGTCCAATGGTGTACTTATCATCGGGAGAGAAGGCTGGAACGCAGGGGTAGTGGGTATTGTAGCCTCCAAACTGGTTGAACGCTTTTACCGCCCCACGATTGTATTAAGTTATGACCGGGAAAAGGGGCACGCGAAAGGTTCTGCCCGGAGCATCGCCGGTTTCGATCTTTTTGAAAGTCTTTCCACCTGCCGTGAATTACTGCCTCATTTTGGTGGACATCCGATGGCTGCTGGAATGACATTGAAAATAGAAGATGTTCAGGAGCTTAGGGACCGCATGAACCTGATTGCGAAGGAACAGCTCAGCGAAGAGGACTTCACACCAATTACCAACTTGGATGGAGCAACCACTCTAGCGGAAGTTTCCGTTCAAACGATTCAGGAAATGAGCTTGCTGGCGCCATTTGGGGTTACGAATCCAAAGCCGAAGATTTTGATAGATTCCGTACAGCTTTCAAGTGTCCGAAAAATCGGTGCCAACCAAAATCACTTGAAAGTGCAGCTTGAAGATGGGGAAAATCATAAACTTGATGGAGTGGGCTTCGGTCTAGGTCATTTTGTGGATGAAATAGCTCCGCACGCTGAAGTCTCGGTGATTGGAGAGCTTTCCATCAATGAGTGGAATAATATGAAAAAGCCCCAGATCTTTGTCCAGGATGTCTCGGTAAACCATTGGCAGTTATTCGATTACCGCGGTAAGGGTCAGGCAGAGAAGTGGCTTGCCGACATTCCGGCACAAAACCGGAAGATCGTCATTTTCTCGGAAGATATTTATAGTAGATATCCATTTTTACAAAACCAATCCGATCTCGTTCATATCAAGAATGGACAGGATGCAGATCAGCTCGACTGCTTCGAAGGCCATGTGGTATTTATGGACATGCCGCCGTTAAGGGAATATTTGAAACGGGTGATTGCCAATAAGAATCCATCGCGTATCTATGCACACCTTTCCCATGAGCAGGACCATTTCTTAAGTACGATGCCAACAAGGGACCATTTTAAATGGTTTTATGCCTTCCTCGCCAAAAAGGGCCCGCTCGATGTGAAAAGATATGGTGATGACCTTGCCAAGTACCGCGGGTGGTCAAGAGATACCGTGGATTTCATTTCTAAGGTGTTTTTTGAGCTTGGTTTTGTTACAATAGAGAATGGGTTAATCATGCTCACAACCAATGCGAAAAAACGCGATCTCAGTGAATCTGAATCGTATATAAGAAAGAAAGAGCAATTTGAGCTTGAACAAGAGCTTGTTTATTCTTCCTATCAGCAATTATTCGATTGGTTCAATCATTATTTAGTTCATGAGGCAACAGACCTTGAGGAGGAAACAAAGCAATGGATTTAAAGCAATATGTAACAATTGTACAAGACTGGCCGAAACCGGGTATTGTCTTCAAAGATATTACAACATTAATGGATAACGGCGCAGCTTATAAATACGCAACAGACCAAATCGTCGAGTACGCTCGCGATAAAAATATCGATTTAGTGGTCGGACCGGAAGCACGCGGATTCATTATCGGATGTCCAGTCGCATACTCATTGGAAGTGGGCTTTGCACCAGTGAGAAAAGAAGGGAAACTTCCGCGTGAAACGATAAAAGTCGAATATGGTTTAGAATACGGCAAGGATGTTTTGACTATCCATAAAGATGCCATTAAACCGGGACAGCGTATCCTGATTACGGACGATTTACTTGCAACTGGCGGTACAATCGAAGCGACGATCAAATTGGTTGAACAGCTTGGCGGAATTGTTGCCGGGATTGCATTCCTTATTGAATTGACGGACTTGGATGGCAAAGATAAATTAGACGGCTATGATGTCTTGACATTAATGAGCTTTTAATAAAGAAGAGCACTCTGACCTGAACTATACCCCGGATAACGGACACACATAAAAAAGTGTCCCTTATCCGGGTTTTTTTATGTTTCAATAGATGTAATGAGTATGGACGGAGGGTTTCTATGAGTAAGAATATATATACTGAATTTCAGATTAAAGAACTTGAAAAGAATCCAAATATCATTAGTGCTTCCGAGCGATCTATTTCCTATAGTCCGGAATTTAAAACAAAAGCTGTTAAGGAATATAAAAAGGGGAAAGCCCCCTCTCAAATTTTCATTGACCAGGGAATTAATCTCGAAATAATTGGAAAGAAACAACCCAAACGTTGTCTACAGCGCTGGCGTAGTACCTTTGAAAGGTTTGGTGAGGAAGGCTTCCTTACGGAACGCCGTGGAAAAGGAAGTACAGGACGCCCCACTTCCAAGCCACAGTCTGTAGAAGATCAACTTAGGAAGGCCGAGGCGAGAATCAAATTCCTTGAAGCAGAAAATGACTTCCTAAAAAAGCTGGAAGAGCTAGAAAGGCAGGCTCTGAAAAAGAAATGATTCTAACTGCTGCTGAGAAGTTCTATCTGATTGAAAGGACGATCAGAATACACCAATTAAAGAAGGCTGTTTCTTATCTATGCAAATTGGCTGGTGTAAGTCGAAGTGGCTACTATGATTGGTTAAAGGCAGCTCCTTACCGTGAGCTTCGTGAAGAACAGGATGAATTGGACATAGAATTGATCAGAAATATTTTCATCAGTAAAAAGGAAAAAGTAGGCGCCCTCCAAATCAAAATGATTATGGAGAATGACTACTCGGCCGTCATGAATCATAAGAAAATCAGACGGTTGATGACAAAATATAATCTCCTAGCGAAAATCAGAAGGGCCAACCCGTATCGGAAGATGGCCAAGGCAACCAAGGAGCACCTTACTTGTCCAAACCTCCTTAATCGTGAATTCAATCAGGAGGTGCCAGGGAAGGTCCTGCTTACTGACATTACCTATCTTTATTATGGGAAAGGCCAAAAAGCGTATTTATCCTGCGTAAAAGATGCCGCCACAAAAGAAATCGTTACGTACCATTTATCTACTTCATTAGAAATGGATATCGTTTACGAGACTTTAAATAAGCTAAAGCAGGCTGTGTGTCACGAGTTCCATCCGAGTGCAATCCTTCATTCTGACCAGGGGTTCCATTACACCCATCCGCTATTTCAACGCAAAGTGAAGGAACTTGGGATAACCCAATCCATGTCCCGCAAGGGAAACTGTTGGGATAATGCGCCAATGGAAAGTTTCTTTGGCCACTTTAAGGATTTGGCAGAATATAAAACATGTACTAATTTAACGGATGTGAAGGAAGAAATTGATCGAGTTATTGAAGAATATAATGAACATCGTTATCAATGGGGGCTAAGGAAAATGGCCCCAGTACAATACCGGGACCATTTATTAGCTGCTTAGGCACTTTTTTATACTGTCCGTAAAATGGGGCACAGTTCAACCAGGGTGCTCTTTCTGTTTTACCCGATTTAAATGGATTTTGTCGAATTTCCAGTGAAAAAATGCAGTATTCTTTATAAAATACACGTTTTACTCTTTACATCCTTGCCTTTTTTTTCGATAATAGTAATAATAAAGAGTTTTTCTGCTAATAAGTTTATTTGCACTTGCATCCGTGTTAAGCGGATTTATTTTTTTCGCAAAAATTGTCACGTTTTGCAGAATAAAGGGAAGTGCTACCAATCATACTCAATCCGGATTATATCCGGTGGCAGTTAAAGTGGGGTTAAGGTGATTAAATGGCTAATGATCAAATATTGACTGCCGAGCAGGTTGTAGAACGGGCCAGCTTATATCTTCAGCCGGAAGAAGCTGAATTTATTCATAGAGCGTTTAAGTATGCAGAGTATTCTCACCGGGAACAATTCCGTAAATCGGGGGAGCCGTATATCATTCATCCGATTCAAGTGGCGGGCATTCTTGCTGATCTAGAAATGGACCCTGCAACTATTGCGGCAGGT
This sequence comes from Peribacillus simplex, assembly GCF_001578185.1. Taxonomy (NCBI): domain Bacteria; kingdom Bacillati; phylum Bacillota; class Bacilli; order Caryophanales; family Bacillaceae; genus Peribacillus; species Peribacillus simplex. The sequence goes on along the minus strand of NZ_CP011008.1, from coordinate 3,731,529 downwards.
TTTTTACATGATGTTGTTGAAGACACGGAGATCACTCTGAAGGATATTGAAGAGAATTTCAGTCCTGAAGTCGCCATGCTCGTAGATGGCGTTACCAAATTAGGGAAAATCAAGTATAAATCACAACAAGAGCAACAGGCGGAAAACCATCGGAAAATGTTCGTGGCGATGGCCCAGGATATTAGGGTCATCTTGATCAAGCTTGCCGACAGACTGCACAATATGCGGACATTGAAGCATCTGCCGCAGGAAAAGCAGAGAAGGATATCGAACGAGACGCTGGAAATCTTCGCCCCCCTTGCCCATCGTCTTGGTATCAGTACGATTAAATGGGAACTTGAAGATACTGCACTAAGGTATTTGAATCCTCAGCAGTATTACCGAATCGTCAACCTGATGAAGAAAAAGCGTGCAGAACGTGAACAGTATCTGGAAGAAGTCATTGATGAAGTGCGTAAAAACGTTGAGGAAGTCAACATTAAGGCTGACCTTTCCGGCAGACCGAAACATATATACAGCATTTATCGCAAAATGGCTTTGCAAAATAAGCAGTTCAGCGAAATTTATGATTTGCTTGCAGTCCGGATCGTCGTCAATAGCATAAAAGATTGCTATGCCGTTTTAGGGATCATCCATACATGCTGGAAGCCGATGCCTGGCCGATTTAAAGACTATATCGCCATGCCTAAGCCAAATATGTATCAATCGCTCCATACGACGGTGATCGGCCCGAAAGGCGATCCGCTGGAAGTGCAGATCCGTACTTCCGATATGCATCGCATTGCGGAGTTCGGGGTTGCCGCGCATTGGGCTTATAAAGAAGGAAAAGATGTAGGTGAACAGCCTTCATTAGAAGAAAAGTTGACTTGGTTCCGGGAAATTCTTGAATTCCAGGATGATGCGACAAATGCCGAGGAATTCATGGAATCACTTAAAATTGATCTTTTTTCTGATATGGTATTCATTTTTACGCCAAAAGGCGATGTCATCGAACTGCCATCAGGATCCAACCCGATTGATTTCGCTTACAGGATTCACTCGGAAATCGGAAATAAAACGATCGGTTCCAAAGTGAACGGGAAAATGGTACCGCTGGATTATAAATTGAAAACTGGCGACATCATTGAAATCCTGACATCTAAGCATTCATATGGTCCAAGTCAGGACTGGCTTAAACTCACTCAAACATCTCAAGCGAAAAATAAGATCCGCCAATTTTTCAAAAAGCAGCGCCGCGAAGAAAATATCGAAAAGGGCAAAGAGCTTGTTGAAAAGGAAATCAAGGAAATGGAGTTCGATCTTAAAGAAATCCTTTCTGCCGAGAACATCAAGCGTGTTGCAGATAAATTCAATTTCCTGAATGAAGAAGATATGTATGCAGCAGTCGGGTATAACGGAATAACAGCACTTCAGGTGGCTAACCGCCTTACCGAAAAGTGGCGTAAGCAGAAAATGGTCGAGCAAGAAGCGGATATTTCAGAAGCGGTAGCCGATCTGAAAACCTTTTCCAATTCATCTAAAAAACGTGACTCAGGTGTAAGGGTACCGGGGATTGATAACCTGCTTATCCGTTTATCACGCTGTTGTAACCCAGTTCCAGGGGATGAAATCGTTGGTTATATAACCAAAGGCCGTGGAGTTTCAGTCCATAGGCAAGACTGCCCGAACCTGGAAAGCGGTGATTCCGATCATCGCCTCGTACCGGTTGAATGGGAAAGTACGATTAACGAGCGCAAGGAATACATCGTTGAAATTGAAATCAGCGGGTATGACCGCCGCGGCTTATTAAACGAAGTGCTGCAAGCCGTCAATGAAACCAAGACCAACATTTCAGCGGTCTCGGGTAAATCCGACAGGAATAAGGTGGCTACCATTCACATGTCGATTTATATTCATAACATTGCCCATTTACAAAAGGTCGTTGACCGTATCAAACAAATTTCAGATGTTTATTCCGTTAGACGGATAATGAACTAAGGGGTTATTATTACCATGCGTGTTGTTTTACAACGTTCCAAAGCCGCCAAAGTCGTTGTCGCAGACCAAATAATCGGTCAAATCGACAGCGGGCTCGTTCTATTGGTTGGTGTCACCCATGGGGATACCATCGATGACGCCGCATATTTGGCCGATAAGATTGTCAATCTCAGAATATTTGAAGATGAAAATGAAAAGATGAACCACTCACTATTGGATGTGGGAGGTTCGATTTTATCAGTTTCGCAATTCACCCTATATGGCGATTGCCGTAAAGGCCGTCGACCGAACTTCATGGACGCCGCCCGTCCTGAAGAGGCGAATCAAATATATGAAGCATTTAACGAGGAACTCCGGAATAAAGGCGTCCATACGGAAACAGGTCAATTCGGTGCCATGATGGACGTTCAGCTTACTAATGATGGTCCCGTTACATTAATACTGGAAAGCAAAAAATAACCTGCTGCGGCAGGTTTTTTGTTTTTAGTCAATCAGTACGGACGAAATGAAAAGCCAGCTTCGATGGGAAGCTGGCTTGTCTTTATTTGAAATATCGCGCCAATCCATTATAAATGGCGGATGTGATTTTTTCTTGATACTCATTCGATGATAACGTCAATTCTTCCACTGGATTACTTAAATAACCTAGTTCAATAAGTGTAGCTACCCGTTTGTTTTCCCTGATAACATGAAAATCCCCGTATCGTGATCCGCGGTTTGGCACCTGCATGGTGGAACCGAGTGAATTGGCCAGTGTAGTGGCCAATGAACGTTGATAGCCATGATAGTAGTATGTTGTTATCCCGCTGGTGATCTGGTCCTTGGTGCTATCATAATGGAGGCTGATGAAAGCATCCGCGTTGTGGATATGTGAAGTGCTGACCCGGGAAGGGAGCGGAACATAGGTATTGCCGCTTCTGGTCAATATCACTTTGGCCCCTGCAGCCTGAAGTTTGTCACGCAGCAACTCGGCCGTCCGGATCGTCAGGTTTTTCTCTAGAGTGCCACCGACCCCTACTGTACCGCTATCCCTTCCGCCATGGCCGGGATCGATAACGATTGTTTTATCCTTTAAATATTTTTCAACCCCAGGGCGTTGGATCTGCTCGGAATTCCCTTCGACCGTCACGATCCATCCCGCAACATAAGCGGTTTTCCCGTTATTTAGTTTAATCGAATACCAATCGCCTTCCATGCCTGTTGCGGAGAATGTTTCACCTTCATTGACCTGCTTTACGATTTCCGAGTTGCCATCAGGCTCACTTCTAAAAATCGTTCCATCATGAATGATGGTAATCTTGTTTCCCTTTGCCTCAATCCTCTCTTCCTTTGGCGTTTGTTCAACATTCTCTTTTTCCAAGTACCAACTCACGACCCAGCCCTTTTTTGAACCGGAAAGCTGGATCTGTGTCATTTTTCCCTTTGTTTGTAAGACGGCGTAAGTCTCATCCTTGTTCACTGAACCGATGACCTTGCTGTTTAGAGATGCACCTTTCCGCACATTTAAACCCGTAGCGGTCACCCTTGCAGTGGCTCCTGCCGTATTGATTTTCGAATCACCTTTATCTTGGCTTATTTGTATGTAAGGTTCAGCTACCCAGCCGCGGACTCCATGGAAATCAATTTCGGCCCACTCATTTTCAATGCGATAAACGGTCACTGCCGTATTTTTATTCAGCTTTCCTAGCGTTGCGCTGCTTCTCGATGGTTCCGAACGGACATTGAGCCGGTCCACCAAAGTGACACCTGTTTTTGCGGATTGGTTCGTTGCTTCTTTTTCCTTGGATGAGCTTTTCTTCGCTGCATCCCCGGAAGCGGCGGTAAGCTTAAGGTAATCAGAAGAGACCCAGCCTTCAAGAGCCGTTGTTTTGACTTTTATCCAATTTTCATTCTTTTCAATGATGTCGACAGCTGTTCCTTTATTTAAAGAGCCAACCGTTTGAAATGTTGTACCGGGACCTGTACGGACGCGGACGGAGCTGCCTGAGATCATTCCTTGTCCGGATTCCTTTTTGACCAGGTTGGTGTCCGAATCCGACGTTCTTTCCACTAGCCAATTGGCGACCCAGCCAGTTTTACCGATGCCCATCCGGATTTCGATCCAGTCGCCATCTTCCTTCAGGATTGGATAGGATTCCCCTTTTGCCAGTTTTTTTACGATAGGGAAACTGAGACCCGCGCCTTCACGGACATTGACCACTTTGGACGTCACGATAATTTCCCCTTCATCTTTTCCAAAAGCGTGATCGATGGGGAAAATTGCTGCCATAATCAGCATTAGGATCAGGCCGAATAAACCCGATTTCTTCTTCATAAGTTGTCTCTCCCTTTTAACGTCTATATGTATGTATTCTCGTTCAACAAAAATTTTCCTCTTTCCCTGTGCAAAAAACATTTTTTTTAGGAAAGAATAAAGCTTATATAACACTAGGAGGGAACCACATGAAATTCAGCGAAAAAAATCAAACGAGCTTAAGCGGGGGCAATCAAGTATTAGGTGTCGATTTTCACGATTTCATCCAGAAGGAACAAAGCTCAAACCTTGTTGAATTGGCATCCGAATACGGAGTCAATGTCAGGACGATCAAAAATTCGAAAAAACATTTTAACCAATAAAACGCGACAAAATACTGAAGCCTGCCTTGACATTTGAAGTTAACGTCCGTATGATTATAAAATATCAGACTTATTACTGCAATAACCAATGATGGAGAAGAGTAATTAAGAAACACATGGAAAGAGAGGAAATGCCGAGGCTGAAAGCATTCCACATGATGACTTAATGAAAGAACCCTCCGTAGGCTTCACTCTGAACGGATTTTTTCTTAATAGGAGATGGACGTAAAACAGGCGTTAACTGTTTTGAGCGGTGGCACTTATTTTTTGTGCTTCAACTAGGGTGGCACCACGGGATATCCAAACTCTCGTCCCTTGTAACGGATATGTTACAAGGGACGGGAGTTTTTTGTTTGGAAAAAATCAGTATAGCGCCGTATCAGAAAGGGCGCCTTGCTTTTAAGGAGGAAACAATATGTCTATTCAGATTCCTAGAGGTACCCAGGATTTATTGCCTGGACAAACGGAAATTTGGCAGTATATCGAAAAGACAGCGCGTGAGATTTGTCACCGTTACCAATATAAAGAAATCCGCACACCGATTTTTGAGCACACGGAATTATTTTTACGTGGTGTAGGGGATACAACCGATATCGTACAAAAAGAGATGTATTCATTTCAAGATCGCGGTGAAAGGAATTTAACCCTTCGTCCGGAAGGCACCGCATCAGTTGTACGGTCTTATATCGAGAACAAAATGTTCGGGTGGGCCAATCAGCCGGTCAAGCTTTATTATATCGGGCCGATGTTCCGTTACGAACGTCCACAAGCAGGCCGCTTCCGTCAGTTCGTTCAATTCGGCATCGAAGCCTTAGGAAGTAAGGATCCCGGAATCGATGCAGAGGTTTTGTCACTTGCGATGAACCTGTACAAAGAACTTGGATTGAAAAAGCTGAAACTTGTGATCAACAGCCTTGGTGATAAGGAAAGCCGGACAGCGCATCGGAATGCATTAATCAAACATTTCGAACCTCGTATTGGCGAGTTTTGCCGTGATTGTCAAAATCGTCTGGAAAAAAACCCATTGCGTATCCTGGATTGCAAAAAAGATCACGATCACGAATTGATGAACACGGCGCCATCCATCATTGAATATTTAAATGATGAATCCCGTATTTATTTCGAAAAGGTTAAACAGCATCTTACGGACTTGGAAATCGAATTCGTCGAGGATCCGACGCTAGTGCGGGGCTTGGATTACTATAATCATACTGCTTTTGAAATCATGAGTGATGCAGAGGGCTTTGGCGCCATTACAACACTTTGCGGAGGCGGCCGATATAACGGGCTGGCTGAAGAACTTGGCGGACCGGAAACACCCGGAATCGGATTTGCGCTTAGCATTGAACGCCTGATTGCAGCACTGCAAGCAGAAAACATCGAGCTTCCGATCAAAAAGGGTATTGACTGCTATCTTGTTTCACTAGGTGAAGCGGCCAAGGATTATAACGTCAAACTTGCCCATCAATTGCGGAATGCCGGTTTTACTGTCGAAAAAGACTATCAAGACCGTAAAGTGAAAGCTCAATTCAAATCAGCCGACCGTCTCGAAGCGAGATATGTGGCGACACTCGGTGAAGAGGAATTGGCAAATAATAAAATCAACGTGAAGTTCATGGAAACCGGTGAACAAGTCCAAATGGATCTTGCCACATTCGTTGAACAATTCAAAAAGCTACAGGCTTAAGGGGGAAATACCATGTTTGGCAGAACATACTTCAATGGTGAAGTGACAGAAGCAGCTATTGGTGAAAAAGTAACATTAAAAGGATGGGTACAAAAACGTCGGGATTTGGGCGGGGTCATCTTTATCGACCTGCGTGACAGAAGCGGAGTCGTCCAAGTCGTTTTCAATCCGGACATTTCGGCAGAAGCCTTGGCCACAGCTGAAAAGATCCGTAATGAATATGTCCTTGATATCCAGGGGACAGTCATCAAACGTGAGGAAGCCAACTTCAACCCGAATGTAACAACAGGTACGGTCGAAGTTCAAGCCGAAAACGTTACAATTTTAAATGAAGCGAAAACCCCTCCGTTCGTCATTGATGAAAGAACGGATGTTTCTGAAGATATCCGCTTGAAATACCGTTATTTGGACTTGCGCCGTCCAGCGATGTTCGAAACGTTGAAAATGCGTAACCAAACAACAAAAGCAATCCGTGATTACTTGGACGGTGAAGGCTTCCTAGATATCGAAACACCTATCTTAACGAAAAGCACACCTGAAGGAGCACGTGATTATTTAGTGCCTAGCCGCGTACACGAAGGTGAGTTCTATGCACTTCCGCAGTCACCGCAAATCTTCAAGCAGCTATTGATGGTATCCGGTTTCGAACGTTATTATCAAATTGCCCGCTGTTTCCGTGATGAAGATTTACGTGCCGACAGACAGCCAGAATTCACGCAAATCGATATTGAAACAAGCTTCATGAGCCAAGAAGATATCATTAACACCGCAGAAAACATGATGGCTAAAGTGATGAAAGACGTTAAAGGGCTTGACGTAACACTGCCATTCCCTAGAATGACATACTTTGAAGCAATGGGCCGTTACGGTTCCGACAAACCGGATACACGTTTCGGAATGGAACTTAAAGATGTCTCTGAAATCGTCAAAGACAGTGATTTCAAAGTATTCACTGGTGCTATTGCAAACGGCGGACAAGTTAAAGCGATCGTCGTTAAGGACGGAAATGCGGATTATTCCCGTAAAGATATTGATGGATTGGCTGAATTTGCAGCGATTTACGGTGCAAAAGGCCTTGCATGGCTGAAAGTTGAAGAAGACGGAGTAAAAGGACCGATCGCTAAATTCTTCGCGGAAGATCAACAGCAATTAGTATCCGTATTGGAAGCTGAAGTGGGCGATCTAATCTTATTCGTTGCAGATAAGAAAGGCGTAGTCGCTGATGCACTTGGAGCACTTCGCAACAAGCTTGGTAAAGAAAGAGGCTTGATTGATCAAAGCAAATTCAACTTCCTATGGGTGACGGACTGGCCATTATTTGAATATGACGAAGAAGAAGGACGCTACTATGCAGCACACCATCCATTCACAATGCCATTCCGTGAAGACATGGACAAACTGGAATCAGACCCAGCAAGCGTCCGTGCACAAGCATATGACCTTGTCTTGAACGGCTACGAACTTGGCGGCGGATCACTGCGTATTTACGAACGCGACGTTCAGGAAAAAATGTTCAAAGTCCTTGGATTCTCGGAAGAAGAAGCAAACGCACAATTCGGCTTCCTAATGGATGCATTCGAATACGGAACGCCACCACACGGCGGAATCGCCCTTGGATTGGACCGTATGGTCATGCTGCTTGCTGGCCGCACGAACCTTCGCGACACCATCGCGTTCCCGAAAACAGCAAGCGCAAGCGACCTGCTCGTTGACGCACCAAGTGCTGTAAGTGACAAGCAATTGGCCGAACTTAGCCTAAGGCTTGCTGCACTCAAAAAATAATCAATCTGGCAAAAATATGAAAAAATACCTAGATGGTTTCTCTTGAAACAGAGTTAAGCATTATGATATGATGTTTTCAACAAGTAAGGGTCCTGATGTGTTCGTTCTTTAACCTATAAGTTTTGACCGAACACTTATAGTTACCGGGAGCACTAGTTTCCTGGCCGCGTAAATGCCTCCCTCGAAGAGGACTTACAAACGCGAGGAACCGAGCACCCACCTGCGGAGAGCGGGTTCAAAACAAAGGCGTAAACGGCACAATTGGGACTCTTACAACTTACAAAGCAACTCATGTTAAATAAACATGGGTTTTTTTGTGCGTTAAAAAAGTGAAGAATGGTAACTTACAAGTAAATGGGGTGAACTCACGAGTAAATGGCATGAATTCACGAGTAAAAGGTGTGAATTCACGAGTAAATGGCATGAATTTACGAGTAAAAGGTGTGAATTCACGAGTAAAAGGGGTGGATTCACGAGTAAATGGCATGAATTTACGAGTAATGGCGTGAACCCGCAAGTAATGGCGTGAATTCACGAGTAAAAGGTGTGAATTCACGAGTAATGGTGTGAATTCACGAGTAAATGGCATGAATTCACGAGTAAAAGGTGTGAATTCACGAGTAAAAGGTGTGAATTCACGAGTAAATGGCATGAATTCACGAGTAATGGCGTGAACCCGCAAGTAATGGCGTGAATTCACGAGTAAAGAGCATGATTTTACAGTAAAAAGGGTGAATTCTCGACCGAATAAAAAAAATAAATGAGTTTAGGAACAAATCTCACGAATTAAACAGAGCAAACTAAGAGTAAAAAGCTGATTTTTAGTTTCCCAGCAGGAAAAAAGGGTTTTAATAAAGAAGCTAAAAAAGAAGGAGTTGACGAATGAATGCTAAAACCGTGTGAAAAGCCTATGAAAATGCTCAAACTGGAGGCATTAAGCAGGAGGCTAACATCAAACCATCCAAAACAGGAACAGATAAGGAACGATTTCCGGAAAATTCGAACAGGGTTTAACGGGGAGCGGAGTATTGGAAATGAGTTGAAGGATCTTCCAAAAGAATATCGAGTATTACATGATTTAAGGTTAAGTCACGATGGGAGCCGTTATTTTCAAATGGATTTCCTTATTATCACCCGGAATTACTGTATCATCATCGAAGTGAAAAACTTTGCGGGAATGCTCTATTTTGATCGCACTTATCCTCAATTGATTCGGACAAAAGATGGGCAGGAACAAGCTTATCTGGATCCATTAATACAAGTGGATGTGCAAAAATCCTGCTTAATGGATTGGCTCACAATTCATAACTTTCCCTCGCTGCCGATTGAAACGCTCATTGCCAATGCAAACTCAAATACCATCATAAGGACTACCCCAGGTTTTACCCCCATTTTCAAAAAAATCACGGGAAAAGAAACTCTGATCTCCAAGATTCATACCATTGAAGAAAAGTATCCTTCTGCGCAGTTGACCCAAAGGCAGAGCAATAAACTATCGAACACATTGCTGCAAAAAAATACCCCATATAATCCGTATATACTCGAATCGTATCAAATTGATGTGAAAGATCTGCTTAATAGCGTTCAATGCCCTGATTGTTCAGCTCTCCATATGCAATATCACTGGGGCAAATGGTCATGTGGTCAATGTTCTTACGCCTCCAAGGATGCCCACATTCAAACTCTTCGTGATTATGCCCTCCTCATAGAGCCCAAAATTACGAATCAACAAGCACGGCTCTTATTACAAATAGATTCAATTGATATCATGCAACGAATGCTATCTGCTCTTGAATTGCCCTATTTGGGACAATATAAAAATAGAGTATATAGACTTGATGGATTAATTCACGAGTAAAGCGCCTAAACTCACGAGTAAACGCTCTAAATTCACGAGTAAAGTGCCCAAACTCACGAGTAAACGCCCTAAATTCACGAGTAAAGCGCCCAAACTCACGAGTAAAGCGCCCAAACTCACGAGTAAAGTGCCCAAATTCACGAGTAAACGCCCTAAACTCACGAGTAAAGTGCCCAAACTCACGAGTAAAGCGCCCAAACTCACGAGTAAACGCCCTAAATTCACGAGTAAGGTGCCCAAATCCAAGAGTAAACGCCCCAAGCTCATGACCAAACCCAATTTCTCTCGAGTAAGTCTCCATTATTCTCGAAGGCGACTTAAATATCCCCATTTAAGTAACATTCCGCAATATAGATTCGTAAATTATAGTAAGATTGAAATAATAATTAGCCAAGGATAGAAAGTAGTGAGAGCTTTGAAAGATTTATTGAACGCAAAGAGGAAGGAAATGCTTCAATTAGTGGAGCAGCTAGTGAATATAGATAGTGGTTCTCATACGAAAAAGGGCATTGATGAAATTGGTTCAATTTTAAAAACGAAATTTGAAAGCTTGGATTTTATTGTGGATACGGTTGAGCAGCAGAATTATGGAAATCAGCTGGTCATCCAGCATCGTGACGCGCATCAGCCGCATATTGTTGTCGTCGCACATATGGATACGGTTTTTCCTGAAGGGACAGCCCAAAAACGTCCTTTTAAAGTGAAGGGAAATCGGGCTTACGGTCCTGGTGTTGCTGATATGAAGGCTAGTTTGGTTTTGCTTTTTTATGCGATCCTTTGTTTGAAACAATCGGGGCAGACAGGCTATGAGCATGTCCAAATCATTTTCAATAGTGATGAAGAGATCGGGTCTCCGTCGTCCGCTTCACTTATATCGGAAAAGGCGGCTGATAAGAAGTTCGCGTTAATTCTTGAACCGGCAAGGGCGGATGGTTCACTGGTCACGGAAAGAAGGGGCTGCGGACAATTTAAGATGGATGTAGTGGGGGTGGCCGCCCATGCAGGGATCGAACCGGAAAAGGGTCGAAGTGCAATTGAAGAATTGGCTCATAAGATCATCGCCTTACACCAATTGAATGATCCAAAGAAAGGAATCAGCGTTAATGTCGGCATGATTGAAGGAGGTTCTGCTGTCAATACCATCGCTTCCCATGCAGCCGCTTATGTGGATGTGCGGATCTCTGAAAAAAAGCAAGAAGGCATCATCCTCAATCAATTGAAAAAAATCTGCGCGGAAACCTATATTCCAGGGACGAAAACGGTATTAAGCGGGAAAATGGACCGGTCTCCCATGGAAAAGAACGAGAAAACGAACTTGCTTTTAGAGACGATCCGTCAGTCTGGGAAGGAAATTGGCATCCAAATCACGGATATGGCCACTGGTGGAGGATCGGATGCTTCTTTTACTTCTGAATTGGGTATAGCGACAGTGGATGGACTCGGGCCCATTGGAGGGGATGCACATAGTGATGAGGAGTATTTGGATATTCCCAGCCTGACAGAACGGACTCTCCTGCTGGCTACCATCCTTCAAAAATTATCGAAAATGACCTAGTACATTAATTCCGATTAGACTGCTCATATTTCGCTTGTCATAAATGATGTTTATGATATATTGTTAAATGGGAAGCTAAATAAGAACAGAATTTATTGGAGTTGAATATATATGCTGCATCAGTTTTCACGAAATGAATTAGCAATTGGCAAGGAAGGCATCGATATACTGAAAAACACGACCGTTGCTGTCCTGGGTGTGGGAGGCGTAGGTTCTTTTTCAGCTGAAGCATTGGCACGCACGGGTGTCGGCCGTATTATTCTTGTGGATAAGGACGATGTCGACATAACTAATGTAAACAGGCAGATTCATGCACTATTATCAACAGTCGGTCAACCGAAAGCGGAATTGATGAAAAAACGCATTCAAGACATCAATCCCGACTGCGAAGTGATCGCTCTTAAAATGTTCTATACAGAAGAAACGTTTGAGGAATTCTTCAGTTATGGCCTGGATTATGTCATTGATGCATCCGATACGGTCATTTATAAGATGCATGTGATGAAGGAATGCCTGAAACGGAATATTAAGGTGATTTCAAGCATGGGGGCCGCTAATAAAATGGATCCTACGCGTTTCCAAATTGCCGATATCTCCAAAACGCATACAGATCCGCTTGCAAAGGTCATTCGTACTAGATTGCGTAAAGAAGGCATCACAAAGGGAATTCCCGTAGTCTTCTCGGACGAAAGCCCGATTGTCATTCGTGAGGATGTCCGGAAAGAAGTCGGCAATGATGAGGCAAAAATCCGTAAAGCCCAAATGCCGCCATCTTCGAATGCTTTCGTACCATCTGTAGCGGGCTTAATTGCGGCAAGCTGGGTAATCAATGATATTTTAAAAGACATTGAAGTTCGCCGTGTAAATGATTGATAATAAGTTGACTGACTCTATACGGGGTCAGTTTTTTTGTCGAAAAAGCATATATTTCCTTATAATAACTTTTTTATCCATATCATATAGACGGGGTCGAAAGAATGAGATAAAATATTTTCAGAATATTTTTTTTATTCAGATATCATTTTTGCTTAAAAGAACATACAAAACAAGGGGGTTTCAAATGAAGAATAAAAAGCTGGCAGGAGTGTTTCTATCGCTTTCATTGGTTGCAGGGGCGCTCGCAGGCTGTGGTGGCGACTTGAAAACCAGCAGTTCAGGCGGGAGTTCATCCAAATCGGGTGACACAATCAAAATTGGGGCCAACCTTGAATTGTCCGGAGGTACGGCATCATTCGGCCAATCGGCCGCAGATGGTTTGAAACTTGCCATCGATGAAATTAATAAAGAGGGCATCGACGGTAAGAAACTGGAAATCGTTAAGGTTGATAATAAATCAGATGCAGCAGAAGCTACAAGCGGTTCGATTAAGTTAGTCAGTCAGGACAAGGTTGTTGCTGTAGTCGGATCAGCGACAAGCACAAATACATTGGCACAGGTTCAGGTCGCACAGGATAATAAAGTTCCTCTACTTACACCAACTGCAACAAATCCCGACATCACCAATAAAGCTGGAAAGCTGAATGATTATGTGTTCAGAACTTGCTTTATCGATCCATTCCAAGGTACGGTTGCAGCCAATTTCGCATCCGACGAAATAGGGGCGAAGACGGCTGCGATCTATGTGGACAGCGCAAGTGATTATTCTAAAGGATTGGCCGCAGCTTTTAAAGAAGCGTTCACTGCCAAGGGCGGTAAAATCGTTGCAGAAGAAGCTTATGTTACAAAAGATACTGATTTCCGCTCTACATTAACAAGGATCAAATCCGCAAAACCAGAGTTCGTTTTCCTTCCTGGTTATTATGAAGAAGTCGGATTGATCTTAAAGCAGGCCCGTGAGGACGGGATGGACCTTCCGTTCATGGGCGGAGACGGCTGGGATTCCCCGAAGGTCGTTGAAATTGCCGGAGCGGAGGCGTTAAAAAATACCTATATTACGAATCACTATTCCCCAGAAGATGAAGATCCAAAAATTCAGGATTTCGTTGCAGCCTTCAAAAAGGAATACAATAAAACACCGGATGCTTTTGCAGCACTTGGCTATGATACTGGGTACTACCTGGCAGATGCCATCAAAAGGTCTGGAGATGCCTCTCCCGAAAAAATCAGACAAGCGTTGGAAGAAGTCAAAGATCTTAAATTAGTTTCCGGAACGCTGAACCTTGATGAAAATCATGATCCGATCAAATCGGCGACCATTTTGGAATATGTAGATGGCAAACAAACATTCAAGACAAAAATCAATCCATAATACCTTATGTGGATAGGGGGCAGGCACCCCCTATTCTATATTCACTTAAATAACGCCTTATCGGGGAGAGTGGAATATGGAACTGATTCAGCAATTGGTAAATGGCATTTCACTCGGCAGCATTTATGCATTGATTGGGCTTGGCTATACGATGGTATATGGGATCGTCAAGCTGATAAACTTCGCCCATGGCGACGTATTCATGGTTGGTTCATTTGTAGGGTTTTACGCCATCACCGTTATGGACTTATCCTTCATCCCGGCTTTATTGATTTCGATGGTCACTTGTGCCATCTTTGGCGTTTTAATTGAACGGATCGCTTATAAACCCCTTCGTAATGCAACACGGATTGCGGCCTTGATAACGGCCATCGGTGTTTCCCTTCTGATAGAAAATGGGCTGATTTACATCCGGGGCGCCCATCCGGAAGCCTATCCAAATAATGTCCTTCCGATGGATAAACTCATATATTCGGCGTTTCCATCAACAGTCAATCGATATTGATCTTATCTGTATCCATCATTTTAATGATCATCCTACAATTCGTTGTCCATAAAACCAAAATCGGCAAAGCGATGCGTGCCGTTTCATTCGATTCCGAAGCGGCTAAGCTTATGGGAATCAATGTGAATCATACGATTTCAGCTACCTTCGCCATAGGCTCGGCTTTGGCAGAGGCGGCCGGTGTCATTTTTGGAATCTACTATATTAAAATCGAGCCGTTGATGGGTGTCCTTCCTGGCCTTAAAGCGTTTGTGGCCGCAGTACTGGGCGGTATCGGCATCATTCCGGGAGCGATGGTAGGCGGATTGCTGCTTGGAGTCATCGAGGCCTTGGTCAGTGCCGCCGGTTACTCTTTATGGCGCGATGGTGTGGCTTTCATCGTTCTTATCTTGATTTTGATTTTCTTGCCGCAGGGTCTATTCGGTAAAAACAACGATTACTTTAAAGAATTCAAACCGCCGTTGGGCGTTTTTTTTGTGGGGAAATGAATCTTGGGAGATGGGAAATATACAAGGTAGCTTAAAATGGACAGGAGATTCATGCATGATTTTATGCATTCAAAATAGTATTATTCAATTTTGATATAGGAATTAAGACTAAAGAGGAGCGAGAAAAATGGGTTTAATTCCCTATCAGTATACTTGTATTTTGGTAAAAATGTAATTAATAGGATGGGTAAAATGAGAGGATGAATAAAATTTTTTGAGCAATAAATGAGGATTTTACAATTTCGATATAATTAAATTATCAGTCTTTTCTGAATATACCCATTGTTTTCACAATATTTAAAATATATAAAGATAAAAATGACAGTGTACTCCTTATGAAAAACATACTATTTAGCGAAATATTCTCATAATTATTGTATAGACGGAATGAAAATTATGCGGTAAACTATTTTTCGAAATATTAATTTAATTTTGAAAATTTCACTTAATCAATTTTTTCTGGGGCATCTTGAATAAATATTCATGCATCAGAGCTATGATTACAAAATGGGGGGATTATTTTGAAGAAGAAAAAATTAGCAGGGGCATTCCTTTCTCTAACACTTGCTGCAGGAGTTCTAGCGGGTTGTTCCGGCTCCGGTTCATCAGATAAAACAAGCGGGGACGGTGATACGATCAAGATCGGTGTCAACCTTGAATTATCAGGCGGTGTAGCCTCATATGGTCAATCAATTTCGGAAGGCCTGGAACTTGCGACTGCAGAAATCAATAAAGAAGGCATTGACGGAAAAAAAATCAAACTAATAAAAGTCGATAATAAATCTGAAGCGTCCGAAGCGACTAGCGGCGCAATCAAGCTGACATCACAAGATAAGGTTGCAGCGATCGTGGGTGCAGCGACAAGCACGAACTCGATTGCACAAGTGCAGATTGCACAAGATAATAAAGTGCCGGTCATCTCACCTTCTGGTACAAGCCCTGAAATCACTTTCAGCAAGGATAAATTGAATGATTACATTTTCAGGACAAGCTTCATCGATCCTTTCCAAGGAACGGTTGCTGCGAATTTTGCCACTAAAGAAATCAAAGCGAAAAGTGCCGCCATCTATATTGACAGCGCAAGTGATTATTCAAAAGGATTAGCTGCAGCCTTTAAAGAACAATTCGAAAAAAATGGCGGAAAGATCGTAGCCCAGGAAGCTTACATTGCGAAGGATACGGATTTCCGTTCCACATTGACTCGTTTGAAATCGGCAAAACCTGATTTCATCTTCCTGCCTGGTTACTATGAGGAAGCTGGTCTGATCGTGAAGCAGGCGCGTGAAACTGGACTTGACGTCCCATTCATGGGCGGAGACGGCTGGGACTCTCCTAAGCTAGTTGAAATTGCCGGTGCAAAAGCGCTAAATAACACGTTCATAACGAACCATTATTCTTCAGGCGACCCTGATGAGAAAATTCAGAAATTTGTGTCAGCTTTTAAAGCGAAGTACAAAGATAAATCCCCGGATGCATTTAACGCTCTAGGATATGACACAGGATACTTCCTTGCCGATGCGATCAAACGTGCCGGTTCAGCCGATTCAGAAAAAATTAAAGAAGCGCTGGAAAAAACGAAGGACCTTGAGCTTGTAACGGGTACTTTTACATTGGATGAAAAACATAATCCGATCAAATCCGCTACCATCCTTGAATTTAAAGAGGGAAAACAAGTATTTAACACAAAAATCAATCCTTAATTTCGGAGAATAACTCCAACCCTTTCGCCGGCCCTTCGTCATAAAAGAAGGTGCTGGCGAATTCTCATTTTTCAGGTATACCAGGTCACTGAACTTCCCCTTGGCGGAATGCAAAGAGTCTGGACTAATCACATTATAAAATTAGATTTTTCAAGGAGAGTCGAACATGGAATTGATACAGCAGTTAATAAACGGAGTTTCACTAGGAAGTATTTATGCCCTTATCGCTCTCGGTTATACGATGGTTTACGGGATTGTTAAATTGATAAACTTTGCACATGGTGATGTCTTCATGGTCGGCTCATTCGTTGGATTTTACTCGATAACGGTTCTGGATCTTTCATTTGTGCCAGCTCTATTAATCTCGATGACGATCTGTGCGCTCTTTGGAGTGATAATCGAGCGTATCGCATACAAGCCATTACGAAACGCTACGCGTATTGCAGCACTTATCACGGCCATCGGGGTCTCCCTTTTGATCGAATACGGATTCATCTACGTCCGTGGTGCACAGCCGGAAGCTTACCCGAATGATGTATTGCCGACGGACAAGTTCAATATCTTTGGAGTTTCCATCAATAGTCAATCGGTTTTGATTTTTGGAGTGGCTGTAGTCCTGATGATCATTCTTCAAATCATCGTTCATAAAACAAAAATAGGAAAAGCCATGCGTGCCGTTTCATTCGATGCGGATGCAGCCAAGCTGATGGGGATCAATGTTAATAACACGATTTCTGCCACCTTTGCAATCGGCTCCGCTTTAGCTGGGGCAGCAGGCGTCATTTTCGGCATTTATTATATTAAGATCGAACCGCTAATGGGTGTGCTTCCGGGGTTGAAGGCATTTGTCGCCGCCGTACTTGGAGGGATCGGGATTATACCGGGCGCCATGGTCGGAGGCTTATTACTTGGTGTCATCGAGGCTTTGGTCAGTGCCGCCGGTTACTCATTATGGCGTGATGCGGTAGCCTTCGTCGTACTGATTCTTATCTTGATTTTCATGCCACAAGGCTTATTCGGTAAAAACAAAAAAGAAAAAGTATAAGGGAGACAATGCAATGACTACATTTAAGCGAGCAAAAGGTTTTTGGCTCTCGATTTTACTATCATTGATCTTTTTCGCCGTAGTTCAAGTGTTAATCGGCGGCGGATCGCTAAATCCTTTTTATCAAAATACGCTCATGTTCATCGGGATCAATATCATTCTGGCAGCGAGCCTTCACTTGATCATCGGGATAACAGGGCAGTTTTCCATCGGACATGCCGGATTCCTGGCAGTCGGAGCCTATGCTTCAGCCGTTATGACCATGAAGCTTGACATGCCTTTTGTTGCAGCATTGATAGTGGGCGGTTTGGCGGCAGCGCTGGCAGGATTGATCATCGGAATCCCAAGCTTACGTTTAAAAGGTGACTACTTGGCGATTGCCACCCTCGGTTTTGGGGAAATCGTCCGGATCGTGCTTTTGAATATCGATTATGTTGGCGGGGCAAGCGGGATGCAGGTATCCCATTTGACCACTTGGCCTTGGGTATTCGCTTCCGTTATCGTTACGATCATCGTCATCAGGAACTTCACAAGTTCGACACATGGCAGAGCCTGCGTATCGATCCGTGAGGACGAGACGGCTGCCGATTCGATGGGGATCAATACGACCTATTACAAAGTTGTCGCGTTTGCGATCGGTGCCTTTTTCGCCGGGATTGCTGGAGGGCTTTACGCTCATAACTTCTACATCATCCAGCCATCCAACTTCGGATTCCTGAAGTCATTCGATATCTTGATCTTAGTCGTACTTGGCGGCCTTGGAAGTCTTTCAGGAGCCGTATTGGCGGCCATCTTACTGACTGTGGTCACGACATTCCTTCAGGATTATCCTGAAACGCGAATGATCATTTACAGCCTGGTGCTAATCGTCATGATGATCTATCGTCCACAAGGTTTAATGGGGACAAAAGAAATAACATCCATGTTCAAACGTAAAGGAGGCAGCAGCCATGAAAATAGAAACACCGCTGCTTAAAGTCGATTCGGTCGGCATCCAGTTCGGGGGGCTAAAAGCCGTTTCTGATGTTAACGTCGAGCTGTACCCTGGGGAATTGGTTGGCTTGATTGGACCGAACGGAGCAGGGAAAACGACTTTTTTTAACTTACTGACAGGGGTATACGTCCCGACGGAGGGAACGATTTCTTTAAAAGGGGAGGACTTGAGAAAAAAGCCTCCATATAAAATCACCCAAAAAGGCATCAGCCGGACATTCCAGAACATTCGCTTATTCAGTGAACTATCCGTGATCGATAATGTAAAGGTGGCCTATCATTCCCTTTCGAAGCATAGCATTTTAAGCTCGATCTTCCGGATGCCGATCCATTTTAAAGGCGAAAAGGAAATGGATGAAAAGGCGATTGAGTTCCTGAAGATTTTCAACCTTGATCAATATAAGGATGAAAAGGCTAAGAACCTGCCATATGGCAAACAAAGACGTTTGGAAATTGCCCGTGCACTTGCAGCCAACCCGAAACTGCTTTTGCTGGACGAACCGGCAGCGGGAATGAACCCTCAGGAGACGCACGAGCTCATGAACCTGATTGCCCTCATCCGTGAGAAATTTGATTTAACCGTATTATTGATTGAACATGATATGCCGCTCGTCATGGGTGTTTGCGAACGCATATATGTACTCGATCACGGACAGCTGATCGCTCAAGGCAAGCCAGAGGAAATCCGTAACAATCCAAAAGTCATCGAGGCCTATCTGGGCGAGGAGGTTTCATAATGTTAAAAATCGAGGACATTAACGTCTATTATGGAAACATTCAAGCCTTGAAAGGAATCTCGCTTTCTATTAATGAAGGTGAAATCGTTACCCTGATCGGGGCAAACGGAGCGGGGAAAAGCACGATGCTGAAAACCATTTCGGGACTGTTAAAACCAAAACAGGGGAAAATCATGTATGAAGGGCAATCCATCGGCGGAAAGGCCGCACAATCCATCGTGAAAATGGGCATTTCCCATGTACCTGAAGGCCGGCGTGTATTTGCTAATATGACCGTTGAAGAGAACCTTCAGCTTGGTGCCTATTTACGCAAAGATAAGGCAGGCATCAAGCAGGACATGGAGAAAGTCTATGAATTATTCCCGCGTTTGCTTGAGCGCCTGAAACAGCAATCCGGAACCCTTTCCGGCGGTGAACAGCAAATGCTCGCAATGGGCAGGGCACTCATGGCCAAGCCCCGGCTTTTGTTGTTGGACGAGCCATCCATGGGACTCGCCCCATTATTGGTGAAGCAAATCTTTCATATCATCGAAGAAATCAATAAAACAGGTACAACGATTCTGCTGGTTGAACAAAATGCCAACCTTGCCCTATCCATCGCGGACAGAGCCTATGTTGTCGAAACAGGCCGAATTGTCCTATCAGGCAAATCAGAGGAATTGACCGCAAGCGAAGAAATCAAGAATGCCTATTTAGGAGGACATTAAACCGCTTTATAGCGGATTCAAACTGCAGACAAACTCGAAGAAAAGCGAGTTTGCCTGCAGTTTTTTTATTTCAAAAAAGTGCCAGTTGATTTCAGAAATCCGCTCCCTTTCCGCCGACTGTCTGCCAAGCCTCCTCACCGCAAGCGGCTGTGGGGTCTTGGCTAGCCAGTTATTCGGCAGGAGTATCGCAAATTTCTTCAATCTAGTGTTTCATCCATATAAAAAGTAAAAAATATGAAGGATAAACAAGTGTTTTATAAAAGGATTCGGGGTGAGATACTTCGGCCCCAAAATTTTAGACAAAAGTGTTTATATCTGAATGAGTTGATTGGAGCGGGTGTTCGAGACTCCTGCGGGGAAAGCGAGTCCAGGGGAGACCCCACAGGCGCGAAGCGTCGAGGAGGCTCCCGGACCGCCCGCGGAAAGCGAGTGCCTGGAGTGGAAAACAAAGTACAAATTTTAAAGTAATCAATTATTATCAAGTTTGTCTATAGTCAACCGCTTTGTTTTAAAATTAGATAGAACCCCTTTTGTCGACAAACTGAAACCGCTTATAGCGGTTTTTTCCTTTTGGAAAATATGTAATTTTACTAGTTAAAAAGGTTAGTAAAACCAAATCAGACGGTATACAATCTAGTTAGGGATAATAGTAGAATGGGTTCATGTCAAAAACCTCATCCATAGCTATTCTTAATCATATTTTTTGGAGTGATTTCATGCACAAACTTATTCAGGCCTTACTGCCGGTTCTACTGCTGTTTATGATTCTGCCAATCTGCCAGCCGGATGCTGCATCTGCAGAAGAAATCCCGCAATCCGATGGTGTCATCGTCAAATATAAAGAGACGAATGATGAGCCGATCAACGACTTGATAGAAAAGGTCGAGGTCCCTAAAGGGGAAACGACCGACAACGTTATCGAGGAACTTGAAGAACAGAAGAATGTGGAATATGCAGAGCCAAACTATCTTTTCAAGAAGATGGACAGTCCGAACGACCCTGCCTATAAAGACCAGTGGCATCATAAAACGCTCGGAACGAATGCAGCATGGACAAAAACCATGGGCTCAAAGGAAATGATCGTAGCCATTATTGACGATGGGGTCGATCGTAACCACGCTGATTTAAAAGGGAAAATCGTCAATGCCTATGATACGGTACGCAATCGGAAGAATATCGTACCAAAAGGGGAGCATGGAACGCATATCGCAGGCATCATTGCAGGTTCTGCGAACAATGGCATTGGCGGAGCGGGTGTTGCGCCTAACGTAAAACTCATGCCGATCAACGTTTTTGATGGCGAATATGCCAATACGGCCGATATCATTGACGCCATTCATTTTGCCGTACAGCACAAGGCTAACATCATCAATATGAGTCTGGGAGACACCAGTTATTCGGAGGCGTTGAACAAGGCTGTCCAAGAAGCCTATAAAAAAGGCGTCCTGATCGTCGCAGCTGCCGGGAATGAAGGTGATATGGGCAAAAATGTACAGCGTGTTTATCCAGCTGCATTCAGCCATGTCATTTCCGTTGCCGCCACTGACTCAAGGGACAAGCGTGCCAGTTATTCCAACTACCATTCAACAGTGGATATTGCAGCCCCTGGAGATGATATCCTTTCAACCTTACCGGATGGTAAATACGGCTGGATGAGCGGAACATCAATGGCCACGCCGATGGTGACGGGTGTAGCGGCACTGATTTGGTCGTATGAGCCCAAGCTCAACAAATCGGAGGTCGAATACCGCCTATATGATTCAGCCGTGGACCTCGGTGCAAAAGGGAAAGACATCTACTATGGAAACGGGCGGCTCAATGCCAAAAAAGCGCTGGAAATGAAGACGCTGACCAAACCGGCCGTGACCGCGATTTCCGATAGGGACACCAAGATGAATGGGAAAATCCCAACTGATTTCAAAACGGGGACCGTCTCCATTTATACCGATAAAAAACAACTCGCCACGGTGAAGATCAACGGCGAAAAGTCGTTTACAGCGTCCATCGAAAAACAAACAGCCGGCACGACCATCTCTACTAGGGTCATCGATAAATCGGGAAATAAAAGTATACCCGTTTCATTTAAAGTGGCAGATAAAACGGCTCCCTTAAAACCGTCAGTAAATACGGTAGGAGACAATACCGTAAAAGTAACAGGAAAAGCGGAAGCGAGCGCTAAGGTCACTGTCAAAAATGGCAGTTCGGTCCTTGGCAAAGCAAATTCCAATAACGCTGGGAATTTCACTGTTACGATGTCAAAGAAACAAAAAGCAGGAAAAGTCCTATCCGTTACAGCAACCGATAAAGCAGGAAATACAAGCTCAGTCAAAACAGTGACCGTCGCAGACAAAACAGCACCAAGTAAACCTACGGTCAACACGGTCACGACAAAAACGACAAAAGTAACAGGCAAAGCAGAAGCCAACTCCACTGTCTCCATCAAAGCATCAGGAAAAGTGATCGGCTCTACCACAGCAACGAATAAAGGCACTTTCTCGGTTAAAATCCCCAAGCAAAAAGCAGGGAAAAACCTATATACCTATGCTAAAGACAAAGCGAAAAACGTAAGTGAATCAAGGGAAGTCACGGTTAAAAAGTGATATGAAACTAGGCAGCCCATAATAAGTACTGGGGGCTGTACTTGTAACACTCTTGGCAAACTTACCGTTTTGGGTCAAAAAAAAGAAGCAATAGCGAATATTGCTTCTTTGATCATCTATTGTTTCATCTACGTTGCAATATCGTCCTACACGAAATACTTTAAATTTCACCTTCTTCAAGCCTCCTATTATATTCAATTTTACTTATTAATCCTTTTGCATTACAGGTAAGACAATCTGTATAAATATCGTAGGCACCCGTACCTGCACAAACATGGCATTTAACATGAGTTTCTGGTATATCCTTTTGCATGAATGAAAAAAGTTTTCCAATATACTGCAGAATAAGCATTCCCAAAACTCCTTTTTTTTTCTATCATACAACAAAAAAAGGCGAAACCAACATGGAATACAATATCATTACTTAAATCAAATAAAACCATTACATACTTTACATTGAATTAAAAAATCGCCTGATAGGGATTCAAGGTTATTTTATTAGGTAAGAAAGGGCGAGGGGTGAACAGTCCTTAAAGATGTACTTATTTAATTTTTCGTTGCCGTACAGTTTTGTTCCAACTCTCCCTTTAAATCAAAGGCTGTTTTCACATACTTTGTTGCTATTAGGTAGTGAGTTGTATTTGATTTCCCCTCCAGATGCTCGCTTTCCTTGGTGCGGGCGGTGAGCCTCCTCGGCGTAAACGCCTGTGGGGTCTCACCTGTCCCGCTGCTCCCGCAGGAGTCTCGCACTTCCGCTCCAATCAACCCTAAATAGTTTCGTTTTAAAAACAACAATCTTTACGAAAAGAGCCAAATAAAAAAAGCCGCTCAAATGGAACGGCCTAACTTTCCTTTATAAACGATCAGGAAAGTTTGTCTACTGCATAATTTAATTCAGCCAAGTTTATGGGCTTTGGGAAACCTGGGTATACAAATTTAAAGGATATTATAATCCGGATATATAATTATTTTTTTCTCAAAATCCATAGGTAAGCCAATATTGAAATCCCCACAGAGACTGCTGCCATTATGTAAATGCTAATATACCCAAACAGATATCCGATTTGTCCGAAGAGGATGGCACCGCAACCGATTCCAAGATCAAAGAAGGAATAGAAGGTGGCATTGGCCATGCCCTTTCGATTTCGGGCAGCGTGTTCAAGAGACCACGCTTGAAGAGCCGGTTGTACAGCCCCGAATCCAATGCCATAAAAAATAGCTGCCATATACAGAACCATGTTACTTGGCATCCATGCTAGCAATAGCATCGCTGCTACGATAAAAAGAGCAGATGGAATGAAGACAGCTTGATGTCCTTTTTGATCAAAGATTTTTCCAGCGAACATTCGTGTGAAAATAAGAGCTAAAGCGTAAAGAAAAAAGTATCCTTGAATACCTGTCAGACCTTTTTCGATCGTATAAAGCGGTAAGAAGGTAGCAATCCCGCCAAAAGATACCGTAATGAAAAAAACAAGAATGGACGGAGCAACAGCGCTTTTTTCATAAATGTCAAACCTATTAGTTTTAGCGGGGGCAGAAGGATGATCTACTTTTTTATAGGTAATTGTTGATGCCATGATCCAAGCTGCCAGGCTTAAGGCACCGCAAAATAAAAACAAATGTTGAAAGGTTAAAACATCCGCTAAGTAAAGTCCAAATGACGGACCAAAAGCCATCGCCAAATTACCCGATAAAGTGAAGTATCCCATTCCCTCACCCCGACGCTTTGCTGGTATAAGATCGGAGGCAATCGTACCTGATGCGGTGGTCGTATATCCCCAGCCAATCCCTTGGACAATCCTCATTGAACATAGAAGGAAAATACTCATCATAAATCCAAACGAGCCTATCGCTACAGCCAAAAAGGCTAGACCGAACAGGAAAACAAAACGTCTACCTTTTGTTTCCAGGGCCTGTCCGGCAAAGGGGCGGACAATCAGAGCAGAAAATAAAAACATGCCAGCAACTAACCCAATATACCGTTCATTTCCGCCAAGCTCCTTTACAAAAAGCGGAAGGGTAGGGGAAGTCATTTGAAAGGATAAAAAAACAAAGAAGTTAGCAATGAAAATCATCACAAAATCACGTGTCCAGATTTTATTGGCAACCGGAAGTTCTTCTTTTAACAAGGGTATACCCATAATAGTCATTCTCCTTAATTGATAGTAATTATCATTCTCATTTTACTAGAGTTATAGAAAACAATCTATATAGAATAGAAATAGAAAATAAGTGATCACATTATATCTGGGTAATATTGACTAATAGATAGTCTGTAAAATCATAATAGAAACAAAAAATTAGGATGGAGGTCACTTTATATTCAGAAAATACAAAATTTAATTTGTAAAAAATAATAAAAATGTTATATTTATGTAAATAAATAAGAGGATAGACTTACGAGGGGGAATTTGTTTTTAGGTGATGGATATTAGCTCTATATCTTACCTAATTTATATGAATGTGCTAAGAGGTGAAAAAAAGTTAGCTATTACAAAGTCCATTGCCAATAATGGTCTGAATCTTAATATCAATAATGCCATTTGATCATGTTCCTGCCTCTACTGAAGAGTGGAGTTACCTTTGCATAAAACAAACGTAGTTGTAAAAGCCTATCTTTACCGTGAAGTTCCAATGGAAATTAATCAATTCACTTGTTAATCATGGTAAAAATGTCGGGTATTTGGGATAGTTGTTAAGAGTTCATATCATTAATGTGAAATTTTAATTAAGGACCTTTTATTTACCATTTATAAGGTTTATTATCAATGGGGAAATGAGAGATTAAAGGAGTTAATTATGGGTAGACCTACAGAGACTTTAATGGAGACGGTAGAAGATTCTCAAAATAGCAGGAAGAAACCTATGGTTGTTAAACTAAATTCCGAACAACTTGATGAATTTGTACAAAGATTTCCAGATGACGGAGAGTTTTTTGGTTTAAGCTATCACATTCATGATGATAAGACAGTCACTTTTAACTATAGTTCAGGTGGTAAACTTCTAGAAGTATTGAATTTGGTTAAGTGATTGGTACTTTGGAGTATCCAGAAATGCTGGATTCAGACAGTAGACAAACTCGATGAAAATCGAGTTTGTCTACTGTTTTTTTTAGGGTTTTAAAAATTCGAACGTTGATTTCCACTCCAGGCACTCGCTTTCCGCGGGCGGTCCGGGAGCCTCCTCGGCGCTTTTGCGCCTGTGGGGTCTCCCTTGGACGCGCTTTCCCCGCAGGAGTCTTGCACCTTCCGTTCCAATCAACTTTGTTTTAACAATAGATATAACCGCTTTTGCCTACGTCTTTTTTGTTTTAAATAGGAGTATTAAAACTTGAGGTGATGACGATGCTTTCGAAACATAATTCTATTCCGCGAGATCAACTTGAAATGATTACTCTGGATCAACTGGTGCCAGCGAACCATTTGGTTCGTAAAATTGAGGCGCCATTGACTTCACTTTCATTTATGACTTGGTGAAAGATATGTATTCAGAGATAGGGCGCCCAAGTATTGATCCAGTTATTTTAGTTAAATTGACATACATTCAATATACCTTCGGTATTCGTTCGATGCGTAAAACAATTGAAGAAGTTGAAACGAATATGGCTTACCGCTGGTTTTTAGGTTACGGTTTCATGATAAAGTGCCTCACTTCTCAACGTTCGGGAAAAATTACGAGCGACGATTTAAAGATACTAACCTGTTTGAACAGATTTTCTATCACATCTTAATGACAGCTTCCGAAAGAGAGTTAATAAGTGCTGAGCATGTATTCGTTGATTCCACTCATGTGAAAGCCAGTGCAAATAAGCGAAAGTTCGCAAAGAAAGTTGTTCGCAAGGAAACACGAGCGTATCAAGAACGCCTTCAAGAAGAAATAAATCAAGATCGTGAAAACCATGGAAAGAAACCTTTCCACCAGATAAATTTTATAAGGAAGAAACCAAAGAGATTAAAGAAAGAACAACAGATCCTGAGAGTGGTTACTATGTGAAAGATGAACGGACAAAACAGTTTGCCTATTCATTTCACACGGCTGCAGACCGCAATGGTTTTGTGCTAGGGGTCGATTGTAATACCTGGAAATACGCATGATAGCTATATGTTAGAGCCACTGGTTGAACAAGTGATTGAGAAAGTTGGAAAGCCTGAAGCCGTTGCCGCAGATGCAGCTTATAAAACACCAGCCATTACAAGCTACCTCTTTGACAAAGAAATCACACCGGCTTTACCCTATACACGGCCTCGAACAAAAGAAGGATTCTTCCGCAAACATGAGTATGTTTACGATGAACATTTTGACTGTTATTTTGCCCATCGGGCGAGATTTTAAAGTACTCAACAACAAATAAAGAGGGATATCGTGAGTACAAATCTCCCAAACACATTTGTAAGACATGTTCATTTTTATCACAGTGTACAGAAAGCAAAGACCATCAAAAAGTGGTGATGCGCCATATCTGGCAAGAAAATATGGAAGAAGCAGATCACCTGCGTCATCATCAAGATGTAAAACCTATCTATGCGAAACGCAAGGAAACGATTGAGCGTGTATTCGCAGATGCAAAAGAAAAGCATGGTATGCGTTGGACTACTTTAAGGGGACTTAAAAAATTGTCGATGCAGGCGATGCTTACTTTCGCTGCCATGAATTTAAAGAAGATGGCCAATTGGACATGGCAAGGTCCAAAAATGGTCTAACATAGTGGGCTCGTAGAGACCCGAGCTCTTAATCTTGAGCAAAATTCCAAGAAAATATCAAAAGGGGTTCGGAATTATTAAATTCCGAACCCCTTTTGTCGACAAACTGAGACCACCAAATGGTGGTCTTTTGAATTGTACGATAATTTACATCGTAGAAAGGGTCGAAAAGCGTATTTAATGCGTAAAAGATGCGGCCACAAAAGAAATAGTTAAGTATCATTCCACATCATTAGATATGAATAACGTTTAAGCGTCTTTAAATAAGGTAAGGCAGGCTGTGAATCACGAGTTCCGAGTAAAATCCTGCATTCTGACCAAGACTTCCGTTACACCCATCCACCATCCGTTACTTAATAACAAAATGAAGGAATTTGGGCTAACCCAATCCATGACTTGCAAGGAGAACTGTTGGGATAATGAACTCACTCAGTTAATTAAGTACTTCTTAAGAATTGCTTGCTTACTCGCAGGATTACACCAATAAATTGAATCCCAACACCTGCTCATACCACTTAATCGCAGCATCCAAATCAGGCACAGCCAATCCAATATGATTAATAGCTGTCATATGTAATGTATCCCCCTGATAATAAAATACCCTTTTAAGGCGGGGGCAAACTGTACTGTTTTGAAACAAAAAAAAGAAGCAATAGCCAATACTGCTTCTTTGATTACATATCGACCTCACGAAATAGTGAAATAGAGTTTAGGTAGCAGTACTCAAATAAGAGTCCATGTGTCAGTCATTTGTATCATCAAATAATCAGAAAAAGTGATTGGTTCTACCACAGCAACCACTAGAGGTACTTTCACGGTTAAAATCCTCAAGTATATAGTCGTGAAGAATCTATATACTTATGCCAAAGATAAAGCGAAATATGTATGTGAATTAAGGAAAAACATGGTTAGAACTTACATATAAAAGCCTTCGAGAGAATCTCGTAGGCCTTTTCAAAATTGATATTTCATATTATAAAGCATGATAAGTTTTTTCAACTATTGCCATTTATAATTGGTTTAACAACCACTGCAAATGTATTATTTGCATTTGCACTCATTCCGTCAGTCGCATTACCCTTGAAATAATTACCATGTCCAAGCAACACGTTTGAAACTTCGGGTATGTTCGCAACCTTAAGCCCAAATCTTTGTGTTGGAATATCTTGATCATCAATAAAAACACACTGATTAAAAGTTATTCTATCTATAATATTCCTCTTATCCGTATTATCAATAACAACACCATCGAATAAATTAGGAGCATTCTTACTGTTGTTTTTAAAAAGACATGAATTAAAAACAACATTCTTAGTACCTATACCATCATCTATCGTTTGAAGAACTGTTTCTATATTGACCCCTGCATTTTTTGAATCTGTTATTTGACAAAATGAAAATAAGACAATGTTATTGTCTCTAGCCATTAGAATACCATTTTTGTTGCCTCTAAACTTACTATCCCTTACTGATATTTCGGAAGTGAATGCGAGAGATAATCCGAAATCTTTGTTATCGCTCATATTAGAATTTAATACCCTAACATTTCTGACATTGTTTGCCCATCCAAAAACTTCAAGTCCTGATCTATTACCCGTACAAACTATATTGTCTAAAATCACATTTTTTACAGTACTATAGTGTTCTGGTTCAATATCAATCCCACACTCAGGTAATTTTCCTGCTGTATTTGTAAAAGAGCTGTCTCTGACCGTCAGTCTATCAACATTTATGATTGATAAACCTTGTCGCCTGTTATCATTGCATGTAACATTGTAAATATTGATATTATAGCAAGGTAAACTCCCGCCAATATAAATTCCATCAGCCCAACACTTAGAAATATGTGTATTTCTAATAGTTATATTTTTGGAGTTTCTAACTATAGAAATTCCCATTCCAGCTTCACCAGTGTTTCCGATGTGTTCATAACGTTCACCCTCAATAAAACCACCCTCGATTATTACGTTTTCTTTCTCAACTATATTTATAATTTGATACGAAGCATCAGGGTTTGGTTTCGCTTTAAGTTTTGCATTACTGGAAAGTGATACAGTTTGATTCGACAAAGGAGTTAAGGGGGTCTCTGCATTTATTATATATGTCCCGTTGGGTATCAATACCCTACCACCATTAGGTATGCTATTAATCGCGCTTTGAATTGCTTTTGTATCATCCGTAACACCGTCACCTTTAGCGCCAAATCTTTTTACGTTTATAACAACGCCAACCATTTCGGATTCTAGATTCATGATTCACCCGATATATTTTCGCATGTTTGTTGTATATTTTTAGCCACATTAAAGAGAGTTATATACAATCTTTTCACTAATAGATATAAGGTCAACATTGTTTTATTATTATATTCTCCGAAATTTAGTTCCATCTAAATACATCAGCCTCCTTAAAAAATGCTTTTTCTATTCAACGAATTAATATATGAAGTAGCCACGCATATCTGAATTCATGTAGTTTGACTAGCACTCCAATAAAATTAAACATAGCTGGATCGTCAAATAATAAGTGTAATTATTATTTGAATATTCAGTTAATTAATTTCGGATAGGGTTATTTCCGCATCAACCATCGTTAAGTTTCTTTTTTTGTATTATATTCATTTTTTAAGTAATTGCTACCTGAAATAGCATTTTTTGTACCTGCCGCTAAAAGTATTTATACGTATGTAAACCCTATCACTCTTAGTTCTACTCGAATGATAAAATGTTAAAACTAATTGAATATATTAAAGTTACTGAAGGATTATTAAAAAAAAGGGAACTAATAATAGCACAGAAAAAACTAATAAGGAAAACTATAAGAGAGGCATAAAACAAAAAATAATCTTTAATTGTTAGGCGGAGACATAACATTTGGTGAGGGTGTAGTATTACATGATGTAATAAAGTCACAAAAAATATGTATGTATCTCATTTAAAGATACCGAAAATTCTTTGTTAGTCTTCTGATTGCGTGTAACGGGGGGGAAAAGTGGTTATTACCACTTTTCTCTTTAGGATTGGTTAAAACTATCAATAAGCAAGTATTCTATGTTAATGAAAAATCCTGATTTTTAACGAGGAGTACATTTCCTATCCTCGATAAATTCGCGCATTTCCTTTTTTGATATCCCTGACCTCATAACATCATGCATGATTGCCATCCACTCTTCATCCATGCCTTTGTCTGCTTGATCATGCAACAGAGCATCCACTTTAATACAGAGGATTCTAGCGATTTTTTCCAAAACTAAAATAGTAGGGTTTGTTTGAAGGTTTCTTTC
Source organism: Peribacillus simplex (assembly GCF_001578185.1). Lineage (NCBI taxonomy): Bacteria > Bacillati > Bacillota > Bacilli > Caryophanales > Bacillaceae > Peribacillus > Peribacillus simplex. The sequence continues at coordinate 3,701,051 of NZ_CP011008.1, read as the reverse complement.
CAGTGAGCTTATATAGGATTTGGCAACGCCGGATTTTGTGGAGAGTTCACTAATTGACATTTTCCTTTCTTCCCTAAGCGACTTAACTCGGTAACCTATCATATTGACCACACCTAACCATTAAAATGAAAGTTATAAATGATTTTTAAACTATTATTTTTAGTTTACACATTTATTCTCCCTTTTTAATGATAACTAGGCACTAAAATACTTGACACAATTATATGAATAAACGGATTTTCCTGTTTTGGTAGGCATATAGTTAGGTCCATTTCAAGAAATTTTTGCAAAACCGAAAAATCACCTAAGAAGGATTGGGATTTGGTGTATACTTAGATTTATTGAAATTCGGGTCGGAATATTCCGGAAAATGGCCTATATATATATGATATAGGTAAATTTAGGAAATGAAACTACTTTTGAATTGAAAAAGTAGTTTGTAAGTTTCATGTAAATTTCCTTGGAAATACATAAATATAGGTAATTTTATGCTACAATGGAATAGGTTATTTTTAACACATCAGGAGGATGAAATGGAAGAAACTATTAGTATTAAAGATATTTTTAAAACATTAAAGAAGCGTTGGAAGCTGATCATGCTGCTGACATTAATTGCCGCTTTGATCAGCGGAACGATTTCTTATTTCGTATTAACACCCGTTTACCAATCTTCAACACAGATCCTGGTTAATCAGAAACAATCGGAGAACCAATTGGACTCGACTCAAATACGATCAAATATCGACATGATCAATACATACAGTGTGATCATAAAAAGTCCTGCCATTTTGGAGAAGGTCATTGATGAGCTTGAACTAGACCAAAGCGTTGAGCAACTTAGCGGAAAAATAACAATCAACAGCCAAGAAAATTCACAAGTCTTCTCATTAACGGTTCAAGATAGTAATCCTACTAAAGCAGTAGAAATAGCTAATACAGTTTCTTCAACTTTCCAAAAGGAAATCAAAGATATAATGAACGTCGACAATGTTAGCATACTTGCCAAGGCAGAAATAAAGGACAATCCTGCTCCTGTAAAACCTAATCCATTATTGAATAACGCTATTGCGGTGGTAGTTGGTTTGATGGCTGGAATAGGTTTGGCATTCCTCCTTGAGTATATGGACAATACGATCAAGGACGAGGATGATATTGAGAAACTCCTGGAATTGCCCATCCTTGGATCGATTCAAAAAATTTCATAAGTACATAATCAAGGCTAACCCAGAAAAGAAGCATATGAAAGGAAGTGGGATTTTTGAGAAGTAAAGATGAAAAACAAGTGAATTTAATTGCGCAGACTAATCCTAAATCGCCTATTACTGAACAATATCGATTAATTAGGACAAACATACAATTCTCTTCAGTGGATAAAGAAATCAAAACCATTGTGATTACTTCATCGGAGCCTAATGATGGCAAATCGACGACAGCTGCCAACCTAGCGATTGTGCTTGCTCAAGAAGAGAAAAAAGTATTACTTGTGGATGCAGACTTAAGGAAACCATCGATTCATTATGCTTTTAACCTTAGTAATATACATGGACTTACGAGCGTGTTGACAAAGAAAATGGACTTAAGAAAAACTATCTTGAATTCAAATGTTTCAAATTTAGACATTTTAACAAGCGGTCCAATACCGCCTAACCCTTCGGAATTATTAAATTCAAAAGCGATAGAAACAGCCATTGAAGAACTTAAACAAATGTATGATTATATCATTTTTGATACACCGCCCGTTCTGATAGTGCCTGATTCCCAGATTGTAGCCAATAAATGTGATGGCGTAATCATGGTAGTGTCGAGCGGTAAGACAAACAAACAAAGCGCAGTGAAAGCAAAGGAACTTTTAGTGAAAGCTAATACATCCTTGCTTGGAGTCGTTTTAAATGGCGTTGAAACGGATAACAGCCATTATTATTACTATCAAACTTAAAGGAAATTCGACAAAATTCGACAAAATAACACCCTGTTTAATGGCAGTTTTATATGCTACGATTATTCAGGGTATTAACTCCTATCTATTTTCTTAGTGATTAAGCCTATTTCCCCAATTTGTTAAAAGGAAGTGTGTGAAATTTGATTGATATACATTGCCATATTCTCCCAGGAGTTGATGATGGATCCGCGGACATGAAGGAAAGCTTGATCATGGCAAAAAAAGCGGCGGAAGCAGGAATCACCCATTTATTTGCCACGCCACATCACTTAAATGGGAAGTATGTAAATGTGAAGTGTGACATCATTGACCATACAGTGAGGTTAAATGAGAGTTTACAAGAAGACAATATTCCTCTAACCATTCATTTCGGACAAGAAGTAAGAATACACCGGGACATATTTACTTCAGTAGAAAAAGAGGAGATCCTAACGCTGGATGATAATGGTACATACTTATTGCTAGAGCTCCCTTCGGGTAAGGTTCCTACATACACACAAGAAGTGATTTATGAACTGCTGCTTAAAGGAATAACACCGATAATCGTACATCCGGAGAGAAATAAGGAATTGATCGAGAATCATAAACTATTATTTGACTTGGTCCAGGAGGGAGCGTTAACACAACTTACCTCTGGCAGTATTATCGGACTCTTTGGGAAGAATATTAAGTCTTTTTCAAAAAAAATTATCGAACATAATCTGGCTCATTTCATTGCAACAGATGCCCATAATATAGGCTCTAGAGGATTCACGTTACAACAAGCCTATGAAACCATTACAAAAGAATATGGAATCGGACGTACATTTTATTTCAAAGAAAATGCTGAACTGCTAATAAAGGGACAAAGTCCTTTAATTGATAAACCTATACAATTTAAAAGGAAAATATTTGGAATCTTCTAAGAAAAAAGATAATTAAAAGGCCTACACATCATAAAAAAATTTTGTCTCCATGTAAAGTATTTATGTTTTTTGTTGCTGGAACGACTTATCTAGGAGTGGGATAAACCACCTTCCAATTGGAAAGTTCCTAGTTCAAAAACAGCAAAATTATCATTAGGATCAATAAGGGCATTTAAAAAGGGAATATGGACAGCATCATTCATCATGGTATTTAAAAATAATGTCATGTGAAAAAGAATACAATGCATTAATACTGTATTTAATAGAAAGTATACCGACATTTTATTAAAGGGGGAAATGTGGTTGGCCTACCGAAAACGACTAACACTGCTGGCGCTTTTAGATTCCTTAATAGTATTATCGGCCATTTATGTAAGTTATTTATTCTTGTATCCGTATTTAAATATATTTAAATTACCAACGCTCTTGGTCACATCTGTCTCATTATTAATTAGCCATCATTTTTTTGCTTCTATTTATAAACTGTATAAGAAGGCCTGGGAATATGCGAGTATTGGGGAGTTACTGTCCATTGTAAAAGCAGTAAGCTTATCGGTTATCACTGTTATCGGCATCCAGTTAATGGTCTTTCAAGATGTTTATGTAAGAGCCATGGCATTAACCTGGATGATGCATGTCATCCTTATTGGCGGTTCCCGTTTTTCGTGGCGAATGCTGCGTGACCGCTTGATACATAATCAAAAGGAAACCAGGAACACATTGGTTATTGGCGCAGGATCGGCAGGAACCATGGTTGTACGTCAACTTCTTAATAATCATGGTACGGAGCTTAAACCAGTAGCATTCATTGATGATGATCCGAAGAAAAATAAGTTAGACATCTTAGGAATACCGGTTGTTGGTAACTCTAAACATATTCCTGAAATGGTGGAAAAATACCATATAGATAATATTGTCATAGCGATTCCTTCATTAAGTAAGAAAGAATTGAAGGTCATCTTTGATGAATGTGTAAAAACGAATGCCAAAACACAGATCATGCCGATGATTGAAGATATTATGGTAGGGAAAGTAAATGTTAATCAGTTTAAAGAAGTGGAAGTTGAAGATCTTCTAGGGAGAGAACCCGTCGAATTGGATATAACCAGTATATCTGAATATGTAACAGGCAAGACCATCCTTGTTACTGGGTCTGGGGGCTCAATTGGTTCGGAGATTTGCCGTCAAATATGCAGGTTCTCACCTGGCAAACTTATTCTCCTTGGACATGGAGAAAATAGTATTTATCAGATTGATATGGAACTGAAAAAGCTCTATGCAAATCAAATAGAAATCATACCTGTCATCGCAGATATTCAGGACCGAGAAAGAATTTTTGAAGTGATGGACACGTACCGACCTGACGTTGTTTATCATGCGGCTGCACATAAACATGTACCGCTTATGGAATACAATCCACGTGAAGCAGTTAAGAATAACGTTTTTGGTACAAAGAATGTTGCAGAAGCGGCAGATACTTTTGGTGTAGGTGCATTTGTGATGATCTCATCCGATAAAGCCGTTAACCCAACAAACGTCATGGGATCGACCAAACGCATTGCTGAAATGATCATCCAGCAGTTAGCTAAAAATAGCACAACAAAATTTGTCGCGGTTCGCTTCGGAAATGTATTAGGAAGCAGAGGCAGTGTCATTCCTTTATTCAAAAAGCAAATCCAGGCCGGTGGACCAGTAACGGTCACACACCCAGACATGACAAGGTATTTCATGACGATACCTGAAGCATCCAGATTAGTCATTCAGGCAAGTTCCTTGGCTAGAGGTGGGGAGATCTTTGTTCTCGATATGGGTGAACCTGTTAAGATTGTAGAATTAGCAACAAATCTTATCCAGTTATCAGGTTATTCAATTGAGGATATTGGAATTGAATATTCTGGAATCAGACCTGGTGAGAAGATGTATGAAGAATTATTAGGGGAGAAAGAGGTTCATAGTGAGGCTGTGTTCCCTAAGATCTTTATAGGAAAAGCGGTACTGGAACAGGAAGACGAGATACAGTATCTTTTAAACTCCTATGATGATTTTTCGATAATGGAACTGAAAGATTTCGTGATAAATCTAGCTAATCGAAGAAAGAACAAAGCTTTCTCAGCAGTGAAATAGTAGTAGGGCAAGGAGGACTAATAAGTGAAGAAAATCACAAAAGCAATCATTCCTGCAGCAGGGTTGGGTACTCGTTTTTTGCCTGCCACAAAAGCTATGCCAAAGGAGATGCTGCCAATCGTTGATAAACCAACGATCCAGTACATAGTCGAGGAAGCCGTTGCAGCAGGAATAGAAGATATAATCATCGTAACTGGAAAAGGTAAACGTGCGATTGAGGATCATTTTGATTATGCTCCAGAACTCGAACAAAATCTAATGGAAAAAGGGAAAATCGATCTACTCAATAAGGTACAATACTCCACTAACCTTGCAAATATCCATTACATTAGACAGAAGGAACCAAAAGGATTAGGTCACGCTGTATGGTGTGCACGTAAATTCATCGGGGACGAACCATTTGCCGTACTTTTAGGTGATGATATTGTCCAAAGTGAAACTCCATGCTTAAAGCAGTTGATTAATCAGTTTGAGGAAACAAACCATTCAATTATTGGAGTTCAAACTGTGCCTAAGGAAGAAACGAATCGCTATGGGATAATAGATCCTGCTTTTCAAGATGGCCGACTTTATCAAGTTGAAAACTTTGTAGAAAAACCAGAACTAGGAACAGCCCCTTCCAATTTAGCCATAATGGGAAGATATATCCTTACTCCTGAAATCTTCAGTATCCTTGATCAGCAAGAAGCTGGTGCAGGCGGGGAAATTCAGTTAACGGATGCGATTCAACAGTTAAATCAGATACAGCAAGTTTTTGCATATGATTTTGAAGGAAAACGATATGATGTTGGGGAGAAGTTAGGGTTTGTGAAAACAACGATTGAGTTTGCTCTTCAAAGTCCTTCATTACGAGATAATACCTTATCCTTCTTAACAGAAATATTAGATGCACAGAAGGTTAAGTGAACTGTAATATCATTTTTATTGTAGAGTTCATAAAGATGAAATAATAGAACAATAAGGCGGGAATTAATATGATTTATCAAAAATATATAAAGAAGATGATTGATTTTATTCTTTCATTGTTGGGGTTAATAGTATTATTTCCTTTCATTATTATCTTAATCGTTTTTATAAAAATAGATTCAAGAGGTCCGGTCTTTTTTAAACAACGCCGTATTGGTATAAACAAATCAGAGTTTTATATTCTTAAATTTAGAACGATGAAAATAGACACACCCAAAGATACTCCTACACATCTATTGGAAAATCCAGAATCTTATATAACAAGAGTAGGAAAGTTTTTACGTAAAACCAGTTTAGATGAACTCCCACAAATAATTAATATTCTTAAGGGTGAAATGAGCATAATTGGACCCCGGCCAGCGCTTTGGAATCAATTTGATTTAATGAAAGAGCGAGATAAATATAGGGCTAATGATATTTCTCCAGGTCTTACAGGATGGGCACAGATAAATGGGAGAGATGAGCTTCCGATAGAAGTAAAATCTAGGCTTGATGGAGAATATGTAGAAAAAATGAGTTTTCCTTTTGACGTAAAAGTTTTTATAAAAACGGTTTTCTCTGTCCTTAGAAGTGAAGGTGTTAAAGAAGGTGGAACAAGTAAATCGTTTACTCAAAAGTAAAAGGGGCAGCAATTTATTTGGGGATTTGAGGTTGAAGTTAGATGAGGATACTAGTTACTGGCGAAAAAAGTTATGTAGGAATAAATCTTAATAAATGGCTTAGTCAATGGCATCATTTATATGAAATAGATTTCATTTCTTTAAAAGACGATAAATGGAAAAGTTTGGATTTTTCTAATTATGATGTTCTTTTTCATGTAGCAGCACTTGTGCATAAGAAGGAACAACAAGACATGGAAGGTTTATATTACAAGGTAAATAGAGATTTAACAGTAGAATTAGCAAATAAAGCAAAAAAAGAAGGGATAAAACAATTTATTTTCATGAGCTCAATATCAGTCTATGGTCTTGATGGTGATATAAACAAAAATGTAATTATTGATAATAATACTCCTTGTGTTCCTAGTTCGCTTTATGGAAAAAGTAAACTTGAGGCGGAAATCCAGATAAACAAACTTCATGATGAAAACTTTAAAATAGCCATTGTTAGAGCACCGATGATTTATGGTGCAAATTGCCCGGGAAATTACTCACGTTTGAGAAAGATTGCTTTAAAAACTCCAATATTTCCATCTATAGTTAATCAGAGAAGTATGATTTTTATTGATAATTTATCAGAATTTATAAGACTATTAATTGAAGGAAATAGTGACGGGGTATTTTTCCCACAAAATAAAGAATACATCAATACTGCTGAGTTAGTTCAATTAATAGCAAATCAAAATTCAAAGAAAGTAATTTCATTAAAGTCTTTATCATATGTTGTAAAATTGATAGGGAAAGAAAAGAAAATAGTAAATAAAGTTTTTGGAAACTTAGTAATTGATTCAAGTTTATCAGAGCATTTTGAGTTCGAGTACTGTATTGCTGATCTACCTAAATCAATTGAAATCTGTGAAAAAAATTATAAGAATAGGTGTTAGATTATGAAAAAAGTCCTATTTTCAGCAGCGGTTGATAGTCATATATTAAATTTCCATTTACCATATTTAAAGTGGTTTAAGGAACAAGGTTATGAAGTACATGTTGCAAGTAATGGTGATTCGGAAATGCCTTATGTGGATGTAAAATATAATATTCCATTTGAACGATCACCTTTTAAGTTTGCCAATTTTAAAGCATATAAGGAACTAAAAAAGATAATTGAAAAAAACAAATATAAACTAATCCACTGTCATACTCCTATGGGTGGGGCATTAACTAGACTAGCTGCAATAAAGGCCAGGAAATTAGATACTAAAGTTTTGTATACTGCTCACGGCTTTCATTTTTACAAAGGTGCACCAATTGTTAATTGGTTATTATATTATCCCGTTGAAAAGTGGCTATCAAAATATACAGACTGTCTTATTACTATAAATAAAGAGGATTATCAAAAGGTTATCAATAACTTTAAGGCAAAATCGATTAAACTTGTAAACGGAGTCGGAATTGATTTAAATAAGTTCTTACCACAGACTATAGAAATGAAAAATGAATTGAGAAAGAAGTATAATTTTAATGAGACTGATTTTATTGTATTGTTTGCCGGAGAACTTAGTTATAGAAAACACCAAGATTTACTAATTGATGCATTTTATTTGGTAAACAAAAAAATTCCTAATGTAAAACTTTTACTAGCTGGCGATGGAAATCTATATCAACAATACAGAGATCAGGTAAGTAGGCTGGAATTACAAGAGACTGTTCAATTTTTAGGATATCGCAATGACATTGATAAGCTTTTGACTATTTCTGATCTATCAGTTTCATCGTCCAGACAGGAAGGGCTACCGATAAATGTTATTGAGGCAATGGCAACAGGTTTACCTTTAGTTGTCAAAGACTGTAGAGGACATCGTGATTTGGTGATAAATGGTGAAAACGGTTTTGTCATAAAAGGTGATAATGAAGAAGGTTTTTCTGGTTTGATAGAACGATTGTATGGGTCAAAAGAGTTGCGTTCGAAATTTTCCGATAAAAACATTGAAATGGTGCGAAAATACTCAATTGAAAATGTGATGAAGGAAATGGAAAGTATTTACTTGGAATTTTAAAGGCGAGAGGTTATAGCTTAATGAAAACAAGAATTTTACATTTACTTTCAAGCAACGCTTTTTCAGGTGCTGAAAATGTAGTAATAAACATGATAGGCTCAATGTCAGATGAATTTGAATTTGTATATGTTTCGCCTAATGGTTCAATAGAAAATGTATTAGTTGAAAAAAAAATACCTTATATACCACTAATAAAAATGAACCCCTATTACTTAAATCAAATATTTAGAAAATGGAAACCAGATATCATTCATGCTCATGACTTTAGAGCAAGTATTAATAGTGTATTATCTCTTTATCCTTGTACAAAAATATCTCATTTGCATCAAAATCCAATTTGGTTAAGACAAATCAACTTAAGGTCTTTAACATATATGAGTACATGTTTTTCTTATAAAAAGATTCTTACAGTATCTAAAGAAATATTGGATGAAGCTATTTTTTCAAAAATAGTAAGTGATAAGTCATTTATTTTAAAAAACAATGTAAATATACAAAATGTTATAAATTCTTCTTTGGCTGAACATAATAATTTGAATTATGATATAGCTTTTATTGGAAGATTGACAGAAGTGAAAAACCCATTGCGTTTTATTGAAATAGTAAAGAATCTTGTAGTTCAAAAACCTGGTATAAAAGTAATTATGATAGGGGATGGGAACTTAAAAGATGAATGTATAAAAAAGATTAAGGAATATAATATTGAAGAAAATATTAAAATGACAGGCTTTTTAAAAAATCCCTTTGTAATTTTAAAAAATTCAAAACTACTTGCTATTACATCTAATTGGGAGGGATTTGGGTTGGTAGCTGTAGAGGCTATGGCACTGGGAAAGCCTGTAATTGCAACTCCAGTTGGAGGTTTAAAGTCAATTATAAATGATAATTGTGGAAGTTTTTGTGAAACTGACAAAGAATTTGTGGAGAGAATAATTAAGATTTTAGATGATAAATCACATTATTTAAAATTAAGTGAGCAATGTAAAAAGGAATCAATGTTATTTGATAATCAACAAGAGTGGGTTAGTAAAATTAAAGAATTATACCAATTAGAAAAATAGCTCCTAAGATCTTGTAAAAAAGGCTAATCAAAAGAAAATTAAAATGGGTGTATGCTTAGCTATTACATACAAAGAACTCTTTATAATAGTCTAAGAGGTATGTATGCTAACATACCTCTTTTATAATTCCTAACTTGATTCTGGTAATATGTAAACAGCTATCTTGACAAGACATAGGAGGAATTGAATAAATATGAAATTAAATGTTTTATATTCTACTGACGATAATTATGCAAAATATGGGGGAGTTTCTATGCTTTCTCTATTTGAAAATAATAAAAATGTTGAAGAAATTTGTGTATATATCATTGATAATAAAATCTCAAAAGAAAACAAGGAGAAGCTATCAGAAATAGCAGACGTATATAATCGAAATCTTGTTTTTATTGACGGGTCAGATATGTTGAGGAAGACTGAAAAGAAAGATGACTTCCCTATTGCAGCCTATGGAAGATTATTTATTTCTAATCTGATAAATATAGATAAAATATTATATTTAGACTGTGATACCATAATAAATGGTTCTTTAAAACATTTATGGCTTAAGAATATTGATGATTTTTTTGTAGCAGGTGTTCAAGATAATCCAGCTAAGTATAATGTGTCTATAATAGGAATGGGCGATAATGACAGGTACTTAAATTCTGGAATTTTACTGATTAATTTATCATTATGGAGAAAAAATGAACTTGAAAAAAGTTTTGTTGAATTTATTAATAAGTATAGAGGAAACGTTCCACATCACGACCAAGGAATTATAAATGGCGTATGTAAAGATAGAATATTAATTTTAGAACCAGAATTTAATCTGATGCCACCGTTTTTGCACATGAATAGAAGGCAAATTATGAAATTATATAATATAAAGAAGTATTATACTCAACAACAAATTAATAGTGCAATTAAAGATCCAGTAATAATTCATTATATAAGTAAATTTTATAATAGACCTTGGAATAAGGAATGTACTCATCCTTTCAAAAAGATGTATGAAAAATATCTTAATTTATCACCTTGGAATAATAGATTGGATAATTCACCATTAGGTACGAAAGTCCAAATAAGAAAAAGAGTATATGAGATAATGCCATTTTTTATTTACCATCTATTCGAGAAAATATTAGACACAAAAAGAAAAAGGTTTATTAAAAGACAATATAAATTTTTAAATATAAAATTTTAGGGGATCCAATATGAAATTACTTATAATTACTTCTGGGAATCTACCTGTTCCGCCAGTTAAGGGGGGGCAGTTGAAAATCTTATAGACATGTTTTTACTAGAAAATGAACAAAAATTCAAACATGAAATAACTCTTTTCAGCATTTACTCAAAAGAGGCAATGGAGCAATCTAAAAAGTATAAACATTGCGATATAAGGTATATAAAAACTGATAGTCTTAAAGATAAATTCGATAAAATGATAAGATATATTATCAATAGACAAAACTTTTTTTATATTGGTAACAATTATATTTCCAAAGTAAAAAAAGAAATAAAAAATTGTGATCAATTTGATGCGGTCATTATTGAGAATAATGCCGAATATGGTTTGAAATTGTACAATATTGCAAAAGGTAAACTAATACTTCACTTGCATAATGATTGGCTCAATTCAAAGACTAAATTAGCAAATAAAAAATTGAATTGTTATAAAAATGTTTTCACAATTAGTGATTATATTAATAAATCTGTGAGCACTATAAAAGAAACAGATAATATAAAAACACTTTACAATGGTGTTAATATAAGTGAATTTGAAAGGGAAAACAATTCAAACGAAAGTAAAATAGTTAAGGAGAAGTATGGTATCAAAGAGGATGAAAAAGTAATATTATATACGGGGAGATTAGTTCCTGAAAAAGGTATAAAAGAACTTATTTTAGCTTTTTCGAAACTTCCTGAAAATCTTAAAGTGAAACTTGTAATTGTTGGAAGTGCGACATATGGTGAAACAAAGAAGGATAGATTTTATAGGGACTTGATCAAAATGGCAGAAGCTATAAAAGAAAAAATTATATTTACGGGTTACATTGACTATAAGGATATGCCATCGATATATTCAATTGCTGATATTGGGGTAATTCCATCATTATGCGAAGAAGCATTTAATCTTACAGTGGTAGAAAATATGGCTGCTGGCATACCAGTAATCATTAGTGATGCAGGTGCAATGCCAGAGCTAATTAACTCTAAATGTGGAATGATTGTCAAAAGAGGAGATATGCTAGTGGATGAATTAAAAATAGTTATGGAAAGACTACTAAAAGATGAAGTACTTCGGCAAAAAATGAGCAAATACAATAGAGTGCATTCCTATAATTATAACTCTAATTTGTATTCAGTTAATTTTAATAAATTATTAGAAGAATTTAATTAATTATGAGGACTTATAAGTTATATGGAAATAATATTCTGGAAAATAGTATAACATTGATTATAGGCTTATATTCATTTTTTTCATATCTTATGAATGGATATATAATGCTAACGTTAATATTAGCTTTATTAATTTTATCTTATATATTAAATAAAAAAGATCAAATTATATTTAAAATTGATAATATATTATGGTCAGTTTTTTGTTTTATAAATTTAGTAAGTCTTATTTATACAACAAACTTAAGTGATGGACTTAGATTTGTTATTTCAATATTTGTCCTAATAATAATTAAAATAATATTTGAAAACGATTTTAAGTGCCAAAAAAGAATAATGAGTGTTTTTTTTATATTCTCACTAATTCATGTATTAACTACGATTTTGTATTTTATAATTCCTGAATTAATAGTAATAATTAACAGAAATATATTAAATACAGAACAATTAGCATTTAATTTAGAGGCATTTAGCCGGGGGGAAAGTGCTGGAATTACAGGACAAACGGGAACAAATGCGTTTTATATTTCTGTTTTTAATGCAATAGTATTTGGAAAAATGATAACCATTAAAAACCAAAGGCTAATTTACTTGTTATTATATATTATTGGGATAATTGCTCTGTTTATGACGGTTAAAAGGGGCCCATTATTATTTAATGTTATAGCTATTTTTATAGTTATTATCACAATGGCAATAGCGGAAAAAAGGAACTTATTAAAATATTTCACTGTGATATTCTTACTTATAATAATATTGTTTACAGTTCTCACTTCATTGTCTAGTTCAAACCCAATCTTTTATAAATGGTTCAATACGAATGACGTTTCAAACGGAAGATTTGATTTATTCATTATAACTTGGGAATACTTTAAGGAAAGTCCTTTAATAGGGAACGGAGCACAATCAACTCGGATTTTATTTAATGGAGGAGCCCCTCATAATATATATTTACAAGTACTAGCTGAATTAGGATTAGTAGGATTAATTTGCCTTCTATCAATATTTATATTTACTTTCTTTAATACTATGAAATTGATAAAAAATGCACTTAGCAAAGCTGATAACAAGAATTTGATTGCAACGTTAGTTTCAAGTTTATACTTGCAAGTATATTTCATAAGTTATGGATTTACTGGAAATCCGTTGTTTGATATAAATTTCCTGCTGACTTATCTGATATTTGTTGCTATGGCTAATGTATATCTTAATCGAGAGGGGAAAAATCGTGAAAATAGGAATGTTAACATATCATAATACAAATAATTTTGGAGGTGCTCTTCAAACCTATGCTTTACAAAGTGTAATTAATAAATTGGGAGTAGAATGTCAGGTTATAGATTATAGGAGTGATGTAATATCTAAAAGGTATAAAGTTAAAAAATTCCTCGAAATCAGAGGGCTTAAGGAACTAATTAAATACTTAATTAATTCACGATCTGAAAAAAAGACAAACCTGTGTTTTGATAATTTTTATAAAAACTATATAAAACTTTCTGAAGACTTTTATGATAAAGGAAACATATCAAAAACAAATCTAGTATATGATAAATTTATAGTAGGCAGTGACCAAGTTTGGAATTTATCTTTATCGGGCATGGATTATACCTATTTTTTAGATTTTGTTTATGAAAACAGTAAAAAAAATTCTTATGCTGCAAGTTTTGGTGTTTCATCTTTAGAAGAAGATGAATCTAATAAGATTGAAAAGTTATTATTTGAATTTAACAACGTATCTATAAGAGAACCAAAGCCCGAAAACTTTTTTAATATTAACGGAGACAAAGTTGTAAATATTAATTTGGATCCTACATTTCTAATAAAGAGTGAGGAATGGAGTTCATTAAGCAAGAATAAAAACAATGAGAAAGATTATATATTGCTTTATACAGTTGCTGCTAATCCAGAAATTTTTGATTTTGCAAAGGAACTTTCAGCAAAAACCGGTTGCCGAATTTTATATGTCCATCATACACATAAGATTCGTTTTGATATGAATAACATTAGAGATATTGGTCCTCAAGAATTTCTTGGTTATATCCAAAATGCAAAATATGTTGTAACAACCTCATTTCATGGTGTAGCTTTATCGATTAATTTTAAAAAAGATTTCTTTTATGCTCTTTCAAATTCGAAAAATAACTTTAATTCTAGGATAACTAACATAATAAATCTTTTAGATTTAAGTGATCGACAAATAATAAATGGTCAAAATGATAAAATGAATGAAGCAATTGATTATGAAAATATTAATGAAACTCTCGAATTTGAAAGAGAAAAGTCAATAACATTTTTAGAAGATATAATAAACGAAAAAAACAATTGAAAAAAAGGATCTAAATAACAATCTTCCAATAAACATTAAAGGTAATATTTGATCGAGAATGACTAATTTGGTTGAGTTGGAAAAAATAGTTAATTAATTTTTGAATTTATTGTCAGCATATTATATTTTCCTAAAATATGCAAGACAGTTTTAGAAACGAGGGTATTGATACCCTTTTAAAGCACCTGCGTATATTAAATAAAGGAAAATAATCGTCTTAACGATTGAAAAAGGAGTAATAATGAATACAAAAGTATCAATAATTGTACCTATATATAAAGCTGAGAAATGGTTATCACGTTGTGTAGACAGCATTATAGAACAATCGTATGAAGATTTAGAAATTATTCTTGTAAATGATGGTTCCCCAGACAACAGTGGTGAGATTTGCGATAGATATGCAGAGCTTGATAGCCGTATAAAGGTTTTTCATAAAAATAATGCAGGTACTTCTGCTGCGAGAAATGATGGACTTAAAATATCCACCGGTAATTATATACAGTTCGTTGATAGTGATGACTGGATTGACAACAATATGTGTGAACTTCTTGTTAAGAATATGATTGAAAGTAAATCTGAATTAGTAGTATGTGGATTAAAAGTTACAAAAAACAATGTGGAATTAAGAAGACCTTTTCTTCCATATAAGAAATTAAAAGTAAAAGACAATATAGAGGACTTTTATTTATTACGTCGTATCTTCAGTTCACCTTGCAATAAATTATATAAAAAGGATTGCATAAATTCTCAGTTCAACACGAATAGTTCTTTGGGTGAAGACTTAATGTTTAATTTGAGTTATTTACAAAATATACAAAACACTATAGTGATAGAGGAATGCTTATATAATGTATGTTTAGATAATAATGAATCTTTAAATCGTAAATTTAGAGAAGATCGATTAGACATTGTCATTGGCTTAGTGGATAAAGAGATGGAATTTATCATTAATACATTCGGTGAGGGTTGTGATAAAAGGAAAATATATAATTCATATATTTTAGGTGTTCATGCATTTTTTAGAGATATAATTCGACATAACTATAAATCAAAACAAGAATTTTTTTATATCGTAAATAAATATGCAAATAACACAACTATTGAAAATGCTACAAAACATTCAAATATGGAACGGTTTGATTATAAAATATTTAATTACCTTATTAAGATTAAAAACAAAACGTTAATATACTATTATTTTAAATTAAAAAACTTAAGAAGAATCAATTTATAAAATATTATTATATTATTAATTTTGTAAACTTGTGACATTTAAATAATGATGAAGCCAGAACTTCTTTATTAATATATAATTACGCTAAAGAAAAAGGAAAAAATATGAGCAGATTAAATAATTCAGTAAGAAATGTCACAGTGGCAGTAATTGGACAAATTTTTATATTACTTATAACTCTAATTGCAAGAATGGTTTTTGTAAAATATTTAAGTATTGAATATTTAGGTATAAATGGACTTTTCGGAAATATTATGTCTTTTCTAGCCCTAGCAGATCTTGGTATCGGTGGTGCTATGATATTTTCACTTTATAAACCGATAGCAGAAAATGATAGAAGTAAAATTGTTGTTTTGATGCAACTTTATAAAAAGATTTATATGTATATTGGGCTAACGGTATTAATTCTGGGGTTATCAATAACACCTTTCTTGAAAATTATTATAAAAGATATGCCTGAAATTGATAATATTTATTTAATTTTTGTTTTATATGTATTGAATTCTGCTAGCACATATCTATTTACCTATAAGAGGTCACTAATTATTGCAAATCAAAAAGAATATATATCAACTATATTTATGTATAGTAGATTATTTATTGTTAATTTTTCCCAAATAATTATACTAATATATACACAAAATTTCATTCTGTTTCTATCTATTCAATTTATTTTTAATTTTATTGAAAATATTCTTATTTCATATGTAGCCAATAAAATGTATCCATTCTTGAAAACTAAAACAACGGATAAATTAGATAAATTTACTCAAGATAGTATAACAAAAAACATTAAAGCTTTGATGATTCATAAAATTGGCACAGTAGTTGTTTTTAGTACCGATAATATTATTTTATCTTCTCATATTGGCGTTGGAATTGTAGGTATTTATTCAAATTACTTGTTAATTATCAATGCCGTTAACACACTTATTGGAAAATTCTTTTCTGCTATCACAGCAAGCGTAGGTAATTTAAGTACGTTAGAAGATGAACACATAATTAATGCAAGGTTTTTAAGTGTTAACTTTTTTGGATTTTGGATTTATGGTTTTTGTTCCATTTCGTTATTTGTATTATTAAATCCTTTTATAGAATTGTGGCTTGGTAAAGAGTATTTATTTGAAGTTACGGTGATTCTGGTTATTTCAATTAATTTTTTTGTTACTGGAATGCGCCAGGCAACCTTGACATTTAAGACTGCAATGGGCCTTTTTTGGTACGATAGATATAAACCTTTGTATGAAGCAATAGTAAATCTTATTGTTTCTATAGTTCTTGTACAATTTTTAGGGATTATTGGAGTACTATTAGGTACCGTTGTAAGCTCCTTATTTATTTGCTCTTGGATCGAGCCTTATGTATTGTATAAATATGGTTTGAAAGCTAAAGTCGGTGAATATTTTAAAAAGTATGCAATATATACATTAGTTACAATAGTAGCAGCATATATAACAATGGTTATAGCATCATTTGTTACAAATATAAGTTACTTAGGATTTTTAATGAAATTTTTCATTTGTCTTATTGTTCCAAACTTAGTATTTGTTATTTGTTTTTTTAGAACTAAAGAATTCATGTATCTTAGTAGTTTAGGCTTGAGAATTATAGGAGGAAAATTCAATAGCAAATTATCGAGGTCGCAGTAAAATTTTGTGTGCCTAGTCACCACTCGAAGATTACAAATATTAATAATAGTTTTGGAAATGGTCTTTTTTTGGAATGAGTATTAGGATGAACAATATAAAAAGAGATGCATATGTTAAGGGTGTCTCTGTCTCTTTTCTTTATTTATAAATTCATTTATCAGGGGCTTCTGTGTAATGTGATTTTAAGTGAGACAACAAGAATAAACAAAAATCCCTACTCGCTTCTTGTGAAATAAGTTACTACACAACTTTTTTATTCGAGCTCACCTTCAGGAAACCATAGAAAAAGTCACCATCATGAATATTAATGATGAACCTCGAGCGAAAGCTCAGCATTCTTTTATCTTTTTTTATGTTATTCAGGGGTTAAGGGGAAAATTTTATGTGTTGATTCGTTTAGCAATCCCTAAGTTAGGTTTTAAGGAGTTGTTATAATAAAAATGAAAAGAAGAACCTTCTTACGGAATATTGTCCTTTTTATTTTTGCTTTCCTTTTTGGCTATATATTTAAAAAAGAGGACGAAAATACGATATTACAACTAATTGATTCCAACAGGGTTAGAGGAAAGGACGCGAAGTTGATTGCTGAAGAATTTAAAGTTCTAACAGAACAGTCGGTAGACACTGCGATAAATGTGAAAACTTTTGGGGCTAAAGGTGATGGCATTGCAGATGACACATTGGCCATACAAGATGCGATTAACAGTTTACCGAATGGTGGAAAAATTTTAATTCCAGATGGAACATATATCATAAATGCGGATACATCACTAAAACCAAATTCAAACCAAACACTATCTTTATCGAAAAAAGCAAAGCTAAAAGCAAAATCAAATTCAGATGCTTCTTATCAAATAATAAATATAGTTGAAAAAGTAAACGTAATTATTGAAGGCGGTTTTATTGAAGGTGAACGTGATGAGCACGTCGGAGTAAACGGAGAAGCTGGAATGGGAATTTCTATAGTTCGCAACTCTAAAAATATAACTATCAGAAATACACATATATCAAAGTGTTGGGCTGATGGTATTTATATTGGCGGGAGTCTACCTTGCTATAATATCAATATTTACAATGTTACTTGTGATAATAATAGACGACAAGGTATGTCAGTTGTAAATGTTGATACATTGACAGTAAGAGACAGTTTTTTTACGAATACAGCAGGTACATTACCAGAAGCAGGAATTGATATTGAACCTGAAAAATATAGTACTGTAAAAAATGTAACAATTGATAATGTAGTCTGTACTGGTAATAGGTCTGGACTTGATGTTTTTGGGTGGGCTAATACTATTAGTAATATTCAGGTGTTAAATTCTTGCATGATAAATAATAGAGAGTATGGTTTGTCAATCGCTTTTACAACTGACATAATAGTTTTAGATTCTTTATTCTCTAATAATGGTAAAAACGGCATTAATATGGCAAGGGATAATGTGAATGTATTTTTTTCTAATTGCCAAGTATTGAAGTCTAATTATTCTGGAGTAAAGTTAGAAACTTCTCTACAAAGAAACAAAACTCAAAATATAGGTTTCACATCGTGTATTTTTAAGAATAATGGACAAGATTCACCTAATTTATATGATGGAGTCACAGTAGATACAGAAGATTTAAAGGGTAAAATAGATGGTGTAACATTTATTCAATGTTCTTTCATTGACAATCAAGTTATTAAGACACAAAGATATGGGCTTAATGTTGGAAACAATACAAGAGTAATGAACGTTTTGATTGGTTATGGTAATAAGTTTAGAGGTAATGCAACTAGTGCCAAAAATGTTAGTTTGATTAACACATTAGAAATGGAATAAAAGAAAGAAGTACCACAAAAAAGGAGAATGTATGTGCGTAATTAATTAATGAAAATCCCAATCAGGTCGGTAGATTTCCTCAGAATTTGAATTACTATTAACAATTTTTTATGAGGAACTAAATGCAAAAAAAATTCATGTCAGCAACGTTTTACTTTTCCACATTTTCGTAGTAATAAAATCTCCATTCATATCAGTTATTCAGTTTCTTTGGAGGGAACTTCCTATTCCTTTTTACAATGTTCTTTAAGGTGATAGATTCACATTTGTGTATTAAAACTGAAGGAGTGTTGAAGGAAGCGATCTAGAATTGCATGAGTTAAAACATATCACTTCCATTCATTAATTTTCCACTTTTCTATTCACTGGTTGGTACCAAGTACTTTAGTTAATCTTTTTCGCTTTTTACTTTTTATAAATTGTCTGATAAAAAAATCGCGAACCAAAGGACAAAACTTTTACTCTTTTGGTCGGGTAAACCTTGTTCTTGACCTAATTGGAAAGTGATACAATAAGTTTTTTTAACTTAGGTGATTACTAGTATATGGTAGGATATTGGCCATAGATATAAAAAACGATTATGCTAGGCTTTCGATGATTCGCGTTTACCTAAGATCATTGGAATGAATGGATATTTATAAATATTTATGATGAAAATTAATAGAAAAGGAATAATATAATGGAAAATAATTACGTTCTTGATTTATCTACTCTTTCGAGGGAATTAAAATTACTACTAAAAATTAGTGTTATTGAAAATCACGGTCTTGATAAGTCGTTGAATAGTGAATTGTTTGACGACATTGATTGGGTATTATTCCTTCAATTAGCAAGGCATCACCGTATTTATCCACTGATTTATTCAAAGTTAAAAAGAATAGATAAGACATATGTTCCACACCATGTAATTGAATCCTTGTATCAAAAATACAAAAAAAACACATTTCAAATGCTGCATTTATGTGGAGAAATGGAACAGATAAGTAAGTTATTTAATGAAAGTAATATCCGTCTTCTTTTTTTAAAGGGGCCAGTGATTGCTCATGATCTCTATGGGGATATTTCCCTTCGAACATCAAAAGATTTAGATGTTATGATTTCGATAACCGATTTAAAAAAAGCTGAAGAACTTCTTCTAAGTATTGGCTATGAGAAAGAGAATCAACCCAATTTTTTAAACGAGTGGAAATGGAGGAATCACCACATTGCCTTTTTTCATATGGAAAAGAAAATCCAAATCGAAGTTCATTGGAGGTTAGAACCATTTCCTTCGAAGGAGCCATCTTTTAATGAGTTATGGGAAAGGAAAAGGACCAGTACAATAACCAGATTTCATGTTTATTTTTTAGGGAAGGAAGATTTATATTTCTATCTCGTTTCTCATGGTGCTCGTCATGGTTGGTTTCGTCTCCGTTGGTTGTTAGATATTGACCAGATGTTAAAAAAAGGGCTAAATCTAGATAAAACAGAAAAGTTATTTAAAAAATATCAAAGACAGCATCTAGGAGGCCAAGCACTAATTTTAGCATCTCAGCTATTAAAAACTCCAATCAATGAAAGAATGAAATTCTCAACTGTTGGAAATCGTTCTGAGGAATTGTCAGAATGGTCAATATTCTTCATTAAAGAAATGAATCAGTATAATTTCCCTAAAGAATATACGGTTTTATTAAAGACAAAAACACAATTATTTCTTACTAAGATGAAAGCATTTTATCCTAATTCTGTGGATGTAGAGACAATTAAGTTACCAAAATCCCTTCACTTTTTATACTTTATTTTACGCCCCTTTTTATTAATTTGGAGAAAGAGAAGAAAACACGCCTAATGATTTTTTTTACATTGGTATGAAGTACCTGATATACAGCACTCCAGCAGTTTTACACAAGTTTCCTAGCCCATTAATTCAAGGAAAGAATAGAGCTTGCTTGACGGCCTTCCATTCAGATTGCTGGTAATGAGCAAACTGCTGTACCCCTTTAATACAGTTTTTTGCAACCTCCTCCAGTCAGTCTTCTAAAGCAGGTTCATCTGGTTGCTCGATCATTTTATGTGTTGGAATTACTTGAGAAGATCCTTCAAATTTCTTAACTGGCTGGTTTGGTGCGGTGATATGAAACAAATACCATCGATTGGTAATCTGAACAGTTTGAGGAGACCGCCTCAAGAATTCCTTTTGCACATTTAACAGAACCATCCCTCGTGCCAATTTTATGATGGGTGGCGTTGAAGCCAATCTTTCACCGTATCCACTGTGCGGCTCTCTAAGAGAGTGATGGGTTTTCACAGAGGATACTCCCACGCTGTCTTTTATACATAGCCCAGTCTCCGATTTCAAACACTACAGTTTCAATAAACGACAGGGCTTCCTCTTTGCGAATGAGATACCAAAAAGCATCGGCACTAAGCGGTGCCCGTATTGAATAGATTTTACTAACATCTTCCACGAGTAATGAATAAGCTCTATCTATTTTTTATAGAGCACTTTGTAAATCCATTTTCAATTCCTCTCAAGATAATGGTGTACTACTATAATTACCCATAAGTCCATCACAAAAATTACGGAATAACCGCTAAAATACCCAATATCAAAGGTTGAAAATTCCTAAGTCTTCAGTATCAAACATTCCAACTCAATTAAGTGAGATGATGGGGTTACTCATAGAATTATTTTTATAAAAAGTCAAAAGGTTTCGGCAAAACCTACAATTACTAGCTTTAATCGTTAGAACTGGAGCTAGCATGCCCATTACCTTCTTTAAGACTTCAGTTTCTTCCTTTAACCGAAGTTTTTTTTTCTGTATAGCGGCTAATTCCTTCGGAGTCATGGACTCTTCTTCGTGCGCCCGGCATGGGTGCAATCTAAAGGGTGTGAGTCCCGAGCCATGAAGGCAGTAGTAATGGTTAGCTTAATGCAAGGATGTCCATGGTGACGTGGAATCTGAAGGAAGCAAGCGGCAAACCTCCGGTCTGAGGAACACGAACTTCATATAAGGCTAGGTATCATTGGATGAGTTTGCGAAACAAAACAAAGTCCTTACTGCCGAAGGTGGTACAGAGTAAATGAAGCAGATAGATGGAGGGAAAGATTGCACTCTTACCCGGGGAGGTCTGATGACAGCCAAGTACACTTGGTAACCTGTCCAGTGATGGACAGCTGAATCATCAGAAGTCATAGTACTTGTCTACTCGAGAAGATAAGAAAGGACCGAACAGATTGAGGAGGACGGATACTAGGCGTTCGTTATTTTGCGAAGAAGCAAACAATTCCTAACGGAACTTATTTGAAGGAAGAAGTGGTGAATACACGGGGAACTTCAAAAGGGCGGAGCAGATAAAGGCACAAATAGACCATCTCGTCCACGCAGGGAAAGGATATCAACGATGTTAATGGAACAGATACTAGAGAGGGAAAACTTAATACAGGTATTGAAGCGTGTAGAAAGAAATAAGGGAAGCCATGGTGTAGATGGAATGCCGGTTCAAAATCTGAGACCGCACCTCGCAACCGAATGGTACAACATGAAAACTGCCCGTTTACAGGGTACCTATCGACCGCAGCCCGTCCGTCGTATCGAAATCCCGAAACCAACGGCGGAGTTCGGCTATTGGGTATTCCAACCGTTCTAGACCGTTTCATTCAACAAGCCATTGCCCAAATATTGACCAAGATATATGACTCAACCTTTTCGGAGAATAGCTATGGATTTCGCCCTAACAAACAAGGGCACCAGGCGGTTCGGAAGGCAAAGTCATATATAACCGAAGGTTATACATGGGTAGTGGATATGGACTTGGAGAAGTTCTTCGATAAAGTGAATCATGACAAGCTTATGGGAATGTTAGAGCGGAAAATTGAAGATAAACGAGTTCTCAAACTGATTCGTAAATTCCTTCAAGCAGGAATTATGATAGACGGACTTTTTCATAAAAGTGAGGAGGGATCTCCACAAGGAGGTCCGTTAAGTCCTTTATTATCTAATATCATGTTAGACGATTTAGATAAAGAACTAGAGAAACGCAATCTTCGATTCGTAAGGTATGCGGATGACAGTACTATCTTTGTGAAGATACGCAAAGTCGCCAAACGTGCAATGGGAAAAATCTAAAGCTTCATTGAAAATAAACTGAAGCTAAAGGTCAACTACGAGAAGTCGAAGTATGATCACCCTTGGAACAGAACGTTTCTCGGTTTTAGTTTCACGAAGTCAAAGAAGAACCCGAAGGTTCTACTGGCTAAACAAACGGTGAAGAGAGTAAAGAAACGAATCAAGGAAATGACCTCGAGAAAATTACCGATACCCATGAAACTCCGAATAAATAAGTTAAAGCAATACCTTAGAGGTTGGATGGGGTATTTCGCCCTCATTGATACTCCGAACGTATTGAAGAATTTAGAGTCATGGATTCGAAGAAGATTCAGGATGTGCCTATGGAAACAATGGAAATTGCCAAGAACGAGAGGGAGGAAACTCAAAGGATTAGTCGTCCCATTTGGAAAAGCATATGAATGGGGAAATAGCAGAAAGGGTTATTGGCGCATAGCACATAGTCCTATTCTAGACAAAACCTTAAATAATGATTATTGGCACCACCAAGGGTTAGTAAATCTATATGAACGATATACAAAACTACGTCAGACTTAAACTGAACCGCCGTATACCGAACGGTATGTACGGTGGTGTGAGAGGTCGGAGGCTAGCGCCTCCTCCTACTCGATTAAACCAATATGAGTAAATTCTTTAACCTACTAATAAATGGTTACTTCTGATACACCATATTTGTTGCTTAAGCCCTTACCGAATTATCCGAGTGATTAATATCTACAACAGCCTTCTTAAATAAACGAATGCATCCTCTCAATTGTATATTTAAAATGTGTCCATGAAAAACTATACTACCTTTAGTAGAAATAAGCTAAAATATTTTAAGTATGATGTGAAAGCCAAAATGAAAGATTGTTTAACACTTTACAGCACTTTTATATCCTGGTGGAAAAGTTATTGACATAGGAATAAATAGGTGGTAATTTTAGCTTATATAATTCGTTATAAAGAACAGTTAGTTCTTAAAATAGTAGGATAAAAATGTTCATTCATACGTTGAGGGAGAGACGCTCATCAGAAGATTTTGAACACAAATAACTCAAAGGCAGTTGCTGACTGGTCGGATGAAGAAAGGATGAATTCTAATGCCCCTACTTCAAATGAGAGAAATATGGACACCCTTAAAATTAGTTGGGGTTAAGTTTTTTAGATCAGATGATAGTAGTATTTTCATAAAGCTATTTAACCAACATCGAAGGAAGATAAAGTAATATGTTTCAAATAATATAGGACATGTAACTAGTTGGTGGTAGTGGGTATCAATAAAAATATCGGATACTACTACTTTAATTTAATAGAAGTCTAGAATGAGAAGAATATAATACTACTCTATAAATTTTATATACATAACAATATAAGCAGGAGGAAATCATGAGCGCTATCATTGGTATTTATCATATAAATGAAGAGCCGGTAAATCTCCAGCATGGTCATGTATTAATGACTGCTTTAGAGAAGTACCCTGCTGATTCTATTCAAACCTGGCATTCAGAAAAGATTTTTCTTGGGTGTCACGCTCAATGGATTACTCCTGAATCTGTAGGTGAACAGCTTCCGTTCCACGATTCTGAAAGGCAATGTACAATTACCGCTGACGCTATTATTGATAATCGTGAAGAATTATTCGACAAACTACATATTAGTAAAATAGATAGAAGTATTCTAACTGATAGTCAACTTATTCTACTAAGCTATCAAAAATGGGGTGAGGAAGCTCCTAAGTATTTAGTAGGTGACTTTGCATTTATGATTTGGGATCAGAAAAAAAGAAAGTTATTTGGGGCAAGAGATTTCGCAGGGAGTAGAACGCTATATTATCACAAAAGCCATGAGAAATTTGCTTTTTGTACAACTATTGAACCTCTTCTTAAATTACCATATATCGAAAAAAAACTGAATGAGCAGTGGTTAGCGGAGTTTTTAGCAATTCCAGGGATGAATGATACGGTAGATCCCTTTTTAACCGCCTATAATAAAATTGAACAAGTACCGCCCGCTCATACTATATCAATAGTAGATAATAAAGTAATGATTTCGAGATATTGTACAGTAGGAGCTAGTGATAAATTGCACTTGAAATCAAATTCCGATTATGAAGAGGCTTTTAGGGAAGTTTTTCAAAAAGCAGTGACTTCGAGATTACGGACACATCGTAAAGTGGGAGCTAATTTAAGTGGTGGATTGGATTCAGGGTCGGTTGTCAGCTTTGCTGCAAATACTCTCCGAAACCAAAACAAAAAATTATATACCTTTAGCTCTATCCCTATTGATGAATTTGATGATTGGACCCCAAAACAACGAGTAGCAGATGAGAGGCCACTTATTAAATCTACAGTTAATCATGTTGGAAATATCAATGCTAAGTATTTAAAGTTTGAAGGCCAAAGCTCATTATCAGTAGTAGATGAATGGCTAGAAATAATGGAAATGCCCTATAAGTTTTTTGAAAATTCCGTCTGGGTGAAGGGGATATATGAAGAGGCTAACAAGCTTGGAATAGGAGTATTGTTAAACGGTGCAAGGGGAAATTTTTCAATTTCTTGGGGACCGACTTTTGATTACTATGCCTTATTATTAAGAAAAATGAGATGGATCCGCCTTTATCATGAAGTAAATTCTTATAGCGAAAATATGGGAGTAAAAAGATCGAGAGTAATGAAAGTGATTGGAAAAAAGGCTTATCCTTTTCATCCTAATATCAAAGCAAATAATCAAGATGATTCGCCACTATTAATTAATGATGATTTTGCTCGGAGAACTAAAGTTTTTTCTAAACTAGAAGAACAAGGAATCAATATAATGGGCGTTAATCCTACAAATATTAATGAGATTAGGAAAAATCACTTTGGTTATCTGAATATGTGGAATACAACGGGAACAAGTGGAACTAAATTATCCTTGCTGTATTCATTACAGGGACATGACCCTACGAATGATTTACGAGTTATTCAATTTTGTTTATCCCTTCCTTTTGAACAATTTGTGCAGAATGGTGTAGATCGATCACTCATTAGACGATCCACAAAAGGGTATTTGCCTGATGACATTAGATTAAACCAGAAAACTCGGGGAGTTCAGGGTGCAGATACCATTGCTAGAATGCTCCCAAACTGGAATGTATTTATTGGTGAGGTGGAACAGCTTAGTCAGGATCCGTTTATAGCTAATTTTTTGAATATGGGAGCAATTAAGAAGGCACTTAACAAGTTTCGTACAGAACCCCAGCCTAATGTTGCCTTTGATTCTGAATTTAGAATTTTAATGAGAGGTTTAATTGTTTATCGTTTTCTTAAAAAGCTATGTTTATGATGATGGTTGATAAAATAGAATCAACCATATAGTTACAGAGCCTATTAAATAACCTTATTGAAGGGAGGTGACAAAAATGAAAAAAGAATGGCAAACTCCAAAATTAGAAGTACTTAACATTAACATGACTATGGGAGGTCCTGGTGTAACCATCCCTGATGGTGTGCAGAATGATCCAGATGAAATGGTTCACCATAGTTAATTAAAGATTTGATTGTTTTCCCCTAGTAATAACTGCCCTTATACAATTTTTAAGGTATAAGGGCTTTGGTTAATTTCCTAGTATATGGAGTGAAAGAGATGGTAGAGATTGTACAAAATATAGGTTATAGAGCTTTCGGATTGAACCTTTTTAGTGAAATACCCCTTCCTGAAGTACCCAGACTCGGAATTTTCAAGGACATGACCGATGTGGAAATTGAATACGGGGATTTATCAGAGCTTTGGGAGAAGCAAGTTCTTTTGCCAAAACAAAAATATGTTGTTGAGGATCATATGGTTATGTTTCAAGTTCCCGGCATTGCCATATTTAAGATTCAAGAAGGAAAGAAAATTACCGTTTCACCTATATCAAATTCTGATGAGGATCATGTTCGACTATATATTCTTGGAACATGTATGGGGATTATCTTACTTCAGAAAAAAGTGATACCTTTACATGGAAGTGCAGTAAATATCAATGGGAAGGCATATGCGTTCGTTGGTGATTCAGGAGCTGGAAAATCAACACTTGCTGCCGCTTTTTTAAAAGAAGGATTTCAACTTTTAAGTGATGATGTTATCCCTGTTTCTCTATCAAAAGACAATAAACCCTTTATAACTCCCTCATATCCACAACAAAAACTATGGCAAGAAAGTTTACAAGTTTTTGGAATAGAAAAGAAAGGTTACCAGCCTTTATTTGAAAGGGAAACAAAATTTGCTGTACCAGTTACGTCTAGTTTTTCAAATGAACCTTTACCATTAAGCACTGTATTTGAATTAGTAAAAACAGAGCATGGAGAAGTTACACTACAAAAAATAAATCAACTAGAACGTTTCCGAACTTTATTCTGTCATACATATCGTAATTTTCTAGTCCCACGATTAGGCTTAATGGAGTGGCATTTTATGGAGTCGGTAAATATTTTAAATAAAATCCATATGTATCAATTGCATCGGCCTAACACAGGATTTACAGTCAATAATCTTGTATCTCAAATATTAGAAAATATAAACGAGGAGGATTCTTTATTTTGAAAACAAATCAAATTACGTTAGAAAAAGCAATTGTACAAAGGGAAGGTAACATCGTAAGTGACATGGATGGAGAAAAAGTGATGTTAAGTGTTCAAAAAGGAAAGTATTATAATTTAGGAACATTAGGTGGTGAGATATGGGATCTAATGAAGCAGCCCATTACGATTCATGATTTAGTTACAACCTTACAGTCTCAATATGATGTAGCTCAAACCGAGTGTGAGGAACAAGTCACGGACTTTATAAATCAATTGTTAGAGCAAGGCCTAGTTAAAATAGAAGATAGCATTAATTCCTAGTATCATGAATTTCTAGCTCTAGGAGGAAACAATGAATATCACAAAGAAAGCGCGGAATTTTCTTCGGTTGAACTTTAAAACAAAGCTGCTGCTTATTGAGGCATTTTTACATTTAGGTAGAGCCCGTTATCTTAAGAGCATCTCATTTTCAAAAGTTGCTCCTTCACTAGGTGAACAAATGAAAGAGACATCATATACCTCCAATTCATCGAATAATGAGGTTTTAGCCAGTATATCGCGAGCTATTCATATTATGAGTCGGTACACTTTTTGGGAAAGCCAATGCCTTGTAAAGGCAATTGCTGGTATGAGAATGCTGGAGAAAAGAAATATAGATAGTACTCTTTATTTAGGTACAGCTAAAGATGAGAATGGAGAACTCATTGCACATGCTTGGTTACGTAGTGGTCCTTTTTATATAACCGGTGCTGAAGTGATGGATAGGTTCACGGTCGTTTCTAAATTCGCTAAAAAGAACAGTAATGAAAAGCTGAAAGAACAAGAATCTAGTTAACGTCCTCGATACCTATTTTAAGAGGGGGGACGTTTAACACGATTTTCTCCGGAAACGGATTTATAATAGCGTATATAAATTCTACGAATCACCAACCCCATTCGGATTCTATTTTATCTATTAGGTAGAAGTTCTTATAAACCTATAATGTGCCCCAATACCTTTCCTTCAAATGTCGTAATTAAGCAATAAAGCAATATGCATTGTAGACATTCGGGATAACAAAGAAACAAGCTCTGCGATAGGAGGATATGGTTTTGAAGCATCTCTTGCATTTTATCAAGCGGATACATGATTATTCAGGGAAAATTCTTTATATCAATCTTATTTGTATGATTTTAATAGGTTTATTAGAGGGTGTAGGAATTTTCTTATTAATCCCGTTGATTGGAATGACCGGTATTTTAGATATTAGTACAGTGGAAGTTCCTTTTTTAAGTTGGGTTAATGAATTATTCTTAGGAATTCCTGAAACGATTAGTCTTTTATTGATACTGGGAGTTTACGTGTTGTTAATGGTTGGACAAAGTATTTTTAAGCGGAATCAAACAATCCTGGGAGTGAAAATCCAGCAAGGTTTTATTAGGCATTTAAGAGATGAGACCTATGGAAGTTTACTGCAAGTAAATTGGGGATTTTACCTGAAAAAGAGGAAATCTGATATCATCAACATCATGACAAATGAAACCTTCAAAGTGAGTGCGGGTATTAATTTAGTCTTACAGTTTTTATCTTCTATTATTTTTACTTTCATTCAAATCGGTATTGCGCTTTATTTATCTGTTACTATGACTAGTTTTATCATAGTTTTTGGATTGATCCTAATCTTCTTCTCCAGGAAATTTATCAAAAAGTCTCAGTCTTTAGGAAAAGAAACTTTTCAACTAACACAAACATATTTAGCGGGTATGACAGATCACCTTAATGGCATGAAGGATATCAAAAGTAATTCATTAGAAGATTCTCATTTGAGTTGGTTTCTTTCCTTAAGTGAAAAAATGGAAAAAAACAGAATCAAGTTAACTACAGTAAATACAACTTCTCAAATGATCTTCAAAGTTGTTTCTTCATTATTAATTGCGATTTTTGTCTTTTTTTCGATAAAGATGTTCATGGCCCAGCCAGCGCAATTAATGTTGATAATGGTTATTTTTTCAAGGTTATGGCCAAGGTTTACAAGTATTCAATCTAATTTAGAGCAAATAGGATCTACTCTTCCATCTTTTAAAGCATTATTAGATTTACAAAACGAATGTAGAGTTGCGAGAGAGTTATATGAATCCGATTATAAAAATATCAAGCCTATTGAAATTAAACGAGGGTTAGATTGTCGTAATGTGTATTTTAGTTATGATCAAAGTGAGAGTACGTATGCCCTTAAAAATATAAACGTACACATTCCCTCTAACCGGATGACGGCTATTGTAGGGCGATCGGGTGCCGGAAAAAGCACCTTAATAGATATTTTAATGGGGTTGAATCAACCTAATAGGGGTGAAGTCAGAATAGATGATACTCCCCTTACTAATGACCGCTTATTATCGTTGCGGAGGTCCATAAGTTATATTCCACAGGATCCATTTCTTTTTAATGCAACAATAAGGGAAAATTTGCTGATCATTGACCCTCATGCAAGTGATGAATCCATATGGGAGTCTTTAGAGTTCGCTGCAGCTGCCGATTTTGTCAGAAAGCTTCCTCAAGGTTTGGATACACTCATAGGTGATCGAGGTGTCCGCCTGTCAGGAGGAGAAAGGCAGCGTCTAGTACTAGCCAGAGCGATTCTGCGTAAACCAGCCATCCTTGTTTTGGATGAAGCAACAAGTGCGCTGGATACCGAGAACGAAGCAAAGATTCAATCCGCTATTGAAAGATTAAAAGGAAAAATGACCATCATTGTAATAGCTCATCGATTATCGACGATTCGCAATGCCGATCAAGTGTTGGTCATGGATCAGGGAGAAATTATTCAGGTCGGTGAATATAATCAATTAGCGAGTGAAAAAAGAGGGATGTTTAGCAATTTATTAGGGATCCAAATGGAATCAAGTGTGTAAACTCTAAAATATATAATAAACAGTCAGGTTACAGCCATATTATGGTTTGTAATGCTGGCTTTTTTTCTTAGGGAAAATTAATTAAAACAGAATCATTATTACTAGTAAAGTCAATTGATACGAAATATTATTTCGCTATAGCAAATATAGTTAATTATAGGATTATATCTCTATTTTTTTAATAAAAGTGTTTAAAGAAAGCGCATTTTACCTGAGTTATATATTGTAATGTCACTTTTTGATGAATGATGTGGAAAAATGACATAAAAAAACGAATAATATTATGAGCAATTGTTAAGATTTTAAGTATAATTAACATTAATAATATAGTATTAAAGTAGGGGGATTTTTTTTGAGGACATGATGGTTGAGCGTCATGGAAACAGAGAATCAAAAAGTCTTTTTCAATAGATTTATTAAAAATGAAAGAATATATTCTTGAGAAAAGCAAACCTATTGAAAAGTAGGGACGCAAAATTACAGGTCTAAGGCTAAATGCTATGGCGGCTGTGTTACCACAAATGGGGCGGGATTTGTCATGAAAGCGAAAAATGAATTGGAAGAATGGGTTTATTTAATTTTAGAGGCTAAAAATTTAGGATTATCCATTGAAGATGTGCGGGAGTTCATTGTAGGTAATAGAGAAAAAAAGTTCATAATGAGTTAATAAATATTTACATTATGGAAGACTGATATTCAGTCTTTTTTTTATGGACTTTTTTACCAAAAATATATGAAAGGGTATCCTGAACAATGAATCATGGACACAATAATAAAATGCAACGTAAATGAGAGGCATTTTTATTATGGATGAACCTGCAAATATTATGAAGGGAATCATATGGGAACTTTATTCAGTCTGCCCTTGTGGTTGTCATTTTTCGGTTGGATCAAAATTATAATGAACTTTATAAGATAAGAAATTAAAGACTCGGAATAAAAAGATACACTCATTGGTGATCGAGGAGTTCGACTGTCAGGAGGAGAAATACAGCGCGGGTTTAATATTAGGAAAATGGGGTTTTAGGCATCACACAAAGACAGTTGTTTTTGTGTGATGCCTGCATATCCATCAAATATCAGTTGGGTAAGCCCCACTAAAACAGGCTATACAGCGACTGCTAGTTTCTCCAAGATCTACATCTACTGCCTCTAATAACCCTTCGGTGCTTAAAAAGGCTAATGAATCTGCCCCGATAACCTGTCCCATCGCTCGTTCGTGTTCGTGTTTGTTGGCAAATAGTTCTTCCTTAGTTGGCATATCCACTCCATAAAAACAAGGGTTTCTAACCATAGGTGAACTAATTCTTACATGGACTTCCGTGGCACCTGCTTGCCGAATCAATTGGACAATGCGCTTGCTTGTCGTTCCCCTAACAATCGAATCATCGACTAATACCACCCTTTTTCCTTCCAAGATTTCTTGCACAGCGCTTAATTTCAGTCGAACAGCTAAGTCGCGCAATTCTTGCGTGGGCTCAATGAATGAACGACCAGCATAAGGGTTTTTAATAATCCCCATTTCATATGGAATTCCTGATTGTTGGGAGAAACCAATGGCGGCAGGGACACTTGATTCGGGAACTGCAACGACAACATCAGCCTGTGTCGGATGTTCTTTTGCCAGAATTTGACCTAATTCCTTTCGGATTGCTAAGACACTTCTTCCTTGAATGACGCTATCTGGACGGGCAAAATAGACAAATTCAAAGGAGCAAAGGGAAACCTTACCTTTTTCCGCAAATCTTCCAGTTTGAATTCCATTTTCATCTATAAGAAGCCATTCACCCGGTTCAACTTCCCGCCAGAACTTAGCATCAACTGCATTTAAAGCGCATGTTTCTGAGGAGGCGATGATTGATTCGCCAATTTTCCCAAGGCTAAGCGGACGTAACCCATGACGATCCAAGGCAATTAGCATTTGTTTTTCAGTCATTATAATCAAGGCAAATGAACCGTCGATACGTTTAAGCATATCAGGTGCGCTTTCTGCGAAATGCTTTTTACTTGAACGAGCTATTAAGTGGGCAATAATTTCAGTATCGGTTGTTGTTTGAAATATGCTTCCCTGCTGTTGTAACACATCCCGTTCTATCCTTGCATTTACGAGGTTGCCATTATGAGCAACAGCCAAGTCCCCCTCGCTATATTTAAAAACGAGGGGCTGTGCGTTTTGCAGTAAACTTTCACCAGAAGTTGAATATCGTACATGACCAATGGCCATATTTCCGCTTAACCCATCAAGGATGTCCCGTGAAAATACTTGGGTAACTAATCCCATTCCCCTGTGACTCCTAAATGATTTCCCATCACTAGCCACAATTCCTGCACTCTCCTGACCACGGTGTTGAAGTGAATGTAGTCCGTAATAAGTTAATTCGGCTGCTTTGGGGTGATTAAACACTCCAAATACCCCGCATTTCTCCTGCATTTCTGCATCCATTTTTCTCTTCCTCTCGTTGATATCCTTTTTGTTATTTTTGGCAAAGGGTGAATTTCTATCCTTTTTATTTACTAATAGGTAAATGGATATGGTTTAAACAAATTGCAGCCCAAAAAACAGTTCTATGAACAGGTAGGGATAATTGCTTTGCATTAAGAATGAATACCTTGGAATAAAAGACTTGTTGGTAGAATTGAATATATTAATTAAGGTACTTTGTATGATAAACTATATAGTGAATAATACCTAAATGTTTTCGGCTGTATGCCGATATAACTATAAAGATCAAGCAAAGGGACTTCGCGGAAGGCGATGTCAGATAGCTGCCATCAAAATAAAAGGAGATTATTTGATGACAAAACACAAATTCATTACGTTCGAGGAAGTTTATGAAAAGAAACAGAGAAGCAAGAAAATTTTTATTGGGACTTATATCACCATTACTTTAGTATTGATTTCATTGATGACTTATTTAATGGGGCAATCATAGAGGGTATCGAAGGGGCTGAGGAATCGCCCCTTTTTTTGTTTTTTTCATTTGGATCTTACACCAAATGAACTGCATCTATTCAACTGATGATTTTAATATTCCGTCAGTTATGAACTTTTTGTGATCATTTCTTTTAATATTCTTTAAAAATTCAGATTTTACCGTTTTGTAGATTAATTCCGCTTGCCAATCACCACTTTATATGTGATTATCAAATAAAAAGAGCTATATTCCTTATTTTTGAAAAAAAGGATTAGGACAACAGTATGAAATGGTGGCTCAATTATATTGGAGTGGAGAACATTCGAATGGATTTTTTTGATATTTTAAAAGACACTTTTGCCAAAGGAGAGTCTGGGCAGGATGTTACTGTAAATGAACTGGTGGAGGAGATTAAGGAGAAATTAAGCGGGATCATGGAAGAACCTGATAGTATATGATCCGTAGATACTACGTCCCGGGTTTGCTCGTTTTATGGGCGATGGTCATCTTCTTTTTTTCCTCGCAAACGTATGAGGAGCAAAGCATTTCCCCTTTATTGACACAGTTCAATACGCCGTATTGGTATGATAGATTAAGCGGCATTTCATTCATGTATGGTGGCGTTGAAGTGAGTGCCCAAACAGCAGGGGTGAATGGTTTTCTGGAGTTTTTCCTTCGGAAGGGTGCCCATCTTTTTATCTTTTTTGTGTTTGGATTATTGACATATGGTGTTTGGCGCCGTTTTGTGAAGAATCCTGTTCTTTCGTTTCCAGGCGCTTTTTTATGCATCCTTTTTTATGCAAGTGCTGACGAGCTGCATCAAAAACTAACAGGTGGCCGAACTCCCTTGTGGCAGGATGTCATGCTGGACACGTTTGGCGGTTTGCTGGGAATATTCTTTTTTCTTTTCTTTTATCGATGGAGAAGTCCTAGAATCTGAGAGATCCTTTCACATAAACTACTAACCATATGCTTTCTTTTCGAGTGTCCGCACAGGAAAAAGTGAATGAAAACAAGTAAAAGCAGTGGATTTCGCAAGTGAAATCGCACTGCTTTTAGTGTTTCTTAAGGATGGAAATCTTTTTATTCCATAAGTCGATGGCTATGCAGATTCCAATGTTAACTCAATAAATTTTTCAACCGCTGGGGATTGCCATTTTTTCGGCTTGACGAGTAGATGTGAGTAAATCGGCTCAAATCTTTCATTATGTTCAATAATATTTAAGGATCCTTTTCAATCTCGTTTTTTACCGTGATGTAAGGCAATACGGAAAAGCCTAAACCACTCATTACAGCTAATTAACATGCCGAAGTTAGAGGGATTGAGACTGACTGCATAAAGGGAATACAACAATTATTTAATAAACTGGCATGCGGTACCTCAAAAGAGAACGGCTTTGTCTAATAACATGCTTCTTTTTTATCGTTTTCCCCTATATATATAAATGAATGATAACCTGTGAGGGTGATTGATGAGTGAGGAGACAGAATAAGGTTCCACTGGGAGCATTGGCGATTATTCTCCTGGCATTTGCTGCAGGGGCTTGGATCATTTTTCTTTGGCCGAGCGGCTCAAAAAGCGTGGTGGAAGATTTTTATGAGTATGAAAGCGAAGCGGAGTTCGGGAAGTCCTGGGATTTGTTAAGTTCTGAAATGAAGCTGCGTTTTCCTAATCGGGCAGATTATGTGCAAAACCGCTCCCATGTGTTTTTACAGCATATGGATGTGGATACCTTTCAGTATGATGTTGGCCAAGTTAAGAAAGTGAAGAACTGGAGTCTGGATAAGGATGGAAGGGTGCATAAAACGGCCTTTAAAATTCCAGTTACACAGGTCTTCAATTCTCGCTTTGGGGTGTTTACATTGGAACAGGATTGCTATGTCGTTAAAGAAAAAGGCGAATGGCGTTTGTTATGGAATTATCAGTTTGAATAGATTCCTCTCCTTTTTCAGGCACAAGTTCGTTTTAGTGAAAAGGGAGAGGCGATGCTCTCGTATAATGATCCAATAGGTCTGCTTATCATGAAACATATTTCATTCTTGAGCGATCACTGATGGCTTTCAGAATAAACATTTTGTCCTGTGTGCTTAGCATAGCCCAGCTGCCTGCTTTGATTTTCAATTAAATCCACTCCTTTTGTTCAGGATTATTTATTATGGTTGATGAATGATGGTTGATGGAATTCCGGGTCCAAAGAATAATAGTGTCAAGTGATGAAAGGGGCAAGGGGAAATGTA
This sequence comes from Peribacillus simplex, assembly GCF_001578185.1. NCBI lineage: Bacteria > Bacillati > Bacillota > Bacilli > Caryophanales > Bacillaceae > Peribacillus > Peribacillus simplex. The sequence goes on along the minus strand of NZ_CP011008.1, from coordinate 3,665,318 downwards.
AGTATCAGCTCCTACTAGATTATACCGTTTTTTCATGCCTAATAAACAACAAAAATTCCAACAAATCTCTACAATTGGTGTTCGTTTTTTGTCAGATTATTGGACGGTTAAAATGAAAAAGCTGTCCGGGCCTGCATCCCGACAGCTTTTTCATTTTTTCTTATTTGATGGATAATTGTTCTTTTAATTCGGATTGAACCTTTTCTTTTTCCTCATCCGACACAATATAGTAGTAGATTCCGTCGATTTTCGTTCCTTTGCCATTTATGGATGATTGGGTAATGCTTTTGCTAGCGTCCCTGTAGTTCTTTTGGATGTCCATCATGTCATCAAACGTCAAATTCGTCTGGATATTATTGCCTAGTGCGTCGAAGACATCATTGTATTTCGTCAGAGAGGAAACACTCGCACCCTCCCTGATGACAGCCTCGATGATGGAACGTTGTCTGGACTGACGGCCAAAATCACCATTAGGATCATCATGCCTCATTCGTGAATAGGCTAAGGCTTCTTTCCCATTAAGAGTATGCGAACCTTTCGCAAAATGAATGCCATCGGAGGTGAAGTCCAAATCGTTTTGAACAGTCACTCCGCCGACTGCGTCAACGATATCTTTGAATCCTTCCATATTGATCTTCATATAATAGTCGATCGGGATATCGAGGAAGTTTTCAACAGTATCCATGGACATCTTCGCGCCGCCGAAGGCAAACGCATGGTTGATTTTATCCTGTGTACCATGACCGACGATCTCAGTCCGTGTATCACGCGGAATGCTTAGCATTTTGACTGACTTCTTTTGTGGATTGACCGTCAAGACGATCATTGTATCTGAACGGCCTTTGTCGCCATCACGTTCATCGACACCGAGCATGAGCATCGAGAAGGGCTCCTGATCCGATAGTGCCAGGTCTTTTGTACGTTTATCCGTGTTACGGTCTATGGGTGTATGCATTGAGTCAACGGTTTTAGTTAGAGCGTTCCATATGGAGTAGGCAAACGCTCCCCCTGCTAATATGAAAAGTAGGACAATTATACCGACTACCTTCAGCCAGGTCCGTTTCTTTTTCGTCTTTTTTTCATGTCTCATATTTTACTTCCTTCCTCTTTTTGTAACCACCTCATCTATTATATTTAAATTCACTATAAAAGAATAGTATATTTTGTTATTTTATAATACTTTTGACATATACCAGTGTAACTGTGTACTATGTAACTAGAACAATAATGAAGGGGTTGGGAAGTTGAATTCGTTTAAAGGTTTAATGAAAAAGGAGTGGCTGATCGGGAAATCCACACTTCTCTGGCTATTGGTTGCACAGGTTGGCTTAGTGTTGATTGCTTTATTGGCATCCAGGTATTTGGAAGTTGCAGGTCTTTTTTATATGTGCACATGGATAATCATGTTCTTACAACCATTTATTATGTTCTCTTTGATTTTTGGATGTTTGAATTATGAGGGGAAGACGCAGTTGTGGATTCATAATCCCCAGTCTGCGGCGATGCTGCTTGGAAGTAAATTATTGTCAAGTGTGCTGTTTCAGGTGGTTTCAATTTTATTTGCCTGCTGTTTAGTATTTGTGGCTTTTAGGGTTCCGACCAGTTATTTTCAGCAAGACTTTCAGGTGAAAAGTTTTTCGGGATTAGTAGGCTTGTTACAGATAGGCGGGGTTATGACGGCGGTCAGTATTGTCATTGCCGTGCTAATGATGTTTTTATGGGTAGTGTATCATGCACTCGCAAGGATTCAGCTTATTAAAAATATTCGTTGGCTGATTGTGTCGCTTCTGTTTATAGGTATGGTTTTGGTGAAAAATTGGGTTGGAAATACCAAGATATATATGAAACTGGATGATCTATGGGCTGTACCTGCTTTTAACGGTTCGTCGTTTAGCTTGTCTCAAGCCAAGTTGGAGTTTTATCTTGAAGGTAGAGAGAATATTTCGCTTTTGACAAGTGGGTTGGATGTTATCGCATTAGTGATATTGTTCCTCGCTTCATGTTGGCTCTTGGACCGAAAGATTGAGGTGTAAAGGATGTCGAAGGATTTTCATGCTTCAAAACCGATTTATTTACAGGTTGCCGATCGAATTTGTTATTCAATTGTACGGGGTGAGGTAAAGAGTGGGGATAAGCTGCCATCGGTCCGCGAAATGGCTGTCGAGATGGGTGTCAATCCGAATACGATCCAGCGTACTTATACCGAGATTGAGAGGGATGGAATTGTGGAGACGAGAAGGGGGCAAGGTACATTCGTTAAAAATGATCCGGTGCTGATTGCATCATTGCGTACCCGGATTCAAACGGAAGTTATCGAGACATTCGTTGAAAATATGAAAGAAATCGGCTTGTCGAGAGAAGAAATGCTGACAGCGGTACAGCAATTTCTGAAGAAGCAGGGGGATGCAAAATGACGGTTGAGCTGCATGATGTAACGAAAAAGTATGGAAACATTACTGCCCTTGATGGTGTTTCACTCACGTTTGAAGTGGGGAAGATATATGGGGTGCTGGGGGCCAATGGCAGCGGTAAGTCAACATTGCTCAAACTGATTGCCGGACTCGCGAAACCGGATCATGGAGAGGTGACGGTCGATAGGGTGCCGGTAAGCAGGAGGACGGCTTCTGTTGTTTCTTATCTGTCAGAGCTTGATTTTTTCTATACCAATTTTACCGCAGGTCAGTATATTGATTTTCATGCATCGCAATTTGCTGATTTTAACCTGGATAAGGCAATTGAAATGCTGGCATTCATGAAATTGGATGTCCGGAAGAAGGTCCGTACGATGTCGAAAGGTAATCGGGGACGGCTTAAATTAGTGCTGGCCCTGTCTCGGGAGGTACCGGTCGTGCTATTGGATGAACCATTCTCAGGGTTGGACGTTATGGTTCGGGAGTCGATAGTACGGAGCTTGCTGTCTTATATCGATTTTGAAAGGCAAATGGTTATCATGGCCACTCATGAAATCGAGGAAATCGAGAAAATCCTTGATGAGGTGATCGTGATCAAGGATGGTAAGGCCATTGGAAAGGAAGAAGCTGAGGATCTCCGCGAAAACGGTGGGAAATCGGTAATCGGGTGGCTAAAGGAAAAACATAGGTAAATGTCATGCTCCAAATTTCCATTTGGAGTATTCTTTTTTTTTCCTGACATACGAGCAGACTTTCAGGTTATGAGGGAGTGCAAGTCTGTTTTGCAAATGGGAGGTATATAAAGATCTATTGGCTGCTTCCAAGGATCCTTTTCAATTCTGCTGATCGAGATGAATTTGCCGTTATCCAGTGTGGAAGCGTTTGGTTAAGCAGTAGAGGGGAAATGACGGAATTATTAAGTAACTTGGAAGAAAGGCCATTTCGTTCAATAAGGTAAATGATGAAGTAACTCCGGGGAAAATTCCGGAGTTTTTTTATTAAAAAGGAAGGCCCTTTTTTAATAGTTTAATAGAATGGAAAGAGTTTTTTTCATAACATTTTTCTAGGCGTACGACGATTTACTACAAAATGGGTGATTAGCAGAGTCCGTATTAGAAAGAAGGCGCATATATATGCAGTACGGATATCACTAAAGTATAAATAACTATTGGAGGCTAAAGGAAAAATGGAAGAGACTGTTGGTTTACCGTACCTTGAAGCTTTAACAGGGAAATTTGTCAGGGCGTTTAAAGGCGGGCCTGATTCTAGAGAAGGCAAGCTTTTAACAGTGCAGAGCGATTATATCGTGATTCAAACAGAACAAAATCAACTCGTATATTTCGCCATCGAGCATTTGAAAATTGTTGTGAGGAATGCGAAAAAATCTCAACTTGATTTATGTTCGATCAACGAAGAAGAAACAGTATTTCCAGCAAATTTTTTAGGTATGCTGGAATCACTTCAAACTAGCTGCATTCAAGTGAATGGCGGCGGTCCGGCATCAAAAGTTGGCCGGGTTGTAGATGTAAAAGAGGAATTTTTAATTTTATCCAGTGAGAATGACGGGCTTGTTCTATACCCGATTTCCCATATTAAAAGTGTAACAGTGCTGGAGCTGGCGGACAATGAGTTATTGCCTCAATTTGGTGACGGTACAGAAACAATTAACGGCTTACTATCACGGTTAGTCCACAATTGGGTATCCGTCAGTGCTGGAGGACCTAATAAAGTTGAGGGCATCCTGATGGAAGTTACTGACAGCCACCTTATCGTTGTTCATCATGAAGAATTATTTTATGTGACAACGGATCATATCCAATTCGTAGTTATAACTGTACAGGTAAATGAAAATCGCGAAGCAGAAGCAGAAGGTGCAAACTCTGCAAATGGAGGCACTTCAGCTGGAGGTTCGTCAAAAGGAAGCAGTTCAAGCGGTTCATCATACAAAGGCAAAGGTTCGTCAGATGAAAGCAGCAGTTCATCAGACGAAAGTAGTAGTTCATCAGACGAAAGCAGCAGTTCATCAGACGAAAGCAGCAGTTCATCAGACGAAAGCAGCAGTTCATCAGATGAAAGCAGCAGTTCATCAGACGAAAGCAGCAGTTCATCAGACGAAAGCAGCAGTTCATCAGACGAAAGCAGCAGTTCATCAGACGAAAGCAGTTCTTCAGATGAAAGCAGCAGCTCTTCTGTTGAAAGCAGCAGCTCATTCATTGAAAGCTCTTCATTGGATGAAAGCAGTTCATTTATTGAAAGCTCTTCAAGCAGTTCATCATATGAAAGCTCTTCAAGCAGTTCATCAAATGGAAGTTTAGGGCGGGGACCTCGAGTAAATACGTTCAAGCAAATATGGATTGAGAACTTAATCAAAGCAACATCCCAAAACCCACGGTAAAAGAAATACCAAACAGGTACAGCAACCAATATGGAGTTGTTGTGCCTTCTTATGGAAAGTGGACATGCAGCTTTTGCTCATGATGGAAGATGTTTCATTCTATAAAAATTTTTAATGACGATTTTATCCGTTCAAATGCTATTTGGAACTGACAAAAAAATGGCCAAGCAACCATTCTAATGACAGGTAACCTGGTTTCATGTTGGAACAAAGCATACTGTTTGGTTTGATTGATTTCAATAGAAAGGAGGAAGCAACGCTTGTTATCAAAACATATAGGTCAGTATATAGAACTTGAGCTCGCAGGGAATATACATGAAGCGGGGATTTTAATTGAAGCAAGCTCGGACATCATCGTCTTGTATACTGGAAAAGTGTACCGTTACATTTCATTCAGGCACATTAAGAATTTTTCCTTTCCAATAATCGAAGAGGAGTTTGGGTCGGGAGGAGAGCCTGAAATCGAAGAGACATCGTTCCGAAAATTGTTGATGAATGCGAAGGGGAGGTTCGTTGAAATCCTGCTCACGAAAAAATACTCGGTTCATGGCTATATCGTGGGAATCATGAATAACTATTTCGTCTTTTATTCGCCTGTATTTAAAACGATGTTCATCTCGATGGATCATTTGAAGTGGCTTTCGGTTTCAAATGATGATAAAGGCCCTTACGGTTTGAATAAATCAGAGCAACTGGCACAGGTCTCATCTTTAAGCTGGGCCAGGACATTGGAGGAACAGATGAAAAAGCTGACCAATAAATTGGTGGTGCTCGACTTAGGGATGCATCCGAAGAATATTGGTAAGCTCAGTACGGTGAAAGATGGCATCATTGAGATGGTGAATGCTCATGGGGAGGCGGTCTTTGTCAATTTGAGACATGTCAAAAGCTTTCATTTCCCACAATAAAAAAACTCCGGGTATAAAGCGATCCGGAGTTATTTCTTTTTCTCGATATTTTCATAGACCGATGCCAGGGCTTGTTCAAATTTCCCGCTCTTTTTCGGTTTGTAATATTTTTTGCTGCGCAGTTTATCCGGTAAGTATTGCTGCTTCACCCAGCCATTCTCGTAGTCATGCGGATAAAGGTAACCGATGCCGCGTCCGAGATCTGTGGCTCCTTTGTAATGGGCATCCTTAAGATGGTCCGGTACATCTCCGCTATGGCCGCTGCGAATATCGGAAAGCGCTGCATCAATTGCGACAATGGCCGTGTTCGATTTAGGTGATAGGCATAACTCGACCACTGAGTTGGCAAGTGGAATCCGGGCTTCAGGAAAACCGAGCCGTTCAGCGGCTTCGACTGCAGCAAGGGCCCTAGGACCAGCCTGAGGATTGGCAAGACCTATATCTTCGTAGGCAATGACCACCATGCGGCGGGCAATGCTGACAAGATCGCCGGCTTCGACCAAGCGCCCCAAATAATGAAGGGCTGCATTCACATCACTTCCGCGAATTGATTTTTGGAAAGCCGACAGAACATCATAATGGGCATCTCCATCCTTGTCATGTGAGAAGCTTTTTTTCTGCATGCATTCTTCGGCAATTTGCAGATCTATATGAATCGTTCCGGACTCATCGGGTTCAGTGGAAATGACGGCGAGCTCAAGAGCGTTAAGGGCACTGCGGACATCTCCGTTTGAAGCAGTCGCGAAATGGGTAAGGGCATCAAGGCTGACATCCGTTTCATACGCACCAAGCCCCCGCTCTTCATCATGAAGTGCCCGTTCCAGAGCTGTAGTTATATCATTGGTTTCCAAGGATTTGAGCTCGAAAATCTGACACCGGCTTCGGATAGCCGGATTGATTGCATGATAGGGGTTGCTGGTCGTTGCACCGATCAAGGTAATCATCCCGTTTTCAAGGTATGGCAATAGAAAATCCTGTTTTGCCTTATCGAGTCGATGAACCTCATCAAGCAGCAGAATCACTTTACCGGACATCTTAGCCTCGGCTGCCACGATTTCCATATCCTTTTTATTATTGGTCACCGCATTCAGCGTCCGGAAAGCAAACTTCGTGCTTCCGGCAATCGCACTTGCAATCGATGTCTTGCCAATTCCCGGAGGACCATACAGAATCATGGAAGAAAGCTGCTTGGCCTTCACCATCCTTGCGATAATTTTCCCTTCACCGACCAGATGCTCCTGCCCGATGATCTCATCAATCGATCGAGGCCGCATCCGGAAAGCAAGCGGTTTAATATTCATTGCGCACCTCTCCTTTTAATATAAAGGTATCACAACTTATGGGGAAAATGCGCTGATTATGCTGTGATGCAGTTGAATTAGTATTTAATGCGCACTTCAGGCAGCTAATTCGTCCTACAGGAAAATAATTCGTCCTTCATACGAAATAATTCGTCCTACACATCAAATAATTCGTCCTTCACACCAATTAATTCGTCCTATCCTCAATAATCGAACGTAAAAAGTAAACTCTTCCTTTGGTGTTGCCGGAATGATGTAATTTTAATGAAGTTAATAACTTTTTTGCACTTGATGGAGATTTGAGTTGGAGGAATTGCCGGAATTCGCTGTTGGTAATGGTAGGTTTAACGAGGAATACATAATCCTGAAGAGCGGAGATGTGGGCATCATGGGAAGAATGCAAGCATGTACGGCAAATCCACTTTCTTAATCGTCTCTCCATAGAAAATGCATAACATTTATGGCAGTATACTCCGGTTTGAAGGGTGGTAAGGGGGATTCCATAACTTTCCAAAATATTTGGAATATAAGGTGTATGTTCGTCGAGCAATATAGTAGATATTCTTTTCATATTTTTAGTTGAAAGGATTTTCTTTTTATATTTTTCTTTGCATTCTGCAATTTTTATAAGAATACTATCTTTACGTATCACTTTTCTATGAATATCTCTGTTCTCAGCTCGTATTATCGTTGATGAATTGGCGCTGACGACTATTGTTTCTACTGGGAGATTGATGATTTTTTTAAATTTCAACCATTCAACTAGCTGTTGGCGCTGCCGGTTCACTTGCAGAATTGGATCATCAAAAGCTTCTGTTTTTCCATCTGGATTTGTGCGGATAAGTTGATTGAATGTGTTGTCGAAATAGATTTCACCAGCCATGTTTTTCACTTCAATAATTAATAGAAAATAAGAAGTGAGAATGAGGATGTCGATTTGGAAGGGGAAGGGTGATCCAATTAGACGGAGGTCATGAAAAACTAGATACTCTTTTTCAGGAAGGGCATTTAGAGAGGATATGACTCTATATTCCCCACTATATCCAGCTTTGATTTTTTTGATGTCTGAGTTTAATATCGGTTGCTTAGCATGATCAGGTGGTAAGCGTCTCATTAGAGCTTCTATCATATGTACTTTTAAAGGTATCTCACATTCTTTTATCATCATAGTAACCACTCCTTAATAATAGAAATATTCTCTATTAATGATAGGTTTCCTGTATTTTTAGTAAAAGTAAATGTGTCAAAGAACAGAACTTTCATTTGAAAAATGTAAGTTGTCTTACAAAGAAGTTAATTCGGCCAAAATGCGGGATAATTCGTCCTTGGCGTAAGACAATTCGTCCTTGATGGATAATAATTCGTCCTTGGCACTGGATAATCCGTCTTTAACAATATATTCCCTACCTCTCCTATTAGGATAATTTGACAAATGAAGGGAGGTTGAATGCATTTCTGGCGGGAATATGCTATAATTTCAAAAGAATTTAGAAACGGATAAATAATTTGAGGTGTATATGTATGAAGATATCTACTAAAGGCCGTTATGGTTTAACGATTATGATCGAGCTTGCTAAACACTATGGAGAAGGCCCGAAAAGTTTGAAATCGATTGCCCAGACGCATAATCTGTCGGAGCATTATTTGGAGCAGCTGATTGCGCCGCTACGTAATGCAGGGTTGGTGAAGAGTGTCCGTGGTGCGTATGGCGGATATGTCTTGTCTAAAGATCCTCAGGAGATTACTTCGGGTGATGTCATTCGCGTATTGGAAGGGCCGATTACCCCTGTTGAAGGAATTGAGGATGAAGAGCCGGTGAAGCGCCAGCTTTGGATCCGGATCCGCGATGCTGTGAAGGATGTATTGGATAATACGACGCTTATGGATTTGGCGAACTATAAGGAAACGGGTGAAATCAACTCTTATATGTACTATATTTAAGTGATCAGCAATGCGCCTATTATGTGGGCGCTTGCGTTTTTTAATGGAGGCGACAATAAAGTGGACAGAATATATTTAGATCATGCTGCGACTTCACCGATGCATCCGAATGTGATCGATAGAATGATGACAGTCATGAGCCATGACTTTGGTAATCCGTCGAGCATTCATGCTTTCGGGCGGGAGGCTCGCCATGTTTTAGATGAGGCGCGTTCGAGTATTGCAAAAAGCATCGGTGCCGGGCGGAATGAAATCATTTTCACGAGCGGCGGAACCGAGGCGGATAATACGGCGATCATTGGTGTTGCGAATGCTTATGAAGAAAAAGGAAAGCACATCATAACGACGGAGATCGAGCATCATGCGGTTTTGCATACATGCCAATTCCTTGAGAAGTCTGGCTTTGAAATCACATATTTACCTGTGAATGAAGCGGGGCTTATTTCCATTGCCGATTTAAAGGCGGCATTGCGGGACGATACGATTTTGGTTTCGGTCATGTTCGGCAATAACGAGGTCGGAACGATCCAGCCGATTGCTGAAATTGGACAATTGCTCAAAGGTCATCAAGCCATTTTCCACACGGACGCCGTTCAGGCATATGGTTTGATCTCCATAGATGTTCGTGAATTGGGTGTGGATTTGCTGAGTGTAACAGCGCATAAAATCAACGGTCCCAAAGGAATCGGCTTTCTATATATACGTGAAGGCTTGAAGCTGAATCCGCATTTATATGGCGGGGAACAAGAACGCAAACGCCGAGCGGGTACGGAGAGTGTGCCGGCCATTGCCGGTTTTTCAGAAGCTGTTTTAATTGCACAAAGCATGATGGAAAAGAAAACGGAGCAATACAAGCAATATAAAGACGTATTGCTTGCCGTCCTTGATGGGGCGGATGTACAATATGAAATTAACGGATCAATGGAACAGTCGCTGCCACATGTGCTGAATATTAGTTTCCCGGGTACGAATGTGGAATCGATGCTCGTTAATATGGACTTGGCAGGTGTTGCGGTATCGAGCGGATCCGCTTGTACAGCAGGGTCAATCGATCCGTCGCATGTGCTTGTGGCGATGTTCGGGAAAGATTCGGAGAGGACGAAGAATTCGATTCGTTTCAGCTTCGGTTTGAACAACACGGAAGAGGAAGTCAGGCATGCAGCTGAAACCACCGTGAAAATCGTTAAAAGATTAGTTGGAAGATAATTCCTTCTTTAAATAAATGAGGTGACAGAATGAATAAAGCACCACAAGATACACGCGTCGTCGTGGGTATGTCAGGAGGCGTGGATTCTTCTGTGTCAGCCCTGCTATTGAAGAATCAAGGCTATGATGTGGTCGGGATATTCATGAAGAACTGGGATGATACAGATGAAAACGGAGTCTGTACGGCAACGGAAGATTACAATGATGTAATTGCCGTTTGTAATCAAATCGGCATCCCTTATTACGCGGTCAATTTCGAAAAGCAATATTGGGATAAAGTATTCACTTATTTTTTGGATGAGTATAAAGCGGGCCGCACCCCGAATCCGGATGTAATGTGCAATAAGGAAATCAAATTCAAGGCATTTTTAGAGCATGCGGTAAGCCTTGGTGCCGATTATGTGGCTACAGGCCATTACGCACAGGTTGAATACCGGGATGGCGAATACAAGATGCTTCGCGGTATTGATAATAATAAGGATCAAACCTACTTCTTGAACCAGCTTACTCAAGAACAATTGGAAAAAGTCATGTTTCCGCTTGGGCACATTGATAAGAAGGAAGTCCGAGAGATTGCGAAAGAAGCGGGTCTTGCTACGGCAGCGAAAAAAGATTCAACAGGCATCTGTTTTATCGGTGAACGCAATTTCAAAGAGTTTTTAAGCAATTACCTACCAGCACAGCCCGGTGATATGGTCACGATGGATGGAAAGGTCATGGGCAAGCATGACGGATTGATGTATTACACGATCGGTCAGCGTCACGGTCTAGGGATTGGCGGCAGCGGCGAACCTTGGTTTGTTGCGGGAAAAGACTTGAAGCGCAATCTGTTATATGTGTGTCAAGGCTTTGATAATGATGTGCTGTATTCCAATTCCCTTCGTGCAGTGAATGTCAGCTGGGTAGCGGAACATATACCTGCTGGTGAATTTACATGTACGGCAAAGTTCAGGTACCGTCAAGAGGATAGCGGTGTTAAGGTGAAGGTTCTGGAAAATGGTGATGTCGAAGTCATCTTTGACGAGCCAGTCCGCGCGATCACACCTGGACAGGCAGTCGTATTCTATGATGGAGAAGTGTGCCTGGGTGGCGGTACGATTGATGAAGTATTTAAAAAAGGTGAAAAACTGACTTACGTAGGGTAAAATAAGCATGTCCCCAGCTGTGTTTGCGGTTGGGGACTTCTTTTGGATTAAGGGTGTGCTGTCTGAATTCGACCGATGGCTTATGCTATACTTTTTAATATGAAAAATGGAGTGTGAAATGATCATGGATAAGAATCAACAAGGAATTGAGTTTATGCAGCAAGGAAAATACGAAGAAGCGGCGAAAGTTTTTAATGAGGCGATCGAGGAAAATCCGAATGAGCCTGTTGCCTACATAAACTTTGGGAATGTACTGACTGCCGTGGGTGAAACGGATAAAGCGGTCAAGTTTTACAAAAAGGCGATTGAGCTGGATGAAAATGCAGCGGCGGCTTACTATTCATTAGGAAACTTATACTATGAAACCGATACTAAATTAATCGAAGCGAAGGATATGTTTGAAAAGGCTATTCGTTTGGGACTGGAGAACAGCGATGCTTACTTTATGCTTGGATTGACATTGATGGCGTTAGATCAACCTAAATTGGCGATGCCTTATTTACAGAGAACGGTGGAGCTGAGCCCTGAGGACGTTGATGCGAGATTCCAATATGCGCTATGTCTTGCCAATGCGGAATTATATGATGAATTGATCAATCAACTGAATTTAGTCGTGGAACAGGATCCAGGCCATGCCGATGCTTATTATAATTTAGGTGTTGCGTTTGCCGGGTATCGTGAGGATGCGCAGGCGGCGATGGCTTATTTTGATAAAGCTTTGGAAGCACAGCCTGACCATATGCTTGCTGCACACGGTAAGAAACTGATGGAAGAAATGAATGCTGAGTAAATAGACTGCATATGCATGGAAAGGTGGGGAGAAGCGTTGAGCCAGCAAGATTCATTGGATTTGTTTTCAGAAGAGAAAATGTTCATGAAAGGAAGTCATTTAGTGACGATCTTTCATAATGAAGAAAATATGTACTCGGTTGTAAGAATTCGTGTGCATGAAACGAATCTGAATTATGAAGAGAAGGAAGCTGTCGTGACAGGTTACTTTCCAAGGATGCATGAGGATGAGATCTATATTTTTTATGGGGCGATGAAGGAACATCCGCGTTTTGGCCTTCAATTTCATGTAGAGCATTTTCGCAAGGATTTGCCCCAATCAAAAGAAGGCATCGTCAGTTATTTATCCGGTGACCTGTTCAAAGGCATTGGGAAAAAAACAGCCGAGAGCATTGTTGATACACTAGGGGAAAAGGCAATTTCCAAAATTCTGGCTCAGCCTTCGTTACTTGATGATATCCCGAAGCTATCCGGGGAAAAGGCAAAGGGCCTCTATGATACATTAGTCGAGCATCAAGGTCTGGAGCAGGTAATGATCGCCCTGAATCAATATGGCTTCGGTCCGCAGCTGTCGATGAAGATTTATCAATTGTATAAACAGGATACGATCACGATGGTTCAGGGAAATCCATATAAGCTCGTAGAGGATATTGAAGGGATCGGTTTTGGACGGGCGGATGAGCTTGGGCATCAGCTTGGCATTTCCGGCAGCCATCCCGACCGAATCAAGGCTGCGTGCTTGTATACACTTGAATCACAATGCCTTCAGGATGGAAATATCTACATAGAAGCCGAGCAGCTTTTGGAAGCGGTCAAACGATTGCTTGAGGAAAATAAACGGGATCGCATAGAGTTCACGAACATTTCCTCGGAAATAATCGAATTGACGGAAGAGAGAAAAATCGTTGTCGAGGATCAACGAATTTATCCGCCTTCACTTTACTATTCTGAAAAGGGAATTGTTACGAACATCAAGCGGCTGCTCGCACAAACCGAGTATGAAGACCAGTTCCCGGAATCGGAATTTTTACTGGCCCTTGGGAAGCTGGAAGAGCGTCTAAATGTTTCTTATGCCTCAGCTCAAAAAGAGGCGATACAAACAGCCCTGCAGTCGCCCATGTTGATCTTGACGGGGGGACCCGGTACTGGGAAGACGACGGTAATCAAAGGGATTGTTGAGCTATATGCAGAGCTGCATGGTGTATCCATGGACATTAATGATTATAAAAAAGAGGGAAGCGATCCATTTCCATTCGTTCTTGCGGCTCCTACTGGCCGTGCAGCGAAACGAATGGCCGAATCGACTGGACTCCCCGCTGTTACGATCCACCGTTTGCTGGGGTGGAACGGGAGTGAAGGCTTTTCCCATGATGAGGATAATCAGTTGGATGGCCGGATCGTGATTATCGATGAGGTTTCCATGGTGGATACATGGCTGGCCAATCAATTGTTTAAGGCTTTGCCGGAAAATGTCCAAGTGATATTGGTAGGTGATGAAGATCAACTGCCATCGGTTGGCCCTGGGCAGGTTTTAAAGGATTTGCTTGCGTCGAATTGTGTGCCTACTGTCAGTCTGGAACATATTTATCGTCAAGCTGATGGCTCATCGATCATTGAATTAGCCCATGGTATCAAAAAAGGAAAGCTTCCGGATGATGTGACGAAGCAGCAAGAAGATCGATCGTTCATTCGCTGCCAGACCGGGCAAATCGCTCAAGTAATCGAAAAAGTGGTTGCGAATGCGAGGACGAAGGGTTTCACGGCCAGGGATATACAGGTGCTGGCTCCCATGTATAGAGGGCCTGCCGGGATTGATGCACTGAATAAAATGCTTCAGGAAGTGTTCAATAGCAATGCGGATGAAAAGCGGCGGGAAATTAAATTCGGAGACGTGATATACAGAACGGGAGATAAGGTGCTTCAACTGGTGAACCAGCCAGAGGAGGGTGTCTTTAACGGCGATATGGGTGAAATCGTGTCCATATTGTTCGCTAAGGAAAATACCGATCATGTCGATAAAGTAATCATATCGTTCGAGGGAATCGAAGTGACATACACGAAACAGGACTTGAACCAGATTACACATGCGTATTGCTGCTCTATCCATAAGTCGCAGGGAAGCGAGTTTCCCATTGTCATTTTACCTGTAGTGAGAAGTTATTATCGGATGCTCCGCCGTAATTTATTGTATACGGCGATTACCCGCAGTAAAAATTTCTTGATCCTTTGCGGTGAAGAAGATGCATTCCGTCTAGGGATTGAGCGTAATGATGAGATGCGCCGGAAAACGACTTTGCGTGAAAAGCTGCGGGAGATTTTGAGTGAAGAAGATATTCCGGTGGAAAAGGGAGAGGTGCAAGAGCGTGAGGCAAGTTATCTTGAAATCTTCACGAATGCTGACCCGATGATCGGGATGGAGGATGTCACGCCTTATGATTTTATGTAGCTGATGATCAATGTTTGGTTCTTCATTTTGATAAATTTTGTTTGAAATTCATAGTTTTGGTGGAACTAATATAGAATATAACTTATATGAATGTGAAAGAGCAGGGGGGATTTAGATGAAAAAAGGTTGGATAATCGGAATAGTCGTTGTCGTTTTACTTGTCATTTATGGGGCATCTTCTTACAACGGTCTTGTAAGCGCAAATGAAGACGTAGACAATAAGTGGTCACAGGTGGATAACCAATTGAAACGAAGAGCGGATTTGATTCCGAATCTTGTCGAAACGGTGAAGGGTTATGCTTCGCATGAAACGGAAGCCATTAAAGCGGTGAGTGATGCACGCTCGAAGTTGGCAGGTGCCAATTCGACTAAAGATGCTATTGATGCGAACCAAGAATTGAGCGGGGCTTTAAGCCGTCTTTTGGTGGTTGTCGAGAACTATCCGGATCTAAAGGCCAATGAAAACTTCAAGGGTCTCATGGATAGTTTGGAGGGGACGGAAAATCGCTTGTCGGTAGCACGGAAAGACTATAATGATGAAGTTACCAACTATAATAAGACGATTAAACGTTTTCCAAAGAATATGATGGCAGGCGCGTTCGGGTTCGATGCCAAACCATATTTTGAAGTGACCGATCAAGAAAAAGAAACGCCAAAGGTTGATTTCGGGAGCGATAAATAATGAAAAGACTCGCTGTGTTTGCGCTATTTTTCATTCTCACGTTCAGTTTAGCAAACGTAGTCGCAGCACAACCTAAAATTCCTGAACCAGTTGGGGATATATATGTCCAGGACTTTGCCGGAGTCCTGGATGATCAGGAAAAATCCGAACTCATCGAGCTTGGGAAACGGTTGGATGATGCCACAAAAGCACAAATTTCCGTTTTGACGGTGGATTCGTTGGAAGGATCTGAGATTGAAGAGTACTCGGTACAGGCATTTAGGTCATTCAAGCTTGGTGATGCAAAACTGAACAATGGAGTACTCATCGTTCTGGCCAAGAAAGAACGGAAAATCCGTATTGAAGTGGGGTACGGTTTGGAAGGTGCCATTACCGACATAAGATCGGGACAGATTTTGGACAATGTGGCTATCCCCGAGCTGAAGGCGGGTAATTCCGACCTTGCCCTGACTGAAACCTATAAGGCCGTATATAACGATGTCACGAAAGAATATAACTTAGGTGACGAGTTTCATCAAGATCTATCCGTTCAGCCCGAGTCAGAAACTTTTCGGCCATCAGGTTTACAGATTTTTCTCATTATCATCGTTGTCATCATCGTATTCATCATCGATGCCAAGTTCTTTAAAGGGTTTTTCCTTCAAATATTACTCAATATCCTCTTGATGTTCATCAGTCGCGGAGGTGGCGGTGGCCGTGGAGGCGGCAGCGGTCCACGGGACGGCGGCGGCGGAAGTTCCGGCGGCGGCGGTTCCAGCAGAGGATGGTAAGGTGGATCTGACCGGGAAACCGGTCTTTTTTTTATGCCCGCTCACTGGATATCGGTAAGGTCGAGCAACAATGGAAAACCTTTCAGCACATCTATTTTCATGATGAAAGAGATAATAAAAATGTTCGGAAAGGCGGGATGACCTTGCGGACGTTTTCTTTATTGAAAGGGATGCCGATTTTTACAACCAAAGGAGAAAGAATCGGCACGGTCCACGATTTATCGATATCTGAATCGGGTCAGGTAACAGGCTTGGTCATTCATCAACAGGCATTGTTCAAAAGAGCTTTTCATTTAAAACTGGACGAAATATCTTCTTTCGGTCCAGATGGGATCTTCATCGTCCATCAGGATTCAGCCCTAGGGAAAGTGCCTGCGGATTCCATGTGCTTAACGAAGGATGAATTATTGGGACGCATGCTTTTTTCAGAAATGGGTGAGGAGCTTGGTTTACTGCAGGATGTATATTTCAGGGAAAAAATGGGCACGATTATAGCGTATGAAACAACGGATGGGTTTTTCTCGGAGTCGACAGTGATAGAATCAAAACAGCCGCCTGCATTTGGGAAGGATACCATCATTGTTTCAGTTTATGAACAGTGAGGTGTCCATTTTGGAAATGAAATGTCCGAATTGCCGCAGTAAAGATGTTGGGAAGATTGGCGTTAATCAATATTATTGTTGGAATTGCTTTATTGAAATGACCTTATCCGAAGGGATCATTAATACGCACCAGGTCGAGGAAGATGGAAGTTTAAGCTCTTTGGACGACTTGTTTGATGAAAATGACCGCCGCTTCAGTATGTAATTAACGGAAGAGGTGTTTGCAATGGCTAGACGTTCACGCAATAATCTAATGAATATGGGTTCGGACTTGATGAACTCGAAGATGATCAAACGGAATATGAAGAAAATACGCAAAAGATTAAAATCATTATTATAATCTGAATGGGTGTCCTGATAATGAGGGCACTCTTTTTTATGTATGAAAACCTTCCGCCTTTCGAAGAATAAATGAGCGGGAGGTGTTTAATTATGAGTATTCGTTTAAAGTGGTTTTATCGCCTGGGTTTTTTATTGCTCTTATTTTTCGTTATCTATATTTTTATGAAACTTAAGCCCATGTGGGGACCTGTCGTTACTGTTTGTGTGACGGTACTGCTGCCTTTTTTGGTTGGTGCGTTCATCAGTTATTTGCTGCACCCGGTAGTGGAATATTTAAATGAGAAAGGGATGCGTCGCTGGCTTTCGATTACGATCATCTATTTGCTGTTTTTCGGAGGGGCTGGTTTTGCGGTTTATAAAGGCATTCCTGTAATGGTCAGTCAGGTTCGAGAGCTCTCGGAAAGCGTACCGGAACTGGTTGAACAGTACAGGAGCCGGATAGATAAACTTAATCATCAAACGGCGGCCTGGCCGTTCGGAATTCATGAAAGATTCGAAGAAGGTGTCATCCTTTTTGAAGCCTGGCTGAAGCGTATGCCCGAAAAGGCAATGGAGTATGCAATGAAGATGATTGATTTCATCTTACTGATTGCGTTGATTCCATTCATTGCTTTTTATATCCTGAAAGATTTCACAGCATTAAAAAAAATGGCATGGTATATGACACCGAAAAAATGGCGAAAGCAGGGACGGGCATTCGTTCGTGATGTGGATGCGTCACTTGGAGGCTATATCCGCGGTCAAATCATCGTCTGTGCCGTGATCGGTTTAATTTCCTCGCTGCTTTTCTGGGTAGTCGGAATGCAATATCCGCTGCTTTTGGGGGCGATAATCGGGATAACGAATGTCATTCCCTATTTCGGTCCCATAATCGGGGCCATTCCTGCAGTGATTATCGCCGCGACAATTTCAGTGAAAATGGTATTGATCATTGCGGTCATCGTGCTTGCACTCCAATTCCTTGAGGGGAATATCTTGTCGCCGCTAATAGTCGGTAAAAGCCTCCATATGCATCCGCTGTTCATCATGCTTGCATTATTGGCCGGTGGGGAAATAGGCGGGATCGCGGGCATGGTCCTTTCGATTCCCATTTTGGCAGTGTTGAAAGTTTTTGTTCTGCACGCCCGCGTTCACTTTAGAAAGAAGCCGTCCCTTGTTGACAAATAAAAGTCTTGTGAATATAATCCATTACATAAGATAATTCGTTGAAGGATGAAGTATGCTGAAGTCCATCTAAAAGAGAGGGGTCCCCTAGGCTGAAAGGGACTGCAAGGTGAAGAGCAGCAGAAAGCTAGTCCTGAGAGCAGCTAATACCTGCCGTCATGCCGCGTTAAGGCTTTTATGAAGGTGATGGACATGGGATTTCCCTGCGTCCATAATCAGGGTGGTACCGCGAGTCAACTCTCGTCCCTGTTTTTGGGATGGGAGTTTTTTGTGTGCTCAAAATTACATAATTTTAAAAGGAGGATATATATATGAAGTATTTAACTGGTGCTCAAATCCGCCAAATGTATTTAGATTTTTTTAGTGAAAAAGGCCATAACATCGAACCAAGTGCGTCATTGGTTCCCCATGAAGATCCATCACTGCTTTGGATAAATTCAGGTGTCGCTACTTTAAAGAAATATTTTGATGGACGGGTGATTCCTGAAAATCCAAGGATTACAAATGCACAGAAGGCAATCCGTACAAACGATATTGAAAACGTGGGGAAAACTGCACGTCATCATACGTTTTTCGAAATGCTCGGTAACTTTTCCATTGGTGAATACTTCAAAGAAGAAGCCATCACATGGGCATGGGAGTTTTTGACGGATGAAAAATGGATTGGGTTCGACAAAGAGAAATTGGCTGTGACAATCCATCCAGAAGATGATGAAGCATTCGAACTCTGGAATAAAAAAATCGGTGTTCCTGCTGAAAGAATCATTCGTCTGGAAGAAAACTTCTGGGATATCGGTGAGGGTCCAAGTGGCCCGAATACAGAGATTTTCTATGACCGCGGACCAGCATACGGCGATGATCCGAATGACCCGGAACTATATCCAGGCGGGGAAAATGAACGTCATCTAGAAGTCTGGAATCTTGTGTTTTCTCAATTCAACCATAATCCTGACGGCTCTTACACACCTCTTCCAAAGAAAAATATCGATACGGGCATGGGACTTGAACGTATGGCTTCCGTCGTTCAAGATGTGGCGACGAACTATGATACGGATTTATTCATGCCAATCATCCGGGCAGTCGAAGAAATCTCCGATGTGAAATATGGTGTCGATGCAGAAAAAGATGTTGCATTCAAAGTCATTGCCGACCATATTCGTACGGTAGCCTTTGCGGTAGGTGACGGGGCTCTTCCATCCAACGAAGGACGCGGTTATGTATTACGCCGTTTGCTTCGCAGAGCGGTTCGTTATGCTAAGCAAATCAACATCAATCGTCCATTCATGTTCGAGCTTGTGACGGTCGTTGGCGAAATCATGAAAGACTTCTACCCTGAAGTCCTCAAGAATAAAGAGTTCATTGCAAAAGTTATCAAGAATGAAGAGGAACGCTTCCATGAAACTCTAAATGATGGACTGTCCATCCTTTCTGAAGTCATAAAAAAGGAAAAGGAAAAAGGCGGTACGACCATTCCGGGCAGTGATGCATTCCGTTTATATGACACATATGGTTTCCCGATCGAGTTAACGGAGGAATATGCAGAAGAAGAAGGCATGACGGTCGATCAAGCTGGATTTGAAAAAGAAATGGATGCACAGCGCGAACGTGCCCGTTCAGCGCGTCAAGATGTTGATTCCATGCAAATCCAAGGCGGGGTATTAGGAGATATTAAAGTTGAAAGTGAGTTTGTCGGCTATGATCAAGTTGCGGTCGAAGCCAAAGTTTCTGCCATCATTAAAAATGGCGAGCTTGTAACGGAGGCACAAGAAGGTGAGGAAGTTCAGGTAATACTGAACAAGACTCCTTTCTACGCGGAAAGCGGGGGTCAAATAGCTGATAAAGGAACGATGGCTAATGAATCCGTTAAGTTGGATGTCCATGATGTTCAAAAAGCTCCAAATGGCCAAAATCTGCACCGTGTAACTGTAGCTGCCGGCACTTTAATGTCAGGTTCCGAAATCGTTGCTTCGGTAAATCATGAAAATCGCATCCATATCACGAAAAATCATACAGCGACACATCTTCTGCATCAGGCGTTGAAAGATGTGCTAGGTACACATGTCAATCAGGCAGGTTCACTCGTACAAGCTGAGCGCCTTCGCTTCGATTTCTCTCATTTTGGCCAGATAACGGCGGAAGAGATTGAGCGGATCGAAACGATTGTAAATGAAAAGATTTGGCAAAGCCTTCAAGTGAACACTGATTATAAAAACATTGAAGAAGCCAAGGCGATGGGCGCAATGGCCCTGTTCGGCGAAAAATACGGCAAGATTGTCCGTGTCGTGCAAATAGGCGATTATAGTCTTGAACTTTGCGGTGGCGTTCACGTCCCGAATACCGCGGTAATCGGCTTGTTCAAAATCGTTTCAGAAAGCGGAATCGGTGCGGGAACTCGCCGGATAGAAGCGGTAACGGGTGCAGGAGCATACAAATTGATGACTGATCAAATTGGTGTCTTGAAAGACGCGGCTGCTAAATTGAAAACGAACTTAAAAGATGTACCTTCAAGAATTGAAACGGTATTGGCTGAAGTGAAGGATCTTCATCGTGAGAATGAAAGCCTTACTGCAAAATTAAGTAATATTGAAGCAGGAAGCCTTGTCTCTAACGTAAAAGACATAAATGGGGTTCAAGTATTGGTGGCGAAGGTTCAAGCTACCGACATGAATAATCTTCGTGCCATGGCGGATGATTTGAAACAAAAGCTCGATTCTGTCATTATCGTATTAGGATCGGCTCAAGGTGATAAAGTCAATTTGATTGCCGGAGTTACGAAGGATTATATCGATCGCGGTTTCCATGCTGGTAAATTGATCAAAGAAGTTGCTTCACGTTGCGGCGGAGGCGGTGGCGGACGTCCAGATATGGCCCAAGCCGGCGGAAAAGACCCAGAAAAATTGGATGCAGCACTTAATTTTGTTGAAGAATGGGTCTTATCGATTTCATAATCAATGGAAAGTGTTGTACAATGTAGATATTAGTGGATTCTGGACGCTGAGGAGAGGTGCATGTTAATGAGTTCCTTTGATAAAACGATGAAATTTAATTTTCCCGAAGAACCATTCGAAAGAGATGTACAAGAAGTATTGTCTCAAGTGTATGTTGCACTTCAGGAAAAAGGTTATAACCCGATCAACCAGATTGTCGGTTATCTATTATCTGGTGACCCGGCCTATATCCCGCGCCATATGGATGCTCGAAACATTATTCGTAAGCTTGAACGCGATGAAATCATCGAAGAATTGGTTAAGTCGTATCTTAAGAACCATCGAGAGGAATACTAATGCGCACAATGGGACTTGATTTAGGTTCAAAAACCATCGGCGTTGCCGTGAGTGACGCGATGGGGTGGACTGCACAAGGATTGGAAACGATCAAAATTAACGAAGCTGGTAATGACTTCGGCTTTAAACGTCTCAATGAAATAATAAAAGAGCATGAAATTTCTAAAATTGTCCTAGGTTTACCTAAAAATATGAATGGAACCGTTGGACCGCGAGGCGAGATCAGTCAAGATTTCGCCAAACGATTAGAAAAAAAATTCAAGCTGCCTGTGTTTCTCTGGGATGAACGGTTGACAACTATGGCGGCTGAACGTGTCCTTCTTGAGGCGGACGTGAGCCGAAGCAAACGCAAGAAAGTCATTGATAAAATGGCAGCTGTCATGATTCTGCAAGGTTTCTTGGACAGACAAACAAATTCAATATGAGGTGGAATACAAATGGAACACGGCGAAAACAACATTACAGTAGTAGATGAAAACGGAAACGAGCAGCTTTGCGAAATCCTTTTCACATTCGACTCAGATAAATTCAACAAATCTTATGTACTTTATTATCCGATGTCTGCAGAAGATGAAGAGGAAGAAATTGAAATCCACGCTTCATCATTCGTACCAAGCGAAGATAATAAAGATGGTGAACTTACACCGATCGAAACCGAAGAAGAATGGGATCTGGTCGAAGAAATGTTAAATACATTCCTTGACCAAGAAGAAGCTGAAGAAGAATAAGATTAGAAAAAACCGACCTCGATCAGGTCGGTTTTTTTCATTTATGTACCAGCAATTTATCTTTTCTCTACGAATAAAAGAATAAAAGTAGCGAGCGGACCCAAAAATAATGATAGCAAGAACCAATTCAACGCTGTTCTATTTTTACCTTGAGCAAGTCCGGCGTTTATGAGTGCCAATGTCCCCCACCCTACAAAATAAGAATTATCCAACTCCTTCACACCTTTCTTCAGCTTATAATTAATAATAGCATTCCTTCATGCGTATTCCAGTCATTGCTTGAAATTCCTTACACATGCAAGGGGAAAAAATTGAGGGCGTTTTTAAGCTAAAGAGAAAAGATGTCACCATTTTCCTAGTGAATTACATCTGTATATTGACAAAACTAGTGCATTTTTGCCATAAATAGAGTAATAATGAATGTAGTTTTGCAAAAACCATGTAATTATTTGTTGATTTTAGTATAATGTTCGAAGCAAAGTTTAATTAAAGAAAGCATCACCTAGAAACCATTCTGTAGTTGGTGTGAGTTTGCAGGGGGAATGAAAATGGATGAAAAAGATAAAAATCTATCTAAAAAGGAACATATCCAAATGAAATTGTTAGAACGGCAAGGAGAAGCCAAGCTGGTACGTAAAATCATCATGATTACTATAGCTTCGCTTATTTTATTAATTGGGATAGTTGGTCTTGTGGGCTTTTTATATATCAACTCAGCCATGAAACCAGTCGATCCTGATGATGACACCATCAAAAAAGTGAAAATCCCAATCGGATCTTCCGTGAACGGAATTTCAACACTGCTTGAAGAGCAGGGAATAATCAAGGACGCACGGGTATTCAAATATTATATTAAATTTCGGAATGAATCCGGTTTTCAGGCAGGTGAGTATAAATTGTCACCTTCCATGCCAATTGAAGATATTGTCACAAGCATCAAAACCGGGAAACTCATGAAAGAAGCTGCATTGAAGATAACGATTCCTGAAGGAAAGCAGCTTATCCAGATTGCCGATATCATTGCGGTGAAGACGGATGAAGATCCGAAAAAGGTCTTTAAGGAATTGAATGATAAGAAATTCGTTAAGTCCATGCAAAAGAAATTTCCGGAGCTCTTGACGTCGGAAATTGAAAATAAAAAGATTTTATATCCGCTTGAAGGGTACCTTTTCCCAGCTACATATGACTTTTATGAGAAAAAGCCGACATTGGAAACCATAGTCACTGAGATGCTGAAGAAAACGGAAGAGACATTGCAGGCATACGAGCCCCAGATGGACAAAAGCGATTATTCCGTACACCAGATGCTGACTTTCGCTTCGCTTGTCGAAGAAGAAGCTACGGCAAAAGTTGATCGTGGAAAGATAGCTTCCGTCTTTTATAATCGGATGAAGGAAGGTATGCCGCTTCAAACGGATCCGACCGTTCTGTATGCAAAAGGTTCACATAAGAGTAAGGTGTACTACAAAGACCTTGAGGTGAAGTCCCCGTATAATACGTATAAGAACAAGGGGCTGCCGCCAGGACCGATTGCCAATGCCGGAAAGACCTCGATTGATGCGGTTTTGAAACCTCAGAAAACGGATTTCCTATACTTTTTGGCAACACCTGAAGGGGAAGTCCTTTACTCCAAAACTTTGGATGACCATAATAACAAAAAGGCAGAGCATATTTCCAATAAATAAATAAAAAAATTGCAAAGCGACTGAGGGGGGAGAGATATTACTTTCCCCTTGTTTTTATGATAGAATAGTACAAGTGAATTTTAGATCCGATTTTTATCGGTGACGTAACTCGGCGAATGCCGGGTTTTATTTTGAAAGATAAGGAAATGTAGATCGTCAAGCATACTTGTTTCAGCTCCTTGTGAAAAATTGTAGGCATTTGAAGATGAAATCTTTTTTGACCGATCAATTTCTTCATGTACTGACCAAGCGCTTTCGTTTTTCTTATAATTGGAGGAAACGTTTTGAACGGAAAAATAGAACAATATCTTCATTCCTTAATTCCGGAGCGTACGGGTTTGATTAAGGAGTTGGAAGATTTTGCAATGGAAAATAGTGTGCCGATCATGGAGCCGGAGGGTATTGAGGTGCTGCTTCAGATTTTAAGGCTTCATCAGCCTAAGGCGATTCTGGAGGTAGGTTCGGCCATTGGCTATTCGGCCATAAGGATGGCTGAGACCCTTCCGGAGGCTCAAATCGTTACACTTGAACGAAATGAAGCCCGTATTGAGCAGGCAAGAACAAACTTCGAGAAGGCTGGACTGTCCAAAAGGATTACCCTCATTGAAGGTGATGCCCTTGAAGCGGGACCGAAAGTCATGGAACATGGTCCGTTTGATATCATCTTCGTTGATGCAGCTAAAGGGCAGTACAAGCGATTCTTTGAACTATTTGAACCAATGCTTGCAGATGCTGGCATTATCATTACGGATAATGTTTTATTTAAAGGATTGGTTGCCGAAAATATTGAAGAAATGGAAATGACGAGACGAAAGCGAGCTCTCATCAAAAAAATCAGAGACTTTAACATCTGGTTACATGACCATCCTCATTTCGATACCGTAATTTTGCCGATTGGTGATGGTGTGGCCATAAGTAAACATAGAGGTGACAAAAATGAAAAAACCTGAATTACTCGTGACTCCAACAAGTGTCAGTCATATAACAGAACTCATCGATGCAGGAGCAGACGCCTTCGTCATTGGCGAACAACGTTATGCCCTTAGGCTGGCAGGGGAGTTCAAACGTGAGGATGTCAAGAAGGCGATTGAGCTTGCACATGCCGCAGGCAAGAAAGTGTACGTGTCAATGAACGCCATTTTCCATAATGAAAAAGTGGACGAGCTTGAAGAGTATGTCACATTCCTTAAAGAGACTGGTGCTGACCGGATCATATTCGGTGATCCGGCAGTCTTAATGGCTGTCCGTGCAGCGGCACCTGATATGCCCCTGCACTGGAATACAGAGATGACGGTAACGAACTGGTACACATGTAATTATTGGGGAAAACGCGGTGCTGTCCGTGCCGTGGCTGCCCGTGAAATAAGCCTGGACGAGATAGTGGAAATGAAGGAAAATGCCGAAGTGGAGATTGAAGTGCAAGTGCACGGCATGACGTGTATGTTCCAATCCAAGCGTACGCTTCTGGGGAATTACTTTGAATATCAAGGCAAGGCATTGGAAGTGGAAAATCGGAAGGAACATCGAAATATGTTCTTGCATGATAAGGAACGTGAAAATAAATACCCGATTTATGAAGATGAAAATGGTACACATATCATGAGTCCGAATGATATGTGCATGATTGATGAACTTCAGGAATTGATTGAAGCGGAAATTGATTCCTTGAAAATCGAAGGGTTATTACAAACACCGGGATATATCATCGAGATGACAAAGTTATATCGGGAAGCGATTGACGTATGTGCAGATGACCCTGACCGTTATGATGATATGAAATCGGAACTATTTGAAAAGGTCAAAGCGGTTCAGCCGGATAGTCGTGAGTTGGATACAGGATTCTTCTTTAAAGAATCGGTTTATTAAAGAAAAGGGTAAGAGAAAGAGGAGGAATAGCCTTGAATGCTATTGCTGATAAAATTTCCAAGATCGTTGATGGAAAGAGAGTCATTGTAAAAAAACCGGAATTGCTGGCTCCGGCTGGCAACCTGGAAAAATTAAAAATCGCCGTCCATTACGGCGCGGATGCCGTATTCATTGGCGGGCAGGAATATGGTCTTCGTTCCAATGCAGGCAACTTCACGTTTGAGGAAATGAAGGAAGGCGTCGAATTCGCTAAAAAGTATGGTGCTAAAGTATATGTAACAACAAATATCTTTGCACATAATGAAAATATCGATGGTCTTGATGAATACCTGGAAGGTCTTCAGGAGGCTGGTGTTCATGGAATCATCGTCGCCGATCCATTAATCATCGAAACTTGTAAACGGGTCGCTCCTAACGTAGAAATCCATTTAAGCACACAGCAATCGCTGTCGAACTGGAAGGCTGTTCAGTACTGGAAAGAGGAAGGCCTGGAGCGGGTTGTTTTGGCACGTGAGACGAGTGCTGATGAAATCCGTGAAATGAAGGAGAAGGTCGATATCGAAATCGAGGCTTTCGTTCACGGGGCCATGTGCATTGCCTATTCTGGACGCTGCACCCTTTCGAACCATATGACGGCGCGTGATTCGAACCGTGGCGGCTGCTGTCAGTCATGCCGTTGGGATTACGATTTATATGAGTTGGATCAAGATGGGGAAAAGGCTCTATTCGATAAAGAAGATGCTCCATTCGCAATGAGTCCAAAAGACCTGAAGCTTATTGAATCCTTGCCAGGCATGATTGAAATTGGCATTGATAGCTTGAAAGTCGAAGGAAGAATGAAGTCCATTCATTATATTGCTACAGTTGTCAGTGTCTATCGTAAAGTGATTGATGCGTATTGTGCCGATCCGGACAATTTCAAGATTAAAAAAGAATGGCTCGAGGAGCTTGATAAGTGTGCGAACCGTGAGACGGCATCTTCGTTCATGGAAGGGGAAATTCCTGGGTATAAACAGCAAATGTTCGGGAATCATACCGTAAAGACTCGCTTCGACTTCGCGGGATTGGTGCTTGAATATAACGAGGAAACTCAAATCGCCACCATGCAGCAACGTAACTTCTTCAAGCCTGGAGATGAAGTGGAGTTTTTTGGACCGGAAATCGAAAACTTCACTCAAAAAATCGGTACGATCTGGGATGAGTCAGGTAAGGAGCTGGAGGCAGCTCGCCATCCGCTTCAAATTGTCCGCATTCAAGTAGATAATCGAGTATATGTGAACAATATGATGCGGAAGGAGAATTGACATGACAAGGAAAAAACCAGTGGTCATCGGAGTTACCGGAGGGTCAGGATCAGGTAAAACAAGTGTTACCCGTTCCATTTTTGAATTCTTTCAAGGACATTCGATCTTGATGATCGAACAAGATTATTACTATAAAGATCAAAGTCATTTGCCTTTTGAAGAACGGTTGAAAACGAATTATGATCACCCTCTGGCATTTGATAATGATTTGTTAATCGATCACATTAACGCATTGCTGCGCTATGAAACGATAGAAAAACCAGTTTATGATTATTCGATCCATACACGTTCAGAAGAAGTCATCACAGTTGAGCCCCAGGATGTCATCATCCTTGAAGGGATTCTTGTGCTGGAGGATGAGCGCCTCCGGGATCTGATGGATATGAAACTGTATGTTGATACTGACGCAGACTTGCGGATACTCCGTCGGATGACCCGTGATATTAAAGAACGCGGCCGTTCCATAGATTCCGTCATCGATCAATACATCAGTGTCGTTCGCCCGATGCATAATCAGTTCATAGAACCGACGAAGCGTTATGCCGATATCATCATTCCAGAAGGCGGTCAAAACCATGTGGCGATTGACCTTATGGTGACAAAAATAAGGGACATACTTGAAACATCATTGCTGTAACAACGTTTTAACAAAAATAATACCTGAAAATTGAATAGCAGCCCACTCTTTGCCCACCAAGTAAAGGATGTGGGCTGCAAAATCATTAACTTGCATAATTGATTTTATTTGTTTATTTATCTTTACTTATATGAGTGTATACGTTTAATGTAGCTTTTATAGATGGTGTCCGACCCTTAATTGTATTCCTGGAACTGTTTCTTCGTTTTCTAATAATAAGGCCGTATGAGTGTGCCTGAGGCCGTGTGGAGTGATTTTTGGAACTCCTGCTTTTTTAAATAGTATTTAGTTGATACCCGAAATTCGAGCTGGGTCAGGTTTGTCCGGTTTATCGGAAAAGATAAAATTAAAATCCTTATAAACATTTCCATTTTTCATCCTATATTACCTTCTCCAGTTTAAATGTATTTCTCTCTTGGTAATTTTGCCTCCACTATTTAATTTTTCAACTGAACATTTCCTACTCTTTTATTGATCACTTTTATGCTTATATTGTGGATTAATCGACGAGGGGTCCCTTCGAATATCTTCATTACATTAATTAAATTTACTTACTTCTGGATTTTGTTTATAAAGGCTTTCTTATAAGGATATAGAAAAAACCCGAATAATAAGGGGACTTTTTTTACGTGTCCATTATTCGAGGATAGTACAAGACCGGAGGGGAGCTTTTCTTAATTCGTGTTCAAGGATTGAAAGGTGAATTTCTTTTTGAAAGGAGAATAAATGAATAGTAATTGGGAAATTATTCATTAAAAACAGGTATCTGCTCAGTTTATAAGTTTATTATATGATTGAAAGGTTGCTCCCACTGCAATAAATGAACCAATATGGAATAAAGCAGTGCCTCCTAGTGTAAACAACCTCCCTATTCAATTTGCGAAATGTCGTTATATTATTGCCTCCAACATAGACTTTAATATGATTATACAGGCAAGATTTACTGTTGATGAAAATTGGGATAAACGTAGTTTTGTAAGAAAATCACTTCTCTTTTTAGGGATTCGGTAATTGAAATTAAAGACTCCATATCCTGCTGTAATGAATTGATCTGTTTTTCCATTTTTCTTACTTTTCTACTTTGTTCCTTTGCTTCTTTTTCTGCTTGTTTCTCTAATAAAGTGGATTGTTCAATTTCAAGTGCAACACCTCCTGATTCAACCAAATCTCCAATGGTAACGATTATAGCTCCGACCAATGCTAATATAAATCCAGCATTAGACTCAGATTCTGCTTCTGATTTTGATTTTGATGTATTTTTTGAGTTGTCAGTTACTCCTTCTTCAACTTCTTCAACTTCTTCAACTTCTTCTTCAATTTGCGTAACTTCTTGGGCCTCTAATGCAATTCCCAAAATAGTGAGAATGTTTCCTATGTTTACAATCATCGAACCAAAAAAACTAATCTTATCCCCAGCATGAACAGGTAAGGAATACAATATATTATTTTCCTCAGGTCTTTGGTCCAAAGCTTCTCACCCTCTTGGTTGTGAATTTATTTTTTCAATTAAACACATTGTAATGTCAGTTAATGAGTCCTGAATCACTAAAAATTGGGAAATTTCCTCTTTAATATCATTTTCTTTTAATTCTGTGGGTACAACATTTTCTACCCTGGATATTAAACTATTTAGACAATCTAATATATCATGGAATGTTTTGATTAATAATTCATGTTCCGTTACTAAGATATATGGGGGGGAAATGGTCTCAAGAGATTGTAAACTGCTTTGACTTACACTTATCGCATTTTTTATATCTAAACAATATTGATTATGATCAGAAATGATTCCATTCGAATAAATAGGATAAATCATATTAGATACATATACTAAATTCCCTCCAACGAGATGGAGAGTTTGACCGTATTGCTTGAAACTTTTTCTCATTAGAATCCCCCCTCGATTAACCGAAAGACTTTGGGCTTATTACTTAAATAATGTATGTGAAAGTAAATAAAATGGTTCAATATAAAAGTAATGTTGGTAAATAATTAGACCTGTTAGAAAATCGATTTTCTCTCTTTTTTGTCAGCACAACATACGCCCGCTGGTTAAAGTGAATTAGGTGGTATAAAAAAGGTGATAATATTAATGTCCCATGAAATCCACATCAAAATGCGAACTTGTCCATCAGTTTATTCACAATTCCATTAAAGTTCATGCATGGTTAACCCCGCTTTTCACCTTCATTGCAATTTCTATGAGCGCTTTGTTGCCGATTCCTATTCCCTGTATACCTGTGAATGCTATTTTGTAGGATAATCAATACCTTATTACACTGTTTAATAATCTTCCAGAATTCCTGTATGGTTTCAGCTTTTTCGCAGAAGGAACTTACAGGTTCTATAAATACATCTAGAACCCAATGGGCTGTGTAATTTGCTTGTTTTACAGAATTTTCTCGAGAATTATCTACATAAGAGAATTGAGCAATGGCTTTACGTTTATTTTTCTAAGGCTGGACACTTTCACAGGGGTCTTGCGGGACATTTCATCTTTCAAAGGTTGAATAATGATGGCATTGGCTGTCAGCATCATATCCTTTTTCTCTTCTTTGGTACTTTTCGGATCATGCCGAGGTCTTCAAGTTTTTTCATTAAACCAGTGCCTGTTTTATATGAAACTCCCAGGTTAAAAGCAATCGTATTTTTACACATGTAGCTCACACCGATTTGCTTGCAGCTGTGGCGTTTTAAAACTTCCGGCGAAGTCAATTAGTCTATCCTGTACGTCAGCACGCTTAAGACGCACGTATAGTGTCTCTATAAGTAAGCACGTACTGCTTTATTCATTACCTCTCTTTCTGTCAAAGGTGATAGGTTTTTATTTGATTCTTCATTGGATATTACATGGATTCGTTTCTTCATTAATATAATGTCTCTTGCTTGGAAACAAAAAAGCAACGGTCACCTAATAATCATGGCAAACAT
The DNA here is from genome assembly GCF_001578185.1 of Peribacillus simplex. NCBI lineage: Bacteria > Bacillati > Bacillota > Bacilli > Caryophanales > Bacillaceae > Peribacillus > Peribacillus simplex. The sequence continues at coordinate 3,634,781 of NZ_CP011008.1, read as the reverse complement.
CACTTTTGCACGCTGTGCTCTTTTGTATTTGGGGGAATGGTCTGCCCACCTATTGCCCACCGATTATCAATTCATATCCATAATCGTCTGAAAAGAAGAGGTAATTGGTGTTCATGAAACTTTGATGTATTGCATCTTGATTTAGATGGAATACTACCCCTTATCCCATATAACGTTTGACCTTATGGTGACAAAAATTCAAACAATCCTTGAACAAAAGTCTTTTTTGTAATAACATAGCATAAATAATGATATGTGCCATTTTCCTCCGTTTTTTAAAAAAATCCCATTTATTTATTGGGAAAGACTGGACAAATGTTGGAAAACGCAATACTCTATTCTTGATACAGAACGAACCGGCTGCTCACCGCAGTCGGTTTATATACTAAGGAACGGATGTTTCTTAGTATCAATGCGCGTACTTTTTTATTCGCGCAATTATATATTTTGACTCGAGTATTAGGGTTAAGCACTTATAGTACATAAACTTGTCACAGCGAATGCTTGCTGTAAAGAATTAGAAGGAGTGAAGGGTTTTGGCAATTGAAAAAGAGTATCCAATGACTAAAGAAGGAAAGTTAAAGCTTGAACAGGAACTGGAACAATTAAAAACGGTTAAACGTAAAGAAGTGGTGGAGAGAATTAAAATCGCCCGCAGTTTTGGGGATCTTTCCGAAAACTCGGAGTACGATTCCGCAAAAGAAGAGCAGGCATTCGTTGAAGGACGAATTACAACAATCGAAAACATGATCCGTAATGCTAAAATCATTGAAGGCAATGATTCGAATACAGATACAGTTTCACTTGGGAAGTCGGTAACATTCGTAGAACTCCCAAATGGTGACGAAGAAACATACTCCATCGTAGGAAGTGTTGAAGCTGACCCATTCGAAGGGAAAATTTCCAATGATTCTCCAATCGCGAAAAGCCTAATAGGGAAAAGGGTCGGCGACAAGGTATCGATCATGACACCTGGCGGCGAAATGAGCGTCAAGATTGTTTCCATCAGCTAAATACGGCTTAAGAGGGTGTCCATAGGGGCATCCTCTTTTTTATCGGAAAAATGAATTGATAAATTTGTTCATAATTGTTTAAAAATTCGCACCTCGTCAACAATGGTTACGAGGTGTATTTTATGAAAAAGAAACGAATGAGGTTGCTGGCTATTTTATTGACCACTTTCATGCTGATGCTCATAGGAAGGCTCGCCTACATCCAACTTGTATCGACAGAATCTTTTTCAAAGCATGATGTGAACCTAATAGAAGCAAGTGTGAATCAGCGTTCACAGATATTAAAGATTGATGATGGGCGTGGAAAGTTTTATGACAGAAATGGGGAACCACTTGCACATGAAGAGATCCCGACGCTCGTCCTATTTCCATTTTTGAAAAAAATGACATGGCCTATAGATGAAATTGCCTCGATAATAGGCAGATCGGAAACGGAGTTGAAACGGGCAATTGAACAAGCGGATGAACCATTTGTATTTGGCGGAGATGAACCGATAGAGTTGACGCCCAGCCAATCGAAGGCAATCAATCAATTGAAGATTCCCGGGGTCTTTGCCGTGAACGAGAAATTATATCACGATCAAACCCCTGCAGCGCAATTGATCGGCACGACGAATATATCAGATGCGGAAAAGAAAAAACGTTATCCCGACCTGAATTTATCTCCTGAAACGAAAATCGGCAATACGGGACTGCAAAGGACCTTTGATGAGTTCTTGCTTTCCGCTGGGGAATCGAAGCTCGTTTTTCACGTGGATGCCAGCGGAGGCCCAATGTTCGGTGTCGATGTTAAATATGTGGAACCAGCGAATCCCCTCTACCCAGTCAAGGTCATAACGACCATTGATAAAGAGATTCAGGAAAAAGCGGAGAAGCTCGTCGATGAACGCGGGATAAAAAAAGGCGGTCTCGTACTGATCGATATCGAAAAAAGTGAAATCGTTGCAATGGTATCACGCCCGGCGCTTAATATAAAAGATCCGAATGGCGAAGGGGCCGTCAATATGATGCTGACTCAAAAAACGCCAGGTTCCGTCTTTAAAACGGTCACGGCAGCAGCGGCCATCGATTATGAAGCGGCTAGTCCTACCAGGACATTTAATTGTAATTTAACGATTGACGGGAAAACGGATAAACAGAGGGAACTGGGCATGCTTAATTTTGAAAATAGCTTTGCCCAAAGCTGTAACAGGACGTTTGCCGAATTGTCACAGGAAATTTCTAAGAAGAATCCTGACTTTTTGGATAAATACGCAAAAATGCTAGGGTTGATTGGCGAAACGGGCTGGCAAGGGGATGTTTATCACACGAAAGTTACCCAGTTGCATCATGAACAAACCGGGAAGGTCTGGCATGATGACGGCTTAAAAAAGGACCCCAAAATGATTGCCAAAACAGCAATTGGCCAGCAGGATGTCCAGACGACACCGCTCGCTATAGCGAATATGATGGCAACGATTGCCCGCGGTGGCAAGAAGGAACAGGTCAAAGCCGTTTCTAGGGTCGAATTTAACAATAGTACGACCGTAGTCGATTTCCCCGGTCAAAGTATTGGCGGTGAGACACTTTCCCCATATACAACGATGAAAATGCAGTATCTTCTGAGGAAGGTCGTAACGGAAGAAAAAGGGACGGGTGCTTCCTTGAAAGATTTGCCTGTGGAGGTAGCTGGCAAGTCTGGTACAGCTCAGACGAATATTGAAAAAGGGGAGCTCAATAAATGGTTTGCAGGCTACTTTCCATATAAAAATCCCAAATATGCTCTAGTTACCGTAAGTTTTGAAACGAAGGAAAACAGTTCCAGCATGACGCCTCTTTTTTCAGATATTGTAAAAGTCTTGTACTCCAAGGACCAGGACAATAGCGAGAATTGACGAAAAGTGTAGGAAACCCTTCCCTTCTATCTCAAGCTAAATCATGTTAAAATGAGGCAGTAAGAAATGGTAAGGGAGGAATGGACCTTGGGCTCACGTTTTAATCAGAGAGATCAAAAAAGAAAAGTAAATAAAATATATAATATTGCAATCACCATCGTTTCCATTTTAATCGTCATTGTTGCTGTCACCATTTTCTTAAGTGATGGTGGCACTGAATCAAAAAAAGCCACGACTGAACAAAAGCAAATCGCCGATAAACAGGGGAAAGTAGTGGACAAACCTGCTGGGAAAGAGGAAGAAACCGATTCAGGGAAGGAAGTGGCCGAAGAAGATAGTAAAGCAACAGAAGAAGATGGCAAAGCAACGGAGGAAGATACCGAAGAGAAGTCTGAAGATGGAACAGACCCAGAAAAAGCAGGGGATGCCAAACTTGTGGAAGTGGAAGGCAGCGGAGATGGCAATGTCGCGGCTACATATACGAGTGAGGGCTGGAAACCAGTTGGAACTGAACAATCCGGGGAACACACTACAAGCTTCCAAAAAGGCTCAGTCGATTGGAATGAAATGAGGAAGGCCATTGCTCTTGGAGCCGGAATCGATGAAGGAAGCATGAGACTTTGGTGGCTTCAAAACGGCGGTTCGCCTAATACGGCGATCGGTACCGTTTCTGAGGGGAACAGTCCAAAAACCTTCCGGGTCCATATCGAATGGGTGGACGGATCAGGTTGGAAGCCTGTAAAAGTCGAAGAGCTGAAAACAAACGATAAAAGGTAATGGATAAAAAAATATTAACGAAAAACCCCCGAAAGGAATTCCACTTTTCGGGGGTTTTTCATTGTGGTCACTTTTTTGCTTTAAAGTGTACGACTGCACTGTAAAAACGTCTGCCTTCCTCGCTTACATACATTTGATGTGATACGGATTGAACCTGAAGCATGATCGCTTTATTGATTTCAATTTGTGATTGAATTTTTTCCTCGAGGTTTTTAATGCTTTCTGCCTCGAAAAATTCTATTTTATCTTCGAATAAGTTTAAGTCTAGTTGAAAACTCATGACTGTTCCCCTCCAACATTTAGATACTGTTAGTTTAACACCAATCTGAACTGAATGAATGGATTTGCCTAAAAAACAAGAACTGTTTTTGTGTTTATTTCATATTATGCTGATAGGTTTTATTATCTAATCATAGGGACAGAGAAATTTATAGATTTATTTGAAGAATGGTCGAAATCGTATGATGATACGGTGGTGGACACGATATTGAGTATCAAGACGTTATTAAACATTTTGATAGGCTATTGGAAAGTTCACCAATTAGGCTTATGGTCACGTGCTACAAGGCAGGCGTAGGTACAAGGAATCTATTGAACAGCGGAAGCCTTTCCGCCGATTATTCTATATTGCATAAACCTCACTAAACTGGTAGGATAACTTAGAAAGGTATCCTGATATGACCGTCCTTCCTAACATCCATGAGTTGATTGGGGAGACGACGGTGATTTGAAATCACGCATTTCCGGTTACTGAATGAAGTCCGTATCTTTGGCTAACTGGAATACTTTAATCCGGGAGGAAACCAAGGGGATATGGATGGCATTTTTACCTATCTATATGGATGAAACGAATTTTGATAAGATCCATTCGATAAGCGATCGTGAAGCTTTTCCATATGGTGAAGGAATTGACGATTAAAGAAGGCCTGTTTGTCGGCAATTCTTTTGGCGCGGCATTTGCAGCGGCCATGAAGGAGGCAGCCAAGGCTTCAAGTGGGGGCGAATATCGTTGTGATATTCCCGGATTCCAGTGAACGATACTTTAGAAAAAAATTTATCAGGGTGGTATATAAAATGGGCAGAGAATTTATAGATTTATTTGAGGAATGGTCGAAATCGTATGATGATACGGTTGGTGGACACGATATTGAGTATCAAGAGGTTTTTAAACATTATGATAGGATATTGGACAGCGTCACCAATCGGGTTCATGGCCATGTGCTTGAGTTTGGCGTAGGTACCGGGAATTTGACGGAAAGGCTTTTGAAGAAAGGCCTGAAGGTATCGGGAATCGAGCCATCACCTGCCATGAGGGAAATAGCGGTAAGCAAGTTGCAAGGGAAAACAGAAATTGTAGATGGCGATTTTATCGATTTTCCGAAGCCGGAACAGGTTGATTCGATCGTGAGTACGTACGCGTTTCATCATTTAACCGATGAAGAAAAAGAAAAAGCGATAGCCAGCTATGGAAAGTTACTGAATACTGGTGGTAAAATAGTGTTTGCGGATACGATGTATCAATCCAGGGAAGCGCATGAACAAGCGATTTCTGATGCAAGGCAGGCGGGCTTTCATAATTTGGCGAACGATTTGCAAACGGAATATTATACGACGATTCCTTTTTTGGAAAAAGCACTTGAAGCAAATGGATATAAAGTGAACTTCGAGCGCTGCAATCAATTTGTCTGGATTATGGAGGCGGAAAAATTATAGGAAGAGGTTTTTACTAATGAAAGTAGCCATAATCGGAGCAATGGAAGAAGAAGTTACAATTTTACGTGATAAATTGGAAGGTTTGGAGCAGGTGACCATTGCCGGTTCCGAGTTCAATACAGGCACACTGAATGGTATCGAGGTCATTTTGCTTAAATCGGGAATAGGTAAAGTGAATGCGGCAATGTCCACTACGATCCTTTTAGAAAAATTCAAACCGGATGCGGTCATAAATACTGGCTCTGCCGGCGGTTATCATACAGCACTGAATGTCGGGGATGTGGTCATATCCTCGGAAGTTCGCCATCATGATGTGGACGTGACGATTTTTGGATATGAGTACGGTCAAGTCCCTCAGCTGCCTGCAGCTTTCATCCCTGATGAAAAACTTCTTGCAATCGCAGAAGAAGCAGCTAAAGAAATAGAGAATATGCAAGTGGCGAAAGGGCTGATCGTGACGGGGGATTCTTTCATGAATGATCCAGACAGGGTTGAATTCGTCAGAGGGAAATTTTCCGATTTATACGCGGTGGAAATGGAAGCGGCAGCCATTGCACAGGTAGCCTTCCAATTCAAAACACCATTTGTCATCATTCGTTCCCTTTCGGATATAGCAGGTAAGGAGTCCAATATTTCCTTTGATAAATTCCTGGAAACGGCGGCTCTACATTCAGCGGCACTGATATTGAAAATGGTTGAAAAAATGAAATGAATGATTAGTGATCAGCGGAAGTCTTTCCGCTGATTATTCTTTATTGCATAATTCTTATTAAATTGGTAGGATAACTATGAAAGGATGTCCGAATATGAAAGTCTTTAAAAACATTCATGAGTTGATCGGGGAAACGCCGATGATGGAAATAACCCATTTCCCGCTTCCAGATGAAGTCCGTATCTTTGCCAAACTGGAATACTTTAATCCGGGAGGCAGTGTGAAGGACCGGCTTGGTCAAGAACTTTTAGCCCAAGCGTTACAGACAGGGAAGGTGAAAAAGGGTGGGACAATCATTGAACCGACTGCCGGAAATACTGGGATTGGCTTGGCGTTGGCGGCAATAAACAGTGGAGTGGACGTGATATTTTGTGTTCCGGAGAAATTCAGTGCCGAGAAACAGGAATTGATGCGTGCCCTTGGGGCCAAAGTGATCCAGACCCCGACAGAGGAAGGAATGACAGGAGCGATTGCGAAGGCTAAGGAACTGCTGGCTGAAATTCCAGGATCTTATTGTCCTCAACAGTTTGCCAACCCATCCAATCCTGATGCCTATTATAAAACGCTGGGACCTGAAATATGGGAACAGATGGATGGCGATGTAGATGTGTTTGTTGCCGGAGCAGGAACGGGAGGGACATTCATGGGAACATCGCGATATTTAAAAGAAAAGAATGAAGCTTCTGTCAAAACGGTCATAGTCGAACCAGAAGGATCGATTTTAAACGGAGGCAACGCAGGACCCCATAAAACCGAGGGGATAGGGATGGAATTTTTACCTGCTTATATGGATGAGACGTATTTTGATCAGATTCATACGATAAGTGATCGTGACGCTTTCCATATGGTGAAGGAATTGGCGATGAAAGAAGGCTTGCTTGTCGGCAGTTCTTCCGGCGCGGCATTTGCAGCGGCCATGAAAGAAGCGGCCAAGGCTGACCGGGGGACGAATATCGTCGTCGTATTTCCGGATTCCAGTGAACGATACTTAAGCAAAAAAATTTATCAGGGAGGTATATAAAATGAGAAAAAAAACACAATTGATCCATGGCGGCATTTTTGGTGATGAAAAAACAGGCGCGGTTTCGGTGCCGATTTATCAAGTGAGCACCTATAAGCAGGATGGTCCGGGGAATCATCGGGGATATGAATATTCCCGTACGGGCAACCCAACCCGCCATGCCCTCGAGGAATTGATCAAGGACCTCGAAGATGGAGAAAGAGGATTCGCCTTCGGGTCAGGAATGGCAGCGATGACGGCGGTCATGATGCTGTTCAGTCAAGGTGATCATGTATTGATGACAGATGACGTTTATGGAGGGTCCTTCCGGGTCATCACGAAAGTTCTTAACCGCTTCGGGGTGGAAGCTACGTTCATCAATACGAGTGACATACACTCGATCGAAAAAGAGATCAGGGATAATACGAAGGCACTTTTCATTGAAACCCCGACGAACCCATTATTGAAGATCACTGATCTAGAGGCGGTATCAAAAATAGCTAAAGAAAACGGCATCCTCACCATTGTGGATAATACCTTCAGTACACCATATTGGCAAAATCCACTTACACTTGGAGCCGATATCGTGCTTCATAGCGCTACGAAGTACCTGGGGGGACACAGCGATGTTGTAGCGGGCCTTGTCGTGGTGAATGATGAAAAACTTGGCAATGATCTTCATTTCATCCAGAACTCTACAGGGGGCGTGCTAGGGCCCCAAGATTCATGGTTGCTAATGCGTGGAATTAAAACGCTGGGAATTCGAATGGAAGAACATGAAAAAAATACATCTCGTATCGTCCGTTTCCTATCCGGGCATGAAGGCGTTTCGAAAATCTATTACCCAGGTCTTGAAAACCATCCAAACCATGATATTGCAAAAAAACAATCGCGTGGCTTCGGCGGTATGGTTTCATTCGATGTCGGCAGTGCCGAAAAAGCCGAATCGGTTTTGAGTAAAGTGAAATTCTTCACACTTGCTGAAAGTCTAGGGGCAGTGGAAAGCTTAATTTCGATTCCGGCCTTGATGACGCATGCCTCGATTCCGGCAGAGCGCCGTGCAGAGCTTGGAATAACAGATGGGTTGATTCGTATTTCAGTTGGTCTGGAAGACGTTGAAGACTTATTGGAAGACTTGGAACAAGCGCTAAAAGGATAAATCGGAAGAGGGACCGCTTCATAGCTTGCTGCCATTATTTACACCCTGTCATTTGGAATGAATATGGTAAAATGAGATATCGATATCTTATTAGCTTGAAAGAAGGTGGAATGGCATGAAAAACCGCAAAAAACAAACGGCTGCAATGCTGCGTTCGAAAATGGTCGATTTTAAACAATTTGCGATCACCTTGCTATGTGCCGGCTCGTTCTTCTATTTAGGAACCATCCTTCCCACTGGCGACAAAGCGATGATTGACACATATGTCTATATGGGAGCGACAATAATGTTCCTTGGCATATCCATAGTATTTTTCCGATTATCCAAAAAATATAAAAAGACCCTGGCGGAAATGGATGACCAGGACTCTTTACAACAATAGAAAAAAACCTGATTCTTTCAAGAATCAGGTTTTTTTGTTTATCTTATTGCCCGTTATATGGGTAGATATATCCTACCCATTGCCTCATTTAAGTGATAATGGCTAAGTGGAAATAGGAAGAAAGAAAGAAATTTCAAAAAAATGGGCAAAAGCCGTTTACAAATATCGAATTTGTGGATATACTTACCAGGTAATATAAAATATTCCAAAGGGAGGTCGAGGAAAATGAAATTGTATTTATATGGAATCGTCACAAATCAGATCAGCCGGTCCGTTTCAAATAACAATCACATACCATTCGACCTGTGCCAAGCGGAATATTTCTAAAGCAATTTGGCTTTATTAATCATTCAGACATAGCGGCCGCAGGGAGAAGTGTTTTATCCTGCGGCCTTTTTATATTTAAAAAATCCCGCAGGAGGACGTAACTTTCTGCGGCCTTTTTATGCCTTTTTGTTGGGCCGCTCCCTTAAAGGAGGTGATATTATGACACTGAATATGCTTTTCTTCACCATCACGATTAAATTGAAAAAAATGACTGCCGAGGAATGTTTGCAACAGGAGAGAATCCACAAGATCCGAGAAGAACATCTAGATAAAGCGCTGAAGCATCGTCCTTTTTTCTAAAGAGATATGAGGTTGGTATTCCATAAATGATTTTTAAGAAAGGTGGGAGGGTAATATGGATAAATTGGTATATGTAAAAGGAGAGAAGCGTTGCTATTGGCAGGAGAAGGATACCGGCTAACGGGTTTGCCGACGTTTCACAGTATAGACATGGTTTGTATAAAAAAATGTTCACCTAAACAGCGGAAAAGGATGTTGGAAACATGATGAATCGCGGTGAGGAGTGATCCATCATGTTCTCAATGCAGATGACGCTAATTTACACTGAGGTCATCGGAACTGAGATATCCGTAAATGTTTCCGTTGAGCCTATCATCCGCTGAAATGAATATGTAAAAGGGGAAACTCGGCACTCTGGCCGAGTTTTTTTCTTTGTTTGCATCAGCAGCACGGACCTGGTCCGCCATAACCAAACCCACATCCCGGGAACCACCAAAACCCGAAAATGAGCAATAAAATCAAGAGGACAATAAACAGGCCATAACTAAACAAGTAACCGGATCCTTCACAACAAGGTGCAGGAGGCGGATAACCATAGCTGCAACCGTATGGTCCAAAGTTATATCCCATCCTAAAACCCTCCTTTCCTTAAAAATTCACTTTCATTATATGTACGTTAGTATTCGTCCGTTTGAGAATTCACCCATTCTGGTTTGAACATTTAATACTTCATGATTTCTTTCAGTGGGACAGACACGTACAAGCCCACAGTTGCATAGGTATGAATAGGGAAGCAAAGAAACGGGGGATGAAACCAATGCCCGGAATACTTACAGCTGTCGGCTATATTATCAAAGAATTTTACTTATTAGTTTCCTATGTGAAAAACAACGCTTTTCCCCAGCCCTTGTCATCTCAGGATGAAAAGAAATATCTGAAGCTTATGAGTGAGGGAGATGGTGATGCCCGTAACATCCTGATCGAGCATAATCTCAGGCTTGTTGCCCATATCGTCAAGAAATTCGAGAATACGGGCGAAGATACAGAGGATTTGATTTCAATAGGAACAATTGGTTTGATAAAGGCCATTGAGAGTTATTCGGATGGGAAGGGTACGAAGCTGGCCACATATGCGGCGCGATGCATTGAGAATGAGATCTTAATGCATTTACGAGCGACTAAGAAAACGAAAAAAGATATTTCCCTGCATGATCCAATCGGTCAGGATAAAGAGGGAAATGAAATCAGTTTAATCGATGTACTGAAATCGGAATCGGAAGATGTCATCGATACGATTCAGCTTAATATGGAAATTGAAAAAGTGAAAAAGTATATTGATATTTTGGATGAACGGGAAAAGGAAGTCATTGTCGGCAGGTTCGGACTGGATTTAAAAAAGGAAAAAACCCAGCGTGAAATCGCTAAAGAGCTTGGCATTTCCCGCAGTTATGTATCAAGGATCGAAAAGCGTGCCTTGATGAAGATGTTCCACGAATTTTACAGGGCAGAAAAAGAGAAGGAAAAGAAAGCAAAAGGATAGGAATGCTAAAATTAAAAAGAGTGCGGGGGAATTCCCCTGCACTCTTTTTTTTTAATATTTATTTCTGATCATATCTGCAAATGCATGATAAATCTCGATCCCCTGAAAAAGGAACATACGTGAAGCGGTTAAAGAAAATACCCCTATCATAATAAGTCTGAACCACATATTAATCACTCCTCGATTTTATTTTTTTTATAAAATGTCAGAGTGTGTGGCAACGTAATTCGCCTGAAAAAAAACTGGACTGAGATATCGTCGGCGAAGATTTGAATGAAAATAAAGGAAACTTAAAATGGAAAATTCAAAAATGATAATAATGATAATGGACTGCCAGGAACTAAGGAAAGGGACGAAAGGCAGTTTCTTGTCGGCCTTTTCCCAGTGATGAACATCAATGTGCTCTTCAAGGGTTAGCTGCTGTCCATGATGATGGAACTGTATCGGCAGTGTCCATAGAATTAGGACGATAGCAGACAAGTGGATAAAGAATTTCATACAATCAACCACCCCTTTCCGAAGAATATATTCATCATATCATGCTTTTATTGCGGGATAAACAAAAATGTTCTGAAGTATACTGAAAATTCTTTTAAATTAGAAAAATATTGAATAAAGCTCTATAATAGGATTATTGATAAAAAGGGGGCAATGCAGTATGGGATATTCTTTGACGTGGGATTTGGATATCTTTTTTAAAGGGGGAAGCTCTTCTAAGGAGTTCCTGCTTTTCTTAAATGAAATTAACGAAGAGGTAGGGGAATTGGACCGGCTTGTTAGCAAAATCAATCCAGAAGGAAACGATGGTGGAAGTTTAATCCAGGCATTTGATTTTTTTAAAAATACAAATATGAAATCGTCTCAGGCAGGTGCTTTCATCGGATGCCTGGAAGCTCAAAATGCGCAGGATAAAAAGGCAGGTCAGCTGCGGATCAAACAAATGAAGATAGTCGCTTCACTAAAAATGGTGTTAAGCAAGCTGGATGAAAAGTTGATACAGCTTGATGATGCGTTTTTTAAAAAAATCCTTGAAAAAGAACCTTTGAATGAATTGAAATTCGTATTGAACGAACGTCGGGAACGGGCAAAGGAAAAGCTTTCAGTTAAGGAAGAATCATTAATCACTCAATTGTCCATGGACGGTTTCGAAGGCTGGAGCCAAATGTATGATACGATCGTTGGTTCAATGACTATCCCTCATAAGGGTGAAAATCTTTCTGTAGGCCAAGCGGCGAATAAATTTTCGGATCCTGATGGAAAGGCCCGGAAAGAATTATTTACTGCTTGGGAACAAGCTTGGGGGGGGAAAAGTGACCTTTTTGCCCGGACTTTGAACCACCTAGCAGGATTTCGTCTCAGTGTGAATGATAAAAGGGGCTGGGATGATATTTTGAAGCAGCCTCTGGAAATAGGGAGGATGAAAAAAGAAACCCTCGAAAGCATGTGGAATGTAATTGCCGATCATAAGGAGCCGCTTGTGCGATTTTTGCAAAGGAAAGCAGAGTTACTTGATTTGGATAAATTAAGTTGGGCGGATTTGGATGCACCGCTCGCTGTTACAGCAGAATCCAAAGTAATGGATTATCAAGAAGGTGCAGACTTCATCGTTCAGCAATTCTCTAAATTCGGCTCTCAATTAGCACATTTCGCCCAAAAAGCTTTTGAGGACAGCTGGATTGAAGCGGAGGACAGACCAGGTAAAAGGCCAGGCGGTTTTTGCACGGGCTTTCCTTTAAATAAGCAGTCAAGAATTTTCATGACGTACTCGGGTACCCCTTCAAATGTATCGACATTGGCCCATGAATTGGGGCATGCGTTCCATTCTTATGCGATGAGGGAAATCCATCCATTGAACCGATCATATGCAATGAACGTAGCTGAAACTGCCTCTACTTTTGCTGAAATGGTCGTATCGGATGCTGCCATGAAGGAAGCGGCAAGTGAGGAAGAAAAGCTGGTTCTTTTAGAAGATAAAATTCAGCGTTCCGTAACATTATTGATGAATGTCCATGCCCGTTTCTTATTCGAGACAAGATTTTATGATGAGAGGAAACAAGGATATGTCAGTGCCGAACGATTGAATGAACTGATGGTTGATGCACAAAAAGAAGCTTATGGTGATGCATTAAGTGATTATAATCCAACGTTCTGGGCTTCAAAGCTTCATTTCTATATTACAGATGTACCATTTTATAATTTTCCGTATACATTCGGCTACTTATTTTCTTTAGGCATTTACGCGAATGCCCTGAAAGAACCGGCAGGATTCGAAGAAAAATATATCGCCCTATTAAAGGATACTGGTTCGATGAAGGTCGAGGATTTGGCGGACAAACATTTAGGCGTCGATTTGACGACCCGGGATTTTTGGGAAGAAGCTGTTAATGCCTGTATGAAGGATGTAGAAGAATTCATGCGTTTGACCGATCCGCTTGTCCGAAAGGCATAAAATAAGTTTAGGGTGAATATGAACAAAAAAAGCGGATGTCCGAGTTAAGGACATCCGCTTTCTTATTTAAACTTTCTTTAGTTTAAATGGACTGACCATGAGTAATGATAATATAATCATGAGGGATAAGAAAAAGACCGGATGAAAATACGGGATAGCGAGAAAACTTAAGGTAGCGATGCAGCCTGCAACTGTAATGGGAACTCCTGTAAAATATCCATTGCTTTCACTTATATTGAAGCGGGCGAGGCGAAATGCGCCACAGCCAATATAGAAAACCGTGAATAGTGTGCCAGGTGCCCCGAATTCTATTAATATTCCTTGGTATAATAATAGGGCTGGTGCGACGCCAAAAGAAATGATGTCACACATGGAATCAAGTTGCTTACCCAATTCCGATTCAATGTTAAACTTTCGTGCAACCATTCCGTCAAAGCGATCTGCAAGGGCAGCCAAGAAGATTAAAAGCAGGCTTAAATTCAATTGGCCATGCATCACGGCAATTATCGCAAATCCACCAAGGGATAAATTAATTAAAGTAAGTATATTTGCTGTTTGTGCTTTCACTTTTTTAATGGTTTGATCTAGGGCGTGTAATAAAAACATCTTTTCACTCCTTTCAAATGAAACAAAATAAAACAAAATATAATAAACATAAGTATTTATTATATAATAATATTTTATTTAACACAATTTATGCAAGTAATTTTTGAATAATTTTACAATTTGGAGTGGTTTTATTTGTATCAGTCTTTGTATCGCATTCTTATTGAACTGACGAATGGTCGGTATTCATCAGGTTTATTAAAGCATTTTAGCCAATCTCGTTGGAGCAGGCCCTTGATTTTACTATATGTAAAAACTTTCAACCTTAATCAACAAGAATTTGGTAAGGATTTAAAAGGGTATACGAATCTTCATGAGCTATTTACAAGGCAGTTAAAGGCGGACGCCAGGCCTATTACGGCAGCTCCTTCTGCAGTGGCTTCTCCCGTCGACGGTGTACTCGAGGATTCAGGGGAGATACGCGCTGATAAAAAGATCGTCGTTAAGGGAAAGGTGTATTCAATGGAGGAGATGCTCGGGGATGAGCTTTTTTTGGAAAAGTACTTAGGCGGCAAATATCTCGTGTTATACTTAAGCCCGAGTCATTACCACAGGATCCATGCACCAATCAAGGGCTCCGTGGTCAAACGCTGGACTCTTGGAAGGAAATCGTACCCCGTTAATAAATGGGGAATGAAATATGGAAAAGAGCCTTTGGCAAAAAATTATCGTACAATAACTGAACTTAAAAATGAAGCGGGAAGTCTGGCAATGGTGAAAGTCGGAGCCATGTTCATAAATTCGATCGTCATTACTGATGAATCGGATGAATTGGAAAAAGGACAGGAATTTTCTTATTTCAGCTTTGGGTCGACAGTGGTCCTTCTTTTTGAAAAAGGCAGTTTTGAACTTGAAGGAAACATAACCATCCCCGCTGATGTCCGTGTCGGTGAAACAATCGGATTCATGAGACCCGTCTAACTTCAATGAAAAATAAGAAGGCTGACATTTGATGTCAGCCTATGTATTTCATATTAGAATATTGATCGGATTTTATGTGTTAAGGATCTTCGATGAATTTCCGTTTCTATGAGGCGGATGAAATCGGTACTTAACTTTAAATTCTGCGCTTTAAAATAGGATTCCAGCAACAGGTCATCAGATAGTTTTTGCATCAGAACGCCATATACGGCTGCTCACCTCCAGTAGGGATTGCGAGGAATAATTTGGTGTTTACCTGCATATATTGATAAGTCTTCCTTGATGTACCCCTACTGTATCAGAAATAAACTTGGAGAACAATCGTTCTGTTATCCACAGTTAAAAGTGGATAACCTGTGGTTAAGTTGTTTACAAGGTGAGCGAAATGATGCACATCAGTATGGATAATGTTAGTAAAGTTATCCACAGGTTGGATAAATGAAATTTTTGTCGAAATCTTTTAGGAATAATTAGTTCTTTGGGTCTGGTTTACCTGCTAATTTCCCATTCTTTAATAAAAAATGACTTTCCATATCAGAAAACATACATTATGATGTTTTTTTACCGTCAGACCTTCTTTCCTAATTTTTTTTGAAAGTGAGCCGAAAATTCGATATGATGGAGACGGTAAATTTTAATGAAAATATAGAGGTGCAATATGCTTAAATTATTTTTGCCGAGTGAACATGTTAAAAGCATTTTTAATATAGATCCTCAAGAATTGAAAAAAAGAGGGATAAAGGGAGTTATCACCGATTTGGATAATACTCTCGTTGAATGGGACAGGCCAACAGCTACCCCCGATTTAATCAAATGGTTCGACAATATGCGGGATCATGGGATTTTAGTGACGATTGTGTCCAATAATAATGAAAAACGGGTTCGGTCTTTTTCCGATCCGCTTCACATTCCGTTTATCTTCCAGGCCAGAAAACCGATGGCAAGAGCCTTCCATAAAGCCCGTAAGACGATGGGATTGAAGTTAGAAGAAACGGTGGTAATCGGCGATCAATTATTGACGGATGTATTGGGAGGGAACAGAGGCGGGTTCCATACGATCTTAGTGGTCCCTGTTGCGCAGACCGATGAATTCAGAACGAAGATCAATCGTTATTTTGAAAGAAAGATCATGGCGTTTTTTAAACGAAAAGGAATGATAGAATGGGAGGATCACAATTGAACAATCATCAAGAATTAGTGTGCATCGGCTGTGGTGTGAAGGTCCAGACGGAAGATCCGAAGGAGTTGGGCTTTGCCCCTAAATCAGCCCTGGAAAAAGAGAGCATCGTCTGTCAGCGCTGCTTTAAATTGAAACATTATAACGAAGTTCAGGATGTGTCCTTAACTGACGACGACTTCTTGAAAATTTTGAATAAAGTAGGCGAAACCGATTCTTTAATCGTCAAAATCGTCGATATTTTTGATTTCAATGGAAGCTGGCTTCCGGGCCTGCATCGATTTGTCGGAAGAAATGATGTTCTTTTGATCGGTAATAAGGTCGACTTATTGCCTAAATCAGTAAAACCGAACAAGTTGATCAATTGGATGAAGCAATCGTCCAAGGAATTGGGGCTTAACCCGATTGATGTCCTGCTTGTCAGTGCGGAAAAGGGAAAACACATCCTTGAAGCGGCTGATGCGATTGAGCGGTATCGCAAAGGTAAGGATGTCTATGTCGTGGGCTGTACGAATGTAGGAAAATCGACGTTCATCAACCGTCTTATAAAAGAAGTGAGTGGTGAAGGTGATATCATCACGACATCCCACTTCCCAGGCACCACCCTGGATATGATCGAAATTCCTTTGGATGATGGACAGGCTTTGATCGATACACCAGGTATCATTAATCATCATCAAATGGCTCATTATGTGGACAAACGGGACTTCAAGGTGATTATGCCGAAGAAGGAAATCAAGCCGAGAGTGTACCAACTGAATGAAGGGCAGACACTATTTTTCGGTGGATTGGCCCGGTTGGACTATGTCTCAGGCGGAAGGCGTTCACTCACTTGCTACCTTTCGAATGAATTGAATATCCACCGTACGAAATTGGAAAATGCCGATGAATTGTATAAAAACCATGCCGGGGAATTATTGACGCCCCCACGCCCTGAACAAATCGAGGAGTTTCCGAAGCTGATTCCACATGAATTTTCCTTGAAAGATGGTAAAATGGATATTGTGTTTTCTGGACTTGGCTGGGTTACGGTCAATGAGCCAGGAGCGAAAATCGTTGCACATGTCCCTAAGGGTGTCAATGTGATCGTTCGTAAATCATTAATCTAATATAGGGGTCGTCTAGTCTATGAAAAAGATATATGGGGTAATGGGAGATCCAATTGCACATTCGATGTCCCCGGACATTCATAATGATGCATTTGAAAAAGAAAATATAGAAGCGGTTTATCATCATTTTCATGTGACGAAAGAAGGTTTGAACGATGCCGTGAAAGGCATGAAAGCCCTTGGTATAGAAGGGTTTAACATCACGATTCCTCATAAGACGTCAATCATCCCTTTCCTTGATGAAGTGGATGAACTGGCCCTGGCAATCGGGGCTGTAAATACGGTTGTTAACAAAAATGGTCGGTTTATAGGGTATAATACAGACGGAAAAGGATTTTTCAAATCTTTATGCGATGAAATATCAGGTGACATTAAGGCTAAAAAAACGTTAGTGATCGGAGCGGGCGGTGCTGCGCGTGCGATTTATTTTACTCTTGTTAAAGAAGGGGTAAAACAAGTTGATATTGCAAACCGGACAAAGGAAAGAGCGGCCCAGCTTGTTTCTGATTGCCCGTATGATAAAGTATCGAAGGCACTCACGATTATCGAAGCGGAAGAAAGCTTATCACAATATGATTTAATCATCCAAACGACTTCTTCTGGAATGAGTCCTGAATTGGACCATTCACCGTTGAAGGTCGACCAGCTTAAAACCGGTGCAATCGTCAGTGATATCATCTATAACCCTCTGCAAACCAAGCTGCTGCTTGAAGCGCGGGAAAAAGGGGCGGAAACGCAAAATGGTCTGGGGATGTTCATCAACCAGGCTGCGCTTGCATTTGAGATATGGACAGGCGTTATGCCGGATACAGCAAGAATGACAGAGATTGTCTTGAACAAACTAGGAGGTAACACATGTTAACAGGAAAACAGAAAAGATTTTTACGATCAAAGGCCCATCACCTCAATCCAATTTTTCAAGTTGGTAAAGGCGGGGTCAATGATAATCTCATCAAGCAAATTGGTGAGGCGCTTGAAGTACGTGAATTAATAAAGGTCAGCATCCTGCAAAACTGTGAAGAGGACCGCAATGATGTGGGACGTTCTTTATCAAAAGGTGCAAGAGCGGAATTGGTTCAGATTATCGGCAACACAATTGTGCTGTATAAAGAATCAAGAGAAAACAAACAACTTAAATTACCTTAAGGAACCTATCTATGAAAAAAATTGGAATTCTTGGCGGTACATTCAATCCTCCACATATTGGGCATTTAATAATAGCGAATGAAGTGTTGGATGCCCTTGAGCTAGATGAAATTAGATTCATGCCAAATCATGTTCCTCCCCATAAAGAAAAATCGGAGGAAGTAACCGATATGGACAGGCTGGCTATGTTGGAAAACGCGATAGCCGGAAACCCATCTTTTTATATTGAAGGTATTGAAATAGAAAGAAAAGGCACATCTTATACGTATGATACGATAAAATTGCTGAAAGAACTTGAGCCAACCAATGAGTTCTATTTCATAATTGGCGCAGATATGATTGAGTATTTACCGAATTGGCACCGTATTGACGAGCTGGTGGACATGGTCAATTTCGTTGGGGTGAAGCGCCCCGGTTATAATGAAAAGACCGTATACCCAATCACGATGGTGAAAGTCCCTCAGATGTTCATTTCCTCTTCCATGATACGGAGGAAGCTAAGAACGGGGAAAACCGTGAAATATTTAATAGCAGATCCAGTGGTGAAGTATATTAAAGGGAATGGTTTATATGAATCGTGAGAAAGCATTGGTGCTCGTCAAAGAACAAATTACCGAGCGCCGGTACATTCATACCTTGGGCGTGGTCGGATCAGCGATTGAACTTGCTGAACTGTATGGTGCCGACGTCAAAAAAGCAGAATTGGCAGCAATTTTTCATGATTATGCAAAATTTCGTCCAAAAGAGGAAATGAAGCAAATAATAATCGCTGAAAAAATGGCGCCGGAGTTACTTGATTATGATATGGAGCTGTGGCATGCTCCAGTCGGGGCTTTTCTCGTGAAAAAGGAAGCGGGTATCACTGACATAGAAATATTGGATGCGATTGCCTATCACACGTCTGGCAGGGTTGGCATGAGCCTTTTGGATAAGGTCATATACCTTGCTGACTATATTGAGCCGGGACGTTCTTTCCCTGGAGTCGACGAAGTCAGGCTGACAGCAAAGCGAAATTTGGATCATGCTGTCATTCAGGCTTTAAGGAATACAGTTGTTTTTTTAATGAAAAGAAATCAGGCAATTTACCCTGACACATTTAAGACATATAATGATTTGATCATGAATTTGAAGGAGAAGATGTAATGACTGAACGTGAACTTCTTGTAATTGCAGCAAAAGCGGCAGATGATAAAAGAGCGGAGGATATCGTAGCATTGAATATGCAAGGTATTTCCCTTGTAGCGGATTACTTTTTGATCTGCCACGGTAATTCTGAAAAACAAGTACAAGCAATAGCTCGTGAAATGAAGAGCAAAGCTGATGAATCAGGAATCAATGTAAAACGTCTTGAAGGTTTTGACGAAGCGAAATGGGTGCTTGTGGATCTTGGCGATGTAGTGGCCCACATTTTCCATAAGGATGAAAGAAACTATTATAACCTTGAACGTTTATGGGGAGATGCACCTTTTGAAGATCTAGAGAGTGAACTGACTCCATGACTTATGAACGCTTTGCCTATGTATACGATGAATTGATGAAGGATGCACCCTATGAAAAATGGCTGCTGATCCTTACGGCGAAGCTGGAACAGTACGGAATTGGTGGAAGGAACGTCCTGGATTTAGCTTGTGGAACCGGGGAAATGACCGTTGAATTGGCACAACACGGATTTGAAGTCACCGGCGTGGATTTATCTGATGAAATGCTTCTTGTTGCCAATGAAAAAGCGGTGAGGCTTGGATTATCGATTCCACTTTTCCAACAGAATATGGCAGAACTCGAGGGACTTGGTCAATTTGACTGTGTCACGATTTTTTGTGATTCGCTGAACTACCTTCGCGACGAGGCGGATATAGTAAAAACGTTCAGCAGGGTTCATGAGCATTTAAAGGATGGCGGATTATTCTTGTTCGATATCCATTCGATTTATAAAATGGAAAAAATCTTTCATGATAATACGTTTGCTGTCAATGATGAGGAAGTATCCTATATATGGGACTGTTTCCCGGGGGAAGAACCTTACAGTGTGGAACATGATTTAAGTTTTTTCGTGAGGGACGATGAAAGTGGTCTGTACGACCGTTTTGATGAGTTGCATTATCAACGGACCTATCCGGTTGAACAATACAAAAAGTGGTTGAAGGAAGCAGGTTTTACGGTTTCTGAAATACTGGCGGATCTTGAAGAAGCACCGCTTGTAACGGAAACCGAAAGAATCTTGTTTGTAGCCAGTAAATGAAAGAAGAGGTCAAGATCCCCGTTCGTACATCCCTGTACGAGTGAAGGTCTAACCTCTTCTTTTTTTTATTTTTAGAAGGAAATGAGATATATGTTACGAATATTAATAAGGATGGCCGAACTGCTTCTCAACTTCGTGAAGATCCTCTGCAAACTTTTCATGTGTCGCTTGAAAAAGATGATGGAACATTTCCCCGGTTTCAGCTTCTAAAACCTTGATCCCCTCACCCGTTATTCCACCCTTTACACAAACCTTTTCCTGCAAGGTCGGCAATGTATAAACTCCTTTACCAAGCAGTTCCCCTAAGCCAACCAGCATGTTTTCAGTCAAAGTCGTAGCGGTTTCTTTATCTATCTTCGTCGTTTGGCAAGCCGCGTCAATAAAAGCTTGTGCTAAATAGCTGAAGAAGGCAGGACCGCAGCTGACGATATCGGAAGCTACCCGTGTAATATCATTTTCAATAATGACCGGTGCCGATATGGCGGAGGCCAAATCAAATAAAGCTGACATTTTCTCCTTACTGCAGCTCTCACTGAAACTCAGTAACGATACTCCTGAACCCACACGGTTCGTTATGCTCGGTATAAAACGGGCACAGGGGGCATTCACTGCCGATTCAAGCTGGGAGACTGAAACAGGACTTGTGATGGAAATAACCAGCTGATCCCTTTTTATATGATGTTTGATTCCCTGCAACAGGCTATCTATTTGTAATGGTTTTACACAGATAAAAATAAAGTCCGCTTGCTGGACGATTTCGGCAGCGCTCTCCGCAACCCTGATACCAAGGTGTTTTTCTTTCAGCGTCAATGCTTTGGAAATTGTTCGATTTGTAATGATTAGATCAGCCGGATTCAATATTTTTGCCTCCAGCCACGCCTCGATTAAAATGGTCCCCATATTGCCGGTTCCGATTACACCGATTTTCTTCAATGCCGATCAACTCCTCTCACTTAAGCGATTGATTCTCCTAGAAACCCTATGTATTTTTAATCTGTCCTATGACAATGTATTGTGCGAAAACTAACAAGGAGGAAAATGAATGGGAAAAATTTTAAAAAAGAAAATGGCGATGATTACCGTTGCGTTGGTATCTGGGGCAGCAGGAGTTTACTTTTTTTTGCAACAAGGGAAAGGTCCGGTTGATACGGAAGATATATTTGCTGTTACGGCAAATGAAGATAAAATTGAACAAAGTGAAAATGAAACGCCTGCCGAACCAGTAATCATTAAAGTGGATGTTAAAGGAGCGGTGCAGGCCCCAGGCTTATTTACGGCCCAGGCAGGTGACCGGGTAATCGATTTGATCACAGATGCGGGCAGTTTTACGGACAAGGCCGATAAGGATAAAGTGAACTTTGCCCAAATCGTTGAAGACCAAATGGTCATCTATGTACCGGAAATAGGTGAAGAAGACAAGGGAATCTTGGAGGATATACAAGTCGGTCCGCCTGGTAATGCCGCCGCTAAGGGGCCGTCAGGGAGACAGGTGAACTTGAATACAGCTACGCAGGAAGATTTGGAAACACTGACGGGAATTGGACCATCCAAAGCGATTGCGATCCTGGAATACAGGGAAAAAGTGGGGAAATTCAAGCAAGTAGATGAATTGAAGAAGGTATCGGGAATCGGCGATAAAACGTTTGAAAAGTTACAGGATTCCATTTCGGTGCAATGAATGATTGAATTTGCTACACAAATGGACAGGAAGAGGGTAAAATTGAAGAAAATCATTCTAGGGAGTAAGGGGATACATCATGAACAGGATTAGTTGGGATCAATATTTCATGGCGCAAAGCCATTTATTAGCTTTAAGAAGCACATGTACACGCCTCGCTGTAGGAGCGACGATCGTCCGGGATAACCGGATCATTGCGGGAGGATATAATGGGTCCATTGCAGGAGGGACGCACTGTATTGATGATGGCTGTTATGTAATTGATAATCATTGTGTCAGAACGATACATGCTGAAATGAATGCACTTTTACAATGTGCGAAATTTGGAGTGCCAGCTGATGGGGCAGAAATATATGTGACACATTTTCCATGTCTTCAATGCTGTAAATCACTCATCCAAGCTGGAATCAAAGCTGTTTATTATGCGGAGAATTACAAAAACCATCCATATGCCCTGGAGTTATTTAAACAGGCTGGTGTCAAGACAGAAAAGGTCGAAGCGAAAGGGGCCATAGATGTTAATGGAAAAGAGAAAAAGGACTTTGTGTTCTCGTTGCTAGCCCAACTTGAACGAACAGGTCTGGGAAAAGAAGCTGTATTGGAGCTGGAAAAGCAGGCCAAACAGATATTTGACAATTAAATAGGACGGGGGGGCAGGCATGGCTAGACACCTTATCTTATTAGCCGTTTCGGCTACATTTGGGGTTTCGGCCCATTCATTTTTACATGTAGGGCAGCTGATCATTATCCTTATTTTTCTCTGTTTCCTTTATTTATCAGTCGGGTTGAGCGTAAAGGCCCTTAGCCTTCATTTAGTGCTCATGGGGATTTTCTTAGGGGCTGCCTCTTTCTCCGATCACCGGAACAACTCTGTATATCATGGAACGGAAAGTCGATTCATCATCACATTTACCGATCCACCGAATATTGATGGAAATTCATTAAAAGGATTCGTTGGCAGTGAGAAAGGCGAGCGGCTAATGCTTCGTTATAACATCACCACCGAACAAGAAAAAGCAAAGCTTAGCCAGCTTCTGCGAATCGGTTTATCATGTCCGGCCAAAGGGAATTTGCAAGTTCCCGACAAAAACAGGAATGAAAACAGTTTCGATTACCAGCGTTATCTTTTGCGCCAAGGCACACATTGGATATTTAAAGCAGATTCCATTTCATTTCGAGAATGCCAAGAGGTTGGAAACTCGATTGTAGTTTCGATTCGTAATTTGCGAATGAAGGGAATTACGTATATTAGTAAACACTTTCCGGAAGAATCGAGCGGTTTTGTCAAAGCTCTCATATTCGGCGACCAGACAGATATAGATGAAGTCGACCTTACTAATTATCAGCGGTTGGGTCTGGTTCATTTACTGGCGATTTCCGGTCTTCATGTAAGTTTTTTAACGGGAATGTTATTTTATCTTGGCATCAGGGTTGGAATTACAAGGGAAAATATGATGGTAGCCATTCTAATTTTCCTTCCAATTTACATGATACTTTCAGGTGCTAGCCCATCAGTGGTTAGATCGTGTTTAATGGCTATGCTTTTCTTTTTACTCCTGCTGTTCAAAAAGCGAATCTCGGCGGGTGCCACAATTGCATCGGTTTACATGGCACTGTTGTTTTTTAAGCCTAATATGCTCTATGATATAGGCTTTCAGCTTTCATTCGCAGTCACTTTCTCCATTATCATGTCCTCAAGCATTTTCTTACAATACCCGCAAAAAACGATGCAGCTATTTATCATCAGTTCCATATCCCAATTGGCTGCCCTTCCCATTTTACTATTTCACTTTTTTGAAGTATCTTTTCTTGGCGTGTTCTTGAACGTATTGTATATTCCTCTTTATTCCATCATCTTGCTGCCATTTTCACTGATTACCCTCTTCATTCATTTATTGCTACCTTCCTTGGGGCAACCCCTCATATCAATTTTGAACTTCACTTTCATACTCTCTAATAAAGCCGCGGATGCGGTATCGGATTTGCCCCTTGCATCCATTACGTTTGGAAAACCGCCTTTCATCATGATGACATTACTTGTTATTTCCCTTTTAGGGTTATACCTGACTTGGGATGAATCTTTTGAAAAATGTAAAGTCTGGTGCGGAATCATGATTGTCCTTTTGCTTTTTCAATATAATTTACAAAGGTTCTCACCTTTTGGTGAAGTACAGATAATCGATGTTGGACAAGGTGACTCCATTTTAATTATCCTGCCGTTCAATCGCGGTAATTATCTGATTGATACGGGAGGGCAAATTACATTTCCAATCGAAACATGGGCAAAAAGGAGAAAGAAATTCAATACGGCGGATGATATCATTATTCCATTATTGAAAAGTAAGGGAATCCAGCACTTGGACAAACTGATTTTAACTCATGCAGATTCAGATCATATGGGAAGTGCAAAGGAATTAATTGAAAATTTCAAGGTGAGGGAGATTGTTATTGGAGGCTGGAGTGAAGAGCATTATCGGGATTTGGATTTTGTGTCCATTGCAAGAGATAAAAAGATTAAAATGACGGTTACGAAGAGGGGGGATCATTGGGCAGTGGGCGAAGCTGCGTTTTCCGTGCTAAGTCCATATGAAAAAGAAGAGGATAAGAATGATTCCTCGATAGTTCTATTAGCAAAGCTTGGGGGATTGTCATGGCTATTGACTGGAGATATGGGAGAAGAGGGGGAAAGGGAACTGTTAAGCGCATTTCCGCAGCTGCAGGCGGATATCTTGAAGGTTGGTCACCATGGCAGTAAAACATCTTCTTCCACGCCCTTCCTTGAACAGCTACAGTCGAAAGCTGCGCTTATTTCAGTTGGAAAGGATAATCGCTACGGTCACCCTCATGGAGACATAATTGGAAATCTGGAGGGAAATGGCATTAAAGTGTTCAGGACGGATGAGGATGGAGCTATTATTTACAAGTATTATAAAAGTAAAGGAACCTTTCGGAAGACTCTTCCATAGTATGTAGAAAATCAATAAGAAAGAGACTGCAACGGCAGCCTCCTTCAGGAAAAATAAGTGCATGTAGTAAATGAAATCAGGATCCGACAGCTTTAATGACGACAGCTATGGTGAACATGGCGGCGAAAAATACAAAAGAACCGATGAATCCCATAGCGGAATCAGCGACGTCATCTGTTTTTGATTGGACATTCTTTTCGAATTCGTTCATTGTTTACCCCTCCTATTTCTGCTAATAGTATAAAACATTACCAAAAAAAAATCTACAGGCTACACTTCTTCATTTCCTTTACTGACAAGAGTTGTCACAAATAGTTTGGGATTTTGAGGTCAAAATAAAAGTACAAACAAAGCAAGCGAAAAAGCAAAGCTCGATTTTTGAATTCTACATGAATACTTTACCCGCTTTCAAGGGAGATTACCCGGGCCTTTCTTGAAAGTGTTCATATAGATCCGGAATTAGCCCTTTAGAGGGCTAGTTCCCTTTATAGCTTGTCAAATGGTCCATCCACCTATACCATTAGAGAAGAATACATAAAAAAGAGGCGGATTCTATTGGTATTAGACGTATGGAAAAGTATAAAAAAAGGGCAATTCGCGCCAGTATACATGTTATATGGAACGGAGGCCTATCTAATTAATGAAACGAAGCAGCTATTGATCGAGAATGTCCTTCACGAAGATGAGATGGATTTTAACTTTTCTCAATTTGATTTGGAAGAGACGCCTGTTGAAACAGCGCTTGAAGATGTTGAAACCCTCCCATTTATCGGGGAAAGGCGTCTAGTTTTCATGCAAAACCCATTTTTTCTGACAGCTGAAAAAACGAAATCAAGAGTTGAACATAATGTGAAAAGGCTTGAAGCCTATTTGGCTGATCCCGTTCCTTATTCTATTGTCGTGTTGACCGCACCTTATGAGAAACTGGATGAACGGAAAAAAGTCACCAAGGAACTGAAGCGTAAGGCGGTTCTCGTTGAGGCAAAGAAGCTTGGTGACCATGAATTAAAGGGGTGGGTGAAGGAGCGGGTCGCAACCTCTTCCGTCCAAATAGATGAACAAGCTACAGAGCTTTTACTTGAACTTGCAGGAACGAATCTGATGATGCTGACAAATGAATTGGATAAAATGGTGCTTTATGCTGAAGCTGATAAACACATTACGGTCGAGGTAGTGGAAAAGCTGGTCGCTAAATCCCTTGAGCAGAATATCTTCACGCTTGTTGACCATGTTTTGCAGCGGAAGATGGAGAGTGCCATGACGATTTTACACGATCTTCTCAGGCAGAATGAAGAGCCGATCAAGATATTGAGTGTTATGGCGGGACAGGTCAGGTTAATGTATCAGGTGAAAGAGCTTTCACGTCAAGGCTATAGCCAGCAAAAAATTGCAGGACAACTGAAGGTGCACCCCTACAGGGTAAAGCTGGCACTTGAAAAGACGGGAAAATTCCAGGAACGCGAGCTGTTGAGCATCATGAACGACTTAGCGGAGGCGGATTATAAAATGAAGACTGGACAGGCAGATAAGGCGATAACACTTGAATTGCTGCTCTTGAAAATTAGATGATAAAAAAGGTGGCAGAAACCCTGTCACCTTTTTTGAACAAAAAAACACGCACAAAAAAAACGATCCAATTGGATCGTTTAATTTTTTGTCATTATGCGTTAAGAGCGTTAAGTCTTTTCGCTAAACGAGATTTTTTACGGGCTGCCGCATTTTTATGGATTAATCCTTTAGATGCAGCTTTGTCTAATTTCACAGCAGCTGTTAATAGAGCTTCTTTAGCAGCTTCAACGTTTTCACCAGCTAATGCAACTTCAGCATTTTTCACTGTAGTACGCATAGTTGATCTAACAGTAATGTTATGAACGCGTTTTTTGTCGTTAATTTTTACACGTTTAATAGCAGATTTAATGTTTGGCATTCCGTTCACCTCCTACAAAGAAATCGAGATTATATGAACTCGACTTTTCAAATCCATATCAAATAGCACAAGTGATATTCTATCAGACTGCTCATAAATATGCAATACTTCAGATTGAGAATCGAAAAGGAATTATAATTTCAGGAATAAATTCATCTCGTCATGGTTCATTGTACCAAAAAAATGAATAATAAAAAAGCAAAAACGACAGAATGTTTAAGAGAGACTATGGAAATTACTAGATTAGATATCAATTCAAACATCAGGAGGCCGTTATGGAAAATAATTTGGACCTTAGTGAATACGGAATTCGAACAGATTTGGCGATTGAAGCAAAGGAAATTGCCCTTGAACATAAAGGTGTTGTTGAGGAAGTGGATGTATCCCGAATCGAAGGGGTCATTATTAAGGAAAAAGAAGTGGATGATCTGAAGGTATCCTTAGTCGAGGTCACGGCTGAGGGGGAAAAAGAAATCGGTAAAAAAAAGGGCAGCTACTTGACCATCGAAGTCCAGGGGATCCGCCAGCAGGATACGGATACCCAGCAGCGGGTGGAAAAGGTGTTTGCCAACGAACTGGCTTACTTCTTGCAACGGAATAAAATCACCAAAGAAAGCAGTTGTTTAGTTGTCGGACTTGGTAATTGGAATGTTACTCCCGATGCTCTAGGGCCTGCTGTCGTTGAGAATCTTGTAGTCACGAGGCATTTGTTCGAATTGCAGCCGGAGTCCGTCAAGGAAGGCTATCGCCCGGTCAGTGCGATTTCCCCTGGTGTGATGGGGATTACGGGAATCGAGACGAGTGACATCATAAAAGGGGTCATCGAAAAAAGTAACCCTGATTTCCTGATCGTCGTTGATGCCTTGGCTGCCCGTTCGATCGACCGTGTGAATTCAACGATTCAAATTACGGATACAGGCATCCATCCAGGTTCTGGTGTGGGAAATAAACGAAAAGAATTGAGTCAGGAAACACTGGGAGTTCCTGTTATAGCTATTGGAATACCAACCGTAGTAGATGCCGTATCAATTGCCAGTGATACGATTGATTATATATTGAAGCATTTCGGCAAGGAATTGAATGAAGGGGACAGACCATCACGTTCATTGGCACCCGCTGGATTCAGTTTTGGAAAACGTACAAAGCTGACCGAAGAGGATATGCCAGGCGAAAAGGAACGCCAAACCTTCTTGGGGATGATAGGTGTCCTCCCTGATGAAGAGAAACGGAAATTGATATATGAGGTGCTGTCACCGCTTGGCCAAAATTTAATGGTTACACCGAAGGAAGTGGATGTTTTCATTGAGGATATGGCCAATTTGATAGCCAATGGGTTAAATGCAGCGCTCCATCATTCAATAAATCAAGAAAATACCGGTTACTATACCCGTTAAATCATTTTAAGTGCCCAAAAATGGTGTTCTACCCTTTCTAGCAAAGTCATAGGTATTAATAGACAAGCTATAGAGAGGGTGGAAGAATGAAAAGAAGAAATTCGCCAGGAATCATAACAGCCATTCACGGATCAACAATAATAAAAACTTTTCTAGGTATTCTCGCCTTGCTTCTTTTTGTTTTTTCAGTCAGCGGGGTCATGACTTCCCTAAGACCGGAATATCGGATATCCTCGAATTCCGTACATACCGTTGCGAACCAATTTTCAGGAAAAATGCTGTTCGCGATGCTGGCAAATGAAAATCATTATTTTTTTAATGCCCTGCCAGAAGGTAAGCAGGAATCGGTGATCACGAATCAATTGATAAAAGTCTCGACTAACATTTCATTTGAGGACCCGCGAAGTTTACTTGGCCGGGAACTTCCTGGCTTCTCGATTTTTGATAATGAAATCCTCGTGGCTGGGGAGGGGACGAATTATACGAATATGCCGTATGAATCCTCACCGCCAGTAGACGTCCTGAATGAAGAAAGGGATGCATCCCTGCAAAACCTGGATGAGATTGAAGAACCGGAAAAAGGAGTGGCCAATCAGCCGAATCAAACGACCAATGGCCGGAAAGTGGTCGAGATTTATCATAGCCATAACCGGGAATCGTACCTTCCTTATTTAAAAGGGGTGACCAATCCGGATCTGGCCTACCATTCTAAAATCAATATTACGAAACTCGGGAAAAGGATGGTTGAAGATCTGGCTGATAAGGGGATTGGTTCCTCGCTCGATAAAACGGATATCATGGGAAATCTCAATAATAAAGGATTGAATTATACCAAATCCTATCAAGAATCCCGAAAGTCAGTCCAGACGGCATTGGCCACTAACAAAGATTTGGAATATCTGATTGATATCCATCGCGATGCAAAGCGGAAAAAAGATACGACAATTACGATCAAAGGTAAAGAGTATGCCAAAATCGCCTTCGTGATCGGGGGCAATAATCCGAACTATGAAAAAAATGCCGCACTTGCCAATAAGCTTCATATAGCTTTGGAGAAAAAATACCCAGGGATTTCACGCGGGCTTATGAAACAGGGCGGAACTAGACATAATGGTATATATAATCAGGATTTGTCAGGCAATGCCATGCTCATTGAAATTGGCGGTGTTGATAATACATTCGAGGAAATGTACTTAACCGTTGATGCCTTTAGCGATGCTTTCAGCGAATTTTATTGGGATGCCAAAGCAGTGGATAAAACGACTGGGGAATCGGAAGCGAAGTAATTGAAAGGAGTTCTCTATCATGGTTCGATTTTGGTTGAAATGTACAGGGATTGTACTCGTATTATTTTTAGGTGTCCTTATTGGGATGCAGCAAGCGAACGATGGGATGAAAAAGATGAAGGGGTATGAGGATCCCTCTTTGAATAGTGCATTCATCATTAACCAATCGGACAAAGGGGAGATGGAAGCGGATATCCTTGGACAAAAAGTAACAAGTCATGATTTGGAGACGAAAAAAGAAAAGCTTGAAGAAATGAAAGCATTCAACTTTTTCTCTTCGATCGGCAAAGCACTTGGAGATACCATATCAGGGGCCTTCCAAGCACTTATCGATATGATTTAGGTGTGGAATAAGTTGAGTGTGCCCTATCCAAAGGCTGCATCCGAATCCGGAATGCAGCCTTTTTTTATGCTTTGCCCTGTAATGATGCTTCTTTTGTAACTATTCTGTTGAATCTTGCATTTTCTATTGATATAATAAAAAATAGTGTATTGTGTCGACTAGTGGGAGTGAACGTCATGAATAGAGAAGAAAAATTAAAAAGACAATCAAAGATTCGTAACTTTTCCATCATCGCTCATATTGATCATGGTAAATCTACATTGGCGGATCGTATCATTGAAAAAACGAACGCCATGACTCAGCGTGAAATGAAGAGTCAACTGTTGGATTCCATGGATTTAGAGCGTGAGCGTGGAATTACGATTAAATTGAATGCGATTCAATTGAAATATAATGCGAAAGATGGCGAAGAATATATTTTCCATCTTATTGATACACCGGGACATGTCGATTTTACGTATGAAGTGTCACGAAGCCTTGCAGCTTGTGAAGGGGCTGTCCTTGTTGTCGATGCGGCACAGGGTATTGAGGCCCAAACGCTTGCAAACGTGTATTTAGCTTTGGACAACAATCTGGAAATCATTCCGGTCATCAATAAAATTGATTTGCCGAGTGCCGATCCGGAACGGGTACGTGGAGAAATCGAGGAAGTAATCGGGTTGGATGCTTCCGATGCAGTTTTGGCTTCAGCTAAAGCGGGAATCGGAATCGAGGAGATTTTGGAGCAGGTCGTTGAATTGGTCCCAGCTCCACAGGGAGATCCCGATGCCCCGTTCAAGGCGCTTATTTTCGATTCACTGTTTGATGCGTACCGCGGTGTGGTTGCTTATATCCGTGTTGTTGAAGGTTCCATTAAAGTGGGCGACAAAATCAAAATGATGTCCACGGGCAAGGAATTTGATGTAACCGAATTGGGTGTCTTCAATCCAAAGACCCAGCTGTTGGATGAACTGAACGTCGGTGATGTAGGTTTCCTTACGGCAGCCATTAAAAACGTTGGTGATACGACTGTTGGTGATACGATTACCAGTGCCGTGAATAGTGCGACAGAGCCATTGCCGGGCTACCGGAAGATGAATCCGATGGTATATTGCGGTCTATACCCAATTGACGCATCGAAATTCAATGATTTACGGGATGCGTTAGAGAAATTGGAATTGAACGATTCAGCGCTGCAGTTCGAAGCGGAATCATCGCAAGCATTGGGCTTCGGTTTCCGTTGCGGATTCCTTGGACTCCTTCATATGGAAATTATCCAGGAACGGATTGAACGTGAATTCAAAATTGATCTGATCACAACTGCGCCGAGTGTTATTTATGATGTGATCCAAACAGACGGAACGGTCCTGAAAGTAGATAACCCGTCTAATATGCCAGATGCTCAAAAGATTGAACGGGTCGAGGAGCCATACGTCAAAGCGACGATGATGGCACCGACGGAGTTCGTCGGAACGATCATGGAAATCTGTCAAAATAAACGCGGCAACTTCATTGATATGGAATATATCGATGAGACCCGTGTGAGCATTCATTATGAAATACCTTTATCGGAAATCGTGTATGATTTCTTCGATCAATTGAAATCCAATACAAGAGGCTATGCTTCATTCGATTATGAGTTGATTGGCTACAAACCGTCCAAGCTTGTGAAGATGGATATCTTACTGAATGCTGAAACCGTCGATGCTTTAAGTTTCATCGTTCATAAGGACTTTGCCTATGAACGCGGTAAAGTCATTGTTGAAAAATTGAAGAAATTGATTCCAAGACAACAATTTGAAGTGCCGATCCAAGCGGCAATCGGGCAAAAAATCGTGGCCCGTTCTTCGATTAGTGCAATGCGGAAAAACGTATTGGCTAAATGTTACGGCGGCGATATTTCCCGTAAACGTAAGTTGCTCGAAAAACAGAAAGAAGGTAAAAAGCGGATGAAACAGGTAGGTTCCGTTGAAGTGCCGCAAGAAGCTTTCATGGCTGTTTTGAAAATGGATGATACGACACCAAAAAAATAAATAAAATAAACGATAGATAGAAAAAAGAGGGTAGAGGAGATCTAGCCTCTTTTTCTATCGACTCATTCGATTAAAAGGTTGTGAACACAATGATTAAAAGCGCCTACCTCCATATACCATTTTGTGAACATATTTGTCACTATTGTGATTTTAATAAAGTGTTTTTGCAGGGACAGCCGGTCGACGATTATTTACAGATGATGAAAAGGGAAATGGTGATGCAGCTTTCCAAATACCCGACTGCAGGATTGGATACTGTTTTTGTTGGTGGAGGGACACCGACCTCCCTAGATGAAAAGCAGCTTGCATTCTTATGTGAAGCAATCAATGAAACCCTGCCATTTGACCCCAAAAAGGCTGAATATACATTTGAAGCCAATCCAGGGGATCTTTCGAGAGAAAAACTCGAGATACTTTATCATTCAGGTGTCAATAGACTTAGCTTTGGTGTGCAAAGCTTCAATGATGAATTATTAAAACGAATTGGCCGGACCCACCGGGCTCTAGAAGTATATGAAACGATTCATCTGGCTCAAGAGGTTGGCTTTACGAATATCAGCATCGATCTGATTTATGGATTGCCGGGCCAAACGATGGAAGATTTCAATGATACGCTGGATAAAGCGATTGCCCTTCAATTGCCGCATTATTCGAGCTACTCATTGATCGTTGAACCGAAGACGGTTTTTTATAATCAGATGCGAAGGGGTAAATTAAACCTGCCGCCGCAGGAGCTCGAGGCTTCGATGTATGAGAGGCTGATGGAAGAGATGGAGAAGCATGGCCTGCATCAATATGAAATCAGTAATTTTGCCCGTGAAGGGTTTGAAAGCCGGCACAATCTGACATATTGGGATAATGCGGAGTATTATGGGATTGGTGCCGGTGCACATGGCTATACTGGAGGAACAAGAGTGGCCAATCATGGTCCGGTGATGAAATATATCGCACCATTGATGGCGAACCAGCTGCCTGTTTTGGAGGAGCACCCAGTACCGCTTCATGAACGGATGGAAGAGGAGATGTTTTTGGGTCTCCGAAAAACGGAAGGAGTTTCATTGGAAATCTTCAAGAATAAATTTTTTGTTGAAATGACGGAGATTTTCAGGAAACCGCTCGAAGAAGAATCGGCAAAGGGTCTGCTTAAGATAGAAGGCGGGTTCGTGCGCTTGACCGAACGGGGAAAATTGCTTGGAAATGAAGTGTTCCAATCATTTTTAGGCGTTATTGATTCCGAGTGAAGTAAATCTATGTTATTTTAACGATGAATTAGGGGTTTTCATTGTTGACATCATAAGCTTCATTTGATAATTTATTAGTATATTAGCACTCGGAGAGACAGAGTGCTAACAGAGGTGATCATACATGCTAACTGATCGTCAATTATTGATTCTACAAGTGATAATCGAGGATTTTATCCATTCTGCACAGCCAGTTGGGTCACGAAGCTTGTCGAAGAAAGATGAAATTACGTTCAGCTCTGCCACAATTCGAAACGAAATGTCCGATCTTGAAGAAATGGGATTTCTAGAAAAAACCCATACTTCTTCCGGTAGGATTCCTTCTGAAAAAGGGTATAGATATTATGTGGATCATTTACTTTCTCCTCAAGCTCCGAAAAAGAATGAAATGAAGATATTAAAATCCGTTTTTGTAGAACGAATTTATGAATTGGAAAAGATCGTTCAAAAGTCAGCGAAAATACTTTCGGAACTGACGAATTATACGGCGATTGTACTGGGGCCAAAAGTGAATGAGCATAAGCTGAAAAAAATCCAGATCATTCCTCTGAGCCCCGAAACGGCAATAGCCATCATTATCACTGATACAGGTCATGTGGAAAATCGAATGATTTCCTTACCGCCTTCTTTGGATATAAACGAAATTGAAAAGATGGTGAACATATTAAATTCCCGTTTGGTCGATGTTCCGCTGGTTGATCTAAAGGATAAGATTTATAAGGAAGTGGCTGTTCTTTTGAGCCGTCACATCCATAACTATGGATCGATGGTCTCGGTCCTGGCGGATACCCTGACGGACACAAAACCTGAAAAGATATTTTTCGGCGGGAAAACGAATATGCTGAGGCAGCCGGAGTTCCATGATATTGCTAAAGTAAGCACGCTTTTATCAATGATTGAGCAGGAACAGGGATTTTATGAACTCATTACCCAAAATCCATCGGGCATTCACGTCAAGATTGGCCGTGAAAATCAAAACACAGTGCTCGATGACTGCAGTTTGATTACGGCAACCTACTCAATCGGGCAGGAGCAAGTGGGCACATTAGCCATATTGGGTCCAACGAGAATGGAATATTCGAGAGTGATCAGTTTGCTTTCGTTTTTCTCGAAAGATTTAACGGCCCTGATGACAAAACTGTATCAAAAATAGGAGCAAAGGTAATATTGTTAAGGTGGCGGAGGTCATACTCCGCAGCCTGACGTATTACTTTAGCATAAATTGTATAACCCTTTTAGGGAGGTGAGATTGTGACAGAAAATAAAAACGAAGAACAAACATTGGAAAATGAAACAATCGAGGAAAGCGCTGCAGATGCAGTTTTCGCTGAAGATGAAATTCCAGCTGAACAAAACCAGGAGGAAACTCCGGTTGAAAAAGATGAACTTCAATTGGCTCATGAAAAGATCGCTGAGCTTCAGGCAAAAATCGAAGAAATGGATAACCGTTATCTTCGTCTGCAGGCCGATTTTGATAATTCAAGACGCCGTGCCAAGCTTGATATGGAGGCGGCTCAAAAATATAGAGTTCAAAGTATTGCCGTTGATTTAGTGGAAGCTCTTGATAATTTTGAAAGAGCTACAAAAATCGAAGCGGAAAATGAACAGACGAAATCCCTGCTATCTGGCATGGAAATGGTCTACAAAGCGATTATTGATGCATTGACTAAAGAAGGCATCGAACCGATCAGTTCGGTTGGTGAAGAGTTCGATCCGCGTTTGCATCAAGCGGTCATGCAAGTTCAAGATGAAAACTTCGGTTCTAACATCGTCGTCGAGGAATTCCAAAAAGGATACCTTCTTAAAGACCGTGTTATTCGACCTGCAATGGTAAAAGTGAACGAATAAGATTTTTACATATAATAATTGGGAGGTAGTGAAACTATGAGCAAGATTATTGGTATTGACTTAGGTACAACAAACTCTTGTGTATCTGTACTTGAAGGCGGGGAACCAAAAGTAATCCCGAATCCAGAAGGAAACCGTACAACACCATCCGTAGTGGCATTCAAAAATGGAGAAAGACAAGTGGGGGAAGTGGCAAAACGCCAAGCGATTACTAACCCTAACACGATCATTTCCATTAAACGCCATATGGGTACCGACCATAAAGAAGTAATTGAAGGAAAAGAATACTCACCTCAGGAAGTGTCTGCAATCATCCTTCAATACTTAAAATCATACGCTGAAGAGTATCTTGGCGAAAAAGTTACAAAAGCGGTTATCACTGTACCTGCTTATTTCAATGATGCAGAACGTCAAGCAACTAAGGATGCCGGTCAAATTGCTGGTCTTGAAGTGGAACGTATCATCAACGAACCGACAGCTGCAGCACTTGCATACGGTTTGGATAAAACGGAAGAAGATCAAACGATCCTTGTTTTCGACCTTGGCGGCGGTACATTTGACGTATCGATCATGGAACTTGGGGATGGCGTTTTCGAAGTTAAGTCGACAGCCGGTGACAACCGTCTAGGTGGAGATGATTTCGACCAAGTCATCATCGATTACCTAGTAGAAGCATTCAAGAAAGAAAACGGAATCGACCTTTCAAAAGACAAAATGGCGGTTCAACGTTTGAAAGATGCAGCTGAAAAAGCGAAAAAAGATCTTTCCGGCGTAACTTCAACTCAAATTTCTTTACCATTCATCACAGCTGGAGATGCTGGCCCGCTTCACTTGGACGTAACGATGACTAGAGCTAAATTCGATGAGCTTTCTTCAGGTCTTGTGGAACGCACTATGGGACCAACTCGTCAAGCATTGAAAGATGCTGGCCTTTCAGCATCTGAAATCGACAAAGTAATCCTTGTTGGCGGATCTACACGTATTCCTGCGGTTGTTGAAGCGATCAAAAAGGAAATCGGTCAAGAACCAAGCAAAGGTGTAAACCCTGATGAAGTAGTGGCCATGGGTGCTGCAATTCAAGGTGGCGTATTGACAGGGGATGTTAAAGATGTGGTCCTTCTGGATGTAACTCCACTTTCACTTGGAATTGAAACGATGGGCGGAGTATTCACGAAACTGATTGACCGTAATACTACGATTCCGACAAGTAAATCACAAGTATTCTCGACAGCGGCTGATAATCAAACGGCAGTTGATATCCATGTCCTGCAAGGTGAACGTCCAATGTCAGCGGATAACAAAACTCTTGGTCGTTTCCAATTGAGTGACATTCCACCGGCACCGCGTGGAATTCCACAAGTTGAAGTGACATTCGATATCGATAAAAATGGTATCGTGAACGTTCGTGCGAAAGATCTTGGCACGAACAAAGAACAAGCGATCACCATCAAATCATCTTCAGGCCTTTCTGATGAAGAAATCGACCGCATGGTACGTGAGGCGGAAGAAAATGCCGATAGCGATAAACAACGTAAAGAAGAAGTCGAACTTCGTAACGAAGCTGATCAATTAGTTTTCCAAACGGAAAAAACGCTTAAAGATCTAGAAGGTAAAGTTGACGAAGCGGAAGTAACTAAAGCGAATGAAGCGAAGGACGAACTGAAAGCTGCAATCGAGAAAAATGAGCTTGAAGAAATCCGCGTGAAAAAAGATGCACTTAATGAAATCGTTCAAGCTTTGACAATGAAGCTTTATGAAGAAGCGGCAAAAGCTCAGCAAGCTGGCGAAGCCGGTGCTGGCGAATCTGCTCAGGACGATAATGTAGTTGATGCAGAGTACACGGAAGTTAACGAAGAAGAGAAAAAATAAAAAGTGACCCAATCGGGAAACTGATATATATTGGGCAGTTGATTTCTGCCTGCCATTGTAGAAAAGTCAAAGTCAGGTTATCTTGACTTTGGCTTTTTTTACAGTGGATGGAATCATTGCCAGGAAGTGTTGGCATCTGATTTTCTTTTGTTCTTACAATCGCTGGTGGGGAATCATGGAAATTTAGAGAGAAATGTGTGCAAATTGGGACTGGCATTACAATTTACAAAAAAGTGTTAGAGCCGTTTGTACTTTTCTAGTTGATTATTATCTTCGTTCAGTGATAATATTACCTTTATGTGAATCGAATCGGGAGTGGATTTTAGATATGAGTAAACGCGATTATTATGAGGTGTTAGGCCTTTCGAAGAGTGCTTCGAAGGATGAAATCAAAAAAGCGTATCGTAAGCTCTCCAAACAATATCACCCTGATATTAATAAAGCGGACGATGCTGCGGATAAATTTAAAGAAATCAAGGAAGCTTACGAAGTATTGAGCGACGAACAGAAAAAGGCCCATTATGACCAATTCGGACATACAGATCCAAATCAGGGCTTTGGCGGTCAGGACTTTGGTGGTTTCGGCGGTTTTGAAGATATTTTCAGCAGTTTCTTTGGGGGCGGCGGACGCAGGAGAGATCCGAATGCACCACGTCAAGGGGCGGATTTACAGTATACGATGACGCTTTCTTTTGAAGAGGCTGCATTTGGAAAAGAGACTGAAATTGAAATTCCGCGTGAAGAGAATTGTGATACATGCAAAGGATCAGGTGCAAAACCAGGTACAAAAGTGGAAAACTGTTCACATTGTCATGGGACCGGTCAATTGAATGTAGAACAAAACACAGCGTTCGGAAGGATTGTGAACCGGAGAGCATGTCATCATTGTCAAGGAACAGGAAAAATCATTCCTAATAAATGTTCAACATGCGGCGGGGACGGAAAAGTCCAAAAACGTAAAAAGATCCAAGTTAAGGTGCCAGCAGGAATTGATGATGGCCAGCAATTGCGTGTAACCGGACAAGGCGAGCCAGGAATCAATGGCGGACCAGCCGGAGATCTGTATGTAGTCTTCCATGTGCGCAGTCATGAATTCTTTGAGCGGGATGGCGATGATATCTATTGTGAAATGCCTGTTACTTTTGCTCAGGCCGCACTAGGGGATGAAATAGAAGTTCCGACCCTTCATGGAAAAGTGAAGCTGAAGATCCCTGCCGGTACACAAACGAGCACGCGCTTCCGTTTAAAGGGCAAAGGTGTTCCTAATGTCAGAGGATATGGGCAAGGAGATCAACATGTGGTCGTATTAGTGGTCACACCTAAAAAATTAACGGAAAAACAAAAAGACCTGCTTCGTGAGTTCAGCGATATCAGCGGTCAAGGTATTGATGAACATCATGATGGTTTTTTCTCAAAAGTGAAGCGTGCTTTTAAAGATAGGTGAATTAAAGTAAAAGAACAAATTGGGAGTTGGTAGATTATGAAGTGGTCTGAATTTGCAATCCAAACAACGAATGAAGCGGTTGAACCTGTTTCGAATATTCTTCATGAGGCAGGTGCCAGCGGTGTTGTCATTGAGGATCCTCTAGAATTAGTCAAGGAACGCGAAAATGTTTTTGGCGAAATCTACCACTTAAACCCAGATGATTATCCGGATGAAGGTGTATTGATTAAGGCTTATTTGCCAGTTAACAGCTTCCTTGGTGAAACTGTTGATGCTATAAAGGAATCAATTAATAATCTCCTTCAATTTGATATAGACCTTGGGAAGAATATTGTTTCAATTAGTGAAGTGAATGAAGAAGAATGGGCGACGGCTTGGAAAAAATATTATAATCCCGTCAAGATTTCCGAACGGTTTACCATCGTACCGACATGGGAAGATTATACTCCTGTCAGCAGTGACGAATTGATCATTGAACTTGATCCCGGCATGGCCTTCGGAACAGGGACACATCCGACAACGGTCATGTGCATCCAAGCGCTGGAACGTACAGTTCGTCCAGGGGATTTAGTTGTTGATGTAGGAACGGGTTCTGGGGTTCTAAGCATTGCTGCTGCGTTATTGGATGCAGAACGAATCCAGTCCCTTGATTTGGATGAAGTGGCTGTACAGTCAGCTATTCAAAATGTGGAACTTAATAACGTTCAGAATAAAGTGTCCGTTTCACAAGGCAACCTGCTGGATGGTGTGAATGAACAAGCGGATGTCGTCGTGGCTAATATTCTTGCCGAAGTGATCATGCGATTTACGGATGATGTAGCGAAAGTGGTTAAACCTGGCGGATATTTCATCGCTTCTGGAATCATTCAACCAAAGAAACAAGATGTGAAGGATGCGATTATAGGATCCGGATTCACCATTGAGGAAACGATCTTGATGGAAGATTGGGTAGCAATAATAGCGAAAAGAAATGATTAATTGAAAAAGTTACTCTGATTATCGGGTATTTTGATAGTCAGAGTACCTTTTTTTAGCTTGAATCCTTGCATGGCTTGCATTCGGGAAACCTGACTGTTAGCCGCTGTATGTATTTTAGACTAGATGAAGTAGGTGGCAGTGTGCAACGGTATTTTCTTAACGAAGAAGACATCAATGGAAACACGGTGACGATATCAGGTGATGATTTTCACCATATCTCCAGGGTGATGAGAATGGGACCGGGAGAGCGGATAATCACGGTGAAAGCTAATGGTATGACTGCTGTCACGGAAATTTCCGAAATAACTGATGATGTTGTTATAGGGACTGTTATCGAATGGAAGAATGAAGAAAAGGAACTTCCTGTGAGGGTTGTGATAGCGAGCGGTCTGCCTAAAGGGGATAAATTGGAATATATCGTACAAAAGGGTACGGAACTGGGTGCGGTTGAGTTTATCCCTTTTATTGCTGCTCGTTCGGTGGTAAAATGGGACCACAAAAAGGTAGGCAAGAAATTGGAGAGGCTCCAGAAGATTTCAAAAGAGGCGGCCGAGCAATCTCACCGCACGGTTATCCCTGCCATCAAGGAGCCGATGACGGCAGATCAGCTAGCTGGGTATGCAACTGGTTTCGATCATAAATTAATCGCTTTTGAAGAAGAGGCAAAGCGGGGGGAAACTTCTGTACTCGCTTCGGTCCTGAAGGATATCACCGGAGGGCAATCGATATTATTTGTCTTTGGTCCTGAAGGTGGTTTAGCAGATAAGGAAATTGAAAAACTGTCTGATGCCGGTTTTGTAGCTTGCGGTCTTGGACCAAGAATATTAAGAACTGAAACAGCACCTTTATATGCACTTTCCGCTGTTTCTTATCATGTAGAACTTTTGAGGTGATGAAAAATGGCAACGGTCGCTTTCCATACATTAGGCTGTAAAGTGAATCATTATGAAACAGAGGCTATTTGGCAATTA
Source organism: Peribacillus simplex (assembly GCF_001578185.1). Lineage (NCBI taxonomy): Bacteria > Bacillati > Bacillota > Bacilli > Caryophanales > Bacillaceae > Peribacillus > Peribacillus simplex. The sequence continues at coordinate 3,594,440 of NZ_CP011008.1, read as the reverse complement.
TTTAAAACTGGGGGATATGATCGTGTTGAGTTTGAAAATACATCAGATGTATATGTCATCAACACATGCACGGTGACAAACACTGGCGATAAGAAAAGCCGTCAGGTCATCCGTCGTGCCATTCGTAAAAATCCGAATGCCGTCATAGCGGTAACGGGATGTTACGCTCAGACATCGCCAGCTGAAATCATGGCCATACCAGGTGTGGATATTGTTGTAGGAACACAGGACAGGGTTAAACTTCTTGATTATATCGAGCAATTCAAGGTGGAACGTGAACCAATCAATGCTGTAGGAAATATCATGAAAAACCGTGTCTATGAAGAGTTGGATGTACCAGCTTTTACAGACCGTACACGCGCTTCGCTAAAGATTCAGGAAGGCTGCAATAATTTCTGCACTTTCTGCATCATACCTTGGGCTCGTGGCTTGATGCGTTCCCGCGATCCGAAGGAAGTCGTTCACCAAGCTGAGCAGCTTGTCGAGGCAGGCTATAAGGAGTTAGTCCTGACCGGAATCCATACTGGCGGCTACGGAGACGATTTGAAGGACTATAATTTGGCGATGCTGCTGCGGGACTTGGAAAAAATCGATGGGCTGAAGCGTATCCGTATTTCATCCATTGAAGCCAGCCAAATTACAGATGAGATCATTGAAGTGCTGACGAATTCGAAAAAAGTCGTACGTCATTTGCATATACCAATCCAATCGGGTTCCGATACAGTACTAAAACGGATGAGACGTAAATATACGATGGATTTCTTCGGTGATCGAATCGAAAAGTTGAAAATTGCACTTCCGGGTCTTGCTGTTACCTCTGATGTCATCGTAGGTTTCCCAGGTGAAACCGAAGAAGAATTCATGGAGACATATAACTTTATAGAAAAATATAAATTCTCCGAACTTCATGTTTTCCCTTATTCAAAACGGACAGGGACTCCGGCTGCCCGTATGGAGGGTCAAGTGGATGAAGATGTCAAAAATGAACGTGTCCACCGGCTTATCGCTTTGTCGGATCAGCTGGCAAAAGAGTATGCCTCCCGATTCGAGGGTGAAGTTCTGGAAGTCATTCCTGAAACGAAGTTGGAAAATGGCCTTTATGAAGGCTACTCCGATAATTATATGAAAATCGTTTTCCCGGCTTCAGATGAAATGGTCGGTGAAATCGTAAAAGTGAAAATTACGAAGTCTGGCTATCCATTTAGTGAAGGACAGTTCGTGACGATTGTAAAGGATTTACCATTGCAACAAGCATCAAATATTTAAGACGGCGATTTAACGCTGTCTTTTTTTTTATTCTCTGTTTGATGTGTTTTCTTGGAACGTTCGGGTAAAGACTATATATATCGTCAAAGTGGATAAATTATGGTATGATTAGAGGTACGTACAACTAGTAATAGATTGTTTTGAGGAGGATTATTAATGTCACAAAATGTAGCAGGTTTAATTGACCACACGTTATTAAAAGCAGATGCAACCAAAGAGCAAATTAAGGTATTATGCGAAGAAGCGAGAGAGTATAACTTTGCTTCCGTATGCGTAAACCCGACATGGGTTAAGTATGCAAGCGAACTTTTGGAAGGTTCAGAAGTGAAAGTTTGTACGGTTATCGGGTTCCCTCTAGGTGCAACCACACCGGAAACTAAAGCTTTTGAAACGAAAGATGCCATCAGCAATGGTGCTCACGAAGTCGATATGGTGATCAATATCGGCGCATTGAAGGACAAGGATGATGAGTTGGTAGAGCGGGATATCCGTGCTGTGATAGCTGCATCCACTGGTAAGGCTCTATCGAAAGTAATCATTGAAACCTCTCTATTGACTGAGGAAGAAAAAGTCCGTGCTTGTGAACTGGCAGTAAAAGCGGGAACGGATTATGTTAAAACATCAACAGGTTTTTCGACCGGCGGTGCGACTGTTGAAGATATCACGCTCATGAGAAAAACGGTCGGTCCCGATATCGGTGTCAAAGCTTCAGGTGGTGTCCGCAACACGAGTGATGCCCAGAAAGTGATTGAAGCTGGTGCAACAAGAATTGGTGCGAGTGCAGGTGTCTCCATCGTAAAGGGCTTAACGGCTGAATCCGATTATTGATTTTTTTCAAAGGCGGAGAATAATTTTTCTCCGCCTTTTTTTTATTCCCCTTTTTCCCACCACGTCTGATCGCGCTTGCTTCATTCCTGTCCAAGAAAAAGCTCTCCACGGCAAAAAATGAAAGATGTATCAATTTTGAATTCTCACTAGTTATTTTTGGAACCAGCAACTTTTAAAGAAAACCGCACAAGCGCGAGTTTCACGAGTTAGAACGGCGAATTCACGAGTGAAGCACCGAAATTGAGTGAATGTCATGAAAATGCAAAAGAAAACGCCCCAAAATTAAGCTAAAGCGCGCAATTTTGAGGAGGAAATTGAAATTCACGAGTAAAAGTGCAAAATTCACGAGTAAAGCACCGGAATTCACGAGTAAACGTGCAAAACTCACGAGTAAAGCACCGAAATTGAGTAAATGTCATGAAAATGCAAAAGAAAACGCCCCAAAATTAAGCCAAAGCGCGCAATTTTGAGGAGGAAATTGAAATTCACGAGTAAAAGTGCAAAACTCACGAGTAAAGCACCGGAATTCACGAGTAAACTTGCAAAATTCACGAGTAAAGCACCGAAATTGAGTGAATGTCATGAAAATGCAAAAGAAAACGCCCCAAAATTAAGCTAAAGCGCGCAATTTTGAGGAGGAAATTGAAATTCACGAGTAAAAGCGCAAAACTCACGAGTAAAGCACCGGAATTCACGAGTAAACGTGCAAAACTCACGAGTAAAAGCGCAAATTTCACGAGTAAAGCACCAAAACCCACGAGCAAACCTCCGAAATTGTCCCCAAAGCCATTGACTTTTAGGTCAGGCCTTTATTTTTTAGGGGGACGGTGCACCCAAAGAATGAAGCTGGAGAATTGGCGTGCGAAAGGCAAGACAGCCAAAGAAGTCAAGATATTGAAAATGACACTAGCATGGGCGAGTTGTTTCCCCTCGTTTTCGGTGAAAAAGGCAGCCGTTCGTTCCAGGATGTCCACAAAAGGCAGGAATGCAGCAACCCCGATGACGTTTAGCCAAATATGTGCATAAGCTGTGAAGGCAGCTTGTCTACCAGACCCGATGCTGGCCATGTATCCGGTGATGCAAGTGCCTATATTGGATCCAAACATGATGATGATTGCGGAAGCGACGGATAACTCCCCATTCATCAAAAAGCTCATGGCTATCCCGATGGTAGCGGAACTAGAGTGAATGAGTGCCGTCAATAATATCCCTGCTAATAGGGCATAACTCATATGGCCCTCTATGTAATTGATGAGCGTTTGTATGGATGGATAGGCTGCAATTGGTGTCGAAAGCGTTTTAAAACCACTCATAGCCGCAAAGATGGCCGAGATTCCGATCAATGTCATACCTAAGCTTCGCGATAATACATTTGGCATGAAGCAAAGGAAAGCGCCGCTGATGACACCTGGGATGATCCAACCATCCAAAGAGATGGTCATGAACTCTGCCGTGAAGGTGGATCCGATATTCGTTCCAAGAATAATCCCGATTGTTTGCGGGAACGTTAAGCTTCCTGCAGAAACGAGGCCGACAGTCATGACCATGACCGCCGAGCTGCTTTGCAAGATCCCCGTAAAGATGGTTCCGGCCATGAAACCCTTCCATGGTTTATCCGTTACTTTTGAGAGAAATGTTTTTAATGCTGCACCGGACATATTGAACAACCCGATTCGTAAAACTGACATACCAGCCAAAAATATCGCAATGAATAGTAGGAATAAAAATAGTTCATACATGACTGTCACCCCTTTAATAACTTATGGTCCGTTAAGGGGAGACATGCTATAAATTGGGTTTCCATGCCGTTGAATGATGGTTTAAAGAAAAATTATGATAATAACATGATAATATTCAAAATAAGTTTGATTTTATTGGTTGACCTGCTAAAGATGATATATTATAATTGTTTAGTACATGTATAACATGTTGACAACTTGAGTTAGTGTGTTGTTTTCGGAGGGAGGGAAAGAGATGTCTAAAACCGTCGTTCGTAAAAACGAATCGCTTGAAGATGCTCTTCGTCGTTTCAAACGTACTGTATCTAAAGCAGGATCGCTTCAGGAAGCTAGGAAGCGTGAATTTTATGAAAAACCAAGCGTAAAACGTAAGAAAAAGTCTGAAGCTGCAAGAAAACGTAAATTCTAAGAGAGGGTGGAAAGATGAGTCTTCTCGAGCGTTTAAATAATGATATGAAACAAGCGATGAAGAACAAGGAAAAGGACAAACTATCTGTTATTCGGATGCTGAAAGCTTCTATTCAAAACGAAGCACTGAAGCAGAGACAAGATTTAACAGATGATGAAGAATTGACAGTGCTCTCTCGCGAATTAAAACAACGCAAAGACTCCCTCCAGGAGTTTGAAAACGCAGGTCGTTCCGATCTCGTGGATAAAGTCCGCACCGAACTAGTATACGTAGAGGCATATATGCCTGAGCAACTTTCAGAAGAAGAGATTTCTAAAATTGTTAAACAAACGATTGAAGAAGTCAATGCAACATCCAAAGCAGATATGGGGAGAGTTATGGGAGCTTTAATGCCTAAAGTTAAAGGTAAAGCGGATGGTTCTCTAGTAAACAAATTAGTACAACTACATCTATCTTAAACTCGAAACTTAAAACTCGAAACCTAACCGCAGGCAAATTGCCTGTGGTTTTTGTGTATTTCCTGGTTTTTGTGCGTATATTCTTGAAACAAAGCCAAAGATAATATGGGCACTTTCAATTTTATTTGCTTTTTTTGAAACCTTTTTCATATACATACGTAATAACTAAAGAACAGAGTATAGGGTTGCTTCATTTGCTCCTTATTCGAATTTTAGTTGCGGGCTGAATTTTACTGGTAAGTATCTTCCTGAAAGTTGGAGGCACTTACAGCGTTTAAGACGGTAAAGGGGGGGCGTTCTGCCTGAAAATTTGGCGTTATTTATCTGTACTCTTATTTGGATTGCTGTTCGCCATGTCTTCATTTGGAGGATCGGTGGTTTCTGCAAAAGAGAAGATCGTTTACCATGTTCCAATTGAAGAAACGGTGGAAAAGGGACTCTCGGCCTTTTTGGAGCGTGCGCTGACCACTGCTGAAGCTGCTGATGCAGATCTTGTGGTATTCGAGGTGAACACCCCTGGAGGCGCTGTGGATGCAGCAGGGGAAATTGCGAAGTTACTGTCCGATTCACCAATTAAGACTGTTGCTTACGTGAATAACAGGGCTTTATCTGCAGGTGCATATATTTCCCTAAGTGCAGATGAGATCTATATGGTTCCAAGTGCCACTATGGGATCAGCGGCAGTGATTGATTCATCGGGGAACGCTGCAGGTAAGAAAGCCCAATCTTATTGGCTGGCTGCCATGAAGACTGCTGCAGAACAAAATGGTCGCGATCCCATATTCGCTCAGGCGATGGCGGATGATGACATCGACCTTCCCGAATATGGGGCGGAAAGAGGAAAGTTGCTGACATTTACAGCTGAACAGGCAAAAAAAGCTGGTTATAGTGAAGGCACCGTCTCTGGGAAAGCGGAATTGTATAGTATACTTGGGGTTGAGGATGCCGATATTCGGTCAATCGAAGAAAGCTTTCCAGAGAAACTTGCCCGCTTTTTGACCAATCCGATTGTCGTCCCCATTTTATTGACGATAGCAGGAATCGGGATTGTGATTGAATTGTTTTCACCTGGTTTTGGAATTCCGGGGGTAATTGGGATCTCCAGTCTTGTCTTATTCTTCTATGGTCATCTTGTCGCTGGTATCACCGGGTACGAATCGTTAGCGATGTTCATCATCGGGGTCATTCTTGTACTAGTTGAGTTTTTTATCCCAGGGGGGATTATCGGTCTGCTTGGATTTACGGCGATTGTGGGGAGTTTATTCCTCGCATCAGGTGATCCGGTTCATATGACGATATCCTTGCTAATTGCGGTCACCGTATCCATTTTGGTATTCATCCTACTTGTAAAGGTGTTTGGAAAACAAATGAAATTTTTCAGGAAAATGATATTAACCGATGCAACAAAAACGGAACAAGGATATGTCAGCAATCCGAATCGAGTGGATTTATTAGGTGTGGAAGGGAAGGCCCTTACAGATTTGAGGCCTTCAGGAACAGCTTTAATCAAAGATGAAAGAGTGGATGTCGTGACTGAAGGAAGCTTTATTTCCAAAGGTTCGTCAATCATGATCGTTAAAGTTGAAGGATCTAGGGTGGTCGTCCGGGAAATTCCGGATTCAAATTAAAAAATTTTAAGAAACAGGAAGGATGAATCATTAAGTGATAACTTCAGGAACGATATTTATTGTACTGGCAGTGATTGCTGCCATAATCGTATTGGCAGTGTTTTTCACATTCGTACCAGTAATGTTATGGATTTCCGCTTTAGCGGCAGGAGTCAAAATCAGTATATTTACATTAGTAGGGATGAGGCTTCGCCGTGTTATACCAAGCAGGGTTGTCAATCCGCTTATCAAGGCCCATAAGGCTGGAATCAATGTTTCAACGAATCAATTGGAGAGCCATTACCTTGCAGGCGGTAATGTCGATCGCGTAGTGAATGCTTTAATTGCTGCAGAACGTGCCAATATCGTGCTACCTTTCGAACGGGGTGCAGCTATTGACCTTGCAGGTCGGGATGTACTGCAAGCCGTTCAAATGAGCGTTAACCCGAAAGTGATCGAAACTCCATTCATCTCTGGTGTAGCGATGAATGGTATTGAAGTGAAAGCAAAGGCGAGGATTACGGTCCGTGCCAATATTGAACGTCTAGTCGGTGGTGCCGGCGAAGAGACAATCATTGCCCGTGTAGGTGAAGGGATCGTATCGACGATCGGTGCTTCGAAAATGCATACGGATGTACTTGAAAACCCCGATTTGATTTCAAGAACGGTTTTATCAAAAGGGTTGGATTCTGGAACGGCATTCGAAATTCTTTCCATTGATATCGCTGAAGTGGATATCGGGAAAAATATTGGGGCCATATTACAGACTGACCAAGCTGAGGCCGATAAGAAAATAGCCCAGGCAAAAGCCGAAGAACGCCGTGCAATGGCTGTTGCACTTGAACAGGAAATGGTTGCCCGTGTTCAGGAAATGAGAGCGAAGGTTGTTCAATCAGAAGCGGAAGTTCCGTTGGCGATGGCCGATGCACTGAAAAGCGGCAATCTGGGAGTGATGGATTATATGAATATCCAAAACATCACGGCAGATACGGATATGCGCGATTCCATCAGTAAAATATCCGAAAATCCAAAAGATGGCAATAACAACAATAATAATAATTAGGTCAGGGAAGGGAGGTCTTTAAATGGGAGATATTATTGATTTCTTTCTCAAGAACCCATTCCTTATCATTGTCTTGATCGGTATTTTAACGTCCATGTTAGGAAAGAAAAAGCAGCCTCAGCAAAATGATGATCCAAACAGGCCTCCGAAAAAGAACTGGCAGGAGGTCATGCGGGAGCTTCAAGGTGAAATGTCACAAGGGGATCAGCAGCAAAGGCCTGCCCCTGCTCCCGTAAGGAAAGTCGAACAGCAGGCAACGCAGGCTGTTGAAGTAAACGATGAGACGAAGAATGAAGCGAACAAAAGGATTGCTGAGCTTAGACGGCTTCAGCAGAAGTACGATCAAGAGCGTTTATATCAAAAAGCGAAGGCAGATCAAATTACATCAGCGATATCTGATAACAGCAGTCCGGTCTATCGCAAAGGACCTTCTTTTGGCAAAAAGCAGCTGATTGATGGCATTATCATGTCAGAAGTGCTGGGACCGCCAAGGGCGAAGCGAAGTCTTCAGAGGTCCAGAAGGTAACAGAGTGCAACACCGGGCTTTTTTCATTACATCCTTGATGCCACGAAAAAATAGGCTTTCATTCCCTTATAATTTTGTGCTAGAACCCTCTTTCATTTCATACATTGAGATGAAAGGGGGTTCTTTTTTATGGCACGCAATTGGGGAAAAAAAGTGAAACAGCTTATGACCAAAACAATGGACCTTCCGCAAGATGTCATGATGGACCTGCCGCGAATTACAATGATCGGACAATTACATATTTATATTGAAAACCATCGTGGCTTATTGGCTTTTACAGACAGCGAAGTGCGATTGATGCTGAAAAATGGGCAGTTGCTGATAAAGGGAAACGCCTTTGTCATAAAGACGATTTTGCCGGAAGAAATCATGCTCGAAGGCAAAATTGACAAGGTTTATTTTATCAATGAATGATCCCGGGAGGTCTCCATGAAAAACCAATGGACAAACTATTATACAGGCTATGTAAAAGTGAAGGCATATGGAAAAGGCGCAGAACGGCTGATTAACATGCTGACGAGAAGAGGGCTGCATATCTGGGATGTGAAGCGCGTCGGCAGCGAAGCCCTGATTTTTCATATGGATGTTAGGGATATCCCTAAACTCCGTCAGGTCATGCGTAAGAGCGATTGTAAAGTAAAATTCATGCAGGGAAAGGGTGTCCCTTTCCTAATGAAGAGGGTTATGAAAAACAGCGGATTTTTAGTGGGCCTGATCGCTTTCCTGCTTTGCATATTTGTACTTTCCAATATGGTATGGGGCATCGAGGTACAAGATGCCAAGCCGGCAACCGAGCATGCCATCCGGAAAGAATTGGACAAGATGGGCGTGAAGATCGGTAAAGTGCAATTCTTTGTTGATGATGTGGATACGATTCAGCGTAAGCTGTCGGACCGGATTGGTGCATTGACATGGGTGGGGGTAGAGCTAAAGGGAACGACATACCATTTCAGGGTTGTTGAAAAACGGCAGCCTAAAGAAGTAGAGAAAACATCTCCACAGAATTTGGTAGCTTCCAAAAAAGCGATCATCACTAATATGTTCGTTGAAAAGGGACAATCTATAGTTAATGTGAATGATTATGTAGGAAAAGGACAGCTGCTTGTTTCTGGACTGATTGGAAAAGAGGATAAACAGGAAATTGTATCCGCAAAGGGAGTAATAAAAGGGAAAACGTGGTATAAAGCGAAAGTGGATGTTCCGTTAAAAACCAAGTTTGCTGTTTTTAACGGAAATGAAACGAGTAGGCACTTTTTGAAAATGGGGGAATTTTCACTGCCTATTTGGGGATTCAAGGATCCGGGATATGAAAAACAGGTAAAAGAAACGACAGTGAGGCCGTTTCACTTTCTTCAATGGGAACTGCCCATTTCTTATAAACAGGTGACCTTAAGGAGCAAGGAAGACATTGTTCGGAGTTATACAGAGGAAGAAGCGGTGAAGGAAGGCAGGAAAATGGCTAAAGCAGAATTGGAAAAGCATTTAGACGAGGAAGATGAAATCGTCGAAGAAAAAATTTTGCACGAAAGCATAGAGAATGGTAAAGTTAAATTATCTATACATTACCAAGTTATTGAAGATATAGCGATTGGACAGCCAATCATTCAAGGAGACTAACGAATGGCAGATGATGTGAAAGTAATTAAGCTGGAAATAGAGTCACCTAATGAAGCGATCGCTTTATTGGGCAATGGGGATTCAAATGTGAAAGTGCTTGAAGAGGAGCTAGGCATTTCCGTCATTACCCGGGGTGAAGCGGTGAGTGTTGCCGGGGATATCGAGCGCGTAACGATGGGACAGGAAATACTTAAGGCACTATTGACAGTGATCAGAAAAGGAATTGCAATCAGCTCTAGAGATGTGCTTTATGCAATTGAATTGGCAAGAAAAGGCACCTTGGAGTATTTTGGTGAATTATATGATGAGGAAATCGCGAAAACGGCTAAGGGGAAATCCATTAAAGTCAAAACTATCGGGCAGAGATACTATATCCAGGCAATAAAGAAACATGACCTGGTATTTGGAATTGGGCCTGCCGGAACCGGGAAGACCTATCTTGCTGTTGTAATGGCGATCAATGCATTGAAAAATGGACATGTAAAACGGATCATCCTGACACGTCCTGCCGTCGAAGCGGGCGAAAGCCTGGGTTTTCTGCCTGGTGATCTAAAAGAAAAGGTAGATCCTTACCTACGGCCGCTGTATGACGCTCTCCATGACCTCCTTGGGATGGAACAGACCCAACGGATGATAGAGCGCGGAACGATCGAAATAGCTCCTCTGGCTTATATGAGGGGCCGTACGCTTGAAGATGCCTTTGTCATTTTGGATGAAGCCCAAAATACGACGGAAGCCCAAATGAAGATGTTCCTGACCCGGCTAGGGTTCGGATCGAAAATGGTCATTACGGGAGATCGGACCCAGATTGACCTTCCAAAAGGCATAAAGTCAGGTCTTATACGGGTAGAAGAGATCTTGAAGAATGTTAAAGGCCTTTCCTTTGTTTATTTTGAGCAAAGTGATGTAGTAAGACATCCGCTTGTCGCCAAAATCATTACTGCTTACGAGCAGGCAAAGTGATAAGAAAAAAATCCGCCATTTTCAATCGGCGGATTTTTCGTGATGTGACTAAATGACCTATCTTTTTGGCTAAAAAGTGGATATGGAACGAAAGAAGGTTTACATTTATCAATACGAGGTGAAAATTTACATGAAAACTGTTATGATTTTACATATCTAGAATAATAAACATCATTTTTTAGGAGGACCTTCCTTGAATCGTATCCAGAAATTTTTCACTAAAATAAAAGGGCTGTTGGTCCATCGCTTTTTTCAAGTGTTATTGTTTATCATACTTGGTTTGTTTGCGTATGGGTTAATGTTCTCCAACGTCAAGCCGGAAAAGGTCGAGGTAGAGCTTTTTAAGCCTTCGGAACAAACAATCCGTTCAACGAAGACTGTGGAAGATACCTATAAGACCGAACAGGAAAAAGAAGAGATTTCAAAACAGGTGGCTGATGTATATTCATTAAAAAAAGAATATGCCAAAAATAAAGTCGATCTGATTTCATCCATCTTCGATTCAGCGATTGAGGTGAATAAAGAAACGGACCCCGATAAAGAGCATGATGATGATGGTAAAGAAAATAAAAAAGGGACCATAAAGACGGATGCTCAAAAAGTTTCCATATTAAAAGAAAAATTGACCGATGAAGTCAATAAAAATATTGAGGAATCCGTTTTCCTTGCCTTAGTCCAGGCGGATGAAGATGAGTTGAAAATAGCGAAAGATTCAACCATTACTGCCGTGAATAATGTGATGAGCTCCCGCATCGCTGCCAGTGACGTCGAAAATGCCAAGAAAAAGGTTGTAGAGGAATTGGGCTATATGAGCATTAATAGCGATATGAAGAAAGCTTCCAATTCCCTGGCGCGCACGGCAATCATTCAAAATGTGTTTTTCGATAAGGATAAAACCGAGGAACAGCGACGGAAAGCGGTCGAAAGCGTGGAGCCAATCAGGATCCTCCAGGGACAGATCATCGTAGAAGAGAACCAGTTAGTGGACAGGGATGTATATAGGCAGCTTGAACTGGCAGGCTTTTTAAATACGGAGTCTACCATTTACCCGTATATCGGCCTGCTGCTATTCATATTTCTGACTTTTGCAGCTTTTTATTACTTTTTCTACTTTTCCATTTCCAAAAAGGATAACAAGTACAATCAGTTATTGATCTTCAGTCTTGTCTTTATCCTTTCAATGGCTACCATGAAAACGGTCAGCATTCTGGCAGACCTGAAAAACTCGAATTTGGAATACATTTTCCCGGGTGCCATGGCGGCGATGCTCATCAAGATATTATTGAACGATAAGTTAGCGGTAGCCATGATCATATTGTTAGGCTCATATGGTACGATTATATTTAATGGTGATACGCCTGGTAATCTGGATTTCTCGATGGGGCTTTATATCATTTTCGGGGGATTGACGGCAATCATCATTTTATCGCGGCCCAATTTCAAATCAAAGGTTCTGGTTGCAGGGCTACTATTGTCTTTAATCAATATGGCATTCGTATTTTCACTCATCTTCATCATGGACGGCCATTATACTAGAATGGAGTATTTATATTATGCTGTTGCTGCGATAGGTTCTGGAGTTGGTTCAGCTGTTTTGACCATGGGCCTTTTACCGTTTTTCGAGGCTGGTTTCGGGATCTTATCATCTATTAAGCTTATCGAGCTTTCGAATCCCAATCATCCGTTACTGCGGAAGATCTTGATTGAGGCTCCGGGGACTTATCATCACAGTGTAATGGTCGCCAATTTGGCAGAATCGGCTTGTGAAGCCATTGGATCTAATGGATTGCTGGCAAGGGTCGGCAGTTATTATCATGATATCGGTAAAACGAAACGGCCGCACTTCTTCATCGAAAATCAGATGAACGTGGAGAACCCGCATGATCGGCTGCAGCCTGAAACGAGCAGGGATATCATCATCGCTCATGCCGTTGATGGCGGTGAGATGCTGCGAAGCCACAAATTCCCTAAAGAGATAGTGGATATTGCAGAGCAGCATCATGGGACAACTTTATTGAAATTTTTCTACCATAAGGCAAAAAAACAGGATGATGCCACACTGGAATCGGCTTACCGTTATCCCGGGCCAAGGGCGATAATGAAGGAAGTAGCTGTCATAGGCATTGCCGATAGTGTGGAAGCTGCAGTCAGATCGATGCAGCATCCAACCCCAGAGAAGATTGAAGAACTGGTAAGTTTCATCATCCAGGACAGGATTCAAGATGGTCAATTTGATGAATGTGACATTACTATGAGAGAATTGAGTATCGTGAAGCATTCCTTATGTGAATCGCTTAATGGTATCTTCCACTCCAGGATTGAATATCCGGAGGCGGATAAATTAGGACAGAAGGTGAAAGAATGATTTTAGCTATCGATTTAATGGATGAAACGAACGAAGTATCGGAAGAAGCTCAGCGACTTGTTGAAAGCATTCTGCAATTTGCGGCTAAAAAAGAAAATATTGAAAAAGATACCGAGCTATCAGTTACATTTGTAGACAATGAGAGAATTCGGGAAATCAATAAAGAATATCGTCATAAAGATTCAGTAACCGATGTCATTTCTTTTGCACTTGAAGAAATGGGGGAAGATGAAGTGGAAATTGTCGGGGTGGAAATGCCCCGCATATTAGGCGATATCATCATTTCCATTGAACGCACGAAAGAGCAGGCTGAAGAATATGGGCATTCATTCGATCGTGAACTTGGATTTTTAGCACTGCATGGCTTTCTTCATTTATTAGGTTTCGACCACATGAATGAAGATGATGAAAAAGAGATGTTTACGAAACAAAAGGAGATCTTGGAAGAATATGGACTTTCAAGAGAAGGGTAAAAAAAGGTATCCATTATTAAAAAGTTTCTCTTTTGCCTGTCAGGGAATTTTGGAGGCTGTTCGAACGGAACGCAACATTAAGATTCATTTCGCGTTAACGGCAATCGTCGTTTTCTTTGGCTGGTATTTCTCATTGAATGGGATGGAATGGCTTTTCATTTTGGCGGCCATAGCCGGTACGATTACGTTAGAGCTCGTTAATTCAGCGATTGAAAGGGTAGTTGACCTGGTGACGGATCAAATCCATCCCCTAGCCAAGCAGGCAAAAGATATTGCAGCCGGCGCAGTATTCATATATGCTATATTCTCCATAATAGTTGGATTGATTATCTTTTTGCCTAAGTTTGGCATGTAGGTTGCCAAATGGTACTCAATTTGAAAGGAAGATGTGAATTGAATACGAATGAATTGATTGAGGAAGCTAAAAAAGCTAGAGAAAAAGCTTATGTACCTTATTCCAAATTTAAAGTGGGGGCAGCCCTTTTGACCACTGATGGGAAGGTCTATCATGGTTGTAATATAGAAAATGCTGCGTACAGCATGTGTAATTGTGCCGAAAGGACCGCTTTATTCAGCGCTTATGCCCATAACGATAAAAAGTTCACTAAACTTGCAGTCGTGGCAGATACCGATGGTCCCGTTTCTCCATGCGGGGCGTGCAGGCAGGTTATTTCAGAACTGTGCGACCAGGATATGCCGGTTGTTTTGACCAACTTAAATGGGGATATAAAAGAACTAACAGTACAGGAATTGCTTCCAGGAGCTTTTTCACCGGAGGATTTAAATGGATAAATTATTTGATGATACACAAGTAAAAGGTTACAAATCAGGTTTCATTTCGATAATTGGACGACCTAATGTTGGAAAGAGTACATTTCTGAATCGGGTCATCGGTCAAAAGATCGCGATTATGAGTGATAAACCCCAAACTACAAGAAATAAGGTTCAAGGCGTACTTACGCAAAACGATTCACAAATGATTTTCATTGATACACCAGGCATTCATAAACCAAAGCATAAGCTTGGGGATTTCATGATGAAAGTGGCAACGAATACATTGAAAGAAGTCGATTTGATTCTCTTCATGATCAATGCGACTGAAGGATACGGACGCGGTGACGAGTTTATCATCGAAAAACTTCAAACCGTAAAAACTCCTGTTTTCCTGGTTGTAAACAAAATAGATGCGATGCATCCAGATGATTTACTTCCAATCATTGAAAAATACCAACAGCTTTACCCTTTTGCGGCAGTCGTTCCGATTTCTGCACTTGAAGGAAATAACGTCGATACATTGCTTGAACAAATCAAGGAACACCTACCTGAAGGTCCCCAGTTTTATCCAGCTGACCAAGTGACCGACCATCCGGAACGTTTTATCATTTCCGAATTGGTCCGCGAGAAGGTATTGCACCTGACGCGTGAGGAAATTCCGCATTCAGTGGCTGTTGTCATCGATTCAATTAAAAAAATGGATAACAGTGATACCATTAATGTCATGGCGACGATCGTTGTCGAGCGTGATTCACAAAAAGGCATCGTCATCGGAAAGCAAGGGAAAATGCTTAAAGAAGTCGGTAGCCGTGCCAGAGTGGACATCGAAAACTTATTGGGCTCGAAAGTTTTCTTGGAACTTTGGGTAAAGGTACAGAAGGATTGGCGTAACAAAGCCAGCCAGCTTCGCGATTATGGTTTCAATGAGAGCGAGTATTAATTAACAAAATTTACGAGTCATGAAAGTTTGGAAAACGGTCAAGCTAATCATATGGTCGGATATTCATATTGCTAGTTAAAAATGAAAGGTGGGCTTTATATGTTGGATTTTACCTGGGAATTATTTAGTGAAACAGGTAATGTGGACACCTATTTGCTTTTTAAGGAGATAGAAGTCGAAAGACAGGAAAGACCCTTGGTATTGAAAGATGAGCTAGCAGAAATTGATTTTCCTGTTTCATAGGTTAGTCTTGGCGAACATGGGTGGTGTCTTGGTATGCTCCAAAAATGTGAGGGCATTGTCATAAGGCGAACTGCATATGGAGAAAATAACAAAATCATTACTATATATACCCGAGAGCTAGGAAAAATTGGTGTTATGGCTAGAGGAGCCAGTAAACCTAATAGCAGGCTTGCTGCCGTCACACAGCTTTTTTGCTCCGGGTATTTCCTTGTAACCACTTCAACCGGACTCGGAAGTCTTCAGCAAGGCGAAATGGTCGATTCACTCCGTTACATACGGGAGGATCTTTTTGCGACTGCTTATGCTTCTTATATTGTTGAGTTGCTTGATAAAAGCGTCGATGATAAAAAACCGAATCCATATTTGTATGAATTGCTTTTGCAAACCTTGCATTACATAAACGAAGAATATGACGCAGAGGTTTTGAAATTCATTTTTGAAATGAAGATGCTGCCCGTCAATGGGATTAACCCAGTGCTGAATCAATGTGCTGTTTGTGGCGAAACGGAAGGGGAATTCGCCTTCTCGCTTCGGGAAGCGGGCTTTATTTGTCATCGCTGTCTCGGGAAGGATCCCTATCATTTTAAAATTTCACCTGCAGCCGTCAAATTGCTGAGGATATTTTATTATTTCGATTTATCAAGGCTAGGAAACATTTCCGTCAAGCCTGAAACGAAAAAGGAAATCCAGAAAATAATAGATGCTTATTATGAGGAATATTCCGGTCTCCATTTGAAATCAAAAAAGTTCCTAAAACAGATTGATACGATGAAAGATATGTTTTAAGATCTGACCTATTGACATTCCATGCTAGTTTGTATAAAATTCTAATCATCAAAATAAGAAGATTGCGTTGATGGAAAAGAGTATCTGTCATTCTCCATAAAAAGCGAACCCGGGACGGTGGAAGCCGGGATATGGATTTACAGGGAAGGGCGTTTCCGGAGCATGTTGCTTTGAAAAGAGGCCGTTTTATAAACGGCAATTAGGGTGGAACCGCGGGTATACTCTCGTCCCTATGCATTTCGCATAGGGACGGGAGTTTTTTGTTTGCCTGATAAAGGATTCCGATCCTTAATTTTTAAAGAGCCGTTTAAATAACCTGGAGGTGTACGATGAATATTCAAAATATGATTTTAACGTTACAAAAGCATTGGTCTGAACAAGGCTGCATATTAATGAATGCTTATGATGTAGAAAAAGGGGCAGGAACGATGAGCCCATACACATTCCTGAGAGCCATTGGACCTGAGCCTTGGAGTGTTGCTTACGTGGAGCCATCCCGCCGTCCGGCTGACGGTCGTTATGGCGAGAACCCTAATCGACTGTATCAGCATCATCAGTTCCAAGTGATCATGAAGCCGTCGCCTGACAATATCCAAGATTTATATTTGGATTCATTGCGCGCTTTAGGGATTAATCCGCTAGAGCATGATATTCGTTTTGTGGAGGACAATTGGGAAAACCCATCACTAGGGTGTGCTGGTCTCGGTTGGGAAGTATGGCTTGATGGAATGGAAATCACGCAATTTACATATTTCCAACAAGTGGGCGGCCTTGAATGTAAGCCGGTTTCCGTGGAGATTACATACGGGATCGAACGTCTCGCCTCTTACATTCAAGATAAGGAAAACGTATTTGACCTGGAATGGACAGAAGGATTCACGGTCAGGGATATATTTGGACAGCCGGAATACGAACATTCAAAATATACGTTTGAAACATCCGACCTAGATATGCTGTTTCAACTTTTCACGATGTATGAAAAGGAAGCGCATCGCCAAATGGAAGAAGGGCTTGTGCATCCTGCCTATGATTATGTTTTGAAATGTTCACATACGTTTAACCTTTTGGATGCCAAAGGTGCCATCTCGGTGACGGAAAGAACGGGATATATTGCCCGCTGCCGTAACCTAGCGCGTAAGGTCGCTAAAACCTTCTATGAAGAGCGGGAAAAATTAGGCTTCCCGATTCTGAAAGTGAAAGGGGAGAATACAAATGAGCAAGCGTGATTTGTTATTGGAAATTGGATTGGAAGAGCTGCCAGCACGTTTTGTGACAGCATCCATGAAACAGCTGTCAGATAAAGTGCAGAAATGGCTAATGGAAAAAGCGATTGAATTCGGAGAAGTTGAAGCGTTTTCCACACCAAGACGTTTGGCCATATTGGTGAAAGACGTGGAAGAATCACAAAAGGATATTGAAGAAGAAGCAAAAGGACCGGCTAAGAAAATAGCTTTGGACAGCGAAGGCAATTGGTCTAAAGCCGCATTGGGATTTGTCAGGGGCCAAGGCATGACTTCAGAGGATATTTATTTTAAAGAACTCAAGGGTGTGGAATATGCCCATGTGAATAAATTCATAAAAGGACAGCCGACTGTACAGCTGTTATCTGAGCTTGCTGAAATCATCAGCGGCATGACGTTCCCGAAAAACATGCGTTGGGCCAATCAAGAGCTCCGCTTCGTCCGTCCGATTAAATGGCTGATTGCCTTATTCGGAAATGAAGTGGTGCCATTTAGCATCGCTGGTGTCGAGACGGCCCGTGAAACAAAGGGACATCGTTTCTTGGGCGATAGCGCAATCATCGAGCAGCCGGAACGGTACGAAGAAACGTTAAAAGAACAATTTGTAATGGCGGATCCGGATAAACGCAGACAAGTTATTCTAGATCAGATTAAAGGGCTTGAGCAGGAAAAGGGCTGGATCATCCCGGTCGATGAAGAACTGCTTGAAGAAGTCAATAATTTGGTGGAGTATCCAACGGTGTTATTTGGACACTTCGAAGAAGAATTCCTTGAGCTTCCTCCAGAGGTCCTGATCACTTCAATGAAGGAGCACCAACGTTATTTCCCTGTCAAAGATCAGGACGGCAAGCTACTTGCTTTCTTTGTAACCGTGCGTAATGGTGATGATCGCCATTTGGATAAGGTTTCTAAAGGAAATGAAAAAGTATTGCGTGCACGCCTATCGGATGCAGCATTCTTCTATAAAGAAGATCAGAAAAAAGAGATTTCGGCTGCTTTGAAAAAGCTGGACAGCATCGTTTATCATGAAGAAATTGGTACATTGGCCGAGAAAACTGCCAGAGTAACTGCAGTTACCGGAGTCCTTGCGGATGCCTTGAATTTAAAGGCGGAAAAAGAAATGGCCCTTCGTGCAGCGGAAATTGCCAAGTTCGATTTGGTGAGCCATATGGTTTATGAATTCCCTGAATTGCAAGGGTATATGGGTGAGAAATATGCACTCCTAAAAGGAGAAACCAAGGAAGTGGCCGCAGCTATCAATGAACACTATATGCCAAGGCATGCGGATGACAATGTTCCGCCTTCTGTCATTGGAGCGGTTGTTAGTTTAGCTGAAAAAATTGATACCTTGTCTTCATTCTTCGCTATTGGCGTCATTCCGACAGGTTCCCAGGATCCATACGCACTAAGAAGGCAGGCGAGCGGTGTCGTCCAAATTCTAGCGGAGAAGAAGTGGAATATCTCTTTAGAGGAGCTTATTGTTATAGGTCTTAAAGGTCTAGAATCAAAAGGTATCTTAAAACGTGATCTTGAGGATGTTAAATCTGATATGTTCACATTCTTTAAAGCGCGTGTCAAACACCTGCTGCAAGAACAGCAAATCCGTTACGATTTGATTGACGCAGTTCTGGTCAATGAGATCGGTTATATCCACTCCATCGTGGAACGTGCACACGTCTTGGATGCGAAAAAAGACGAAGCAGGATTTAAAGAAAGTCTGGAAGCTTTAAGCCGCGTCATGAACATTGCCGTGAAATGTGACAATAAAGTGACAGTCGATCCAACTTTCTTTGAAAATGATCAAGAAAAAGCGCTATACGAAAAATATCAAAATGTAGCAATTCGTTATACTGAATCTAAAGATGAGAATGAGCGGTTTGAACAGCTTGTTTCGCTCCAATCGGAAATAGAATCATATTTCGAGAATACAATGGTCATGGCAGACGATGAAGCAATCCGCAGTAACCGTTTATCTCTTATGAAGGAAATCAGTGATATGGTTGCAGGTTTTGCTGCCATGAATAAAATCATCCTTACATAATTGAAAGGGTGTATGGAAATCGGAAACACTTTAAACAAGGGTTTCCGATTTCTATAAAAAGATAAATGGTCAATAAATAGGACAAACATGCCCTTATTAAATAATTTAGTATATAATTATTAAATGAATGACTTTTGTTACTTTACTCTGCGAAAGCAGTGGGGTGGTGATTATAATCCAACTGAATAAGCGTCAGGAACAGATTTTACAAATTGTAAAAGAAAACGGACCGATTACTGGAGAGCATATTGCCGATAGATTGAACCTTACTAGGGCGACTCTTCGTCCAGATCTAGCCATTTTGACGATGGCAGGTTTTCTTGATGCCAGGCCGAGGGTCGGGTATTTCTATACAGGCAGGTCAGGAACACAGCTTTTGACCGACAGCCTTAACCATCTTTATGTACGAGACTACCAATCGATCCCGGTCGTTGTTGACGAAGGCATTTCCGTATATGATGCAATAGTCATGATGTTTTTAGAAGATGTCGGGACAATGTTCGTTGTCGATAAGCATGCATTGCTTGTTGGTGTCTTATCAAGGAAAGACTTGTTGCGTGCGAGTATTGGGAAACAAGAGCTTAACTCCATTCCAGTCAATATCATCATGACTAGGATGCCCAATATTACAATGTGTTCAAAAGAAGACCTTTTGATTGATGTTGCCAAAAAATTGATTGATAAGCAAATCGACTCATTACCGGTCGTCAAAGACACAGAAAAAGGCTATGAAGTAATTGGAAGAATTACAAAAACCAATATTACGAAAGCATTCGTAGCTTTGGCTGATGAAGGCTATTAGGGGGCTTGCAAAAGGAATGACGGAGAATATGAACGGTTCTATTATATATGTTGTATCGGATTCAGTAGGGGAAACAGCGGAATTGGTTACAAAAGCAGCTGCAAGCCAGTTCTCGGGATCTGCTTTTTCCATAAAGCGAATTCCGTACATTGAAGATGAACAAAACGTGGATGAAGTGATTTCACTGGCTAAATTAGATGGGGCGATCATTGCTTATACCCTTGTGAAGCCAGCTATTAGAGCGTATATGAAAGCACAGGTCGAAAAAGAAAACCTGTCTGCTTATGACATTTTAGGGCCGCTTATGGACATCCTTCAGGAAAGGGCACCAAAAGGGCCTCTTAATGAACCTGGTCTTGTAAGAAAGCTGGATGATGATTATTTCAAGCGTGTGGAAGCCATTGAATTTGCAGTAAAATATGATGATGGACGTGATCCCCGAGGCATTTTACGTGCTGATATCGTCCTTGTAGGTGTTTCACGCACTTCAAAAACACCGTTATCACAGTATTTAGCCCACAAACGCTATAAAGTGGCGAATGTACCTTTAGTGCCTGAGGTGGAACCGCCAGAAGAGCTGTTTTTGGTGCCGCCTGAAAAATGCATTGGTTTAAAGATCAGTCCGGAAAAGCTGAACCATATTCGCAAAGAACGATTAAAGTCACTCGGGCTCAATGATCATGCGATCTACGCAAATGTGGAGCGAATAAAAGAAGAATTGACATACTTTGATAAAATCATATCAAGGCTGAACTGTCCAATTATTGATGTAACCAATAAAGCTGTTGAAGAAACAGCCAATTTGATCATCAATATCCTTCAAAACAAAAATCGTTGATCCATATAATCAAGGCAAACCAAAATGTGAGCTTGACACTTTAAGTGTCAGCTCACATTTTAATGCCAAGGTCAATAAAGGGAATATCAAGAATGAATTGAAAATAAATACATATAATTCCTCTGCTTTTCCAAATGTAAATCCATTGATTTGCATGAAAATAAAATCGGAATTTAAATGTTGGCATCTTCTAATCAAATAGACTATAATAAAAAATTGTGAGAAAAAAGTAATCTTAAGGTTTAGACTTAATTAATAAGGAATAAACTAAAGGTTAATGAGATGTCAAGGTTTTTATCATAAAAATAATTCGACATGTTCCGTATAATTCAAAATGGGTGGGCCTTATTCAAGGGAAAAGTGGCGCTTTCACTTAAGAAAGCTGGTATTCCTTGAAGAATAAATGTTGGCTTCTTTAGAGGGAACTCTATGAACCAATGCTGAAAATTCACTATATCTTCATAAAGTTTAGGGGAGAAAAAGGATTATGCAGAAAGATGTAGAATTAGAAGGTATGAATAATAAACCTACCATACACGTCGATGCCGATGCATGCCCGGTGAAAGACGAGATCCTTCATTGTGCAGGATTGCACGATGTTGAAGTCTGTTTTGTTGCATCATATAAAAATATGATGAATAACCCTGAAGGTAAATGGGTATATGTCGATGCAGACAAAGAAGCGGCAGATCTTTATATAGTAAATTCAGTAAAAAAGGGTGATATCGTCGTTACTGCAGATATTGGTTTGGCTGGGACCCTGCTTCCTAAAAGCGTTTATGTTCTTTCGCCTAGGGGAAAAGAATACACCGAAGAGAATATTTTCATGCTATTGGATATGCGTTATCAGTCGGCGAAACTCCGCAGGCAGGGTAAACATACGAAAGGGCCGAAAGCATTCACAAAGGAAGACCGTATATGTTTTACAAATAAACTTTTGAAAACTTTGTCGAACTTTGCAGGGAATTAGGAAACAGTATCGAATTAGAAACTATCACCAGTATTGCAAGGTGGAAAAATGATAAATGGCCGTATAGAAGATGAAAAAATTAACCAAATTCGCGAAGCTGTTGACATTGTTGATTTAATTGGGGAGTATGTCCAGCTGAAGAAGCAAGGGCGCAATTATTTTGGCCTTTGTCCTTTTCATGGTGAAAACTCGCCCTCGTTTTCCGTTTCAGCGGAAAAGCAAATCTTTCACTGTTTTGGTTGTGGGGCAGGCGGAAATATTTTTACCTTCTTAATGGATATAGAAGGCTACAACTTTGTGGAATCTGCAAAAGTTTTAGCTGAAAAAGGAAATGTTCCTTTGGATGTTGAAATTAATAAGGATTCCAAGCGTTCTAACATGCCTGCAGGCTCTCAGCAAATGGTTGAAGCCCATGACCTGCTGCGAAAGTTTTATCATCATCTCCTCGTTAACACGAAGGAGGGCCAGGATGCTCTCGAATATTTACTTAAACGAGGGTTCACTGAAGAGACGATAGAAAAGTTCCAAATTGGCTACTCTTTGGATTCATGGGACTTCGTATCCAAGTTTCTTTTAAAACGTGGGTTTCCAGCAGAATACATGGAGCAGGCAGGGCTTATTATTTACAGGGAAAAAGACGAGTCATATTTTGACCGTTTCAGAAATAGAGTCATGTTTCCAATTATGGATCATCAAGGAAATACGATTGCGTTTTCAGGGAGAGCGATGGGGGACGATGAGCCCAAATATTTGAATAGCCCTGAAACGCCAATCTTTAATAAAAGTAAAACTTTATATAATTTCCATCATGCAAGACCGCACATACGAAAGAAAGAACAAGTAGTCATTTTTGAAGGCTTTGCCGATTGTATTTCAGCTGTTCGTGCAGGTGTAGAAAATTCAGTCGCTACAATGGGGACTGCCCTGACGGAACAGCATATCCAGCTTTTAAAAAGAAATACTGACCAGATACTTATTTGCTACGATTCGGACTCTGCGGGATTGAACGCAGCCAATCGCGCAGTTAATATGCTACAGGACCATGACTTTTCCGTGAAAGTCGCTCACATGCCTGATAACTTGGACCCCGATGACTACATAAAGGAATTCGGTGAAAAAAGCTTTGTTTCTGAAGTAATAGGGGACAGTTTAACCTACATGGCATTCAAAATGCATTATTTGCGTCGAGGGAAAAATGTAAATAATGAAGGAGATCGAATTCAATATATCGAAGAAGTCCTTAAAGAAATTTCGCGATTGCCCAATGCAGTGGAGAGGGATCATTATCTCCGGCAGTTATCCTCTGAATTTTCCCTATCATTGGATGCGCTGGAACAGCAGCAGCGACAGGTGTTCTTTACGGAACGCAAGAAGGGGGCACTGCCGCAGCCTGCAGCCCAAAAGAAAATGGCCCTGCAATATGAGCATAAGTTAAAGCCTGCTCACCATAATGCTGAAACGAAGTTGATTGCCCATATGCTAAAAAGCAGGGATATGACTTTTAAAATTCAGCAGCTGCTTGGGCAAACGGTCTTTCATGTAGACGAACATCAGGCAATCATCACCTATTTATATGCGTTCTATGAAGATGGACACGAACCGGATACAAGCTTTTTCCTTACTTATTTACCGGATCCAAACTTGAGAAGGATCGTTTCGGAAATAGAAATGATGTCAGTGAATGAGGAAGTTACCGATAAAGAACTGACCGATTGTATAAATCAAGTGTTGAAATATGAAAAGTTGTTAAAGATAAAAGAAAAACAAGTTGAAGAAAAAGATGCAGTTAGACGGAGTGATTATGTCGCTGCTGCACAAATTGCCATGGAAATCATTAAATTGCGTAAAATGTTGTAGTCGTTTAGGTGTAAGTCCTGGAAGGAGGGGAACTAATGGCTGAAAAACCAGCACGTTCCAAACAAGTTGATAATGAATTTAGCCTTGAACAGGTTAAAGAAAAATTAATAGAGCTAGGTAAAAAACGAGGCTCTTTGACTTTAGAAAAAATCGCTGAAATGATTGGCGGTTTTGAGTTAGATTCCGATCAAATGGATGAGTTCTATGAGGTGTTAACAGAAAACGGCGTCGAGATACTCACGGATGGTGAGGAAGACGAAGATGAAGATGATCCTGATGAGAAGAAACTTGCAAAAGAAGAGGAGTTTGACTTAAATGATTTAAGTGTTCCTCCTGGCGTAAAAATTAATGATCCAGTCCGTATGTACTTAAAGGAAATCGGACGGGTCGACCTTTTATCGGCAGAAGAGGAAATCTCTCTGGCGACGCGAATTGAGGATGGAGATGAAGAAGCGAAACGCCGATTGGCTGAAGCTAACCTTCGTCTTGTTGTCAGTATTGCCAAGCGCTATGTCGGACGCGGCATGCTTTTCCTTGATTTGATTCAGGAAGGTAATATGGGACTTATCAAAGCAGTAGAAAAATTTGATTACCGCAAGGGATTCAAATTCAGTACGTATGCAACATGGTGGATTCGCCAAGCCATAACCCGTGCCATTGCCGACCAAGCAAGAACGATCCGGATACCGGTGCATATGGTTGAAACCATCAATAAATTGATCCGTGTCCAAAGACAGCTTCTTCAGGATTTAGGACGTGAACCTTCTCCGGAAGAAATTGCAGAAGATATGGACTTAACTCCTGAAAAAGTTCGTGAAATCTTGAAAATAGCTCAGGAGCCGGTTTCCCTGGAAACGCCAATAGGTGAAGAAGACGATTCCCATTTAGGTGATTTCATTGAAGACCAGGATGCTACTTCCCCATCAGAACATGCAGCATATGAACTTTTGAAAGAACAGCTTGAAGACGTATTGGATACACTTACTGACCGTGAAGAGAACGTCTTGAGACTCCGCTTTGGACTTGATGATGGCCGCACTCGGACACTTGAAGAGGTAGGTAAGGTGTTTGGGGTTACCCGCGAGCGTATCCGTCAAATCGAAGCGAAGGCGTTACGAAAACTGAGACATCCAAGCCGCAGCAAACGCTTGAAAGATTTCTTGGAATAAAATATATTTTGCCCTTTACAGAGCCCTCTTTGAATGCCCAGCGTTCGGGAGCGGCTTTTTTTTTGAAATTTGATGTAAAAAATTCCTCGTAAGAACAAAAAATTTAACCAGTTATCTATATAATGGAGATGGGTTTAACTCGATAACTGAGTTTCCACAACCTAAAAGAGCGGCAAAAAGCTGTTAAAAAGAAATGACCGGCATGAGGATGTGAAATTCATGGATGAGATGAGAAAGAAAATCATCATTCAAGAAAAAAACTCCTGGAAGGAAAGTCGTATGCTTCTGGAGCAATATTGTGATTACCTGCTTGCATTATACTGACAAGGCGAACTACCGCCTGCAAATTTTAATAAAACCTGGAGTGATAAGAAAGACATTCTTTCAGGACTGTTGATTGGAGCCCTTTTTGCATTTATTGTATTTTTGAATTATTTTACTGAAATACCCATAAGAATGCAAATGCTCATGACAACAATTTCTATCATTGCCTTTGAACTGGCGGTCCGCCGCTTTATCGGCAGGAAAATAATTTTTCAGATCATGGCACCCGGCAAAGCGGGTACTCTTTATGTTTTCTTGTTCATAAATTGCGGACTCTGGATTTTAATGGGCAAAAAACTGAAGCTGCTCCATTTCTTCATAGCGGGAGGCCTGGGGGCAATAGTCATTGCTTACTTTTTAATAATATAATTCAAAGACATTTTAGCGGTTTTAAATGGTGAATTTAGGGTATTATGAAATATATGTAAGAAGAAATGAAAATGTTTGGAAATATACATAAATTTTTGACAATTTTAAGAAATTATATAATATCTTCTATTTTTGGGCTTTTACTTGAAACTCTTTTCAAGTAAAATAATATATAGTTGTTTGTATATAATATTAAATATGGTAAGTTTAGGTTCTACATAGGGGAGGAAATACTATGCGCAATCCAGTAATGCCTTTTATTATTATCATGGTTTTTGGTATTGGACTTATGTTTTTACTTTCGTTTAAAGGTTTGGGTGATGCCAAAGATCTTGCTAAGGAAAAAAAGGGCGGCGAAAAGACAGAAGAAAAAGAAAGTGCGTCTGCATCACCTGAGGACATCTATAAGCAAAACTGTATCTCTTGTCATGGTAACGCCTATCAAGGCGGCGTCGGACCTGCTCTAAAAGGAGTTGGCGATCGCCTCTCGGTTGACGAGGTTAAAAACGTGATCACTAATGGACGGGGTGCAATGCCATCAGGTTTAGTCGAAGAACAGAACATTGATGCCATGGCCAAATATATTCATGGACTGAAGTAATTCATGAAACTGACTCAGGAGATCGTTTGAAGGCGACCTTTTTGGGTCAGTTTTTATTTTATTAGGAAAAAGGAAGATTCCAGCTGGAAGGTTCCATTTATCCAGTGATGGAGGGGTGCCCCATTTCTCCTTCCTGTAATTTTTCTATTGAACTTGTTATAATCGAATGGGAAACTAATTAAATGTAAGACATTAATTTGAATTAAGAGAGTTGATAAATATGAATCATGAAAAACTATCGATGAGATTAGAACGTGTTGCCATACATATACCAAAAGGAAGCATCCTTGCAGATATAGGTTCCGACCATGCATACTTACCGTGCTATGCGGTGAGTAACGGCCTGTGTGACAGCGCTATAGCAGGTGAGGTAGTGGAAGGGCCTTATCAGTCAGCCCGCAAGCAAGTGGCTATAACGGGACTTGGGGACAAGATAGAGGTCCGTAAAGGAAACGGGCTTGAAGTATTGAATCCCGATGAAGCGACATGCATTACGATTGCAGGCATGGGAGGGACTTTAATATCAAGTATATTGGAAAGCGGAAAAGGGAAACTCGGCAAGGCGGAAAGGCTTATCCTTCAGCCTAATGTCGGTGCAGCGAATGTTCGCAGTTGGCTAATCGATAACGGCTGGGAACTTAGCGGAGAGGAAATCCTTGAGGAAGATGGAAAAATTTACGAAATCTTAATTGCTGAAAAAGGGGAACCGCTTCGCCCTTATCATGTAAACAGGCAAACAGGTCTCATATTCGGACCATATTTAAGAGAGCAATTCAGTGATATTTTCATAAAAAAATGGCAGCTTGAGAAAAAACATTTGGAAAGAATCATCGAACAATTGGATGAAAGCGGACGAAGCGGACTTGAAACCAAGCGCAATGAATTAATATCCCAAATTTCCGTAATTGAGGAGGTGCTTAAAGGTTGAAGATCGTAAATGGTCACAAAATCATTGAAATGTTTGAACAATTCTCCCCAAAGCAATATGCAATGGAGGGAGATCCAATCGGTTTGCATGTCGGACAGCTCAATAAGCCGGTTACCAAAGTGATGATTGCCCTTGATGTGCTGGAAGAGGTTGTAGACGAAGCGATAGAACATGGGGTGGAATTGATCATCGCCCACCATCCGCTTATTTACCGGCCATTGAAAAAGATCGATACAAGCGCAGCTGGAGGCCGCATCATCGAAAAGCTGATCAAACATGATATCGCTGTTTATGCTGCACATACCAATTTGGATGTCGCTAAGGGCGGAGTGAATGATTTACTTGCCGAAGCGCTACAATTGCAGGATACAGAGGTATTGATTCCAACTTACGAGACAGCTCTAAAGAAATTGGTCGTTTATGTTCCAAAGACCGACGAACAAAAGGTGAGGGAAGCCTTAGGTAAGGCAGGGGCCGGATCAATCGGGAATTACAGCCAGTGTTCGTTTTCGGTGGAAGGTACAGGACGCTTCGTGCCAGGTGAAGGCAGTGAACCGGAAATTGGCTCCCAAGGAAAGCTTGAAGCAGTAGCTGAAATGAGGGTTGAAACGATATTCCCGGAAAATATCGAGAAGAAAGTGCTTTCTGCAATGATTAAAGCCCACCCATATGAGGAAGTTGCGTACGATATTTATAAACTGGAAAATGAAGGGGAGTCACTTGGATTAGGAAAGATAGGCGTGCTTGCTGAAGAAATGACACTTGAACAATTTTCCGAACATGTGAAGCAGAACCTTGATGTTGAAAAGGTGCGCGTCGTTGGAGATTTGCAAAGCCCGATAAAAAAAGTGGCCGTGTTGGGCGGAGACGGCAATAAATACTTTACGACTGCGAAATTCAAGGGTGCGGATGTATATGTTACAGGTGATATGTATTACCATACAGCCCATGACGCTATGATGATTGGTTTGAACATTGTGGACCCAGGCCACAATGTTGAAAAGGTGATGAAAAAAGGCGTTGCACGAATCCTTGAAGAAATGTGTCACGAAAAGAACTACGATGTGGAATTCATTCCATCTCGGGTGAATACGGACCCTTTCCGATTCATTTAAAAGACGAAAAAAGGCAGCCGGGGCGGCTGCCTTTTTTGTGCATGATCATTTTTTCACTTTAATCTTAGGTAAAATTTTATGCAATGGCGTTTTCTTTTCGGTATTCCAGGTCGTTTCTTCATTTGCTTCATATTGCTCTAGAAATGCTATAACTTCCTTTGTGATCGGAGTGGGTGTTGATGCCCCGGAAGTGACGGCAACCGTTTCTGCATCTTTTAGCCATTCAAGGTTCAGCTCGGAAATGTCCGCGATTCGATAAGCTGTCGTGCCGGCAATTTCCTCGGATACTTGTGCAAGGCGGTTTGAATTATTACTCTTGGGATCACCGACGACAATTAAAACATCAGCTTCGCCAGCCTGCTTGGCAACCGCTTCTTGACGTACCTGTGTCGCTAAACAAATTTCCTTATGG
This sequence comes from Peribacillus simplex, assembly GCF_001578185.1. Taxonomy (NCBI): domain Bacteria; kingdom Bacillati; phylum Bacillota; class Bacilli; order Caryophanales; family Bacillaceae; genus Peribacillus; species Peribacillus simplex. The sequence continues at coordinate 3,565,716 of NZ_CP011008.1, read as the reverse complement.
ACCTCGGCATGCGGGAATTTTTCCTTAACTTTATCCATGATATCCAAAACATCCCATTGGCTCATCGTTGTTTGATTTGTCACAATGATCTTATCACTATTCAATGTCAAGGCTTCGACGTCTTCATCCTTTTGAACGAGGTGAACGACATCGGGAGCAACTCCGACTGCACCCTCTGGTTCTGGATGGCCTTTCTTGCCAATATAAATAATTTGATAGCCTTCCGCTTCTTTTTCCCGTATTAAGTCATGGGTTGCGGTAACATCGGGACAGGTTGCATCTAGCGTGACAAGCCCTTTTTTCTCAGCAATCTTCCTAATCTCAGGGGAAACGCCGTGAGCAGTAAAGATGACGGTTCCGCTGTCGACCTTTTCGATGATATCGTGACGGTTGCTGCCGTCCAACGTGATGATGCCTTCTTCTTCAAACGCATCCGTTACATGTTTGTTATGCACGATCATTCCCAAAATGTAGATGGGGCGTGGCAAGGTTTTATCTAAAGCCGCATTTCGGGCGATGACCATGGCATCGACAACGCCATAACAATAGCCGCGCGGGGAAATTTTAATCACTTTCATCTATGTGTCCTCCTCAAGGCAAAAAACTCTCACTTTTATACCTTTCTATTATATAAGACCATAGATGATATTACAAAACATCCTATTTGCATAAAGCCAGTTCCTGATAAAATTTTTAAAAACGTTAAATATAAAGCTTGGGACCTGATGTCCTTTCCCTTTTGGTTTTGGTACGAACCTGGGAAATGGGTTTATCTTCTTCAGCTTTTGCTTTTTCCTTCGAATCCGTTTTTACCTCATTATTTTTTTGTGCCTTAACATTAGTCACGCTTTCAGCTGGCGCTTTCTTGTCCTCGGTTTCACCGGCTGATGATATGTTCCGGAAAACTTTCCACACGGAAGGCAAGTTTTTAATTACCGGTCCATATTGTTCCACCATAGGGGTGAATTGTTCGGCTGCCTGCAACACCTTTTGCGTGTTGTTGAGCATATTGTTCAGGGAATCGGGGTTTTTTAGTGTTTCTAAGATACCGCCGCCTCCGCTGCTTCTTGAAGAATTTTTGTTAGTGGGAGCAGCTGGTGCAAACAAGTTGGGAGAAGCAGTTCTTTGTTTCGACTTACCGAGTATCTTTGACAATAGCCCTTCTTTCTTTGCTGGCGGCATTTCCTGCCGCTGCGGTGTGGTGAAAGGACCCCGGAAACCTTGAGGCCCTTGAGGTCCCTGTGGTCTGTTTTGTGCCATCGGCCGCCGCATCTGCTGATAAGGGTTGGGGATTTGCGGTGGTTGCCTAAATGGTATTGGCGGCTGTTGCATCCTTCGACCATTTTGTGGCTGAAAACCGGGTCCGGGTTGACGATTTCTGTCTGGGAACATAGGTTTCACCTCCTCTGATTTTATATGCTGGTGTATTCTTCTATATAAATTATGCAGCTCGACAAAAAAGGTTTGAGGAAAGAGTGACTGGGCTGTTGTGAAGTGACCGGAAAGAAGGTAAGATGGTAACGGTAGTCTTTTAGCTCCATGTCTGCGGGGGATACGCTATGACCAGGACAGGGGCTTTTCATTTGCAAGAGTCCATTTTAAGAGAACTAGCCTCAGCGCTTGCGCTTTTTATGAAATCCAGCTTCAGCGCCTAGCTCGCTGTGAAAAAGAGGATTGCCCTCACAAGGCAAAAAAGCGCCTTATGGGACAATCCCTATTTTCTTCACGAGCTACCCAGGCGCTTGCGCTTTTTATGAAATCCAGCTTCAGCGCCTAGCTCGCTGTGAAAAAGAGGATTGCCCTTACAAGGCAAAAAAGCGCCTTATGGGACAATCCCTATTTTCTTCACGAGCTACCCAGGCGCTTGCGCTTTTTATGAAATCCAGCTTCAGCGCCTAGCTCGCTGTGAAAAAGAGGATTGCCCTCACAAGGCAAAAAGCGCCTTATGGGACAATCCCTATTTTCTTCACGAGCTACCCAGGCGCTTGCGCTTTTTATGTAAAATTTATTATAATAACAGGACATGTCTAATGACTGACAGGATAAAGGAGTTTTTTGATGAAACAAAACCAATTTGAACGATTTAATTTGAAAAGCTACATTCTAGATGCAGTTCGTACTTTAGGGTTCGATAAGCCGACGGAAATTCAAGAGCGTGTGCTTCCGTCGCTTTTAAAGGGAAGTAGCTTAATTGGCCAGTCGCAGACAGGTACAGGAAAGACACATTCCTATTTGCTGCCGATTATGAACAGGCTTGATGCTGGTAAGAATGAGGTTCAAGCGATTATTTCCGCACCAACCCGTGAGTTAGCGAACCAAATCTACAAAGAAGCTTTGAAAATTGCTGACCATTTCCCTGAGGATGAGCAGATTCAAGTCCGCTGTTTCATCGGTGGTACTGATAAACAACGAATGATAGATAAATTGAAGACACAGCCACAGTTGGTAATCGGAACGCCAGGCCGGATCAAGGATTTGGTTGAGGCTCAGGCATTACAAGTGTATACAGCAAAAATGCTTGTAGTCGATGAAGCGGACCTTATGCTAGACATGGGATTCCTTGAAGATGTCGATCTGTTTGCATCACGTATGGCTGAAAAAATTCAAATGCTTGTCTTCTCGGCAACCATTCCTGAAAAATTGAAGCCGTTTTTGAATAAATATATGGAAAATCCTAAGTATGTTCAAGTGAATCCGAAGCAGGCGACAGCTGCGAAAATTGAACATGTTCTGGTACCGCTTCGCCACCGTAACAGGGAGCAGTTACTTCATGACATCATTGTTCGCTATAATCCTTATTTGGCGATAGTTTTCACGAACACAAAAAAAATGGCGGATCATGTGGCTAATTCCTTGATTGAAAAAGGGTTGAATGTCGGTCGTATTCATGGGGATTTAACACCTCGTGAGCGTAAAAAAATGATGAAGCAAATCAAAGATTTAGAGTATCAATTCATCGTTGCGACTGATCTGGCTTCCCGTGGAATCGATATTGAAGGTGTAAGCCATATCATTAACTATGAATTGCCATCAGATTTGGATTTTTACATCCATAGGACGGGAAGGACTGCTCGTGCAGGATATTCCGGCATTGCCACTACCATTTATGATACATCCGATGAAGATTCATTGAACCGCCTTGAAAAAATGGGCATAGAATTCCGTGATGCCGATATCCAAAACGGTGATTGGGTTGATATCGACGAACGTAATAAACGGAAAAACCGTAAAAAACAAAAATCTGATATCGATGTTAAAGCGAGCAGGCACGTCAAGAAGCCAACTAAAGTCAAGCCAGGATACAAAAAGAAAATTCAACGCGATGTGGAAAACTTTAAAAAACGCGAACGTCGTATACAGAGAAAGAAATAGGGGAGTAATCAGATGCTGAAGATTGGATCGCATGTTTCAATGAGCGGGAAAAATATGCTTCTTGCTGCGAGTCAAGAAGCGACTTCATATGGCTCCAACACATTCATGATCTATACGGGGGCCCCTCAAAATACAAGACGTAAAAAAATCGAGGATTTAAATATTGAAGCCGGAAGACTGCATATGGAGGAGAATGGAATAAGCGACATCGTAGTCCATGCCCCATATATCATCAATATAGGAAATACCACGAATCCAGCCACATACGAGCTGGGGGTTAACTTCTTACGCAGTGAAATCGATCGGACCGAAGCGATAGGTGCAAGGCAAATCGTACTTCATCCAGGTGCGCATGTTGGTGCAGGCAGTGAATTGGGAATCAAGAGAATCATCGAAGGTTTGAATGAAGTGCTGACAGCCGACGATAAAGTTCAGATTGCCCTTGAAACGATGGCTGGTAAAGGTACTGAATGTGGCCGGTCTTTCGAGGAGCTAGCGATGATCATTGATGGTGTGACCCATAATGAAAAATTATCGGTATGCTTCGATACTTGCCATACTCACGATGCAGGATATAATATCATTGAGGATTTTGATGGTGTGCTGAATGAATTTGATAAATTGGTCGGTATTGACCGCATCAAGGTCCTTCATATAAACGATAGCAAAAACGAACGCGGCATGCGTAAGGACCGCCATGAAAACATTGGCTTCGGTCATATCGGTTTTAAGGCGTTGAATGATATTGTCCACCATCCGCAATTAAGCACTGTTCCAAAAATCCTGGAAACACCTTATGTAGGGGAAGACAAGAAAGACAAAAAGGCCCCTTATAAATTTGAAATTGATATGTTCAAGAATAATCAATTTGAAGAAGATTTACTGGAAAAAATCGGATCTCAGCAATAATCATAATAGAAAGGGACGATTCATCTTTATATCGATGAATCGTCCTTTCATTTTAACATTTAGTTTAAGTATACTCATTCAAAGTCTGTCAGAAAGTAGGCTTAAAAGGTGGAAGTAAGGTTGTTAAAGAGGGATTCTATTTCCCTGGCTGTGCCTGCTCCGGCAACTTTTGTAATTTGACCCAGTACGTTCTGTCTTTGACGTATATCAAAAATGTTGATTTTTTTACCTGCTAGAAGTGCAGTGATATCCTGTGCTTGTTTTTGGGTGAGTGCAACCCCATGCTGCTTAGCAAGGGAAAGCAGTTCATCAGGGCGAATACTGTTGATTTTATGATTGACCATCATTTCAAATAATTTCAAACGATCTCCTCCTTTGTTAAAACATATGAAGGAAGCAGACGTATGTGAACATGAAAGTTTGTTTGATTTACGGGAATTTGGTTCAGCTAACGTTTTTTGATGGTTCAGGGCGGATGGACACTTGTTCAGGGGACCGGATTCTTTACATCTGGACTTCTTTGATTTATACTAACGATTGTTAATCGTAATGATTCTTAAAAAAAAGGTGATCTCTTTGGATAATGTAGTAAACCCCATAATTAAATTAGAAGATATATCTTACAAATATACAAAAGATCTAGTGCTGGAACATGTTTCGCTTGAAATTCCTAGAGGGGCCTTCTTAGCTATCGTTGGGCCGAATGGATCCGGTAAGTCAACCCTTTTGAAATTGCTGCTTGGTCTGTTCAAGCTCCAAAAGGGAAAAATTGAAATATTCGGGGAAGACATAAGACGCTTTAAAGATTGGCAAAAGGTAGGGTTCGTTTCCCAAAAGGCGAACTCCTTCAACTCAGGATTCCCTGCCACTGTATTTGAAGTGGTTCAAAGCGGTTTGACCAAAAAAATCGGTTTATTCAAGTTTGCAGTCAAAGAGGATAAGCAAAAGGTGAAGAAAGCTTTGGAATCCGTGGACATGCTTGAATATCAGAACCGCAATATCGGAGAATTGTCCGGAGGGCAGCAGCAGAGGGTATTCATTGCCCGTTCACTGGTCAGCGAGCCGGAATTGATGATATTGGATGAGCCCACGGTTGGCGTTGATTCAAAGAACGTCCACCAATTTTATGAAATGCTTGAGATGCTGAATAAAAAATTAGGAATAACACTGATTTTAGTAACCCATGATGTTGGTACTGTGACGGATAAAGTCACACATGTCGCCTGCTTAAATAAAAAACTTCATTTTCACGGGGATGCCTGTGAATATAATGAGTTGAATGAAAGCGAGCTTTCATCCATTTATGGACATGGGGTCCAATTATTAAATCATAATCATTAATATGTTTTGGAGGATAGCCCAATGATATCGGGGATATTGCAATTTGAATTTTTGCAGAACGCATTCTTGACCGGAATCATCATCGGAGCGATTGCGCCATTAGTGGGCGTTTTTGTCGTGGTAAGGCGGATGTCGATGATTTCCGATGCTCTCAGTCATGTAGCGCTTGCTGGTATAGCGTTTAGTTTATTGCTTCAGAAGAGCTTTCTATCTCTAGCAGGATTGAATCCACTTTATATAGGAATGGCGTTTTCTGTAGGTGGTTCATTATTCATTGAAAAATTAAGAGGGGTGTACAAGCATTACCAAGAGCTTGCAATCCCGATCATAATGTCCGGCGGCATGGGTCTTAGTGTCATTTTCATATCCATTGCAAATGGTTTCAATACGGATTTATATGGTTATTTATTCGGCAGTGTCAGCGCCGTCAGCCGGGCTGACTTATATGTCATATTGGCAGTGGGGATAGTCGTTGCATTAATGCTCACCCTATTGTATAAAGAATTATTTTTGTTATCATTTGATGAAGAGCATGCAAAAGCGTCGGGAATACCTTATAAAGCGATTCATTTTATTTTTATTGTCATGGTCGCATTGGTCATTGCCGCTTCCATGAAAATCATTGGCATATTACTGGTTTCTTCGCTCATGACGCTCCCGGTAGCAGCCAGTCTCCGTTTCGCTAAGGGCTTTAAGCAGATGATTGTTTTTTCGGTAATATTCGGTGAAGTATCCGTCATAGGCGGATTATTTTTATCATACAACCTTGATCTCGCTCCTGGTGGGACCATTGTAATAATAGCTGTGCTAATTCTCATCTTGTCAATTTTGTTTGATAAGTGGAAAAATCGATAGATGGGGTGATGTTTTTTGAACGTAACTACTGCCATGCAATTATTAAAAGATAAAGGTTTTAAACATACAGGAAAGAGGGAAGAAATGCTTCAGCTTTTTTCTTCCAGCGATAAATATTTAACGGCAAAAGATGTATTGGAGAATATGAAAAAAGACTATCCAGGGTTAAGCTTTGATACGATTTACCGGAATCTTTCCTTATTTGTCGAATTAGGCATCTTTGAAGCGACGGAGTTGGAAGGGGAAAAGCATTTTCGATTTACATGCGGCCATTCTTCCCATCATCACCACTTTATCTGTTTGAATTGTGGAAAAACGAAAGAAATCGAATTGTGTCCGATGCAGGAACTTCAGGAAAGCTTGAAGGACTACGATGTTTCAGGACATAAATTTGAAATATACGGACGATGTCCTGCATGCAGTGCTTCTTAGAAACATAAAAACCATTGACACTCGGTCAATGGTTTTTTCTTGTTTCACTTTATAGTTGCCGGTTGCCCTGACATCCAATTATTCACCCAGACAAAAGCTTCTTGCCAATTGTTGACCCGGATCACCCTTTCAGGCACAGGATCTTGGTTGTAAGGAGTATTAAATAAAATCACGGGTATTTTACACTCTTCCGAAATGGCCACTGCATTATCGTGCTTGTCCTCTAAAAAGAGATCGACTTCAAATTTCTTGGCTGCAGCAACTTTATCGTGTGATCCTACAAGCTCGATATGATCATATAGGACTTCGTTGCTCGTGAACCAATTCTTCGTTATATCCAATAAACGGTTGCTCCGGGCACTGATGAAATATAAGTTAGCCTGTTCTGTCCATTTTTCCAATACATCCTTTGCTCCCTCAGCCAATAAAGATTCGGAATAGATGATTGGCTCGGTTTCAATGAACCATTTCGTGAAATCTTCTTTTGGAACATTAACGAATGGGTATAAGTCATACTCCGTTATGTCTTCATATGCTAAATTCAGCTGAAAAGCATTATTTAAAAAAGGGACCATGGAATCAGGTCTCGTAACAGTTCCATCTATATCGATGCCAAATCGTTTTTTCATGATGAATCTCTCCTCATATTCAATACTTGTAATAGTGTAACATATACCAAGATAGCTTTGGTAAAAACCCGTATTTATTTCCAAGACATGAAACCATTTCACGATGGATTCCATCACTTTTTACATACACTATAAATGCTCCATAAACGAAAGTGAGGGATTCACTAATGGAAAAAGATCAATACTCCAGTATTGACGATGAGATGCAATTGACTAAAAAGGGCAGTGAACCATCCGTTGTTGTGGATGATCAGCATCATGAGCGATATTATAATGAAGATACACCTGCAGATGACAGACGGTATGAAAGTCGTGGGACCATTACCAATAATATGGATAACCAGTATAATGAAGAAACGTCTGCAGAAATTTCAACACCACCGCGAATCAGGGAATATAAGAATAATGAGTCAACTAAGGCTGATGATTCTGGGAAAGTTGCTTCAAGAGGACAGGCTATTGGTGTCATAGCTTTGATCATCTCCATTTTATCGTTATTCATGATGCCGTTCATTTTAGGGGTTGTGGGTATAATTGTAGGGATAGTGGCCAGAAGCAGGGGATCAAACTTGGGTACTTGGGCCATAGTAATAGGTGCAATCTCCATCATCGTTGGCATATTCATCCTGCCATTCTTTTAACAATTTGAAACCCTTTGATGTCATTTCTTAAAATGCATCAAAGGGTTTTCAATGAAAAAAAATCCCGATAATAAAAATCGGGATTTTTTTTTATTTATTTAGTAAAGCGGCAGCAGCAGCTTCGGCCCTTTGTTTTTCATAGTACTCTTCAGCGATTTTGTCAATTTCCTTTTTCAGTTCCTCGACCATCGTCTCTTCAGGCACTTTACGTACAATCTGACCTTTTCTAAACAGCAAACCTTCACCACGAGCCCCAGCTATGCCGATATCAGCCTCACGGGCTTCCCCAGGACCGTTTACCGCACAACCAAGCACTGATACCTTGATAGGTGCTTTGACCGTCTGAATGTACTCTTCAACCTCATTGGCGATAGAGATTAAATCAATCTCGATCCGACCGCAAGTAGGGCAGGAAATTAATGTGGCCATGTTAGAAGCAAGGCCAAATACTTTTAGGAGCTCCCTTGCCACCTTCACCTCTTCCACAGGATCGGCACTTAAGGAAACACGCATCGTGCTTCCAATACCTTGACTTAGGATGGCACCTAGTCCGGCAGCACTTTTTACGGTTCCTGAGAACAGTGTACCTGATTCCGTGATTCCCAGATGTAGAGGGTAATCGAATGCTTTAGAAGCTTTTTCATATGCTTCGATGGCTAAATTCACATCAGAAGCCTTCATGGAAACGATGATGTCATGGAAATCGTGATCTTCCAGGATCTTGATATGGTGTAATGCACTTTCAACCATTCCATCGGCAGTGGGGTATCCGTATTTATCGAGGATCTTCTTCTCGAGAGAACCAGCATTTACCCCGATGCGGATTGGAATTCCTTTAGCCTTCGCAGCTTTCACGACAGCTTCTACCTTTTCACGGCGTCCGATGTTACCAGGGTTTATCCTGATTTTATCCGCTCCGCCTTCAATTGCCTTAAGAGCGAGCTTATAATCGAAATGAATATCGACTACAAGTGGGATGTTTATCCGTTTTTTTATCTCGGGGATTGCATCAGCTGCCCTTTCATCCGGACAGGCGACACGTACGATTTGACATCCCGCCTCTTCAAGACGAAGGATCTCTGCAACTGTTGCTTCAACATCATGTGTTTTTGTAGTTGTCATGCTTTGTACTATAACTTCATTATTGCCGCCAATCGTTAAGTTTCCGACTTTAATTGGCCGCGTCTTGGTGCGATGTATGATTTCACTCAAGTGGAATTCTCTCCTTTAGGAAAAAATCAGTTTTGATTTTTAATTTGTTTCTCTGAAATATTGTATCAATGTACATACCGCTTGACAAGGAAATAGGTCGCATTATCTTTTTTCAACAAGGAAAATTACCCATTACTGGATAAATTCGATGCCTAGAAATCCCTTTAATGGTGCTTGGGAGTGCGCAGATCCCCATTTTGAGGTTATTTATAAACGGGAATCTTATATGTTTTGCCAATCTGCATATTTTCGGGCTTCAATCCTTCATTCAAACTTTGAAAGTCAGAAATGATCGTTTCGATGGGCTGATTAGATCCGACTTTTTCCGTTTCAATGATGGAGAGTAAGGTATCCCCGGGTTTCATTGTGATTTCTTTATAAGCGGCAGATGGTGCGGATGCAGGCTTACTGGCCGGGACGGTCGGTTGGCCTGTAGTGGCCGGTGGATGGGAAGGCGGCAGGGTACCCGTAGTCAAATCGAAATAAATAATAAATAAAGTGAAACAAAATGAGATAAAAAGCAGTAGCCGTTTCAATTTTCCATCCTCCCAAGCTTGTCTTTATTTCATTTATACTTGTAAGAATCTAAAAATATGCCTAAAAATGGGCAGTTTTTCAAATGGAATGTGGGAGGGTCAGTCCATTTTTCTTTTTCAGTTGATTAAAATCCTTATTATTTGAATGAATGTTTGTTTCCTTTGGAGTCAGACCAATTTCTCTAGCCTTCATTATGAGTAACAGCCCTTGTACATCAATATGACTCTCCTTCACGTCTATCACCTCTTAAATACTATTTCAACATTAAGTATAAGAATGACTTGGTGAGTATTTTGTCGAATTAAGAAGATATGAAAAAATATGACTGTAGTCATATGAGGGAAGGCATGAAGAAACTGCAAAAGCAAAAAGATCCGGAACAGAACAGATGGGTTCCGGGTCTTTTTGCTTTTTAAGGTCAATCTGCGATTTTATTAGCAGCTGTTTCTTTAATGGATAAATATAACATGATCAATGTCACAAACCAGCTAATGATTGAAGCGAATGGAACCGTTGCTTTAAAAGCATCCATGATGGTAAAGAATATGGTGGCAAGTGTAATGCTATATGCACCAATTCTCCATAGATGCCTATAGGAAAGCGAACGGCCAAGGGCATTTTTGAAAAGAAGTCCAAAAGCGGCAAGGATTGTCACTTTAATGAAGATTCCGCTAGCAGTAAACAGGTATAATATAAGTAGTAGCAATGGAAGGATGATCGGTAGCACAGATTCAACTGACTCAAGCCAAGTGGATATTTCCTGATTATCTCCTTCCAGAAGTGAATATGGAGTGGATTGCACGTTGCCGCCAGATACGAACACCAGATCAGACTTTAAAAGGGCGACAGCCTCATCAGCTTTTGCAGCTACTTCTTCCGGGGTCAAGGTCCCCGTACCATCTACAAAAATTTGATATCCGTTTTTATTCAGGCTAAATGGTTCACCTTCTTCAGTCGTCAACGTGCCATTTTTGATTTCAAATGCAGGTAAGTCTTCAGATACTGTTTCATTCATGGCATCTATCCCGTCAACTACCATTGTACCGAAATAAAAAGCTGAAGGGAGAAAGGCAATGAGACTTATAAAGAATACGAATAATATCGTTTTCCCGATACCTTGGCTTTGAAAGGAAGCGATATCTTTAGGAGAATATATGCTTACCCATAGTTGTTTGAATATGTTCAATGTTTTCAGCACCTAACTATATAAGATTCCTAACCAATTTTAACTATTTGGGAAAAATAAAACAACCTGTTTTCTGCTTCAATGGTTTCAACCATTATTAAAGAGGCAATTATGGAGTGATAGAGGCAAAAATAATAAATGAAATGAGAAAGGGCGTTTTTAGTTATGGATACACTATTTTGGATAATAATTATCCTCATGTTCATAATGGGCTTTGTCGGTCTGATTTTTCCGATCATCCCAAGTGTTTTATTCATATTCGGCGGAATATTGTTATATGGACTATTTTATTCCTTTGAACCATTTGGCTGGTTTTTTTGGACTGTCCAAATTTTATTCGTCATCCTTTTATTCGCAGCTGATTATATAGCAAACATGGTTGGGGTCAAAAGATATGGCGGCACGAAAGCGGGGGTTTGGGGCAGTACGATTGGGCTTCTGGTCGGACCATTCGTGATTCCGTTCGTCGGAATTCTAATAGGCCCATTCATCGGGGCATTCTTGGCGGAAATCCTAGTCCATAAAAAAGACCCGGTTACTGCTTCTAAAATCGGCCTTGGTTCCGTTGTAGGTTTTATAAGCAGCGTAATCACCAAAGGCATCATTCAACTTCTGATGATAGGATATTTTATATTCGTGGTATTCTCATAGGAAATAAAATCGAAAAATGAAAAATTGAGGCATAAGGTTTGAAACGGTTACAAAAATTTGATACTCTATTGCTAGCGAGTTTCAGGTATCTTTCCAGAACTGAAGCCCTCAAAAAAACAGCTTACATAGGGAGGAATTTTATAATGGCTTTTGAACTTCCACAATTACCGTATGCATATGATGCATTAGAACCACACATCGACAAAGAAACAATGAACATTCACCACACTAAACATCACAACACATATGTGACAAACCTGAACAATGCCCTAGAAGGCAACCAAGAACTTCTAAGCAAAAGCGTTGAAGAAATTGTCGCTAACCTTGACGCAGTACCTGAAGCTGTACGTACAGCAGTACGCAACAATGGTGGCGGACATGCTAACCACACATTATTCTGGGAAATCCTTTCACCTAACGGCGGCGGACAACCAACTGGTGAATTAGCAGATGCTATCACTTCTAAATTCGGCAGCTTTGACAGCTTTAAAGAAGAGTTCGCTAAAGCGGCTACTACTCGTTTTGGATCTGGCTGGGCTTGGCTTGCTGTCAACAACGGCGAATTGGAAGTAACAAGTACACCGAACCAAGACAATCCATTATCAGAAGGTAAAACTCCACTTCTTGGATTGGACGTTTGGGAACATGCTTACTACCTAAACTATCAAAACCGTCGTCCTGAATACATCAATTCTTTCTGGAATGTTGTAAACTGGGATGAAGTTGCAAAACGTTACAGCGCTGCAAAATAATTAGTAAGAAAAAGACAGGAACTCCTTTACAGGAAATCCTGTCTTTTTTTGTTTATATATAGATGGCAGTATCTATAAGGTATCAAGTGTAAGTGCAACTACTTCTCTGTCTTCGCCATCCTGTCTCGCCAATCGAAGAGTTTTCTTTACTTTTTTTTACATAAATACCCTTGTTTTTTCAAACACTAGAGTGGAATTTAAAGGAGAGTTAAAACAATGGGTATTTTAGAGAGATGGTTGGGTGAAACGGGGGGGAAGAAGGATCTGCACCTCCTTTTGTTTATTGGCGGTCTGTACAGCCTTAGCATTGCTTTATCCAATACATTCGTTAATGTGTACTTGTGGAAACAATCCGGTCAAATTGTTGATATTGCCGTATATAATCTAACCGTGGTGCTTTTTCAACCGCTTACCTTTGTCTTTGCTGGCAGGCTGGCGAAAAAAGTGGATCGAATCATTGTTTTGCGTCTAGGTGTTATCTTTTTGGCCCTATTTTATTTAACTGTCCTTTTGGTCGGCACACGGGCAACGGATTTCCTTTGGCTGCTCGGTGCACTGTTAGGAATGGGCTATGGGTTTTATTGGCTAGCGTATAATGTATTGACGTTTGAAATTACTGAACCGGAAACTAGAGATTTCTTCAATGGTTTTTTAGGGATTTTATCATCCCTTGGGGGGATGGTGGGTCCTATTCTTTCAGGGTTCATCATTTCAAGGCTTGAAAAATTCACGGGATATTCCATTGTATTCGGCTTGTCTTTGTTATTGTTTTCCGTTGCGGTATTTCTTAGTTTTTCGTTGAAAAGACGTCCAGCACATGGGAAATATTTTTTTCTTCGGATATTGCAAGAACGTAAAAAAAATCGTAATTGGCTCTTGATCACTCGCGCACATTTTTTTCAAGGGATACGAGAGGGCACATTCATGTTCATCATTTCAATCACCGTTTTCATTCAGACGGGTAGTGAACTTGCCTTAGGGAGCTATGGTCTGTTAAATTCAGCCATATCATTCGTTGCGTATTTTTTTGCTTCTCGATATATAAAACAGCCGATGCGAAAGAAAGCGATTCTTATTGGAGGAATCCTGTTGTATGCAGGAGTCTTATTGATTGCAATTGATATCACATTTGGAAAGCTTCTCATTTATGGGGCGATTGTTGCTACCGCTTATCCTATTCTTTTGGTCCCATATATATCATTGACTTATGACATTATAGGCCGCGCTTGGAAAGCAGCGGAAATGAGGATTGAATATATCGTAGTCCGGGAACTGTTCGTACATTTTGGAAGGATTGTATCCATATCAGGATTCATTCTTTCGGTCATGTTTTTCGACCTAAAGCAAATACTCCCGATTTATCTGTTAATCGTCGGGGCAGGGCATACCGTGATATATTGGTTTGTACGGAAAATCGATATCAATGACCAAGTTTAGAAAAGAGGCCTTAGAGGCCTCTTTTAAATTTCGATGCCTTGCGTTTTTGTATGTTATGAGCCGTAAGTCACTTTTTGTCGAAAATTCGTTAGATGTTTAATATTTCTAGAACACTAAGGTAGAAAAAAATATAAATGTTCTATAGAATAGTAAAGGACTATTATGACTATGTAAAAAGGATGTGTGGCTTAGTGTGAATAAAAAGAAAAAGAAAAAGACGCATGTGCCTTTCAGATTGAATATTCTTTTCTTTTTAGTGTTTGTTTTGTTTTCCGCTCTCATTTTACGCTTGGGTGTTGTACAGATTGTTTATGGTGATGATTACCGGCGTGAGATTGAAAAAACAGAGGAAGTGACCGTGAATAATTCGGTGCCCCGTGGAAAAATGTATGACCGGAATTTAAAACTGATGGTCGACAACCAACCACTGGATGCAATTACATATACACGAAAGCAAGGTACGAAACAAACAGAAATGGTGGAAACGGCTGAGAAACTCGCGAAGTTGATCGAAAAAGATACGAATAAAGTAACTGAGCGTGATAAAAAGGATTTTTGGATTTTAAATCATCCAAAGTTGGCCGCCAAAAAAATTACTGATAAAGAGAGAAAAAAGGTCGAACAGGGCGAGCTGGAAGAGAGTGATTTGTATAAGCTTCAGCTCAAAAGGATTACGGAGGAAGAAGCAAAGCTTTCGAAAAAGGATATGGAAACCCTTGCCATATACAGGGAATTTGCTAGCGGATATGCGCTTACTCCACAGATTGTGAAAAACAAAAAAGTGACGAAGGAAGAATTCGCCAGAGTGAGCGAAAACCTTGATTCGCTTCCTGGGGTCGATATATCAACGGATTGGGATCGTTTTTATACGTATAATAAAACCCTTAAATCTGTATTGGGTAAAGTTTCTTCGTCTGAAGAAGGATTGCCTAGTGAAAGTCTGGACTATTACCTGGCACGTGATTACAGCCGGAATGACCGTGTAGGAAAGAGCTATATCGAGCAGCAATATGAAGATATCCTCCAAGGGCAGAAAGCAAAAGTAAGGAATGTGACCGATAAATCAGGAAATATAGTCGATTCAGAAGTGATTACTGAAGGCCAGCGCGGAAAAGATCTTATATTGACAATCGATATGGATTTACAGCTAGCAACAGAGAAAATCATTGAAAAGCAATTGATTGCCAAGAAGAAATTGGGTAACACCAAATTCTTGGATAGGGCCTTTGTCGTCATGATGGATCCCAATACAGGAGAAGTTTTAACGATGGCTGGTAAGAAATATGAGAAGGATCCGAAAACAGGGAGATCTTCCATAGAGGACTTTGCATTAGGAAATATCACGACTTCCTATACGATGGGTTCTTCCGTAAAAGGTGCAACTGTTTTAACTGGTTATCAGCAAGGTGCCATCCAGCCAGGTACATACTTTTATGATACAAAACTTAAGATCAAGGGAACAAAAGCAAAAGGATCATATAGTAACTTCGGGAACATTAATGATTTGACTGCCTTAAAGGTATCCTCGAACGTTTATATGTTCAGAACGGCGATTAATATTGCCGGTGCACATTATGTTCCGAATGAGCCATTGAATATTAGTTCAAGCGCCTTTTCAACCATACGGAATTCATTTGCCCAGTTTGGCTTGGGTACACGTACTGGGATTGATTTGCCGAATGAAATGAGCGGATTCAAAGGTTCCGAAACATCTCCTGGTAAGCTGCTTGACCTCGCAATCGGACAGTATGATACGTACACACCAATGCAGCTTGTGCAATATGTTTCAACCATTGCGAATGGTGGAAATCGCATGAAGCCGCATATGGTTAAGGAAATTCGCGAACCGGTTGATGATAACGAAGAATTGGGTCCTGTCGATGAAGAAATTTCACCGACAGTCATGAATCGTCTGGATATGAAGGAAGATTGGATAAAGCGTGTGCAGAGCGGTTTCGAGAAAGTAACGATGGAACAAGGCGGAACAGCCTATACGTATTTTGGTAAGAAACCATATACGGTAGCGGCTAAAACTGGAACGGCGCAAGCGTTCTATGATGGTCCGAACCGAACGGATTATAGCGAGCCTCAAGATACGATGAATATCACACTCGTCGGATATGCACCTGCTAAAAATCCGGAGGTTGCTTTTGCTGTCGTTGTTCCGTGGGCATATCAAGGACATACGGGCCACAGCATGAGCAAAGAAATAGGTGAAGAAATCATGGATACTTATTTCAAACTGAAAAAAGAACGGGCTAAAAAGGAAAATACTGAAACCTCGACTGATTTGAAAGTGGAGAATGGTAAAGACGTTCAAAAAGACCAGGCTGAAGTTAGAAAAAGCCAGGAAAATGAATAAAAAGGCTAAAAACACGTTTTTGGGTAAAACCGAAAGCGTGTTTTTTTTTGCATTTTAAGAACGGGATCGGCACAGTTCCTCCATCTTTACAATAAGCACACAATTATTTACTGAATATTTACATTTGCTTCAAATGGGGTTCACAGTCTAAAAGTATGATGTGTTTGTAGGACAAAATATTCATATAAAATTCTTAGGGGGATTTACAAATGAGACGTTTCAAGGGTATGGCAATGACTGTAATGATGGGTGGAGTAATTGCAGTTGCGGCGGGTTGTGGATCCGATGATACTAAGACAAGCAGCAGTGAAGGAAAAGGATCAGGCAAACTGCAGGGAGAAGTGATAACGGATGGTTCCTCAACGGTCTTTCCAATCATGGAGGCAGTTGCAGAAGAATATATGGCTACACAACCTGATGTAAAAGTATCAGTTGGATCATCAGGAACAGGCGGAGGATTTAAGAAATTCATCGCTGGTGAGACGGATTTAAGCAATGCATCCCGCCCTGTCAAGAAAGAAGAAAGTACGATGCTTGATGAAAAGGGAGTTAAATATACAGAGTTGAAATTGGCATTTGACGGGATTTCAATCGTCGCCAATAAAGATAATGATTTCATCGATTCACTAACAGTTGAAGAACTCCAAAAACTGTGGGTTGATAATGGCAAGGTGAAGAAATGGTCTGATATACGTCCCGAATGGCCGAATGAAGAAATAAAATTCTACTCTCCGGGAACAGATTCAGGCACATATGATTATTTCAATGAAGTGATCCTTAACGAAAAACCAATGGTGGAAAATGCTACGCTTTCAGAAGATGATAATGTTCTTGTACAGGGTGTAGAAGGTGATAAAAATGCGATTGGGTTCTTCGGTTATGCCTACTATGCAGAAAATAAAGATAAGTTAAAGATCGTTTCCATCGACAACGGCAAAGGTGCTGTTGAGCCAACACATGAAACAATTAAAAGTGGGGAGTATGCCCCATTGTCACGTCCGCTATACACATATGTAGCTAATAAGTCGGTAGCTGAAAAAGAACAAGTGGCAGATTATACTCAATTCGTCATTGAAAATGCTGGAGAGCTTGCTGAAGAAGTGGGTTATATCAGCCTACCGGAAGAAGAGTACAAGAAAGATCTTGATAAATTGAAAGAACTTGAAAAATAATCGATATTACAGGCTACTGAAATCCCGTCTTGACTCGTTTAAGGCGGGGGTAACAGCTTGTAAATCCAAATATTGCGTGTCTGAAATGGAGGATGCAAGTTGGAACTGAGAAAAACAGAAAGCTATTCTGTACAGCAAATGATCCTGGAAAAGAAAAGGAAGAAAAAAATAAATATAGAAAAAATCATACCTAAACTATTGTTCTTTACTGCGGCAATTTCTGTTTTTACTACAATCGGGATTATCCTGACGCTTATATTTGAGACATTCATCTTCTTTGACAGAGTTTCCATCGTCGAATTTTTTACAGAGGCTAAATGGCTGCCATTTGCATCCACCCCTTCGTATGGGATTATGCCCCTTGTCGTTGGAACATTGAAGATAACAGTGATAGCAGCGGTGGTTGCAGTTCCAGTAGGGCTTGCAACAGCCATTTTCTTGAGTGAATATGCATCAGAGAATACGCGGAGAATCATCAAGCCGATTTTAGAAGTTTTAGCTGGGATTCCTACTATCGTTTACGGCTTCTTTGCCTTAACTTTTGTAACACCGGTTTTGCGGGATTTATTTCCTTCCCTTGATATGTTCAATGCCTTAAGTCCTGGGATCGTTGTAGGTATCATGATCATGCCGATGATAGCCTCTTTGTCGGAAGATGCCCTTGTATCAGTGCCAAAGTCGATTCGCGAAGGTGCATATGCTTTAGGGGCAACGAAACTTGAAACGACAATTAAAGTGGTATTGCCAGCAGCCATTTCAGGAATTGTGGCATCCATCGTTCTTGCTCTATCCAGAGCGATAGGGGAGACCATGATTGTGAGTGTTGCAGGTGGCTCGACTCCAAATATGAGCATGGATGTCACTTCATCGATCCAAACGATGACCGCCTATATCGTACAGGTCAGTTCGGGGGATGCAGGGTATGGGACAACGATTTACTACAGCATATATGCGGTTGGAATGACACTGTTCGTCTTTACGCTTGTCATGAATTTACTGGCGCAGTTCATCTCTCGCAAGTTCAGGGAGGAATATTAAGACATGAAACTGATTAACAAAAGTCATGTTGCAAAAAAAATGCCCGTTAGGCTGGCTGTTAACACGATTTGTAAAGGATTATTCTTCTTGGCAACATTGGTTGGCCTCATTGTATTGGCCATCTTATTTTATCGGATATTCACTCAAGGAATTGGTCATCTGAATGGGGATTTCCTTCAGAATTTCGCTTCCAGGAAACCAGAGGACGCTGGTATAAAAGCAGCTCTAATCGGTTCAATATGGTTGATGGTAGTCGTGGCTCCAGTTTCCCTGCTGCTTGGTGTCGGAACGGCGATTTATTTAGAGGAATATGCCAGAAAGAATTGGATCACCACTTTTATCAAAGTGAATATTTCCAATCTGGCAGGTGTCCCGTCAATTGTATTTGGACTGCTGGGCCTAACGGTTTTCGTCCGGGCGCTAGCCTTGGACCGGTCCATATTGGCAGCAGGCTTGACCATGAGTCTTCTCGTTCTCCCGGTCATCATAGTAGCTGCCCAAGAGGCCATACGTGCCGTACCTCGTGATTTAAGGGAAGCTTCATTTGGAATGGGTGCAACAAAGTGGCAGACAATATTGAAAGTGGTCCTTCCGGCTGCTATACCTGGCATTTTAACTGGTGGAATACTTGCCTTGTCGCGGGCAATCGGTGAAACGGCGCCATTGGTGGTGGTTGGCATACCGATGTTCATCGCCTTTTTGCCTCAAACGGTCATGGATACATTTACAGTGCTGCCAATGCAAATCTATAATTGGACATCTCGTCCACAGGAGGAATTCCAGCAGGTTGCTGCAGCGGGAATCATCGTTTTGCTCTTCCTGTTAATTTTCATGAATTCAATAGCGGTTTTAATTAGGAATAAATTCCAGAAAAGATATTGATGGGAGGAAGGAAGCATGAATATGACCTTAACGAGAGAAAAAAAGTCACCGGCAATCGGGATCGAAAATGTCGAGTCCGGTGTCTTGACGGAAAAGGTGTATGAAACGTCCAATCTCAATTTATGGTACGGTGAAAACCATGCTTTGAAAAATATTAATCTTGATATGCATCAAAATGAAGTGACTGCCATCATCGGGCCTTCAGGATGTGGGAAATCCACCTACATCAAAACATTGAACCGAATGATTGAACTGGTTCCGGATGTTAAAACGACAGGTCAGATTAAATATAGGAACAGGAATATCCTCGATCAGTCCTATAAGGTGGAAGATTTAAGGACACAGGTGGGGATGGTCTTTCAAAAGCCTAATCCCTTTCCTAAATCAATTTATGAAAATGTTGTATACGGACCAAGGATCCATGGGATCAAAAATAAAAAAATCCTTGATGAAATCGTTGAAAAAAGTTTAAAAGGTGCAGCGATTTGGAATGAAGTGAAAGACCGCCTTCATGAAAATGCATATGGACTTTCAGGTGGACAGCAACAGCGACTTTGTATCGCCAGATGTTTGGCAATCGAGCCGGATGTCATTTTAATGGATGAACCGACTTCTGCTCTTGATCCGATTTCCACTTTGAAAATAGAAGAATTGGTCCAAGAAATGAAAAAGGAATTCAGCATCATAATCGTTACCCATAACATGCAGCAGGCAGCACGTATCTCTGATAGAACAGCCTTCTTTTTAAATGGAGAAGTCATCGAATACTCTGATACCAATACCATCTTCTCTAATCCGAATGATAAAAGAACAGAAGATTACATTACCGGACGCTTCGGTTAAAGAGAAAGGGAGATGCGATAATGATCGTTCGTGAAAATTTCGAGCTTCAATTGAAAGAGTTACAAGGGAAAATCGTGGAACTGGCCAATTTAGCTTCCGGCGCCATTTCAAAATCATTTACCGCACTGGAAAACAAGAATGTTGAAGAGGCTCTTGAAGTTATTGATGATGATACAAAAGCTGATTTGCTGGAAGAGGAAATTAATGACTTTGCTATTTTACTGATTGCTAAGCAACAGCCAGTTGCGATTGATTTACGGCGTATCATCGCTGCCATAAAAATAGCTTCAGATATTGAACGGATGGCGGACTTTGGGGTCAATATCGCTAAATCGGCCATCCGAATCGGTGACCAGCCATTTATTCTGCCTTTAACACCTTTAAAGCAGATGCATGATATTACCCTAAAGATGATTGAACTTTCGATAGAAGCATTTGAGAAGGAAGATGTTGTACTTTCAAGAGAAATCATTGAAATGGATGATGAGGTCGATCGCTTTTATGGAGAGATGATTCGAGGTCTCCTTCGGCTTTCAGATGAAAAAAACATTCAGCAGATCACACAGCTTTCCTTAATTGCCCGATATTTAGAAAGAACGGCTGATCATACAACGAATATCGCAGAGAATATTTATTTCCTAGTAAGAGGGAGATATGTCAGCAGGAATGAATGAACCCAATCCTAATTGAAATAAAGAGAGGCTTTTTCTCGGACATCGTCCATTTAAAAGTCTCTCTTATTCATTAATGTGTCAAAGTGTGGGCCAATTGTCTATATGTCATATTATTCGTAACCACAAACTCGCCGATTTGAATTTTTTTTGCGAAATCATGTTCATTCATATAAGCTTCAAATCCAGCAGCATCATCGATGACCTTTTCCTTTGAAAGCCTATTGGCAATTTCGCTTGTGGTCATATTCGCTTTCACTTCCATCGTATAGGAGACGATGGAGTAATCTTTTTTTGAAGCTTCTTTCTCCTTTATTTCTTTATCCGCATCCTTTGACTGATAGACAGTTCTTTTAGCTTCCTCGATAGGAAGTGAAACGACAAATCCCTCATTCTCTAGCAATTCCTTAGCTTCCTCCGTAGTCGGAGTGGTACCATCGATTATTCCGGTACCGTAATAAAAGCCTGTAAAGATTGTTGTTGTAAGGATGATACCGGCGGAAAGGCCTTGCAGTCTTGCTTTATTCATCTTTATTCACCCGCAATCTTTGTTGCTTGATCACTGAGATGGTTTGTTCCTTTGTTAAAGAGGATTGTTTTGCGATTTGGTCCAAAGAAAGACCTTGGCTATATAAGGATAGAACCTGGCTTTTTAGAATTTCATGAATGGGTTCGATATCATTGGAAGTGAAAGGTGATTTAGTCTTTAAAGGAGGAATCGGGTCATCCTGGATAATGAATTCCTCTTCAAGAATTTTCACTTTCTTCTTTAATTGGTAGATATCCTGCATATAGGTTATCGTCATCTGTTCTAAATCTTCTTCTAATTTGGCAACTTTATCTTTACTGATAAAGGAAATGATAAGAATGATGATCGCTAATGAAAAAAGAAGGATTATAAGGATTTCCATGTTACACCTCAGAAGATAATTTTCGACATATACTTATATCTTACACATATTTTTAAAAAATTGGAGATTTTTATATCTTGGATATGGCAATAAACTACATTAATTGTCTGTTTGGTTTCAAATTATTGTCGAAAAGCCTCATGACTATCGATGAAGAAAAAAATTCAGGCATGAAAACGGGAAAAAAACCTTTAAAAGATAACTTACATAAAATTCGACAAAAAGTGTTTATTGTCCATCAGCCAATTCAGTGCTAACATAAAGATAGAATAAAAAGAAAAGACGAAATATTATGAATAGTTAAAAACCAGCGAACCTATAAGATAAGAAAATGGTGTGCAGATTCTAAGTGGAAAGTTTCACTGTCAGCGCCTAATGATAAGTTATATAAGGATAAAAAAGGGGAAGGGATGATTATATGAATTCGCTATTCGCATATATGCCGCAGGATAACCAGGATCTATATCGTAAGGGATTAAAGGCTGGGTTATGGATGGATGAGAGTTTTGATTGGTATCCTGAGGAAGACATGATGAGTCATCCTAATGGAGAGATCCGGACACTTTCGCAAACTTATACCCAGGGTCAGGTGACCTTTTCGAAGTTCACGATTAGGAATACTTCATTTGAGACTAAGCGTCCTAAAGTGTTTTTTCACTATGAAAACGCTTTCGAAAGACAGGCGGTGGCTTTTTACAGCCCGAATGAAAGGGCGATTTTACATGTAGCACCTCAATCGATTGCCTTACTGGGTGGATTGGTGAAAGGGAAAAGCATCTCTCAATATTGCATCCAAGGTAAGGGAAGCCTTTATCAAGAGGGATGCTTCAAATCACTGAAAGAAGGGCTCCTGGCTTATTCACCGCTTGCCAAAGGGGAAGTTACCAGCGTGTTTACATTAGAGACGGAAATCTTACCTAAGGAATGTATAGAAGCTGTGGCTTGGGTCATTCATGCTGAAACGAAAGAAGAAGCGAAAGTCATAAATAATCAGCTTCTTCTGACGATGCAAAACGTGAACAATTAAAATTAAAAAAAGTTAATGTTGGTTTTCCCAAAAAACATACTAGCAATTCGCATTGAATAATGATATTATAGAAAAGTCCTATGTGAAAAAGTCAATATGTTTGGAGGGAAATACACAATGCGCGTAAATATTACATTAGCTTGCACTGAATGTGGAGACCGTAACTATATTTCTAAAAAAAATAAACGTAACAATCCAGACCGTCTTGAGCTTAAAAAATACTGCTCAAGAGAAAAACGCAGCACGACTCACCGTGAAACAAAGTAAGCAACAGGATTTTTCCTGTTGTTTTTTTTTTGCATTTTTTTAATACCTTCTTTCTATCTTTCCTTTAGGGTCCGTTGCCCATTTAGTGAATATTTTCAGAATGTACTAATGATTAGGCGACTTCCCGCTTCGTATTTTCGTAATTGAACAAATATTATGAGATAATAATAGAAGTAGACTAAAGGAGTCGGAAGAGATGAGAGAAAACAAGAATAAGCTCCGTAAAGAAGTTAGGTCCCGTTTAATGGAACTGACCAAAGTGGAACATGAAGAACTATCGAGCAGAATCGCTGAAAACTTATTTTCACTGGAGGAATGGAAAAAAGCTAAAACCATTGGCATCACCATCTCCATCCCACCTGAAGTTCCAACGGTACGGATCATTGAACAAGCATGGAGTGAAGGGAAAGAAGTGGCAGTGCCCAAGTGTGACCCTGAAAAAAAGACAATGGAATTCAAAAAGATTTCCTCCTTCAATCAGCTTGAGTCTGTTTATTATGGATTGCTTGAACCAGTGGCTGAAACTGCCAAGGCTCTCAAAGAGGAATTGGACGTATTGATCGTACCCGGACTTGCCTTTACCAAAGAAGGGTATCGCCTAGGCTTTGGGGGTGGCTATTATGACCGCTTCCTCTCATATTACCGAGGTGCTACAATGGCCCTTGCATACGACCTTCAATTTTTGGATGAACTCCCGATAGAGGTTCATGATATAGCGGTAAGCAAACTCATTACCCCTTCCAGGATTTTACGCACGTACGCCCATTAGAAGAAGAAAATTATTAATTATCACTTTTAGCTCATAAAAATCCTTTCCTGTATCAAACTAATGCTAGGAGGGATTGTTATGCTTCGATTAATTATTCAAATCTTCTTGGTTGGTTTAGTGGTTTATGCAGGTTATCAAAACCGGTACCGCCTGATAAATGCTGTGCTTTCTAACGGCATATTGAGAAGATTTCTAGTGACTAAGTCCTTGGACATGCCAATGTTCAGGGATAAAATGATGCAAAGCATGTTCAGTCAGACCAAATGATGATGCCGGCATCTTAAAAAGGAACCTCTCAAGGGTTCCTTTTTTTATAAGGAGGGGGAGAGTGGAGGGGAAAACAGTCTCCTTTTTACTTTTTTCATCATTTCGTCTATAGTTTTAATTATAGAAACAGGAATTTTAGAAGCTTAAGATTCATTGGAAAGTGGGGAAGGCATTGGGATTTAAAGAGGATTATTTGTTTTGGGAAACCATAAGGGAATTGTCGGCCCATTATGATTATCGAATGATCACTGTCACGGAAAACCATCAGGAGATTTGGCTTGAGAGCGATAAGAATAAGGAGTTTCCAGTCATCAGGCTCATTCGACATGATCTGGATTGGGCTAATTGGCTGAAACGTGATATCGGCCGAACACTGCAGAATGGGGAAAGAATCAGGAGGAAATTATACAAAAAGCCCATAAGCATACTAAGTATCTATGTTAGTAAATTTGCCCCGGTCGATGATCATGACTTTAGTTTACAGGTGGCTTCCTTTAAAAAAACGAATGTTAACACGTTTATTCTTACTTGTGAATCATTTCATGATTCGTTGCAAAACCTTGAAAATGTTTTGAAAAAACCACTTTCAATTCAAGTTCTTAAAGAAAATGAAATAGATGAGGAAAAGGTTCTCGCAGTAAAGAAAGAAGCCATCTCGGAGTCAGTCAAAAAGGCGAAGGCTGAGCAGAAAGTATTTCAAAATGCAAATAAGCCATTCTTTACATATATATTTATAGCGATACAAATAGCTATGTTCCTCTTGATGGAGTTTAATGGAGGCAGCACCAACTCCAAGACTTTGATTGAGTTTGGCGCTAAATATTCCCCTTATATCATACAAGGGGAATGGTGGCGGTTCTTTACACCGATGATCATCCATATTGGGTTCATTCATTTACTG
Organism: Peribacillus simplex; assembly: GCF_001578185.1. Lineage (NCBI taxonomy): Bacteria > Bacillati > Bacillota > Bacilli > Caryophanales > Bacillaceae > Peribacillus > Peribacillus simplex. Next base: position 3,540,652 of record NZ_CP011008.1, on the reverse strand, counting down.
ATGAATACATTTTCATTGTATTTGATCGGTGCTGAAGTAGAAAGGATTTACGGTAATGCCAGGTTCCTTTTTATCTATATATTCGCAGGTTTCGCTGGAACTCTAGGCAGCTTCATCATGACCCCGAATCTTTCGGCAGGGGCGAGCGGCGCCATTTTTGGCTGTTTTGGGGCCCTTCTGTACTTTGGCATCGTCTATCCAAAATTATTCATGCGCTCGATGGGCTCAACGGTGATCGCGTTAATTATCATTAACCTGATATATGGTTTCACCGTTTCGGGAATTGACAATGCAGGGCATATCGGAGGGTTGGTTGGCGGGTTCTTGGCTGCTGGAGTGGTCCATCTGCCAAAAACCAGGAATCTCTTTCGGCAGCTGGCTTTTTTAATAGGAACTGCGATACTGACCTATGGCATGCTTCAATTTGGTTTTAAACATCAGAGCAGGGCAGCTTTAGATGATAATACCATGGCCATGCTAGCCCAAAAGTATATCGATGATGCAGAAGAAGATAAAGCAGAAGAGATGTTATTCAATTATGTGGATGAAAACCGAGATGCACCGCTATCGCTTTTTATGCTTGGGAATTTATCTTTAGATAAAGACGAGATATACAAAGCAAGGGATTATTATGAAAAAGCGATTGAAAGCAATCCGGATTTGCGTGAAGCGCATTACAATCTGGCCTTAGTCTACATGAATCTCGAATCATTCGACAAGGCTAAGGAGCAAGCTGAAAAGGCTATTGAGCTAGCCCCGGATAAAAAGTCATATATTAAACTGTTGGCAGAAATTGAAAAGCGATTATAACTTTTGACGTAGCATGATTGGGGTACCGTCTTTCAGGGTAAACAAGACAAGTATTTCACCCTGATTCTTCGCCATAAGCAATTGGGGGATGGTGCTTCCTTGTGGACTCACAGTGGATCCATCCTCCTTTTTAATGCCTAACACATAATTTTTATAAAGCCCCTCCCATAGCTTTCCCACAATTTCTTCCCGTTTGAATTGGGGGAAGGAGGAAAGCCATTGATTTTTTTTTGAGGGCAGGTCCGTCAATGAGATGATATTGTACTGATCCAGATTAACTTGAAATGCTTGACCCGCTTTCTCCAAACCATTTTGAACCGTTTGATCAGTCAAACCGTCCAGCGTTTTTTTCCATTGAATCTGTTCTTCTGAAAGGGGACGATGGAAATATTGAAAAGCTGGTGACGTTACTGTATAAAGTTTATCTTTACTGAGCTGCTGTGCACTGGTGAAAATTGTGTCAGCCGGATGAACCTCGGCATAATGAAAAGTTACCGCTTCGTAACGCCCGCTCTCCCTTTCTTTAGATTCCGCTTTTTGAGAGAGTTCTTGTTTATTTTGCCGCCAATTTTTTAAAGCTCCGGCCAATTTTCCATTTTTGTATAAGAGCGATACGTCCTGACGTAAATAAGCAGGCTGGTCCAACGCAGAATTCACCTTCCAAGTGATGGAATAGGTAGAACCCCCGGTACCCTTCGGTGTAAGGTGGGTGGAAGCATGTTCAAAATGGAGCGAGGAATCGATGGGAAAAAAAATAATGGTTTCCTCTGCCTGTCTATTATCTGAAAAGTAAAGGATGACAAAAATGGTGGTTAAGACTAAAAAGACGGTATACTTCAATTGTAGTTTCATTTTTCCCCTCCGTTTTCACGTACGATGAATGATTTTAAAAAATATTAAGTTGTTCCAAATGTTTAAATCAAATCGAGAGAGTCCTCATTAGGCGTTCACATTCTTGATATTTCATCATATGAATAGAGTTGGACATGTATGAGGGGGATGGGTAAAATTATCAAAAGAGGAAATGGACGCTTGTTGTAAAGAGGCTGATTCGATATACTTTCCTATATAAAAGACTAAAGAGGCTAACAATGAAAACATATTATGATCTTCAACAATACTTGAAAAGATTCGGTACATTTATTTATATTGGTGATCGGCTAGCCGAGCTTGAACTGATGGAAGCTGAAATCAGGGAAATCCACCGTATGCAGATGATGGATACGAAAGATTATCAAATGGCAATCCTTTTAATTAGGCAGCAATTGTCTCTTGAAAGGGAAAAAAAGAAAAAAAAATGATAAAAAAGGTGAGAATGATGGAAAAGTGGCTGATGGGTGTAGATTTAGGCGGTACAACTACCAAACTGGCTCTGATCAATTCATACGGAGAGATTATTCATAAATGGGAAATCAGCACGGACATCTCCGAAAAGGGCAAATTCATTACGATTAACATAGCAAAAGCGATTGATGCGAAGCTCGTGGAACTTAATGAACCGAAGAGTAAGATAGTTGGGATAGGAATGGGTGCCCCCGGCCCTGTGAATTTTGTAAGTGGTTCCATATATGAAGCCGTCAATCTAGGCTGGAAAGATTATCCTTTAAAAGATTTATTGGAAGTGGAGACATCTCTCCCTGCGGTGATCGATAATGATGCCAATATGGCAGCTTTGGGAGAAATGTGGAAAGGTGCGGGTAATGGCGCCAAAGACCTCGTTTGTGTCACTTTAGGTACGGGTGTAGGCGGCGGGATCATCCATAATGGGCAAATTGTCCATGGTATTAGTGGTGCTGCTGGAGAAGTGGGCCATATAACGGTCATAACAGACGGCGGGGCGCCGTGCAATTGCGGCAAGACAGGTTGTTTGGAAACGGTCGCTTCAGCAACGGGAATCGTCCGTATGGCTTTAGAGGCCTTGAATAATGCCGATGAAAAGTCAATGCTTCAGCAGAAAGTCGACGAGGGAAATGTGGTTACTTCCAAATTGTTATTCCAATGCGCTGCAGCAGGTGATCCTTTGTCAACGGCTGTGGTAGATAAGGTAGGCAATTACCTAGGGTTAGCACTATCACATCTTGGGAATGTGATGAATCCAGATAAAATCGTCATTGGCGGGGGCGTTTCACAAGCGGGGGACATTCTGCTTGATACTGTCCGTTCTGCCTTTGGAAAGTATGCATTCAAACGGGTTAGTAAATCAACGAAAATCAGCCTGGCAACACTAGGCAATGATGCAGGGGTAATAGGTGCAGCCTGGCTTATCAAAAGCCAATTGAATACTTGATCCGTTGCGTGGCCCTGTGGCAAACAGGGGTATAAGAAAAGTAGATGTAATTTTCAGACAGTTTAACAACTTTAAGGGGCAGGTCCAATCGTTCCTGATTTTGCATTGCGGGAGAGAAGAACCATGACCCATGATTGAAACGCTCTGGTTCATAGCGCCAGCGCTTCTTCAATGAGGAGGGACCAGAAGTGAAAAGGGTCTTCAAAAATCAAGGATACTCATTGTTTTGGGTCCTATTAATATCGCTTTGGCTTAAAACATACATTGCTTATAAAACGAGTTTTGAGATAGATATTGAAAATTGGGTCCAGGAGTTCATATTATTCATCAATCCGGTCAGTTTCCTATTAATTACTCTTAGCGTAAATATATTTTTAAAAGAAAAAAGGCGGACAGCATACTTATTGATCATGAGTTTTTTCATCACCCTTGTCCTGTTTGCCAACCTTGTTTTTTTTCGCTTTTTCAATGACTTTTTAACCATCCCCGTTCTTTTTCAAACGAGCAATATGAGCGACCTTGGAAGCAGTGTACATGAATTGATCAATCCGGGTGACCTTTTGTATTTTGCCGATATTCTTTTCTTGATGCTTTTGGTCAAATACAAACCGAAAATATTCCACGATCGTTCATACAATCCACAGGATCGTAAATTCTTAGTGTTAATGACTTTGGGAGTGACATTCTTTAATTTAGCTTTAGCGGAAGCGGAGCGTCCTGAACTCCTGACACGAACGTTTGACCGCGAAATCCTCGTTAAGAATATTGGTACGTACCATTATCATCTCTATGATGCAATCTTACAGACGAAATCATCAGCTCAACGCGCCCTTGCGGATGGCAGTGAATTGGCGGAAATTGAAAATTATATCCGTTCCAATCAAAAAGCGGTTAATGATGATCTATATGGTCTGGCAAAAGGCAAAAATGTGATTCTTGTATCATTGGAATCCACTCAAAGCTTTGTCATCAATAAAACAGTGAACGGGGAAGAAATCACTCCTTTTCTGAATGAATTCATTAAAGAGAGCTATTATTTCAATAACTTTTATCACCAAACTGGCCAGGGGAAAACATCTGATTCAGAATTCATTATTGAGAATTCCCTTTATCCTTTAGGTAGAGGTGCAGTATTTTTCACGCATTCCCAAAATGAATACAAAGCCACCCCCGAAATCTTAACGGAAAAAGGTTACTATACGGCTTCCTTGCATGCCAATAATAAAAGCTTTTGGAATCGTGACATAATGTACGATTCTCTTGGGTACCAGCGGTTTTATGATAGTGATGATTACAAGGTCTCTGAAAGGAATTCCATCAATTGGGGTTTGAATGATAAATCGTTCTTCAAGCAATCAATTGCTCACTTGAGGGGGATGCCGGAGCCTTTTTATGCCAAATTCATAACGTTAACCAATCATTTCCCATTCACTTTGAATGAAGCAGACCGATCATTGGAACCATACGATTCAAATTCCAAAACCTTGAATCGGTATTTTCCGACCGTACGTTATACGGACGAAGCCTTGGAACGATTTATCGGCGATTTGAAACGTGATGGAATATATGAGAATTCGATTATTGTACTATATGGGGACCATTATGGTATTTCGGAAAATCATAACTCTGCCATGAGCCAGTTCCTGGGTAAGGAAATCACGCCGTTCGAATCCATCCAACTTCAGCGTGTCCCGCTGATCATACATGTCCCCGGACAGAAGGGAAAAACGATTTCCACCGTTTCCGGCCAAATTGATGTAAGGCCGACACTCCTGCATTTATTGGGCGTTGAAAATGATGATTATATCGAATTCGGCAAAGATTTATTTTCCGAAGAGAAAATAGAATTCACCGTTCTTCGCGATAGCAGCTTCATCACGAAGGATCATCTGTATACGATGGATACCTGCTATGATAAAAAGACCGGAACGGCAACGGACAAGAGTCCATGTGAGAAGTATTTAGAAAAGGCGAAGCAGGAACTTAATTACTCCGATAAAATAATATATGGCGACTTGCTTCGATTTTATGAGCAACGTTGAAAATGGAAACCTGGCTAATCCAGGTTTTTTTGTTTTTGTGAGGAGAAATAAAGGAGGATCACCATTCAATTTGAGACACGGGAGACTTCCTGAACATCTTTCGGCCTTTCGTTTCATAAAGATTAAACAATGAAAGGGGCGGAGGCTGAATGAAAGTCGTAAGCAGAAGCGGGGATGATTTGGCATATTATAGTCAATTGTTCCAAATTCCACGTGTCTTGATTGAGGATGCAAATCCCTCCATTACGGGAGAGATTTTGCCAAATGGCATGGAGGTGCAAATACCGGGGTTCGTTATTCAAGAAGAGTCCCGGCTAGATATCGATTTTTCCGATATCGCTTTACAGTCTCAATTGCCAATCGATGCGATATTGTTGTTGAATCAAGGTGAACAAAAACCATTTTCCGTACCCGTCAGAGTCATGCATCCCATGCTTGTCACCGAAAAGCCATATGATTATCAAACACTTCTTGACGACCTTGATATTCTTTCTTTTCATTATCCCTTCATAAAAGTTGAATCGATTGGGAGGAGTGTATTAGGAAAAGAACTTCTTGAGGTGAGGGTCGGTAAAGGTGATAAGCTCATACATTATAATGGTTCATTTCATGCAAATGAATGGATCACATCGGCGGTCTTGATGAAATGGCTGAATGATTTGCTGTTGGCAGTAACGAATGATCGTACATTATGCGGAATGGATTGTATGCCTTTCTATCGGGAAGTTACTATTTCGATGGTTCCAATGGTGAATCCTGATGGAGTCGAGCTAGTCCTAAAGGGGGAGGAGGCGGCAGAGGGGAAATTTGATGTATTAAAAATGAATAATGGTAATCCTGCCTTTTATGCTTGGAAAGCCAATATCCGTGGTGTAGACCTGAATAATCAATATCCGGCCAATTGGGAGATAGAAAAGCAAAGGAAAATTCCTAAAGCCCCTGCTCCGAGGGATTATCCAGGAGAGACCGCTTTATCAGAGCCAGAAGCATTGGCCATGAAGGAGCTGGCAAAAAGACGGAATTTTGAAAGAGTGCTAGCACTTCACACACAGGGAAAGGAATTTTATTGGGGATATGAAGGACATGAACCTGAACAGGCGGCGAATGTTGCAAGGGAGTTTGAGAAGTGCAGCGGATATCGGGCGGTTCAATACATTGACAGCCATGCTGGGTATAAAGATTGGTTCATTCAGGAATTTAAACGTGGCGGGTTCACAATTGAGCTCGGAAAAGGCATCAATCCACTTCCCTTATCCCATTTACCTGGTATATATAAAGATACTGTTAAGATTTTGATGGCAGGCTTGTATATGTGATGACATTTTTCTAATATAATTCCAAAAAAATACAAGGTAATTAATCGCCACTTTTTCTCTTTTTTACTTTATAATGAAAGTCGTAAGGGTTCGATTGGTAATCCTTACTCTCTTTCTAATGTCTCGCTCACATATGCCAGGCGTTTATTTTTGAAGTGGGAGGTGTGTGGGGATTAAAGTATCAAAAGCAGCACTTTGTATGCGGCTTTCCATCTGTAAGATGTTGTGTTTCATCCCATTATTTATCTCCACTATCCTTCTTATCACGGCTTGTGAGCCTTCCAAGGACCTTAGTAAACCCGTAAATGATACGGAAAAAGAACACTCCCAATCTAAACTGGAAACTTCAGTAAGCAATTTAAAGGTCCCGACTGCAGAAACGGAAAAAATCGAAGCCATTTATGGATGGCTGGATTCTAAAACCATTTTATATTCTGTGAAGCGGAATGGTAGTAAAATACCCCAGTTGATGGTATGGAATTTGGAGACGAATGACACTTCCGTTTTCTATCAGCCGGCTTTTGCGTTTTCCGAAGTATCAATCAGTCCGTCTGGTACGCATATTTTGGTATCGTCCTTCACATCTTCGGGGAAAGCATCAATCACAATACTTGATAAAACAGGAAATCCGCTTTATTCGGTTTCAATCCCAGCTTATGAATTAGCTTATGAGTGGAATTCATATCAAGATGGCATGTTGTTTTTATCGAGTTTTTATGAAGACTGGACATACAGCAGCTATGTGTTGAATCCAGATGATCAAACGATGGAAACATTGGACTTTCCGCAGCCCTTTGCACAATGGGCAGGCGAAAAGGAATTGATGTTTCTCGATTGGGATAAGGAAGAACCTGCTTTGACGGCTCCCTTAGAAAGAAAGGCGCTAAATGGTGACGGGGCGGACAGCCTTATGCTCGATGTCATTCACTTTAAAAAAATGAAACAAGCGCTGATGACGATTCAAGTGGAGACAGAAAAACAAGATCGGGGTACATATGCCTTTTATGATTCAACAAACAAGCCGATCCACTCTTTTTCCGTGCCACTATTGAAAAGCTTTTCAGATTGGGTGATTCCATCTTATGATATCATTGAAAAAAATAAGGAATTCATAACGTTTATTCCTAATGAATCAAAAGATGCAGACCAATATGAGGGAAGGTTTACCTTAACTAAATTTAATTGGGCAAAAGGCACACAAGAAGAATTGATGAAGGACATGGAAAATGAACCATTAAGCTGTTCGCTTGATGGCAACCTCTGCTTATATGGATATCAATTTGAGAAAATCATTGATATGAAAACCCATCAAATACAAAGATTGTTCAAACAAACATAATGACCTAAAAACAAAAGCTCGCCGGATGGCGAGCTTTCAGACTGTAGACAAACTCGAGGAAAATCGAGTTTGTCTATTTTTTATGAGTTGTACAATTTGGCCGTTGATTGGAACGTAGGGCACTCGCTTTCCGCGGGCGGTCGGGGAGCCTCCTCGGCTTTCGCCTGCGGGGTCTCCCCTAGACGCGCTTTTCCCGCAGGAGTCTCGTACCTTCCGTTCCAATCAACTTTGTCTTATCTTTTAGATAAACACTTTTGCCCTGAGTCGCTTTTGTTTTAAAATAGAAGTATTAAAACTTGAGGTGATGAGGATGCTTTCGAAACATGACTCTATTCAGCGAGATCAACTTGAAATGATTACGTTAGATCAACTGGTGCCACCGAACCATTTGGTTCGTAAACTAGAGGCTGCCATTGACTTCACTTTCATTTATGACTTGGTGAAAGAGATGTATTCAGAGGTAGGACGCCCAAGTATTGATCCAGTTATTTTAGTTAAACTGACATTCATTCAATATACCTTCGGTATTCGTTCCATGCGTAAAACAATTGAAGAAGTTGAAACGAATATGGCTTACCGTTGGTTCTTAGGCTATGGTTTCCATGATAAAGTGCCTCACTTCTCAACATTCGGGAAAAATTACGAGCGACGCTTTAAAGATACTGACCTGTTTGAACAGATTTTCTATCGCATCTTAATGACAGCTTCCGAAAGAAAGTTAATAAGTGCTGAGCATGTATTCGTTGATTCCACTCATGTGAAAGCCAGTGCAAATAAGCGAAAGTTCGCAAAGAAAGTCGTTCGCAAGGAAACACGAGCGTATCAAGAACGCCTTCAAGAAGAAATAAATCAAGATCGTGAAAACCATGGAAAGAAACCTTTTCCACCAGATAAATTTGATAAGGAAGAAACCAAAGAGATTAAAGAAAATACAACAGATCCTGAGAGTGGTTACTATGTGAAAGATGAACGGACAAAACAGTTTGCCTATTCATTTCACACGGCTGCAGACCGCAATGGTTTTGTGCTAGGAACGATTGTAACACCTGGAAATACGCATGATAGCCATATGTTAGAGCCACTGGTTGAACAAGTGATTGAGAAAGTTGGAAAGCCTGAAGCCGTTGCCGCAGATGCAGCTTATAAAACACCAGCCATTACAAGCTACCTTTTTGACAAAGAAATCACACCGGCTTTACCCTATACACGGCCTCGAACAAAAGAAGGATTCTTCCGCAAACATGATTATGTTTACGATGAACATTTTGACTGTTACCTTTGCCCATCGGGCGAGATTTTAAAGTACTCAACAACAAATAAAGAGGGATATCGTGAGTACAAATCTCCCAAACACATTTGTAAGACATGTTCATTTTTAGCACAGTGTACAGAAAGCAAAGACCATCAAAAAGTGGTGACGCGCCATATCTGGCAAGAAAATATGGAAGAAGCAGATCACCTGCGTCATCATCAAGATGTAAAACCTATCTATGCGAAACGCAAGGAAACGATTGAGCGTGTATTCGCAGATGCAAAAGAAAAGCATGGTATGCGTTGGACTACTTTAAGGGGACAAAAATTGTCGATGCAGGCGATGCTTACGTTCGCTGCCATGAATTTAAAGAAGATGGCCAATTGGACATGGCAAGGTCCAAAAATGACCTAACATAGTGGGCTCGTAGAGACCCAAGCTCTTAATCTTGAGCAAAATTCCAAGAAAATATCAAAAGGGGTTCGGAATTAAAACATTCCGAACCCCTTTTGTCGACAAACTGAAAGCTCGCCGGATGGCGAGCTTTTTCTTTAATGGGCAACAGGAAAACCGCTGTTGATGACAGTCATGACAGTGAACCAGCCAAACACGACTGCACTGCCGGCTGCAAAAATGAATCCTAAGAAGTTTCTCTTTTTTAAAGTGGTAAATACAGCTGCCAGCCCTAAGATAGCCACAAGTCCGAAAACAACCATTAATATCATATCAAAACCCCCTTTTTCGTAATGAATACCTAATCTCTAATAATATACCCAGAGAATAAAGCAACTACCAAAAATATGTAGAAAAGATTGCATTTGTTAATATCTTAATATTTTTTTAATTATTTGTCGAGGTTTAAAAGGTGATACTTCTATGACTTGAGTAAACTGGATTAACATTAGTGCGTGAATTGGTGTAAGATGTAGATAGAAAATCATATTGGAGTGATGGAAATGAAATGGACACAAATTCCTCTAGGACCGCTGCAAACGAATTGTTATGTAGTTTCCAATGGACAGGATTGCATCATTTTCGATCCGGGTGAAGAGCCTCAGAAAATCATACAGTACATACAGACAAAAAAATTAAAGCCTTTAGCGATTTTATTGACGCATGCACATTTTGACCATATCGGTGCCCTTGATGCTATTCGGGATTATTATGAGATCCCAGCATATATTCACGAAAAAGAGGCTAAGTGGCTGCTTGATCCCGCTTTGAATGGTTCCCAAAACTGGTTCCCTGAAAATCCAATGCGAATGAAGCCTGCCGATCATATCCTGGCAAATGAGCAGGAACTTACTATTGGTGGATTCACTTTTGAAGTATTCGAAACCCCCGGACACTCTCCAGGGAGCGTTTCGTATTATGTGAAGGAGGAACGTCTCCTCTTTTCAGGGGACGTCTTGTTCCAGGGAAGCGTTGGCAGAACTGATTTAATAGGCGGAAGCGAGGCAGTGCTGTTGAAAAGCATTGATACGAAGCTGCTGACACTTCCTGATGATGCCATCGTTTTTCCCGGTCATGGGCCTGTCACGACCATTTTAGATGAAAAGAATACCAATCCCTTTTTGAGATAATGACTATTACAGGTGCCATAGATGGCACCTGTTTTATTTTAAGTCCTTAGAATGTAAAAATATTGAAATCGATCATTACCGGTACTATACTGAATATAAAAAACATTTTGTCTCTTTTCGTGATTTGGGAATGGCGGGTGATGAAAAGGCTCACGGGAATTTTAGGGCCTTCCTGGGAGTGGAATATTTCTTACTTTGAAAAATGCCTATTTTAAAGGGGAAACATTCATTGATAATGGTGACCTTTTATGAACGTTGTCATGAAAAATTGAACATTTTATGAACTTTAAATATATAGTATGAATTAATAGAGACGGAGGCATTATGTTGAAAGATCACTTGAAGGAATTGATTGCAAGCAGCCCCCAAAAGGGAATTTCCTATCATGATTATATGGATGCTGTTTTGTATACACCAAATATAGGGTACTATGTGCGTCAAAAAAAGAAGATTGGCTCAAAAGGGGATTTTTATACGTCCGGTAATGTTGGGGATGCATTTGGGAGGTCACTGGCCAGATGGTTCGTTTATTTGATAAAAATGTGCGGAGTATCGCCAAGAATCATCGAAGTAGGCGCAGGAGACGGTAAGTTGGCTTATGATATCCTCGTTTTCATTAAAGAAACGGAACCGCTGATATGGGAATCTCTGACTTATATCCTTGTGGATGGCAGTCCGTATCACAGAAAGATTCAGCAAGAACGTGTGGGGATGTTCAAACAGGCAGTTTCTGCTGCCAGTTTAGAAAATTGGACGAATGTAAATGGAATCGTCTTTTCAAACGAACTTTTCGATGCTTTGCCTGTACATGTCATTGAAAAGTATGAGGGGGCCCTTGTAGAGATATTCGTCACTGAAAAGGCAGGTCATTTGGTAGAAGTGAGGGAACCATTGGTCAACCCTGACATACTCGCTTACCTTACAGATCGGGCTATCACGTTAATTGAAAAACAACGATACGAAGTTCCGCTAAAAATGGTCCAGGAATATGAGAAGATCGTTTCCCGTATCCAATCGGGTATTCTCCTTACAATTGATTATGGTTATACCGAAAGGGAATGGAAGGAGCCAGCTCATCTTCAAGGGAGCTTGAGGGGCTATTATCAGCATGAAATGATTAAAGATGCACTTATGTATCCAGGTGATATGGATTTGACGACACATATCCATTTTGACACATTAATTGAAATTGGAAAAAGAAGGGGATTTTTTGATCAGGGGCTTTATATTCAAAATGAATTCCTGCTTAAAACGGGGATCCTTGAGGAATTGAAGGACCACAAAGAGACTGATCCATTTTCCGAGACGGCGAAGCGTAACCGTGCAATTCGGGGGCTAATCTTTCCAGGGGGATATAGTGAACATTTCAGAGTGTTGCTTCAATCGAAGAATTTAGCTGAAGAAGCAAGGATCCTTCCTGAATGAGGACAGGTAAAAACCCATGAATTCAAAATTCATGGGTTATGTAATATTGCTTGTTCTTAATGGGCAGTACCCGGAGTCATCATAAATACGCTCCAGTAGGAAAATCCTGCAAAGAAAACGGTAAGATAGGCGCCGAAAACATAAATATACATGCGCTCAGATAATTTCAAATAACTTAAAAGTACAAAAAAGCCGGTTTGTGCAAAGAAAAGTAAAGACGTTTGATGCATATGGCCAAGATAAAAGAAAATTGCCATAATCCCTGTCCAAAATCCACATACTCTGAACATGCGTTCCATCCGAATCCCTCCTTATGTCTAGTCGTGTACATTCTAAATAATTATAAATGAAATTGTAAGGTAATGTAAAGGATGCCTTTTGTTTCTATGTGAGAACCGATGCCTGATAAGAGCACGTTGTGCAATTAGACATCATATTTTCCAATTCCACAATATTGACATTGTCAAACAAGGCTTCGAACATACCTTTTAAAAATGAATTGTGCATGGAACAGATTGTACCTGGCTCTACTTCGGTAACTTCCTTAAATGGGCAATTGAAGATACGAAAGTATATTTTATTTTCTTCTTCGCTAGCTTGTATTTCGGGTGATAACCCAGCAATGGTGGCAGCATTTTTAAGCATGTTGACTCTTTCCGCAAAAGCAAGTCTATCAATCGGCGTTGAGTTCAATGCTAGTTGCTGATTGATCAATTCCTCTCCGAATACTTTTCCCGTTTCATAAAGAGCTTGTTTTCCTTGTTCCCCTAATTTCATCATCGTCTGGATTGCAATCCTTGAAAGCAGTTGATAGTCCCTATATGGGAAATGAAGCTGAATGACTTTATCAGACAAACGATAAAGTCTGCTAGGGCGGCCGCCTTTCCCTGTCTTACGGGCATCCGATGTCAACAAATCCACATCCTCAAGTTTTGACAAATGTAGGCGGGCAACATTTGGATGGATTTTAAAGGAATCGGCGATTTGCTGTACGGATACATCCCCATGATTGTCCACAATATGTTGGTATATATAATATCTGGTGGGATCTGCTAACACGTTTGTTATTTTTAACGTTTGTTCCATTATTTCCTCCTGCGGTTCCATAGTTTAACTATGTTCATTATAATGCAGGCAGAAAAAAATGGAATAAAAGATATGGCAAACTCCCCTTAGTTTAAAAAAAATTCACAATTTAAACGGTCATATAAGGTAAATGGATGTACAATAATTATACAAATATTATACAATCGTTATAAAGATTATAAATATATACAAAATGTGAACGGGGAGGATTAGTATGGAACAGTTAACTTTCTTTTCGTACCCAAGTTGTACATCTTGCCGAAAAACAAAAAAATGGTTAAAAGCCAATCATGTTTCCTTCGATGAGCGACATTTATTCAGAGAGACTCCAACAGAAGCAGAATTAAAAAGAATTCTTGAATTGACAACGGAAGGACTTGATGAAGTCTTAGCAACAAGAAGTGAAGCTTACAAAAGCTTACATGTTAATATTGACGAAATGATGCTTTCTGATGTCATCCAATTATTAACAAAAGAACCGAAGTTATTAAGAAGACCCATCCTCATCGACGGGAAAAAACTGGTGATTGGTCATAATGAGGACGCATTAAGAAATTTGGTTTCACAAAGGCTTGATTTGAAAATGAGCATGTAAATCGATTCTCGAAATTTTTTCGAGGATTTTTTTATTCTTAAGCAGGAATTTGTCGTGGATTGTCGAATTCATCAACAAGAAACATAGGAGGTGATGAATGTTTTGATATCAATTGAAAAGACCGCAGAAAAAATACTTACCAGTGCCATACGGTCATCGGCTTCGGATATCCACATTTTTTTTCGCAGGGAGGGGCCCCTCATCCAATTCAGGATAGACAATAAGCTCGTTCCTCAGGAAACCATATCATTCTTTGAAGCTGAAAGGCTGATAGCCCATTTGAAGTTCCTTGCCGCAATGGATATAGGCGAGAAAAGGAGGCCACAGAGTGGTGCTATCACCATCAATTTGGCTAACCAAGTGGTTGGACTCCGCCTTTCCACTTTACCCACTGCCTATCTTGAAAGCTTGGTCATCCGCTTAATTCCCCAACAGAATATCCTTCCTCTAGAACAGTTATCCTTATTTCCAAACACCGTTCAAAAATTGATTGCACTTTTGAAGCATTCCCATGGCATGCTCATATTTACCGGTCCAACGTGTTGAGAACTCAGGGACTACGAGGTATAATTGACATATGAAAACTTTAAGGAGTGTCGTTATACCGATGATTACCAATGAAAACATCAAGCACGTGGCGGTTTATTTGCGGTTATCTCGTGATGAAGAAAATCGAGGCATTGAGGAAATGCTCGCGAGCCACAAACATACATTAACGGAGCTTTGCAAACAAAATAAGTGGTCATTCGAAACTTTTGAGGAAATAGCATCGAGTAAAACGATTGAAAAACGAGATAAAATGGTGGAATTGTTGGAAAGGATACCGCAAAATCATTTTGATGCTGTTGTGGTAATGGATATTGACCGCTTATCAAGGAATGAGTTTGATTCCTCAGATATTAAAAGAATATTATTCACCTCAGGCACTTCAATCGTCACACCTTCAAAATTTTACAACCTATCCAAGGACGAAGATAATTTGCTTTTGGGAATTCAATCGTTGGTGGCTGCCCAAGAATATAAGCAAATTTTAAAACGTATGCAACAAGGGAAGTTGTACGCAAGTAAACAAGGTCAATGGATGAATGGTATTCCTCCTTTGGGCTATGATAAAAACCCAAAAACGAAAAAGTTAGAGCCAAATGATAAAGCGGATGATGTGAAATTTATTTTTAATTCTATAGTTGAAGGTAAAACAGTATCCGATGTTTACCACCAATTAAATGAAATGGGTGTTAAGACCCGAACAAATGGCAAATTCTTTTTCAACTCCATAGTACGAATTGTAAATAATGAAGCTTATAAAGGAACAATCATTAGTAACCGAACAATAGGCAGGCACGAAGCAATTCGTCCAAAAGAAGAATGGATAGTTGTTGAAAACGCTCATCCAGCAATTATTGATGAAGCTATTTGGAAGAAAGCTAATACGATTGTTAATACATATTCTTTTTCCGCTCCGAAAAGTAAAAACAAGATATATCCAACCACTAAGCTAATTTTTTGTGGTAATTGCGGAAAACTCCAGGGTTGTAATGTTGCACAAAGTGGGAAAACTTATATAAAAATTTGTGTTGTTTGTAAAAACAGGACATTTCAATATAATCCTGTGTTAAAAATCATAAAAGGGGAAATAGCGAAATATCGTCAGGACGTACTGGCTTCGATTGTAGGCGTGAAAGAAAGTAATATAGACAATGATACGGATTACAAAAGAAAACAACTAGAAGCGCAAGTGCGCAAATCTACGCAGGCATTAGACAACATTGAGATACTTTTTGAAGAAAGTGAAATAAATCTTCAGCAATATCGCGAGAGAAAAGCAAAAAGAAAAGCACAGCTGGAACAATTAAATCTGGAGCTTGAAAAACTGGAGCAAGGAACTCCGAAAGACCGAATAACTGATTTATCAGAAGTGTTGAAGCAAGTTGATTATTTGCTAGGTAACTGGCAGTGTCTTGACGGAGAAGGTTTAACAGATGAAGAAGTTAATCGGAGCTTACACTTTATTATTGAACGAATCGAATGGACATATAGCAAAACTGACGAAGAGCCATCGCTAGAAGTAATATACAAAATGGGATAACCTTTAAACAACCGTAGCGTCATGAGCTACGGTTTATTTGTTTATAAGGATTAATTAAAACGTAAAAACCATTAACTTGTTGAGCAAATGGTTTTTATTTTATTTAAATCAAATCAATGTCCAAAGGAATGAACTGTTTTTCCCATTGTTGAACCAACGAACGTTGACTTTTCCATTCTTTGTAACCATTCGCTATTCGAAATGTATTTATTTGTCTGAAACATTCGGCTTGAGAACCTCCATTAAACATTTGGAACTCATAAATGAATTTTCTCATAATATACATTTCTTTTTCTTTTTTTGACTTATCTTTAAAGAAAATTACTTCTTTCTTTGTCAAAACTACATTCATTGGTTCTTCATCGTTTATGCTGAATACTTGTAGCTCCATTTGATTGCCTCCGTTATTTCAAATTCAATATTGCTATTATACTTTAAATATACGGAGTTGGCTCGTATCACTGAATGTTTAGCGATTATTATTATAGAATTTATTGTGTCATGAATTATTGATGAATGCTCGTAGTTTTGCTGAGTTTTAGTGATAAAATGGAAGTATGTAACAGGGGGGAAGAAGTTGAATATTAAAATGGATTTATCTGAAATACTTTTGTATTTTGAACTATTTAAAAAAGAGAAGAAGAGAAGACCAGAGTTAAATGAACTTAATATGATGTTATATTACCTTGAAAACTACGACCAAGTTGAAGTGTTTCATAATAAATTACAAGAAGAATTCTACAATTTGCTCCAAAATAGATTTATAAGCGGTAGTTTAATACATTTTATTGAGGACTATGAAGCTTGCATTAAACTAAAAGAAAAGATTTTACAAAAAAAATCAAAACGTTTTAAATATAGCATGATGTTTCAACATCAAATACTATTATCTAAAACCAAGGAACAAGCGATTAATATAATAAAGGAGGCAAAAGATTTTGAAGTAGAGCTTGGAGAAGAATGGGCTGATAATTATGATTCACTGCAGCTTATTAGGGAGAAACAGAAAAAATGGAGAAAAAAAGTTATTATTGAAGAATCCAAAGGTTTTCCAGAATTGTATGAAGACTTTATTAGAATGAAATCAAATTATTTTGAAAGTCTTTCTTTACAGCAAATAAAAGGGACTTTGCTTAACGAACAATCGACAGTAGACAGTAGTCGTAAAATGGCACAAACATCTGCTTTCACTAGAAGCGTATATATTAAGGAATTTGCAAGAAGAGTATCAAATGGTATTTGTCAGCTATGCGAGAAAGAAGCTCCATTTTTAGATAAACAGGGTAATCCATTTTTAGAAGTTCATCACATACATTACCTCTCTAAAGGTGGAACTGATACCATAAATAATGTGGTAGCATTGTGTCCGAATTGTCATAGGAAAATACATCAATTGGAGTTAGAAGAAGATATTGAGAAAATTTCAATAAAAGCTTCGGAAAACATGTTGGATTAGATTTTCATGAAAGGAGGAAAGATTCTAAATGAATTTGTTACCACTATATTCAGCATTTTTCGGTGCATTAGCGGGTCAGGTATTTTCACACTATTTTACTAAAAGACGAGACAAGCAAAAGGAAGCTAGAGAAACATATCAAAAATTTATATATCCGTCTTTAAATGATGTTATCCTCTATTTTGAAACTGAAACTCATTTTAGAAAAGGACATGATGTGGAACGAACCATTGATTCCGAAACATTAACAAGCAAAATTTCAGAGAATATTATCTTTGGAAATTCAAATTTAATAAATGCCATTTTTAATTATAATTCTTCTATTACCTTTTTTGATGGCCGTGGATATTCAAAAGATGTAAACATGCTTTCTATGTATTTTTGGTTTTTAGATTATTCGATAGAAACCTTTAAAAGGATGGGAAAAATAGATAAAAAAATTAAAAAATCAGTTCAATTAACGCAAAAAAAATATGGTGTTTGGGTGTTATTGACTGATTTATTTGGTATAGATGAAGCGATAGAAATTTTAAAATATCATTGGATGTGGAAAGACAGTTATCTCGATAAACTAAGTTTGAGAAAATTGAAGACATTAATGAAAAAGTATAATTCTACTGAAATAAAAGAGTTTATTATTGAAATGAAGTATGTTTTTGAAAAGGATTCAAAATTTGATGATGGAGGACCAGAACATATCATACAAATTTTTGAAACTTATCTGCGCGAAGTAGAAGGAGACAAATTGTGAATTTCAGAGATTTTATTCCAGAATCATATATTCCTGCGATAATTACTGCATCTGTTGCATTATTTGCTGCTGTCGGTGCTCAATTTTTAAACAATTGGTTAACTTATCGAAGAGAAAATAAGAAATATAAGAATGAAGTGTATGAAAAATTTATATCTGAACATTTAATAGATATTTTGGCATATCCTCGTGCTCTTACACGATTAATGTCAGAAAAGGATATTAAGAAAGAAGTAAATATTTCTAAAATTATAGATGACATGTTTAAAAAAATTCATTATGGTGATAAACGTTTACAAGCAGCATTTTTAAATTATAAAACGATAAGGTATTACACAGAAAACAATTGGGCTGAAATTGAAATATCTTCTCAATTTAGAATTTTATATTATTTTTTGTTATATAGTAATGAAATTTTTGAGAAGATTGGATTTAAATTAGACACTGATGTAAAATCTCAATTAAAAAGTACTATAAAAGAATACGCGTTCTTATATATTTATACTGAAAAACTAGGTTACGAAGAGGCAAAAAGTAAATTAATTGGTATAAATAGAATGTATTCAAAGGTTCTTGAAAACTTTCCTTTGAAGGATTTTGAAAAAAAGGAACATGGTCAAATTATTCAAGAATTAGATAAAGCGTGGGATACATTTATGGAAGAGATGAAGGAGGCTCAATAATTGGGTAATTAATGAAATGATGGTACTACCTTTAACAATCCTTGCACATATCGGCTGTAAATTTCTTTTGTTTTTTAGCTCCCAATAATATATGAAAAAAACCGCCTAGACGATTCAGTAGGCGTTTTTTTTATATGTTTATACAGTTTATTGGAACACAAAAAGAAAATTCGAAGTCTCCGTCGCAGTGCGGTTTAGTGAAAAAAATCCTATTACTATGAAACTAGTTATTGGTATAATGGAAAAAAAAGCTAGGCTAAATTGTCTGGTCCGATTTAAGGTGGGGAAGTTTTTGAGTGAAGTTTTATTTATATTTAGCATATTGGTTATTATTATTATCTTTACAATAATAATGTCCGATGTTTATTTTCCAAATAGAGGAGAAGGTAGTAAGCTATCGGATATAGGTATTCGAGGGTTAACCATCCTGGGAATACTCTTGATAATTATTGCAATTATAATGCCGTTTATAGTAAGGAACTATTTCAAGCCAAGAGTAGAAAATTATAAAACTATATCTGATTTGGGCGCAATAGGAGATTTCATAGGAGGAACAACTGTTGCTTTTTTAACCGCAGCAAGTGTTGTCTTACTACTAGCAACGATAATTATGCAACGTAAGGAAATAAAAATCAGTCAAGAAAGTATTGTGCAATTAGTAAAGCAAACTGAAGCTTCGGTTCAACAAGCTGAAGAAGCAAGAAAAGAAACTCAAATAACTAATGAAACGATGAAACAACAGCAGTTTGAAACAACTTTTTTCAATATGTTGTCGTTACATCATCAAATTGTTAACGATATAAAGTTTACAACTGAAACCAACACTTTTACTGGCAGGGCAGCAATTGAGCAGTTTAAAATTATTTTTGAGAATATGTATGTTGAAAAGGAATATATTTCTCGCGATGTGATGACATTGCATAAACAGGAAGATTCTCCAGAAATTATAAAAGAGAAACGTTTCCAAAGTATTTTTAAGAATGAAAATACAGTTAATCAAGAATCACTCGACGAAGTATATAAAAAATTTCATGATGATAATTACGGCAATAGTATCGGTCATTACATGAGAAACAATTATCGAATCGTAAAATTCATTGTGAATAATGTAGCGGATGATGAAAAGGAACAGAAAAGTATGAAAAAAGAGACTGGAAGAGAACCTATAATAGGTGATAAGAGATACTATTTTGGAACTTTGCGAGCTCAATGGTCTAATGCTGAATTTGAACTAATCCTTATCAATTCTCTGTACAAGGAAAACTATAAATTTAAAAATCTAATATTGAAGTACGATGTATTGGATATAAAAGAAACTGAAAAGAATGAACTAGATAAACAAGCGCCGCTAGAGAGTTTTATACTTAAAGACAGTATGAGTAGGTTCAAAGCTTACAAAAAATTAATTGAGACTAATTAGTAAAACTAATTATGAAATAACATATTTTTTGTAAATAATGGGAGGGATATTAATGTTTAATATAATTGTAAATTCTATAAACAAAAAATTAGAAACTGACTTTGAACTGAACTTACATGGTGCTGCTTTGAAAGTATTGGAAGATGATGATAATCCTATTCGTTTTAATAGCTTTGCTTTTAGTTTTCGTGAATTAACAAGACACATTTTTAAGCGCTTAGCTCCTGATGAAAAAGTGCTAAAATGTCAATGGTACAAAAATGAGATTGATAAAGCTAACGGTATCACAAGAGTACAGAGAATGTTATATGCAATTAAGGGTGGTTTATCTGATGAATTTATTCAGGAAGAATTGGAACTTGATATAAATGTAATTACTAAAAATTTAAAAAAGGCAATTGATAGTCTTAATAAGTATACGCATATTGAAGAAGCTACATTTAATACACATTCTCAGCCAGGTAATGATATGGTATATAAATCACTGGATTCGTTAAATGAGTTTCTGGAAACAATTGAGAATGTTCGAAATGAGATAATACTTGCATACGAATTGCGTATATCTGACCTAATTGACGAGGCAGTAAGCTCAGACGTTATTCAAGAAATTGATATTATAGCTACTCATTATTGGGTGGATGGGACCTACGTAGATAACATTTCGGTAGTTTCAATAGATGATTCAATAATATCAGTGCTTGTTTCGGGTTCTATTGATGTGGAACATCAATATGGTTCTGACGGAGATTTTAGTAGAGGGGTTGGAGCAAGGATAGAAAGCTCTTATCCTATAAAGGTAACTATACCTATAGATGTAAAATATCCTCTTGATTTTTCTATTGATGCTAATGATGTTAAAGTAGATAATTCGAAGTTTTTTGAATAAGGTATAACTTAGGAGCAAGCTCGAATTGCTCCTAACCTGTTTGCTCACAGGTGCCGCGATTTTGATTGAGGATTGCACATATTTTATAAACATTTTTCAAATCATTGAGACAAATAACAAGCATCGCTAAGGATGCTTGTTTAATCTACTTTCCTTGCTTTAGCTGTACATACATGATTTCTTCGGTATTAATACTGTATTCTATATTTTCGACATCGCACCTTAAAAAGGCAAACTTATTACTCGTACTCGATAAATATTCCCTATATCCTTTTAAATGGTAATCAACATCTGTTTCTTCATCACCAATATATCGTTTTGCTTTTTTTATTGCTTTGAAGATTTGTCCATTTTTTAATCCGACCTCAATGTGTATCTTGTAATACTCCTCTGACATGATTAAAACCACCTTTCTATTAAATGCACCCAAATCCAGGAGTACTGTGTAAACTTATTCGAATTTATCTAAATTATAATACCGTCCAAGTTTTTTATTTATTAATTTTTTTATTACTTCTGCAATGCAATAAATAGCAGGGAGAAGAAGCAAAAACCATGAACCCAAAATAATATATGATTTATAAGTACAGCTTATTATTAGCATCCATATGCCTAAATAAATTCCAAATGGTCCATGTATAGTAATCTGGAAATTTTCAATATAAGGTAAAACCTGAATGGTTTTAATTATTACTCCCGAAAGTATAAGTATAAAACCCAAAAAAATTAAAAACGGAACCCACATATCTATATACCGCATAACAATATTGTTATAATTTAAAAACACTTCTGGTGTTTTTTTAAAAAACATTCTAAAATCTTCAATATTTTCAAAAAAATTAATAAAACTATTTATCATCAAATAATATAATAAAATTAACCAAAGGTATTGAGGTATTACATACAAATTCAATCTTCTAAGTTGATTAGATACTACACTGCTAATATCCATCTAATCCTCCCATTCTGAATATATCGGTCATAAATATATTTCGACAAAGGGAGACATTTTCCTTTAATAAGTTGAAATACCGATGAAATAATAATACAAATTTATTTTTACTACCGTAGCTCTTAACCAGTGGAGTTTAATGATAAAATAAAATGAAATTGTTGCCGATATAGTAAAAATAAGGGCGGGGAAATTTTGAATCCAGAAGTGTATCTTATAAACAAACTAGAAGAAGTAAATAAAATAATTTTTAGTGAATTAATGGAGCAATACGGTGACCCACCAATTGAAAAAGTTATGCCATTATTGCTATTTCGTAAAATAGTAGAAAAATGTGATGCAATAAAGATTTTACATGATAATAATTCAGGTCAACCAGCTCTTTCTTTCGCAAGAAGTGTCTTAGAAAATCGGTGGTATTTTATGTTTATTATTGATAATGATTCGGAATTTAGGTCACTTTCTTATTATTACTTTGACAGAAAGGATAATGCAAAAAAAGAAATAAAGGAAATGGAGTATTATAATACAATCTTATTAGAAAATATTAGTAATAATGAAAGTTATATTATTAAATACCAAGCTAAAATAAGTTTCGTGGAGAGTTTGAAAGAGAAATGTGTAAGTAGAAATAGTTTTTTTCAAAATCAAAAAATAGCTAAAATGTCTCATGCGAAGTTGGAAGAAATAAATAGAACATATGAAGAAATGATAAAAGGGCATGAAGAAGAAATACTTCAAAATAAGCTGAAAATAGAAAAAATAGAAAAAAGAATAGAGTCATTTAGAATCCAGATAGAAGAAATGAAAAAAACAAAAGAAAGACTAGTAAAAATTCTGCGTAGGTTAAATCAAGATGAGTTATTTTTAGAAGTAAGACAAGAAGAAAAGAATATATCAGGCTACAGGCCAAGCTGGTACTCTTTAAAAACAGGTGTGAGGAATATATTCCAATTATCAAAGAGTTTAGGTTTACAAGATGAATACGTCACATATGCACGATTATCACAGGAAGTACATTCTGCAAATGCTTCCCAACAGCTCGTTATAGATAATGATATTACAACCTTAACAAAATTTAGAGATGAGAAGGGTAGCGAGTCAGCTATGAGTATGGCAAGTATGTTCCTGTCATACTCTATAGAACCTTTTTTGGAGTTTTACGGTAAAGAAGATATATTTAAGGAAATATCAGAGCAAATGGCTCAATTTTTTAAATAAGGGGTTAAATTGAGCTTAATACAACAACCTTTTCAAAATTCCTGAAAAAAAGATGTGTCCAAAGTTTGACACATCTTTTAATATTCTTCATTTTCGGTTTCAACTTCAAAAAGGTTAAAGCTTGAAGGCTCATCTGGGTTGAATGCAGGTTTTTCATTTTCATATTTATATTTATGTTCTTCTACGTATTTAATTTTCTGATATTCCTCTTTTGACATTCCTTCCCATACTTTTGTTGCATTATGGTCTTCATGGCCAGGTTGTGGATGTACAGTTGGCGTAACATCCAAGATAAAACTACCCAAAAAAATGGCTGTGTAAAAGAAAGGCATTGCCATAAGCAACACGATTAAGCCCAACACTGGGACTATATTTATGTATTTTTTCATTGGTGACATACCTCCTGTGTTCGGTAATTTTTATATTCAATTGATGTACAATCAGCATATTTTAGTCACTCCAAAGCCAATCACGGAACCACTTGACAGGAAAAACAGCCAATAAACAAATTAGAATAAGTATGAATGCGATGTCCAACCTTCCTAAATCAATCACTATGCCTATTACTACAGCTACACAGGATATTATAATACCGATGGATAAACGTTCAGTCATTGTCTCACCTCCTTTTTGGTCAACTCCATCGTGGAGCAAGATGCACCTTCATGAGCTATGCAAGAGCCGACTTTCAACGTTACGTAGTTTTCCAGAAGCTACACTGTCCGCCACAATAATTTGCAATGTCCTGGTGGCAGTTATTTTTTTGTTTGGATACTTTAATTGCAAATGAGCTTGAATGGCTCGGAACAGCTCATTATTTTCTGGTCGGTTAGCATTATAGATTTCTTGCAAACTCTTAAGTTTGTCCATGGCTTCTCCTACTTCCATCAATAATCAAACGGGCGGTACAACTTACGAAGCTTTTCAAGCTCTGCCTTTTTCTTGAGCATATCTTGTTTCAAATACAATTGAACGCCAGCTTTTTTGATTGGAATAATTTTTTTGCTCCTAATCAAAGAGCTCAATCTACTCCGTGTAATGCCGAGCAGCTCGATACATTCCGTAGAAGTCAAAACTTCATCCATCACGAATTTCTCAGGGTCGAATTTCTCCATAATGTAGTAATCAGTCACGCTTTTTCCTCCTTTTTCGCCCTACAAGATACAAAGAAATCCACGAATAAATTGCAATGAAGAGAATGTAATAAACATTGGTGTTTACATCAAATACGAATAGCCATATCAAAAATAGAAATGATGGAATCGTTAGCAAGATTTGTAATGTTCGTAAACTCATCATTTTACCTCCCGTTTCGTCAGCTCCAGTAAATCTTTAATCAATTCATCCGTATGCTCGAAAACAAATATTTGGTATTTTTTGTTGTTTCGATTGGTCATTGTGTGCTGAATGTCATGTCCAGCCCGCACCAGAGCCATAGCCAAAGACTTTTTGTAAATGTTTTTGAGCCCCATGATTTCCACCTCCATTTATGAAACCGCTCAGGAGGTAAGCACTTTACCTCCTTAACTTCATTCCTTTTCTTTCTTTGCTTTCTTTTCCATTTTGTGCAAGATGGTTGAAGTAATCAGCGTATAAACTGCCAATATCAAAAAGTAATAGCTCGGAAAATCCTCAATGTTTTGAAGGGATGAAAATACCCAAATCGCATACAGCACAATTGGAATGAACAATAATAATCGGAGTTTCCATAGATATCGACCCCACATGGCAATTCCTCCTTTATTTTTGAGGTCGTTTGAAACGACCTTGCCAAGGTCATTACAAATGACCTTAGAATCCATAATCGTCTCAAACGATTTTAAAATCATTGGCAGTGATTTTGGGATTTTTTCCACTCCTCAAATACTATGTCACTCGCAATAATTTCAGCATCCGTAAATTCCAATCCACATAAAGCAACTTCAATTTCATCGGCAGCTCTGGCATCGAAAAATCGAACTTTTGCAACAAGAGCATAAGCTCTTTGTCTATCAATTTCCACAGCTACCGATTTGATATCACCAAGCAAATCAAGGTCGTTTATATAATGGTCTAATGTGCGTTTGGCAAGAAAGTCAGTTCCTTCATTATTATTGTTGCGGAAAAACAATCCTGTTAGAGTTTCGATGGCTGTTGATAAGATTTCTGGTTTCATGGATTTTGTCCTCCTAATATACTAAAAATTCCGTCAATTCTGTTACTACAATAGTATGAAGTACAGGGAAAATGCTGTCAATCTATATTCCGTGATAGGACAAAACTATCAAGATTGATGTGGGTAGGATGGTGGATATTGGTTTTGGATTTCTATTTTCAACTTTCTAAATGAAAACGCCCCATTTAAACGTACCGCCACGATGTTTTAATAATATTCGAAAGGGTTTATGTATAGAATGTGTTAAAACGCAGTATAACGTGATTATGTGCGTTTAATGAGATATCCACGATTTTATGGAGATAAACGCCATTTTGCGTTGAACTAAAAGGAGGAATTACATGAAAATATCAGGAGTGACAGTGGATTTGCAACTATTGGCAGAAGTGCTCCGAGAAAATAATTGTCAGAGTTTAATTAATGCGATTGCTGAAAAGGATTACCAAATGGCACAAGTATTGGATGTGCTGATTCATGAAGATTAAATGGGGAACATATCTCTGGAAGCTCCGACTGTTATTGTTCATGCCATATTTGATATTCGGTATATGGGCATGGTCAACGATTGGAAATGATGCTTTCCCAATGTACTATTGGATATCATTGACGGGCTACATGCTGATTTGTACAGTCATTTTGCACATTATGGATAAGAAAGCAAAGAAGGAAAAAGAATGACCTACTCAATGAGTGGGTTTTTTTTATTGAGGGGTGTCACAGGACAAAGGGGTAGGAATCTCTCGAAAATCCGTTTTCCTGTAATTTAGATTTTGAAATCTCACTGCTGGGAATCTGGATTTGCAGTATCTGACCACCTCTTAGTCCTGACTTCTCCTACTCAAAAAAAAACCGAAAAAACCGTGAAGCAGTCTGGATGCGAAGCACCTAAGCGCAGGGAGTAACGCAGTTACGAACCTCAATTATGGAATCACTGGCGTGCTTCCTTGCTTACGTTCACTGCGTTCACTACAGCGCAATGCCTTCCCCTTCGGGTCGGTTTTCTTCTGGCACACTTCTTATATATCCTCTTTAAAGGGAACCTCGAACTAACGTTGGTATCAATGGGTTTCTGAACGTTGCTGGCACACTTTTCGTGCTGAATAAAATATTTTATGGATGCCTCCTACGGATTGGATTCCTTTTCAATACAATGACGGTATGAAAATATACTGGAGGAATCACAATGAGGGAAGTAAAAGGATTTAACATGACCCAAACAATAAATGTAGTGGATGCCATGTGTGGAGCAGGAAAGACTTCATGGGCAATTCAACATATAAATGAAAATATCGGACAAAACAAGAAATTGGCATTCGGTGACTCGGGTGAACCATTGAAATACATATATGTGACACCATTTTTGAAGGAAGTGGAACGTATACAGCAAGCAACTGACATTGATTTTTTCGAACCAGAGGCAAAAGGAACCAAAATCAAAAGTTTTGAAGCATTAATAACACTTGGAAAATCGGTGGCAACTACTCATGAATTATTCAAGAAACTGGATTTGAACATTTTGGATGCCATCGAGGAAAAAGGATATACGCTGATTATGGATGAGGTGGCGAGTGTCCTTGAACAATACGATATTTCCAAAAGTGATATTAAATTATTGATTGATAACGGAACGATTGAAATTGGAGAAAATGACAAAGTTGTATGGTTAGATGATGATTATAAAGGCAAATTCTCCGACATGAAGATTCTTGCCGAAAGCGACAATCTAATCCTTCAAAACGGAATCGCTGTTTTTTGGACAATGAATACCAGAGCATTTGAAGCATTCGATGAGGTTTATGTATTGACTTATATGTTCGATGGTCAAGAGCAGTGTAATTATTACATGGCGAACGATATTAAATTTAAAAAATACAGCGTGAAGGACTCTGACAATCATTATGAATTGATTGATTACGACCCGACCCTCGAACCACGTAAAGAAGTGTATGAAAAATTAAATATATATTTGGATGATGATACAAACAAGAAAAAGAGTCCATTGAACTCCAATTATGATTGTCGTGAAAAACTCAATGAACAGCAGCGCAAATCCAAACTTTCATCATCATGGTTTCGGAAAACTGCTACTCCCAAAGATTTGAAACAATTGAACAATAATTTGCGGAATTATTTCAGGTCAGTTGAACCCACCGAGAATGAATACATTTTTTGGACAACAATATCAGATTTTGCCCCGACTCTGAAAAATGCAAAATGTAAATGGAACAAGAACGGTGACCGTGCTAGTGATAATTTTGTCGCACTTAATGCCAGGGCGACCAACGCATATGGACATTGTACAAGCATGGCATATGTATATAATCGTTTCGTTAATCCAATTGAAAAGAATTTCTTTAGTGAATATGGGATTAAAGTAGACGAAGATAAATTGGCGGTATCGGATTTAATTCAATTCCTGTTCCGTGGGTGCATCCGTAACGGTGAAGAAATGAATTGTTATATACCTGCAGAGCGCATGAGAACCTTGTTGAAACGGTGGGCGAACTTTGAAATATGAAAACTGGACGGGCTGATGCTCGTCCTCTTTTTTGGGAAAAAGTAGGTTCTAAAGAGTCACTAACAAACGGGTCAATTGTCAATATATATATCAGGGGTACTCAGTTAATAGATTGACAATATACGAATAGTACATGAAGGAGAGATTAATAATGGATAAATTGGTCACTAATTTACCGCCATATATCAAGCAATGGTACATTTCTGAAGCGAAGAAATACGGTCAAAAAACACAGCCCTATGCTTCACTGATATTGATTCAATATGCTATGGAAAACGGTGCAAAAAAGAAAGCAAGTGTGCTTGATGTGTTCGAAGAAAGTGAATATTAATATTCAAAAAATAGGAGGAATTACATTATGCCCAGATTGAAAACAATAACAAAATTTTGCAAATGCGGTAATGTGATAAAAGAAAATGAATGGTGCCATTGTAAAAAATATGGGACAATGCCGAAAGGAATTCCAGACCCTTCCAATACCCCGGAGTTCCAAAAACTAGCAAAGGAAATACAAGAGCGAGATGGCGGTCGTTGTCAACGGTGCTTGTTTAAGATTGGATTGTATGTATTTGTCAATTTAAGATGTCATCATATCAAGTCCTATCAACATTTTCCAGAGTTAGCATATGAACCGTCCAATTTGATAACGGTTTGTACAAGATGTGTCAGGGAACTTGGTGCCAGTAACACATTGGACTTTGAACGGGTAGTCAAAAGAGCAGACCATCCACTTTGTTTATGAAAAGGTTACGGAAAACATTAATAAGATTGGTTGCATTCAGTATATATGATTTCCAAGGTTTCGAAATCATAGAACATAAAGGAGAAGGTTCGAATGCCAAGAAAAAGAATATGCAAGTGCGGTAATATTTTAGACGAATACACAAAATGCCCTTGTACAAAAACACAACGCAAACATAAAGCAGAAATTGAACGTAACAAGGAATTAACGACAACTAAGTGGAAAAAGTTTAGGCAAATGATACTTGACCGTGACGGTGCTCATTGCCAACGATGTGTAGCAAAGTACAGTGAAATTACCACTGCTAATTTACAGGTGCATCATATCAAACCACGTATTGATTACCCTGAGTTGATGTATGAAGCATCTAACTGCGTGACTCTGTGCCGACAATGCAATACGGAATATGGGACTGTAGACCAATTGGACTTTGATTTCACACCCAAGGAATTAGAAAATCACTATACTTTGTAGCAAATCCATTTAAATGTAAATGGGTTTTTTTTTGATAGGACCGTTAAAGGACAAAGGAGTGGGAGAATTTGGTGGCCCACATTTCCCTAACTTTACTTTTGACGATTATGGGGAGTTCGGCATTCAAAAACCGCCAAAAGTAAATAGGGGGAAATGGGTTTTTTAGTATCTCTGCACCTCTTAGTCCTGGTAATCCCCTTGTAAAAAAAAACCGGTCTTTAGGAACCGCATTACCAATGGGTTTCTATCACATTCCTATCCTGTTTGATTCGTACTTTCAGTTTGGGATTCAGTAAATCGAGCAATTCCTACGATAATTCATCGTAAATGCACATTAGGAACCTATCAAAAAGGTATCAAAAGTGCATGAAAACCTATCAAAAGTATCAATAATACCGTCATTTTAATGAAGCAGCAGTGCATCAAATGACAGGTAAATATATATTAAAGGAGATTGTTATCATGACTAAAGTAATTTTTCTAACAGCAGTTTGCATTGCGGAAGGTACGTATAACGGTACTTTTATGAAAGGCTCAAGTTATTCTCCCACTTATGTTTATGATTTGCCGGACGCTGTAGCAACAGATTTTACCGTCAATAAGAAGTGGGCAATTCCATATACAGGTTCGGAAATCAATCCGTTAAGACCTGCAGTAGTTAGATTCCCACAATAAACAGAATGCCACTCGGTTTAATCGTCGAGTGGTTATTTAAGATTCATTAAATATGGCCCCGTGAATGGCCTTTCTCAGAAAGAGGTGAATACACGATTCCTTAAAATTGCTCTGCGGAAACAGAGCGCCACCAGTTGGTTTATAAGTTGCATCTTGCGGAAACAGGATGCAATTTTTATTTAAAATATTCCCATCGACAAAATTCGACATTCGTGTTATAATGGAAGGTAATTACATAATATAGCCCTCAATTTCTAAGAAACACACCAAAATTGACGGGGGAATGAACGATGAAAACAGCAACACATATCAACACTTGGCAAGAAGATTGGCAGAATTTTTACGAGGAAGAACTCAAAAAAACATTGAGTGATTCACACATCAATTTGTTAAATTATACCAATGAAAACACTGGTGTTATTTTTTCCAAATTAGATGAACTGATAAAGATATTCCCTGCCATCACAGAAGCAAACGATGCAATGAATAAACTTTTGGATGTAGATGATGTTGAATATCAGTCATTGAGTTTCAATATGGAAATAAATGAGCATATTCAACTTGTTCTAGAACCAATAGATAATCCTGCGGACATTATGTCTTTTGAATGTGTAGTTGAATGTGAAGGCAAAACTTTATCTTTCTATTTTACGGAAGGTGACGATGACTTCACAATTCATGTGGAATAATCATCACAACGCACCAGTGCACCGAGCATTGGTGTTTTTTTGTGTTTATGATACAGATAATAACGGTTCTACTAAAATTGTAATTTTACTAGGGAATCCATATTGGATTCCCTAACTTTTTTTATGGCATCTTTTATTTAATTTTCAGGGAGCGTCTTGGTTAATGCAAAGATTGAAGTGTTTAAATCTCGATAACTAAAATTTTAATGTTTCACAAAAATGCAACAAATGAATCGTTTTTTTATAATATTGTAAACATTTTGTTTACTTTAGCTCGAAAGTATGAAATAAGACCATCGATTTAATTTGGATATTAATAATCAAAATAAAGTTATCCACAAAATTTGCGGTTTTACCTTACATTTTAATTCTTCTCAATACAATCTCGTTAAATGTTTTGAGGAGAATCGAAATGAAAGAAATTAAAGTGATTATTAGAAATGCACCATCACCAGAAGCGATTAAAAATTTAGCGGAATATTTATCGAAAGTAGCTCAGAAATAAGGGCTACTTTTTTTATAACTGCTAATTAATATTAATTAAAATAATTGTAAGCTCAACAGTTTTAGTTGAATCGAGCGGATGCTTTATCAGATAGTAATATGTATAATCTTCAAATTTTGTTCGTATATGCATTGGGCTTAACCTTTTAGTTTTTAAGTGAGGTACAACATGTTTCTTAATACCCTTTGTTGCAGTTTCTATTTTTACTTTATTGTTAAATATTAATAATGCTATTTTTCTGTCATGTTCTGCTATATAGTTATCCAACAATTGGTCTAATCCTTCAATAATTGATTTTTGGGGACCTTTCCAGAGTTTGCATTCTGCAATAAATACATTAATTTTTTCTTTATTCTTTAGAATAATATCGGCACGCCCACCTTTATTGAAAGTCTCACCAGTACCAATCAAATTAGGATAAATTGAATTCATATTATTCAATATTAAATTCCTTATGTCCACTTCCTCAAGTTTTTTATATGAGTCTCTAGTTCCGCTCATAAAAATTCCATATTTATAAATATCACGTATTATTTTTTCATAATCTACTTCTGATAGCTTGTCTTCGAAATTTAAATCCCTGTTTATTGGTAATCCAGTGTCAATACATTCTTGAACATAATTTATATTTTTATTTAAATAAGAAATATCTATTTCAATTTGTTCTTTTAATTTTCTTATCTTATTAAGACTTGTTAATGGTTCTATACCATCTACACTATCAGTTACACTTACATTAATAAATTCATCAAAATATCCAGAATTTCCAAAACCGTTATCTAAAAGCAATTTTCTTAATTTCATTGAACAGGTTTTATATTCTGCGAGCGTCTTCCTTCCATCTTCTATTTTGTTATCTTTTAAAGCAATTTGTGCTTTTTGTAATATATTTTTTAATTCGTCTTCTATTTGTATAATTTTATCCAACGTTAGTGCCATAGTTTTCCTCCTTTTTGTTTACTAAATGATTATATCAAATGTAAGATTTATTATTTGAAAAATTATGAATAAAGAAAAATCATCCCTGAATTCCCTTCCAACCGGAAGTGGAAAAACCACCACACTATATTCCCTGCTTCATCATGCCCATGAGATGATCAATCGAAATATCATATCACTTGAAGATCCCATTGAAAATGTATCCGAAAAGGTACTGCAAGTCCAAATCAATGAAAAGGCAGGCATTACTTATTCTGTCGGACTAAAAGCTGTGCTAAGGCATGATCCCGATGTGATCATGGTTGGGGAGGTCAGGGATGCCGAAACGGCCAAAATTGCAGTTCGTGCTGCACTAACCGGTCATTTGATACTTACAACCATGCATACAAGGGATGCACAGGGCGCTATCTCCAGGTTACTTGAATTTGGTGTCAGCTTGCTTGAAATTGAACAGAGTTTGATTGGCGTGACAGCACAGCGGCTGGTTGAATTAAGCTGTGTACCATGTAAAGGCGACTGTACTGCTATTGCTTGCCAAATGACTGCCAGGAACAAAAGGGCAAGTGTGTATGAATTGCTTTATGGAAAAAGCATGGCCAATGTCCTTCGGATGATGGGGGATGAAAAAGGAAAGGGTACGGTAAGCCACCGCCAATTGAAGGATGAAATAGGAAAAGCGGTTGCAATGGGCTATGTGGATTGCCTGGAATATGAACGGCTGGTATACGATGAAGCAAAAAAGTAAATGGCAGCTAAAAGAACAGGCGGTCTTTATTTCGAAACTAGGGGAATTATTAAGTCATGGTTATCCCTTGGTGGACGCATTACATTTTCTGGAATTCCAAGAATCGAAGAAGAAAGCGGAAGATTTCGCTCAGGCCATAAAGGATTTAAGGAATGGATATCCGTTGCACCAGGTGCTAATTCACCTTAATTTTCATCCGCAGCTTGTAAGTTATATATTTTATGGAGAGCAATACGGCGACCTGGATCGGGCGTTGAAAGAAGGAGGGCAATATTGGAAGAAAAGAACGGAGGATATGGATAAAGTAAAAAAGTTAATGGTTTATCCCGTATTCTTAGTCATTTTTGTAAGCATCGTTTTTTATATACTTCAGAGTGTTCTCCTTCCTAAATTTCAGGCAATCTATTTCACGATGGATGTCGATCAGAATGCAATCTTGAAATTAATGTCAGCTTCTACATTCATTCTCCCAGTCCTCCCCTTCATATTGCTTGGATTGCTCCTATTCCTGTATGTGCTCAAACGATTTTGGTTCAATGGATTATGCCCATTAAGGCAGCGGCGGATTTTGATGGGCATTCCGATATTCGGGACCTTCATCAAGTTATACGAAACTTATTTCTTTGTAAGCCAATTCAGCGGTTTGCTTTCCGGAGGGCTTTCGATTAACGAAAGCATCAAATTATTCTCTAAAAACCAGCAACAGCCTTTTTACCAAAAACTATGCTCCATCATCAAGGATGATCTGACTGAGGGAAGATCGCTTGAAATGATCTTTCAGGAGCTTCCCTATTTCGATGGAAACTTACCGGTGGTTGCTGCAAATGGTCAAAAATACGGCAGACTTGATGCAGAGCTGCATCATTACAGTCGTTTTTTACTCGAGAAAATTGAAGAGAGAATGAATGCAATCTTGAAAATCATTCAGCCTCTTATGTTTTCACTGATAGGTCTTTTGATCGTTTCCATTTATTTAGCGGTTTTGCTGCCGATGTTCTCTTTGCTTGAAGGTATATAGGATTCAGTATTGCATTCCGGAGGTGAAATTGCTCTGAAATCATCTGGTGTCAGATGGTTTCAGGAGCAGGATGATATGATGAAGAAAATGATGAATGAACGAGGTTTTACACTAATTGAGATGCTTATTGTTTTACTTGTAATATCCATTCTTTTGATTATTACAATCCCAAATATCACGAAACATCAATCCACTGTCCACTCTAAAGGATGTGAAGCATTCGTGAAGATGGCTCAAGCGCAGGTTCAGGCATATGAGATCGACAATGCTAAACTGCCCGTAAGTATCGATGAATTGGAAAGTCAAGGCTATCTCAAACAGACATCTTGCCCTAATGGGAATGATATTAGTTTGGATAACAAAGGAAAGGTAACGGTCGTTGAGTAGGAGAGAAGTGAATATACGGCATTCCAATGGGGGGTATACCCTGTCTGAAACCCTTATTGTCCTTGTTATTTTTATACTCCTGATTTCCATCAGCCCAAATTTATATCCAAGCTTCACTAAAGGGATGGAAATCAGGTTATTCATTTCACAATTCCATGAAGATCTTTTCTACGCACAACAGTATGCCATCAGTCATGAGGGCTTGATTTACCTCCATATTGATAATACCAATAAGTTTTATAGTGTTTCGTCATATAAGGAGGGAACTCTTCTAGAGAGAAGCATACCAGAGGATATACAATTCTTAAGTGGAACATTAGGGTTCAGCTTTCATTTTAATCAGTATGGAAATGCTTCAAAAGCTGGAACGATGATGGTTGACACTTCAAAAGGAAAGTACAAATTGGTCCTCAATATCGGTAAAGGGAGGTTCAGGATTGAGAAATTGTAAGGGTTACGTCTACCTTGAGATTATTGCCGCATTTTCCATTTGTATTTTCGTGGTCCTTTCCATTTTACCGATTCTTGAAGAGTTGATGACACATCGTAAAAATATTGTCATAAGGACAGAAGCCCACCATTTATTATATGAAAGATTGACGGCATTCATCGATGGGGAGATACAAGCTATTGGACAGGATATCATTTACCGAAGAAAATCCTATGAATTGATATGGAGGGACCATGGGGATTTCCCTGGGATGATTGAAGGGTGTGTATGTTATGAAGATGAATCTGGTAAATATGAATCCATTTGTGATGCTGCGAAAAAATGATGGTTTTACGATGATCGAAATGCTTTTTTCTTTAATGATCTTAATGACGACGTCTCTTTTTGTATTAGAACTTTTTTCAACCATTCATACCCAGGTGAGGTCCATTGACAAGTTACATCCTAAAGAGTGGGAGGTCTTTACTATGCAAATGCAGCAGGAGGTCCGGAGTTCAATAGATCAGGATGTAATGGGAAATAAATTATATTTGCTTTCAGGTGAGCAATTATCATCCATTGAACAATATGAGGATAAGGTCCGAAGGCGAGTGAATGGTATGGGGCATGAGGTCATCTTGCAGAACATTTCGGAATTCCAGGTCGAGAAGGATGGCGGTGTCATTGTTTTAAATATAACGGATAAAGCAGGGACTACTTTCAGTCGAAGATTTCATCCTTTCTTTAAAAATGTGAAGAAAGTCGATGAATAATCAAAAAGGAGTCGTTTTCCCGATGGTAATGATTGTAGCAAGTGTTTTCATCATGTTGACGATATTAATGATCGATCAATTTATCCTCGATAAAAGGTTTTATAAAGAAGTGGAAGAATCGCTTGTGGCCGACCATCTTGTACATCTCGCCGTTAAGGATGTGACGGAAGAGCTGGGGGAAGTGATCCCGGACATCATTCAGGGGGAAATCTCATACCCAAATGGTGTTGTGAGGTATTCCTTAACGAAGCAAGACGGTCCTTACGTCTATCTCGAATTTTCTTCCACAACTAAAAATGGCCGCGTTGGCAGGGTCATCATTCAATATGATAAAGAAGCGGGGAGAGTGATAGAATGGATAGAAAAGCAGGCTATGTAATACTCAAAGATCAACTCTTTTTTTAAAACGCTGACCCATTTTCAACGATTTACGTGTTTAACGAACAAGTAAAGGATTAAAAGAAGCGCTAGCCGGGCATACTTTGCATAGGGTGATTTTAAATGTCTACAAACGCTTATATTAAATATTTGACGCAACAGCTTGTCGAGTATTTTAATCTGACCAAAAAAGAACGAAAAGAAAAGCGCCGTCATAGAAAAGAGGATAAAAATCATGGTATATCCCATTGGTTTGGCATTGTCCCTTTTGCTTTGTCGATGTTCGTAAGGAAAAATATCAAAAAATAAAACAGATGTCCTAAACTTAGGACATCTGTTTTTTTAAGTATCGTTATTACTATCCCAACGCCCTATCTGATAGGTAAAACAAACCTCCGTTGATGATGGATATTCGGATGTTCGGTTCGTATTGAGCTTTTAAGGCTTCCTTTTCGGTAAAATAACTCTCACTTTTTTCGTCCATGTCCTTGTAAAAATGCTCCAATAAGTTCAAGTCATTCTGCCAGCGCAGCATGGCTTCTTCCGCCCAAGAATGGTCATCATTCTCGAAACTCCTCCTAATGTATGTATCCAGTCTTGCCAATCCACTTTTCGGCATGATGAGCGGTGAAAGCGTAAACGAGTAATCCGGTATTTTTGGGGTGACCTTAATTGGTAAAACCCGATGGTGAAATCCTTCCATGATTTCGCCCGAAATTAAATTCAATCCGATGGACATAAAAGTATCTTTTTTACGATCGCATTGGTAGGATATTTTCACATTCAGGGTAAGCCATGGAAATAATGGATTATTCCCGCCCATTAATGGAGGGGTATCTTCAAAAAGTCTAGTATACCCTGCCAGCTTTTTTGTTGATTGAATAATCTGATGGAGCCGAGGGGAGCCAAAATGGATCATTTCTCCCTTTAGGTCGGGTGGGGCTTGTTCTGGATCGGTAATGAAAGTCATCTGGGCTGGGTTCGGAATGCCACCTGTTTTTTCCAGGTAGTGCCAATAAAAGGGCCGGTTCATTAATTCTTTATCCATTTCTATCGTTAGTTGAACTGTAAGGTGGGTTGGTTTATTATCCAATATGTCACATTCATTGGCTTTAAAGTAAGTTATTAAAAAATCATGAATTTCCTGTTGCTGCATGAACCTCACCTTCCTTCATGGATTGAGCGAATTGGATCAACGATGAAAAATTATCCATCTTGATTTTCATTTCGCCTTCTGTTTTGGACTCGCCGACCACATCAATTAAATATTCTTCAATGTTGTTAATATCCAGTTTGGTTAGAATATCATCCAATTCACCAATTACTTTTTCAAATAAATTAATTTTTTCGTATAGTAACTTTAGAATATGTTCTTCAACAGTATTTTTCGTGGCAAAGTTATAAATCCTGACATCCTCTTCCTGTCCAAGGCGGTGAATCCGCCCAATTCTTTGCTCAAGCCTCATGGGGTTCCATGGCAGGTCAAAATTAATCAAGTGATGGCAGAACTGAAGGTTTATCCCTTCCCCGCCAGCTTCTGTTGCAATTAATACCTGAATTTTCTTTTGGAATAATTCTCGCATCCAGTCTTTCTTTCCACGTTTAAATCCGCCTCGGAATGGGACTGAAGAAATTCCATTCTGTTGAAGGTACCATTGTAGATAAAGCTGAGTAGCTCGGTATTCGGTAAAGATAATCACTTTGTCATCAATTTTCTTGATCAGCTCCAAAGCTTTTTCAGCCTTTGAATTCTGAACCGTTTCATTCACTTTTGAAAATAAATCATCAAGCTTTGCCAAAAAGTCAGGGGTAGGCTGGTCGTATTTGGCTTTCATGTTTTTTAAAGTATAAAAGACCGCCTCTCTGCTGCTGCAGGCTTCTCTTTGGAGAGTGAGAGCTGAAAAGGCGCTTCCTTTTGTTCCATCAGAAATAGGTTTGAATTTTGAAACTGCATCGTACAATGCCTGCTCGGTTGGAGAAAATTCAATGGTGATGGTTTCCACATGCCTTTTTGTCCATTCAATACCAGTATCGGCCCGCCGGTTTCGAATCATCACAGTGTTGACCAATTCCTTTAGGTGTTCATCTTCAATTATGTTCCGGCCTTTCCCTTTATATTTTTCCG
Organism: Peribacillus simplex; assembly: GCF_001578185.1. NCBI lineage: Bacteria > Bacillati > Bacillota > Bacilli > Caryophanales > Bacillaceae > Peribacillus > Peribacillus simplex. The sequence goes on along the minus strand of NZ_CP011008.1, from coordinate 3,502,909 downwards.
AAAAGAGTGAGGCATTTCCCAAGTGGCCTGGTTTCAATAACGAAACGAGGTGAAAAATTTCCTCGACTTTATTTTGAATGGGAGTAGCTGTCAGGAGTAAACAAAATTTCTTTTTCAGATTTTGGACGAATTCATAGTTCTTCGTCTTATTATTTTTAAGTTTATGAGCTTCATCAATGATGATGAAGTCATATTCCTGATTGAAAATGATATCACGATGTGGAGCGCGTTTCGCTGTATCAATGGATGAAATGACCACATCACAGGAGTCCCACACATAACTTTTTCTCTGAACGACTGCCGGAATATGAAACTTCGTATTCAATTCAAAAGCCCATTGTGTTACAAGTGAAGCTGGTACAAGGATCAATACCTTCTTTACAAGGCCTCTGATCATATACTCCTTTAGGATCAAGCCGGCTTCAATTGTTTTTCCGAGACCTACCTCATCTGCTAAAATGGCCTTTCCATTCATCTTTTCCACCACTTGCTTTGCAGCTTCCAATTGATGGGGAAGCGGGGTTAACTGAGGAAGGTGCTTGGGTGCCTGTAAACCTTCAAAATCAGGAATGATGAGATTTTCCTCCATTTTAACCGCCAACTTATAAAGCTCCCAATTTCCCCATGGACCGTCATTTTCCACCTTTTGTAAAAACTCGTCATTCCATTCAGAATTGAAGGATATATTGATTTTCATAGAAATAACTCCCTCTTAAATCATAAATTCCTTAATATAAGGTCAAAAACCGAACATTTCATATGTGAAGTAAGAAAAATATTTCTCTTCAAAAGATATTGCAGAGATAAGTTTCTTAGGGTAGGATATAAGTATATTTAGAAAATTCCAATTTCCAAAAGCTAAAAAGAATTTTTGTATCGATTTTGCAGTTCGCGTTTTCTTAGTATGGGCTATAGGTACCTGCTTTATCCAAGATTACCGAAGGAGATCATTTAAACGTTTTTCTGGAGTTTTTGGAGATTTTGCAGAGAATGCATTCTATGATGCTCAAAGGTTTTACTAATGGGTGGGGCTTATTCGCTTAATTTCATTGGTAGACCATAATATGCGGGTGAAGATAAGGGGAGAGACTACGGATGTAGCGCCGAAGGAGCAAACTTAGCAGTGAATCTCTCAGGCAAAAGAACTCTTATTGGACGCAACTCTGGAGAGCGCCGCCCGTTTGGGACGGCCACCAAAGGGGAAAACCTATTATATAGGTAAACTTTCAGGTTTCAGGACAGAGAAAAAGCTCAAACGGGCTTTCTCTGTCCTTTTTTGTGCTTTTTTGACATCATGAATCAGGATATCTGATGCGTAAGGACAAAAAGCTTTGATAATGAAGCCAATTTAATTTTAAAAAATCTGAGGGGGGTCATTTTTTGACCAATTTAAAAAGAACACCACTATTTGAGGTTTATCGTGAATGCGGAGGGAAAACGATTGATTTTGGCGGCTGGGAACTTCCTGTCCAATTTTCGGGTATAAAGGACGAACATGAAGCCGTACGTACAAAAGCGGGTCTGTTCGATGTATCGCATATGGGGGAAGTTGATGTTAAGGGTCCTGGGAGCCTTTCCTTTTTACAGAAGATGCTGACTAATGATATATCAAAGCTGCAAACGGGCGGTGCCCAATATTCGGCCATGTGTTATGAAAACGGCGGGACGGTTGATGATCTCATCGTTTATAAAAGGGCGGAAGACGACTATCTGCTCGTGGTCAATGCAGCGAATACAGAAAAAGATTTCGATTGGCTGCAAGCTAATCTAACGGAAGATGCCCAAATTACGAATGTATCGAGTGACTATATACAGCTAGCACTTCAAGGACCATCTGCAGAGAAGATATTGCAAAAACTTTCAGAAAATACTGCCTTAAGTGAAATTGGATTTTTCAAGTTCAAGGAGAATGTCATGATAAATGGTATCTCCACGTTGGTATCCCGTACTGGATATACTGGTGAAGATGGTTTTGAAATATATAGCGACAGTGAAAACGGCCCGGCCCTTTGGAAGGCGATAATGGATGCCGGAAAGGAAGAAGGGATACAGCCGATTGGTTTAGGTGCTCGTGATACCCTGCGTTTTGAAGCGAAACTGCCGCTGTATGGGCAGGAGCTTTCAGCTGACATTACTCCAATAGAAGCCGGGATTGGTTTTGCGGTAAAAGTGGATAAGGAAGCCGATTTTTTCGGGAAAGCCGTTCTTGCTGAACAAAAGGCGAAGGGGGCACCCCGGAAGCTTGTGGGAATTGAAATGATTGACCGTGGCATTCCTCGTCATGGGTATAAGGTCTACAGCGGGGACAAAGTCATTGGGGAGGTCACGACTGGTACCCAATCACCAACGTTGAAGAAAAACGTAGGATTGGTACTTATCGATAAGGAATATTCGGTGTTGGATGCGGAAATTGAAGTGGAAATCCGTTCCAAACGTTTGAAAGCCGTTATAATACAAACACCTTTTTATAAAAAACCACGTAAATAGAGGGGAATGGTCATTAGATGAAACATCGTTATTTACCCATGACAGAGCAAGATAAACAAGAAATGCTGGAAGTTATAGGGGTACCTGCTGTTGAAGAACTTTTCAATGATATCCCTGAAAGTGTTCGCTTTCAAGGAGAATACGATATCAAACCTGCTAAATCGGAACCTGCATTAATGAAAGAATTATCAAGGCTTGCTGCCAAGAATGCGGATCTTAAAAACTATGCTTCCTTCCTTGGTGCGGGTGTCTATGACCATTATGCACCGGTCATCGTCGATCACGTTCTTTCCCGTTCTGAATTTTATACGGCTTATACTCCCTATCAGCCCGAAATTTCACAGGGTGAGCTGCAGGCCATCTTTGAATATCAAACGATGATTTGTGAATTGACGGGTATGGACGTAGCTAACTCCTCCATGTATGACGGCGGGACTTCGCTGGCTGAGGCGGCCATGCTTGCTTCAGGTCAGACACGGCGCAAGAAGATTCTCATTTCAGGAGCAGTTCATCCTGAATCAAGAGAAGTTGTGAAGACTTATGCGAAAGGGCAACGCGTGGAAGTGATTGAAATTCCTTATAAAGACGGTGTGACGGATATGGCTGCTTTAAAGGAATTAATGAATGATGACATTGCAGGAGTGATTGTGCAATATCCGAATTTTTTTGGACGGATAGAGCCATTGAAAGAAATGGAAGAAATCATTCATGGCGTCAAGTCCATGTTTATCGTTTCCAGTAATCCGCTTGCACTGGGGGCTTTGACACCCCCAGGTTCACTCGGTGCAGATATCGTAACGGGAGATGCTCAGCCATTCGGCATTCCAGCGGCATTCGGGGGACCTCACTGTGGATATTTTGCCGTTACTAATAAACTTGTTCGGAAAGTTCCGGGCCGGCTCGTCGGTCAAACGGTGGATGAAAATGGAAAAAGGGGGTTTGTGTTGACGCTTCAAGCTCGTGAACAGCACATTCGCCGTGATAAGGCCACATCCAACATTTGTTCCAATCAAGCGTTGAATGCCTTGGCAGCTTCTGTTGCAATGACGGCGCTTGGGAAAAAGGGTGTCAAAGAAATGGCCGTGCAAAATATTCAAAAAGCGCACTATGCAAAAAAAGCTATAAAGGCAAAAGGGATAGAAGTGATGTTCGACGGTCCTTCGTTCAATGAATTTGTCATTAAACTGCCTGCTTCGTTTTCAGAAATCAATAAAAACCTTTTTGAAAAAGGGATGATTGGCGGCTTCGATTTAGGGACGGTTTATCCTGAGCTGAAAGACCATATGCTGGTTGCGGTAACGGAACTTAGAACAAAAGAAGAAATCGATGCACTTGCGCAGGAATTGGGGGATCAACATGAATAATCAAGATCAATCACTCATTTTTGAAATCAGCACTTCCGGTCGAATCGGGTACAGTCTGCCAGAAATGGATGTTGCAACTATTCCGCTCGAAGAAATTCTTCCTGCCGACTACATCCGTGAAGAAGAGGCAGAGCTTCCTGAGGTGTCCGAACTGGATATCATGCGTCACTATACAGCACTTTCCAAACGGAATCATGGGGTGGATTCGGGTTTTTATCCGCTGGGTTCATGCACGATGAAATATAATCCGAAAATAAATGAAAATGTGGCACGCTATAACGGTTTCGCCCATATCCATCCATATCAAGACCCGACTACAGTCCAGGGAGCCTTGGAACTATTATTTGATTTGCAGGAACATTTAACGGAAATCACAGGAATGGATCTAGTGACATTACAACCTGCAGCAGGTGCACACGGTGAATGGACAGGGTTGATGATGATTCGCGCTTTTCACGAAGCGAATGGCGATACAGAACGGACGAAAGTGATCGTACCTGATTCTGCACACGGTACGAATCCTGCATCTGCAACTGTTGCCGGACTTGAAACGATTACAGTGAAGTCCGATGAAAATGGGTTAGTCGACCTTGAAGATTTAAAGCGTGTTGTCGGACCGGATACGGCGGCCTTGATGCTGACGAACCCCAATACATTGGGATTGTTTGAAGAGAACATTTTGGAAATGGCACAACTTGTCCATGATGCAGGTGGGAAGCTTTACTATGACGGAGCCAATCTGAATGCAGTCCTATCAAAAGCACGCCCGGGTGATATGGGCTTTGATGTGGTTCACTTAAATCTCCATAAAACATTCACAGGTCCGCATGGCGGCGGCGGTCCGGGTTCCGGCCCTGTAGGGGTAAAGTCGGATTTGATTCCCTACTTGCCTAAACCGCTTGTTGTTAAACAAGATGAGCAATTCGTTCTTGATTATGATCGCCCGCAATCCATTGGCAGGGTAAAACCATACTATGGGAACTTCGGGATAAATGTTAGAGCTTATACGTACATTCGTTCAATGGGTCCTGATGGCCTTAAAGCCGTCACAGAGAATGCGGTCATCAATGCCAATTATATGATGCGTAGATTGGAACCATTTTTTGACTTACCATATAATCGTCATTGTAAGCATGAATTCGTATTAAGCGGACGCAGGCAAAAGAAATTAGGGGTAAGGACCCTCGATATAGCAAAAAGATTGCTGGATTTCGGGTATCATCCTCCAACCATTTACTTCCCGTTGAACGTGGAAGAAGGAATGATGATAGAACCGACTGAAACCGAGTCAAAAGAAACGCTGGATGCATTCATCGATGCAATGATCCAGATTGCCAAGGAAGCGGAAGAAACCCCGGAAATCGTTCAGGAAGCTCCGCATACAACCGTTATTAAGCGGCTTGATGAAACTCTTGCTGCAAGAAAACCTATTCTGCGTTATCAAGCATAGACTGATAGCTTACACGAAAAAAATCCCTGCCTGCCGGCGGGGATTTTTCATGTTTATGTAAGAATTCATTAAAGTCGAACAGTTAACTTTCATTTTCCTAGAGCCCGCATGAAGCATATGAAGGCTTTTTAATTTAAAAGAGCCCATGCGGAGATGGGGTCTTATTTCTTTGCTTTGATTTTCCCGGTCCACATCTTGAAACCGCCCTTTAAGTGAAAAAGTTCCCTGTAGCCCTTTTTGTATAGCATGGCTGCAGCTCTTCCGCTGATGATTTCGCTTTGAGCGTACAAATATACAGGCTTGTCCGGCCTAATTTCGACCAAGCGGGTTTTCATTTGCGTCATAGGGATGTTTCTTGCGCCTAAGATATGACCATTATCGAAATCATTCGGTTCCCGCACATCGATTAGCTGCACTTTTCTGTAGTTAGCGATAAATTCGTCCTGTGTTAATGTTTTAACGATTTTACGCTGGCGGTACCAATTAAAAACTGAATACGCAATAACCACTCCTAAGATGATGAGCAGTGTATATAATATTTCCAAACATAAAAACTCCCTTCTACCTTAACGAATACAGACAATCTTTATTATATAATTGCTTTACCCAATAATCAAAAAGAATTTTCATCAAATTCTTCATCGACTTGATAGCACTTTCTTTTTTAGAGTGTTAAAGTCTGTTAAACTACTACATGTGAGTTTTTTGTGGGGTATTGAAAAACAGTCTATTGAAACGAGGGGTAAGGATGACTAAAGAAAAATGGGGTTTTATAGATTCTGGATATTGTTCGCCGGCGTTTAATATGGCGCTGGACGAAGCACTGTTAAATTGGCAAAGCAAAGGGGAAATTCCGCCAATCATACGCTTTTACGGTTGGGATCCAGCGACATTGTCGATTGGCTATTTTCAAAAGGCAGAAGCGGAAATCGATATGGAAGAGGTCAAAAGGCAGGGCCTTGGTTTTGTTCGCAGACCAACAGGAGGACGAGCGGTACTGCACGAGCATGAATTGACTTATAGTGTAATCGTTCCAGAATCCTATCCGGGAATGCCAACTACCGTTACTGAAGCATATCGTGTCATTTCTGAAGGAATATTAATGGGGTTCAGGAATCTGGGATTGGATGCTTATTTTGCCGTGCCTAGAACCGATCAGGAAAAAGCGGCTTTAAAAACGCCCAGATCTTCCGTCTGCTTTGATGCTCCAAGCTGGTATGAACTGGTCGTCGAGGGCAGGAAGGTCGCTGGTAGCGCTCAAACCAGGCAAAAGGGCGTCATCCTTCAGCACGGTTCCATTTTGCTTGAACTTGATGATGATAAGCTCTTTAGCGTATTTAAATTCTCAAATGACAGGGTTAAGGAGAGAATGCAAAAAAGCTTAAAAAATAAAGCTGTGGCCGTAAATGACATTGCCGGAAGAAAGGTTACCATCCCTGAAGCGAAAGAAGCTTTTGAAAAAGGTTTTGCCGAAGGACTTTCGATCGAGTTAGAGCCATACGTCCTAACTGAAAAGCAATTGCAGGAAGTGAAGGCCATTGCAGAAAGCAAATATGAAAGCGATGAATGGAATTTCATGAGATAGAAAAAGCAGGATAATTAAAGTGGATAATAAAAAAGTTTTTTCAGATTTGTTTGACCAAATAAGCTATTCCTTGCAGGGATAAGCCCTAAAAGGCATGGGGAAAAAGCAAGGTCCAAATTAATTGAAATCTGATGAAAAATTATTATAAATCGACATTTTCCTCCCTTTTGCTAACTATATTAATTGATTTATCGTTTGACAAAATTAAATGTTATTCAAAACAAACACAATATATAGTAGTTGAAATATTTAATGCGACACTATATGTTGATTTTTGGGTTTCGCTATGATAAATTTAGGGTACTTGTTAAGCGAAACGGACATGTAAGGCTACATATAGATTTGCGGCAGCAAGAACGGATCTTGAAACATATAAAGGAGAGGGAATTATGTCGGTTGTAATAAAAGAAGCTTTAAAGGTTGATCTAGAAAGGTTGAATAAGGATATTTCTTTATTTCCCCAGGTTCACCCTGTAACTGCTGATATGAAAATGGCGCATAAGGGCGTGTCCCGTCTAGTCATGCTTGACCGCTATTCTTTTAAGGATACTGAAAAAATCACACTCTCGGCAGGCGATTTCGTAGTGTTGACGATTAAGGAAGATCCGAAATTCCCGGCAAGGGGTCTCGGTTACATCGTTGAAATAGATTGGGAAACGAAAAAAGCCAAAGTATTGGTGGATGAAGAATTCCGTGGCGTATTGGATAATCCGGAAGAAGTGGAGACGGGGATTGTAAACCGTCCGCTGGATATCATCGAAAAGCCGCTTGAAATATACTATGAACAAATTGCGAAACGTAATGCAACGGGCTTGGCTTCAGTGGAAACCACGGAAGAAAAAAGAATGGAATGGTTCAATAAATTCTATGAAGAACTAAAGAACCTTAATTTTGTTCCGGCAGGACGCGTATTATATGGTGCGGGTTCAAATACGGATGTTACTTATTTCAACTGCTATGTTATGCCATTCGTACCGGATTCACGTGAGGGGATTTCAGAACATAGGAAACAAGTGATGGAAATCATGAGCCGCGGAGGCGGAGTGGGTACGAACGGATCGACACTTCGTCCAAGAAACACTTTGGCCAAAGGGGTTAATGGAAAATCCTCTGGTTCAGTTTCATGGCTTGATGATATCGCGAAATTGACGCATCTTGTTGAACAGGGCGGTAGCAGACGCGGTGCGCAAATGATCATGCTGGCTGATTGGCATCCGGATATTGCAGAGTTCATCATTTCTAAAATGCAAAACCCAAGGATCCTTCGATACCTAGTGGAAAACACTAAAGATGAAGCGATCAAGAAATATGCAACGGATAAATTGAAATTCACGCCGCATACCGAACAGGAAACGGCTATGTATCAAGGAATCATCAACTATAAGGAAATTCCCGGTCTAGGTGGATTTAGCGAAAAAATCATTAGGGATGCAGAGGAAAAGATCCGTACAGGCGGAACGTACAGTGTCCATAATTCCGAATTTCTTACGGGCGCCAACATCTCGATATGCTTGACAAAGGAATTTATGGAAGCGGCAGAACAAGATGCGGAATACGAATTGCGTTTTCCTGATGTTGAAAGCTATGATGCCGAAGAAATGGCTACTTATAATCAAGAATGGCATAAAGTCGGTGATGTTCGTGAATGGGAGAAAATGGGGCACAAAGTCCGTGTTTACCGTAAAATCCGAGCTAAAGAGCTTTGGAACTTAATAAACATTTGTGCAACATATTCTGCAGAACCAGGTATTTTCTTTATCGATAATGCTAATGAAATGACAAACGCCAAAGCCTACGGTCAACAGGTCGTAGCTACGAACCCATGTGGCGAACAGCCATTGGCCCCATATTCAGTATGTAACCTTGCTGCTGTCAATTTGGCTGAAATGGCTGATAAAGATAGCAAAACCGTTAATTTCGAGAAACTTAAGCAGACCGTCGAAGTCGGTGTGCGTATGCAGGACAATGTCATTGACGCAACTCCTTATTTCTTGGATGAAAACAAAAAACAGGCACTGGGTGAGCGACGGGTTGGACTTGGTGTAATGGGTCTGCATGACCTGTTGATCTACTGTGAAACCGAATACGGATCTGAAGAAGGAAATATTCTGGTTGACAAGGTGTTTGAAACGATTGCGACTACAGCTTACAAGGCATCCGTGGAACTTGCTAAAGAAAAAGGCAGTTTCCCGTTCCTGATCGGATCAACGGATAAAGAAACAGATGAGCTTAGAACACGATTCACACAAACTGGATTTATGGAAAAAATGCCGGAAGATATCAGGGAAAGCGTTGCTGCATATGGCATCCGTAACTCTCATTTATTGACAGTGGCTCCTACAGGAAGCACAGGAACGATGGTTGGGGTATCAACAGGTCTTGAACCATATTTTTCCTTCACGTATTTCCGCAGTGGCCGTCTTGGCAAATTCATTGAAGTTAAGGCTGATATTGTTCAGGAATATTTGGACCGTCATCCAGAAGCTGATACACAAGAGCTTCCAAAATGGTTCATTTCCGCTATGGAATTAGCTCCTGAAGCCCATGCAGATGTTCAATGCATCATTCAACGCTGGATTGACAGCTCGATCAGTAAAACGGTCAATGCTCCAAAAGGATATACTGTCGAACAAGTTGAAAAAGTATATGAACGTCTATATAAAGGCGGAGCAAAAGGCGGTACAGTATATGTGGATGGCAGCCGTGACAGTCAGGTTCTCACGCTCAAAGCGGAAGAAAACCAAATGGACGAGCAGCTCGAAATGGACGAATTGACAGATGTGGAAGTAAAGAAAAAAGTCGTATTGGTCGATACGATAAATGAACTGCGTTCGACGAATGTTACGATTGGGTCGGAAGTGGGCAACACTTGCCCGGTCTGCCGTAAAGGCGAAGTCCAGGAAATGGGCGGATGTAATACTTGCACGAATTGCGGAGCACAATTAAAATGTGGGCTATAAGCTAATAGAAGGGAAGTCGTTAAGTGTGCTGAAAAGCTAATCTTAACGGCTTTTTTTTTAAAAGATCGGGCGAGTAGTTTTTAAACTTATTAAAAGAGAAAGCCAAATCCGGCTTTCTCTTTTAAGTTCATTCACCCATTTTCATTTTGTTGGCCTATTTCCTTTTCGGCCAGGTATTGGTTTCCATCCTTCAATACCGAAAATTCATCGACCGAGTCTCCAGGAATATTCCTAGGATTAGGATATTTATTATCTGTTTGGACGGTAATCGTTTGTTTCCCCATCCCGTTTGTCAAGAATTCTCGTTTATTAGCCATTTTGCATCTCCTTCATTTCGATTTCCAATTAAAAACAATCATGAGGATAACAGAATAAAGAAAAACTATCCTTATTAATTAGATTGTCTAGTTCGATTGAAAGTATGAACAAATCCATAAAAGAATGGAGAACGAAATGAAACCATTTATGCCACAGTTAGTATATATCGAGCCTAGGGCATTGGAATACCCGCTTGGCCGGGAATTGAAAAAGAAATTCGAGGATTTGAACATTGAAATCCGTGAGACCACATCACATAACCAAATTAGGGATCTTCCTGGAGAAAATGATCAGCAAAAATATCGTGTCGCCAAGTCGACGCTTGTGGTGGGCATCAGAAAAACATTGAAATTTGATTCTTCAAAGCCATCTGCTGAATATGCCATCCCTCTTGCTACCGGATGTATGGGGCATTGTCATTATTGTTATTTACAGACGACACTCGGAACAAAGCCATACATTAGGACATATGTGAATCTCGAGGAGATTTTTGAGGCAGCTGAAAAATATATCAATGAGAGAAAGCCTGAAATTACTCGTTTTGAGGCGGCCTGTACGTCAGATATCGTTGGAATTGATCATTTGACACATTCGTTAAAAAGGGCTATAGAGTATTTTGGAAAAAGTGAATATGGGGTTTTGAGGTTCGTAACTAAATTTCATCATGTCGACCACCTGTTGGATGCTGAACATAATGGAAAAACGAGATTTCGGTTCAGTATAAATTCACGTTACGTAATAAAGAATTTCGAGCCCGGAACTTCGAGTTTCGAGGAAAGAATGGAAGCGGCACGTAAAGTGGCAGGTGCCGGATATCCCTTAGGTTTTATCGTAGCTCCAATATATCGTCATGAAGCGTGGAAGGAGGGCTACCATGAATTATTCGAACGGTTAAGTGAGGCGTTAAAAGGGGTGGATATCCCTGACTTGACTTTTGAACTAATCCAGCATCGATTTACGGGCCCTGCTAAAAAAGTAATTCAAAAAAACTATCCGAAAACAAAATTGGAACTGGACGAAACGAAGCGCAAATATAAATGGGGCCGATATGGAATTGGCAAATATGTTTACCAAACCGAAGAAGCCGCAGAACTGGAAACGACCATTCGTGGGTATATAGCGGAATTTTTCCCTAAAGCGGAAATTCAGTATTTTACCTGATGAAGGCATTTTCCATATAAAACTGTCATAAATCGCTCTAATCCTGCTTAGAAATGTAAAGACCGGATTAGGGGAGGGCAGCTATGATTATTGACGGCGTTTTTTCCGGAGGCGGGATAAAAGGCTACGGTTTAGTGGGTGCCCTGCAGGAATTAGAGGAGCGAGGATTTGTATTCCATAGGACAGCCGGTACAAGTGCAGGTTCCATAATTGCAGCTTTCGTAGCCGCTGGGTACACAGGAAAAGAAATGGAACAGCTTTTTCTTGATATAGATTTAATCGGCATGCTGGATAAAAGGCGTGGTCTTTTGCCTATCCCGCTTGCCAAGTGGCTCCTTTTATACTGGAAACTGGGCCTTTATAAAGGTGACGCTTTGGAAGCATGGATTGCCGCTAAACTTGCCGAAAGGAATGTAGTCACCTTTAAGGATGTTCGGCCGAAATCTCTCCGTATCATAACCTCTGACATTACACATGGGAAATTGGTGGTACTGCCTGATGATTTATCTAACTATGGAATTGATCCGATGACTTTTCCAGTGGCAAAGGCAGTAAGAATGAGTTGTAGCATCCCCTATTTCTTTGAGCCAGTCAAACTTGATGTCGGAAAAAGCAGGGTCCTTTTTGTTGATGGAGGTGTGTTAAGCAATTTTCCAATGTGGTTATTCAATTCAGATCATGTAAGAAAGGAACGGCCGGTCATAGGCTTGCGACTAAGTGTCGATGAGATATGGAAACCGCATGTGGTGGATAATGCGCTTGAATTGTTCTCCGCACTATTCAAAACGATGAAAGATGCCCATGATGCACGTTATATTTCCAAGAAACACGTCCAGAATATTGTATTTATCCCGATGAGGGGAATTTCTGCAATGGATTTCAATCTGAATGATGAAAAAAAGGGAGAATTGATGAATCAGGGCAGACAGTGTACGAAAGAATTCCTTAAGAGATGGTCATATTAATAATCATAAAAAATCGGGCTCTTAAAAAGAAGCCCGATTTTTCTTTTTATTCTTTTTTCCTTCAATGACGGTTAAGTGACTATCCGTTTTCTTTCTCACTTTTATTTTTTTTGATGATTTTGCTGCAGAAAAGCTAGCCACATTATCCTTTTTCGAAGTTCGGTTTTTTAGCCTTTTTTTCGATTGGCGTGCAGCCTTTCGGAATGCTTGCTGCTCTTTTTTTACTGGTTTTCCCTTTGTTAATCCGGTATAAATCATATAAATAATCCCTGCGACAATGGCTATTATGAGAATGTTTCTAAAAAAGCCAATCGGGTCATTAAATAGTCGGCTCATTAGTCCGAGGACTCCGAGGGCAATGATTCCGTATATCATGAAAGATATGAAACGTTTCAACAAAGACACCTCCTTAAGAGCATCATAAGCATTTTTTGCTTATTTTAAACATTACTCATGTAAAATACTAGAAATTAATGAAGATTATTCCCTTAATTTAGTATATGACTTTTCATAATCAAAATGTGTATAGGTGTTTTACACAATAACATCGGATTCTAAATCTTTTTCGGTCTTTTTTTCCATCCTCAACAGTTCATGGAAGGATGCCAATGCAACTTCGACTTGATCGTCGGTAGGGGCTTTAGTTGTCAATAACTGAAGCCAAAGGCCAGGATAGCCAAGGTAACGCAGAATTGGAATATCTCTTACTTTGTTGGTCAACTGCAATACCTCGAAGGCTATGCCAAGCACTACGGGGATAAGCAAAACGCGATCCACGACACGGAGCCATAATGGATCGATTGGAACAAGCATATAGACAAACATGCCAACAATGACTGTAAATAAAATAAAGCTGCTGCCACAGCGATAATGAAGGCGTGAACTTGCCTGCACATTTGCTACGGTCAATTCTTTTCCGCTTTCAAAGCAATTGATCACCTTATGCTCTGCACCGTGATACTGAAAGACCCGCTTGATCAATGGAGTCATGGATACTAAGTAAATGTATACCAGCAATAATATCAACTTGAACAAGCTTTCGATTAAAACCTGTTCCATTCGGCCGCTGAAGATGGGTTTTGTCAATTCGGCAAGAAATACGGGAATCAAAGTGAAAAGCAGCTTCCCGAATAGGAAGGAAAGGACACCGATTACGGCAACTCCAAGCCATACACTTAATTTAGAAGATTCTTTAGTTTCTTTTTTCTTTTCGTCCCGCTTTTCTCCTTCTTCTTCTTCATACTGTTCAGTGGAAAAGTTCAGATGTTTTGAACCGATGGCACTTGACTGAATCAGTGATACGAGACCCCTTAGAAACGGTACTTTTTTTAAGCGGTTGACAACAGGTTTCGTTTCACGCGGCAGATGATAATATACAATCGTTGAATCTTTGCGGCGTACCGCAGTGACTGTGTGATGTTTGCCGCCAAACATGACGCCTTCCACAACAGCCTGCCCTCCATAAACGGGTTTTTGGACCTCAGACATTTCTACACCAACCTAATAGTTATTCACGTAGCTCTCTCTTGGGTGCTAACATGTTTATTATCAAGTATCACAAGGGATAAAGACGGTCTCCAAAATTTAAATGGCGGCTTTATCCCTGCAATTACTTTATGAATGTTGAATCACAGGAAGGTAGTATCCTGTGTACATTATAAACTTCAACAGAGGATGGGTATTTTCCTCTGAAAAAAGTACATTATTTATGATTTAATCATACAGAATAAATCACAAAACCTCTAGTGATTCTCCTCCCTAAGAATAAAAAAAAATAGTTCTATTTAACAAAGGGCATACTACGTAGCGGAGGTGCTTGATATGTCTTCTAATGTAAATGGACAAATTCAACAGGAAAATCAAGGTGCGATCTACAATGTACTAGCTATCGGTTTTGTTGGGGGGGGTGTAGCCAGTTTAATTGGAATCATAGCCCATTATGTTAATTTTATGGGGTTTAGCCCAAAATTCATACTTACGTCGTGGTCGAATATGGCCTGGATCGATCACTGGCTTGGTACGGTAATGACCATACTTTTGTTCGGAATTTTATCCGTGGGGATCGCTTTTATCTACTATAGTCTTTTTAAAAGGATGAAGAGTATCTTTTCGGGTATTTTTTTTGGAGTGGTTTGCTGGGTTTTGCTGGTATTTGTCCTGAAACCGATGTTCGCCGATTTGCCAACCATTTCAAAAATGTCGTCAAATACGATTATAACCAGTGTCTGCATTTTTATTTTATACGGTCTTTTTGTAGGGTATTCTATATCATATGATCATCAGGAATATCTACGTCAAAAAAACAAGGCCGAGAAGCAATCGGAAAGCTGATTGCTTCTTGGTTGTAAAAAAGTAGTAAGACAATTTGTAATTATGATAGAATGTTCATGGAAAGCATTCTTTTAATGATGAGCAGGTGTTTGATGATGACAAAAATCTTACTAATCAATGGTCCGAATTTAAATCGCTTGGGGAAGCGGGAACCTGCGCATTATGGATCCTCGACACTTGCGGATGTGGAAGCTCTATTACATCAGCAAGCTCAAGGGTTAAATGTGGAACTAACCTCATTTCAAACTAACCATGAAGGGGCGATTATCGACAAGCTCCATTGGTCAGAGGATCAGGGGATCGACGGGATTATCATTAATCCTGGAGCTTTTACTCATTATAGCTATGCGATTCGTGATGCAATAGCCGGAATTGATGTTCCAGTTGTGGAAGTGCATATTTCGAACATACATGCCCGTGAAAGCTTTCGGCATGAATCAGTGACCGCGCCGGTATCGGCGGGACAGATTGTCGGCTTGGGGATACACGGATATGAATTGGCGTTGCAGGCGATCACAAAGATTGCAAAGGGGAGAAAGTAAATGAATAAACTAATGCGCTTAAGAGCCTCAATGGAAAAGGTGGGCATTGATGGTTTATTGATCACCAGTACATATAACCGCCGATTCATGACCAATTTTACCGGAAGCGCAGGCGTCGTCCTGATTTCCCAAAATGAAGCTAAATTCATCACTGATTTCAGATATGTGGAACAAGCAGGAAAGCAGGCTACGGGCTATGAAATCGTCCAGCACAAAGGAACCATCACCGAAGAGGTCGGTAAGCAAGTAAAAGAGATGAAGATCGGCACACTGGGCTTTGAGCAAGATCATCTGACTTTTGCCACATATAAGGCATACGAAGCGGCCATTGAAGGACAACTTTTGCCGGTGTCTGGAGTTATTGAGAATTTACGCTTGATAAAGACTTCATCAGAGATTAAGATATTAAAGGAAGCGGCTGCTATTGCTGACGCTGCCTTTACACATATTCTGGATTACATGCGTCCAGGGATTTCAGAACTGGATGTATCCAATGAACTTGAATTCTTTATGAGGAAACAGGGGGCAACTTCCTCTTCCTTTGATATTATCGTAGCATCTGGCGTAAGGTCAGCTCTCCCGCATGGAGTTGCTACGGATAAAATCATTGAAAAAGGCGATTTTGTCACATTGGATTACGGAGCATACTATAACGGGTATGTGTCTGACATAACTCGGACATTAGCAGTTGGCAAGCCGAGTGAAGAACTTATTAACATTTATGACATTGTTTTAGAAGCGCAACTGCGCGGAATGGCTGGGATTAAACCTGGGATGACGGGCAGGGAAGCGGATGCACTAACTCGTAATTTAATTGAAGAAAAGGGATTCGGGCAGTATTTTGGACATTCGACTGGACATGGAATCGGTCTGGAAGTCCATGAAGGTCCTGCATTATCCTTAAGGTCTGATATCATTTTAGAACCAGGTATGGCCGTAACCGTCGAGCCGGGCATTTACCTACCGGGTGTTGGCGGAGTTCGGATTGAAGATGATACAATCGTTACAATTGAAGGTAACGAAGCACTTACTCATTCAACGAAAGAGTTAATCATTCTGTAAACATGTACATGTAGGAGGACAAATTTATGATTTCTGTAAACGATTTTCGCACGGGTGTTACGATTGAAGTAGATAATGGAATTTGGCAGGTTATTGAGTTCCAACATGTTAAACCTGGTAAAGGTGCAGCTTTTGTACGTTCTAAACTTCGTAATCTTCGTACAGGTTCAATCCAAGAGAAAACATTCCGTGCTGGTGAAAAAGTCGCTAAAGCACATATCGAAAACCGCAAGATGCAGTACCTTTATGCAAGTGGTGATAGCCATGTATTCATGGATAACGAAACATATGACCAAATCGAGCTGCCAGCTTCAAGCATTGAACGTGAATTGAAATTCCTTAAAGAAAATATGGAAGTCCATATCATGACTTTCCAAGCCGAAACACTTGGGGTAGAGCTTCCGAACACTGTAGAACTGGAAGTGGCGGAAACTGAGCCGGGAATAAAAGGCGATACATCTTCAGGCGGAACGAAATCAGCCGTACTTGAGACGGGCCTTTCGGTTCAAGTTCCATTCTTCATCAACCAAGGTGACAAATTATTGATCAATACAAATGAAGGCTCTTACGTATCACGTGCATAAATGAAAGAAGGCCGAGATTAATATCTCGGTTTCAGTTGTAGACAAAAAGGTTTCGGAATGGTCTCATTCCGAAACCTTTTTGATTTTTTATTGGATTTGACTTCATGATGACGCAGATGATCTGCTTCTTCTTGCCTAATATGGCGTGTCACTACTTTCTGATGGTCTTTACTTTCTGTACACTGTGATAAAAATGAACAAGTTGCACAAAAGGATATGTGATTTGTACTCACGATAGCCCTCTTTAATCTCCATTTTACAAGCTGGCACCAGTCGGTCTAATGTAATCATTTCAAGCTGATGCCGCTGAATGGAATCATGTTTTAAAAAGAATCCTTTTCACCTCAAGTTTTTTCATCCATCTATTTTAAAAGACTGTAGGTCTATCTTAATGTTAAACTAAAGTTGATTGGGAACGGAAGGTACGAGACTACTAAGGGAAAAGCGTGTCAAAGGGGAGAACCCCGCAGGCGCAATGGCGCCGAGGGCGGACCGCCCGCGGAAAGCGAGTGCCCTACTTTCCAATCAACGTCCAAATTGTACGAGCCATAAAAAAACTTAGACAAACTCGCTTTCTTCGAATTTGTCTACAGCTTGAGATCGAGATTAATTTCTCGGTCTTTTTTTGGTCCTTTTAAGATTCCGAAGGATATAAAAAAGTTCAATAAATGGTCTGTTTCTTTATTAGCCTGTCATCATTACGGTCTGGTCGGCATATATTTTATTGAAAGTGGTGTATACAGGAGGATTGTCAAAATGGAAACGATTCTTTCATTTTTACCGAAAAAATTATACGAGCAACTCCGGGGCATGACACCGATGATGATCGAGAAGATGGAAGAGCTGCGGATTCGAGTTGGAAGGCCGCTTGAGGTCATTGTGGGTGGGGAACCTTTCTTCTTTTCCTATGAAGTGACCCATTCGGATGCAGATCAATTATTGAATCAAATCGGTCAATTTTCGTTATATACACTTGAGGAAGAATTAAAGCGGGGATATATAACTATAGCGGGCGGACATCGGGTGGGTCTTGCTGGCAAGGTGATCCTGGAAAATGGGTCGGTCAAAGCGATCAGGGACATTTCCTCATTCAATATTCGGATTGCACGTGAAAAAATAGGTGCTGCTGAACCGCTAACATCTTATTTATATAATGGGGAATGGCAACATACAATGTTGATCGGTGCTCCGCAAACAGGAAAAACGACCGTATTGCGTGATATTGCAAGAATGATATCCAGTGGTAATGAAAAACGGGGAATTCCCCCTCAAAAGGTGGGAATAGTGGACGAGCGCTCAGAAATTGCCGGATGTGTTCATGGCGTGCCGCAGCTCGAATTTGGAACAAGGGTGGATGTGCTCGATGGATGTCCTAAAGCGGAAGGGATGATGATGATGATCCGTTCGATGTCCCCGGATGTATTGATCGTGGATGAAATAGGCCGCGCTGAGGATACACAAGCTGTGCTCGAAGCAGTTAATGCAGGTATTAAACTCATGATAACTACACATGGCCATACATTGGATGAAATTAAGAAGCGGCCTTTTATCGCCGAAATATTAAAGCAAAACATCTTTGAACGTTTTATAGAATTACAGAGAAGCAAATCCGGAAAAAGGAGCTATAAAGTCCTTGATGCAGCGGGGGTTCCTATTTTCTTGGGAGAAGGTGTGAACCCGCATGTTTAAGATAATTGGAGCAGCGATAATCATTATAGCAACGACATGGGCGGGTTTCGAAGCTGCGAAAAAATTAAGTATGAGGCCTCGTCAACTGAGACAGCTGAAAGTCGCCATGCAATCGCTCGAAGCTGAAATCATGTATGGTCATACACCTTTAAAAGAGGCAGCGAGGAAACTGTCTAAGCAGATGGCCAAACCTTTATCCATCTTTTTCGAGACCTTTGCAACTCGACTCGAGTCAGGTGAGACCACCGTCAAAGAAGCATGGGTTGATAGTTTGAAGAAAATATGGCAATCCCTTGCTTTAAAACAGGGGGAATTCGAGATACTGTCACAGTTTGGGGAGACGCTTGGAAAAAGCGATAAATATCATCAGCAAAAGCAAATCATGCTAACGATGGCACACTTGGAAAGAGAAGAGAGCGATGCGCTCGACCGACAGGTAAAGTATGAAAAAATGATGAAAAGTCTTGGTTTTTTATCAGGGCTATTATTGATCATTTTGCTGATGTAGGAATATGTGGGGGGAATGAAAATGGGCATTGATGTGGACATCATATTTAAAATAGCAGGTGTGGGGCTAGTTGTGGCATTTCTTCACACAATACTCGATCAGGTTGGGAAGAAGGAATATGCCCAGTGGGTGACACTTTTCGGATTTATCTATATTTTATTCATGGTAGCTTCTGTAGTGGAGGATTTATTTCAAAAAATTAAATCTGTATTCCTATTTCAGTAAGGGAGGGATTCGCGATTGAAATCATAAAAATCGTGGCCATTGCCCTAGTTGCCACCTTTTTGGCCTTGATCGTCAAAGAGCAAAAACCAAATTTCGCATTCCTGCTCGTCATTTTTGTAGGCTGCTCCATTTTTCTTTTTTTAGCGGATAAAATATACGAAATCATTTTAATGTTAGAAAAAATTGCAGTGAATGCGCATGTAAATAGCGTGTATCTAGAGACCATCTTAAAAATAATCGGAATTGCCTATATTGCTGAATTCGCTTCTCAAATTACAAAAGATGCAGGGCAAGGGTCGCTCGCTTCCAAAATAGAATTGAGCGGGAAAATCTTGATTCTTGCCATGGCGATTCCGATTTTGACGGTCATTATCGAAACAATTTTACAGATGCTCCCAAGTTAACGGATCACTCCTACTAGTCAATGAGGTGAATGTATGAAGCAGCGGATGCCTTACTTATCCATTCTATTCGTTTTACTCTTTTTTTTGCATACATCTATTGGACAAGCCGCCGAAAATCCTGAAAATGGTGAAATCGATCAAGAGCCGATCATGCAGACCGAATTGGTACAAGCCCAAATAGACAGGCTGGGTGTAGATGAGCTCAAACAATATTGGGATGACATCGTTACGGAATATGGAGGGTTCTTACCGGAAAGCCAGAAGGGGAGCTTCATGGATTTTGTAAGCGGTGATAAGAAATTCTCCTTTGACCAATGGATAAAGGGAATTACAAAATTCATTTTTCATGAACTGCTTGTGAATGGTAAGCTGCTGGGCTCACTCATTTTATTAACCGTTTTCAGCATGTTCCTGCAGTCTTTGCAGAACGCGTTCGAACAAAGCTCCGTTAGTAAGGTGGCTTATGCAATCGTTTATATGGTGCTGATCATTTTGGCACTTAACAGTTTTCATGTGGCGATTGAATATACAAAGGATACGATAGATTTGATGATTTCCTTTTTAATGGCGCTCATCCCTTTACTCTTGGCCTTAATTGCCGCTTCAGGAGGACTTGTATCAGCAGCTTTCTTTCACCCGGTCTTAATGTTTTTAATGAATACTAGCGGAATCTTGATCCAGTTTGTCGTCCTCCCTCTTTTATTCTTTGCAGCGATTTTAAGCATTGTCAGCACATTGACCGAACATTATAAAGTGACACAGATGGCACAACTTCTCCGAAATTTTGCTATCGGGATACTAGGTGCATTCATGACCATATTCCTTGGTGTCATATCCGTTCAAGGAGCATCCTCCGCTGTAGCAGACGGAGTGACGATCAGGACGGCCAAATTCGTGACAGGTAACTTTATACCGGTAATAGGGCGCATGTTTACTGATGCAACGGATACGGTCATTAGTGCCTCCGTTCTGCTGAAAAATACAGTGGGCTTGTCAGGTGTCATAATTCTCTTGCTCATAACCACATTTCCAGCAATAAAAATCTTGATGATTTCTTTTGTCTATAAGTTGGCAGCGAGTCTTTTGCAGCCGCTGGGCGGAGGGCCTGTAATAAAATGTCTTGACGTTATAAGTAAAAGCATGATCTATATTTTCGCAGCACTGGCCATTGTCTCACTCATGTTCTTTTTAAGTATCACTGTAATTATCGCTTCTGGAAACATTACACTGATGGTTCGTTAAGAAAGGAGGAGGGCTTTGGTGAGTTTTTTAGCTGGCTGGGTATCTAACATCATCATATTTGTATTGCTGGCTACTGTGATCGATATGCTTCTTCCGAATTCAGCTTTACAGAAGTATGCCAAAATGGTAATCGGACTTTTACTGATTGCGATCATCATCACTCCTATATTGGGATTATTCAATAAGGATTTCGACGAAATCCTCTCTGCTGCTACAAGTGAATTTCAAGAGCAGAAAAAAAAAGATTTAGGAAATTTGACAGAAATGAAGAAAAAAGAAATACAAGCTACCCAGGGTGCATATATTTTAAAACAAATGGCTGTTGACTTACAGGCAGAAGTGGAAGAGGAGCTGATGGTGGATTATAACATGAAGATTAGTTCAATTGATGTAGGGGTCAAAAATGAGGAAGAACCGAGCGCTGATGATTTGCAAAACATAACGATATCATTGGAAAAGGCAGAAGGGAAAGAAGACTCGGGGATAGAGGCAGTAGCGAAGGTTGATATCAATGCAGAGAAACTATCCTCTTCGAATGATGCCAATCTTGATGCTGTGAAAAGGTTTCTGGCAACAAGTTGGTCCGTTGATGAAGAGATCATTGAAATCGCCGGGGAAAGGAAGTGACTGAGTATTGAACAAAGACAAAGGTCCGTTATCCTGGCTGCAAAAACTATTAAATAAAGACCCTGACCAAAAAGAACCTAAGGAAAAAAAACCTTCCCTGTATGTCTATGCTCTAATAGTTGTCCTTTTGGGAGCGGGAATTATGATGGCCGGGAATTTGTTAACCACCAACCAGACGGGACAAACACCTGAAGTGAAGACTGTATTCAATAATGATAAACAGGACGATGAAGGGGAGGTTGAAACATTCGGTCAGAAGAAATCCGAATTCAAGACGACAAAAGATTATGAAATATATCTTCAGAATGAAATGAAGGAAGCGCTTGAATCCATCGCAGGCGTCCAGGATGTAAAAGTCGTAATCTATGTGGATGCATCCGAGAAAAAAGTATATGAAAGAAACAAAGTCACCCAAAAACAAGTCACACAAGAAACCGACAAGGAAGGCGGCAAAAGGACGGTCGAAGACACATCGGTTGATGAACAGCTCGTTTTGGTCAAAAGCGGTGAAAAAGAAGGACCGATCATTTCGGAAACGAAAAAGCCTAGTGTACGAGGAGTCCTCGTAGTCGCTAAAGGAGCCGAAAACATTCAAATAAAGAAGTGGATCATCGAAGCTGTCACACGTTCACTGGATGTACCGAGTCACCGGGTTTCTGTCATGCCTAAAAAATAAGGGGGAAAATCTACATGTTATTAAAAAAACAAACCGTTTGGTTATTGACTATGCTAAGTCTGGTCGTTGTACTTTCAGTCTATTATTTAACCGCTCCTGAGGAAAATGCCGCCGATATGACGGCAACAGAACAAATGGAAAAGGCAGAAAATAAAACAGAAAGTAAAACAGAAAGCAAAGCTGATACAAAAGGGGAAAATAAAAGTGAAAAAGAAACAGCCAAAAATACAGAAGGTTCTTCTGTAACCATTGCATCAGGGGATGAATTTGAATCGTTAAGGCTGCAGATTGAAGATGAACGGGCGAAGCTGAATGAGGAATTGACTGCAAAGATGGGCAACACAGAGCTTTCCTCTGAGGAAAGAGACGAGGCCTATGCGAAAATCGAACAATTAAGTGAAACGAAGGTAAAAGAAAATATCATCGAAAACTTAATCGTGGCCATGGATTACAATGCCGCACTTGTCCGTGTGGATGGAACGGATGTAAAGGTGAGTGTCAAGGCCGATAAACAGACGAAAACAGAGGCCAATAACATTATCCGCCTCGTAAGGAAAGAAGTGAGCGATGCACAAAATGTAGTGGTCGATTTTCAACCGGAAAAGTAATCTCACATACAGATGAAAGAGCTGATACACAACAGTTCATAATCATGAAAATGTGAAAGTCCCCCTTAATAAAAAAAGGGTGGCTTTTTTTATTAAGCTTTTTTCGCGATCATCCAATGGGGAAACTTTAGAGGAAAAGTTTTTTTATGTCTATTTATATCAAGAACTCAAATAGAAATGGTGACTATAATTCTCAGTAATATTCTAGAAAAGTAATTATACTAAAATTTATAGCTGGTATTTCAGGGGTAATTCGCAAAAATCAGGTGAAAACGCTGAGGGGATCCAGTTTAAAATTATTCACAATATTATAATAAAGGTGTAATATAGAAGTATGGATTTCAAGCTGCAACTAATCTATCATTGAATTTGTATAAGCTAATATTGTATGATGTTAGAAGCTGGTCATAAACTTTTCGATTTTCTAAAGGAAACAATATTTTGAGAAAGTGAAACATCTGTTATAATACAGATGAGGTGTGTATTCAGTTTATTCGCTTTCGCATGGAGAAAGCGACTACTTTGTGCATAAATGGACAAGGTAGGATAAGCTAAAGGTAAAAGGTTACATAAAATATTATTGCCTCACAAACTCATATTAAATTAGACAAGGGGTGCCACAAAATGAAAGTGCAAGAAATTCGTGAAATAATTAAGCTAGTCGATCAATCAAATATCAGTGAATTCGTTTTTGAAAATGAAGGAACGAAAATTAAATTGAAAAAAACTGAAACGGGTACAGTATTACACCCAGCAGCTGCTCCAGAAGTTGTTCAAGCCAATGGAGCTGTAGAGGTCAAGCCCGCAGCGGCCCCTGCCCCTGTAGTGCCAAAAGCTGTTGAACCTGCAAAACCGGCTGCTGCCGTCACGGAACAGGAAAATTTACATAAAATCACTTCTCCGATGGTAGGGACCTTCTACCAATCTCCTGCACCGGATTCTCCTGCATACGTAAAAGCAGGCGATAAAGTAACAGGGGATTCCATTGTCTGCATCGTGGAAGCTATGAAACTTTTCAATGAAATCGAGGCCGAAGTAACCGGTGAAATCGTTGAAGTCCTTGTAAAAGAAGGTCAACTTGTAGAATATGGCCAACCATTATTTTTAGTAAAGCCGGAATGAGGAGCTGTTTCTAA
Source organism: Peribacillus simplex (assembly GCF_001578185.1). Classification (NCBI taxonomy): domain Bacteria; kingdom Bacillati; phylum Bacillota; class Bacilli; order Caryophanales; family Bacillaceae; genus Peribacillus; species Peribacillus simplex. Next base: position 3,478,985 of record NZ_CP011008.1, on the reverse strand, counting down.
ATGATTAAAAAGGTATTGATTGCCAATCGTGGGGAAATTGCAGTCCGAATCATCCGGGCATGCAAAGAGTTAGGGATCGAGACTGTAGCGGTCTATTCAGAAGCGGATAAAGAAGCATTACATGTTCAAATTGCTGATGAAGCATATTGCATCGGTCCTAAATTATCAAAAGACAGTTATTTAAATACAACGAACATAATCAGTACAGCCAAGAAAACGGGATCTGATGCGATTCACCCTGGATATGGATTCCTTGCTGAAAATGCCGACTTTGCTGAGCTATGCCGTGAATGTAATATCATTTTCATCGGTCCTAGCCCAGAAGCCATCAATAAAATGGGAACAAAGGACGTAGCAAGGGAAACCATGCGCAAAGCTGGTGTACCGATCGTTCCCGGTTCTAAAGGCATAATAAAAGATACGGATGAGGGTGTAGCCCTAGCTAACCAAATGGGCTATCCAGTCATCATCAAAGCTACTGCCGGCGGTGGCGGTAAAGGTATCCGCGTTGCAAGGACCGAAGAGGATCTCATCAAAGGCATAAACATCACGCAACAGGAAGCTGCGACGGCATTTGGGAATCCAGGCGTGTATATTGAAAAGTTCATTGAGGACTTCCGTCACGTTGAAATCCAGGTCATGGCAGATAATCATGGCAACGCCATACATTTAGGCGAGCGTGATTGTACGGTTCAGCGCCGTTTGCAAAAACTTGTTGAAGAAACTCCATCTCCAGCCCTTGATGGTGAAACACGGGCGGAAATGGGGCAGGCTGCAGTTACGGCTGCTCTTGCCGTTAACTATTCAGGTGCAGGTACAGTTGAATTTATTTATGACTATGTGAATAGAAGATACTACTTTATGGAAATGAATACACGTATCCAGGTTGAGCACCCAGTTACAGAAATGGTAACGGGCGTGGATTTGATTAAAGAACAGATCAAAGTTGCTTCAGGTGACAAACTATCACTTTCACAAGAAGATGTGACTTTTAACGGATGGTCTATCGAATGCCGGATCAATGCAGAAAATCCAGAAAAGAATTTTATGCCTTCCGCAGGTAAAATTCACATGTATTTACCCCCAGGCGGCTACGGAGTGCGTGTGGATTCTGCGGCATACCCTGGGTACTCGATACCGCCGTATTACGATTCCATGATCGCTAAATTGATTGTCCATGCACCGACGAGGGACGAGGCGATTGAGAAGATGAAACGCGCTTTAGGAGAGTTTGTCATTGAGGGTATCAATACGACAATTCCTTTCCATATTAAGTTACTTCAGCATGAACAATTTGTTTCCGGAGAATTTAATACCAAATTCCTTGAAATATATGATGTAATGAACTCATAATGTAAAGGAAGACAGGAGGTGCTTTTGAATGAATGAAATGGAAGGCCAATTACTCGAAATGAATGATTATAATGGGCTGGGTAAAGTGGAGATTGCACCTGAGGTGATAGAGGTAATTGCGGGTATCGCTGCATCGGAAGTTGAAGGTGTTGCACATATGCGCGGGAATTTCGCTACAGGTGTTGTTGAAAAGCTTGGTAAAAAGAATCACGGTAAAGGTGTTAAAGTGGACTTATCGGGAGAATCCATCAAAGTCGAACTTTATTGTGTCATGAAATTTGGTGTTTCGATTCCGAAAGTTGCTCAGGAAGTTCAAGATAACATTCGTGAAGCTTTGTTGAATATGACCGCTATCGACGCGGGCGAAGTGAACATTCATGTAGTAGGCATTGCGTTTGAAAACGCTAAACAAGAAGCGGATCACGAACAAGAAGTGTAAGTGGCTTCATTCGATTCACACCTGCAAAAACCCGGCAAAAAGCCGGGTTTTTGTTTTTGGAATTTTTGACTCGATGATACCCCGCTTATAATATTACGTAAAATGAACATAATAAGGCGGTGTCTGGAAGTTTCCCTTTAATTCAAGGGTGATTTCTGTTAGAGTGTAAAAGGTGAAATATGAGCATGAAAGCTAGGCAAGAGCTTTTTGACACTTTAAAAAAGTATGGGACTTTGTTGGCCGTTTAACTGGAAATGAATCTTGAGATGTTGTCTTGGATCAAGGCATTTGAGTCTTTTGGCCTTAATTTTAGTGAGATTAGCTTAATTTATAAAAAAAACAGCGAAAATCTTAATATTTTTCAAAAAATATTATTTAATGTTCGTTTGTTCTAGCGTTTTCATATATAATAGTAGATGTTAAAGGAGTAAGATTATGAAAAGAAGAGTAGCCCGTGAAAAATCCCTTCAAGCACTATATCAGATAGATATTGCCAAGTCGAATGCAGAAGAAGCAATGGAAAGCGTACTGGATGGTGCTCCTACTGATGAATATTTCAAAAAATTAGTAATGGGAATAACGGAAAATCGTGAACAACTTGATGCAATGATCAGGGACAATTTAGAGAACTGGACGTTGGAAAGACTGGCGAACATTGATCGGAATTTACTGCGGATCGCGGTTTATGAAATGATTCACAGTGAAGATGTTCCTGTAAGTGTTGCAATGAATGAAGCTATTGAAATTGCTAAGAAATTCGGTGATGATCAATCAAGCAGTTTTGTAAATGCCGTTTTATCCAAAGTAAAGGTGAAAAGCGGCAGCTAAAGCTGCAGCCTTGAACGAGGATTTTCTCAGCAATTTCTTTAGCAAATTATCTTGGGAGGAATATACACATGTCAGCTCAAATCATTAATGGTAAAGAAATTGCAGAGTCAGTTAGGCAGGAAATGAGTAAGGAAGTGCAGCAGTTACGTGAAAAAAATATCGTCCCGGGTTTGGCTGTAATCCTGGTGGGCGACAATCAAGCTTCACAAACCTATGTACGCCATAAGCAAAAGGCCTGTGAAGATTTGGGCATGCATTCTGTGTTAATTAAAAAGCCTGCGGAACTATCTCAGGAGGAATTAATTCAGAGCATTGATGAATTAAACCAGGATGACAGTATTCACGGTATATTGGTGCAGCTGCCGTTGCCTGGACATATTCAGGAAAAAGCGATCATTGAAGCGATTTCCCCCGAGAAGGATGTAGATGGATTTCATCCGATTAATATTGGGCGGATGATGACGGGGCAGGATGCCTTTTTACCTTGTACGCCATACGGTGTCATGGTGATGCTTGAGTATATCGACTATGACCTTGAAGGTAAGCATGTTGTCATCGTAGGGAGAAGTAATATCGTAGGAAAACCAGCCGGACAAATGTTTTTAAATGCGAATGCAACCGTTACTTACTGTCATTCAAAGACAAAGGACCTTGCGTATTATACCAAGCAAGCTGATGTCGTTGTGGCCGCTGTCGGCAAGAGGGACACGATCACGAGTGAACATATCAAAGAAGGTGCAGTCGTCATTGACGTCGGAATGAACAGGAATGAAGAAGGGAAGCTTTGCGGTGATGTGGCGTTTGATGAAGTGAAAAATAAGGCTTCATTCATTACACCTGTTCCTAAAGGCGTTGGTCCCATGACGATTACGATGCTTATGAAGAATACGGTCAAATCTGCTCAAAAAGCACTTGAACAGAACAAGCAAGCATTGAAAAGCTGAAAAAAGCGTTAAATTATTTTAAAGAAGCGGACCTCTTGTTTTATAATAACGGGAGACCGCTTTTTTCCATTCATAGATTTAATCAAGTTTTAAGTGTAACCTATAGGTAAGTTTTCTTTATATCCGATTTCCATCGGAAGGAGACATTATATGAGCAACCAACAATATTTGAGTGTATCGGCTTTAACGAAATATATCAAAAGGAAGTTCGATGCCGATCCCCATTTGCAAAATGTATACATAAAAGGCGAAATTTCGAATTTTAAACAACATACAAGCGGACATATGTATTTTACTCTAAAGGACGAGAAGGCCCGACTCCTATCCGTTATGTTCGCCGCCAATAACAAAGGGATGAAATTCCTCCCCGAAAATGGAATGAAGGTACTTGTTAAGGGCGATATATCATTATATGAAGCGGGCGGACAGTATCAGCTATATGTGAAAAGCATGGCACCTGATGGCGTGGGGGATTTGTATCTTGCTTATGAACAGCTGAAGAAAAAGCTGGAGGCGGCAGGTTTGTTTTTGGCTGAACATAAGAAACCGATTCCACAGTACCCTAAGTCTGTGGGAGTCATAACTTCACCGACCGGAGCCGCACTAAGAGATATCCTGACAACGATCAAGCGGAGATATCCAATTGCCAGAATTATCGTTTACCCTGCACTTGTGCAAGGGAATAATGCCGCTAAATCGATTGCCAAGGCAATTTCCATGGCTAACGCGAGGGCGGAAAGCGATGTGCTCATTGTCGGAAGGGGTGGCGGGTCGATCGAGGAGCTATGGGCCTTTAATGAGGAGATAGTGGCTGAATCGATCTATGATTCTGATATACCGATAATTTCTGCTGTCGGTCACGAAACCGATTTTACAATCGCTGATTTTGTCGCCGATATGAGGGCCCCTACGCCGACTGGTGCAGCAGAGTTAGCAGTTCCCCATCTTAATGAAATACACGAACGCCTGATGAACCGTAAGAATCGCTTGACCCGCTCCATTCGTGAAGCGGTGAATTTTGAACGTACCCGCTTGACCAGGATGGAGAGGTCTTATGCTTTTCGTTATCCACATAAAATGTATGAACAGAAGCTTGAACAGCTAGACAAGACGATGGACAGGCTAGGGAGGACCAGCACGCGTTATTTCATGAAAAAGAGAGATGAGCTTAATCAGATCAACGATATTCTGAAAAAGCAGCATCCTGAACAAGCTGTGAAAAAATCCAAAGATGAATTGCGGCAGCATGCAAAAGTATTACGGAGGGCCATGGAAGCCATCTATCGGCAAAAATCACAGCAGTTCGTTCATATTACAGCCACGTTGTCTGCCCTCAGCCCATTAAAAATCATGGAACGGGGCTATGGATTGGTTTTTGCTGAGGATGAGACATTAGTGAAAAGTACACAGCAAGTAACCGAAGGGGATAGAATAGCCGTTTCCATAAAAGATGGAACCCTTGAATGTGAAATTAAAGAAATAAAGGAGCGAATGGAACCATGACAAAAAAACAGGAAGCTACATTTGAAGAAGCGATGGAGAATCTCGAGAAAATTGTGGAACAGTTGGAAGAGGGGGATGTGCCCTTAGAAGAAGCCATCTCCATATATAAACAAGGAATGGATTTATCCAGGCTTTGTCACTCAAAACTTAAGGCAGTTGAAGATCAATTGACTCAAATTTTACGCGAAGATGGGGAACTTGAAAACTTCGCTGTCCAGGAGGAAGAATAACATGGGTACGGCGTCCTTTGATATGTTTTCTAAAGAATATAAGGCGATTATAGAAAGAGAAATCGTTGAATATGTCAATAAGTTGAAAGCTCCGGCTGTGGTCAAAGAAGCCATGATCTATTCATTGGAAGCAGGCGGTAAACGGATTCGTCCTTTATTGGTCTTTGCGGTTCTAGAGGCCTTTGGGAAAAACTTGAGGATGGGGATACCTGCAGCCGCCGCCATTGAAATGATACATACATATTCGTTGATCCATGATGATCTCCCAGCGATGGATGATGATGATCTTCGCCGGGGAAAACCGACGAACCATAAAGTATTCGGTGAGGCGGTAGCAGTACTGGCAGGTGATGCCCTCCTGACATATAGTTTTCAATTGGTGACGGAAATGATCGATCCCGAGGTGACGGCTGAAATGAAGCTGAACCTTGTATCTGAAATTGCCAGGTCCGCCGGAGCCGAAGGGATGGTTGGCGGTCAAGTTGCCGATATGGAAGGTGAAAATAAACAGTTGACGCTCCAGGAATTGGAGTATATCCATGAACATAAAACAGGGAAATTATTGACTGCTAGCATCCTTTCCGGAGCTATATTGGCCGGGGCGAACGAAGAACAGCGACTGCATTTACGTGACTTTGCATACCATCTGGGGCTTGCTTTTCAGATTCGGGATGATATTCTGGATATTGAAGGATCAGTAGAGTTGATCGGCAAGCCGGTTGGCAGTGATGTGGGAAATCACAAAAGCACATACCCCTCTTTACTTACTCTTCAAGGGGCAAAGGAAAAGTTGGAACATCATATTGAACTTGCTCATGCCGCTTTAGGAAAAACAACATTACAAACGGGTCTGTTGAATGATCTAACTGATTTAATAGCGAACCGTAACCATTGATTGTGGCTAAATTTGTTATCAAATGAGGTTTTATGGTATACTCATTGTGCAAAAATATGTGAAAACCCAAATGGGATTTTTAATTGAGATACGTGATAAATAGGTATATTAAGCCGCCGAAATCACCTGGGTGTTGGCGGCTATTTTTTAACTTAAAACCAATTTTTCGGTCAAGTCTTCCATATAGACCTCTTTTATGAGGCTTTGTTTTTGCTTACAACCGAAAATGACAGAAAGTGAGTGGTCCTGTTTGGATCTTCTATCTATAAAAGACCCTTCTTTTTTGAAGAATATGAATAATGAAGAACTAGTTGAGTTAAGTATGGAAATACGAAAATTTCTTGTGGAAAAATTATCTGTGACCGGTGGGCATATTGGTCCCAATTTAGGTGTAGTCGAGTTGACTATAGCCTTGCATAAAGAATTCGACAGTCCGAACGATAAAATTTTATGGGATGTCGGTCACCAATCCTATGTCCATAAAATCCTGACTGGCAGAGCAGGAGAGTTCAATACCTTAAAGAAATATAAAGGTCTTTGCGGCTTTCCTAAAATGATTGAAAGCCCTCATGATGTTTGGGAAACCGGTCACAGTTCGACTTCTCTTTCAGCTGCAATGGGAATGGCGGCTGCCCGTGATATCAAAGGTGAAAAAAGTTTTATTTTACCTGTCATCGGGGACGGGGCCCTAACAGGCGGAATGGCGCTTGAGGCTTTGAATCATATCGGTGATGAAAAAAAGGACATGATCGTTATCCTGAATGATAATGAAATGTCGATAGCCCCTAACGTAGGTGCTTTACACACGATATTGGGAAGATTGCGGACAGCAGGTAAATATAACTGGGCAAAAGATGAATTGGAATTGCTTTTGAAAAAAATTCCTGCAGTCGGTGGTAAACTTGCGGCTACCGCTGAACGCTTGAAGGATAGCATGAAGTACTTATTGGTCTCAGGAATCTTTTTTGAAGAACTTGGGTTCACATACCTTGGACCAGTTGATGGTCATAATTATGAAGAATTGCTGGAGAATTTAAGATATGCCAAGAAAACGAAGGGACCCGTACTGCTACATGTCATCACGAAAAAAGGCAAGGGTTATTCACCTGCCGAGTTGGATACAACAGGAAATTGGCATGGGACAGGCCCATACAAGATCGAGACAGGCGATTTCGTGAAATCCACTAGTAAAGCTCCTGCTTGGAGTGCCCTCGTAAGCGATACTGTCAGCAGGCTCGCTCGTGAAGATGAACGGATTGTCGCGATTACACCTGCAATGCCTGTAGGTTCGAAATTGGTGGGGTTTTCCCGAGAGTTCCCAGAACGTTTCTATGATGTAGGGATTGCCGAGCAGCATGCAGCAACTTTTGCAGCTGGATTGGCAACGCAAAAAATGAAACCATTCCTGGCTATTTATTCAACCTTCCTGCAAAGGGCTTATGATCAGGTGGTCCATGATATCTGCCGACAGAATCTAAACGTATTCATAGGGATCGATCGTGCCGGATTGGTTGGTTCCGATGGTGAAACACATCAAGGGGTTTTCGATATTGCTTTCTTACGCCACATTCCAAATATGGTGTTGATGATGCCGAAAGATGAAAACGAAGGCCAACATATGGTCAATACGGCCTTAAGCTATAATGATGGTCCGATCGCTATGCGTTTCCCTCGTGGGAATGGTTCGGGAGTTGAAATGGATACTGACTTACAGCAGATTCCAATCGGTACGTGGGAAGTTCTTAAAGAAGGAACGGATGCTGCCATCTTAACGTTCGGTACAACCATCCCCATGGCTCTTAAAGCTGCAGAACTGCTTGAGAAAGAGGATTATTCAGTTAAGGTGATCAATGCCCGTTTCATTAAGCCTTTGGATGAGAACATGCTAAGCAGTCTTCTTGGTGAAAAAATGCCTATCTTGACTATAGAAGAAGCGGTTCTACAAGGTGGTTTTGGTAGTTCTGTACTTGAATATGCTCATGATCAAGGTTTTTATGGGGCAATTATAGATCGAATGGGAATACCTGATTATTTCATTGAACATGGCAGTGTCGATGAACTTCTTGAAGAAATCGGTTTAACGACAGAGACAGCCATCAAAAAGATTAAAATGATAACACCAAAAAAAGAAAAAAGGGCCTGACAATATGAAAGTGATGAAAGAAAGAGTAGATATATTACTTGTAGAACAAGGCTTGGCCGATACACGTGAAAAAGCGAAGCGTATGGTTATGGCTGGTCTTGTCTACGCGAATGAAGAGAGGTACGAAAAACCGGGTGAAAAAGTGCCGGTCGATCTTGAGTTTACGATCAAAGGAAAAGTTATGCCTTACGTTTCAAGAGGCGGACTTAAACTTGAAAAGGCCTTAAAGGAATTCGATTTACAAATGAACGGAAAAATCCTGCTTGATATCGGATCATCAACTGGAGGGTTCACCGATTGTGCCCTGCAAAATGGTGCCACAATGTCTTATGCACTTGATGTAGGCTATAATCAACTTGCATGGAAGCTTAGGCAGGATGAACGGGTAAAAGTAATGGAACGGACGAATTTCCGTTATGTTACACCCGCCGATCTCGATGGGGAGATGCCAAACTTTGCAAGCATTGATGTTTCTTTCATCTCGCTAACGTTAATTCTACCGGTGTTAAAGACGCTCCTTGTTCCGGATAGCGACGTCGTTGCTTTAGTTAAACCGCAATTCGAAGCTGGGAAGGATCAAGTGGGTAAAAAGGGGATTGTTCGTGATCCCAAAATCCATAAACAAGTGTTGGATAAGATCATTTCTTTTGCAAAAAAGGAAGGCTACGATATTAAGGATGCTTCCTTCTCACCGATTACCGGCGGTGATGGAAATATTGAATTTTTACTTCATTTATACTGGCAAGGGTCAAAAGACGATGGAGCGATATTGCTTTCGAAAACGGTTGATGACATCGTTAGGGAAGCCCATGCCCAATTTAAAAAAGAATAGCTAGAACTTTTTGTATGGCTCCTTTGGCTGGATGGTTGGCTAAAAGGAGCTTTTTAATTTTAAATGGTCCTGTAATGCACTTGAATCATTTAAGGGGAATACATAAAATAGGTATGAACAAAAAATAGAGTTGTTATGCTTTTTAGAGAAAAAGTTGTACAATTGCATAAAAATCCGATAACATTAATATTAGCCACTTTAGAAAGCGGTCTATTTGCACGTACGGATGATACTTGAAACAATCCCATTTTGGGCAGCTTGCTTAAGTATGATATAAAAGTGATACTCCATTAAATGAGCAACAGTTGAGAAGAGGTGCTTCTACTTATGAATAAAGGACAACGACATATAAAAATAAGGGACATTATAACGAATAATGATATAGAAACCCAGGATGAGCTAGTTGAAGAACTGAAATTAGCTGGATACAATGTAACTCAGGCCACTGTTTCAAGGGATATTAAAGAGCTTCACCTTGTTAAGGTCCCTTTAACTGATGGAAGGTATAAATATAGCCTGCCAGCCGATCAACGTTTCAATCCACTTCAAAAATTAAAGAGAATCCTGGTTGATGCTTTTGTACGCATTGACTCAGCCAATAATTTACTGGTAATGAAGATGCTCCCGGGTAATGCCCAGGCAATCTGTGCATTGATTGATAATTTAAATTGGCAAGAAATACTCGGGACGATCGGCGGCGATGACACTTGTTTAATTATCTGCCGTTCTGAGGAAGATGCAAAGATCATTTCCGGCAAATTCTTGGACATGCTCTAATAATTTTGTGAGGTGACCTAGTTTGTTAACAGAACTATCGATTAGGAATTTTGCGATCATAGACAGCCTGTCCGTTTCATTTGAGAAAGGCTTGACTGTCTTGACCGGAGAAACAGGGGCAGGGAAATCAATTATTATAGATGCCGTTCACCTTTTGGTTGGAGGACGTGGTTCTGCCGAGTTCATACGGCATGGTGAGTCGAAGGCCGAAATAGAAGGATTATTTCAAATTGAAGATGAGAAACACCCGGTCTTTGCCAAGGCAGAAGAGTTTGGCCTGGATATGAATGACGGTATGGCCATTCTTCGTAGGGATATTTCACAGAGCGGCAAAAGCGTTTGCAGGGTAAATGGAAAACTTGTAACGATTGCCATTTTACGCGAGATAGGACGGACATTGATAGATATTCATGGTCAGCATGAACATCAGGAATTAATGGATGAACGGCTCCACCTTCCTCTGCTGGATCAATTCGGCGGAGAAAAAATCGCATCGGCACTCACGGAATACCAAAAGCTATATAAACGTTATGAAACCGCTTCTAAACAATTAAATAGTTTGAGTCAAAATGAACAGCAAATGGTCCATCGCCTTGACTTGATCCAATTTCAATTCGATGAAATCCAAAAAGCTGATTTGAAACTTCGCGAAGATGAAGAATTGATGGAAGAGCGGAAGAAAATTAATAATTTCGAAAAAATTCATGAAGCGCTGCAAACGAGTTATAATGCTTTAAATGGTGAGCAGCATGCAATTGATTGGCTTTCCGTAGCCATGAATAACCTGGAAGAGGCGGCAGGGCTTGATGAAGGTTTAAAAAACAGCTCCGAGACCGTATCAAATAGTTACTTCCTTCTTGAAGAGGCCGTATCGAACATCCGAGATCAATTGGACTCTTTGGATTTTGATACAGAACGTGTTGAATTCATTGAAAGTCGCCTAAATGAAATAAATCAATTAAAACGTAAATACGGGCGGTCCATCGAGGAAATCCTGGAATATGGTGCAGGCATAGAAGAAGAAGTCGAAAAACTGCAAAATAGGGAAACACACATAGCAAAGCTTGAAAAGGAAATGAAATCAATAAAGGCTGATTTAATTGTTGAAGCAAAGAATTTGTCTGATCTTCGTCAGACATTCGCTCAGCAGTTAACCAAAAAGATCCATCAGGAATTAAAAGATTTATACATGGAAAAGACAATTTTCGAACCCCATTTCCTTCAAACGGCTTATACTTTCGATGAGTTATCAGATAGGGGCATTAATCAATCGGGGCTGGATTCGATGGAATTTTATATTTCCACCAATCCGGGGGAACCGTTAAAACCCCTTTCTAAAATTGCATCGGGTGGAGAGCTGTCGAGGATCATGCTGGCTTTGAAAAGCATTTTTTCCAAGCACCAAGGCATAACGTCGATTATATTTGATGAAGTGGACACGGGTGTGAGCGGACGGGTTGCACAATCGATTGCTGAAAAGATCTATAAAGTGGCAACGGGGTCTCAAGTGCTGTGCATATCCCATTTACCACAGGTGGCAGCTATGGCGGATACCCACCTTTTCATAGCGAAAAATGTAAGGGCTGGACGTACGAATACCTCTGTAAAGCCTCTAATTGAAACTGAAAAAATAAAAGAAATCGGCAGGATGATTTCAGGAGTCGAGATTACGGATTTGACGAAGCAGCATGCCAATGAATTAATTCAGCTGGCCAAAAGGCTGAAGATTACATCTTGATGGGCCAGTAAGAAGATTATTTAAACTTTTATCATAAGCATTCATTGTAAAGCTATCCAAAAACGGATAGCTTTTATTTTGTGTATCTGTTATAAATGACTGTCCTGAGGGCTAAATTAAAGGTGTAGCCATAAAGTTTCAGAGAGCGAGGAGAGTGAATGGATTGAAATTTGTATGGATAAACAGAATCATCGGTGGAATTCTCCTTGTTTCGCTATTAACATTAGGGTTATACCAGCCATCTCGTGAATATTTTTTAATTCCAAATCATCTTGTACTATTTGAAGGAAGTCAATATAGTATTTCCAAATCATTGCCTGTTTCTGCAAAAGCTTCGGGATCCAGTGATGGGATTTCGCTTCATGATGAGCAAACTTCAATTACGCTTGGTGCTGAGAAACCAGGGACGAATGAAGTGTTACTCGATGTGGCAGGCCTGCCTGCCAAAAAGGTCGACATTAGAGTGATAAAAGACTTTAAAGTCATGCCTGGAGGCCAATCCATTGGTGTGAAGCTTAATACTCTTGGGGTGCTCGTAGTAGGTCATCATCTTATTGATACTGCGCAGGGAAAAAAATCACCAGGAGAAAAAGCGAAAATTGAAATAGGTGATATTATTACAGAAATCAATGGTCAGACGATAAAGAAGATGGGGGATGTAACCCCTTTTGTTCAACAGGCAGGTGAAAAGGGTCAGGCGTTGAATTTGGTCATTAACCGAGAGAATAAAGTGCTTCATAGTACCCTTTTACCTTTGAAAGATAAGAATGAAGGAACTTACAAATTAGGTTTGTATATCCGTGATTCAGCAGCCGGCATCGGAACGATGACGTTTTATCACCCGGACTCGAAAAAATATGGGGCATTGGGACATGTCATTTCCGATATGGATACAAAAAAGCCGATTGTTGTAAAGGACGGACAGATCGTTCAATCGACTGTCACGTCCATCGAAAAAGGAAGCAATGGTGATCCGGGAGAAAAATTGGCACGCTTTTCTTCCAATAAAGAAAAAATAGGAAATATCAATCGCAACAGTCCCTTTGGGATCTTTGGGAAATTAAATCAAGATTTTAAAAATGGGATAAATGACAAGGCGCTCCCCATCACCCTTTCCCATGAGGTAAAGGAAGGACCAGCTAAAATCCTGACGGTGGTGGATGGTTCCAAAGTAGAGGAATTCGATGTGGAAATCGTCAGTTCCATACCACAGAAGTTTCCTGCGATTAAAGGAATGGTCTTAAAAGTGACAGATAAAGAATTGCTTCAAAAAACGGGTGGGATCGTTCAGGGAATGAGCGGCAGTCCCATCATACAAAATGGGAAATTAATCGGTGCAGTCACCCATGTATTTGTTAATGATCCTACAAGTGGGTATGGAGTCCATATCGAATGGATGTTAAACGAAGCCGGTATAAATATATATGACAAAGATAATTATGAAAAGGCAAGCTAATGAAACCGGGTATCCTTTTGGATGCCCTTTTTTTATAAAACGCAGGTCATGGGTAGGAATTAAATATGATTTCTTCAAAAAATAGATGTTTTTTTAAAACGATGTGATAAAATGAAAACGAAATGAAGATTTTTCGACAATCGGTTCATTCGAATAGCAAACGAAGTCGAAAACAAGAGATATCCGGAGAATAATATTGAATTCCTTATATTTTTTCAAAAATAAAAGGAATTTAGTTTCCATTGTCGAAAAGTTCAATTACAATAGAATTTAGTCATATAGAAAAAAAGACCAATTGTAGTTGAGGAGGAAATCAAGCGTGAAAAAAATTAAGGTGTGCGTTGTAGATGATAATAGAGAACTTGTTGGCCTTCTGGAAGAATACATTTCTGCACAGGAAGACATGGAAGTAATTGGGGTGGCACATAACGGTCAAGATTGCCTGGGGATGCTTGAAAGCGTTGATCCGGATATATTGATCCTCGATATTATCATGCCTCATTTAGATGGGTTAGGTGTACTTGAAAAACTTCGTGAATTAAAACGGGGTGCTATGCCTAATGTAATTATGCTTACTGCCTTTGGTCAAGAAGATGTCACGAAAAAAGCAGTTGATTTGGGCGCGTCTTACTTTATCCTAAAACCTTTCGATATGGAAAATCTAGCCAATCATATTCGTCAGGTAAGCGGTAAAGGGCAGGCGGTTTTAAAAAATCATAGTCAGTTTAGCTATCGTCCCCAAAATGAACCCAAGCCTAAAAACCTCGATGCCAGCATCACAAGCATCATTCACGAAATTGGAGTGCCTGCACATATCAAGGGCTATTTGTATTTAAGGGAAGCCATATCCATGGTATATAATGATATTGAACTATTGGGATCAATCACCAAAGTTTTATATCCGGATATTGCAAAAAAGTACAATACTACAGCAAGCCGTGTGGAACGTGCTATCCGACATGCGATTGAAGTGGCTTGGAGCCGTGGCAATATAGAATCCATTTCATCCCTTTTCGGTTATACCGTCAGCATGACTAAGGCAAAACCTACAAATTCCGAATTCATTGCTATGGTGGCCGATAAGCTCCGTCTCGAGCATAAAGCATCTTGACAGGGGTAGGGGGAAACGGTTGTTAAGATTCAGGGTAACCATTGACCATATAAAGGCTAGAGCCGCTAAATATAAATAAGAACTCTCCGTCTGGTGGTAAGGGGACAGGAAGAAGTTGCTTTGTGATTTTTTATAATCGGCAACTTCAATTTTTTACGCTGCCGATTAAAAAAAATTAAACGCCTTTTATTTATTGGATTTTGCAGGAAGAATCCAATAAATAAAAGGCGTTTTTGTTTGGTGGAAAAAGCGGGATTCATTATCTGAATCATTAATTTTTTTTAGTTTCCTGAAAGCCAAGAATATCTTCACGGATGAAAAGATGGAAAATTAATCGGCGTCGTTATTGAGGAGGATGGAAAAGTTAGAGCGGCAGTTATCGGGAGTCGTACGGAGGGAAAACGATAATTAATGGCAAGGGGTTTGACCGTAATCTTTTAAAAAAAGAATTGAATGATACTTTGCTTTTATATAAATCAAAAATAAAGGAACTCGAATAAATAAAGGAATATGAACAAACAAAATGTTGATTGGAGAGGTTGATGGCGTAAATCCTTCAATTGGATGAGAAATGGAAGCCAATCATAGATATGCTTAAATCAAAAGGGGAAGGTGAAAAAACGATTGGTCAAATGGCCTTTCCGGATACCTGCTTACAAATCAAAAGTTTGGAAAAGAAATTGAGTTTTTTGACGAAAGGAACCTTCTATGCCGAAAATAATAACATGCATTTTGAAAGTTTCCGATAAATGATTGATCTAGATGAAAATAATTTGCTGTGTCTGTTCATAAAATTGGGATATAACGATTTTTGGGAGAGGGGGCATTTCATCATGACCTTAATCTTTGCACATCGAGGCTCGGCAGGAACACATCCGGAAAATACGATGTCTGCGTTCAAAGAAGCTGCACGTGTAGGGGCGGACGGAATCGAAACGGATGTCCAGCTCTCGAAAGATGGAGAAGTGGTCATCATTCACGATGAAAAGCTCGATCGGACCACGAATGCCTCAGGGTATGTAAAAGACAGGACTTTGATGGAGTTGAAAACACTTAATGCGTCCCCAAACTTTAAGGGGAAATTGGGTAAAGAAAACATTCCGACGCTTGAAGAACTATTTATCTGGCTTAACGACAATCAGCTTTATTGCAATATTGAACTGAAAAACACGCTTTTTCCGTATCCAGGTTTAGAAGAGAAAGTCATACAGCTCACCCGTGCCTACGAAATGGATGAAAGGATTATCCTTTCATCATTCAATCATTACAGTTTGGTTAAATGCCATCAATTGGCACCGGAACTGGAAACGGCACCGCTTTATAGGGATGGTCTGTACATGCCGTGGATATATGCCAAGGCAATAGGCGGGAGCGCAATCCATCCAAATTTCCGGGCTGCCCCTGATTTTGTTATTCAAGCATCGTTGAGCATGGGTATTGCTGTACGGCCATATACCATCAATGAGGAAGCCGAGATGAAAAGATTATTCAAATTGGGGTGCAGTGCCATCATAACCGATTTTCCTGAGGCAGCCGTACGGGCCAGAGAAGGACTTAAATCGAGATAAAGAAAGAAGGTGCCATAATTACATGGCACCTTCAGTTTGTAGACAAAAGGGGTTCGGAATTAAAAAATTCCGAACCCCTTTTTGAGATTCCCTTTGAATTTTTGCCTGAAGTTAGGAGATTGGGGCTCTACGAGCCCACTATGTTAGGCCATTTTTGGACCTCCCCATGTCCAATTGGCCATCTTCTTTAAATTAATGGCAGCGAAAGTAAGCATCGCCTGCATCGACAATTTTTTAAGTCCCCTTAAAGTTGTCCAACGCATACCATGCTTTTCTTTTGCATCTGCGAATACACGCTCAATCGTTTCTTTACGTTTCGCATATATAGTTTCTACATCTTGATGATGACGCAGATGATCTGCTTCTTCCACATGTGTTTGCCAAATATGCCGTGTCACCACTTTTTGATGGTCTTTGCTTTCTGTACACTGAGATAAAAATGAGCATGTCGCACAAGTGTGTTTGGGTGATTTATACTCGCGATAGCCCTCTTTATTGGTTGTTGAGTACTTTAATAGCTCTCCCGAAGGACAAAGGTAACAATCAAAATGTTCATCGTATACATAGCCCTGTTTGCGGAAAAATCCTTCTTTGGTGCGAGGACGTGTATAAGGTAAAGCCGGTATGATTTCTTTGTTAAAAAGGTAGCTTGTAATCGCTGGTGTTTTATAAGCTGCATCTGCGGCAACGGCTTCCGGTTTTCCAATTTTCTCAATCACTTGTTCAACTAGTGGCTCTAAGATCTGACTGTCATGTATATTTCCAGGTGTTACAATCGTTCCCAATATAAAACCGTTGCGGTCTGCGGCCGCGTGGAATGAATAGGCAAACTGTTTTTTTTCGTTCATCTTTCACATAGTAGCCACTCTCAGAATCCGTTGTACTTTCTTTAATCTCTTTGGTCTCTTCTTTATCAAATTTATCTGATGGAAAAGGCTTCTTTCCATGGTTTTCACGATCTTGATTGATTTCTTCTTGAAGACGCCCTTGATACGCTCGTGTTTCTTTACGAACGATTTTCTTTTCAAATTTCCGTTTATTCGCACTGGCTTTCACATGTGTGGAATCCACGAAAACGTGTTCAGCACTTATTAACTTTTTATTAGCAGCTGTCATTAAAATGCGATAGAAAATCTGTTCAAACAGGTCTGTATCTTTAAAGCGTCGCTCATAATTTTTCCCAAACGTGGAGTAGGAGGTACTTTATCATGGAAACCATAGCCTAAGAACCAACGGTAAGCCATATTAGTTTCAACTTCTTCAATCGTTTTACGCATGGAACGAATACCGAAGGTATATTGAATGAATGTCAGTTTAACTAAAATAACTGAATCAATACTTGGGCGTCCTACCTCTGAATACATATCTTTCACCAAGTCATAAATGAAAGTGAAGTCAATGGCAGCCTCTAGTTTACGAACCAAATGGTTCGGTGGCACCAGTTGATCTAACGTTCATTTCAAGTTGATCTCGCTGAATAGAATCATGTTTCGAAAGCATCCTTATCACCTCAAGTTTTAATACTTCTATTTTAAAACAAAAGCGACTCAGGGCAAAAGTGTTTATCTAAAAGATAAGACAAAGTTGATTGGAACGGAAGGTACGAGACTCCTGCGGGAAAAGCGCGTCTAGGGGAGACCCCGCAGGCGAAAGCCGAGGAGGCTCCCCGACCGCCCGCGGAAAGCGAGTGCCTGGAGTGGAAATCAACGGCCAAATTGTACAACTCATAAAAAATAGACAAACTCGATTTTCCTAGAGTTTGTCTACAGTCTGAAGGTGCCATAATTACATGGCACCTTCTTTTTTTGGTTCTTTTTAGTGTTTAAAATTTATTGAACCTGCTTTGGACCTTATTTTGTTTCCGATCTCGATGAAGGACGAAGCCTGCGATAAAGGCTATCCCGGCAATCGCTAAAAGCAGTCCGATTAAAAATTGCAGCCAAAGGACTGGATAGGGAGGCTGTAAAATACCAAACACCATGTCCCTCATTATTTTTATGCCATAGGCAGCGAAGGCCCCGGGTATAAAAAGAATCAAAAAAGCGATTAAACGTTTCATGCTGTCAAATCCCTTCCGAAAATTCCATCTTTTAAAAATGATAATAGATATAAAATATTTGTCAAGTTTCGGGAATCTAGAAAATGACTGGAAGTTGGTGGCTTTTTTTTAAGGATACCAATATGGTAAGATGAGGTGTGGAGTATGAAAAAAATTGCAGGGATAGATATAATAAATGGGTAATTATTTAAGGGGGATGGCTCATGCAAAAAGTCATGATAGTGGGGGGAGGAGTGGGAGGGACAACCGTGTTGAAACTCCTTTCGGAAAGTGAAGTATTCTCAATTGTTTGTATGGCTGATACAAATGAATCGGCTGAAGGAATGCTTGCTGCAAAAGAGCGAAGGATTCCTACAGTGACTAATTGGAGCAAGGGATTGGATTGGGATTTGGACATCATTTTTGATACGACTGGAGACCCGTCCGTCTATAAAAAGATAAAAAGGGATATGGATGATCAAACGATACTCATTCCTGGAAGTGTCGCCCTCATTATGACTAAGCTGTTTGAAGAGAAAAATCGTTTAATAAATAAATTGGAGAATACCTCGGCAAAAATGGATTTGATCCTGAATACGACCAGTGAAGGGATGGTGGTGATTGATCATGAGGGATTCATCATCATGTTCAATGATAGTGCGGAACGAGCATCTGACACAAAGCGCCGAGGACGTGATTGGCAGACATATCAAGGATTTCTTCCCTTCAACTGGATTACTTCGAGTGATGGAAATGAACAAAAAAGAAGTAAATCAGGAGATCACCCTTACTAATGGGATGGAGCTCATAACGACAAGGATTCCTCTGGTAAATGCCGATAAGGAAATCATAGGGGCTTTTTCCGTGTTTAGGAATAAAACGGAAGCTGTGCAATTGGCGGAGCAGATCACTGATTTAAAAGAGATACAGACGATGCTCCAGGCAATCATTCAATCCAGTGATGAAGCCATATCGGTCGTGGATGATCAAGGGAGGGGACTATTGATCAATCCGGCATATACAAGAATCACTGGCTTAACAAAGAACCAAGTGATTGGTAAGCCGGCTTCCATCGATATTTACGAAGGTGATAGTATGCATATGAAAGTGCTCCAGACAAAAAAGCCTGTTCGGGGTGTCAATATGCGTGTAGGCCCAAAACATAAGGAAGTGATTGTGAATGTAGCTCCAATCATTGTGGACGGGTGCTTGAAAGGCAGTGTTGGCGTCATTCATGATGTATCTGAAATTCAAGCATTGACTCACGAATTGAATCGGGCGAGACAAATTATCCGGACATTGCAGGCTAAATATTCCTTTGATGATATAATAGGAGCTTCCGAAGAGATGAAGCTTCCGATTGAACAGGCGAAATTATCGGCAAGGACACCCGCTACTGTCTTATTGAGAGGGGAATCAGGGACAGGAAAAGAGTTGTTTGCCCACGCCATCCATAATGCGAGCGATAGGAAATTCAATAAATTCGTACGTGTAAATTGCGCGGCCATCTCAGAATCATTACTTGAAAGTGAACTGTTTGGTTATGATGAGGGAGCCTTTACAGGGGCAAGCAGAGGCGGAAAGGTCGGTTTTTTCGAAGAGGCAAATCAAGGGAGTATCTTTTTGGACGAAATTGGTGAATTACCAGCCAACATCCAAGCAAAATTACTACGGGTTTTACAAGAACGGGAAATCATCAGAGTGGGGGGAACAAAGCCGATTCCCATCAATGTCCGTGTCATAGCAGCTACGAATATCAACCTTGAACAGGCAATATCAAGCGGATCATTCAGGGAAGATTTATATTTCAGGCTGAACCGCATGCCCATTTTCATTGCTCCTTTACGAAAGCGAAAAGAAGATTTGAAAGAATTGGCGGAGCATTTAATTCATAAAATCAATCAGGAGTATGGACGGAGCATAGAGGGAATCACTGCAGATGCTATACATAAGATGCAAATCTATAACTGGCCAGGGAATGTGAGGGAACTGGAGAATATTTTAGGACGGGCGATCATTTTCATGAAATTGAACGAGACGATCATTGATATACAGCATATTCCCGATTTTATCGAAGAGGTTCCATTAAAACAGGAGAAATTAATGAGGCCTTCTTCTGGCTACGTATCGGGTAAACCGCTCTCGGAGATAATAGACCAGTATGAAGCCGAAATCATTCAGCAAGCGATCTATACACACAATGGAAATAAAACACTTACAGCAAAAGCGCTGGGGATATCAGTTAGAAATCTGTATTACAAAATGGAAAAATTCGAACTATGAAATTCTTTGCACGTTAAAACTTGCGCACTATGAAAAAAACTGCACGGAATTTTCTGATTTATTTTAATTTGAGTGAGAGTCCACTTCTAACATGAAATTTTTTTAAATTTGTTATAGGCTATAGTTGTCCAACTTATTAACCAGCATCTCCTTTTTTTGGTTAAAAAGGCTCTCACTTTTCAGTTTATTGGCATGTTATTTGCATATTTAAAAGTGAATGGATTTTTCAAGGGAACCATTCCAAATGGGAGAAATATCATGTGTTTAGCGGAATTTATTTAAAATGAACGTAGTAACCAGTAAGAATGAGGAGTAATTTAGCATCCTCATATCTGACACAAACGATTAAAACATCTAGGGAGGATTCCTTTATGGAAATTTTTAAATATCTTGAGAAGTATGATTACGAACAACTGCTATTCTGTCAGGATAAACAATCGGGTTTGAAAGCGATTATTGCCATTCATGATACGACATTGGGACCTGCACTTGGTGGCACAAGGATGTGGACGTATGCTTCTGAAGAAGATGCCATAGAAGACGCTTTAAGGCTTTCGAAAGGAATGACATATAAGAATGCAGCAGCCGGCTTGAATTTAGGCGGGGGTAAAACCGTCATCATCGGCGATCCGCGCAAGGATAAAAATGAAGAAATGTTCCGTGCGTTCGGAAGGTATATCCAAGGGCTGAATGGGCGTTATATAACAGCTGAAGATGTAGGGACTACAGTTGAAGACATGGATCTCATCCACGAGGAAACGGATTTTGTCACTGGGATTTCCCCTGCATTCGGTTCTTCAGGTAACCCTTCCCCTGTAACTGCTTATGGGGTATACCGCGGTATGAAAGCTGCTGCAAAAGAAGCATTCGGCAATGATTCTTTAGAAGGCAAGGTAATTGCAGTCCAAGGCGTCGGGAATGTAGCTTATAACTTATGCCGTCACCTTCATGAGGAGGGCGCTAAACTGATCGTGACTGATATCAATAAAGAAAGCGTGGCCCGTGCAGTTGAATCCTTTGGGGCGACAGCAGTGGATCCAGATGAAATTTATGGGGTTGAATGTGATATCTATGCTCCTTGTGCATTAGGGGCTGTCATAAATGATCAAACAATCAATAAAATCAAGGCGAAAGTCATTGCAGGTGCAGCCAATAATCAATTGAAGGATCCTGTTCATGGCGATCAAATTCATGAAAAAGGTATTATATATGCTCCTGATTATGTAATTAACGCAGGTGGAGTCATAAACGTGGCTGATGAGCTTTTAGGGTATAATCGGGAAAGAGCGCTTAAGAAAGTGGAAACGGTTTATGATACCATTGAACGAGTCATGGAGATTGCAAAACGTGATCAAATTCCAACTTACAAAGCAGCGGACAGGATGGCAGAGGAGCGCATTGCTCGTATGAGGAATTCAAGAAGTCAATTTTTACAAAATGAAAAGCATATCTTGAATGGAAGAAAATGAATGTAGTTATGCAAGTTATAGATTCCTGTGTTTTTTTAAAATAAACACAGGAATTTTCAACATGGATAACGTAATAAACATAGTGCAAGTAAAAAGGTGACAATCTGTAATTGTGAGGAGGAGTGGTTTTGGCTGAAGAATTTGACCTCGTTATCCTCGGAGGAGGAACAGGTGGGTATGTGGCAGCAATAAGGGCTGCACAATTAGGATTGAAAACGGCTGTCGTGGAAAAAGGCAAGCTCGGCGGAACGTGTCTACATAAGGGCTGTATCCCTTCAAAAGCACTTTTAAGAAGTGCAGAAGTTTATCAGACTGCAGTGAAGAGCGAGGAATTCGGTATTATTACCGGGGATGTAAAGTTGGATTTCCTTAAGGTGCAGGAAAGAAAGAATAAAGTGGTTGATCAACTCTATAAAGGTGTTCAGCACTTGATGAAACAAGGGAAGATAACCGTTTATGAAGGATTAGGACGTATACTTGGTCCATCTATATTTTCACCGATGCCTGGGACAATTTCCGTGGAAATGAATAATGGCAGTGAAAATGAAATGCTTATTCCTCAGAATATTATCATAGCTACCGGTTCGCGTCCGAGGACACTGCCAGGTTTACCAATTGATGGGGAATTGGTCTTAACATCGGATGAAGCCCTAAAGCTTGAGAGCCTGCCAAAATCATTGATTATTGTAGGCGGGGGAGTTATCGGAATTGAATGGGCCTCGATGCTGAATGATTTTGGTGTTGAAGTAACAGTACTTGAATATGCGGATAGAATCATCCCGACTGAAGACCATGATATTTCTAGTGAGATGCTTCGTCTCCTAACTAAAAAAGGCGTCAAATTCGTTACAGGTGCCAAGGTATTGCCTGAAACCCTGAAAACGGGTGTTTCAGTAACTATTTCTGCTGAAGTAAATGGATCGGTAGAGGAATTCACAGCTGAAAAAATGCTGGTTTCCGTGGGCAGATCAGCAAATGTTGAAGGGATCGGCCTTGAAAATACGGAAATTGTGAAAGAAAAAGGCTTTATTGAAACCAATGAATTCTTCCAAACGAAGGAAACACATATCTATGCGATCGGTGATTGTATCGGCGGTCTTCAATTGGCTCATGTTGCCTCCCATGAAGGTATTACAGCCGTTGAGCATATGGCAGGCCAAAAACCAGAACGGTTGGATTATTCGCTAATTTCAAAATGTGTGTATTCTAGCCCTGAAGCTGCCAGCGTAGGTTTGACGGAAGAGCAGGCAAACAAGGAAGGCTATGAACTTAAAATTGGGAAATTCCCATTCCGTGCAGTTGGTAAGGCCCTTGTATTCGGGGAAGCGGATGGTTTTGTAAAAATCATTGCAGATAAGAAAACGGATGATATACTTGGCGTTCATATGATCGGACCACATGTTACGGATATGATTTCAGAAGCTGGACTTGCAAAAGTACTTGATGCGACACCTTGGGAGGTAGCCAAGACAATTCATCCACATCCAAGTCTTTCTGAAGCAATCGGCGAGGCGGCGCTTGCTATCGATGGACTTGCCATTCATTCATAAGAATAAGGTCAGGAGGTTTTATGATGGTAGAAAAACGTCATGAACAATTAGGCTTAACTGAGGAAATGGTTTTAGATATGTACAGGACAATGCTTTTGTCCCGCAGGATTGATGAGCGTATGTGGCTTTTAAACCGGTCCGGGAAAATTCCCTTCGTAATTTCCTGCCAGGGGCAAGAAGCTGCACAGGTTGGAGCAGCTTTTGCGCTGGATAGGCAAAAGGATTATGTACTGCCTTATTATCGGGATGTTGGTGTGGTTCTTACCTTCGGAATGACCGCAAAAGACTTGATGCTTTCAGGTTTTGCGAAAGAGGAAGATCCCAATTCCGGGGGACGTCAAATGCCTGGACATTTTGGTCAAAAGGAAAATAGAATCGTCACCGGTTCGTCACCTGTAACGACACAGGTCCCGCATGCAGTTGGAATTGCCCTTGCTGGGAAGATGGAAGGTAAGGATTTAGTAACATTCGTAACGTTTGGGGAAGGTTCATCAAATCAGGGCGATTTTCATGAAGGGGCCAACTTTGCAGGTGTGCATAAGCTACCGGTCATTTTCATGTGTGAAAATAATAAATATGCGATTTCCGTTCCTATTGAGAAACAGCTATCGTGTGAAAATGTTTCCGATAGGGCGATTGGCTATGGGATGCCTGGAATAACGGTGGATGGCAATGACCCATTGGAAGTGTATGCTGCAGTGAAAGAAGCGGCTGACCGTGCACGAAGGGGAGAGGGGCCTTCCCTTGTAGAAACCGTTTCATATAGGCTCACTCCACATTCAAGTGATGATGATGACAGAAGCTACAGGACTGCGGATGAAGTGGCCGAAGCTAAAACAAAGGATTCCATAAAGACATTTGGAGCGTATTTAAAAGAAGTGGGAATCATGGATGAGGATCTTGAGAAACAAATGAATGATGAAGTCATGAAGATAGTCAACGAAGCTACTGATTATGCTGAAAATGCTCCATATCCGAAGGCTGAAAGTGCAATGAATCATGTGTATGCACAAAAGTAAGGGGGTAATAGAATGCCAGTGATTTCTTATATAGATGCTGTAACAATGGCAATGAGGGAAGAGATGGAACGTGATTCCCGTGTATTCGTATTGGGAGAGGATGTTGGAAAAAAAGGTGGGGTCTTTAAAGCGACTCATGGTTTATATGACCAATTCGGTGAAGCCAGGGTCATCGATACACCGCTCGCTGAATCTGCAATTGCAGGAGTGGGAATTGGAGCCGCCATGTATGGGCTTCGGCCGATAGCTGAGATGCAATTTGCTGATTTCATCATGCCTGCCATTAACCAAATTGTTTCAGAGGCAGCCAAGATTAGATACCGTTCCAATAATGACTGGAGCTGTCCTATGGTGATTCGTGCCCCATATGGAGGAGGAATTCATGGAGCTCTTTATCATTCACAATCGGTTGAAGCAATCTTTGCCAATCAGCCGGGTTTGAAAATTGTGATGCCTTCCACTCCGTATGATGTAAAGGGTTTGCTTAAAGCTGCAATTCGCGATGAAGATCCAGTGCTTTTCTTTGAACATAAACGCGCATATCGCTTGATCAAGGGTGAGGTACCCACTGAAGATTATGTACTTCCAATCGGTAAGGCGGATGTGAAAAGGGAAGGGGAAGACATTACTGTCATCTCCTATGGCCTTTGTGTGCATTTTGCCCTTCAGGCAGCAGAAAAATTAGCTGCAGATGGAATCTCTGCACATGTTCTTGACTTGCGCACCGTCTACCCTTTAGATAAAGATGCTATTATAGAAGCGGCATCTAAAACGGGGAAAGTTTTACTGGTTACGGAGGACAATAAAGAAGGAAGCATTATGAGTGAGGTCGCAGCCATCATTGCCGAGCATTGCCTTTTTGATTTGGATGCTCCTGTAAAACGGTTGGCCGGACCTGATGTACCTGCCATGCCATATGCACCTACGATGGAAAAACATTTTATGGTGAATCCAGATAAGGTGGAAAAAGCCATGAGGGAATTGGCTGAGTATTAAGGACTGTTAAGAAGGAGGAACGATTTATGGCTATGGAATTAATGAAGATGCCTCAACTAGGCGAAAGTGTCACAGAGGGAACCATCAGTAAATGGCTTGTAAAGCCTGGGGATCATGTCACGAAATACGACCCGTTAGCTGAAGTGATGACGGATAAAGTAAATGCTGAGGTTCCTTCTTCCTTTACCGGCATCATCAAGGAATTGAAAGCGGATGAGAATCAAACGTTAGCAGTCGGGGAAGTCATTTGCTCGATTGAAGTTGAAACGGCAAAGACGGATAACGATAATGTAGGGCAAGCTGTTTCTCATAGCGTAGAAAAAGTTGATGCACCTGTTACAAGAAATGTACAGCAAGCGGCCGAACCATCAAGGAAAGCTCGCTATTCGCCAGCAGTGTTAAAAATTTCCCAGGAGCATGGAATCGATCTTTCAAAAGTGAAAGGAACGGGGAATGAGGGACGGATCACCCGTAAAGATTTACTGAAACTTGTTGAATCAGGGAATCTTCCTAAGGCGGATGAGCCTTCGGCAATATCCGATTCGGCTCCTGAAGTGCTCGCTCCTCAAGTTAATCGTCAAACCAGCCCAGTAACAAATGTTACGACTGCGGCTGGTGACAAGGAAATACCCGTTACCGGCATCCGTAAGGCAATTGCGTCCAATATGTTGAAAAGTAAGCACGAAATTCCGCATGCTTGGACGATGGTGGAAGTTGACGCAAGCAATATGGTGAAGTTGCGTGATAATCTAAAATCCGACTTTAAACAAAAAGAAGGCTATAATTTAACGTACTTTGCCTTTTTCGTAAAAGCGGTTGCTCAAGCCCTTACGGAATTTCCAGAGCTCAATTCGATGTGGGCAGGCGAAAAAATCATACAAAAGAAAGAAATCAATATATCAATAGCCGTTGCAACTGAAGATGCCTTATTTGTACCGGTCATAAAAAATGCAGATGAAAAATCAATCAAAGGTATTGCAAGGGAGATACAGGAACTCGCATCCAAAGTGAAGGCGGGTAAGTTAAAAGCAGAGGATATGCAAGGTGGCACGTTCACTGTCAATAACACTGGTTCATTCGGTTCTGTCCAATCCATGGGAATCATCAATTATCCACAGGCAGCCATTTTACAAGTTGAAACAATTGTGAAACGGCCAGTGGTCATAAATGACATGATTGCAGTACGGGATATGGTTAATCTCTGTTTATCACTTGATCATCGTGTTTTGGACGGCCTGGTATGTGGACGATTCCTCGCAAGAGTTAAAGAAATCATCGAAAAGATTTCCAAAGAAAACACTTCCATATACTAAAATGAAGAAAAAGGAAGGACAGTAGGTTCCTTCCTTTCAGTTTGTAGACAAAAGGGGTTCGGAATTAAAAAATTCCGAACCCCTTTTTGAGATTCCCTTTGAATTTTTGCCTGAAGTTAGGAGATTGGGGCTCGTAGAGCCCACTATGTTAGGCCATTTTTGGACCTCGCCATGTCCAATTGGCCATCTTCTTTAAATTAATGGCAGCGAAAGTAAGCATCGCCTGCTTCGACAATTTTTTAAGTCCCCTTAAAGTTGTCCAACGCATACCATGCTTTTCTTTTGCATCTGCGAATACACGCTCAATCGTTTCTTTACGTTTCGCATATATAGTTTTTACATCTTGATGATGACGCAGATGATCTGCTTCTTCCACATGTGTTTGCCAAATATGCCGTGTCACCACTTTTTGATGGTCTTTGCTTTCTGTACACTGAGATAAAAATGAGCATGTCGCACAAGTGTGTTTGGGTGATTTATACTCGCGATAGCCCTCTTTATTGGTTGTTGAGTACTTTAATAGCTCTCCCGAAGGACAAAGGTAACAATCAAAATGTTCATCGTATACATAGTCCTGTTTGCGGAAAAATCCTTCTTTGGTGCGAGGACGTGTATAAGGTAAAGCCGGTATGATTTCTTTGTTAAATAGGTAGCTTGTAATCGCTGGTGTTTTATAAGCTGCATCCGCGGCAACGGCTTCCGGTTTTCCAACTTTCTCAATCACTTGTTCAACTAGTGGCTCTAAGATCTGACTGTCATGTATATTTCCAGGTGTTACAATCGTTCCCAATACAAAACCGTTGCGGTCTGCGGCCGCGTGGAATGAATAGGCAAACTGTTTTGTTCGTTCATCTTTCACATAGTAGCTTTCTTTAATCTCTTTGGTCTCTTCTTTATCAAATTTATCTGATGGAAAAGGCTTCTTTCCATGGTTTTCACGATCTTGATTGACTTCTTCTTGAAGACGCCCTTGATACGCTCGTGTTTCTTTACGAACGATTTTCTTTTCAAATGTCCGTTTATTCGCACTGGCTTTCACATGTGTGAAATCCACGAAAACGTGTTCAGCACTTATTAACTTTTTATTAGCAGCTGTCATTAAAATGCGATAGAAAATCTGTTCAAACAGGTCTGTATCTTTAAAGCGTCGCTCATAATTTTTCCCAAACGTAGAGAAATGAGGTACTTTATCATGGAAACCATAGCCTAAGAACCAACGGTAAGCCATATTAGTTTCAACTTCTTCAATCGTTTTACGCATGGAACGAATACCGAAGGTATATTGAATGAATGTCAGTTTAACTAAAATAACTGGATCAATACTTGGGCGTCCTACCTCTGAATACATATCTTTCACCAAGTCATAAGTGAAAGTGAAGTCAATGGCAGCCTCCAGTTTACGAACCAAATGGTTCGGTGGCACTAGTTGATCTAACGTAATCATTTCAAGTTGATCTCGCTGAATAGAATCATGTTTAGAAAGCATTCTCATTACCTCAAGTTTTAATACTTCTATTTTAAAACAAAAGCGACTCAGGGCAAAAGTGTTTATCTAAAAGATAAGACAAAGTTGATTGGAACGGAAGGTACGAGACTCCTGCGGGAAAAGCGCGTCTAGGGGAGACCCCGCAGGCGAAAGCCGAGGAGGCTCCCCGACCGCCCGCGGAAAGCGAGTGCCTGGAGTGGAAATCAACGGCCAAATTGTACAACTCATAAAAAATAGACAAACTCGATTTTCCTCGAGTTTGTCTACAGTCTGAAAGGAAGGACAGTAGGTTCCTTCCTTTTTTTTGTACTTCTTTTTAGAAAAACATCGACAAAAATTTTATTTTTGCTATTATTTTATTGAGAGCTGTTCTAGCACAGAACAGGGCTGTACTTTATTTCAAAGAGACGAAAAAGGCTATCAGCTTCTCTTAGAACTCCTTTACTAATTTCTATTGGCTTAAATTTCAAGAAAATTATGATAGAATGTTAGTATAATCCAGATCAAATTGATGGGAGGGTGGTTTTCTTATCTAAACTGACTGAGCGTTCGTTCTCCCGAAGAATGGATATGGCGATTGAGGCGGCAGACGATAAGAAAGCGATTACAGATGGAACTGAAAGATGTAAAAAACATAACCTTTCCTAAGCCTTCTTTGGAAGAGTGGAAAGAAGCTGCGGAAGTCAGTTTAAAAGGAAAAAGTATAGAAAAATTAAAAACGAATACATATGAGGGCATCACTTTATATCCACTTTATACAGAAACGGCGGATTCAACGGCAAATGTAGCTGAATTACCAGGGTTCTTCCCTTATACCCGAGGAACGTTTCCAACGGGTTATTATGAAAAACCTTGGCTGGTCGTTCAACCTGTAAGCGGTGTCACGGCTGAAGAGGCAAATGAAAAGATGAAGGTGTCATTCAAGCGCGGTCAAAATGTCGTGGCATACCCTGCAAGTTTGCTTGCTAAGGGAGCAAGGGCTGAAAAATTGTTTAAAGATATCCCATTAAGGGAAATCCCGGTTTTCATTGACCTTAAGGGAAAACAAAAAGGATTATTCCCGCAATTCAAAGCCGTTGCTGAATCGCAAAATGCCCAATTGACAGGCGTAGTTGCAGAAGATCCCATTGCAGAATGGCTCATTGGCGGTCAGCTGCCAGAGGATACGGATCATTATTTTGCAGACTGGCTTAAGACGATCCAAGATTATCAGAAGGTAGGCCGGGATTTAAAGACAGTCCTGATTAATACGGCAGTCTATCATAATGGAGGGGCCAATGCCGTTCAAGAAATCGCGTACGGATTATCGGCAGCCGTCCAATATCTATTGGAAGGGCAAAAACAAGGGCTTTCCATTTCTTCAGTTTCCGAAAGAATAGTATTTTCGTTTGCAGTAGATTCCAATTACTTCATGTCCATCGCCAAACTGCGGGCTGCCAGGAGGCTTTGGGCAGGTCTTGCTGAAGCCTTCGATACAGCTCCGGATCATTTTAAAATGGCCATACATGCTGTTACTTCCGAATTGACAGAAACGCTATATGACCAGCACGTCAATATTCTTCGGACCACAAACCAAGCTTTTGCTGCAGCTATCGGCGGCATTCAATATCTTCAAATTCATCCATTTACTCATCCAACTGGTGAATCTGATGATTTTTCAGAAAGAATCGCCCGTAACACTCATTTGATTTTAAAAGAGGAAACAAATATCACCACCGTGGTCGATCCTGCTGGCGGTTCTTGGTATGTTGAACAATTAACGGATGAATTGGCTGAAAAGGCTTGGGCGAAATTCCTAGAAATCGATGAAGCCGGGGGGATTTTAGAGCTTATTAAGCAAGGCACCCTACAGAAAGACATAGCTGAAGTATACCTAGGAAGAGTTCAAAATGCGGCTTTCAGAAAAGATAGTATCATCGGAACGAATGTTTATCCGAATCCAGCTGATAAGATTAAAACCCCGACACTGGATAAACATGTGTCATACATGAAAGTTGAGAAGCCGGTTGGCATTACGCCAATCGCCTTGGAACGGGTATCCATTCAGTTCGAACAAATAAGACTGCGCAGTGAAAGTTATAAAGAAATAAATGGAACAGCTCCAACAATCGGTTTGATTAATTTGAAAAACCTTAAATCCTATAAACCCCGTGCAGATTTCGTTAAAAGTCTGGCTGCAGCAGGAGGTATTGAAACAGTAGGTAGTAAAGGGTGTCAAACCATTCAGGAAGCAGTCGATTACGTAGCTTCGACCAATTTCCCTATCTATTGTATTTGCGGCAGTGATGATGACTACGCTGAATTAGCCCCAATCACAATTAAAGAAATTAAAAAGCAATTCCCTGAAATCAATATTTATTTGGCTGGCAAGCAGCAAGAAGAATTGGAAATCACACTAAGTGAAGCCGGCATGAAAGATTCTATCCATGTTAAAACGAACGTAATAGCGATTTTATTGGAATTATTGCATGAGCTAGGGGTGAACTGAAATGAAAAAACCGAATTTTTCTGCTATAAATCCTGCCAAGGCTAAGATTAAAGGGACGGTAGAAGCATGGAAAAAAGAAGCCGAAAAAGCCGTTGGGCAAAATATCGATAGCCTTCTGTTTGAAACCAATGAACAAATAAAAGTCAAACCGCTTTATGTTAAAGAAGATAATCGCGAATTGGAGCATATGGAAAGTGTCCCAGGCATCGCTCCGTTTACAAGGGGGCCTTATCCTTCGATGTATGTCAATCGTCCTTGGACGGTACGCCAGTATGCAGGTTTTTCGACTGCTGAGGAATCCAATGCGTTCTACAGACGTAATCTGGCGATGGGGCAAAAAGGGCTCTCAGTTGCCTTTGATTTAGCCACACACCGTGGTTATGACTCCGATCATCCACGCGTTGTCGGTGATGTGGGGAAAGCGGGAGTTGCCATTGATTCCATCCTTGACATGAAAATCCTTTTCAACGGGATTCCGCTAGATCAGATGTCCGTATCAATGACTATGAACGGTGCAGTATTACCTATCCTGGCTTTTTATATCGTGACAGCTGAAGAACAAGGCGTTACACAGGATAAGCTTTCGGGCACGATTCAAAATGACATCTTAAAGGAATATATGGTCCGGAATACGTATATCTACCCACCTGAAATGTCCATGAAAATCATAGCTGATATTTTTGAGTATACTTCCAAATATATGCCGAAATTCAATTCCATTTCCATCTCGGGTTATCATCTCCAAGAAGCGGGGGCGCCGGCGGATATCGAACTAGCCTATACATTGGCTGATGGTCTTGAGTATGCGCGTACCGGCATGAAGGCAGGTATTGATATCGATAAGTTTGCACCACGCCTGTCATTCTTCTGGGCTGTAGGATTGAACTATTTCATGGAGGTGGCGAAAATGAGGGCGGCTCGTTTCATTTGGTCAAAACTGATGAAACAGTTCGAACCGAAAAATAATAAAGCGATGGCATTGAGGACTCATTCCCAAACCTCCGGCTGGAGCCTCTCCGAGCAGGATCCGTTTAATAATGTCGCAAGGACCCTGATTGAAGCTCATGCGGCCGCACTGGGACATACACAGTCCCTGCATACGAACGCACTGGATGAGGCCATTGCACTGCCAACTGATTTCTCGGCCCGCATTGCACGTAACACACAGCTTTATCTGCAGGAGGAAACCGGTATCACAAAGGTAATCGATCCATGGGCGGGTTCTTATTATGTAGAATCGCTCACTAATGAATTAATCGAAAGGGCTTGGGCTCACATAGAAGAAATCGAAGGTCTTGGAGGAATGGCAAAGGCAATCGAAACCGGCCTTCCAAAAATGAGGATCGAGGAAGCGGCTGCAAAGCGTCAAGCTAAAATCGATTCTCAGGATGAAACGATTGTCGGCGTCAATAAATATCGTTTGAAAAAAGAAGATCCGATTGAAATACTGGAGATTGATAATACCGCAGTTCGCGAAAGTCAGCTTAAGCGTTTGGGCGAATTAAAAGCGAAGCGTGATCAGGCAAAGGTGGATGAAGCTCTTCAGGCGCTATCCAGGGCTGCTAGAACAGGCGAAGGTAACCTGCTTGAACTGGCAGTGCAAGCTACAAGAGTACGGGCTTCACTAGGTGAAATCTCCGATGCGGTCGAAGAGGTGGCTGGACGTCATAAAGCAACGATCCGTTCTATCAGCGGCGTATATAGCTCGGCATACTCAAAAGAAGCGGAAATTGAGGAAGTCGTCCGCATGACGGAAGAGTTCCTTGAAAATGAAGGAAGAAGACCGCGTTTGTTAATGGCTAAAATGGGTCAGGACGGTCATGATCGTGGAGCTAAAGTAGTAGGAACGGGGTTTGCGGATTTAGGCTATGATGTCGATATCGGTCCATTATTCCAAACACCGGAAGAAACCGCCTTACAGGCCGTGGAAAATGATGTGCATGTTGTCGGAATGAGTTCGCTTGCTGCCGGTCATAAAACATTGTTGCCGCAGCTTATGTCGGAACTGAAGAAATTGGGCCGTGAAGACATCATAGTGATCGTCGGCGGCGTCATCCCTGCACAGGATTATGATTACTTGATGGAAAATGGCGCTTCAGCCATTTTTGGACCTGGTACAGTCATTCCACAGGCAGCAAAAAAAGTGCTTCAGGAAATATACAATCGCCTTGGATATGAGGAAGTGGTCCAATAATGAGTGAAGACAAGAAGCCGGAATGGGTCGATCTTAACAATCAGGAAGGTTTTGCTTCTTCATTAAAGCCAGGTGTAGAATTAACAGCCAGTCATAACAAAGCTTCAAAAAGCAAATTCGTCAAAAAACAAAATGTAAGCATACCGATCCATGAACTTAAAGAGGGAATCATAAAAGGGGATAGGGCCAATCTTGCTAAAGGGATTACACTGATTGAAAGCAATGCACCCCACCACTTCGATCCTGCACAGGAATTATTACATTCCATCCTTTCTCATACAGGGAACTCGATTCGAATCGGGATTTCCGGAGTGCCAGGTGCAGGGAAAAGCTCGTTTATCGAGACGTTTGGATCCTACTTATGTGCCAGGGGCCATAAGGTTGCTGTTCTAGCCGTCGACCCAAGCTCTTCTATCAACGGGGGAAGTATCCTAGGTGATAAGACGAGGATGGAGGAGCTGGCAAGAAACCCCCGTGCCTTCATAAGGCCCTCACCATCCGAAGGCACCTTAGGAGGAGTTCACCGCAAAACAAGGGAAACGATGTTGCTTTGTGAAGCGGCAGGATTTGATGTCATCCTGATAGAAACTGTTGGTGTCGGCCAGAGTGAAGCTATAGTACGAAGTATGGTTGACTTCTTCATGCTCCTTGTCCTAACCGGTGCCGGGGATGAATTACAGGGGATGAAAAAAGGGATCATGGAACTTGTGGACGGAATTGTGGTCAATAAAGCGGACGGAGAGAACATTCCGTTGGCGATTAGGACAAAGTCCGAATATAGTAGAATCTTGCACTTCCTTCAGCCGGCAACAAAGGGATGGGCAGGAAAGGCATATACTTGTTCTGCCATAACCGGTAAAGGAATTCCAGAGCTTTGGGATGTATTGAATGAATTTTCCGCTATGACCAAGGAATCTGGTGTTTTTCAAGAACGGAGAAGAATGCAATCTAAGGAATGGCTTTATTCATTAATGGATCACCAGCTTAAAACGATGTTCTATAAAAATGAAACCGTCAAAGGTCTTCTCCCTATTCTGGAGAATGAAGTGATGTCAGGGAATAAAACGGTCACCACTGCTGTTAAGCAAGTCTTTCAATTTTTTACTGATACATTTAAGTCAAATTAAACAGGAAAGGGGTGGGGCTTGAATTGTTTCTCATGCCCCATCCCTTTGTAAGAAGTTTTCTTGTTGTTACACACATGGTTCCCGCTTCCTTTTCGTTTTAAACATGTTTCGGATCCCTTTATCCACCTTTAGCAGGTAAATTTATTGAATCACGAAGTGGCAATTGTTATGATAGGATTGAAGAGAAAACTTGGAAGGGGCACATACCATGAATATGGATTTTAATTTTTTAATGAACGACGTAGTCAAACAGGCTCGCGATGAGATTAAGACTGCTGGATATACAGAATTGACTACTCCCGAGGAAGTAGCAGAGGTATTTGCACAAAAAGGAACGACACTTGTTATGGTCAACTCCGTTTGTGGCTGCGCTGGGGGAATAGCTAGACCTGCAGCAGCTCATGCGATTCATAATGATAAACGCCCTGATCAGCTTGTAACTGTTTTTGCTGGGCAAGATAAGGAGGCGACGGAAAAAGCCCGTGATTACTTCGAAGGGTATCCACCGTCATCCCCATCATTTGCATTGCTGAAAGATGGAAAAATCATCACTATGATAGAACGCCATGAAATTGAAGGGCACCACCCGATGTCCGTAGTTGAAAAATTACAAGACTACTTCGATCAATATTGCGAAGAAGTGTAAGCTATAGCCATAAGAAAAAAAACCCGCCAATCGACGGGTTTTTTTTATTCATGAACTTGCATAAATAAGGAACATTTAGGAAAGAAGATAGATAAGGAAGCCAGATATATCCCCTCTGGAGAAAAAGTGCGAAATGGGGAAGGTTAATTGAGTGAATATTTCGAAAAGTAAATCTATTTTTTACGTTATTGAATAATTATTAGAGTGTGTTAAAATACACATTAGTGTATGAATATTAGTTATGCAAATTAATTAATTAATAACCTAAAACCAAATTTAATAACAAGAGAATTGAAAATATCATTTTGGAGGAATAATAATGAAGTTGAAAAAGCAGTTAGCATTGTTGCTTACTTCTGTGTTATTAGTAGGTATTTTAGCAGCATGCGGAACATCTGAGAAAAAAGATAAAAACACAGCTGGCAAAGAAGACAAAAAGGTTCTGGTAATGGGAACATCTGCGGATTATCCGCCATTTGAATATGTTGAAACATCTAAAAGTGATCAAATAAAAGGATTTGACATTGATATCGCTAAAGCAATCGGTAAAAAATTAGGTTATGAGGTTCAAGTGAAGGACATTGACTTTAATAGTCTTGTTCCGGCTCTGGAAAATAAATCGGTCGATTTCGTTATCTCTGGAATGACTCCAACAGAAAAACGTGAACAATCCGTTGATTTCAGTGATATATACTATACAGCTAAAAACATGATCATCACGACAAAGGACAGTAAGATCAAAACTGTTGAAGATTTAAAAGGGAAAACGGTAGGGGTACAGCTTGCATCCATTCAGGAGACATTGGCAAACGACTTGAATAAATCCAAAAAGACCGGGATGAAAATTGAAAAACGGAATCGTATTCCAGAGGTTGTTCAAGAAATGTCCACAGGACGTTTTGACGCCGCAATCATGGAAGATACTGTGGCAAAAGGCTATTTGAAAGATAATAAAGATTTGGTGGGCTATGTGATCAAATCTGGTGAAGAAGATGCCGGTTCGGCAATCGCTTTCCAAAAAGGAAGCAAGTTAACTGGCGAATTCAATGCCGAATTGAAAAAAATGTTACAGAATGGTGAAATGGAAAAATTAATAATAAAATGGTTCGGTGGCAGCGAAACTGAATAATACAAGAGAGGAAAAGCGTTCAGAAGAGATGCAATATGCCTTCTGAACGTTTTTCCGCGCTTTATTGACATTAAATGAAGCAGGAGGAAGGCCCATGATAACGGCCTTCATAAGAGAGGATGAATGGAGTGAATCTGGAATTTGATAGGATTATACCCTCCCTTCCATATATCCTGGAGGGAATACCGACTACATTAAAGGTTGTAGCGGTTGCGGCTGTAATCGGTTTTGTTTTGGGAATATTATTATCTATACTTAAAATCAGTAGAATCAAGCCCTTAAATTGGATTGCTGACTTTTATACATCCATTTTCCGCGGTACCCCTTTAGTGCTGCAATTAATGCTGATTTATTTTGGTTCACCACAAATATTAGGGATTCAAATCGAAGCATTCCAAGCAGCATTTTTAGCATTCGGGCTAAACTCTGCCGCATACATCTCTGAGATTATCAGGGGAGGCATTCTAGCGGTAGATAAAGGGCAACGTGAAGCTGCACTTGCACTTGGGGTACCCTATTCAGGGATGATGCTTAATATAATACTTCCGCAGGCCATCAAGAATATCCTGCCGTCCCTTGTGAACGAAGTGATTTCCTTAACGAAGGAATCAGCCGTTGTCACAATTATTGGGTTGGGGGATATCATGCGCCGTTCTTATATTGTCGGCGGTGAGACATATAAATTCTTCGAGCCGATTTTATTTGCCGGTCTCATTTATTATGTGATGGTTATGGTTCTTACCATCTTAGGCAAAGTGATTGAAAGGAGAATGAGACGCAGTGATTAAAATTGATGAGCTCAAAAAAAATTATGGTAAGCTCGAGGTATTAAAAGGCATCAGCACCGAGATAGGGCAGGGTGAAGTGTTAGCGATCATCGGCCCATCCGGTTCGGGAAAATCAACTTTCTTGCGTTGCATCAATATGCTTGAGACTCCAACTGATGGTCAAATTTGGTTTAAAGATCAAAACATCACTGAAAAAAAGACCAATATCATGAAAGTGCGTGAAAATGTAGGAATGGTTTTTCAACATTTCCATTTATTTCCTCATAAAACCGTCCTGGAGAATCTGACATATGCACCGATGAAGGTGAAAAAATTATCAAAAGCTGAAGCAGTAAAACAAGCTCGGGAGCTCTTGACTAAAGTCGGTTTGGCCGATAAAGAATCGTCATATCCGAATCGTCTATCAGGCGGACAAAAACAACGGGTCGCCATTGCGCGGGCATTGGCAATGAATCCGGAAGTGATGCTTTTCGATGAGCCGACCTCAGCTCTTGATCCTGAGATGGTAAAAGAAGTGCTCGAGGTAATGAAGTCACTGGCACATACTGGGATGACCATGCTTATCGTAACGCATGAAATGGGATTTGCCAAAGAAGTGGCCGATCGTGTACTTTTCTTGGACGGGGGTCTTCTCGTCGAAGAAAGTGCTCCGGAAGAATTCTTTTCCAATCCGAAAAGCCAGCGTGCAAAAGACTTCTTGGAAAAAGTTTTATAAGCCAAGGCAAATAGTATATAATTATAAAAAAAAGGTAACGACTAGGTTACCTTTTTTTATTTTATTCCTATAATGTATTTTTGAGTGAATGGATTTTGAAAAATTGGAAATTTCATTCACAAAGGACTGTAAAAACATCTGAAATCCTGATAGTATTATAATAGATAGCGAAAGAGCCAGGTGATACATAACAATGTTTAAAATCGGATACAGGACGATTAAAACTGCTTTGGGGGTTACCCTGGCAATTATTATTGCACAAATGCTTAACCTGGAATATTTTTCGGCTGCGGGAATCATTACGATCTTATGCATTCAAGTTACAAAAAAGAAGTCGGTTTATGCCTCCTGGCACCGGTTTTTAGCTTGTTTGATCGCAATGGTCTATGCATCCCTATTTTTTCATTTCATCGGGTTCCATCCGCTGACAATAGGGTTGATCCTTTTGATTTTCATTCCTACGACAGTTGCCTTGAAGATTAATGAGGGAATTGTAACGAGCAGCGTCATCATCATGCATCTTTATGGAGCTGGCAACATCACTTTTTCCCTGCTGATCAATGAAACGATATTAATTGCCGTTGGAGTTGGAGTTGCACTTGTCATGAATCTGTACATGCCCAGTGTCGATGAAAAACTGCTTGCCTATCAGGAAAGTATCGAAACTAACTTTAGTGCGATCTTGATGGGGATTGTCCGTTATTTAAGGGATAATGACCACACATGGGATGGTAAGGAAATTACTGAAACAGCCAATCTTCTTAACCAAGCCAAAAGCCTTGCCTTCAGGGACGTGGAAAATCATTTCTTAAGGGAAGAAGACCTTTATTACCATTATTTCAAAATGCGTGAAAAGCAATTTGAAATAATTGAACGCATTCTTCCTCTAGTCACGAATATTCCATTGGTCGTCAAGCAAAGCGGGATAGTGGCTGATTTTATTGAGGACCTGGCAGAAAACGTCCATCCACAAAATACGGCCATTCTTTATCTGAAGAAGCTTGAAGAAATGGAGTTGCATTTTAGGGGAATGGCACTTCCACAGACACGGGAAGAGTTTGAATCAAGGGCCGCATTACTGCAGCTCATGAAGGAAATGGAACGCTATTTATTGTTGAAGCATTCCTTCAAGGGGTTACCCAAGCTGGCCAATAACCGAATGAAAAAGAGGCACATGGCTTAAACTAAGCAAAAGAGTAAAGGAATTGATATAAATGAAATGGATCCTTTCTTTGTTGCTTATGCTATCTTTGTGGCCGCTACAGGTACAAGCTCAACCTCAATCGGTTAAGCCGGGAGATCCTTTTATCATCATCAATAAAGCCAACAATAAATTGGCGTTCATTGATGATAACGAGGTCAAGGAGATTCTGCCGGTCGGCACTGGGAAGAGTCAGGAATTGACACCTGAAGGGATTTTCACGGTTAAAATAAAAGCGGTCAATCCCTATTATCGAAAAAAGAATATTCCGGGCGGCGATCCCAGGAACCCTTTGGGATCGAGGTGGATTGGATTTGATGCACGAAATACCGATGGCAGGATTTACGGGATACATGGTACGAATCAACCGTCGTCAGTCGGTAAATTCATTTCAAATGGCTGTGTACGGATGCATAAAGCCGATGTAGAGCGTTTGTATGAAAAAGTCCCTATCGGCACAAAGGTGTTAATCACCAAGTCGAATGATGATTTCAAAACTTTGGCAAAGAAAAACGGAGCGATAAAATAAAAAAGAGAGGGAAGTCTTTGCTTCCCTCTCATTCCGATATTTTTTATAAAAGAAATGCGATACCTGATAATAAGGTCGTCAACAACATCGAGATAAGCATTAAATACACGACGATCTTTCTTATTTTTTTATTTCCCATATGCTCTCTCTCCCTCAAACAGTTTAATTGGTTTTATTTTAACTTGAACGTTTAGTAGAAACAAGTAAAAGTACAATGTTCATATTATTCCGAATCTTGAAAGGCTTCAATGGAAGATTAATAGTATTTTAATAGAGTCATCCATAATACATAACATGGGGGGATGAATGATGATTAAAAATATCGATCATATTGGTATTGCCGTCAAGTCACTTGATGAAACCTTACCACTTTACACGGAAACGCTGAACTTGGAACTTGAAGGAATAGAGACAGTGGAGAGCCAAGGCGTAAAAGTGGCCTTTATCTTGGCAGGCAATACCCGTTTGGAGTTATTGGAAGCGTTGTCACCGTCAAGTCCAATCGCCAAATTCATTGATAAACGCGGTGAAGGGATTCATCATGTGGCCCTTGGTGTCGATCGTATCGAAGATCGAATTAAAGAAATTAAAGAATCAGGATTGCGCATGATTGATGATTCATCAAGAAAGGGAGCACACAAAGCAGATGTTGCTTTCGTTCATCCCAAGTCTACTGCAGGTGTATTGTTTGAGCTTTGTGAACGAGCCGGATCAAAGGAGGAGCAGGAATGACAGACATATATGAAACGATCAATGACTTATATGACAGACGCCGCAAAGTGGAAATGGGCGGCGGTGAAGAAAGGATCGATAAGCAGCATGAAAAGGGCAAACTTACTGCAAGGGAAAGAATCGAGCTTTTAGTTGATCCGGGAACTTTCATTGAACTTAATCCTTTCATCAAACACCGTAATACTAATTTTGGCATGGAAAAGGAAGAAGGACCGGGAGAAGGGGTTGTCACCGGTTATGGAAAGGTAAACGGCCGCGACATTTATCTGTTTTCCCAGGACTTTACTGTATTTGGCGGTGCACTAGGGGAAATGCATGCTCTGAAAATTGCCAATGTTATGGATTTGGCAGCGGAAAATGGGGCCCCCTTCATAGGTTTGAACGATTCTGGTGGAGCGCGTATTCAAGAAGGTGTTGTTTCCCTTGACGGATATGGACAAATATTTTATCGGAACTCCATTTATTCAGGCGTCATTCCACAAATTTCCGTTATTATGGGACCTTGTGCAGGCGGAGCCGTTTATTCTCCAGCCATAACCGACTTTGTCTTCATGGTTGAAAAAACGAGCCAAATGTTCATAACAGGACCTAAAGTCATTGAAACGGTTACGGGTGAAAAGATTTCATCTGAAGGGTTGGGTGGAGCGACTGTACATAATACCATAAGCGGTAATGCGCATTTCAAGGGAGCAACAGAAGAACAAGTATTGGCCGACGTTAGACGTCTCCTGAGCTATCTTCCACAAAACAATGAAGAGAAGCCGCCGGTTTTGGAAACGGACGATGGAGATGACTACCGTCCGGACTTAACGGATGTAGTCCCTTATGAAGGGATCCGTCCATATGATGTTCGGAAAGTATTGGAGCAAATTGTCGATGAGGGTTCCTTCATGGAGGTGCAAGAGGGCTTTGCGAAAAACATAGTGGTCGGCTTAGCCCGAATCAAAGGGAAATCAGTGGGACTTGTCTGTAACCAGCCAAAAGTATTGGCAGGGGGACTGGATATTGATTCATCTGATAAGGCTGCCCGTTTTATTCGTTTTTGTGACTCGTTTAACATTCCGTTAATTACGTTTGAAGATGTTTCAGGCTTCTTCCCGGGCGTTAAACAAGAGCATGGCGGGATAATCCGTCACGGTGCAAAGCTGCTATACGCATATTCAGAAGCAACAGTACCAAAATTGACGATCATCCTGCGTAAAGCATACGGAGGAGCTTATGTGGCCCTTAATAGTAAATCCATCGGTGCTGATCTAACATTTGCATGGCCAAATGCGGAAATCGCGGTAATGGGTTCTGCTGGAGCGGCAAATATCATTTTTGCCCGTGAAATTCAAAATAGTGAAGACCCTGAAGCGACTCGTGCAGCTAAAATAGAAGAATACCGTGATAAATTCGCTAATCCATATGTTGCCGCAAGTCTTGGAATGGTAGATGATGTAATTGATCCCCGGGAAACAAGGATTAAGATCATTCAATCACTTGAAATGCTTCGCAACAAAAAAGAAAAACGTCCATGGAAAAAAC
This sequence comes from Peribacillus simplex, assembly GCF_001578185.1. NCBI lineage: Bacteria > Bacillati > Bacillota > Bacilli > Caryophanales > Bacillaceae > Peribacillus > Peribacillus simplex. Next base: position 3,437,938 of record NZ_CP011008.1, on the reverse strand, counting down.
ACGGCAATATCCCGTTATGATCCAACTGCAAGGAGCCCGAAATATATCTATTTTGGGCTCTTTTCCATACTGGGAAGAATTCGTAAACCATTTATATGTTATCATTCACCATTTTTAAGGGGAACTTTGGACGGGGGATGACCAGCATTCCATTTAAGCACGGTTCCTCAATTTCACATTATTTGCCGGGGCGCCGCTTTTAGAAGTATAATTAAAGAGGAAAACTTTTTTGGAGGTTTTATTTTATGATTAATGAAGAACGTTTAGTTAGTGAATTTATGGAATTGGTCCAGATTGATTCCGAAACGAAAAATGAAGCAGCCATCGCCAAAGTGCTGAAAGAAAAATTCGAGGCACTGGGTTTAGAGGTTTTTGAAGATGATACAACAGCAGTTACTGGTCATGGTGCAGGCAATTTAGTATGTACTTTAAAAGGAATGAAAGAAGGCGTAGATACCATTTATTTCACCTCCCATATGGATACGGTTGTACCTGGGAACGGAATCAAGCCTTCCATCAAAGATGGATACATAGTGTCAGACGGAACGACCATTTTAGGAGCGGATGACAAAGCTGGATTAGCGGTCATGTTAGAAACGCTTAAAGTGTTGAAAGAACAGAATATCGAGCATGGGACAATCGAATTTATCATAACAGTCGGTGAAGAATCTGGCTTGATAGGGGCAAAGGCATTGGATCGCTCACTTGTAACGGCAAAATTCGGTTTTGCTCTTGATAGTGATGGAAAAGTTGGCAATATCGTCGTTGCTGCACCTACTCAGGCGAAAGTGTCTGCGATAATTTTAGGCAAGACTGCTCACGCTGGTGTCGCCCCTGAAAAAGGAGTTTCGGCAATTACGATCGCTTCCAAAGCGATCTCAAGAATGCCGTTAGGCCGGATCGACGAGGAAACGACAGCCAACATCGGACGTTTCCAAGGTGGACAGCAAACCAATATTGTTTGTGACCATGTTGAAATCCTTGCGGAAGCAAGATCCTTGATTCCTGAAAAAATGGAAAAACAAGTGGCGAGAATGAAAGAGGCATTCGAGACTGCCGCCATTGAAATGGGCGGACGGGCTGAAGTTGAAGTTAACGTCATGTATCCTGGTTTTAAATATGGGGCTGGCGATCATGTAGTCGAAGTCGCAAGAAAGGCAGCAGAGAAAATCGGTCGTCCATGCGAGTTGGTTAAAAGCGGCGGCGGAAGCGATGCCAATGTCATTGCAGGTTTTGGGATTCCTACTGTCAATCTCGCAGTGGGGTATGAAGATATCCATACTACGAATGAAAGAATACCCGTTGAGGAATTAACGAAGCTTGCTGAAATGGTTGTCAGTATCATCAAAGAAGTATCCGGGGAATAATTAAATCGAAAAATAGATCCGGAAGAGAGTTTCCTGAGTAAATCTAAAGAAGGTGGCCGTATTTCTTGTTGGAAATGAGGAATGTGCTTTACCGATTTTAATCCGTGATTTCCATCGAGAAATCTGATGCCATATAATTGATTCCCCCTAGCAAGGATTTGTTGCTGGAATGGGCAAGGTCAGGAATGAATTGTTACCACTGATAGATATGAATGAGGTATTATATCCAGGTAAATCAGCTCTCGGCAATGATGAACAGAGGTGGATTGTAAAATGGACGGATGTCCTCCCCGCCGGAAACATAGTCCAGCCAGGCATTCAATAAACTGAATATATGCAGGGTGTTGCCAATGGGGTAGCCGTTTGATTACAATCATTGATCCTCAAAAACTCGTATCATCTTTGTTCAAGTATTGCTGGAATTTATGTACAGTCATCAATGACATGATGGCTGTTTTTCTTGGATTTGCATCATCTTTCACTGTGGTTACCAAAGATAAATAGGGGTATCTTAAAAGAAATGGTTTTTTATTGGCCCTATTATCCGGTGTTTTTTATTTTTACAAGGATGTGACGGTCAAACATGAAGGACATGTATCCCAAAAATGGCAGGGTCATTCTCCATGTAGACATGAATAGTTTCTATGCTTCAGTTGAAATGTCATATGATGTTTCATTGAAAGGCAAACCGCTTGCGATTGCAGGCAATGTTGAAGAGAGAAGAGGCATAATCGTCACCTGCAGCTATGAGGCGAGGAAGTTCGGGGTTAAAACGACCATGCCGATTTGGCAGGCGAAAAAACTATGTCCTCAATTAGTCATTCAGAAACCGAATTTCGAGCGTTATCGAAAGGCATCACTGGCTATTTTCGATGTATTGAGGCAATATACAGAGATGGTTGAACCGGTTTCGATAGATGAGGGGTATCTGGATATTAGTGAATGCGCCGAATTGGGTTCACCTTTAGATATAGCCAATAGCATTCAGGAAAGAATTTTGAATACGATGGATCTCCCTTGCAGCATCGGGATTGCCCCTAATAAATTTTTGGCCAAAACTGCCTCTGATATGAAGAAGCCAATGGGAATCACCATATTAAGGAAAAGGGATATTTCGGAAAAGCTCTGGCCTTTACAAGTGAACGAAATGCATGGAATCGGGGATAAGACCTCGGAAAAGCTTAAAACCATCGGCATAATGACGATCAGAGACCTTGCAATTGCCAATGATAGTCAACTGAAACAGCTTCTTGGGATCAATGGCATCCGTTTGAAAGATAGGGCTAATGGAATTGACCCCAGGATTGTGGATCCCGAAGCGATTTTTGATCATAAAAGCATTGGGAACTCAACAACTCTGCCACATGACTCCACAAATCAAAAAGAACTGATCGGTGTATTGGAAAAGCTTTCTGAGAGGGTAGCCATCCGTTTGAAAAATAAACGCCTGCTTGGTCAAAAAATAGGTGTGACGATCCGTTACAAAGACCGCCGCACTATAACGAGAAGCAGGACGGTTCCTAATCCTGTTTTTGAAAAAAAGGATATCCTGGATGGAGCTACAGATCTCTTTATGAAAAATTGGAATGGGGAAGGGATCAGACTCCTTGGTGTCACTGCCTATGATGTCATAGAGAAAGAGTCAGCCTTCAAACAGCTGGATATTTTCTCCTTTCAAGAGGATGCAGCAAAAGAACCTCTGTATGAAGCGATGGAACACTTGCAAAATAAGTACGGAGAAAATATTATTAAAAAGGGATTACCCTTGAAGAACCGTTCGATTGGAACAGACACTAGCTTCAGCAAAGATTTCTTTGAGCAATCCAGGAGGAATGATCCCTCTTTTGAAAAAGAATAGCGTATAAGCTGTGTAAAGATATAGAGAAGGGAAAGATGATCATGACAAAACAACAGATTGGCGTTATCGGACTGGCGGTAATGGGCAAGAACCTTGCATTTAATATTGAAAGCAGAGGATATTCAATTTCCGTCTATAATCGCTCAGGATCAAAAACGGACGAAATGATGAAGGAAGCGGAAGGTAAAAACGTAACGGCCGCTTACACGCTTGAGGAATTCGTCCATTCTTTGGAAACACCACGCAAAATTTTATTGATGGTTAAAGCTGGTGCTGCAACAGATGCGACAATCGAGCAATTAAAACCGTTACTTGAAAAAGGGGATATCGTTATTGATGGAGGAAATACCTTCTTCAAGGACACTCAGCGCCGTAATGACGAATTAAGCAAGCTTGGCATCCATTTCATCGGTACAGGCGTCTCAGGAGGGGAAGAAGGGGCTCTAACAGGTCCATCCATCATGCCTGGGGGTCAAAAAGAAGCATATGAACTGGTTGCACCGATATTAAAGGATATTTCAGCTAAGGTCGATGGTGATGCTTGCTGTACGTATATCGGACCGGATGGAGCAGGTCATTATGTGAAAATGGTACATAATGGTATTGAATACGGGGACATGCAGTTGATTTCCGAATCTTATTTCCTTTTGAAAAATCTTCTTGGACTGTCCGCTGAAGAATTCCATGAAGTCTTTACTGAATGGAATGAAGGGGAACTTGATAGTTATCTAATTGAAATTACTGCTGATATTTTCAAAAAATATGATGAAGAAACTGGCAAGCCGATGGTCGATATCATTTTAGATAAAGCGGGCCAAAAAGGAACAGGGAAATGGACAAGTCAAAGTGCACTTGATCTTGGTGTTCCGCTTCCAATCATTACGGAATCCGTATTCGCCCGGTTTATTTCAGCAATCAAGGACGAGCGTGTTGAAGCGAGTAAAATCCTTCGTGGTCCAAAAGCCGAATCATTTACAGGCGACAAAAAGGCATTGATTGAAAGTATCCGAAAAGCACTTTATATGAGCAAAATCTGTTCATATGCACAAGGATTTGCACAAATGAAAGCAGCATCAGAAGAAAATGACTGGAACTTGCAATATGGCGAAATCGCGATGATTTTCCGTGGCGGCTGCATCATTCGTGCACAATTCCTTCAAAAAATCAAGGAAGCGTACGATCGTGAAGCGAACTTGAATAACCTGCTTCTTGATCCTTATTTCCAAGGGATCGTCGAAAGCTATCAAGGAGCTCTACGTGAGGTAGTGTCAACGGCAGTGATGAACGGAATTCCGGTTCCTTGCTTGTCATCGGCACTTGCCTATTTCGACAGCTATCGTACAGAAACGCTGCCAGCTAACCTAATTCAAGCCCAACGTGACTATTTTGGAGCTCATACGTATCAACGCATTGATAAAGAAGGAACGTTCCATACCGAATGGATGGAAAAATAATAAGTTCAAGCCGGCTAAAAGGGAATTCCCTTTTAAGCCGGCTTTTTTTAAAAAACTATCTCCGATGCTCCACAAGGTCAATGACCCCTAATACAATATGTGCCAAACCGAAACCAAATACCGTATTAGCCACCATTTTGTTTGAGTGCCGGTTCTGCTTCATTGCATAACCAGCAGCTGTCACGGCTGTGCCCAACGCTGTTGGAATTAGTCCTTCACGAATGTCCATCGTTAATCCCCCCACATCGAAGTTAGTGGTGCCATTACTGACACCTTTTCTAGTGTAACCTCAGCAAGACCTTACCATTCTTTTTCTATAAAGAGTCCAAAAGGTTGGAAAGGGTAAAAATGAACTAGGTGTAAATAGTGTTGGTTTATTTCCTTTTTTATGGGAAATGTAGTATGATGTATGTCATTCATCCATCCATCTTTTTAGGTTTAAACACCTGCGGAAAAGGAAATATAAACATTGAAAGCCATGGACGGACCATAGGATACAGTAGGCAGATAAGAGAGAAGGAGCGGATGACTAATGTTCATCATCTGGTTGGCTGTAGCCATTTTTTTATTATTCATTGTCTTAGAACTGGGTGTTTCATTTTGGCTTAATTTAGAAAGAGATGAAGAAATGTCAAAGCCCAAGGAAATGTTTCATATTATCCGGGAGAAATTGGTCAGGAAGAATGTTTCATGAATGAAGAAGGGATGCAGAATTCAAATCTGCATCCCTTCTTGATATCCTATCAATCATCATTATTTTCGCTTTTCTTGATTTGCCACCAAATATGTCCATCTTCTGCCAGGAGTTCATCGGATGCAAGTGGACCTGTGGATCCTGCTTCATAATTAGGGAAAGATTCTTCTTTAGTATTTTCCCATGCATTGGAAATGGTATCGACGAACTTCCATGAGAGGGCAACCTCGTCCCAGTGAGTGAAGTTTGTAGCATCTCCGCGCATACTGTCAAACAATAGCTTTTCATATGCCTCAGGAGAATTTATGTGTTCGATCCCTTTGTTGGATACGGTCAGCTTCATTTGCTTTGTATTGGATGTCGTCCCGGATTTCTTAACATTTAAGTACAGTGTGATACCTTCGTCTGGCTGGATATGGATAACGAGAAGATTCGGGTTCAACGTTTCTTCTGTTTTATAATATAGATTCATTGGGATATCTTTGAATTGTACAACGATATTCGTTGATTTGACATCCATTCTCTTACCGGTACGGATATAAAAAGGTACACCGGCCCAACGGAAGTTATCTATCATCAATTTACCCGCAACATAGGTCTCTGTGTTGGATTCGGGATTTACGTTATGTTCATTGCGGTATGCCGGAAGTGCTTGATCGCCTATCGTTCCTTCACCATATTGGCCACGGACGAAGTATTGATTGACTTCGTCCACCTTCATAGGTCGAAGTGAACGCAATGCCCGCACTTTTTCGCTTCGGATCTCTTCGGTTGTCAAAGCGATCGGGGGTTCCATGGCAAGCAAGGCAACCATTTGCAGCAGATGGTTTTGGACCATATCCCTTAGGGCACCGCTAGTTTCATAATAACGCCCACGTTCTTCAACGCCAAGTGTTTCACTTGAAGTAACCTGGATGTTAGATATATATCTGTTATTCCAAAGCGGCTCGAATAGGGCATTTGAAAAACGTATGACCTCAATATTTTGAACCATTTCTTTTCCTAAATAATGATCGATACGGTAGATCTCATCTTCAGCGAATGCAGTTCGAATCTGCTCATTCAATTTTTGAGCAGTTTCGAAACTGTGCCCAAATGGCTTTTCTATGACCAGTCGCTTATATCCAATCGAATCAGTCAGGCCTTGAGCTTTAATCTGTTCGGCAATCGTTCCGAAAAACTCAGGTGCCATCGCTAAATAGAAGATCCGATTTCCTTCTAAATGGTACTGTCTGTCTAAATTTTCGGCAATGTCTTTTAACTGCAGGTATGATTCCGAGCTAGTTACGTCATGGGAGTGATAATGGAAATGGGAAATGAATTCGTCTACCTTTTCTTCCGCATGTCCAAACTTAAGTATGGAGTCCTTGACACTTGTTTGAAACTCTTCGTTCGTCAATGATCTCCTTGCTACTCCAACGACGGCGAATTTATTGATTTTCTCTTTTTGAAATAGTCGATATATGGAAGGAAACAATTTCCTTTTCGCTAAATCTCCGGTAGCACCAAAAATCATAATCAATGCTGTGGGTTTATTGTTTTCTGTCATGTTAAAACCTCAACTTTCCGTTAAATCTGTCTATAAAGTTGGAATTCCCGATTGTGTACCAATTTCTAATTTTACGTTTAGCTTTCCCTCAAAGCAATCAATTTGCGCATTTTTTCTCATATTTCATTAAAAGTTTAATGTTGTTTCGGTTTTAATGGGTCATAAATGAAAGAGCACCTTTGGTTATGCTATAGTTAAGTCATAAAGTATTTGCAACGGAGGTAGTATCGTGGATTTTGTTTTTTTAGGTACAGGCGCTGGCGTTCCGGCTAAAGCGCGTAATGTGACATCAATCGCCCTTCAATTATTGGAAGAGCGCGGGACGGTTTGGTTATTCGATTGTGGTGAAGCAACACAGCATCAAATTTTACAAACGGCAGTCAAACCGCGAAAGATTGAAAAAATTTTCATCACCCATTTGCATGGTGATCACATCTTCGGACTCCCTGGGTTTTTAAGCAGCAGATCTTTTCAGGGCGGAGTGGATAAATTGACCGTATATGGTCCACATGGCATTGATGCATTTATTAAGACGAGCTTACAGGTGAGTGGCACTCATTTAAAATATCCATTGGAAATTATTGAAATAGAGGAAGGCGTAGCATTTGAGGACGAACAATTCACAGTGACGGCCATGTCGCTGGATCATGGCATTTACAGTATCGGTTACCGGATTGTAGAAAAGGATCGCCAGGGAAGCTTGCTCGTCGACCGGCTGCTGCAAGAAGGTGTGAAGCCGGGTCCGCTTTTTAAAGCATTGAAAAATGGACAAACGGTCAGTCTTGATGACGGCCGTATCATAAATGGGAAGGATTATCTAAGTGCTCCGCAAAAAGGCCGGATCATCACGATTCTGGGTGATACGCGAGTGTGCAGCAATGCTCTCATTCTTGCTGATTCGGCGGACTACCTTGTTCATGAAGCTACATTTTCAGCAGAAGAATCTGAAATGGCATCCGCCTATTATCATTCGACCACCGTTCAGGCTGCAGAAACGGCTTTGAAAGCGGGAGCTAAGCATCTAATCCTTACCCATATCAGCTCACGGTATACTCCAGAGGATTCGGAGAGGTTAAGGAAGGAAAGCGAAGCTATCTTCGCAAACACGATCATGGCTGAAGATCTAATGGCCATTAAAGTTCCTTTATATTCATAGGAATAGGGTAGCTGAAATCAAAGAGAATGTTTGATATAATTAATCAATTGTTCATTGGATATTCAAAGGAGTGTAAATATGACTGACCAAAGTAACCTACATACTAAAGCAATGGATTTTCTCTTAAAAACAAGCCGGACTTTTTTCATTCCAATCAGCTATCTTCCAAAGGGATTACAGGAGGCAATTGGAGCTGCATACCTTTGCATGCGCGCCATCGATGAGATCGAAGACCACCCAGATCTGCCTGCAGATACTAAGGTCACCCTGTTACATGCTCTAAGCGAGCTGCTTGGGGCGGATCATAGGGAAGAAGAACTTCAATCGTTATTTGAACCATATAAGGATTTTCTGCCCGAAGTGACCCTGCTTCTTTCGGACTGGATTCAATTTTGTCCTCCCGGTGCAAAAGCCAAAGTCTTGGAATCGACAAAGGAAATGGCCGAAGGCATGGCAAAATGGGTTACTAAGGACTGGCAAATTCATAATGAAGAAGAGCTCGATGATTACACATATTATGTTGCGGGTTTAGTTGGCGTCATGCTGTCCGATATGTGGAACTGGTACGATGGAACGGAAACGGACCGTGAACTTGCCATCGCATTTGGCCGTGGACTCCAAACGGTCAATATCCTGCGTAACCGTGAGGAGGATGCAGAACGTGGTGTGAACTTTTATCCGGATGGCTGGGGTTTCGATGAGATGCTTGCCCATACGGAACATAATCTTACATTAGCCGATTCGTACATTGGGGAAATTGAAACGAAAGAGATCATCCAATTCTGTAAAATACCTTTGGAATTGGCAAAAGCCACATTGAAGGCCTTAAAAGAAGGCAAAGAAAAAATTGATCGTGCTACAGTTACCGAAATTGTTAATCAAGTAGTCGAACACTGATATTCCATTAAGCTGCTGTGAAAGTTATCATACCTTTCACAGCAGCTTTTTTTGATGTTTAACATTAAAAACTCGAAAAATTCTAAAAAGTTAAAATATATATTGGATAATTGGGACTAAACGATTATAATTTAGGACATAAAAGCGAAAATGCTGGCTTCGTTAGAAAGACATAGTCTTAAATAAGAAAAAAGGCGGGGGAAAATATGAAAAAGAAATTATATTCAACTGCAGCTATGACATTGGTCGCAGGGTTATTATTGGCTGGGTGTGGAAATGACAAGGAAAAAGATGCGGCAAAGGATGAAGGCGGAAAGGATACCTTCAACATTGGGGTATCACAATTCGTACAGCATGATTCCTTGGATCAGGCATATAAAGGATTCCAGGCGGCATTGAAGGATAGCGACATCAATGCCAAATATGATCTTCAAATTGCACAGGGTGACCAAAATAACAGTCAAACGATCGCCAATAATTTTGTTGGGGATAAAGTGGATTTGATTTTTGCGAATTCCACTCCTAGTGCCCTAAGCGCTTTAAATGCGACCAAGGATATTCCAATCGTTTTTACATCGGTTACCGATCCTGTTGCGGCGGAGCTTGTTACATCTTTGGATAAGCCAGGCGGAAATGTGACGGGTACGACGGATTCCCATCCTGAAGCAATTGCCAAGTCAATGAAATTCCTAGCGGATGAACTTGGCGCCAAGACAATTGGAACCGTTTATAATACAGGGGAGCAAAATTCCGTCGTCCAAATAAAAAATGTGAAAGCGGAAGCGAAAAAAGCGGGATTGAAAGTTGTGGAGGCATCTGTCTCAACTTCTGCAGATGTTAAACAGGCAGCGGAATCATTAATCGGAAAAGCGGATGCTTTCTATATCTTTACTGATAATACAGTTGTTTCGGCACTGGAATCGGTCATTTCTGTGGCAGATGATAAAGATATCCCTTTGTTTGTTGGCGAGCTCGATTCCGTGAATGCGGGTGGTTTTGCAGCCTATGGCTTCAGTTACTATGATATTGGTTATGAAGCGGGGCAAAAAGCGGTTGAAATCCTGAAGGATGGCAAAAAACCCGGAGATATCCCGGTTCAATATCCACAAAAACTAAAATTGGTCATCAATGAAAAGGCAGCAAAAGATATGGGTGTTGAAATAAAAGAAGAATGGAAAGCAGATGCTGAGTTTGTAAAATAAACTCTGCTTTTGTTCGGGGAAGGAAGAAAAATATGTTCTCAGCCTTATTCAACTCTTTTGAGTCGGGAATGATTTATGCGATCATGGCACTCGGTGTCTATTTAACATTCAGGATTCTCGACTTCCCGGATATGACAGTGGAAGGCAGTTTTGTGACAGGGGCCTCTGTTGCCGCCATTATGATCGTTAACGGTTTCTCGCCGATCATAGCCACGTTGAGTGCAATGGTTGCCGGGTTCATTGCTGGCACAATGACGGGTTTCCTTCATACGAAAGGGAAAATCAATCCACTCCTTGCAGGTATCTTAATGATGATCGGGCTTTACTCCATCAACCTAAGGATCATGGGTGCATCCAACATTCCGTTGCTTTCCCAAACAACCATCATCACGAATATTCAGGATGCCTGGGCTGGCACAGGGGTGGACAATGTGTTGAATGGTCTTTTAACGATCGTGGGCCTCGGTGATAGCCTGCCCAAAACGTGGGCCATACTAATTGTTATGTTGATTGTGGCTTTAATCATTCAAGCTGGAATGTCAGCTTTTTTAAAAACGGAAATCGGTCTTGCTTTACGTGCGACGGGTGATAATGAAGCAATGGTCAAGAGTTTTTCCGCCCATACAGGAAACATGAAAATCCTGGGACTTGCAATCGGAAATGCACTTGTGGCTTTCTCGGGATCCTTGGTTGCCCAATATAACGGGTTTAGCGATATTGGCATGGGGATTGGAATCATCGTCATCGGATTGGCATCCGTTATAATTGGCGAAGCGTTATTTGGCTCAAAAACGATTGCACGTGCGACACTTGCGGTCATTGGAGGAGCGATCATTTACCGAATCGTCGTAACTTTGGCACTCCGCGTAGATTTCCTTGATACAGGTGATGTTAAATTAATTACGGCACTTATTGTGGTCGGGGCACTTGTCATTCCGAAAATTACCGATAAACAAAAGGAAAAAAGCCGAAAGAAAAGGCGGCTCAAAGAAATACAGATGCGCCATGGTGGGACTTCATCGAAAGGGGGAGAAGGATATGCTTCAGTTAAATCAGATTTATAAGGTCTTCAATGAAGGGACACCAGATGAAAAGCTAGCCCTTGGGAATCTTGAACTGCAGATGACTAAAGGCGAATTTGTAACAGTCATCGGGAGTAATGGAGCAGGTAAATCGACGCTGATGAACATGATATCCGGCAAGATTCTCCCTGATGCCGGTGAAGTCATCATTGATGGGGAAAACGTATCGGCCATTGAGGAACATGCCCGTGCTAAAATGATTGGCCGCGTTTTTCAGGATCCGATGCTGGGGACGGCACCACATATGACGATTGAAGAAAATATGGCGATTGCATATGGCAGAACCAACAGAAGAGGTTTGGGCTTCGGGGTGACAAAAAAACGGAAAGAGCTTTTTAAAGAATGTTTGGGTACCCTTCATTTAGGCTTGGAAAATCGGATGACTGCAAAAGTGGGGTTATTATCAGGTGGGGAGCGCCAGGCACTTTCATTGCTGATGGCGACCTTCACCGATCCTAAAATCCTGCTTCTTGATGAACATACAGCAGCACTCGATCCTTCCAGGGCAGAGCTTGTGACAAATCTGACGAAGGAAATCGTTGAAAAGAACCAGTTAACGACGTTGATGGTGACCCATAATATGCAGCAGGCCATCGATCTTGGAAATTCCTTGATCATGATGGATAAGGGACAGATCATTTTTGAAGCTAGAGGCGCTGAAAAGCAGAAGCTAACCGTTGAAAAACTGCTTAACGAATTCCAGCGCATCAAAGGCGAAAAAATGCTCAATGACCGTGCAGTGTTGATTTAAGATGATGAAAAGGCCCGACCCAGGTGAGATAAATCTTGGGTCCTGGCCTTTTTATTTTTGGGTTAATTAATCAGATCAGGTCTCTATTTACTGCACGAATGTCGAAGAAGTACTTGAGCCTAGGAAAAATGGTTATGGTGGGGTGCTCATTAACGATCTTGAATATAATCGATGTTAATCGCTGTCGGCTGTGCTCCATGATGAACTATCATTCCTTCTGTTATTTCCAAAAATCATTTTTATGAATGGCCTTTTCTTCGTCTTTTTAGTGGCAGCAGCTTCTTCAGCAGCGAGGAAATAATCAAATGGCTGGACAATTGGTGTTTCTAACGCTTCGATACGAGCTTCGAGCTTTTTAACGAGCTTGTGCATTTCTTCTATTTCACTTCTGTGCTGTAAAAGTTGATAGGATACAACATCGTCCGCTTTTGTTTTCAGTCCATTTTCAAGCCTGACGACTCGTTCTATCAGTTGATCATGTTCTTTATTCGTTTCGGAGTGTTTCTGGCCGGTTGCTTTTCTAATCTTTTTCTCTGATATACTGACCTTTTGGAGAATGATGCCCTCGTTCAGCTGATCTTGGATTTTTCTCAATAATGCAATGTCTTCATCTGAAAACTGATAGTGGCCAAGCTGATTCCGTTCTACCTCCATGTTCAATTGGGTGACCCAGCGTTGAATCGTACTATGGGAAACATTCAGTAACCGGGCAACTGCACTTGTATTCATCGAGATTCCCCCTTTTGTTGTTGAATTCGATAAGTATGAGGCAATTCCTTTACAGATGACAAAACAAGTATTCATTCGGCAAAGAAAGTGGATTTCCTACGTAATTTGCATGAGGACCGATCCGAGAAGGAATACTCTTGGAGCCGGTTTTGGCAAATGGTGAGCCTTGTTAGGAGATTTAAGAAGAAGAATTTGTGATGGGGTGGCTTGATGGTCAATCAAACTATAAAGGGAAAATGATTCATACGTCGAATTACCCTTTGAAGAAGAAAAAAGGAGGAATAGTATGAACAGAATTAACCTTATAACTTTAGGTGTTAAGGATATCAATGAATCCTTAAGGTTTTATCGGGATGGGTTGGGATTCCGCACATCGATAAAAGAGGAAGAACCAGCAATCGTTTTTTTTAATAATGCAGGAACGAAACTTGCTTTGTATCCTTTAGAGGAGCTAGCAAAGGACATTAATGAGAAAGCACCGCCTAAGAAACATGGTTTCCCGGGGCTTACGCTCGCTTATAATGCTAAATCAATAGAAGAAGTGGATGAAGTGATCAACAAGGCTGAAAAGGCCGGGGGAACGATCGAGAAATCACCTCAAGATGTTATTTGGGGAGGATACAGCGGATATTTTTCAGACCCCGATGGTTTCTATTGGGAGGTTGCGTATTCGAAGGATTGGAGTTTTGATGAAACGGATATGCTCATTATAAAGTAACGCGCACTGCGGAAGGGCTGGAAAATCAAAAGACATGGACCTTCCCTATGCCTTCAGGAGTTGGATCATAAAAAAGGGCTGTTGCCTTGCCAATGCCTATACGGGAGTGGCAAGGCAACAGCTGGTAATCATCATGTGCCTTTTACTGTGAAACTACATGCTTGGCAAGTTCTTTACTTATTTGATTGCCCATTCGCCTCGATTGCTCAGTCGCCTCTTGTACACAGGCAATGAATGCTTCTTGCACTTGATGTGCTTGAAGTGCTTTCAGACCTGCTTCAGTCGTTCCGCCTGGTGAAGTTACTTCCTTTCTTAGCACGGCAGGCGTTTTAGGTGATTTCTGTAACATATCGGCCGCACCCATCAGTGTCTGGAGAATCAATTGCTTCGCGGTTTCGGAATCGAGACCTATTTTTTCTGCTGATTTTTCCAATGCTTCGACCAAGTAATATATATAAGCCGGCCCGCTTCCTGATAAGCCTGTTACCGCATCTAGCTGGGCTTCGCCAACGACAGCTACGGTTCCTACCGTTTCAAAAAGGGTAATCGCCGTTTGTAATTGCGCTTCTTTCGTGTGACCATTAGCCGCAAGGGCAGTTGCTGATTTTCCTACAGCTGCCGATGTATTAGGCATGGCTCGGACGATTGAGAACTGTTTGTTGGCGACTCCTTCCAAACTTGTTGTATGAACCCCGGCCACCACGGAAATGAACAGCATTTCTTCGCGAATGTATTCTTTTATTGATTGCATCGTTTCTAAAATATCTTTCGGTTTCACCGCCAGTACGACAAGGTTTGCATTCTGTACTAATTGCTGCAGCGATCTTGTGGCAGTTACACCGTATTCTTTCTTTAAATAATTTAACCGGTCATCATTGGATTTATTTGTTACAAAAATATTTGCTGGATCAATTACCTGTTGAGTCACCAGCCCCGAAATGATGGCTTCTGCCATTGATCCAGCCCCGATAAATGCGATTTTTTTCATATTTCTCGCTCCTTTTTCTTTTAAATTTTCGGTCTTTTTTTAAAAACAAAAAGACCCCTCATCCAATAAAGGACGAAAGGTCTAGCTTCCGTGGTACCACCTTTGTTCAACTTTTCCATAACAAATAAACAGAAAAGCTGCACTTGATTCCTCTAACGCGGGAATTACGTCAGGTTTTCCTGAAGGCTCATAAGGTAGGTTCAATAATGAGGGGGCGATGAAGCCTTTCAGCACATTCCGAGCTTCACTCTCTTTACGCCATCAATAAATTTACTTGGCCTTAATCAAAGCCATCCGTCTTTAATTACTTGTGATTATGAAGGATATATCAGTACTCTGTCAATGATAATATATGCATGGACGACAAAAAATAGACATGAATTATGTGAAAATAATGACAGTGATTAAAAATACATGTAAAATGGTAATTATACCTACATTTTATTGATAAGTGTACTAAAAATCCTGTCTAACGTATAAAAAGATTTATATAAATATAATTTCTAAGGTGGAAAAGATTATGGCGAATTGGAATGGAGATATCGCAAAACTTGCATTGCCCACGCCATTTGCAGTGGGCGATGTAAATGTTTATGTTGTTAAAGGGGATGCTTTAACGCTAATTGATACTGGAGTTAAAACAAAACGATCAAAGGAAGCCTTGACTAATGGACTTGGTGATTTGGGTCTGGAACTGACTGATATCGAACAAATCATTTTAACCCATCATCATCCTGATCATGCAGGTGCACTCGATTTCTTTGAAAAGGATATCCCTGTTTATGGACATAAAAACAATCAGCGCTGGCTGACTATCAGTGATGAGTTCCTTGAAACCCATAATCGTTTTTTTCTTGATTATGCCACGAAGTTTGGAGTGGCAGAAGAGCTGAAAAATAAACTGATCCATAACCGCGACGAAATCAGCTTCCTTAGTCAACGGAAGCTGCATGGATATTTGGCTGAGGGGGATGAGCTTCCTGGTCTTCCAGGCTGGAAAGCGATCGAGACTCCAGGGCATGCGCAAAGCCATTTATCCTTTTACAGGGAAAGTGACGGTGTCATGATCGCGGGTGATCACTTGCTTGCTAAGATTTCACCTAATCCTTTAATGGAACCGCCTTTACTTCTGGGCGGTAAGAGGCCTCGTCCGTTACTGCAATATAATGCATCACTTCAGAAATTATTGGATTTTTCCATATCCACTGTATACTCCGGACATGGAACTGAAGTGGAAGGAGATGCGGTTGCTGACTTGATTCAATATAGATTCGAGCGGCAGCATAACCGGGCCATGCAGGTGAAAAGCATGCTTCAAGATAAACCTTTATCGGTCTTTGAAGTATGTCAGCAGCTTTTTCCGAAAGTTTACCTTCAGGAAGTGGGCCTGACACTTTCGGAAACGGTTGGTCAGCTGGATTATTTAGAAGATTTGGGTGAAGTCGAAACAGAAATCCAATCAGGGGTCATTCTGTATTCAATCGCTTAATGTTCTCAAGGAGGCTCACTTTTTTGAATAAGTTACAAGGGAAAGTTATTGTTATTACCGGTGCTTCCGGAGGGATTGGCAAGGAAGTTGCAATCCAAAGTGCAAAGCAGGGAGGCCGTCTCGTCCTCTTGGCCAGAAGCCTGGATAAATTACAACAGCTAAAGAATGAACTAATCAACCAATATGGGATTGACGCATATGCCTATAAGCTTGACGTTGCAGATACTGATCAGGTGACAAGGGTATTCAATGACATCCATGAACAAATAGGTGAAGTGGATGTATTGGTCAATAATGCCGGTTTCGGCACGTTTAAAGAAGCGCAGGATACGGAATTAAATGAAACGAAAGCAATGTTTGCTGTTAACGTCATTGGATTAATGGCCTGCACAAAGCTGGTTCTTCCTTATATGAAGCGGAGAAAATCGGGGCATATCATCAATATCGCTTCACAGGCCGGTAAAATTGCCACTCCTAAATCAACATTGTATTCTTCGACCAAGTTCGCAGTTCTTGGCTATTCAAACGCACTTCGGCTCGAGCTAATGGAAGATCATGTTTTTGTGACCACCGTCAATCCTGGGCCCATAGAAACGAATTTCTTTAACATTGCGGATGAATCAGGGACATATTTAAAGAATGTTGAAAAATTCATGCTTAACCCTGAAGATGTCGCGACCAAAATCGTAGCAGCGATGCTGACCAATAAGAGGGAAATCAATCTCCCTGGCTGGATGAATTTAGCTGGGAAATGGTATAACATGTTTCCAAAGATTACCGAATCTTTAGGGAAAAAAGCATTCTTCAAAAAGTAGGCCAGACTTTCTATAGCGCTACAAGGCGAATAAGGTCAGCAATAGATAAAACAAAAGGGGAATGTCCAATGACATTCCCCCTTTGTTTGAAAAAAATTGAATAAATTGGTAACCGTTTCATTGGGGAAACCGTCTATTTTTTAGGAGGGATTTTCATGAAGATGATCGTAAACCTTTATATATATATATAATTGTTGCCTTTATTCTGGCTAGCTGTCAATTTTCTGATAGGAATATGCATGAGGCCATTGATAAGGGGGAAACAGGTTTCATTACGGATCTTGACGATAAAAGGATTTTGGTTAAAGGGACGTACTACAAGGTGACCAATGATACATATATTCAAGATCAACATGGGAGTGATCTCGATTATGCTGACCTGGAAATCGGGATGAAAGTGAAACCATGGCACCGGGGCGGGGTCAAGAAAACATTTCCTGGGAAAGCGGAAGCGGAATTGATTCTTGTTTTGACGGATGCAAAAAGCTTAGCCGAACAAAGGGCGGTCACTGCTGCCCTCGATCATGTCAGCAAAGCGGAAAGTCAGCGATTCATGATTCTCGAGGTCAGCCATTTGCCCTCAGAACATGTATATAATATCGAAATGATGAATCGTTCCAACTTAGATTCTTCATTCATGGTGACGGTTGAGGATTTAACGGATGAAATACTATATATAAAATAAAAGAAATGAATAAAACCGGACTGAATCATTTATGAATTCTGTCCGGTTATTTTATGGGAATCCGCTCACAAGAATGAGCTCACGTCATGGATTTTATAAAGTTTTCGCACCTAAATATTTTGGTTTCCAATAAGAATTATCCATATCCGCGATGGCTATTCCTTTTGAAGATGTAGCACTAATGAATTGACCATTTCCGATATAGATCCCAACATGTGATACTCCTGTTCTTCCAGAAGAAGTATCAAAGAATACAAGATCACCTTTAGATGGTGAAGATACTTTTAACCCTGTATTTGAATAGAGCAATGATGTTGTACGTGGTAAGGTAATTCCTTGTGATTTCTGGAATACATAATAAATGTAGCCTGAACAGTCGAATCCAGTTGGTGTTGTCCCGCCCCATTTGTAGGGTTTGCCGATTAAGGTTTTTGCATAGCTGATTAGGCTTGTATTATTGACATTATAAACACCAAGCGCATTAAATGTGCCTCGGCCAGCAATTCCGTCGGCAGTTAATCCTTTAGCTTTTTGGAATTTTTTTACTGCAGATGTGGAATACGTGCCGTAATATGTAGTCAGTGAACCTGAATATGTGAAATAACCTTTGGTTTTTAAAAGTTGTTGTAGTTGTTTGACATCGCTATGTGTCATTCCGGGTCTGAGGGTTTGATCTCCAATATTTGCAAAGGCTTGCAGTGGGGTTAGCATCATGGCAGATGCAACAGCAGCTGAAGCGATCCATTTCTTCATAATGTTCATTTCCTCTCTATCTATCTCTCTTTTATTCTTAACAATATTATCCTACAATACCATTATGACAATTAGACATAATTTTGGTTACAGTTTCATTACAAAAAATGAGTAATAAGACTGAAATTAAATGGACGAAAGACTGTTGAAAGCAGTGAGGGGAATTTAGAAAATTAAGCCTTTTGACTCATTCTAGATTATTCAAGCTTCTAATTGATCTGTTTTTAAAAAAACTATATGGATAATAAGTTTAAAATTGGTATTTAATCCGTTTTTAGGGTTCATTATATTTTTAAAGGAAATTGCATTAAAAAGTAGAAAATTGTATGAAAACTTCCATTGAACAAGAACGTATATTCGGTTAAAGTTATGAATATAATAAAAGCGAACGTATATTCTTGTTAGGGTGAAGAAATGATGGATTATGGGACAATGCCGAAACAATCAATTATGTGTATCGATATGAAAAGTTTTTATGCAAGCTGTTCAGCGGTCATGCTTGGTCTGGACCCACTCGATTGTTATCTGGCGGTGGTTGGTGATTTGAAGAGGACGGGGAGCGTTGTGCTTGCGGCTTCCCCAAAGATGAAGAAGGAATTTGGCATCAAGACAGGTTCGCGGAGGTTTGAGATTCCGAATGATCCAAGGATTGTCGTCGTTGAACCCAAAATGGCGACCTATTTAAGGGTCTCGACGGAAATCACCCGCTTGTTCAACCGTTATGTGCCCAAAGAAGCGATTCACGTGTATAGTGTGGACGAAAGTTTTGTGAAAGTCGATGGTGCCGCTTCTTTATGGGGAGATGCCCAGATGATAGCTGAAAAGATAAAAGATGAAATCGAACGGGAATTACAGCTCCCCTGTGCCATTGGAATTGGTCCGAACATGCTTATGGCAAAACTTTGCCTTGATTTGGAAGCCAAGCATAAAGGGATTGCGGAATGGAAGTATGAGGATGTGCCGAACAAACTTTGGCCGATTGCCCCGCTTCGTGAAATGTGGGGAATCGGCAGGCGCGTAGAAAAAACCCTTCATGGAATGGGCATATTCACGGTCGGGCAGCTTGCCAATTATGATCTTGAATTACTTGAAGCGAAGTTCGGAATTATGGGCAATCAGCTTTACCACCATGCGTGGGGAATCGATTTATCGGATATGGGGGCAACAATCATCGAAGGGCAAGTCAGCTTTGGCAAAAGTCAAATCCTGCTAAGGGATTATAAGGAGGAGCATGAGGTCAAGCAGGTCATGCTGGAAATTTGCGAAGAGGTTGGAAGAAGGGCACGTACCCACCGCAAGGCAGGAAGGACGGTCAGCTTAAGCATTGGTTACAGCAAGGATGAGTTTGGCGGAGGTTTCCATCGTTCGCGTTCGATTAGTGAACCGACTAACATTACGATGGAGTTATATAAAGTTTGCCTGGAGCTTTTTCATGAAAACTATAAGCAAAAAACGGTTCGGAGCATAGCGGTCACACTCTCGAATATTGTGGATGATAACGAAATGCAGCTGACTTTATTTGATGCTTCGCGCTGGAAAAAGCGGGAATTGAGTTACACGGTTGATCGAATCCGCCATAAATATGGACCCAAATCGTTATTGCGTGCAGTTTCGTATACGGAAGCGGGTACAGCCGTTTACCGAAGCAGGCTGCTTGGTGGGCATAAGGCGTAAGGTCGACCTTGAAGGGAGGGAAAAGAATGATTCGTGATCGCGGCCGTATCAAATGGACATCGATGATGTTGCCGGAGCATGTGAAGATGCTCCGGGATTGGGTGGTGGAGGATGGCCATGAAACGAAGCGCATCCTTGATGAGCAGCAACTGGAAGAAATGAATGTGGTAATGGGGGAAGCGATGGAGGAAAGAAAGGATGTCACGATCGCTCATTATGAAGGAAACCGGTATCAGCTGTTAATCGGCAGGATCCATTATTATAATGAGCTCACCCAAAAACTTCATATCGTCGATCGCTTTCAGCAGACTCACTATATCAAGCTTTCCGATATAGCGGATGTAAGGATAATGGAATGATGAGCGGAAGGGCTGTTCTCGAGGGACAGCCTTTCATATTCGAAACGATATCGGTTCTTTTTAATGTATTTTCCTCTTGGTGAAAGGGGATCATCGGGGCAAAAGATAATCTGGGCGATCTTGCAGAAGGAAGGCAGTATCATTAACAGAAACATTTTTATCGTTTATAATAGGGGAATGCAAAGATATCGGGAGGCATGGATCATGTATATTGAATGGACGGAAAGAGCCGCTGAGAAAATAGCCAATAAGGTTCAGGGAAAAGAAGGATATTTACAGTTGAAATATGATACTGATGGCTGTGGCTGTGTGGTAAGTGGTGTGACCGCGCTATGGCTGGTCAACGAACCTGAAGAAGGTACCGAAAAAGCGGAAACGAACGGAATTCCCCTATATGTTGAGAAATCAAAAATGATTTTTCTGGATGAAGTCATGAAAATAGACTTTGTTCCGGAAGCGAACAGCTTTCAATTAAAAAGTCCGAATCAAATCTTAAATCCGAGGATGAGCTATTTTAATAAAATCTAACTAGAAAAGAGGGAATCGTGGATACCCTCTCTTTTTCTGTTCAGACAAGTTTGAGAAACTGATCGATTTGATCTTCATATTCTTTTGGATTTTCATTATAAGATTGAGCGTGGGCCCCTTTTTTAGCGATGTACAGCTGCTTTGGGCCCTCTTTTGCTGCATATAATTCCGCTGTCATGGAAGCGGGAATGAAGCTGTCGTTTTCACTATGGATGAAGAGCACAGGGTTTCGGATGTTTTTCATATAATCGATGGGGGACACTTCATTTGTCCAATATCCATCACGGAGTTTGATGAACGTACGCCCAAGCGGAAACACGGTCCAAGAGGGAAATGGGATTTCAAGCTTAAGCTGGTGTTTGATCTGATCCTCGAAATTTGAAAATGGACAGTCGGCAATGTAAAAATCAGCACCATCTTCAAGCATTCCGGCATATAAAAGCAGGGTTACGGCCCCCATGGATTCTCCATGAATGCCAATATGAAGATCGGAACCTTTACGTCTTTTCAATTCATCGATTACGGCCTTCAGGTCGAATTTTTCATAATGTCCATAACTGCTCGTCTTGCCACCAGAATCCCCGTGCCGCCGGTGGTCATAAATGATGGCGTTGAAGCCGCGCTTAAGAAAAATATTCATGTACTTAATCGAATTGACTTTGTTTTCCGTCACACCATGAGAAATGACCACCCATTTATTGGTGTCATGCGGTTCGATGAACAAGCATTTCAAGGAATATCCGGATGGTGAAGGTACCCAAATTTCCGTTTTAGGCAGATTATCAAAATCCTCCCTGATCAGGCGTTTAGCCATGATTTCACGATTCTGGATATAATCGGTTTCCTTCTTTTTCATGTACATGATCCGATTGGAAAAATAAATGCCGACGCCGATGATATAGGTTAGGATTCCAGCTATTGCAAACCACCATTTTTTCATGAAGGGTCCTCCTCGGTTGATTTTCTTTATTTTACCATGAGGGAAATGGGAAAACACTGTTTGAAAACCATAACGAGGAAAACGGCAGTCGTGATATAATAATTTCAAATAAATGGCCAGGAGGTTTTAAGGATGAAAAAGAAACAGCCGCGAAATCAAAATCAAAGCAAAAACCAAGATAAAGATTCATCATCATTGAAACTTGGTGATATGATCAATCAAGATATCATGTCCCAGCTTCGTCAAAAGCAAAAGGAACTGAATGAGGCTGAACAGGAGAAAAGGGCAGCGGAGGAAGAAAGAAAACGCGAAGAAAGAAAGCAGCGGGAGAAGAACAAATCATTCGAGGAGCTATTGGGTGAAAGCGATATGAACTGGAAGAACTATAAATAAAGAAAAAAAGGGGCAGTGTAGCCCATCCACAGGAAGAACCATTCTAAAAGGAATGGGAACACCCCTTACTGATATTCCTTTATTTTATAAAGCATAACGATTATATTTAAGGTAAGTTCGATATGCATTCATATCGGATGGACTACTACTAGCTGGTGATGTGATGAAAAGCAAAATGTTGGAAAATCAATTATGTTTCCTTCTTTATGCAAGTTCAAGGGAAATGACGAAGAAATATAAACCTCTGCTTGATAAACTCGAAGTGACATATCCTCAATATCTCGTTCTTCTTCTACTATGGGAACAGGATACACTTACAGTAAAAAAGCTAGGGGAGCTGCTTGCCCTCGACTCAGGAACGCTTACCCCCATGCTGAAACGAATGGAGCAGAATGGCTTGATTGTCCGTGAACGTTCCATTGAAGATGAACGGTCTGTCATGATTAAGTTGACGGAAAAGGGACTTGGTTTACAGGAAGAGGCCTGTTTCATTCCCGATCGCATTTCGGCTATATCGGGTGAGGATAAGAGGGTGGTTGAAGATTTGAAAGCTTCGCTGCTCCAACTATTGAAAACATTACAGGAATTGTAGCAAAAAGACGCTTGGGAACCCCAAGCGTCTTTTTGTCGGATTTTAATCTACATCTATTTCAAAGGCGACGTCCACATTGCCATTGATTGCTTTTGAATAAGGACACATTTGATGTGCTTTATGAACAAGGGTTTCAAATGTCTCTTTATCAATCCCGGATCCCTTCACAGCCAAAGTTACAGCCAAGCTGTACTGATGCATCTCACCCATCAAAAGACTGACGCTTGCAGTGACTTTGGAATCGAAAGAAATGTGTTCAATTTTACCAACTGATTGTAAAGCACTATCAAAACATGCAGCATATCCAGCTGCAAAAAGCTGTTCCGGATTAGATGCTTCAGGCATCTGTTTAGCCCTAGGTGTTCCAGGCATCGCAATATCAACCGTGAAGTTGCCGTCAGCAGAAATTGCCGTTCCTTCTCTTCCGCCATCAACTGTTACAGACGTTGTAAATAATGTTTTTGTCATCATTTTTCCCCCTATTTAATCCTTTGATTGTGCACAATTGAATTGTACAACATCATTTATAGAATGGCAATGAAAAAAGTTGAAAAACAATAATGATGGGAAACTTAAAAACGGTACAGAAGCAGTATGGCCAAGTAAACGATAAAACGATGGAACGGAAATAGGCTGCCCCTCCCGTTGATTAAACGAGGTAAGGCAGCCTACAAAACGTCCTTTGATACAATCAGTTCAGTTCATCATTTTTTATTCCCGGTGACTTTCATATTTGTTCGCTTTGGTCAACTGCTTCAGGATATCAAGCTCGATTTTGGAAAGTGAGGAGCTGTTAGCGGCCTGGCAGTTTTCCCGGAGTTGCTGTACCGAGCTTGCGCCTGGTACAACGGTAGCGACGCTTTGATGGGACAAAACATATTGAAGCGCCGTTTCATTAAGCTTCCTATCAGAAAGTTTGTCCTTTATTTGCGGAAGCAAATCTTTAAGTTCGTGATAGCTATAGTCAAGGTATCCATCCTCGTTTGCCTTTTTAAGCATTTTCTCACTAAGCAGCCCTTTAGCAAGCGGCCCGCGGGCGATGATGCTTATCTGATAGTTGGCCAAAAGGGATATCCACTCTTCTGGGCGGCGATCGAGTAGATTATACTGCATCATAACGGAATCAAGCTCAGACTTTTCAGTGAATTCCTTGATTACATTCGGACGAATTGAGGAGATTCCATAATATCGGATATATCCTTCTTTTTTTAGCTCTTCAAATGCTTCTGCCGTTTCTTCGATATTGTCTGAAGTGGTGCCTCCATGTAACTGATAAAGGTCGATATAATCAGTGCCCAATCGTTTTAAGCTATCTTTTACTGCCGTTTTAATATAAGCGCCAGATGGATCCCAGCTCCAGGCATCCTTATTTTCATTCCAACGGTTCCCAACCTTGGTGGCTATGTATACCTTATCGCGGACCGATTTTAAATTCTTTCCGACGATTTCTTCATTCATACCGAAATCATATAAGTCAGCAGTATCAAAATAATTGATTCCTTCATCTAAAGCGGCATGTATGATTTCGGATGCCTGATTTTCAACAGTCCCCAATGACATGCATCCGAGCCCGATTTCAGATACTAGCATTTCTGAATTCCCTAGTTTGCGTTTTTTCATGTTATCCACTCCCTTTACATTCATTGTAAAGGAGAAATCCATTCCACTCAAAGAATTCACTTGATCCGTTGTAAAGGAGTGGGTGGCACCTGATGGTGTATGTCGGCAATCCAATCATTGATATAGACATATTGATTTTGCAATTGTTTTAGTTTTTGAATGATTTCCCAACTCTTTCCGGATAAAGTAACGCTTTTTTCCAATACGTAAACCTTCATTAAATCGCCCTCCCTCTCTATTATGGTAAAATGTATGAAGAATCATGCTGAAATTAGAACAAGGAGTGGTCAGGATGAAAAAATTTGAAGAAAAAACGCTGTCTTCGGAAAAAATCTTCACAGGAAAGGTAATCAGCCTGCAAGTGGATGATGTAGAGCTTCCTGATGGGAAAACGGGTAAACGTGAAATAGTGAAACATCCGGGAGCAGTTGCCATCATAGCTCTTACGGCAGAAAATAAAATCATCATGGTTGAACAGTACCGTAAAGCGCTGGAGAGAAGTTTGGTGGAAATCCCTGCAGGAAAGCTGGAAAAAGGCGAAGAACCGGTCCTATCGGCAAAACGGGAGCTTGAAGAGGAGACAGGTTATGAATGCGAAAAAATGGAGCACATCATATCCTTCTATACATCCCCAGGTTTCGCCGATGAATTGGTTCACCTGTATGTGGCCCACAATTTGAAAAAGAAAGAAAATGCGGCCCCACTGGATGAAGATGAATTTGTCGAGATGATGGAACTCACGTTGGAGGAAGCCCAAACTTATATGGCTGAAGGAAAGATCCAGGATGCCAAAACGGCATATGCCGTTCAGTATCTGATGTTGAAAAAGGCGACATCATAAATGAAAGAGTTTTACGCTGACCTCCATATCCATATTGGCAGAACGAGAAGCGGAAGGGCCGTGAAAATAACAGGTGCTAAAACGTTAACCTTCAGCAATGTGCTGCAAGTGGCAAGTGAAAGGAAGGGCCTTGATCTAATCGGGATAATCGATTGCCATTCTCCTGAAATTATCGAAGAGATCGAAGCGGGAATTCAGGATGGCGAAATCACGGAAAAGATTGAAGGCGGTCTTCAATACAAGAATACAACCATCATTCCAGGTTCGGAGATAGAAATCTATGATCAGAATTGTAATGGACCAATCCATGTCCTCGCCTATTTTCCCACTTTAAAAGCGATGAAGGAATTCTCATCATGGATGAGCGGCCATGTTAAAAATATCACATTAAGCTCGCAAAGGATTTATTGTGATGGAAGAACGTTACAAAAGATGGTGAAGTCATTGGGCGGCCTGTTTATCCCGGCACATGTTTTCACCCCATTTAAAAGCTTATACGGGAAAGGGGTGCGATCCAGTCTGACTGAAGTATTAGACTCGGAGCTAATTGATGCCATCGAACTTGGTTTAAGTTCAGATACAGAAATGGTCAAGGATATCGAAGAGTTGGAATCCTATGTATTCGTGACAAATTCTGATGCGCATTCGCTTGGGAAAATCGCTCGTGAATATCAAAAAATCCAGCTTGAAGAACCAAGTTTCAATGAGTTGGCAAAAGCCCTTCAAGAAAAAGAAAATCGAAAAGTAACCGTCAATTATGGTTTGAACCCCTTATTGGGAAAGTATCATCAAACCGTATGTTCAGGGTGTTTACACCAGGTATTGGGGGATAGTGAAAAATGTCCTGAGTGTGGTAATAAGTCCATTATAAAAGGGGTGTCATCCCGGATCAAAGAACTCTCCATTTCCAAAATGAACGGAAGATATGGGAGGGAAAGACCGCCATATATCCACCAAGTACCACTTGATTTCATCCCAGGCCTTGGACCTAAATCCATGGAAAAACTGCTGGTGGCATTTGGAACCGAGATGAATATCCTTCATGAAGTTACGCTTAAACAGCTCATGGAAATCGTTCCTGAAAAATTGGCGGGCTACATCGATTCTGCAAGGAAAGGGACGCTTTCTTTTGAAGTGGGGGGCGGAGGCAAGTATGGAAAGGTCAAAAAGGAAAGCTAACCTGAAAAAAAGTCCTGACAGATGAGATGGTTAACTGTCAGGACTTTTTTTAGTATGTTGTTTTTGCATAAATTGAGGTATCCCGCAATTCCTTGCCATCTGCACTTAGACAGTCATACCGCAAAGTTCCTTCAAAGGTATACCCCAGCTTCTCGGGAATCCGTCTGCTGGCAATATTCTTAGGGTCACAGCGGATTTCGACCCGCTTAGCACCATAATGGTAAAAAGCGAATTTGGTTAACTTCTCTATCGCTTCCGTTATGTACCCT
The DNA here is from genome assembly GCF_001578185.1 of Peribacillus simplex. Classification (NCBI taxonomy): domain Bacteria; kingdom Bacillati; phylum Bacillota; class Bacilli; order Caryophanales; family Bacillaceae; genus Peribacillus; species Peribacillus simplex. The sequence goes on along the minus strand of NZ_CP011008.1, from coordinate 3,411,356 downwards.
TGTTTACTGTACCTCGTATCAATCCAATAGCCAATTTCAAATTTAGGGATATCCCAGTTAATTCGATGCAGACCAGTGGAGCCGATGAATTGGTCGTCTTCTTTTCTATAAATATGAAGTCTAATATCCTCTTTTAAAATAAAGTCCGCAAAAGCCTTCAGAACATTCCGTTCTAAAGTTTCCGAAGAGGCATCCTGATGGGCAAAGGGCAACCACTGTTTCAATTCATATTTAGAATGGACAATGGCTTCGTAAACGTCAAGGCCATCACCAGGCTGACAAGGCCTTAGATATAATCGGGGGGTTTCAATCTTCTCTGGGAAATCCATTAATATAGCTTTCATATCCTGCCTCCATATAATTAATATGGAAAATTATAACACGAATACAGTTAAAGGTGTTCTGCTGATGGGAAAGTTTTCTTAGCATAAATGAGAGAGTGAAAACATAGATTCTAGTAAGCGGAGTTGGGAGGATGAAAGATGAAAAAAAAATCTGTCGTACAAAATGCCGTAATGAAACATATTAACGAACATTCCTCATTATATGTCTTTATCACCGTGCTTTTTTTGATGGGTGTCATTTTTGGGGCAGTACTGGTGAATAGTTTGAGCTTTACCCAAAAGGAGGACTTGTTCTATTATTTATCGCAATTTTTCGGACAAGTTTCCAAAGGTGAATTTGCTTCTTCGCATGATATGTTCAGCCAAAGTATTATGCATAATATAAAATATATCGGCGTCATCTGGATTCTCGGAATATCGGTCATAGGTTTGCCGGTCATCTTGGTTTTGTTATTTATAAAAGGAATGGTTGTTGGATTCACAGTCGGCTTTTTAGTCAATCAAATGGGATGGAGTGGGTTCTTATTATCGTTCGTCGCCATTCTGCCCCAAAATATATTCATAGTCCCGATATTCATCGTGATAACCGTCCTTGCCGTCTCACTATCAATGAAAATGATCAGCCGGATTTTCCTTAAGCAGGTCCGTGAGCCGCTTAAGCCGATAATATCACGGTATATTTTCTCGTTGGTTTTGTCGGGGTTATTTTTGATAACAGCTGCTGCATTTGAAGCGTACCTATCCCCTTCTTTAATGAAAAATGTCGTAAGCTTATTGGGAAATTGATGGAAAATTGCCCTTCCCGTAATTTTTTTTATCATTAACAAGAAATCTATTTTGACAGTTTTCCCTCTTTTGATATAATGGATAAGATAGCGGCGCGGGAGGGAATATTAGGTATGGAAATAGAAAATAGAATTGATAGGATAAAAAAGCAGTTGCACTCGTCCAGCTACAAATTAACGCCTCAGCGAGAAGCGACCGTCCGCGTTTTACTTGAGCATGAAGAGGATCATTTAAGCGCAGAAGACGTTTACCTCCTTGTTAAAGAAAAGTCGCCGGAAATTGGATTGGCAACAGTTTACCGTACGCTAGAGTTGCTGACTGAATTGAAGATAGTAGATAAAATTAACTTTGGAGACGGGGTTTCCCGTTATGATTTAAGACAAGAAGGAGCTGCGCATTTCCACCATCATCTTGTTTGTGTGGAATGTGGCGCGGTAGATGAGATCCAAGAAGACCTGCTTGAAGACGTAGAAGACATTGTGGAACGCGACTGGAACTTCAAGATAAAAGACCATAGATTAACCTTTCATGGCATTTGCCATCGATGTCATGGCAAAGAAGAAAATAAAGGTGAATGAAGTCGGACCTTTTCCATTTGATGGAGAAGGTTTTTTGCATTTTTAAAAGGCTAAAAACCTATTGCGAGGCATCTCAAGAAAAATATCAGGATGAAGAATGATTTTTTTCACGTTAAGGCTGTTTTTGCTTTCTCCTTGCCGAAACATGTATAAAACTTGTCCTGTTGGGCATAGATTGATACAAAGGATCGAATGGGAGGGGAAAGATGATGAAAACATCCTTATCGCTTGTTTTGCATACGGCTAAAGTGATGATTCTCTTTGTTAGCTTCACTGTTCTTTTTTATATAGGAATGGTATGGTTGAATCAGGAATATCAAAGTTATCATCGTTATGATGAGCCCAAAGGTATGGCTGTAAAAGTATCAAAGGCAGTTGATACGGGTGATGATGCATGGCTTGAACGCTTAATGTTGTTTTATTTAAACGGGGAGTAATGAATATGGAGAATCAAATTAGGGATTTCATTCATTTTTTAACCATTGAAAAAGGACTTGCCAAGAATACGCTCGTTTCCTATGAGCGCGACTTAAGGTCATATTGGAGCTATCTGAAAGATGTTGAAACCATTAACGACTGGAATGATTCACGGCGGGTGAACATCTTGCATTTTCTCGTCCATTTGAAGGATCAAGGGAAATCATCGAAGACGCTAGCGCGCCATATTGCCTCCATTCGATCTTTTCATCAATTTCTTCTAAGGGAAAAGGTAACCGATCAGGATCCGTCCATACATATAGAAACGCCAAAGCCGGAACGAAGCCTTCCAAAAGTATTAAGCATGGAAGAGGTTGAAGCATTATTGGAAGCCCCGAAGATATTGGATGAATTCGGATTACGCGATAAGGCGATGCTGGAACTGATGTATGCGACAGGTATGCGTGTCAGTGAATTGATATCCATGGATGTGGGGGATGTCCATGGATCGATGGGTTTTGTCCGTTGCGTAGGGAAAGGAAAAAAAGAGAGGATCATTCCGATTGGGCAAACGGCATTGAGTGCCATTGAACATTATATGGAAGGGGCTCGAGGGAGATTGGCCAGCCCCAAGCACAGGACGGATTCACTTTTTTTGAATCATCATGGCAACAGGCTGACAAGACAGGGATTTTGGAAAATTCTAAAAAAACTTGTAAAATCGGCACAAATAGAAAAAGAAATTACACCACATACACTGCGTCATTCTTTCGCGACACATCTATTGATGAATGGGGCTGATTTACGTGCCGTCCAAGAAATGCTGGGTCATGCGGATATTTCGACAACTCAAATTTATACACATATTACGAACGTACGGATCAAGGATGTCTATTCAAAATTCCATCCGCGAGCTTAAAGAAATAGTAGAATGATAGAAAGGTTGTGAATTTAACTGTGAGACAGTTAAAGGGAGCAGCCTTTTTTTTTATGGACCGGGCTGCAAAATGGATGCAGACGATTCTCGCTCCATCTGATGGCACTTTGTTTCATTTCGAAATATATTATTTGTCTCAATCAAGGGTAATCGTTTACAATGTAGAGAGGTCAGACTTCTGACGTTCTCGTGATTTCATTTAATTGAAGAGTATCTGAGCAGAATAAGGGTATTATAGGGAGTATAAAAGGTGATTTACTATTTTAGGAGGAATGACTCATGAAAGGAAATTCAGCGTTTAAACGTATATTTGTTGTGGTTATGGATTCAGTTGGAATTGGCGAAGCACCTGATGCCGATTTATTCGGTGATAAAGGGGCGGATACACTCGGCCATATCGCTGAAAAAATGAATGGATTGAAAATGCCGACTCTCGCAAAATTGGGTTTAGGAAATATCCGTGAAATCAAGGGAATTGAAAAAGCTCAGCAACCTCTCGCATACTATACGAAAATGAAAGAAGCATCTACAGGAAAAGATACGATGACTGGACATTGGGAAATAATGGGGTTGAATATATCCACCCCATTCCGTGTATTTCCCGATGGTTTTCCGGAATTATTAGTCAATGAACTTGAGACGAAAATGGGACGTGGAATAATTGGGAACGTCCCGGCAAGCGGAACGGAAATCATTGAAAGACTTGGTGAGGAACATATGAAAACGGGTGCGTTGATCGTATATACATCAGCTGATTCCGTTTTACAGATTGCTGCACATGAAGATATCGTTCCGATAGACGAATTATACAAGATTTGTGAAATTGCTCGTGAGGTGACAATGGCTGATGAGTTCAAGGTTGGGCGAGTGATTGCCAGACCTTTCACGGGTGAACCAGGCAGCTTCAAAAGAACGCCTAACCGTCATGATTATGCATTGAAGCCTTTTAACCGGACAGTAATGGACGAATTGAAGGATTCTGGATATGATGTTCTCGCAATCGGGAAAATCTCGGATATCTTTGATGGTGAAGGCGTCACTGAATCATTAAGGACCGTATCTAATATGGATGGAATGGATAAATTAATCCAAACGATAGAACAGGACTTCAAAGGGTTAAGTTTCCTGAACCTAGTCGACTTCGATGCTTTATACGGCCACCGCCGCGATCCAGAGGGATACGGAAAGGCATTGGAAGAATTCGATGCTCGGATGCCGGAAGTCCTTGAAAAATTGAAAGAGGATGATTTATTGATCATCACTGCCGATCACGGGAATGATCCGGTACATGAAGGAACCGATCACACACGTGAATATGTGCCATTATTGGTCTATTCCAAACAATTTACAGAAGGTGCCGAGCTCCCAATTAGAGATACATTTGCTGATATCGGGGCGACGGTCGCTGCCAATTTTGATGTGAAAATGCCTGCCTTCGGGAAAAATATATTAGGCGATATAAAATAAGGGGAGATTAAAAAGATGTTTAATAAAATAGAGACAGCTGCGTCATTTATAAAAAATAAGATTGAAGGCTCCCCGGAGATAGGACTGATTCTTGGTTCTGGACTTGGAGTATTGGCAGATGAAATTGAAAATCCCATAACGATCCCATACCACGAAATACCGGAATTTCCGGTATCGACTGTTGAAGGACACGCCGGACAGCTTGTCATTGGTCAATTAAGTGGCAAAAAAGTTGTAGCAATGCAGGGGCGTTTTCACTTTTATGAAGGATACTCCATGGAGAAAGTCACATTTCCAGTACGTGTAATGAAACTTCTTGGAGTTGAGCAGTTAATTGTAACGAATGCTGCGGGAAGCGTTAATGAAAGCTACGCACCTGGTGACTTGATGCTCATTACGGATCATATTAATTTAATGGGGGCAAACCCATTGATTGGTCCTAATGAAGAGCGTTTCGGCCCTAGATTCCCTGATATGTCAGAGGCTTATAATAAAGGCCTTCGGACACAAGCTAAAAAAATAGCATCAACACTCGGGTTGGATATTAAAGAAGGTGTATATATCGGGAATTCAGGACCGACTTATGAGACACCTGCCGAAGTGAAAATGGCAAGGATCCTTGGCGGGGATGCAGTTGGAATGTCAACAGTTCCTGAGGTTATCGTAGCTAGACATAGCGATATGAAGGTGCTAGGAATATCATGCCTTACCAATATGGCCGCAGGCATTCTGGATCAGCCTTTGTCGCATGTAGAGGTAATTGAAACAACGGAAAAAGTGAAAAGCAGTTTTCTGGAATTTGTTAAGCACATCGTTAAAGACATATAAAACGATCCAAAAAAATACAAGTACACCTTTTTAGAAGTGGTGTCTTTAAAAAGTGGGGATTCTAATATGAGAATGGTAGATTTAATCGAGAAAAAGCGTGATGGAAAGGCTCTTTCTACTGAAGAAATACAGTTCATTATCAAAGGGTTTACCGATGGATCGATTCCGGATTATCAAATGAGTGCTTGGTCGATGGCTGTTTATTTCAAAGGGATGAATGAGCAGGAACGTGCTGATCTAACCATGGCAATGGTCGAGTCGGGCGATCAAATTGATTTATCGATGATTGAAGGAATTAAGGTCGATAAACATTCAACAGGCGGTGTGGGTGATACCACAACACTAGTACTTGGACCATTGGTTGCTGCTGTAGGTGTTCCGGTGGCAAAGATGTCAGGACGCGGCCTCGGACATACAGGCGGTACGATCGATAAGTTGGAGTCTGTAAAAGGCTTTCATGTCGAAATAGAAAATGACGAGTTCATTCGACTTGTAAATAAAAATAAGATAGCTGTCATTGGGCAAAGTGGCAACCTGACCCCAGCGGACAAAAAGTTATATGCATTGCGTGATGTTACGGCTACCGTTAATAGTATCGGCTTGATTGCCGGCTCGATCATGAGTAAGAAAATCGCTGCTGGTGCAGATGCGATTGTACTCGATGTTAAAACGGGAGCAGGCGCTTTCATGAAAACTCTCGAAGATTCCGAAGAGTTAGCGCACGCGATGGTGAGCATTGGGAACAATGTGGGACGAAATACGATGGCTGTCATTTCTGATATGAGCCAACCGCTGGGTTACGCAATCGGAAATGCTTTAGAGGTGAAAGAAGCCATCGATACGCTTAAAGGGGAAGGGCCGGAAGATTTAACGGAACTTTCTTTAACGCTAGGAAGCCATATGGTATACCTTGCCAAAAAGGCAAGCTCGCTGGAAGAAGCAAGAACCCTGCTTGAAAATGCGATTAAAGATGGTTCTGCACTTAACTCATTCAAGGTCTTCCTAGAAGCGCAAGGAGGCGATGGTTCGGTTGTAGATCAGCCGGAAAAACTTCCCCAGGCTGCTCATACTTTCGAGCTGGAGGCGAAAGTGGACGGGTATGTATCGGAAATCATCGCTGATGAAGTAGGAACGGCAGCTATGCTTTTAGGAGCAGGCCGGGCGACAAAAGAATCAGAGATAGATTTGGCAGTCGGGCTGGTACTCCGTAAAAAAATCGGAGAAACCGTTGTAAAAGGTGAATCCCTTGTGACGATTTACAGTAATTTCGAAGATGTTTCAAAGGTAAAGGAAAAATTATATGAAAGCATTGCGATTTCAAAAGAGAAAGTAGAAAAACCTACTTTGATCTATAAAGAGATTATGGAATGAATTTTTTCAAAAAAAGGCCGCTCATTATTTAGAGCGGTCTTTTTGTCAGTCCCAATGAATGTTTAAAAGAGGATGCCCATGCGCAGCCTCTTTTATTTTTTTGTTAATTTATTACTTGATATCCATTATATGATCTTAAATTCATCTTTATTTGTATAAAAATGGGTTTGATGGAAAAAATAAATCATATAAAGATTGGAGGGTATGGAGATGAAGCGGATTCTTTCTCTATTTTTAACCGTATTAGTAGCAATGGGTTTTAGCATCCCGCATACAGAAGCAGCTGAAGAAAAAGGTGTCGAGCTGGCGGCAAATGCTAAATCCGCTATTTTGATTGAACGGGATACAGGTACTGTTCTATATGACAAAAATGCAGATGTTCGCCTTTCACCGGCAAGCATGACAAAAATCATGACGATGCTGCTAATCATGGAAGCGGTCGATAAAGGCGAACTTAGCATGAAGGAGAAAATCAGGACTAGTGAGTATGCGGCATCGATGGGCGGTTCCCAGATCTTCCTCGAGCCCGGTGAAGAGATGACTACAGAACAAATGCTTAAGGGCATCTCGATTGGTTCGGCGAATGATGCATCGGTCGCGATGGCTGAACGTCTAGCTGGTTCGGAAGAAGAGTTTGTTAGGAAAATGAACAAAAAGGCGAAAGACCTTGGGTTGAAAAATACAAAGTTCCAAAACGCAACAGGCCTTCCTGTTAAAGATCATTACAGTTCGGCCCATGATATGTCGATCATGGCGAAGGAACTATTGAAATACGATACGATTACAAGGTTCACGGGTACATATGAAGATTATCTCCGTGAAAATACCGAAAAGAAATTTTGGCTTGTCAACACGAACAGATTAGTGAAATTTTACCCTGGAGTGGATGGACTGAAGACAGGATTCACAAATGAAGCGAAGTATTGTTTGACAGCAACAGCAAAAAAAGGGAATATGCGTGTCATTGCTGTCGTTTTCGGAGCCGTTTCTCCAAAGGAACGAAACGCTCAGGTCACCAAGATGTTAGATTATGCATTTTCACAATACATCACATATCCGATTTACAAACGCGGCGAGGTGTTAGGTGAAGCAAAGGTAAGTAAAGGCCACAAGAAATCCGTGGTGGGAGTGACAAGTGAACCTATTTCAGTCTTGACAGCCAAGAACGGAACGGCAAAGGATTTTACAAAAAAAATCACTATTGAAAAAGATTTGAATGCCCCGATTAAAAAAGGTGATCAAATTGGCACGCTTGAATTGAAGAAAAAGGGTAAGGTTTATGTCGAATCTCCGATTGTCGCAAAGGAAACTGTTGAAAATGCCAGTTGGTGGCAATTGTATAAAAGGGCTTTCGGCATGTTTACCCAAGCTAAATAGAATAAATTGTCGCAATGCCTGTTAATCTTACTAATTTAGGCGAAACACCACTAGTTTTGCCTGTAAGAAGGAATTGGCAGGTGAAAAAGAGAATTTGACTCCTTATAAGACAGTGAAGGAGGCTGTATATAGTGAGTCTTACGATTAATATGGAGGCGAAAAACCGCGTATTGTGCATTCGTCTCAAAGGTGATTTAGATCATCATACAGCAGAAAAATTGAAAAACCAGGCAGAGGCAGCTATTCAAAAGCATAACATCAAGCATATTATCCTTAACATGGAAGAATTGCATTTTATGGACAGTTCAGGGCTCGGAGTTATTTTAGGGCGGTATAAGCAGGTAAACAAAAAGCAAGGTGAAATGGTGGTCTGTGCAATTTCTCCAGCGGTAAAGCGGTTATTTGAGATGTCAGGGTTGTTTAAAATTGTTAAAATGGAACTATCCGAAAAAAACGCTTTGCAAAGACTGGGGGTTGCCTAAGATGAAAAATAAAATGGAAACAAAATTTTCTGCACTAAGCCAAAACGAATCTTTTGCAAGGGTAACTGTTGCGGCTTTCATTGCCCAATTGGACCCGACGATGGATGAATTGACAGAGATCAAGACTGTCGTGTCAGAGGCCGTTACGAATTCGATTATCCATGGGTATGAGAGTGACCCGGAAGGCTGGGTCTACATTTCAGTGGTCATCGAAGGCGATACTGTGGAATTGACCATCCGTGATGAAGGACTGGGCATTGAGGACGTCGAGGAGGCTAAACAGCCGTTATTTACGACAAAACCCGAACTTGAACGTTCCGGTATGGGATTTACCATCATGGAAAACTTCATGGATGAAATCAATATAATTTCCCATAAGGGCGAAGGTACGATCATTCGATTAAAAAAGCACTTAACTACAAGTAGAGCTTTGTGCAATTAAGGGAGACTTGCATATGGATGTGGAGGTTAAAAACCAGAAGAGCAAGAAAGGCCAGCCCCATTTAAAAGATGAGGAATTACGGAATTTAATCCAACGCAGCCAGAGCGGTGACCAAGATGCAAGGAACCTGATTGTCAATAGCAATCTTAGGCTTGTATGGTCAGTCGTGCAAAGATTCCTCAATCGAGGTTATGAACCGGACGACCTTTATCAAATAGGCTGTATTGGCTTGTTGAAGTCCGTGGATAAATTTGACTTATCGTTTGAAGTGAAATTCTCAACGTATGCTGTACCAATGATCATTGGTGAAATCCAACGTTTTATCCGTGATGACGGAACGGTTAAAGTAAGCCGGTCTTTAAAGGAAATGGCGAATAAAATTCGCAGGGCCAAGGAGGAGCTTTCCAAGACGTATGGCCGCGTTCCGACTGTCAATGAATTGGCGGAACACCTTGAGCTGTCGCCAGAGGAGATCATCATGGCCCAAGAAGCTAGCAGAAGCCCTTCATCCATCCATGAAACGGTTTACGAAAATGATGGAGATCCCATTACTCTTCTTGACCAGATTGCCGATCATAACGAAACATCTTGGTTTGATCAAATCGCTTTAAAAGAAGCCATACATGAATTGAATGAGCGCGAAAGGCTGATTGTTTTCCTGAGGTATTATAAAGATCAGACGCAATCGGAAGTAGCGGCAAGGCTTGGTATTTCCCAAGTTCAGGTGTCAAGGCTGGAAAAGAAGATTCTTCAGCAAATGAAAAACCACATGAATCAGTGATTCATGTGGTTTTTTTTTGGCTGGAGATAAATCTTGTTTTTAGGAAAAAGTAATAATAATTCCCTCAGTGATCCGGGTAGATAAAAATGAAAATATGAGTGGATTCATTTTTTAGTTGAATTTAGAATTAAAAACGAATATTATAGTAAAGGTCGCGTTTTTCATTCGCTTTTTTATCTTTCTTTCAACGAATAATTGATAAGGAAAAGCGTTGATGCAGTACAATTTTAGGACACCTTGTCTTTACGTGCAAACGGTTGTCGGTGTTTCCTTTAGATCTGGAGGTCTAAATATGTTTATGGAAAAGTTTTTCTCCCTGAAAGAAAATGGGACGGATGTCCGTACAGAAGTCATGGCGGGTGTTACGACATTTTTAACTATGGTTTATATCCTTATTGTGAATCCGGCTTTATTGTCTTCAATCGGAATTCCATTTGAACAGGTTTTCATGGCAACAGTCATATCAGCGGTGATCGGTACCCTTATCATGGGGCTGGTAGCAAAATACCCGATTGCAATAGCGCCAGGGATGGGTTTGAATGCTTATTTCGCCAGCGTAGTGGGGGCTCAGGGCCTCTCATATCAGACCGTATTCGGTACGGTTTTCATAGCAGGTTTGCTATTTCTATTAATTAGCGTGACAAGCTTGCGTAAAATGATAATTGATGCGATTCCTAACTCATTAAAATATGGAATCACATCCGGAATTGGTTTATTCATTGCGTTCATCGGATTGAAAAACGCTGGAATCGTTGTACCTAATGAATCAACGATGGTGACTCTTGGCGATTTGCATCAGCCTGGAACCGTTTTAGCGTTAGCAGGTTTATTCATTACCTTGATTTTTATGGCCCGTAATATTAAAGGGGCAATTTTTATTGGTATGATCATTACGGCAATCATTGGCTACTTTATCGGTTTGCTCAACTTTGATGGAGTTTTATCTGTACCTCCAACACCGGTATTTTTCGATATCGATATTGCCGGGGTCTTCACGCATTCTTTATATTCAGTTGTTTTCGCCTTTTTACTTGTGACGATCTTTGATACGACAGGTACCTTGATTGGCGTGACGGAACAGGCAGGATTAACGAAGGATGGGAAAATCCCTCGTGCAAAGAAAGCATTTTTAGGTGATGCGATTGCGACGACAGTCGGCTCGATGTTTGGAACAAGTCCTTCAACAGCTTACGTTGAATCTAGCACAGGAGTGGCCGCAGGCGGACGTACTGGGTTAACTGCTACTGTTGTGGCAATCCTATTCGCTGTATCGATTTTCTTTTCTCCATTAATATCGGCAATTTCTTCAGTTCAAGCAATCACAGCTCCCGTTTTGATCATCGTAGGATGTTTTATGATGGAAGGCCTGGCTAAAGTCAATTGGAAAATTTTCGATGAAGCATTTCCGGCATTTGCGATCATTTTAACGATGCCGCTTACTTCAAGCATATCTACAGGGATTGCGATCGGATTCATAACATATCCACTTATGAAGGTATTCAGCGGAAAAGGAAAATCGGTACATCCGCTCATTTATATTTTTGGATTGATATTTTTGGTTCAGCTGATTTTCTTCCCCACTCATTAATTTATGAATGAAAATCAAAAAGACACGCTGTCGTTGCAGCGTGTCTTTTTTTTGTTATCAATTAGTAATATCTGGACATGGGTCACTTTCTGCATTTTCAATCTGTTTCCAATCCATACTACTAGCATAAGGAAATAAAAGGTCGGGATGTGATGGAAGTGGCAGTTGTATATATCAGGATGAGGAACCGTGTACAAGTAAATGGAAATCAAACGGTGAGGATAAAAGATATTGCAAGGATAATCGGACCTGAAGAAGTGATTCAAATAATCGAGGACATCATATTATTAACGGTCAAGAAGGAAGATAAGAATATTATTGTCATTGATTTGGCTCAAGTTATCATGGCCATTCGCAAAATGGATCCGACTATTGAAGTGGAGACATTCGGGCCCTCCCAAACGATCATCGAAGTCATTCTCTCGAAAAAGAAAATGTCATTCCTAACTTTCGCCTTAGTCTGGTTCCTGTTGTTTGTCGGCGGCGGGATGACTATCATGAATTTTCATGTGGATGTAAGTATGGGGGAAGTACACCAAAAAATCTTTACTATTATAACGGGAAAAGTGGAAGAAAAGCCGTTGCTGATCCAAATCCCATATAGTTTCGGCCTTGGTATAGGCATGATCTTATTTTTTAATCACTTTTTTAAAAAACGCTTCAATGAGGAACCTAGTCCGCTCGAGGTTGAAATGTTCAACTATCAGCAGGATTTGGACAATTATGTAACCATGAATGAAAATAGGGAGAACGTGCGCCATCTTGATGACAGGTAAAATTATCTTCGGAATCTTTGTCGGTTTAGCTGGAGGTTTCGCGACAGGTGCCGGTTTTGTAGCGTTTTTAACTGTACTTGGTGTGATTCCGAGACTGACTCAGCTGACAAAAACAATGAAAATGATTCATTTCTACGAAGGGGCCATCATTGCCGGCGTTGTCGCAGGAACATGGTTCGGATTACAGGAAACGGAACTTGCCCTCCCGAAACTTTTGTTAATTCCGATCGGCTTGGCAGACGGGATCTTTAATGGGATGCTTGCTGCTGCCTTAACTGAAGTCCTGAATGTATTTCCGATTCTGTCTAAGCGAATCGGTATTCAAGAGAAAATTATTTATCTGTTAATGGCACTCGTATTGGGGAAAATAGCCGGATCATTATTCCAATGGATTTATTTTGGCGATTTATAAGTTTATGAGGTAACTATTCCTGATGATGAAAGGTAGGCCCAAGATGGTGACCAAACGAAAAGTGATATTGATTACGGATGGAGATGAGTATGCTAAACGGGCTGTCGAGCTTGTGGCCAAGGAAATTGGGGGAAGATGTATCTCCATGTCCCAAGGTAATCCATCACGATATACTGGCTTGGAGCTTGTTGAATTAATAAAAAAGGCAAAGTATGATCCCATATTGGTCATGTTTGATGATAGCGGTTTTATCGGTGAAGGATCAGGCGAACAGGCAATGAAGGTAGTTGCCGGACATCCTGATATTAATGTCCTTGGCGTGATAGCGGTCGCTTCAAAGACTAGAAGGGAAGAATGGACCAAGGTGGATATCTGTATTGACCGGGATGGTAATTTGACACCGAACGGGGTGGATAAATACGGCGCTGAGGAATTTGAACTGGGCAAGATTACAGGAGATACAGTGTATTGCATCGATCAATTACAAGTTCCCATAGTTGTAGGGATAGGGGATATCGGAAAAATGTCCCATCAGGATGATTTTAAAAGAGGAGCACCGATCACGAAGTTAGCGGTGGAAATCATATTGGAAAGGAGTGGTCATGATGACTTCAGAAAAACCTCGAAACATGAAACCGATTCCGAATAGGGTAGCGGAAGTTGACGCGTATATGGAAGAGAAAGTAGGTCTTGGCGTCAGCTTCGATTTAGGAGTAAGAAGGGTAAAGGTCTTAAGAAAAGATGTTCATCTTTACTATATAAACGGCCTGACGGATACCGAGTACATCATTGGAATCTTGGACTCGCTAATCCATAATAGGAATTCTGATATCATGAGTGGAAAAGTTTTTGATGTAATCAAAGGCTTGCTCGTACACCAATCAGTTGAAGAATTAGCGACGATGGATGAACTGGTTGATAAGGTATTATCAGGATTAATAGTCCTCGTTGTCGATGGTAAACCAATAGGATTGGTTGTTGATGTCAGGAGTTATCCCGGAAGACAGCCAGTAGAACCCGATACGGAAAAAGTCGTCCGTGGATCCAGGGATGGTTTTGTCGAAAACATCATCATTAATACAGCGATAACAAGAAGAAGAATCCGGGATGAAAGACTACGATTTGAAATGCTGCACGTAGGGGAACGTTCGAAAACGGATATATCCATCGGCTACATAGAAGATATTGCCGATCCTGATTTAATAGATATCGTTCGTAAGGAATTGAATAGCATTGAGGTTGATGGCATAACGATGGCTGATAAAACGATCGAAGAGTTCATCGTCAAGCAAGGATATAACCCATACCCGCTTGTAAGGTATACGGAACGGGCTGATGTAGCGGCAACACATTTACTTGAGGGTCATGTCCTGATTTATGTGGATACATCTCCAAGTGTCATCATTACTCCGTCCACTCTTTTCCATCACATGCAACACGCTGAGGAGTATCGGCAGGCACCTGCTGTTGGAACGTTGGTGCGCTGGACACGTTTTCTAGGGATATTCGTTTCGTTATATTTGTTGCCGATATGGTTATTGTTTGCTTTGGAACCATCGCTTTTACCGGATAAGTTAGAGTTTATCGGACCAAATGATAAAACGCATCTACCAATTGTGGTCCAAATCTTCATTTCTGATATAGGAATAGAATTCTTAAGGATGGCAGCCGTTCATACCCCGACCCCGCTTTCTACGGCAATGGGCTTGGTTGCGGCAGTTTTGATTGGACAGATAGCGATAGATGTTGGCCTATTTGTTCCTGAAGTGGTTCTCTATGCTTCCGTAGGGGCAATCGGCACTTTTGTCACTCCAAGTTTAGAATTGGGGGTTGCGAATAAAATTTCCCGTTTAGTATTGCTATTGTTGGTTGCTATCTTTAAAGTGCCTGGCTTAATCATAGGCATCACACTCCACATTATTTTGCTTACTAGTATAAAAACGTTAAATACACCTTATTTATGGCCGTTAATTCCCTTTCAACCAAAGGGTTTGTCACATATTCTATTAAGAAGACCTTATCCAGGAGCTGCGGAGCGTCCTAGTATTGTGCATCCCCAGGATAAATATAGGCAGCCGAGAAAATCTTAAGGTTGATGTTGTCGAAAAGTTGTGGTAATTTAATTTTATTCGGAAAAAGCGGTAAAGTTAAGGCTTCACAAAGAGATAGAGCGCTTATGGCTCTTTGAAGTTAAACCAATCTGTCTTTCCCTTCGAACTACGAAGCAGCCATAGAGAACAATATCCAATGGGATAATCGATTGATTCGGATGAAGCTTGTTCATATAGACACCCCTTTTTCACTTGCATCAGGGTTTCTTTATTTGAGGCTGCCTCATTTCTTATCAATCTTTAGTTTTAAGTCAGGAAGGTGAAGCTATCATGCATTTGTACGGAACCAGTGGTGTCAATGAACGTGGACATCTGAAAATTGGCGGAGTGGACACGATCGAACTGATCGAACAATTTGGCACTCCATTATATGTTTATGATGTAGAGCTAATTCGTGAACGGGCAAGAGGGTTCAAGAGAACTTTTGAAGAATTGGGGATCTCAGCCCAAGTTGCATACGCAAGTAAGGCTTTCTCTTCGATTGCCATGATTCAGTTGGCTGATCAAGAAGGACTTTCTCTCGATGTTGTCTCAGCGGGGGAATTGTATACGGCAATTAAGGCAAATTTCCCAACTGAACGCATTCACTTTCATGGAAATAACAAAAGTGAAGAAGAGCTGCATATGGCTTTGGATTATGAAATTGGCTGTATAGTAGTCGATAATTTTTCAGAGTTGGCACTTTTGGAAGAAATTTGTACAAGCCGTGAACAAAAGGTGAAAATCCTTCTTCGTGTAACACCAGGAATTGAAGCCCATACGCATGATTATATCTTGACAGGGCAAGAGGATTCGAAATTTGGTTTTGATCTTATTAACGGACAGGCGGAAAGCGCCCTTCGACAAGCGCTGAAAAGCGAGTTTCTGGAAGTGCTGGGACTCCACTGCCATATCGGTTCGCAGATCTTTCAAACGACCGGTTTCCTTCTGGCGGCCCAAAAAATTATCGGCAAGTTAAATGAATGGCATGGTTCGATAGGGTTTCAACCAAAGGTATTGAATCTCGGAGGGGGATTCGGAATTCGGTATACACAAGAGGACGACCCGCTTCCGGCATCTCAATATGTAGAAGAAATCGTTAGGGAAGTACAGAACCTGATTGCTGACTCTGATTTAGTGATGCCTGAAATCTGGATTGAACCTGGCCGTTCATTAGTCGGAGACGCCGGGGTGACCTTGTATAAGGTCGGTTCTGAAAAGGAAGTGCCTAATGTCCGTAAATATATTGCCGTAGATGGGGGCATGAGTGATAACATACGTCCAGCTCTTTATGAAGCGAAGTATGACGCAATTCTTGCAAACCGCCCACTTGACCCTGTAGAAGAGACAGTGTCCATTGCTGGGAAATGCTGCGAAAGCGGAGATATGTTGATTTGGGATTTACCATTGCCAAAAGCCGGACGCGGTGATGTCTTGGCAGTCTTTTGTACAGGGGCATATGGATATTCCATGTCGAATAATTACAATCGGATTCCGAGACCGGCTGTCGTCTTTGCCGAAAAAGGAGAAGCCCGATTGGTCATCAAACGTGAGACGTACGAAGATCTTATCCATTTGGATTTGGCCCTTCATGAAGCGGCCGTCGTCAATAAAGAATAAAAAAAGGATGGCATGGGCCATCCTTTTTTTATTCAAATCAGCTGAAAAAAGATTTGATCGCGTCTATTAAACTGCTGAAGACTTCTTTCAATTTATCTAAGAATGATTGACCCTCTTCGGACTCAAGAAAATTGGAAAGCTTATCTTTAGCGGCAGTAAGCTGATCCCCGACAGAGTTCCAATCAATATTCAATTCTTTTAGTTTATTGAATAAATCAATTAAACTTTGAACTTGATTATCATTTAAGGCAATTCCCAGTTCTTTTGCTGAAGACTCGACAACCTCGCGGACCTCTTCAGTGTTGGCCGGAGGATTTTCAGCCATTTCCTCTTTGATTTTCGTTACCAGTGCAGAGGCTTCCTCTGTACCGATTTCATCACCCAATTTAGCTGTTTTTACCATTTCTTCATTCGCTGCCTGCTTCACATCTTCCGGAATCTTCTTGTCTGAAGAGATTTCATAGGCTTTAATGACCCCTGTCAAAGCTGCTGTACCGGAAACGGGTATAGGTGCGGTGACATAAACGGTAGCATCTTTTACTCCAGCAGTTGCCAATGCGTTGATATACATTTCGTCTGTGACCCAGTTAATGTTTTTCGACTCCAGTTTAAGGCCAGTGCCTTTTTCCTCCAAAGTAATGGCAGAGGATGAAATAGCTTTTGTACCAATCAGCCGGCTGGCGATATAGTCTCCTAAGTATTCATGTTCCTCCGCATTTGTAACCGTTAGAACCTCAACATCATTAGGGGCTTTCATTTCTGACAAAACCATATTTTTTTGTTCATTTGTCAAATTTTCTCCTAGTGTGACGGTCATTTCACCAACAGCTGCATCTGCAAAAGCTTTATATGGCAATAATAGACATAAAAAAATGGTTAAAAAGACCCATTTATTCGTTTTTTTCATGATAATCCTCCTTAACTTTTCCTGCTGAATTGAGATCTTTCATTAAAAGAGCGGCGTTTTAAATAAAGATTCATAGTATTTGACGAAACAAAGGATAAAAAGGATACATATTTTCCTGAAAAATATTTATATAGCACAAAATAGCTATAGCTCTTTCAAAGGAGGAATTGATTGCATCTTGTCTTTTATCCCTATTATGCACTCTATGAATCTAAGGTCACTTTACCAATGTAGTAAAATCGAAGCAAGATTGCAAGGATATTTGTCAGATTGTGTTAAGTTATAGTAGAATGAATTCGTTATTTAAATATTTGGACCATTCATAAAAGGAGTATGGGATGAGGAAAAGCAATAAAACTCTTTTACTTATGATGCTTATTATCGCTTTGATGTGGGGAATCATATATTGGCTGTTTATCGCTTAGCACATAGCACATCGATAAATCAAGTGCTGAAAGTGATGTTGAAACGAACGAATTTTTTATGTATGATGGAAATGTTATATGTGAGCTTATTATTCTAAGCGAATTAATTAGAAACAGGTAGATAATAAAAACGTTATTTAGTAACGAGGGATATTATGTTGATTAAGTATAAGAAAAGTTATGAGAAGTTTGCCATGGGATTATTATCTTTCATGCCAAATGAAAAAGAGATAAAAACGCTTCGGAATACGATGAAGAATTATGAAACGGATGAAAACCTACAGCTGTTCTTATGGAAAGATGAAGAGATTACGGGCTTGATCGGAATAGAAGTCTCTCCAACCCACATTGAGATACAGCATATATCTGTAAATCCATCCTTTCGGAAGCAAGGTATCGGTAAAACGATGGTAAGGGCCATCAAGGAGCAATATCCTGATAAAGAACTAAAAGCAAATGAGTTTACGGAAAGCTTTCTTGACAGGTGCGAAGAAGTCTAATATGAAAGTGGGAATGGAGGATCACCTTTAAGGGCGGTCCTCCATTCCTGTTTTTCGAAGGGATAGCTGCCGAGCCCTTTCAGAAATGACATCCGAACGGTCGCGCAATAAATGTTTATCAACAATTGATAAATTAGCCATGTCGCTACCTTCGCCCCATATGTACCCTTCCTGCCAACACATGGATTGGCATTTTTCGATCAACCCTTGATCCGCTATCGGAAGATTAATGCTTTCATATGGCTTTTTGGATAGCATCCGTTCATGTGTGTCCTCGAGCAATTTGAACAGTTTTTCTGGATCGAGCCCCAATTTCAGGAGCTCGGCTTGTTTAGAGTGGAGATTTGCAAGGGCTTTAGCAAGTGTCCTTGCAGCCCCTTTTTTGTTTTCCCTGCGATCATGGTATAGGGCAACCGCAATTTGGATGAGCCCGACCCAGTGGGAGTCACGTTCTTTTGGAGCGGTTTCCTTCCAATATTCTTCAAGAATTTCATGACATTCAAAGTAATCCCTTGTTCCATGGAAATGGACAAGGAAAGAAAGGTAGTCTTCCGCGTAATTCAATAAGAGCACCCCTTTTGTTTGATGAAATCATCCAAGGTAAGGCTAAAAGCCATTTTCCATAGCTAAATATCCGCCATGTATCCACCCTAAGTTTAGCATAGAATTTTTTCTTGGAAAATAAAGAAAGCCGATTGCAAGGCAATCAGCTTGACTAATAAGTCAATTAACACCAACTAGCACCGACGATAACTAATAAAATGAACAATACTACAATAAACGCGAATCCGCCGCCGTGCCCAAAACCACCTGCACCCATAATAAGTACCTCCTTTGTTCTGCTGTTCTTACATTTCTAGACTATGTAGGATTTGAGAATGTGATTGGGCATTGACCCAATTTCACAAATCCCTTTTAAGAACTTTTCTAAGGTCCTAAATTATTATTATTGGATAAAGGGCGGCAATCCACTATACTTGATTAGTAAAAGAAATAGGCCTATTATCGGCCAATTAGATTTAAATGGGGTAATTTAATGGGTTATAATATAAAAATTGACGCTTTCGAAGGTCCGATGGATTTACTCCTGCATTTGATTAATCGCCTTGAAATAGACATCTACGATATTCCGATGGCTGATATTACAGATCAATACCTAGGATACATCCATACGATGCAGCACCTGGAATTGGATGTGGCCAGCGAATATTTGGTGATGGCTGCAACACTGCTTGCCATCAAGAGTAAAATGCTGCTTCCAAAGCATGAAGATGAACAATTGATTGATGAAGATGGGGAAATATTTGAAGAAGATCCACGGGATGAGCTTGTGGAGAAACTATTAGAATATAAAAAGTATAAGTATGCAGCTGAAGAGTTTAAAGGGATGGAAGAAGAACGCAGCCTGATGTTCACTAAACCCCCAAGTGATTTATCTGTATATGTTAAAGAAGCGGAAAGTGATAAACAAGAGTTGAATATAAGTCTATACGATATGCTCGGAGCTCTGCAAAAACTGCTCCGAAGGCAAAAAATACAAAAGCCGCTTTACACTAAAGTAACGAAACAAGAGATATCGATAGAAAAACGAATGGATGAAATCATGATTGAGTTACAATCAATTAAAGGGAAGAAAAGTTTTTTTGAACTGTTTTCGCTTCCGGTTAAAGAGCATATCGTCATCACTTTTATGGCAGTACTGGAATTAATGAAACTAAATGAAATCATCGTTGAACAGGAAGATAATTTTTCGGAAATCATGATTGCTGCTAAGGAAGGTGTAGAGCAAGTTGGAAGTTATTAATTGGAAAGGGATTCTTGAGGCATTATTGTTTGCAACTGGAGATGAAGGACTCTCCGTCAAACAAATTGCCTCTGTCCTTGAAATTACGGAATATCAAGCAAGAGACATCGTTGAAAGTTTAAAGGAAGAATATATATCGGATGTACGCGGGATTCAGGTGATCGAAATAGCGGGTGTTTATCAAATGACGACAAAAAAAGCACACTCGGATTACCTGAAAAGACTGGTGGAAACGACAAGCACACAAGGTTTGTCCCAGGCAGCTTTGGAAACACTCGCAATCATTGCCTATAAGCAGCCGATTACTAGAGCTGAAATTGATGAAATTCGCGGGGTCAAAACGGAACGCCCCATCCATACACTTGTCACGAAAGTCTTAATAAAAGAGGTCGGACGTGCTGAAGGATCCGGCCGGGCTTATTTATATGGGACAACAAAAGAGTTTTTGGATTACTTCGGCCTGAATTCCATAGATGAATTACCGCCGCTCGCGGATAATTCGGATGATAGCTTTGAAAATGGTGAAGCCGATCTGTTTTTTGAAAAATTTCAGCAAACAATCGAATAACATTTTTTCCTGAATTGTGATAATATAGAAAAAAATGAATGCGGGGGGATTGCGGGTGCGAATTGTGGCATGCAATGGATTTGGGCTTGAAAAGGAAAAGTCAAATTCACCTGAGGACTTCTTTAATCGATCCGTTATACAATACATAAAGGATGGAGAAGAAAAGACGCTGAATGTACTGTATCTTCGCTATTTTGATGAGATGGTCACTCTTTGGACCCCATATCCCGCCAATCCTCTATTCAAAAGCCCTAACCGGGATATTTATATGGCCGATATCATTGCCATGGTCTGTCTACTCAAAGACCCGAGCCTGGTTAACCGAAAACGTATATATATAAATGCAGAAAAAGAGCTGGCTGGTTATTTCGAAAATATAGATTTTGAAAAATTGGAGAAAGTGTTTATATCTATTGACCAAGCTAAACCATATGATATAGAATCACATGTTGACTATTATATTCAATCTTAATCATTTTGAGGAGGGTTCACGGTTGGGGAATACATTGGTAAAATCTCAGCTTGAGGATGTAAAAGGGTTTTTAGAAACGACAGTGGCTCAACTAGAAGAATTTATAAATGAGACGACCTATTCTAAGTTGCAAGAGGAAAAAAGCGGGGATGAAACCTATTATAAAGGGATCCTTTCTAGTTTAAGAAGAATGCTTGTAAGTTGTGAAGAGGGCTTGGAGGCTTGCCAAATCGTTCTGAAAAATGATGTTTTCAATAAAGCTGCAGCTGAAAAGACGCTTTATAGAGTTTATCATCAATGTATCGAAGAATACTTTTCCCCAAAATCAGATCGGTGGTTTGAGGACAGCAGATCTGCCTATACAGGAAAAAACTCGATTAAATTTCACCAAAGTGTACCTGACAGCATAATCTCCATTCTGAAGGCCGTGGAAAGTGGATTCCAGACAATGCGTGAAGAATTGGAGTTTTATGAAACGGATTACCGGACGAAAATGTTACAGTCAAGATAGAGAAGCAGCTAGGCTTAACAGGCCTAGCTGTTTTTTTAGCTATAAATGGAATCTCCGCTTAATCGAAACATAAAATACTTTGATGATTAAAAGTGCATGAAGGTTAAGAGGAGGTTCGAAGATGTCTGATGTAGAAGAGTATGCAAAAGACGTAAGTGAATGGGTTGATGGAGTCATGGAATATCTTGAGAAGATCGATATCACCGATTCGCAATTGTTGTCAAATATTGAACGACTTTCCCAGTTGACAAAAGATTTGAATGAGGAAGAAATGGATGATGAGGATATGGTCCTGATTGAGGAAGAGATGGCACGGGTCTACGAAGAAATTGAAGAACTCGCTAGAGAATTCAGTATACAGGAAAGGCAATCAGTGCCGATTGGGAGGCATACACTTCCGCCATTACCTTATGCCTATGAAGCGTTGGAACCGACGATTTCAAGGGAAATCATGTATCTGCACCATGATAAGCATCATCAAGCATATGTCGATGGGCTGAATAAAGCGGAATTGATGATGCAAAAAGCGAGGGAGAGGAAAGATTTTTCCTTGTTGAAGCATTGGGAAAAGGAAGCAGCTTTTCATGGGTCAGGCCATTATCTCCATACGCTGTTTTGGGAAGTGATGATTCCAGGAGGAGGCGGACAGCCAAAGGGAGATTTACTTAAACAGATTGAGAAGGATTTTGGAAGCTTTGCAGCGTTTAAAAGTCATTTTAGTGAAGCGGCCAAACAGGTAGTAGGTGTTGGCTGGGCGATTTTAGTCTGGGTTCCACGTGCGCGGCGGCTAGAAATACTTCAATCCGAATTGCATATGTTGTTGACCCAGTGGGATACGATCCCGATTCTTGTTCTTGATGTATGGGAACATGCTTATTACCTGCAATATAAAAATAATCGGGCAGGGTATGTGGACAAATGGTGGGACGTTGTAAACTGGCCGCAAACAGCGGTAAGGTTCACAGAAGCGAAGAAGCTTATTTGGAAAAAACAATAATTGATAAAATAAAGAAATGTCTAAGGAAAACCAATTCGCAGACGAGCCGTGATGGTTCGTTTTTTTTGTCAGAAAATCCTGTATTAAGAATCTTTTAGGGAAAATATGGCAATGATATAAAGGAATGACTGACAATTTTATTTGAAATGGCCATTGATTCTCATTTGAATATTTTTATTTGATTGGAAAGGGGATGATATCAATTTCCGAAATAATGAGCATGTGTCTTGTTTTTAACCTTGAAATAACATTTAAAATGTGTTAAAAAGGCGATTTTGAAGTGCCATGGGTTTTTTAAAATAATTAATTTATATCAATATAAAAACTGTGACTAATTTGTGAACTTGAAAATTATTAAGGTATATTTATTGACTAATTTCTATTTAATAATTATTATAAATAGGAGCATATAAAAAAATAGCTATTGGAGGAATTTATTATGTCATTGATCAATAAACAAGTTGAAGATTTTAAAGTACAAGCTTACCATGCAGGAGAATTCAAAGAAGTTACACTTGAAGATGTTAAAGGAAAATGGGCAGTATTCTTTTTCTATCCAGCTGACTTCTCATTCGTATGTCCAACTGAATTAGCTGATCTTCAAGATAACTATGAAACATTCAAGGAAATTGGTTGTGAAGTTTACTCAGTTTCAACAGATACTCATTTCAGCCACAAAGGCTGGGCTGATGCTACTGATACAATCGGTAAAATTCAATATCCAATGTTAGCTGACCCAGCAAACGTTTTATCCCGTCAATTCGGTGTATTAATCGAAGAGGATGGATTGGCTCTACGCGGAACTTTCATCGTAAATCCAGAAGGACAAATTAAAGCATACGAAGTTAATGACTTAGGGATTGGCCGTAATGCAGAAGAACTTGTGAGAAAAGTTCAAGCTGCACAATTCGTAGCAGAACACGGAGATAAAGTTTGCCCTGCAAAATGGACTCCAGGTGAAGCTACTCTTGAACCAAGCCTAGACCTTGTAGGTAAACTTTAATTTTTAATGGGATGATCCATTTCTTTGATTAATGGATATATCCAGCAATTGATTACGATTACTGGAACAATTCGTCCGAACAGATCTAATGACAAAAGGCACTTACCTAAAATAAGTGCCTTTTGTTTTTCAAAATAATCAGTTTAGCACGCATTTTCTTTCAGCAAGGAGAACAAATATGAAAAAAATATATGATTTATTAATTATTGGCGGCGGTCCTGCAGGCCTCTCAGCGGGCGTTTATGCAGGAAGAGCTAAACTAAAGACAATAATTCTTGAAAAAGGAACTGGCGGCGGACAAGCTGCAACTACATCGGAAATAGCCAATTATCCTGGTATCCGCCATATTTCGGGTCCAAGGTTAGTTGAAGAAATGAAGCTTCAAAATGAAGATTTTGGCGTGGAATTCGCTAAAGCCGATGTAACGGGCGTGGATTTCTCCGGTGAGGTAAAAGTCGTTAAAACCCTTGGTGGGGACTACCAGGCCCGCGCCGTCATCATTGCAACGGGTGCTACTCCAAGAACATTGGGCTTTCCGGGTGAAGAGGAATTCACTGGACGCGGTGTAGCTTATTGTTCAACTTGTGATGGCGAATTCTTTGAAGGGTTGGAAGTTTTCGTTATCGGGGCAGGGTATGCAGCCGCTGAAGAAGCTATATTCCTGACACGCTTTGCTACAAAAGTTACAATCATCGCCCGGGAATCAAGCTTCTCGTGTGCCCCGTCCATCGTTGATAAAGTGATGGCAAATGATAAGATTGAAGTGAAATTCAATACGGAGATCCTTGGGGTATATGGGGACGGGATGATTCAAAGTGCCCGTTTCATCAATAACGAGACTAAAGAAGAATTTGAATATAAGGCGAAGGAAGAAGACAGTACGTTTGGAGTATTCGTTTTCATTGGTTACGAGCCGAAAACAGAGATTTTCACTGGCCATATCGAAATGGACCATGCTGGTTACATTCTCACGGATGATGATATGAATACTAATGTGAAGGGTGTATATGCGGCGGGCGACCTAAGGCCAAAATCTTTGCGCCAGATTATCACCGCTGTATCTGACGGTGCGATTGCAGCAACGGATGCCGGCAAATATATTGCTGAAGAAAAAGATCGTTTAGGCATCAAAGATGAACCTGAAGTTGAAAAACCGGCGAAAAAAGAACAGGCCGCTGTCCCAGCAGGAAAGAGCGCTTTATTAAGTGATGCGTTACGTGGCCAACTGAAGGGAATCTTCGGCAAGATGGAGAGCGACGTTACATTGGTGTCCATCGTCGATGAAAGTTTGCCAAAATCAGTCGAATTGCGAGACTTCTTGTTGGATGTTGCGGAATTAGGAGATAATCTTCATCTTGAGTTATACAACAAGGGGGAAAATACGGAAATTGAAGCAAAAATCAATGCAGATAAGTTCCCAGTTGTTTCCCTCTTAAATTCAAATGGTGAATACAGCGGCGTCAAATACCACGGTGTACCAGGCGGCCATGAGCTGAATTCCTTCATCTTGGCTATCTATAACCTGGCCGGACCAGGTCAGGCATTGGATTCAGCCGTATTGAATTCAATTAAGGGAATCAGTAAAAAAGCGAACATTAAGGTTATGGTTTCATTGGCATGTCACTACTGTCCAGACGTTGTAGTGGGTGCACAGCGCATAGCGATTGAAAACCCTAACGTTGAAGCTGAAATGGTCGATATAAGCAATTTCCAGGAAATTAAGAAGAAATATAAAGTCATGAGCGTGCCGGCTATGATCATCAATGATGAAGAAGTGGTATTCGGCGCTAAGAAAATAGATGAAATCGCTGCATTATTAGTATGATAGAACACTAAATCGATAGGGGACTGTCCTCCTATCGATTTTTTTATTTATTGGATATGCTCTTTGAAAATATGGAGATATCATGAAGGTTTACATTCTTTTTATTCATAACCCTTGTCCATTTGCATAAACTTGTACAAAAACAAGTAAAGAGACGAGGGGGCACTTATGCGTTTTTCATATAAAGGGTTATCAAGTTTGTGTATCGTCATTCTCCTGTTGTCTTTTATGGCACCCTTACAAAGCGCCAAAGCAAAGGTTTCCGTAAGTGCCCATAGTGCGATTTTAATGGATGAGGATAGCGGAAGGGTCATTTATGAAGTGAATGCCCATGAAAAGAATCGTATAGCAAGCATTACGAAAATAATGACGGCTATCTTGGCTATTGAATCGGGACTAATGGATGAAAAAGTGAAGGTGAGCAGTACTGCCTTCGGGACGGAGGGATCATCCCTTTATTTAAAAGAAGGTGAAAGAATTAAGCTCGAAGATTTGGTTTATGGCTTGATGCTTCGTTCAGGCAATGATGCAGCAGTCGCAATCAGTGAAAAGGTTGGCGGAAGCCTGGATGGATTCGTCTGGATGATGAATCAAAAGGCGGAAGAAATCGGGATGAAAAATACTCATTTTTCAAATCCACATGGTTTGGATAATACGAAAAATCATTATTCAACCGCATATGATATGGCCATACTCACTCGTTATGCCATGCAAAATGAAACGTATGCCAAGATTGCCGGCACAAAGGAACATAGGGCACCTAATTCCACAGAACAATGGGATTATGTATGGAAAAACAAAAATCGCCTACTTACACAATTATATGAGTATTGCACAGGGGGGAAAACAGGGTATACCAAACTAGCAAAACGTACCTTGGTCACGACGGCAACAAAAAACGGGCATGACCTGATTGCTGTGACATTGAATGGTCCGGATGATTGGAATGATCATATTCAAATGTACGAAGCCGCCTTTAAGGATTATAAGCCAACAGAAATTTTACCTGAAGGCATGGTAAAGAATATGGAAAATAAAATATATAAAGGGCATGTGTACATTAAAAAGGATTTTTCATACCCACTAACAAAAGAAGAGACAAAGTTGGTCAATGTGAAAATGAAATTGTTGAAGCCTCAGAAGGATTGGAAAGATAAAAGGAAAATCCCGGAAGTGGTCGGCAGGGCATCCATCTATCTCGATGGAAAGAAAATAGGTACGCGTTCAATTTTTTATGGGGAATCAAAAGAAAGCTTCAAGCAACAATCGTTCCAATCATCATGGGCCGAGGTATTTGAAGCGGTATTGGGAATCGAACGGAATGGTTAATTACATTTGGGTTGGGATGTTTGTGATCGGTATTGTATTTGGCATGATTAATGGGACCATGGATCAGGTGAATAAAGCTCTTTTTGTCAGTGCAAAGGAAGCGGTAACCCTTTGTCTGGGACTGATGAGCATTCTTGTCTTTTGGCTGGGTTTGATGAAAATAGCGGAAGAATCGGGACTGCTTGATAAACTATCCAACTTGTTCAAGCCATTCATGAGATGGCTGTTCCCTGAAGTGCCGCCTAATCATCCGGCTATGGGATATATCCTTTCGAATATGATGGCAAACACATTCGGTTTAGGAAATGCAGCTACACCTCTTGGTATTAAAGCCATGGAGCAGCTAAAGAAACTAAATGGAGGAAAAGCAACGGTAAGCCGCTCGATGGTCACTTTTTTAGCGATCAATACCTCAAGCGTAACGTTGATTCCGACGACTGTTATTGCAATCCGCATGAATTACGATGCCCACTCCCCGACGGACATCGTTTTCCCGACCATAATAGCAACAGCCATTTCTGCCGTTGGAGGAATCGCGATAGACCGATATTTTTATTACAGGAGAAAGAGAAGCGGGAGGGAATAGGATGTTGCACTGGATGACCACCATATCAATTTGGATGATACCGATTTTGATCCTCTGTATATTACTGTACGGTACATTGAAAAGGATTCCCACCTATGAGACCTTCGTCGAGGGTGGGAAAGAAGGGATCAACATGTCCTTTTCCCTCATCCCTTTCCTGGTAGGCATGCTTGTGGCGATTTCGGTATTTAGGGCATCAGGGGCATTGGACTTCATTGTACAATTATTAAACCCATTGCTTTCCTTTCTTCATTTTCCGTCTGAGGTTTTACCCCTTGCGATTATTAGACCAATATCCGGAACAGCCGCTTTAGGCATGACCAGCGACCTTATATCGGTTTATGGACCGGATTCATTCGTTGGACGCTTGGCTGCCACGATTCAGGGAAGTACAGACACCACATTCTACGTATTGACCGTTTATTTTGGAGCGGTCGGGATCAAAAAAATGGGTGATGCCCTTAAGGTCGGTCTTTTGGCGGACCTGATCGGAATCATAGCTGCCGTTATCGTTGTCACACTAGTTTTCGGAATGAAGTAAAAGGAAGGAAATGGGCATCCCATTTCTTTTTTTTGTCTTTTTCTTAAACTAACGGCTATGATGGGCTATCGATTTTAAATGGGGTCCAAACTTTCATCTAAAAGAAACATTTTTTTGTATGGAAAAATAAGCTATGTTACACTCATTATGGAAACTAGACCATTTAACAGTCTCATTATTAGTGTATTGATAAAAGAAAAGCTCTTAATCGCGAAAAACCTTTTGTTTTTGCCTCTCTATATGTAATAATTGTATGATTGTGTATGTATAGACAATAACAAACGAATGATTATACTATGGGGTGAAGATAGATGGAACGATTACAAAAGGTGATAGCACATGCTGGACTGGCTTCCCGCCGTAAAGCAGAAGAGTTGATTTTAGAAGGCAAGGTAAAAGTGAACGGCAAAGTAGTGAAGGAATTAGGCGTGAAGGTGGGTCCTAATGATAAGGTTCAGGTTAATGAAGTCCCGCTTGAAAAAGAAGCTCCTGTTTATTTCCTATTCTATAAACCGCGCGGTGTCATTTCGGCAGTTTCGGATGATAAGAATAGAAAAGTCGTAACGGACTATTTCCCTTACATCAATGAGCGGATTTATCCAGTTGGCCGCTTGGATTACGATACTTCAGGTTTGTTGATTTTAACCAATGACGGAGAATTTGCAAACACGTTAATGCATCCGAAGCATGAAGTGGATAAAGTGTATGTTGCAAAAGTAAAAGGGATGCCTTTGCGTGAAAGCTTGAAAAAGCTGGATAAAGGTATCAAATTGGAGGATGGCAAGACTGCTCCAGCCAAGACTAGGGTATTGTCTACCGACAAAAAAAAGGAAACGGCCATTGTTGAAATCACAATACATGAAGGCAGGAATAGACAAGTCCGCAGGATGTTTGAAGCAATCGGCCATCCCGTCATAAAATTGAAGAGGGAACAATATGGTTTCTTGACTTTGGACGGGTTAACAGCAGGAGATTCCAGGGAACTGACTCCACATGAAGTTAAATTAATGAGGACTTTAGCATCGACCGAACCTAAACAGCGGAGAATGTAAAAAAGAATATTTCCTTTATTAATAGGTTGAAACCACTACCCCATTCTTCCTCTGGAAGAATGGGTGGTGGAAAACAACCTGTAAATACCTTTTCTTTCATGAATCGGGAATGAATGTCACAAAACCTTCAGAAATTTAAATAAAATGGGCATGGTGTTGAATGGTATAATGGTATGGTTAAATTTAGTGTGGCATTAGGAGGATCTCTATGGATAAGAAGAAGCGACGCCTAATAAGCAGGACCATCATTCTTCTGCTTTTAGGTGCAGCTTTAGTGTTTGCCCTTTATACGAACTTCACTAAAGATAAGAATGAAAGTCTGAGAAAAGGATCAGATGCACCCAATTTCGTTTTGACTGATATGGAAGGCAAAGAGCATAAACTTTCTGAATACAAAGGAAAAGGCGTCTTCCTGAACTTTTGGGGTACATATTGTAAGCCGTGTGAATATGAAATGCCTTATATGGAAAATCAATATAAAAACTTTAAGGACCAGGGCGTTGAGATATTAGCGGTCAATGTCGGGGAATCTGACTATGCTGTCAATAATTTTATTACAAAGCATAATCTTACCTTTCCAGTCATGATCGATAAAGGCAGGGAAGTGGAAAATGCCTATCGCGTGGATATTTTGCCAGTTACCTTTTTGGTCGATAAAGAGGGGAAAGTAGTAGATATCATCACCGGAGCTTTGACAGAAGAGAGCATCCAAAAGCATATGGAGAGAATTAAACCATAATATTGGGGAGTTTTTGACATGAAAGAAGTAAAATGCGATTGCGGTCATGTAAATCCGTTTGGCACAAAGATTTGTGGGAAATGCGGGATGGTCCTTGGTAACGAAAAAGAAAACAAGCTTATTGATATGCGATATGAAGGAACTGCCAGGCGTTCACAAACATATAAAAAAACGATCATCGATAAAATATGGAACTTCTTTTCTTCCGTTAAGGTAGGGGTGACGCTCATTGTCATTGCCTTGGTCGCTTCAGCTATCGGGACGATCTTACCCCAGGAAATGTATATACCTTCAACCGCGACGCCTGCAGAACATTATGAACTGGAATACGGCTGGTTCGGGAAGGTGTATTATGAACTCGGGTTCCATAATTTATATAGTTCATGGTGGTATTTGATTATCATAGGCATGCTGGGCACATCACTCCTGATTGCCAGTATCGATCGTTTTTTTCCATTATATCGATCGTTAAAAAAACAAGGGGTCACACGTCATGACGGTTTCATGAAGCGTCAGAGGCTTTATGGAGTGACAAAGCTTGAAGACCAAGATATAAACCTTGAAGAAGTAAAGAATAGATTAAAAAGGCAGCGTTATCATATTCGCGAGGAAAACGGTCATATACTTGCCGAAAAGGGGCGTTTTTCACGTTGGGGACCCTATGTAAATCATATTGGACTTATCATTTTCTTAATTGGAGCATTATTGCGTTCTGTCCCCGGGATGTATATCGACAAAGTACTTTGGCTACGGGAAGGTGAGAGAAAAGAAATCCCGGGTACAAATGGTGAATACTATCTT
The DNA here is from genome assembly GCF_001578185.1 of Peribacillus simplex. Classification (NCBI taxonomy): domain Bacteria; kingdom Bacillati; phylum Bacillota; class Bacilli; order Caryophanales; family Bacillaceae; genus Peribacillus; species Peribacillus simplex. Next base: position 3,381,000 of record NZ_CP011008.1, on the reverse strand, counting down.
CAGAATAATGAATTCACCTTAGAGGTGTATGACAAAGGAAATGAAGAAGATGAACAATACAGTGCTGCAATAGATAAAACCGGTACGATAGCCAAAACCTATCAATCTGATGTTACGCTCTATGAGCGCAAGGGAGAATCAATACCAGGGGAAAAGGTGGATCTTGATAAGGTAAAAGATTATAAAATCAAAGTCAATGAACCTCTGAAATATGATCATTATGCCCTTTACCAAGTAGATTATAAACTTAATGAGCTCAGTACGATGGCTTTTAATTTAATAAATAAAAAAACCGAGGAGAAATATGGCAGCTTAAAGGTTGATTTGAATAATCCTCAAAAGAAATACGAGTTGAAGGAAGGATATTCTGTTGATTTGATCAGTTACTTCCCTGATTTCGAATTCGATGATAAAGGTGTACCTAGAACGATATCGAAGATTCCGAATAATCCAGCATTTATCTTTAAAATGCATACTCCGGATAAGCCAGAGGGTGAAGTCAGTTTCGTTGCGATTAAAGAGACTGTGGAGCCTTTAGGGGAAAACACTTATAAAATGGCTTTTAATGGTGTGGAAACCCAAGATGTCACGGCTTTGACCGTAAGGAAGGATTTAACGCTTTGGATCCTATTCACAGGTGGAATCATTTTCATGATAGGCGTTGTCCAAGGCTCTTATTGGAATCACCGGAGAATTTGGATTAAGAGGAAAGATGATGAGATATTAATGGCCGGCCATACAAACAAAAACTGGCACGGTATTAAAAGAGATATAAAACAAGCGATAGAATCAACATCACTTTCCGAACCGATTGATCAACTTGAAGATGAGAAATCTTCTAGTAAGGGGGAAGTTTTAAATGGCTGAATTAAGCAGTAACTTTTTATATGCAGCTTTCTTATTATATCTTGTCGCTACCTTTTTATTTGGGGGATCGATCAAGGATAAACGCGGAGCCGAAGAAAAGAAACAAAACAAATGGGCTAAACTGGGCATTTTCATCACCATTCTCGGTTTCACGGCGCAAATTGGGTATTTCATCACTAGATGGATTGCTGCCGGCCATGCCCCGGTAAGTAACCTGTTTGAATTTACGACCTTTTTCGGAATGATGCTGGTCGGTGCTTTCATATTAATATATTACCTTTATAAAACACCTGCCCTTGGGCTATTCGCTTTACCGATTGCGTTATTGATAATCGCATATGCAAGTATGTTCCCTACAGAAATTTCGCCACTCATTCCTGCTTTGCAGAGCGATTGGCTTCATATTCATGTAACGACTGCAGCGGCAGGACAGTCGATCCTTGCCATAAGTTTCGTTACTGCCATCATTTATTTAATCAAATTCGTCGATCAGACACAATCAAGCAAAAGAACGTTCTGGCTTGAAGGCATCATGTTCACATTAGTCTGCACCATCGGATTCGTCATCATCACTTCTTCTTTTGCTGCGATGGATTATCAGGCGAAGTTTGATTGGGTCGATAAACATGGTGCTGAGGTTAAACAGGAATTCAATCTCCCGGCGTTAGTGGGTCCAAATGAAGGGAAACTAATCGAGACGGATCGATTTGAACCACTTATGGACATGCCTCCACTGATCAATGCCAAGAAACTGAATACTGTACTTTGGTCATTCGGTATGGGGCTTGTCTTGTATGGTTTAATAAGGTTGATTGCTCGCAAAAGAGTGGCAGCATTGATTAAACCGATCGTTAAAAATGTGAATTTAAATTTATTGGACGAGATTAGTTATCGTTCGGTCCTTATCGGTTTTCCGATTTTTACACTCGGTGCCCTTATTTTTGCAATGATCTGGGCTCAAGTGGCCTGGACACGATTCTGGGGCTGGGATCCGAAAGAGGTCTGGGCACTTGTTACTTGGTTGTTTTATGCAGCTTTCTTGCATCTGCGCATGTCAAAGGGATGGCAAGGGGAAAAATCAGCTTGGCTTGCCGTCATCGGTTTTGCCATCATAATGTTTAACTTGATATTCGTCAATCTTGTTATTGCTGGTTTGCATTCATATGCTTGATTCTGTATTGTAATATTTAGATGAAGGGGGTCTTTTGATAGAAACGTCGAGGAGTTGGCTTATCGATTTTTCTAGAGAATGATCCCTTTTTCAGTCATAACCATTAATAAGGATATTTCGGTGAAAGCATTTATGAACTTTTAGTGAGCGGTCGAAGTCTTTTTTTGTGACAAAATGGTGAAAGGTTCATGGAAGCCATGCAAAATCGGCTCTTTATCGTACTTTGTAAGGAAAAAGTATTAGTCATGGAAGTTTTCATTTTGTAGAATATATGATAGGAGGCTGATTACATAATGTATAATGCTATAAAAATTCTCGTGGTGGATGATGAGGAAAGAATCCGCCGGCTGCTGAAGATGTATTTGGAAAGGGAAGAATACATGATCGATGAAGCGGAAAATGGAGATATGGCTTTAACAAAAGCCCTTGAAAATGATTATGATTTAATTTTATTGGATATTATGATGCCTGGTAAAGATGGAATCGAAGTTTGCCGTGAATTAAGGGAGAAGAAAACGACACCTATTATCATGCTGACTGCTAAAGGGGAAGAAGTGAACCGCGTTCAAGGGTTCGAAGTGGGTACCGATGATTATATCGTAAAGCCGTTCAGTCCTCGTGAAGTCGTGTTAAGGGTAAAAGCTTTATTACGTCGCTCTTCAAGCACGAGTTACATGCAGACGGAAACAACGGCAAAAGATGTGATCGTCTTCTCACATCTAACGATCGATAATGATGCCCACCGTGTACTTGCTGATAGCAAAGAGGTTTCTTTAACACCAAAAGAATATGAATTATTATATTTCTTAGCGAAATCCCCCGATAAAGTTTTCGATAGAGAGCAATTGTTAAAAGAAGTGTGGCACTATGAATTCTTTGGAGATCTTCGAACTGTAGACACGCATGTTAAACGCTTACGTGAAAAATTAAACCGCATATCCGAAAACGCAGCCAAGATGATTGTCACTGTTTGGGGTGTAGGTTACAAGTTCGAAGTCATTAATGACTGATGCTATGGGGCAGTGTTGTTGGGAAGCTATGGGCAACGATCCTATTGCTCGTGTCGTTTGTATTAATCGTTTTAACCGTTCTGCTGGTCGAATTCTTTCAGAACTTCCAAATTGAAAATATTGAAAATAATTTAACCAAAACGGCTGAACAAATCATTAAGGTAACCAATGACCATCAAGGATCTAACAATGAGGTTTTACAAATAGCTTCGGAATTAATAGGCAACGAAACGAAAATGATTATTCTTAACGATGAAAAAATGGTATTCTCATCCATCGGAGGAGAAAAGGAGTTTGAAATCACGGCGGAATTCATTAAGAATGATCCCGAATTGCTCAAGGTTTTTACGGATAGAAAGACAGTCAAAAAGGAAATCGCATTATCCGATGATGCGGGTAAAGAGGAATTATCCGCAATTGTTGTAGGGATTCCACTTGAATTGAATGGGGAACAGGATGAAGTTTTCTTATTTCAATCGTTGGAATCCATGGAAGAAACCACAAAGTCCACTACACAGTTCATTTTATTGGCAGCGGGCATCGCCATCATATTGACAACGATTTTTGCTTTCTTTTTATCTACAAGAATCAATGCCCCATTGGTGAAGATGAGGGAAGCCGCGCTAGCGATTGCCCGGGGAAAATTTGATACAAAGGTTCCTATCTTGACTCAAGATGAGATTGGTGAGTTGGCCATAGCGTTTAATCAGATGAGAAAGCAACTGAAATTCAATATGAATGCACTTAGTCAGGAAAAAGAACATCTCTCAAGCATTCTTAGCAGTATGGCTGATGGGGTCATTACCTTCAATAAAGATGGCACAATCCTTGAAACGAATCCGCCAGCGGAAAGGTTTCTGCAATCCTGGTACTTTGAGAAAGGCTATAACCGGGAGGATAACGTGAATGTCCCCTTGGTTTTGATGAATCTTTTTGATGAATCAGAGTCCTTCGATAAGGAGCGAGTCGGTGAAATTACCTTGCAAGGCCGTGATTGGGGTTTGATTGTCAGCCCGCTATATACAAATGCCGACAATATCCGGGGAGCGGTGGCCATCATACGGGATATGAGTGATGAAAGACGTATGGACAAACTTAGGACGGATTTCATAGCGAATGTCTCCCATGAGTTAAGAACGCCAATTTCTATGTTGCAAGGATATAGTGAAGCGATCGTAGATGACATTGCGAGCAGTGAAGAGGAAAAGGTGGAAATGGCCCGAATCATCTATGATGAATCTTTGAGAATGGGACGTTTAGTCAATGACCTGCTTGATCTGGCTAAATTGGAATCGGGAAAAATGAACCTTAGCTTTGAATGTGTGCCTATATCTCCTTATTTAAAGCGGATAACAAGTAAGTTTTCCGGACTTGCCAAAGAAAAGGGGATCACAATATCAGCCAGTCTTCAAGACAATGAAATCGAATGGCAATTTGACCCTGACCGGATTGAACAGGTTTTGACTAATTTAATTGATAATGCGATTCGTCATACTCCTTCAGGCGGTAACATTGATGTCATCCAGAGGACTAGTGATCGAAGGGGTCTGATCATTGATGTGAGGGACTCTGGATCAGGTATTCCCGAAGAGGATTTACCTTTTGTATTCGAGAGGTTTTATAAAGCGGATAAAGCAAGGACCCGCGGCAGATCAGGTACCGGATTGGGTTTGGCAATCGTAAAAAATATAATCAATGCCCATGACGGCTACATTTCGGTAAACAGTTTACCTAATAAAGGGACAACGTTCAGTTTTATCCTGCCTCGAATTATGGAAAATGCTGAATGAATGACGGGTAGCTTGCCAATAAATCTTGTTTCATACAAAACTGTGAAGACAAAGGCAATTGGATTCATTTCCAACTTGTCTTTGTTTTTTTTTAGGAGAAAGATGAGAAGCCTCGGATATGTGGCAATTTACGGAATTTTATAATAAGATTAAAGCCGAAGTATGTAACTTTTATTTAGGAATGACGACTATATTTATGAACGGATGTGGGGAAATGAAGGATTCCGTTTTCCACGATCTTTATGAAAAATATCATCAGGAAATTTATCAATTCATTTATTATATGACTAAAAATCGTGAAACGGCTGAGGACCTTGTTCAGGAGGTCTATATCCGGGTATTGAAGGCCTATGAACGCTTCGAAGGAAAAAGCAGTGAAAAAACGTGGATTTATTCGATTGCAAGAAATGTGACAATTGATTTTTTTCGGAAACAAAAAGGGTGGAAAGACAAAATCTTCCCTAACTTTGATTGGGATAGGCAATTGATTAAAGATACACAGCCCATTCCGGAAGAAGTGGCTATCATGAACGACGATATCCAAGATATTTATCAATGCTTAAACCGGTGTACCACGAATCAAAGATCCGTCATCATTTTACGATATATTCAGAGCATGTCCATTACGGAAACTGCTGAAGTATTAAATTGGAGTGAAAGTAAGGTAAAAACGACCCAGCACCGTGCTTTAAAGGCAATCAAAAAATTGATGGAAGATTCATCAGGGAAGGAGGGCCACCGCATTGAGAAAATCCCGTTGGAAAGAAAGCGAAATTGAAGACATGCTGCGCGAACTTCCAAAATTAAAAGATGACCGAACAAAGGCAGAGGTGTTTGCGGGAATACATGATAAAAAGAGAAAGAAACACTGGATGCCTCTAATTGCGGGTGTTACCTCCTTATTCTTATTGGTTGCTTTTGCGTCATCATTAATTATTGGGAAAAAAGGAACTACAAGTCAAGAGGAGACCGGCAGTAATGGGAAATTTTCCATTTCTGAAAATAAGGAAATGACAGAACATGAACGGCAGGGTATCAAAGAAGATACATCAGAAGATAAACAGGATAATCAAGAGTTTTTGGGTAAGCGAGTGGAAATTGAATCTAACGACGAGGTTTCAGAAATAGAACCATTAAAAGGTGAAAAGGAAAAAACTTTTGTACATGCGATTTATCAAGACGACCTGAAAAATGCTTCGTTCATTACCATGGGTATACCGGATGATCAAATGAATTTCATCGTTCCCATCTCAATAAAACTCAAACATAATGACGAATCGAATACACTGAATCGGTTAGTTAACCAAATGTCCGATATCGATGAAGAGCAATATGGGCTATTTGACTATTTTCCGCTTGATATAAAGATTAGCCAAGGAAAAGATATGAACACTGCTAATATTGACTTTCGAAAAAACAGCCGGCTATTGGATGATGATACACTTTTTCTCCACTCGATGGAAGAAACGCTTTCCTATAATAATATAGAGAAGATGACTTTTTCTACAGGTGGTAAGCAAGGTGCAATGTTTGCACATGCAGGATTTTTAAAGGAGGCGGATATTCCTCATCAAAAAAAACGCACATACCTTCTTTACCAAAGAGATGAATCCTCTCCAAGGTTTCTTGTTCCAAGCAATCTGGATTATCAGGACTTCGAAGAGGCGCTTCAAGCTGGAAAAGGGAAGCCGGACATTGAGGGAATATCACCTGCAATCCCGGATGACCTGAATTGGGAAAGTATACGTTCAAAAGGAGATCTTGTGATCATTAATCTATCAGATCAAGCTGCTATTGAAAATAGCAAGGAATCCCTTCAAGCTTTAGAAGCCATTCTCTTCATTGCTAAGGATTTTGGTTTTGAAAAAGTGAAATTCGAAAATGCCCCTATTGAAGAGGTAGGCCAGCTGAATTTAACTGAAGACATAGTGGTGCCCAAAGCACCGAACCAAGTCAATTGATGCAGGGAGTTAGGCTAAATGATGGGGAGAAGTACATGTAATGGTGCTGAAAAGAACGTACATAATAAACACCCTAAAAGAAAAGTGCCCGCGCATGACGGGCACTTTTTTTCTTCTTATAATGAAATACGGGCCATGAACGTAATATCATCTATTTCCATTAAAAATTGTTTCATGTTGTCCTCTAAGGGTTCATCAAAGCTCAGAACCATGATGGCTTCCCCGCCAGCTTTTTTACGACCTACCTGCATTGTGGCGATATTCACTCCGTGGTCACCAAGGATCTTACCTACGTTACCAATAACACCAGGTTTATCGGTATGCTGGATATAAAGTAAATTCGATTCCGGATGAAAGTCGATTTTGAAATCATTCAAACTAACAATTCGAGAACCGTAATTTTCGATATAAGTTCCACTGATTGTTAATTCACGGTTGTCACCTTTTACTTTAAGGCTGATCAAGTTAGAGTACCCTAAAGAGTCCGTAGAGATTTTTTCACCAACTGTGATGCCACGCTCTTTTGCGATCAGCAGGGCATTCACTTCATTGACGGCTGCATCAACTCTTGATTTGAAGAAACCTGAGATCAGACTTTTTGTCAGAATCGCTGTATCGAAGTCCAATGATTCTCCAGCATACGTAACGGAGATTTCCTGAATTCCTTCTTTCATGCACTGAGAAGCAATGGATCCCATTTGCTGAACAAGTTGATAGAATGGTTGTACCTTTTCAAAGACTTCTTTAGAAATGGCTGGAAGGTTGATGGAACTTGAGACTGGATTTCCTTCGAAATAGGTCAATACTTCTTGGGCAACCTGTACGGCCACATTTAATTGGGCCTCTTTCGTAGATGCACCTAGATGAGGTGTAGCTATGACGCTATCCAGTTCAAGCAGTTTATGGCCAAGTGGAGGTTCTTCGACGAAAACGTCCAGTGCCGCTCCGGCAACATGTCCTTCAACTATCGCTTCATATAAGTCATCTTCATCCAGAATACCGCCACGGGCGCAGTTCAGTACATATATGCCTTTTTTACAGGTAAGCAGTTTTTCTTTATTGATCAATCCTCTAGTTTCATTCGTTAGGGGAGTATGCACAGTAATGATGTCTGCTTTAGGAAGCAATTCATCTAAGGGCAGGGATGTAACGGACATTTTCTTTGCACGATCGGCAGTAAGGAACGGATCGTAGACAATGACATCCATACCAAATACTTTAGCACGTTTGGCAATTTCCCCTCCGATACGTCCAAAGCCGACTATACCCAATGTTTTGCCGCGAAGTTCCGTTCCTGTATATGAAGAACGTTTCCACTCCCCATTCTTTAATGAAGCATAAGCTTGCGGAATATGTCGCATCATGGAAGCCATCATCGCAAATGTATGTTCTGCTGTTGAAATGGTATTTCCGTCGGGTGCATTAACCACGACAATTCCGCGTTTTGTCGCTGCGGGGATGTCTATGTTATCGACGCCGACACCAGCGCGTGCTATGATTTTCAACTGCGGCATACGGTTCATTAAATCTTCCGTTACCTTCGTTGCACTTCTTACAAGTATTGCATCAATCCGATCAAGTTCATTTGCCGCTTCCTCTACTGTCTTCTGAATAAGAAGAATATGGGATGCCTCTGATAGCGGTCCGAGTCCTTCTGGTTTGATGGCATCTGCCACTAAAATCCGATACATGCTAAACACCTTCCTAGGGGAGAATAATTATCTTAAATTTCAGTTAATTTTACAATTGAAATGGTAATTATGTCAATTTGACTTAAATGGATGTAAGCGCTTAAAACAATAATTATCATCCTGATCGTGTATGGAAGGCCGCCATAATATTGGCTTCCTCATCGATTGCTAAAAAAGAAAAATTATTTACATTATTCCGAATTATCATTTTGTATATCCAATTATTGTTTTAAACCTTTTAATCTATAAATGGACATTCACCATGACGATAGATATTCATTCTAACTGTATGTAACAGATGCTCAAAACCACTGGTAAGCCCAAAGTGGATTACTGGACCAAAGATAAAGTAAGTAAGTCTTAGCGGATTTGAGTACCGTAACAAGATGATCTTCATATTGGCTTCGAATGCGGCAAGGTGAACTCATGGCATTGCGTAAGAGAAATGTAAGATCTTTGGTCCCACTAATCAAATTGGCGGTCAGACAGGAAGTATAGCGATTTATAATGCGGATCAACAGAAGAAACAGAAAAAACTACTGGAGCGATTAAAACGCGTTGTCAGCCGATTGCCTAAAAGAAAAGGCCTCTGATCAAAGAAAGATACATGCAGGAGGAATCGGATTATTAAAAACTAGCTGTATTTAAAATAAGGAGATTTTAAAATGGGGCTTATAAACAGAAACGAATATCCCGAGGTGCTTGAACCAAAAGAGATTCAAGAAATGCTTAAGATAGGAAGAAGACAAACATATGAGTTATTAGCCAATGCTCGTTATAGAGTACTATAGGTCGGTAGGAATAATAAAATACCCAAGCATGTCTTTTTTAATTGGTTTGGAGCAAATGAAAAAAGGTTAAAGGCGGAAATTTATTTCTTGCTTTTTTAAATGTGCATGATAAAATCAAATAAATTAAGTGGTGGAGAAACGGTAGGTTTTTGGTAGGAAACTTGGTTGGAATAGCGGGTTTTCAAAGGGGATTAGTGGAAACACATTAAATCGCCTATACGAATAAACTGCTGATACAAAGCTACTTAACGCACCTTTCGGAAACGAAAGGAAACTAAAAATTTTATAGGTCTATCTTCGGGGCGGGGTGCAATTCCCCACCGGCGGTGATGAAGGAAGTTCTCCTTCTAAGCCCGCGAGCCTTACGGGGCAGGATTTGGTGTGATTCCAAAGCCGACAGTATAGTCTGGATGGGAGAAGATGGAGGTTCCTGAGTGCGTTTCAACAGTCATTTGCTGATACGTTTGTTTGATGTAACCTTTAATTTATCCCTTTAATTCTATTGGAATTAAAGGTTTTTTTATTGAGCATCGACATCATTAAGGAACACTAACCTCTTTTCAGGTAGATCGGAAAAGAAGGAGAGAGAACTATGAAAAAGAATAAAGTGAAAAAAACGGTCACACTGGCAATGATGGGAAGCATTTCTTATTTATTGATGCTTTTGAATTTTCCGTTTCCAGGATTTCCACCTTTTCTGAATGTTGATTTTAGCGACATACCAGCATTGATGGCGGCATTGATTTTTGGTCCTATGGCAGGAATTCTAGTTGAATTCCTTAAAAACCTATTGGATTTAGTCATGACAGGGACCTTGACAGCTGTACCTGTGGGGCATATTGCTAACTTTATAGCTGGAATACTGTTTGTCTTGCCAACTTATTATGTATTTCAGAAAATCAATTCAAAAAAAGGGATGACGTTCGCTTTACTTGCGGGAACAGTTTCCATGGCAGTATTTATGAGTGTTTTAAACTATTATGTCTTTTTACCGGCTTATACCTTCTTTATGGGATGGGATGCAATGTCGGCACCCGAATCAAGAAAGCTAATCACGACGGCAATCTTGCCTTTCAATGTAATTAAAGGCGTGCTTATAACATCAGTATTCATGTTGTTGTTCATTAAATTACAGGCATGGATCAATAAGCAAACATTATATAAAAATGCTTAATGGCATATAAGATAGAAACATAAAAACAACCGATATCCAAATTCGGTTGTTTTTTATGTCCGTTTAATTTGGCAGGGGAAGATGCAATGAAATTGACCAAAAAAAAAGCCATTCTCAATTGAAAATGGCTTGTATCTTTATTCGAATTTTAGTGCATCCCCGTCAAATGCCTCATCAGCAACTTTAATAGAATCCGTTGGACATCCTTCAAATGCATCCATCATGTCATCTATAAGTACATCTGGAATTTCAACGATTCCCTCGTTATCGTCAAGGGTAACAAATGCAATCCCTTCGTCATCATAATCATATATATCTGGTGCTGCTGCTCCGCAAGCGCCACAAGCGATGCATGTTTCTTTATCCACAATAGTAAATTTAGCCATGAATATAACCCCTCCTAAGTTGATAGACAACTGATAATCTTTTTATTTCAGATTATTATCTCTTTCTTATTGTAAGACCGAATGCCAAACTTTTCAATAGAAATTGTATTGATAATAACTATCATGTAGCAGGATGTCAACGAAAATCATCGAATAATTAACATGGCCCTTTCCATGATGCGTCATTTAGTCACATAATTTTCCTTGTATTCATCAATAATAACGGCGATTTTTGCATTTTTTTGTTACAATAGGTTTATTGGATAAATGAAACAAGGATGTGAGTCCCATGAAAAATTATCTACAGGCAATCATTCTATATGCGATAAAAAAATTTCAAGGTGAACGTTCCATTTATGCTATATACCATATGCTTCAGGGGAAAAAGTCGTCACAAACAATCCAGGATGCCCATTTATTCGGGTTGACGAATATATTTGGGACAATACCACGATTTACCCGTCAGCAGTTAAATCAAAACATTGAACAGTTCCTTGACCATGAATACATAAATTTAACGGATAAATCAGATGCATTTGAAATTAGTATGCAAGGTGAGGGGATGTTAGTCGATTACTTCAATGATAATCCTTTTCCGAATTTTATAAATGGTTGGAAGTATCACAATATCACCCCGGTTTTCTGGGGAAGGTTAAACTTACTCATTCAAACCATATCCCATATTGTCCACAATGAAAGACGTTTTTATCCGATACAAAGAAATCCCAAAATCCAATTTTTCGTAAAGGAATTTTTACAAGCCAATCGTCAGGACCGAGAGTTGATTGCGCAACATCTATATGAAGAACTGATATCCCTTTTAGAAAGTCAAAGTGATTTGAAACGAGATGTTTTCATTATGAAATTAACTGGGACAAACAGGATTGGGCTTACGTTTGAACAGATTGCAAAAAGGAAAGATCTAGAAGAAGAGTTTATCCGCTTTACTTTCCTTGACTCGTTGCATCAAATGCTTTCTGAAATGGAAACGGGAACGGGTTACCCCCTTTTGTCAACGTTGATCTATGATTGGCAAGGGGGTGAAAATCCTCATTTGACACAATCTACACAAACTACTTTACGATACATCCAAGAAGGGAAAAACCTTGGGGAAATAGCTGAGGTCCGCCGATTGAAAGTCAACACCATTGAGGATCACCTAGTCGAAATTGTCCTATCGGATAAAAGTTTTCCGATTGCCGATTATGTGTCTCTCGACGATGAGAGGGAAATTGCAGCCGCTATTAATGAACTTGGTACGAAAAAGCTTAAGGCTATCAAGCAGATGGTCGATAATAAACAGATAAGCTTTTTCCAAATCAGGCTTGTACTTGCGAAAATAGGTGATGGATGATGAATATAGAACGTGTCCTAAAAGAAAAATTTGGATTTGATGAATTTCGTCCTGGACAAAAAGAAGTGATCGAATCATTGATGTCCGGACGTCATACATTAGCGATGCTACCCACCGGATCCGGTAAATCATTGTGTTATCAGCTGCCGGCTTACCTTTTAAATAAGACTGTCCTAATTGTCTCCCCATTATTATCATTAATGCAGGATCAGGCAGATCAGCTGAAGATGAGTGGCGAAAAAAGCGTATTGACCCTCAATTCTTTTTTGACGCTAAATCAAAAAAGGAAAGCTCTCGATCGATTACATAGTTATCGTTTTATCTTTTTATCTCCTGAAATGCTAAGTCTTGAGAGTGTACTAAAATCCTTGAAATCGATAGAAATCGGTTTGTTCGTCATAGATGAGGCACACTGTATCTCACAATGGGGTTACGATTTCCGTCCGGATTATTTGAATTTAGGAGAAGTGAGGCGTGAGTTGAAAAATCCGTTGACGCTTGCCCTGACAGCAACTGCAACCACTGAAGTCCGAAGGGACATCGTAAGTAAACTCGAAATTGGTCAAGCCGAAGAAATCGTCTCATCTGTTGATCGGGAAAATATTGCAATAATTGTCGAGCGCCTGATCAGTTACGATGAAAAGCTATCCCGTGTACTGGAGCTTGTCAGGAAATTGACAGGGAGCGGTATTATTTATTTTTCATCTAAAAAGGTTGCGGAATCGGTCACTGGTTTTTTACAGGAAAACGGGATTGACAGTGTCAATTATTATCACGGTGGCATGGAACAGGAACAAAGGATGCTCATTCAGCAGCAATTCATTTCTGGTCAGTTGAAAATTATATGTGCAACAAGTGCTTTTGGCATGGGTGTAAATAAATCGGATGTCAGATACGTTATCCATTTTCATATGCCATCCACGATGGAAGCATATCTTCAGGAGATAGGCAGGGCGGGACGAGATCGGAAACAAAGTGTCGCTGTCTTATTATATTGCGAAGGGGATGAAGGGCTTCCCTTGCGTTTGATGGAACAACAGTTACCTACGGATATGCAAATCGAGGGTGTTTGTTCTTTCCTTAATGCTTCACAAAAGGGTTTGGCGAATTTCACCCTATCAGAAAAAGAACAGCTGTCTCAATCTTTTTCTTTGAACGATATCCAACTTCGATTTTTTTCCCAGCTCATTAATGGAACTAAAAATCCTTTGGACCAAATGTCAGAAATGAAAGAGTATTGCCAAAAGAGGAAATCCGGTAATCAAGAAAAGCTGCATAAATTCCTTCATTGGTTATATGCACGTGAATGTCGCCGTATAGGGATACTGCACTACTTTGAAGAAAAGCAGCGAGTAGTGAACCCCATTTGCTGTGATATCTGTGGGATGGATGCCGAAAAAATGGCTGATGTATGGCCGGAAGTTAAGGTTGATCCAGTTAATCCCTTTTCCACGTGGAAAAATGAATTGGCTTTAATCTTATTAAAGAAGGAAAATGGGAATGAAAAATAAGCAAGCTGAATTAATTAAACAACTAACAGACAAGCAGTTGCTATATAATTTGTTTCTTACACAAATTATTCTCTTAACGTTAGCCGCTTTTTTAGGTATTATTTTATTTGAGGACCGTTCCGCTTTTTTCGACTTATTTATCTTTGATGACCTGAATATTTTGCTGATTGGAATACCCGCTGGAGTCATTGTCTTGTTATTTGACATTTTATTGATGAAAGTGACACCATCTTCCTATCAGGATGATGGTGGTATTAACGAACGCATTTTCAGTAACTTGTCATACCAGATGATTTTTGTCGTTGCTTTAGTGGTAGCGATAAGCGAAGAATTATTATTTCGTGGAGTGTTGCAAACACATTTGGGATTGCTATGGACGAGCCTGATTTTTGCAGTCGTTCATTATCGTTACCTTTTTAATTGGTTTTTATTTTTAAATGTTTTGGTTTTGAGCTTCTTTATCGGATTTCTATTTGAAATGACTAATAATATCATCGTGACGATTACGGCCCACTTTTTGATTGACTTTATCCTTGGTGTTCTAATCAGGAGCAAAAAGCAAAGAGGGTTGAGCAAGAAAGGGGGTGACTTGAATGAGCCGAGTCCAAAAGAATGAAAAAGAAAACGACCAGGCTGGTGAACTTCGTTCGCGAATGGAACGTCAGAAGGCTAAGTCATCATTGCCCAAGCGCAGTAAAGTCCACCAGAATAAAAAGAAAAAAAGTAAAGTGAAGATTAAGTTTCCAATGATACAATTATTAGCGTTATTTTTTATTTTGCTTCCAATTGGATTTTACAGCCTTTATACATATCTTCAGCATAGACCTGTACAGGATACAAAAAGTGACCAAGTCGTTATTGATGAAAATAAGGGAGACGAGGATAAAGAAACGATTCCAACTACAGCAACTGCAGCTGATTTAAAGGAAAAGAAAGAGAAAGCGTCGGCAAAGGCTGAAGCGGAGAAAGAAAAAAAAGAAAAAGAAGAAGCTGAAGCTAAAGCTAAAGCTAAAGCTAAAGCTAAAGCTGAGGAAGAAGAAAAGCGGAAAGCCGCAAAAGAGGAGCAAGCAAAGAAAAAGGCAGAAGAAAAGGCAAAAGCACAGCAAGTAGCAGAAGAAAAGGCAAAAGCACAGCAAGTAGCAGAAGAAAAGGCAAAAGCACAGCAAATAGCTGACGAAAAAGCAAAAGCACAGCAAATAGCTGATGAAAAAGCAAAGAGGGAAGCAGCCGAAAAGAAAGCGACAGCCGAACGCGTTCAAGACGCGAAACCGAATAAAGATGATTACAAGGTTCTCTTACATACTGTACAAGGTGAGGAAACATTATTCCGCATTTCCATGAACTACTACAAATCACAGGAAGGCATTGCCCTTATCAGGGAGTGGAATGGGCTGAATGGCAATGAAATCTCCAAGGGTCAGGTGTTAAAAATACCGATCAAGAAATAATGATGGCACCCTGTCTTTAGAGGCAGGGTGTTTTTGTTAAATGTTTGGCTTGTTTTTAGTATGTAAACTTGACAGGTACTTTATCATTTTTTCCTGGACAGCTTCATATCATGATTTGTAAGAGTAGAGGAGGAAATGCGATGGAATCGACAATCATTTTATTGGATGAAAAAACGGATCAAGCAACAAAACAAATGCTTCAGAATGTTGTGGGTCGAAAAAAAAAGTTCGAGGCTCTTAAAAAGAAGCATCTTCAAAGCTTGTGGGCAACCATGATTGTTGCTGCCCTTTTTTTGGTTTATCTTTATTTTTATATCGTTGTACCTTATTCCTATTCCTTTTTTAGTATGTTTAGTGTTTTCGTCGACCATTTTAGCCATTTCCTTTTTTTGGCGGCCGCCATTGGCCTATATGGATATATGGTATTAATTAAAAAAAAGCTTGATAAAGCAGAAAAGGAGTTTCAGCTTCTTCGCTGCGAAATTATTAATAAAAGCAAGCAATTATGGGAAAAAGAGGAAGAATGGAAAAATCGACATAAAGTGTTTGAAATGATGAAAAAAAATTATGATATTAACTTATATCATGAAAATAAATGAATGATCACGTTAAAAATCATATTTGATTGCGAGTAATTTTGTTTTATGGTTATATGAAGGTAACTCTTGGGATTAGGATGGAAAGAAGGTTTAACGAAGGATGTTATTGGTATCTGGATTACTATTAGTCATCATTTTACTGATAGTTGCCACGATCATTTATATGTGGCGTACGGCTAAGCAAGATAGGCTGATTTTTCAAGATTTATATTTCAAAGACTTTCCTGAAGGGTTTGGCGATATGCGGATTTTCTTCATATCCGATCTTCATCGACGGATCATATCGGATAAATTAATTGAGGGTGCCCGTGACAAGGCAGATTTGGTAATCATAGGCGGGGACATAAGGGAAAGAGGGGTCCCCATAGAACGTGTGGAAAAAAATATATTAAAATTAAAAGAACTTGGTCCCCTTTATTTTGTTTGGGGTAATAATGATTATGAAGGAGACTTCCATGAACTGGATGCGACTCTTTTGAAACATGGTGTGAAAATCCTTGATAATACAGCTGTTTCTTTTGAGTCTCATAATGGCAGCAAAATCGCTCTTCTGGGCATTGATGATATATCAGAAGAACGTGATAGGCTTGACCTTGCCCTGTCGGATTGCGGGAATGAAGATTTTCGGATTTTGGTGAGCCATAATCCATTGGTCAAGAAACAGTTGACTCCGGAACACCGTATTAGTCTTGTCCTGTCCGGTCACACGCATGGCGGACAGATCCGCCTATTCGGATTAGGGCCCTATAAGATAGGCAGCATTAAAAAGGAGGGGGAGTGTTTGTTTATGACGAGTAATGGTTATGGGACAAGCACAGTCCCTTTAAGGCTTGAAGCTAAGCCGGAAACGCATCTATTCAACCTGAAAAGGGGGACGAGCACGGAGGTGGGCGAAGCGGTGGAGAAGACCTATTAAGCTGCTTTTAATCTAGCATATCTGGATTTTACAGACTTAAAATAATCAACTATAATTTCAACAAATGGACGTACAGTTATTGGAGGCCTTGTAAAACCATGCAAGAAGGTAAATATAATATAAAGGCAGTTTCAAAACTGCTAGACATTCAGCCGGGAACCTTGAGGGCATGGGAAAGGCGCTATAAATTTATCGAACCTGTCAGGAATGAATCAGGGCACCGGCTGTATACAGAAAAACATTTGCAAATCCTAAAATGGCTCATCAATAAAACAGAGCAAGGTTTCACAATCAGCCAGGCCGTTTCACTTCTTGAAAGTACTGGCACTCTAGCGACTGAAGTTCCTGAAATGACCCGTAAGGACGAACAAACGATTAAGCTATCGGATCAATTAATCGAGGCCCTATTGAATTTCAATGAAAATAAAGCACACATGCTGATAAGCCAAGCATTCAGTATGTATACACTCGAACATACCATAGTTGATATACTCGGTTCCATATTGGTTCAGGTAGGGGATAAGTGGGAAAGGGGAGAAATTACTTCCGCCCATGAACACTTTGCTTCGAACATTCTAAAATCCAGGATCAGTTCAGTCATGCATACGATTCCGACTAACGGTTTTCTTCCGAAAGCCCTTACCGTTTGTGCCCCTGGTGAAAAACATGAATTCGGACTGTTGGTCTTTACCGTTTTTTTAAAACGGAAAGGATATGAAACCATTTATTTGGGAGAATCCATCGTCGATAAGGATCTTTTTACTGTTTTAAACATCATAAGGCCCTCATACTTATTCATGTCATGTTCACTGAAAGAGAATCTCGATGGAACATTCAGGCTTGTTGAAGCCTTAATAAAGGATTTTCCGGATTTGAAGGTGGGTCTTGGGGGTGCGGCGGTGAGCCTTGTATCCGAAGAAATCCGTACTTCCTTCAGTGGAGTTTTAATGGGGGATACACAATCGGAATGGGAGGAATGGCTGAAGGGTTAGCGGCAGGCTTTGGAGAAATAATGGATATGCACTCTAAGACCAAGGCTTCATATGATGTATGAAGATGGTAACCAGGGGGCATTTTTTTATGAAGCTGGAGCGATTAACTAATAATAAAATCAAGATTTTTTTGACCCTTGATGATTTGATTGATAGAGGTATAACAAAAGAAGATATTTTAGGGAATTCCTTAAAGGTCCACAAGTTATTTCAGGATATGGTCGAAGAAGCGTGCGAAGAACTCAGCTTTAAAATGAGTGGTTCCATTGCAATCGAAATTTTTTCCCTGCCTGCTCAAGGGTTAATAATCATTGTAACGAAGGAAGAAGAGGAGTTATTGACAGACGAAGAGGAATTTTTGGATTTACAGGTGAAAATTGATGACCATCCCCATATTCTGTATGTTTTCGATGATTTTGAAGATATCGTCCAATTATCTCAAAGATTGTCTTTTCAAGGTTTGATAAAGAGTAATCTTTATCATTATGAGGGAAGATACTATTTACTTATCGAAAATATTAAAGACGCGACATATGACACGATCATCTCTTTAGCGGCTGAGTATGGCCATGCATCAACACTGACACTCTGCCGCATCAATGAATATGGAACATGTATAATCGAAAATGAAGCGATACATGTTTTGATCTCACACTTTAGTTAGATGTAAACCGAAAGAGACAAGGCAGCCACATAATGGAAAAACAATGCGGGTTGCCTTACTTGTCTCACCTTTCCTGCCGAAGAAAATATATGGTAACAGGGTAAGAAAACAGTTGATATGATAACGTTTTCATTTTTAGAATATTTCCAACTTTTAAATTCCCATTTTAACTCTTGCATAAATATAACGAAGGTGTATACTAGCACATGAAGAGGACTATTTGAAGATTATAATTTGATATATGGATGAGATTTTCTAGGAGGTACTTTTAATGGAATCGGCAAAAGGCAATAGCCATGTAAATGAAGAGGAAAAACACGACGTACTGAGGTCTACCCAAACAGTAATACATAAAGCTTTAGATAAGCTGGGTTACCCGGAAGAAGTTTATGAGCTTTTGAAGGAACCATTGCGTTTATTAACGGTGAAGATGCCAATCCGCATGGATGATGGATCAGTTAAAATTTTCACTGGTTACCGTGCACAGCATAACGATGCTGTTGGGCCTACAAAAGGTGGTATCCGTTTTCACCCAAATGTAACGGAACGTGAAGTGAAAGCATTATCCATTTGGATGAGTTTAAAATGCGGAATCGTTGATTTACCATATGGCGGGGGTAAAGGCGGTATCGTTTGTGATCCTCGTAATATGTCCTTCCGTGAGCTGGAAAGGCTAAGCCGTGGCTATGTTCGCGCAATTAGCCAAATCGTTGGGCCGACTAAAGATATCCCGGCACCTGATGTATTTACAAATTCTCAGATCATGGCTTGGATGATGGATGAATACAGCCGTATGGATGAATTCAACTCACCAGGATTCATTACGGGTAAACCGCTTGTACTTGGTGGTTCTCATGGCCGTGAATCAGCCACTGCCAAGGGTGTAACGATTTGTATCAATGAAGCTGCCAAGAAACGCGGCATTGATATTAAAGGTGCACGTGTCGTCATTCAAGGTTTTGGTAACGCAGGTAGTTTCTTAGCTAAATTCATGCATGATGCAGGTGCTAAAGTTATTGGGATTTCAGATGCATATGGTGCTCTTCATGATCCTGAAGGCTTGGATATCGATTATCTTCTCGATCGGAGAGATAGTTTCGGAACAGTTACGAAATTGTTTAAAAGCACAATTTCAAATAAGGAACTGCTTGAATTAGATTGTGATATTTTAGTTCCGGCTGCAATTGAAAACCAAATCACTGAAGAAAATGCTGCTAATATCAAAGCATCGATCGTTGTCGAGGCAGCAAACGGACCTACAACAATTGAAGCGACACAAATCCTAACGGATCGTGGAATCCTTCTTGTTCCTGATGTTCTTGCTTCTGCTGGTGGAGTAACGGTTTCCTACTTCGAATGGGTACAAAATAATCAAGGATATTACTGGTCTGAAGAAGAAGTGGACGAAAAGCTGGAAAAAATCCTTGTCAAATCTTTTAATAATATATATGAACTTGCACAATCCAGACGTGTTGATATGCGTCTTGCGGCTTATATGATTGGTGTAAGAAAAATGGCTGAAGCTTCACGCTTCCGTGGTTGGATCTAAAAGATTCAGATCATGTATTGATTATAATTAAAATCATGTTCATTGCTTTATCATTGAAATGATTTGTAAAAACTCCTATCATGTATTGATAGGAGTTTTTATTTTTAGACGAACGAATTATATAGTGAATGGAAAGGCAGTGGAGTATAGATGAATGTTGAAGAAGTCATTATCATAGGCGGGGGGCCTTGTGGATTGGCTGCTGCTATCGCTCTTAAAGAAGTGGGAATACAGTCCCTGATCATTGAAAAAGGTAATGTGGTGGATTCCATTTACCGGTATCCAACTCACCAAACATTTTTCAGTTCAAGTGAAAAACTGGAGATTGGTGATACCGCTTTTATTATCGAAAATCGTAAACCGGTCCGTAATCAGGCGCTAGCCTATTATAGGGAAGTGGTCAGAAGGAAAGAATTGCGGATCAATAAATTTGAAAAAGTAGAAAAAGTGGAAAAACGTGAAGATGGGAAATTTTTGGTCAAGACATCAAAAGGTGACTATACTGCTCTACATGTGATCGTATCGACCGGATATTATGATCATCCTAACTATATGTGCATTCCAGGCGAACAGCTTCCTAAAGTGTTTCATTACTTCAAGGAGGGCCACCCCTACTTTAATTGTGATGTTGCAGTCATCGGTGGTAAAAACTCAAGTGTGGATGCGGCACTGGAATTGGTCAAATCAGGCGCAAGAGTTACAGTCCTTTATAGAGGATCGGATTACTCTTCAAAAGTCAAACCATGGATTCTCCCGGAATTTGAATCATTAGTCCGCAATGGAACGATCAAGATGGAGTTTAATGCGAATGTTGATAAGATAACTGAAGATAGCGTCATATATCATGTAGGTGAAGAGGAAAAAGTTGTTAAAAATGATTTTGTGTTTGCCATGACTGGCTACCATCCTGATCATACCTTTTTAGCTTCAATGGGCATAAATATTGATAAGGAGACTGGAAGGCCCGAATATAACGAGGAAACGATGGAAACGAACGTTAAAGGCCTTTATATTGCAGGAGTTCTGGCAGCAGGAAATAATGCAAACGAAATCTTCATTGAAAATGGCAGGTTCCATGGTGGTTTGATTGCCTATCATTTGGCTGTTAAAGAAAAGTGAATGGAACGAAAAGGAGATGGGTAAATATGGATAAAATAACATTGATAACGACAGGCGGGACTATTGCCAGTAAAGAAACCATTAATGGTATGTTGGCCTCAGGTGCATTGACTGGCCAGGAGTTGGCATCACTTTGCGAATTACCCAACGATATCGAGGTTAAAGTGGTGGATGTTTTCCAGATTTCAAGCATGTCCATGTCCTTTGAGAAAATGCAACAGCTTAAATTAGCCATTCATAAGGAATTGGAAGATCCGGAAGTTACGGGAATCGTTGTGACCCACGGTACGGACACACTAGAGGAAACGGCTTACTTCCTTGATGTAACGAATAAGGATCAACGTCCAATTGTATTAACCGGCTCCCAGCGGTCTCCCCATGACGTGGGAACCGATGTATATTCCAATCTAAGGAATTCAATATTATGCGCTGCGAGTGATTTGCTTAGGGATGTTGGCGTAGTTGTCGTTTTTAATGAGCGGATCTATTCAGCAAAGTATGTTAAAAAAGTCCATGCTTCCAATTTGCAGGGATTCGAATCCTTTGGATATGGATATTTGGGGATAATTGATAATGATGTCGTAAGCATTTATCAAAAACCTTTACATAGGGAGTATTATGAGATTCAGAATTGCATTCCCAGAGTGGATATCATCAAGTGCCACACAGGTGCTGATGGCATCTTTATTGATGCAGCGGTTGCAAATGGTGCAAAAGGCATCGTGCTCGAGGGTGTAGGAAGGGGACAAGGCACCCCTGAAATGGTAACTTCCATACAAAATGTAATCGATAATGGCATTACGGTCGTCATGACAACAAGTGCCGAAGAAGGTAAAGTTTACCCGGCATATGATTATGTAGGCAGCGCATTTGATTTAAAACAGCGCGGCGTGATATTAGGTGCTGATTATGACAGCAAAAAGGCTAGAATTAAGTTAGCTGTCGTGCTGGCAAGCGAAAACTCTGTAGATGAAACCTTCTTTAAGTAAATAAATGCTGGAAGACTTGATTCTTGGATTCAGTTTTTCTTCATTCCGTGGTACGATTAAGGAAAAGAAGAGGAAAAGAGGGTCAGCTAATGCTGGTCATGTTGTCAGCGGCTATTGCGCCAGGGTTGGCGCTACTTAGCTATTTCTATTTGAAAGATCAATATGAAACCGAGCCTATATCGGTTGTGGTCAAAACATTTTTATTCGGTGTCTTTCTGGTTTTGCCGATAATGTTCATACAGTATGTGCTCGAAACGGAACATATCTTGAATACCGACTTAGCTAATGCATTTTTATGGGCTGCACTGCTTGAGGAATTCTTCAAGTGGTTCATTCTCATTTATGTTATTTATCAGCACGTAGCATTCGATGAGCCATATGATGGGATCGTGTACGGCGCTGCAGTCTCCCTTGGATTCGCTACGATGGAGAATATTTTATACCTGCTGGCCAACGGGGTGGAACATGCTTTTCTCAGGGCGGTTCTCCCTGTATCCAGTCATGCTTTGTTCGGTGTGCTCATGGGGTATTATTTGGGCAAGGCGAAATTTTCAGCTTCGAATAATCGGTTCTATTTATTATTGGCATTGGTCATCCCAATCGCTTTACATGGGGTTTATGACTATATTTTAGTTTCCCAAAAATTTTGGGTATACTTCATTATGCCATTTATGATTTGCCTATGGTGGTTAGGTATGAAAAAAGTAAAAAAGGCACGTTTGTTGTCTGACTTTCACGCAGAAAAACTTTCTCAAAAACATTTTATTAGCAAATGATAAATACTTCCAAAACGGAGTGCTGGCATATTTTGCCCGCTCCGTTTTTTTATGGTATGGAATAAAAAAGACAGTTAAGAAGAAAATAGTATTACATTAATTCAAGAAAAAGAGGAGTGTTTTTGATGAAAGGAATTTCGTCAAAATGGAAATGGCTATTGCTGTTTTCGTGTATAACTATTTGTTTCGGAATTTACCCGGAAACAAGAACAAATGCCTTTTCGAGCCAAGTCATTCAAAAAGGTGCGGTTGGTGATGATGTAATTGAAATGCAGGCACGATTACAAAACATCGGTTACTATAATGGAAAGATTGATGGAGCCTATGGATGGGGAACTTATTGGGCACTTCGAAACTTTCAACAAGATTTCGGGCTTCCTATCGATGGTTTAGCAGGAACTACAACAAAACAGAAGTTGACCAATGCCTCTAACTTCAATAAAAAATTTGTTCACGAACAGATCAATAAAGGGAACGAGTTCACCTATTATGGGGGGGTCCCCATTGAAAAACAGGTGAAAGTGAAAAGAAATGCAAATGGATCCAAGTCAGGTGGAGGCAATGCTTCCGGAAATGCCCCTTCCAAAACGGCGACATCAGCCAATCTTCCGGGAGGATATTCTCAAAACGATATACAGCTAATGGCCAATGCCGTTTATGGAGAGGCACGAGGGGAGCCATATACAGGTCAGGTTGCTGTTGCAGCAGTAATACTGAATAGGGTGGAAAGTGCAGCTTTCCCGAATACGATTTCAGGAGTAATTTTTGAACCTGGGGCCTTTACGGCTGTTGCGGATGGACAGATTTGGCTGACTCCAAACGAAAGGGCAAAAGAAGCCGTGGTGGATGCCATCAATGGTTGGGATCCAAGCAGTAATGCAGAATATTACTTTAATCCCGATACGGCAACAAGTAAATGGATCTGGTCAAGACAACAAATTAAAAGAATCGGAAAACATATCTTTTGTAAGTAAAGAGGTGAAGGAAAATGATCAGGAATATAGTGATTGCCCTGCTTGTTGTAGTTGTTGCAGGAACTGCATTCTGGGGCTATCAAGAACATAAGGAAAAAAATGCTATATTAATTAACGCGGAGAATACGTATCAGCGAGCCTTTCATGATTTAAGCTACCAAGTAGATTTATTGCACGATAAGGTCGGCGGTACTTTGGCGATGAATTCAAGATATTCATTAAGTCCAGCTTTAACAGATGTTTGGCGTATCACTTCCGAAGCCCAAAGTGATGTAGGGCAATTGCCATTGACCTTGCTTCCTTTTAATAAGACAGAAGAATTTTTATCGAAAATTGCGGACTTCAGTTATAAAACAGCTGTACGTGACCTTGAAAAAGAACCATTGAATGATCAGGAATATTCGACTTTGCAATCCTTGTACACGCAGGCAGGGGACATCCAGGACGAGTTAAGAAAAGTTCAGTATCTAGTCCTTAAAAACAATTTAAGATGGATGGATGTCGAAATGGCTCTTGCATCTGGAAAAGAAAATTCAGATAACACGATCATCGACGGATTAAAAACTGTAGAGAAAAAAGTTTCTGGATATGGGGAAACAAATGAGATGAATCCGACGTTTACTACTGCACCACAGAGGGATGAAAACTTCAAAAATTTGCAAGGTGCAACCATTACAAAACAAGAAGCGATTGCGACAGCAAAAAGCTATGCTCATTCAAAAAGCAAAAATTTGAAGGTGAATGTTGAAGAAAACGGCAAAGGTTCCGATTATGGATTTTATAGTGTGAGCATCCTCGATAAGGACTCCGGTACCGAATTAAATATGGATTTAACAAAAAAAGGCGGTTACCCTATTTGGTATATCAATAATAGGGACGTGAACAAAACAAATATTGATTTGAATCAAGCCAATACAAAAGCCATAGATTTTTTAAAGGAACATGATTTCAGTTCACTTGAATTATTTGAAAGTGCTCAGTACGATAATATCGCTTTACTTAATTTCGTATCATCTGAAAATGGAGTCAAGATTTATCCTGATTCAGTCAAGGTCAAAATCGCATTGGATGACGGATCCGTTATAGGATTTTCAGCTGACGAGTATTTAAAATCACATAAAACCAGGGAAATAGGAAATCCGAAAATATCCGAAAAAGAAGCTAAGGACAAAATCAACTTGAATGTGAAAGTAATGGAAGAAGGAAAGGCGATAATCATCAATGATATTGGTGAAGAAGTACTTTGTTATGAATTTCTCGGCACGATTAAAGAGGATACCTACCGTATTTTCATTAATGCAGATACTGGCCTAGAAGAAAAGGTGGAAAAATTAAAGAACTCCGAACCCGTATACGAGAATTTAATTTAAACTGTCAGGATGTTTCATTCATTTAGGGAAATGTGCCCAGTCACTTTCCCTTTTTTATTTCATGACATAATAAATTATATGTTTTTTGAATTATATGGGAAAATTCATTGGTAATGTTATGTTGTTTCCTGATATGTTCAAATACGTGCGAATGGTTGTAACCCTTGATACGGCATATATCCAGAACATTCCGGGTGTACTCCCTTTCGCAATGGAGGATATCAGTAGCAGAGTTTCTAAAGGCTTTAAAAAGGGGCTCATATACAATCGGTTTCGCAATGATACCTGTAGATGGCGCTTACACTAAAATCGGGGAGATCCATTATTTACGTTTAAAAGTAAAGTCATTCGTGTAACGGAGAAAGAGCCTGGAGATAAGCTACTGTACGTCAATTTCTTGGACTGACTAAAAATGAAGTACAGACACTAATGAGATTCATTTTTGAAAAGCAGGTCGATTTAAAGAAAAAAAGGCTTGTAAGTTTGACATGATTGAATGAAAAACAGCTATTCCATCCATACTGCTAATATAAACAGTATGGAAGGTGCGGCTTATGAAAACATTTGAAAGACTATTAATTAAAGTGATAATCATCCAATTGGCCTGCTTATTTTTTTTCCAGTTCCTTTTGAGCAGGGAGGATCAAATCTTTGATTTGACCAAGCTTTCGAGGTATGAAGGTGTCACTAGCAATAATTATACGAAAATCATTGAAACATTCAATGGGACCTCAAAGTAAAAGCGGTGATCCGCTTTTTTTTGTATGAAGATTTTGGATAAAGGGAAATGATTGATGGATGTATGATCGAGAGATGAACTAGGTGATTTTGAACGTACACTTCCCTTTTATTAATGATTTTCCCGCTAGATGTGATAAAATATAAGGGTACTAAATAATCAGCATGATTGTAGGACTCTTGGGAGGATTTATGGAAAAAAAATTATCAGTTGCAATCGATGGACCAGCTGCTGCTGGAAAAAGCACGGTTGCTAAAATTGTTGCAGAAAAGTTCAATTACATATATGTGGATACAGGTGCAATGTACAGGGCCCTTACCTATAAGGCCATTAACCAACAGATTCGACTGAATGATGAACAAGCACTATCCGAAGTTCTCATCAATACAGATATCGAATTAAGACCAAGTGAAAATGGGCAGTTGGTGTTCGTGGATAATGTGGACGTGACAGCCCAAATCAGAAACAATGAAGTGACTGGTTCTGTTTCGGAGGTGGCAAAGCACCGGAGCATCCGGGAAGAAATGGTTTGCAGGCAGCAAATCTTTGGTGAAAATGGCGGAGTGGTCATGGATGGCAGGGATATCGGAACGCACGTTCTTCCAAACGCCGAAGTAAAAGTATTTCTAGTCGCCTCTGTAGATGAAAGGGCACAGCGGAGACATCAGGAAAATATTTTGAAAGGTTTCCCATCCGATATCGAAAAGTTAAGGGAAGAAATTGCAACAAGGGACAAGCTGGACTCGGAACGCGAGGTATCGCCCCTGAAAAAGGCAGTGGATGCCATCGAAATTGATACGACTTCATTATCGATTCAAGAAGTGGCAGAAAGTATCATGTCTTTAATAGAAGAGAGGAAAAGATGAAATTGGATTTTTACACATTTGGCAAAAACGTCGTAAAAGGCGTTTTAATGCCAGCGTATAGGGTTAAGACGCTTGGAAAGGAACATATCCCTAAAGAGGGCGGAGTATTGATTTGTGCCAATCACATTGATAATTTTGATCCGCCTGTAGTTGGCATGACATCTCCAAGGGACATCCATTTCATGGCGAAAGAAGAGTTGTTTCAAGCACCTATTTTAAAGGGTATATTACCAAGAGTGAATGCTTTTCCCGTGAAGCGGGGCAATAGCGATCGGGAATCCCTTAGAAAAGGTTTAAAGCTATTGAAAGAGGGCAAGGCTATTGGGCTGTTTCCCGAGGGAACCAGGAGTAAGACAGGTGAATTGGGAGAAGGTTTGGCTGGCGCCGGATTTTTCGCACTGCGATCTGATGCCGTGATCATACCATGTGCGATTATCGGCCCATATAAACTTTTGCGTCCTTTGAAGGTGGTTTACGGACCTCCTATAAATTTTACCGAATATCGGGAACGGAAAATATCAGCTGATGAAGCTACTAAAATCATCATGGAACAAATTGGAAAATTGATTTCCGAGCATAAATAGTTCTTGATACTTGACAATTTTCTGATTTTGTTAGAATTTATAAAATAAGGGTATTGTTCCTTATTGGTGATGAAAAGGAATATAACCTTATTACTCTAAAAAAAACTGTTTTTATCTTTATTAGGAAAGTGTTTTTATTGAACCACTTTAAATAAAATATGTGGCCGATGAAGAGGAAGTTTGCTGATCAGTCATGGGTTAAGGAGGAGTTAGTAATGACAGAAGATATGAACCAGGTAGAAGTGAACAATTACAAAGTTGGGGATCAAGTTAAAGGTACCGTTTCAAAGGTAGAAGAAAAACAGGTCATTGTCGATTGTGAAAACAGCAAGACAGATGGAATCATTCCTATCAGTGAGTTATCGAGCCTTCATGTCGAAAAGGCGTCAGATGCCGTTTCGGTAGGGGATGTATTGGAGCTGGAAATCATTAAAGTAGAAGAAGAAGCTCTCATTCTATCTAAACGTAAGATTGACGCTCTGAAAGCATGGGATGACCTGGAATTGAAATTTGAAAACGGAGACGTATTTGAGGCTGAAGTTAAAGATGTCGTCAAAGGCGGGCTTGTTGTAGATCTAGGCGTACGTGGTTTTGTTCCAGCTTCTCTAGTAGAAGACTATTTCGTTGAAGACTTTTCTGATTACAAAAACAAAACCTTAACATTCAAGATCGTTGAGCTTGAGAAAGACAAGAATCGCTTAATCCTCTCACATCGGGCAGTCGTCCAAGACCAAAAGGAAAAACAAAAAGCAAACGTTTTGGATAAGATTGAAAGCGGGCAGGTGCTTGAAGGTGTGGTCCAAAGGATTACCGATTTTGGTGCATTCGTGGATATTGGCGGCGTAGATGGTCTTGTCCACATTTCCCAGCTATCCCATCAGCATGTCGAAAAGGCATCCGATGTGGTTTCCGAAGGGGATAATGTGCAGGTGAAAGTTCTATCCATTGATCGTGATAATGAAAGGATTTCACTTTCCATAAAGGATACTCTTCCGGGACCATGGTCAGGAATTGCAGAAAAAGCTGCAAAGGGCTCTACACAAGATGGTATCGTTAAACGCCTTGTTTCTTTTGGTGCATTCGTTGAGATTTTCCCAGGGGTAGAAGGTCTTGTCCATATTTCACAGATCTCGCACAAGCATATTGCAACACCACAAGAAATACTTAAAGAAGGCCAGTCTGTCGAAGTGAAGGTCCTGGATGTCAATGAAACGGATCAACGTCTATCATTGAGCATTAAAGAACTTGAAGAACCTCAATCCAAATACAACACATCGGATTATGAGCTTCCTGAAGAATCGAAGGGCTTTCAGCTAGGTGAAATGATTGGTGATCAATTGAAAAAACTAAAATAAGATAATAATGGTGAGGGCCTTGGAGAGAGAACAACGAAAATTAGATCATATAGAATTTGCGTTAAAAACAGGTCAGCAGCATAAAACAGGGCTAGAGGATATTTCGTTTATTCACCAAAGCTTACCAGGGATTTCCTTGGATAATGTGAACCTATCAGCGGAAGTTGGCGGACTTGAATTAAGTTCGCCAATTTTTATAAATGCCATGACCGGTGGCGGAGGCCCTGAAACTGAAAAATTGAATGGTGACCTGGCCATTGCTGCCCGGGAAACAGGAATCGCTATGGCGGTTGGATCACAAATGGCAGCCATCAAGGATTCTAGTCAGCAAGACTCCTTTAAAGTGGTAAGACAGGAAAATCCTGATGGAGTGCTGATTGGTAATCTTGGCGGTGAAGCAACAGTCGAACAGGCAAAGCGAGCCAGCGAAATGATCGGGGCAAATGCCCTGCAGATTCATCTTAACGTCATTCATGAATTGACGATGCCTGAAGGGGATAGGAATTTTGCGGGTACCCTTTCGAGAATAGAGAAAATCAACAGAAGTATCGGAATTCCTGTCATCGTAAAAGAGGTTGGATTTGGGATGAGTAAGGAAACGGTGCAGCAATTACATTCCGTTGGTGTATCGATCATTGATGTAGGCGGGTTTGGCGGAACGAATTTTGCTAAAATAGAAAATGAAAGACGAGCGAAAATACTCGGATATTTTAATGAATGGGGCATACCGACAGCTGCTTCGATAGTCGAAGCCGTTAATGTTTCACCTCAGCTTTCAGTTATTGGATCGGGGGGCATTCAAAGCCCTTTGGAAATTACAAAAAGCCTGGCCTTAGGAGCGAAAGGTGTCGGGTTAGCCGGACATTTCCTCAAGCTGCATAAAGAGTTTGGCCTGGTACAATTGATTAAAGAAATAAACTACATACATGAAGATTTAAAGATCATCATGACTGCACTAGGGTGCGGTAATATCTCAGAATTAAGGAATGCGAAAATAGTCATCAAAGGCAACACCTATCATTGGTTATCTCAAAGAGGCA
The DNA here is from genome assembly GCF_001578185.1 of Peribacillus simplex. Lineage (NCBI taxonomy): Bacteria > Bacillati > Bacillota > Bacilli > Caryophanales > Bacillaceae > Peribacillus > Peribacillus simplex. Next base: position 3,351,314 of record NZ_CP011008.1, on the reverse strand, counting down.
TAAATTGTTCGGCATATGCTAAATGAATTCCACAAAAAGAAGCATCTCAATTGAAACGATTGAGATGCTTCTTTTTGTTCGGGATAACTTAGCTATTCCTTTTTCGTGCCTCTTCGGGACTTTCCATTCTTGTTGCCCCTTTATGACCCAAGGATTGGTCCCTATCGGACTCCACCCGTTTACTTTCTTTCAATTTCTTTTCTTGTCGATCTTTACCCATGTTTACACCTCCTTTTTAAAATGTTAGGGGGACGGTTTTATGGATGAATATTGCAGTTCCTCATTTAAATCCCCGCCTTTACGTTTATTCTTTGAATAAACAAGCCATAATGTTCCTAAAAGGGGGATGCTGCATGGATGGAATTTTGTTTTATTGGATGTCATGGATAGTTTGGGTCATTGTCATGTATTTTATTCCAAAAACGGTTCCATTTCGTTTTGATTTTCTTTTTCATCTATTAGCCGTAATGGTATTAACGGGGTATAAACTGGAGGTTTCCTTATTTACCATGCATTTGAGCGGCCCATATCTTTTCTTTATACTATGCGTGTATATTAGGAAACAATCAATCATCAAGGTGATGGAACTGATCTGCGGAAGTCTTATTATCACTCTCGCCTATGCCAGTTTTCAACTTTTTTCTTTACTTGATCCGATATGGCTCATCATGAAACCCTCTTATCTTTTGTGTATTTTCCTGAATTATCTTATCCTATTACTTTTTAAAAATTGGAAACATCGATTGTTCGTCCTTTTAATCGGTTTGATAATGGGTGATATCATATATTCTGGATTGCTTGTTTATCACTCTTTGTCTTATGTGGCCCTTGCATACGCATGGCATGATAATGCAGTGCTGATATTGGGCACGAACATACTGTGGAGAATGTTGGAGCTTGTTGGCCAATACATTTATTCATCATCCCAATCGAGATTGTTATCAAAACAAAGAAAAGAGAATTTTAATCAATGAGGAGTATTGGGAAAGATTAAGGAAAAAAGGTATGGGGTGTTATCCGTTTTTATCCAAAAGGCTGCAGTTTAAATGGAATCAATTGGAAGTGGAAGGCTTTTATGCATACAATCATTGTTGATTGGCGAGAAATTTGTTACTATAGGATAGTTAGAGGTCTGTAGATAAATCGTAAAATGCTCTAAATAATTAAAAAGGAAGCAGTATGCCGAAAGCTTCTTCATTTTTTTGGGCTGTTTATAATCACGTTTTAGCATGCTGAGGGTTCAGCTTCACTTCACCTGAGGAACTGGGGAGTAAAGTGGACAAACTGCCTGTAAATACTTGATACGTTTAACTGAACATCAGTAGGGAATTCTCTTACTGATGAAATTTTCCTTTATATGATGATGGATACAGCCTTTTCCTTTAAAAGGAAATAATGAAAATCAATAATGCAAAAAGCAACCGTAATAAATGCATTCATGAATTTCGTGACTTTGACAGAGATATAGTAGCAGAAAGGGTGAATAGCAATGCCAAAACCGGTAATTGCGATAGTCGGTCGTCCGAACGTGGGAAAATCGACAATCTTTAATAGAATAGTGGGAGAACGGGTTTCGATTGTCGAAGACGTTCCTGGAGTAACACGTGACAGGATTTATAGTTCAGGTGAATGGTTGACACATGATTTTAACATTATTGATACAGGTGGAATTGATATCGGTGACGAGCCGTTCCTAGAACAAATTCGCCAGCAGGCTGAAATTGCCATCGATGAAGCCGATGTGATAATTTTTATGACGAATGGTCGTGAAGGGGTAACGTCTGCAGATGAAGAGGTCGCTAAGATTCTCTTTAAATCGAGAAAGCCAGTTGTCCTTGCGGTAAATAAAGTCGATAACCCAGAAATGAGAGATCAAATCTATGATTTCTATGCGTTAGGTTTTGGCGATCCATTCCCGATCTCCGGGTCTCATGGACTTGGTCTTGGTGACCTACTGGATGAAGCGGCCAAACACTTCCCTAAATTCAGCGGCCAGGATTATGCTGATGATGTCATTAAATTCAGTTTGATTGGACGACCGAATGTAGGTAAATCTTCACTGGTCAATGCATTGTTAGGTGAAGATCGTGTCATTGTAAGTGAAATTGAAGGAACGACTCGCGACGCGATTGACTCCCCTTATAAATATAATGGTAAAGAATATGTCATTATTGATACTGCTGGGATGCGGAAAAAAGGGAAAGTGTATGAAAGTACGGAGAAATATAGCGTTCTTCGTGCATTAAGGGCAATTGAACGTTCAGACGTTGTTCTTGTGGTCCTGAATGCTGAAGAAGGTATTCGTGAGCAGGATAAAAAAATTGCCGGATATGCCCATGAAGCGGGTAGAGCGATCATCATCGTCGTCAATAAGTGGGATGCCATCGAGAAAGATGAAAAAACGATGAAGGATTTTGAAGAAAAGATCCGTGCCCATTTCCTATTCTTGGATTATGCGCCAATCATCTATCTTTCTGCCTTAACTAGAAAAAGGACACATACCTTAATACCAGTCATCGATCAGGCTAGTGAGAATCATGCTATCCGTGTTCAGACAAATGTATTGAATGAAGTGGTCATGGATGCCGTGGCGATGAATCCGACACCGACTCATAATGGCAACCGTTTGAAAATCTATTATACGACTCAGGTTGCGATTAAGCCGCCTACTTTCGTTGTATTCGTTAACGATCCGGAGTTATTGCATTTCTCATATGAGAGATTTTTAGAAAATCGAATTAGGGATGCCTTTGGTTTTGAAGGAACACCGATACGAATTTTTGGACGCCAAAGGAAATAGTAAAGGTGGTTATACAATGGTGAAAGCAAAAGAAAGTATCGCTGTGATTGGTGCAGGGAGCTGGGGAACTGCTTTAGCGATGGTAATAGCTGATAACCAGCATGAAGTGAGATTATGGGGACATAATCAGAAACAAATTGATGAAATAAATCAAAATCATACGAATGAAAAATACTTGCCTGGGATTGAATTGCCTTTGGGGATTAAAGGATATTCGTCCATTAAAGAAGCGTTGGCCGGGATTGAAATAATTATTTTGGCGGTGCCGACCAAAGCCTACAGGGAAGTGCTTGGTCAGATTAAAGAGGCTCATGATAAACCATTGACGATCGTTCATGTGAGTAAAGGAATTGAACCTGATTCACTGCTTCGTATATCGGAAATGATTGAAGAAGTCTCTTCGGCGGATTGGCTTAAAGATATAGTGGTTCTTTCAGGACCGAGTCATGCAGAAGAAGTCAGTCTGCGTCACCCGACAACAGTTGCCGTTTCTTCAAAGAATATGAAGGCCGCCGAAAGGGTTCAGGACATCTTTATCAATAATAATTTCCGTGTGTATACAAATCCCGACTTGATTGGTGTTGAAATCGGTGGGGCATTGAAGAACATCATTGCTTTGGGTGCCGGCCTTACGGATGGTTTAGGCTATGGTGATAATGCCAAGGCTGCATTAATGACACGGGGATTGGCTGAAATATCCCGCCTGGGGGTGGCCATGGGGGCCAACCCACTAACGTTTTCAGGTTTAGCTGGGATTGGCGACTTGATCGTCACTTGTACAAGCGTCCATTCCCGTAATTGGAGAGCTGGGAATATGCTTGGTAAAGGGCAAAAGCTTGAAGAAGTTTTGGAAAACATGGGTATGGTCGTTGAAGGTGTCAGAACCACTAAAGCCGCCTATCAACTAGCTAAAAAGTACGAAGTGAACATGCCGATCACAGAAGCCTTGTACGATGTTTTATTCAATGGAGAAGAAGTGAAAAAGGCAGTTGACCTTTTAATGAATCGTTCAAAAACGAATGAAATGGAAGAACTTTTTAACATATTGGATAGCAGACAGCAGGATTAACCTCGCGTTTGTTGATTTTAATAAAAGAATTTCATTAAATTAGGCATTCGATGATGCGCCTTGCCGTGTATCAGCATACAATGCAACGAAAGTAAACTAGTAATTTGACCTCGGCACGGGGGATTTAGTCAAATGAGCAGAAGGTATCTTTATATCTTCTGCTTTTTTTTATGGGTAAAAATCATTGATTCTCTTTTAGCTAACTTTAGGGATTATGAATAATTGCATGAGTTATTCAAATTTGCATGAAATATTCTACTTATTTCCTTGTTTTTTGTTAAAAATCGACTTTTTTTTTTGGTATGAAAATTGCGAAGTGTATTATAACAAAAAAATTATAAAGGAGGCCGGGAAAGTTGGATAACTTTTCTGGTTAAATAAGGAAGGGGAAGGATACATGCAAACAGGTCAACTGAAAAGGTCTTTAAACTTATGGCATATCGTATTGCTTGGTGTTGGTTATATGACGCCGATGGTTGTTTTTGATACTTTCGGGATAGTTTCAGAAGAAACGGGGGGGCATGTGCCAACAGCTTATGTCATTGCTCTTATGGCGATGTTGTTTACTGCAGCCAGCTATGGAAAAATGGTGAAAATTTATCCGCAGGCAGGTTCATCCTATACTTATACTCAAAAAACGATAAATCCACATTTAGGCTTCCTTGTCGGGTGGTCATCGATGCTTGATTATTTATTTTTACCGATGGTGAACGCCATTTTAACAAAAATATACCTAACAGCTCTTTTTCCTGAAGTATACCCGTGGATATGGGTAGTGGCATTTGTTCTTTTAATGACAGGGATTAACTTATTCAATGTTAATTTTGCTGCCAACTTTAATAGCTTTCTAGTTTTCTTTCAAATGTTGGTCATCATTATTTTTGTGGCTCTTGTGGTCAAAGGGGTCATGGGTGGAGAAGGAACAGGTGACGTTTTTTCAGTTCAGCCATTCATCGGGCCTCATATGGAAATGTCGACACTCATTACAGGCGCTACAATCCTTTGTTTTTCGTTTCTGGGGTTTGACGCTGTCACTACATTATCGGAAGAAACACCAAATCCATCTAAAACGATTCCCCGGGCCATCTTTTTGACTGCCCTGATCGGTGGGGTTTTATTTGTGACGGCTGCATTCTTTACACAGTTATTTTTCCCTGATGTTTCCCGTTTTGGCGATCCTGAGGCGGCTTCCCCGGAAATTGCCCTTTTTGTGGGCGGGAAGTTATTTCAAGCTTTCTTTCTCGCTGGAACTTTATCCGGTACCCTTGCCTCCGGTCTTGCATCCCATGCTAGTGTTTCTAGATTGTTATATGTCATGGGGCGTGACCAAATGATCTCAAAAAAATTTTTTGGGTTTGTCCACCCCAAATACAATACGCCATTTTTTAATGTCATCTTTGTCGGGACCATATCAATGATTGCCTTATTCCTTGATTTGGTTACGGCCGCTTCCCTCATTAACTTTGGGGCTCTAATTGCTTTTACTTTCGTGAATATTTGTGTAATCGTCCATGCAATAAGAAACAAAAGTTTCCGAACGATGAAAGGATTTCTTTCAACTATTCTGTCCCCGGTTATTGGAGGGGCATCGGTATTCATTCTGTGGCTTAATCTCGATATGAGTTCATTGATCCTAGGGGTTGTCTGGGCGTTAATTGGAATTTGTTATCTTCTGTACCGGACAAAATGGTTTACGGAATCCCCTCCGCTATTTCATTTTGAAGAAGCCCAGTGAATCCACTCTATTGATGAAACGAAGGGGGGAGGTTATAAGTCTGATGAGAAAATGGAGAGGTTTCATGCCTGTTATTCTATTCGGTTTTTCATTCATGGCTTTAGCAACGGTGTTCAGCACATATGGCATCGCAGCAGAAATGTCACATGTAGTTCCTGGAGCCTACATACTCGCTTTAATGGTGATGCTTTTCACGGAAAACAGTTATGGACAGATGGCGAAAGTCATTCCATCGGCAGGTTCAGCATATGCCTACGCAAAAGTCGATTAATCCATATGCCGGTTTTCTGGTGGGTTGGTCGATACTAATGGATTTTATTCATTCCAATGGTCAATTATTTGTTGTTCAGCCGTTCTTTTCAGCAGCTTTCCTTCTGTACCGGCTTATGTGCGGGGCTTTTAGTTTACTGACTATTGCGACTATTATCAGTATTGTGGAGGATATTAAGTACGAAAAGATGAATGCCCCTTTGTCCAATGAAAAATTAGTAAAAGATGTATAACTGATCTTTAGGTCAAAAGGGTTCAATAAAGAACCCTTCAGACTGTAGACAAACTCGATAATAATTGAGTTTGTCTACAGTCTTTTTGAGGGTTTGTAAAATAGAACGTTGATTGGAACGTAGGGCACTCGCTTTCCACGGACGGTCCGCCCTCGGCCCTTTGCGCCTGCGGGGTCTCCCTTGGACGGAGGAGTCTCACGCACCCGTTCCAAGTCACTTTGTTTTAACATTTAGAAGGAACCCCTTTTATTATGGATCGAATAAAGGTAAATGTTGGGTATGAGAAGCTGAACATATTTATTTTTTATCTTGCAATTCAGAATTGTGTTAAAATATAGGTTGGGTTACAAAAGGAGAGTGAAACTGTGTTATCTATTCCGGATGATAAAATTAGACCATTCATATCTATAACAATTGATCAACCAACATTTTCAGAGCAAAAAATTGATGAGATACAGGAACCTTTCTTCTTTCTTATGAAGGATAATCAAGTATTTGCCTATATCCGCATGGATGACCTCCCGTTAAATGAAAGAGTAACAACAGTCGATCAGCTTTTACAGTATGCTTTCTCGATTGAAAATGTTTGTAAATTGCATCCAAACATTTCTATGCCGCTCCTGTTTCAAATTATCGGTGAACCTATCGTACTGATAAAAACGGATGAAGGCCTGCTTACCGGTTATGTAAAAAGGGAAGATGTTTTAGCTGAATTATTCAAGCAGGACAGCAAACAAAACTTAGACCTGCTAAATGTTATTTTAACATCCATTCCTATGGGGATTTTTGTGGCTGATAAAGAAAAAAATATCGTGAACTTCAATGAATCTGGCTTGAAAATGATAAAAAAACCTTCAGAACAAGTCCTTAATGAACCTGCTGCAAACATCTTCGATAAGCAGCATATACATAACGTGTTTGCCAGCGGGAGCAGTATTCTTAATCAGCTGGAGATTACTGATGTCATGAGTGTGCTTGTCGATTATAGCCCGATTTTAAATCATGAAAAAGAAGTCGAAGGCCTGATCATCATCGTTCAGGATTTACCGATGGTTGAGGAAATGGCCATGGAAATAGATTTGATAAAAAGCTCGAATAAAGACTTGAATGCCATTTTAGCGAATATCTATGATGAAATTCTGGTCGTCAATCAAAAAGGGGAGCTATTACGCTATAGTGACAGCATCATCTCAGGTTTCTGGGGAAAGGATTTAAAAGATTATATCGGAAAGAATCTCTTGCAATTAGAAGATGAAGGGATTTTCAATCCTTCGGTCCCCCGGTTAGTCCTTGAACAAAAAAAGAAAGTATCGATTGTCCAAGATACGAAAATGAATAAAAAAGTACTTTCCGTCGGTACTCCAGTATTCAATGAAAAAGGGGATATAGAGCGTATAGTCATTGCATCTAGGGATATAACGGAAACGGCACAATTGAAATCGGAACTAAATGAAATGAAGAAAGAACTGGACTCATTCAAAAAGCAAGATCAATTTTATAAAGAGTTGATTTTTGCCAGTCCTAAAATGGAGCAGATAATCAGCCAAGTCCAGAAAATCGCCCATTTTTCATCTACTGTATTAATCAACGGGGAGTCGGGAGTGGGTAAAGAAGTGATAGCCGAAGCTATCCATAAAATGGGCAGGCGCTCCAAGCAACCTTTCCTGAAGATAAATTGCGGGGCGATTCCGGAAAACCTCCTCGAAAGTGAATTGTTTGGTTATACGAAGGGTTCATTTACGGGAGCGGATAAAAATGGGAAAGTAGGATACTTTCAACAGGCCAATAACGGTGTTCTATTCCTTGATGAAGTGGGTGACATGCCTATACATCTGCAAGTCAAGCTGCTGCGAGTCCTCCAGGAACAGGAAGTGATCCCGATAGGCAGTACGACACCTGTCTCCATCGATGTTCAAATTGTTGCAGCAACGAATAAGAGACTGGAAAAAATGGTCGAGATGGGGACGTTTAGAGAAGATTTATTCTATCGATTGAACGTCATTCCCATACATGTGCCCCCGTTAAGGGAAAGGCCGGAGGATATACCGCCGCTAGCCTTTCATTTTCTGCAAAAACTGAATGAAAGGTATCAGCGGAATTACCACTTTTCCCCTGATGCCTTGAATATACTGGAAGTCTATACATGGCCGGGGAACATTCGTGAATTGCAGAACATGATTGAAAGATTGGTTGTCTCTGCAGATGAAGAGATGATCGATGCCGGCTTCATTCAAAGGTTCATTCCGGTCGGCAGTGACTTTAAACAAACAAAACCCATCATTACAAGAATCCTTCCGCTGCAGGAAGCCCAGGATCATGTTGAAGAGCAATTGATCATGCTGGCCATGAAACAGTATAAAACTACGACGAAAGCGGCAAAAGCGCTGGGGATAAGTCAATCATCAGTGAGCAGGAAGTATCAAAAAGTCTTGGCTGAACAGAGTAAGAGGATCGAAAAAAATACATATTGAAAAAAAGCCGTTGACGAGTGATGTTATTCACTTATCAACGGCTTTTTTTATGAAGGAATTTGGTAAGCTTTTTTAATGGTTTTCCAAGGATAGATTATGCAAAGTAAAATAATTATATGCAAAGTTGCATAGGTTTAGTGGTATTTATTAAAAAAAATGCGATTTTATTGGTTAATTATCTTGGCACGGTACTTGCTTGGTAAGTAAGTATAAGAAAAAAAGGGAGGTAAGCATTAAAGATTCATCAAAAGCATCCTTAATTAACCATCCAATAAATTTATAAAAAAAGGGAGAGTATAAAATGTCAATTAACGTAGAAAGTAAAACTCAAGCCAACCAATCAGAAACCCAGGATTATATTAAAAAGGTGCTTCAATTAATTGAGCAAAAAGAAATTTCAAAAGAAGATGCCCAATGGGTAACGAAAGAAACGGTCGAGAATTTCCGTAACCATGTAAACCCAGGGTTTTTGGAATATCGGAAGACGGTCACTAAAGACACACAATTCGCTGCGGTAGAGTGGTCTGATCAAGATTCATGTTTTACGGATGTTAATGGAAAAAAATATATTGATTGTTTAGGTGGGTTTGGCATTTATAATGTTGGCCATCGTAACCCTAAAGTAGTAAAGGCCGTAACCGATCAATTGCAAAGACAAGCCCTTCATAGCCAGGACTTACTTGATCCATTGCGTGCAATGCTTGCAAAGATCCTAGCCGATATCACGCCGGGAGATTTAAAATACTCATTCTTTACGAACAGCGGTACGGAGAGCGTGGAGGCTGCTCTTAAGTTGGCTAAAATGTACAGTGACAAATACACGATTATTTCAACGACAAAATCATTCCATGGTAAAAGTCTTGGTTCCTTATCAGCAACAGCAAAGGGCATGTTCCGAAAACCGTTCATTCCACTGATTCCAGGTGTGCGTCATGTACCTTTCGGTGATGTGGATATGATGAGAAAAACGTTTGAAAGTTGTGCGTTGGTCGGTGAAGACGTTGCTGCTGTGCTGTTGGAGCCTATCCAGGGTGAAGGAGGGGTCATCCTCCCTCCGCAAGATTATTTAAAGCAGGTTCGGGCACTATGTGACGAATATGATGCGTTATTGATATTGGATGAGGTTCAAACAGGAATGGGACGTACAGGTAAAATGTTTGCATCCCAGCTTTATGATGTGGTTCCGGACATTCTTTGTTTAGCGAAAGCATTTGGCGGCGGAGTAATGCCTGCAGGGGCCGTTGTAGCCAATGAGAAAGTGTTTAAAAGCTGGTTCGACAATCCATTCATGCACACTACGACATTTGGAGGAAATCCACTCGCATGTGCTGCTGCCATTGCTACGATCGACGTGCTTTTGGAGGAAAAATTACCGGAGCGTGCTGCAGAAGTTGGTGAATACTTCTTAAATGGGTTAAGGGAAGTGGCTAAAGAGCACAAAGATAAAGTATTGGAGATTCGCGGACAAGGATTGATGATTGGTATTGAGTTCCATAAAGACGAAGTGGGTTATGATTTTTCTAAAGCCCTCTTTGATAAAGGCATCTTGGTGGCAGGTACGCTTATAAACTCCAAAACAATCAGGATTGAGCCGTCATTGACAATACATTTGGATGAAGTGGATACAGTCATAAAAGCGTTTAAAGAGGTTTTGCCGACGCTTCAATCTTAATATAAGTAAGCAGAAAAACAGCCTTAGGGGGCTGTTGACAATCTAAAAGGAATTTCAGAAACCTGTATAGAATTTATTCTATGCAGGTTTCAGTTTGTCGACAAAAGGGGTTCGGAGTGTATTAATTCCGAACCCCTTTTGATATTTTCTTGGAATTTTGCTCAAGATTAAGAGCTTGGGTCTCTACGAGCCCACTCTGTTAGGCCATTTTTGGACCTTGCCATGTTCAATTGGCCATCTTCTTTACATTCATGGCAGCGAAAGTAAGCAACGCCTGCATCGACAATTTTTTAAGTCCCCTTAAAGTAGTCCAACGCATACCATGCTTTTCTTTTGCATCTGCGAATACACGCTCAATCGTTTCCTTGCGTTTCGCATAGATAGGTTTTACATCTTGATGATGACGCAGGTGATCTGCTTCTTCTATATTTTCTTGCCAGATATGGCGCGTCACCACTTTTTGATGGTCTTTGCTTTCTGTACACTGTGATAAAAATGAACATGTCTTACAAATGTGTTTGGGAGATTTGTACTCACGATATCCCTCTTTATTTGTTGTTGAGTACTTTAAAATTTTAAAACAAAAAAGACTGTAGGCAAAAGCGGTTATATCTAATTGTTAAAACAAAGTTGATTGGAGCGGGTGTGAGAGACTCCTGCGGGAAAAGCGCGTCCAAGGGAGACCCCACAGGCGCAAAGGCGCCGAGGGCGGACCGCCCGCGGAAAGCGAGTGCCCTACGTTCCAATCAAGGTTCGAATTTTTAAAACCCTCCAATAAAAAACCTGTATAGAATTTATTCTATGCAGGTTTTTTATTGGAGGGAGGAGGTATGGAAATTACTATACATATTTTTTGTTATATATCTGTACCTAAAAATTTTTTGCACGAAAATGAGTCATGTAAATTGAGAATTACACAGTTTTGACAATGATTTAATTCCTTTAACGTAATTTGGTATGTTATAATAATTTCTGGAAAAAGGAGTGATGAAGATATGACACCTGCTCTGCAAAAAATGTGGATATCCTTTATAGCTATGGGCTTTATGGTTATCTCTATATTTCTAATCTACATAAGCCGTTATAAATTAAAAGGTTTTTGGAGAGGCTTGACAGCAATTATCGCATACATACTTATGATTCTAGCCGGCTTGATCATCCTTATCGTTGTTCTTAGCGGGCCAACCACTTAATAGGTGAGGAGAAATGATGAAAAATTTTTTCAAAATATTATGTTTATTATGCATTGCCGTATCATTATCTGGCTGTTTATATCCAGAGAAGCAAAAAATGCAAAACCAACTGCCTTATAAAGAGCAGATACAATCCGTACAAAGTGCAGTCGATCAATTTCAGAAAGATGAAGGCGGCATACTGCCCATTGTTACAAAAGATGCAGAAACACCGATTTATCAAAAATATGTTATAAAGTTTTCTAAGATCTCACCGAGGTATCTGGCTGAACCGCCGGACAATGCCTTTGAATCAGGGGGCGTCTTTCAATACATCCTCGTTAATGCTGAAAAAGATCCGACTGTAAAGCTGTTGGATGTCAGGATGGCACAGAAGATTCAGGATGTTTCCTTGAGATTGACTGCTTATCAGCAAAGCAACGGATATCCGCCATTTAGGGAAAGGTTATCCGATAATGTCTTTACACTTGATTATGAAAAAATGGGCCTGAAGGAAGCTCCTACGGTCACGAGTCCATTTTCACAAAAAGACTTATACCTTGTAGTTGATGGTCAAGGTGATATTTTTGTTGATTATACCCCGGATTTACTTGAGGCATTGAAGAAGCATGATGGGGAAATCAAGCCAGGTGATGATATCCGGGACTTGCTAGTACAGAGTTCGGAGTTCGTCCCTGCCTATTCATTGCCATATACAATTGATGAAAAAACAAATAATCCAATATTTCTTACAAAATAGGCATAACCCTTCTTCTGCAAAATATATTGTAGGGGAAGGGTTATTTCTTTATCTTTATTTCATCCTACATTTTAAATAACAACCCTTATATAAAATTTCTGGTGGAGGAAGGGATTGAACCAGGGAAATAATTGGAATAAATTTTTAGGACAACATCATAGATATATAGTGTCCTAAATAAAATCAAATGGATAAACGAAATCCCAAAACTCTAATTCGGGAGGGGATACCTTGGAAAAGGTAGATATTTTTAAAGATATAGCTGAGCGGACCGGTGGCGATATATATTTGGGGGTTGTCGGTGCCGTCAGGACTGGGAAATCCACATTTATTAAAAAATTCATGGAGTTAGTCGTTATTCCGAATATCCCGTCAGAGGCGGACCGTGCCAGGGCACAGGATGAATTGCCTCAAAGTGCTGCTGGAAAGACGATCATGACTACAGAACCAAAATTCGTACCGAATCAGGCAGCATCGATTCAGGTAGCTGAAGGTCTCGACGTGAACATCCGTTTAGTCGATTGTGTGGGTTATACAATACCTGGGGCTAAAGGGTACGAAGATGAAAATGGTCCCCGCATGATTCATACGCCTTGGTATGAAGAGCCGATTCCGTTCAATGAAGCAGCTGAGATCGGTACTCGCAAAGTAATACAGGATCATTCCACATTAGGCGTAGTCGTCACGACGGATGGATCAATAGGAGAAATTCCGCGAAGTGATTATTTAGATGCCGAGGAAAGGGTTGTTGAAGAATTGAAGGAGGTTGGCAAGCCATTTATCATGATTGTCAATTCCGTTCAGCCTCACCACCCAAATACGGTCGCACTGAAGGAATCCTTGCAGGAAAAGTATGATATCCCTGTATTGGCCATGAGTGTCGAAGGAATGCGGGAATCGGATGTTTACAGCGTACTTCGTGAGGCCCTGTACGAATTCCCTGTTCTCGAAGTCAATGTTAATCTCCCGAGTTGGGTAATGGTTCTGCGAGAGGATCATTGGTTAAGGGAAAGTTACCAGGAAGCGGTTAAAGAGACCGTTAAGGATATTAAACGCCTGAGGGATGTAGATCGTGTAGTCGGTCATTTCAATGAATTCGAGTTCATTGACCGTGCCGCGCTTGCGGGCATTGAGATGGGTCAGGGTGTTGCAGAAATCGACCTATACGCCCCAGATGAACTCTATGATGATATTCTGAAGGAAATTGTCGGTGTGGAGATCCGGGGCAAGGATCATCTGTTATCTTTGATGCAGGACTTTGCGTATGCGAAAGCAGAATATGATCAGGTGGCCGATGCATTGAGAATGGTCAAACAAACTGGATATGGTGTGGCAGCCCCATCCCTTAACGATATGAGTCTTGATGAACCGGAAATCATCCGTCAGGGAGCCAGGTTCGGTGTCAGGCTAAAAGCTGTAGCTCCTTCCATCCACATGATCAAGGTCGATGTCGAATCCGAATTCTCGCCAATCATCGGAACGGAAAAGCAAAGTGAAGAATTGGTCCGTTATCTGATGCAGGATTTCGAAGACAATCCACTTTCCATATGGAACTCTGATATTTTTGGCAGAAGCCTAAGTTCTTATGTAAGGGAAGGCATACAGGTGAAATTAGCGATGATGCCAGACAATGCACGCTATAAATTGAAAGAGACACTGGAGAGGATTATTAATGAGGGCAGTGGGGGATTGATTGCCATCATCTTATAAAAAACGTTTAAAAGCTGGACCAACTCCATTAATGGATTGGTCTTTTTGCATGCTATGGACGGAAGGGTCACAAATAAAATATCACTTGCGGAGGCTTATAGTTGAAAAAAACTATTGTTTTTTAGTATAATCTTGAAAAACCCTGTGGTTAAGCGATTTTCAGTAATATAATAAGTTTAATTTCTATAAAAAAGGGAAATGATGAATAGCGAAAGACAAAATTTATAATATATACAATTATTTATGAAAAGATTCCCATTATTTTTTGAATTCCCTTGCTAAGCTAATAGGATTTGTGATAATCTACATACAGAAAACGCGTTATAACAGCGATTTCAACCTATTTTTAAATTTATGGATGCATTATTTGGAAATTAATTCGGCTAGGTAATCCTTGATTTCCAGGGAATGAAAATTTGTAAACCGAAACTAATATCAAATCACTATTATAGTGTTGTAATAATGATTTTTTATAAAGAATCCTTTTGGGAGGAGGTGAATGGCATGAACAAAACAGAATTAATTAATGAAGTTGTGACAGCAACTGAAATTTCTAAGAAAGACGCTACAAAAGCTGTTGATGCTGTTTTTGATACAATCTTAGAAGCGCTAAAAAACGGTGATAAAGTCCAATTGATTGGTTTTGGTAACTTTGAAGTTCGTGAACGTGCGGCTCGTAAAGGTCGTAACCCACAAACTGGTGACGAAATCGAAATTGCAGCTAGCAAAGTGCCAGCTTTCAAACCTGGTAAAGCACTGAAAGATGCAGTGAAGTAATTCTACCATTACATACGGGTGCTTAACCGAAAAGGGCCGCGTGAAAACGCGGTCCTTTTTTTGCTTCTTAATTTCTATCTGTGATAATATAAAAGACAGTGAATATTTTAGAAACGCTGTAAATGGTGAATTTGTCATCAGGAAATAACCAGTAAGAAAAAACCGTTTCCGGCGAAGCTGCGTTTCTTGGGCTTGTCATTGCTGGAGGTAATGGGCCGCTTTAATTATAGGAAATATGGATATCAGGGTGTAATGCCTTGAATTTCTGAATACATAATTTTAATGAATTTTTAGGAGGTACTATAAATGGCTAATGTTAATCATGCCAAAATAGAAGAAGCGGTTAAAATGCTTCTTGAGGCTGTAGGGGAAGACCCTACGAGGGAAGGACTGCTTGATACTCCTGGCCGTGTAGCCCGAATGTATGAAGAAATTTTTTCTGGACTTAATCAGGATCCAAAGGAATATTTCGAAACAGTTTTTGGAGAAGACCATGAAGAACTCGTACTTGTAAAGGATATTCCATTTTACTCTGTCTGTGAACATCATTTAGTCCCTTTTTACGGAAAAGCCCATGTAGCATATATACCGAAAAACGGGAGAGTAACCGGTTTAAGTAAATTGGCAAGGGCGGTTGAGGCTGTATCGAAGCGTCCACAACTTCAAGAGCGCATAACTTCAACAGTGGCTGACTCGATCATGGAAAAGCTTGAGCCTCATGGTGTAATGGTTGTAGTGGAAGCTGAACATATGTGCATGACCATGCGAGGTGTAAAAAAGCCGGGATCTAAAACAGTGACTTCTGCTGTAAGGGGAACGTTTGCGAAGGATCACCGTACTAGAGCTGAAGTGTTGGCATTCATTAAAGACTAAGGACTTGGGGGCAAGGAAAAATGAATGAAAAAAAGATTCTGAATGATTTTGTCGTAATCAAAGCCATTGAGGATAGTGTGAATGTCATCGGGTTAACAAGAGGAACCGACACCAAGTTTCATCACTCTGAAAAACTTGACTCAGGAGAGGTTATGATAGCACAATTCACGGAGCACACCTCGGCGATAAAAATCAGGGGACATGCAAAAGTTTATACTCCATTCGGGGAGATAGAAAGTGATTCTAAAAAGAATGCATCTGACAAATGATAGCTTATCTTTAATGGGTTAAATATTAAATCAATCATCTGATATCGCGTTTAACAAGCTGTAAATTTCCCGCATCCATTTTTTTGAAGAACAAAAGACGATGGTTTCCTTAGTTTTGGAAGTTTCTTTTTATAAACGTTGTCCATTTCATCTGGTTGTTTTTATGGTATAATAATGTGTATTTTACACGGACAGAAACCAATATGTATGAAAAAAATTATCTTTCGGGGATGCAAGGGTGATCTCAATTGTTAAACATAACGGACGACATAAGGCAATTAAAACGATTAATAGAAACGAAAGCTCAACATCCATATTTATTGAAGTATATACAAAAGCCAAGCTTAGATGAAGATAAACTGTTATTGCTTTGGGGATTGTTTAGCGATTTGGACGTTTTAAGCGAAAAACGGAATCAATACATCATTTCAACAATGTTAGTGCAAATTGCTCTGGATACCCATGAAATCGTATCGAATTCTGGTGAAGGAGTCGAGTTGCCTGAGGTTTTGAAAAATCGCCAACTACAAGTGCTTGCTGGCGATTACTATAGTGGCTTATACTATCAAGGGCTTGCCAGTGTAGGGAATGTTGATATGATCCGTATCCTTTCAAGCGCGATAAAAAAAATAAATGATAATAAAATCATCCTTTATCAACAAGGGTCCATTAATGATGTGCCAACGCTTTTAAAGACGATAAAAGCGATCGAGGCTTCGCTGATTCATAAACTGGCGGATTACTATAATCAGCCTGACTGGATAGACATATCGGAAGATCTGCTGCTTTTGAATCGGTTGCTTGCCGAGAAGAGGAGTTATCTGAAGTCGGGTCAATCGATAGTTTTTGATGTCCTAAGGGAAATGCCTTTTGATGACTCGATTAGTGGAACCATGCTGATGTCAGAAAAAGAAGAACGGGTACGGACCCAATTCGACAAGTGCCTAAGGGATGCCAGGCAATCCGTACAGTGCTCGATGCGGAAGCTGTCTAAATTGGGTGATGAACTTCAGGAAAGAGTGAATGTCATCTTGGAGCAAACAGAGAGTATCGCAAATTCATATGTGAAAGAAGGGTGAGTCATGGAGCAGTCTAAAGAGCAAAAAGTTCATCATGTCTTTGAAAAGATCTATGGAAACTATGACAAGATGAATTCCCTCATCAGCTTTAAACAGCATCTTAAATGGCGGAAGGCTACAATGGCCATCATGAATGTCCCAAAAGGCGCCCATGCACTTGATGTATGCTGTGGAACAGCGGACTGGACCATTGCCCTTGCTAACGAAGTAGGACCAGAAGGAAAGGTTGTTGGTTTGGACTTTAGTAAGAACATGCTGAAAATCGGCGAACAAAAGGTGAATGAACTCAATTTAGATCAAGTGTCCCTAAGGCATGGGAATGCAATGGAACTGCCTTTTGAGGACAATAGCTTTGATTATGTCACGATCGGTTTCGGGCTGCGGAATGTCCCTGATTACATGCAAGTGCTTAAAGAGTTAAACCGGGTAGCCAAGCCGGGTGGAATGGTCGTTTGCCTGGATACTTCACAGCCGACTATGCTTGGTTTTAAACAGGGCTATTATTTTTATTTCCGTTTCATCATGCCCATGTTCGGCAAATTATTCGCAAAAAGCTATAGCGAATATTCATGGTTGCAGGAGTCAGCTCGTGATTTCCCAGGCATGAAAAAGCTTGAAAGCATGTTCAAGCAGGCTGGAATGGAAAATGTCAGTTACAAGGCACATTTCGGCGGTGTTGCAGCAACACATTTCGGGTACAAGCCTTCAAAATAAGCATAATAGCAATGGACAAAGCTGGGTGGAATGTATGAAATTTAAAATGATGTATTCATTTTTGAATGCAGATTTGCAATTAATAGAAAAAGAACTAGAAGCCGCAATTGAAGCGGATTCCACTGTTTTAAGGGAAGCTTCCCTGCATTTACTGCAATCCGGTGGAAAGCGGATCCGTCCGGTATTCGTCCTATTGGGTGCGAAGTTTGGCAGTTATGATATCCATGTCGTAAAGCATGTTGCAGCGACATTGGAACTGATTCATACGGCTTCCCTTGTACATGATGATGTTGTGGATGATGCGGATTTACGCAGGGGATCTGCGACCATTAAATCAAAATGGGATAATCGTGTCGCCATGTATACAGGCGACTTCATTTTTGCTCGTGCACTGGAAATGATGGCGGTGATCGAGTCTCCTCTTGCGCATCAAATTCTCGCTGATACTATGGTTGAACTATGTCTTGGGGAAATTGAACAAATAAAAGATAAATACAATTTCGAACAGAATTGGCGGATATACCTTAGAAGGATCAAACGAAAAACGGCATTACTGATTGCATCCAGCTGCCAGTTGGGAGCAATTTCAGCGGGGGTTGAAGAGAAAGTTCACCAAAAGCTATTTAAATTCGGATATTATGTCGGTATGTCTTATCAAATCACAGATGATATATTGGATTTTACGGCTTCGGAAGAAGAGCTTGGGAAACCAGCCGGAAGTGATTTGATTCAAGGGAATATCACTTTACCCGTTTTGATTGCAATGGAAGATCCAAAGTTGAAAAAACTTATCGAAACAGTTCGGGAAGATACGCCAAAAGACGAAATGTCGCATATAATCAATGCGATAAAATCTTCCGGGGCCATTGAACAGGCAGCGAGAATCAGTGATATGTATTTAGAAAAGGCTTTTACTGAGTTGAAAGGTCTTCCTGCTATTAAAGCCAGAAAAACTTTATCCGATATCGCAAAAAATATCGGAAAAAGAAAGTTTTGATACTAGGAGTTGCGAAACTTATCAAACAATGGTAATATTCTAAAAGGATTGCCTTATAAAGGCAAATAACAATGATACATATTAGGAGTGACATTCATGGAAAGAACATTTTTAATGGTAAAGCCTGACGGCGTTCAACGCAATTTAATCGGTGAAATCGTTTCCCGTTTTGAAAAGAAAGGCTTCCTTCTTGCAGGAGCAAAATTAATGGTCATTTCCCAGGAATTGGCTGAGCAACATTACGGCGAGCACAAAGAACGTCCTTTCTTTGGCGAATTAGTGGACTTCATTACTTCAGGTCCTGTCTTCGCAATGGTTTGGGAAGGTGAAAATGTAATCGCTACTGCACGTCAAATGATGGGTGCTACTAACCCTAAAGATGCAGCAGCAGCAACAATTCGTGGTGATTTTGCCGTAACTGTTGGCAAAAACATCATTCACGGATCTGATTCAGCTGAAAGTGCTGTACGTGAAATTGGTTTATTCTTCAAAGAAGAAGAGCTTGTTGAGTATTCAAAACTTGTTAACGAGTGGGTTTATTAATTAATACGATCATTATATAAAAAGCGGGTTCCATCGACATTATTCGATGGAATCCGCTTTTTTTTGAATTGCTTTTTTATTTTGGCTCTTTTCGTAAAGATTATTGTTTTTAAAACGAAACTATTTAAGGTTGATTGGAGCGGAAGTGCGAGACTCCTGCGGGAGCAGCGGGAAAGGTGAGACCCCACAGGCGTTGACGCCGAGGAGGCTCACCGCCCGCCCCACGGAAAGCGAGCATCTGGAGGGGAAATCAACCACAACTCACTACCTGGTAAATAGCAACAAAGTATGTGAAAACAGCCTTTATTTTAGAGCTGCAATCGTAAGGGAATATTTTTAGTTTAAAGAAAATATGGCACTCTCCGATATATAAAGAGAAGAACCACTTAAAAAAATTATGTACAGGGGAGTCGTAGGAATGCCTCAAGAATATGAAGAGTTCATTCGTAATATCAAAATGTTGACAGGCATTGATTTGGCATCATATAAGGAAGGGCAAATGAAAAGGCGACTAACATCTCTATATGAAAAAAGAGGTTATCATTCATTTCGTGAATACTATAAAGACATTCAAACCTGTCCTGGAGTTTTAATTGAGTTTTTGGATAGAATGACAATCAATGTTTCCGAATTTTATAGAAATCCGAAAAGATGGGAAGTGCTAGAGCTGAAAATCCTTCCCGGGCTATTAGGAAGCAAAAAAAAGTTGAAAATTTGGAGTGCGGCCTGTTCAACGGGTGAGGAACCATATACCATTGCAATGATGTTATCCAATCTCGTTCCACTTAGCCAGATAGAGATTTTGGCGACGGATTTGGATGAAAATGTAATGGCGCGTGCGGAATTGGGGATTTATCCTGAACGGTCCTTAACTGAAGTGCCGGAAGAAATAAAAAGGGAATACTTTGAAAAAGAAGGAAGTTTTTATCGTGTCAATGATGAAATCAAGAAGAGAGTGACATTTAAAAAGCAAAATCTTCTTGCGGATCGGTTCGATCGGGGGTTCGATTTAGTCGTTTGCCGCAATGTTTTAATTTATTTCACTGAAGAAGCCAAAAGTTTATTATATGAAAAATTCAGTGCGTCTCTAAACAGCGGCGGGATATTCTTTGTAGGAAGTACTGAGCAAATATTCACTCCTGGAAAATATCAATTTGAAACGGTCGACACATTTTTTTATAAGAAAAAGTAAATACTTGTTAAAAGGGGCTGAATCTGCATGCGCATTCAGTCCCTTTTCGTTTGCCATGGAATCAGGCAAACGTAGGACCCATGGATCGGAAAGATTAAACTATATCGAAAATGTTGGTGAACATGTAAAATAGAATGAAAAGTGATAAAATTCAAACAATATAGTTTTTACGTTTTACATATACCCACAACTCATAAAATTGTGGTATATTGATACATATACACTTTAAAGTGCTAAAAGGGGGCTGGAAGATGAGATATTTAACAGCGGGAGAATCGCATGGTCCGCAACTTACTACTATTATTGAGGGATTACCGGCAGGAATGCCGATTACGACTGAGGATATAAATCAAGAATTAGGACGCCGGCAAAAAGGGCATGGGCGTGGACGAAGGATGCAGATAGAGAAAGATCAAGCTTTTATATCTTCGGGAATCAGACACGGCTACACACTAGGATCACCGGTGGCTTTAGTGGTTGAGAACGACGACTGGAAGCATTGGACGAAGATCATGGGAAGTGAAGGGCTCTCAGAGGAAGAAGCTGAAGAAATCAAACGTAAAATCACCCGGCCTCGCCCTGGTCATGCTGATTTGAACGGTGGGATTAAGTACGGGCACCGCGATTTAAGAAATGTTTTGGAACGGTCTTCAGCCCGTGAAACGACCGTAAGGGTAGCAGCAGGGGCTGTCGCTAAAAAGCTTTTGTCTTTATTGGGGATAGAAGTGGCATCACATGTTTTGGAAATTGGTGGAGTGAAGGCAGAACCGCTAAAGTACGAAACGATTCAGCAATTGCAGCAGGTGACAGAAGAATCATCTGTTAGATGTTTTGATAAAAACGTAGAGCAGCAGATGAAGGACGCAATTGATGAAGCGAAACAAAAAGGGGATTCCATCGGCGGCATCGTTGAAGTCATTGTAGAAGGAATGCCGGTGGGTGTAGGAAGTTATGTGCATTATGACCGTAAGCTTGATGCAAAACTTGCCGCTGCGATAATGAGCATCAATGCATTTAAAGGGGTAGAAATTGGTCTTGGGTTTGAAGCGGCCCATCGATTCGGCAGTGATGTCCATGATGAGATCGCATGGGATGAAGAACAGGGGTATTACCGGAAAACCAATCGCCTTGGCGGTTTTGAAGGCGGTATGACTACTGGAATGCCGATAGTTGTGCGCGGTGTAATGAAGCCGATCCCTACTTTATATAAACCTTTGAAAAGTGTTGATATTGATACGAAGGAAGTGTTCGAAGCAAGTGTCGAACGTTCTGATAGTTGTGCAGTTCCTGCCGCAGCAGTGGTTGCTGAGGCAGTAGTGGCATGGGAACTGGCGGCTGCGATCGTTGAGCAATTCCCTTCAGATCGTTTTGAGCAATTAGCGGAATACATTAGATCATATCGGAAAGAAGTAAAGGGGTTTTAAATCATGGAATCCATCCAAATAAAAACGGCTTCCAAGCAATATCCGGTTTTAATTGGCAAGAAGGCGATAAATGAATTACCCGAATTAATAACACAGGAATTAAATCATTTAAACAAGATTCTGATCATAACTGATGAGAAAGTGGCGGAATTACATTTGCAAACCGTGAAAAACACCCTGATCAAGACGGGGAAACCGGTCCTGCATCATGTTGTGCCAGAGGGGGAGCATGCTAAAACATTCGATGTGTTTTATGAATGCCAAAGTTACTGCTTATCACAACAGATTAATCGAAAGTCGCTGATTATCGCCCTTGGTGGTGGTGCAGTCGGCGACTTGGCTGGATTTGTTGCGGCTACTTTTATGAGAGGGATTCCATTTATACAGGTTCCGACGACTTTGCTCGCTCACGATAGTGCGGTGGGCGGCAAGGTTGCCATCAATCACCCACTAGGAAAAAATATGATTGGTGCCTTTCATCAACCTGAAGCGGTCATATATGATCTTGAATTTTTAAAAACCCTGCCTCTTAAAGAATTAAGGTCAGGTTTTGCTGAAGTCATTAAACATTCCTTGATAGCCGATAATGAGTTTTATCTATGGTTAAAGTCGAATATTATGGATTTGAATGATATAACGGATGAGCAATTCCTAACAATGATTACAAAAGGGATTGGCATTAAAGCTAAAATTGTCGAAGAGGATGAGAAGGAAAACGGCATTCGTGCCTTTTTGAATTTTGGTCATACGCTTGGACATGCAGTGGAAGGTTCAATGGGATATGGAAACTTTACGCATGGGGAATCCATTTTAATCGGGATGGTATATGCTCTTAAATTAAGCAAAAAGAAAGAGGATCTCGATTTTAAACTAGAGGAGTTTATTAATTGGGTATCTTCTTTAGGTTATCAAGTTACCATTCCAACCCGACTGGAAAGTGCAATTTTACTTAATTTAATGAAAACAGACAAAAAGTCAGTCAATGATGCAGCTACCTTTGTCTTGCTAAAGCAAGTGGGTTCACCACTATTAATGGATATAGCCGACTCTGAGCTGATAGAGGAAATGGTTGATATGATATAGGGTTCAGGATAAGGGGGAACTATGTGTGATAAGAGGAATAAGGGGTGCCACAACAGTAGAAAAAGACTCAGAAATGGAAGTGATTGCCGCTGTCGAAAAGTTGATGGCAGAAATCATTCAGGTCAACGAGATTGACCCCGATATGGTGGCTTCTGTATTTTTTTCTGCTACGGATGAGATTCGTTCTGTCTTCCCTGCCAAAGCCTTGAGGAAATTCGAAGGCTGGACCTATGTACCGGTCACATGCATGAAAGAAATACCGGTGAGCAATTCCTTGCCGTTTTGCATCCGGGTTATGATCCATGTAAATACGGCGAAATCTCAAAAAGAAATACAGCATGTATACCAGGCAGGGGCTACCGTATTACGACCAGATTTAAAACAAAAAAGATAGATATAAGATGATTTTAATATATGAATATGAATACGATTCTAACACTTTTTTACTTTAAGTGAAAAAATATAGGGGTGATTGACATGAAATGGAATGAAGCGGTCCTATCCTTGAAGTCTTATCAGCCGGGAAAATCCACTGATGAAGTGAAAAAATTATACGGGCTGGAAAAAATAACGAAATTGGCTTCAAATGAAAATCCTTTTGGCTGTTCTGAAAAGGTCAAGGAATCCGTTAGGAATTCAACCCATTCTTTTGCCATCTATCCGGATGGATATGCAACGATGCTTAGGGAAGCTGTTGCAAAACATACAGGTGTGAAAGAAACTCAGCTTATTTTTGGGAATGGATCAGATGAGAACATTCAAATCATTTCCAGAAGCCTATTGGGAGCTGGAAAGAATACGGTCATGGCAACAGGCACATTTTCGCAGTATCGCCATAATGCTACGCTAGAAGGTGCGGAAATAAGGGAAGTTCCACATATAGACGGAGCTCATGATCTAGAAGGAATGCTAAAAGTTATAGATGAAAAAACGGCTGTTGTCTGGCTTTGTACACCCAATAATCCTACTGGTAAATACATTTCGGAACAGGACTTATTATCGTTCATCGAAAAAGTGCCGGAGGATGTTCTTATCGTTCTGGATGAAGCTTATTGTGAATATGCAACGGCTGAGGATTACCCGAGAACGAATCAATGGATTAATAAATTTAAAAACTTGATCATACTTCGTACATTTTCAAAAATTTATGGGCTTGCAAGTTTTAGGGTAGGGTATGGTTTGGCAGATGAGGATATTATTCAGAAACTAGATCCATCCCGGGAACCATTCAATGTCAACACATTCGCACAGAATATTGCTATCGTCGCTTTGGAAGATCAAGCTTTCATTGAAAAATGCAAGGAAGAAAATCAAAAAGGGCTCAAGCGGTACTATGAATTTTGCAATATGGAAAATTTAGCTTATTACCCGTCACAAGGTAATTTTATCTTTATCCATTTTAAACAGGATGCCGATGTGGTGTTTCAATATTTGCTTGAGCGCGGATACATTGCAAGATCGGGGAAATCCTTCGGCTTTCCTAACAGCCTAAGGGTAACGATTGGATCTACTGAAGAAAATGAAGGAATGATTAACGCTATTAAAACTTTCTTGAATGAAGTTGAGGCACCTTCTGATTCGCTGCTTTAACGTTTTTATCAAACCTAGAGGAGCATAAAAGATGCGGGGGAGAGAAGAGTGAAGGGAAAGGTTTTTGTAATAGGTCTAGGTTTAATTGGCGGATCATTGGCCATGGCCATACGCCATGCACATCCTGAAGCCGTGATTGTTGGTACGGACCTAAGTGAAAAGAATATTCAACTATCGATGCTATTGGGGATCATTGATGATTCTGTATCATCTCTGGAAGCGGGAGCATGTGAAGCTGATTTGATTCTACTTGCTGTGCCTGTCAATGAAACCGTCAAGATATTAGCTCAATTAGCTAATATGGATTTAAAAAGCAATGTCATCATATCGGATGCAGGAAGTACGAAGGATACAGTGGTTAAGGCAGCAAAACCATTGATAGATAAAGGGGTGGCCTTCATTGGGGGGCACCCTATGGCTGGTTCACATAAAAGCGGCGCCGGGGCAGCCAAACTGCATTTATTTGAACATGCATTTTATTTGCTAACGCCTGGAGATTCAATTGACGAAGAAAAAGTTGAGCAATTGAAAGAGTGGTTACAAGGGACAAGAGCGAACTTTTTGGTTGTCACCCCTGCTACACATGATAAGCTGACTGGAGTCATCAGTCATTTTCCGCATATTGTCGCATCAGGGCTGGTCAAGCAGGCAGAAAATTATAGTAAGGAAAATAAGTTAATTTCAAGGCTTGCAGCTGGTGGCTTTCGGGATATTACAAGAATTGCTTCAAGCAGTCCGGAAATGTGGCGTGACATTTTGTTACATAACCGCGATGTGTTACTTGAATTAATGAATGATTGGCAGAATGAAATGGAGCATATAAAAGGGTTGGTAGCAAATGAAGATAGTGAAGAAATCCTTCGATTCTTTACTGATGCCAAGATTTTCAGGGATGATTTACCAACCGATGCGAAAGGCGCCATACCAGCGTTTTATGATTTATATATCGATATACCGGATTATGCCGGAATAATTTCTGAGATTACCGGATATTTGGCACAAGAAGGTATCAGCATTACAAACATAAGGATCATAGAAACAAGGGAAGAGATATATGGTGTGCTGGTCATCAGCTTCCAAACGGATGTAGATCGCATAAAAGCCGCAGATTGTATCTCAAGACATACAGATTATGAAACGATCCTGGCATAATATAATAAGGAAGGATGGTTGTATGAATACAAAAAAATTACAAACGAACATCCAATCATTACGTGGTTCGATTGCCATACCGGGAGACAAGTCCATCTCCCATCGTTCGGTAATGTTCGGAGCCCTTGCCGAGGGGGAAACGACAGTCACTAATTTTCTTCCAGGAGCCGATTGTTTAAGTACGATTTCCTGTTTTAAGCAGCTTGGTGTCCATATTGAACAAGAAGGCCAGCACGTCAGAATTGAAGGCAAAGGTTTTAATGGATTAAAGGAACCGGAAGAAGTGCTGGATGTCGGAAATTCTGGTACCACAATAAGGTTAATGATGGGGATTTTGGCAGGGCAGGATTTTTCGGCTGTGCTGGCAGGGGACGAATCGATAGCCAAACGTCCTATGACACGGGTAGTAAACCCTCTTCGTCAGATGGGAGCGGTCATTGATGGCCGTAAAGGAGCCGAATATACCCCGCTCTTCATAAGAGGAGGCAAGTTACGAGGGTTTCGCTATGAATTGCCTGTGGCAAGTGCGCAGGTCAAATCAGCAATAATCTTGGCAGGCTTACAGGCTGAAGGGGAAACGGTCATTATCGAACCAGAAGAGACCCGTGACCATACTGAACGAATGATCCAAGAGTTTGGCGGGAAAATCGAAAAGGACGGTCAAACGATCAAAGTAAGCGGAAATCAAGTCTTCAAAGGAACCACCATCCATGTGCCGGGTGATATTTCTTCAGCGGCTTTCTTCATGGTGGCTGCAGCGATTACGGAAAATAGTGAAGTAGTGTTAAAGAATGTGGGCCTTAATTCGACAAGGACTGGAATCATCGAAGTCATGAAATCGATGGGGGCAGATATTACGATAGAGAAGAAGACGAGTGAAGGTGAACCTGCAGGAGATATCACTGTCAGAAGCTCCCGCTTACAAGGAACCACCATCAGCGGTGAACTAATTCCCCGTCTCATCGATGAAATACCGGTAATTGCACTTCTGGCAACACAGGCTGAAGGGATAACGACAATCAAGGATGCAGCAGAACTTAAAGTGAAAGAGACAAATAGAATTGATACGGTCGCAAATGAGCTTTCCATCCTGGGGGCAGATATAACTCCGACAGCAGACGGATTGATTATCAATGGACGTAAAGCCCTCAATGGGGGCAAGGTTACAAGTCATGGAGATCATCGTATCGGGATGATGCTCGCTGTCGCGGCTTTAATAACGGATGGGGAAGTGGAACTTGCTGACCCTGATGCCATAGATGTATCATACCCACAATTTTTTGGGCATTTGACACAATTGATAAAGTAAATATATAAAAAGTTTACAAACCTTATTTGGTTTGTAAACTTTTTTTTACTTGCTTGAAAGTGTTGAAAGCGCTAACATACAGGCTTTTATGCCTCTATTATTCAAGAAAATTATGAAAAAGGGATCCCTGATCAAAAAGGAGATTGACCGTAGAATGGAGAATTAACTAGTAACCTTTTTTTAATGAGAATGGAGGGGACTTCATCAATGGAATACAGGGCTACAGTATGGTAAACTAATGAATACTGTTTACTATGCATCTCACGATTACAAGGGTATTTGGTTCTTTATGGCAGAGAAGATGACATTATGGCGTGAGTGTGTATGACTAGAAACCAAGTCTATCATGCAAAAGGAAGGAATCAACAATGAACACAGTGGAACAAGTTGTACAGCATTTAAAAAAAGGGGAATTAACTGAAGCTCTTAAACATATAAATCGAATTAAATCATCAGAGTCAGCAGAGGACATATTGATGCTGGCCGAGGAAATGCTCCAGCTTGGTTTTGTGGAGGAGGCAAAGGATCTATTTGAACATCTATTGGAACTTTATCCTGATGAAGGAGAATTGATTGTTTCGTTGGCGGAAATCCTGATTGACATGGACCAGGAAGATGAAGCGATGCTAATGCTTGAAAAAGTGAGTGTAGATGATGAAGTATATCCAAGTGCTTTACTTTTAGAAGCGGACCTTTATCAATTACAGGGGATGGATGAGGTCAGTGAACGAAAATTGCTTCAGGCCAAGGAAATACTTCCAGATGAAGTCATCATTGATTTTGCGTTAGGTGAACTGTACTTTCATCAAGGAAGGGATCAGGAAGCCATTGCAAATTACATAAGGGTTTTGGAACAGGAACAAGAAATCGCAGGAGTCAATGTCAATCAGAGACTTGCTGAAGCATTAAGCAGCTCCGGAAAGTTCGAGGAGGCCCTTCCGCACTTTGAAAAGGCCTTAAATGAGGGACTTGAAATCAATACCCTATTTGAATATGCATTTACAGCATTTCAGGCAGGCCTTTACGAGACAGCCGTTCGTAAGTTTACAGAACTGAAAGAAATGGATCATGAATACCATTCCCTATATTTATATCTGGCAAAGAGTTATGAACATCTTGAAGATTTGGAAAATGCCTTGAAAGTGGTCAAAGAAGGAATCAAGGCTGATGAATTCAATAAGGAACTTTACTTCTTCGGCGGAAAGATAGCCTTGAAAAGCGGACTTGAAGAAGAGGCGGAAAATCTATTTAAAGAAGCTCTTGCCATAGATCCAGGTTATTTGGAAGCTGCACTCACCCTCTTGAAATTGTATATGCATCACGAAAGGTATGAAGATGTATTGGAGTGTATTGGTGAAGTTAGGAGATATGGAGAGGATGATCCGCAGTTTGAATGGATCGCTGCTGTATCTTATCAACACACCGAACAATTTAAAGAGTCATTAACCAGCTATCATAAAGCATATAATTCATTCAAGGACAATCAAGATTTCCTGGAAGACTATGGTTTCTTTTTAATTGAAGAAGGAGACAGAGCCACATCTAGAGAAATATTTAATAAGCTGCTTGAGATAAACCCAGCGAATGATGAGTATGTGATGATTTTGGAGCGGCTAGGTGAAAGTACAGATGGAATGTAGATAAGGGAAATAAAACTAAATCTAGACAGAGGAGGGAATTCATGGTGGCTGCCCCTGTTTCTGTGAATGAGAAGAAGGATTTTATTCGGTGGTTTTTAAATCATTATCAACTGAAACGAAGAGAATGCGTGTGGATATTGAATTACTTAATGAGTCATGATCAACTAATGAAAAAGGTTCATTTTGTAGAAAATGCCCAATATTGCCCACGTGGACTAATAATGTCGACACATTGTGTGGATGAGGTCCCTTTCAGGTTCTATAAGTCTAATATCATGACGACCGATGCAGAGAAATCCTTTCACGATATCCGCTTAAATCGGGATGAAGATATTTATATTCAGCTTAACTTTAAATCATCTTACTCTTCCTATCAATATGCAGCGGTACTGGAAAGCAATCCCTTCATGCCGAAATCTACGGCAGCGAACGAAAAGGATCAGCTGCTAGCTGAACAATTTTTAGAAAGAAGCATGTTGTATTTTCAGAGGGACCGCCTGCTTAAGGAAATCGATGAAGCACTTGATAAGCATGATGAACAAGCATTTAAAAACTTAACAGAGCAATTGAATCAATTAAAAGTACTTGGATGAAATAAAATCACCTTTCCGTAATCAGGAAAGGTTTTTATTTTTTATAAAAGATAGATAAAATCAACATTTTTGTAAAGACTATGGGTATATGGTAAAGATGTTATAAAAATAATGGTAAAATGATAAGGAGTTGATTTGAAAAATCGGGAGTGAAGAAAAAACATGAAATGGACAGCAAAAGATCTTGACATGTATATACAGTCAAAAGAGTATGTGGATACTGTTTTAATTCCTTTGGTTCCCTTATCTTTTGGGGGGCAAATGAAGCAAACGGGCTCTATGAATGAATTTCTTACCATTTTAAGCTTGGAAATTGAAAAGCAGATGAAAGGGAGAATTCTTTTATTGCCAACATTCCATTATTTAAGTGATGAAATGGATAAGGTAGAGCGGTTAAATCGTTGGGCCAAGGAAGTGAAAGAAAAAGATTTCAAGCATATTTTTTTCCTAACTTCAGATTTTGAGTGGAAAAAGGAAGAGAGGGAATTGGAAAATAATTTAGTATGGATTCCTGCCATCCCCCTGGA
The DNA here is from genome assembly GCF_001578185.1 of Peribacillus simplex. Lineage (NCBI taxonomy): Bacteria > Bacillati > Bacillota > Bacilli > Caryophanales > Bacillaceae > Peribacillus > Peribacillus simplex. The sequence continues at coordinate 3,321,660 of NZ_CP011008.1, read as the reverse complement.
GAGTCTTGAAACTGAACAAGCAAGGGAAATGATTAACCAGCAGGTTCTCCAAATCCTTGATGTTTTCACTTATAATTGGAAAAATGAAAAAAAGTAGGATTTTTCGCATTATTTGACACATAGTTGCCACCTTTTGGGTTTTACAAATATTGACCTTGGTAAATTATTGAGATATCATGGAAATGTCCTAGTTTTATAGTGTTGCTATTTATTGGTCCTTTGGGCTCTCAGTATAGTAATAGAGGGGGGGAAAACGCATGAGCAAGCATAATGTTTCACGACGTCAATTCCTTAATTACACACTTACTGGCGTTGGTGGATTTATGGCGGCCGGTATGTTGATGCCTATGGTTAGGTTTGCAATTGATCCTGTATTATCAGCAGATAAAGGCGGGGATTATATTGCAACTAAACAGAAGGTTAGTGAACTGACTACCGAACCGACCCGTGTCGACTTTACTTTTAAGCAGGTCGATGGGTGGTATGAGTCTGAAGAAACAAATACAGCTTGGGTTTACAAAATGGATGATGGTACTATCGTTGCTTTATCTCCAATCTGTAAGCATTTAGGCTGTACGGTAGCGTGGAATACGGATAAGTCTAATCCGAATCAATTTTTCTGTCCTTGCCATTATGGCAGGTATACGAAAGATGGAGTGAACGTGAAAGGGACACCGCCGGTTAAACCATTGGATGTCTATGCCACGAAAGAAAAAGATGGAATTCTTTATTTGGGTCAACTAAAACCGCATGGGGAGGCGTAAACATTGCTAACAAAGTTATATGACTGGGTGGACGAGCGTTTAGATATTACGCCATTATGGCGGGATATTGCTGACCATGAGGTTCCTGAACATGTTAACCCCGCACATCATTTTTCTGCATTCGTATATTGTTTTGGTGGGTTAACTTTCTTTATTACGGTCATCCAAATCTTGTCAGGCATGTTCTTGACGATGTACTATGTCCCGGACATTAAAAACGCTTGGGAATCTGTTTATTATTTACAAAATGAAGTTGCCTTCGGTCAAATTGTCCGTGGTATGCATCACTGGGGAGCAAGTCTAGTTATTGTTATGATGTTTTTACATACTCTTCGTGTCTTCTTCCAGGGAGCATACAAAAAACCGCGCGAATTGAACTGGATGGTCGGCGTATTGATTTTCTTCATCATGCTGGCATTAGGATTGACCGGTTATTTATTGCCATGGGATATGAAAGCGCTATTCGCAACGAAAGTTACTTTGACAATCGTCGAATCGGTACCGTTAATGGGACCGGCACTAAAGACATTGATAGCAGGAGATCCAACCATCGTTGGAGCACAGACATTGACACGATTCTTTGCAATTCATGTATTCTTCCTGCCTGCAGCATTATTTGCTTTACTAGCGGCTCATTTCCTAATGATCCGAAAACAAGGTATTTCAGGTCCACTATAAAAGAATTATGAACCAAGATCCAAAAAAACCTTTTCATAAAGGAGGGGAATTGTTCAATGCATCGTGGGAAAGGTATGAAATTCGTAGGTGACTCGCGTATCTCCGCGGACCGTAAACCGAATATTCCGAAAGATTATTCAGAGTATCCTGGGAAAACTGAAGCATTTTGGCCTAATTTCCTTTTAAAAGAATGGATGGTCGGAGCTGTATTTCTTGTAGGTTATCTATGCCTGACAATCGCACATCCGTCACCATTGGAAAGGATAGCAGACCCTACGGATACAGCTTATGTTCCGCTGCCGGACTGGTATTTCCTTTTCCTTTACCAATTACTTAAGTATACTTATGCTTCAGGACCTTATAATGCAATAGGGTCCATGGTAATACCTGGTTTGGCTTTCGGGGCATTGCTCTTGGCACCTTTTTTAGACCGTGGCCCAGACCGGAGCCCCGCGAAACGTCCTTTTGCTGTAGGCTTCATGCTATTGGCAATGGCAGGGGTATTCTATTTAACATGGGAGTCCGCAGCCCATCACGATTGGGAAGCTTCTAAGAAGCAAGGGGCAATCGTGGAAGGTGCAGACATTGATAAAGAGAGCGATGGGTATAAATTAATGGATTCCAATGGCTGCATTAGTTGTCACGGAGCAGAATTAACTGGTGGAGCTGGAGCGCCAAGCTTAATTGACACTGGATTAAAGCCAGAAGAAATCTCTAAAATCGCTGTCAAAGGACAGGGTGCCATGCCAGCTGGCATGTTCAAAGGTACAGATGAGGAATTGGCAACATTAGCTGAATTTGTATCTGGATTATCAGCAAAATAATATAACCATCAACAGCATTTTCTTTCATATGCTGCAAATGAAAAGCTGACGACTACGGTTGTCGGCTTTTTTATTGGTAAATTAAAGCGTAAAAGAAAATAATTTGAAATGAAGCTTGGTTTTCAAGTTGATGACCTGTAAAATGAGTGTACATAAGAATGTAAGAGAGGGTTAAAGAATGAATGTTATCTACAGCTGGCTTGCGAATCGGCAAATGCTCGTTTTGTTATTAGTAATAAATATATTTGGAACCGCTTTTGGATATTATTGGTACGGCAGTCAATTGGAAAATACTCCGGCCATTTTTTTGGCATTTGTACCGGACAGCCCGACAGCTAGCCTATTTTTTGTATTTGTATTATTGGCGTTCCTATTAAAAAGAAATTTTGGACTTATGGAAGCGTTGGCGATAATAACACTTTTCAAATATGGTATATGGGCAGTCGTTATGAATTTACTGACCTTGGTGACAACAGGATCATTGCCATGGGAAGGCTATATGCTAATGGCTTCTCATTTGGGGATGGCGATTCAAGGGATATTATATGCACCATTTTATCGAATAAAACCATGGCATTTGATAGTGGCAGGGATTTGGACCATACATAATGACATAATCGATTATGTTTTTGAAATGATGCCTATATACCGTGATCTATTGGTATATATGAATTCGATTGGTTATTTTACATTCTGGCTCAGCATACTTTCCATTTTTGTCGGCTGGTACTTTGGGTATAGAAAAAAGCGGATCACCCTATCCTTCATCCATTAAAAAGTTAACCCCGCGTATAGCTTTGTAAAAGCGGGGTTAACTTTTTTATGTTGAACGAGGTCTACTCATGTTTTTTCTTTCATATCGTTTTAGTAGAGATATGAGGAGGGACGAGTAGCATGTTGAAAAAATTCATATTAACCATTGCTGTTTTATTTGTCGTCTTACATTTCCCTGTCTATGCAGAATCCTCTTCAAGTTTGGAGCAATTAGATAACATTTCCGATAGAGCCTTGGAAATGACCAAGTTGAAGCGATATGGAGATTCGGAAAAGATGCTGACGTTTTTTTCTGATCGATTTTTAAAAGAGACAGCGAAAGAGCAGATACTTGACATGGACGAACTTCGAATTATCACTGTAGCTCATAACGAGGCGTTGATGACAATAAAGGATATGAATAAGGGAGACTCCGAAAAGATTAATTCTGTCACAAAGTTCCGGCTTGTTGTCGATGCGGTAAAGTCTACCCATCAGCCCCTTTGGACAGAGATGGAGGATCAAATGATGAATTCTTTCCAGCAGACAAAGAATGCCGCAATCAATCAAGACACAATTACATTCAATAGCCAATTGAACTTATTCCTTTCACAATATGAAATGATATATCCAAGCTTGAAAGTCGACCTTTCTAAAGAAACGATGCAGCAACTGGACACGAGAATTCAATACATCAACCAATACCGCCCGGAAGTGATCAGAGATGAAGCAAGTCAAAAGGAACTTGATGCGTTACAAAACGAACTAACCTCCATTTTTGATGATATGGGAGAAGATGATGCCGACCCTTCCCTTTGGTGGGTCATCATATCAACAGGCAGCATCATTATCATGACGCTTTCTTATGTAGGCTGGAGAAAATATAAAGGTGATAGGGAAAAGCCAAGGAAAGGACATAATGATTAAAAAGACATGGGAAGAGAACACTATATTTGACAGGGGTGCCTTCATTCCATAGAATTAAGAGTAATAATAGTTATAGGAGGATACCATGTATTTCATTTATTTGGCGATTATCATTTTAATCCCGATTTATGCACAAATGAAAGTGAAAAGCACGTATAAAAAATATTCAAAAGTACAGGCTTCTTCTGGTATGAATGGTGCTGAGACGGCACGGGCCATTTTGGATCAAAATGGACTGTTCAATGTCAGGGTCGAAGAGACACCTGGAATGCTATCGGACCATTATGATCCAAGGGATAAAACGGTGCGTTTATCAACGGATAACTATCACGGCCATTCAGTTGCAGGCGTAGCTGTTGCAGCCCATGAAGTGGGACATGCGATTCAAGATAAAGAAGCATATGCATTCTTACGTTTCCGTCATGCTTTAGTGCCTGTCGCTAACTTCGGTTCAAATATATCTTGGATCTTAATTTTAATCGGGGTGTTAGCCAGAATTCCAGGCTTACTAATAGCAGGTATCGTATTTATGGCAGCAGCAGTATTATTTCAAGTAATCACTCTGCCGGTGGAGTTCAATGCTTCCTCTAGGGCAATGGATCAACTCGTTTCTGTAGGAGTTATCCGTAATGACGAAGAACGGGAAACGAAAAAAGTATTAAGTGCAGCTGCGATGACTTATGTTGCTGCCGCTCTAGTTGCCGTACTGGAATTAGTTCGTCTTCTGCTTATGTATTCAGGAATGAGAGAAGAGGATTAATTTAGAAGGAGGACGCCATCATTCTGGCGTCCTCAGTTTGTAGACAAAAGGGGTTCGGAATTAAAAAATTCCGAACCCCTTTTTGAGATTCCCTTTGAATTTTTGCCTGAAGTTAGGAGATTGGGGCTCTACGAGCCCACTATGTTAGGCCATTTTTGGACCTCCCCATGTCCAATTGGCCATTTTCTTTAAATTAATGGCAGCGAAAGTAAGCATCGCCTGCATCGACAATTTTTTAAGTCCCCTTAAAGTTGTCCAACGCATACCATGCTTTTCTTTTGCATCTGCGAATACACGCTCAATCGTTTCTTTACGTTTCGCATATATAGTTTTTACATCTTGATGATGACGCAGATGATCTGCTTCTTCCACATGTGTTTGCCAAATATGCCGTGTCACCACTTTTTGATGGTCTTTGCTTTTCTGTACACTGAGATAAAAATGAGCATGTCGCACAAGTGTGTTTGGGTGATTTATACTCGCGATAGCCCTCTTTATTGGTTGTTGAGTACTTTAATAGCTCTCCCGAAGGACAAAGGTAACAATCAAAATGTTCATCGTATACATAGTCCTGTTTGCGGAAAAATCCTTCTTTGGTGCGAGGACGTGTATAAGGTAAAGCCGGTATGATTTCTTTGTTAAATAGGTAGCTTGTAATCGCTGGTGTTTTATAAGCTGCATCTGCGGCAACGGCTTCCGGTTTTCCAATTTTCTCAATCACTTGTTCAACTAGTGGCTCTAAGATCTGACTGTCATGTATATTTCCAGGTGTTACAATCGTTCCCAATACAAAACCGTTGCGGTCTGCGGCCGCGTGGAATGAATAGGCAAACTGTTTTGTTCGTTCATCTTTCACATAGTAGCCACTCTCAGAATCCGTTGTACTTTCTTTAATCTCTTTGGTCTCTTCTTTATCAAATTTATCTGATGGAAAAGGCTTCTTTCCATGGTTTTCACGATCTCGATTGATTTCTTCTTGAAGACGCCCTTGATACGCTCGTGTTTCTTTACGAACGATTTTCTTTTCAAATTTCCGTTTATTCGCACTGGCTTTCACATGTGTGGAATCCACGAAAACGTGTTCAGCACTTATTAACTTTTTATTAGCAGCTGTCATTAAAATGCGATAGAAAATCTGTTCAAACAGGTCTGTATCTTTAAAGCGTCGCTCATAATTTTTCCCAAACGTGGAGTAGGAGGTACTTTATCATGGAAACCATAGCCTAAGAACCAACGGTAAGCCATATTAGTTTCAACTTCTTCAATCGTTTTACGCATGGAACGAATACCGAAGGTATATTGAATGAATGTCAGTTTAACTAAAATAACTGGATCAATACTTGGGCGTCCTACCTCTGAATACATATCTTTCACCAAGTCATAAATGAAAGTGAAGTCAATGGCAGCCTCTAGTTTACGAACCAAATGGTTCGGTGGCACCAGTTGATCTAACGTAATCATTTCAAGTTGATCTCGCTGAATAGAGTCATGTTTCGAAAGCATCCTCATCACCTCAAGTTTTAATACTTCTATTTTAAAACAAAAGCGACTCAGGGCAAAAGTGTTTATCTAAAAGATAAGACAAAGTTGATTGGAACGGAAGGTACGAGACTCCTGCGGGAAAAGCGCGTCTAGGGGAGACCCCGCAGGCGAAAGCCGAGGAGGCTCCCCGACCGCCCGCGGAAAGCGAGTGCCTGGAGTGGAAATCAACGGCCAAATTGTACAACTCATAAAAAATAGACAAACTCGTTTTCCTCGAGTTTGTCTACAGTCTGAGGACGCCATCATTATGGCGTCCTTTTTTTAAATTAATATGCGTTTTTAAAAGCCTATAAAAATATTTGTTGTATACTGCTTATAAATTTCAGTATTCGGGGGAAAATTCAAAAGGATTACATTCAATTCGGTAATGCCTCTGCCAATCGATTATCTTTCAATCGGGTTCTTATTCTCATCAAGGGTAAAGCCCTCACCTAATACGTCATGCACTTCACTTACAGATACGAATGCATGGGGGTCCACCGATGTTATGGCATTTTTTAAGCGGACAAGCTCATTTTTCCCAACAACACAATAGAGCACTTCCCGGTCATTGCGTGTAAAGGACCCATATCCCCTTAATACTGTTACGCCCCGCTCCATATCATTCATGATTTTTTCTGCAATTTCCTTGTTTTTCTCACTAATGATCATGGCACCTCTAGCGGCATAAGCTCCTTCTTGCATAAAGTCGATTACTCTAGCACCTATAAATACGGCAACGAGGGTATACATCGCTTGCCGGTAATCCAGGTAGGTAAGGATGGACAGGCCGATAACTACGGCATCAAAGATGAACATGGTCCGTCCCATGCCAATTCCCAAGTACCGGTGGGCAAAACGGGCAATGATATCTACACCGCCTGTAGTCCCTCCGTAACGAAAGATGATGCCCAACCCGACACCAACAAATACCCCGGCAAACAATGCCACCAGCATCAAATCGTTTCCGAGATTGATTTCGATTTGATATTTCTCGAAAACCCATAACCAAACGGAGAGGCCAACCGTTCCGATAATCGTATAAAAGAAAGATGTTCGACCTAAATATTTCCAGCCTATTGCAAATAAGGGAATATTCAAAACCAAATTAGAATAAGAAGGATTTATCCCAATAAGTTGATATATAATCAAGGTGAGACCGGTGAATCCGCCTTCGGCCAAATGGTTCTGCATGTTAAAGTGCACAAGTCCAAAGGCGAAGATTCCAGCCCCAAAAAGGATGAATATAGTATTTTTCAATTTTAAGCCCAAAAGCATGTCCATACCTCCAAAGGTTCGCATATCATCAATTTACTAATTATAACTAATTAACCAACTATGAGCAATTTTGATTCTCGAACGTATCTGTTGTCATATGTTTCACTTTTAGCTAACATGGAGAAGGTATAATGTGTGAAAACGAAAATCAAGAATGGGTGACTATATGGAAAATCACAAGACGATCCAACAAATGCAAGCGGAAGTCGACCAATACATAGGACAGTTCAAAGAAGGATACTTCAGCCCGCTGGCCATGCTCGCACGGATGTCTGAAGAACTTGGGGAATTGGCCAGGGAAGTCAATCATTATCATGGCGAAAAACCAAAGAAAGCAACTGAGGAAGAGAATACCGTAGAAGCGGAATTGGGGGACATGCTTTTTGTTTTAATTTGTTTTGCCAATTCTTTAGGGATTGACCTTCAAAGCTCACATGATAAGGTCATGCATAAGTTTACAACCCGTGATAAAGATAGATGGACAAAAAAAGAAGAGAAAATGGAGGGTGAAGGTAAAGATGAGTAAAGTAAAAGTGATCGTGGCTGGTCCTCGTGGCAGAATGGGAAATGAAGCGGTGAAGCTTGTACATAGGACAGAAGGATTTGAATTGGCAGCTGTCATAGATCGTAAGCATAACGGGGTAAGCCTCTCCACAATAGAAGGTTTTCAAGGTATTGAAGCACCTGTTTATTCGGATATAAATGAATGTTTTTCTTCTGTAAAAGCTGACGTATTGATTGATTTAACCACACCTGAAGTGGGGATGTTTCATACCGAAATGGCACTTAACCATGGCATCCGGCCTGTAGTGGGAACGACAGGTTTTACAAAGGAAGATTTAGCGAAGCTGGATTCGTTAACAAAAGAAAAGGGCATCGGTTGCATCATCGCGCCAAACTTTGCAATTGGAGCCATTTTGATGATGAAGTTTTCACAAATGGCTGCAAAGTATTTCCCGGATGTGGAAATCATAGAAATGCATCATGATCAAAAACTGGATGCACCTTCGGGGACTGCTTCCAAAACGGCAGATATGATTGCTGCTGTACGTGAAATGAAACAACAGGGGCACCCTGATGAAAAAGAAACCATTCAGGGGGCAAGAGGGGCAAATGTAGATGGCATGCATATCCATAGTGTACGGCTTCCGGGACTGGTTGCTCATCAACAGGTGCTTTTCGGTAGTGATGGAGAGCTATTGACGGTTCGGCATGATTCCTTTAATCGGGCATCCTTCATGTCAGGGGTCAAACTCGCGGTCGATACCGTCATGAAATTGGATATTCTTGTATACGGCCTGGAAAATATTGTCGAATAGGGATGGGAGATATACGATGAGGATTGCCTTAATTGCCCATGATAAGAAAAAGGAAGATATCATTCAATTTGTAACAGCTTATAAAGCTGTATTCGAGCAGCATGAATTATTTGCTACAGGTACGACCGGAAAACGAATTATGGAAGAAGTATCACTGCCTGTCCATCGCTTTCATTCGGGACCTCTTGGTGGAGATCAAGAAATAGGTGCAATGATTGCACGCGGAGAAATGGATATGATCCTATTTTTCCGCGACCCTTTGACATCACAGCCACATGAACCTGATGTATCAGCGCTTATACGCCTTTCCGATGTCTATGAAATTCCCTTAGCGACCAATATGGGCACGGCAGAAGTACTGATACAAGGTTTGAAACATGGGTATATGGATTGGCTTAAACTACGGAAAAAACAAGGTGAGATAAATGATAAACAAAAGTAATATAGATATCCTGGCTTTCGGCGCACATGCGGATGATGTTGAAATCGGTATGGGAGGCACGATTGCTAAATATGTGCAACAAGGCAGGGAAATTGTCATTTGTGATTTGACAAAAGCTGAAATGTCATCCAATGGAACCGTTCCATTACGGCAAGAGGAAGCACGAAATGCTGCAGAAATCCTTGGGGCGAAGAGGATTTCCCTTGATTTACCTGACCGGGGTTTATATATGAAAGCGGAGTACATAGATCAAATCATTAAGGTGATCCGTAAATATAAACCTGCACTTGTATTTGCACCTTTTTTGGAAGATCGCCATCCCGATCATGGAAACTGTGCCAAATTAGTGGAAGAAGCAGTTTTTTCGGCAGGAGTCAAAAAGTATATGGAAGAAAATGGACTTGGTTCTCATCGTGTCCAAAATATGTACTATTATATGATAAATGGTTTTCACAAACCGGACTTCGTAGTGGACATCACTTCTTCAATAACGAAAAAGCTGGATAGCCTTAGAGCATATGGCAGCCAATTCGAAAAAAGTGATGTAACTGTTGAAACCCCGCTAGTGAATGGCTATATCGAAACTGTGGAGGCACGGGAGCGGATGTTCGGAAAAGAAGTGGGTGTCGCCTATGCGGAAGGATTCATGACAAAAAAACCGCTACTGATCGATGCCGACTTGTTAGGAGAAAAATAATCTTATGAAATTAAAAATTGGAATTACCTGTTACCCTACAGTTGGGGGTTCTGGTGTCGTAGCAACTGAATTAGGCAAGATGCTTGCAGAAAAAGGACATGAGATACATTTCATTTCTTCAAGCCTTCCTTTTCGCTTGAATAAGATGTACTGCAATATTTTTTATCACCAAGTTGAAGTGAACTCGTACTCAGTCTTTCAATATCCACCATATGACCTGGCACTTGCGAGCAAGATTGCGGATGTCGTAAAACGGGAGAAATTAGATATCCTTCACGTTCATTATGCGATTCCGCATGCTGTCTGTGCAATCCTTGCAAAGCAGATGTCAGGTAATGAAGTAAAGATCGTGACCACACTGCATGGTACGGACATAACGGTATTAGGGCATGATCCCTCATTGACCAATTTGATAAAATTCGGGATAGAGCAATCCGATGTAGTTACAGGGGTATCTAATTCTCTTGTGCAGGAAACGCATGATTTAATCGCTCCGGATAAGGAAATAAAAACCGTTTATAATTTTATTGATGAAAGGGATTACCATAAAACGAACTCCGAATATCTAAGGGATGAATACGGTATAAGGGAAAATGAAAAAGTGATCATACATGTATCGAATTTTCGTTCGGTCAAGCGTGTGAAAGACGTCATCCAGGCATTTTATTTAACTCAAAAGGATATGCCCGCTAAGCTTCTACTCGTAGGGGACGGTCCGGAAGTTACAACCGTATTGAAATTGGCTAAAGATTTTGGAATCGATGAATCGGTTTTGTTTCTTGGTAAGCAGGATAACCTTGCCGAATTATATTCAATCAGTGATGTGATATTCCTGTTATCGGAAAAAGAGAGTTTCGGACTTGTGCTGCTCGAGGCGATGGCATGTGGAGTTCCTTGTATCGGAACGAATATCGGAGGGATTCCGGAGGTCATCGTTGATGGTGAGACTGGTTATATTTGTGAATTGGGAGATGTTAAAACGGTTGCTGAAAAAGCGATTGGGCTTTTAAGCGACCCGGTTTTACATAAACGTTTTTCAGAGGCTGCGCTGAAAAGGGCCAACACCGATTTTCACTCGGATACAATCATGTCAGAGTATGAAGCCATCTACATTAAAGCACTTGAAGGAAAATCTATGAAATAAGGAGGGGATGCTGATGGATCAGTTATTCTTAAAATCAGTACCCATTCTTGAATTAATTGAAAAAGCAGGATTCGAGGCCTATTTCGTTGGTGGCTCTGTGAGGGATTATATCCTCGGCAGTCCCATCAACGATGTGGACATCGCTACTTCCGCAACACCCCAGGAAATCAAAAGGATTTTTCCAAAAACGGCTGATATCGGGATTGACCATGGAACAGTGCTTGTAATTGCGGATTCGGGTACATACGAAATTACGACTTTTAGAACAGAAAGCGATTATTCGGACTTCCGGAGACCTGATTCTGTGCAATTTGTCCGTTCTTTGACTGAGGATTTACAGAGAAGGGATTTTACAATGAACGCAATGGCAATGGATAAGTCCGGTAATATTATCGATCCATTTAATGGTAGACATGATTTAGCAGAAAAAAGGATTATCACGGTTGGCAACCCGCACGAAAGGTTTCATGAGGATGCTTTGAGAATGATGCGTGCATTAAGGTTCGTCAGTCAACTTGATTTTGAATTGGATCAAGAATCTTTTGATTCCCTTAAAGAGAACGCCCAGATCATCAGTGAAATAGCTGTCGAAAGAATCCTGGTTGAATTTGAGAAGCTATTGACCGGCATCAATAAAAAAAGGGCTTTCTCACTCTTGCTAGAAAGCGGATTATATCAATACCTTCCTCAATTCTCCAGTAAGAAGGATCATTTAGGGAAATTACTAAATCTTCCGCTTCATCAGCTAAAAGCCACAGAAATATGGTCTATAATCATGGTTCATACAAGTGATCAGGACATGGAAGAGGCATTAAGGGCATGGAAGCTGCCATTGAAAACAATAAGGAACGTCCAACGTATCATAAAGCTGGTGAAGAAAGAACCATCCTTTGAAAATTCAACCATCGATGTATTTCAGGCAGGTCAGGGCATAACTGTACAAGCTGCTAAAGTCAAGGCAGCCCTGACAGGGGGAAATGTAACGGATGCAGAGGAGAACGCCCATCACCGATATAATGAACTCATTATAAAGGATATGTCGGATCTTGCCGTTAAAGGGACGGATTTATTAATTTGGCATCAAGAAAAACCAGGTCCATGGGTGAAAGAATACTTGGAAATAATATTGAAAGCTGTCTTGAATGAAGAATTAAGAAATGATAAAGAAGAAATAAAGAGGTGGCTGGAAAAATGCAATCTGAGTTAAGAACAAAGCTGATGGAAGCCCTCTCAAAAGCAGATGGTGCATTTAAATCCGGTCAGGAAATTGCTGAATATATTGGCTGTTCGCGTACAGCGGTCTGGAAGCATATAGAAGACTTGCGCAGTGAAGGTTATAATGTTGAAGCCGTTAGGAAAAAAGGCTATCGAATTATATCAGCGCCAGAAAAAGTGTCCGAAAGCGAAATACAACTTGGTCTGGAAACAAAAACAATCGGCAAGATGATCCACTATCAAGAAACAGTGGAATCCACTCAAAAAATTGCGCATCAATTAGCGAATGAAGGAGTTCAGGAGGGGACGCTCGTCGTTGCCGAGGAGCAGTTATCCGGAAAAGGAAGATTGATGAGATCTTGGCATTCCCCAAAATTCAGCGGCATTTGGATGAGTCTAATCCTAAGACCGAAAATTCCGATTCATGAGGCTCCTCAACTGACATTATTGGCCGCGGTCGCTGTGGCACAGGCGATAGAGGATACAACTGATTTAAAACCACAAATAAAATGGCCGAATGATATTTTGGTGAATCGTAAGAAAGTGGTAGGCATCCTGACGGAGATGCAGGCGGAATCGGATAGGATCCATTCTGTCATTATCGGGATTGGAATGAATATCAATCAGAAATTGGTGGATTTTCCGGAAGATCTGCACGGAAAAGCGTCGTCCCTTTTCATAGAAAGTGGAGAAACGGTTTCAAGGTCCAAGGTCATTCAAAGAGCATTGTTTCGTCTGGAAAACTTGTACGACCTCTATTTAAATGAAGGCTTCATGCCAATAAAGGAATTATGGGAGAGTTATGCGATCAGCCTTGGACAGGTTATCAAAGCCAGTACTGTCAATGATACGATTGTTGGAAAGGCATTGGGCATAACGGATTCAGGCGTTTTACTCCTTGAAGACGGAAAAGGAACCGTACATTCGATTTATTCAGCAGATATTGAAATTCAGTAGATTTTTGTCAAATTCGTGAAAAATAAATAGAATTTTTGAATTTGGCTTGATATAATTCAAGTGGGCAGTATCTCATGTGAACTGCACCCCCATAAATACCAAATTATTTGAAAATCTGCCTTGATCCAGAGAATTGGACTGGGACGGAGGGATGAAACTTCTGATGGAACAAAGGGATTGGCTAAAAAGACAAGTGCTGTTTTTTGAACGATATATGGTTTTTAAACCATTTTTCGTTGGAAACAGTTACTTTTTTAGTCAGTCTTTTTTTTGCGTATGAATGTATAGACACCAGTTTTTGTAACGCTGATGTTTTCATCTCCTCCATCAAAAAGGAGGAAACGTAATGAAATTGTCCGGGGATTTTTTGAAAATGAAACAAAATCAAGAGAAAATTGTCATGCTTACGGCTTATGATTTTCCGTCAGCAAAGTTAGCGGAACAATCAGGTGTAGACATGATTTTAGTCGGCGATTCTTTAGGAATGGTCGTTTTGGGTTATGAATCAACCATCCCTGTTACGGTGAATGACATGATCCATCATACAAAGGCAGTAAAACGCGGGGCCCCAAATACATTTGTCGTGACCGATATGCCCTTTATGAGCTATCACCTGTCTATGGATGAAACACTCAAGAATGCAGCCCGTATCATGCAGGAAGGTCATGCTGATGCCGTGAAGCTTGAGGGAGCAGATGATGTTATTGAAAAAATATCAGCATTGACGAAGGCAGGCATTCCGGTTGTAGCCCATCTTGGCTTGACTCCTCAATCAGTCGGAGTTCTTGGCGGATATAAAGTGCAAGGAAAAGACGCCGATGCTGCGGCACAGCTCGTGGAAGATGCGAAAAAGTGTGAAGCGGCGGGGGCGATGGCAGTAGTATTTGAATGTGTACCATATCAAGTGGGAGAACTCGCCACACGCAATTTGGGAATCCCGACCATTGGAATTGGGGCAGGTGCAGATACGGATGGTCAAGTCCTCGTTTATCATGATGTCATCAGGTATGGAGTAAATCGCGTTGCAAAATTCGTAAAAGTTTATGGAGATGCCAATGAACTGATTGGCCAATCGATAAACAGGTATGTGAATGAAGTGAAATCTAAAGATTTTCCGTCGAAAGAACATTCATTTACGATGAAGGAAGAGCAGCTTACAGAACTTTACGGAGGGAAAAGATGAAAACTTTTACATCAGCAGCTGAGTTGCAGCAGGCGCTCCGAGAGGAAAAAAGCCATCATAATAGCATTGGCTATGTGCCGACAATGGGCTTTTTACACCAGGGGCATGCTACCCTTCTGGAAAAGGCGCGCAATGAAAATGATATTGTGGTATTGAGTATTTTTGTTAATCCGTTGCAATTTGGACCAAATGAGGATTTTGAAACATATCCACGTGATTTGGAGCGGGATGAGAATGTCGCAGCAAAGGCCGGAGTGGATTATCTCTTCTACCCAACAGTCCACGAAATGTATGGTGAAGAACCATCGGTCAAAGTTGTTGTCCAAAGCAGGACGGATTGTTTATGCGGAAAACAAAGGCCTGGACACTTTGATGGTGTAGCGACAGTCTTAACGAAGTTCTTCAATATCATCCTCCCTGATAGGGCTTACTTCGGTAAGAAGGATGCCCAGCAAGTTGCCGTGATAGATGGATTGATCCAAGACTTTAATTTCCCGATCCAGCTTGTTGCTGTAGATACCGTACGCGAAGAAGATGGGTTAGCGAAGAGCTCGCGAAATGTAAACCTATCAGTTCAGGAACGCATGGAAGCTAAAGAGCTCTACCAAAGTTTATTAAAGGCAAAAGAGGCGGTTGAATCAGGTGAAAGAAATGCTGCAGCCGTCACTGCTCTAGTAAGTGAACATATTGGTGCCCATACAAGTGGAGTGATCGACTATATTGAAGTCTATCAATACCCGGAACTTAAACCAATTGAAACGCTATCTGGACACGTCATCATTGCAATGGCAATTAAGTTCAAGCATGCAAGGCTAATTGATAATATCACTATAAATATAGAATAAATAATGATAGGGGGGAAATTAAATGTTTCGAACGATGATGAATGGAAAAATCCACCGTGCCAGGGTAACTGAAGCTAATTTGAACTATGTTGGCAGTATTACAATTGATGAAGACATAATTGATGCGGTGGGTATTCTGCCCAACGAGAAAGTCGCCATCGTGAATAATAATAATGGTGCGCGACTTGAAACGTATGTAATTGCGGGTGAACGGGGGAGCGGTGTTGTGTGTTTGAACGGAGCGGCAGCAAGACTGGTGCAGCCGGATGATATCGTGATTATCATTTCTTACGTGATGGTATCCGAGAATGATCTGGGAGATCACAAACCAAAAGTTGCGATTATGGATAAAAACAACAAAATCATTGAGCTGATTTCAAACGAACCTGCAGCAACAATCATGTAAGCGGAAGGCCGGCACATGTGCATGAATCATGCATACGGGTGCCGGCCCTTTTCGTCTAATGATGAATGGTGGAATCGTGGGGAACCTGTTTTTTAGAATGGGCATGATGAACGGCTTGTTTCCTTTATTACGATTATTATGGTATAAAAAAGATAAGAGAATTCCATCAGGAAGTGGAGAAAGCGAAGTTTGAGGTGTACAATTCATGACGCAACGATATGTAGTGGTTGATTTGGAAACAACAGGGAATTCCCCAAAAAAAGGGGATAGGATTATTCAATTTGCTGGCGTGGTCATCGAAAATGACCAAATTGTCGATGAATACTCGACATTCATCCACCCTGGTCAGGAAATTTCCTTGTTTATTGAAGAATTGACCGGAATAAGCAACGAGACGGTAAAAAATGCACCTGACTTTGAAGATGTCGCAGAAAATATTGCCCGGCTGATAGAAGG
This sequence comes from Peribacillus simplex, assembly GCF_001578185.1. Taxonomy (NCBI): domain Bacteria; kingdom Bacillati; phylum Bacillota; class Bacilli; order Caryophanales; family Bacillaceae; genus Peribacillus; species Peribacillus simplex. The sequence goes on along the minus strand of NZ_CP011008.1, from coordinate 3,305,491 downwards.
GGCTTGTTTTGTTGCCCATAATGTTTTATTTGACTTATCTTTTTTACAGGAGGAACTAGTACGCTGTGGATTTGAGCCGTTTTATGGTTCCACCCTTGATACAGTGGAGTTAGCAAAAATATTAAAACCAACATCCGATGGATACAAGCTGCACCAACTGGCTAAAGAAGAAAACCTAGATCATTCCAGGCCCCATCAAGCGGATAGTGATGCATATGCCACCGCTTTATTATTGTTGGAATTGAAAAAAAAGCTGATGAAACTTCCAGTGATGACGCTTAAACAGTTATATCGATTATCTTATTCCTTACAAAGTGAGATTTCCGAATTGATAGATGCTTGCATTGCAAGCAAACTTGCTAAAGCAGAAGTCCATTCACCTGAACTTATAACTTATCGGGGCCTTGCATTTAAAAAGGCAGTCGTTGAAAGTGATCATAAAGACACGGAGTCAGAATTCCCGCTCGATAATGAGGAAAAAATAGCCTTGCTTCAACGTGCATTTCCGGCTTTTGAAGCAAGAAGCGGACAGCTTGATATGATGAACATGATTCACCATTCCTTCGAATCCAGCCATGATGCAATCATTGAAGCTGGGACAGGTATTGGAAAATCCTTAGGTTATCTGCTTCCAGCCGTTTATTTTGCAAGAAAACATCAAAAACCGGTCGTCGTTTCGACATATACGCTTCAGCTACAGGATCAACTTCTCCAAAACGAGGTTCCTAAGCTGAAGGCAATCCTTCCCTTCACCTTTCAAGCTGTTTTGTTAAAGGGGAGAAGTAATTATTTGAGTTTGGCAAAGTTTGAAAGGGCATTGCGTGAAAAGGAAGATAATTATGAAACGGCATTAACGAAAATGCAGATATTGGTTTGGCTTACTGAAACCGTAACAGGAGATAAAGATGAATTGAATCTTACAAGCGGTGGTCAGCTGTTTTGGAATAGACTGCAAAGTGATGGTCTTACATACGCCGGTTTAAAACAGCCCTGGCTTGAATTGGACTTTTTTGAAAGGGCCAAAAGAACGGCGGCCAAGGCGGATATCATCATTACTAATCATTCATTTTTAATGACGGATCTACTGACAGAAGACGCCTTGATTCCCAAAAAAGGGTATCTGATACTCGATGAAGCACACCATTTGGAACAGGCTGCATCTAAACAACTAGGAAGCAGACTTAACTATATTTCGGTGAAGACGGTTTTGAACAGAATAGGGACATCAGATCAAAAGCAATTATTGTACAAATTGGACAGATTACTCTTAAATAAGGGACTGACAGATGGGAAGCCGACGTATGAATTAGACCAAAAGCTGAATGATTTCTCCTATGAATTCGAACAGCTATTTTATTACATCTCCAATCAGGCGGAAAAACTTTCACGTTCCATGAGTCCGAAACGGCTTTCATTTAAAATTGATGATGGTAGATGGGGTAAAGCGATCCTGGTGGCTGAGCGATTGGTGGACTTGTTAGGGTATATCATTACGGAGTTAGAGAAAAGATTGGCTCTTTTATTGAATAATGAGTCCCCCTTAGGGAAAAATTCATTGTTTTACTTAAATGATATCGAAGTCCTGCTTGGAAAATTGCAGGACACAAGGGACTCCTTACATGAATTTTTCATTAAGCCGCATGAAGAGAATATATATTGGCTTGATTATACGAATGCGGCACCTCAGCATGGGGTGACACTGACGGTTCAGCCGATTGCAGGAAGTAAATGGTTGTGGGATTCCTATTTCGGGCACCAAAAAAGTGTGGTAATGACATCAGCGACCCTTGTCGTGAAGGATTCTTTCAATTATTTTAAAGAACAACTCGGTTTAGAGAATGAGCCAATGCAGACAGCAAGGTTTCCTTCGCCTTTTCCATATAAGGAACTCGTAAAGGTTCTGGTTCCAAATGATATACCGGATATCAATTGCTTATCAATGGAGGAATTTTCCGAAACCGCGGCAAACCACATTATTGCCGCAGCTCAGGCAGCCAAAGGCAGGATGATGGTATTATTCACCTCGCATGAGATGCTGCGGGCAACCTATTATTCCATCAAAGACACTGGGGTTCTGGATGAGTTCACCCTCTTTGCACAAGGGATTTCTGGTGGAAGCCGTATGAGGCTGCTCAGGAATTTCCAAAACTTCGAGAAAGCCGTCCTTTTTGGGACAACAAGCCTTTGGGAAGGAGTCGATATTCCAGGCGAGGATTTATCTTGTTTAATCATCGTCAGGCTGCCTTTTTCTCCACCGGATGAACCAGTGACAGCAGCAAAGTGCCAACTTCTCGAGAAGCAAGGGCGCAATCCTTTCTCTGCGTATTCTTTACCAGAAGCGCTGTTAAGGTTCCGACAAGGATTCGGCAGGCTTATACGCACTCCAGAAGATAAAGGGATTTTGGTTATTCTCGATCGCCGCATCGTCACTGCCAAATATGGTTCTGAATTTCAAAAGGCCATTCCGCAAGTCGACTGGCACCAAACCTCAATAATAGAAATGGCTGATATGATAGAAGAGTGGATTTAATGAGCTTTAGATTATTCATTAATCTAATAGAATTTTTATGAATTTATAAAGAAAAATAACTTTTGAACTGGTATAATGTGAAAGGTGGTAAAGCCTTCAAATCCTATTCATACCAGTGGTTGTTGACAAACTTTAAAATGGAGGGGCGTTTTCATGGAGAGTAAAATAGAAGTAATTTCGACAGTCAGGTTGCAACATTCTCCTGATCTGTATAAAATTGTGGATTCTTTGAACCGAACATTAAAAAAAGATGACTTAATGTTCGGTCTGGCATTGGATTCCGAAGATCAAGAAAAAGCGATATTTACAATTTATCGTACATAGAAAGAGGGAAAAGCAGCTTTGAAAAAATGGTTGATTATTGCTTCTATCCTAGTCCTTTGTTTTATCGGATTTGTCAGCGGTGCATATATTAAAGCGATGCAGCCTAAAAAAGAAGCTGGTAATGAGGCTTTTAAAAAGGCGAAGGAAAAGGGCGGCCTTGTGACCATGGATGAATTCTACCTTTATAATGGAAAGGATTCATACTCCGTCATCATTGGTAAGGGAGAAAAAGGGACTAAAAAAGTAGTCTGGCTTCCTGAGGACAAGAAGAAAGAAATAGTAGTGGAAAATTATAAAGATGGTAAATCAAAAAAAGAAATCTTAAGCATTGTCAAAGATAAACTCAATCCCCAAAAAATCATTTCAGTTAAGCTGGGCATGGAAAAGAATGTTCCTCTTTGGGAAGTAACTTATCTTGATAAATCCGAGCGTTTTAACTATGATTATTATGATTTTAAAACTGGGAAATGGCTTAAGTATTATCGAAGCATTTAGAAATGGAGGATTAATTTAAAATGAAATTAGCTAACCGAGTTCAGTCATTAACGCCATCAACAACATTGGCCATCACGGCAAAAGCAAAGGAACTTAAGGACCAAGGTCTTGATATTATTGGTTTGGGGGCAGGGGAACCAGACTATAATACGCCCAAACATATTATAGATGCAGCCTTTCAATCCATGAATGAAGGTCAAACTAAATACACGCCATCAGCTGGTCTGCCGAAGCTAAAAGAAGCAATTGCGGCTAAATTGAAGCGTGATCAAGGCTTGGATTACAAACCTTCTGAAATTGTAGTAGGCTCAGGTGCAAAGCATGCACTTTACACATTGTTTCAAGCGATTCTGGATGAAGAAGACGAAGTCATCGTTCCGATACCTTATTGGGTAAGTTATCCAGAACAAATCAAGCTTGCTGACGGAAAGCCGGTTTATATTGTAGGTACGGAAGAAAATCAATATAAAATCACTAAGGAACAATTAGAACAAGCGATTACCGAAAAAACGAAAGCGGTTATCATCAACTCGCCAAGCAATCCAACTGGTATGCTTTATTCCAGGGAAGAACTAGCGGCTATCGGGGAAGTTTGCCTAGCTCATGATATATTGATCGTTTCCGACGAAATTTACGAAAAATTGGTTTATGGAAATGCTAAACATACATCCATTGCAGAGATTTCACCTGAATTGAAAAAGCAAACGATCATCATCAATGGTGTTTCTAAATCGCATTCGATGACAGGCTGGAGAATTGGTTATGCCGTTGGTGAAGAGTCCATCATTAAAGCAATGACGAACCTTGCTAGCCATAGCACGTCAAACCCTACGACAACTGCTCAATATGGAGCGATTGCCGCCTATGAAGGTTCGCAGGAGCCCGTGGAAGAAATGCGTCAGGCATTCGAAAGCCGCTTGAATAAGGCATATGATAAATTGGTTGAGATTCCAGGTATAAGCTGCATTAAACCACAGGGAGCATTTTACTTATTCCCGAACGTTAAACATGCAGTTGAATTAACTGGCTACAGCAATGTTGATGATTTTTCGACTGCGTTGCTGGAGGAAGCTCAAGTGGCTGTTATACCAGGTTCAGGATTTGGTGCACCTGATAATATCAGGCTCTCTTATGCAACTTCATTGGAATTGCTGGAAGCAGCCATTGAAAGAATCCATTCATTCGTTAAATCAAAAATGTCATAAAAACTTTAACCTGCAGACTACCTGGCTACAACAGGGTCTGCAGGTTTTTTTTGTTTAAAAATATCGAATTAGTACATTTGGGAAGAAGGCATGATATTCCATTCCAGGTTATTAAAAAATTCGAGGAAAAAGAGGCATCCTCAAGGATTTCATGGAATTAATAAACTCCTCCCTTCGCCAAGGGAGTTTTTCTATATGCATATGAAACCGATCATAATGCGAATCAGGATTTGTAAATGAAAAAATGAAAATCATATATGATATTTGGTAAAAACCGATTGCAATCATATATGATTTCATATATGATAAAAATATGGAAGATAAAAACAAAAACCCCAGCAAAAAGCAAATTGCCTATGAGCACCTTCGTAAATTAATTTTGGATGGAACATACGGTTCCGGACAGCGAATCATTATCGATCAAATGGCAAAAGAACTTGGTTTAAGCCCTATTCCTGTCAGGGAAGCGATCAGACAACTGGAGTCTGACGGGCTTATTCAATATAAGCCTTATAGTGGAGCAGTGGTTACAAGCATTAATGAGAGCGAATACATTGAAACCCTTTCTGTTTTATCTTTGCTTGAAGGCTATGCAGCTGCCCTCAGTTCTTTAACGATGACTGATCATGATTTTGATAATCTAATTAAATTAAACAAAGAAATGGAAAAAGCGCTCCATCACTTTGAATTAGAGCTGTTTGGTAAGTTAAACGAGTGTTTTCATGCTGAAATTTATGAAAAGTGCGGAAATTCCTTTTTAATGGAGGAAATTAAACAGGCGCAACAAAGAATGAATAGAGTCAGAAAATCCATGTTCACCATGGTGCCGCAAAGAGCAGTCCAATCCATTCGTGAACATGAAATCATCATAAAGCTTCTACAGGAAAAAGCTTCTTTTGAAGAAATTGAATCATTGGTAAGAAAGCATAAATTGAATGCCATCAGTACATTCAAGCAAAGGGAGGAATCTAATCACGATCAGGCACTATGATGACCTAGGCTTTGTTTTATGATAGTCGATCGATTATTTATAAAAACAAAGCCGATTTTTTTACTTATATTATTCCGAATATTCAAATAATGAGAGGGTGGCAGAAAAAATGTATGAGGATATCAAAAGTCGTTTAAGAGGATCCATCGCTCCAGTAATCACTCCGTTCGATGACAAGATGGAAGTGGATGTAAAAGCAATTGAAAATCTAGTAAACTGGCATATTGAAAGCGGTTCCCATGGAATCTCGGTATGCGGCACTACCGGGGAGCCCAGTTCACTATCGATTGAAGAGCGGGAATTAGTGATGGAAACGGCAATTAAAACAGCAAATGCCCGTGTTCCGGTCGCACCAGGTACTGGCTCTGCCAATCAGAAAGAAACGTTGCATTTGACAAAAAGGGCACAAGAAATGGGGGCGGAAGCTGCTTTAGTGATCGTTCCCTATTACAATAAGCCAAATCAACAGGCACTTTACAATCATTTTAAAACGGTTGCTGATTCTGTTGACATCCCGCTTATCGTCTATAACATTCCTGGAAGAACGGCGACGAATTTAGAAGTGAAGACATTGGCACGTCTTGCTGAAGATTGTAAGAATATTATTGGTGTAAAGGAATCTAATAAGGATTTCGAACATGTAAACCGTGTCTTATTGAATTGTGGAAGAGACTTCCTCTTATATTCGGGTATCGAATTATTATGCTATCCAATGCTGGCTATCGGAGGAGCAGGACATATTAGTGCTACAGCCAATATCACTCCTAAGGAGGTGGCGGAAATTTATAACCATTGGGTGGAAGGTGATGTGGATAAGGCTCTGGACCTACATTATAAATTAATGCCATTGAATGATGTTTTGTTTAAAGAAACCAATCCAGGACCATTAAAAGCTGCGATGGGGATGATGGGAAAAATCAATCCTGCATTAAGGCCGCCTATGGGCCCGCCTTCGGAACCATTAGAAAGGGAACTGCGTGAAACCCTTCAATCATACGGATTGATTGACCAAGTGATTGAATCATAATTGCTAGATTGGGAAAGATTGCAGGATCCGAACGATTATTGTCTTCTTCCATAATATATTTTTTAAAGGAGGATTTATCATGCCAACTTTTCCAGTGCAAGATGTCCAGCATTACATCAATGGTCAATTTGTTGATGGTGCTTCAGGAAAAACATTTGAAAATCTAAGCCCTTTTAATAATCAAGCAATCAATAATGTGGCAGAAGGGGTTAAACAGGACATTGATCAAGCGGTGGCTGCTGCAAGAGAAGCATTCGATAACGGTCCATGGAGAGCGATGAAAGTGGCAGAAAGATTGAAGTACATTAATAGGATAGCTGAATTAATTGAAGAAAATGCCGAAGAAATTTCCTATTTGGAATCACTTGACACTGGGTTGCCGATTAGCCAGACAAAAAAACAGGCAGCAAGGGGAGCGGAGAATTTCCGTTTCTATTCTGAAATGGTGAAAAGCAGGCTTATAGGAGAATCGTATCAAATGGATGACACTTTCATCAATTATACGATTCATAAACCGATTGGAGTGGCGGGATTAATCACTCCTTGGAATGCGCCTTTCATGTTAGAAACCTGGAAAATCGCCCCGGCCCTTGCAACAGGTAATACTTGTGTCCTAAAACCGGCGGAATGGTCTCCCTTGACAGCCAATAAATTGGCTCAAATCATTGATCAATCCGGTTTACCAAAAGGCGTATTCAATATCGTTCACGGTTTTGGGGAGACAGCAGGGGCGTCCTTGGTTGCCCATCCTGAAGTCCAATTGATATCCTTTACCGGGGAAACGGCGACCGGCACTGAAATCATTAAAAATGGTGCGGATACAATGAAACGTTTTTCCATGGAACTCGGAGGTAAATCACCAGCGATCATTTTTGAAGATGCCGATCTAGAAAAGGCCCTGGATTCAGTGGTTTGGGGAATCTATTCATTCAATGGGGAGCGCTGCACAGCTAATTCCAGGTTATTTGTCCATGAATCGATAATAGACCAGTTCGTTGAAGAATTGAAGGAACGTGTTCATAATATCAAAATTGGAAATCCAATGGAACCAGGAACGGAAATCGGACCGCTGATCCATCGAAACCATTTTGATAATGTCTCCCGTTATCTGGATATAGCAAAAGATGAAGGGGCAGATATTGTAAGCGGTGTCATACCGAGTGAATTCAAGGAAGGTAATTATATCGCCCCGACGCTTCTCTTGAACTGTACAAATGATATGACGGTGGCACAGGAAGAGATTTTTGGACCAGTCATGGCAGTCATTCCTTTTAAGTCGGAAGAGGAAGTATTGGGTATGGCCAACGATGTAAAGTATGGGCTTGCTGCTTATGTATGGACCAATGATATGAAGCGTGGGCATAGATTTGCTCAAGCTGTAGATAGTGGTATGGTCTGGGTGAATTCACAAAATGTGAGGGATTTGCGGATACCTTTTGGAGGATCGAAATATAGTGGGGTAGGACGTGAGGGTGGCCATTATAGCTTTGAATTCTATACAGAAACACAGGTTATCCACGTGGCAATTGGAGAACATCATATTCCAAAGTTTGGGGATTTCAAACAAAATGCCGTTTCTTCTGCTGAAAAATAATCCGGTTTTCATTAATGAAAGGGAGAATACTATGAATTTTTCTATTATTCGTGTTGCGAGAACGATACTTAATGTAACAGATTTAGACAAATCAAGAGCCTTTTATGTGGATGCTTTAGGTTTTGCTGAAACGGAACGAACAAATGATCACATATATTTACGTGGTTTAGAGGAAGCGCATCATCACTCGCTTATCTTGCAAAAGGCAGAAAAGCCAAGCGTGGAAGTGATAGGATACAAGGTTGAAAAAGAGGAAGACCTTAAAGAATTGGAAACTATTTTCCTTTCTAAGGGAATGAAAATGAAGTGGATGAATGAAGGAACACAGCATGCACTGGGCAAATCACTCCGAGTTCAGGACATTTCAGGCTTGCCAGTGGAATTTTTCAGCAAAATGGATAAAGCCGAGAGATTGCTGCAAAAATTCCATTTGCATAGAGGTTCAAGGGTCCAAAGGATCGATCATGTGAATTGTAGTGTTCCAAATGTACAAAAAGCCCATGATTTTTATGTGAAAGAATTAGGCTTTGCCTGCTCGGAAGATACTGTCGATGAGTCGGGTCAATTATGGGCCACGTGGCTACATAGAAAACAAACGGTCCATGACCAGGCATTCATGAACGGAATCGGCCCAAGACTTCATCATGTAGGCTTCTTTCTGCCAGACCCCCTTGCGCTTATCCATGCGTGTGATGTGCTGGCATCACTCGGATATGCAGGGTCGATCGAACGCGGGCCCGGAAGACATGGCCTATCGAATGCATTCTTCCTATATTTAAGAGATCCTGACGGTCACAGGATCGAATTATACAATGGGGATTACTTAACGTCTGACCCAGATACCGAACCGATTCATTGGAATCTGGATGATCCAAGGCGTCAGACATTCTGGGGGGCAAAAGCTCCGGATTCATGGTTTGATGAGGCTTCTGCTGTCCTTGATATAATATCAGGTCAAGAAGTTTCTCTTGAAGAACCGATACTGGAAAAAAGCAAGCCTGAATTCATCATCTGAATGAAGCAGGGATTAGGGTGAAGGGGCGAGCGTCCCATTAAAACTGACTTGACACTCAAGCATTTATAAGCCAAAAAGCATTGCATTACAGCAAGATTTGAAATTGGCGGTCATGACATTTTTTCCACACGCAAGACAAATCATGGATGGCGATCAACACCCCAACATAACTCCATTAGAGCAAAAAGTAATGCAGGAAATAGGTGTTGGAACCTTTATAGTCGTTAAGGGCCAAGTCTATAAAGAAAGTGCATGCCTACTAAAAGATATGTGGTCTGGGGCAGGGCAGCAGTGGGTACTTACTGCTGCCCTATCTGTAAGCGTCACGGAAGGAATTCGGGTTGTGAATCAAGGAGCAAAAGGAGCCTGACCTTAGAACCTCTTACAGTAGATTTTTTTTATCCGCTGACTTGCAGTTCATTTGAAATCTTTACAATGGCCTTGCATTTGGATGAGGAGGGGAGCCTATATCCCATATTGAGGAGAGCTGCTTACAATGGTGAAGATCAATACTTTTGCTAGGTTACCGTCCTTGGAAATATAAATGCCAGAAGAGGTGTGAAGTGATGGTACAGTTTGAAAAACAAAACCCTGAAGAATCGGAACAAACCAAGCTATTGGATTATGAAAAGATTGTTGTTTCCAAAGAGTTTCAGCAGATGATTTCCGATAAAAAGAAATTTGTCATTCCTTTTACGATTTTTTTTATGGGGTATTCCCTTCTGCTGCCCTTCTTAGTTTTTTACACGGATATCCTGGATCACCCTTTCATTGGAGACATAACATGGGCGTGGGTGTACGGTGTCTCCATTACGGTTATGTCTGTAGGGGTTTGCAGCATATATGTAAGGAAATCAGAAAGAATCGATGAACAAATAAAAAAAATCATCGAGAAAGAAGGGCTTTAACATGAATTGGACAGTTATTATTCTATTTGCGCTAATGTCGATAGGCACCCTTTTCATCACGTATTTCGCATCCAAAAAAACTAAAACGGCAGGTTCTTTTTATACGGCAGGGGGCGGGTTGACAGCTAGGCAAAATGGACTCGCATTGGCCGGGGATTTTATGTCTGCTTCAACTTTTTTAGGATTGATTGGGGCATTTTCCCTAACGGGGTATGATGGGTTTTTCCTGATGTATGGGGCACTTGTTTCGTTCCTGGTCGTTTTATTCCTAGTGGCTGAACCTTTACGGAACTTAGGAAAATACACATTGGCCGATATGGTGACTACGAGGTTTAAGTATAAACAGGTCCGGGGAGTGACCGCCTTTAATACTCTGGTGATATCAGTCATGTACATGCTGGGTCAACTTGTTGCGGCAGGTGCTTTATTTAAATTGCTTTTAGACATCCCGTATAATGCATCTGTTATCATCGTAGGTATTGCAATGTTGGTATTTGTTCTATTTGGAGGGATGACTGCAACGAGTTGGGTGCAGATCATTAAAGCCATCCTGTTAATTGGCGGGGTGTTTATATTATTCATGATTGTCATGTGGAAGTTGAATTTTAACTTCGTCGGAATTTTCTCGGATATGAAAACAGCGACACCTATGGGTGCGGACTATTTGAAGGCAGGTATTAAATATGCCAGTGGTTGGGATGCAGCTTCCTTGTCACTAGGCCTTATTCTAGGAACAGCAGGTCTGCCTCACATTTTAATACGTTTTTTGACTGTCCCGAATGCACAAGTGGCAAGAAAGTCGGTTGTTTGGGTGATGTGGATTATGGGTGCTTTTCACATCATGGTCATTTTTCTCGGGTTCGGTGCAGCGAAGTTGGTTGGAACACCGAATATCATTGCTGCAAACCCAGCAGGGAACATGGCTGCACCATTATTGGCCCAACTTGTGGGCGGGGACATTTTATTCGCCTTTATTGCAGCGGTTTCCTTTGCAACGATACTCGCAGTAGTTGCAGGAATCGTGTTAACAGGTGCTACGGCTTTTTCACATGACTTTTATAATGAAATATTAAAAGATGGAAAAGCGACGGAAAAACAGCAAATGAAGATGGCAAGATGGGCTTCCGTAGGTGTGACGGCGCTTGCGATCGTTTTATCATTAGGTCTGCAGGAATTCAATGTAGCGTTTCTAGCATCGATTGCCTTTACATTGGCCGCAAGTTCGAATTTGCCAGTCATCCTTCTTACGATCTATTGGAAAAAATTCAATAAAACCGGTGCAATAGTCGGTATGATGACTGGTCTTTTAGGTACACTTTTGCTCGTAGCCTTAAGTCCAAATGTCTGGAACCCTGTTCCGGGTGCCACCATAATTACAGGTAACCCGATTTTCCCTTTGAATTCACCAGGGATTGTGTCCATTCCGCTTGGGTTCCTGGCATGTTATTTAGGTGCTCTGTTCGGTAACCGCCGGGCAAATTTAAAAACGGTAACAAAAGATAATTTTAATGAAATCCTTGTAAAGTCCAATACTGGACATGACGTTAAGGGTGTTGTGCGACATTGAAGGATGTAAAAGCATACCTGCCCTTGTGAATGAACTGGGAAAAATCAGCCATCTATCTAAAGGTGGTTTTCCCCCTTTTATTGGATAAAATTCAAATCCACACAAAATTGATCGATGAATGAGTATAAATGAAATGAAGATCCATGGATAATGGCAACTCATTCAGAAAAAGTTTCTAGAAATTTGACGGCGCCTTTGGAAAGGTAGCGGTCTTCGAGCCATATAAGGGCGGCTTCCGATTTTACTGCACAATCTTTGAATTCGACTATTTTTATACCCTGAGTTGAAAAAGATTTAGAGGTGGTGCGCGGCATGATAGTAGCACCTATTCCTTCTTTCACTAAAGATAATATCATTGCTGCATCAGGACATTCACATACAATGGCAGGTTCAAATCCATGTCTGAAGCATTCATCCACGATAAGTTCATAAGTACCTTGACCGCTAACCCTATGCAGCAATAAAAGGGGAAATTCTTTAATATGTTTAAATTCAATGGAGTCTGGGATATCCCAATCTTTTGGGGTGACAAGCACAAAATCTTCCGGCTGAAGGTTAATCGCTGAGAATTGCTTACCATTAATAGGAAGCCGTACAATGGCCAACTCGATTTCCCTGTTTATTAAGCCTTCCGTCAAACGGAACGTATCTCCTTCCATTAACTTGAAGCGTATGTCAGGGTATTCAACTCTAAAGGTTCTCATCCTTTGCGGAATGTAAGAAAAGCAAGTTTTTACAGATCCTATGGAAAGAGTGCCCTTTACACCTTTACTGACTTCCTTCACTTCCAGTAGGGATTCTTCAAACTGGTTTAATAGAGCTTCAGCTTTTTTATATAGGACCTTGCCAGTTTCAGTGAGTTCAAGTTTCTTTCCATTCCGATCGAAAAGCTTTTCACCGATTTCCATTTCCATTAATTTAAGCTGCTGGCTAAGAGGCGGTTGGGCCATATGTAATTTTTTTGCGGCTTTTGTTACTTGTTTTTCCTGAACGATGGTCACAAAATACTTTAACTGCCGGATGTCCATTATATACACCTCATACATATGATTTACATATACATATTGAATTTTTTAAGTATTATATATATATCATAACACATGGTATATTTTGTTATAGGAATTAACTCAATATTTGGAATTTTTTAATTGTAAACGCTTCATTTATTTTAAAGGGGGATGCAATCATGCCGGCAAAAACAGGTGAAGAATATATTAATAGGGTAGACAACGCAAAGGCGAACGTATGGATAAATGGGGAGCAAGTAAAAGATAAAATCAGTGAACACCCAGCTTTTAAAGGGGTCATGAAAACACAGGCCGAATTATATGACCTCCAGCATGATCCCGGGAAAAAAGATATCATGACTTATATTTCACCAACCTCCAATGAAAGTGTAGGGGCCTCATTCATGCAGCCCCGGACTAAGGAAGATCTTGAAAAAAGGAGGAAAATGATTCAAGAATGGGCAAGACATAATAATGGAATGATGGGACGTTCCCCTGATTACATCAACAGTGGGATGATGGCGTATGGTTCTGCGGCGGATATGTTCGGCACTCAGGATTCGGCATTTGCTAAAAATATGAAAGATTACTATGAGCTCTGCCGGGAAATGGATTTGTCGTTGACACATACGCTGATTCAACCACAGGTTAATAGGGGAGTTAGTGCGGCAAAGCTTCCGGACCCTTACATCGCTGCACGGATTGCTGGCAAGGATTCAGAAGGGCTAATTATAAAGGGAGCCAGATTATTAGCTACACAAGGCGGAATTACGGATGAAATCATGGTTTTTCCTTCAACGTTGCTTAAACAATCAGAAGAAGAAAACCCTTATGCATTCGCATTCTCCATACCGAATAATACACCGGGGGTAAAATTCATCTGTCGTGAATCATTCGACTATGGCAAATCAAATTTTGACCATCCACTTGGCTCACGATTTGAAGAAATGGATACTATAATCGTTTTTGATGATGTAGTCGTTCCTTGGAACCGGGTATTCGCATATGGGGATGTCGGCATTTGCAACCAGGCTTATAATGAAAGCAATGCGGTTGTTCATATGACCCATCAGGTGGTATCGAAGAATATTGTCAAAACCGAGTTCATTCTGGGTATTTTGCAACTAATGGTGGAAACGATCAATATTGGGCAATACCAGCATGTTCAGGAGAAAATTTCGGAAGTCATCATAGCACTTGAAACGGTAAAAGCTTTCATTACAGCTTCGGAGGCAAACGCAAAAGTGGATAAGTGGGGAATAATGACACCGGATTTCACACCGTTAAACATTGCCCGTAATTATTATCCAAAGATTTACCCTAGATTCAGTGAAATCATGCAGCTTCTTGGGGCTAGTGGCTTAATGGCGATACCAAATGAAGCCGATTTCAATTCGGAGCTTCGACCGGATTTGGATAAATACCTTCAATCCGCTAATGGCGGGGCGTATGACAGAGTTAAACTGTATCGTCTCGCATGGGATGTATGCATGAGTTCATTTGGAACTAGGCAAACACTATATGAGCGCTTCTTTTTTGGGGATCCGGTTCGCATGGCCAGCGCTTTATATTCTGGCTATGATAAACAGGAATATGTGGACCGTGTCAAGGAGTTCTTAAACCGTGCTGAAAATCTTGCAGAAATCAACTGAGCCCTGTAGCAGTATGTAACCATAAAGGCCTTCCCGATGCTCAGGAAGGCCTTTAAATATGAAATCTTTTATTTAAATCGGTTATGGATATTATTCTTTTTATATGTGCCAAAATCACTGAATTCCGTAAGCTCCATGGAAAGGGCAAGATATCTCTTTGAGAAGAGGGCTGCCAAATGGGACTCCAGCGTTTCAAAAAGGTGGTCACATACTTTGGTTTTAGCCTTGTCATGGCGTCCAGCGCCAATTTTTAGTATGGCATGAACAAAGGCATCATCCTCTGAACCATCGGCAACACGATAATGCTTTAATTCAATGGCTCGAGATCGAATGCCTCCAATTGGAAAGATGGAAGGATAGGAGATTAATACATCATTCACTTTCTTTAACAAACCGTCAATCTGGAGTTCATCTTTGATATTATCGGTATATTCTATAATTATATGAGGCATGTGATCCTTCCCTTCCGTTAATTATGAATTTTTAAATGCGACCGATCCCCGTCTTCTCTAAATATATCATCACCGACTATTGTGCTAACGAGTTTTCCGATACCTTCAATTTCAGTGGTGATTTCATCACCTACAGCAGTATCCGCCAATCCTTCGGGTGTGCCTGTCAATATGATATCGCCTGGACTCAATGTCATGAAGCCGCTGAAATATTCAATTAAATCAGCAATGCTGAATATCATGTCTTTCGTGTTGCCTTCCTGAGTCAATTTTTTGTTGACGTATGTCTTGATGGAAAGATTCGAAGGATCTGGAATATCTTCGGCATCCACTAGCCACGGTCCAATTGGGGTGCAGGTATCGCGATTTTTGACCTTTAAGTTTGGCCGGTAGTAATTCTCCAGATAATCCCGTATTGCATAATCATTTGCAATGGTATATCCACTTACATACTTAAAGGCGTCTACTTTTTTTATGTTCTTCGCCTTTTTACCGATGACGACTGCCAGTTCACATTCATAATGCATATAAGATGCATCAGAAGGCCGTCTTGTCTGTCCCCGGTGCCCGATAAAGGTATTTGGCCCTTTTAAGAACGCAAGGGGTTCTTCCGGGGCTTTAAAAGCCAGCTCCTTCGCATGGTCGGCATAATTCAAGCCAAGCGCGAATACAGTACGGGGTTCCACCGGGGGAAGCCAGACAACATCTTGCTCATTGACAAACCGGCCATCCGTCAATTGAAGCCGGCCATTATATTCACTTGCTAGATGTATGGCACCTGCATAGGCTACACGGGCTCTCTTCATAAAACCCCCTCCTTTGATAGCTTTACTTCCGAAATGATTGTATTTTCCAAATATCCGATTTCGTCAATTTCAATTCTAATATGATCATCGGCTTTTGCCAGTGGTGCATTCTCAGGAACTCCAACTAGAAGGACGTCACCCGAATTCAGAGTCATGAAGTCTGTTACATCCTCAATGAGGTGGGAAATGGAGCGAATTAGATTTACAGTTGAATTTTCTTGCCTGAGCTCCCCATTTATAAATACACGGATTCCTAATGAATCGGGGTTGGATATGGATTCCTTGGATACGACCCAGGGGCCGATCGGGCAAAATCCATCTCGGGCTTTATAACGAATCGCAGGACGGTAAACGCTTTCATGCGGAATGCTAATATCATTGACGATCGTAAAACCTTCTATATAATCCGATGCATGTTCTTTCTTGACCCTAGTGGCCGTTTTATTGATCACTATTCCAAGGGCCGCCCCGATTTCCAATTCAGGTATACCATTTGGAAGGGGAACTGGAGTTGAAAAAGAAGAAAACGTGTTTCTAGGTTTAATATAAAGGATCGGCCCTTTAGGAGGCTCATTATAAGGAGGGTGGCCGATCTTTTCCTTCAATGCTTCCAATGATCCTTTATAGTTTAATAATGTCCCATATACAGTCCCTGAAATAGGGATATCCACCTTTATTTGGGATACATCGTATTTATCACCGTTCTTTAATATATAACCGTCCGACAATATATCCATTTCTTCCGAATAATCTGACTTCTTTAGTTTCACTCTTGCTTTTGCCATGGACAATCCCCCTTGATTTTTTATTAATCATATATGATATCGTATATGATTTTTTGTTTAAGTTCAACATTTTTAGATTATTCAGTATAATTAGGTAAAAATTGTTAGGGGAAAAGTTGGGTTTCAACAGAAAAATGCCTTGAACATTTAGTTAGGATGGAGCAAATACTATATCAACAAATTCGTTAGTGAAGAAGTGTGCAATATGGCGGATACACCTCGAAAAATTGATAAGAGTGATATAAAAGGCATGCAACCTGATTTATTTGCTTGTAAGCAGGGCAATGGGTATAATAAGTAGAGTAAATTCCTAGTGAGTTAAGCTATTTTTGGAGGGAAATCCCGTGAAAATTACAATAAAAGATGCTAGCAAATTCGTCGATCAAGAAGTTACCATTGGAGGCTGGCTTGCCAGCAAACGTTCCAGTGGTAAAATTGCATTCCTTCAAATCCGTGATGGCTCAGGTTTCATTCAAGGTGTCGTCGTGAAAGCTGATGTGGGTGAAGAAATTTTTGCACGTGCGAAATCGGTTTCGCAAGAGACATCCTTGTATGTAACAGGTGTCATTCAAAAGGATGAACGCTCGCCGTTCGGTTTTGAGTTACAAGTGAAAGATATTGAAATCATTCATGAATCATTGGATTATCCCATTACACCTAAAGCACATGGTCCTGAATTCTTAATGGATAACCGCCATTTGTGGCTGCGTTCAAAACGACAGCATGCAGTCATGAAAATCCGGAATGAAATAATCCGTGCTACATATGAATTCTTTAATGAAGAAGGTTTCGTTAAAGTCGATCCCCCAATTTTAACAGGAAGCGCACCAGAGGGAACGAGTGAATTGTTCGCCACTAAATACTTTGATGAGGATGCATATCTTTCACAAAGTGGTCAGCTTTATATGGAAGCGGCAGCAATGGCACTAGGGAAGGTATTTTCCTTTGGACCTACTTTCAGGGCGGAAAAATCCAAAACAAGACGGCATTTAATCGAGTTCTGGATGATTGAACCAGAAATGGCTTTCATCGAATTCAAAGAAAATCTGGAGGTTCAGGAACAATTCGTATCTTCCATCATCCAATCTGTTTTGAAAAACTGTCAGCTTGAGTTGAATACGCTGGGCCGTGACACAGCGAAGCTTGAACAAATTAAAGCTCCTTTCCCTCGTATTACATATGATGAAGCCATAAAGTTCCTTCATGAACAAGGATTTGATGATATCCAATGGGGTGATGATTTTGGAGCACCGCACGAAACTGCGATAGCAGAAAGTTATGATAAGCCAGTCTTCATAACTCATTATCCAACCAAAATCAAACCTTTTTATATGCAGCCTGCTCCTGACAGGGAAGAAGTCGTTCTTTGTGCCGATTTGATTGCTCCGGAAGGGTACGGAGAAATAATTGGCGGCTCGGAGCGGATTCATGATCAGGAATTGCTTGAACAGAGAATCAATGAGCATGGCTTGAGCGAAGATGCTTACAAATGGTATATGGAATTAAGAAAATACGGATCTGTACCGCATTCAGGCTTCGGTTTGGGGTTAGAACGTACCGTTGCTTGGATCAGTGGTGTTGAACATGTCCGTGAAACCATTCCGTTCCCACGTCTATTAAATCGTTTATATCCTTGATCTCGTAATGAAGCGGTTATCTTGCCATATTGGGCAGATAACCGTTTTTTGTTAAAATTATAAGCTTATTAGGGGAGCCATATTCATGTTATACTTAATCAGAGGTGTCCAATAACATGAATAAAGAACATTTATATGCGTGGTTTAAGGAAGGAACGATAACGATTCCATCCTTTTTGTTGACTAACTATAAGACAATGGGACTGAATGAACAAGAAATGGTCCTATTATTACAATTGCAAAGCTTTATCGATAAAGGTAACCATTTCCCTGCACCATCCCAACTATCTGACCGAATGACATTACAGGAAACGGAATGTCTATTCTTAATCCAGCGTTTGGTTCAAAGGGGATTTGTTGAAATGGTGGTTGAAGGAAGTCAAGAAATCGGACAGGAAAAATATTCGTTGGCTCCACTTTATGAAAAAATGATGGACTGCTTCTTAAAAACTTTGAAACAGTCAGAGTCAGCTGAGGTCCAAAAAGCGGGAGAGAGCCTTTATACGATTTTTGAACAGGAGTTCGGCCGCCCTTTATCTCCATTTGAATGTGAAACATTGGCAATGTGGATGGAGGACGACCATCAACCTGAAATCATTAAGACAGCTCTTAGGGAGTCAGTCATTTCCGGTAAATTGAATTTCCGATACATTGATCGAATTTTGTTCGAGTGGAAAAAGAATGGAATTAAAACCTTGGAACAGGCAAGGGAGCAAGGAAAAAAATTTAGAGTGCATCAAAAGAGGGACCGAAAAACGGAAACTGCACAACCATTGAAAGATGTGCCCTTTTATAACTGGCTCGAGCAGTAATGTAAATTGAAGGAGAACCAATATGTTGAATAAAGCTCAAGTTCGATATTGTCTGGATACAATGGGTGAAATGTTTCCAGATGCCCATTGTGAACTGAATCACTCCAATCCATTTGAATTGGTGATTGCTGTTGCTCTGTCAGCTCAATGTACGGATGTATTAGTGAATAAAGTCACGAAGGATTTATTTCAAAAATATAAAAGGCCTGAGGATTACATAAGCGTTCCGGTAGAAGAGTTGGAAAATGACATTCGCTCAATCGGTTTGTTTCGTAACAAGGCTAAGAACATTCAAAAGTTGTCGCGAATGCTGATCGAAGAATACGGTAAAGAAGTTCCCAGGGATCGTGATGAGCTTGTTAAATTGCCTGGCGTGGGCAGAAAGACGGCGAATGTAGTCGTTTCAGTTGCGTATGATGTGCCAGCGATAGCTGTAGATACCCATGTAGAGAGGCTTTCCAAGCGCCTGGGATTATGCCGCTGGAAGGATAGTGTCCTCGATGTTGAGAAAACGTTGATGGCTAAGATACCGAAGGATGAATGGTCCGTTACGCATCACCGTCTGATATTCTTTGGACGCTATCATTGCAAGGCACAGTCACCAAGATGTGAAACCTGCCCACTCCTAGAAGTATGCCGTGAAGGAAAAAAAAGAATGAAAAGGAAAGAAGCCAATTGACGCAGTCCATATCATTAAAAGTCCCGGCCGAATTGGACCATCCGTTCTTTTTCCCTGAAAAGGAAACCATTTTGGAAAAAGAATGCTATACAGGATGGAATGGATCAATCCCATTCGAGGCTTTCCCGTATGAGATACTTTATTATAATAATGTAGTGTCGTATGCTCCTTGGACCAAGGGGGCAATGCATATAAAGGAACTACTGGAAAAATGGAAGGGAATAGATACTGAATGCAGCATACTATTTTCAGAGCGAAAAGCGGGAAGGACCTTGGGACTCATGAAGCAGGGTATCGGTTTATTTTTAAATGCAGTCTTCTGGATGCATGGAAAGCCAGTGGTATTGAGTGACTGCCGAGTGCAAATAGAGTCCTTTTATAATATTCCGGTGAACGCGGCTGAAAGGGTTTCTTTCATCCTTGCAAGACCCGCTTCTTTCCATTCTTATAGACAACTTAGTGAGTTGTTCCGAGAATTTGAGAAACTATATGTGAAGTTCATGACCATAAATAAGAATAATAGAAACGTCTAAGCTTTTAGCTTAGACGCAAACTGTAGACAAACTCGATAAAAAATTGAGTTTGTCTACAGTTTTTTTGAGGGTTTGTAATTTAAACATTGATTGGAACGTAGGGAACCCGCTTTCCGCGGGAGGTCCGCCCGGGGTCTCCATTGGACACGCTTTTCCCGCAGGTGTCACGCACACCCGTTCCAATCAACTTTGTTTTAACATTTAGACAGAACCCCGTTTGCCAACAGTCTTTTTTGTTTTAAAAGAAGAACTTGAGGTGAAAGTATTCCAAGGTAGGACGCCTAAGTATAGATCCAGTTATTTGTACAAACTGACATTCATTAAACATACCTTTTGTATTCGCGATGGCCAACTGGGTGCCGAGGGCCAGAAAAGGTCTTTCTCTATAACTGCTTCAAATCCAATAAAAAATGAAAAAGGTTTCGGAATGTACTCATTCCGAAACCTTTTTGTCTACAAACTGCTCTAAGCATTTAGCTTAGACGTTTAATAGTTAATCTTTGTTTTCTTTATCCTTGTCTTTCTCTTTTTCTGGTTCAGGAGCCGGGATAGGGTCAGGGGTTTCGCCTGGTTTTTCTTCTTCTACAGTCCCAGGGTCGGTGACAATATCCCCACCTCCAACGTCTTCATCATCCTTATTGCCTTTTCCATCATCAGGATTGTTTCCATTTCCATTATTATCAGTGTTTCCATTATCAATTCCATTTTCATTTCCACTGCCGTTGCCATTGTTGCCGTTGTTATTTTTATCTTCGTCTTGCTTATCTTTTTCACCTTCAGCAGGAGTTTCTTGTTCCGGATTTTCACCCTCTGCCGGATCTTTAATCTCCTCGTCAGTACCCTTAGGATCTTCCGCTTCTGCAGGGATTTCGACCGATGTACTGGCAGGATCACTTTGTTGGTTATCCACTATGGCTACCACTGAGAAAGTATATTTACTTCCAGGGGTTGGATTAGGGATCGTTAAACTAGTATCCTTCGATTTTTTTAACACGCTCTGTGCTCCGCCATCAACGGACATCATAACCTCGAATTTGGCATTACCTTTAGGATATGACCATGATAGATTGATTTCATTACTTTCCTTATCGTAAGAAGCGTTAATGCCAGGTGAATCGACTTTCTCATATTCTGTCGTCACTTGTGTTGGCTCGTGACCTTTAACATAATATTCATAAGTGATTTTATCGCTTGGTGTATATTGATTGGCTTTAACAGCTGGATTGGAACCTTTTATGATTCCAACCTTCACAACACTGTCAGGTTGATTAAAGTCTTTCGTTTCTTTTGACTGAGCCATATGTTCCATCAAGTTCTTGAAAATTGATTTAGGGATCCTTTGAGATGAATCGCCAAGATATTCCATTTTATTGCCTGGTGCATTATCATATCCAGCCCATACTGCGACTGTATAATTGGTTGTATAACCCGCCATCCAGCTATCTTTTACACCGGAGGCTGGGATGTTGTTCCGTGCACGCTGGTCAGGCGTGAAATTGGTTGAACCCGTTTTACCGGCTACTGGAAGATTAGGTATATTGGCTAGCCTTCCTGTTCCATAAGGTTCTTTAATGACGCTCTTCAACATGTCCGTCACGATGAAAGCCGTGGAATCTTTCATGACCGGTTTCGATTCCGTCTTGTTTTTGATGGTGGTTTTGTCACGTAAAACAATCTTTGTCACACTATGCGGTTTATTATAAATACCGTTGTTTCCGAATGAACTGTATGCACCGGCAAGTTCAAGCGTAGAAACGTCTTGACCGCCTCCAATTGCAGCAGATTCACTTATTTCATTCTTGAAAGGCATGCCAAGGTCAACGGCAAAATCACGCGCCCGGTCCAAGCCGACTGCTTGAAGCGTCTTTAAGGCAGGGATATTTAATGACCGTGCTAGTGCTTCGCGAGCTGTTACAGTACCATAATGTCTCCCGGAAGCATTTTTAAGCGGTGTTCCATCACTGTAGGTATATTCCTCATCTTTGATTGGATGGTAGGTGGACCAATTTAAATATTCTACGGCAGGACCATAATCCAGAATTGGCTTAATGGTCGAACCAGGTGAACGCTTGGCGTCCGTTGCATAATTCCAGCCGCGTTTAACCGTCGTGTTCCTGCCGCCGCCAACTGCTTTAATTTCACCAGTTTTAGTATCTATTAAGGTAACTCCAGCTTGGAGATCTTTACTTGGATAATTGATGATTTCATTACCGTTCAACATTTTATAGACATATTCTTGGGCATCTTTATCAATGGTCGTATGGATTTCCAAACCATCGGTAAAGACGTTATAGTCACCCATTTGTCCGACTTCCTCAATGACCAAATCGATGAATGCATCATAAGCAGTCGTGTCTTTTTTGCTTTTATCGATTTCTTGAAGTCCTTCTGTTATATCGATGCTTTGTGCATTTTTCATTTCCTGTTCAGTGATATATCCATGTTTATTCATTAAGTGAAGGACAATATCACGGCGTTCTTTCGCGCGTTCTGGGTGTAAATAAGGGTTATAACGGCTTGGGCTTTGCGGTAAACCTACAAGCATGGCCACTTCATTCAATTTCAATTCGCTTAGTTCTTTTCCATAATAAGTATGGGAAGCAGTTAATATCCCGTTTGCACGATTTGCAAAGAAAATCTTATTCACATACATTTCGAAAATTTCTTGTTTTGTATATTTTCTTTCCAGCTGTATGGCTAGCCACATTTCCTGGACTTTCCTTTTAATGGTCTTATCAGGTGTTAAATAAGAACGCTTGATAACCTGCTGCGTCAATGTACTTGCACCCTCTGAGCCGAATCCGTGTTTGAAGTTGGCTATGACGGCACTGCCCAGACGCAAGAAATCCACCCCGTGGTGTTTATAAAAGCGTGAATCTTCCGTAGCCAGGAAAGCATCTTCGACTCGTTTGGGAATGTCTTCATAATTTACATAATCCCGGTTTTCTGTTCCGACTTCGGCTAGCAATTTACCATTTTCATCGAGAATTTTGGATGTGACTGGATCTTTTAAAAGCTTTTCATCAAGTTTTGGAGCATCGCTTATAAAGTAAGCCATTGCAGCTCCTCCGCCAACCAAGCCTATAATTCCGATTGTAACAAGTATAAGGAAAATGCGCTTAAGCATATTGGTTGGCTTCTTAGGACCTTTGTTCGGTTCCTTTTTTTGTGTCTGCCCCTGCTTTCGGCGTTCTTCTCTAGTATTATATTTTTCAGCCATTACAGCTAACCTGCCTTTCTAAAAAAACTAAAAATTTTCTGAGATGAGCGAATCTACTACTTTAATATAGTCAATTCTCGGTTGAAAGCCAAGAGTAATCTTTCGTGAACAGCTTTCAACTTCTTGAAGAGTTATAGATTTGCGTCCGCCGTCTTTCATTCTCTTCCAATAAAAACTAAGTTGTTCAGAACCCATTAGATATATATCATCCATTGCGGAAAACCGGATGATGACAAATGCAATTCCGTCATGCTGAACGATGTGTTTCATATGTTCAATTTGATGGTCATGAAAATTTTTCAGAGGGAACGAACTGCTGTTTTTCGTTTCCTTTGCCTCAAAATCAATGTACTTTCCTTTATAAACACCATTGTAATCGGTGGTCGATGCTTGTTTGAAGTAGGCTTCTTTAATGACTGCAGCACTTCTCTTCGGGTAATGGACATCAACAATTTGAATGGGCGTCGGTTTTTTATGAATGACGGCAATGCCGTGTGCTAAATAAAACTGATTGGTTTCGTTCAAATCGTCTTCCAATGTTTTTCCCCGGTTGCTATAACTGATTTTTTTTAGTGGGCTTTTCTTTTCTTCCAAAGCCTGCGGTACAAATCTTCGTCCATTGGGATAATGAAATGCCACTTTTACCCCTCCTTTTTTTCACTTATCTATATTAGCAAAAAAAGAATCCAATATGTGAATAAAAAGAATTGTTTCTTTGAACGATAGAATTTATGTACAACTAAATGTCACAATTAATCGCTATGGAAAGGATGGACATATAGATGCAAGTGTTGAATACGGAAAAGCAAATGCTCCATTCCATAAAAGTCCAAACCGCGAAAGGGAATAGGGATAATATATCAAGAACAAAGGCATATGAACAATTTTTCAGAAACCACCCAGAAATACAATGGTCTTTTTTAGCCGGGATGGTTTCTAGAAATGCAGGCTGGAATATGTGTGACCTTGAAGGAATATGGTATTCCCATTTGCTTAGCCTTAAATACAGGCATCACCTATTCCTAACTTATGAAGAAGCCAATTGGAGAATATTCCAGGATGCGTATCCTCAATTGCTTCTCTATCATTATTCGACGAAGTATGGGCGTCCAATGTTTCATTTATGTCATTATTTTTTTATTACTGAATTCATGACGAACGAATGGTATTCCTTTTGGAAACATGGAAATCGTGAAAAGTTAGTCACTGCGCTTATAATAAATGAACAAAACGTCATTGAAAAGCCTGTTATTAAAAAGCAAACTTTCGTTTTTCATTCTATATTATTTTTCCTGCAGGACTGGATGCATTTTAGCACTGTATTATTTCCTACCTGCAATGGTAAGCTGTATGGTTCGTCCGTTTCGAATTTTAGAAATATCGATAAAAGGATTGAATTGGGGAAAAGGTTGGCCGGCCTTTTATTTTCTGAAGATTTGTTTCCGTTATTTTATGAATTTTCCTGCAGGACTGAACCAACCGGGGCTAGATTTGATTACGAACAATATCGAAAAAAGCCTAGGTACCATGAAACCCCGATGCTGAGGGGAGTTTATCCATTGATTCATCATCAAGCAGGGGGGACAGTGCAATGGGATGTGAATAAAAGGATTAAAAAAGATTGGTTTATTGAACCCAAATGGGAGGAAAACCCGGAATTGACCGATTGGTATGACCATAAACAAAAGCAGCTGCACACCGCTGCAATGATCAAAAAGTGGTTTTTTTAAAAGGAAACAGGGAAGGCGTCGATTATGCCTTCCCTGTTAATTGTACAGGTATTGATGCCTTACGTTGAGGGGCGGTTTTCCCCACTAAGTTTCGGGTTTCCCGTTCCTGCCTTTTTAGTAGGCGGCTTTTGTCGTTTTTCGTTTTCTTGCTGTCTGCTTTCATTCGACTGCATAAAATCACCTCCTGTCTGTATTTTTGTTTAAAACTCCATTCTTCATTCTGCCATTGTTGTCGAAGGGCATAATAAATTAAGTGAATAGCACTTTCTTTGCCGATTCCCTTCTAGTTTTGTCAACCTTGAAGGGCTTTCTACTAAAAAAAAGAATAGTACACGTATAGAATGGAGGGATCAGCATGGTCAATAAAAGTGTCTCAACAGAGGAAATATTAAGGATGATAGCTGAGATCAGTACCAGCCTGGATCGTTTGGAAATTTCATATGGGGAAACTGTAAATACAGTGAGGTGCAAACTTTGGGCAGAGCAATATACATTGGTTAACAATGTCCAGGAAGCCATTGAGAATGCCGAGGATTATTGGGTGAATGCTGAAGGTGTAAACCATTCCTTTTCCATTGTTCTGGAAAAACCAATTATAAAGCACAAGGTTTTCACCGAATTGCACGTATAAGCCGATAGAATTTCCTTTTATAAAGAACTGGATTATACTAAGAGGAAACAAATGTGCGGAGGAATATATTGTGCAAAAAGAGAAACTGCAGCTATTAACCGAACAATTAATAAAATATACGGTCCAAGCGGATGATATCTATGAGGATGTACGCAAAGAAGAAAAGGAAAAGGATTTCTTTTCGGAAGTCAAGCCGTTTGCTGATCAGGTCAGGTCCTCATGCATCGATTGGGAAAACGGAATGAAGGAGTGGATGAAAGAAACCGAGTTTAAGCATCTTTTCCCCGAGCAAATCGAACAAACCGCTCATAACCTTTCTGATGTGGCCGTTCAGGCATTCTTTCCTAAAACCAGTTACAAGCGATTTAAAAGTCATGTCCAATCAGTCGAATTTATCCTTCATAATGTAAAAGCGGAGATCGATCGGATTTTATCATAAAAACACCTACACTTTATTTCCTCTTTTTTCATATATTATCAGAACCATGTAATGAAAAAAGAGGAGGGCTCATTGAACATGATGAGATCCGGTTTTAACCAAGTCTCCCCAAATCAAGGACAGTATCCTCAATCAATGCCGGAATATTGGGGAGGGTACCAGCAGCCAATACAGTATCCTCTGCAAAATAATCATAATCTTGAACGGCCATTAATGTATCCATATCATACCCAGGATACAGGGGGCTATATGACGCCATATCATGATCCTTATCAGCAGGCGGCCTATCATCCATTCCAACAAATTCAGCAGCAGGCGATGCCTGTTGGAGCTTATCCGAGTAACAGTGTAATGCAGCCAATGCCGCAAATGCAGCCAATGCAAATGCCACAAATGCAGCCAATGCAAATGCCACAAATGCAGCCGATTCAGTCCAATCAGCAGCTGCAGCCGCAGGCTTTTAGTCCGTTCGATAATCCGTTGCAGCCAGCTAAACGACCCCCGCAAGGTCAGCAGCAGGCTCATAATCCCTATCCAAAGCAACAGTTCATGCAAAAACCCCAGCCATCTGGTATCAAATCGGTCATGAATCAATTCAAAACACAAGATGGTTCCATGGATATAACGAAAATGATGAATACAGCTGGACAAATGATGAATACAGTTTCTCAAGTTTCGTCAATGGTCAAAGGAGTAGGGGGCTTCTTCAAAGTTTAGATGGTGAATAAAGGAAAAGCAGACTTACAAGTGACCCAGCCACTTATTTAAGTCTGCTTTTAATTTTTGCCTAATTGATTTCAATCCGATTCCCTCTAATTTTGGGCAGGTGAAGCGTGAGGATGCCATCGCGATGTCGTGCGGTGACTTTTGCTTCATCAATCGGTTTTGGAAAGGAAATAGTTCTTGAAAATGTACCGGCTGAAGCTTCTTTTTGAAACATTCCTTGCGTTTTATGCTGCCTATCAACATGTTTTGCAGAAATGGTCACGGCATGGGTCAGCACATCAATGGATATTTGGCTGCGTGCAATGCCGGGCAAGGTAGCGGTAAGGGTATACTCTGAATTTGTCTCATGGACATCAACCGGAAAGCTGCGTTCTTTAGTAGAACCGAAGAAATCGTCAAGAGATTGCAGCATGCCTTTAGGAGGCCTTTCGGAAAACAATCGATCCATTTTGTTAATAAAATGGGTAAAGGGTTCAATTCGATTTCGATTATTATTTTTTTCAGAAGAGGTCATCACGGTTCTCCTTCCTAAAAAA
Source organism: Peribacillus simplex (assembly GCF_001578185.1). Lineage (NCBI taxonomy): Bacteria > Bacillati > Bacillota > Bacilli > Caryophanales > Bacillaceae > Peribacillus > Peribacillus simplex. Next base: position 3,278,190 of record NZ_CP011008.1, on the reverse strand, counting down.
TTCCTTTGCCTATAGGCTATGTTAGGACTGAAGAATTGTGAATGAACCAATGGGTTTTAGATACGGATATAGAGGGAATAACGTTACTGATTGATTAGTAAAGGAAATGAGGGATTGATATGACAGAAAATAGCAAGCTTTCCTACATAGATACCGGGAAAGGAAATAAAACATTGTTGTTCATCCATGGGTTTTGTGGAAGTCATGAATATTGGAAGAACATCATTGCTGAATTAAAAGATGAATACCGAGTTGTTGCCATTGATTTACGAGGGCATGGTGCAAGTGAAGAAATAGGGGCATCTTTCTCGATTGATGATATGGCTGCTGATATTGCTTCATTTATGGAAGAACAGGGAATCGGAAAGGTTTATATGTTTGGTCATTCTCTTGGAGGATATATCACCTTGGCATTCGCAGAAAGGTTTCCTGGGAAATTGTCTGGTTTTTCACTGATTCATTCTACCGCTTTGCCTGACGATGAAGCTGGTAAGGAGGGGCGTTTAAAATCTGTCGGGAAAATAGAAATGGATGGAATCATTCCTTTCATTGATGGACTTGTACCAAAGCTTTTCGCTAATTCCGATGATCCGAATATTGAACATACAAAGGAAATCGGTTATAAAACAAGTGAAAGTGGTGCGATTGGGTCTTTGCATGCCATGAGGAACAGAACAGACAGAAATCATGTACTCAAAGAGACGAAGCTCCCAGTCCTTTTGGTTGCAGGTGAAAAGGATAAAGTAATTCCCGTTGAAAAAACCTTTTCTGTTAAAGGGAGCCATATTAATGAGGTTATACTTGAGGGAAGCGGTCATATGGGAATGTTGGAAGCTCCGAGCAGACTAGCAAAAGAAATCATTCGATATGTCGAGAAGAATTAACTGAAAAAGAATGATCAGGAAGCGGGAGTAGCCGTTTCCTGATTTTTTTTTGAATAGGAAATAGTTTCCCTTTTGCATAGAACGTTCATTCGGTAGAATAGGAGTATGAGGTGGTTATATGAAACTGCGAAAAAATTTACAAGAAGTCATCACGGAATTAAAAACCAATGAGGATTATAAGGATAATATTGTACACTGGCAAGTAATTGAAGCGAAAGAGGCAAAACATGTTCCTTTTCCCGATCGAATGAATGATAAGATCAAGCATGCTCTTGAAAAACGGGGGATAAATGGGTTGTATACCCATCAGGCGACCGCATTTGATACGGCTGTCAGTGGCGAAAGTCTTGTAGCGGTCACCCCAACGGCTTCTGGTAAAACATTATGCTATAATTTGCCGGTCCTTCAAAAAATACTTGAAGATGAAAAAACTAGAGCGCTATATATATTTCCGACAAAAGCGCTGAGTTATGATCAAAAAAGCGAATTGAACGAAATGATACATGAAATGGATGCCGAGATAAATAGTTATACGTACGATGGGGACACACCTTCAAATATCAGGCAAAAAATCCGTCAGGCAGGGCATATCGTCATCACCAATCCCGATATGCTCCATTCCGGAATCTTGCCGCATCACACGAAATGGGTCTCATTGTTTGAAAACTTGAAGTATGTGATCATCGATGAACTCCATATTTACCGCGGCGTTTTCGGAAGTCATACGGCTAACGTCATAAGAAGGTTAAAAAGGATCTGCAAGTTTTATGGCAGTGATCCTGTATTCGTCTGTACTTCTGCAACGATCAATAATCCAAAAGAGTTGGCAGAAGAGCTTACGGAAAAACAAATGGTGCTTATCGATAATAACGGGGCCCCGAGTGGGAAAAAACATTTTGTTTTCTATAATCCCCCAATAGTCAATAAACCGCTAAACATTCGAAGGAGTGCGGTTTTGGAAGTCAGGAAGCTCGCAAATGAATTTTTGAAAAATAAAATTCAAACAATCGTTTTTGCGCGAAGCAGGGTTCGTGTGGAAATTCTATTGACCTATTTACAGGGACTCGTGTCAAAGCAATTGGGGCCCAAATCAATCAGGGGCTATCGTGGCGGGTATCTGCCAACACAGCGTAGAGAAATTGAACAGGGCCTCAGGGATGGTTCCATTTATGGGGTGGTATCCACGAATGCTCTTGAGTTAGGTGTCGATATCGGGCAGCTCCAGGTTTGCATAATGACTGGTTACCCTGGATCGATATCGAGTGCCTGGCAACAGGCGGGACGAGCAGGAAGAAGGCATGGTGAAGCGCTGATCATCATGGTCGGCAGTTCAAGTGCCCTTGATCAATATATCGTCCAGCATCCCGATTATTTCTTTACCAGAAATCCAGAAACTGCAAGAATCAATCCAGATAATCTTTTGATCCTGGTTGATCATGTCAAATGTGCAGCATATGAGCTGCCATTTAAAAAAGGTGATGCCTTTGGAAAAACAGAGATTATGGACGTACTGGAATTCCTTACCGAAGAAAGGGTCTTACACCAAAATGGGGACAAATGGCATTGGATGAACGATGCTTTTCCAGCAAGCAATATAAGCCTGCGTTCTGCTGCACAGGAAAATGTCGTAATCATCGACCAAACGAATGCACCGGTTAACCGGGTCATAGGAGAAATGGATACGTTCAGTGCAATGACCCTTCTCCACGATGAAGCCATTTATTTGCACCAGGGAATGCAATTTCAGGTGGAAGAACTTGATTGGGATGAAAAGAAGGCATATGTACGTGAAGTCAATGTGGACTATTATACGGATGCTAACCTTGCTGTGCAGTTGTCTGTATTGGAAGTGGATAAACAGCGAACTTTCGCTTCCACCACAGCTGCCTTTGGTGACGTCGCCATCCGGGCGATGCCTACGATCTTCAAAAAAATCAAATTTGAAACTCATGAAAATATTGGTTCAGGGCCAATCACCCTGCCTGAGATGGAACTGCACACGAGTTCGGCTATGCTTTCCATGGAGCCTGATATATTCGAGTGGGACGAAAATCGAATAGAACAAGGTATGATAGGTGCATCCCATGCTCTTAATTACATGATTCCGTTATATGTTATGTGTGATCCGCATGATATCCATGTTTATCCACAGGTTAAGGCAGCACATAATGAAAAACCAACCATTTTTATCTATGATAGTTATCCGGGGGGCATAGGGCTAAGTGATAAAGTATATGAAAACTCTGAAGTCATCCTACTGGAAACCATATCCATGATCGGAAATTGTTCTTGTGAAAGCGGCTGCCCTTCCTGTATCGGAACGGAATCCGCTGCGAAAACAGCCAAAAATGATGCAAAACAGTTATTAGGTCAATTTTGTAAGGAAAAACAATCATAGATACGGGGATAAGTGAAAAGAGGTGTATTTTTTTGTCTTTGAAAAATAAATTGAACCGTTTGAAAACGCATATGAACATAGAACCAGTGAAACATCCTTCTCCTGAACAGGAAAATAGCCAAGCAGTGAAGGAAGAAATTCCTTATCTTGAAAAGTGGCTGAAGAACGATACCGTTTCCTTTCATTTCGATGATGATTATTGTTTCATTAGGGAGGTCCGCTACCCTATAAATCACAAACACGGGTTATATGCATTTTCTGAGCTGAAAAAGATCGTAAAAGAGTGGAATCAAACTCCATTGGAGCATCCCTTATCCGCTAGGGGCGTTAAAAGTGAAGACCTGTTTTTCTTCGATACGGAAACAACAGGACTTGGAGGCGGAGCGGGAAATACCATTTTTTTACTGGGTTATGCCTATTTAGAAGGTGATGAAGTTGTGGTGAAACAACATATCCTGCCGCAGCCCGGAAGTGAAATACCGCTTTACCAAAGCTTTCTGGAAAACATCAATTACGAAACGCTTGTCACATATAATGGTAAATCTTTTGATTGGCCCCAGCTGAAAACCCGACATACCTTGATTAAAGAACATGTTCCAAAACTACCGGAATTCGGACATTTCGATTTGTATCATGCTTCAAGACGCCTTTGGAGAAACAAATTGGAACGAGTTAAATTATCAGCAGTCGAAACGGATATTCTAGGTGTACATAGAGAAGATGATATTCCTGGATATTTGGCACCGATGATTTATTTTGATTTTGTCGAGAGGGAAAATCCGGAAATTTTATTTGGGATCATGAAGCATAATGAATTGGATATTTTATCACTGATCACATTGTATATTCATTTGTCCCGGAAAATCCTCCAAATTGATGGATATACGGAAGATTCCATGGAAATTGCACGCTGGCTCGCTTATCTAGGAAAAAAAGAGGAATCGGTCGAGACTTATGAAAAAATAGTGGAAGCGGGAAATGAGGAAGATCGGATAATAGCTGGCCATGCCATAGCCTTTCAGAAAAAGAAGCAAAAACAATTCAACGAAGCATTGGAAATTTGGAAGGAGGTCGCCATAAAAGGGAATGTTCAAATAAGGATACAGGCACAGATTGAATGTGCAAAATTATATGAACATCAATTTAAGGAAGTCGGCAATGCTCTAAAATGTGCATTAAACGCGCATCAAGAGATGTTGAGGGAAGGTACCATTGTGGTGAAACAAAAGTCGGAATTGGAAAAGAGGATCAAGCGTCTCGAAATGAAAGAGGATTCCAAGGGTATGTCTGTATAAGATAAGCGAATCAGAATTGTTTTTAAGTGCGAAATGCCGAAAATAAAAAATATGGATACAAATATTGTAGCCTTCAACTATAATGTGTAAAATGGAAAGAGTTGAGGGTGAATTTCCGAAGCATTCATTTCATACCTTTACATCAAATAAATTTAAGTTGAAAGCGGAGCGGAGAAATGTATAAAACGACTTTATTTCTATTTTTTGTTGTCCTTTGTTTAACGATTGTTATTTTTACATCATTAAAAGACAGTCTCTATTCCTTTTTATAGAAAATTACCCACAGTGCATTTGAAGGGTAGCCATATATTATAATAGTGTACTTATTGACGGCCATACATAGTTTTATACTTATTCTGTATAAATAGGTCATTTCATCAGTACACGTCTCCCCTTTTTTTCATAGTCTGTAATGGTAAGACTAAACTTATCATAATGAAAGGGGACGTATTATATATGTATTTTCGTAATTGTGGAGGAAATAAATCCAATGTAATGGGAGCATACGGGAACGCTCCTGGAGTAATGGGCGCATCAACCGGGAAACATAAACACTCTAACGTAATGGGAGCCTTTACTGGTCCAACGGCTGTATCTCCAGCGCAATATGGCCCATCGGCTGTATCTCCAGCGCAATATGGCCCATCGGCTGTATCTCCAGCGCAACTTGGCCCAACGCAAGCACTTCCTACTCAACTTGCCCCAGCGCAAGTCTCTCCAACACAGCAATTTGTTAATACGAATGTATCGAACACAGTGATTCCTGTCGTTCATCCATCACACACTACAACTGTCAATAAACATTTGAACACGTATAAACATTACTTCCCACATACTCAATCCGTGGTGAACCAATGCTTTACGCAAAACTTGATTTGCGGAAGGCCGCCGATTAATCCATGCTGTCCGCCCCCCCCATGCTGTCCGCCTATGCATTTCGGATACTAAAAAAAGTAAGGGCCTAATTAGCCCTTATTTTCTTACATAAACATGTTAAAAGGGAGATTAACCAAGCAATGAAGGTTTTGTATATGACTGGCTATAAGGCTTTTGAATTCGGGATATTCAAAAATGACCATGAAGCCGTAAAATATATTAAGAAAGCGATGAAGCAACGTCTTCTGCCATTGGTGGAAGATGGGCTGGAATGGGTGATCATATCAGGTCAGTTGGGTACGGAGCTATGGGGTGCCGAAGTGGTGTTCGATATACAGGAAGAATACAGTCAGCTTAAATTAGGGGTGCTAACTCCTTTCCTGAAACAGGAAGAGTCATGGAACGAGACGAATCAGGACTATTACCGTTCCATATTGGCCCGTGCCGATTTTGTTGAGTCCATTTTCAACAAACCATATGAAGGGCCGCAACAGCTGAAAATCAAAAATAGGTATATGGTTCATAAAAGTGACGCCATGCTCATCATTTTCGAAGCCGAAAAAGAAGGGTCAGCACGATATCCATATTTCGAAGCGATGAAAAAGGCTGAAACACAGCCATACCCCATCTTTCAGATAAACTTTGATGATCTGCAACTGGCTGCGGAAGAAGGCAGCTGGTCCGAAGAATGACGGAGTGAAAATAATTATGGATTAAAAGTTGTTTCTAAAGCATATTCATATTATGATGAAATTTAGATACAGATTCATGGGGGTACATATCGTTCACTGAAACATCATTATGCAGATAAAAAGGTGTTTCGTTGACAAACCCAAGCAGATTTGAAAAAATAATAAAAAGTCGATTGTATTGGCGAAAGTATTGAGGTGAAGTCTTATGCTATCCGATAAGATAAAATTAACGGCTAAAGATATTCTTGAAAAAGATTTTAAAACAGCAATGCGCGGTTATAAACCAGAAGACGTGGATCAATTCCTGGATCTGATCATTAAAGATTATGAAGTGTTCCATCAGGAAATTGAAGATCTTAAACAAGAAAATCTTAAATTGAAAAAACAAGCCGAAGAGAGTACAAAACGTCCAAATCAACCTGCTCCCAGTGCTACTCCGGGAACCACTAACTTTGACATCCTTAAACGGTTATCCAACCTGGAAAAGCACGTTTTTGGAAACAAGCTTTTTGATTGAGGTTTTGCATGTTAAAAGTGAAATTGATTTAGGTATTGTGTTTTAATGAATGATGGAGTATAATCAATTATGTTATGTTAACGTTTGGGTAATTGCTGCTGCATTTTTGCAGTAGAGGAAAGTCCATGCTCGCACGGACTGCGATGTCCGTAGTGTTCGTGCCTGGCGAAAAAATAAGCTTGGGCAGCAATCTTGGATTGCTGACGGCTGGGAAAATGCCTAAGTCCTTTTGGATATGGCATGAATACCTATAAAAGTGCCACAGTGACGGAGCCTTTACAGAAATGTAAAGGGTGGAACGAGGTAAACCCCACGAGCGAGAAACCCAAATTAATGGTAGGGGCGCTTTCTTCCTTGGAATTGAACGAGGAGAAGGACAGAAGCCATGCTTCTGTAGATAGATGATTACCGCCGAAGTACGAGACGCGAGTCGCTTGCAGTACTGAGGAACAAAACATGGCTTACAGAACGTTATCATATGACACCAAAAGCACAACTCTCCTTTTAAAAGGAGAGTTTTTGTTTTTGGGAATTGCCCATTAATAAAAAGCCGGGCATTCCAAATTATTTTTCGTTTTCTGAAACCATGCTGTGTTAAACTAAGGTCTTGGCAACTTTTTAATTCCATCGAAAGATTTCTAATTGAAAGTGTTCAGCAGAAGGACAATGGCTAATTGACATCTGACCGTAACGATTTAAAAAATAGCGTTGAAGTGTTAAGCATTTCCTGGATTATGGGTACCCTATTTATAAAAGGTTTTTTTTACCTTTACTGATTGCCCTTATTTGAAGGTATTAAGATATGCCTTAAGCATTTTGTTATGAGTATACATAATTGTTTGTGAATAAATGGCCCTTCGTTGCCTTGGAGGATTTCATTCATGAATATTTGCAGCCTACCTTATTGATACATAGATAATTGAGTTAAACTTTATTTTATCGCGTTGATCCCGGTTATTAAAAAAATGCTCTACTACATGACAATGACATTTAATCTAGGCAATCAATGACGGACTATAAGCAAAATATAAATTGACCAGTGGAACTTTTAAATAAGGTTTACATGTCTAAAATCGATACCTTATTCTTAATTAGGGGAATTTAGGTAGATATGCAATAGAGTTGGATTAATGGAAAGAAGGTGCAGGATAAATGAAACAATTCGATATTATCGCAACATCAGCAATGGGATTGGAATCAATTGTCGCTAAGGAGGTTCGGGATCTTGGTTACGATTGTCAAGTCGAGAATGGTAAGATCACGTACAAAGGGGACCAATCTGCCATTGCCCGCTCTAATTTATGGCTGCGGAGTGCCGACAGGGTTAAAATTAAAGTTGCAGAATTTAAAGCATATTCATTTGATGAGTTGTTTGAAAAAACAAAGGCCTTGAATTGGGAAGATTACTTATCAGCCGATGTTGAGTTCCCTGTGAGTGGAAAATCGGTTAAGTCACAGCTTTACAGTGTTCCTGATTGTCAGGCTATCGTCAAAAAGGCGATTGTTGATAGATTGAAAAGCAAATATAAGCAAGTATCTTGGTTTGCAGAGACTGGTCCTTTGTTTAAAATTGAAGTGTCTATTTTAAAAGATGTAGTGACACTTACCATGGACACTTCAGGTGCTGGTTTGCATAAACGGGGATATCGCACAGGGCAGGGGGAGGCGCCCCTTAAAGAAACATTGGCGGCTGCGTTAATCATGCTGACCAATTGGAAGCCGGATAAACCTTTCATTGATCCATTTTGTGGATCTGGAACGATTCCTATCGAGGCTGCCTTAATTGGACAGAACATAGCACCTGGGTTTAACAGGGAATTCGTTTCTGAGACCTGGTCATGGATTGACAGCAAGGTTTGGGATGAAGCGCGGGTTGAGGCTGAAGATTTAGCCGATTATGATCAGTACTTGGACATAACCGGCTGTGATATTGACCATCGAATGGTCGATATATCTAAAGCGAATAGTTTTGAAGCCGGCCTTGGTGATCTGATTGAATTCAAACAAATGCAGGTGAGGGATATCTCGACTAGGAAAGAGTATGGTGTCATTGTCGGGAACCCGCCTTACGGAGAACGTCTTGGTGAGCAAAAAGCGGTTGAGCAGATGTATAGAGAAATGGGTCAAGCTTTCAAGAAGCTTGACACCTGGTCAGTATACATGATTACCTCCAATCCTGACTTCGAACAGCATTACGGTAAGCCTGCAACGAAAAAAAGGAAACTGTTCAATGGGTTCATCCGTGCAGACCTTTATCAATATTGGGGAAAAAGGCCGCCGAGACAGCCTCAAGGTGAATGAGTAGGTAAAATATAACGGAGGATTTCAATAGTCAGGACGATTTATTCATAATAGGTTCCAGTCTTGCTTATCATTTCCTTTTCTGTTATTCTAATAATGAATTATTTTTGTTCAGATTTAAGGAATACCTTAATATTCTTTTGAGCAAGGATAGTAATATAATGTGTGGAGAACACACTAGGAGGCAACAAAAATGGAACAAGGTAAAGTAAAATGGTTTAACGCAGAAAAAGGTTTTGGATTCATCGAACGTGAAGGTGGAGACGATGTATTCGTACATTTCTCAGCTATCCAAGGCGAAGGTTTCAAAACACTTGAAGAAGGCCAAGACGTTACATTTGATGTAGAACAAGGTCAACGTGGACCACAAGCATCAAACGTAAACAAAGCTTAATTCAACCCTATATTATTTACAGACAGGCTCTCTTTTGGAGCCTGTCTTTTATTTTACAAGTCTGGAAACATGGCAGCATACATAGAAGAAAAACATACTTTTTACATTTCGTTTCTTATGGTAGGGTAAATATCTTGACTATTAATGTGAAATAAAGGATAATATCCTTTTGCCTAGAAATATTATGATACGGATCGATACACTGATGATAGATAAAAGGGGAGACCAAGATGCTTAAAACACTGCCTTTTTCGGTAACAAAGGAAGATTCTTTTTACGATAAGCTTTCAGAATGGATCGGTGATGTTTTTTACGATATTCTTCCCGAAAAAGGATTTGAGCTGCGTGATGAACAAATCTTCATGGCTTTTCAGTTAGAAAAAGCCTTTAAAGAAAAGAATGTAAGCTTTGCTGAAGCAGGGGTAGGGACCGGTAAGACCTTGGTCTATTTACTATATGCGATTTGTTATGCGAGATATACGAATAAACCGGCAATTATTTCGTGTGCAGACGAAACGTTGATTGAACAGCTTGTCAAAGAAGAAGGCGACATCCAAAAAATTAAGAATGCTTTAGGTATTGAAGTGGATGTTCGGCTTGCCAAATATCACGATCAATATGTATGTCTTAAGAAATTGGATTACGCAGTGAATCATGAAGATTCAGAGGGAATAGATCAACTCTATGATGAACTTCCCAAGTTTGTCCATGATAACTCATCGATGAACGCTTATTCAGCATATGGGGACCGTAAACAGTATCCATATTTAAATGATGAAGACTGGTCTAAAGTTGGCTGGGATCAGCTTCAAAACTGTTTTACTTGTGATAAGCGCCATCGTTGTGGACAGACCCTATCGCGGGACCACTACCGAAAATCAAGCGATTTGATCATTTGTTCACATGACTTCTTCATGGAACATGTTTGGACTAAGGAAAAACGTAAGCGTGAAGGACAATTACCACTGTTGCCTGAACATAGCTGTGTTGTCTTTGATGAAGGTCATCTACTGGAATTTGCTGCTCAAAAGGCTTTAACTTATAAAGTTGGGGAACAAACCCTTGCTTCGGTTTTAGAATTGCTTACTGCCAATCAGGTTCGTGAAGAAACCTTATACATCATTGAGGACTTAATTGATATTAATGAAGAGTTTTTTGATTTGTTGGATGAAAAATCCATACATGTCACCGGATCTAATCGTTATGAAATCCCAATGTCCAAGGAAATAACAAGCTTTGCGCAAAAGCTGCATAAAAAGGTTGAAGAGTTAGAGGAGAACCTTGTTTTCGAGGCGGAAATGTATACGATCAATGATTATGATTTAAAAGTGACAGAAGAATATTTAGAACAGCTGGGCTACTCCATTTCTCTATTTGTGAAGGATGAACAGGCCGTTTCCTGGTTTGAAGAAAATGAAATGACCAAAACATTGGTCATTATGCCACGGCTTGTACAGGATATTTTGTCTGAACAGGTATTCTCTAAAAAAATCCCTTACATTTTTTCATCGGCGACATTATCGGATAATAAATCTTTCCAATACATTGCAGATAGCTTAGGGATAGAGAAGTATGACAGCTTCTCTGTTGAATCACCATTTGATTACGATGAAGTCATGAAAATGAACATGCCTGCCTTCGAAAACGGCGACCAATTGGCTAAACTTCAATACACCATGAAGTCAATTGAGGAAAATGAGGGCCGAACGCTTGTGTTATTCCAATCAAAAGAAGAATTGCATTGGTTCAAGGAAAACTGCCCAACATCATCCTATCCTTTTTATTTTGAAGGGGAAGCGGAAATCAGCGAGCTTGTTAAGAAGTTTCAAGAGAATGAGCAATCTGTTCTTTTCTCCTATCATTTATGGGAAGGACTTGATGTTCCAGGGCCTTCATTACAAAATGTAGTGATACACTCACTTCCATTCCCACCACGCGATCCAGTGTTCGAGGCCAAACGTAATTCGGTTACCGATGCATTCGAAGAAGTGGATCTTCCATACATGCTCCTTCGATTGCGTCAGGGTATAGGGCGTTTGATCAGGACTAGCAATGATTCGGGAACCGTACAGATTTTGATGGAAAAGGATCTCTCGGAACTGGTGAAAGAGAAGATTGTATCCGTTCTTCCTGTAACGCTTTAAGTCAATTTAATCTAAGAGCCATGGGAGGGGTGCCCTTGGCTCTTATTTTTTTTTAACGGGTAGTTCTGATAAGAAAGATTTTTGTATAATATGGTAAAGTGTAGTTGGAAGGAGCAGTGAATATGGAAAAAGAAGGTATAGATTTGATAGAAAAAGAATTTAAAGAATATGTCAAGAAAATCTCGGCCTATAATGAAGCGCTCGCGTTAATTTTTTGGGACTTACGTACAGGTGCACCGAAAAAGGGAGTTGAGCAGCGTTCTGAAGTGATCGGGGTGCTTTCCTCTGAGGTTTTTAATATGATCACAAGTAAAAAGATGGAATCCTTCATTACGGAACTTTCGAAGGGGCCTCTTAGTGAAACGACGAATAAGATGGTACAAGAGTGTAAAAAAGAGTTTGAAAGGAATAAGAAGATTCCTGCAAACGAATATAAGGAATTCGTCATTTTACAATCCCGCTCTGAAAGTGCTTGGGAAGAGGCAAGGGAAAAAGCGGATTTTTCGTTATTCCAACCTTATCTGGAGCAAGTTGTTGCTTATACCCGTAAATTCATAGAGTACTGGGGATACGAAGGACAGAAATATAATACCCTTTTAGACATGTATGAACCCGGCATGACTGTAGATCTACTTGACAGCGTATTCAGTGAGCTTCGGTCGAGTATAGTACCTCTGGTAAAACAGATTGCAAAAAGCGAAAATAGACCTGAAACAGCGTTCCTTTATAAAGAATTTCCAAAAGAAAAACAGCATCGCCTCAACCTGGAAGTTTTAAAACATCTAGGATACGATTTCAAGGCTGGCAGGCTGGATGAAACAGTTCACCCTTTTGCTACTGGAATAAATATGGGCGATGTCCGGGTGACGACCCGTTACGATGAATGTGATTTTAGGGGGGCGATCTTTGGTACCATTCATGAATGTGGACATGCCATTTATGAGCAGAATATCGCCGAAGAGTTAACCGGGACACTGCTCGATAATGGGACATCAATGGGAATCCATGAATCCCAATCCCTGTTTTTTGAAAACTTCATTGGACGGAACTATAGCTTCTGGAAAAATAAATTCTCCCTATTGAAAGAATATGCTCCTGAACAATTCAATGATGTGACGCTGGATGAATTCTACCGGGGGATTAACGAATCAAAACCATCGTTCATCCGTATTGAAGCAGATGAACTAACTTATCCCCTACATATAATGATTCGGTATGAACTGGAAAAGGCTCTCTTTAATGGAGAACTTGAAGTGAAGGATTTACCGGAAGTCTGGAATGAAAAATACAAGGATTATTTGGGAATTGTTCCTGAAAATGATGCAATGGGCGTGTTACAGGATGTACATTGGGCAGATGGCAGTTTTGGTTATTTCCCATCGTATGCATTGGGATATATGTATGCAGCCCAAATCAAGCAGTCGATGCTTAAAGATTTGCCTGATTTTGATGGGCTTTTGGAAGCGGGCGATATTGCTCCAATCAGGAAATGGCTTAATGAAAAGATACATAAATATGGAAAAACAAAAGAGCCCCTAGAGATTTTGAAAGAAACGACAGGGGAAGGCCTGAATGTTCAGTATTTAATAAAGTATCTTGAAAATAAATATAAAGAAGTTTATAAAATCAAATGAATTTAATTAAAGAAGGCCTTGGAATAATTATCAAGGTCTTCTTCTTTTTTCAATGGTTCACACAATTTAAATCCTTATAAACCCGGTGGGCATTTTTGTTAACATCAATAAAAGGTATCATTTAGGCGAATAAAATGAGGCCGCCGTTATTCCGACTATAATATTTCTAATTTTTTGAAAAATACCCGTAATTTCAAGTGATGGCTTTTTGTTGATGATAAATCGAGATTAATTAGTCTTGGTGATTTCGCAATCTTCTAAAATTACGAATAATGTTTTATATTTTTAATTGAAAGTTCGGTTTTTGTTAAAAATGACTTTTCAAAATAAGACAGCATTGTTATAATTTATATATTAATAAAATATAAAGTTTCACTCGTATAATAGCAGGAATATGGCCTGCAAGTTTCTACCGGATTACCGTAAATAATTCGACTATGGGTGAGTAATTGATCTTGTTGCATAATGGACGGATTTTGCTGTTTCATTTTTCATTCATGCCCAAGAAATATTGCTTCACTCAAAAAAGTGCTGCAATGTTTCTTGGGCTTTTTTATATCTGGGAAACACTTGCATGGTTTATAGGTCAATAAACATCCAAGATTGGGAGGAACCTTCATGCAACTTTTAAAGGAAAAAATCTTGTCCGAGGGTCAAGCTTTATCAGAAGATATTTTAAAAGTAGATTCATTCTTGAATCATCAAATGGATCCTATGCTGATGAAAGAAATAGGTAAAGAATTCGTTAAACGTTTCGAACAAAAGGAAATAACTAAAGTGCTTACCATTGAATCTTCAGGCATTGGACCTGGTTTGATGGCTGCCTTGGAATTGGAAGTTCCGCTAATTTTTGCCCGTAAACGTAAATCACTTACTTTGACAAATGATTTAGTGACGGCGTCCGTTCATTCCTTTACAAAAAAAGAAACCAATACAATTACAGTTTCCAATAAATATATAGAAGCTGGTGATAAGGTTCTGATCATCGATGACTTCCTTGCGGTCGGACAAGCGGCTCGGGGCTTGGTGGATATCTGTGAGCAGGTTGGAGCAGAAGTAGCCGGGATCGGAATCGTTATTGAAAAAGCATTCCAAAGTGGTGGTAAGGACCTTCGGGGACAAGGGTTTCAAGTGGAATCCCTGGCACGAATTGCGAAGTTGAAATTCGGTGAGATAACTTTCGTTGAGGAAATGGAAGGGGCAACTGTCAATGTCTAATCAATCACCATTAAAAGTTGCTTCCTTAGGATTACAACATGTTCTTGCAATGTATGCTGGTGCGATCGTCGTTCCATTGATTGTTGGGGGAGCGTTAGGTTTAACTGCTGCGCAGTTAACCTATTTAGTTTCGATTGACATCTTAATGTGTGGAATAGCGACCTTATTGCAAGTCTGGAAAAATAAATTCTTCGGAATCGGCCTACCCGTCGTTCTAGGCTGTACATTCACGGCAGTCAGCCCAATGATTGCGGTAGGTACCCAATATGGAGTCACCACCATTTATGGGGCCATTTTAGTGTCGGGATTAATCGTCGTTTTAATTAGTAAATTCTTCGGGAAACTGGCTAGGTTTTTCCCGCCGGTCGTTACTGGTTCAGTCGTTATGATCATCGGGATCACACTCATTCCTGTTGCCATCAACAATCTTGGGGGCGGACAAGGTGCTGCTGACTTTGGAGCCTTGGATAACATAGCCCTTGGTTTTGGAACTTTGCTTTTCATCATTTTCATGTATAAATTCTCAACGGGATTCGTGCGCTCCATCTCTATATTATTAGGACTGTTAGTCGGAACTTTTGCAGCTTTCTTCCTTGGGAAAGTGGATTTTAGCTCAGTTGCAAGTGCAAGTTGGTTGCATCTGCCACATTTTTTCTACTTTGGCACTCCGACTTTCAACATCACTGCGATCATTACCATGACTTTGGTGGCGATAGTCAGCTTAGTGGAATCGACTGGCGTCTATTATGCCTTAGGAGAAATCACGGACAAAGAGATTTCGGAAGATGATCTGGCACGCGGATACCGTTCTGAAGGGCTTGCCATCATGCTTGGCGGTTTGTTTAATGCTTTTCCTTATACAGCTTTTTCACAAAATGTCGGTTTAATTCAATTGTCCGGTATTAAAACAAGAAATGTCATTTATACAACGGCAGGGATGCTCATTTTCATTGGTTTTGTCCCGAAAATTGGTGCATTCACGACCATTATCCCTTCGTCCGTGTTAGGCGGGGCAATGGTGGCCATGTTTGGCATGGTAATTGCCGCTGGAATTAAGATGTTAAGTAAGGTAGATTTTGCCTCTCAAGAAAACTTATTGATCATCGCTTGTTCCGTAGGTATGGGACTTGGGGTAACGGTCGTTCCTGAGCTATTTGCTAAAATTCCGGAAAGCATTCAAATATTAACGGATAATGGAATCGTGGCTGGAAGTTTGACAGCCATTTTCTTGAATATCGTCTTTAACATCGTCCCTACAAAAGGGAAAGTAAAGGAAGCCCGTGTTGAAAGACAGAATGTTGCCTGATTAAAAATAGATTCTGTAAACTATTAAATGCCCCCTAACCCAAAGATGATGAGGATTAGGGGGCATTTTTTATTAGTCCGAAAACTCATCATTGTTAAATGAAGTTTTTTAATGAAATGGAGTTTTGTCAGATAAAAGGAAACTCTCTTCACTTTTTGAATATATTGATAGTATATGTTCAGGAAAGTAGTGATAGAGATGGAGAAAAAATATTGTATTCATTGTCGGACCATTTTAAGTCAGGAGTATAGGTGCAGTGTGTGCGGTAAAGAGGAGTTTCAAAACATCATAATACAAGTACAAAATCAATCTTCAGTAAAGAAGGAAGAATGAAAGCAGCCCCCTTACCGACTTTCTAGGTAAGGGGGTTTTATTGTTTCCGATTACATTTTGATCATTAAGGTGATATGTAGGGTACCTACGCCATCCAATGAAATGGGTAAATTGCTTGCTTCATGTAAACCTATACATTTTTGTATGGCCCGCAATGACGGGAGGTGTAATATCCATGATTGTATTCTCGCAAATGCTAAGGAGGTGGCGATATTGCCGGCTAAGCATGTTGTCTTAGTTCTGCTGCGAAAAATTCAAGAGTTTCACCTTAGATGACCATTAAGCTATAGAGCATAAATGATATCTTGGTGGGTATATTAACCATATCATGAATAATAAGGGGTGGGATCATGCCATATTTATTATCTGCATCACATATAAAGCTACCATATTTACTTTCACAGGAAAAAATCATGGAATTTTCAAGAGAAATCTTTGGATCCTCATTTAAAAGTATAGATCGGCTATTAAAGGCCTTTACGAATGGACAAGTGGAAAATCGATATTTTTCCAATGATCTTGATTGGTTTAAAAAGGATCATTCTTTTGCTGATCGGAATGATTTATACATAAAGCAGGCTGTAAAGTTTGGGAAAGAGGCTATAGAAAAATGTTTAACCAACTCAGAATTTTTAAAAGAAGAGCTGCAGGCATTCGAACTAGATGCTTTCTTTTTTATATCAAGCACCGGGGTGGCTACCCCGACCATTGATGCCAGGATAATGAATGAACTTCCATTTAACCCGCATGCAAAAAGAATTCCGATATGGGGGCTTGGATGTGCAGGGGGAGCGAGCGGCCTATCACGTGCTTTTGAATATTGCCGAGCGTACCCGACGGCTAAGGTCATTGTTTTAAGTGTGGAGTTATGCAGTCTGACTTTTCAAAGGAATGATATCTCCAAAAGTAATTTAATTGGAACCTCCTTATTCTCTGATGGAGTAAGCTGTGTTTTGGTTTGCGGTGATGAAGTGCCGGATGAACAGTATTCAAGAAAAGGACGACATTTGAAATTTTTGGATTCGCAATCCACGCTAATGCCGAATTCATTGGATGTAATGGGGTGGGATGTTAAAGACCAAGGCTTATATGTGATCTTTTCGAAAGATATCCCTACAATCATCAAGGATTGGCTTAAACCGAATGTCCAAGAGTTCTTAGCGGGAAATGGAATGGATCTCGGGGATATAAAAGATTTCAT
The DNA here is from genome assembly GCF_001578185.1 of Peribacillus simplex. Classification (NCBI taxonomy): domain Bacteria; kingdom Bacillati; phylum Bacillota; class Bacilli; order Caryophanales; family Bacillaceae; genus Peribacillus; species Peribacillus simplex. Next base: position 3,260,997 of record NZ_CP011008.1, on the reverse strand, counting down.
TGCCCATCCTGGAGGGAAAAAAGTAATTGATGCTTATCACGAATCCCTAGGATTCGATGAAAGCATGACTGCAGTATCAATGAGAATATTAAGGGAATTTGGAAATATGTCCTCAGCAACTATTTTGTACGTCCTTGAGAGATTCATGCAGCGTGGCGGGAATAAAGGTGAGGTGGGATTGGCTGCAGCATTGGGGCCTGGTTTTTCATCTGAACTTGTGTTAATGAGGTGGGAATGATGCTCTTTGCCATTTTCATCATCTTGATTGCCATTCAGCGCCTGGTTGAATTATATATTGCCAAACAAAATGAAAAGCAGTTGAAAGGTGCAGGAGCTGTAGAATACGGTGAGTCCCATTACAGATGGATGGTTCTTATGCACCTTAGTTTTTTTATTGTTCTCATTATTGAAGTGCTCGCTTATGAAAGGGATGTGGCTGGACTTTGGCCGATTTGGCTGATCCTTTTTCTGATTGCGCAGTCGGGAAGGATTTGGGTGATCAGTTCATTGGGAAAACACTGGAATACAAAAATCATTGTGGTTCCTAATGCCGAAGTAGTCATTAAAGGTCCTTATAAATATTTCAAACATCCGAACTATATAATAGTGGCAACGGAGATTATAGTTATTTCTTTATTATTCAATGCATATTATACAGCTATCATCTTTAGTTTTTTGAACGCATGGATGATGGCGGTTCGAATCCCCCTCGAAGAAAAGGCATTAAAGGAACATACGGAATATTCTACGGTTTTTAAGGGAAAATAATAAAAACTTTATTTTCTTATTGAAAATGATTATCGTTCATGATAAGATTCTAAATGAAGATGAAAATTATTCTCAATCAAATATCGATAAATTTTATAATAAAACTAAAGCTACTCAATATATAAGAGGATGGTGTTGGTAATGGTCTGGTTATTCATTTTATTGACAATCGCTACATATGGTTTTGTGATGAAACATTTATTAAATAATATTCAAAAACCGGCAAAGGCAGTTAAACCCTTTACCGGGTCAACAATGGAAAACCGAGCTGCATTTAACCCCACTCCTACAACCAGGTAATCATCCTGGTTTTTTTTATGGCTGTTTTCACATACTTTGTTGCTATTTACCAGGTAGTGAGTTGTGGTAGATTTCCCCTCCAGATGCTCGCTTTCCTTGGTGCGGGCGGTGAGCCTCCTCGGCGTAAACGCCTGTGGGGTCTCACCTGTCCCGCTGCTCCCGCAGGAGTCTCGCAATTCCGCTCCAATCAACCTTAAATAGTTTCGTTTTAAAAACAACAATCTTTACGAAAAGAGCCTTTTTTATTCAAATGAATTAACAAGATATGAATCAAACTGCATGAATCCGCCAATAGGTGGTTTTTTTTTGAACATGGCCTATAATAAATCATAAAGTAAAACTAAAGCTGACTGTATGAATAACAAACGAAATCGTTTACAATAAGAGTATTAAAATGACGATAGATTAAGGGGTATGGATTCATGATTCAAGAAACATTAAAACAACGGTCCAAATTGTTGGGGATTTTGACTGCCATGTATGATAAATTTCAATCGGCAGGCGATACAGGCAATGCAGATAAACTGAAACAATTAATCATGAAAGTGAATGATGAGGAGTTCATCATTGCTTTTTGCGGGCATTTTTCAGCGGGGAAATCAAGTATGATCAACTTTCTCCTTGGTGATCAAGTATTGCCTTCAAGTCCGATTCCAACGAGTGCAAATACGGTAAAGGTCCAAAAAGGGGAAGACTATGCCAAAGTCTTTTACCATCATCAGCCTCCAGTCTTATTTCCTGCACCTTATGATTTTAAAGAGGTCAAGAAATTTGCCAAGGATGGTGATTCAGTATCGGCAATAACGATAAGTTCCAATCACTTTTCAATGCCGGAATCATGTGCAATCATGGATACACCAGGAATTGATTCGACGGATGATGCACATCGAGTTTCTACGGAATCCGCCTTGCATTTAGCTGATGTGGTCTTCTATGTTATGGATTATAATCACGTCCAATCAGAAGTCAACTTCCTATTCACCAAAGAATTGTTGGAGGCTGAAAAGCCGACATACTTAATTATCAATATGATCGATAAGCATGATGAGAATGAGCTTAGCTTCCAAGACTTCAAGCTTTCCGTTACTGAAGCATTTGCGAACTGGAATGTATATCCTGATGGGATTTTTTATACATCTGTAAGAGATTTGAACAATAGCGAAAATGAAATTGAAGTCGTTCGGCAATTTATATATGAAATGGCAGGCAAAGGTCAGAATGATGGGAAAGATGCCATCATGCAATCGGCTAAAGCGCTTGTCGAAAGGCACCTTATTTGGCTGAAGGAACAATATGAAGAGGAACATGCCGAGGATTTAGAAGCATTATCAGACCTTCCTCATGAAGAGCGAATTCACTTGACGAATCAAGTGGACAGCCTATTAAAAGAAAAAAAATCATTAACTGGACGTATAGAGGACATCAAGGTCCAATATGCTGAAGCATTAGAAACAATTTTGAAAAGTGCATACATCATGCCCGCGGCTACACGGGACCTAGGTAAATCTTTCTTGGAATCGGCTCAGCCGGATTTTAAAATGGGTCTATTATTTGCCAAGAAAAAAACCGAGGCCGAGCGTGAGGAACGTATTAAAGCATTCTTGGCCGATTTACAAGAAAAGGTGAAAACCCAGCTTGAATGGCATCTTAAAGAATTGGCGGTTAAAACGCTTAATCAAGCGGAAATCCATGATTCAACATTTGAAAGTAAGGCGCAGGGACTTCATATCGAGGTAACGGAAGCTTACATAAAAAACTCTTTAAAGCCTCAAGTCGATATTACAGGTGAATACGTTTTAAACTATACGAATGATTTAGCCTCAGCCATCAAGAAGAAAGCACGTGAAATATCTGAAGGATTTTTGAATGGAATGGTCGCCGTTATGGAAGGAATAGTGGAACAGCAGTCTATTTCCATAGATAAGGAACTTGAAGGTTTTTCCGAATTTGCGGAAGCCCTTAAAGTTACAGCGGCGATGAACGCGGAAATCAAGTACCAAACGGAACGATTAGAGGCCATTGCCAATCAAACTGAAACATCAGTTGATGAGCGTGATATCGATACGCTTTTAACTCAATGGAATGAAGAAGAAAAAAATATTACAGTAAAAATCATGAGAATCGATAAAGGAAGTAATTCAATGCACGTCGACGAACAACCTGAAACGGATCATGATATAGATAGTAAGGAAGCTGTTCCTTCTGTAGCTGTTTCTTCATCTGATGCTGCTGATTTACGCGGAAAAGAAAAGCTGATGGAGACTGCAACGAGTTTACATCAGGCAGCCAAGCTGATACAGCCTTTGAGAGGATTTCAATCACTTTATAAAGAATTGACAGATAAGGCAAATCGCCTGGAACAGCAGACTTTCACGGTTGCCCTCTTTGGTGCATTCAGTGCGGGTAAATCTTCCTTTGCCAATGCACTGATGGGAGAAAGTGTCCTTCCTGTTTCACCTAATCCGACAACTGCGGCAATCAACAAAATCATGTCTTCAGATGCTGAGCATCCACATGGAACGGCAACCGTCAAATTAAAGACGGAAGCGATGCTGTTAGAAGATGTGAGCCTGGCTTTGGCAGCTTTTGATAAATCGGCAAAGACACTGGATGAAGCACTTCACATAGCAGGACAAATCATTGCGAAGGCAGGGGAAGTTGATAAAGGGAAAACGCATTTATCCTTCTTAAGGGCTTTCCATCAAGGGATGCCCCAGCACCAAGATGATTTAGGAAATGTGGTTACGGTTGATCTTGAAGGGTTTAAACGTTTTGCTGCAGAAGAGTCCAAGTCGTGCCTTGTTGATTTGATTGAATTGCGTTACGACTGTGAAATGACAAAGCAGGGGATGGTGCTTGTTGACACCCCAGGGGCGGATTCGATAAATGCCAGACATACAGGAGCAGCTTTCGAATATATTAAGAATTCGGATGCCATCCTTTTTGTGACCTATTATAATCACCCATTTTCACGGGCAGATAGGGAGTTCTTGATACAACTTGGACGTGTGAAAGATTCTTTCGCGATGGATAAGATGTTCTTCATTGTCAATGCAGTCGATCTTGCACAAACCACTGACGAATTGGACGAAGTGATGGATTATGTCACAGATCAATTGAATGGATTCGGAATCCGTTTTCCAAAACTGTTCCCGCTTACGAGTAAGGGAGCATTGATGGAAAAACAGACGCCTGGATCATTTAAGCATTCGTTCCTACAAAATAGCGGTATTTCGGAATTCCAAGACCAATTCGATGCTTTCATCGAAAACGATTTAACTGGACTTGCAATCGAATCGGCTAAAGCGGCCGTAAAAAGAACGGATGAACTGCTCCGTGATGTAATTACAGCTTCCATGCAGGATGAAAAGGCGAAACGAAAAGCTCTGGACTCCCTTTCACATGAGGCACAGTCCATTTCGGAACTGCTCTCTGTCATTAAAGGGGATGCGGAAAAGCAACGTTTGAAAAAAGAAATCGATGAATTGACTTTCTATAGTAAGCAACGGGTCTTTTTCCGATTTAATGATTTCTTCAAGGAATCGTTCAACCCGGCCGTCTTAAAGGATGATGGAGGGGATCTGAAAATTGTCCTCAAGCAAGCGATGAAGAACTTATTGGATGCGTTGGGCTTTGACCTTGCCCAGGAAATGCGGGCAACGGCTTTAAGGACGGAAATGTTCGTAAATAAATTGCTGAACGAGAAACAAAGCAGTTTGCTTCAGCAAATTCAAAAAGTAAGAAAAACCCTTTCATTACAGCCTTATGAACCTAATGAGAGGGAGTCCCTTGAATTCACAGGAGCTTTTGTCCAATTGGAAACTGGGGAATTCAAAAAGGAATTGGCGTTATTTAAAAATCCAAAATCTTTCTTTGAAAAAAATGAGAAATTGAAAATGAGTGAAGGGCTTCAGAAGCGTTTGGATGATCCTGCCCTAATGTATGTAAAAGGACAGGGTGAGCGGATTTTCGAAATGTATAATGAAGTTCTTGATCAAGAGTTACTTGCGATTCAAAAAGAGTTTAAGACGGAAATATCGGAGATCTTTGCAGGTTTACGTGCAGCAATGGAGGAAACGGTAGATTTACCGTATTATGAAAATGCAGTAGCGGAATTGGCAAAAATGCATTCGAAATAGAAACGAGGTTCATTCATGAAAGAAAACCTTATTTCGAAATTGAAGATACTGGAAATAGAGGAGAATATGACCATTTTGATGGCTGCTGTTACTGGCAGCCATTCTTTTGGTTTACCATCCGCCCATTCGGATATCGATGTTCGGTTTATATATGTTCATAATGATAAGCGATCTTACCTCAGCTTGAGTCCGGCAGTTGAAGTGATTCATTTGAAAGAAAACATATATGACATGGAAGGTTGGGATCTATTTAAATCATCCCGTCTTACGATAAAGAGTAATCCTGCACTATTTGAATTATTTCAGTCACCAATCAAGCTGATTACTCATCCGGATTATTATAGAAAGATGAATGGTTTGATAGCGGATTGCTATTCCAAAAAGGCACTAGGACACCATTACTATCGGATGATGGGCGACAACCTTCAACAATTGACAAAAACAAGGGACTCTGAAAGAAAAGGACTAAAAACATGGGTACAAGTTTACCGTTCGTATTTAATCCTGGAACATATCATCCAAAAGGGGGCATTGCCACCTTTATCCGTTTGGGAATTACTTGAAGCGGTTACCATCGATCAAGAAATGAAAACCAGGATGACCCGAATATTTAAAGCAAAACAAAAGGAAGAATTTATAAGCAACAATGAAAGCGAAAAGAATCTTTCATTATTAGAAGGGAAATCACTTTCCTTAAAGAATGAAATAAATAAGCTTCCTCCAGGGAAGAACATGGAAACGGAGCTTAATCAATTAATTTGGACCATTTTGAAATAGGGGGCTATGCAGATGGGTTATATAATGGAAAAAGAAGAGCTGTTGCCATTGTTGAATTCTAGTGATATCAGGATCTGTGACTGCCGCTTTCAGCTGGGTTCTCCTGATGCAGGGCATAATGAATACGAGAAAGACCATATTTCCGGCGCTGTTTATTTCGATCTCGAAAAGGATTTATCGGGGCAAGTTCATAAACACGGAGGAAGACATCCTCTTCCTGACCTGGAAAAGTTTAAAGATAAACTAGAATCAAATGGAATCTCCAATGATACGGTGCTTATTGCTTATGATGGGGGGGAAGGTTCTTTTGCTTCTAGGTTTGTCTGGCTGCTAAGCTATCTTGGGCACCAGAAAGTCTATGTTCTTAACGGGGGGTATCGCGCCTGGAAGGATGCAGGCTATCCGATTGACTCGAATCAAACGAATAATAGTACTAGAGAATATCATATCGATTTAAATGAAACCGTGCTTGCATCTTTTCAAAAAGTGAAGGACTATACAATGAATAGGCCTGACCATATCGTTTTAATGGATTCAAGGGAATCTAAACGGTACGAGGGAATCGAGGAGCCGATTGATAAAAAAGCAGGCCATATACCTGGTGCAGTTAATAAGGTGTGGACGAACGTTTTGGATAATGGCTATTATAAAAAAAAGGAAGATCTTCAGGAAAATTTCACTGGCATTGGCAGGGATAAGGAAATCATTGTCTACTGTGGTTCAGGTGTAACGGCATCTCCCAATTATATCGCCCTGAAAGAAGCGGGCTTTAAAGATGTGAAGATATATGTTGGCAGTTTCAGTGACTGGATCTCCTATGATGATAATCCGATTGAATAATATTTTTTCCAATTAAACGATCCTTAAAAAAGGGGACAGTTATGTTAAAATGGATGTACATCATGATAGAGGTGATAATGTGTTAATGAGAGAAAATGAGCAACATCCTTCCTTTATGCTTGTCGACGGGATGGCGCTATTATTCAGAGCTTTTTATGCAACGGCCGTTACTGGTCAATTCATGATTAACTCAAAAGGCATTCCTACTAATGCCGTCCAAGGTTTTTTGAAGCATATGCTGACAGCGGTGAATCATTTTTCACCTAGCCATGTAGCGGTGTGCTGGGATATGGGCAGCAAGACTTTCAGAAATGAATTATTTGATGGATACAAGGCTAATCGTTCAGAAGCTCCGGTCGAAATGATACCTCAATTCGACTTAGCTAAAAAAGCGGTTGAAGCATTTGATATCCCTAACATAGGGCTCTCTGGATATGAAGCGGATGACTGTATCGGGACAATTGCGAAGGCATCTGCCCAACATAGCCGGGTGGGTATATTGACAGGCGATCAAGATATGCTCCAGTTGATAGAAGAAAATATTTCTGTATTATTGTTAAAAAAAGGATATGGTAACTATGAAGTGCATAATCCTGATAGCTTTTATGAATGGAAAGGGATCACTCCAAGACAAATGATCGATTTAAAAGCTTTAATGGGCGATACAGCTGATAACTATCCCGGAGTTAAAGGAATTGGGGAGAAGACAGCATTGAAATTATTGATTCAGTATCAAAATATCGAAGGGATTCTTGAAAATGTTGCTTCATTGACAAACGGGCAGAGGGCTAAGATTGAATCCGCTGTAGATATGCTTCATTTATCCAGAAAACTGGCCGAAATAAAATGTGATGTACCCATTTCATGTTCTTTGGACGATGCGGTTTACCAGTATGATCGCGAGAAGGTCAAAAATCTGGCTAGGGATCATGAATTCAGGGCTTTACTAAAAATGATTTAATAATGAAAATTTCGGAGCTCCCCAAGGGGAGCTCCTTTAATTTATACGGTGAATTTTTTGTCGAAAAATGGATAGTCAAAATCTTTGATATACGGTAAGATGAAAATAAGGCATGAAGTATGGAGTGGATGCAGAAGTGGCGAGATCAACTGAAGAGTATGTTAGTTTTTTAGAGGGTAAGGGATTCACTTTTGGTAGCGACGATATTGGTTTTATTTATTTTGGTAAGCGCTACACGGAAGCAAGTGATATTTTAGTCAATGCTGCAATAGAATTGACTTTGAAGGTTCAAAAGAGTTTTGATGGCAGCTTTTATATTTCCTTTTTGGAAAACTTAAAACAAAATGGTATTAAAACCCGCAGTGAAGCAGTATCGTTTGCAAAAGAACAGGGGCTGCTTAAATAAATCGGACTTCGTTACTTTGAAGTCCGATTTATTTTTATGGCTTTTCAAGAAAACTCCTTTGCTATCGGTTTCTTTTTATTAACAGGCAGATCAGCAAGTATCATCCCCAAGAAAATGAATGCACAGCCAATGATGGAAGCGGAAGTCAATTTTTCCCCTATCAATATGTATGAGGATAACGCAGCAAAAACCGGTTCCATTGAAAAAATCAATGCGACTCTCGTAGGTGTCGTATAGGCTTGGAAGAAGGTTTGTGCGAAAAAGGCGAACGCAGTGGCAAGGGCTGCCGTAACCAATAAAGCAGTCCATACGTCTTTCTGTAACATGACCTCCGAGCTGAAGATGATAGAATGATTCTCTTTGAAAATGAAGGCTGAAACATAGGATAATAAAGATACGGTTGAAATCTGAATCAGCGTCAACGGTAATGCGGGAAGGGTCTTGGCATATCTAGCAGTCGTAATGATCTGCATGGCAAAACTTATTGCGCATAAAAATACCAATAAATCACCGATATTCAAATTGGACCGGTCAGCGAACGTCATTAAATAAAGCCCAACGGTTGCGGCAGTGACACCTATAATTGTATTACGGGAAAGCCTATGTTTTAAAAGAAGCAGAGAAAAAACCGGTACCATGACGACACTTAATCCCGTTATGAAGCCTGTCTTCGCAGGAGTAGTATAATTCAATCCGATTGTTTGAAGCCCATAGCCTAAAAAAAGCCAAACTCCGATATGAAACCCAGCTTTAAAAAGGCCCTTATTCCAGGTTTTTCCCTTTTTGTGTAAAGTCAATATATAAGGGATAAGCAAGAAAACGAAGGCCATGAAGAAACGGACGGCATTGAACGTGAATGGTTCAAGAAAAGATAGGGCATTTTGAACCATTACAAAAGTGACGCCCCAGATGAATACAACGAATAATAATGAAAAATCAGCTGTCTTGTTCATGAATTTCCTAAAGCTTTATTCAAGCGAATGGCCCGTCTTGCCAACTCATCCGCGGATTTGTTTTCGAGATTTGGAATCCATTTTATGAAAAATAATTCAAGCTCGTCGGAAAGCTTTAGAGCCCTTTCCAGCAATATGGCATACTTATTTTTTGCAAATCTTTTTTCAATGGCCTGGTTGATGGCTTGGGAGTCAGTACGAAAAGAAACGATTTGATACTTATTGGCTACACAAATTTCCAATGCTTTGATTAAAGCATGGTACTCCGCTTCATGGTTTTCCATATTTCCAAGCGGAAAGGAATGCCGCTCGACCACACCGTTATTATTAATGAAAACACCTGCGCCGCTCGGCCCTGGATTGCCCGCACTGGCACCATCAATATACACTTCGATCAAGATGTGCTCCTCCTCGAGTTTAACAGTTAATATACTATGATAAAAAAACATTTCATATAAAATTAAAATTGAAACATGAGAATTTCAGCCTGGTATGGGAACTATAATTAAAAGATGATTCAATTGCTTACATTATATTATAAATGGTATACCGAAAAAAAGGTATGAAAATTGTAAGCTGTTCTGCATGAATGGTGAATGGATAAGGAGCTGGAAATCTTTGAAGGTAATTATGCAATGGACATATCATGCTTCAAAAAAACCATCTGCCGATTTCGTTTCGGATTGGCTTGATGCCGGGACTGCACTGGTCATTACGGAAGATCTTGAAAAGGCAGGAAGGCTGAAAGAAGTGGAATTCAAGGATGAATTCGATACAGCATGGACAAAGAAGGAGCTAAAAAAACTCCTGACTGAAGTTGAGGAGGAGCCTCAGGATGTGACGGTTTTTTTTGATGGCGGTTTTCAAAAAGATGAAAAGGTGGCAGGGATTGGTGTTGCCATTTATTTTCGTCAAGGTAAGAAGTTCTGGAGGTTACGCACCAACGTGAAATTGGAGCAATTCGAATCCAATAATGAAGCGGAATATGCGGCCTTTCATGAAGCGGTCAGGCAGATGGACGAACTTGGAATCCACCATCAAAGCTGTGTATTTAAAGGGGATTCTCTAGTTGTCTTAAATCAACTTTCCGGTGAATGGCCATGTATGGAAGAAAACTTAAATAAATGGCTGGACCGCATTGAAGCGAAACTGGATGAGTTAAAGATCATTCCGGTCTATAAGCCAATTTCCCGAAAAGAGAACCAGGAAGCCGATCGCCTGGCAACACTTGCTCTTCAGGGAAAAGCCATTTTCAGCAAAATAGAAATTGCTGGGTCAAAGGAGACATAACAACAATGAACAGGAAAAAAATATATGAAGAAGTGGAAGATGTTCTCGCTTCATTTTGCCAAGATTGTTTTTTACGAAAGCATTTTCGAAAAGAGAAGGGGCGTTCGTATGCCCATCAGTTCTGTATTTCAGAGTGTACAGTTGGTGAAAAATTAAAACAGCTGGGAAATGAACTTAGTGACCTTTCGTAAGTAGCGAAAATTGCTTTCATCATCACACAAAGTCATGGAGGATATAGTATTATAGGCCATGCCGTTTTTTAGGGTGATTGAGCAAATGAAAAGTGATATGTTCGGTAAATTCAATCCTGAAATCCTGCTGGAGTTTATAAGCCGATTAATGACCATCTTGGTCGGAAAAGAAGTCATGCTTACTAATAAACGAACCTGGACGATCATTATGATCAATCCGTACGATCCCCTTAAAGTTTTAATAAAAACCAGTGAAGGGATCATTGATTTGCGGGTGGAAAAGGAATGGCGGATCGAACGGATCATCGGTTAATGAAAAAAGAGCCCGATTATAAAAAATCGGGCTCTTCATCATTCTGCTTTACCGAATCGAAATAGGCTTTGAGCATCACTTTATTTTCGCTGAAGTCTGCAATCGTATATTGATCAAGGACCTGTAGAAAAGCATCCAAGGCATTATTAAGGACAAATTTCAATGAACAAACGGGAGAAATCACACAGTTATCGTGATCTTTAAAACATTCCACTAGATAAAAGTCCTCTTCGGTTTTCCGCACCAGTTCCCCTACATTTATGTCAGCAGGTGATTTTGCAAGCCGGAAACCGCCATTTCTTCCGCGTATCGTCTCAATATAGCCTAGTTTACCTAGATTATGAACAATCTTCATCAAATGATTTTTAGATAGTTGATAAACTTCAGAAATCTCTTTTATATTTGATAATTTGCTTTGGTCGTGGGAAGCCAGGTAAATCAACACTCTAAGTGAGTAATCGGAATAACTCGTCAACCTCATGTTTATCGCCTCACATTCTATCCCCATTTGACTATATCATAAATGTGAACATTTTATAAACATGAAAACATAATTTCTAAAAAGATGTATTAAAAATATTGCTTTTAATGCAATTAAGTTCTAATATAAACATGTATTAAAAATACTTGTTTAAGAAGAGGGGTTTATTTATGCTATCCCAGAAAACGATCGATATTATAAAATCAACCGTACCTGTTTTAGAAGTGCATGGTACAACTATAACAACTGTATTCTATAAAAATCTTTTCGAAGCACATCCTGAATTATTAAATGTCTTTAATCATGCCAATCAAAAAAAAGGGCGCCAGCAAAATGCACTAGCCAACACGGTTTTGGCAGCAGCCAAATATATAGATCAACTTGAAACGATTTTACCGGCCGTGAAGCAAATAGCACAAAAACATAGAAGTCTCGCAGTTAAAGCTGAACATTATCCCATTGTAGGAGAACATCTATTAGGTGCAATCAAGGAAGTATTACAAGATTCGGCCACAGAAGAAATCCTTCAAGCTTGGGGAGAGGCGTATGGAGTCATTGCGGATGTTTTCATTAGCATCGAAAAGGAAATGTACGACGAAGCTTCCAATCAGGTCGGAGGATGGTCTGATTTCAAACGATTCACAGTGGTGGAAAAAGTACGTGAAAGTGACGTAATCACATCCTTTTATCTAAAGCCATCAGATGGAGATAAGGTTCCGGCATTTCTTCCGGGACAATATATTACCGTTCGGATCGAGATACCGGGTGAAGCGTATTTATTCAACCGTCAGTATAGTTTATCTGATGTCCCGGGAAAAGATTATTTCCGTATTTCCGTTAAAAAAGAAAAGCCGGGAACCTCACCTGATGGAAGGGTCTCTAACTACTTGCATGAATCCATTCAGATGGGTGACAGTATTGACGTAACGGCTCCTGCAGGTGATTTCACCATCGACTTGGATAAACGAACACCGGCAGTATTCTTGAGCGGAGGCGTTGGCATAACGCCTTTCATGAGCATGGTCCATGCGGTAGCTGAACAAACACCTGAGCGTGATGTACAATTCATTCATGCAACCGATAATGGCCATTTACAGCCGTTCAGAATGGAACTGACAGAACTAGGACACAAGCTTACCAACTATCAATTATCCTTTGTCTTTAAAAATCCGAGTGAGGATGATAAGCACCTCCCGAATTTTGAAAAAGAAGGGTATATTGATAAGGAATTAGTGAGCAGTTTTGTTAAACCTGAAGCTGATTATTATGTGTGCGGACCTGTGCCTTTCATGAAGGCGATCATCACTTACCTGAAAGAATTGGGGATAGATACGGATAAAATTCACTATGAGTTCTTCGGCCCAGCAATGGCGCTTTAATGTTATTCATGTTAGGAAGGTTATTGACATCAAGAAGATTTTTTTGCATACTATATTAAAACAATGAACGTTGAGAGAAGATTAGTATGCGAAAATCACTGTGACAGAGAGCGGGGTCAATTGCTGGAAGACCCGCGACAGGAAAGCGCAGAACCTGCTTCTTGAGTCCTATGCAAAACATAGGCGCAAATCCTGGCGTTATCAGGCAAAGTGGAATGCATGTACTTGCATTCAATGAAGGTGGTACCACGGAGAGCAGCCCTTTTCGTCCTTATTTCGAGGATGAAAAGGGCTTTTTTTCATGTCTAAGATATTTATTGGAGGAAAAATCGATGGAAAAGAAACGCATCGTTGTAAAGATAGGAAGTAGTTCTTTGACCAACACACAAGGTGAAATCGACCAAACAAAATTTTCCGATCATATCCAGGCAGTGGCAGCATTAAGGAAGGCGGGACATGAAGTTGTCCTTGTTTCATCAGGTGCTGTAGCGACAGGTTTTCGCAAGCTCGGTTATCCTACGAGACCTGTCACTCTCAAAGGAAAACAAGCTGCTGCAGCTGTAGGGCAAAGCCTATTGATTCAATCATATATGGAACAATTAGGGCACTTTGGAATCGTTCCGGCCCAGATTTTATTAACAAGGAAAGATTTCTCGAAAAAAGAAAGATATAAAAATGCATATGCAACATTGATGGAATTGCTTGAACGCGGCATCCTCCCGATTATTAATGAAAATGATACAGTTTCAGTCGAGGAGTTGACTTTCGGTGATAATGATATGCTATCCGCCTTAGTAAGCGGGTTAGTCCACGCCAACAACTTGATCATTTTAACGGACATTAATGGGCTCTATGATTCCAATCCACAGACGAACCCAGGGGCCAAACGATTTGAAAAGCTTTCCGAAGTAACGTCGGATTTATTGCAAATGGCAGAAGGTGCGGGATCTAATGTTGGAACCGGGGGGATGAAATCGAAGCTGATTGCAGCCCAAACTGCATTGTCTCTTGGAGTGAAAGTATTCATCGGTTCTGGTGTGGGGAGCGAAAAACTACTAACTATCCTTGAAGGCAATGGTGATGGCACATATATTGGGAATGATGTCTTGACGACGGTAACGAAAAACAAACAGTGGATATCCCTTCATTCACAAGTATCCGGAAAAATTTTCGTTGATGAAGGTGCCGAAAGGGCTTTAGTTTCAAATGGGAGCAGTCTACTACCAGCTGGAATTTATGAAATTAAAGGAGTATTCAATAAGGGGGATGTCGTCGAGGTCTTTGGTGCAAATGGGTTATTAGGCAGGGGTGAGGTCCTTTATTCCGACGAAGAATTAAAACAGGCTATGGGCAAGCGGACAACCGAGCTTGTGATCACTTCCATAGAAGTGATCCATCGCGATAAATGGGTGAGAGCATAGGTAATCAATTTTAGAGAAAGAAAAGGGGGCATTAAAATGAGTGAAGTGACTGCGAAAGGAAAGGCAGCCAAAAAAGCCAGTTATCAGCTAATTGGATTGACTACGGAAAAGAAGAATGAGGCACTTGGAAAAATTGCAAAGCAAATTGTTAACGATAAAGATCATTTGATAAAAGAAAATCAAAAGGATCTAGAAGAAGGCAGGAAAAAAGGTTTCAGTGAGTCGATATTAGATCGAATAATGTTAAATGTTAATCGTATTGATGACATGGCAGCTGCAATTAGGCTTTTAATCGATTTAAAAGATCCAATTGGAGAAAAATTGGAGACTATCGAAAAAGAAAATGGTTTATTGATTAAAAAGTTACGAGTGCCGATCGGTGTAATCGGAATGATTTATGAAGCAAGGCCAAATGTGACCATCGATGCAGCTACATTATCCTTGAAAACGGGGAATGCGGTCCTTTTAAGAGGGAGCTCTTCAGCCAAATACTCCAATATGGCACTGATCTCTTCCATTCATAAGGCTTTAGAGAATACGGAAATTCCTGTAGAGGCTATTCAGTTAATCGAGGATACGAGTCGGGAATCCGCTAAGGAACTTTTTCACCTTAATGAGTATTTAGATGTTTTGATTCCTCGTGGTGGAAAGAATTTAATTGAAACGGTCATTAAGGAGTCCACTGTTCCCGTCCTTGAAACGGGATCAGGCAATTGCCATATCTTCATCGATCAGACAGCAGATGTCACGATGGTCGAGAAAATTGTCTTAAACGGTAAAACACAGCGACCTTCCGTATGCAATGCAATTGAGGGCCTTCTTATTCACGAAAAATGGTTTGAAGAAAATGGAAAGCTGATTTTGGAAATCCTGGATAAAAAGGGTATTGAAGTATATGGAGACGAAGTGGTTTGCAGCGCTTTTCCGAGAGCGAAAAAGGCAACGGAGGATGATTGGTCAACAGAGTACCTAGCATTAAAAATCAGCGTGAAAATTGTAAACGGTGTATCGGATGCAATTGAACACATTAACCGATACGGTTCCAAGCATTCTGAAGCAATCCTAACGAGAGATGAACAAAACGCTTCCATATTTTTGAATAAAGTAGATGCGGCAGCAGTTTATCACAATGCTTCCACCCGTTTTACCGATGGTTTTGAATTCGGTTATGGTGCAGAAATCGGCATTTCCACACAAAAGCTCCATGCACGTGGACCAATGGGTTTACCGGCCTTAACATCAAGCAAGTATTTCATTTATGGTCAGGGGCAAACCAGGGAGTGAAATTCATTTTTCCATCGTAGGTTATTAAAACTCAATTAAGGGTATTGTATAATACATTACTTTTAAAGGAGCAGATACCATGGACAATAGGTTTATAGCAATATATGAGAATGAAAACGAAGCAACTTCAGCAGTCGAAAATTTAAAGGAACAAGGATATACATCCGATCAAATATCAGTAGTTGCCAAAAAAATTGATAAATTACCAAAGGAAGCCGAGGAAGTCAGCCCAACAAAGCCTGATGGATTCGTAGCAGGGGCAGCGGCCGGCGGAGCTGTCGGTTTGACAGGTTTACTTATTGGAATGAGTGCATTGGCAATACCTGGAATTGGTCCGATTTTGGCAGCAGGCCCGATTTTCGCCACTTTTGGCGGAGCCGCTGCCGGGGCAGCTTCAGGAGCAGGGGGATTGAGGAAGCCATTATTGAATATTGGACTGGAGGAAGCTGAAGTCGATCGATATGTGGAAGATATCAAGTCCGGAAAAATCCTTGTCATTGCAGATCCCGTTTTAAGTAAATGAATATCGTAAGAAAAATCCCCTTATGACCTCTCATAAGGGGATTTTTTTGTCCTTCTTTATTCATCATGGAAAGATTTATTCTTCCTTTGTTGTTCTTCCGCAAGAAACTCCAAAAAGACATTCATTGCAGATAGCGGCTGCTCATTTACCTTTTTATAGTAATTATTTTTCCTGGCATCGGTTAAGTAGTTGCTTTCTTTCATTCTCTCCAGCATATGCTTCTGGCTCATTTTCACTATTTCTTTTTGGTTGTGTTTGTTTTCCTTTAAAAGGGCAAATCCAATAGCACCGACTAATGCATATATTGCAAGAGCAATTTTAGAGATTGGGTATGAGTCGTTTTTAAATAAAAGAAAAAATAGATTTATGATGGAAAACCCTATCATTATGGTTGAAAAAAAACTGTATTTCATATTTTTCTTCAATAATGGGGACAATTCTGATTGAAGTTTTTCGATTTCGGATTGCATGAAACGCGGTATATTATTTATCTTAATATTCATGGTTTCCTCCTTAATATGCATTCTTGAAATATGAAATTTGTATTGGTTACCTTTTGTTTCATTTCATGGTCGGTACGGTATATTTTACACGAATTCTTTAAGGAATCAGGAAAAGGAACCTAATTGTCTATATCTTATCGCTTAGATACTGATTTGTCATTTATTATACTTCAATATTAAGGAATCAATCTGGGGATAAAGTAAAAAAGAAGAAAGATAAAAAGCCCCTTGAATATGATCTTCCTAAACTCAAAAAAAGATGCCTTGCTATTATTAAAAAAATTTGTTAATATCATAAAATAACTTATTGACCGTTTTGTTCAACTGGTCAGTTCGGGGTGATATATGTCAATTGACAGGAAAAAGTTAATATTAGAAGCTGCGACAAAGTCTTTTTCACTCTTTGGTTATAAAGCTACAACAATGGAACAAGTAGCCAAAATAGCAAATGTCGGAAAAGGGACCATCTATACCTTTTATGCCAATAAAGAGCAATTGTTTAAAGAGATTGTGTTACGAATGATTGAAGAAATGAAAAATGAGGCTGAGCAGTCAATTAAACCAAACTTAACCTTTTATGAAAAACCTGCATAGTGCACTATATCGAATCTTAGAATTCAGAAAGGAGTCATCAATTATCACTGAAGCTATTTCAGGAAGAAAAAGAAATGGGAACGCCTGCCGTTTTACAAATGTTAAATGAAATGGAAATAGCGATTATTTCTTATATTAAGGAAAAAATTAAATTAGCTATCGAAAAGAAATATATTTCTCCATGTAATCCTGAAATAACAGCTTTTATCATGTTGAAGATTTATTTAGCACTTATATTCGCCTGGGAAAGAAATCATAAACCACTTGAAAAAGAAGAAATAGCAGAACTATTTCAGTTATATTTGTTTAACGGATTGGCTGTCACTCATGATAGTCCTTATTATTTGTAAAAAAATGACCAAATGAACTAAATGGTCAATCATACTTAGGGGGGATTCTTTGAAATCTAGTTTAATAAAACAGGAGTTCCTTGGCCTGTTTAAAAATAAAAAACTGCTTATTCCGATTATCGCAATTCTGTTTATTCCTATTTTGTATAGTGGCATGTTCTTATGGGCTTTTTGGGATCCGTATGATCGTCTTGAAGATTTACCAGTTGCCATTGTTAATAATGACTCCGGTGCTGAGTTAGAGGGAGAAGAAATAAAACTAGGAGATGAATTTGTAGAAAAACTGAAGAAAAGTAAGGACTTTAATTTTCAGTTTGTTGATCGTAAAACAGGCTACAAAAACTTAGAGGATCAAAAATATTATTTACTAGTAGAAGTTCCAGAGAATTTTTCAAAAAACGCGACGACGTTAATGGATGAAAAGCCGAAAAAACTTGAATTAAAGTATGTTCCAAATGAAAGCTTTAACTTCTTATCAGCTCAAATAGGAGAAACAGCAGTTCAAAAAATCCAAATGGCTCTTGCAGAAAAAGTAACTGAGACATATGCAGAGACCATGTTTGACATCATTACTGAAATGGGCGAAGGGTTTCAGTCAACGGATGAAGCAGCTGGGAAACTGAAAGATGGAATCCTGGACGTTGATAATGGTGCAAAAACTTTAGAAGAAAAATTAACATCATTAGCTGAAAAACAAGTTGAATTTACAGGTGGTACCAAGAAAGTTCAGGACGGTACCGTTGAGTTACAAAAAGGAGCAAAAACTCTTGCTGATGGTTTAGGCCAGTTATCTAACGCTCAAAATCAATTGATTGACGGAGCGAAAAAGGCAGAAGATGGGGCAGGAAGTCTTCAGTCTGGAATTGAAAAGACTCATACTGGCATCGGTACAGTTGAAGAGAAGATGAATGAACTTGTTTCGGGTACGGAAAAAATTCATGATGGAAGTAAGCAACTGAAAGGTTCCTTGCAACAGTTAGAGTCAGGTTCAAATAGCTTAGCTGATGGAGCATCAGGATTGAAAGAAGGTGTATCGACTCTTCAATCGACCTTAGACCCATATTTGGGGGCTTTACCAAAAGAACAGCAAGATGCATTGAAGCAAGCATTTGATAATTTATCAGCTGGCGCTACAAAGCTTGAATCAGGGAATAAAGAGCTTGCTAATTCTGCTGGTCAGATTCAAGCAGGTGCCTCTAGCCTTTCTGAAAATATTTCGACCCTGAATAGTGGCCAAAAAGCACTTCAAACAGGTGTCTCTCAATTAAATGAAGGAGCAGGTCAATTAGAAACAGGGGCTGCTCAATTAAAAGAAGGTCAATCTCAATTAAGAGTAGGTCTAGTAACATTCGGTGAGAAATTATCAGAAGCAGCAACCGGTAGCCAAAACCTCGCTTCAGGTTCAGCGACACTTGCAGATGGAGTCAATCAGCTTACAGCAGGATCGGCAGCATTAGCAGATGGATCTAGTCAATTAGCGGATGGTTCTAGTAAAATTGTAAGTGGAACAAGTAAGTTGGCGGAAGGGTCGACAGAGTTTAAGGATAAAATCAATAAAGCGGCTAAAGATTCAGCAGATATTAATGCTGGTGAAGAAACGTATAACATGGTTGCAGAGCCTGTTAAGGTTGAAAAAGAAAGCATCAATAAAGTTCCGAACTATGGAACTGGTTTTGCTCCTTACTTCCTATCATTAGGTTTGTTTGTAGGTGCATTATTGCTCTCAATTGTCTTTCCATTAAGAGAGCCGATTGGAATTCCGAAAAACGGGTTCACTTGGTTCTTAAGTAAATTTGGCATTATTGCTGCAGTAGGTATTATCCAAGCAATTATAGCCTCAGGATTAACATTAGTACTGCTTGATATGGAAGTGAAAAGTGTACCGTTATTCGTAATGTTCTCGATTATAACGAGTTTGGTATTCATTACATTGATTCAGTTGCTTGTAACAACATTGGGAGATCCAGGTCGTTTCATCGCGATTGTTATCTTGATCTTACAATTAACGACAAGTGCTGGAACATTCCCACTTGAATTAATACCAGAACCATTACAAATATTCAATAATTGGTTACCGATGACCTTCTCAGTTAGAGGATTTAAAGAGGTTATATCAAGTGGTAACTTTGGTTTAATGTGGCAAAACGTCTATGTTTTACTTGGCTTTACAATTAGCTTTATGATATTGACATTACTTTACTTTGTCGTTAAGTATAAGAAAAGCTATTCAGGAGTAAGCGAAACTACTGAAAATTAAACGCAAAAAAAGAACGATTCCTTTAATGGAATCGTTCTCAGTTTGTCGACAAAAGGGGTTCGGAATTAAAAAATTCCGAACCCCTTTTTGAGATTCCCTTTGAATTTTTGCCTGAAGTTAGGAGATTGGGGCTCTACGAGCCCACTATGTTAGGCCATTTTTGGACCTCCCCATGTCCAATTGGCCATCTTCTTTAAATTAATGGCAGCGAAAGTAAGCATCGCCTGCATCGACAATTTTTTAAGTCCCCTTAAAGTTGTCCAACGCATACCATGCTTTTCTTTTGCATCTGCGAATACACGCTCAATCGTTTCTTTACGTTTCGCATATATAGTTTTTACATCTTGATGATGACGCAGATGATCTGCTTCTTCCACATGGTGTTTGCCAAATATGCCGTGTCACCACTTTTTGATGGTCTTTGCTTTCTGTACACTGAGATAAAAATGAGCATGTCGCACAAGTGTGTTTGGGTGATTTATACTCGCGATAGCCCTCTTTATTGGTTGTTGAGTACTTTAATAGCTCTCCCGAAGGACAAAGGTAACAATCAAAATGTTCATCGTATAATAGTCCTGTTTGCGGAAAAATCCTTCTTTGGTGCGAGGACGTGTATAAGGTAAAGCCGGTATGATTTCTTTGTTAAATAGGTAGCTTGTAATCGCTGGTGTTTTATAAGCTACATCTGCGGCAACGGCTTCCGGTTTTCCAATTTTCTCAATCACTTGTTCAACTAGTGGCTCTAAGATCTGACTGTCATGTATATTTCCAGGTGTTACAATCGTTCCCAATACAAAACCGTTGCGGTCTGCGGCTGCGTGGAATGAATAGGCAAACTGTTTTGTTCGTTCATCTTTCACATAGTAGCCACTCTCAGAATCCGTTGTACTTTCTTTAATCTCTTTGGTCTCTTCTTTATCAAATTTATCTGATGGAAAAGGCTTCTTTCCATGGTTTTCACGATCTTGATTGATTTCTTCTTGAAGACGCCCTTGATACGCTCGTGTTTCTTTACGAACGATTTTCTTTTCAAATTTCCGTTTATTCGCACTGGCTTTCACATGTGTGGAATCCACGAAAACGTGTTCAGCACTTATTAACTTTTTATTAGCAGCTGTCATTAAAATGCGTAGAAAATCTGTTCAAACAGGTCTGTATCTTTAAAGCGTCGCTCATAATTTTTCCCAAACGTAGAGAAATGAGGTACTTTATCATGGAAACCATAGCCTAAGAACCAACGGTAAGCCATATTAGTTTCAACTTCTTCAATCGTTTTACGCATGGAACGAATACCGAAGGTATATTGAATGAATGTCAGTTTAACTAAAATAACTGGATCAATACTTGGGCGTCCTACCTCTGAATACATATCTTTCACCAAGTCATAAATGAAAGTGAAGTCAATGGCAGCCTCTAGTTTACGAACCAAATGGTTCGGTGGCACCAGTTGATCTAACGTAATCATTTCAAGTTGATCTCGCTGAATAGAGTCATGTTTCGAAAGCATCCTCATCACCTCAAGTTTTAATACTTCTATTTTAAAACAAAAGCGACTCAGGGCAAAAGTGTTTATCTAAAAGATAAGACAAAGTTGATTGGAACGGAAGGTACGAGACTCCTGCGGGAAAAGCGCGTCTAGGGGAGACCCCGCAGGCGAAAGCCGAGGAGGCTCCCCGACCGCCCGCGGAAAGCGAGTGCCTGGAGTGGAAATCAACGGCCAAATTGTACAACTCATAAAAAATAGACAAACTCGATTTTCCTCGAGTTTGTCTACAGTCTGAGAACGATTCCTTTAATGGAATCGTTCTTTCAGTTTGTCGACAAAAGGGTTTCGGAATGTATTAATTCCGAAACCCTTTTGATATTTACTTGGAATTTTGCTCAAGATTAAGAGCTTGGGTCTCTACGAGCCCACTATATTATGCCATTTTTGACCTTGCCGTGTCCAAATGCAATCTGAGGACTTGGATTATGGTGAATATCAAATTCATGGTCGCGTTCAATTTCGTCTCGATTAGCTGATGCAAGCAGAGCTAATATTATTTGGCCTTTTTGTAAGTGTTTGCACCCTTTAAAGCTTAGATTAAAAGCTACTTATTTCACTAAACTTATCAAAGGAAATTTTTCCTGCTGACAGGATTGTGCTTTTAGCGTGGGCTAAATACTAACATTATAAAAAACCTTCATCATTTTGACCTAACTGGTCCTAAATAGCGAGTCCTTTTTTTATGGTAATATTGGCCTCATATGGTATAATAGTTACAGAGAAGGAGTGTGTTAGCTATTGATAAACCTGAAAACATGCTAATTATTCCTTTTTTATATTTGTTACGTGACTATTATCGTATTTAGTACTTTTAAATCGAGTTTTTGAACAAATCAATATATAATTAGAAAGCGAGATAATAGATTTAAATTTATTAAGGAGGGACATAGAATGATGGAATGGGCTCTAATCATTTTGTTTGGTGTAGCAGTTTTACTGTTCATTTTATCGTTTATTAAAAAGGATTCTGTAAAAGTGGACAGTCAATTGGAACAGCTTGCTATCACTTTTGGAAATGAAATGAATGTATTACAGGAAAAAATCAGGAACATCGAGATAGATGCTGAAATTACGGTGCAAGAGGCAGGCATTCTTGCAATGTCTTCCGAAAAGCGGAACTTGTTGCGTGAAGTACTCGACCTACATAAGCGAGGCTATTCATTTGAAAGCATCGCACTGAAAACAAAACAGACGGAAAATGAGATAGAAGGCTTGCTTACTCCTTACATTAAAACGAAGAGTGAAAGGAGAAATGTGGCCAATGACATCTAAATCAATGCGCAGCTTTGCCGGTGGCCTTATTGTTGCGGCAGGTTTGTGCGGTGCAGTGTATTTCTTTGGTCCAAGTGAAGCGACGGGCACTTCAGAGAAACTAACAGAAGATGAGATGAAAGATTCTCTGGCTTCTGAAGGGTATGTCATACATACAGAAAAAGAATGGGAAGATCAAATTGCTGAAGCAAAGTCGATTAAAGATAAAGCGGAAGCTGAAAAAGAAAATGTAAAAGAACCAACAGAGAAAGTCATATATCGTACAGTTCTGAGAGTGTCTAAAGGCTCGACAAGCATCGATGTGGGTAAAACCCTTCAAAAAGCAAAAGTCATTAAGAATGCCAATAAGTTTTCAGACGAGGTTGAAAAGAAAGGCAAGGCCAACGGACTACGACCTGGAACATATGTGGTAGATAGTGAGATGACGACGGATAAGATCATATCCATCATATTTAAATGACCATAAAAACCGGCCACTATGTGATGGTCGGTTTTTATATGCAGTCAACTCAATGTTACCATTTCAATACTTAAGATTTGATTAGCCGATTTTTGCATAAACCTTTAACAATTAAGATGAGATGAAATGGAAGATTGTTAAAACATGTGAACTTTTTCATGTTTTCCTTACCTTAACCTTTGTCCGAACTCCGGCCCACATTGCAATAATGAGACCTCCAACAGTATCGGCGATTAAATCTGTCATTGTATCTTTATTTCCTCCGCCTTGTAATGTCATTCCGAATAATTGATCAGAACTAAATTCGTAGATTTCCCATATAACACCACCAAGTGCTGCGAAAGAGAGGGTAAACAAAAAGACAAACCAGGGGGATATCCCATTACCTGCATTTCTGTGTACCAAACGTTCATATAAAGCAATTGCAGTAAAAGCAAGAAGGGATCCACTTAGAAAATGTAAGAATGTGTCCCACCACCCCAGTCCATACCAGCCTAAAATAGATCCTAAATATTGTGAACCGAACAAGAAGATTAAATAGGAAATGATAATGGGCAGATTGAATTGAAGCTTAGTAAATAGGGCCAATAGCAGGGGAATTGCTCCACAAACCACACCACCTATCGAAACAAGGGATTTGAAAGTTTCATCGGTTGTATAGTAAAAGATAGATAAAGCTGCCATGAAAAGTACATAGACCAAACTAAATGAAATAACTAACTTACGATTCATATGATTACCTCTGCAAATTATCATGATTTTTTTGTACACTAGAATAAATGGAGATAAGAAGACCGCCAGTAAGACCGAAAATCATATCGTACATAGTATCCTTATTACCGCCTCGCTGCATGGTTTGAGTAAAAGTCAGGTCTCCTGCGAACTCATAGATTTCCCAAAGAACAGTGGAAGTGACTGCAAGTGAGAGAACAAATAGAAAGATGATCCAACTTGAAATATCTTTTCGCGCCCCTTGAGGGATGAAAAATTTATAGAGAGCAATTCCAACAAAGCCGATAAAAATGCCCTTGTAGAAATGAAGGGTAGAGTCCCACCATTTAAAATCCACATAAAAATTTGCAATTGACCCTAAAAATGTCGTACAGAAAACAAAAACATAAAAACCAATAATGATCGGAATGTTAAAGGGATTATGTTTAACAAATAATAATGAAATGGGCAAGGCACTTACCAATATACCCCCAAGAGCTACCATCCATCGGGAAGAATCATCTTTAATGAGGTAAAGGATGAATAAAACAGTCATAAATACTACAAAAACTAAACTAAGAATAATGATTATTTTATGTTTCAACATACCACCTCATTCATAACATTCATTGGATCATCCTATTGTATTCAACCAAAATGCAACGGTGAAAATGGATTTTTTCGAATTTCCAGCCTATTTTTATGATGATCTTTATTTGCCCCAACTCGCATTATTATAATTACATTGGCTACCATAAGTGCTTTCTTTATAGTGGGCCCAAGAACCAAGATATCCAGAATGATAACCAGAATTAAAATGATTCCTCCGATCAATATCAGGCATAAAAAGCTTTATTCTTTTAGTGAACTTTGAAGGGGAAATCATTAATAATATAACAGGTTTAGTGAGATTTACCAATATCAGCTGGGTGTTTTGTATATTGCTTAAGGAATGATAGAAATTTTTAAAAAATAGTAAGTAATATGAAGAAAATTTCCAACCTTTCGTGTAAAAGTTTCAAAAGCCGAACTTTCGAACTTTCAAGACAACAACTACTACAGCTAAAGGAGAAGGGGTATGTAAAACAACCTTTCCAACTAAATACAAAGGATTAATTGTTGAAATGATCAGGCATTCACCTTTTTGTTTGTTCCTTTCTTCTTAATACTTCTTATTTTTGGCCATTCATGTTCAAGTTATGCATATAGATAAATTAAATTGAATGGTCATGGCCTTCCTTCTAGAATTCTACCCTTTTTCATTATTCGGGCTCGTTTTCCTGGCTTTTTCCTAGTTATAATATCTAAAAGGGAGGCAGCACGCACCTTATAGTTAATTAAAAGTTGACCAAGTTTTAAGCAGATACCCAACTCATAAAAAACCCATAATACGGCATCAAATTGATGGCAAAATTTATAAAATCATTCCGGAAGTCCTTTCAAGTTATATTGTGTGTAAAATGGAAAATTTTTCGGAAGAATAGGTATTTTTCACTATTAACACAAAGTGTTAAAAATGTCAGAATATTAGTAATAGTTATTTTTATGATTGTTAAATGAAAAGGGAGGTTTTTTTTTTGAATTTTAAGAAGAAAGTTCTAACAGTTTCATTATCTAGTTTAATGTCTTTAAGCGCTGTAACAGCTGTTGCGCTACCAGTCGGAGCGGTTGGTAATGGCCCCAGTGCTGGAAATGGTCAAGTGACAACTTCAAATCTGCATACATATGAAAGCTTGGTAAGTTATCTAAAAACCCAGGATGCTAAACAAGAAAGGTTGGCATTGGAAGTAATCGGGGAAACGGTAAAAGGAAGAGATATTTATCTTGCGAAATATATTTCCAATCCTAAAAACCCAACTATACTATTTTTAACTCAACAGCATGGAAATGAACAGCTGACTACTGAGGGTGCATTGGAATTCATTAAACATTTAGGAACGAATAAGACTAAAGGGATATTGGAAAATGTTAACATTCTTATCATTCCAATGTTAAACGCAGATGGGGCAATGGGAGATGTTAATTTCTCTCTTGATGACTATTTGGCAAAGGGTGATCGACATCTAACCCGGGCAAATGCAAACGGGGTCGACTTAAACCGGGAGCATGATAAAAAAACCAATCAAATGCAAGTCGAGGTAAAAGCTTTACACGAAAATGTATTTGCAAAAT
Source organism: Peribacillus simplex (assembly GCF_001578185.1). Classification (NCBI taxonomy): domain Bacteria; kingdom Bacillati; phylum Bacillota; class Bacilli; order Caryophanales; family Bacillaceae; genus Peribacillus; species Peribacillus simplex. Next base: position 3,235,106 of record NZ_CP011008.1, on the reverse strand, counting down.
ACGATATCGATTACATGATAGATTTACATCATCAAGGGACGCTAAGCGAAACAGATGGTGAACTTGTTTCAGGTTCAATACTTTATCCTACAAACGCAAACGTAAAGCCTGAAGTGCTAGAAGCTTCAAAAAAACTGGGTGCTGTTGTATATAACTCAATTGAACCTACTGGTTGGGGCCATATTGGTAAATATGATGGCGGTTCAGGAGAAAATATAGGCCGTAATGGTGCGGCCGTTCGTTATGATATTGCAACTTTACTCTTTGAGATGCGGGGGATGTCTGACCACAATGTCGAGACAGTTGCACTTGGACAAAAAAGTAATGGCTATCTAATAAAGCAAACAATCACCACTTTGGATGCAGCTGTTAGAGCTATTGCTGATCATTCAATTGAAACGGTCGATGCAGGCTTTTGGAACACCCTGCCAACACAAACGAATCGTTCTGGGGGAGAATCAGACGAATAATATGGTGGCACATCCCATTCTTTCTATTGGGATGTGTTTTTTCATTCCCTTTTTTGTTATTCCTAATAAACCGGAAACAGAATGAAGTTCGAAATTTTCCAACAAGATAGAAGCGTGAACAAGGATTTATTCGGGAGACTAAATTGTTCACCAGTTGATATAAAATTATTTACAGGGAAAATAGCATATAAATATACAAAAGGCATCTGCTTTCACTAAAAGCAGGTGCCTTTTGTATATGGGATCCATTTTGTTATTGTTTCATGACCTTTAGCTTGGATCTTTCCCTCCTATAGATAATCATCCTATAAACTATTTTGGGTCGAATTCTCCTTTTTTTGTTCTTCTTTTAGCTGTAAGGCTACTAAACTGGCAAAGTCATGAATGATGGTGGCTGCCAATAGTGATGTAATTTGTGTTGGATCGTACGGTGGAAGGACTTCCACCAGGTCGAACCCAATAAAGTTGAATCCTTGCAGAGAGCGTATCATTTCTAGGGTTTCAAAGCTATTTAGACCGCCGACCTCCAGAGTGCCAGTACCAGGGGCACAGGATGGATCAACAAAATCAATATCAAAGCTCAAGAAACATGGTGTATCCCCAATGGTTTTCTTGACCTCCTTCACGACATCTTCGATTCCTCTTTTCTTCAGCTCGGGAGTAGTTATCACATTGTAACCTAGATCTGTACTTGAATCTATATCTCCTGGATGATTGAGCGTGCCTCTGATGCCAATTTGGAAAACTTTATCCGTTTGGAGCAAGCCTTCCTCATATGCACGGATAAACGGGGAACCATGCCAATATTTTTCATCATAATAAGTATCCCAGGTATCTGTATGTGAATCAAAATGAAGAAGTGCAACAGGACCGTGTATTTTTGCGGCAGCTCTTAGATTAGCCAATGTTACTGAATGATCCCCTCCGATGCCGATTGGAATGATACCGTTTTTCATCAAGTCTCCCATAGCCTTTTCAATTATCTCATAGCTTCGATGTATATTATGGGGAATTACCGAAACGTCCCCAATATCAATGGCATTACATTCGTCAAACGGAAATACCTTGTGAATGGGATGGTAAGGAAACAACGTCATGGATGCCTGGCGGACAGCCTGTGGAGCAAACCGAGCTCCTACCCTGAATGAAGCAGCTGTATCAAAAGGCATACCTACCACTGCCAATTTGGCATTTTCTCTTGAAGATGGTAGGCGCATAAATGAACCGGTCGTACAAAACTCTGGTTTAACATCAGGGGATAAAGGATATTTCATTTTTCTATTCCTCCATTTTCTTATAACGATGATAGTTTTGAAACTCATATAAATGAATTCCTATGGATGATTAATTATGCAATTATCATGCCAAGTCACAGTAAGTGGTTTTTTGTAGCTTCTAACCAGATATCATTTGAATGGAATATGCAAGTGCGAATAATTTATGGGAAATTGAATCGCCAATTATAAGATGCTGAACGACTTTTATTCCTATAAATCAATCCAATGCAGGTAAGAATGCAGGAATAAAAACCATTTCTAGCGTAATTCATTTATCGAAGTAAACCGAAATCAGATGGCACAAAACTTGCATTAAGGTAAACAGTTGCAATTCTTATAAAGAGGGAGGTATTGAAATTATCAATTAAAAAAATATTGATCCTACTATTTGAAAACGGTTACAAGGAGGAATGATAGGTGGGGAATGAGGTAACATTGAAAAGAACGCTGAAATTATGGCAAATTGTTATGATGGGGTTAGCCTATATGACACCCATGGTCGTATTTGATACATTTGGCATAGTATCTGGGATTACGGGGGGCCATGTGCCGACTGCTTATATCTTCGCGTTGGTAGGGATGCTTTTTACAGCTGCAAGCTATGGAAAACTAGTAAAGGTTTTTCCCGCGGCAGGTTCTGCCTATACTTATACGCAAAAGGCCATTAACCGACATTTAGGATTCCTGGTAGGATGGTCTTCGTTGTTAGACTATTTATTTTTACCTATGGTAAATGCATTGTTGACCAAAATTTATCTCACTGCTTTATTTCCAGAAGTTCCATCATGGCTATGGGTAGTATTATTCGTAGCAATTGTCACCATTCTCAATCTCCGCAGCGTTAATGTACTTGCTAACTTTAATGCTATTTTTGTTTTAATTCAGATTGCCATCATGGCAGTGTTCATCATTCTTGTTATCAAAGGTTTGCACAATGGAGAAGGTACAGGAGAAGTGTTTACAATAAAGCCTTTCGTAAATGAAGGAATGGACTATTCGGCAATTATAACCGGAGCCACGATTCTTTGTTTTTCCTTTTTGGGGTTTGATGCGGTAACGACACTATCTGAGGAAACGCCAAATCCGAAAAAAACGATTCCAAAAGCGATATTTTTAACTGCACTTTGGGGTGGAATCATCTTCATTACCTCTTCTTTCTTTATTCAGCTCTTTTTTCCGGATATATCGCGTTTTAAAGAACCTGATGCTGCGTTACCGGAAATCGCCCTTTATGTAGGTGGAAAGCTATTCCAATCCATTTTTCTGTGCACGACTCTCGTCAATACGCTAGCATCAGGACTCGCATCACATGCTAGCGTTTCACGACTTTTGTATGTCATGGGTCGTGATAAAGTGTTTCCGGAAAAATGGTTTGGGTTTATTCACCCTAAGTGGAAAACGCCAGCCATTAATGTTCTCATAGTTGGAGTCATTTCATTGTCGGCTTTATTCTTTGATCTAGTCACAGCTGCATCACTGATCAACTTTGGTGCACTAATGGCATTTACCTTTGTAAATCTGTCAGTGATCAGCCATTTTATCATCCGGGAAAAAAAGCATCGTACTATAAAGGGATATATCAATTACTTAATTATGCCTTTAATAGGAGCTATATCAATTGGCATTCTCTGGATCAATCTTGAGACAAGTTCACTAATAATAGGGTCAGGGTGGTTTATTATTGGTTTTTGTTATTTATTATATATCACAAAGGCATTCCGAACGGCCCCGCCTCAATATCAAGTTGAAGAGATTCAACTATGAGACTCGCAGGGAAAAACGCATCCTAAAAAGGATGCGTCAGTTTGTAGACAAAAGGGGTTCGGAATTAAAAAATTCCGAACCCCTTTTTGAGATTCCCTTTGAATTTTTGCCTGAAGTTAGGAGATTGGGGCTCTACGAGCCCACTATGTTAGGCCATTTTTGGACCTCGCCATGTCCAATTGGCCATCTTCTTTAAATTAATGGCAGCGAAAGTAAGCAGCGCCTGCATCGACAATTTTTTAAGTCCCCTTAAAGTTGTCCAACGCATACCATGCTTTTCTTTTGCATCTGCGAATTCACGCTCAATCGTTTCTTTACGTTTCGCATATATAGTTTTTACATCTTGATGATGACGCAGATGATTTGCTTCTTCCACATGTGTTTGCCAAATATGCCGTGTCACCACTTTTTGATGGTCTTTGCTTTCTGTACACTGAGATAAAAATGAGCATGTCGCACAAGTGTGTTTGGGTGATTTATACTCGCGATAGCCCTCTTTATTGGTTGTTGAGTACTTTAATAGCTCTCCCGAAGGACAAAGGTAACAATCAAAATGTTCATCGTATACATAGTCCTGTTTGCGGAAAAATCCTTCTTTGGTGCGAGGACGTGTATAAGGTAAAGCCGGTATGATTTCTTTGTTAAATAGGTAGCTTGTAATCGCTGGTGTTTTATAAGCTCCGGTTTTCCAACTTTCTCAATCACTTGTTCAACTAGTGGCTCTAAGATCTGACTGTCATGTATATTTCCAGGTGTTACAATCGTTCCCAATACAAAACCGTTGCGGTCTGCGGCCGCGTGGAATGAATAGGCAAACTGTTTTGTCCGTTCATCTTTCACATAGTAACCACTCTTAGAATCCGTTGTTCTTTCTTTAATCTCTTTGGTCTCTTCTTTATCAAATTTATCTGATGGAAAAGGCTTCTTTCCATGGTTTTCACGATCTTGATTGATTTCTTCTTGAAGACGCCCTTGATACGCTCGTGTTTCTTTACGAACGATTTTCTTTTCAAATGTCCGTTTATTCGCGCTGGCTTTCACATGTGTGGAATCCACGAAAACGTGTTCAGCACTTTTTAACTTTTTATTAGCAGCTGTCATTAAAATGCGATAGAAAATCTGTTCAAACAGGTCTGTATCTTTAAAGCGTCGCTCGTAATTTTTCCCAAACGTAGAGAAATGAGGTACTTTATCATGGAAACCATAGCCTAAGAACCAACGGTAAGCCATATTGGTTTCAACTTCTTCAATCGTTTTACGCATGGAACGAATACCGAAGGTATATTGAATGAATGTCAGTTTAACTAAAATAACTGGATCAATACTTGGGCGTCCTACCTCTGAATACATATCTTTCACCAAGTCATAAATGAAAGTGAAGTCAATGGCAGCCTCTAGTTTACGAACCAAATGGTTCGGTGGCACCAGTTGATCTCGCTGAATAGAGTCATGTTTCGAAAGCATCCTCATCACCTCAAGTTTTAATACTTCTATTTTAAAACAAAAGCGACTCAGGGCAAAAGTGTTTATCTAAAAGATAAGACAAAGTTGATTGGAACGGAAGGTACGAGACTCCTGCGGGAAAAGCGCGTCTAGGGGAGACCCCGCAGGCGAAAGCCGAGGAGGCTCCCCGACCGCCCGCGGAAAGCGAGTGCCTGGAGTGGAAATCAACGTCCAAATTGTACAAGCCATAAAAATAGACAAACTCAATTTTTATCGAGTTTGTCTACAGTCTGACGCATCCTAAAAAGGATGCGTTTTTTTACTATTTGTATTTAATCATCATTTTTTCCATATGCAAATGGATGCTTATGAATGAATTCATATGTCTGGAAGAGTGTATTTTTAACCATGATTGCAGCGGCTAGTAACAACCAGCAATAGTGTTCAAAGCGGTCACCAAATATTAGTAGGGTGATAGATAGGGATAATGTCGGACGACTGAATATTCTTGTTTACATGACGTTCTAAAATTAGCAATACAAGGATGAGTTTGTCCTGGCTATCTTCTAAGACGAAGAATCTCTTCACGTGCTTTTTGATAATTATCTATGGTTTGTTTATCGATTCGATGAAAAACACTTAAGAAAAGAGCATCAACCATGTTAAGTTGCAAGATTCTAGATGCTATACTGCCGATTCGGTGATCATGTTCGATGTCAGGAAAACAAAGTTGTATACTAGCTATTTTCAATAAAGGAGACTTTGTATAAGCGGTTATTGCCAATACTGGTACGTTTATCTTTTTTGCATATGAAGCCATCTCCAATACATCTTTAGTTTTTCCGGATGTGGAAAAAAGGACTAATGCATCTTCTGATGTGAAATTGGAAACATAGGAAATCACTGTATGAAAGTCAGTGTTCATTCCTGTAGTAACGCCAAGTTTAGCAAATTTATTACTGGCATCTAATGCAGCTGTAGAGGAGCCCCCGACACCAAAAAAAGCAATTTTCTTTGCCTGGCTTAAGCATTCTACTGCTTTTTCAAACTCTTTTTTGTTCAGAGTTTGTCCTAAAGAGTCTAAAGCAAATTTATTGCTCATTGTCACTTTTTGGAAAAGTTGATAGGGAGTATCATTTTCCCGTAATAAAGAAAGATCATTAATGTTGGCATTATTTGAACTCATTTCTTTCACCAATGTATGTTGAAAGGTTTTAAAGCTTTCTATACCCATTCTTTTACAAAAACGGACAACACTAGCTTGGGAAACATTAGCGTTGATTGATATTTCTTGAATCGTGTAAGTTTGCACCAAATCTGCATGGTCTAATATATATTTGGCTACTTGCCGTTCAGCACGTGATAAGGAATCGGCTTTTTCTTTGATTTTTTGTAATAAAGTTGAGCTCATAGTATGTCCCCTTTATTAAAGATTTTAATAACTGCATGAAAACTTCTTATTGTTTCATTTATATCATAAATGAAATGTTTTTTGCACATTTAGAAAAAAAAAATGCCAATTATGAAATTTTATTTCCTTTTTTTTTAATTAAACCTTGATTTAATAATTCTTTTTTTATAAGATAAGTCTATAAAAATATTCAAAAAATTCTGTTATCAGGAGGGGATAGTTTGAATCGGGCCATTTTACTTGTAAGTCATGGGAATTTAGCTTCGACTATGAAAGAAAGTGTAGAGCTTATAGCAGGGATACAGCAGCAACTCTTTGCATTGTGTATGGATGACCAAGTAACGTTAGATTCATTTTCAAGAGAACTAGAAGCGGCAGTCAATCAATTGTTGGATCGGTACAAAGAAATAATCATTCTGGCAGATATTAAGGGGGGAACCCCATGCAATGCAGCTACACTTCAAGTGTTAAAAAATAGCCGGGTACAAGTAATCGCTGGTTTCCATTTAGGTTTAGTTATTGAATCTTGCCTTTCACCTGTAAGTCCCAAAGAGCTTTTAGCAAATACTTCCCGGAGTATTTGCTATATAAACCCCCATAAATATTAAGGAGGAATTGTAATGAGTATCGTTGTAACCCGTATCGATGAACGCCTTATACATGGGCAAGTTGCTTATTCATGGAGTGTTGCTTATCAAGTCACAGAATTTATTGTAATTGATGATGGCGTCGCAAACGACCCTACACAACTTTTGTTACTTAGCATGGCAGTCCCTTCAGGAAAAAGACATGCTATCCTATCTGTCGAAGATGCAGTGAAATATTTTGATGAGCAGTCAGATCTGGAAAAAACACTTATCGTAGTAAAAAGTCCTCGAGTCCTTTTATCTCTCATTGAAAAAGGGATCATTCTACCTTCAATAAATGTAGGTGGCATGTACTATAAAGAAGGAAAACAGGAAATTAGTAAAACCGTCTTTATGGATGAAGAAGATAAAGCTGTTTTTCTCAAGATTAGAGATCACGGAATCCCTTGTGAAATCAGAACCTCTCCTAATGATAAATCTATTAATTTATTTACCAAGATTTAGAGGTCGAAAAGGTAGTCGATGTAAAAGGAGGAGGAAAAGTGGAAATTGAATTAATATCAGCGATTTTGTTAAGTGGTTTTGTTGCAGTTATCATGACCGAAAATTATGGGTATGGATATTGGATGATTAGCCGTCCCATTTTTGCTGGGCCATTATTGGGACTAATAATGGGAGACCTACAAACCGGATTGATTGTAGGGGCCAGTGTGGAATTGATGTTTATGGGTGTGTTACCGATTGGAGGCAGCGTTCCTCCTAATGCACAAATTGCTGGGCTAATAGGGACTATTTTTGCGATTAGTGCTGGGGGTAAGCCTGAGGTTGGAATTGCACTGGCATTACCAATCGGTATTTTAGCGCAACTTTTAATCATGTTAGCTTGGAATTTTAATATTTATCTAGTGCATCGGGCAGACAATGCTTTACAAGAACTTAATCTAAAAAGGGCAGAACGGCTACACCTTTCTGGAATAATCGTTTTTTTTACAGTTATGTTCATTCCAACTTTTTTAGCCATTTATTTTGGTAGTGGATTTGTAAATAATCTGGTAGACTTAATGCCTTCTTGGTTTATGGAAGGATTAAAGCTTACTGCAGGAATTCTACCTGCAATAGGGATGGCCATGCTCCTAAAAATGATGAACCTCAAGAAGTTTTGGTCATTTTTCCTAATTGGATTTGTTCTGACAGTCTACTTGGATCAGAATGTACTTTCAATAGCCTTGTTGGGTCTTGGAATCGCGATTAGCATTTCAGCAGTGGGAACGAAAGGAAATGATAGTGAAATTTCCCCTCATTCCTCCCGACAGAGTGAAGCTAAAACGACGATTCTGACAAAGAAAGATTTAATAAAAACATTCTTACGTTCTTTCTTCAGTATGACGTCTATAAATTATGAGCGTTATGGCAGTTTAGGGTTCTGCTATGCGATATTGCCGGCACTCAAAAAACTCTATCCAAATAATCAGGATTTAAAAGAATCAGTTGTTCGTCATAATGAGTTTTTTAACTGCCACCCCTATACTTCTAATGCCATCATAGGTGTTGCTCTTGCACTTGAAGAACAACGTGCGCAAGGAAACCCTATCACCTCAGAAACAATTTCTTCTACGAAAGCCGCATTGATGGGACCACTCTCTGGAATTGGTGATTCTGTTTTTAAAGCAACTTTTATGACCATTTTTGCAGCAATCGGCGCTGGTTTGGCGTTGGATGGAAATTTACTTGGACCCATTATATTTATCGTACCAAACGTCTTGCTAAATATTTTCTCTCGTTACTACGGCATTGTCTATGGGTACCAGTTTGGGATAAGCCTAATTCTAAAAATGAAAGACTCTGATGTTCTAAATAAGTTTGTTCAGGGAGCTACTATTGTAGGATTAATGGTAACAGGATCTATGGTAGTTAATTTTGTTAAAGTAAGCGTGGCTGCTAAATGGAACTTTGGAGGCAAAGAAATAAATTTGCAAGAACTTCTTGATTCAATCTTACCTGGGCTTTTGCCCCTTCTCTTAACACTTGGTTTCTTATGGGCATTGTTTAAATATCAAAAGTCTATCTACTGGTTAATCTTACTTTCCTTTATTATAGGATTAGCAGGTAAATTCTTGGGAGTTCTTTAGGTGGTAATTATGGATGAAAAAAACGTATTGGAAGCCATTAAGAATGGATTGATAGTGTCGTGCCAGGCCAGAATAGGATGGCCGATGTATGGGGCTGATATCATGGGCGCATTAAGCAAGGCTGCAGAAAAAGGAGGCGCCGTTGGTATTAGGGCTACCGGGCCAGAAAATATTAAAGCGATTAAAAAGGTAACAAAATTGCCTGTATTAGGTATTCACAAACAATGGATAGAAGAATGTGAAGTTTATATTACTCCTACCTATGAAAGTGCAACAAGCATCATTGAGGCTGGAGCGTCTATAGTAGCTTTAGATGGAACTCAACGAAAGCGCCCTCATGGAGAAACGCTAGAAAGTATCATAGGAAAAATCCATAGTGAGCATCCAAATATTTTAGTGATGGCAGATTGTGCGACTTTTGAAGAGGGACTAATCGCAGAAAAATTCGGTGCTGATATAGTAGCAACCACATTGTGTGGGTATACAGAGGAAACAAAATATGTGAAGGAGGTTGATTATGACCTTATTCGAAAACTCTCTTCTGCCTTAAAAATCCCCATCATCGCTGAAGGGCATATTCATACTAAAGATCATGCTAGAAAAGCTATTGAAAGTGGTGCTTTTGCTGTCGTGGTAGGAACGGCCATTACTCGCCCTGAAATTATCACAAAAAGGTTTGTAGACGAGTTAAACCTGTTAGCTGAAAAATAGAAGTTTCAATATAATATATTTTGAGTATTTATCTTTTAAGTTTAACAGTCGGTTCCTAGGACTCACTACCTTTTGATTAGTCGGTACCATCCCTGGCATCTGCATCATAAAAATCAACGACACTTTATCAGGATAAGCAAAAAAAGAGCACTCAATGAATGTTTTTACATTTATCGGGTGCTCTTTTGGGTTTTATTGGAGTAAGGGGAAATCGACGGATGTATGGATTTTTATTAATTTGGGATCATCAGGAATGAGGTATAGATAATGAAAGAGTATTTTGGGATCAGTTTTAACATGAGAAACAAAAAAAGCTCAAAAGAACGTTTTTCCATTTAATGAAATTCCTTTAGGTATTTAATCATCATTTTTTACATATGCAAATCTGAATTGCTTATGAATTAATACATATGCTTGATGATTGAATGTGTGGTGTTGATGAATGCAAATGGCGGTCTATTGCTATACACACTATCTCCTCAAAGTTGGCATGAAAGTTGCTTAATAAGTTATAAGAACAAAAGTGAGGTGCAAAATGACAGGGGAGATTAAGATGATTGAAAAACGTCAATTGGATAATCCACTGCAAGAATTCCAGGATATTTTAAAAGAAGCCATTCAAGTTTTGGACTATCCAGATTTGGTTTTTGATTTTTTAAAAGCACCAATGCGTTTTCTGGAAGTCTGTATTCCTATTCAAATGGATACTGGGGAGACAAGGATGTTTCAAGGATATCGGGCCCAACATAATGATGCTGCCGGTCCAACGAAAGGGGGGATTCGTTTTCACCCGGATGTCACTCCTGAAGAAGTTAAGGCATTGGCAGGATGGATGAGTTTGAAATGCGGAATAACCGATCTCCCATATGGAGGGGCAAAGGGTGGCATTGTGTGTGATCCCAGACAGATGAGTTCATCAGAGCTAGAACGATTAAGCCGAGGGTATGTCAGGGCGGTCAGTCAAATAGTGGGACCTACAAAGGATATTCCGGCACCGGATATGTATACGAATTCCCAAATCATGGCCTGGATGCTTGATGAATACGATCACATCAGGGAATTCGATTCACCCGGCTTTATTACAGGAAAGCCACTCACATTAGGTGGATCGAAGGGCAGGGAAAAGGCTACTTCCAAGGGAGTATTATATACACTTCAAATGGTAAGTGATTTAAAGGGGATTCCTATTGAAGGTATGCGGGTAATCATTCAGGGTTTCGGGAATGTCGGCAGTCATTTAGCTATGTATTTATATGAAATGGGGGCTAAGGTTGTCGGTATAGCAGATGAGCTTGGAGGTCTATATGACCCGAATGGCTTAGACGTTGCTTACCTTTTGGAGAACAGGGACTCTTTTGGAGTCATTTCGAATTTATACAAAGATACATTATCCAATCAAGAATTATTGGAAAAAGAGTGTGATGTGCTGATTCCCGCAGCTATTAGCGGGGTGGTGAATAAAGATAATGCAAAACGATTAAAATGTGAAATTGTGATCGAAGCAGCAAATGGGCCGACAACAAAAGAAGCAATCAAGATTCTCGATGAAAAAGGCATAGTGCTAGTCCCGGATATTTTGGCGAATTCAGGAGGGGTGATAGTCTCGTATTTTGAATGGTGCCAGAACAACCAAGGTTATTACTGGACGGAAGAGCTTGTTGATGAACGATTGAAGGAAAAGATAACAGCCAGCTTTTTGAATGTCTATCATACTTCCCAAAAATATTCCGTGAATATGAAAGTAGCTGCATATATCGAAGGAATTCGCAAAATAGCAGAAGCATCCCGGCTTCGGGGGTGGGTCAGGTTCTGAAGGAATTGGGGCTTACAAGAAAGGAGGCTATCCTTTGAATTTTGATATTCTATCCGAAAATAAAGAAAACCAAGCCATTCATCATTATTGCTTATTGTCACAAGATTATAGATATGATGTGACCATTGTATATTCGGCCCAGTTTTTAGGTAAAGCAATGGTGACCTCCATTCAAAGCGGAAGAATGATCCTGTTGTGTGCCAATGATATTAATTTAGATCAGTACTGGGCTCCGACCCTTGGAATTGAACAAGAAGATATACCGGATTTCCAAGACTTTCTCAAGTTAGTTCTACAATCTCCATTTCATTTTGAAGAATATTGAAGGAAGGAATGATGTAAATGTATGTTGATGTGATTCTTAGCCCTTGTGATGGCTCGGTTGAAAAAATTTCAATATCCAAAAATTCCAGATTCTACGAATGGGAACCGTTATTTCAGATAAAGAAGGAAGATGGGGGTGTGGAAATCATTGATATTGGTGTCAGCGGAGAGGTGGAGTCATTGGAGGTAATGGAGGGTGAACCAGTTGTGGCTGGAGAGGTCCTCGCCTATTTTAAAGAAGATTCATTCGTGACAGGCAGCGATTAATTTAAAACGAAAAAGAAGATGAAATGATTCATCTTCTTTCAGACTGTAGACAAACTCGAGGAAAATCGAGTTTGTCTATTTTTTATGAGTTGTACAATTTGGCCGTTGATTTCCACTCCAGGCACTCGCTTTCCGCGGGCGGTCGGGGAGCCTCCTCGGCTTTCGCCTGCGGGGTCTCCCCTAGACGCGCTTTTCCCGCAGGAGTCTCGTACCTTCCGTTCCAATCAACTTTGTCTTATCTTTTAGATAAACACTTTTGCCCTGAGTCGCTTTTGTTTTAAAATAGAAGTATTAAAACTTGAGGTGATGAGGATGCTTTCGAAACATGACTCTATTCAGCGAGATCAACTTGAAATGATTACGTTAGATCAACTGGTGCCACCGAACCATTTGGTTCGTAAACTAGAGGCTGCCATTGACTTCACTTTCATTTATGACTTGGTGAAAGATATGTATTCAGAGGTAGGACGCCCAAGTATTGATCCAGTTATTTTAGTTAAACTGACATTCATTCAATATACCTTCGGTATTCGTTCCATGCGTAAAACGATTGAAGAAGTTGAAACCAATATGGCTTACCGTTGGTTCTTAGGCTATGGTTTCCATGATAAAGTACCTCATTTCTCTACGTTTGGGAAAAATTATGAGCGACGCTTTAAAGATACAGACCTGTTTGAACAGATTTTCTACGCATTTTAATGACAGCTGCTAATAAAAAGTTAATAAGTGCTGAACACGTTTTCGTGGATTCCACACATGTGAAAGCCAGTGCGAATAAACGGAAATTTGAAAAGAAAATCGTTCGTAAAGAAACACGAGCGTATCAAGGGCGTCTTCAAGAAGAAATCAATCAAGATCGTGAAAACCATGGAAAGAAGCCTTTTCCATCAGATAAATTTGATAAAGAAGAGACCAAAGAGATTAAAGAAAGTACAACGGATTCTGAGAGTGGCTACTATGTGAAAGATGAACGAACAAAACAGTTTGCCTATTCATTCCACGCAGCCGCAGACCGCAACGGTTTTGTATTGGGAACGATTGTAACACCTGGAAATATACATGACAGTCAGATCTTAGAGCCACTAGTTGAACAAGTGATTGAGAAAATTGGAAAACCGGAAGCCGTTGCCGCAGATGTAGCTTATAAAACACCAGCGATTACAAGCTACCTATTTAACAAAGAAATCATACCGGCTTTACCTTATACACGTCCTCGCACCAAAGAAGGATTTTTCCGCAAACAGGACTATTATACGATGAACATTTTGATTGTTACCTTTGTCCTTCGGGAGAGCTATTAAAGTACTCAACAACCAATAAAGAGGGCTATCGCGAGTATAAATCACCCAAACACACTTGTACGACATGCTCATTTTTATCTCAGTGTACAGAAAGCAAAGACCATCAAAAAGTGGTGACACGGCATATTTGGCAAACACATGTGGAAGAAGCAGATCATCTGCGTCATCATCAAGATATAAAAACTATATATGCGAAACGTAAAGAAACGATTGAGCGTGTATTCGCAGATGCAAAAGAAAAGCATGGTATGCGTTGGACAACTTTAAGGGGACTTAAAAAATTGTCGATGCAGGCGATGTTTACTTTCGCTGCCATTAATTTAAAGAAGATGGCCAATTGGACATGGGGAGGTCCAAAAATGGCCTAACATAGTGGGCTCGTAGAGCCCCAATCTCCTAACTTCAGGCAAAAATTCAAAGGGAATCTCAAAAAGGGGTTCGGAATTTTTTAATTCCGAACCCCTTTTGTCTACAAACTGAAAGAAGATGAAATGATTCATCTTCTTTTTTCGCTTAACCGTTAATTCTCCGATGCACCTTTATTCATTGTCCCCTATACCCCAATTTTGACGAAACCCGGTTGCCAGTTTCCATCACATTCTCAATGAGGAACTCAAGTCTATCTTCTGTCAGGTTAAAGCTCACAAATCCAATGCTCACTGCCCCGTGCACTTCCCCAAAATGGTTCAGTATCGGAACGGCTACAGAACATGTTCCTTCTGTCCTTTCGCTGTGACTGATTCCATATCCCTTCTTTTTAGTCTCTTGCAATATATCCCAAAAAGCTGCTCTTTCTTGAATTGGCAAAAGAGCATCTACGATTTTTTTAGCTTGATTATATGGCATATAGGCCAGCATCACTTTATTAGCAGCTCCAATATGCATAGGTACTCGTGAGCCGAGCTGGTCATAAACCCGGATTTGGCTTTTTTCACTGTCGATTCGTTCGATAACGAGTGACTCCATACCGATTGGCTGGCTAAGATACACGCTTTCCTCCACTTTGTTCATCAGCCTTTCTAGTTCAGGCCTAATTTGACTGATGTAATCCATTTTGTCATACATACGCAAACCATTTTCGAGCCAAATATTCCCTAAACCATATTGTTTAGATTGTCCATCCTGTTGAATTAATCCATGCTTGGACATTGCTTTTAATAATCGATGCATGGAACTGACAGGAAGCTCACATTCTTGAGAAAGTTCCGTAATTGATAGCCAGTTTTCCGATGAATTGGAAACTAGCACTTTTATAACGTTCATGGCACGGTCAATCGATTGCATAAACAAACCACCTATCTTTCATTACAAGTTGAATAAAACTTTGATTTATTTGAATATTTAAAACATATTGACATTATACCAAATTTAATTTTATAATAAAAGAAAAAATTCCTATTAGCGGAAACGTTTTCCGCTCTGCGGAAAAAAGGGGGGGAGAGTCAGTGACATATTGTTCGTCTATGTTCAAACCTTTGGAACGTGTCATTGTAAAACATCCGAAAGAAGCTTTTATTAGTCAAGAGCATTTAAGCCAAGCATGGCAGAACTTCAACTTTGCGGAAGAGCCAGATTTCAACGAAGCCCTAACAGAGTATGGTGACTTTATTTCCATTTTGGAGAAATATGTTCCAAACATCGATTATTTGCCAGCATCTTCGCTAGTCGGCATTGACTCCTTATATGCCCATGATCCGGTCAAATTCACAAGCCAAGGAGCGATTATTTTAAAGTCCGGAAAAGAATTGAGGCAGCCTGAAGCTGATGTATATAAGGAATATTGTCTAGAAAAGAACATCCCGATTATTGGGTATTTAACGGGTGAAGCGGTCGCGGATGGCGGTGATATCATTTGGCTTGATGATAAGACGCTTGTTGTCGGACATGGTTATCGTACAAACGCTGAAGCCATTCGGCAATTAAAAGAAATGACCACTCATCTAGTGGATGAATTCATCGTAGTTCAGCTTCCGCATGATCAAGGTGAGGCAGAGTGTCTCCATCTTATGTCTTTCATCAGCATGGTAGACCAGGATTTAGCGGTAGTTCATTCTCGGCTTATGCCAGTCTTTTTCAGAAAACTGCTTATTGAACGAGGCATTCAGCTTATCGAAGTGCCGGATGATGAGTATGTGAACTTAGGCTGCAATGTGCTTGCCATTGCTCCGCGGGTTTGTGTGATTTCTTCTGGTAACGCTTACACAAAGCAAAAGCTTCTTGATGAAGGAGCGACAGTTTATGAATACAAAGGGACAGAAATCAGTTACAAAGGCACTGGCGGCCCAACTTGTTTAACCTGCCCGGTGGTTCGTACAAATATTAATGAAGGGGGATTGGAATGAGTCAATTACTATGGGGTACTCCAGAAACGCTCCGTACCTTGTTATGTGAACTTGTTAGCTGGGAAAGCCGTACTCTTACATTAGGGGAACGGATGTTTCCGTATAAGGTGCAAGATAAATTGAGGGAGCTTGATTATTTTAAAAGGAATCCGTCGCACTTATCACTTCGTGAAGCTGATTTAGGGAGGAATTTTGTCACTGCCTTTTATAAACATCCCGATAGCAAGGAGACCGTTGTATTAATTAGTCATTTTGATACGGTTCATACTGATGAATACGGTGATCTTGAGACTCTTGCATTTCAACCAGAGGAGCTCACGAAAAAACTTCATGACAGGAAAGATGAACTGCCGGAAGAAGCGCGCATTGATCTTGAATCGGGAAAGTACTTGTTTGGTAGAGGAACGATGGATATGAAAATGGGGCTTGCCCTTCATATGGCTATCATCGAAAAGGCAAGTATCGAACAATGGCCGATCAATCTCATGCTGTTAACGGTTCCTGATGAGGAAGTGAATTCTGCGGGAATGAGGGCTGCTGTTAAAGAACTTGTGGCTTTACGTGATAAATATGACCTTTCCTATAAAATGTTTTTTAATAGTGAACCGTCCTTTTCACAGAAACCGGGTGATAATAGACATTATATTTATTCCGGAACTTTGGGGAAAATCATGCCGGCTGCCCTTTTTTATGGGAAAGAAACTCATGTGGGTGAGCCATTAAAGGGCATAACGGCTAACTATATAGCCTCGTTCCTCACGCAGCTCATGGAGTGGAACACTCTTTTTCTGGAAAGTGATCTTGGCGAGGAAACACCTTTACCCGTATCGCTTCAGCAAAAAGATCTAAAACTGCAATATTCAACACAGACACCTTATCGGGCAGCCGCGCTTTATAATGTGTTCATTATGAAAAGAACAGCTGCAGAAATAATGGATCTATTCGAGCAGGTTGCAAACGAAGCAGCAATGAAATGCAATGAATCTTATAAAGAGCTTTGTCTGCGTGAACAAATTGAAGGTGTGGGCGAAGTGAAAGTATTGCGCTACGAAAAGTTACTTTCATATGCCGAGGGCAAATTTGGCGTGAGTTTTGTTGAGCAAATAAAGAGTGATGTTAAAGAAAACATGGATTTGGATGAGCGGGAAAAATCAGTGCGGATCGCTGAAAAATTGATGATACAGTGTCAGGAGCTTTCACCCGCCATTGTATTGCTGTTCGCACCGCCATATTATCCAGCCGTCAATACGTCCGATGATCCGCTTATTTTGGAATCTGTGAAATTAATGAAGGAAACTGCCAGCATGCTTGATGAAGAAGTCAGCCAAATTCATTATTTTAATGGCCTTTGCGATTTAAGCTATGTTAAATATAGCGATGAGTCTGATGGCTGGACGGCTTTTGAAAAAAATACACCAGTCTGGGGCGATACTTACAGCATTCCTTTTGCAGATATGCAAAAACTTCAGGCACCCGTACTTAATGTGGGTCCGTTCGGCAAGGATGCACACCAGCGTACTGAGCGCCTTCACATCGATAGCGCCTTCGTCCATACGCCCGTTATGCTGGAGAAGTTAATAAAGAGTATGTTTAAGTGTTTGGTTGAATAGTGAAAAAGGGGGATCCTGCACCTCAGCAGGAAAAACCAGAAAGATATCAGCTCATAAAGTATTAAACTTTAACTGGGGGCCTATTATGAATAACCTGCCTGAAGGTCAAATCACTTCCGAGCCGCTTAATCAGAAAAAAAAGCCACTTAACCAACTAACGGAGTTACCGGAAAAAGGGATAAATCCTTTTGTCTTAATGTTCATCGTAATTGTAATAGTGACAGTTTTAACCTACGTCTTACCTGCAGGCCAATATGAAAGAATCGAAAAAGATGGCCGAAGTGTAGTCGATCCCGCTTCTTTTGAATTTGTTGAATCAACACCAGTTGGGCTATTGGAAATGTTCAGCAGTATTCACGCAGGGATGATTGAAGGAGCGTCCATTATCTTGTTTGTCTTTTTATTTGGCGGTGCTCTCGGAATCATGCAGGCAACAGGAGCATTGGATTCATTCATTAAGTTTGTGGCTGTACGTTTCGGAACAAAAGAAAAATTGCTCATTCCGTTGATGGTATTGATTTTCGCATCATTAGGTACACTGATCGGTTCTGCAGAAGATGCGTTAGTTTATATCGCAATCATTGTTCCGATGACGATTGCATTAGGCTTTGATGCACTTACAGGGTTTGCAATCGTTGTCCTTGGAACATTGGCGACTGGATTTATTTCCGGTATTACGAACCCTTTTAATGTAGGAGTTGCCCAAAGTATTGCTGAACTGCCCATGTATTCGGGAATGGGATTGCGCATCGCACTTCTTGCAGTGTTTTATATTATTACAGTATTGTACATCTATTTCCATGCAATGAAAGTGAAAAGAAACCCTGAACTAGGGGAGTATGGGAAATTCAGGCGGAAAGATCATGCACATCTTGATAAAAACTTTAGGATGAGTAAAAGACATAGCGTTGCTTTAATTGTTCTATTGGTGAATTTCATCCTATTAGTATATGGAGTTATTAAATTAGGATGGTATATAAGTGAAATTGGCGGCTTGTTTTTATTAAGCGGGATCATAATGGGACTAATTGGAGGATTAACTCCCTCCAAGATGGCTAATGGTTTTATTTCAGGAGCAGGCGATATGGTTTCAGGGGCATTGATAATAGGTGTTGCGCAGACCATCTTGGTCATCATTACAAGTGGCGGGATGCTGGATACCATTTTATATTATGCTGCAGGATTGGTTGAGCAGCTTCCTCCCGCCATAAATGCAATCGGAATGTTCATTGTCCAATTATTCCTTAACTTCATTGTTCCATCTGGAAGTGGGCAAGCAGCATTGACGATGCCGATTATGGCTCCATTAGCTGATTTAATGGGTGTGACAAGACAAACGGCCGTGTTAGCTTTCCAATTAGGGGATGGGATATCGAATATGATATTTCCGACTTCCGGAGTGCTATTGGCTGGACTGGCAGTGGCGGGCATATCGTTAACGAAATGGGTGAAATGGGTATTTCCCTATCTTTTGATTCAGATTGCGGTAGCGATTATCTTTTTGATCATTGCTCAAAGCATACAGTATGGCCCTTTTTAAAGGTTCGAGAAGTCTGAATATTGGCACTAAATTAATAGGGAGGAGGCAATCATGATGAAGTCAAAACAGGAGACAGTTGTGGATGAAGTGATTTCATGGAGACGTCATTTTCACGAAAATCCGGAGCTCTCATATCAGGAGCACCAGACTTCTGAATACATCTACAAGAAATTAAAAACCTTTTCAGGATTAGAAGTGACAAGACCAACCGAAACGAGCGTTTTAGCGGTTCTCAAAGGAGCTAAAAAATCTGCCGGAAAATCGAATACGATCATCTTTCGTGCAGATATTGATGCACTCCCGATCGAAGAAGAAGCAGAAATTGAATTTAAATCAAAAAATCCTGGAATTATGCATGCGTGCGGACATGATGCACATGCTGCGATGTTATTAGGTGCGGCAAAAGTCCTTTCTGGAAAAAAAGAAGGGATTAGTGGAGAAATCAGGTTTATTTTCCAACATGCCGAGGAGGTTCTGCCAGGGGGAGCTCAGGAATTGGTTAAAAAAGGGGTTGTGGAAGGAGTAGATTATGCATTTGCACTGCATGTTACTCCTTATGAACGAACAGGAACAATATGTATAAGGGAAGGGGTATTCTGTGCAGCAGCCGATGATTTTGAAATTAAAATCATTGGTCAGGGCGGTCATGCGTCGACTCCGGAATTAACGGTAGATCCGCTAATCATTGGTGCAGAAATTACGACGAATATTCAACATATAGTTTCCAGAAAAATTTCAGCACTTAGGACACCAGTCATTTCAGTCACTCAGTTCCATTCTGGTAGTGCGCTCAATGTCATTCCTGAATATGCAGAAATCGGTGGTACCATTCGTTCCTTAGACTCTGAAAGCCGAGTGAAAGCAAGGGAGTATCTAGAGCAAATTGTTAAGGGGATTTCAGAAGCGCATGGGGCAAATTGTGAAATTACTTGGTATTTAGGATATCCAGCCGTAGTAAATGATAAAGCTGCTGTTGATATTTCGAGAACGGTCATGGAAGGTATGTTTGAAAAGAATCATATCATCCATGTTGACGATCCTATGTTTGGGACAGAAGATTTTTCAGCTTTTTCCGAAATCGTCCCCTCTTCCATGCAATTCATAGGCGTCCATAATAACGAGTTTGGAAAAGCATATCCTTTACACCATCCTAAATTTAAAATCGATGAGAAGGCTTTAGAGTATGGAGTAAGATATTTTGTAGGGATAGCGGATAAATTATGCAGTCATCAAAATAACTGAGAAAGCATGGGCAAATAAGAGACACCCGTAATAATTTAAGAGAGGCTTTCGGTTGTCTCTTCTCCTTCTCATACCTATATTTCTTAAGGGATACGCTTCAGGAATATTGAACAGTAAAAGGGAACAGAAATTTTCATTTAAAGCAGGGGAGTTGAAACTATTAATTTCCCACATTTTAAAAAGATAAGCTACCTATTTAGGAGGAATATATATGTTTAAACACGCGATTGTAAGGAAGATTGGAAAAAGCTTTGTAAATGGCTTAACAACATCGGATTTAGGAAACCCGGATTATGAAAAAGCACTTGTACAGCACGAGGCTTATGTAGAAGCATTAAAACGCTGCGGTGTGAAAGTGACCGTTCTCGAAACGGATGAAAGATATCCTGATTCTACGTTTGTAGAAGATACTGCCGTGTTGACGCCAAAATGTGCCCTTGTAACCAATCCTGGTGCAGAAAGCCGGAATGGTGAGATTGATGAAATGAAAGAAGTTTTAAAGGACTTTTATGACACAATCGAATATATCCAATCTCCAGGTATGTTAGATGGCGGAGATGTCATGCAAGTTGAAGATCACTTCTATGTTGGCCTATCAACTAGAACAAATGAAGCAGGTGCTCTGCAATTCAAAGATATTATGGGTAAGTATGGTTATGATACGTCCATCATTCCCCTTAAGGAATTCTTTCATTTAAAAACGGGTGTCAATTACCTTGGAGACAATAATTTATTAGTGGCTGGGGAATTCATTAATCACGAGGCTTTTTCTGGCTTCAATCAAATAACCGTAAAACAGGAAGAAGGATATTCGGGTAACTGCGTCCGAATGAACGACTGCGTTATTGTCCCGAAAGGATTTAAAGGAACAAAGAAAAAAATTGAAGAGTTGGGATACACAGTGATTGAAGTGGAAATGTCAGAATTTCAAAAACAAGATGGCGGCCTTAGTTGTCTCTCATTGAGGTTCTAAGATGGTTTGGGAGAAGAACTAGGCTAATAGATAAGATAAGGACGTGATTTTATGGGGTATGGACTGGAAAATAATGATCAGCTGCAACGCTCAATGAAAAGACGCCATTTATTTATGCTCTCGCTTGGCGGCGTTATTGGTACAGGGCTTTTTTTAAATGCTGGATATACAATTAACCAAGCGGGGGCCGGAGGGGCTCTGCTTGGTTACCTTGCCGGCGGTCTTATTTTGTATATGGTGATGGTCTGTCTTGGCGAGCTAGCCGTTCATATGCCGGTAACAGGTTCATTCCAAAAATATGCTGCCGAATATATTGGGCCTTCCGCTGGTTTTTCGCTAGGATGGATGTATTTCGTCGGTTCAGCCGCAACTGCAGGAGTTGAGTTTACGGCAGCAGGAATATTGATGAAACAATGGTTCCCCCATAGTCCCACCTGGATTTGGTGTGCTGTGTTCATTGTGCTTTTATTTACATTGAATGCATTAACGACAAGAGGTTTTGCAGAGGCGGAATATTGGTTTGCCGGAATAAAAATCGTTGCAGTGATTTTGTTTATCGTGATTGGCATCGCTGGCATCTTTGGTTTTGTCTCTTTATCTGATCGTCCAACCCCATTCTTTGAGAATCTAGCTCCTTCTGGTCTTTTTCCAGCAGGGGGCATTACAATTATCTTTGTGACAATGATGAATGTAATTTTTTCTTATCAAGGCTCTGAACTGATAGGAATAGCAGCAGGGGAAAGTGAAAAACCTGAAGAGAACATACCTAAAGCCATTCGAAATGTACTTTTTAGAATCATTGTTTTTTACATTGCGTCCATTATTATCCTTTCTGCCATATTCCCTTCTTCTGAATTAGGCTTATTGGAAAGTCCCTTTGTAACTTTGATGAAGATTGCGGGGGTTCCTTATGCAGCAGGCATCATGAATTTCATTATTTTAACGGCTATTCTTTCTGTGGGGAATTCATGTCTTTATGCATCTACACGCTTGCTTTGGTCGATGGCCCATGATGGAATGGCACCTAAGGTATTTGGTGTTTTGTCCAATAGGAAAGTGCCATTGAATGCCCTTCTATTTACCATATCTTTTTCACTTCTATCGTTATTAACCAGCTTCATTGCTGCTGATACTGTGTTCGTGATACTCATGTCAATCGCGGGGATATCCGTCACGATCTCATGGATGGGAATTGCTTTATCGCAATACATGTTTCGAAGGAAATTTATAAAAGCAGGTGGGAAAATGGAAGAATTACAATACAAAGTGCCTTTTTATCCATTTGTCCCATTATTTTGTCTAGGCTTTTGCTTGCTGATTCTAGTATTCCTTGCCTTTGATCCTACTCAACGAGTTGGACTGATTTATGGAATAGGATTTTTGGTAGCCTGTATATTATTCTATAAATTTAAATTGGCTAAGAAAGTAGAGTCAAACACTAACTTTGAAAATGAAAAAATATTGTAATAAAGTTTTATAAGATTGCCCGTTCGTATTAAAAGGTTAGCCAGTTTATTTTACTGGTTGACTTTTTTATTTTTTAGTTGCGGTCACTTGGATGATTATTACTGAAACGGAAGGAAAATACTTACATTGTGACGAAGTAGAAGGAATATCTTAATAAAAAAGCAGAAGGAGGAATGCCAGATAACAAAGTGACTAACAACATCAGAACGAGCTTAGAGGGGCGGGATCTCGTCATGGAAGGTATATTTGACGGGCCGCGGGACCTTGTTTTTAAAGCGTTTTCGAATTCTGAGCGATTGGCTAGCTGGTGGGGACCGAGTGGGTGGCAAACAGAAAATCGGGAGTTTAATTTTAAGCCTGACGGCGTATGGCATTATTGCATGCGATGCAAAGATGAAAAACAAGGTGAATTTTATGGCCAAGAATCTTGGGGGAAAGCTGTTTATCAAGAAATAATCGTACCGGAGAAGAATGTCTACACGGACATGTTTGCAGGTGAAGAATGCAACTCAGCCGGTGGTATGCCTGTTACACTGGTAACGATGACGTTTGTTGAAAACGAGGGAGACAAAACTTATCATGAGTTCTCGATTCGCTTCAGTCGAGGGACTTCAGCAATTGATGGGATTGGGTGTGGGCCAAGGATGTGCCTCACAATTTTACCGCCTCGACGACCTTCTTGAAAAGCTTCAGCAGATAGGGTAACAAGTATAAGGTGCTATTTAACAGCTTCAGTCATATAAGAAATGCGATTCTTACTTAAGCAGGATCGCTTTTTCTTAAGCTGCTAAGGGCAGTGAAGCATGTGGAAAATTAACTTTTTTTACTGCGTGACGGAAAAGAATATAATAAAATAGGGGGGGAAGAATGAAGATCAATCACATAAATTTAACAGTTAATGATGTTGCAGCATCAAGGGAGTTTTTAGAAAGGTACTTTGGATTGACATGTGCAGGAAGTCGTGGAGATGGGTTTGCTGCAATGAGAGATGATGATGGATCCATATTGACACTAATGAAAGGAAGCGATGTACAATACCCCAAGACCTTTCATGTTGGATTCATACAAGAAAATGAAGAACAAGTTAACAGGATCAATCAGCGATTGAAAGATGATGGATTCATGGTAAAACCTCCAAAACACTTACACGGATATACTTTCTATGTAGAAGCGCCTGGAGGATTTAACGTTGAAGTACTGTGTTAACGACTTACCTGGAAAGAACAGGATTTAATATTCCCTACATAAGCGTGGTCAATATTGGAAAAATCAGTTGGGTCTAGAAATTGGCTGGCGTTAATGCCATTTTAAATCTTTTATGACATTCATGTATGAAAAAGCTGACTGCAAAAGCCCGTTCAAGACGGCTCATGACATCAGCTTTTCTTTTTTTTACCCTAGTCTCCAACCGGTTTGATAGTGTATGGCTGCATCCTGAAATCAAACATGTATATTAAGCTGCTTGCGGAGACGTTGCATTTCCGAATTGAAATAGGCTTTACTGTAATCGCATCCCACAATAGCAACGATATTGCCGCCATCATCAATAATTGGCGCAAAGCTTGTTTTCCACTCACCGTATCTGTCTTCGTATATGGGAGTAACACCCGCTTTACCATTAAAAGCCTGGTAAGCGACATTAACCATCTCCGGGGGACCAATATATTCTTCCCCCGGTTCAATGACAAAGCCTTTGTCTGCAACGAGGTGAATCAGACGTCCATCCTCCGTCATGATAAATATAAAGACCCATTCAATTACGCCTTCCTTTTCTTGAATCATGGTAAGTTTTTGTTTTAATTTCTGGGAATAGGAAGTTTGCCGGTTCATATTTTTTTGTAGACTGATAACCTCTTCAGCTGGAATGATAGCTGCGGTTACAGCGGCAACGGAACGAAGCCGTTGATTTATTTGTTCTTCTAAAATGGCCCGTTTATTCACTGGTGAAAAGCTTGCTTCTTCAATTTTATTACGTAATTTTTTATATTTCCTGCTCATCGTCGGCTGACTGACTTCCAACACCTTTGCCGCTAGTTTTAATGATTTGTATTGTTCCATTGCCATGTTGATCAATTGTTCCTCCACAAGGTCGACTGCTTCTTGCAAGGGCATTAGAAAATCGATAACAGGTATTGAAGTGGGCTTGGGCCCTTTAAAAGGAAGGACCTCTTTAACCAAATCAACATCCACTTCCGGCATTCCGCTTGTAACCACAAGCCTCTCAACTGTATTTTCAAGTTCGCGCACGTTACCGGGCCATTGATAGATACATAGTAAGTCGATTGCATCCGGGGCGAAAGCTACCTTTCGTTTGTACAGTGTATTGTACTTTTGTAAAAAAAATTGAACTAGATGAGGTATTTCATCTACACGATTCCTAAGCGGCGGAAGGTGGATAGGTACGACATGAAGACGATAATATAAGTCTTCTCGAAATTCACCTTTTTTCACCATTTTTTCGAGCGATTTATTTGTTGCGGCAATCACTTGAATATCAACAGGGTGTGAGGTCGTACTTCCAATTGGTGTAACAACGCGTTCCTGAAGGACGCGAAGCAGTTTTACCTGTACGTTAAGAGGTAACTCGCCCACTTCATCCAAGAATAAGATACCCTTATGGGCCAGTGTGAATTTTCCTTTGGCTCCGTCTTTCCTGGCGCTGGTAAAAGCCCCCTCTACGTAGCCAAACAGTTCGCTTTCAATCAAGTTTTCCGGGATGGCCCCGCAATTGACAGGTATAAATGGAAAGTCCCTTCTGTTACCCATATTATGTATAGCCCTTGCAGCTATTTCCTTTCCTACACCGGATTCCCCCAATAAAAGTACAGTTGCGCTGACATCACAAACCATTTGCATTTTATGCAGAACATCAAGCATGGGTTTACTGCGGATCACAAATGGAAAAGATGGCTTCTTCGATTCCAAGAAGGGTCCCGATTGAGTCCTTGATGCATCTGGATAAGAGTCTTTAATTTCTTTGTAGGCCCAGACCCATCCGCCAGATTCAATCGGGTATGCCGTCATCAGCATCTCCGGACCCTGCCATGAGGACTGCATGAAAGATCTTTTTTCATTTTTGCCCATTACCTCTTCTGCCAAGCTTGTAGAAAATAAATCTTGTTCAACATCCTTGATGGAACCGCCGACATTAGCGGATTTGACTGTATGAAATAAGGAATTCCCTGTTCCGGTTGATTTCAGTATTGTGCCATTTTTATCTGTCACAATAAGCTGATCGTAAATAGACAAGAGTGCAGAGGTGAAGTGATCCATTATGTCTACCTGCCTTTCATTTAACTTCCTAGTTTTTATATTACAGAAATTTCACAATTGTTCAATAGTTTCAAGGATGAATATTCTTCCTATTGGGAACCCCTGTTAGCAAAGTGTTTCTGGTTGGCATGGTTATTGCAATAAAGTAAAGAGAAGGGACTAATGCAAAGGAGGGAGAAGCTATTTTGAATAAAGAGAATCAGTTCCAGCAGAATATCAATTCTGAAGATCCCTTTATTAAAAATCTATATTCAGATTTGAATGAGCGGATCAATGCGTATGAACAGGAAGATGCCGTGAAAATCGACAAAATGAAATGGAAGGATGCGACAGGTTCTATTTTTCTCATGATTTTAATCATCTCTTACTTGGTCTATACACTTTTCTAAAGTAGTTTTTTGTTTAGCTCACCCAAAACAAATACAGTCTAGTTTCCAAGCGATACAATCATTATTTTATAGTTGGGAGAGAAGCGAGTGAGTAAAGAGAATTCCTCCATTTCAAAGGATGTGGCCTTTGGCTTTTTACCGGCAAGTAAAAGTGATCGGATTTTTAACCTTCGGGATTTAATTTTAGTACAGGTGGTTATTGGCCTCTCATCTTTTGGGCTGTTAACTGGTGGATACACAGGTACAATGCTTGATGCGAAGCAGTCACTTGCAGCGATTTTATTCGGTAACGCCTTCCCTATGCTGTTGATTGTTCCCATTACCCTTTATTTTGCGCGGTATGGCATAGATACTTTTGTAGGGTTTCGAAGTTCACTGGGGTATCTAGGATCCAATATCTTTTTCTTTGTTTTTCTTATTCTGACTCTCGGCTACATTTCCATTGCGCTTTTCATGTCCGGCCAGGCGTTAGCAGAGGCTGCTAATTGGATGGGGATGCCCGCCATTTTCTCAAGCCAAGCAACTGGAGCGCCGTTTTTCTCGATTTTACTCTTCATCTGTGCATTCCTTGTAACGGTGAGGGGACCGATAGCGATTCAAAAATATACCGCAGTAGCCGTTCCGGTATTTATGGTTCTCATGTTTGGCGTTCTTGCAATAGTATTGTTTGGCCAGGGTTTCACTAACGTTGCTCATATACTTCCTTCCGAGCCATTTGAATCGAATTCTCGTTCATTCGCGACAGCCCTGGAATTAAATATCGGTCTCGGCTTCTCATGGCTTCCATACCTTGGGCAATACAGCCGTTTATCTAAAACAGAAGGAGGAGCATTTAAAGCAGGATTCTACAGCTATGGAATCATCGTATGTATCGCTGCTTTAGTTGGGGCCCTTGCTGCATTAGTCGCTGGTTCACTTAATCCTTCTGACTGGATGTTTTCCATCGCAGGAAGTTGGGGCGGATTCATTGGCTTGATTTTACTTTCGGTTGGGAATGTTGGTGCAGCCATTTTCCTTATGTACTCACAAGCTGTCAGCTTTAAAACTGTATTCCCGAAAAAGTCATGGATGGTTGCGATGGGAACAACCGTACCGGCTATATTCTTACTTCTAAGCTCGACGTTCTACGATGCATTTGGTTCATTCATTGCTGTCATTTCCTTTATTATGGCTGTTCTTGGCGGCATTGTCGTTGCAGATTACTTTTTTGTAAAGCGCCAACGCATTTCTATAAGGGATTTGTATGACACACAAGGCTCTTATACTTATTGGAAAGGCATTAACCCGTCGGCCGTTCTCACGGTGGTCATAGGAACGATCGTTTACTGGGCACTCTATAATCCATTGACTTTTGAAGCAAGTGACTTTTTCCTTCATACAGCTGCCGGAATTCCAACATACTTTGTCGCTTTAGTCACCTACTATGTTTCATCTAAATACATTTTCCGTTTTGAAGTTGACATGGAGCGTCCATCCGTTGAATTAAAGGAAGCTAAATAGATAAAAACTCACTTTAAAAAAACTAGGGAACGAGAGGAGATTGTTCAATGTTTACACAAAGTTTAGATTTCAAAACAACTGATTTAGATACATTCCCATTTCCATTCACTTCAGGTAACTATCGTTATTCAAACGATTTGAAAAGACTCTCAAACATTAACTGTATTGAAGTTACACCAGAATACAGACTCCAAGTGGAAACGAAGCGTCGTCTCCTTCAAGAACAGCCGCATATAAGGTTTCAATCTTTTTCACACACAATGGAAATGCAATGGGAAGTGTTGGAAATGCTCATCGATATGGCAACTGATCGCTATCCGGAGCATTTCGAGGTCATTAAAGATGGAGATAACTGGACTTTCAAGAACCACATTTTCGGGGAATCCGATTCTTTCGTTTATGGCGATGCCACCACGCTTCCAAATGAGCCGCTGGATTATATAGGCCGCCATTTCCACAATGATTTTGTTTTAATGGTTCATCGCGATAGTAATTTCTATTTGGAAGTGGGGCAAGTTTCATACGCCGCACTCTTCTCAGCTAACTGGAATAAAGGCATGTCCTTTGAAGAGATCCATGCACCCGTTCCATTTGTATCGCGGAAAGGCGATGAACTGGCAGATCGCGTTCGTAAGTTTTTATTATCCATTGAGCCTGGAAAGCCATGGACACGCATCAACTGGAACCTGATGGCGGACCGTTGGGATGTCAACTATGAAACGATGGATGTCTGGGGACCGCAACGTTCTGAGATAACACCGGAAAATGCAGGTAAACTAGTACGTTTGCGTGTTGAAGAACAAAAATTTTATAACATGCCGCGAAGCAACGCCATTCTTTTCGTATTGAATACACAGTTCCTGCCACTGGAGGATTTGACATTGCGCCAGGAGTGGTTTGATCTGACATATAGCGTACTGCAGGATATTCCGGAACCTATGGCTGAATATAAAGGAATTGCCCCTTTTCTTCCGCAATCGGTCGAATATTTGAATCGTATTGATGAAAAACAAAAAGCGAATCTAAACAAAAAGTAGGAGGATAGGGCATGTACAATAGTCCAGTATTGTTTGATAAATCCATTACGATCGTAAATCAATTTACTCCTCGGAATGAACGAAGAAAGTTTGTCATCATTTCTGATCAAGCTGGATATGAAAAGGCGAAACGTTTCACTTCTGAAATCGCAGGAACAGTGCCTGTTGAATGTCTTTCCATTAATGGAATGGAAGATAAAGAGGAGATTAAGAGATTCATCTTGGCACAAAAGATGGGCACCCAATTTTATATTGCGGCTGCATGGAACAATGCCGTAATGATCTTCTCGCTCGGGGTGGAAGCTGGCCTATCTGAAGCTGAGATACAGACGGTGATTATCGGGCCTAAACGGCGGTACGTATATTGCATGAAATGTTTTGAAGTGTCGGAAGTCGAAGAAGAAGCAAAGATTGCAGAATGTGACCATTGCAGTGCAAGTCTTGAAATAGGACCTTTTTATTCTATAGTAAGGGAAGGTTATATTGGTTACCCATTCATCCTTATCGGAAAAGAAGAAGTAGGGAGCTGATCGTCATGCGGGTAGTAGGAAATATTCAAATGAAAGTAAACAAGATCATTCAAGAAACTCCATTCGTAAAACAATTCGAGTTGATACCAGTTGATGGAAAACCATTGCCTGCTTTTACAGGCGGTTCGCATTTGACCACATTCATGCCGGCCGGGGATACGATATTCGAGAGAGAATACTCCCTTATCAGCAACCCAAGGGACCGTATAAAATATGCCATTTCCATTCGGCGAGATGGGGCGTCACGTGGAGGTTCCGCTTTCTGGCATGATCATATACAGTTAGATTCCAGGCTGGAAGTCAGTTTCCCTAAAAACAACTTCCCTCTCAGCTTTCGAGCAAAGCATCATGCCTTTTATGCAGCTGGAATCGGCATCACCCCATTTCTGGCAATGATGGAAGACATGGCTGCCGAAGGGCAAACCTTCGAACTCCATTATGCAGCACGCACACCGGAGTTATGTGCTTTTTATGATTTGTTAAAAGCCAAATATCCTGATCAATGTACCTTTTATTTTTCGCAGGCAGAAGACAAACACAGAATGATGCCTGAGACGATGATGGATCATCGCATTGGCACACATGTATACTTTTGCGGACCTCTCGAGATGGTACAAGAGTATCGAAAAGCTGCCAGTTCATATGGTTATCCGGAACATGCGATTCACTTTGAATTATTTGGGACAAAAAATGATGGGCCTCAAGATCCTTTCATTGTCGACCTTACAGATAGCGATCGATCCATTCACGTTCATGAAGGTGAAACTTTGCTTGATGCGCTTTTAAGGGAAGGAATTGATGCACCTTATTCTTGTAAAGTAGGCGGGTGCGGAAGTTGTGAGGTAGATGTTGCAGAAGGTGAAGTGGTTCACCGGGATAACTTCCTTAGCGAAGAAAACCGTCAAACACGCAAGTCAATCTTGACATGCTGCTCACGTGCGAAGGACGGCAGACTTGTCTTAAAACTTTAAAGATACCGTATAGGTTAAATAAAAAAAATGAAAACCGGAGGCATAAAACATGACAATTTTAGAAACGGCAGTTATAGAACTGAAAAATTACATCAACGGTAAATGGCAGTCTGCATCTTCAAATGAAGTAATCAAGGTAATTAATCCTGCAACACAGGAAGTCATTGCAAGGGCTCCGCGTGCCACAAAGGAAGATACAGAAAATGCAATCTCAGTTGCGAAAGCAGCTTTCGAAAGTGGAATCTGGTCAGGCTTAACAGCACAGGAGCGTGCTTCCTACCTATATAAAATTGCGGATAAAATTGATGAACGTGCGGAAGAGTTAACGATTCTTGAAACAATGGACAACGGGAAACTTAAAACAGAGGCGGGTTTCGATATTGCTGATGCCGCGGCGTGTTTCCGTTACTACGCTGGCTTAATCCTTCATCCAGAAGGTGAAACTTACCAAGTTCCCGCTCCCGTGCAGGCGATGGTTGTTCGTGAGCCAGTAGGTGTAGCCGGTTTAATTGTACCTTGGAATTTCCCTCTTTTAATGAGTGTCTGGAAAATCGCACCGGCACTTGCGGCAGGTAACACCATTGTTTATAAACCGGCTGAATTGACACCTGTAACAGCAATGAAATTATTTGAAATCCTAGAGGAAGTAGGCATCCCTAAAGGTGTGGCTAATATGGTGATGGGCCGCGGCACTGTTGTCGGTCAAACAATTGCAGAAAGCAAGGACGTTGACATTGTTTCATTTACGGGAAGTACGGATGTTGGCCGCTCTATCATGAAAGCGGCCGCGGGCAACTTAAAGAAAATTTCACTTGAGCTTGGCGGTAAATCACCTAACATCGTTTTTGCAGATGCAGATTTAGAAACAGCCGTCGATTACGGATTATTTGGCATCTTCTTCGGTGCCGGCCAAGTATGTTCATCAGGTAGCCGCATTCTAGTTGAAGAAAGTATTTATGATGAATATGTCAAACAGTATGTGGAACGCGCAAACAAAATCAAAGTAGGGCCTGGCCTTGCAGAAGACAGCAACATGGGGGCAATTGTCAGTGAAGCGCAGATGAATAGCATTTTGAACTATATTGAAATTGGCAAACAGGAAGGTGCGACACTAGCAGCAGGCGGTTACCGTCTTGTTGATGAAGGCCTTGACAAAGGATACTTCATTCCACCGACTGTCTTCACCGATGTAACACCTGACATGCGCATCGTACAAGAGGAAATCTTCGGTCCAGTCGTTGTCATCCAAAAGTTTAAAGATGAAGAAGAAGCTATTAAACTTGCAAATGATACTGACTACGGCCTTGCAGGCGGCGTCTTCACTAACGATGGCGCAAAAGGATTGCGCGTGATCAAGAAAGTACGGGCAGGCATCACTTGGGTAAATGATTATCATCCAACATATGTCGAGGCGCCATGGGGCGGTTACAAACAGAGCGGGATCGGACGCAGTTTAGGAAAATACGGCTTGGATGAATACCAGGAAATTAAACAAATCAACATTAATCTCGATGTAAAACCGGTCGGCTGGTTCCCAAATTAATCATATATCAGAGAGGAAGCAACCTGCTTTCTTTAATTAAACAAAAAAACCTAATCCAAATACGGATTAGGTTTTTTCATACTGCCGAGAAACTTTTATAGCCCTAAAAAGGAATGTAAAGATGTTGTTTCTTAAGCTAATAATTACTGAGAAAATGGATTTGAGCATATAAAACACCATTGGTATGTTGAACTACCCACCACTTATCGGCTTACGGTCTGAGTGAAGTAGGTGATGCCTAAGAACATTAGACGGGGGGCCATAGCTATCATACCGAGTAAAGTTATGACGATTAAATGAAAAACCCGCCTAAGACATTTCTTAAGGGGAAGGGAGGCTTTTATCTAACTTATTATATACTATGTTTCCTTACCAATTCGATGTGAAGGAGGGAAGGTCATGTTGCCAAGGATGACATCGAAGTCAGCTCCGGTAGCCTTGGGAACGTTACTTGTATTACCATGGAAAGTCTCATTTGCAAGTAAAGCGAAGGCCACCGCTTCTTTCGCTTCAGAAGAGTATCCCAACTCTTCTTGAGTCAGGACTTGTATATAATTTCCAAGAAGTGATTGAATCATATTTAATAACGTTTTGTTGTAGCTGCCACCGCCGCCAATAATCACTTCTTCAATATTGGTCTTTGGAAAGATAAAATTTCGATAGTTCTCCACAATGGACTTTGCTGTAAACATCGTTACAGTTGCTAAAATATCTTGACTAGGAAGTGATTCAAACATCTTTAATAGTTTTACTACATATTGCTGGCCAAACAATTCCCTGCCAGTTGATTTTGGCGGAGGGGTCATAATATAAGGATGACTGATACAATAAGATAAAAGTTCGTCATTAATTTTTCCTTGTTTAGCTATGTCACCAGCTTCATCATAGTTTATATTGAACAATTGGCGGCATACTCCATCAATGATCATATTCCCAGGCCCTGTATCAAAAGCATACATGTCATTAAGCGAAGCTTGCTTCGGTAAGACGGTTACATTTCCAATGCCCCCTATGTTTTGAAGTAATCTTCCCTTCCCTTCACTTCTATAAAGAATGTATTCGGTAAAAGGAACAAGAGGAGCTCCTTGTCCACCAGCAGCCATGTCCATCGTACGAAAATCGGATATGACAAGAGTGTTTGTATCGTGAGCAATTACTGCAGCTTCCCCAATTTGCAACGTGGAGGGTATATAATTTTGTTCTTTTAAAGGCTGGTGGTAAATCGTTTGGCCATGGGATCCTATAAGATCCAGTTTATCAATTGGAAATCTAGCTTTATGACAAACTTCCTTCACCGCATTGGCAAATAATTTTCCTAATTTAAAATTCAAACTGCATATTAACTGCACATTGGATGTGTCCGCAGATAAAGACTGCATAATTTCTTTTTCAATATCTTTTGGAAAAGGGCATGTCATGAACTCAATCACTTCCAGTTCAGTCTCGAGTCCACTATTATCCACCCGAACAAGTGCGGCATCAATTCCATCCAATGATGTTCCGGACATTAATCCAACTATGTACATCATCATTCCACCTACTTCGATTCTTTTATAATCCTGATTTAGCATGAACAGTATATGATACTAAGATAAGACCATTTCTAACATATTGTTTAATATATATCTTACGTCCATTGTTCACTGACATGCGCCACTTGAACCGTAAAGCTATTTATTGAAGATTATTTTACGTTTATATTAATCTGTTTAGTTTGTTTACTTTCATTGTGGGTTCGGTCTAAGGCAGTCACAACATATGTGTAAGTCTTTCCTTTTTCTACACTGGGGTCATTAAACAATTGACGTTTATTTTCTTTATGCACTGTGGCAAGTAAGTTCGTTGAGTCATCTATATTTCCTTTTTTCTTCCCATCAAAACGATAAATGGCATAATAGGATGCATCTGATTGCTTGTGATCGTGAATTTCAAATTGTATTCCATCTCCAGCTTGTGTTGCCTTGCTCACCTTTGGAGCCTTTGGGGCATGATCATCAATCCAAGGCATTGCAGGAACCAATGCGGGATGCTTATAAATATCCTCGCTTAAGCGATTCTTTATCCCAAGGGGGTTTTTCCGTAAATCTTTGGCACTGAAATGCATGCTTCCATCAAATTCCTTATATGTTCGATTCAGTTTTAACTGGTTTGGCATTTCTTCAGGATTGAACCAGTTTTGGACACCATTGGACTCTGTATTAATTTTATAGTCTCCTTGTCCAATATAGAGTTGAACATTTTTACCCTCGACTTCTTTTGTCCACCAATCAAGAAGTTTGGCGTAGTCAGCTACTGGCAATCCTATATTCCAATATAATTGAGGGGCAATGTAATCAATGTATTCATTATTGATCCACGTTCTGGTATCCGCATATAAATCATCGTAATTCGTTTGTCCAGCGGCAGTGTCAGATCCTGTGGGATCAACTGCTTTGTTGCGCCAAACTCCAAATGGACTTATACCAAACTTCACATATGATTTTTCTGCCTTGATTTCTTCATTTATACTCTTAACAAGGTTATTTACATTATCCCTTCGCCAATCCTCCACATTTGTAAATCTATCTGCTCCATATTTTTGATAGGAAATTTCATCTGGGAAAGGTACTCCTGCAATCTTGTAAGGATAGAAATAATCGTCCATATGGACTGCATCAATATCATAATTTTTAACAACTTCCATTATTCCATCGATCACAAACCGTTGTACGCCAGGAATGCCTGGGTCAAAGTACAACTGTTGTCCATATGGTATGACCCAATTCGGGTGCTTTCTAGCAGGATGAGATTCTGGAAGATTATCAATATCCGATAA
The DNA here is from genome assembly GCF_001578185.1 of Peribacillus simplex. Lineage (NCBI taxonomy): Bacteria > Bacillati > Bacillota > Bacilli > Caryophanales > Bacillaceae > Peribacillus > Peribacillus simplex. The sequence goes on along the minus strand of NZ_CP011008.1, from coordinate 3,200,377 downwards.
TTCAGCTGTCTTACCTAAAGGCATGGTAATGCGATATGGATTAAACCAGGCATGAAATTCAATATTACGATCATGTGCCGCCTCTACCATGAATGCAAGAGGGTCATACCCAGGGTCTTTTCCTTGGACTCCTGTTAAATATTTTGACCAAAGACCGTATTCAGAAGGGTAAAAAGCATCTGCAGTTGGTTTAATTTGCATAACGACAGCATTCATCCCCATTTGCTTTTTGTTCATCCAAATATTTTATGAATTCTTCTTTCTGTGCTGATATGGATAAACCAGGTTTGGACGGCCAGTCAATATTTAACACACTTGCAATCCAAGTTGCCCGCAGTTCCTGTTTTACATAAGTAGTTGTTTGCGGGATTGTCCCTGATTCTGCATTTGCAATCAAATCAGCTGGAAGGAGAAGTGATCCTCCCACCAAAGCGGCTAGTGCCAATGAACCGAATTTTTTCTTTGTAATTCTTTCATGCATCAATAGTACAACCTCATTTCATTACTAATATTTATATTTAATTATTTGTAAGCGTTAACAAATAATTAATATATGTATTTATCACCTATGAAAACTGAGATAAAATCCAACAATAAAAATGAATCGTAGGTTTGGTTCACGAAATGGCTACTCGGTTCACCTTTATTTTTACAGAAAGATAACAATCAATTAGTTACCTTACATTTATTTTAAAATTAATTTTTAAAAATGTATACACAATATTGAAATTAATTTTTAATAATGATATATTCTCTATAGCTAAAAAAGTTTCACCACTTTCACCACTGAAATAAAAAAGGATGATATGTATGCTAGAGCATTTAACGACAGAGCGTCGTAATGAAAAGACCATGAGTTTGGATGAAATGGGAACACTTGAATTTTTAGAGGTAATGAACGAAGAGGACAGTAAAGTTGCCCATTGTGTGAAAAAAGAACTTCCGCAAATTTCTAAAGCCGTGGAGATGATCGTCGAAGCCATGAATAAAAACGGCAGATTAATTTACATGGGTGCAGGAACAAGCGGGCGTATCGGTTTATTGGATGCAGTAGAATGTCCACCGACATTCAATACCGATCCGAGTGAAGTAGTGGGTCTTATAGCTGGTGGGGAAAAGGCTTTCATTAAGGCAGTTGAAGGTGCTGAAGACAGTTTTGAATTAGGTCCTGAAGATTTGAAGAAAATCGAATTAACAAACAGGGACGTCGTAGTGGGCATTGCGGCTAGTGGACGCACTCCATATGTTATTGCTGGCTTGGAATATGCCAATCAAGTTGGTGCAGGAACTGTGTCGATAAGCTGTAACAAAGGTTCTGAGATAGGTAAGATTGCAAAAATTGCGATTGAAGTTGTAAACGGGCCTGAAGTCCTGACGGGTTCTACACGTTTAAAAGCTGGAACATCGCAAAAGTTAGTATGCAATATGCTTTCCACCGCCTCAATGGTTGGAGTGGGTAAAGTTTATGGTAATTTAATGGTAGATTTACAGTTAACTAATGAAAAGCTAGTTGAACGCGCAAAACGCATTATCATGGATGCTACTGACTGTAGCTATGAAATTGCAGATGAATTTTTAGAAAAGGCACATGCCCAGCCCAAAATTGCAATTGTCATGATTTTAACGAATGTATCGTATGAAGAAGCCTCAAATCGTTTAGTGAAGGCACAAGGATTCATAAGAAAAACGATTTAATGCCTTTAATAAAAAGGCTCTTTTCGTAAAGATTGTTGTTTTTAAAACGAAACTATTTAAGGTCGATTGGAGCGGAAGTGCGAGACTCCTGCGGGAGCAGCGGGACAGGTGAGACCCCACAGGCGTTTACGCCGAGGAGGCTCACCGCCCGCCCCGCGGAAAGCGAGCATCTGGAGGGGAAATCAACCACAACTCACTACCTGGTAAATAGCAACAAAGTATGTGAAAAAAGCCAATAAAAAAAATAAAAAAAATTGGAGGAACAAAGAATGAAGGTTTTATTCGTATGTTCAGGTGGAATGTCTAGTGCAATCGTTGTAAGCGCTTTAAAAAAGGAGGGGGAAAAACAGGGTGTAACTATAGAAGTATTGGCAGTCGGCACTCAAGAATTTGATGCAGAAGTACGAAATGGCTGGGATGTTGCAATGGTAGCTCCGCAAGTCAAACATCGTTTCGATGGCTTTAAGGCATCTGCAGATGAAGCGGGCGTCCCATGTGAAGCCATACCAGCTCAAGCTTACAGCCCTCTTGGCGGACCTAAGCTACTAAAACTGGTAACGGAACTAGCAAAATAATAAACTAATTACTATTTCTTTTCACTAAACGTAAAAGGGGAAAACACGAATGGACAAGTTTGTAGCTTTTTTAGAAAATAATCTTTCAACACCTATGGCTAAATTGTCTGAGCAAAAACATTTACGTGCAATTCGGGATGGTGTGGTTTCTGCGTTACCATTCATCATTTTTGGCAGTTTATTCTTGATCATTGCATTTCCGCCCGTTGCAGCAGATACTGCATTAGGTGAATGGTCTGCAAAACATATAGCAGAAATTTTAATACCATATCGATTAACGATGTTTATCATGACGTTATATATTACTTTTGGTATAGGCTACAGTTTATCTCAAAGCTATAAACTTGATCCGCTATCTGGAGGTTTACTATCATTGGCAGCCTTCTTGTTCACAATTGGTGTAAAGATGATGGATGATGTGGGGTTTGTTTTGCCAATGACAAATCTCGGGGGCCATGGTCTTTTTGTAGGAATGCTTGTATCCATTTTTGCAGTCGAAATTTTACGTCTTTGTAAGACAAAAAATATCACAATTAAAATGCCGGATTCTGTTCCGACTTCAGTAGCCCGTTCATTTGAAGCATTAATACCAGTTACAATCGTATTGCTTGTTATGACTTTAATTACAGTCGTTTTTGCTGTTGATTTACATTCACTCGTTGATAAAGCAGTTGCACCACTCATCAGTGCAGGCGACACATTGCCAGGTGTATTAATTCCAGTATTTTTGATTACATTCTTCTGGTCATTTGGTATTCATGGCGTTTCAGTGGTAGGTGCCGTAGCTCGTCCGGTATGGGAAGTGTACTTGGGGAATAACTCGGCGGCAGTTGCAGCTGGAAAGGCAATTCCCCACATCGCTCCTGAAACTTTCTTCCAATGGTTTATTTGGATTGGCGGGTCTGGTGCAACTTTGGGTTTAGTAATTGCCATGCTCTTAACGGCAAAGTCTACCTATAGTAAAGCAATGGGGAAAGCAACAATTGTTCCAAGCATTTTTAACATCAATGAACCTGTTATCTTTGGGATGCCAATTGTACTAAACCCGGTACTGATTATTCCATTTATCATTACACCGCTAATTGGTGCGACACTTGCATATATTGCAACATCCATCGGACTTGTGAACCCGACATATGTAATGGTTCCCTGGACATTGCCCGCTCCAATAGGCGCCTACCTTTCAACTGGCGGTGATTGGAGAGCCATCGTTCTCGTGATGGTGAATTTAACCATTTCCGTTATTGTGTATCTGCCATTCTTTAAGATGTACGATAAAAAGCTTTTAGCGCAGGAAAACATGGTAGAAACAACAGATAGTAAAAATATTGCTTTATAAGGATTGCCTAAAAGGGAGTTTGGAACTAAATGCTCCAAACTCCTTTTATGAATTGAGAGGGGGGAAAGGACATGAATTCAACTTCCAGAATCCACTTTTTTAGTTACAAAAGTGCCTTTCTATTTTTTAGCTTCATTCTTGTTTTTAATTTTATTTTTAACAGATTAATGGATGCCTTTGAGATAAATAAACAATTCTCGCTATACTTGGGAAATACCTTTGCCATAAGCACAGGATTGACGATGGTTGTTTGTTTTGTTGAAGGTAAGTTTAAAAACAAGAAACAAGCATCACTATTATTCTTGTCTTTATTAGCGGTAAGCGCACTGGTTTGTTATGCAATCATCTATAAATGAATGAAAAATTCAGATTAGCTTACGATGAGGTGTTAGGGGAATGGAAATGAAAAAAGGGCTGAAGATTGCCACAATTGGTGGAGGCTCCAGTTATACGCCAGAATTAATAGAAGGATTTATAAAACGATATGATGAGCTGCCTATTAGGGAACTATGGTTAGTGGATATTGAGGCAGGAAAAGAAAAACTGGAGATTGTAGGAACCTTGGCAAAACGTATGGTTGAAAAAGCAGGACTTCCAATGGAAATACATCTAACGTTAGACCGCCGTCAAGCCTTGCAAAATGCTGATTTTGTCACAACGCAAATGAGAGTGGGTTTACTTGATGCACGAATCAAGGACGAGAGGATCCCGTTGGAATTAGGCTTAATTGGTCAGGAAACAAATGGTGCAGGAGGATTGTCCAAAGCATTACGAACTATCCCCATTCTTCTGGAAATTGCAGAAGAAATGCAGGAACTCTGCCCTGATGCATGGTTAATTAATTTTACAAACCCAGCGGGGATGGTAACGGAAGCCCTTCTCCGCTACAGCAAGCATAAAAAAGTCATTGGTGTATGCAATGTTCCATTTAATATGCATATGTCTATTTCTAACATGCTTGGTGTTGATATGAAAAGAGTGCACATAGATTTCGCAGGGTTAAACCATATGGTATTCGGGATGCATGTGTTCGTTGATGATCAAGAAGTAACAGATAAAGTGCTTGAAATGCTGGGCAATCCTGAAATTCAGCTGACGATGAAGAATATTGCCCCATTAGCTTGGAACAGAAGGTTTTTGAAATCTTTAGGTGTTGTGCCTTGCCCGTACCATCGTTATTATTACAAAACTAAAACGATTTTAGAAGACGAGTTGGAAGCATTCAAATCTGGGGAAACTCGAGCAGAAGTTGTGAAAGAATTAGAAGTAGGTTTGTTTGACCTATATAAGGATGAAACCCTTGACATCAAGCCTCCACAACTAGAGCAGCGCGGTGGAGCTTACTATAGTGATGCAGCGTGTAATGTCATTTCTTCTATTTATAATGATAAAAAAGATATTCAAGTGCTAAATGTACAAAACAAAGGATCGCTTACTGATATTGATTATGATTCAGCTGTCGAAGTAAGCTGCATTGTCACCAAAAATGGACCAATTCCTTTGGCTATGGGTAAATTACCCGTACAAGTGCATGGCTTGATTCAACAAATCAAATCATTTGAAAGAATTGGTGCAGAGGCAGCCGTTACAGGTTCTTATGATAAAGCATTATTAGCTTTAACGATTAACCCGCTTATTCCAAGTGATGACCTGGCGGAAATGGTTTTACAAAAACTGTTAAAAGTGCATCGAGAATACTTACCGCGATTCTTCAGTGAAAGTGCAGTATCGACATCAAGTTTCGTTGGATTACAGCAATCCAATGAAACTTCATAATCTAACATAAAATTGGAGTGTAGTGATATGTCAACTGAATTGAACAATAATGAAATGGAAATTTTTGAAATAATATCACATAGTGGAAATGCAAGAGGATTAGCATTCGAAGCACTAAAAGAAGCGGAAGATTTTAATTTTGAAAAGGCAGAGGATCTAATTAAACAGGGCCAGGAAGAATTGAACTTGGCCCATAAGACACAAACCAAGCTCATTCAAGCAGAATTGAATGGAGTTCCAAGTGAGAAAACTTTATTAATGATTCATGCACAGGATCACTTGATGACGGCAATGAGTGAACAAAAACTAATTGAACATATGATTCGCATTGTAAAAAAGCTAGCCCCACAACAGTAAAGAGGTGATTAAATAATGGGTAAACTCGGTATATCTATCTATCCAGAGCATTCAACCGTTAAAAAAGATATGGAATACATTGCACTTGCACACAAATATGGATTCAAAAAGATCTTTACTTGCTTGCTTTCTGTCGAAGGTGACAAAGAAAAGATTTTAAAAGAATTTAAAGAAACGATTCGTTTTGCCAATCAATTGAATATGGAAGTGATGGTCGATATTGCTCCCCGAGTATTCGGTTCACTAGGCATTTCTTATGATGACTTATCGTTTTTTGCAGAATTAGGTGCGTATGGAATCAGGCTGGACATAGGTTTTACAGGTAACGAAGAGTCGATTATGACACATAATCCATATGATCTAAAAATTGAAATAAACATGAGCAATGCAACAAAATATTTAGAAAATATTATCGATTACAAACCAAATAAAGAGAATTTAGTTGGATCGCATAACTTCTATCCTCATCGCTATGCAGGATTGGGCTATCCTCATTTTATAAAATGCTGTGAGTCATTCAAAAAGCATAATATCCGCACGGCAGCTTTCATAAGCTCCCATGCAGCAACGTACGGACCTTGGCCTATAATGGAAGGATTATGTACATTAGAAATGCACCGGGAATTACCTATTACAACTCAAGCGAAACACTTGTATGCGACAGGGTTGATTGATGATGTAATTATTGCGAATGCCTACGCATCTGAAGATGAATTGAAACAGCTTAGCCAGTTAAACAGAGGTCTATTAACATTTAATGTTAACCTTCACGAAACCATAACAGCTTTAGAGAAAAAAATAGTATTGGAAGAATTCCATTTTTACCGTGGAGATGTTTCCGATTATCTTATTCGCTCGACTCAATCACGCGTGAAATATAAGAGCGACGAATTTAAACCAACATATACGCCTGATATAAGACGCGGTGATATTTTAATTGAAAATGAGCTCTATGGACAATATAAAGGGGAATTGCAGATTGCATTGAAGGAAATGAAGAATTCGGGAAAAACAAATGTAGTGGGCCGAATAGCAGAAGAGGAAATTTTTCTCCTCGATCATTTGGAACCATGGGGGAAATTCCAATTCAATATTAAATGATCAGGGAAGGAACGGTGATATTCCTTCCTTTTTTACTGAATAGGAGAATGATATGAATTATATTATCGGTGTTGACGGCGGGGGCACTAAAACTGAAGCAGCGGCTTTTGATTTAGATGGTAATAAAATAAGTGAAGGCAAAGCTGGGTTTGGAAACCTGCTTATAAATGAAAAACAAGCCATCGCCAACATTATACAGGCAATTGAAGAAAGCATAGCTCCTATTGATAATGGTAGCTGCCATTACATTTGCTTAGGATTAGCCGGGTATGGAGGAGTTGAAAATCCGCAGGGCATAAAAAGTGCATTAAGAAAGGCATTTAATGCCCCGTTCACGATTGTAAATGATGGAATTATCGCTCATGCTGCTTTACTAAAAGGAAATGATGGCATTTTGACCATATCCGGAACTGGATCTGTAAGTATCGGCATCCATAAAGGTATCGAGAAATCGGCTGGTGGCTGGGGACACATTCTTGGGGATGAAGGAAGTGGCTATTGGATCGCCATGCAGGCTTTTATAAAAATGACGAAAGAAGAGGATGAGGGAGATGACTATAGCCTTTTAACCGAGACAATACTTAAAAAACTTGGGCTTCATAGTGTTATGGAACTGAAGAAATTCATTTATTCCGCCACGAAATCCGAGATTGCCGCGTTTGTTCCCCTAATTGTCCAACATGCGGAGGAGGGCGATGGTTCCTCGCAAAATATTCTGAATCAGGCCGGGTACCACCTTTCAAAACAAACGCTTAAGGTTATCAAGAAGTTAAAGTTAAGTGAGAATGTTACAATTGCAATAAAAGGTAGCATATTGACAAATATACCATTGGTGCAAAGCTCTTTCATCAATCATATTAAACTTGAAAACCCAAATGTGAAATTTGTTGTAGAAGACGTATCAGCTACCTTGGGTTGTTACTACATAGCAATGAAGCATTTAAAGTAAGTAAAGATCAAGGAGAGTAAATCATATGCCCGTCGAAAATATTATATTGAGAATTGAAAGTTTATTGAACCAGTTGCCAAAATCAGAAAGGAAAATTGCACAATATATCTTAGAAAATCCACAAGAAATTATAAGAATGACGATACATGAATTAGCTGACCATGCCAATGCCAGCAGTTCGGCCGTAACGAGATTTTGTCATTCTATAAAAGTTAACAGTTTTTCGGAACTGAAGGTATCCCTATCATCCCTAATTTCCCAACCGGAGAAAAAAGGTTTCCATGACATTGAGCCTAATGAAACAATAGCGTCCATTAAAAATAAAATAGTCTCCAACTCTGTACAAGCTATACAAGAAACGGCACATTATTTGGATGAGGCCGTTCTTGACAATATCATTGAAACCATGAGGGGTGCAGATGTAATTTATGTCTATGGTTTAGGAGCTTCATGGCTCGTTGCTGAAGATATTACACAGAAATGGCTACGGTTAGGAAAGATTGTAAGTGCCAATCAAGACCCGCATATTACGGCCACTGCGCTTGCTGCATCATCAAAGAACACCGTTTTTTTCTGTATATCCAATAGTGGCGAAACTGAAGAAATTCTGGAACTCGTTGATATTGCTAAAGCATATGGAATTAAAACAATTGGTTTATCGCGGTTGGGGAACAATGGACTAACTAAAAAAGTTGATATGTCCCTAAATCATGTACGTGCACCGGAGGCTAAGTTCCGAAGTGCTGCAACAAGTTCGCTTTTTGCACAATTTCTAACGGTCAGCATTATTTTCTATGCGTATGTTTCAAAATTTTATAATGAAAATAAAAATGAAATTGAACGTTCAAGGGAATCTGTATTGAAATTCACCAAAAGAAATTTGGATACTTGAAGGAAGAGGATTTAAAAATGAAGGAGGAGGGCATTCGCCTGGATTGTGAATGCGCAGATATATGCGGTAGAATCAAACATAGGATGTACGCTTTTTCAAGGAGTAAAGAAACGTTCCAGGATTTGGCCTAATTAAAACAGAGAAAAAGCCCTCCAAAAAGGTTTTGAAGGGCTTTTTGGCTGGCCAAAAATTAAAAACATGTTTTTCCATTAATCGGCTTTTTTGATTACTCATGGTGTTTAGCATAAGAAGATTATTAGTAGGCGATACCTACACGTGATTTTATATAATCGCTACTTTTTATTAGACTAAATGTAAACTCTGCTGTATCCGGCACGGATATTTCTACGCCGTCCTCCGGCAAAAAATTACCTTCTACACGATATTTACCTACACTTTCCCCATCCGGCAAATACGTAGGACAGACAATAGTCCATTCGAGTGGTGACTGTTTGAGCATATCGTAAACTTTATGATGTTCTATCGCTGCACGGGTAGACTTACGCTTTGATTCACTTGACTGATAACGCAATGAATTTGGTGTGGTTCTGCTTTGCAGGATACCTGCAGTTCCTATAGTGATAATTCGTTGTATTCCTTCTTCTTCCATTTCTTCGATAATTAGTGGCATACTTTCTGATAGAGTGGTTGTACCATCAGTATTCAGCGCACTAATAACTACATCAATCCCATGCATTGCATGTGAGATATCACCTTTATTTAAAACATTACCTTGGATAATAGTTAAATTTTCACAATTTATTTGAAGCTTCTCTGGATTTCGAACTAATACAGTAACATGGTGTCTATCATGAAGGGCATAAGTAACTATTTGACCTCCAACTCGTCCAGATGCACCCAAAATTAAAATATTCATGAGAATGAACCTCCTTTTTACAAATATTACACTACACTTTAAAAGTTATTATATCGTCTTTTTCAACTAATGAAAGCCTTAGTGCAATAAGTCATCATATGGATAATCAAACTTTTTTATAAAGAAAAATTTAATACACCGAGTGATCGGGTTTTTTTTTTATTTCATTAAAAGAAAAGGGGATATTAGTTGAACGATAAAAATACATCAAAATGCGAAAGGAGTATGTTCTTTGGGGTTAACTTCGATTTTAATTGGACTTTTTGGAGCTATATTAGTTATTCTTCGTTTTTCCGTTACTAATGGTTAGAAAATATGGGAAAGGTTCACCTCCGTATAAGTGGTCTTATTGTATATTTGGTCTATTAATTATCAATTGGATATTATACTTTACAGGTTTATATACATTGCTTCCTGTTAATGTTGCAGACTTAATTTTTATCCCAATATGGTTTATTGTTTGTGCTTTAGGTGCCTTATTTACAATATTTGAGTTTAAGAACAACAAAGCCTTTGCGGTTCCGCTTGCTGGTTTTACTTTTATTAGCTTTGTTTTCGCTTTATTCTTAAACGGTATATCACAGATGTAAACAAAAGGGCGCGATTCTGGAAATAAGAATCGCTTTTCTTAACGAACTAACTTTATTATAAAAAATTGATATTTAATCAATAGAAACCCGTTATTTTGAATCCTTTTTCAAAATAACGGGTTTTTATTTGCTGTTTTTTTAAGGGGTAAAGGAGGATCTTTAATCAAACTTTATTTTAAATCAACACCTGATTTGCTAAGACAATTTTCGAAACTTAAAAGCCGGATTGCGTTTAACCGATGATCAAACGCAAACACGCCTAAAAAACCAAGCGATTCGAGAAAAGAAGAAAGGCATTGTCATGAAGGAGAAAAGTAAGCACTTGATGGGTATGAATGTCTACATAACGAATACATCACCAGAAGAAGTTCCCACTGACTATGTTCATTCCCTCTATTCCCTGCGTTGGCAAATCGAAATTTTGTTTAAACATGGAAGTCATTCTTTGAAATCGATGAATGCAAACCAATCAAAAAAGAACGCCTTGAGTGCCATTTATATGGCCAACTCATTGGCATTCTCCTCTGTTCTTCTACCATGTTTCAAAGGCGACAGTTACTTCTTGAAAAGAAAAAGAAGGAATTGAGTGAATATAAAGCTATTTATATCATCAAAGACTATTTTTTACTGCTGTTTCAAGCGATACAAAAAAGCACACAAGAGCCATCAAAGATTCTACTTCGCCTGTTTGTCCTCCTACAGAAAAATGGGCGAAAATCCCACCGTTATGAGAAAAAGACAGTCTTTGATATATTGGGTGTTGTCTATCAGTATACCGTGTGTCACAAGAGTGCAGCATAGCGCAAAAAAATGACCTATCGGAGGCTTATTTTGTATGTCTTTAGTTAATTGCATGAACGATTATCTTGTAGAAATAGATCTACTTTAAGTACTCATTGGCGTTAGCTTAAGGGGATGGGGTATCGCCAGCATTTCGGAAAAAAACCACGTTAAGCATATTTCAACACAAAATAGCCGACTTTAACTCCCCCTTTAAGGCTAAATCGGCTGTTTTATATTCAAAACTTAGTTGTTTGTAATATCAAAAGAAAATGTTTCTTTAAGTCCCTTTTTCCCGTCAGAAGTGATTTTTATTGCTCTTGTTTTAGGTAAACGTTGAACCCAATTTAATTCTAATAGTCTTTCTAGAAGGGCATTTCCTAATGCTCCCGCAAGGTGGTGACGTCTTTCACTCCAATCTAAACATTTGTGTGTAAATGAACGACGCTTTTTCTTAACCCTTTCAAGATCAATTTGAAAAGTTGTAAAGAATGACTCTCCTTTTTCAGTAACAGTAAACCCGTCCTTTTCTTCATAAATAACACCTATTTTAATTAAATAATCTGTTAATTTTACTCCTAAATTCCCTGCAAGATGATCATAACATGTTCTTGCAAAACGCATCTCTTTTTCTTCCGAAGCCTGTTTTAATGATTTAATTTCAATTGGTGGAGCTATTGATAAAAATGACTCTATAACTTGAGCAACTTCTTGATTTCGAAGTCCATAATATCGATGTCTCCCCTGTTTTTCAACTGTAACTACATTCGCATCGACCATTTTTGTCAAATGGAAACTAGCCGTCTGTGGTTTGATTCCTGCCATATATGCCAATTCGCTTGCAGGATGGAATCTACCGTCTAATAAGACTGTTAATATTGCTGCACGAGAAGCTTCACTCACAAGAGTAGCAATCATTACTACATTTGGATTTGCGTTCACTTTAATTCCCCCTAATTTAATCCATATTTCGATGAAAATCGAAATGTTAATATTCTACAATAAATAAGGAAGAACCTATGAATAGGAGGAGAAATAGATGAAAAAAATGGCTCAGGTTCCAAACACAGAAATTATTAACGGTGATATAATGTTAGACTTTGGAGAAGAAGTCCCGATTGTTGGAATAGAGTTTGAAGGAGAAACTGTAAGGAAAATTGAACTGATTGCTAATAAAGTACACATTAGGAAGTTACTACTGATGGAAAGACTTATTATTCTTTTAGACTGAATGATAAATAATGAGAAAGTCAATTCCTCATCCTAATGAATCAATAGTGTTTCATTTTTCGGATACTAATTGTGAAGATTTTTTAGGTATAGACCTTTTTGATTCTAAGTCTTATTCCGAGCAGTACCTAATTGGTAAATAAATAGTTCTTCTTTTACTAACGGGTGCCTGTGCGGCCGAGCCTAGGTCGTATCATATAGCGGGTGGATTCCCGTCGAGTAAGAACTAGCCATTCGTTCGTAGCGAGTCTTGGAGGGCTAAAGGTAACGTTAGTCTTTAAGCGTAGACAGTTAGGTGGCGGGCCGAAAGCCAAATGGTTGAAGGGATTGAGCTCCATAATATTAGTAAATCGAGAGGGCTGATGCTTTACGCACAGCAGAAAGCTATATTTTATCCTTCGTTAAGGGCAAGATGGATAAAACCTCTCTGGGGTCAGAGACCTTGGCACGTTATACACATCGATATGATACGGCAACTCGGGAGACCCTACCGATCCGTGTAGGGAGTGGGGTAGCAGCGTAGTACCAATGAAGTTGGGTAATGCCGATGGAGGAAAGGCTGGCTACCAGTTATCGCCCTTACTAGGGAAACATTTACTACACTCAGAGGCAGGGATAAATGGAAAAACGACTAAGGATAGCAGAATTAGCAAAATCTGAATCTGAGAGATTAGCTACATTTTGTGAATGGTAACGAGGAGGAGCCGTGTGCGTGAATAGCGCAAGCACGGTTCTGTGAGGTTCCCTTCTACTCGACTAGCGTCATAAGAAGACCGCCAATTGGCAGCCTTTTGAACGTGCGATTCTTTACATAATCATACGTTCACTACAATAAACAAAATTACAGTCAAAAATAATCCCTTAAAATTTTTCTTTACTACGGCTTGTGCTCGGTCGGCAGTTGCGACGAAACTTTAAAAAAATATCACTATTCTCCCATTTCCGAAATCAATGAGAGAATAGTGATTTTAAAAATCCTTCACCTGGTCATTGGCGATCTCCCGTTATTTGATTTCGATTGCCGAAGCCTTATTGTCCCAATCCGAAGCCATATTAGCAGTTTTACCATACCAATCGGAGTGTCTAAAGGAAACTCCTCTGCCATACCCTTGAGATGAAGTATGCTCCCACAGCGTCGTCGAATAGCTTGAAGAAGGTGACGCCGTACTTAAGGAGGAAATTCTGTCATTCCAGCTGGAAGACAAGTTTGTAAAACCGTCTCTCCAATAAATATAATTCCCACCTTTATTTTTATACTCATAGAAATCGGTACAACAAGAACCGCTGCCCATGGTAGTGACTTTGTTTTGAAGTCTCTGTTTATCTTTTTCGATAAATGCCAGCAAAGTTTCCCTGCTCGTAAATCCATATGCCAACCAATCGCCCTCGTTATTCTGTTTAGGAAGAACCATTGTTACTTTTATTTCTTTGTTAGATATGTTACTCACTTTGGCCTGGGAATCCACATCTTTTCCATCTACATTTAAATAATGGAACGATTTAATCGTATAATCCTTTTCTGCATTCGTCTCGGCCTTCGATACTGGTGTAAATCCCATGGCAACGAAAAGACAACATATTATTACGGAAAGACAAAGTTTTATTCGCAATTTCTCCACTCCCATATTATTGAAATTTAGATACTTTGACCGGAAAAAGTGGAAGTTGACAGCCCCTGCGTAAAATCTTGACGGAATATCCGATACCGGCTTGTATACGAATGGCTGAATTCCACTTTTATTAATATTCCCTCCTTCCGGCTTCGCTCCCCAGCCGTTTATACGAAATGTGTCAAAGGATGATTCTCCTCTAGCCTACAGTGTATATTATTTCCATGCAAGGATATATTTTACTATATCGTTAATTTATCAGGAGGTAAATTCTCTTATTTTCAAAAGTGTTTTTTAAAGTATTTCACCATAACCAAGGAGTTATATAAAACTACTCTATATGGGTACCGCCAAGGGTCCTACCAAAAAAAACGAAAAACATACGCTAAGCAAATTTCGAAATAAAGAAAGCCGATTTTCCCACACTAAGGAAATATCAGCTTTTATTCGTTAAATCACTTATACAATAATTCGTTAATTTCTTTTTTCTAGTTCGAATGAAATATAATACTACACTGGGTTCCTAGTTGAGGTTTACTATCTATGTGAAGATCTCCGCCATGAGCTATAATAATTTGTCTTGCAATAGCCAGCCCTAATCCAGTTCCAGAATTATTAGAAGATACATCGATTGTCGGTTACAAAAAGTTTAACTGAGGTGAAGGGGAGGACTTTTTATTAATATCAATGGGCGGTGAAAGAATGGGAAATACCATTTATCTTATTGAACTCCATCAGTTTGATACGAATATCTCTCGAATGCTCACTTATTCGCAGGATTTCATAACCCTTGTAATTGGATTTCCGGGTAATTGAAATGAGGTCAGATCATTTTGGCTTCATGAAGGCATAGGAGTCAGCGCCGCTCCATATTTTACCATGCAATGTACATCTCCACACCGTCCCTGGAGGCTTTCCCTCCCGTGGGTCAATTGCCCTCTCATTCCTTCGTCATGCCTATCCAAGGGGTGGAGGCCAGTTATGCTAACCTGATGGGTCACAGTGCTCTTTTGTTCAAGAAACCTTGTACTCTGTACATATTTGAAATTTACGAATAAGAAAACATTAAAAATTAAAGTAGTTAATCTAACCAACATTTTAGATAACAATACAAAAAGGGCCACCCAAAAGTTCATGAGTGGCACCTTGGAAAATTGAAATGATCTGACTTCCTTTGGTAAGAAATGACTCTGTCTTTGTCTTTTAGCTTTTTCTGAATCATTTAATCGGAGGATAGTGGAAAATGGTGGATTAGTTGGCTATAAAAACATCCCATTAGCGAGCACAATTCCTTCTCTAATATTCCTGTCCTTCTTTCGATTTTAGAAAAGAAACAACTGATTCATCTAATAATTTTTCCCGATTTGGATCTTCATTGACATCTGTATCCACTTCCATTTCTTGTTTAAGTATGCCGAAAGGATCATCTTCTGTATTTAATCGACTGTCCCGGCTTTTATGTTGGACTGGATTATGGTCATTATTTTTTTGATTTGGCATATAAACTCCTTCTTTAACATGTATTTTTTATTTTAGTATGAACAATTGATCCAAAATAAAATCCAATATTTTTTATGGATTATTTTAAATTTCAATCACGAACTGGGACCTGTAATTAAAAATCTTCCGCTATCTTGTTGTTCTTGATGAAAGGTTGAAACAGCATTCAAATTGTAAATCCTAAATTGCTTTTGGTGTAGTTGATTGAATATTGAAAATACTGTAGTGTTGATTTGTGGAAAATAATTCCGAAACATTATTTTCTATTCAAAACAAACACTCGGAAGGAGGCTGGGACAGATTCCCCAGAGTAAAGTCAAATAATTTAAGGAGGATTTTGCTATGAAGAAAAGAATAAGGAATACCTCTATTAGTTTTTTGTTGGTAGTTTCAATCATACTATCATTACCATTATTACTTCCTTCTTTTGGCCAATCTGCTGGAATGCAATCGGATTTTAAAGTAACTCTATTAGGAACAGGTTCTCCTATTTTAAGTACATCCCGGTCCGGTCCCGCTACCCTTGTGGAAGTTGGTAATGAAAAGCTCCTCTTTGATGCAGGACGTGGAACTGCTTTGCAATTATATAAAGCGAATATGTTACCAGGCAGTATTGACAAGTTATTCCTTTCACACTTGCATTCGGATCATACGATTGGCATCCCAGACATATGGCTTACAGGTTCTTTGCCAACAGGTGGGAAAAGAGAGCTAGCCTTTAACATTTGGGGACCTAAGGGAACAAAGAAAATGATGTTACATATGAATAAAGCTTATAAAGCCGATTTGGATGCAAGGGAAGACTATGGAAATGGAAACGTTGAAGGAGCAAGTATTATAGCACATGATATCAAGGAAGGCGTTGTGTATCAACAAAAGGGAATAGAGGTAATAGCTTTCAAGGTTGACCATAAATCAATTGATCCTGCTTTTGGTTATCGGGTTAATTACAAAGGACATTCAGTAGTTATCTCAGGTGACACCCGTTATAATGAAAATCTAATTCAATTTGCTAAAGGTGCTGACGTAGTCATTCATGAGGTTGCAGCCGCAAGACCTGATAATGAATCAGAATCAATATCCAATATTCTTGACCTTCACACTACACCCGAGGAAGCAGGTAAAGTCTTTAGCCAAATACAACCAAAGCTTACTGTGTATTCACATATTGTATTATTAGGTGGATTAACAGAAGAAAAAGCTAATTTGCCCGGAAGAACAAAAGAAACATATGAAGGAACAGTTGTAGTAGGTGAGGATTTGCTGTCTATTGAAATTGGCGATAAGGTACAAGTGCTGCACCCGTGAAACGATGAGCACTCAGGGAAAAAATAATAGACGAGCTTCAGCCAATGCAATAAGCGTTTGGAACTGTGCTACCGTAAACATTTTGACATATAACCCAGGCTAAGACACTTTCAATAAAAAAACCGATATCCCTAGCGCAACGGCTCATGAATATCATGATATAAGGGCCTAAAAGTCCGCATCGAGTAAAAGCTTCTAACCCCTTGACGCATAAAAACCCCTTGCCCAAAATGGACAGGGGATCTTTGTTTAAAGGCAAAGTATAATACAAGTTTAAGAGTTTCCAGCTCGAAATGTACTTTGAAAAATCATATTAAGGCAATCTTGGCCTTTATTATTCAAATGGCGCCTCGTTATTAAGCTAAACTATCTGCTAATCGGTTTTCTTTCCAAATGACTGTAATACCTAGGCCAATGACCATAATGACAGCAGCAAAAAGATAAGGATAGTGGATGTTTACGTCAAATAGTATTCCTCCCATTGCTGGTCCGAAGATATTCCCTAAGCTCGTATAGGTTGAGTTCATTCCAGCAACAAACCCTTGCTCTTTCCCGGCGGCTTTTGATAAAAATGTCGTCAATGCCGGACGAAGTAAGTCAAATGCAAGAAAGATGAAGCTAGTTACCACCAGTACTGCCAAATA
This sequence comes from Peribacillus simplex, assembly GCF_001578185.1. Classification (NCBI taxonomy): domain Bacteria; kingdom Bacillati; phylum Bacillota; class Bacilli; order Caryophanales; family Bacillaceae; genus Peribacillus; species Peribacillus simplex. The sequence continues at coordinate 3,183,154 of NZ_CP011008.1, read as the reverse complement.
GCTAGATATCAATGTGGAAGCCACCGCGAATATTGCCCCGATGACTAAACATAATTGAATCAGCTTCTTTTCACCAAGGATATCTACCAGTTTTCCAAACATAAATACTTGCACAACAACTCCGAAGATTGAGCTAATTGTAATGATAGTTGCAATATCCTTCGGCGTGAAGCCAAATTTATGATCAGAAAATAGGCTGAAAACAGTTTCATATGCTGATAAACCAAAAGCGAGTACAAATACGATGATAAACGCAATAAAGTAAAGCGGGTTAAGTGATCTTTTTAAATCGTCTATAAAGTTTGTTTCTTTTGTATTAGAAGAAACTTCTGCAAGCTGTTCCTTTGTTAGCGGTTCTTTTAACATAAATATTGATGCAAGGCATGCTAAAAAAGCAATGGCTGCCGCAAGAAAGAATGGCAAACGTATACCATATTCCGCAATAAAACCACCGATACCAGGTCCTATAATAAAGCCCAAGCTAATGGCGGCCGAAATATACCCCATTGCTTTTGGCCGTTCCTGAACTGATGTAATATCTGCAACATATGCAGTAACACCTGGCATAATAAAGGCGGCACTAATTCCCCCTAGGATCCTTGATATATATAACACGGATACGTTCGTGCCTATACCAAAGATAAGTTCTGAAACACCAAAAAGGAATAAGCCGATAATGATGATTTTCTTTCTGCCGTAACGGTCGACCCAACGACCTGCGAATGGTGACATAACAAGTTGTGATACTGCAAATACGGCAACAAGATAGCCCATCGTACTTCCTGATAAATGCATGATATTCATAAACGATGGCATTACGGGGATGATGAGTCCAATTCCTAGAAAGGCAATGAATATATTGCTTAGAAGAATAATTAATATCGCCTTTTGTTCATTAATTGGTTTATTCATGTATTAACACCTCTTTCTATGTGAATCATTTTTGTGAAATACCTCTCCAAAATACTTTCCAAGAGGATGCTAATTTATCGTTCAGCCGTTTCTCATCATTGCCGTATACAAGCTCCAGCATAATGGAATCCACTACTCCTAAGAATGCAAAGGTCGGCGTAATTGCTGCTTCTTCGACGATTAATTTAGCATTGATCCAATCCTGAAATTTTCTTTCCAATATCGCCTGCACCTTTTCCTCGATATCCATGACTTCCTGTCCGATTGCTTTTTCAAGATGGGCTGGCGGAAAAAAGGACATACGCAGCCAAAACTTTAAATGCTCATTTTTTTGAAAGAGATCGATGATCAATTGTAGAAATCCGTATAAATCTTTTTCTGGATTTTTTGAATCAACTTTACTGAAATATTGGAGTTTTGAAGATAGCTCCGCCTCTTTCGCATCACGTAAAACTTTCAGAAAAAGATCATCCTTGCCTTTAAAATGGGCGTAAATGGATTGCTTTTTCATGCCGACTTCTTCAGCTATTAGAGATAGGGATGCTCCTTCATAACCATGGATCGTAAAATATTTTAAAGCTGCTACCTTAATTTCATCACTTTTCAATAATATCACCTCTAATTTAACGAACGTTCGTCAGTTATATTAGCAAATTAAATAAATATAAGCAAGCGGTTTAGTTTATAGGAGGGTATTAAGCAACACTGTGGTGTGGAAAAAACCTCCATAATCAAGCGATTTTTTTGAATGAAAGGTGCACAAAAGTAATCAAACTGTTTTTTTATAATTGAATACTTTTTTCATATAACAGAGGGTGCTGCGGCCGCTCTCGGGGCAGTTTATAGTTCTTTAAAGTGCTGTGAAGGTCACCTCTTTTTATGGAACTAAAGTGGAAGTTTAAAAAGAAGTGATAAAATAAGGGGAATTAGTTGTGAGGTATAAGAAATGAATACCACTTTAGAAGGGTTCTTGGAGTTAAAAGAAATATTAAACTCGTTCAACAGACTCGAAAAAGATTATAATTGGCTACTTACAGATTTAGATTGGTCATACGAAGAAAATTGCCTTGATTACTTTGGAAGATTATCGGATTTTTGACGACCTTCATAATAACTTCTGGATTACAGGTGAAAATCTAAAGAAACTTGCTAATAATAAAGATTTTTATTTTATTTGGGGTGTATTTTCGGCATTTGATAAAAACGAGAAAAATGATTTAGATGACATTAAAGTAGAACCATATGCAGACGGCAATCCAAACCTTTGGGGGGAAACTCCAAATATCCAACATCCTAAGGCAAAAGTTGAATTGGTTTTGTGGGACTCTTCAGCAATTCTCCTTCTTAGTAAAGATAATGATTTATCAAGAAAATTCAGAAATACTTTTGAAGGTTGGAGAGATTTAAATTACTATAATCAGTCGTAAAACCTTATCCACTATACAGAACAATTAAGCCGTTTCCATTTCTGGGAAAATGGTTTTTTGTGGTAATATATGCAGGAATAGAATAATAAGGAGGGTAACTATGGAAGGGTTGGAAATTTACGATTTTTTAAGATTAGTTTTCATTACTTTAATAATTAGTTTATTTATAATTTCCATTATTTTATTGGCTAAGAAACGTCGCAACCTTGTTAATGGATTCACTGTTAGTATCATTTCAATAATGTCAATAATTGTTTCAAGTATTAATCTTATTATTATGGGATACATAGCTGATGAATTAAATTTAGCAGGGGACGTTATTTCCTTATATATGTTTCTTATAATTTTAGGGTTAAGTATATTTAATTTGTTTATTTACTTTAAAAAAACAGTAATATTAGTGCCTAATAAATAAATTTTGTTCTGAATATAGGATTAGTAGACTGTCGGGATGGAATATTGGTACTGTAAAGTAGCTATTGTTGTTGAATTTAATTCATTTTGGGTACAATCCTACTCTTTCTCCTGACAAAAAAGTGGTTAAATGGTCGAAACGCTAACCTTTTGACAGTTATCCTATAGGTTCCATATTTTGGCTTTTTGTTAATATAATCGCACATCTATCCCCTGCTACATATGGAAGGCATGCCTGGTATATTCTAATTACCAATTTCATAGGTTTCATAAGTGAAGACAAAACAAAAAACAGTCTAATTAAAAAGTTTGTAAGTTGTAAAGGATTGCACTTAAAGTAATGGGTCGTTAGCACCCATAAGAAGGCCGCCAATTGGCGGCCTTTTGAATGTCAAGACAGAATATATGGTCGGATAAAAATATGGATATATTATAATTTTATTTGTTTGGTCGAACAATCATTTTTTCAGATTTGATTGTTTATTTTTCATTTCATTGTTACTAAATGAAATGTTTAATGATTTCAATGATCAGATTTCAATGATCATAAGAATAGTTTTCACTCTAATCATAGCAAGTATTTGGATTGCGGGACCCTGAAATACTTCTTTTAGAAATCGCCCGATATCACCGCCCTAGATGCCATATTTAGTTCATTGAACGATAAATTATTTAACAAAGTATTTGGCGGCCTTTTGAAATGTATAATGCTTGCAATAATCATGCATTCAAATTAGAGGGGAAATCAATACGGATTTGCTCAATAAGAAAAAGTGGAAGGTAACCCAATTAATAGTATTTTTGTGTTAAAGTAGTACAGGGAATATTTATTATTGCAGAATTTTATAAATTCATTAAGAAGGAAGAAAATCTGCATGATTGTATGACTGTATTTTTAAAAGATATTTTTGGTTATAAGGAAGGGATTAAAATGGGAAAAAGAATATTAGGTAGTATGTTGCTTTTATTGCTGGGGATGGCTGGTTTTATCTTTTTACCTGGCTTAAAAGTTGAAGCGGCAGAACAAGTGCACACTGTATCCTCCCAGGAAACGGTTGAATCGATTGCAGCGAATTATGATATATCGGCAGAGCGATTAATGAAGACGAATGGTTTACCGGATGGTACGTTATATGTGGGCCAGAAGTTAATCATTCAGACGGTTTATACTCCTTCCATCTATCAATGGACAGAGAGAGGGAAACAAATTGGGAATTATGCAAAAACTTTTATAGGATTTAAAAAAGCGGCTGAAGAAGAGACACCGATAAATGGGTTCGATTCTAGCGGATTGATTTATTGGGTACTCTCCCGACAACAGGTGCCCATCGACCGTTTGTCAGTTGAAGGCTATTATAAGCAAGGAATGGTTACAGATACTCCTAAGGCTGGAGATGTTATATTTTTTCTGGAAAAGGAAAGCTCAAAAATCGTGACGGCTGGGATCTATCTGGGGGGGAATCAGTTTGTTAATTCTGGATATGGAGCAGAGACAGTTCAGGTGAGATCTATCACAGAAGAATATTTTGCACAATTCCAAGCCGAGTTTAAAACGTTTACACCTAAGGGAGAGCATGTCGTTAAAAATAATGAAACCCTTAAAAGCATTTCGGAAAATTACGGTGTATCTGTGGAAACAATCAAAAAGCGTAACGCTTTACCAACTGATAGTTTGATGCAGGGGCAGTATCTTCAAATATACAGCAGTCCCTTGTATCCATTTTATGCAAATCAAAAGGCTTCCTATGATAAAGCTCTTGATGTCATAAAGTATGCATATACTCTACGTGGATTTCCTTATGTTTTTGGTGAATATGACCCGATTATTGGAATGGATTGCAGCGGATTTATCTATTGGGTCATGAAGGAGCAGGGAATTTCCGTTAAACGAAGTTCGGCAGCGGACTACTATTCCTTGCTGCGGAAACTCAAAAATCCAAAGGCAGGGGACTTAGTATTTTTTAAAGAGTCAGATTTAAGTAAAGAGATAACCCACGTAGGTATTTATCTAGGGGATGGTCTCTTTATACATACAACAAAAAATACTGGCGTTCATATTTCTGATCTTACTTCAAGTTATTTTGAACAGAAGTTCGAAAGTTTTGGGCAAGTCCAAAACAATATGGACTAAGATAAAACGAGAGAATTAAGACTGCTTGGATTTTCTATTAATAGTTTCCCTTTAAGATCCAATGGTATCTTAAGGGGATTTTTAATGGCTTAAAAAGGGCTAAAGGTTGAGGAATAAACAAATGAAAAAAATGAGCTGTCAAGATGTATCGGTAATGAATACATTGGGGATGCAAAATGTCTACTGCTTTTTAGTACCGCAGGAAACAGGTTGACGGAGCAACCTCCCTTATTGAAGTAGTTTTTCATTTCGTTCTTATTTTTCACAAATAATACCTGTTTTCGAATACCCCAAATCTATTATGGAAATTTGGTTTCCCTACTTCTTCAAAGTGTCTATGCCACTTAAAGCAGGATTCATGGAATCCATCCTACAATTTCTAAAATCGTCAAGATAATCTCAAAGACAATTAAAATGACAATGATCCATTCAACGAATAGCCCCCTTATCGAATGGCTGATGTTAGAAAACCCATCCATAATGTTATATAAAATTTCTGTTTTACTTTTCAAGATTTTATACCGATCATTCAATTCAAAAAAATTCAGCATCCTGTCATAAAATTCGCCGGCAATGCTGCTTGTCCATGTAATATCAGGTTTATCCAGAATCATGATATACGCAAGGGTATTATACTCGTGACGTACGATTTTTGCCGTCGTCCTCGCTAGTTCCTTGTTGCCGATTCTTAGCTTGCCTTTTTCCAGTCGGTCTATCATGGTTTCGAGCTTGTCATGGATTTTTCCGAGCTGTTCCTCAGTTTTTTCGAGTGCCACCGATTTTGCGAGAACAGTGGAAATTAATTCAGGGTAGAAAAATTCATATTTAGGCACCGCTACATATTCGTCGGTCAGCTTGATGTTTTCAGTTTCTCTAATGTGAAGGCTGTAATCGTCCGTATATCGATCTACATGGACGAGATCAATATCAGGCTCGAACGATTGGATATAGGTTGAAAACTCTTTTACCTCATCAGCGTGTGAGTAATTAATGAAGACAATGCTGCCAAAGGAAAAAACCAGCACCTGTTGCGATTCATTCATCTTTTTATTAAGGATGGAATTTAGAATATCACCTTTGAGGATTAAAGGCTCTTCCCAGGTGAATTTTTTAGGAATGCCGCAATGAATGGCGATTTTGTTCAAATCAATTTCATTAGTGATTGCAAATGCTTTAAAGGTAATTGGTTTCATTTATATCACTCTCTTCGGCAAATTGGTCTTCATCTGAATTTATTCCATTCCTTACAAAAACATGCTTGAAGAATTCTTGAAGGTTGTTTTTCTTACAGCTAAACCAGCTAATAGTTTTTCGATGAAAAACTTAAAAATTTCATGCTATGCTAAATTAGTGCATGCCTTCCACTGAACTATGTTTGGAAAGTTTCGTTCTATTATTTTTTATCCAAGAATGCTTGAACCTGACTTTCACCTTTTACCAAATCCAGACCAATGACTGGATTCTTCGCTATCTCCTCCTTAAAATTCAATTAACCGGTAACCCTATTTCATCCTTATGGTTAAATGAATTTTGAAGGAATGCTGTTAGTTTGTCGAGTTACTTCTCCCGGTCTTCTTTACTTGTTCCCTTAACGATGATGAAAACGTAATACTTTAGAAGAATTCTCATTTAACTTAATACATCATCTTGAAATTGATTGATTTACAATATGGGCCAATTACAATAAATTGCCCGTTTTCAAGTTAAGCTAAATGGAACATAATGATTTTTTTTATTTTTTTCCGTTTCCTCAACAATGCTGAATTCGTAATCATCTATTGTAAGTGGATCTGTTTACTTTTTTTAATTAAAAAATGCTTACAAAAGTTACATAAGCTATAAAATTTTTTGAAAATCACTTAAATTAAGGATAGCAAATAATAGGAGTCAAATAACAGGAGGTTAAAAAATGCAATCTGCAAAGAAAATGAAACCGCTTCCTTATATTGAAGAAAACGGAGATAACCAAAGCTTTTTATCCAAACTTAAAGAGGTGAAAGTAGGCGTTATTCCGCTACCTCTTTATATAGCCTTGGCGCTTATTATTTATGGTGCATCAGTATATAATCAGCTACCGCCTGATATGATTGGTGGTTTTGCCGTTATCATGGTTATGGGAATTTTACTTGGGGATATTGGGTTGAAAATTCCTATAGTGAAAGATATTGGTGGTCCGGCGATTTTAGCGCTCTTAATCCCGTCTATTATGGTATTTTATAATTTGGTTAATCCGGCTGCAATGGAAGCGGTAACAACCTTGATGAAAACATCTAACTTCCTTTACCTTTATATATCTTGTTTAGTTGCAGGCAGTATTCTTGGTATGAACCGTCAAGTATTATTACAAGGATTTACGCGTATGTTTGTTCCACTCGTGGTAGGAACGCTTGTTTCTGTTGCAGCAGGAGTTTTAGTAGGTTCATTGTTAGGATATGATCTAAAACATACATTCTTCTTTATTGTTGTACCAATTATTGGCGGAGGAATTGGAGAAGGAATCTTACCGCTTTCCCTGGCATATTCTCAAATTTTAGGTGCATCTGCTGAAACATTTGTATCCCAAATGATTCCGGCAGCTGTCATTGGAAATATCATAGCGATTATTTGTGCCGGTTTACTGAAACGTTTAGGGGAGAAAAAACCGGAACTTACTGGTAATGGTGTATTAGTGAAAACGAAAGGTGGCGACGGGATCATCCAAGAAACAAATATTAATAAACCTGTTGATTTTTCACTAATGGGTGCCGGATTATTGATTGCCTGCGGTTTCTTCATCTTCGGAAGCCTAGCGCATAAATTTCTTGGCATTCCAGGTCCTGTACTCATGATTGTAGCTGCAACACTTGTCAAATGTTTGAAAGTGATGCCTGCAAAAATGGAACAAGGCGCCTATCATTTATACAAATTTATTTCCACAAGTTTAACATGGCCTCTAATGGTTGGTTTAGGTATGCTCTATATCCCATTAGAAGATGTAGTCAAAATTATAACTCCAGCTTATGTTTTAGTTTGTTCTGTAGTTGTTATAACGATGGTAGGGACTGGGTATGTTGTTGGGAAGTTTATGAATATGTATCCAGTTGATTCAGCAATTGTAACAGGCTGTCACAGCGGTTTAGGAGGAACAGGCGATGTAGCCATTTTATCAGCTTCCAACCGTATGTCATTAATGCCGTTTGCACAAGTTTCAACAAGACTTGGCGGTGCTGCCACTGTTATATTAGCAACACTCTTAATGAAATTATTAAGTTAAAAACTATAATAAAATAGTGTGAACGGATGATAAACTAAGTTTTTTAATTCAAATGCGCCGATACCATATTGTTAAAATAACTCATTTTTGCCATAGCCAATCCGGTTCCGGAATAATGCCTTTAGAGGCAACTAAAGCGGGAGCACTTGTAGCAGGAACCGGACACTCGGGTTTCCCAAATCAGATCAATAATGTCCGCGCACTCCCTTGCATTTTGGTGGTACCTTTGACGTTCATGGGAGAACAATCAATGAGGATATGAAGCTTGTAGTTTATGCAATTGCTGGATTGAATTTCAGGACCTTTACGAGGAATATGTGATTCCAGATCTTTTTAATCGCCGAGTAGCAGCATATGTTACAGCAGCTGTTGCAAACGTCCAATGGAAACCGGTGTTTCACAAAAACATGTCAATTGGAATTGAATGCCATTAAACAGGAGTGGACTTAGTATATCCAAGCCAAATTTGTTTAAATGGAAGTTGTTCAAAAATCGATGTAAGCGTTCCCTAATTTCTGATATAAAAAGTAAAAAGACTTAATCCAAACCCTAAAGCAGATGCCCTTCTCGTCGTCTTTTATACCTAGTCAATCATTTTAGTATATTTTTTCATATAAACCACTAGTAAGAAAGGAGAGAAGTAAATGTTCTTAAAAGAATTATCAAAAAATTGCTTAATGACCATTACCTATTATCAGAATGAATCGTTACAAATATGTAAGGGCCGTATTTGTAACCTTGATTTACATCAACAAACCCTGTCTTTAAAAGTTGAACAGCAAAAGGTTCTGACCATTCGTTTATCCGGTATTAAGGAAATTCATGAATCGCTTTAATTTCTGGTTCGAATTTTAAAGCTTGGAAATGAAATTGTTTGATTCTTTTAGAATCATTAACGACGCAACCAACTCAATAATCCCCAAATGGTAAAAAGGGGATTGAAAAAGTCGATTTAAAGTAAAAGGAGGCAAATCATCTGCCGTATGTAGATGATTCGCCTCTTTTTATTTTTAGTTATAGGCTCTTTTCGTATAGATTGTTGTTTTTAAAACGAAACTATTTAAGGTTGATTGGAGCGGAAGTGCGAGACTCCTGCGGGAGCAGCGGGACAGGTGAGACCCCACAAGCGTTTACGCCGAGGATGCTCACCGCCCGCACCAAGGAAAGCGAGCATCTGGAGGGGAAGTCACCCACAACTCACTACCTGGTAAATAGCAACAAAGTATGTGAAAACAGCCTAGTTATAAGACTTATAAATCTTTAGGTTTTACCACTTTTGTATTATTTTGCTGGTGGGTATACTAATATGATTGAAGCTATAGGCCAATTAGGTATGGCTAACAAAAAAATATTCAGGATTATGAAAATGCTGGTAAATGACAGCTTGCAAAGGGATACAGTGCCATGGGTTCTAAGAGAGTGGGGAGAGAAATTATGAAAGGAAGAAAATGGAGCCTACAAGTGACAATAACGATATTGGTTTGTAGTGTAGTAGCTCTTTCATTGCTCGTGACTGATTTACTAATCAGTAGAACAATAGCGGCGAGCATAGAAAAGGATCAGGAAGAAAAAGCAACAAATGTGGCGCGTATGGTAGCACATTCACAACTTGTAACGGAAACTTTGGGTAAGCAAGAAAAGGAAAGTTCTATTCAAGAGTTTGCAGAGGAAACACGCCGTCTTACTAATGTACAATTTGTTGTGGTGATGGATATGAATAAAATCCGTAAGTCGCATCCCGATCCTGCCAAGATAGGAAAGCAATTCGTCGGCGGGGATGAGACGATTGCCTTACATGGAAAAGAACATATTTCTGTATCAAAGGGCACTTTAGGGACATCCCTTCGTTCCTTTACACCAATTTTCGACCGTAAGGGTAAGCAACTAGGTGTTGTAGCGGTAGGTATTTCCTTAAATGACGTTCAAAAAGCTGTAAGTCAAGGTCGAAAAAATACCTATACGGGAACCTTATTTGGAATAGCAGCGGGCATCTTAGGTGCTATACTATTGGCAAGGTATGTCAGGAGAATTCTTTTTGGTCTGGAGCCCTTTGCTATAGCTAAGTTATTTCAAGAGCGAGATGCTATCTTGCAATCAGTAAGGGAGGGAATTATAGCCGTTGACCAGGAGTCCCGGATTACAATGGTAAACAAAACGGCTTTACGTTTATTCAATAAGGCAGGGTTAACTCAAGAACCGTTGGGAATGAAACTGGAAGAATACTTGTCGAACTCAAGACTGTGCAGGATATTGGAGACCGGGAAAACAGAGTTAGACGAAGAGATGGTTTTAAACGGTATCACTTTGGTGGTAAACCGTGTGCCGATTTTTTTAAATGACAAGATAGTGGGAGCAGTTTCGACATTCCGTGATAAAACAGAAATTCAACAACTCGCTGAACAATTGACTGGGGTACGTTCGTATGCAGAGGCGCTCCGTGCTCAATCTCATGAGTTTATGAATAAGCTGCATGTTATTTTAGGAATGTCACATATGGGTTATCATGATAAAATGACAAATTATATAAAGGAATTGGTAAATCATCGAAACAATGAAATTGATGCTATAACCAGAAATATAAAAGATCCTGTCCTGGCAGGATTTCTGATAGGAAAATTAAGTCATGCTCGTGAAGCCGATGCGGAGTTAAATATAACGAGCGAACGTCAAGTGCCTGAGCCGCTTAATTCTTATATGTCCCACGAGCTAATTACAATATTGGGGAATTTAATCGACAATGCTCTAGAATCACTAACAAGCTGTCCGCGTAAGCAAATAGAAGTGCATTTTGATTACGGAGATGATATCTTAACAATCGAAGTAAAGGACACCGGAGTCGGGATGGAAAAGGGAACGCAAGATTATATGTTCGAAAGAGGATTTTCTACTAAGGGAAAAGAAAGGGGATTAGGACTTTTTTTAGTCAATCAAAGCCTGGAAAGGCTTGGTGGAGATTTAGAAATCTCCTCTAAGCCATCTCAAGGAACGAGATTTGTTGTTTATATACCATATGATTGCAAGGGTGATACAGAATGATACGTGTGCTCATCGTAGAGGACGATCCGATGGTAGCGGAGTTTAACAAACGCTATCTGGAGCAAGTAGAAGGATTTCAGCTAGTGTCTGTTGTTTCTTCTGTAAATGAAGCTTTAAACCTATTGGAGAAACAGACAATCGATTTAATTTTACTAGATATTTTTATACCTGGGATGAATGGATTGGATTTGTTGTTGCTTATAAGGGAAACAGGGATGAAAGCAGATGTAATTTTTATTACAGCTGCTTCGGATATGAATAGGATTCAAACAGCACTGCGGTACGGAGCAGTTGATTACTTAATTAAGCCCTTTGAATTTGACCGATTTAATGAAGCTTTATCAGCCTATCGAGAGAAATTCATGTTTATGAAAAATCAGCATGTATTAAGTCAAAAGGAGTTAGATCGGCAAATCCTTCGCAAGAATCCAAGAGTAATGGCAGAAGAACTGCCGAAAGGATTGACACAAGGTACGTTACAAATAATATGGGAAACAGCACAAAGCATGGGTGGGTCTCCGTTTTCAACTGAAGAGATCGCAGGCCGTGTCGGCATCTCAAGGGTATCGGTAAGAAAGTATTTAAAATTTTTGAGTGACATGGATGCTCTTTATGTTCAAGTTCATTATGGAACCATAGGGAGACCGATTTACCAATATAAGTATAATGAAGCAAAAGAAAATATAATTAAAAAATTCCTTTAAGCGGTCAATATTGGCCGCTTGCTTTTTTGGTTAACATTGGGATATTTTGATATAATAGGGTGCCGAATGGACTCATTTAATATACGGGAATCAGGGGTAAAGAATCGGTGGACCGTGAAAGACAGAATAACCGAATCCAAAAGGTGCTTGAAGGTGCAAATATCAAATTAGGCTCTGTCGTAGCATTGCAAGGTCAGTGTCATCGAGGACAGATTAACTCACGACTTCGAGCAGATGGTTTTGAACCTGTTAATATTGACATTATTCTTTTGTGAGATAGATGTATTCGGGGTAGCCTTGTTAAATATTAGTTTATGATATATGCGTCTATGTTCCCCTAACAGGACGTTCGTATTATAAGCTCGGCCATAACAAGCGAAGCTAAGACACTACATGGAGTACTAGGGCTGCTGGTTAATTAGTAGCGGAGAAAAAATAATGAATTCAGGTAGTTTGTCTGGATGTGGATTTAGAACCTCATAAGATTAGAGGAAATCATTTTTAGACCTTCGGAATTTGACAAGGCAACAGGAAATCGTAACAAATATGTATGTGGAAGCTAAACTTCAGTTTCATCCCACTTTAGATCAAGTGTTTCCTGAATATCGGAAAGTTTTTGGCGATTATATTCAAGGGCTTCTTTATTGATATAAAAGTACTTCTTTATCCATACTATTCCTCCTTCAAAATTGATACATACTTTATAAATAATCATGCTTATAGCAAATCAACTTTTATATTCAATACATGGAAACAACTATAGACATGGTGTCTGCTCAGTTCTAGGTGATTAAATCACATAGCTAATCCCATACTACCAATGAATATTTAGAACAGATTCACTACAAGCAGGATCACTAATAAATTGTTCGGAATTCTTTATTTTTCATTCAGTGATTGACATTATGCTTTCTTAAGTCTCTTAACTTTTTGTATTTTAGCACCAGAATCTTCCTCAGAGACTTGCCCAACACGTTTTATAAAAAACGAAAGAATTAATCCAATTAGTCCAATTCCGATAATTACAACATAAGCATCATTAATGCCCTGAATGGTGGCTTCTGTTATCATATGTTTTTGACTTGCCATATTTCCGCCAGTGGACATCATTTCCTTAAAATGTGTTTCGGTGCGGTTCGTCATTACTGTTACAAGAAGGGAAGTACCAACTGCGCCTGCTACTTGCCTAATGGTATTGGATATTGCTGTACCATGAGCAGTCAAGCTTGAAGGCAATTGATTTAAACCTGCTGTTTGAATAGGCATAAGCATCAGCGCCATTCCAATTCGACGGCCCGTAGACATGAGAACTAAATAGGTATAGCTAGTTGAATCTGTCAAATCAATAAAGCCGATAGTTGTAATAATCGTAATTATTAACCCAATTATGGACAGCCATTTTGCACCATATCGATCAAACAGCCTACCTGTAATAGGCATTAAGAATCCCATCACAAGCGCACCGGGGAGAAGTAACAATCCGGATTCTAAAGCTGTGTAGCCGCGTGCACTTTGCAAGTACAGTGGAAGCAACATCATATCTGCATACATAACCATGGTAACCGCAATGTTGATAATGGCTGTAAGGGAGAACATATTGTACTTGAAGGCCCGCAGATCCAACAGGGGATTCTGAGAAGTTAACTGCCTCCGGGTAAAAAGTCCAAGTGCTGAGACTCCTACGGCAATAGATACAAGCACTTCACTGCTGGACCAGCCTTCACTGCCGGCTCGGCTGAAGCCATATAACAGAGTGCCAAACCCTATAGTAGAAAGGATTACACTTATAATGTCCATCTTGGTGATAACTTGTTCCGAGACGTTCTTCAGGTAAATAAAGCCGAAGATAATCACCAAAAGGGTAAACGGAATCATGCCGTAGAACATTAATTCCCATTCATAGTTTTCCAGGATATATCCTGCTAGAGTAGGACCGATGGCAGGCGCAAAAATGATCGCAAAGCCTACCATTCCCATGGCTGCACCTCTTTTATTGGGAGGATAGATTGTGAAAATGACATTCGTAAGTAGTGGCATAATAATGCCAGCTCCCGCTGCCTGAATCATGCGCCCAGTCAAAAGAACCGGAAAGGTTGTTGCTACAGCAGATACTATCGTGCCTGCAAGAAAGATTACCATCGAAGCTAGAAAAAGCTGGCGGGTGGTGAACCTTTGCATGAAATACGCTGTGATTGGAATTAGAATACCATTCACTAGCAAATAGCCAGTTGTCAGCCATTGTGCAGTTGCCGCCGAAATATTAAAATCAACCATTAGTTCTGGGGTTGCAACGCTCATGATTGTCTGATTTAGTGTGGCTAGAAAAGCCCCCAAAATCATAATGAACAAGATAGGTCCTTTTTTAATGGACCTACCAGTTGTATTGATACCTTTACTCAACCTACAAACTTCCTTTCTATTTCTCACTAGATTTATTTTACAATGTGTAAGATAATTAACACTGTATAAAAAAGATTATAGTTAGGAATTCCCGTTCTTACAATTTACAATAAAACGCAAAATGTAAATTAGTTTACACTAAACCTAATTGTGTTGTTTATTTGGGGAATATAGTACATTACTTAAAGAAACTGTATATTTAAATACCAAGGAGAAAGGAAAAGTAAAATGGTGGATAATTACAAGGGTCATACAGACCCACGAATTCTTCGTACGCGGCTTTTAATAAAAGAAGCTTTTATTGATTTGCTGCAGGAAATGGATATTGAGAGAATGTCTGTTAGCCGCATAGCGGAGCGCGCTACAATTAGCCGTGTTACGTTTTACCTCCATTATCGGGATATACCGGATATGTTAGAGAAAATGGCTGATGATATGATTGAAGATATTCAGCCCGCAGTGAACAGTCAGCCTGTGAACGAGGGTGCTGCCGCCGATACGGATTTTGTAATGCTGGTGCGGATGCTTGATCATATTGCTAAACATGCTAAATTTTATAAAGTGATATTAGGTTCGAAGAGGGTACCTATCTTTACTGAACGCTTGTTAAATATGCTAACTGAAATAATAACTGCAAGGTTAGAGGTTTTGGGAAATGATTCTTTCTTTTATAAAGCAGGAATTCAAAAGGATATAGCAATTTGGCATGGATCTTCAGCTTTGATAGGCACTATAGTTTCTTGGCTGCGAAACGACATGCCGTATACACCGCATTTTCTCGCAAAACAGCACTTCTTGCTCTACCATTTTCAAGATAAAAATTCTTAATTAGTTATAATTAGAATTCCTGGTATCTGTTTACGCCTACGGGGTCTCCCTTGGACAACGCTTTTCCCTCAGGAGTCTCGCACACCCATTCCAATCAACTTTGTTTTAACATGAAGATAGCACCCCTTTTGCCAACAGTCTTTACACAGCGCCGAGGGCGGACCGCCCGTAGAAAGCGAGTGCCTGGAATGGAAATCAACGTTCGAATTTTACAACCCTAAAAAGACTGTAGACAAACTCAATTATTTATCGAGTTGTCTACAGTCTGAAAAGAGCTTATTTATATCCTCTTTTGACTTAACATTATCCAATTAAGATTTTTTCTTCTGCATAACGAATTTTTGATTTATCATTTGAATGAATAGCAATTGCAAACGCCATAGTCAGAGGTCCAATCCTGCCCACCAACATCATAATTGTAATCAAAATACGTCCGATAGGGCTTAGTTCCCCAGTAAATCCAGCACTTAATCCAACTGTTCCAAAAGCAGAGACCGTTTCAAATACTATCTTGGACATGTCAGCCCCTTTTTCTGTTATAGTTAGTAAAAACAAAATTATAAAAATAAATATTACCCCAGAAAAAGCAATTGATAAAGCTCTAAAAACCTGAGATTTTGGAATTCTTCGTTTAAAGATGCTTATATCTTCCTTATTGGTAATGACTGCCCATAGGGCAAAAAGTAACAAAGCAAAAGTCGTTACTTTTATTCCGCCACCTGTTGACCCTGAAGCTGCCCCTATAAACATTAATCCCATCATAAATACTTGAGAACTTAATGTAAGTTGGCTTATATCGACAGTATTGAAGCCAGCAGTACGGGGGACAACACCTTGAAAATAAGCAGCCCACCATTTATCCTCTATATCCAATGTTCCTAATGTAGCAGAATTATTGAATTCTAAGCCAAAAATGATAATCGTACTCACCACATTTAACAGTAAGGTAAATAATAACGTAATTTTGGTGTGTAAGGATAATCTTTTTATTTTTAATTTTTTCTGTTCATATATATCCGTAATTACAAAAAATCCGATTCCCCCAAGCATAAACAACAAAGTAATAGTAAGATTTATAGTTGGGTCGCCTACCCACTTACTCAAGCTATCAGGTTCTAAGCCAAATCCTGCGTTGTTAAAAGCCGAAATAGAATGAAATATTCCATAATAAACGGATTTTCCCCAACTCATTTCCTGTGACCAGCGAATGGCGAGAGCAACAGCACCTATGGTTTCAATAATTAACGTAATGATAATAATTCGTTGAACTAGTTTGATTACACCTTGTACGGAAAACGTGTTCAAAGACTCTTGAAGCATTAATCTTTGTTTCAAGCCAATCCTTTTCCCTATGATAATAAACATCAGTATACTGCTGGTCATAAATCCCCAGCCACCCAATTGAATTAGAATGAGCAAAACGATCTGTCCAAACAATGTAAACGTGGTACCAGTGTCTACAACTCCTAATCCCGTTACACATACAGCAGAAGTAGATTCAAAAAGGGCGTCAATTAAACTGAGATGATGCCTGTCACTAGTAGCAGCAGGTATCATTAATAAACACGTTCCAATAAAAATTAACCCTGAAAAACCAAACAATAGAATATGTGCTGGGTGAAGTTTAATAATGTTAAACCTACGGTGTTTTTTACTTGAATGTAGCATAGTTATCTCCTTTTTCTTAGGAATTATATCGTCCATCCTATCTTATATCTTGGTACTTGAACTTTAGATTAAGTAAAGATCATAATAGAAAGAAAATATAACCCTTTAAGCCCACTGACAACATGTTAATGTGTTCAGCATGACACTTTTATTCTTCACCTGAAAATCTGGCTAGTTCCTCTTTGTCCCCGATCACCACTAATAAATCTCTTTTATGAATAATCTGATCTGGAGATGGGGAAATGATAATATCTCCTCCTCTTACGATGGCAATGGCACTGATATTATATTTAGCACGAATATCAAGTTCCCGCAGACTTTTTTCAGCCATTCTTGAAGGGATTAATATTTCTTCTATATTGTATTTTTTTGACAGTTCAATATAGTTCAATAAATTTGGTGATAAGAGCTGATTTGCAACACGTTCTCCCATATCTCTTTCAGGATAGATGATCCAATCTGCCCCTACTTTGTCCAAAACCTGTCCATGTTGCTTACCTATAGCTTTCGCGATTACTTTTTTTACACCCAGCTCCTTTAGAAGCAAAACGGTTAAAATACTGGACTGCATATCACTCCCAATTGCTACGATTACACAATCAAAATTCCGAATTCCGACTTCTTTAAGTGTTTGCTCTTCTGTGGTATCCGCCACGACTGCATGAGTTACGTAAGGCCCAGCATCTTCTACTCGTTCTTCATTAACGTCAATTCCTAAAACATCATGTCCAGCCTCTTGTAATCGTCGAGCAACACTAGTACCAAATCTTCCTAAACCAACAACTCCATATTGTTGTCTTCCCATTTTTATCTCACTCCTGATATCTTTGATGATCCAATCATTATTTTTCCTTTCGGCTGATGGATAGTATCCGGTTTATGCCTCATAGTTATTTCAAATGCAACTGTTAAAGATCTAATTCGCCCTGCAAATACCTTGAAAATAAAGAGTACACCACTAATAGGAGATATTCTGGAGTTATTCCCATGGATAAGAACTGTAGTTTAGACGTTTATTATATATCCTATTTCACGCCGACAAAAGCGACTAATTTTTTGAGTGTCGTTCCCTGAACTAATAGAGAAAATACAACATTACTGAACGTCATCGCTAAAAGCAGCTCCCGCCCTTCAAACTCCGGTGTAACACTTAATATAAGAGCAATAGAAAGCGAACCTTTTAATCCTCCCCAGGCAATTACATGCTTCCAGGAAGTTGGGATGTTTTTATCAAAAGCAAGACTGGTATACACGGCAGCAAATCGGGCCAGGAGTACGATTAAAATACTTCCAATAATTAACCATCCTTTATCTAAAAAATTAATGCTACTGACTTCTAACCCTACCAATAAGAAAATCAGTGCATTTGAGAGGAAGGCAACAATTCCCCAAAAGGAATTCATTTTCTCATGTGTCAGGTCAGACATTCCGATATTTTTCCCATAGGTCCCGAGGATTAAACCTGCTGTCACGACTGAGATCACACCTGAAACATGAAAATGTTCCCCAAGATCAAATGCACCATAAAAGAGAACCAGGGAAAGACCGATTTCGATCAAATAATTGTCGATTTTGGACGTAATATGGGAAGCGATAAATCCGCCTATTCCACCGATAACGATACCTCCACTAACTACTTTTATGAATTCCATAGAAGCCCCAAAAGTACCTCCTAGACTTAAAACAGTGGTCACAAGTGCAATTTTAAATAACACAACGGCTACTCCATCATTCGCTAAACTTTCTCCTTCGACAATAATGGATAACCGTTTATTCAAACCTAGAGCCTTGAAAATACTAAGGACGGAAACAGGATCAGTGGCAGCCATCAATGCTCCAAAGATTAGTGCCTGTTGTAGAGAAAGGTTCAGTAAAAAGTACATTAGAAAAGAAACGATTAAAAACGTCAAGAATGTTCCTACAAATGAAAGTAATAGGATAGGTTTCTTACTCCGGTTTAGTTCCATAATCGGAAGTTTAAGTGCTGCATCTCCTAATAGAGCTGATAAAAAGATTAAAATGACTGTGGTTTGGAATACAGTGTCAGTTGCAGCATAACTCTTGATATCAGACAAGCCGGGAATAGGTAAAATCCCTATTAACAACCCAACAATAACAAGAAATGTAGGGTACGGTTGTTTCATTTTTTCTGCGATAAAAACAATCCCTACCGCGATGGCCAGTAAAATGATCCAGTATGTAATCATCCTTATTCTCCCTTTCAAATGCATGTTACATCGAGTAACGGCTCCATTTGGCGTTTTGTTGTTAATGCTGGAGGTGTGAGAGGGTTAGTTCCCAATCGTGGGAATTACTCTACCGATTATCAGTTGAGGAATATTTTTACTTTCCTGTAATGAAAATCAATTTAATAGAAAAAAGTAATTAAAGAACAGAAACTCATCGAAAACCGTTAAAGGCCCCAACGCATGGTTAGGGAGTTTCAAAAGTGTTAAAACAACCTAACTGTAACTGGTTTGATATGTATGAAAGGTGTGACTAGTTGGAAACTGATGAGAGGCAAAGAACTAGTTTAATTACAATAAAATAGGAGTGTTCATATGATTGTACTTTTGCGGTCATGAACGATTTTAAATTAATAAATATTATACCCTTACGACGTTTAGCTGATTCGGGTAATAAATGGTGTTGGGTAGATTTGATACACCTACTGAAGAAGAAGCATTGCTGTTAAATAATCATTTTAACTTAAAAAAGAAATAGACAAAGTCTTACATTGGTCAATGGATGTACCTTCCTTATTCAAGGTACCAATAAAAAGGGAAGCAAATACAAGGTAGTCCCGATAACACCATTTTCATCGTTTTTTGAGGCTACTTGACGTTACAGGCACAAAACGCAAAAAATCCGCGATGTAATAACTTGAAATGCTTCAAGTCTATAACTATGTTAAAAACATTAAGAGACCCTATTTATTCCATCCGGGAGCCCAGGACTATTGAAAGCACTATAGCATATTTCACTAATCCATCTTCTTTATTCTCTTCAAGTGATTATTTTCATTTTGATGCAGCAAGAACGTTACTTTATGTAGATGGAACTAGAACCAAGATTGTTGAACTTCTTGAAGTTGTTGTTGAGCTTTTTCAAGCTGTTGCTGTGCTTGTTGGAATTGTTGTGAATTCTCATTAGCTTGAGCAGATTGAACAGCCTGTTGAGCTTTTTGAGCTGCATTGATAGCTTGCTGATATTGTTGTTTTTGTGTCAATTTAAAAGTCTCCTTCATTATTTTTACTAAAGGGTTATCCTTCAACTTTTTTTATTGTGCATAAAAATTTTGATATTATACATGTACAGGGCTTCATTTGAAGGGGCGCTTTTTTTAAAGATTTCGCAGAAAAAATTACTCTTTATTCGTTTTGGGGTGTTTTAATTTTATCTTGATGACATACGGTTGAGAGCCTAATAAGGGAGCAGTTACATTGAATTTGCTTTCGGCCATAATTCATTCCAGCGGAACATATCGCCATTCGTGATGTAGAATGCCTGATTGGCACAACGCTCTTCGGTCGCCGCCCAAACAGTTGCCTTCGCGAGAAGCCCCACATATGTAACTTTCAAGAGGCTGCCGTAAGCACCTGGCTTGCCCGGAAACCGCAGCGGAAGTCCAAGTTCTTTCAAAAATCAGGCATAGATCGCAATAACTATAGTGAGGTTCATCGGTTTTCCAAGTGAAAAGCCAGTTAACCCTGTCCCTTGAATGGAATAGGAAGGATGTACAGTTTGTAAGTTACACAGCTTTGTATTGGAGAAGACGAACTTAATAAATTGAAAAAACTAAAACATTTCTATTACATAGGTTCGAAAGAATTCTGCAGAGGGCTGATCACTTCGTTTATCATTAATTGAAAACTCCATTTAATCATCAGCTTTATTGGCAAAAGAAGGATAGATCATTCACCTGATCTATCCTTCTTTTTTATCAAGTGATTCATTTGATTCTAGGACTACTCCTTCCCCTTTAAAACTTAGGATTGAATGATAACAAAAAAACCGGATACCCATAGTATCCAGTAGGCCTACATTCATGTAAATGAAAAGTGAGAGTTATAGTTATAGTCTCCCTTTGTGTGCTATTTTTTCGTACTAGCTAAATACATTAGCATGTGGAATTTTTCGTCTATTACATGATAATCAAAAAAAGGTCCTGGATCTGTACAGAAACCGATATTTTCACTTTGCGTAATTTGAAATCCGTTAACTGATATATTTTCTTCTATGTATTTTGGATATAAAATATGCTCGTGGGAATTTGGATATAAGGCTGAAATATTTTTCAAGGATTTGGCCGAGCTATCATAATAGGAGTACCCGCCGACAATTGTTGAACTGCAATGAAAATAGTTTTTTAGAACATGAATTGGGAATTGCGGATTGAGCAGTGAAAAATCATTTGCTGTAAAACTATCTACAAAAACATCGATGCTAAGCGGTTTCAATGGCAGATTTAAATCAGAATTCAAAATATAAAGGGCATTTGGCTTCGGGTTCATACGCTCAATTCTTTTTCTAACCTTCTTGAGCATCTGAAGCGAATAGCCACTGAATATATAGGATGCGCTCGTTTCAAGAACATCGATATATTTGGGTAGTGATACAACTGCGTCAACGTTTGTTTCCACGATTACCTTGTTTTTCAAATCTACATTTTGTAGAACTTTTTGAAACCAAAAATTACTTTTTTCAAATAAGTTAATCATTTTGGGCTTGATCTCTTTAATCGTTTCTTTATCGTAAAAATAAGATGGATAAGGAGACGTCTCGTACAAGTTCGCGGTAATGATAATACCTTCCTCGATAGCTGCCTCGTATCCACAGGTACAAGCTAAATTCCCCGTTTGAATGTAGACTTTTTTAATCATTATATCTTTCATTTCAAGCGGAATGTGGCACTTCGGACAATAGAGCAGATTTACAAAGGAAAGTGGGATTCCTGTAAAACTCTCTTCTTTGGATGAAGGCGAATTGGTTTGAACCGTTTTTTCAATCAATTTGATAGCTTTTGAAATGTCTTCTTTTTTCTTGGTCAGCTGGCTCTTTTTATCATTGAGCAAGTTGTTGTAGTAGTCGATATCCTCATGGTCCGAGAAGTTTGTGACACGCCGATACGATAAAATTTGTTGAATTTCTAGCAGTGAAAAATGAAATTTTTTCAGCTCAGTAATAAAAGCCATGTCGTCGAGACACAATTGGTTCATTTGATACTGGGTGTTTTTTTTGTCTGGTATTAATAATCCTTGTTCAATGTAATAACGAACGGTATCGGTCGTAACATGAAAAAGCTTTGCAAATGTACCAATTTTCATAGATGCCCCCCAATGAAGAAAGTGGAGTAACTCCACTTTTTTACGAAAATGAATTCAAAAAACTCTCAAATGGCTATTGACATGGAGGAAACTCCAAGTCATATGATGGACTCAAGAAGTGTGAATATTTTGAATAAATTTTGACTGTATTATAGCATACATGTCACAGAAGGAGAAGAACTAGCTATGGATAAGATGGATCGAATGGATACTCACTCACTGTGGGCAGCGACTGCAAACAGCTATGAAAAAGAAAAGCTTCTTGAAGGAAATGAAGAGGCGGATGTTGTCATTATTGGCGCAGGTTTCACAGGTCTTTCTTCTGCTTATCATTTGCAAAAATTAGGGAAGAGTGTCATGGTCCTTGAGCAAGAAACGATCGGATATGGTGCCAGCGGTCGTAACGGCGGGATGGTATTGCCAGGCTATAAGCCAACGGTACAGGAGCTTGCCAAAAAGTATGGTGTCGACGAGGCGAGACAGCTTAACGATCTCTCCCTGTTTAGTGTTGAATTGGTTAAAAAAATCATAGAAGAGCATCAAATCAACTGTAACTTTAGAAAGACAGGTCACATTGTGGCGGCTTACAAAGCCAAGCACTTTGAAGAATTGAAACATGAAAGCGAATACTTAAACAAAAATTTCGGGTACGAATCAAGCGTGCTTGATAGAAGCCAGTTGCATCAAGAGATCGACTCACCACTTTATTATGGCTGCTTAGTCGACAACTCGAGTTACTCGTTCCAGCCACTGAACTATGCAATTGGTTTGGGAGAAGCAGCTAAATCGATTGGTGCAAAAATCTTTGAGCATTCTAAAGCACTATCTATTGAGTATGGTCAAAACCGTGTAAAAGTTGTAACAGAAAAAGGTGCTGTTACTGCGAAAGACATTATAGTCGCTACTGATGGTTACTCCGGAAAAATCATGAATGAACTGAACAAAGGCGTACTGCCAATTTCGGCACGTATTATTGCTACTGAACAGCTTCCAGAATCACTGGTAAGTACCGTCATTCCTAAAGATCGTATGGTTTTTGATACAAGCAATTTCCTTTACTATTTCCGACGTACACCAGATAATCGGATCGTATTTGGCGGTGGCGATATTCGTCCAAACTTGGGCGATACCGTTTATCAAAGTGTTTACGATGCCATGGTTAATATAATGCCAAAATTAGCTGGTAGTAAACTTGAATACCGTTGGGGTGGATTTATCGGGGTTACAATTGATACGTTCCCGGTTATCGGCAGATCCAAAGAAGGAGCATATTTCGCAACGGGTTATACGGGCCACGGCGCTTCTCTCTCGACATTGTTCGGTAAGTTATTGGCACAATGGATCGTTACGGGGAGTGCAGGTGGATATCGATTTGAAAAGCAACGCCTCAAATCATTCCCGTTCTATAATCAGAAAGCGATGCTGGTAAATATAGCACATATTGGTTTCAAATTGCTCGATATTATTGCGTAAAGGAGAGTTGTTTATGAAAATTAACATGTTCATTGACGGGAAATGGGTAGAAGCGTTATCCGGTGCTAGAAGAAACATTATCAATCCTGGAACCGGAGAGGTGATCGCAACGTCTGCTGATGGATCAGCAGACGATGCGAAGATAGCAATCAAGGCGGCTCGTAAAGCGTTTGACAGCGGGATCTGGTCGAATTTATCGGCTGATGAAAGAGCTGACTATCTTTATAAAATTGCAGACAGACTTGAAGAGAAGGCAGCTGAACTTGCACGTTTGGAAACTGCAAATAACGGTAAGGTTATTCGTGCAACTACCTATGTGGATATTCCGGTATCGATTCAATGCTTCCGCTATTATGCTGACTTGATCAAAGGCATGAAAAAGGAATCTTACACTCGTGCTGATTCTTCGGAAACAATAATTATTCATGAACCGATTGGTGTTTGTGGACTTATTGTACCTTGGAACTTCCCGCTTATGTTAGCTGTTTGGCAAATTGCTCCTGCACTCGCCGCAGGGAATACAATTGTATTTAAGCCTGCTGAGGTCACTCCTGTAAGCGTATTCAAATTATTTGAAATTATCGAAGAGATTGGACTTCCGGCCGGAGTGGCAAACTTGGTATTGGGACCTGGATCAAAAGTTGGGAATGAGCTTGCCGAGAACCATGATGTTGACAAGATTGCCTTTACCGGCGGAACAAAAACAGGCCAAAGCATTATGCGCGCAGCTGCGGGCAATATGAAAAAAATCACACTTGAACTGGGTGGTAAATCTCCACTTATTGTGTTCGACGATGTGGATTTTGAAACTGCAGTCGAGAATGCGATGTTTGGTATTTTCCACAATGCTGGGCAAGTTTGTTCAGCTGCATCTCGTTTGCTTGTACATGAGACCATATACGATAAGTTTGTTGAAAGATTGGCCGAGCGTGCAAGCAATATTGTAGTTGGCAACGGGGAAAGCGAAAACATTGAAATGGGAGCCCTCACAAACGAGCTTCATATGAATGAAGTTTTACAGTACATCAAGAGCGGAATCGAAGAAGGTGCAAAATTAGTTTGTGGTGGTAAGCGCTTAACAGAAAATGGGCTTGATCGAGGATTTTTTATTGCGCCAACGATCTTTGCTGATGTAAATGCGAATATGCGTATTGTTAAGGAAGAGATTTTTGGTCCAGTCCTTGTTGTACAGAAATTTAAAGATGAGGAAGATGCCATCCAAAAAGCGAATGATTCCATTTATGGATTAGCTGGTGCTGTATTTACTGAAGATATGGATCGAGCAAAACGTGTCATTAGTAATTTGCGTGCGGGAATTACTTGGATTAATTGTTATCATCTCGCTTATGTTGAAGGTCCTTGGGGAGGATATAAGCAAAGTGGAATCGGCCGAGCGTTAGGTGCTGTTGGGCTAGAGCACTTTATGGAAACGAAGCAAATCAATACCCACCAGCATGCCAAGCCTGTAGGTTGGTATGCGAATTAATTGAGCTTAACTTACTTCGTAATTATTTATAGGGGGACATGCTTATGGAAATAGCTGACAACCGTCCGTCACCGAAGATAGAGCAAGTAGAAGTAATGAATAAGCCAGTGTATGATTCAGTGCTGGGAACCAAAAGTATTCCGTTACTATATTTACGATTTGCTTTGGCAGGGATTATGGCTAACGCGATTCTAGGAGTTGCAGCGGTTGTCGATGGCTATTTCGTCAGTGGCTTTCAGGAGCTGGAAGTTGAAGGGATAGGAATTGGATTTACGGTCATGGTTATTACCCGTATGCTTGGCGTTCTTTTGGGTGTGGGAGCCGGAGCGGTCATTTCACTTCGACTTGGAAAAGGGAAAATCGAAGAAGCTAGAGGTATTATGGGACAAACCTTATGGTTTACTCTTTTCGTCTCCATTTTGCTCGCTGTATTTGGAGTGGTCTTTGAAAATCAAATTATGACCTTATTCGGAGCAAGTGATGAAGCGCTTCCATATGCAGTGCAATATAGCCGACTGCTCTGGACTTCATTGCCATTAACGATATTGGCCGTTGTATTAAGTGTTTTAACCAATATCGATGAAAAACCTGTATTATCAATGAACAGTTGGTTAGTCGCAGCAGTTGTTGCTGGGATTACAGAATGGATTATGGTAACGAAGTATGACATGGGGATGATGGGTTCCTCATGGGCCAATACGATTTCGCAATCGATCCCTGTTTTCCTGATCTTTTATTTCTGGTTTGGTAAAACAAAACTTAAGCCAAAAATGAAAGATATGATGATTAATCTCAAGACGATCGGTGAAGTGGCTTGGACGGGCTTTGCATCTTTCTCGAGTCTGTTCATGATGTTTTTTGCCATTATTTTCTTCAACAACATGCTGCAAAGCTACGGTGGTGGGCTGCACGTTGCCGCTTTCACGATTCAAAACGGTTACATTACAAATATGCTCGCCTTAGCAGCGCTCGGTGGGATGACAGGGCTTCAACCGATCATTAGTTATAATTACGGAGCAGGCAACCTTGATCGTGTTAAACAAGCAATTAAGATGGGACTCATTTTTACGGTTGCCTTCTTTGTGATTGTAACAGCCATACTAATCGTTTTTGCAGATCCAATTGTGTCATTTTTTTCAGTTGGTAATCCTGAATTGCAGAAACTGGGCATTTGGACGACAGTTGTTTTCAATTCTTTGTTTACGCTTAATGCAGTCAGCTTGCTTATCTCCGGTTATTTCGAAGCACAAGAGAAAAACTGGTCCGCAACGTTTATTAGTGTTAGCAAAATGCTGTTGTTCATGTTCCCGTTTCTATTTATTTTCCCGAAATTCTGGGGTGTAGAAGGTATATGGTATGCAGGTCCTGCTGCAGAAATTCCAGGCGTTCTCATTGCCATATACTTTATGAAAAAAGAGTTCAAACGTTTAAAAGATACAAATGTTAAGACAG
Organism: Peribacillus simplex; assembly: GCF_001578185.1. Lineage (NCBI taxonomy): Bacteria > Bacillati > Bacillota > Bacilli > Caryophanales > Bacillaceae > Peribacillus > Peribacillus simplex. The sequence continues at coordinate 3,156,643 of NZ_CP011008.1, read as the reverse complement.
TACGTTTATAGAACCGAACCTATTCCTTCAAAATTATCTATAAGAAAGAGAGAGGATCACCATGTTTTTTATGAAAAAACTTATAGCAGAAGAAGCACAACAACTAGGTGTTGACACGTGGGAACCATGGGTAGGCGAAACGGATAAAGGAGTGTGGCATCTAGAAGAACAGGAAGTTTTCTATGTGACAGACGGTGAAGTGTTTATTACTGTTGATGGAGAAAAGTATCATATTACAAAGGACTGGGTCGTTTCCTTGGCTAAGGACCTTGTCTGTGAATGGGATTGTCCAGTATTTTTGAAAAAGAATTATAAAATGAACCATGAGATCAATCTGAAATAATGTGAAATGGGGAGGGGACAAATGCTAAGCAGATAACTGCTCCTGTTGTCAATATTTTACTAGATTTTGACGGAATATAGTGAGAATTATGCAAATAAGTTTACAAACCGTCATATGAATACGCTTTCTTTTATGGATTCAATAAATACATAGGACGGTTATCTAAAATTAGGAGGTTTCACCATGGCAGTAACGAAAAATGTATTAACGTTGAAAAATTATATTGGCGGACAATGGATAGAATCCACAAGTAAACAGGTTGAAGAAGTACCAAATCCAGCAACGGGAGAGGTCATTGCTCGCGTACCGCTTTCGACTAAAGAAGATTTGGATAGAGCTGTTACAACTGCTAATGAGGCATTCAAAACATGGAGAAAGGTCGCAGTTCCTCGTCGTGCTCGTATTCTATTTCGCTATCAACAATTATTAGTCGAAAACTGGGATGAGTTAGCTAAACTCGTTACGCTAGAAAACGGAAAAAGTTATGAAGAAGCTTACGGTGAAGTGTTACGCGGGATTGAATGCGTTGAATTTGCCGCAGGTGCACCCACTTTAATGATGGGTCAGCTACTTCCGGATATTGCTACTGGTGTTGAATCGGGGATGTATCGTTACCCAATCGGAGTAATCGGGGGAATAACGCCATTTAACTTTCCGATGATGGTTCCATGCTGGATGTTTCCACTCGCAATTGCATGCGGAAACACGTTTGTATTAAAACCATCTGAAAGAACACCATTGCTGGTTAATCGCTTAGCTGAACTGTTTAAAGAAGCAGGTCTTCCAGATGGAGTACTAAATGTTGTGCATGGTGCACATGACGTTGTTAATGGCATTATTGACAATGAGGATGTGAAGGCTATATCTTTCGTTGGTTCTCAACCTGTGGCTGAGTATATATATAAAACAGCAGCAGCTAACGGCAAACGTGTACAAGCTCTTGCGGGGGCAAAAAATCATTCGATCGTATTAAAAGATGCGGACCTTAGTACTGCAGCGAAAGAAATTACAAATGCTGCCTTCGGTTCTGCCGGTGAACGATGCATGGCGGCGGCTGTTGTTGTCGTGGAAGAAGACGTGGCAGATGAGCTCGTTAATAGACTGCTTCAAACAGCTAACAGTATTACCATCGGCAATGGCCTGGAAGAAGGCGTTTTCCTCGGTCCCGTAATTCGTGAAGGGCATAAAGAGCGGACAATCGGCTACATTCAATCCGGTGTAGAGCAGGGAGCGACACTTGTTCGTGACGGACGTAAAGATGATGCAGCCAACGGCCAAGGTTATTTTGTTGGCCCAACGATTTTTGACAATGTGACACAGGAAATGAAAATCTGGCAGGACGAAATCTTCGCACCGGTTCTTTCTATTGTACGCGTAAAAGACTTGACGGAAGCGATTAATGTTGCTAATGCATCGCCATTCGCAAATGGTGCATGCCTGTACACCAATAGCGCTAAAGCCATTCGTGAATTCCGTGAAGAAATTGATGCAGGTATGCTTGGGGTCAATCTTGGAGTTCCTGCACCAATGGCATTCTTCCCATTCTCAGGTTATAAGAAATCCTTCTATGGTGATCTCCATGCAAATGGAAAGGATGGCGTAGAATTCTATACTCGCAAGAAAATGCTTACCGCTCGTTATTAACAGAGTGATGTAAAATCATAAAAGGATAGAATGGAGTTGGTGATTGTGCAAGCGACAGAACAAAAACAAAATTTACAAAAAGCTGATGAAAAGTACCTTTGGCATGCAATGAGAGGAGCAGCTCCTAGTCCAACGAATTTAATTATCACAAAAGCACAAGGGGCATGGGTGACGGATATTGATGGAAATCGTTATTTAGACGGTATGTCCGGTCTTTGGTGTGTGAATGTTGGGTATGGCCGCAAGGAGCTTGCGAGAGCGGCTTTTGAACAGCTTGAAGAAATGCCGTACTTTCCTCTGACACAAAGCCATGTTCCTGCTATTAAGTTAGCAGAAAAATTGAATGAATGGCTTGGTGATGATTATGTCATTTTCTTTTCTAACAGCGGGTCGGAAGCGAATGAAACGGCGTTTAAAATTGCTCGTCAATATTATCAGCAAAAAGGGGACCATGGACGCTATAAGTTTATTTCACGCTATCGTGCTTACCATGGTAATTCAATGGGAGCTCTTGCAGCAACAGGTCAAGCACAACGAAAGTACAAATATGAACCATTAGCACCAGGGTTTCTGCATGTAGCACCGCCTGATACGTACCGCAACCCGGATGATGTTCATACACTGGCAAGTGCTGATGAAATCGATCGTGTCATGACTTGGGAGCTAAGCCAAACAGTAGCCGGCGTAATTATGGAGCCGATTATTACTGGTGGAGGAATATTAATGCCTCCTGATGGTTATATGGCAAAGGTTAAAGAGATTTGTGAGAATCACGGTGCGTTGCTCATTTGTGATGAAGTGATATGTGGATTTGGCCGGACAGGGCAACCGTTTGGATTTATGAACTATGACGTCAAACCAGATATCATTACAATGGCAAAAGGTATTACAAGTGCATATCTTCCTTTGTCAGCAACGGCAGTCAGACGAGAGATTTATGAGGCATACATAGGCAGTGAAGATTATGACCGCTTCCGTCATGTGAATACGTTCGGAGGAAATCCTGCTGCCTGCGCTCTGGCTCTGAAGAATTTGGAAATCATGGAGAATGAGAAACTCATTGAACGCTCCAATGAATTGGGTGAACGACTGTTATATGAACTAGAGGATGTAAAAGAGCATCCAAACGTAGGAGATGTTCGTGGAAAAGGCCTTCTTTTAGGTATTGAACTAGTGGAAGATAAGCAAACAAAAGAACCGGCTGCCATTGAAAAGGTGAACAAAGTCATCAATGCTTGTAAAGAAAAGGGACTGATTATCGGTAAAAATGGTGACACCGTTGCAGGATACAATAATATTTTGCAGCTTGCTCCTCCATTAAGCATCACAGAAGAAGACTTTACTTTTATTGTTAAAACAATAAAAGAATGTTTATCTCAACTTTAACTAATTATTGATAAATCTTGTTAAAACACGGAATTGCACATCGAGAGATAAAACTTTTTTAAATACTGATCTAAACACTCTAAAAGAGGAACTCTGAAAGGGATGAGTTTATGAAAGCTGATGTTGTATTGATAAATGGAGAAGTTATTACAGTAGATCAAAAGAATTTAGTAGTCGAAGCTGTAGCAATAAAAAATAATCGGATTGCAGTTGTTGGTTCAAATCAGGAGGTTAAGAGTTTTATAGGAGAAAATACGAATGTAATTGACCTGCAAGGAAAAACGCTTCTTCCGGGATTCATTGATTCACATATTCACCTCATTTCTTATGGGGAGAATCAGTTGGCGGTAAGTTGTAAAGCTGAACATATCGATTCTATCGAGGCTTTGTTAGATGACCTTAAAAAGAAAGCCTTAGAAACTCCTAAAGGTGAATGGATACGTGCTTGGGGCTTTAATGAAACCTCTATGAAGGAAAAGCGCTATCCAACAATCGCTGAGCTGGATGAGATTTCAGTTGAACACCCCATTATTGTATCCCGTACTTGCCACCATATAAGCGTGGTGAACAGCAAAGCATTAGAAATTGCGCAAATTAACGAGAACACACCGGATCCTAATGGGGGAATTATTGAAAAGAATCAGGCTGGAAGGCTTACAGGAAAGTTAATTGAAGCAGCAAATATGGGTATGAACGAGGTTGCAAGTTATACAGAAAGTGAACTGATGAAGGCTGTGAAAATTGCATCAGACCATTTCGTTGCAGCCGGCATAACAAGTATACATGATGCAGGTGGAAACGGTGCTGAGAGTTATCGTTTACTGCAACAAGCTGTGAAAAGTAAGGATATTCGTGTCCGTATATATGCAATGATATGTCAGGTAAATAACTCCCATGAATTTGTAAATAAAATGGTCGAAGCTGGTGTGGTAACTGGGACCGGAGATGAGAGATTCAAAGTTGGACCAGCTAAATTGTTTACAGATGGAAGTAGCACCGGACCTACCATTGCAACTCGAGAACCCTACTCCAGCGATTCTAACAATTCCGGGATTCTTTATTATAGTGAGGAAGAAATATACAAAGTTCTAGGTGAAGCACATAAAAAAGGCTATCAAATTACCGTACACGCTCAAGGTGATAAAGCCATTGAAATGTATTTAAATTGCGTAGAAAGAGCGTTAAAAGAAGCTCCAAGGAAAAATCACCGTCATCGAATCGAGCATGCAGGGATTTCAACCCCAGATTTACAAGAAAGAATGAAACAACTTGAAGTCATCCCTATTCCAAACCCACCATTTCCATATGAATATGGCGAGATATATGTACACAATTATGGCGAACGTGTTAATTATATGTACGCTGCTCGTGATTATATAGATAAAAATATTGTTGCAGCGGGTAGTTCAGATGCACCGGTTACTGATTATAACCCTTTATTAGGAATTCATACTGCAGTTAATAGAAAAAGCCGATTTGGAGCCGAAATTGGCACTAATCAATCCATTAGTGTACTAGAAGCTATTAAACTTTACACATGGAATGGCGCTTATGCAAGTTTTGAAGAAGATATAAAAGGCAGCCTAGAGGTAGGGAAACTAGCTGATTTAGTTATATTAAATGACAGTATTTTAAAAGCTGAACAAGACCGTATTAAGGATTTGAAAGTGGAGACAACGATTATTGATGGAGAAATTGTCTATCAAAAGGAGAATGATTTAATAATGAAAAATTAGTTCCAAGCAAAAGGATTTGTTAATAAAAGGAGTTTCATTACAATTCTATTAATTTCACATCATTCTATTAACAAATCCTTTTATGATATTTGCTCTTAATCCATAAAAATTCAAACTATAGGAGGTCGAGCATATTTTGAAATATATTAAACTCTTACTCTTAATCCCTTTTATAGGGTTTGTAGGATTCTTGCCATTTGCAAATAAAATTGAGCCTTACGTGTTAGGAATGCCTTTTCTTTTATTTTGGATTGTATTTTGGATGGTACTTTCCTCGATTATTTTAACCATTGTTTATATGCTTGATCCTGATAATCAAGGGAGTGAGACAGAATGAATATATCATTATTTATTATTTTCATTTTCTTAATCCTAGCTCTTTATACTGGGATAGCAGCAAGAAGAGGAAAAGATATGAACTTGCAGCAATTTTCAGTTGGTGGCAGGGGTTTTGGAAGCTTGTTCTTATTTCTATTAATAGCTGGAGAGGTTTATACGACTTTTACTTTTTTAGGCGCAAGTGGCTGGACGTATTCCAAAGGTGCTGCTGCATATTATGTGCCAACGTACATATTTCTAGCATATATCATATCTTATTGGATTGCACCTAAGATTTGGAGATACGGTAAAGAACATGGAATCCTTTCACAACCTGACTATTTTGCATCTAAATACGATAGTCGAGCAATGGGTATTATAGTAGCTATTGTGGGAAGTTTAGCGATTGTACCATATATTTGTATACAAATGAAAGGGTTAGGGATCATTGTTTCAGAAGCTTCTTACGGAGCTATTTCACCAGTAGTTGCAAGTGTTATAGGTGCAATAGTTATTACAACATATGTAATATTATCTGGTATTCATGGCTCAGCTTGGACAGCTGTGCTTAAAGATATTATGATTTTGGGAGTAGTTATTTTTATAGGTATATACATCCCAATCCACTATTTTGGCGGAATTCAGCAAATGTTTAAGTCTGTTCAGGATGTTAAACCTGAATTGTTAACGTTAGCCAATCAGGGACTAAGTATACCGTGGTTTATCTCTACTATCCTTTTAAATGCAATATCTTTTTATTTATTGCCGACTTCTTTCTCAGTGGTTTTCTCAGCAAATGGTGAAAAATCACTTCGCAGAAATGCAATTACCCTACCTTTATACACCATATTATTACTGTTTGTTTTTTTTATTGGCTATTCAGCTATCGTAAAAATTCCTGGTTTACAAGGAGCTGATGGAGATCTTGCTCTTTTAAGATTATCTATTCAAACATTTGATCCTTGGGTCATTGGAATACTTGGAGCAGCTGGTTTACTAACGGCTTTAGTACCAGCATCTGTTATGTTATTGTCTGCATCTGTTGGCTTAACAAAAGGGGTTTACAATGTTTTTGTTCCAAAAGCTACAGAAAAACAACAGTTAGTAGCCTCAAAAATATTCATCATTATCCTTTCTTTGACTGCTTTAATCTTCACCGTATCTGGCGGGGAAGCACTTGCAGTGTTAAACATCATGTCATACAGTCTTATCGCACAATTGGCACCTGCATTATTCCTTAGCTTTTCCTCAAAAAATTATATTAATAAATATGGCGCAATGACTGGAATTATTACAGGAGTGCTCATTGTATTGTATGCTACGATTTTCAATATAAAAATTGCAACCTTTTTCCCAACAGTCCCACACACTATTAACGACATTAGTACAGGAGCCATAGCATTATTAATAAATATTGTAATAACCATTATTGTAAGTTTAGCTTCAAAAAATATACCGATTAAAAAGGGGTCCAACCAACAAAACGCAGAAAGTATACGTTATTAAGACCAAAATGGAAAAACTTTTAAAAATGAAGTACGGTACATATTGAACATGACTAATGTGTACCGCCCTTTATCGGCATATCCGGAGATCCAAAAGAATGTAAGTCATTAGGGTTTTTACTGACCAAAATTACCGAAGTGTTAATAAAGGAACAAATAATAAAAAGCGTTAGCAATTTCTTAGATGAATTGCGTTCTTCTATTGCTTGCATGCTCATTTTTGAAAATGAAAAAGGGGATGCCTTCATGAATGAACACTTGCAGCAACTTTCATATGAATTAGAAGACAGAGCAATTTTAAGGTGGCCTGTCATAAGCCCTGTATTAGCAAATTTATTTCTACATTACACGTTTGATAAATGGATGGCTATTTATCATCCAAACAATCCGTTCGCTAGATATGCAGATGAAGCAGTCATCCACTGCAAGATAGAGGAAGAAGCGAAGAATTTGCTTGAATCGCTTAACAAGAGAATGAAAGAATACATCCAGCAAAAACGAAAATGTCTATTGTAAGGATGCAGATAGAAAAGAAAAACATGAAAACATAGCGTTTGATTTTCTAGGATACACGTTCAGACCAAGGCTGTCGAAATATAGGTGGGGAAAACTTTTTGTGAATTTCACACCCGCCATCAGTAATAAATTTCAAGAAATCAATCCGGCAAAAAGTGAGAGATTGGAAACTAAAATTAAAGGGAGATAAAGAGCTCATTGACTTATCAAATATACTCCTCACCGACTCCAAAAGATGCAAAATGCCTGGAAAGAATCCTCTTGATAAACATTAATAACATATGGGTAAGCCGTATGCCTTAATAGGGCACGTACGGTTTGAAAAGGGGGAAGCCATGAGAGTGGTTTCCCTACTTTATTTCCTGCTATAGGATAAGCTGGATTCTTATCGACTGTCACGACACGAGGCTCAGAAATATGAAAAGACTGCAAAGATTTCTTGAAGAATCGCTTTGCAGCCTTGTGGTTTCTTGATTTGCTTAGGAAAAAATCGATGGTATTTCCTTTCGAATCGACAGCACGATACAGGTACATCCATTGACTTTTTACTTTTATATATGTTTCATCGACACTCCAAGAGTTTATTGGTTTGCCTTTAGATGAGACGGATACGTTTATCTAATTCAGGACCATACTGATGAACCCAACGCATAATCGTTGTATGAGCAACGGATAAGCCTAGTTCCTCCTCCATCATTTCCACCAAATCACGAAAGTTCAAGTTGTACCGTACCAAGTCGGAGGGAATGCTTCACAAAAAAAGAAATCGTAGTTGTTAAACAAGAGGAAATAACAATTCCTTAAGACTTTGAGCAGTCTTCCCCCTATGGGGAGTCTGCTTCATTTTAAATATATGCATCGCTTCTACTCAGAAACCCTACATCGTCGAACATACTTGATAAAACGAATTATGTTATTCAATTTGGTCTTCTTTAATAGTTAGTACGGTTGTATAAAAAGTCAGAAAAATATAAAATATATTTAAGATTATTAGAGTATGTTCCTGTTACTATCGAATCATTACATTTTTTAGCATGAAATTACATTTAAAGAAAAGAGTGAGTTTAATAATGAAAGACATTAAAAATATCTATTGTGTAGGTCGAAACTATGCTTTACATGCAAAAGAATTAAATAATGAAATACCAACTTCCCCTTTTTTATTTTCAAAACCAACTCATTCGCTTGCAGAAGCAAATGGCCAGTTAATTACGTTGCCAAGTAATCAGGGTTCCATTCACTATGAAACAGAACTTGTCATACATATCGCAAAGCAGTTCCAAACAGGAATGAAAGTAGATGAAATAGTTGATGCTATGGCCATTGGGTTGGATTTAACACTTAGAGATGTTCAATCACAGTTAAAGCAAAAACAGCATCCTTGGCTTTTGGCTAAAGGATTTAAAAATTCAGCTGTTGTTAGTGATTTTATTCCATTTCAGGGTGTCAAAGCATGTGAACAATTAGATTTTTCTCTTTTAAAAAATGGAGAGCGTGTACAAGTCGGAAATATTAAAGACTTACTTTTTGATTTGCAAACGATAATCGAGTTTACAGCAGAACATTTTGGGCTTGGAAAAGGCGATATTATTTTTACCGGTACTCCAAGTGGCGTCGGTCCTCTTTCAGATCAAGACAAGCTTTCACTAAACTGGGGTGGAAATGAAATTGGATCCTGTTCAGTCACACTATAACCATAAAGTAGAGCACATTTTTGATTGTTTTTTATTTAGTCCCCAGATGTCATTGCAACTAAATGGAAGGAGAGAGTAGCTAATAAAGAGGGAATTCAGTACTGGGAGAATTAAATAAGGAGCAATTGATGTAGAGAACCATTGGCTTTGTTGATAATAAGTCTAATATAGTAGTGGGGTTTATAATTCACTTGATGGTATTCTAGTTCTAACGTCATTGGTCTGTTGTAATGATATTTCCTGTATACAAAAAATATCTGAATCAGCTACCGTTGAATAGTACATAAATCCTCTTTTTTTCATAAAGGATGCCTTTTGCATTCCACGAACTCCATTTCCTTTGTGGGATTGATAATTTGTGACTATGTTTTAAGAAAATGACTACTTTAAAAAAATGTCTAACACTATAATATTAGGTAAAGCCTAATATTATAGTGAAAATTATTAAATAATTGGAGGATATTTTAAATGAAGCACCTAGTTGTTTATGCACATCCAAACCCTGAAAGCTTAAATCACTCTATTTTAGAAACAGCAGTTCATGCATTAAAGAAAAACGGTCACGAAGTTGTTGTCCGTGATTTATATGCACTTGATTTTCAACCTGTACTGAAACCAGAAGATTCAGCAGCTATGAAAGCAGGAAATACTCCAAATGATATTAAAACGGAACAAGAATTTATTACGGAAGCAGATGTTATAACATTTATTTACCCTATATGGTGGACTGGTCTTCCAGCAATTCTTAAAGGGTATGTAGACCGAGTATTTGCATTTGGGTTTGCTTATTCTGCTGGAGAAGAAGGTATAATTAAGTTATTAAAAGGTAAAAAGGGTTTTATTATCAATACACACGGAACGCCTAACGAGGTTTACGATAAGGTGGGTATGACAGCAGGCTTGAAAGTTACCTCCGACATTGGGATATTCGATTTCACTGGAATCGAACCTGTGGAACATTTACTATTCGGAAGTATTGGTTACCTTGATGAAGACTCATATAAAGGTATGTTAGAGAAAGTTGAAGATACAATTAATTCCCATTTCTCATAATCATATACAAATGTTGAAAAAGTCTGCTCATTTCTGGGGAGTCTTGAAAGGAAGAGGCAGCTTTTTTTCTTTGCAACTAAAGGGATGCAATCCCCCCTTCAGAAAGAGAAGAGGGGGCTTCCCTTTTGTGAAAAATTGATTCGTTAACCTTATGATCTCTTGTCTTAAATAAAGGTTAATCTTATTTCCTTCATATTAGGTTGGAAGAAAGCGCATAGTTCTGAATGAATAGAGCCGATGATTCTTAAATGAATCATCGGCTCTTTACAATTAACCTGAAACTAATAGAAAGGAGAATTTTAAAAGAATTATCCCTCTTTTCTTCATAGACATCGCTTAGAAGCGGAGGACTTATCTTTTAGCCTCATTTAACTAATAAAGGGCCTCTTGCCTGAGTTTTTAATTCGCATACAGGCGATATTGGTCACTTAATGTATCTCCATTACCGTAAATATAGGCTTTTGAGCCTGATGTATAAGAAGAATCGTCGTACTTCCATTTGATTCTGAGACCCATGTACCCGCCTGCTCCATAGGTGTTCTCGCCATTCTTTTTAATATATTGCGAGAAACTGGTCCACGTCTTGGGGCCAACCACACCATCTACTATCAGATGGTTTTCTTTTTGATATTTCTTTACACCCGCTTCGGTTTTCGGCCCAAAAATCCCATCAACGTCAACCACTGCTGAATCAGTATAAAAACCCATGACATTGAGGATATACTGCATATTTTTAACTTCCACCCCATGGGTGTCCTTCCGCAAAATCGAGTTTTTATCCCAGCTTTGCGGGTGGTGAAATCCTCCAGCAGATGCTGAAGCAGTGGAAAAAGATATCCCCAGGACTATTGCTAATACTATCAAACAGGTAAGTAATTTCTTCAAAGCGCCATCTCCCTCTTTTTTATTTTCAATACACCTTACTAGTTCCCCTCAGATTTTATATTCCCCTTCCGACAAATGTCCTGTTTATTTTGAAACTGCTAAACAAACATAGTCACCAGTAAGACCACAAAATTGGATAAGTTGTACGAACAATAGAGAAAATCCTTAAAGCTTTAAAAGAAGATGCTAGCTCTTAATCATTGTGTTCAAAGGAGAAACAGATCATCTGATACCTTTTTACGCTGTTGGAGTATTTATCCCTTTTCCCTTATCCCAAACAGGAATGATGCTTAAATGGGTTAGAGAAAAACCTAAAGGTTGGATTCCAAAACTAATTATTAATTCAATTGGCGGGTTAATTAACTTTATCATCACAATGATTTCTTTTTTTACTAAATTCCACAGGTTTTGTAGGTATTGGTATTTCTACCTATCATTATTTTAACCTTTCATCGAATTAGAAAGCACTATGAAGCTGTTGGCGATCTGTTGCGACTTACAACATGCGAGCCTTCTAACCTAAAATATATATATATAAATTTTATAAAAATGATAATTCATGTAACTTAAACAGTATTATTTGATGGTTTCTAATTACCTCTCTAAATCTTTATCCAGTATAAAAACTTCAATTCTTTCACCTGTTTTAGTGCTAATATCACTATGGGAAGAAAGAACTTTACATCCAGTATGATCTTCAACTATTTTTTCGTAATCCTTAGTGTACATTTCACGAAGAAGCGAGCGCATTTTTTTTACAAGTTTTTTGCCGGAATTGTGACTGACAAGATGCTTTTCTTCCACAGTCAGGACCCCTTTAAAACGAGTAATCAACATGTCATTAATTATATATGTTTTTGCTTCCTGTGGTCCTCTGCCTATCAGATCACGCTGGAACTTAATAAATGCTGCACTTATTTCTGCTTCAAGTTTCTTTTTTGGATTTAACATAATGCCTCCATTTTATCTCGGGAATTTATGGGATTTATCATAATGCCCAACCTTAGTTATTGTCAATGTAAGTTTACAAACCTATAAAAAAATGTAATCACTAGAATTATTAAGTAAAGTTAGCTTTTGATGACTTATTCGGACTAAAATGACTTTATTTGGTCGATTTTGAATTAATATCGTGATTTTATGAGGTTTACAAACATTTAATGATGAGCGTAGAATAATCCACATAAATAACAATTTGATATCGGCCAAATCTCAAGAAATTGAGAACGGAGGACCCACTATTTTTGGGGTTAATTCTGCATTTGCAGAAGGGATGAGATACTCTTTCGCCATCCTACCCGTCAGCTAACTTCGTCGGCTAAAGCGAAGGAGGTCATAAGACCACCTTAATTCAGGAGGCTTTTTTTGTTATGTTTGTAGCAAGATAGCAACCTGTCATTTCCGTAGGTCTTTTTATTATGCCTATAAACGAAAAGGTGTCTTGGAAGACAGATCGCACAGAGAGCTGTAAAGCTTGCTGGGTGATAAGTAGACCAATGAGTACTTTTTCTCCAATTTTATATGTTTGCTTTGCAATTAATCCAATAACCGATGCGTGAATCGTATTTATTAACGCGGGGATATGGATAGCTACTGCATGGCTGCATACATGGGGAAAGAGTAAGCATTGGTCTATTTTTTTATGTTATCAACTGGCAGGCTTCTCTTCCCCAGAAAGAATGCAGATTGAAAATTAATAAGAGAAAGTACTAATGGGGTGGATTGTATGGGAAAAGTGCTGCTTGTTGGAAAAGGAAAATTATTTATATCTGTAAAGGAAAGTATAGGGCCACCCACACGGATACAAGTAATGTAGAAACTGTAGACTATGATGAAGAATGGTTTAAGCCTACAAGAAACCTGAAGGAATGTGATGGAAAAATGGTTCATAAATCAGAGCAGGATAACTGTGTTTATCTATTCCCTAATTCTCTGTTTGATGGAATTAATCTTGTGAAAATATTTTCAGAGTTCAAATCTTATAGGTTTTTTGTTGTCACTCATGATCATCAATATTCTAGTCTATATAAAAAATGGGAGCTGATTTTGTCATCTTCAGTAAACCAGAATGTTACAGCTATAACTGGCTGCTAACAAGTGGAACCTAGTTTCTTTAAGAAACTCAAAGGGGGTGAGTACATTTTAGTTTGAAATTTTTATAGTTTGGAAGGAGAGACGTCAATGGATCTTATATCAGTTTCACTTACAGCTTTTTCATTCTTAACATTTTTTGGATTTATCCATTTTTGTAACAAAGTTATAGAAGAAAAAGGAGAGTAGAAACGATGTTTTTATTATTTATTGTTGGAGCACTTTCGTTGTATTTAATTCATGCTTTAATTTACCCGGAAAAATATTAATAGCTACAAAACGGAGGAAATGCAAATGGATTTTTTACAAATCGGTCTGGTATTGGCACTCGTCATTATCCTGGCAATACCACTGGCGAAATATTTAGCTAATGTTTATTCCCTTGAAACAACAAAACAAGATCGGATGTTTGGATGGTTAGAAAGGGGCATTTATAAATTATCTGGTATTAATACCGGTGATATGAACTGGAAGCAATATGTAAAGGCACTACTATTGAGTAATTTAGTCATGTTTATTATTTCGTACATGATCATTCGATTTCAAGGAATTTTACCGGGTAACCCAAGTAAGATAGACAACATGGATCCATTATTGGCATTCAATACTGCTGTAAGCTTCCTTACCAATACCAATTTACAGCACTACAGCGGGGAATCGGGACTTTCTTATTTATCGCAAATGGTCGTCATCATATTTTTGATGTTCACGACACCAGCTACCGGTCTTTCGTTATGTATGGCTTTTTTCAGAGGCCTGACCGGGCAGTTCAGTATGGGGAATTTTTATGTGGATTTAATTCGTTCCATCACCCGGGTACTACTGCCGTTATCTATCTTAATCGGTCTTGTCCTAGTATCTCAAGGGGTTCCGCAAACCCTTGATCCTACGGCCATTGCAACTACATTGGAAGGTGCGAAGCAGAATATTGCACGTGGGCCAGTAGCTGCGTTAGAGTCTATTAAACATTTAGGGACAAATGGCGGTGGATTTTTTGGTGTCAACTCGGCACATCCCTTTGAGAATCCTAATGGTTTCACCAATATATTAGAGATTTTATCAATGTTTCTGATACCTGTTGCCCTTCCATTAACGTTTGGATATATGGCAAAAAACAAGAAATTAGGTTGGATTCTTTTTTCAGCAATGGGATTAATGTTCCTTGTGTTCTTAGGTGTTACGTATTTCAGCGAACAAAATGGAAATCCAGCATTAGAGAGAATAGGGATTTCTCAAGAGAATGGAAGTATGGAAGGGAAGGAGGTGCGGTTTGGAATCGCACAGAGTGCCCTTTTTACAGCCGTTACGACAGCAGCTACTACAGGTACAGTCAATAATATGCATGATACGCTTACTCCACTTGGAGGATTAGTGCCATTGGCAGAAATGATGTTGAACTGTGTGTTTGGCGGTGATGGAGTAGGGACGGTCAATATTCTTATGTACGCAATAATGGCTGTATTCATTGCCGGGTTGATGGTTGGACGAACGCCGGAGTTTTTAGGTAAGAAAATTGAAGGTAGGGAAATGAAACTAATAGCGATTGCCATCCTTTTACATCCATTAATCATCTTAGTTCCGTCGGCCATTGCTTTAGCTACACAAATGGGCACTTCGGCTATTTCTAATCCGGGTTTTCATGGAATTTCGCAGGTTGTTTATGAGTTTACCTCTTCAGCAGCTAATAATGGCTCCGGATTTGAAGGTTTAGGGGATAACACTCCATTTTGGAATCTATCCACCGGCTTAGTCATGCTGTTTGGCCGTTACTTTTCTATGATTGCACTAATCGCTGTCGCAGGTTCATTACTTACAAAGAAACGAGTTCCCGAGACGATTGGAACGTTTAAGACAGATAATAGCACTTTCCTGGTCATTCTCTTAGCAACGGTATTAGTTATTGGCGCTTTGACGTTCTTCCCAGTAATTGCACTCGGACCAGTAGCAGAATGGCTCACAATTAGATAATGAAGAAAAGGAGTATTCTCAATGAGTACAACGCGTAAAGGGACTCTCAATAAGGAAATTGTCTGGCAAGCTATAAAAGATGCCTTTAAAAAATTAGATCCAAGAATAATGGCTCGAAATCCTGTCATGTTTGTAGTTGAAATAGGATTTGTAATCACTCTTTTACTATCCATATTCCCAAACTTTTTTGGAGGAACATCGGATAGGGGTTATAACATAGCCGTAAGCGTAATACTGCTTGTTACAATACTCTTTGCTAACTTTGCCGAAGCATTAGCAGAGGGGCGGGGTAAAGCGCAAGCCGAAAGCCTGAAAAAGACGAAACAGGATACCAAGGCAAAGTTATGGCAAAAAGATGGTTCTATAATGGTTGTGGAAGCCACAGAACTCCGTAAAGGCGATATTGTCTTGGTGGAAACCAATGATTTAATCCCAACCGATGGTAGTGTAATTGAAGGAGTAGCCGCAGTAGATGAGTCCGCAATTACTGGCGAATCAGCTCCTGTAATCAAAGAATCTGGTGGGGACTTCTGTTCTGTAACTGGAGGAACGAAAGTCATCAGTGACTTTATCAAAATTATCGTTACTTCAGACCCAGGTGAATCCTTTCTTGATCGAATGATTAACCTCGTAGAAGGAGCTAAAAGGCAAAAAACACCTAACGAAATTGCACTGAGTACCCTGCTTATTAGTTTGACCCTTATCTTTTTGCTTGTTTGCACTACACTAGTACCAATTGCTTCTTATATTAAAGTCACATTACCCATAGCAACCTTAGTTGCATTACTGGTCTGTTTGATACCAACAACCATTGGGGGCCTATTGTCTGCCATTGGGATAGCGGGTATGGATAGGGTTACTCAATTTAACGTCATTGCCATGTCGGGAAAAGCTGTCGAAGCAGCTGGTGACATTAATACCATAATCCTTGATAAAACAGGAACGATCACCCATGGGAACCGCATGGCTTCAGCTTTTTTACCGGTTAAGGGGATAAGCCAAGCTGAGTTAAATAAAGTGGCTGTTCATTCATCATTACACGATGAAACGCCTGAAGGCCGATCTGTCATCGAACTTGCTAAAAAAGCCGGTTTATCTGATAAAGAATTAGATAAAACCGGGACAGTAGGAATTGAGTTCACGGCTGAAACTCGGATGAGTGGTACAGACTTTTCTGATGGTAGAAAAATCAGAAAAGGTGCTGCTGATTCAATAAGACAATATTTACAGCAACAAGGTGAAAAAGTACCTGGGGATTTAGAGAGCATTACTAATGAAGTCGCATCTGCGGGTGGTACGCCACTAGTTGTTGCAGAAGGAAACCGTGTGCTGGGTGTCATTTACTTGAAGGATACAGTAAAACCAGGCATGAGGGAACGCTTTGATGAATTGCGGAAAATGGGAATTAAAACCGTTATGTGTACCGGTGATAACCCATTGACTGCTAATACCATTGCTAAAGAAGCCGGAGTAGATGATTTTATTGCCGAAGCCAAGCCTGAAGATAAAATTTCTGTCATTAAACAGGAACAAGCACAAGGCAAACTTGTGGCCATGACGGGAGATGGAACGAATGATGCCCCTGCATTGGCCCAGGCTGATGTTGGATTGGCGATGAATACAGGAACCGTCGCAGCGAAGGAAGCCGCGAATATGGTGGATTTGGATTCTGACCCTACAAAAATTATCGAGGTAGTGGCCATCGGGAAACAGTTACTCATGACACGGGGTGCCTTGACAACCTTCAGTATTGCGAATGATGTGGCTAAATACTTTGCGATCATTCCAGCTATGTTTATGTTGGCCATTCCGCAGATGAAGGCTCTAAATATTATGAATCTGGCTACACCACAAAGTGCTATTTTATCAGCTTTAATTTTTAACGCTGTTATTATCCCCCTTCTCATACCATTGGCAATGAAGGGTGTAAAATACGTTCCTATGAGTGCTTCAAGATTATTAACCAAGAATTTGTTCATATACGGATTAGGTGGAGTGATAGTTCCTTTCATAGGAATCAAACTTATCGATGTAATCCTAGTCATGTTTCATTTAGCTTAAAATCAAAAGTAAGGGTGAGAATCCATGTTGAAAAATATACGCGTAGTTCTGGTGCTACTTGTTATGTGTGGAATTGCCTATCCATTGCTAATGACAGGTGTTGCTCAAGTCATTATGCCTGCAAAAGCAGATGGCAGTTTAATAAAAAACGAATCAGGAAAAATCATAGGTTCTGAACTAATTGGTCAATCTTTTAAGGACCCAGGTTACTTTCATGGTCGTGTTTCTTCTATAGAATATGATGCGGCAGGCTCAGGTACACCCAATTATGCCCCATCCAATGAGGACATGATCAAGCGCACAAAAAAAGATTTGGCAACATTTTTAAAAGAGAACCCTACTGTCAAACAAGAGGAGATACCTGCTGATTTACTGACAAACTCTAGTTCGGGCCTTGATCCAAATATTTCACCCCAAGGGGCGAAAATTCAGGTATCACGCATTGCTAAAGAGCGAGGTGTATCTGAAAAAAGTATATTTAATCTTGTTGATAAATATACGGAAGGACGGTCATTAGGAGTTTTTGGAGACCCCCGAGTGAATGTATTAAAATTAAACATAGCATTGGACCAACTAAAATAACTTTTGAAAAGGAGAGTTTTTCACTCTCCTTTTAACCTTGAACTGGATTTAGGAGGTCAGTATTATGTTAGAACAATTCCGAAGAAAAACCCCAGATGAGATATTGAATTCCATATTAAAAATAAAAAAGGGCCGGCTGAAAATTATACTTGGCGCAGTCAGTGGTTCAGGCAAAACCTATCATATGCTTCTTGAAGGAAACGATTTGAAAAAGCGAGGTATTGATGTCGTTGTCGGTATTATTAGCGCATCTAATCGTCCGAAAACCTTGGAACAAGTGGGAGGTCTTGAAATCATTCCAGCTATCGAATGGGAAGTTAAAGGAGAGACTAAGCATGATTTAGACTTGGATGAAATATTCGCAAGAAACCCTGAAGTTGTGTTGGTAGACCTGCTTGCTCATAAAAACAGACCTTCTGCCAAAAACGCTACAAGACTAGAAGATGTACAGGAGTTAATTGACAATAAAATCAGTGTCATTACAACCATAAATATTTATGAACTTGCCGGTGTTAAAGAAGTAGCAGAACATCTCACGGGACTCCCAATTCATGTGAGTAATACTGTGCCAGAGGATACGCTTTCTCACGCTGATGAAGTGAAATTATTGGACGTAACCCCCGAAGCTATCCTAAAACGTCTACAAGAAGGAGATTTAGATGAAAAACATGAGCAAGTAAAAGGACATGCTCACCTTTTTAAAAGACATAACTTAGCTGTACTTAGGGAATTATCCCTTCGCTTCCTGGCAGGGGAGGTAGAGGATGATTTATACGAATATCGAGAGCGTAAAGGGTTATCTGGTCCCTCTGGTGCTTCAGAGCGAATCTTAGTATGTGCTCAATATCATTGGAATGGTTCCATTTTAATCCGAAGGGGAGATCAAATTGCCAAGCGATTAGGCAGTGATTTATTAGTTACTTGTTTTATCCCTAATCAAAAATCACTTTCCAAAGTAGAAGCCACATTTAAACGATCAATTGGGAAATTAATAAAAAAATTAGATGGGACGTTTGAAGAAATATCTATCAGTAAGGAAAACATTGCTGAAGAAATTGTGGCCTATGCTTTATTGCATAATGTCACTCGAATTATACTTGGTCAGTCTAAAAGAACTCGTTGGGAAGAGATTATTCATGGATCCATCGTCAATCGGATTTTACGTATAACAAAGAATATTGATGTATTTGTTGTTGCAGACCGAGCTGAAGTGGAAGGAGAACGGATCATACCTGCTATTCAAACACAGAGGAAAAAAGAAAATCCCTATCGCAGGCTATCTTCAACCGAATTAAAAGAGAAGATACAAAAAGTTAAAAGAGGTACCTTAAAAGTATATATTGGTGCTGCTCCTGGAGTAGGAAAAACATATACTATGTTAAGGGAAGCCAATCAATTAAGGAAAAATGGAATCGACGTAGTCATTGGCTTACTAGAAACACACGGGCGTAAGGATACGGGGAATCAGATAGGGTGTTTAGACATGATCCCTAGAAAAAAAGTGCAATATAAAAATGTAACCTTGGAAGAAATGGACCTTGATACTATCATTCTGCGTAATCCTGAAGTAGTACTAGTGGATGAGTTAGCTCATACGAACATTCCGGGTAGTAAAAATGCTAAACGGTATGAGGATGTAGAAGAGATACTAAGTGCAGGAATTTCTGTAATTTCCACTATGAATATTCAACATTTAGAGAGTTTAAATGACAGTGTCGAACAAATTTCTGGAGTCCGAGTAAGGGAAACTGTACCGGACCGGATCCTACATTTAGCAGACGAGCTGGAATTAATAGATATTTCGCCTAAGACATTAAGACAACGTATGCGAGAAGGTAACATTTATACAATGGATAAAGTAGAGCAGTCGTTAAGCAATTTCTTTAAAACTGGAAACCTAATTGCGCTCAGGGAGCTTGCATTACGTGAGTTAGCAGACGATGTAGATGATCGGCTGGAATCATATGAACGGAAAAATGGCGTAAGAGGACCTTGGCGAACAGAGGAAGTCATTTTTGTTTGTGTAAATTTACGTCAAGATTCAGAACGTTTAATACGAAGGGGATTTCGAATAGCGTATCGTTTGAAGGCCCAATGGTTTGTTGTTTATGTAAAAGACCATCAAAACTTGTCTAATGAAGAGGAAGTCATATTGAAAAGAGTCATGGTTCTAACGGAACGATTAGGAGGGATATTTGAAATATACCATGCCACACATCGGCGTTTAGTAGTAAAAGAAATAACGGGACAATTAAAAAATAAAAAAGCAACACAAGTAATTATAGGTCATTCAGCTAGGTCGAGGTGGCAAGAAATAAAAGAAGGCTCCATTGTTGAACGTCTTCTTCGCGAGACGAGGTATTTAGATGTACTAGTGGTAGCTGATTGATTGTTCAAGAAAGCTATCAAAAACCCGTTCGTAAAAGTACACTTTTACGAATGGTTATTTTTTTAATAAAATCCTCTTATTTTAACGTTCGTTAAAATGAAGGATGGCAACGTCAAGCTATGTTGGAAAATGGTCTCAATGAACGGGTTATCTTTTTAGAAAAACAAAGTGGAAAAATTTCAATCGAGTTCAATATCAATTATTAAAACGATTGATTCGTAAAGGTGATGTCCTTTACATTCATTCACTGGTGGTAGAAATAAAGAAGAGATCCTCCAGGAATGGAATGACATCACAAAAAATATTCAAGCAGATATCGTGGTGATGGATATGCCTTTGTTGGACACTACTCAATTTAAGGATAGTTTAGGGACCTTCATCGCAGATTTTGTTTTACAAATCCTCTCCTGGATGGCAGAAGAGGAATGGGCCGAAAACGGCAGCGTGAAGGAATTAATGTGGCTTTGCAAAACGGTGTACCCTTCGGCCGACCGAACGCCCAAGTAACGGAAGGGTTTAAAGAAGTGAAGTGTATGATCGTTGGAAAGCAAGTGAGATTTCAGCAGTTAACGCCATGGCGGAATTAGGCATTAAAAAGACGACTATTTATTAGTTAGTTAAAGAATACGAAAGAGACTTTTAATGTAGTTCTATATGTATAGAAGAAACTCGTCAAAAAGAAGCCTTTGCTCAACTGGAGCACAGGCTACTTTAGGTAGATTCTCTCATTTCCTATTATTAAAATGGCTGAAAGAACCTTTCATCAACAATATCTTTTTTAAAGTTTTCAAATGATTATGCTTACTATGCGAGATTTTATCTATAAAGTCGACCTATTTAGATGATAGTAACCTTTTTTTATCAATATAAACTTAAAGTTCCACTTATAAGTATGTTTAATGGTCTCTTGTATTTAAAACCAAAAATCAAAAACCAAAAAGCCAACAGTCAAAATGATTATTAATAATATTGCTCCAAGAACTATTATGGACATCTTTTTTAATAAACGATTTTCTTCGGATTCAATTCGACATAATGATGCACCTAACATAATTCTAGAGGGGCTGGCCATAGTTGAATGAGAAGAGCTTGTATTTTGAATACTAGCAATTAAATTTAATGGCAATCCGGTTTTCTTAGCAGTTTCAACTTGTAGTTGAGTAAACATAGCATTTGATCCTGTATTACTTCCCGTAAGAAATCCTCCAATTCCTCCAATAAAAGGAGAGACAAATATAAACATACTTCCGAAAATTAAACCTGCAGCATTAGCAATCGCAAATGTCATATTTGCTGTAGTCATTAGTTGAGAAATTGCTACAAATGCTGTGGTGGAAATTACAAAGGGAACCCATTGTTTTATAGAAATTTTAAGCGAACTCCAAATAATGCTTTTAGAGATTTTGAAAATGAATATGGTATATAAACATGTAATAAAAAGCCAAAATCCTGGTGAGTAAAGTAATGCTAATGAAAATGAAAAGGAAGGTAATTCAATGACAAAATGTGATTCTAGAAATTTTTTTATTGAAGGGATAAGCCTTGAAATGAAAATTAATAGGGTAAGTATTAAATAAGGACTCATAACCTTGATGATATTCAAATTTGTACCGTTATTTTCAGATACAGAGGTTTCGATAACGGTTTCATTTATCATTTTTAATGATGAAGAGTTTTTTATCTTTATAACCAGTAATCCGATACTACTAGTAACCAATGAACTGAGTACCCCGGCCAGTTCAACACTAACAAAAGCATTAAATAGAAATATTGAAATAGAAAAGATAACTGAAAGTAAAAGGATTTCCTTCCATCTATATTTTATTGCGTCTTTACCCCCAGCTAAATAAACAGCAATTAATAAAAAATAAATAAAAACAGGGATGCTTATAATTGCAGTTCCTGTACCAAGTTCCTGAAGGGGAATTCCCCCAATTTGTGCCCCAATTACTGTTCCCGTGGATAATGCTCCCCAGGGGACTGCAAGTAAACTAACAAGTCCAATAGATGCTGCTTTCATAGGACTAAACCCTAAAGCAATTAAAATGGGTGCTACAATCATAAATGCTATTCCAAAGCCACTCGTTGATTCTAAAAGTGGAGAAAGCCCTATAACTAATAGAATGACTTGCAAAATCTGATCAGTTGTTACTTCTGAAAGAAATGAAGCAATCGCCCGAATTCCACCAGTATTATTAATTAGATGAAAAAAGAGTATACCAAAGAATAAAACATACGCTGCTACAAAGGAAATTAAAAATCCTTTAAAGGAGGCATGTAAAGTACTTTCTACTGTTATATGGTAACTAGGATATACCAAAATAATAAGCAGTGTAACAATGTAAGATAAGAGTCCAGACCGGAGTGATGTTTGTTTAAAAACAAATAAAAGTACAAATATAGATATAAAAGGCAATAAGGCTATTATTAGATTCATAATGATCATCCTTTCGAAATTGAAAAAATACGTCTACGCTATATATAGCGTAAACGTTTAAATTTATGAAATGTCACTATATAAAGCTTGCAAAACTGATTGAGCGCTTGCAAATAGTGAAAATAATATTCTATCTGGTGGAGTTGAAACATAATTTAATCCATGAGGAGCCGCATGTTTAGATAGCCATTTTACTGATTGCCAAGAACCTGCTATCTCTCCGCCTAAACCCATTAGATATTCTCTTTCGTTCGATAGTTTTAAAAGTTTTGTCCTTCTTAGGCCTTGTACAATTGACTTTCCTACAATTTGTTCATTAATAATTTGAAATGGGCTACTTGGCATTATATTTAATTTAACGTACTCTGGAATAATAGACTTAGCTGAGTCTGCTCTATTCATATTAAGGCACGCTGCAGTAAAGTCGTTACCCCCAAATAATGCACCATTTAGTTCTATATTTGTTCCTTTAACGTCTAAAATATCTTCTAATACATGGAAAGAACCAGATGTTTCAATCATTATAGATACTCCACGAACTAAATCTTGAATACCGTATGATTGTACAAGTTTTTCAAAAGTTTCTATAAACATAGAAACCTCTTTTGGAAAGGTAACCATCGATAATAAAATTTGAAGTGTAACATCAATATCATTGGTTTGTGCTTTGTGTGCTGCTTTAATAATACCTTCGCACCAGATCTCACATATATCTTGTCTTTGGACGGTAACTCTCACTCCCCGACAACCGTGGTATGTTTCCGATTCATTCGCAAGAATGTTAACACGATCACTAACAGCTTTATTATTTAAATTATATTTTTCAGAGAAATTCTCTGTGTTAAAATCTTTCGTAAAGATCATGTTATAGGGCATACATAATAATCTAACAACAGCGATTTCTCCTGTCCCTACTTTAAACACGTCATAAACCATGTCGGTAAATCTTTTTAAATATTTCTCTCTATAATGAGAGAAATTTTCACCAACAATTTCTTCACCTAGAAATATGATTCTCATTAAATCAATATCAGTGGATTGATTCCACATCCGTTCATCTCTTAATAATCCTAATCCGTATCTTTTTGAATAACCCTTTAAGCAAATATCACCATTTACTAGTGAGATATCACTTCCATACATTCGGGTGAGAGTCATTGTTCTAGCAGTATGTGCTGTCGATAATACTTTGAGTTCCGAAACTTCGTATGCAGCCCTTAATAACTTTTGGAAACCAACAAACTCTGAAGACTCAATAGTTTCAATAAGAAATTGTTTATTATGTTGATATGTACTGGAATGAATAATATTTTGTTCTGCATTAGCTGGACCATAAATCTCTAATGACTCTAGAAAAGCTTTTGAAAGAATTTGATAAACTTTAATGATAGTTGAAGGATTAGCCGATAAATTACCTTTGAAAATTAATCCTTTATTAGCATTTAATGAAATGTAATCACCTTCATTTATCGTATCTTTTTCAAAAATGACTTCTCTTAATGGTTGTTCAATATAAAATTTACTACCATCATTAAATGTATAAGTTAACATTTTAGGTTCTATATTAAATTGGTATTGGCAGTTAACATCAACTAACGTTGGAATACCTTCACAACTAGCTTGAACAGGGCAAAATGTAGTACGTGCCTTCTGGTTAGTGAAAAAACCTTTAGATGATGTTAAAACATAAAAATCTTCTAAATCCCCAGTTGTTAGAGAATAGATTAAGTTAATAGTTGTGTTTCTACTTTGGGCTTCTTGTAACAATAGCTCCCCTAATTTTCTATCAAGAACTAGTTGACCGGATACATCCCCAGGTAGAATACTTTCCCCCTGTCCGATGGGGGATTGATTATTTTCCTTAACAAAGTTAGGAGAAAGGAGATCTGTTAACTGTTCTTCCTCGATTTCAAATAACACATCTCTTGGAGATAAAAAACCTTGTGCTATTTTATGTAACTTTTCATTTAATGTGTTTTTATTTTTAGTTAGCAATTGCATTAGTTTGTCACCTTATCCTTATTAATATTTTTATATACAGGCGTACTATATTTAGGGTTTAATGTTTTTTCTTGAAATTTATGTATTAAATTTCTTGTTATTTCTCCAATTTTACCTCCAGATAATTCAATGTTATTAATACGAGCAACTCCAACAATTTCAGCATGTGTTCCTGTTAAAAAAACTTCATCTGCATTAATCAATTGAAAGGGTGTAATATCACTTTGTTTAACTTCCATATTAATTTCTCTAGCGATATCCATAATCATTTGTCTCGTTATTCCTTGTAAGATTCCGTTTGATGGACTAGGGGTTACAAGTGTATTTTTATCTATAATAAAAACATTACATATAGTTGATTCTGAAACAAACCCTCGGGGGTCTAGTAAAATTGCATCATCTGCTCCATATTCATTCGCTTCCATTCTAGCAACAACACTATTAAGGTAATTAAGTGATTTAATCTCATGTGAGGTGGCATCCACAGCATCTCGGCGTGTAGAGGCAATTACTAGAGACAACCCATTCTCTTTAACAGACTTTCCATGGACATTTGGTAAATCTTCTACAATGATAATTAAACTAGCGCTCTTGCAAGTACTAGGATCTGGACCTATGTGACCTACACCTCTTGTAACAAGTAAACGAATGTAGGCATTCTGAAGTTCGTTGATTTTCAGTGTTTCTAAGATGAATTCACCTATTTGTTCTAATGAGTATGGAAGCTGAATTCGAAGACTATTGGCTGAACGTTTTAACCGATTAAGATGTTCCTTCATTTGGAATACATGTCCAGAATAACAGCGTAACCCTTCATATATTCCATCACCATATAATAAACCATGATCATACACACTGATTTTTGCATCATCTTTATTGTAGAAAGCACCATCAACAAATATTTTTGTAGTCATTTAAATAACCTTCTTTTCTTTTTATTAGAAATTAAAATCCCTATTATCTACTTTGAATATTCAGACTTTATTAAGTGAAGACATTTAGACTTAGTTGTGCAATAATGTCCCTTCTTTTTCCTTTCTTTGATTTTATTTCCAAATTCACTATAGTGAATTTGATTCCATGATAAATCCGTTATAAACTAAAGTCAAGAATTAAATTCACTATAGTAGAATGCAGGGGGCTTTTATGGAATTTTCAACTAATGTAAAAAATGTAAGGAAGTCAAAAGGCTACACACTAGAAGAACTAGCTAAAAAGTCGGGAGTTAGTAAGTCTATGTTATCTCAGATTGAAAGAGGTGATAAAAATCCAACAATTCATGTTGCTTCACAAATTGCGGAAGCACTGGATGTAACAATATCGTCTTTGTTGGGGGAGGATCAAAAAAGAAGTGTGTCTATTATTCGTTCGAGTAACAGATTAATATATAAGGACGAAAACACAAAGTTCGAAAGACATCTTTTATCACCGCCGGCTAACGATATTGAATTCATTTTAAATAAAATTCCTCCTTTAGAGGAAACCGGAATTTTTCCACCTCATAAAAAGGGTGTAGAGGAATACATCTATGTTTTAAAAGGAAAAATACAAGTTGAATTAGGTGAGGAACCTGAAATTTATACGTTAGAAGAAGGGGATTCAATATATTTTGAAGCAGATATAGACCATAGGTTTCTGAATTTATCAGAAGAAGAGTGTAATTACTTTTTAATAATTAATTCAACTAAAAAAAATATGTATAGATAACTTCGTTAATAAACAGTGGTGTACTTAAAAACTATAAAAAGAATACATGCTTATAAGCTGAACTGCCCCGTAAATGTTAGTTTGGTGTCTAACATTTACGGGGCAGTTCACTTTTGCCTACAGTCTTTTTTGTTTTAAAATAATTTCTTCATCTTCATCTAAACAGTGAAAAGCTAGGAAGGGCACATTTAACATCGCACTTGTTTTTTTTGTATATACTCCGATTCCCCCCTAATCTATGCTGACCATCCATTAGTGAAGCTTTTTTTTTGCATATTAATCTGCCTATATTTGGACGGATTTTATCATAAGCCTGAAAATCCCATTCTTCTCAGGAGTTAAGCAATTATTTCAAGCTTCCTTAGATCAATTGAGTTAAACCGAAGTCATATCTAGCCGATTTTGATAATTAAGGTATAATAATAGGGTAAGATATTTTGTAACGGATTAGGTGAAGATGATCATGAAGCTAATCATTGCGGAGAAACCAGATCAAGGTTCAACGTTAGCAGCTCAATTTAAAACGAAGAAACAGCAAGGATATATAGAAATCATGCCGAATGAACTTTTTCCCGACGGAGCATATGTAACTTGGGCCGTCGGGCATTTATGTCAACTCGTTTCGCCGGAAACCTATCATTCAAAATGGAAAAAATGGTCGATGGAAACGTTGCCGATGATTCCAGAGAAATTTCAATATGAAGTGACCCGACAAAAGGCAAAGCAATTCAATGTAGTGAAGACTTTGCTTAGGAAACCGGATGTTGATGAAATCATTCATGCAGGCGATGCTGGGCGTGAAGGAGAATTGATTGTACGTAATATCGTTAATCTATGTAATGTCAATAAACCGATGAAACGTTTATGGATTTCCTCTTTGACCCCAAAAGCGATTTATGAGGGATTCCAAAACCTGATGGGCGAGGAAAAAACCAGGCCACTCTATCATGAAGCGTACACGAGAGCTTGCGCAGACTGGGTTGTGGGAATGAATGCATCGAGAGCGTATAGTATTTTATTGAAACAAAGGGGTGTTTCGGATGTATTTTCAGCTGGTAGGGTTCAGACACCGACTCTCGCTTTGATAGTGAAGCGGGAAATGGAAATTGAACAATTCAAGTCTGAACCGTTCTGGGAAGTGTTCGCTGATTTCAAGATGGATGGTAAGGAGTATCAGGGAAAATGGCAGCAGAACAATGATCCGAGAATCAAGACAAAAGAACTTGCTGATAAAATTGCCGCCTTTTGCAAGGGTAAAGAAGCTGAAATTGCGGAAATGGCTACAGAAAGAAAAGAATTTCAGCCACCTTTGTTATTTAATCTATCGTCATTGCAGGCAACCGTAAACAAGATTTATAAATATTCACCGAAACAGACGCTTGATATTGTACAAAGTTTATATCAAAAAGGGATCGTTTCTTATCCACGTTCAGACTCCAATTATGTTACGGAGGGGGAAGCCGAAACATTTCCTGATATATTGCAAAAACTAAGTGGATTTTCAGAATATGAATCCCTGTTTCCTTTACAACAACCGAGCATCATGAATAATAAACGGTTTGTAAATGAAAAAAAAGTGACTGATCACTATGCAATTATCCCGACGGAGCAAGTGACCGACCCAAAGAGGCTTTCTGCTGAAGAACGGAATATTTATGACTTGGTGGTCCGCCGGTTGATTGCGGCACATTACGAGAAAGCCATTTTCGATTACACCACCATTAAAACGCTTGTCGATAAGCGTGCCGAATTCATTTCTAAAGGCAAGCAGCAGATCCAAGAGGGATGGCGCAAAGTGATTTTCCAAAATGAGAAGGATGATGAAGATATCCTTTTGCCGTCCGTTTCAAAAGGGGATTCTGGAAAGGTCGCCAAAATAAAGGTGAAAGAAGGAAAAACCCAGCCTCCAAAGCGCTATACAGAAGGTCAGTTGATCACTTTGATGAAAACGGCCGGAAAACACTTGGATAATGAAGAGTTAGAAAAAGTGCTGATGAAAACCGAAGGCCTCGGCACTGAAGCAACTCGAGCTGGTATCATTACCATGCTCAAAGACCGTAAATACATTGATGTCAAAAAAAATCAGGTGTTTGCGACGGATAAAGGGAAAGTGCTGATCACTGCAATCGGGGAGAAAATCCTGGCTTCACCTGAAATGACAGCTAAATGGGAACAGCGTTTAAGGGAAATTGGTGAAGGGAAGGCCTCAGCCGGCGTCTTTATGGAAGCTGTTAAAAAGATGTCAGCAAAAATTATCAGTGATGCCGTGGAATCATCTGAAAGCTGGGATTTTCAAGGGCTGGACACCGAGTCGATTCAACGGAGCGGCCCTAAAAAGAGAAGCTCGGCATCTGTGGGCAGCTGTAAGCTATGCGGTTCTAAGATTGTCGATAAAGGGGAATTCTATGGATGTGTAAATTATCAAAAAACCAAGTGTAACTTTACGATCTCCAAAAAAATCCTTAATAAGAAAATCAGTCAAGCAAATATAAAAAAATTATTGTCGAGCGGTGAAACGGATTTGATAAGTGGTTTTAAAAAAGGTGAAAAAACCTTTGATGCCATTTTATCTTGGTCCGATTCTGAAAAGAAGATCAGCTTTACATTCCAAACAGAACAGAACATCAAACAAACATGAGAAGAAACTTCATTTAAAAGCGCCCTGAGACGTTATCTTCTTGTTTC
The DNA here is from genome assembly GCF_001578185.1 of Peribacillus simplex. NCBI lineage: Bacteria > Bacillati > Bacillota > Bacilli > Caryophanales > Bacillaceae > Peribacillus > Peribacillus simplex. Next base: position 3,127,642 of record NZ_CP011008.1, on the reverse strand, counting down.
AGGGGCGTTTATATAGTAAAATTTTTAGATATGCGTTTGAATGGGAGGATTCCGAATGCCTACACCTAGCATGGAGGATTACATAGAACAAATTTATTTACTTATTGAAGAAAAAGGATATGCAAGAGTTTCGGATATTGCCGAAAACCTTTCCGTCCACCCATCTTCTGTTACAAAAATGGTTCAAAAACTGGACCATGAAAAATATTTGATATATGAAAAGTACCGGGGTCTCGTTTTAACTGCAAACGGGAAAAAGGTTGGTAAAAGGCTCGTATACCGCCATGAACTTTTAGAACAGATGCTTAGATTGCTTGGGGTCAAGGAAGAAAATATTTATCATGATGTTGAAGGGATTGAACATCACCTTAGTTGGAATGCCATCGATAGGATTGGCGATCTGGTTGAATTCTTTGAGGAGTCTCCCGATCGTGTCGAGGATTTACGAAAGATACAAAAAAGAAATGAAGAAAATTCAAAATAAGCTGCCTCAGGCAGCTTTCAGACTGTAGACAAACTCGATGAAAATCGAGTTTGTCTACAGTTTTTTTTGAGGGTTTTAAAAATTCGAACGTTGATTTCCACTTCAGGCACTCACTTTCCGCGGGCGGTCCGGGAGCCTCCTCGGCGCCTTTGCGCCTGTGGGGTCTCCCTTGGACACGCTTTTCCCGCAGGAGTCTCGCACCTTCCGTTCCAATCAACTCTGTTTTAACAATTAGATATAACCGCTTTTGCCTACAATCTTTTTTATTTTTATGTTAATTGAAATTTTTCAGATGACATCACCTGTTTTCTGGAACCGGGCATTCATCATTATAAAAGTATTTTAAAAAAGGATTTTTTAATTAAGAGCAGAATAGCTATAATGAAGCCCTGTATTTTGATTCGGGAAAACTGTGTGTTAGTTAACGAATGGGATTGTAATTTCCGTAATGCTTCAAGTACTAATATAATTTGAGATTAAATGGGAGGGGGATTGTTTAATGAATTTACATACTTGGCATAAAGAGTCGGAAAAGGAATGGGATGTCTTTGCACCTATGTGGGTGAAGAATTCGCAAGAAATGTGGGAATCGGGGAGCCGAAAAAATATTATTCCGTTCTTTTCTGAATATGTACCTTCGGGAGTGAAGGTAGCTGACATAGGCTGTGGAGATGGAGTTGGTTCTTTAAAATTGGCCGAAGCGGGATTTGAAGTAACTGGAGTCGATTTATCCAATGTCATGATTGAATTTGCAAAGGGGAAAACAGCTCTAATACCTGAACTTTCTTTCATTCAAGGAGATTTTTATGATCTTCCATTCAAGGATGAGGAAATGGATGCGGCATTGGTCATTAATTCTTTGGAATATACAGGTGAACCATTAACGGTGCTGAAGGAAATTCAACGGGTAATTAAGCCTGGCGGTTATGCCTGTTTTGGAATTCTTGGTCCGACGGCTGAACCACGAAAAAAATTCAGTTTTCAACGGCTATTAGGAGATAAAGTCATTATGAATACAATGCAGGCTTGGGAATTTGAAAAAATGGCAACAGAAACGGGATGGAAGGTGGTCTCTGACACCGGCGTTGCGAAGAGAGGGGTGGACTTTGCAAAATTGGGGCATTTTTCAAAGGAACTAAAACAAGCTGTATCGTTCATGTGGCTGTTCCTCCTTCAAAAAAAGGTGGATCAGTGATGGAGAAGTATCAAATCGATCAATTCGTTGAAAAGACGAAACAGCAGGATAAAGGGCAAGGCTTATTTGAACTTGAAACGGAACGAATTCTGGAAATTAATCTGGAACAGCAGATCTGGGCAAAAATGGGGACGATGATTTCTTATCGCGGACAAATTAAATTCGAGAGGGAAGGTATCTTGGAGCATGGTCTTGGTAAACTCTTCAAGAAAGCCTTGACTGGTGAGGGTGCATCCTTGATGAAAGCGACCGGCAGCGGCAAGCTATACGTCGCGGATCAAGGGAAGAAGATATCAATTTTACAGTTAAATGGTGAATCGATCTGTGTTAATGGTAATGATTTGCTTGCCTTTGAGCCGGGTATTCAATGGGATATAAAAATGATGCGGCGCATTGCAGGGTTATTGGCGGGTGGATTGTTCAATGTAAGACTCGAGGGGAGAGGGATGGTCGCATTCACTTCCCATTATGAGCCACTCACTTTAATGGTGGAAGCTGGGAATCCAGTCTATACGGACCCGAATGCCACAGTAGCTTGGTCAGGGGAGCTTCAGCCTGAATTCGTAACGGATGTTTCATTAAAGTCGTTTTTTGGAAGGGGAAGCGGCGAATCCGTTCAAATGAAATTCGAAGGGAAAGGGTTTGTAGTCGTCCAACCTTTTGAAGAGGTATATTTCGGTAATAAAGAATCATGAAAGAAACAACCTGAGTCAAAAACTCAGGTTGTTTCCCATGATAGCCGAAAGTTGCTGCCTACAAAAAAGCTAGTCACTTAAAAGAGAAAGCTTCTTTTTCCTTACCCTTTCAATCCCACTCATATGGGGTTGATTGGTAAACATAATAGTTCAGCCAATTCGAGAACATCAGACTGCAATGGCTCTTCCAGCGGTGAAGGGGTACCTTGGTCGGATCGTTATCAGGAAAGTAATTTTCAGGGAGTTGCGTATTGATCCCACGCTCCCTATCACGCTTATATTCTTCACCGAGGGTATCGGCATCATACTCGAAATGGCCGGTCACCATGATTCTTTTTCCATCAACTGAAGCAGCTATCAATACCCCAGCTTGATCGGACTGTGCCAGAACCTTCAATTCTGGACGGTTAACTAATTTTTGATAGTCAATATCCGTATAGCGCGAATGAGGGGCCATAAAATAGTCATCGAATCCGCGGACTAGATTTTCAGTTGGTTCAAGTACCTCATGAGTGTATATGCCGAAGCATTTCACTGGCAGTTCATGTTTGCCTATTCCATAATGATGGTATAGGGCTGCTTGAGCTCCCCAACAGATATGTAGGGTGGATGTGACATTTTCTGTTGACCAATTCATGATATCCTGCAGTTCTTCCCAATAATTAACGTCTGAAAATTCCAGCTTCTCGACTGGAGCGCCCGTAATGATCAAGCCGTCATATTTCTTCGTGCGAATATCATTAAATGATTTATAAAACTGATCTAAATGAAATTTACTAGTGTTTTTTGATTCATGTGTGCTCAAACGCAGGAATGATATGTTTACTTGAATGGGAGTATTGCCAAGAAAGCGCAGTAACTGAGCCTCTGTTTTTTCTTTCTCTGGCATAAGGTTTAAAATTAATATATTCAATGGACGGATTTCCTGATTGGTAGCTCTATCCTCATCCATAACGAAGATATTTTCCTGTTCTAAAATTTCTTTAGCTGGCAGTTGTTCCGGAATTCTGATTGGCATGATTAGCCTCCTTCTCCAAAAATCATAATATTTTAATTATATAGAAAATTACTGAATAGAAAAGCTATTTTAATAATTTCTTCTAAATCCTGAGGGAAATGGCTCGGGGATGGTAAAATGGTGAGATCATGATTACATAAACTTATGAAGTTGGAGAGGTGTATGGAGATTGTTCGATCCTACAGCATTTGAGAACATGAAAGTGGTATTGGAAGGTGCGGTCTATGATCGTGACTTCATTGGAGATATATTGGTCATAAACCGTGATGATATAGTGAATCTCGCAAACATGTCCAGAACATATAAGATTGAAATGGAATTGAAAGAATCGCTGGCGCCTATTTCGGTTATCGGAGTCATCGAGTTACACGCTTCACTCCAGAATCTAAGTTCGGAGTTACTTGATTCCACTATTAATGAAACACATTCCGGTTGCACGGTTAATATTTTCATTTCTTTTCCTAAAAAGCTTGATGAAGTGACTGCTGAACAATTCTTGATCGATCTGGAAAAAATTTGGGGGGATCAGAGAATCATTACAGTGACGACCAGCGAAACGGTCAGTAAAAAAGTGCAACCCGTTCATTCTTCTTTATTTAAAGTTTCATTTGGAAGGCTTATAAAAGAAGAGCAAATGGAGGATTTGGAAGATATGGTAGAATATTTGATACAATCCATTCAAGCGATGAAGATTCCGGGATAATTGGAAAAGGTAAGATTATAAAAGTTGGTAAACGTACCTTTAAATACTGTAAAATGACATCATCATACTAAAGGGAGAGATCATACATGTCCATTTACGAATTTGAAGTCAATAAAATCAATGGAGAAACCATCTCGCTTGAGGAATATAGAGGGAAAGTGATGATTATAGTGAATACCGCAAGCAAATGCGGTTTTTCGCCACAGTATGATGATTTGCAAAGCCTGTATGTACAATATAAAGAAGATGGGTTGGCAGTGCTTGGTTTTCCATGTAATCAGTTTTTGAATCAGGAGCCTGGAGATGATCTGGAAATCGATTCTTATTGTAAGTTGAATCATGGTGTAACATTCCCGATGTTTGCAAAAGTGAATGTCAATGGCAAGGAGGCCCATCCTTTATTCAGCTATCTGACTGAAAATGCTCCTGGAGTGATGGGGTCTAAATCGATAAAATGGAATTTTACAAAGTTCTTGATTGACCGTGATGGAAATATCGTAAGTCGGTATGCCCCTAAAACAAAACCACTGGAAATCGAAGAGGATTTAAAAAAATTATTATGATGATATCGAGTTCAACGGAAGAGGTACTTTCTGTTGGGCTCTTTTTGTAAGGCAAGATATTTATCCACAACGCTTTCTAAAAGGGACAAATGGGGGGAGAGTTGAATATAATAGGAGACACCAATTGAGGGGGGAAACCATGGAACGAATTGCATGGGTAACGGATAGCACAGGAACTTTAGATGAAGAATTATCATTGAATGAACATGTTTACGTCGTTCCGATGATCGTTATCATCGATGGGAAGGAATATGAAGATGGTATCGACCTATCACCTGGGGAATTATACCGAAGAATGAGTGAGGAAAAGAAAAACGCGACTACATCACAGCCCTCGGTCGGTACATTCCAAGAGTTATATAAGAAGCTTGAAAAACGTTATGATCGAATCATTGCGGTTCATCTTTCAAGTGAATTGAGCGGGACCGTTTCCGCGAGCAGGCAAGCTGCACAAATGGTTACGATCCCCGTTGACGTTTTTGATACTCTGCTTATTTCCTTTCCAATGCTTTTAATAATGAAACGGCTCATGCATTATATTGATAATGGCCATTCCGTCAATGAGGCCTTCGTTAAAACGAGAATATATGCGGATAATCATGAAACCTATGTATTAATAGGTTCTTTGGATCAGCTGCATCGCAGTGGAAGGTTATCGAACGCACAGTATATTTTAGGAAGCCTATTGAGCTTTAAACCCATCATTTCAATCGAAAATGGCTTGCTTCATACTAAATCTAAACCCCGGAACCTTAAAAAAGCGGAAAAACAGATCTTCACTGATTTTCGCAGATCAGTCGAAGCAGGTAAAGTAAAAGAATGCACCATATTATATGGAGCTGTGTCGGAGCAGTCACAAAGATGGAAAAAGATGATTTCTGAAGAATTTCCTCATGTGTTGACACATGTATCCCCACTGGGCAGTGCAATCGGGGTGCATACCGGTGAACAGACGATTGGACTCAGTTGGTTCACTGAAGATTAAAGCACAACATTATTGAGAACCATGGTAAAATAGAAAGGACATGGAGTGGTGAAATGAATCAAACGATGATTGATTTAACGGAGAAGTATGTATATGACCAATTGAAATCTGATGCCAGCGGCCATGATTGGTTCCATATCGATCGGGTTCGTAAGCTGGCTTTACATATTGCAAAAGAAGAACGCAAAGGGAATGAGTTTATCATTGAATTGGCGGCACTGCTTCATGATATCCCGGATGATAAATTAAACCGGGATGCTGATGAGGGATCGAAAAAGCTGGACGAATGGTTTGATGAAATAAAATTGGAAATTGATAGCGTGAATGCCATTAAGCAGATCATCAACACAATTTCCTATAGTTCCGGGCAGTTGAAGCTTCCTTCCATCGAGGCTGAAATCGTTCAGGATGCGGACCGCTTGGATGCAATTGGCGCCATAGGGATAGCAAGGACATTTGCATTTGGAGGGAAAAAGGGACAACCCATGTTTGATCCTTCATTGTCAATAAGGGGAAATATGACAAAAGAGGAATACAGGACGGGGAAAAGCTCTTCCATTCATCACTTTTATGAAAAACTATTACGTTTGCAAGATATGCTCAATACTTGTACAGCCAAGAGGATTGCAAGTGAAAGGCATGAATATATGGTTAGATTTTTAGAGGAATTTAATAAGGAATGGGATGTACGATTATGAAAGTTTTTAGCATGGAACATGTAATGAAAACCCAAGGGGAAAAGCTTCTTTTTAAAGATGTATCTTTTTCCATTACCGAAGGGGAAAAAATCGGGATCGTTGGTATAAACGGCACCGGTAAATCGACATTATTGAATATCATTGCAGGATTGGAAGACAGTGATTTAGGAACGAAGGATCATCCGAATGATTACACGATTTCCTACCTATCCCAAGATCCGCAATTTGATGAGAAATTGACGATCATGGAATATATGTATGAAAGTTCAACGCCTGTATTTTCATTGATTAAGGAGTATGAAAAGACGCTCGTCCAACTCCAGGTAGATCCACAGAATAGTGCAATACAGGACCGTTTGTTAAAACAGCAACAGGATATGGACACGCTTGGCGCCTGGGATACAAGTGCCAATGCCAGAACGATACTGACCAAGCTGGGCCTTCCTGATCACTCAAGGAAATTGGGGGAAATGTCAGGCGGCCAAAAAAAGCGGGCGGCACTGGCAAAAACCTTGATTGAGACTCCGGATTTACTGATTTTGGATGAGCCTACGAACCATCTTGATTTTGAAAGCATTACCTGGCTTGAAGAATATTTGGGAAAATATCAAAAGTCCGTTTTATTTGTAACACATGATCGATATTTCTTAGATCGGGTTTCTAATAAGATTTGGGAAATTGCCCAAACGAAGCTCTTCGAATACAAAGGAAACTATGCAGACTATTTAGAATCAAAGGCCATTCGTGAAGAGAATGAATCGACGGAAAGAACGAAAAAAGAAAGTCTATTCAAAAAAGAACTGGCCTGGATCCGTAAAGGTGCCAAGGCCCGTACAACGAAACAAAAGGCCAGAATCCAACGCTTCGAAACATTGGAATCAGGTGTAAAGGATAAGCAGAAAACCGAGAGCCTGGAAATGGAATTAAGCGGTGCCCGTTTAGGGAAAAAGGTACTGGAGATGCAGGATGTCTCTAAATCTTTCGGGGATCAGTCCATCATCAACCATTTTTCCTTCCTCTTCAAACCAGGTGATAGGATTGGAATTGTTGGTAATAATGGCAGTGGAAAGTCCACCTTGTTAAATATTTTGGCCGGACGGGAATCTATAGATGATGGAAATCTGGAAATAGGGCAAACCGTGAAAATAGGGTACTATACGCAAGAAAGCGTCGATATGGACGAGAATCTGCGCATGATAGAGTATATTCGGGAAACGGCGGATTCAATCGCCCTTAAAGATGGTAGCTACATATCAGCTGCCCAGATGCTTGAAAGGTTCTTGTTTCCAATGGGCTCGCATGGGACGCCGATTCGCAAGCTGTCCGGAGGGGAGAAAAGGCGTTTATATCTCCTTAACATATTGATGTCGGCACCTAATGTCCTGCTTTTGGATGAACCGACGAATGATTTGGACACGCAAACCTTGACCGTTCTTGAGGATTATTTAGAAACATTTTCAGGTGTAGTCATTACCGTATCACATGATAGGTATTTCCTGGATAAAACGTGCCATCAGCTCCTTGTCTTCAAGAATAAAGGTGAAATTGATTTCTATTACGGTAATTACTCGGAGTTCTTGGAGGAAAAGACGGAAGAGGCCGTACCAGTGAAAACACCAGAACCTCCACTCAATCGCACAGAAAAGAAAAAGAAAAAACTAACATATGCGGAAAGTAAGGAATGGGAAGAGATAGAAGGGAACATGGAACGGGCCGAGCTGCGTCTGAAAGACATCACGTCTGAAATGTCAGCTGCGGGAAGCGATTTTGAACAAGTCCGCCTGTTACTTGAAGAAGAAAAGGGACTAACGGATAAATTAGAGCATTTGATGGAAAGATGGACGTATTTAGCGGAAAAATTGGAAGAGGAATGAGCGGGGGACTGGTCTAAGGGAGCAAACTTGGACCAGTCTTTTTTTAGCCAATCTCAATTGCATGAGAATCTTTTGCCGTTGTGATAATATCTAGTACATGGAAACGTCTTGTAAAAGGAGAGAAACGCATTGAAAATCAAATCAATAGAACCTACACCAAGTCCGAATACAATGAAAATCAATTTAACTGAAGAGTTATTAGCAGGTAAAAGTAATAACTATAAGAAGGACCAAGCTGAACAAGCACCGCAGCTGATTAAAGATTTATTTAAGATTGATGGGGTGAAAGGGGTATATCATGTTGCGGATTTCTTAGCGGTTGAGCGCAATGCGAAATATGATTGGAAAGATATCTTGGTCCAAATCCGTCAGGTGTTCGGGGAAAAAACCGAAGAACAAAGTCAACAAACGGTTTTAAATGAACATTACGGTGAAGTAGCGGTTGCCATTCAACAATTCAAAGGCATTCCGATGCAAATTAAAGCAAGTGATAGCCAACACGAAAAACGTTTTGCCTTACCGGAATATTTCATAAAGGGCATTGCCGCAGCCCAAAAAGAAGATGATAATGTAGTCATGCTTCGAAAATGGAAGGATTATGGCGTAAGATATGGTGATATGGAAGATATCGTGAAGGAAGTATCGGATGAGCTGATTGCAGCATATCCGGAAGAACGAATTAATCGGCTAGTAGCTGCTGCTAAAGAAATGGTGGATACAAAAGAAACATTCTTGAAACGGCCAAAAATTAAACTGACTGCAGAAATGCTGAATGACGAAAGTTGGGAAAAGCGATATCAGGCTTTAGAACAAATGGAAGATCCAACTGTGGGTGATATTCCAGTATTGGACATGGCACTTTCCGACAGTAAAGTCTCCATTCGAAGGCTCGCGGTTGTATACTTGGGTATGATCGAAGATAGAAAAGTGCTTCCGAGCTTGTACAAAGCAATGAAAGATAAAAGTGCAGCAGTAAGACGAACGGCTGGTGACTGTTTATCCGATCTGGGCTTTGAAGAAGCGATGGGAGAAATGTCGCAAGCACTATCGGATAAAAATAAATTGGTTAGATGGAGGGCGGCGATGTTTTTATATGAAGCTGGAAATGAAACGACCCTTCCTCTTCTAAAGCAAGCGGAACAGGACCCTGAATTCGAAGTGGCCCTACAGGTCAAGATGGCCATTGATCGTATAGAAAATGGGGAAGAAGCAAAAGGTTCAGTTTGGAAGCAAATGACAGAATCAAGGCTAGCGAATGAAAAGTGAAATTTAATTAGAATAACTTAATGGACTTCAAAAAAGGCATCCGGGTGATTAAATCCGCATGCCTTTTTTTGAAGCTGGTCAATTCCAATTGCTTGACCCTGTGGTCCGGTGGAACTCCGAAACAGCAAAATGGCTAATTTTCGATGGGATACAGTATTTTAAAGTAAATAAATCTGTTCTCTATTATTTTAGTAAAATGATATTTGCAGATATTTAACGTTGAAAGGTTGCATTTGTTTATAAATATGTTAGAATTTTTAGAGTATACTAAAAATTATATTATTCTGAATCATTAAACATTTAGCGGAAATTGGGGGTACAACAAATGTCTACATCAAATATGAGAAGTGACATGATTACAAAAGGGGTCGATCGAGCTCCACATAGAAGTCTGTTGCGGGCAGCAGGGGTTAAAGAAGAAGATTTCGGTAAACCGTTCATCGCGGTTTGTAATTCATACATCGATATCGTTCCAGGTCATGTCCACCTTCAGGAATTCGGAAAAATAGTGAAGGAAGCGATTCGCGAAGCAGGCGGTGTTCCTTTCGAATTTAATACGATCGGGGTAGACGATGGAATTGCAATGGGTCATATTGGTATGCGCTATTCCTTGCCAAGCCGTGAAATCATCGCAGATTCCGTGGAAACTGTTGTATCGGCACATTGGTTTGACGGTATGGTGTGCATTCCAAACTGTGACAAGATAACGCCGGGAATGATGATGGGAGCACTTCGTGTCAATATTCCTACAATATTCGTAAGCGGCGGACCGATGAAGGCAGGTAAAGATAAAAATGGTAAATCTCTTTCATTAACATCCGTTTTTGAAGGGGTGGGCGCCTATCAAGCTGGTACTATCAATGAAGAAGAACTGGAGGAAATCGAACAAGTTGCATGCCCCACTTGCGGTTCTTGTTCAGGAATGTTCACTGCAAATTCCATGAACTGTCTGGCAGAAGGTTTAGGACTTGCGCTTCCGGGAAATGGTACGATTTTGGCGGTAGCTGAAGAACGCAAAGAATTCGTTAAGAAATCCGCTAAACAGTTGATGGAGATAATCAAACAGGATATCAAGCCTCGTGATATCGTGACGATTGATGCAATTGATAACGCATTTGCATTGGATATGGCGATGGGCGGTTCGACGAACACCGTGCTTCATACGCTTGCATTGGCACATGAAGCAGGTTTTGAATATCCGATGGAACGCATAAATGAAATAGCTAACCGCGTACCGCATCTAGCGAAAATTGCACCGGCATCCGATTATCATATTGAAGATGTACATAATGCCGGAGGTGTAAGTGCCGTCATTAATGAGTTACTCAAAAAACCAGGCGCTTTTAACGGTGACTGCCTTTCCGTTTCAGGTAAAACGCTCCGCGAAAATGTTGCCGGTTGTGAAATTTTGGATAAGGATGTTATCCATCCGTTAGATAATCCGCATTCCGAGCGTGGAGGACTTGCGGTATTGTTTGGCAACCTTGCTCCTCAAGGCTCCATCATAAAAGTGGGAGCAGTTGACGAATCAGTTGGTGGCTACCATAGGGGTCCTGCCATTTGTTTCGATTCCCAAGAAGATGCACTTTCCGGAATCATTACTGGAAAAGTAAAAGAAGGGGATGTAGTGGTCATTCGTTACGAAGGACCTAAAGGGGGGCCGGGTATGCCGGAAATGTTGGCACCAACTTCCCAAATTGTCGGGAGGGGACTTGGAGCCAAAGTCGGTTTGATCACTGATGGCCGCTTTTCAGGCGCATCTCGCGGCATCAGCATTGGTCATATATCCCCCGAAGCAGCTGAGGGAGGCCCAATCGCTTTCGTGGAAGATGGAGATATCATCGAGTTGGATTTGAACAATCGTAAAATCGAATTGGAAATTTCCGATGAAGAATTCGAAAAACGTAAAGCAAATTGGAAAGGCTTCGAATCAAAAGTTAGAACAGGCTATTTAGCACGTTATTCCAAACTTGTGACGAATGCCAGCTCAGGCGGAGTGATGAAAGTTTAATTCAAGGAAGATACTAAAACATGGTGGCAGAATGAAATGGATTCTGTTACCATGTTTCTTTTTGCGGCGCAAATGAACCTTTGATTATTGATACATAAATTTGAACGCCGAATTTGCAAAGCTCTAAGCGTCAATTTTGCATATGCACATAAGAATATAGTATGATTAAACTAAATGAAGAATTGTAATCAAGGGGGTTTTTTTATGTCGATGGCATATGATGAATATATGAAACAAATGGTGAAGCCAATGCGTGCGGAACTGGTGCAAGCAGGTTTTGAGGAGTTGGAATCCGCTGAAGCGGTTGAAAACTTTATGGGTTCAGTAGAAGGTACGACACTTGTCGTCGTAAATTCAGTTTGTGGCTGTGCTGCCGGGTTAGCCCGTCCAGCAGCTACCCAAGCCGTACTCCAAGCAGACAATAAGCCTGATCATCTGGTAACAGTATTTGCCGGGCAAGATAAGGAAGCTACAGCTAAAATGCGGGAATACTTCAATGGAATCGAACCTTCTTCACCATCCATGGCTCTCTTAAAGGGCAAAGAGGTTTTACATTTCATTCCTCGCCATGATATAGAGGGACAGCCAATGGAAGCTATTATGGAAAATTTATTGGCAGCATTCAGTCAAGTAAATAAGTGATGAAGCGGAATGTCCTGGAAACAGGGCATTCTTTTCAAATTTATAAGAGTATGAAGGGGTAGGAGTCATGTTTGTCACTACAGTAGGAAGAGCCGATAAAGAAACGATGATATTAGCCGAAAGGTTAGCTGAAGATTTACAGATCCCCTTTATAGCGCGAAGAAAACGATCGGTGAGAGCTATCCAATCGGAACATGAAGAGGATGATTGCCTCGTTTTTGGAAAAAAGCGGATGGAGTTATATCGGTACCAAGAAAAAGAACCATTCTTTTTTCACCCTAACCTTGCAATGATCCGTTTAAAAAGAATAATTCGGGGCGAAAGTGATCCATTTCTCATTGCCGGAGATATAAATGAAGGGAATTCCGTGCTTGATTGTACATTGGGCTTGGGCTCTGATGCGATTGTCGCAAGTTTCGCGGTGGGTGAACATGGACAGGTTGTTGCATTGGAAGGAAATCAATATTTGGCCTTGCTCGTGGAACATGGTATGAAGACATGGGAGAATGCAGAAGAAACGATGATTTCTGCGATGAGAAGAATAGAGGTCATTCAAGCGGATCATTACGAAATATTGAAATCAATGCCGGATAATCATTTTGATGTCGTATATTTCGATCCCATGTTTGAGGAAACGATTCAGGAATCAAATGGAATCAAAGGATTGACTCATTTTGCGGAAGGTAAGGATTTATCAATGGAAATAATGAAAGAAGCCAAGCGGGTTGCGCGAAAGCGAGTCGTGTTGAAAGACCATTTTCGCAGCTCCCGCTTCGAGGAATTTGGGTTTGAGGTAGTAAAGAGAAAAACATCCAAATTTCATTTTGGCTTCATTTCCATTCTGTGATCAGGATTTATAATCTGTCTCGTCCAGACCCATGGCACAGCCTTCCCGGCTTGAATCTGCAGCACCATAATTCGAGCCATCAGGGTTAATTTGAATGGCTTGGACATTCCCAATAGAGTGGGGAACTTCATTAAACGCAAAGCCCATTGCTTCCAAGTGACCTTTGCTGGTCATATCCATCCCTGCTTCCCATTCAATATGAGGGCCCATTGGAGTGAAAATTCTAGGTTCTTCAATGGCTGCTTTCAAGTCCATTTTTAAATCGAGTACATTGATGATTGTTTGAACGACAGAACTGATGATGGTTGGTCCTCCTGGGGATCCCAGCGTCAAGATCGGCTCGCCGTCTTTAAAGATGATGGTCGGGCTTTTACAACTGACAGGGCGTTTATTGGGCTGCACTTCATTCATGCCCCCTGGAATGGAATCGAAATCAGTCAGTTCGTTATTCAGCATGAAACCATAGTCGGAAACCATGATGCCCGAACCGAATGGATGCTCCACTGTAGAAGTGCATGCTGCGATATTCCCCCATCTGTCACGGACAGTGAAATGTGTCGTTTCACTGATATCTTCGTCATTTGGTTGTGGAATGATTTCCCTTTCTTTCACGGAATCATATATCCAAGGGTTTCCGAAGTCAATGGCATTATTCCTTGCTTTGAAATTAATGAACGAGCGGCGTTTAGCTATATATTCATCATGCATTAGACCCGCCAATGGCAATTCGGCAAATTCGGGATCAGCAAGAAATGCCTTTTTGTCTGTAAATGACAGGCGCATCGCTTCTGCAATTAAGTAATATTTTTCCCAAGAACGGACGTCATATTGTTCGATCTGGAAGCTCTCCAATATTTTTAGGATTTGGATGACCGTGAATCCGCCCGCACTAGGGGCCATGGATGATGCAATTCGATAATCCTTATAAGTCCCATACATTGGTTCATCAATGGTCGCTTCATAGTCCTTTAAATCAGAAAGTTCCATGAACCCTCCAAGTTCCTGGATACAGGAAATGATGCCCTCTCCGATTTCACCCTCATAAAAAGCGGAAATCCCTTCTCGTTGTAATATCCGGTAGGTATTCGCCAATTTTTCTTTTATCAGTAAATCGCCATCTTGATATGGTTTTCCGTTTGGCATAAAGAACTTACGGGCTTCCTCGCCCAATCGGTATTCAAAGTTTTTAAGGGCATCGCAAAGAACCCAATTGACGGGAACCCCCTTTTCTGCGAATTCAATGGAGGGCTCGATGAGGTCAGCTAATGGCTTACTTCCATATTCGTTGAGTGCTTTATCCATAGCTTTCAGTATTCCAGGAACGCCAACTGCTGTAGCCTTGATCGAACGTTCTTTAAATGGGATGACTTCCCCTTTTTCATTTAGAAACATGTCTGGATGGGCGGCTTTAGGTGCCCTTACATGGCCATCGAATATTTTTGTATCCTTATCTTTAGCGTTATATACCATAAGGAAACCACTGCCGCCGATACCAGTCATCATGGGTTCTACAATATTTAGGGCAAATTGGATGGCGACCGCCGCATCGACTGCATTTCCACCTTCACGTAATATTTTTTCCCCGATGGAAGTGGCTACGGGATGAGCGGTAACGACCATTCCGGCCTTCCCTGTGGCGGTTTCCCTCTTGTAATCCTTATCTTTAGTGTTTTCATTGTTGTTTTCCAAAATGATTCCTCCAGTATTCAGTCCTTTAATCTGCCAAAATGTAAGCTTTATGTGAAAGAAAAACCTTGCCATTGGAGATAAATGACAAGGGATTTTTCGTAGGTATTTATTTATTCTTAATCAGTAAATGTTAAATATACGAAAAATGCTAATGTTACAAGACATAAAGCCACCATGGCAGTCGTAGTTAAAGCCATATAAGACCCCTCCTTAAAAAGACTTGAATCTAATTAAGTTCTCCAACTATCGTCAAAATCCTTCATCAAAATGTAGAATTGTTGATATTTAGTAAAAAGTTAGGGTTAATAAAGTTTATATAGGTATATATCCTTTTTTTTGATTTTTGAAACATGGGTACCTATATATTAGTAATTACTAAAGAATAAAAGTATACTAAATATAAAGATAATACAAAAAAAGGAGGGGGAGTGTAAGTTGAAAGCAGCGATTTGGTTCAGGAAAAGTCTCGTCATTTTATTATCCGTTTTGACGTTTGGTCTTGTCACGCCTTCAGAGCTGGCGTGGCTTGCTGAAGCCAATTCGTTAAAGGATACTAAAAAAGGGTTAGTGGATGAAGAAGGGTTAGCCTACCTTTCTTCACAGCAACCGATTGAACTTGAAGAGGAATTCAACCGGGAAGAATTTTTATCGGGCATACTGAATAAAGCAGAGGTAAACGCATTTATGAAGTTTGGCGATAAGATCAATCCTAAAATTGGCGATGAGTTCAAAATGACCATCTTACCAAAAATGGAAGAAGCCATTACGGAAATGGCTGCCCAATTTCCAGATGAAAAATTACAGCAATTAACGATCACTGAGCAGCCGAGTGCGGGCAGGGCCGAGAAAATTTTTCATATTTATGATTCAAACAGCGGCAAGGATATTATCAGATTCCATGTCAGGCAGGAAAATCCACCAATGGAAGGGTATTGGTTCGATTTTCACTATCATACCCATCATGATTCCTTTGCCACCCATTATGATATAGGGAAAATATATTGGGACAAAAATACGCCCCCAGAGTGGACGAGTAAACAAAGGCTCTCATAATGGATCGATTCTCTGATTTTATATATGTGTAAGAGTATGATGAGAATGAAATTTCTAATAGGCATTAAATGATACGTTGTCATGCAACGTATTTATTTTGTGTTTAAAATAAAGTAGAGTTTTTAACATTACTGGGAACAATGTTATTTTATACGGTTTTCTAATTATGCAGGTATAGTAGCAGAGGAGTCTTTATCATGTCAGAGTTATTAAATAATATCATTCAAACATATGCCCAATTTTTTGACTGGCATATGTGGGTGGAGGTTTTATCCGACCCAGTAAGCTGGGGATTGATCGGAACGCTCGTTTTAATGGAAGGATTACTATCGGCGGATAACGCTTTGGTATTAGCTGTAATGGTCAGGCACCTTCCGGAAAAACGACGGAAAAAAGCACTTTTTTATGGTTTATTAGGCGCATACGCTTTTAGATTTATAGCGATTGGAATCGGTGTTTTCCTCATTAAGCTTTGGTGGGTGAAGGTGATTGGAGCAGCCTACCTTGGTTGGCTCTCATTTAAATACTTTCGGGATAAAAGAAAAAAACAAGCTGGCATTGATGAAGATATCCAGGGAATGAGTAACAACAGCTTGTTGATCCGAATCTTTGGTGCATTTTGGGGGACGGTTGCGGCAGTGGAATTGATGGATATAGCATTTTCCGTCGATAGTGTCTTGGCCGCTTTCGGGGTGAGTGAAAAAGTCTGGGTCCTTTTGGCCGGTGGGATGATTGGTGTCTTGATGATGCGGGGAGTGGCGGGGTTATTTTTAAAATTGATAGATAAGGTTCCTGAATTGGAAACTGCCGCTTACATTCTTATCGGATTCATTGCTATAAAAATGCTAATTGCCGTTGCAGGGATCGAAATCCCGCCTGCGATATTTTTTACCCTTATTTTAATGATTTTCGGCACCACGATTGTATTTCATTTGAAGAAAGGGAAAAAGCGTAAAGAACATGGTTGATCACCATTTAAAAAAGCAGACATCAAAAATGATGTCTGCTCAGACTGTAGACAAACTCTAGGAAAATCGAGTTTGTCTATTTTTTATGAGTTGTACAATTTGGCCGTTGATTTCCACTCCAGGCACTCGCTTTCCGCGGGCGGTCGGGGAGCCTCCTCGGCTTTCGCCTGCGGGGTCTCCCCTAGACGCGCTTTTCCCGCAGGAGTCTCGTACCTTCCGTTCCAATCAACTTTGTCTTATCTTTTAGATAAACACTTTTGCCCTGAGTCGCTTTTGTTTTAAAATAGAAGTATTAAAACTTGAGGTGATGAGGATGCTTTCGAAACATGATTCTATTCAGCGAGATCAACTTGAAATGATTACGTTAGATCAACTGGTGCCACCGAACCATTTGGTTCGTAAACTAGAGGCTGCCATTGACTTCACTTTCATTTATGACTTGGTGAAAGATATGTATTCAGAGGTAGGACGCCCAAGTATTGATCCAGTTATTTTAGTTAAACTGACATTCATTCAATATACCTTCGGTATTCGTTCCATGCGTAAAACGATTGAAGAAGTTGAAACTAATATGGCTTACCGTTGGTTCTTAGGCTATGGTTTCCATGATAAAGTACCTCCTACTCCACGTTTGGGAAAAATTATGAGCGACGCTTTAAAGATACAGACCTGTTTGAACAGATTTTCTATCGCATTTTAATGACAGCTGCTAATAAAAAGTTAATAAGTGCAGAACACGTTTTCGTGGATTCCACACATGTGAAAGCCAGTGCGAATAAACGGAAATTTGAAAAGAAAATCGTTCGTAAAGAAACACGAGCGTATCAAGGGCGTCTTCAAGAAGAAATCAATCAAGATCGTGAAAACCATGGAAAGAAGCCTTTTCCATCAGATAAATTTGATAAAGAAGAGACCAAAGAGATTAAAGAAAGTACAACGGATTCTGAGAGTGGCTACTATGTGAAAGATGAACGAACAAAACAGTTTGCCTATTCATTCCACGCGGCCGTAGACCGCAACGGTTTTATATTGGGAACGATTGTAACACCTGGAAATATACATGACAGTCAGATCTTAGAGCCACTAGTTGAACAAGTGATTGAGAAAATTGGAAAACCAGAAGCCGTTGCCGCAGATGCAGCTTATAAAACACCAGCGATTACAAGCTACCTTTTTAACAAAGAAATCATACCGGCTTTACCTTATACACGTCCTCGCACCAAAGAAGGATTTTTCCGCAAACAGGACTATGTATACGATGAACATTTTGATTGTTACCTTTGTCCTTCGGGAGAGCTATTAAAGTACTCAACAACCAATAAAGAGGGCTATCGCGAGTATAAATCACCCAAACACACTTGTGCGACATGCTCATTTTTATCTCAGTGTACAGAAAGCAAAGACCATCAAAAAGTGGTGACACGGCATATTTGGCAAACACATGTGGAAGAAGCAGATCATCTGCGTCATCATCAAGATGTAAAAACTATATATGCGAAACGTAAAGAAACGATTGAGCGTGTATTCGCAGATGCAAAAGAAAAGCATGGTATGCGTTGGACAACTTTAAGGGGACTTAAAAAATTGTCGATGCAGGCGATGCTTACTTTCGCTGCCATTAATTTAAAGAAGATGGCCAATTGGACATGGGGAGGTCCAAAAATGGCCTAACATAGTGGGCTCGTAGAGCCCCAATCTCCTAACTTCAGGCAAAAATTCAAAGGGAATCTCAAAAAGGGGTTCGGAATTTTTTAATTCCGAACCCCTTTTGTCTACAAACTGAGCAGACATCAAAAATGATGTCTGCTTTTTTTTTGGAGAATATCAAGTAATTGAAGAAGGGCGGTAAATGTAGTGAAGAAAAGCAAAGGCAATAAGAAGGTAAGCCAAAGAGAAGGGAGTAATGGATGCAGTAGTAGGCCAAAGAAAATGGAGAACAGAAAAAGGTCGAGAATGATGAACACCTTCAAACTGTAAATATCAAGGACTTCATCAGCAAGTTCCCGGTTCTCATTCAAGCTGGCTTTTTTATTATTGGTTTCCATGCAATCACCCTAAACCTTATACAATTATATACTATTGATATATGAAAAGACTGGAAAAATGGTTCTTCTCAAGGAAGAGCTGCGACAAAATTACCATAAAAACATAGAGTTTTTACACTAAGTTAATATGTTATACTAATATAATAGTGTGGAAGATTCAGAGACTTTAAAATACATATACACTCTTAACGATTATGAGAAATGAAGAAAGGGGAGAAGATTGTGAAAAGTAAAAAATGGTTAACTTTACTTGCATTATTTGCCTTTCTCCTCTCAATGCTCTCCTATTCCCTAGCGAAAGATGAAGGAGTAAAATGGCGGAATTTGCCCAAAGATAACCTCTTAAGACAAGCTGAATTTTTTAAGGATAATAAAGAATTACAAAGAATATTTTTATTTCCAGAAGGGGAATACGATGAAAAGGAAGCACTGAAAATTGTAGGAACCATTGATAAATTGCCTCATTCCCTTTTAGTGAAAACTGCTGACAGCGGTGTAAGGATCAAACTCTTTAATGGTTCTTTAACTGAAAATCGATCTGCGGCTAAATTAAAGGGGAAAACGCCGCGTGGTTATTTGAATAAAAAAACAACTTGGGATGATGTGCCTGGGATGGGGGGATCTCATACTGTATTGGTTAAAATCGGAGCGAGCGATAAAGGTAAAGGGCATGGCTCCGTAAATCTGGAACTGCATGAGTTAGGGCATTCCATTGATAATATAGTTTATGGTGGGATTCGTGAAGACATGGATTTCTTGAAGATTTGGGGTAAGGAAGTGAATGGACTGTTCCCTGGACAGTCGTATTTTTCCAATTACCCTGAGGAATACTTTGCAGAAACGTTTGCCATGTTTTACGTGAATTTCGAACAAAACCAATTACTTAAACAAAAAGCACCCGAGACTTATAATTTTATTAAACAATTAGATTAACCATTGGACTATAATACGTTAAAATAAGGAGAATGAAAGAAGAAAAGGTGGTTTATCATGAAGCAATATTTAGATTTATGTAAGCATGTGCTCGAGAATGGCACTCAAAAAGGAGATCGTACGGGAACAGGAACGATCAGTACCTTTGGATATCAAATGAGATTCAATTTAAAAGATGGATTCCCTGTACTTACAACGAAAAAGGTTAGTTTAAAAGCGATTATCCATGAACTATTATGGTTTTTGAAGGGTGATACAAATGTTGGCTACCTTCAGGAAAATAACGTGCGCATTTGGAATGAATGGGCTGATGAAAAGGGAGAATTAGGTCCGATTTATGGCCATCAATGGCGTTCTTGGGGAACGG
Organism: Peribacillus simplex; assembly: GCF_001578185.1. Classification (NCBI taxonomy): domain Bacteria; kingdom Bacillati; phylum Bacillota; class Bacilli; order Caryophanales; family Bacillaceae; genus Peribacillus; species Peribacillus simplex. Next base: position 3,107,606 of record NZ_CP011008.1, on the reverse strand, counting down.
CTGATGGAAGGCAAATCGACCAAATCAGTGAATTGATTGAACAAATCAAAACGAATCCAAATTCAAGAAGGCTGATAGTGAGTGCTTGGAATGTTGGGGAACTGGACGAAATGGCCTTGCCACCTTGTCATGCATTCTTTCAATTCTATGTGGCTGATGGCAAGCTTTCGTGCCAGCTATATCAACGTTCAGCAGACGTCTTTTTAGGTGTTCCTTTTAATATAGCTTCGTATGCGCTATTAACAATGATGATCGCCCAGGTGTGTGATTTGGAAGTTGGCGAATTTGTACATACTTTTGGGGATGTCCACATCTATTCTAACCACCTTGAACAAGTTGAACTGCAGTTGACACGTGATCCCAAACCATTGCCGATCATGAAAATAAATCCGGAAGTGAAAAATATCTTTGATTTTAGCTTCGAGGACTTCGTTCTGGAAAATTACGAAGCTCATCCCCATATAAAAGGTGAGGTTAGCATATGATATCGTTGATAGTCGCTATGGATCAAAACCGTGTAATCGGGAATAATAATCAACTGCCATGGCATTTACCGGCAGATTTGCAGTATTTTAAAAAAGTGACGATGGGCCATCCAATCATCATGGGCCGAAAAACATTTGAATCAATCGGAAGGGTACTTCCTGGCCGTGAAAATGTCATCGTTACCCGTAATCCGGAGTATAAAGCGGAAGGCTGTTTAGTTTTACATGATACCTTAGAAATCAAAACGTTTGCAGACAACAGTAGGGATGAAGTATTCGTTATTGGCGGAGCCGAAATCTTCAAGGAAATCCTTCCTTATACCGATCGCCTGTATATAACGGAAATTCATGAAACCTTTGAAGGTGATACTTTCTTTCCCGTGATTGATGAAAATGAATGGGATAAAATCTCCTCAAACCCAGGAAGCCTCGATGAAAAAAATCGATATGCACATGATTTTATTATTCTACAAAAAAAATAAACGATAAATCCGATTATGGAAAAATGACCATAATCGGATTTTTTTGTATGGAACGAACAAAAGAAAGAATTTTTAGAAAAATCAATTACATTAATGTCAGTAAAGTGCTATAATGATTGAATCGATTAGGAAGGAAATGAGGTATTGTTATGAATCAGACTGCATCCATGAATAGGGGGATCCAATTGGAAGATATTCTAATTGCCTATAGAGAACTAAAAGAGATCGTTTTACACACTCCTTTACAAAAAAATCAGAGGCTCTCTGAAAAATATGAATGTAATGTATATTTAAAACGCGAGGATCTTCAACATGTACGTTCCTTTAAATTAAGAGGGGCTTACTATAAAATGAAAAGCTTGACCGAGGAAGAGACGAAGAATGGAGTCGTTTGTGCCAGTGCAGGAAACCATGCACAGGGAGTTGCGTTTTCATGCAGTCAATTAGGTATCCACGGGAAGATTTATATGCCTGCTACGACACCAAGGCAAAAAGTCGATCAAGTTCAGCTATTCGGTAGGGATAATGTGGAAATCATCCTGATTGGAGATACATTCGATGATGCATTTGCCAAGGCGATGGAATGCTGTGAAAAAGAAGAACGTTCCTTTATCCATCCATTTGACGATGAAAAGGTAATCGCAGGGCAGGGTACAACGGCCGTAGAAATCCTGAATGATTGTGAAGATGGAATCGACTATGTATTTGCAGCTATCGGCGGTGGCGGTTTAATGGCCGGATTATCAAGTTATTTCAAATCGGTTTCACCAAAAACGAAATGCATTGGAGTGGAGCCGCTTGGTGCTGCTTCGATGAAATACTCCTTTGATGAAGGAAAAGTTTCTGAACTTGAAAGCATAGATACATTTGTTGACGGAGCAGCTGTCAAGTGTGTGGGACAGATGACATATCAGCTCTGTAAGGAAAACCTGGAAGATATCGTTGTCGTTCCTTCAGGGCAAATCTGCACGACGATTCTCGATTTATATAATCAGCATGCGATTGTCGCTGAGCCGGCAGGGGCTATATCTGTAGCCGCTTTGGATATGTACAAAGAACAAATCAAAGGCAAAACGGTTGTTTGCATGGTCAGCGGAGGGAATAACGACATTGGGCGCATGCAGGAAATTAAGGAAAAATCCTTATTATATGAAGGACTGCTTTATTATTTTATCGTGAATTTCCCACAACGCGCTGGAGCTTTAAGGGAATTCCTTGATGAGGTGTTAGGACCGAATGACGATATTAGCCGTTTTGAATATACGAAGAAAAACAATAAAGAAAGCGGGCCGGCCCTTGTTGGTGTTGAGCTGAAAGATAAGAATGATTATGAAGGTCTCATTCTAAGAATGAACAAAAAAGGATTCTCTTTCGTTGAAGTCAATAAGGACAGTAATTTATTTCATTTATTGATTTAATCATGGACAAAGTGTTAAATTAGGATAGAATATTACTTATGTTTTTACATTTTATTCTACCTCCCAGTCGATCCGGGCTTACTGTCGATAATTGTTACCATTCTATGACGAATTGCCAGTGCTCTTTCAATTGGTTGGAAGTGGTATTATAATCGGGGTAGGGATAATTACAACACCAAAGGGGATGTATCCATGTCGAACATTGGAGTACCTGGTCTAATTCTCATCTTAATATTGGCATTAATTATTTTTGGACCGAAGAAACTTCCAGAGATAGGCCGTGCTTTTGGACAGACACTTCGTGAATTTAAAAAATCCACGAGTGACTTAACAAAAGATGATTATGAAGAAGATAAAAAAATACAACAAAAAAATCATGAATGATTGAATGCTGGGCGTAAGATGGAATCGTCTTGCGCCTTTTTGCTGGAACAAAGATACGGATTTTCAGACGAAGGCGTGATCAACTTTGGAAGATAAAGAATTAAATATTATCGATCATCTCGATGAATTGAGAAAACGGCTCATCATTACAGCTGTTGCTTTTGTCATCTTTTTTATTGCCAGTTTTATTTATGTAGAAGAGATTTATAAATGGTTCGTGAAGGATCTAGATTTTGACCTGATGGTATTGGGACCAAGTGATATTATCTGGATTTACTTTATGCTCTCAGGCGTCGTAGCCATTGCGGCAACGATACCGGTAATTGCTCTGCAAATCTGGTTATTCGTTAAACCCGCTTTGATGCCAAATGAAGTGAGGGCGACCCTTGCCTATATTCCAGCGCTTTTCTTGCTTTTTATCGGAGGGCTTGCTTTTGGTTATTTTGTCATCTTCCCGACCATTCTTCACTTTTTGATTGAATTGGGCGATGGGATGTTCATAACCAGTTTTACAGCGGATAAGTACTTTTCATTCGTATTTAATATGACGATACCTTTTGCTATTTTATTTGAGCTTCCTGTTGTTACCATGTTTTTGACCTCCATAGGAATAATTAATCCTTATGTGCTTCAAAAGCTAAGGAAGTATGCTTACTTTGTACTGGTTGTCATTGCGATATCGATAACGCCGCCTGACTTTATGTCAGACTTTATGGTAATGGTTCCACTGCTGTTATTATACGAAATCAGTATTTCATTATCTAAAGTTGTCTATAAACGCAGGGTGAAGCGTGAAAGTTTGCGGGAAGAAGCATTAAACAACGAGGAGGGTTTGTAAAAAAAGACCCTTGAATGCATTTGGCCTGCAGTATCCCGAATAATGGACACTTAAAAAAGATCCCTTATTGGACTTACCCCCTTCAAGTAGATAGTTTAAAAAAGACTAGGTAACCATCGAGATTCGATATTCAATCGGAGCTCGATGGTTCATTCGTTTTTGGAAACGTTTGCGTTATGGAAAGATGTAAATTTTAATTGCTAGAATCTGTTCTTCTTCTATTTGAAAATGATTGAGATAAAACATTTCAGATATAAAATGAGAGCAGAATGATTCGACACAGGCGTTGTCATGGCAGTTTCCTTTGCGAGAGTGGCTGCCGATGGGCACCTGCCTGTTGAAGCCTAGGATGATAAACATGAGATGTGTATTGGAATCCTTAATCTGTTCCGTATACATCTCTTTTTTTGTGGTTCACAAAAAAGCATTCTCTCGTAAGGGTAATTGTCATGCGAGGGTAACCTTATTCCTTGTGCTATATGTTAATCTGTTGTATCCGTTCACGAATTTATCGTCCTTTGAAAGACGGAATTGTCTTTGAGTATTTGTTGAATGCCAATTATAGTAGCTGGAGCGATTTAACTGAGCAATGACAATAAGCCAGATTACTTTGAAGGGAGAATGTAGTCCTTCAATAATCTCGTACTTATTCGTCTGAAAAAGGAGCCTCCTGATAGATTTGGATACTGCTTTTTTAAGTAAGGCACCTGGGCCTTAGTATTCCAATACTTCTTCCACGCTATCGAATTTTTTTTATGAGAAACCGACCCCTACGGGTTTTTTTTAGCCCTTGTTACCACTGCTATTTCCCGTTGAGTCTAAAAAAACCGTCAGTATCTTGATATTTTCGCACCCAATCCATTAACTGCGTTTTACTTTTAGGCTCTTTTCGTAAAGATTGTTGTTTTTAAAACGAAACTATTTAAGGGTGATTGGAGCGGAAGTGCGAGACTCCCCGAGCAGCGGGACAGGTGAGACCCCACAGGCGTTTACGCCGAGGAGGCTCACCGCCCGCCCTGCGGAAAGCGAGCATCTGGAGGGCAAATCAACCACAACTCACTACCTGGTAAATAGCAACAAAGTATGTGAAAACAGCCTACTTTTAAGATCATATTTCCTTCAATAGCAGATTGGCTGCCCCAATTATTTATATAACTTTGGACAACCTGGATCTTGAATTCCTTGGAATAAGTTAAAATTCATCCCCCTTTTTTAGCCATAATAAAGTCCCCTCCAAGTAATAGTGTAACATCCATGTTTTTTCATGGACTTTTTACACTTTCAACTTTAAGGGGATAATATCACTTATGGGTCCTTTTTTTAATCGATGTCAAGCTTGATTTGTCTGTTTTTTACACATTTGAATATTTATAATTTTGGATTTATTGTGTATAATGTAAGCAATCGGTTAAAAATGAGGATTGATATATTGATGTTCAAATGCTTGGAATTCAAAGATTGTTTTGGACATAAGGTCACCATTTCAGAAATACCTGTCTTACTGCCTAGTGATCCGAATTTTTTTATGTTGACCGTGCGTTTGGAAGTATTTGTAAAGAAAGTTTTTGCTAATAAAGATCATAAAGAAAATTACTCATTTAAGCATTACTTAGCATCCGTACTCAAATGGCCCGTTTATAACAAGATTTTCTTTGGGGGCTTACTCAATAATGCGTGATGCGGACTGACCCATAGCTAACTTCTCCGATAAAAGAGATACCACGAATGCCGTGTTAATCGGCGTGCGTTCGGGTTAGCTAATGGGTCGGTTTTTTTTTGTGATCATTTCAATAGATGAGTATTCTCTCACTTGAAAAAGATAACATTTGGTTTGAATGCTTACCTTTAATAGGTATAATACAATAGATATGTTAATTAGGGATGTGTAATCATGAATAAAGTAAAAATAGTAACAGACTCAACAGTTGATATGACACCGGAAGAACTAGAATATTATGATATAACAATGGTTCCTTTATCGATCTATATAGATGGGGAAACTTTTTTGGATAAGGTTGAAATAGAACAAGAAGAATTCCTGAAAAGGATGAACCGATCAAAAGAACTTCCAAAAAGCTCACAACCAGCCGCAGGTACCTTTGTGGAGGTATATAATGAACTTGGAAAAGACGGCAGTGAGATTATTTCCATTCATATGACAGGTGGCATGAGCGGCACTGTACGCTCAGCGGAAAGTGCAGCAAGCATGTCTGAATCGAAGGTTACCGTTTTTGACTCGAAATTCATTTCAAAAGCAATGTCATTCCAGGTGATCGAGGCAGCGAAGATGGCGAAGGAAGGGAAATCCGTAGCAGAGATAATCGATCGCTTGAAACACATTAAAAAGCAGTCAAGTTTAATCATTGTCATAGAAACACTTGATAACCTCGTTAAAGGCGGAAGGATTGGCAAAGTTTCTGCATTTATCGGTTCACTGCTGCACATAAAGCCGATTGCACTTCTGGACGATGGTGTCCTGAATCCTGTATCCAAAGCCAGGAGCCAGTCACAGGTAGTGAAGTTCATCATTAAGAAATTCAAAGAAGATACACAAGGCAAAAAAATTAGCGGCATTGGTTTTGTACATGCAAATGGTTTTGAAATCGCAGATAAAGTCCGCCAGGCCATTGCGGATTTAACAGGGTATCAAGACATAAAGATAGAAGCAACCACTGCCGTTGTCAGTACCCATACAGGTGAAGGCGCCATGGCAATCATGTATTATTGGGACTGATAAGGATAAATCTGCATGAAATTGCGTACTGGAGATGTCTTTCATTTGTAAAATTGTCTTAAATTCGTAAAAGTGTTGCTGTCCTCATTCCTATTGGTCTGTTAGAATAAATAAAGTAACAGAATATTTTATACATAAAGGACGGGGTAGGGATGAGAAAGCTGCGTTTGCGTATGGCAGCTATGGGGGCATCAATTTTATTGCTGTTGACAGCATGCGGTTCCAATGGTGTACCTGATGCCAAAAATTGGGATCTTGAGGATTTTAGTTACATTGATCAGAAAGGTAAAGCTTTTTCAAAAAGTGATCTAAAAGGTAAGGTTTGGGTTGCGGATTTTATATTCACCAGCTGCAAGACGGTCTGTCTGCCCATGACTTCCAATATGACGAAACTGCAGCAGCAATTGAAGGATGAGGGTATATCTGATGTTGAGTTCGTTTCATTTTCTGTCGACCCGGAGATTGACAAGCCTGATGTTTTAAAAAAGTATGGTGACCAATTTAATGTGGATTACAGCAATTGGCATTTTCTAACCGGTTATGGTCAGGAAGAAATCGAGCAGTTTGCACGGGATAACTTTAAACTAATCGTCAAAAAACCAGAGACGGGAGATCAGGTGATTCATGGGACCAGCTTTTTTCTAATTGATCAAAAAGGAAAGATCATGAAGGATTATACAGGTCTGCAGGATATTCCCTTTGATGAAATTATTAAGCATATTAAAATTTTACAGAATTATTGAACAGGTTAAATGACCTGTTCTTTCTGTTTTCATCTATTCATACGGATTTCTGGTAGGACCCATTAACGCTGGTGAAAATGAGGTAAGTGGTTTTGAAGAATCAGGAGAAGTGAAGAATGATTTTACATGCTCAGTACATGCTAAATTTTATAGGACTAGCTTTTATTCCTTGCATTTTTCATATTGTATAGTAAGGAATGCTCAAGTAAGGTATATTGTTTGCAATTATTCGTTTTCTTCATGATATAATACATGGGTAGGAAGGTGAGGGTCATGAGGTACAGAATCACCTGTCTTTTCATATGCCTAGTTTGGATTTCAGGCTGCGGCCAAAGTGAAACGGCCTCAAATCAGCCAACTATTCAGCAGAAAAGCAGAGTTGAGCTGAGTAAAAAGGAAACAATTCCTGCCAGCTTTTTTCCGGACCCTGTGAAAATCGTATCGATAGGCGATTCCTTGACTCAAGGTGTCGGTGATAGTAAAGATAATGGCGGGTATCTGCCTTATTTACAAAATAAGCTGGTAAAAGAACCATCGATTACTTCCGTTGAGATGATTAATCATGGCATACGTGGAAATAGGACCGACCAACTATTGAAAAGACTGGATAAAGCTAGGATTAAAGAAGACATAAAACAAGCTGACTCGATTGTTGTCACGATCGGTGGAAATGATATCATGAAGGTCTTTAAACAGAATTTCTCCAATTTGGAACTGAATCAGTTTGATTCGGCTAAATTAGGGTATGAAAAAAGATTGAGGCAAATACTCGATAAGGTCCGTTCCGAAAATGATCATGCCCAAATTTACCTGGTGGGCGTATATAATCCCTTTTCCAAATGGTTCGCAGATTTTTATGAACTTGATATGATCATGAATGATTGGAATGAAAGCGGGAAAGAGATTATTGAAGAATATGATTCAGCCTATTTTATTGAAATAGCAGATATTTTCAAGGATTCCAAAGAGGATTTGCTTTATGATGAGGATTATTTTCATCCAAATGACCGCGGATATGAATTAATCGCGACAAGAATCTACAATGATATGGATATTACCACTATCGGAAAGGACACATTGGAAGCGAGTGCCAAAGGAGATGATGACCAAGAATGACAAATATCAAATGGAAGACTATGTTTATTTCCCTATTAGCTTTAAACATCCTGGTCATCGTGTTTGTTTTGATCTTAGTTAATTTGCCGACTAAAGATAAAGAACTGATACCAAAAGTAAGCCACGAAGAAGATATCCAATTTCAAATTCACACGAATCGGGAAGATCTGACAAGATTAATTAACCAGTATCTTGATAAGGAAGGCCTGACGGGATCCATTCATTACGAAGTATATTTAACAGATGAAGTCGAGTTATACGGTACAATGCCATTTTTCAATCGTGAAGTGGAAATGAAATTGACTTTTGAACCAATCGCCCAAAAAAATGGGGATTTGATCTTAAAGCAAAAATCAATTGCCATCGGACAAATGAACTTACCTGTTTCATATGTAATGAATATAATAAATGAGCGTTATAACATGCCGGATTGGGTAAGCATCAACCCAAATGACAAAAGTATTTATGTCTCATTACAGGATATGGAATTGAAAAGTGACATTAGGGTCAAGGCGAAAAAATTCGATCTTAAAAATGACGACATTTCATTTTTATTGACCATCCCATCATCATTACAGTGATAGGGAGTAAATGAATAAAAAACCAGGATCAATTCATCCTGGTTTTTTATTCATTTATGGAGAGAGTGTTACGGTTTCCAGCGTGGATGGTTCCCGATTCAATCCGATTAAATAAATGGTTGAGGGAGTATTTTTGTAGAAACTATTATTTGGTAAATGAAGCGCAACCTCTTTAGTCCCAGCTTTCCTCACTTCAAAGTCGACTATCATGGGATGTAAATTAAGATAATCGCTTGCTTTCCTGAAATGGAGATTTTCAAAAACGACATCACCATCTTTGACGGCAATATCTACCGACGGTAAATCATCTGAAAGATGTATGAATCGAACCTTGGCTTCATTTTGAGGAACAAACGGTTGATCTTCGAAAGTTAACATATTCAACGACCCGGTGGCCAAGGTAGCGGCTATGGTATAGGACCTCCCGCTTTCGAGCGTCACTTTACGGCTCAAAAGTGAGGTGCCTTGCCCGCTGCGGTATATATCCAATTGGTAATTGCCAGGGGGGAATGTCGAATAATCATTGTTCTCTTTAAATGAGAAATTTTTAAGAATACGCATTTCATTTAAATAAACATCAAACGATGGAGCTGTTGGGGCAGCATGAATAATGCGAACTTGTGCAGGCAGTATGACATTCATTTGTTCAAATCTCAATTGTTGTGCTTCTTTTTCGAAACTTTTCAAATGCTTATGGTAATAATAATCATGCAAATGCGGATTGCTGTATTTATAATAAGACGATAGTAAATCATAAGTTATCGCCTTTTGTAAATATGATTGTTTATCGCTCATTTCTTACACCTCTCATTTTTCCATAATGATCTCATCATATGGTGATATGCTTGGACGTGTGTCTTGACCATTTTCGTTAATAGGGACTTATCGGCATATTATTTTACAGGGCAAAATAAAAGCGTTAAAATGCATTCAATGGTTTGTTTGTAAAAAAGGGGGATTTTCATTTGACAAAGCAATTAGGGAAAGCAACATTCGCAGGTGGATGTTTTTGGTGCATGGTGAAACCGTTCGATGAGCAGCCTGGCATCGAATCCGTTATCTCGGGTTATACTGGCGGGACTACGGAAAATCCTACTTACAAAGAAGTTTGTTCTGAAACCACGGGACATTATGAGGCTGTTCAGATCACCTTTGATCCAAGCGTATATCCATATGAAAAAATAATCGAGATGTTTTGGCAGCAAATTGACCCGACAGATGCTGGAGGGCAGTTTCATGACCGGGGAAGTTCTTATCAAACGGCCATTTTTTATCATGACGAAAACCAACGTAAAATTGCTGAAGGATCCAAAGCTAATCTGCAGGCGAGCGGGAAATTTTCCAAACCGATTGTAACGCCGATTATACCAGCTCAAGCGTTTTATCCAGCTGAGACATATCACCAGCATTATTATAAAAAGCAACCTGAGCATTATGAAAGATATTCGATTGGCTCAGGCCGAAAAGCATTTATAAAACATCACTGGGGGGAAAAAAATGAAAAGTAAAGAAGAATTAAAACAGAAACTTTCGGCGATTCAATTTGAGGTAACGCAAAATAATGGTACGGAACCAGCATTTAACAATGAATATTGGAACTTGAAGGAGGAAGGGTTATATGTGGACATCGTTTCAGGTAAACCTCTTTTCACTTCAAAGGAAAAGTTTGATTCAGGCTGCGGTTGGCCAAGCTTTACTAAACCGCTAAAGGAAGAGGAAGTGGTGGAAAACCTCGATACGAGTCACGGTATGAGAAGAATAGAGGTTCGCTCAAAAACTGCCGATTCTCATCTTGGTCATGTTTTCAATGATGGACCGGGACCATCGGGATTACGCTATTGCATCAATTCTGCCTCATTGAAGTTCATCCCGCTCCAAGAGCTTGAAAAAGAAGGATTCGGAGAATACAAAAAGCTTTTTGATTGAATGGAACCCCCCTGCCTGATAATGATAGGGGGGTCTTTATTATTGGTAGGATTCAATCGGTGATGATCGATGCGATCCGGACATATGGAATGATGGTAAGATCCATTGCTTTAGTTCTGCCAGTCACCTCAAAACGGACCTTATGTGAACCGGGAGGAAGCCCATTTGTGACAAATAAATATCTTTCACGGGCAAACGGCCACCACGTATTCAAGGTCGTGGTTTCATTTCCATCGATCCATACTTTAACTTCCCCGCCATCGGGACTCCTGAGCAGCTTCACTCCAAGCATACTTCCATTGAAGTTATATTCAATCACACTGCCCTTTTCACTACTAGTAAAATAGCCGCCCCTTGGTCGGAAACCGTTCATTTTTTCATAGTGGTCAATCTCCGATAATTTAATATCAGAATGGGCATGAAGCTTAGATGGAAGGGCTGCAACAGTCTTCCCACGTTTTATATTATCCAGGAAGCGTTCATAAATTGCATTAGCATACAATTGATAACCCAGCCCATTTGGATGAATCAGATCTCTGGTCAATTGCTTTTCCGTATATCCTGAATCTTTGAATATTGGACGCATATCCACATTAGTTGCACCATAATGTTTGGATAAAAGTCCGATGGCTGATGCAAATTCCTCATATTTCAAGGAACTCTCTGTTATTGTGAACAATTCAGCATTAGGATTGAGACGTTTTGCCTTTCTCATTAAAGCTTCATATGTCATGGTAAAATCATCGACATTCATATATTTGCGGTCATTTTCACCGAAAATGAAGAATATCAAATCTTTATGATCATGCTGCCTTCTTTGGGAAAGCTTAAATAGACCTTCAAAAGCAGTGGATCCGCTTTGGACAACGTACTCTCCGTGTAAAGGAATATCATTGGTTTTGATCATCATATTTTCTAACTGTTTGAACCATGTTAGATTAGGATTTTCAGCCCCTGACCCTCTTCCGATACTGTCACCAATAACGAGATACTGAATGGGCTGGCCTGATTGGAATTTTTGATAAACATTTACTGAATCATCTGATCCATATGTTTTAGGAGCTTTTTGAAGGACATAGCAGATGAGAAGGATCGTGGCGATTGCAGCGAAAGGGATGAAGGATTTTGCGTTCTTTTTCAAAATTATGTTCCCCCGTATTAACCTTTTATGTATCTATATAGGGATGAGATAGCTTAAAGAGGCTAAGAAATGTTTTTTTCTTATTATATCCCAATTTTAACACAATAAATATAAAACGTTTTTTTGACATTTTTCATGTTGCTCTTGGTGGTTCGCCTATTGTATGTATAACGGTTCTGAAGGTGTTGATTCGAGAAGTTTTTTCTTAAATTCAAAAAAATAGGCAAATGCACAGACCGAGGCGGGCGTAATGACATATGGTAAGGTGTAAAGAGAAATCAGAATTCTAAAAGGAGTGGAACTTAATGTACGGATATGGTGGATATGGTGGAGGATTTGGTTATGGTGGTGGATTCGGTGGCGGCTGCGGTGGCGGTTGCGGATTTGGATCAGGCTTCGCATTAATCGTTGTCTTGTTCATTCTGTTGATTATCATCGGTGCTTCATTCTGTTGCTAATTGAATAACTAAAAGACCAGTTGATAAAGCTGGTCTTTTCTTTATGCAGGGAATTTGGTGGTTTGACTGGGAATCTTTACAGAATCCATAATTGTTTACTGATAGGATAAGGATATATACAGTACAGGCAATACATAACCATTCCTTTTTCCAATACGGTACAACGGGAATGACGAGAGGATGCCAATGATGAGGAAAACGGCGCCAAAAGGATTCGAAAGGAAATTATGACTCCCAGTTTTTTTGCAGGGAAGATTGGAAAAGGGAATTTCAGTACTTAAGAGTCTTGGTTGTTCTTTATTCACCATTTCTGCTAAAATAACGACAGATGTAATTAATTTAGGGGGATAAAGATATGAAACCTTCCCATTTACAAGCAGGGGATGAAATTCGCGTTATTGCTCCCTCAAGAAGTTTGGCGATTGTCAAAGGGGAACAGCGCAGATTGGCAGAAGAAAGATTGACTGAGCTTGGTTTTAAAGTGACATATGGTAAAACGGCTTTGTTCCATGATGACTTTTTCTCGAATTCGATTGAAGACCGGGTCGAGGATTTGCATGAGGCCTTCAGGGATCCGAATGTTAAGGGAATCTTTACAGCCATCGGGGGGTATAACGCTAACCAATTGTTACGATATATCGATTACGAGTTGATAAAGGAAAATCCAAAAGTGTTGATGGGGTATAGTGATATAACCGCAATTTTACTGGCCATTCATAAAAAAACAGGCTTAACTACATACTCAGGTCCTCATTTCTCGACGTTCGGGATGAAGGCTGGTCTGGAATATACGATGGAATATTTTAAAAAGGCTGTTATTGAAAGTGAAGGCTTTTATCTTGATCCAAGTGAAACGTGGAGTGATGACTCTTGGCATTTAGAACAGGATGACCGAACTTTCCACCCGAATGCTGGATATATGGTCATTCAGGAAGGCGAAGCGGCTGGGACGATCATTGGGGGAAACCTTTGTACACTCAATCTATTGCAAGGTACAGAGTTTATGCCTTCTTTAAAGGACAGTATCCTTTTCATAGAAGATGACGAAGAAAGCCATCCATTCAGCTTTGACCGGGATTTACAATCCTTGCTGCATCAGCCAGATGCAAGTGGGATTAAAGGAATCGTCATAGGCCGTTTCCAAAAGGATTCGGGAATGACTGAATATGCTTTGCAGGAAATCATTGCTTCCAAAAAGGAGATAAATGGGATACCAGTGATTGCTAATGCCAATTTTGGTCATGTACATCCATTTGTGACGGTGCCGGTTGGTGCAAAGGCAGTAATGAAGGTGGAGAACGGAAAAGCAACGATCCATATCCATTCATGATACAATTTGATGACGCCGTTCAAAAAGTGGACGGTGTTTTATCTGTTCAGGGTATGTAAAATATATTTTTCATTTTGGAGTATTTTAGGTGTCTTTCCGCTTACCAACACTGGAAATAGTCCTATTTTACAAGCATTATTAGGGAATATGAGTCTAATTGTTCAAATTCTATATTTTTCTGATATAATACTAAGAGATTTAAAATAGAAAAGGTGATTATGTGTTATTAACAATTCCCGCATCCATTCGTTTAGAAGGGGCTTTGGCCGAGTATAATAAAAAAGGCCGTGTGAGCCATACATGTTTCGTCTGTAACGAAGACACTTCTAATGGGGATGCAAGTAACTTGAACTACTATAAGTTAGGAACCAAAAAAGTTTGTCATTCCTGCATGAAAAATGTTTTGCGTCATCCGTCTTTAAAAGAGTATGAATATGTACATACTTCAGTTATCGATAAAACTGCTTTTTATAAAAATGTGCTGGCTGTTTTAAAGGATGAAAGTTTTTTGGAGTCAATTCGTGAAGATAAACTAAATAGCGTATTGTAAGAAAAAAGTGTATCTCTTGTGGATACACTTTTTTTGTTCCCGTTTTTTTTCCTGAACATGAAACCAAGAATTTATCCGTTTACATGCATAGGTCAATTTCCTTAGCAAGATTGCCTTCATCTGGACATACACTTTACAATAATGCATTTGTTTATAAAGAGAAGGAGTGTGTGGGTTTATGGAGCAGTCTTCATTGATCAAGCCGGTCCTGGGAGGAACCTACCCGACTATCAGTCATGGTCAGGGAGTGTTTTTATACGACAAAGAAGGAAAGGATTACCTTGATGCTTCTTCCGGTGCTGTTACTGCCAATATTGGCCATGGCGTCCAGGAAATCATGGAGGCGATGGTAAAACAGGCTCAACAGGTTTCATTTGTATATCGTTCCCAATTTACCAGTGAAGCTGCAGAGAATCTTGCCGGAAAAATTGCTGAATTGACTAAAGGGGATCTGACATATAGTTTTTTTGTAAACAGCGGCTCCGAAGCGACTGAAACTGCATTGAAAATTGCCATCCAGCATTGGCAGGAAAAAGGGAAGCCCAAGAAACAGAGAGTCATATCGAGGTGGATGAGCTACCATGGTATCACGATGGGGGCTCTTTCAATGTCTGGCCATCCGATTCGCCGGGAACGATTTACTCCTTTACTTGAATCATATCCTTCTGTATCTCCTCCATATTGTTACCGGTGTCCACTCCAACTTGATCCCCATACGTGTGGTATGGCCTGTGCTTCTGAATTGGAAGCGTCAATCCGGCGTATTGGCAGTGAAAATATAGCGGCTTTCATCGCAGAACCTGTTATTGGAGCAGCCGGAGGTGCCATTATCCCTCCTGATGGTTATTTTCAAAAACTCAAGAAAATCTGCGAAGAGAATGATATTTTATTCATTGCCGATGAAGTCATGACTGGATTTGGACGTACCGGTAGGATGCTTGCTTCCGAATATTGGGATGTGGAACCTGATATCGTAACATTTGGTAAAGGTATGAGTGGCGGGTATACCCCGATAGCGGCCGCAGTAATGACCAAAAACGTGATGGAGCCAATAATCAAAGGCTCGAAGTCAATTATCGGAGGCCATACGCTTAGTGCAAATCCATTATCGTGTGCGGTTTCTTTGGCCGTTTTAGAATATGTCGAGAGGAATGAACTTGTCGAAAAATCAGCCGATAGGGGAAAGGACCTAATTAGGGGCCTGAAGAAGTTAGCTGGGAAGTATTCCTTTATCGGTGATATACGTGGCAGGGGTTTATTGATTGGCATCGAATTTGTTCAGGATAAAGCCACGAAGTCCCCATTTCCGAAGGAGGCCGATGTGACCAATGAAATCATTGAATTGGGAATGAGGAATGGAATACTGCTGTATCCCGCGGCGGCAGGCCTTGACGGTGTGACCGGGGCAGCCATCATCATCTCCCCCCCGTTAACGATATCGGAAGAGGAGTGTGCAGAATTGTTAATGAGGATCGATATAACTTTTCAGCAATTCAATGAATCCAAAGGAAAACGGCCAGCACAACAAGGAAGTGAGTCATAGTGCCGGAAAATACATTCCAGAAGATTTGTCGTTTGGAGGATGTCCGCCATCTCTTTAAAGATAATCAGTCCATCCTGTATGGGGGGTTCGGTGGCATAGGGACACCTCCAGGATTGATCAATTTGATTTTGGAGTCAGGTATAAAGGGTTTAACCTTGATTGGGAACGATACAGGTTTCCCTGATATAGGAATTGGAAAACTTGTCACCCAACGCCGTGCGAAAAAAATCATCGTTTCCCATATCGGTTCCAATCCAAATGCAGGACTATTGATGAACAATGGAGAGCTCGAAGTGGAGTTCTCTCCGCAAGGGACGCTTGTCGAACGCATCAGGGCCGGGGGGATGGGGCTAGGTGGGGTATTGACTGATATTGGAATTGAGGCTGATTTCGTCCGGGACGGCAAGCAAACCGTAAAGCTAGGTGAGAAAAATTATCTGGTGGAATCTGCATTAACTGCCGATATTGCCATTGTTTATGCAGAAATGGCAGATCCTTATGGAAATCTCATCTTTGATAAAAGCGCCAGGAATACGAATCCACTTGTAGCTACGGCCGGACAAATCACTATAGTCGAAGCCATGCAAATCGTTCCGCTTGGCTCTTTGGATCCAGAGGACATCATTGTACCGGGTGCCTTTGTGGATTATATCATTCCATCAAAAGGAGTCGATTGGAAATGGGTTTGGGAACCGAAGATAGAAATCGAATAGCGAAACGTGCAGCATCAGAAATAAGCGATGGGATGCTGGTCAATTTGGGAATTGGCATTCCATCCCTTGTACCGAATCATCTTTTGAATGACCATAAGGTTATGTTTCATGCTGAAAATGGCCTTGTAGGTATTGGCAGTTCTCCTGAAAAGGGTAAAGAAGATGCCCATCTTTGCAATGCTGGGGGGCTGCCGATCACCATTAGAGCGGGGGCTTCCTACTGCGACAGTACGGTTGCATTTGGGATGATACGGCGCGGCAGGGTGGATATCACGATTCTTGGAGCCCTTCAAGTAAGTGAAGTGGGGGATCTCGCTAATTGGATTGTCCCGGGAAAGCGGGTGCCAGGCATGGGCGGTGCCATGGAATTGGCTGCAAAGGCAAAAAAGGTCATCGTCTTAATGGAACATACCGATAAAGCGGGCATGTCTAAATTAGTCAAAAAATGTACGTTGCCGTTAACCGCCAAGAAATGCGTACATATGATCATCACTGAGCTAGGAGTGTTTTCTGTAAATTCGGAAGGCCTTTTATTAACTGATGTATTTGAACCGTTCAGTATTCAGGAAATCAGGAATCGGACCGAAGCCTTGTTTACCATCTCAGAAAACATCCATATTTTAAAAGAATGAGAGAGGAGAATGGATATGTATGAGGAAAAAATAAGAAAATGGTTGAATGATTCAAGGACGAATGGGATTCAGCTTTTGCAAAAACTGGTTCAGGAACCGAGTAAAAGGGGGCAAGAAGGAAGTGCACAAGCCATAGTGGTCGAGAAGTGCAGACAACTGGGTCTTGAAATAGATCTATGGGAAATCGGGGATGAACAATTAAGGAAACATCCCCATTTTTATTGTGACCGCAGGGATTTTAAAGGGAATCCGAACCTTGTGGCTATTAAAAGAGGAACCGGCAAGGGGAAATCCCTCATTTTAAACGGCCATATTGATGTAGTTCCTGAAGGAGATCATGCAGCATGGCATGATGATCCGTATAGCGGCAAGTTAATGGACGGAAAAGTGTTCGGGCGGGGAACGACAGATATGAAAGGCGGCAATGTTTCTTTATTGCTAGCCATTGAAGCGATTGTCGAATCTGGAATCCAATTAAAGGGGGATTTGATTTTTCAGAGTGTGATTGAGGAGGAAAGTGGTGGTGCCGGTACACTTGCGGCAGTCATCCGAGGGTACGAAGCTGATGGGGCAATCATTCCGGAGCCTACCAATATGAAACTATTTCCTTTACAGCAAGGTTCGATGTGGTTTCGACTGAAAATAAAGGGCAAGTCTGCACATGGAGGCACGAGGTATGAAGGAGTCAGTGCAATTGATAAATCGGTTAGTGTAATGAAAGAAATCAAGAGGCTTGAACAAGAACGGAATGAGTCACTCCGTCATTCACTCTATAAAAATGTACCCATCCCCATTCCGATCAACATAGGTAGCATTCAAAGTGGGAATTGGCCTTCTTCCGTGCCGGATATAGCCGTACTTGAAGGAAGATTCGGTGTCGCACCTAAAGAGACCATGGAAGAGGCACAGAAATCACTAATACAGCGAATAGATGCTTTAAACCAGGGTGATGAATGGTTCAAAGAAAAACCTATTGAATTAGAATGGTTTGGGGCCAGATGGCTCCCTGGCAATCTCGAAATGGATCATCCGCTTATGAAAACCATTGGCACATACTATGAAAAAGTGGTGGGGGAAGCCCCGCTTGTCGAAGCGTCCCCTTGGGCGACGGATGGAGGGTATCTTTCAGGGGTTGGTTCGACTCCCGTAGTTGTATTTGGACCAGGGGAAACGAAAATGGCCCATGATTCCAACGAATATATAGAAGTGGATAAAATGATGGAGGTTGCAGAAATCATCGCATTGACCATAATTGAATGGTGTGGCGTGGAACCGCAATAATTATTTTCCCCGGGGTCTGATTCTAGAAGGGGTCAGGCCTTCTTTTACAATGATCGATTGATGTTAAAGGAGCGAGACAAATGGAGACGAGAATGATTGAAAAAAGAATTCAAAAGCAAAGGTGCACAATACATATCACGATCGACCAATTTAATAAGCGGGTCAGGGTTGATGATTATCTAGGTCATTTTCAAGAATGCGTAGAGGAGTCTCTGAAGGTGGCTAAAGGTATGTCAGCGGAGAAGATCATCTTCAAGTCACGCAAGGAAAACGTTCTGGAATTACTTGCCCAGGGCTTTTTATATGAAGGAAGCATTGATAAATTCTTTTTGGGAAGCGATTGTTTCTTCCTTGTTAAATATAAGAGGAATGAAAGGCGAAACAGTGAAGAATGGGAAAAGGAAGATCAAATCCTCTCGGATATTCAGAGTCTGCCGATAAAAACCGGACTAGATGATCCACCTTCAGCTTATCAAGGCCGTATGGCGGAAGTTACCGATGCACTTCAGCTGGCACAATTGTATGGGAAAGTCTTCGAAGTGTATCCCACTCCGATGAATGATCCGTCATATGTGAAAAAGTGCATGGAAAAGGGAACGGTTTTTTATGTTTTTGTTCATGAAGGGAGGATCGTCAGTGCTGCTTCCGCAGAAATTGATTCTTTTTATCATAATGCGGAAATCACTGATTGTGCAACATTGCCGGAACATCGGCAGTATGGTTTGATGAAACACTTGATTTCCGCACTAGAAGACTATCTTATTTCGCATGGGATTTTTTGTATCTATTCAATTGCCCGGTCGCTCTCATTCGGTATGAATGCTGCATTGCATCAGCATGGATACTCGTACCGCGGACGTTTGGCCAATAATTGTTATATCTTCGATAAACTGGAAGATATGAACCTTTGGGTGAAAAATTTTACTTGAATGCTGATTTTTAGGCGGTTCATGACAAGTTTTTGGCATTTCCTCATATACATCTAGGAATAAGGTCTAGAGGAGGGATATCTTGCCAAGTGAATTTTTTAATACAAGTGAAGTGTTGGAAGCGATATTAGAAACCATTGATGAAGGCATTCATGTGATAGATCCAAAAGGACAGACCATCTTTTATAACGGAGTGGCGGCCAATCATGATGGGATGAAAAGAAGTGAGGTGCTTGGAAAACCGTTGCTTGAAGCCTTTCCTTCTTTGAATCACAAATCATCGACATTACTCCGGGTCATTAAATCTGAAAAACCAATCTATAACCATAGTCAATCGTATGTAAATGCACATGGGCGAATCATTGAGACGCTAAATACGACGCTCCCCATATATGTGGATGGGTTTATGATAGGTGCAATAGAAATTGCCAAGGATTATTCAAGCTTGAAGCAATTATCTGAAAGATTAGCTGACCTGGAAAGCTCGCTCAAAACAATCAAAAGTCCTGAAAAAAAAACGCCTGGGAACGGCCGATTGTATTCTTTTACTGAAATCCTGACAAATGATACGGGGTTTAAAGGTTTGATATCACAAGGGAAAAAGGCTGCCCGCTCCTCTTCATCGGTATTGGTTTATGGGGAAAGTGGTGTAGGAAAAGAGCTTTTTGTTCAAAGCATCCACCAGGATTCGAGCCGCAGTAAAGAACCATTCATTGCGCAAAATTGTGCTGCCTTGCCAGAACATTTATTGGAATCTCTCCTATTCGGTACCGCTAAAGGAAGTTACACTGGTGCCATGGAACGCCAGGGATTGTTTGAATTAGCCAACGGCGGGACCTTGTTTTTGGATGAATTGCAATCGATGCCGATTGACTTGCAAGCAAAGCTTCTGCGTGTGCTTGAAGATGGATTCATAAGGAGGATAGGCGGTACAAAGAGTGTTCAGGTGGATGTCAGGATCATGGCAGCGATGAATATAAATCCTATAAAGGCGGTATCGGAAAACAGGCTGAGGCCAGATTTATTTTACAGATTAAACGTATTGAGCTACGAGCTGCCTCCGCTAAAGGAACGGACTGATGACATACCCCTTCTTACAGAACATTTCATTTCCATTTTTAACAGTAAATTAGGACTGTCCATAAAGGGCATCGATGAGAAGGCAAAGGTTTTTTTTCAGGAATATCATTGGCCTGGAAACGTAAGGGAGCTAAAACATACGATAGAATTCATGATGAACCATACCGAGAAAGATGTTTTGAACATGGAAGATCTGCCCCAGTTTTTAAAAAAGCGTTCCCCTTCCTCATCAGAAAAAATAATTCCCCTTCGTGAGGCCATGATTGAAATGGAAACAAAATTGATTACCGAGGCCCTTCTTCAAACGAACGGAAATGTTTTTCAGGCATCGAGGCTATTGCAGATTCCAAGGCAGACCTTACAATATAAAATAAAAAAACATATTTGAATCTGAAACAACCGGATGCAGCCAGCTGTCCGGTTTTTTTTTAGGTGCCTTCGAATTTTGGGGTCATTTTGGCACACTTCTTGCATTTAATACTACTATCATAACTCAGGAGGTATAACCATGTTATTTGACCTATATAAGCCAGATCGCAATTGGAAAGATATAGAGCTCTGGAAAGATGTAACCGATGAACAATGGAACAACTGGCTGTGGCAGCTTACGAATACGATCCGAACTGTTGATGATTTGAAAAAAGTGATAAACTTGACTCCGGATGAAGAGGAAGGTGTGAGGATTTCCATAAAAACCATCCCATTGAATATCACCCCATATTATGCTTCGTTAATGAATAAAGATGACCCAAGGTGTCCAATCAGAATGCAATCGGTTCCCATCTCGGAAGAAATGCATAAAACCAAATATGACATGGAAGACCCCCTTCATGAGGATGAGGACTCCCCTGTTCCGGGACTGACCCATAGATATCCGGATCGCGTCCTTTTTTTGGTGACGAATCAGTGCTCCATGTACTGCCGTTATTGTACGAGAAGACGCTTTTCAGGCCAAATTGGAATGGGCGTGCCCAAAAAACAATTGGACGCTGCAATCGGTTATATTCGTGACACACCGGCAGTTCGGGATGTCCTTATTTCCGGCGGTGACGGATTATTGATCAATGATACGATCCTTGAATATATCCTCAAAAATTTAAGGGAAATTCCTCATGTTGAAATAATCAGGATAGGTACACGGGCTCCGGTTGTTTTTCCTCAAAGAATCACTGAAAATTTATGTACCATTTTAAAAAAGTATCATCCGGTTTGGCTGAATACTCATTTCAATACCTCAATAGAAATTACCGAAGAGTCAAAGAAAGCATGTGAGATGCTTGCCGATGCGGGTGTACCTGTGGGCAATCAGGCCGTTATTTTAGCGGGGATAAATGACAGTGTCGCTATCATGAAAAAGCTGATGCATGACCTTGTCAAGATTCGGGTTCGACCTTACTATATTTATCAGTGCGATCTGTCGGAAGGCATCGGTCATTTCAGGGCTCCCATATCAAAAGGGATTGAAATCATCGAGGGGCTACGTGGCCATACATCCGGGTATGCCGTACCAACCTTTGTTGTCGATGCACCAGGGGGTGGCGGGAAAATCACATTACAACCGAATTATATCCTTTCACAATCACCGACAAAAACAGTGCTTCGTAATTTTGAAGGAGTGATTACAACATATCCGGAACCTGAGCATTACACACCAGGGCTTGCAGATGATTATTTCAAAGGGATATATCCTGAAATGGAAGAAAAACGGTCAGATATAGGAATTGCTGGTTTGATGAACGACAAGCAATTTAATTTGGTCCCTGAAGGACTGAAGCGAATGAATCGACGGGAAAATTATGGGACCAACCCAGAGCATGCTTCATTGAAAAACCAGCGCGAAAAGAGAGATCTGTTAAAAGAAAAGAAATTCCAGGAACAGCAAAAAAAGAGCACTCCAAAGGGAGATGAATAGCATGGAGACGTGTCCATGGTGTGAGAAAGGGAAGCTTGCATCGGTAAAGGGGACGGTGTATTGGGAACTGCCGGATGGTTCGAGGGCTGTTGAAATTGATGAAACGCCATCGTTCCATTGTGATAATTGCCATGCGCTATTTCAGAGTGATGAAACGACTAAAGAGATTGAAGACCAGCTGTTTTTAATTGATACGAAACAGTTAGGGAAACAGACGACGTATGACGGGTTATTGAAGATGAAGCGGGTGTTAAAGCGGAATTATTTTGATTTTGGGAAATAACAAAATAATTAGAAGTTGCCTCATCTACTTTTTTGGTGAGGTTTTTCTGTGCGCCCGGCGGTGCGGTCTATAGGGTGCACATCCCGAACGGTGAAGGCATTAGTAGCGGTGGCTTTCCGTGGTGACGCGGAATTCTGAAGTGAATTGAGATGGATTATTTAGAAGCCTCTTTTGGAGAGGTCTTTTGAAATTTCTTCAATAAAACAACTAATTTTTATTTTCAAAATACGAATGAAAGGCTAATTAATAAAATTAAGATCCCTGCGGCTGTCGTAATGTTCTCGTAAATCTTACCAGGTAACAGCAACGCAGTGATAATAGATGCAATTAATCCGATTATTGCTATACATAATGAAGGAAGAGGGAGTTCCTTAAACTTTTTTAGCTTTTTAAAGAACAAAGCTGGAGCATCACCGCCATCTGCGAGGGTCACAAGGAGTGTTGTTACCCTAAATAAATGAAACGGTCATCGTTGAAAAACCAGCTAAGATAATAGTTGCGTTATTTATCCAGTGCCGTTACAAAGGGACTTTCCTTTTATTAAACGCCCCATGTGCAGCCATATAAACTGCAAGTCGGAGTGAAATGATATAAATCACCACTAGTACTATTAACATAATGATAACCGCTTTGGGAGCATCTTCCTTCCTTTTAAGTCTCATGGCCATAAGTCCAATTACTTCTATTCCTCCATAATCGTAAAAGTCATAGATTAAGAATGACCAAAAACCTTTCCAACCTTTCGGGAAATAGTTCATTGACTAAAATTAGGCAACCCAGCATGTTTTACATCCCCGTGAATCCATCCGACACGGCAGCCGCTGCAAGAATAATAAAAATAACAATAGCCGCCGTTTTGATAACGGTCAGTAAATAAAACCCTCATTGCCGATTAAAACGACAATAATCGTGAGAATGGCGTATCCAGCTGCAAAGAGCCAAAGAGGAACATTTGGAAGCCAAAATCTTGATAAGGTCGAAAGAGCCGTTAATTGGCCACCCATAATGAGGATGTTTGAACTCCAATAGTTCCAGCCGCGCTAAATTTGACCCAACGCCCATAAGCTTTGTTTGCATAGTAGCAGAAAGATCCAACTTGAGGATCTTCAGCCGTCATTTTAGCTAATAAGCTGTATACAATATAGGTTCCAATAGCTGCGAAAAAAATCCAGTACAAATAGTGCAGCAAACCCCTATTAAGGACAATTGCACCTTTTTAAATTTTCTTCTTCACTACCCTTATTATGACCACTAGGAAAAAAAATCCATGCAGTAACTCCTCACATATTCAAATTCCTTTTCAAAGCAAGTAGGTATTTAGATTACCTGTTTCTCTGAACATTCTCTAATTGAATTCATACATATTCATCCCGCCTAAAAATGTAATTGTGAGAAATTACCATTCTTAATACACATTTTTTGGGATAACTTCATTTTTTGTGGATAACTTAAAAATGAAATCTTAAATCTTAAATGAAAGGATACATATATGAAAACAAAATGGGTTTTATTTGCTATTCTTTCTACCATAGTCAATCTGCTTTCTGGCTGTGAATCATTAGCGGTCTTAGATCCTAAAGGACCTCAAGCCCAAACGCAAGCCAATGTGATTTGGCTATCAATTGCGATCATGACGGTTATTGTTATTGTTGTTTGTGCTATTTTAGTCTTTGTGTTAGCGAAATACCGTGACTCTAAACTACCTAAAGATTATGAACCACCCTACATTGAAGGGAATCATATTGTTGAATCGATTATTGTGGGGGTGCCAATTTTAATCGTCATTTTCTTCTCCGTTGTTTCTGTAATTTCCAACAATAAAGTGGAAGCCACGCCGGAAGGGTACAAAGGTCAAGATCCATTAGTTATTTACGCTTCGTCATCTGACTGGAAGTGGCATTTTAGTTATCCAGAAAACGATATCGAGACAATAAACTACTTGTATATTCCAACAAATCGACCACTTGAATTTAAACTTTATTCATTCGGGCCTATCACGAGTTTCTGGATTCCACAACTTGGCGGTCAAAAATATGCCATGTCTAACATGGTGACCACATTACACTTAGCAGCGGACGAATCAGGGGAAATGATGGGACGAAATGCAAACTTTAGTGGGAAAGGATTCGCAGAAAATACGTTCCACGTCGAAGCGATATCTCAAGATAAGTTTGATGAATGGGTAAAGGAAGTTAAAGAAACTGCGAATCCTATTACTGAAGTAAGATTCAATGAATTATTAAAACCGGGTCATGAGGGACAGTTAACGTTTACTGGAACACATTTAGGCTTCTCACCAGCTCCAGAAGGTGAAAATGCTGGACATCATCATGGTTCAAGTGACTCTAACTCGAATTCAAAAGGTGAACATATGGAGCATGATCATAAGTCAAGTAATAGTAAAGAAAAATCAGCACACAATCATGAATAATTTCTTAGTCCAACTCAAGAAAAATCGTTTCAGAAAGGAAACACAAAAGTATGGGTTTTTTCTCTAGATTTCTTATACCAAATCCTAGTCCTGTCATTTACTCATCAATGGTGGCCATTGGTGTTACTGTTCTCTTGATCATTGTTGGTTTAACCCACTTTAAAAAATGGTTTCATTTATGGAGTGGCTGGCTTACAACGGTCGATCATAAAAGAATAGGTATTATGTATCTTATATCTGCGTTGTTGATGCTATTTCGTGGTGGAGTAGATGCTGTGATGATGCGTGCGCAACTTGCCGTACCGGATAACAAATTATTAGATTCACAGCACTATAATGAAATTTTTTCAACACACGGGGTTGTGATGATTCTCTTTATGGCGATGCCGTACATTATGGCCTTAATGAATTTCGTAGTGCCATTACAAATTGGAGCCCGAGATGTAGCATTCCCACGTCTAAATGCCATAAGTTTCTGGTTATTTTTTATGGGTGCGATGCTATTCAACATCTCTTTTGTAATTGGTGGTTCTCCTGATGCAGGGTGGTCATCTTATTTCCCGCTTGCAGGTAATGAATTTAGCCCGCATGTTGGAACGAATTATTATATGATTGGTATTCAGATAGCCGGAATAGGCACATTAATGACGGGGATAAACTTTTTGACGACCATTCTTAAAATGAGAGCACCCGGTATGACATTAATGAAACTGCCAATGTTTACATGGTCTTCTTTAGTCACAAGCATTATTATCATTTTCGCATTCCCTGTATTAACAGTGGCGCTGATCATGGGAACAATGGATCGACTATTCGCAACCAAGTTTTTCACAATCACTGATGGCGGTATGGATATGCTTTGGGCTAACCTGTTCTGGGTTTGGGGACATCCTGAAGTATATATCTTAATCTTGCCTGCATTTGGTCTTTTTAGTGAGATTATCCCAACCTTTTCACGACGTAACCTATATGGCTATCGATCAATGGTTGCTTCAATGGTATTTATCTCTATATATTCATTCTTCGTTTGGACGCACCATTTCTTTACAATGGGGCAAGCAGCATATGTTAATAGTATTTTCTCGATTACAACGATGGTAATTGCTATTCCGACTGGAATCAAGATCTTTAACTGGTTGTTCACGATGTGGAAAGGTAGAATCAGATTTACTGTACCTATGCTTTATTCAATAGGTTTCATACCTCTTTTCACAATAGGTGGAGTTACCGGGGTTATGCTTGCGATGTCAGCGGCGGATTATCAATACCATAATACAATGTTTTTAGTAGCTCACTTCCACAATGTCATTATTCCGGGTGTAGTATTTGCTGTGCTTGGTGCCGGTACTTACTACTGGCCGAAAATGTTTGGTTTCATGTTAAATGAAAGAATTGGGAAATGGGCGTTCTGGTTTCTAACCATTGGTTTTTGCTTAGCATTCTTCCCTATGTATATCACTGGTTTAGATGGTCAAGCACGTCGTATGTACACATTTTCTGAATCGACTGGATTTGGACCATTGAATATGATTTCGTTTATCGGGACAGCATTAATGGCAATCAGTTTTGTATTAATCGTATATACGATTTATTATAGCATTCGCCATGCTTCAAGAGATGTTAGTGATGATCCGTGGGATGCACGTTCCCTTGAATGGGCTACTCATAACCCCGTACCAGAATATAACTTTGCTATTATTCCACAAGTGAACTCACGGGAAACGTTTTGGGATGCTAAATATAAAGGTCATGAATTATTCAAGGGTGACTATGAAAAAATTCATATGCCCAATAACACCGGCGGACCGTTTATCATGTCCTGCATCTTCTTTGTCTTTGGATTTGCGTTAGTATTCAGCATATGGTTTCTTGCGATTATTGGGTTAATCGGCATCTTTGTTTGCATGGCTTATCGTTCATTCGAAATAGATCATGGGCATTACATTTCTGTAGAAGAAATTAAAGAGACAGAAGCAAAATTTGGGGGTGTTAGTAAATGGAAATAGATCACTCGCAACCTCTTGAATATAGTACGGAACAAAATCGTCTAAATATTTTAGGCTTCTGGATTTTCCTTGGAGCCGAAATTATGCTTTTTGGAACACTCTTTGCATCATATTTTACATTAGTTGATCGTACGGGTAACGGTCCTATTGGAGCAGAAATTTTTGAAATCACTCCAGTACTTGCTGAAACATTTTTGCTCTTAACAAGCAGTTTTGTCATCGGGCTTGGAATTCATGCTATGCGACTTGGCAACAAGAAAGCCATGTTGACATTCTTCGTAATCACTCTTCTTCTTGGAGTAGGATTCATAGGATTTGAAATTACTGAGTTCATTACCTATTATCGCGAAGGAGCTACACTGCAAACTAGTGCATTTACATCGATGCTCTTTACAACATTAGGGACACATGGAGCACATGTTACATTAGGACTTTTCTGGGGGTCATTCATTATCCTTCAAGTGAAAAACCGCGGATTGACACCTGAAACAGCCAATAAATCCTTCATTTTTTCTCTTTACTGGCATTTCTTGGATATCGTTTGGATCTTCATCTTCACCTTTATCTACATGAAAGGAATGACATAAACATGAAGGAATTTTTCCCGGCTAAACAAGTATGGGGTTTTGTATTTTCATTGATATTGACGGTTGTAGCTCTTTTGGTTTACTTCTTCAATATGTCAAAAGCAACAGGCATGACGATTTTTATATTGACAGCATTCATACAAGCAGCTGTTCAACTAGTTGTGTTTATGCACGCTCGAGAAACTGATGATAGCAAATCAATTTTTATGACTCTATATTGCGCTATATTCCTAGCTCTAATTACTGTCTTCGGTACAATATTATGTATGATCTGGGGTTGGAGTTATTGATATGAAACAGTTGGGAAACAGAAGGCGAATTATGAGTAATTGAAGTTGGAAATAGGGACAATGAGCCATGAATAGGGAAAAGTTTAGAATGCACTATCACAATATAACTGCTGATAAAGGGGTATGGCTTTTGTAATTCCCTTTTAAGGTTATTTCCAACGTTTAAACATTCTCGCTATTCAAATTAAATAATACACTCTACTCTAATGGATGCATTGTTATTTAAGTATATGTATTTAATGTTTTGATTATGGAATCTAACTAATGGGGGTCTTTAGTGACAGAAACAAGCGATTTGCTGGGGGAAATAGCCACTGATAGTGCTTGGGGAAAAGTAATAGCAAGGTGTTTGATGTGGGGAAAGGGTATCAAATAGAAATTACTATTTCTCCAGATGCAATGAAGCTTATCTAGAACTTCATCGTGAAAATCCTACTCGTGAGTTATATGTTCTTCATACTAATCGTAAGAACCCCAATATCAAAAAATGTGTAGGTGTAAGGCGATAGTGAAAAGACTGGATTTATTACAGCAAATAAAAGCAATAAATAATATGGAAAAACTAACAATAGGTCCAATTGAAAGGCAAGTAGAGATGATTATTCTATACTTGCCTTTTAATTTATATGTACTCACTTATAAAGTAAGTTAAACAATAGCTAAGTTCTTTTTGCATATTAAAGTAACAGATGGTGCTAGCAAAATAACTAAGGAATCAGTTGAACAACCGTGTGTCTTTTGGCTTCTTTTCGCATGTTTTCTTTAGATAAGACACACATCCCATACTTACAATAAAAAACGACCTCCAGGGGGAGAGGGAAAATCACACTGCAGCCGAATTATATCCTTTCACAATCTCCAACAAAAACGGTGCTGCGAAATTTTGAAGGTGCGATAACAACATATCCTGAACCTGAGCATTATACTCCTGGACTTGCGGATGATTATTGGGGTATATCCTGATATGGAAGATAAACGATCAGATATAGGTGTATTCTGTTTAATGAACGACAAGCAATTTTAGTGCCTGAAGGACTGAAACGAATGCATCGACGGGAAAATTACGTGACTAACCCAGAGCATGCTTCATTGAAAAACCAGCTTGGAAAGAAAGATCTGTTAAAAGAAGAGAAATTCCAGGCACAGCAAAAAAGAGCACTCCAAAGGGAGATGAATATCATGGAGATGTGTCCATGGTGTGAGAAAGGGAGCTTGCATCGGTAAAGGGGACGGTGTATTGGGAACTGATTCGAAACAGATTGAAACAAACGAAGTACAGTGAGCTAATGAACATGAAAAGGCTGTTGAAACTTAACTACTTTGACTTTTAGAATGGCTCTTTTCGTAAAGATTGTTGTTTTTAAAACGAAACTATTTAAGGTTGATTGGAGCGGAAGTGCGAGACTCCTGCGGGAGCAGCGGGACAGGTGAGACCCCACAGGCGTTTACGCCGAGGAGGCTCACCGCCCGCACCAAGGAAAGCGAGCATCTGGAGGGGAAATCAACCACAACTCACTACCTGGTAAATAGCAACAAAGTATGTGAAAACAGCCTTTAGAATAAAGGATAAATTACCAATCCCCTCATTTTAGGCAGAAAAAGCGTAAATCGCTTTTTCTATCTTTGATGAAGGGGATTTTCCCAATCACTAAAAGTAAACAATCGGGTCATTGAATATTTGAAGTAATACCGCACATTATGCGGCATGAATGAACATGCTTTTAATGATGAACATAAAAGGCTAAAGCGTGAATGAGTACAAAAAATTTCCCGTCTTTACAAGGATGGAATTAATAAGGAATGAGAAGGATATTTATATTGTATTTTCAGCTTATATCGAATGCGGTTCTTGTAGAAAAATCGTATATTCTTATAAATTGAGGAAGAAAAAACCAAATCGATTTCTAAAAAAGTGGACGGAAGCGAAAGTTTCCGATATATTAAAGCAGAAATCATAGTTATTTTAGGGGGGCTCGACATTATGAGACCATTTTATTTATATTTAATGAAATTTCGACAACCAAAGGAAATTGATTCAATCACTAAATTTGCCAATCATGCCTATCAGGATCATGGCTTTCCAAAACAGTCGACTGATTATAATGAAGTGAGCAGTTATTTAGAATTGAATGCAGACTATCTCGAAAGTATGTCAGTATTCGATCATGCATGGGAACAATATGTCCAAATAGAAGAAGGACTCCTATTGGGAGATCAGGAATAGGGAGGATCGGAAGGATGCTTAAAAGCCTTCAAACCCGAATTTTGCTTTATTCTTTACTTATAGCAAGTGTTCCTGTTCTGATATTGGGAATCATATCCTATGAATCACAACGGTCCCTGCTGGAAAAGGAAGCAAAAAATGCCTTGAATGCAGGTTCGATGAATATTGTAAATGAAGCATATAGCTATTTGAACGAACGGATCAGTGATGTGAAGTTAATGAGTACGAATTCGGTAATCATCAATCCTGACTCTTCAAAAGAAGAGAAGTCAGTTGAACTAAAAAAGTTTATCGATGCAAAAGGAAATTATTACGGTGTCTTGCATTTGGATATGGAAGGCAATGTCATTGCAGATACCTCCAATAAAATGATCGGGGATAACCTCGCGAAGAGAATATGGTTCAAAGAGGCCAAAGAAGGTCATGAATTCCTTTCTGACGTATATAAAACCAAGGCTTACTCAGAACCCATAATTGCTTTAAGTGCGCCGGTATATGATAATACAGGGAAGATGACCGGTGTTGTGTCTCCAGCTTTCCGATTGGAAGGGCTTTGGGAGATGATGGAGAAAAAGGCTAATGAAATTAGCGATAAATACCCAGTGGACTTTTTCATGATTAATCAGGACGGTATCATGATTTCGAAAAAAAAACCACATGGCGTCATTCAGGATTCAGCCTTGGAGGAAATGGGATTAACGAAGGAACAACTGATGGAAGCTTCGTTATCGGATGAATTGTACAGTGCAGAGAATGGGGAAAAAATACATTCTATCCAGCCTGTCCATACGATAGCACAAACGGAGAATAAGTGGTTTGTTGTTGTTGGTGCAGATAAGAAACAGGTGTTTCAGCCTTTGAATGACCTTTTATCACGGTATCTGACCATCTACAGCATCGTATTTGTTTCTATCATTCTGGCAGTCTATTTACTTACAAAGACACTTGTGCGTCCAGTTCAAGATCTTGTCGAAGCGACTGAAGATTTCATTGAAGGGAAGGAATTCGTCGTTTCCAATAAAAGAAGCTTCGAAGAAATGGAAAAATTGAATCTCGCCTTTCTAAGAATGATGGAAACGATAGAAGATCGTGAAAAGGAAATCGTCCGTACAGAAAAATTAAAATACGTTGGCCAGCTTGCTGCCGGGGTCGCCCATGAAATCAGGAACCCGCTGACGACAATAAAGGGCTTTTTCCAACTATTGAAGAGCCAGGATCATGATAAAACATTAATAGAAAAATATAGTGATGTCATGCTGCATGAAGTG
This sequence comes from Peribacillus simplex, assembly GCF_001578185.1. NCBI lineage: Bacteria > Bacillati > Bacillota > Bacilli > Caryophanales > Bacillaceae > Peribacillus > Peribacillus simplex. Next base: position 3,076,241 of record NZ_CP011008.1, on the reverse strand, counting down.
GATCGGGTCAATGTATTCGTGACACAACTTCTTGATTTGGCTAAACCTCATCAATTAGAATGGGAGAAAATAGATTTAAAAGATTTCCTTGATGAAATTATAGATACCTATACTTCTTCAATTCCTAGTTCTCCTGTAAAATTAATTAATGGAGTGACACAATCCGTCTTTGTTTATTCAGACAAAAACCGGTTAAGACAGGTCCTCTTGAATGTCCTGAATAATTCTTCTGAAGCTATCGAAGCAAAAGGCCAGATTGAACTACACCTGACTGCCGTGTCCCAATATGTAAAATTAATGATCAGAGATGATGGAAAAGGCATCAGTCCCGAGAATTTTAAAAAAATCGGCATGCCCTTTTATACCACTAAACCTGATGGAAACGGCTTAGGTGTAGCGACCTGCATCCAGATAATGGAGGAATTAAAAGGGAGATTCCAAATTGAGAGCGTTTACGACGAAGGAACGAAAGTGACGCTCATAATCCCTACTACGAACCGTCTCATAAAATGAGACGGCTTTTTGGTTGTAGTAAAATAATGTACAGGGTTTTTCATTCCTCTTTAATAAAATGGCAAGTTACTTATCTAAATGAGCAAAATGCCCTCTCTTTTCCATTAACCTCCATGTTTGTTTGTGCATATAATTTACTAATCAACGATAAGGACCATATTGGGGGATGTCTCTTATGGGCAAAAAAAAACAGCCGAAATATAAATTAGGCGATACAGTCGTAATAACAATGTATGGGACAGTCGGGAAAATAACCGATGTCAAATTTCTCGATGGTGCTTATGTGTATGAAGTGAACTATAGTGAAGGTCTTTATATCGAAAAAACATTGCAATCCATAAATGAATATGAAGGAGAAATCCTTTATCAAAAAGAACAAATCGATATTGAATATAAATATTTATTAGGTGACTTAGTCCAGGTAGATGGATATGAACAGGATTATTTCAAGATAATCGGTTATCGAACGGAGATTTGGCGCTATAAGGAAAATGCCTGGGAGGATGTAATCTATGAGTTATCAAGAATCTCGGATGGTGAATGGCTTGAAGCGCATGAAGAAGAACTGACTTTGATAGCCGATGCTAAACGTGCAGATGGGATCATTAAAAAGTTAGGACTGCTCCTTTCTAAAAAGAATAATGAGCTTGCTATCATTGCTAAACAAAACAACCCTGGTAAAGGTGAGCGAGAAATGACAATGACAAAAAATGAAAAAAAGGAAATGATTGATGGACTGTTGGATTTATATAATGATTATTGTAAGCTCTATGAACATTTTGGCGATGATGAATATCGTCATATCATGAAGATTGCCCTTGCTAAAATTGAAAAAGCGGCAGAGGAAATTTACCCAGATCATAAAAAAAAGCAAACGAAGTGAAAAGTATGCCAAACTTTTAAAGGATCAATTTCCAAGTTTCTTAAAAAACCATTTAATTGGCCGAGAAGGGACCATGGTAAATGTAGGTCCTTAAAATGATTTTCCATAATGGAATGCCTTACTGGAATATTTGTCTCTACACACTCATAGACCTTTAATTAAGGGGGCGATGATTTGCGAGAAATTGAGGTTTTTATTGATACAGAAGAGATAGCGGAATTCTTTTTTCAAGAATTGATAAGACGGGGCTATCTTCCAACAGAAGCTGAAGTTGAAGATCTTGCTGACATCACATTCGAGTATCTTCTTGAAAAATGCATAATTGATGAAGAAGTCGATGAGTAACCTGTCATACGACGGTTAGCAGCTTCCTTTCCCTTAATTTTAAAAACCATTAAAAAAAGACGGCGGACCTCCGCCGTTTTGTTTGCAATTTAGAAGGGGGTGCCAAAAGCCTTTTCTTGATTACCAGTTTTCCTTATCTTTTAAGTCTCTAGGATAAGGTTCAATTTTCCTAACTTGTGGCTGATATGGTATAGTAGTTTTGAATATCATTTCAACCACAAGTTAAGGAGGACATAGTTGTATGAGCGTACATATTGGTGCAAAAGAAAATGAAATTGCGGAAACGGTCTTACTTCCTGGGGATCCGTTGCGTGCAAAATATATTGCTGAAACATTTTTAGAAGATGCTAAACTTTACAATGAAGTTCGTAACATGTTTGGATATACAGGAACGTATAAAGGGAAACGAATTTCTGTCCAAGGCACAGGCATGGGTGTCCCATCCATTTCCATCTACGTAAATGAATTGATGAACAGCTATAATGTCCAGAAACTGATTCGCGTTGGAACTGCAGGGGCCATTCAAAAAGATGTAAAAGTCAGGGATGTAATCCTTGCGATGAGTGCTTCCACCGATTCCCAAATGAACCGCATGACTTTCGGAGGAGTGGACTTTGCCCCAACCGCGGATTTCGATTTATTAAGAAAAGCTTATGACGCGGGCACAGCTAAGGGCTTGCAATTGAAGGTCGGCAATGTATTTACGGCCGATCAGTTTTATAACGATAATAGTGAATTGGAAAAATGGGCAAAATACCAAATCCTTGCGATAGAAATGGAATCAGCAGCCCTATACACGCTTGCTGCTAAATTTGGCCGCCAAGCTTTATCTGTATTAACCATTTCCGATCACATCTTAACCGGTGAGGAAACATCGTCGGATGAGCGCCAGTCAACTTTTAACGAAATGGTTGAAGTGGCATTGGAAGCAGCTATCCAAGACTGATAATTGGCTGTGTTACGGCGGGTGACCAGGAATAAGTGATGCTGGATAATGAAAGTTGGGATAGAGGCTCATTCATTCCTTGGTATCCGCATTTTTGTAATGTCGAGGCTCATTCAGGAATTGCCTGGGTGTCCTTAGTGTTCCATTTGATTTACCGTTTACTGAGGGTTATAAAAATACATATGATCATAAGTTGTTATTTTTGATAACAATTATTTTTCGATTGGCATGAAAGCTGATAAAATAGAATGAAATCGTTTATATCGTCATGAAGAATGAAAGTGGTGAGGCTAAGTGGAAGAAGAAAATCAAAAACAGCCAAAAGAGGCAGGGAAATTCATTAAAATAAAGAAGTTTACGTTCATTATGGGGATTTTCTTAGTCATATTTCTAACAGCAGGGATTACTACAATAGCCTTGACCTTTGGAGATGAAAAAGTAGAGTCATTAGCACCTGATAAACATGCGGAATTTGAAAAGCTGTATTCTACATACGATACAATAAAGGGTAACTACTATGAAAAGATTGATCAAGACAAGCTGGTTGACGGGGCAATTAATGGAATGATTAAATCATTGGATGACCCTTACTCTGCATATATGGATAAAAAGGAAGCATCTAGTTTCCATGAGAGCATCTCTTCATCTTTTGAAGGAATCGGTGCAGAGATTCAGGAGCAGGATGGAAAAATCATGGTCGTCTCACCAATAAAAGGGTCCCCAGCAGAAAAAGCAGGGGTAAAACCGAATGATATCATTTTGAGTGTGAACGGTAAAAGCGTTGAAGGACTAAGCTCTTCTGAAGCTGTCCTGAAAATCAGGGGCAAAAAGGGTACGAAAGTGGATTTGTCCATCTCAAGAGCTGGTGAGTCGGAACCGATTGAGCTCACGATTAAACGTGATACAATTCCGATTGAAACAGTTTATGCGGAAATGCTTGATGATGGAGTTGCAAAAATTCAAGTGACCAGTTTTTCCGAACATACAGTCCAAGAGCTGAAAACGTCGCTTGAAGAGATGTCGAAGAAGGATATGAAGGGTCTTGTATTGGATTTGCGAGGAAACCCAGGGGGACTGCTTGACCAAGCAATAAAAATGGCAAGCCTGTTCATACCTAATGGGAAAGTGGTCCTTCAAGTTGAGGATCGCAGCGGGAAAAAAGAAGTCTATAAATCGAAGAATGATGGAGAGCTGAAGATACCGGTAGTCGTGTTGATTGATGATGGCAGTGCCAGCGCTTCTGAAATTGTTGCGGCCGCTGTCAGTGAATCTGCGGACATTCCTTTGATCGGAGTCAAATCATTTGGGAAAGGGACTGTGCAGACTGCCCAAGACTTTGATGATGGATCAAACTTCAAATATACGGCAGCCAAATGGTTGACTCCTGAAGGCAATTGGATTCATAAGAAAGGGATCAAGCCGGATATTAATGTGAAGCTTCCTGATTATGCCAGCCTTCCATTTATTTCACCGGATAAGGAATTGAAAGCATCTGATTCTTCCAGTGAAGTGAAAGCAGCCGAAGAGATGCTGAAGGTAGCAGGTTATAATCCAGGCAAGATAGATGGATTCTTTGATGAAGCAACTACAAATGCGGTAAAAGCGTTCCAAAGGGAACATAAAATTAAAGAAACTGGTACCATCAAAGATGATACTACCGTGAAATTGATGCAGGTCATCCGGGAAAAAATACTAAAAAACGACACACAAGTGAAAAAAGCGGTTGAAGTATTAAAGAAAGAAATCAAATAAATGGAAAAGCCTGTCAGCGATTATCGTTGGCAGGCTTTTTTGTCGTTCAATGAATAGTATTCCAATATAAGGTAAAAGATATGGTTAATTTTCCGATGAGGTGAGGTAATGAAAGAAAAGGTACTGTTCATATATCTAATGGTCTGGATTCTGGCAGGTTGCACCTATGCACCTTTACCTAAACAAAATGGAAATGCAGGTACGGAAAAAAAGCTAACCAAAGAAGTGATCCAAGAAGGCGTGAAAACATTTCTGTTAATTGGTGTTGATTCTCGCGGGGAGGAAAAATCTAGATCAGATGCGATTATACTGGCAAAATACTTTCCAGAGCAGGAAAAACTAAAGCTTGCTTCCATTATGCGTGATAGTTATGTGAAAATCCCTGGTGATAAATCAGCATATAACAAAATAAATGCTGCTTATTATTATGGTGGAAAGGAGCTGCTAAAGAAAACCATTCAGGAAAACCTTGATGTCAAGGTCGATCATGTTGCAGTTATTGACTTTCAGGGATTTGTGAAGATGGTGGATTTGCTTGCCCCTGAGGGGGTAGTGGTGGATGTGGATCAGGAAATTATTGATGATATGAGCATTCAAGCAAGCGTCGGTAAAAATGTTTTACATGGTGAGGAAATATTGAAATATGTCCGTTTTAGACATGACGATGAAAGTGATTTTGGAAGGGTAGAGCGTCAACAGGAAGTATTGGTTCAATTAAAATCAGCGTTTATAAATCAAATCACATCCATCGAAGGGATAGCGACCCTACCTAGTATAATCGAACAAGGGCTTTCGTATTTAAATACTGATATTGGGGTGAAAACGATAATGGAAATGGGTCCAGAAGCAGTCTTCCATACACCGGACATCGTTGAAACTCTAAGGATCCCCGTAGAAGGAAGCTATAAAGATGAATTATATCCCCATACCGGAGCCGTGTTGGAAATGGACTATACTAAAAATAAGAAGGCACTTCAGGAATTTTTTACAAAATAAGAATAACTAATCGTCATTTGTTATCGAAAACATCAATCGAAAGAAGTGATTTGTTCAAATCACTTAAATTATTTTATAATAGACCTCGCAAGAATATTACTATTTGATCTTCTTTAAAAAACGAGAGGGATACTTAAATCCGTCTCGTCTTTTTATATCAATAAAATGACCTGGATCACTTAACAAAATGCGGAATGTTTTTTACAAAATCCGATGCAATGATGCCGTTTTCTGTAATGATGCCGGTAATTAGCTGATTCGGTGTAACGTCAAAGGCTGGATTGAATGTCTTCACGTTTTCCGGAGCGATCCGTACACCTTGAATGAAGGTGATTTCCGCTTCATCCCGTTCTTCGATCGGGATGGATGAGCCGGATTCGATAGAAAGGTCGAATGTGCTTGATGGGGCAGCCACATAAAAAGGGATACTAAAGTGCCTGGCTAATATGGCCAATCCCAATGTCCCGATTTTATTGGCTGTATCACCATTAGCCGCAATTCTGTCGGCACCAACTATAATTCCATTGATCCGTTTCTGAAGAATCGTATGTGCAGCCATATTATCGGAAATTAAGGTGACGTCAACTCCTGATTGCATCAGTTCCCAAGCAGTCAAACGCGCCCCTTGCAGGACAGGCCTGGTTTCACAAGCGTACACTTTTAGCGGAAAGCCCCTTTCTTTTGCAAGGTGGAATGGAGCCAAGGCTGTTCCATAACGGGCTGTGGCAATCCCACCAGCGTTGCAATGCGTTAAGATGGAATCTCCTTTAGCGAATAAGGATAAACCATGTTCCCCGATTTTCCTGCACATTTCTTCATCCTCAGTAAAGATGGCTTTGGCTTCCGTTACAAGTGCATCCTTGGCAGTTGAAATGCTTTGTGCTGCTTGCAAGGTGCTTTCCATCCTCTTTAATGCCCAAAAAAGGTTGACCGCAGTAGGCCTGGAAGAGGCGAGCTTTTCAATATGCCCCGTTACATTCTTCTTGAATTCCCCTAATTCAGTGGTTGTTTCCTGTTTGGCACCGAGTGCAACGCCAAATGCTGCCGTCAGTCCGATTGCAGGGGCGCCGCGTACCTTTAATGTCAAAATGCTGTCGTATACATCATCAACTGAATGAAGTTCAATGAATTCAGTTAAGGAAGGCAGGGCCTGTTGATTTAATAATGTAATATGGGTATCATCCCATTGGACCGAATATGGTAAGGGTGCTAGTGTCGTCATGTACAGGTCTCCTTTTAAAGGGTTGAATAAAATGGAAGTGTATGGTTTTTCAAAGCATCAATGACAGCTGGAACATCCAATTCTTCCCGTTTTTTAATTAAAAAAGCACCAATCTTCAATGTTGTCGTTTTCGCAGCGATCCTAGTTTCTTTATCTTCAATGACATTGAGATCGGCAACATGTGATAGGCCAATGGTTCGCCGAATCAGTTCGCAGCCGGCAAAACCGAATGCGTCCCTTTTGAATTTAGCCAGTAAATAAGGTAGATAACCCTTCACATTGCGGAATGGGCTTATATTTTGGGTGTTCCATAGTTCAGTATATGCTTCTTCAAAGGCATTCCAAAATTGATGGAGGTGTGTGAAAATCTCTTCCTTTCCAGCGCCATTACGTGTGACTGCCTGAAAAAGAAGGTTGGCTGTGTATTGACCTAGGTCAAAACCAACTGGGCCATAAAAAGCGAATTCTGCATCAATAACCTTTGTTTCAGTTTCACTTGCAAATATACTTCCTGTATGTAAATCTCCATGAAGCAAGGATTCCTGCTCGGTTTCAAAGCTTTGTTTCAGCTTGGCGACTTCAAGTAACACATCTTGATCATTCCAAATACTTTTGGCGGCATCAGCCAATTCCACCTCGAAATCTCCGGGGAGCTCCTCGAAAAAAGGATCCGTGAAAATGTAGACTTCAGTGATTCTGCAAAGCTCCGGATTCGTGAAGTGCCGGGCCACTTCTTTTTTCGCAGAGGGTTCTAAATGATAATCGGATGTATAAAATGCTGTCTTCGCTACATACTCACCGATATGCTGTGAAAGCAATGGATATGGATCACCATCGATCAATCCTGTTCTAACGATTTTCAAGTGCGATAAATCTTCCATGACTGTGATGGCAAGCTGTTCATCCGAATAATAGACTTGCGGTACGAATTCGGGGCAATAGCTTTTGAAATGAATAAGTGCATTCGCTTCAATGGCAGCCCTTTTCAATGTCAGCGGCCAGCTTTCGCCAATTACCTTGGCATATGGGACAGCCTGTTTGATTATTATTCCTTTATTTGTATCAGTTTCTGTAATATGAAAAACATAATTTAAGTTACCATCTCCGATTTCTTTACAGTTTAAACTGGCATCCGTATTGACCAGCCCAAGTTTTTTTGCAAATGTTATAGCTGTTTCGTTCGTCAATCTTTTAAAATTCGAATGGTTTTGAGTCATTTTTTTCCCTCCAGGTTCAAAATTAAGAATAAAAAAGCCTCTTTCATATAGAAAGAGGCAGAAGTTTTGGCTTCGGACCTCTCATCTCCCAGAAAAATGAATTCTGGTGGAATTAGCACCGTGCTCTGTGGATTTTATAATCCGGCGGTGGATCCGCCCCATTTCACAATGGTATTACAGTCGGTTGCTGGGCTTCATAGGGCCTTTATCCCTCAGCCTGCTCTTGATAAGAGTAAATGTATTCTGAAATTTTAATCTTCGGGAAAATAATATCAACTTTTTAAATAGTTTGTCAATGGGGAAATTAATAAAAGTCCGGCCGGCGATCTTCGAATACAGGTATTTTGTTACGTGCTTCCGTAACTTTAGTGAAGTCCAAGGTGCCTGTCAATAGTTCGTTTTCTTCTCCCGCTTCACTTACGATAACTCCCCATGGATCAATAATCAAGGAATGACCAGCAAATATATTATTGATATCCGAACCTGAACGATTAACGGCTACAACATAGGCTTGGTTCTCGATGGCACGACTAATCAATAAGGCTCTCCAGTGATCGAGTCTCGGCTTAGGCCATTCTGCGGTTACGAATAGAACTTCGGCACCTTGAACAGCATGGGCTCGCTGCCATTCCGGGAAGCGGATGTCATAACAAATGAATCCAGCACATATTTTTTCATCAAGAGTGAATAAACCTTCTTTTTCACCTGGCTGTAGGTAGCGATGTTCATCCATCAATTGAAATAAGTGAAGCTTATCATACTCTTTAATGAGTTTTCCATCCTTATTGATGATGATCATGGTGTTATAGATACCCTTGCCTGTTTTTTTGGCAATGGAACCTCCAATGATGTGAAACTGGTGTTCCTTTGCCTGGGTTTTTAAAAATTCCATCGTTTTCTCTGCCTCTTCATCAGCAATCTCATTTAACCTGGTCAAGTCGTATCCAGTTGTCCAAAGCTCTGGTAAAATGACGATATCGGGTTCTGACCGTGCTGCTTCTTCCAACCATTGTTCCGCAACCTGAAAATTGATATCCGGTTGCCCGAAGGCAATATCCATTTGAATACAGGCTATTTTCCACTTCATCGTTTAAAACCCCCACATGTAAAAAATGCTTTACAAGACTATGATAAACATATATCATTTGTGACTAGAATTTCAAGAAATTTCAGAGAAGGTGTATAAATGTTGCAATTCGAAAAATCCGGAAAGCTTCAGGACCTGCCAAAGCAGTTTTTTGCCTCACTTGTCGCAAAAGTCAATGCGATTACGGCGCAAGGACATGATGTCATTAATTTAGGCCAGGGAAATCCTGATCAACCGACGCCTGAACATATCGTGAAAAGTTTACAGACTGCCGCTGAAAGATCGATTAATCATAAATATTCACCATTCCGGGGACATCAATATTTAAAGGATGCCGCTGCCGTCTTTTATGAACGTGAATATGGAGTCAAGCTGGATCCAAATAGTGAAGTGGCGATTCTCTTTGGAGGAAAGGCAGGTCTTGTCGAACTGCCGCAGTGTTTATTAAATCCAGGTGATACGATCCTGGTTCCTGATCCCGGCTATCCGGATTATCTTTCAGGTGTAGTGTTAGCCCAGGCAAAAACCGAATTCATGCCCTTGACAGAAGAAAGTGGTTTTCTTCCGAATTACAAAGTTATACATAAAGACGTGCTTGATAAAGCCAAAATGATGTTCTTGAACTATCCGAATAATCCCACTGGTGCTTCTGCAACTGAAAGTTTTTTTGATGAAACCGTCTCCCACGCAAGAGAGCATTCAATTTGTGTGGTCCACGATTTCGCTTATGGAGCGATAGGGTTCGACGGAAAAAAACCGACAAGCTTTCTCCAGGCAAAGGGAGCGAAGGATGTAGGAATAGAAATATACACACTATCGAAAACATACAATATGGCAGGGTGGAGAGTTGGCTTCGCAATGGGGAATAAAAGTGTCATAGAGGCTCTTGAACTATTACAAGACCATCTTTATGTGAGTCTCTTCCCGGCGATACAGGAAGCAGCGGCAAGTGCATTGCTTGACTCGCAGAGCTGTGTAGAGGAATTAGTGAAGATGTATGAGGGGCGCAGGAATGTTTTCATTGAGGGATTAAGGGCAATCGGCTGGGAAGTCAAAGCTCCTGAAGCATCGTTTTTTGCCTGGCTCAAGGTACCAAAAGGTTTTACGTCAGAGAGTTTTGCAGACTATTTATTAACGCATGCCCACGTAGCTGTTGCCGCAGGGAATGGATTCGGTGAATTTGGCGAGGGTTACGTAAGGGTAGGGCTTCTGACTTCGGAAGAGCGGTTAAAAGAGGCTGTGGAACGAATTCGCACACTAAACTTGTTTTGACGAAGGATTGAGTATCCAATGTATCCCACCGTTAAATGGTTAAAAACGTATTGACAAAGTATGGATTACCTGTCAGAATACAAAATAAATTCTAAATATTTCGATACTTGTAACTATATATCAGCGTTTTCTTATTTTGAGCAGGTGGAGGGACTAGCCCTATGAAGCCCAGCAACCGACCGTAATTCCATTGTAAAATGGGGCGGAATTCTTCGCCGGATTTTCATGAAATCCACAAGGCACGGTGCTAATTCTTGCAGCCAATGGCTGGGAGATAAGAAGATGGCTTTTTAAAGCCTCTTCTTATATGAAGGGGCTTTTGCCATTTAGAGCAATGCCAGGTTAATGACTTCGAGAGTTTACTAACGTGTAATAGGAGTGATCAGATGAGCGAGATAGTCGCTACTTATTTAATTCATGACTTTAATGGAAATCATGAGAAAAAAGCAGAGAGCATTGCCTTAGGTTTGACTGTGGGGACATGGACGGACCTGCCCCAATTGGTCCAGAAGCAACTGGAAAAGCATAAGGGACGTGTAGTATCCGTAACGCCACTATCTGAAGAAGAGAGGGCAAACGGCTACTTTAATCGTAAAGTGTACCGTTCGCTAATTAAAATTGCCTATCCGGCTGGGAATTTCTCTAATGATTTACCTGCAATCCTTACGACGGTCTTCGGCAAACTTTCATTGGACGGTGAAATAAAACTGATCGACCTGGATTTTGTCGGTGCTATTCAAAAAGCGTTCCCGGGACCGCAATTTGGCATTACAGGCATAAGGGAAAAGATTGAGGTATTTAACAGGCCCCTGGTGATGAGCATCTTTAAAGGTGTATTAGGAAGGGATCTAACCTTCCATAATGAGCAACTGAAGCAACAAGCATTAGGAGGTGTCGACCTAGTTAAAGATGATGAGATTCTCTTTGACCAGGAACAGACTCCATTTTTCGATAGAATAAAAACGGGAAAAAGAATATTGAATGAAGTCTTTGAAACCACTGGCCACCGAACTTTATATGCTGTCAATCTATCAGGGAAAACATTTGATTTATTGGATAAGGCGAAGCAAGCGGCTGAAGCAGGGGCAGATGCTTTATTGTTCAACGTTCATACATATGGTTTGGATGTATTGCAAGCCTTAAGTGAACATGATCATATCAAGCTACCGATCATGGCGCACCCCGCATATAGCGGGGCATTGGCATCTTCATCATTTTATGGGATCGGCTATCCATTATTGCTTGGTAAATTAGTGAGGTTATCAGGAGCGGATTTATCCTTGTTCCCATCACCTTATGGAAATGTCGCACTTGAAAAAAAGGAAACATTAGCGATTGCTGAAGCTCTTACAAAAGATGAATTTTCATGGAAAAAGGCCTTCCCTGTACCTTCTGCAGGCATTCATCCAGGCATGGTTCCCGACCTGATCAAGGATTTTGGGCTGGACAGTGTCATTAATGCCGGAGGTGGAATTCACGGACACCCTGACGGAGCAGAGGGCGGGGCCAAGGCTTTCCGTTCTGCTGTTGAAGCCGTACTCGCAGGAAAGGACCTATCAGAAGCGGCGGCTGAGGAAGAAGGACTAAAAAAAGCTCTTGTTTTATGGGGAGGCTTGTAAGAAATAATGAAACCGATCATCTTTTGCGATTTCGATGGAACGATCACCAACACAGATAATATCATTTCTATCATGAAAAAATTTGCGCCTCCGGAGTGGGAAAAGTTGAAAGACGATGTCCTTCAGCAAAAAATCAGTATATCTTCAGGGGTCGGTGATATGTTTTCCTTGCTTGATAGTGGCTTGAAGGATGACATCATTCAATATGTATGCGAGACGGCCGGCATTCGTCCAGGATTTAATGAATTCGTTGAGTATACGAAAAAAGCCAACATCCCTTTATATATTGTAAGCGGAGGCATGGATTTTTTCATTGCACCTCTTTTAAATGATATCTTGCCAGCAGATTCCGTTTATTGCAACCATGCATTTTTCAATAAGGAAAAAATTTATATTGAGTGGCCCCACGCTTGTGATGACCAATGTAATAATGATTGCGGTTGCTGTAAGCCATCAATTATGAGGGGAATTGCGAGTGCGGGTGATTTTAAGCTCGTTATTGGAGATTCAGTAACGGATTTTGAAGCGGCAAAACAGGCCGATTTTGTCATCGCCCGTGACATGCTGCTTGAGAATTGTGATAGAGAAGGGATTCCTCATCAAGGTTTTGAGACGTTTTATGATGTAATTGATATTTTAAAGCGGCGGGAGGAGGTAAAGGCGTGAACACACATACTGAAGAATGGCTAGAGCTAGCCGATATTAAAGTTGAACTGGCCCAAAGGGATTGGTTTATGGGAACAAGCGGGAACTTGTCCATCCGCGAGCCCAAAAGTCCTTTCTTTTATATTTCGGCAAGCGGTAAGGATAAAAGGAAGCAATCGGATTCGGACTTTTTATTGGTGGATTTAAAAGGAAAACCAGTTGAAGAAACGGAGCTAAGGCCATCGGCCGAAACTTTGCTTCATACCGTTATTTACGGGAAAACCAATGCGAACTGTGTACTCCATGTCCATACAGTTGAAAATAATGTGATATCCGAATTGTACGGAGATGAAGGTCAAGTTTCTTTTCATAATCATGAAATCATAAAAGCGACCGGACGGTGGGATGAAGATTCAGAGCTTCGGATTCCAATAATATATAATCACGCTGACATTCAACAGTTATCCGATAAGTTCAAGCAACATGTCGAAGAAGACTCTGGCGCCGTGCTGATCCGCAATCATGGAATTACGGTTTGGGGTATAAGCGGACTCGAAGCAAAAAGAATACTTGAAGCTTGCGAATTTTTATTTCAATATCAACTGTTGCTTAATCAACAAAAGGCGTTTGCAGGTTCTTTAAGATAAAAGATCCTAGAGGGGGATGAATGATGGCGATGATTAGGTTCCATGAAACAAACGAGGTTATTGAAAACGGTGAACAGGTAAAAGGCTTTTTAGAAACACAAGGGGTTATTTATGAACAATGGGACATTTCGAAATTACCGGCCCATCTTGTGGAAAAATACGATCTGACAGATGCTGACAAAGAGGAAATCCTTTTAACTTTCAAATCTGAGATAGCGGAAATTTCCGAAAGAAGAGGCTATAAAGCTCAAGATATCATCACATTATCCGATGCAAATCCAAACTTGGATCAAATGCTTGAAAACTTTAAGCAGGAACACCACCATGAAGATGATGAAGTGCGTTTCATAGCAGGCGGAACCAGTATTTTTGCCATTGAGGGCAGCGATAAGCAGTGGTTTGATGTACGGCTTAATCCAGGAGATCTTATAAGTGTACCAGAATCCACACGGCATTATTTCACGCTGGCAGAAGATAGAAAAACTGTAGCTGTCCGTATTTTCGTTACAGCGGCAGGATGGGTGCCGATTTACGAAAAAGACGAAGTTCAAGCATGAATCATTGTCGAAAAACCAGCTTACGGGCTGGTTTTTTTATGTGGTTCGGGCAAGTGCTTTTAAAAGATAAGTATGATAAAATTTAACGGAATCGAATTTTACAGGATCATGGGAGCAGATACAAATGAAAACAACCGAAGTTTACATATTAGGAGGATTTCTCGGCAGCGGGAAAACGACGCTTCTGCGAAATATATTAAAACAGGAAAGTGAAGCAAATAGGAAAGTGGCCGTCCTTTTGAATGAGCTCGGCAGTGTATCGGTGGACAGCGGCCTGATTGGTGATGAAGTGCCATTGAAGGAGTTGTTTGACGGGTGCATTTGCTGCACCATTCAGGATAAGCTGGAGGTTCAGCTTCATGAATTGCTAACTGAAAACAACCTGGACGCCGTATATATTGAAACGACGGGCGCAGCCCATCCAGTTGAAGTATTGGATGGCATCATGTCGCCGCTTTTCGCCAAAAGACTGGATTATAAAGGGATTATAACGGTCGTCGATTTACTACGGTGGCGCGATCGAGAAGAACTGTCTCCGCAGCTTCGGCAGTTGCTTGCTGAGCAAATCCACCATGCGGATTTCATATTATTGAATAAAGTGGACCTTGTAAGTGAGATGGAGGCCGCACAGCTGATATATTCGATACAGGCGCTTAACACCGATGCTGTTTGTTTATTGACGGAGTATGCGGACATTTCCTTGATATCGTTGCAGCAGATGCAAAGAAAACGGCAAAATGGCCATCAAAAGCTTGATGTACACGACCATTTGCATTTAACTGCAGTGGTCCACACATTTGAGGGTGCCGTGGCACAAACTGACTTTGAAGATTGGCTTAGGGGCCTTCCGGAAACGGTCTATCGAATGAAAGGATACATTTCCTTTACACATTCACAACTCCCCCATTTATTCCAATACTCATACGGAATGCCGATGTATATGAATGAAATGATGAAAATGCCATTGAATATCGTCATTATCGGTGAAAAGTTGGATAGGGAAATTATCATCGGCCAGTTGAAGGCTTTGGAAGCGAAAGCGGCCCAATAAACGTCTGCCGTCCATTAAAGAGAAACATAAAAGGAGACTTTCTTATCAAGGAGGCGGTAATATTGCCATGGAATAAGAATGATTATCCGATTTCGATGAAAAATCTAGATGAGGATTTAGGGAAAGGGCCATTGAAATCGAGAATGCATTATTGGATGATGGATATGGGGATGGAAAAGTCATTCCAATTGCCATAGACCGCAGCTAAAATGAATGTCGGTGGGAAAAGATTGAAAAAATGGTCAGACCATAAATGGGTCTGACCATTTTCATTGTTGCAATCCAAAGGCGGCAAATGTCTTTTCGTCTTCAATTAATCCGCAAGCAGCACATTGCACCCGAATTTCTGGACCATTATATGCTAGATGGAAAGGCTGAAGCGAATCGTTCGAATATTGTTCAACGATCTCACCGGATTGCGGATCCTTTTTAATGGGGGTTGATACTTGCTTAATGAGATTGAAGCGAGATTTATTTGTCCGGCAATTCGGACAGCGGTATACTTGAGACAAATTACTCACTCCTTTTTTTGAATTTTTTATTGCGTAATCGTAATATTAAGTTAGTCTTTACAAACTTGATTAATAATATGTATAAATTAGTGATGGATGGAAGGGATAATATGAAAGATAATGTCAGGCAAGAAGCGGTACTGGAGGCTTATTTAAGTTTATGGAATAATCGTAAGGTGGCGGATGGAGGTGGAAGGGAAGTATTATCGGAACTCATTCGCCGCGAGCTTTTAGATGAAAATGCACACCCCCGTGCCCGGAAACCAGTGCTGGAAAAGTTTTACCTCTGTATTAAACGCGTGATGGGTTCTGCGCTTTCAGAAGAAATGAAAAACGCGATCGTCATATCCTATGTCACTGAATTGGAAAGGTTATGATTCCGGTTGTGATACGGATGCTTGTTTAGAGAATATTCTTTTCCGCTTCATACTTTTTTCACAAATCATTGTTAAAATTTTAAAAAAATAGATATTTAATGAATAAGGAGCTTAAAATATGAGGTGGGGCATTGGGCTTTTTCTTGCCATCTTACTGCTTACTGGGTGTAATGGCAGTAATACATTTACAAAAATAAATAAAAGTAAATCTTTCTTGGCGACAGTCAATATCAAGGATACCTCCCTGACTTTCATAGATGAAAACTATCATCCATTTGCCAAATGGGATATTTCAGAACCATTTACCGGAGCCCTGCTCCTGGCAGACAAAGATACTATCCTGCTTTATGGAAAGGATATGGAGAAAGTCCAAGTGTACTCTTTATCAGAAGGAAAACTGATAAACAGTTGGGAAATTGGGAAAGGAATCGTCAATATGCAGTTATTACATGATGGAAAAAGCATCGTGGCAGTCAATCAATCGAATCACTCCATTTATTTTTTAAATGATAAAGGAGAGGAACAGGATATAGTCAGTGTCGGTAAAAGCCCATTGACCGTTCTTCAGGGAGTGCAAGCGAATCGCTTGTATGTAATTAATTTTGGGGATACCAAATGTTCAGTGATAAATCTTGAAACGAAAAAGGTTGAATTCGAATTTCCCATACATAGTTCCAGCACTGGCTCATTATTGAGGGAAGAAAAGGATGAAATATGGATCGGAGGACACGGTCATGGAGATCAAGTGGAAGAAGATCTATATATTTATTCGGCAAAAACGGGAGAGTTGAAGAAAAAGTTGAAGGCTCCCACCATGCCGATAAAGTTCCTGGAGAATGCTGAAGGCATTTTTGTCCTTAGTCATGGCACAAGCTCCTTATATAAATTGAATGATCAATATGAGGAAGTGAAAAGCAAGGTGGTCGGCGTCAACCCTTTTGAAATGGCGAACTTTAACGAAGATGTGGTCGTAGCTGGATATGATAGTGATGAAGTGTATGTAGTGGATGCTGGAACAGTCGATGTTAAAAAAACGATCAAAGTCGGCGAAGGTCCATTCCAATTGATGTTGAGGGAGTAGTTGACATGCATGTTTACACCATTTTAGTCGTGGATGATGAAGAGGATATGCGAAATCTAGTTGAAATGTATTTGCTGAACTCAGGTTATCGATGCCTTCAAGCTGCGAATGGAAAAGAAGCCATTAGTATGGTTGAAACACATGAAGTGGATTTAATCCTACTGGATATCATGATGCCAGGTATGGATGGTTTCTCGGTATGTGAAAAGATTCGTGATAATTGGGAGATCCCTGTAATATTTGTCAGTGCGAAAGGTGAAGAGTGGGATATGGTGAAAGGGCTGAAGCTCGGCGGGGACGATTATATCGTCAAACCGTTCAATCCAGGAGAATTGGTCGCTAGGGTCGAAGCGGTATTGCGAAGGACAGGCAAACTATCATTGAAAGAAGAGGATCTAAACCAAGTGCGATTCGGTAAAATTAGCTTAAACTTACAATCCAGAACGGTTTTGGTGGAAGGGACCCCTATCAATTTAACCTTGAAAGAATTCGAGTTGCTCTTATTCCTCATGCGTCATAAAAGTCAGGCACTTAGCCGTGAACAACTGCTTGAAAATGTATGGAGCGGGGAGTATGGGGGGTCTTTACGTACCGTGGATACCCATATCAAAACTTTACGAATGAAATTAAGCGCGGCCGATTACATTCAAACCGTCTGGGGAATCGGGTATAAGATAGAGGAAAAGAAATGATTAATAAATGGAGGTCCCTCTCTTTTAAATTATGGCTTACCATCATCACCGCCATCATCCTGTCCGTGCTGTTCGCTTACTCCCTTTCCCAATATTATTATAAAAATCTTTATGTGGAGAAGCTTAAAACAGATTTAGTCAATGAAGCGTCATTGCTTGGTGAGGATTATACCGGCGGTGAAATCAGTGAAGACTTCAAGCAAAAAGTTGAATGGTTTAACAGTAAGAATGACAGCGAGGTCTTTGTCGTCAGCAATCCCAGGGAATTGAGTGCCTGTCTCCCTTTTGAAATCAATTATGACACCCTCATTTCTGAAGAAGAACGGCAAATGCTTTTAGACGGGAAAGCCGTTGAAAAAGAGGGGTACGAGAAAAGGTTTGAAAAGAACATCGTAGCGGCCATCATACCCCTGATTGACGGAAATCGCCTCGAAGGCATCATCTATACGTATATTCCAGTGGATTCTATTACGGTCTTGCTTAAGGAATTTGCTGCAAAGTGGATGGCAGCGGTTCTTTTATTCTTGATTGTCGCGATTTTTTTTACTACGAAATGGCTGAAAAAGCTAATCAGTCCAATCAAGGACATCGAGACTGCTGCCCATCGAGTCTCAGAGGGCAATTATGACATACAGGTTCAGGTAAGGAGTCATGATGAAATAGGTAAACTGGCAAAAGCCTTTAATGATATGGCTAACTCCATCCATTTGGAAGAAGAAAGAAAAAAAGAGTTTCTTGAAAATGTTGCACATGAGCTTAGAACCCCGCTTAGTTACGTAAGGGGATACACGCAGGCCATTTTGGATGGTGTAGTGAAAAATGATGAAGAGGAGCGTAAATACCTTCAACTCATTTCAAGGGAAGCTCTTAGGCTGCAGCGGCTTGTAGGAGATTTGATGGATTTATCAAAAATGGATAGTGATCCATTCATGTTATTTAAAACCCCGATTGCCTTTGCTCAATTTATTGAAGATGTTCTAGTGATTTATGAACCTATAATAAAAGAAAAGCAATTGGACTTGAAAATCAATCTGGATCCGGACCCGATTATTATTGGGGATGAAGGCAGGATGGAACAAATCTTACATAACATTTTTGACAATGCCATTCAGTATACGGAGCCTGGAGGATCAATCAATATTACCTTGATTCAGCATAAAGAAAATTGCGAACTGGTGGTTACTGACACGGGTAATGGGATTCCTGAAGCGGATCTACCATATGTAATGAATCGCTTTTACCGGGTGAACAAAGCACGCAGCCGTTTTGATGGCGGGTCAGGGCTTGGGCTGTCCATCGTCAAAAAATTGGTGGAATTGCAAAATGGCAATATCGAAATAGAAAGTAAAGAAAAAATAGGAACAAAAGTCAGGGTAGTGCTACCTATAATAGGAGAAGAATTGAATTCATAAAAAGGGGATACGTTCAAAAATGAAAAGAATCATGTTATTTTGCATGGCGTTAATTTTATTGGCTGGATGCGGCAAGGAAGAGGAAATTCC
Source organism: Peribacillus simplex (assembly GCF_001578185.1). Lineage (NCBI taxonomy): Bacteria > Bacillati > Bacillota > Bacilli > Caryophanales > Bacillaceae > Peribacillus > Peribacillus simplex. The sequence goes on along the minus strand of NZ_CP011008.1, from coordinate 3,057,325 downwards.
GAAAATGTTGAATGTCGATTTAGCTGTCGATCCAATTCATGGCAAAGTGAATGAGCCTGTGAAGTTTCAGGCAAAAGTTACTTATGGGGATGAAGAAGTGACAGATGCGGATGATGTCAGCTTTGAAATTTGGCTTGCAAATAGCAAAGACCATGAAAAGATTCCTGCAAAACATAAAGAAAACGGAATTTATGAATTGAAAAAGACTTTTGAAGAAGAAGGAACCTATTATGTATATGCCCACGTAACAGCAAGGGATATGCACAACATGCCAAAGGAGAAATTCGTCATAGGCAAACCAAGCCCTCCTGAACAAAATGGTGGAAAAAAGGATATGGACGAGATGAATGATGATGAAATGAAATGATGAATGCAAAATCCAAACCAAAACAATTCGGTGGAATCCGGATTGTTTTTTTATTTGTAAAATCCTCATGGGGGGATAGGGGTGAATGATGAAGTCTAATGTCGAATTTAAAACGAAAAAAATGTAACATAAAAGTAATGAAAGTCATAATAAGTAGCTTGGAAACGATATGTCAACGAAAAGTTATTAGTATTCCATGGAAATGGTTCTATGTAACTACCATTGACAAGGAGTGGCTAGAAAAATGTGGGTATTTATACTACTTGCAGAAACATAGATAGTTAAAGCATTTTTGCAAGACTTCTCTGAAACTTGGATAAAAATATTTTCTCATTCGCATCCTGTGAATTTGATGGAAATTGATGGTGCATATATTACGAAAAATGCATGATATGATAATTCCAGAAGCAAAACACAACACAAAATGAACATCACAGGAGGAAATACGAATGAAAAAGAAAATGTTTATGTCAGCAGCAGCAGCTGCAGCTATTATATTCACAGGAGTAGGAGTTAACCAAGCAGAAGCAGCCAACTGTGATACTGTAAAACAAGTAACTTATCAAACTATGAATAAAGAGGATATGCAAAATGTCCTTAACCAATACTTAACTAAATACAATTTCACATTACCTGCAGCACAGGCACAACAAACACCAGTTCAAACACCAGTTCAAGAAGTTGGAACAACGAACCAAGCAAAACCTGAAGCAAAACCTGAAGCAAAACCTGAAGCAAAACCTGAAGCACCAGAAGTAACACCTGATAAATCTACTGATAAAAAAGCAGAGACAAGCTCTGAATTAAGTGCTTATGAACAAGAAGTTGTTAAATTAACGAATGCAGAACGTGAAAAACAAGGTTTGGCAGCACTTAAAATCGACACTAAGTTGAGCAAAGTTGCCCGTATCAAGTCTCAAGACATGAAAGATAAAAATTACTTTGATCACAATAGCCCAACTTACGGCTCACCATTCGATATGATGAAACAATTCGGAATCAGCTATACATCAGCTGGCGAAAACATCGCACAAGGTCAACAAACACCTGAAGAAGTGGTACAAGCTTGGATGAATAGCGAAGGACACCGTGAAAACATCATGAATCCTAGCTTTACTCATATTGGAGTAGGTTACGTAGCATCTGGTAACTACTGGACTCAACAATTCATCGGAAAATAATAGATTAATAGAAGAGTGCATCCCATTAACATGGGGTGTGCTTTTTTTGCACGCAATTGATCAATTACTTCTAATGGAATGGCATGATTTGAGCCATTGATTTTTGTAATGTGCCGAAACCTAATTGTATGGACTGGTGGTTGTTGGCAACAAGAGAAAGAAGGACCGCACCAGAAAATTAGTGTGGTCCCTTGAAGCCAAATCAAATCTCGGATACATCGATTTCTGAATACTGGGTATTGAAACTTTTTTGAAGGCGTATTTCCAATGTTGATTCTTTATATTGGGCAGATGCCCCTTTTTTCTTAACAAGAGCGGGCAGCGTTATGACATGCCGATCTGACTCCTCTGGAATCCCCTCAATGATGGATTGGTTAGAGGTATGGTAAAGTTTCATTTTCTTTAGCCAAGATTCATCTTCTATGGGAATTCTTACAAAGACATTTAAATGGGTTTCAAAAACATCTGCATGTAAAGGATGTTCGGATTTGGCATGTTCTTTTTGTGCCCCGCCTTCACTATGGTTCATCATACCTTGCATATTGTCAGGGATGACCTGTGAAAATACCTTTTCAATGAACGATTGTACATCACTTTGCTGCATATTTTTCATGAAGTCCTTTTGGTTCAGGTTATTTTTTAAAGAAAAAAGTGAATTCCAGGGAAACATATTGAATTCCTCTCTCCTGCTTATTGTCTGACAGGTTTATTTCTTATATTTTATGCAGGCTAAAGCCTATAGGTTCGTTTTTATAATTACTAAATTATAGAAAACGGGTCAAACTTATGTATAATTAAGTAAAATCCATTAGATAAAGAGGGTAATCCTGTGGATGAAAAAGTAGCTTTTATTACTGGTGGAGCAACGGGAATCGGCAAAAGGATGGCAATTTCACTTGCGGATAATGGCATGTCCATTATCATTACTTATCGAAAAAGTAACAAGGCAGCCTTAGCATTAGTGGATGAATTGCAGGAAAAGTACAATGTAAAGGCACTTGCGATTCAAGGTGACTCGTCGAGTGAGAAAGATTGCCGAAATATTTTGCAGTTGGTCTTGGAGGCTTTTGGCCATGTTGATATCTTCATTCATAACGCAGGGCCTTATATGCATGATCGCAAGCCCATGACTGAATATGGCAGTGATGAATGGAAGTACATCATGGATGGAAATTTAAATGGTTTTTTCTATTTTGCCAAGGAGCTTATTCCACAAATGCGCAGTAGAAGATGGGGCAGAGTCATCACTTTAGGGTTTGAGAGGTGTGAAACTGCACCAGGCTGGATATATCGTTCTGCTTTTGCCGCTGCAAAGAGCGGGTTGACCTCCTTAACTAGAACTTTGGCTGCCGAAGAAGCTAAAAATGGGATCACCGTGAATATGGTCTGTCCTGGAGATATCATAGGTGATTGGAAAGAAGAGGAAATTAGGGTCGCAAGAGGAGAAAAGGATGATACGGTTCCAGTCGGAAGACCAGGTACAGGGGAGGATATAGCGAGGGTCATCACGTTCCTATGTGATGAAAAATCAGATTTCATTACCGGTAGCGTCATACCGGTAACAGGAGCTAAGGATGTTCTTGGGAAATTATATAAAGCCTAGTGGTTTAGGGTAAAAAGGTGGGGCCGGTGTAATCCAGCCCCACTCTTTTTTATGCCATTTTTTTATACTTTACTTGCTGTATGAACCTTAAACGAGCAGCCAACCCTATCGCTCCGAGGGCCAAGCCGGAAATTAAGCCGATCCAATACCCAAAGGCTCCCATATCCGTATACTGTGCAAAGAAATAGCCAATGGGAAGCCCAAGAATCCAATATGAGACAAGGGACATCGCAAACGTGACATTTACATCTTTATATCCACGCAATATACCCTGTATAGGTGCCTGCAGGGCATCTGATATCTGAAAGAAGATGGCATAGATTAAAAAATGTGATGTCAGCATCATTACCTCATGATCTTTAGTGTAAACAGAGGCGACAGGTTCGCGGAAGAGGAATAGGATGGTCGACAAAACGAGCGACATCGTCAATGCCATCGAGATGCCAATCCAGCTGTACTCTTTGGCATCTTTATAACGGGATGCCCCAATTTCGAATCCAATGACGATCGTCAATGCCATGGATATACTTAGCGGCATCATATAAAGCAGTGAAGCAAAATTCATGGCAATCTGATGAGAAGCAATTGTCACGGTATCATACTTACTCATCAAAAGGGTAACGGCCGAAAAAATGCTAGTTTCAAAAAAGATGGCCAGACCGATAGGCACCCCAATCAATAATAGGGCACGCCATTCTTTCCAGGAAACCCGGAAAAATTCATTGAAAACCTTATATGTCGAAAATGGGTTGATTTTCACCACTACAATGATGGCAACCAGTGCAATTAACCAATAAGTAATGGCAGTAGCGTATCCGGAACCGACTCCTCCAAGTTCCGGGAATCCAAACTTCCCGTATATTAACAGGTAATTAAATATGACGTTAATTGGAAGTGCACACAAGGTAATGATCATGGAGATCCTCGTCTGCCCGAGTGCATCTATGAATGACCTCAACGCATTATAAACGAATAAAGGAATGATCCCGATAGAAAGGGCGATCAAATAATCATGCGCCACCCGGTGGACATTATCTTCAAGATCCATGGCATTCAATATGGGATTCAATGAAAACGCCCCAATGATTAAAATGACCAAGGCTAAAGCGACAGCTAAATAAATGGCCTGCATCACAGAATAGGAAACGGATTTGGACTGCCTGGAACCAACGAGCTGTGAAACCACCGGCGTTAAGGCAATCAATATCCCGCTTAGCCCCGTGTACACGGGTGTCCAAAGCGAACTGCCGATCGAGACGCCGGCAACGTCCTGCGTACTGTATTGCCCTGACATCATTACATCAAAAAAAGTCATGGCATATAGGCCGATTTGAGTTATCAGGATAGGTATCAATATATAAAATAACATACGGATCTTTTGCGATTCAGTATAAGTCTGGTTCATCAAAGTACCTCAATATAAATATTTGAAATTTTCAACACAATGAAAGAATTATATCACAGAAGCGCGTGATGTTTTAAGCTTTTATTTGAAATGAAAAAGACTTGCCGTTTTAGGGCAAGTCTTTTTGTCAGTCGCGCATGGATTCAAAATCATTCATGGCTTCTATATTTGAATCTTTTTGAAGAATGAAAGCCTGGGAAGGGATGGCAATTTGCACATCTTCCTGCTCTAATATCTCCATTATTTTAAAGTTCACATCTTCTTTTATTGATAAATATCCTCCAAAGTCAGTCGCATTCGTGAAGAAATAGAGGTAAAGGTTGAAGCCGGAATGACTAAACTCATCAAACTTAACAAGAATCGTTTCCGGATGTACTTCTGAATGATCAATCAGCATTTTTTCTATGTCTCTAATGATTTTTTCCAATTTTTCTTTTGGCGTTGTAACATTCACATCCAAATGGAAGGCAATCTGTCTTTTACCCATCTTTGACCAGTTAATGATCGGTTCATTCGAAAGGGTCGCATTTGGAACCGTAACTAAAGCTTGGGCGAAAGTCCGAACTTTGGTGCTTCGGAATGTGATGTCTTCAATGGTTCCCTCCACACTTGGAGTTTTGATCCAATCTCCTATTGTAAAAGGTTTTTCGGTGACGATGACGATACCCCCGAAAAAATTGCTGACGGTATCTTTAGCGGCAAGAGCGAAAGCCAATCCACCCAAACCAAGCCCTGCAACAAATCCATCGACATTAAAACCCCATTCCTCCGCAATAATGGAGGCACCAAAAGCGATGATGATTAACTTTATGATTTGCGTAAAGAACGGCATGACGATTTGATCGACTTCAAGTCCAAATTTACTTACTAATTTCGGAAATAAAATAGTTAAGATCGAACTGATATTGAAAATCGTCCAAAAGAATGAGAAGACAAAAAATGATCTGTATATTTTCAATCTTAATTCAGTCGAAGGCGAGTCAAGCGGGAAGTAGTGCATCGAAATAATAACACCAATCAAAACGATAAGCAATCTTACCGGCTGTTCGATAGCGAGCATTAAGTTTGCCGCAAATTCAACTTTACGTTTTTCTGCCATTCGAAGAAAGAATTTGAAAATATATTTAGTAAATACTTTCCGAAGCAAAAGGAAGATTAGAAAAATACCTATGGAAATTCCTAATTGGGTCCAGGCTTCGATTCCATCAAATTGATGGAGAGATTCAGAAACTTCTTGCAATGTATTACTCCTCCAATGTATCTTGTAGTATTGTAGAATACTAAGATTATAATATATTCATGTTAAAAAAGGAAAAAATAATCGATAATTACATTCATCATGGGATTTTAAGGTTCACTTACTGCATTTTGAAGTTATGAATGGCATGGATATATGGTAATATGGATGCAAAGTGATTTTTTAAGTTTGGAAGGTGGAAATATTGACTAAGAAAATAGTATTTACCGGAGGCGGTTCTGCCGGTCATGTATCTGTTAATGCAGCAATCATCCCGGAATTTTTGAAGCATGATTGGGATGTTACTTATATTGGTTCAAAAAAAGGCATTGAAAAAAATATCATCGAAACGGAATTTCCCGAGGTCCGTTATGAAACGATTTCCGTTGGGAAATTCCGACGTTACCTATCTGTTGAAAATATGAAAGACCCTTTCCGGGTCATAAAAGGGATTTTTGATGCACGAAAAATATTAAAAAAGACCAAACCTGATTTCATTTTTTCTAAAGGTGGTTTCGTTTCGGTTCCAGTCGTTTTGGCAGGCAGGATGCTGCGGATTCCGATTGCAATCCATGAATCGGATTATACCCCTGGTCTGGCTAATAAGATCGCGATGCCACTTGCATCGAAAATTTTCACTACCTTCCAAGAAACGGAAAAAGATCTTCCGAAAGAGAAGGCCATGTATCTTGGCGCTGTATTGCGCGATGGGATTTTTACAGGTAACGCTTCTGCTGGTAAAGCATTTTGTGGATTCACGAATAACAAACCGGTTTTACTCGTTATGGGCGGCAGCCTAGGAGCTGTAAAAATCAATAACTTGATTACAGATAACCTTGATGCCCTACTAAAGGAATACCAAATTATTCACATTTGTGGTAAGGGAAATGTGAAAAACGAATTGAAACAAAGGGGATATGCTCCCTTTGAATTCGTACATGAAGAATTATTCGATCTATTGGCTGCTGCTGATGTCGTCGTATCAAGGGCAGGTTCAAATTCAATATTTGAATTCCTAGGTTTACAAAAGCCTATGTTGCTTATCCCTCTAAGTGCCAATGCATCCCGTGGAGATCAAATCTTAAATGCTTCTAGCTTTGAAAAACAGGGATTTTGTAAAGTCATTCAAGAAGAGGATCTAAATGAGGGGATTTTTCATGCAACATTAGCGGATTTAGTGAATCAATCGGAAGGTTATCAGGAGAAAATGCGTCAAAAGCGCCCATTCAAAACGGCAGCGGAAATGTATGAATTATTACTTGAAGTAATGACTGCAAAAAAATAAGTATCAATCCCCTCATTGAAGCATATCTTTTTCGAACAGAGGAGGGGGTAGAATGGCTTATGAATATTCTAAAGGATGGTTCATTCAGCAATTAAAAGCCGCAGGGATTAACTATCATCCAATCGAGAAAAAAAAGCTGGAGCTGTATAAATCATATATTCTAAGACGTTTATATGAAGACCTGCAAAAGGATAAATCATAAAAGAACCGCAACGTCATTGACGTTGCGGTTCTTTTATAGAAAATGACTTATAAACGGAAAGAAACAGGAAATGAGGATACCTGCAATAGCCATTGCCGCACCTGCGACTGCCCCGGTAAACTCACTTTCCTGAGCGGCTTGAGCCGTTCCAAGGCCATGAGCGATCGTACCGTATGCGATACCACGCGCAAAGGGCATCGTAATGTTTAATTTATCCATCATTTTTGGAGCGATCATCGTACCCAGCACCCCAGTCAAAATGACGAAGGCTGCTGAAATATTAGAATTACCACCATAAAGTTCCGTGATTTCTACTGCGATTGGCACTGTAATTGATTTAACCGCCAATCCTTGGAGTATGAACTGCGGAAGTGAAAATGCTTTAGCAATGGCTAAGGCAATGATCAATGTGACCATAAGACCAAAAATCATGCCGCTGATTGCCGGCATTGCATATTTAACGATTATCTTCCTGTTTTTATAAAGTGGTACGGCCAAAGCAACGGTAGCTGGCCCCAAGAAATAGGTGATGATGTCTTTTCCCGGTGAATAATCTTCGAAGTTCAAACCGCTGATCAGCAGTACGAGAATGATTGTAACCGTACTGAAAAATACGGGCGTAGTAAAAGGTGATGGATGTTTAGCATATATTTTCCTTCCTATGTAATAGGAAAGGATGGTTATCAAGATGCTATATGTTGTGATGAGCGCTGTCATGCCGCTTAACCTCTCCTCTATTGGATAACTTTTGAACAGCCCAAGCCGAAACGATGAATCCAAATATCAGGCTGACTCCCAATGTAAGTGCCAATGGCAAACCGAATTCCATGAAAAGCCATCCCATGGTCATTAAACTGATTGAAATTGGAATGAAGAAAAAGGCTAGGTGCTTTACCAAAAATCCTGAAGTAAGATCGATCCACTCAACTTTTATAACCTTCATCTGTAATAAACTGAATAACAGAATCATGCCGATGACGTTGCCTGGAATAGGTAAATGAAGTAAAGTGGCTAAATAATAGCCGAGCTTGCAAATGATGAGCAGCATGATAAGCTGCACGATAAAAGCAAATGTTTTTTTCATGATTAGGTCCTTTCAATGACTCTTTGAATATATTTTGGAATGGGTCAATTGTATTCATTATAAAAAAATATCCCTGAAATGAATAGGGAATTGTAGTAATCTTTCCTAAACATCCTGTGAAAATGGAAAAAAGAGCTTTCCAATATTGGAAGCTCCTGACCATTATATGAAAAGATAAACAAAGCCATCTTAAAATGCTTTTCGTTTTATGCTTCAAGTAACTGCTGTTCGTCATCATCATGCTGTCTAAGGATATGAAAGGTGTATAAATCTTTCGGGATTTCATACAAATCGAAGATATCTCCTTCATGATTGATCTGATCATAGAGAGACTTTCTTGTTTCGTTGGCATTAACAGCATAGGGAAGCTTTTCCGCGGCTTTAATCGAGCGAATATTTTTTTTGCGAATACGCATGAATACTGTTTCCAAACCGAGCTCGAAAAAAAGCTCTTTAAAGAAAGCGTCCTTTGCAATGGCATTATACCCTTTCCCGTGAAAAGGCTTGCCAAGCCATGTGCCTAAGAAACCTGCACCATCTTCAATATCGTATAAAGAAATACAACCGATGGGATTTTCCCATTCATCCAAGATTGTTCGTGAAATGAGTTCCCCAGAATCTTCTGCCTCGATCGTTTGCTTAGTAATGAAAACATATTCTTCATATGAATCTACTTTATGGCGCACGAAAGGGAAGACATCTGGATGCGTCATTTGTTCATAAAGAGAAAAACAATCTGTGAAATCTCTCTTTTTTAACATTTCCGTCCCTCCGTTTGAGGGCAGTTCTTATGCGTAGTCGCTGCCCACCCTCGAAATTTTTTAAGTCGTTCATCAAAAAATTTCGGGGTGGGAATCGAACCCACTAGAACCGGAAACCGGTGGCGCACCATTTGCCTTCCCTATTTTTATTGTCAGAAATTATACAAATCAAAAGACCCTTACGAAGGTATAATACTAAAAAAAAATCGGTTTGGGAATAGGTTTTTTGCCTTTTTTTTTCGTCAAATTTCAACTTTTTTATGAAGGGTGAAATTTGAAGGCAAACGCTTGCTTTTTTTCATGAAAAACTGATTTCTTCGCCCGATTTTTCAAGGGTAACTTGATGCTTCCTTTAAAACTTCCCTGTGAATTGCATGAATAAAATGATTGCCCCGAGGGCCCATACATAAATGGAGAATATTTTCAGTGAACGCTTTTTTAAGAAATCGATCATCCATACTACAGCAATATAACCAAAGATTGCTGCGGCTAGGGTACCAACGAAAAGCGCAGTGACTGGAAGCCGTTGAACTTCTCCTGTAATTATTGGTTTCATCTGAAATATAATGCCCCCCGTAATGGCTGGAATTGAAAGCAAGAAGGAAAAATAAGCTGCCGTGGCCCTATCAAGCCTGCAAAAGAGCCCTGCGGCTATCGTTAGGCCGGAACGCGAAAGAGCAGGCATGATGGCAGCAGCTTGGAAAGTACCGATGATCAGGGCATCCTTAATGGAAATTTCATTAATTGACTTGCCACCTTTTTTTACACCGTCCGCTACCCATAAAATCAGCCCGGTCACTAAAAATTCCCAGCCAATGGTCACCCCTGTTTTTGAAAGGCCATCAAACCAATCCCCAAGTAAAATGCCGGCAATCACTGCAGGGATCGTCCCTGCAATGAGAAGCAGAGTCATTTTGGAGAAAGGGTTTTTCAAAACCGAAATAATGTCATTCTTGTAGACGACCAATAATGCCAGCAATGTACCGATATGGAGCATGGTATCAAGAAAAATGCCGGCCTCGTCAAGATGGAATATATGCCGTCCTAAATATAAATGTCCAGTACTTGAAATAGGTAAAAACTCAGTCAAGCCTTGAATGATTCCAAGGATGAAGGCTTGAAAATCGTTCAGCAAAAAAACATCACTCCATTCTAGAAGGTATGGGACAATCCATTATTTAATCTGTATGCACAAGACGGATGAACATGTTCGGATTTTTCGTTAAATGTATTGCCAATAGGGTTTCATGAAGAAAAGGCAGTCCATTTTTACTTTTTTCGAATATAATGAAAGGAAAATGAAACTATTTTTCAACTGATTCGTAATTATTAATATGAGAGAGGAGGAGAAGACACTATGCCTACTAAAGATGAGAAAGTGTTTGCTGCCCTTATTTATGTAATCAGCTTTTTTACAGCATTTATCGGTCCTTTAGTGATTTGGTTATTGAAAAAGGACTCGTCACAATTTGTGGATTATCATGGAAGGGAATACCTGAATTTTTTCATTTCCTACACTGTATATTCAATAGTTGCAGGGATACTTACTATAGTATTGATTGGATTCTTGCTATTGCCGGTTATCGGGATAGCTTTAGTCGTATTCACCATCATTGCTGCTGTAAGGGCTTATGAAGGAACGGATTACAGGTTCCCCTTAATTTTTAGGATTTTATAGAATGATGTAAAAGGATTCCGTATTTGGAGTCCTTTTTTATATGAACCATGTTGGGAATTGCCCTTCATTAAAAAGGGAATAGATCATATTAAAGCGAATAAAGTAATATGATAACAACTTCAATGCACTTTAGGAAGTGAAAGACGGGCGGCTTGTAGTACTGCTAATTAATGTTCGCTTAAGGCGGCAAACTTTCTTGTAAGGGGTGAGGAAAAGAGCAGAATATGAATATACGCGAATATTATCAAAAAACGAGCAATTCAAATTTCAATGCCTCTTGGATATCTCTTGTTTTGGCCGTTGTATTTTTCATTTGCCATATTTTTTCGTTGATACCTGGCAATATACTATTGATAACGTTTCCTTTTATTTTATTTAGTATTGTCCAATTTATCAGTCACAGGATATATGAAAGTAGAATTAAGGAATTGCCTGATGAATTCGTCGGGACGAATGCCGGGTTATTAAAAAATGAACATGTTTTATTGACTTTTATGCCAGCACCGACATTGCGGCTGCTTCTCTTTGCACCTGATGGATCTCTAATGGGCGAGATACGTGATTTGAATATGAAGTGGTTCATGTGGATGATTCCCAATTTCTTGTCGATGCTCCTGGCCAAGCGATATGAACTGGTGGACAATGAGGGGCGCTTGTTAGCCAAGTACCATATCAAAAGAGGGCTTTTCAATAAAATGACGATCATGGATGATCAAGGCGGCCTTATTGGATCGTATCAAGAAAATCGTTCATTCGTGAAGATCAATGGAATGATATATAAGGAAGACGGCACAGAATGGATGCCCATTCAAACGCCGGGGAGTGTGAATTCTTTTGAGATAGCCACAAAAGATGGGGAAAAGATCGTTTCATACCAAGAAGGTTGGATGCCTATGGAATGGGGGAGACGATTCAAGACAAATACCCCCATACTTTCTTTTTCATCCAATGTTGATGAAATCCCTAAAATCATCGTCTTTGGGTTTTGTGCAGCCACTCTAAATCATCGTTCAAATTGACTAGTGTTATCCTTTAGCAAATCCTTTTAATATTTGATATAATTATAGAAGGATACATAGATTGATTACATAATAAAAGGTGGTAAATATGAGTTTACTTAATGAGATTCTTAATTTTAATGAACAGTTTGTAGAAAAAGGTGATTATGTTAAGTATAGAACGGATAAGTTCCCTGAGAAACGTATGGTCATCATAAGCTGTATGGATACTCGGCTCGTTGAACTATTGCCAAAATCCTTGAATATCAAAAATGGCGATGTCAAAATCCTGAAGACTGCCGGGGCAATCGTCTCCCATCCATTTGGAAGTGTCATGCGGAGTATCCTGATTGCCATTTATGAGCTAAAGGCAGATGAAGTATTCGTCATACCTCACCATGACTGTGGAATGGCATCAGTAGATGCAGATTCTGTAGTAGGGAAAATGGTTGAACGTGATATTCCACAGAGCACCATCGATACCCTTGGAGCTGCAGGAATAGATATTCGCAGTTGGCTTCGCGGATTTGATGATGTTTATGAAAGTGTTAAGAAAAGTGTGGAAGTGATTAAAGGACATCCTTTAATACCTAAAAATATTCCTGTACATGGTCTTATCATTTCACCCGATACAGGGAAGCTGGAATTGATAGTCGATGGGTATGCGGAAGAACAAAAATAATATATTTATCGAAGCTGTCGGGATTATTTCCGGCAGTTTTTTTCAAATTTTAAGCCATACTATTTATTTTTATCCTTTTTTTTGATAAAATCGCGAAGTGTAGTTTGTCACTAATACAAACGGGTGGGCGAGGGATAAATTTTATAAGGATACAACATGAAGAAATTAAACTTGGAAGCGTTTTTCCATTTTTCAGACTATGGAACGAATGGAAAGCGTGAAATCCTTGCTGGAGTCGTCGGCTATTTTACGATAGTCTATATACTCATCGTGAATTCCCTGATTTTATCGGAAGCAGGCATACCAGTTAATGGTGCAGTGATTGCCACGATTCTTTTATCTGCTTTAAGCTGTGTCATGATAGGAATTTGGGCGAATGTCCCAATCCTCCTCGTTCCAGGAATGGGCGTAAATGCCCTTTTTGCTTATACCATGGTTCAAGGGATGGGTCTATCTTGGCAATCGGCGCTTGGTGCTGTGTTTATCTCAGGGGTTATTTTTGTAGTCATTGCTTTTACAAAATACTCTAAGTTAATCAGTGAGTCAATTCCAAGTTCGATAAAAGAAGCCATATCTGTTGGTCTTGGCTTGTTCTTGATGCTAATCGGTCTCGAGAAGGGCGGGATAATCACGGGAGGTTCATCATCTATCGTCGCATTGGGAGATTTAAGCGATCCAGCAGTGTGTGCAACGGTGTTAACCTTTTTACTGGCAATCACGCTATTCATCAAGAATGTCCCCGGTAACTTCATGATTACCATCCTGGCAGGTAGCCTTATTGCCTATTGTTTCGGGACGGTTCAACTATCGGAAATCCATTTTTCAGGCATAGACACAGCTTCCTACGGCGATCTCTTCTTTTCATTATCGTTCATGGAAGCGGACCGAATTGAATTCTGGATAAGTGTATTTGCGATGACGATGGTTCTTGTTTTTGAAAATATTGGTCTTGTACACGGGCATGTAGACAGTATCAACCGCCAGGACGCCTATAAAAAGTCGCTGCAGGCGACAAGTGTTTCCGTTTTATTTTCAGGTATATTCGGATCGAGCCCTACCGTTGCAACAGTTGAAACCGCAGCAGGAATCGCATCTGGAGGCAGAACCGGTTTTACTTCAGTGGTGACGGGTTTGCTATTCATTCTATCCTTGCTGTTTATACCAGTGATTAAAGTGATCCCTGATAGCGCCATTGCCCCCATTTTAATTATTATTGGCATTTTGATGCTCGGAAACATTAAAAAGCTGGATTTCAGCGATTTAACCGAGAGTATACCTGCAATCATGATCATCACGATCATTCCATTCACATACAGTATCGCGGATGGAATGGCATTCGGTTTCATTCTGTACCCGTTCTTGAAGCTTGTTACCGGAAAGGCGAAAGAAGTGTCAGCCCCGATGTATGTGAGTGCTGGAATGTTTATCGTCTATTTCATCATCAGTATGCTCGGTTAATATTATGGAAGAGCGGTTGGAATGAGTTCTCTCTTATTCCAACCGCTCTTCTTATTGTATATTTTTGACGAAAAAAATGGATTTATTGTGAATTACTCGATGACACATCCATTCTGAAAATGCTATGATATAGAATATTAAAAAATGATAAATGACTAGCAGCATATTAGAGGATGTGACAGGATGATTATTGAAGGTTTAAAAAGCCATGGATCAGGTAATGATTTCTTAATAATTGATGAATTGACTACGGCCTTGACGTTTACTGAAGAAGAGCGAAAAAATTTCGCGAAGGCCCTATGCAATAGGGAAAAGCTTGGAGCGGACGGTATTTTGTTTGTAATGGAAAGTGAACAGGCTGATTGCCGGATGCGTGTCTTTAATGCGGATGGATCGGAAGCTTCGATGTGTGGCAATGGACTTCGCTGTGTTGCGCGTTATGCGAACGACGTTCTAGGGCTCGATAAAATGATTGTGGAAACGATGAAGGCAAATCTACTCGTGGAGAAAACGGAAGATATTTATGAGGGCATCCCGACTTTCAAGGTGGAAATTTCCCCGGTAAGTTTTAATGTAAAGGATCTTCCTCTTGTATTAGCAAAAGAACAATTGCTAAACGAACCAATGCCGGAACTTCATGATACCCTTTTATTTTCGGCATTGGCGGTTCCTAATCCACATTTAATCACTCTCGTCGATAGTGACGTTTTGCAAAGTGATTTGCAGGCAGACCTTTCGACAAAGGTCAATCAACCGAATGCGCTTTTCCCTGATGGTGTCAATGTCAGCTTTGTGAAAGAGCTTGAACCAGGGAGCATTTATGTGCGGACATTTGAACGGGGAGTAGGCTTCACTAATGCATGTGGAACGGCGATGTCAGCATCAAGCCTAGTAACATGCTCTGTTGGAATTAACTCGTTGGAAAGTGAAATATCTGTCTATAATAACGGTGGAAAAGTTAAATGCGTCGTCCATCATGATGAAGAAAGCCAAAAGTATTCAATAGATTTAATCGGGAATGCAACATATGAATTCAAGGTATTGATTGAAATAAACTTAGATCAGCCCGAAAAATTCAAAATGCTTGAAAAACAGGTTTTTGAATCGGAAACAAGCTTATACTCCAAGCTGCAGGATGAAGTTCAAAGTTATTTGAAAACGACATTATAAATTGAAAGACCAACAATTAGTTGGTCTTTCAGACTGTAGACAAACTCGAGGAAAACGAGTTTGTCTATTTTTTATGAGTTGTACAATTTGGCCGTTGATTTCCACTCCAGGCACTCGCTTTCCGCGGGCGGTCGGGGAGCCTCCTCGGCTTTCGCCTGCGGGGTCTCCCCTAGACGCGCTTTTCCCGCAGGAGTCTCGTACCTTCCGTTCCAATCAACTTTGTCTTATCTTTTAGATAAACACTTTTGCCCTGAGTCGCTTTTGTTTTAAAATAGAAGTATTAAAACTTGAGGTGATGAGGATGCTTTCGAAACATGACTCTATTCAGCGAGATCAACTTGAAATGATTACGTTAGATCAACTGGTGCCACCGAACCATTTGGTTCGTAAACTAGAGGCTGCCATTGACTTCACTTTCATTTATGACTTGGTGAAAGATATGTATTCAGAGGTAGGACGCCCAAGTATTGATCCAGTTATTTTAGTTAAACTGACATTCATTCAATATACCTTCGGTATTCGTTCCATGCGTAAAACGATTGAAGAAGTTGAAACTAATATGGCTTACCGTTGGTTCTTAGGCTATGGTTTCCATGATAAAGTACCTCATTTCTCTACGTTTGGGAAAAATTATGAGCGACGCTTTAAAGATACAGACCTGTTTGAACAGATTTTCTATCGCATTTTAATGACAGCTGCTAATAAAAAGTTAATAAGTGCTGAACACGTTTTCGTGGATTCCACACATGTGAAAGCCAGTGCGAATAAACGGAAATTTGAAAAGAAAATCGTTCGTAAAGAAACACGAGCGTATCAAGGGCGTCTTCAAGAAGAAATCAATCGAGATCGTGAAAACCATGGAAAGAAGCCTTTTCCATCAGATAAATTTGATAAAGAAGAGACCAAAGAGATTAAAGAAAGTACAACGGATTCTGAGAGTGGCTACTATGTGAAAGATGAACGAACAAAACAGTTTGCCTATTCATTCCACGCGGCCGCAGACCGCAACGGTTTTGTATTGGGAACGATTGTAACACCTGGAAATATACATGACAGTCAGATCTTAGAGCCACTAGTTGAACAAGTGATTGAGAAAATTGGAAAACCGGAAGCCGTTGCCGCAGATGCAGCTTATAAAACACCAGCGATTACAAGCTACCTATTTAACAAAGAAATCATACCGGCTTTACCTTATACACGTCCTCGCACCAAAGAAGGATTTTTCCGCAAACAGGACTATGTATACGATGAACATTTTGATTGTTACCTTTGTCCTTCGGGAGAGCTATTAAAGTACTCAACAACCAATAAAGAGGGCTATCGCGAGTATAAATCACCCAAACACACTTGTGCGACATGCTCATTTTTATCTCAGTGTACAGAAAGCAAAGACCATCAAAAAGTGGTGACACGGCATATTTGGCAAACACATGTGGAAGAAGCAGATCATCTGCGTCATCATCAAGATGTAAAAACTATATATGCGAAACGTAAAGAAACGATTGAGCGTGTATTCGCAGATGCAAAAGAAAAGCATGGTATGCGTTGGACAACTTTAAGGGGACTTAAAAAATTGTCGATGCAGGCGATGCTTACTTTCGCTGCCATTAATTTAAAGAAAATGGCCAATTGGACATGGGGAGGTCCAAAAATGGCCTAACATAGTGGGCTCGTAGAGCCCCAATCTCCTAACTTCAGGCAAAAATTCAAAGGGAATCTTAAAAAGGGGTTCGGAATTTTTTAATTCCGAACCCCTTTTGTCTACAAACTGAAAGACCAACAATTAGTTGGTCTTTTTTTGTTTTAGGAACGACAATACTTCCAAAAAGGCTGGGCCATTATCGACAAGTCTGTAATCCATAAATGGACACCCTTCCCTTTTTAATCTGTTTGGTACGGTTTCAATCGTATAGTCCTTCAACTGGAGACTTTCGTCCACTTCCTTCCAAAACAAAGGTGTGGCCACACCCGCGAAAGAATTTCCGCGTGGGGAATAAGGAACAATTATGGTTTTTCCTTCACTATGCTGCACAAAGTCCAAGTAAAGTCGATTATGCCGATTTATTTTCATTCTTTCCGTTGTAAAATCATTTGGGTTGGAACTGGTTAGGTAGTCGCCGAGAAAGTCGGTGAATATGCGTGTCTCCTGATAAGTAAACCTGTCATCAGGCAGAGGGATGTGAATTTGCAGTCCTTTGTTACCTGACGTTTTTACAAAAGCCTTTATCCTTAATGATTCCATCACTTTTTTAATTTCCTGTGCGGCCTTTATCGCCAATGAGAAAAATTCGATGGAAGGAGGGTCTAAGTCCAGGACGATTTCGTCTGGTCTTGTTTTACCCGCTTTCTGAAATGGGGCATGGAATTCCAATGCAAGTTGATTACCAAACCAAAGAAGCGTTTCAATATCGTTACACAGCATATACTCGATATCCACATCCATGAACGTTTTAATAAAGGCCGGCGCATAATCAGGTTTGTTTTTCTGGAAAAATCTTTCTTTATCCATAGTGCCATGAGGATAACGGATTGTCGTAAGCAGTTTATCCTTTAAGAAAGGTAAGAAGAAGGATGAAACCTCTCTTAAATAATGGAGGTATTCAACTTTTACCACCTTTTTTCTACCAGTTATCCAAAGCGGTTTATCCTTGGAGGTTATTTGTACAGTATCTGGAAACGTGTACTGGCCTATCACGAATTTCTCCCAGGTGCATTCTTCGGGAGCCGTTTGTAAAAGCCATTGCGAAAACTGAGGTTCACGCAATTCATTTTCCTCATATACGTGTAGGAATTGAACTTCGATGCAAATGGATGGATGGATATAAAAAAATTGTGCATCTTCATCTGATGCATTTTGCTTGATCAGCTCATGCAATATCCTTTTATCTTGAGCACTCAGTCCATTTTTAACACTTCCGATTTTCGTTGCGGCACCTTCTTTTAAAACTGCGAGGGAAACGTAACCATTTTCTTTGTGCAATGCTGTAATGAAACAAGAAACGGTCTTCCAATTTTTCACTTTGATCCAAGATGAAGTACGTTTTCCTTCTTGCCAAGTACCCCGAACTTCCTTAGCGACAACCCCTTCGCCATCTAATAGGATGACCTTATTCAAGGCATTATCCAAAACGTCAAAACTCTCAATTAATTGGATCAAAGCCTTATCGTTGGGGTCAGGCGGCATAGGAAAACCAAGTGCTTCACCCATATTCAGCATGAATCCCCTTCGTTCTTCCATAGGTTTAGCAGCTATGTCTTTTCCGTTGATGCGAATCAGGTCAAACGCAATAAACCGGCATGGCGAAAAATGAGCTTTTTCTGAAATTAAGGATTGTTTCCCAAGGCGCCCTCGCCACTGTATTTGGAAAAAGTCGGCCTTTGCTTGATTGGTAAGCCAAACCAACTCTCCATCTAACTGTAGCGGGAGATAATCTTCCAGGTCCAAATTTTTGATGTAAGCAATGATTTCTGGGAATTGTGGTGATAATTCCTTCTCGTTTCGACTCGAGATGCTTATCGTATCGGAGTCTATCGTTAAAATTGCCCTAAAGCCGTCATATTTGACCTCATAACGCCAATCTTTGGAGGTGGGGGCTTCAGGGTAATAGGTTGGCAGCATTGGTTTCATTTAGTTTTACCTCCGCAAATAATTGATTAACATTATTTTGCCAAAAAAACGAAGTGTTAGTGTTGGCAATTGTTTTTTCGGTTTTTTTTGAACAAAGGGGAATAATAAAATTGTTCTTCTCTTTAAAAATAAGTTATGAGGTGACGAATATGCATACGATGTGGAAGGGGAGCATATCATTCGGTTTGGTGAACATTCCGATTAAACTTCATGCTGCAACGGAGGATAAGGATATTTCTTTAAGGACGTTGCATAAGGAATGTCATTCACCGATTAAATACGAAAAAGTTTGTCCGGTATGCCAGAAAGAAGTGGGTAAGGATGATATAGTCCGCGCTTTTGAGTATACAAAGGGAAAATTTGTTGTCTTGGAAGACAATGAACTAGAGCAACTGAAAAAACAAAACGAAGAAAAAGCCGTGGAAATTGTGGATTTCGTTAAAATAGAAGAAATAGATCCCATATATTTTAACCGGAGTTATTACATGTCGCCTAATGATGGAGGGATAAAGGCTTATTCCCTTCTGAGGCAGGCCCTCAAGGAATCGGATAAGGTAGGGTTAGCGAAAATAATCATTCGCTCAAAAGAACAAATGGCGGTAATTCGAGTCGTTGATAATACCTTGGTGATGGAAACGATCCATTATCCGGATGAAGTTCGCTCAACAGCGGATGTACCGAATATCCCTGCTAATGATACCATTGTAAAAAAGGAAATAGATACTGCCGTGTTATTGATAGATCAATTAACGACTACTTTCGATCCGGCAAAATACACCGATGACTATCGAACCGCATTACTTGAATTGATTGAATCGAAGAAAACGGGACAAACGACGATTACAGCCAAAACAAAAGAGCCAGTTTCCAACAATGTAACAGATTTAATGGAGGCTTTACAGGCATCCATTGACCGAACGAAACATGATGAACCGGAAAAGAAAAAGACGGCCCGAAAGAAAGCGGCACCGAAAAAAAAGAAACAAGCATAAAACAGGAAGCTGAGCGGAAGACGCATTATGTCGCTCGGCTTTTTGCTCGTTTTAGCCAAGGGAATGGCAAGATTATGAAAGACTTTACAAAGAAATAATTCGTTAAAATTACATAAGTAATGCATGTACAAATAGGTATTGGATCAAGATGTGATCCGATTAATGGGATTAAAAGAAAATAGTGGATGCAAATGAAGGCAAAAAAATTCGCTCCCTAAAGAGCGACAATGAGGAATTCAATCGTGAAAATCAACATATAGGCGAACGGTTGTAGTTTTCGACTATATATTGTGTTCATATTCTACCATATTTAATTCTGAAATAGCAACAAAATTACTAAACTATCCTATGATTTTTTCTGGAAATCAATGATATTCGACCGCTTAACGGATCATGGGGGATTTTGTGTTCCGATCCACTATATTCTCATAAATAATTACAGAAAAAATGGATTTTTAGTATAATTTAAACATATGGGATGATATAAATTAAAATGAACGGAAGATGATGTTAAAAATGGAAAATGGAAAAATCAAATCGCTTCATGCCGGAAGGCCCAAACAGGAAAATTTTTCAAATATCGATATCTTTTCAGCCATGGATAAACAAGCACGGGATAATGTGATAGTAACTAGATCTGGCATAATTGGTGATGGGGTAGGTAATGTAAAGTTCCATGGAGGTCCTGATCGGGCTTTGTGCTTTTACCCCTTTGAGCATTATTCATTATGGAATGAAAAATTCTCTAAAAAGCTGGATATCCCTGCATTCGGTGAAAATTTAACCATAGCGGGGATGACGGAGGTATCAACATATATCGGCGATATTTATCAAATAGGCGAAGTGATTGTTCAAATTAACCAGGGGAGGATTCCTTGTTCGACCATTTCCCACTTCAATCAAGAACCTAAGTTTTTGGAACTCGTGCTAAAAACGAGTTTCACTGGTTATTTTGCAAAAGTACTTCAAGAAGGAACGATAAATAAACAAAACGAAATCGTGCTAATAGATCGTTTGCAAGAAAAAATTTCAGTTCATTATGCAGCAGAGGTGATCCTTCATAAACGAGATGGGCTGGAAGGCGCAAACGCTTTACTTAAACTGGATTCGTTAGCGGAAGACTGGAAACAAAGGATATTAAAGAGAGTTCAAGCTGCAAAAGATTGAATGATTTTTGCAAAAGTGAAAAAAATGACGATCAGGTATTGAAATTGACAGATTATTAATGTAAATTAAATATAATCAAATTTTGAAATCTTGTGAAAATTATATAAATGGATCTTATCGAGAGAGGTGGAGGGACTGGCCCGAAGAAACCTCAGCAACCAGCTTAGGCAAAGGTGCTAAATCCAACAAGCAGAGCTTGATAGATGAGGAGAATGTTTCAAAAAACCTTCTTCTTTGAGAAGGTTTTTTTTCTTTTCTCTCATACTCATAGAAAACGACAAAAACAGGATTGTTTTTGAGAGAGGATGTAATGATGAATTTTCGTAAAGAAGTGAAAGAAAGAATGCTGGTTGGGGAAGGGGCAATGGGGACCTTACTGTACTCTAATGGCATCGATCAATGTTATGAGGAATTAAACTGTACGAACCCAGATCAAATAGTGTCCATCCACCGTGCCTATTTGGAAGCTGGTGCAGATATCCTTCAATCGAATACCTACGGTGCCAACTTCAACAAATTGAAACGCCATGGACTAGAAGATGAAGTAAGCAGAATCAATCGCCAGGGAGTCATCCTTGCTAAAAAAGCGGCAAAAGGAAAGGCATATGTCTTCGGTACCATAGGGGCACAGCGGAGTATCAGGAAATCGGATTTAAGCATTGAAGAGATAAAGCGAGGTTTTCGAGAACAGCTATACAGTCTGCTGATGGAAAATCCTGATGGGATTCTCCTAGAAACATTCTATGACCTGGAAGAACTTGAAACCGTCCTGCAAATCGTTAAAAATGAAACTGGACTGCCGATCATCGCAAATGTTTCGATGCATGAACTGGGTAATCTTCAAAATGGAATCCATTTAAATGAAGCCTTTCAAAAACTTGAGCAATTGGGTGCCGATGTTGTTGGGGTGAATTGCCGTCTCGGTCCACATCATATGATTAGGGCCTTGGAAGAAGTAAGTTTGCCAAAGCAAGCGTCGATTGCCATTTATCCTAATGCCAGCCTTCCGGATTATGTGGATGGAAGGCTTGTCTATAAAGCTGTGCCGGAATATTTCGGTTCAAGTGCCCTCGAACTGCGTGAGCAAGGTGCCACGATCATAGGAGGCTGCTGTGGAACGACTCCTTTGCATATTCAAGCTGTAAAGAATGCAATTGGAAGTTTGGTACCAGTAAAAGAGAAAATTACCAAAACCCGTGAAATAGAAATAATTGAAGTGATTGATAGAGAGTTGGAAATCCCACTTTACGAAAAGGCCAAAACTGAAAGGACGATACTAGTTGAACTTGATCCACCGAAAAAGTTGGGAATAGAGAGTTTCATGACTGGTGCTGAGGTTTTGAAAAAAGCAGGGGTCGATTCAATTACATTAGCGGATAATTCACTTGCTTCACCAAGGATATCGAATGATGCACTGGCTAATTTACTGAAGAACCAATTGAATGTAACGCCGATGGTGCATATAACATGCCGGGATCGAAATTTAATTGGCCTGCAGTCACATTTAATGGGTCTGCAGACAGTGGGGCTGAATGAGTTATTGATCATCACCGGAGATCCTTCTAAAATTGGGGACTTCCCAGGTGCCACTTCGGTTTATGATTTATCGTCGTTTGACCTGATAAGTATGGTCAAACAATTTAATGAAGGACTTTCCTATTCCGGTCAAAGTTTGGGCCAACGGGCAAATTTTAAAATTGCCGCCGCTTTTAATCCCAATGTGAAATATCTGGATAAAGCTGTTCAGAGAATGGAAAAGAAGATTGCATGTGGTGCTCAATCCTTTTTGACACAGCCAATTTATTCGGTTGAGCAGATTGAAGAGGTATATGAAGCTACAAAACATTTAGAGACCCCGATTTTCATCGGTATCATGCCCTTGACAAGCACACGGAACGCCGAATTCATCCATAATGAGATCCCAGGCATCAAATTGCCTGATAATGTTAGAAGGGCTATGGCTTTAGCGGGGGATGACCCTGTAAAGTCAAGGATTGAAGGGGTGAATATCGCACGAGAGCTAGTGGACGCGGCAAGGGAAAAATTTAAGGGCATATATTTAATCACACCGTTCCTTCGCTATGAAATGACGGCGGAACTTACGAAATATATTAGAAAAGTCGATAGTAAACAAACATCAGAGGTGGCAGTACATGAATAAAAAAGCGATTCAAGAACAGTTGGATACTAAGATTCTCCTTCTTGATGGAGCGATGGGGACCATGCTCCAAGCGGAGAATTTAACAGCAGAGGATTTTGGCGGGGAACAATTCGAGGGCTGCAATGAGTATTTATCACTGACACAACCAGAAATCATCCAATCCATCCATGAAAAATATTTAGCAGCAGGCGCTGATATCATCGAAACAAATACCTTCGGAGCGACAAGCATCGTGCTTGAAGAATACCAAATAAGCACAATCGCTTACAAGCTTAATAAAATTTCAGCCGAGCTTGCCGTTAAAGCATGTGAAAAGTATTCAAATGAAGATTGGCCAAGATATGTGGCTGGCTCGATGGGTCCCACTACAAAAACGCTTTCCGTAACAGGGGGAACGACTTTTGATATTTTAACCGATTCCTATGAAGAACAGGCACTTGGTCTCTTGGATGGTGGGGTGGACTTGCTATTGGTGGAAACCTGTCAGGATATGCTTAATGTCAAGGCTGCCTTTTCTGGAATCAAAGCAGCCTTCGCTAAAACAGGAAAAGATGTGCCTGTCATCATATCAGGTACGATCGAACCGATGGGCACGACACTCGCTGGCCAGTCCATAGAAGCTTTCTATTTATCGGTTGAACATATGAAGCCCGTGGCTGTCGGCCTGAATTGTGCAACAGGTCCGGAGTTCATGATAGACCATATCAGGACACTTGCAGATATAGCAAATAGCGCCATCAGTTGTTATCCGAATGCTGGGCTCCCGGATGAAGAGGGTCACTATCATGAGTCACCGACTTCCCTTGCGGAGAAAATGAAGCAATTTGCCGAAAAGGGATGGGTCAATATCATTGGGGGCTGTTGTGGTACGACACCAGAGCATATTAAAGAACTTTCCAGGGTCCTCGAAGGCATTCAGCCCCGTGCTATTACGACCTCAGCCCATGGTCATGCCGTATCAGGCATAGAGCCGCTCATTTATGATGATTCAATGCGCCCTTTATTCGTTGGTGAGAGAACGAATGTTATCGGATCTCGAAAATTCAAGGAGCTGATTCGTGGAAAGCATTACGAGCCAGCCGCTGAAATTGCACGTGCCCAGGTGAAAAAAGGCGCCCATGTCATTGATATCTGTCTTGCTGATCCTGATGGGGATGAACTTGGCGATATGAAGGAGTTCGTAGAAGAGGTCGTCAAAAAAGTGAAAGTCCCTTTGGTCATCGATACTACAGATGAAGCCGTACTTGAACAAGCATTAAAACATTCACAAGGAAAGTCCATCATTAATTCCATTAATCTTGAAGATGGTGAAGAACGCTTTGAAAAAATTGTACCATTCATCCATCAATATGGTGCTGCCGTTGTCGTAGGAACGATTGATGAAATTGGGATGGCCGTCGATGCTGAACGGAAATTGGAAGTGGCTACACGGTCGGTGGATTTGCTTGTCAATAAATATGGTCTAAACAAAAGTGACATCATTTTTGATCCGCTGGTATTTCCTGTAGGGACGGGAGATGAACAATATATCGGATCTGCTTTAGAAACGGTGAAAGGAATAAAGGCAATCAAAGAAAAGTATCCGGAATGCTTAACGATACTTGGCATTTCGAATGTTTCATTCGGTCTGCCAGCAAGGGGAAGGGAAATTCTAAATGCCGTTTTCCTTTACCATTGTACAAAAGCAGGTCTCGATTATGCTATCGTTAATACAGAAAAACTTGAACGTTTCGCTCTGATACCTGAAGAGGAAGTGAAATTGGCTGAGGCACTCCTATTTGAGACATCTACAGAAACTTTAGGTATCTTTACCGAGTTCTATCGTGGTAAAAAAGCGGAGAAGAAGGATAATGGTGTTATCCTGCCATTGGACGAACGTTTAGGTAACTATATTATCGAAGGAACGAAAGAAGGATTAATTGATGATTTAAATAAAGCAATTGAGCGCGGTGATACCCCATTGGAAATCATCAATGGACCATTGATGGATGGGATGAGTGAAGTGGGTCGGTTATTTAACGACAACCAACTTATTGTCGCAGAAGTGCTTCAGAGTGCAGAGGCAATGAAGGCGGCTGTATCTCACCTTGAACCGCTAATGGAAAACTCTGAAGATAGCGCTAAAAAAGGAAAAATCCTCTTAGCTACTGTCAAGGGGGATGTACATGATATCGGGAAAAACTTAGTGGATATCATCCTATCCAATAATGGCTATGAAGTCATTGATTTAGGTATCAAGGTCGCACCGCAACAAATCATTGAAGAGGTTCGAAAACATGAGCCAACCATCATTGGCCTATCTGGGTTACTGGTTAAATCAGCACAGCAAATGGTTTTAACCGCACAGGATTTAAGGCAGGCGGGAATAGATACCCCTATTTTAGTGGGAGGGGCAGCGCTATCCCGTAAATTCACCGATTTTAAAATATCACCAGAATATGAAGGACCTGTTTTATATTCCAAAGATGCGATGGATGGTTTAGCTGTAACGAATATATTACATGACACTGACAAAAAAGTGGTGTATTTAAAAGAGTTAGTCGAGAAACGAGAAAAATCGAAAGTCAATGCCGCCATTGCTGCCACGATGGAAAAACCTGTTCGGAAGCAGTCTGCAGCTGCGCCCTTGAGTAATGTGCCTGTTCAAAAACCGCGTGATATCAAACGTCACGTCCTGAAAAACTATCCATTGGATGTAATCCAGCCATACATTAATAGGCAAATGCTGATTGGACATCATTTGGGCTTAAAAGGTAAGCTCGCCGAATTGCTAAAGCAAGGGAATGAAAAAGCAGTGCAGCTGAATGCGCTTGTTGATGAATTGATCGAATTCTTAAAGACGGAACCCGACTACGGCTTGCATGCAATTTATCAATTTTTCCCTGCTCAAAGTGAAGGAGACAAACTATTGGTTTACAACCCGGAAAATCACCTGGAGATATTGGAGACTTTTGACTTTCCTAGGCAAGATACCAATCCGCACCTTTGTTTAGCGGACTTCGCGAAACCGGTTTCCTCCGGACAAATGGATTATGTTGGTTTCTTCCTGGTAACCGCCGGAAAAGGGATCAGAAAATGGGCAGAAAAACTAAAGCTTGAAGGTGATTTCTTGAAAAATCACGCCCTTCAATCACTTGCTCTCGAAACGGCTGAAGGGTTTGCGGAAAGAATTCATCAATTAATGCGTGATGATTTAGGTATAAGCGATCCGATTGAAATGTCTATGAAAGAGCGGTTTGCCGCTAAGTACACCGGGCAAAGATTTTCATTTGGCTATCCAGCTTGTCCTAATCTGGAGGACCAGGAAAAGCTATTCCGCCTGTTACAACCTCAGGATATTGGCGTGGAATTGACTGAAGGATGCATGATGGAACCTGAGGCTTCCGTTTCAGCCATAGTTTTTGCACATCCGGAAGCTCGTTACTTTAATGTCGATCGGTAAGCATATGGATAAGGCAGCGGTATTTTTTACCGCTGCCTTATTGCGCATGAAACCTCTTGAATGGTACATCTTAATGGTCAAAAGGAAGGGGATGCAGCATATGAAGAATCCGCTTAAATTATTTCTCACCATAGTATGTTCTTTCATTATTTTTTTGTTATTGACGGATGTGCTGGCCATTCATGTACATGCAATGGTTCCCGAAGAGATGGAACCGATCCTAAAAAGTAAGGAAAATCAGAAAGTCGCTTATTTGACTTTCGATGATGGACCTTCTTTGAATACGATGGAGATATTAGATATTTTGGACCGCTATCATGTTAAGGCCACATTTTTCGTTAAAGGTAACGAAGAACCATACGCAAAGGAATGCTATCAGGAAATGATTTCCCGAGGTCATGCGATTGCCCTTCATTCTTATACACATGATTATTCCATCGTTTATCGATCGACCGAGAGCTTCTTTCAAGATTTGAATAGGCTTGAAACCATGCTGCAAAAGGAGTTTGGGGTTAAAAGCCGTATTGTACGCCTTCCTGGCGGTTCCAATAATCGTCTTAGGCATCAGGCTGCAACTAAACCCATCATTAATGGAATCCTTCAACAACTAATGGAAAAAGGGTATATTTATTTCGATTGGACGATTGATTCGACAGATGGGATCAGTCCATCAATAAGTGAACAACAAATCATTACTTCCGTACAAAAAGGCACGAAAGATCAAAAGCAAGTTAATATCTTGCTGCATGATATCAATAGTATGAAAAATACAGTGAAGGCATTGCCTGATATTATTGAATATCTTAAAAAAGAAGGGTATACCTTTGATACTATTGACGAGACAACCCCAAAAATACAATTTAATTGATGAACACATTGTTTATGTTAAGTAATTTAAGGTATAAGATAAGAGATTAGATTACTTTTGCGAAAGGATTTATCGTTTCTATGATGCCATCATTGTTTTTATCACATGGAACACCTTTATTAGCTCTGGAAAAAAATGGCTATACTACTTTTTTGAAGGATTATATGAAGGGTATGGAAAAACCTACTGCCATCGTTATTTTGTCAGCACATTGGGAAAGTGAAGATCAGATGATTTCAGCGGTAGGGAAGCATGAAGTCATTTATGATTTTGCAGGGTATCCTGAAGAAATATTTCAGATAACATATCCTGCTTCGGGGTGCCCGGAGCTGTCCGATCGAATTTTAACCTTATTGTCAAGGATAGGTGTATGGGGGCAACTTGATGAAAGGCGCCCCCTAGATCATGGAGCATGGGGGCTTTTGCACATTATGTATCCTGAAGCTGACATCCCGATCGTATCTATGTCCATTAGTCCTGCACTTCCATTGGACAAGCAGTATGAAATCGGGAGAACTTTGAGGGAATTAAAGGAAAGTAATGTTTTAATCATCGGGAGCGGTGGAATTGTCCATAATTTCACCCATATTCAGGAGGATATGCATGTTGCAGAGGGGTGGGCAATCAACTTTGAGAACTGGGTTGAAGAGAAAATCATGAAATGGGATTTGGAATCTTTGTTTAATTATGCAAAAATCGCTCCTTATAGTACAGATGCTGTGCCTTCCAAAGAGCATTTCATTCCATTGATCATCGCAATGGGAGCAGGAGATGTCAACAAAAAATCGGCTCTCCTTCACAGAACATTTCAATATGGCAATCTGAGTTTAACAGCTTGGAAGTTTGATTGACTTGTAAGGGTTTTCAGTCTAGTTAAATATACCTGAAATATAAACGATATACAAAAATACAAAAATCTTTTTTTAGCGAAAAAAAGGCTTAAATGAGCAAAAAAGTCAATTTTAAGCGTAATTTGACGAATTAAACAGAAATATAGTTAAAAAAAGGTTGCATAAAGTTGTTTAACCTTTGGATATTTCGACAAAAACATGTTAATATAACATCTGAAAACGTTTTATCCTTTAAAATTTTATTATTCAATAACCAAAGTTGTTAATTATATATCATATTTTTGGGGAAAATTTAGAAGAAAGAAATTTGGGGATAGATAAAACGAAATGCAAAAAATTATGAGAAAAATTTGGGGGTTTACAAAATGACCATCAAGGACGCTAAGGCATACGACCCATGGAAAACTTTTTCAGGTCCAAACCTTGGGTATGTCATGGAGCAATACGATCTATTTCAAGCCAACCCGGAAGAAGTAGATCCGGAACTGAAAAACTTTTTTGAAGTATCAGGTCCTCCTTCATTCGATGTATCGGCTGAAACAACAATCGTAAGTGCACCAACTGTACAAACTGGAGAAGTTCTTCCAATGAAGAAAATAATGTCTGCAGTTACGTTAGCAGAAAACATCCGTGCATACGGACATCTTGCAGCAAATATTTATCCTTTAAAAGAAGAAGCTCTAGATACGGAACAAATTCACTTTGAAAAATATGGATTGACCGCAGATGATTTAAGGAAAATACCGGCTGAATTAATTTGTCCAGAATCACCTGAAAACGTGAAAGACGGATACGAAGCCGTTCAATACCTAAAACAACTTTATACAAAAACGATAGCCTTTGAATTTCACCATGTTAATGACTTGGACGAAAAGCAATGGCTTACTGATATGGTCGAATCCGGAAAAATGTTCCCGGAAGTGGCTAAAGAGAAAAAAGAACTATTACTTAAGCGATTGAATGAAGTTGAAGGTTTCGAGAAATTCCTTCACCGCACATATGTGGGGCAAAAACGTTTCTCCATTGAAGGACTAGACGCCCTAGTGCCGATTTTAGATGAAATGATTTCACAAACTGTTCAAAATGGAACAGGGAATGTAAATATTGCCATGGCTCACCGGGGACGTTTGAATGTGCTTGCACACGTACTAGGAAAGCCATATGAGGTCATTTTCTCTGAATTCCAACATTCACCTAATAAAGATTTGGTTCCTTCCGAAGGTTCAACAGGCATTAACAACGGATGGACTGGTGATGTTAAATACCATTTAGGTCTGGATAAACAGATTACTAATGCTAACATACAAAAAGCAAGGGTTACACTTGCCAATAACCCAAGTCACTTGGAAGTAGTCGGTCCAATCGTGGAAGGGTATTCTCGTGCGGCACAAGAAGACCGTTCAGAAAAAGGATTCCCTGTCCAAGACATTTCCAAATCACTTGCAATCCTGATTCATGGTGATGCAGCATTCCCAGGTGAAGGTATTGTTCCTGAAACGTTTAACTTAAGCCGTTTACGCGGTTATCAAGTTGGCGGCGCTATCCATATCATCGCCAATAACATGATTGGTTTCACAACGGAAAGTGAAGATTCACGTTCAACTCTATATGCCAGTGATTTGGCAAAAGGCTTTGAAGTGCCGATCGTACATGTGAATGCAGATGATCCAGAGGCATGTATGGCTGCGGTGAACCTTGCGAACCTATATCGCGAAAAATACAATAAAGATTTCTTGATCGACCTGATCGGTTACAGACGTTTCGGCCATAACGAAATGGATGAGCCATTGGTGACTCAACCTGAAATGTATGCATTAATTCATAAGCACCAAACTGTCAAAGAGCTTTATGGGAAGAAACTCATTCAATCTGGTGAGTTCACTGAAGCTGAAGTTAAAGCAATTGCTGAGCAAGTGGATACAAGGCTTGCGGATGCATATGCGAAAATTTCCGGAAATAAACCGGAAGCTTCTAAAGAATGTAATCCTCCTGGGATTATTGAAAGAGGACTTCCAGCCATTGAAACGGCTGTTCCGAAACAAGAACTGGTTTCAATTAACGAAGAACTTGTTAAGTGGCCGGAAGGATTCACTCCTAATAAAAAATTAGGTAAGATTTTATCACGTCGCTTGGATTCCTTTGGTGCTGACGGTAAAATTGATTGGGCTCATGCCGAGACACTGGCATTTGCATCCATATTGAGTGACGGTACTCCAATCCGTTTGACAGGACAAGACTCAGAGCGTGGAACATTCGCTCAACGTAATATCATGTTACATGACAGTGTTAATGGAAAAACATATTCACCACTTCACACACTTGAAACTGCTAAAGCTTCTTTCGCTGTTCATAACAGCCCGCTTACTGAAACGGCAGTTCTAGCTTATGAATATGGTTATAATGTATTTGCTCCAGAGGCACTAGTATTATGGGAAGGCCAATTCGGTGACTTCGCAAATACAGCACAAGTGATCTTTGACCAATTCATTGCGGCTGGCCGTGCAAAATGGGGTCAAAAATCAGGTCTTGTCATGCTGCTTCCACATGGTTATGAAGGACAAGGGCCAGAGCACTCAAGTGCACGCCTAGAACGTTTCCTTCAATTAGCGGCTGAAAACAACTGGACAGTTGCTAACTTAAGTTCGGCAGCTCAATACTTCCATATCCTTAGAAGACAAGCTAAGATTTTGGATCAAGAGCAAGTTCGTCCGCTTGTCATCATGACACCGAAGAGTATGCTTCGTAATCAAGTGATGGCTTCTACAGCTGAAGAATTCAGTGAAGGCTCTTTTGAATCATTCGTTGAAACTAAAGCTTTAGGCAAAAAACCTAAATCGGTTGAACGCATTGTTTTTGCATCAGGTAAATTGGCGGTTGAACTTCGTGAAAAAGCGGCAACTGAACAAAAAACGGACTGGTTGCAAATCATCAGTATCGAAGAAATTTATCCATTCCCGTTCACTGGCGTTCAAGAAGCTTTGAAAAAATATACAAATCTTAAAGAGATCTTCTGGGCTCAAGAAGAACCTAAGAACATGGGGGCTTGGACATTTGTTGAACCTCGCCTTAATGCAGCGGCTCCTGGAAACCTTTCAGTGACATATATAGGAAGGAAGCGCAGATCAAGCCCGGCTGAGGGAGATCCGCTTGTCCATAAAAATGAACAACAACGGATTATGACTCAAGCAATTACACGCAATAATGAGGGGGAGAAATAAAATGGCTGAAGTAAAAGTACCTGAATTAGCAGAATCAATTTCTGAAGGATCTATTGCGCAATGGTTAAAACAACCCGGTGATCATGTTGAAAAAGGCGAATATGTCCTTGAACTTGAAACGGATAAAGTAAACGTGGAAATCATTTCAGATTATACGGGTACTCTTTCGGAACAATTAGCAGAAGAAGGCGATACTGTCCAAGTTGGACAGGCTATCGCTATCGTTGATGAAAATGGTTCAGCTGCAGCAGCTCCAAAAGCGGAAGCTCCTAAGGCTGAAGTAGCCAAAGCAGAACCAGCTAAAGCGGAACAAGCTGCTCCTGTTAAAGAGGCTCCTAAAGCTGAAACGAAAGAAGCATCATCCAATCAACAAGTCATTGCTTCACCAGCTGCAAGGAAATTGGCTCGTGAAAAAGGAATTGACTTGACTCAAGTGCCTGTAGTCGATCCACTAGGTCGTGTACGTGTACAAGATGTAGAAGCAGCAAATAATGCACCTGTGACACCTGCTGCATCTTCTGCAGCTCCAACACAAGCTCCTGCAGCTAAACAAGCAGCAGCTCCTGTTGAAGTGAATGATGATCGCATTGAAGTGGTTAAGATGACTCGCCGTCGTCAAACCATTGCCAAACGTCTAGTTCAAGTACAATCCGAAGCAGCCATGCTTACTACTTTTAACGAAGTCGATCTTTCTGCAGTCATGGAATTGCGTAGCCGCCATAAAGATTCTTTCGTGAAAACAAATGATGTTAAACTTGGTTTCATGTCATTCTTCACTAAAGCGGTCATTGGCGCATTGAAAAAATATCCGTTATTGAATGCAGAAATCAAAGGCGACCATATCCTGAAAAAGAACTTTTATGATATCGGTGTAGCCGTATCCACTGATGAAGGTCTTGTCGTTCCGGTGGTAAGGGATGCTGACCGCAAAAGCTTTGCTGAAATCGAAAAGAACATTTCTGATTTGGCTGTTAAAGCGCGTAACAACAAACTGGGACTTTCAGATTTATCTGGTGGTACTTTTACCATCACAAACGGAGGGACTTTCGGTTCCCTATTATCTACACCAATCTTGAATGCCCCTCAAGTTGGGATTTTGGGCATGCATACAATTAAGACGCGTCCAATCGCTGTTGGAGATCAAATCGAAAACAGACCAATGATGTACCTTGCATTATCTTACGATCATCGTATCGTTGATGGAAAAGAAGCGGTTGGTTTCTTAGTAGCTATCAAAGATATGCTAGAAGATCCAGAACAACTTTTACTTCAAGGCTAATAAATCATAAAAACCCCCCCATGTCATAATGACATGGGGGATTTTTTTGTGAATGAGTTTAACTGAAAGGCATATTTTCATTGAAAAAAAGATAATGGGGGTCATGCAAAGGTTTTGTCTCTGTTGTGAATGTTTTTGGAGGTATTTTTGAATGTATTTGAATATTTTTAAACGTTTGTGATTGATTATTCCTTTGTTTTCATATATGATGATGATATTAAAGTGAGGTGGGATTGATTGTTGACAACAGAAAGGCACCAGTTCATCTTATCGATCCTTAAAGAACAGGGAACGATTAAGCTTCAGGAGCTTGTAGATCAGTTACATGCTTCGGAGTCGACCATTCGGAGAGATTTAGTGCAACTCGAAGAAATGAAGCTCTTGAAACGCGTGCATGGCGGGGCCTCTTTACTTCAAAGAAAAGGCCTTGAACCAACGACTATAGAAAAGCAAAACAAAGCAATAGCTGAAAAACAACTGATTGCAAAGCTTGCGTCTTCATTCATAGAGAAAAATGATTGTATATATCTTGATGCAGGCACAACCACTGCAGAAATGATTCCTTACTTAAAGGATAAGAATATAACGGTCATGACAAATGGTCTTATGCATATTCCAAAACTTATTGAATTGGAAATCAAAACAGTCTTAGTGGGCGGAACGATTAAATTCTCGACAAATGCGGTTATAGGAAGTAATGCTGTACAATTTTTGAATGAATACCGTTTCGATAAATGTTTCTTGGGAATGAACGGCATCCATCAAGAATTGGGTTTCACAACACCAGATCCGGAAGAAGCTCTACTGAAGAAGATGGCATTACGACTCTCTAACGAAACCTACGTGCTTGCTGACAGTACAAAATTGAATGAAGCTACTTTCGCTAAGGTGGCAGATGTAAGCGATGCCATAATCCTTACTGACAGCAATGATGAAGAGGCTGTTGCTCAGCTCCATAAAAATCCAAAGGTAAAGGTAGTGACCATTTAATGATTTATACAGTGACACTTAACCCATCCATCGATTATCTGGTCGAGGTGGAGAGTTTTAAAATGGGCAAGGTGAATCGAACTAGTTATGATGCCAAATTCCCTGGAGGGAAAGGGATTAATGTTTCCAGGATGCTTAAAAGGATTGGAAATAGTACGACAGCTTTAGGTTTCATAGGTGGACAAACAGGTGAATTTGTAAAAAGGTTTTTAAGACAGGAAGAGATTTTCACGGATTTTACAGAGATAACAGGAGATACAAGAATAAACATTAAATTGAAAACAGGGCTGGAGACTGAAATCAATAGCCAAGGGCCAGTTATTTCAAAAGGGGATTATCAACAATTATTTAGTCAGATTGAACAGTTGAAAAATAATGATATTCTCATTTTGTCAGGTAGCATCCCTCCAAGCGTCCCTTCGGATGTATACGAAGCCATGGCAAAGTCTTGTTCTGATAATGGCATTAAGGTGGTGGTGGATACGAGTGGGAGGGAATTACTAAGTGTCCTTCCATATCGGCCATTTTTGATAAAGCCTAATCACCATGAATTGGGTGAACTTTTTTCTACTGAAATTAGAACGGTTGATGATGCTATCGAATACGGTTCTAAATTGGTTCAATCAGGAGCACAAAACGTTATCGTTTCAATGGCAGGACAGGGTGCTGTGCTTTGCTCCGGTGGTGAGTCATATTCCGCTAATGTGCCAAAAGGAAAAGTCCTCAACTCAGTGGGTGCCGGGGATTCGATGGTGGCCGGTTTCATCGGGACATATGAAAAGACAGAGGATATTTTATCTGCTTTCCGATTCAGTCTTGCAGCAGGAAGTGCTACAGCCTTTTCATCAGATCTTGGTACATTGGATAAAATCGAAGAGTTATTACCGCAAATTGATATCAATCAACTAACAGGAGGCTGACTTTATGAAAATTACAGACTTGTTGAAATTGGATACAATCGTAATCAATCTACAAAGTGCTACAAAGCAAGCTGTCATTGATGAACTGTCAGGGAAGTTAGCCGAGGCTGACAGGTTAAACGATGTGGAGGCTTTCAAAGCCGCTATCTTAAAACGTGAACAACAAAGCACAACAGGGATTGGTGAAGGAATAGCGATACCACATGCTAAAACAAATGCTGTTAGGACACCTGCCATCTGTTTCGGAAAATCGGTTAATGGAGTGGATTATGAATCGCTTGACGGTCAGCCAGCTCATCTGTTCTTTATGATTGCAGCAAGTGAAGGAGCGAATGCGGATCACTTGGAAACCCTTTCCCGGCTTTCTTCATTACTGATGGATGAAAAATTCAGAGACCGATTGATCTCGTCTTCTTCTGGTGAAGAAGTGTTAGAGATAATCAATCAAAAAGAGATGGAAGCAGATGAAGAAGAAAAAGAAGAGCAGCAATCAAGTGATGCTGCCAGCGGTAACAACAAAGGGAAAATCCTTGCCGTTACAGCTTGTCCAACAGGAATTGCCCATACCTATATGGCTGCTGATGCATTAAAGGCCAAAGCGAAGGAAATGGGAATCGATTTCAAAGTGGAAACAAATGGATCGACAGGAATCAAAAATGGTTTAACCGCTGCAGAAATTGATGAGGCGGATGCGATTATCGTTGCAGCGGATAAGCAGGTGGAAATGGATCGTTTTAATGGAAAGCACGTCATTATTGTCCCTGTTGCCCATGGGATCCGGAAGACCGAGGAGCTGTTAACCAGAGCCATTAATCAGGATGCACCTGTTTATAAAGGAACTGGAAATGATAAAAGTGATGAAGGTGATTCAGCAAAAGGAGGATTGGGGATTTACAAGCACTTAATGAATGGGGTAAGTAATATGCTTCCATTTGTCGTCGGGGGCGGAATCTTGGTTGCGCTTTCTTTCTTTTTTGGGATCGAGGCAGCCGATCCGGCAAATCCTGATTATAATCCCATTGCCAAAGCATTAAGTGATATTGGCGGGGGAACTAGTGGTGCATTCTTCTTACTTGTCCCAGTCCTTGCTGGATTCATTGCTTCAAGTATAGCCGACCGTCCTGGTTTTGCTCCCGGTATGGTAGGGGGATTATTGGCAGCACAGGCTCATGCCGGTTTTCTTGGCGGACTAATCGCCGGTTTCCTTGCAGGTTATGTCGTCTTATTTTTACGAAAGCTGTTTTCTAGGTTACCGCATACACTAGAAGGCATTAAACCGGTTTTACTCTATCCTGTATTCGGCATGTTAATTACAGGCTTAATCATGATATTTGTTATAAATGGGCCAGTAACCGCAGTTAACACAGGCTTAACCAACTGGCTACAAGGTTTATCAGGTACGAATGCTATTTTGCTTGGATTGATTCTAGGAGGTATGATGGCTGTAGATATGGGCGGACCCCTGAATAAAGCCGCTTTCACTTTCGGACTTGCAGCTATTGAAGCTCATAGTTTCGGGCCTCATGCTGCCGTCATGGCAGGTGGAATGGTACCTCCTCTCGGGATTGCCTTTGCAACTACATTCTTTAAAAGCAAATTCAGTGAAACGGAAAGGAAATCAGGATTCACAAATTATTTCATGGGTGCTTCATTCATTACAGAAGGGGCCATTCCTTTTGCGGCGGCGGATCCATTGCGCGTTATCGTCAGCAGTGTAGTAGGGGCAGCGACAGCAGGAGCCCTGTCAATGGCTTTTGGTGTAACTCTGCCAGCACCACATGGAGGAATTTTTGTCATCCCCCTTGTCAACCATCCTTTTCTCTATTTGCTGGCCATTTTAATAGGGTCCCTCATTACCGCTTTAATGTTGGGATTCTGGAAAAAGAAACAAAAATAATAAATAATGAAGAAAGCGGGTCCAATTTTATGGACCCGCTTTTATTATATCCATTCCAAAATTTCAATCCGATTGCCGAAGGGATCGGATATATAGATGCGGTTCGCCCCAGGTAACCTTTTGTCTTCTGTAAAAGAAACACGATTAGTTATTAAATGTTGTTTAAAGTCTCTAAGATTTTCTACTTCAAGCGCTGGATGGGCTTTTCTCGCGGGAATGAACTGATCTTCCGTTCCAACATGAATTTTGATCGATCCTGATTCGAACCATACTCCTCCACTTGACTTTAAGGATGCAGGCTTATCCACTTCCCGAAACATTAGAATCTCTTTGAAAAACTTCCTTGATTGGTCCTCGGTATTTTTGGGAGATGCTAATTGGAAATGATCGATTGCTTTAAAAATGAAACCCACTTTTTTTTTACCCCCTCTTGGCTACTTATATATCCAATATTAAAGCATAAATGTCATGTTTATGGGTAAAGGAGATTTAAAAGGACAAAGGAGTGGACGTACATGCTGAAGAAAAACACCTTAAAAACAACTAAAAGGGATGATATGATTGATGTTACGGCAGAAGTACAGGCATTCATCAATGAAAACGGGATACAACAGGGGTTAGCTCTTATATATTGTCCGCATACGACAGCAGGGATCACGATTAATGAAAATGCAGATCCCGATGTCAAAAAGGATATGCTAAGAAGATTGGATGAGCAACACCCATGGAATCATACATTGGATTTACATAAGGAAGGAAACACGGCTGCCCATTTGAAATCAAGTACGGTTGGTTCTTCACAACAGGTAATCATCCATAAGGGAAGTTTAATCCTTGGTACATGGCAAGGGATATATTTTTGTGAATTCGATGGTCCCAGAGATAGGCAATATTTTATTAAATTATGTGTCGACCGTTAAAATGGAAGGTATATCTTGGAAGAGGTAGGAGGAAGAGGATTGGACGATGTTTGGATTGAAGGAAGAAAAGTAATATTGAGGAACGTTAAACAAGCCGATTTAAAACGTTTATGGAGCCTGAAATATGGAGAAGTCAAACCAGAATGGAAAAAGTGGGATGCACCTTACTATCCTCTTGAACTCATGGATTACCATACTTATATCGAAAAAGAAACGAAGCACAGAACCAATGATGGGAAAATGGGGGCTTACTCCGAGCTATTAATGGAAAAAAACGATCAAATAATAGGTTCTGTTGTATATTACTGGGAACATGAACCCTCACGTTGGCTGGAAATAGGGATTACGATTTTTGAGCCAAAGTACTGGAATGGCGGGTATGGAACAGAAGCGTTAATGATGTTCATAGACTATTTATTCGAAAACTTGGAGATTGAACGGGTTGGACTGACGACATGGTCAGGTAATGAGCGTATGATGGCTGTTGGGGAAAAGGTAGGCATGCAAATAGAGGGAAGAATGAGAAAATGCCGTTATTATGATGGTTATTATTATGATTCAATCAGAATGGGTATACTACGTGAGGAATGGAAGGGGAATCTTTAAAATTTCTAAGTTAATTGACCCGTGAAAATTTTTCCTTGATTTCCTTGGGAAAAATTTAGCACTGTTTTCTCCCATATGGTCTGTTATCCTAGGAAGATGCTTAACGAGGAGGTTACAAGATGAAATTATCAGTATTAATAACCGTGATAATGACTCTAAGTGTCATCGTACTTGGGATAGCTATTCCTAAGGGAACGACCAGTATAGCTTCTGATGGAGCAACCAAACATGTCATTAAACAAGGTGAATCGATATGGGATATTGCAAAGCGGTATGGTGTCCCAATCAAAAAGTTAAAAGAAGTCAATAATAATGTGAATAATGTTGCAGAACCTGGTAAAACATTGATTATTCCACATGTAATGAATGAAAAAGATAAAGAATTATTAGCAAGGCTTGTGCATGCAGAAGCCAAAGGGGAGCCTTATAGAGGAAAGGTCGAGGTGGCAGGAGTAGTTTTGAATCGCCTTGATAGCAAAGAATTCCCTGATACGGTCCGGGAAGTGATCTATCAAAAAAACCAATTCTCGCCCGTTGCTGATGGCAGTATAAACAAAGCAGCCGGAGATGATGCCAAGAAGGCTGTCAATGAAGCATTGGCAATTCATGGCTACACAAATGATGCCTTGTATTTTTGGAATCCCAGTATTTCGGACAGCAAATGGATGAAACAATTAGAGGTAATCAAAATCATTGGTGGCCACCATTTTGCCATATAAACTACATTTCAAGAACCGGTCTCACCAACTAGGGAGGCCGGTTTTTCATGTTTAAAACTAACTCTTAAATGATTTCAGCCCACATCTCGCGGGGATTCAGTTCATAAATGCTGTTTTCCCGGTACATGATGCTTCCGATAATGAGTTCACGTCTTATCGTTGCGTAATCATCATGGAATGACTGGATGAATTCATTCAATTCTTTTTCTGGATATTTACGTCCCTTTTCCAAAAGGCCTGCAATGAACGATCATTTTCTTCTTTCTTTGTGCTGGTATGGTTTTTAGTCGACCATCTTGTGTAAAGAAGTTTTCAAGGATCTTTTTATACTCTAAAATCAGCTTTTGTTTATCCAATTTACTGGAGTCCCCCTTATTTGAAATGATTTTAGGTAATGCTGAAGAATAATGCTCTAGGACATCTTCATTCAAAAAATAATATACCGTATTTTTTTCTCTCCGATCCTTCACTAAATTAATGTCCTTTAATTTCGTTAAATGGTGTGAAATGGTTGGGGCAGTCAATTTTAATATTCCCGCAAGAGCCTGTCCGTGTTTTGGACCGTTTGCCAGAATGGATATAATCCTAATCCTGGTCACATCACCAAGCGTTTTATGGAAAGCGACCAACTTTTCTAATTGCACTTTATCCCCCTCACTAATTAGAAGTGTTAATCAAGCTATATTCACTTTTCTATATTGCTTGGAAAATATAATGTATAATTTAGGAGAATGTTGAAAATTTTTATCTGGATTAAGGAGCTGTAATATGGCTAATACACATGTTTATACAAAAAAAGAAGAAGTGGTCAATGCGATAACCCATGGTGTTGGTGTTTTGTTGAGTATCGTCGCTCTTGTGTTTTTAATAATATTCTCAGTCCAAAAAGGATCGCCTTGGCATGTAGTCATTTCAGTGATTTATGGCGCTTCCATGCTTCTTTTATATGTCTCATCCACATTAGTGCATAGTTTTCCAGAGGGGAAAACAAAGGATATATTCGAAATCTTTGATCATTCAGCCATATATATATTCATTGCAGGAACATACACGCCCATCATGGTCCTTGTGATTCAAGGCTCACTAGGCTGGACACTGCTTGGAATAATTTGGGGAGTTGCAATCATCGGCGTCGTCTTCAAGGCTTTCTATGTTAAAAGGTTCCTATTCCTTTCGACGCTTCTTTATATTGCGATGGGGTGGATGATCGTCATCGTTTGGGGACCTCTTACAGCAGCGATGCCCTCAGAAGGTATCCAGTTACTGATAGCAGGGGGCTTGCTTTATACGTTTGGAGCTATCTTTTATGTATGGCGCGGTTTTCCGTTTCATCACGCCGTTTGGCATGTTTTTGTGCTTGGGGGTTCTGCCACCCATTTTTTTGCAGTATTGTTTTATATCCTTCCTCTATGATCACTTCTAGTGATTCTTTACTTGATCGATCTTATGATACCTGAAAGATTCCTGTAGTTTTGAATGACCCCTTTTAGGTAATCAATAAGGATACAAATGATTAGGGAGGAATGGCTAATAAATGAGAAAATCAATCAAAATATTATCTGTTCCGTTTGCCGCTATGCTTGTTTTGGCCGGGTGTGGGGGAGAAAACGATGAAGTGAAAAATCCACCGGAAACAAATCCTGAAACAAGAACGGATAATAATGAAAAGGTGCCTTTCACTTTCAAGGGTTTTCAATTAGAAGTTGATTATGTGGGAACTGATAACGAATACGAAGCTGAATGAAACCATGGGAGCCCAAACCGAAGCTTCAATCGAAGATAAATCAAACAAACATGAAGTTCACGGTGATGAAGCAATGAAAGAATTAACACCGATTTTAGATAAATTGACATTCACTAAAGATTCAACAGATGAGCAAGTAATTCAAGAAGTGACAAGTGTTTTTGATTTGAAGGATGCCTATGAAGAATTTGATTTAGAGG
Source organism: Peribacillus simplex (assembly GCF_001578185.1). Classification (NCBI taxonomy): domain Bacteria; kingdom Bacillati; phylum Bacillota; class Bacilli; order Caryophanales; family Bacillaceae; genus Peribacillus; species Peribacillus simplex. Next base: position 3,016,612 of record NZ_CP011008.1, on the reverse strand, counting down.
TCGTGTTCGATGATGGTACGAAAAAAGAATATACAGTGAATAATAAATAACTAAATCCATTTATTATATTATCTTAAGTTATAAATGGTAGCCTTTTCACGATTCTTCAATAGTTGTCAAATTGCGGTAACTATAGTAAAATGATTACGGTTAGCAAAGGGGATAACATACATTTGCATTTCATATTCGGACTTATGGGGATAGGACCGTAATAAATACTTGTAAAAAAAAGAGTCTTTTTCTAAGATTCTTTTTTTGTGCAAGTGATTGAAAATGATGGCTGAAAAAGTAACAAGATGAAAGAGAGGGTACCGCAAGCGGCACCCTCTCTTTCATCTACCCATTTGCATCATTGGGAAAGTGGTGTATTTTTTTTTGGCAGCATATTAGCTGATGCTAACCTTGAACGGATCGTAATCCCAAGCCAAGATGCAAGGAATGCTTTTAAAATGCCTACGATTATAAATGGGGCAAAACCGCTGGCAAATGCAACTGTCCATGATAATGAGCTCATATATTTCAACCAAATCGTACCGATGATCAACGTTATGAACATCCCGATTATATTTGCAAGGAAAGCCATTGCAACTGAGAAACGTGTTTTTTCCAATATCAGCCCGGTAATATAAACTGTCGGGATATAGGATAATAAATAACCGCCAGTCGGACCGAATATCTTAGCTAGTCCTCCAGACATTTCAGCGAACACTGGTACTCCTGCAGCTCCTATGAACAAGTATAATAAAACGGAAGAGGTTCCATAACGTGAACCTAGTATAGTGGCTGCCAGCCCAACAGCTAGAGTCTGTCCTGTAATCGGTACTAACGGCAGTGGAATTGTAATTTGGGCAAGGATCCCTATAAGTGCTGCAAATAAGGCTGTAACCATCATCATTCTTAATTTCTCGTGACTTTCCCTCATCGTGCTTCCCCCTATTGTAAACCTGGTTATCAAACGAGTTAACATATAAAGAATTTTAATATGATAAGTAAACACTGTCAATGATATTATGAATTTTATTTTATAAGGGCATAGTTGTTGCCCAGGTTCGTAAAACCTGGAAAAAAAATGAAACTTTCTGTAACGTCATTCGTATTAATGGTAAGTGAAGTAAATGGGGGGGGATTATTGCCATATTTCTTTCAAAAGGTAGTTAAAACGCTTATCCTCGGTCTTAATAGTATAAGCGGTAAAGAAAAATCGAATTAAAAGGATGAAAGAGATGGAGTTATTTGGAGTTCCATTAGAAACAGTCTATTTATATGGATTAATTATATTCGGGGGGCTAACATTCCTATTTATCTTGTTTAATGATATATTTTCTGGCCTGGAATTACCGGATATATTTAATCCAACCCTCATTTTTAGTTTTTTGACCGTATTTTTTGCGAGTGGCTTTTTGCTTGAATCGCTTACAGGACTTAATGGTGTGATGATTGCCGTGATTTCCCTGCTCATTTCATTTACAATCGTCACCCTATTGAATGTATTTGTGTTGATTCCCATCTCATCGGCGGAGGAAAGCTTAACGTTTCATGACAATGACCTGAGAGGCAGGGTTGGCAGGGTTCTGACATCAGTCCCGGTTGATGGGTTTGGGGAAGTCTTAATCGAAAGCATCAGCGGGAGCATTGCGAAAACTGCGGCCAGTTATAAGAATGAAGGAATTGTTTCGGATACAAAAGTCTTGATCATCGAAGTTAAAAATGGGGTTGTCTATGTCATGCCCCATGAGAATGAATAAGAGGTAGGAGGTCATTTATGTTTAGTTTAATTTGGATTGTTGTCGCCATTGTTGCATTTTTATTAATCGCACTTATTGCTGTGTTTGTTACGAAATACCGTACTGCTGGTCCTGATGAGGCCTTGATAGTGACTGGAAGTTACTTGGGCAGCAAGAATGTCCACATCGACGAATCAGGAAATAAAATTAAAATCGTCCGCGGTGGAGGTGCTTTCGTTTTGCCAGTGTTCCAGCAAGCGGAACCATTGAGCTTGTTGTCAAGCAAACTTGAGGTCTCGACTCCTGAAGTATATACAGAACAAGGTGTCCCTGTCATGGCTGATGGTGTATCGATCATCAAGATTGGCGGTTCAATCACCGATATCGCCACAGCAGCAGAGCAATTCCTTGGTAAATCGAAAGATGACCGTGAACAGGAAGCGCGGGAAGTATTGGAAGGACATCTTCGCTCAATCCTTGGTTCGATGACAGTCGAGGAAATTTATAAAAACCGTGAAAAGTTTTCCCAGGAAGTACAGAGGGTAGCCTCGCAGGATTTGGCTAAAATGGGACTCATCATCGTATCGTTCACGATTAAAGATGTTCGTGACAAAAATGGATATCTTGAATCGCTAGGTAAGCCAAGGATTGCTCAAGTGAAAAGGGATGCCGATATAGCTACCGCCGATGCCGAGAAAGAAACGCGAATCAAGCGAGCCGAAGCTTCGAAGGAAGCCCAGCGTGCCGAACTTGAAAGGGCAACAGAAATAGCCGAAGCCGAAAAAATCAACAAGCTAAAGGTTGCGGAATTCCGTCGTGAGCAGGATATTGCCAAGGCACGGGCTGACCAAGCTTACGATCTTGAAACTGCCAGGTCTAAACAGGATGTAACCGAACAGGAAATGCAAATCAGGATCATCGAACGGCAAAAGCAGATTGAGCTGGAAGAAAAAGAAATCCTTCGTCGTGAAAAGCAATATGATTCAGAAGTGAAGAAAAAGGCGGATGCCGATCGTTATGCGGTAGAGCAGGCAGCTTCCGCAAACAAAATGAAACAGATTACAGAAGCGGATGCCGATAAGTATAAAATTGAAGCCATGGCCAAAGCGGAAGCGGAACGTGTTCGAATGGACGGTCTTGCTAAAGCGGATGCCCAAAGGGCACAAGGTACGACAGAAGCGGAAATCATCAGGTTAAAAGGGGTAGCAGAAGCAGAAGCCAAGCAGAAAATAGCTGAAGCTTTTGAACAGTTCGGGCAAGCCGCCGTAATGGATATGATTTTGAAAATGCTGCCTGAATATGCAAAACAAGTTGCTAGCCCGCTTAGTAATATAGACAAAATCACTGTAGTGGACACAGGCGGAAGCGGTGCGAATGGCGGGGCTAATAAAGTGACAGGATATGCAACGGATTTAATGGCAACATTGCAAGAGTCATTAAAGGCATCTTCGGGAATTGATGTCAAAGACTTGCTTGAGAATTTCTCAGGAAAACGAAATTTACCATTCACCACCATCAGCCAGGAGAATGTCGAAGCGAGCATGAATATGGCAGCAAGCAAGGAAGAGTAACAATTAAGAGAATAAATGGTAAATCATACTGTTTAACACATAAAACTAACGCTGATATATTTCCTATACAGATATATTATGGACCTACTTATAGAGAATAAACCAACAGGGATCCATTTTCATTCAGTAATACTCAATTGACAAATAAAATTGATTAAATGAAAAAGTTGAAATAGAACAAAAGATTCGAAGAATAATTAAAAATCAACAACCAAGGATGATTGGTTGTTGATTTTTTGCTTTTTAATAAAGCCTAAATTGTTTTTTTAGTTTCGCTAGTACTAAATGTTTGAAACTTATATGTGGATGCACTTAAAACTTTATCTATTTGATCATCTGAATTTAATTGCATTGGTTAAAAAATTTTATGCTTATTTGTGTGACGATGTCACCTTCTTAAGAGGAGAACCCCAGCTGATACTTAATTTTATCTAAACTTCCAGAACCCGGATTTTACAAGGTCAGCACAAACGAAATATAGCTTAGAAATGATAGAAAATGCACTAACAAACAACACGAGAGAAAAAACTGTAAGTGATCGAAGTGATGTTCACATCGAACATATTATGCCGAGGGAATTACTAAGGAAAAGAAATAAAGTCATTGAAAATTCTTGGAAAAAAGAACCAGGAACAAGAGCTTCTGAATATTCAATGTTTGTTAATAGAATCGGTAACCTTACGCTGCGTGGAAGCGAATTAAACATTACAGCATCTAATTATCCTTTTCTTGAAAAGAAAAAAATATGAGCAATCTATCATCATGTTAACCAAAGAAATTTGCAAAGAAGACAAATGGACCTTTGAAGAAATAAATATAAGGAGAGTGTTTCTTGCGGGCATTGCTAAAAAGATATGGGATTTCAATAATTTGCAGTAGGGGGCTATAATTATCAATCTTTGTTGAGTGTTTGCTTTTTTTACTGTTGTTGTTAGGTAATATACGAGCAGATGAACATCGATTCTTTTAGCAGCTAATCCTAAATTAGCCGTGTGTTTAAAGCCGTATTTTATTAGGTCAATCCTTCTTAGCTTGCGTGTTAAGATCCAGATATGCGGAGAAATCTCGTTTTATTTTTGCTAAATTGGATGCTTTCTTGAGTGCAAAATCATACATTTTTTCGACAAAATAAGATTCATCATCGTAAACCCGACTAAAGCGGCTTTAAAAATTTCTTCTTCATTATTCTCCAACATTTCTTTTGGAAGCCTAATTATCGTTTCCGTATAGAATATTTTGGAACATGAATTAATAGAATGCCTAAATGATTAAGAACAACTCATATGTTTAGCGAATTTGTGAAATGTTTAACTTAAACTAATGGGTACGTTAGCGGAAGATCGGAGCTGTCTTTAAGGCAGCTTTTTTGTATGAAAACACATTAGTAAAAAAGCCATGCTAAAATAAACCCTTCATATCCTCATTTTTTTGCAGGGTGTAAATGTACTATGTCGTTATATTAACTGATTATGCAGTTTGTTGTTTAGATGGAGCGATTGAATAGCCTTTCTTTTTTAGATATTCGATCATTTTTAATTCTTTGTTATTTTGTTTTTCTTCAAGGTAATTTGAGCCTAGTTCATGATAAGGTTCACCTGTTTTTAAGATGTTGTAAGCAATTGTTACTAGTAAATGGGCAGAAGCGATTCGTCCCTTCATTTTTCCCTGTCGTTTGGTAATTCTTTTTCGATGAGAAGCAATTCGATTATTTTGCCTTGATGTCGCTAATACACATTCAAAGCTTTGTTACCTTGTGTGGTTTTACTCTTTTACCAGCACTTTCGTAATTTCCGGGACTCACACCAGCCCAAGAGGCAAGGTGTTTAGCCGACTTAAATACGGACATATCAACACCCATCTCTGCAATAAAAGTAGCTGCGGCAGCTTTGTTCACACCAGGTATACCATCCGATAATTCTAGTTCCTTACGATATGGGGACAGGAGTTGATCAATTTGTTTTTCCAATTCTTCTATGGCTTTTTCTAAATAACTCATATGCTCCCAATGGTATCGCAACATATCACGATGATGACGGCGAATACGACCATTAATTGCATTGGCAATGTCAGTAATACTTGCTTTTGTTCGCCAATCCACCATTTTTCGAAGACCATCGCTCTCTATTTTTTCACCGTTTAGAATCGCTTCGAGGATACGGCGTCCCGATACACCAAAAATGTCTGATAAAACGGATGTTAGCTTGATATTAGCATCTTGAAGAATTTTGTGAATGGGATTCTGCTCTGATGTGCGATGATGAATCAATTTTTTTCGATAACGAGTAAGATCTCGTAAATCACGAATATCCTCCGGTGGGACAAAATTGCTTTCAATAAGTCCGCATCTTAGAAGCTTGGCAAGCCATTCGGCATCTTTCACATCAGTTTTACGCCCTGGAACATTTTTGACATGCCTGGCATTGGCAAGAACAAGGTGAAAAGAACCTTCGAGTATATCCATATTGGTTTCCAGTAGACTCCGGTACTTTCCATCACAACATCGGTTACCTGAAGGGTAGCGAGCCAATCACTTAAAGCCAAGAGTCCCGTAGTTGTAGTTGAAAACGTTTCAATAGAGGTTTTTGGCTTTTTATCTAATGGACCAAATAATACACAGGCTACCACTGTTTCTTGGTGTACATCTAGGCCAGCACATCGTTCAATCATTGCTTCCATAGGAGAATCACCTCAATAAAAGATTAACAATACATATGACAGTAGATTTGTTGCAAAAATTTTTGTATACGTACTAGCAGTACACTAAATGGTTCTTCCATACTGTCACAACCAGTTTCTTATACAGGGTATATCTTCCTTAAGATGCAGCAAAAAAAGTTCAGCCTGGTTGTATTGTTATCATTATCGTCAAGGGGTTTATGGGTTAGACTCAATTTTGAGTTTAGATTTTCGTAGTAGATGGTGGCGGCGAGGAGCGCCGCCATAGGAGTTTCTTATGGAACTAGAGAGGTAGTTTAGTTGAAAAAGCTAAGTTTGAACACATAGTGAAGACCGGAAGGAATTGTAAAAAAAGTAAATTCAAAATATCAGATTGGTAAACGATTGCAGGGCTCAAGGTTATCTATTTATTACTGCATCGTATATTGATAACTGGATTGTGAAAAGATGAATTTGGTTTGCTTCTAGGGATTGAAGAAAATAATTGAATAAAGCCAGCTGGCATAATAGAGTTTAAAGATTAAGTGCAAGGTAAAGTTTAGAAATTATACAAAGGCAGGCTTGCTCCGCATTCCTGTCTTATATAATCAAATAAAATAGTGAAGGTGATTTTACTTTGTCTGTAGAAAATCCAGAAGGTAATTATTTATGACCACGAAGATTATCCTGACGTTAGTGGTCGCTATGACAATTGCGGTAAAACTTAGTTTGAAAGTTCGGTTAAATATATTCGTAAATGCAGAGAGTGTGGCATGAAGAAATCGATTTAACCCTAGTATGAAAGAAGTAAAATTCGTTAAAACAACAGCATCTAGATTGGATCATCTACATTACAACTATTAACTTTGCTAACCACTTCCTATAAAATACCCCTAAAAAAAAGCAATGTATCTCAAGGTTGAGAAATTCATTGCTTTTTTCCGTTCGCCCGATGCCCTGTGTGATCTGTCTGTTCTCACCTCCATGAGTAGGCTTTATTGTTGAGGAAGGTTTAGGGCTGTATTTGCTGTATTTATATCAACTTGTAATTGTTCACTTAAATCATGTGGATGATAGTAACCTTTTAAAATCATATAGTTACTTATCTCTCCGTGTCTTTCTACAGCGACACGAAGCTGTTCTCTTAAGGCTGCTTTCAATTCAGGTGTTTTTGTTTCTGTAATGGCAAAAGCAAGATTTCTAATTCCAGATTTTGCGGATATTAAGAAGTCCGTTGCAATCACCTGATCAGTCATGCCACCCATGCCTGCCATATTTTGCAAAAAATTTGTCATTACTGTTCCCCTCTATTCGTCAGAATTTCCTGCAGTGTTTGAATATCTTGTGTTCCAGTGCTCATGTCTTTTAATAGAATATTTTGTAGTTCTGTATCCTGCACTAAACTGCTCATTGTAGAGGACTTTGTTAGACAAAGACTCTTGAAAGTTAAAATTTCGTGCGCCTCTAAAGTCTCATGCAGTCCTAAATTTTTAATCATGATTTTTCACTCCATTTCTTTGAGAATTCCCTTCTATATCTTTCGTAATACAATAGTTTTTATACATCATCATATGTAAAGGTAACGTGTATTTTGGGAAATAAACTACTTATATATCAATAATCCGTATAACAAACAGATGAACCGGGAAAGGTATTTTTGATATATATGGATTAGGGAGGTGAGCGTATGGAAAATGAAAGCTTGGCATTTCATGAAACCATGGAAACGCATGAAATTTTGAATTTAAAAACAATAGGTTTAATGAGATCAAAATTAATGCAAGGCATTTGCTTTGACAATGACTTAAAAGCATTAATGGAAAAAGACGTACAACAATCTATAGCTGCTATAAACGAGCTAAAGGGGTTTTATACTGAAGCCCGGACAAATTATGAAAAATGAGGTGAAATTTAAATGGAAATGGATTTTTTAGATCCTCAAGGTGCTGAACATATGCCGGAAATGGCTGATTCCTCTTTCGCGCTAGATTTTCTACTCTCGATCAAAAGTGGGATTCATACTTATGGTATTGCATTATCTGAAACAGCGAATCCCGCATTGAGAAAAGCATTGTACCAGCAAATGGAGCAATCCATTGACTTACATGGTGAGTTATCCGATTTAATGATCAGGAAGGGCTGGCTTTATCCGAACGATGTAGGTAAACAGGTGGAATTAGATTTGAAATCAGCCGATTTGGCGGTTAGTATCGCTGGAATGAATCTTTTCCCGAATGATACTGACAGACTCGGCATGTTCGCAACGCCAAATAAATAAAGGAGGAAAACCATCATGAAAGCCGTAACTTACCAGGGCAATAAAAATGTACAGGTTAAAGAAGTTAAAGACCCCAACATCAAAAATTCGGATGATATTATTGTAAAAGTCACCAGTTCAGCGATTTGCGGCTCCGATTTGCACTTGATTCATCAATTAATTCCCAATATGCCTACAGATTATGTGATTGGTCATGAGCCCATGGGGGTTGTTGAGGAAGTTGGACCAGGGGTAACTAAGGTAAAGAAGGGAGACCGGGTCATTATCCCCTTTAACGTTAGCTGCGGGAGCTGCTGGTATTGCGACCACGACCTTACAAGTCAGTGCGATAATTCAAATCCTCATGGGGAAATGGGTGGTTTTTTTGGATACTCTGAAACAACTGGTGGGTATGCGGGAGGGCAAGCTGAATATATGCGTGTTCCTTATGGAAACTTTACCCCTTTCAAAATCCCAGAAGACTGCGAGGTAGAAGATGAAAAATTGGTGTTGCTCGCTGATGCAGCATCCACAGCATTCTGGAGTGTAGATCACGCAGGTGTTAAATCTGGCGATACGGTTATCGTTTTAGGCTGTGGTCCCGTAGGTCTGCTTACTCAAAAATTCGCTTGGTTTAAAGGGGCGAAAAGAGTGATTGCTGTCGACCATCTCGATTATCGTTTAGAGCATGCAAAAAGGACGAATAAAGTCGAAACCGTAAATTTTGCACAATATGAAAACACTGGCGAATACCTTAAAGAAATCACTAAAGGTGGTGCAGATATCGTTATTGACTGTTCCGGGATGAGTGGCAAAATGACTCCGATGGAATATCTTGCATCGGGTCTTAAATTACACGGGGGAGCCATGGGAGGGATTGTAATTGCGTCCCAAGCAGTGCGTAAGGCGGGAACCATACAAATAACAGGTGTTTATGGCGGCCGTTATAATGGATTCCCTCTAGGAGATATTTTCCAAAGAAACGTGGATATAAAAACCGGACAGGCTCCTGTTATTCCTTATATGCCCTACCTTTATAAACTAATATCAGAAGGAAAAGTAGATCCTGGCGATGTAGTAACCCATGTACTTCCAATTGACCAAGCAAAGCATGGGTATGAAGTATTTGATACAAGGACAGATGGATGTATTAAAGTGGTCCTTAAGCCATAAAGAAGGTTGTTTTCATTTGGAAAAATAGATTTTACAACTATGAATATGGACTATGAGTAAGAAGGGAAGATATCAAACCCTTTTTTAACTTTTTGGAGTAATTTTTTACTTCTGGTTGAAATACGCATAGAAGAAGATTTAAGAAAAGTGAACACCCCTGTCTTGGGAGCTACATTTACCTTATTCAAATTAAGCCAGAAAAGACGATTTTGCCCACGTTAAGGTAAAATCGCTTTTTTTGGTGCTCTATTTATCTTTTTTTGAAAGAGGTTTTTTCATAAAGTGAAACCCACGACCCACAAAAAGAATAAGGGGCAAATTAGTTATAGGGTTTTTGTTATTTTTTACTTTTTTCGTTTGGATTTATTGCATATACTCTTTCTTTTCTTTGGAGAACAAAATCAGAAAAGGTTATAGCAGTAAGTGGATTCATTCAGCGAATCATTCGTAATATACCCTTTCATAGTAAAATCCAATCGATCCATCATCTTTCAAAACAAGAGAAGCATCAAAAGGCTTCTTTTTTCTTGCCTTTGGTTTCATCCCTTTGATTAACTTGTTTTCTTCTCTTCTTGGTGCATAAATCTCTCACATGTTTTTCTGTCACTTTCTTAAGCATTTGAGATGGTAATGTCTGTTTAAATCCACTTGCATATTCCTGAAATTTGATCAAAGCGATTACAATAACTGATATCCGAAGAAGATTATCCTCAATAGCCTCCAAGCATTATCTTTTTGTCCTCTCCAATAAACGATCTATGGAATCCTGTATGTGGCTGGAGATCGCAATCTCGGCTCTGTATACATCCCTTGTCCGGATGGCCTCAATGATTTCCATATGTTCCGATGGTGCGTCTTTTTGGTCGATCTCACCTTTGACGTGATAAAACCGGCCTATATGAAGATGACAGTGCATGCCTTTATATGCTTCAAATAAAAACGGGTTTCCTGCAGCGTTCATGATGGCATTATGAAATTGTTGATCTAAATGAGTAAAATCTAGTATTTTTTTGTTGGAAGCACCTGTGTTTGTGGAAAACATTTCATCTGTAAGCGCGGCCATTTCTTCCGTCACGCTTACATTATTTAAGCGGATAATATTCCGGACCGCATGCGTCTCCAGTAATATCCGGGCCTCCAACATTTTCGCCATATTTTCAGTATCTAATATGTCACTGACCCGATACCCCTTATTTGGTTCTAAGATGACTAAGTTCTCAGAGTTCAGACGAGATAATGCTTCTCTGAGAGGTATGGCGCTAATGTTGATTTCCCGGGTTAAATGGCTGATATTGATTTTTTGTCCCGGCGATAAATCCCATACAAAAATCTTTTCTTTTAATAAATTGTAGACATATTCCGTTGTCTCCCCGCGTTCTTTTTCCTTTATCATCGAAATGCCCCTAACTTAAAAAAATTTCTATGAGAGCGAGTGTTATTTCATATAGATGTATCAACTTAAATTATTACTGAAGTAGCTTTCTTCTTGTTGCCCCTATCAATAAGATAAGGCGAAACCATATTGATATCAAGAATAGAGAGTTTATAAGGGGACCTATAGTTTGCTGGATAGCTACAAAAAATATCCTCATTACTGATAATTATATATTATATTCGTAAGTTTTGTAAAAAAATTATATATAATATTGTTCAAATTAACATGGATTATTTAATCTGTCGATATTTTTTAAAATCACAAAGCCTTTATTTATAAGGTATTGTTCAAGAAAACAGAATCTTTTTAATTTTAAATATTTACAAAATCATATATTATATGATATATTTTCGAAAATGATTACATACTATTTTTGAGCAGGATTCTATAAACAACAATTAAAGAGTATGGATGGGCAGGCAAAATCTTAAGTTTAAAATGGAAGCGCTTTATGCTTGCCGTTTTCTTGATTGAAATTTATTGAATTAGCAGAAATAACTGTGAAGTGAAAAAATGTGATCGTTATTTTTCAAAGGAGGAATCTTCAATGAGCACATCGCTAAGTAGAAAAAATGCATTTTATGGCCATTTCATAAATGGGCAATGGATATCCGATCAACATACAATCGCTGTTATGAACAAATATAACAAAGAAGAAATTGCCCGGATTGGCAGGGCATCCCGCGAAATTGTTTCTGATGCGGTGACCAATGCATTGGAAACCTTTAATACGAGAAAGCTAGATTTCGATCAACGCTACGAGATTTTAATGCGTGCAGCTGAAATCGCGAAAGAAAGAAAAGAAGAGCTGGCGATGATTCTGGTTCAGGAAGTCGGTAAAGTATTGAAGGATGCCAGGGGGGAAATCGATAGAGGAATGCAAACGATGATTGCATCAGCGGAAGAAGCAAAACGGATTGCCGGTACAGGCGTTCCTTTGGGGCAGTCTGGAAACGACAATAAGATGGCTTTCACCATCCGGGTTCCTGTTGGAGTTATCGGTGCGATCACCCCGTTTAACTTCCCGTTCAATCTCACCATCCACAAGGTGGCTCCTGCGTTGGCAGCGGGAAATACAATCGTGTTGAAGCCGGCTGAATTGACGCCGCTCATTGCATGTAAGATAGCAGAAATCTTTTCCGAAGCTGGATTGCCCGCAGGTTTTCTGAATGTGGTCAACGGGTTTGGGCAGGAAACAGGTCAATATCTTTTGGAGGATGAACGAATTGCGATGTTCACTTTTACAGGGAGTCCCAGCGTAGGACGGCACATTAAGAGCAGTACGGGAATTCGTAAGGTAACTTTGGAATTAGGGAATAACTCCCCGAATATCATTCACAAGGATGTCCATGATTTAGACAGAGCAGTTGAGCTCTGTGTCACCCGGGGGTATGTGAATGCAGGGCAAGCCTGCATCTCTGTGCAGCGCATCTACGTTCATAGAGATATCTGCGATGTGTTTGTGGAGAAGGCAGTCATGGTGGCACAGGGCATGAAGGTCGGAAATCCTGCAGATTCCTCCACGGACATTGGTCCTATGATTTCCGAGAATGAAGCAAGGCGTGCGGAAGAATGGATTCAGGAGGCTGAGCGTCTAGGTGCCAAAGTGGTTTATGGAGGGAAAAGGCGGGATTCGATTCTAGAACCTACTATATTAATAGATGTGAAACCGGAAATGAAGGTAGTCTGCCAGGAAGTGTTCGCGCCGGTGATCAGCATCATTCCTTTCGATAACATCGAGGAGGCTTTTTGTCAGGCCAATGATACGAAGTTCGGCTTACAAGTTGGTTTATTTACATCCGATATCACTTTAGCCATGCGCGCAACACAGGAACTTCATTTTGGCGGTGTGATCATCAATGATGTTTCAACATACCGTGCCGACATCATGCCGTATGGGGGCGTGAAGGACAGCGGAATTGGCAAAGAAGGACCGCATTATGCTGTGCAAGAGATGACAGACGAAAAACTTGTCGTCATCAATCTTTAGACTTGGGAGGTAAGGGATATGAGAAACACATGGGATTTTTATTCTACTGAAAGAATCGTATTTGGAAACGGGGCGATCGGGCAATTGGATTCAATCCTGCAAAGGTTAAAGGCGAAAAACATTTTGCTTGTTACTGACCCAGGGATTAAAAACGCTGGTATCGTGGACAGAATTTCATCGTTGTTGGAGCAAGCAAATTACGAAACAGTTATCTATGACCAGGTCGTACCGGAGCCTCCGGTAGATTCGGCGATAGACTGTTATGAGTTTGCTAAATCTCAAATGGATATTGATGCAGTAATTGGCCTTGGCGGAGGAAGCAGCATTGATATGGCGAAGATTGTCGCTTTGTTAGTCGCCCATGGCGGACATCCCTTGGACTATTATGGCGGGGAAAACCAGGTTCCTGGACCAATCGCCCCTCTAGTAGCGATTCCGACGACTGCTGGAACCGGTTCAGAGGTGACATCAGTAGCGGTATTGACCGATGTGGAAAATAACCTAAAAGTTGGTATCTCGGATAACTACTTAAGACCAACCGTTGCTCTGCTTGATCCAGAATTAACGTTAGGGCTTCCCGCTTATGTAACAGCTTGTTCCGGAATTGATGCTTTATCACATGCGATAGAGGCATACACAGCCAAACCTTCTGCATATATCCAGGCAGAAGGAAACATTTTATTCCAAGGTTCAATCCCCATAAGCGATGCACTCGCCTACAGAGCTATTGAATTGATTGCAAAAAACCTGCCGCTTGCGGTGCAGCAAGGGAGCAATCTCGAGGCCCGTTCCAATATGCTAATGGGCAGCCTGCTTGCTGGAATGTCCTTTTCAAATGCAGGTACAGCAGCAGCCCATGCATTGGCTTACCCAATCGGAGGGCTAGTAAAGTCACCGCATGGAGAGGTGACTGGGCTCTTGCTTCCATATGTCATGGAATATAATGCAGCTGTAGAAACAGAAAAAATGGTGAGGATTTCCCAGGCATTTAATGTGAACTCGGATGGCCTCTCCGATAAGGAAGCTGCTTTGGCTGCTTCAAAGGCTGTGCTTACCCTGCTTGGGGAAATTGGACTGCCTACAAAGCTGACGGAGATTGGGATCAAAGAAGAGGATATTCCCGAAATTGCTGAGAAGACCCTCCAAATCGATCGCCTGATACGGAATAACCCAAGAGTGCCAACGCAGCACAGTTTAGAAGAATTACTTAGAAAAGCTTTATAGATTGCTTGTAAAGGAATGGTGTCCCTGGAAGGTTAAGCATCATAACCATTCATGATGGATCTGCAGACCGGGGCGGAAAGGTTTTCACCATCTAATAGACTAATAGAATATAAATGGAGAGGAAGATGAAAATGTCTCTTATGCCTTTTACATATAGTATGCCGACACGGGTGGAGTGCGGTAACGGAATATCTGGAAAAACAGGGGAGCTAATTAAGGATTTAGGTGTATCGAGTGTGCTGATCGTAACAGATAAAGGGGTTAGAGGAGCCGGTCTCTTACAAGGCATTGAACAATCCCTTGCTTCTGCAAACCTTTTTTTTGAGATTTATGATGAGGTAGAGCCTAATCCATCAGCTCAAACAATCCAACAGGGGACAGTTTATCTTAAGCAACAAAAGATGGAGGCGGTTCTGGCTGTAGGTGGAGGAAGCAGCATTGACACAGCCAAGGGCATTGCGGCAATGGCTACTAACCCCGGCCATATCCTGGATTATGAAGGAGTTGGAAAGATTTCCATTCCTCCACTCCCGATAATAGCAATCCCGACTACGGCTGGAACTGGCAGTGAAGCTACTAATTCGACAGTGGTAACGAATAAGGAAACTTCTTTTAAATTAGGTGTACTTAGTTCACTACTGTTTCCAAAGCTAGCAATATTGGACCCGGCCCTTACATTAAATTTGCCTCAAGAGATTACTGCAGCTACTGGTATGGATGCTCTGACTCATGCAATTGAATCTTACACTTCCAAATCTGCCAACCCTGTCAGCAAGGCTTTCGCGATGCAGGCCATTAAAATGATCGGTGAAAATTTAACACGTTCGTACTTTGTGGGAACGGACATGGAAAGCAGGGAAAACATGCTTGTAGCCTCCCTGTTAGCTGGTGCAGCCTTTTCACAATCCCGCCTGGGTAATGTACACGCCATTTCCCATACATTTGGAGGAGTCTTTAATATCCCGCATGGCATCGCAAATGCAGCACTATTGCCATTCGTCATGAGATTCAACCTGCCGGCATGCGAGGATCAGTATAGAGAAATTGCAATAGCTTTAGGAAGGGATGTAAGCGGTTTATCCAATGCGCAAGCAGCCGAGAAAGCAATCGAAACCATCAACGAAATGAATCGGAGCATGAATATTCCTCTTAATATTAAAGAGCTTGGAGTTTCTTTGGATGTTTTGCCGAAATTAGTGGAAGATTCCATGCGAAGCGGTAACGTGGTCGTTAATCCAAGGCTGACGAAGGCATCGGATATCGAACTGATTATAGAGAAGGCTTATGAGGGGGACTTTGAAGGTTTTAATTATGGTAATCGAAATACAAGCAGTGCCAAAAGTTCAGAAACGGCAGTGACTGTATAAAACCTTTGAAAATCACCTGAAATTTTAGGGGATTTGAATCTGTTTCCCCTTCCCGATTTTTTTCGGACATATGGATTTCCCGCAGCATTTTTTCTACCTGAATATAATTATCTAATGAGGTGACGTATGAAAAAGACCAATGGAAGATGGCTTGTAGTGGTACTCCTTTTCGTCGCAACAACAATCAATTATATGGATAGGGCAATTCTTGGCATTGCAGGACCCTCGATGATGAAGGATCTTTCGCTTTCGGCAGTAGAATTCGGGATATTGGGGTCAGCGTTCTTTTGGTCGTATGCCCTAATGCAGATCCCGGTCGGGGTAATCGTTGATAAATTGGGGGCACGCTTAACGTATTCGATTGCCATCGTTTGGTGGTCGCTCTGTACGGTGTTTACTGGAATGGGGCGTTCGCTTGGCGGACTGATCGGTATCCGCGTTTTAATGGGAATCGGAGAGGCTCCAGCGTTTCCAACCAATACGCGCGTTATTTCAGACTGGCTGCCGTCACACGAACGGGGCATTGCAAACGGGATATTTAATTCTGGTACAGCTATCGGGATTGGCATAACAACACCCATTTTAGCATGGATCATCCAGACCTGGGGATGGCAAGCATCCTTTGTGGTAATTGGATCCATCGGTTTTGTATGGCTGGCATTCTGGTTATTCTTTTTCAAAAACCATCCAGAGCAAAGTAAGATTGCAAACGAGGCCGAAGTAGCCTATATCAAAGAGGAGCAAACTCAAACCGAAAAAGCGAAGACACTAAGCTTCTCACCATTTAAATTCTTTAAATTCAGAAGTGTTTACCCTATGTTATACGGCTTGTTCGCCCATAACTATCTTACGTATTTAATGATGACTTGGCTTCCCACTTATCTTGTAGTCGAAAGGGAAATGACTCTTTTAAAAGCCGGTTTTTTTACGATGCTACCTTGGATCATGTCCTTTCTGGGAAATATTTTAGGAGGGGTGTTGTCGGATTTCTTAATTAAAAGAGGCTGGAATTCCATCAAAGCAAGAAAAACTGTTTTAACCATCGGCATGCTTTTTCCATTAGCCATAATACCGACTATCTATACAGACAGTGCCATAATGGCACTTACGTATATCTCAATAGCAATCGGCGGTGAAGGACTGGCTGCGGGTATTCTCTGGGCCACTGTTTCGGATGTTGCTCCAAAGGGTGCGGAAGGAAAGCTTGCAGGGCTGCAAAACTTCGTGGGGAACCTCGCTGGCTGGATTGCCCCAGTAGCAACAGGGATCTTAATAGCGAAGTTCAATAATTTCAATATAGCCCTGATCATACCTGTAGTCATTTGCCTAATTGCTGCTGTGGGGTATACATTCGTTCTTAAAAATGAAAGGATTTCGATTAACACGGACATTGACGGGGGAACTAAAGTTTCAGGGCTTTAATCTTTTTGTGTATATAATGAAGGGCTTTGCAAATCCAATGAAAAAAGGAGACATTTATTTATGCTGAAAACTAGTGGATTAGTCAATTTAACTGAACTGAAAATGTATGTAAACGGTGAATGGACTGCAGCACATAACGGAGAAACTTTACCAGTAACAAATCCATCAACAGGGAAAGTTGTGGCAAGGATTCCAAGTGGAGGACGCCAAGAAACGCATGCTGCAATTGCAGCTGCTGAGGAAGCGTTTAAAACCTGGTCAAAACTGACGGCACAGGAACGCAGTAAATATCTTAAGAAATTGCATGACCTTATGCACGAATATAAAGATGAATTAGCAGAAATCATGAGTATGGAAATGGGCAAGCCCTTTACGGAAGCCCGGGGTGAAGTGGATTTTGCTGCAAGCTACCTGGAATGGTTTGCTGAAGAGGGCCGCCGGATTTATGGGGAAACGATCCCTGCTTCTGCCGCAAATAAAAGGCTATCGGTGATTCGCCAGCCGATTGGAGTGGTTGCTTCCATTACCCCTTGGAATTTCCCGTTGGCCATGATGACGCGGAAAGTAGGACCTGCCATGGCCGCTGGATGTACAGTCATTGTCAAACCTGCAAAACAATCTCCTATTAGTGCGTTAGCGTTTGGTAAATTGGTAGAAATGGCGGGAGTGCCTGCCGGAGTGGTGAGTATCGTGACAGGGAGTGCCGGACCTATCTCGGATGAAATTTTTGAAAACCCGGTAGTAAGGAAAATATCTTTTACTGGATCTACTGAAGTAGGCAAATTGCTGGTTACCAAGTCAGCCCCGCAGCTCAAGAGACTTTCCCTAGAGCTTGGAGGACACGCGCCCTTCATCGTTTTTGAGGATGCTGATTTGGAAGCTGCAGCAGCTGGTGCCGTTGCAAGCAAATTCAGGAACACCGGACAAACGTGCGTATGCGCAAATCGAATTTACGTCCACCGTTCTGTCATCGATGAATTCTCTTTACTTTTTGTTGAAAAAGTAAAAGCTCTAAAAGTCGGAAATAGCATCGATCCAACCGTTGAAGTCGGGCCCCTTGTCAGCAGTGATGGCCTGGAAAAAGTAGAAGAACATGTACAAGATGCCTTGGAAAAAGGTGCCAGACTTCTTTGTGGCGGACAAAGAGGTGAAGGGGAATTGGCTGATGGATTATTCTATGAACCGACCGTACTGGGTGGAGTGAACAAGGATATGCTCATCACATACCAGGAAACATTTGGACCGGTCGCACCAATCATCCCGTTTGATACAGAAGAAGAGGTGATCGAACTTGCCAACAATACAGAGTACGGGCTGGCCGCTTATTTTTACACACAGAATATAAGCAGGGGAGTCAGGGTATCCGAAGCTCTGGAGTTTGGCATCATCGGCTACAACGACGCCATTCCCACCGTTGCACAAGCCCCATTTGGCGGCATGAAAGAAAGCGGCATGGGGAGGGAAGGCGGCCATCAAGGCCTTGAAGAATATTTAGAAGAAAAATATATATCGATGGGTTTTTAAAATAGGGCAAGAAAAGGCTTAAGGTGAAGTCGAATCCTTAAGCCTTTCCTTATTTACCTCCATAAGAAGACTTAATTCAACACACGCTCCCCATTGCTTAACAAACCTCAGTTACAGAACCTAAGGCCAGGTTGCTTTACATCCTAAGACAAATAAAAAATATCCTGAATTTTTGAATTGGTAACATGCAAATTCGCTTAATTGTGGCAAAAGGATGGTGCAAAGATGAATGTTACAGATATGAAATTGCGACGAGTTTATAGATAAAGGTAATGTTAGAAAAGAATTTGTGAGAATAATTAGAAAAGAACGGAATTTGATTCAAATGGTTATGTAATTATTTTACTAAAGTCAGATCCGAATTTAATTAATGGTATGTCTACTTAGCTTCTCTTTTTTTTAGAATTATCACTTTTTGTATTCCAATGCTCAGCATGAGTTTGTGCTTATCATCATCTTTATATTTTTCCAATGATGTAAAACTAACCTTCAGTAAAGCGTAAATTGGCTAAAACTTCCTATGAATCTCGAACATTTTATTAAGCGTTTATGTTCTCTTGAATGATTCTTGAGATAGTTTTAAAATCATACTTATGGTTGACGACATCTACAGCAAAATCCTGTTCTTCTTCCCATTATCCATTTATAATGTTTGATCTTCGAAAGATAATAAGGGAAGCCAGTGCTGTCCTCTTGTTTGCGTTGTGGAACGCATGATTGTTTGAAATGGGTTCAAATAAGGCTGCAGCCTTTTTAAACCAACCCGTTAGCATTCCTGAAGATCGTTAAATATCAGGTTTGAAAAAAATAGAGCCCACAGTAAGATATGAGTATAGAGACCAGTCTAACTCTCCGTTAATACAGATCAACATTAGACATAACCTTTTAGGTTCGCAGACCAACAGAAGTTTAAAATGTCTGACATAATCGAACTAGTCATTTCCGATTTATCAAAAATACCAGTGAGAATTTTCTTTAATTTTAGGATAAATGGTATTAGTAATTCGTTTCAACGCTTTAAGTTCCTTCCATTGATATAGACTACTACCTGGGAAATTGACAGAATTGCTTTTTAGATTATCCTCGTGAGTTCATGTGGTTTCATTATCCTTAC
This sequence comes from Peribacillus simplex, assembly GCF_001578185.1. Taxonomy (NCBI): domain Bacteria; kingdom Bacillati; phylum Bacillota; class Bacilli; order Caryophanales; family Bacillaceae; genus Peribacillus; species Peribacillus simplex. Next base: position 2,997,156 of record NZ_CP011008.1, on the reverse strand, counting down.
TACCACCCTTTTCGGAATGAACTATTTCTAATGCAATTTGCATATGCGAATATGTGGTTGTGTCGTTAAAAAACATATCTCAGACGTCATATTTTACCTAGTTTGGTATTTGTATAAATGACAAGCAAAGGGGGAAAATGAAATAAGAAATAATGAAATTTGAAAGGGAAAATGAGAAGTCATGAACTCAATAATAGTAGAAATAAATGAGGCTTTTAAAGATGCAGAAGACTTTTTCATAGAACCGTTTAGTTTGGATGGTGAAGCAGTCCTTTTACTTGGTTTACATTCAATAGTTAACCTTATAAAAACAAAAGAAATATTAAAAAAAGATATGGATACCAGCGAAGTGAATCATTCAATAAAAGTAAAAAGAACTTTTTTCAACAGAAAAGGTGTTGAAATAAATAGTGAAGAAGCAATAGAGTCTATTCTTCAAGGTAAACTCATTGTTTATTCAAAAGAAAAAAATATAATGTTGCTATTTGAACCACTTCCCAAAGAATTGAATCGGTCAATTCAACCACCGGCTAATGAAAACGTATTACAAGGTCCTTTAGATTCTTTTATTGAAGACATGTCAACAAATATAGGAATAGTGAGAAAAAAAGTTTCCTCTGCTCATCTCTCAGTTAAAACCTATACGGTAGGAAGTGATCAAAAAAAGAAATTATCAATAGTTTATTTGGACGACCGAGCAGATAAAGGTGTGATCAAAAAGATCATTTCACATATTGAAATGAATCAACACACAAATATTCTCTATCTTCAGGATCTTTGTCGTTTTATGGGTGTGCGGAAATGGGAGGTTATCCCTCAGTATAATAACACAGAAATGCCATTGGAAGCAGTAGATGGTTTAAACAAAGGAAGGGTCATTATATTCGTTGACGGTTTTCCCTTTGCGCTTATCTTGCCACATTTATTATGGGATATGTTCGCCCAGGCGAATGACCGTAACTATGCTTACCCAATCATGAGCGCCATCCGATTTTTACGTGTTGTTGGCGCTTTAATTACCCTTATATTTCCAGCTCTCTATGTGGCCCTTGTTGCTGTAAATCCTGAGATATTAAAAATTGAACTGGCTTTATCGATTGCTCAGAGCAGGGAGGGAATACCCTATCCCCCTTTTGTTGAAATTACAATTATGCTCCTTATTTTAGAGTTAATTATTGAAGCGAGTATAAGGCTTCCGCTCAGCATCGGTCCAACGGTAACAATGGTAGGGGGAATTGTCATCGGACAAGCAGTAGTAGACGCAAAGTTGGTTAGCAACCTGTTAATTATCATTGTAGCAGCAACCTCGATAGCGAATTCAAGCGTTGTAGGGTTTCAAAATGCGTTAATCCTGCGCTTACTTAAATATGTAGTTGTTATTTTTGCTTCAATCTATGGTGTGTTGGGCATATTATCCGGTCTGGTATTCATAAGCGCTTACTTTGCAAGTCGAGAGATATTTGGAATTCCATACACTAGTTTAACTAAGGGGAGGGGGGGAATTGGATAAAAGCCTTCAGGTTATATGCATGGGGTTAATGTCTCATTTTGGTCTTATTTTTTTCATTTATCCGGAAAGAATTATTGCCAGCACACAAAAAGGTCACTGGGAACCGATTTTAATTCAATGTGTCATATTTATTCTATTTTTATGGCTGTACCTAAAGGGTCTATCTTATTTTCCAAAACAGGATATTATCGGTATTTTAAAGACCTTCGGTAAAGCTTTTTCTTTCACATTACTTTTTCCTGTTCTTCTTTACTTAATTATAACTACTATTGAACTTGTTAGCGCCTATGCAGAAGTGACCAACATTATCTTTTTAGCGAATACTCCTACATGGGCAATTATTACATTAATGATTCTTATTTCAACTTATATCGCCGTAAAAGGAATCGAAACCATCTTACGTACAGCCTTATTAATATTCTGTATCTTTTTCCCGTTAATCTTACTTATGCTTTCGATTTGCTTTCAAGACGTTGATTGGCATAATGCCTTTCCGATTATGGACACCGGCTTTAATTTTTTTCGAGAACCTCCCTTTTATACCAGTTTTTTTTCTTTCGCCATTGTTTTTTCATTTTTAGGTTTTATTCCTGGAAAAATATCGTATAACTCTAAAAAAATCATGTTTGCAGTCTTTTTGCTTATCCCATTTTTTTTCTTATCCGTTTATTTACCTCTTTTAACCTTTGGAAATGAAACGGCTAGTACGCTGCTTTTTCCCTTTATAACCACATTGGATACAGTTCAGCTTCAATGGCTTATGTTTGACAGGGCAACCTTGTTTTTTGCGTTAAGCCTAGTTACCTTTATCATGTTGCTTACTTCCTTACTTTTATGGCAGTCCTCTATAATAATGAGTCAATATTTCCCGGGATTAAAGCAAAAATATCATATTGTAGCCTTATCTGTTAGCATTCTTATCATTAGCTTATGTATTCCTAGTTGGCAAGAGACTGAGAAGTTGCTATGGTGGAATACTTCTTTCCGATTTTATATTTTAATCGTACTCCCTTTAATTATATTCCTAATCGGTGTAAGGAGAAAAAGACTATCATGAGAAGAATTATGATTTGTTTTAAACTAGTACTTAGTCTATGTATTTTGATGCCATTAAGTGGTTGCTGGGATATTAAAGACATTAACCATCGAGCCTTTCCGATTGCAATGGGAATTACTAAAGAGGGAGAAAAATTCAAAGTCTTACTTCAAATTCCTATTTCTTCAGAGGGTGTTCAAAAACAGGCAATTGTCAAAGGAACAGGGTTAACCATTTTAAAAGCTGTAGAGGATATTAGAACTAATATGGAAAGCAGTGTAGACTTATTGCACATAAGGATAATCATATTTGATCGAAAATTAGTAGAAGAAGGCGGGATGGAAGAACCGATTAACACGTTTATGAGAATTCGTGAAATATCTTCAAAAACATTAATCGCAATATGTGATGATAATATAGATTCTTTTTTCTTAGCACTCAAAAAGAATCTAGAAAAAGGGATAAATCTTTATGACTTTTTTGAGAAATATGCAGGTTGGACCCCACAAATATCTTTAACACGTCTATGGCATGTTTATCGAGCCCTTAATTCCTACACTCAAAATGTAGCAATTCCTATGGTCAAATCAGGGGAAAATACTGCAGTTACTTATACAGGTACTGCAGTGATGAAAAGAGGAAAAATAGTTTCTAAAATGGATCCTAAAGAAACCCTCCTTTTTAATGCCTTTCATGGGAACAGTATGAAGGGAAGGGTAGAAGTAATGGAACATGCAACCATCATGATTGTTGGAAATACAGGTTTTCATAAAGGTGAACTAAGAAATCATATTCCATATATGTTCTCAACGATTCGTTTAAATGTAGTTATTCAAGAGAGAAGGGGAAAAGTTTCCAATGCAATAATTAAAAAAGAGCTGGAAAAGGTAATGGCAAATCGTTTTGATGGAATGCTGAAACGATTTCAAAAGCAAGAAACAGATGTCTTCGGGTTGGGACAATACTACAGAAATAAAATTCCTTATGAGGAATTGAAGGACTGGCGAAAGAAATATTATCCCAATCTAGAAATGAAGCTCACCATTCATACTACAATACAAAACGAGGGAAATTTAAAGAATATAATTGACAAATAGATATTGGATATCATATAAAAAATGGATAGGCTTTAATTTTAAATGATCATTATCAAGAGCCCCATGCATCATGGTGCACTTTTTGAAGTGGAAATACTACAGTTTATGCTCTACTTCAGATAGTTTATATTTTTAATCTTTTAAGAAATAGTGAATACTTTAGTACTTGTTAATTATTAGGTACTTTGGGAAACTTCCCAATAAACACATGAAATCAAGAAAGGACATCCAGACTTTTTATCACCTACTCATTTTACAGTTTTATTATTTAACCTTGATTGCAAGTATTCAACCCGAGCTTTCCATAATTGTGCTTCTATGAATGAGAATACTAATATTGAGAAAAGGGGCTGTCTAATCGGCCCCTAAAATAAAACAGGAGAAGAAAAACGATTCGTTTTTCTTCTCCTGTTTTTCTGGTTTTATATTTATTCATTAAATCTGAGTATATATCTTTCGGTGAACTGGCTCGAATAACTGATTTGAGATACGGTACATTAAAATATTATACCGAATCTAATTTAATTCCATTTGAACAATTAGATGAAACCTTAACACGTCGTTACCCTTGAGAAGCAGCAGTGGAAAGAGTAGAGACTATTAAAAGCTTAAAGAAATCTGGTTTATCGATTGCTGAGATTAGAAAGAAAATAGCGAAACAAAGTTAACAAAATATAACTTTTAGAGTATCGATTTGATCAAAAAAGGATTACTACCTTAGAATCATTACGTCCGTTTAACAACCATTAATAGAAATAAGTACCGGTTACACCCTTACCGTGGTGAGAACCGATTATTTTTTACACAAATCTCCTTCGCAATTTAAATTCGCGTTTTGCTGGTGGTACCCCATCGCCATCAAGCTAAGCGCACAAGAGATAATATAAAAGTGTGTTCTCTTTAATTTGCTATGGTAACACTAAAAATGCGCATGACAAAAAAACCATCAAATAGGTTTTTTTAAAAAATATTAGGCAGCTTTAAGTTTTTGTGACGTACAATCATACACAATACCTAAGATATCAAAGACCGTTTTCTTGTTATAACGATGACATTTCCGTCAAGTAACTGGCGCATTCTAAACATCGTAGATGAACAGAGTAAAATGCTAATAAGTTGCCCATACAAGTGACACTCTAAGCGTTCCCTCTTAATCTCTTTGCACTTGTCAATTTGAAAGAAAGATTTCCATGTCTTAAATAGAATTTCAATCTGCCAACGTAACGAATACAGTTCATGAATATGTTCCGTTGGAACGTCTTCTAAAGAAAGATTTGTAATATATACGTTCATTCCACTTAATCGTTTGCTTCGGTCTCTATAGATAATGCCCTTCTTCTTTTCTTTTTTTGCTTGTTCTTTCAATCTTTTCTCTGTTTGTACCTCAGTTAGTCGATGAATAATCACTCGGGCGGGTAGTTTTTGATACAGCCCAATGTATGCTTCTGAAATTTCAAGTGTTTGACCAGGTTGTAATTGATTCATAAGCTCTTCCGTGTCTAACTGAATAAAGAGAGTACCTTTCTTCACAGTCCCATTTCGAAAAAACTCTGGTTCATCATTCTTACGATATATACGAGAATTCAACTTCAAACGTGAGACATAGTAAGCACCTTCATCATTCATTTTCTGTAAGTCGTGTAAGTCGAAATACCCTAAATCCCTTATGTATAAGTCTTTCGGTTGAATGGTTAGTAGACTCGTGGAACCGAAGGTTTTATCATTTTCTCTCCCTTCTCCTACATAAACGTGGAGGAACTTCCCACTCAATAAGTCATATTCAAGTTGGATTTTAACACCTGCGGTATGGCTACTTCCGCCAGAACCTTGATAATGTGAAGCAAACTTATCTGGAAGTTGAAATGTTGTAGAATCTAGGATCCGAATACGTTTAAAAGTCGTGGAGTATGGATGAAGTATTTCTTGTGTTGAATGAATTCTTTGAGTTAGAAGATTAGCTAGAACTTGTTGAAGAAACTGTACGGCTGAACCATTAAATCGTTGATTAAGCCCTTCAGGGCTCATGAGGACACCTGTAGATGCTTCGAGACGGCTACACAATTGTGTGAGTGGTGTACTCGCGACCTGTTGACTAAGCCATACACATAAAGCAATTAATTCTTGTGCTTGATATTTACTTGTACGTTGAACAAACCCAACTTTTTTAGCTAATTGTTGTAGAGAAGACGGAGATAAGTAGTTTTGAAGTTCTTGAGAAAAGAGATTCATTTCGTCTGAAACAGAAAAACTCATAGAAAACGCCATCCTTCCTGTATATTTCTACAAAAAGAATAGCGCTTTTTTCGTTATGATGATACAAATTCACCTTAGCTTGATGGCGATGTGGCTGTACCCCATTTAGCAAAGGAACTTAAATCTGTATCTTAATAAAAAACACTATAATTATAGGAGAAGCTCATTAAAAAGAAGCCTTGTTATATTGAACTATACCCCGGATAACGGACACACATAAAAAAGTGTCCCTTATCCGGGTTTTTTTATGTTTCAATAGATGTAATGAGTATGGACGGAGGGTTTCTATGAGTAAGAATATATATACTGAATTTCAGATTAAAGAACTTGAAAAGAATCCAAATATCATTAGTGCTTCCGAGCGATCTATTTCCTATAGTCCGGAATTTAAAACAAAAGCTGTTAAGGAATATAAAAAGGGGAAAGCCCCCTCTCAAATTTTCATTGACCAGGGAATTAATCTCGAAATAATTGGAAAGAAACAACCCAAACGTTGTCTACAGCGCTGGCGTAGTACCTTTGAAAGGTTTGGTGAGGAAGGCTTCCTTACGGAACGCCGTGGAAAAGGAAGTACAGGACGCCCCACTTCCAAGCCACAGTCTGTAGAAGATCAACTTAGGAAGGCCGAGGCGAGAATCAAATTCCTTGAAGCAGAAAATGACTTCCTAAAAAAGCTGGAAGAGCTAGAAAGGCAGGCTCTGAAAAAGAAATGATTCTAACTGCTGCTGAGAAGTTCTATCTGATTGAAAGGACGATCAGAATACACCAATTAAAGAAGGCTGTTTCTTATCTATGCAAATTGGCTGGTGTAAGTCGAAGTGGCTACTATGATTGGTTAAAGGCAGCTCCTTACCGTGAGCTTCGTGAAGAACAGGATGAATTGGACATAGAATTGATCAGAAATATTTTCATCAGTAAAAAGGAAAAAGTAGGCGCCCTCCAAATCAAAATGATTATGGAGAATGACTACTCGGCCGTCATGAATCATAAGAAAATCAGACGGTTGATGACAAAATATAATCTCCTAGCGAAAATCAGAAGGGCCAACCCGTATCGGAAGATGGCCAAGGCAACCAAGGAGCACCTTACTTGTCCAAACCTCCTTAATCGTGAATTCAATCAGGAGGTGCCAGGGAAGGTCCTGCTTACTGACATTACCTATCTTTATTATGGGAAAGGCCAAAAAGCGTATTTATCCTGCGTAAAAGATGCCGCCACAAAAGAAATCGTTACGTACCATTTATCTACTTCATTAGAAATGGATATCGTTTACGAGACTTTAAATAAGCTAAAGCAGGCTGTGTGTCACGAGTTCCATCCGAGTGCAATCCTTCATTCTGACCAGGGGTTCCATTACACCCATCCGCTATTTCAACGCAAAGTGAAGGAACTTGGGATAACCCAATCCATGTCCCGCAAGGGAAACTGTTGGGATAATGCGCCAATGGAAAGTTTCTTTGGCCACTTTAAGGATTTGGCAGAATATAAAACATGTACTAATTTAACGGATGTGAAGGAAGAAATTGATCGAGTTATTGAAGAATATAATGAACATCGTTATCAATGGGGGCTAAGGAAAATGGCCCCAGTACAATACCGGGACCATTTATTAGCTGCTTAGGCACTTTTTTATACTGTCCGTAAAATGGGGCACAGTTCAATATAAAGATTAAGGCTTCTTTTTATTTTACATTTATATATGTCTTTTTATAATGAATCAAAATTATAATGAGAGAACCTATTAATTCCTGTACACAAATGTCCGGAAGTTTCTTGTCGAAACTAATTACTAATTATTTAATACTTGGATAGATGCAGTAAATCCATCCTTTTCAGAAAAGGATAAATTAACTTGTAAATGATCAGCAACGAACTGATGATAGTCCTGTAAGTATACTGCAACAGCATCAATGATGTCTTGTTCATACAATCGTGTGGCACGTCCTAATGCTAAAGTAGAAGCAGCAAGCCCAAGAGAAGGGTGAAACTCCAAATCTACTTCTACCTGTTGAGGTTCGATGCTTTCTTTTACTGCAATATAAATACAAATACTATCCACAAGATCTTGTTCATTAAATAGTACTTCCATCTTAAATTTCTCCTTAATATCTTCTTCTTGTAAAGATGTTTTTAATTACCCAGATGATGACTAAAATCAAAAGTATATCCACAAGAATTCCCAAAAAGGAAAATCCATTTGAAGCATTACTTCCATATGCACCATTATAATTTCCTCCAAATGGATGAAGCATATGGCCTAAAAGTGCCCCCGTTCCAAACGCTGCAGCATGAGTCAGTATACTTTTTGTTCGTGAAGGTGGGGTCTGGTTATAAGTCGTGTGAGAGTTAGAACGTAATGGCGTTCTTGTAACGTTGCTTGATGGGGACTTATATCCAGAATGATAAGTTCCACTTGAATATGTGCCCCTACTGGAATGAGAACTGAACGAAGAACTGTGACTGAAAGAACTATGACCACTAAATCCTTTTGCCTGAGCAACATTTGGTAAAGCTATTGCAAATATTAATACAAAAATTAAGGTCAATTTTTTCATTACAATTACTCCTGTCTTTATTAATCTAATATAGCCAATTTTTAATAAAGTTTCTTTCCTAGAAGGCTTATTTTGATGTTACTATACCACTTAATTTATAGATTTCTACTAATTTCATCTATTTTTAATGTAATTTTAAGGTGAATTTTAGGGTGAATATAAATGATTAAGAAAAGTAAAAAGATTTTCAATTAAACGTTATAATGATACTTGTTTACGTACTAAACTAAACAGTAAGAAAGAAGTGCCATTACGAGAAAGTTACCCCTCCTTTTCAAAGCCTGGTCAATGAAAACAGACATAAAATATTAGGAGATAAAAAGGTCATGGGAAAAATTGAAGCTCGCCAGGGGCAGACTATAAAGATGAAAACGAAATAAGAGTAGAATAAAAACATCCTATCTAAACGGATGTTTTTTTTTTGTGGTAATCCGGTTGCATTCCTAGGTAAATGTGTTTTTTGCAGGATTTCCCACCTGCTATATCGAACCTAGAAAGTCACGGGAAAGGGGCTGTTAATATGAATTCAAAAGAACAAAAGAGGTTTGCAACTACTAGAGAACAAATGGAGAATGCTAAAGAACGAACTGATTTATCATCTGAGTTAGAAAAAGACTTAGAGAATTTAGGATTACAACGACGAATGAAGCAATTAGAGTTGGAAAACAAGTTCCTAAAAAAACAGAACGATGAACTAGTTTAATTCACAGCACCCGTTCAGGGGTGCTGTTTCAACATTTTAACACTTTTACGTCAGAACCCCCTATCTATGATCAATACTTTCTCTCAGGACAAACAAATAAAAAAGATGATTTACTCTCTTTTTATTTAATTCATCTCCCTCCATCTATGTATGTTTTATGATGAGATTCCATTAATCGCTCTTCACATTAAATCAACAGAAGATGACTGTCTTTGATATTCTTGGGGTTGTGTATCAAACGACGGTGAAGGATAGACAAGCTGCCTAGCAAAAAATATCGCTTTTTTCAAGGTTTCTTTGACATGCCTAATTTCCCAGTACTGGGTAGTTTTGAATCAATATTATTTGGCTCTATTAATTTATGTTGTTAGCTTGATGGCGATGTGGTGGTACCCCTCCTAGGAACTATTAATAAGAACCGTCGATTTAGTTAAAAGATTGTGAAGAGATGTACTTAAAGTAACGGGTGCGTTAGTGAAATAAGAAAATAAAAAAAGTCGATTCCTTAAACTAGAAATCGTTTTTTTATTGGGGGAAAACTTCCTTAGCGTTGTAAATCCGATTTTCCTGACTCTACCCCATCGCCATCAAGCTAACAATAACGAGTTACCCCAAAACGATAAAAATGAGTAAGATGCACAAAATTTTCGTTCTAGGGGTATTATGATATCTTACCTTGATGGGCATGTGGTGGTACCCCATCGCCATCAAGCTAAGTTTAAACAATACCTTCAAGAATGAAATAACGCTATTCTTATTGTAAGAAGTTTACGAGAAAGGATGGTGTTTTTTTATGAATCCTATTATCTCCAGTGAACTGACACTTTTTGCACAAGAATTACAACGTTTTCTATCTCCAATTGTCATACAAGAAACTGCCAAACAGGTGGGCTTTGTACAACGATCTAGTAAGTATCAAGCAAATGGACTTATCGCCCTTTGCGTTTGGCTCAGCCAAGAAGTCGCTAGTACATCACTTACGCAATTATGTAGTCGTTTAGAGGCTTCGACGGGTGTATTAATAAGCCCAGAAGGGCTGAATCAACGCTTTAATCCAGCAGCTGTCACATTTCTTCGAGAAGTCTTTACTTCTCTTCTCACACAAAAACTCTGTTCAAATCAATCGCTTTCTGCACACATGATCTCTACTTTCAATCGTATCCGTATTTTAGATGCGACAGTTTTTCAACTGCCTGATCATTTCGCCACTGACTATCGAGGTTCTGGTGGGAGTAGTAATACGGCAGGCGTGAAAATCCAATTGGAATATGATTTACTTAGTGGTCAATTAATAGGTTCTACTCTATTGAGATTGTGAATGATAGTACTTAAACTATCGGGGCAGGATAGTTTAATAATCATGGATAATTTTCCAATTTTCATATAATGTAGAAGGAAGAAATGGAGGGATGAAATTTGAGATTTTTCAAGATGTTTTCTTTTTGCACTTTAATGATAGTATTCTTAAATGCTTGTAGTTTAGATACTACAAAAACGAAAAGTGAAATTTTAGAAATACCTAATATAGATGAATATACAACTTTATTAGTGCAAGGTGTTGATGAGGACGGTGTATCTTCCGAGTCAACTTCAAAGGTCATTACAGATATTAATGAAATACAAGCTTTTATAGAAAAAGTGAACAAAATGGAAGTTGTGCAACCTCCTAATAAGGAGCTATTGGAGAAGAGTAAAGAATTAAATAAAAAAGGGAATTACTTTTTTATATTATCCGATAAAGAAACCATGGATAACAAAGTATACACTATGAATTTTTTTAGTGATGGAAGGATTATGTTTCAAGAACCGAACGGAAAGAAGCAAGAAGCAAATGGAGCAGGACAGAAAATGATGTATCTATCAAAAGAAAAACATTCTGATGTTCTTCTTGAAATGAAAGAATTATTGAACATTAAGTTTTAATTAACCATTCTTCAACTAAAAGGTCGATAGTTTAACAAAGGGTTGCTGCGGCAACCTTTTTCGTGCGCCCGGCATGGGTGCAATCTATAGGGTGAAAGTCCCGAACCATGAAGGCAGTAGTAGTGGTTAGCTTAATGCAAGGGTGTCCACGGTGACGTGGAATCTGAAGGAAGCAAGTGGCAAACCTCCGGTCTGAGGAACACGAACTTCATATAAGGCTAGGTATCATTGGATGAGTTTGCGAAACAAAACAAAGTCCTTACTGCCGAAGGTGGTACAGAGTAAATGAAGCAGATAGATGGAGGGAAAGATTGGGGAGGTCTGATGACAGCCAAGTACACTTGGTAACCTGTCCAGTGATGGACAGCTGAATCATCAGAAGTCAGCAGAGGTCATAGTACTTGTCTACTCGAGAAGATAAGGAAGGACCGAACAGATTAAGGAGGATGAATACTAGGCGTTCGTTATCTGCGAAGAAGCAAACAATTCCTAATGGAACTTATTTGAAGGAAGAAGTGGTGAATACATGGGGAACCTCAAAAGGGTGGAGCAGATAAAGGCACAAATAGACCATTTATCCACGTAGAAAGGATATCAACGATGTTAATGGAACAGATATTAGAGAGGGAAAACTTAATATAGGCATTGAAGCGTATAGAAAGAAATAAGGGAAGCCATGGTGTAGATGGAATGCGCGTTCAAAACCTGAGACCGCACCTCGCAACCGAATGGTACAACATGAAAACAGCCCTTTTACAGGGTACCTATCAACCGCAGCCCGTCCGTCGTATCGAAATCCCGAAACCAAACGGCGGAGTTCGGCTTTTGGGTATTCCAACCGTTCTAGACCGTTTCATTCAACAAGCCATTGCCCAAATATTGACCAAGATATATGACTCAACCTTTTCGGAGAATAGCTATGGATTTCGCCCTAACAAACAAGGGCACCAGGCGGTTCGAAAGGCAAAGTCCTATATAACCGAAGGTTATACATGGGTAGTGGATATGGATTTGGAGAAGTTCTTCGATAAAGTGAATCAGGACAAGCTCATGGGAATGTTAGAGCGGAAAATTGAAGATAAACGAGTTCTCAAACTGATTCGTAATTTCCTTCAAGCAGGCATTATGATAGGCGGACTTTTTCATAAAAGTGAGGAGGGAACTCCGCAAGGAGGTCCGTTAAGTCCTTTATTATCTAATATCATGTTAGACGATTTAGATAAAGAACTAGAGAAACGCAATCTTCGATTCGTAAGGTATGCGGATGACAGTACTATCTTTGTGAAGACACGAAAAGCCGCCAAACGTGCAATGGGAAATATCTCAAGATTCATTGAAAATAAACTGAAGCTAAAGGTCAACTACGAGAAGTCGAAGTATGATCGCCCTTGGAACAGAACGTTTCTCGGTTTTAGTTTCACGAAGTCAAAGAAGAACCCGAAGGTTCTACTGGCTAAACAAACGATGAAGAGGGTAAAGAAACGAATCAGGGAAATGACCTCGAGAAAATTACCGATACCCATGGAACTCCGAATAAATAAGTTAAAGCAATACCTTAGAGGTTGGATGGGGTATTTCGCCCTCATTGATACTCCGAACGTATTGAAGAATTTAGATTCATGGATTCGAAGAAGACTCAGGATGTGCCTATGGAAGCAATGGAAATTGCCAAGAACGAGGGTGAGGAAACTCAAAGGATTAGGCGTCCCATTTGGAAAAGCATATGAATGGGGAAATAGCAGAAAGGGTTATTGGCGCATAGCGCATAGTCCTATTCTAGACAAAACCCTTAATAATGTTTATTGGCTCCATCATGGGTTAGTAAATCTATATGAACGATATACAAAACTACGTCAGACTTAAACTGAACCGCCGTATACCGAACGGTACGTACGGTGGTGTGAGAGGTCGGAGGCTAGGCGCCTCCTCCTACTCGATTTATGGCACTAAACCAGCTAATAGTTAGTCAACATTTTTCAATGAAAACTTAAAATATTTCATGCTATACTAAATTTGTGCATGTTAAATAACCTTCCAATGAACTGTATTTGGAAAGTTTTGTGCTATTTAGTTATACTTTTAAACTAGGTTAGATCTTGGAAAGTCGAGTTGTTTTGTAATAGTGCATAAATCCATTGTAGAAGCTTATTGGCACATGCTATCACAGCCACTTTAAAGGGCTTTCCTTCTTCACGTTTCTTATCATAGAACTCTCGTAATCTTTTGTTCTGAGGGATGATTTCATCTGTCGTTTTCTTTTTGCGACAATCACGGATGGCACAACGAGCGGCCATATATAAGGCATGTCGTAGTCTACCAGAACCTCTTTTGGTAATCCGATTTACTGTGCCTTTAAATTTACCTGATTCAAAGATACTTGGATCGATTCCGGCAAATGCCACCAGTTTTTTAGGGTGATTAAACCGATCAATCTCTCCAATTTCAGAAATAATCGTTGCAGCGATTTTTTCACCGATTCCAGGGATGGATTGGATAATCTTATATTCTTCAATTTCTTTTGCCAAAGCATCTATCTCGTCTTCAAACCTGGATAGGTGCTTTTGGTATTCTAGAAGCATTTATATATACATCTCTAGGCTTAAAATGTGACTCTGATATAAAGTTCTCTGAAAAGGATTTCGAGCTGAGGCAGCCATAAGTTTCTCTGCCTGTGTATTCGCCCACTTTCTAGAACGACTTGGACAAAGTTCATTAATCCTATTTGCTACAGTTTCTTCATCGACTGCTGATATGTCTTCAGAAGTAGGGAATTCTAATAGAGTAAGCAAAGAAACAACCGAATACAAATCTCCAAAAACCCCTCTATATTCAGGAAATACTTGATCAAGAACAGCCTGAAACTGTAGTTTTGTTTGTACATAGATCCCTGTTATATTTGCGTGTTGTCTTGAAAGATTACGAAGATTTAAGAGTTGTATCCCTCGTTTTTTATAAGGCTCTAAATCCTCTTTATAGTACAGCTCGCAGAGGTGACGTGCATCGATTATATCTGTCTTTACTTTGCGTAAACTTGAGCTCTTCGCACGATAAGAAATGAGTTGGGTTAACGATAATTAATAAGTAACCTCTCTCCTCAAAATACTGTACAATGGGCGTATGGTAATGCCCCGTAGATTCCAATACAATCGGAGGTTTGATCTCCGCTATACTTTCTATTTCCCTCAGAAAGTGAAAGAGTGTTTTCGGGATATGATTACGGTAGCCGGGGTAGAACGTTCCTGCCCGCGGGGCTTGGACCCCGTCAACTAAACAGTTCGCTCCCTACTTGTAGAAACATGATTAGGCTGGTTGGGACAATGATCTCGTATAACAAGCGAAGCTATGATACTACTAGAAGGATTAAGGGGTACCGGCAATATTCTGCGTAACTTTAAAACTGCCTTGATAAGGCTTCTTCTTCTCCAAGAATGCTTGAACCTGACTTTCTTCTTTCGCTACATCCAGACCAACAACTGGATTCATTTATTATCTCCTCCTAAATATAAAAAATTGTTCAACCAGAAATAACTGGCTGACCTTAATAATACGAGGATAGTTCTACAAGCACAGTGTTTTCGGATTATGATGAACTTCTAAAGGGAGTTTTTGAAACTTGTTGAATTTCTTTAGGTAAGGTTCAATGAAAGGTGGAAAACAATGAAAATAGCCAGTTCTCCTATCAATAGTAAAATAAACAATGTTTTTATTCATGTTAATGATTTAAAGAAATCAGTTGAATGGTATTGCAATCTCCTTGGCATCTCACGAAATAATGACTCTGTAGAATCACCTGTTTACAATATTCCTGTAACAAGTGAAACTGGATTAACTTTAGATGACCATACGTTTGATCCTAATTTCATATTTAAGCCATCCAATAATGTCTTATTTAATTTCTACGCAAAAGATATAGACGAAGCTTACCAATTTATCAAGAGTAATAACATAGCCATTGTTAAAGAAATAGAGCGTATTGGAAGTTTTGCTTATTTTAACTTTCAAGACCCAGATGGTAATGTACTTATGATTTGTAATGGTTAATGTTCTTAGGGAGTAGCCGGCTCACTACTCCCTTTACTTAAGTTTTTTTCGCACTTCCTTTTAACTTCACAGTTTGTGTCAACTCTACAATAAGGCAGGTTGCTGAAGCTGCCTTTTCTTATGGCAGGAGACAGATTTATTTTCTAACCAGGCTGCTGGACGGGAGCAAATCAAAATAGTTTTTATGTTAGTTCTAAAATTGACTGCAAACGTAAATTCAGACGCTCTCATTCCCCGTCTTTGAAGAGCCAGTGGAAGCTTGAATCACTTTATCGAAACTCCCATGTTTCTCCTGCACTAATAAACCCACAGCATCCATCACGATTTAAAAATTTATCAAGAACCAGGCACTACAAAAAATTTTCATCATATATAGGTGATATCCGTTCGGATTTGATGAGGAGGATATCATGCAACCTATGTTACCTATGGAAAAATATTTTGGGCAGTTTGAACTGGTGCATGCTTTTTATGGGGCTATGCCTACAGGTGTCAGCGTTTCCGAAACCGGTCGTATTTTTGTATGCTTTCCGAAATGGGGAGACGACGTTCAATTTACTGTGGCAGAAATTGTTGAGGGTGAATTGCAGCCTTATCCCAGTGTAGAAACCAATTTAGTTAATACTGGGAATATTACGATGTCTTTCGTCAGTGTCCAAAGTATCGTTGCTGATGGAAGAGGAACACTTTGGGTACTAGATACAGGGGCACCAAATTTTTCTGAACCTATTCAAGGGGGAGCAAAATTAGTTGCTGTTGATTTAAGCACGAATACAATAAGGAGAGTATATACCTTTACAGAAGATGTTGTCTTGCCAACAACTTATCTGAATGATGTCCGTTTGGATTTTCGGGTTGGAAGAGCAGGCTATGCATATATAACGGATTCTTCTTCCAGAGGGCCAGGGGCTATTATTGTCGTAGATTTAGAAAATGGGAACGCGTTTAGACGCTTAAATGGGGCAATATCAACTTCACCTGATCCCTATTTTTTACCGAAAGTAGAAGGTGAAATTTTGATGAATCGAAACCCGGACGGCTCGTCTTTCCCATTTAGATTGGCTTCCGATAGTTTAGCGATTTCTCCTGATGGAAAGGTTTTATTTTATGCTCCGCTTACCAGCCGTCAGCTGTTCTCGATCTCAACAGAATCCCTAAGAGACAGAAGGATACAGGACCTGAATTTATCCCAATATGTGCAGTATTTTGGGGAAAAAGGTGCGTCTGATGGAATGATCACCAGCGCAAAAGGAATCGTTTATGCGGGAGACTATGAAAACAATAGTATCCGGAAGATATTGCCGAATGGCGCAATGGAAACCATCGCACATGACCCGAGAATTTTATGGCCGGATACTTTTTCGATTGGCCCCGATCAATACTTATATGTCATTGTGAATCAATTACATCGGCAGGCGAGATTTCATTATGGAAGAGACCTCCGGGAAAAACCATATAGTTTACTTCGTATGAGAATTGATGAATTCCCCGCTCCTACCTTTTCATAGTAATCGTAAACGAAGGTAGCTATCCCCCACCAGGGAGCTGCCTTTTTTGTCAGATATTCCCGCAACTGTCCTATAATAAAGAGGTGACTTAACTCAAATTGAAAAGCCTGCTTCATCTTAGACTTTAAAATATAAATAAAGCACCGTAGGCATGTAGCTACATAAGTATCAACTTACGGTAAGAGGAAAAGTTTTGATCAAAACTAGGAGGTAAACATGGGAAGATTAGTTCACCTCGAAATTCATGTGGATTACTTGGACCGGGCAAAGAAATTTTACAAAAGCGGAAGGGGAACGTGTTCGAATGGACGGTCTTGCTAAAGCGGACGCCCAAAGGGCACAAGGTACGACAGAAGCGGAAATCATCAGGTTAAAAGGGGTAGCAGAAGCAGAAGCCAAGCAGAAAATAGCTGAAGCTTTTGAACAGTTCGGGCAAGCCGCCGTAATGGACATGATTTTGAAAATGCTGCCTGAATATGCAAAACAAGTTGCTAGCCCGCTTAGTAATATAGACAAAATCACTGTAGTGGACACAGGCGGAAGCGGTGCGAATGGCGGGGCTAATAAAGTGACAGGATATGCAACGGATTTAATGGCAACATTGCAAGAGTCATTAAAGGCATCTTCGGGAATTGATGTCAAAGACTTGCTTGAGAATTTCTCAGGAAAACGAAATTTACCATTCACCACCATCAGCCAGGAGAATGTCGAAGCGAGCATGAATATGGCAGCAAGCAAGGAAGAGTAACGGTGAAGAATAAATGAAGAAAGGTAAGGGCACAAATATGCTCTTACCTTTTTTTGAATAGGAGAATATTTTATTTCCTATACTAAAGGGACAAAAAGAACATTTAATTTTTATTATGATAAGGCTTCTTATGGAGCACCTATGGTTAGTGGAAAAGCGATTTTTCACCCTTGTCAAAAGCCAGTTGCTGTTCTCGAAAAAATAATTGCAACTCATACATATCCACCTATGATTATAAATTGAAATTTTATCCAACTCAGACGAGAATTTAATGCCGATTCACTTTAAATTCATTTTTTTCATGGATTTTTACCATTTCCTAGCCTGCTCTAATTTCCCCAAAATATTCCAATGTTCAAACCTTCACAAATTGTTCACAACAATAATGAAAACGCTTACGATTTTCGTTGTATAATATACATATCCTAATTGTTTCATAGTTTTGCACCAATTATCATACAATTTTAAATAAATGATTGAATAGACAGAAGGGAGATAATCAGATGATCTTGAAATCGTTGAAAAAAAAGGGCATAACGACCATCATTTATTATAAAGAAGGAGTATTAAAAACATGCAAGGGTCAATTGCATAAACTTAACCTTAATGAACAAACTCTTTCCTTAAAAGATGAAAATCAAAAGATTTTCTCTATTCGTTTATCTCGTATTATGGAAATCTATTAATTTAATTGCTTTCATTTAACATATTAAAATTACAAAACATTTATTAATCCCGAATCTTTAGTATATTACTAGAGGTTCTTTTTTCATATATGGAAAGCTGGTCAGTTTAGCATTCCTGTAGTTAGTAATTTTTCAGTTTTGAAAAAAATAGGGCCCCTCATTTCCAGATTGATAAAAGTTTTTATACTTTATAGATGGCAGTATCCTTCGTGCGGAATTCCTCAATATGGCGTTCGTAAGAAAGTATGGTGCGATTAACTATGGAATGTATGGAGTGAATACATAAAAAATTAATATTTTTAATAGATAATTTCGGGTTTTGTTTCCCCAGGAAATAATCGTCTTTAATGTATAGTTTTATATAATTACCCAAATTAAACCCAATTTATTTTACAAGAGCAGAGTAGTTGGGTTTCGTTCTTATTTAATTCCAATTACTAATCTAGTTCCTACAGCTTCAGTAATAATTGATGTCAGATTATTAATTTTGAGATTACGTACGTTCAATAAAAGCCTAATTGCTTCCACTGAAGAAGTTGGACTATCAAAGAATCGTTAAAATTAACGATACGGCGAAGACGCTTAATTGTTTCATTAAACTTTAAAGTGGTAAATAGATAGTATCAAACTAGCAGGGAGGTATTAAAATGAGAGTTCTGGTAATAGGAACAGAGGACATGACCGGAGAGCACGTTGTAAAACAGCTGGCAGACAGGCACCATAACCCGGTAGCACTGGTAGGAGCAGAAAATAAAGTTGAGGAAATGGTTAAACTTGGAGCACGAGATGTAGTTTCTTTGGAAAAAAGGGATTTTTCCAGTGCTTTTTCAGGCTGTGAAGCAGTGATCTACCTGAGTAGCGCCAGTCCCCGGACTGGGGAGGGCAAACCAATACTGGTTGACCATCAGTCAGTAATAGACTCAGTTGAGGCTGCTAAGAAACATGGGGTAAAGCGCTTTGTTTTGATGAACACCATGGGAGAAAAAGAAATGGAGAGCTTAGATTCTAGTACAAACGGTGTCAAGTACCACTCAGAAGAGCTATTAAGACAGGAAAAGCTTACATATACGGTCATACGGACAAGTATGCCTGTGGATAAGCCGGGAATAGGTAAAGTTGAAGCTGGACCATCAATTGTGCATGACAAAGGCGAGATACCAAAGGAGGATATTGCTTCTGTATTGGTCAAAGCGCTGGATACTAAAGAAGTATATAATAAAACGTTCCATGTAACTTCTGGAGAAATTCTGATTCATGAAGCACTCCAAAGATTATAGATTACTCGAGTAACTTGCACTAAAAATAAGAAGCAAAGGGTGATAAAATGTCCAAATTAAAACATTACCTTCCTACAGTTTTAAAAGGATCTGCCGTTTTAGGGACAGTTGCGGCCGCAGCGTACTTTTACCGAAAGGATGATACACAAAAACAACATTCAATCCTGAGGAATTTCCCCCTAATAGGCCGAATTAGATACATGACAGAGCAAATAGGACCTGAACTTAGGCAGTATTTATTTGAAAATAATAATGAAGGCACCCCTTTCTCAAGAAAGGAATTCGAGGATGTTGTAAAAGCAGGAAAATATAAGGAGCGTTTAATCGGATTTGGATCGGAACGTGACTTCAATGAGGCTGGATACTATATTCGAAATAGTATGTTTCCCAATCTCCGGGAAGAATTAAGAATAGATAATAGCCAAAAAATCAATACAAAGGTATATGAAGTAGATGAGGAAGGTCTATTGACCAGAAAGGAGAAGCGGGAAGATAGACAAATAGAACCGTACTTTTTACGAGACGAGGATGCTGTCATAATCGGAGGGGACACATGCCGGAATCCCTTTAAATTAAAGGGGCTCGTAGGACAATCTGCAATGAGCTACGGTGCACTCGGTGAGAATGCCATCACTGCACTGTCGAGAGGATTAGGGCTTGCAGGAGGAACATGGATGAATACTGGTGAAGGTGGTCTTTCCAAATATCATCTCTCCGGAAATCCCGACATCATAATGCAAATCGGTCCGGGACTGTTTGGAGTAAGGACAGCAGGTGGGGAGTTCTCCTGGGAAGAATTCAAGAAGAAAAGTGAAATCGAGCAAGTAAAGGCATTTGAAATTAAGCTGGCACAAGGTGCCAAAATCAGAGGTGGGCATATTGAAGGGCAAAAGGTGACAGAAGAAATTGCCCAAATTCGCCTAGTGGAACCTGGCCAAACGATCAATAGCCCTAACCGGTTCTATGAATTCAAGAATTTTAATGAATTGTTCGAATTTGTGGAAAGAATGAGGGATGTAGGCGGAAAGCCTATCGGTATCAAAATTGTTGTGGGGGATCTTGATGCACTTGAGGAAATGACGAAAAACATGAGAGATACAGGTAAAGGACCTGATTTTATCACGGTGGATGGCGGAGAAGGTGGAACTGGGGCAACCTATCAGGAGCTTGCAGATGCAGTCGGACTCCCAATTATGTCAGCCTTGCCACTTGTAGATGAGATGTTAAAAAAATATGGTGTACGTAACAGGGTCAAGCTGATTGCATCAGGCAAGCTGACTTCTCCAGATAAAGTGGCGGTCGCTTTAGCGATGGGGGCAGATTTAGTCAATATAGCCCGCGGTTTTATGATTAGCGTTGGCTGCATCATGGCTGAAATCTGCCATACAAACCATTGCCCTGCAGGAGTAGCCACAACTGATTCAAAGTTGCAGGATGGTCTGGTTATTGAGGAAAAACAATACCGAGTCGCCAATTACGTGATTTCCCTCCGCGAGGGGCTATTTAACCTTGCAGCTGCCGCAGGTATAGATACTCCGACCAAATTTGAACGAAAACACATCGTTCACAAGGATGAGTGGGGAAGAGTTTCCCCTGTCCGGGACATCACCCTAACTCCCGAAAAAGTGGAGAAATTAAGAAATAAGGAAAAAGTGGAGAAATAGAAAGTTGTTTTTTTTTAAAATGTTGAAGAAAAGCGAAATTTGTAGCGATCATTGGTATGTTAATGATTGTAGGAAAAGGCGTGAGTGCATCCAGATCAGATGATATTATTGGAATTTCCTTTGGATTAATCGCAGCTCATTTTATGCAGCGTTATTGCTTTTAAATAAATTAATTAAAAATATGGGAAAGTTAGAGCTGACCATCATTCAGCTTGGAACAACCACATTACTTCTAATGCCATATGTTTTCCTTACTGAAGGCTTTGGTATTTTTGAAGTATTAAGTTCTTCCATTCCTTTTATTTTAATTTTAGGGATCATCAATACAGGGATTGGTTTTTGGTTATTTTTCCCTTGTATGGAAAAATAAAAAACGCAGAGTATAGCTATACTAAGTTATGTAGATCCGTTTGTAGCTATATTGATTTCTGCAATTATCTTGCTAGAACAAATGACAATCGTTCAAATGCTGGGTGGGATATTACGATTAGGCTCTACATTTGTTAGTGAAATTAGATCAGTCAACTTATCAAAACAATTAATGAAAACACCAGCTGAACGTTAGAAACAGTGGGAAGCATTCATTTCCCACTGTTTTATATTTTAGGCTCTTTTCGTAAAGATAGTTGTTTTTAAAACGAAACTATTTAAGGTTGATTGGAGTGGAAGTGCGAGACTCCTGCGGGAGCAGCGGGACAGGTGAGACCCCACAGGCGTTTACGCCGAGGAGGCTCACCGCCCGCACCAAGGAAAGCGAGCATCTGGAGGGGAAATCAACCACAACTCACTACCTGGTAAATAGCAACAAAGTATGTGAAAACAGCCATATCTTAAAATGGTTATAGATAAAGGGTCTAATTTTTATGGATATTTCAATATTATTTTCAAATCCCTCTTTCTTTCTTTTCCACTCATCAGTTTAATGCGATTTTCTAACAAATACTTGCTTATTCGCAGGATTTCATTTTCTTTGTTTTAGGGATGATGATAGCTCGATTATATAACGGCCTTTAGTAAAACAGATTTTAGAAGGGGCTTGGAAAAGTTCAATATACCTACTCTTATTATTCACGGTGACTCTGATGAAACTGTACCTTTTGAGTTAAGTGGAAAACGTACATTTGATTCCATTCCTGGTAGTAAGCCCGCTCTAATAAAGGGTGGTCCGCATGGATTAAACGCAACTCACCCCAAAAGAATTTAATGAAGCGTTGCTAACATTTCTAAAAGATTAATATAGAAGAAACTCGTCAAAAAAGGAGCCTTTGCCCAAAGTTGAACTGTGCCCCATTTTACGGACAGTATAAAAAAGTGCCTAAGCAGCTAATAAATGGTCCCGGTATTGTACTGGGGCCATTTTCCTTAGCCCCCATTGATAACGATGTTCATTATATTCTTCAATAACTCGATCAATTTCTTCCTTCACATCCGTTAAATTAGTACATGTTTTATATTCTGCCAAATCCTTAAAGTGGCCAAAGAAACTTTCCATTGGCGCATTATCCCAACAGTTTCCCTTGCGGGACATGGATTGGGTTATCCCAAGTTCCTTCACTTTGCGTTGAAATAGCGGATGGGTGTAATGGAACCCCTGGTCAGAATGAAGGATTGCACTCGGATGGAACTCGTGACACACAGCCTGCTTTAGCTTATTTAAAGTCTCGTAAACGATATCCATTTCTAATGAAGTAGATAAATGGTACGTAACGATTTCTTTTGTGGCGGCATCTTTTACGCAGGATAAATACGCTTTTTGGCCTTTCCCATAATAAAGATAGGTAATGTCAGTAAGCAGGACCTTCCCTGGCACCTCCTGATTGAATTCACGATTAAGGAGGTTTGGACAAGTAAGGTGCTCCTTGGTTGCCTTGGCCATCTTCCGATACGGGTTGGCCCTTCTGATTTTCGCTAGGAGATTATATTTTGTCATCAACCGTCTGATTTTCTTATGATTCATGACGGCCGAGTAGTCATTCTCCATAATCATTTTGATTTGGAGGGCGCCTACTTTTTCCTTTTTACTGATGAAAATATTTCTGATCAATTCTATGTCCAATTCATCCTGTTCTTCACGAAGCTCACGGTAAGGAGCTGCCTTTAACCAATCATAGTAGCCACTTCGACTTACACCAGCCAATTTGCATAGATAAGAAACAGCCTTCTTTAATTGGTGTATTCTGATCGTCCTTTCAATCAGATAGAACTTCTCAGCAGCAGTTAGAATCATTTCTTTTTCAGAGCCTGCCTTTCTAGCTCTTCCAGCTTTTTTAGGAAGTCATTTTCTGCTTCAAGGAATTTGATTCTCGCCTCGGCCTTCCTAAGTTGATCTTCTACAGACTGTGGCTTGGAAGTGGGGCGTCCTGTACTTCCTTTTCCACGGCGTTCCGTAAGGAAGCCTTCCTCACCAAACCTTTCAAAGGTACTACGCCAGCGCTGTAGACAACGTTTGGGTTGTTTCTTTCCAATTATTTCGAGATTAATTCCCTGGTCAATGAAAATTTGAGAGGGGGCTTTCCCCTTTTTATATTCCTTAACAGCTTTTGTTTTAAATTCCGGACTATAGGAAATAGATCGCTCGGAAGCACTAATGATATTTGGATTCTTTTCAAGTTCTTTAATCTGAAATTCAGTATATATATTCTTACTCATAGAAACCCTCCGTCCATACTCATTACATCTATTGAAACATAAAAAAACCCGGATAAGGGACACTTTTTTATGTGTGTCCGTTATCCGGGGTATAGTTCAAGTGACAAAGGCTTACTTTTATATTTATTTCCCATTTCCGGGCAGCCAGTCAAAGTTGAATTAACCGGGGTGGGATTTTCTATGGCCCTCTCAGGTCTAGTGATTGTCCTTATTTCATCTGCTGATCGCCAAAAGGTGGATTTTTATTGCAAATTGGCTGTCAGGGAACATATGGGGTGCAGACTGGCCTTTCATTTGGGCCATCCTTCCATGGGGGGGGCTGCGCTTGCAGCAGCAGCTGTCCTTGTCACAGGAGGCATCGCCTTCGTCGGGCTCAGGGCTCCGCACTTTGCAAGAGCTCTGGTCGGATTTCGAAATCAGCTCTTCCTGCCGGTAGCGATTCTGATCTGCGCCTGGCTGCTGCTTCTGGCAGATACCATCGGAAGAAACATACTTGAACCCAAAGGTATACCTGCGGGGATTATGATCGCTTTAATAGGGGCTCCTTATATTATGTATTTGTTGATGTAGAAGTAGGAGAAAAAGCACAATTTTTGTAAAAGCTGAAGATGTCTTCAGCTTTTTTGTTTGCCTTATCTTCTTAAAACTCTGGCGCAGCGCAGATTAGAACATAATATAAGCCCGAACTGCGATATATAACGATACATGCACTTACACGAATCCTACTTAAGCATGATTGACTTGGTTTTTTGATTTGATATAGTTTTAGGATGCTAAAGTGAGAAGACTAAAAAAAGAGCCTTCTGCGAAAGGGGGTGCCTCCTGTGAAAAGTATACAAAGCCGTTTATTGATCATGCTGCTGATTTTCATCGTTCTGCCCTATTTCCTGTCCGTTTTTTTCATCTACACTTATACAAAAAACAGTGTGGAGCAGTATGAACTTGAAAACAGCCGGGAGCAGCTTCAGAAGAATGCGGATGAACTGGAGCAGTATTTTGACGACATGGTTGATTTTCCATATATTCTGTACCGTAACCCTGATCTGTTTCGGATTTTTAATAATGGCTTCGAAGACTCCATTTATTTCAGCCCTATGACCATGAAAAAGAGTCTCGAAACCTTTTATCTAATGAGAAAAGAATTCCGGCAAATCCGTTTCTATATTGCTAAAAACAATGAGTCATTTACTGTCTATAATGCAATGATCAGCACACACAGGTATCAGCCGAATTTTCTTAACCAGGACCCGATCAAACAGCTGTATACATCTGACTCACAATATTTGATTGAGCCGCCCCACACTCTTGAGAATTACAATAATGCAGCCATTGTTCCAAAATCGGACAAAACGATGGTGATGACTTTTCACCACAAAATTATAGACGTTCTTTCTAAAAAGTTTCTTGGGATGATTACAATCGACATTGATTTGGGCGAGTACGCCCGCATTTGCAATAACCTTGTCCAGGGAGACGAATCTTCTGTTTTGCTTATTGATTCAAAAGATCGCGTCATGTATGCAAACGATCGTGCCCTGATTGGAAAACCTCTTCCTACCGATGAAAAGCAACGTCTTGATGGGAATCGGAGCCGGCATGATGACGATATTATCTTATCAAAGGAGTTATCAGGGTCACTGAACGGCTGGAAATTGATTAAGGTCATGTCGAGTCAGGCTTTATTTGAAGATGTCAGGAAAACCGCCTATACCAATATCCTTGTCGGCATCGGCGTAGGAATACTGGGTTTGCTGATGATATGCATTATCTCAAATAGGATTACCCGTCCCATTACGAGGCTGAGCAGCAAAGTCCGCTCCATTGAAGGCGGAAATATGAATGTCCCCTTTGATGATACCAAAAGCGATGAAATTGGCCATTTGGAGTCACACATGAAGGACATGATGAACCGGATCAATTCCCACATTGACCGTGAATATAAGCTTGAAATTGAAAACAGGAAGAACCAATTCAGGGCGTTAAAATCACAGGTTAATCCTCATTTTTTGTTTAACGCTTTACAATCCATCGGCGCTGTTGCCCTCAGGTCGAATGCACCAAAGGTCTATCAATTGCTGACTTCGCTGTCCAAAATGATGCGCTACTCAATGCAGGCAGATCAATGGGTACGGGTTAGGGATGAAGCTGAGTATACAAAAGCGTACCTCTCCCTTCAAACAGAGCGTTTTGGTAAAAATGTAAGTTACTCGGTCAATATCGATGAGTCCATTTTGGACATGACAATTCCAAGTATGGTTCTGCAGCCCCTAGCAGAGAATTACTTTAAACACACGTATGAGGAAGGTTACAGCAACGCTCATTTGTCCATTAATGGTGAAAAACAAGGAAACGATCTGTGCTTTACTGTAGAGAATGATGGTCCGGGTCTGACGGAACAAGAGCTTCAGACTCTACGGGAACATATCTATACACCCCCTTACGAAGGGACTTATTCGCATGAACATATAGGCCTGAAGAATATTCGTGACAGGCTGCTTCTAGGGTATGGACCAAGTGCAGAAATGAAAGTAGATTCGAATGACGGACAAGGGTTTTCCGTCAGTATGAGGATCCCGATTAAGACCGACCTTGGGAAGGATAAAGACTTACTTCAGGAAAGGAGATGAACAAGGTGAGAGCACTGATTGTCGATGATGAATTCAATGTGCGGGACGTCATACGCCATTTAGGCCAGTGGGAAACTCACGGCATCACCAAGCTATTGGAAGCGAAAAATGGCCATGAGGCAAAATCACTGATTGAGAAAGAACGCCCTGAGATTATCTTTACAGACGTGAAAATGCCCGGTATGGGCGGAATCGAACTGATTGAGTGGTTGGATTCCATTTCCTATCCGGGGAAAGTTATTTTCATTACTGGATATAACGATTATTCCTATATGCGGAAAGCCATTCAGCACAGCAGCTTTGATTACCTGCTGAAGCCGATTGAGTATGAGGCGTTCAATCATACACTGGAAAAATCGGTACAAGCCTGGAAGGATGACTTTGAACATGCTGAAGTGCTGGAAGATGTGAAAAAACTGCGGAGAAACCAGTTAGCCACTGCGATATGCCTGGGGGGCCGTTCAGATGCAATCAGCCTTGCCGAGTTTCTTCCTGAATCGGAGGGCTATAAGCTGACACTGCTCTCCTTTTACCAGATGCACAATCCGGATCTCTATATCCAAAAGCTTTCAGGTGAACTTACGGACCGCAAATTAGGAAATGCGTTTTCCTTGCAGACGGATCTTAACCTCTGCCTTGTTATCACCATTCGCGATCAATGGCTCTCCGTTGAGGAATGGATCAGCCAGGAGTTCGATATCCCTGTAAGGCTTGTAACTGAAGAGCAGGTCGAAACTTTATCGGATATCAGGACCTCGTTTCAGGCTCTGCAGAAAAAGCTCGAGGAACAAAACTTCCGATCCATCCACCGTCTGGATGAAATAGATGCCGCTCGCCGCATGGAAGACATGGTTTCCTATGTTGACATGTATTATATGGAGGATTTGAGTCTGGAAAAGCTGTCGAATGTTTTCTTCTTAAGCCGCGAGCATATCTCAAGAAAGTATAAGCAAGAGACCGGAATGACCCTGTCCAAATACATCACGGAGCTTAGAATAAGACAGGCAAAGTCGTGGCTGCAACAAAAAGACAAAAGCATTTACTCCATCTCGACCATGCTTGGCTATCAAGATGAAATCTACTTTTCAAAGCTATTTAAAAAGGTCGTCGGAATGACGCCTTTTGAGTTCAGGAATAAGAACGATCAACATGTATCTAAAGGGGTGACATGATGAAAAACAGGTTTTTATCCCTTTTGTTAATCGGGGCCGTCAGCCTGTCTCTTTCTGCATGTCAGGACGAAGCCCCACCAGAAAAAACGGAAAAGACAGAGCGGAAAATCACGCTGGATTTAAGGAATCCGAAAGTGGAAATCTCCACTCAATTTGAAGAAATGACGCGTGCTTATGAACGGGAAAATCCTCACGTCAATATCAGGGTACATACTGTTGGAGGCGCAATGGATGACCTCGCCGACCTAAAAGCCGAAATGGCGACCGGCACTGGTCCGGATATCTTTACAAACAGCGGCTATGAAAATGCCAAGCTATGGCGTAACTATCTGGAGGATCTCTCAGGGGAGCCCTGGATTAATCAAGCATACAAAGAAGCCCTGACGCCGGTCACATTGGACGGGAAAATTTACGGAATGCCGGTTAACCTTGAAGGGTATGGCTTTATCTATAATAAGGATCTATTTAAACAAGCAGGCATTACTGAACAGCCCGCCACTCTTTCTGAACTGACAGCAGCTGCCGAAAAGCTGCAGAATGCAGGCATTACTCCCTTTGCAACAGGCTACTATGAAGACTGGGAATTGGGCGACCATCTAATGAATGTTGCTTTTGCCCAGCAAAAGGATACTGATGCTTTTATTAGAAATTTAAATAACGGAACGGAAAAAATCAGTACCAATCAAACATTCAAGGATCTACTTGCCCTGCTGGATCTCACCATAAAGTACGGAAATGATAATCCACTGTCAACGGACTATACAATGGAAGTGAATCTGTTTACCTCCGAAAAAGCAGCCATCATTCAGCAAGGCAACTGGATTCAGCCGATGATCGATCAAGCTTCGCCTGACATGAACATTGGTTTTATGCCGATTCCGATTAATGACCGACCTTTAAAGGAAGCCCTTGTTGTCGGCGTTCCAAATTATTGGGCCGTAAATAAACAGTCCATTCCTGAAAAGAAAAAAGAAGCCAAGAAGTTTTTAAATTGGATGGTGATGTCAGAACAAGGAAAACGGTTCATGACGGAAGAATTCAAATTCATTCCTGCGTTTAAGAACATTAAAACTGATGATATAGGGCCGCTCGCAGAAGAAACTCTTCGAAATTACAAAGATGGGAACACCGTCCCATCTAACTGGTCTCACTTCCCTGTTGAAATTAGAGAGGAATTCGGAGCCGCGACTCAGCTCTATGTCGGGAAACAGCTGAACCGCCATCAGCTGCTCAATGAATATCAGAAGTCCTGGGAGAGGTTTTCGAAGGAATAGCCTCTTGCCGGGGCTTTTTTTGCCTTCCGCAATTGCGATATCAATATACGACTAAATTCCAATCAATATGTGGCATACCTCTCTTTTCAGGAATCGCCTATAATTCTATTGTACTAGCAAACACATAAAACGAGGAGGAAGACTTATGAACTTTAGCAGGCTTGCCAAACAGGCAACAGCAGGAATACTCAGTACTGGCATTCTATTAAGCGGTACTGTTACCCAATCATTTGCAGCTTCAAAGGATCCGGCAGATTACAAAGAAACGTACGATACTTCACAAATTACTCGATCAGCTATGAAAGATATGATTAATCAGCACGGTGATACTAGATATGCCGTTCCTAAGTTTGATGAATCCACAATTAAAAACATCCCTTCTGCCAAAAAAGTAACGGAATCAGGCGAAACCATTGATTTAGATGTGTGGGATACATGGCCATTGCAAAACGCTGATGGAACTGTTGCAGAGTACAAAGGATATCATATCGTTTTTGGATTAGCAGGCGATCCTAAAAACGCGAGCGATACGTTCATCTACATATTCTACAAAAAAGTGGGCGACAACTCCCTTAATGCTTGGAAGAATGCTGGAAGAGTATTTGATGACAATGATAAAAACGTTCCAAATGATCCTTACCTAAAAGAGCAAGCCGAAGAGTGGTCAGGCTCTGCAACCTTCACTGAGGACGGGGAAGTTCGCTTATTCTATACAAATCGTGAACCGTATATACCTGAGTCAGGAAATTATGGGAAACAAACCTTGACAACCGCTCAAGTAAACCTTTCAGAGCCAGATTCTGAAACATTAAAAGTGGATGGTGTTGAGGATTACAAATCCATCTATGAAGGCAAAGACAGCAGGTACTATCAAACTGTAGATAAATTTGTAGAGGACGGAAATTCCGCTGATAATCATACCTTCAGAGACCCTCACTATGTGGAAGACAAAGGCCGCAAATACCTTGTATTTGAAGCAAATACGGGTACAGAATATGGCTACCAAGGCGAAGAATCGCTATACAATCGAGCTTATTATGGCAACAGCAATAATTTCTTCCAAGGTGAAAAAAACAAACTTATGCAAAGCCCTAAAAAAGAATTAGCTGAACTTGCAAACGGTGCAATTGGAATTATTGAAGTAAACGACGATTATACATTGAAAAAAGAAATGAAGCCATTGCTAGTTTCAAATACGGTCACAGATGAAATCGAACGTCCAAACATCTTTAAAAAGGACGGCAAGTGGTATTTATTCACAAGCTCAAGAGGATCAAAAATGACCATTGATGGAATCGATAATCAAGATATTTACATGTTAGGCTACACGTCAAATTCCTTGACTGGCCCATATAAACCATTAAATAAAACGGGCATCGTCCTGCATCAGGATCTAGATCCATATGACATCACTTGGAACTATGCACACTATGCGATCCCGCAGGCTGACAGTGATAATGTTGTAGTGACTAGCTACATGACAAACAGAGGTTATTTTGAAGACAATAAATCTACCTTTGCCCCAAGCTTCCAGCTTAACATTAAAGGGGAAAAAACATCAGTAGTAAAAGACAGTATTCTTGAACAAGGCCAGATTACGGTTAAGTAATTACCAGTGAAAAGAAAAAGAAAATGTCAGGAAAACTTGGCATTTTCTTTTTTCTATTTTAAAAGAGGAAAGTGGTGAGTTTAAGTGAACAAAAAGAAATATAAGATGGTTGGATTATTCGTTCTTGGATTATGGATGGTTATTAGCACAGGAATTTTGATTCATTCATTTTATAAAACAAAAGAAGCTAATCAGCCAAATAAGGTAGAAAAGCACTCTTACCGGGCTGCCTATCATTTTACTTCTCCTGATCATTGGAAAAACGATCCACAGAAGCCCGTTTACTATGAAGGAAATTATCATTATTTTTACCTCTATAATGGAGATTACCCGGATGGCAATGGTACAGAATGGCGACATGCCACCTCTAAAGATTTGATTCACTGGAATGATGAAGGAATTGCCATTCCAAAATATACGAATCAAAATGGGGATCCATGGACAGGGTCAGTCGTTATAGACACGGATAATACAGCTGGGTTTGGAAAAGAGGCTTTTGTGGCGATCGCAACACAACCTTCTAAGGATGGCCAGAAACAAGAACAATTTCTATGGTACAGTACGGACAAAGGAAATACGTTTACCTCTTACAGTGACGAGCCTATTATGAAAAATCCAGGAACGAAGGATTTTAGAGATCCAAAAATCATCTGGGATAACACAAATCAAAAATGGGTCATGACCTTGGCCGAAGGATCGAAAATAGGTTTTTATGAGTCTAATAATCTGAAAGATTGGCGCTATACGAGCAGCTTTTCCACTAAGAACATTGGAGTTTTAGAGTGCCCTGACCTTTACCAGATCCGCGCTGATGAAGGGACAGTAAAGTGGGTGCTGGGCGTCAGTGCAAACGGAAAATCAGCAGGGAAACCCAACACCTATGCATACTGGACAGGAACGTTTAATGGAACAGAATTTCTTCTAGATAACCATGAACCCCAATGGCTAGACTACGGTTTCGATTGGTATGGCGGAGTATCGTTTGAAGATGGCAAGGCAAGTGACAAATTAGACAAACGCTATGCCCTCGCTTGGATGAATAACTGGGCCTACGCCAACAATACGCCGACATTAAAAGAAGGGTTTAACGGAATGGATTCGATCGTCCGTCAAATTGAACTAAAGCGTGAAGGAGAGAACAAGTATTATCTTTCTTCACAGCCTTCAGAAGCATTAAAAGAATTGACAAGCTCAACGAATTCTTTTAATAAAATCGAAGTGGATGGCTCGGAAACACTTGATGTTAAAGGAGATGCCTATCAAATAGAGGCGGATCTCTCATGGTCGGATTTTAAGAATGCAGGATTTAGGCTCAGGGAGTCAGATGATCAAAAACGCCACGTTGACGTAGGCATTTCTGCAGAAGGAAATTACTCTTATGTCAATCGGGTATTCACAGATCAACCTGACGAAACGAATCAGTTCGTTGAAAGTACTGCACCATTTGATGTCAGTAAGAAGAAGGTTCATTTAAAGATTCTCGTCGATAAAACGAGTATTGAAGTTTTTGTGGATGATGGAAAGGCTGCTTATTCAAACTTAATATTCCCTCATGCCGAAGATAAGGGAATTACTCTCTTCTCCGAGGGCGGCAAAGCGATCTTTAAGAATATGAAGGTTACACATTTTGATCCGATTAATTGAAACTCATCTTGGCAGATACCTTTCATATGAGTACACATACATTCTTTTATAAGAAATGACTCCTTCAAATATGTGCATTTACTAAAAGGGTGTACCACCACATGCCATCAAGCTAAGCACGCAAGAGATAATATAAAAGTGTGTTCTCTTTAATTTGCTAAGGTAACACTATGACAAAAAAAACCATCAAATAGTTTTTTTGAAAAAATATTAGGCAGCTTGAAGTTTTTGTGACAGACGTAGAAAAAACTCCACAAGCTATTGAAGACCAAATTAGAAATGCAGCTTAAGATTTAACTTTTTTGTGTCCAAAATATTGACTCAAATCCATTCTTTAGCTAATTGTTGTAGAGAAGATGGGATAATAGTTTTGAAGTTCTTGAGAAAAGAGAAATTCATTCCGTCTGAAACAGAAAAACTCATAGAAAACGCCATCCTTCCTGTATATTTCTACAAAAGGAATAGCGTTTTTTCGTTGTGATGATACAAATTCACCTTAGCTTGTTGGCGGTACCCCTAATATAGTTCTCACATGTCACTTCAAAATTCTATATACTAAAATTAATTAAACTAGAATACACGAAGAACCTTTAAATAGAAGTGTAATACGAGGAGGAGATAACATGCTTATTACGGAACGGCATCAATTAATTTTAAAGCTGTTAAAAGAAAAGGGGAATGTTAAGATTCATGAGCTAGTAGAATTAACAAATACTTCAGAATCTACTTTGCGTCGTGATCTAGATCAATTAGAAAAGCAGAACTACTTAAAACGAGTACATGGTGGAGCTTCACTTTTACATAGTAAACGAGACGAACCAAGTGTGTTTGAGAAAATAACGCAGAACCTTGAGGAAAAAGCTAAGATAGCAAAATATGCGGCAGAACTAATTTTGGACGGCGACTGTGTTTATCTTGATGCTGGAACAACAACGTATCAGATGATCAAACATTTAAGACAAAAAGATATCGTTGTCATTACAAACGGAATTGATCATTTAGAAGCATTACTTGAAAATGAAATATGTACATATTTTATTGGTGGGTTTGTTAAAAAGATTACTAAAGCAACAGTTGGACGTTATGCATACGAAAGTATAAAAAAATACAGATTTGATAAGTGTTTCATGGGTGCGAACGCTATTCATTATAATTTTGGATTGACTACCCCAGATCCAGAAGAGGCGCAAATAAAAGAAAGAGCCATTTTTTTGTCACGTGAGGCCTTTGTATTAGCAGATCATACAAAATTTGGAGAAGTATCATTTTCTAAGTTTGCAGATTTAAACCAAACAAAAGTTATTACGAATGAAGAAAGTACAATAACGTTAGGAAAATATAAGGAGAAAACGGAGATAATTATTGTGAGGGATTGAAAACTAAATTTGCTATCGTTGAAGGAAAGCTGGTATTCAAACTGTCTGATTCAGACAGTTTGAATACCATCTTTTTTGAAAATTCTGAAATTATTTTATTGGAAATTTACCCCTTTGTTTTATCAATATAATAAAAAAGGCTTGATTCATTGTAATGTGATCAATTAACAATGAGGGAAAATCTGCTCCATCTATTAAACATTCCATTTGAAAGTTTAATATTTTATGTTATCAATATATTTTTTGTAATAATTGGTACCATTGACAATTACAAACAGCTTTAATATAATCAAAATCAATCAAAACCAACCAAATTCATTCAATTATAATTATAATGTGTAAAGGGTAATTATATTATTTTACAAGGGATGAAAGCGTTATCAATAAATAGTCAATGTGAAAAAACTATCAAAATCAACCATATTTCCTTTATTTCAACCAAAAATATTCATGTAAGGAGGTGATCTAGTTTAAGAGATTGAGAGCGGTAACAATTTCTCGTTCTGTAGCTAATTATTTTCATCTTCAAAAACTAGGGGGATTAATATGAAAAAATATGTAAAAATTCTAGGAATACTAGTTTTGACTTTTGTAATTGCCGCGATGACGGCATGTAGCGGGGCTAGTGAATCATCAAATGGTTCAACAGATGGTAACGAAGGACAAAAAGGTAACAAACAATTAACGATCGGTGTAGCGGTGGGGAGTTTAGCAAACCCATTCTTCGTCTCCATGGCTAAAGGTGCTGAAGAAGCAGGAAAAGAATTAGGTGCTGAAGTTCTAGTTGAAAGCGCTGAATATGATCTAGCAAAACAAGCAGATCAAATTGAAAACTTTATTACGAAAAAGGTAGATATCATTCTTTTAAATGCTGTTGATACAAAAGGAATTGCGGCAGCTGTTCAACAGGCCAAAGCTGCTGATATTCCAGTAGTTGCTGTAGATACTAATGCTGAAGGTGGTGTCGATGCAACTGTTACTTCAGACAACTATCAAGCTGGTAAACTGGCCGGAGAATATGTGATTGAAAAATTAGGTGGAAAAGGAAAAATAGTTATTATTGATGGACCTCCTGTTTCGGCTGTATCTGATCGTATTCAAGGATTTGAAGATGCAATAAAGGATTCCGAAATTAAAGTTATCGCGAAGCAAAATGGAGAAGGGAATCGCGAAAAGGCATTAACGGTGATGGAAAGTATTTTACAAGCTAATTCATCAGGCTCTATTGACGCTGTATTTGCGATTAATGATCCAGCAGCAATTGGTGTTGAAATTGCTCAAGAGCAAGCGAATCGTAAAAATGAATTTTTCATTGTCGGAGTGGACGGTGCTCCTGAAGCCACAGAAGCAATGGCAAAGGAAGGAAGTACAATTGCTGCAACTTCAGCTCAGTCACCTAGTAACATGATCAAAAAAGCTGTTGAAATCGGAATGAAAGTGAAAAATGGTGAAGAAGTTGAGGAGCTTATTAAAGTTCCAGTTGAGATTGTAACTCAAGATACATTAGATTCTTACCAAGGTTGGTAAGCCTCTTTCAATAAATAGGCTGATAAGGATTCCTCCTTTAATCAGCCTCTTCAAATCAATATAAGGGGTGAGATAAAGGTATGGCTGTCAATGAAATGTCGCTTAAAGGCCAACAAATTCTAAAAAAGCCAGTGTTGAATATGACAGGGATTAGTAAAACGTTCTCAAGTGTAACCGTATTGAACAATGTGAGAATGGAACTTTATCCAGGTGAAGTACATGCATTAATGGGAGAGAATGGCGCTGGAAAGTCAACTTTCATGAAAATCCTCGCAGGCATTCATACACCTGATGACAATGGTGGGAAAATCTACTTGAAAGGTCAACCAATTTTATGGAAGGACCCTACTGATGCAAGGAACAAAGGAATTAGTGTTATTCATCAGGAGTTAAACCTTTCTCCTAATTTAACAATAAGTGAAAATATCTTAATGGGTTCGAACTTTCCTAGAAATGGTTTAGGAATGGTGAAATGGGATGAGGTCCATGAACGTGCCCAAGAGGTGTTAGATTCAATGGGGTCGAATCTAAATCCACGCCAATTGGTTTCGACCTTAAGTGTTGCTCAACAACAAATGGTCGAGATCGCCCGAGCATTATCCTTTAATGCAGAGGTACTCATAATGGATGAACCAACCGCCTCTTTAACAGATAAAGAAATAAAAAAGCTGTTTGAAATAATTGATGATTTGAAAAAGCAGGGAGTTGCTATTGTATATATCTCTCACAGAATGGAAGAAATCTTTAAAATTTCTAATAGGTTCACTGTATTACGTGACGGCGAATGGATTGCAAGTGGGCCGATTGAAGAGACAAATCCTGATCATCTCGTAAAGCTGATGGTAGGAAGGGATTTAAAGGACTTGTTTAATCGGTCAAAAGCTTTTGGCACAAAAAATCCAAAGGAAGTTTCACCTGTACTTGAATTGAAAAATGTTTCTGATAACACGATTGTAAAGAATGTATCTTTAAAAATTTACCCAGGTGAAATTGTTGGTTTAGCGGGGCTTGTTGGAGCTGGCAGAACAGAATTGGTTAGGACCATTTTCGGTTTGTCCGAGTTGAAAAGTGGCGAAATATTGGTTGATGGTCAATCTGTTAAAATCAAATCCTCAATAGATGCTATCGCTAATAGGATTGCACATGTACCTGAAAGCAGGAAAGAACAAGGGTTATTTTTATCAATGTCCGTAAAAGAGAACATCATAATGGCTGAATTGAAAAAACACGCTAAAGCAGGAATTGTTAATTGGAAGCAAGCAAATGAAAGCGCTAACCAATATATTGATGACTTAAATATAAAAATAGCTTCCCCAGAACAGCAAGTATCAAACTTAAGTGGTGGGAACCAACAAAAAGTAGTGATCGCTAGGTGGCTATCAATTGCACCAAAGGTATTACTACTTGATGAACCAACACGAGGGGTTGATATAGGTGCCAAGACTGAAATCCACAAAATTGTGTCAAAGCTTGCAGATGAAGGATTGGCCGTTTTAATGATATCCTCTGAACTTCCTGAAGTATTGGGGGTAAGTGATCGAATACTTGTCATGAGTGAAGGAAGGTTAACAGGCGAGCTTTCGAAGGAAGAAGCTACACAGGAAAAAATTATGCGTTTAGCTACCATAGGGGGGAGAGAGAAATGAGAGGGAATACGCAAACTATTACACATTCACAACGCCTAAATATAGGAAATGTCCTTTATTCTTTATGGAATAGGCTTGGCATGATCATGATTTTATTAGTATTGTGTGTAGTACTTTCATTTACAGCACCAAATTTTTTAGATACAGCCAATTTATTGAATGTATTAAAACAAGTTTCCATTATTGCTATTTTAGCTGCTGGGATGACAATCGTTATTTTAACTGGTGGTATTGATTTATCAGTTGGTGCAACAGTTGCTCTATCTGGCGTTATCTCAGTCATGGTCTCTTCTGCAGGAGTTAATCCTATAATTGCGATGTTATCAGGCGTACTAGTAGGGTATGCAGTAGGACTGATTAATGGGTTTCTTACAGCCAAAGCAAAGTTACCAGCATTTATTGTCACACTAGGCAGCTTCACATATGTTCGTGGACTCGCTTATGTCATTAGTGGCGGTTATCCAATTGTTTTACAAAACGAAACATTTAAATTCATCGGTGGTGGAAGTATTTTCGGAATTCCCACTCCTATTTATATCATGTCTTTAGTATATGTTGTGATGTTTTTTGTTCTTAAATATACGATGTTCGGTCGTCATATTTATGCGATTGGTGGCAATGAAGAGGCAGCTCGGTTAACTGGAATTAAGGTTGAAAAGTCTTTAATCAATGTGTATTCGATTAGTGGTTTACTAGCTGGTTTAGGAGGAGTCGTTTTAGCGGGAAGGTTGTTTTCTGGACAGCCAACTGCTGGTCAAATGTATGAGTTAGACGCAATTGCTGCTGTTATTCTAGGAGGAACAAGTTTAACAGGTGGAAAAGGGAAAATAATAGGAACAATTATTGGGGTTTTAATTATGGGGGTAATCAGTAATGGGTTAACTCTAATGGATGTCAACTATTATTGGCAGTTAGTTGTAAAAGGTGGAGTCATTGTGGCAGCCGTTCTATTAGATCGATTGCGCGGAAATAGTCCAGCATAACGATCACATGTCATTTTAGATTTTAAAAAAGGGATGTGAAATAAAGGTGAAGAGGATTATTAGTACTCTACTAATATGTTCAACTGTCACTTGTTTACCATTTAATAGTGCATATGCAGAAAATCCTGGGTATTATAATGAACCATACCGTAATCAATTTCATTTTTCTCCTGAAGCTAACTGGATGAATGATCCGAATGGTATGGTTTTTTATAAAGGTGAATATCATTTGTTTTATCAATATCATCCGTATGGAACGACATGGGGACCGATGCATTGGGGGCATGCTGTCAGTAAAGATCTTGTTAATTGGGAGCATTTGCCGATTGCTTTATCGCCGGATGAAAACGGCCAGATTTTCTCGGGGAGTGCTGTTATTGATTGGAACAATACGGCTGGCTTTGGGAAAGAAGCAATGGTTGCCATCTTTACGCATTCAGGGGATAAGCAAGTCCAAAGTATAGCGTATAGCTTAGATAAGGGAAGAACTTGGGAAAAGTATAAAGGGAATCCCGTAATGCCAGACCCTCCTTTACAAGATTGGCGCGATCCTAAAGTATTTTGGCATGAAGAATCAAACCAATGGGTTATGTCGTTAGCGGCTAAGGATAAGATCATGTTTTATACCTCACCTAATTTAAAAGAGTGGGAGTATGCAAGTGAATTCGGCGAAGATGGTGGAATACAAGCAAATAGCTTAGACAGAACTTCTTATAGCATGTCATCCCAGACAGGTGAATCATTTAGTTATGAGGGAGATATTACCCTTAATGAAAAGAATGGGAGAGAAGGGGCAGGCGGTTTAGTTTTTCGGTCAGATAGGCGTGCAAAGAACGGCTATGTTGCGAGCTTAGATGCCAAAAACGATGTCATAACATTAAGTAAGAATGTAGATGGAGCAAACGAGGAAATTGCGAGAAAACCTTTTACCCTCAAAACTTCAACTACCTACCATGTGAAGGTGGAAACAGATGGGGATCAAATTCAAGTCTCTGTAAACGATCAATCCGTTATAAAAAAAACAGATATAGAATTCGATTATGGATACTATGGATTGTCAGCGTGGAATTCAACGGCTGCCTTTCGAAATGTGGAGTTCAAGAATACATCTAACTTTGAAACCAATTTATCAAAATGGACAAATGTAAATGGAAGCTGGGAGAACACGATGGATGGAAAAAGTGGAACCTCTACGGAGGATGCTTTTGTAATGAGTGGTCAAACAGGGGATAACTTTTTTTATGAAGCAAACATTGAGATATCTGGGGAAAAAGGTGGCAATGGAGCCGGCTCGCTCTTTTTTCGTGCAGATCCTAATGCAACAAACGGTTATATGGCGAATATCGATGCTTTAAACGATACAATAAAAATCATGAAAATCGAAAATGGAGACATATCCATTCTAGCTGAAAAAACAATAAATCTAGATACAGATAAAAGGTACCATTTAAAAGCAAGCACCCATGGAAAAAACATTAAAATTTCTTTAGATGGAAATCTCATTCATGATGTAAATGATTCAACTTTTTCGTCAGGACATTTTGGCTTAAATGTTTGGAATTCATCCACGTTATTCCAAGATGTTCAAGTTGGTAAGAACATCATGACAAATGAGAAGGAAGTTACTAATCATGACTTTGAGACAGGTGATCTAACTGGGTGGACTACAATCGAAGGTAATGCTTTCACAAAAGATCATGTGACAAATGTACCATCATACTGGGGAGGGGATTTCGGCCACCAAGGAAACTACCACCTATGGGGGTTTACTGATCTTCAAAAGGGAGATGACGCAACAGGTGAACTGCACTCCTCATATTTTAAACTAGGTGGCTCTGGAGAAATCAACTTTCTGTTGGGCGGTGGTAATGGTATCAACAACCGCTATGTTTCGTTAGTGAGAGCCTCTGATGATCAAGAATTAATTCGACAAGCCAATACCAATTTTAAAGAAGAAAAATATCAAAAATACGTCTGGGATGCGTCTAAATACATTGGAGAAGTGTTATATATTAAAGCTGTAGACAAAGCTACAGGTGGTTGGGGTCATATAAACATGGATGATGTTAATGTTTATAATGAAGGGGCCATGCCAAATGAAGTAGACCAAGTTGCCAAAGAGCCTGAGAAAGGCGATTCGAAAGAAAGCGGCATCCTTACAGACTGGTCTGCTGTTTCTGGAGAGTGGATACCTTCTACTCATGGTAGTAACGGAGGGATTTGGGAATGTCCTACTCTAATCGAATTACCAATTGATGGTGACCCTTCAAAAACAAAATGGGTACTACAGGTAAGCATTAATGATGGCGCTCCTGCAGGCGGGTCAGGTATGCAATATTTTGTAGGTACCTTTGACGGGAAAACGTTTAAAAATGAAAACCCTTCCGATCAAGTGTTATGGACTGACTACGGTGCAGATTATTATGCCGCAGTTGATTGGAGCGGAATTGAAGGGAAGAATGGCGAAAAATATTGGATTGGCTGGATGAGTAATTGGCTATATGCAAATCATACACCAACTTCGACTTGGAGAAGTTCAACGACATTGCCAAGAAAGTTGGAGCTAACTCAGACAGAAGAAGGTTTACGTTTAAAACAAACACCAGTTTCTTTAAAAACCATTCGAGATAAGAGTGAAAAAATTTCATATAAAAATAAAGTCATATCTGGTGAAAGTAATCTCCTATCCAAACTATCAGAAGATTCATTTGAAATGATAGCTGAGTTTGATGTAGATGATATAAAAGCAACTGAATTCGGCTTTCAAGTTCGTAAAGGAGCAACTGAATATACGACTATTGGCTATGATGTTGCCACCAAACAATTATTCGTAGACCGTTCAAATTCAGGAAGCTTTGATTATGGGAACAATGTGGTCGGTAAGCATGACGGACCGTTACATGCATTAAATGGGACTGTGAAAATGCATATTTTCATTGACCGATCTGCTGTAGAAGTGTTTGGAAACAAAGGTGAAACGGTTATTTCTGATCAAATTTTCCCGGATCCATCAAGTAAAGGATTACAAATTTATAGCAAGGGTGGAGAAGTTACATTAAAGTCTTTGAAAATATACCCTTTAAAGAGTATATGGAAAAGATAAAGACTAAATTTCAAGCCTATTAAAGAGGGGTTGATAGTAAGAGTTTATGAAGGCTGTCGAAAATGATCGATAGCCTTTCATTTTACCTAAATCACAAGAATGGAGAGTGTAATGTAAATGAATAAAACAAACCGCGCAGTCATATGCGTTGGGGAGCTTTTAATCGATTTTTATTGTACAGATATTGATGTTAATTTAATGGAAGGTAATCATTTTCTAAAGAAAGCCGGGGGTGCACCAGCGAATGTCGCAGCTGCTATTTCAAGGCTAGGTGGGGAAGCGAGTCTTATTGGAAAAGTAGGAAATGACCCATTTGGATTATTTTTAATAGAAACGATGAAAGAGGTGGGGGTTGATACATCGATGATTGTTATTGACGATTTAGCACCAACTACTTTAGCATTTGTTTCTTTACAAGCAAATGGTGAAAGGGATTTTGTATTCAATAGAGGAGCGGATCGAAATTTAACAGAGGATAACTTATACCTAGATAGATTAAGTGGTGCAAAGATCATTCACTTTGGATCTGCAACTGCATTTCTGGAAAACCCTTTTAAAACAACTTATTTAAAGGCAATGGAATTTGCACAAAATAGGGGGATATTTCTATCGTTTGACCCTAACTTCCGACATGATTTATGGAAAAATAGAGTGGCTGAATTTATTCGTTTAGCCAGAAAGGGTATATCAATGGCTGACTTTGTAAAAGTAAGCGAAGTAGAGCTTGAACTAATCACGGGAAAAATGGATAAATATGATGGAATAGCAATGCTCCATCATTTAGGGGCAAAAATAGTGGCTGTTACCCTTGGATGGGAAGGCACTCTTCTTTCAAATGGAAGTGGAATGAGTGTAATAAACAGCGTCGAAGTAAATTCAATTGACTCAACTGGTGCTGGTGATGCATTTGTCGGTGCTGCTTTATTTCAATTTGCAAATCTTGAGTCCTATGACACAATTCTTAGTGATTTTAGTAAACTTAAAGAGATCATTCTTTTTGCAAATAAAGTAGGTGCCGTCGTGTGTACGAAGGTAGGAGCGATTTCTTCTCTACCAAACGAAGAGGATATATATAAGATTTAGTCTTCATCGTATTGTTTCGGAATGTGAAAAAATCGCGGTACACCTGGCTTAGGGAGTCTAGGTGCATCGCGATTTTTAGTTTATATAAGCGGTTGTTCAAGAAGGAACTAGTCTTTACACATTTAATGAGAAGTGGCGAAACAAATTACAAGACCTATTCGGCAAAAACCAATGACTGTAAAGTCTGTCATCTCAGAGTGGAATGCTTCGGGAAAACAGCGACCAAAAGAACCATATCACGCCCCATCGCCCATGAACTATAGAAAACATGAAAAGGACAAAAACAAGTGGTTACAAACTGGTTCAAAAACTAAGAAGAATCTGGTGTGAAGGCTCATTTGGCACCATGAAAATAAAGCACAATTTATATAAGACATATAAGAGGGGCATTCAAAAAATCCATGAACAATGCCTCTGCGTTGGCATTAAACTTAAAACGAATCATAAAAGTAATGAACTAGCTACAAAAAAGTGAAGAAAAATAATAAATAAACAGCAATTAACGATAAAAATCAAAATGGGGATGGAGCAAAAGCTCTCCCCCATTTTGTCAACAGCCCCCTTATCCGGGTCTTTTTATGTTTCAATAGAAGTAATGAGTATGGACGGAGGGTTTCTATGAGTAAGAATATATATACTGAATTTCAGATTAAAGAACTTGAAAAGAATCCAAATATCATTGGTGCTTCCGAGCGATCTATTTCCTATAGTCCGGAATTTAAGACAAAAGCTGTTTAGGAATATAAAAAGGGGAAATCTCCCTCTCAAATTTTCATTGACCAGGGATTTAATCTCGAAATAATTGGAAAGAAACAACCTAAACGTTGTCTACAGCGCGGGCGTAGTACCTTTGAAAGGTTTGGTGAGGAAGGCTTCCTTACGGAACGACGTGGAAAAGGAAGTACATCACGCCCCACTTCTAAGCCACAGTCTGTAGAGGACCAACTTAGGAAGGCCGAGGCGAGAATCAGATTCCTTGAAGCAGAAAATGACTTCCTTAAAAAAACTGGAAGAGCTAGAAAGGCAGGCTTTGAAAAAGAAATGATTTTAACTGCTGCTGAGAAGTTCGTTGTTTAGAATTTGAAAAATTAAAGGTGGCAAGACAATTTGAAAAAATGGGAAAATGTAGCGTTTGGTAGTTCAATTTTTATTGTACTAACTTTCCTTCCTCCGTACCTTGATAAAATTGGTATTTCTCTTTGACTTAAATCAGTAAGTACTGTACTTTTTGGTGTTTTTTGAATGGTTTTCGCTAATAAAAGGCATGATCAGTTTATCTGGCCTTATATACTTAACAAATATGTTCGTCATAGTCTGTTTTCAAGTAATTCATCATCGTTTGTTTTTGGTGGGAATAATGAAAACAATTGAAGTAAAAGGAAAAGTCGTCAAAAAAGAGTGGGTTTTTATCATCGAAGCCATAAGTATGTAAAAAATCCGAAATTATTTTTTCTTGATCCACTAAGTCGAACAATCCGGATACATAAAATTGATAACTGAATTTATCATATAAAAAAAGGTATCCTGTATCCTCAAAGATATTTTTCACTAAATGACCATCCAATTTTAACTCACTCCTTTCTTACCAATATACCTTGTTATCCATTAAATTATTCAGTGTTCATATTTCGGGGAATATCATTATATTTATTGCAGACTGTTTTTTATACCTTTAATGCATTAAAGGCTGGAAACAACTGTAGGAAGATCGCAAACGAAAAAAGCACATCCCATAAGGATGTGCCGCATATAACAAACTTCTTATTTATACATTTCTGCCACTTGTTTTTGCAATTGGCTATTTTCAAGGTACTCATCATAACTAATTTGCTTATCGATTGTTCCTTTTGGTGTAAGTTCAATGATACGGTTCGCCACAGTTTGGATGAACTGATGATCATGAGAGGAGAAGATCATCGATCCTTTAAAGCTGATCAAACCGTTGTTCAGCGCCGTAATCGACTCTAAGTCTAGATGGTTAGTAGGTTCATCAAGCATAAGGACGTTCGAACCGCTTAACATCATTTTAGAAAGCATACAGCGGACTTTTTCGCCCCCTGAAAGGACACTTGCCTTTTTGGTGACTTCATCACCAGAGAATAACATTCTGCCCAAGAAACCGCGCAGGAAGCTCTCGCTCTGGTCATTAGGAGAATATTGACGGAGCCAATCGACTAGTGTTAAATCGACACCTTCAAAGAATTCGGCATTATCCTTAGGGAAATATGCCTGAGAGGTCGTAACGCCCCATTTGAATGAGCCGCTATCCGGTTCGATTTCACCTGCCAAGATTTTGAACATGGTTGTTTTAGCAATCTCATCTTTACCGACAAATGCAATCTTGTCACCTTTATTCATCGTGAAGCTGACGTTATCCAATATTTTTATGCCATCGATCGTTTTCGAGATTCCATCTACACGAAGCAGGTCGTTCCCGATTTCACGCTCAGGTGTAAAGCCGACATATGGATAGCGGCGCGAAGAAGGCTGTATGTCATCCAAGCTGATTTTGTCCAATAATTTCTTACGGGATGTCGCCTGGCTCGATTTGGATGCATTGGCACTGAAACGGGCGATGAAATTTTGAAGCTCTTTGATTTTTTCTTCTTTTTTCTTATTGGCATCTTGAGTCAGTTTAAGGGCAAGCTGGCTTGATTCATACCAGAAGTCATAGTTACCGATATAAACTTTGATTTTACCGAAATCGAGATCCGCGATATGTGTACAAACTTTGTTAAGGAAGTACCGGTCATGGGAAACTACGATAACAGTGTTTTCGAAGTTGATTAAGAACTCTTCCAGCCATTTGATCGCTTTTAAGTCCAAGTGGTTGGTAGGCTCATCCAGTAAAAGAACATCCGGTTTACCGAATAGTGCTTGGGCAAGCAATACTTTAACTTTGTCCCCACCGTTCAATTCGGCCATTTTCTTTGTATGAAGGTCTTCTGCAATGCCAAGGCCCTTTAAGAGGATGGAAGCTTCAGGTTCAGCTTCCCAGCCGTTTAATTCGGCAAATTCACCTTCAAGTTCGGCGGCTTTCATTCCGTCTTCGTCCGTGAAGTTTTCCTTCATATAGATGGCATCTTTTTCTTGCATGACTTCGTATAATCTTTCATGTCCCATAATGACAACTTTAAGGACTTCTTCTTCTTCAAAAGCGAAGTGATCTTGTTTTAGAACGGCAAGGCGTT
Source organism: Peribacillus simplex (assembly GCF_001578185.1). Taxonomy (NCBI): domain Bacteria; kingdom Bacillati; phylum Bacillota; class Bacilli; order Caryophanales; family Bacillaceae; genus Peribacillus; species Peribacillus simplex. The sequence continues at coordinate 2,952,271 of NZ_CP011008.1, read as the reverse complement.
CGCCAGGCCCCATATGGACATCACCGGATTGTGCTTCAACTTCACCGGAAAGGATTTTTAAGAACGTCGATTTACCTGCCCCATTTGCACCAATCAGACCGTAGCAGTTACCAGGCGTGAATTTTATATTAACATCTTCAAACAGTTTACGATCTCCATAGCGTAAACCAACATTATTTACAGTAATCATTTATTTACATTCCTCCAAAATCTTTTGTTTCAACGTTTCCAACACTTTGTTTCACAAGTTTTACGCTGATTCACTCAAACAGCAGTTTATATCCATTAATTTATTAAATGCCGTTCGTTAAATTGTATCTTATTTCGTAGGAAAATTAAAGTTAGATTAGCAAAAACAAACGTTTATAAGCAAAAATTACTCAGGAGTTTAATTTTGAAGAACAAGTATCGGCTGTAATATAAGTTCTACTTTTTTTGCTGAAGAAAATTATGAGCATAAAGGCTCATTACGCACCAACCTTATAATTGGTAATATAGGTAACTGTAACTAATGCAAAAGGAGGAGCAAATATGAGCGATTCAGTAGGCTTTTGGAAACGTTTTTTAGCAGGATTTTTGGATTTTTTAATAGTAACTTTACCATTATCGATAATTTTCGGGTTGATTACCAGTGATTGGGATAACGAAAACTTTTCAACGTTTGTCAACTTTCTTTACTTGCTGATTATCCCGATACTATGGTATGGCTATACAGTGGGTAAAAGGATTTTGGGTATACGCATAGTTAGGGTGAACGGTAAAAAATTAGGCATAGGCACAATGCTAATGAGGAATTTTGTTGCTACTTTAGTTTATGCCGTTACATTAGGGATAGGGTATATTGTCAGTGCATTCATGGTTGGCTTAAGAAAAGATCATAGATCTATACATGATTTCATAGCTGGTACATACGTGACATCAAATAAACCATGAAGATTGATAAGCAGTTTAATAGCTGCTTTTTTTAATGCGAAATTACAAATTCAAACGGATATAATTTTTCATGGGAAATCCTTGAATGAACTCTAGGTGTATTTTCATCAAATATAAACAGGGCAAAGGAATTAACTGATCGTATTGGTGGGGAATTACATAATGAGGAATAAATATTACATTGGAAACCATGTTAGAATATCTAATCAATTTAACATAATGGCAGTTAATGTGTTTTTAAGGTCATGAATCGAACATTAAGTACACAAGTCAGTGGAGTAATCGGATGTTGTTCATACATTGTAAATGTAAAGGAAAAAAAGGCACTTAACCTATATGGTCAAGTGCTCTGGTTATTCAGAACTTCTCTATTTTGATTAATGATGATTTTATTTCTTAAAATCATTTCCTTATTATTAAGTCCAACATTCACTTCTTTGGTATTATTCACCTTTTCTAGCAGTGATACTACAGATATTTCTAATAATTCAGGGATAGACATATTTGTTTTAGATGATAAAATTTCAAGTTCATGGATTAATTTAGGGGATAGTATTGGTTGTCGCTCATTTATTTCCATGACAGTACCCACTTTCGTAAGAAAATTATTTAATTGTAATTTAAGTATATAACATGAGTTTCCAATGAAACATTAAATTAGCGTTATTTATGTTAAGAATTGATGACCTTTGTGGAAGAAAGGTCTAACCGGGCGCTTCCCCTATTAGGGGAAGTGCTTTTTGTGTTGACTAATTATATGGTAAGGTCATTCCCTGAAAATCAAGCTCTGCCCTGCTCTGCCCATTATGCATTAAACCTTAAGGCACGATTTAGGGTTCGCCTGATTGATGGGTCTAACATCTTTTTGATATACAATAAATACACTGCATAGCATAATGAATAAAGAGAAGAGAATTGTCCATTGGAAGAAATGAAAATAAGCTTCCTACTTCCAGAATGGAAATGACATTTTTAAATATGAAATAATTATATTTGTCTCTTTCGTATTTTCTGAAAAGCATTCAATGATTTTCCTTCTAAAAAAGTTAATTTCAACTATATAATTCTATGTGTCCACATTTGTCAACCATTGGGTTTTCTGATAGTATAAATGTCCATTTCGTCTTAGCATCGGCATTTTTATAAGTTTGATAAATAAACGAGGATGGGAGAGTGGTTTTATTGGGAAGTCACCCTGATTTTGAACTGGAACGACAGCGGCTGGATTTTACCAAACGTTATATAGATGTAGTCATCAAAACATCAGAAACAAGCAAAGATCAATTTCAGCGGAATATGCAAGAAGCTTTTGGTGATGCCGATTGGTCTGAATCCGGCTTATATTCTCAATTGTTGACGACAGCCAACTTTTTTGAAATGTCCAAAGCTGAACTTGAAAGTTTACGTAAAGCAAGTAAAAAGCCCTACTTTGCAAGAGTGGATTTTGAAAGGAATGATGGTGAAAGAGGGGAAGTGCTTTATTTCGGAAAAACGTCCCTTTATCAGAGGGAAAGCCAGGAACAGATCATCGTAGATTGGCGTTCACCAATTGCAAACCTTTACTATGAGGGACGGATTGGTGAAATTGAATATGAGGCGGAAGGGGAAACGTTTAGCGGGAACATCACTTTAAAGAGACAATTAATGATTGAAGAAGGTGTCTTGGAAGAGGTAAGGGACATTGATCTAACAACGACGGATGAATTGTTGCAGGAATCCCTCTCTAAAAGTTCCAGCAATCGGTTGACAGATATCATTACCACGATCCAGGAAGAACAAAATAAAATCATTCGTGCAGATTTGAATAAACCTATCATTGTTCAGGGCGCAGCGGGCAGTGGTAAAACGACAATTGCTTTACATAGGATCTCTTATTTCATTTACCACTATAAAGACTTGTTCGATCCGCGACAATTAATGATTCTTGCCCCGAGCCGGGTGTTCATTGATTACATATCTGAAGCATTACCTGAATTAGGTGTTGAAAAAGTAAAACAATTCACATTTTCCGAATATGTGCAGGCAGCGATAGGAAAGCAAGTGAAGCTTGTGCCTGATGATAAACTAACTCGAATGCTGGAAAAGGATGATGAAGAAATAAAGTCCGCTGTCTGGATATCAGGTCTAAAGGGCTCCCCTGTATTTAAATATATTTTGGACGAATATGTAAAGGATATTTTCAGGGGTTTTCATCCGGATGCAGATTTTTATTGTGATAAATATCGCCTCTATTCCGCTAAGAAGTTCATTAGATTATTGGAAGAGGATTATTGGTATTTACCGTTATACGGCAGGCTGGACAAACTGAAGGCCATTTTACAAAATGAAGTTAAATTGAAAAAGAAAATAATGCTTGATCGTGTTCTTGATTTTTATGAGGCTAAAATTGAGAAGGCTCTCATTAAGAATATAGATCCAGACATACGCAAGGAATTTGTTACAAAATGCCTCGATAAAAAAGAGGAAAGGATCGGACAGATCCAAAAAGCGATCCGTTCTTCTGTAAAAGGCTATTTTAAGCAATTCAAAAATAAAGATCTTCTACATTACTATCAGGAATTATATCAAGATCCGGAGCGGTTGGCCTCGTATAGTAATGGTAAACTTACTTTTGAAGATGCAAGTGCTTTATGTGAGTATAATCATAAATTATTTTCTGATAAAAGCTATGAGATGGAGGACTTAGGTGCATTATTATATCTTCAGGAGCGGCTTTTTGGTGTCGACAAAGAAAACAAAGCAAAAAATGTCGTCATTGATGAGGCACAGGATTATAGTTTCATGCAGTTACAGGCACTCAAAACAGCAGTGGATACGGATATGTTCACACTAGTAGGTGACCTGGCACAAGGCATCCATTCATACCGGGGGTTACAAACATGGGATGAGGTCCACCATCGTATTTTCCCGCGGGCGACGTACACTGAATTACAAAAAAGCTATAGAACCACTGTTGAAATAATGAAACAAGCTAACCGGATTCTTCAGTTGTTAACCTACGATTTCCCGGAAGTTGAACCTGTAGTCCGTCATGGCAGGGATCCAGAATTCATTTCCATTGAAAAGAAAGGTTGGGAAGAAGAGCTGATCGAACTTATTGAAAGCCTTAAAGGAGAGGGATTTAAAACGTTTGCCGTTATTGCCAAAACGATGAAAGATTGCAAACTGGCAAACGAGAAACTAAGTGCATTCCATCAAAGCTTTCATTTAATAGATGAAGCGGGAAACATTCCTAAAGATAAAACATTAATTGTTCCTTCATATCAAGCTAAAGGCCTGGAATTCGATGTCGTATTTGCAATATCCCTGGAAGAAGCGTATTGCCGTGAAAATGAGCTTGATATTAAACTGCTTTACGTAACAATGACAAGACCATTGCACCGACTTTATTTTTTAGGTAATGAGAAAAATGCTTTCTTAATTGAGACATGAGAGGTGGAGGATGGAATGTAACCATCCTCCGGGTACGCTCACAAATGCAAAAGGATATCCTTAATATCTTGCCACCCAAAACCGACCTCGATGAGCTCGATCCCAGCCATTTTAACAGTTTTTTCAGCTATTACTTGACCGCCGAGCGCCTTGTAAAAACCGCATGAAGGATTATCCTTTAATGCCCAGATTATTAAATTCTTATGTTCCATTTTAATAAGTTCATGTATGACCGCTTTTATCATTTTTCGGCCGAATCCCTGCCGTTGATACTCTTTTAAAATATAGACGGCATATACTTCACCTTGAATATGCGGATCATTCGTTTGTTCAGGTCCGCCCGCAGCGAAGCCGATGATTTCCCCATGGGCATTTTCCGCAACAAAAGTGGCATTATGCAGCATCTTTAAATTTCTTAACCAGTTTTTCCTTCTGGCTTCCAGATTCAAGGAAGACAAGTATTGATCCGGGAGGATGCCTTTATAAGTCGTTTGCCAGCTGTTTATATGTACATTTGCTATTCCATTTACATCTTCTTCTATGGCTCTCCTGATTTTCATTAAAAACACCTTCTGGTTTTAGTATTTTTTTCTAGAATATCATGGAAAAAGTGAATAAGCATTTAATTTATGTTTATAACTTCATGATAAAGGATAAGAAATAAAAGAGAGATTCAAGCAGATGAAGGGAAGGATGAGAATGATGAAATTGAAAGTTGGTTTTTATTTTCCGGGAGGCAAAGAAATAGAGCATGAGGTAGAAGGAGATGACTCAACTCAAATGATTTCAAATATTCAAAAGCACCGTTATTATAATTTGGTTAAAGGCGATTGCCATTATGTCATAGATACGGAAAAAGCAGCTTATTTTTCTGTAACCGAAATATTTGATTGAGAATAAACTGCATTGGACTTTTGTTCCATTGCGGTTTATTCTTTTTGGTGTAAGGAACCGGAAAAGGGGTTAATGGACAATGAAAATCAATTTTACCAAGAAACAGTTTGAAACATTATTCAAAATGGTTCAGTACGGATATTGGGTTGCTTCCGATACTGAAAATAATAAAGAATTCAGTGAGGTTGAACAGTATCTCAATTCCTTTGCCAAAGATTTCGGCATGGAAGGAGTCCAGTTTTTGAAGGAATACGAAATATATGATTTAAGCAGGGAATTGGAGGATCAACTTCATGAAGTCATAGATGAGTATGAAGAAGGAGTATTCAGGGATAAGCTTGCCTATCATTTGGCAAGAAAAGAGTTTGCCGAAGAATCGCAAAACCATGAATATAATCAGGAGGAAGCCTTTAAACGTATCCTGGAGCTCGAAGAAAAATATCATATTCATATTGAAGAACAAGGGTTACGGAAATTAAAGATAGAAGTATAAAAAGAGAGAGGGCACAATTTGTCCTCTCTCTTCTAATTCTGAAAAAAATAAATTCTGTGTTCTTCACGAATGGGCATCACCCATATCGCAGAGGTTTTATTCACCTGAATTTTGGCCTAATCTTTCAACTGTGTATTGGTAAAATGCCATTAGGTCATTTTGTGACGCAAAACCTGCTTGTGCAGTCTGTTCGCTCCCTCCGCCTTTCCCATTATACGAACTGAGTTCAGCTTTAAAATATTTTCCGCAATGTAAGGGGAAGGACCCACTGTGCGAAAGAATCACCTTTTGCTCCTTACGTGATGCTAATAATACAGTAACCTTTTCCTTTTTTACAATCGTACCTGCAAGGTAAAGCAGATCTTTCATTGAGCTATCTTCGAATATATGAGAGATGAATCCCTCTGCATTTTCTGCAAGCAGAGAGTCAGCAAGAAAGTTTGCATTTTCAAGTTTTAAGTTTTCATATACCGATAGTAGCTGCTTATAGTCATTCTCCAGTTTCTCCACCCTATTCAATATCTCTGTACGTCCGGTATTGAATTTATTCGATAAGGCTGAAAGAATACCAAGACTTTCGGAAAATTCGTTCAATGCCCTGAAGCCGCACTTAAAATAGAGGCGGGTATAATCTTTCTGCTTCTCCGTTTTGAAAATCTTTATTAAGCCTATCTCACCGGTTCGAGCTACATGGGTTCCGCCGCAAGGGTTATACTCAATCCCTTCTATTTCAACAATACGGATATTTTCGGACACAGTAGGCATTTTAACGACAGGAAGTGTCTGTAATTGCTCCTTTGTCACGTAATATGCATGTATTTCGCGATTCTCAATAATATATTGATTAGCCTGCTTTTCAACTGCCGCCGTATGTACTTCAGTCCATTTAAATTCGGACGTTATATCGATCGTTAAATAATCCTTTCCAAGATGAAAGCTGACCGTATTCGAGTCAAACAGTTCGACACAGACTGCAGAGAGTAAATGCTGGCCGCTATGCTGTTGCATATGATCGAAGCGGCGGGGCCAATCAAGTTCACAGTGAACGATTTCTGAATCTGGCCTTCTCTCCGTCTTATGCAGAATCTTTCCATCATTGCTTTTTATAATATCCAGAACAGTGATTCCTTCTATCTTGCCAGTATCTGAAGGCTGGCCGCCCCCTTCTGGATAAAAAGCGGTTTCTTCAAGAGTGATGTAGTAAAAGCCATTTTCTTCAACGGACTCCTGGATAGTGGTATCCCATTCGGAAGTCATGGTGGACGTGTAATACAATTTTTTTGTCATGTATGTTTTCTTTTTCCTTTCAGTTAATCAATAAATTATATCACCGAAATACCTGATTATGAATGTCATAGTACTAGATATCCTTCTTGAGAAGGGAGAAATGGACGGCTGGGCAATCCTGAGGGAGTTAAAAGGATCCTGTGACTTGAATGAGATTCCCGTTTTTGTATCGACGGTACTTGATGAAAGGGAAAAGGGTATTTCATTGGGATTTAAGGATTTTTTAGTTAAACCATATAAACCGAGCCAATTATCCGAAGTAATTATGCATACCTTGTTCAGCAATGGTAACCAAGGATAGATTCTAGTCCCTCATGCATTCCACGAAGATGACAAGGGTTAAAAAATAAAAAACCGTAATGGGTATACAGAACAACAAAAAAATGATAAATTCAAATATGTTGGAAAAATAAATAATTGGGTACAATTGTAGGTAAAGGTAAGTTACAGGAGGATTTATATACATGCAAAAAATTCAGGCCGGTTTGGCTGTAGAGTTAGAAGTGGAACGTAAGGCTGATTTCGGATGGTTTTTAACTGATGGTTCAGAAGATGTCTTACTTCATCATAGTGAAATGAATGAAGGAACGGAACTTGAGCTTGGTGATGAAGTTACTGTGTTCATCTACCACGATAAACAAGCAAGGCTAACAGCCACAATGAAGATTCCCGAAATTCAGATTGATCAGTATGGTTGGGCGGAAGTTGTCAATGTGAAAAGGAAACTTGGTGTTTTTGTGAACATCGGCCTTTCCAAAGATATACTTGTATCCCTGGACGACCTACCGAATATTGATCGTTTATGGCCTGAGGTTGGTGATCGTCTATATGTATCCCTTAAGACAGATCGCAATGACCGCCTGTTTGGTAAACTTGCTACGGAAGATGTAATCCAGGAGATTGCTGTAAAAGCTCCTTTAAAAGGAGTCCGTAACACCACTGTTAAGGGAAATGTCTATCGTTTGCTTATGGTTGGGTCTTTCTTTGTTTCCGAAGAAGGATATCGCTGCTTCATTCACGAAAGTGAACGCAAGGAGGAGCCTCGTCTTGGTGAATTAGTTGAAGGGCGCGTCATTGATAGTAAAGAAGATGGAACGCTAAACGTTTCTTTATTTCCCTTTAAACAAGATTTAATGGGGGAAGATGCTGATGTCATTTTCACTTATTTAATGAATCGTGGCGGTGCTATGCCTTATGGTGACAAAACACCACCTGATGATATCCAATTTCACTTCGGTTTAAGCAAGGGAGCGTTCAAACGTGCCCTCGGCAAACTGATGAAAGAAGAGAAGATTTACCAGGAAGATGGATGGACATATTCTTCAGACCGTAAATGACAAAAAGGCAGCGGAAGCTTTTCCGTTGCCTTTTCTATTTGAATTTTATTAAAAAAACTTTTTTTTCCCTTTGTCCTCTTTTAGGATTTCTACAGCTTCTCTGAACCTCATGGAATGTACAATCTCTCTTTCCCTTAAAAATCTTAGTGAATCATTGATATCCGGGTCATCTGAAATGTCAATCAACCATTGATAGGTTGCACGAGCTTTCTCTTCAGCGGCAATATCTTCATATAAATCAGCAATAGGATCGCCTTTAGCTTGGATGTATGTGGCTGTCCATGGATCACCTGCTGCATTTTGATAGAAAAGGGCACCATCATGATTCGCATAATGTTCGCCAAGACCTGCTGCAACCATCTGCTGTGGTGTGGCGTCCTTTGTAAGCTTATAAACCATGGTGGCAATCATTTCCAGGTGAGCGAATTCTTCCGTTCCGATATCCGTAAGTAATCCGATGACTTTATCGGGTATTGTATATCGTTGATTTAAGTAACGGAGTGCTGCAGCCAATTCACCATCAGCACCCCCGTATTGTTCTATTAAATATTTTGCCAATCTAGGATTACAGTCTCTTACTTTAACTGGATATTGCAGTTTCTTTTCATACACCCACATAGATATCTCTCCTTATACCTGCCATGGCCAAGGGCCTTGGCCCCATTCCCATTTATTTTCACCGCCTGGACTGTTTCCAAAACCCAATAAGGGACCGTATTTAGGCTCAAAAACCGATTTCAATTGTTTGGAATATTCATGAAATTGATTGAATTGCTGTAATGCTTGCTGGTCGTTAGGATGTGTATCCAAATAATGAGTCAACTCGACAAGTACGAAATCCGCAGCCTGTATTTGTTCAAGCAGCTGATAATATTCATCATCCAGTTTCTTATTCATTTACGTCTCCCTTTCCCGATATGGATTATCATAGAAATCATAAAAGAACTTCCAAAGTGTACCGTATTTCAAAGCTTCCTCCGGTGTGAACTGCTCCAAATTCGGCGGTTGAAAATTAATATACAAATTAGGAGGTGTCCTGAAATACTTTCTCCCAATAGGTGGGCACGGATCGAATTTACTATGGAAAGGTTTGTATGATTTAACTAAGGTAAAAGTCTTTTCGCGAGTCAAAAAAATACCTCCTTTGTATAGATGTAGCCTCTAATTATTATGCTTGGGTAATACATAATATGACTCCATTAGTATGATATGGGAGATAACTGGAAAAAGATGTGTTTTCAGAATATTAAAATATCTTGTTATAGTCCCGTTATCTTCCTGTGATGTTTGTCATCTATTCTTTATCTGTTTGTTCTTTGTATAGAAAAAAACTATGTTAAGATTGAACTCGTTAGCTTATAAAGCAGCTCACAAGGAGGTAACAACATATGAAAAAATCAATCTTATCGTTAGCGGCAGCGGCTGCAATATCCGGTGCTTTCACAATTCCGGTACATGCAGAAGATGTCAAAGTGAAAGATGGAGACACATTATGGGGGATATCTCAAACATATAAAGTATCAATAGAAGATATTAAGTCTTGGAACGATTTGTCTTCAGACATGATTTATGCCGGAGGAACCTTACATATTTCTCAAGAAGAGCATTATAAAGTCAAGTCAGGAGACACATTATCGGAAATTGCAGACAAATATGATGTAGCGGTAAATGATATTAAATCTTGGAACGGTTTAAATTCAGATACAATCCATCCTGATCAAGAATTGGTCATTAAACCTGCGGCTAACAAAGTCGAAGCGGCGAGTGTTGGGCCTGAGCAAAAATCAGAGCAAGCTGCACCAGCAGAACAATCAAAGCCAGTTGAACAATCAAAGTCAGCAGAACAATCAAAGCCAGTTGAACAATCAAAGCCAGCAGAACAATCAAAGCCAGCAGAACAATCAAAGCCAGCAGAACAATCAAAGCCAGCAGAGCAATCAAAGCCAGCTGCACAATCGGAACCAGCTGAAACAAACAATGATTCCAAGGATCAAGCAGGAATTAAAAAAGAGATAACTGTTAGAGCAACTGCCTATACGGCTGATTGTCAAGGCTGCAGCGGTACAACAGCCACAGGGGTCGACTTGAAGGCTAATCCTGATGCTAAAGTAATTTCCGTGGACCCATCAGTCATTCCACTTGGATCGAAAGTTTATATAGAGGGTTATGGCTACGCCACGGCAGCAGATACGGGCAGTGCTATCAAAGGAAATAGAGTGGACATTTTTATACCAAACGAAAAGGATGCCGTGAATTGGGGCGTTAAAAACGTTAAATTGCAAGTCTTAAATTAATTCATCCATGCAAAACATGTTTATATATCGAAAAGAGTAGACACGGAGATTTAATGTGTCTACTCTTTTTGTCCTTTTGGTTCACGGGAAAAGCAGGTACAATGAAAGAAATAGATCCTTACCGATCCTTACAAGGTAAATAGGAGGAGTAGTAAATTGATGGAAAAAGCACGTGAATATTTACAGGAATATTTTGGTTATGAGTCATTCCGAAAAGGTCAGGAACAGATTATCGAACAGGTGTTGGGAGGAATAAACACAGCGGGAATCATGCCTACTGGCGGAGGTAAATCAATATGTTACCAAATCCCGGCCCTCTTGTTACCTGGTGTAACACTCGTGATATCCCCACTTATTTCCTTGATGAAGGACCAAGTAGATGCCCTCGAACAAAACGGGATTGATGCCACATTTCTTAATAGCTCCATTTCGGGGTTAGAATCATCCAATAGAATGAACGATATTAAGCAAGGAAGATATAAGTTGGTTTATGTGGCACCGGAACGTTTGGAAAATGCTGCATTTCAACAGGATTTATTTAATGTGGACATTTCATTGGTGGCCATTGATGAAGCCCATTGCATATCTCAATGGGGCCATGACTTCAGACCAAGCTATTTAAAAATCAAGACCTTATTGAAAAACATGCCATCAGCTCCTGCTGTACTGGCATTAACGGCAACAGCCACACCGCATGTAACCGATGATATTTGTCAGTCGCTCGGAATATCAGGGCAGCATACAATATCAACGGGATTTTCAAGAGATAACTTGTTCTTTTCCGTTGTGAAAGAAGAAAACCGCGGACGTTTTTTAATGCGCTATATAGAGAAAAACAAGAATGAGTCGGGTATCATATATGCAGCCACTAGGAAAGAAGTCGATTCGTTGCATGCCAAGCTTAATAAAGCCGGATTCAAGACAGGTCGATACCACGCTGGCATGAATGAACAAGACCGTTCGGAACAGCAAGACCAATTCATTCGTGATGACGTTCCTTTAATGGTAGCGACATCTGCATTTGGGATGGGAATCGATAAGTCTAATGTCAGATACGTCATCCATTACCAAACTCCAAAGAACATGGAGAGTTATTATCAGGAAGCAGGTCGTGCAGGAAGGGATGGTTTGGAGAGTGAATGCATCCTTTTGTATTCCCCCCAGGATATGCAGATTCAGCGTTTTCTGATTGATCAATCAAACCCTTCCCAGGAGTGGCAATCACAGGAATTGAAGAAGTTGAACAAAATGAAGGATTATTGTTTTACTGAAGGGTGTTTGCAAGCCTTCATTCTTCAATACTTTGGAGAGGAAAATCCTGAGGATTGCGGTCATTGTGAAAATTGTACAGATAAACGTGACTCTATTGAAGTAACTACACAGGCACAGATGGTCCTTTCATGCATGTTGCGAATGGGTGAGCGATTCGGTAAAACGATGATCTCCCAAGTGCTTACGGGATCACGAAATAAGAAAATTGAAGAGTTCGGCTTTCAGAAGCTTTCAACCTATGGAATCATCAATAATCAATCTGCAAAGGATGTAGGCGATTTCATTGATTTCCTTACAGCGAAACAGTATATCGAAATGACCGGGGGCCAATTTCCAGTCCTTAAAGTGACCAATGCTGGCAGGGAAGTGCTGTTGGGACAGAAAAAGGTCCTGCGTAAAGAAATAAAAAAAGTAAGCAGCATCAGTGTAGATCATGGGTTATTCAATGAGTTGAGACAGTTAAGAAAAGAATTGGCAGGTAAGGAAAATGTACCTCCATTCATTATTTTTTCCGATGCATCTTTGAAAGATATGGCCGTCAAACTGCCGAAAACAGAACAGGAATTCCTAGAAGTAAAAGGGGTGGGCACCCAGAAGTTCGAACGCTTCGGCACCGTGTTCCTAGAAGGAATTTCCCATTATGTACAGGCACATCCTGAATTAGAAACGAATATAATGGTTACAAAGGAAGCAGTAAAGAGAAGCACTACGCCATCACATTTAGAAAGCTATCGCTTATATCAGGAAGGCAAATCAATCAAGGAAATCGGGACAATGAGAGGTCTGTCTTCCATTTCAATTGAAAATCATTTATTAAAGTGTGCAGAGGAACATTTGGATATCAAATGGGAAGGGATTTTCTCGGATAAAGAGTATGACCTTGTATTGGAAACTGCGAAACAATTGGATTCTGAAAAACTAAAACCGCTAAAAGAAGCCTTACCTGAGCACTTTTCCTACTTTATGATTAAAGCGATCTTGGTTAAAGCAGGATTGGAAAACGCATAGGTGATTAGGCTTTTGGAATATTTTTTCAATGAATAAATAAGAATTTGGTTTAATGCGTATACTAGGAATGATAAAAAGGTGGATTTCGCGCCTTTAATCAGAGTCTTTATATAAAAAAGAGGAGGTTGCTCATGTATTTTGGTAAAAAGAATTCAGAGGAACCAGAAATCGTTATGGAAGATACGATAGTATATGCGTGCGGATCAGCAGATTGTAATGGTTGGATGAGAAAAGATTTTGCATCGGAAAACTATGATTGCCCAATGTGCGGTAGTCAATTAGTCGAGGAAGTCAGGGAACTCCCAAAAATTGAAAATGAGTATAATGCATTTAAATAAAAGAGGTGAATTATGCCTCTTTATTTTTTTTGCTTGAAAGAAGTATGCCGGAGTGAAATCTGGTTTAATGCTTTACATATATAAATATATATGATAAGATATAATTTCAGTGTTGTTAAGAAAACGCTGGAGGGTAATTTAAAGTAACATTTTTATTAATAAAATAATTTTCCATCATTTTCATGATGGAGTAGAAACAAGTTAAACACATCTAGAAAAATGAAATACATCTTATTACCAAGTATTTTCCTCGATCCATTTCTGTTCTTCATTAACTTACTTCTATGTACCATTTATCTTTTGGAATTTAATTTTCCCAATTGGAATTACGGACGGTTTTAATTAATAAACATGTACTTACAAGCTTTTATCTGATTCTCGCAGGCACGGTCTAGGAACCGTATGGATGGGAGAGAGGCAGGGCTTTCATTGTTTTAGGTTTTGGCACTAAAATTACTCTCATGCTCGATTCACTTTGAATTGTTTATCCGATCGAGCAGGAAGAACCATATGGAATGGATTCTTGAACAGCGCAGTCTCTATTATCTTGAAGGGTAAGTCAGGGGCTGTGTTTCATTTATTATCTGATTAAAAAAAACTGAGATTTAAGGAATCATTTCTACTTTAGAATCTTTACTCAAATATAAAAAGCATATATATGATATAATGGTTACTGAGACATTAAAAATTCATGTCGTAATCTTAAGTTCTTTCCACTCGGAAAATTTGGGTGTAATGAACAATAATCAATGGTTAAGCGAATGGGTATTTACTCACTATTTAGATTAATCGCCATCTATTCTTCTTTTATCTTTATGGCTTGTGATCTGTTATGCATGACGAAGTCAATTCAATTCTAAGGAGTGAGATACATGTATAGAAGAAATAATACGGAAGAAATCATTCCTGAAGAAACAAAGGTGTGGGAATGTACATCAGAAGATTGCAAAGGTTGGATTCGCGATAACTTTACAAGTAATGATGAACACGTTTGTCCGTTATGTAGCAGCGAGATGAAACCCGGCACCAGAATGCTTCAAGCAATCAACAATCCAAGAAACTATTAAGACTGTATAAAAAAAGCTGAAGGGGATTATCCCTTCAGCTTTTTTTATCTTTTTGCCAATTGTTTGAAGCAAAAAGCAGGTGAATGATTAGTGAATATCTTTTTTCTTGAATCGGCCGCCCCGAACTTCCGCGATATCCCCTACGGCAAGAAATGCAGAAGGGTCAAAGCTTTTGACTATATCTTTAAGTTTAGCTTCCTCAAGCCTGTTTATTACACAAAAGATGACTTTTTTATCATCACCAGAATAAGCACCTTCGCCAGCTAAAAATGTTACGCCGCGTCCAAGGCGATTCATTATGGCGTCGCCGATATCACCAAATTCATCACTGATAATCCAAACAAATTTGGACTCATCCAAACCAGCGATGACGATATCCATCGTTTTATAAGCTACGAAGTAAGCTATGATCGAATACATGGCGCGATCCCATGAGAAAACGAAGCCTGCACTGCCAAGGATGAATAAATTAAAAAACATGACGATCTCCCCAACGGAAAAAGGGATCTTCTTGCTAGCGAGTATAGCAAGTATTTCTGTACCATCCAATGAGCCGCCATATCGAATGACCATTCCAACACCAATGCCAAGAATCATTCCGCCAAAAGCGGATGCTAGGAGGATATCTTGAGTGAAAGCTGGTACGTGATGAAGCAATGCAGTGGTAATAGAAAGGACTAAAATCCCATACAGAGTAGATAATGCGAAGGTTTTTCCAATTTGTTTATAACCGATAAAAAAGAAAGGAAGATTCAAAACGAAAAGAAAAATACCAAGTTTCCATCCCGTAATGTAAGACAACATAATCGATATTCCCGTTATGCCTCCGTCGATTACGTTATTCGGCACTAAAAAAATCTCGAGGCCGACAGCCATTAAAACGGCACCGATCGTAATTAAAAGTCCTCTCTGTAATATTTGTCTCAGTGTTAATTTTTTATGCTGGGTCTTCTTGTGCATAATTTCTGTTGTACTTGCACCTGCCAGGTCTGACATAATCATGCCCCCCACTCCTTCTCTCTATATACGTTCTATTTAATTATAAACCTATAGGTATAATTAAATAAAGAAATTAACATTCTTAATTAAATGTTTCTGAATAATTCTTTTTGTTATTGAGTATGTCATGCGATGATGAAGCAGGTTGTGAATGCTTGTCATTATCATGTATTTTTATTTTACTCTATACAAAAGAATAGTATTTCTCATTTTATTGAATTTATGAAAAAAACTCCATTTTCATGTGATGTGTGGGACACCAAGGATTTTGTGTGTAAATATATAGGAATAAGGAAATAAAAAACCTTGGAGGTACTATGAATTTCCATTACAATATAGGAGAATAGAACGGTAGAGGTGATCAAGAAAAAAATGGAACAATCAATTGTGGCATCAAATCCTGTCCTCTTTATGATTGCGGTACTTTTGTTAATAATGGCGTGTTATACGGCGTTGGATTTACTGACATCGTTACTGACGACCGAGAAATATAAACGCCTATTGTATATAGGGAGCAGCTGCTCTATGGGAGTGGCTATTTGGATGCTTAACTTTGTTGTCATATTAACCCTTGATAATTCTGGGGTGGCAGCATTCAACTTTTTTACAATAATTTTTTCATTAGTTTTAGCGATTGCTCTCGCAGGGGTTGGGTTATTGGCGATATCATATAAAACACAAATACTGCAAATCGTTTTTTGCGGTTTCATGTTTACTGTGGCGATATTATCCAATTATATTATGGGCACGTCTTCTTTAAACCACTCTTTGCAATTTAGCAGATTGTTGGTCGCCAGTACGCTTTTCAGTGTCTTTAGTTTATTTGTAGCAGCGCTAGCAATATTATTTTATTTTAATAAATTAAGTCAATCCTCACTAAAGCCAGTCAGTACTCTCAT
Organism: Peribacillus simplex; assembly: GCF_001578185.1. NCBI lineage: Bacteria > Bacillati > Bacillota > Bacilli > Caryophanales > Bacillaceae > Peribacillus > Peribacillus simplex. The sequence continues at coordinate 2,936,018 of NZ_CP011008.1, read as the reverse complement.
GATGAGCGGGGCAATCATTGAAGGATACTATCTTTTTTTGAGAGTGTTACCGATGGATGGTAAAAATGTAACGGGTGAATTTGTTCCACTCACTCCTTTTATGCTTTATCTAACTTGCTTTGTCTCATTGTTCATCCTTGCCAGCTTGATTGCTTCAAGTACGATCGTAGGCCGGAGGTTGGCAAGAAGTGATAATACTGTGAGCGATATCCGTTATGCTTTAGATCAATCGGCGATCGTCGCCATCACGGATGCAAAAGGAATCATTACATATGTTAACGAAAAATTCCTGGAAATATCTCAATATGAAGAACATGAACTAATAGGGAAAAACCATTCCATCATCAATTCGGGTTATCATGCAAAAGAATTTTTCACTGACTTATGGCTAACGATCAGCCAGGGCAAAACATGGAATGGTGAAATATGCAATCGGGCTAAAGATGGTGATGTTTATTGGGTGGAAACAACCATCGTTCCTTTTATGAAAAGGGGCAAACCCTATCAATATATTTCCATCCGTTCGGATATTACCAGTCGTAAAAAAGCAGAAAATGCTTTAAAGGGTTCAATCAAAGAACTGGAGGATATGCATTATGCCATCAACCAATCCTCGATAGTGGCGATTACCGATGATAAAGGGGTCATTATTGAAGTAAATGAAAAGTTCTCGGAGGTTTCCGGCTACAAGAGAACTGAATTGATCGGCCATACTCATAATTTGGTTAATTCCGGATTCCATTCAAAGGAATTTTTTGATGAAATGTGGAAGACCATACATCAACGCAAGGTTTGGAAAGGTGAAATTAGAAACAGGGCGAAGGATGGCAGTTTTTATTGGGTCGATACAACAATTGTTCCATTTTTCAGCGAAGAAGGTAAGCCATTTCAATTTTTGGCACTTAGACATGATATAACTGAGCGTAAACAATCGGAAGAAATGCTCCATCGGCAGGATAAATTGGCTGCCGTCGGTCAGCTTGCTGCTGGTGTTGCACATGAAATACGAAATCCGCTGACCTCCATGAAAGGGTATACAGAATTTTTGCAATTAGATGAAACAGATGAAAATAAACAAGAATATCTAGAAATTATTATGGATGAAATCAATCGTGTGAATGAGATAGTTGAAGAATTCTTACAATTGGCCAAACCACAGTCGTTGATATTGGAAACGAAGAATATTATACCAATCATTCAAAACGTGTTATCTTTGACGGAGTTTGATGCTAGAAAGAAGAAAGTATCACTGGTTTGGGATTGTTTTTACGAAAAAATCCTCGTACAATGTGATGAGAATCGTTTAAAACAAGTCATATTGAACTTCATTAAAAATGGCATGGAAGCCATGCCTGACGGCGGGGTCATAAAAGTCATTACTGAGCTTAAAGAGGATAAAGTGCATATCTCCATAACCGACACAGGAATCGGGATGCCGCCAGAGCAGCTTAAGAGATTGGGAGAGCCATTTTTCACAACGAAAAAATCCGGTAATGGGTTAGGTCTCATGATCAGCTTTAAAATAATAGAAAGCCACTTGGGAAATGTCTTTGTCGAAAGCGAGGTTAATAGGGGTACAGCCTTTAATATCGTGCTCCCTACGAAAAAAGCCTTTTCTTAGAAGGCAATGAAAAAGTTGCATGGATATAAAGAAATGCGGAATTTGTGGAGTTATATGGTGGTTTAGTAGATACAGCATGGGGGAAACTGGATTTGGAAAAACAAAAGCATGCTAATATTTTTAGCTTGAAGGTATTTTACCTATTTTCATTTTTTGCAGTGGGAAGTTTAACACCGCTATTAAGCGTTTATTTAGCCAATGAGGTAGGTTTGTCTGGTATTGAAATAGGTATGATCATGTCTGTTGGACCGATAGTGATGATCGTTTTTCAACCCTTTTGGGGAATTGTCTGTGATTGGAGCGGAAAACCAGCAAAAATACTTGCAATTACATCGTTGCTTGCTGGTGTATTAGGGTTAGGTTACTTGTTGTTTGAGCACTATTTACTTATAGTATCCGTCGCAATTGCCCTGGCTATCTTTCAAAGCGCCATTATACCAGTTTCAGACAGCATCACTCTTCAATATACAACAAGAATTAAATCGAATTATGGGAAAATCCGTTTATTCGGTTCACTCGGTTACGGTGTGGCCGTGTTTGTAATGGGAAAGTTATCGGAATCCTTCATTGGTCCTTCCGTTATATTTTATGCCTTTTTCTTCGGTCTATTGATCGCAGCTAGTCTTGCTCTTCGTTTGCCCGAAGAGGCTCCTAGAGAAAAGGGAAAACTTTTCGGTGGAATGAAAGAATTGATCACCATGAAACGTTTCCTTATCTTTCTTGCTATAACGTTCTTGATTTTTGGTCCAAACCTTGCAAATAATGTATACTATGGTTTGTTTGTAGAGGCAAGAGGCGGGACATATACAGGAATTGGCATTGCGTTCCTTTTAGCTGTATTGTCGGAAATTCCATTTATGAGAATGGCAGGTACCTGGATTCATAAAATGGGCCTGCTGCCAATAACCTTATTGGCTGGAACGGCTTCATTGGTTCGCTGGGTTTTGTATTTTACGGAACCAAGTTTGGCTACCGTATATGTAACTTCGATCATTCAAGGGTTTTCACTTGGCCTATTCATTCCTGCGGCATTACAATATATTCGGGAAGTCGTCCCGGCCCGCATAACAGTTACAGCAATAACGCTCTATTCCGCCATTGGCAATGGATTGGGAAACTGGTTCAGTACCTTCAGCGGCGGGATAATCTTGGATAAATCAGGGATATACGCAGTGTATTTATTTTACGGTTTACTTACACTGATTGGGATGCTGCTCACGGTATGGCTCATGAGGTTAGATAAAAACCTAAAAGTTATGAAGAAAACCACTGGTATATTAGAAAATTAATATTATTAAATTTTTCCCTTATTGAAAGCGAGAGGCCTTTTCATCTTAAATGGTGAAGAGGTCTTTTTTGCTCGTCCATGAGAGGGAGGCCTCCAATTCGCTAATTGTCAGAATTGATTGTCATTTTCCGAATATGAAGTATAATCTAATTATAAATTAGAAAAGGTGGTCTACTAGGGATTATGGATAAGTTAGCGAAAATAAGTAAGGCAGCTGGAAACTCTTTTGCCATTTGGGTTCTCCTATTTGCTGTGTTAGCAATGATTTTTCCGGATGCATTTAAATGGATTGCTCCATACATATCCATTTTACTTGGAATAATAATGTTTGGGATGGGACTCACTCTCTCGCTTAGCGATTTTAAAGCTGTATTGAAGCAGCCGATATCCGTTTTTATCGGTGTGGCTGCACAATTCATCATCATGCCTGGTGTGGCATATCTCCTGGCAACTAGCTTGGAACTTTCACCTGAAGTGGCTGTCGGAGTGATCCTTGTTGGATGTTGTCCGGGAGGTACAGCGTCAAATGTAATGACATTTTTAGCTAAAGGAAATACGGCATTATCAGTGGCGGTCACTTCTGTATCCACTTTGCTTGCACCGTTTTTAACGCCGGCACTAACCTATTTACTTGCTAGTAAATGGCTGCCGGTTTCAGGAAAAGATATGCTATTTTCTATCTTCCAGATAGTTTTGGTTCCTATTTTATTAGGGCTCTTTGTAAAATTCATTTTTAAAGAGAAAGTAAGTCAGGGAACTAAAGCACTTCCATTGATATCCGTTGTGACAATCGTGGCAGTCGTCGCTGCAGTTGTCAGTTCAAATAAAGAAAAGATACTTGAATCAGGGCTGGCTATATTCGGGGTGGTTGTCCTGCATAATTCATTTGGATTATTACTTGGTTTTCTTGCAGCTAAAGTGTTAAAACTTCCATACGAAGATCAAAAAGCGATTTCAATTGAAGTGGGCATGCAAAACTCAGGTTTAGGTGCTGCATTAGCCACAGCTCACTTTTCGCCACTGGCGGCCGTCCCGAGCGCAATCTTCAGTGTTTGGCATAATATATCCGGTCCTTTGCTTGCGACCTACTGGTCAAAAAGAGCACACAAAATAAAAGGGAGTTCCATGACTGGGCAGGAATCGTTGAAACAGTAATACAAAAAAAGGCAGAATGGGATTAAATGAATCCCGTTCTGCCTTTTTTAATGATAGAAGTGGTAGGGTGCCGTTTAAAGAAAGATAGGATGTTTACAATCAGGAGATGGGCTACCTGGATTCTTGGTATCAAGAGCAATCAGTTTTTTATTTTTGGAAATAATATGATTTAATGGAAGGTAGAGAATGAATGGAAGGATGAGTGTTTTGAGCAAATCAAAAGTATTGGCCGCTACCATTGTATCAGCTCTTATCGGACTGTTTTTTTTATTTTGCCTAGGATGGGCAATTATTGACCATTATGGAAAAAGGACTTCTGATATGGAAACAATAGAGGAATCCCCCATTAAAAATGATCTGCCTGATGATTTTACGGTTGTGGCGTTAGGTGATTCATTGACGCGCGGAACAGGTGATGAAACAGGCAAAGGCTACGTTGGACTTGTTGTGGAAGAGTTGGAGAGTGAATATAATAAAAAACCGCTCATCCATAACCTGGGAATTAATGGACAGGTATCTAAAGAATTGGCGCAGCAAGTGAAACAACCGGAAGTGAAGCGCCAAATCCAAGCGGCTGATGTTATTTTAGTTACGATCGGCGGTAACGATTTATTTCAAAAAGGCCAGACCCTGCTTGATTATGATAGTGAAGCCACATCTGATTTGAGAAGGAATTATTTGGAGAATTTACATGGGATTTTTAAAGATATCAATAATGTCAATGATACAGCTACCATATTATTGCTTGGCCTGTATAATCCATTTATAGAGTTGGATGAGGACTTTGATACTAACCGCATCGTACGGGACTGGAATAATGAAACGGCAGAAGTCGTGGCTCTTTATAAGAATGCAATTTTCGTCCCAACATTTGATATATTTCAATTGTCGGTAAATGAGTATTTGTATTCAGATAAATTTCACCCTAATCAGAAGGGTTATCGTTTGATTGCTGATAGGGTTGCTCCTTTAATAAAATGGGAGGATGAGGATCGATGAAACAGGTGACATTGTCTGTCAAGGGCTTGAAAAAAAGGATTGGCAAAAGGGAAATTATTAAAGGAATAGATTTTGAGCTGAATGAAGGTGAGGTTTTTGGCTTTTTAGGACCGAATGGAGCCGGTAAAACGACAACAATCCGCATGTTGGTCGGTTTGATTAAGCCATCCTCCGGTTCCATCCATATATGCGGGTATGATGTTCGTCAGGAATTTACGAAGGCAATGAAGCAAATGGGCTGCATTGTTGAAAATCCAGAGTTATATCCATTTTTGAGCGGGTGGAATAATTTGCTCCACTTTGCAAGGATGTTACCTGAAGTTGATGAAAAAAGAATGATCGAGGTTGTAGAACTCGTCGGTCTGCAAGCGAGAATTCATGATAAAGTGAAGACCTATTCCTTAGGTATGAGGCAGCGTCTAGGAATCGCGCAGGCAATGCTTAATAGTCCTAAGCTGTTGATTTTGGATGAACCCACTAACGGTCTAGATCCTGCTGGAATCCGTGAAATGCGACAATTCATTAGAAAGTTGGCTGAAGAAGAAGGCATGAGTGTTCTAGTTTCTTCACACTTATTAGGTGAAATACAACAACTTTGTGATCGCGTCGCAATTATTAAAAGTGGGGAAATTATCAAAACGGATACAGTGGAACGCCTATTATCCACGCAAGAACGGATGATTTGGAGGGTAGAACCTTTACAAAAGGGAGTGGAAATCCTTAGCGGTTTCACCGATATTACCTTAGATCAAAAATATATCATTACAGCTTATGATGAATTCGAAACCCCCGAATGGAATGCTGCACTTAACCAAGCAGGGGTGAAGGTACATGAAATGAACCGAAAGCTTCCGGGACTGGAAGAGTTATTTTTACAAGTGACCGGTGTCGGAGGTGGAAGTATTGAATAACTTGATCCAAAATGAAATGATGAAGTTGTTGGCAAAGAAACGGTTAATCATAATAGGTATCATCGTCGGAATTTTAGTGTTGATGTTCACGTATGCACAATACAAACAAGTGGAAGAGCAGCGGGAGAAGCTGGGAACTGATGATTGGCGTGCAGCTCTTCAGCAGCAGATCATTGATACTCAAAATCGGTTGGGTTCAAATAGGATGTTGGATGAGTGGCGTGAACAGCTGGAAGTAAGTCTCAAACAGCAGCAATATTACCTGGATCATGACATTAACCCCACAGAGCCAGGAGCCGCTACTTTTACTCGCATGTTTTTGGAAAATGCAATTGATTTGTTCATTCCGCTGTTGATCATGATAGTGGCAAGTGATTTGGTTTCTTCCGAAAATAGTCAAGGCACGATCAAGCTTTTGCTGACACGGCCAGTTGAGCGCTGGAAAATTTTATTTAGCAAATATGTAACATTAATTTTGTCAGTTTCGATTATCGTGGCGATGACAGCCTTTTTGGCGTATTTTTTATCGGGGATCGTTTTTGGGTATCAAGGTTGGGGGGCACCTGTAATAACCGGATTCGAATTAAAGGGTGCTGATGTGGATGTCAGCCAAGTAAGGCTAGTGGAACAATGGAAATTCCTTTTGATGGATTTGGGGCTTGTCTGGCTGGTTGCAGTAGTGGTAGGTACCCTTTCTTTCATGCTTTCGGTTTTGGTACGAAGCACCCCTGCAGGCATGGGCATTATGCTGGCTGCATTGATTTCCGGAGCTATATTGAACAATATGGTTTCATCATGGGTGTCAGCGAAATATTTCTTTATGGTGAATTTGAAATTGACCGGCTATATTAGCGGGACGGCTCCTCCGATAGAAGGGATGACCTTATTATCCTCCGTCATTACATTACTCGTTTGGTGGGTGCTTGCTTTACTTATTTCTTTTACAGTTTTTACACGCAGGGATGTTTACTGAAAGACAGCCTATATAAATTATAGGTTGTTTTTTATTTTCTTTTACAGGGTATCCTTAAAAAAACAGTAAGTTTTATTAGGAGGTCTATAATGGATGATAATCATTTGAATGAAAAATTTCTGCCAATGACTTCAGTTTCCAGTGGAGATGTTCAGATTGTAAAAGAGGATATATACTGTCTGCCCGTACAAATCGTTAATGTAATTTTTATAGGGTCCCCCAAAGATGAAAAATGGGTATTGATAGATGCAGGAATGCCACGTTCAGCAGAGATGATAAAGAGAGCTGCCGAAGAAATATACGGACCACATCATCCACCTGCGGCCATCATTTTGACACATGGACATTTCGATCATGTTGGTGCATTGATTGAGTTAATGGAATATTGGGAAGCTCCTGTTTATGCCCACATTAAAGAAATGCCTTATTTAACGGGACAGGAAAATTATCCTGAGCCAGATTATACTGTCGAAGGGGGGATGGTTGCTAAGATTTCTTGGATGTTTCCGAATGAGGGAATCAACCTGGATGAAAAAGTTCAACCCCTGCCTGATGATCACAGTGTTCCCGAGCTTGGCGATTGGAAATGGATTCACACCCCGGGCCATTCAAAAGGACATATTTCACTATTTCGGGAAAGTGACCGAAGTCTGATAGCTGGAGATGCTTTTGTGAATGTCAGGCAAGATTCACTATACAAGGTCATCACTCAGGAGAAAGAAATAGCAGGGCCGCCACGGTATTTGACAACCGATTGGGAGTCTGCCAAGGAATCGGTAAGGTTATTGGATAGTCTGAATCCTGCTGTAGCAGTAACGGGGCACGGGTATCCTATTGAAGGGGAAGAATTGGAAAGGGGATTATCAAAGTTGGCAAAGGAATTCGATTCTTTAGCTAAACCGGATCATGGGAAATATGTGGAATGAAATGTGTTAGGGTTTGATGAATAATTTCTCTTGAGCAGTCAACAATAAACAAGCAACTAATGAAAAATGGAGGTAATATCCGTGACTACATTAAGAGATATTATGACAACAGACGTGGATTGTTGCACTGTGGAAGATAATATATATGAAGCAGCAGTCAAAATGAAGGATGATGATGTTGGAGTCATTCCTGTATTGGAGAATAACAAATTAATTGGTGTCATTACAGACAGGGATATCGTTATCCGCTGTGTTGCCGAGAAAAAGCCGAATTCGACTAGAATTACCGATGTTATTTCCACGAATCTTGTAACAGGCACCCCTGATATGTCAGTGGATGAAGCTGAGGAGTTAATGGGGAATGAACAAATCAGAAGGCTCCCTATAATTGAAAATGACCAGCTGGTCGGAGTCGTAGCGTTGGGTGATCTTGCTGTGCATCATCAGACAAATTCAATTGCGGGAAATGCTTTAAGTTCAATTTCCGAGAACAGAGATCAAATCCAACATTAAAAACAAAAACTCTGTTAGCGAAAGGCTAACAGAGTTTTGTTTTTAAAAATATTTATTGAACCATCCTTTTATTTCTTCTACATGTTGCAGACGCATTTTTGGAGATCCGCTTCGGGATACTTCATGAGACTCATCTGGGAAGGAAACAAGTACCGCTTCTTTTTTTTGCCGTTTTAAAGCGACAAAAAATTGCTCGCTCTGTTCAATGGGACATCGGAAATCCTTTTCACCGTGAAGTAAAAGTAAAGGGGTATTCACATTGGAAACATATTTTAAAGGTGAGTGCTGCCACAATTTTTCAGCAGAGTTAACGATATCGCCGCCTACTTCCCATTCAGTAAAATAATAGCCAATGTCGCTGACGCCATAAAAGCTAATCCAGTTACTAATGCAGCGCTGAGTAACAGCGGCCTTGAAACGGTTGGTATGACCGATGATCCAATTTGTCATGAACCCGCCATAGCTGCCGCCGGATACTCCCAAATTTTCATGCTCTATAAAATCATACGTCGCTAATACATGGTCAACGGCCGCCATTAAGTCCTGATAATCCATGCCTCCATAATCCCCTCGGCAGGCATTTACGAAGTCCTGACCATAACCCACACTCCCACGAGGGTTAGTGAACAAAATAGTATACCCTTCATTAGCCAAGGTCTGAAATTCGTGAACATAGGTATTGGCATACATCATATGCGGACCGCCATGGATTTCTAAAATGAGTGGATATTTTTGATTTCCATTAAAATTGGTCGGTCTCATGATCCATCCGTGTATGGTAAGTCCATCAACAGATGGAAAAGTAATGGGTTCGGCCATGGACAAATGTTTATCCTTTAAAAAATCTTCATTAATAAAACTAATTTGTTCTTTATCCCCATTTGTAAGGTTATAAACAAAGAGATCACCGGGATGAACGGGGGTACTAATGGCCACGACCGCACGATGGCTTTCGGGATCTATAGTCAGGCCGTATATATGCTGCGGATCAAGTATAGATGGATACATGGCTCCTTCAATCGAACCATAATATACGCCAGTATTTCCATAATCGCTTATTAAAAAGTAAAAGCCTTGGCTATCGTTTGTCCATAAAATACCAGGGTCGACTGCTCCGACTTGGAAATCACCGATTGCAGAATCCCCAATTTGGACGTCCCATCCATCGGTTAAGCACTGAATGGATTGATCGAATATGGAGTATAACCAGATATTTGAAAAGGTGGCACCGGCAAATTCTTTATAATGGCCAATGAATGAAAGGTATTCACCATTTGGAGACCATTTCGGATCTTTAAAGAAACCTGTACTATCCGTTAACTTACGTGAAGAATTCGTTTCTAGTTCCATGATAAAAATATCAGAAAAAAGTTCATCATCACTCTTTTCTGCATCCCCGCTTATGAATGCAATGTGCTGACCGTCAGGGGACCACGCATTCGGGTGATGATCAATATTATTTTCCGTCAGCAATATGGCTTCGTCATTTAAAATCTCCACGATGACAAGCTGCTGAAATAACTGATCAAAATACCCTCTCCCATCCCATTTAAACTTAATCCGGTCATATCTATGAACATCTTTGGAAAAATCATTTTCCTTAACCGAATTAAGGCACTCCCCCTCTTTTAACCCTGTAGAAAGCAACAACTTGGTGGAACAAGGAGACCATATAGGTTTTGTTACACCGTTAACGAAATGGGTCAATTGGCGTGCTTCCCCTCCAATGCTCCCAATAATGTGCACTTGTTTTTTTCCGGATCTGTCCGATATAAAGGCGATATGCTTTCCGTCGGGGGACCATGCAGGTGAAGTATCACGATTATCCCCAAACGTCCATTGTTTTGTTTCATTCGTAATCAGGCTGAACATAAATAGATTGGAAATGTATTTTTCTGTTTTTTCATCAATTCTGGTTTGGACATACACCGCCATGCTGCCATCCGGCGATAGCTTTGGATCGGTCACTGATTTCAAGTGAAATAAGTCTCTTGCTGTTATACCTATTTTGTTCATCCTTTTCACCCTTTCATTCTCATTGTTATGTATTTCGCTAAAGAGAAATATAAATCCTTTAGTAAATGGTAAACGCGTAGTGTTTATTTATCAAGAAAGAATGAAATGAAAAAAATCCGGCCTTTTATCAGGACGGATTATCATGCTATATAGGCAAAGAACATAGAATTACTTATGCGTATGCCCTGTATGTGGGCGATGCGGCGATATTTGAAAATTATGTTCTTCCATCATTTTATAATGTTTTTCAAAATGTGAAAACATTTTATCGGCTTCTTCTTTTGATAGCGCACCATATTCAACATATTTTTCGATCAACCTCTTTTTGTCCGCAAGTATTTGCTTGTGTATCTTGGCGATTTCCGATTTTTGAACCTCAGTGAATTGTACACTTTCCGGTTTTGCTTTAGTTCCATGTGCAGACGGGTAATCCATGTTAACTAAGAATAGGGAACAGGCTATTAAACAGATGATTAAAAACTTTTTCATGGATGAACGACTCCTTCTTTTGTTTTTGCCTTTTCTTATAAAGATCTGCAGAACCTTAAAAACTTGAAAGGCCTTCCTTATGGTAATGTTTTCAATATGGAAGATTCCTCATTCATTATTATCTTTTACAGACTTTACAGTTTTATGTAATTTTTTTGGTTTACCCACAAAAGGGTTTGTTGCAGAAAGATAAGGGTAATTTAAATGTAAGCTAAACATTCTGAAGAAACTTCTCATTAAGAAAGATCCATTATGAGAAGGGAAGGAAGGGGGATTATAATGCTTTGGACAATTATTGGCGTAATAATATTATTATGGGTTTTTGGTTTAGTCTTTAAAGTGGCTGCAGGCTTTATACATATCCTGCTTATCATCGCGGTCATTCTCATTTTGGTTAAAGTTTTTAAAGGTAGGAAGCGAACGTAGATTAGATGTGAAACGAAGTCTTACGCAGAAGACTTTTATAAATACGATTGCAAAGGGCGGCCTGGTGAACAGGTCGCCCTTTTAATTTCCGTAGGTGTTAATCATAAGGAAGTGGCTGGCCCAACAGTCTCTTATGAATCCAAATCGCGGCTTGGGTCCCATCCCCCATCGAAATAGTGACTTGTTCGGAATGGGCAACAAGGTCACCGCCGGCCCAAACTCCTTTAATATTCGTTTCTTTAGTGCGGGGATGAATCACGACATGATTGTTTTCGTTTACATGCACACCTAGTTGTAAGGCGAGGCCGTTATTAAGTTTGTTCCCTTTAAACGCCGTGAATGCCTTTTCGGCTTCAATTATTTTACCAGATACTAATTGTATTGCGGTTAACTGCTGTTTGGCATCTACTAGAACCTCTTCGACTTCTTCTTCGAATACGGGAATTTGATTTGCCTTTAACTTTTTCCTATACTTTTCATCAATTTTTGATTTCAAGTGATTGACGTAAATGATATCCTTTGACCAATATAATAAAGTAAGGGCCATTCCTGCACCTGCATTTCCGCCTCCAAGGACCACGGTTTGTTTATCCATGATCTCATACCCATCACAGTCAGGGCATATATATGTGGATGTCCCAAGGGTTGTATAGATGTTTTTGATTGGAGGGATGTTATCGGTAATGCCGGTACCTAGAAAAATCATTTTTGCTTGATATTCCATGCCCTTCTTTGTGTGGATAAAAAACTTGTCCCGCTTTTTTTCAATAGATGTCACTGTATCTTCCAAAAATTCAACATCGAATTTTTCTGCGTGCTGTCTGCCCAGAGTCCTTAATTGGTGCCCGCTTACCCCATCTGGCCATCCAAGAATGTTATGGTAAGCCTTGGCTATGGAAGAACGGCCTTGAGCAGAATCAATGACAATAATATCATGTTTATATCTTCCGAGCTGAATGGCTGCCTGAATACCAGCTATACCACCACCAACAATAATGCAATCTGCTTGCTTCATGAATACACCGCCCATACAATTTTGGAATAAACCTAGTGTTATTCTAACTGTAGAAAATATACCACTTGTCGCAGGCACCTAAACAAACGCTAGATATAAAAAAGGGAAAGTCTGCCAGCTGGCAGACTTTCCTCGATTTCTTCTAATGCCTATTTTATTGGTTCTGTATTGGTTCGAGCCATTCTTGTGCCCAGTTTTGAATTTCTTTCATTACCGGTGCAAGAGCCTTGCCTTTTTCAGTTAAAGAATATTCAATCCGGACTGGTGTCTCTGGATATACGTCCCTTTTTACAATACCTTCAATTTCCAAGTCCTTTAAACGTTCAGAAAGAATCCTGCCGCTGATCGGGAAGGCAGATTCAATATTACAAAACCGTTGAGGGCCATTAAGCAATTGATTGACAATCAATCCGGTCCAGCGTTTACTCAAGATTTGCATTCCTTTTTCAAATCGTGGACAAAGTGTCGTATTATTCATCATATCACCCCATTATTATTATATTATAATGCATTTACCTCTTATGTAACAACTTTACCGAATATTATTTAGTTACTAGAGATGTTATAGTATAAGAAATTTATGAACTTACTTTAAGTATTATGAATAAAATTTCCGCCGCAGAATTGCCACATTTTAAAAGAAATGCTCTTTTAAAAATGTGTTCCTTTAGAGATACTATAAAAAATATGTTACTTTATTATTGGAGTCAAAGAGTTGCAAATGGAAGGATTCGTGGGAAAGATGAGTGATTTACTGCAAGAGGCCGTATCCTTTATCAGGACAAGTTACCCGGAATTATTGAAAACGAAAGAGGACATAAATGGCAGGATCGAACAAATCAAAAAGGAAATAAATGAAACAGGCAGATATGAACATACATATGAAGAATTGGTTTATGGTGCTAAATTAGCTTGGCGTAATAGTAATCGTTGCATCGGGCGCTTTTTTTGGGAGTCGCTGAGGGTGATTGATAAAAGGATGATTCAAAGCGAGGAAGAAATAGTATCGGCTCTCTTTGAGCATATCGAATACGCTACGAATAATGGAAACATCAGGCCTTTGATTACAATCTTCAAACAGAAAGATCATGATGTAAAAGTGGATATTTGGAATCATCAGCTTATTCGTTATGCAGGATATGAGACAGAGAATGGTGTAATTGGCGATTCAAGTTCAATAGAATTCACAAAGCAATGCATGGCATTAGGATGGGAAGGGAAATTTGGACCTTTCGATCTTTTACCCCTTGTAGTCCAGTTGGACGGAAAAACCCCTGAATTTCATGAAATTCCTGAAAGTCTTGTTAAGGAAGTTCCGATCACCCACCCGGAGTTTACATGGTTTCAAGATCTTCAAATCAAATGGTATGCAGTTCCAATCATATCTGGTATGAGGCTAGAAATTGGCGGTATTACTTATTCAGCTGCACCATTTAATGGGTGGTATATGGGAACGGAGATTGGCGGCAGAAACCTTGCTGATGAAGATCGCTACAATATGCTTCCAGCAATAGGGGAGAGGATGGGCTTGGATATTAAACGTGATTCGAATTTATGGAAAGATCGAGCCTTGATCGAACTGAATGATGCAGTCCTTCATTCGTTTAAAAAACATGGAGTCAGTATTGTTGATCACCATACGGCAGCTAAACAATTCAAGAAATTCGAAGAAAAGGAAACTTCATGTGACCGAAAAGTAACGGGTGACTGGACCTGGTTAATTCCACCAGTGTCTCCAGCTACGACACACGTATTTCATCAGCCGTATAACAATGAAATAATGAAACCTAATTTCTTTTATCAAAAGCCTCCATATAAATAAAGGTTTACATCAACGGGCATTGGGTATATATATATTAATCCAATAAAAAGGGGGAAGGTAATGATGGCATTAGGAAGAAACGTAGTATTACTAGGAGTCGGAGTTGCCGGAGTCTCATTTTTTTCAAATAAAACGAACAGAGGAAAAGTGAAGGACATGTGGTCCAATGCAAAAGATAAAACATTAAGCTTTTGGAATAGGAAGACTTCAGAGCTGGACCCTGTAATTGAAAAGGCAGGTCACCCCGATCCATATGATCATGAAGATAATAAAATGGTAGATGAAGGCGCCATGTATGGTGTTCACTATTATAATAATGCTAAGCATGGATAACGTAATAAAAAATCGCTTGGAGATTCCAAGCGATTTTTTATGGCTTTATTTGATCTTTTTTTAATCGTTAAATTCAGATGATTGCGAATTTTAAACAGGGTGTTCAATGTGGTAAATTCGTTATTGTGCTTTAAAAGAATAAGGATTAAGATTAAAGAATCGAAAGGAAGTGGATACGAGTGAGCAGCAGTTCTTATGATCCTGAACCCAGTAAGCAAGAGGAAGCCAATATGATGCTAGAAGTCGAGACTGTTATTCTCCCTGAGTATCTGCTCGAAGAAGGTAAATAAGGCTTTCTCTATAGAAGAGGAGGTCATCAAATGATTGAAATCTACAAGACGAATGAAAACCGGCACTTAAACAATATCGAGGAAATGACAAAAGGTTCCTGGGTGAATATTGTCGCGCCGACAGAAGCCGAAATAGATTATATATGCACGACTTTGAAGTTACCGATTAATTTCATGAAAGATGCGCTGGACGATGAGGAAAGGCCCCGCATAGAAAAAGAAGATGATAATGTTTTAATTATTGTTGACTTCCCATATTTGACTCGGGACGAAGCCGATTTACCCATCTTTGAAACGATTCCCATAGGGATGATCTTTACCAAAGACTGTTTTATTACAGTATCTTTGAAAGAAACCCCAATTTTGGCGAATTTCAAAAACAATAAGATTAAAGGATTTTTCACCAATAAGAAAACAAGGTTTGCTTTACAAATATTATTTGAAATTTCATCCTATTATTTACGGTACCTTAAACAAATTAACAAGATGACTAATGAAGCGGAACGTGAATTGCATCAGTCAATGAAAAATAAAGAACTATATACTTTTTTGGCTTTGGAAAAAAGCCTGGTTTATTTTACTACATCATTGAAATCCAATCGGGTAGTACTTGATAAGATTCTTCGTTTTAATTATTTGAAAATGTATGAAGAAGATAAAGAATTGCTTGAGGACGTAATCATCGAAAATGCACAGGCAATCGAAATGGCAGAAGTGTATCTCTCGATTCTTAGCGGGATGATGGATGCATTCGCTTCGATTATTTCGAATAATGTCAATAATGCCATGAAGTTTCTAACCTCAGTGACAATTATTTTAACTCTTCCGACGATGGTGGCAAGTTTTTACGGAATGAATGTGGAACTGCCATTTGAACATAATCAGTTTGCTTTCATCTTTACATTATTAATTGCCATCACTTTAGCGGGGACGACGGCATTCATTTTTTGGAAGAAGAAATATTTTTAAGAGAACCGGCTTATTAAGCCGGTTTTGTTTTATTCCTCAAAAAAGTCAGAAAATCCATCACTGTTGATTCGATTGGAATAGGGGTTCTCATCATTTACATTCTTTGCATCCAAATTTGTTTTGATGACTAAACGGGGACTCTGTGATGGTTCCCTGATAATACGGTCATTCAGCTCTTGAAAATCCGGTGCATTCTTATTGCCGGGTTTGTTTGGTTCCAATAAAACCACCTCCATTAGTATCTTTGCAATAAATGATGTGGTGTATTCATGAATATTCTTTGGTTTGGGAAAGATAAAGGAATGAGGAGGAGATCATGATGACCAAATGGAACGAGCAAGCCGCTCCCAATAATAATTTAAAGGCAAGTGATTTTAACCAGGATGAAGCAGGAAAAGCAAAAGTGGGTTCAAAATCCATTGATGGGGATCAATTGAATGATTTAAAAATCCAACGGGAAATCAGGAAACAAAATATATAAAAAAGAGCTTCCTGGGTGCGGTACAATTAACATTGGATTATGTAGTGGAAAACGCTTGGCGGTTAAACCAAGCGTTTTTTGTTCAAAATGAAAGCGGAATTCCATGATGGGATTCTTTTTGATCATGAACGCTTTTGCTTTTTAAGTGAAGATGGTTGAGTGAAGGACCCGGTTTCTTTTGTAGTGGTACCTTGCCCCTCAACCTGAGAAGAACCTAAACGAGTTTGTGATGCATCTTTCTTGTTTTTTCCATTCATGTTTATCACCTCGATATTACTTTCCCTTTTTCCTTTGCATCCTATACATATATTGAAGGTGAAAAGGACAGGTTAGAAAGAAGAGGAGGTGTGTGTTGATGTCAAAAATCGGTGTTGAAGAATCATTAACGAATATTCAGGAAGCACTTCGTGAAAAAGGTTTTGATGTTGTGGAGATTAAACAAGAAGCTGACGCAAAAAACGTGGATTGTTGTGTGGTAACAGGATTGGATACTAATGTGATGGGAATTAGCGATACTTCATTAAAAGCGTCTATCATTGAGGCAAATGGTTTATCGGCTGATGAAGTGTGCCGCGAGGTTGAAAATAAAGTTAACGCAATTCAATAGTTCAAAAAGTGCCTAACCTTTACCGGTTTAGGCACTTTTTTTCGTGCGCCCGGCATGGGTGCAATCTATAGGGTGAAAGTCCCGAACCATGAAGGCAGTAGTAGTGGTTAGCTTAATGCAAGGGTGTCCACGGTGACGTGGAATCTGAAGGAAGCAAGTGGCAAACCTCCGGTCTGAGGAACACGAACTTCATATAAGGCTAGGTATCATTGGATGAGTTTGCGAAACAAAACAAAGTCCTTACTGCCGAAGGTGGTACAGAGTAAATGAAGCAGATAGATGGAGGGAAAGATTGCACTCTTACCCGGGGAGGTCTGATGACAGCCAAGTACACTTGGTAACCTGTCCAGTGATGGACAGCTGAATCATCAGAAGTCAGCAGAGGTCATAGTACTTGTCTACTCGAGAAGATAAGGAAGGACCGAACAGATTAAGGAGGATGAATACTAGGCGTTCGTTATCTGCGAAGAAGCAAACAATTCCTAATGGAACTTATTTGAAGGAAGAAGTGGTGAATACACGGGGAACCTCAAAAGGGTGGAGCAGATAAAGGCACAAATAGACCATTTATCCACGTAGAAAGGATATCAACGATGTTAATGGAACAGATATTAGAGAGGGAAAACTTAATACAGGCATTGAAGCGTGTAGAAAGAAATAAGGGAAGCCATGGTGTAGATGGAATGCGCGTTCAAAACCTGAGACCGCACCTCGCAACCGAATGGTACAACATGAAAACAGCCCTTTTACAGGGTACCTATCAACCGCAGCCCGTCCGTCGTATCGAAATCCCGAAACCAAACGGCGGAGTTCGGCTTTTGGGTATTCCAACCGTTCTAGACCGTTTCATTCAACAAGCCATTGCCCAAATATTGACCAAGATATATGACTCAACCTTTTCGGAGAATAGCTATGGATTTCGCCCTAACAAACAAGGGCACCAGGCGGTTCGAAAGGCAAAGTCCTATATAACCGAAGGTTATACATGGGTAGTGGATATGGATTTGGAGAAGTTCTTCGATAAAGTGAATCATGACAAGCTCATGGGAATGTTAGAGCGGAAAATTGAAGATAAACGAGTTCTCAAACTGATTCGTAATTTCCTTCAAGCAGGCATTATGATAGGCGGACTTTTTCATAAAAGTGAGGAGGGAACTCCGCAAGGAGGTCCGTTAAGTCCTTTATTATCTAATATCATGTTAGACGATTTAGATAAAGAACTAGAGAAACGCAATCTTCGATTCGTAAGGTATGCGGATGACAGTACTATCTTTGTGAAGACACGAAAAGCCGCCAAACGTGCAATGGGAAATATCTCAAGATTCATTGAAAATAAACTGAAGCTAAAGGTCAACTACGAGAAGTCGAAGTATGATCGCCCTTGGAACAGAACGTTTCTCGGTTTTAGTTTCACGAAGTCAAAGAAGAACCCGAAGGTTCTACTGGCTAAACAAACGATGAAGAGGGTAAAGAAACGAATCAGGGAAATGACCTCGAGAAAATTACCGATACCCATGGAACTCCGAATAAATAAGTTAAAGCAATACCTTAGAGGTTGGATGGGGTATTTCGCCCTCATTGATACTCCGAACGTATTGAAGAATTTAGATTCATGGATTCGAAGAAGACTCAGGATGTGCCTATGGAAGCAATGGAAATTGCCAAGAACGAGGGTGAGGAAACTCAAAGGATTAGGCGTCCCATTTGGAAAAGCATATGAATGGGGAAATAGCAGAAAGGGTTATTGGCGCATAGCGCATAGTCCTATTCTAGACAAAACCCTTAATAATGTTTATTGGCTCCATCATGGGTTAGTAAATCTATATGAACGATATACAAAACTACGTCAGACTTAAACTGAACCGCCGTATACCGAACGGTACGTACGGTGGTGTGAGAGGTCGGAGGCTAGGCGCCTCCTCCTACTCGATTGTTCAAGGATGTTGTGCAATGGAAATTGCCGCGTTCAATTCTACAGCTACATTACCTTTGATCGCTCTTGAAATCATACAAGAAGCTTCAGCTTTTTCAGCAAGCTTTCTTGCCTTTTCAGCCGCTTTTTCAGTTGTATCCGGTGCTAATACAAGTGTAGGGCGATGAATGATCTTCTTGTAGGTGAATACACCATTCGTAACATCCACTATAGCTTCCGATTGCATGGTCAAGCTGGCCTTTTTTATATGGGCTCGCTCTAACATGGCAGCAAAGGTAATGATATAGCAGGTCGAGGCCGCTCCAAGCAGCATTTCATCGGGATTTGTGCCGATCCCTGGTCCCTCCATTTCCGTAGGGATACTTATCTGTGTTTGAAGATTCCCTGATTGAATAATGCCGATATCATTTCTACCGCCGGGCCATTCTGCTGTTAAATGAAAGTGATGTATGGTCATTTTAAAACCTCCTTACTATTCTCTAGTGTAAACGATTAAATAGGTCAAGTATTCGATTTTGCTCAATCGGCCGAATAAAGTGCCCGTTCGGTCTAATTATCACCGATTGGGACAAAAAAACCTGCCGAAAAATCTCAGGAATCGGCCCATTAAAAGTTTGGTAAAACAAAAGGCAGAGGCATTAGGCTATTTTAAGCACAATATTGGATAGGCTTTTCTATAATGATATAGATAGTTCTATATAAATAATAATTCATTACGGAAGGGCTGAAAAGTTGACTACATTGAGCAATATGTTCGATTTGACTAATAAAACGGCAATCATTACCGGAGGCGGAAGAGGTTTGGGCAAACAGATTGCTATGGCTTTGGGGGAGGCTGGCGCTAATATAGCCATTGCTTCACGAAATCTTCCTGTATGTAAGGAAGTATGTGAACACTTGCAATCAATGGGTGTTAATGCCATTGCCTTTGAATGTGATATAACGAATGAGAGTGACATTGATCGTGTGGTACAGGAAACGGTTGCTCACTTCGGTACGATTGATATTCTTGTCAATAATAGCGGCACGTCCTGGTCAGGTCCGTTTGTGGATCTTCCCAAGGATAAGTGGGAAAAAGTATTGAATGTAAATGTTACAGGTACATTCTTGTTTTCACAGGCTGTAGCGAAGGTTATGATACAGCAAAATTCCGGGAAAATCATTAATATCGCATCCGTGACAGGTCTTGGCGGTACGTTTCCTGAGGTATTGGATACCATAGCTTATAACACCAGTAAGGGTGCCGTCATTACAATGACTAAAGATTTAGGAGTTAAACTTGCTAGATACGGCATCCAGGTCAATGCGATAGCACCTGGATTTTTCCCGACCAAAATCACAAAGGGAATTCTTGAGAAATCCAATTATGACATATTAGGTAATACTCCGGCTCGCAGGTTTGGCAATGAAGATGATTTAAAGGGAGCCGCCGTATTTTTAGCCTCACAGGCTTCTGACTATATGGTTGGTCATGTTTTGATCGTTGACGGGGGAACATCGGCATTAGTATAAATGTAGGAGAAAGGAAGGAAAGGTATATATGGCTAAGGAATCAAATTTTTATAAAGGGCTTAAACTACTAGGAGCACAAAAAGAGCAAGAGCTGAATGACAAAATTCAAAATCTGCTGAATAACCGGGAATTAATTGAAACAGTAAGCGACAATGCACAATTGCAGATTCCAAAAATAAATAGGATGCAGGAAGCCTCAGAAAGAATGTCCATCATCATGAATTACCCAACAAAAAAAGATGTAGCGAGTCTTGCAAAATTAGTCATCCAGCTCGAAGAAAAAATTGATAGGTTAGAAGAGTTACTTATGGATTGGGACGGGAATGTCAGAGGGAATTCTTCATTACGTAATAAACGGAATGCTTATTCATCGCGTAAAAAGTTTAAGAAATCAAGTTGGGAATCCAATGAAATAGAAGGGAGTAAAAAAAGGTTAGCGGATTTTATGAATGAGTCCTTATTATTAAGTGCACAGTTGCCTAAATTCGATTCATTTGGACAGGGGAATTCAAATGTCTAAACGGAAAGTGCCGAAAAATCAGTCCGAACCCATATCTAAATGGAAACATTTTTTGGATATTCCCAATCAGCCTATGCCTGAAATTGGTCTGACGTCGAAAAAAGAGGTGTGGAAAAAAAACAAATCAACGCTCTGGTATTATCCGTCGGCACAAAAAAAATATGATGTGCCGGTTTTTCTTATATATTCACTAATCAATACTCCATTGATTCTTGATTTGTCCCCAGGGAATAGTTTAATAGAATCTTTTGTAAATGAAGGTTTTGATGTATATTTGCTTGATTTCGGAAGCCCGGGTTTTGAAGATGGCGAGATATCGATCGAAGATTATATCGTCGATTATATTCAAAAAGGAGTGCAGCGTGCATTACGTCACTCTGGAGCATCAGAAATTACAGTTATGGGGTTTTGTCTCGGCGGTACGTTAGCCGCAATATATGCTGCCATTGCCGACGAGCCGATCAAGAATTTGATCCTCTCCGTTACACCGGTAGATTTCAGCGCCTCAGAATTTTATGATCAATGGCAGGAAGCATTAAAAGAAGGGACCGTGGATTTTGACGAGACGATTGATATTTATCAAACGATCCCAGCGAGTGCAGTTAAATATGGAATCCGTTTAATTACATCTCCTATATATATATCACCCTATTTATCTTTATTGAATAAAGCGGATGATGTTGAATACGTTCAAAATTGGCGCCGTTTCAACGCGTGGACCAATGGGCATGTGCCATTATCCGGAGCAGCTGCAAAACAAATAACGAAGGATCTTTTGATGAAAAATCGCTTGGTTAATGGTGGTTTTAAGGTTAGGGGGAAAAAGGCGAAGCTTTCGAAAATTGATGCTAGTGTTTTGGTCACAGCAAATAAGTATGATCGTTTGGTCCCTCAGGAGATGATTTATCCGGTAATGGAGCATCTAACATGTAAGGATAAGACATACAGACTACTGAAAAGTGGACATGCATCCAAACAATATTCAGGTAAACTCCCATATTATTTGAAGGAATGGCTACCGGGGCGTTCTTCACCAATTAAATAAGTTACTGGGGGAAGTGAAATGTACGTATTGAACGACAGTGAGTATATTAAAATCATGCCGGTTTTGGCGTATATAGGCTTTGCATCACTGATATTTTCAAAATTCTTTGCAACATTACCGGATTATTAAAGTGAAATAAATGAAAGGGCTGGCTCGGCACATAGAGCCAGCCCGTTATTGTATTATCGATACTATTTTACCCGTTCTTCAAGAGGTGAGAATTCTTTATCCCCAGGTTCTGCAGTGGGTTTTCCAAAGTGCATATGTGCGATGAGTTCGAATACCGAGGAATATCCCATGCCTTCTTCACTTCTTCATCGATTAAGGGATTATAATGCTGAAGGCTTGCACCAAACCCCTCGATTTCCAATGAAGTCCATACGCAAGTAAAATGCCAGATGATTGGTTCGACCAAATCGGAAAGTTATCGGCATACGTTTTGAATTGTTCTTGAAGCCATTTTTAAATGACTTCTTTTTTTCTACCGTTTTTCCAAAATCTTTGTCCCCGGCGGTTTTTCGTAATGTTTCTCTCGTGATATCCTAAAATTGGTCGTGGCTTTGACCACTTAAAACAATCACTCTTGCACTTTGGGAGTCGAAAGCGGAAGGTGAATGTTGAACGGCATGATCTTACTTCTTTAATCCTTTTATCAGATACAACACTTAGCTTGCTAAGGGAATAATAAGAGTGCCTATCTTCAATTGCGCATAAAAAATCTGTAGAAATATCACACCTCCATTAATTATACTGACTTATTTTGACCTGGTTTTAATATTTTATTATAAGTGAATGCGGGTGAAATATTTAAATGAAAGAAAGGTTGACAAATAAATCACTATCATTTATCTTTAAATCAAGATACTTTTATTAAATGTAATTTACCTCTAGTTAAATATCTCGAATTCAAGATATTGTTTTTCGGATAATTCATCTCCGTAAGGGGAGATTTATAAAGATAGGAGTGGTACAGATGGAATTAAAAGGATTACATCATGTTTCAGCGATTACAGCTAAAGCGGGAAACAACTTTGAATTCTATACGAAAGTGTTAGGGATGCGATTAATCAAAAAAACGGTGAATCAAGATGATGTTCGTGTGTATCACTTATTTTATGGAGATCAAATTGGGTCACCGGGTACAGAACTGACGTTTTTTGAAATTCCCAATGCCGCCCGCACTCACGAAGGAAACAATAGCATTTCAGAAATTTCTTTAAGGGTTAGGGATGATAGAGCACTTGAATATTGGAAAAAACGGTTTGTAGAATGCAATGTTGAGCATGATGAAATATCGACCCGTTTTAAAAGAAAGGTGCTTTCTTTTAAAGATCCTGAGGGGCAAAGGCTTCTTCTGGTTTCCGATCAGGGTAGTAACGGAATTCAAGCAGGTGTACCATGGGATGGAAGCCCGGTACCGCAAGAGTTTTCCATCATTGGATTAGGACCAGTAAAACTCACTGTACCCAATATTGACCAGACACAAAGCGTTCTAACGGAGGTGTTGGGATTCCGGAAATCAGGAACATACCCATCTTCTTTAAGGGGGCAAAATCCGATTGTCGTTTACGAGACAGGTGAGGGTGGAACAGGAGCGGAAATCCATATTGAAGAGAGGAAGGATATCCCTCGAGAACGATTGGGGAGGGGCGGAGTGCACCATGTTGCCTTTCGGGTGGATAATGAAGGGGAACTGAGAAAATGGATAGAAAAAATTAGAGAATCGAATTTTGTGAACTCGGGTTATGTAGACCGCTTTTATTTTCGTTCCCTCTATTTCAGGGAGCCGAATGGCATCTTATTTGAACTAGCGACAGATGGACCTGGTTTTACTGTGGATGAAGCAGAGCAGCATCTAGGTGAAAACCTTGCCTTACCACCTTTTTTAGAATCGAAAAGACAGGATATTGAATCGAATTTAAAACCGCTAAATACAAAATCAACAAATTAATCAACCGGGAAAGGAAGTAATCGGCATGCAAAAGAAAACCGCGGGAATACATCATATAACAGCAATTGTAGGCAATCCTCAAGAGAATGTGGATTTTTATGCTGGAGTATTGGGAATGCGCATGGTCAAGAAAACCGTCAATTTTGATGACCCAGGAACCTATCATTTATATTTTGGGGATGAATCAGGTTCACCAGGGACCATCATCACTTTCTTTCCCTGGCCTGCGGCATACCAAGGGAAAATTGGCTCTGGACAAGTGGGGATTACAACATATGCGGTTCCGGAAGGTTCAATGGATTTCTGGGAAATGCGGTTGAACAGGTTTAATATAGTATTCGAGAAAGTTTCCCGTTTTGGAGAGGAATATCTGGAATTTCAAGATCCACATGGTTTGCAACTTGAACTGGTTGAGCGTAAAGAAGGGAAAAATAGCGAGTGGTCATTCGGCGGTGTACCAGCTTCCAAGGCGGTCAAGGGATTCGGCGGTGCCGTATTATTGACGTCTAAACCGATCAAAACGATGGAACTATTAGAGAAAGTGATGGGCCTGCAAAAAATTGGGGAAGAGGGCGATTACATCCGCTTCAAATCCACATCGGACATCGGAAATTTGATAGATGTTAAAAAAACGGTTTTGCCAAATGGGAACATCGGAGTGGGAACTGTCCATCATCTTGCATGGCGTGCAATCGATAATGAAGATCATAAAGAATGGAGGGAGCATATCGCCAACCATGGCTATGGTGTGACACCCTTTACAGACCGTCAATACTTCGATGCCATTTATTTCAGGGAAGATGGAGGCATACTTTTTGAAGTTGCCACAGATCCACCTGGCTTCGCTCATGATGAAACGAAGGAAACGATGGGTAGTAAATTAATGCTGCCGCCATGGCTTGAAGAAAAAAGGGGAATCATGGAGAAAACGTTACTGCCGGCAGTGCAGAGAGTACTTGAGGAGGATAAATGATGAAGCATATTTTTCAAAAAGGAAGTAATCCAGAAGCGCCATTGCTTTTGCTTTTACATGGCACTGGAGGAACGGAAACAGATCTCCTGCCATTAGCGGAAATGGTTTCACCGGGATCATCTGTATTGAGCGTACGGGGAAATGTACTTGAAAACGGAATGCCTCGTTTTTTCCGCCGGTTATCCGAAGGGGTTTTTGATGAAGAAGATTTGATCTTTCGTACGAAGGAGCTTTATGACTTCTTGGAATCAGCGTCCAAAAAATATGACTTCGACCGTGAAAGAGTGGTAGCATTAGGTTATTCCAATGGTGCAAATATAGCGGCAAGTTTGCTGTTCCATTTCGAAGGGGCATTACAAGGGGCGATTCTTCATCATCCCATGGTGCCTAGACGAGGGATTGCTTTGCCGTCCCTTTCGGATATACCTGTATTTATTGCTGCAGGTAAAAACGATCCGATTTGCCCGGCAGCAGAAACTGATGAACTTAATCAACTTTTACTGCAAGCTGGTGCTACAGTGGATGTTCAATGGGAAAATTACGGACATCAGTTAACACGTTCAGAGGTTGAGGCAGCGGGTTCATGGTTTCAAAAGAACTTTTTATAAGAATGAGAGGGAATGAAGATGATTTCTGTTAATCCTGAAAGTCTTACTGAACGGGATAATTATAAGTTTTTGACTGGAAGCATTATACCGAGACCTATAGCCTTGGTTACGACACAATCCGAAACCGGTACAATCAATATAGCGCCGTTCAGCTTTTTTAACATAGTCAGTTCAAATCCTCCGATGATTTCCATTTCTGTTCAACGGAAAGAAGGAGTTTCAAAGGACACGGCCCGAAATGCAATTCAAACAGGTGAATTCGTTGTTCATATCACTGATGAGAATAATGTAGCTGATGCAAATCGAACGGCGAAGGAACTCCCATCTGACGAAAGTGAATTGGGTCTTACCAATTTCACGCCGGCTGTCAGTGATAAGGTATCCGTACCAGGATTGCAAGAAGCAAAGGTACGCTTTGAGTGCATATTAGAGCATGCGATACAATTGGCAGGTTCCCAGAATAAACCCGGTTGTGATTTATTGATAGGGAAAATAGTCTGCTATCATATAGAGCAAGATATTTACCATAATGGCCGAATTGACCAGAATGGACTAAAACCTGTCGCAAGATTAGCGGGTCATACTTATACAAAACTAGGAGAATTATTTGAATTGGAACGTCCTTAAGAATTGTGGCGACACCTTTAAAAAGATGTCGTCTTTTTTCTTCTATCTTCCGTTATCTCCAAGTCTTGAGCGACTTACCCGCAAAAAAGCAAGTCTTTACAATCCAAAACAAATACTTGACAATTTTTTCATAGATTGATAAAGTAATAAAAAAATAAATTTCTTATCCAGAGAGGTGGAGGGACTGGCCCTATGAAACCTCAGCAACAGGTCTGCTATGACACTGTGCTAATTCCAGGGGGTGAAGCCCTGATAGATGAGACCCTACGTTTTTATTTGTCAGTAACGCACTCTTTTTAGAGTGCGTTTTCGTTTTTTCTGGATGCAGGATGAAGGGGAGTATGAATGGAGAACAAAAGGAAGCATGAATTTCAACGGGAAATGAAAGCACGGCATTTAATCATGCTATCGCTTGGGGGGGTGATTGGAACTGGTTTATTCTTAAGTACGGGTTATACGATTCAACAGGCTGGCCCGTTTGGCACTATCCTTTCGTATCTGATAGGGGCACTAGTGGTTTATCTTGTCATGCTATGTTTAGGTGAACTGGCAGTACATATGCCCGAGACAGGTGCGTTTCATAGCTATGCAGCCAAATACATTGGACCTGGGACAGGTTATACAGTAGCCTGGTTGTATTGGCTAACTTGGACTGTTGCGCTAGGTTCGGAATTCACGGCCGCTGGATTGTTGATGCAGCGATGGTATCCATCAATCAATGTCTGGATTTGGAGTGCTCTATTTGCCATTTTGGTTTTTGGATTAAATGCGCTGACTGTCAAGTTTTTCGCTGAATCTGAATTTTGGTTTGCGTCAATAAAGGTAATTGCGATCGTGATATTTATTATTTTGGGAGTTGCTGCAATGGTAGGTTCTATACCAATGAATAACTCTCAATCAGCACCGCTATTTTCGAATTTTATAAGTGCAGGGTTATTTCCTAATGGTGCTTTTGCCATTATCATGACGATGCTTGCGGTGAATTTTGCATTTTCTGGAACTGAATTAATCGGAATTGCAGCTGGAGAAACTGTGAATCCAGAAAAAACGATACCAAAGGCAATTCGTCTGACATTGTGGAGATTGATTATCTTTTTTGTAGGAACCATCGTTGTATTATCTGCATTATTGCCTATTTCGGATGCAGGCGTATTAGAAAGCCCCTTTGTGGCCGTTCTTGAACGAATTGGAGTGCCATATGCAGCGGATATTATGAACTTTGTTATTTTAACTGCCATTTTGTCTGCTGCAAACTCAGGTCTATATGCCTCTTCCAGAATGCTTTGGTCACTTGCAGATAAGAAAACCATATCACCAATATTCGCAATATTAACAAAACGAGGTGTTCCGATATATGCAGTCATTTTCAGTATGTTGGGCGGTGGTTTAGCCCTGTTCTCTAGTGTTATTGCACCGGATACTGTATATATAGTGCTTGTGTCCATTTCGGGTCTGGCCGTGGTTGTAGTTTGGATGAGTATTAGCGCTTCACAGTTCCTATTTCGGAGACGATTTATAAAAGAAGGAAATTCAGTAAATGACTTGGCTTATCGTACACCATTATATCCGCTTGTACCAATCATTTCTTTCATGCTTTGTCTTGCTTCTTGTATAGGAATTGCATTTGATCCTACACAACGGATTGCGCTTTATTGCGGTATTCCATTTATTTTGTTTTGCTATGGAAGTTATTATGTAACACAAACTTCAAAGAAAAGAGGCGTAGATCTTGAAGAATAAAATTAACCCAATTGACGCTATTTTACGAGAACATTCAGTCATGATTCTGGACGGAGCTTTAGCTACAGAGCTTGAGCGGTATGGGTGTGATTTGGACGATCCGCTGTGGTCTGCCCGTGTATTACTTGAAAATCCAGAGGTGATTTATCGGGTTCACACTGACTATTTCCGTGCAGGAGCGGACTGTGCGATAACTGCGAGCTACCAAGCTACTGTTGAAGGTTTCTCCCTGCGTGGAATACAAGAAAAAGAGGCCCTGAAGTTAATTCAGAAAACGGTGTTTCTCGCAAGAAGAGCGAGAGATGATTTTTGGAAGGAAGAGACGCAAACGAATAGACCTAAGCCATTGGTTTCTGCATCAGTAGGACCCTATGGGGCTTACCTCGCTGATGGTTCAGAATATGTAGGAAACTATGGTGTTTCAGATGAAACTTTAGCAGAATTTCATCGAATAAGAATATCAGCTTTGATTGAAGCAGGTGCTGACCTTTTAGCATTTGAAACGATTCCATCCCTGCAAGAAGCAAAAGTATTGAATTCATTATTGAAAGATTATCCAGAAGTATATGCTTGGTTATCCTTTTCTTTGAAAAATGAGAAAGCAATAAGTGACGGTACATTGCTGGAGGATTGTGCAAAGTTCTTTGAGGACAGTGAGCAAATTGCTGCGATCGGTATTAACTGTGCACCAGTATCAGTTGTCACGGACGCCATCAAGGTGTTAAGTGCGAACACAAAAAAACCAATTATAGTTTATCCGAATTCTGGTGAAACCTATGATCCACAAACTAAAACATGGCATGGTCAAGAATCATGTAACACGCTCGAACAAAAATCTGAAGAATGGCACCATGCTGGGGCACGTTTAATCGGAGGATGCTGCAGAACGGCACCTCATCATATTGAAGAGATTTCAAGAAAGTGGCGACCTTCCGAAGTGGTATCCTCATAGCTTTATTCCTATATCAACTGTTTTTAATAATCATAATATAAAAAAACAGGGCTTTGTTAAGTGGTATTGTTGTTTTCAGCTATAAAATATGGGAACGGCCGATTTGGACGTTCCCGTTCTTATTCCATTAAAGCCCCCTATAATGGAATAACTGTAAAGCTAAAGAAGCTTTTTTAAAAGCTGCGTTTCCCTGCCCAAGCTCCTTGCATTTTACTGAGGAATACAATTTGCCCAATATGATATGCGTCGTGCATTGCTAAACTCTTCAGTTCAAGCACTAATGAATTATCTTCTCCTGGAATCTGTCTATACAAATCTTCATGTTCTGATTTTGCTAGCATTTTTCCAAGTTCACGATGAACATAAAAGTACTCTTGTTTTGTTTCCTTCCAATTTTCTAACGTCTCAGTTGGTAATCGAAATGTATATTCATTATTTTCTGCCTGTGGTTCATTCGCTGTTTCACCAAGAAATCGCATCAGAAATCTCTTTTCATAGAAAAGTAAATGACAAACTAATTCCCAAATGGAATTCATTGCCCGATCAGCTGGTTTCCAAATTGCCTGTTCAAAAGTGATATCCTCTAGCACTTTTTCAAGTGGTGGAAACCAGTCTTCTTCATCTAAGCAGCTTGCCCATTGTTGTAACAAAAGGGTCTTTACATCCATTCTCTATTCCCTCCAATTTAATCCCTTTAATTGATATTCCCTTTGGTCAAAATTCATATGCGGCGTGTTGTAGATAGCTCACTAATTAGGGTGCCATGTCAATTCCTTGTTCAATTAAACTGGCCCTTTAACGGAACAATGAACGTTCTGTTATTTGGAAAATTCTGATAACATTAGTTTATCATAAGTTGTGTTAACTGAGAAAGAACAACTGTCTAAAACCATTTTGGTTATCGTAAAGTTATCTTTTATATGTTTGATGGTGTCTAAGAATTGGAACCGGCTCAAATAATGGTCTAGATATTTAGTCGCTACACCATTAAAACGCTCCATCCAGCTCTTTCAACGGCTGTGATAGCTATTTACATTCTGGATGTGATAAATCCCTTTAACTCGCTCCCTACCATTTGCTTTAAAGCGATTACGCTCAATTCCTTTTTCTTTGGCATAAGTCATAAACGCCTGTCAAGCATCCGTACATAGAACATTTGGTATTGATGGCTTGGAACCTAACGCTTCGTCCGAACTCTTATTTTATAATACGCCCTTGTCCTATTGTTTTGGAAAACGTTCGCTTTTGGCGTCTCTGGCTACAAGAACGCATACTTGGTCCTTACTTATTCCTCTAAACCCCGAACTACCACTGCGTAACCTTGGTTTTCGACCTTGGATATTCCGTTTTTTTCCTTTCTCGGCATAGAGGAAATAGGTTTCATCCATTTCTACTATGCCTTCGAAAAGTTCAAAATCCATCTGTTTCAATGCAGTTAGAATTTTATGAGCTGATTTCCGAAGGGAATACCCTTCAATCAACATTCGATGAACTGAAGCCATTTACTAGGCATATGAGTTCTGTGACGAGGAGTGTTCGTCATATCTGTGAATGTTTTACCGCACTCTTTGCAGCGGTATCTTTGACGTTCAATGGTATTGATTGTAGTTTTTACTTGATATTTACCGTAGCGAATGACATTAGTGGATTGACAATGGGTGCAGGTGTAGCCGTCTTTGTGCTTCTGTTCTGATACATCAGTGAATACAGACTCTGTTTCTCCCGCACTCCCTAATGAGTTTGTAAAGAACTCCTTCAAGCACTGCTGTTCTCTTTGGATTAGATTTCTGATTTAGTTAATTATGTCCGCTCCCGCCATTAAAACTTACTCCCTCTCAGTAATTTTAGCTCGTTATAGGACAAACTTCGGTATAATCAAATAACAACATTATTCTTTAACAAAGCCAAAAACAAAAAGAACAGGAAGCGTCTTTATCAGGCGGTTCCTGTTCTGTTTGGTCTCTTTATTCAGGTTCAGTAATATGTAAAGAGACCTGTACCAGCCGCCTTGCTTATTTTTGTCTAGTCCCTTTAAAAAAGGCGTGTAAGATCGGGATATAAATGATCGCTCAAATATGCTGTTCGGGTCCTGACCGGGATTGCTGTGAGTTTACGATGGGAGCCGTTCTCGACAAATATTGATGGGCCAGTCGTCAACTCTCTCGAGACACTGGGGCTTACTTGATTTTGCAGAGATGTTTTGGATTCACATGTTCATTTTAAGTCGAAATGCTTTGTGACCACGCTGAAATACATCCTTTATGTAAGTCGGTTATTAACGAAAAAGAAAAAAGTGAAATTAAATCATATATTTTTTTTGCTTGGGAAAACTAAACAAACAAGAATAGGAAGGAGAGAATTAGTATGAGTCGTGGTAAAAATTTTAATCATAAAGAAAAAGGTCACCCTGGAAATTTACCTAATAATAGAATAAGCGAAGAGAAGGAACACACCCGACAGTATGAACAGATTGAGGATATTGTCACACATGAAGCTTTTAAAAATCGGGAAAAAGAAGACGAGATGCCTTAAACAGGGAAGCAGAATGTAGGTGGGGACATTATTAAAAGAGAGATTAAGCAACTTCCGATGCCGTTAAAAATTCACTTTTAAAGATTTCATTGCTATGTTATGGGGGAAACCATGAGCTTTGCTATGGTTTTTTCTTCATTGCAAATAAATAAAAAGGAAAAGCCGGAGTATTAAACCGATATTTCTTATGCTTATATGTCTTTCCGTTCCATTTTATATCGATATGAAATTATTATTAAAAACGTATATATTTTGAATCGGACCAAATTCCCTTGATATTATTTGAAGTAAGAAAATGAGGAATAGGATAAAAATGGTGGATGATCTGATCGTTGAATAAGACGACTTTCTTCTATTAATTAATAAAAACTAAATTTTATTGAAGAGCTACAAACCAGTAAGTAATTTTTACTCATTCTTAATTGGGGTGAGAGTCAGAACGTGAAAACTCAACATTAATCATAACCAGGACGACTTACCTGATTTTTTTAAGTAATGGAGTTCATGAACTTAATAGCCTCCTTCTCCCGGAAGTTCCCAACTATAAGGGAGATAGTGAAAACAATTCCAAACCTTCAAAGATACTAATGACATGAATAACTTTAAGGAACGCTGATGCTGTATGGCCCGTACCTTTTTAATGCTACAGAATATGATAGTCTATACTCAGGTTTCGTTTATTTGCTGCCGAATATTTATATCAGAAGTCCAACTTATCAGATTTCAGCACAATGTCTTGTTGCTTCATTTTGTTTATTGCGATTTACTTCCAATTCTCGCTTAGATCTAATAAAAGCAATAAATTGAATCATTTCTTCTTCAGAAAGAGAGGTTCCATCGACAGCTAGCTCCATGTTTGGGAAATCCGTTAATTCCATGATTTGGTTGGACTCTGTGGAAACATTTCCAGACTGAAAAACTGGATAATCTACTCTACCTAGAATGTAATCGGTGGATGTTTCATATAAGCCGGCTAATAAATTAATTGTTTCTAATGAAGGGCGGCGGTGCCCCGATTCGTAACCTGCATAGGTACTCTTGGCGATTCCGAGTCTATCAGCCGTATATTGTAAAGACCATCTTTTGCCCTTCCTTAATGCAGTTAATCTATTTAAAATCATCTTTATTACTCTCCTTTTATATATAAAACTATTATAACATCATATTACAATGAAGTGTACGCGTAATGAATAACTTACGCTTGATTTCACAGTGGAACATGACTATAATTACATATGGTGTACGCGTAATATAGACATTCACAAAGTACATCCTTTCTGAGATGCTTAGAATGATTGGTAAACAGGGAGGCTCTATAGGGGGTAGTATATTGGAGAAGTTGAAGTCAAAAATTAAGAAGTTGATGTTGATTACTACCGGTGGTACAATTGCTTCGTTAGAAGGGAAAAATGGACTGGTACCGGAGATGAAGGCTGACGAAATTTTAGGCCACCTACCGGGATTAGATTTACAATGTCAGATTGATAGTAAGCCTTTGATGAATATTGATAGTACGAATATGCAGCCCGAGGATTGGACAGAAATGGCAAAATCCATCCATGAGCACTACCATGATTACGATGGCTTCGTCATCACCCATGGAACAGATACAATGGCTTACACTTCAGCTGCGCTCTCATATATGTTACAAAATTTAGGGAAACCGATAATTATTACTGGTTCTCAAATCCCGATCGCCTTTAAAAAGACGGATGCCAAAAGAAATATCTCTGATGCGATTCGGTTTGCTTGTGAAGATATCGGAGGAGTATATGTAGTTTTTGATGGTAGAGTCATCCAAGGTACTAGGGCCATTAAATTGAGAACGAAAAGCTATGATTCTTTTGAAAGTATTAATTATCCTTATATTGCTTCCATATATGAAGATAAAATTGAGTATCTTAAGCCAGTTCATTCACTAAAGAATAAGGAACCTAAGTTAGATGGATCCCTTTGTACTGATGTTGCTTTAGTTAAGCTGCATCCCGGAATTAAGCCGGAATTCTTTGATTTTCTGAAAAAACAATATCGGGGAATTGTAATTGAAAGTTATGGAAGCGGCGGTATTCCATTTCAAGGAAGAAATATTTTAGAGAAATTGAATGAGTTGGTCGAATGTGGAATATCCGTTGTCATTACTACCCAATGTTTAGAAGAAGGGGAGGATATGGATATATACGAAGTGGGACGAAAAGTAAATAAGAATGTCATCATTCGTTCGAGAAATATGAATACAGAAGCCATCGTTCCTAAGTTGATGTGGGTATTAGCAAAAACACAGGAACCCAAAAAGGTGAAGGAAATGATGGAAACACCGATTGCAGAGGACATTACATTCTAGAACATACAAAGGGGCAAGAGGAAATGTTAATAGATGAAAAAACATACCGAATTGAAAAAGACTTTCTTGGGGAAAAGGAAATTCCAGCAGATGTTTATTATGGGATACAAACTTTACGAGCTGTAGAAAATTTTCCGATTACCGGTTACAAAGTTAATGAAGAAATGATTCGTGCACTTGCTATGATTAAAAAAGCAGCCGCTTTAGCGAATATGGACACGAAACGGTTATATGAAGGTATTGGAAGCGCTATCGTTAAAGCTTCAGATGAAGTGATCGATGGAAAGTGGCATGAATATTTCATCGTTGACCCAATTCAAGGCGGTGCGGGTACATCGATGAATATGAACATCAATGAAATCGTTGCCAACCGAGCGTTAGAACTTATGGGACACAACAAAGGTGATTATGCACATGTTAGTCCAAACAGTCACGTTAACATGTCGCAATCAACAAATGACGTATTTCCAACTGCCATTCATTTATCAACACTACGACTATTAGAGCAATTGATACAAACAATGACAAAGATGAGTACGGTCCTAAAGAATAAAGCAAAACAATTTGATCATGTTATCAAAATGGGACGCACACATCTTCAGGATGCAGTGCCAATTCGTCTCGGTCAAGAATTTGAGGCCTATAGTCGCGTATTAGAGCGGGATATCAAAAGAATTAGTCAATCACGTCAACATTTATATGAAGTGAATATGGGAGCAACAGCAGTTGGAACGGGATTAAATGCAGATCCGCGCTACATTGAAAATGTTGTTAAGTATTTAGCTGAAATCAGTGAATTGCCACTTGTAGGAGCAGAACATTTAGTAGATGCAACACAAAATACGGATGCCTATACTGAAGTGTCAGCTTCATTGAAAGTATGCATGATGAATATGTCTAAAATTGCTAATGATTTACGTTTGATGGCTTCAGGACCAAGAGCGGGATTAGGAGAAATCACACTTCCAGCACGTCAACCAGGTTCATCGATTATGCCCGGAAAAGTAAATCCGGTAATGCCAGAATTAATTAATCAAGTTGCTTTCCAAGTGATCGGGAACGATAATACAATATGCTTAGCTTCAGAAGCAGGGCAATTAGAATTGAACGTAATGGAGCCAGTGCTTGTATTCAATTTACTACAATCTATTAGCATAATGAATAATGCATTCAATGTCTTTACAGATTATTGTTTAGAAGGTATTGAAGCGAATGAGCAACATTTAAAAGATTATGTTGAACAAAGTGTTGGTGTGATTACAGCAGTCAACCCGCATCTTGGTTACGAAGTGGTTTCACGTATTGCGCGTGAAGCGATTTTAAAGGGGAAATCAGTTCGTGAACTTTGTTTACAGTATGATGTATTAACAGAAGAAGAACTGGATTTGATTTTAAATCCTTATGAGATGACAAAGCCTGGTATAGCGGGAGCGTCTCTTTTCAATCGGGAATAACCAGTAAAAGATAATATTAATCTATATAATGATGGAATAGCTATGCCTTTCGGACCATTGGTTTAAAGGCATAGTTATTTATTTGTCAATAATATTCTAATGTGAAATTTTCACTCAGTCATCCTCGGTAATGCAATCGTCAAAGGTGTCATTAAGCCACCTTTAAATCGTTTGTTCCCCTCTTGAAACGAAATAGCTGCTTACGGCTAGGCCCGGCTCTCCAATTGTTTACACTTCCTTCCTTCTTTCTGTATTTGTTTAAATAGAATTCTTCGCTCAGTTTCCAAATGGCAAATAATTGTTTCCAAAAAAATATCACCTTTTTTGAAAATATAAACGTCCTTGGAGATGGTATTATCAACTATGATTTGGCTGCCCACACCAAATCTCTTGATTAGGCAGATTATGGGTCCCAACAAACCATTTATACTGAGTAATAACACGATACAAAAAGGATGGTCACCATTTCAGAGGGTCGATTCTTTGAAATGGTGAAGATATCTTTTATTAAAGTTATGAGCTGATAGTGTACTATCTTTAAAGAGTTTTTTTAAAGCCAAATACGACAGTAATATTGTGAAAATTTGTTTCGGAATCTAATTTGCTATCCGGTCTAATCTTTATTGTTCAGCCATATGTTAAAAAGATGTAAGTAAAATGATTAAGGGGGAAGTGCTTTGTCAGAAGGATTGCATAGTATCATTTTACCGGTTCCGATTAGAACAGTATGGGGTTTTGTAAGTAGCATAAATCGTTGGGCACCTCTTGTCCCAGGGTATATCAATCATGAGATGATAAATGATGGGACACTTATATGGGAGTTTAAAAGCGATTTGGGACTAATGAAAAAGAAAATTAAACTTGAAGTGAATATATTGGAATGGAACGAACCCGATAAGGTAACATTTAAACTTAAGGGGTTAAATGAAAAATTTGAGGGCCATGGCTATTTTTTAGCAGAACAGTGCAGCAGTGGACAGACTAAAATGACTGGCTGCCTGGCGATAACGGCAAAAGGTGCTAAAGCCCCGATTGTCAATGCTTTGTTAAAAACCTACGTTCCCCAAATGATAATCGAGTTTTCTGAGGCTATTGCACAAAGTCTACTTGTACAAAAGTAGAATTTACATATGGATTTAGGAATATTGATCATTGGCACTTGACAATTATACCTAAGTGGTATGTATTATAAATTGTAAGATTTTTATTCAAGCTTCACTTCAAACTGAACGGGTTTTATGATGAAGTCTGGATAGGATTCAAAAGTAATTGGCAGGTAGGAGGCAGACCTCACATGGAATATGATAAGCAGATGAAGAATAGAGTGAAGCGAATTGAAGGGCAGCTTCGTGGGATATTGAAAATGATGGAGGAAAACAAAGATTGTAGAGATGTGGTAACGCAGTTATCTGCCACTAGATCCGCAATCGACAGGACAATTGGGGTAATTGTAAGTTCCAATCTTGTAGATTGCGTTCGGGAGGCTAATGAAACCGGAGAAAAGAATCCCGAGGAACTAGTCAAGGAAGCTGTGAATTTATTGGTGAAAAGCCGGTAAGTCAATTTACATTTATGTTAATGTTGAGTTGGGATTATTAAGAGAATGATTATAAAACAATCTGTTCATACTGGGGAATATTGGTAGGGCGGTGGATGTTTTTATTAAATGGGTCTCTACCGGAGGAGGCCTATTTTTGTGAATTCTCTGTTTTCCTTTTATAATAAGCAAATCCTTTGATATAAAGAATTTGCATGTTATCCTTAAGGGGATAAAAATTGAGTGAGGGTATGCTATGGAATTTACGCATGTTACATCGGTTTTGCTCGGCCTTGTTATCATTCTTAATATATTATTTGCCACGATTGTCATATTTTTCGAAAGAAGGGAAGCGAGCACGACCTGGGCTTGGTTATTGGTGTTATATTTTCTGCCTGTAGTTGGTTTTATTTTATATCTTCTTTTTGGAACGAGTTTAAGGCACGCCCATTTGTTCCAATGGGAGGACAAGAAGAAGGTCGGGATTGAAGAAATCCTTGATAAACAGATGGAAGAGCTTTCTACAAATCATTTTCCCTTTCGAAATGCTTCTTCGAGTAATTATCGTGATTTGATTTATATGCACCTCCGGAACAATGATGCCGTTCTTACGGAAGATAATCAAGTCGATATTTTTACGGAAGGAAAAAAGAAGTTTGACCAGCTTTTTCAAGATATTGAAGAGGCTGAAAACCATATACATATACAATATTACATCATCCAAAGGGACGGCCTTGGTAAGCGATTCATTGAGGCTTTGACTAAAAAAGCTAATGAAGGCGTCAAAGTGCGAATTCTTTATGACGAGTTGGGATCTAGGGGAATGACTAAAAGTTTCTTCAGGGAATTTAGGCAGGCAGGAGGACGAGTGGAGGCATTCTTTCCATCCAAGTTAAAATTTATAAATTTACGTTTGAATTTCCGTAATCATCGAAAGCTTGTCATCATAGATGGAAAGGTAGGGTATGTTGGCGGCTTTAATGTAGGGGATGAATATTTAGGGCTTAACCCAAAATTCGGTTATTGGCGTGATACACACCTTCGAATAAGGGGTTCAGCTGTAAAAGCCATTCAAACCCGTTTTATCCTGGATTGGAATCAGGCATCAAAGCACCATGATATAACATATCAGCCTCATTATTTCCCTACTTTAGAGCCTCAAGGCAATATAGATTTGCAAATTGTGACAAGTGGGCCGGATTCTGAATGGGAACAAATTAAAAATGGCTATATTAAAATAATTTCTTCAGCAAAGAAATCGATTCTCATTCAAACACCTTACTTCATACCGGATGCAAGTTTATTGGATGCACTCAGGATTGCCAGCTTGTCTGGATTGGATGTAAAAATCATGATTCCGAATAAACCGGATCACCTTTTCGTTTATTGGGCAACAACTTTCAATGCAGGGCAATTATTAAGAGCGGGAGCTAAAATATACATCTATGATAACGGCTTTATACATGCGAAGATGATCGTCGTGGATGAAGAGGTCTCTTCGGTGGGGACAGCTAACATTGATGTCCGAAGTTTTAAATTGAATTTTGAAGTCAATGCCTTCATTTATGATGAAGGAATGGCCGAAACACTGACAAGCATTTTTTATAAGGATATCCAAGTCTGCAGGCAGCTTACAATTGAAGAGTTTGAAAAGCGATCAAGATGGATTCGTTTTAAGGAGTCCATTGCAAGACTGGTATCGCCCATTTTATAATTTAAAAAGAAGCGGCCCATTACTATGTGGGCCGCTTCTTTTGGTACAATAGAAAATGATCAATTAAAGGGGGAAATGCCGTGAAAACTTTTATAATCACAGGAGCTTCTAAAGGTTTAGGTGCTGCCATTGCCAAGCGATGTATGCGGACGAGTGATCATTGCATTTTAGTTTCCCGTACAGCCCATCCTGAAATGGAGAGGCTGGCTGGAGAATTCGGGACGAAACTTACATTCATTTCGATGGACTTGAATGAGACTGATAAGTTACCTTCCTTAATCATTGAGATTCTTGCTGCTGTCGATGAAAAAAGTGACATTTACTTCATTAATAATGCAGGTGTCATAGAACCGATAAAGCCGGTAGGGAACCTTGGTCAGGTAAATTTGGAAACAAGCATGCGGGTGAATTTCATGGCACCCATCGTATTGACCGATGAATTTGTTAAACTAACCCGGGACTGGAAT
Source organism: Peribacillus simplex (assembly GCF_001578185.1). NCBI lineage: Bacteria > Bacillati > Bacillota > Bacilli > Caryophanales > Bacillaceae > Peribacillus > Peribacillus simplex. Next base: position 2,897,278 of record NZ_CP011008.1, on the reverse strand, counting down.
AGAAAGAAGGTAGTGGTTAACATATCTTCAGGTGCAGCAAAAAAACCCTATCATGGCTGGGCTGCCTACTGCAGTACTAAGGCAGGGCTAGAAATGTTCACGCGGGTTGCAGGGTCGGAACAGGGTAAATTACCTTTCCCTACGTCTCTCATATCTTTTTCACCAGGTGTAATGGATACGGAGATGCAGGGAACAATCCGGTCAGCGGACGAACGGGACTTTTCCAATCGAGACAAATTCCATGAATATAAAGAGAAGGGTATGTTAAAGAGTCCCGAATTTGTGGCAGAAAAACTATTGCAGCTAATTGAAGTGGAAGATTTGGAGAATGGGAAGTTTTACGATATTAAGAATTTACTTTGATGTATGTAAGAATGGGTAAAACGGAAAATCAATTGATGGCTCATATTGAGGGGTGTCCTTTTGGACATCCTCTTTTTTATTAAGCATTCCTTTATTCCACTTCGTAAAAACCCCATCATTTAAATATCGCATGGGATACCATCATTATGGAAATGAGATAATTCGTTCTATCTATTAACCTGAATAACATAAACTTTTTGGAGGGGGTTTGGAGGGTTTTGAATGACGATCATTGTTGTGAAAAAAGGTGACAGTCTTTGGGAAATCGCCACGAAAAATAAAGTTGACCCATCGAGGATAATTGAAGTCAACGGATTGGAATCAGCAGCTTTGGTTCCTGGTCTGGCATTGTATATACCTAATCAAAATGTGGTGAATCGAAGGTATCTTATTAAAAATCAGGATAACCTTTCTGAAATAGGCAGTCGTTTTGGAACAAGTGCTGCGGCAATCATGAAGGCCAATCCAGGAATTGTTGCGAGCTCGCTAAAGGTTGGCACAGAAATTTCGATTCCGTCTCCTTTCAAAAATCAATTGATTACGCTGGGGTTTGCCTTCCCGACTTCTAGTGGGGTAGTATTTGAAACACTTGAGGAGAATGGTGATAAATTATCCTACTTAGCCATTGTAGCTTATTCCTTTACCGAGGAAGGCTTTGCATTCATTGACGGTGATGACCTCCCCCTAATCGCGAAATGCAAGCAAGCCGGGGTGACGCCGCTATTGATGATCCGGAATTTCCAAAAGGGGGATTTTAATGTTGACTTGGCTGGTGATGTTCTCACTAATTCAGGATTCAGAGCGAATTTAATCAATAGTATGCTGAATTTCGTAAGGGAGAAGGGCTATGGGGGAGTCAGTATGGATATCGAATTCATCCCTCCTGCACGACGTTCAGATTATGTGCTTTTTTTAAAAGAATTAAAGGCGGAGTTGAACGAACTGATCCTCCATGTGAACGTACATGCAAAAACAGCAGATAATCCCGATAATCGAATTGTAGGCGGTCATGATTATCGGGGGATTGGAGAGGCAGCCGACCTAGTTGCCGTGATGACCATTGATTATGGGTATCCAACTGGCCCGCCTGAACCAATTTCCCCTCTTTGGTGGATGGGCGAGGTTATCCGTTATGCTTTGGCGAATATACCAGGAAGTAAATTACAGTCTGCATTTCCTATGTATGGATACGATTGGATAGTGCCTAGCCATGAGACTAAGGCTTTATCAGCGCAAAATGCCCAAAATCTAGCGATTGCAACTAGTTCTGAAATCACTTTCGATACTTCCGCGGCATCACCTACCTATTCTTATAGAAGAGAGAATTCGAAACATGTCGTTTGGTTAGAAGATATTCGTTCGATAAGCGCTAAATATGAATTGATTGATGCATATGAACTGATAGGGGCTACTTATTGGCAGATTGGTTTGCAATTCCCTCAGAATTGGGCGTTTATGGAACAGAATATCTTGATAATAAAATAAAACGAATTTGGGAAAAGAGGAGGAGAATTTATTTTTTTGTCTGTTTATTTATGTGACTTTCATCAGGACCAAGACAATCACACCGGGATTTTAATGTGAGTCTATCGTGTTCGTGGCCTTTTAACCGTTAAAAAGAAGGGAGCCATGGAAAATGAACGGCACCTCCAATTGTTAGACAACATCGATCAATTGGAGGTGCCGTTTTTTTGACTAAATATACGATAGAAGAAAAAATACATGCAGTTTTAGAGTACTTGGAAGGGGAAAGATCCTATAAATCCATTGCATAAGAAACTTCTATGGCGGCGATCCCCGCCGCCACCATCTATCACGAAACCCTGCTTATTACCCCAAAATAAAGTCTAACCCATTAAACCCTTGACAATAATGGATGATAACAATACAACCAGGCTGAACCCTTTTTGGTGGATCTTAAGGAAGATACCCTGTATAAGAAACTGGTTGTGACAGTATTGAAGAACCATTTAGTGTACTGCTAGTACGTATACAAAAATTTTTGTAACAAATCTCCTGTCATATGTATTGTTAATCTTTTATTGAGGTGATTCTCCTATGGAAGCAATGATTGAACGGTGTGCTGGCCTAGATGTACACCAAGAAACAGTAGTAGCCTGTGTATTATTTGGTCCATTAGATAAAAAGCCAAAAACCTCTATTGAAACTTTTTCAACTACAACAACGGGACTCTTGGCTTTAAGTGATTGGCTCGCTACCCTTCAGGTATCCGATGTTGTGATGGAAAGTACGGGAGTCTACTGGAAACCAATATGGAATATACTCGAAGGTTCTTTTCACCTTGTTCTTGCCAATGCCAGGCATGTCAAAAATGTTCCAGGGCGTAAAACGGATGTGAAAGATGCCGAATGGCTTGCCAAGCTTCTAAGATGCGGACTTATAGAAAGCAATTTTGTCCCACCAGAGGATATTCGTGATTTACGAGATCTTACTCGTTATCGAAAAAAATTGATTCATCATCGCACATCAGAGCAGAATCGCATTCACAAAATTCTTCAAGATGCTAATATCAAGCTAACATCCGTTCTATCAGACATTTTTGGTGTATCGGGACGCCGTATCCTTGAAGCGATTCTAAACGGTGAAAAAATAGAGACCGATGGTCTTCGAAAAATGGTGGATTGGCGAACAAAAGCAAGTATTACTGACATTGCCAGTGCAATTAATGGTCGTATTCGCCGTCATCATCGTGATATGTTGCGTTTCCATTGGGAGCATATGGGTTATTTAGAAGAAACCATAGAAGAATTAGAAAAACAAATTGATCAACTCCTGTCCCCTTATCGTAAGGAAGTAGAATTATTGGATGGTATACCTGGTGTGAACAAAGCTGCGGCAGCTACTTTTATTGCGGAGATGGGTGTTGATATGTCCGTATTTAAGTCAGCTAAACACCTTGCCTCTTGGGCTGGTGTGAGTCCTGGAAATTACGAAAGTGCTGGTAAAAAAAAAACGAGTAAAACCACACAAGGTAACAAAGCTTTGAAAACGATGGCCGTAGAGTGTGTATTAGCGACATCAAGGCAAAATAATCGAATTGCTTCACATCGAAAAAGGATTACCAAACGGCAGGGAAAAATGAAAGGACGAATTGCTTCTGCTCATTTACTATTGACGATTGCTTACAACATCTTAAAAACAGGAGAACCCTATCAGGAACTAGGCTCAAATTACCTTGAAGAAAAACAAAATAACAAAGAATTAAAAATGATCGAATACCTAAAAAAGAAAGGCTATTCAATCGCTCCATCTAAACAACAAACTGCATAACCCAATTAAAATAACGACATGGTACATTTACGCCCTTCGAAAAAAAATAAGAATATGGAGGGTTTATTTTAGCATGGCTTTTTTACTAATGTATTTTCATACAAAAGAAATGTAGGTGTATCCCCTCTGAAAGGATGGGTCGCTCGCTATCTTGAACATGGGATGGAAGGACTTGCTTTATCCAATACAAGTTACACTCTGTCCTTTAAACAAGATGTACTTAAATATATGAATGAATATAGGACATGGATCAGCGATTCCGTTGTACACTATAACCTTCCTTCGATTCTACAGGAAGGAGGTATAGACGCCCTTTAATCAATGAAAAATGGGCGTCTATCAATGAAAAAAAGAAACCAAGGAAACATCGCCATCTAAATGCTCTCAAGAAGCACTTCTTGCCGAATGAGAAGGGAATGACTATCTAAAAAAGTTGAATGCCTTAGTTCAAGAAAAGGAAGCCCTACAAGAAAGACAAAGCGAAAGCAGTCCATGAACTAAGTAAACAAATTGATTTAAATCTGCTTCTATCCATTTCTAACATGGCACGGGCAAACGCCTTGAATACACAGAAATTAAATCCCTGCCCTCAAGGCCGCCTAATTAAATAAAGTGTCCAACTTTTTGGGTTCACTTCAAAAAACAAGGCTCCTTTTCTTTAACGGCGAATCGAAAGGAATGAAGGGTCGGCTAGGCTAGGCATATTAGATCTTGACAGTGGTTGATCACGTTTCCTTCCCATGTAAGTGCTTCCTTTTAAAGATTGCATAAAGAAAGGCGAGGAAAATCAGGGTGGAAGAAAATCGGAACGTTGTTTCGACACTGTATGTTTCTGTTATATAGCCTAACAGCAAGACAGAACCGGCAAATGTAAGATTGATGACCGCTCCCCAAACTGCATAAATTTTCGCAAGCGTCTTTTCCGAAGCATGGTCTTGGAATAGCTTGGTGTAAATCACTTCCCGGATTTGTTCAGGGAGTCCATACAGACATGCCAGCAGCAATGCGAAAGCTGGAATACTGGTAGATCCAAAAAGCAGGATCAGCATAGCACTGAGAAATAGCCCGAAAATGATGAAGAATCCCATATGTTTTTCTAGTAACTTGGCAAAACGGATGACGATCAATCCACTGAAAATCATGCCGATAAAGTAGCTTGTGTTAATGTATCCCCACCACTCCTCACCTAATTGCAAGTTCTCATCAACATATACATAAATAACGGCAGCTACCCAAACGCTTGAAGCTAACGTTGTGATAAAATCAATGGAAATGAGTGTACGGATAGTTGGGATATGGCTAATCGCTATCCATCCGGATTTAATCGAATCCCGGTTTGACGGACGAACGGTGTTCGTTGTTTGTTCTGAGACTTCAATTTTTACTGTATAGAGGGTTGAAACGGCAAACAGTATGATCGTAAGCCAGATAATGATACTGCTGTTGGTACTTATTAATAAGACGGAACCGAGAGGCCATCCTGCTACAAAGATTGTCTGGGTGATCATATTCAAGAAACCATTCGCCTTCATCCGTTCTTCTTTTGGAACTAATTGAGGAACCAAAGCTGCGCTAACCGGGGCAGCGACTCCATCCAATAATGAAATCATGGCAATGAAGAACATGACGGCAACAGCAAAACCATGATTGAAATTTGTTATATAGATTCCTAAGACAACGAGTAAGATAGTCTTCCACCATTGAGATTGTACAAGGATTCCTTTTAAAGGAAACCTGTCGATGACAAGGGGGGCAAGTAAACTACTGATAAACCGAAATATCGTTGTAGTGAAAGGGAGCAGACTCAAATAAAAGGCCGATCCCGTTAAGGTATATAATATTGAAATCAACCCGACTACATAAAATATATCCCCTAGATTTGCAAACGCCTGACCAATCCAAAGGCATCGAAACGATTTGTTTTTCATAAGTACCATCCTTTTACGAGAATAAAGTCCATTGATAATTAGAATGGTTTTTTATTTACACTGGATTCACTCCTTCATTTAATAGATTGAAAGAGCCGGGTTGGGCTGTTTTATATAGATGATTTTACCATAATATGAATATGTAGGTTCTGAAATGCTTGCTGATTATTGAATATGGAATTATACTCCTTAATATATGTTAAAAAGGAGAAAAATTTGATGATTCGACGTTTTGCTTCATATTACCTGCCACATAAGCGGTTATTCATTATTGACTTCTTCAGTGCAGTGGTCGTAGCGGTACTTGAACTTGCATTTCCGCTCGCAGTTCAGTGGTTTATCGATACACTCCTGCCTGGCGATGATTGGTCTGCAATTGTTTCAGTAAGTGCCGGTTTGTTCCTTCTCTATATCATTAGTACCTTCTTACAGTTCATCGTAGGGTATTGGGGTCACAAATTGGGTATCAATATTGAGACTGATATGCGTGAAGAATTATTTGAACATGTGCAAAAACAATCTTTTCGTTTTTTTGATAACACGAAAACCGGCCATATCATGAGCCGTATAACCAATGATCTGTTCGATATTGGTGAACTTGCTCACCATGGTCCCGAAGATTTATTCATCGCCTTCATGACTTTTATAGGTGCATTTTGGATTATGCTGACAATCAATGTGAAACTGGCACTCATATCCGTATGTATATTACCGTTCCTCGTTTTATTGATTGTCATTAGTAATTTAAAAATGAATAAAGCCTGGAGAAAGATGTATACGGAAGTTGCTGATGTAAATGCCCGTGTAGAGGATAGCGTCTCAGGAGTGAGGGTTGTCCAATCCTTTACTAATGAAACATATGAAATGAATAGATTTTCTACTAATAATCGCAGATTCCGTAAAGCGAAACTTCTTGGATATAAGGTAATGTCCTTTAGCTTATCAGGCATTTACATGATGACGAGGTTTATGACCCTTGCCGTGTTGGTGATGGGAGCTTGGCTAACTTTTCATGGGCAGCTATCTTATGGTGAACTGGTTGCATTCGTCTTATATGTTAACGTATTATTTAAACCAATCGACAAAATCAGTGCGTTGATGGAACTCTATCCAAAAGGGATGGCCGGCTTTAAGCGTTTTACGGAACTTCTTGATGTCGCGCCTGATGTCGTGGATAAAAAGGATGCAATAGCGGTTTCTTCCCTTTTGGGGGATATTTCCTTTAAAGACGTATCTTTCAACTATGAAGAAAAAAAATCCGTTTTAAAAGGTATTGATCTTACTATTAAAGCGGGTGATACCATCGCTTTTGTCGGGCCATCTGGAGCAGGGAAAACCACAATATGTTCATTGATCCCACGATTTTATGACGTTAATGCCGGTTCGATTTCCATTGATGGAATTGATATTCGTGAGATGACGAAAAAGTCATTGCGGTCACAAATTGGCATTGTCCAGCAAGATGTTTTCCTATTTACAGGAACTGTTAAAGAAAACATTGCGTACGGAATGCTTAATGCATCAGATGAACAAATTGTGGAAGCCGCAAGGAAGGCCCATTTAGAGAATTTCATTGAAGGACTTCCAAAAGGCTATGAGACTCAAATAGGTGAACGTGGTTTGAAATTATCGGGGGGACAGAAACAACGGATTGCAATAGCAAGGATGTTTTTGAAGAATCCGCCAATATTAATTCTCGATGAGGCAACCTCTGCACTCGATACTGAGACGGAACGAATAATTCAGAAGGCCCTTACTGAACTTGCCGAAAACAGAACAACGTTAATCATCGCACACCGATTGGCAACCATTCGTAATGCTGACAAAATCGTAGTTGTTACGGAAGAAGGAATTGTTGAAGAAGGCGGTCATGATGACTTACTTAAACAGGGGGGGATTTTTTCCAATCTACATCAATTACAATACCAAAAATGATAAAAAGCTATATGTCCTTACGAGGATATATAGCTTTTTTAATAGAATGGAATGGTGTTCAATCAATTATGATTTGGATAAAACACAATTTTAAATTGATATTACAAAAGGAATCCAACAAATTACAGCTCCCTTTTAATGAAGAAATCGAAAAATGGTAGAAACTTTGCCATTATTTCTATTTTCCCAAAAAAGAAAAATAGAAATTCCGTTTCGTCTTTTAACACTCAAGGTTGCGAGGGGATGGGAAGTATTAGCAGGTTAAACGTTCGAATTGAGGCGAAATCTAATAGGTTCGCCTATATCAATAGGATTGGCAGTGCATACAATAAAGGGGAGACGGAGAGGCCATAAACCAGAAAAAAGTAAGGAGTGTAAATCGTGAAAGTAATGACTATTTTAGGGACTCGACCTGAAATCATCAGATTAAGTCTAATAATCAAGAAATTAGATCAGTATGCCGATTCACATATTTTAGTGCACACCGGACAAAATTTCACCACATCCTTAAGCGAAATATTCTTTCAACAGCTACAGGTAAGAACCCCTGATTATGTCTTGTTGAAACAGCAGCAAACCCTCGGGGAACAGTTAGCGGCCATTTATAAGAATTTAGAAACTATCATATTAAATGAAAAGCCTGACAAAGTATTGGTGTTGGGGGATACGAACTCTGGGCTCAGCTCCATCTTAGCAGAGCGGATGGGTATCCCCGTCATTCATATGGAAGCAGGAAACCGTTGCTTTGACCTGGAAGTGCCAGAGGAGAAAAATCGAAAGATCATTGATGCTGTATCAAGCTTGAATTTACCTTACACTCCTCAAAGTAAAGAGAATCTTTTGAATGAAGGTATCCCCAGTAAAAGAATCTATTTATCGGGAAACCCCATTTTCGAGGTTTTGAACTATTACAACAATGAGATCGAGCAAAGTGTAATTTTGGACAAATTGAATCTCGATAAGGAGGATTATTTCCTCGTTACAGCCCATCGTGCCGAAAATGTTGACTATGAAGATCGATTGATCGAAATTATGAAGGGCATTAATTTGGTCGCCGAAACCTATCAAAAAAGAATCGTATGCAGTTTACATCCCCGGACAAAATCCCGCATAGAACTCAGCCCCAAATTAGAAGTGCACCCATTAATTGAATTCCATGAGCCATTTGGGTTCTTTGACTTCGTAAAGCTTGAAAAAAATGCTTTTTGTGTGCTGACCGATAGTGGAACCGTTCAAGAGGAATGCTGCTTGTTCCATGTACCGACCGTGACGATTCGAAAAACAACGGAAAGGCCAGAAACAATTGAGTCGGGCAGCAATATGTTATCGGGAATTAACGCTAAACAAATTGTCAATTGTGTGAAGGTTATGGTTAACCAGCAAAAGAACTGGACTTTTCCAGAAGGCTACGACCATAAAAATGTTTCGGATAAAGTGCTTAAAATAATACTGGGAGGCCATGAAATTGATTAAGAATCGAACAATCTTGGTAACAGGCGGTACAGGCTCATGGGGATATGAATTGGTTAAGCAGCTATTGGACTTTGAACCGAATGAAATACGGATTTTTTCAAGAAATGAGTCCAATCAATTTACAATGAAACAAGAGTTTGATAATAATCCTAAATTGCATTTCATAATCGGAGATGTAAAAGAGAAGGAAGCTTTATTGGAAGCATGCCAAGGTGTTGATTATATTTTCCATTTGGCAGCGTTAAAGCATGTTCCTGTATGTGAAGATCAACCTATTGAAGCTTTAAAGACGAACGTAATTGGAACCCAGAATGTTATAGAAGCCGCTATAAGCTGTAATGTGCATTCAGTTGTGAACATTTCTACAGACAAGGCCTCGAATCCATCCAATTTTTATGGTCTATCAAAGGCAATGGCGGAAAGACTGATCATACACGCTAATACATTAAACACAAAAACAAGATTTGTTTGTATCAGGGGCGGAAATGTTTTAGGAACGAACGGAAGTGTCATCCATGTATTTAAAAAGCAAATCAAAGAAAAGGGAAAAATAGGTATCACGGACTTAAATATGACAAGGTTCTTTTTAACCATTGAAGATGCGATTAAATTGGTATTTAAGGCAACCTTTGAAAGCATTGGCGGAGAAATATTCGTGATGAAAATGCCATCCTGTAAAATTATTGACCTTGCTCAAGCATTGATCGATTCTTCTGATGTGGAAAACGTTGACGTGGATATCCTAGGTATTAGGCCTGGAGAAAAATTGCATGAACTCCTCCTCTCCGAATACGAAAGTAAAACAACGATTACTTTTGATGATGAGTACTTTGTTATTCTTCCTACAAACCAATCAGAAGAATTAAAGGAACATTATTCAAAATATAAACCTGTAAACTTATTGAACTACAATTCCAGCAAAGAATTGATGAGTAAAGACGAAATCAAAGAGATTTTACAAAAAGGCAGGTTTATTTAAATGAAAGTACTAATCCTTGGCGGAAAAGGGATGGCAGGACACGTAATTACAGCTTATTTTCAACAAAATCCACAGTATAAAGTGTTCTATACATCAAGGGATCCTGAAGATAAGGATAGTATCTACCTAGATATTACGATCCCAACAAAGTTGGAGGAAATCATTGAATCTATAAAGCCTGATATTATTGTTAACTGTATTGGTATATTAAATGATCATGCGAGCAATAATCCAAAGCTGGCCTTTCAGGTAAATAGCTTACTGCCACATGAGTTGGTCAAATTAACTGAACGGAACAATGGTAAATTAATTCATATTAGTACAGATTGCGTGTTTTCAGGAACGAAAGGAAATTATACGGAGGGTGACATTCCTGACGGTACTTCTTTTTATGCTCAATCAAAACAACTGGGAGAAATCATTAGCGATAAACATTTAACTATTCGTACCTCAATTATCGGTCCAGAGTTAAAAGATGATGGCATAGGGTTGTTTCAATGGTTTATGAAACAAAGAGATCAAATTATTGGTTATGAGAAAGTGCTGTGGAATGGAGTGACAACACTTGAGTTAGCTAAAGCCATTGAAGCATTGATTAAGAATAACGTAACGGGCTTATATCATTTAGGTTCTGAGATTAAAGTGTCAAAATATAATCTATTGAAATTAATCAAGAGGACCTTTAATAAAACAGATGTTGAGATTTTACCTGACTCAAAAATCGTACTGGATCGAACAATAAAAAATACAAGGAATGATTGTTATTATCAGATTCCCACTTATGAATATATGCTAAAAGAATTAAAAAGTTGGATGGAAAAGTAATGGGCCAGATGCCAAAATTATTAATTACGGGGGGAAGCGGGTTCACTGGTCAGCATGCGTGTAATCACTTTGTAAACGCAGGTTTTGCTGTTACTGCTGTGTCTAGAAAGGGTTTCGGAATTGGTCAAGTTCAGACAGAGCTTTGTGATCTAACAAACAAGGAAAATGTAGGTAAGTTAATAAAGAAAGTGAAACCCGATTATCTTCTTCATTTAGCAGGGCAAAACCATGTAGGGAAATCATGGATTGATCCTGTTTCTTCTCTGGAAGCAAATGCAATGTCAACCCTATATTTAATTGAAGCCCTTAGGCAAGAAAATCCAGCCTGTAAAGTGGTTATAGTGGGTTCAGCCCTGCAATTTGACCCTCAAAATATTACAACTCTAACACACCCTTATAGTTTAAGTAAAACGCTTCAAGTACTTATTGCCCAATCATGGGGAGTACTTTACAACATGAATGTCGTTATAGCTAAGCCCTCAAACTTAATAGGCCCAGGAATATCAAATGGTGTATGTTCCATATTTGCAAAAAAGATAGTCGATATGGAAGAAAATAAAGCTGAAAAAGTACTTGAAGTAAGTAATCTGCAAGCAAAACGGGATTTTGTGGATGTAAGAGATGCGGTAAATGCTTATGAAATACTTTTAACCCAGGGGAAACCAGGGAAAATCTATGATATTGCTTCAGGGCATAGCCACTCTTTAGGAGAAGTGATCACCGGTTTTAGAAATTTAACAACGATTGACTTTGAAATAAAGTCTAAAGTAAAGGAACAGGAAGAAGGCAGGGTTGAAATTTCACCAGTGGAAATTGTGAAATTAGGTTGGAAACCCGTTCTTTCATTGAAGTCATCCTTAGAGGATACCCTTTATTTTTATCGTAAAAAATAACCTTAATTAATAGACTGAGAAAAACATTGGGAGTGGATTTAATGAGGGATGTAGGTATTGTTATGCCAGTTTATAAGCAAGATCCAAATTACCTTGAATTAGCACTACGTTCAGTGCTGCAACAAACCTACGGAAACTATTACTTAGTGATTGTATCGGATGGGGCGCCATCCGATACAGTAGACGTGATCAAAAAGGTAACTAAAGATGATAAAAGAGTACATCTCATTTTGAAAGAAAAAAATGAGGGAGTGGCAAAGACACTAAATATTGGATTTGATTATTTTATGCAGTTAGATGAGGTTAAATATTTTACTTGGGTTTCCAGTGATAATATCTATTATCCAACGTATGTAGAAAAACTAAGAACTGCATTAAATACTGCTCCAGATAATGTTGGCTTGGCCTATAGTAGCTTCCTGCATATCGATGATAATGGCGACTTCTTGAAAGAACCAAATTTCGAGGAGTTTTATAAGTATCAGGATCAACCTAAAGAATCCCTTCTAGACTTTTGTTTCATTGGAACATCATTTATGTATAAAAAAGAAATTGCAGCCAAGATTGAAGGATACAAACTCGAGCCTGTTGAGGATTATGAGTATTGGCTCCGCTTAACAGACCATTGTGAAATTGTTTATATACCTGAGGCATTAATGCATTATCGAACGAATTCACCTTTGAGTGTTTCCGCTCAACTGAGAAATTCAAAAGAAGAGCATCGCAGATGGAGATATGCTTTTAATCTTGCTAGGCAGGAAGCAAGAAATCGAAGGAAGGTTCCTTTTTTGCTAACCATTATTTACCCTGTGCTGGATGGTAAGGAAGGAACCATAGAAAAATTAGAACAACTTTTAGAACAAACATTTAGTAATTATAAACTAATCATTATCGATAGGAGCTTTGATAAATCCGCTATTAATGTACTTCAGCATATTGAAGACCCGAGAATAAAATTTTTAAACTTACCGGGTATTACTGAGAGGGAATCTATCATAGAGGGGATGAAAGAAGCCGATACACCTTTTTCATTAATATATGGAAAAGGGAATTTCCCCTCCTCACAACTAATTCTAAATAACCTTATCGTTCAAGGAAGAATTCAACAGGTAAACGATATTGCCCTAGTTGATCATAATGTCTTTAATGTAGGTAAACGTTTAATTATTAGTAAAGAAGCACCTGTTTTTGGAAATCTTTATAAAACGGAAAAGCTAAGGGGGATCCTGTCAATGTAGTGCTCCTTTAAAAAATACAAGGAAGGTTTCTTTTAGTTTCCTAATTATGAACATTTGCTAAAAGAATTAAAAAGTTGGATAGAAGAAATGAGCCAGATGCCTAAATTGTTAAGTAAAGGATCAGGAAGAAAGCAGGGTTGAAATTTTACCAGTGGAAATAGGGAGTTTAAGTTGGAAACCAGTTCATTCATTGAAGTCTCCTTAGAGGATATTCTATATTTTTATTGCAAAATTAAACGCTAAATTAAAAGACTGAGAAAAACATTCAAAAAAGCAGGGGGAGTGGATTTAATGAGAGATGTAGGTATTGTAATGCCAGTTTACAAGCAAGATCCAAATTATCTAGAATTAGCATTGCGTTCGGTGCTACAACAAACCTACGGAAACTATTACTTAGTAATTGTATCGGATGGGGCTCCATCTGATACAGTTGAAGTAATCCAAAAGGTAACTAAAGGGGACGAGAGAGTACACCTTATTTTGAAAGAAAAAAATGAGGGAGTGGCAAAGACATTAAATATAGGATTTAAGTATTTTATGCAGTTAGATGAGGTTAAATATTTCACTTGGGTTTCCAGTGATAACATTTATTATCCTACGTTTGTAGAAAAGCTTCGGAATGCATTAGAAAAAGCTCCAGAAAATGTAGGTTTATCATATAGTAGCTTTCGTCATATTGATCACTACGGAAATTTTTTGAAAGAACCTCAATTAGAGGAATTTTATAAATACCAAGATCAGCCAAAAGAAAATTTACTTGATGTTTGTTTTATAGGGGTTTCCTTTATGTATAAAAAACAAATTGCTGCGATGATAGAGGGCTATATGTTAGAACCAGTTGAAGATTATGAATACTGGCTTCGGTTAACGGAATATTGTGATATTGTTTATATAGCAGAAGCTTTGATGGAATATAGAACTGACTCTCCTTTGAGCGTGTCGGCACAGCTAAGAAATTCCAAAGCACAACATCGTAGATGGCGATATGCTTTTAACCTAGCTAGACAGCAAGCCAGAAATCGAAGAAATATTCCTTTTATGTTAACAATTATTTACCCTATTCCAGACGGTTCTGAAAAAACAATTGAAAAGTTAGAACAATTGTTGGAACAATCATTTAGTAATTATAAGTTAATTATTATCGATAGAACTTTAGAACATTCTGCAGTTAAGATAATTCAGAACATAGAAGATCCGAGAGTTTACTTTATTAAATTACCGGGTGCTACAGGAAAAGATGCCATTCTTAAAGGTTTGAATGTAGCAGACACGCCTTTTACACTGATTTATGGAAAAGGAAATTTCCCTTCATCAACATTCTCCCTATATGATCTTATTATTAAAGGCTCTGAAACAAAAAAACAATTAGATTTAGAAAAGGATCCCTTTGCGATTATCGAAAAGGGCTATCGCCTTACAGGCTATCGCTCTTTAATTTTAGGAGAAGAACCGGGTTTTGGGGAGCTCTATGATACAAAAATATTAAAAAAAAGTTTATCACAAAAGGATACGAAAGCTATTCTTTTACCAAGGATATTAGTGAATTCAGTGCCAAAAAGTGGAACACATCTGTTATTACAATTAATTCTTGGAATTCCGGGAATAAGAAGATCTAACTTTTGGGTCTTTGAAGAGCAGCATTTAGAAAAGATGGAAACAGGATATGTAAACACAGGGCATTTTTCCTATTCGTCAGAAAGAGAAGAAAAGATTAGCGAAACAGATATTAAAGCTATATTTATATGTAGAGATTTGAGAGATGTTGTTGTTTCACTTGTTCATTTTGTTATGTTAAACAAATATAACCACCCTTGGAATCCATATATGAAGAGTCATTTAAAGAGCCATGATGAACGACTTATGGCACTTATTCAAGGGGTTAAGCTTAACAAAGAAGAAGAAGTCAAATATGGAATAGATATGTTACCCAGCATATATGAATTTACGAATCAATTCCTAGGATGGGCAAAAGCTGAAGGTGTTTGTTTTGTTACTTTTGAAGAACTTACTCGGAATAATCATTCACAAAATGAATCGATAATGAAAATTATAAATTTTTTATGGGGTGATCTAAAACATTTAAATTTTACAAAACAGCAATTGTTAGAAAAGATGAAACAAAATATTAATTATCAAGCTTCAGAAACATTTAGAAAAGGGAAAATAGGTGATTGGAAAATTGAGTTTAATGAAGAACATAAGAAAGCCTTTAAAGAAATTGCGGGAGACATTCTTATTCAATTAGGTTACGAAAAAGATAATAACTGGTAAATATGAATAATTTTGATTGTGGCAGACTCATTCAAAGTGGGATTATTTATACTACCCATGTGGCTTCCTATAGGTTAGGAAATAATGACCAAAAACCTCTAGGAAGTTTTTTTCATAACTTTGGATAAAAAGTATCCGATTTTTTAGTGCATGAAAAAAGGAATTCAAAAGTTATTTATGAAGGTAGGTTCGGTTCAAAATCCGTGTTAAGTCTATTTAGTCGTCCTGATTTTTTGAGAAAAGGTATTCTACATATCGTACGGGATATTATCAAGTACAATCAGCTTTGGGTTATAATATTCCAAGTTTGAATGGGGATGAATCAAGTAAGGTCGGAAATGAGTGTAAGGGTTTTACCATGAAAAAATATATAATGGATCTTTGCTAGTTAATTTAATAAATCCTTCAAATGTACAAGCATTTTGATGAATGTCTTCATATGTTATTGGATAGCCATAAAGAAAGGATGATGATTGTTGGTTAAGTTACTTGATGCGAGAACTTCCCAAAATGCTAGTTATGCAAACTCGATTGGAATTCTTGTATCTACTACACCTCAACTCTTTGCTAGACTAACTCTTAATGGAGCTGGTGCTACAGGCCTCGTCCGAACTCAAATATCTGGAACAGTAACAGTTCAACTTCCTCTTTTGCCTGTTGCCACGTCTATTACCATGACGATTGTGAGAGGAAATAACCCAACTGATTTCCTTGTTTATTCGGCACGGGAAGAACTTGAATTATCAGTTATAGGACCGCAGATACTATCATTTTCAGCTTCTGATTTTAATGTTCCCATTCCCGCTAATAACCAAGTAGTTTATACGGCGTTCATAACCACCAGTGTAATAGGAACTATAAGAGTAGGCCCAGAAAGCTTCAACGCTTCAATTTATTCAGATTAATAGAATAATTTGGAAATGTAAATAGATTTAGGCTATAAAGCTTACAAAATCAAAACATTGAGAATTGAGAACCGGTAATATATAAATGAAGAGTCCCAAAATATAAGTTAGTTCTATAGGGGCAGCCCTGTAGGAAAATAAACATGTGGAAAAACCGCTTCCTTTTGAATGGAAGCGGTGATTCCCTTTATGTTGTACTCTTACCACTATAAGCGGCTAAAGGCTGGAGAGGAATGGGTCTTATTGATCTGCATTTTTAAGATCGTGGATCATGTTTATAAAATTTTTCGAATATTTACCCGGAGAGAAATTTGTTTCAATATGCTTGACAGCCTTTCTTCTAATATCTTCTCTTAAAGGAATGTTTGACAATAACTCATTTCCTTCTAATTCTGCCTGATCGATATTTCCCTGATCGAAAAATTTTCCTGTTTGATTATGTCTGATAAAACTACGTACCCCATCAGAGTCTGTTGATAGAACAGGGCATCGGCAAACCATTGCTTCCAGAACTGCATATCCAAACCCTTCTACTTTTGATGTAGAACATAAAAAGCCACCGGAGTCACCAATGATTGAAAAATATTCAGCCATTTTATTATGTGGCTGATTTACATACATCTTAAGGTGGTTCTTCAGGCTTAATTCATTAACTTTTTGTTCAAAGGCTAACCTCTCTTCTTGATTTGACAATGTGTCATCTTCAAACATCCAAAGTTGGATAGAAGGATTTTTAGTGATTAATTTAGACCCAATAGATAAAAAGTCTTTCCAGTTTTTATTTTCCTCCAACCTTCCTACCCAGCCAATAATGGGGTTATTTCTCTTTGTGTGTATCTGGTATTTAAAATCATCAGTATTGAAGCAATTATGAAAACAAAATTTTTTCTTATTAGGAAAATAAGTCTCAAACGCTTGAATAAGATGAGGTGTTTGGGGGTACAAAATTGCGTCACAATAATTATCTATTATGGGTGCGTGAGCTTGTAGATAATTATCTGCATATTCTTTGTTGAAACCTAACCCTTGATTTTCGTAAATTAAAATTCCCTTGTACCCAAACTTCTTTATTGTTTGTAATAGCACAAGATCGGAAGCAACAACAATAGCATCATAATTTCCTTTTAGGATAATATCTTTAATTTCATCATCGTTGTTTGAAACAAAAATAGAAGTATTAATTTTGTTTTGTAGTCCCGTTCCATTTTGTGTATATAAAAAGTGACAGTTTATTTGTTCTTTTGCCAGAGCATAAAAGCGTTGTCTATTTAATGTTTCTATTCCGCCGCTCGGAACAAAAAAAGTAAACAAGACATTCATGTCTGTTTTCGGCTTTTCTGAATTTTTAGGTGAGTGCCAGTCTGCTCCCTCAATCGTTCCGTCGTTTTTATTCATGGTTGAATCGTGAGCGATAATACCAGTACCTTCATCCAATTTCCAATAGCCAAAAAGCGCTGGTTCATTCCCGGTAAGTTTTTTACTCATATTTTGTTGGATTTCATGGGACATCCTTGCTGTGCTCCAGATTCGTATTTCATTTAGACCACCAACATAAAAGCTTAAATCCTTCATTCCCGCAAAAACTCCCGAAGGAACTACTGTTTTTTTTCTACTGACTTTTCCCGTTTTAGTATATCTTCCATTTATATATAATGTGGGTTTTTTATTAGCATATACAACAGCAATATGCGTCCAATCATTTATTGGAGTTTCGTGAATCAAAGTCGCAGGGAAATGGTCAATTGTATGCTCATATATTGAAATTCCATTTGTTCCCACCGATACTCCAACACCTGCCCGAGTACCATCCCCATCATCATATGCTCCAAATACCGGTACTATGGCAAATCTTTCGTTAATAATTTTTGAGAAGCCACTTGTCGCTATTTTTTTGACTTCATGAGGAAGTTCAGGTTTTGCCCAGAATTCTATGGTAAATGTATTTTGAATTTCAGTGAATAGTCTTTTTTTAGTCGTTATGGTGCCATTCTTTTGGAAAGCAGGAAAAGTGGTGTGCTGCATAATTGAAAACCCCCAGCAGTTTTTTAAAAAGAATCGAATGCATGTTTATGTACATATAATTCATGTTTAAGTCGTTATAAATGGTGGAAAGCCCTTATCAACATATGTACTTCATCCAATTTTTAGAATATATGACAGATAAGAGACTGAATTTATTGGCAGTTATTAGATAAGATAATCTGTTAATATTCGCTCAATGAGTCTCATATATTACGAATATAGTTATACTTCTTTTGAAGGGAAATTAGGGTTCACTGTTCTTTGAAGGAGGGTGAATGTGGAGAAAGTGTCGATTGTTGTTCCATTTTATAATTGTCCATATATCGATAAAGCTTTGGAGAGTTTGGTCAATCAAACCTACAAAAATATTGAAATTATCGTAGTCAATGACGGCTCTACATTATATTCAGAAAAAATCGATCCGTTTCTAGATAAAATCATTTACATTAAAAAGGAAAATGGCGGGACGGCCAGTGCCTTGAATACCGGCATCGAAAAAGCAGCAGGTGACTATGTATGCTGGCTTAGTTCTGATGACATCTTTTACCCAGAAAAAACGGAAGTCCAGTTGGATCTAATGAAAAGGGAGAATGCCTATTTTAGTTATACCAGTTATTACTGCATGGATGATGATGGAGAGATCATTTCTCCCTTAATAGGGATATACCCGTCTAATCAACTTGAACTTTTTAAAGCAATGATCAGAGGAAACATTATTAACGGCTGCTCGGTTATGATTCACAGGAAGGTTTTCGAGCTCATCGGAGTTTTTGATGAAACGCTTCAATACACACATGATTATGATTTATGGTTGCGGATCTTGCAAAACTTCAAATTTCACTTTGTGCCTCAACCCCTATTACTTTATAGGATTCATACAGAAATGGGCTCTAAAAAACATGAAGGTAGCATCAAATTGGAAAATAGGCATGTGGTTAATCGACATCATGCCAAAATGAAACAATTATTGGTAAATGAACTTAGGAAGCAATAGATGATCATGATGGATAGTGAAGGTCCTTGTTTATAAAACAGGGGCTTCTTTAGCTTGGATATCATCACCAGACCTCGAGAGTGCCCAAATTAATTTTCCAACTTCGTCTTAAGTCAATTAACATACATAAAGCTCTTTGCATATCTTATAGAAATCATTCATTTTTCCCTAATAATAGGGGATTGTCACCAATTGGAAAAAGTTTTTGTTAGCAAGACTTAATTCCGATAATCGACATTGGACGAGCGTAATTCATTGGTAAGTTACAGAAACTTGGCAACATGTAGGTTATAAAAATAAGGGAATGCTCATGTAGGAGGAGAAAATGAGAAAGCTCATTATATTCGCGTTTATCGGATTTCTGGCTCAGCTGATCGATGGGTCATTAGGTATGGCATATGGGGTTACATCCACAACGTTGTTGCTGACATTCGGAATCGCACCGGCAGTGGCCTCGGCATCTGTTCATTTGGCAGAAGTCGTGACAACTGCGGCATCAGGCATTTCTCATTTGAAATTCGGAAATGTGGACCGCCAAGCCCTTTTCAAATTAATCATCCCAGGATCTGTTGGGGCATTTGCAGGAGCGTGTTTTTTAAGTAATTTACCAGGAGATGTGATAAAACCATACATTTCAATATTTTTGCTGTTTCTTGGCGTGTATGTACTTTTTCGCTTTTTAAAAACGTCTCAGAAAATAAATGAAAAGAAATCAATTAATCTATCCAGAAAAAAATCGATAGCATTAGGTTTGATAGCCGGTTTCGCAGATGCAACCGGTGGGGGAGGTTGGGGTCCCATCACAACTCCTGTCCTATTATCCCAAAAAGGCGTTCCTGCCAGAAAAGTTGTTGGAACTGTTGACACAAGCGAGTTTGCTATTGCTGTTTCCGCAACCTTAGGGTTCCTCATTGCATTAGGTTGGCAGGAAGTCAACTGGTTTTGGGTAATCTCCCTTATGGTAGGCGGGATTATTGCTGCCCCGATTGCTGCATGGATCGTTACGAAATTGCCATCTTATTTATTGGGCGTCCTTGTTGGGGGGTTTATCATCTTGACGAATGCCCGGACGTTGATTGCCACTTGGACTAACCATGATCATTGGGCACCCTATATATATATGATTATTTTAATTGCGTGGGCAGGTTCTTTAGTCTTTGTCATCAGGAACAATAAAAAGGGGTCCCATAAAGAATAAAGGGGAGATAGTGTGAGTCAACAAGAGAATATCCATCAACATCCTTTTTCCATTACGAAAGAGCTAAGGCAAACTCTGCACGGACATAAAAGCTATATTCTTTGGTTTACAGGGTTATCAGGGTCGGGTAAGTCTACCATCGCAAATATGGTTGAAGGAAGAATGTATGCGATGGGAATTTCGACATATATTTTAGATGGAGATAATTTACGCAATGGATTGAATGAAGACCTTGGTTTCAGCTCGGATGACCGTAAAGAGAATATAAGGAGAATCGGGGAAGTCTCCAAAATTTTTGTGGATAGCGGAATCGTTGTGTTGGCCACTTTCATTTCGCCTTATGCCAGTGACAGGGAGGAAGTAAGAAAAAAGGTACAACAAGATGAGTTTATTGAAATTTATGTAAAGTGTCCCATCGAAGCCTGCGAAAAACGGGATCCAAAAGGATTGTACAAGAAAGCTAGAAATGGGGAAATCACTCACTTCACAGGCGTTTCGGATCCTTATGAAGAACCTGGAAATCCAGAGATTCTTATAGAAACCAATCATTACACCATTGAAGAATGCGTGCAGCAGGTCATGAAATATTTAAAGGATAATGGTCTTTAACATGTACATGTCCGAATTTGAAAAGGAGAATATGAAACAAACCAAACCAAATCTAATGATTGAGGAGTTATAAATGCAGGCACAAAGGAACATTATCGATCCACATGGCGGGAAATTGATTCAACGTGAATTATCAGCAACTGACCGTCAAGAGTATTTGGAAAAGTGTAAATCCTTATCGTCCCTGACCATCTCGAAATGGAATGTTTCCGATCTGGAAATGATTTCAAACGGCGGGTTCAGCCCGCTTGTGGGATTCATGGGAAAAGTGGATTACCGGAGCGTCATCAAAGATATGCATCTGGCAAATGGTTTACCATGGACGATACCGATCACTCTTCCTGTCACGAAGGAGGAGGCAAGTCGGCTGAACATTGGGGACGAAGTCGCTTTATACAGTGATGAAGGGGAACTTATTGGTATCATTCAGGTGGAAGAGAAGTTTGAATACGATAAGCAGGAGGAAGCCGAACTCGTATATAAAACAGCAGATCCCAACCATCCTGGGGTTAAAAAGCTGTTTGGACAAGGGGATATATATGTCGCAGGACCTATTTATTTAATAAATGGGGCATCACATGAGCCATTCGAAAAATTTCATTTAAACCCTTCCGAAACGAGAAAGATGTTCAAGGATTCAGGTTGGAATACTGTTGTTGGGTTTCAAACGAGGAACCCTGTACACCGGGCCCATGAATACCTGCAAAAAACAGCATTGGAAACTGTTGATGGACTATTATTGCATCCTCTTGTCGGTGAAACGAAAAAAGATGATATACCTGCCGATGTTCGGATGGAAAGTTATCAAGCTTTACTAAAAGGATACTACCCATTGGATAGGGTCTTGCTTGCCATATACCCAGCGGCAATGCGCTATGCAGGGCCAAGGGAAGCAGTATTTCATGCAATTGTTCGTAAGAATTATGGGTGCACACATTTTATTGTCGGCCGAGATCATGCAGGTGTAGGCGACTATTACGGCACATATGATGCCCAAGAAATCTTTAACCAGTTTGACCCCCTGAAAATAGGGATAAAACCCCTGTTCTTTGAACATAGCTTTTTCTGCAAAAAATGCTTGAACATGGCTTCCATGAAAACCTGTCCCCATAAAGATGAAGACAGGTTTATATTAAGCGGGACCAAAGTCAGGGAAATGCTTCGGAAGGGACTTATCCCGCCGCTTGAGTTTACGCGTCCTGAGGTGGCTGAGGTACTTATTAGAGGCATGAAGAGAAATGAAGCTGAGTAAGCTATTGTAAACGCCTTTAGAGATTATACAATAGTTACTCGCTTCTTGGATAGGATCCGGAATAAGGCAATGAAAGTGCAAAGCATACCATTCCATTATTCCTGTTAACATCATTCCTATAAAAATGGCTCTCACTTCAGTTTGGATTGCCAAAATTTAGGGTTTGGGTTATTCTTTATTAAAATAACGGAGCAGGATGGTTTAAGAACAGTTTTTGACGATTCGTAGGTATTAAGTGAATATATCGAATTGGAGGAGGGTAAATGAAAGCAATTGTATACACAAAGTACGGTCCCCCCCACGTTCTTCAACTGAAAGAGGTAGAAAAACCTACTCCTAAAGATAATGAAATACTGGTAAAAGTAAAAGCGACAACGGTAACAATGGGGGATATTCGGTCACGTAGCTTTAAAGTTCCTCTCTCTGTTTGGCTGCCTGCTCGGATCATAATTGGTTTAAGACGTCCAAAAAAATCCATATTAGGCTTGGAGTTATCTGGGGAAGTTGAGTCAGTAGGTAAGGATGTCAAGCTGTTTAAAGCAGGTGACCATGTATTTGCAGCTTCCCAAGTGGGTTTTGGTGCTTATGCCGAGTATAAGTGTCTGCCTGAAGACGGATCAGTAGCCATTAAGCCCAATAATTTATCATTTGAGGAAGCCGCAGCCATTCCAATAGGGGCACGTACAGCATTGTTTTATCTTAGAAAAGCTAACATAGAGAGTGGTCAAAAGGTTCTTGTTTATGGTGCTTCAGGAAGTGTCGGAAGTTATGCAGTTCAGATTGCCAAGTATCTCGGAGCAAGAGTTACAGGGGTTTGCAGTACCACAAATTTAGAATTGGTAAAATCTCTGGGAGCAGATAAAGTAATCGACTACACTAAAGAAGATTTATCCAGAATGGATGAGACCTATGATGTTATATTTGAAGCGGTAGATAAGAGTTCGTTTTCAGCTTGTATGAAATCGCTGAAAAAGGACGGAACTTATCTAAATGTCACTGTACCGTTACCAGGTGTTCGAATGCTATGGACTAAATTGACAAGCGGCAAGAAGCTAATATTGAGTCAGAATTCACCTGAAACCCCCGAAGCTCTAAACTTACTTAAAGAACTTGTTGAAGCGGGGAAGTTAAAAGTGGTCATTGACAGATATTATGCGTTTGAAGAGATAGTTGAAGCCCATAGATATGTCGAGAAAGGACACAAGAAGGGAAATGTCGTAATAACTGTGGAACATAACAGCAAATCCTAATTATGGCAGGGGATATTCAATTACTGTATTCATTGAATGTCTATATATCATGTAATCTGTTTATGGATTGGGAAACTATGTCAAGCCCTCATAAAGCTAAAGGGTGCGTTCTTATTATAGGGTTAGCCGGATGTTTATACTGGTTGACCTTTTTTTAATGGAAGTCTGATATATCAGTAGCTAGGGCAGTTCGTACGGGTGTTGCGCTACAAATTTATGGAGGCCTAAAGGTGGTTGTTCAAAATTAATGGGCCATGAAAAAAATGGGGATGCACAAAAATTCATTCATATCTAAGTGGGGCAATGCGAAGGGACGTGTATAGAAAGTAAGGGCCTGGGGCGGTTATTTAAATAAATGTTCATAAACAAATAATGATGGTTTTTCTCAAGGGATTTATCCAAGTTTAAACTAATTTAAATGGCTAAGAGGAATCTAGTTTTAGGGAGTGGAGAAATGTTTCCTATATTAAGAACTGAACGGTTGGTCTTGAGAGAATTGGTTGAAGGTGATGCATGGGATATATTAAATTGTTTTTCCAATCCAGATGTACTACGGTATTATGGTCAAACTCCATTAACAAATACAGAACAGGTGAAGCAAATTATTAGGAATTTTTCAAAGAACTTCGATGAAAAACGTGGGATTAAATGGGGAATTGAATTGAAAGGGAAGGATGGCATTATTGGAACAATTGGATTTCAAGAGTGGTCTCATGAACATAAGAGAGCAGAACTGAGCTATGCACTTTTCCCAAGTGATTGGGGTAACGGTTATGCAACAGAAGCTGCCAGTGAGGTGATTTCTTATGGTTTTAAAGAGCTTGACCTAACGCGTATTGGAGCAATTGTTTTTATTGAAAATAAAGCATCCAATAAGTTGTTGACAAATTTAGGTTTCAAAAAAGAAGGGACATTGAGAAATTATATGTACCAAAATGATGTTTCATTTGATACTAATCTATACTCTTTAATAACAGTAAAACCTTAATGAAATAACAAAAGCCTATTTAAACTAAAGTTTCTCTTGTATACAGCTATTGTGAAACAGAGAAAATCCTTCGTTCCGGATTATATTCCAACCGATATGAATGAAGCTCTACTTAATGAGGCTGAAATAATATTCAAGATTGATTATTTTCTGTAGATGGAGGATGGTTTGGCAGGTACCATAGTGAAATACCTTAAAGTACCAGTATATAATATTATGAATAATACCAGCATTTAAGAAGCTAAGACACTACAATTCATGTTTTGATAGAAATAGTAGTGTCTTAGCGTCTCTTATTTTTTTCGATGATCCACTATAGTATTAGTGTACAAAGATATGGAATCAGGTAATGCTGTTGTGCTAAGCAGATATACCTTTATTTTTTCTTTGAAGAATCCAAATTTCCATTGCCCCGGAGCCAAGCAATACACCTGAAACAATGAAGATCAGACCAATGAAATGTGCAGGCACAATGGCTTCATTAAGAAAAAGTGCTGCCCCTAACAGAGAGAATAAGGTGTTTAAGTTAAGAAATATGGATGATTCGGCTGCGCCTACCTGACCAATTGCATAATTATAGCTCATGTGTCCAAGGGCAGTGGCAAAAATAGCTGAGAAAAAGAACGCTCCCCAGGTGGAAGGCGGTGCAATTGCCAGTGAAGATAAGCCATCAGGTTCCTTCCATAAGCTTATGGCAAATAGAACAAAAGACCCGATCAGCATCATGTAGCCGGTTAATAATCGTGGATCCATTGTTTTTGATGCTTTATTTATGAGTATGAAACTTAACGCCTGTGAAAGAATGGATAGCAAAATATCCACATCCCCCAGATTAATAGAATGAATTCCTCCACTTCCTGCCATGACGGTAAAACTCACACCTAGCGCACCGCAAATAAAGCCAAGAAGCCGAATTAAAGTGGGCTTTTTTCGAAAGAATATCATAGTCAAGATGACAGTCAAAATAGGCCCCATGCCCAAAATCAGCCCGGTATTCGAAGCGGATGTTTTCGTTAATCCCTCAGCTAAAAAATAATGATGAAAAACGACACTCAAAAGTGCTCCACCAAAAACGTAAAAAAGTTCACTTTTTTTAGGAAGACGTATTAGTCCAAGAATGATAAGGATAAGAATTACTACAAGGGAAGCTGTAAAAATTCTCAAAGAAGTTATTGTTATGGGCTGTGTATTCGCAACTAAAATTTTAATAACTGAAACGTTTAATCCCCATGTGATCATAATTCCGGAAAGTAAGATGTAAATTTTCACATAGCTCATTCAAAACAACCTTTCAAACTTATTTAACAATATATTATACAGCTTTCTCCAAATTAATAGCAAAGAGTAAAATTTGAAATACAAGTCTTAAGATGAAAAAGCAGAAACCGCTAATCAATAGAAAGTCCCTTCCGTTTTTCGTAATATGGGTTTTTTCATCGTTGGTTAAGCTTAAATATGTCTCGGAAAAAGGTGAAATAAAAATAAAATCAAGACAAAGCATATGATAAGGCTGGAAAGATTTATGCACTAAAGATGTTGCTAATGAGGATAAATCTGTAACATTCAATACCGCTGAAGCTAAGACACAAATACCAAATGGTACTAAGGTAACTAAGGTCTATTGTTTATGAGGTATCACTAAGCGGTTCTGTTATGCTATCAAATGCAGAAGTTGAATTTACAGCAAAGAATAGTGCTTATGTGGATTATGTCATTAGAACCCAAAATAAAGAGTCCGAGGCAATAAGCAAAGAGCGGTACCTAAAATGAAACAGATAAAAGATATTGGATAAATAATAATGTGTACCAGCCACTTCTATAAGCACTAGGGGAGTGGCTTTTTTTTAGTTAATTTGTATGCAAGGTCAAATAAACCACCTAAATTGTCCTTTTTATAATGCTAAAAACTCATATCACTATGATAGTATAGAGGCCAATTCCTTAAAGCAATATTTTTGGATAGAAATTAGAGTTCAGCATAAAAAAACGGTACAGCAACAATAAAGTCGTTTAGTTTTGAAATACTCGCATAATACCGTTATAAATTTAGTTCAAATAAAAAATAAGATATTTAATTTCAATCGTCATAAAGTGATAAACCCAATAATAATGATAATAAAGTTGTAAGAATTGGACTGTAAACCCTTGAGGTTACCATGAACAAAACTGTCCTAGTGAATACTGTGGCAACACAGGCGAAATTGCAGGCCTGACTGTATCAGACGAGGTTTTTCGGGCCAGACTCGATTTTATAAGGTTCAAGAAGTGAAGGGAATTATATAGGTGAAAGCTTTGGTTCACTATGTGATGGGGGAAATCCCACTTAGACAATTGATAGAGGCCACCTTAAGTAATCAATATCTATGGGGGAAGGATTTGAGCGATATCACGAACCTAGGAAACGAATTATGTCGATATTTGGAAGGGATGATGGACTGAAATTATCGGTTGTTGGTTAGGTAAAGTAAAGTTGATGAATAACCTTCCAATCTCTTATATTATAGCCCGTCAGCGGTGAATGTTTGCACTTGAAAGATCAGTAAAAGTGAAATGAACATATGTTTTCCAAAATGAATGTGCATTAACATTCCGTTATTTTTTACTTTATTTTATTTGTATTTTTGGTATAATTGATTAGTGATAAATTTTCTTGGTAGTTTCCTAATGGAAAGATATCAAAAGAATTACATATTCTTTATTCCCGTGAAGGGGAGTAGCGTCAGGGATAACCTGAAATAAAGTCGTCATTACGTGGGAATTCCACCGGCTTTATTGGCCTAATTCATTTAGTGCTTAGCGAGACCTTTGCCATTTATGGCAGAGGTCTCTTTATTTTTGTATAAAGGAGGAAAATGTATTGGATTTTTTATCAGGTGAATTTATTTCAGGACTTTTAGCGATCATTATGATAGATTTGGTTCTTGCTGGTGATAATGCGATCCTTATTGGATTGGCTGCAAGAAAGCTTCCAAAAGATCAGCAAAAAAAGGTGATAATATGGGGAGCGGTCGGGGCAATCGTGATAAGGATCATTGCAACGCTGCTGGTTGTCGTAATCTTAAAGGTGCCTGGACTGCATTTAATAGGGGGATTACTTCTGGTATGGATCGCTTATAAGCTCCTTATCGATGAAGAGGAACACGATTTGAAGCCTGCAGACTCCATGTGGGCTGCCATAAAAACCATTATTATTGCAGATGCTTTGATGGGATTGGATAATGTCCTAGCGGTTGCAGGAGCTTCTCATGGTAATTTCACTTTAGTGGTAATCGGTTTACTTGTATCCATTCCAGTAGTGATGTATGGAAGCACTTTGATCTTGAAACTGATTGAACGCTTCCCATTCATCATAATAATTGGTGCGGGAATTCTAGGCTGGACAGCTTCTAAAATGATTGTAGCTGAACCGTTCATGCACGACTACTTTGTAAATCCCTTCATCAAATATGGATTTGAAGCAATTGTCGTGATTGGAATCCTGGTTGCTGGAACTTCAAGACAGCAAAAGATAGAAAAAGAGAAAGCAAACAGCGATAAAATGCAAATTGAACGTAATGGATAATGGGGACCAAGAGACCTTTCGCAAATGAAAGGTCTCTTCTTTTTGTCTAAGCCCGAATTGATACAAGTTACCAAAACAAGGAAAGGGTGTACCAAAGTCCTGATTTTGGTACACCCTTTTGCAACTATTTAAGGAAACGATGATATGCTCTTTTGTCTTAATCCATTAAAGGAATATGATTAATCTTAAAAATTCCAGCTACATTCCGATCTCTATATCTATCTGGGCCAATCGATCCCTGTTTGATATAGTGCGTATTTATTAGTTTAAGTTAATCCATACACTTTTAACTTCCGTATAATTATCCAATGCATAACTGCCCATTTCCCGACCGATTCCACTTTGTTTATAACCACCAAATGGAGATGCTGCATCAAAGGCGTTATAGCAGTTTACCCATACTGTACCTGCTTGTAATTCATTGGCCACATAATGGGCTTTTTTTACATCTTGTGTCCATAAACCAGCAGCCAATCCATATTCAGAGTTATTTGCACGGTTTATCACATCGTCCAAATCGTCAAAAGGCATGGCAGCCACAACAGGACCGAAAATTTCTTCTTTAGCGATTGTCATTTCATCTTCAACACCAGCAAATATTGTAGGTGCTACAAAATAACCCTCTCCTTGTCCGTAATTGCCCCCTGTAACCACTTCAGCTCCTTCAGACTTCCCTTTTTCGATATAACTGCCCACTCTTTCCAATTGTTCATTGGATACCAAAGGCCCTATCTGGGTAGATGGATCAAGACCGGCACCTTGTTTAATATTTTTTGCGTGGGACACTAAGTCAGCTACTACGTTATCATAGGATTTCTTCTGAATATACAGGCGGGAACCGGCACAGCAAACTTGTCCTTGATTAAACATGATGCCCATTAAAGCACCAGGAATGGCTTTACTCATATCTGCATCCGGTAATATGATATTAGGTGATTTCCCGCCTAATTCCAACGAGATTTTTTTCACTGTACCGGATGCTTGGCGCATGATCATTTTCCCTACTGAGGTTGAACCTGTAAACGCAATTTTATCGACATCAGGATGGTCAACAAGCGGTGACCCTGCTGTTTCACCAAATCCAGGTATCACATTAAGTACGCCAGGAGGAAAACCTGCTTCAAGCGCCAATTGCCCTAAATATAATGCTGAAAGCGGCGTTTGCTCCGCTGGTTTTAAAACAATCGTACATCCGGTTGCAAGGGCTGCACCTAATTTCCATGCGGCCATAAGTAGAGGGAAATTCCAAGGGATGATCTGTCCTACCACTCCAACTGCTTCATGACGGGTATAATTAAAGTAATTCCCTGCAACAGGTATTGTTTGACCTACTATTTTAGTGGTCCATCCAGCGTAATAACGGAAGTGATCGATTGCAAGAGGGACGTCTGCATTTGTGGTTTCGCCAATTGGCTTACCATTATCCAGGGTATCTAATTGTGCTAACGCCTCTTTATGATCCTCCATAAGATCAGCTAATTTATAAATGAGGCGACTGCGTTCTGATGCACTCATTTTTTTCCAAGGACCGTTGTCGAAAGCCTTACGGGCTGATTTGACGGCTTTATCTACATCTTCTGGTCCTGCTTCACTCACAATGGCCAGAACCTTGCCGTTTGAAGGATCGAGGGTCTTAAAGGTTTTTCCTGAAGCAGCTTCCACCAATTCTCCATTAATCAAAAGCTTTTTAGTGCCTTTTAAGAAATCTTGCACTCGCGGATTAAGTTTAATAGTTTGTTCCATGTATAATACCCCTTTTCAAAGTAAAGTTCGATCATGTAACTCTGTTCGGACATGGCGTTCTCTAAGTAAAATGTTTATGTCTACAATTTATCTTTGGCTGGTCTGTGGCATGCATGAATTTCTTTAGTCATTGGAATCTAAGGCTCTTATTTTTGGAATTATTTCCCTCCCTATCAAAAAGGATTCAATTTCTTGTCATGTAATTATGCAAGTCATATGCCAATAACAAAAAAACAATGAAATCAATTGAAGTGGAGCGAAGGAAGGCATATAACTGTTCCAATATGGAACAGTTATGTGTTCCAAAATGGAGCAAAAAAGTATAATATTTGGCATAACTCAGTTTTCATTTTGGTTAATATCTGAATTTTCTGTTATGATTAAATTATATGGATGAACCTTTAATGCTCTGAAACTGAAGAGAGCTTATTGTGACCTTAATGAAAAATTGAATCAAAATAACCGTTGCCGTTTATTGAATTTTACATATGGGAGGACTTATTCAATGTCTGTTAATATTAACGCAGGTAAAGAAACCATTCCGGCATTTATTCAAGAATCATGGAAGCGGTGCCATTCAAAAGGTCTTCAGCCAAGCATGATGGATAAGGAAGATATGCTTGGCGAATTTGAGTTGGCTGAATATCACGATCAATACGCAGAACTCTTGTACCACTCTTCCCCCCTTTTAGAAGAAGTCTATAGTTCGATCAATGGCCTGGAGTCGATTTTATTACTTGCTGCTCCTGAAGGATATATCATCGAAACAGTTGGCGATCCAGCCTTCATACGGCATGCAGATAATGTTTCCCTCAGAAAAGGGGCCAATTGGCTAGAGGAAACAAAAGGGACAAATGCAATCGGAACGGCCATAATAGAGAAAAAACCTGTATTGATTCACGGCAATCAACACTTTCATCAGGATAACCATTTCCTTACTTGTGCCGCTTCCCCCATTTATCACCCTGATGGGCATCTACTAGGTGTTTTGAACTTAAGCAGTCATCAACAGAATTATCATCCTTTTTCCATTAGTTTAGTTCAGAGGGTGGCTGATAGTATCAAACAGGCACTCCAATTGTCCCATACTCAGAAAAGGGAGAAAAACCTTTATTTTATATATGATCAATACCCAGATCCTCTAATTACCATTGATAAAGAGGGCAAAGTTACAAATCTCAATATTGCGGCGTCAAATATTATTGGCACATTGAAAAAACCGATATCGAATATAATATCAGGATTAGACCCACTTGTTTTAGGAAAAAGGATTTCAATAAAAGACCAGGAATTCGCAGTTCAAACCCTTGGTGAAAACATAGAACATCAATCCTCCGTGATCCTACGGTTAAAAAAACAAAAATTGAATGATGGTTTAACTAATCGATATCAATTTACCGATATGATCAGTAATGATCCACAAATGAATCAAACCATATCCATTGCTAAAAAAGCTGCAATGCTTGATATCAGCCTGCTAATTACTGGAGAAAGTGGAACGGGAAAAGAGCTGTTCGCTCAATCCATTCATGGGGTTAGCTTAAGAAGTGATAAACCGTTCATCGCGATCAACTGCAGCGCAATACCCGAAAACTTATTGGAAAGTGAGTTATTCGGGTATGAAAAGGGTGCCTATACTGGCGCAAAAAGCGGCGGACATAAGGGGAAATTCGAAGCTGCTGATGGCGGAACCCTGTTTTTGGATGAAATCGGGGACATGCCGCTTTCAGCTCAAGCGACTCTGCTTCGCGTGCTTCAGGAACGATGTGTGACGCGTGTCGGTGGACATGCTTCCATTCCAATCGATGTAAGGATCATTGCCGCCACCAACAAAGACTTACAAAAAGAAATGGAAGCGGGAGAATTCCGTGCCGATCTATTTTTCCGACTGTGTGGATTATCATTAAAACTTCCAAATTTAAGGAGTCGTAAAGATTTATTACTGTTAGCAGAATACATTTTAGCTGAAATACCTTATAAGAATGAATATACCGAACTAACGGACGATGCTAAATCATTCATTTTGGAATATTCTTGGCCAGGAAATTTCCGCGAATTACAAAACGTGCTCGGCCAGGCTGTATTCCTAGCTGATAATGGTCCGATTACAAGGGGCACGCTCAGGGCACTTTGCCCTGTTTCAACTACACTGGAAAAAAGGGCAGATGCCGATCGGGAACCAAGAAACTTTCAAGAACATGAAACCCAACTTATTAGAAAAGCGTTGGAAAGAACAAATGGAAATATTAGTACCGCCGCAAAACAACTTGACATCGGCCGAAATACACTTTATAGAAAAATGGGAAAGTACGGAATTTCCTATCAAAAGTAAGAGTTTCATAGGATATAAAAAGCGGGAATAAAGTGGTTCCCTTTTATTGCCATTTCCTGCTCCCGCCTGATTTGTTGGTTCTTTGTTATAGCAAGCACTACCAAAATGAGCTACATTTCAACCTCAAAAACAATAATTTATGAAGTGCAGAAAATCAAAATCTCATATAGAATGATGTTATTGATATAGTATCTAAAATTCCGCAAGGGGATGTGGTGGTCAAAAGTATGGAATTGACATTTGAACATATGAAGTATAAAAATGTATTGATTCAATATCTGGAAGAAAATGAATCTTTGTTTTTAAATGAATGGAACAAGACCATTAAAATCGATGAAATAGACCCCTACAAAGAAAGAATTAAAGAAAATGGATATGGCATGTACTCGCTGGTCATCCAAACGTTTAAGGAGGCATTGTTTGAAGATGTGTTGATAAAATTAGCTTACCAGGTTGCGAAAGAACGCCTTGAAGCTAATATCAACATCGGGGACTTTCTATATAATATTAATTTAGGGAGAAATATCATAATCAGGAATGTTTTTGGTGCCAATATCCCCATTTATTATATGCAGAAATTCATTAATGAAATCAATTTGCACTTTGATACGTTCAGCTATCATGCCGTAACGAGATATACGAATCTTACAAATGAAGTGATTGAGGAAAAAAAGTCTTATATCAGTGAAAATCATAAAGATAAATTAGCGGTACTTGGACAGATATCATCAAGCTTTGTACATGAGTTCCGAAACCCGCTTACAGCTATCATGGGCTTCAATAAATTATTGAAGAGGGAGAATCCAGGCTTAAAGTATTTGGATATCATTGATTATGAATTAAATCAGTTGAATTTCAGGATAACCCAATTCCTGCACACCTCTAAATCTGATTTTAATGAGGAACAACGAGAAGAAATTTCCGTGTTAAAGTTAATTGAAGAAATACAAGAACTGACATACGCGAATATTGTGGATGCCAGCGTAAATGTGGAATTAGATATTTATCCAAACTTAGTCATGACAGCGAACAAGGATGGGTTGAAACAAGTGTTCTTGAATCTTTTTATAAATTCCATTGATGCATTAAAGGATAAGGAACACCCTAGAATTTTGAAGATAGACTCTTTAATTGAGGCGAATGAGAAAATAATTCGAATTTCTAATAATGGACCGGCCATTGCCAGTGAATTGATCGAATCAATTTTTGAGCCCTTTGTCACAACAAAAGAGTTAGGAACGGGAATTGGATTATATGTATGTAAAAAGATCATTGAAAGGAATGATGGGTATATGAATTGTGTCTCTAATGAAAATTTAACCACATTCAGCATCCATTTCCCAGATTTGTCATAATTCAATGGTGTTTGATTATGTTTTTATTTTTTTCATATATACATTTACTGCTGCAATAAGTTTTTTTGAACTTGTGATTGGTGTAACGACCGAACGTTTACACGTTCCGGATGAGTACTGGAAAATACTTATATGATACTTAATTCGAAACACAAATGCCCTTATCTAATTACTTTTAATAATAAGGTTCTTCTATTTCTATTATTATTTAATACATAATCTATAATTATATCGTTAAATACGAAAAAGAGCTGTAATCATCAATTATGAAAATATCATTATAAATTAAGTGGAAAATGCCTACATTCTCTAAACTTTGAGTGTAGGCTTCTTTTTTTCTAGATATCATTAATTATTAGAAATTTTTAATTTTTTTAGGAAAAAGATGTGATTCGTTTGTGAATTAAAAAGTAAGAATAATTAATAAATGATTCGTTTTTTTTCTTTTCGATTCAGTAATGAATCGAATCTATGGATATGAACAATCCCAAATCCTTATAAACTAATAAACTTTTTTTGGCATGGATATTGCTACTATAATTATATTATTACAAATTTTTAGTAAGAGGGGATGTTTATTGAGAAAGATAGTCAGGTATAGATGAATTTGGTGGAATCAGATACATAACCAATTATTCTTTAAAGTCAGCAATTTTCATGCAAAATGTCCATAAGTTCTATACATATCAACCAAATGTTTTTTTAATTTCTTCTTTGATAAAGATTCACAAGTTTTTGTTTTGTTCTGCAGTCTTTCAAGAAAGGGATGGATCACCATTAAAGAAACTAAAAGTCTAAATAAAGTTCTTTCTAAGGTAGATATATTATTTTTGGCATTCGGGGCCATGATTGGTTGGGGTTGGGTAGTATTATCAGGTACTTGGATTGAATCAGCAGGTACACTTGGAGCGATGATAGCATTTTTATTAGGTGGAGTATTGGTCACTTTTGTAGGTCTGACCTATGCAGAATTAGCTTCAGCCATGCCTGCTGCTGGAGGTGCCCTATCTTATGTATTAAGGGGCGTCGGTCCTAAAGCTGCATTTGTAGCATCATGGGCCCTCGCATTAGGTTATATATCTGTGGTTGCTTTTGAAGCGGTTGCTTTGCCAACTGTCATTGAATATGTATTTCCAAATTATAAGGTAGGACTCATGTATTCTATTACTGGATATGATGTGTATTTAACATGGGTGCTTGTTGGGGTAATAGGTTCCATATTAGTTACACTGATTAATTATTTTGGTGTGAAATCGGCAGCCATTCTCCAAATGGTTTTAACCATCGTAATAGGTCTCATTGGTTTAATGTTAATCTTTGGAGCTGGATTCACTAGTGATTTGGGAGATGCGAAACCACTATTTTTGGATGGCACAGTAGGAATCATAACTGTACTGATCATGACTCCATTCATGTTTGTGGGTTTTGATGTAATACCTCAAACAGCTGAAGAAATGAATGTTGAGCCGAAATTAATTGGGAAAATTCTTATATTTTCAGTAAGTCTTGCCGTTATCTGGTATATTGCCATTATATACGCGGTAGGAGTATCTTTAGATAAAAGTATATTAGCAATTTCCGTATTACCAACGGCAGATGCAATGGCCAAAGTCTATGGATCGAGCATTTTTGCAACCATCTTGATTATAGGTGGTGTTGCAGGTATTTTGACGAGCTGGAATGCATTTATCATTGGCGGCAGCCGAGTTCTCTATTCAATGGCGGAAAAAAAGATGATTCCAGCTTGGTTTGGTAAATTACATCCGAAAACAAATACGCCTACAAATGCTGTTTTATTTATAGGTGCTTTATCCATGATTAGTCCATTATTAGGGAGACCTATGTTAGTTTGGTTGGTGGATGCTGGCGGGCTGGCTATTGTATTGGCATATTTATTCGTAGCTATCGCATTTGTTCAATTGAGAAAAAATGCTCCTGAGATGGTAAGACCTTTCCGTGCTGGAAAATCAAATATTGTGGGCTGGATCGCGTTGATTCTTAGCATAGGATTTATTGCCTTATACTTACCAGGTATGCCAGCGGCTTTAATTTGGCCTTATGAATGGCTGATTTTTGCAGGCTGGTGGGCAATTGGTTTTCTCCTCATGTTTAAAATGAGAAAAAATTACAGTTCTGGAGAAATGAAGTACAACGCAGTCCATTTGCCAATGGATGAGGTAAAAGAAGGGTGAAAGGAAAGAATTGATCTGAGCCACTTTTGGCGAACCATATGCCATAAAGATTGATTATTCTTATTAAAGGGCTGCTCTTAGTGAGCAGCCTCAGACTGTAGACAAACTCGAGGAAAATCGAGTTTGTCTATTTTTTATGAGTTGTACAATTTGGCCGTTGATTTCCACTCCAGGCACTCGCTTTCCGCGGGCGGTCGGGGAGCCTCCTCGGCTTTCGCCTGCGGGGTCTCCCCTAGACGCGCTTTTCCCGCAGGAGTCTCGTACCTTCCGTTCCAATCAACTTTGTCTTATCTTTTAGATAAACACTTTTGCCCTGAGTCGCTTTTGTTTTAAAATAGAAGTATTAAAACTTGAGGTGATGAGGATGCTTTCGAAACATGACTCTATTCAGCGAGATCAACTTGAAATGATTACGTTAGATCAACTGGTGCCACCGAACCATTTGGTTCGTAAACTAGAGGCTGCCATTGACTTCACTTTCATTTATTTTATGACTTGGTGAAAGATATGTATTCAGAGGTAGGACGCCCAAGTATTGATCCAGTTATTTTAGTTAAACTGACATTCATTCAATATACCTTCGGTATTCGTTCCATGCGTAAAACGATTGAAGAAGTTGAAACTAATATGGCTTACCGTTGGTTCTTAGGCTATGGTTTCCATGATAAAGTACCTCCTACTCCACGTTTGGGAAAAATTATGAGCGACGCTTTAAAGATACAGACCTGTTTGAACAGATTTTCTATCGCATTTTAATGACAGCTGCTAATAAAAAGTTAATAAGTGCTGAACACGTTTTCGTGGATTCCACACATGTGAAAGCCAGTGCGAATAAACGGACATTTGAAAAGAAAATCGTTCGTAAAGAAACACGAGCGTATCAAGGGCGTCTTCAAGAAGAAATCAATCAAGATCGTGAAAACCATGGAAAGAAGCCTTTTCCATCAGATAAATTTGATAAAGAAGAGACCAAAGAGATTAAAGAAAGTACAACGGATTCTGAGAGTGGCTACTATGTGAAAGATGAACGAACAAAACAGTTTGCCTATTCATTCCACGCGGCCGCAGACCGCAACGGTTTTGTATTGGAACGATTGTAACACCTGGAAATATACATGACAGTCAGATCTTAGAGCCACTAGTTGAACAAGTGATTGAGAAAATTGGAAAACCGGAAGCCGTTGCCGCAGATGCAGCTTATAAAACACTAGCGATTACAAGCTACCTATTTAACAAAAAAATCATACCGGCTTTACCTTATACACGTCCTCGCACCAAAGAAGGATTTTTCCGCAAACAGGACTATGTATACGATGAACATTTTGATTGTTACCTTTGTCCTTCGGGAGAGCTATTAAAGTACTCAACAACCAATAAAGAGGGCTATCGCGAGTATAAATCACCCAAACACACTTGTGCGACATGCTCATTTTTATCTCAGTGTACAGAAAGCAAAGACCATCAAAAAGTGGTGACACGGCATATTTGGCAAACACATGTGGAAGAAGCCGATCATCTGCGTCATCATCAAGATGTAAAAACTATATATGCGAAACGTAAAGAAACGATTGAGCGTGTATTCGCAGATGCAAAATAAAAGCATGGTATGCGTTGGACAACTTTAAGGGGACTTAAAAAATTGTCGATGCAGGCGATGCTTACTTTCGCTGCCATTAATTTAAAGAAGATGGCCAATTGGACATGGGGAGGTCCAAAAATGGCCTAACATAGTGGGCTCGTAGAGCCCCAATCTCCTAACTTCAGGCAAAAATTCAAAGGGAATCTCAAAAAGGGGTTCGGAATTTTTTAATTCCGAACCCCTTTTGTCTACAAACTGGGGCTGCTCTTAGTGAGCAGCCTTTTTTGCGTCCAAAAGGATGGTAATTATACCGAAGAAAAACTTGTTGGGAATTTGGATATAAATGGTTTTCTATCACTTCATGTCTGGCTGATTTTTAGTGCAGACGGTGATTATGATACTCATTCATTTGCAACTTTGAAATCCTTTGCTAGAATATAATCTATAGAAAAGATTAGGAGTGGTTACTGTGGCTGAAACTCCAGCTGAAGATTTGATTCATTATATCGCACCAAAAGGAGAGTATATCCCTTTTTTAGATGATACGGACTATATCGCTAAAGGATTGGAATGGAAATTATTCACTGCCCGTTCGGTAAAAAGGGAACTATTATATAAAAGCGGTAGCTTTCAAGGAAAAGTCAAATTAGCAGGGTATGAACAATATGGCAACGGTCTTGACACGGTAGTCGTTGAATTTGAAAATGGTAAGCTTAGTTGCATTCACCCTTCCTATTTAAAGGAAATGCAAAGTTCCAGTTTCGGAAAAGAGTTGTTGAGTGGACCGGTTTCCGAGACATCCGCAGTACCAAGTGAAAAGGAACAGGTAATAGATGCTCCAATAACGGAAACTTCCGATCAGCTAAGTGAAGAACCAAAAAAGGCAAAAACCAAAAGTAAAAGGACGACAGCAAAACCTAAATTGGAGTTACCTGGAGAAAAAGTTCATTTCACCGCAACCGTCAAGGAGTTCACGGCGAAAATGAACCATTTCACTGGTGAAGAAGATGAAGTCATACTCTTGGAGAATGTCAAAGTGACAACGGAACCCGAACTTACAATCGGTGATGCATGGTGTGGATATAGCAAGACATTAAAAAAAGCTGAGCTCGAAGAAGGGGACGAAATCGAATTTGATGGAAAAGTGGTCGATAAAAAATACAATAAAGAAATACGATATAAAGTAAATAATCCATCCAAGTTAGTGAAAAAGGGGATGGACGCTTAAAATGCATGAAGTTATACAAAAAAGGGAGTAAGCCGCTGCTGACTCCCTTTTTTGTATGCATATCTCATTGCATTATCAGTTTCAAATAGGTTTTTGTGATCTGGAATATATTCGTGTGTGGTAGGTACAACATGTAAACACCAAAGTAATGCCAGATCATTCTCCATTCGTATCGTTCGGGGTTTTTCCCTTTTGTGGTTTCATATATTCCAGTGTTGGGGATAATACATTAAGATGATTGAAAAGATGGGGGGCATTTATTTGAAAGAGTTATTTCAGTTATTAAAACAGGGTAATAAATCGGCGTTCATTGCTGCCTGTGTGAATAGTATCATCGCTGTACTTAAGGGGATTGCTTATTTCATGACAGGGAATGTCGCTATGTTTGCTGAAACATTACATACTTTGGGTGATGCTGCGAATCAGTTTTTCGTCTTCATTGGTTCAGCACTAAGTAAAAAGTCACCAACTGATAGATTCCCCGATGGCTTTGGGCGTTTAGTAAACCTCGTATTATTAGGTGCGGTATTGGTTGTCGGGATCATGTCTTATGAAACGATTAAAGAAGGGTTTCATCACATATTTCACCCTGTAGAATCAACTGGAATCATTATTAATCTGTCCATCCTTTCCTTAGCGGTTGTGTTGGAATCATATGTTTTATTTAAAGCTATGAAAGAAGTGTTGCATGAGACTGGAATTGAAGCAAAAGGAGCAGCCGTCATCTTTAAGAGTTTTAATGGTTTAAAACGGGCAAAACCAGCTACGAAATTAGTATTCATGGAAGATATGGTGGCAACTGGGGGTGGGGTGCTTGCGATAATTGCCATTTTATTGGCAAACTTCACGCCCTTCATTCAAGCGGAAGGTGTCGCTTCTGTCATGATTGGTCTCGGTATGTTCTATGTAGTTGGAAGGGTGTTCCTTGACAATGCTGCGGGTGCTCTTGGGGAAGCGGATATAGAAATGCGTCAAAAGATTGGAACTTTGGTAATGGATGACCCAGATGTAAGAGATATACAGAAACTCGCAGTATTAAAAGAAGGGGAAGACTTTCATGTAGAACTTGAAGTGGAACTTGATCCCAATATGTCAATTGCCCAGGCTGATGACATTAAAGACCGGCTGTTTGATGAGATATTCAAGGAAAGAGGAGTAACGGATGTCATTATAGAATTTGATGAAAATGATGGTGTCTCAAAATGGGAAGGTCAGATTGAAAAGGAATTGAATGAAATGGAAAAGGAAAAGGAAAAGGAGTAGCAGGTGATTGACTGGTAAAATATAAAGTGTCGGATTAGGATATATATGATTGATTAGTATCAGTGGAACCTGATGAAAAAGGACACAAAAATTTTTGTGACCTTTTTCATATCCAAAAACATCAAGGTCTGATATCTCAATTTGAAAATGGAGAAATCACAACCTTCCTTCAAAGGAATCTCTGTTCAATTCTTCACGTTCTTTCCTTACGTAAGCAAAATAAGCTATCATGGACTTAGATACATAAAGAAGGATTAAGAAAGGGTGAATGAGAATGAAGAAACCAGATATTAAATTAGTTGCACTTGACATGGATGGCACGCTTCTGAATATCGCAGGAGCGATTTCTGAAGAAAACCGGAGAGCGATTAAAGAAGCTGAAAATCAAGGGGTTTTTGTTGTATTGAGCACAGGAAGATCCTATGCGACATGCAGTGATTTCGCAAAGTCAATGGAACTCCGCTCATACCTCATAACGGTAAACGGAAGTGAAATTTACGATAATCAAGGAAAACTGGTGGAAAGGAATACCGTTGATAGTGAGTCCATACAATGGATGTGGGAATTAAGCCAAAAACATGGTACACATTTTTGGGCAATAAGTTGCGATAATATTTACAGGGCTGAAATGCCTGAAAAAATCCATGATTCGCAATGGCTTAAATTCGGTTTTGATACTAATGATGTAGCCACCCGCCAAATTATCATGGATGAACTGATATCAAAAGGAAACTTTGAAATAAGCAATTCAAGTCCAACGAATATTGAAGTGAATGCCATGGGCGTCAATAAAGCCAAAGCTATAGAGCTTGTTTGTTCATTGCTCGATATTACTATGAATAATGTTATGGCGGTAGGAGACAGCCTTAATGACCTTGCC
The DNA here is from genome assembly GCF_001578185.1 of Peribacillus simplex. Taxonomy (NCBI): domain Bacteria; kingdom Bacillati; phylum Bacillota; class Bacilli; order Caryophanales; family Bacillaceae; genus Peribacillus; species Peribacillus simplex. The sequence continues at coordinate 2,856,730 of NZ_CP011008.1, read as the reverse complement.
ATGATTTCTGAAGCAAAAGTGGGAGTTGCAATGGGTAATGCCCAAGAAATTGTGAAAGAAAAAGCAGATTGGGTTACAGCAACAAATGAAGAAGACGGTGTGGCCAAGGCCATTCGTAAATGGGTGCTTTCAAACTAATCGAAACTGTATATGGGACGTTTTTGAACTGCCCCGTAAATGTTAGACACCAAACTAACATTTACGGGGTGTTTTTTATTGAAATGGCCTGAACGATATGAAAATTAGCTCTGAATTAATTTCTTGAAAATTGTGTATTTTAGAAGTAAGATAATCTAGTAGTGTTATATTTTGGTAATGTATTAAAAATGGGAGGTTTCATAGATGAGAAGAAGTTTGCCTGAACATTGGTGGAATCAATTATCTTTACCAGTTATCTCAGCACCCATGTTTTTAATATCTGGTCCTGAGTTAGTGAAAGAATGCTGTTTAAATGGGGTGATTGGCTCATTTCCAGCGCCAAATGCGCGGCCGATAGAGATACTGGATCAATGGATGGGTGACATAAACGACACACTGATTGCTGCAAGGGTTAAAAAACCAGACAGCAAGATTGCTCCATGGGCAATGAATATGGTTGTCCACCGTACATATAGCCGTCTTGAAGAAGAGCTGGAACTGGTCAAAAAGCATCAGCCTCCCGTCATCATTACATCATTAGGTTCACCAAAACACGTAGTGGATGTCGTACATAGTTATGGTGGTTTGGTCTTTTCAGATGTAAGCAGTGTGGAATTTGCAAAAAAAGCAGCTGAGTCAGGTGTGGACGGATTGATCTTAGTTGCTTCTGGAGCCGGTGGTCATGCGGGTGAGATAAATAGTTTTGCTTTCGTTGACAGCGTAAGGACATTCTGGGACGGAATCATTTTGCTTGCCGGGTCGATTAGTACTGGTCACAGTATCTTGGCAGCTCAGGCTGCGGGAGCAGATCTTGCTTATATGGGTACACGTTTTATCGTGGCAAAAGAGAGCAGGGCAAATGATGAATATCGTGAAATGCTTGTCGATTCTGATCATGATGACATCATCTTGACTGATGCATTTTCCGGCGTTAATTGTAATATGCTGAAACCGAGCATAAGAAAGGAAGGCATGGACCCAGATCAATTAGCAAAAAAAGATAAGGTCGATTTTGACAGCATGTCCAAGTCATCTGAGTCTAAAGCGTGGCGGGATATTTGGTCGGCAGGTCATGGTGTAGGGGCAATAAAAAAAATAGATACCGCTGCCGGCATCATCAAACAATTAGAAAGAGAGTATCATGAATCTTTAGAGACATTGACCGGGCAGGCGGAAAAATTAAAAGGCATTATATCCAAATGATATGAAAGCGCTTCAATAATTATGCAAATATAGTTTATTTTCACGTAAAAAAGGGTATCCATAAGGGATGCCCTTTTTTGCATGCTAACAGGGCTTATTTTTTCAGCTGATGATAAAAGCCTCTTCTCTTAAAAAAAATACCATGAAAATAAAATGTACAGAGAAAAATAGTAAAAAGGATATAAGACAGTGAAAAAATATTGATAAAAGAATATATAAGTGTTATATTATTTTCGTGATAATGACCGAATGAACAAAATAGTCATTAGTTGTTTTGAAAGTTATATATATTAATGGTGAAGATAAAATCATTAAATATATATTGCAGAAGCAAATGATTTAATTAAGTATTCTTCAATCCATTTATCACTGAAATAGATAAATTAAACGGCATATTCGTCGTAAAGGAGGAATTGTTAGGCGTGTTAAAATCTTTTAAGGGTGAATTTTTAGCCATACTAAAACACCCTATGATACTCATTTCTATAATAGGGATCATAATGGTCCCCTTATTATACAGCGGTACGTTTCTTTGGGCATTTTGGGATCCATATGGAAAGGTGGACCAATTGCCTGTTGCCATTGTCAATATGGATGAGGGAGCCGAGTTCAATGATTCGGAACTAACAATAGGAAAAGATTTAGTCAAAGAGTTAAAGGAGAAAAAGGATTTCGATTGGCATTTCGTCAGTCAAAAAGAAGCCAATGAAGGTCTGGAAAATCAAGATTATTACATGAAAATAGAAATCCCGAAAAACTTTTCGAAAAATGCAACGACCTTACAGGAGGACAATCCGCAAAAACTGGATTTAATTTACACGTCTAATGAAGGGTTCAACTATATATCTACTAAAATAGGTGACGCAGCTTCAGAGAGGATCAAAGGGGAAGTTTCGTCTGCGGTAACGAAAACCTATGCGGAGTCAATGTTTGACAATTTGAACGAAGTGGCTGACGGACTCAAAAGTGCCAGTGATGGAGCTGGAGAATTGAAAGATGGAACAGATACAGTGAAGAACGGAACAAGCGAACTTGGTGATGGGATTAACTCAGCTAAAGAAGGTTCCAAAAAAGTGGATGAAGGGATTGATTCCGTTCATTCAGGTTCCGTCGAAATCCATGAAAACCTGGAAAAACTAGCTGAAAAATCATTGACCTTTTCGAATGGGGTCGGTTCGGCAGCTGCAGGATCAAAAGAGCTCAATCAAGGGTTACAACAGTTTAGCTCAGGTGTTGGACAAATGAAAGATGGACAATCCGAGCTTTTGCAAGGTGCCAAGAAATCTGAAGCGGGAACCGGTGAATTGGCTTCTGGACTGCAACAGTCACTAGAGGGCTTCAATCAAATAGAAGAAAAGCTGCCCGCTTTGACAGAGGGGGCAAATGGCGTAGCTGCAGGTGCTGATCAGCTGTCAGGTGCATTATCTGAATGGAGTGCAGCATCGAGCGAAGCGAAAGCGGGGGCTTCTGAAGTCTCAGCAGGTTTGGAAGAAGTTATTTCCGGATTGAAACAACAATCAGAAGCTACGGATGATCCAGCCGAGAAATCGCGTTTGGATGGAGTGGTTGCTTCTTTATCCCGCATCAGTGAAGGTAGTAAAGGTGTTTCTGAAGGAGTGGGAAAACTATCAGCCAGTGCATCTGATATTGCAAAAGGCTCAAACAGTCTTAGTGATGGCGCAAATCAGGTAGGTGAAGGCACAAGTGCGCTAAGCGGTGGTTTTACTCAATTGAAGCAAGCTCAGGATAAACTCGCCAATGGAGCGAATGAACTGAAAAATGGTCAAGGTCAATTGGTGTCTGGATTGACAACTTTTGGCGCCAGTATAGAATCAGCACAGAGTGGGCTTGGACAGTTAACCAAAGGCAGCAATAACTTGGTAAGCGGTCTCGATCAGCTTGAAGATGGCTCAAAGCAATTATCAAGTGGAACCTCACAGCTTTCGGAAGGCTCGAAAGGTCTTGTTACAGGAACGGATAAGTTGAAAGAAGGTTCATCCAGCCTTACTAGTGGTATGGGAGAACTGGCTAATGGGGCTATTAAGTTACAAGATGGAATCGCTAAACTTTCAGATGGATCTGAAGAATTACATGACGAATTGAAGGATGGGGCAAACGAAGCTGGCAACATAAAATCCAATGAAGAAGTATATGACATGTTTGCAAGCCCAGTTAAACTGGATAAATTGCCAATTAATAATGTACCGAACTATGGCACTAGTTTTGCACCATATTTAATTTCATTGAGTTTATTTATCGGGGCAATCGTCCTGACAATCATTTTCCCGTTAAGAGATCCTGCTGTTAAGCCTGCAAGTGGATTTAGCTGGTTTATTAGTAAATACAGCGTCATGGCTGTCATAGGAATCTGTCAAGCCATATTGGTTGACTCTATTTTAATTTTAGGACTTGGAATTAATGTTACGAGCCTGCCGCTATTTTTTGCAGTAAGCATTCTTGCTAGCTGCACATTCATGGCTATCATTCAGTTCTTAGGTTCAGCCTTTGATAATCCTGGCCGGTTCATAGCATTATTAATTTTGATTCTTCAACTGACCAGCAGTGGCGGAACATTCCCAAATGAATTGGTTCCTGGCTTCCTGCAAGGATTCACACCATTCTTACCGATGACTTATTCTATTAATGCTTTTCGGGCAGTCATCTCAACAGGAGATTATAGCTTCATGTGGCATAATCTTAGCATATTGGCCATATTCCTTGTTGTAGCATTAATATTATCACTCATTTACTTTATTTACCGGTATAAAAAATTGAATGGTGCATTAGATGAAAAACAGAAAGAGGCAACTGTATAACAATGAAAAAACAGCGACCCATGATGGTCGCTGTTTTTTCATTAATATCCTATTTGCCAAGCGCTTCCAAGAAAGGCGTAAAAAAGCCCCCGTTAATCACACCCGTAAATATACTGCTGCTCCCATGGAAAGGGAAATATGTAAAAAACGTTTAAAGTGACAAAACCATGTTAATCACTTGTATATGTTGTTAACAGCTATACCCTTGTCTTTTGAGAAGCAGGTGCATATTTCTTCATCGGATTTTTAGCAATGACATCTTTTAAATAAGGAAGACCTGAAGGACCCGGTTTCCTCATAAGTTCCATTAGGTAAGAAATATCGTCTAAAGCCCTGTGTGTTTGGAAATTGGTAATATTATGTGCCTGCAATAATGTTAAGAGTTTACTATTCTCAAACCCATATTGCTTCCAAGGAACATTCCGCATCGTACAGAACCACTTTTGATCATTGATTTCCGGATACATTTGGTAGAGAAAACTTCTATCGAAAGAAGCATTATGTGCGAAAATCGAATCAGTGCGGGCAATGAAGGATTTAATTTTTTCATCGTGAAAACTTTTTCCTTCCACGGTGCAATATGGAATTCCATGAATCCTGTATGCTTGATCATAATTCATTCTTGCTTGATAGGAGAGAGGCTCCCTTAAAAATGATTCTTGATCAATAAGATTAATAATTTCCCCGGTTTCGCTGTTATAGGTAAACAGTATAAGGGCAAGCTCGATAATTTCATCAGAAGAGGGACGTAAACCAGTTGTTTCTACGTCTAGCACTAAACCTATTCTATTAGACAATTTTTTTTCCTCCAGTTGGGTTACATTCATCTATTATAGCTGACATAGGATAGCGATTGGAAGTGTGATGCATTGTTTTTAGGTCATTTTGAATGGCCCTTTCAGAATGACCTAAAAACAATTAGGCATTCTCAAAAATCACTTGGTAAGTGAAGGGATTTCAGAATGAAGTGAATGGTACATGCTGGTTAGGACGAGGATAACATTAAACCATATATGTTTTGGTAAAGATGAGGTTGTATAACATAGTTTAAAGAGATTTCCCTTCGAATCGAACTATTTTATAAAAGATAGAGATTCACAGCAATCTCTATCTTTTTATTAGTTGAAGTTCACAAGCATTGTAAAATGATTTCCAATTCATGGTCGACGATTTGTATAGTCTCTTCGTTTTTTTGAAGTCTTAAAATGCTCTTGGATTTATTTATATATTGCAGTCCTTCGTCAGGTTGCTGAAGATGAATCAGATTCTTACCAGTTAAAAGATGGAGTTCTGCATATAAATATAATGATTCTGTCGAATTGCAAATGTTGATCCCTTTAAGGGTATAATTTAGCGATTCTTGATAGTAATGAAGTTCAGACAAAGTCAGTGCTAATCCATGAATGATCTTTACGACAATTGTACCTTCTTGATTCACATGGGGAATATTCTCGATGAATTCCAGTGCTTCATTGAAGATGGTGATGGCCTCTTCATAATTTTTTGTTTTAAAATGGATAATTCCAATACTATTTAAAACTTCTATCTCCTGTTGATGAAAAATGACACGTTTACCCATTGTAATCTGAATGGCCTCATTCAATAAGTCTATAGCCTTTTGTTTGTCATTGTACAAATAAAAAAAAGATATACCTTCATGCCATTTCAAGAATTGATAAAAAGATATCGATTTTTCCGGTGCCGTTGCCATTTCTTTTTGGACTATTTCATAGATTGCTTCAAAATTACGTGTACGTTTATATTTGTTTATCAAAAGTTTAATGGTTTCTATGTAATTATATATTGGTTCATTTTTGGTAGTGAAGAAATACGGAAGGTCAACTTTAAGTTTATCCGCAAAAAGTGCCAATTCATCAATTGTTGGAGAAGTGATGCTCCTTTCATAATCTAACAGGGTATTAGGTTCACATATATCCTTTGCCAGTTCTTCTCTTGTAAGATTTTGTTTGATTCTTAATTCGTTGATAACAGAGCCAACCTCTATTTTCATTGCAATTGCCCCTTTATACCTATGTCTAGAATTCTATTTTAACATAATTTTATTTTTATCAGTAAAATAATTGAAAAATAGTATGATATAACTACTTTAAGTATTTTTCCTGTATATCCGCCCAACAAAAAAATAATGACGTTCGGTTTTTTTATTGAAGCTATCAAACTGCATGACATCTTTTCGATTTAAGTGAGAAAGGTCACTCTATCTTATTGCAGAGAGTTAATATTAATTCATAATAACGGATGAGGAGAAGCCCTAGATTTGGAATTGGAAATAGGTTAAAAAAAGAGGCGGCAATCTGCCACCTCTTACGATCTCAATTCCCAATGAATTGCTGAGTCCAATAGTGGGTGTATTTCCCTCCTGTAGCATGCCCAATTCCAATATGGGTATAGTTCTTGTTCAGGATGTTTGCCTTGTGTCCAGGGCTGTTCATCCAAGATTTCATGACAGCATCCGCACTAGGTTGACCTGCTGCGATATTTTCCCCTGCGTATTTGTAGCCGATCCCAAAGGATTTCATCATATCGAAGGGCGATCCGTAATTTGGGCTTGTATGATTGAAATAATTATTATCACGCATATCTTCAGATTTCATATTTGCAATGTTGGAAACGGCGGTATCCATTTCAAGGGAAGGGAGGCCCGATTTTGAACGTTCTTCGTTAACTAACCTAAGAACCTGCTGTTCAACTGACTGACCTTTTTCTTGATTAGTTGTGTGGATGGTTGAAGGAAGATTTATGATTTGTCCGATTTGAATTTGATTTGAATTGTTTATAGCCGTGTTCGTCTTAAGTAATTCGGAAAGGCTGACTTCATATTCAGACGCAATTTTCGTTAGGGTATCCCCTTTTGCAACCTCGTAAGTATTGGCTCCCTGAGCAACTGTTGGAGATAATAGGGATAGGGATAGTGCTGATAAAAGGATGATTTTCTTCATTTTGTTTCCTCCTAGTAGAATATCTGGATTGGAAGTCTAGTATCCTATAAAAATTGTTGTATGTAAAATTAGGTCATGCCCATTCTTTATTGAAATGGGCAGAAGGTAGCGAATGGGAGCATGCATGATGAGGGTCCATATGACCTGAGAGTGTTTATAGTAAACCAAAATCATAGGGCCTTTTGATAGACGGGAAGAATTATTACATGTAAAAAAAGAATCATTTTTCGTTTGCGGGATATGTTTGTCAGGGTAAATAATATGGACATCAAAACGAAAAGCATTTAAATGGAAGTAATTATAATAATGTGGAAATGATAATAAATTGCCCTAATGGTTGAGCTTTATGGATTTTAAGGCCGGGAGGGTATTGGGAAGGATAGATATTAAGTATATAGGGGATATTTTCCTGTGAAATATTATCCTGAAAAAGAGATTTGAGACAAGTTTTCGTTTTCAAATCAAGAGCACTGTTTGAGATGCCGAAATCAATCCTTATGTACATGCACATTGATTGAAAAGGCATATTGAAAGGCGTATGCGAATATTCAAAAACGAAAATCAATGGGAAGATTTTAAAAGAGAAACAAACTCAGTCATTTACCACGGATATGATACTTGCACTGGCGATCATTTTTGCAAAGGGTGTGAAGCCCAGGGAGAAGTTAAGGATAAAATGCTGTTATTCTCAGTTATTTTCCATCGCAACAAATCAAATGGCTTGAGGGTAGGATGATTTGGGAAACGGCACGGATTTATTTATAAGCGAGAAAAAATGATGACTGGATTAAATAAATGGCTTGAATGAATCGGGTCGTTATCTAGGGCGGGCCCACGATGGTATACGGACAACAGGAGTTTTATCCTGTTCAGCCTAAATCTTTTTTCTTATTAGAGTATGCGGGAACCCGGACGGCCTTCAGTATCATTCTTTAACAAATTCATTCGGGTTTTAATTATAAAGGACGGTTATAAGGAAGCGGCATTGTATGTTAAGGAAAGGAGTTTATCAAAAAGTATTGTTCTTTAAGACAGGTATCTCTTCTTCAGGAATAGAATTAAGTAGACAGTTGAATATACGGGGGGATTCTTCGATGGGGTTTAGGGAATTGGAAACAAAAAGGCTGCAGTTAATTGAAATAGGTCACCAGCATTCTGAGAGTCTGTTTGACATTTTGTCTAAAGATGAAGTGACCAAATATGATGGGATAGAAAGTTTAACACAAGTTGAAGATGCCCGCCGTTTAATCGACTCGTTTAAAAGTGCTTATATAAACAAACGGGGGATACGGTGGGGAGTTGTTGTGAAAGATTCAGGTAAATTCATTGGTACCGTTGGCCTGAATCAATTGAGCCTTGCCAACAAACGAGCTGAAATCGGGTATGAAATCCATCCTGAATATTGGAGAAAACACTTTACGTCCGAGGCTGTCAACGAAGTATTGCGCTATTCATTTGGAGAATTGAAACTAAACAGAATGGCTGCATTAACTTTCAAGGATAATTTTGCATCCAGAAACCTCTTGAAGAAATTTGGTTTTAAAGAGGAAGGAAGTCTCAGAAGTTATATATTTCTTCGTGAACAATCGCATGATGCCCTAGTGTTTTCCTTGTTAAGCACAGAGTATAGTCAATTACCACAGCAAAGCGTTTAGGATTCATTTTCAAAAAGGTTGATAGAAGATAGCAGCTGGCCAATAGTGCCGGTTTTTCAAGTTAAAGAATGTTTCTCCACTTGTAGGGGAAATATACATATTCTTCATGTTAAAATTAGAAAGCGGAGTCAGTTAATCAGTCCGGGTGGACATAAAAAGGAGGATAATCATTGTGAAGATATTATTTCCGTTGCTTGCGGTCCTAGGTGGCATCACCATTGCCATACAAGGGCAAATCAATGGTGGATTAGGGAAAAAAGTGGGGGTTATTGAAGCTTCTTTCATTTCGTTTGGCATCGGGACACTCGCTTTATTATTTATTGTTTTGTTCGCGGGAAATGGAAACATTTCCGCCATCGCGTCTGTACCAAAATGGCAATTGATAGGCGGACTTCTAGGGGCCATTTATGTCATTGTTATAATAGTGGTTATCCCTCAGATTGGAGTGGCTCCTGCCTTGGTTGGGGTTATCGCAGGCCAGATACTGATTGGGGCCCTCATTGACCATTTCGGTTTATTTGGCGGGGTTCGCATCCCATTGGATGCGAAAAAGGTTGCAGGAATATGTTTACTTTTCGTGTCATTATATTTATTTAATCATAAATAGGAATGGTCATCATTATTCATTGGATTTACAGGGTACATATAGGTGAGAGACTGATGAATAACTTTATTCCTACATAGTTATTATCCGTTATTTGGGATTTTCTTGAAAAGACCTCGATGGAAAAAGTATTATCCTACTAAAATATATTATTTGATCAGGAATCGGTTTGCTAGGAAAGTGGTCTTAGCAACCGGACTAACTATAATTATTGGAATATTTAGTAAAAAAAGACAAGCGAAACTATATGAATACTGGTATAAAAGAGTTTGAAAAAACCACAAGATGTCGGTAGTCATTTTATATTAATTAGGTTTTCCATTCTTTTTACCTAATATCTAGATCGAATTGATTAGCAAATAATTACTATGTTGTGAAAAAGTACTCATTGGTTTATTGATTTTTCGGTTTATTCGTAATATACTTAAAATTCAACATCTTTAATTCGAGGTATAGTACCCTTAGCGAGGTTGGAAAGAGTGTGCTTTTTAACTAGTAAATTGCATTAATTGGTTTTTTTTAGGAGATTCACAGATTTATGCAAACGGTTCGCTAGTTGTTTTCGGTGAATTCCTGCTATGGATGCTTCTAACTTTCCACGCTGATATTCAGAATGTACTATACCAACAATTAATAGGTGGTATAAGGATAATCCCTTAAATGGGAATATTCGAAGAAAGATAAAGATAGGGGGAATATTTTTTGAAAAAGTCTAAATTTTCAGTGCTTGCTCTTCTTATGGCCATCATGCTTATACTTGCGGCATGCAACGGCGGTTCGAAGGAAACTTCGAATGAAAAAGAAGGCGGCTCGGGTGACTCATCCGGATCAAAAGTATTAAACGTAAACAACTCAAGTGAACCTGGTTCGCTTCACCCTGCCAATGCGCAAGGTACTCATGAATCATGGATCCTTGAACATACGTTTGAGGGACTGACAAAGAAAACAGAAGAGGGCAAAATCGTACCTGGTTCTGCTGAATCATGGGAAATCAGTGAAGATGGATTAACTTGGACATTCAAATTGAAAGATGGTTTGAAATGGTCAAATGGAGATCCGCTTACAGCCAATGACTTCGAATATGCTTGGAAATATGCTTTGAAACCGGAAACAGCTGCTGATTATGCTTACCAACTTTATTATCTTAAAGGCGGGGAAGCTTACAACAGTAAGAAAGGGAAGGAAGAGGACGTAGGCGTTAAAGCGACAGACGATCATACATTAGTCGTTACTTTGGAACAGCCTACACCATATTTCCTTGACTTAACTTCCTTCTATACTTTCTATCCAATCGATAAAAAGGTACAGGAAGAAAATCCAAAATGGGCTTTGGATGCAAAGACACACGTATCGAATGGTCCATTCAAGTTGACGGAGTGGAAACATAAAGAAAGCCTAAAAATCGAAAAGAATGAAAATTACTATGATAAAGACAAAATCAAATTGGACGCTGTTAATTTTGCTCTAATAGAAGATGAAAATACTGCATGGCAAATGTATCAGAGTGGCGAATTGGACATCGCTTATCCACTGCCAGTGGATGTGCAAGGGCAATTGGTTAATTCTGGAGACAAGGAATTCAAAAACGGCGCAGAACTTGCTGTTTACTATTACAACTTTAATACGAAAGTAAAACCTTTCAATAATGCAAAAGTCAGGAAAGCGCTATCAATGGCTATCGAACGTAAAAAAATCACGGAAAATGTTGCTCAGGGTGGTCAAAAGCCTGCATTTGGAGTAATCCCGCCAGGTATTCCTGATGCAAATGGAGATTTCCAGGAAAATACAGGTAACTTGTTTGAGGAAAACGTTGCTGAAGCCAAAAAATTGTTAAAAGAAGGTCTTGCTGAAGAAGGCATGAAAGAACTACCTAATTTTTCAATTTTGTATAATACATTAGATTCCCATAAGAAAATTGCTGAAGCCGTTCAAGGAATGTGGCGCGATAACCTAGGTGTTGAAGTGACACTTGAAAATGCTGAATTCCAAGTTAAGCTTGACCGTGAAAAAGCTGGCGACTTTGAAATTTCCCGTGCCGGATGGGTTGGTGACTATGTTGACCCAATGACCTTCATGCTTTGGGAAACAGATGGTGCCTATAATGATGCAGGTTGGTCCAACAAAGAATATGATAATTTATTAAAAGAGGCAAAATCTACGATGGAACCAAAAGAACGCATGGCTGCTTTACATAAAGCAGAGGAAGTTCTGATTGAAGATATGCCAATCCTTCCGGTGTACTTCTACACAAAACCATACATGGTTAAATCGAATGTTACTGGAGTTTATGCACCGATTAATGCTTATCCGAACTTTATTTACGCGGATAAAAAATAAGAGAAGGATAAAAGTGAAATGGGAGGTATGTCCGAATAAGGACATACCCCATTTTTCAATTGCGAATTTGAATATTTCATGAATTCATTTCCGTTTTCAACTCCTTAGAAAATCGATGATTGGGGTGATTACCATGTTGAGATATACATTAAACCGTTTTAAATGGGCGATTATTACTTTATGGGCGGTTATTACATTAACGTTCATCATAATGCATACGATTCCGGGAAATCCATTTGCTAAAGAAGGAGCAATGCCTCCTGCAGTTTATGAGAACCTTCAAGTCCACTATGGATTGGACAAGCCGTTGTTGACCCAGTATGGGAATTATTTATTGGAAGTCGTACAATTCGATTTTGGTCCATCATTGAAATCCTCATCCATTTCTGTGAATGATTACATTTTGAAAGGATTTCCAGTGTCGTTGCACTTAGGGGCACAAGCATTGGTGATTGCCATCTTTTTTGGGCTAATTTTGGGTGTAGTTGCTTCACTGAAAAGAAATAAATGGCCCGACTATTTATCAATGGTCATTGCCATCGTAGGGATCTCTGTTCCAAACTTTATCTTGGCGACTATTTTAATCAATTATTTCGCAATAAAATGGCATATATTCCCAGTTGCTACATGGGCGACATGGCAGCATACCATTTTACCATCCATTGCCCTGTCAATGATGCCTCTTGCTTTCATCGCCAGATTGATGCGGACAAGCATGCTTGAAGTAATGGGGCAGGATTACATTTTGACTGCGAAGGCCAAAGGATTAAAACGGAGCGGTGTCATAATCAAACATGCTATTCGGAATGCGTTATTGCCGATTATCACGATTCTAGGTATCCTGACGGCTAATATCGTTACAGGAAGCTTCATCATTGAACGTATTTTTGGTATTCCGGGCATGGGAGATATGTTCGTAAAGGGAATATCCAACCGAGACTACCCGGTCATTCTTGGTTCCACAATTGTGTATAGTGCAGTGCTTATCCTATTGATATTCATCGTTGATATAGCCTACACGTTGATTGATCCAAGAATTAAAGTGACGGGGGAGAAGAAATAATGGCAGATAAAGTGCATTTAACCGAAGATATGTTCCAACCCGCTGAAGGAAACTTTAAGGAAGCTGAAAAAATTGCCAGACCTACAGTTTCATATTGGTCTGACGTCTGGCGTCGTTTTAGAGAAAATAAATTGGCAATGACGGGATTCGTACTTATTATCCTCTTGGTCTTACTGGCGATTTTTGGTCCATATATTAACGGGTATACTTATTATGGACAAGATTTCGAGAAAAAGAATCTTAGTCCAAATGCCGAGCATTGGTTTGGAACGGATTCTTCAGGAAGGGATTTATTCACGCGAGCTTGGTATGGTGCGAGGATATCGTTGTTCATTGGATTGATGGCTGCGCTGATTGACTTCTTGATTGGTGTCCTTTATGGCGGGATTTCAGCCATTCGTGGCGGACGCACAGATAATATCATGATGCGGTTTGCTGAAGTGATCTATGCAATCCCTTACCTATTGATGGTTATCTTAATGATGGTCGTATTAAAACCTGGTATTCTGCCGATCATCATTGCGATGTCGATTACAGGGTGGATTCCCATGGCACGACTAGTAAGGGGACAGGTCTTACAACTTAAAGAGAATGAATATATCCATGCAGCAACCATCTCTGGAGCCAATACGAGCTGGACTTTAAGAAAACACATGATTCCAAATACAATGGGACCGATCCTGGTCAATTTAACGTTGACTGTACCCACTGCGATTTTTGCCGAAGCTACACTAAGCTTTTTGGGTCTTGGAGTGCCAGCGCCTCAAGCAAGCTGGGGAACATTGACAAGTGATGCCCTGGGAAGCATTTTGGTAGGGAATTTCTATCAACTTTTAATCCCGGCAATATTGATTTCCTTAACCATGTTCGCGTTCAATGTGGCTGGTGACGGACTGCAGGATGCCCTGGATCCAAAACTTCGGAAATAATAGAGTCCTAACATAAAGATTTGATATTACTAGAATAGGAGGGACGATGATGGAGAACCTATTAGAAGTCAATGATTTACACATCACCTTCCATACTTATGCAGGAAAAGTGCAGGCGGTTCGCGGCGTGAACTTTGAAGTTAAAAAAGGGGAAGCCGTCGCCATTGTTGGAGAGTCCGGATGCGGTAAAAGTGTTACTGCGAAATCCATCATGAGATTATTGGAAACACCTCCAGCAGAGTATGGAAAAGGGTCTATAAACTTTGGCGGTAAAGATCTTATTAAAATGAGTGAAAAGGAAATGCAGAAGATTCGCGGAAATGAAATCAGCATGATTTTTCAGGATCCAATGACTTCGCTTAATCCAACGACAAAAATTGGCAGCCAAATCATGGAGGGTATTTTAAAGCATAATAAAAATATGTCCCGAAAAGATGCATACGAACGGGCGTTGGAGACGCTTAAACTTGTAGGTATTCCTCAGCCGGAAAAAAGGATGCAACAATATCCACATGAGTTTTCAGGTGGTATGCGCCAAAGGGCAATGATAGCAATGGCTTTAGCCTGTGAACCGAAATTGCTAATTGCGGATGAGCCTACAACGGCATTGGATGTAACGATACAAGCGCAAATTTTGGAACTGATGAAAGATATCCAACGTAGAATGGATACTTCCATTATATTAATCACTCATGATTTAGGTGTGGTTGCGGAAACTTGTGAACGGGTAGTCGTCATGTATGCAGGCAAGGTTGTGGAGACGGGAACGGTAGGAGCTATATTTTCAAACCCACAGCATCCATATACAAGAGGCCTGCTTAAAACGGTGCCAAGGCTGGATATGGAAAAAACGGCTCCGTTGGTTCCCATTATCGGATCACCGCCGGATTTATTGGATCCGCCAAAAGGATGCCCATTTTATCCAAGATGTGAATCCGCAATGAAAGTGTGCAAAGACCATGATCCGGAACTTGAAGTAGTGGAAGAGGGTCAGACAGCTGCATGCTGGCTGCACCACCCAATGGCAAAAGCAACACAGGTACAAGCACCGACTAATGTATAAAGGAGGAGAACCAATGGTTTCACTAAAAAATAAGTCAGTTAAAGAAAAGACAGTCAACGAAAATTCTCCTCTTGTTGAAATAAAGAATCTGAAGAAGTATTTTCCCGTTGGTTCTCAGACGCTGAAAGCGGTAGATGGTTTGGATCTCAAAATCTATCCGGGGGAAACTGTCGGTCTGGTTGGGGAAAGCGGTTGTGGTAAATCGACTGCAGGGCGTACAATCACAAGGCTATATGAACCGACAGATGGCGAAGTTCTTTTTCAGGGGAAAAATATTTTCGATTACAAACAGGGGGAAATGTCACAAATCCGCCGTGAAATACAAATGATTTTCCAAGATCCCTACGCATCCTTGAACCCAAGGATGAAGGTGGAGGAATTGATTGGGGAACCACTTGCCATACATGGGATATCAAAAGGTAAAGAGAGAAGAAAAAGGGTGGAAGACCTATTAAAGCTGGTTGGTTTAAGTCCGGAACATATCACTCGTTTTCCGCATGAATTCAGCGGTGGACAACGCCAGCGTATTGGAATTGCAAGGGCTTTGGCATTAAATCCTAAATTCATCGTTTGTGATGAACCGATTTCTGCCCTGGATGTTTCGATACAAGCTCAAGTGGTTAACTTATTAAAAGAGCTACAAAAAGAAATGGGCTTGACCTATTTATTCATCGCACATGATTTATCGATGGTCAAGTATATTTCAAATCGCATTTTAGTCATGTACCTTGGAAGGATGATGGAACTTTCGGATAGTGATTCTTTAACGAATGATCCGCTACATCCATACACGCAAGCCTTGCTTTCTGCAGTGCCGATTCCGGATCCCACTATTAAACGGGAAAGAATCGTACTTAAAGGCGATGTACCAAGTCCGATAAATCCGCCGAGCGGTTGTGTATTTCGGACTCGCTGCCCTAAAGCGATGGAGATATGCTCCAGTGCTGTACCTGAATGGAAAGAACAAAAACCGGGACATTTCGTAGCTTGTCATTTATATTGGTAAACAAAAAAACCAGTTGCGTTTGCGACTGGTCCTTTTTTACATATTTATTTAAAATATTTTTAGATATAAGCGATTATCTTGAAGAATAAATTATTTTATAGTATGTCAAAATAAATAACTAGGAATCTGAAAATAAAACATATAAAATGTAATTATATGTAAAAATAAATAATTGTTTCTTGTACCAATTTGTAAGAGAAGGAGGGACTGATATTGTATTCCACGATAACTAGTGAAATCGTCGATCGTGTCATGATAATTACTCTTAATCGTCCTGAAAGAATGAATGCTTTCAATGAAAAGATGTGTGAGGAGATGATTCTTGCTTTAGATGAAGCGGATGAAAGTGATGACGTACGAGCCGTTATTTTAACTGGCGCTGGGGATGCTTACTGTGCTGGAATGGATTTGGAGAAAGGTGCAGAAACCTTTATGGATCATACCCCTTTGGTTGAATACCGAGATGCAGGGGGGATGTTGTCATTACGGATTTTTGAGATGAAGAAACCCATGATAGCAGCCATTAATGGAGCGGCAGTTGGGATTGGGATAACAATGACTTTGCCTATGGACATTAGAATTGCTTCAACAGATGCAAAAATGGGTTTTGTATTTGCGAGGAGAGGGATAACGATGGAAGCATGCAGCGGTTGGTTCTTACCTAGGCTTGTCGGAATGGGCAAAGCTTCCGAATGGATTTTTACCGGCAGAATGATTTCTGCCAGTGAAGCATATGAGGGAAGATTGGTAAACAAGATCGTTGAGCCGGATGAATTGATGTCTGCGGCAATGGAAATTGCAGAAGACATTGCGGAAAATACATCTTCCGTCTCAGTGACGTTATCCCGTCAGTTAATGTGGACCATGCTCGGTGCAAACCATCCTGTTGAATCGCATAAAATAGAATCGAAAATGATTCATTGGACCGGAAAACAAGCGGATGCACAAGAAGGGATCGAAGCCTTCCTTGAAAAAAGGAAAGCTGATTTCAAAATGAAAAGCAGCTCCGATATGCCCCCGTTTTATCCTTGGGGAACGGATCGAACATATGAAGTGGATAAGAAATGAATGGTAGGGTTAAAGCCTAGGGAAGTGCGTGATAATTTTTACTTTTCGGATAAATTAGGGTTTCGTTTCTTAGTGTGTTATACTGTGTTTACCATTTACTAAACTTGTTTCATGTTCCCCTATTCCCTGTGAATAGGGGTTTTTTAATTATTGCAATTCAATAAAAAAAACAGACTCTACAAGTAGAGTCCGTTATATATTGTATTTAAAATTATGCTTTTTGAACGTTAGTAGCTTGGGGTCCACGTTGACCTTGCTCAACTTCAAAAGTAACTTCTTGACCTTCGTCTAATGATTTGAATCCTTCGCTTTGGATAGCTGAGAAATGTACGAATACATCGTCTCCGTTTTCGCGTTCGATGAAGCCAAATCCTTTTTCTGCGTTAAACCATTTTACTTTACCTTGTTCCATTGTTGTTGCCTCCTAGTGTGAATCCACACATTGTGTTACTACCCTTGCTCAATCATTAGACGAAAAGTGTTTCACTTATCAATCTTCCCGAACAAAAATAATTCTTATTAAATATAACAGATATTGTCGGAATCTGCAAGTAAACAAAGCAAGATTATTTATAATGCTAGATGTTAAAAAATTATTAATGCCCTTTTTTGTAATCAAGTAAATTTGTTGAAGGGTTTTTTACCATTAAGATCGTTCATTAAATTCGCCATGAAAATATATCCTGAATAAGCCGTTGCTCGTAAAATTCCGTATTTCCGGATGTGTGCGGGTAATGTCCCGCCAATATAATCGCACTTAGGAAGAAGGGATTCAATTGTTTTGTGTGAACATCTCATCGACAATTTCTGATTTACCGGAATGGGCATTCATAATACGGTCAAAGGAAAAGACTTGGCAATTTTAGCGGTTTCTTTTTTGATTTTCCCAATACCGATGATTCCGATGGTCTTTTCATGAATTTCCTGCTTATATTTGCGTGATGCCAAGCCTTTTCCAGCTTTTGCTTAGTACATGTATTTTTCTTGTTAAAGCAAGCATTAACAAGAAAAATGGTTTCTAGAATGGGGGGGCATGGACGCCATTTGCAGTTGTAATCTGCACATTCTTTTTTTCTAAGTTTTCCAGGAGTAAAGCATTCACTCCGGCACTCCGTGTCTGGAACCTTTTTATTTCGTTTGTGTCAATTGATTCAGACATTTCCTTTTTCCAGCCTGCGATCACTTCCGAATCGGTAATATGATCCTTCCAAATTTCCGGAGATCTTCAGGAAATCACAATCCACTCGGGTACCAATTCTTTAACTCTCTGTAATAAAGGTCCATTCAAGCTTGGCTTATTATGAGTTTTCTTGGCATGATCCTCCCCCTGCCTATTTTTCTGAATTAAACATAAGTTCAATGATATTTCAATTGGGAACAGTGATTGCTTTCCAATCTTGCTATAATACAAATAATTAATGGAATGGGGTGTAATCATGAACGTGAAAGACATATATGGACAGCTGCCTACCATAGAATCAAAACGTTTAGTTATGAGGAAAGTCACCATGAATGATGCCGAAGACATGTTCGCTTATGCATCCAATAGTGATGTATCCCGCTTCGTCACATGGGAAGCCCATCGTTCCCTATGCGATACAAGGGATTTTATCCGATTTGCATTACAGAATTATGAGGATAAGAAAATCGCTCCATGGGGAATACAATACAAGGAAAGTGGTAAGTTGATTGGCACTATTGACTTTGTTTCATGGCAGGTTGATCATCATAGAGCTGAAATTGGATATGTGCTGGCACCAGAATATTGGGGGAATGGCTTGGTGACGGAGGCAGCCAAAAAGATAATCGAATTTGGCTTCGATAATATGAACCTTGTCAGAATACAAGCACGCTGCTTTGTAGGAAATTTGGGTTCGGAGCGAGTCATGCAAAAGGCTGGAATGTCTTTTGAGGGAATCATAAGGAAAGGGATGTTTGTTAAAGGAAAGCATGAGGACCTAAAGTTATACTCGATTATTAAATGTTGATTTGAAAGCCTGCTGATTAAAGGGAAAGAAATATTCTAAAAAGGTTAAAAGCGGATTTTACCATGAGTATTGAGTGGGGAAATTTCTTTTCATGATTATTATGAATATAGGAAAATCGAAATCAAACAATTTGTGCAAATATTGAATCAAAAACTATACAAAACGTCTAATGTAAAAAGCCCGTTTGAAAAATATAATAAAACTATGAAATCGTGTTGAAATGGAGGGTTTCTTTAATGACTGTTATCAATGATGTAGAAACGTTGAAAAATTATATCGGTGGCAAGTGGGTGAATTCCACAACATCGAAACATGAAGAAGTGCCTAATCCGGCAACAGGAGAAGCTTTGGCAATCGTACCCCTTTCCACAAAGGAAGATGTCGACCAGGCGGTGCAGGTTGCTAAAAAGGCGTATAAAGAATGGAAAAAGGTGGCCGTGCCAAAAAGAGCGCGCTTCTTATTCCGTTACCAGCAATTATTGATAGAACACTGGGATGAACTTGCAAAGCTGGTCACGATAGAAAATGGAAAAAGCTATACAGAAGCATATGGTGAGGTTCAACGTGGAATTGAATGCGTAGAATTCGCTGCAGGTGCGCCTACTTTGATGATGGGCAGTCAGCTTCCTGATATATCCCCTGGAATTGAATCTGGCATGTATCGTTATCCAATGGGTGTCGTTGCCGGGATTACGCCATTTAATTTCCCAATGATGGTTCCCTGTTGGATGTTCCCGCTTGCAATAGCCTGTGGAAATACGTTTATCTTAAAACCTTCAGAACGGACCCCGCTTTTAGCCAACCGCCTTGTAGAATTACTGACGGAGGCCGGCGTTCCGAATGGTGTTGTCAATATTGTCCATGGTGCCCACGATGTCGTGAATGGAATTTTGGAGCATGAAGACATTAAAGCGATATCATTTGTCGGATCCCAACCTGTAGCAGAGTATGTATATAAAACGGCAGCTGCCAATAAAAAACGTGTCCAGGCTTTATCAGGAGCGAAAAATCATTCAATCGTCATGCCTGATGCGGATTTGGATAATGCCGTAACGAACATAACGAATGCCGCCTTCGGATCAGCAGGCGAGCGTTGCATGGCCGCGTCGGTGGTTGTTGCGGTAGGAGAAGTGGGAGATTTGCTTGTTGAGAGATTAAAGGCTGCAGCGGATGACATCAAGATTGGCAATGGAATGGATAAGGACGTTTTCTTGGGCCCTGTGATCCGTGATACTCATAAAAAGAGAACAGAACAATATATTGATATCGGGGAAAAAGAAGGAGCGGTTCTCCTTCGTGATGGCAGAAAAGAAGGCGATCAGGAAAATGGCTATTATGTTGGGCCGACATTATTTGACCATGTAAAAACAAACATGAAAATATGGAAGGATGAAATTTTTGCCCCTGTTTTATCCATAGTAAGGGTTAATACGCTTGAAGAAGCAATCGATTTGACCAATCAATCCGAATTTGCCAATGGTGCCTGCCTCTATACGGATAGTGCAAAAGCCATCCGGGAATTTCGTGAAGAAATTGATGCAGGGATGCTTGGTATTAACCTTGGCGTACCCGCGCCTATGGCATTCTTTCCTTTTTCCGGCTATAAAAGTTCATTTTATGGAGACCTTCATGCCAATGGGAAGGACGGCGTGGAATTTTACACTAGAAAGAAAATGTTAACGGCAAGATATTGATAGGAAAAAGGGGTCGACGCTATTTGTGGTCGGCCTTCCTTTATAGCTTTATACATTATTATAGGAGGAGTGTGGCATATGCCGGTTGAAAAACAGGGTCATGATCTTAAAACGATGGATGGCAAATATGTGTGGCATCATATGAAAGGGGCTGAACCCAACCCTGGGAAAATGGTAGTCCAAAAAGGGCAAGGAGCATGGATTACGGATGTTGATGGGAATCGTTTCCTGGATGGGATGTCAGGCTTATGGTGTGTCAACGTAGGATATGGTCGCACGGAGCTGGCCGAGGCAGCTTACGAGCAGTTGAAAGAGCTTCCTTATGCCCCTTTAACGAACAGCCACATCCCGGCTATTAAGCTAGCAGAGAAGTTAAATGAATGGCTGGATGGGGATTATGTGATTTTCTTCTCTAACAGCGGTTCAGAAGCAAATGAGACAGCTTTTAAAATTGCTCGGCAGTATCATCAGCAAAAAGGTGAACATGGACGTTATAAATTCATTTCCCGTTATCGAGGTTATCATGGCAATTCAATGGGGGCACTGGCAGCTACCGGGCAAGCACAACGAAAGTTTAAATATGAACCACTCGCCCCAGGTTTTCTTCATGTATCACCGCCGGATTCATACCGAAACCCAGAGGATGAAAGCGGTGAAAAAAGTGCGGCTGAAATTGACCGTACCATTACATGGGAATTGGGCGAAACGGTGGCCGCGGTAATCATGGAACCAATCATCACTGGAGGCGGAATCCTGATGCCACCTGATGGATATATGAAGCGGGTAAAAGAAATTTGTGAGAAAAATGGTGTCCTTCTCATTTCGGATGAGGTCATTTGCGGGTTTGGCCGTACTGGAAAGAAATTCGGATTTATGAATTATGATGTAAAACCGGACATCGTAACAATGGCTAAAGGAATCACAAGCGCTTACCTGCCATTATCCGCTACAGCCGTCAAACGTGAAATTTATGAAGCGTACATTGGTTCAGATGAATATGATCGCTTTCGACATGTAAATACATTTGGTGGCAATCCAGCTTCCTGTGCCCTTGCTTTAAAAAATATTGAAATATATGAAAATGAAAAACTAATAGAACGGTCTGAAGAGTTAGGGCTTCGCTTTCTGCAAGAGTTTGAAGAAATCAAATCTCATCCTAATGTTGGGGATGTACGCGGGAAAGGTTTGTTGGTAGGGATTGAACTAGTGGAAGATAAACAGATAAAACGACCGATCGATCTTTCCAAAATCAATAAAGTGATTGCGTCATGCAAAGAAAAGGGGCTGATTATAGGTAAAAATGGTGATACAGTAGCAGGCTTCAATAATGTCCTGACTCTCGCTCCCCCACTAAGTATCACTGAAGAGGATTTCTTATTCATCGTAACGACTGTAAAGCGAACACTAACAGAACTATAAATAAAAAAACTTCAGAAATAGAATAGGTGGCCTTGAAATACGTTTCCTGAAAATTCGGTATATAAATAGAGTTCAATATGTACTTGTTGATTTTCCCTATTTCAACATTCGGTTTTTTTCGGAAATATTTCCTTTTAATTGAGGATGCTGCGTTTAGTTTTAGCACCGTTCAGAAACTTTGAACGGTGCTTTTATATATGGTCAAAGGACCGGGTATAACGCGTAAAAAAACTCTAAAAGCCTGTGGTTTGTCCATACATAAATTAGCTTTTCCGTAGGTTAAATAGAAAATGAATTTCCCTTTCGTGACGAAAAGTTAGATTTGGAGTAATGGATAAGATTTAATTCCTCTATCACTTAGATTTTTAAAAGGCCTATATTTATATGAAATAACAAGGATAGAAAGAATAAGAGATCTATGACGAATTAAAGGGGGGATTTTTGGAATCGTTTTCCTTGCTTAGTTATAGCGGATGTTTGAAAATGGAATGATAATGATTGGTTGAAAAATACCGATTTCATATTGTCAATATTAACTTCAGAAGAGGTGTGGTACATGAAGAATGAAGATATAACAAAAAAACTCACATTACATACCCCTGAAATTTTAGGTAGTGAGAGTTTTTCAAAGTATGCTGTATTGGTTCCGCTTATAGAAAAAGAAGATGGAATACATGTTCTTTTTGAAGAGCGTTCACACACACTTAGGAGGCAGCCAGGGGATATCTGTTTTCCAGGCGGGAAAATAGACAAGTCGGACCATGATGAACAATCGGCTGCCCTTAGGGAAACATATGAGGAACTTGGTTTGAAAAAAGAAGATATTTATAATGTCTTTCCAATTGATTATTTGGTATCCCCTTTTGGGATGATTGTATATCCTTATGCAGGATTTGTTCGTAACTATCAACGGATAATCCCTAATCCAGCTGAGGTAGAAACCATTTTTAGTGTACCGCTTTCCTTTTTCATGGAAAAACCGCCAGAGATATATCATGTGAAATATAAAATAGAACCACATGAAAACTTCCCCCAAGATTTAATTGTTGGCGGGGAGAATTATAAATGGCAGCCAAAACAAATGGAAGAATATTTTTACTTATATAACGATCGAGTAATCTGGGGAATGACAGCGAAAATCCTTACCCATTTTATAGAAATTCTTCGTTAGACACTTCTAAAGCACCTTTTTTTCTCAATGGATTTCTATTAAACTTAAATTATGGTAAAAGTTAGGTTTTAATAGAATCGGGGGGATGAGTGGATGAAGAATAGTTTTGAAATACTTGAAAAAGAACGGGAAATGGCAATGGCTGCGCATGTGAACTTCAATGAAAACCGCGAATACTACGATGAAACGAAAGATCAGGAACTTAAGCGAGAATACTATCAAGATGGTTCCTTGGACCGAGAAGGATTGAAGAAACTACTAGTAGCAACCCATAAAAACCAGCTGAACTACTCACCACATCGTCATGTTTACCCTTGGGTTGACTTACAGGAAAATGGCAAGCTGAAAAGCCTGTATTCCGGTAAAGGAATGGATCCTATAGAAGTCATTGAGGAAGATATCCGTATCCTAGAAGAGTTGTCAAAAGGGATTGAATCAACGAAGATGGAGAACATGCTCGTTAATTGTGAACATGTCGTACCTCAATCATGGTTCAATAAAAAAGAACCGATGAGGGGGGATTTGCACCATCTGTTCGCCTGCGAACCAACTTGTAACAGTAGCCGGGGTAACTATCCATACCATGATTTTGAGGATTATATCCCAGAAGCATCGGCTGCAGGAATAAAAGCGGGTTGCGGGAAATCGGACGAAGGTAAATTCGAACCTGAATACGGGAAAGGCATCGTAGCGAGGGCTACCATGTATTTTTTACTCAGGTATGAGGGAATCATCGATAACGGCAATATTGACCTGGCACTGCTAATGGAATGGCACCGGCTCTTTCCGGTCAGCACTTATGAAAAACATAGAAACCAGGCTATACATGAGATTCAGGGTAATCGAAACCCATTTATAGATTTCCCCGAAATGGCGGAGAAATGGAATTAAATTATAAAAAAAGGATTGAAGCTGTGGTAAAAGCTTCAATCCTTTTTTAATGAGAGATTTTAAAGGAATTTCACACAAACGGGAAAGGGAACTTGAACATCTTTTTGCAATAATGTTAATTTTCCGTCCTGTTCATTCCGTGCATATAGTGTCAGGTTTCCTGATTGTTCATTAGAAGCGATCAGGAATTTTCCGCTAGGGTCCAATGAAAAATCTCGTGGCCAATGCCCTTCGGAATTGACCAGTTCCACGAATGCCAATTTCCCTGTTTCTTGATTGATTTGGTAAACGGCTATACTATCATGTCCGCGGTTTGCGGCATATACGAATTTCCCGTCATCAGAAATATGAATGGCGCTGCCCTGGCTGTTTTCCTTGAAATCTTCGGGAATGGTCCGGACCGTTTGTAATTCAGAAAAACTCCCGGTTAGACTGTCGAAACTTAAAACAATGACTTCTGGTACAAGCTCAGACATGACATACGCAAATTTTCCGTTTGGGTGGAAGGTCAAATGCCGTGGTCCGCTGCCTGGTGCAACGGATAAACTGTTTACTTCTTCCATAATCCCATTATGTATTTTATAAGTTATCACTTTATCTATTCCTAGATCGACTACAGCAATGAATCTTTCGTCCGGTGTAAAACCAGCGAAGTGAGTGTGTGCTTTTTCCTGACGTTCTTCATTAGGTCCGTGACCCTCATGTCGAACAGTGGATGATACAGGTAAAGGGACCGCTTCGTTCTGAAGCGGATATGATTCAATCACGCCTTCTCCATAACTGGAAGTGACCAAAACCTGTTTCTTGCTGTCGACACTTATATGGCAGGAAGAACCATTTGGTGTCAGTTGTTTGCCCAAGTAGGTAAGCTCACCAGATTCTTCACTAATCGAATAGGCTGAAACTCCACCGCTGCCCGCTTCTTTTAAAATGGCGTAGAGATTCTTCTTGTCCTGGCTTATGGCGAGATAAGTCGGATCGGTTAATTCTGCTGCAAGAACCGGTGTACTGAGTTTTCCTTCTGCTGTATCTAAAGTAAAGCGGTAAATGCCTTTGCTGTTTCCTTTTGTGTAAGTGCCAATGTATCCAATTATGGTTTGTTGATCATGTTTTGCCATATTTATCTCCTCCAAGAAAGATTTGTGTTTATTTTTATTTTAACATAGATGATACGCATTATATCCTTTTCCCGGTTTAAGTCGAGTTGGAACCTGATTCATTTAGAAATTACTGGGGCGAGAAGAAAAAAAACGACAAGGGGGTCAAATTTTATCGACTGGCTTTGAGACTTCGATAGGAATATGCCTAAACTCAGAAACGGAAAATAAGCCCTGATCAGTCAGTTTAATTTCCGGGATGACAGGTAACGCCAAGGAAGCAAGTGTAAGGAAAGGGTTGAAATGCCTGTTTGCACCGGGTTTCAATAGGGCACCATCGATTCGTTTCAATGAATGAACGACATCATATAAGTTCATTTACTCACCAATCCAGAAATTGGGGGTGGGAGGGAGGCTAGTATTTTCTCTTTTTGAATTACGGCCAATCCACCCTGAGTCTTTTTGATTTCCTATGCGGCCATTAGCATATCTTGGTCATTCGTGCCGGCAATGATTAAATTATGTGAATTATGGGCTACTGTCATGGCAATTGCGCCTGATTTCAATCCGAGCCCTTTAACGATCCCAAGACCTAATTGGTTGGTCAAATGATGCCGTTCAATTACAGCCAGTTTTATATGATCAACTTGTTCAGGGAACTGGAATAGACCATGATTAACCCTAACCGGTTCAATCGAATGCTTTGTAATCAAACTGTTTGTAGTTTTAAATATTAATAGAAGGAAGCTTATTTTTAAAAGGTATCGTCAAATCATCTTCCGTTATTTCATGAAATTGAACGGAGTGCTTCAACTCGTCGTCAATAGCCTGTTCCTTTTCAGCTGGAAAGTTAAGTAAACGATTATTTTGCACCATAAGCTTCCCTCTTTAAAGACCGAGTGGATGATGACTGAATCAAGATCATCTAATAGAAGGAAGTCTGCCTTGAATCCAGGTGCTATGACATCATGTTCCGTTAAACCAAAGCATTCTGCTGCATTTATGGTCGCCATTTGAATGGCGGTAATAGGCTGGACACCTGTTTCTAAGGATATTCGAACATTGTGGTCGATACTCCCCTTAGATACAATATCATCCAGGTGCCGATCATCGGTGACGAATAAACAACGGCGGGATTTCTTCTCATTAATTGCTGGAACCAGGTTTATTAAGTCTTTGGCAACGGTGCCTTCCCTGATCATAAAGATACATTCGCTTTCGCAGTCATTCTTTTGCCTCCTCCGATGCAGTGCATTCATGATCCGTTTTAATGCCGGCACTCATATAAACATCGAGCTGTTGTTCGGATAATCCAGCTAAGTGGCAATCAATGCTTTTGCCTAGTCTATTTGAATCGTATAATTTTTGCAGCATATCCTCCTCCGCATGTGAAACGTCCGGGAAAGCCATCACTTCGGCTAAACCAATCACTTTCTTGTTTTGGTAAAATGAAATTAAATCTTCACTTCTTAAGGCAGCACGAAAATGTTCAAACGCCGTCGCAGGTACACAATATGGCATCATGAAGTAGAAGTCAAAAGGAAGATGCTCGGATTGTTCAATCATAAATTGAATGCCTTTTTACCAGAAACATTGGCTATTTCAAGGGGATCTGTAACGATGCAGGTAACACCACGAAAAAGGGGAATGTTTGAGAGTTCAGAATGCCTGACCATCGGAGATTCAATATGGACATGGCCATCAATGAATGTAGGAGAGACGAATCTTCCGGCAGCATCGATTTCTGAAAGACGCTCATAACTCCCGATGATAGCGAAAAAACCATCGACGATAGCTATGTCGCCTGTTTAGGGCATCACCATTTACAACTATTATCTGACCGTTTTTAATGACGCAATCTGCAGGCGTTTTCCCTGCGGCGACATCTATTCTGAAACCCCTTTGGCAAAAATATAACCGATTAATATTTCACTTTTTCAATATAGGTCTCCCATGTTCGGAATGGTAAATCGTGGTTATTAAAAGACATTTGTTCCATTTTAATTATGCGCTTTTCCATTGGCAGGCCAAGTTCCTGATAGATAAAGTGATCATCAAAGCCGATGTGTGCAGCGTCTTCTTTCGTACATGCGTAATAAATGGCTTTTGGACGTGCCCAATAAATGGCACCAATGCACATTGGGCAAGGTTCACAGCTAGTGTATATTTCACAATCTGTAAGCTGAAAGCTGTTGAGGTGCCTGCATGCATCACGAATCGCCTGTACTTCGGCGTGAGCTGTTGGATCGTTGACTGTTGTGACATTATTACATCCTCTTCCTACAACTGTGCCATCTTTTACGATTATTGCACCAAAAGGTCCTCCGTTCTTTGCCAATACATTTTCATATGCAAGTCGAACAGCCATCTCCATGAATTTTACATCCATTAAAAAACACCCCTTCATATTTAATAAGCCAAAAGCTTAATGTTACTTCTTTTAACGTGAATACTATAAAAATATACCATTTGAAGACGAAAACCGAAGTGAATTTTCTGAAAATAAAGGAAATTAATTACTTAACGAGAATATATAACATTTCAATCAGGAGCGGTATGAAAGAATTTTTTACAAAAAATTATAAAACTGATATTGTTAGAATAAAATCATTAGGATTATGAAGGTGATATTATGGGGTTTTTGGGTGTTCTTTTACCGATATTCGGTATTTTTGTTTTAGGGTTCGTCGGTCAGAAAAAGTTTAAACTTGATACAAAATCCATTTCCACGATGGCATTATATTTAATGTCACCTTTTCTTGTGTTTCGAACCTTTTATTCAGCAGAATTTTCGATTAATTATTTTTACCTGTTCTTATTCACGATAGTGCTCTGCCTTTCTCTCGTCTTGCTAGTCTATATTATATCGTTCTTCCGTAAGTATACAGTCACTGAAACAAGCGGAATGATTTTGGCGTCCGCATTCATGAATAACGGGAATTATGGAACACCTGTCATTTTCCTGCTATTCGGAGCGGCAGGCCTTGATTATGCAATTATCCTGATGGTGGGTCAACAGTTAGTCATGTGTACTATTGGCATTTATTTCGCTGCGAAGGGCAGCCCGGAAGGAAACGGGGTTCAAACAGCGCTTAAAGCAGTATGTAGGATGCCTATTGTGTATGGGGCTATTGCAGGTGCGGTTTTTCAGTTAGTGAACATTCCTTTAAGCAATTCGGTTTTGGAAGCTATTCACCTAGTTGCAAATGCAGCGATTCCGACAATCATGATTACACTCGGGATGCAGCTTGCCAACATTTCACTGAAAAATATTGCTTACCGAAAACTATCAGTTTCACTGCTTCTTAAACTTGCTGTTTCCCCAGCCATTGCTTTCCTGTTATCACTTGCCTTACCAGTGGATGATATGGTCAGGCATATCATGATCATCGTAGCTGCCATGCCAACGGCGGCCAACACTACGATGTATGCACTCCAATTCAATACAGAGCCTGAATTCGTATCAAGTGCTACGTTCATTAGTACTTCATTAAGCTTGATTACGCTTCCGATCATCTTTTTCTTTGTATTATAGAAGATTATCATTCTAAATATACGGGCAAAATTAATATATGCGCGGAGGATTCCTATCAAGTTATAATAAGGGAGGAAACTACAAAGGGAACCGGTGCCCTGGAAAAGGAACGAACTATGGTATTTGGATTTAATAGGAAACGGACAGGTACCGATTTTCGATTATTAGTACTCTAAGTATGAGCTTACTTTTTTTATTTTTCATTCAACTGTCATATAATTTTCAATGGCATTGTATTTAATTGGGGAGGGATTTTGTGTTCAAGACTAAAATTAAACTAACTAATCCTGAAAGGATTGATGCCATTTTAAAAGCGGTCGTTCAGAAATCCTATGAAGAAGCACTAGAAGAAAAACTCCTGCTATGCATGGAGTGTGGAGATGTGGATTTTTATATCGCGTATTCAAATAATGAAGAACTCCAAGATGCAATTAATGAAAACTTTGAAATCGATGAATGTGGAGAAATCATGAAATTAGACGAACATCAGGAACTTATGGATGATTTATATGAATATTTCTTGATCATACATAAGGAAAGTGATATGTTTGATTTTTTTCCAGCTGGTTCATATATTGTAGTTGGGGAAAGCCGTGAATCGGATACGGATATGTTGGCGCCAAGTGGTTTATTTTCAGCGCCATTTGAAGATGCGATAAAGGATTGACGAAAAAGACAGCGATTGCTGTCTTTTTTTCATTTAAAGCTCGATATGCTTACGGCCCTCGGCGTTCTTTGCGCCTGTGGGTCACCCTTGGACACGCTTTCCTGCAGGGGGAGTCTTCTACCTTCCGTTCCCATCAACTGGAACGTTTTAAGAAAAAACTGTAGGCTAGGTCTGATCCCGAACCTTTAATTAGGACTAGTTTATACTTTATGGTTTTTCCCTGTTTTATGAAAATCTCATTAAATTGACGAAATTCGCGAAACTCCTGCCGAATAACTGGCTGGCGGAGGCCTCACAGACGCTTTCGGCGAGGTGCCTTGTCAGACAGTTGGCGAAAAGGGGACGGATTTCTGAAATCAACTGGTATAAATGTAAGGATCCGACCAAGGGTATGGAATTTACCGGGAGGGTAGCAAGGAATCTTAGAGATGGTGAATACAAAAATATGAATCTTTTGCTTTTAATAACCGTATATATAAGGGGAAGAAAGAAGGTGGAATTTATGTCGGAAATTAAACCAACCAACAGCAAAGCGATTGTATCATTAATCATGGGGGTATTGTCCCTGCTTATTCCATTCATCGGCATCATATTGGGTATTCTAGGTTTAATATTTGCATCTAAGAGTAAACAAGAAATTAATCTTACTGGTGAATCCGGAAATGGTTTAGTGACAGCTGGTAAAGTGTGCAGCATTATTGGAATAATCCTTAATGTTATCGTGATTTTGATTTTTCTGGTGTTTTTTTGTTTCGTAGTAGATACGGACATAACAACCTATTGAATGTAAAAATAATCTTGACAAACAAAGAAAAAGTAAGTAAATCTATTTTTAATAGAATTTCATGTTATAATTAACTAAAATGCTATATATTGTATGAAGGGATGATATTTTGACCATTCAAATATTTGAGTATCCAGCCGTATTCTATTATGAAAAACACCCATTGATTATCGACTCTTTTTCCGTTCAAGTTTGTTTCCCGGATTTTAGGCGAGAAGGAATTATTTCTACCGTTAGCGGTAGGAATCGGGTAGATGCCTTAGCTTGCGCTCAAGAATTATTGGAATCCATGGTCGAACATTTTATTCATGATAAAAAAACAATACCGGATGCAAGTGATTTGGAAAAGGTAAATCTAGATAGGGGAATTAATATATGTGAGGCTGCACCCTTCAGGATTGAAATAGAAAATATCACATATGAAAAATAAAAAAACCTTGCCGGGTAGAGGACAAGGTTTTTATTTTGGATTTCTTGAAGGGTTAATCATACTTTATCACCCGGAATATCAGTTTATAAGAATGAAAATCTATACAAAATGGATCGGTGGATTCTAATAGCCCTAAATCATCAATTTTTTTTACATAAGTACATAATCCTTTTTGTAAGGTTAGCTCCGGAATTTAATTTTTTTAACGAAAAACCATCATTATCTGTAAAGGAATGATGGTTTTTTTCGCTTCAAATTTCTTTGATTGAAACGGTGTCATTTAATTATTTTTAATTTTTAGGGAAAGGATATTGCGTTCTTTATAACGAATATGTATAGTATAGTTAATATAGGTAAAAAGTATCAATAGTTAAATATTTTGGAGGTGTATGAGTGAAATATTATATAGCATCAGACGAAAAAAATTTGAAGCAAGTAAGGTCATTGATCAAGAAATTGACTTCAAAAGGATTTACATGTGTGAATGACTGGAATTTAATTGAGGATGATGAGAATAACCAAATTGCTGAAGGTATTGGAGAATATGAAAAAAGGGGGATTGAGGAAGCTGATTTCATGCTGATCTTCCTAACTGCAGGTAAAGGCAATCTTTATGAGCTTGGATATGCTTTATCTTTAAATAAGAAAATTATTTTGTATTCACCTGAGAAAGACAATTATCATATTAATAAAAAATCAATTTTTCATAATCTGCCCGAGGTAACCATCTGCAGTGGAACATTTTATAAACTGGTTAAATTGATACATACGCTTTCTCCGGAAGGATCTGAAAAAAATGGTTCACTGCACCTTAAATAATTGTCAAATGTAAAATTAAAGGGCTACCCTCTAATAAAATATCTTTTGAACGAACTGTTTAATGTATTAAAAATGAGGGTAAAGACCATTAAAAAAGGGAGAGGACTATTTTGGCCATTATTGATATCGACCAATTATTGCTAGCGACTGAAGAGATTGCAGAAGAATCAGTTCCAATCCTTATTGATACATTTGATATTGATCAACTTTTAGATAAAACGGATTACTGGAATTGGTAAAGCAAAGCATGCCCAGTGAGGATATGCTTTTTTTTTCTGAGTGAAATTAACCTGATTACCAGTATGAACATAATACAAGTAATCAGGCAATAAGGATATTTTAAAGAATTGGGTAATTTAAAACTTGCGTCCTTTTACGAATCCTAAAATCACAAACATTGCGATGGTGCCGATAACAAAAATTGACTTAATGGATAATATGAGAAGTTCATCGTACATTTGTATTCCCTCCTTATATGTAATGCAGTGCGATTATGATTAGCTGTTTATGTAAAAATTATAACATAAAGCCAATAAGTGGTGGTGGGAAATTACAGACAATATGGGTAATAATGTATGGTTTGTTACAGTTTAGACAAAAAAAAATATCCTCTAATCAGGGGATATCAGTAATAGTAATTATTTAAGTCCAAGTGCTTTTTTTGTTTGTGGTCCGACGACCCCATCAGATGTAAGATTTTTAGCCTTTTGAAATTTCTTTACAGCCATTTCGGTATTTTTTCCAAATCCCCCATCAATTCCTTTAGTGCTGTATCCAAGTTTCGTTAATCTTTTTTGTAGCTCAATTACTTGGGGGCCACTACTTCCTTTCTTCAGGAAAATGTAGGTATTCTGTACAGGTAGGCTTTTAGATCCGCTTACCTTATATCCATTCGTAGCAGCTATGGAAGCAAATGATTTATTCGAACTGGCAATTAAGACAACAGTGTTCATTCCCACTTTATCGTACAGCCATTGAACATCATCGTTATACATGCGAATACAACCGGCACTTATATATTTGCCAATGCTTTTAGAATCATTATTGCCGTGTATTGCGTACGTATTACCTGGTGTATTCCGTGCATTTATCCCCAGCCATCGTTTCCCCAGAGGGTTTTTTGGGTCTCCTCCTTTTATGTTGCCTTTATAATAGGGACGATTCACAATCTTTGTCACGACCTTGAACTTTCCTTCAGGAGTATAGGAGGCTTTTTTTCCTGTCGCCACGATGAACACCTTCACCAATTTATCATTTTCATAATAGGCTAGCTGGTTATTGGCTTTATTGATGATGATCAGTTGTCTTGCCGCTGCACCTGAAGTATTGCTGAACGCAACAAAACTAAAGGCGAATATCAATACAAATACAATTAATTTTTTCATGTTTTTCCCCGTCCCTCTTTTAAGCAACCTACATTCACACATATACTATCCTATGCATGAAGCGAAGCTAGGGTGACAATTTTTTTAAGGAAGGGTAGACTACAAAAGGGGAAAGTTAACCCCAACCACTTTTTACATTTAGCATTCCAAAGGAGATGGGCACTATTTTTGGCCATTTTTCATACATTATTGAAGTGAAACCGGAGGTGGGAAAGAATTGTCACGCCTAAAAGTGGAGGACTATCTAGAGCAAGGAATCTACGGTCCAAAAGAAATCAAGCCTGGCGAACGAAGGGAATTCCTGGGTACATTACGAGAGCGAGTCGTCATCGTCCTAAAAAAAAGCCAAGTCTTTGAAATGAATGTATATCCGGAGATTGAGCAAATGATGAAGCGGCATCCCCGTTCAAATTTGTTTTTAAATGGTCAGATGGACTATCAATATCTAGGGAAATATATTAAATTGGCAATAAGTCATAATATTCCTTACAAAATTGTTCTCAACAAAGACCATAACTCCGTTTTGGGTCTAGTACTAGCAGAAAATAACGCCATAAACAATGAAGTAATTTATATTGAGAAGAAAAATCAAGCCATTCAAGTAATAAAAAAGAAAAGCGTCAAAGCGTTTTTCAAACGGTGGATTAAAAAAATATTAAACAAACACTGAAGAACAAAGCCTAAAAATGAGTCACAGATGTTTAATATCTGAATTACTTTATTTACAGGAATTCGAGAGCATTGTGCATTTTTTAGACAAGAGCTAGAAGATTATATACATTCCTGCAATCATCAACGAATCAAGCTGAAATTTTAAGGCATGGGCCCGAGATTATCGGGTTCATGCTGCCTAACTAAATATCTTCCCTTAGCCCGTAAACTACTTTTGCTTTTTCTTGCGGCCGGACACTATTCTTTTCTGAAATCAGGCACTTAATTTTTAAAATTGGCAATCTCGATCCATACTCATTACACCTATTGAAAACAAAAAAAATCGGATAAGGCAGTTTGTAGACAAAAGGGGTTCGGAATTAAAACATTCCGAACCCCTTTTGAAATTCCCTTTGAATTTTTCTCAATTTTTATGGAATTGGGTCTCTACGAGCTGTTAGGCCATTTTTACACCTTGCCAGGACCAATTGGCCATCTTCTTTACTTTCATTGCAGGGAAAGTGAGCATCGCCTGATCGACAATTTTTAAGTCCCCTTAAAGTAGTCCAACGCAGACCATGCTTTTCTTTTGCATCTGCTTGCAACAGCTTCTGGTTTCCCAACTTTTTCAATTACTTGTCCAACAAGTGGCTCTAAGATGTGACTATCATGCGTATTTCCAGGTGTACAATTGTCCCCAAAACAATGGCGACCTCCATTTTACGAGCCAAATGGTTCGCTAGTAATCATTTCAAGTTGATCTCGCTGAATAGAATCATGTTTAGAAAGCATCCTTATCACCTCAAGTTTTAATCCTTCTATTTTAAAACAAAAAAGACCGCAGGCAAAAGTGAACTGCCCCGAAAATGTTAGACACCAAACTAACATTGCCATGTTCTTTAAATTGAGCCTCCCAATTCTTTATTAAGTATTAGATTAACAATATATTTCAGTGGCAACCGTTGAAAAAGAATCCTTTGCTTTTATGGAAAAACAGCTATTACATTTATCTTAATGAAGAATTGGTCATAAAAAACCTCCAATTGTTAGATGGTGATTAACAATTGGGGTGCAGTTCTAGGATAGGTCCCCTTAAATTGGTGGATAAGGGGGAGACAACCATTCCTGATTATGTGATCCTTTTTCGTAACCTATAAAACTTCCTGAAGTTTCCTATAATCGTTTTTACTACGGAATAAGTGGGGATAGCTATTAAAATGCCAATGAAACCATATATTGATCCTGCAGCAAGCAGCAATAAAATAATCGTCAGTGGGTGAATGTTGAGCCGTTTTCCCATAATATTCGGTGTAACCAAATGCCCTTCGACCTGTTGAACGACTGTAAGTACAATGAGCACTTTCACTGCCAATCCAATGTCTTGCTGTAAGGCGATGAAAAGAGCAGGGATGATGCTTATAAATGGACCAAGGAATGGTACAACAGTAAAAATCATGGCGAATAGGGCTAATACGAGTGCATAATCGAG
This sequence comes from Peribacillus simplex, assembly GCF_001578185.1. Classification (NCBI taxonomy): domain Bacteria; kingdom Bacillati; phylum Bacillota; class Bacilli; order Caryophanales; family Bacillaceae; genus Peribacillus; species Peribacillus simplex. The sequence continues at coordinate 2,821,868 of NZ_CP011008.1, read as the reverse complement.
ACCGATAATAAGGTAGCCAATATACATCAAAGTCCCAATGACGATTGATACGATGAATTGTCCGATAATATAAATTGATAGAGCTCTATCAACGTCTTTTAAAATCGTGTTCCCCTCTGATTCTACGTCGTTCGGAATAAATTTTAATAGAAATGGTCTTAGTTTATCTCCATCTTTCAAGAAATAAAATAAAATGAATGGTGTAATGACCAAAACGGTCAATACACTAGTGATCGTGGAGAAAATAGTATGGACATTCCCTAAGAGTTTTTCCGAGTAATCTTTTAAATGTGTAACCGCTTTTACTTTCAGATCTTCCATATTAACCATGCCAAAGTCATTTTTTTCAATTATCTCTTCGGATTCTTTAGAGAATTCCTTGACTTTGCTTGGGAGGTTTTCAGATAATTTTTGAAATTGGTCCACAATTACAGGACTTCCAAAGTAACTTACCATCCCAATCATGCTGAATATAATCAAAAAGACGATGGAGATGCTAAAAGTCCTAGGGATATATTCAGTTAAAAAGTTAACGACTGGCCGTAATATGTAGTATAAAAGCCCAGCCACTATAATAGGGAAGAATATAGCTGCAATGATTTTTTGTAGCGGGAGCAAAACATAATCAATCTTACCTAGTAAAAATATAATTAAAATGATCAAAATTATTCCGCTTGCATATTTAAAAAACGGTTTATTGATCCACAAAACAATCCCCCCCTAATTCCATCTCTTACTTGATTCCCTTATTTGGCTTCATGTTAAACTATATAACTTGTTCAGTTTCCTATGACCAGTAACAGGGCTGGAATTCGAATTTCTTTTACTTTTGAAGTTCCCATATTTTTGACGGGCGCCAAGGTAGGAAAGGGGAGTCTATCCAGATGCTTGTGAAGACTTATATTTATTGGATAAAGTTCAAAAAACTAAAAAAAGGCATCATCAAAGTTAACCACCGTTTTCGGAAGTTTACTTGAGAAATGCCTTTTTTCCAGGTCATAAGATACTTGTTATAAATTAGGATATTTTACTTAATGTATTCGTTAATCCTTGTTTCTGTCTTCTTTGCATTTTTTTAATGTCCAAACGCAACCAGATAGAGATGGCGAATGCTATCGCAATTAATACGGCGAAAACGTAGAATACCGGGATATAACTGTTCGTACTTTCCCTAATCGCAGTAACCAACATTGGTCCGCAAACTCCGCCTAGAGACCATGTAGTTAAAAGATACCCGTGAATGGCCCCAATTTCCTTGGTTCCAAATAAATCCCCGGCAAATGCAGGTAGATTTGAAAATCCTCCCCCATAACAACTAACGACTAACAAGATGAGTCCTTGGAACAATAGTGTATTTGTAGTAGTTGGAAGTAAAAGGAACGCTCCAATTTGTATGATGAAGAAAATGACGAAGACATTTGGACGGCCTATATAATCAGAGGCCGCTGCCCAGCCAAGTCTACCTCCGCCATTAAAGATTCCCATAATACCGACTAATGTTGCAGCACCTGCCACAGAAAGCCCAACAACGTCTTGAGCCATAGGTGAAGCTACCGAAATCATCATGATACCCGCACTTGTATTAATTAATTTCATTGACCATAACATCCAGAAGTGTTTAGTTTTAACCGCTTCTTTTGCAGTTAATTGCCTTAGGTCTTTCTTCAATTCTTTTTTACCGGACTCAATATCTCTCATCATTCCTTCAGGTAGCCAGTTAGCCTTTGGAGGTGCAATATAGGTTGCACCTAAGAACATTAGGATGAAATAGCCTGCGCCTAAAATATAATAAGTTGTATAAATGCCAACGGATTCCATAAGGCTTGCAGCTACTGGGGCTGTTATGAGGGCACCGGCACCGAAACCTAATACTGCCATTCCTGTCGCCAATCCCCTGCGATCAGGGAACCATTTAACTAAAGTGGATACTGGTGAAATGTACCCGATCCCCATACCAAGACCACTTAAAACCCCATATGTCAATAGGTAAAGTGGTAGTGAATCGACCATTACAGCCAACCCGGAACCAGCTTGTCCTAAACCGAATAATAAAGCCGCGACCAAAGCTGATTTTCTTGGACCATTTTTTTCTACAAATTTCCCAAAGAAGGCTGCAGAAGTTCCTGCAAGCGCCATCATTATTGTGAATGCTAACGTGACTTCAGTTTCTGACCACCCCATAGTCTCAACCAAAGGTTTTTTGTATACGCTATATGCGTATGCACCGCCAATGGAAAGGTGAATAGCGATAGCGGATAAAGCGATTAACCACCTGTTTTTTGTCATGTTGTTACCCCTTTTCGTCAAAAATAATAAAGTACCATGCGTTTTATCTATAATATTTTGATTTGCATGCGTTTTATCTATCTTGGGGATAAGTATATAAGATTATTTTTTAGTAGTAAACTACTAAATTGAATTTAACGACAAATTTGTATCTATGTACCATAATGGATTGAAATTGGAAATATATCTAAAAAACCATTCATGATCCCACTTTATGAAATGGTATAGAAAGTGTTTCATTCCTTATATGTTCCTTGTTAATATACATATAAGTATTAAGTTGAGTATCGGTTCGGATGCGGTAGCTCATAAGGAATCCGCTACACATCTTTTTATTCAGTCATTCCATTTTAAAGGAGTGGAAACGACAAGCGGATTACTGCCTGTTCCATGTTGAAAGAAATACAAAATTCGCATTGGCATTATTGTTGATAATTTGTTAAAATTAACCCTAATATTCAGGAATTCAAGAAACCTGAACGAACAACCGGTTTTGATATTTATTGAGAAGTTTTAGGAATAACCGGTTCTTTTTTCAGGAATCATAGTAGGAAGTCTAACTCGTTTATTTTAAAAAATTCCGAAAATTTGGTCAAAAGGCTTGAACTATGATTCCTGATAGGAGTAAACTAATTAAAGATAGATTTTATGGAAGTGAAATCTTGTAAATTTATTCAACAAGGGGTTTTGGTAATGAAGGAACATGACATGCAAATCACGCTTAGTACAACAAAGAAAGAAAAACCACAGGCGGACCAGCTTGAGTTCGGTAAGCAGTTTACCGATCATATGTTTATTATGGATTACACACAAGGGCAAGGGTGGCATGATCCAAGAATTGTTCCTTATCAACCGCTCGCACTAGAGCCGTCAGCTATGATTTTCCACTATGGTCAATCTGTTTTTGAAGGATTAAAAGCATATGCAACACCAGAAGATGAAATAATCTTATTCCGTCCGGAAAAGAATTTCCAACGCTTAAATAGTTCAAATAGCCGATTGTGCATACCGGATATCGACGTTGATTTTGCATTGAAGGCCTTAAAAACTTTAATTAGCGTTGATAAGGATTGGGTTCCTCAGGCAGAAGGTACATCCTTATATATCAGGCCATTCATAATAGCTACTGAGCCTTACCTTGGAGTTTCTCCATCAGAAAAATATCAGTTCATCATCATCATGTCACCTGTAGGTTCTTATTATAAAGAAGGCATTCATCCAGTTAAAATAGCCGTGGAGTCAGCTTTCACACGTGCAGTTAATGGTGGTACAGGAGAAGCTAAAACGGGCGGGAATTATGCATCGAGCCTTAAAGCCCAGGAAGTATCCGAAAAGATGGGTTATGCCCAAGTTCTTTGGTTAGACGGGGTAGAGAAAAAATATATTGAAGAAGTTGGAAGCATGAATGTTTTCTTCAAAATTAATGGTGAAATTATCACTCCTGCTTTAAATGGAAGTATCCTTCCGGGTATTACCCGTGATTCCATTATAGAATTGCTTAAACATTGGAATCTTCCCGTGACGGAAAGACGTATTTCCATGGAGGAAGTCAAAGAAGCATATAAATCAGGTCATCTGGAAGAGGCCTTCGGAACGGGTACAGCCGCGGTTATATCGCCAATTGGTGAATTTTTATGGAATGGTGAAGAAATGATCGTTCAAAGCGGGGAAACTGGGGAACTATCTAAAAAGCTTTATGATACACTGACAGGTGTCCAAACAGGTAAAATTTCAGACGAGTTAAATTGGACTGCGAAAGTTGAAGAAAAAGTGACTCAATGATACTTAAACAAAAAAACCTTCTTTGAAGGTTTCAGACTGTAGACAAACTCGATGAAAATCGAGTTTGTCTACAGTTTTTTTGAGGGTTTTAAAAATTCGAACGTTGATTTCCACTCCAGGCACTCGCTTTCCGCGGGCGGTCCGGGAGCCTCCTCGGCGCCTTTGCGCCTGTGGGGTCTCCCTTGGACGCGCTTTTCCCGCAGGAGTCTCGCGCCTTCCGTTCCAATCAACTTTGTTTTAACAATTAGATATAACCGCTTTTCGCTACAGTCTTTTTTGTTTTAAAATAGGAGTATTAAAACTTGAGGTGATGACGATGCTTTCGAAACATAATTCTATTCAGCGAGATCAACTTGAAATGATTACTTTGGATCAACTAGTGCCAGCGAACCATTTGGTTCGTAAAATTGAGGCGGCCATTGACTTCACTTTCATTTATGACTTGGTGAAAGATATGTATTCAGAGATAGGGCGCCCAAGTATTGATCCAGTTATTTTAGTTAAATTGACATTCATTCAATATACCTTCGGTATTCGTTCGATGCGTAAAACAATTGAAGAAGTTGAAACGAATATGGCTTACCGTTGGTTTTTAGGTTACGGTTTCCATGATAAAGTGCCTCACTTCTCAACGTTCGGGAAAAATTACGAGCGACGATTTAAAGATACTGACCTGTTTGAACAGATTTTCTATCGCATCTTAATGACAGCTTCCGAAAGAAAGTTAATAAGTGCTGAACATGTATTCGTTGATTCCACTCATGTGAAAGCCAGTGCAAATAAGCGAAAGTTCGCAAAGAAAGTCGTTCGCAAGGAAACACGAGCGTATCAAGAACGCCTTCAAGAAGAAATAAATCAAGATCGTGAAAACCATAGAAAGAAACCTTTTCCACCAGATAAATTTTATAAGGAAGAAACCAAAGAGATTAAAGAAAGTACAACAGATCCTGAGAGTGGTTACTATGTGAAAGATGAACGGACAAAACAGTTTGCCTATTCATTTCACACGGCTGCAGACCGCAATGGTTTTGTGCTAGGGTCGATTGTAACACCTGGAAATACGCATGATAGCCATATGTTAGAGCCACTGGTTGAACAAGTGATTGAGAAAGTTGGAAAGCCTGAAGCTGTTGCCGCAGATGCAGCTTATAAAACACCAGCCATTACAAGCTACCTCTTTGACAAAGAAATCACACCGGCTTTACCCTATACACGGCCTCGAACAAAAGAAGGATTCTTCCGCAAACATGAGTATGTTTACGATGAACATTTTGACTGTTACCTTTGCCCATCGGGCGAGATTTTAAAGTACTCAACAACAAATAAAGAGGGATATCGTGAGTACAAATCTCCCAAACACATTTGTAAGACATGTTCATTTTTATCACAGTGTACAGAAAGCAAAGACCATCAAAAAATGGTGACGCGCCATATCTGGCAAGAAAATATGGAAGAAGCAGATCACCTGCGTCATCATCAAGATGTAAAACCTATCTATGCGAAACGCAAGGAAACGATTGAGCGTGTATTCGCAGATGCAAAAGAAAAGCATGGTATGCGTTGGACTACTTTAAGGGGACTTAAAAAATTGTAGATGCAGGCGATGCTTACTTTCGCTGCCATGAATGTAAAGAAGATGGCCAATTGGACATGGCAAGGTCCAAAAATGGCCTAACATAGTGGGCTCGTAGAGACCCAAGCTCTTAATCTTGAGCAAAATTCCAAGAAAATATCAAAAGGGGTTCGGAATTAATACATTCCGAACCCCTTTTGTCGACAAACTGAAACCTTCTTTGAAGGTTTTTTTGTTTTCACATAATCATTTTGTGCCTTATTGCAACAGCCACGGCCTCAGTCCGGTGATTCACTCCTAATTTCCTGATTGCAGAAGAAATATGATCTCTGACAGTAAATTCACTAACGCTCATTTTTGATGCCATTTGCTTTAATCCTAAACCATTGGCTAAATATTGAAGGACCTCCGTTTCACGTTTACTTAGAAGGTAAGTGGGAGGAGCCGAATCCAATGTTGAACTGACAGCCAGTTTCAAATAATGGGACAGCTTCATTAAATCATTCTTGGTAACTGGCTCGTTTGCCTGAATGGGGTCAACCAAAACAAAACCGATGACCATGTCATTTACAATTATCGGTATGATTGCCAATGATGAGATGGAAAATTTTTTAACGTATTTTGCAGGAATGGAGGATTGCGCATGTTGAATGGTTAAGTATATGGGTTTGTTATGGATGACAGCTTGGTGGATAGGGTATATATCATGAATGTTTTCTTTAATATTATGTAATGAAAAAGTATCTTCACCAGTACATGCGCATATTCCTTCACCCACTCCTGTTAAACATGAGTAACTGAATAAAGATGCACGTTGAAAAGAAAAAAAATTCACACAGCCCTTTACAATCATTTGTGATTTATTTGCCATATCCTTTTGTTGGGAAATCTTTTTTACATGATTCATCAGGGTTTCCTCAAGCATTCGACTTTATTCCTCCCTACATTTTCAGTGCTAGGCTAAATGCTAGTAATATCTTACAATATAATGAAAACTCTTACAAATTAAATAATTCCTTATGGATTCAGAAGTTTTCAGATCATATTTCAAGGAGGCATTTACATGAAAAGAAAGAATTTAACGACCACCAGCCGGAGTTTTAGAGAAGATACCCTACCATTTAAACTTTATCAAAAGGCAAAGAAATTCGGTATATGGAATCCCCGTGACATTGATTTCAGCCAAGATAAAGAAGATTGGAAGTCATTTACTGATAATGAAAGGGAAGTATTATTACGGATCATCTCCCTTTTTCAGGGCGGAGAAGAAGCCGTGACTTTGGATTTGCTCCCCCTCATTATGACGATAGCCAAAGAAGGTAGAATCGAGGAAGAAATGTATTTAACGACATTTTTATTCGAGGAAGCGAAGCATATGGAGTTCTTTCGACATGCATTAGATCAAGTTGGTGAAAAGGGTGATTTGTCGGTTTATCACTCAGACATTTATAAATCCATTTTTTATGAAATATTGCCGGAAGCGATGGGGAAACTTTTATCAGACCAATCCCCTGAAGCATTGGCAGAAGCGGCCACTGTTTATAATATGTTTACAGAGGGCGTTCTTGCAGAAACTGGATATTTCGGGTTCTATCAGACTCTCGAAGCTAATAAAATGATGCCTGGTTTATTAAAGGGTGTGGGTCTTTTGAAAAAAGATGAATCACGCCATATTGCTTATGGGACTTTCCTGCTACAGAGAATCATCAGTGAACATCCACATATCTTTAAACAAGTTGAAAAGAGGATGGAGGAACTTTCACCATTGGCAATCGCGTTAAATACAGAGGGATATGATCGGTTAGGCAATCCATTTGGTAATGACAAACAAGCTGTTTTCGATTTTACCATGAAACAATTATCAGTACGGATGGAGATCTTGGCAAGGGCAAAAGGAAAGGGCATTGAAGAAATCTATCAAAGTAACGTAAAGGAATATGGGGTTTTGTGAAGCAGATACAGGTTACTATGCTGCATTTCTGATTTTGGATGCTAAAGAAGGATTCCACAATGAATACCAGGAACCTGGAAGCTTGAATTGAAAAATCTTAATCGTAAATAAAGACAAATTTATCTATGGTGAATGGAAATCCTAGTTTCTGGTTAATGCCTTAGATTTACAGTGGTCCCAATACTCGTTCAATCATTCCGGACCTAGTCAATGGTCATGGGGCCCATAGGATTATTCTCGTGAGTGATGTGGGTTTGGATAATGCAGGTGTCGTTAAAAAGTTCCGAAATTTTTGAGCAGTCTTTAGGCACCAAAGCTGAAATAGTTGGGCAGTTTCTCGATGTTACACAAGATGCAGCAAGTGAATGCGTGAAATATGCACACGAAGTGAATGCCAATGCCATACATGCTATTGGCGGAGTGTCATTGATACCGCATTGAAATTGGGATTATTTAAAGGGATTACGGATATAAATGATGCGATATCAGGAGGTTATCTGTATGAGGGTTTTCCAAAAGCCCCACATATGGGCACCCCATGGCCACAACAGCAGGCACCGGTTCGGAAGTATCCCTAATAACAGTCATATATAATGAGCATAAAAAAAGTTAAATGAATAAATGCAATGTTTTCGTAAGTTCGGATGTGGCCATTCTAAATCCCGAGTTAACAGTCGGCCTTCCGCCTGATATTACGGCGTTTACTGGTACAGATGCATCGTCAAGTGCAATTGAAGCGATCGTTCCACCTACAAAGACATCAATAACTGTTGCTCATGCATTTCAGGCGATTTGGGTTATTGGAAAAAATTACTGATAGCGGTGAAGGATGGAAAAAGATTAAGGCAAGAATGGAAATGATAAGTGGAAGCATGATGGGAATCACTGCATTTTGAAGTCCGCTAAATGCGATTCCGGTTCATAAAGGCATATGGAGCGGTATGACGTATTCCGAATGGTTTGGCCAATGCGGTGTTATAACCGGTTGTCATGGAGTAAATTCCCTAAGTAATACCTGCCATAGACGAATTGAGAGCCAAAGCCTTTAAAGTGAAAATACATGATGAAGATTCAAAAGGGATCTTAGCGAAAGTGGTAGAAAAGCTCCGGGTTCCCTATTTGATCTTGGGCATCCTCTGACTTCAGTGATATGGAATTAGCCAGACACATATGGAGAGAATGCTGACTGTAATATTGAGGGATACAGCTGTCACTAACTATCCGAAGTCGTCGGAATTAATAAGCTCAGAAATTTCAAGAGTTTTACCCGTGACCATCATTAATTTTTAAAAAAAGCCGCCCAAGAAGGGTAGCTTTTTTGCGAGTGCAATAACTGCCCTCCATCATGATAAGTCCCAAAATATTCGTTTTGTCAGTTTTCGATGATATGTCTACTGATGCGAGCGTAACATTTTGGATTGAAAGGTTAATGTTTTTTTCCTAAGTTTTCCTGTGCCATCTTTATAAGTTCCTTGACCATGCCGCCTCCTAACTTTCCGCCTATTTTTCCATTCTGCTTGGATGTCAGCTCACCGTTATAGTCTTTTTTCAGCGGTACGCCAATATCTTTTGCTACTTCAAACTTGGCCTCTTCAGGATTCTTTGTACCAGCAACTTTGGCTTTTAAATCATCGAGTCCTTTTCGCGCTTCAGCTACCAGAATTTTTTTTCTCCTTGCCATCAAACATCACTCCTTGTTTTTTGTTAGGTTAACCTAAAGGAAAGAAAATGATTATCATGCGGAGTCAATTGTTTTTTTGCTGAACCGGTATTACATTTCTTGAGTGGGAATTGGAATCACAATGGAACGGGGAGGCACTTATCAAATCTTAAATAAAGAAGAATTTACATGAGGTGTACCTGATTGTGGTGATTGGCAGTTCGAGAGATGTTTTAGTTTATTTATAGCGGGTATCATTTAGTAAAACGATTTAAGGAGAACAATGATGCTGACTGTTAATTCAAATTTGTTAACGAAAGAAGATATGACAAATCCCGATCGAGTGCCGCAATGGCTAATTAAAGAATATCAAACTTTCCATAATACAGTGACGGATAAAACGTTTCCTTGTTATTTTGGTATGAAAGCTGAAAATAAAGGGGAACTTCGTTATGCTTATATCACACAGGAAGATTGGTCCAATCTTCCAAAAGCAGTGGAAAGCTTTCTGGATTTATTTCAAGAACCACCATATATCAGGCATGGCCTGTTTGTCTTTATGGAGCCTGAACAAATAGAGGGAGATATAGGACTGTACCGAAAAAAGTTTTGGGATATCCTGCAATACCTACATAAAGAGGATAAAAAACCTTGGCCAATTAAAAAGCCGAAAGATCCCGAGCATTATTTATGGGACTATCATTTTGCAGGTGAACCAATCTTCGTCTTTGGCAATGCACCTGCTTATAAACAACGAAAAACCCGTGATTTAGGAAATAGCCTTGTTCTTGGATTTCAACCCCGGATGATTTTTGAAGGATTAGAAGGAACGGAAAAAGGCGGGATTATGTCACGTGAAAAAGTTCGTGAACGAGTAGAGGAATGGGATAACCTGCCTAAACATCCTGATATCAGTCATTTTGGTGATGTAGATCATAATGAATGGAAACAATTTTTCATCGGGGATGATATAGAGCCGATAAAAGGGAAATGTCCCTTCCATCATAAAGAGTTAACTTAACCGAGGGCAAATTGCTCTCGGTTTATTATGACTTTAGGGTTGTAAAAAAACCAAGAGAAAATTTCTGAAATGCCCATTTTAATATAAAAAACATATTTCTTGCCTTCTTGGATTATCAGTCTTATAATGTGAATGTAGTAATTGCAGTTAATTCGAGATATATGGATTGAATATTTATTTTGAAACTGTACTATTTTTTCATGGCAAATATATAAAAATTAACTATTGGGGGAACTGACAATGTCTAAAGTATTATTTGTTAAATCAAATGACCGTCCAGCGGATCAAGCCATTAGCGTGAAAATGTATGAAGCTTTTTTGAACACATACAAGGAAGCGAATAGTAACGATGAAGTAACTGAATTGGACTTATTTAAACTGAACTTACCATACTATGGGAATACAGCGATTACTGCCCTTTATAAACGCAGCCAAGGTATGGAATTGACTGAGGAAGAAGTGGAGATTGCTGATATCGTGCAACAATACTTGAATCAATTCCTTGCTGCCGACAAAGTGGTATTTGCCTTCCCACTATGGAACGCAACTGTACCAGCTCCACTCGTAACATATATTTCTTATCTTGCCCAAGCGGGTACAACTTTTAAATACACTGCTGAAGGCCCAGTTGGTCTTATTCCTGAGAAAAAAGTGGCTGTACTTAATGCTCGCGGATCGGATTATGCTTTACCTGGAATGGAAGCTGCTGAAATGGCAGTGAAATACGTAACGATGAATTTAAAATTATGGGGCATAACGAACCCGGAAACAGTTGTTATCGAGGGACATAATCAATATCCAGACCGTACACAGGATATCGTTGCAGAAGGATTGGCAAAGGTTGCTGAAACTGCAGCAAAATTCTAATTGATAAAAAGGAAAACCAGTATGTATTTTTAGCATACTGGTTTTTCTATGCAGATTTTTCTGAAAGTCGATTATAATAAAGGGTAAGCCTATAAGCCTGAAAGGAAGTGTCATATGCAAACGTTTAAATCACGTGATGAAATCAAAGAAGAAGAAACATGGAACTTAAAGGATATTTACGATGATCAGGCCAATTGGGAAAAAGATTATCAAGAAGTCCTTAGGATGACAGAAAAATTAAAAACTTATGATGGGCATATTCAGTCTGCTAAAGATTTGTTCGAGTATTTACGATTAAGTGAGGAACTCGGCTACATTTATAACAAGCTATATGTATATGCCATGCTGCAAACAGATTTGGATACACGGGTTACCTCATCGCAGGCATTACAAGATAGAGCAGGTCAGTTAGGGCAAAAAATTAGTAATGCATCTGCCTTTTTCATGCCATTTCTTTTGAGCCTTGAAGAACAAACATTAAAAGGGTACATAAAAGAAATCGAGGGCTTAAAATATTTTGAAGAAGATCTACTGGATTCCTATCGCTATAAATCCCATGTGTTAACGAAAGAACAAGAAGAGGTCCTTTCTCAAGTAGGCGAAGCCTTTTCAGCACCACAAAAAACGTTCGGGATGATCAACAATGCTGATATTAAATTTGGGGAAGTCACGAATGAAGACGGCGAAAGGGTTGAGCTTACACGAGGAATGTATTCCAAATTGATTGAACACGATGATCGTGATAAGAGAAAAGAGGCGTATATCGCGTATTATCAGCCATATGTACAGTTGAAAAATACCATCGCTTCCACACTTTCTACGGCAATCAAGAATAATGTGAATCTTTCAAAATTAAGAAATTATCCATCTGCCTTGGAAAAATCCTTATTCGGAGATAAGGTTCCAAAAGAAGTATATGATAATTTGATTATGTCTACTAAACAAAATATTGGACCCATGCATAAATACATCAATTTAAGAAAAAAATTGCTCGGGGTAGAAGAACTTCGTGCATATGATTTAAGTATACCATTGGTCGAAGGTGCTAAAGAGGAGATTTCTTACGATGATGGATTTGCTTTGATGATGGAAGCATTGAAACCTCTTGGCGAAGAATATATCACAATTCTGAAAACCTTTAAGGAAAAAAGATACATCGACGTCAGGGAAACACCTGGAAAACGTTCAGGCGCTTATAATTTAGGACTTTATGGTGTTCATCCTTTCATCTTATTAAATCACCGTGATGATTTAGACAGTGTATTTACACTTGCACATGAATCCGGACATGGCATGCATTCATACTATAGCTCAAAGTACCAGCCGCAAATAAGTGCAGGGTATTCCATTTTTGTTGCTGAAGTTGCGTCCACAGTGAATGAAATCCTGCTGATTCGCCATTTAATTAAAACAACAAAAGACGTGAAAAAGAAAAAACACTTACTCAACCATTTCATAGATAGTTTTAAAGGAACATTCTTCACACAGGTGATGTTTGCGGAATTTGAAAAGATCGTACATGAAAAAGCTGAAAATGATGAGCCTCTAAATGCCGAGGTTTTTAACACAGCTTATGAATCGATATTCCGTGCTTATAATGGGGATGAGATAATTTTTGATGAAGAAGTGAAGTTTGGCTGGTCACGCATCCCACACTTTTATCGTCCGTTTTACGTCTACAAATATGCCACTGGTTACGTTTCAGCAATTACAATCGCAGATAAGATCCTTTCTGGGGACCAAAAAACTCTTGAAAGTTATTTGACCTTCTTGAAAAGCGGGAGTTCCGATTTCCCATTGGAGCTGCTTAAGAAAACAGGCGTAGATTTGACTAAACCTGATCCAATCGAAAACGCAATGAGAATTTTCAGTGATCTTGTCGACGAATTCACAGAGTTGTCAGAGGGCTAATCTAAACCATTTCTTCCAAAAGAGCCCATGGTATGTCTGTTATAAAAATGCTATAGTTACACTATTGGCGTATGAGAGGCCCAATCTTTTGATTGGGCCTTCTTTTATATGGTAAAAAAACAGGTGCCTTTGTAAACAATTCCATATGGACAGTAAATTATTTTACATCAGAGCCTAGCCACTGGGCCAGCTTCTTAATACTTCAATGGCATATTTTGTGAGGAAAGTGAAAAAATGAATTCAACAGTTAATTTTATAAAAGAATGGCAGCAGGCACTTCAGCTTGAAATCCTGCATTTAAAAAAATATGGCAGCACAAAATACCTGGTTTCGAACGGTCATCTGCTTACAAGTGACGGTTCTTTCAGCTATTATTTTGAAACAGGTTCATCGATAAAAGTTCCTGTCGGTTCCGTCGTTCGACTTGAATGGGGAGGAATTAAACAGGATGGCAGGATACTCTCATCGGAGGGGAAAAGTATAATCATTGTTTTTGATCGCTCGTTAGGCGATATGATCGGCGAAGCCTTTTTATACCATGATCCATGGGAATTGCTTGAACAATTGATTATCCGCTTGGACGAAATCAAGAGAAGCAAAAAGAAAAGGCTTCGGATCAAACGCCTGATGGATCCGTCCATGCCGCAAAAACATCCTGTAAATGAAAAACTAAGCAGTGTGAAAGAATTATATGCCCGCTCGAAATTCAATCCTGTCACATTTGTCTGGGGTCCACCTGGAACAGGAAAAACCTATACATTGGCACGTACGGTAGCCAATCATTATTTACAAGATAAAAAAGTGCTGGTCTTGTCCCATAGCAACCAGGCTGTCGATGTTTTGATGGCTGAAATTTCTTCATTCATTAAAAAGAAAGATCTTTTCAAAGAAGGCGATGTGCTTCGCTATGGGTCTCAAATCGGTGAATCCCTTGCCATCCATGATGATATTGTTACGGGGCAACTATTAGGTAAACATGAACCGGCATTAATTAACGAAAAAGAACAGCTAGCTGAAGAGAAACGTTTATTAAAACATGACTTGGCTGGCTCCTTCAGCAAAAGGGATACGGATCAATTAATCGAGATAGAGAAAAAACTGGCAAAAGTTTTGGAGAAAATACGCCATAAAGAGATGCAATTCGTAAAAGAAGCAAAAATCATCGGAACGACCTTGGCAAAGGCCGCAAATGATGAAACGGTTTATCAAAAGGAGTATGATCTAGTAATTTTGGACGAAGCGAGCATGGCTTACGTACCACAGGTGGCTTTCGCTGCAGCGTTATCCAAACATATTATCGTTTGTGGTGATTTCAAACAATTGCCGCCCATTGCTTCCGCTCGTGATTCACTTGTGAAACTTTGGCTAAAGGAAGACATCTTTCATCGGGCGGGTGTTGCTCAGTCTGTGGAGGAAGGGGAACTTCATCCTCATTTATTCCTACTAAAAGAACAGCGCCGCATGCATCCGGATATTTCAGCATTCACTAATCGTGTCGTCTATAACAATTTTGTAGGTGATCATGAAAGTGTTGCCACAAGCAGGGAGAGCATAATGCTGGCGGAACCATTTGCCAATAAGGCGGCGGCACTTGTAGATACTAGCTTATCAGGTGAATATTGCATCACGGAACGCACTTCCCACTCGAGAATGAATATATGGCAATTACTTTTATCTTTTCAACTGATTCATGAAGCTTATGTGGGAGGGACAAGGTCAATTGGTTATGTCGCTCCGTATCGTGCACAGGCAGACTTGATGGAAAAACTATTGGATGATTTATATGCCAAAGAACGGCAAACGGCCGATATCATCGCTGCAACTGTACATCGTTTCCAGGGAAGCGAACGGGAGATGATGATTTTTGACACAGTTGATAGTTATCCGCAAAACAGGGCAGGAATGTTATTGACCGGAAGAGAAAGTGAAAGGCTCATTAACGTTGCAATAACAAGGACTAAGGGTAAGTTCGTACATGTTAGTGACAATTCATTTGTTAACAAACATGTTTATCGCAGCAAAACTCTTCGTCAACTTGTCGATCATCAAATTCAAAATGATCAGATTGTGTCAAAGAAAGACATTGGAAAATGGGTTAAACACCAGCACCCGAAATTAAAATGGATGCATGCCCGTAAGTTAAGCGATTTTCTGGAAGATATTGAATCAACAAAACAAGAGTTGGTAATGGCAGTGCCAGATTTGAACAGTTTGTCGGAAGAATGGCAAGAGTTTTTAATGAAACGAAACCCTGCAGTGAAATTGACGATCATATCAGCAAAAAGGAACCCTGATATCATCTCTGATCATTTTATTTGTTCACCAGTTTCCTTTTCCTTTATCATCTTTGATAAACGAGTAATCTGGTTAGGTTTGCCCGTAGAGTCCAATAATCGGATCCAGCCCCCATTTATAGCGGCTCGTTTGGATTCGCAAATAATGGCTGATGAATTACTATCTCAGTTCATAAAAAGTGAATAGCTCTGGAAAGGCCCTATATTAGGGCTTTTCTTCATTTTTCAAAGTGTATATTCCCTAAGTGACCTCGATAGAATAAATATTAATAGGAACACCTTCTAAAATAACAATATATTAAACCAAAGACCTCGTCAGAATATATATTCCACTCACAAACTCCAGTCTGGATTCAACTCCATATAATTTCCGCTAAAGGTTGCAAACTAAAATAACAAACCAAGCTTTTCAGGCGACTTTCGGCTAATTATGATTTACCATTACGTTACGAAAGAGAAGAAAGGAGGTAACAAAATGAAACTGGGCATTTTAGATCAATCACCAATTGCAACCGGACAATCAGCACAAGAGGCATTGCAGGCTTCACTGCAACTTGCACAAGAAGGAGATAGACTCGGTTATAGCAGGATCTGGTTAACTGAACATCATGATCTGCCGGGATTGGCATGTTCCGTTCCAGAGGTATTGATAAGCTATATTGGTGCGCAAACAAAAAATATCCGAATTGGATCTGGGGCAGTTCTGCTTCCTCATTATAAGCCATATCGGATAGCAGAGATTTATAATATGCTTGCCACCCTATTTCCAAGCAGGGTCGATATGGGCATAGGACGTGCTCCTGGGGGATCTGCCGAAGCTACGATGGCATTATCCGATAATTTTTTGCAGAATGTTTACAAAATGCCTGAACTTGTTGAGGAGCTGTTGAATTTTCTTAGAGATGAATTTCCGAAAGAACATTTGTTTTCAAATACCTCTGCTGCTCCTATCCCAAAGGTACCGCCTGAACCGTGGATATTGGGAACAAGCGGGAAAAGTGCAAAACTTGCTGCTGAAAATGGTACTGCATACGCATTTGGTGAATTTATGAGTGAAAATGATGGATTGAAGAGTCTTCAACAGTACCGTGAAAACTTCCAAACAAAAGGCTTTCTTGAAGGGCCAAAAACAATCGTTTCGGTTGCGGCCATATGTGCAGAAACAGAGGAACTTGCGAAAGAAATCGCTCTTAGCAACACCCTATGGAAAATACAAAGTGGACAAAGGAACAGAAAACAGGTTCCAAGTATAGAAGAGGTAAGGAATCATGATTGGACTGAAAAAGAAAAAGTACTGATGGAAACCATGCATGAAAAACTGATTTTTGGTACACCTTCTCAAGTGAAGTATCGCCTTTTGGAAATTCAGGAAAAATATCAAGCAGATGAAATAATGCTGATAACCATCACTCATAAATTGGAGGACAGGCTGAATTCTTATCGCTTGATTGCTAAGGAACTCCTTAACAATTAATCCCCTTCGAGCATTTTATGTGCATTTTGTGTGCATTTTCTATATGATGACTTTGCGTCCATTTAATATCATAATTGAAAGAAGTTGAAGATATGAATGCTGATCAACATGGAAAAAAACTTAGCGACATTTCTTTTTCCGTACTGGACCTAGCTTCAATTGTTGAAGGTGGTACAGTTTCGGGAGCTTTTAAAAATACAATAGATTTAGCAAAACATGCGGAACAATGGAACTACAACCGTTTCTGGGTTGCAGAACACCATAGTATGCCTGGGATCGCAAGCTCTGCAACTTCCGTGCTGATAGGATATGTTGCAGGGAAGACAGAAAGAATTCGTGTGGGTTCTGGAGGCATAATGCTACCAAATCATGCACCACTGGTTATCGCAGAACAATTTGGAACATTGGAAGCAATGTATCCCGGTAGAATAGATTTAGGACTGGGGCGCGCTCCGGGAAGCGACCAATATACTGCCATGGCGCTCCGGGGTGATGTGCGTAATAATGGACAGGATTTTCCTGAACAATTGGCGCAGCTCCGCAGTTATTTAGATGCGGATTCTAAACATAATCGTGTTCGGGCCATCCCTGGCGAAGGACAGGATATCCCGATTTGGCTTCTTGGTTCAAGCGGCTTCAGTGCAGCATTATCAGCACAGCTTGGATTGCCATTTTCATTTGCAAGCCATTTTTCCCCTGAAAATACTCAACCGGCTTTAGCTCGTTACCGCAATAATTTCCAACCATCCGACGTTCTCGATAAACCTTATGTGATGGTTGGTGTCAATGTATTTGCAGCTGATACAACTGATGAGGCACAAAGGATTGCCACATCTTATCAACAGCAGTTTTTGAATTTGATAAGGAACACACCTGGACAACTTGCTCCTCCAGTTGATACGATGGAAGGCATCTGGACAGAATATGAAAAGTCCATTGTCATGAAACAATTGAATGCCTCCATTATCGGAAATCCGGAAGAGGTAAAAGAGCAGTTGCAGACTTTTTTAAATGAAACACAGGCGGATGAAATGATTATAAACTCTGCCATTTATGATCAGAATGCGCGCCTTCGTTCTTATGAAATCATTGCAGAAGTTACTGGAATGAAATAAGTGTCAATGAATGAGCTTGCAGATCACATATCTGCAAGCTTTTTTATAAAATACATACCGATTGACTCTTTAAACAAAGTTAGGAGAGAAGAATGAAACGAGAAGACCCTATATCCTTAATATTTCACTTCACAGATAAACAAGGTGAGAGCAGGCCGCTCTATTTTACGAACCCGAAAAAAGTGTTCACTGCCCATTCCATTGGCGATGTCCTTCCTCAATTTCAAAAAGTCCAGGAAGCGATCGACCAGGGGCATTATGCAGCGGGATATGTATCCTATGAAGCGGCACCTGCTTTTGAAAAATCTTTTAAAGTAAAAGATGGAGCCAAAATGCCATTATTATGGTTCGGTATTTTTGATAAACCGGAAGAATTACCTGAAAAAATGCCAGGGGCTTTTAAGTTAGCTGAATGGCAATCAGAAATGGATTCAACTACCTATCATTCAGGCTTTCAAAAAATAAAATCCGAAATTGAGAAAGGCAATACGTATCAAGTGAATTATACGATGCGTTTGCAATCCAAGTTCGAAGGGGACGACTTCGCTTTCTTTGATCGCTTGAAGAGAGCTCAACGATCGAATTATAGTGCATATTTGAACGTGGGGACACATCGAATCCTCTCAGCATCACCCGAGTTATTTTTCCGCTGGGAAGGTGATCAGCTAATAACAAGGCCTATGAAAGGAACGGTAAAGCGGGGAACGACACTGAAAATGGATCAATACAATGCAGACTGGTTAGCAGCCTCGGAAAAGAACCAAGCTGAAAACTACATGATTGTGGACCTGCTCAGAAATGATTTGGGAATGATTGCAGAACCAGGAAGCGTCAAGGTTCCACAACTTAAGGAAATTGAAAAATATCCGACCGTTTGGCAAATGACCTCCACAATAACAGCTGATACGAAACCTGGAACAACAATCATTGATATATTCAAGGCTCTTTTTCCATGTGGTTCGATAACAGGTGCACCTAAAATAAAAACAATGGAAATCATCACTGATATCGAGAATTCACCACGTGAAGTTTATTGCGGTGCAATCGGGTTTATCACCCCTGAATCCGAAGCCGTTTTTAATGTGCCGATCCGTACGGTCGTGATCGAAAAGGAAACAGGTAATGCCGAGTATGGGGTAGGCGGGGGAATCACTTGGGATTCTGAGTTAACCGAAGAATATGACGAAGCCTTTTTAAAGGCCAAATTATTGACGGTGGAAAGGCCTGCTTACGAATTATTGGAATCGATGAAGCTAAGCGATGGCGAATATTATTTGTTGAATGATCATATCGATCGAATGAAACAATCTGCTAATTACTTCAATTATCAGTTCTCTGAATTGAAATTTAGAGATGAACTCCAAAAGTATGCGGATTTAAACCAAGGCAAATTGCAAAAGGTAAGGGTACTGCTTAAAGAAAATGGAGAAATGGAAGTTTCAGGACAAGCAATTAAGCCCATTGATTCAGAATTAACGGCTATCTTGGCTGAAACTCCAATATCAAGTGGAAATCCCTTTCTTTTTCATAAGACGACTAATCGTGATGTATATGAAGGCTTTCAAAAGAATAATCCTGACTTCGATGACGTTCTACTTTGGAATGAAGAAGGATTCATCACGGAATTCTCGAACGGGAATGTAGTGGTGAAGATAAATGGTGACTACTATACCCCTCCTGTGGAATCAGGTCTGCTCGCTGGAACTTTTCGTCAAGAATTAATAAGGAAGAAGGAAATCAAGGAAAAACCCATTTTAAAAGCTGACCTTAATAGCGCTGAGGAAATTTGGTTTATTAATAGTGTGCGAGGGAAATTAAAAGTGAATTTGACATTCTAAGCTGATTTCCCCTAAAAAAATGATGTAATCTCCATGGCAGTTTGTTGCGTTATAGCAGATGATGAATACTGTTTCATACATATTCTGGGAGGGGCTGCTATGGAGAAGCAAAAAATCGCAGGTTTTATCGATGACGAAGTGGAAGGCGAAAGATCCATTACCTTAAAACCTTATAAAGATGGATGGAAGTCTTCTGGATGAATCCAGATTGGTGCAGATCAAGAAGATCCAATCGTCAAGAGGAACAGGGTTAAATTTGCAGAGGACAGATTGGATAGGTTCGCAAATTATTTTGTTAATGCCTTTCGTAACCGTCCATATGTCGGCAGATGCCAAACAGTGGAAAAAGGATAAAATGACAAGTCCTGGTGTCATTGTAAAGATATATGATGATGATTATAGTAAAGCTGTAGAAGAAGGCCGTAATGAAGCTCACTTAATCCAGATTGCCATTTTATTGATGATGAAAATTCAATCGATCTGCTGCTCGGTTACGCGACGGCTGTAATACGCCAGAAGAATCAGCTGAAAGATATGTCAATTCCAATTGACGAAGATCACCCTTTATTTGTGTACTTACCATCCGGAGTCGGCGGCGGTCCCGGTGGTATCAAATATGGGCTCAAGCTGGCCTTCGAAGATGCTGTTCATTGTTTTTTTGCAGAGCCACGCATTCACCATGCATGACCCCCGGATTGATGACAGGCCTTCATGATAAAGTCATGGCACAGGAATTTGGAATCGATAATTTGACGGAAGCGGATGGACTGGCTATCGGAAGGCCTTCAGGATTAGATTCCAGTATGATGACTTCCATGTTACTGCTGGATAAAATGAACCAGTCCACACATATCATCTTGGCGACAGGTGGTAGCATGGTACCAAAGGATATGTTGGAACAATATTTATCTAATAGTTAAAAAAAGAAGTTCACGACAGTGAACTTCTCAGACTGTAGACAAACTCGAAGAAAAGCGAGTTTGCCTGCAGTATTTTTTTTAAAAAAACGTCTCAGTTGTTTTCAGCCGGAGCAAAAATTCGGCCGTACACAGTACTTTTTCGTCCTAAATCGCACTTTATTCGACCGTCCCGATTATTCGGACTCCGTAGCATTCTTTTTGCGGTCCACATATTGAAATCGCGCCCTTTCAGCCGGATTCTTGCCAAACCTCTTCACCGCAAGAATCTAGCGTGGGCTCGGCTTCAGACTTTCGGCAGGAGTGTTGCAAAATTCTTCAATCTAATGTGGTTTCATCACAAATAAAAGTCTTGTATTAAAATCATGAAAGGGAATCGGGGGATTAGAGCATTCCAAACCCCATTTTAATCGACAAACTTAAAGAAGTTCAAGTCTTTATAAACCCCATGATTTCAATAAAAGGTGAATGGCCTTTTCCAATTCATCTTCAGGAATCCCCGCGAAGCCTAATATGATTTTTGGAGGATTTTCGTCAATTTTTTCGATTGAATATGTGGAAAGTCCATATATTTTAATATGGTCTTTGTTTGCCTTTTGAATAAGTGTCTGTTCGTCCATGCCGTTCTTAACGATGAGAACGATATGTAATCCTGAGCGTTCACCAATGATGTTTATTTGCTCATGGGGTTTAAACAGATCGATCACTTTATCCAACTTGCGCCTGTAAACTTTCCTCATCCGATTTAAATGCTTTTCGAAATCCCCTTCCTTCATGAACTGTGTCAACACATGTTGATCAATCCGTGAAACGCTTGAATGGTAAAAGGATAATTCCTGTTGATGCATTTGTAACAATGGGGCGGGAAGAACCATATAACTGATCCGAATTGATGGCATCAAAGATTTGGAGAATGATCCTAAGTAAATCACCTTTTCTCCAGCATCCATACTTTGTAAGGAAGGAATTGTTTTTCCACTATAACGAAATTCACTATCATAATCGTCTTCGATAATATAGCGGTTTGCTGCACCTTGAGCCCAGTTCAACAATCGAGTCCGTCTGTTAACAGATAGGATTGTCCCATAGGGGAAGTGATGTGATGGAGTGACATACACTACGTCGATCTTTGAATTCTCAATTGGGTTGACCTTTACGCCTTCTTCATCAATTTGCAGTGGATGGACTTCATTTGGGTAGCTGCGTAATATCCGGTGAATCAAGTGATACCCTGGATCTTCAACACCATAAATGGTATTTTTATCGAAAAGAAGGACAAGCTGCTGCAATAAAATTTCCATTCCAGCACCAATGATGATCTGTTCGGGAACGCATTGAACTCCGCGTGCATGATACAAATAATGGGCAATTTCACATCGTAATTCATATTCTCCTTGAGAATCCCCCAATAAAAGAAGTTCTTGATGTGCTTCATCAATTTTATTTTTCGTGTATTTTCTCCATTTTTCAAATGGGAAGTTTTCCGTGTCAATTTGGCTGGGATGAAAATGATACAACACTTCCCCTTGTTTATCATTAATTTTTTCCAAGGAAACTTGGTTGGTTTGTGTATACTCTAGATCCTCAAATGTTTGAATATAGTAACCTTTTCTTGGTATGACTTCAACGTATCCTTCAGCAGTTAATTGTTCATATGCAGTCTCGACAGTGTTTTGGCTAATCTGAAGGAACTCTGCCAATTTACGTTTCGAGGGCAGTTTTGTGCCGTAAAGTAGACGGCCATCAATGATTTCTTTTTTAATATGTGAATATAATTGTTCGTACAAAGGAACTTCACTAAATCGATTTAAATCACAAGTTAGCATATTCATTTTGTTTCCACCTTTTTAGATAAAATAAACTGAACCCATTAAATTTATTAAAACTGACACTTTCAATGCGGTCAACATTTTTTTATACTAAGCCTAACAAATCTAAAAAATGCAAATATTAGGGGGAAGAGAAATGGAAAAATTATTAGGGACTGACACTGTAAAAAGAGGAATGGCACAAATGCAAAAAGGTGGCGTAATTATGGACGTCATTAATGCAGAACAAGCAAAAATCGCTGAAGCATCAGGTGCTGTTGCAGTTATGGCATTGGAAAGGGTACCTTCAGATATTCGTGCTGCTGGTGGAGTAGCAAGAATGGCGGATCCGCGAATCGTTGAGGAAGTAATGAATGCTGTATCTATCCCGGTCATGGCTAAAGCAAGGATTGGCCATATTGTTGAATCAAGGATTCTGGAATCCATGGGAGTGGATTATATCGATGAAAGTGAAGTGCTGACTCCTGCCGATGAAGAATACCATATTTTAAAAAGTGATTTCACAGTTCCTTTCGTTTGTGGTTGCCGTGATTTAGGCGAAGCTTCACGCCGTATTGGTGAAGGAGCATCGATGCTTCGTACAAAAGGAGAACCAGGTACGGGTAATATTGTGGAAGCTGTGCGTCATATGAGAAAGGTACAGTCCCAAATTCGTAAAGTGAGCATCATGAGTGATGATGAATTAATGACTGAAGCAAAAAATATCGGTGCCCCTTACGAAATTTTAAGAGAAATCAAACGGACAGGAAAATTGCCTGTAGTTAACTTTGCAGCTGGCGGAATTGCCACTCCAGCAGATGCAGCGCTTATGATGGAATTGGGAGCAGATGGCGTATTCGTGGGATCTGGTATTTTTAAATCAGAGAATCCAGAAAAATTCGCATCGGCAATCGTTCAAGCTACTACATATTTCACCGATTATGAGTTGATTGGCCGTTTGTCCAAAGAGTTGGGCAGTGCAATGAAAGGAATTGATATTTCTAAACTAGCTCCAGCAGAACGGATGCAGGAACGTGGATGGTAATATGATAACTATCGGTGTTTTGGGATTACAGGGTGCAGTCGAAGAACACTTGAACCAAATCAAAGCTGCCGGCCAACAAGCAATAATAGTAAAAAAACCCGAACAGTTGCATGAAATCGATGGCTTAATCATTCCAGGCGGGGAAAGCACTACGATGAGAAAGCTAATGGATCGATACGGATTTATGGAACCGATCAAAACTTTCTTCGAACATAAAAAACCTATTTTCGGTACATGTGCGGGGATGGTATTGGCGGCCAAAGAATTGAATGGTGATGAGAAGGCCTATCTTGAACTAATGGACATTTCCGTGAAAAGAAACGGGTTTGGCCGCCAAAGGGATAGTTTCGAGGCCGAACTATCAATCAAAGGACTGGAAGAACCTTTTAAGGCAGTTTTCATCCGGGCGCCATTCGCGGATGGAATTGGAGAAGATGTGGAGATATTGGCTGTTTATGAAGAGAATGTTGTGGCTGCGAGACAAGAACATGTCCTTGTCAGTGCTTTTCATCCAGAATTAACAGGGGATGATCGTTTCATGCAGCTTTTCATAGAAATGGTGAAGACATCCATATTTAAAGAAGAATTGAAAACCTGTTAACCAAAGTAAAAGCTGTCCTATCATTAGGACAGCTTTTACTTTTATGCATTATTGACTGAAAGTCATTAAAATAATATATTGCTTGAATTTACTATTCTATAGTTCTATAATAAAAAAGTAAGTATTCACTTACATTTTTATTTTGCCTTTGAAAGGGGAATGTATATGACAGCAAGAGTTGCAGTTATTACAGGAGGAGCAAGCGGAATTGGCCGAGCAGCATGCTTGAAATTCGCAAAAAAAGGGGACAAGGTCGTTGTTGCGGATTTTAATGATGAAATGGGACAGGAAACCGTTGAACGGATTCAAGCGGATGGCGGAGAGGCCATTTATGTAAAAACGGATGTTTCTAAGCTTGAAGAGGTTGAAGCGTTAATCAATAAAGCGGTGGAAGCATACGGAAGGATCGATATCATGTTTAATAATGCCGGCATCGGGGGCGGTGGGATGATCCTCGATCAAGATATGGAAGGGTACTTCAAAACGATTGGTGTGAACCAGCATGGAGTGGCCTTTGGAATCATGGCAGCGGGACGAAAAATGAAGGAACTAGGTAACAATGGTGTCATTATAAATACAGCCTCTGTGTTTGGCTACTTAGCTTCCCACGGGACTTTCGCCTATCAAGCGTCTAAAGGCGCCGTAAGGATGATGACACAGACAGCTGCTTTGGAATTGGGTGCTTACGGAATACGCGTAGTGGGCATTGCACCAGGGGGTGTTGACACTCCAATCATACAAGGCTATAAGGATATGGGAATCATCGATAAATTGCATGCAAGTCAAATGCGCGGTAAATTAATTAAGCCAGAAGCAATCGCAAATGCTGTCTATCTATTATCTTTGGAAGAAGCGGATGCAATCAATGGAAGTGTAGTCATGGTTGATGATGGCTATGCATCTTTTAAATGATTTTCTGAAAAAGAAAACATCGTCGCATTCAGACGATGTTTTCTATATATGATATTTGGGAATATTGATTTCTATAGATCAAAGGTAATATTGACCGATTAGCACCATCGAGATATCATGGGAAATAGATTGGTGAAACCGGTCTTATCTTTATAAAAGAAGGTTGATATTTTTGAAAAAAGGGCAGCAAACTAAAGAACGAATCATAAATGTAGCCCGGACGCTTTTTGCCACCAAAGGTTTTGACATGACAAGAACGAATGAAATTGCCTCTGCATGCAATGTTTCCGAAGCTACTATTTATAAATACTTTGAAAGCAAAAAAGATTTGCTTCTGGCTACAATTACTCCTAATGAAAAAGAGGAGTCTGAAGACGGGACTAGCCATCTATCTACGGATGATCTTGTGGAGAATCACGTTTGCACCATGATAAACAAAATTCTGGAAAATAAAGAACAATTTTCGATATTATTTCGGGAAACGCAATTCGATCAAGATATTTCAAAGCAATATGTGGATCAGATTTTCAAGACGAATGCCAAACATGTAGAAATACAAAAAAGAATAGATAGCGGAGAGATACATTATATTTCTGATATTATTCTATTTAATGTAGGGATCATTTCCTTCACATTGGCGTTATCCACTCATTATGAGATTCATCAACAGAAAAAGGAACCATATTTTACTGCTGAGCGAATTAAGAGCATTGCTCAACTTTTGGTTTATGGTATTCATGGGAAAAACAATCATACATAATAAAACGGTCATATTTAAAGGCATGAGCATCAAGCCGTAAATATGACCGTTTTATTTTTGAATGGGAAGCGATCATTCTTATTGACGAAGTCAATTCGTGAATTAAATAAACAGGTGTGTAAGATTTGACTTATATTTTTCAGACTATTACGATAAATGCATGCTGCACGATATGACATTATGAGGATTTTATCTGGAAATCATGTAACATGGAGGGGATTTATAATGAGCGAAATCGTAATTTTATCAGGAAGTCCAGCGGTTCCATCAAGAACGGACATATCACTAAAACATATTCAATCTTTAGTTGAAAAAGAAGGATTTACCACAACTTATTACTCAATTACGGAATTCTCAGCAGATGATTTATTCCAGGGGAAATATAATAGTGAAGAAATTTTAAAGCTTTCAGAAAAAATTCATGAAGCTAGAGGAATTATTATTGGTTCACCTGTATATAAGGCCTCTTACACAGGCATATTGAAAGCCTTGATTGATATGCTGCCAGAAGGAGCTTTTAAGGGAAAGCCAGTGCTGCCAATTATGATTGGCGGAAGTAACAGGCATTTATTGGCGATAGACTACGCGCTTAAACCATTAATTTCAATATTGAAAGGCGAGCCGTTGCAGGGCATATATTTTGTGGATAAGGAAATAGATAAACAGAATTCAGAAAACCCGATTAATGATTTGAATTTAGTGGATCGGGTTCAGAGTCAGGTTCAGGAATTTGTAGAAGCGATTCAATTAAGGAATTAATGGGCAAGCTATCGACTTCAACAAAAGGACTGGTATTCGAATAATTTTTTTTAAAATAATGCCAGACGTCAATAATAGGCTAATTAATGAAAATAGGCGCATTTTTTTGGAGACTTTAACTAAAAAAATGAGTCTATTTTCGTATTTAAATGAACATAAAATCATTAATGGAATAGTGTGTATAAAAATAACAGTTCATCCAGTATATTAAACCAAGTTAATTTATAAGAAAACTCCATTGACAAGGATTAAATTTATGTTAATATTTAAAATAATAAAACTTATCCAGAGCGACGGAGGGAATTGGCCCTTTGAAGTCCAGCAACCTGCATGATATGCAAGGTGCTACATCCAACAAAATGTTGATCATTTTGGAAGATAAGGTAATGAATATTTACCTTGGAATCTTTCCATCATGGAAAGATTTTTGTTTTTCGAAAAAATTATTGGCAAACCATAGCAATGTAAGGTTGTTAGGCATTATATAAATTTAAGAAATTCGTTTAATCAGCCTCTAAAAAAAGATATTCCGGAATTCCTTAAAGGGGGAACAGGTTTGGATAAAGAGAATCAGCTTGCAGAAATATTTGAACGACTTCAAGAAATGCTTAATTCAATGAAATATGGATCCATTACACTTATTGTCCAAGATGGTAAAATCATTCAAATGGAAAGAAATGAAAAACTAAGAATTAAATAAGGTATCTGCTGACTAGAAAAACTAGAGGCGGGTTTAACTGATATAAAGAGAGTATTGGTTAGATTCGTCTCTTTTTCCTAGGATCATATAACTCGAGAAGATTACAACGGGAATTGATCTACAGTTACTCTAACCTGTGAAACATAGAGCAAGTTCTTAGAGGGGGTAATAAAGTTGGCTGCATTAATAAATTATGAAAATTTCAACACCGGGGATTTACCTGCATTTCCTGAAGATAGTGAGACAAAAGGTGCTTTGGAAGTTCTGCAATGGGCGAATGAACAATATGGAAACAAACTCATTTATGCCTGTAGTTTTGGTATTGAAGGCATCGTGCTTACGGATTTATTGGCTAAGGTCAACCCATCGGCAAAAATTGTTTTCCTGGATACAGATGTACATTTCGAGGAAACTTACCAACTGATCGATCAAGTGAAAAAGAGATATC
Source organism: Peribacillus simplex (assembly GCF_001578185.1). Lineage (NCBI taxonomy): Bacteria > Bacillati > Bacillota > Bacilli > Caryophanales > Bacillaceae > Peribacillus > Peribacillus simplex. Next base: position 2,794,146 of record NZ_CP011008.1, on the reverse strand, counting down.
CAAAGCTTTCGATCGAAATGAAGAAACCTGCCTTGACGCTTGAGGAACAAGCAGCGGAATATGGAGATGAATTATGGGTTAGTGATTCCAATAAGTGTTGTAACATCCGGAAAATCACTCCGCTTACTGATGTGCTTTCAACGGCAACAGCCTGGCTTTCTGGACTGCGGAGGGAGCAATCCGAAACAAGGGCGCTGACCGAGTATATCAACAAGGATAATAAGTTCAAATCGATTAAAATATGTCCACTCATTCATTGGACATGGAAAGATGTTTGGCGTTACGCCCACAAAAATGGACTTCCGTATAATATCCTGCATGATAATGGATATCCGAGCATTGGCTGTAAAACGTGTACGGCACCTGCCATCAATGCCGATGACTTACGCTCAGGCCGTTGGCAAGGTGCGCAAAAAACAGAATGCGGCTTGCATTTATCTTAAAATAAATAGAAACCATAGGGGGAAATTAGCATGACAATCAGTCTACCGCACGGAGGAACATTAATCGATCTTTGGGAACCAAAATATGATTTTAGCAAAATAACAAAGTCAATCGAAATTGATGAAATAGCATTAAGTGACCTTGAATTGATAGGCACTGGTGCCTACAGTCCGATTAAAGGATTCTTTACGAAAAGTGATTATGAGACAGTTGTCAAGGATATGAGACTTAGCAGCGGCCATGTTTGGAGCATCCCGATTACGCTGCCTTTGACTGAAAAAGCTGCAGAATCTCTTATTATAGGTGAAGAAGTGAAGCTGACTCATGAGGGTGAAACATATGGGGTCCTATCCGTTTCTGATATTTTCACTCCCGATAAACAATTGGAAGCGACTTTAGTATATCAAACGGATGATGGGGAGCATCCTGGAGTGAGAAATTTATATAACCGCGGGGATGTATATGTCGGCGGAGAAATAAAGTTAGTCAAGAGAATAGAGCGTCCGCTATTTCAAGCCCATTATTTGGACCCAGTTGAGACAAGGAAAGCCTTTGCTGAAAAAGGCTGGGAAACCGTTGTCGGATTCCAAACGAGGAACCCTGTTCACCGTGCGCATGAATACATTCAAAAGACAGCTTTGGAGATTGTCGATGGCTTATTCTTAAACCCTCTTGTAGGGGCCACTAAATCCGATGACATTCCGGCAGATGTACGAATGGAGAGCTATAAAGTGCTGCTTGATAAATATTATCCCAAGGATCGTGTCTCTCTTGCCGTTTTCCCTGCTGCAATGCGTTATGCAGGACCAAGAGAAGCCATTTTCCATGCGATGGTCCGTAAAAATTATGGTTGCACTCATTTTATCGTCGGACGTGATCATGCGGGTGTGGGCGATTATTACGGCACATATGATGCTCAAAAAATCTTTGGGAATTTTAACGCGGATGAATTAGGGATCACACTATTATTCTTTGAACATAGTTTTTACTGTAAAGCATGTGGCAATATGGCTTCAGCTAAAACTTGTCCGCATGGAAAGGAAGACCATGTCATCCTGTCCGGAACGAAGGTAAGGGAAATGTTGCGAAATGGAGAAATTCCTCCAGCTACCTTTAGCCGTAAAGAAGTCATCGAGGTGTTGATCGAAGGTCTAAAAAAGAATGAAGTTTATAACTGATTGGACATAAATTGAAGGATCACATGATGAGGGGGATTATTATATGAGTAAAAGTACGAATGTCACTTGGCATGAAACGTCATTGACCAAGGAGCTCCGCCGGAAGCAGAACGGGCATGAAAGCACAGTTCTTTGGTTTACAGGACTCTCGGGTTCCGGAAAATCAACGATTGCTAACGCGGTCGCTAAAGAGTTATATAATCGGAATATTCGAAGTTATGTTTTGGATGGTGATAATATCCGCCATGGTTTAAATAAAGATTTAGGTTTTTCTGAAGAGGATCGAACCGAGAATATCAGGCGGATAGGTGAGGTTTCCAAGCTCTTCGTGGATAGTGGGCAGTTCGTATTGACCGCCTTCATATCACCTTTTAGAGCTGATCGGCAGATTGTACGTGATTTACTCGAAGAAGGCGAGTTTATTGAAGTATACATAAAATGTCCGATCGAAGAGTGCGAAGTGCGTGATCCAAAAGGTCTGTATGACAAGGCGCGTAAGGGAATCATTAAAGACTTTACCGGAATCGACTCTCCATACGAAGAACCTGAACAACCGGAAATCATTTTAGAATCCGACCAATACAGCATTGAAGAATGCGTTGAACAGGTAATCGGCTATTTGACAGCAAAGAAAGCGATCTAATCAAGGAGGAAATGTAATGGTTTACGAGAAATTTTGGTCGGAAAATCCACTAATCGCTAAAAATAAAACGGAAATCTGGAAATTGGAAAAAGACGGATTGAAAATATTCGATGATATTCCACATTACGCTGCAAATGGTTTTGATTCCATCCCTAAAGAGAATTGGGATATGTTCAAATGGGCAGGCCTATACCTGCAACGGCCAAAAGAAGCTGGTTACTGGATGATGCGTGTCGTTATTCCCGGAGGTATCCTGACTTATGATCAACAAATGGCACTAGCTAACATCGCTAAAGATTATGGGAGGGATGTATATGATATTACAACCCGTCAAGCCATTCAATTTCACTGGTTGACCATCGAACAAGTCCCGGATATCTTAAGCCGTTTAGAACAGGTTGGACTGACTACGGCCGGTGCATGCGGTGATATCACACGTAATATCATCGGGAATGCATTAGCTGGCATCGACCCTGACGAAATTTTTGATACACGTGAAGTCCTTAATGATGTATTTGAGTATTTCCGCCTTAACGAAGACTATTCGAACCTTCCAAGGAAATATAAAATGTCCATTAGTGCTAATATCCATAATGCTTCGAATGCTGAAATCAACTGTGTTTCATTCAATCCAGCTACAAAAGAAATTGATGGAGTAATGGAAGTTGGCTTTCACGTAAAAGTGGGCGGGGGGCTTTCCTCCGTTCCGATGCTGGCAGAAGAACTTGACTTATTCATTTTACCTGAAAAAACAGTCGAAGTAGCAGCAGCCATCACGACCATATTCCGTGACTTTGGCTACCGTGAAAAGCGTCATCGCTCCCGATTGAAATTCCTTGTGGCTGACTGGGGTCCTGAACAATTCAAGGAAAAATTGCTGGAATACACGGGGCCGCTTCCTGAAAAGGGAGAAAGTGCAGTGAAGGGATGGAATGCAGGTTATTTCTATGGCATCCATAAACAAAAACAAGATGGTCTGAACTATGTTGGAGTCAATATACCAGTTGGTCGTCTAAATCCAGACGAAGTGATCGAGTTTGCCGAACTTGCGAAGAAATATGGAAATGGTGAAATCCGCAACTGTAATTCTCAAAATTTAATCATTCCAAATGTGCCGGATGCAAAACTTGAGGAATTAAAACAGGAATCCATCTTTGAAAGATTTCCATATCACCCAAAAAAATTCATTGGTTATTCCGTTTCTTGTACAGGCATCGAGTATTGTAACCTGGCACTCGTTGAAACAAAAAAACGAATGAGGACCATTTCTGAAACACTGGACAAGGAAATAGATCTCGATGTGCCTGTAAGAATGCATATGGTCGGTTGTCCGAATAATTGCGGTCAAAGAGCAATCGCCGAAATAGGGCTTCAAGGCATAAAAATGAAAAATCAGGACAAAAAGATGGTCGAAGCTTTTGAGATATACATCGGAGGAACGCTGAATGAAGGCGGGAAGTTCAATGAAAAACTTAAAGGAAAAGTGGAAGCTGAACAGCTCTATCATGTTCTGAAAGAACTTATCCTATTTTTCAAAGAAACAAAGCTTCTATCCGAAACCTTCCTTGATTTTGTGGAAAGGGTAGGAATAGCAGAGTTACAAAGTAAGCTTGATGATATAATGGCCGAAGTGGCCGTTTAATAGGGGAAGGTAAGCAATTCATGAATCTATACAGATTTGAAGTCACTATCAAGGAAGAGCCAATCCATGTCATCATTGTTGCCGATTCAGATGAAAAGGCGTTTGAACTTGTTGATATCGAGCTGGAAAAGCATTATTTGAAAATGCCTGAGGTGGACGACATCTCATTATACGAAAAAAAGAAAATTAAAAATGGAGCTGGTTTCATTTTATCGGAATTCGAAACGATTCTCTAAGGGAAGGCAGGTTGCATAAATGGGGAAAGTATATCTAGTAGGAGCCGGTCCCGGAGATCCAGATTTAATTACATTAAAAGGATTAAAATGTATTCAAGAAGCTGATGTCATTTTATATGATCGACTTGTCAATAAAGATCTATTAAATTATGCAAAAGCCGATGTAGAGTTGATTAATTGCGGTAAACTTCCGGATTACCATTTATTGCAGCAAGATACTATCAATCGTTTCCTGATCAAATATGCAAAAAAGGGAAAAGTCGTCACCCGATTGAAAGGTGGCGATCCATTCGTCTTCGGTAGAGGCGGAGAGGAAGCGGAAGCCCTTGCCACAAGTGGAGTGAGCTTTGAAATTGTACCAGGAATTACAGCTGGAATTGCCGCTACAGCCTATGCAGGAATTCCAGTTACACATAGGGACCACGCTTCATCTTTCGCGATCGTCACCGGTCATCGGAAAAAGGATGAAGAGGATAATATCAAGTGGGAAGCCCTTGCAAAAGGAATCGATACATTAGCCATTTACATGGGTGTTAAAAACCTGCCATATATTCAAGGAAAACTTATGGAGCATGGAAAAAGTCCAGAGACTCCGGTAGCTCTCATCCATTGGGGGACTTTAAAAACACAAAGGACAGCTGTCAGTACCTTGGCTAATGTAGTGGATACGGCCAAAAACGAACAGATTTCGAACCCTTGCATGATAGTCGTGGGCGATGTCGTTAATTTGCGTGAAAAAATTAAATGGTTTGAAGCAAAACAAGCCGAAAAATTGTTGGCAAATGAGGCATTTTAATGGAAGCCATTTTATACATTTGCCATGGAAGCCGCGTTAAAGAAGCTTCAGCCCAAGCCATTGACTTTATTAAAGTTTGTATGGCAGCACAGCCAAATTCCATTCAGGAGTATTGCTTCTTAGAATTGGAAACTCCAACGATAGAAGACGCCTACGAACGGTGTGTACAAAAAGGAGCGACGAAAATCATCGCTATTCCCGTTCTATTGCTGACTGCTGTACATGCAAAATATGATATACCAGTCATATTGAACAAAATGAAAAAACGGTTCCCTGCAGTTGACTTGAGATACGGAAGACCGATTGGTGTCAGTGATAAAATGGTTGACATTTTAGTGGAACGGTTGGAAGAAACAAAAGAGCGGGTTACTGAGGATTCTTTGGTTTTATTGGTCGGAAGGGGCAGCAGTGATCCCGATGTGAAAAGGGATTTAGGCCGAATAGCGGATTTGCTTAGGAACAGGTTTCCAAAAAGCCGGGTCCAGGAATGTTATTTGACAGCTGCCACACCAAGCTTTGAAGAAGCATTGGATTTTGCTGAGGAATCCCGACCAAACCAAGTTTTTATCATTCCTTACCTATTGTTTACTGGTATCTTAATGAAGTCAATCGAAAATAGGCTGAGAAAGATCCAAAAAAAGGGAAGGCAAAAAATCATACTTTGCCGTTACTTAGGTTATCATCCAAAGATTGAACATGCAATATCGGAACGAATTCATGAAGTGAGTGGAGAGGGAGCTTATGTATCCAATTACGCTTAATATCGCGAACAAGAAGTGTGTCATTATCGGCGGTGGAAAAATAGGTTACTTTAAAGCCGGCCCCTTGTTGGAAGCTGGTGCTGAAGTGACCGTCGTAAGCCCTGAGATATGCGAGGGATTTCAACTATTGGAAAAAGAAGGCAAGGTTCGAGTTTTACTAAAAGAAGTGGAAGAAACCGACTATAAAGATGCCTTTTTAATCATAGTTGCAACAAACTCTACATTAGTTAATGAACGAGTTTATGAGAATACATCCCAAAGTCAGTTAGTAAACGTAATTAGTAATCATGAGCTGGGTAATTTTCATATTCCGGCTACATTGAATAGAGGCATGCTTTCCATAAGTGTTTCTACCAATGGAGCAAGTCCTACACTGGCAAAAAAAATCCGGAATGACTTAGGGGAAGTATATGATGAGTCATTTGAAGAGTATCTTGAATACCTTTTTGAAGCAAGGATGATTATTAAGAAGAGTTCATTTTCAAAAGAGGCAAAATCTAAGTTGTTGAAAGAGTCAATAGAGGATGTTTATAAATATTCCCTAAAAGAAAGATATCGTTTTTTAGCTAGGCTTTTGCCAGTAGAAGCTGAATAAGTAAATCATTGGGCTGATCAGAAAAACTGAAGGCACCTAACCAACATGTCATTTCATTTTGGTTAGGTGCCTCTTCGTGTCTTAAAAGAAATTTGAATGATCTATTCAGGCAACTGTAACCGTCTGTCGAGTCGATGTTATCAAGGTTCTATTTTATTGAAAAAGGGGAAGGTCATGAAAAAGTTAATTGTTTTAGCCTTTATCGGGTTTTTAGCCCAATTAATAGATGGTTCACTTGGAATGGGGTATGGGGTGAGTTCCACTTCCTTATTGTTGACATTCGGGATTGCCCCTGCAGTAGCATCGGCATCCGTTCATTTATCGGAAGTAGTGACCACAGCAGTGTCCGGAGCTTCACATATAAAGTTTGGGAACGTGGATAAAAATATGGTCTATCGCTTGATCATTCCAGGTTCGGTGGGCGCATTTGTTGGTGCATGTTTCCTGAGCAACCTTCCTGCCGAATTAGCTAAACCGTATATTGCCATATTTTTATTTGGCCTTGGTGTGTACGTTTTATTCCGCTTTTTATTTATTTTTAAACCGTCAAAGGAAAACGAAACGGTAAACCCATTAACCGCAAAACAATCCATTCCGTTGGGTCTTTTTGCCGGCTTTTGTGATGCAACTGGCGGAGGTGGATGGGGCCCGATTGCAACGCCTGTTTTATTGTCAAAAAAAGGGATGACTGCGAGAAAAGCCGTAGGAACTGTAGATACGAGTGAATTTGCCATCGCTTTCTTCGGAAGTCTTGGTTTTATCCTTTCTCTTGGATGGGAAGCGGTCAATTGGCTTTGGGTGGCCGCGTTGATTATTGGCGGAGTGGTTGCGGCACCAATTGCAGCCTGGCTCGTCAGAATGCTACCTGCTCAATTAATGGGTGTTTTAGTAGGTGGTTTCATTATCTTAATCAATGTACGAACCCTATTAGCCGCATGGATTCCGATTGAAGCCCATATATATATCTATACAGGCATCGTGATTATATGGCTTTCAGGAATTCTTTTTACCATCAATAAGATGTCCACAGCAAGAAAAGTTGATCATATCGAACAACAACAGCAGAATGTTTCCTAATTCCCGAGTTAGGCAGAGGTTGATGTATACAAAAGGAAATTCAGTTACCTACTATGAAAACTCGTAGGTACATAAATACCTACGAGAAAAGTCATTAAAGTCATTCAATGAAAACTAGATCCTATTTATAGACTTAATCAGTTCCCAGCCCCATAGCTGTGTCTATTAAGTATACGCTTTTAAGTTATCTTAAAAATCGAGAGACTTATGCCTCCAATATCTATGTAGTTTTATTCTCCTAGCAAAGAATCAAGAGCACCCCTATCCAAGACCATCTTTATCATTGTGAGAGTTTTATATTTCAAAACAGCAGCAGAACCATTAATTGATGGCCTGCTGCTGTTCAAATGATTGAATTGTGCTTTCATATAATTCAATAAGCGGTAATATATTTTTTTTACTATCGAAATGTTCCAATACCAATTTTCTTAACTCTCTGCCTGTTTGAACCCCAATACTTGATTGATGGAGGTTTCGTAAGTCCCGATAAATAATGGCCTGGCTGCTGGCCTGTTTTGCAGCATGATCCCCAAAGTAGCATTCCCACGCTTGTTGAAAGTTATTACTATTCACTTCCCCAAAGTATCCGAGATTTCCACACGAAATAACGGGTCTCTCGCATGCCATTGCTTCCAAAGCAACCCTGCCAGTACCAACAACATAGTCTGCAAGCGCATAATAGTCCTTCACATTTTGTTGTTCCCCGGTGAAATGAATGAACTCTTCCTTACACGAAGAATGGATACTTGCTGCCATATTCTTAATATCCTTTAGTTGGCTTCCGTTGCCTACGATGATCACATGAAGGTTGGGAATATCCTTTAATTTCAAATCCCTGCAGGCTTTGATTAAAAGCATGCAGATTCTTGCTTTATGTCGAGTTATCCTGCTGCAGTATAGAATTACTTTAGCTTTCGGAGGAATATTCATTTTTTCCCTTAATTCCAATGAAGGGGAAGGGGAAAAATCGGTTGTATCAATACCATTTGCAATTATTGAAATATTCTTAGGGAAAAATGGCTGAATATGTTTTTTTACCGGTTCACTAACCGCAACTGCGGCATCTGTAATCCGTAAGACACTTTTTATATCGGATTCAGGGAAGTATGTCCCGTGAAGAGTGAATATGAACGGAATGTTTGAGAGTTTCGCAGCCTTGGCAGCGATGTTGCCCGATGTAATCTGGTGACCATGCACTAGTGAAATCTGTTCTTTTCGTAACAAATCTACCAAACTGTTTAATAATAGAGATTCTGCCTCGGAATTGATTGTTAATGTTTCAGGAAAATTCATTTGATGAATTTTACATCCCGTTTCTCGTAATCGACTTATCATCCTCCCGTTTCCTGTAACAACTGCTGTATAAATTCCTCTAGACTGTAATTCCTTCACAAGACTCAAAACATGCGTTTCCGTTCCACTTACATCCATCGTATCTAACACCATCAGAACTCTTATTGATTTCATGATATTTTCCTTCTTGTGGAAACTTTACACGATTCAGGAAATGAAAGAAGTTTAATTTGATTTGAAGAAAATGGGGAAATAACGGTGTTTATTTCTTGTCTTAAGAATGAGAGGGGCTCTTGATCCGTCCCAGTTACGGTACAACAAATAATATCGTCAACATCAATTTGCCCCCATCTAACATAATAACCATTATTTAATGCTTCTGAAAAAACAATATTAATAGGAAGTGAACATTTGAAAAATGGGTAAGTTGCTTGACTTGACCCTGTATCCGGACATTCTTCGATTAGTTCAGATGTTTTGTAGCATGAAGGAATTAAGCTTATGTAATCCCTTATTTGTCTATATTTCATAGTTATCACCTCAACTGTATCATATTCAGCCTTTAAAGAAATGGACATGGATTTGTAAAACCTTCAAAAAATAATTCAAGTAATTTAAAAAAAGGTTGTTTAGTCCAAGCCGAAAGACCAGTCATCAATATACTACTTTTGAAGCGATATAAGAAAGGCGCAGCAAAATGTCAAGATCCTCAAAGTAATCCAATTGACTCTGATGGTTCGGAATTCAAGGAGATCGAATCTAGGTAAAATAGTAGCAAAAATCCAGATCGAAATTCATTTTCGGTTGGAACCATACAAGGATACACATTCTCGATCGACAACGAGTTAAGTGCTGTATTAAGGAATGGAAGGGGGACCGTTGCAAAAAGGAAGAGGAAAAAAGAAATCCGAGCATTGGGGATGAAGGAAATAAAGAAGTGAACAATGATGAAGGAATAAAATAGACAATAAAAAAGGTGGTAAAAAAATGAGCAGTGAGAAGCAAGAGAAGCAATGTAAAAAGAATTCCTGCGACTATCTCTACTATAAATGGCTTATTGAAAATGGTCAAACAACTCCGGGGAGACCTGGAGCCCCAGGTGCATCAGGAGATTCGTACCATGATTTGAAAAAGGTTTTAAGAAGACTACTAGGAAAAACGGTAACGGTATCCACTGATTTTGCCCCGGTGACGGGAATATTAAGTGCTATTGAAGAAGATTATGTCGTAATTACTGAAGCAGCTGGATCTGTTGTATTTGTTCCGCTTTACGCTCAAAATTCAGTTAGAGAGCCTATTTAAGGAGGAGAATGCATTGTTAGATAGTATTTTTTATAGACAATTAAGACATTACATTGGGAACACGGTTGAAGTGGCTACGAGCAGTGATTTATTCGTGGGAGTGTTACATGAAGTAACCGATGAAATAATTCGATTAACAGAAACGGCTCTGGGTTATGAAAGTAACTTAGATATCATTACAATACCACTGGATCAGATTAAGTATGTTCGCGTAGATAACGCACAATAAGTTATATGAAGAAGCAGCCATCTATCAGGTGCTGTTTCTTTTTTGCGTTTGAAATGCCCTCGTATTCGTCCAATTACCGACTGGATTATTAAACAAGGTATATCATAATAATCAGTCATTCTATTCATTAGGTAAAATAAATGAAAGGAGCTGTGTTAATTGGTCGGGGTCATTTGATTCCTTAAACTACCCTATTCGATTAAGACTTGAGTGTAGTTTTCCAAGTTTTATAGCATGTATCTTTCCTGTGAAAAAGGAATACTGAATTCAAGAGGAGCAATAGGTCTTCAATATTCCATTTGACAGATTGGCACTAAATTATGGAGCTATCATCTTTCATTCTACTTAAATCGTTGTTAAGTTTTTGGATATAAGTTTGTAAAAATGGCGGAAAAGGTAGTTAAATATTTTTCAGTTTTGTACAATAATTATATAAGAGATTTGAAAAGGAGTTTTACAATGGAAGGCATCACTGATCATTTGAAGGAAAATCTGGATATATTGTTTGTTGGTTTCAATCCAAGCATTCGGTCAGGAGAGACTGGCCATCATTATGCGAATCCAAACAATCGTTTTTGGAAAATCCTCTTCGAGTCCGGGCTGACACCAAGGAAATATCACCCAACTGAAGACTCGTCATTGATGGATTTAGGTTATGGTTTTACCAATATCGTTTCCAGGCCTACAAAAGGTGCTGACGAAATCACAAAAGAGGAGTACATAAAAGGAAGGAAGCAGCTAAAAAGGAAAATTGAAAAGTATAAACCTAAACTTGTCTGTTTTGTTGGCAAGGGTGTCTATCAGGAATATCGTCAATTACGAAAAATCTCTTGGGGGCTGCAAGGAGATCCTTCATCGAAGCGGACAATGGAATTCGTTGCCCCTTCTTCGAGCGGTTTAGTGAGAATGCGGATAGAAGAAATCATTGAAATATATAGTGAGTTGCCAATTCTGCTCGGCAAGCTGGGGAAAAATTGAAGGAACTTAGTAAAAAAAGGGTGGAATTCATATGAGTCAGGATAGTGCTGAATGGAAAAGTGGTGGCTTTTCCGAAGTTAAAGAAGGGGAAGGATTTTGGCAAGGAGTTAAGGATTGTATACCTACATTATTGGGATATTTAAGTATCGGTTTTGCTGCAGGGGTCGTCGAAAAAACATCAGGATTAAGTATGATTGAAGTGGCACTTATGTCGCTTTTACTCTATGCAGGGTCAGGACAATTCATAGCGGCAGGGATGATAGCTGCAAGTCATCCAGTATCGGCCATTATTTTTACGATTTTTTTTGTTAACAGTCGTCATCTTTTACTTAGTGCTGCATTGGCACCATATTTCAGGCATCAAAGTTTGAAACAAAACATGATAACGGGAGCCCTATTAACGGATGAAACGTTTGGAGTGGCCGTCACATCAGCACAGAAAAAGAAACAACTCGATTTTAAATGGATGCTTGGTTTGAATCTTGCAGCCTATTTAAATTGGTTCATTGCAAATATGGCCGGCGGTTTCTTTGGACAATGGATTCCTGATCCCGAAAAATACGGGATGGACTTCGCCTTGCCAGCGATGTTTATCGGCCTTTTAGTTTTGCAAATTTTAAGTAAAAAAGCCTTTTTTATAGATCTTGCAGTCGCTATTAGCAGCATATTAATCGTTGTTGCAGTAAGTTTCTTCTTTCCTGGCAGTACTGGCGTCATAGTAGCAACGATTGTAGCTTCAACGATAGGGATGGTGATTGGCAGATGGAAATAAGCGGATATATCCTTGTTGTCATCATAGGGACTTCGATTGTAACTTTCATACCTAGAGTCGTTCCATTGATGCTGCTTAGTAAAATGCAGATTCCTGAGTGGGGCATTGACTGGCTGAAGCATGTGCCAGTGGCTGTAATGGCGGCGTTGTTGGCTCAAGAGCTACTATTATCGGAACAGGTCTTTTCAATTAAGGATAATGCATTGAATTTATCCGCAGCTTTACCTGCTTTCCTGGTTGCCATTTTTACGAGGAGTCTCTTGGGTACGGTTATGATTGGAGTGCTTTCCTTGATGATATTACGATTTTTCTTTTAATAAGTACTAAGGATAGGCCGATATAACCAGTAATGGATTTTCCATTACTGGTTTTTCATTTCACATAACATAATTTACTATAAGCAACTATTTGAATTCGTCCATTTCGGTTAGGCAAATAACGATTTTCAATGAACATTGTCAGCTTGATTATCAAATAAGGCAGTGATTACATAAACTAGGGTGATAACTTCTGAAGAGTCGTTTTGGTTAACTGGAATGAAAGCGCTTCTAATTTAAAATGAAGGCTGTTTTCACATACTATGTTGCTATTTACCAGGTAGTGAGTTGTGGTTGATTTCCCCTCCAGATGCTCGCTTTCCGCGGGGCGGGCGGTGAGCCTCCTCGGCGTAAACGCCTGTGGGGTCTCACCTGTCCCGCTGCTCCCGCAGGAGTCTCGCACTTCCGCTCCCATCAACCTTAAATAGTTTCGTTTTAAAAACAACAATCTTTACGAAAAGAGCCAAAATGAATGATCCAACGTTTAGAAAATGGGAGTCTGTCAACAATGGGAATAAGTAAATAACTATGGAGGTGTTCAATTAATGAATGTTAATGGTGCCCTAGAGGTTCTTGATCGTATGCGGCTTCCTAATGGCGCGTATACTGCAAGCGTTTCCGATGATTATAATTATGTATGGATAAGGGATGTCGTTTATACAGTACTGCCATTTATAAATGATCCATCCAATCGTTATGAGAAAGCATATCATGCTTTATTCGACTTATTTCAATCCTATGAGTGGAAGATAGATATTCATACTGAACAGAAACCCCAGTATCTTTATGAACATATCCATGCACGGTATTCCACTGAATTGGAAGAACTGACTGATGAGTGGGGGCATGCCCAAAATGATGCGATAGGTGCCTTTTTATGGGGTGTCGGAGAAGGATATAGGCATGGAAAAAAGGTGATAAGAAATCAACGTGATTTACAAATCGTACAAAAGTTGGTCAATTACTTGGAATGCCTGCAATATTGGCAGTCGGAAGATAACGGGATGTGGGAAGAAAATATCGAAATTCATGCTTCAAGCATCGGTGCATGTGTTGCTGGTTTGAATTCAGTCAAGATGCTGGTCAACGTTAAGGAGGAACTGATAATGAAGGGAGAAGAAACACTTCGTTTCCTACTCCCGAGGGAAAGTTATTCAAAAGAGACGGATCTAGCCCTTTTATCCTTAATTTATCCTTATCGACTGGTAGATCGTGAAATAGCCCTTAAAATATTGAAGAATGTCACAGGGCGCCTTGAAAGAACAAAAGGTTGTATACGATATGAAAAGGACCTTTATTATAATGAAGGCCAGGAAGCGGAATGGTGTTTCGGTCTTCCTTGGCTGGGCTTATGCTACCTTGAACTTGGCATGATGAACAAAGTAAAGGAATATACAGATAAAACGAAAATGATCATTCCAGAAAATTGGGAAGTCCCTGAGTTATATATTGGAGGCAGTAATATTCCAAACAGGAATACTCCCCTGGCATGGTCAGTCTCATTATCCTATTTATTCTTAAAGAAAACTCACATGATCCGAACTGAACAAGTAACATGAAGCATTCATACATGATTCCTTAAAGCTCTTTCCTATAAAATGGGGAGGGCTTTTATTGGAATAACAATATTTTTACATTAAATGGTCTTTTTCTACATAAAAATGTTTTAATTTTCAAAAAAAGGGCATTTAATTATAATAAGTTCACCTCCATTTGAAGGATTAATATCATTTCCACCGAATATATATAATAACTGGGGAACGATGGGTAAAATACTATCGAGTTAATACTGATGGAGGGGTTTTATTGAGTACAATTATGGACCAGCTACAAGAGAACTATCCAAGCGATTTCGATTTATATTTATTTCATGAAGGCACCCTTTATGAAAGCTATAAAATGCTTGGGGCACACATTGTAACATCATTAGGTAATGAAGGAGTACGCTTCGCCGTTTGGGCCCCCCATGCCAAGCAAGTTTCAGTAGTCGGAAATTTTAATAATTGGGACGGAAATGATCATGCGATGAAACGGATCGAGCGTTCAGGCGTCTGGGTGTTGTTCGTACCAGGACTTCAAGAAGGGGAACTTTATAAATACGAAATACATACACCTGGAAATAAACGTATCCTAAAAGCCGATCCATATGCCTTCTATTCGGAAGTCAGACCAAAAACAGCCTCGGTCATTAAAAGGCTGGATAATTTTGAATGGCAAGATTCGAAGTGGATAGCCGATAGGAAAAAGGAAAATATCTATCATAAACCCATGTCCATATATGAAGTACACCCTGGAACATGGAAACAGACAGAAGATGGTGAATTTTATTCGTACCGTGAATTGGCTGATAGATTAGTTGATTATGTGATTGATAATAGTTTTACACATATTGAAATCATGGCCATAATGGAACACCCATTTGATAAATCGTGGGGATACCAGGTCACGGGCTATTATTCCGTTACCAGTCGTTACGGTTCACCGGAAGATTTTAAGTATTTGATTAACCTTTGCCACCAAAAGGGCATTGGCGTCATCCTTGACTGGGTTCCCGCCCATTTTTGTAAAGATGCACATGGACTTTCCCGTTTTGATGGTACGCCTCTCTATGAACCAATTGATCATACTAGGGCAGAGCGTCCGTTATGGGGAACATACAATTTTGATTTTACTAAACCGGAAGTAATCAGTTTTCTTATATCAAATGTGATGTTTTGGATGGATGTATACCATATTGATGGGGTTCGAGTCGATGCGGTATCGTCAATGGTTTATTTAAATCATGATAATCCCTTGCCGGTTAAGCTGAAAAACCAGTTTGGCGGTGAGGAAAATATAGAAGCCATACAATTTTTGCAAAAACTTAATGAGGTGGTTTTCAAAAAATATCCAAATGCACTAATGATGGCTGAAGAAGCAACAGACAGGCCGCTTATAACATCACCTACCGATATCGGAGGCCTGGGTTTTAATTACAAATGGAATATGGGATGGACTAACGATATTCTTCGTTACATGAAACTTGAAACGAATGAAAGGCCAAATCACCATAGCCTCTTAACATTTTCATTGTTCTATGCTTTTTCAGAAAATTTTGTCTTGCCCTTTTCACATGATGAAGTAGTTCATGGCAAGAAGTCTTTATTGAATAAGATGCCAGGTGACTATTGGCAGAAATTCGCAAACTTACGGTTGCTCTTTGGGTATTTCATGACACATCCTGGAAAGAAACTTCTCTTTATGGGCGGTGAATTTGGCCAGTTCATAGAATGGAAAGATGAGGAACAATTGGATTGGCTGCTTTTGAAATATGAATCTCACGAAAAGCTGGCATATTACTTCCGTACCCTTCAGGAATTTTATAGGCAAACTTCCTCTCTATGGAGATTGGATCATGTCCAGGAGGGATTTGAATGGATAGAACCAAACAATAGTAGTCAGAGTATCATAACCTATATAAGAAAAGGTAAACGCAAAGGTGATTATTGTATTGTTGTCTGTAATTTCTCTGCACAGTCCCATGCTCATTATCAAATAGGTGTGCCTTCCCAGGGGAAATATATAGAGGTCTTCAGCAGTGATTCAGCAGCTTTCGGAGGATCTGGTCAGGTCAATGAAAAACCCATTAATGTCAAAAAAGAATCATGTCATAATCAACCATACAGCATGGAAATAACCGTACCTCCTTTAGGCATATCAATTTTTATGAAGCAAACAAAAAAAAGACGGGGGAGAGTGAACGAATAATGGGAGCGAAAAAATGGATAGCAATGTTATTGGCAGGAGGCCAGGGTTCTAGGTTAGGTGAATTGACAATCGGTTTGGCAAAACCAGCGGTTCCCTTTGGCGGTAAGTATAGGATCATCGATTTTCCATTAAGTAACTGCACTCATTCTGGTATTGATACGGTTGGGGTACTGACCCAATACCAGCCATTGATTCTAAATGATTATGTGGGTAATGGCAAAGCTTGGGATCTGGATCTGGATGTTGGCGGAGTTTCAGTTCTTCCTCCTTATCAAGGGAAAGAAGGCGGTGAGTGGTATAAAGGTACGGCAAACGCCGTTTATCAAAATATCCAATACATTGATAACTATAATCCGGAACATGTACTGATTCTCTCCGGTGACCATATTTATAAGATGGATTACAGTAAGATGCTGGATTATCATATCGAAAAAAATTCAGAGGCAACCATAGCTGTCATTCAAGTGCCATGGCAGGAAGCAAGCCGTTTTGGGATTATGAATACCAATGATGATGATAAAGTCACCCAATTCGATGAAAAACCAAAGTATCCAAAGAGTAATCTCGCATCCATGGGAGTATACCTGTTCAATTGGAAGAACCTAAGACGGTATTTAATAAACGATGAAAAAGATGCAAACTCTTCTAATGATTTCGGTAGCAACATCATTCCCAAGATGCTAGAAGATCGAAAAAAACTGTATGCTTATCGTTTTAATGATTATTGGAAAGATGTTGGAACGGTCGAAAGCCTTTGGCAGGCCCATATGGATTTATTGGAGGAAACGCCAAATTTCCAGTTGGATGATCAGCAGTGGAAGATTTTTGCGCGAAATGCAAACCACCCTCCGCAATATATCTCATCAGATGCCGAGGTCAGTCAGTCGCTTATAAATGAAGGGTGCATGATACATGGAAATATTGAACATTCGGTTTTATCATATAATGTACAGGTGGGCTATGGGTCAACCATAAAAGATTCCGTCATCATGCCTAATGTTACGATTGGTGAAAACGTTCATATAGAAAGAAGCATCATAGCCAGCAATTGTGTTATAGAAGATGGTGCAGTAGTTGGCAATTCAGCGGTTACATCCGATATCACCTTAATTGGCGAAAATCAGACCATTGTCAATCCAAACAAAAAGAAGATCACTCTTAACTAGAAAAAGGGGAAGATCCTATGGAAAATGTGTTGGGTATTATTAACTTAATCAATGAAAGACAACATTTAAAAGAGCTGACCGCTCACCGTAATGTAGCATCAGTACCATTTGGTGGACGCTACCGTTTGATTGACTTTACGATGTCGAACTTCATAAATGCGGATGTATCAAAGGTGGCCGTTTTCCCAAAAGAAAAATATCTCTCAGTCATGGATCATCTTGGCTCAGGAAAAGAATGGAACTTGGATCGGCGTTCAGGAGGATTATACATCTTGCCCCCTATCCATCCGGACGAAACGGTAACAGGCGATATGAAGCAATTCTATGATCACCTCAGCTTTTTTGAACGTGCAGCGGCAGATACTGTCATCATTTCACCTGGAAGCCATGTATGTAAATTGGATTTCAATGATGTGCTTGATTATCATAAAAAACATAAAGCGGATATCACGGTCGTTTATAAGGATTATGTAGGGGAATTGATAGAAAAGCCAATCTATCACACCTGCTCAGTAGATTCTGATGATGACATCACGGACATAAGCTTTTATACCATCCCTAGACCTGGTGACCATGTTTGTCTCGAAACCTTCATCATAAGTAAAACCTTATTGGTGAACTTGATCAAAAGCTGTGTTGCCAGTGGAGAATATGATTTTTTGAAAGATGCTGTGAAAGCCAATCTTCACCGTTTTACTGTCAAAGGCTACAATTTTACTGGAGATATGCCATTCATCCATTCCATTGAAAGTTTTCATTCCAGTAATATGAATTTCCTGAACCCTTCTGTTATCCGTTCTTTCTTCGGAGACACTTGGGATGTTTATACAAAAATCAAACATGAGGCACCGACCAAATATTCACGATCTTCGAAGGTTACCAATTCATTGATAGCCAACGGTTGTGATATTGAAGGGACTGTCGAAAACAGTATACTCTTCCGTGGAGTAAAGGTAAAAAAGGGAGCGGTTATAAGAAATAGCATCATCATGCAAAAAGGCGTGATTGAAGAAGGTGCTATCGTGGAAAATATCATAACCGATAAAGAAGTGAAAATTACTAGTGAAAAATCAGTTATTGGTTTAAAACAGCCAGTTGTAATAAAAAAAGCGGAAGTCATTTAAAAGAGGAGGTGCGGCAATGAATGTTGTATTTGCTGCTTCAGAATGCGCCCCTTTTATAAAAACGGGAGGGCTCGGAGACGTTATAGGTGCGCTCCCTAAAGCGCTAAAAAAACAGGGAGTCCATGTAAGTGTCATCCTTCCTAAATACGGGGATCTGCCTAACCGATTTAAACAGGAAATGAAACATATGACGAGTATTGAAGTTCCTGTTGGTTGGCGCCAGCAATTTTGTGGTATCGAAAAACTTGTTGCAAATGGAATTACATATTATTTCTTAGATAATGAATATTATTTTAAACGGCATGGGAGTTATGGTTTTTTTGATGATGGCGAAAGGTTCGCCTTCTTTTCTCGTGCAATATTAGAGGTTTTACCCTATTTAGAAAAAAAGCCGGATGTCATACACTGTCATGATTGGCAAACGGGCCTTGTCAGTGCTTTGCTGAAAGCCCATTATCATAACCATCCTTTCTATCAGGATATTAAAACGATATTTACAATACATAATTTACGCTATCAAGGAGTTTATCCTAAAGCTGTTTTAGCAGAATTACTGGATTTAAGTGAATTATATTTTAATATCGATGGTCTTGAATTCCATGGAAATGTCAGTTATTTGAAAGCTGGCTTAGCTTTCTCCAACATAGTCACAACTGTAAGTCCAAGTTATTCCGAAGAAATTCAGAGTCCCTATTTTGGGGAAAACCTGGATGGGTTTTTAAGGAAAAGAAATGGTGACCTTAAAGGGATTATCAATGGAGTGGATTATGACGAATATAATCCTGCGGAAGATGAACATCTTCCTGTTCCATTCGATTCCTACGAGGGTAAGATGGAGAATAAACGTGAGTTACAGAAATCGTTGGAGCTTCCAGTCAATGATGGTGTCCCGGTCATATCAATGGTGACCAGGCTTGTTGATCAAAAAGGAATGGATCTTATTCTCCATGTTTTTCATGAAATGATGAACCAAGGAATTCAATTCATTCTTTTAGGTACGGGTGATGAGCAATATGAATCTGCATTTCGCCATTTAGCTGACCAATATCCAAATCAGGTTTCAGTAAATACATATTTTGATGAGGGTTTAGCAAGACGAATATATGCAGGTTCTGATTTATTTCTAATGCCGTCCCAATTCGAACCATGTGGAATTGGCCAACTATTGGCGCTTCGTTATGGTACTCTGCCGTTAGTGAGGGAGACAGGCGGACTTCGTGATACAGTCATTCCGTATAATCAATTTACTGGTGAGGGGAATGGTTTCAGTTTTACGAATTATAATGCACACGATATGCTTCATACAATTGAACAATCAGTTGGGCTTTACAAATTCCAGCCCAAAAGATGGAGGAAGATGGTCGAAAGTGCAATGAAGTTAGACTTCAGTTGGACATCATCTTCCATAAAGTATATTGAGCTGTATGAAAGTCTCATCCCTGTCATGAAGTGATAATTGGATAGGTAATACATAAAACACTTGCGAAAATAAGTCTTCGTAAGTGTTTTGTTTCTTTTACCATCAAATATGGGTATATGTTTGATATATATAAAATATTGTTGTGTAGGAGAATGAAAAGATGAGAAGAAGAAGAATGGAATTTGTATTTTTATTTATTTTAATTGCCGCAGTTTATATGATCCTTTTCACTCATGTAAGCTTCAACGTGAAGCTATTTTTTATTGGATTATATATTTTTGTCATGGTTGTTACCATGTTTTCACTCATGCTGGAAAATAGATTTGCTCACGAGACCCTTTTATGGATGTATGTACTTTTGTTTTTCCCGGTATTTGGATATGTATTTTATCTATTTTCAGGTCAGCTCTATTTAAAGGGGTATTTGTTTCGAAGTAAAAGGAAAAGAGATCGGGAAGAATGGAAGAGTCTTGTCACTCATGTATCACCGCCAGATCTTTCGTTCTTGAATAATCATCAGCAATCATTCGCAGCTTTTGCCAAAAATGCTTCTGAGACAACTATAAGTACATCTTCGCAAACGGAAGTTTTGAAAAATGGAAACGAAACGTTTACGGAAATCATTAAACAATTAAAAAAGGCTGAAAAATTCATTCATATTGAATATTATATTTTTCGTTCAGACAGGCTTGGTACCGAAATTATAGATATCCTTATTGAAAAAGCAAAAGTTGGTGTTGAAGTTTTATTCATTTTTGATGCGGCGGGTAGTTTAAGCCTTTCAAATAATGAAGTTAAGCGGATGAAAAATGCAGGGATAAAAGCTTATCCATTTTCGCCATTGAAACATGGTTTTTTCAATCAAAAGTTCAATTTTAGGAATCACCGCAAAATCATCATCATT
The DNA here is from genome assembly GCF_001578185.1 of Peribacillus simplex. Taxonomy (NCBI): domain Bacteria; kingdom Bacillati; phylum Bacillota; class Bacilli; order Caryophanales; family Bacillaceae; genus Peribacillus; species Peribacillus simplex. Next base: position 2,773,522 of record NZ_CP011008.1, on the reverse strand, counting down.
GATGGGGAAATTGGTTTTGTAGGCGGTTTAAACGTAGGTGAGGAATATTTGGGACGAAATAAAAACATTGGTTTTTGGAGAGATACACACATGGTCCTGAAAGGGGAAGCGGTAAATATGCTTCATACCGTTTTCCTTTTGGATTGGGAATATGTTAGTGGGGAAGATGTATTGCAAGAACGTCCAGCATTCAAAAATAAAGTTGAACATGGGGATGGAGCTGTCCAGGTTGTAGCGAGCGGACCTGATACACAACAGGGAATAATGAGTGATTTTTACTATTCGCTTATTACTAGCGCCACTGAATCAATCTGGATTGCAAGCCCATACTTCGTACCTAATCAAGCCATTAAAGCAGCAATTAAACATGCAGCCATTAAGGGGTTACAAGTTAGGCTTATGGTTCCGGCAGTAAATGATGGGTTTTTAACCCAATATGGCAGTCGCTCCTATTTCGGGGAGCTGCTTCAATTCGGTGTAGAGGTATACTCGTATAAAAAGGGCTTTTTACATCAAAAACTTATTATCGTAGATGGTGATATGGCCTCTATAGGGACCGCAAATATGGATATGAGGAGTTTTCATCTGAATTTCGAAGTCAATGTCTTTCTTATGGGCAGCCGTACCATTGATGATCTTGTCACTCATTACAAAGAAGATATGAAAGATAGTGACAAACTAGATTCAATCAGGTATAACGATCGTGGCTTCTTGGAACGTTCAAAAGAATCATTTGCCAGATTGTTTTCGAATGTACTCTAATGGGAAAAAATGAAGATAAATAGTATAGTTGAAATGTAATGAAATTAGTTGGCCATAAGGAGAATTAAAAAGAATATGAAATTGGTTTCCTGGAATGTGAATGGTATTAGGGCTTGTGTTAAAAAAGGATTTTTAGATTACTTTAAAAATGTGGATGCAGATATTTTTTGTCTTCAAGAAACTAAGCTACAAGAAGGGCAGATTTCACTTGAGTTGGAAGGGTACCATCAATATTGGAATTATGCACTGAAAAAAGGATATTCCGGAACAGCCATTTTCACGAAGGAAAAACCGCTTTCCGTGAAATATGGTGTAGGGGAGATGGACGAGGAGCCGGAAGGCAGGATCATAACACTGGAATTCGAGAAATTCTATATGGTGAATGTTTATACACCCAATGCCAAAAGGGATTTATCTAGGCTGGATTACCGTCTCGAATGGGAAGATGGGATGATTGATTATCTTAAAAAACTTGATTTGGTGAAACCGGTAATCTTTTGTGGTGACCTGAATGTCGCACATCAGGAAATCGACTTGAAAAACCCAAAACCTAATATTGGGAATTCGGGTTTCACTAATGAAGAACGTGGGAAGATGACTGAATTACTTGATGCAGGGTTTATCGATACATTTCGCCATTTTTATCCGAACCAGGAAAGTGCCTATACTTGGTGGTCATATATGAGTAAAGTAAGAGAGCGGAATATTGGGTGGAGAATCGATTATTTCATTGTTTCAAAACGGATGGCGGATTCTTTAATGGAGGCTAACATTCACTGCGATGTCATGGGTAGTGATCATTGCCCGGTCGTCTTGGAAACGAACCTCTAAATCGAATAATTTCGTTTAAATGGGGATACTATTGGTTATCCATATTTAACAGGAGGTTAGGATTATGAACACATTTATCGTGGGCTTTCATCAAGAAGATAATGTAGATAGCATGCAAGTGCAAAAACTGACGGCGGCTGAATTTGAAAAAACAACATCACGCGGTTTTCGCAGATTATTTGAACTGGATACAAATATCGGGTATTTCGTTTTTTTTGATGCAGAAGATGATGAGGGTGATTTATCTCATCTTGTTTTGCAGTATGAAGAAGATAATCAGGATCCAAGTGATTGTTATTCCTTTTCTAAAAATGACTTTTATGAATTCATGGCACTTTATTTGCAAGGCATGGATGAAGTGGAAGATGTAGAAGATGATGAGGACAACGAAGAGTATGGACCAATCCATCATCTTGCCCATTTGATGTTTCATATAGTTGAAGAAGGAAAATCCGTAAAGCCTTAACTGCCGGGTGATGAGATGAAAGGGACTTGTGGGCTTTGTGGCAGGGGTGAGATTGAACTGACCATCTCTTAGGGAGTTTAAGCGGCAGCCATTTACCAATTGCTTGTCTCAGTAAATCATGTCATAAACAGATTCACGCCTTGTATTCAAACCGAGAGCTCGCCATCCGACTATATAACGGTGTATTGCTAAAAGATGATGAAGCATTGAAAAAATACTTAAAGTGGATAAAAAAACAAATGGTTACCAAGGCAGTCAAGATTAGAAAATCAAAAACCAAATAATGCAAAGCCCATCTTTATAAAGATGGGCTTTTGCATTTCGTTCAGCTTGCTTTATTTTTCAACCGGTCCAGTAAAAATCCACCTTTAAAATAGCGTGGTTCATATGAAATGATGAAAGCCTTAGGTTCAAACTTTTCAACGGTTGCTATTAATTCTTGTTCCCGGTTTCGTTTTGTCAAGATTTCCATCCGATAGCGGTTGCTATCCCTGCCCTCGCCCGTATAAAGAGTGACACCAAATCCGTTGTTCCTGAGGGTATCAACTAACTGTTCATTTTTGGTTTGGGTATTAACGGTTACATTTATAAAACCGATGGCAAGTTTTTGCTCAATTTTCGTACCAAAAATTATTCCGATTCCAAAACCGACTGCATAGACAACCATGGCGAGTATGCTTTGGTCACCGCCAAATACAAGGGATAAACCAAAAACGTATACTAACATTTCTGCAATACCCAGTATCGAGGCAAGTATGGTAATATTTTTTACTAAGAAAATGGTTCGCAGCGTGTATATCGGAACATAAATAAGTTGCAATAGCAGAATCAGAAGTATTTCTTTCAATTGAGCACCTCACCAATATCTTCTAGTTAAATTTAGATGTTTCATCCTCGGGAATGTTCAGACTATATGTAACATCTTCCATAATCTAACCACACTATAATAGAAGAATTCAATGGGAAATATTAAGTATTTTTTATTGAATTTCCATTGTGAACGAATTAAGTATTTATAAGATTTTTCAATACTCTTTTTTTTATTAATTTGGTATCATTATCCTTATTGATTCATATGGGGGAATGAACATGATTAATTATGATGGACGGATATTCAGAGCAAAAGTCAACTCTGAAAATGGGGAAGTATCAGGAAATACTTCCTTTCACTATTCACAAGAAGGTTCAATTCTTTCAGCAAGTTATCAGGGTGGAGAGATTGTTAAAGGTACGTTAATAGGGCTTGTCCATATGGATGGATCTCTTGAATTCAGGTATAATCATATCAATGAAAAAGGTGAAATAAGAGGAGGAAGCTGTCTTTCCACCCCTGAAATGCTGCCTGATGGAAGGATACGTTTGCATGAAAAATGGAAATGGTCAGATCTCGAGCATAGTGAAGGACACTCCATCATTGAAGAAGTGAAAAAATAAGATTCTGCATAGAGGGGTTTGAGGACAATTACTACTATTTGTTTAGTGCGGCATGGTCAAACAGATTGGAATGCACTAGGGAAACTGCAGGGGCAGACTGATATCCCTTTAAATGAACTAGGAAAGATACAGGCACGGCAATGTGGTGAATTTTTGTCTGAAGAGGATTGGGATGTAATCATATCAAGCCCACTAAAAAGGGCAAGGGAAACGGCTGAAATCATTTCAAATTATATCGAAGTTCCGGTAATTGAAAAAATAGCATTCATTGAAAAGAATTTTGGCGTCGCTGAAGGAATGACAGCAGCTGAAAGGGAAGCAGCATTCACGGATAAGTTATATCCCGGTCAGGAAAATCAGGATTCTTTACGAAACAGGCTGATGAACGGGCTCCAGGAAATTCAAAAGGAGTATCCTGACAAGAAAGTGATACTTGTTGCACATGGCGCCGTCATTCATTTCATTTTACGATTGATGTCAAACGAGTCAATCGTTTCCAAAGAAATGCGGTTGTTCAATGCATGTTTGAGTACGATTAGATTTGATGCCGATTCTTGGATTATTGATGATTTCAATCAAGTGAATCATTTATCTTAGTCCTATATTGGTTGGGGTTAAAAATGGGTATGGTTGATATTCAGGAGCAAATGAAGGAAAGAAGGAAATCATGACTAAAAAGACGGCATTGATTTTAGGGGCTACAGGTGTGGTCGGTACCCAGTTGGTTAGAGAGTTAAGCAGCAGCAAAATCTATAAGGAAATCCATTTTATGACAAGAAGGGAAACGGAATTCACAGAGCCCAAGTGCACAGGGCATATTGTGGATTTTGAAAATTTATCCAGGTATGCCGATTTGTTCAACGTCTCCGATGTTTTCATTTGTTTAGGTACAACGATCAAGAAGGCTAAATCCAGGGAAGCTTTTCGTAAAGTTGATTATGATTATGTAATCGAAGCAGCTAAAATGGCGAAAACATCCAATGTTGAAAAATTACTCGTCATAACAGCCATGGGAGCCGATTCCAAATCAAAGTTTTTTTACAGCCGTGTTAAGGGCGATGTGGAAGGAACACTACAACACCTAGATTTGAATTCTGTACATATTTTTCGTCCTTCCTTACTTCTTGGAGAACGAAAGGAATTTAGGGCAGGTGAAAAGATTTCTAGTATGCTAAGCCCATTTGCTAAATTTCTCTTTATGGGCCCTTTACGCCCATATCGTGCAATAGAAGCAAACAAAGTAGCTGCTGCAATGTATGCTGCTGCCCAAACGACGACAAGGGGATTTCATCTTTATAATTCTGATGAAATAGAGAGACTTTCAACAAGGAGTTAATCATAAATTCATGAAATGAGCCTCCAATAGGCTCGTTTTTTTATAATATTAAAGCCGTTTTGGATGTATCTGACAGCGGATGAACATTTGTAGCTGAAAAAAGGAAGTGAAGTATAACAGTGAGAACCTGGATAAATTGGAAAGTCCAGGCCAAAGGGGTCTAGAAAGGTAATAAAAGTCAATCAATAGAGAAATTCATGATACTACTTCATTTCTAATCTTCCGGATGAAACTTGATTCCAACAAGGTTTTCCACTACAATTCGTAGTGGGAGTGATAAAAATGAATATTAAAAATTTTAAATATGATGAAGTTGGACTGAATCGTTTCTTTGGTCCCTTGGAAGCTAATATCATGGAATATTTATGGGATAAAAATGAACAGAGTATTAAAGCTGTCCAGCAATCCTTGGAGCTTGACAAGCCTATCAACTTTAATACTGTAATGACAGTCATGAACCGTTTAGTTGAAAAGGGCATTCTTGAAAAGAGGTCCGAAGGAAGGCTTTCATTATTTCGCCCCGTGCAGTCTAAAGCCGAGTTTTTAGAAGAGCAGTCAAAGAAACTGACTGAGAATTTGCTGGATGAGTTTGGCGGGGCTGTCATTAGCCATATGCTTGATGCCATGAAAGACGCTGACCAAGGTTTAATTGAAAAATTGGAACAAAAAATTCAATCGTTAAAAAAGGATAAATTATAATGTGGAAGAAAAAGTCTTATTTTGTGATAAGCCTGAGTCTTTTAATTGCTTGTGTAGTATGGAGCCAAATGGGAGCGTTTTTGGTACATATCTTTTTTGGAGTAAATATTAAAGCCAACTTTTTTAAATTTTGCTTTAGTCTATTCAAGGAAGGTTCAGTTTACTATTTTGTAGTCATCACACTGCTCAATATAGTAATATCCTATAGTATATTGAGCACCCTTTTCAAAATTGCAGAGCAATATCTTCTATCCAGAAGGTTTAAACAAAAGCTTTTTAGCTACAAAAACGTTGAAAAGACAAGGACAATAAATGAAACATTCAAACAGGTCAACAAAGATATCTTAGTTGTTAATGCTGATCAACCACTTGCGTTTACGCTTGGTTTCAGGCGACCTTTCATTGTTTTAAGCACTGGTTTAATTCAATTATTGGAGCTTGACGAGCTGGAAGCGGTAGTGGAGCATGAAGCATTTCACCAAAAAAGATATGATCCACTGGTAATCTTTATTTTACAGTTGATCTCGCATACGTTATGGTTTGTTCCACTGACAAAATGGTGTTATAAAAATTACAAAATAATAAGTGAATTATTAGCCGATGAATATGCGATTAATAAAATGGGCACTGATTTAGGCATAAGCGCTGCTTTGTTGAAGTTAATTAAACATTTTAGCTCTGATAAATCAACTCCTGTCATAGTCCACTTCTCAAATGAATCGGTAAACTATAGACTTCAGCAATTAGTTGATCCTCATAAAACAATTCCTTTGAGGGCTGATAGTACCACGATTTTTGTTTCTATATATGTTTTGGTGATATTATTGGGAATGACTATAGTGATTGTCGGGTGACTTTCACTTGATTTTTTTGCAAGTTTACACTACACTTTGTAGTGTAAAATAAGTAAAAGGAGATGTGTCATGAATAAACAAGAAGTCGGTACCTTTTTATTAAGAGTAATGTTGGGAATTACATTTTTGTTACATGGTTTGTCAAAGTTCCAAGGTGGATTGGATAACACTTCAGGATGGTTTCAAAGTATAGGCATTCCAGGGTTTTTGGCCTATGTTGTTGGTACAATTGAATTGGTTGGAGGATTAGCTTTAATTTTAGGTCTTGGAACAAGAATAATTTCTGCTCTCCTTATATTCATTATGGCTGGTGCAATTGTTTATGTGAAATTTCCAGCAGGTTTTATGGGGAATGGAGAAGGTACAGGTTTCGAACTGGACCTGGTTCTTATGATTATTGCACTTCACCTAGTATTAAATGGAAGCCGATTCCTATCTATAGACTCTAAGCTACCAAACCCTAAAAAAACGAAAAATTCAGAAAAAATAGCGAGTTAATAAGGAAGGTTACCAAATTGAAACGAATGGATTAAAGTCAAAAAAAACTTTTCTACTGAACGGATTCAAAAAACTTGGTCAAGGAGCGGAGCTTGAGGGCATGAATCCGAAAATTTACTTGGGTCATGCCTTTTATAAACGAATTGTCAAAACACACCCTTGCTAATCCATTATGAAAAGGTCAAACAATCACCTTTGGAGTTTAAAGAACAGTCTTCAATTGTGGAGGATACCTTGGATTATGCAGTAAAAAAGGCATAGTATATACTGGATTGCCAATGAACGTGGTAGTTTTGACGAGAATTTCCTTTAAGATCCAAAGAAATTGATAACGTGCTACATCCCATTGAATAAAATCGATAACCTACTAACAAATACTTCATATAAGCCTCCCTAATCTATTCACATTAAGAAATACCATTATTTTTATAAAGCTATACTCATTAAAAAAGGTGACAAACGTTCCCTACAGAAGGATAAAAATACGAAGACTCCTCCTTAATTACACTTGTTTTATTTGATTCAGGGGATAATGAATATATGTTCTTCCTAATTTGATTGTTAAAGAAATGCAAATGGTTCTTGAACCTTTCATAGATAAACAGATGGCCGAGGAACCTACTAGCTTGAAAGCTCTTGAGGAACTTCCAGCTGCTGTTGAATCAAGTAATAGAGAATTATTAAATAATCAAAATGAAAACCAACAATTGTTGAAGCATACATACACCGAGATAGGACAACCAATTGGTTTTGAGTGATTTTTATTGACGAACACACGTTCTGTGTTATAAAATAAAGTCATGGGTAATAATGGTATAGTGGGTATTGCCACTATAATTTCAAAAGGAAGCTTGGAAGTTACTCATGCCGTGTAAAAAAATTAGAACAAAAGGAGCTATTTAACTATGACCATGAGATTGTCTCCCTATTTAATGATGAACGGAAATGCGAAGGAAGCGATCCAATTTTACGAAAAAGCATTGGATGCGAAAGTCCTTTTTAGTCAAACCTTTGGAGAAATGCCAGAAAACCCGGAATTCCCTTTACCAGAAGAAGCAAAGGAACTTGTGTCACACGCAATGTTAAAGGTTGGAGAAACGGACCTCATGTTTTCAGATATGTTTCCGGGTCAAACCAGTCAAACTGGAGATCAAGTTACGATTTGTATTTCAACTAACGATATCGAAGAATCAAAGCGAATTTTTGAGTCCTTGTCGCAAGACGGACAAGTGAAAATGCCGCTCCAGGAAGCATTTTTTAGCCCTGCTTATGGGATAGTATTGGACAAATTCGGTATTACCTTTCAAATTTACACAGAGGCTCATCAATGAATTTTCTCTAGGAAAAAAATATCCACAAGCTATATTAGCTGTTTTTTGAATCTTAGTTGCAACAGAAGGCACAATAGTTGAAAAATCAAATCCCAATTTCTCATTGTTATCACTGAGAGATTGGGGTTTTTAATATGGAATATCCCTTACCGCATGGATGAAACTTTAGATGCATATTAAAAGCTCCCTTCTTAATGAAGCATCACACAATGGAGTCCCGTAAGTATTACGCGGATTCACAACAATAATTAAGGGGAGTTTTAAAAATACCCCTCACAGTACACACTCTTCATTAATAATGTTTGTACCCAACTAATATAAGGCTGCCTAATAACCGAAGACCACCATTTGTGTCATGTCTTAGAAAGGAAGGAAGATATCGTTAATTATTCTTTGCCATCTTAAATTTTGATACCTTTTCGTTATCCTTCTGTGATATCTGTCATCTATTCTTTAACTGTTTGTTATTTGTATAGGAATTAGCTATGCTATTATTTAAAACATTAGCATACATACAAGCCAAATAGGATGTAACAAATTACAGATGGTACAGGCAGTGCTATAGAAATAAAGTAGATAATTTCTTCCTAATCAGCATGATACCCTAAATAGGGGCATTAAAATCGAGAAAAAGCAGTCTTGAATAACTCACTCATATCATTGATCGTTTAGAAAATATATACACTTCAATTGAAGTCGGTTTGAATCGTTCCTTTTTATTATATTTATATCTATTAATTTCCCGCCAAAATGCCACATCATCCATAACCTGCTATTTACCAGAGTTAAAATGATTCATTTTTTTCAATTAATAGGGTAATATCACTCAATTTAACATTGCTTGGCGTAATAAGATGAAAAGGGGGAACTTTGTGAACACAGATCAAGCTTTCGACCTGTTAAAGGATGCAGGTGTTACAGAAAGTAGTAATATTCAAACTGTTCGACGATGGCTGCGTGAGGGAAAGATTAAATACGAGGGAGGAAACGGGAAAAGAAAAACTGGATATATTCTGGATGATACAGACCAAGCTTTCGACCTGTTAAAGGATGCAGGAATAACAGAAAGCAGTAGTATTCAAATTGTTCGACGTTGGTTACGAGAAGGTAAGGTTAAATACGGGGGAAACGGAAAGAGTAATACTGGATACATAATCGATGACAAATCCTCAAGGCTGGCAATAAATGATATTTTAGATCAAAATAAGGACGAAATCATACACCGATTAAAATTAAAAATACAAGCCCAAGATAAGCAAATAGAAGGCATTGAGGAACTTAATGAGACTGCAAAAAAAATATTAATCCAGCAAAGGGATATGTATAAAAAGGAAGTAGTCATTCTAAAGAATGAAAAAAGTGAATTGCAAAATGAAACAAAGGATTTATTAAAAGAAAATATTGAATTACGTAATGAATTGATAAAAGTAAAAGCCAACATAGGAGATAATTACAATTACGGCTCCACTGCCCAATCAAATGATTATAGTGAAAAATTAGGGCTTTCAAAAATGGCGAGTTATAAAGAATTGTTAGCCGAATATAAAGGGTTATTAAAAATAACTCATCCTGACCATAACGGCAACGCAAAGGTCTTTCATTACATTAAGACTGATTTCGATAGTTTTAGAAATAGCAACAAAGGTAAATGATTTAGGGTTTAAATTCAAGCAAGAATGCTGAATAAGGTAAGGACTGTAAAGTAAAAACTAATAAGAGTTTGAATTCGAATTTAATAAAGAATCCTTGTTCTATAGTGTATTTATTTTAGAGGTTCCATGGTCTTGACAGATACATCAAATCTTATTAACCAAAGGATTTTCTCTAAAACGTGTTCAACGGTTAATGAGCAAGGCGAGTATTCGTTCTATCACGAAGAAAAAATATCGTTCATATCCACTTCTGTATTGGATCGTCATTCCCCTTGGTTGCTTAGTTCTTCATACGAACCTTGGCTTACAATATACAAGCAGTGAGTTTAAATTCATTCTTTTCCAAAACCACCTTATTAAGCAATTCTTTAGTCAACAAGGCTGTCCGTACGATAATGGCTGTATTGAATCCTTACAAATGGAAACAAAGTCAATCACGTGCGATATCTCGACTATCAAACAGCTAAATTAGTGATGTTCCAATTTATTGAAGGTTGGTATAACCGAAAAAGAATTCACAGCAGCTTAGGATATAAAAGCCATTGAAGATAAAATTAGAAATACAGCTTAAGGTTTAACTTTTTGTGTCCAAAATATTGACTCAAATCCACAGTACATGGAAAAAGTGTGTTTTGAAATTAATCGAAACACGCTTTTTTATATTCAATTGAAGCATCCTTTTATAAAAAAGTTTAATAATTTTTGTGATTCTTATTCAATTAAAGCCCCCGATTATGGAAAATCTCAATGAAGATAAGCCGCTGTTACTTTGATTAATTCACAATATTTTCAAGTGGGTTCCCTTTTACTTCCAGAAGTGCGTTGAAATCCATAAAGTAAAAAACTCCTTATAAAAAGAAATAAGCGGAAATTGAAACTTATTTAATCGAACTAATGTAAATCCCTTTTAATAACACCAGTCAATATAAATGCAAAAAACAACATCTATGACTGCGTTTAGTAATATAAACAATTTGAAATTTTTTTTTATCAATTTTAATATCCGCATAGAACATACCAAAAACGGACCATTATTAAAAGGAAATTTCCCCAATTCCTTGGCCCTAATTTGATACTAATAGAGCATCCCTAATCATATTCTTATAATAGAAAACAATAAAAAGGGGTGTAAAGTTAGTTGATAAAAGAAAAGGTTAGCTTACGACCCATTGTAAGTAAGATAAATTTACCCACCGTTTTGAAAACAACTATACTTCCGGGTGACTCAATTGAAGGATTATTTATTGCAACTCAGGTAGGAGAAATCTTTTACATAGGAAACGGAGTTATTAGGATTTTTTTAGATATTCGCTCGCGAATCTTAAAATTAGGTAGTTCTGAACAAGGTGTTTCAGGTAGGGGATATGATGAACGGGGATTAATAGGGCTAGCATTTCATCCAGAATTTTATTATAACGGTTTGTTTTATCTTCATTATTCAGTAGCTGGAACACAAGGTCCAGGGGCCCTTACTGAACATTTTATGCCTAACCCGTGTGATCCCAGAACTTTAAACCTAAAGTGGATAAATAGAGAAACTCAATATGATCATATTGATACAGTTGAAGAATGGATTTTACAATCGAATGGTCAACCTCAAAAACGACGGACATTACTTAACATAAGAAGACCATTTTTTAATCATAATGGTGTCAATAGCTTAAACTTTTCACCTGAAACCGGAAAACTTATTTTAACAACTGGAGATGGTGGAGCAGGCTATGATCCATTTAATTTAAGTCAAGATGATATGGAGATAGCTGGTAAAATAATTGAAATTGATGTAGTTAAGGATACATTTATCGATGATCCACCCGTAGTCACACGTTTTAATGAACTTCCCTCACCTATTCAGGAAACGCTTACGGTAATTGCAAAAGGGGTTCGCAATATAACAGGCATTTCATTTCAAAAGTTTTATAATCAGTATATCAAATATGTGGGGAATGTCGGACAGGATATGGTAGAGTCAATTTTTTCATTCGTTCATTATAAACCAATACCGGTTACTCAGCTTATTCAAGCTTCTTTAATGAGAATTAAACCTGACCAAGAAGGATTTATTAACTTTGGTTGGCGAGGGTGGGAAGGTGCTTTTCCTACTTCGTTTATAAAGGGCTGTTCTGAAAACCCGGCTTTGAATGAGAAAACGATTGCTTATTACAATGACACAGTAAAAACTTCTGTGAGGCGTCTACAGCCTTTAATTAGTTATTTTCATAAAGATCCTCGCCCCGATAAGTTTGGAGGAACTGCACTTACAGGAGTGCAGCCGTATATGGGGAATAGAATCCCAAATTTAACGGGAAGCGTTGTGTTTACCGATCTTGCCCGGAAGGAAGAATCTCGACCTCCGGTTAGAGGGGTTTTAGCTTATACCAGGGTAAGTACAGATTGTAAACTAAACGATTTTAGTGTTATTGAAACTGATTATAACTTTTCGACGCAATCAGCTTATTATGTTAGTTTGGGAACGAATCTGGATCAAACCAGTCTATATTTAGGGGTTTATGGCTCTATGAAAGCGACTGAATTAAACAAGGGTACTGTTTTTGAAATTGTTCCATGATTTATTAAAACTATAAAATTCGACGGCTGGAATATTTGTCATATATTTACTGTATTTGTGACAATAAAGACAAAGTAGAAAATTTCAAAATAGAGCTATTTGTAGTTTCGTAATAAAGTTTGTTCAAAAATACCTTGCACACCCATGCCCATCAGCTTAAGGAATTCATTGTTCCCCCAAATGAAAAAAAGGAAGGAACACCAAAGGGAGAGAATGCGCCTGTCCAAACTTGCTCATTTGAAACACGGGAATTTGTAGCTGTTCCTTGCCAAAAATACATTTTTTTATCGGGACCAAGATAACACACTCTTGTTCCGCTTGGAGTAAGAAGAAATTTCAGCATCTGCAATTAGCATTTCCCATCGATTCGTAAACGTTAAGTTAATTGGAGTTGTAAACTTTTTCCGCAAATACTTTAATTTTTTTAAATAACCATGGAGGGGCAATCCTCATTGCAATTAATTAATAACAGGAAATACAGCATAAAGCGAAAGGGTATGAATAGTATAGAAAGTGACAAATTGGTTGTTTTTAGGGGGTGGTTTTAATCAATCGGTTTGTTCGTTATTGGTATCAATTGATGATAGGGACAGCTGCAAACTATGTTCCTGTAAGAAAAATGACACTTGCAACCAAGTTAGTTATTACAGCCTTATTAAGTACATTTTCCACTATGCTTCAATCAGCAGGGGGCTTTATGCCTGGTATAGGCTTTCTAATTAGTTTTCTGGCGACATTACCAATTTTTTTAGCTACTTGTTTTTCTATCCGCCAGGGAATCCTCTCTTATACCCTTACGATTTTCCTTTTATTTATTATTCAGCCGAGTGAACTAATTATCTTTCCATTTACAACAGGTTTATTAGGTCTTGCGATGGGTGTGGCCTTTTTACAATTGAAGAGGAGAATTGTGGTTGTTTCCTTTTCATCAATATGTCTACTTACGGGTATTATGGTGATTCTGTATGTATTCCGTTTTCCAGTGCTAGGCCCTACTGTTGATACAACTATGGATCCAAAGGTTATTGCAATAATATTTATATTGAGTTTTCTATACTGCTGGATCTTCGCGGAACTTTGTAGAATACTCATGAATAGATTGTGTCGGGCATTGCCTTAACAGTTGAGTAAAATCTTTTTGAACGAATAATCAGAGTTTGGACGTTTGGGGTATAAGGGCGTGGAAACTCTAGCGGATGTTCCTCATGCTTTTCCACCTTTACATACTGCCCGTTGGGTAAGTGGTGTGCAAATACATAACATAACTGCATGGTGAAAAGAAGTGCAAAGTTAAGTTAATAAGAACTTGGATATCCGGATTGCCAAACAAACATTTCACTGGATGGAGTATACTTAGAGATGCCTTAAAGCATTTAATAGCAGAAGGGGTATGACGAAGTTTTGGAGGTCCATGGACAAGTCTTAATTTGGTTATTGGTCATTTATTTGATTTCACCTTGTGTCCATATTTTATCAGGAAAATCCCTTATGAACTAATAGGTGTATTAGTTCATTAAGGAACACGATGAGAAAAAAAGATGTCTATTTTCTGTTTTTTTCTCGAACTTCATTCTTCATCTATTAATACAGATATAAAGGTTTTAAGGTGACAGTTATGTGGGAGCAGGAAGTGAATTAAATCTATCATTTTTAAAACATCTGACATCTGGAGACTATTTTTTCCTTCTCATCCATTGTGTTGCAACCCATTTTTCACCAGTGATAACGGGTGCTCCAGCGTGTAGAGTTAGTTCGTTTAGATTTTTGTCGTTATAGAAGTATTCGAAATACACAGCCATTCCCTTTCGCGGGGACACTGAAAAATTCAGTTTAGGAAAAAAAGTTTCTCCCCCATGCTCCACATCATTTAAGTACATGATGATTGTGCTAATTCTATTATTTTTTGCTGCTATACTTGAGGATGTAAAAAAATCAAAATGGGCTTTATATTCTTGCCCAGGAGTATATTTAAGAATTTGAATACCATCTCCATGTTCAATGGGTATATTCATGATTGTTGAAATCCGTTTTTCAATTTTGGTAATGATGTTATATTCATTTTCTTCAAAAAACATACTACAGCCCGTTCTTATCTCATTTACTTCGTGCTTAACTCCAATTTTGGAACGATTCATTCTGTCTTTTGACAATTAAATAAGTCCGTCACATTCTTCGTCACTCAAAACATTCCCTAATATTACAATTAGCGGTTCATCTAATCTAGCAATTACATTAATGTCTCGGTCTTCCGTTTTGATTTTATTTCCAATATGATTAAAAATAGTTTGTTCTTTACTTATTTTATTTTCCACCGTCAACTTTCATCGACTCCTAATAGAATGAATTTTCTGAACAATTAGTTTGAATTGCCACTGTAAGCGTTTTACTATGTTAATTATACAATGAACCTTTTTATATAACTGTTTCTTAGTTCTTGCTGACAGTGCTCCGATTATGAGGTCGACCAGTAAAAATTACTGGTGACCTAGCGCTTGACTATGGCAAACTCTAATCATTTACATAAAATAATCTGCCCAAGTCACTTTGTAAAGATATTCATGTGTGTATTTTCACCAAAATTCATACGTGAGTTTAATTCCTTCTTCATCAATTATAGAAGGACTTTTCAAAAAAAGGAACGTATTTCCTTTCGTAATAAGCCGTTCAAGAAACTTAGAGAAAAAGAGAAAAAGAAATGTATGATAGGAAATGTGAAGGAAGTGAACGAAAGCGGAGGACTTTAAATCTATCAGTGTTACTGAAGGGATTAAAAAGGTGATGTAATAAAAAATCCAACTTCGTTTCCGCTGAATGGTAAGGGGTCGCAAGGGGCCGTTTTAAAAATTTCTTCAGACAAATGTGTGAAAATTTGTGCAAAACCAGAATATGCCATTAAAGAGGGGGATGTATTGAAAATTGCACAAGAGTCATCCACTATTCCACGGCTTTATGGGTGGGGCAAAACTATATTATTATGGAATATCTTGAGGGGTCAACTTTATTCCAATATTTTGGAATTTTGAGGGACCTATCCGGAAAATTGATGAGGCAAATTCTTTTTGTGCTTAAAGAAATGGAGCGTTAAAGTTTACCAGAATGGATGCCTATTTGCGCCACATTATTGTAACTAAAGATGAGGAATTAAAAGTAATTAATCATTATAGCTCCTATATAAGGAATCGAAACAGGCTAGAGTCGATATTCAAAGGTTTAAAAAGTTGTGTCTATTACCATTGTTCTTGGAAGAGCTAAAAGAAATGGATCCCGAGTCCTATATGGAATGGAAAGATTTACAGATAAAAAAAGTAACTCCTTTAAAGCTAATAAGGAGTTACTTTTTTCTGGGGAAAAACCAGCGTTATTTTGGATTGCTATGATGCTGGATGATACGATTAACGATATCTGGCAACTTAATTTTCTGGTCTAAAAGAAACTTGTAGAGAGCATCTCTATCCTTCGTACTCACATTCCACTCTTTTGGGATTGATTCAATCACTTGATAAATCGATTTGTTCGGCAAATTCACTATTTTTTCTATATATGATGTAAGCTCTGTGTGATCATCGAGAAGAGAGAAGGCCCATTTATAAAAAGGCCAATGGTAGTTATATACCGGTGTTTCTCTCAGCGTTTGAGCTGACCATTGGTAACGTCCCGGAAAAACTCTGCCATGATCAATCATATGGACATAATAGCCACCATCACTGAGATTTTCCAAAATGACATTCATCGTACCTCGATCAGAGTTATTTACCCATTGGTCGAATACCGTTATACCGGCCAGCATATTTCGGTTTTTAACATCCGTCTTAGTGGGAGGATTCTCTCTAACATTTTCGAAAACTGTACTGTTTTTAATAAAAACACAGCCATATTGGTATCCAGAACTATAGTTGTGTTTAGTGGATTGTAATTCAGGAGTTTTCTTGATAAATTCCTCCGGTATATATACAAGATCAAATGGGATAACGGGAAGTGAAAGGAGCTCTGCCAATTTGCCGATCAGGTATTCATTGACCACTTCTTTTTCTCTTTCTTTCTTAGTATCGAACCACTTCACGACATATTCTTTACCATCGCTGAAAAGAATGACATGTGCGGTTCCGCCCCTTAATGTTTGTACATATCGAACTGGATATTTTGTCATATCACTTTATCTCCTTTAAAAATATTTGTCTAGCTCTATTTCTTTTTTACCTTGTCTTTTTTATTAACCATATTGCTCTTGTATTGATCGATAAAATTGGTTATAAGATTCGGTAAATGACCTTTTGTTCTAAAAGAAATTTATACAGCGCTTACTTTACTCCTTCGAGAACCCGCCCTCTACAGGGATGGTTTGGGTAACTTCATAGTTGATTCGTTGGGAAGGGGTACAATTTTTTTAGCATAGAGAAGCCCCAACGGTTAGTTTTTTGGTAAGGGATATCGTATTTCAGATTCTGGGTAAGCGTTTTTTCAGACCAATGATATCCACCCAACATGTTCCATGATCAATCAAATGGACAAAATAGCCGCCTTCCTGTACTACAATGAAAATGCTTATGGTCCGATCTCGTGTATTGGCATTCTGAACTGAATTTGTATTTTTTGGAATGTGATTCAGGAGTAATTTTTATGAATTCACCTGGGATATATACTAGTACGGGGGACAAAAGGAGGGAAGAAACATCGCTAATTTACTGAGCACATAATCATTTACTTTGACTATGTCAATTAACTTCGTTATTTTTTTCTATTAAGCTGTATAGCCTTTGTTGTTCGATGATTTGTTTATTCAAATCAAAATTTTCATCAATAACCTGTCTTGCACTTCTGGTATATCTCTTCCATACTCTTGGATGACTCAGGAAATATTTTATACCTTGAGCCAATTTTAAATCATCTTTCTCAGGAACAAGGTATCCTGTTTTTTTATGCTCAATCAATTCCGGAATCCCTCCATGAAAGGTGGAGATGACTGGTAAACCGCTTGCCATGGCTTCTTTTAATGCATTTGGGATCCCTTCTACATCGCCATCTTCGCCCGTTTCACTGGCAAGGCAAAAGAGATGGGAATCTCTTAATTCCTTAGAAATTTGGTTAGAATCCATTGGCCCCCTAAGAAAAACGTGTTCGTTTAATTGGTTTTCATCAATGAAAACTCTTATCTTCTCTTCATCTTCACCTGTCCCAATGATGTGCAGTGTCGTTCTTGGGTATTCCTGATGAATCCGTTGAAAGGCCTTCAAAAGCGTAAGGAATCCTTTTTTCTCGACAAGTCTGGCTACAGACAAGATTCGGATTTCTCCTTCCTTAGGTAGGGAACGTTGGACATATGGGTATAAATCTAAATTTAGACCGCCATATAATACATGTACCTTATCTTCTTTAAATCCTAATTTTTTTAATTCATCTGCAAGAAAATGGCAAACTGCAAAACAACCAGCTCCATGTTTTACTAAATTTTGATATCGGAGGACATTTTTGCGAAATCTCTGATATGTTTGAGTGGAAGAATCACGTCCTCGAAAATGTACAATCAAAGGAATATCATACTCTATAGCTGTTGGTAAAATATCAATGGAATGTTTCCCTTGATGAGCGTGAATCGCGACGACATTTTGCTCCTTAAAGAAGGCTCCAAGGTCTTGAATTTCGTTCAAATTATAATAATGTTCAAACTGAAATTGAACATTGACGCTATTTGGATAAGGTCCTATTACAATAGGCCGATATTGATCCAACATAATGATTTGATTGTACATAAATCCTTGATTTATTTTAATAGGCTCTCTAATGTAAAAAGCGATTGTCTTCACTATTTCAATCCCTTCCTTCCCTCTAAAATCAAATTTTCGATAAAACTTTGAAATATTTGTCGATCTCGTTCAGTTAAATCTTTCGGAAAAGCGGACCATTTAAAAAATTGTACCTTTTGTATTTCTATATCATCAGGTTTTAAATCTCCGCTGAGTATTTCTTCGGTCACGTAAGCAATATTGACTGGAAAGTATTCATCACCATTAGGAAGCTTCGTAAAATAGTTCTTCCCTGAAAAAACGCCAATTAATTGAAGGTTGCCAATGTTAATCCCTGTTTCTTCCAAAATTTCACGTCTGCATGCCTCTTCCGCAGATTCTCCTAATTCAATAAAGTCGCCTGGGAATTTCCACATTTTATCGGATTGTACCATAAGAAAACGACTGTTCTGATCGATAACCAAAACGGTGACCCCCGTAAGTAACAAAGCTCTAGTCCCAACGAGAGCACGTAAAACTTCAATGTATCCCATCACAAGTCTCCTTTCAGATCATTTCCTTTCTGGTTTTTACTCTTTTATAGTAAATGCAAAATAGAAAAGATTCGAAACGGACAAGTACATATATTTGTATGTTTTTTGTAAAGTTCTTAATTGAATGTGTATGAGCATAAGACACTGAAGAAATGCTGGGAAAAGCTTTGCTTAAGAGAATTATGCACCAATTGCTTATAGGTCCTTCTCGTCCTTAAGAACCCAGTAAAAGAGGGTATGAATTAATTTTGTGAAAAAGTGTTATTAACCTAAAGCAACTAATCGATGATTTCATATTATAGGTTATGGTTATTAAAAAGAAGAAAAGAGGTGCAAGATTAGATGGATGAATTTAAATCAATAAAGCTTGAGAGAATAGAAAAGAACGGTAAAAAAGAACTTATTATTCATAATCCAACCACATTAAAACTAATTGGGGAAGGAAGTCAAGGTGCAGTCTTTCAGCTTGATGAAGATCTTTGCGTAAAAATTTATGTCAATCCAAATGCAGCAACTAAAGAGGGGAAAGCACTTGAAGCAGCGAAGGAAACTCATATTGTTCCGAGGTTATACGAAGTCGGACCAAACTATGTTATTATGGAGTATTTAAAAGGTCCCAATCTAAAAGATTATTTGAAAGGAAAGCAAGATATTCCCGAATCGTTTACAGAACAAATCATAATGATTCGAAAGGAACTAAAGAGAGTTGGATTTATTAGAATCAAGACCTCTATCGGACATTTTGTTGTAACAAAGGGAAATGTGCTGAAAGCAATCGATCATTCAGATGGCCTCACAATGAATGACCCATATAATCCGAAGATGTTTCGTGATCTAAAGAAATTGGGGTTATTGGATTCATTCCTTGAACAAGCAAAGAAAATCGATCCTGAATCATATGAAGACTGGCAGAAAAATATTGATTTCAATGCGATATAGGAAACCTATCCGTTAGGATGACAATATGGGCAGATGGCTTCAGCAAAGGCTCTAACCGGTGCAAGTATGGCATACTTCAAAAAAATTTATGATGAATTCCTCACAAAACCAATTATGTTGTACAAGCAGGAAAATCTAAAAGAGTCGATTGCTTAACGTTGAACTGCACCCCAATTGTTAGACACAACTTACAATGAAGTGCTCCCTGTCAAGTAGACAGTGGAAATAATAAAAATGCTTTACGCGGCTTGATCCCTGAATTCCAAGGGGCTCAAGCCGTCTAATTTTTCTTGATAGCGCTCTGAATTATAAAACGAAATGTATCCTACAATTGCTATTTTTAGCGCTTCATATGTATCATATTTATTTAAATAGTATTTTTCGCATTTGAGCGTACCCCAAAAAGCCTCGATTGGTCCGTTATCAATACAACGTCCCACTCTAGACATACTATGTACCATCTCGGCATCATCTATCATCCGTTTGAAAAGTTTTGAAGTATATTGATAACCACGATCGCTATGAATAAGTGGATGCTCATCCTCTTTTAATTTTTGTATGGCTGGTGTCATCGTTTGAAATACAAGTTTATTGTTATTCGAATGCCCTAATACATAACTCACAATCGAATTATCGTATAAATCAATAATGGCGCTTAAATAAGCCTTTTTGCCATTCCCATATTTAAACTCCGTGACATCTGTACACCATTTTTGATTTGGTTGGTCTGCTTTGAACTTGCGACTGAGTATGTTTTCTGCTACATAATCTGGATTCGATTTAGGATATTTTTTTCGTTTTCGACGAATCACCGATTTTAATCGACACATTTTCATCAAACGATAAATACGTTTTTTATTTACCTTCGGTAAATCTACTTTTTCACGCTGACGATTGATTGTAAGTGTGATGCGACGATATCCATAAATCCCATCTACTTGTGTATAAAGGTACTGAATTGATTCTAGAAGCTGTTCATTCTCGATTTCCCGTGCTGATGGCTGACGGTTCAACCACTTATAATAAGCAGCACGTGCAACATCGGCAATTTCACATAATAAAATGATTGGCAGTGCTTCCTTCGCTGCTAATTCTTGAATGGCAATATAACGGTTATGTATACAACTTTTACTTAACGACGCCTCCTTTCGATTTCCTCTAACTTTTTTAAGAAGAGATTTTCTGCACGTAATCGTTCATTTTCACGTTCCATGCGTTGAATTTCTAAACGAAACTTGTCTTCAGTGCTTAACTCTTCTTCTAACTTTGTACGTCCACGGCGATCTTGTAAGCCTAATTCCCCGTATTTTTCGAATTTTTTTACCCATTGATATATTTGTTGGTAAGAAACCGCATATTGTTCAGCTGTTACTTGATAACTTTTATCGTTGGCAATACAAGCTTGTGCTATTTCAATGCGCTCTTGTACTGTTGTTTTTCTACCTTTAGTCATAGTTTGGCTCATTCCTTTACCCGAATCTTTTAATTCACTATGACTAGTATACTTTTTAATCCAATTTCGCAAAAAGGATGTACCGGAAAGTCTATATTTTCTAACGGTTTCTCTTAATGAATAACTTCCTGAAATATAGTCTTGAACAGCTGCTAGCTTTAATCCTTTCGGATATGTATTATGATTCTCACTTCTATTAAGACTATCCTCTCCAAAAAACAAGTAATTATTTTGCCAATCTTTGATCGTTCTAGAATCAACTTTATACAACTCGGCCACCTCATTAAGAGTGAATTGGCTATTTTCATAGAAATTTAGAATCTCTAATTTTTCTTCTTTTGAAAAGCTATATTTTCTCATAAAAAAACCTCCCCAATAGGCAAACAGATTTTATTTTTTAATCTGTCTACTTATTGGGGAGCGTATCACAATTGGAGGTGCAGTTTTTTTATGGCGAGATTTTCTTCAGGAGAAAAAACACAGGCAGTAAGACAATATATAGATGGTAATGAGGGAGGAAAAACAATTGCTAAATCTATTGGTGTTCATCCGAGTTTACTCCATCAGTGGATTAAACAATTTGAACTTTTTGGTGTAGATGCTTTTGAAAAACGCTATACACCCTACCACGCAAAGTTTAAACTAGATGTACTCAATTATATGAACGAACACGGGGCGTCCATCCATGAAAAATAAGACATCAAGTACTCAAGTACCGATGAAGGATTAATAGAGGCTTTACAGGCGGAGAATGATCGTTTACGTTTGGAGAATGCCAATTTAAAAAAGTTGAATGCCTTAGTTCAAAACAAGGAAAAACCACCAAACAAGACAAAGAACAAGTAGTCTATGAATTAAGGAATGCATTTCCGGTGAAAGCACATATACAGCTGGCAAACATTTCTCGTAGCACGTATTACTATTGGGTAAAAAACTTCGGTCGTCCTGATCCAGATGCAGAACTGAAAGTATTGATTATCTGTTTTCGATGAACATGAGGGTCGGTTTGGTTACCGGTGTATTCGTGATGAATTTAAAAATCGCGGACACAAGGTAAACCACAAAAAGGTACAGCGTATCATGAAAGAACTAGGGTAGGGCTAAAATGACTTGTCCGTATGAAAAAATATCGCTCTTACAAAGGGACTGTGGGAAGATTGCACGAAATATTTTAGATCGTAATTTCAAAGCTGAAAAACCAAATGAGAAATGGGTTACGGATATTACAGAGTTTAAATTATTTGGAGAAAAGCTATATTTACCACGGATATTGACTTATTTAATGGAGAAATCATTACGAATACAATCTGTTTATGACAAACACCTACTCACTCATATCAACGATGTTAGATCAAGCTTTTGAACGGTTAACAGACGACGATACTCTCCTTATTCATTCAGATCAATCAAATGAAACAATACTGTAATGCCCTTAGGGAGCGTGGCATTACGCAAAGTATGTTTCGCAAAGGGGATTGTTACGATAAAATCTGTTATGGAAAATTTCTTTGGTATCATGAAATCGGAACTTCTTTATCTAAAAGAATTTTAAAGTGTGGAACACTTTAAACAAGAACTAGCAAAATATATAGAATACTATAATCACAATCGAATCAAGGCAAAATTAAAAGGGATGAGCCCGGTATACAATACCGAGCTCATGACTAACAAGCTGCCTAACGAGATAACCTGTCTAACTTTATGGGGTCAGTTCACGTAAAGGAGTTCGACTTTTTAGGTTGGAATTCTCTTAGACTATAAAATTTTCGAAATTTACTCCCGTTCATAAAAATACACGTTCGCGAACGGTGGCGTTTTTTCCTGAGACAGCCATTTTTAACATTCGTAAACTACGAACTAGTTTCAAGAACTTACATTGTACGAACGTTTTGAATGCGTCATTTTTATTTTTTAATAATGAAAACGCTAAATGTTTTTAGTATATTGTTTGTTTCTTCTTCGGTAATACCCATGTAGCGTAGGGTGACAGAAGGATAGGAATGATGCAGGATCTGTTGCAGCATGGTAATATCCTTCGTGGCTTTGTAAAACCAATAGCCAAATGTCTTTCATAAGGTATGATTTCTGACATACTACACGCCAGCAAACTCTGCGGCCTAATTTAACTGCCTGTAGGCCTGAGTTAGGCCTACCTTTCTGGATGGGAATAAATAGTAGGGACTCTGGACGTTTTTGGCATAGCAACAGACCTCCTGAAAGCAATTCGCGATATACATATCGCGGATTTTTTCTGTTTTGCCTTCCTTGACCCGGAGATCTTGTTTTGTTTGCCTTTGAGTTCCAGGATCTGTTGCGTGGTTAGTCGGAGCAAGGTCCCCGATACGGAGGCCGGTTTCACAGTATTCCCCACTCCTGTTCGACAAATGTGCATCCCTAATTATTTGAGCCTCTTCAAAGGGTTTAGAAACCAACTTCAAATATATCGAAGTAGTTGGTGTAGGGAGTTTTCCTGCAGAATTCGAAACCTATGCGTCGATGGCGCCCATGGGACCCAGCCGATGGTGGCAAATGGAGTGGAATGATTCATTAGAAATGTATCCAATATGCCAAGTTTTGCTCTTCATGTACGGAGAAAGTAGTAGTGTTGCCTTAAACCTCAACAAGGATGAGAAGAGTTGCTGCTTTAGGAGCTAGTTAATAAAATGCCTAAACAATATCCATTTCAACATAGATCATACTCTTATTAATCACGCCTGATAACAATCTAATTAAAAATGGAGAGGGTTAATAAACCTCCCTTTTTTATTGTCTTCTCAAATATTAGATTAAGAATTTATCAGTAAAAATTTCCCCCTCAAAATCATGAATACAGTCCATCATATATTTTGATATAAAAGGGAACGGAAATGTATTTATGAAAAAAAACCTTATAAATTATTCGTCACTAAAAACGGGATCTGCGATACCCATTATTTTAATCAAAGAAATTGTTGCTCTCATTTCTGACAGCTGGAGTTTTTCAAAGAAAGAAAAAAAGGAAATCGTTTAGGCTACTGAACCGCCAAAAAGCTCACACAGTAGTTTATCAAACCGTTTATCGACCATTACACGAAAACCAAGGTAACTCCATTGCATAAAAAGTGTAATGGAGTTTTTAATTTGGCACGTAACCGACAGGTTGCGAGGCTCGTCCACAGCCAGATTGGGATTCTTACATGTATAGCCTACTAGTCCCTGTTAAATAAAAAAGGACTAATTGGGCTTCTAACTAGACCGAAAGTTGTCCTTTTGCATATAAAGGATTAATGAATGACAAAAGGGAGGCAGCTTATGAAAATCCGAAAGGCTATTATTCCGGCCGCAGGCCTCGGAACCCGATTTTTGCCTGCAACAAAAGCTCAGGCTAAGGAAATGCTGCCGATTGTTGATAAACCAACGATTCAATATATTGTTGAAGAAGCAGTAGCTTCGGGTATAGAGGAAATTATTATCATAATCGGTAGAGGAAAAAGATCAATAGAGGATCATTTTGATAAATCCTATGAGTTGGAAGATGCACTTTTAAGAAAAAATCAGCTCGATATTTTAGAGGAAGTTCAGAAAATATCTAGTTTGGCAAATATCTATTATGTCCGCCAAAAGGAACCGATGGGGCTAGGACATGCAATTCTCTGTGCTAAAAGCTTCATTGGAAATGAACCTTTTGCTGTTTTGTTAGGGGATGACATCGTTATGTCTGAAACACCTTGTCTGAAACAAATCATCAGTGTTTTTGAGTATTGCAACAGTTCCGTCGTAGCTGTTCAGAATGTACCGGAAAAGGATGTCAGTAAATATGGAATTATTAAGCCAAAAGGGACAATGATTGAGCCTAACCTTTTTCATATTGATTCTTTGGTGGAAAAACCGAAAAGGGAAGAGGCTCCTTCCAGATATGCGATAATGGGGCGTTATGTTTTTAGACCTGAGATTTTTGAAACAATGTCAATGCTTCCGGTTGGACATGGTAATGAATTACAACTTACTGATGCCATAAATGAGCTAAATAAGCAGCAGGCAGTATTAGCATATAATTTTGAGGGAAACCGATATGATATTGGTGATAAAGTTGGATTTATTAAGGCAACAATAGACTTTGCTTTGCGCAGGGATGATATAAGAGACGAGGTACTTTCCTATTTAAGGGATGTAAATAAGAAAGAAAACCTTCAGATTATAAAGAGAGAGCTTGAATAATATGAAAATAGCTGTTTTGGGTACAGGTTATGTCGGGCTTTCCACTGGTGTTTGTTTGTCAGAAATAGGGCATAGTGTCATTTGTATCGATACAGATGAAAAGAAAATTAAAAGTCTACATCATGGGATTTCTCCAATATATGAACCGGGTCTGGAGAATTTGCTTGCTCAAAATGCTGCAGCGGGTAGACTGCTATTTACAACATCTCATCGAGAAGCGCTAAATGGTGCCGAGATTATCATCATTGCCGTAGGAACACCGCAAATGGAGGATGGGGGAGCAGATTTATCGTATATTGTGCAAGCCGCGAAGGATATTGCTGCGAACCTAGTACAGAGTTCAGTAGTCGTTATAAAGAGTACTGTGCCAGTTGGTACGAATGATTTTATTAAAAAAATTATGGAAGAACTTTGTAACAAAAGGATCACCTTTAATATGGTTTCAAATCCTGAATTTTTAAGACAAGGGTCAGCTGTTATGGATACGATGCAAGCAGATCGAATCATCATCGGTTCTGAAAATGACGAGGCGGCTAAGAAAGTACAAGAAATGTATCGTCCGTTAAATGTACCATTTATATTAACAAGTATTAGAAGTGCGGAAATGATTAAGTATGCTTCTAATGCCTTTTTGGCGACTAAGATTAGCTTTATCAATGAAGTTGCCAATTTATGCGGAGTAGTAGGTGCAGATGTTAAAGATGTAGCAAAGGGAATGGGAAAAGATAAGAGGATTGGAGAAGCTTTTTTACAGCCCGGTATTGGTTATGGAGGATCTTGTTTTCCAAAGGATGTTAAAGCGTTGCTTCATACTGCCAAGTTAAATGGAGTACATTTTTCCCTGTTAAAAGAAACAGTAGCGATTAATGATTATCAGCAGGAACTCCTTGTAACGAAAGCGATAAATCGCTTGGGGGATTTAAAAGGGAAAAAGGTTGCAATGCTTGGTCTTGCTTTCAAGCCAGAGACAGACGATATGAGGGAAGCACCATCAATAAAAATTGCGCGTTCATTAACCAAACTTGGAGCAGAAGTGGTAGCTTATGATCCGGTTGCAATAGATAATGCGAAGAACATATTAGGGGATACAATTAGATTTGCCAGCTCAGTTCACGAAGCGACAGTGGATGCGGATGCTGTATTTATTGTTACCGAATGGAATGAGTTTAGACATTTAGATCTGGAGACATTGATGAACACAATGAAACAAAAGATTGTTTTTGATGGTAGAAATTGTCTTGAAGAAAATCGAATCAGAGCTTGCAAGAAAATTGAATATTATCCAATAGGAAGGCCAGCAATTGTTATTGGTATGACATAAAACGAAACTTTTTCTAACACTTTATTAACGAGAACATGATTTTTTAAAGCTGCCATATATTAGGTTAACTTAACCATTCAATGAGGGAGTTGTTATTCTATAGGCGGGCAAACTGGCAATGCAGCACCTTTGATATAGTTCTTGGGTGCTTTTTTTATATTTCTTTAAATAAAAGAAAAATCTTCATCGACCATTAGAACCATAGAAAAACGTCAATTATTAGCATGTTATATTAGTATCATTGTTTGCAAATACTCTTGTGTCATAGCACTTACTTAACTCACCTTTATATTAAGTAAACGCATACTCACTGCCATTTAGCTTTACTGTATGTTATTAGTCCATGCGTACCTAAAGAGTACTGCATAATATACTTGAAAAGGTCCAGGAAATTTGCTTACTATGCATGAAAGGAGATCATTTATTTGCACACAGTTATGCATTTGAATTTAAGAGTCGACCCGACCCAATATATCTCACAGATTCGAGAGGTTCCTGATTATGATTATATCCATATGGTACGACAACCAAAGGATATGATAGAACTTTCCCTTTTGAATGAGAAAGTTCATTATCTCAATGAAATTTTCTCACCGAAAGAATATGTGAAAAGAAATAATATCTCCCTCTTACATGCTCACCATGGTCAATTAGGAATGTTATTACTTCCTTTAAAAGAGGAAACAAACCTTCCGTTGGTAACAAGTATAAGAGGCAGGGATGCAACCCTAGCTAATCAGCCCATTGGCTATCTAGATAACATGAAAAAGCTATTTGATCGAGGTGAGCGTTTTTTTCCAGTTTGTCAGTATTTGGCAGATAGGTTGATAGCTTGGGGTTGTCCTTCAGAAAAAATCAGAGTGCTCTATGGGGGCGTAGACCTTAACGAATTCAATTACCGGACCCCACATAAAGGGGGCTCTCAAAACATTTTATCCATCGGTAGGTTGGTGGAAAAAAAAGGACATCACATCTTAATGCAAGCTTTTCAAAAAATCAGAGATAAATTTCCAAATGCAACCCTGTCAATTATCGGAAGGGGGGAGCTTGAAGAATATCTCATTTCATTGGCAAATCAACTTAATTTAGGTGACTCTTTTCGTTTATTGAATCATCTCCCTAAAGATCAAGTACGAGAACAAATGACCAATGCGGATATTTTCTGCGCCGCGAGCTTAGAAGCTGCCAATGGAGATGTAGAAGGTATACCTAATACATTAAAAGAAGCTATGGCGATTGGGGTACCAGTGATTTCGACCAATCATGCCGGCATCCCTGAATTAATCACTCATAACAAAGAGGGGGTTTTAGTACAAGAAAACAATGTAGATGAACTGGCAGATGCTCTTGAATTCATGCTAACTAACAGAGAGATATGGGAAACATATACAGTATCGGCTCGTCAAAAAGTCGAACAAAACTTTAACCTCGTCCATCAGCTTCAACAACAAGCTGAATTTTATGATGAACTTTTAGCCCCTTATAAAGTAAGTAAACAAAATTCAGTAACACCTCGCCAAATAGATAAAAAAACCCTTAAGGAGACTACAAAGCCTCAACAGCAAGATAAGTATGATGGCGAAACAATAGCGCCTAGAAAAAAAGCCGGTTTAGCCAGAAAAGCCCTTATTTATATGCAACAGCTTCAAGAGCATCAACAGCATCAACAGCTTCAAGAGCATCAACAGCATCAACAGCTTCAACAGCATCAACAGCTTCAACAGCTTCAACAGCTTCAACAGCTTCAACAGCTTCATCAGCAGACTAAAGATAAAGTCAAAGATAAACATGTAGCATCTAATAAAAAAGACAAAAAAGCAAAGATTCAACAAAAGACTAAAGGTAATGAGGAAACAATAGCATCTCGTAAAAAAAAAAATAAGGCTCAAAAATCCGAAAAAGTTAAAAAATCCCTTAATAAAATTCAACAGTTTCAACAGAAGTCGATGGATGAGCAGTTAGGAGGAGATCATGGAGAATTTTAAAACCATTACTGTAACCAAAGGTGAAAAATCTTTGGAAATTCATAATCCCACAACCTATTCGCTGATTGGAATGGGTGCTCAAGGTGCAGTATTTAAACTTTCAGAAGATAAATGTGTAAAAATCTATTCAGACCCGGTACAAGCGAAAATGGAGGATGAAGCTCTTAATGCTGGAAAAAATCTACCCTTTATGCCTTTGTTATATGATACAGGACCAAACTATATAGTCATGGAATATTTTAATGCTCCAACCTTAAAAGATTACCTGAGAAATTATACGTATATCCCTGATTCTATAGTAAAGAAACTTCTCTATATATTAAGGGAATTAAAACAAGCAAAATTCACCATGATAGATGCTCCCCTACGCCATATTTTTGTCGTTGGTAATGAGGAACTTAAGGTGATTGACCATGTAAATTCCTTTAAAAGAATGCATCCTGTACCATTAAAATTATTAAGAGATTTAAAAATAATCCTTTTAAAGGACTCGTTCTTAGCCCAAGTGAAAAAGCTCGAACCGGACACCTTCAATGAGTGGGAGGATTATTTCAATCAAAATAGTTTGGACTTTAGAAACATTCCCGTCCTCTCAGGAGGGTCAGGGAATGGTGTAAAAGTGGATAGCGCTATAACACAAACACTCATTGGAAAAGGGCATCAAGGTGCTGTTTATCGAGTGTCTGAAGACACATGCGTAAAACTTTACGGAAAAACTGAACATGCAAATCAGGAAAAAATGGTTCTTTTATCAAGTCAAGACTTGCCTTTTATCCCGAAAGTCTTTGAAACAGGACCAAATTATATTTTAATGGAATATCTATTAGGACCAGATTTAAATACGTTTCTTAAAAAACAATCTGTACTTTCTGAGGACATAACAAAACGTTTACTCTATATATTAAAAACAATGGAAAAATCAGGTTTTAAGCAAATTGATGCCCCATTACGGCATATTATTATAACCAGGAATGGTTTTAAATTAGTCGACCATGTGTACTCGTTTTCACGTGAACAAAAAAGACCTCTCGAGTTATTTAAAGACCTGCGAGAAATAAATTTTTTAGATTCTTTTCTAAAACAAGTGAAGGCGATAGACCCTGGTACGTATGCTGAATGGGCAAAAACACCAATCCCATTAGATGAAAATGAAAATACGCTTATGTAACTGAATCCTAACGAAAAAATTAAAAAGGTATTACTCCTAATTGTTGAAGTTTTAGTTATCACAAAAAATGAGCATATCAAAACCTATGGTGATTTTGCATTCAACGGTTTCCGAGAACGTTTTAGCTTAAACTTCATTCGTAGGTGCTAGTTCACAGCGGGTATAAGAGTGGAAAACTCATAAGGCTTAAAGCGAAAAAGGATATCATGTCATTGGTGGATTACGAATAAAACGTAAGTCTCTCCCCAATGAAGATTTTGAGTTTGCCCCCTCTTTATATCCGTCTTAATGAACACTGTTCTGTTATTTAAAGGATCGAAAGTATCAATATATATGAATACGGATGCTTACTCAGTGTTCCAGAAAGGTGTCAAAATCCAATTATATAGAAAGGATTGAAATCAATACTATGAACATTATAGTAACAGGGGCTGCAGGTTTCATTGGTTTCCATTTAACAAAACGTTTGTTAGCCCAAGATATCAATGTTATAGGAGTAGACAATATTAATGATTATTATGATGTTTCTTTAAAGAACAATCGACTCAAGATATTAGAAGAAAACCCTGATTTCGAATTCCATAAAATGGATTTGTTGGATAAAGAAAAATTAAATCAATTATTTAAAGACAGAACCATTGATATAGTCATCAACTTAGCAGCTCAGGCTGGAGTACGTTATAGCATAGACAACCCGGATTCTTATGTTAATTCCAACCTAGTTGGGTTTGTAAATATCTTAGAGGTCTGTCGACAAAATAATGTAAAGCACTTAATTTATGCATCCTCAAGTTCTGTATATGGAGCAAATATTAATATCCCCTTCTCAACCAAAGACCAAGTGGATCATCCAGTAAGTTTATATGCTGCCACTAAAAAGTCTAATGAATTAATGGCTCATACTTATAGTCATTTATATAATATTCCAACCACTGGACTCCGTTTCTTTACGGTGTATGGTCCATGGGGGAGACCTGATATGGCTTATTACTCTTTTACTAAAAATATTATTGAAGAGAATACAATAAAGGTTTTTAATAATGGGGATATGAGAAGAGACTTTACTTATATTGATGATATTGTTGAAGGAATAATCCGATTACTTGATAAACCACCGGTTTGTAATATTGGATGGGATAGAGCTAATCCTGATTCAAGTTCAAGTTATGCCCCATACAAAATTTATAATATCGGTAACAATAAGCCCGTAAAATTAATGGATTTCATTAACACATTAGAGAAACTAATTGGCAAAAAGGCAAAAATAGAGTTCTTACCAATGCAACCGGGAGATGTTAAGGAGACATATGCAGATATTGCCGATTTGCATGCTGATGTGGGGTTCTATCCTTCAACAAGAATAGAAGAAGGTTTAACTCATTTTGTAAATTGGTACAATAAGTACAATAAATAAGGAAAAAGAAGTAGTGAATTTATATTAGTGGATAAAAAATAATGATGGAATCTCTGCTTCAGTCAGTAAATTAAAAAATTTCAATCACCTCAACTTGATAATGATAACAAAAGATGAGGTAATGGCGTCAAGCCTTGAGGAAATATAATTCGGCATAGGTGAAGTTTCAATAACGTTTAAAACCATCAAATGATCCACCGTCAAATTTAGCTGTCATTGACACTTTAGAAAAAATAAATCCTGGAGTTGGTGATGAAAGGTCAAATAACAGATGTAATTGATGAAATGATGAAAATTATAGAATGTCTATGGGGAAAACGATTGATGGAGAAAGATTCGATATTAGTAGATTTGAAGTGTACATGGCAGCAGATCAATATAATTAAAAATTTAATGAGTAAAAGCCTAAAATCAAATAAAAAGAGATAGGTAAATAGGTAAATTACATGCAAGCAAAAAGAATAATTAAAAATATGTTAGTTAATAAAAGGAGAAAGTAATTTGAACCCTAAAAATATGAAAACTCCATTGGAAGTTCTTAAGGAGTATAATTTGTCAGATTTTCTCATGACGTCCCTTACACGTAATTCTGCAAAAGATCTTCTATTCAAATTAAATCCTCTGTTTGAAAACTACCTTAAAGTTTGTTCTGAAGACCTACCATACAAAGACATTTATAAAGCTGATTCCATGTTCCCTCATGAATTTCACAAGCAAGTGAAACAAATTGAAGAACAAGGAAAAATAAAAAAATTAGGCAATTATCAAGAGCTATTAGTTTTAGCAGGACGCGAGAAGAGCAAATATGAATTTCTTGTTAAAGGGACTGAGGCTGGATGAAAACTATTGCTTATTTTGTAAGTGAAAACATTAAAGTACACCAACGTTTTATATATAATCAAATCGTAAAAATAAGTAGCTATCGCTCAATCGTAATCGGCCCATTCGACGATACCAACCATACAGAATTCCCCTTTGAAAACTACTATAATTTAAACAAGATTAAAGATCTAGAAAATTTCTTCAAAGAACAAGAAATCATAGCCATTCATGCTCATCACGGAAAACATGGACAAGAAATTTTGCCTGTATGTGAAAAATATAATATCCCATTGATTGTTAGCATTAGAGGGCGCGATGGTTCTGACAGACCAGAAATTTTCGAAAAAAATGCTCAGCGATATTCATCATTAATTAAACAGGGTGCACACTTTTTTCCTGTTTGCCAATATCTTGCACAAGGATTAAGAAGTTTAGGAATTCCGGACGATAAAATTCATGTGTTATATGGTGGTATCGAATTGGATCTTTTCACCTATTCTACCCCCACTCTACCTAAAGAAGGCGAAATAAGAGTTTTATCTGTAGGTAGACTTGTAGACAAAAAAGGATTTATTACTCTTATAAAAGCATTTAAACGGATTTATACACAATATCCAAGGGCTAGACTGCATATTATTGGAGCAGGTGAAGATGAGGATAAAATTAAATCGGTCATTACAGAATTTAACCTTAAAGATGCTGTGATTCTTAGAGGAGCTATGGATTCAAAACAAGTTTCGGACGAATTGAAAAAAGCTCATATCTTTTGCCTTGCAAGTCAGACTGCTAAAACTGGTGATATCGAAGGCATTCCTAATGCCTTAAAAGAAGCAATGGCTAGCGGTTTACCTGTCGTTTCCACTCAACATGCGGGAATCCCTGAATTAATTGAACACCTGAGAACAGGATACCTAGCTCCAGAAAAAAATGATATTGAGTTAGCGAAAGGCATACAATTCTTTATAGATCATCCAGAGATTTGGAACGCCTATACGGAAAGAGCACGGAAAGTCATTGAAGAAAAATTTGATGTCAATAAACAAATTATTGAGCAACAAAGATTATATTCTCTCGTTAATACAACGGAAACGAAAACGGAACAGAAAACGAAAAAGAACACGAAAAAGAACACGGAAAAGAAAACGAAAACGGAACAGAAAACGAAAAAG
Source organism: Peribacillus simplex (assembly GCF_001578185.1). Classification (NCBI taxonomy): domain Bacteria; kingdom Bacillati; phylum Bacillota; class Bacilli; order Caryophanales; family Bacillaceae; genus Peribacillus; species Peribacillus simplex. The sequence goes on along the minus strand of NZ_CP011008.1, from coordinate 2,740,348 downwards.
AACACGGAAAAGAAAACGAAAAAGGAAAAGAAAACGAAAACGAAAACGAAAAAGGAACAGAAAAAATAAATCAAGTAAGGAAAACTTAAAAACAGTTACGAAAAAACAAGCAGGATACCCAATAGTTATCATTTAGGTAGAAAGGGGAATGACATGGGCTATATTGAAGATTTACGCAAGCTTGTGGGAAAAAGGCCAGTCATTTTAACAGGGGCAAAAGTATTAGTATTTAATCCACTTGGGCAGATTTTATTACAATATCGAACAGATACAAAAGTATGGGGATTACCAGGGGGACTTATGGAGTTAGGAGAATCATTAGAGGAAACAGCATTGCGTGAAGTAAAAGAAGAAACAGGTTTAACGATTGGTGGATTACAATTTCTAAAAGTTTTATCAGGCGTAAACTATTTTATTCACTTACCAAATGGAGATCAATTCTATTCTGTTAACGCTTTTTATACAACAAATGAAATTATCGAAGGAACCTTGAAACCTGATGGTAATGAAGGAAGTGCTGTACAATTCTTTCCAATCAATCAGCTGCCAAAAGATATGGATCCCGATATCAAAAAAGAAATTTGTAATTATTCAAGATTTCGCAATTGAATTTTTTCGAAACAAGCCGTATTTTCGCTCTTCTTTCAAAGAAGTAATGAAGAATAAATGACGCTCTTTCCAAAGTGCTGGTTGGGAATATGAATGAATCAACCTACTTTGGAAGGTACGATATTTGGCGATTCTACAACTCCGTTGCAGGATAAGGAACTACTTGGGAAAGCTAAAAATGATATCGTAATGGTGCTTTAGGAACGATGGCTTTTAGATTTCATACTCATTGATCGCCTACAATGTGTACTAAGGTCAAAGAGAAAAGAAAAATATACAGGCTGGAAGGAGCTGTTTTTTCATGGACTGGAAGTCATTATATACTATTTGGACAAGTTACAGAAATTTAGATAATGAAATGCGTTTAATGCTTGAAGAAATGAAGGATGATGAGATAGCACTTGAAGACGCCTTTTATAAAAATTTGGACTTCGGGACGGGTGGTATGCGAGGGGAAATTGGTCCAGGTACGAATAGGATGAACATTTATACCGTGCGAAAAGCGACAGTAGGACTTGCTGAGTATATTCAATTGTTTGGAAACGAGGCAAAATCCAGAGGAGTCGTAATTGCTTACGATTCAAGACATAAGTCTCCCGAATTTGCATTGGAAGCAGCCAGGACTTTGGCAACAAAGGGAATTAAAGCTTATTTATTTGATGAATTACGGCCTACCCCACAGCTCTCTTTTTCCGTACGTAAGCTGGGTGCATTTGCCGGTATCGTCATAACAGCAAGCCATAATCCGTCTGAATATAATGGGTATAAAGTGTACGGATCAGACGGGGCACAGCTACCTCCTGAAGCGGCGGATCAAGTCATTAATTACGTGAACGCGATTGAAAGTGAGCTTTCCATTGTAGTTGAGGAAGAAGAAATCCTAAAGGACAGAGGACTCATTCAAATCATCGGGGAGGAGCTGGATATTGCTTATAATGAGCATTTGCTCACTATTCCGGAAAATCCAAAGTTAGCAGATGAAATCGATGTAAAGCTCGTGTTTACACCGCTTCATGGTACAGCGAATAAATCTGTAAAACGTGCTTTGCATGATCTAGGATATCGAAATGTCCATATTGTTAAAGAACAGGAAATGCCCGATGCTAACTTTCCTACTGTTAAAGTGCCTAATCCAGAGGAGCATGCTGCTTTTGAAATGTCCATTGCGCTTGGAAACCGCGTCGACGCTGATTTATTGATTGCCACCGATCCGGATGCGGATAGACTCGGAATTAGCGTAAAAAATAATGCTGGAGATTATGTCGTATTAACAGGCAACCAAACAGGCGCTCTCTTTTTGGATTATTTAATTTCACAAAAACAAAAGAAAGGGACTCTTCCTGAAAATGGCGTCGTATTAAAGACCATCGTGACTTCAGAAATAGGAAGGGCGATTTCTGAGCAAAATGGTTTAAAAGCCGTAGATGTTTTAACTGGATTTAAATTCATTGCTGAAAAAATCAATGAATACCACACAAGTGGAGAACACTCTTTCCTGTTTGGCTATGAAGAAAGCTATGGATATCTAATCAAAGATTTTGCTCGAGATAAGGATGCCATACAGGCTACTATTCTGGCAGTGGAAGTTTGTGCCTATTATAAAAAGCAAGGCAAAACGATGTACGAAGGTTTACTGGATGTTTTCGATAGATATGGATATTACCTGGAAGATTTGCAATCGTTGACTTTAAAAGGAATTGAAGGTGCAAGACAAATTGAAGCGATTCTCAATGAATTACGTGAAAATCCACCAGATCAAATCTGTGGTCTTCAAGTAGTGGTTCAAGAGGATTATCTCAGCAGGAAAAAATACATGTTTGCGTCAAATAGGGAAGAGGCCATCAAGCTCCCAAAATCGAACGTATTAAAATACTTTCTTGAAGATGGCACATGGGTATGTTTACGACCTTCCGGAACAGAACCTAAAATTAAATTTTATTTCGGTGTTAAAGGAAGCTCGATGAAGGAAGCGAAAGGGAAATTATCCACCGTTATGAAAGACTTTATGAGAAGTATCAATAAAATGCTTTAAAGAAGGACTCTCATTCAGAGGATCTTCTTAAAAAACAAGGGTCAGCATTCATTTTGTAGAGAAATGCGGACCCTTTTTTGTTTAACATGTAATGCCAGTTATTTTTGACTTTGACATATGTTAAATCACTGACCACTATTTTTTCCCTTCTTCTTGTAGATTGTAGAAATTCCCGATTTAATTCGTTAGCCTGGCCTGATTCGTTGCATGAGGTCTTTTGCGGTTTAGACTGAGCAACTATAAAAGAGAAAAATAAGCCCCTGTTCTTTCATGATACGGCCAATTCGCCTTCTGGAGACCGTAATGCCTCTTTTCTTTTATTCAACCTTAATCTTACGTGTTCCGTACGCCTTACGGTTTTTATCAAAAATTTCTAAAATGGCATTTGCTTCGTAGTATTAGGTGCTACGTGAAAGCTCCAGGACGCCACACATTGCTGATACCGAGTATTTATCTTTGTTCCATTTTTGGTAGTGTTCAATGATCTGTTGTTTAAATTCGGAAGTGAACGTATGGCGTTTTCGCTTGGTCATTTTGAGTGCACCCTTATCGTAGTGAGTTAAGTGTATCTGCCCTTAAAACTTCTGTCCAGATAAGTGTAGACGATTCATTTAGTTGAATAAATGTATGTGCAAATTTAGATGCTTTTAAAACATTTTATTAAGATAAAGAACAGGTTTGTTAATAAAACTCAATTTAGAGGTATCTTTTTAGTAATTTCGAATATAAAAATATAGGTTAATCAAATAAATAAGAGGTGAGGAAAGAAGGAGATTTTTCATGTCAAATCCTATGCAAACTGATTGAAATGATGTTGTACGACCATCTACCAAATTATTTGAAGGGAAAGATGGCTTGTGATTACAAGTTTGATTGGATTTATACTTGCAACGGGCACGTTATTTTTATTTATTTTCGCGGCCCCATTATTTTGAAGGCGATTTGAAGGATGCTTTCTCCTTAATGCGGCAATCGGCATTTTTCTCCTTTCAATAGCAGCGATTTTACCTTTTCTGGACTTCGTGCAAAAATACCCAGATTTGCGACCAGCGCCTTTTCCACATTTTATAAAAATGTCTATATTACTAGTATCCCGCGAGAAATAGGGTAAGTACTTGTTGCGGGTATTACTCTATAAACCTCCGATCGATCGGTGACCATCGTTTTCATGAATTCATTTATTTACTCATGGCCGGACCGTCGTCAAGGGAGACGTCCCGTTCGCACGAGGTCGGCTTACAAAGGAGGCGACCGTAGTGAATACGCTCTGGTCCATTCGAAACGGAATTCGGGATTTCCTTGAGGCCATCTATCGAACTTGCCAATCTTGGATTGCGAAATATCCGTTTATTAAAACGGCGTATGCGATTTTTTCCTGGCTGTCTTTGCTTGCGTTTGTGTTGAGCTTGTTTTTCGTTAAAGAATCGCGTACCATGATGATTCAATATTTGTGGTCGTTTTATGTGCTGCTGCAATTTTGGTTTCTGTGCCGAAGCAAAACGATGCCGTGGAAGCAAGTTGTTCTGTTCGTTCTGTTAGGTGTTTTCCTTGTCGTACCGTTCACGACGCTTACGGTCAATGCTCTCCATGCGTTTTTCGGCGGAAAAACTTCCGACACTTGGTCCATTGCCGTTATCACGCCAATTTTCGAAGAATTGTGGAAGCTCCTTCCTCTAGGTATATTTCTGTTTTTCTCACGTCGAGCTTCCGCCTTGAGTTTAAGCGATTTCACGCTCATCGGGGCGGCAACCGGTGTCGGCTTCCAACTGATGGAGGAGCTTTCCCGAAGGTGGCTAAGTTCCGGCATTCTTGAGAAAAAGTTTGGCTATAGCTTTACAATGCTGGGCGGCGAAACGATCCATTGGGATATATTCTCACTGTTTCCCGGGCGTTTCGAAGAAAGTCTGTTCCCGACGCTAATGACCGTCGGTCATCCCGTACATACAGCCATGATCACACTTGCGTGCGGAATTGCTTATCGGCTGCGAACAAGACTGACGAAATGGGTTTTTCTGTTCCCGGCAATCCTTTTGCTGTGGTCCATCTTGGATCACGCGGCTTATAACGGCCAACACAAGCTGCCGGGTTGGGTGTTCCGGCTTCATGAGTGGACCGGCAGCGGTTATAAAACTCAGCCGGCCTTCCTGCTGATGCTGGCCGCATCGCTCATTGCCGATTACTGGTCGCTGAACAAAATACGGAACTGCCTTCCATTGCTGCCGAACGAGCCGCTTCTTAATCCGTTTACCGAGCTGTGGAATATGATCCGTTCTTTTTGTCTGGACCGGGGGAAATTCATATATTGGCTAGGCTTTTACCGGGAGCGCAGGGAGCTTGGATATCATTTACTTTATGGAAATGAAGAAGCCGCCGGTAGACAGGAGCCTGTCCAGGCTCGGGTAAAGGCTCTTTACCAGGCGCTAACCGGACTCGCGATGATTCTGCTTGTGTCCGGTCTGTTCGCAGGCATCGGGGCTCATGCGGGCGGTGGGGAAACGGCATGTTTCGCCTGCATGTTCGATTCGCTGCAAAATTGGTGGGATGGATTGGATTGGTATGAACAAGGGGTGATAGTGCTTGGTGCCCTTGCCTTGTCATTGCTGTTCGTCGGATTCTGGCCGGCTTTTGGCATCGCGATGACTGGGGCGGGAATCGCCGGGAGCGGACATGAGACTGCCGGTTATATCCGCGATCCGAAGAAGCTGCTGACTCCCGAAAATGCGTTTTCCGTCGCTCTCGGCATTGTACTAAGCCGAATCCCGTTCGGCAGTGCACTAAGATGGGTTGGGAAGAAAGGGCACCGCTATTTGCGCAAGCTTTTGGATAAGCTTGGGTCCCGGAAGCCGGATGTCGACGTTCCGATTAAACCGAAACCTCCGAAAAGTGACGGCGAAAGCCCTGGCAAGCATACGGACGATCCCAAGAAGCCGGATGACGATACGCCGAATAAGGATAAAGCTGATGAGGGAACGGAGTATACTGGTGGTAGAAATCAAAAGGAATTGGATGATTTAGCAGGTGATCCTTCACATGGAGGCAAAATTAGAGATCAGGGTGTGAAAGAAAGAGAGATAGGCTTGGAATTGGAGAAACAGGGCAAACTAGGTAGAATAATTCGAGATCCTCAGGCTGATGGTGGAGCAGAATTTATTGACACAACTAATGGTGTAAAATGGGATGTTAAAAGCTTTCAATCTTATCCAAATGGGCATACATCACCGAAAAAGGGAGCCTTTACAGTAAATAATGGAATGAAAGGGATCAATAAGGAACTTGATAAAAACTACAATGTAATAGTGGATACGAGAAAACTAATTCCTGAACATATTGATCAGTTAAAAGAGGCAATAAAAGAAGCAGGAATAGCTGATAGAATTATTTGGTATCCATAGTTTAGGAGGGTATGCAGGGCATGACAATATTAAATGTTGAGGAAATTATTGTTCAACTTGAATCACACCGCCTTTGGATAGAGACCATTGGTAAGAAAGGTGAAAAACTCGGCTTAGATGAAATAGACTTCCGAAATTTAGATTTATCAAAATATCCGTTAGATCAAGCATACCTTACAGCTTGTCTTTTTGATGGTATGAACTTAAATCTTAAAGATATGTCTTCATCTTTATTATGTTCATCAACTTTTAAATTCGCTAATTTAGAAGGTTCAGATTTTTGTAAGTCTAACGTTTCATATGTAGATTTTACAAATGCAAATATTAAAGCCTCAAGATTTGCTGATAGTGAATGCATTGAGACAGTTTTTGTTAAGGCTGATTTATCAAACGCAAATTTAGTAGGTGGTCTTTTTGATGAGGCAGATTTTCGTGAAGCTTCATTACTGAATGCTGATGTAAGGTTATCTACGTTTGAAGGGGTATTACTAAAGGGGGCTAAGTTAGGGGGGATTCGAGGACTAGAGGAGGCTTTCATTAAAAGTGTTAATATAGGTACTCCAGAACACCCTATAATTCTTAAAGGAGAAGAAGGTAGACAGTGGCTCATTAATGAAATCAAAGAATAACTTTTAGGCGTTATTGATCGAGACAATACCGTTAAATCAAAACAGTAGCTTTCAGTGCGGTCTTCGAAGTTGAATAACAAATGGCTATTAGTGTAATGATCCTTGATCCACAAAACGATTTTGAAAAACACTTCTTTCTTTCAGTTGCTACGGAATCCTTTTTCAAAGAATTTTGGATACTGCCATCCTAGGTAGATCTTTTTTCGTCAGGTGTTGATGAAGAGCAAGATTTACCAAGTATTTTTGCTGAACTTGATCAATTATAAGAGTGGGCGCATCTAAACCTAGAGAAGAACAGCAAACCAAATTATTTGAAAGAGTAGAAGGGCTTAAGGAAAAATACCCCATGCATGTAAAGACGTAGTTGTATTTATAGGAAAGCTTTGATATCACAAACTTATGTTGCCTTTGAACTCGTTATTCAACCCATAACACACTTAACCTATGTAATACCTGGTGACAAGGTGGCACGGATGTGGAGAGAGGAAGTACCTACGCTTTCCCGGTGAAGGAATGTGTGCGCTCCAAGATGATGGCGACACTAAGGAGTATATGCTATGGCAGGCTGGAGCTGCTGGAGAGCGGGCTGCCCAACGCGTTTCGGCGTGAGCGTGTGGTCGTTTATATCGGGTTATGCAATACCATAATCGCCCATAAAAGTTACGCCAACAATACACTGCACCATATTTCCAATATAGAGGTTTTCATAATCGCAACCATAATATTTAATTACTTCTTTGCTCAATGAGATTAATATGCAGTGAAGGGGGTTATTTATGAAAAGTACAGTTGTAGGAACGATCGCTGTACTATTTGCCGTTTCCTTGCTGGTTGGTTCAATGATGCAAAAAAAACGGAAACCGCAGAGTTGAAACTAGAGGGGGACTGGAGGCTTGTCGCCGGTTCCCAATCGACAGCTTGCTTTTCCGGGATGAAATTTTTTGAAAATCCTACTACCGATAGGGAACCTTTATCCGTTCATGAAACAACGGGAAATTTTACCCAAATATGGTTCGGGGAATACGAGAAAGAAGGAAACGATATTCGGGTTATATTGCACGAGCCCAAAGCGGAGCCATTCATTATGGTCGTCAACCGCAGAGGAAACGAATTGAAGCTTCAATACGAATGGAAATCGGCAAATTTAGTCTGCTCGTATCAGCCTGATTAACATGTATATTCTCAGAAGCCGTGGTTATCAAATGAACTTTGGCTTGGTAGATAATAATTTGATTATATAAGAAGATTATTAATCGGAGGCGAGTTGATGATTCGAAGGTCTATCTTAATATTGGTAACGTTAGCCTTATTCCTTGCTGGTTGTATTAATGAACCGGAAAAGAATACTTCAAAAACTCAGAATCCATCACATTCAAATCAAAGTAATGAACCGGAAAAGAATATTTCAAACATTCAGGACCCATCAGATTCAGATCAAAGTAAACATCAGACTTCCTTAACAGATGAACAAATATTAATGAAACCTCCAGGAAGTTATGCTGGTTCTAACTATGATGAACAGAAGGTTCAGGAAGCTCTGGATCAATTATCAAGTGATTTGACAGCTGATCAATATAAGGAAGAACTCCTCCTCCTATTGGCTGAAGATTATCGACCTTATGTGACAACTTTCAATAATTTTGTAACAGAAGTTAAAGTGAATAATGAGCGACCTAATGGTAAAATCACATTACCCACAAGTAAGAAGTTACACATTTCGATCCTACTTGATGCCAGTGGCAGCATGAAAGCGCAGATCAATGGCAAATCAAAAATGGACTCTGCCAAAGAAGCTATTCAAATCTTCTTAGATAAATTACCAAAAAATGCAGAGGTATCTTTGCGGGTTTATGGACATAAAGGAACAGGAAGTCATAAAGATAAAAAAGTATCCTGTAACAGTACAGAAGAAATCTTTCATGGTCAAGGTGAGCAGACAAATCAAATAAAAACGGTACTTCAAGATATAAAACCAGCCGGATGGACGCCAATTGCAAATGCTCTGAAATCTGTAAAACAAGATATTAATCCGGAGACAACCGATTCGGTCGTATATGTAGTTAGTGATGGAATTGAAACATGTGGAGGTAATCCAGTGCAGATTGCCAAAGAACTCAACCAATCCAAAGTGAAAACAGTTGTAAATATTATTGGCTTTAATGTGGATAACGAAGGACAGAAATTGCTTCGACAAGTTGCTACATCTGGTGGTGGAGAGTTCACTTCTGTAGATAATGACGAATCACTAAAGAATTATCTCAATAAAGCGTATGCCAAATTACAAGGCGAGTGGACGATGTGGAAAGAAAAAGGAGAAGGACAGGCAAATACACAAAAAGAACAGAAGCAGGGAGTTATTAATAATACAGAAACAGATATGCAAATTCTAGTGAACAAAGAATATTATAATCTGCTAGCAGCCCTTAAGTATCTAGAAATTAAATATGGAAATGCTATCCCTCACGGTGAGGTCTGGAAACAGATTACTGATCGTAAGAATTTCGCATGGGATTATGCTCGTAATACCGGGAGGCGTTTGTATGACGAAGTCACTAATAGTGGAAATCAGGTTTATGACGATATCAAGGATGAAGGGGATAAGAATATCGATGATCTGACGAATAAGAAAAAATAATTAACGGCTGCGGCGGAATGACACGATCATGGAGGATCAATGTTGGATTGTTAACACTAAATCAATCAACTTTTTTAAGGGGTAACTGGATTTGAGTCAATATTCTGGACACTAAAAAGTTAAATCTTAAGCTGTATTCCTAATTCGATCTTCAATGGCTTGTGGGGTTTGATAGCCCAAGCTGCTGTGAATTCTTTTTCGGTTATACTAACCTTCAATAAATTGGAACATCGCTAATTTAGCTGTTTGATAGTCTAGATATTGTACGTGGTTGACTTCTTCCTTTTTAATAGGGCATGAAAGGATTCAATACAGGCATTATCGTACGGGCAACCTTTCTGACTAAAAGATTGCTTAATATGATGGTTTTGGATATGTTGAGTAAACTCACTGCTTGTATATTGTGAGCCAAGATCCGTGTGCGTTATTGAAAGCTTTTATGACCAGTTCTGTCGTCATTGAACGAGAAAATGAATACCTTACTATTTTCTTAGAATGAAGGTCGATTTTAAACTCAAGAGGGCTTACGTAGCCTAAAGTTCCTTGAATTCGCAGCTTATTAATCCAGTTCACATAGTCTCCAAAATCGAGTGTAAGCTATTGCTTGCGAATGTTTTGATTGGTGAACTCAGTCTTAATGATTTTAAATGTCACTTCCGCGGCAGCGTTATCATAAGGGAAACCTTTCATATTTTCGTCAATCAGCTAGTTTTAAAATTCATCCCTCGATTTGTGTGGAAGAGCTGAATGTCACGGAGGTTACCTTTGATTGATGCAAATGCTCGTGCCACAAGCTTGGCGTCCTTGTTAGGTCCTGTACTAAATTCAATAATTTCACGATTAAAGAGATTGACAAAGGCACATTGACTTGTCATATGTTAATATCAATGACCACTACTTTTTCTCTTCTTCTTATAGAAATTCCCGATTTACATGAGTTCTTTTTCGGTTTATCTGAGCAACTGTATAAGAGGGAACAAGCCCCTATTCTTTTATAATGCGGCCAATTCGCCTTCTGGTGACCGTAAGGCCACATTTCTTTAATTTCAACCTTAATATTACGTGTTACGTACGCCTTACGGTTTTATCAAATATTTCTAAAATGGCAAGTAATAAAGAATATAAGCAGGATATAATGGGTCATTAAAAATAACTCATCCAGACCAAAATGGCTACTAAAAGGTATTTCATTACATTAAGACTGATTATGATGATTTTTAAAATTAGTAACAAAGGTAAATGAAATAGTGTTTAAATACATAACATAACTGCATGGTGAAAAGAAATGCAAAGTTAAGCCAATAAGAACTTGGATATCCGGATTGCCAAACAAACATTTCACTGGATGGAGCTTACTTAGAGATGCATTAAAGCATTTAATAGCAGAAAGAGGTAAGACGAAGTTTTGAAAGGTCAATGGACAAGTCTTAATTAGGCTATTGGTCATTTATTTGATTTCACCTTGTGGCCATATTTTATCAGGAAAATCCCTTATGAACTAATAGGTGTATTAGTTCATTAAGGAACTCGATGAGAAAAAAAGATGTCTATTTTCTGTTTTTTCTCGAACTTCATTCCTCATCCATTAATACAGATATAAAGGTTTGAAGGAGACAGTTATGTGGGAGCAGGAAGTGAATTACATCTATCATTTTTAAAACATCTGACATTTGGAGACTATTTTTTCCTTCTCATCCATTGTGTTGCAACCCATTTTTCTCCAGTAATAACTGGAGCTCCACCATGTAAAGTCAGGTCGTTAAGGTTTTGATCGTTATAGAAATATTCAAAATACACTGCCATTCCTTTTTGAGGTGATACTGAAAAATTCAGTTTAGGAAAAAAAGTTTCTCCTCCATGCTCTACATCATTTAAGTACATGACGATTGTGCTGATTCTATTGTTTTTTGTTGCTTTACTTGCAGATGTAAAAAAATCAAAATGAGCTTTATACTCTTGACCTGGAATATATTTAAGAATTTGAATACCATCCCCATGTTCAATGGGTATATTCATGATAGACGATATTCTTTTTTCAATTTTGGAAATGATGTCATTTTCATTTTCTTGAAAAAACATACTACTACTAGTTCTTATCTCATTTACTTCGGGTGTAACTCCAATTTTAGAACGATGCATTTTGTCTTTTGACAGTCTAATAAGTTCATCACATTCTTCGTCACTCAATACATTTCCTAAAACCACCAGAAGAGGTTCTTCTAATTTAGCAATTATATTAATTTCTCTATCTTCCATTTTGATTTTATTTCCAATATGATTAAAAATAGTTTGTTCTTTACTTATTGAATTTTTATTGTCCACTGTCAACTTTCATCGTCTCCTCAAGAGAATGAATTTTCTGATTTTTAATTTCATTTCTGTAAGCGGTTTTCTATGATAATTATATCATGGGATAACCATGTCTTGCTTCGTCAATGGACATTTTGTGTGTGATGATCCCCTTTGAGCGAACTCACCATACGTTGTTTTTTATTTTAGAGAAAGATATTGACTTCCTATTAGCTGGTTTAGTTGATTAAGGAAGGCAAAAATGATCAATGTTTTTTTATAAGGCTGTTTTCACATACTATGTTGCTATTTACCAGGTAGTGAGTTGTGGTTGATTTGTCCTCCAGATGCTCGCTTTCCTTGGTGCGGGCGGTGAGCCTCCTCGGCGTAAACGCCTGTGGGGTCTCACCTGTCCCGCTGCTCCCGCAGGAGTCTCGCACTTCCGCTCCAATCAACCTTAAATAGTTTCGTTTTAAAAACAACAATCTTTACGAAAAGAGCCTTTTATAAAAAGAATAATTCAATTTAAATAATAGTAAGGGTATATTAGTTATTGACACAAGAAGGTCGTCAATGAAGGCGATCTTCTTGTGTCAATTTTTTAGAATAAGGGATTATTTGTTGGAATATTATGTTAAAGTTGAAGCGAGCAGAGCAGTTTTTAGGGTATTGACGGTGAGTGTAATGGGGGGAATGATTATCTTCGTGAAAAGTCCTATATTTCATTAAAACTAAAACAGTTTAAATAATAATTCTTAAGGGGTGTTTATTTATAGTTATAAATAGAAATAAACATGAGAGTTTAAATGGTAGCGCTCTGTTCATTGTAGAGGTAGAGATTTACGAACTCACTGGTCTGGAAGCCGAGGTGACCTCATGACAGTAATGAAAAAGCAGCCAATTTCACATTTGATGAAGAAGCGTAGATTTTGGGGTTATGGTGCCGCTATAGCGTTAATGCCTTATCTGTTAATCAAAATCGCCTGGACGTTCGGTCTCTTCATGCCGACCGAACAAATGGGCGACCCAAGTTGGCGCACTGCAAACGCAGTAACAATGGTTCTAGCTGCAGTTGGTATCCTGTTAGCATTGGCGTTTAGCATGACATGGGGTGAGCGACTGCCCGCCTGGTTGGTTGCCTTGCCCGTCTGGGTAGGTACTGGTTTACTTATTCCTATGCTGTTGCTAGCACCTGTGCTTGGTCCTGCTGCTATGATACGCGATCAGCAGGAAGGAGCTGTCAACGTTTGGGTATATGAGCAGATTTTCGTAATGGTCTCACTGGTTGGAGTCGGCATCTGCCTGCCTTTCGCCTTAGCTGGATACGCTAAAGCGCGTTGGCCAGAGGCATTTGCTGATCCAATCGACATTGAATTACTCCCGGGCAACAGCCAGAAACTGCATATCACCTTGGCTAGGCTTGTCGCGACTGGCTGTATCCTGCTTGGATTTATTAAGCTATTCTGGGCGGTTGGTGGAACTATTGGCATCAACCCAGCTATGTTGGATAACCGCGATATATGGTGGCACCTATTGTCGTTGAGTACCGGTGTGTGGGCCTTCGCCGGGGCATGGGGTTTGTTGGTACTGACCACCCGCCGCGGGTCGAAGAGGTTCCTCCCTCCTATGGCAGCAGCATGGATCTCGTCGGGAATGCTGTTCTCTTATAACCTCTTTAACCGCTTGTCCGCCATTCGCCCCGATGCACAACCTGCTCTAGAGTACCCGCTTGCATATGTACTAACCACCGAGTTAAGTAGCGTCTTGGGAGTGATGATGGGAATAATTATCCTGATGGTACTGCACGACCGCCGGAGAGCAATGCGCAGTTCGAGAAGGAATTAATGTCCTAATATTGAATTATATTTATAAAAAGAGAAAAACATAAAATAAAAAAACTGCCCAATTCCATGTCGGATTGGAGGTTCTGCTGGATTTTATACAGAGAGTCTTTAAAACAATGAATGAAACGCCACATAATACTTATCAAATACTAACGAAACGTTCTAAACGACTAAGTGAATTGGCTGAATCCTTACATTGGACACCAAATATTTGGATAGGAACAAGTTTAGAGAATGAAGATGTATCTTATCGAATTAAAGATTTAAGAAAAAGTGCCTGCTCATATTCGATTTCTCTCACTTGAACCACTTCTATATTTGACGCAACATTACAGCCAGCAGCTTTTTTGATTGTTCGTTGGTTATACTCACATGGTCCTGCTAACGCAAGCACTTTAGCTGAATCAACCGCCATGGATCGAAGCTCTGTAAGTAGACTTATTGGTCAGCTAAAAAATCGAGGTTATGTTATGAGTGAACCTCACTCCACAGATCGTCGTGATGTATTGTTGTCCTTGACCACAAATGGTCGTGAAAAAACTACAAGAGCAATAAGAGAAAAAGAATCTATCTTTTATGAAACTATCTCAGGTTTAACTAATTCTCAATTGAAAGAATATATTGAGATGCTTAAAAATCTTTCTCAGAAAAAAAGGATTGATAAGATGAATGCTCTTTAGATTAGACGGCCTTTACTGTACAATGATTTCTAAATTAGTGAAAGGATGATATTGAAATGATGCAACTAAAATTACAGATAGTGGTTCAAGGTTTCTTGTATTAATTTGATCAAAATTTGTTTCAAATCTACACCTAAAGGCACAAAGCAGGGTTCTCCTTATCAAGACCTAATTCCAGAAAAGTCATAAAAAATAAAGGGCGCTACATATTATACATGACTAAAATGTATCACCCTATTCTATCTATTCTGGAATGGCTACTTTTCATCAGGTTGTATTGTCTTTACGATTTGCTCCAGAACAATTAGATGAAATCATAACACGATTATACGTTATGTTGGAGGACCGCAAAAAAATTGAAATACGAAACTGACCAAATAAGATATTAAGCTAACGGGTGCTTAAAATTAAACAACTTTATTGTCACCGATGAGCAGGTAAATTAAATGTATGCTATTTATGCAATTTTTTAAGATGAATGATTTTGAAAAAAAGTAGAAATAGTAGATTATTAAGCAAGGAAATCGTTAAAGATATAACCAATATCACGATTAAATTTGTAGTCTCATTTTCAATATATTTAAATGTAATAAACCACCGTACCCCATAATAATACCGGATAAAATAACTTTGATAGTATCGATTAGATTATATTATTCTCTTTCGATTCACTAATAGCTGGTACTAAAGCTATTGATAAAGAATTAGTTACAAAACCCGGAAGAAGCATTAAAGGTATAGCATATCCCATCACAATACCATATTGTTTGGTAGCTAAAGCCGTTCCAATACCGGCCAGAGCCAAACTTTGTGTAATCAGAATGGGCTGAATAATTCCTATCAAAGATTGTATTAAGCCGTTTCCAGTTGTCGGCAGTCCAGTTTTAAGTAAATCGAAGAAAATTTCCTTCCCTTTGCTGAGCTGTTTTATAAAGGAATGGTGTAATTTGAATTTTTTATGTTTTGACCATTTAAATACAGAGAATAAATATAGTAGAGAAAATCCTTCCCCAATAATGCCACAAAGAATTGCCCCAGCTGCAGCATATTCGATTCCATAAGGAAGTAGCCACTGAACTAGAAAAAATATAAGCCCAATTCTAACAACTTGCTCAATTGCTTGAGATAGCGCAATTGGTGTCATGATTTGTTTTCCACGGAAATATCCTTTTATGACTGAAGAAACTGCCACAATAGGAACTATCGGTATCACGGCAAGTAAAGAATAATAAGCTCTTTGATCTGTTAAGAAATGTGAAGACAATGCCTTAGCACCGAAAATTGCAACAATCATTAAAATAAATCCTAATAAGCTAGTAGTTACTAATGATACAACCAGGATTTTTTTTACACGTCTATAGTTTCCCTTTATTTCAGCTTCAGCAACCAGTTTAGATATAGCTATGGGAAGTCCTAACGTAGTTAATGTAATTAAAAGTCCAGTAACAGGCATTGCCATCATGATAAGTCCGACGCCTTCAGGACCTATTACATTTGCTAATACTATTCCGTTGGCAAATCCCAATACCTTTGTAATGAATCCGGCAACTGTTAAAATCATAGTTCCTTTAAAAAGAGATTGTTTAGTCATTTATTCACCCTCTACCTTGTCCATATATGAATATATGCATGATAAAGGTAAACTTATGTTGGTTATTATAATGGAGAGAAAAGGGAGCCTTTTACCTTTCTGATGAGGTTGTCTATGTAAACTAGCTTTCTATATTTTTCTAGAACTAACGGGGAAAGTTAAAAAGCAGAGACAGAATTTTGGACAAGGAGATATAAAGTGAAGAAATTAAAAAAACGATTTTCTCTAGGGTTAGTGGTGCTGATGGCCGCGTTTATACTTTTTTTAGTCTATGATTACTTAGACAATCAGAAAAAGGAAGGATAGAACCGAGAATTCATGGAAGAAAGCAATAAGGTAAAATAATGTATATGATATTATAGCGCCCGGAGTCAATCCAGATAACAAAACGATTAAAGTACATGTGCCGATAAAGAAAGAACAACGGAATGAACTGGCCTATTCTTTGGCTCAAATCGCCCAAAAGCATGGCATTGAGGATTATGAAGTCATAGTAAGAGCTATAAGAGATGGGTACCCACTTGGCCAAGACGTAACACCAGATAAAGTATATGAACTACGTAAACAATCAAGTATTGATTAATTTAAGTTAAAAAAAGAGACTCATTCGCTCTCCTAGCTTTTCATAAGTTAGGGGCAGCAAACGAGTCTTTTATTATTTGTTAACACACAAGCAGATTAAATTTGTGACCATCTAAATCTTCAAATAATCCACCATAATATCCTTCATGTTCTGTTGAACGTTCGAGTACTTTGCCACCTGCCGCTTCAACTTTATCCAATATCTCATCGACCTCTTTATTTTCCTTCACACCTATCGACACTAACACTTCATTTGCATTAGGTTGTACTGAAGCACGAGAAACCTGCTCATAATGAGACTTTTCAATTAGAATGATTATCGAACCTTCCGTCACTTTAATACCAACCATTTTATCTAACATATCGGGGTTTTTATTAATATTGAATCCGATTCCCTCGAAAAACGCTTCACTCTTTTCTAAATTTGCAACTGGTAAATTAAACCATACAGATTGTAACATTCTTACATCCCCCTAGTGAGCTGGATAATACATAACTTATTCAATTATATACATTTCAATTTCCTTATGCAAAGTAGCTAAAAAAAGAGTACGCCATTTATCATGGTACACACTGCTAATCATTCGAACCTTTTACTGTCTCATTAGCGACTACATAAATGCTTAAGTTTTTTAGTGGTTTACTGGCCAAGGCGACTGCATAAGAGGATGGGACATAAATCCCATTCTTAAATAGAAAACGTGTAGAGAAACCAATTTTTCGGTTTTCCTACACGTTTTTTATGTAATGTGTATAATTAATACAAAAAAATAAGACACTTTCGTATAATTAATTTTAACATACGAATGGCCACAATGGATTTTAAATGTTTTTTCGTTTATGACAGTCTATTCAGTAGTATTTAGTATTATTTTTACAGTTAAAGTTATGTAATAAGAAATAAAATCTTTATAAAATTGTATTTTGACACTTCTGAATAGGTTACTTATATTTGCTAGGACGTGGGATGTCTGTTTTGCTTGTCTTCCTTTTATCTGTAATTCAGTCAATGTGATGTAATCCACTTTAATCAAAAATTTTTCCTATTATTTTTGCACTTTACAAAGATACTACCTAAATGTACAATAAAAAGGACCGAATGGTCTTATAAATTTCGTAAACCTTTTTCAAAAGGAGGCAAATAGATTCATGGTTAATCGCAAGGGAGAACAGACTAAAGCCCTGATCTTAGAAAAAGCATCAAAAATTTTTAATAGCCAAGGATATAGGGCATCTTCTATATCCGACATCATGCACGAGACTGGTCTTCAAAAAGGAGGGATTTATAACCATTTTGAAAATAAAGAGGAAATAATGTTGAGCGCTTTCTCCTTTTCCATTGACACTATGAGTCATTTTTTCTCTGAAGCAATGGCAGGCAAACAAGGATACATGGAACGCCTTCATTCCATTATTTCCGTATTTGAAGGGATTGCTGAAAGAGAATTGTTCCCGGGAGGTTGCCCGATTATGAATGCTGCCATTGAAGCAGATGACGCAGACCCATTGCTTCAAGAAAAAGTCCGTGAAGCAATGGATGGCTTGCTCGGAATGGTTCGTAATCTTGTTCAGGAAGGCATAAAGAAGGGTGAGGTTAAACAAGGAGTGGATCCCGAGTTTGTGGCGACCGTGTTTATCTCCACGCTGG
Source organism: Peribacillus simplex (assembly GCF_001578185.1). Lineage (NCBI taxonomy): Bacteria > Bacillati > Bacillota > Bacilli > Caryophanales > Bacillaceae > Peribacillus > Peribacillus simplex. The sequence goes on along the minus strand of NZ_CP011008.1, from coordinate 2,722,417 downwards.
AGGGGGCGCTAGCACTTAGCAAACTTTACAAGAACCAAGAGTACATGAAAAGAGCTGTGCATCATCTTAGATCGTTTCTTGCTCAGAACTGTGCCTAGCAGCCTAAAAAGAAGCCGGAGATGGCTTTTTTTTTACTCTAAAAAAGACCGATCGGTCTCACTGATTATCTATAATACTTAGAAGGCGATAATACGAAATCTGACAAGGATGCTGTCATAGTGGATGTCGTCTGATCATCGATGGGCAAGAAGAAAGAAACTTTAAGTCTTGACCGTTCCGATAAGCTTTCCGTACAAGTTCTGTGAGCCTTGGTAGAAAGCTTCACGACGGCGTACTTTGCGATGCTACTGATACAGCGATGAGAATAGCCTATGCATCTACCCTCAGCAAAGGGGAGACATTCACAACGCTAGAACTAAAAATCAATTTTACGAAGTCTGTATGAAATGCACAACTTCGAATGATTGGGCAGGCCATCAAACAGTACGACTGGGCGTTAAATTGAATGACTAAGGAGTTGAGTGCCATGAAAAAGGGGACAATAAATGATCATCCTACCGTAAAACAATATTACAAGAAAAAGGAAATTATGCAGGGGACCGAAGGCAGGCGCATAGATACACAATGGTTGCGGGATTTATGTCTACATGCAGGAGCCGACGATGTTGGATTCGTCACTATTGACCGAAGCGAACTTGAGGACCAACAAAAAGAAATTTTGAATCTGTTTCCTGAAGCCAGGACGCTTATTAGTTTCGTCTGTAAAATGAACCGCGAGCCCTTGCGTTCGACAGCTCGATCCATTGCAAATACGGAATTTCATCATGTTGTCGATAACGTAACGCATATCGGACATGAAATCGTGAAAGAGCTTGAAGAGCAAGGCATCAAAGCATTGAATCCGCCAGCAGGATTCCCGATGGAGCAGGAAAGTACCGGAAAAGCATGGGTCATCTCACATAAACCAATTGCGGTTGCGGCTGGACTCGGACAAATAGGCATCCATAGAAATGTCATTCATCCCAAGTTCGGCAACTTTATTTTGTTAGGTACGATCCTTACAAATGCAGATATGACTTTGGAAAGTCAGCCCATTGATTATAATCCGTGTTTGGAGTGCAAATTGTGCGTAGCTGCCTGCCCGGTAGGAGCCATTGGCGCTGATGGTCATTTTAATTTCTCCGCCTGTTATACGCACAACTATCGAGAATTTTCCGGCGGCTTCAGCGATTGGGTGAAGAAGATTACCGATAGCAAAAATTCTAAATCATACAGGGACAAAGTAAATGATGCAGAAACAGCATCTATGTGGCAGAGCCTTTCTTTTGGAGCTAGCTATAAAGCGGCCTACTGTATGTCCGTTTGTCCTGCTGGAGAAGATGTAATTGGTGAGTTTCTTGACGATCGCAAGAAATTTTTGAAGGACGTTGTCAAACCACTACAGGATAAAAGCGAAATGGTGTATGTAGTGCCGAATTCCGACGCTGAGGATCATGTCAAAAAGCGTTTTCCCCATAAACAAGTTCGACCGGTGAGCAACGGCTTACGATCGAAATCAATCCGTGCGTTTTTGCAGGTGCTTCCTCATATGTTTCAAAGAAATCAAGCAAAAGATTTAGCTGCTACCTATCATTTTACATTTACTGGAGAAGAAAATGCTCAAGCAACGGTTATCATAAAGAACAAGACCCTTACTGTGGAAAAGGGACATCTCGGGGATGCAGATTTCCAACTTATTGCAGACAGTCAAACATGGATTCGGCTGATGGCCAAAGAAACAGGGATATTATCAGCCGTCATGTCAGGTAAAATTCGCACAAAAGGGCAGTTAAAGCTGTTTAAAGCTTTCAGCAAGTGCTTTCCGTCATAAAAGATGATAAGATTTTAATGAAAAGTGGGAAATAACATAATCATTTTGTTAGGTTCGATACATTATGGGTTCTGGTGCAAAAACCTATTCCTAGTAACATAGAGGAACAGTTTCCCTTAAATTGCTAACTTATGAAGTTAATCAAAACAGTGGATGGATGAATTTTTTTAGGTTTTGGACAGACACCGCCCTTTGGTGAGTTTGTTTCGTGGAATAAAAGAAATTAAGACTTGCGCCGAAGTTATTAATAAAATAATGAGTACCCTTGAAAAATAATAGTTTAAGTTCCTTTTTCAATAAAAGGGCGCGATTGCTAAATAATAATCAGTTGCTTTTTTACTAAACAGATCATAATAATTCTATAAATGATTGGATGTAAATTATTATGAAACCCAGCTAATCTTCTCAAGTGAAGGTAGCTGGGTTTTTAAAGTTGGATGTGCAAAATAACACTTAAAATAAGTGCAAATAATCGGTCAAAGTGACAAAAAAAGCATATCCACTTTGGACATGCTTTTCTTTACCAGTTATCCGTTTTATCTAATAATTGTCAGCTGTATCGAGATGAAATGGAGTTGACTCTTCGGCAATTTTTTCAGTATCTAAAAGCAATTGGTCAAAATCTATTATAGCCTTTTAGTCTCTTCTACCTTCCTGTTTTGCATAAATCAATTTCAATTATACATCCTAAACTGCGATCATAACATTGTTTAAGCCGATTTTTTGCTATAATTGGCTAGTTTAGCATACGCTTTTTTCGATAAATCCCTATCCTTGAGGAGTAATGCCTGATCTTACATGGATAATGGTTAATGATATGGCTATGAAATCCTAAGAATTCTAGAGCAATCGTGAGATTGTGTTTAGTTATTGAGGAGTTTAGTTTAATAAGAGTTCTATTTAAAAAGGAACCGCGATTGGCGATTCCTAAGATTATTATTTATTTACTGCGTTTATGGTACTAAGTGAATTGTTAAGTGCTGTTTTACACTTGTTTACATCAGGATTCGATGAACGAACTGCTGCTAATACAACATCAATTGTTCCATCAATTTTCGTCCATGTAGCACCATCGATTTTTCGAAGCTTAGGTTCCTGTGTGTCCCATTGATGTTCTAATTCATCTGCCCTTTTTTTCGCTGAAGCAAAGTCATTTTTGTTTACAGCGTTTCGTATGTCAATTTCGATTTTTGCAAAATCGTTTAACTGTCCAGATAATGAAGTTTGTGAAGCACCAGACTTTGATGTTGCTTTATTTGCACCTTTTAAGACACTAAGTGAATTAGTAAGTGCTGTTTTGCTTTGATTAATATCAGGTTTTGAAGAACGAACCGCTGCTAGTACAGAGTCAATTGTTCCATCAATTTTTGTCCATGTAGTGCTATCAATTTTTCGAAGCATAGGTTCTTGTGTATCCCACTGATGTTCCAAATTATCCGCGCCTTTTTTTGCTGAAGCAAAGTCGTTTTTATTTACAGCGTTTAGCATATCATTTTCAATTTTAACAAAATCATTTAATTGACCTGCTAATGTAGCTTGCTCCACAGCACCTTGTGATGCAATATTATTACTGCGCCAGTTATAACCACCTATACCAACAACTAAGAAAATTACGAGTACAACAATCGTTTGTGTTAGCACATGTTTCTTATTTGCATTACTTTGGTTTGTTTCAGCCATATCACTTTTAGCATTTGTATCAATTTTTGAAATGGCAAGGAAAACGATGATCGCTAAAATAGCGATAAGAAAAATCACACTCGTAACGGTTGTCCCGAATCCTAATCCGCCATTTACTTTTGGTTGAGATAGGTAATCTCCAATTGACGCTCCAAGCGGACGAGTTAAAATATACACAATCCAGAAAGCTAATACTCCGTCAAGTTTCAAAAATTTATAAGCTAAGAACACAAGAGCAATAATAATAACAACGCCTATTCCTGTGTTAAGATAACCAAAACCAAGTTGTTCGGAATATAAATCGCCGACCGCTGTACCAAGTGCAAAGGTGAAAAGGACCGTAAGCCAATAGAAAACTTCTCTTTTTCTAGTAAAAATCGAGTGGATCGATAGTGTTTTTTCACTAAGATACCAAAATAGAAAAGTCAGTCCTAGTAACACCGAGAATACAGCTGTACTAACCTCAAGTGGTACGCCCATATTATCTGTCAAATTATCCGTTACCAGTGTTCCAAATACGCTTATAAGAACAACTGTTACCCAGTAAATGGCTGGAACATATTTGTTTGCTTTAAATTGAACAAACAATGCAATAAAAAACGCAACACCCATAATAATGGTAGTAAGAGTTAAACCAAGTCCAATGTTGAAATTGATGTAATCAGCAAATGTTTCACCAACAGTTGTACACAAAACTTTGATGATCCAAAAGAACATCGTCACTTGCGGCACTTTGTTAAGTGAAATTTTCATTTTATTTTGGTTTTCTTGCATATATAATTTCCTTTCTTTAAAGTGGTTTCCCACAACTTAATTTTATTTCTCTCTCTAAATAAGGATACCCATCCAAATCCAAGTTAATCATTAAGGAAGTCTGCGCTGTTTCTCCCACAGTGGTTGCCATAATCTTGACGGCTCCAAAAAATATGGTGACTTGTGATTCTTTGCATAGCATTTACCGACCTGAATGTTGGACCATTTCAGTTTGTTCAGAAAATGCTAACTCATCTCCTTCTTGGAAGTTGTCATTGTTACAAAGTAATTTCCATCTCTGACAAAAATAGAAAATACAACATTTCCACATAATAAGAAAAAGTTTGTTTATCAATTAACCATAGGATTTCAACTCTTAGTAGATTTTCCATTAGAAAAAATCCTTATCTATCTTGACTTAAGTCTTTATGGTTGTACTTAGCCAGGAAAGGGATATGTTTCGTTAATCTGTCATACATGTAGAACACCACTTGTACCAAAGGCTCCAGTTTTTTGGAAGACTGCATAACGAATATGCTTACCCCATATGAAATAAGGGCGCCACCAATCACGTCTGCAGGATAATGGACTCCGACGAATATACGCGAAATGCCAACGATAATAGCCCATACTAATATGGGATACTTCCACGAGTCGTTTCGTAGCACCATCGTACATGCTATGGAGAATACTAATACCGAGTGATCACTTACAAACGAAGAGTCAGCAGGATGCAGTATTAACTGATGAACATGGTGTGCCATGAATGGACGTGGATGATAGTAGACAAGGTGAAGGATTGCGTTTATGAACAATCCAAGTAAGCAAGAAAAAACAGCGTATATAGCTGTGTACTGTTTTTCCGCTCGTTTTTCTTTGTTTGCAATAAACCATAGGAACAACATAAGTGCGATTACCACATATGGAACGCTATTAGTGATGAATATCATTCCTCTATCTAGATAAGAGAAATGGCCGGACCAACCGTTAATCCATTGAAATATTTCATAGTTCATATTGTTCATCTCCTTGCTTATATGGTTTTGGTTTCTCATTTAAAATCAAGTTGACCAGAAACATGCATTCTAAGTGTATCGAAGGAACCTGAACATCCTATGAAAATTAGGTTAAAAATAAATTAAAAAAGAAAAACAAATGCGAGTTTAGTGCTATAGTCTTTTAAAAATGAAGGCAAAAACAAATAGTAAGCTATTGCATGTGCAAAGCGTCTTTTGATGTATTTTGGAAGCCTATCGTGAACTTAATTGAGGCTGAAGAAATGGAATTTTTAGTTGTTAACGCACAACATATGAAAGCAGTCCCTGGTCGAAAAACAGATGGCAAGGATGCTGAATGGATAGTTCAACTTCCTCGTCATGGGTTGTTGAAGGCAAGCTTTATCCCTTTCGAAATCAGCGAGAATTGCGTGAGCTTGTTCGTTATCGCAGAAGTATTATTGAAGAACGAGCTAGACAGCATAATTTAATTCAAAAGGTTCTTGATGGTGCAAATATCAAATTAGGCTCTGTCGTATCGGATATTATGGGCGTTTCATCAAAGGACATGCTTCATGCGATCGCAAATGGTGAGGATGATCCTGAGAAACTAGCAAACTTTGCGAGACGTTCGATGAAGAAGAAAAAGGAGGATTTAATCCTTGCCCTGAATGGGTACGTGAATCCTAATCAGGCATGATGCTCAAAACGATTCTAACTCATATTGACTTTCTGACTGAACAGATTGAAAAACTCGATCAGGAGGTTGCCCAAAGAGTTAGTGTACCAAGAAAGCATAGAACGATTGGATTCAATACCCGGTATTGCCATTCGAATGGCAGAACAAATTCTAGCTGAAATCGGAACAGACGTTGAAAAACAGTTCGAAGTGCAGCCAGATTATGTTCATGGGCCGCCCTCGTGCCAGGACACAATGAAAGTGCAGGAAAAAGGAAGTCCACCAGAGCCAAAAAGGGAAATAAATATTTAAAGTCTCCTTTAACCGAAGCTGCTCATTCAATTGGAGCCTCTAAAAGCTATCCTGGCCCTCTATAAAGACGGACAGCTGCAAGAAAAGGAAGAAAACGAGCTGGAATTGTCGTTGCTCACGCCATGTTAAGAATTTCATTCAGTTACTAAACTCTCACTTTGCAGTCTTACATCTCGAAAGTGGAACAAGAGGTTAAGGATGTATTAAAACAGATACCTTTTGCCAAGAAGCTGCTTGCCATTAAGGGAATTAGTGAAATTTCTTTAGCCGGAATATTAGATGAAGCAGGAGATCTAAGTGGTTTTTCAAACGGTAATTCTTTACTTTGGCACACTGGGTTGCATCTGGCTAAAGCAAGCTCTGGTAAGTGGAAAGGCTAAATTGTCTTCTCTAAGCGTGGGCGATCCAGGCTAAGACGTTTCCTTTACTTAGCCACCATGAGCCTTTTGATGAATAACACGGAATTTCGAGCTATTCACTCCAAATAATGTTAAGGTGAAGAAAATGAAATCGATTATGAAATTGGTAGGTAAGCTAGCTAGGATATTTGTTGGAATAGCAGGCAGAAACGAGGCTTATTGTGCAGAAAAAGTTCAACCTATTACTGAACCGGTTGCGTAATTTTAAAGGGGATTTTTTAATTGGGTTCTCGAGGGAACATTCAAAAGCTAATTTTTTCATAGACTTTTTCTTTTTACGAATGTTGGCTTATTCGTAGGATTTCAAATATGTGCGGAGTACCAGATTTCTTCAACAAAAGAGCACTGACCCATCAGGTTAGCATAACTGGCCTCCACCCCTTGGATAGGCATGAAGAAGGAATGATAGGGCAGTTGACCTGTTGAGACATGGGAGGGAAAGCCTCCAGGGGCGGCGTGGAGAATGTACATAATATGGCAAAATGTGGAGTCTTGTACAACTCCTTTATTTCACTATGATTTCACGAAATCTTCATGTCCTGAAATCACTCCATTTAACTTTGACCTTACAATCAAGGGTAATGAAATCCTGCGAATAAGTGAGCATTCGAGAGATATTTGCATCAAACTTAGGGAGTTGAAGAGTGCTGTTTGATCTTTATTCAACAATTGGGCCAGATTGTTGAATAAGATAGTAGTTTAGTTATATAGATTATAAATACACATAACGTTATAATTTTCAGAGTATTGAAAAAATATCGAGGAGAGGATTATAATGAAACAAAAATTGTTGGTATTTCTTTCATTTTTGGCGTTAACCACAATGTCATTTTCTATTCCCAATGTAGAGGCTGCAAGTTATAACGGGAAGAGTCCAGTTTCTACTGGTTGTCAAAATGATGCCTACACGGCAGTTTCTACGAATGTGAAGAAGGATAATGGAACCATTGTTGGAACAATTCAGGTGAAATATAGTCCATCCTGTAAGTCTGCTTGGGCGAAAACTACATTTAATTCTGCCTTGCCATCCGGTTATACAGGGAATGCCTTTATTCACCAGTATAATTCCGATCATTCGATAAAGCTCCGATCATATGATTGTAATAGTTCTGGAGGAAATGGAAAAGTACTTTCCGGACAAAAATCATGTTATACCCCCATGGTTGATGATCCAGTGGGAAATTATGCGAAAGCAGAAGGATATCGATCAACAAGCTCGAATCCTTTTGAGGCTTATGGTATTACTGGATACTATTAAATAGGGGTCCTGCCGACAAAACGCGAATACGCTAAGACAATTTTTGGAATAAAAAGCCCTGGATTTTCTACGCTAAGTAGAAGATTCAGGGCTTTGTTTGAAAGACTTATCTTAATTGTTGAACACTTTTTATAAATATCTTTTTCATCATATTGTTTAACAGTTAGCCAAGGTTCAATTAGCATTTTTAAGTCCTGTTGAAATATGGTAGAATCCGCATTAGTTATCCGATTATTCGGTTCGATAATTTACAAAGTTTGTAAATTTTTATACATATGGCCCCTTAATCCTCGAATCGTTTCCGTGCCCTTAATAAAGTTGTATCGTTTTGAAAAAAGAATGATTGAAAGATGGGCTATATTTGATGTGAAACGTTGATTATGGGGAAAGGTAATAAATATATCGTTAATTGTGTGATTTACAAAATTGATCCGGAGAAAGCTGTGTTTAATAATAAAACGGTTAAATAACCTGACCCAGAATTCTATTACAATGCGTCTTTCCCTCATACCGTCAATAATAGTGGTAAACATAGTCTAATTGTGGCTGACGGTGTAGATGGTGCAATTGAAGTAAAGCCTGATAGAGCTATTTTTCATGAACTCCAAAGAAGATTAGTGCAAGGTATATCAGTAAAAAAATTGCGTCGACGAGTCAATACACTTATTTACGAAAATTCTAAGCCAGAATATATACGCAATCATTCAAAACAGGTCCCTTTTTTTATTTTTAGTATAAAGGCTTCTTGGATATCTACCTATACTGATGAACAAAAAGCAGGCTGGTTCTTTGAGGAATGGGGCGACAACACTCTTGCGGGATTTCTTTTGTATTTGTATTTGTACTATGGAGCTTCAACTGATTTGAATGAAAGTTATTTAAAATACTATTTACTATCTGGGAATTATAATACTAGGCCGGTATAGAAACTTGAGCATCCAGTTGGGGTGCTTTTTTGTCTGAGTTTTAATGAATTTAAGATGATGATTGAAATAATAAAAGGAAGCATCTATTTGATGTTTTAAGTCCTTTAATTTCAGTAAATATGGCAGATATAAAGAGAGTGGGTGTCAGACACCGATTGATAACTGGAATTTAAAGACTAATGGCTCATTTACAAACTATTCAGTTAAATACATAATTAGGAATATTATGAATAAGGAGGGATTACATGTATAGAAAATCACTAACAGTACTATTAGCTGCGGGTATGGCTCTATCAACTGGTACAGTATTTGCACAAACAAACGGGGCAACAAATGCCCAGTCTGACACAGCTTTTGATAACAAAGTTATCAAAAAAATTAGTGCGGACAATATGTATAATACGATTGCCTATCTATCAGAGCAACCGAGGGCTGCTGGTACAGAAGGGGAGCTCCGTGCAGTCAAATACATAGAAAGTCAGTTTAAGAGTCTTGGTTTTGAAACAAAGGTTCAGCCTTTTCCCATCTATGATACGGTGCAAAATGTAAAAGTGAAAATTGGTGACAGTGATTTAGGAGGAACACCGCGTGCCCTTAGCGGCAGTATCAGCGGAAAGGTAACGGCCGAACTTGTTAATGTTGGAAAAGCAAAGCCAGAGGAAGTTGGAGAAAATGTATCTGGGAAAATTGCACTAGTTGAACGTGGGGACATTACCTTTGTTGAAAAGGTTCAGAATGTCCTAAATAAAGGAGCGGTTGGCGTTTTAATGTACAACAACTCACCATCAGGAAATAATTTCGGACAAGTATCAGCGGGGCAAAATATACCTGCTGTAGCCATTACCCAAGCCCAAGGGTTAGAATTGGTCGAACAGCTTAAATCTAAACAAATCACGTCCACTCTGGAAGTGGGAAAAGCTGAAAGAATCGAAAAGACATCCTACAATGTCATCGCTTCCCTAAAACCAAAAGCCAATAAGGATAATGGTCAAATCGTGACTGTTGGAGCCCATCATGATTCTGTCTCGGGCGGCCCTGGTGCAAACGATGATGCTTCTGGTGTATCAGCTGTGCTGGAACTGGCAAGGATCCTGGCCAAAACGCCAATTGACACTGAAATTCGCTTCCTCACGTTCGGATCTGAGGAAAGAGGGCTCGTTGGATCATCCTTCTATGCAGATTCCCTTCCCAAAGAGGATGTAGACCGCATGGTGGCTCACTTCCAAATGGATATGATAGGCGGACGTGATGCTGGCGAGGATAATCCTGCAGGTGGTTTGATTATGTATACCATTGATGGAATGAAAAACCTTGTGACGGACCTGGGTTCCTCAGCAGGGGCCAGAACGATGGATGTTGCGATTCCTTATGGACAGCTGGGCAGGAGTGACCACCAACCATTCCATGAGCTTGGCATTCCATCCGCCTTGTTTATCCATTCCCCTGTAGAGCCTTGGTATCACCAGCCTACAGATACACTGGATAAGATATCGAAAGAAAAATTGCAGCAAGCAGCTGAAATTGTCGGTGCCAGTGTGTATCAAATTGCCCGTCCGGAAACTCCGGCATTAACAAATGCACGTGTAGCACCTGTCACGGTAGACTATGATTTTGATGACCGTCCGGTAGATTAAATACTTCATTGTACAGAATTACGAGATTAATAATGGATCTTGGAGAAAATCAGGAGGGCAGCTGTGTAGTTTACAGATGCTCTCTTCTTTTTATCGGCCAGCGCCTCGTGCTTAATTTTTTCACTATAATTAAACACTAATAATCAGGAAAAAGACCATATAAAAAATAAAACGCAAACTTCAATTTTTTGAAAAAGAGCAGCGCCCTAATAAAGTTCACCAAATAAATCGGTGGTTAGTATGCTTCTAATATATTTACGGTATATCCTAATTTTTCTAACCTTCGACCGAATTGCGTACAATAGAAGCTTGCTAAACTAAGTTGTTTGACACATTGTACGAGACCAGTGCTTTTTTTACCGATTTAGAAGCGCATGGAAATTATTTATAAATACTAATATGCTTATGAAGTGATGAAAATAGGATAAAAATTCAGTCGTTATTAACTGAAAATTCTTAATTCACACAAAAATAAGTGTAAAATATTATAAAACAGTTATCTAAGTTTGTGGGTTACTATCTCTTAATAAGGAGGCGATACTCTTAAACATGTATGGAAATTTATTTTTTAGAAAAGAAATATTAGTAGGATGCAGAAAAGGAGAAATTTATTAGTCTAGAAAGGAATTAAAGCAGCTAGTAGACGCTGGTAATGCGGGTTTAGGTATTGCGTTTCCACCAAGTCATTCATTGTTTATTTTATTGGGATTCGCTCCTCGGAAGGACAACTTTATGTAGCATTACTTACTGGGGGAGCTTATCAAATTTTATACAGACTATTTTTAAAGATGTGGTTTGTTCAACGCAATAAAATTAAAGCGCTTTCAACAGAATTTGTTCAGCCCATTAGCCAGTCATTTCGTGTTGTATTCAATTAAACTATGTATTTTAATATATAGAAAAAATCACTATATATACATACTGGAGGTTTTAGGATGAAAAAGAAAAAAGCATTATCCGGCCTGATGGCTGTGAGTTTACTAACAGTAATTCCGTGGAGTTCTGGACATGCTGAGAAACCTCAACGGACAAATGTGAATACATATGAGGAACAGGACGGAAGCAAGTTTAATAGCGAAAACTATGACTTTGTGAAATTCTCACAAATTGGTTCCAAATTAAAAGAGCTTGAAAAACTTTCAAACCGTGTGAAAGTTGAAGTCCGTGGAACATCAGCTGATGGAAACCCACTCTACGTTGTCACGATTGCTGACCCAACAACGCAAGGGAAGTTTGGAAAAGTGAAGGCACTTAGAAAGCAAATGTTTAAGAATCCAGGCAAAGCTCAAGAATGGGTTGCCAATAATCCTGACTTTAAAGTTCCAATCATGATTAATGGTTCTATTCATGGGACTGAATTTGTCGGAAGCGATGCAATCCTTCAATTAATTGAACGTTTTGCTACCCAAAATGATTCAACAACCAAAGACGTTTTAAAGAATAACATTCTTATTTTCAATGTGGTACAAAACCCTGATGGACGTATTGATGCCACCCGCTTTAATGGCGAAGGAATTGACATAAATCGTGACTTTATCACCCAGTCGCAGCCAGAAACAAAAGAGATGGTTGAGCTCATTAAAGAATGGAACCCGATGGTGTTCCTTGATACTCATGGCTATGTGAAGAATTATCAGCCAAATCTGCAGGGGTTAATTGAGCCTTGTACGCCACCCCATAATCCTAATTACGAGTATGACTTATACGGAAAATGGGCCTATAAACAGGCAGAAGCGATGGAAGCGGAAATAATGAAGGATCATGGGAACTATTCAGGATCCTTGTATCAAAACATGAAAGGTACCTATATTCCGCTGCGCGACGATTCCGCTGGCTGGGATGATTACCCACCAATTTTCACACCAATGTATGCGATGTACCATGGTGCTTACGGTCATACATTAGAAGCTCCAACAAATGATTGGGATGGCGTACGATGGATGTATAATTCGATTATGGGGGCACTGAAATTTGCAACAGCTAACAAGCAATCCATGATTACTGATCAAATTGAAATTTTTAAAAGAGGAATTAACTTTGACCATCCTTTTCATAAGGAAGGGCTGTTTCCAAAAGCTTACATACTTCCACTAGACCCTAAGGATCCGACTGTTACGAATAAGGCAGTAAATCATTTGATCAATAATGATATTGAAGTTGTTCAAGCTGTGAATGCATTTGAATCGGATGGAGTGTCATATCCAAAAGGAACTTATCTCGTTGAGATGGATCAGGCGAAAGCCGGATTAGCAAACACGATGCTCTGGGATGGGGAAGACATCACGAACGATACCCCAGCGATGTACGACATTTCCGCATGGAGTTTACCGGAGCTTTGGGGATTCGAGGCAGTAGCCACACAAAATCCTATTAAAGTTAAAGCAACGAAAGTAAACCAGATTACAGGTCAAGGAACGGTTTCAGGAAAAGGACCGTTTTTGATTCCGAACAGCTCTGTCCAATCGGTAAATTTAGTGAATGCATTGCTTAAGCAAGGAATACCTATAGTACGTGATGCCCAGGGCAACTTCTTTGCAAAAGCAGTAGCTAATCAGGTATCAGCAGCGGTGAAAGAATCTGGGTTACAGGTTGGAACTGCTGAGGTACCAGGAGATGCAGTGGCTATTACGACTTTAAAAGTGGCTATATTAAAGGATGGAGGTATGGGTAAACAGAAATCACACGCAGGAACAAAGCTCGCTTTGAAAAGACTAGGTTTTGATGTGACAGAAGTTACGCCAGTCGAAGTGGCTACAAATACCCTTTACGGTTTTGATATTTTTGTCTATAGTGGAACGGAAAGTCTAATTTCTACCAACCTATCTCAAGCTAATAAAGAATTTGGATTACAGAACGACGGGCAACTTAATGCGTTTAAAGAAAATATGACAAGCTTCTTAAATGAAGGAGGCAAATATATAGCTGTAGGTGCTGGGGCATCTAGAGCAACTAAGACACTTGGTCTTACAGACGACATCATTAATGTAGGAGGTTCCAACAGTAATGGTATCGTAAAAGTCGATTATGAGGGAACCGGTTTAACAGCAGGATATGGTGAGGATGATATCGGCTTTGTCTATCGTCCAACATGGTTCACGGGTACGGATAATGATGAAGTCGTCGCGACCCTTGCAGATTCAGATAATTTCTTCGTAGCTGGTCACTGGAAAGATAACATAACCGCCAAGGGCCAAGCCGTAATCGTAAAAGAACAGAACAAAGATGTAACTCTTATTGGGTTAGAAGCAGGTTTCCGCGACCACCCGGATTACTTGTTCCGTCTTCTATCAAATGCAATTTTTGAAAAATAGTAGAAATAGCCAAAGCCGGATTCAGCAATGAATCCGGCTTTGGCTATTTAAAAAATGCTAAACGCCTGCTACTAAGTCTTGAACAATTATCTCAGCAATTGCTATAACGGAAAGGATTGGGCTATATTTCTGATGAGGTTGGAAGTAAATCATGCATCACAATGTTATCAATGGTTCTCCAGACAAAAAAGCAAACCCCGCAGGATTTGCTTATTCCGTTATAAAGGAACACTTTCCTTAATAACCATTCTGTTTTGATGGGCATCCATTGAAAAACCACATTGGTAGCTTTATACTTGCATGAAAGAAATATTTGCTTATTCAACTACCGGGGCATACTTTAATAAGCGTAGTGTCTTCGTACTGTGACATTATAAAAAAACAGAAAGTATGCTGAAGTTATCTCGACATCTAAAGCAGCAGTCAGCTTTACAATTTTTAATGCCGTCACATTGGATCTTCCAGAAGCCATTTTCGATGGACCCCCAGAAAGAAAGACAATGAAGCTCCGCAATGGGATACGATTGATCTCGAACAGCTTGTCTCAATAGTTAGTCAAGCCTCTGCAGTGCTTTAATTTCAAATCAATTCTTTAAATCATTGGATGTAAATATTAAGAAACCCGGCTAATCTTCTCATGTGAAGATAGCTGGGTTTTTAAAGTTGGATGTGCAAAATAACATTTAAAATATATGCAAATTATCAGTCGAAAATCACACTAGTTTTCTATCTTCATGTACGAGCGACTTCTTGGCTGAGCCAAACGCAATTAGTGATAGTTCATCTGCTTATATTTACTAGATCGCTATACAAAACCAACTTGTTTGGTGATTTCTTGTAGGACTATTGGAGATAAAAAGCGTTGTAATTCTTGTGCGAAAAGTGTTAGTTCACTAGAGATGATAGGATTCATAAAAACACCATCCTATCTCGTAAACTTCTTTCGATAAGCATAGCGTTTTTTCATTTTTGAAGGTATCGTTTTAACTTAGCTTGATGGGCATGTGACGCTACACCTATCAAGTTTATCTTAGGTGATGTTTCACCATTTTTTTATATAAAGTAGATCGGTGTATGCCGAGAATTTTAGCTGCCTTCGATTTGTTTCCGTCTACTTTCTGTAAGATGTTTGAAATAAGTTCACGTTCACGTTCTTCGTTCGCCACTTTTTCATTAACCAGCAAATTAGAGGTTGTTGAACTATTTCCTTGGTGAGGAGAACCTAATTGCTGATCTAATTCTAGATCAGTAGTTATAAGAGGATTAATAGTATGAGTTGAAATCTGGCCTGTTTTTTCACTAGGATTTTTACTATTTTTATTTTTAGTCCTCATAAGATAGTCTGTAAGATGTGGTGGCAGATCTTCGAGTTGAATTCGTGCTTGATCTGAAATAACCACTAAGCTTTCTAAAAGGTTTGCCATTTCCCGAACATTTCCGGGCCAATCATATTGAATGAAGCTTTCCAAGACTTCTCGACTTAATTTAACGGGGGGGATTTGGTGTTTATTGCAAGAATCTTCTAATAATTTTGATACTAAAATAGGAATATCTGTTTTTCTATTTTTGAGGGGAGGGATGTGCAAACGAATGATGTTTAGACGATAGAATAAATCTTTACGAAAGGTTCCCTTTTCAACCAACTGCTCTAATGGCTGGTTCGTTGCGGCAATAATGCGTACGTTCACATGTATTTCATTAATGCCCCCAATCCTTTCAAATTTTTGTTCCTGCAAGATACGGAGCAGTTTAGCTTGTAGGTGTAGGGACATGTCTCCAATTTCATCCAAAAAAAGCGTCCCATTATGAGCCAATTCAAATTTTCCTGGTTTTCCTCCCTTGCTTGCTCCTGTAAAAGCCCCGTGGTTGTACCCAAAAAGCTCAGATTCAAGCAACTCATCAGGAATAGCCGCACAATTAATGGATATTAATGGACCATTTTTTACTGGACTTAAATTATGAATAGCTTTGGTAAACAACTCTTTTCCAACACCGCTTTCACCGATAATTAAAACCGTAGCCATTGTCTTTGCTGCTCGACGGGCTATTTTTTTAACTTCACCTATAGAGCTACTTTCACCGATGATTTTATCAAATGTAATCGTTTCTTCATCTTTCTTGGGATATTCAAGTGTAATGTGTTTATGGCTCGATTTATCCTTAAGGGTCTGCATCCTATCAAAGACTTTAGAGAGCTCTGAAACTCCTTCGAAAACAAGCATCCCTATTGCACCAATCACTTTATCATTTCTCCATATCGGAATTACGCTAGCAATCATTTCTTGCCCCTGCAAAATAACCGCATTATTGCGTTCAGGAATACCCGTTTCAAGAACAACTGGCAACCGGGTATTGTCAATTACTTCAGTACAATGCTTACCTATAACTTCTTCCTTTCTCATTTGTACGAAACGGCTGTAGGAATTATTAAAAAGTTGGATTACGCCGTTTTGATCCACTACTGTTATACCTTCATAGGCTGTATCAAAACAAAGATCGTACATTTTTACTATTTGATCTAATGATTGTACTTCTTCGCTCAATACAAAGAATTGGTTTAGCAAACTTCTCGTTGAAGGGAAACGACCAATAAGACGTCCATTTCTATCTAATACTGGAATACGCGTTCCAAACTGAAAGGAAAGTTCGTTTATAGGATCATCAGCATAGCAAGCAGGGAACTTCTTAATCATGATATTTTGAATTTCTTGTTCTAAAGGTATGCCATCCAAAAATGCTCTCATTATTATTGAGAAAGTGACAATCCCCTTTACTATACAATCTTCGTTAACCACTGCAATGTTATCTATTTCGTATTTCGACATGATATTAGCAGCTTTATAAATAGAGTCGTGAATTTGTAATAAATATGACTCTTCTTCCATCCAATCTTCAACGATACCGTCCTTAAAAATATTATAGGAGACGCCTTTATTATTTAAAACATTCATCAAGAATCACCTATCTTATATATAATTTTAAATTGATATGAATTTTGAATAATTTTAATATTCAAAATAATACTAAAGGAAATTGTTGTCATTTGTCAACGAAGTTGTTCTTGTTTATCTACATAATTATCAATAGAGTGTTGCTTTTTGGAAACAGATATTTAAGAAACGGATGGGCACTTACAGTAAATTTGGCATAATAACGAGTTGGCACAACACTTGCATTAGTTTATAACTGAAAGTCAATTTTTTATAGGGGGTGCAGTATGAATTTTATCGGAGAATTACGTACGCCTAATATTGTATATTACGGAGACCAAAGCCTTTCTAAACTATGCAAAGTGGCAAATGATTTAGGTTCCAAAGCATTGTTAATCAGTGATAAGCCTATGAAGGATTTAGGTTATGTGGCTAGGGTTATTAGATATCTTCAAGGTGGGGGTGTTCACTCGATTACATATTTGGGAGTGGATTCAGAAACAAAAGATACTCATGTTGAAGAGGCTTTAACTCTTTTTAAAGAGAATGAATGTGATTTAATTGTTGGTCTAGGCGGAGGAAGTTGTATTGATGCTGCTAAGGCGGTAGCTCTATTGGCTAGAAATAAAAGCGCTTTAATTGAATATATGGGTGTGGAAAATGAGATTATAAATGATCCCGTTTCAGTAATAGCTATTCCGACAACAGCTGGAACAGGATCTGAGGTGACTGATGCCTTAGTTGTGACTGATACAATTTTAGATTTAAAAATGATGATTAAACAACCTAAAATAATGCCACAGGTAGCTATTGTTGATCCAAGTCTGACGCTTTCATCACCAAAAATGTTAACAGTTGCCACAGGGATTGATGCATTATGTCACGCTTTAGAAGCTTATATCTCACGTAAGTCTCATCCTTTAACTAATACACTAGCTTTATCATCTATCAAATTAATTATAGATAACATTCAACGTGTTTATGAAGATGGAAATGATTTAGAAGCAAGAACACAGATGGCTTTAGCTTCAATGCAAGCAGGCATTGCTTTTTCTAATTCATCCGTATGCCTTGTTCATGGGATGTCTCGGCCAATTGGTGCCTTGTATAAAGTACCACATGGGATTTCGAATGCAATGCTTCTATCAGCTGTGTTGGAATTTAGTGAAGGCAGCTGCGTTGAAAAACTAGCTCAAGTAGGTCGGACAATTATGGAGGGCATGGAGCAGCAAAGTGATGTGGTCGTGGCAAAAGAAACCGTATTTTTCATTAAAAAACTATGTGTTGATTTAAATATTCCTAATCTTAAAGCGTGGGGAATTAATGAAGAAGATTTTGAACAATCTTTAGAGAAAATGGCAACTGACGCATTAGCAAGCGGAAGTCCAGGGAATCACCCCCGAGTGCCTAGCAAAGAGGAAATTATTGATCTATATCGGGTCTCCTTTACTAATGACTATTCAACTATGAAATTACTCAAAAAATAATATTGAATTTGGAAAGGGGGGATTGGTTAATATGGCAATTAGTTTTTTAGGTTTAATAGCTGGCCTTGGACTACTCATGTATATGACCATTAAAGGGATAAACATCATTATTGCAGCTGTGTTGTGTTCTGTTGTTGTAAGTATCACAGGCAAGCTTAATCTAATGGGAGCGTTAACAACAGACTACATGGGGGGCTTCACTGGTTTCTTCGCTTCCTGGTTTTTAACATTTTTACTAGGTGCAATTTTTGGGAAAGTTATGGAAGATACAAAATCTGCAAATTCAATTGCAAATTGGGTTCAGCGTAGATTCGGAGCTAAACGCGCAGTATTTGCTGTTGTAACCGCGTGTGCGCTTATGACGTATGGTGGTGTAAGCGTGTTCATTGTTGCCTTTTCCGTTTATCCTATAGCAGTTTCTTTGTTTAAAAGTGCTAATTTACCTCATCGTTTTATACCTGGTGCACTTGTCTTTGGATCCATCTCTTTCACTATGACATCGCCAGGGTCACCAGAAATTCAAAATTTAATTCCTACTGAACATTTTGGTACGACTCCAACTGCTGGAGGTTGGGTGGGTGTGGTTATTGCTCTATTAATTATGGTTGGAGGTGGAATTCTCTTAGGAAGGATGGTTCAAAAAGCTGTAGATAGAGGAGAAACTTTTTCTATGGACCACATTGCTGAAAGTGCATCGAATGAGGTTGCTGCAACTCGGCTGGAAACAGAGGATGACCTGAATCAAGGAGTATCTAAAAAGGGCTTGCCTAATATAATTATTTCGATCATTCCTTTGATCTCTGTAGTAGCAGTTTTAAATATTGTTGCCAAGTATATCCCGACGGATCAAGCGGTATTGGTTGCTTTATTTGCGGGAATTATTGTGGGATGGGCGCTTATGTATAAAAATGCTATTGGCACTCATTGGAAAGCCCTTACTATAGGGGCAGAAAATGCACTTAATGCCATTGCTAATACATGTGCTGTTGTAGGATTTGGTGCAGTTGCAGCAAAAGTACCAGCATTTACTGCTATTGTGGATACGCTTACTAATATGCCTGGGCTAAAATATGCGGGTCTTGCTATGGCTGTTACGACTATAGCCGCTATAACAGGTTCAGCCTCTGGCGGTTTAGGAATCGCCTTACCTATACTTGCACCCATTTATCAAGCACAAGGTTTAGATCCAGGAGCTATGCATCGAATTTCATCCATTGCTTCCGGTGGCCTAGATTCTTTACCACATAACGGATACGTCGTTACTACTATCAGAGCGGTATGTAAAGAGACACATCAACGAGCATATAAGCCAGTATTTGTTCTCAGTGTGGTCGTACCTACAGCAGCTTTAGCTTTAGCAGTTATCTTATATATGATTTTTTACTAGATGATACCTGAAGGAGGGAAAGAGAGATGAGTTTAAAACATAGGATAGGATTTATCGGATTAGGAAATATGGGTTTACCTATGGCAGAGAATTTGATTAGTCATGAAAATATAGTATACGGTTTTGACATTAATCCAACAGCTATTGTCAAATTTCAAGAAATTGGTGGACATGTATGTCAAAGTATTAAAGAAGTACTCCAATATGCAGATGTGATATTTATTAGTTTGCCTTCACCAGCTATTGTTGAGATGACGTTTTTCGAAGAAGGTATTATTAAGTATGGTACTGAAAATTTAATGATTATTGATACAAGTACAGTAACACCCGAATTAAACCGTAAAGTTTTTACTGCTTGCCAGAAAAATAACTTAAGATACTTAGGTTCTCCGATAAGTGGCGGTGTTATTGGTGCCGTTAATGCAACCCTAACATTTATGGTTGGCGGACCTAAAGTTTACTTTGATGAAGTACATCCACTGCTAAATATTTTAGGAAAAAATCTGTTTCATGTTGGAGAAAATCCAGATAGTGGCACTGTGATTAAGTTAATCAATAATTTGATGATCGGCTTCTATACCCAAGCAGTTGGGGAAGCGCTAACTCTTGGTGAAAATATGGGCTTAGATCACGAGCGTATGTTTGAAATCCTAAATGTAAGTTATGGCCAAAGCAGAATATATGAAAGAAATTATAAGGAGTATATCGCCGAAAATAACTTTGAACCTGGCTTTACAACAAATCTGTTGTTAAAAGATTTAAAAATAGCTAAGCAAATGGCTGAGGAATGTGAAATTAAGCTGCCAATTGGAGACCACTTGGTAGATTGGTATACGCAGGCGGTGAATGAAGGTTATGGAGAGAATGATATGTCTGCTGTTTACCTAATGACTAAGAAGCTAGCCAAAAAAGCAATACAAAAAAAATAATAATAAATTAGGAGGAATAATTAATATGACTATGATTAAAAGTGAATTTAATACGAAAACATTAACTCATTTTATTGGTGGAGAAATGAAACCTGGCAGAAGTGAACGCTTTGGAAAGGTATATAATCCTTCAACGGGTGAAGTAACGGCTTTTTGTCCATATGCTTCAGTAGAGGAAGTAAATGAAACAATTGAAGTGGCACATTCGGCTTTTGCAGCTTGGAAAAATACGTCTGTAGCAAAAAGAGTGGAAGTTATTCATCGCTTTAGAAGCCTTCTAATAGAGGAAACAGAACGACTGGCAAATATAATAGGTCTTGAAAGCGGCAAAACAATTTCTGATGCAAAAGGTGAAATTAGTAGAGGAATTGAATCGGTTGATTTGGCGATAAATGCTCCACATATGTTAAAAGGTGAATACTCTGTCAATGTTGGTGGAAATATCAACTCTTTTTCAATGAAACAACCTCTAGGTGTAGTTGCAGCGATTTCTCCATTCAATTTTCCAGTAATGGTACCGCTCGCAATGACTTCTATGGCAGTAGCTTGTGGAAATGCGGTAATTTTAAAACCCTCTGAACGTGTTCCGAACTCAGCTTTATTTATCTCGGATCTATGGAAAAAAGCGGGCCTACCAGATGGGATTTGGAGTATCGTTAACGGTGACAAAGAGGCAGTTGATGCATTACTTAAAAATCCAAAAGTATGTGCCATATCTTTTGTAGGTTCTACAAGGGTAGCTGAATATGTTTATCACGAAGGAAGCCGAAATAATAAAAGAGTAGCTTCTTTTGGTGGAGGAAAGAATCATATGATTATTATGCCGGATGCTGATTTAGATCAAGTTGTTACTGCCTTCCTAGGTGCAGCATTTGGTTCTGCATCCCAACGCTGTATGGCGATTTCAGCAGCTGTTCCGGTTGGTAAAGCTACAGCTGATGCATTTGTAGCAAAATTAAAAACTCGTGTACTAGAATTAAAAGTAGGGGCATATAATGACAATAATGCAGACTTCGGAGCTGTAATTACACAAGAATCAAAGGATTCTGTTATCAAGTATATTAATGAAAGTCTTGAAGAAGGCGCACAATTATATGTGGATGGCCGGAATCCTAAAATATGTGAAACGGAAAAAGGTTTTTATTTAGGACCAACGATTTTAGATCATGTTACTCCTGACATGAAAATTTATCGTGATGAGGTGTTCGGACCGGCACGTATTGTGGTACGCGTAAATAGCTTAGACGAAGCAATTGAATTAATTAATAATCACGAATATGGTAATGGTGTTACGATTTTCACAGAAAATGGGTCTGCTGCAAGGAAGTTCTCAGAACAAATTGAAGTGGGAATGGTCGGTGTGAACGTACCGATTCCGATACCAGTCGGATACTACAACTTTGGAGGGTGGAAGCGTTCGAAATTCGGGGAAGGCCACATGTTTGGTCCAGACACCGTTCGCTTTTTCACAAAAACCAAAACGATTTCAGAAAGATGGCCTGAATCCAAAGACAACGAAAATAAAGCGGAATTTTCATTTCCAAGTAATCAATAACTAAATAATTTCATTACATTGAGATTTGTCGAATTTTCATTGGGAAATGTAATTAACAAATGAAATATATTGAAATAAGCGCAAAACGCTTGGATGATTTTATGATTCCAAGCGTTTTTTTGCTTGAGGGGCCCTATTTTTTTTCAAACCTGATATTTAACAGTCTACAGGAATGCTAAAGGGGCAAGATAGTTCCTTAAGGAATGGTACAATGAAGGAAAATTAACGAGGTGCAAAAATGTTTTTAAACGACTTTATGAATGAGAATTTCCCGAACTTAGAACTTAGACCACCCTTGTTTTATAGTTGGAAAATTGGTATCCGTTTTGAATTAGGTGTGGACTATGATAGAGATAATGATTATGAAAATAGCCCATATCTACAAGGAGTATATAAAAGGGCTATCACTTTATTTAAGTCCTTGCATTCTCATAACGATGATCTTTATATCGTAGTTGACGTAAACGATTATGCAGATGGTTATAAACATAAATCAAAAACTTTTTCTCGTTATATTAAAGAGAAATCGGTCTTATATGGGTTAAACCAAAAAACAATTCCTTATATTTTTCCTGACGATGATGATGAAGGAACATATAAAACACATAGATTTACTTTAAAATGTAAAACGTCTGACTTCACATACATTCCTATGTTAAAAGCAATCTGCAATAATGATATGGGCATAAGACCAAGTATTTTTAATAGAGTCTATTTTATCAACATCAACAGGAAAACTATATTTCACGTTTATGATGACAGGGGTTGTGATTTATTGGCGACCTCTCCCGAAACAATAAGAGATGTTTATGACAAATACAACGATTGGATATTAGATTACGACAGAAATGAAATAGACGAGACATTCAAATAAAGAATGTCTCCTTGTTGAACTAACAGGTGCTTTACTTCATTATCAGGAGCTAATCAGCTGCTCCTTTCATTTTCAGTTATTACAGGAATGCTACCCCTTTAGTTGCATAAGAGTTTGAACCAAAAAAGACCTCTTGATAAGATGAATGTGTCCTAAGCTGGCAGCTAAAAAGGACAAAAACATCTATTTGGAGGTCTCACAATGAATTATAACCAAAATCATAAAATCTCTCAAATTACTTCTGAAACCTTAATTGTGGAGTAGATATTGCCAAGCACAATCATGCAGCGAGAGCACAGGATTTTAGAGGATTGGAACTGGATAAAACGTGTTTCTTTGAAAACTAGAGCAATAGTGAGATTGTGTTTAGTTTATTGAGGGAGTTTAGTTGAAGAAAACTGAATAAATAAAAACAGCCAGGTTATGGCTGTTTTTCTATAAAAAATCCAAATGCTTTCAATAAAAACGGAAAATTCAATCACGCAATCAGATTTATGGGATAATTTGATTAATTCCAGTTTTTCTCTATAAATTGAATTGCAGGTTGTAAATTTGTTTTGTTAGCAATTGAAATGACAGCGGGAACTACAGACGGGTCCGTTTTGGAGAAATTAGGGATCCGTGGATTTAACCGAAAAAAACGATTTCCTAGAAGCTGAGAACTGACCATGGATTCATAGTAACCGGATCCACTAGCGACAATCTGAAGAAATGGCAGTAAGGGTTCATTGGGCGATCGGTCCAAAAGGACTCCCCAATTTGGGGGAAGGTTCTTCATATTTTCGGGGCGTATGTTATCTGCACTCACCATCCCCCACCCCTTCGTATCTCTTCTTAATTGAGTCGGCTCTTCACCTGTTCCAATGGATAATACCGCAATTTGATCCAACGGCTGTTTGGCTTTCCCCACTGCAAACGCGATACTGGCTGTACTGGGGTTAGTTGTTACTGTATACCCATCCACGTAGTTTTGATAGGCTCGTTGTGTCGCGGGAGCACCACTGCTCCGTAGTATTACATCACTCGCTTTCTCATTTAAATAGGGAGAGCCAGGAAAGTTGTGGAATAACACAGGAGTCCAACGATTCAGCTCCGGTGAGAATAAATGAAATGCAGGGACAACAATTCGTCTTTTTAAGTCTTTGAGGAGAAGGTCTGGTGGAAAAAATGTTTGCACCGCTTTAACGAAACCAGAATATGGTAATTGTTGGTTGAATACAGGTCCACCTGGTCGGGAAACGCTGAATGCCGGCAGGATTTTATCCTTAAAAAACTGGAGTGTCTCCTTGGGCGATCTTCCACTTGCTAACGCAAGGGCAGTGAATGAACCGATTGAATTTCCTGAAAAAACATTGGTTCGCCTAATTAATTTTGGGTTGTGCTGAGCCAGTCTGTTCAAAAGTTGTAAACTTAAAGCACCTAAGGTACCGCCTCCATCAAAGGACATAATCCGATATTTTGTCAAAGCAGATTTCTCCTTTCTAATCTGATCACAAGTATCATTAAGTATATGTTTATTTTTTTTCTGTAGTATTGGTAATGAATACCTCTTTGACCTGAAATCCTTCAGGAGCCGGATTATGTAGCTAAACATCCAAGGAAAGACTCCATCAAGTATATAAAAAATATTACGACAAGGGTAGAGGAGACTACGTTTGAGTGGCATTACGGGCCAGCCAAACGGGAATTTATTATGCACGTACTTTGTTTATAATGAGTGATGAAAAAGTCAGAAAGTACAACCCAAAAAAGCTTGAAAGAAAATGAAAAAGCCATAGCGGTGGGCTACGGCCTACTAGCATGCAAAATTTTAGCGGGGTGACAATCCCGATCTCCAAAGAGGGCGACGGCTGCCTGTTCCGTCCTCAAACAGGTTATTTTGCAGCCTTGTGCACATTAGGTTATTAATTATTTTTATTTTATATCGTGCGATCCTTCAAGAGAGAGGTCGCTTTTTCCAAAAACAGGATTGTGAAGAATTACACTTAAACTACCATGAAAATTAAACATTAATAATCAGGAAAAAGACCATATTAAATAAAGCGCAAACTTCAATTTTTTGAAAAAGAGAGCAGCGCCCTATTAAAGTTCTCCAAATAAATCGGTGGTTAGGATGCTTCTGATATATTTACGAAGGGGGCTAGGGTGGGACAACAAAACTTGCAGCTTGGAGATTTTTATTAAAAAGGTAGAGAAAAGGCGACTTAATTGTCGTTTTTATTTCACTCAGAATAAAGGTTTTGAATTACATATTCTCTTATTCAACGTAGCATCGTTCTAGTGAAATACATAAGTAATTTTTAAAAAAGCTACTCGGTATGAGCGTCAAAAAGAACAATCATCAAAGATTCTTGGAGACAAATTTATCAGTTACTATAGTGAAGTGTACTTCATAATTATTTTAGGAATAACCTCGATAGAATATATATTTTAATCTAATACTCAAGTATACAAGGTGACCTAATATTTTAGGAGGGAATTGGATGCCATACTTGAAACAATTCGTACGTAATTGGAGAAGAAGAGAAAAGACTGAGGTATTAACCGCACTCATTCCAGAAAGCTTGTACGGTGATTTCAAAGGTTACTGTGACGAACTGAATTTATTTATCAGTGAAGCGATTTGTCTGCTGATAGAACGTGAAATGACAAGGTATCTGGAGAATTAGCAATCACGGACAAATACAAAATGATGATGATGTAGTCAATGTGAATACAAAAGTAGTCAATAAGATTGCAAAAGATGTAATTCAAATACAAATAGATTCGTAACGACACACTGGCAAGTAGACGCACAGCTTCCATGTCCTTATTGTGGTCAGTGGGTGGCAGATACTAACTTTTCCAGACATGCCAAGCGACACTTAACAACCACACAGGATATCCTCACGAATGAAAAGTTTAGAGATAAAATCAAAGAAATGATCCAGGCGAAAAAAGCTGAAATATGAACTAAATAAGACGTAATTTCGGATTAACAATAGTTTAAGAAGAAAGGTACGTTCATTGCTATAAATCAGTTTTCATAGTTGTACCTGTAAATATGTATCTGTCGTAATTTACCTTAATGCACGTGGTAACCTACTTGGTCTCGAGTGTTAAATTTAAGAATGTTTATTGAGAAACATATTTTCAATTATCTGATTAATCAATATATTAACCATTGCCATTTTGTTGCCTGTAGTATAAAATTCTATGAAACTCTTTCTTTTCGCAATTAGTTTCATAGACTTTTTTTAAGGGGGATGGACTTTGAATTGGAAAAAGAAAATTAGCATGCCATTATTATCTGCTGGACTTGCATTTAGTGCGTTTACACCCGGAGTTATAAGTCATGTGAATTTATCTCAAGAAGTTAAGGCTTCTGGAAAAGAGGGAGCACCAATTGATTTAGGGATTGCAAATGATGACCGGCTAATTGAGATGTTAAAGAAAAATGGAACGATTCCGAAAGATGCGACGGCCACAGAAGCAGAAAAGGCATTACAAAAGTACTTACATAAGCTAGCGACGGCCTCGGAAACTAATAAAAAAGAAAATTCTTTTGAAAAGAAGCAGGCCGCACTAAAAGAACAAGTTAAAGCAAAAATGGATAGTAACGGTCTAAATGAGGGAAAAGGAAACAAGTCAGGGCAAGCAAAGAAAAATACTGTTTCCTCTGTCAAAAAAGAAGATTGGGATGGTACGGAAAGGAAAGACGAGGTCCTCGTTCTATTAATTGATTTTCCTAATCTTCCACACGGACAATTAACTTCCGATGAAACAGACATGTATTATAGCGGACCCGATGCATACTCCAACCAACATTATCAGGATATGATTTTCGGTGAAAATGGCTATGTCGGTCCGGATGGTAAAAAGAAGATCTCCATGAAACAGTATTACGAGCAACAGTCCGGCGGCAGTTATACGGTGGATGGTAAGGTTGCCGGCTGGTATACAGCCAAACATCCAGCTGCTTATTACGGCGCTCATGATGAAAATGCCGGTAATGATAAAAATCCAAGAGCACTTATTCGGGAAGCCCTTGCTGATGCGGCTAAAGATCCTTCAATTGATTTGAATCAATATGACAAAGAAGATCAGTTTGATTTGGACGGTGACGGCAATATGCGCGAACCAGATGGAATCATTGACCATGTCATGGTCATTCACTCTGGTGTCGGGGAAGAAGCAGGCGGCGGTAAAATTGGTGAAGAGGCAATTTGGTCTCACAGCTGGGATCTAGGCGGTCTCTACCCAATTCCCGAAACAAAAGCGGATGTAAACTATTTTGGTGTTGATAATTTGTTAGGACTAGCCTATACCATTGAACCAGAAGATGGAGCTGCGGGCGTATTTGCTCATGAATTCGGTCACGATTTAGGCTTGCCGGATGAGTATGACACTCTTTACAGCGGTTTAGGTGAACCAGTCAGCTACTGGTCACTCATGTCAAGTGGAAGCTGGACAGGGAAAATTCCAGGTACGGAACCATCTGGCTTCAGTCCATATGACAAAGAGTTTTTACAGCAAACGATGACAACAAATGACTTTATACCAAACTGGCAGTCAGGAAGTCAAATAAACGTAAATGATGTTACTTCTAAAGGAACAGAGTACTTGCTTGATGAAGCAAGTACAAAAGGCACAAATGATGATGTTGTTAAAGTAAATCTTCCTGAAAAGGAGATATTAGTTAATACGCCTGCAAGTGGGAAGTCAGAGTACTTCAGTGGGAGTGGAAATAATCTAAGTAACAAAATGAACACGACTATTGACTTATCCAATGCTACTTCTGCTCAACTTACATTTAAAACCTGGTACTCTATCGAACAAGATTATGATTATGCTACTGTTCGTGTCAATGGTCAAACGGTTCATGGTAACATCACAACGAATGATGATCCTCAAGGGTCAAATCCAGGCAATGGTATTACAGGAGATTCCGGAAACAAATGGGTAGATGCAACATTTGATTTATCTCAATTTGCTGGCCAAAAAGTCCAATTAAGCTTCAATTATGTCACTGATGGCGGATTGGCAATGGCTGGTTTT
This sequence comes from Peribacillus simplex, assembly GCF_001578185.1. Taxonomy (NCBI): domain Bacteria; kingdom Bacillati; phylum Bacillota; class Bacilli; order Caryophanales; family Bacillaceae; genus Peribacillus; species Peribacillus simplex. The sequence continues at coordinate 2,694,381 of NZ_CP011008.1, read as the reverse complement.
TATGTTGATGATATCAAGGTAAGTGCGGGTGGCAGCACAATTCTGTCCGATGATGCGGAAGGAACTTCACCATTTACTTTTGTAGGTTTCTCCAAATCTGATGGCAAAAAACATGCAAGTCAGTATTACCTTCTTGAATGGAGATCCCATAACGGTTCTGATTCAGGTTTAGCCAATGTGAACCGTAAAGGAACCATGTTATCTTATGATCAAGGTTTAGTAGTTTGGTATGTTGATAACTCCTACGATAACAACTGGACAGGTCCAGACTACCACCCTGGTGATGGTTTCTTAGGTGTTGTCGACGCCGACCAGCACAATAATATCTGGCATTATAAAGACTGGAAGGATCCAAACGGTGTATATGATGTTAATAAAGTCCTTGGCTCAAACAGCTATCAAATGCATGATGCAGCATTTAGCTTAAACAAAGGTAGTAAAGTGACCATTGGTGATTCTTCTTTCTACTTGAAAGATAACTTTACTCAAAGCAATGCCATGTTTGATGATAAACAGAATTACAGCAATACCCAAGCTCCTGACGTTGGCCGTAATATTCCAAAATTCGGACTAAAGGTTCGCGTTGTTGGCCAAAGTGCTGACGGTACTGTAGGTAAAATTGTACTTTATAAATAATAAGGTGGTTCTCTTATTTAAAGTGTATCCCTTGTAAAGGATATTTTAAAAAAAGCTAGAAAGCATTGAACAGATGATCCCTGTATTGTGAAGTGAACCCAAAAAGTTAGACAAAGTATTTTAAGCAGCTGATAAGGATTGGATCCTGTATTTTACAGGACTCAATCCTTTTAGTTTTGCTTACTTCATACTTCTGAGCTACATTTTTAAAAGATTCATGACCCTCAATAAAAAAATGAACGGCAGCTAGCTTAGTTTCTAACGAATACTTTGTCATAAAAAAACTGCACCTCCAATTGTTAATTGTGACTAACAATTGGGCACGTTACACATCGATATGATGCAAGGAAACCAAATGCTGTGTAGGGAGTCGGATAGCAGCGTAGTACCAATGAAGTTGGGTAATGCCGATGGAGGAAAGGCTAGCTACCAGTTATCGCCCTTACCAGGGAAACATTCTTAAACATCTTCTTTAATAGTAGGAAAACCTTATGGTCTTATATATTCCCAGATATAAGTGCATTTCGTTAAAGTATTTCCTATTTCCCCATTAAAAAGCCTAATTCTCAACTTATTGTAGAGGAATTAGGCCTTTTTTCACTACTCCATTAAAGCGCCTTATAGTTTAATGACTTGATTTACTGAATATACTTTCAATCATTCACTTTGAACTACATAGATATAGTTTTTGTTGCAACTGTTTGTTGAAATGCCTGATCATGCTCAACAATAACCATTGTGGGATTAAATTGTTGAATAAGCTCTTCAATCTGCATACGCGAATAAATATCAATAAAATTTAATGGTTCATCCCATATATATAAATGAGCTTTTTCACATAAACTTTTAGCGATAAGCAGCTTTTTCTTTTGTCCACCAGAATAATGAGATATTTCTTTCTCAAATTGAATTCGGTCAAAATCCATCTTACGTAGGATAGATTTAAATAACGTCTCATCAATCTCTTGCTCTTCAATAAAATCTGATAACGATCCTTTCAAATGAGAAGTATCTTGTTGGACATAGGAAATGATGAGTCCTGAGCCTAAATTAACTGAGCCTGTATGCTGAATCGGATGTCCTAGAATTAGTTTTAGGATACTACTTTTCCCACTTCCATTCTTTCCATCAAGTACAATTCGGTCACCTTGTTCAATTATAAAGCTAATTGGCTCATTCACTATTTGGTCATCATACTGAACAGACACATCAGCCAAAACAACCAATTCATTTGACTGGAATTTCAATTGTTCTAATTTTAACGAATCAGTTTTCTCTACATTTTTTAGTAATTTTGACTTTTCTTCAATAGCTTTTTGTTTCCTTGATTCAAGATTCTTCGATCTCTTCATCATCTTGGCCGCTTTATGCCCTACAAAACCTTTGTCCAACTTGGAACCAGAATTCCTTGTCCCGTTTTTAGTGGCCTCCACTTGATGAGACCAAGCTTCTGAACGCTTTGAAGACTGTTTTAATCTCCCTATGTCTTTTTGTAGACGCTCATTTGTTGCTTCTTCGTGTTCCTGCTGTCTATCAAAATTTAACTTCCAAGAAGAAAAGTTACCACTTTGGACTTCAATGTTTGCTCTATTTATAGATAAGATATGGTCAACGCACCCGTCTAAAAAGATTCTGTCATGTGAAATTAAAATAAATCCTTTTTTCTTCCTTAGATAATCAGAGACCATCTTTCGTGCATCAGTATCTAGATGATTTGTTGGCTCATCAATTAATAGAAATTGACCCTCATTCAAAAACAGTGCAGCAAGCAATACCTTTGTTTGTTCTCCATTTGATAATGTTTTAAATGGTCGGTACATGACCTCGGCATCAACATTTAAATAGGATATTTCACGAAGAAATTCCCAATCTTCTGCTTGGGGACAAATTTCTTCAAGGATTTCATGAGTAAACTTGTTCTTATCTGAAACTGGGTAAGGGAAATAATTAAATTCTACCGAAGAAGTGATTTTCCCACTATACTCATAATTCCCTAATAATAAATTAAAGAATGTCGTTTTTCCTCGTCCGTTTCTACCGATAAATCCTAGTTTCCAATCCGTATCCATTTGAAAGTTTACACCTTCAAAAATATTATCAAAGCTACCTGGATATGAAAAAGTTAAGTCTTGAACTTTTATCATTGACATAATAATTCCTCCTTTATATATCGACACTTTTCATATAAAGTCGGAATATCCATCAATTTATTAATTCCTCCATATAAGTTTGATGGATACTAACGACTTATATAGAGCATTACATGTGTAACAATAGTGTCTGAATTACTCATTTTTCTCTCTCCTTTGTTTGTTGGGTTAAAGTTACGGATTAATAAATATCGACTTATCTATTAGAGAATAAAAAATACCTCCCAATTTATAATTGGAAGGATTAGTCTTTCACTCATACTAAATAAGTCCTTATTAATCATTGGAATCATGATAAATAAAGTATGAACTGATTTATAAAAATGGATAGACCAACCCTATTTTTTTAGTTTGAATATTAATTTCAAATTAAAATATAGATTAGTTAATCATTATTCAACCATCAGTCCTCTCATAATTCTATTTTTAAAATAACATTCTTTTATACGGAATGCAATATGTGAATCATCTTCACCTAATCCTATATCCAAACTATTTAAAATTCTTCAATCAAAGAGATAAAGCATCGCATCATTTTTATAAACATCGCAACTTTGTTCAAAGCTTCGCGTCTTTACATATACTCGTTACTTTATATACACTTTTCATCACCACTTTTACAAGCTTCTGAATCTAATATATTATAACTCCTTGTGTAACTAAACTGTCCCTTTAGTGCCATAAGAGAAAGGCTGCCCCAGCAACCTTCTTGAATTAAAGCACCCGTTAGTTCTTTAAGCTTTTTTTCTTTTCTTCCAGTCTGTCCCTTAATTTGTTAAAGTTTTGGACTCCCTCAGGCATTGATAATTTTTTTGCTAACAAACTCCCTTTTTCGATTGATTTAGAAGCTTCTTCAAATAAATTCGCTTTAATTTGAGCATCTGCAAGGCAATACCAGTAGAACCACGCATCCATTTTAGAAATTTTATCGTTATAAAATTTTTCGATAACAGGATAATATTTAGAAAATAATTCTTTATCATAAACTAATTGATCACCATTCCATTTTAATACATCTACTAAAGAACACTCAGCAAGATACCATCGCCAAACTGCTAAACCTTCTTTTTGATTTCCATTCAAAATGTCAATTTCATGATAAAGAACTTCTGCAATATTTTTGAATGAGTTATCATTCCACTGGAAAATTTTAAGTTTACTTCCTAATGCTGCGCCAATTGTAACACCAAATAGATATTCTTTTGTACCATCACCAGTAATATCAGCTAATCCAGAAAAATCTAAATCTACTCCTTTAATTCTTGTCTCCCATATTTTTTCCCACTTATTATTAACCTTCTTTAATACCATTGCTCCATACTGGGAAGGGGAAGGCTGTTCTTTTGCTTTAACTTCAAAAGTAACGATTATTTCTTTCCGTCCATCTTGATTAAAGTCATATAGTTTAATTGACTTTGTAGGGAAAGGTTTGTCAGGACTTACAATTAACGAGTTCGACGGTTTAAACTCATTAACAATTTTCATTAGCTCTTTATTCAGTTTTTTGTCAGCTTGAACAATTATCGGAGAAAGGTTTAATAATAAGGATGATAGTAAGATAAATAGCATTATTTTCTTCATAATTATGTCCCCTTTATACTTTATCTAGGTATAGTTCCCTGATATTCCTTTGTATATTAGGCATATATTTAGAAAGCTACGTGGATTTGAGTCAATATTTTGGACACAAAAAAGAGCTGGCAAAACACGGAGTCGCCGAGCTTGCTGATCCGCTTGGACGCTCTACCGATATTGGCAGAGATGTTTACATGGCGGTCGTCGACGGCAGCGTTGAGGAGCTGTTAACTTTTGAGTATCCTAATGCGCCGACATCTGCTGAATATCTTTCCGATTTCATGGAGAGAAATCTGAAGGATATTATTCCTCAGCCAACTGTTCATGCTTTCCTGGATCAATATGAAGGGTTCAATCAAGATCCTTTTCTACCTATTATTAGGAAAAAAGACGATCATATTCAATATAAAGGTCTCGCTCTTTTTAAGGATGATCTCTACGTAGGAGAGCTTTCCAATAAGGACAGTTATATATTTAAACTCTTTTACGAAAAGACTAAAACAGGCACATATGAAATAAGCTTCAAAAATAAAAAGTACATTGCTACTGAAAATATTCGATCCAAAGTGAAATATAAAGTGTCCGGCAGCCAAGACAATCCGCGGGTGTCGGTTCATGTCTCGGTGATAGGAGAGGTTAAAGATGCTTCCAGCGTGTTGAAGAAAGGGAACACGATGAAAGAAGTGGAGAAGGAATGGAGCAAAGAGACGACGGAAAGAGCGGAAAAAATGATGAGGAAATTTCAGGAGCTAAAGATTGATCCGCTCGGAATCGGTGAAAAAGTCCGGAGCCATTTTCGGAACTTGACCGCTACCCAACCGTTCCTGTTCAATTTTATATGAAGGTTCGTATTGTGAACACCGGCATCACCGAATAGAAAGTGACGTCAAAAAAAGGAGCGACCCAAAAGGATCTAAATTCGTCCCCTTGAGACGCTCCTTTTTTCCCCACCCTTTCAATTTAGTTCAAGTAATTGGACTATATTTTGCAGAAAAAGCAAGAAGAATATGTGCTCTAAATAAAGAGCCTAAACATAATATACTAGGCGGTATAACAATGAACGATTCCAAGGAAATGATTGTTCAAATTTACGAAGAAGTTCTTAGTTATCAGCGATATGCTTCAAAAACTTCTCTAAATAGGACGACTTTCTTCTATTATATATACTCTCCAAACACATCTGATTTACACAAATGAAATCGCATGGCGTTCTTTTTCAAAAACCTTTTGCAAATAAATTTCTATAGTGGATAGCTGCTCATGGCCCAGACTCATCATAATCTGATAGACATTAACTCCATTTAAGTGAGAAATGATGGCGAAAGCATGCCTAAAGGTATGAGGACCAACGGAGGAAGAACGGAACTTCAAAAAGAGCAATCCACTCTCTTTTATGACTTTTTTTAAGAATTGAGACAAATAAGAGGGAGAGTAGGCACGGCCGGTATTGGTCGTAAAAAGAGGGTCGTCTCCTTCTGCTGCATCTATATCGTCGATGTCTGGTATTTGCCTTTTTTTACTCCCTTACCTAGGACCTCTAAAAAATACGTACTGGAAATGGAATCATATTGAAGTCCTTGACTCGGAGTCTTGTAAACTCTTCATTACGCATGCCTGTCATCGTTAGGATATGAATAATCGAAAAAACGATGGGGTGGTTAATTTCCCTGAAGTAATCAAGTAGCTGAATGATTTCCTTTGGTCCCAAATCACGTTGGGCCGATCATCTTTACGAACATTAAAGAAACCTTCATGAATAGGTTCCGTGATATAGCCTGCTTCGAACAGGAATTTCAAAAAACTCTTAATGATGGTTGTCTTTCTGGATAATGTGGCAACGGAATACGCTCCTTTTGTTAAGACATAGGGGCTTTTTTCGTGCGCCCGGCATGGGTGCAATCTATAGGGTGGAAGTCCCGAATCATGAAGGCAGTAGTAGTGGTTAGCTTAATGCAAGGGTGTCCACGGTGACGTGGAATCTGAAGGAAGCAAGCGGCAAACCTCCGGTCTGAGGAACACGAACTTCATATAAGGCTAGGTATCATTGGATGAGTTTGCGAAACAAAACAAAGTCCTTACTGCCGAAGGTGGTACAGAGTAAATGAAGCAGATAGATGGAGGGAAAGATTGCACTCTTACCCGGGGAGGTCTGATGACAGCCAAGTACACTTGGTAACCTTTCCAGTGATGGACAGCTGAATCATCAGAAGTCAGCAGAGGTCATAGTACTTGTCTCCTCGAGAAGACAAGGAAGGACCGAACAGATTAAGGAGGATGAATACTAGGCGTTCGTTATCTGTGAAGAAGCAAACAATTCCTAACGGAACTTATTTGAAGGAAGAAGTGGTGAATACACGGGGAACTTCAAAAGGGTGGAGCAGATAAAGGCACAAATAGACCATTTATCCACGTAGAAAGGATATCAACGATGTTAATGGAACAGATACTAGAGAGGGAAAACTTAATACAGGCATTGAAGCGTGTAGAAAGAAATAAGGGAAGCCATGGTGTAGATGGAATGCGGGTCCAAAACCTGAGACCGCACCTCGTAACCGAATGGTACAACATGAAAACTGCCCTTTTACAGGGTACCTATCAACCGAAGCCCGTCCGTCGTATCGAAATCCCGAAACCAAACGGCGGAGTTCGGCTTTTGGGTATTCCAACCGTTCTAGACCGTTTCATTCAACAAGCCATTGCCCAAATATTGACCAAGATATATGACTCAACCTTTTCGGAGAATAGCTATGGATTTCGCCCCTAACAAACAAGGGCACCAGGCGGTTCGAAAGGCAAAGTCCTATATAACCGAATGTTATAAATGGGTAGTGGATATGGATTTGGAGAAGTTCTTCGATAAAGTGAATCATGACAAGCTCATGGGAATGTTAGAGCGGAAAATTGAAGATAAACGAGTTCTTAAACTGATTCGTAAGTTCCTTCAAGCAGGCATTATGATAGGCGGACTTTTTCATAAAAGTGAGGAGGGAACTCCGGAAGGAGGTCCGTTAAGTCCTTTATTATCTAATATCATGTTAGACGATTTAGATAAAGAACTAGAGAAACGCAATCTTCGATTTGTAAGGTATGCGGATGACAATACTATCTTTGTGAAGACACGAAAAGCCGCCAAACGTGCAATGGGAAATATCTCAAGCTTCATTGAAAATAAACTGAAGCTAAAGGTCAACTACGAGAAGTCGAAGTATGATCGCCCTTGGAACAGAACGTTTCTCGGTTTTAGTTTCACGAAGTCAAAGAAGAACCCGAAGGTTCTACTGGCTAAACAAACAGTGAAGAGGGTAAAGAAACGAATCAGGGAAATGACCTCGAGAAAATTACCGATACCCATGGAACTCCGAATAAATAAGTTAAAGCAATACCTTAGAGGTTGGATGGGGTATTTCGCCCTCATTGATACTCCGAACGTATTGAAGAATTTAGATTCATGGATTCGAAGAAGACTCAGAATGTGCCTATGGAAACAATGGAAATTACCAAGAACGAGGGTGAGGAAACTCAAAGGATTAGGCGTCCCATTTGGAAAAGCATATGAATGGGGAAATAGCAGAAAGGGTTATTGGCGCATAGCGCATAGTCCTATTCTAGACAAAACCCTTAATAATGTTTATTGGCTCCATCATGGGTTAGTAAATCTATATGAACGATATACAAAACTACGTCAGACTTAAACTGAACCGCCGTATACCGAACGGTACGTACGGTGGTGTGAGAGGTCGGAGGCTAGGCGCCTCCTCCTACTCGATTGATAACCATTCCTGATACCTCGAATCTGCCGGCTAGATAAAGATTTAAAAAGGGAACCCTCCACAACCATTTCCAAGTCTACATGGATTTCCACTGAATATGTGGGTAATTGTTCAATAAATTGAAGAAGTTTTCGCTCTTAGGCTTGGAAGGTGCGGGTGGACTTTTCATGTTGCAGTTATAAATGCTCTCGCCGTTGAAGAAACCACTGTAGCATGTCTACATCACTAAAATCTGAAAAAGGATTTTGTCCATTCTTTTATGTCACATATAATCGTTCTTGTAACTTGGGATTTAACTGTTTTTAATTAAAAGGTGACCTAGTTAATGGGGAAATCAGTAATGCTTGAAGAGCATAACCCTAAGTAGGCCGTTTATATGCTGTTTTTTGATAATGTAGGGTTTTTTCTTATTTAGCAATCGCACATATTATTGAAAAACAATTTAAAGAAAATCGGTAATGGTGAAGAGAGTGTGAGGATTTTCACTAAACTGGGCAATTTAGTTAAAAATGATACTTGATTGCACTTGCTAAAAGAGCCCACGGAGTTTTAACATAGTTGAGAAAGGTATGGGGCAGTGCCCCTTACTCATATCAAATCAAGTGAACGTTTTACTTAAGGAGTGGTTATAATGGCACGTGTTTTATTTATTAATGGTGGATCAGAAGGACATATCAATCCAACTATTGGAGTTGTGCATGAGCTTATTTCGCGTGGAGAAGAGGTGGTGTACTTTACGATAGAAGCTTTTCGAGAGCGTATTGAGAAGACCGGAGCTACTGTACGAACATTAGACGGTGAAAAATTTGTAAAAGCCTTTATCTCTGGTGGAAGAAATTATTTACTCGAAAGAATCAACGGTCTTTTGCATACAGCTGATGTCGTGATACCTAGTGTTCTGAAGCAAATCGAAGGAGAACATTTTGATTATATCATCCACGATTCCATGTTTGGTTGTGGGTATTTACTTGCACAAATACTTAAACTTCCGGCAATTAATTCTTGTACATCTTTTGCGCAGACAAAAGCATCATTCGATAAAATGTTGGAACAACTTTCTAAAAAAATCCCTACAGAAAGAGTTAAACCTATATACGATGAATATCAAAGCCTGACGGCAATGGTGAAGGAAAAATATGATGTGGTGATCGATTCTCCTTACGAAGTTTTTTGTAATCCTGCACCACTTACAATCATTTATACAACTAGGGAGTTTCAACCTTTCGGAGAAGTATTCAACCAAACTTACAAATTTGTTGGTCCATCCATCTCCACACGATTAAAGCAAGAAAACTTCGACCTTACTTCAATCAAAGGAAAAAGCCCAATTTATATTTCACTGGGTACTGTCTTTAACCAAGAAATTGATTTCTATAAGCTATGTTTTAAGGCATTCGAGGCCACTGATCATACTGTCTTGATGTCTATCGGGAAAAATGCTCAAATATCTGACTTGGGGGATATTCCTAGAAACTTCATTGTGAAAAATTATGTTCCACAAACTGAGGTGCTGAAATACACGAAATTATTTATCACTCATGGTGGAATGAACAGTACCAATGAGGGTCTCTACTACGGGGTTCCGCTAATTGTAATTCCGCAAAGTGCGGATCAGCCGATAATTGCCAAGCAAGTTGCCAATATAGGAGCAGGTATTCAATTACAAATGCAAAGTTTGACGGCAAATCAACTTAATGAAGCGGTAGAGCATTTGTTAAACCACCCATCCTTCCATAAAGCTGTTTCAAATATTAGTGAATCCTTTCAAAAATCGGGTGGGTATCATCAAGCTGTTGATGAGATTTTCCAATTTAAAAGTCAATATGATATATAAATATAAATATAAAGATTTCCCAGCTGCCATTACCGGCGGCTTTTTTTAGTGGTTTCGGCAACTTCTGTTTTTAATTAAGTAATGGAACAGGAACTATTATAAACGCTAGATTGTGCTCACAACGATATGGATCAGAAAAAGAGAATTTGAGGTTCATTAATGAAAATCAGGGAGACTTTGTGAAAGTTTGGCCAAATGCAGTTCAATTCCTTGTTTTTTGTGGGTAGCGGGGGGGGGAATCCGATTTGGTATTTATGAATGCAGCATTCGTCCAGGGAATTGCTTGCCAACTTCTTGTATGGTTCCGCAGTGGGCTGCTCTGCATTAAAGACTCTTGAATACCATCCAATTAAGTAAAGATACCCTAAACGGTTATCCAGTACTGTCCTGGCAATGGAGGATTCGCCAGAGGAGTACGGGCTATCTCAGGGCTTATCATAACAGGAGAGGCAAAGGGCTTATAAAAGTCATGAATTTGGAAGTGAATCCGCGATATGGTTCAAGGATTAGAGAACAATTTGAAGAAGGATGGAATCATTAAGGCTGTGGGTATAAGGTAAAAACATAACACCTGGTTGAAGGCACGTGTCCAAATAATCCCACCTAATGAAATCACGGGAATGGGAGATGATCTTTGTTGAAGGGTATGACGGACAGGGAGACTGTTGCAACCAGGGAATGGTTGAAGAAAAGTAGGTTTATCCTGTAACGATTATAAAGGAAAGAATGGATCGGGGATTAATCCATTTTAGAGGCAGCTCTAAGGAAATCGGAAACTCCCAAAGTACTTTGACCGGTATAAATTGAAAGAGATTAGTTTAACAAACAGGATTTATTTTATGGTTTATAGAAAGTCATATCAAGGAGGGATATTTAGATGTCAAACCATGAAAACGAAGAAATGCTAACAGGAGGGAATGTCTCTAGGGTTTATCGTTCGGGAGATACTGTGCGACGAGAATTAAAGCCAGATAGTCCCAAAATTCATAAGCTATTAAAGCATTTGGAGAACAAAGGTTTCAGTTATGCCCCAAAGTTGTTAGGTATTGATGAAAAAGGAAGGGAGATATTATCATTTATTGAAGGAGAAGCTGGTAATTATCCTTTAAAAGAATACATGCGGTCTAATGATGTCTTAATAGAAATAGCGAAAATGCTCCGTCTTTATCATGATTCTGTCAGTGATTTTTCATTTGATGATAGCTGGGAATCGATAGATAACACCCCCCAACAATTTGAGGTACTATGCCATAATGATTTTGCGATATACAACATTATTTTTAAACATGAAAGACCAATAGGTATTATTGATTTCGATGTTGCTGGACCTGGTCCAAGACTTTGGGACATGGCTTATACTCTTTATAATTGCGTCCCCTTAAGTAGATTTTACCTTTCTGAAACAGGTGAGAGAGTTTATTATAATTCATTACAGCATGCTAACCGTATAAAACAAAGAGTTAGATTGTTTTTTGAATCTTACGGTGAAGGAATAGACGAAGATTATTTGGAAATGGTATTGCTACGATTAGAGGGGTTATGTAAAACAATTACAAAAAAATCCAGTGAAGGTGACATTGCATTTCAAAAGATGATAGATGAAGGGCATCTTGAACATTACCAAAACGATATTAAATTCATTTGTGAACATGGAAAAGAGTGGATTTAAGGGTAGGCTTTTGTTGAACTCCCATGAAAATTAAAAAAGCACAAAAAGGGCGCGACAGTCGGTGGTACACCGTGGTCGCCGGAGTCAGACTAACGGATGAGCTCAAAGGCACATAGTTCGACGACCTTCTTCGCCAGCCATTAAAACAGTATCGATATAGATACCAATTTTCATTCTCTGTGGTGAAGCGCTGATTTTTGCGCTTCATGAATGGCTAACGGTGCATTCGTTGAAAATTGAGGGGTCTTTAAGGAAGCTTTTCTTTATGAAACTATAGGGCAAGATAATCAAATAAAAATATACATTTTAACCATAAATTAGTAAATTAGATTAGAGGAGAAGGGTGGGGAATCATGACAAAATATTTAGGGGTTATTTCGTTTGCTTTAATTATCTTGGTTATTTGTTTTTTTACTGCGAATATAACACAAGTAATTGATCCTGGAGTAACAACTTTTCGTGTATTAATGATATGTGGAATCATTATATCGTTCTCTTTTTCTTTTCTCAGTGAGAAAGGACTTTGGAGAAAATTAGCTTTAGGTCTTAGTATATTTGCTGGTTTCGTTTACTTTATTGCCATCGAATTAATGAGAATAGTATTCCATGGTAATGGATTTTAAATTGGTTATTCAACTGGAAAGGTGCTTTACGTCAATAAGGAAGGTTGCTGCCGTAGCCTTTTTTTTATGGCACGAAAGGGGCAGGGTAGTTGAAGTATGAATGTGATTTTTTATGGTGAAAAATCAACTTAATTATCTTCATTAAGGAGTCTACCTGCAATATGAAATTAGATGATAAAAAGAAAAAGGTACAAATGAAATATAGAGAGAAAATAAGGGGATAGAAAGAAGATAGAAATTACAGTAAAAAACTGCTTGTTATTGTTACTGTAATCATTATTATTCTAGTGGCATACTGGGCAAACTCCTTATAAAAACATATGTAATTCAAATTATAAGCAAAAGCGTGATGTGTACGGATTGTGACGTGATTTCGATTTTATCAATCAATCTTATATTCAAATTTGCTCAGCGTACCATATTCGCGTTTTTTGTTCTGGCCCCTGTTTGGGAAAGTTCTTGCGGAATAGATCATACCTGTACAGACCATAAAACGCTAAGAGAGAACATAAAAGCTCTCTTAGCGCTTTTTAATTAACTACTTATTTTACAGATTCTTTTACTCTTTACCTGGTTTGAATGCTGGTATATGTTTTTCCCCAACTTTTACCATGGTGTTCCAATTACCACAAAAATAACCCAAGCAAGTCCAGGTCCGAGAGCAATAAAGCATACGGATGCAATTAAGAGTTTTCTGAAAAATTCATTTTGGTTCATACCTTGTGCATTTGCAAGCAACATAGCCCCATTTGTCGAGAAGGGACTTATATCCACAATGCTCGATGCAAACGAGATGGATGATATAACACCTATGGATGAAACATGTGGATCCTTGAGAATTGGAATGGCGAGCGGGATAATGGCTGCCAAAAAACCTGTTGTTGAGGCGAAAGATGAGATAATTCCCCCTATATATGATGCTGTAAGCGTTGCTATTATAGGATTATTCATGCCAGCTATAAGATGAGTCATATATTTTATAACACCGATTTGTTCTAGTACCCCTACATATGTTACAATCCCTGTTACCATAAGGATAATTGGCCAAGGTATACTTTGTAAGACGCCTTCTTGTCTTTTTGGAGCAATCAAGGATAGTACCAATCCTACTCCGAACGCGGCAAAACCCATGTGCACATTGTAACCAAGTGCTAGTATGACTAGAAGAGCTATTCCAATAAGTGTGAATCCTTTATACCAAGTCAAACGTTCTTTTAAACTATCTTCTGAACTTTCTTCTTCCTGATTTACATTTATATCGATTATTTCTGTTGCAGCCGCTGAATAATGTTTAACAGAATCTTTCCTAATAAACTTACGAAGTCCGCTAAAAAGAATGAATACTATAATCGCAACGATTACACATAATATAAAGGTGTTTAAAAAAAGCAAGCCTGGTGAATGTGGGATATTTTGGGAATCCATCATACCGTTCACAACCACACCGAAAAGATGAAGTGGTGAGAAGCCACCTGCAGTCACCCCTATAAGGAGCATTAAGCCCATCATAAGAGGATTAATCTTGTATTGGTTAGCAATCCGTAACGCAATGGGAATTAAGATAGATGCAGCAGCAATTGCAGATGTACCGATGCTTGTCAAAAGAGCGCCCAGTGCGAACATAACCCATGGAATCAAGCCGGTGTTACCTCTAACTAAGAGGAGTCCCCATCTACTAATCAAGTCAATGGTTCCATTTTTTTGGACAATAGCGAATAGGAATGTGACTCCTGAAAGTAGGACGAATAAATCTGCAGGAAAGGCATTGAAGATGTCGTCAACGCTCAACCCGCTAACTACCACACCCATGATAAAAGCAGCAACAAAACCAATAATCCCGATGTTTATTGGAAAAATGGCTCCAATGATAAACATGACTAAAAGTACAATAATAGCAACGATTTCTATGCTCATAGTCTCCTCCTCCTAAGTTTTGAAAGTGAGCTCAAGGTCTGGGGGCAAAACCATGTTGCGAAAACAGTGACCTGCTTACATACCGACCTGCTACAAAATACAGATGCTGGCGCCGCGTTAGGCCATCCCGGCTGGAGAACCCGAGCCAGGGTCTCATAATTATTTTGATTATACGAATCTACCTTCATATAGACTTGGCCTCTCTGATACCAAAAATCCCAATCGATCCCTAAAGTCTTATCAAACAATAAGCTTCACCTCATTTCTTTCTTTGTTCCTTAAGTAACAATAGAGGGCCAGCAAGGGTAGTCACCAAATTCTGCTGTGTCAGACACAGAATAACGCATCTTTGCCATGCAACCCTCATTTATGAGGTCAATAATTAGTTTTAATTCATGAAGACACTCAAAATATTTAATTTCTAGGCTATAGCCTGCTTCAACCAATGCTTCAAAACCGGATTTTACCAGTGCTGTGATCCCCTCCACAAAGAACAGCCTTTTCATCGGTTTCTGTTTCTTTACGAAACGTAGTCTTACATAAACCAGAACGAGGACATCCGATAGCTTTAGCATAAGCTAGTACAATATCTTATGCTTCCCCGGTTGCATCTTGATGGATCGCGAGTAATCCAGGTACGCCAGGAGATTGTTTATACACTTGATGAAGAAGATGCTTAGGACTCTTAGGGGCAACCAGTGCAACATCAATATCCTGTGGCGGATTACTCTGTCCAATATGGATGTTAAATCCGTGTGAAAAAAGTAGCGTTTGTCCAGTACGAAGATACGGTGTGACTTTGTCTTGATACACTATCACGAACACTCATCTGGAATAAGAATCTGGATAATATCCCTAACTTGTATAGCTTCGGTAACGGTCATCACTATAAACCCGTATTGTCCAGCTTGTGTCAATCATTTTCCTCATTATCTGTTAACTGAGGTTGACAAAACTCTCATAGTACTCCGTTGGTAGATTTAAGAATTTTTTTAGAAAAAAGTTGTGTTATAAAGTAAAAGATAAGCAGTGCCTGCTGGCAGATACCGCAGTAAAAGCGCTTTCAAAATACATTTTTATACTTTTTTATTTCATTTTTTTGTTTGAAGTCCCCCTTTTAATGTCCAGTTTTGTTCATAACTTTCTTTTTGCTTTTTAAGTCGATTGTCGACAATTAAATTATAGCAATTATTTTTCAGAAAAGTCAAATAATATATTGCAGAAAGTATCATTTACCTAAATGCATCTTTTTATCGGCCATGATAGCAATTTATTTTTTTGCATTTTGAAAAATTGTATTTTTTCCACCAGAAACGCCATTATTATAAAATTTAATAATATCCTCATTACTATATCCAAGCTCTTCCAAAATTTCATAGGAATGTTCTCCTAATAAAGGTGGAGGAGTTTTTAACTCTCCAGGCGTATCAGAAAGCTTAATAGGTATGCCCACTTGTTTAATCTCACCAATTGTTGGATGCTGTAGTGAAAGTAACATCTCTCGCTCTGATACATGGGGGTCAGCATATAAATCAGACAGTTGATACACAGGACCGGCTGGGATGCCGCCGTCATCTAGAATTTTAACCCAATATTTAAATGATTCTGCCTTAAAGAGATTTTCTAGAATTGGAATCAATTGATCACGATTCTCTACACGCTTTGAATTTGTTAAAAAACGTGGATCATTAGCTATATTTAGCTTCATAATTTGACAAAACTTATTCCATTGAGTTTCATTTCCAACACCAACATTAAAGTAGCCATCGTTTGCTTGAAAAACTTGGTAGGGACAAATGCTAGGATGAGCATTTCCCATAGGTTGGGGATTTCTTCCGGTTGCAAAGAAACCAGTTGCTAAATAAGTTTGCCAAGAAATCATTGTATCTAAAAGAGATGCATCAACCCATTGTCCTTTTCTGGTACTATTCCTTGCTTGCAAAGCCATCAGGATACCGATTAATGCCCACATTCCAGATCCTAAATCAGCAAATGAAAAACCGGCTTTCATAGGAGTGCCGTCGGGTTCACCGGTAACACTCATCAGTCCCCCCATTCCCTGAGCAATTACATCATACCCAGGGCGTTTAGCATAAGGTCCAGTCTGCCCAAAACCGGAAATGGATGCAAGGATAATTTTCTCGTTAATCTCTTTCAACACATTATAGCTGATCCCTAACTTATCTAGTGTACCTGGACGAAAGTTTTCTACTACAATGTCGGCTGACTTTACAAGGTCTAAAAAAATTGCTTTTCCTTCTGGGGTTTTTAGGTTAAGAACCAAGCTTTTTTTATTTCGGTTCACACTAAGAAAATAACAACTTTCAGTTCCAATAAATGGGGGACCCCAAGTACGGGTATCATCACCTTGAGGCGCTTCAATTTTAATGACGTCAGCTCCCATATCAGCAAGAATCATCGTACAATATGGACCGCTCAATATACGTGATAAATCTAGTACCTTTAAGCCTTGAAGTGGTTTCATTAATTTAACCTCCTTGATTTAATAGTAATCCTAAATTCACATAATATTCTTATACTTGACCGTTTAATCTTTGTTTTTTATTCAGCATATTCATCAAATGTTTCGAAAAATAGCTGTTTAAAAAAACTTAAAATGTCGATTGTCGACATAATGTGAATTCTAAATGAATAAGAATTTTCTGTCAATCACTTTTTTAAATAATCGTACCCCTAATTTAGTTCTTTTTTATTGCATTTTTTCTTCAAAACAAACTTTTTAATTTTAGGTTTCGGAGACTCATGCAATTGAGTTATAATAAACAGTAAAATAATAATAAAGAAGAAATCAGAAAAACATTAAATAAACCCAATATTTTAAAGGAGTCGATTGTATGGTTGAAAACAGAAAGGTTGATAATGCTCTTCCCAAACTAATAAAAGAAAGTATAATAGAAGATATTATGAAAGGAGAAATTGTGGCTGGAGATAAATTGGTCGAAGCAGAGTATTCTCAGATTTTTGGTACTAGTAGAGCTCCAGTAAGAGAAGCATTCTACCTTTTAACTATAGAAGGAATTGTGAAAAAGATCCCAAGAAAGGGAACAATAGTTAAAGGCTTTTCTAGAGAAGAGATGTCAGATATATTAAAAATCAGAAACTTCTTAGAGCAATTAGCCATTGATAAATTAACTTTAAAGGCAAGAGAAAATTGTACTCATGAGATGAGGAAGATCATTTTAGAAATGGAAAAAAAAGAAGTTGAAATAAGGGAGTATGCACAACTGAATTATGAATTTCATTTTCAGTTAATTTTAGCAAGCGGTAGTGAGACTTTTCGGAATATATATTCTAGATTAGGATCTCCGTTAATCTCATTACAAACATTTTCTTTAATGGGAGAAGATGATGTGGTCAAAAATTCATTAAAAGAACACAAGGAATTTGAAAAGTATCTTTCCTTAGGTGAGATTGAGAAAGCGAAATCAATATTGAATTCTCATAATGAGGCAGTATTTCCACGAATTGAAGGATCACTCAAAGATTGAATTTTAGTTTTAATAAGTAGTCGACAATCGACGTTGCTAATCTAATTTTATTCTAAAAGGAGGTGATATCTCTTGGTTTAAAAATAATATTTATATCAGAACATGATTGAGATTTAGATTTCAGAAGAAATATTTAACCTTTAGGCATGTGTATATTGTCGACAATCGACCAAAGTTATATTTTGAATTTTCCTTAAAATTAAAAGGAGAACTGATATGCAACAAGTATTTTATCGATTGTTTAGCCTAAACTGGTTAGATTAATTAACTTCAGTGAAATATATCAGGAAGGAGTAAAAACACTATGGTATATGAACTTCAAAAAGAAGGCCAAAAAATAATAGACAAGCAAACTTGTTTATTCAATGAGTTTCCTAAACCAAAATATGAGCAGTGGAAACAAATCGTAGATATGTCTTTGAAAGGAGCTTCATTTGAAAAAAAACTTATCACAGAGACATATGAAGGAATTTCACTTCAACCGATGTATAGAAAGGAGGATGCGGATAATCTCCCTTTTCTTAATTCTTTGCCAGGTAAGGCTCCTTTTACTCGAGGAACTCAAACGCTTTCAGATGGATGGGAAATCAATCAAGAATTAGATCTAGCAACGCCTTCTGCTTTTAATGAAGTTGCAAGGGTTGACCTTGGCCGAGGGCAAACCTCGTTAAATATCGTCCTTGACACACCAACTAAACGGGGACTAAATGCGAACGACGCTACTTCAGAGGTCGGAAAAGCAGGACTATCGATTTCAGGGGTAACCGATGTAACTAGTGTTCTAAAAGATATTGACCTTGCACATGTCCCCATTCATGTTAACTCGGGGGCAAATTCAATTCCACTACTAGCTTTATTTATTGCCCATTTAGAACAGGAAAAACGACCAGTGCAAGAATTTCATGGATGTATAGGTATGGATCCTATTTCAGAATTGGTTAAAAATGGAACATTAGTTTACGAATTGGAAGAATGTTATACAATGATGGCGGATGTAACAAATTGGGCGATTGAGAATACCCCTAATTTACAAACTGTTCTTATTCATGGAAACGTCTATCATGATGGCGGAAGCAGTGCGGTTGAAGAATTGGCATTTGCATTATCAACAGGAGTCGAATATTTACATGCGCTAACGACTCATGGAGTGGATATAAATAAAGCTGCAGGTAAAATCCTTTTTTCGTTCTCAGTAGGCTCTGATTATTTTATAGAGATTGCAAAACTACGGGCCGCAAGAACTCTTTGGGCCAGAATTGTAGAAACGTTTGGTGGGAATGAAGACGCTCAAAAGATGACGATGCATGCACGAACATCTGCATGGACAAAAACGATTTTTGATCCTTATGTAAATATGTTACGAGCAACAACTGAAGCATTTTCAGCTGCAGTAGGTGGGGCAGACAGCATTCATGTTAGTTGTTTTGATGAAGCGATTCAAAAGTCCTCCGCTTTTTCACGACGAATTGCACGAAATGCTTCGATTATCTTAAAAGAAGAAGCTTATATTGCGAGGACAAATGATCCTGCAGGTGGCTCTTGGTACGTGGAGGTACTGACAAATGAGGTGGCGAAAAAGGCATGGGAGCTTTTCCAAGAAACAGAAGCAAAAGGTGGTATTGTGGAAGCTTTAAAAGAAGAATTTCCACAAAAAGTGGTTGAACAAACGGCTTCAAAGCGAGTAGGGAACATCGCTAGTCGAAAGGATATATTTGTTGGGACAAATATGTATGTGAATATTGACGAAAAAGGAATAGGTTGGTTAGCTGTTGATGAGACGTCTCAAATTGATGATCATATCAATAAGGTTAAAGGTCGAGCACATAGACCGGTTAAAAGCTTAGCTTCAATTCCCAATAAAACAGAAGCGTCGATTCAGGTAGCGAAACAAGGTGCATCGTTAGGTGAAATTGCAGAGGCAACAGGTAGAAGGTCGGAAGCTGTAGTTAGCGTTAAAGCAATCCGTCCTACGAGAGGTTCCACTCAGTTTGAACAACTCCGTCAAACCATCAATGAAAATGCAGAAAAGGCAGGTAATCGTCCGAAAGTTTTTCTAGCAAACTTAGGACCTATATCAGCTTTTAAAGCGCGAGCTGAATTTGCATCAGGATTTTTTGGAGTTGGTGGCTTCGATGTTATTCAAAACAATGGATTTACTTCTGCTAAGGAAGCAGCAGATGCAGCTATTGCTTCAAACGCCGGTATTGTCATCATTTGTGGAAAAGACGAAGACTACCAACAAACAGCGATTCCACTTGCAAAGACGATTAAAAATGCAGCAGAACAAGCAATTGTTTTATTAGTAGGAAAGCCTAGCGAAGAGTACGAAGTCAGCTTTAAAGAGGCTGGAATATCTGAGTATATTCACGTTGGCTCAAATTGCTATGACGTGCTAAGTCAACTTCTAGATAAGAAAGGAGTTGCTGCATTATGACAAAACCAGATTTCAGCCAAGTAAAATATAAGGATGAAAGAATAGCAGAATATAGCGAGTGGCGTAAACAAGCAGAAAAACTTTCTGGAAAGTCTTTTGAAGAATTAACAGTTCCGACGTATGAAAAAATTGATGTAAAGCCTCTCTACACAAATAACGACACAAAAGAAATGAAGCATTTAGATTATGTGGCAGGCATTGCACCATTCTTTCGAGGTCCATACCCGGCTATGTATAAAACACAGCCTTGGACAGTTCGTCAATATGCAGGCTTTTCAACAGCGGAAGAAAGTAATGCGTTTTACCGTCGAAACTTAGCTGCAGGACAAAAGGGCCTTTCTATAGCATTTGACCTAGCTACACATCGTGGGTATGATTCGGATCACCCTAGAGTCGTTGGGGATGTAGGAAAAGCTGGTGTTGCAGTTGATTCCATCTTTGACATGAAGGTTTTATTTGATGAAATTCCATTAGACCAAATGTCTGTTTCAATGACGATGAACGGAGCCGTTTTACCGATTATGGCATTTTACATCGTAGCAGCTGAAGAACAAGGAGTACCCCAAGATAAACTTTCTGGAACAATTCAAAATGATATATTAAAAGAATATATGGTCCGAAATACGTACATTTATCCACCGGCACCGTCAATGAAAATAATCGCAGATATCTTTGAATATACGTCTCAGCATATGCCGAAATTTAACTCTATTAGTATCTCTGGTTATCATATGCAAGAAGCTGGTGCTACAGCTGATATAGAGTTGGGCTATACCCTTGCAGATGGATTAGAATATGTCAAAACGGGTTTAAAAGCAGGGATTGATATTGATCGATTTGCTCCACGTCTTTCTTTTTTCTGGGCAATCGGAATGAATTACTATATGGAAGTGGCTAAAATGCGTGCTGGTCGATTAATTTGGGCGAAATTAATGAAAAGATTTAATCCTAAAAATGAAAAGTCGCTAGCACTTCGAACACATTCACAAACATCAGGATGGAGCTTAACCGAGCAAGATCCATTTAATAATGTGACACGCACGTGTATAGAAGCGATGGCCGCTGCCTTAGGTCATACGCAATCCCTTCATACAAACGCTCTGGATGAGGCAATTGCTTTACCGACTGATTTCTCTGCTCGAATTGCTCGGAATACACAATTATACCTTCAAGATGAAACAGGTATAACTAACGTATTAGACCCTTGGGGTGGTTCTTATTATGTGGAGTCATTAACTGCTAAACTACTTGAAAAAGCTTGGGCACATATTGAAGAAATTGAGGCACTTGGTGGAATGGCAAAAGCCATTGAAACAGGCCTGCCAAAGATGAGAATTGAAGAAGCGGCTGCTAGAAGACAAGCACATATTGATTCTGGTAAAGAATCAATTATTGGCGTGAATAAATACCGTTTAGAAAAAGAGGATCCGCTTGAAATTTTGGATATCGATAATACTGCAGTACGCGATGCACAAATTCGGCGTTTAGAGAAACTTCGTGCCGAAAGAGATGATGCAAATGTAGAAGCTGCACTACAAGGGATCACAAAAGCAGCTGAAACTGGAGAAGGAAACCTTTTAGAGCTAGCCATTCATGCAGCTCGTGCCAGAGCAAGCTTAGGGGAAATTTCGGAAGCATACGAAAAAGTAGTAGGGAGACATAAAGCAATCA
This sequence comes from Peribacillus simplex, assembly GCF_001578185.1. NCBI lineage: Bacteria > Bacillati > Bacillota > Bacilli > Caryophanales > Bacillaceae > Peribacillus > Peribacillus simplex. The sequence goes on along the minus strand of NZ_CP011008.1, from coordinate 2,672,596 downwards.
TTCGTTCAATTAGTGGCGTGTACAGTGCAGAGTTCGGTGAAGTGGAGCAAGTGAAGGCTGTCCGTGAAATGGCGGATCAATTTGAAAAAGTTGAAGGACGTCGCCCTCGAATTATGGTCGCGAAAATGGGACAGGACGGGCATGACCGTGGTGCCAAGGTGATTGCGACGGCATTTGCAGACCTTGGCTTTGATGTTGATATTGGTCCTTTATTCCAGACCCCCTTGGAAGCAGCTTTACAAGCTGTTGAAAATGATGTACACGTACTAGGAATGAGCTCGCTTGCTGCTGGACACAAAACGTTACTACCTCAAGTCGTGGAAGAGCTGAAGCGTTTAGGTCGTGAAGATATTTCCGTCGTGATTGGCGGTGTTATTCCAGCTCAAGATTACGATTTCTTAAAAGAAAATGGGGCAGCTGCAATATTCGGACCAGGAACGGTTATCCCAGTTGCTGCACAAAAAGTGTTGAAGGAAGTAAATCGTCGACTAGGGTACGACGAGGAAGAAAATGAGTAACGGTAACGATAAAATAAGTCCAGAAAAGTCCGGTAACTTGTTAAAAAGCTCATACTTTACAAACTACATGAAAGGCGTGAAAGGAGAACAAGATGGGATGACTGTAAGCAAAAATATACAATCGAATAAACAGAATCCTATTCCTAGACGAAAAAAGCTTGCGATTGATGATTATGTGCAAGGTGTGATAAATGGAGATCGTGCAATTATTGCTCAAGCGATAACATTAGTAGAGAGCAATTTACCAAAACATATAGAAATGGCACAACAAGTATTGAAACAACTCATTCCATATACAGGAAAATCAATTCGGATTGGATTTACAGGAGTTCCTGGGGCTGGTAAGAGTACACTAATTGAATCATTTGGTATGATGCTCTGTGAAGAAAATCATCGTGTAGCTGTACTAGCCGTTGATCCTTCGAGTAGTGTTTCAAAAGGAAGCATCTTAGGTGACAAAACTAGAATGGAACAGCTTTCTCGTCATCCCCACGCATATGTTCGTCCATCCCCTTCAAGTGGGACGCTCGGTGGAGTCACTAGAAAAAGCCGTGAAATCCTGCTTATTTTTGAGGCAGCTGGTTATGACGTGATTGTCGTTGAAACGATAGGAGTCGGTCAAAGTGAAATAGCTGTTCGTTCTATGGTCGATTTTTTCCTTGTAATAATGTTGACTGGTGCTGGTGATGAATTGCAAGGAATGAAAAAAGGTGTAATGGAATTAGCCGATGCCATTTTCATCAATAAAGCAGATGGTGAAAACAAGCAGGCTGCTTTGAATGTAAAGGTGGAATACAACCGGCTCCTCCATTTCTTACAGCCTGCAACGGAAGGATGGGAAACAAGGGCGTTTGCTGTGTCTGCTTTAACGGGAGCAGGTCTGGATGAAATATGGTCAATCATTGAAATATTCCATAAAAAAACGAACGAATCAGGAATCTTTAATAAAAGACGTCAAAAACAAACCTTAGATTGGCTACATTACATGGTTGAAGAGTACCTGCGAGTGCAATTCTATACTCATCCAAAAGTAACTAAGGATCTACCGCAGATTGAACAGGCAGTTGTTGAGGGGACGTTATCCGTCACGATGGCAGCGAAGGAATTGTTAAAAAATGTTGAATATTAAAATGAACTCTTGAAAGCATTCTAAACGTTAGTCATTATGACGGGATAAAAATTACTGTAGTTAGGAGTGGGAAAGGCCATAATTATTGGTACAGGTTTAATGAAATCAAGCAATTAGAAATACTGGAACTAGCTAAAGAGGTTAATGACATATTATTTACACCACAATAAAAAAATCCAATAAGTTTCTTAATTAGACTTTAGCTGCAAATTAATTACTAACCTGCTTCATTATGACAATAACAAAAAGGTTGCCATAGCAACCTTCCAGACTGTAGACAAACTCGATGAAAATCGAGTTTGTCTACAGTTTTTTTGAGGGTTTTAAAAATTCGAACGTTGATTTCCACTCCAGGCACTCGCTTTCCGCGGGCGGTCCGGGAGCCTTTGCGCCTGTGGGGTCTCCCTTGGACGCGCTTTTCCCGCAGGAGTCTCGCACCTTCCGTTCCAATTCAACTTTGTTTTAACAATTAGATATAACCGCTTTTGCCTATAGTCTTTTTTGTTTTAAAATAGGAGTATTAAAACTTGAGGTGATGACGATGCTTTCGAAACATAATTCTATTCAGCGAGATCAACTTGAAATGATTACTTTGGATCAACTGGTGCCAGCGAACCATTTGGTTCGTAAAATGGAGGCGGCCATTGACTTCAATTTCATTTATGACTTGGTGAAAGATATGTATTCAGAGATAGGGCGCCCAAGTATTGATCCAATTATTTTAGTTAAATTGACATTCATTCAATATACCTTCGGTATTCGTTCGATGCGTAAAACAATTGAAGAAGTTGAAACGAATATGGCTTACCGTTGGTTTTTAGGTTACGGTTTCCATGATAAAGTGCCTCACTTCTCAACGTTTGGGAAAAATTACGAGCGACGCTTTAAAGATACTGACCTGTTTGAACAGATTTTCTATCGCATCTTAATGACAGCTTCCGAAAGAAAGTTAATAAGTGCTGAGCATGTATTCGTTGATTCCACTCATGTGAAAGCCAGTGCAAATAAGCGAAAGTTCGCAAAGAAAATCGTTCGCGAGGAAACACGAGCGTATCAAGAACGCCTTCAAGAAGAAATAAATCAAGATCGTGAAAACCATGAAAGAAACCTTTTCCACCAGATAAATTTTATAAGGAAGAAACCAAAGAGATTAAAGAAAGTACAACAGATCCTGAAAGTGGTTACTATGTGAAAGATGAACGGACAAAACAGTTTGCCTATTCATTTGACACGGCTGCAGACCGCAATGGTTTTGTGCTAGGGTCGATTGTAACACCTGGAAATACGCATGATAGCCATATGTTAGAGCCACTGGTTGAACAAGTGATTGAGAAAGTTGGAAAGCCTGAAGCCGTTGCCGCAGATGCAGCTTATAAAACACCAGCCATTACAAGCTACCTCTTTGACAAAGAAATCACACCGGCTTTACCCTATACACGGCCTCGAACAAAAGAAGGATTCTTCCGCAAACATGAGTATGTTTACGATGAACATTTTGACTGTTATCTTTGCCCATCGGGCGAGATTTTAAAGTACCCAACAACAAATAAAGAGGGATATCGTGAGTACAAATCTCCCAAACACATTTGTAAGACATGTTCATTTTTATCACAGTGTACAGAAAGCAAAGACCATCAAAAAGTGGTGACGCGCCATATCTGGCAAGAAAATATGGAAGAAGCAGATCACCTGCGTCATCATCAAGATGTAAAACCTATCTATGCGAAACGCAAGGAAACGATTGAGCGTGTATTCGCAGATGCAAAAGAAAAGCATGGTATGCGTTGGACTACTTTAAGGGGACTTAAAAAATTGTCGATGCAGGCGATGCTTACTTTCGCTGCCATGAATTTAAAGAAGATGGCCAATTGGACATGGCAAGGTCCAAAAATGGCCTAAAACATAGTGGGCTCGTAGAGACCCAAGCTCTTAATCTTGAGCAAAATTCCAAGAAAATATCAAAAGGGGTTCGGAATTAATACATTCCGAGCCCCTTTTGTCGACAAACTGAAAGGTTGCCATAGCAACCTTCATTTTTTTTACCTCAATCTCCGTAAAAAAACAAGGTTATTTTTGTTGTCGTTATTCTTACCTACCAACCAACAATTTCTTTTACAATTGACCTATCCATTTCCTTATCTTATTAGATAAGGAAATGGATAGGGACATAATTTAACTTCCTTAAGAAACCATGGGTAATCTATCTCTGACTAATTAATAAGCTTTAGACATATTTTTTATGAACTTTTAAATTCCTATTTATAAACTTTCATTGGTAGATAAGTCAAGGACTGCCCCGTAGCAGAAGCAGTTAAGTTTTTTTCTAATTCGAACCCTCCTACTGCTTCGATACAAGAAAACTTTTGAAGGGTAATTTGACAACAGACAATTTCCTAATAACTGTATATTAGTTATCACTTCTTTCGATTTATGTTGATAAAATCGAAGATAATAGACAGAATTTAGATAGTGTAACCCCCCCAATTAATAGGAAAGGTAATTAGATAGACAGACCAATCATTGCAGAACACGTTTTCGGCACATGTGAAGGCTAATGAGAATTGCACAAATTTGAAAAGAAAATCGTTTGGAAAGAAACCGATGCTTTTCGAGAACGTCTTCAAAATGAGATTAACCAGGACGTAAAGAACACGAAAAAAAGCCATTCTTTCCAAAAAAGTTCACTAATGAAGAAGAGAAAGAAATGAAAGAAAGTACAACCGATCCAGAGAGTGAATACTACGTCGAAAACGAACGTACAAAACAGTTTGCCTATTCATTCCATGTTGCCTTAGACCGAAACGGTTTTGTAGTCGGTATGATTGTAACACCAGGTAACACACATGATAGTAATATCTTAGAGCCACAAGTGGAAAACGTGATTAGAAGAGTTGGAAAACCCGAAGCTGTTGCTGAGATAAAGCTTATAAAATACCTGCGATTACGAGATACTTATTTGTACAGGAGAATACACCTGCCTTACCATAAACACGATATGTTTACGAAAGAATTCTTTGACTGTTATCTTTGCCGGGCAGGTGAATCGTGAGTACAAATCACTAAAACATATTTGCGCAACGTGCCCTTTTTTTTAGCACAATGTACGGATAGTAAAGATCATCAATAAGTAGTTATACGTCCCATTTGGCAAAAATACGTGGAAGTAGCAGAACATCTGCGCCATCACGAGATATAAAGCCAATTTATGCAAAATGCAAAGAAGCAATTGAGCGAGTATTCGCAGATGGAAAAGGAAAGCATGGCAAGGCGATGCTTACTTTCCGCTGCCATTAATGTAAAGAAGATGGCCAACTGGACTTGCGAGGGCCAGAAAAGGTCTAAATAATGGAGAGGTCAGCTATTTTCTATAACAGCTTCAAATCCAATAAAAAATCAAAAAGGTTTCGGAATGAGAACAATCCGAAACCTTTTGGTCTACAAACTGACACGGGGTTAAACTACCTCGTGTAAAATTACTTCTGTTTCTCTAACGCTAATTTCAACCCTTTTTGATAATATTGCGTCATCATTTCTTCAGGAACCATGCTTCCACCAGTCCCCCAAATAATATGTGTAGCTTCACTCATCTTTTCCGTTAAACTATGCTTTTGTAAATAATTGATGCCCTCTTTACATAATTTACTTGGTCCTATCATGCCTGCTAGTGCGGAAGGTTCTAAATGGATCCCCTCTGTATCGACTAGTTCTTTTAGCAACTTATACAACTGTTCATCGCTAACCGTATAATTGCCACTTAAAAAAGGTTCCATAGTTTTACCCACAAACCCTGATGGCTTTCCTACAGCAAGTCCATCCGCGTCTGTTACATTATCGATACCAACATCTTGTACAGAAACTTTATCATGAAGTCCAGTCATTAAACCGAGTAACATACATGGTGAGTGGGTAGGTTCTGCAAAGAAACAGTGAATATGGTCTTGGTACAATAATTTCAAACCAAAAGCTACGCCTCCAGGGCCACCACCTACTCCACATGGAAGGTAAACGAACAAAGGATGATTTTCATCTATTATTATCTCTAGCTCTTCTAATTGTTTTTTCAATCGAGATGCAGCCACTGCATATCCTAAAAATAGGTCGTGAGAATTTTCATCATCCACAAAATAACATGTTGGATCACTATCTGCTTGGATTCGGCCTTCCTCTACAGCTTTACTATAATCAGCTTCATATTCAATAACTTTGACATTTTTGCTTCTAAGCAAGTCTTTTTTCCACTGTTTTGCATCAGCTGACATATGAACAGAAACATTAAAACCTAACTTTGCACTGATGATGCCAATACTAAGTCCTAAGTTTCCAGTCGAGCCTACCGCGATTGAATATTTTGAGAAAAGGGTCCGGAATCTATCACTATCTAAAATCGAATAATCATCTTGTTTTGTTAACAATTGATGTTGAAAAGCTAATTCTTCTGCATGTTTGAGAATTTCATAAATCCCGCCTCTTGCTTTAATAGATCCTGATATAGGAAGGTGACTATCACATTTTAGTAATAATTCTCCTGATATAGGTTGTTGATAATCTTGTTCTAAGGATTGTTTCATGGCAGGAATTCTCACTAAAGGAGATTCTATGATACCGTTCGTTCCTTTTGTTTCAGGGAAAACCTTGGCGATATATGGAGCAAAACGCTTCAACCTTTCCTCTGCATCTTTTACATCTTCTTGAGTAAGGGAGGATTTTTTTATTCCCGTTTGATATTTTTCGACATTTGGATTCAGCCAAAATACTTCATCCATCGAAATGAGCTTGTTTAGTAAAGGATATTGGTCTTTCCATGTTTGTATTTCCTTGCTTTCAATCTCTTTCATTTGCTTGATCCTCCTCATTTTCTTGTAACAAGTTGTTTTGTGAATTATAATTAAATAAAATTTATTACAGTTTAACACATAATCATCTTTGTGTTAATTTATATTTACCTTATTTAAATGAAATTTAACAACTTGTTAAGGAGTATTGATTATGGAAAATATAGATATTGGTAAGAAAGTTGAAAAATATAGAAAAGCTAAAGGATTGAGTAGTAGAGAGTTGGCAAAATTAGCTGAAATTACACCTTCAATGTTAAGCCAAATTGAACGAGGTTTGGCGAATCCTTCTATTCAAACCCTAAAGGTTTTAGCTAAAACCCTGAATGTTCCAACTTTTAGTTTTTTACTTGAAGAAATAAATACGGAAGACTTGATCGTTAGATCCGGTAAACGTAAGAAAATGATCATTGATAATTTGTCTTATGAGTTATTGTCACCTGATTTTACGGGTAATTTAGCAACAGCGATTATGAAAGTTCCTTCCAATATTTCTTCGTCAGAAAATCTTCTAGAACATAAAGGAGAGGAAGTAGCATTTATTTTGGAAGGGAAAATTAAGCTGTATTTAGGCGAAGAAGAATATCTTTTAGAAGCTGGTGATAGTGTGAAAATACCAGCAAATTTGAAACATAAATGGGAAAATAATTTTAGTCAAAATGCTGTTGTATTATTTTCAGTTACCCCACCTGCGTTTTAATGTGAAAAATGTCGAGTGTAATATTTTAACAAACAGACGCGATTATTGAAGAAGACTCGCTTTTCATAATGAACTCCCATGAAAATTAAAAAAGCACAAAATCTAGAAAAAACCACAGCAACAACAAAATAGACCCAATAAAAAGGCTAAGCCTTAAGAGCGATATGATTGAGTTTGGTAAATCGTTAAACAAAAACCTCCATTTATAGCAAATTAAGTAGAGGCTAGGGCGACGACCAAAAATTGATTAATCTCCCATGAGTGCTGCCCTTAAAGGGAGCGACAGTCGATGGTAACGTTGGATCGTTGGAGGCAGACTAACGGATACTTCGCCAGCCATTAAAACATTATCGACATAGAGATCAATTTTCATTCTCTGTGGTGAAGCGCTGATTTTTGCGCTTCATGAATGGCTAACGGGGGCGTTTGTTCTTTAAGAAAAAGTAAAAAAAGTCGATTTCTTAACGTTGAACTGACCCCATAAAGTTAGATAGGTAATATAGCATTGTCGCTGCCGTTCATAAAAGTATACTTTTACGAATGGGGTATTTTTGATTAAAAACACCTGTTTTGAGCGTTTGTAAAACCACAAAAATCATTTTCGAACGTTCGCCTATTTTTAATATATTTTTTCGAACGAGAAAACAGCTACTGAATTGTTTTATTTCGTTTTTCTTCCTAAAATATCCCCAAATACCCCGATTACAGCGGATTATCCCTGATTAAATGACCTGACTGGCATGTAAGCACCGGATGAAAACGCTTCCTTTCACTATCTCGGCCTTTTCCTTATGAATGTCCTCTCTTCCCTTGAATCTAAATCTCAGCATGTTACGATAAAAAGGTTGAAAAATACGAACGGAATTACGAACAATGAACTTTTAGGGGGGCATAATGTTGAGAGATAAAATTGTTGCATTTTTAGGAGCCGGTTCGATGGCAGAGTCGATGATTTCAGGAATTGTGCAGGTTGGGAGCATACCAGCAGAGAGAATTTATGTGACAAATCGCAGCAATCAATTACGACTAGAGGAAATGAATCACGTGTATGGAGTTCATGCGGTCCATCAGGATGCATTGCCATATGAAGAAGTTGATTTCTTTATTTTGGCAATGAAGCCCCAGGGAGCAGCAGATGCTCTCGATGCACTCAAAGATAAAGTAAGAGTGGATCAAGTTGTGATTTCTGTATTAGCGGGCATTTCCACTGAATTTATGGAAAATCATCTACAGCCTGGACAGCAGGTTGTGCGGTTGATGCCGAATACGTCGAGCATGATCCGGGAGTCGGCAACTGCGTTATGTCCGGGAAGACATACAGGGATGGACAATGTGATAGCAGTGAAAGAACTGCTTGGCTGTATGGGAAAAGTGTTCTTAATCGAGGAAGAGCAAATGGATATTTTTACAGGGATTGCAGGAAGCGGACCTGCATACTTCTATTATTTAATGGAGCATATGGAACACGCTGGCGTTGAAAAGGGTATGGATGAAGCGATGGTCCGTGAGATTGTCGCCCAAACGATTTTAGGCGCAGCCAAGATGATTTTGGTGAACGACGAAGCACCGGCAAGTCTCAGAGAGAAGGTCACTTCACCAAATGGAACGACAGCATCCGGACTTGCTGCTTTAAGGAAAAATAATGGCGGCAGAGCCATTTCACAGGCGATTCATCAAGCGGCGAAACGTTCGAAAGAGCTGAATGAAGAGATGGCAGTAGCATTGGTGACGTCTTAATCAGGGTTTAAGAATGTAGGTTTAAAGGAGAAAAATCAGGAGGGATAGGATGTTCAAAGAAAAGAAACAGATAAAGAGAGTTGTTATTAAGATTGGAAGCAGTTCACTGACCAGCATGCATGGTGAGCTAAGCCGCAGAAAACTTGAGAAGCTGGCGGATCAGATTGTAGAGCTAAAGGATGCAGGATATGAAACGGTTTTAGTTTCATCTGGAGCAGTAGCAGCGGGCTATCGTAAGTTAGGGTGCATCAAGCGTCCATCTGCCTTACCTGAAAAGCAGGCAGCAGCTTCCATCGGACAGGGTCTATTAATGGAATCTTACTCAGAACTCTTTTTATCTCACGGATACGTCGCTTCACAGCTGTTAATTACAAGAAGTGATTTTTCCGATGAAACACGCTATGGCAATATGAAAAATACGATGAATGTCTTATTGGAACGCGGAATTATTCCGATTGTAAATGAAAATGATACAGTCACAGTCGATCGATTGAAATTTGGAGACAATGATACGCTGTCTGCTAAGGTGGCCGCGCTGATTGGTGCTGATTTCCTGATTATTTTATCTGATATTGATGGACTTTTTAATGACAATCCGAACAATAATCCAGATGCGAAATTGCTTAAAAAAGTAGATGCCATCACACCTGAAATTGAAGCAGCAGCTGGGGGAACAGGAAGCCCAGTCGGTACAGGCGGCATGAAATCAAAAATTGCAGCCTTTAAAATCGCGATGGCATCCGGCATTCAGTCCTTTTTAGGGAAATCAAGCACAAGGGATATCCTGATGGATGCAGTGAAGGGCACTGCGAGAGGTACGTATTTTGAGCCGAAACCGAATGCCTTTAACCTTGATAAGAAAAAGCAATGGATTGCGTTTCATTCAGGCCCTGAGGGCAAAATCATCATTTCTCAAAAAGCGAAAACAGCTATAATTGACCAGCAGAGAAATATATATCCAATCGATATTCAAGAAGTGAACGGAAGATTTAACGATGGGGCCGTTGTGACCATCCTTGACGAAGAGGGAGAAGAATTCGGTCTCGGCAGAATCAACTTTTCAACTGAACAGCTGACACAAGAAACTAAAAACGAAACGGCGGCAGCTATTGATCAAGAGACGTTTGTATGTGCTCTCGATTTCTCAATGAAGGTGCCAAGCTAAAAACTTACAGGAGGGGTTTTGATGAGTGTTGCACCGCTTAAACCAATGACGGTGGAAGAACAGGCAATCACAGCGAAAAAAGCAGCGAAAATATTAAGCATGCTGACAACTGAGGAAAAAAATGATGCACTTACAATTGTAGCGAATGAATTAGAAAAAGAATATGGAATCATTTTGGACGCAAATAAAAAAGACTTGAAAAAAGGAAGAGAAAAAGGGTTTGACCAGGCGTATATGGATCGTCTTGCACTAACTCAAGAAAGAGTCAGGGACTTTGCAGAGGGACTGCGCCAGGTTGCTGGTCTTCCGGATCCAACGGGTGATGTTCTTTCCGACTGGACGCTTGAAAATGGTTTGAAAGTGCAAGAGGTACGCGTTCCCCTTGGTGTCATTGGAATGATTTACGAAGCACGTCCAAATGTAACGGCAGATGCGGCAGGACTTGCATTGAAATCAGGTAATGCAATTGTGCTGAAAGGAGGATCATCCGCGCTTTCATCCAACAAAATGATTGTTGAAGTGATGCACCGCGCCCTTGAAAAAACAAATATACCTAAAGAAGCCGTGCAATTCATTGCTTCAACAGACCGTGCGACAACTCAGAAGTTATTTACCATGAAGGAGCATATCGACGTTTTGATTCCTAGAGGCGGTGCTTCTTTAATCAAGGCGGTTGTAGAAAATGCGACGGTTCCGGTCCTTGAAACAGGTGTAGGAAATTGCCACATCTATTTTGATAAAGAAGCTGAGACAGAAAAAGCTTTAAACATAATTCTCAATGCCAAGACAGATCGTCCTGCTGTATGCAATGCAGCGGAAACACTTATCGTTCATAAAGATTGGCTGAGTGAAAATAAAGAAATCCTTGCAGAAACGTTAAAGGAATATGGCATTACGATTCATGGTGATCAAGAAGCAGCTGCAGTCTTGCTCAATGTAATCCCTGCAAACGAAGAAGATTGGGCCAACGAATATTTAAGCTTAGATCTTGCAGTTAAAACGGTCAACAGTCTAGATGAAGCCATTGAGCATATTGATCAGTACGGCACAAAGCATTCAGAGGCTATCATTACAGAAAATGATGATACGGCTAAGCGATTCATGCAATTAGTGGATGCAGCCGCAGTATACCACAATGCTTCCACTAGATTTACAGATGGAGGAGCACTCGGCTTTGGGGCAGAAATCGGCATCTCAACCCAAAAGCTTCACGCGCGCGGACCGATGGGATTGCCTGCACTGACAACGATTAAATATATGATGAGTGGGAATGGGCAGATTAGGTAAGAAGTCTATTTTCAACAGGACCGATCATCCTTTTTAGTAAGGGTGGTCTTTTTTTGCGGAAATCAGAAAAAAATTCGCAAAAATCCTTTGCTTAAAGGCATAACAGCATCCTTATTTTGAACATTGAGCACGTGTTAGCCGATGCGGGATATGCTTTTAAAGCTGTTTATAGAAGAACAAAAACAATACCGTGAAGATTTGTTGCAATGGAGTGATATCTTATTTATTTTCACTGGGAAAATATAAAACCGAGGTTTTCAAAACTCTTTTACATAAAAAGTTTAGAGGAATGGAAAAAGTCAAATCGCGAATTAAAAGGAAAATTACAGCCAGATTTAAAAGTGGATTTCGATGACTATCAGGCAGCTAAAAGCCTATATGAGCAGTCGGAACTGCTACTCGAAGAATCACAGGGTTATCAAGAAAAAGAAGGTGAATCTGGTGTGAGAAAGATACCTGGGGGTTACCCGCTGATACTGATAGGGGAATAGTAATGCTAAGTATGGAGGCAAACGATACAGTAGAAGAACTTGATAAAGAATTGGTTGAACTCATTCAAAGGGTTATTAATTTGGAAATACCGATACAAGAAATAAGAAATTTTGTATCAGACTATAAACGGCAGTAAGTTGATAAAAAAGGGTACCGCGTCTCCCCAAAAACGATAAACTGAGCTCATAAGTTACAAGAAAGTCCAAAATTTCGTACTGGGGGTACTACAAAACTTTAACTTGATGGCAATGTGACGCTACCCCATGCCCATCAAGCTAACAACGTAAATGACTAGATATGAAATGATCCTTGTTTCAAAACTAGCGAGTGATGGAATAGTAGGCATGCCAAAGAAGCCTATTAAAACGCGATTTTTTCGCTAGGCAGCTTGTCTATGCTTCACCGTCGTTTCATACACGACCCCTAGAATATCAAATACGGTCATCTTCTTATACCGATGACATTTACGACCGTTCTTTTTTAGCAGCTGATAAAGGCGATGCAGAATGTTCAAAAGTTCTTCTGTGCCAACTGCTATCGCTTGAAACAGTAACGGAAAGTAATCTTTAATCATATAAATCGCTTTGTATTCACTCAACTCCTGCTTTTTCTTTTCAAGCAGAAGCTGTCGCATTTGAAACATCGTAGAAGAACAGAGGAGAATGCCAATGAGTTGTCCATATAAATGGCACTCTAGGCGTTCTTTTTTGATCGTTTTGCATTCATCGATTTCAAAGAATGACTTCCATGTTTTAAATGAAATCTCAATCTGCCAACGCAGGGAATAGAGGGAATGGACATAATCAGTGGGGACTTCTTCTGGCGATGTGTTCGTGATATAGACGTTCATTCCCATCAAGCGCTTACTTTTCTCCTTCATGACAATGCCGTTCTTCTTTTCACGTATCGCTTGGTTTTTCAGGCGTGTTTGCGTTTGGTCGTCGGTTAAACGATGAATCATGACACGTGCTGGAAGCTTCTGATTTTGGCCCATGTATGCCTCGGGGATTTCTATCGTTTCACCAGGGGGTAGACCAGACATCATTTGTGTCATATCAAGCTGGATGTATTCGGTTTGCTTTTTTAACGTGCCATTGTTGAAGTATTCGGGCTCAGGGTTCTTGATATAAATGCGTGTATTCAGCTTCAACCGCGAGATAAAGTAAGCCTCTTTATCATGAATGGCTTGTAAGTCTCCTAAATCGAAGTAACCAAGATCACGCAAACACAAATCGCCTGCCTCTACGGTTTCAAGGCAGATGGTACAGTATGTTTTATCATTATTCTTTCCTGGTCCAAGTTGCACGTTAAGAAATTGAATCGTCTACACTTATCTGGACAGAAGTTTTAAGGGCAGATACACTTAACACACTACAGATAAGGGAGAATTCAAAATGACCAAGCGAGAACGCCGTACGTTCACTTCCGAATTTAAACAACAGATCATTCAACTCTACCAAAATGGGAAAAACCGTAAGGCTCTTATTGAAGAATATGAACTTACTCCTTCTTCTTTAGACCGGTGGATACAACAGAGTGAAAACACAGGTTCTTTTAAAGAAAAAGATAACCGTTCACCTGAGGAACAAGAACTTATTAAACTACGAAAAGAACTGAAGAAGTTACAGATGGAGAATGATATTTTAAAGCAAGCCGCGCTGATACTAGGACGAAAGTAAATGTCATTAAACGGAACAAAGATAAATACTCGGTATCAGCAATGTGTGGCGTCCTAGAGCTTTCACGGAGTACCTATTATTACGAAGCAAAAGAACGAATCTCAGAAGACGATGTCACAAACGCCATTTTAGATATTTTTGATAAAAACCGTAAGGCGTACGGAACACGTAAGATTAAGGTTGAATTAAAGAAAAGAGGCTTTACGGTCTCCAGAAGGCGAATTGGCCGGATCATGAAAGAACAGGGGCTTGTTTCCTCATATACAGTCGCTCAGTACAAACCGCAAAAGACTTCAAATAACGAATCAGTCCAGGCTAACGAATTAAATCGGGAATTCCTACAAGAAGAAGAGAAAAAAGTAGTGGTCAGCGATTTAACATATGTCAAAGTCAAAAATAAATGGCATTACATATGTGTCTTTGTCGATCTCTTTAATCGTGAAATCATTGGATTTAGCACAGGACCTAACAAGGACGCCAAGCTTGTAGCTAGAGCGTTTGCATCTATCAAAGGGAACCTCCGTGATATTCAGCTCTTCCACACAGATCGAGGGAATGAATTTAAAAACAAGCTGATTGACGAAACGTTAACCATATTTGAGATTGGTCGTTCACTAAGTATGAAAGGTTGCCCTTATGATAACACTGTCGCGGAAGCGACCTTTAAAATCATTAAGACTGAGTTCCCAATCAAACAACATTCGCAAGCTTAGATCAGCTTACACTCGAATTTGGAGACTATGTGAACTGGTTTAATAAGCTAAGAATTCATGGAACTCTTGGCTACTTAAGTCCTCTAGAATATAAAAAATTATCCCTTAAAAAAGTTGTTTGATTTAGTGTTGACAATCCACATCCTCTCAAAAATCATTGTAAGGACTTAACTAAAATGTGTCCATGAAACTATACTAACTCCAAAAACTTAACATATATTTACACAAAAAAAATTAAGTGTATCTAAAAAAATATTAAAAAAGCATTAAGTGTAGTTTTAATTAAACTATAAAAAGCAAGAGAATCATGACTTTCTTCAACGGGCAGGCGAACCGAATAAAACAGCAATTGACTTTAGATACGTCTAAACCAACAAATTTTTGTACATCCTTCATAATATTCGGCTCCTTTTCGTGTGTAGCTCTACACTTGGATTTTTTTGGTAGTAAAATTATGACCAAGTGCAACCTACGTTAAGCGATAGGAGCTGTTTCGTTCATTATGACTAAAGGATCAGTATAGTTAATAAGGAACGCTGATATACAAAATGCTTTTTAATAATTCTTTAAAAAACTAAGGTTAAAATATAAAAGTCAAAATTTAATGCAGTACCGGAGGAAGACATGAAAATATTAATTGTTGATGATGAGAAATCATTAACTGAGGGAATTTCAAAAATATTAGAAGAAGAAAATTATGATGTAGACATTGCCCTAAATGGTTATGATGGACTTGAGCTTGCAAAAAAAGGCATTTATGATGTGATCATACTCGATATTATGCTTCCTGAAGTGGACGGCTTTTCGATTGTAAAAACATTAAGAAAAGAATCAGTGAGAACTCCTATTTTACTTCTGACAGCAAAGGATAGTATAAAGGACAGGGTGATGGGATTAGATTTAGGTGCAGATGATTATTTAATTAAGCCCTTTGCTGGTCCTGAATTATTAGCTCGAATACGTGTGCTTTTGCGGGGAAAAGGGGAACAGGCAGAAGAACTAGGATACGGACCTATAAAAATTATTGAGCATGACGGATTTGTAAATGGGAAGAAATTAAATTTAACTGTAAAGGAATATCAGTTGCTGGAATTCTTCATTCTAAACAAGGAACAAATCCTGTTACGTGATCAAATTTTTAACCGAATCTGGGGCTTTAGTTCAGAAGCAGGATTAAATGTTGTGGATGTGTATGTTCATCATCTTAGAAAAAAGCTTACCCCCTTCCATTTGGACCACTGGATTGTAACCGTACGAGGAATCGGGTTCATGCTAAAAGTGGGTGATCAGGATGTTTCGTAAAACTAAAATCCAGTTGGCATTACTTTTTACTCTTGTTTTCTTTTGTGTCTTGAGTATTTTGGGTATTAGTCTCTATTTATATATGCAAAAAGTTTCTCTTGCCTCAGTTGATGATAATTTGCGAAATAAGGAAACCTATCTGATCCAAAAATCAATTGAAGATTTACCTGATGAAAAAAATGAAAGGGAATCAGAACGGAAGGTTTCCTATTTATTTTGGGATAAAAAAGGGAATCTCCTTTTAAGTAACCCAAAAAACGCCTTTTACAAAAAAGAAATATCCTCTTTTAAACCAAATAGGAATGACAAAAAAATGCGCATCCAAACCATAAGCGGACATTCCTATAGAATTCTGACTCATGTTAAAAAGAGGGATGAACTTAAAAGCTTTCCATCTGCTGCAACCATCCAACTAGTTTATAACATTGATCCTGAGGTGAATGTTATAAAACAACTGCTGCTATTAATTGGATTTGGCTGTTTCATAGGTTTGCTGATCTCTTTTTTTGTTGGTTTATTTTTGTCAAGTAGAGCATTAGTGCCAATTCAAAGGTCTTGGGAAAAACAAACACAGTTTGTTAGTGATGCTTCCCATGAATTACGAACACCACTTTCGGTTATTCAAACTCATTTGGAACTCCTCTTTCGTCACCCAACTAATACAATTGAGGAGGAATGTGCGACAATATATAAAAGTCTGACTGAAGTAAAACGCCTGAGTAAATTAGTACAGGATCTATTGACCTTAGCAAGGAGTGACTCAAATGAACAGCTTATTAATCAGGAATTATTTTCAATGGATGAACTGCTTAGACATATAGTGGAACAGTTTGAACCAATTGCTGATATGAAGGATATCAAAATAGAGGATGAGATAGAAAAAAATATAATTTACTTTGGAGATAAAGATAGAATTCATCAGCTTTTAGTCATCTTGCTGGATAATGCGCTAAAATACTCGGACCTAAACGGTAAAATAACCATTTTTTCCAAAAAAGAAGGTAGCAGTTTAAGAATAAACATTGAAGATACCGGGACAGGAATACCAGATAAAGATTTACCATTCATATTTGATCGTTTTTATCGAAGTGATAAGGCAAGAACAAAGGCAACAGGAGGAACAGGGCTTGGTTTGTCTATTGCCAAATGGATTGTTGAGGCTCATGGAGGGCAAATTTCTGCAGAAAGTAGGTTCCACAAAGGGAGTCAGTTTATTATAAAACTTCCCTTTAAGAATCAATCATCTAAACTCACTTAAAGGAGTTTTTTAAAAATTTTTAAATGATTTAGAAAGGATATCTATATTTTCTATTATGTTTTTAAAGGAATTTTAAAAGTGATTAAATATACTTTGTGGTGTTAACGATTAATTAGAAGCTAAACCAAAAGAGATAGGAAGGATTTTAAAATGTCTAAAAAGAATAAAAAATGGGTACTTCTTTGTTCCACAGCTGTAGCTGCTGCTTATGCAACTGGTTATTTTTCAACAGAAGCACAAGCAATCAAAATGAATTCGGCAACCCACACACAAATTAGTATGCAAAACAAAGTACAGCCCTCAAGCTTGGTTATAGACAAAGCTAACGAAGTAAATGGAAATAAAAGTAGCGTTACTTCTTCAAAAATACAAAATGTTCAGCCTAGACAAAAATATAAAGATGGAACTTTTAAAGGTACAGGAATGAATCGGCGCGGGGAAATAGAAGTTGCAGTAACCTTAAATAAGGACAAAATTACAGATGCACAAATTATAAATTGGGGGATGCACTATTCTGAAAGTGATTTAGATGGGCTACCGGGTGAGGTTATCAAACGGCAAAGTGTTAATGTAGATTTTGTTTCAGGGGCAACCTACAGTTCTCAAGCGTTTACAGATGCTGTCCAGGATGCTCTCAATAAGGCACAAAATTCCTAAGGAGTAAAAATGAGAAAAACTAAATTATATATGGATACAGTCGTAGATATCCAAGTAGTTATTGGGGAAGGGACATCTGAGGAATTGGCTGAAGCAAAGATCAACCGTGCTTTTGACATGTTTCGAAAAGTGGAACAGGCGTGCAGCCGTTTTAGCCCTGACAGTGAATTAATGAACGTTACCAAGGTGATTGGAAAACCAGTTCAAATAAGTCCGTTTTTATTTGAGCCCTTGAGATTTGCTTTAGAAATGGCTAAATTAACGGACGGTGAATTTGATCCTACAATTGGGAAAATCATGGAGGAGCAAGGATTTAATCGTCATTATTTAACAGGTTACTTTATTCAAAATCCTTCTGCAGAATCCGTAACGTATCGAGATATTGTTTTAGACGAAAAATCCCAGACATTGTTTTTAAACAAGCCCCTAGTGATAGATTTAGGAGCGGTCGCAAAAGGTTTTGCCATCGATTTGGCAACAAATGAACTAAAAGAATTTAAAGGATTTGTTGTCAACGCAGGTGGAGACCTATTTGCAGGCGGATTTGATCAAAAGGGAGAACCATGGAAGATTGGCATTCAACATCCTGAAAAAAAAGATGAGATTATTTCTGTAATAGAAATTTCAAATCAAGCAGTATGTACTTCAGGTAGTTACGAGCGCAAGAATGCAAAACTTCCCAGTATGCATCATATCATTAATCCTCAAACAAAGGAGTCACCCAATGATTGGGTGAGTTCAACTGTTATTGCTCCTTTCGCGATGATGGCAGATGCTATTTCGACTGCAGCCTTTTTGTTAGGAAATGAAAACGGGAAGAAATTAATTGAAGATGTTAATTTAAGGGGACTTTTTATCACTTCTGAATTACAGATTGTTCATGTTGGAGGAGATAGTAATGACAATGAAGAAATGGCTTAAAACACCTAAGGGATATGTTACGATTACCTTGTTGGCGTATCTTCTTATTGCATCAATCGGCTATAAAAATATATTGGGAATAAAAAATACCATGGTAGCAGTTATAACTGCTGTCATCGCTGACATTATCTTTAATATTCTCAAAAAAAGAAAATGGACAATGCCAGACGGTGCAGTTATTACAGGTTTAATTATTGGCCTTATTTTAAGTTCCACGACCTCTATAGGTATAATTACAGCTACCGCTATACTTGCAATTTTATCAAAGCATCTACTTGTTTATATGAAAAAACCAATTTTTAATCCTGCAGCATTTGGTTTACTTTTATCTGCCCTTTTTTTAAAAACGGGACAAAGCTGGTGGGGGGCATTTGGAGACCTTTCAGTATGGATAATTATCTTTCTTTTAGTGGGAGGATACATCATTACGAACAGAATTCATAAGTTCCCTCAGGTTTTTACATTTTTAGGGACTTCTTTTGTACTATTGGCTCTAATGGGGCATTTCAATATTGGAGATGCAGTTAATGCACTTAGGCCACCATTTATAAATACTACTCTCTTCTTTGGGTTTTTTATGCTTACAGATCCACCTACATCACCAGCTAAGGATAAAGATCAAGTAATAATGGGTTTCTTGACAGCAGCAGCAGGAACAATCATCTACGCAATATTTGGTGGACTAATCTATTTGTTTATCAGTTTATGTCTTGGAAATCTTTTTACCTATCTTAAAAAGCGTTCACTTTCAAAAAGAGCTGTCAAACGTACAGGTATAACAAGAACTATCAGGTATGGTTCTTAATAAAAAGTAACAAATTATATAACCCTGCTAATGGGGGCAGTTAACAAACTAATAAGAAAATCAAAAATAGGGAATCCCCAAAAAATAATAGGATTCCCGTTTTTACATCCTCACCATGTACTGATCAATGGAATAAATTAAATTTCAAAATTACAAAACGTAAAAAATGTGAATATTTCACTTAAACTAAACTGCCATTATATACAGTATCATCCTAAAAATACTGTTAGAATGCAACTTTTATCTTTGTTTACATGAAAGCATAGATAAGTGGTTAAGGACTTGACTTGGAGCCTCTGTGGGTACGATTTGTCATGAAAGGCTGAAGCTAAGGTTTCATCAGGCAAAGAAGCCTATCATAGATACCCACCTATATTACAAATCTTTCTTTTGAAGACGTTCCAACGGAACATATTCATGAACTGTATTCGTTACGTTGGCAGATTGAAATTCTATTTAAGACATGGAAATCTTTCTTTCAAATTGACAAGTGCAAAGAGATTAAGAGGGAACGCTTAGAGTGTCACTTGTATGGGCAACTTATTAGCATTTTACTTTGTTCATCTACGATGTTTAGAATGCGTCAGTTACTTTTAGATAAGAAAAAGAAGGAGTTAAGTGAATATAAATCCATCTATATGATAAAAGACTATTATTTATTGTTTTATCAAGGATTACAAAAGGACGCCAAAGAATTATCAAAAATTTTTCTACGTCTGTTTCACCTTTTGGAGAAAAAACGGACGGAAATGTCATCGTTATAACAAGAAAACGGTCTTTGATATCTTAGGTATTGTGTATGATTGTACGTCACAAAAACTTAAAGCTGCCTAATATTTTTTAAAAAAACCAATTTGATGGTTTTTTTGTCATGCGCATTTTTAGTGTTACCATAGCAAATTAAAGAGAACACACTTTTATATTATCTCTTGCGCGCTTAGCTTGATGGCGATGTGACGCTACCCTTATAAAATCTTAAATTAAGACAAGTGATATTTCAAAAATCACCTCGTTAGAATATAAAATGAATACATAATTTAGCAGTTAAGTATTTATTATCAAAAAATAATTCCACTTGTTAAAAATAGTTTTTAAAAGGGAATTCATTATTTTTGTTGAACATGAATATTGTAGGCAAATTTACCGTTTGATGATTTTTATTGTAACTGATTACATCGAGGTAATTAACATATTTATCTTGTTCATGGTAATGGATTGTATCAAAAAAATCATTAGCGAATGGAGGTTAACAGATGGTTAGCTTGATGGCGATCAATATGGATGATTCACGTTCCTTCCTCACTGAAAAACACTTATTATTTAAACAATCAATTCGTGAATTTCTCCACAAGGAGGCTTCCCCCTATTATGATCAGTGGGAAAAAGAGGGGGGGATACCCCGCTTGTTTTGGAAAAAGATTGGGGATAATGGATTTTTATGTCCATGGCTTGATGTAGAGTTCGGTGGGGCGGGAGCAGATTTTGGATATTCAGTTGTACTGGCAGAGGAACTGGAAATGGTTGGATCAGCCTTAGGAGGAATATCAATTCACTCTGATGTTGTGGCCCCTTATATTGCTTCATTCGGCACAATAGATCAAAAACATAGATATTTACCCAAGTTCATTACTGGAGAAATGATTTCTGCCTTTGCAGTGACAGAGCCAGGGCTGGGTTCTGAATTAGCGAATATTCGAACCACAGCCATCAAGAAAGATGGATATTATATTGTCAATGGAGCGAAATCGTTTATTACAAATGGCTTTAACGCTGACTTCTTGATAGTAGCATGCAAAACTGATCTAGATGCTGTTCCTTCTCATGACGGAATCAGTTTGTTGCTCCTTGATAAAGATACACCAGGGTTTTCACGAGGAAGAAAACTTGACAAAGAAGGCCAGGAAAGTTCAGAAACAGCCGAACTATTTTTCGATGATGCCTCTGTTCCTATTGGGAACCTTCTTGGGGAGGAAGGTAAAGGGCTTTCATATATAATGCAAAAACTGCAGCAGGAAAGGCTTATGTGTGCGATTGGGTCTTTAATGGCAGCTAAGGATATGCTCGACTTAACTGTGAATTTTATTAAAGAACGAAAAGCATTTGGTAAGAAAATTAGTAAATTTAAAAATGCACAGTTTACCATCGTTGAAATAGCGACCGATATTCAGTTGGGAAGAACGTTTGTTGATGGTTTGATCTGTAAACATATGAAAGGGGAGAAGATCATAACGGAAGTATCGATGGCTAAATATTGGATCACGGAGATGTCTAAGC
Source organism: Peribacillus simplex (assembly GCF_001578185.1). Taxonomy (NCBI): domain Bacteria; kingdom Bacillati; phylum Bacillota; class Bacilli; order Caryophanales; family Bacillaceae; genus Peribacillus; species Peribacillus simplex. Next base: position 2,651,127 of record NZ_CP011008.1, on the reverse strand, counting down.
GAATATCTGAAAAGTGCATGCAGTTACATGATGGATACGGAAATATGGGTGACTATAAAATTGCCCGGCGTCATCGGGACATTCCTGTGACAACATTATATACAGGGTCAGATGAAATCCTGAAAATCCTCATTGCTAAAAATATTGGGTTATAATTCATTTTTAATAACTTAAATCTATTAACTACCTTAAAATGAGGTAGTTTTTTTATTCCATTTATTCAATATAATTACAATGAACTAGTTTTTTTGTTAAAATGGTTTATGTAGTTTTTTTCTGGGTATAAGAGACTGTGCATATAAAAAGTAACATATTTGTAAAAATTGTAATTGTATGCGAATGATGGAGGTGCTTGTTGTGTTAAAAATTGAAAATGTATCGAAAATCTATAAGGGAGGAAAGAAAGCTGTAAAGAATATATCATTGGATATTAAAAAAGGAGAGTTCATTTGCTTCATTGGTCCGAGTGGATGTGGCAAAACAACGACAATGAAAATGATTAACCGTCTAATCGAACCAACTGAAGGAAAGATACTTATTAATGGGGAAAATATAATGGATAAAGATCCAGTTGAGTTAAGAAGACAGATCGGGTACGTTATCCAGCAAATCGGACTTTTCCCACACATGACGATTCTTGAAAATATCACCCTCGTTCCAAAACTTCTAAAGTGGAATGACCAGAAGAAAAAAGAACGTGCACTGGAATTGCTTCAGCTTGTCGATATGGGACCCGAGTATTTAGAAAGGTATCCATACGAATTGAGCGGCGGGCAGCAACAAAGGATTGGCGTTCTGAGAGCTCTTGCTTCAAATCCCCCACTCATTTTAATGGATGAACCTTTTGGAGCACTAGATCCAATCACCCGCGATGCCCTTCAGGAGGAATTTAAAAATCTGCAGCGCACACTTGATAAAACAATCGTTTTTGTTACCCATGATATGGATGAAGCCATTAAGCTAGCCGACAGGATCGTCATCTTAAAAGCTGGTGAAGTCGTCCAAGTGGGAACACCGGATGAAATCCTCCGATACCCAGCCAATGAGTTCGTGGAAGAATTCATAGGTAAAGATCGATTGCTTCAAACAAGACCAAATGTTGAATTGGTAGAACAAATCATGAGCCGTAATCCCATATCCATTACTGAGGAAAAATCCCTTACGGATGCTATTACGATAATGCGCGAGAAAAGGGTCGATTCTTTACTTGTGGTCGATGAGCAAAATGTTTTGAAAGGGTTCGTAGATGTTGAAACGATCAGTGAATACCGAAAAAAAGCAAAATTTATCAGCGAAGTCATCAATACTGAAGTCTATTCAGTAAAGCAGGATTCATTAATTCGTGATTCCGTTCAGAAGATATTAAAACGGGGATTCAAATATGTGCCTGTTGTTGACCAGAATAAACATTTGGTCGGAATTGTCACTAGGGCAACATTGGTAGACATCGTATACGACAGTATATGGGGAGAGGTAGAAAATCAAGTGGCAGAAATGTTCTAGGAGGTGTATTAGATGGAAACATTGCTCGATTTTTTACAAACGAACTGGCAAGAATTTATTTATAAGGCATGGGAGCACTTATATATATCCATGATCGCTGTTTTACTTGGAATAATAGTCGCCGTACCACTAGGCATTATGTTGACCCGAATGAAAAGGAGCGCATCCATTATAATCGGAATTGCAAACATTATGCAGACATTGCCGAGCCTGGCAGTCCTAGCCTTTTTCATTCCTTTCCTCGGAGTAGGGAAAACACCCGCAATTATTGCGTTATTTTTCTATTCTGTTTTACCTATACTCAGGAATACTTACACAGGTATTAAAGGCGTAAATGAAAATCTGCTGGAATCCGGTCGCGGTATCGGGATGACAAGCTGGGAGAGGATTCGTCTGGTTGAATTCCCGCTTGCACTTTCCGTCATTATGGCTGGTATCCGTACGGCTTCCGTCTATTTAATTGGTTGGGCAACCTTGGCTTCCTTTATTGGAGGAGGAGGTCTTGGAGATTACATTTTTATCGGATTGAATTTATACCAAACAGAATATATCGTCGCAGGTGCAGTTCCTGTAATTATCATGGCTATCCTGGTGGATTATGTATTCTCGATCATTGAACGAAAAGTCGTACCAAAAGGATTAAAAGGTATGAAGGAAGTTGCATGAGGAGGAATAGCATGTATAAAAAAATGAGAAGTTCAATTTTCATAGCCCTTTTAGTTTGTTCATTATTCATCAGTGGCTGTTCTTTACCTGGATTGGGGTCATCTTCTGAAACTACAGTAAAGATCGGTGCCCAAAGTATGACCGAATCCGAAATTCTGGCGAACATGATCGCTCAACTCCTAGAGCGGAATACGGATCTTGATACGAAAATCATCAAAAACTTAGGTTCGAATTTCGTTCAGCAAAAAGCGATGGAGAGCGGTGATATAGATATAGCCGCAACTCGATATACAGGGACGGATTTAACGAGTGTCCTGGGACAGGAAATTGAAAAGGACCCAGTAAAGGCAATGGAAGTTGTTCAAAGGGAATTCAAAGAACAATATGGTTTCAAATTTTTTGATTCATACGGTTTCGATAACACCTATGCCTTTACGATTTCAAATGAATTGGCAGAGGAAAAAGGTTATAAGAAAATATCGGATTTGGAAAAGGATGCAGATAATTTAAGGTTAGGTGTCGATAGTGCTTGGCTGAAAAGAAAAGGGGATGGCTATAAAGGGTTCGTAAATACATATGGATTGGAATTCGGGGAAACTTATCCGATGCAGATTGGCCTGGTATACGATGCAGTCAAAAATGGTCAGATGGATATTGTACTTGCATACTCTTCCGATGGACGGATTAAGGTTAATGATTTGATGCTTTTAGAAGATGATAAACAATATTTCCCTCCATATGATTGTTCACCGGTCGTTACCGAAGAATTATTGGAACGGTACCCTGAAATTGAAGATGAACTTAACAAGTTAATTGGCGAAATCAATACTGAAACCATGCAGGAACTGAACTATGAAGTTGATGGGAACTTGAAAGAGCCATCGGTCGTAGCTTCGGAATTCCTTAAAGCACATAAATATTTTGAATAAATGGGAGGTGCAAAATAATGGAAACCTTACAACAGCTGGGAACGTATTATTCTCAAAATTGGATGTATGTACTTACTGAGTTTTATCGCCACTTTTTAATGTCCGCTTATGGAGTTTTATTTGCTGCAATCGCAGCCATCCCGATGGGGATTTTCATCGCGAAACATAAGAAATTGAGTAAATGGGTATTTTCCATAACTAATGTTATTCAAACCACACCAGCCTTGGCCATGCTTGCTCTTCTTATGCTAGTGATGGGGTTAGGAACAAATACAGTTATCTTATCATTGTTTTTATACTCCTTACTGCCAATCCTTAGGAACACTTATGTCGGAATTACAAGTATAGATCATGCTTATTTAGAACCTGGCAAGGCAATGGGGATGACGAAACTCCAGTTACTAAGAATGGTCGAACTGCCATTATCCCTCTCTGTCATCATGGCTGGATTACGGACAGCTCTTGTGGTTGCAATTGGAGTCACTGCTGTAGGGACATTCGTAGGGGCAGGAGGGCTGGGGGATATCATTGTCAGGGGAACGAATGCATCTAATGGAACGGCCATTATACTTGCAGGAGCAATCCCAACGGCATTGATGGCCATTCTGTCAGACCTCTTACTAGGATGGTTGGAACGGTTGCTTTCTCCGATAAAAAAGAAAAAAATTCATTCTGCCTAAAACAAACCAGGACATTGAAAGAGCCATTGCATGTTATTGCAATGGCTCATATTCTTAGCTTTTTGGCCAGAAAAATAACCATTGCCGATTAAAAGGTTACAAGCAGGGACTGACCGGCTTAGTTTTTTATTTCAGAAAAAGGGTAACTATAAGGATAGTTGTAAAAAAATATAAGGGGAATCAATCATGAAACTTACACCAGAGCAGCGTATTGAACTTCACGGCTTTAATAATCTTACGAAATCTCTAAGTTTTAATATGTATGATATTTGCTACACAAAAACCAGGGAAGAGAGAGAGGCCTACCTGGATTATATCGATGAACAATATAATGCAGAAAGGCTTTCGAAGATCTTGCACAACGTTTCTGATTTAATAGGTGCACACGTTTTAAATACGGCCAAGCAGGATTATGTCCCTCAAGGCGCCAGTGTAACCATTCTTGTTTCAGAAGGTCCTGTCGTCGAAGTACCTACTGGAACTTATGAGGAATCACCAGGGCCCTTACCTGATAATGTGGTCATGCAACTGGATAAGAGCCATATTACTGTTCATACATACCCTGAATTCCATCCAAATGAAGGCATAAGCACATTCAGGGCCGACATCGATGTCTCTACTTGTGGAGAAATATCACCGCTTAAAGCCCTTAATTATCTGATCCATTCCTTCGATACCGATATTATCACGATTGATTACCGTGTAAGAGGGTTTACGAGAGATAAAGATGGGCGAAAATTGTTCATTGACCACGATATTAATTCCATTCAAAACTATATTCCTGATGAAGTAAAGGGCTTATATGACATGATTGATGTGAATGTATACCAGGAAAATATATTCCATACAAAATGTAAGCTGAAAAGATTCGATATTAATAATTACTTATTCGGTTATACAGAGGAAAAGCTGAAAACAGAAGAAAGGCAGGTAATAATAGAAAGGCTTCAAACGGAGATGGACGAAATTTTTTATGGTGCCAATGTCCCGCATCCAACAGAAAAGAACAAGCATGCCGATTAAGGGATGCTTGTTTAAGTGAAATATTAATTTAACTGGAAAACATGAACCAATACATAACCGAGACACGTTAATAAAATTGAGCCAATCAATCCAGCAATAAAAGGTTTGCCGCCATATTTTTTAAAAGTGACAAGGTCAATATTCAATCCTAGTCCTGCCATGGACATAGCCATGAGGATATAGGAAAGCATAACAAGTTTTTCGGCTATAAGTTCAGGAACTGCCCCTGTAGAGTAGAGGGCACTCATTAATAGAAATCCAAAAATAAACCAAGGTATCTGAATGGACTTCCAGGAAAATCTCTTTCCCTTATCTGTTGATCGCTCTTTCCAACTCATGATGAATCCAATTAAAAGGGCTACGGGAATGAGCAGGGCCACCCTAGTCAATTTGACCATGACTGCCAAGTCGACTGCTTCATTTCCCCCTGGTGCTGCAGCAGCGATGACGTGAGCAATTTCATGTAGTGTCGCACCCGAAAATATACCGTAACCTGGATCGGATAACCCCAAAAAGGGATAAAGGATCGTGTAACCGAAAGTGAAGGTTGTACCTAAAACAGCAACCGTCGCTACAGCTATTGCTGTATCTTTTTCTTTTGCTTTAATTTGGGAGGAAATTGCGAGGACTGCAGCAGCTCCACAAATTGCTGTACCACAAGCTGTCAGTAAGCCTAGCTTTTTTTCCACTTTAAATAGACGAGTCAATCCATAAACTACCAATATAGCAAATATTAGACTAATGGCTCCAACAGCAAACGTTTTCGGGCCGGCGTTAAAAATATCCTTCAGGTTCAAGCGCATCCCCAATAAGATAATGCCCATTCTCAAAAGGACTTTACTAGAATAATTTGTCCCAGCGACGGCGTAAGCGGGTACGCCGAAAATCGATTTCCAAACAACACCAATCAGTATCGCAATGACTAGCTGTCCCAATATATGAAGGAATGGAAGCTCTGCTAAGTATTTAGCTGCAATAGCAATTAGCAAAGTTAAAGCTATTCCTTTTGTAAATCCAAGTTTTCTAGTTTCAACCTCTGTTCGTTCCAGTGTGATCACTCCATCTATGTTGATGCCTTTACTTTAAAGCTTAATTAAGAATAAGTGAAATATATTTTTGCTATTTCAATGATTACTTCTACTTATGATAAAATAAAATGCATAGGTAAATAAGGAGGTAACCATGGATCCTTTAAAAGTATTCGTAACCGTGATAGAACAGAAAAACTTTTCTAAAGCTGGGGATATTCTGAACCTGTCGCAGCCAGGAGTCAGTCTCCATATTAAGAATCTGGAAAATGAGTTAGGAACGAAATTAATTTATCGTTCTCCCAAACAAGTTCAAATAACAGAGCCGGGAAAAATTTTATATAGACATGCAAAGCAAATGCTTGATCATTATGAGACAGCAATAAGAGAAATAAATGAATTTAATAACGTGGTTAGCGGAACGATGAAAATAGGTGCAAGCTTCACGATAGGGGAATACTACCTTCCAAAAGTTTTAGCAGAATTTGCGGCTCAATATCCGCTGGTGGACATACAAATCATCATCTCGAATTCTAATGAAGTCATACAAGGAATACGTTCGAATAAGCTTGATATAGGCTTGATAGAAGGGGAAACGGATTATAAAGATATTGATGTCAGACCCTTCATGAATGACGAGATGATTGTCGTCGTCCCCCCGGTTCATCCACTTTCACAGACGGATATCATCGAGGGCACATTGCTCCAAAACCAAACATGGGTACTTAGGGAGCAAGGATCGGGGACCCGTACATATTCGGATAAACTTCTGAGCAGTCTGGAACTAAACATAAAGAAAACCTTTATTTTCACCAGTATCCAGGGAGTGAAAGAAGCGGTGATGGCCGGACTTGGCATTGCCTTGTTATCCCGTTTGACTGTACAAAAAGAATTGAAATCCAATGAATTGAAAACCTTTCATTTGAAAAATGAACCCATTATAAGACCTTTTTCAATCGTGAAAAAGTTAGACTTTGAAGCATCAAAAGCCATGGATCTATTTTTAAGGAAGGTAGAAGACTTTGCGATAAAGGGTCATCCTAAATAAAACCTTACACTTTAAGCCCATCCTTTACATTTCATGAATGAAGGGGATGGGTTTTTATTGAATGACGAATTTTTTTTAATTTTAATGAAAACGTCGAAAGTATTATGGTATATGTCAATCAATAAACAATTTTTACGTATTTTAACATAATTACCAACATATAAATTAAATAGGTAGTCTCCAGGAACTTTTCAGTCCCTGTAGGACTTTTCCGCATTTATTAATCTTAAAAGGAGCAACCACATTGGCTATAGAGCAGAAAGATAAGCGGATTTCTGTTTTCGACAGAATTATAGGGTTCATGCCAAAATTATATGTGATTGGAACTATTTTAATTTTTGTATATACGCTTGTTGCGATGTCTCATTTAGGTATCCAAACTTGGAATAAGCCAGAGGAAGCTGTTGATCCGGTAATTACACAGAATCCCCCTATTTCTGAGGGCTTTGAACATACATTGATTACATTAATCATCGAGCCGATCGTAACTTCAGAATTTTATCAAATTATCTTTAACACGTTATTTCTTTACCTTGTATGGATACTGCTTTTCCTATTAGCACCGATTGCTTTTTACCGTTTAAAGCACTTTAAGTTTTTTAATATAGAAATTGAAATTGAAAAACAGGATGCAGCCGTCTATGAGGTGTTCAGTGTGAGCAGTTCGAAAATGAAATTTGCTGCGTATTTAACATCAGAGGAATATCAATTGGAAATATCAGAGGAAATTGCCAACAGCAAGGACTTTAAAACCCCCTTAATCTATACATTGGACAGTGCCATGGACTTTTATTCCAATCAATTAGGACTTTCCTTTACCTATGATATCTATACCTTGAACCAGTTCAAGAAAGCGAAGCTGCCTAAATCCATCAAAGCGATGCTTGATAAGTCTATCCAAACCGGTGATCCGTGCATAACGAATAAAAGCAATAGTGATAGTGAATTTTACAAGAATTTTCTTCTCCATTATTTTGAAAACATGGACGGGAAATTTGTCACTGTCTTAAATAGCTATCAAACTGAATTCGATACATTTGATAAATCACTGCTTAAGATCCTGCAAAATGTCATATATGATTACTATTTGCAGTATAACTATATTTATGGTGTGAGCGAGAAAATGGAAAAAAATGAAGGGATTTCCGATAATAAATAAAAAAACCACCCTACAAGTGGTTATTTTTTTTGGAAAGGTGATTGTTAATAATATTTTGTACAATTACATTATTTCCAATGAGCTCTGACGATTTATTTACGTGTTGTTCCCGAAAATCCATGTTCTTTATTTTCTTAGACTTTTTCCCTTTTTTAAAATTATTGAAGGCATTTAAAAAAGCTATCTGAATCACTCCCCTTATAGATTAGTATATTCATATGACGGATAAAATTTCATGAAATACCTCTATTCACAGAAAAATATTTTGCGGTTTTAATTGTTGAAAATTACCTAAACAAAGGAATTATAGACATTCTAGAAGAATTGATTTTAATTAGAACGAGGAATTTATAAGCACTAATTATTGATTACTACGGCTTTTTTATAAAATATAAAGAAATTTCATTAAAAATATTGTATAGTTAGAATGCTGGGATTCGAACAAACATTCGTTTCTTGGTAACAGAGATTACTTCTTAGTAGGACAGGAGAGAGACAGTGAACGGTACAGCACACATGGCATTAGGGGCAACAGTTGGATTCTTAACGGCAAACACACTTCAAACAGATCCAACGACCACTTTATTCTTGGTTGGCATTGGGGGGATTTCAGGCCTTATGCCCGATATGGATATTGATGGGAAGTTAAGTAATAGGATTACTTTTTCACATAAGTTTATCCGAACGATAGCACAAACGATTGGTATATTAATGATCATTTATAGTCTTTTGGAAGGCACTGATAAGGAAAAGTGGATCGGTGTAGGAGCAGGAATCGGGATCATCATCATTTCATCATTCATGAGACAAAGGCATATGCTGACCTTGACTGGATTAGCGGTTTTAGGCGGCGGTATATCTTTGCAGGAAAGCTGGTTGTGGCTTTTAGGCGCCTATATAATCCTGGCATCCTTTACACCACATAGAAGTTATACCCATTCGATTGCCGGTATCGCTTTCTTTGGCATCATTGCTTTTCAATTCGAAGCCTTTATGGGGATTGACGGAATTTTGACTACTTGTTTATTCGGATACATAAGTCATTTATTTGCAGATTTGAAATGTTTACCTTTTAACAAACGTGGGGTAAAGTTATTTCTACCATTTTTCTCAAAAGAATTCTGACAGTGGTTTTCTTACCGCTGTTTTTCCATGAGGAATAGTAAGTTTTAAAATACGTGCTTTCAAAAAGGCGGATGTTGGAAGCTTGATTCGACTTATTCTTATGTTTTATATGGTCATTCTTCCTATTTCTACCAAATGTAACATATTTGTAAAGATCCTGTGATGCGAGTGATATACCCATTCTAGTATATTAGGTTTAGCAAATCACATCAGGGGGTAAAAAAATTTGTTTAAGAAAATTGTCGTCGGATTGTCATTGGCTATCATGCTTGTAACCGGATCCTTTGCTGGGGACCAAGTGGAAGCTGCTACATATCATACAAAAGCGATTAAAGTGGCGAAAAGTGAATTAGGTACAAAATATAAAATGGGTGGCATTTCTTCTTCAGGTTTTGATTGCTCAGGTTTAGTGAAGTATTCATATCAAAAGGCTGGTAAGAATTTACCAAGAACCGCCGCTGACATATATAAAAAAGGAAAGAAAGTCAAAAGCCTGCAAAAAGGTGACTTAATGTTTTTTGCACCAAATAAAGCGAAAAAACCTACACATGTGGCTATTTACATAGGAAACAATGAATTCATACACTCTGCATCATCTAAAGGAGTGTCATATGCTAAAACCAATAATAGTTATTGGAAGCCAAAGTATATTGGTGCGAAACGTATATAATAGAAGAAAATCAACCTTAATATAAAAAACTCTTTCAGTTTGTAGTCAAAAAGGTTTCGGAATGGTATCATTCCGAAACCTTTTTGATTTTTTATTGGAATTGAAGCAGTTATAAGGAAAGCATGGCATGGGTTGGACAACGAGGGGACTTATAAGAAAGTATCTTTATGACCTCAAGTTTTAATACTACTATTTTTAAAAACAAAAAAGACTGTAGGGAAAAGTGTTCTATCTAAAAGTTAAAACAAAGTAGATTGGAACGGGTGTTCGAGATTCCTGCAGGAAAAACGCAAGGGAGGACCGCCTACGGAAATAGAGTGCCTGGTGGCAACGATCAAATTTGAAAAGACCCTAAAAAATTGTAGATAATTTTCATCGAGTTTGTCTACAGTCGGTAAGAGACTTAATGAAGTCTTTTTTTTTGTTTTAAAAAATGAGAGTGGCTGAGGCATGAGGACAAGATTATGATTAGTCCTGAAAAAGGGTGAATTGGTGTTTTGTTAATAGTTTAGGCTATGGTTATCCTGAACGAAGAAATCATGACTGAATATACTAAGAGGATACATAGAATCTTTTTATTTGACTGGAAATGGATAGTTTAATATGCTTAGCAAACCAATCCGAGGGAGTTTTTAATTTATTCAAAAAAATTCCCAGACAAAAACCTTGAAAGTCAAAGAAGGTCAATGTATAATAAAAACAGAAAGTCAAAGAAGGTCAAAGTTTTTTGTGAAATTACCAATATTAATACTAAAGGAGGAGTACTACATGCTTTGTGAAAAATGCCATGTAAACCAAGCTAATATTCAAGTACATCTTAATATGAATGGTCAGGAGCATGAAGTTAAACTGTGCTCCACTTGTTATAAAGAAGAGCGAAGTAAACTTGGAGCAGCGATGGGCGGAATGGATACAGGGCATTTCCAATATAACGGATCCCTAAATTCATTCAATCCATTTAATTATAATGAAGTTCCTAAACCGGATTCCGTTGAACACGATGATGGCGGAGGATTGCTTGAAGAGTATGGCCGCAATCTGACCGATGTTGCTAGAGCAGGGCTGATTGATCCGGTTATTGGAAGAAATGAAGAAATAAAACGTGTCATCGAAGTCCTTAATAGACGTAATAAAAATAATCCAGTTTTAATTGGTGAACCCGGAGTAGGTAAAACAGCCATTGCTGAAGGTCTGGCTTTAGCCATTGTTTCAGGTTCAGTGCCTGGTAAATTACGTAATAAGCTGGTATATATGCTTGATGTCGCGTCACTTGTTTCGAATACTGGAATTAGAGGTCAATTCGAAGAACGAATGAAGCAATTGATCAGTGAATTACAGGAAAGAAAAAATGTCATTTTATTCATCGATGAAATTCACCAACTTGTGGGTGCGGGCTCAGCCGAAGGGTCAATGGATGCAGGAAATATTTTAAAACCGGCACTTGCACGCGGAGAACTTCAGCTTGTCGGAGCCACCACTTTATCTGAATATAGGAAAATTGAAAAAGATGGTGCCCTTGAGAGACGCTTTCAGCCTGTACAGGTTAATGAGCCGACAACAGCTGAGACATTGGTCATCTTACAGGGTTTAAAAGAAAGTTATGAATCTTATCATGGAGTCACATATAGTGAGAAAGCACTAAAAGCGGCTGTTGAACTCTCGAACCGATACATTCAAGATCGATTCTTGCCGGACAAGGCAATCGACTTGATGGATGAAGCAGGTTCCAAGTTGAACTTGACCATTGAAGACGGCCAGGTAGAAAACATGAAAGAGCGCCTGGCGCAAATCTATAAAGAAAAAGAAAAGGCCTTAAAAGAAGAAGCATACGAAAAAGCTGCAGTTCTTCGTGATGAAGAAGAAAAATTGGAAAAATCTTTACAGGTTGGAGAAAATGCAGTTAAACCAACCGTTAACGTTGAAGACATTCAAAATATCATCGAACAAAAGACTGGTATTCCTGTAGGTAAGCTGCAAGAAGATGAGCAAGAAAGAATGGTCAATCTTCAAGAGGAACTTATGAAAAAGGTCATCGGGCAGGAAGAGGCTGTCAAAAAGGTTTCTAAGGCCGTCCGAAGAAGTCGTGCCGGGCTAAAATCCAAAAAACGTCCAACCGGATCTTTCCTTTTTGTTGGTCCAACAGGTGTCGGTAAAACCGAATTGGCGAAAACTCTAGCTGAGGAATTATTCGGGGACAAGGAAGCGATGATCCGTCTTGACATGAGTGAATTCATGGAGAAACATAGTGTTTCTAAATTAATCGGTTCTCCTCCTGGATACGTAGGACACGAGGAAGCGGGACAATTGACTGAAAAAGTTCGCCGCAAACCTTACAGTATTATTTTATTGGATGAAATCGAAAAGGCTCATCCAGATGTAATGCATATGTTCCTTCAAATCATGGAAGATGGCCGGTTAACGGACAGTCAAGGCAGGACAGTAGCTTTTAAAGATACAGTGATTATCATGACGAGTAACGCTGGAGTCGGTGAAAAACAAAAAGTAATGGGATTCGGTACAAGTACAGCTGTAGAAGAAGCATCAATCCTCCAATCATTAGGCAGTTTCTTCAAACCGGAATTCCTGAACCGTTTTGATAGTATCATTGAATTCTCAGCTTTAAAGAAAGAAGATCTTCTTCAAATCGTTGATATCATGATTCAAGAACTTGATGAAACACTTACAGCAAATGGTTTGTCTTTAGATGTAACTCATGAAGCGAAACAAAGGCTAATTGAACTTGGATATCATCCAACTTTCGGAGCGAGACCGCTCCGCCGTGTTCTTCAAGAACAGCTCGAAGACGGCATCACTGATTTTATCTTTGAGCAGCCTGAAGTTAAGAACTTCACTGCAATTGTGGAAGGTACTTCTGTGAAAATTATTAAAACACCATAAAGAGTACTAGAAATGCCTCCAAGACCGTAAAACTGTTATGGAGGCATTTTTTTATCTTTTTCAGGTTTTCCTTTTTATAATGGCCATTCAAAAGGATAGCAAAGGTCCAGTCCGGAACTTGAATCACTTGGAGCATTTGGTAATTTAAACTGTAAAATCCGCTTATTGATTTCTGAATCTTCAACATAATCTGCAGTGAGGATGTTTTGAAGGGTAATATCTGCGGAATAATAGCATACGGTAAGATTCACCCTTGATTTTAAATAAAAAATTCCTGTTCTAATTGGGAATTTCAATGGAGGAATGACCTATTAAAGATTCGCTTTCTTCTTTTGAAGAGGAAAATACCAATATTCGAAAACCCGTGGACATAAAAACCGAAAACCAGTCGGAAACCCTTCCGATTGCAAATATTAATCCAGTGAACCCGGCAGAACTAGATGAATCTTATTACTATGACGGAAAAGATTTGGGGAACTCCTATCAAAAGGATAAAACGGCATTCCGGTTATGGGCACCTCTTGCATCTGAAGCTAAACTAGTTACTTATAAACATTTGGATGATTCAGGCGGAATGGAGATTCAGATGGATCGTTCGGAAAAGGGAACCTGGACCATTGAACTTACGGGTGATCAGGATGAATTGATTTATACATATAAAGTGAAAGTGGGAGAAGTCTGGAGTGAAGCCGTAGATCCCTATGTTCGTGCAGTCACGGTAAATGGTAATAAGGGAGTCGTAATAGATTTAACGGACACGGACCCTGAAAAGTGGACACGGGATAAACCACCGCTCGACAAAGCTGAGGACATTATCATTTATGAATTGCATACACGGGATTTGTCGATTCATCCCGAAAGTGGAATCCATCATAAAGGTAAATTCTTAGGAGTAATTGAAACCGGAACCAAAGGTCCAGAGGATGTGAAAACGGGTCTTGATCATATAAAAGATTTAGGTGTAACCCATGTGCAATTTATCCCCATATTCGATTTTGCTACTGTCAATGAAATGAAATTGAATGAACCACAATATAACTGGGGATATGATCCGAAAAATTATAACGCTCCCGAGGGCTCTTATTCGACTGACCCGTATCAACCAAAGGTCAGGATCCGTGAGTTAAAGGAAATGATCCAAGGCTTACATGATCACGGATTGCGAGTAATCATGGATGTTGTATATAATCACGTTTATTCCGTGGATGATTCAAATTTCAATAAACTGGTTCCCACCTACTTTTTTCGGTATAACGGTGACGGTACCTTATCAAATGGTACTGGTGTAGGAAATGATACCGCGTCTGAACATAAAATGATGCGGAAATTCATCGTTGAATCCGTAACCTATTGGGCGAAAGAATTTAACCTTGATGGTTTTCGTTTCGATTTAATGGGAATCCATGATGTGGAAACGATGAATGAAGTGAAAAAGGCGCTGGCAGAAATTGATCCGACCCTTATTGTTTTAGGCGAAGGCTGGGATATGAACACCCCCTTGGCCCAAGAGCAGAAAGCAAATCAAAAGAATGCTTTTAAAATGCCTGGCATCGCTCATTTTAATGATGCTATCCGCGATGGTTTAAAAGGATTTGTGATGAATGAACATGATAAAGGGTTCATTAATGGCAAACCAGGTATGGAAGATATTATAAAAAAGGGCATCGCTGGTGGTTTGAAATATGATGAGAATATCGCCACATACAAAAAACCAGATCAAGTGATCAATTATGTTGAAGCACATGATAATTATACTTTATGGGATAAGCTTCTCATCACTAATCCTGATGCGACAGAACAATCACGTAAACAGATGCATAAACTGGCTTCAGCAATTGTCTTACTGGCACAAGGAATTCCAATGATCCATGCTGGACAAGAATTTATGCGTACAAAGGGTGGGGATGAAAATAGCTATCAATCTTCTGATTGGATTAATAGGTTGGATTGGAAAAGAAGAGCGGAGTTAGATCGCGAAGTGGAGTATATGAAAGGGCTGATTTCTCTCAGGAAAAACCATTCTGTATTTAGGTTAAGCACACCGGAAGAAATTGAGGAGCATTTACAATTCATCGATGCTCCACCAAATGCAGTTGCCTTCACTCTAAAACATAATGATTACAAAATCGCAGTGATTCATAACGCAAATTGGGACGCGATAAGCATTACACTTCCCCATGAAGGAGAATGGTCCGTTTTAGTGAATGGACAGCAGGCAGGCCTGGGAGGTATAGAAAGGATTAAAGGGAGTCAGGCAACCGTTGCAGCTTTAAGTTCGTTTGTATTGAAAATAAACTTGTAATCAATTGAACTAAAGTGGAAGTGAGAGAATGCTGTTTCTCACTTCGTTTTAGTTCATTATTTGATATGAAATCTATTGGCGGAATTAAATCCTCCATTATGTACTCTCACGTGAGAAAAAAATGTCGGGGTAGAAAATTATAAACTGTATTATATCATTTTTTATAAGGGAGCGATTATTTTTCTCAGATAAAATACATATAAAAATCAAAGGTGCCGAGGCCAGGCTGGACGGTAATCGAACGATATTACAAATGCTAACAGTAAGCTTCATGTTATCATCCTAGTTTAGGAACTATTCTATCGATATAATCGTATCAATGCATCCTTTGCGGCCGTAGTGTTGAAGCATGCCAAGCTGACAGGCCACTGAAACATTGACTTGATTGAAGCAAAACGCCCACGTGTCATTTTGGATAATAATGTTCCAATCAATGAATCCTCATGTGTATCATGTGGACACTGTTCCACAGTTAGCCCGTGTAATGCAATGATGGAAAAAGGAATGGAGGGTGAAGCAGGATTTTAACAGGCATTGCTATACAGAACTCAAGGATATCGAGAGTACCCTTTTGGAATGTAAAGAAGTGATTAAAGAATCGTTTAAAGTGATGAAAGGCATGCAGGCCGTGGGATTTTACCAATGGTTAGAAGAAAGGGGACAAAGTGCTGAACATTCTTGCCAGGACAGCAGATACTCCCGAAACGGCAAATACGCTTAAAAATCTCCTTCTCATACTTGACATCGTTCCTTGAATGACCAAGAATTAAAACAAGCGATGACTTTCCTTAGGAGAAGATACAAGCAATTTAGAAAGAAACACCCAATTACCAGAGAATCAGCAATTGTATAAAGCAAATGAAACAGTGGACATAGAACGGCCGATTTCCAAGAATGTCCTACGATCCAGTAAGGAACGAAAATAAACGAAAGACCAGCTGGGATTTGGATTACAGCCGGAGTTTCGCTCGCAGCCATTCCGCTTACTTTGTCGAAAAGAAATAAACAGAAGCAAATAAATTGAAAACCTTTTTATTATTTTTATGAGTCCTTATCATGATTCGAAGACCCTTATCATATCAATTAAAGGAGATTTATGTACCTTTTGTGAATTATCTTGTAGAAAGTGCATCCCATAACATAAAATGGAAGTATCAATAATATTCAAGGAGTGTATAAATGAAGACTAAATTAATGACCATGACTTTTGGGATCTGTTGTTCTTTATTACTTTCAGGCTGTTCGAGTGAAGGAGAAAGTGTTGTTCAAAAAGAAAGCAGTCATGAAGGACATCCAGCACATACAGTATCCGGTGACCTTCAGGAAGAGACAGGCAGTAAGGACATAGCACCGGATTTCTTATCTGAAAAACCAGAAGAAATGAAGACGATCTATTTAGCTGTTGCTCAAAATAAAGATTTACTAGAAAAAATACCTTGTTACTGTGGTTGCGGGGAATCAGCGAACCATAAAAACAATTACGATTGTTTTATCCATGAGAATAAGAAAAATGGGGAAGTGGTTTGGGATGACCACGGGACAAGATGTGGAGTTTGCTTAGAAATAGCTGCACAATCCATTTTAGATTGGAATGAAGGTATGAGCATTAAAGATATCCGGAATAAAGTGGATGAAAAATACAAAAGTGGATATGCCAAACCGACACCAACCCCTGAGGTTTAAGGAATCGAAAGGTAAAAAAACTAAGTGTTTTCTAGTAAAGAAGTAGTTCAAGAACCAGACAGACATCTTAAATAAAAAATGGTGCAGTTCAGTTCAAAGTCAGGCAAAATACACATGTTCTGGACGGCAACTTGGGGAAAAACTACAGTTATAACCTAACAAAAAACAGGAAGTTGTCTACTGTTATCATAACGCTGGCAGTGATAGTAATACCCGAGGTGTCACTTCAGGAGTGATTTTGTACTATAAGTGAATATAAAAAAGTCCAATTTCTCAGCATTAAAATTGAGAAATTGGACTTTTATCGTTACACCGGAAAAGCGCCCGATTATCGAAGATCTTAATTACTAACATTTTTTTTACGATGTTTCAATAAACTGCTCTATGCTTCCCCTATTCCAATGCCAAGTAGAATTATATAAGGCTGCCTATTAATATTATAGAAATTATCAATCATTTTTTGAAACGAAGGAATATAAGCGATTTGCCGAGTTTTGTGATGCCAATATCAAGTATCAATATATGGGCATTTGTTATGGTCTACCAGGTGTCGGGAAAACACTGTCAGCTGACAGTATGCCCAGTGGGAATATCTCGAGAAGCAAATCAATTATGAAAAAGTTGAATGGATAGATGCTCATGCTGATGAAAAAATCTTAGATTGTCATACACTTTTCTATACTGCCCCACCCGTCATTGCAACGAAATTAACCAGTGCCATTCATGTATCGGGGATAAGATTCAATAAAGTGAAGGACTTCTATCGGGTACGTATTAGTGAGAAAGAAAAGAACACTTCTAACGCTTTCGAGGAGATTCACTTAATTATAGTCCATGAAATCGATCGTTTAAAACTGAAACATTAGGAACAACTTCGTGATATTTATGTTCAACATGGCGTAGCCATGATTCATCGGGATGCCAGGGAAGGAAATAAGGTTTGCGCGTTACCCTCAGCCTTACTTCCGTATCGGTTTTGCACACGAATTTCAGAAGCTTAGTAAAGACGAGATGCACCATATCTTAGAATACTAATTGGATGAACTCGGGATCTCTATTAATAAAGAGGACCTTTCCGATTATGAGGCACTCACTAACATCATGAAAGTCACAACGGCAATTTTAAACTCATTCATCGGCTATTTACTCAAATTGAACGTATTCTTGAAATCAATCAACTGACTTCCATTACGACAGAAGTCGTAGAAGCTGCACTAGCTAGCTAGTAATTGGAGGTAAATAATGACGGAACCCAGCTAATCTTCTCATGTGAAGGTAGCTGGGTTTTAAACTTGAATGTGAAAAAATAGCATTTAAAATAAGCGCAAATTATGACAGATATTTTTTAGAGAATCTCTTTTCTATAACCAAAAAACGGTCGTTTATGTATGGAATAAAGTACAAACTGGAGATACCAACCTAACAAAGCAAATAAAAACAGTTATTGTAATATATTCCAAATTAATATATACTACATTACAACAGTAATGTACTACATTTGAAGGAGGAGGAAACAATTCTAAATACGGATAGTACTAAGCCTATTTATGTGCAAATTGCAGAGTGGATTGAATCGGAAATTTTAAATGGTCATTTTAAAAGTGACGAAAAGGTGTACTCACAATACCAATTAGCTGAAATGTATACGATCAATCCTGCAACTGCAGCAAAGGGCCTCAATCTTCTGGTGGACGAAAATATCCTGTATAAAAAGCGAGGACTTGGTATGTTTGTCGCTGGTGATGCAAAAGAAATCATCATCTATAAACGAAAAAACCAAACATTGAAGCGATTAGTACGGGAGTTGGTTTTAGAAGCTAATCGATTACAAATAAGTAAAATAGAATTAATCAAAATGATAAAAGTAGCAAATAATCAGGAGGCTGAACAATGAGGGTGATTGAATGTACGGATTTAACGAAAACTTATTTAAGGAAAAATATTTTAGATAAGCTCTCTTTTTCAATTGAAGAAAATAAAATAACGGGATTAATTGGTCGAAATGGAGTTGGAAAAACGACCTTACTTAAAATTATTGCTGGGTTCATCAAAGAAACGTCAGGACAGGTCAAGGTTTTTTCTGAAAGACCATATAACAGCCTGAACGTCTCTATAAACTCCATCTTTGTGGACGACCAAATGAGTTTTCCACCAGCCATACCACTTGGTGAAATATTAACAGTGGCAGGGAACTTCTATCCAAATTGGGATAGGAAATTAGCTAAGCGCTTACTTGACTATTTTTCTTTTGATTCAAAATCTTATCATAATCGGCTTTCGAAAGGAAAAACAAGTACCTTTAATATGGTTATCGGCTTAGCATCCCGTTGTCCATTAACAATTTTTGATGAACCAACTACAGGAATGGATGTGGCAGTAAGAAAAGACTTCTATCGAGCATTGCTTAAGGATTATATTGCTTATCCACGTACTATTATTCTATCTAGCCATCACTTGGATGAAATTGAGGATTTACTGGAAGATGTGTTACTCATTAAAGGTGGGAAGAAACATTTCCAAATGTCAATCTCTGAGTTAAAGGAATGGGCAATCGGATTAAAAGGAACAACGGAAGAAGTACTTAATTTAACGAGTGGAAAGGAAATCCTTTTTAAGGAATACTTAGGTGTGAATACGATGTATGCGGTTGTAAAAAATGACTTTTCAGAGTCCTTACTTAATAAAGCTCGCATTGTAGGAATGGAAATCTTACCCGTTCAATCAAGTGATTTATGTGTTTACTTAACCAATGAAACGAAAGGAGGAATTGATGATGTCTTTAACAAAAGTTAATTTGAAGAAAACGATAAAAAAACAATACTTTTTTAAGCTAAAAGCAAATATAGATGCTTTTAGTTCACTCATTGGAATCCAGTTATTAGCACTTCTCTTTTCAATTGGTGGTGTTGGCTCAGCTGGAATGGGAGGAAGTAACATTAGTGTTAATATAGAATACTATTCTGCAGATTTAGTCATTGGTTTCACACTCATTTGGGCTTTCGTTACAGCGATTACAATAACTACGAAACCATACAGAAATCATGATTTTACTTTCGTAACCAATCGCCTTAGTAGTAGTCTATCGAATATTCTCTTTTTATTAACGGCAAGTATCGTTGGGGGCATCACTGCCATTCTGGCTGGGAATTTGTTGAAAGTCTTAGCTTTTATTTTTCTTGATGAGCGGATTTATGGCGTTCATTCTGGGTTACAAGAACTTGTTATGGGTATAGGTGTAACAATTTTTTATGTTTTCTTAGTTAGCTCCATTGGCTACTTTATTGGGACACTAGTCCAAGTAAGTAAATTGTTTATCATTCTTATTTCTGTTTTGTTATTTGGAACGCTATTTCTTGAGGCCTCAATTCAAAAAGAGCCTTTTCTCGTAAATGTATTTACATTTTATACGATGGAATCGACGCTTTCTCTATTTATTATCAAAGTGATTGTAACGGTTGCTGTATTTTTTTCAGTTGCTATAAGCATCTTGAATCGAATGGAGGTAAGACGATGACCGTTATGACAGCAATATTGCCGTTAGTCATTCTGATTCTTATATTTGGAGTTTTCATTTTTATGGTTAGGTTTGCCGGAAAATTTGCAACTCCCAAAGTAACTCACTGGCTTCTCTTCATCTATATTGGCGTACTACTACTAGGCACGGCTTTTGTCCCTTTCATCATTGATGATTCGATGAGTCAGAAAGGAATGGAAAAAGTGGTGGATACAGACCGGGAATTAAGTGATTTATATTCGAATCTTAATAAGGGAGAGATCGACCAGGTTGATGCAAAGTATTTAATGAAAGAAAGGAACTTTAGTAATCACCAAAATAAAACAATAAAGGTCAAATCTAGTAACAGTGACGGTTCGCAAATTTTGGTAGAAAGAAAGACAAATAACGATGACACGATTGAAGCCTTCATTTTTGGCAATGGATTAATAATAGACGGTTACGATTTTTCTAGAAAACTGAAGCCTTATCATCTTGAGTTAACGGATGATACCCTTACCATTAATCTTCTTCAACAACAAGATATTAATCTTATAATAACTAAAGCTGATTTTCCAATACGACAATTTACAGGTGAATCGATCATAAATCCATCTTTCAGTACCGACCAAGTCGTTTATTTACGAATACCCAATAATCTTGAGTTAATAGCTGATGATCATGTTTTTCTTGAATTTATTGAGAAGTAAACGAATGGTTGAGATATTTTCATCTCTTTGCATAGAATACAACCACGTTATAAAGGTTGTATGAGAATATAGAAAATCAAAGACTTCTGAAGAAAACGAAGAGAATAAAAAAGTGATAATGGTTAAGGCAGGACCCCTAACCCTAATAGATAAAACGGAGTTGTTATGTGAACTATCAATAAGATTATGGGGATTTCTCTAACAGGTATAATGCATCATCTAATCCATACTGAAATGCAAGTTATCATAATGATGTAGGAACAGATCTATATAATTCCATGTATTATTATAATGCATTATAAAAGGTAGAAAACACTTTACGAACGTTCGTGTAAAAGCCATTAACAGAAAATGTTAATATATATCTAAAATAGTAAAAAATGCTCTGGGGTTGTGTCATCAGAGCATTTTCTATTTTAAAGATGGTATTTGTGATAGTAGTAAGAAATAGCAGAGAAACGACTTAAGGGTCAAGTTTTTAAAGGGGAAAGGAAATGTTCTTTTATTGTGCAAGTAACACATTCAGAACGAGTGGATGGGTGTATGAAAAAATAGAGTGGTTGTGAATCATGAACCTGTTTTATAAAATTAAGTACGGATAAATTTTATAGAATAGGGACATACTTTAATAGCCCAGATGAGAGTTAATGGATATACGGATATGGAGTATACAGGAGAGAGTTGTTTTATTCTTATTGAAGGTGTAAAACCATTACCGCTAAAAGATGTTCATTTGCAGCCCACAACTACCTACATTCCTATACCCGTTAATATGGACCCCGAAATACAAATATCCATTAAAGTGAACCGGATTGCCACTATACAATTAACTTCTTATATTATAGAAATCAAAGAATTGGATAAAGCAGGGAGCTTGATTTGATCCTAAAAGGGTAATCACTTTTAAAGCTACTCATAAAAAGGTAAATAGAAGGAGGAAACCATGCAGAATCCTGAGAACTTCTTTAGTGATCAAGAAATTTGTATGCACTTTGATACGGGGTCCGATCTGTTTGGTGGAGCGATCATTCCTCCAATATTCGGGAATTCTTTATTTGTCTACCCTACACATGAAGAGTTTGTCAAAGCAGAAAATGATCAACAAAATCATTATGTATATACACGAGGGACTAACCCAACTGTTGAAATCGCCGAAAAAAAATTAGCCGCATTGGAGCAGGGGGAGCAATGTAAATGTTTTGCTTCAGAAATGGCTGCGATTACTGCAGCAATTTTCAACAGTGTAAAAGCCGGAGACCATGTGTTATGTATAAGTAATATATATAAATCCACAATGGATCTGTTAACTTATTTGCAGAAGTTTGGGATTAACCATTCAGTTGTTTACTCGACTGTGAAGAAAGATATCAAGAGAGCTATCATGCCAAATACAAAATTAATATACCTGGAAAATCCAACAGATTTGAATCTCAAACTTGTCGATCTTAAGGTTATTGGTGATATGGCAAGGTCTTGTGGTGTTCGTACGATCATTGATAATACATGGGCCACCCCCCTCTTTCAAAAGCCTTTAACTTATGGGATTGATATTGTAGTTCATTCCGCATCTAAATACTTAGGAGGACATAGTGACTTGTTAGGCGGTGCATTAATTACTAGTGGTGAAGTAATGAAGGATCTTTTTAATAAGGAGTATTTATTGTTTGGTGGAACGATGGGGCCGCGCGAAGCCTCACTATTGTTGCGGGGATTGCAAACATTGCCATTACGTATGAAAGTACATCAAGAAAACGCTAAGCAAATCGCAGGTTTCCTTTCTTCCCATCCAGTTGTATCAAGGGTAAATTACCCTGGACTTCGCTCGCCGCGTAATACAGAAATAAATAATCAACAGCTAACTGGCTTCTCGGGTTTATTGACTTTCGAACTTAAAAGTGCAAATTATGAAGCAGTAAAGGAAGTGATAAACAAAGTGAGGATCTTTAAAATTGGTGTGTCCTGGGGTTCTTTCGAGAGTCTTATTATGTCTCCAAACTTAGGTAACAATGCTGACAATCTAATCAAGGAACATGTAAGCCCTGGGTTAATTCGTCTCTCTGTAGGAATGGAACCAGCGGAAAAATTAATTGCAGATCTTGAACAAGCACTAGATTTATGAGATCTTTGTTTGCAGGATAACCTGAAATGTATCATCCTTTTGACACTAGAATGGGGAATTACTTAAGTATAACAGGCATTTGTGTATGCGATCTATTTTTTATAATTGCTGTTAGAGATGGATTTTTTCCCATATGGATTTATTAATGATTTAATGGGATACTTCCAATAAACAAAAAATGTAAAGGAGATATCCATTTGACATTAATCCGCCTAGGTTATGTAGCCATGAGTACTCATGTGCCAAACTGTTCACCATCGCAAACGATGACTTTTGCTCAGTTTTCGAAAATTAAGGACAAAGATGCGGCGATAAGGAAACTTGAACGCATTTCGATTTCCAATCTTCATAATTGTTGGCGTTTACTGATACATAACGAAGCTAATAATATTCAATTCTTTAGACTTTCTTCTAAACTCATACCTTTAGCCAATCATCCAGAAATGCCAGAGTGGGATTACATAGATCCTCTTTTGGAGGAACTTGCCAAATTAAAATCATTTATTACAAATCATCCAAAAATAAGGATAGATTTTCACCCAGATCATTACGTCATCTTGAATAGTTCAAATATAGATATACTGAAGACATCATTAAGAACATTAAGGATGCATTATACTTTATTGGAGAAAATGGGGATTAACCCTGAGCATCGCTGTGTTCTGCATGTTGGCGGTGGTTATGGCGAACATGTACAGGCTTTGGAGCAGTTTATTCATAATTGGGGGTTGATTCCTGAATCGATTCAAAGAATGGTCATTCTCGAGAATGATGATACTACCTTTACTTTGACGGAAACACTTTACTTATGTGAGAAATTGGGGATTCCAATAGTTTTTGATTATCACCATTACCTCGCACATCGGTTACCAAGTGAAAATTGGAAAGATCATTGGGACCGAATATTAAATACCTGGAGTAATTCCAAACTGCCTCCTAAAATGCATATTTCAAGTCCAAGGTCCGATAAAGAATTTCGAGCACATGCTGACTTTGTGGATACAGGAATCTTCATGGATTTTTTGCAACAAATTAAGGGGAGTTTACCACAATTGGATTGTATGATTGAAGCAAAACAAAAGGATGGAGCACTTTTCCAGTTGATGGATCAGCTGCAAGTATACAAAGATATAGAGATCATTGATGGAGCCAGTTTTTATATTCATTAATAAATTGAGGTGATTTGATAAAGAGGGTGCATAAGATTCTCTTTATCAAATGTAATAAATAATAATTGAAGACACTGTTTACATAACATAGTTATGGTCAATCGAATTGGTTTTATAAAAATGAACAATATGATTAAATGATAGAAATATTCAAAAGTATACATTAACTTACAAAAATATTAAAAAAAATGAGCTTCATATTTAGTTTTTAAAGCCGTTGTTTTAAATCCATAGAGTCATTAATCAAAACTGTCTTAAAAACGCTATATGGCTCTATACAGACGTTTAAAGGACGTTGGCAGATTTTAAGGGCTTATTGGGTGATTTCGCAAGAATATTCCGAATGTAACAAAGGGCCTCTATTGATACATTCGAAATCGCGTTAAATCAAGGTTTATAAGGGTATTGAAATTAAAAAAACTTGCCTTTTTTTCGCCTGTTCACGTACAATGAAAGAAGGGGAAAGGGGAATGAGTCATTCATGCAAGCGACCTCTCAAAGAATCAAGAATGTCCAGCCGATACGCCGGCTCGATCACATAGAAAAGATGAAAAAGTCACTATTAAAATATTGCAGCTACAGGGATTATATGATGTTTTCAATTGGGATAAATATTGGTTTGCGTATAGGGGATCTTTTACAATTGCGAGTGAAAGATATCCTAGAAGGCACGCATATAGTCATTGTGGAGCAAAAGACAGATAAAATTAAACGGTTCATTGTCAATCCTCAACTTCGAAAGGAAGTAAAGAAGTATGTCCGGAAAATGAACCTGAATAATGAACAATATTTATTTCCAAGTCGAAAAGGGAATGGACCGATCACTAGGGTACAAGCCTACCGGGTCTTGAACAAAGCAGCTGAAATGGCAGACATTCCGGATGTAGGTACACATACCTTAAGAAAAACTTTCGGTTATTTGCATTACCAAAAATTCAAGGATATCGCATTACTGCAGCAAATCCTAAATCACTCCAATCCAAAAGATACGATGATTTACATAGGTCTTACACAAGATTTAATGGACGAAACATTAATGGATTTCTATTATTAACTGACCGGGCCGATTTATAGCCGACCAGTATTACTCAGTTTGTTATTGGTTACCACATTCCTATAATAGGGAGGTATTCCAGCGCAAACATTATTTCGATATAACTGGATGGTTAAAGAAGACTGGTCTTTAATCGGAGAGATGAAAGAGGAAGAGCTTCTCCGTTCCACAACTAGCGGAGTGGGGGCATAATCCAAACATTTTTCCATTTAGTTGATGTAGAAAGGAGTTGGATACGCCTTTTACAAGGGAAAAAACCTCACTGAGAGTTTTGAAAATTACAAGAGTTTGGATTCAGTAATGAAATTGGACGCTGTTTTTCGTACGGAAGTGAAGGAATTGTATACAATTGGAATAAGAACTTGGAAAATAAATTATTAACAAATGGGAAAATTGTAACTGATACTCGGGGGAGCGAAAGTGTCATAGTTTTTATCATTTTGATCGGAGAATAACCAGCCAATATCGGGTCAAGATATTAGCTGGTTATTTGTTATGAACACTTATCTGTGAAAAGAGCGCAATTTTTCACTCAAGAAAAGCGCCCAGTTGTTGAAGGATCCTTGTTTAAACTTTATTCAAGATAAGCGGCTTTTAAACGATAGACTTGTTACAAAACTCCCTTATAATCTGCTTCTTTATTTCTTCTATCGGAAACTTCTGTGGGTAGGTAGATATCATCAACATAATACCTTGGAGCACAGATGAAAAATATAACGATCGTTTCCTTGGCTCCTTTTCTCCCATTATTTCAAATATTTTGCATTGAAACTCAAACTGCCTAGTGTTTTCCCCGATAAGGAGATGAGTGTATTTAATCAACTCTTCATCAGCCTCTGGCTGTGTTTGTAGGTGTAGATAGAAGCGATGGACTTCCGGGTTTTTATGGATATTATCAATGGCACCATTGACTATATATTTAAGCTGCTCATTTGGTTTCTCCAAGATGACTGCTTCTTCCATGACTTTAACCACTTCCCTGATTCTGGCCTCGACCATTTCAGAAAGCAGTTCTTCTTTTCCTTTGTAATAGTTATAAAGTAACCCTTTAGAAATACCCGCCTTCTTGGCTATATCGCTTATAGAAGTAGCGTAAAATCCTTGTTTCATAAATAACTCCATGGCTGCAGCACGAATTTTTTCTTTGGATGCTTGGCGAATACGGTCATTCTCTTCGGGTGTACGTGGCATTTTAACTTTAATCCTCCATAAAGGCAGTGAATTCTTGATATAAAAATTCAGAATGGGTGAGGGGCAGCATATGATCGGCATCCTCTAGTTCGATGAAACGGAGGTTTGGAACCTTACGGAAACAATCGGCAACTCGAAAATTGTCTGCCAAGTCTTTTTTGCCGATAAAAAATAAAGTTTCGGGGTTCAATTCTTCTAATCGTTCCATTGCTGGCGGCTGAGGCCATTTCATGCAGAAATCAGCGGGCCACTTAAGCATGCGCCCGAAATGATGCCTGAGCATTTGAACAGTGAGATCTTTTTGCGGACTATCGATAACAACCTGGTAAGTTGGTGAATGAAGGGCAAGATCCAACATCTTATCTATATTCGGGGCACTTTCTAATATCTTGTCATGGTATTGTTCAAACTCCTTTGAATAGGGAAAACCTGTTAAAGAAGGAGCGATTAATACAAGTTTCGATACTCTTTCAGGGTAATTAAGAGCGAAATCGGTTGCAATCTGTCCGCCCATGGAATGGCCTATAAGCGTTGCCTGATTAAGTTCCAGGTAATCCATTAATGCCAATACATCGTCAACATAGTTTGCATGTTTTATTGGGGATGGTGATTTACCGGCACCACGACCATCAAAAGCAATCACTTTGTAATCCTTAGATAAAAGTGATGCCAAAAATGTCCATTGCCTTAAATCAGCACCACCACTATGAATAAGAACAACAGGATGACCATTACCAGTAATCTCGAAATATAAATCCAATTCAACCCCTCCGATTTTTACTGAATTTTCAGTATTATTTTATTATTGAATGAACATTTAGTCAATAGAAAATGCAATTTAATTTCGCAAAATCGCCCGTTCTCTAAAATAACATAACTGCCATGTTATTATAAACCATTATCAAAAATCAGTATTTTTGTAACACTTGATTACTGAATCGACAGTATAGAATTCTGTTAAAGAGATAGTCTCAGCAACCGGAATATCTCATGGTTCCCTATGTTAGGCAATAAATCGATGAAAACTGAAAGAAATAAACGAATAAGGAGTATTTTATTAGTCTCCATATTTACTTTGCGGTCCAGAGCAAGAACCATGTCATTAAGTCTTGTTGAACAACTAATGAATTAGCTGATCTCAGAAATGAATAAACAGGCCTCATTAAGTAGTTACCATAATATAATTATGGTAACTCCTATTCCTGATTTATTCTACTATTCATAAAAAAACCTATGATTATAGGGTTCCAGACTGTAGATAATCTTCAACTAAAGAAAGGTTTTTCTTTTTTTAATGAACTCTGGCAATCAACGCCAATGTTGAATAATATTTATCAAAGTATAAGAAGGAGAGGATGCTCTGTCTTTTAAAACTAAATTTCGTGAAAAATTCTTATTTTGGAGGAAGAATCTCAGGGGAAATTCAATTTTATAAAAAGGCATTCTGTTGAGGAATGCCTTTTTTATAGTATTATTCAGGATTTTTCAAGTTATTAGTTAAAAAATTAACCTTTTCTCAACGGAAATAAATAGGGGGATTTTAAAATAAACCTATTTATCTATTGAATCAATAGGTTGTTCTAATCTCATATGAATTAATAACAAAGTACAAAATGGAGCGTGCACCTTTAAAAGCTAAGTAAAAACGGTCAACTCAACTAAAATATTAAAAAAAGGTTGTTGTTCTATTGATTCTTAATATTGCTTTACTCACTTCATCAAGATTAAGTTCATTAAACCCAACTGTTATAATATTAATAATTTGACTATATTTGTTAAAAATACTAATATGAAAACGCATACATAGTTTAACCTCATAGATTAATAGATTGAAGGAGGAGTAACATGCCTAAAACTTTGTTTAAACTGGATCTTAGTAAACCGATGGAGCAACAAGCACACCCGGGGCATAATCGTTGGCATCCGGATATTCCCGCTGCTTTTTCAGTAGAGCTGGGCCAATCGTTTCGTATGGAGTGTAAAGATTGGACGGATGGACAAATTAGCAACAATGACGATCCTCGTGACATTAGGGATGTTATTTTGCCGCGAGTTCATGTATTAAGCGGACCGGTTTATGTAAATGGAGTGGAACCGGGTGATTTATTAGTTGTTGATATTTTGGATATCGGTGCGTTTGCTGAGTCTGAATGGGGTTTTAATGGAATTTTCGCCAAAGAAAATGGAGGAAGTTTTTTAACAGAACATTATCCGGAAGCAGCTAAATCTATCTGGGACTTTGAAGGAATTTATACGACTTCAAGGCATGTGCCAGGTGTTAAGTTTGCCGGGCTTATCCACCCTGGATTAATTGGTGTGGCGCCTTCAATGGAGCTTCTGCAAGAGTGGAATAAACGAGAAAATGAATTGAAGATGACAGATCCCGACCGTGTACCTGAACTAGCAACTTCTCCTCAAGCAGAGCATGCAGTGCTAGGCACGTTAAAAGGAGCAGAATTTGATCGGGTTGTCAAAGAGGGAGCGAGAACCGTGCCTCCAAGGGAAAATGGAGGAAACTGTGACATTAAAAATTTATCAAAAGGTTCAAGAGTCTTCTTCCCAGTATTTGTGGACGGAGCAAAACTTTCGGTAGGTGACCTCCATTTTTCACAAGGGGATGGCGAAATTACATTCTGCGGCGGGATTGAAATGGCGGGATGGATTGATCTTCGTGTCGACGTGATTAAGGGAGGTATGGAGAAATATAAAATTAAAGACAATCCTATCTTCAAACCTGGTCCGGTTGAACCAAATTATTCCGATTATTTAGTGTTTGAAGGCATTTCAGTAGATGAGTTTACAGGAAAGCAACATTATTTGGATGCACATATTGCATACCGCCGAGCTTGCCTGAATGCAATCGAATATTTGAAAACACTCGGTTATACAGGAGAGCAGGCATATATGATATTAGGTACAGCGCCTATTGAAGGCCGGATAAATGGTATCGTCGACATCCCTAATGCGTGTTGTACCGTGGCCATTCCGACCCAAATATTTGATAAAGATATTAATCCAAAGTAATAAATAGATGCATGAAGGGGGAATTTCCTTGCCTAGTTACACCTTTAACTGCAGTCAATGCGGTGAGTTCACACTATTCTTTAAGTCAATGGCAGGCAATAAAGGAACAGCGCAATGTCCGGGCTGCCATCAAGGGGCTTCCCGTGTCTACCAACCACCCAATTTGTTTTCTAATTCGAAGGAAATACGCACCCGTATTGAACGGGGGATGGAGCCTCGTAGAATGACAAAAGAAGAATTAGGGCCAAAACAAAGTAAAAGGAAACCACAAGTCAGTCGTCCATGGCAAGTTGGGCAGTAAGCAAAGACGATTTCTCCTATAAACACTTAAAAAAGCACAAAAAGGAAGATCAAATTCCTTTTTGTGCTTTTGGTTTTTATTTAAAGGGATAAAAGGTAACATCTAAGATTTTACCGCGATTTTTTGTATCACATTGCGATGGAAATACGATTCATGCTTACTTAATTCTGCTTCGGTGGTCATTACTTAAAATAGTTACTAGCATCTACTAATTCAAGCTGTTCCAGGACTTCTGGTTGAATTTCTTTAATAGAGGAACAAGAAACTAATCCTTCTGAAACGTAACCAATTAAATAATCCTTTAAAATCACGAACATAATTAAAGAGGGTGAGGGATGCTCTGATATCTTATTTAAATAGTTAAATATAAACAGGTGCCACAAATTATAATCAGATGTGAATTAGATGTTTACCTAATATATTGTATCCAGTGTTTTTTAAATTGGATACAATATATTTAATTTTTAGTGTTGTAATCGCTTTATATAGTTGATATAGTTAAAATTGTATCCAATATTGAAAGGTGGACGCTTAATTGGATAATGTTAATTCCGATCGAGATAAATCAACCATCGTTAAAAATGTAACCAAAAGCCTTAGGAATGCGATTTTGAATGGAACGTTGAAAAAGGGGGAGCGACTCATCCAAGAGGAGTGGGCCGATCGCCTGGAAGTTAGCAGAATGCCTATTCGTGAAGCCCTTACACAGCTTCAAATGGAAGGCTTGGTGGAAATGGTTCCTCATAAAGGAGCAGTCGTCACACCTATTACCCGGGATGATATTGAAGAAATTTATCATACCAGGTCCCTGCTTGAAGGCCTTGCCGT
Organism: Peribacillus simplex; assembly: GCF_001578185.1. NCBI lineage: Bacteria > Bacillati > Bacillota > Bacilli > Caryophanales > Bacillaceae > Peribacillus > Peribacillus simplex. The sequence continues at coordinate 2,620,524 of NZ_CP011008.1, read as the reverse complement.
GGAAAAATCGCTTCCTTATTTAACAAAGGAGGATAAGGAAAAATTAAAAGGTATTTTGATTGAAATGGAAGGAATTCAGTTATCTGATGAAACCAATGAGCATTATATCCTTTTAAATGCGGCTTTCCATGAAACCCTACGCAAAGGGTGTCCGTGGCCAAGGGTTCAAAAAATGGTAGAGACACTCGGTATCTCACCCATTGCGCCGAATTTGCTGATTGATTATTACCCAGAAACGCAAAGGGAACACCGGATGATATATGAAGCGGCATTAAGAGGGGATCCTGCAGAACTAAGGGCAGCAGTAGAGTTTCACATTTTACGAACTAAGAATAATTTAATTACGTATATGGAGTTGCTGAATACTAAAAATCATCAATAAAAGGAGTGTTAATTGTGTATGATTTTGCAATTGTTGGTGGGGGAATAGTAGGTTTATCAACGGGAATGGCACTTTATCAGCGTTTTCCTAATGCTAAAGTGGTAGTCATTGAAAAAGAGGCCGTTGTTGCAGATCATCAAACGGGGCATAACAGCGGCGTCATCCATTCAGGAATTTATTATAAACCAGGCAGTTTCAAGGCACGGTTTGCCCGTCAAGGAAGCAAATCAATGACGGAATTCTGCCGGATGCATGGAATTGAACATGATATTTGCGGAAAGGTCATTGTTGCAACAAAGCCAGAAGAGTTGCCCCTTTTGGATGATTTATATTCACGCGGTTTGCAAAATGAGCTAGCTATACAACGAATCGGTGTGGACGAGTTAAAGGAAATCGAACCACATGTCAATGGACTTGGTGCGATACGCGTCCCGCAAGCAGGCATCGTCAATTATCGTCAGGTAAGTGAAAAGATGGCGGATATCATCCGGGGCAACGGCGGTGAAATCATGCTGAATACAAAGGTGGAGAAGATTGACGAGAATTTTGATGATGTCATCATCGAAACGAACAATGGTACCATAAAGGCAAGGATAGTCATTAATTGCGCAGGGTTGCACAGTGACCGTATCGCAGCAGCTGCGGGGTATAAAACTGATATGAAAATTGTCCCGTTTCGCGGTGAGTATTTTAAACTGAAGCCCGAAAAGCGCTTCCTTGTCAATCATTTAATTTATCCGGTACCTAACCCGAAATTCCCATTTTTAGGGGTTCATTTCACACGGATGATTAGCGGGGAAGTAGATGCTGGACCAAATGCTGTACTAAGTTTCAAGCGGGAAGGTTATAAAAAAACCGACTTCAATGCGAAAGATTTAACTGAAGTTTTAAGCTATAAAGGTTTTTGGAAGCTGGCTAGTAAATTCATGAAGGAAGGGATGGATGAGTATGTCCGCTCTTTTAGTAAAAAGCAATTTACGAAAAGCCTGCAGGAATTAATTCCGGAAATTCAAGAAGATGATTTAATCCCTGCACCTTCTGGAGTGCGGGCCCAGGCGTTACAGGATGATGGTAATATGGTGGATGATTTTCATATTATAATGGGGAAACGGACCATTCATGTATGTAATGCACCGTCACCTGCTGCAACAGCCTCAATTGAAATTGGAAAAGAGGTTGTTAACCGGATTCCGGAACAATCACACTTATTGGAAGCTGTATTGACAAAATAAAATTCGTTAAAGAGAGAGGAAGATGCCTCATGTTCAATGGTAAAACAATTTTCATAGCAGGTCATGCACGTTTACCTCAAGGAATGGCAGCGAAAAGTGTCTTTGAAACATTGACCATCACTGCAGAAATCGATGCTAAATATGGGGTTGTCCTGGAAGCCTCTTGTACATTGGCAACAGAGCATGGCCGGGAATTCATTGGGCGTTTGTTAAAAGGGACCAGTCTAAATGATGGTGTTGATGACGCGATAGAATCGATTCAAACGTATTATAGGGGGAAAGCGGCTAATGCATTGATTGCTGCCTTAAAGGACCTGGATATCCATTTTCAGCAAATTAAAGCAGGAGAAAAAACGAAACTACCAAGTTAGTAATATAATTTATCAGAATAATTTGTAAAAACCATTGACAATTTTACTGAAAAACGTTTAAATGGAATTAAGCCAATATTATGACATTAACACCTTTTGGAAAATACCATTTCAGAATCGTGTAAAGATCTTAATGATTGGAAACAGGAAAAATAAATCATACATAACTGCATATTCGCTGTGACTCTATTTGCATAGAGCAGTGAAGTGAATATAAGCCAGTTGTACAGTTGGACTCCTATTTTATTTGGGGATCATGTGCGACTGGCTTTTTTATATTTCCTGTTAATTTTTTCATCCATATAACAAATAACAGGAGGAATTATTCATGAGCATTGCAGAAAAAAAGAGAGTTAAGTTTGAAAGGAAAACAGAAAAATATGAGGTGAAAGTCCACCCTCAAACCAGCCGATTGTATCATATTGAAATTTCTAAAGAAGCAATTGCCGCATTTTTAGAAACGGCATTGAAGGATTCTCAGTCTGTTCAACATCTGGAATATACACCATACGCAAGACTCATCGTTGCATCATATCTATTGGATCAAGTAGGAGAAGACTTTGGTGAAGTGCTTAGGAACATCGTTCATGATCGGGATTCCGGCGGGTTCACCCTCGGCTTGGAAGGTGTCACTGAAAAAACAGATGAATATGTCATTTTTGCAACGGCCATTTCATACTTGCTTGGAACACCTAACCATGATGCGATGTCAGGAAAATATTATGCACGTTTTAGTGTTCAAGACACGGATAGCAGCGATTCATATTTACGTCAAGCCTATCGTTTATTTACACTTCATACAGACGGAACTTTTGTAGATGAACCAACGGACTGGTTACTAATGATGAAGATGATCGAACAAAATGCCCGCGGTGGCGAATCACGCTTATTGCACCTAGACGATTGGAAAGAGCTTGATATGTACGTTAATCATCCATTATCAAGTCAAAAATTCACGTATAAGGCTCCAAAAAGCAAGAACATTGATCAGGAGATTGAAAGATTGACTTTCTTCAATCATAATAACAAACCTGGTGTATGTTTTATCGATCAATTTGTTTATCCTGAATCAATTGAACAAGCAAAATACTTACGGGATTTTTCAAATTCATTAGAAAACGATGAAAGTGTAGTTGAACTGGAACTGCCTGTTGGGGATTTAGTTGTCGTCAACAATATTTTTTGGCTTCACGGCCGCGCTGCATTTGAAAAAGATCCGAACCTGAACCGTGAATTACTACGTCAGCGCGGAAGATTTAATCAATAGTTTCATTTTGTAAACCCAAATGTTTTTCCCCAAATACCATTTAAAGATAAATTCTTTTCCAATCTTTGGTTGGAAAGCAATTTATCTTTTTTTGCAAGGTTCTATTAAAGATCAATGTTTTTAATTTGAATTGAAAAAAGAGGACCTTAAACAATTGTTTCTCTAGTTATTCATCTTGAACTAACGCTACCAGTTTGTGCAAAGTTTAATCTATTCTATATTTTCATTAATCTTCCTGCTTCATCATTCAAACCTAATTTAACCATTTCATTAATGATCCATTCTTTTAACTCTATCTTGTCTGAAATTATGTAAGTAAATTGAGCATCTCTTATGAAAGCCAGTTTGCTTTCCGTTGTTGCTGAATTAAAAAAAGATTTCACGTCTTCCAATTTAATCTCCATATCTTTTTCAAGTTTGTATTTGATATGTTTCCTATTCATACTGCCTAAAGATACTATGCCTATACCATCAAGAGTCGATAATATTGTTTGTTGCTCTCTTGCTGTCATTACTTCTTTTTCCACATAATTATATACATTCTCTATTATTTTGCATCCAATTGTGGATCTTATCTTTTCTACTACATAGTTTGCTTGTTCTTCATTTTCCTCATCTACTTCTTTTTTTAGTTCTTTGAACAAACTAATATACTGTTCCTCTTCTTTAATTAAATTAATGTTAGAAATTGTAGTGGCATCTTTCATCGTACAAACTAAGCTAACAAACTCCCTTATATTCCTTGCTACAATTTTTATAGGTGCATCAAAGTCCATTGGACTGATACATACAATAAACGCATTCTCCAAATCAGATACCATTCCAAAATCGGTTAGGAAGCCATAATGAATGCCGTCACAACCTATATTTGCAAACTGAATGACATCGTAGGGAGTCATTTCATAAGGTGAGAATTCTACTTGTAAACAAAGGCTTAAATCACCTAATGAGTATCCTTCTTTTTCAATAACCTCCTCTAAATTCTGGAGCATTTCAAAGGTTGGCGGCATTTTCAAGTACTTTCCAAGATAACTCATACTTTTCTCCTCTAATTTTGCGCCTTGAGATAATTTAAGGATAGCCCACACACTAAAATTTTACAATTATTGCTATCAGATGGTATAGTCCTCCTAAAAAGCAACAAAAAATATTGAACAATTCTAAAATAAAAAATGACTTCCGCCATAGCAAGTTGCTCTATTATCGTAAAATTCTTTTACGGTGGCTGTTATTAACATTATTAAACTCACAATGGTTTCACTTGAATTTTTAGGAAAGGTAGTTCAAGATTGGAAGGTGATTAATGAACTTTTAAACTATTTTTATGGAGAGAAAAAAATGGATAAATTAAGAAATCGTTTGTATTTAAATATGTTTTTTGGAACTATTGGTATAGTTCTAATGGGTGTAGGTGCTTTGAAATATCAAGTTGTAGAGGATGATTTTGAAGGATACATCATTGCCTATACTGGTTTTTTATTTACTACCGGTTACATAAATTACTTAGAAAAAAAAGCTGGAATAAGCAATAAAATAATTTGGATTAAAGCGGGCATCTCTATTGCTCTATTTTTAATTATTTCTTTTACTTTACATATCTTATCCTTTTAACAGGGTCCATAACGACTATTAAGGTTGTAGAGGAACGTAAGAAGTAGCATTTGTCAGTTCAAAGGATTTCTATAGATGGATATCTAAGAAAAATCATCCGTAAAGGAAAAAACAACAATAATTGAACATCATCAAAAATATGCTTTTAAAAATACTCTTCTAAAGGGTGTTGTTAGGTATGTTAGTTAAACAAAGAGAGATATAATATAAATTAAAATTCATGAAAAAAGGAGATAGTTTATGGGGATCGCTAATTTTTCTAATTTTACGCACTTTAAGGACTTAATTAATGCTTTACCTGCTGCCTATACAGATGAAATGATACAAAGCGAGCAATTTTTGCTTGAAAGAGATGAAAAGAAAAAACTCGAAATTTATTACGCACCTTTCGAATATGTAAATGAACTGGCCAAAGTGGTAATTGTCGGAATCACTCCTGGTTTACATCAAATGAAAAAATCGTATTCTACCGTAATTAACTTAGAGGACATACATAGCGATGAAGAGATCCTACACGAAGTAAAAAAGAATTCAAGCTTTGAAGGATCGATGAGAAAAAATTTGATTCAAATGTTAGATGAGCTTGGGTTACACATATACTTAGGCATATCGTCCACTCTGGACCTTTTTAAAGAAGCTAGTCACATCGTTCATACCACCTCTGTTTTAACCTATCCTGTCTTTTATAACGGGAAAAATTACAACGGAACAACTCCGGACATATTAAAGACCGAGTTGCTAAAAAAAAATATAATGGAAGGCTTTGCTACCGAAATAGGTGCCATCGATCGCCCGCTCATTATTCCTTTAGGCGTTAATGTTTCCAAGGTATTAAACTATTTAGCGGGTCAAGATTATTTAGATTCAAACAACATACTTCTAGGGTTTCCTCATCCATCTGGAGGAAATGGTCATAGACATAAGCAATTTGCAGAAAATAAAGAGCAAATGCAAATGATGTTACATCATTTTTTTTCGAAATAAATGAGATAAAAAGGTAATGCACTCTGTCCTATCTTATACAGAAAAGTTCAATGGATATATAACTGTATTGAATACAATTAAAGTAACTACCACCTTTTACAGTAAATACTCGGTAAAAATGTATGTAATGGTGATGATGGTTATTTGCGGCTTCAATAATTTCCTTTAGAGAAAAACCATACTATAACAACGATGTTTATTGAAATGAAAGGAACTGTTTTTTAAAAAACTGACCTAGGCAAGTTCCAGGGTCAGTTGAGTGTAGGCATAAAATTTATATTAAAATCGCACCTCTTACATCATAATTTTCTAAATCGATATCCAATTTTCTGTCAAGTGCGAGGTTTGCCAATTGGGAGCCAATATAGGGGCCCATTGTTAAACCAGATGCTCCAAGACCATTGGCAACGATTATTCCTTCCCAATCTGGCAAAGGACCAATAACCGGAAGGAATCCAGGTGTGAATGGACGAAAGCCCACCCTCGCTTCAACAAAAGTACTGTCTGTCAAGCCGGGAGCGGTATTTAATGCTTTATTGAAAACTTCCTGCAATCCTCCTGCGGTCATTCGGTTATCGAAAACTTTCGTATTTTCATGAGTCGCCCCAGCGACGATTTTATTATTATCGAAAGCCAAAAGATATTGATCACTTGGAGGCATGACCACAGGCCAGTTATTCGTATTTGCATTTGGTATTTTCAGATGAATGATTTGGGCCTTTTGGAAGCTGACTTGAAAGTTCACACCCAAAGGTTTCAGTAATTCTGGTGCCCATGCTCCAGCACAAACAATCGTTTTATCAGCAGGTATGAATTCATCTTCAACCATTACACCTGTCACTTGTGCACCATTATATTTAAGTATAGCCTCACCATACATTAGTTTCGCACCGTTTTTTTGTGATGCCCGCAATAAGGAATCACGTAGCGCACGACCATCGACCCGAGCTGCACCACTCACGTGCACTGCTGCATATTCACTGGAAAGTGGCGGGAATAAGGCACTTGCTTCCTCTGGAGTAAGGAATGTGACCGTCCCGATCTCCGGTGCATCTTCTTTCCGTTTTGCTGCTCGGTTCTTCATGGCAATCAGTTTTTCTTTATCTGTATGTAAACTTATGGCCCCAACTTGGGCATAACCAGTCTCAGTTTCCCCATCCCGTTCAAGTTCTTCAATTAACCCGGGATAAAAAGCCGCTCCATTTTTAGCAAGGAGATACCAAGCTTGATTGCGCCTTTGGGATATCCATGGGCATACGATTCCTGCAGCTGCAGATGTTGCCTGTCCTTCATCTTGGCGGTCGATAATGATCACTTCAGCCCCATTTTTAGCCAGCTGATAGGCAGTGGAAGCTCCTAAAATCCCCGCTCCAACTACAATGATTTTTTGCATATTTAACATCCCATTTCTCTCGTATGTATAACACCTACCATTACTATATCGAAGTCACGAAACGATTGCCACTACCGATATTGTAATTTAATTCTCAAAGTTATTTTATCTGCAGTGAATATGCTATGATTGAAATTGCGAAAGCTTGAAAAGATACTAGGAGGACATAACATGTTAAAAAAACAAATGGAATCATACATATCAAAATCCATAATCGAAAACAAAGTTGAGTTGTTTAAAGAAGAAAGGGATTATGTTGAAAAGCATAAATTAATCGCTGATGATATCACTATAGTGGAAAAAGAAAATACATCCAGATTTACAGATGCATATATCGAGCGCAGTAATAAAGAGAGTGAAGAATTGATTTCTGAAGAGAACTCTGCATTTTTATCACAATCAATCGAGTATTTGAAAAATAATAAAGAAGAATTCCTTTACTTTGAATCCAAATGGTTCGGATTAATCGGTGTTGAGGCACTTTCATTGGAAATGGATGATGTTTTCGGTACTTATAACGCGATGTTCGGATTGAAATTCCAGAAAAAAATGGGAGAAGCTTTAAAAACGTATTTAACAAAGGAACTTCAAGAAGGCATTGGATCATTCAGCTTGATGTTTAACCAGGGCGATGGTCTATGGGATGTGAATTTTGCCTTGGATAATGTAAATGGGTTTCGAGAAGACCTATCATTAGAAGAAACTTTTAATTTAATCTATCATTTTCTTTTTATCCTTGTTGAAACGATCGAGGAAGATATGTAAAAAAACGAGGCACCGCCATCAATTTGATGGCGGTTTTTTAAGTTTAGAGCTTTATTTCCATACCTCTAGACATTGGTTAAGGCCCTTTAGATTAGGTGAACTTTAAAGAATTCAGCAAATTAATTTTAATGATATAACTTAACACTTTATTTCACAGTGGAAAAAACAGGGTCTGCACTCGATGTGGAACGCAGCCCATTTATGTTTTGAGTTCATTTGCTTCGGTTAGAATCTCAACTTATTATGAATTTGGGAAACAGCGAAAAGAGTCTCTTTGTCTCGAAGGACGGCCTCATGTTTGTTTCCTTTTCGAATAATATATCCCTCAAAGTCCATTCCAATAAAATTAAAGATATAGTTAAACTGCTGAATCATGGGCAGTCACCAGTTTAAACAATACGCTGACAAGATGATCAGACTAAGTCAAAAAGCAATTATGGCGGCAAATTGAGAAGAAGAACTAACTGGTACACTTACAATAGGAGCACAGGAGAGCTAGTGAACCTATCGATTACTACCAAATTCATAAAGAGTTCATGGCTGAATTTCCAAATATTTAGCTTGTATTTAAGCCTGCACATTCTGACGAAAAGGTGAGAAAACAGATAATTGAAGGATTATTAGATGACGCTTTTATTATGGACGAAGTAAGTCAGAGGATTCGTAAAGTATAGAGCAACTTATCAAGGAAGAGTTAAAAATGGTTACCTCACAGAACAAACCAAAATCAGAGTTTTCACCATTTGATCTTAAGCATGATTCACTTTTGCTTACAGAGAAGTGCTGTCATCTAGTAATTCAAATGTAATTTCTTTACCAGCAGCTTGTAGCCCATACCTGTGACCTTCACTAGATAAAAGATTTGGATGAATTCGAGGGAAATAATCTTTTTCATATTGAGCTCCCTAATATTAATGTTGCATCAATAATCCTGCCTCTATCAACCATTTGGAGAATTGTAGTAATTTAAGTTTGTCATAGGTTGCTTCTGCTGAGAACAGGCAGCTATCAACAATCATTTTGCTTACCGACGCATATATCATTTCGATGCCTGATGCAATCATGGAATTGAAACCAACTCAAATAATGGTCTAGGAATTTTGTCGCCACGCCATTGAACTGATTTATCCAGCAGCCCTTTAGCAGAATAGCTAAAAAAATATAAATATGTCATACTAATTCTCGTATAGATTGAACGATGATTAAAATATTTTCAAAGATTATAATTAACCTAATATAAAAAAATTCAAAGGGGACCTGAGCATGAAAATTGTTATTGCACCAGATTCCTATAAAGGGAGTTTGTCAGCATTAGAAGCTTCGGAAGCAATCGAGCGAGGGGTCAGGAAGGCGCTGCCGGATGCCGAGACTGAATTGGTTCCTGCAGCGGATGGCGGTGAAGGTACGATGGATAGTCTTGTGGCAGCTACAAATGGGCGAAAAGTTGAAGTGACCGTTAAAGGGCCTTTACTTGAAGACGTACAGGCAGCATATGGAATTTTGGGTGATCAGGAAACTTGTGTGATTGAAATGGCCAGTGCATCCGGTTTATGTCTAATCGATCCAGGTGAGTTGAACCCATTGATAACAACTACATACGGGACAGGGCAGCTCATTCAAAAAGCATTGAATGATGGATGTCGAAAGTTCATTTTAGCGATTGGTGGAAGCGCTACCAATGATGCCGGAGTTGGAATGCTTCAGGCTTTGGGAATGAAGGTGTTTGATGATGAGGGGAGTCCTTTGGGATTAGGGGGTGCCGAATTATCGCGTGTATCTGAACTAAATACGGAGGCTTTTGATCCAAGAATTGCAGATTCCGAGTTTTTGATTGCTTCGGATGTTCAAAATCCGTTAGTCGGACCGGATGGGGCATCAAGTGTATTCGGACCCCAAAAAGGGGCCACCCCTGCCATGATTGAAATGCTTGATAAAGCTTTATCAACATGGGCTGATTTGGTGGAAAATAAGACAGGCATTCACTTGCATGATAAAGCTGGTGCTGGTGCTGCCGGTGGAATTGGAAGTGCATTTCAAGCCTTTTTCCATGCGGAAACGAAAAGGGGCGTCGATATTGTTATGGAATATACGAAACTGGGTGAAAAACTGTACAATGCTGATTGTGTCTTTACCGGTGAGGGCCAAATCGATTACCAAACAGCTTCAGGTAAAACACCAATGGGAGTTGCACAAGAAGCGAAGAAGCATGATATTCCCGTATTTGTCTTGGCTGGATCAATCGGAACAGGTATTGAAGCTTTATATGACCATGGAATAACTAGTGTCCATAGTCTGGTGAACGCCCCTATGCCTTTAAAGGAAGCTATGGAAAGAGGGGCTGAATTTTTGGAACTAGCAGCTGAACAGGTAATGCGGACTTTTTTGGCAGCGAGTAAAAATAGGCGGTAATCATATGTGTTATTTATTGTTTTGGCCATTGGCGTGTTCTTTTGCGACAACTAAAATCAAGTTGCATCCGTTCTTATCGCTACTATTAGGTACTTTATTTGTGGGTTTTGCTTCTGGAATGCCTCTGGATCAGATCGTTGAGAATATTAACGGGGGTTTTGGCGGACTGATGACGAGCATTGGACTTTTAATCGTTTTCGGTTCAATAATCGGAACCATTTTGGAAAAGGTTGGGCCGCTTTACGAATGACCGAAGTCGTATTGAGGATTGTCGGTCCTAAACTATAAGGGGTAGTCACGATTATCACGACGATGATATTATGGGTCATTCTTGTATGATATTAATAATGGAAAAACGGAGAGGCGTGAAACGCTTCTCTTTTTTATGCGTTAAATAAAATATATTTTCATTTTTATATTGGTGTAAGAACTAAAATAGTGTATGATGCATAGTATAAGGTATGGTGTACGTCACATAGTATAGAGAAGAGGTGATTGGATGAGCACTTTACTGAATTCATTAACAACTGAGCTGCGCAGGGGCACTTTGACGTTAGCTGTCTTAAGTCAGCTCAAAACTCCGCAGTATGGGTACTCGCTTGTCCAGCGTTTAGAGAAGTCTGGAATTACCATTGATCAAAGTACTTTATATCCTTTGCTTCGCCGCCTGGAAAAACAAGAATTGGTCACCAGCAGCTGGGATACTTCTGAAAGTAGACCGCGCAAGTATTATTCTTTAAGCGATTATGGTGGAGAAATATTCATTCAGTTAAAGGAAGAATGGGAAAAAACTTCTCAAGAGCTTTATATATTATTAAAAGGAGAGGGAGAAGATGGAGCTGATTGAACTTTATATTCAGGAAGTGACCCGCAGGCTGCCAGAAAAAAACCGGGGGGATATTGCGCTTGAGCTTCAATCTACAATCGAAGATATGCTTCCGGTGGATCATACGGAGCAAGACGTGAAAGCCGTCCTATTAAAATTAGGAGATCCGGTTATACTGGCAAGTCGTTATCGCGATCGGCCGATGCATTTGATTGGACCGCGTTATTTTGATGTTTATATCTGTCTGTTGAAAATGATTTTACCAATAGCTGCAGTCATTTCACTGATCGGATTAGTAGGGGATAATCCTTTTCGGGATATGGGGAATACGGTTGTGGACGCAATTTTAATAATAATCGGGAAAGGGATTACCGGTATCATCAGTACAGGTATCCAAGTGTTTTTCTGGTTAACGCTTTCATTTGCCATTTTAGAACGCATGGATACTTCAAAAGACCAGTCGCCTTTGACAAAGGACTTGAAACCATGGACACCGGAAAACTTAAAAGTTATGCCGAACATTTCAAAGAAAAAAGCGGTTCCTATGATCGAGATTTTTGCGAGTTTGTTAGGTCTTTCTGTCTTCGCGGCCCTTTATTTCAATGCAGCAAACCTCTTAGGAGTCTATGAAAAAAGAAATGGCAGTCTCATTTTCGTGACACCTTCTTTCAATCAAGATGTATTGAATTCCTATTGGCTGCTGGTATCATGCGTCATTATCATGGGGGTGCTCTTGGCGATTTATAAATTATTTTTAGGTCGATGGACCCTGAAATTAGCTTTATTTCATGCCATATACCAGCTGTTGTACACTCTGGCTTTCATCATCATCATCAGTAATCCTGATTTATTGAACCCGGAATTCCTTGCATACCAAAGAACACTATTCTCAATCGATGAATGGAAAAGCTCGATATACTGGGGTCTCATACTCATCTTCATCATTTTTGCCGCCTACGATACCTATCAAGGCTTCCGTAAGGCAAAAATCCGTTAATGCACAGTATCTTAGCTGTGTTTTTTTTGTTTAAATATTTTGTGAAGTGAAAGGTGAGCTGATACAAGTCTGAAAGATTATTTCTCACGATACAAGGGACAACAAAAAAACACCTCATATGACATATAGTTTTTAACTAACTATACAGCATATGAGGCGTTACATTTAAACCAATGTTTTATTGAACTGCATCGAACTGATTGACTTTCCAAGCGGAACCGGACTTATAAAAGGTAACCGTTCTTTTTACTGACTCACCGTCGACTGTAGGTACAGTTAAATTGTATGACCTAACGTTTTGTTTTTGATAGACCAATTTAATTTTGGCTTTTTTCCACTCTAACATGCTAAAGCCATCTCCGACTGGACGTGCTAATTTCCCTTTATAGGTAATGTAATTATATTTAGTCAGTCCTTTTTCAACTGCATTATTAGTAAATGTCTCTGCCAGGTAGGCAGTCAATTTATCTTTTGTATTAAACTCTTGGCAAATGTATGAATACTCTGTCCCTTTATAATTGAAAGTTTTTTGTGAACATGATCGGGTTTTGTACCCATGTAAAGCATTCCAAAAATGTTTGCTGGCATTATCGGCTATCTTTAATGCATTTGCATCAGATAAATTCTGTGATGACGTTTTGGCGGTAACCTGACCACTTAATGTGAAAAATAAAATGATAATGGATAATAGCACACCTGAAATTTTTTTCATATTTTATCTCCCCAATCCCTAATAGGATACTTATGTAACGAAAGTTTAATTAATATTACAATTGTTACATTTATATTACAACATGATCGGCGAAAGTAAAAGAGAAATCTTGTTAATTTTTAAATATAATTATAGATTTTATTAAATATACATAGTTTGTTCACTTTACTTTTTGAGCGTTCACCGAGTTGTAAATAGAAGGACACTAGCTGTTACATACTTCATATTCCACCAACTGGCCTATTTAAAACCTAGCAGTTAATTCTTTTGCAATTACAGGACAATTTAATTCATTATCTTTTTATTATTACCAATATATGTACAAAGAACTCGAATTACCCAGGCAGAACCCGAAAAAAATAAAATATAAAGGTTTGACAAACTTTCTAATCTTAACGTATGATAAATAATATACTTGAATACTTTCTCCTAAGGGGAGTAGCTTTTACAACAATGTCGTCATTACGGAGCTCTTTGCTCTCGGTGTTGTTGGCAGCATATTGTTGTTAGCCAGACCTTACCTATTGGTAAAGGTCTATTTTCTAATATAAACCTTTACCAAAATGGTAAAGGTTTTTTTGTAGTCCGGATGATGCAGCGCTAAAGGAAATGTATAAATATGTGGTTTAATAGAAAAACAAATAAATATAAATGGAGTGTATTCTTTGATACTTAGAAAATCTTTGTTACTTTTAGGGATAGGTTCTGCACAAATAGATTTAATCCTTCCAAAAAATACGTATAAATCAGGTGAATTAATAAACGGCTATTTCTTGATTAAGGGTGGTACCCAGGAGCAAAGAATAAGGAGGATCGAATGTGATTTAATTATGGATACTCATTCTACGGGAATGGAAAATACCCTTAAGACGAGCACCATTTTAGCTTCAAGTGAGATTGAGTCAGGGGAAAGCAATGAAATTCCTTTTAACTTTAGTCTTCCTATATTGAAGGAGCCTTATAAGCGAGGGGTTTCCTATCGCCTTAAAACAAGACTTATATTGGATGAAGGTATAATAGGAAAGGATGATGATTGGATCTTAATCGATTCTGAATAAAGTTGAAATAGAGGTGTGAACATGGAAATCTTGAATTTTACTGAGCGTGCTTTGGATTATTTGAAGGAATTCTTATTAATGAGGCTGTTTATATTAACTTTACTGTTATTGGCGGTATATTATATTTTGAATAAAATGGTCGAATGGTTCTTTAAAAGATCTGATTTTTTTGAGGAAGAAGTGGAAAAAACGATACAGGGGGTAACTCGTTCCAGTCTCAGGTACGGCATAGTTTTGATTTTCCTCATTTATCTGATTGGGCAGTTCATTGATATAAAAGGAATTTTAGCAGGAGCGGGGATCGTGGGAATCGTTATCGGATTTGCCGCTCAGCAAATGCTTAAGGATATTTTATTGGGATTTGTAAGGCTTTCAGATAATGAATTTCGTGTAGGGAATTTTGTGACATTCAATGGGACAAGTTCCGGAACCGTAGAGGAAATCGGTATCAGGTTCATGCAGATCAGAGAATGGTCAGGAAAATTGCTGACCATCCCACACAGTGAAATCAGGACGATTCAAAATTTCAATAAAGGTAGAATGCGAATCATTGAACGCATTACAGTAAGTTACCAGGAAAATCCTGAAAAGGTAAAACGGCTGTTGGAGGATATATGTATTATCAGTAATGATAAGTATGGTGAAAACCTTCTAAGGCTAGAGGATGGTACACCCGAAGAGGATTTTAGATACATAGGCATTACGGATTTAAATCCGAATCTTAAATATGTGGGATATGAACTATGCATAGTGGGGCTTGTAAAACCTGAACATTACTTTGAAACAGCAAGAAATGTCAGGTTTGAGATGATGGCTGCTTTACATGAGCATCAAATTCTTATGCCATCTTCCCATTTACTTGTACAGGCGAATCCGAATCATGAACGTATGCTAGAGAACTGATAAGAAGCATACACTCGCACGAGCTATTCCGGGAAAAGGTCATGAAAAAAATTGTGGCAAAGTGGAACAAAGTGCAGAAGCATCAATCAGCAATAACCCTGAAAACTTACGATATAAAAGGGTTTTCTTTAAAAGGAAGTTCTTTTTGAATAAGAAAATGAACAAGTCTGATCCAAAAAAGGATTATTATTGAATTTTTATCTTGATTTTTCAGATTAAATGGATTATTATGATTTTAGCATAAAATGGAAGGGGAACGGTTAAACAATGATCATTTAATCCTATTCTTTAAGAAAAAATGCGTTTTAAATACGATCTTTTTTTCTGGATAGGATTAGTCTGTACATTAAAATACAAACAAAGATCATTGTGTTCCTTCAATTAGGGATATTATGCCTTTTTAAATTTGTATTGTACTGCCTCCTGTCCAGATATTTCACAGGAGGTTTTTATATTGGGAAAAAACTCATCTGTAACATTGAGTAATAAGGAACCTAACTTATTTACAAATCGTGTATTTCGGGCCATCATCTTTTCAGGCTTGTTTTTACAAATAGGGATATGGGTGCGGAATTTTGCAGTTTTGTTATTCGTCATGGAAAAGACAAATGGGGATGCCTTTGCCATTTCAATGATTTCAGTAGCGGAATTCGCACCCATTTTTATTTTTTCATTTATTGGAGGGACGTTCGCTGACCGCTGGAGTCCGAAAAAAACGATGGTTTGGTGTGATATTTTAAGTGCAATATCCGTATTTGCTGTGCTTATCACGCTTATCTTCGGAAGTTGGAAAATGGTGTTTTTTGCAACTTTGATTTCGGCGATACTTTCTCAATTTTCTCAGCCATCAGGCATGAAGCTATTTAAAATGCATTTGCCAGAAAGTCAAATTCAAACAGGGATGTCAGTTTATCAGACAGTTTTCGCAGTATTTATGGTTTTAGGCCCGATTCTCGGTACATTTGCCTTCCAATCATTCGGGATCAATATCTCGATTGCTATAACTGGCCTCGCGTTTTTATTTTCAGCTGGTGCACTAGCTTTCCTTCCAAAAGATCGCAAACTTGATGAACAAAAGGCCAAAACAACATTGTGGCAGGAAATGAAAAGCGGAGTGAGCTACGTGTTGCGAAAAAAAGAACTGAGTCTGCTTGGTTTATGTTTTCTGGCAGCCGGGCTCGGACTGGGTTTCATTCAGCCGCTCTCGATATTCCTTGTTACCGAACAACTGGGTCTGCCTAAGGAAAATCTTCAATGGTTATTTATGTTGAATGGGATTGGTATGATTTTAGGCGGAGCAGGAGTGATGATTTTTGCCAAAAAGGTGGCACCTCAGAGATTATTAGCATTTGGAATGCTTGTGAATGCCATTGGAATAGCGGTAATGGGGCTGTCAACAAACCTTTGGATTACACTTACTGCCGAGTTCTTTAATGGGCTGATGCTGCCTTGTATTCAAATTGGGATCAATACATTGATATTGCAGAGGACCGAAGGCGAGTTCATTGGAAGGGTCAATGGAATCTTAAGCCCATTGTTCACTGGCTCCATGGTTTTGACCATGAGTGCTGCAGGGGTGTTGAAAGAGCAATTTTCACTCGTTTCCATTTTTGAAACCGCGGCTTTCTTTTTTATCCTAGGGATGTTTTTCATTTTGCCATTGTACAATCAAAAGGCCGAAACAAAACCCTTGGAAATTCAATCGTAAGTGTAGGTAATGGAAAAAGAATAGTAAACTTAGCGATTGACTTGGTTGGGGAAAACGAGAAAAAAATCTCAATTTAACTTGAAGATATACTAGTTATATCCATATTACTTTTAAAGCAAAGCAGCCAATTCATGCTGCTTTTTTTTCTTCATAATTTACGGGCTTTTGGTAATGGCTATAATCTATTTTGGCGGACTCAACCTGAAAACATTTTTTACCAACAAACAAATTATATATTAACAATTATTTTTAGAGTACTTGTTAATACTAATAATGGCATGTGAATTAAGAAGGTTTTTTTTTACAAAAAACAGGTGAATAGCTTAATTGAAAAAGGAGAAAAGTTAATGATCCTTAAAGACGTAATATATGAAGCAATAAACTGGGATTTGCCGAAGGACGTTGAAGATATATCCATTACAGGTGTCGCCGATAACTCAAAAGAAATAAAAAATGGATACCTTTTTGTTGCCGTAAACGGATATAAGGAGGATGGCCATAAATACATTAAAGATGCAATTTGTCAAGGGGCTTCGGTTGTGATTGGCGATCGCGACATAAAGGGATTGGATGTTCCTTATCTACGAGTGGAGAACAGCAGAAAGGCATTAGGTGTAATCACGAAAAGGTTTTATGGAGATCCCAGCAATCATCTACAAAATAAAGACCAAGTGGATATTATCAGTTATTTTGATCAATAGTTTGATCCTAACGAATGCTCTTATTAAGTATAAAGGGATAATAGGGCGTCCATTCCAAGATAAAGCCAATTTGATTGGTTATCGCTATAGCAAATATTACCATTGTAAGATATAAGGAATTCAGGTAATATAACAATACAAGCTGTACTGTTCGTAATGATATTTAAGTTTTAACCTTTAAGCTGTAATAGGGAGTTTTATATTGAAACAGGAATGTTATGCCTCGTCACTGACTTGGACAACAGGATTGTTTCTGCAAACACCCACTTTAAGGAGTGGTGGTTTAAAACTTTCTTACTGAATACGGCAATAACGGCTTCTATCTTTAAAACCGGTCTCGTCTGAGGCCGGTTTTTTTGCGTTATTCAGAGCAACGTACGAGAGGAATATATGTACAACTTTTAGCTTGAAAAAAAGAACAGGAAATTTCCAACCTATATTGTTCTAGTATAATATATTACCATCCATCTTACCTACTTTGAAAAAAGCTCCATTGCTCACAGTTTAGGCTTCTTGCATGTTTTGGAGTCATTTACTCTTGCTTTGTATACCGGTTGGCATAGCTTGAAGCAACGAAAGCATTGGGTTTAATTTTAGGTTCCACTCCCATGGATTCCATCCTGGCTACCATTTCTTTAACAAACTCACTGGTTTTGTTCCGCTTTCCAATCCCGATATCAATATGCCCTTCCATGATGAACGTTGCCCCTTGATATACAGCAGGCAGGACAATATCGATTAACTGATTTTTTCTTTCTTCCGTAAACATGGATACGATCTCTTCAGTTAACGACAATTCATGGGAAATACGTTCATGTAATTGCATCATCCTTCTAGGAATCATCACTTTTCTAATACAACCCCATACACCATTCCCGACCTGACGTATCACGATGCCTGTAATGAACACTGTATGTTTTTTATGTACTTGCGAATCTGTACCGACCATTAATCGATAGTCACCGGAAGGATTTAATTTCATGAATTCTACAATATGAACGAATACCTCTTCAAAAGACATGTCTTTTTCCTGAAGATTTTGAAATGGATTATTACGAATTGGATATTGCCTCATATTATTGCACCCAACCTTTCCCCGGCTATAATCTGATTATTAAATCACTACATGCCGCTCATAACACATCTTATGAAGGAGTTCTTCGTTTCGTGCCGCGGGAAGATTACGCCCTCTAATGAAGAATAGTAATCGTCTGAAGGTAAATCAAGAATCAACACTTATTATTATGCTTATGAAAATGAAAAAATAAAACTTGATAGAACTTCTCTTCAAACTTATTGATACCTTATACATTATGCTATTTCTCGGAATGGGCAAATGGGCTGTCTTTCAGTTAGTAAGAAATTGGTTTCATTACAGGAATTGCGGGAGCTGTCTGAGGTTGGCGGATTCTTGGTTCCAAATATACTCGGAACGCTAAAACAGATAACATATGTTACAGGATATTTAGTATTTTCCGCAATTAGAATCGTAGCGTTCCTGATTCTGGTTCTAGCTCAGCTTCATGGAGAAAAACTGGGTACTTGGAAAGAATTAAAACTATGTTTACTTTTTCGGAATACATGTCTTTCACCAAGTCATAAATGTTAGAAAAAATTAATGACGGCCTCCATTTTACGAACCAAATGGTTTGCGGGCACCAATTGATCTATCGTAATCATTTCAAGTTGATCTTGCTGAATAGAATAATGTTTAGAAGCCATCCTTATCACTCCATGTTTTTATCCTTCTATTTTAAAACAAAGTTGATTGGAACGGGTGTGCGGGACTCTTGCGGGAAAAGCGTGCCCACGGGAGGCCCCACAGGCACAAAGGGCGCCAAGAGTGGAGCGCCCGCGGAAAACGAGTGCCCTACGTTCCAATCAACGTTCAAAAATTTACAAACCCTTAAAAAGACTATAGACAAACTCAATTATTTATCGAGTTTGTCTATAGTCTGCTGGATAGTCTCTTATAGGACTATCCATTTTTTTCTTTGAGGAGCTATGAACATATTCCCCCGACGAATTAAATTGATAAATATTACCAAAACAAATATAATTTCTAGTAAAGGAGTGACTTTATTTAACGAATGGATGTAAGCGATCTCAACCAGGGATTTTTATGAATAAATAGGGGAAAGGTTGGCGTTTTTATGAACAAATTATCTGTTGGCGTTTTTACCTTTATGCTGTGTTTTGTTCCTTTAAGTACTTCACCTGGAATAGCAGAAGTAAAACCAGATTACAAGCTTTATGTAATGGCCCCATTGGGTGAAATAACAGATTGGGAGGCATTTGAAGCACAGTTAACTCAGTTGAAGGAAAATGGAGTATATGCAATAACGACAGATATCTGGTGGGGGTTAGTCGAGAGTAAAAAAGATAATCAGTTTGATTGGTCCTATTATAAAAAATATGCGGAAACAGTGGAAGCATCCGGTTTAAAATGGGTGCCCATTCTGTCTACACATCAATGCGGCGGTAATGTGGGGGATGATTGTAACTATCCTATCCCGAGTTGGCTCTGGAATAAGGACACTCTAGATAACATGGTATTCAAGAGTGAAAGTGGTTTCTGGAATAAAGAAGTACTTGCTCCTTGGTGGGAAGGTACAGCAAATCAGTACAACGAATTGTATAAATCCTTTGCAGAGAACTTTGCTGATAAGAAGGACCTAATAGCCAAAATATATCTAAGTGCAGGACCAGCTGGGGAGCTAAGATATCCCTCCTATCAAAATGCTGATGGCTGGGATTATCCTGAAAGGGGCCAGCTTCAAGTTTATACAGAAGGAGCGAAACGGGATTTCAGGCTTACCTTGAGAGAAAAATATTCAACGATAAAAAAATTAAATGCTGCCTGGGGTGAAACGTATAAAAACTGGAATGAGATTCAGCCACCTGGAAACGGGGATGAATTTTTCACCAAGGGCGGAGCAATCGATACACAATTTGGATACGACTTTATGCAATGGTATCAAGGAGCACTCGAAAAACATCTTGCAAAGATCTCTAAATTTGCCCATAAACATTTTGATAAAGTCTTTGGCGTGCCAATTGGAGCTAAAATCTCAGGAGTCCATTGGAAAATGAATGATCCAGTACTACCGCATTCAGCAGAGTATAGTGCCGGGTACTATAACTACTCCCAATTATTGAATCAATTTAAGAAATCGAATATGGCCCTCACGTTCACCTGTTTGGAAATGGGAGACCAAGACGCACATATTGCACCATCATATAGCGCTCCTAAAACGTTGGTGACACATATTGCCTCTTTAGCTAATGAAAAAGGAATTTCTTTAAACGGAGAAAACGCACTCCCGCTGATCAATAATGAATGGGGCTTTGACAATATAGCAGAAATGGTTTTTAACCATGGTTTTGAGGGATTTACCTTGCTGAGGATGTCCTATTTATTCGACGATGAAGGAAACCCTACAAATGAGTTCAGGATGATGAAGGATAAATTGGAAGGCAAGTCGATTCCAGTTATATTCACAGTTGAAAATGTACCTGTCACACAGGGAGTTTACTTAATAGGGGATAGAGGGGAAATCGGCAGATGGAATGTTGAAGATTACGAATATAAACTCACGCAAAACAAAGAAGGGAGCTGGAGTGGAACTTTCCGTTTAGCAGCAGATCGACTCTATGAATTCAAGTTCGTCATGAAAGATGAAAATGGCAATATTACTTGGCAAAAAGGGGAAAATAATAATTATAAAACTCCTTTAAATGGTAAAGGAAACTATAAAACTTCATGGTAGGTTATGTAAGTATGACTATCTGGGCAAGTCTTTTGGAAATAATATTATTGAAAGTTCATCACAAATTAAGGTCAAAATACAATCCTGAAGCCAAGGACCTTTAATATACGGACTGACCGCAATATTGGGGAAGTATTATTTTAAGACTTAAATGACCTGTACTTACATTAAATAGACATGTGGCCTATTTTTAGAACAAAACATCAAGAAAGGGAGGAATTGAATTAAATGAAGTCAATGATTACATGGACAGGGGAAATGGCCTTTTCTGGCACAACTCCGTCGGGACATGAAATAAAGATGGATGCTGCCGAAGACGTAGGAGGGAAAAATAGTGGAGCAAGACCCACTGAGTTACTTTTGCATTCTCTTGCAGGGTGCACAGGTATTGATATTGTAATGATTTTAAAAAAAATGCGATTTGAAACAAAGGCCTTTCAAATAGAGATAGAAGGGGAACGATCAGAAAACCACCCTAAGCGGTTTACCGATTTTCATATCCACTATTTATTGGAGGGTGATCTGCCTGAAGATAAAGTGGTGCGTGCGATTCAACTATCGAAAAATACGTACTGTTCAGTATATCACTCATTAAATGCCAACATAAAAATGAGCTATTCGATAAATGGCGTTAAAGGAAACCAAGAATTATAATGTTAATTTAAGGGCTATCATAAACCAGAAAGTTGTTTTTACATTTATCATTTAAGAAAAACAGCCTCCATTTCCTTAAAGAAATGGAGGCTGTTTTTGAGGCTGGAATGAACATCCTGATTAACAGAATGAATCTTGGTGCCAGATTTTCGTAAAGAGGTCAAAAAATATAAATAAAATGGTGCATAAAGTATATAAAATTTGTGCCCCGCTTGAAAACCGCAGGAAGAATTTCCTCTGAATATTTATGAAAGGCGTATTTCTCCAGGCCATTAATTATCTACACAAGTGAAAAAATTCATTCCTAATTTGTATTTCAAGAAAGCTCACCTGTCATTGTCCTGTACCGTTTATTGGTATGGATGGGTTTATTTAGACAGCAAGTAATCAAAATGTAATCGTTTGTCATTGGAATGCCCTTGATGTTAAGAGTTTATCGAGATAAACTTTAAATACGATTGAGGAGTGGTTAAGTTGAAAGAGATTACAATAGACAAATTAGCATTTAAAGATCATTTATCGATGATTGAACAATATTCATTGAAGGATTTCATGTTTAAGTGGCTTGGTAGCCCCGATGAGGGATTAGATGATCTACTTCCGCTAAAATACACAGATCAAGTTTTTGCAAAAATGGAAACGACATTGGAGACAAAAATAAAGATCCATGGAGATGAAACCTTCAGATATGTCACCATTACGGAAGATAATCAAATTGTAATAGGAGGCTTAGACACGAATCAAGAGTTAAAGTTTAGAATTGTGTCCCTGGAGGAGCGTTTGAAAAGCTATTAAAAACTTTTAACATTTCAGACTGAATCATATTTTCAAATAAATAATTAAGGCCGTTCCTGTTTATTTAAGGAACGGTCTTTTTAAGGTGTTTTTATTTTTTTCACGTTTAGAGCAGCGTCAATACCATATAAGGTTGTTAACTGTACTCGAAAGTTAAGAAAACCCTTACCATATGCCAGGTGATCGAGTAATTCTTTAAACTCCCGTTTTTTGGATTAATTTAACAAAAAATAAACGATTATTGATTTTTCTTAGTGTTTTATAAAGTAATGAAGTCGATTAAAACATTTGGGAGGAATTGAAATGAGCGAGACGTTGGCAAGTTCGATAAAAACGCTTTTGAAAGAAACGTTTGAGGGCCTGGAAATGAAGGAAGCTATTATACTGATTCAAAACCGAATACAGGGGTTTTCGGGACACTCGATGGTTTAACAGCAGAAGACGCTTCATGGTCCATAAAAGGATCAACCATTGCTGCTCATTCTGACCACATACGGTATTATTTATGGGTGATCCGAACAATGATCAGTGGCACAGACTTTGAAAAAGATCGGACGCAAGTTGGACCATTACTCATGTTGATGAGGTGAAATGGGCGGAAATCAGGGAGGGATTACAAAAAGAATATGTAACTCTTTTCACTGAAATCGAAACAATCGATTTAGTAAAATGGCTGACAAATCTAAACGCGACCATTGCCCACTCAGCTTATCATCTTGGAGCGTTAGGCAAATGTTAAAAAGCCTTGAAATAAAAAAATAATTTAAGATATTGAGGGTTTGTAAAATGATTTCCTCTTCAGGCATTCGCTTGCCGCGGACGGTCCGCCAGCGGCGCTCTTTGCGCCTGTGGGCGGGGTTCTCGTTTTTCCCTCACGAGACTCGTACCTTTCGTAACCCACAGTCGCTTGCTTTGATGAGGCTTGGCAGCCAGTCGGAAAAAAGGGAGTGGATTCCTAAAAACAAACTGGAACTTTTTTAGGGTTTGTAAAATCTAATCGTTGATTCCATTATCATATACTTGAATGAAGTCATTATTAATTTCAACTTACGTCGTCCAAAATCTTACGCCGTTATTCTTTTCCACTTCAATTCCTTCAGTCTATCGTTTGCTTATTTTTTCTACGTTCTTGCTAAGCCACATATGAAAGCAGAATTTTTATAATTGGGCCTCTATTAATTTTCCAGCATTACCCACACCTCTAGATTTCCTACTATCAAATCGTGAAATCTCTTGATATAGAGGCCGGTTAAAATCTTTTCCACTTTGCTTATTAATGAAGATATATCGGTCTTCAATTCCAAGTTTTGATCTTTTGCTGAAACACGAGCATATCCAATTTTCAGAAAAAGGAAACTGACAATATTGGTCATCACTTGTGTCACAAGGTTAATTTAACTAACAGGGAAATTTAGTTGTAAAAGGATTTAATAAGTTTGAAGCTTAATCTATTGAACAAATAATAAAGAAGGAACCTATAGACTTGATGATAGGAGAATAAAACGAATACCGTGATGGCAATAATAAAATTGACAGGACACCATTTGGTGTCATATAGTAAAGACACCAAATGGTGTCCAATTAAAAGGGGGGGTGATTTTGAACGAGAAAAATCAAGAGCGTGATATTTATGTAGGCATCGCTGATCCAACAAGACGCAAATTGCTACGTTTGTTGGCGGACGTGGAAGAATTGCCACTCAATGAGTTAACCGTTCATTTTGAAATGGGTCGTACTGCGGTTTCAAAGCATTTGGCAATCCTTAAAGAGGCTGGTCTCGTGATCAGCAGAAAGGTCGGCAGGGAAACGCGTTATCGGCTGAATGCTGCCCCATTGAGAGAAATTGAGGATTGGGTATCGTTTTACAAAAAATTCTGGAGTGAAAGGATATCACTTTTAAATCAAATATTAGAGGAGGAATAAAAATGAGTTTAACAGTATTACAAGATTTTAATTTTAAGAGCCCGATCGAAAAGGTATGGCTTGCCTTAACGGATGCAAATACTCTTGGGAAATGGGTAATGGCTAATGATATTAAACCTGTCGTCGGACATAAATTCCAGTTTCGGAATGAACAGTGGAATTTAATTATTGATTCCGAAGTTCTTGAAGTCGAGGAGCCTCATAAGTTATCTTACACCTGGGTAGGTGGCGGTATAAACACTACAGTCACATGGACATTAAAGCACGAGGATGGAACAACCCACTTACATCTCGAACAAACAGGATTCGAAAAAGAAGATCAAGCGTTCAATGGTGCGAAATATGGTTGGGCCAAAATGGGCGAAGAACTTAATAACGTGTTGGAGGTATTATAAGACCAAACCTCTGCCTTGTTTTTTAGTATTTAGCTAACGTATAAGAAAAAAGCAAACTGCTCGGAAAGAGGAGTGTTCCGTGATGACAAAAAGTAGAACGAATCCTAAGGTTGATGAATTTTTAGATAAAGCTAAAAAGTGGAAAGAAGAATATGAGATGTTAAGAAATATCGTTCTTGACTGTGAACTGACCGAAGAATTTAAATGGATGCATCCTTGTTACACGTTTGAGAAAAAAAACATAGTTTTAATACATGGATTTAAAGAATATTGTGCGCTTTTGTTTCACAAAGGTGCCTTGTTAAAGGATACCCATGGAATTCTAATCCAACAAACGGAGAATGTACAGGGGGCGCGCCAGATTCGGTTCACCAATGTTCAAGAAATAGTTGCAATGGAAACCATCTTGAAAGCCTATATTCATGAAGCCATTGAAGTTGAAAAAGCCGGTTTGGAAGTGAATTTTAAAAGTAATACAGAATTCATAATTCCTGAAGAACTTCAAAATAAATTCGATGAAATCCCTGCCTTGAAAACTGCTTTTGAAGCATTGACCCCAGGAAGGCAAAGAGCATACATTCTTTATTTTTCACAACCCAAACAATCCAAAACTCGAGTATCAAGGGTTGAAAAATATATGCAGCAAATTCTCGATGGAAAGGGATTAAAGGATTAGTATATTCGATGAGAAAATAATTAATCAAGTCCTAAGATATTACCTTACTTTGCGATAATTCGAACTCCTTTTGGTTCGCAGGTAGCCACTCAATCAAATAAGGGGAAAAACAAAAAGTGATCCGTAGAGTGAAAGCAAACTACCATGTAACAGTTTTACGCATTCCACCTAACAAAAGAAAAATACTGCGCACAAAAGTGTATCCTTTGGCTTTTGCTGAAAAGTACGCTTTTCTTGAACTAACGGGTGCTTATCTTGAATAAGGTTTAAGTAATGATTTTCAACGAAACCACCTAATAAAAATAATGTGTTATTCCATTATAAGGCACTTATATGGAGTAACAAAAAGCCCAATTTCTCAATTTTAATACTGAGAAATTGGGCTTTTAATTCTGAAATTTCTATTTAGGAAAATGGCTGACAAATGTAAATGTGATCATTGCCCACTTGGCTTATCATCTTGGAGCATTATGGAAAATGTTAATAAGTCTTTAAATTGAAAATACTTTAACATAATTTTGTCAATGTCTGGATGCTCCGAAGGGTCTAATTACAAACCATGATTTTAAGGAAAACTTGGTTATCCTTGATGTTTTTAAGATGAAACCCTCATTAGAATGAAGAAATTTGCGACACTCCTGCCGAATAACGGGCTAGAAGAGACCCCAGACGCTTGCTTTGATGAGGCTTGGCAGACAGTTGGCGGAAAGGGAGCGGATTTCTGAAATATCTGGATCTTTTTAGTAAACTGGCTCTTCTTCTACTTTAATTTTGCTAAACACCTTAGCTAGGTTAGGACAGGATAAAATTCAGAAACACACCATTTTGTAGGTAATTGTTGGATTGTGTCAGATTATACTAAGAATCTTTTACATTTTAAAGGGTTCAAGTCCTAATTGGAGAAGTATTATTACAGGATGTTTTTTAGCCGAGGGTTATTGACTGCATGAATATCGACATAAAAGGAGGGTTCTTAATTAAAAAGCGGATGTTTAAACTATGTATATTTTGTTTTGTATTCTTTGTTCAAACATTATGGTCTCCCGCTATTTTTGCTGAACAAAGAACTTTTAAAATTGCTGAAGAAAGTGCCCTTCCTCCATTTTCATTTGAAAATGAAGCTGGTGAGCTGACAGGGATCAATATTGATTTAATGGAGGAAATAGCAAAATATAATGGGGTTGATTTCGAATATATTCCGATGGGGATGCAAGAAGCGGAAAAAGCCTTAATGAACGGAACAATTGATGCAATTGTTGGAAGTACCTATAATACTGAAAAAGATAATCAACTTGATTTCACTCAATCTTATTTTACCATGTCCCAATCAATTATCATCCCTAGTAAAAGGAAACAGGATATTCATACGTTAACGGATTTACGTTATTCACATGTTGTCCTTGACTATAACACACCTGTAATCAGTACATTTCTCAATATGAGGAATACAAACTTAACGACCGTTTCAAATCAATACTCGGGCATTTTAACATTATTGAACAATCGTGCAGATGTGTTCATTGGAAACAAATGGACTGCAGACTTCTATTTGAGAAAGTTCCGCCAGGAAAAGAATTACATCATTCTCGATGAAGTTATTGAACCCGCGGATTATACGATTGCAGTAAAAAAAGGGAATCAAACGCTTCTTTTCATGATGGACAATACACTTACAGAACTTAAAGCGAACCGGAATATCAACGGGATAATTGACAAATGGATCATGCCACAGTCCAATCAAAAAATTGCCAGGTTGGAGCAATTCATATTTTGGCTAATCATAATCTTAACTGTAGTAGCCCTTGTCCTTCTAGTTATTTATATATGGAATCAAAAGCTGAAAAAATCCGTTCATAACCAGACGTTGAAATTACATTTATTAAATAAGGATTTAGAGAAACAACGGCAAAACATCGCTAATGGCAAAGCGTTCAAAGAACAAATCTTAAACAATATCAATACTGGCATCATAACATTTGATCTCGATTTCATGATTACCAGCTGCAATGCAAAGGCATCGGACATTCTAAACATTTCCAAGGAAATGATTCTGAATTTTTCGAATCATTCGAAATTAATGGGGAATTTCGAAGCTTCCCATCAAGAACAAAATACGAAAAATCGTACGGGTTCTTTTCGGATCTTGGTAATAAACGAAGAAAATGAACAGAAGGTCATTTCATATTCGATGCATAAGATGTTCAATTCTGAAGAAATACAAACTGGATACTTACTTTCCATGAATGATGAGACGGAAAAGAAAACATTGGAGAAAAAATTGGTCACACAAGAAAAACTGCACGCTCTTGGCCAACTAGTTGCAGGTGTCGCACATGAAATCAGGAATCCTTTAACATCGATTAAAGCATTCATTGATTTACTGCCGAGTAAATATGATAATCCTCAATTCCGACAAGTTCTAATGGAACACTTGCCTACTGAAGTAAACCGGCTGAATGCGATTGTTACCGATTTAATTGAATATGCTCGTCCGCGACCGCCAAATATTACAAATTGCCACGCTAATGACCTTATATCATTACTTGCTTTTCATAAGGTGACAATGGAAAAAAAACAAATAAATTTCGAGCAAACGATTGAGGAGGACCTTATTTTTTATATAGATTTACAACAAATTCAACAGGTACTTCTTAACTTGGTGTTGAATTCGATTCATGCCGTTGAAGAAACAAAGGAAAAGACCATTAAAATCACCATTGATAAAGAAAACGAAAAAACAGGGCGGATTGCCATATCCGATACAGGAAAGGGGATGAAACGGGAGGAACTGAACCATATTTTCGAGCCTTTTTTCACAAATAAAGAAAAGGGCGTCGGTTTGGGACTTACGTTATCGTATAGGTTAATTAAAGAAAATAACGGAGATATCCATGTGAAAAGTTATCCTAATTCAGGAACGAAATTCACCATTTTACTACCTTTATATATCGAATAAAAGCCTGGAATGAGGAGGAGTAATATGAAAATGAATGTATTGGTGATTGACGATGAACCTGCTATTTGCACCGCTCTTAGCTTTGCATTGGAAGATTCTTATCAAGTAGTGACAACTACGGACCCGGATGAGGGTCTTCGGAAGATCGACGATCAGCCTTTTGATATTGTGTTACTTGATTTGAGGATAGGAAATAAAAGTGGACTTGATGTCCTGCAGAAAATCAAACAAATAGCACCTAACGTAACAGTCATCATGATGACTGCCTATTCATCTATTGAAACTTCCATCGATGCCATAAAAAAAGGGGCCTACTACTATATTGAAAAGCCCATTAATATAGAAGAACTTTCTTTGCTCTTGATGAGGGCAGCCGAATTCAAACAGATGTCCAATAAATTGGAGACATTACATGAAGAATTAGAGATGCAAAAAGGATTTGGGAACTTCCTTGGTAATAGCAAAGCGATGCAGCGTATTTTTTCAATGATCGAAAGAGTGAAAGATATTGATTCAAGTGTTCTTATCACAGGTGAAAGTGGAACTGGAAAAGAGCTTGTAGCCCGAAACATCCATACTCTGGGAAGAAGGAAAAACAAACCCATGCAGATTGTCAATTGTGCTGCAATTCCTGAGATGCTGCTGGAATCTGAATTGTTCGGTTATGAAAAAGGCGCTTTTTCCGGTGCAACTCAGAGGAAGGAAGGGAAATTCGTTGCTGCTAATGAAGGCATCCTTTTTCTGGATGAGATTAGTGAAATGCCCCTTCCTCTTCAGGTCAAATTATTACGGGTGTTGCAGGAACGAGAGGTGACGCCTCTAGGTTCCAATACAAAAATATCCCTGGATGTCCGTATTATAAGTGCAGCCAATAAAAACCTGGAGCAAATGGTAATGGAAGGTGAATTTAGGGAGGATTTGTATTTCAGGTTAAATGTCATTCCCATTTCGATGCCGCCGTTAAGGGATAGAAAAGAAGATTTACCCATCCTTATGGATTATTTTATAAAAAAGCACTCTACCGATATGAACCGGGAAGACAAGGCTTTCTCGGCAACCGCACGTCGGATTTTGCTGGATTATCATTACCCAGGGAATGTCCGTGAGCTTGGTAATATTATAGAATATGCTGTTGCCCTATCAAACTCGAAAAGAATGGAAGATACCGACTTGCCACAATATGTTCAAGAACAGAAGTTCATTCTCCAGCCGAATGGCATTGACGATGATTTTAACAGTTTCAGAATCCCGATTGGCATATCCATGAAAGAAATAGAGGAAAAAGTCATAACGGCCACTCTTCAATATTGTAAAAACCATCGGCAAAAAACAGCCCAAATCCTAAAGATTTCTGAAAGGAGCCTTCGTGATAAAATCAAGCTCATTTCAAAAGAAGAATAAAAGGCTAATAGTCTAAACCGGCATTTTTTTCTGGGTACCCGGCAAAAAATGCCGGTTTATGATGGTGAATCATGCTCTAAATCGGCAAACTTTGCGTTTTAGAGCAATTAATCGACTTGGCATAGTACTTGCATCTATTTTCATTAAGAAAGGAGGGCCACTATGAAAAATGGAGCACTCTTTATAAAAGTCGCTGTGTTATTTTGTTTCATGGCAGGATGTTCTTTTATGAATGAGCAGCAGGAAATTTCAAAACCTGCTACCTTGATCCAGAGGCAATTAGTTTCTGAAGGACAGGATTTAAAAAATAGGCTCCTAATCATTGCAACCGGAGATATGTCAGGGGTTTATTATTCATTAGGACAAAGATTGTCAAACATGCTTGAAAAATATAATGGAGCTGTTTCAGGAACCCAGGTAACCCATGCTTCCATCGAAAATACTGAATTGGTTAGCCGCCATCGCGCAGAAATTGGTTTTACCTCAGTAGATGTACTTGATTTGCCTGAAACGGATAAATCCAAGTTAAGAGCTTTAACGGCCCTATATTCCAACTATGTTCAAATTGTTACAACGAAACAAAATGATATTGATTCCTTGGAAGATTTAGTTGGTAAACGCATTAATGTTGGTACGACCGGAAGTGGTACAAGGCTAATGGCAGAACGAATCCTATTAGAAACGGATTTACCGCTTGATCAATTGAATTTATCCTATCTATCTTTTTCTCAATCTGCAGAAGCCTTGCAAAATGGTACCATTGATGCCGCTTTCTTTTCTTCGGGAATTCCGAATAATGAAATCGCTTTCATATCCGGGCAAACGGAACTCTCCTTCATCCCAATCCCGAAAGATATTATTGAACACCTTCAGGAACAATATGGTGTTTATACTGCCAATGAAATTCCTAGTGATACATATAAGGGAATGAAAAAAAGTGTCCAAACGATTTCTATTAAAAATGTTTTGGTAACCTATGATGAAATGTCTGACCAGCATGCTTACAATCTGGTGAAAACACTATATGAACATCTGCCTGAGCTGCAGCATACACATCCGGCCGCTTCTGATATTTCAATAGAGGAAGCAACCAAACAAGTTCCACTCGAATTTCATTCAGGAGCCATGAAATATTTTAGCGAACAAGGAATTATTGAAAATCAATGAAAAATGGGAGGTAATGAATATGAAGAAAATATTAAGTCTTTTATTGATAATCGCATTGATCGCTCTTGCAGGGTGTGGTAATCCAACTCCGCAAAAGCCAGGAGAATCGGTACAAACGGGTGCAGGTGAAAATGGAGAGAAAAAAATAACGATAGCAGGGAATGGCGGAGTCATCGAAAGTGCCATCCGAGATGTGATCGCTCCAAAGTTCAAAGAAAAAACGGGAATAACCGTAAATTACATTTCCGGTTTATCTGGTGAAATCCTTTCTAAAGTGGAATTACAGAAGAACGCTCCGCAAATAGATGTTGCCCTGTTTGTACCGGTTGATGTAATTCGCGCTAAGGAGAAGGAACTGATCGTACCAATTGATGAGTCCAATGTTCCCAATATGAAATCGGTGGATCCACGTTTCATTCCGGTTGAAAAGGCTGCCGCGCCAGCATTCGGTTTAGTCATTGCACCAGCTTATAATACGGAAACCTTTAAAAAGAAAGGGTTAAAATCAATTGAATCATGGAATGATCTTGTCTCACCTGATTACGAGGGTAAAACGGCATTTTCAGATATTACGAATGACTGGGGTTTCAATACACTTAATGGACTGGCGATGTCAAACGGCGGCAGTACGGAAGACATGGAACCAGGTCTTGAAAAGGCAAAAGATCTTGCAGCTTATTCCAATACCTTTTATAAAAACTCAACGCAAATGATGCCAGCTGTCCAACAAGGAGCTGCTGACGTAACGGTCATGGGAAGTTACTCCATTGGTGAACTAGCCGTTTCAGGTATTCCCATTAAGATGGCCGTGCCTAAAGAAGGTGTACCGCTTCAAGCTTTCAGCGCTGGTCTAGTGAAAAATACGCCTAATAGCAAAGAAGCCCTTGAATTCATCAACTATGTAATCAGTGAAGAAGCGCAAGCATTAATTTCCGAAAAAGGATTTTATCCGACGGTAGAAGGCATGAAAATTCCAGAGAAGTTCGAAGAGTCAATCGGACTTAAAGAAAGTGATAAAACATTCAAACCAGATTTCGCCAAGTTTGCCGAAATCCGCGCAGAGGTGTCAGACAGATGGGCGAAAGAGGTTACTCCTGAATTAGGCAAAAAACTCAAATAAAAAGGAGCGTGTTGATCACATGGAATTATTAAAAAAAGATGTGGAAATGAATAGGCAACACCTGGAGGCAGTTCAGGGGGTTGGGTCAAATAAAAATGATGTAGAGATAAAAGGCGCTTTTAAACAATTTGGAGCGAATGTTGTCCTGAATGGTATCGATTTGGAGGTGAAACAAGGAGAGTTACTCACTCTTCTTGGGCCTTCGGGGTGCGGAAAATCCACGACCTTGAACCTCATTGCGGGGTTCCTTGATGCAGATCGGGGTGAGGTCCATATTAAGGGCAATAATGTTACGAAGGTTCCGCCTTATAAACGAGATTTAGGAATGGTTTTTCAAACTTATTCGCTTTTTCCTCATATGACAGTCTATGAAAATCTCAGTTTTGGCTTGAAATTACGCAAGGTCGGTAAAGCTGAGCAAAAAAAGAAGATAAGTAAAGCGCTTGAATTAGTGAAAATGTCAGGATTGGAAAATCGTTATCCAAGGGAATTATCAGGAGGTCAGCGTCAGCGTGTTGCGATTTCCAGGGCACTTGTAGTGGAACCGGAGCTCCTTTTGCTTGACGAACCGCTTTCAAACCTTGATGCAAAGTTGCGCCATGAACTAAGGGCCGAAATAAAGCGTTTACAAAAGGAAATTGGCGTAACGACCATTTTTGTGACCCATGATCAAGAAGAAGCTCTTTCCATGTCAGATCGAGTCGTGGTCATGAATGCAGGGAAAATTGAACAAATAAGTACCCCAACTGAGATTTACAATCATCCCAAGACAGAATTCGTCTTTCAATTCATCGGAAAATCGAATTGTTTTGAAGGGAAAGTGTCTGCCGTGGACAAGCGGAAAGTATCAGTCAAGATCGGTTCTGATATTACTCATGTCGACGCAGATAATATCATGGGAAATGATAGTGATTTGAAAACCGGAGATGAGGTGAAGATTTATATTAGACCAGAAAAACTGCGCATTCTTTCTATTGATGAAACTTCCTTATCTCCTTTGGATTACCATCGTGCCAGGATTAGCCAAATTAACTATCTTGGTACCTCATGGGAAATCAATGTTCTATTACAGGGGAAAAGTATTCAAGTATTGACTTCTGCTTTCGATTCATCATGGCAAAATGGAAGTGAGGTGTTGATTGGATGGAGCCCATCAGAAGTTATGCTAGTCAAGAAATAGAACAGGAAACGAATCCTATTGAGCCGCAAAAGGAACCTAAATTCAAGAAAAGGAAAGTCTGGCTGCCTGGATTACTCCTTTTAACGCCGATTCTGCTATTCATATTTGGTTTCTTCGTCATACCGATGTTATACATTTTATATTTAAGCTTCATATCCACTGATAATCTTGGAGCTGCTGATGCAGTATATAGCCTAAAAAACTATACACAAATCTTTTCCGATAGCTACTATTTATCTTCTTTATGGCTGACTGTCAAAATCAGTTTATATTCGGTCCTGGTTGCTTTATTTCTTGGATATCCTGTAGCTTTGACGATGGCCAAAAGCTCGGCGCGGATCAGAGGGTATATCACGCTCTTGATCGTATCACCGCTTTTGGTAAGTATAGTCGTCCGTAATTTTGGCTGGTACCTCTTGCTATTGCCTAACGGAACGATTAATCAAACCTTGATGGCCCTTGGCATAATAGATGCACCATTGAAACTATTGTTTTCGGAAATCGGAGTTGTGATCGGACTATCCAATGCATATCTTCCTTTCATGATCTTATCCATCGTTGCCAGTTTATATAATATTGATCCTTCTCTGGATAAGGCAGGAGCGATACTTGGGGCAAGTCCATTCAGAAGGTTCTTTTCGATTACATTGCCGTTAAGTATCCCTGGTATCGTATCTGGCTGCATTCTCGTATTCAGTTTGTCAATGAGTGCTTATGTTACGCCTGCATTAATGGGGGGAGCCAATGTGCCCGTGATGCCTGTTGTCATCTATGATCAAATAAATAATTTGCTGCATTGGACATTCGGATCTGCTCTTTCTTATATTCTATTAGCAACCACTGTCATATCAGTAGCTGTCTTTACCAGAGCGTTTGAAAAAGGGAAATTCAAGGAGGTATTCCGATGATGAAAACGTTTGGCGGCCTTCGGATTGCCGTAGCCGTGTTGGCCATTATCTATATCTTGATACCGCTCATTGTCGTAATTCCCGCTTCTTTTACAAGTGCCAATTATCCAAGTTTTCCGGCTGAAGGCTTCTCGCTGCAATGGTATGCCAAGATCCTGGAGCGACCTGAATTTTTGGAAGCATTTTTGAATAGTGCGAAGTTCGCAGCATTAGCTGCCCTTTTCTCCGTCATATTCGGAACTTTGGGAGCCCTTGGCATCGCAAAGTATGATATACCAGGAAAATCGTATATTACGGCCCTTTTAACTTCTCCATTAAGTGTGCCGCAATTAGTCTTAGGGATTGCACTTTTAATGTACTTTACACCAATGATGCTTGCCGGTACATCTACAGGATTTTTAATTGCCCATATCGTCATTTGCATACCATATGTTATGCGGCTCGTATTAACCGGTTTAAGTGGATTTGATTATAATCTCGAACGGGCCGCGGCCATACTTGGAGCGAATCCACTAACAGTATTCATGAAAGTGACACTGCCGCTAATTGGATCCGCGGCCATCTCAGGGGGATTATTCGCATTTTTGACATCATTTGATAATGTAACGGTCTCGCTCTTTATGGTATCACCTGAGATGAGAACGCTGCCGATCGAGATTTTCTCGCAAATGCAGGATGCCTACAATCCAATCGTTGCATCCGTGTCAAGCGTGGTTATTTTCATATCAGTCCTGCTGATCGTCATACTTGAAAAAATTCAGGGTGTTGGAAAAGTTTTTGGTGGTTCCCATCATACAAACGGTTAAACACGATCATGCAGACTTAGTTCTAAAACTCATCCAAACGTTCCATTCAAATGAGCCAAACACCTTTTGGCGGCCAATAGTGGAGCCGTTAGGACTGGCACAGAGGGATTAACCTGCTTTGCGATATGTTCCATGCTATATTGTGAAAGCAAAATCACTTCTGTCTTTCCGTCCAATTGTTCCACCATCTTTTTAACCCGATCGTCATGTTCCTTTCTTTTTCCTTGTGATAATAAATGGATGATCCCAGGATCCACCAATGATTCGATAAAACAGTCCGGATTCTTATTCAATAAATAATTTTGAAGGGCGATCGGCGTTTCTTTTACGGTTGAAACCAGGCCGATGCTAGCATAGCTAAGTGCTTCATCAAGCATGGCCTCATCTGAACGAAATAACTTAACGGGGTATAAAGGTTGCAAGATTGAAGTGATGTCATTAAAAGCAGAGCAAGTAAGTTGGATGCATGAAACATCAGAATCATGCGCTATATTCACTAATGCAGAAAAGCGGCGGATGATTTCCGGAGTCAACTTGCCGCTCTTTTCCATCAAGGCGAGAAGACCTGTGTCCATGAAATGAAGGAGTTCAATGTTTGGAGCAACTGTCTGAAATGCCATTTCAATTGGTTTTAGTGCAGTTGTGGTTGCGTGAATAAGTGCTATTTTCAATAAAAACCCTCCTTTTTTATTTCATTATATCTAGCAGGATAATAGAATACCATTATATTACATCAAAGAAAGGAAGTGAGAATTATGGAGAAAGAAGCCCTGGACGATCTTAGTCAGGTAATTCCAAGTGATAGAATGTACCTTGATTTGGCAGAAAGGTATTGTTATAGCTATGACGCTTCTTTTGGGGAATATTTACCTGAAATCGTTATACAGCCAAAAAATGCGGAGGAAATCAGTGAGGTGGTTAAATTGGCTAATACTCACAAAATACCTGTTTACCCTAGAGGATCCGGAACTTCGCTAAGTGGCGGCCCATTACCTGTTAAAGGGGGGATGGTTCTTGATATGACCCTTTTACGGGATAAATTGATCATTGATCGGGAAAATATGCTTGCCATTGTCTCTCCAGGTGTGATAACGGCAAATATCCATAAAAAGGCTGAAGACGCCGGCTTGTTCTATCCGCCTGATCCAAGCAGTTCCAATGTTGCCACAATTGGCGGAAATCTATTGGAAAACTCCAGCGGTCCAAAGGGATTGAAATACGGAACGACAAAAGAATATGTGATAGGCCTGGAGGTGGTCACCCCGACGGGAGAAATCATTCGTACTGGCGGAAAGACCGTAAAGAATGTAACAGGGTATGATTTGACACGATTGATTGTAGGATCGGAAGGTACCTTGGGCATCGTTACAGAGGCAATCATTCGCTTAATTCCAAAACCGCAATCAAAACATACATTTGTCGCCCACTTCAATCATTTGATCGACTCCGGTCATGCCATTACCAGCATTTTATCGTCAGGAATCCTACCATCAGCCATGGAGTTAATGGATAATGCGTGTATCCGTGCTGTCGAAAGCTATCGGCCTTCAGGATTGCCTCTACAGGCAGAGGCCATTCTGATCATAGAAATAGATGGTCACCCTTTGGCGATTGAGGAGGAAATCAATAAATGCGCCGATATATGCCGGGCTGAGGGTGCTTCCTACGTCAAGATTGCGGAGACAGAGGAAGAACGCCAAACGATTTGGAGTGCGCGTAAATCGGTTTCCCCGGCCATTACACAAATGGGTCCTACAAAAATTTCTGAAGACGCAACTGTTCCGCGCAGTCAAATACCGGCGATGATGGAGAGATTAAACCAAATCCGGGAGAAATATGGGTTGAACTTGGTTGTATTCGGTCATGCAGGGGATGGCAATTTACATCCGAACATCATTACCGATAAACGAAATATTACGGAAATGAAAAAAGTGGAGCTTGCAGTCAGTGAAATTTTTGAAGCCGCAATCGAACTAGGCGGAACACTTTCCGGGGAACATGGTATTGGTACTTTAAAGTCACCATATATGGAAATGGAATTAGGAATAACAGGGGTGAATATGATGAAAAAAATTAAAGAAGCATGGGATCCCAATAATATCATGAATCCAGGAAAGATTTTTCCTGATAAAGGCCAGACAAGGGTCGTGTTGGTTACATGAATCTACCCGTCAAACCGAACGAGACAAATGCAGTGGCCCATAATTTATATTCTGATGCCTATGATTGGACAAACCAATGCGTAAAATGCGGTTACTGTTTACCAGCTTGTCCTACATATGAATCAATGGGAGTTGAATCCGCCTCTCCACGCGGTCGAATCAATCTAGTGAAAATGGCAGCCGAAGGGAAAATAGATTTCCAAAAAGATTTAGCTGAACCGATCGACCTATGTTTAGGCTGCCGTGCTTGTGAAACCGCATGTCCTGTCGGTGTGCCATACGGACATATACTGGAAGCGGCAAAAGAAGCGATTGAAAACTCCCCGTCAGCCAACCAAAAAAATAAAATGAACAAAATCAAAAAGCTGGCATTGGTTCATCTTTTTCCATATCCAAAACGGATGAACAGGATTGGAAGTGCAGTACAATTCTATCAAAAAACAGGATTATCCAAGATTATCCGTTCATCGAATGTACTGCAAAAGGTTTCC
Source organism: Peribacillus simplex (assembly GCF_001578185.1). NCBI lineage: Bacteria > Bacillati > Bacillota > Bacilli > Caryophanales > Bacillaceae > Peribacillus > Peribacillus simplex. The sequence continues at coordinate 2,582,801 of NZ_CP011008.1, read as the reverse complement.
CCAGCCCTCGCACATTTAGAGCAAGCACTTCCAGCCATCGAGTCGTCCTCCAAACGAATCCGGACAGGTACGATAATGCCGGCAAAAGGGGAAACGAAATTAAAAGTGGCATTTTTTGCTGGGTGCATCATGGATTCCATGATGTCACGAATAAATCGTTTAACTATTGAGCTGCTCACCATTGTGGGCTGTGAGGTCATTCTCCCTGAAAATCAGAATTGCTGCGGTGCACTGCATTCCCATCAAGGCGAAATAAAACAAGCAAAAGCATTGGCGAAGAGGAATATCCAAGCCTTCATGCAATCAGATGCTGAGATAATCGTAAATAACGCAGGAGGTTGCGGTGCTTCGCTTCTTGAATATGGACATCTATTGGCTGATGATCACGAATGGGCTGGGGCGGCAAGGGCATTCTCGGAAAAATCAAAAGATATCAGTCAAATTCTTCATCAATTGGGGCCACTTCCCTTTACTGAAGAATGGCAAGGCATCGTTTCCTATCAAGATTCATGTCATTTACGCAATGTTCAAAAGGTCCAAAAGGAACCTCGTTTATTATTGCAATCCATACCAGGTGTTTCCTATGTGGAAATGGAAGGGTTTGACCGTTGCTGTGCATCTGGAGGCATTTACAATCTCATTCACTTTAATGAATCCATGAAGATACTGGATGAAAAAATGAAGAACCTAAAAGATACAAAAGCCACTGCAGTAGTGACCGTTAACCCTGGCTGTCAAATGCAAATGAGCATTGGCATTCAAAGGGAGGGAGCAGCAAACCAAATCAAAAGTATGCATCTTGTTGAAATACTTGCCAAGGCTTGCGGCTTGGATTGACCAAAGAGAAACTGAAACTTTATAGAATATTAAACGTCAGTATTTCCTGATTCATTGGAAATTACTGATGTTTTAATTTTTCTCCATTAAAGATGAAGGCGAAAATATCTTTGTAGATCAATGATACAGAGGATATCTGCGGATGAAAATAGCGATTTATGTTCATTAAATTGAAAATACAGTAGACCGGTAAGAAATTTAACTATATTAAGATATGGAAAAGGGTATAATAAGTAATGTAATAAACCATTCTTGGTAATGGATTATTGTAGTATCGGATTTACATTTTACTATATCCGATATTTACATAAAGACAGAAGGAGAAATGATTCATTTGAATAACAAAGAAATAAAAGGTATCGAGTTACCTGCCAACTATGAGGAATTAAAAAAATCTGCCAATCGCAAATCTAATTGGAGAGAACGTTTAGATGCGATCGAAGAGTTAGGCCAGTCAAAAAATAATCAAGTAATCGATATTCTCAAACATATCATGAATAGTGATTCTGTATATAAAGTTCAAGAGTCCGCATACCGTCAACTGAAAAGATTAGGCGAAGATGTTCAATTGCCACCAAGGAAAAAGGGCGAATTGGTTAAAGGATTAACCAAAATCTTAGTTAGGATCAAGAAGAGTTTACCAGAAAATCACTCATATGCTGAATTCAAAGAGAAGCTTCAGAAAATGAGAATGGATATATATGACACCTATGAGGGTGAAAAAGGGGCAGACTTTGATAAGTGGCTTGAAAATACTTGGTCTGCTTTATCGAAAAGATAAAATTTATTCAAAAGGAAAACAAATAAGATTGGATGAAGGAGCAAAATTTTTGCTCCTTTTTGTTTACCAATAAAATAGGTATACACTTATATCCCTCCCCTTTAATTTAAACATCGAATGATACACTCTCTACATACAAAGATTAAATGACTGTGAGTCTTTAAAGCATAAATCAGGAAAAACCACATTTCCCATGTGCTCAGCCCGCGCTAGAATAATTCTATTCTATTTATTCCCTATATAAACACATTTTTTTTATAAATCAACATAATGTTATTAATAGAATGAATGAACTCATAGGAGACCAGGAGGAAGACAATTGAATCAAATGTATACGATCCTTGAAGAGGTTCAATCGACCTCTATGGAGTGTGTATTGGCTACCATCATTCATGTGGAAGGTTCAGCATACTTGCGTGAAGGTACCTCCATGCTTATAAAAAAAGATGGTTCATCTCTAGGCATAATTAGTGTTGGTTGTATCGAGGAAGACCTTATTCTTCATTCTTGCAGAGTTTTCGAAAGGAAAAATACAGAGACCTTTGTATATCACATGGAAAGTGATGAAGATCTAGAATGGGGTATTGGAACAGGTTGTAACGGCACTATATATATATTACTGGAGTATGTTGACCATAAATTAAAAGAACATCTTTCATATGTCTTGGCTTCCATTAAAGAAGCTAAGGTAATCGTTCATCAAATTGAGCTAGATGGTGATTGGAACTTATTGGGGTATTCTTTCCGACCAGAGGATGAGAATCACAATGCACCCAAAGATAAAGATGTTAGCTTTATTTATATGCAAAAGATTATACCTAAACCTCGTTTAATCATTTTTGGAGCTGGATGTGATGTATATCCAGTTGTCACAATGGCTGCCTCAATAGGGTTTTTAGTTACTGTTTGCGATTGGAGGTCCGAGCTTTGTAACGAAAATAATATACCCGACGCAGTTAGCCATATTGTAGGATTCCCAACTGAAATTATGGAACAATTATCTTTTAAAAAAGATGATTATGTTATCATCATGACTCATAACTTTCAAAGAGATAAAGAAATACTTTCACTAATGATGGATCAGTCATTATCCTATATAGGCATTTTAGGTTCCAAAAAACGTACAGCCAGTTTATTTGGCACGAAAATCCCTAATAATATACACTCACCTATCGGTTTATCAATTGGAGCGAACGGCCCATTCGAGATTGCTGTTAGCATTATAGCTGAATTAATTCAGCATAAAAGAATGAAGGAACATCCGGAATGAAAATAACTGGGGTATACTTGGCCGCTGGAAATAGTTATCGAATGGGTACAAATAAATTAACATTGCCATTAGGAAATAAAGAAATGGGAAGATGGGGATTAGAAAAAGCGGTTCTATCTGAACTTAACGATATTATCATAATTTCAAATCATTTAAACCACCTGGATTTATCAGGTTTTTGTTCTGAAAAAATAATTACGGTCGAAACTAAAGAACCTGGAGCAGGTCAATCCCATTCACTCCAAACAGGTATACGATCAGCAAACAACATACATTCGGACGCCGTAATAATTTTACTTGCTGATCAGCCCTTTATAACAACAAATATGATAAACAAACTCATCGAAATATACAAAGGAAACCCTAATTACGCCTTTGTTGCCTCTAGTTTTCATGGTTGTATACGACCTCCCATACTTATTGACAAAGACCTCTTTTCCGACATTCACCTTTTACGAGGAGACCGAGGAGCAAGACAGATTCTAATGGCGAAGAAAGAACAGGGGATACTTGTTCCTTTTTATGAGGAAAAATGGTTTGTTGATATTGATAATATGAAAGAATACCTTTTTTGGAAAAACAAAATAGATAACAATTAAATAAGAATAATAATGAAAATGAGGAGACTATATGGATATTATCGGAAAAGGGGTAACTCGAAAAGATGCCTGGGAAAAGGTGACAGGGCAGGCGATTTACACAGGAGACCGCGAAGAAGTAAAAACACTCCATGTTAAAAAGGTAATTAGTCCTTATGCACATGCCCTTATTAAAAATATTAATCTAACCAAAGCTGAAAAAGTTTCAGGCGTTCGTGCAATCATTACAGGTGGGAATTTACCGCTAACGGGAGAAGAAATCAGGGATCGGTACCCCATAGCTTTAGACAAAGTCCGCTATCATGGAGAAGTAGTTGCACTAGTTGTAGCTGATACATCAAAACAAGCAAAAATTGCAGCTGACAATATTCAAGTTATCTATGAACCTTTAGCCGTTGTCAATTCACCAACGGAAGCCTTAAATCCCAATTCCCCCCTACTCCACCCAAATTTAGATACTTATAAAAAAATATCCGAGGTATATCCCGAGCCAGGCACAAATATAGCAAACCGAACCAAAATCAGAAAAGGTGATAGAAAAACAGGTTGGCAAGAGAGCGAAATCATAATTGAGGAAAAGTTTTCTTTTTCCCCCTCCGACCATGCAGCCATGGAAACAAGATGTTCTTTAGCGGAAATTCACTCAGATGATAAGGTCATTATCACTTCTTCTTCTCAAGCGCCCTTCATGATCAAGCGTTTGATAAGTGATTACTTTGATGTTGAAATCGGAAAAGTCATAGTAAACACTCCACTTGTTGGAGGGGCATATGGTGGTAAAGCCTCGGTCCAACTTGAACTATTAGCTTATATCGCGTCAAAGGCCGTTAATGGCAGGCTAGTAAAAGTTGAAAATAGTCGTGAAGAGGATATTCTGACATCACCTTGTCATATTGGATTAGACGCTACCATTAAATTAGGTTGTACAAAATCTGGTTTGCTAAAGATGGCAGAGCTGACGTATTTATGGGACGGGGGAGCATATGCCGACAAAGCTACAGATCTAAGCCGTGCTGGAGCTGTAGATTGTACCGGACCTTACAATATAGAAAATATTTGGTGCGACTCTCTCTGTATGTATACAAATCATCCATATGCCTCGCCTTATCGAGGTTTTGCCCATTCAGAAGTTCTGTTTGCTTTTGAGCGGGCCATGGATTCTCTTTCAAAAAAGCTTGGAATGGATCCACTTGAACTTCGTGAAATGAATGCGATACTCCCAGGGAACTCCACCCCAACACAAGTTAAATTGAATTCGAGCACGGTAGGTAATCTCCCTAAATGCATACAGGTGCTTAAGAAAAAAATGAACTGGGAAGAGGGCCAGTTAGTTAAAATGAACGACAATATGTTAAGGGCAAAAGGAATCGCTTGTATTTGGAAAACGTCAACGATCGATACCAACGCTGGATCTGGTGTCATATTAACCTTTAACCCTGATGGCAGTGTAAACCTTATTTCAGGAGTAGTAGAAATCGGTACAGGAACAAAAACGATATTAGCACAGATTGTATCAGATAAATTAAAGGTCTCAATTGATCGTGTAAACGTTCAGATGAAGGTAAATACACAAAATACTCCAGAACATTGGAAAACGGTAGCAAGCCGCGGAACATTAATGGCAGGAAGGGCTGCGATTCAAGCTGCGGAAGATGCTCTTTCACAAATAAAGAAACTTGCTTCTTGTGTATTACGAGCTCCAATTGAAGACATCGTCCTTGGCAAGGAAAGGGTCTTTATGAGAGGGGAACCGAATATCGAAATTCCTTTCAAACGGCTAGTGTATGGGTATACATATCCTGACGGAAGCACGATTGGAGGACAAATCATCGGTAGAGGGCAATATACCATTCCACATATAACAAATTTAGATCCCGATACAGGTGCTGGCAGACCAGGTCCTGAATGGACTGTTGGCGCACAAGGGGTAGAAGTAGAGTATGACATAAATGAGTATACTTACAGGATAGTAAGGGCAATATCTGTCATTGATGCAGGAAAGGTTTTGAATCAAAAAACTGCAGAAGGACAAATAATGGGTGCAATGAGCATGGGCATAGCATTCGGCGGGCGTGAAACATTCTATTTCGATCACCTTGGCAGAGTATTAAACCCTCAACTCAGAACCTATAGACCGTTAAGATATGGAGAAAACCCTGAATATATTTGTGAATTTGTAGAAACACCACATTTAGAAGCCCCATATGGTGCAAGGGGCCTTGGAGAACATGGGCTTCTAGGTATGCCAGCTGCTTTAGGTAACAGTTTATCTTTGGCTGCGGGGATTCCTTTGAACCAGTTGCCATTACTTCCTGAACTCATTTGGAGGGGGAAGCGAGGGAGAAGAGATTAATGTTACCTTATAATTTTGATTATTATAAACCTCAATCGATAAAAGAAGCGATTGAACTTTATCAACTATTAAAATTACAAGAAAAAAAACCTATGTATTATGGTGGTGGGACTGAAATTTTAACATTAGGACGTTTAAATTTTATATACACCGATGCGATTATCGATTTAAAAGGGATTCCCGAATGCAATGCATTCGGGTTTCAACACCAAGAACTGATCATTGGCTCAACATTGAGTTTACGTGCAATCGAAGAAAATAAGCTATTTCCGCTATTATCGGATACTTCAAAAGAAGTTGCTGATTATACATCAAGAAATAAAATCACTATAGGTGGAAACATATGTGGTCAAATTTTTTATAGAGAGTCAGTTCTTCCATTTTTATTATCAAATAGTACTGTCATTATTGCAGGACCAAAAGGAACGAGGAAAGAATTTATTAATGAAGTTTTCCATAAAGAGCTACGACTTGACGAAGGTGAATTTCTCGTTCAAATTGTAACAGAAAAAGAATATCTGAAAGCTAAACACATTAGTGTAAAGAAGAGGCAGCAATGGAAAACGGGATATCCGCTTTTAACAGTTGCCTCATTAAAAAAAGAAGGATTTATTCGATTTGCATTCAGCGGGGTTTGTCCATATCCTTTTCGGTCAATTCAAATGGAAAACAAACTAAATGATAAGAGTTTATCTTTTAAAGATCGAATTTTAACCTCCTTTGAGTATTTACCAACTCCGGTTTTAAACGATATAGAAGGATCCAATGAATATAGATTATTTGTTTTAGAAAATACCCTTTCATACATTTTGTCATATATAGGTGGTGAGGAACATGAATAGCCATTCGGCGGATCGTAAAGTTACCATTCAATTAGAAATAAATAAAGAACAGTATGAGAGGGATATATTGGCATCGGATATATTGCTAGATGTTCTCCGAGATAAAATTGGACTTACAGGAGCTAAACCTGGATGTTTAAATGGAGATTGCGGCGCTTGTACGGTGATAATGAATAAACAGCCAATGAAATCCTGTTTAATGTTAGCCATTGAAGCAATCGATTCAGAAATCCTTACAATTGAAGGCCTCAAGAATACCCCGATTCAGAGAGCCTTTGTGGAACATTTTGCTTTTCAATGTGGGTATTGTACATCAGGATTTATAATGATTTGCCAGGCTTTACTCCTTAATGACAGGAACCCAAGTCCTGAAAAGATTGAAACATGGCTTTCTTCGAATATTTGTCGGTGTACCGGATATAAAGAAATTGAAAAAGCAATATATTCAGTAATAGAACTTTTAAATATAAAAAATCAAACAAATCAGTGACGTTTGCCCGTTAATATGAATAAAATGCCTACATGGGGAGTGGTGATATTGATTGAAACCTGTGTAGTTAATTCAGAAAAAAAAGTAATTCACTCCTTTCAGCGTAATCTCGAAATTACAACAGCCATCCTATTATTAACTGGACAAATCACAATCATTGGCGTTTTTGTAAGACCAAGCAGATTTAGTCTCTCATTAGGTGGGCCTCTTTTTGGAGGGCATCGTTTAGAAGGGAGGGACCACTCGCAAGCGGGAAATCTTTTTATCGATATATTGGACATCATTATTGCTATATTATTAATCAATGATGCCATACATGTGACAGGAATATTTATTTCGTCTGGTGATTTCACAATTAATGTTTCCGGTCCTATTTTTGGTTATCCTGAAGTTGTTCCGGCATTGCCAATTGAAGATTATAATTTTTTTAATTCGATTGTAAAGAAGCATTATAATGTTCCATCAGAGTTATTAACTACATTAAAAGGGAATGAGTAAAAAATGTCACTAACAGATATTCCTACAATTAAAAGTTCGAGAAACAATGCTTTTCTAATAGCCATTCCCATTATCATCTTCATATTTTTCTTCACTCAGCAAAAGTCCACAGATGTCTAAAAACTTTGATACTTTTAGAGTAATAAAGGTTTTTATCATTTCAGAGGTGAGGCCTTTTTATAGCTTTACCTTTTTTTGTTGTGCTTTTTGATGTTATATAGGGTAGAGATGGAAGCAAATAAATTTCGGACAAAGAATTGAAGGAGTCCATATCCACGAAATCTCCATTTTGAATAAACTTTGGATAAAAACCTAAAAACACAAGCATTAAATAGCGAACTAACATAGAAATGAGAGAGGGAATTTGATAGTAATTCCATATAAACTCTCTATTAGTTTTATTTTAACAATCGTCTATTCCCGAAGAAATCCCCTTTCAAGCCTGGAACTATGACCTGGCTGAATGCAAAAAGGTTTCAAAATACTTTATTCAGGAGGTAGATAAAAGTGGAAAAGAAAAAGATGATAATAGATGGAAAGAAGATATCTTATATTGAGAAAGGCAACGTTAATGATCCCCCAGTTCTTTTATTGCACGGGGTACCTGAGTCCAGCCTTTTGTGGAAGGAAATGATTCCATGCATTGTGTCTTGTGGATTTAGAACCATTGCACCTGATCTCCCAGGATTCGGCCAAAGTGAACAGTTTGATGAATCCTCAACATGGGAAAGATATGAACAGTTTGTATCGGATTTTACAAGGGAACTAAAACTAGATAAATTCCACCTTATTGTACATGACTGGGGCGGACTTATTGGACTGAAATGGGCATGTGATCATCCAGAAAGAATACTAAGTCTCTTTGTTTCAAATACAACCATATCAGTAGATTATAAGTGGCACTCACTTGCTCAGATTTGGAGAACACCAAATGTCGGAGAGAAAATAATGAAGCGAATGTCAGATGATGCCCAAGCTCAAACTGAATTGAAGAAAACGATTCCGAACATAGTTGACGGAATTCTGGAAGATTTCTTTCATGTCTTTAGAACACCCGAATCTTGTAAAGTCATCTTAGATCTATACCGTTCAGGAAATATAGAAAAGGTAAAATCGTACAATCAAAAACTAAATCAGATCAAAATACCTGTCACAATAATTTGGGGAGAGAAGGATCCTTATATACCGTTTGAATTTGCCTATAAGCTCCAGAAAGAAGGTTTCCCACATGCACAGGTTCACATCATTCAAAATGCCGGGCATTTTATCCAAATCGAAGTGCCTGATAAAGTGAATTCTTATATCCAACAGCATTTTAAAAACGTGTAAACCTTTTATAAGATATATAGAAGGGGAGAAGCGGATGAAACATCATCATTCCCCTTTTCGAACGTAACAATACTTTATGGATAATCTTATTGTATTATTAAAATAAGTACCTATAAAATAGGGAAATAAAGTAGTGAGTCTTTCACATTAACGCTGCGAGAAGTTAAGTATGACCAATGCTAATATGTTGAGAGATAATAATAGAAAAAGGCTTTGTGCATTATCAGGAGCTGGTTTGCAGCTCTTTTTCTTTTGCAACTATGGGGTAGAATAGTTTAAGAAAATTATTATACATAAATTATATAATTTGAGGAGAGAAAAGATGAAGACTAATTATATTGAATTTTGGAGACAATCCATGGTAGATCATAATGGTAAAGTCCCGAATCGACTAAAAGATGATGCAGCAGAAGAAGCTTTTTGGTCATCCATGGTTGAAAGGAAAAAACAACATAAAGCGGACCCTTATACTAAACAAGTGCACCAAGAGTTACTGCCATTATTAAATCGCGAAGACCATGTATTGGAAATTGGTCCTGGCTGGGGCAATTACACCTTTGATATTGCAAAAGAGGTCAGGAAGCTAACTTGTATTGATAGTTCTAAAAGCATTATCAGTTTTTTGGCATCTCAGGCGTACGAAAAAGGTACCGAGAACATGGATTTGATTCATGATAAGTGGGAAAGTGAGACGAAAAGGGATAAATATGATGTAGTATTTGGTTTTAATTGTTATTACCGTATGATCGATATCGGTCACACCTTATTAAAAATGAATGAGTCAGCAACCCGTTTAGTGATAGTCGGTATGACGACAGGACCAGAAAAACCTCATTATATGGAATTGGAGAAACGAGGATATACAATCAATTTAAGAAAACGGGATTACATACACATCTTGAATGTATTGTATCAACTAGGAATACTGGCGGACTGCAAGATCGTGAAATTGAAAAGTAAAAAAATCTATTCTACATATGAAGAAATGATTCGTGATAATACGACAAAAATTCTCGATGAACAATTTTCCTATGATGAAGTAAAAACAATCCTTAATAAATATGTTGTGGAAAAAGAAGGCGTTTTTGAATACGAATATCCGTTTCATGCAGCTTTGATGTATTGGAATCCTAAGGAATTTTGAGTAATCCAGTATCATTGTTTTTTTCTCTTTTTGGGGACCTTCAGGAAAAAAGGTATTTTTTTGTTAATATTCGCAAAATATACTGAACATGCCCCAAAAAAACCAAAGAAATTCGGAGAGTGATTGATAAATGAAAGAAATATCCGAAAAGAGATTTTGTGAAACATGTAAAAAGGAGACAGTGCACACAGTAAGGGAAGATGCATTAGAAATAGAATATTCATGTAATGAATGCAATCGGCACCAGGAGATTTACAAAACATTTTTTTAATGATATTCAATTAATTTGAAGGGAGTTTAAATCATTCATTGATCCCATTGGTGGAAAGTTTTAAAATTATGAAGGACCCAGGAAAACAATGCCAGCCAAGTTTTAACATTTGGAAAAAATGGTATCACAAATGGCGCAGGACTTATTTCAGATAGGTTCTAAGACTTTGGAAACAAAACAAATTAAGAGGCATTCATTCCATCTACCACTATAAACGAAAAGTTTAGTTTATACAGGGAATCGTTGTAGAGCACAAGGTTTCAGCGATTTTTCAGCGATTGATGGGAAAAGCGGGATAACATCCAAAGAAAAGGAATGGCGTTTCTTTGGATGGGGTCACTTTATCATGCGAAATAAGCTTTGTGCACGTTTTATCTAAGGACCCATTTAGACAATCATTTAAAAACTGAACATAGGTAAATTTCTAAAATTCATTTCAACGGCATGCAATATGTGATATATTGCATACTACATATTGGTATTTTGAGGAGGAAATAGCCGTTGGTACATTCAGATTCAACTCAAAAAATCAAACGTACTTCTGTACGTGAAGAAGCGTACATAATCTTGCGGGATTGGATTGTCCAGGGAACACTTTCTCCAAGCCAACAATTACGTGACAAAGAATTAGCCGAACAATTAGGAGTAAGCCGTACTCCTATAAGAGAAGCACTATTAAGGCTCGAGGATGAGGGGTTTGTGGAGACAAAGCCGAGCCGTTCAACTATTGTTTCCCCTATTCGGTTCGATGGAGTATTAAATATATATTCTATTGTTTGGACACTGGAAAAGTTAGCTATGGCACAGGCTTTTGATATCTTAGAAGAAAAACACTTAAATGAGATGGAAGTCATCAATCAGGAAGTGAAAAAAGCAATTGTCGAAGGAAATCAATTAGCTGCCGTCCAGAAGGATAATGACTTTCACTCCATTTACATCAATCTTCCAGCAAATGATGAATTGAAGCGGATTCTATCTGGTCTAAAACAAAAACTATTACGAATAGAACTGTATTACTTCAATCAGGTAATTGGTGTACATCTTTCCGGTAATGAGCATGATCTAATCATACAGGCATTAAGACAAAGAAATCTCTCGATGGTGCTTGAAATGATAGAAAAGAATTGGAAAGAAAGTTATTTTAGGATTCAAGCCCATATGGATCGTGTAAAAGGTGGGGAAGAAAAAGATGAGTAATGATACTTTAGCCGATGTATCACCTTCAAGAAATAAAGGGATCGCTCTAGTACTTACCGGCGCTGCATTATGGGGAGTATCAGGAACGGCAGCCCAATATCTATTTCAACGGCAAGGTTTCAGTCCTGAGTGGCTCACGGTGGTACGCTTATTGCTTTCAGGCGTAATCTTATTGGGGATTGCTTTTAAAAATGAAAGAAAACAGGTTTTTGGCATTTGGAAAACTAAAAAAGATGCGCTTCAAATTATCCTTTTTGCCATTCTGGGAATGCTCGCCGTTCAATACACATATTTTGCAGCAATTGAATATGGCAACGCAGCCACTGCCACTGTCCTTCAATACTTAGCGCCGGCCCTGATCACTTGTTATTTAGCCATTCGTTCCAAACGTTTTCCGACCATTACTGTGAGTGTAGCTGTGATCATAGCGATTTTTGGCACTTTTTTGCTTGTGACGGGGGGAAGCATACGTACACTTTCCATATCCGGTTGGGCAGTATTTTGGGGAGTAACATCAGCCTTTGCATTGGCTTTTTATACTTTGCAACCTTATGAACTCCTTTCAAGATGGGGTTCAAAGATTGTTGTGGGATGGGGCATGTTGATTGGAGGCATTTGTTTTAGTATGGTCCATCCTCCTTGGGCATTTGAAGGCAATTGGACTTTACCTTCTTTTTCAGCGGTTTTGTTCATCATCATTTTCGGTACGATCATTGCCTTTTATTTTTATTTGGAAAGTACGAAATACATCACAGCTTCGGAGGTAAGTTTATTTGCTTCGGTTGAGCCATTATCCGCAACCATTATATCCGTTATCTGGCTGAATGTAACATTCGGTTTTGCCGAATGGCTTGGCACACTTTGCATTATAAGCACCATTACGATTTTATCGATAGCAAAAAGCAAGTAGTTCCAATTATCAAAAACTGGAGCATAAATAAAATTAAACAATAAAACTAATAAACTACCATGTAATGTTCACGGATACTAAAGTTGTGTGATAAATAATAAAGTCGTTAAAAAAACATGATGCTTGTTTAAAAATCGGGGCTTTTTTTATGCCCTCTTTTCCATATCATGTATAATAAACCATGGAATATTTTTATACACTTGCAGTATGGAGGAAGAAAAATGAAGATAATAGAGCTACCAATCGATTTGAATTTAATAAACAACAAAATCACATTTATCCTAACTTAATTATATTGAATAATGAACTGACTTTGGTCGATACAGGGTATTCAAATCCCTTACCTTTAATTGATAATGAAATTTTTAAAAATAGATATGAAGTGAAGAATTTAAAAAATATAATCATTACTCACTATATTTGTACTCCAATTTTTCATTATTAACTATCAGGAAAGTTGAAGTAGGGGCCAAAAAAAAAGCGATATAAAAAGCGGGCGACAAAATAATATTAACAGTTCATTTAAAGGGTGCGACTCTTGAATAAAGTTATTTTCTCAATGAACGGGTGCAATAGTTGCCATGGCTTTTTATGATAACCAATCCCCAATTTAGAAATTTTAAAAAACAGAAGACCAGTCTGATGAACCGGACTGGTTTTTTTATATCAATACTCTTTATTTATATATGGAGTATCTTTTGAATAGGCTTTGTTAAACATTATTGTAGAGTTTTAAATAGAATATACCACTAATTGTGGTCTTCATTGGGACTTAGGATTTACTCATACTTCACTACTGTATTTTAGGATATCTTCCAGATTGACAGTCCAACCCCTTACATATTGCCTCTAAAGTCGAACATCTAATAGCGTTTGCCTTTCCATTTTTCAATATAGAAAGATTAGCCATTGTTATTCCAACCCTCTTCAAAACTTCTGTCACTTTTTTGTACTTCTAAACCAAACCCTTTATTTGATTAGCGGCTTCTTTATTTTTGTTAAAAACTTTATGAAAACTAAAAATGAATTTTTTCGTTCATTTAACCAAAACATAAAATATTATTTAAATACTGCTGATTATAAATGATCAGAAATGATTGTTTGAAATCACCTAAAAGGTGGAGTGAAAAAAGTGGAAAATCATATTACTTACCTTCTAGAACATTATGGGTACTTCGGAATAATATTTGCTTTAATCGGAGGTATTGTAGGACTTCCTATACCCGACGAGGTGCTTCTTACATATATTGGTTACACTGTGTATCAGGGTAAATTATCTTACTTAATTTCGATAGTAAGTGCCTTTGTAGGAGCAACAGGGGGGATTTCGCTTAGCTACTTCATTGGTAATAAATTTGGGTTGCCTTTGTTAGAAAAGTTTGGACCAAAAATTCACATTACCGAACAAAAAATTAATGCAACCAAGAAATTATTCAAGAAATTCGGACCCTATTTTTTATTTTTTGGTTATTTTATTCCTGGGGTACGGCACATTACAGCGTATATAGCAGCTGTCAATCGCTTCCCATTTAGAAAATTTGTTATTTACGCCTATACTGGTGCATTAATTTGGTGTTTTACTTTTATCACTCTAGGAAGAATATTAGGGGAAAATTGGACCAATGTTGAAAAATATTTGTCAACATACAGGATTTATTTAATTACAAGTTTATTGGTCCTTTCAATATTAAGTTATTTTTTATGGAAGAGAAGAAATCGATAATGAAGGGGTATTTCATAAAAGTCGCTTCTTTAAAAGAATAAAATTCCAGAAGCCGTTAAAAAATTCAACTTGTTTTTTATTACGAATCTTAAGGCAAGTGTGTTACTTTCTGGCTTCTGTATTTACCAGGATAGTTTTTCCTCTAATATTTATGAATAGCGAAAGAATATATAGAAAATGCTATATAAATGCGGAGATTGTTCAACGTCAGGGGGGACTTCCTTGTTCAATCAGATAGTTAAAGCTGTACCCAATTTATTTACGATTGGAAATTTATTGTGCGGTGTACTCTCAATTACTAATATGATGAGTGGCTTTTTGCAAGTAGCCGCCGTTTTTATTTTCTTTTCGGCTTTTTTAGATCTTCTTGATGGAAGGATTGCAAGAAAATTAAAAGTGAACAGTGAATTTGGCGTGGAATTGGATTCCTTGGCTGATATTATTAGTTTCGGAGTTGCTCCCGCACTTCTATTTCATTCGATAGCAGCACCATCAATTTTAACGTCTTTGGCATTTATCCTTTTCCCAACTATGGGGGCATTAAGATTAGCTAAGTTTAGTGTTAATCCAACCATTGGGTATTTTAAAGGATTGCCTATTCCAGCAGCTGGATTACCATTGGCTGGCATGGGATTCTTTTTATATAGCAATGCGTGGATTACCTTAATACTCGCGTTCTTAATGGTAAGTCCAATTAGGGTGAAAAAACTATAATTTCGTTATCCTTTGTAAAAAAGCTAGTAACCTTTTTAGAAAAGGGTACAGCTTTTTTATTTTATCCATAACCTTTTTGATCCCCTAAAACAAGATTAGGATTTCATTGACATAGAAAATGATTTCATTATTTGTAATCAGATCTAAAGTTGAAGAAAAAATTCACACTAAAGTTTCTTTTAATAAAAAATGGAGGCATTTATATGTCATACTTAATAACTGTATATGAACAGCACAGTTATCTGATATTATTCATTGGGATTTTTCTAGAACTCATGGCTCTACCAATTTCAGGTGAATTTTTAATGAGCTACGCTGGGTATTTTGTTTTTCAGGGAACAATGAATTACCCTTTGGCACTCCTGACTGTCTTTGTTGCAGGAGGTGGGGGAATAACTGCAACCTATTGGATTGGTAGGGCAGGTGGGTATAAACTAATTGAGAAATATGGAAGGTATATCCATATGGGACCGGAAAGATATAAAAAAACCTCCGCTTGGTTTGAGCGTTCAGGCAGAAAATTATTGGTCTTTGCTTATTTCATTCCAGGAATTAGACATTTCAGTGGTTACATTTCAGGGATTTCTAGAATGCCGTTTCGAAAATTTATTATTCCAGCTTATATAGGTTCATTTTTATGGGGATTTTGTTTTATAACTCTAGGAAAAGTATTGGGACCTCGCTGGGAGGCCTTCCATCATTCAGCAAGTAAATATTTCATTATTTTTATTATTATTTTCGGGGTATTGTTAGTTGGGTATTTCACTTATCGGTTTTATAAAGTTCAAATTAAAAACATATTTATTCATGTAATTAAATGGTTAACAAATCGACTAAAAACCATAAGAAAAACAGAAATCTTTCTTATTTTTCTCACTTTAGTTTTAATCGGTATGGTGACCTTGATGCTGGGGATGGCTCAAGACTATTTAAATAATGAGTTTACTCAGTTTAATGAAATTGCTGTATATATAGTGGATTCTTCAATATATATGAGTTGGATGAAAGGGTTGTTAGTATTTCAATCCCCTTATGTACTTGGAGTAATTATTGGTGTAACGGTCATCCGCATTTGGAGGAAGAGAAGAAATAGGCTGCTTGAGTATCTTTTACTTATCGTTTCGATTTTAGGAGCTAGGCTGTTTCATGAATCAATTATGCAGATTTTTTCCTATCTCCAATCATTACGGTTCGTGGGGAAGTATCATTCCTCAAATTTTCCTGATATAAATGCCACTATTACAATAATCATTTATGGAACATGCTTATTTTTACTTATTCGTCATTCGAAAAAAAAATATACTTCCATATTCATTCCATTAATTGGGTTATTATTATTAGTGTGGTTAACAATTGCAAATATTGCATCGACCGAATTACTTCCAAGTGATATTTTGGGTGGATATGTATATGGCGGTGTCTGGATATCATTTATCTTCTTGTTGTTTGAAATGTTAAGACTTGTAATTGAAAAGTATTGAATTGAAAATACATATTCCTGTATTCGAGGATGAAATTCAGTTTGAGGGTAATAAAGTCATTGTAGAACATAACGGTAAATCAGGAATAGAAACCTCATTGAAATCTGGAATCGACTTGATTTTATTGGGTGTTATGTTACCTGGGTTAAATGGAATGTAGGTACTAATGAAAGCGGGTAGACCAGCTCTTTCTAAATTCTCTTTAAATATTTTGTGCAATCCACGATAATTTAAAGGCTTAGTTTTTTATATTAAAGGTCGGTTTACTATTATGTTTGTTACTCAAAAAGAATTTCTAAATAGTCTTGAAATACCGTTAAGGAATTGGGATTAAGGGAGAGGGGTGGTTTTTTTCCCTTTTCCTTGAACTAAATGTATTTCCCCCATGTTAAATCCACTAATTCTTGACTTCTCATTCCTCTTGGTGCAAGTAATTAAACACTAATTCATTGGGATCGCGGATCATGTCTAATGGGTAAATAATTTCTGCTTCTGTAAGGGCTATATTAAGATGAATTTTATCTGCTTTAAGTAGCTTGAATACTTGCTGCGAAGTCAGACTTCATCATGTAATATATAGGCCTTTTAAGCCCTCTGTGACTGGATATGGTTTTGGGAGTTTAATCTATACAGTTCTTCTTCATTCCGGTTTCTATTCACTGACTATCCCTCTTATTCCATGTTGTTAATAGTATAATTTCCAACATAGAGATCCAGCAAGATATCAAAAAAATGGGCGTGAAACAATCCATTTTAGCTTTTAATTTTCTCAATGCTATTCTCCAAAGATTGAATCATGGCATCTTGTGTAGTTTCTAAGTTATTCAGATTAGGGATATCAAAAAGTACTTATTCGACCATCAACATTAATATGATTGAGTCTTTTTAAGCCTTTATAGCTGATTCCACCAAACCCCGTGTTTAGAACATAAATTAACAGGGAGGAGTTAATTTGAAGAATTTCCAAATATTCAAAGGTATTCAAATGATTATGTCCTGAAATAATAAGAAAAATTGCAGGAGAAACCAAATGAAAAACAATAAATTGTATCAAGTAATTATCGCTATTTTTATAATTGTCTTAATGGTCGATCACTCGGTCTATGCAATGGAATGGGAAGATGAAGAAGTACCAATAAACTTTAAAATTGAGATGTTACCTTGGGAGATTGTAAACAGCATTATCCCTAATAAAACAAATTTTACCATTATTGATATTGAAACTGGTTTATCATTTAAGGTTCAACGAAGAGCAGGTAGCCATCATGCCGATGTACAGCCACTAACCAAAGAAGATACTCAAATCATGAAGAAAATTTATAATAATAAATGGAGTTGGAATAGAAGAGCCATTATTGTATTAATCAATAATCAAATGATTGCTGCATCTATGCACGGAATGCCACATGGTGCTGGTGCTCTACAAAATGGTTTTTCAGGTCATTTCTGTGTTCATTTTTCTGGAAGCATTACGCATCGTTTGAAAAACGAAGATCTTTCTCATAAATTAATGGTATTGAAAGCGGCTGGTAAGCTTGATGATTATCTACAAACGGTAAGTCCATATGAACTTATACGTATTTTTACCATTGCCATTAATCAAGAAAATCAGAAATTATTAGCAATGACCTTATCAAATCCGAGTCATCCTAATCGTGTCAATAAACTTGTTAAAGATATTACATATTTTGGCGTAGTTGACCCTTTAAGACAACCGCCTGAACAACTAAATGGGCTTTTTCTCGTGGATGTACCCGTTCAAGCAGCTATTTATAAGAAGAGAGAAGGCAAAGAAATAAAGGTTATGCATTTTATGATCAGAAGGGAAAGTTTGACTGATCGTTGGTATATTGATCAAGATTTTCTCTATGAAGACTTAAAATAGGATTTGTGAAGTAAGGTGCAGTAATATAATGGGGGTGCATTCAATTGAGATTAACATGGATTGCCGGAATTTTACTATTCGTTCAACAAGTGAATATTTCTGAAAGCTTATCGGTAACCCATGAAGGACGAACGATTGCCAGTGTCAACCATTCTGATATTACCATGCCCTTACTAGATGTTCCTATCATGGACTTGGATAAATACAATCAATTTGTCAAAAAAATAGACCAGCAAGTGTACCAAAAACCTGTAAATGCCACAATAGACAAACAAGGTAATATTCTTCCTGGGCGAGTAGGTTACAAGCTATACCATCAAGCATTTAATGAGCAATTATTTTATTCCTTTTTGCACAGAAGTAGAGCAAACAAACTAGAAGTACCTTTGCTTGCTATTCATCCAAAAGTTGACAGCGAATTACTTGCGGAGATTCGTGAAAAAAAGATAGGTGAATATAGAACCTATTTTAATGTGAACAACAAAAATCGTTCAAATAATATCTCACTTGCTACAGAAGCCATTAATAATTATGTCGTGTTTCCAGGAGAGGTGTTTTCTTTTAACCAAGCCGTTGGCAAGAGATCAGAAGATAAAGGGTATTTGCTCGCTCGAGTTATCGTTAAAGGAGAGTTTTCTGAAGGGATTGGTGGAGGGATTTGTCAGGTGTCATCCACCCTATTTAATGCTATCGACAATGCAGGGTTGCAAACAACTCAACGCTATTCCCATACTAGGAGCGTTCCGTATGTTCCATCTGGCCGCGATGCTACAGTAAGCTGGTATGGTCCTGATTTTAGTTTTAAAAACAAGTACAATCAACCTATTCTAATCCAAGCTACAACGCAAGGAGGAATGGTAAGTATCATGATTTACTCTTCAGAAATGATTAATTATAAGACACGAAAAGTTCCCGCCGCTTCAAATCAGCTATCAAAAGAACAAATTTACCGTTCGTAAAAATACACTTTTACGAACGGGTTACTTTTTATAAAATTCCCTATTTTTAAAGTCCGTATTATGTAAACAATTTTCACGAATTTCTTTACATAATAGTGAGTAGCATAGAAGAAACTCGTAAAAAAAACAGCCTTTGCTTATGGAATCTAAGGGGGAAATAGCTTTTTCTTAATGCAACGCAACTATCCTGGCAGTGTAGTGTATGTTTAATTTTATATATCACAAGAAATATCAAAAGAAAGAAATTGATACCTCTATAAGTATTAGGCGCTATATTCTACTTTGAAGATTGTTTCCACGGAAGATTAGCAAATAACAGGAAGATAATTGACGTTGCCTTTGATTACGATTATTCTTCGCAAGAAGCATATAGCAGAGCCTTTAACAAGACCGGGGAATGGTGTAGAATGAATGTTTCTAGAAAAGTACGCCTTAAATGATGAAGAGAAAACCGGTAAGCGGGTAAGCCAGTCCGTTCTAGAATCTCCTTAAATAATTTGCAATCCACGAAGATTTAAAGGCTTATTTTTTTGAAAGGCTCTTTTCGTAAAGATTGTTGTTTTTAAAACGAAACTATTTAAGGTTGATTGGAGCGGAAGTGCTAGACTCCTGCGGGAGCATCTGGAGGGGAAATCAACCACAACTCACTACCTGCTAAATAGAACAAAGTATGTGAAAACAGCCTTTTGAAAAGATCGGTTCATTGTAATGTTTTTGCTGCTCCAAAAGGGTTTCTTGATTATCTTGAAATAACGGTAAGACAATAGGATGAAGGGGGAGGAGGCGTTCTTTTCTCCCTTTTCCTCGAACTAAAATCGTTTGATTTTCTAAATTAACTTGCTCCAATATTAAATATTACATCCACTAATTCCTGACGTCTCATTCCTGTTGTTGTGTGTAGTTTAAACATTAATTCCTTCCTAATTCTTGCGGTCGCGGATCATGTTCTAAATAGGTAAATAATTTGTGAAGCTCCTGTAAGGTCATATATTTAGGTAATTTCTTATCTGCTTGAGGTGCTTGAATACTGCTGTGAAGTCAGACTTCATGTAATTTTCTTTTAAACAATATTCACTAAATGATTTTAAGCACGAAATGCGGCGTTGTAGCGTTCTTGGCTTAATACCATGATTAATGACCTGACCTTGCACAAAACGCCGCACACTGGACGATGTGAGATCATCTAAGTCCAATGATCAGTTGTTAGCAGTTAAAAACTCACCGTAGAGCTTCAAATCGAATTCGCAACTAGTTAATGTGTTCAAGGAGGAGTAATTTCCCTCAACTTCTAAGTACATGAGATAATCATCCGAAGCTTGAACGTAATTCATAATTATCAGACCTACTGGGCATTATTCAGTCCAACCCAAGGAAGTATGTTCGAAACCATTGATTATGAGACCTAGCCGACTTATAGAAAAATCCCCGAGTGTTATTATAAGTAGCATTGAATATTATAGTCAATTGAACCAAGTTAGGGGACAAGGCTGTGACCACTTGGTACTATTATGTTTGTTTCTAGTTTACATAATATATATTATAGGAAGTTGTGTTTTAATTGTTATTTTTATCTCATATCTTAAGAATACTTAACTTAGTGAGACGAATATTGAATTTTCGATTCTAACAATTATTATTCATCTTATTCTAAAAAAAATTTAATTGACTGTCGTTATATTATCTAATTTAAAAAGATCTTTAATCTTTATTAAAATTTGACGGTTTATAATGAATTAAATTAATTATATTCAATGTCATTTAATTGGCTATTTTTTAGTTGTTCCTTATAATTTTCTGTTAATAGCATATATAATGTGATTTTTTCGCGAAGAATTATTTTATAGTCGTGATTTACTCCATTAAAGCACTTTAGTTAGCATTTACCTACTAGTCAATTCACTCTCAGGATATCTAAATGCTTCGTTGTAGAAATTACA
Organism: Peribacillus simplex; assembly: GCF_001578185.1. Taxonomy (NCBI): domain Bacteria; kingdom Bacillati; phylum Bacillota; class Bacilli; order Caryophanales; family Bacillaceae; genus Peribacillus; species Peribacillus simplex. Next base: position 2,561,581 of record NZ_CP011008.1, on the reverse strand, counting down.
TCTATTTTCTGCTGACCCTTTGTGTAAAAAACGGAAGCGCCTTCTCTTTCTCCCTTTTTCCATCCATTCGCTTTAAGGGCTAATTCATAACCATATGGTATGCCGTTTTCTTCCGACGCCCTTGACCACTCATAATTTTTCCCGTGTTCATTTTCCATTACAAGCTTAGCATTTTTAGGTACAGGGACCTCATATAAACCTTCTGTAGTTTCGTATAGTGATAAATTAATGAAATAATAAATTATTCCCCCACCTATCAAAAGCGCAGCTATAGCTAGTGTCCAACCAATCTTTTCCTTCATTTTGCTTATCCTTTTCTTTCATAGACCCTTTTTTAAGCCGAGAAATACGATTCAATATCTACATATTCTATGCAAACGGTACATTTCCTATATAACCATCCTGCCTCTCCTCATTTTATTATATTAATATATAAATATAATGGAGAAATGAGAAAAATCCCGGGGTTACATTTCGATTAAATTATATAAATATAATTTAATTTTACGACGAATCTCTCCAATGTACCGCTTTCCTACCAAAAATAATCATAGGGTCGTCTATGCCACATGATTCCCTCCAGTCGTTAAAATAAAAGAATTAGCCATTAAATATCGAATCCGTTCTGTTATTAATAAGATTACATACAGCTTTAATTCCATACTTACTCAAATGGAATTTATATCGTTTATTTCCGTTACGATTAATTTCATTTTTTTATTTAGGATAAAGTTCAGCAGCTTAAAGAGCATAGTAAGATTAATATGACAGTCTTGATTCATTAACTTAATAAGTTCTAGCACATTTATCTTGGTAAAATGATAATTGGTAGCTATTTTAAACTGTGCACCATTTATTTTTAAGTGAGTGAATATATATTACAATTGGTCTTTACTTGCCTAGATATTAGCCTGCATACAACGGATTAATACATAGCTAGTTCAGTTACATAACCAGGACCTCCCTATTTAAGTAAATAGCAAGGTTATTGGCATAATTAATATATTCCCTTTTATTTATGGACCAGTAAAGTTACTGAGAAGCTTTTAAAGTGAATTTGCACGACATTTAATGCTTTTTAGGAGTCTCTATATAAATGTTATGTTTTACATTAAGGTAGTGAGATTGTTGGTAGATCCTTCACATTCATTACTTCAATTACGTTGCTGTATGTCGTTAGAAGCCTAAGAACAATATACATCAGAAAAAAATGGAACATGGAATCACTTGTGATCTCATGTTCCATTTTGAAATATGGGAAATTCATGTTCAAATGGATTTGATCCGGCTTTGGATGAATTCAAACGAGATTGTTGCTTCTTGGACGATTTGTTTTAAAAATTCTTTGACGGCCATTACTTTTTTTATCAGTCCCACTTTCAAGTTTGTCCTCTTCTTTACCGACGGCATTAATTGACCACTTTCAATTTTCACGGATTTCCCTTAATCCTTTCTTACATAATGTACATTGGCCTGTCTATAAACCATACTTATGGAGCCGCTTGTAAAATGTACTTCTTGGTATATCCATAAACTTTGCTGCAGCGGTGACATTTCCTCTTGATCTTTGTAATGCCTCTAACATTAGATCCCGTTGGATTTTTTCACGGATCGTCAGTTCATTCCCCTTGATGCATTTTTTACCGCCTTCCTTCAATGAAGGGATATCATCATGCCGGGCACTGGGCAGTGAATGCATGGAATTCAACACTTGAATATAATCCAGAGGTCCTTCCGCGAGTAAGATGGTCAATCGCTGGAGTACATTCTGTAGCTCCCTTATATTGCCTGGCCAATTGTAATCCTTTAATCGCTTCATTAACTCTTCCGTTAATGGAATATTCCAATCATTCTTTAAACACAAGTAGTTGACTAGATAAGAAATGTCTTCGATTCTTTCCCTTAAGGAGGGTACATGAATGGGGTAAACGTTCAATCGATAATATAAATCTTGACGAAAGGACCCATCATTGACAAGCTCTTCAAGATTACGGTGTGTTGCAGTGATAATGCGAATATCCAATGAAATGCTTTTGGTACCACCGATCGGAACGATTTTTCTTTCCTGAAGTAAACGCAGTAAGGCAACTTGCATAGCTAGTGGGATTTCACCAATTTCATCAAGAAAAATGGTCCCTCCATTCGCCTGCTCGAACTTCCCTTTGTGCCCTTGCCGTTTAGCCCCTGTAAATGCACCATCAACATAACCGAATAGTTCACTCTCCATTAAATCTTTAGGGATGGCACCGCAATTTATAGTGATGAACGGTCCATTTTTTCGAGAGCCATTTTCATGGATAGCCATGGCAATAAGCTCTTTTCCGACCCCAGTTTCACCAAATATGCACACATTAGCTTCTGTCGGTGCAACAAGCTTCATTTTCTGCAATGTGTTTTGAAAGGATTCGCTAATCCCGCTTTCTCCCTTGAAGTCAAACACTTCAGATGGCATTGAAGCAGGAAAAAGCCTATTGGTTTTATGACCATGATTTTCAGATAAGAGTAAATACTTACCGGAAATCCTATTATCTTCTTTAGATAGAAGCAAGTTTTCCTTAACGATTCGATAGCCATGATTTAATAGATCGGCCAATGCCATGCCAATGGATTGAGGGATTTTTTTGCGAACCAGTTTGCTGGCGGATATGATCATTTCTTTATGATTACAAACGATAAAGAAACGATCTGGATAGGTTTCTGCAAGTTCTATTGAGTGCTGGATCAGTTCCAGCTCCTTTTTATAGGAACGCACTCCCATTTCCTGTTCGATCGTATACGCTAAATTGGCTACCATCCCCAGCATGGAAGGATGGGAATATTCTACTGGACACGATATATCCAAAACGCCTAATATCTTCCCGTCTTCATTTAAAATGGGCATAGCAGAGCAACTCCATTTATGTGAAGCAATGGAATAGTGTTCAGTACCTTGGATCATGACGGCTTCACCCGTTTTCAAAGCTGTTCCAATTGCGTTCGTTCCGACCTCACCCTCCGTCCAGCGTACACCCTCCACAAAATTTATTTTGCCTGCCTCATTGAGGATTTTCTCGTTTCCGGAAAGTGATAGGACATATCCATCGGGATCGACTAATAAAGCCATCATTCCCGATTCTTTTATAGATTGATTCATCCTTGATAATTGGGGTGATGCCAATTCTAATAGGAATGAGTTTTTTTCCTTTTGAATGTCCAATAATTCACTTGTCAATATGTGCTTGCCTTTATTAAGGTACGGGTTGACTTGATCTTTTTTGCAACGATGCCAAGATTCCATTATTCGCTTGTTCAGACGATTTGAATCTAGAACACCTTCACTGATAAAGCGTTCCCATGTACGTAGATAACAACTAGTGGACAGCATATAATCCTCCTCTAATCATTTGGTTTGAACCTTCAAAAATGAAAATACACTTAGTAAATCTAGCGGAAAAATACCATGGAGTTATAAATAAGGATGTTAATCGAGGTCCATTTAATTATAGTAGATTATGTATCCGCTTACAATATATTGATTGAGTTTACTAAAAAAGCTTCATGTGATTATTCACATGAAGCTTCTCTATCGATCCTTATATTTGCTAGCTTATGAAAAAAGGACACCCCCATCAATCATGATGGATTGACCTGTCATATAATCAGAATCAGGTGAAGCAAGATATGATACGAACTTGGCAACATCTTCTGGGGTTTCGGAGCGTCCTAAGGCTATGGAATCAGTAAACTTTTTGAATGTTTCCCCTTTTTCAAGATTCATATAATGCCCCATTTTTTCATCGATTAAATCCCACATTTGCGTCCCGACAATTCCTGGACAGTATGCATTCACCGTGATGCCAAACTGGGCCAATTCCTGTGCTGCCGCTTGTGTAAGGCCTCTCACGGCAAATTTTGTGGCTGAGTATGTACCAAGCAAGCTAAAGCCTTTAAAACTGGCAATGCTGGCAGCACTAATAATTTTCCCGCCTTCTTGCTTTTTCATTTGTTCAGCAGCGGCTTGCAGGCAATAAAGGACACCATTGACATTTATCTTGAAAATCTGTTCAAGGTCTGCTTGAGTTACTTCCAATAACGGCTTTATTTGAGCTATTCCTGCATTTGAAACCATTACATCCAGTTGTCCAAAACGTTCCACCACTTGATCAACCATTTCGAATACTTCCCGTCTATTGCTTACATCTGCTTTAATGGCAAAGCTTTCACGTCCAAGTTCCCTAATCTCATTTACGACCGATTTTGCCGTTTCCAGATTGACGTCGTTAATCACCACATTCAATCCATCTTGAGCTAATCTTAAAGCAATGGCACGTCCGATACCACGTCCTGCACCAGTGACTACCGCCGTTCGATGACCGCTAGCCATACAAAATCCCCCTTATGTTACATGAATAGTTTTAAGAATGTACTGCTTGACCTACAACATTTAAAAGAGCTTCATGGATGGATTCCGACAAGGTTGGATGCGCCGCCACTAAATCTTCCATCATTTCTGCCGTTATTTCCGCATGCAGCATGATTGTTCCTTGACCGATCAATTCCGTTGCATGTTGACCAACGATGGAAAAGCCTAAAATCTCATTATATTGAGGGTTTACAAGGACTTTGACCTTTCCTGCCGGTTTATTGGAAATGGCGGCTTTCCCATTTGCTGAAAAAGCAAACTCCCCAACATTAATCCCTCCATATTTTTTACGCGCTTCTCTTTCCGTCAAGCCTACACTGGCAATCTCCGGGGAGGTGTAAATGCAGCGAGGGATTGCCCGGTAATTAACTTGTGTAAATTGACCACAGGCATTCAGAGCCGCCACCCGCCCTTCATGAAAAGCAACATGGGCAAGTTGTATACCCCCGATCACATCACCACAGGCATAAATTGAGGGATTGCTTGTTTGCATTCGATCATTCACCGAGATGCCAATTCGGGAAAAATCAATACCGTTTCCCTCTAGGTTCATCCCGTGCACTCTTGGTTTTCTCCCTATTGATACGAGTACGTAATCAGCATGAAAATCTTCCAATTCCCCATTGCTTTTCTCCAAAAACACCGTCTTACTAGTTGAATTGATATTTTTTACAGATGTGGAGGTATGGACTGTCACGCCTTGGCTTTTCAATTCTTTATGCAAGATGCTCGAGATATCATCATCTTCCTCTGGAAGCAGCTTTTCCCCCATCTCGATAACTGTTACCTTGGTGCCCATCCTACTATAAATACTGGCAAATTCACATCCGATGACTCCGCCTCCGATAATTAGTAACGAAGCTGGAATAGCAGGAAGTGACATGGCTTGACCACTGTGGATGATCCATTCTCCATCAAACGGCGCAAAAGGTAATGGAATCGGTTCAGACCCAGTTGAAATGATGACCTTACTAGCTTCAATCTCTTCATTCTTATTTCCGTTCTCGATCCTCAGACGATGGCTCGAAAGGATTGACGCTCTTCCCTGAATGACTTTTATTTTATTCTTTTTCATTAAATATTGAATGCCATTCAACAGTTTAGTTACGACATCTTTTTTACGTTCCTGAACGGTTTCCCAATCGACTTCAATGGAATTGGGGGAGAGCCGAATTCCCATTTGGCCAGCATTTTTCACCAATTCATACGTATCGGCACTTTCCAATAGTGACTTCGTTGGCATGCACCCTTCGTTTAAACAGGTTCCACCTAATGGACCATCGACTACCAATATGACCTCCTTATCCTGCTGGGCAGCAGTGATTGCCGCTACATACCCAGCAGGACCTCCGCCTATAATGGCTATACGATTCAAGTGCTTTCCCTACCTTTCTATAAAATCACGGTGATCGGCTCTTCTAAATACCTTTTTAGTGTTTGTAAAAAGGCAGAAGCAGGTGCTCCGTCAAGTACTCGGTGATCAAAAGTTAAACTGAGTGGTAAGATTGTTCTTCTTTCCAATTCATCGCCAATATAAAGCGGGGTATCGTAAGCAGATCCAATCCCAAGTATCCCTGTTTCAGGTGTATTCAGAATCGGTGTAAAGTGCTCAACTCCGTATGCCCCCAGGTTACTGATGGTAAAAGTTGACCCTTGCATGTCTTTACTAGGCAATTGACCGTCACGTGCACGCCTAGCCAGTTCCTTACCCTTTTTCGATAAATGTCTTATGGTACAACTTTCGGCGTTTCTTATGACCGGAACAACAAGCCCCTTCTCCAAGGCCACTGCTAATCCAAGATGTATATGCTCATACAAATGGATATTATCTTCAATATAAGCACTATTCATTTTAGGATGCTCTTTTAGTGCAAGTACGACAGTTTTGGCAACAAAGTCCGTTATCGTCAGTTTAGTTGATTCATGTCTTTGTAGGATTTCATTGGCTTGTTTTTGCAGTATGACTAAATCGGTGACATCAACCTTCATCGTGAGAGTTAATTGGGCACTGTTTTGCAAGCTCTCCTTCATACGCTTGGCAATGATTTTCCTCATTCCTGACACTGGAATTTGCTGTGGACTTTCTAAAGGATGTTGGGGGTCCACTATTCTTTCTTCTTTATTTACTGACTTGGAATCCCTTTTCTCCATTTCTTTCTGTACATCATCTTTAGTGATTCTTCCGCCTGGTCCTGTACCTTGGATCTTCTCAATATCAAGATTGGCTGCCTGTGCCATTTTTCGTGCAATTGGGGTGATCAATAATCGGTCCCCCTGTGGCAAAATGGGTGACTCTTTGGTTTTCGGCTTTTCTTGTTCATCAATTTCCAAATCGATTTTTTCAGCAACAGGTTCTTTGATCATAATTTTTTCGTTCGGATTGCCAATGTGACAGATAACGGTTCCTGGGGGTACACCTTGTCCTTCTTGAACAGCTATGTTCAGAATGGTACCTTCCGTTGGAGATTCGATATCCATTTCTATTTTCTCCGAATTGATGCTGGCTATTGCTTCACCTTTTTCGACCGAATCCCCAACCTCCTTACTCCATAACGAAACAGTGCCTTCTTTCATTGCCATGCCCAATTTTGGCATTACCACTTCGACCGCCATATCTTTTTTCTCCCTTCAGATTGGTTTCTGTGTCCATTATTGGTTTGCTTGCTCCGGCTTAAAAAGCTGGAGCATCATACTATTGAATTACACCCCCAGAATGGATGGCTCCCCCAATAACTCCGAAACGACCTGTATCACTTTTTCCGATGTTGGAAGGTAAATATCTTCTAGCGGAGGAGAAAAAGGTACAGGTGTATGTGGAGCTGTAATCTTTTTTATTGGCGCATCGAGCGTGTCAAATCCCTTATCCGCAACCAATGCGGCAATATCCGTTGCCATGCTGCATCTAGGATTCGCTTCATCCATCACGATCAAACGATTTGTTTTTGCCACAGAGGAGAGGATCGATTCTTCATCCAGCGGTGACAAGCTCCTTGGATCTACAATCTCAATTTCAATTCCTTTCGCTGCAAGTTTTTCAGCAGCCTCCATTGCCGTGTGAACTTGTTTACCGATGGCAACGACCGTCAAATCCGAGCCATTCCTTTTAATTTCGGCTTTGCCGATCGGGATTGTATAATAGCCTTCTGGGACCTCCCCTACCATGTTATATAGCGTTTTATCTTCAAAAAATATGACTGGATCATTATCTTCAATGGCTGATAGCAAGAGCCCTTTTGCATCATATGGGGAAGATGGAACGACCACCTTTAATCCAGGAATGCTTGTAAACAAGGCATAAAGGCTTTGTGAATGCTGAGCTGCAGCCCTGAATCCTGCACCATGCATCGTACGGATCGTCACAGGAACTTGTGCTTTCCCCCCAAACATATAACGGAACTTAGCACCTTGATTCAATACTTCATCTAAACAGCTGCCAATGAAATCGTTGAACATTAACTCGGCAATCGGTCGTAAACCTGTTGAAGCGGCTGCCATTGCCGCTCCCATATAACCTGCTTCTGCAATGGGTGTATCGAGGATCCTGTCCCGGCCAAACTCTTGAACCAATCCCTTTGTGACACCTAAAACGCCACCCCATGCTTCGTCATCCTGCAGATGATCAACTTCAGCACCGCCCGCTACATCCTCTCCCATAAGGATGACATTTTCATCTTTTCTCATTGCAATGGCCATTGCTTCATTTATCGCTTGTGACATACTGATTTTTCTACTCATCTAAAATTCCTCCTTTTTTGGTTTAATAGGATACATACACATCTTTTAATAAATCGGATTCATCTGGATACGGGCTTTCTTCACTGAACTTTACTGCCTCTTTAATAGATTCCTCAACGGCACTCTCAAGAGAAACCAATTCTTTTTCCCCCAGCAAATTCTGATTCAGTAAGTAATTCCGAAACAGGGCAATCGCATCTTTCTCTTGTTTATGCTCCTTTTTGTCTAGTTCATTTTTATATTTCTGTGCATCTCCCTCGAAGTGTCCATAATTACGATAAGTAACGCATTCGATTAATGAGGGTCCTTCTCCCCTGCGAGCTCTCTGAACGGCTTCTTCAGCAGCCTTATACACAGCCATTACATCTTTCCCATCCACCCGGGCACCTGGGATATTGTAGCTAATCGCACGATCGGCTATCGTTTTACAGCTAGAAGCATAGTTGAAAGGCGTTGCTTCCCCATACCCATTATTTTCAGCGATGAATATAACGGGTAACTTCCAGATTGCCGCCAGATTTATGCCTTCATGGAATGTCCCATGATTATTGGCACCATCACCAAAAAAACAAACACTAACATGATCAGTCTTTTTATATTTGGCCGTCAATGCTGCACCGCATGCGAGCGGAAAGCCTCCACCGACTATCCCGTTCGCGCCTAACATCCCCTTATCGAGATCGGCAATATGCATGGAACCGCCTTTTCCTTTACAAAGCCCTGTCACTTTCCCATAGATTTCAGCCATCATCCCGTTTAGGTCGCATTCTTTTGCAATACAGTGGCCATGCCCCCTATGAGTGCTTGTAATGCTGTCTTTATCGGATAGGTGTGCACTTACTCCTACAGCTACCGCTTCTTCCCCGGCATACAAATGGACAAACCCTGGTAAAATCCCCTTTGCAAATGATTCATGAACCTGGTCTTCAAATTTTCTTATTTCCAGCATTTTTTTGTACATCCAATAAGCTTTGTCTTGTGATAACTTCATTTCATTCTTTTGAACCGTTTCCATATTTCAGCCCCCAATCATTAATAATGAGTCAATGATCTATATTGCAAATAGTGTGCCAAAATGGAAGTTCGGTAAATTAGGACTTTTTCTATTTTCAGTCGAAACAAAACGAGACAAAATGAGATTGTTGTCTCGTTTTGTCTCGTTTTTTAAAAATATATTATCCCAATTCACTTACCACTGAAGTGAAAAGATGGTTTGAATGTGGAAGCAGTCTGTTTAAGGAACAAGCTCTTTATGCACCATTTACTTAGATGCTCGTACTTACTTATGGGGCAAGTTAGTTAAAGTGGAACAAAATCTTCGTTTTATTAAGAAGCGCGTGCGTTCTATGTTGGGGTTCAAACAGTAACCTCTATATTGAGTAGTCTGAGGCCATGCATATGATAAAAAAGGGACAAATTTAATCAGTGTCCAAAACCAGTAAAAGTTCATCCACCAAGTAATACGATTTTGATCGGACCGTCATCAAGGTTTGTAAATCAAAGGGTTTCAGTCCTACAATGCGATTCCTCTGAAACCTGAAGGCTCCGTAACTGAAGCTAGGGTTTACCTTATATCCCTGATTAGTCATGAACAGGGTTCAATTTTGTACCTAGAGGTGACTTTGTTATTTCTCCAATGTATTGCAATACAGAGAACTTTTGAGGACAAGGATTTCATATCTGAGCTTAAGGTGTAGGTTTATTTATATGAACCGAAAATTTCCTTTGCCAATCTACGCCCAGTCGGAGTCGCCGCTAGGCCGCCCTCTGCCGTTTCACGAAGTGCAACTGGCATGGTCAATCCTATTTTATACATGGCGTCGATAACTTCGTCACATGGAATGCGGCTCGTAATGCCTGCAAGTGCCATATCAGCTGCCGTTATCGCGTTGGAAGCACCCATTGCGTTTCGTTTCACGCAAGGAACTTCGACCAATCCAGCAACTGGATCACAAACCAGTCCAAGCATATTTTTCAATGTGATCGCCATCGCTTCTGCGGCTTGGCTCGGTGTACCGCCGGCAAGTTCAACTATCGCAGCTGCCGCCATTCCACTTGCCGAGCCCACTTCTGCTTGGCAGCCACCAGCCGCTCCAGAAATGGAAGCGTTGTTTGCTACCACGAATCCAAAGGCAGCGGAAGTGAAAAGAAAATCAATCATCTCAGCTCGGGTTGGGTGTAATTTTTCTTTCACGGCAAATAACGTACCGGGAACTACTCCAGCAGAACCGGCAGTTGGAGTTGCACATATCACTCCCATTGCTGCATTGACTTCGTTCGTCGCAACGGCTTTACTGACGGCATCCAGTAGCAAGTTGCCCCCGAGTGCCTTGCCTGTTTTGATATAATTTTGCAAAAGAACGGCATCCCCGCCGGTTAGACCTGTAACGGATTGCACCCCTTTCAGACCTCTTTCCACCGCTTGCTCCATCACTGTCAAATTCCTGTCCATCTTTTCAATGACCTGTTCTCTCGACAGGCTTGAGAACTCCATTTCTTGTAAAATCATGATTTCCGCGATTTTTACATTTTTACTTTCAGCAAGTTCGACCAACTCTGTTACATTTCGGAACATGTTTTTACCTCCATATCTGTGCCCACACTTTTAATCATTCAACCATCCTTATGACTTGCGACACGTTTTCCAAACTTTCAATTTCCTTCATGACATCGCTCTTGATTTTCTGATCGACTTCAATCACCATGAGAGCCATTTGACCTTTTTCTTTACGTGAAACTTCCATATGCCCAATGTTAATTTCATGATTGGCTAAAACCGTTGAAACGGAAGATATAATTCCATAAACATCGTTATGTACCACTAAAATAGCTGGGTTTTCACCTGACAATTTTAGCTTGAACGTATTCAACTCTGTTATTTCTATCGTTCCGCCGCCTATCGAGATCCCAACAAGTTCTAATTCTTTACTTTCGTCGAACAGGCAGATTTTGACTGTATTAGGATGATCCATCACCGTATCCTCGATTATAAAGGTAACTTCCATACCCGCTTCTTCCGCTATCGTCAATGAAGTGGGAATTCGTTCATCATCCGTATCGAAATCCAAAATCCCGCCTACGACAGCAACATCCGTACCATGTCCCCTGTATGTTTTTGCAAAAGAACCATATAAAGAAATGATGGCTTTCTTCGGTTGCTTTTCGAATAATGTCCGTGCTACTCTGCCGATTCTGGCAGCTCCTGCTGTATGTGAGCTCGAAGGTCCAATCATGACGGGACCGATTATATCGAATGCAGATCTATATTTCATCGTGTAATGCCCCTTTTCTGGGAAAAGATTTGTTTAACCGCCTTCATTATGCCGCTTTTTGTTCAAATTCGCCGTTATTTGAGCAAATCAATGCTTAAAAAGAGTTCTTTTAACTATAATAATTTCAGTTATCGAACAGGCGAAAAAGGTAAAATACATGTCAGTTTTACGATGCTTATTTATATTTATAATGCTCAGAAATTAGCAGTGAATCGCCCCAATCAACAAATGCACAAAATGAATCAAGCTGTTTTTCGTTTAAGTAAACGTGGCAAAACTTTTATGGAATTGATTTTAATTATAATAGAGATTGAGATGTGGGCATTAATATAGGAATAGGTATAAATAGGAATGATATCCCGTTGAGATATGACAAAATACTACCAAGGACGAGTATTTTGTCTGCTCTAATAAATTAGTAGAGAAAAATCTTTAAAAATATTGGAAAAATAATAAATTCCTCAATTATCTTTAAAATTAAAGTTTATCTCCTAACATTGAACATCATAATATTGTATTTAATCAAACACGATTGTTTTATTACCATGAATAATAACTCTATCTTCAATATGCCAAGAAACAGCTTGGGCAAGAACCTGTCTTTCCACATGACTTCCGGTAACCTTTAATTCTTCGATTGTATGTCTATGATTAACCCGCTTTACATCTTGCTGAATAATGGGTCCTTCATCAAGATCATTCGTAACATAATGAGCAGTTGCTCCAATTAACTTAACACCACGGTTATAGGCCCTCGCATAAGGATTTGCACCGACAAACGCCGGTAAGAAAGAATGATGGATGTTAATAATTTGATTTGGGAACTCCGATACAAATGTAGGGGAAAGAATTTGCATATATCTAGCCAAGGCAATAAAGTCTGCTTTCCCTTTCAATAGATCCAGTGCTTTCTGTTCTGCTTGTTGCTTCGTTTCATTAGCTAAAGGAATATGATAATAAGGGATGCCATAACTTTCTACTATTTTTTTTAAATCTGGATGATTACTGATCACCATCGGAATTTCCACTGGAAGTTCATTCGATTTCCAACGCCATATAAGCTCCATAAGACAGTGATCCATTTTGGATACAAAGATAGCCATTCGTTTTCTTTTATTATTACCGCTTAAGTTCCATTCCATCGCATAAGCCTGGGCCAGCACATGTAAGTCCTCTTCAAGTTTTGCATAGGAAGGATCAAAGTCGTTTAAATCGAATTCGATTCTCATAAAAAACATACCTGCTTGTGGATCCGTCGTATGTTGGTCAAAATGAACAACATTTGCTCTGCTTTCTAATAAAAGGTTAGATACAGCTGAGATAATACCTGGTTTCTCTGGACAAGATATTAATAATTTAGCACGGTTAACATTCACTTCTTTATACAATGGTCTCTCACCATCCTTTAGATTTGTAATTAAAATATGTAAAAACTTTCGAATTCAGAAGGGGTGGCTAAACTCTACCGCTATAGGTGTCCGAATAAAACCGTTACTACAATTTCATTTCTAGCAATCTTGAACTACGGTGAGAGGGGCGATAGACCTTAAAATTTTTTACTGACAGACGCTTCCGCTTCCGTGATTTAACATCCCCGGTTTTCATAGTGAAACTATTTGATACTCAATATCGAACTTCTCCCACCTATCATATGGCTCGCCTCCCCTTAAGGAAGAAGTATTCAACTCTTCTTTTAATATTTTTATATCTATGAGTGTATTTCCTTACCATATACAGCTAGGGCAGCTTCCCCAATTGCTTCCGCTAATGTAGGGTGAGGGTGTATCGTATGCGCAATATCCATAGCTGTTGCATTTAATACTCGTGCAAGACCAACTTCTGAAATCATATCGGTGACATGTGGCCCAACCATATGCGCTCCTAACAACTTACTAGACTCTTGTTCAACAACGAGTTTGACAAAACCATCTGATTCACCAAAAACAAGAGCCTTTCCAATCGCACGGAAGGAGAACTTTCCTGTTTTTACTTGATATCCTTTCTCCTTCGCATCCTCTTCTGTTAAGCCTACACTAGCTACCTCTGGGTTACTATATATGCATTTTGAAACAAGAGTTTGATCAAGTGGCACAGGGTTTTCTCCTGCCATATGTTCAATTGCGATGATCCCTTCATGTGAAGCAACATGGGCAAGCTGTAATCCTCCAATCACATCTCCAATTGCATAAATGTTTGGCTCATTCGTTTGATAATACTCATTTGTTTGAATGACACTCTCGACTTCAACTTTGGTATTTTCAAGGTGAATGCCTTCTATGTTTGCTAATCTTCCGACAGATACTAATAATTTTTCTGCTGAAAATGTCGTGTCTTTCCCTTTATATACCGCCTTTATAGAGACACCGTCACCTTTTTCTAACGATTCTGGAAGTACCTTTGCCCCTGTTACGATTTTCACACCTTTTTTCTTCATTAGTCGCTGTACTTCCTTTGAAATATCTTTATCTTCTGTCGGTAAAATGCGCTCGGCATACTCAATCACAGTCACTTCTAATCCAAAGTCAATAAGCATCGAAGCCCATTCTATTCCAATAACACCGCCGCCGACAATAATGATGGAATTTGGGAGCTCTTTCATTTGTAGCGCTTCATCCGATGTCATCACATATTCGCTATCTGCTTCTAGGCCGGGTAATGTCCTTGGACGAGATCCTGTAGCTATTAAAATATGTCGAGGGTTTAATATTGTTTCCCGTTCATCATTAATCAGTTTCACTAAAACATCTTTTGACTGTAAAATACTTCCTTTCCCTTCAAACACATCTATTTTCCCTTTTTTCATTAAATGTTGTACACCTTTAAATAAGCGTTCTGTTATTTCTTCTTTTCTGGCCTGTACTTTTGAGAAGTCCAGTCCAACTTCCGGTGCAATAACACCAAATTTATCTGCATTTTTTGCATTCGAATATACCTCTGCACTTCTTAATAATGCTTTACTTGGAATACAACCTGCATGAAGGCATGTTCCACCAAGTTTTCCTTGTTCAACCACCGCCGTTTTTAATCCTAATTGAGACGCACGAATGGCCGCAACATATCCACCGGTTCCGCCACCGATGATAACAACGTCATATTTTTGATTCACCTAATAATTCCTCCTTTGGTTTTCATAACCACAGATAGATATATGGATAGTGTAAGAAAACAACTAACTTATTAAACACGATCTATTCTATTAATAGGTAAGCCGTGACGATTCTTTAATTTATTTCAATGGCACATGCACTGGATGCAAAGCTTTCTCCAACAATAAAGCCACGATCTTCTATATAATCAATTTGTGTTTCTTCATTTAAATAGCGTTTTGTAAAATGATCTAATCTAAGCTGAAGTCCCTCATATTCAATAATTGCATCATTTCGGCGGGGTTCATCCAATAAGAGGGAGAACTTCACCGACAGCCCGCAGCCGCCGGCAATATCAGCGTCTATGCGAGGAATTTGGGCACCCTTACATGTCATTTCCTTCAGTTTATTCATGGCTGGCTCTGTTATTTTTATTTTGACTATCATCTGATTCTCCCCTTTCTTAATGGTTTATTGAAAAATATTACGCATTAACCTTAGTTGCCCGAACTTGTTCATCTGCATGATAGGAGGAGCGAACAAGCGGACCGGCTTCGCAATGACTAAACCCTTTTGACATGGCAATGTTTTTCAGTTCTTCAAACTCTTCTGGGCTCCAATATTTTTCGACCTTTAAATGTCGTTTAGTAGGCTGCAAATATTGACCAATAGTCATGATGTCTACATCGTTAGCTCGAAGATCATCCATTGTTTCCATAATTTCTTCTTTTGTTTCTCCTAGACCAATCATGATGCTTGATTTAGTAGGGATGGTGGAATTCATTTGCTTTGCCCGCCTTAAAAACTCTAATGAACGTTCGTATGTTGCACGTGCACGAACTTTTTGGGATAAGCGTTTTACTGTTTCAATGTTGTGATTCAAAATGTCTGGCCTTGCATCCATTAATGTTTTTAAGTTGTCATATTCCCCATTCAGATCGGAGGGGAGAACTTCAATGCTGCAAAATGGATTTTGCCGCCTCACTGCCTTTACAGTTTCTGCAAATACTTCTGCTCCGCCGTCTTTTAAATCATCACGAGCAACGGCGGTAATCACCACATGCTTTAAGTTCATTTGCTTTACTGATTCTGCGACACGTTCGGGCTCTTCCCAATCAAGCTCTGATGGTAGCCCTGTTTGAACTGCACAGAATCTGCAAGCCCGCGTACATACACTTCCTAAGATCATGAAAGTTGCCGTTTTTCGTACCGCCCAGCATTCATGAATATTAGGACATCTTGCTTCTTCACAAACAGTATGAAGTTTTTTTTCACGCATCATTTTCTTTAAGCCTGTATATTGTTCATTCGTATTTAATTTAATTTTAAGCCATTCTGGTTTACGAAGATCAGTGATGGACATTTTAGTTCTCACTCCTATGAGCAGATGTAATTTTAGCTTTAAATAGGTTGGTCAATAGGGCTAAAAAAAAGACTGATTGAGTTTCTCCATTGCGCTGTCTTTTTAGTTCTCAATATCCTTTTTAAACACGCTTATGAAACCACCTAGAATGAAATATTGAGATTCTTTTCTTTATAATCCATCCTTGGTGGTCCATGTTCAATCATTCATTTATGACGTTATCGTTGCTTCCTCTACTACTTCCTCTTTGGAATAACGCAAGATTGGTTGTCTAGCTGCATGGACCTCATCCAATCGCCCAATCACCGTAGTATGTGGTGCGTCTAAAACAACCCCAGGGTTTTCTTCTACTTCTTTGGCAATTTGAATCATTACATCCGCAAATGCATCGAGTGTTTCTTTCGACTCTGTTTCTGTCGGTTCAATCATCAAACATTCCTCTACATTTAACGGGAAATAGATGGTCGGCGGATGGTAGCCGAAATCCAGCAGACGTTTTGCCATATCAAGTGTTCTTACACCCAGCTTTTTCTGCCTGGATCCGGATAGGACAAATTCATGCTTGCAAATTTGTGAATATGGCGCTTCAAAGTATGGCTCTAATCTTTTACGAAGGTAATTAGCATGAAGCACGGCACTTTCTGATACTTGGCGCAGCCCTTCTGGACCCATCGTGCGAATATACGTATACGCCCGCAATAGAATTCCGAAGTTTCCATAATACCCTTTTACCCTTCCGATAGAGTGCGGATAATTAGCGTCCAGCACATATTTATCACCTTCTTTTTCTATGCGCGGCACTGGCAAGTAAGGAATAAGTTTCTCTTTCACACCGACAGGACCTGCCCCTGGGCCGCCTCCTCCATGGGGCGTAGTAAATGTTTTGTGCAGATTTAAGTGCACGATGTCAAAGCCCATTTGACCTGGTGTTGTTTTACCTAAAATGGCATTGGCATTCGCTCCGTCATAGTATAATAGGCCCCCTGCTTCATGAACAACCTGAGCAATTTCCACAATTTCTTTTTCAAAAAGTCCAAGGGTATTCGGATTTGTCAACATTAGCGCAGCTGTATCAGATCCCACATGTTTCTTTAATTCTTCTAGGTCAACTAATCCATTTTTATCGGATGGAATCGTGATCGTTTGAAAACCAGCAACACTTGCACTTGCAGGATTTGTACCGTGCGCTGAGTCAGGAACAAGTACTTTCGTTCTGGTTTCACCTTTTTGAGCATGATACGCCTTAACCATCATTAAACCTGTCCATTCCCCTTGAGCCCCTGCGGATGGCTGTAATGTTACAGCATCCATTCCTGTAATGACGGCTAGCTCTTCCTGTAATTCATATAAAACTTCTAATGCACCTTGTACTGTTTCAACGGGCTGATATGGATGAATGCGGCTAAAGCCTTCCAACCGTGCCACATCTTCATTTATTTTCGGATTGTACTTCATCGTACAAGAACCCAGTGGATAGAATCCATTATCGATTCCATGGTTTTTATTTGAGAGCGCTGTGTAGTGGCGGACAAGCTGCAACTCTGATACTTCTGGCAGCTCCGCCGGTTCGTCACGAATTAAATGCTTTGGAAATTTTTCATTTATATCAACATAGTCAACGTCACTATCCGGAATACTTGAACCTACCCGTCCTGGACGACTTATTTCAAAAATTAACTCATTATATTCAACCATTTACAATCGCCTCCAAAGCATCAACAAATTGGTCAATTTCTTCTTTTGTTCGCTGCTCAGTCACAGCTAGTAGCATTTTATTTTCAAAACCGTAATCACTTTCTAAATCAAATCCACCGATAATACCCGCCTTAAGAAGTTTTGCATTGACTTCCTTTACCGGACGAGGAAGTTCGACAACAAACTCATTGAAGAATGGTGCCCCATTGATTATGGTAAAGCCCTTCTGCTCTAGAGTTTTCGCCATGTAATCAGCTTTCTCAATGTTTAGCTGTGCCATTTGACGAATCCCTTGCTTACCAAGTGATGTCATACAAATAGAAGAGGCAAGAGCATTTAATGCCTGGTTGGAACAAATATTGGATAAGGCTTTATCACGGCGAATATGCTGTTCACGTGCTTGAAGTGTTAACACAAATCCACGCTGTCCTTTTTCATCTGCTGTTTGGCCTACAATGCGTCCTGGGATTTTGCGCATGAGTTTTTTATTTACCGCAAAATAGCCGCAGTGCGGACCGCCAAAGGACATTGGGATTCCTAATGGCTGCATATCACCGATTACAATATCTGCCCCAAGTTTCCCAGGAGCCTGCAGGAGTGCTAGTGCAAGAGGATTGGCGCTTACGATTAAAAGGGCACCATGTTCTTCCGCAATTTTCTTAATTGCTTTTATATCCTCAATGGAACCGAAGAAATTCGGATATTGAACAATTACGGCAGCAGTGTCCTTATCTATTTGTTCTTGCAGCTTCCCTAAATCTGTAACCTCATCAACTAGGTTTACTTCCTCAGCTGTATATCCCGGGCCTCCAGCTACTGTATGTAAAATTGCCCTGGATTCAGGATGT
Source organism: Peribacillus simplex (assembly GCF_001578185.1). Lineage (NCBI taxonomy): Bacteria > Bacillati > Bacillota > Bacilli > Caryophanales > Bacillaceae > Peribacillus > Peribacillus simplex. The sequence continues at coordinate 2,543,180 of NZ_CP011008.1, read as the reverse complement.
ACCGCTTTGGATACAAGAACTTTCGAACGTCTTGTAGATGCAACAGCAAGTGATGCAGCTTCTGCAAGCGATGTAAAACCATCGTACATGGAAGAATTAGCCACATCCATACCTGTCAACTCACAAACCATCGTTTGAAATTCAAAAATTGCTTGTAATTCACCTTGACTGATTTCCGGTTGGTAAGGTGTATAGGCTGTGTAAAATTCGGAGCGTGAAATCATATGGTTTACCACACTTGGAATGTAATGATCATATGTACCCGCACCTAGGAAAGTCGGGTAATGATTCGCATTTTTGTTTTTGATAGCAAGCTGGTTCATTCTTTTCACAAGCAGAGGTTCAGGAACCGCCTTTGGGATGTTTAGCTCACCCTGCAATCTGATTTCAGCTGGAATATCTTCAAATAACTCATCTATCGAAGAAATATTTAAAAATGTGAGCATCTCGTCTTGGTCTTGTTTAGTATCAGGAAGGTATCTATAAGTGGCTGCCATATTATTCCTCTCCTTCATTAGTAAATGCTTGATACTCATCTTCGTTTAGAAGCGAGTCTAACTCTTCTGGATTGGACATTTCTACTTCGACTAACCACCCTGCTTCAAATGGATGCTCGTTAATCGTCTCTGGAGCGCCTTCTAACTCTTCGTTTACAGTAACTACCGTACCTGAAACAGGTGAGTAAAGTTCGGAAACTGCTTTAACCGACTCGATCGTTCCCATCGATTCATTTACAGCTACTTCATCATCAATCGCTGGGTTTTCAACAAAGACGATATCACCTAACGCCTTTTGTGCATAATCAGTGATTCCAATACGTACACGATTTCCTTCTAATTGTTGTACCCACTCATGTTCTTTGCTATATCTAAAAATTGATATTACCTTCGTCATTGTATTTTCCCCTTTTCTTTTGGTTTTTTCACTATTGCCATAATTCAGAATATAGCTTGGGTGATTTTACCCTTAGGAGCCGATTTCAAGGCTGAATGCAAGGTAACCGAAATCGACTCCTGAAAACTGCACGATAACTCTATTAAAATATTTCCGCTTACCTTTTATAGAATGGTGCATTAACAATAACGGCTTCAATCTGTTTATTTCGGATTTCCACTTGTATCGGCGTCCCTACTTCAGCTTGATCGGCTGATACCAAGGCAAGACCTAAGCTTTTCTTCAAAGATGGTGATTGTGTTCCTGATGTCACAATACCTATTTCCTCTCCATCTTTAGAAATTATCTTGTAACCATGACGCGGAATTCCCCGGCCTATTACTTCAATCCCTACTAATTTTCGTTTTAATCCAGTTTCTTTTTGTTGTGTAAGAGCAGATTTTCCAATAAAGTCACTTTCTTTGTTCGTCTTTACGACAAAGCCGATTCCTGCTTCCAGCGGGCTGATATCGTTACTTAGTTCCTGGCCATAGAGTGCAAGACGTGCTTCCAGCCGAAGCGTGTCCCGTGCACCAAGTCCGCATGGTTTTAATCCATTCGTGGCTCCTGCTTCTAAGATCTTTTCCCAAAGTAATTCCGCTTTGTCTGCAGATAAATAAAGTTCATATCCATTTTCTCCTGTGTAACCTGTACGGGATACAAGTACATCGGTAATCCCCGAGATGTTGACATGTTGGGCGAATTTAAAAGTACCAATTTCTGATAAATCTATTTCCGTTAACTTTTGCAAAATGCTTTCTGCCTTTGGTCCTTGGATGGCAAGCTGAGCGATGTCTTCAGAAATATTTTGGAGTGCCATCTCTCCTTTTACATGCTGCTTCATCCATTCGTAATCTTTCTCAATATTTGCGGCATTAATGACGAGTAAATATTTTTCATTCCCTAATTTATAAACTAATAAATCATCGACGGTTCCACCGTCTGGATAACACATTGCGGTATACTGTGCTTGATTGATGCTAAGCTTTGTTACATCGTTTGTAACAAGGTAGTTAATATAACTCTCGGCATCTTTCCCTTCCACAAGTACTTCTCCCATATGAGAAACATCAAAAAGTCCTGCTTCAGTTCGAACAGCTTCATGCTCTTCTAAAATGCTAGTAAATTGAACCGGCAGAGCCCAGCCACCAAAATTGATAACTTTTGCTCCGTATTTTTTATATACTTCAAAAAGCGGTGTTTGCTTTAATGCTGTTTCAATACCCATGATCTACCCCCAATTATGATTTTTTGTAAAATAGATGTTCTTTCACCTGTTACCGGTTTCTTTCATTGCCATGATTCCAAAAGACATATCTCGCTGCCATGGCCCTTACTCAGGTTTCAGCAAAGGCATAATTGCTTACACAGTCGTTGGCTCTTGAAATAACGGATAAACACCACAAATCTCTTTAGTTGTTACTCTTGCTTTCTCAATAACGGCTTTATTCCCTTTACTTTTTAGAACCGTTGCAATCACTTCGCCAATTTTCACCATCTCTTCCTTCTTCATGCCTCGAGTTGTTAAAGCTGCTGTCCCCATTCGGATACCGCTAGTAACAAATGGCTTTTCTGGATCATAGGGAATCGTATTTTTATTAACGGTAATGCCCGCGTCTTCCAATAACTTCTCTGCTTCTTTTCCTGTTAAATTCCACGGACGTAAATCCAAAAGGACAATATGATTATCTGTTCCGCCAGAAACAAGGGCTGCACCTTCATTTTTTAATGTTTCGCCAAGTGTTGTAGCATTTTCAATGACTTGTTTCGCATAATCCTTAAAGCTTGGTTGTAAAGCCTCGTTGAAAGCAACTGCTTTTGCTGCAATGATATGCATTAGTGGACCGCCTTGAATTCCCGGGAATACGGATTTATTAATCGCTTTGATTATTACTTCATCGTTCGTTAAAATGATCCCCCCCCGTGGTCCTCTTAATGTTTTATGAGTTGTACTTGTAACAACATCTGCATATGGGATTGGGGATGGATGAAGACCAGTAGCTACCAGCCCGGCTATATGAGCCATATCCACCATAAGTTTTGCACCAACTTGATCGGCAATTTCTCTAAATCGTGCAAAATTAATCGTTCTTGGATAGGCACTTGTCCCAGCAATAATCAATTTAGGTTTTTCTTTCTTTGCAATAGCTTCCAACTCATCATAATCAATTAGCTGTGTATCTTCTCTAACTCCATAAGACACAACTTCAAACCATTTTCCTGAAACGCTGACTGGACTTCCATGAGTTAAGTGGCCACCATGTGAAAGGTTCATTCCCATCACCTTATCACCAGGCTGTAGCAATGCGAAAATAACTGCGAAATTGGCTTGTGCACCTGAGTGAGGCTGAACATTTGCATATTTGGCACCGAAAAGCTTTGTTAAGCGCTCAATAGCTGCTTGTTCTGCGACATCGACAAATTCACATCCGCCGTAATAGCGCTTTCCTGGATAACCCTCTGCATATTTATTTGTCATCACGCTTCCCATGGCCTCTAATACATCAGGGCTAACGAAGTTTTCTGATGCAATCAATTCCAGTGTTTCATGTTGACGTTGTCCTTCCTTCTCAATCGCATCAAAAATGGTTAAATCATTTTGTTGTAAACTCATTTTATTTTCCTCCTAACGTTTTCTTGTAATTCTGAATTTTTACTTAATTACAAATTTCAATATGGTACTAGACAATTAAGTTTCTTTCTCGCTACAGGCCTACTTTTCTATGAAAACTGTTAATAACAGTATGCTTTACACCCTTTTTTGCACGCAAAAAAGGACAGAAAAGGGTCGTAGCGTTCTCTACCCTTCTCTGTCCTTTTACCTGAGAGTTTAGCTCCATCTTTAATAGAGCCTTTCCCCTTTGGTGGCGTAAATGTTTATACGCGCTCTCCAGAGGTGCGTCCATTTGTGGTTCCATCTACCTGAGAGATTTGTTCCAAGGGTCTTTTTGGAACTTGCTCCTTCGGTGGCTTGTCGCTTTGCACTCTCCCACAACTGTCATCCGCTTATTCAATTTGTACATTTAGAATAGTTGTTGATAATAATTATGTCAAGCATTTTTGAAAGCGCTAACAATAATATTCTGAGATATTTTTTTGAATTTTAATATGATCATCCAGATTATCTTAAGCTTTTTATAACGGGCAGATTTTTTACTCACCGAGTTGGAAAATATGGAGCGGCAGCTATCTGGACAAACACCGTTAATGGAATCAAAGGGTTTCTTGCCACTTAATTCCCCGCTGCCTCTCTCTGATTCGCCTGTTCTACCTGCGTTTTGCGCATCTTATAAATCGCAACCAGCATAATAAACCAAACAGGAGTTACGATTAAGGCAACACGAGTATCGTTCGCAAGTGCAAGAACAACAAGGACGAACGCTAGGAAAGCAAGGATCAAGTAATTGGAAAATGGATAGAGTGGTAATTTAAATTTGTTCATTTTCACTAGATCTGGTCTTGTTTTACGATATTTCAAATGGCTGATGACTGTAATTCCCCAAATAAAAATGAAACATACTGTAGAGATACTTGTAATCAAGGTAAATACTCCTTCAGGCATTAAATAATTCAAAACAACGGAAATTAAAATGACAACCGTTGAAAAGACCAATGCATTGGAAGGTACTTTACGGTCATTAAGTTTTGCAAACGGTACAGGTGCATTTTTATCTTTGGCAAGTGAGTATACCATCCGGCTTGTACTGAAGATTGCACTGTTACATGCCGAAGCCGCCGATGTTAAGACGACAAAATTGATGATACCAGCAGCACCAGCGATACCTACGGCCACAAATACTTGGACGAATGGGCTTTCCGTTGGAATGATTGCGTTCCACGGATAAACACTCATAATGACAATAAGTGCGCCAATGTAGAAAATTATAATCCGAATAGGAATATTATTGATCGCTTTGGGGATAACTTTTTCTGGATCCTCTGTTTCACCTGCTGTTAGTCCTACAAGTTCAATGCCAACAAACGCAAACACTACCATCTGGAATGAGAGGATAAAACCATTTATTCCATTTGGGAAGATACCTTCGTGACTCCATAGATTCGTGAAACTTGCTGCACCTGAATCAGTGGAAAAGCCTTTAATAATCATGAAAATACCGATAACAATTAGTGCTAGAATAGCTATGACTTTAATTAATGCGAACCAGAACTCCATTTCGCCAAAAAGTTTTACCGTTGCAAGATTCATAAATAGCAGAATGACAAGTGCAATTAATCCTGGCATCCACTGTGGTACAGAGGGAAACCAGTATTGAGTATAAAGACCAACTGCTGTTAAGTCGGCCATTGCGATTGAAATCCAGCAAAACCAGTAGGTCCAGCCGGTTACAAATGCAGCCATATTACCTAAATAGTCTCTTACAAAGTCGACAAAGGAATGATAGTGCAAATTAGATAAGAGTAGTTCTCCAAGTGCGCGCATGATTAAAAAGCAAATGACGCCTGTAATCATGTAAGCAATTAAAATGGATGGCCCGGCTAAATGAATAGATTTTCCTGCTCCAAGAAATAATCCGGTTCCGATTGCCCCACCAATAGCGATGAGTTGTACGTGCCTGTTTTTTAGCCCTCTATCTAACTTTTGTTCCTGCATACGAATTCCCACTTTCTACTTTTATAGGATACTTGGATTTTTTCCCAATAAAGAGTCTGTCTTTCAATGAGTGTGAATTATTAGCATACTGGGAAACTGCCCTGCCGATGTAAGCGCTTTCTTGGATAGGTACTAGATATAGTGAAATAGATCTACCAACCTTTTTGAAAATATAGCTTTAATTGTACAAATCAAAAGATAGACTTATTTATCACAGACCTTAATGCACCTCCTCTCTTTTTATCTTTCCTAGTAAAAAAAGGACAGAGGAAAGATAGGGATTTTCCTACCTTCCTCTGTCCTTTTACCTGAGAGTTTAACTCCTTCGGTGGCCTATGGCTCTCTTCAGAGACGCGTCCTATTGTAGTCCTTTTACCTGAGAGATTAGTCCCCTGCTTTTTAGGGTTTGCTCCTTCGGTGCTAAACAATGTTTAGTCTCTCCCACAATCATCATCCGCTGATATAAAGTTGTTTTAATAGTTGTATACTATCTGTTTTTAATGGACATTTCAATGGTTATCTGAAAAAACTCTATTTTCTGAAATTTCATCACAGACAATTTTCAACTTTATGAACAGTATATAATTTAGAAGTTATTAGCTACGAAGAATCATACTTATTAGCTGCTTTTCTATTCGCAAGGAATCCAAACAAGCTTATGTATAAGCGAAACAATTTTGCATTTTTCCGATTGACTATAAGGCTAAATTTTTAAGATAGGAAATTACATAAGTCTATAGTTTTAACATAATTGATGTATGGAAAAAGAGAAAATTCGCGACACGCGAGAATGCTTGCAGCAGTAAAGATTGGTTAGAAGCTTCCTCCCTAAGTTCAGCAGTAGTTGCAGAAGCTTTCTCTTTTGCAACTTCCTCTTTGTCCCCACCACCTGCTATATTAGCAATGATGATAATTGCTAGAACCCATACCCACGACTTCTTTGGTTTCTTTAGTTTGATTTCCTTTTCCTTATCCATTTACCTCTTACCCCCATTTCAGTTTTGCAGACGGACTGTTGTAAACAGAAATAGAATAACATAATTTAGATCAATAAGGTTTATATTTATCATCACGTATTTATTTTCACTTTCTTTGTTAAATCATTATGTATTCGAACCATATACAAAAAAGGAGGATTTAAGAATCCTTTATTTGGAATTTCGCATAAAAGGGAGTTAATGAATACTCCTAAGTAGTATAGTTTACAGTTTTGTCCAGATTAAAAAGAAAAGACCAAGTATTTAGGAGCTGAAACTATAACTTTTGGTATTGAACCACATCTATCTTTTCGGCCAAAAAACCCAAAGGTAAATGATTATTCTACAATACTTGACGTGTTCACAAAACGATTTTCCATTACTGTTTACCAGCGTCAAACTAGGACTTTAATTTGGTTAGCAGGCACCTTTTAAAACATGTCTATAAAGTATGATCAAATCTATACCTTACCCTGATAAAATAACAGATTATAAGGGAGTGTTTAGATTTATCAAAACACGCCCTTATAGAAATTCAATTGAAGCATTCTTTTATAAAAGGGGATGATTTATTTGTATTCCCATTCATAAAAATAGGTGAAAATTCGAAGTTATCATTGCCTTTTCCAGTTAGCCCCTCCCTCCACCATGCATGAAAGTTTCCCTTCACACGGAGATCCGACTATCAGCTACAACCCATTCTTTAGCCTTCCTCGGTATCAGTGCTTTTTATCAATAGAATTATCTAATACAGCTAAGCATGTCATCATCTGTACCACGTCTTACAAATATTCTATTCTTTTTCCTAATCTAACTCATAATAACCACAAACAACATATCCTACTGCTTTTGCTGCCACGAGAAGGGCATCTTCATCGATATCAAATTTAGGATTATGATTAAAATAAGGTTTTTCTACTCCTTTAGGTGTACAAGCAATGTAAAAGAAGCAGGAAGGAATTTTTTCAGCATAGTAAGCAAAGTCTTCAGATGGCGGCATTGCTGGAAATTCCTTTACTTCTTTAATATCTTTATCATTTGCATTTTTAAGTGACTCGGCAACCTTTCCTGTTAATTCAGGATCATTATATAAAGGTGGATAGTCATTCGTATAAATTAGATCACATGTTACACCAAATTCTTCTTCAAGTCCTTTTACAAGACGTTTAACTTCTTTTTCAATTTTATCTCTTGTTTCAACAGTCATATAACGAATATCGCCTTCAAGCTCTACGCTGTCTTTAATTATATTAAATGTTCCTTTTCCATCAAAAGATCCAATCGTAATCACACCAATATCAAAAGGACTTAATCGACGGCTAATAATCGTTTGAGCTGCGGTAACAAAATGAGCACCAGCGACAATGGCATCATTCGCTAGATGTGGTGAGGAACCATGTCCACCTCTACCTTGAACTTTTAATTTCAAATAAGCCCTGCCGTTAAAAGAATATCCAGCATGATAACCAACAACTCCTGCTTCGTCCATTGGCAGCAGATGGATGCCAAATATATTATCTAAATCGTCAAGCACTCCGGATTCTACAATACTCTTTGCCCCGCCTGGCGGAACTTCCTCCGCATGCTGATGAATAATTTTAATTGTACCTGGAATTTCATCTTTTAATTGAATGAGGCAGTCGGCTAAGACTAATAAGTAGGCAGTATGTCCATCATGACCACACGCATGCATAACGCCTTCATTTTTTGATTTAAAGGCTATATTCGTTTCTTCAACGATTGGAAGTGCATCAAAATCAGCTCGAAGACCTATATTTTTTCCAGGCTTTCCACCTTTAATGGTCACGATAACTCCGTATCCATTACCTACATTAGATTGAACTTCGACGTCCTTTTCTTTATAAAAATCAATAATATATTGAGCTGTCTTTTCTTCTTTAAAAGAAAGCTCAGGATTTTCGTGTAGGTGCCTACGAATTTTAATCATTTCATCTTTACGGGATTCTAGAATTTCCATTAATTCACTTCTCATAATCTCTTCATTCCTTCATTTTTTTTTGAAAACGCCACTATATGTAGCGTTTTACATTTCCAACTGCTAATTATTCTGCAATAGAGTTCCGCTTACTACCAGCGGTGATTTTTTAGAAGCAATAGATGTTTTACCTGCATCTTTTGGCACCAAAAAGATAATAGATAATATTAAATTCCAAGTCCAAATAGCGTAAATCCAATGAAGGCGACAATTGTCTGGGTAAGATCATGTAAGTAGGTTAAGCTCATCACCGCCACACCTACTGTCGTAATCAAAATACTACAAATCATTAGTGATTTGGCCATACCTTTTGTAATTGTTACTCTTCAACACGAATCATCGCAAGCACGGCTACTAATAACCAAGTGATAACATACCTGATTGGAATGAATAAAATCCACGACCAACTTGTCTTTTTTTCAGGATAAGATCATATGTCAAGAATAAATGTTTTAGATAATTTAACCTTTAATTGATAATAGTTTTTTTAAAGCATCTGAAATATCTCTAAGATAAATTTGATTATTCCAGTGTTCTTCTTCCAAATAAATAAAAGTGAAGATGATCTATCCCTGCTCTCCATAATGAGTAAACTTTAGTTTCAAAGTGTTTTAAGTTTATCAATTACTCAGGGAAGTTTCACTAACCTGCCTTTTTATAGGAATAGCTTTCCCCTTATAAAGAAAAGCTACCGCTAGTTTAGTACATTTGTCCAAAATACCTTATAGGTCAAATTTCTCACCTGATACCTTTTAAGAATGGTACACTAATTTCTTTTGCTTTATCTGATCATTCTTTTAAATTTTTATCCAGGGTTCTGGAGAAGACATTAATTCATTATATTTCTCGCGCGATACTTCAATAAATCTATTCATTACATTAAACAATTCCTTTTTGGCTTCACCTCAGCCAATTCCTTGTAAATATTGCTCTTTCATCTTTTCAGTTTCAGTATAAGATGTGAATATAATAGATGTATCGGGATCTTTTGGTGTTTCTGGTGGTAATGAATCAATTTTGATTATTTTGGCTCTTCAATGGATGGAATTATATTATAATAACTTTTACTCATTTTCCGACCATCTAATCCAGGTAATACAGAAGTCTCTTCTTGTATTTTGTACTCTAGTAATAAGAATGTTCCCCCTTTATATTTAGAAATTTATCACCTCCAGAAACAAAAAAAGACTTTATGAGAATAAACTCATAAAGCCTTATAAAAAAGACGGAGCTTTTGCTCCGCCTGGGATGTCAGAATATTTTTTTCTCATTCAGCTCGAGAGCTAATTCTTTGAAAAACTGAAGCGATTCTGGATTTCCCATGGAGTCTGCATTCACCACTTTATCAAACTCGAAACCTAGCAACACTTTGCGTATCGGTACTTCCATTTTCTTTCCGTTCAAGGTTTTAGGTATTTGTTCAACGACATGGATCTGGTCTGGGATAAAACGAGGGGACACATGTCCTCGGATTTGTTCATTGATTTTCGCTGTCAATGCTGCATCCAGGATTTTACCATGCTTAAGGACGACAAACAGCAGCAAGGAAGAACCGCGGCCAAGCACTTCTCTATCAATGACAAGGCTTTCCATAACTTCATCGATCGCTTCGACGACGCGGTAGATATCGCTAGTCCCCATCCGTACACCAGAACGGTTAATGGTCGAGTCGGAACGTCCATAAATGACGCAGCTGCCCTTGTCGTCGATTTTTATCCAATCTCCATGTTTCCATATTCCAGGATACGAATCGAAATAACTCTCGTAATATCTTGACCCGTCTTGATCATTCCAGAAGTAAAGCGGCATTGACGGCATCGGTTTAGTAATGACCAATTCACCGACTTCATTAATCAATGATTGACCTTGTTCATCAAAGGCTTCTGCACGAACACCTAATGCCCTTCCTTGTATCTCCCCGATTCTTACAGGTAATGTTGGAACACCACCTACAAATCCGGCACAAACATCGGTTCCGCCACTAGATGAACTGAGCCATATATCTTTCTTGACATTCTCATACACCCATTTGTATCCGTCACCTGACAATGGAGCCCCAGTTGAAAAAAGAGCCTTCAATTTTGTTAAATCATATCTTCCCATTGGCCTGATTCCTAACTTCATGGAATTCGTAAGGAAAGGTGCACTTGTTCCAAAGAAAGTCATGCCTGTGTCTTCAGCCAATTCCCAAAGGGCATCCATATTCGGAAAGGCAGGGCTGCCGTCATAAAGAACAATCGTCCCTTCATTAAGCAAACCTCCCATTAGTAGATTCCACATCATCCAGCCTGTCGTCGTAAACCAGAATACCGTATCCTCGGATGTCATGCCTTGATGCAATCTTGTTGATTTAAAATGCTCCAATAATATACCGCCATGCCCTTGTACAATTGGTTTTGGCATTCCGGTTGTACCTGATGAATAGAGAATCCAAAGCGGATGATTGAACGGAACACTTTCAAAAGATAATTCCGCCGTTTCTTTTAATAGGTCATCCCAAGGGATTGTATTTGCCAGATTCACTTCCACAACCTTTTTTTCTATGTAAGGAACCAACACGGTATGCTTAACAGTGCCCAATTCCTGTTTAAGCTGTGAAACAACGGATGTTTTATCATATACTTTTCCGTTGTACTGATACCCATCAACCGCCAGTAATAAAACCGGTTCAATCTGTTTAAAACGATCAATGACGCTTCTTGCACCAAAGTCAGGAGAACAACTGGACCAAATGGCACCTATACTTACTGTTGCCAAGAAAGCTATGACCGCTTCAGGTATATTTGGCATATAGGCAACAACGCGGTCACCCGGTTTCACACCAAGTTCCCTTAATGAATGGGCGACAGAAGCCACTTTTTCTTTTAGCTCTTTCCAGCTAATCTCTTGCTGCCTGATATGTTCGGAACGAAAAAAAATCGCCGTTTTTTCTTCTTGAGCATTCAATAATGCATTTTCAGCATAATTAAGCCTTGCCCCTTCGAACCATTTCGCACCTGGCATTGCTTGCTCCGCTAAAACCCTGTCATATTTCCTGGCGGCTTTTACATCACAATAATCCCAAATTGAAGCCCAAAATTCCTCCAGTTCATCAACCGACCATTTCCATAATTCATGATAATCATGAAATGATAAACCTTTCTTTTCTTTTAACCATTTCACATATTGAGTCAATACCATGTGCTCGATTTGTTCTTTTGTCGGTTCCCAAATGATTTGTCCGTCTGTAAGCGATTTCACTTAATCATCTCCCTTAGGTATCAAATGCATCATTGATATTTCATAAAAATTGGCAATTAAATAAATTGTAATGTATGAGAATTAAACCGTCAATTTACACTATACTCAAATAGGCTCATATCTATGAATGGGCAGATTAATGGAGAAACATGTACCTTTCCCTTGAACACTTGACACATGTATCGTTCCATCCATGCTTTTGATGACGCTATATGAAACCATTAGGCCTAATCCCGTTCCTTTATTTTTTGTCGTAAAGTAAGGCTCACCTAGACGGTATATTTGTTCCTGTGTCATTCCAATTCCTTGATCTTGAATCATAATTTGGATGTTGGTTGCGTCGGGAATTAAATGTATGTATATTTCGCCATCATCTTGCATCGATTCTAAGCCATTCTTTAATATATTGAACAGGCACTGTTGAAATTTCTTCTTTTCCCCCATTATAAAATATGCTTCTTCTTCAAATAAGGACAACTTCAATCCAGTTCCATTATCGTTAGCCAAGGGTTTTATGCGGTTGACGACATGCTGAATTTCCTCGGATACCCTTAATCGTTCCTTGTTTTCAGGGCTTACGGCAGCAAATGTCAAATAATCATTAATGACATCCGTGGCCCGATCTAATTCATTCAGCGCAATATTTGCATACTGGACCTTTGTATGTGAAGAAACGTCTTCGCTTAACATTTGTATATATCCCCTAGTAACTGTAAGGGGGTTTCTGACTTCATGAGATATGCTTGCAGCCAGATGACTAACGATTTGCAATTTTTCCGCTTTCACTAATTTTTCGAGAACCTGAAAATTAGTCAGGATGACTTCCCATAATAAAATTACAACAACGATTCCTATGACTTGGATGGTGAAATATTGTTTCCAAAGACTAATGCCAATAGTAAGTTCAAATATTTGTGTTGAAATAAACTGTGTGAGAGTGTGAACAATAAAGATTAAGGATATGCCGATGAGGATTTTTTTACTGACAGACATTTTTAAATAGTATTTAGATATAAAAAACAGGGAAACTCCCATTATCGGAAAAGAGATGCATGATACATAAAATCCATTTTCCCCCCCTGTTATATAACGGATAAAAAGAGTGATGACTATTAATATGATACCTAACCTATAGCCTCCATATAAACCGCCTAAAAGAAAAGGGATCCATCGAAGATCCCAAACAAAATCCTCTTCTATGACCACTGGGAATAGCATGCATAGTACAAGTGAAAGAATAGGAAAAATGGTTAAGAACGATCCTTTTAATGCATCTAAACGGTACACGTACTTTACTAGATAGCTCATTTGCAATAAAAAGAGCGGAAAAAGGATAATTAAAAAGTTAATCAGTAAATCTTTTGTTAACAGATTCATTTTTACACCGAACTTTCGATATTTTCCGAAGATTTAAAAAGGTATATAAATCATAACAAGATAGAGAATGATAAGCTAGTAAAAATTTCAGGTTGGAATTAAAAAGAGATAGCTAAAGCATGGAGGTACCAGAACAAATAAACGGTTGATTAAGAGTTAGTAAATAAACAGGAAAAAACTGAAACGACGAAGTCATTTCAGTGCAAATAAGGAATATCCGAATACTCACTTAATAAAGAGCGGATTTTGCGAGCATCGTAATTGTCGCATCATCCATCGGAGGATTATGAAGGCCTGCACGTACATCCCTATAGTAGCGTTGCAAGGGATTTTTCCGTTGTAAACTTTTGGCTCCGACTACTCGCATCGCTTTATCGACAATCGAAATCGATTTGTTGACTACCGATAGCTTGACAGCACCCAATTGTTTCGATAATTCATCACGATTTTCAGGGTGCTGCTCCCATTTCTCTGCGACAGAGTAAAGGAAATGGTGTGCTTCGCTCAATTCCAGTTCCATCTCTCCAATTGTCCGTTGAACATTTGGAAGGTCCCTGATTGGTCCTGGTAAGCTATTGGGAGAATAAGTTTTAGCAAAATCAACTGCATAATTTCTGGCTGCCACTGCAATCCCCAAGTAGCAAGCCGGTATATGTAAAAGCCACGCTTCAGGTTTCTTTTTTTCACCAGGATTACTTTTCATGACATAATACTTTTCAGGAAGGCTGACATCATTTAACACCAAGTCATGGCTACCTGTCCCCTGCATGGACATCATATCCCAAGTATCTTCTATGCTTACTCCCATTAAATCACGATGAACTAAAAATGTGCCTAGCCGCTCATCCTCGGGTACCCATGCCGTTACAAGAAAAATATTAAGGACGGGAGATAGTGTAGTAAAAGTCTTTCTGCCATTCAAATTCCATTGTTCACCCTTTTTGATAGCGAGCGTTTCCGGACGGCCTCCGCGCGTAGGGCTTCCTGTTCCAGCCTCCGATGCTGCCGTGTTGATGAGAGCGCCTTTCGACACCTCATCAAACAATTCATTCATGACTCCTTTTTCCCATGGTCTTTTCTCAGTTAAGGATAGGACCGTTCCGACATGCCAGCCTATTCCTAAGGCTGTTGGGCCACAATACTGAGCTATTTTTTCTTGGCATAGGAGAAAATCATATAATGAACCGCCATTTCCCCCATCCGCTTTTGCTAACGTTAATTTAGGATATCCGAATTCCTTTAACTCCTGGATGTTTTCAAATGGAAAACCCTTTGAATCATCCAGTGCTTCAGATCGGCTGGAAAAGGGCTGAATCGCTTCCTCTAATTTTTGAATATATTCTTTTTGCTTTTGTGATTGAAAAAACGACATGAAGACCATCCCTCCTGTAGTAAAGAAATCCTGAACCATTCAGCCACAGAAACAGTAACCGCCAAAACACGACTTTATCATATCACCTTAGTGTAGTTAATGGTTTGAATCTGCCCGTTAAGAGTCAATGTCTTCATTTTTATATTCTTTGTTAGCATTCTTATAAGCTTTCTTCGCCTGGTCAATATCTTTGTTTTCGATAAAGTAAGCTATCGCAGCTTGCCCGATTCCATACGTGACTGCTCCGGCTACCGCACCAGAAACTGCTAGACCGGCCCCTGGTATGAAACGTACTGCAGCCCTGACGCCTTCCCTGACAAGAAGACCGATTCCAACATTGATCCCTAATGCTGTAATGAATTCACTTGCCGTTTTGGTATTGATGTCTTTATCCGCGATAAAACCAATTACCACAATCATCAACCCTTGAATGCCGGTCAATATGGGAAAATCGGCAAAAGGTATTGGCTCTGCACCTATTAATCCGGTGATTGCCGTAAACGTTCCCACAATCGTCCGCGCGAATTTCTTCTTAACGAATTGGCTCTGAATCGCTTTGGCCGTCTTTAGCTTCGCTTCGCTGGGTAAGGCCTCGATCAAGTAATCTGAAAGCAAATCGATGTTCCAACGCATATCATAATCAATATTTCCACCTTCATCAAAGTCAATATATGAGCAAATCGGGATGATGTTCAATAGTGGGATTTCACTTTCGTTAAATCGCTTGGCCATCAAAGCAATGGCTTCATCAATATTCTTTTTTTTCTTAGGGTTGGCATCAAAAGGTGCTTGTTTATAATGTGGTGGATCTAGTTCATCCACTTGGGTGACCACACAAATGACGGGTACATCATAATGGTGGATCTCTTTTACGACCTTGCGCAGCTTGTTCAACTCTTGCAGATCTTCTTCAATCCGTGAATCCGTTTCTTTTGCTTTAATCAAGAAAAGAAAAACATCAGGCTGTTCTTCGGTTACCGCTTTTATCAATTCGTCCATTGGTGTTTCTTCTTCAAATTCTTCCGTAGGAGCTTCACTCTCACCCAACCCACGGGAATCCAGCAAACGAATTTTGGGCTCAGCATCACTCGGGTACCAAAGCCATTTTCCCCTACCCGTTCCTGATTTAACAGAACTGACATATTGCCTTTCCTGACCAAACATCGCATTGATCAGTGATGATTTTCCAGATCCGCGCCTTCCGACAAGGGCAATGCGCGGTTCCCTTGCATCAACTGTCATTGTTTTAAGCTTTAAGAGCTGGTCGAGCATTTTGTTCTTTTTCGATTGTGAAATGGGAAGCTTATCTACTTGGCCTTTAATGAAACTAAAAATACTTCCTATTTCATCGTGTTTTTCTCCCATTACGCATTCCCCCTTGTTAAGAAGTGTTTTTAACTTTTAAGTAACATTTACCCTTGATCGAGTCAATTTAAGCATGTAACTTGAATCTCCTTACAAACTTAAGGGCCCCATTTCAAATAATCCTTTAAGACTTTTCTTTTAAGAACATAACGACACTAGCCATGTATTTTTGGATTTCCTGGACTTGAAAGGCGGCCGAATCCGCAATCTGTTTGTAATGATGCTGCCCTTCATCGGTGATTCGTAAATATCGTTTTGTTCGTTTTTCACTTTCCCACCTGCCGACAAGAAGGCCGTTCTCTTCCATTTCATGAGATAAATCATATAAATAGCCGTTTGATGCTATCCAACCGAACTGATTTTTAAGCAGATCGCCAATTTCCCCCATGTAAATGGGCTTCTTAGTGAAAGCGGCTTTTAAAGTAACATAGCGTACAAGGTCCTTCACCGATATTATTTTCGAGAAATATGACCTATATTCTTCAGGAAGTTCATTAAGAACCGAGGGATTTTCACCAGATCCCCTTAAATCGTACATGAACCGGTCAATGACCTTTTTCACCTCGGAAAACCGTTCCAGAAAATTCTCTTGGTACCATATGTAAAGTTCTTTTCCTTTTTCAGTTATCTGATAATAATTCCTTCCCTTATTCGTATATAGTGATAAATGGTTGGATTCGACAAGCGTATTGGATATTTTACATAAATAGTCATAGCTATGCACTTTTCCAGTAAACGTATTCTTTAGATCCTGATGAATCGCCCTTGGATAATTCGCTTTAATTCTCAAAGAATGAAGCAAAAAAATCGTTAAAAATTCCCGCTGGCTCAACCCGACCGATTCAGCCGTTGTAGACAGTTTTTCCCCTTTCTTCACTGTCAAAACCCCCTTTATATCCAGTTTTTGATGAACTCATATATTTCTTCCTTCTCCCTTATTATCCTGTGCTGCCACATAATAGTAAAGTTTTTAATGCCTAATAGCCTAGTCCAAATTTTACGTATTTGATCTATTGTATGGTGAGGTTATTCAGAATATTCTGTCGAGGTTCATTATGAAATTGTTAAAACAAAAAGAAACGGCCCACGATTATGAAGTGCACCCAAAAAGTTAGACACTTTATTTAATTAAGCAGCCTTGAGGGCATGAACCCGGTAATTTACCGGGCTCATGCCTTTTAATTTTACCTTGATTCGTTGAGAATTGTAGTAATGGATATATTCTTCTAGTTCTTGTTTGAAAAATTGCGATATTCCGGGCATAAATAGCCCATTCCCTGCTTGCGTTGGCCAGGCGTTCAATTGGTACGAAACAAGCCCTTGATACGTATAAACTTCTCTTGGCACAGTTATTAAAGGAATATGATCTCGCTTCATCCCAACTCGAAAATTAAAGAATTGCACCCGATTGTGAAAGATTAAAAGCTGTTTAAGGGTTGCCACTTATTGAAACATTAACACTTCATAGGTGCTAACGGAGAAGCTTAATAAGAACATTAAAAACTATGTTATAATTAACAATGTTGGGTAAAAATGCTAATATTTTAGGGGATGATTTTTTGAAAAAAGTATCCATGTTATTCATTTTATTCGGTATGTTATTTTTTGTAGTAGCATGTACATCAAATAAAACCAATAAGGAAATGGAAAGCTCTGATAATAATGTCACATCTAAAGATAGTCCAAATAATTTAATTTCCTACTATGAAACAATCAAATTAGAAAATGCCATTGAATCTTCTTTTAACAAAAATGTATTTAAGAAAAAAGGGCATCCAGATGGCTATGATTTAACCCTTTCTCGGGCAAAAAAAGAAGTCGTTCTTGTGATTAGGCCTTATTCCAAGAAAAATTTTAATTATTTAAAAGACGATCTTCAAAGTAATATTGAAGAAGTATTGCAATCAAAAAAGCATAGGGATTATAAAGTAAAAGTTCTTGCTTATTGGAATGATACCAATCAGACAGAAAGACAAAAACGAGAGGAAAAAATTATTCAGGAAGTAGCAAATGAAATGAAGAAGATTGATAAAATTGATGTTTTGACAGGAACTTCATATTCAGCCACTGACGGACGCATTGTACAATTGGACTTAATGTTCTATAGAAACGATAAAGAAGTGATTGAGCCAAATGAGGTTAACAATTTTCATAAAGAATTTCTTAAGTTAGCTCAAGAAAAAGGATTCAATGTTAAGGATATTCCAATACGTTTTAAATCAAATTTAAAACGAGATTGGGAAATGAAAGTTATGCCATCAATAGATCAAGGGTTGAAAGAAATAAAGGATCTCAAAGTTACATCTACAACTATAATAGATGGTCAGAATCCCATTATTATTAATACTTCCATAGACAGTACAGATAAAAAAGCTAAAGAAATAGGAAAACGTATTGACGAACTCACAAATGAATTTTTTCAATATAAACAAATAAAAAAATCATTTCCTGGCCCTTATGAAATTCATGTTCTAAGTAAAGACGATAAGAAAATAAATTAAGCAATAAAAAAAGGATCTTCCAATTGAAGTGCACCCAAATTGTTAGACACTTTATTTAATTAAGCAGCCTTGAGGGCATGAACCCGGTAATACCGGGCTCATGCCTTTTAATTTTACCTTGATTCGTTGAGGGTTGTAGAAATGGATATATTCTTCTAGTTCTTGTTTGAAATGTTCCATGTTTTCAAATTCTTGAAGAAAAGTAGCCGAATTTTAATAGCCCAAAGAAGTTTCCAATGACCGCATTATCGAGATTTTCCCTTTGTACGAACGGTATTTCTTCATGCGAACCAATGACTTCACTCCTAGTTCATTCATCAATCGGAGAACTGTTTTATGATTGATGTGAGTACCTCGGTTACGTAACTCTAGGGTGATGCATCGATACCCATAACGTCCTTTATGCGTATGGAAATCCTCTTCGATAAGGGATTTAATTTGTGTATTTTTCCTCACGCCCGAAAGCGTTTACCCCATAATAGTACGTACTCCGTGCCCTGGCGATGTTTTCTTGGTTTCTTTTTTCATGGATAGACACCCTTTTTCTTGGGTTTAAGAGCGTCTATACCTCCTTCCTTTAACTGATTTGCCCCATTCAAAAGTGTAAAATCGGTAGGAAGGTTATAGTGTACAGCCGTCGCGCTGATTGATGCCCCATTTTCGTTCATATAATAAGGGCAAGTGTAATTTGTATAGGATGAAGCAAGTTCTTCCATCCCATGTTCAAGATAGCAATCGGCCCATCTTTTCAGAGGGGATAAACCTACATTTCTTTCTTCTGCAATGGATTTATAGGATTTTTCCGTTCCAAGTACTCTGTCCATCGTATATTTAGTCAAAAAAACTGCACCTCCAATTATGATACGCTCCCCAATAAGTAGACAGATTAAAAAATAAAATCTGTTTGCCTATTGGGGAGGTTTTTTTATGAGAAAATATAGCTTTTCAAAAGAAGAAAAATTAGAGATTCTAAATTTCTATGAAAATAGCCAATTCACTCTTAATGAGGTGGCCGAGTTGTATAAAGTTGATTCTAGAACGATCAAAGATTGGCAAAATAATTACTTGTTTTTTGGAGAGGATAGTCTTAATAGAAGTGAGAATCATAATACATATCCGAAAGGATTAAAGCTAGCAGCTGTTCAAGACTATATTTCAGGAAGTTATTCATTAAGAGAAACCGTTAGAAAATATAGACTTTCCGGTACATCCTTTTTGCGAAATTGGATTAAAAAGTATACTAGTCATAGTGAATTAAAAGATTCGGGTAAAGGAATGAGCCAAACTATGACTAAAGGTAGAAAAACAACAGTACAAGAGCGCATTGAAATAGCACAAGCTTGTATTGCCAACGATAAAAGTTATCAAGTAACAGCTGAACAATATGCGGTTTCTTACCAACAAATATATCAATGGGTAAAAAAATTCGAAAAATACGGGGAATTAGGCTTACAAGATCGCCGTGGACGTACAAAGTTAGAAGAGGAGTTAAGCACTGAAGACAAGTTTCGTTTAGAAATTCAACGCATGGAACGTGAAAATGAACGATTACGTGCAGAAAATCTCTTCTTAAAAAAGTTAGAGGAAATCGAAAGGAGGCGTCGTTAAGTAAAAGTTGTATACATAACCGTTATATTGCCATTCAAGAATTAGCAGCGAAGGAAGCACTGCCAATCATTTTATTATGTGAAATTGCCGATGTTGCACGTGCTGCTTATTATAAGTGGTTGAACCGTCAGCCATCAGCACGGGAAATCGAGAATGAACAGCTTCTAGAATCAATTCAGTACCTTTATACACAAGTAGATGGGATTTATGGATATCGTCGCATCACACTTACAATCAATCGTCAGCGTGAAAAAGTAGATTTACCGAAGGTAAATAAAAAACGTATTTATCGTTTGATGAAAATGTGTCGATTAAAATCGGTGATTCGTCGAAAACGAAAAAAATATCGTAAATCGAATCCAGATTATGTAGCAGAAAACATACTCAGTCGCAAGTTCAAAGCAGACCAACCAAATCAAAAATGGTGTACAGATGTCACGGAGTTTAAATATGGGAATGGCAAAAAGGCTTATTTAAGCGCCATTATTGATTTATACGATAATTCGATTGTGAGTTATGTATTAGGGCATTCGAATAACAATAAACTTGTATTTCAAACGATGACACCAGCCATACAAAAATTAAAAGAGGATGAGCATCCACTTATTCATAGCGATCGTGGTTATCAATATACTTCAAAACTTTTCAAACGGATGATAGATGATGCCGAGATGGTACATAGTATGTCTAGAGTGGGACGTTGTATTGATAACGGACCAATCGAGGCTTTTTGGGGTACGCTCAAATGCGAAAAATACTATTTAAATAAATATGATACATATGAAGCGCTAAAAATAGCAATTGTAGGATACATTTCGTTTTATAATTCAGAGCGCTATCAAGAAAAATTAGACGGCTTGAGCCCCTTGGAATTCAGGGATCAAGCCGCGTAAAGCATTTTTATTATTTCCACTGTCTACTTGACAGGGAGCACTTCATTATTAGATGTTGTCTAACAATTGGGGTGCAGTTCATTAGGCCGTTTCATTTTTATTGTTCCGTTAAAATGATCGCATCTTCTTTTGTAATGACGAGGGTATGTTCATATTGAGCAGAAAGCTTTCCATCTGCCGTTCTCGCCGTCCAGCCGTCTTGATCCATTTTCATATGCCATGTTCCTGCATTCAACATAGGCTCAATCGTGATGACCATGCCTTCTTTTAGACGGGCGCCTTTACCTGGTTTACCATAATGTAAAACGGTTGGGTCTTCGTGCATGGTTTTACCGATACCGTGTCCTGTAAAATCGCGGACAACAGAAAACTTTTCACCTTCAGCATATGACTGAATTGCATGACCAATATCCCCAAGACGATTTCCTGCCCGTGCAGCCTCGATGCCTCTATATAGTGCATTCTTGGTTACATCCATCAAACGCTGAACCTCTTCTTCAACTTCGCCGACTGCATATGTCCAAGCTGAATCGGCCAGACCGCCGTTAAGGTTTACCACCATATCAATCGTTACGATGTCTCCCTCTTTCAAGGCTTTCTTTTGCGGGAAGCCGTGACAAATTACATCATTCACAGATGCGCAAGTTGCATATTTGTAGCCGTTATAGCCCTTTTGTTCAGGTGTCGCACCATGCTCTGCCAAGTATTTATCGACAAACTCTTCGATTTCCCAAGTCGTGATGCCCGGTTTTATCATTTTAGCGATTTCTCTATGTGTCGCAGCAAGAAGTTTGCCCGCTTCATGCATCAAATGTATTTCTCGTTCACTTTTAATAGTTATCATTTAAAAATCCTCTTTCGTTTTATATCTTTTCTGATTTAATCTCCTTATTTATCATATGCCTTTTTTTATATAAAAAGCAACCAAAAACCCGGTAAAAATCACCGGGTTTAATAAATCCATGACCTTTTCCGGAACTGTATTCACGGAATTAAAATTTTGAAGTAAAAACGATCCAAAATTTTAGAGGGGAGAAGCCAATCCATGTTCTTTAACCACCACTTGCCAATAGCTCAATCGTTTTTCGTTTTTAACACGAATTTCTCAATGATGGTTCGTTCAAATTCCAGTGCAGAATTACCACGCACATTATAATCGGCCAGGATATTGCCTGCCTCGACTATAATTCGAATTCTATAGAGGCCCATGGGTATTAATTGGGTACAGATTCCCGTTTAAGGCAAATGAAACTCTGCCTGTTTCCTCAGATACTACCAATACAAGGGCATCACTTCGTTCTGTTAAACCTAAAGCAGCGCGATGGCGGGTTCCAAGTTTTTTTCCACCTGTTGATCTGCTAGAAAGTGGAAGGACATTTGCTGCAGATTCAATATGATTATGACTTACCAATACAGCACCATCATGTAGTGGATTTCCAGGAAAAAAAATTGATTCCAATAATGAATGGGTTAACTCTGCACCTATGGGAATACCGGGTTGAATCAAAGAATCCACTGAATCCCCCCGTTGAATCACAATTAATCCCCCATGTCTAAGATTTGACATATTTTGTACGCAAATAGATAATTCCGGATATTTGTCCGTAAACGGAGACAAATAACAGTTTAAATAAAAAGTTGCAGCTTTCATATCAATGTATACAAATTTTTCTTTAATTTTTTCAAAATTTCCAAGAAGACAATAATTTTCATCACCCATTGCTTCTAAGTTATCCTGTAATGCCGTTATTACTTGGCGAATATCCTCTTTTAAAATTTGTTTCATTGGTGAAAAATCACAATTATCATTATTCACAGACAGGCGCCTCCCCTTTATTTTTTCACTCTTTTTTTAGATAAACCATAATTATTTTCGTATTTGGATCTATTTGAAGCTTGTTAAATCTATAATTTTCAATCTACTTAAAGTTTGTCTTCAAGATAATTAATTATTCATCTAATGAGATAGGCACTTTGTTTAACGAATGGGGTTTAACAATCAGTAATGATTTTTTCACATTTTTTTCTGTCATATGGACAAGGTAAGAGAATAAATATGTTAATGACCCGTTGGAAGATATCCTATAATTAATATGAGGTGGTATAAAATGCCTTACGTAACTGTATTTGACCAAGGAACTTTTGAAGTTGAAATGGGAAAAAAGTTAGTATTAGCGTTGGAAGATAACGGTATAAATATTCTCCACAGATGTGGAGGGAAGGCAAAATGTACAACTTGCAGAGTGGAAATATTGGCAGGTGATTTTTTGGAAGTCACAAATAAAGAAAAAAAGGTCTTTGAGGAAAAAGGAATGGAGGATCATTTGCGTTTATCCTGTCAAATTTACGTGAATGGAGATATAACCATTCGACCGATCATGACTGTTGAAAACTCTGGAATTGCCGCTGGGCCACGGCCTGCTGACTAAATAGGATCAATACTGTATTAAGCGATATAACATGATGTCATGACATATCAAAACGACTAAAAAAGTTTCCATAGTCGTTTTGATGTTTTTAATCTTTTGCTATGTGAGTCACTTTTTTTCCATGACCGCAAAGTAATTTTCTTCGTTATCAGCAAAATTAAATACTCTTCCAGAAGGCATCTTTACAAGTTCCCCCAGTTTTATATTCTTCTCCGAAAAGTTTTTATATAATTCATCAAGGTTTTCCGAGAAAAACATTAACGAGGGTGTATTAAGATTTAATTCAGGCTGCATTTTAGCAATGAATTCCTTGTTATGCAAGATGATACTAGTTTGTGCGTCCTTTGTTGGCGCAATTTCAATCCATCTCAAGCCTTGGCCGTTATTTTCTTCAGAAACAACGCTAAACCCCATTTTTTCTGTCCAAAATTTCAATGACTCATCCTGGTTATTTACATATAACATAATTTGACCGACATTATTAATCATTTGCTTCTCTCCCTTTCTGATGGTTCCGTTATTATTGATTACTCTTTCCGTTTAATCATATTGATGGAAACAGATAGCTACTTGAATCGTATAATAAATGTAATATTTTAGCAATATCCACCAAACTTCAATATCTCCGCTTATTAAGAGGTAAAATAAAGTTAAAAACAATCATTTGCTGTTTTTGAAAACTGTACAACAAAGAGAATAACTTGTTCATGCTCCATTAGTCAAATATCTTACGAATTTTGCTTAGTTATATCTCCTACATATTTCAAATGACCTTCCAGAAATTGCGCTACCACAGTTAATGGTAACATAACTTTATCTCTCTTTTTGGAATATAGAACCGTCTCTTTTTTAATGACACTAGCACTCCATCAAGTTTAAAAGAAAAATGATATACAGAATCATACTCATACCATTAATAATATTGAATCTGCACAGGTAGTTACATTAAAAAAACTGATTGATCTTTATATACTGGAATTTGCAGGACTTTTCGCTTTTTCACAGAACTTCTATAGAGTATCTATCAAAGGAGGTAACTAATGTTTCTATCGAAAGAAGGATTGTTAAATATATTAGAAGGCAACAGGAGATTGACAATGCGGGTAGTTGAAGCCTTTCCTGAAGAAGAATTATTTCACTATACACCGGCCGAGAAGCTTCGCCCTTTCGCCGAGATGATTAAAGAAATCATGAACATTGAAACTGGATATATGCGTGGAATTGCACTTAGTGTATGGGAGTTTCCAGATTCGTTTGCTGCACTTTCTACAAAAGAGGCACTAATATCTGCATGCGAAGCAGTAAGGCAAGATACTAGAAAACTGTGGGAGGAAATTACCGAGGAAACACTTGAAGCGGTTGAGAAGGATCCCTTTTTCGGACCCTCACAAAGCCACTTTGAGAGACTTCAATATGCCCTCGAAAATGAAATCCATCACAGAGGACAGGGATATATCTATCTCAGAACACTCGGGATTGAACCACCGGAATTTTTCGTCCGGTAAAAGGAAGTCTATTGCAAGAAAATTTAACAACACTTAATACAATAGGTGTATGAATCTTGTGGCAAAAAAATATAAAATAATAGGAGTGAAACAAATGTCAGTTGATGCATATCTAAATTTTAATGGGAATTGTAGAGAAGCAGTAGAGTTTTACGCAGAGGTTTTTGGAACGGCATCACCTAATATCATGACCTTTGGGGAAACACCGCCTAATCCGGAATTTACTCTTCCAGAAGAAGCAAAAGATTTAGTCATGCATACAAGGCTAAGTATTAATGGAAGCAATGTCATGTTTTCCGATGCTTTTCCTGGCATGCCTTTTGTCGAAGGAAATAATATCAGCTTGGCATTTGTTAGTAAGGATTTGGATGAAATTAAATCAACCTTTAATAAACTTAGTCAAGGCGGTAAGGTTGGGATGGAGCTCCAAGAAACATTTTGGAGTAAAATTTACGGTCAGTTAACGGATAAATTCGGAATCCAATGGCAATTTAACTTCGAGAGCTGAGAAATGGACATGAAACTTTTTTGATTTCTCTTCAATTTGGATATAGGGCTTTTCACTGGTGAAAAGTTTCTATATCCTTTTTGTGTTTCCATCCCCTTAAAGCTTTTTATGGTGCATCCTTATATTTTATTTGACCAATAATCATTGCTCATTCCTCAAATGTCCTCCCATATTGGTTCCTTTACCGTCTCTGGTTTCCAGTGAGATTGATGTGGTAATGCTTCATTCAATGAATTCTTCTTGAAGAACCACTGATATACATTTGCGCCTATTATTAACGACACTTTTGGAAATGCCATTTACTTTCATAAGCGCATGCCCAGCTTCGATATTCAATCTCGAAATGGTCTAAGTCTAGAATTTTGCACGAGATTGTACTATTTATCTATTAAATCGTTGATTAATTCTTTGGTCGCCTGTAAACACATATATAAAATTTATATAAGTTTATCATCAATAGTATATTATACATATTAAAAATCCGAATTTATAATGAAGATATCAATTTTAAAAGGGGGTAATTGAAATGGAATTTAGTAAACTTGGCAATAGCGGATTAACCATTAGCAAGATTGCATATGGGAACTGGATAAATCATGGGGGTAAAGTAGATGAGGTGACTGGAAGTTACTTTTTTTAGGTTTTTCTTTTCACAGTTTCATCGACTTGGGCGGTAATCCCTATTAGAATAAATAATATTTCATAGCTATAATGGTTTATATGATCAAGATATTGCATTACCTCATGGCATGTTGATGCTGACAAAAGTCCGAAATTCCTCAACATATAGCTCATCTTCTTACAACCGGCTAGACCACTGCTTATAATCGAAAAAATATCATTTTTGACTGCGGAACATAATTAGATAGGAGATATTTAACCATGGATCATTTAATTACACCAGCCATTCAACGTTGCGATAAAATAATAGAAAGAAAAATCCGATACGACTCCGTTGTTGTAGAACATGACTGTTTGCTGTTAAAATCACAAAATCAAAATGTCGTGCTATTTCATAAAGTAATGGATTCCTTCACGATGGTAGCAGGCCCAACAAAATTGACCATTCCTATAGGCAGTTATACGATTGCCTATTACTGGAAAGACCGCCCTTATAATCTATACATTTGGAGAGATTATGAAGGGAAATATATAGGATCCTATTTTAATATTGTAAAAAATACAGATATGACGGATAAGTTGGTTTCCTTTGAGGATTTGATCATTGATATTATGGTGCTTCCGGATGGGGACTGCTTTATTTTAGACGAGGAAGAATTACCTGTGCCATTAGAGCAATTCGAGAATGGGTCTGTTAAACAAACTCTGAATTCTTTACTGGATTCCATTGACAGTCTTCTTTCCCAAACCATTTCAGAATCCGAGAAATCCTATAAACATAAAGACCTTCTACCATGGTTGAACAACAGATAACATAGGTGTTGGTTCTTTGTCCTCTTCCAAAAGGTAGTTTTTATATAAATTGTTGTTTTTTTTTCACATACGAAAGAGTTGATATAATCCGTTTTAAGGAGCGGATTAGGTAGCATTGGATTCAAACAAGTAAAAGGTATTGTCGAGAGTGATGAAACCTTTTTTCATAAGGCTCAGAAAATCAGCCATAGAAAAGCAAAAAACTCGGAGAAAAAAATAAAAAAGGTATACCTAATCTAAAGGTTGCAGTGGTATTAGCACAAGAACGTAATGGAGTTTTGTAGAAGCTCATTGCATATATCTAATTAAAGATAATGTCCCGTTAGTTAAAGAACATTTATGTCTATTTAGATAATTATGTGCTTGTAATCAGGACCTTCTTCTCTTTTTTTAATAATTATGTTCTCATCAAGTCCATTACATATGGCGAAATAGCCATCGAACAAGTGAAGCCCAAAACCAGTTAAATAACAATACTCCGTTGCGTTTATTTCATATCTTTCAAAATTTAAATCCCAATCACCCATTTACCAATTGCGAAATTAAGGTCTTCTAACTTATTCTTTTCCCAATTAAGCCTTAAATCTGTCCCCTACCAACAAAGGTCTTGGAAAACAAGGATTTTATCAAACGCAACAGCGTATTCATCAGTTTTATAAGCACATATTCTAGATGGAAATCTTCAAAGCGGATAATCATGGGACAATCATTAAACCATTTATTTTCATCTTGTTCCCAAGCAACCATATTTCTTGTACATTTTTTCCAATTAGTTCTTCAAGTTCAGATCTATGGTCTTCTATGATATTGAATGGATTAATATACATTTTGGGATTGTAATTTTTAATTCCGAACAAAAAAAACACCTTCACAATGGAGTAATAATCTCAGGTCATCATCTCTTGTTAACCTAAACTGTTTCGTTTGTTGAAAAATTACTTTAAAACAAAAAGCCTACTATTTCATAGGCTTTTTATCATCACTGCATGAAACATATGTGAATGTTAAATGATTTTATTCTTTATTGTTAAAAATGATTTTAACAGCTAGATACTGGGTTGCTTTTAAATGGAGAAAATTAAAGGTACACCTTTTATTTCACTCCCCATCGGCTTGTGCCGATATACTGTCAAGTTCATCGATATTCTTCGTTACCTTTGCACTGTATGAGTAGTCACCGTAGCAATATGGATATCGGAAATTCTCTTTGTCTCCGCCGCAATCATAGAGGGTGGGGTTTTTTTCGACCTGAAGCAGGGAGAACTTCTTCGCAAGCTCTTCAGTATGCTTGCCCCCTTTATTTGCAACGAAATCAATATAACCAATTCCCATGTTATAAGCTTGAATGATCGTAGCAAAATCCACGTCCTTTTCATTGCCATATTCATTGATCCTATTGAAATGTTTCACTCCATACTTAATGCTTTCCGTTGGATCTGTGATTGTATTCGGGTCAAGCCCCGCCGACTCAGATGCCTGCATTGGATCACCGCCCCGTCCTCGGCTTTCCTGCTGCATCAAGGCAATCAATGTCGAAGTATGCTCCTCAAGTCCGTATTTAGACAGCTCGTCGCGGAGAAGTGTACTATACTTTTTCACGTTCGCAAAAGAATCAAGCGAATTTACTGATGTGGAAACATTTTCGGAATATGGGCTTTTCATGATCTCCTTTATAAGCAAAAATGCAAAAATCAGGATGAAAATGACAAAAACATTCTTAGATCTCTTTCGTTTCTTCTTCACATTCTCTCTCCGTTATCTCTAGGTTATATATTTATATCTTAACAAATAGTAAGAGTAATAACTATTTAGAATATCATTAAATGTTCAGGATAATAAAATTGGTATTCTATCTATAATCTCTGAACTTAGCCGCAAGAAATCCTAAAATACCTGAGTCACTTTAGTATATTTATTTGGACAATGAGACATCCTAATAGTTGGAGGTGTTATGTATGGATAAGAAGAATGATAAAGAAGAAATCCTTGACGACAAAAAGAAAAAATCCACGAACGACTTTGGAGCAGATCCAGATGAACAAGAGATGAATGGTCTGTATGGTATGTTGGAAACTGAATATGAAGATAAGCTTCACGATAAAGAAAAGTAACGAACGATTTATTTTGTTAAGCGCCTTGTATGGCGTTTTTTTTATGAATTTCATTTGTTTTGGGTTTACTTGTTACATTTTGAATCTATTTAAAAAGTGCGTAATGGAGTGTTTTTGCCTTATTGTATTCCATTTTAGCCTGATATAAACTGATTTCACCCGATTGCGGAAGCCCTGTTTCTGAATGGACTTCAAAACTTTCTTTCCCTCACTAATACAATCGCAGGGGTGCCGAATTGGACAATATTTTCCCAATCGAACTTTCCCCTTTTTCCGCTATCTATAACCGTAATTCCGTCTGTATTACTAAGACCTCCGTTTTCCCTTTTCCATTTGCTTTGAAGGGATGGTCCGTCATAATATGAGTTTCTTATTTGTTCCCGTTATATTTCCCATCGAAAAATTTATCCTTTTCGACCGGCACTTTAATCCATTCGCTTCCCTTGTCGAAGTGATGTTAAGCTAGTCATTTTCTAAAAAGTAATCAATGGTTTTTTCGGCATTGAGGGGCTGATGCCTTTTTTCTGTGGGCGCATCCATTCTTTTGGGATCTTGGTTTCATTCGTTTTTTGGTACAGAACCAGGGCAATCATAATAAGTATGGGTATATCGATAATAAACTTTTTCACGCAAAAGACTCCTTTTTTTATGCAAACCTTCATCTCTCATTTTATAAGATTTAAGGAGCCTATAGGAATATTAGCTAAGTTTATCCAAAACGATAAAACGGCGACCTACCTCTTCAAAGAGTTGTACATATCCCATTTTTGTTTGATTCAATGAATATATGGAGCCCCATCTTAAAGAAGGGCTCCATGTTTATTAATCCACTAGCCTAGGTTTGGCTGGATCGCAGTTTGGCTTTTCCGTGTTTGTCGATTCTGCCAGTTTCATTAAATAATAACATTCTTCACGCCACATATGATCTGCCATTAATGGGGAAAACGTTCCAAGAGCCTGCGCACTAAGCTCAAGTTCCTCCAATTCAAGCAGAAAGTGCTGAAAGAGTTTCATTTCCAAT
The DNA here is from genome assembly GCF_001578185.1 of Peribacillus simplex. NCBI lineage: Bacteria > Bacillati > Bacillota > Bacilli > Caryophanales > Bacillaceae > Peribacillus > Peribacillus simplex. Next base: position 2,513,298 of record NZ_CP011008.1, on the reverse strand, counting down.
TTGACGTCCGCATTCATTTTTTCCAATGCCGGGAATGTTGACAGATTTGTTCGTAAATATCCAGCCAATTCAACTGCTTTTAAATAATAATCATTAAAATGTTTTTTATATTGGTCACTTTTCTCTTTTAATCTTTTTTCAACATCGTCCATGTTGGATGATATTGCCCCTGCATGCCCTGCTGCATCTAACAGCCAAACCAAATGATGATGGAGTTCATGAAAAACCGGCGGCATTTGATTTGCATTGAAGTATTTCAATAATCTTAAATATTCTTCCAATTCGTTCACCATATGATTAATGAAAGTAGGTGAAAGATGTATTTTAATTTTCCCTACCAGATGTTCTTTTAAAAGGCTTAGCTTAAACTCCCGAAGTCTTAAAACTTCCTCTTCTGCCATGACAGTAAGTTGAGTAATCTCTTCAGTATTGGCTTTACCAAGGAGAGTATCAAATACTTGAATGAATTCTGAAGCAATTTCAATGTTTTCCACTTCAACCGGAGCTAAAGATTCATGGATGAATCTGGAATGGTCTCCTAAGATTTGCAGCCAAAACCGGTGCTCGAACCTTGCTGTTTTCTCCAAAAACTCATTCATTTGCTCTCCCCCATATTTTAAAAATATCGAAACTTCACTTATAATTTGTATTCCATGAACTACATACTTATTAATATAAATTGAATGAGGGCGAAATTAAAGTTGCATACACCAAGAAATTAATGTTCTGCAATCCCAATTGAATCAAAAATCCCGTCTACTAAAGAAGGTGAGTAAGTCAAACGAGTGACCCCCCCCTTTTTTTTCTGCCTTCAGTTACCAAAAAGTGGTGTTGGTCAAAATATTGTGAACCGCCTTTGCTTTATATTTTAATTGGTTTTTGAATCTAGATATACGCTGTTTATTGTAAAAACAAAGGTAATTTTTATCTTGAATTAATGGGTTTTATTGTGGTAAAATTTTCAAAATTATGATTATTAGGAGGAAAGATAATTGTCAAATGAAATAATGAGTTACTTTGACTATCCAATGGTGAAAATTCCAGGGGGAGAAATAGAATTAAGAGACGATAGAATAAAAAGCAAATGGAAAGCTGATATAAGACCGTTTCTTCTTGCCCGGTATCCTGTAACTATAGATCTCTATAATGCTACTTCAAATAAACCACCTAATCCTATTGACGGAGTTCTAAAACCTGTTGTCGGTATTTCTTGGAATGATGCAATTTCTTTTTGCAATCTACTTTCACATAAAGCTGGACTTAGAGAGTGTTATTCTATAAGTAAAAATGGTGAAAACATAAATTGTGATTGGGAATCAGACGGTTACCGACTCCCTTCAGAAGCAGAGTGGCAATATGCATGTAAAGCGGGGACTACTGGATATAGATATGGAGAGATTGATAAGATTGCCTGGTATAACGGAAATTCAGGGGGCAAAATCCATGAAGTGGGAAGAAAGGAACCGAATTCATGGGGACTGCATGATATGTTAGGGAATGTTTGGGAGTGGTGTTGGGATTTATATGATGAACAAGTATACGGCGCTTATCGAATTTTCCGAGGAGGAAGCTGGGCTGTAGAGGCCAGGGGTTGTGGAGCTTCATGTCGTCGTCGTAGCCATCCGACATTTTGCATAGACGACCTTGGATTTCGTCTTGCCAGGTCTATATAACTTCTACAAAAACTGCTTTCACCGATATACAAAAAACGCTCCGTGAAATTTAAAGGCTCCTTAAACCTCGCTACACTTTGTTATCCATTAATATGACAGCAGAAACCATCCTTATTTTGCCCCCATAAGTAATCATGAACTTTGAATGTTCAATCGTTAAAGAAGGATTGACACACCGGAATGGTTGCAGATCTTCAATCAATCGGAATGACATATCTATAAATCATGAAGTCAAGTAGGGTTTATTTGAAAAGAACTTCCCGTTTTCAACATGAAAACCCCTGCCTCATCACTCTGAAAGTAATTGGCAGGGTTATGCAATTCAATTGTAAATCTCCAGAATATTCGTTGCAGTTTATACCTTCTCTGTTACACCTGCGAATCGATTCAAGAATGAGAGTATTTTTCGATAGACGGCAATTTCATTTTCTTTTTTGGAAAATCCATGGCCTTCATCTTCTAGAAGCATATACTCGACATCTCTTCCTCTGTCTTTCAAAGCTCGAACGATTTGATCTGATTCCTCTTTGACGACGCGGGGATCGTTTGCCCCTTGAATGACAAGCATCGGCTTTGTCATGGATTCTAAATAGGTGATAGGTGAATACTCGATTAATTTTTCCTTATCTTTTTCCGGATTTCCTACCCATTGATCCATAACCGGCTTCCAGTCTTCTGGAACGGAATTGATAAATGAGAAAAGGTTAGATGGTCCAAAAATATCGACAACTGCCTTAAAGTAATCCGCATGGCGTCCGTGTAGCAGAAGTGCCATATACCCTCCGAAGCTGCCACCCATCAATAAAATGTTACCTTTTTGTGCATGCCCTTGTTCAATCAGCCAATCAAGACCGGTTACATTATCAAGGCGTGGTCCATTTCCCCAATCACCCTCTACCATTTTCATGAATTCCAAACCATAGCCAGTAGAACCGCGGAAGTTTGGCGCAAAAATACTGTAACCATGATTCAGAAAAAATTGAAAGGAAGCCCTGAAGAATTTCCGTTCGGCCGCCTGAGGTCCTCCATGAGGCCAAAAAATGATTTCACCAATATCATTTTCCTTGTTTGCCCTAAAAAATAACGATTCGATCTCCAGGCCATCATAGGAAGGGTATGTAATGATGTCCGGTTCAACTAATTCGTTAGAATCGACGCCAGGGACAGTATATTTGGTTAATGATACCCACTCTTCACCGGATTTTTTATAAATATTATGTGGCTTGGTTGCGCTCATGCCAAATAAATAAAGCGTGCCTGATGCAGCAACCTCAAGTTTTCCGATGACGCTGCACGGGACATTGATATTTCTCCAATTTTCATTTTGCAGATTGAATTCATATAATTGATCCTCTGCACCCTTTTGACTGGTTATATATAATAATTGGTTCTCTTTACTATATTTCATGGCACTAAAACTCTCATTATACAATTCTTTAACTTTACTGAATCGGTTTGTTTCAAGGTTGTATGAAGCCAAATAAGTAAAGTCCGAATCATAATCAGTCAATAAATATATCATCGAATCTGAAACAAAAACACCATCATTCACTGTGTGTTGTTTCTCAGTAGGCGGCGTAAGCAGGAGATTTTCCTTCCCCCTTTTTGCATAGAGAAGGGTATTTGTATTAGCAAAGTCTTTATAGTAAAGTAGGGTTTCTTCATCAGGGCTAAAGCCAAACAGATAGGTCGCTGCATCCTTCCCCTCCAGGACCAGTGTTTCCTGTCCTGATTCTAAATCTAAACAATAGGAATTTAGATAGGAAGGGTTTCCTCTTGATGTTGTGTAAAAGAGCTTTTTACTGTCATTGGATAAAATCGGCATGAAATTACGTGTGTTTTCATGATGGACGATTTCCTTCATTGTCCCGCCTTTTAAGGGAATTCCATAAAACTGGGTATTTTCATTGCCGTCTTGATCGAAACCAGCAATTATAAACTGGCTCTGTTTATCAAATACCAGCTCTTGACAGCTTTGATCAATGGATGTAAGCGGATAAGGAAAGCAGTTTGGCAGATCCATTCCCCATAAATTATACTTGCCACTCAAATTCGTACTGAACACCAGTTGTTTCTCATCCGGACTAACTGCAAAATCAGCAATGGAAAAAGTTCGTAAATATTGCTCAACATCAGGTTTGGGAAAAGTGATCATCATTTGCAACCCCTTATATTATAATATAATGAAAATTCCGTAATTAATTATACATATTTTACCTTATTGATATATGTAATTCGAAAACCTAGGTAGTAGCCAATTCAATTCATTTTGTTGAAAAAAACACAGCTGTGTTCATTGCTAATTCTAACGCTTGAAAAATCTTGTTTTAAATACGAAAAAACCTAAGAGTTCGGTGCTCTTAGGCTTTTTTTAAATCAATCGATATATCTTCTTGCTCCGGCATATTCCTCTCCGTATCCCGATGTTTTTATTTCATCTATCCTTACATGTGTAGAGCTGTTTGGAGAATGAATCATTTTCCCGTCACCAATATACATTCCAACATGATGTACCTTACCTTTTCCTTTATCATAGGCAAAAAATAGTAAATCGCCTTGTTGAAGATTTTCCTGTTCCACCTTTTTACCATGAAGCGCCTGAATGGAAGAGTCCCTTGGGATCGTTATTCCGTTAGCATGGTACATGGTATAGGTAAAGCCAGAGCAGTCAAATCCAAAACCGGACATTCCAGCCCATAGGTAAGGAAGTCCTAAAAAATCTTTTCCTGATTCTACAATGTCCTTACCGGTTGGAACTGGAATTTGACTTTCGTCTTGATAAACGGACACGTCATTCGTTTCTATCCATTTTGCTCCATTACTTGGTGTCATCACCTTCACTTTATCTTTTTTCACCTGTAATAGCGGAAGGCGTGTATCGAAGCTGACCTCCATGAATTTTGACCGATTTTTCGAATCCGAATAAAGCCAAGTCTTTGGAGCAGTTACAAGGGCAAACCCTCTATTAAACTGCTTCTCTAAGGGTTTTCCTGATTTCAATTGCCCTTTTGGCATCCATCCAGGATAACCTGCATCATTACGGGGTGTCAGCTGATTGGCAACAGCAACTTTCACCCATTCACCCCGCTCTTCAAGAATGGTCACTTTAGAACCATATAATGCTTGGGTTTCCAGGTTACCCACAAGCCACAGTTTGTCTTCATAATTCATGGAGTGTATCCATGCATTCAAATCGACGGGATTCGATGCAGAAGGGGCATCGATGTCCCTTAATAATCCCGGCTCCGTCCAAAGAGTGGCCACAGCTACATCTACATAGGAAATTCTCTCCTTCTCTCTTGAACTAGCTTCATTGGGACTGAATACTAAAATACCGATAGTAAATAAAGATATCACTAAAACTGTTAACCTTTTCAAAATAATCACCCTTTCGAAATAGTTTTTATTGAGTAAATGAGGATTTCCTCTTGACTCCTAGTCCAGGTTTCTCGGAAATGAGAAGTTGATCTTTCGCAAATTGAATGCCCTCAAAAGGTTCATCCTTAATCCATAATGGTGCATCTAAATCAATCTTCGTTATATTTGGATGGGCGGTTGCTAGATGAGCCGCGGCTGCTACGCTCACGGATGATTCCATCATACTGCCGATCATGCATTCCACCCCGGCAGCTTCTGCCAAATCCGCGATTTGAAGTGCGCGTCGGATGCCTCCTGTTTTCATTAATTTAATATTAAGGAAATCAACAGCATGTTCATTCAGGAGCCTCATGGCATCACGAGGGGAAAACACACTTTCATCGGCCATGATGGGCACTTGGACGCACCTCTTTATTTCTTTTAAACCTTCGATATCATGGGCTTGCACGGGTTGCTCCACCAAATCAACGTTCAGCTTCCTTTCCTCGAGTTCATGAATGATTGAAATTGCTTGTTTTGTTGTCCACCCTTGATTTGCGTCAATCCTGATAATAACTTGATCGCCAACAGCAGCACGAATGCAGGCAACCCGCTCTACGTCACTCTTCCAGTCTTTCCCCAGCTTTATCTTCATTGTTGAAAATCCGCAATCGATGAGGGACAATGCCGCCTTTGCCATTACTTCGGGTTCATCAACGCTGATTGTCATATCATTTTTCAGGACATTTGATTTACCACCCAGATATTGATATAAAGGGAGCCGCCATCGTTTGCTGACTGCGTCATATAAGGCGATTTCAACAGCAGCTTTTGCACTTGTGTTTCCTGCACAGGATAATTGGATTAGCTGAGACAATGCGTTGATATTCTCGATGTGGCGGCCAATTAGATGTGGCGTGATCACTTCTTCAATGATGGTCATGATTCCATTTGCAGAATCACCTGTTATGGCAACCGTAGGGGCCGCTGCCCCCAAACCTTCCGTTCCATCTTCCAACTTCACCGAAACCATGATATTTTCAATTTCCATTGCTGTACGTAATGCAGTTTTGAATGGCTTGACAAGCGGCAAGGTTTCCACAGATACTTGTAAACTTTCAATCTTCATATTAACAACCCTTCCTTAAAAGCTTGAGAGTATATATGATGTTAGAATTCCAAAATAGGTACCCAGAAGACTGCCGAGTACAGCCATCAAAATCCCGACCGGTATTAGCGCACGGTTGAATGCACCAGCCAATATAGGGGCTGATGCCACACCCCCTATATTGGCCAATGAGGCAACTCCCATTGTAAATAGATCCAACTTAAAGATTTTGGCCAAAATGACCATGATCAATCCATGAAAGAATAGAATCATAAATCCGGAAAAAATATACACAGGTGCTTGAAACAGCTGTGAAAAATCGGCATGGGAAGCAATTAAACCAATGACTATATAAAGCATGACTTTTGAAATTTCCATGGAACCGGCAATACGTCCAACCTTTGTGACTGCCAGAATTAAACCTACGGTCGAAGCGATGATGATCGTCCAAGTCGTTCCATTCACAGCGGCACCCAGTACTGGCAGGCTTTCCCCAATTTTGGTTGCCCCTGCTGATACAATTAAAGCAAGTGCCAAGAAACCAATCAATTCCACGAACCCAAATTCCGTCTTGGCGGTTTCCCCTGCTTCAAGCTCGGATGTCATTTGATCAATGAAAGATGTATCCGCTTTAGTCCAAATATTGAATTTTCCTGCAAGAGGCACCAGCCAAAACAAGAACATGACCCAAATGGAATAATTGATTGTATCCATGATTAACGCATAGCCAAAAATATTTTCAGGTACATCGAGTATACCTTGCAAGATCACCATATTGGCAGATCCCCCAGTCCAGCTTGCGCTTAAAGCAGAAAATGCCTTCCATGTTCCTTCCGCATAAAAACCATTCATTAAAACGTAAGTAAGAGTGAACCCGCCGATGATACTGAATGAAGCGGCAAAAAAAGTTAAAAGCATCTTTGGTCCAAGTCTGATTATTTTTCGCATATCGCATTGCAAAAGCATGAGCATCAACATGGCGGGCAGCAGGAGGCCACGTATGGTGCTATATGCACTTTCGACTGATTCACTATCTGAAAATACCCCAAATGTTTTCATCAGAGCAGCTCCAATATAAATAAGGACAATACCAGGAACATACTTGAAGAACTTTCCTCCTATCTTTTTTTCCGCTACCGCAATCACGGCAGTAAATGCCAATAAAAAACAGACAAACATCACACCATCTTGAATCATTTCCCATACCTCCTTATATTTAAGGGATTCTGTTAAACTAAAATGTCATTTTCATCTTCGGTAAAAAGACAATAAGCAGAAGAAATCAAATTCGACAGTGAAGCCTAACGAAGCCCTACATAAAAAAATCCAGCTGCCAAAGAGCGCCTACACACTCTTTAACAGCTGGATTTCAATTGCGAATAACAAATGAAGCAGCTATAACTTATAAAGTTGATGATATTTAATGCTCGCATTTCTTAGAGCGACGGCCAGTGCTTTCTGAGATGACCCAAAGTAACGTTTCTCAATTTCTTTCTCCAATTCATCGGGTCGAAGAATGGATTTGCCCACTAACATGGATTGAATGAACCTTGATGTAAGCGATATCGTTGTCGAGCATTCCACATCCACTATTTCATGTGTATCACTATCAATGACGAACCCGATAAAAAAGCAGTTGAATTGCTGTGTAATAGGGTTATTAGAAGCTGCCTTCGATTCGCCGACTATATATACTGTATTCTGATGAAACATACTTTTGTGCCTCCTGCCATTACAGACATCGTAACAGGTATAAATAGGGTGTCTATCTATATTATTACAATATGAAATGGTTACATATATTCTATTATATGCAATATGCATTTGACAATATATTTCGTATATTAAGTTAATTCTCGATTCCTCCGGCAATGAAATAGAAAAGCGCTGACTTCACGAGTAATGGCTTTCGGTTAAGACGAATTGACCCATTATGCAGAACACGTATTTGTTGATTCCACACATGTGAAAGCCAGTGCGAATAAGCGGAAATTTGAAAAGAAAATCGTTCGCAAGGAAACAAGCGCGTAACAAGGACGACTTCAAGAAGAAATAAATCTAGACCGTTTTTAAAGTACAACAACGAATAAAGAGGGCTTTCGTGAGTACAAATCACCAAAACCCATTTGTATGGCATGTCCATTTTTATCAAAGTGTACCGAAAGTAAAGACCATCAAAAAGTAGTGACACGTCATATTTGGCAAGATTATATGGAAGAAACAGATTATCTGCGTCACCATCGAGATGTAAAACCTATCTATCCGAAACGTAAAGAAACGATTGAGCGTATTTTCGCAGATGCAAAAGAAAAGCATGGCATGCGTTGGACTACTTTAAGGTGATTTAAAAATTGTCTAGCAGGCGATGCTCACTTTCGCTGCCATGAATGTAAAGAAGATGGCCAATTGGACATGGCAAGGTCCAAAAATGGTCTAACATAGTGGGCTCGTAGAGACCCAATTCCTTAATATTGAGGAAAATGCAAAGGGAATTTCAAAAAGGGGTTCGGGATGTTTTAATTCCAAACCCCTTTTGCCTACAAACTGAGAAACTATTGTATTAATAAGTCTTTTCCAACCGATTAATACAGCTTCTCATAAGGCACATACTTCGCATACATATCTTTTCTGCGATTACGATCATTGAAAGTGGTTGCTGCACCACTTTTTCGATTCTCATAAAGTTCGTCCATATCGACCGTACCGGTAATAATGGTATGTTCATTCATTTCAGCCTCAACTACTATACCATTTGCTGGCCAAGCACTGTCACAGGGGCTAAGTATACTGGCACGACCGTATCCGTCCGGCAGGGGTGCCCCTGGTTCACCAACTGTGGGGCAATGAACAAAATATACCTGATTCTCGATTCCACGTGCATGTGCACAATGGCGAACTCGCCAAAAGCCAGCCTCTGTAAACGTGTATGATGGACAAAAAATGATGTCGGCCCCGTTCACTGATAATATTCTTGAAATTTCAGGTATCTCCGCTTCATAACATATTGCTATTCCAATCTTAACCGGACCAATGGAATAAACCTCCAGATTATCGCCTTCAGAGGTACACCAATTTGCTTCAGCAGGAAAGATATGAGTTTTTTTATGCTCAACGTATGATCCGTTTCTATCAAAAATGTATGCAATATTGAAGTATTCATTATCGCGGCGTTCCAGATGCGTGCCCGCAATAATGATCTGCTTTCTTTTTCTTGAAATTGACCTGAAAAGTTCTTTATATTGATTGGTATATTCATCAATCCTCATAACGGATGAAGCATCCTGTATTCCAAAGGTCGCAGATAACCCGATAGTTAACAATTCAGGAAAAATGATATAATCCGAGTCTTCGGGAACTTGATTGATCAATTCTTCCACCTGTTTCTGAAATTCATTGAAAGTTGACACATTTTCTACACGGAATTGGCAAGCCGTTATATTAATTTTCACAAAATCCCTCCCAAATCATGCCCTACCAGTTCATCCTGTCAGTAATCCCCATGGAAAACTTGATTAAACGCAATCAGGATATTTTATTCAAATCATTCATTTCATTCTCTTGCATAGCGATATGTTTAGTCAGTGCACTTACAATGAACGTTACTAGTATATTAATTAACAAAGCTATGACACCTGTACTGATATCATTAATTACTTGAGGTATACCCGGCAGGAATGTTGCAACCTTAACATCTGCAATTGTCGCATATAAAACGATTAGGACGCCTGCCAAGATTCCTGTCATCGCACCATACTTATTAATTATATTATTTTTTGGTAAACTGCAAAACAAGGCCGGTGCCAGTTGGGTTATTAAACTATATGACATGATATTCAAGATGGCCAAAGCCTCGCCGCCTGTTACCGTAACAATTAAAGCGATTATTGAGATACCAATAATAATTAATCTTGAGACGATCAATTGATGTGTTTCACTCGCAGAAGGTACGAGAACTTTGAAAAAGCTATTTGTCAGACCTACCGATGCAGCCATTAGCATGACTGAAGCCGGTACAAGGGCAGTCAATAAACCTGCAGCTCCGATAAACCCTATCACCCATGGATCGAATGTTTGAATCGCCAGCCTTAACAGTGATAGATCTCCATCTGCTCCTTGTAAGCCCGGGATTTCCATGATAGCTGCATATCCTATGAAAAAGACGAAAAGCAGTAACAGTGTGTATAAGGGTAGAGCAATGGCATTTTTGCGAAGGGTTCTTTCACCATTCGACGATAAAACAACCATGAAAGTTTGTGGCAGTAAATAAAATCCCAGTGCATTCAGCAAAACGGTGGACACAAACCAGGACTGACTCAATCCGTGATCCGCCAAAACTAACATTTCCGGTTTTGCCGCTTGGACTGTCTCGAACATTGGCTGTATGCCCCCGAAGTAATGAAATGGGATGTAAATCCCCAAAAAGATAACGACAACCAAAATCATGAAATCTTTTAGTATCGCAGTCCATGCTGACCCATGAATGCCTGAAATCATTACATAAGTAGTTACGACTACAGCACCGATAACACTTGCAGCAACTGGTGAAATCGCTCCATAAGATGCTTCTGAAACAATGATGCCTAATCCTTTTAGCTGTATGACTATGTACGGAACGAGAGCTAGGCTTCCCAATACGGCCACGATCATCCCCATTGATCGGCTCTTGTATTTAGATGCAAAATACTCCGGCTGAGAGATAATGGAATGGCGTTTGGAGTATCTCCATATTTTAGGAACAAGCCAATACGATAGGACGTAGGCTAAGAATATATAGGCGGGAACATAATAAGCAGCCGCGCCTTTTGAGTAAGCCCACCCACTTCCGCCCAGAAATGTGAAAGTTGTATAAATTTCACCTGCTATCAGCAGAAAAATGAAGAACGTACCGAAGCCCCTGCCCCCTACGGCAAATTGCTCCATATCCATATCCTTCCCTTTTCTTGCTTTGATCCCTAAATAAAGTGCGAGCACCAAGAAGATGGAAATGATGAGTAATGAGATATTCATTCAGGATCACTCCCTTTATTATCAGGATCGAACTTATAGACAATCATTAAAATTACTGAAGCCATCACCATCCAAAATGCAACCCAAAATAACAAAAAAGGCATTCCCAATATGTACGGTTCTATTTTATTTGCATAGGGCAATAACCCCAAGAACCCTAAGAATGGAACAAAAAGCAATAGCTTAATAGCATTCAAATTATACCCTCCCCTTGTTAGGTTCTTAACATGGAATCACCATCAGTCAAGTCGACTTACATACAAAACTGATGGTTTGATCATAAACGTTAGTTACGGACATTTCCTTCTTTCAACAAAACATATATTCGCCTTAATTGGACTGTATGGCAAGGACCGTTTCCAATATTACATTGACGCCTTTTTCACAATCCTCCCAAGTAGTAAGTTCCTCTTCACAATGACTTTTACCTTTGATGCTTGGTACGAAAACCATGGCAGTCGGTATAAAACTAGCTATAAACTGAGCATCATGTCCAGCACCGCTTACCATTCTTTTATATGGTAGACCTAATGAATTGGTCGATAGTTCAAGCAAATTGCAAATTGATTTATCGAACCAAACGGTATCCCTGTCCCATAATTTTTTCACTTGAATGTCACAGCCTCCTTCTATACCTGTGGTGGTAAGGCCTTCAATGACTTCCTCCACCTTTTCGATGACCTTGAAATCCTTATGCCTTGCTTCTAGCGAAAAAACTACTTTATTAGGGATAACCGTATGGATATTAGGAAACACATTTACCCTTCCAATCGTAAAAACCAAATCGTCATCAAGCATGCCTAATTTCTGACGAGCCTCCATAATCAAGCTATTCGCAGTGAAGAAAGCATCCTTTCTCATAATCATCGGGGTGGTTCCCGCATGATCGGATTCTCCAGTAACTTCTATTTCATAGCACACCATTCCAAGGACACATTCAACGACACCGATCGTTAACGATTCACGTTCAAGAATGGGCCCTTGTTCAATATGCAATTCTAGAAATGCAGTCGCTTCTTTTAAACGGGACTCTTCATTTCCTGCGTATCCAATGGCATTTAAGGCACTTTCGAAAGTGGTTCCTTCACTATCTGTCTTTTGCAGCATGATGGATTTCTCGAATTTACCTGATAGAACTCCCGATGACATCATGGAAGGTTCGAATCTGGCTCCTTCTTCGTTCGTAAAATTGACGATCATTACCGGAATTTTAGGCTGGATATTATTTTCCACCAGCGTCCGCACGACTTCCAAGCCGGCAGCTACACCCAAGATACCATCAAACCGCCCGCCTTTTTTCACGGTATCCATATGTGATCCCAAAACAATTGGCGGTTTGTCTTCAAGTCCCGTTAAAGTAGCGTAAATATTCCCCATGTCATCAACCTTAATGGTCATCCCCAATTCTTTACAACAAGAGCAAAAGTAATCACGGACTAATCGATCTTCCTCGGACAGGGATAACCGTGTGACTCCGTTGTTTTCTGTCCGTCCAAAATCGGCAAATTTCTCGAGCGTATGACTCAGTCTCTCACCATTAATTAATAATTTTTGCTTTTTCATAATGAATATCCCCCTTTTAGATAACCTGCTAAATTCTACATAGGTTGGCTTAAGCAACAAAATTGAAGTTTAAGGTCTTTGTCGTTTAATAGTTCCTATAGATTATATTTCCACCAATGTTTCCCTATGATAGAGAATCTCTCCGTTTAGAATCGTTGATTCAACTTTTAAATCCTTGATATTTTGAGGATCTACTTTCAATATACTATCATTCAATACTACTAGATCGGCTAGCTTCCCTACCTCTATGCTGCCTTTGACATCCTCATCGAAACTCGCAAAGGCGCCATTCCATGTGTATAGTTTAATGGCTTCCATTACGCTAATCGATTGAACCGTACCTATCTTCATACCGGACCTGCTTCTTCTATTAACTGCAACATGTATGCCTAATAAAGGGTCGTGATCAGTAATGGGAGCATCAGATCCACCTGCGGCCAAGATGCCATTATCAATATAATCACGGGCGGCGTACATGCGGTTGACCCTATTACCGTAGTGTTCGATATATATATCACCGAATTCATAAGGAAATGGGGGGGTGGGGATTGGGATGATTCCAAGTTCTTTCATCCTCTGTTGTAAATCTGGCGCAGATATTCCAGCATGCTCAATCCTATGTCTATGATCTTTTCTTGGAGTTTCATTCAAAGCCTTTTCCACACAATTTAAATACATCTCTATCGCCCTGTCACCTTGGGCGTGTACTGTGATCTGATAGCCTTTTTTATGTGCCTGACCTAATACTTGATAGATTTCTTCTTCTTTATAATAAAGAATGCCAAAATTGCCAGGATCACTCGAATAGGGCTCACGGGTAGCTATTGTCGGACCGGTGCTGCTGCCATCCGTAAACAATTTAGCCGGTCCAATTTTAAATCTTTCGTCCCCAGTTCCGGTTACGATTCCAGAAGATACCACTTTGTTTACAAATTCATGCGAATTATTCAATGAACCTACCATCGCATAGATGCGGACACGTATATCCTTACTTTTAATGGCTTGCTGCATTAAACGGAAACTTTCAGGACCATAAGCACCAGCTTCATGAATGCTAGTTATGCCTGCGGCAATGAAATGCTCCGATGCAATTTTCACTGCTTTCAACAGTTCACTTTCTGAATAGCTTGCAATGTCGGCCATTATCATATTTGCTGTTTCAATTAGTTTGCCTGTATTCCTCCCTGCCTTATCCTTTTCAATAATCCCGCCTTTTGGATTCTCTGAGTTTTCATCAATTCGGGCAAGTTCTAACGCCCGGCTGTTCACAACACTTATATGGCTGCATGTACGGGTTACCATAATGGGATGGTCTGTTGAAATGGCATCCAACTCTGTAATTGTTGGATACCGTTTTTCTTTCATAGCGGTTTCATTGAAGCCCCAGGCGCGGATCCATTCACCTTTAGGGATTGTCGAAGCTTTCTTCTTCAGATCGATTAACAAATCTTTTACAGATTCTATATGTTCAGCTTTACAACTTACTGCCAACTGGTTGACACCGTACAATATAAGGTGAATATGAGAATCTATAAACCCAGGCAGTAATGACTTTCCCTGCAAGTCAATCACATTTGTTTCTTCTCCGATAAAAAACTTCATTTCCTGATTCGTTCCGACTGCCGAGATGCGATTTCCTTTAACTGCCAAGGCTTCTGCGATTGAATTTTTTTGATCAACTGTTATGACCTCGCCGTTTATGAATACGATATCAGCCTTCAAACACTCACCACTTCCTTTTCTTTTGTTGTCCATATCCTAACTTATTGAAATATTCTGTTTTTAATAGATTCATTATATCTACACCAGTTTGTGAATTCATTAGACAAATAGTCAAAAATTTTATCGTTTTTTTACACCTTTCATATGATTATGTCTTATCTTTGTATGATTCATTGATAAAAGTCCCCTATTTATCTAGCCTTAGAAATGGATGAATAAAAATATTCCTTAGGAGACTTATACGAAACAAAAAAAAGATAGGTACAGCAGTTGATATGCTTACCTATCCCTTTCATTCCGTTTTTCAGTTGTATGACAATCATTTCAATCTCCCTATAATTCCAATGGTCAAATACTGTTTATTTGCATTAAAATCCCATGGCCAATACCGAAGGGATAATTCACTTTTACCCACTTTTTCAATAAAAGATTTTATCCCAATCAATGCTGCCCCATACCCCACGTTTGAAGCTAAGACAAATATGGCACCAAGCCCTTCATTAATGGTATCCATATACTCAGGTTCGATTTTTAAGATATCAGTCCATGTAATATAGAATCCATTTTCCTTGATACATTTAGAAATAGAGTGATTCAACGTTCGTACTATCTCATCCCTTAGATCTAAAAGTCCATTCTTTATTTCTTCTGCGTCTTTATTTTGATATTGGTTTGAGTAATCAGAAAGCAGTTCCTTGGCCCAATTATAAAAAAGTTGAGTATAAATGGCGGAAGTTGCTATAACGTCAAAACCATTATAATGATTGGCAAAAATACTTTCAGAAAGCTGACCTAACCGATTCTCGGCATCCTTTACATACTGAATAATTTCCTCTGCCTTTTCACCACGATCCAGCATGGAAGATAGGTGGTGATCAAAATCCATTTTATCGAGGCCTGTAACATCAATTCCAACAAGCTGAATTTTTTTTCGAGTATGTTCAGGCAAATTCTCTATACCCTTTTCCATACTTTCCATATCAATATCGAATAAATATATGGAATTGCATTTAGCTGCTAGATAATCGATATCCAAATCATCGCAATTCCCTGCACCAACGATAGCCATTTTATCAACAATCTCTTTTTTCGAAAAAACGGCATCGAATAACCCTGTAACTTGTGAACGATGCTGTTTCCACCTCATCTTTCTGAATTCATCTCGGTTATGATTCATTTCTCTTTGAAAGGTTTCCAAATAAATCTCTCCCTTTAGGGTACTATCTATATAAATATTGTAACAAAGTATCCCGATATGTGAATCGCAAATAATTTAGATTTCACAGCTAAAAAGAGGCACTCCTTAAATTCAATTGAATATAAGCAGAGATAACGGGAGGGTGTTCCTTGAGCAAAACAAGAAAGATTTCACTGACTTTATTAACTATTTTCTTACTCAATATTGCCGTTTCGTAATACTTGTGTTTTCATTCACAAAGAGTATGAAAGCTGATCCTGAAGAAGAAAAAAAGGTTAGAATTCAAGCTGAACGGTATTTAGTGAAAAACTTTGAAGATAAAACGGAAATATATGATGTCCTCTATAATAATATGGGTAATTGCAACTATTTTGAATATGCAACTAAAGTGAAACATAAAAAATATGGTACTAAATTTTTAGTTTACTTTAATGATGAAACAGGGGAAATGGAAGATACCTTCTTATCTGAAAAATAGCAAGATGATGCTGAAAAAGAGATAAGGCCTTATATTGAAAATGAACTGGGGGACATTTTGATATCCAAGGATATGGGATATTGCAGAAAGTGATGATTGATCCGAATAAACCAGCAAGCTATAAAGATTATGACGTTGTCCCAACCATTCGGATCACCCTTTCACGTAAGAAACAGTATGCAGATGAAGACCGCTTTACTGTATTTATCGCTGCACTAAAAAAAGATGCATGGATTAAACATGGAAATATGATTGTAGAATATAGCATTAGCAATGGTGTTCCCCTGGAATATGAGGAATGGAGTCAATCATTTTAAAGGCACTCATATTTTTTAACAAAGCGATATGAGCCGCAATCATAGCCTACCGCTACTTTACCTATTTTGTTTTCCGGCAGCAAACCCTTATGATCGAATATGAATTCGGGGCTGCAGTTCCCACTTTCTCCAACAAACTTTCCTATTCTTTTGGTCGGAAATATCTTTGATTTTTCCGATCGTCGTTTTTTCATGATATTTGCAACTAGTACAAAAACCATACTGAGGATGAACAATCCAAGATACATAGAATCTGCCGACATGATGGACTATAGTTTATTATGTTTCGTTTCTCACAGTTAACCTCAGTTTGGCAAACAGTTCCTAGTTCTTTGGTCAGAAACAATACTATTCAATATGAAAACGAAAAACCCTTCCAGGATTTGTATAAACGACTGCTCCATTTCCTGAATAATTTACCTAATAAAAATATTCAATATTTTCAGCGGAGTCCTTAACGGGAGATTTTGATCGGGCGAGCTCCCACTCTCATTAGAAACATCAACAGAGTGTAGATTTTACAGGTATTCAACCCACTTTTTTAATTTAATTCACATACCCTACACGGTAATGATTTTATACACTTCACCACTCAAAAATAGGAATTTTAACCCAGGTCTTCCCCCTTTTCTTAATCGTATAAATATTCAAAAAAATGTCGAGTTGAGTCATCTAGCCTTTTACCCTTATACTAGGGAAGAAAAATCGAAGGAGGAGAATTATACATGAAGAAAGAAATTTCAATAATTGGTGTTCCAATGGATCTTGGTCAAACTAGAAGAGGAGTGGATATGGGACCTAGTGCCATTAGATATGCAGGATTGAGTGAAAGACTTGAAAACATTGGCTATACTGTCCGTGATGAAGGTGATATTATAGTAGAGATAAAAGAAAGAGCACAAAGTGATAGCGACACAAATTTAAAGAATCTACAGGATGTTGCTGAAGGTAATGAAAAATTAAGTCAAAAAGTGGATGAAGTCATCCAATCAAATAGGTTTCCTTTAGTATTGGGGGGAGATCACAGTATAGCTATCGGCACATTATCCGGTTTAGCGAAGCATTCTGAAAATTTAGGGGTAATTTGGTATGATGCGCATGGCGATTTAAACACAGCCGAAACTTCCCCATCAGGAAATATCCATGGTATGTCCCTTGCAGTAAGTTTAGGCCTTGGTCACCCTGTACTGACTAACATTGGCGGCTATTCCCCAAAAGTCAAACCAGAGAATATTGTCATTATTGGTGCCCGTTCTTTAGATCAAGGTGAGAAAGAACTAATCAGGGAAAAAGGTATTAAAGTCTATACTATGCATGAGATTGATAGAATGGGTATGACAAAAGTGATGGAAGAATCGATTGCCTATCTGAAAGAACGTACGGATCTTGTACATTTATCCCTTGACCTTGATGGTCTTGATCCAGATGATGCACCAGGGGTCGGAACGCCTGTAATGGGAGGCATTAGTTACCGTGAGAGCCATCTTGCCATGGAAATGCTAGCTGAAGCTAATATCATTACATCTGCAGAGTTTGTAGAGATAAATCCAATATTGGACGAGCATAATAAAACGGCTGAAGTTGCTGTCGCATTAATGGGCTCATTGCTTGGAGAAAAACTGCTTTATGGAGCGGAAGACCACCTTATCACTTCAGGTTTACTGGTAGATGTAAAATAGATCGAACTCTATTGAGATGACAGTTATTGATAGAAATATAGAGAGAGTTCACTAATGGATGCTTCATTGGAAATATCCCATCAGGGTGCTTCTCTCCCCATTTGCGGATGATCGACATGTTCAATTCACACCCTGGTTTCCTGACGCTTGGCTTCCTTTTCTTTATTAAGCGGCGCTATCGAAATTTATTCTGCATAGATGCCTATGTTCATTGTCACATCTTTCTTAAATGCAGAAGTAATCTCTTTTCCGAGGGAATTCTACATCTCCTAAGATTCAAAATCGAAGCTTTTAGACTTGTGATTGAACACAAATTCCCTAATAACGTCCCAACATAAATGAAACCGTTTGCACCCATCAGGTAAAGGAGTCTTTCAATGAAAACAGCAGATAATCAACCAAATGAATTAAAACGGAGCATGAAAGCTAGACATTTATTTATGATTTCAATAGGGGGATGTATTGGTACCGGCTTTTTCCTTGGTTCAGGCTATACCATTCATGAAGCAGGGGCCATCGGTGCTATCCTCTCTTACATAGTTGGCGGCTTCATCATGTATTTAACGATGCTTTGTCTAGGTGAACTCTCGGTTGCCATGCCTGTTTCTGGATCATTTCAGACATATGCGACTAAGTTCATCGGTCCTGGAACCGGGTTTGCCATCGGATGGCTTTACTGGTTAGGTTGGGCCGTTACAGTTGCTTTAGAGTTTTTGGCAGCAGGACAGCTTATGCAAAGATGGTTTCCTGGATCACCCGTTTGGATGTGGTGTGCAATCTTTGCTTTTCTCATATTTTTACTAAACGCCTTATCAGCAAAGGCATTTGGAGAATCGGAATTTGTTTTTTCCAGCATAAAAGTATTAGCCATCATTCTGTTCATCATCGTTGGCGGTGCTGCTATGTTTGGCATCATTGATATGAAAGGTGGACAAGAAGCTCCATTTTTCTCCAACTTTTTCAGTGAAGGCCTCTTCCCCAATGGGATATCGGCCCTGCTTATCACAATGATTACAGTGAACTTTTCCTTCCAGGGCACAGAGCTAATCGGAATTGCCGCGGGAGAAAGTGAAAATCCAGAAAAGGTCATACCTAAATCGATCAAACAAACAGTTTGGCGTACCCTTTTCTTCTTTGTTCTTTCTGTTTCTGTACTCTCAGCGATGATTCCCAGGGAAAAAGCCGGAATCGTTGAAAGTCCATTCGTTGTTGTTCTAGATAGTATCGGAGTTCCGTATGCCGCTGATATCATGAACTTCATCATTCTTACAGCACTATTGTCAGTTGCGAACTCCGGCCTATACGCTGCGACTCGTATGCTCTACTCGCTCTCCAGGGAAGGAATGGCAAGTCCGAAGCTCGGTATGGTAAATAAGCGAGGGATTCCGCTTAATGCCTTACTTATCACTCTGGCAGTTGCCGGTTTGTCTTTACTTTCAAGTGTAGTTGCAGCAAAAACAGTATTTGTCTTTCTCCTCTCCCTTGCAGGATTAGGAGCACAAATTGGGTGGATCGCCATAGCGGCTTGCCTTCTTGCTTTTAGAAGATCATATATCCGCCAAGGCGGAAAGGTAGAAAATCTGAAATTCAAAGTACCGCTATACCCAGTCATCCCCATTCTTGCCTTGATAGCAAACTGCATCGTCATGATCAGTCTTGCGTTTGTTCCCGAGCAGCGAATGGCCCTTTATTGCGGGGGAACATTCTTCATTGGTTGTTATGCGGTTTATCACTTTAAGGTAAAGCAAAACAAGAAAGCAGAAACTCCTAAGCAGGAAGTTCAATTAAATGCCGGTAAAAAGATGGTCATTTAATCTTATCCGGATGGCTGTGGAAAAGAGTATAGCGATGGAAAGCGATCTTGATTCCGATAAAATAAGTATAAAAAATACCCTGGATGATTTCATACCCAGGGTATTTTTTATACTTAACCACAATTAATTGGAAGTTACATTTCAGTTTGCCTCCTGGATAATTAAGCTATATTAAAGGTTTAGAAATATAGATAAAGTAAATCTCATGACATTTAACAAGTATCACAAAAAAAATCATCTTAATCGATGATTTTATTTTTGTGCATATTCTTTTAATCTAGGCAAGATTGGCACTAAAATTTCCTTGGCTATGTAATCAGTATCTAATCCAATGAAGCGTTCACTTTCCAATTCGACTGACCTAGCCTTATCCGGGTCATTACAAAAAATAAACGATAAGATTCCGTTATCTTCCCTCATATCTACATATTTAAATGTAATGTCATGTTTCGTAAGACAACTTTCAAACGCAATGCACAATTCATCTATATTTGATTGACTAATAGATGTGAATTTCATATTGATCATCCCCTCTGCTAAAGGATAGCAAAATAAAGCATGAATTACAAAGTGAAAATCAGGGCTCCGACTATTGTTTCATAATTCATCGATATTTTTGCCAAAGGGAACCTGGCAAACCAAAAACCCCTGATCAGAAGAATGAAATAAATGCAAACCATTACTTGAATGAACCCTTTTGATGCTTAAGGGCTGGGTGAAAATTTCTAAATTACATGTAACCAATCGATTTCTTCCACTTTCCCACCCTTACCTGATTTAATTTTTTATCTTCCAACAGATTAATTAGTATTCCCCATAGCCATAGCCGCATTATGTATCAACGTTTTGTGGAGCTCCGTATGAATATTCCAAGGCATGTCTCATATCTTTATACAAACACCTTGTTAGGAGTGGTCCAACATGAAGTCTTTTTATAAGGGAACGCTCATTTTGATTGTCGCAGCGTTTTTTGGTGAATGTATTGAATTTTTAGTAAACATGATCCTAGCCAGGGAATTACAGGAAGAGGGCATGGGGCTTTATATGTCCATATTGCCAATTTTCTTTTTGATATATGTGATTGCCAGCCTTGAATTACATATTTCCATTTCAAAATTCGTTGCTGAAAATAAACAGACATTGCATTATAATCTAGTCATCCATGCTCTTAAAATGGCTGCAGTCATCGTGTTGGTCATGTGTGTAGTCATGCCTTTCATACTGTCCTTCTCATCCATAATGGACAGATATCATCCTTATATTAAATGGCTGCTCATCACTTTAATCCCAATAGTTGCATTCTCGTCGATTGCAAGAGGGTATTTCATGGGTGTCCAGCAAATGGGGAAGATTGCCTTTTCCAACTTTTTGAAAGATATCATTCAATTTGGTTTGCTTTTCCTCATCTTTAACTTATTTCATTTTAACCAAGAAAAATCATTGTTGATGGCCTTTTTTGTATTGATTGGCAGTGAGTTCCTCGTTTTTCTATACTTGATAAACCTTTTGATCCTTCAAATGCGAATCATGAAACGCGGTACAAACTCGCGAACAACCGGTAAACATGCACGACAAAAGTTATTGGCGGTTTCGCTGCCCACTATGGGATTAAGGATCTTTCATGCCATAACTAATGCCATGCAACCTTTTTTGATCCATACTGCCCTTCTCTCAGCAGGATTCGGTGCGGTTGTGGCTACAGAGCATTTTGGGATGCTCACTGGAGTAGCGATGACCATCGGCTTCTTTCCAGCCTTTATCGCACATTCCTTAATGATCATGCTCATACCGAATGTTTCGAATGCGCACAAGAAACAGGATAAGGAAAAATTGAGGGTTTTATTGCAAAAATCGATGTCTTTTACTGTATTGTATGGGGTTCCAGCTGTGTTCTTCATTTATTTCTTTGCGGAACCCTTGACCTCTCTCTTTTTTTCCTCAACATCTGCCTCATACTATTTAAAATTATTATGTCCCTATTTCCTTTTTCATTTTTTTGTCATTCCAATGCAAGCCTATCTCATCGGCCTGGGCTTAGTGAAAGATGCTTTCATCCATACAGTCTGGTCCCATATCGTTGCATTTTTAATGATGTATATCCTAGGGTCCCAAGCTTCACTTAATATGGGAGGCATCATTTTAGGAATGAATACGGGCGCTGTATTATTAACTTTCATGCACTACTTGACCATTTGCAAAAAAATTGGAATAAGTATCTTTTTGATGAAATCCAGGTCCATATCGATAAAATGACTAAAATCAGGTCCATCCATTCTGCTCCACTCAGTTTATTTTTGAGGAAACACAGCAAATAATTGGAATAATAGGTGGGAATAAGCAAGTTCTATCCAGCAAAAATCCTTGCTTTTATTGGTTTATAAAGATTCTGATAAAAATATTGAGCCTTTCCCTGTACATATCACCGTGGTTACTGTATATTTCAACATACTTGGGTAATAATCAAGTAAAATGGTTTAATATAACCATACAATAGTAATGGAGTGATTTCATGAGTAAAGCTAAGGCTAAGAGTGGTACGGGTAAAGGTACAGGAACAGGTACGGGCAAGAAGGGCTGGAATCGTTGGAAAACTGGTGCCAACAAGAAAAAAAGCGCAAAACCATATGTAAGTAAAGGCGTCAAACATTCTAATGAATCAAAATCTTCCGGCCAGTCTACAGGTGACAAGACCGAAAAATAATAGCTTGTTTTAAATCCATACAAAAAAAATTTAGGTTTATTCCATATTCTCATACAGGGTGTAAAGAGATCTGTATGAGAGAAATGGGTCTAATAGATAATAACGGCGGTATCCAGATTAATCCTATGAGTACGGCTATAATTATACATACCATCAAAAAAGACACTTCCTTACCCGGCAGTGTCTTTCATCTTTTTATTATGATCTTATTATCTAAATTGGCTTTTGGGTTTGATAGCATTGATTTTTTTCTGGGAAAACTCTGTCCGGAAGCCGTTAGTGGCTTTTTTAACAGAGTCTGTAACTGAATGTATCGCTTCACCAACATCTTGAGCAGAATCCAATAATGGTTCAACCGTTTTTATTTTAGTTTTTACATCGTCGGTGATTTCATTTGCAGTTTGCAATAGTTGTTTCGATTCGCCGGACAAATCGTGGATGGCATTTCTCACCTCAACCAATGTTTGATTGGCTTCTCCTATCGTGACCATTCCCTTTTGAAGAGTACTAATTAAAAATACGACCAACCAAATGAAGGCTAAAGCGATCGCAGCCACACTATATTGAATTATCAAGATAAAGCTCCCCCTCTATATTAAATAGTAGAAACGATTACTTTAAATAGGTTAGTGAATCCCGGGGTGCCTGTTTTTTAGTGATAAATGATGATACTATTTGATTATTATTTGAACCCCCTCAGCTTCAGTTCGAGTGGATAAATCCTTAGGGCGGCCTTCCAAACTGGCTTCTTTCATGGAATTGGTTACATTATGAATCATTTCCCCAACATCTTGAGCTGATTCTAGCAATGGATCGACATTTTCCATCTTCCCTTTTACATCCGCTGTAATTTGATTGGCAGAGTGGATCAATTGTTTGGACTCTTGCGTCAATCCATGTACCGCATTTCTTACCTCTTCCAGTGTCTTATTTGTTTCTTCGAGCGTTCCCATTCCTTTACGCAGCGTCTGGTTGACATTATATATCAAATACACGACGGCTCCGGAGACACTGGCCACACTTAATTTAATAAACATTTTCATATATCCACTCCTTTCATTTAAATTTATGCACTGCCCCTTTCATTAATTCCCTAAAGCCTTTCACGTGTCCGGTCAGTTTTATAGAGCTATTCACCTTAACCTAAAAGAAGTTTAAAGGATAGTATAAAGGATAATAGTAAGGGAGAGACCATATTCAGGAGGAGATTTGTTCATGTCACATGAGAATTATTCATCTGTTATCCAAACTTTAAATGATTGTATGACTGCGTGTAATCATTGTTACGACGCATGCTTAAAAGAAGATCAAGTAAACATGATGGTGGAGTGCATTCGCTTGGATCGGGAATGTGCGGATTTTTGCTCTTATTTAGAACAGGCGATAGGAAGAGGTACACCGTTTATTTCAGAGTTGGCTGAAGTTTGTGCCAAGATCTGTGAAAACTGCGGGAACGAATGTAAAAATCACGATCATGAACATTGTCAAAAATGTGCTGAGGCATGCTTTAGATGCGCAGAAGAATGCATAAAATTAGCCGCTTTATGAAAGGAATAGCACTAAGCTATTCCTTTTATTTTACTTCCCCTTTACCTACTCATTATTTTGTTAAATCTATTTAAGGATGATGATATAATTTATATATTCTAGCGAGGTATATGTTGAAATTTTTTAAAGATGAAATTTATAAAAATACCAAAGACATATATTGAAAACCGCCATTTTTAGGCACACTAGTATTAAAAACAGGAGGATATTATGACACCTCGAAATGTTCCGGCTAAAGCTGATTTAGAAGTGAAAGATACCCCCGCTTCACCTGATAAGGAAAGTGAATTAGCCAAACTCAATCGATTATTAGGTGCAGTCATGCGATATTTATCAGATGATGAACAAGAAGAAATTGATATAGAGTATCTTCTCGAAAACACCGAAGGGCTGCGGGATTGGTGGGGCGCATATAGGGAGCTTGATCGAAAACGGGTCGAAGAAGAAATAAAAAATTCCCTGACAGCTCTATCCCTTGAAGAACTTGAAAACATCCGTGAACAAATCCGCACAAAGGAATAATAAAAAAAGTCCCTGCACTGGGATTTAACCAGATCAGGGATTTTTTTATTTTCTTCTATATACAAATACATTTTTTTGAAATTAAAAAACGTTCCGTTCATGCGGCACCAGAAATCATTTGATTCAAAGACCACTCAATGAACTTAGTTCTAGTTGAACGATCATGGAATCAACTAATGCATGCAATGGATTTAAAACTGTGTTTCCTGTCTGAAACTCATAACGTTGAGCTGCTTCAACCATTGATAATTGCGCCACCGACAGCGGTCTTTCCCCACTATTAAAGTGGTGCAGGAACTTAACGATTTCTTGGTTATATTTTTCACCCAATCCCTGCATAATGAATTCAAACGTATTGTCGATGATGATTACTTCAAAATCCACACCCTCATATTTTTTAGCATGTGCATTTAAACGTTTGACAGTTCCTTCGACAGTAGCAGGGTTCGTGAATAATATGACTTGCGGTTGCATCAATTGGCAAATTTGTTCAAAATATGGTTCATCGATTTTAATGATAGGCATGGGTAAGGAGAGTTGTTCTTCGTTTAAAAAGGCGATGTAATTCGTACAGGTTATCAGGATGGCATCCACTTTACATTCGGCAATCCATTCGACTTGTTCTTTAACCATTTTTTGAGCATCCGAATACTTAAACTTTACATCCGACGCCACCCTATGCATCAAGCCTGGATCTACAAAATGAAGCCATTCAATATCAAATTTCGAGAAGGCTTTTTCTATATATTCAATATTTGTATAGTGTGCATGCAAACAGCCTATCTTTTTTCTCATGAATTTCCCGCTTTCAGCCAGTTTTCTGATTATTCTAATACAAAAAGACGTTCCTTTGCCCACTACCTGCAAAAACGATATTTTCCTTTTCCTAAGCCAGCCACCTCATGCTTAATCCAAGATAAAGAATCCCTCAAAAAATATATCTTTAAAGACGAATCGGTTGGGTATGAAGCGGACACCCGGGCATATATTTATCAAGGCAATAGCAAGGCGTATCATCAGGAAAATGGAACGGTAGCTTTACACTTCAAGTAATGCTAGTATTACTTGTAGATTGTCAAGTCGTAAAATTCAGATGAAAATCATAATTTTGGAGAGTGTTTATTATTCTATATTTAATCGCGATTCTTTTCCCCCCCTTAGCCGTATTATTAGCGGGTAAACCCATTCAGGCTTTGTTTAATTTAATCCTCACACTAATTTTTTACGTACCTGGTTTAATTCATGCCATCTTAGTGGTGCATGATAAAAAAGCTGATAAACGTATGAAGCAGCAAGCATCACTTATTGCTAAAGCGAGACGGAATGACTGAGTATATATTCAACAAACTACAACCCGAATCCTACACCAAAGGTGTTCTTTATTCGGGTTGCTCAATATTGGAAAAATTTCAGTTTAGTTGAATCTGTGTGACTTCCTATGCCCTCTGTGGTAACAAGCATCACATATATGAAAACGGGAGTCATCCGGCAACTTTTTTCCACAGCGCTTGCATTTTTTTTGATAATTCAACATTTCGTCTTTTAACTGATCATGAACGCCCTCACTGATTTCTTCACGGATACGCTCCCAGTAAACAGTTTCAGTCCTCTTACCCATCCGATATAAAAATAATAGATGAAGGCCTATCGCTTTATAAGAAAGCTCCAATTCCTCCAGATTTTTAGTCTTGATGATCGGTTCAGGAAGTTCACTGCTCTCGGCAATCGCTTCGACCGTTTCCAGCCACTGCTTGATCAGACTTGGTTCTTTCGCTGAAAAAGGGATATGCAAGAATCCATATAAATCCATTAAGGAAAAGCGCGCTTCGATTTCAGTATCCCGTATAAGCTCGTAAAGCTCCCTTTCTTCCGATAGTGATGCCTTTTTCGTGCCTTTAGGAGGCTCGAACCTCTCCCACATTTCGAAAAATATTCCTAGATTCCTGTAATACTTTTGAAAACGTTCAAACACAGCCGAGGTTGGGGCAATAGTGAAGGTCTGAACTGGCTCATCTACTTGTTCCAGCAACTTATTCATGATTTTAATCTCTGCTGTAAATGCCACCTTGCCAGTATCGTAAATCCCTTTTCTCCCTGCTCGACCTGCGATTTGTTTGATTTCTTGAGAAGTCAATCTTCTTCTTCGAGTCCCGTCGAATTTTTCATTTTCAAGAAAGACGATGCGTCGGATTGGCAAGTTCAATCCCATTCCTATCGCATCTGTGGCTACAACCACTGATGTTTCACCGCGATTGAATAACTCTATTTGCCGTTTTCTGTTTTCAGGTGGCATACTGCCGTATATCATGCTGACATTATGTCCACTCTCTTTTAGACGGGATGCGGTTTCCAGTACGTGCCTTCTTGAAAAACAAATGAGCGCATCCCCTTTTTTGGTAAACTTCAATCCAAATTCCTTTTGTTCTACCTCCAGCGGTATTTCACGTCTGTATTCGTGGAGTTCTAAATCTGCTTCATTCAGTAGGTTCAAAAGCATCATTTTGATATTCTTGCTTCCGATAATGTGTACTTCTTTCGCATTTGCTTGTGTGATTGCCCTAAACCACGAAAAGCCTCGATCTTTATCGGCAATCATTTGGGCTTCATCTATAACGATTACTTCATGGTAGTCTTTTTCATGAAACATTTCAACTGTGCTGGAAACATGATTAGCACCCGCAACTGCCTTTTCTTCTTCACCGGTTTTTAATGAACAAGGAACACCATCCGCATTTAATTTATCAAACACTTCGAGGGCTAGTAGTCTAAGGGGTGCCAGATACAAACCGCTTTCCGCTTCTTTCATTTTTTGTAGGGCCTTATGTGTCTTCCCGGTATTGGTCTCTCCGATATGCAAAACATACCTAACTTTTTTTCCTAATGATGGAGTATAGGCCTTTCCGATAATGTCATCAATCATCCTTTGCTCTTCAGCCAGCTTCTTTGCCTGCTCTGCCAATACTTCAGCTTTTCTTCTTTCTCTGTTCGCCTCGTCCTTTTCAAATATTTGTTCGTGCAATGTTTCATTAAAAGGAATTCCTTCAAGGCTCAGTAAATCAGAAAGGTATTCTTCCTGAAGTTCATCAAAACAGGCCTGAGACAAATCAGCCAATTCATCCCTTAATATACCTTGAAGGTCTTCAACCGTCAGCCTTTCCCCATATGACTCCAAAAAATCATGATGCAGTGCAACAGGTAATTGGTTCAAGTACTTTTCTGGGGCTAATTTCAGAATGAATTCCGAAACTAGCCTTTCATACCTGTAGAAGTAATTTTCATACTCAAAATGGTTCCTTCCCCAATCGAGTAACGAGTGAATATCGCCTGTCAGCTCTTCAAAAAAATCAGAGACCATAAGGTATTCAGCTGCTTGAAATCCCCCCTCTTCAACCAATCGTTCTTCAAGCAAGTATGGATCGACATATTGAAATTTAGGCTTATTATTAAGATCCGCTGCCAAGTTTCCAGCAATATAATTCCTGACATGTAAATATAAAAGCAGTGAGCTTTTTTCAAAAAAAGTATTGGCCTCTTCTTGAAGTCTAACGCGTATTTTCCATCGTTGCTTAGCCAGCCGCTGTTCTTCTTGTCGCTTAGTGAAGTTATCCCTTGCATTTTTATATCTCTTCTCCCAATCATCTGGATTTTCAGCAAAGGATTTTTTTATCCACGATAAGGCATCAAAAGGACGATACTTCTTTAATTCATTCCGGAACATGCTATTTATCAGCTTATGATCTGAACCTTCTGTTACAAATCCCCTTTCGCTTAGAAACACCTTTTTTTCCTTCCTGGGCACATCGTTTGATGCTTTATTTAACCAAACATTGATCCAAATTTGCTCAATAAAAGAAACCCTGTCTGATATATATGTTGCAAACGAAGGCATCGTCTCTTGATTCTCTAAAAAGTAATCCATATCCTGGATTATTTTTTCCTTTGTATTGTCTATAGCAATAGGATATATACTTTCTAATTTTCCCATAATGATCCCCTTTTGAATTATCCTGTATGTACTTTATTCTTACCTTTTATCCTCTCCAAAACATTTTTTTAAATGAGCCAGATACATTCGTTTTATCTAGGTAATTCATGTGGTTCTTTAATCATGACAAGGAACAGAAATGCCAAGCTGCTTTAACCTCATGCGAGCCAAGGTAAATATGAAAATTGATACTAATTTTGCACCTGAAACGGTACTCTTGCCATTTCACGTACAGTATAATACAGGTTAGATAGACTGATTATTGACTTAAAGGAAAATATCGGTTATTGAGTGATGCCCATACCGGCATACAGAAACGAATAGCCGATTAGCCATTTGGAAATCAGGCAAAAGAAATTTAATGATATTAAAAAAGCCGAAAATAAAATAAGGGTCAATTTTTAACCGACTGACAATCATACTGAATTAAGAAAAATAGAAACAGCCCATTAAACGGTCAGCTTACCGATTACATTATCCATCAATAAAACGAATCCAACCCCTAAATTGAGTTTAGTGGAAATCCTGGTAACTGTCACGGTATTCAGATTCCGCTTTTGTGTCTTTCTAGTTCAATATGAGAAATAACATCCGGAAACCTAAAAAGACTAAAGATAAAAGAGGAGCCTGAAAATGATTCAGCAAGATATCAATTATTATAAAAATTTTGACTCTATGGCTAAAGAAGTATTAGCACTATTAGCCCAAACCATTGATGTCAATACATTCTTTCTTTCGATATTGAATCCTACACAGAGTTTTATGATCAAATCCTTCAATAGAAATGCTAAGTTAATTTGTGAAGGTGACATCCTTCCTTATAATATGGCTTATTGCAAATTAGTTGTTGAGAATGGCTTGGAACCACTCGTTATCCCGAATTTAAAGAAACATGATTTGACTAGTGGCCACCCCGTAACGAAGTTTATCGAGAATGGGTGTTTTATGGGGACGCCCCTTATAAATGAGGGTGAAATCATTGGTACATTATGTGCTTTCGACATTAAACCTTATGATTTTAAGGAGTATGATATGATACTCATCAAATCTTTGGCAGCTTTGATTAGTCAAACCATCATTCTTGAAGATGGGATAATCAGAGATCCTTTGTCAGGTCTTTATAATAGGCACTTCATTTATAATTATTTTGATTTTCATGACGATAAAACAAACGATGAAATGGCCATTCTTTACATCGATCTTGATCATTTTAAATTTTTCAATGATTCCTTCGGTCATGATGCTGGAGACGACGTTATAAAAAAAGCGGCTAAATGTCTTTTGCAAACCGTCCCCCACGGGAGTCATGTGGCACGTATAGGTGGAGATGAATTCATTGTATTATTACATCCATCGCATTGTGAGGATTTAATGAAAAGCACACAGCAAAACGCAGAATTAATATTGAACCAATTATCCACAATGCCCATTCCCATTAAAGGAAATGATTATTTTGTATCAGTTAGCATAGGGATAAGCTTTTATCCGCATAATGGTACGGAAATGGAGTCACTTTTGAAAAAAGCTGATCGTACGATGTATACAGCTAAAGAGTTAGGTCGAAAGAATATTCAATACTTTCACCCGCTGTGATTTTCCTGAAAAATAAAAAAACCAGTTCTCCTTAGAGACTGGCTTTGACTTTTACCTTAAAAAAATCCAACGTTTAGCTTTAAGCCTTTGCAACAGCTTGAGCAGATCAGCATTTTCCTTATGTATCCGTTTCTCGGATGGTGAAGCCGAGGGGGCCGGGATGTTAACTCTCTCGGGTTTTTTGTTCATATCCTGAAAGACCCTTCCTATTCCTTTATTTTGAATAGTATATGCGGGCTTTCCATTAAATATCATAAGGCAAAGGAAAACCTCTGCCTTGATTCTTATTAAACACTTTTTAACCGGCTGAAGCGTGCAGCTTTTTCTTTTTGTTTCAGGATAATGCGTTCGTTTTGTTTCATCACCTTTTTGGTATGGGGACTCAAACCCACGTCGGGTATTTTCACCTGTGGTTTGATTACGGCAACTGACACTTCACTGCCGGCTTTATCATAAATGCTCATTTATCTTCACCACCCGGGTTTTGTTTTATGACCATATCGAACATCATGATTAATAATGCTATTAATAAACAATCGACTTCTGAAACGAAGCTTTCTGATTTAACGTCAAGGATATAGGATTCCATCAATATACTTACTGGCTGCAGAGCCATTTTTTCTTCATCATTATAATACGTATCTTCTCTTTCCAATGTAGCACGAATGGTACTGCCATTCAAGTTCGGATGCCCATTTATCACCAATTGCTTGTCCTGTTCCGTTTTGAAAGGAAGGATTTTCACGTTCATCCCTTCTTTTGCGGCATAAGCTTGAAGGAGAATGCTCAAATAAGCCAAGTATTCCTTATTCGTTTGATAATACTCAGGAATCCCTTCTTTTTTAAGGAGATGAAACATATTCTTGACCTTTTCCCTATTATCCGTTAAAAGTTTATCACTTTCCGCAACGGCTTTTGTTGCATAGGACAGTTCATTATCGCCAATTTTGGATATATACATGCTCAAGAACACAAACATATCTATCAGGATAAATACAATAGCCATAATCAAGAAGTTTTTCCATTCGTTAAATATACTCATTGGATAGAAATTCCAATAAATCAATGCTCCTAATATAAAAATGACATACCAGGTTTTTCGAATCACTTCAATCCTCTTACTAACCCTATCTTTATATTTCCAAGAAAGAATGACATATGCTAATAAAGCAATAAATACTACCCATACAAAGACTCTGAAAAACATTAACAATCGTTTTATCCCCCTACAATTCATACGGCTGTTATTCACATATCCGCTCTCTATATTATTCATTATATATACCCCTTTTCCCTGCCTGGGGCGGGTGAAACTTAAACACTGGTCATGAGTTTTTCAAAACACTCCTCCCAAAGGGATTATCCACTATATGAATCATCGATTTCACCAAGCAGCAACACCTGTTACCAGGAGGGTATATCTATATCATTTTTCTTGTGGGATATCGCAGTAAATAACCATACAAATTCTGTGATATGATAAGTTTACGAAAGGTCTGATTAATATGGGAGGAACATAATTCATGCTGAAAATTATAAAGATCATCATTTCTTCTATTATATTAGTGTTACTTGTACTTAACCTCTATCCTCCGCTGGGGAGGCGGGCAAACAAAGAAAAAGTGCGAAGTTTCACTACTAAAGAGAATTTTGCCAATGGGAAATTCCACAATCAGATCCCTGCTAGTCAATCGATGAGTCTTAAACATACCGGTTCCATTTTACGGGATTACATAAAAGGCAATCCAAAAAGAAGGCCAGACCATCCTATCGGAATTGGAACAAAAGAACCTGTATCTGTGGATTCCAATAAAGTCACCTGGTTTGGTCATTCTGCATTCATGTTGGAGATAGACGGGAAAACCATTTTGGTGGATCCGATGTTTGGTAAAGCACCCACTCCGTTTCCTTGGTTTGGGAACAAGCGGTTTAGCGGGGAATTGCCTGTTGATTTGGATTCACTGCCTCCTATCGATGCCGTCCTGCTCTCACATGACCATTACGATCATCTGGATTATTTCTCAATAAAGAAAATAAAAGATAAGGTCGGTCAGTTCATTGTTCCACTGGGTGTCGGTGGACACCTTGAAAGATGGGGCGTTAAACAAGAACTGATCCAGGAACATAATTGGTGGGATGAAGTTTCATTCAAGGATTTGAAATTTGTTTGTACACCTGCAAGGCATTTTTCTGGAAGGAGTTTAACCGATGGCAATACGACATTGTGGTGTTCTTGGGTAATTAATGGAAAACGTGAAAAGGTATTTTTCAGCGGTGATAGTGGATATGGTAGCCATTTTAAAGATATCGGCGAAAAATACGGTCCTTTTGATTTAACTTTAATGGAATGCGGCCAATATGATGAGCGCTGGTCAACCATCCATATGATGCCTGAGGAAACTGTTCAAGCACACATCGATGTACAAGGAAAACTGATGATTCCCATTCATTGGGCTGGGTTCACATTGTCTTTTCATGATTGGACAGATCCGATAGAACGGGTAACAAAAGCTGCCAATGATCTTGCCGTCCAAGTCTGCACACCTCAACTGGGCGAGCAAGTATTGATCGGTTCAGCAAATTTTCCGCAAACAATATGGTGGAAATGAAAATGGACCATTCAGTTTGTAGAAAAAAGGGGTTCGGAAAACGTATCTTTTATCAAATGATGTTCCCGAACCAACTGACTCATAGCAATACCTACAACTCTTCAGGTATGATTTCTATCTAAGTTTTGTAACAAAGCTGATTGGAACGGCTCTGCGAGACTCCTGCTTAGAAAAGCGAGTCTAGGGAGACCGCCCGCGAAAATGCCTGGAGCGGAAATCAACATTCAAATTGTACAAGCCATAAAAAAACACCCCGTAAATGTTAGTTTGGTTAACATTTACGGGGCAGTTCAAGTTTGCCTACAGTCTGAATGGTCCATTCCTATTAGGATGGACCATTTTCATTCATTTCACACTTTGTTCCTCTTTATATTCAAGATTCACTTTTATCGCATGCTCTTTCTCCCCTTCAAAATAATTCGTCCCTATTACACCTAAAATGATTAGTACTGACCCCATAATATCGTAGATTGTAATATTTTCATCAAGAATGAGAGCTCCCGCTGCAATCGTGACAACCGTGGAAAGATTTGCAAATACACTCATTTGAGATGCTTTGATTTTTGATAAAATCGTATT
The DNA here is from genome assembly GCF_001578185.1 of Peribacillus simplex. NCBI lineage: Bacteria > Bacillati > Bacillota > Bacilli > Caryophanales > Bacillaceae > Peribacillus > Peribacillus simplex. The sequence goes on along the minus strand of NZ_CP011008.1, from coordinate 2,479,845 downwards.
GGATAATAACGAGGTGACCAATGAAGCCAATATTCCCAAATACAAAATGGAACTGATGAATTCCATGCTTGACCATGGTGTAAAGAATTCAGGCATTGTTGCTTGTTTTAAATGGGTAACGAGCGCGGCAACGTTAAAAATGACAAAGCCTGTTCCCATCATGAAAAAGGACATTTCACCTGGTGTATAGTCCTTGGCAAGCGAACGGGTCATCGTTGTATAACATGCAGTAGCAATACAGGAGAGCAGAATCAACACCATCCCAAGCATGTCGGAAAAATTGATCGTGCTCCCTTTCATCATCAAAATAAAAATGACCCCACCTACCGACAAGACAATCGAAAGTTTTTGATATAAAGATGTTTTCTCCTTAAGGAAATATCCAGCTATCATTAATGTTAGAATTGGGGTGACGGCAGACAGAATTCCAGCATCAGTGGATTGCGAATACTTAAGTCCGAAAGTTTGAAAGGTAAAGAAAAGAGTGGGGAATAGCAAGGATAGTGGAACCAGATTTTTAGCTGACTCCCAGGAATAGTTCAACTTAATGACTTTAAAGGCGACAAGGAATAAAATGATCACGAAAGAAACCGTGAATCGGAACGCCAAAGTATCAAGCGGATTCGATTCTGCAATCGCCATTTTCGTGAATAAGAAAGATAGGCCGACAATACATGAATGAAATAGGGCTAACATGCATACAAATGTTCGGGATTTCATGGATGCAACTCCTCAACTAGATTACTATATTTCCTTTTAGGTATAGTACCCTTTGTATCTGACGTCCAATCCAAGTTAGTGTTAAAAGATGATGATGGCTTAAATTCTATTGAAAGTTACAATTCTTCATTGATCAATCATGCATAACAATATCTTATTAAAGAAGGATCATTTTCATGCTTTAACGGTGATGATCCATGTAACTTTCGGTCCATATTCACTTTTTCTTCAAAAGTCAACACTTTAGAACATTGCTAAGTATGATAAAATTCAACGAGAAAGAGAGGTATACATAAATGTTAGTTACTACAATAGTATTCCTTATGGCAGGCCTAGCCGAAATTGGTGGCGGCTACCTAATTTGGCTTTGGTTAAGAGAGGGTAAATCCATTTATCTAGGTTTAGCCGGAGGGTTTGGGCTGGTATTATACGGTATCATTGCAACTTTCCAAACGTTCCCAACCTTTGGACGGGTATACGCTGCATATGGCGGGGTTTTCATTGTTTTATCGGTTTTATGGGGATGGGGCATCGATAAGAAAACTCCTGATCTATATGATTGGATTGGAGCTGCAATCTGTTTAGTCGGGGTTTCAGTCATTATATGGGGACCTAGACAGTAAAAAAATGAAAGGGCCTTAGCCCTTTAATTCCTCACTAAAACCTTCACTAGGTGTTTGGCCGTTTTACTAATGCCCAAGTATCTTTACCAGCCTTCCCACCCAACCCTATAGGCAATAGATCGCCTATTTGTAGAATTCATCTCATGCCTTAAAGCAAGCTTATTAGCTGCTTTCGATTGGGGTACGTTAGAACAATTTCTTTTCCTGCCTGCTTACAGTCATATTGCTGAAATTATTGTTATGAACCAAATTCCCACTGCTGAAATGATGCTATCCCCCCAACACTGCCGACACCTGCATAAAAAACGCCCTCTTATCAAAAGAGGGCGTTTACGATTATAATATTAAGCATCCAAGGCTTCCTTACGCTTTCTTTTCTTAGATTCGGTTATTAGATCATAACCAAGATAAAGGATGATCGCTGCGCCTAATAATTTAATATATAACGGAATCTCCGCTATGAAGAAATATATCATAGAGAATAATGTACCTATAATGCATAACCAAAAAATTATGTGTTTTAAAAATTTCAAAGTAATGACTCCTCTCATAAGATGAGATTAATTTCTAGTTCGCTCCACTTCAAGGAGGAATTAATTATCCGTACAATCATTCTAACATTTATTCTTTATATAATGGAGTGAATTGCATTGCGAAATTATGAACATTTAAGAAACTTTATTCTTTCGATCTTATCCCTCTAAGGTCAGGGCGAACAATTCCACCAAAATCGTTATTAAAACGTGTAAATACCGGAATCATGACTCCTCCAACAGAAGCCCTCAAAAACGAATGAGCATGAAATGACGGCGAGGGTATCCATGCATTCCATTTCATGCATTTAACCTTTACAAAACATTCATTTTATCGGATTCTACCACTATTTCTTCATTTGGTTCCGAATGATCATTTTTGTAATATGCCATTTTCACTGGAACGAATGATAAAGCAACCGCTGCAATCAGACCTGGAATGGCAAAGGCAATGAAATTCAATTGGATGGGCAGCGAGATGGACAATAAAAATCCGCCGAGTATAGGTCCAAGCATACCGCCGATCCTTCCGATTCCAGATGCCACACCTAATGCAGTTGATCTAATATTTGGTGGGTAGTATTGTGAAACATAGGCTTGTACGAGGTTTTGGGCACCAATGGTACAGGCACCTGCAATCGCTACCAAGGTGTAAATCATGAAGGAACTTCCGCCCATTCCCAATAGCGTCAAACTGACTGCCCCAAGCGCATACATCGGCACAAGCATTTTCTTGGATCCATAACGATCACAAAGTTTAGCGATGATAAGCGTGCCAATGATAGCTCCCCCCTGCAGAACGATCAAGAAACCTAAACTTGAATTCAGCGCATACCCTGCCCCGATCATTAACTTGGGAAGCCATGTATTCAATCCATATACCATCAATAGACACATGAAAAAGGCGATCCAGAACATCATGGTGCTTAGAGTACGGGCCCCCTTAAACAATCCAACAATCGGCATATTCGTATCAGTTTTTTTCACTTCTGCAATTTCGTCCCTGATGTCGAAATTGCTCTCAGGACTTACCTTGGATAATATCCTGATCAATTCTTCTTTTCTGTCAACTCTGATCAGATGCGTAGAAGCCTCTGGTAAACGCTTCATCATGAAGGGTAAAAATAACAGTGGTATTCCCGCAAAACAGAATATTGACTCCCAACCTAGGATCGGCATAAGCAAGATACCCAGTATCGGGGCAAGCATCCCTCCAAATGAATATCCGCACAAAACGACCGAAACGACCATGCTCCGCATCGTTTTCGGTGCATAATCCGTCAATAAGGCAATGACATTCGGCATGATGCCCCCAAGCCCTAATCCCGCCAAAAATCGGAAAGTCGAAAACATGGTAGGTGTGTTCGCAAATCCACATAAAAGTGTAAATAAACTAAATAAAATCAGCGAAATCGCTATTACATTTTTTCTGCCAATCCTATCTGCCAATGTACCAAAGAAGATCGCCCCGAACATCATTCCAAATAGACCATAGCTGCCCATAGCCCCCGCTTCCACGGAAGTTAGGTTCCACTCCTCCGTCAATACCGGGACGACCGTTCCGTAAACGACAAGGTCATAGCCATCAAAAAGGATTATTATAAAACACCATGCCAGCAACCCAAAATGAAAGCGGTTAAATTTACTGTTGCTAATTACCTCGGTTGTGTTAATACTAGCCATAAAATTTTCTCCTCCCTAAGGTGACTGCGGTAACTCCATCCAAATGATAGCGCTTACGTAATTCTTAAAAAATATCGACTCACCATCTTTTTATATAAATAGTGAACCGAGTTATCTAATTATTATTATAATGGCTAATTATCAGATATCAATAAAAACTTTCACATATTATTCATAAATCTTGGATCCTTACATTTTAATTTTTCTGACAATACCCATTCGTGCATCTATCTACAACACTCTGAACATTAGTAAAAACAACAAAAAACCAGCCCCAAATCGGAACTGGTTTCTAATTTTAAAAATATAAGCCGCCATTGCCGTATTCAAGTAAGAAAGTTTTAAACCACCACTCCTCAAAGTGGGTGTTTGCAAAAACAATCCTGTTGTCCAAGTCAGTGACGAGGCATAACATTCCTGTTTCGATGTAAAACTCCCTATTACAGCTTAAAGGTTAAAACTTAATTATCATTACGAACAACGCAGCTTGTATAGTTATAATACCTAAATACCTTCAATCTTGCAAGTTTAATCATTCCCAATCAATAAAATTTTTCATGTAACATGAGCGAAATAAGCTGCAGCCCTATACGGAAAAAACCAAAAGCGACACTCTTCACATATTAATTTTATATATTGCATTGGCTAAGATAGGCAGGAAAGATTTTTAGATTTAATGTGCAAGATAAAATAGGGCAAAATAAATTTAAAATGCTTGTCTAACAGAAGTCTAATTTATGATGTTGAACATTACAATTAATAGTAGATAACATTTGCAAATACTTGTCAGGAGTCTATAATATTAACTATCAGATTTGATTGGAGTGACTAGTTATGCTTTCAAACATTGGTTTTCCCGGTTTAATTTTAATCCTTATTTTAGCTTTAATTGTTTTTGGACCCAATAAGCTTCCGCAAATCGGACGGGCAGTTGGCACCTCGCTTAGGGAGTTCAAGGATGCAACAAAGGGAATAACAGAAGAAATTCAAGAGGAATTCAAGGATGACGTTCAAGCTGCAAGAAAAGAATCGCTAAAATGAAAAAGACGCCTGCACGCAGCAGGCGTCTTTGATGCGTTTGAGGCGTAGAACCGTCAGGCCACATCCCGACGTTTAGCTAAAAGCTTGTTCTTCGGCTTACACAAATTAGCTCATCGCTTTATTAATATAACATTAAACCTATATTATTTCAAGAGATTAATTAAACACCCGATTAAATAATGATAATCCTTATTCCTAATTGCTTTGAGGTTTTTTTATCAAAGTATTCTATCGAGTTGTTTATTAAAATATAAAATACTAACATAAGCCACTTTAAGAAGTTCCTTCTAAAAAACCTTATGAACTTCTACAAGTTCATCGTTAATTGAGTCAATTGATCCGAGGAAACGGCCACTTGCTTGAACGCTTCATCAATTTCCTCGAATATAGCATTCAGTTCAGTCATTTCCTTGGTGATTTTAATATTCTGCTCTTTTACTGAAAGCATGGCCTTTGCGATATCGGTATAAAAATACGCTCGTTTCTTTACCTTGTTCCGTGCCTTTAGTAATCTCCCCGCTAACCATTGAAATAGATGTTTTCATAACATTAGTAAAATGAGCAATGCCACTAACGAGTTTCACTACTTCCGAAATTGATTCTTTGGTATTTTCCGAAAGCTTCCTTACCTCACCGGCTACAACCGCAAATCCTCTACCATTTTCACCCGCTCTTGCCGCTTCAATCGCTGCATTCAATGCCAACAAATTCGTTTGTTCTGCAATTGAAGTGATTATCGTGACAATTCGTCCGATTTCCTTTGATGTATTGGATAGGTGTTCCATATCTTTTGAGATGAGCGTCATTTGCTCCTGTGTTTTTACCAATCTTTTCTCTAATCCTTGTAACAGTTCAACGCCTTCATTTGATTTTCCCTCTGTCTCTATTGCAATTTCCGAACCCTTTTGAGTGAAATCATGAATTTCGACTACCTTATTTGCCATTAATTGAGTCGCTGAACTTGTCTCTTGACTGATTGCTGCCAATTCTTCTGCATTATGATTCACCTGCAGTTTAATCGTTTCTTTTTCTTCATGGTTTTTTATACGCATCTTTTCATTTTCAAGCTCATATGCCTCTAAAACGATTTGCTGCTCTAAATTGAAAATTTTGGTGATAGCCAGAATGTTATTCTGATATTGCTCAGTATTCTTTATATTGGAAATTACATGAATGATTAATGATTGCAGTAAATCTTGAAAAGCACTCATATACCATTTTGGCTGCAGTCCTATTCGCACATGTACTTGTGCGATGGCATAACGCTGTTTGATATACGCATCATCAATTGTACCACTGAACATTTCGAACATATGACGATGAAGCGTCTTTTTCAACCTATCAACAGAACTATTGTCCGAAATGATTTTCATTAAAGAGGATTCATTTTTTAGATTTTTATAAAAATTTTCTATAATTTGGCTCAATTGTTCTTTTACTTCACCTTGTAAAGACCGAATAATACATAAATCCCCGATCGTCAAATGAATCATGTCCACTTGAGCCAATACGCTCGGAAATTCAGTGACATTTATACCGACTTGTTCCTTAAATTGCATATAGTCTATAGCATCTATCTTTTGTCTGTTTCTCCATATACTTTTCATGATTGAATTGCCCTCCAATTTATCTACCCATATATACTATTTCGACATTAAGGCTGTTAAATTAATCTACTTTAAAATATATTTTTATTTTGCAGTTCATTTTACCTATTAGATTAACCGTTCATGGAGTATTCCTGTAATCCTTTATTTTGGTCTTGTGGAGTTTTAACATTATCCCTATTTTTCTTTAAGTATGATTTTGAAATAATGCACCAAAATTATTCTTTTATTCTCGCCAATAGTTTGACGGAATCACCGTACATCTCTATACTTATTAAGTCTAAAAAAAGTACGGGAATTATGCTTAATAATTGAAGAAGGTGACATTCATGGATTTTACTATTACCTATCTGTCTTTTTATTTAATCCAAGTCGAAGGAAAAGGCGATCAGGCTGATAAACGTTTTAAACATTTTCAAACCCTTGATACTGAAGAATACGAAGAAAGTCCACTAAAGGATTTTTTGGATGGGGAATTAATGAAGATTTCCAAACGAAAAGTGGACCGTCATCCAAAAACTGAACAAATACCGACGAAAATCGGTTCTTTCATTGTCGAAGAAGGACATGCACTTGATTCCAACCCTAATTACAATGTATTTAACCGGGTTCGATATGCTAAAACGAAAGAAGAATTCCAAGAAGAAAATGAACAATTCACGCGGTCTTATATTGATACAAGTGCCGTCCGTGGCGGTGTCTTCATAATCGCATCGGCTAAATTATCGAAATATCTCGATGAACCATTCGTTTTCTTATTAAAATGTGATTTCGAGCCGAAAGTTGCTTCCATTTCGGATGAACGGACCCTGATTAGGCACGTTGAAATGGCAATCACCACTAAAAATATGAAATCCATTCAATACCCCTACATGCCCGAAGAAGGTATGGTCGAAGAAGGCGAGCTGAAAATCCACCAGGCCTCACATGCCCGGTACTTCGAGGACTTCTTGAAATTCGTCGAATATGGCGAATCGATGCCGGAAATCATGAAAAACCAGGTCATCCACATGGTCCATGAACATGTATCCGCACAATTCGAAGAAAACAGTGACGAACTGCACAAATTCGAACAGGACCTAGAAATCTGGGAAACCAGTGAAAAGCGAGAAATTCAGGAACGCCTTGAAACCCACCAAGTCGTCGAAGCCACAGCCCAGATTGTCGAGCATACACCTGAAGCCGAACTGCGAATGAAGCTAGGAAGTACTTCGGTTAAAGGCTTGCTTGCTGATTTCGGCGAAAGCATCCATTTAGGCAAGATTAATGGGAAGTATGTATTGATGATAGAATCCAATACAATAGAGTTCGATAAAGGCGTTTCGCCGATTGAGTTTCATAAGCCGGATGATTTGCAAATACTAATCGAAAAAATCATAAATAAAAGTTGATAATAGCCCGATTTTTGTGAGCAAAAATGTGAGCAGTATGTGATCAATTTTAGACCTTAATATACTATTAATACTCTTAAATCTAACTACTAACTTTTGTTAGTAGTTTCTCCAGTTTGTTTATTTTTTCTAAGTCCTATTTTCAATTAAGAAGTTAAATATATTTTTTAAAAATGCATGCTTATCATGAGCCTAAGTAAATACTGCTACTTAGGCTCTTTTCTTATAGAACTTGTTTTCATACAACTTCACGTTCTGGTATTCCAAAGTTATAAATTTCCCCTTGCCTGCCACGTTTAGGAAGATTCTTTTGCATTTTCTCATAAGATGTTAGCTTCCTCATTGTAGCGAATAACACTTCCACCGTGACTTTTGCAGCTTCTTTATTACCTTTCCTATCGTTTTTTTATCAAGTTGCTTCTTTAACTCGGTAATCTCTAACTCAGTGGCTGTGATAATTTCTTGGAGGACATCATTGGCGAGAGTAATGGAAGGAAGATATCTGTTATTCATTAGTTGATCACCCTGTATTCACAGATGTAGTCAACTGGAGAATCATAAGAAAAGTGTTCTTCATGCCATTGAACCACACCCTCTGATGTTTCTACGTTGTATGTAAACACTTCGCCAGTTCCAGCTACATAATCGTGAAGGTCGTCAATAGTAGCAAGTTTGTATTGGAATCCTGCTTGCATTTCTTCTTCAAATACAATCCATTGCTCTTGGTTGTCAGTTACGAATACCTTTTTAACCTCAATTGTTTGAGTTGTCATATTATTTATCCCCTTTTGCCTTTCGGTTGTTTTTTGTTTGGATTTTTTCGTTGTCCGTCTTGCTGACAAGTTAACTATACTATATAGTATATATTATATCAACAATAAATTACAATTTTTCCAAATTATTTTTTTATATTCTAGACGATATAGGATATAGTATAATTATATAAGTAAATAAAAGGGGTTGTATGAGAATGAAAACTACAGTAAAGGTCACTCCAAGATTAGGTAAAGTATTGAAGGAAAGAGGAATGACACAAGTTAAATTGAGTGAACTTACAGGAATCCCTCAAGGAAACATTTCAAGGTTTGATAAATTAGAAAGTCATAAGGATACTCATACAGTTTTAATATCCAGAGCATTAGATATATCTATAGAAGATTTATTTGAAATTGAATTAGTTCAAACTGAAGAAAACCACCAATAGCAATTACTGGTGGTCTTTTGTATAAACAAGAAATTTATTGTAAAAAATATTATTATCACTAGCTTTTCTTTCTTTATTAATTCCCCTTAACTGAGCTGAGGTATATTCCTTAGCTTTTTCATTCCTCTTCAAGCCAAGGTTTATCGTTAAGTTTACCCTTTTTTAATAGTTCATAATATAGGTGAGTGAATGCTTTAGCCATTAATTCCATATTAGGCTCATTAGCATAAGTAATTTTACAAGGCGGTCTATCTTCTTTATTTGTTTTTGCACTCCATGGAATTTTTGCGTTTTTTAATTCTAAGCAACCTAATTGACGCATTTTCTTTATAATTTCTGATCTATCCTTATCAGGAAATAGAGCTTCTAATTCCTCGATTGTAGATAATATTGTTTCTTCTTCAAGTAATTTTTCTTAATCTTTGTAAAGGTCTATGGAAGTTAAATATTTTCAAACTTTAACGAACATAAATACTGGCTGTTGTGAGGTAAATAGAAAGTTTCCTTATTATTTAAGTGAGATTTTTTACAATATTCGGCAAAATATAAGTACTATTTGATTTATACAAAAAGCTCGGTTAGTCAAAAAGCCGAGCTTTTGTCACTCTATTTTTTTCCATTTTTTAAAGCATTCATAATAACATTCGTAAATATTTTTCGAAGTTAACTCCTTCTACTTTAGAAATTTGCTCCAAGGAGGAATCATTGATAGCCTCTGTCAGGAATGCCACTGCGAGCTGTACGGATTTTTCTAGGTTCTCTCCACGCATCATGCTTCCCATAATCACAGATGCAAATAAATCACCAGTACCTGAATAGCTTTCACCGTTATACTGCGTCGCACTATAAAAGGTTCTACTTCCGTCCAAATACATATTTCCGATAAACTGCTTCTCTGAATCTGCTGACGGTGGATTCATTCCAGTGATGATAACCTGAGCTCCCGTTTCTTGCTGCAACATATTCCCTGCTTCTTCTATCGCTTTAATATAGTCCTCTTCGTTAGAATAGCTATGCAGCTTTTCATAAGACAATCCGGTTAATAAACAGCACTCTGTAACATTTGGTGTAATGACATCTGCACGCTTCACCAGTTCTCTCATAAGTACCAGTAATTCATCGGTAAAAAGTTTATAAACTTCTCCTATATCTCCCATTACTGGATCAACAAGTAAAATGGTTTCTTTTGTATAAAATTTATCTAAAAAATGGAAAATATTATTAATTTGCTCTTCACCAGTAACGAAGCCGGTATAGATTCCATCAAAGGTTACATTAAGCTTGCTCCATTCTTCTATGAAGTATTTCATTTTGGATGTAAAATCTTCACAAAAAAAACTTGGATATCCGGTTTGCGCAGTCAATATGGCCGTTGGTAAAGGGCATGCCTGCACGCCCATGACCGAAAGAACCGGAATTGCAGCTGTTAATGAACATTTTCCAAAAGATGATAAATCCTGTAGTACAGCAACTTTTTTCATAATAACCTCCATATGGCCTATCCACTTTAAACTTTATTTATCTTATCATAAATCAGCTAAAAACAGTCATCTCCTCTCTCTTTTCATAATATCTGTATTTTTTATCAACTGACCTCATAGTTTTTTAATAAATTGACACTTTTATAGACACCAGTCTTTTGCTAAAATCATAGGAAAATTCTAGTTAGGAAGGTTTACAGATATGCAAAATACACAAAGTTATTCAAGGTCAAGTCAAAAAACTATGGATTTAATTATTACCGCAATGTTGATTGCACTTGTGTTCCTATCTACTTTCTTTTTGAATATTAAACTGCCAATTGCCTCAAATGGAGGGTTAGTTCATCTAGGAACAGCTATGCTTTTTATTGCATCTATTTTATTTGGTCCTAAAAAAGCAGCTCTTGCTGGTGCGATCGGAATGGGGTTATTTGATATAGTTGGAGGGTGGACATTGTGGGCACCTATCACCATTGTGGCGCGTGGTTTGCAAGGATATATAGTTGGTAAAATCGCTTGGTCAAAGGGTCGCAACGGTACTAGCATTGCTTTCAATGTAATAGCAACAATCGTTTCCATTCCATTTATGATAGCTGTTTATTATATTGGTGAAGGGATTCTATACGGTAATTGGATTGCACCTTTAGCTTCGATACCTGGAGATCTCGTTCAAAATATATTAGGAATTATCGTTGCCGTTCCAGTTTGTGTGGCTTTGAAAAAGGTTCCTTATTTTAAGTAAATTCGCTATAAAGGTAAACGTCAAGTAGCCCCCAAATACTACATGGATGGTGTATTTGGGAGCTATGTTTTGTTTGCTTCCGTTTTTATCGGTACTCTGCATGCAGAGGGTAAACTAGATGACCACGACAAGACTTTATCTATTTCTTTTTTTCATTCTTAAGTCTTTTAACGTGAGCTCTCATTTTATCTAATTCCTTTTGTTTCCCTTCTTCATCATTTGCCAATGCAGAAAATAAAGCTATCGTGCCTAATTTGTCGAATTCTAAATCTCCAGATCCACCTTTAGTAAAACTAAAGTATAGTTCCGTAAACGCCTTAGCCATTAATTCGTAGTTAGGTTCATTTACAAAATAGCCATTTCCTCGCAGTTCTTTTCTTGGTTTACTCTTTTTCACATTAGAATAGTCCTTTCAATTAAACTATTTATTCTTTTCCTTATACAAAAACAGCCTACTTTCTTCTTTGGCTATACACTCGAAAAGCTTCCTTCTAAAATATTCATTAATATCGATATTATCCGCTGAAATAACTTCTACATCGGTCATATCGACATCATTAAGATTAATTTTCTTTGACTTTTTATCCAATCAATATCACTCTCCTGTCCTACATAATAATCTCCAAACAAAATATCTTATATTCACATTTCACTAAATTATCTATGAAAATAGTAACGAGTAAAATTATAGAAAATTAAATATCACCAATCGTATAGACTGGTGATTTCTATTCATTTTGTATATTTAGCTAAGATTAACTTCACTTCTTTTTTCAAGTATTCATCTACTGTAAATTCATTTAGGAATGTTCTACTCTTAATCCACAGTTTTCTTTTTGGTTTTGCTTTAGTCATTTTTTCACTCCCTTACCTCTACCCCAACAATATCCTCAAACTTCACCCTAATAATATGTCCCTTCTCATTTTCCAACTCTAAATGTATCATCTTTGTCAAAGGATCTAACCTATGTATCATTCCTGTATATTCCCAATCAAATCCATCTTCCCAAACAGTAAACATTACAGGTGAAGCAAACTCCATAGCAGTGTGTATCTTGTCCTCAAACTCCTCTAACTGGTATTCATCCCATCCACATCCCCACAGAAACATCGATAAAAAGTTGTTTATACTATACTAACCCTCGGTATTACTGCAACAACGAATGCTATTAATAAAGTCACTTAAAATGTAAAGAATACGGGTTCAAATGAATAGCATTCAATGCAAAAAAAGGAGGGGTTAACCTAATGAGTCTTCTTCATCTTCTCTACTAACCTGCTTCTTTAGTTTAAGAACATTACTTCACAAACTACACCACCAACACTTGATGTTCTAATCAATGCGAGGCTTTATTGCCTGATTTGAGTGACAGGTGTGGCAGTAACTTGATACCAGCTATCAAGCTGATAAAAGCAAAGGTAACTATTCCATCTATATAGTTAACATAAGATAAATTATAGGAAGTTGATAACGCATAAAAAAACTGTCTCGAAATGACAAGTAATCTTGTTATAGTGAGACAGAATAGAAAATAAAAATAAAAATACATTTACATTTGACACAAAAGTGATGTCTTTGTGTGTTTACGACAAAACTTCTTCCGTCTTTGACCAACTGTGCAATGACTTTAGCATCTTTCACATCATTTTTAGTAGGAGAATTATCATCAAGCTCCTTGCTTTTCTTGACGTGCAAAGGGTTTACAGCTACAAACTTAATTTCATTTTCTTTTAACATATGAGCTAGGTTGAACCAATAATGCCCTGTCGGTTCCATCCCAACTATCACATTCTCCATACATTGTTCTTTCTTGATTTCCATAATCCAATTAAGAAAATGCTCGAATCCCTCTTTTGTATTCTCAAAATAACAAGGTGATCCAAACTCCATTCCTCTAAAGTCTTGAGCACGTGCCACATGCTTGAATTTAGCAATATCCACCCCTACAATAAGGGTTTGAGAGGTAATTTGAGCAATTTTCTTATTTTGGTTATAATTCATTTTAAAGCCTCCTGGTATTTGAGTTTTGTCCTTTTCTTCGCCGAGCTTCAGGACTCTCTCATTTTACCAAGAGGTTATTTTTTTGTTCAAACTTCAATTTCACTGATTACAGGAATGCTGCCCCGATAGTTGCATAAAGAAAAAGCCGCCTTAAAGACAGCTCCGAACTTCAACTATAGCACCCGTTAGTTGAACAAAGAGCAATCACCTTATTCAGCCATAGGTCTCGTGCCATACATTTTTAAAGTCTATTTATCAATAAAGTTTATGTTATTGTCTAGACACCATTTAATCGCAATTTGTTTATAGCGTTCGTCACGATAAGAATACCATTGGTCCTCCATTTCAAAGTCAATGATTTTGTCCTTAAACCTTCTAAAAGCACCCTTCCCCTTAATTGAACTTAATAATTTATCTTGCTTTCTTTCATCACTAACAGTAAAGCAAAAGTCTTCTATGATCTCATATTCATTTACTTCATATTTTGTTGGGAGTTCCTTGTAATTCTCAAAGTTTTCAAATACATCATTAGCAACTTTTCTATCTTCTTGTTCCCACTCAGGTAAATGCCCGAATTCTTCTTCATCTTCAGCTGCTCTCAAGTCATCCAAAGTTACTGAAATGATTTCACCAGTTTTTACATTTAAAAATGTCCGAGACTCATCAAACTGCATTTCCAATTCTTCAATAATGGCCTGAATCTTTACTGGATTTCTCAATTATTGATCACCCTTCAATTTTTTACTAATGCACCTGTTAGCATTCCTGTAGATCGTTAAATATCAGGTTTGAAAAAAATAGAGCGCCTCAGTAAGATACGAGTATAGAGACCAATCTAACTCAAAGCCTTAAGGAGGAAGCCCTACTATGAATTTTAAAATGCAAAACAAACAAAATCAACTAATTGAGAGAATTACGGTGGATATTGCCCAACACGTACACGTTGCCCGTGCTGTAAACTATCGGGGCATTGTGGTCGGAAAACCTTTGTCTTTTCAAAATAACGAAGAGGGTTTTACTAGCTTACTAAACTGGATCAAGGAACTAAAACACATGAAAAACTTAGACACCACGATAGTCGGAATGGAACCTACCGGTCATTATTGGATAAACCTTTCAAAGTGGCTAGTCAAACAAAACATTGATGTCGTCACGGTCAATCCTCACCATGTCAAAAGAAACAAAGAAAATCGTGATAATACGCAATCCAAAAGTGATAAAAAAGATGCCCTTGTCATAGCTGATATGGTGAAGAATGGCTACTATGCCTTCGTTCGTTCCACTTCAGAATCATTTGAAAAACTTCGTGTCCTTATGGCTAACCGAGATGTGATCGTTAAGCGTCTTGTTAGCTCCATCAACCAAATTAATCGCTGGGTGGATGTTGTCTTTCCCGAGCTCCGGGAGGTGTTTAAAGACGTATCATGTAAAGGGGCAATCGCAACCCTACGCCTCTTTCCTACCCCAGCTGAATTATGTTCCTTACAGCCTCAAGATATCGTAACCGGGTGGAAATCATGTATGAAGCGACATTCCGGGCATAAAAAAGCCCATTCCCTGCTTGCGTTGGCCAAGCTTTCAATTGGTATGAAACCAGCCCTTGATGCGTATAAATTCACTTGGAACAGTTATTAGAGGAATATGATCTCGCTTCATCCCAACTCGAAAGAGTGACGCAAGAAGTCACAAACGTCTTGGAAAAGATCCCATTCGTTAAGCAAATACTTGCCATTAAAGGAATCAGTGAGATTTCACTGGCGGGCATCTTAGGCGAAGCTGGAGATCTGAGTGGGTTCGCTCACGGGAATGCGCTCCTTCGTCATGCAGGATTGCATCTCGCTGAGGCAAGCTCTGGGAAGTGGAAAGGCCAAATTGTTCTTTCCAAACGTGGAAGATCACGCCTGCGGCGTTACCTCTTCCTTGCGACCATGAGTCTGGTGATGAATAACCCTGAGTTTAAAGCCCTACACTCGAACAATGTTAAAGTGAAGAAGATTAAGAAAATGAAATCCATCATGAAGCTATGTGGAAAACTTGCCCGTGTCCTAGTAGGGATTGCTCGTAATGGCTCTGCCTATAAACCGGAAATGGTCTTCCCTCTTGAACAACTAGCAGCGTAAATTTACATTCACATTGTTATTTAACGAAAGTTGGCCTATTCGTAGGATTTCAAAGAAAGCACGAAGTACTGGATGTAATGAACAAAAGGGCAATGACCCGTTCCGTTAGCAAAACCGGCCTCCACCCCTTGGATAGGCATGACGAAGGAATGAAAGGGCATAGGATTATGACCCGTTGAGACATGGGAGGGAAAGCCTCCAGGGGCAGCGTGGAAATGCGTGCAGTATATGTAATAATATGGGATTTTCAACAGATCCCCTATTTCAATCTGCCCTCATCTTATCAAAACGGTCCTATCTCTTTCGTTCATCTAAAGCAACCTATACCATGTGGTATGAAATCCTGCGAATAAGCGAGTATTCGTGAGCATTATCTATTAAACTGAGGGAGTTCATTAAGAAAAGCGTTTCTTATTAAAGAATCGCGCCCTATTGTTGAAGATTGATTAATTTAATTCAACTGGTGTTTATTGCAGAACTTTCATAAAGTGTCATATCAGCAAAAAAAGGTTGGATATCTAAAAAAGCACCTAACCTTTTTTGTTACCATAACGAGTGTTTTAGGCCCAGTGACAGGGTTCTTGCTCTATTCGTCAGATAGTTTCCAATTGCTAGAAAATAGTTCTTGCTAGTATCATGTAATTCACACCTCTGCAGCTTGCATAAGTTCGTATATTTTGCGAGTTGTATTTACATTCCTGATTGTTATTTGTTGATATGGCTTTGAACCAACGAGTTTAGTCATACCGGATTTGGTAATTTTTTTTTTTCAACCGACCATAGAATGGCTCCAGGAACGTATTTCACCGTATCAATTTCTGGTTTGATGACCAGCTTATTAAGCACTGACTCATCATCAATTTCGTCCCATAAAAACAGCACATCGCTTCTCATCTGTTGGTCGTTCGTCCAAGACTCTGGAAGGGAGTGTATGACTTTTTTAACATCATCAAAACTACGGACTAAAACTTTGATTTGTAATCCGAAGTTTGTATGTATAGCCTCTTCTAAAATATGGGATATTGTTGTTTTTGATTGGCCATTCACTGTGAAAATAATATTACCTGAATTGATATATGTAACTACAGAGCTCATACCCACTCGTTCAAAAGCTTGTTTAAGCAACTTCATGTTAATTTTATTTTTCCCACCAACATTGATTCCCCTAAGCAGTGCGACATAGACCATGATAATCCTCCTATTAGTTTGCATTTTATATAAAACATTTGACGGATTAGAGCAAGAACTCTGTCACTGGGCCTTATAGACAGTTTTTATTTTGTCATATTTTATTTTTAAAATTTCTTAGATTCTCCATTTCTCCATTCACTATCACATCAATATGAGCAGAAATGATATCAATATCTAAATCCCACCATTTAATTTCCAGCAATTCGTTAATGATTTCTTCTGAGAAACGGGTATTAAGTTTCTTTGCAGGATTTCCTCCAACGATAGTGTAAGGTTCCACATCTTTTGTAATAACCGATTTGGCTGCTACAATTGCACCATCCCCTATTTTTATTCCAGGCATAATGACAGTATCCATTCCAATCCAAACATCATTTCCAATTATGGTATCACCTTTAAACGGCAACTGATCTAACGTTGGCGCATATTTCTCCCAACCGTGTCCGAAAATATTGAATGGGTAGGTTGAAAAACCATCCATTCTATGATTAGCTCCATTCATAATAAACGTTACACGAGGTGCTATGGCACAAAATTTCCCTATGACAAGACGGTCACCGAAAAATTCGTAGTGATATAACACTTGATCTTCAAAAGATTCACCATTTTTTGCATCGTAATATGAGTATTCACCCACAATAATGTTTGGTCTAGTAATTGTATTTTTTATAAATTGCACGACGCGATTTCCTTTAATCGGATATTTATCTTTAGGATTTGGCCCATGTTGCTTATTTGATTCCATGGATATCCACTGCCTTTCAGGATTTTTATAATAAACTTAGCCGACCTATTTTATTACATTCCTCAGCGAACCAAATGGCACCATCAGGTCCTAATACAATTCCATGTGGCTCCGCATTTTGTGTAGGAATTAGATACTCCGTAATTTTACCTTGCATTGTAATTCGGCCAATTTGATTACTTCCCCATTCAGTGAACCATAAAGCACGGTCAGGCCCTGTTACTATTGCGTGTGGACGAGCATTTGCAGTAGGGATGGTATATTCACTTATTGTTCCAGAGGTAGTAATTCTACCGATTTTATTTTCGTTAATTTCCACAAACCAAAGTGCATCGTCCGGTCCACTTGTAATACCTACAGGACCAGCATGTTTTGTTGGCAAAATGTAATTAGTCACTTCTCCGAGCATCGTAATCCGACCAATTTGATTACTCTGATTCTCAGTAAACCAGATGGCACCGTCAGGCCCAGCAACAATAAAAGAGGGATAGGAGCCAGGATTCGGTATATCATACTGAATAATTTCACCTGATGGTAAAATTCGCCCTATTCTATTTCCATTCATTTCGGTAAACCAAATGTCTCCATTGTGTCCTTCAGTTATTCCAAAAGGTGCTGAATTTGGACTCGGGAGAGTATATTCGATGATTTCACCTGTTACTTTCAGTTTTCCAATTTTTTTCGCCCTATTTTCCGTAAACCATACATCACCCTGAGTTGTGGAGATTATAGATAGCACACCTGCATTGGGTGTAGGAACAACGAAATGAGTGACTTCACCGTTAACAGTCATTCGACCAATTTGATTTGCTTTATGTTGTGTAAACCATAGCGCACCATCTTTTCCAGCAGTTATTCCATAAGGGCCTGAATCTATGTCAAGAAGTTCGTATTCGTCAATTTTCATCCCCACTATAATCCTCCTTCCTCTTGTATAAAGTTCTTCTAGTAATTCGTTATAAAATGATTGAATTCCTGCGAAAAAGGTCTTGCATACTCTATTCATATTAAGTTAACATAATTAATCTAACAGAAGTTTCCCCTCACAAACCTCCTTGGGCGCCAAGAACCTGTCACAATTTATTATTTTTTCAGGATTTTATCATTGTTAAATCAACGTTTGTGCACACTCGCGCACCTGGTAGCCGTATAAAAAAGTGGGATTTTATGCAACTTCTTATTCAAGAAAATGGCCCGATTGCGGAACAAAAAAAATCCTTCATATCAATACAGGACTTTTGATCAAACTTTATTATAAATTCCCTCCCAACAACTGCCCACTCCAAGAAGTATGAAACTATCACACCAAGAAGAACATATAAAAAACTGTGTTAATCAAAATCATTCAACCTTCGTTCTTTATTTAACGTACATTATAAATTCTATTTCAAATGCAGTATTCCTTGTTGGGGTCCTACCACATGCCCATCAAGGTAAGATTTCATAATACCCCCAGAACGAAATTTTTGTGTATCTTACTCGTTTTTATCGTTTTGGGGTTCGTTATTGTTAGCTTGATGGATATGGGGTCTCGACGTCAAAATGCGAAAATTATACACTAAGACATTTTTAGGAATTAAAACCTCGATTTTGTTACGATTCAAAGCGCCATGACATGTGTTCAGAAAAGGATCATTTCTGAGACTGTTTTTTACATATATATTATTTTTCATTATTAAAGAAAATACCACTTGTTTCTTTGTTAAATAAATATTAAAATGATTAAAAGTTTATAAAGAAAGGTTGATTAACTTGGATTCTTACGATTATAAAATTATGCAATCAATAATGAATAATGGTAGAGTTACTTGGGCTGAATTGGCATCTCACATTGGATTGTCTTCACCAGCAGTTGCTGATCGTGTCAATCGTTTGATTAGTAATGGAGTAATTAAAGAGATTGGAGCCAAGATAGATGGAGAAAATGTAGGAACTGAGTGTACAGCTTTTGTATCAGTCTCATTAGAAAAACCAAAATATAGAGAAGAATTCTTACATCTTATTACTAATTTGGAGGAGGTACAAGAATGCCATCATATTGCGGGGGATGATGATTATTTATTGAAAATTCGTTGTCGGAATACCAAGGATTTAGACAGAGTGATTAGCTATGAAATCAAAAGTCTGCAGGGGGTACTTCGAACAAAAACAACAATAGTAATGGATACAACGAAAGAAACATTTAAAATTCCTTTGCAAAAAGATAAGTTTTTTATTGATGAGGTAGGAGAAAATGACAAGTGAATTCTTACTCAAAGGTCTTATCATTGGTTTTAGTATTGCGGCTCCTGTAGGACCTATCGGAATTTTATGTATTCGTAGAACGCTTGAGAACGGGAGATTCGTTGGATTTATGTCAGGTTTAGGTGCTGCAACAGCGGATGGTTTATATGGTTTAATTGCGTGTCTAAGCTTAACAGTGATAACTAATTATTTGATTAATCAACAATTGTGGTTTCAACTAATTGGCGGAATTTTTTTAGGTTATTTGGGTGTTAAAACTTATAAATCAAAACCCTCAAATATACTTACTAAAAGTAAAAATGAACAAAATATTAAGGCATATATATCTACTTTCTTTTTAACAATAACTAACCCCGTAACAATTTTGTCTTTTATTGCCCTCTTTTCAGGGCTTGGAATAGCTAATTCAGATATTGACTTAATGGCGAAATTAATATTAGTATTAGGAGTTTTTTTAGGTTCAATACTATGGTGGTTATTTCTTAGTATTGTTGTTAGCTTATTAAAGAATCGAATAAATGCATATTCTTTAATAATTATAAATAAAACATCTGGCTTAATTTTACTGTTATTTAGCCTATGGTCTTTTTATGGTGTACTAATTACTTTGTAATATTTGCTTTCAACATTACATTTAACTTCTGAACAAAGTGGATTTAATTATACCTTAATTAGAGTAGGCGGTCTTGTAGGAAGTATTATTGTTGTTCCACTTGAAAAGCGATTTCGACGTGGGATTCTAATTCCCTCTTTGCTAGGTAGGGGTACCGCCACATGCCCATCAAGCTAAGGTGAATTTGTATCATCATAACGAAAAAAGCGCTATTCTTTTTGTAGAAATATACAGGAAGGATGGCGTTTTCTATGAGTTTTTCTGTTTCAGACGAAATGAATCTCTTTTCTCAAGAACTTCAAAACTACTTATCTCCGTCTTCTCTACAACAATTAGCTAAAGAAGTTGGGTTTGTTCAACGTACAAGTAAATATCAAGCACAAGAATTAATTGCTTTATGTGTATGGCTTAGTCAACAGGTCGCGAGTACACCACTCACACAATTGTGTAGCCGTCTCGAAGCATCTACAGGTGTCCTCATGAGCCCCGAAGGGCTTAATCAACGATTTAATGGTTCAGCCGTACAGTTTCTTCAACAAGTTCTAGCTAATCTTCTAACTCAAAGAATTCATTCAACACAAGAAATACTTCATCCATACTCCACGACTTTTAAACGTATTCGGATCCTAGATTCTACAACATTTCAACTTCCAGATAAGTTTGCTTCACATTATCAAGGTTCTGGCGGAAGTAGCCATACCGCAGGTGTTAAAATCCAACTTGAATATGACTTATTGAGTGGGAAGTTCCTCCACGTTTATGTAGGAGAAGGGAGAGAAAATGATAAAACCTTCGGTTCCACGAGTCTACTAACCATTCAACCGAAAGACTTATACATAAGGGATTTAGGGTATTTCGACTTACACGACTTACAGAAAATGAATGATGAAGGTGCTTACTATGTCTCACGTTTGAAGTTGAATTCTCGTATATATCGTAAGAATGATGAACCAGAGTTTTTTCGAAATGGGACTGTGAAGAAAGGTACTCTCTTTATTCAGTTAGACACGGAAGAGCTTATGAATCAATTACAACCTGGTCAAACACTTGAAATTTCAGAAGCATACATTGGGCTGTATCAAAAACTACCCGCCCGAGTGATTATTCATCGACTAACTGAGGTACAAACAGAGAAAAGATTGAAAGAACAAGCAAAAAAAGAAAAGAAGAAGGGCATTACCTATAGAGACCGAAGCAAACGATTAAGTGGAATGAACGTATATATTACAAATCTTTCTTTAGAAGACGTTCCAACGGAACATATTCATGAACTGTATTCGTTACGTTGGCAGATTGAAATTCTATTTAAGACATGGAAATCTTGTCCTTTTGTAATCCTTGATAAAACAATAAATAATAGTCTTTTATTATATAGATGGATTTATATTCACTTAACTCCTTCTTTTTCTTAGCTAAAAGTAACTGACGCATTCTAAACATCGTAGATGAACAGAGTAAAATGCTAATAAGTTGCCAAAGAATTATCAAAAATTTTTCTACGTCTGTTTCACCTTTTGGAGAAAAACGGACGGAAATGTCATCGTTATAACAAGAAAACGGTCTTTGATATCTTAGGTATTGTGTATGATTGTACGTCACAAAAACTTAAAGCTGCCTAATATTTTTTAAAAAAACCTATTTGATGGTTTTTTTGTCATGCGCATTTTTAGTGTTACCATAGCAAATTAAAGAGAACACACTTTTATATTATCTCTTGTGCGCTTAGCTTGATGGGCATGTGGTAGGACCCCTGATATGTAAAAGTTTATTTCTCATATACAATAGGGACTAGATCCATCCCCACCCTTTGAGCTGCAATATATCGTCTGTAACCATCCTTAAGGATCTTTGTATCCTTATTAATCGTAATGGGTTCATCTAAGCAGCCTGTCCGTTTAACATGATTTAAGACTTGCTGTGTTTTTTCAACACTCGGATTCGAATTTAAAAAATCTTCCGTTACAACAATCTGATTTAGTAAAATAAACTCTTCTGTTTCATCTGGTTTCATTTTTATTTCCCCCCCTATCTGGAGTCTAATTATATACTCTATTCACCTGTTATAAGACAAAGTTAATCAAGCTGTTCTCACTTTCTTCGTCCTCCAACATTAAAGCAAGCAATCTATTTAACATCAGTCAGATTATCAGAAGCAAAAAAATTAAAGGATCAGTGAGCTAAGCTCACTGATCCTTTATTAAATATGTATCCAACACGAGTACGTAACGATCTACCTTGCACTATTATGAATAGTTGATTACCTATTTATGATCTTTCGACCATAAATAAACAGTTCACCACCCATAATAATGGTTCGTTCGACCATATAAAATACCTGTACACCCATATACAACCTTTCGGCTGTATAAGAACGTTAACTTTAATTGAATCGTTTGCTCAATGAAGTCTTCGGCACTCGATATGATCTTCGCTCGACCCTATATGATAAGTTGGGACCTTATGACAATAATATCTTCTAGAGATACGACTGTCATAAAACCTTTCTTTACCATATAAAATCTTCCTCTGATTGCATAAGATCATTTATTTCTAAATCACCTATATACAATCTTTGGCTGAATTATATAGATCCTTTTTAGGATCTATATAATTTCGGGCTCAACCGTTACGTACTCGCTACCTATATAATGAGCAAGTTCAGTCCAATATATACGGTGTTGTAAGGGATTATTTTTGTCTGTTATTTGTTTATTGTATTGAAAGTATGATTATTGTAAGAATCATACTTTCAAAAGGCCGCCAATTGGCAGCCTTCTTATGGCGCTAGTCGAGTAGAAGGGAACCTCTCTACCTTACGGTAGATTGTGTTCCTGCCCCCCTCACAGAACCGTGCTTGCGCTATTCACGCACACGGCTCCTCCTAGTTACCATTCACAAAATGTAGCTAATCTCTCAGATTCAGATTTTGCTAATTCTGCTATCCTTAGTAGTTTTGTTTCCATTTATCCCTACCTCTGAGTGTAGTAAATGTTTCCCTAGTAAGGGCGATAACTGGTAGCTAGCCTTTCCTCCATCGGCATTACCCAACTTCATTGGTACTACGCTGCTATCCGACTCCCTACACAGCATTTGGTTTCCTTACTTTTTATCGCTTGTACACCATACTCTTCTAATAAGAAAAGACCGATAGGGTCTCCCGAGTTGCCGTATCATATCGATGTGTAACGTGCCAAGGTCTCTGACTCCAGAGAGGTTTTATCCATCTTGCCCTTAACGAAAGATAAAATGTAGCTTTCTGCTGTGCGTAAGGCATCAGCCCTCTCGATTTACTAACATTATGGAGCTCAATCCCTTCAACCATTTGGCTTTCGGCCCGCCACCTAACTGTCTACGCTTAAAGACTAAAGTTACCTTTAGCCCTCCAAGACTCGCTACGAGCGAATGGCTAGTTCTTACTCGACGGGAATCCCACCCGCTATATGATACGACCTAGGCTCGGCCGCACACGCACCCGTTAGTACATTAAAGCTAGTTTTTTATTTGTGATTTTTTAATATCTGAACCTCTTCTTCGAGATTATCTATTCTTTGTTGAAGTGCTTTCTTCGGTTCTGAAATCCTTCGACCTAATATAACGAAGAAACCAATAATAGCAATAATTCCTCCAGCAAAAGCAATAATAAATAACAGTGCAACATCAAACATATAAACAACTCCTAATTTATTTAGGGATTTCAGATTGAAATAAATCGTCCCCAGTATGACAACAGAATTAACAAAAATAAGATAGCAGAAATAACAAACACTTTTTTACTGTTATTTTCACCTTCTTCTTTCTTTTGCATCATTTTCCTTCTATATTTCATTTGTACCTTTTTCTTTTTATCATCTAATTTCATATTGCAGGTAGACTCCTTAACGAAGATAATTAAGTTAATTTTACCATAAAAAACCACTTCGTTATGGAACTATCCTGCCAAAAAAAGCTGCATTAAAGACAGCTCCGATCTTCAGCTAGTCGAGTAGAAGGGAACCTTTCTACCTTACGGTAGATTGTGTTCCTGCCCCCCTCACAGAACCGTGCTTGCGCTATTCACGCACACGGCTCCTCCTAGTTACCATTCACAAAATGTAGCTAATCTCTCAGATTCAGATTTTGCTAATTCTGCTATCCTTAGTAGTTTTGTTTCCATTTATCCCTACCTCTGAGTGTAGTAAATGTTTCCCTAGTAAGGACGATAACTGGTAGCTAGCCTTTCCTCCATCGGCATTACCCAACTTCATTGGTACTACGCTGCTATCCGACTCCCTACACAGCATTTGGTTTCCTTGCTTTTTATCGCTTGTACACCATACTCTTCTAACAAGAAAAGACCGATAGGGTCTCCCGAGTTGCCGTATCATATCGATGTGTAACGTGCCAAGGTCTCTGACTCCAAAGAGGTTTTATCCATCTTGCCCATAACGAAGGATAAAATGTAGCTTTCTGCTGTGCGTAAAGCATCAGCCCTCTCGATTTACTAACATTATGGAGCTCAATCCCTTCAACCATTTGGCTTTCGGCCCGCCACCTAACTGTCTACGCTTAAAGACTAACGTTACCATTAGCCCTCCAAGACTCGCTACGAGCGAATGGCTAGTTCTTACTCGACGGGAATCCCACCCGCTATATGATACGACCTAGGCTCGGCCGCACACGCACCCGTTAGTTCTATAAGAAAAGCTAACCTTATTCAAGAATCGCGCCCGTTTGTGAAATTGGCAAAGGCAGTCTAATTATCGAATAGCCCTCTTCCTCTCAGATTTCCGGAAACAGGCTCCTTTCCTATTTCACGTGCCCATATAGATAACTGGCCAATATGGTGAATTTCGTGAACAATGACATGACGTATGATCTCTCCGTGTGTACATTCAATGACTCGGCGCCTGATTGGTGCGTCTCTAGAGCTAATCGGTTCTTCATTGAAATCAGTTTCTGAAAGTTTCCGAGATTCCATTTCATTTGTCAAAGATGTCACAAATGGCTTCACTTTCTCATGGTATTGAGCTGAAAGATTTTTCACTTTTTGTAAGCTAGCATAATCCTCAAACAATGGCTCCTCAGGCACTGGTTCACCTCGCAAACCTAAGATCCACATATATTCCACATCTACAATGTGAAATAGGGTATGTAGGATACTGCCGAACCCACCGACCCGTTTCTTTAATAGTTCTTCATCCGGTATGTCTTCGCACAATGTAAACCAATCATCACGAACTTGCCAGTTATATTGAAACAGTTTCAACATAACAACAACCTCCATCTTTTATAGATTTAATATGTAATTTTCACCAAAAGACTTCAAAATCCTTTTTTAAATTATCCTGTTAAAATCCTCCACAAACTGGCCCAATTGTTGAATAAAGATTAAACAGAACTAACCTGCCCCGATAGTTCCATAAAGAAAGAGCTGCCATAATGACAGCTCTGATCTTCAGCTAATGCACCCGTTAGTTTAAGTAGGTTTCTTCACAAACTTTTTAGTATTTCAGTTAATACAGGAATACTGCCCCGTTTCAAGATAAGAAAAGGCTATGTTATAGTTCTTGGTTGATTTTGATTAATCATAATCGTTTATGATATCAAACACCGCATTCTAAGGTGAAAAACTAAAGCATTATCCCCTTTTGTTCAAAAAGAAGGGATTTTTACTATCATTGAATTAAGATATTCCCTACATATTGGGCAGTACCTCTTGAACTTGTGAATACAACTTCTAAAACATACCACCCTTTTTTATTGGGGATTTGAAATTCCCTATTTTCATGCAATTCGAGTTCAATTCGTTGTTCATCTTTCAGTAGGGCAACTGTTATTTTTGGGTCTGTCCAAATATCTCCACCATTTCTTGCGTTCTCTTGAAAATCTAAGGAAACTTTTTCGTTAGCAGTAACCTTCATTTTTTCTTGTGATAATCCGAATTCTTGAATATCATCTATTTTTTGATCTACATCTCCACTTGATGAACTCCAACTGACATTTCCTTCTGCTAATTGCACAGATGTAGCAAGGTCTTCTGAATATAAATGAGCAGTTGGAACACCAACATCATAATCTTCTCCTATACATCCTGTTAATATAAAAATTAAAAACATTCCTATAAATAATCTAAAAAAGCCTTTCATTTCATACCTCCTATTTTTCACCCTTTCTAATTTCAATCCAATTATACATCAATAATCCATATTATCCCATTTTGCTATTTATCATTTTTTTACTTAATAAACTAAACTGCCCCTTTAGTTGAATAAGAAAAATCAAAAGCATTGCTTAACAGAGTCTTTTTAAAGAAGTAACAATCAAAAAAAGTTCGTAAAGTGTACTGTTATGAACAGTGTTTATCGACTGTAAAAAGCAATCTACTCCCATTCAAATCACTATTCACTTGGGGTACTAGGGGCAGTTCTAACGCAAAATAACCCCTGCCCAACTTTTTAAGGCTGGTAACAGAGGCAATTGCAGTAAAACCATTTAGGTGTTTCGAATTATAGTATTACCCCAAACATGATTTGCGTATCCAAAGAGATTTAGCGTATCTTGATACCAAGTTGCTATTCAAATGGGCAGGAAATTGGGAAAATAAATGTTTATGTATTCGTTTATGTTTAAGATCCAACGCTATGTTCTACTGCATAATCCCAACTAGGAAAATAATACAATGCATTTTTCATTAACTCCGGATCTGACTTCTTTACCTCTTTCTTCCGAGGTGGCTTCCCTTCTTTTTCTACTAATTCAGAAATTTGATTCACGACTTCTTCAACACTCATATTTACTTCCATTTGTTACCTCCTTCTTGTCTTAACTATATATTTTCCCGATTTATGAAAATTAATACAAGTGTACTTTAGCTAACCTGCCCCTTTAGTTCCATAAAGAAAAAACTGCCTTAAAGGACAGTTTTTATCTTAAGCTAACGCACCTGTTTTTTCAGAAAATTGTCCTTATAAATGGATCAGGCTTATTCAGCTATGCCTTTAGAGCATTTTACAATATAAGAATACCCCCGCAGGTTTTAGGTTGATACAAGGGGCATGGGAAGTGTATTAAGCCCACCTGAATGTGTTTCTCACCTTGTAACTTACCAGGATAACAAGGATACCCCTGCACCAAACATCTGGTACAAGGGAACAGTTTAGGTGTACCTATACTTTGTCACTGAACGGGATTATTATTCAAAAAAATAATAACCCCTGCAACCAACCTTGGGAATTAGGCGGGGAACAGAGGTCATTGGGCTTTTATAAACTAAAGATGATCGTCTATATGTATACTGCCCTGATGAATAATCTGGTATTCATTGGACAAAGTTAACCCCCGTATCAAATTTTCAGGCTTGATACAGGGGTGATGGAAAGGTCATTATAATATGCCACCATACAGTATTTATGTTCTCTATCTATGGTCCAAAACAAACGAAAGCCCCCGAGAGTACAAGGGGGTGGTACTATAGCAACCCCTGTTAATGAACTATAGCACTCGTTACTTTAAGTACAATATTTCACAAACTTTCGCATTAATGTATTAATGAAATACCCCCATAATCACAAGACCAATAAGGATAGCTGCAAGTGATAATATTAAAGCAAGTCCTGCTAATTCACCACCTGTACCGAAAAAGGTATCAAGTATTCCTAAAACTAAAAAGATCACTTTTTTTGATGTTTTAGACTCATCTGCCTTAAATTCTTTATAACCATAAACCAATAGCGATATAAAAGAAACAATACCTATTAAAAAGAGAATGAACCCACCGAACACTACCATGAAAATTTTTCCTTTCGATGCCATTTTGTTGTGAAGCTAAAGCACCCGTTAGTTCTATAAGAAAAGCACAGTTATTTGTATACCTATTTCACATAATCAGATAAGAACACTAAATTATTTTGTTTCTATGCATTACCTTATTTACATTATGCCTTACGGTATTATGACCGGCTTTAGTACCTTTACCAATAGCTAAAAGCATAACATCTAAATACCTATCAGAAATATTTAAGATTGCTTTTAATTTCTTAGAATCATAGCCTGACATAGTAATTGTTTCAAAACCTGCTTCATTTGCTAACAAAATTAATGACATTGACGCAAGACTTACATCTCTAGTTAATTCTAACTTTAGATCTTCATTTGATTTATTTTCATAATATTTTATTGCAGCATTCGCTAGATAATCCCTTAGCGATTCATCAAAAAAACCTGCTTGAAAGCCTTCTTCATGTATCTTAATAATATTATCTTTATCAAATGCTTGATAATCACCCAACATAACAATTAAAGTTGAAGCTTCTACCACTTGTTGTTGATTAAAAGCTATAGGTAGCAATAAATTTTTTAAGTCTGGTTCATCAATAATTAAGTATCGAGTTGCTTGAATATTATTTCCATTAGGTGACTTACTTGCACTTTCAATTAATGAGGTTAGAATTTCTGAACTTATTTTATAACTTGGATCATAATGTCTAACTGATCGTCTTTTTTCCAAGATATTTTTTACACTCATTTTATCAACTCCGAAATTTTTATTTATTGCTCCTTTAATTATAGTAAGCAATAATAAATTAGAAAATAACGCACAAAAATGTGGTATAGCCACTTTTATGTGCCTATTCAGGAGGGACAGCACATGGTTAACTATAATACTGGAATCAACATTTTTATGAACATTTCAGGTGGAAAATGGAAATGTTTAATACTCTTTTTCTTGAGCCAAAAATCAGTAAGGACAAAAGAGTTTTACGAATTAATACCTGGAATTACACAAAAAGTCTTAACAGATCAATTGAAACAATTAGAAAGAGATGGACTTGTACGAAGAGAAATATTTAAAGAGGTACCACCAAAAGTAGAATACAGTTTAACTGATCTAGGAAGATCATTTGTACCAGTATTAAACACAATGTGTGAATGGGGTAATAAGTATGCAATCTTAAAAGGTATAGATAAAGATCCACAAATTTATTGTGATCATAATTAAACCTAAATTCACATTTTTGACTTCTGAAGAAGCCTGGCGGAAAAAAGTAAGGTTCAATGCAACCTCTTATTCAATATAATGGCCCAATTGTTGAATAAAGATCAAACAGCTCTTCAACTATCCTGCCCCTTTAGTTCAATAAGGCCTATTGTAGACCTGACACATATTTTGACGTAAAAAGAGTAATTTTACTATCTGGTTTTTTTCTTGTTTTTATCCCGAAAATAAGAAATAAGTGCGTCACCTATAGTAACCAATATATCAAAAAACTCTAGGAATAGATTTAACAATTAACCAGCTCCTTTTAGGTTGATACTTGGGTGTTTAATTATGGCTAATTTTTAATAAATCTTTATACAATTTTATGGATTTGAGGTTGTTGTTATGAAGATTTGCAGTAGGGTATTTTGGGTTTAATGAACAGTTTAAATACACTACGCTTGTTCAACTAACATGCCCCGTTAGTCGAAAAGGAAAAAAAGACCGCCGCAGCGATCCTAATCTTTAACTCTCACATCCGTCGGTTGAACATGGAAATGAAAGGTTCTCCTAATAGAAAAACGATGATCAATCAACCTTATTAGTTTCTCATTCTTACTGCATAAGGATAAATTGGATCCTTTAATTGAAATTCATACGTAAGACCATCGACAACTCCAACTACTTTTTCGCTATCGTAAAGATCAAGCATAAATCCAGCCATTTCTTTAGCTGTATGGTATTTCGGAAGAAGCCCTTCGAATTTAACATCTTCCTTCAAGTCATTCGATACTTTTGCAAATTCAGTTTCAGTTGCAGCAGGAGCTAATACTTTTGCTTGCATGCTTGCACCTTGTTCTTTTAATTCATGTGCAAGGCCTTCAGTAAAGGCACTTACATAGAATTTAGAAGCACAATATGTGATTGCATTTCCAATAATCGTGTAACCTCCACCTGATGAAACGTTAATTAATTGCGTTCCTTCAACAGTTGAATAATCACGCACATAAAGAGAAGTTAAAATAGTTAAAGCTTCAATATTTAAATTTAGCATAGTCTCAATTTTAGTTAAATTTTGTTCTCCAACTGATGCGAAATTACCAAAGCCTGCATTATTAATCCAAGTCTCAATTTCGTATTCCTTTAAATCTTCAAATAATGTATACGCATTTTTCGTATTAGATAAATCAACTGTTTTTATAATGACATCTAATTCAGCATTTACTTTCGCGATTTCTGATTTTAGTTTTTCGAGATCCTCAGTTCTACGTGCCACAATGACTAAATTTTTTCCACGAGCAGAAAAAGCAAGAGCTGTTTCATAACCAATCCCAGAACTTGCACCTGTAATAACTGTATATTTCTTCATTTCATTTCCTCCTACTATTTTGTTTATACTAATAAAAGTTGATTCTTTATATGATACGAATTTATTATATGGGTTAGAGTAAACTCTAAGTCAAACCTATTTTTACACTTGATTAGCATTGGCTAAGTATGGAGGTTTTTATGTATACAATTGGCGAAGTGGCACAACTTCTAGGAGTCAGCACACATAGATTACGTTACTATGAAAAAGAGAAAATCATTCTCCCAGATCGAAATGAACATGGAGATAGAATATATTCTGAATCACATCTTCAATGGCTAAAATTTGTTTTAAAGTTAAAAGAGACGCAAATGCCGATCACAAAAATAAAAGAATATGCCTACTTGTATACCGAAGGAGAACATACAGCAATAAATCGATTAAAACTGTTAGAAGATCATAAAAGTTCGATTGAAAACCAGTTAAAGACGCTGGCAGAAACAAATAAAATGTTAGAACATAAAATTAAATCATATAAAGAAATGATTCTGAAAAGAGATGAAGGAGTTACGAAAGCATAATATTATCTGAAAATGAAAGTGTTAAATAACGTAAACTCATAAAATCAAAAGGACCGCCATATTAGATACGTCTAATATGGGCGGTCCTTAATGGGGTAGGGTAGCATCAGGATTATGCGGATATACAACGTTAAGGCCAAAAACCTTGTATCAATAGGGTTTAATCTATTGGGGCGTAACCGATTTTACGTCAAATAAAGCTTGCTAGTGTCTCATATGACTTGTCTCAAAAGTCTTATCGTTGTAAATCCGCATTTTCGGGACGCTCCACCTTAATTAACTTGTTATTGAACTATCCTGCCCCGATAGTTGCATAAAGAAAAAGCTGCCTCAGCAACTTTCTTTATTGGAAGTAACTCAACCGATAGTAATAAAAAAGAGCTGTTTACTCAGCTCTTGTAAAGGTAATGCTTCTCTATTCGAAGCATTCCCCCTATTTTAATCACAACGTTTTTCTAAATGAATAGCACCATTTATCATAATCTAATTTCTCCTCATAAAAACGGTGAGCATTGTTTCGCTGAATTCCAGATTCTAATGCTACATATGCGGCTCCATTTTCTTTTGCCCAGTTATGTATATAACTTAATAATTTCTCTCCAAACCCAAATGAACGGTAAGCAGTATCTGTTACCAGATCATAAATAAAAACGTGACGTTTATTATAAAAGTTAACTCTCCAACTTAAACCAGCTAAAGATACAATCCGGTTATCCTTATATAAAGCATACAAAGAATACCCATCTTTCCTCATTTCTTCAAGTAACTCCAGATATGTCTTTTGAGTTAACTCAGTACGTAACTGATTCATAATTGGAAAGGCTTCTAACCATTGTTCTTTATCTGTTAATTCTTGTATTGTTTCTACCGTAGAATTCACATTAACACTCCTAAAAAGTTTTATTAAAATTAAATTCAACTTTGAACCCCGTAATTCCTTCTTCAACTAAACTGCCCCTTTAGTTGCATAACAAAAGGGTTGCTTCAGCAACCTCCCTTATTGAAGTATTTAATCCATCAATCTATAAAACAAAAAAAGATTAGCTCATAGCTAATCTTTTTTGTTCTTAATGATAAATTCTCCTAATTTTACTAATAAATGTAATGTGTAAATAATCATTAAGGCTCTGGCTACTACAAAACCATCTATAGCTAAGTCATATCCACCTCGTAATAAGGCTGAATCCGAAAACCAAAAATAAATTGATATTGCCAGAGGTATTAAGAGAAAAATCAAAGCTAGTTGAGTTTTTTTATCCATAAGATCCCGCCTTATTATATGCATTTTACAAATAATAGCATTATTTCCGGAAAGAAAAAACCAAAAAAGTGGAAATTACTTACCACTTAAATGGCTCTGTAAGGCATTTTAGTGAGAGGTAATATAAATACGTCAGAGGATATAATTCTGCCCACCAATGCACATCGTTTTAGCATTTTACGATAGGTCTTATAATAGCACTCCTTATGGAACTACCCTGCCCCGTTAGCTTAATAACAAAAAGGCTACATTGCCTGCTCCTAATATATTCATTCAGGTTCAACAGTAAAGTTTTTTACTGGCTTCACTATGACTTCTTCAATTGTAAAATTAGGAGAATCATATTTAAGATATATATGTCCTTTCCTTACGTATTCCTCAGCTTCCTCAATGGTTTTAAAGCGTTTAGCATAACCATCACCAGAGCACCTGTCCGGATAGCCTGTTGAACGTAAATCTTCATAAATATAGTATTTGAATTTATTTAAGTAATTGGACACTATGTACATTAAAAATCCTCCTTAAATTCCGCGATTTATTTACCATAAAAACCAAATTTCTTTCTTCAACTATCCTGCCCCGATAGTTCCATAAGGGGTCTTGCCGCATGCCCATTTGTTAAAATTTCTTTATAACCTAAAACGAAAAAAGCTATCTTCAGCAGCATTTACACCAAAGAATAGCTTATTTTTTCGTTATGGGTATAATCCTTTTTCTTAGCTTGATGGCGATAGGCGGTACCCCAATAAACAGACAAATTCGTCTGAAAATTTCTTTAATTTTTGGTTTAAAATAGGAATAATGTAAGATAAATCTATTTTTCTTGTATGATAAAGTAGAATAGTAGGAAAATGAATCGAAGGATGTGGTATTATTTGAAGTTAACTGTTAAAAAAATGTCGTTTGTTGTTTTTATTTGTTTCATGTTTTTTATACCAAATTCAATCTTTGCTCAAGAAATTTTACACAATGGAAGTCAAGGACAAGCAGTTTATGACTTACAAGAAAATTTAAAGAAAATGGGTTACTTTAATAGGCAACCAACAGGGTATTATGGTGCAATTACTGATCATGCAGTTAAACAACTTCAACTAGATTCTGGAATATTACCAGATGGAGTTTTTGGATTCCAAACACAACAAAAATTAAATAGTATTGAAATGATGGCCAGGGTTGTTTATGGAGAAGCTCGAGGAGAAACTTATGAAGGAAAAGTAGCTGTCGCTGCAGTAATTTTGAACCGAATGTCAACGCCAGGTTTTCCTAAAAATACTTACGATGTTATTTTCCAGACAAATGCTTTTACAGCTGTACATGATGGGCAATATTATTTGACCCCAAATAGCTATTCATATCGAGCTGTTATTGATGCATTACAAGGTTGGGATCCTACTCATGGTTCTGTTTATTATTATAATCCGTTCTCGGCAACAGATGAATGGATTTTCACAAGGGAAACAGTCATTAGAATAGGCAACCACTTATTTGCAAAGTAAAACTATACATATTGAGGAATGATATTTTTATAGTTTCGTATTATAAATATCCCATTAACTATATCGTGGGGTATAGTTGAAAGGTCGGGCAGTATTTGCCCGACCTTTTTGGCGGCACCCCCATAAGAAAAAACTGCCTTAAAGACAGCTCCGATCTTCAGCTAGTCGAGTAGAAGGGAACCTCTCTACCTTACGGTAGATTGTGTTCCTGCCCCCCTCACAGAACCGTGCTTGCGCTATTCACGCACACGGCTCCTCCTAGTTACCATTCACAAAATGTAGCTAATCTCTCAGATTCAGATTTTGCTAATTCTGCTATCCTTAGTAGTTTTGTTTCCATTTATCCCTACCTCTGAGTGTAGTAAATGTTTCCCTAGTAAGGGTGATAACTGGTAGCTAGCCTTTCCTCCATCGGCATTACCCAACTTCATTGGTACTACGCTGCTATCCGACTCCCTACACAGCATTTGGTTTCCTTGCTTTTTATCGCTTGTACACCATACTCTTCTAATAAGAAAAGACCGATAGGGTCTCCCGAGTTGCCGTATCATATCGATGTGTAACGTGCCAAGGTCTCTGACTCCAGAGAGGTTTTATCCATCTTGCCCTTAACGAAGGATAAAATGTAGCTTTCTGCTGTGCGTAAAGCATCAGCCCTCTCGATTTACTAACTTTATGGAGCTCAATCCCTTCAACCATTTGGCTTTCGGCCCGCCACCTAACTGTCTACGCTTAAAGACTAAAGTTACCTTTAGCCCTCCAAGACTCGCTACGAGCGAATGGCTAGTTCTTACTCGACGGGAATCCCACCCGCTATATGATACGACCTAGGCTCGGCCGCACACGCACCCGTTAGTTTAAGTACAATCATTCACAATCTTGCTATCCTGGCCCGTTTGTGCCATAAGAAACAGCTGCCTTAAAGACAACTCTGATCGTCAGCTAAAGCACCTGTTTGTTAAAAAAAATTTATATTTTAGTTCCTTTATCGTTATCAAACAAACTTGAATTCCCAGAGTTTAAATTTTGTAATATTTCGATCTGAAATTTATCGGCTATTTTAAGCGTAAATTTATAAATGAAGTATCCAAGAATAACACCTAATACATTACAAATTACGTCATCAATATCAACTGTTCTTCCCCGACCACCTGCTATTAGTTCAATAAATTGTATAGATTCTATACTAATTGATATAACAAATCCGAATAGTACAATATTTTTAAAACCCTTAAATTTATTCCATATTATCGGTGATAATACACCCAAAGGCATCAATAATAATATATTTCCACCCACATTTCTAATAATTAGACTAATCATAAACACGGTATCACCATCATATGCAATACCTATTTGTTTAATATCGTTTATAATTCCAACAAATGGAATGAGATTTAAGCCAAACTTAATATTTTGCATATTAAAATCAATCCATAAAGCTAACGGAAACAGTGTAACGGAAACAACCATAAGTATGTATAAAACAAAAAGAAAATTAATAACTTCCCTTAACCAATATACTTGTTTTTGTTTTTTTAATTTAAACCCTATTAAAATACCTCTTCCAGCCAAATAACATATAACTCCAATTCCAATAAGTAAACTACCATTAATCAAATACACTCCATCAACCCTTCCTTCCAGCTCAAACAAACCCTTATTTTACCATAAAATATACCTTTGTTGGAATTTAATTCAGTTCGTTTATTATCACCAATAAAACCAAGATTTTATTGCGTTTCTTAATGAACTATCCTGTCCCTTTAGTTCTATAAGGCTTGAAG
Organism: Peribacillus simplex; assembly: GCF_001578185.1. Lineage (NCBI taxonomy): Bacteria > Bacillati > Bacillota > Bacilli > Caryophanales > Bacillaceae > Peribacillus > Peribacillus simplex. Next base: position 2,444,515 of record NZ_CP011008.1, on the reverse strand, counting down.
AGTTGACACAACCTGTGAAATTAAAAAGGCTGCCATAATGGCAGCGTTAGTTGGATATTCTTTCTTTTAAATACGATGTTAGTTTGTTCTCTATTGAGGTGACATTTGTGGTAAACAATATATATTCTTCTTTTGTAGTCTTAATTACGATTCTATCAGTAGTAGCATAAGGAGTACCTATTCTAATTGCACTTTTTTCTTCACCAGCATATGTTCCATCTCTTGTTATAGAGACAATTTCGGATACAGGTATTGTTACTGTAGATAGTTGCCATTTAATAATTAGATTCTCATCTATTTTATCAATATTTATTCCTAACATGAAAATACCCCCTTTATGTAATCCTAATTTTAACATAAAGTTCAAATTATCATAAAAAATATCATAAAAGTATATTTTTGGTTTTTAACAGTAAATTTAGTGAATTGTACAAAATACACTAAGCTTATAGAACTATCCTGCCCCGTTAGTGCCATAAGAAAAAGAGCTGCCGCAGCAACCCCTATAAAGCACCTGTTAGGTGATTAAATCTTGTAATACGGCAATTTTCAAAAACGGTTTCATATTTCCTGAATGTTCTTTTTGCTACCCTGCCCAGGAGAGAGAGTGCACTTTTCTTCAATCGCCCCCGATTGCGAAAGAAAACAAAGGCAAAGTTAATAAGGGCTATATTTATTAAAGGATATATATAAGAGGATGCCTGCAAATATCATCATAATGATTCCCATAATTAAACCTATTATTGCTAAAGGTTTCTTCTCATTCTTTTTAAGTAAAGCTATAACACTCAAAATAATCGTTAATATGATGCCAATATATTGCGTTAATCCGATACCAATATATTGCGTTACCATAAAGAATTTTGGATATATATTGGCTAAAATGGGATGTAAAATCACGAATACTCCTAATCCAAATGAAGTAAAGCTTATCCAAGAATACTTTTTATCTTTCATATTTCAATCCCCTGCATTTCTAAAATGAATTATCAAAATATTAATCCCTTATTAAACAATCCTGCCCGTTACTTGAATAAGTTTTTTCCTTTTGTCTTTATAATTTTGTTTGAAAATAAGAAAACAAGCCACCAAACCAATAAAAATAAATAACCCACAACTACATAAAGAGACCAAATCGCACCTTGTTGTAATTGACTAAATAAATGCTCAAACTCATTTAGTCCTTCTCCTCTTCCAATACTATTTAACAAACTCATTATCGGAACAGTAATCACAAAAATTATGGAAATAAAGGACATTCCTATATTCCTTTTTCGAATAAGACTAAATATTAATGCTCCTAATGTAATAAACAAAAATAAGTAATATATTATCCAAAACCACCCTGGAAGACTTACCGTACTCATTTCCCCACCTCCTGTAATTCATATAAACGACTTAAACTCTCTTCTTTATCAAAAGAACTATGCCAACGATAATCATATTGATCCAATATACGGTAATGGTTACTAATCAAATTTTGTTGCAAACGAAAATCCCCCCTATACTCGATTTCTTTCCACCATATCTTACCACCCATTGTTTTTTCTTTAGGTGTACCACCATTTTTTCTTGCAATTAACTGAACAAAATCAACTGGATTGTCACCAATTGTTGATATCAACAATTGGCTATGATTAAACAAAGCACAAAATGCAACAACGGTGGTCCAATTGGCTTCTGTTCTTCTTTTTTCAATTTGAACTAGTGTTTTTTTTGAAATCCCTAGAATTTCAGACATCTTATCTTGAGAAAAACTTTGTTCTGTTCGGACAAGTTTCATTTTTTCTGATATTAAATTGATGAATTCTTCTTTTTCCATATATACTAAATACTCCCTTTTAGTGTAATTTTACACTAAAATTATTATTTTTCAACGAAAAATACCCTTTTTGAATAAAAAGCAACTTTAAAACACAAAATCGAGTAGGAGGAGGCGCCTAGCCTCCGACCTCTCACACCACCGTACGTACCGTTCGGTATACGGCGGTTCAGTTTAAGTCTGACGTAGTTTTGTATATCGTTCATATAGATTTACTAACCCATGATGGAGCCAATAAACATTATTAAGGGTTTTGTCTAGAATAGGACTATGCGCTATGCGCCAATAACCCTTTCTGCTATTTCCCCATTCATATGCTTTTCCAAATGGGACGCCTAATCCTTTGAGTTTCCTCACCCTCGTTCTTGGTAATTTCCATTGCTTCCATAGGCACATTCTGAGTCTTCTTCGAATCCATGAATCTAAATTCTTCAATACGTTCGGAGTATCAATGAGGGCGAAATACCCCATCCAACCTCTAAGGTATTGCTTTAACTTATTTATTCGGAGTTCCATGGGTATCGGTAATTTTCTCGAGGTCATTTCCCTGATTCGTTTCTTTACCCTCTTCACCGTTTGTTTAGCCAGTAGAACCTTCGGGTTCTTCTTTGACTTCGTGAAACTAAAACCGAGAAACGTTCTGTTCCAAGGGCGATCATACTTCGACTTCTCGTAGTTGACCTTTAGCTTCAGTTTATTTTCAATGAAGCTTGAGATATTTCCCATTGCACGTTTGGCGGCTTTTCGTGTCTTCACAAAGATAGTACTGTCATCCGCATACCTTACGAATCGAAGATTGCGTTTCTCTAGTTCTTTATCTAAATCGTCTAACATGATATTAGATAATAAAGGACTTAACGGACCTCCTTGCGGAGTTCCCTCCTCACTTTTATGAAAAAGTCCGCCTATCATAATGCCTGCTTGAAGGAATTTACGAATCAGTTTAAGAACTCGTTTATCTTCAATTTTCCGCTCTAACATTCCCATGAGCTTGTCATGATTCACTTTATCGAAGAACTTCTCCAAATCCATATCCACTACCCATGTATAACCTTCGGTTATATAGGACTTTGCCTTTCGAACCGCCTGGTGCCCTTGTTTGTTAGGGCGAAATCCATAGCTATTCTCCGAAAAGGTTGAGTCATATATCTTGGTCAATATTTGGGCAATGGCTTGTTGAATGAAACGGTCTAGAACGGTTGGAATACCCAAAAGCCGAACTCCGCCGTTTGGTTTCGGGATTTCGATACGACGGACGGGCTTCGGTTGATAGGTACCCTGTAAAAGGGCAGTTTTCATGTTGTACCATTCGGTTACGAGGTGCGGTCTCAGGTTTTGGACCCGCATTCCATCTACACCATGGCTTCCCTTATTTCTTTCTACACGCTTCAATGCCTGTATTAAGTTTTCCCTCTCTAGTATCTGTTCCATTAACATCGTTGATATCCTTTCTACGTGGATAAATGGTCTATTTGTGCCTTTATCTGCTCCACCCTTTTGAAGTTCCCCGTGTATTCACCACTTCTTCCTTCAAATAAGTTCCGTTAGGAATTGTTTGCTTCTTCACAGATAACGAACGCCTAGTATTCATCCTCCTTAATCTGTTCGGTCCTTCCTTGTCTTCTCGAGTAGACAAGTACTATGACCTCTGCTGACTTCTGATGATTCAGCTGTCCATCACTGGAAAGGTTACCAAGTGTACTTGGCTGTCATCAGACCTCCCCGGGTAAGAGTGCAATCTTTCCCTCCATCTATCTGCTTCATTTACTCTGTACCACCTTCGGCAGTAAGGACTTTGTTTTGTTTCGCAAACTCATCCAATGATACCTAGCCTTATATGAAGTTCGTGTTCCTCAGACCGGAGGTTTGCCGCTTGCTTCCTTCAGATTCCACGTCACCGTGGACACCCTTGCATTAAGCTAACCACTACTACTGCCTTCATGATTCGGGACTTCCACCCTATAGATTGCACCCATGCCGGGCGCACGAAAAAAGCAAGGAATAACCTTGCTCTAAATAATAAATTTGAAATGAGAATGTTTCTTAATTAACGCTTGTTGAACTAACATGCCCCGATAGTTGCATAAAGAAAAAAACTGCCTTAAAGACAGTCCCGATCTTAAACTAACGCACATGATATTTTACAAGTTCTAAATAGTGTTTTATCCATTAAGGGTTGAAACAGCAACAATGAATGAAAAGATTATTGCTAATATTGCATCTTGTCTCGTAGTTGTTCTTATCAGTGGCATCCAGCTAATCTTACCCATTAGGCTAACAAGTCTTGCAATAATAAAAAAGATAACAAAAAAACTAAAAAACGTTCCAATCATAATATCACCTTGCTTCATTTTTCTTTTATTGTAACATTCATCTTCAACTATCCTGCCCCTTTAGTTTAAGTAGAAACTTTCACAATCTCAATAGAGTAAAAACTATTGAGAAACATTCAAAGTACCTCTAAATTAGGCTTTATAATGTCTAATAAGACTTGTATCAAAATGCGTTGTAAATGCGCATTTTCCTGACTCTACCCTGACGATACCCCTATAAGTGTTGTTTTTTCCTTCTACCCATTGCCCTGTAAAATTATCACGAATATCTACAACAAATCTTCCAACTTTCATATTGTAAAATTTCGCTATTCCGTAAGTAGCTTTTAAATAAAGGTTAATCAAATATATCTCGAAAACCCAAATTTTACGATAAATAAAAAGAATCTATTTTGAAAAAAGATCGATCAAAATAGATTCTTATTCAGTATATTTAAGTTTGGTCTTTATAAAAAAGTTCAATCACTTTCAAAGTATCAGAGTTTATTCTCGACAACTATAACTCATATTAAAACAATAGAATGATATAGACAAAGCAAAAGAATAAACATAATGGACTATAGAACCAAGTATCGTATCTAGCAAACTGAGAATGTTTAATTTTTTTAAAAAATCCAACAAACTTAAAATCACCAATTGCCCTAATAATGAAAACTAAAGCACAAACAATACTTCCGATTTTAGAAAAACTATTTGCTTGGAACCCCTGCAAATAACCTCCTTGAACAACAATAATGAAACTAGCCATTAGAATAAGAATGGCTACGAATAATGTTCCCCATAATCTCGGAGTAAAAGCAGGTTTATGCTCTCCCTCTTTTACTGGGAGAACAGCGGCAGAACCCCATCGACCTCCAAAAGCCCAATAAATATGCAAAAAACTGATAAACCAAAGAAGCCCTACAGCTACTAATATTAATAGTAATTTCATTTATTCGCCCCCAATGTCGTAACTTCAAACAAAACATACACCACCGTATGTTATAGTGAAAATTTTGTCCCTTCAGGTTTTATAACCATATTAGGGACATTTATTATCGTTTATTAAAAGCTCAACCATTTTATCAATATCAAAATTAGGATTTGCTTCAAACCTTGTCATCCAACCTACATACGTTAAATAGGCAAGTCTCGCTCGATCAATTGATTCATTTTCGTCTATACCGATTTTTTGATACAATTTTGCAACACAAGAAATTCTTTGTTCTTCCATATCTACTAAACGTGCTGCCACAACAGGATCATATTTAGCCCAAGTATAAATGCCAATCTCCATTTTTTTATCTCGATTAAAACTAATCTGTAATAGCTGTTCTAATGAGGCATCCTGTTGCTCCATACTTTGAACAATCAGTTTTGTTGCATGTATTTCCCAATAGTCGAGCATAGAATCTAAAAGCTCTTGATGGTCACGAAAATAGTGATAGAAGCTCCCTTTGCTTATTTTTAGCAATCGAGCAAGTGCTTCAATGCGAACTTTATGTATTCCTTCATCAGCTAATTGTTGTAATCCTGCTTTTATCCAATCTTCCCTCGTTAATTGCATGTCATCTCTCCAGTAAAATACGGTAGCGTATGTTTTTCGTTAGATTACTACTATTCTCATTTTTTGTCAATTATTCATTCTAATTATTTTTATGAACTTTAATGTTGTTGTTGATCGTAATTGTAGCTTTGAAACAAAGTTTGATCAAATTAATACAAGAAACCCTGATAAATGAATAAATAGAAAGGGCATGTTTTGAAAAAAGATTGATCAAAACATACCTTTATACTAATTAATTGGATTATCTTATAAAAAAGATTGATCATTGTTGTGTTCCTTACGCAACTAACGCACTCGTTAGCCATCCATGAATCGCAAAAATCGGCGATTCACCACAAAGAATGAAAATGGTTAGGAAGTTTCAATACTGATACTGACCTTAATCCAGTCAACCCTAATCCATAGTCTAATTAATTAACGCTCTCCTCTTTTTTTAAACGATTGAGTAGGGTCGTCTTAAGATTTGTCATTTTTAATTTTTAAAGAAACTTATTTTCATGGTAGTTCAACAAGATAAACCATAAAACCTCCCTTAAACAAGGGTGGTTAACATAATTTTCGATTTGTCGCTATTTCAAATTACAGATTATTTCATATAAATTACTACAAGCATCCATAAAGCTAAAACACCAAGGATAGCGAGTGTTATACGCGTAGATAGTATCCGTACTTCAAAGTTGGTTTTCTTAGATGGTTCAGGATATGCAATTACATAAATTCCCTTTAATAGTGCGAGCCATGCAATCAGTGTAATGAATCCTTGCCAGTTAAGTGCCCATACATTATGCAGGATAACAGTACCTAACCCTAGGAAAATTGATAGAAAGCCATACATAATCCCAAATCCTCTGTCCTCGACCACTAGTTTTTTCAGTTCACGTAGTACCGATGGACGTACGAAAAGTATTCCCGATATGATAACCGTCGTCCATCCCCAAAACAGTCCTAAAAAGGTACTTGCTTCCATTGTTGTCTCACTCCTTTCGATTATATTTATATTTCAGGTACTTCCTTTTTAGAATTGAATCGGAAGAGGCGTTTTCATATCCTTTTGATGTTAATGATGTATGAATATCGTATTCATGTGAGGTTTGAGGTTTACATAACCATTCATATCAGAAATAGGAGCAGTTAAAAATTCAATTATTTGTTGAACTAACCTGCCCCTATAGTTCATTAAGCAAAAAGGCCACCAAATGGCAGCCTCGGATCTCAACTAACGGACCCTATAGTTTAAGTAGAAACCTTCACAATCTCATCTAAGCTTTAACATAATCCAAACCCTAAAATGTGTTGTTCTATAATATGGTGCAATACAAAAAGACGCCTTCTTATTAAAGAAAAGCGCCGATTTGTTAATTAATATAAAATCATTTAATCTTTTTTACTTTGATTGACCTTAATTAATTCATCAAGTTTCTCATTTTTTTCTTTGTCTAATTTTATTTTTTCATTCATGAACTTTATTACCTTAATTACAAAATAAATAGCAAAAACAGTAAGAACTAAATAAAAAATAATAGGTAAAAAAGCTACAAGAGCAAATAATCCATCTCCACCGTTAATCATTTTAGACCTCCAAAAATATTAAATATATCAATATTATACAGTATCTTCTTCAATTAAAATGTCCGGTTAATTGGGAGTTACTTGAATTCGAAAGTATGATAATGGTAATAATCAATTATTTCACATTCATAGGCCGCCAATTGGCTGCCTTCTTATGACGCTAACGCACCCGTTAGTTCAACAAGAAACTCATCTTGTGTTCCTTTTATGTACTTTAAATTCTCCTTATATTAAATACATTTTTCATACTTAAATAACAAAAGCTTTTCAGTTAGCTGAACTTCTCCTATTTTTTCATAGCCAAATTTCTCATAAAAATATTGATTTCTTTTGTTTAAATATGGAGTATATAAACGCCAAATTTTTATCAATGGAAATTCAGCCTCAATTAATTTCATTATCTTTGTTCCTAGACCTTTATTTTGATATTCGTTTGCTATGAATAGTTTGTCTAATAACAGTATATTTTCTTTTTTACGGAGATCTATTCCACCGATAATGTTGTTATTTGACCATATTGTGTAATGAATAGAGTGTTCTATATTTTCGATTAATTTCTCAGGTGTCTCATTTACAGGAGTTGTATCGTGGTCTTGGTATAACTTATAGTCTTCTGCAAAAGCCTTTTTCTGAATAGACAACAACATATCTACTTCAGTTAAACTTGTTCTTTTGATGGTAATTTCCATCTGTGATGCACATCCTTTATTCAAATTTTTATGATAATTACTATTTAATCTTATATTTTTTGTTCAATTGAACTGCCCCGTAGTTTAAACAAGAAACTACAACTGTTTATAAACAAACTCTCTGTACTTTATAAAATTTTGCTTTTTATAAAAGTCCTTTGCAACACTGTTCTCAAACCAATAATCTAATTCTATTAAATCTATTCCTCGATCGTTCGCAATTTCATATATACATTCCATAAGACTTGAACCATAACCCTTATTCCTCTTTGTATCCACTATGCTAATCTGATGTACATAAACGGACTTATATCCTTTTTTAAATGCATTTTCCGGATATTCTCTTATCTCTATCCAAGCATAGCCAAGTGCTTCTTCATTATCTTCTAACAAAAGGAAAATGAAACTTTCGTTATTAATCAGACTTTTGAAGACTTCCTTCACATTCTCATAGTTATATTCCTTAAAGTATTTAGGGTATAAATTTGAATGTAAATCGTGTACATATTTATTTAATTTAGCGACCGATTTAAAATTCCTGGTTTGACTAATTTTCATAACAAATCCCTCATCTATCTTTCACTATTTTAAATAATTGTACCTTTTTATGTAATTTGAGGGAAATTTTTAATATTTTCCTTATAGAACTATCCTGCCCCTATAGTTCCATAAAGAAAAAACTGCTTTAAAGGACAGTTTTTATCTTAAGCTAACGCACCTGTTTTTTCAGAAAATTGTCCTTATAAACGTCGCGACTTTATTTTAAACATCCCATCTTTTTTACAAACATCGTGACTTTATTTCAAAGCCACAGCATGATGGTTCCAGTAGCAACCAAGAACCCTCCAACATAAGCTGATTTTCCTTTTATTATTCCAAAATGGATGCAAACAATTTACAAAGAAATGGGGTTGAGTGGTAAGCCCTCTTATAGAGAGGTTTTATTTATTAAATTGGTATAAAATGTATTTTGTTGGAAGACAATAATATTAACCAGCTACTCCACTATTCCAACTTAAAAGGCCCTTCTCATTATTGAACTATACCCCGAATTATGGACACAGTAAAAAAAGTCCCTTATTCGGGGTTTTCTATGTCCTTTTTCTAGAACCCCGTTTATAATCATTTCAGATATAGGGCGGAGGAAATCAAAATGAGTAAGATTTATTTTAATGAATTTCAAATAAAGGAATTAGAGAATAATCCACATGTGAAACAGGTTTCAGATCGTTCGATTGCTTATCATCCAGACTTTAAGGTAAAGGCTATTAAAGAGAATCAAGCTGGTAAATCACCTACCCAAATCTTTATTGAACATGGCTTTGAGTTAGAGATGATTGGATCGGATAAACCAAAAGGCTGCTTAAAACGTTGGAGAAAAACGTTTGAACAATATGGCGAGGATGGCTTCTATACAGAGCGACGTGGGAAAGGAAGTCCAGGAAGACCAAAATCCAAGGAGTATTCGCAGGAAGATCAGTTAAAAAAGGCTGAAGCTCGTATTAAATATTTAGAGGCTGAACTTGAATTTCTAAAAAAGTTAGACGAACTCGAAAGGCAGGCTTCGAAGAAGAGAAAATGACAACGAGTGAAAAATTCACGTTAATTGAACAAATCATTCGCCAATATAATCTTACCAATATGGTCCGTTATTTTTGTGAAATGGCCGAAGTCAGTCGTAGTGGATATTATGCTTGGATACATGCTGAAAGGATTCGATTGACTCACGAGAAGAAAGATTCGCAGGATTATGAACTTATTAAGGAAGTATTTGAGGCCAAGAAGAAAAAAGCAGGTGCCCTCACCATCAAAATGATTTTAGAGAATAAGTATTTTGTCACGATGAACCATAAAAAGATTCGAAGGCTTATGCATAAATTCAATCTTAAAGCCATAATTCGTCAAGCGAAACCTTATAAGAAATTAGCGAAAGCCACTCATGAGCATAAGGCCGTTCCAAACCACTTAAACAGGAATTTTAACCAAGGAGAACCGAGGAAAATTCTCCTTACAGATATTACTTACGTTTATTATGGTTCTGGACAACCAGCTTATCTTTCTTGTGTCAAAGATGCTGTTACACGAGAAATCATCGCTTTTCACTTATCTAGAAGTCTCAAGATGGGGATTGTCTATCACACATTGGAGAAGCTCTCTGATTCCCTAAATGATCTGATTCATCCTGAAGCGATCATTCATTCAGACCAAGGCGTTCATTATACACACCCTGAGTTCCAGCGCCGAGTGAAAGAACTAGGGCTGAAACAATCCATGTCCCGAAAGGGAAACTGTTGGGACAATGCCCCTATGGAATCATTCTTTGGCCATTTTAAAGATGAAGTGGATTATTTGGAGTGTCAAACTTTTGATGAGTTACACCAATTAATTGAAGAATATATGGAAGATTACAATACAAATCGTTACCAATGGAGCCTAAATAGAATGACTCCCGCACAATACGGGAGTCAACTATTAGCTGCTTAATTTATAGGTCTTTTTTTAAGACTGTCCATTTTGAAGGGCACAGTTCATAATCGAGAGGGGCTTTTTTGTTTTATAAAGGTAAATCAAAATTTAGGTCTAACCTTCTTAACTAATGTAAATTTGAAACAAAGTTTGATCAAATTAATCCAAGAAACCTTGATAAATGAATAAATAGAAAGAGCATGTTTTAAAGGCAACTTTTGCTTCCAATCGGCCTCCAGGGGGCTGACCGTTGGGTGTCGTGGGTTGAGGGCGGGCGTACCAGGCGCGGGCCCGGTGTCAGTCTTCGATTGCCTGGTAGACCATGGTCCAGAAGTCGTGGATAAGCCGCGCTGAATCCGGGGTGGACATCCCGACCTGGGTGAGCAGGATTCCGGTGAGCTGTTTGTCCGGGTCGGCGTACGTCGTGGTGCCGCTTCCACCGTCCCAGCCGAACTGGCCGATGGACGCGTAGTCACCACGGTAGGTGCGCACCGCCATCCCGAAGCCCCAGCCGCCGTGCTGCCCTTGGCCGTGCGACAAATGGACGTTGTTTTTGGCCAGGGCGTCTCGGGCGGCTTGTTGCTCGGGCGTGAGGCGGTTGGTGGTCATCAGCTGGACGGCGGGCCGGGACAGGATCCGTTCGGTCCCGTGCATCCCTTGGTTCAGCAGCATCCGTAAATACGCGTGATAGTCGTCGACGGTTGAGAGCAGCCCACCGCCACCTGCTTGGAACGCTGGAGGTCGGCTGTAGCGTCCGCCTGCGGCCTCGTCCCACACGATGAACTCTCCGGTCTGCGGATCGGGGTTGAAGGCGGGCGGCAGCCGGTCAATCTTGTTGGTGGGCACGTAGAAACCAGTGTCCTTCATCCCCAGCGGATCGAGGATGCGTTCGCGCAGGAACGTCTCGAACGTCTGACCCGTGACTCTGGCGACGAGCACGCCGAGCACTTCGTTGCTGATGTGGTATTGCCACCGCTCTCCGGGCTGGTAGCTCAGCGGGAGTGTGCCCAGGCGGCGCATCCACTCACCCGGCTCGGGCAACTCCGCCCCTGGCGTGTCGTATATCCCACTCTCGAAGATCGCGTTCTGGATCGGGGAGCCCATCAACGTAATATCCACTCCGAGCCCGAACGTGGAGGTCAACAAGTCCCGTACGGTGATCGGCCGCCGTGCCCGCACGGTGTCGTCCAGCGGGCCGTCGGCCCGTTTCAGCACCTGCCGGTCGGCGAGTTCGGGCAGCCACGTATCTACTGGGTCGTCCAGATGCAGCTTGCACTCGTCGAGCAGGATCATCACCGACGCGACCGCGAGCGGCTTGGAAGTGGACGCCAACCGGAAGATCGTGTCCCGGCGCATCGGCGCGCCACCGTCATGGCGCATCGTGGCGATCGCTTCGACGTGCGTCTCACCGTACTGGCTGACCAGGGCGACGAGCCCAGGAATCTTCCCGGACTCGACATGCCGTGCCAGCACGTCGCGCATTCTGCGTAGCCCTGTTTCGGATAAGCCAGTGTTGCTTTGTCCCGTTGTAATCTTTTTCATTTGGTTTCCCTCTCTTTACTTTTTTATCAGCCCTATTGTTCTACAAATTCTCTTTTGTTATCAATGCTTGAAAGCGTGTTCGATGCATCAAAGAGACTGAATATTGGCAATCAAAAGATGACTCACATCCTGTTCTGGGTGATCAGAATCGAGAAATGTCCTGCACTTAGCATAGAGCCATATGTTCATCGGACGTTTATTCTTGGTTTCATCAAATTCAAAGTCACCATTATTCCGTAAGTAATCTTCTTTGACAACCGTTGTCTTGCCCGCCCCATTGGAACCGAGAAGGGCGAAAATACTGCCCTTATCCATTTAAGCTCCCATCTTCACATTCCCTAATTATGTATATTCTAGAAGTAAATACAAATTCCTTCTTCAACTATCCTGCCCCGATAGTTCCATAAAATCGAGTAGGAGGAGGCGCCTAGCCTCCGACCTCTCACACCACCGTACGTACCGTTCGGTATACGGCGGTTCAGTTTAAGTCTGACGTAGTTTTGTATATCGTTCATATAGATTTACTAACCCATGATGGAGCCAATAAACATTATTAAGGGTTTTGTCTAGAATAGGACTATGCGCTATGCGCCAATAACCCTTTCTGCTATTTCCCCATTCATATGCTTTTCCAAATGGGACGCCTAATCCTTTGAGTTTCCTCACCCTCGTTCTTGGTAATTTCCATTGCTTCCATAGGCACATTCTGAGTCTTCTTCGAATCCATGAATCTAAATTCTTCAATACGTTCGGAGTATCAATGAGGGCGAAATACCCCATCCAACCTCTAAGGTATTGCTTTAACTTATTTATTCGGAGTTCCATGGGTATCGGTAATTTTCTCGAGGTCATTTCCCTGATTCGTTTCTTTACCCTCTTCACCGTTTGTTTAGCCAGTAGAACCTTCGGGTTCTTCTTTGACTTCGTGAAACTAAAACCGAGAAACGTTCTGTTCCAAGGGCGATCATACTTCGACTTCTCGTAGTTGACCTTTAGCTTCAGTTTACTTTCAATGAAGCTTGAGATATTTCCCATTGCACGTTTGGCGGCTTTTCGTGTCTTCACAAAGATAGTACTGTCATCCGCATACCTTACGAATCGAAGATTGCGTTTCTCTAGTTCTTTATCTAAATCGTCTAACATGATATTAGATAATAAAGGACTTAACGGACCTCCTTGCGGAGTTCCCTCCTCACTTTTATGAAAAAGTCCGCCTATCATAATGCCTGCTTGAAGGAATTTACGAATCAGTTTAAGAACTCGTTTATCTTCAATTTTCCGCTCTAACATTCCCATGAGCTTGTCATGATTCACTTTATCGAAGAACTTCTCCAAATCCATATCCACTACCCATGTATAACCTTCGGTTATATAGGACTTTGCCTTTCGAACCGCCTGGTGCCCTTGTTTGTTAGGGCGAAATCCATAGCTATTCTCCGAAAAGGTTGAGTCATATATCTTGGTCAATATTTGGGCAATGGCTTGTTGAATGAAACGGTCTAGAACGGTTGGAATACCCAAAAGCCGAACTCCGCCGTTTGGTTTCGGGATTTCGATACGACGGACGGGCTTCGGTTGATAGGTACCCTGTAAAAGGGCAGTTTTCATGTTGTACCATTCGGTTACGAGGTGCGGTCTCAGGTTTTGGACCCGCATTCCATCTACACCATGGCTTCCCTTATTTCTTTCTACACGCTTCAATGCCTGTATTAAGTTTTCCCTCTCTAGTATCTGTTCCATTAACATCGTTGATATCCTTTCTACGTGGATAAATGGTCTATTTGTGCCTTTATCTGCTCCACCCTTTTGAAGTTCCCCGTGTATTCACCACTTCTTCCTTCAAATAAGTTCCGTTAGGAATTGTTTGCTTCTTCACAGATAACGAACGCCTAGTATTCACCCTCCTTAATCTGTTCGGTCCTTCCTTGTCTTCTCGAGTAGACAAGTACTATGACCTCTGCTGACTTCTGATGATTCAGCTGTCCATCACTGGAAAGGTTACCAAGTGTACTTGGCTGTCATCAGACCTCCCCGGGTAAGAGTGCAATCTTTCCCTCCATCTATCTGCTTCATTTACTCTGTACCACCTTCGGCAGTAAGGACTTTGTTTTGTTTCGCAAACTCATCCAATGATACCTAGCCTTATATGAAGTTCGTGTTCCTCAGACCGGAGGTTTGCCGCTTGCTTCCTTCAGATTCCACGTCACCGTGGACACCCTTGCATTAAGCTAACCACTACTACTGCCTTCATGATTCGGGACTTCCACCCTATAGATTGCACCCATGCCGGGCGCACGAAAGAGCTGCCTTAAAGACAGCTCTAATCTTCAGCTAACCTACCCGTTTTAGTGGAAAAATAATATTACATTTGGTACCATGTTGAGGTTTACTATCTATTTCAATATAACCATCATGAGCTATAACAATTTGTCTTGCAATTGCCATCCCTAAACCAGTACCTGAAATATTAGAGGAAGTACTTATTCCTCTAAAATAACGGTCGAATAAGCGTTCAACTGTTTCTTGACGCCTCGGACGCACTTCTTCGAGAAGACGCTGTAAGCTTTGGCGATAGTAACCAGGGTGTTCAATTGTAGGAATCCTACTTTGCGCCCCACCATACATTTGCACAGCGTCGGCTGCAAAAGCCCAGTTCACGCCATCAAGGACAAATGTCACCGATCCGATAGAGTGTCCTGGCGTTTCCACTACCGTAATCGACACATCACCACCAAGTAATAAGCGATCGCCACCAACAACCTCTACTGTTGGCTTCAGACCTTCTCCGATATCGTTGAGCAGGATTGCGGTATGCTTTTCCTGCGTTTCCACATCCAAGTATTGGCCTTGAAGCTGTTTGTAATCTGTAATGTGTGCACTACGATTACGTAGTAAATATGCTTCCTTCTGAGGAATCACAACCTCTGCGCACCCCTTTGTTATCTCCCAAATCGCTCGGGCACCACCAAGATGGTCAACGTGCCCGTGAGTCAGAAGAATCCAGCGTATATCCTCAATTCGTAGGCCATGCTCGACAAGAACTGTCTCAATTTCCTGTGAAGCTGATGATGCAATTCCTGTATCAATAAGTGCAGGCTCCGGTGCGTCGATATAGTAGGCATACGCAGTTGTTCGACCAAATTTACATTCGATCGGTATAACACGTACTGAATTTGTCATGTTTTTCACCCCTATAATCAGTTTATGACCTCAACGCCTTCTATTTAAAAAGAGGTGCTGTGGATGTTCTTAGATGCAGCCAATTCAGCACACCATTATTTCGTTAATTTGTTTGTAACGTCGAATTCTTTAGGAATTACCGGTAATACTAAACGTGATGGGTGCTCTGCATCTCGATAGATTTTGTGCGCTGTCGCACGACCACACGGTAAGTGGTAGCTATCTGGTGGTAATAATTTTGCATCTTCTCCATCAAGTGGTTCGTTACATGCAAGCTCTAGTTCAATACGATGTCCTGGTTTAATTAAAAATGAGAATGGATATAACCGAATCGCATACTCGATAATTTCACCAGGTGGTACTGGTACCACACGGTTGTGTGGATGCCAAGGTTCACCGTATGTTGATTTTTCTTCATTTAGTTCCCGATGGGATGCTTTTAAATAACCTGATGTCATTAACGTACGTTTGCCACCTGGATCTACCTCATAAAGCTTCGCAATGAAGTTTGTATCATCTGTATCGATTTCTACATGGAAATATAATGCCCCTGTACCTGTCATTTCTGCAGGCTCTATGAATTTATCACTCGTCCATTTAATCGTTTCGGATGTTGTTGTTACTGTTAATGGCGCTTGGTAGAAGCCATCTGGATGTGCATATTCAGATGTTAATGGCTCCGGTTTATCGCTAATTTTATGGCGAGGACGTAAGTAGAACTCTTTCTTTTCTTCATATGGCAATGGCCAGTGATCTTCTTTACGCCATTTGTAAGAACCTTCTACAGAGAACTGCACTGTTGGTTCGTCCATAATGCCATTGTCAATGCCTTTTAACCAGTAATCATACCAGCGGAACATTTCATCATGGCTTTCATGGAATGGACGCTCTAACATTGGTGGAAGCGCTTGGACATCAAGCTTTTTAATGCCTGATACTTTGTGGAAGCATTCGATTGTGCCTTCAACGTTCCAACCGCGACCCCATTTTGCTTGGAAGTAAGTTGGGATTTCTACTTTATGGGCTACTTCTAATGCGCTATCTTTTTGCCAGAATGGGCCATCAAGTGGATTTAATAAGTAATCTATCCACAATTCGTGCCGATCTTGATAATGTAAAAGGTGAACGAAATCTGACCAATGTGCGATATCTGGATCGTTTAAGCGTTCTTGCGTTTTTTCTTTAAGCTCTCCTGAAGTGAATACTTTCGAGCTCTTACTTGTAACGTTATTGAATGCATTACCACTATCGCCGCCGCGTCCTTCACGAGAAGCACGTGGCATTAGCCACATGATACCACCGTGATAACAAAGCTCATACAGATCGAAGTGACCACCGTTCGCAAAGATTGCTTTTAAGTGTGGTGGTTGCTCCGCTGCACCTAAAATTTGAACAGATGCAAAGTATGAAATACCGATCATCCCGATATTTCCGTCACACCAATCTTGCTCAGCCATCCATTCCACGATGTCATAAATATCTTTTCCATCTCCATGACCACCAGAATTATAGTTACCGCACATTTCACCTTCAGAACCACCTGTACCACGTATATCTGCGATAATATGAGCATAACCTCGTGATACTACTTCACGAATGTCACCTGCTTCAATTGCTCCGTTCCATAGATGACTTGGACGTGCTTGTGGAGGTAATGTTAGCGCTTGCGCTTGTAATTCTTTACCGTATGGGCTAAGGGCAAGTAATGCTGGTACTTTTCCTGTGCCATCAGGACGGTAAATATCTGCAGCGATATGCACGCCATCACGCATTTTAATGCGTACGTCCTTAGTGATAATCATTTAAATTCGCTCCTCTTCTTAGTCTTTCTAAGTATGTTTTGAATAGTGACAGTTCAATCAACTGGAAATTGACAATATTCTCAATAATCAGTTTTTTTATTATTCATTACATCCGCCTATTTTCAAATAAAGCGAAGTAGCAAAGCCTATTCATTAAAATCCTTAGGCAGGTGTGAAGCACGGTACAAAAGAACCTGGATTATCTTCATCCCCACTTTGCTTGAATACCACTTTTACCTTTTGATTGATATGCACCGTATCTAGGTCACACTCGACGATATTTGTCATCATTTTTGGACCTTCATCGAGTTCAACGAAGGCGATGGCATATGACACTCCTCGTCGCATCACACTATAAGTGTAGATACTACCCGTGCCATTTGCTTCTTTCCATGTCGTTTTCTCGCTCATACAATATGGGCATAACACACGTGGATAATAATGATACTCACCACAAGAATCGCACTGCTTTATCAGAAGCTTTCCTTCTGCAGCAGCATCCCAATATTCCTTGTGTTCTGGATGAATCTCAGGGACCGCCATCGTTCTATCTTGATATTGAGTTCCCATTCTACTACACCCTCTCCATGATCAGTGTTGCACTACCGTGACGGCTTGCTATTCCGCCACCAGTACCATGAGCTAACGCGATGTCACAATTTTCCACCTGCACTTGCGGGTGTGCTTCGCCACGTAGCTGACGGACAGCCTCTATCACTTTAATGATGCCACCTCGGCTTGCTGGGTGATTGTTATTTAACCCGCCACCATCCGTATTGATTGGGAGCTTACCTACTCCTGAAATCAGGTTCCCATCAGCGACGAATTTTCCACCCTCGCCTTTTTCACAAAAACCTAAGTCTTCAAGCTGCATTAACACCGTAATTGTGAAGCTATCATAAATGGACGCATACTTAATATCTTGAGGTGTAACCCCAGCCTCCTCAAAGGCTCTAGGCCCTGACCAAATAGCGCCTGTATACGTAAGATCCGTTTTGCCGTCAAGTAATCCTTTAGGTGCTTCCCCACAACCCATCACTCGGACAAGTGGACGCTTCAGACTTTTGGCAATCTCGGGTTTTACGACAACTAAAGCACCTCCACCGTCACTTACTACACAGCAATCCAGTTTATGTAATGGATCAGCAATTATAGGGGACTCAAGTACGTCCTGAACCGTCACTAAATCACGCAGCATTGCGTTTGAATTATGCCTGGCATGATGTGAAGCTGCGACTTTGACCCATGCTAATTGTTCACTCGTCGTACCATATTCATGCATATGACGCATTGTAGCCATCGCGTACTCATTGACAGCAGTCGGTCCAAAAGGAAGTTCAAACGGTGTATCTGGAACATTTGCACCAACGATCTTCTGTTTGACACCACTTCTGCCCTCTGTACGTGGACGACCCGCCATTGTAATTAATGCAACATTACATTTGCCAGCTGCGATTGCTTGTGCAGCATGGGAAACATGGGCAATGTACGATGACCCGCCAGTGTCTGTACCATCTACATGACGTACATTGAGACCTAAATAATCGACCATAGACAGTACACCACCCGGAGCGTCACCAGCACAAAAATATCCGTCTACATCTGCAAATGCTAGTCCAGCATCTTCTAATGCACCTTTCGCACATTCTGCATGTAAAGCAGCAACGGATTTATTCGGAGCCTTACGCAGTGAGTGCTCGAACGCCCCTGCAATATAGGCCAATCCTTTAATACTCATATTCGTTACCCTCCCGCTATGTTGTTCAACTATTTTACGAATTCATATCTCGTCACTTTTCACAGATCAAAGCGGTAATGAAAGTGAAGTGTAGGCTTCTAGAATCAGAAGCAGACACTGCCCTTCTTAGGCCTTTTGTGCTAACACTACCGTTTTCACGAATGAACGGGGTTTTTGCATAGTTAGAATTTTCGCAGGATTGTGTACTAGAAGTTGTTCAAATACTTCTTCACCAACACCCGCTTTACGAAGGTCTGGTAAGAATTCTTCAAACAGGTAGTTTACTGAATGTCCTTTTAATCCTGGCCAGCCAAGAGCACAGCAGTTGGCATCAGCTGAAATAAGTGCACGGTCAACAAAACCTTTATCAAGAAAACGAAGGAAATGTTCAACACGATCTTGACGAGGACGTGACCAATATGGTGAACCTTCCATCTCACTGTCATAGCCAATTGTATCGAAGCCTACCCATCCACCTAATTCTGCAATCATCGTATCACGGTCTTCATCGAGATATCCGCCATCATCAGCATGCCCCATAAGTACGCGATCAAGTGGTAAGCCCTCTTCATCGAAGATTGCAATAGCAGATTCAGCATCTACGCATAAATGTGTAATAATTGGGACACCCGATTGTAATGCTGCACGTGCAGCTGCACGGTAAATGCGTTTATCAAGTTCGCTTAGTTTACCACCGCGACTTACCCCTACTTTAATAGCGCCAGCTTTTGCGCTCGTACCGTCAATACCAACTGTAATTTCATGGATGAATAAATCCGTAAGATATTCGACTGGTTTGTTACGGAAATATGGTAGAGCTGAGTCACCTGCTACAAAGCCTGTAACAGCAATAATATTGACCCCTGTTTTTCGTGAAAGCACTTGGAAATATTCGACATCGCGTCCGTTTCCAATCCCTGTACAGTCTACGAATGTTTTACCGCCGTGTTCACGGAAGCGACGTAACTTTTGTACTGTAACGTCAAACGCTTCTTCAGGTTTTTTCCACCATTGTGTATCTAAGTCACATCCAGGTAGACCGAACCCAACATGCTCGTGCATTGCCGTAATCCCTAAGTCTTCCGTCGCGATTGGCCCTAAAACCGTATTTACCTTACCCATCCTTTATTCACTCCTCACGTTTAGGTACGCTCTGTTACCAAAACAGATTCTTTTTCTGTAGCTGCTGAAGCATCAACAGTAAATACACGTTGTGGGTTTTCTTCTAATAAAATGCGAATTTGTTCATCAGTTACACCTACTCTACGTAAGGTTGGAACAAATTTTGTTAGTAAGTAATCGAAACCAAGCTCTTTTGCATCATGACCCTTTGCAACTCCAATTGCATTTGTTGAAATTAGGACACAATCACCAAAACCTTCTTTAAATAACGCTAAAATTAACTTTGCACGTTCTTCATCGTTCACGTAGCCATCGTTTGTAGCCCAACCAACATGGTCTAATGCCACCATGGCACCGTGACGCGCAACAGCGAATGCTTCTTTACGGCGGACAGCATCTAGACGGTCAAGCCCTCCGATGATGACACGGTTTGGTGCAATGCCTTCACCTAATAAAATTTCCAGATCATTTACAGCATCCGTCCCATATTGAACTGATACAGGTACTCCTGTTGTGAGAGCTGCTTGTGCAGATCCACGGAAAAGATTAATTTCTTTTTCTGTAATACCACTTTGACTTGCGATTGACGTCACTAATCCTGCTGAACTTGAACGTTCAATACGTGGTACAACGATTCCTTCTGTCACCTCTTTTGCGAACAAATCAGCAAATTGTTCTGCTGACCATGGTGTAGGCGGATTCTTTTGTGGTGTAACAAAGTATCCACTTAACATCGGCTCAGGTCCTAAACCTGTTGACGCTACGATATGGATACCTGTTGTTCTAGAAAGAGTTTCATAAAGCTTTACGTCACGACCGTGGAACATACCGCTACGATCTACAATTGTTTTTCCACCAAGTCTACGAAATTCAGTAAGCTCACGCTTTAATTCCTCAAATATCTTACTTCTATCCATATCGATCTCTGGTGCATACTCCGCACCAGGCATCACAGAAAGAAGTGATTCATGAATGAGCACAACACCTAGTTCTTGAGCAGGCACTAGTCCAAGAACAGTACGAACAACGCCTGAACTTTTTTCTTGTAAATTATCTAGCATTGTAAAACCTCCTATCATTTAATAGTTCTTCACCTTAGAGGTGTCGAAGGCGGTGATTTAGTTGAAAAGACAATAACTTAAACATGCCGAAACTTCTACAACTCTAGCAGCCATATCAACTGTTCGATGTTTGGAAACGTATACATTTTTAAGTAAAAATGATTCGGTTCCCCTTTGCACAACGGTTTTCCATGTTATTTGAATTTGGGAACGGAGCAAAAGAAAAAGCAATCGTGGCATCAATATTTTTCTCCCATGCTTCACTCTGGGTACCTTCAGGAAAATAAGCTATCATCCATGAATGCCTTATTGCTCGTTTCGTGTTTACCCCCATTTCATTCTCAGTTATCGTTTCGTCTTGTTCTTCCATAACTAAAATATATATAAAACCTCTTATTTTTGGAAATACCAAAAAATAATCTTGGTAATAACCTTTTCCTTATAACGTTTGTTTATTTTTCAGATTCCTATTATAATAAATTCATAATCTTATAAATTATCAAGCAATTCAGGAGGAGATTGGGGATGGACATTCGTCCATTGCGTTATTTTATTGCAGTTGCTGAACACTTAAATTTCACGGTAGCATCAAAGGAATTATTTGTAGCACAACCTGCTGTGAGTCAACAGATCGCCCTTTTAGAAAAAAAATTAGGTGTAAAACTTTTCCTTCGAGATAAACATTCCGTTCAATTGACCAACGCTGGAGCTGTTTTTTTGAAAGATGCAAAGGAGATCATAAAGAAGCTTGAAGAGTCGATTGAAAATGTCCAGCAAGCTGAGGAAGGGTTAATTGGGATACTTAATATAGGCTTATTGAGCGTACCCGTGAGAGAATTTTTGCCCCTTTTGATTCGAAAATTCAGACGCAAGCACCCAAATGTAAAATTAAGGTTGAGCTATTTTCAAGTTGGGCAAATGATTGAGAAATTAAAATCCGATGAACTAGACATAGCTTTCACACTTTCACTTGGGTTACAAAGTATTGGTGGACTGGAATACAAAACTTTATGGACACAATCCCATTGTATTATCCTAAATCAAGACCACCCCCTTGCGAATAGAACAACTATCAACATTTCGGAATTAGCCCATGAACCTTTTGTCATGCTGGACAGGCATGAAGCTCCTCCAGGTTTTGATTTATTGCTGGCTGCATGTGCCAATCATGGTTTCTCTCCAAACTTGGTTAGTACAGCTTCACGGATTGAAGCAGTGTACATGATGGTGGATTCAGATATCGGCATTACCATTCTTCCGAAATATCTACAGCTATACGCTCCTCCTACACTTCGTTTTATTGACATTGAAGGAGACAATCTTAAATTTGATGTTTTGGCTTCTTGGAAGAAAATAAATAAGAATCCTACCTTATCTTTATTTATTGAAGAACTAGGGTTGCTGCACTCACAATTAAACAAATAGTTGATCCCTACAAAAAAACCACTGCCTAATGAAATAGGAAGTGGTTTTTTCTATTGATATAAATTATTAACATGACAACTTCACAAAATGAGTGAAAAAGCGGGGAGAATTAGTCTTAACTATTTCTCCGATGCATGGCTTAATAGCCCTACATCATGCCGCCCATCTAAGAGGTGGTTTTTTGTTCTTATATGGCTGGCAAATTCTTGGAGTAACCTGGATTTTAAGAATGGAGATTGTATACGTTGGAATGAAAAGTTAAAAAGAAGTTAGCATACCTATTAGGTGACTATACATAAAAAATCCAATAAAAAGGCAATCCCTACAGGAACAACAAAGATGCTTTACTTGTCTATCGTGCATTCGCCTCCATCAAGGTTGACCTTCGTAAGATCCAAATCTTCCATAAGGAACGTGGAAATGAGTTTAAAATAAGCTCATGAATGATGCTTTAAATATCTTTAACATTCAACGATCTTTAAGCATGAAGGGCTGTCCATATGACAATGCCGTAGCTGAAGCAACGTTTAAAATCATCAAAACGGAGTTTGTGAAAGGTCAACATTTTGATAGTTTAGAAGAATTAACAAGGGAATTACAAGATTATGTCCACTGGTTTAATCACATACGAATTCATGGGACACTGGGTTATGTAAGTCCGATTGATTACAAACTTGAACACCTTAAAAAAGTTGTCTAGTTTAATGTTGACATACCAGTCTTTTTTGTTCGTATAATAGAACAAAGGGGAATTAAGATGAGTCTAATTTACAAGAAGAGGAGCAATTTGTTCTGTGGAACCAAAAAGCGAAGAAATAAACTGCTTAGCATTAAAAGTCAAAGAGATTATTCAATCTTCTGGATGTCAAAATGAAGATGTAATCTTTCTGTGTATTGGTTCAGACCGATCAGTTGGGGATTCATTAGGCCCTTTAGTCGGGACAATGCTTAAAGAACATACGGTGCCTTATCGTGTTTACGGTACTTTGGAAAATCCCGTTCATGCATTTAATTTAAAAGACACGTTGAAAATAATAAAAAAACAATTCAAAAAGCCTCTTATTTTTAGTGTGGATGCTTGTTTAGGGAATCAAAACCAGGTCGGTTATGTTTTCTTGAAGGATGGACCTCTTGTCCCAGGGAAAGCTTTAAAAAAAGTATTGCCGGAAGTGGGAGATTATCATATTACAGGAATGGTCAATTATATAGATCCGCTGCCAACGATGCAATTTTTAAATGATACTCGTCTATACACGGTTATGAACCTTGCGAAAACAATCGTAAAAATAATTACTGCTAGCGGCGAGACTTCTGGAATTAAATAAAAGAATGGGCTGTGCCAAAACCACTAATAATAATTGGTTTTGGCACAGCCCTACTTTGTTTAAGTTCGAAGAATTTATTAGATAACATTGTACTTAAATAATAGCCCCTGTCAAGATAGCAACAATGATAAGGACTAATGAACAAATTAGAGCCCATTTAAATGCATACCGCTGTAGTTCCCCGATATCTGTTTTTACCATCCCTACTAGTAAAAGAGTCGATGCCACGAGTGGACTTAAGAAATGTACAGGCTGGCCCAGTACGGAAGCTCTGGCAATTTCTAAAGGACTCACTCCATAAGCTTCTCCTGCTTCGGCAAGAATTGGCAAAACACCAAAGTAGTAAGCATCATTGGATAAAACGAACGTAAATGGCATGCTGGTGAACGCAACGACCATCGGTAAAAAAGAGCCTAAAGAATCCGGAATGATGGCCACTAATGAATTTGCAATGGCATCTACCATTTTCGTTCCGGAAAAGATCCCTGTGAAAATACCAGCCGCAAATACTAGTGTGACGACGGTAATAGCATTTCCTGCATGTGACACGATTCGCTCTTTTTGCTGTTCTAGATTAGGGTAATTAATGATTGAAGCAAGCACAAACCCGATTAGAAACAACACAGTTACCGGTACGAAGCCCATTACAAGAACGACCATGACAGTGAGCGTCAACAAAAGATTGATCCATATTAATTTAGGGCGCTTTAAATCGTCTTGTATCGCGGAAGCTACCGCTGCTTCAGCAAGAGCTCCTTTCATTTCAGGTGCAGCTTTGATATGTACAACACCAAGCCTTTTGCGCTCTTTTTTCCCAAGTACATAAGCGGTAAAAAGAATAGCTGCAATACCTGCGAATAGTGTTGGGATAATCGGGACAAAGAATTCATTTGCATCGAGACCTAAAGATGCTATTGCTCTTGTTGCAGGTCCTCCCCAAGGAGTCATGCCACTCATAATACTGACAGCCAGCATAGAAATAGTGGCAAGAATAAGTGGATTCATACCAAGTCGTAAGTAAAGAGGCAGCATAGCGGAAATTGTAATCATATGAGTCGTGGTACCATCACCATCTAAGGCAACGGTCATTGCGATTACTGCTGTTCCTATCGCTATTTTAACCGGATCCCCTTTTACAATTTTTAACATAGTTTTAATAAGTGGATCAAATAATCCAGCGTCAATCAGAACTCCGAAAAACAAAATAGCGAACAATAGCAATGCGGCTGAAGGTGCGACAACCTTTATTCCATCGAGCATCATATCTCCAAGCTCTGGACCAAATCCGCCAATTAATGCAAAGATAATTGGAATGACCACAAGAGAATTAACAGGTGATAACCGTTTAGACATGATTAAATAAGTAAAGACAACGACCATTGAAATTCCAAGTAACGTAAGAATATGAATCCCCTCCTATTAAAGAAACCGCTTACAAATCGGATGAAAAGTTTGAATAGTTAAAAAATATTATATAATATTTTCTGTTTCCCTGTTGATTTGGTTTCTATTTTTAGAATAGTTCATTTCTTAAAATAAGTGAAATACATATTTTTTTTACTTTTCTGAAAAAAAAACTTATAATCCATTTTATATTAAATTAAGAAATCGAAAAAGCACAATGAAATTTTCAATAAATTTCATTGTGCTTTTTCGTTAAAGATTGGAATTTTTATTCAAGAAATCAATAAAGTTTTTCACAGTAGAGAGTTTTAAAGAATCCTGGTTATACATTAACCATGTATTTCTTAACACCGGCTTCCCATTTTTGTAGGATAACCCGTATGTATGCAAGTTATCTGAAGGCTGCAGGCATATTTCCGGCAGAATAGAAACACCAAGATCATTTTTGACCATCTCTTTGCACGTCTCCTGCCGATCCGTTTCCATAGTTACAAATGGTGGCTCCGGGAATCTATCATGCCACCAGCCATTTATTAAGTTTTTTAAAGAACTGTCGGTTTTATAATTTATGAATGGAAGTTCCGGCAAATTATCCAAGTCTACCTCTTTCTTAGAAATTAAACAAAGTCTTTCTTTATGCAGTAGCGATTTGATTCCATACCATTCATAGTTTCCACGCAGAATGCCTAATTGAACACTAGAGGAATCCAGAAGATGCATGATTTCTGTACTCCAGCCTGTATTCACATTAAATTGTACATGAGGATATTGTGTTGAAAACTTTTTCAATATTTCTGGTAGTTTATATTGGGCAAAGTTGCTGGAAACGCCAAGCCTTAACGTTCCTCTTACCTCATTTTTCATATTCAGCATATAATCTTTCGTTTTTTGCAACTTTTTCACCATTTCTTCCGCATAGCCCGCTAAATGTATCCCTTCGGAAGTAAACTCAATGCCTCCTTTTATTTTGAAAAATAAGTTCGTGCTAAATTCTTTTTCTAAATTTTTAAGCCGGTACGTTAACGCCGGCTGCGATATATATAAACGCTCTGCGGCACGGCTAATGTTTTTTTCTTCATATAGTACCCTTATCGCAATCCAATCTTTTTCGTCCACTTACCCATCTCCCGCCTTTTGATTATAAGTTTTTTTATCATTTTTATTAAAAAAATATGTATTTTACTTATGAATGAACTTATCATACTATATTTTCAAAGGAACCGGTAGTGCTATAAATATTGATTTGAGAAAAGGTGGTTATACAATGAAAGTACCAGTAGTTGTAATGCGCGGCGGAACAAGTAAAGGTGTGTTCCTTAACTTTGAACATATGCCTTCGAATCGCTCACACTGGGAAGGTTTCTTACTTGACGTGATGGGCAGTCCGGATCGGAGACAGATTGATGGTCTTGGAGGAGCGAATTCATTGACAAGTAAAGCAGCAATTATCAAAAAATCGGATTCACCAGAATTCGATGTGGAATATACATTTGCGCAGATCAGCATCGATAATCAAATGGTTGATTTTAAAGGAAATTGTGGTAATATTTCATCTGCTGTAGGACCTTACGCAATTGAGCACGGATTAGTTCCGGCAAAAGAACCTGTTACAACGGTGAGAATTTTTAACACGAATACACAGAAATTGATAATTGCAGAAGTAGAGGTTGAAAATGGACAAGTGAAAAAAGAAGGCAGCTGCTCAATTCCAGGCGTGCCTGGTAAAGGATCACCTATCTATCTTTCTTTTACTCGTGCTGAAGGAGCAGTTACAGGAAAACTTTTCCCTACAGGAAATCCAATTGACATGATTAAAACGAAGGATCGACTGATTCAAGTTTCAATCATTGATGTTGCCAATCCACTTGTTTTTGTAAGGGCACAGGATATTGGTCTAAACGGAAGCGAATTGCCCACTGATTATTCACAGGAAAAATTAAATGAACTAGAAGAAATCCGGTCGATTGCAGCTGAAATGTGTCAATTTTCCGATAAGAAATCAGCAACTGTCCAATCTCCTGCTGTGCCTAAAATGACCCTAATTGCTCCTCCTATGGATTACGTCGACCTAAACGGATCGGAAAGAAAAGCGTCAGAGATGGATTTGATGATCAGAATGATGTCGATGCAAAAGCCCCATCAAGCGCTTGCTATTACAGGAGCCATCTGTGCAACTGCAGGAGCTTACTTACAGGAAACGATTTTATCTGAGATGGTGAACATTAAACAGGAAATTTTTCGATTAGCCCACCCGGCAGGGATCATGGAAACAAAAGTTGATTTTTTGGCAGGACACATACGCGCTATTAAAGTGGTACGCACAGCGAGAATCATTTTAGAGGGATACGTGTACACGAAAAAAAATTACGAGCTCTCCTATCAATTAGCTTGATTTGAATTGATTTGCAAATTACAGCAAAAAAAATATCTATCACTTGGAGGCTTTTCAATGTGGGTCATCACTGTCTTTTTAAAAGGAAATATTAAAATTTTTGAATTTGACACAGAAAAAGAAGCGAAAGAACTATTCAAAAATATGAAAGGCACTAAAATTCTTTCCGAAATAGTTTACTTCAATGATCCTTGTTTTGTATAAGTGAGTTTTCAATAGAGCCCTTGTAGGCATCGGTTAGTTGGAGATACATTATAGTCTGGGCTAATTCAAATATAAAATAGGATTGAGAATAGATGAAAATTTTCCGGGGGGAGCGCTCACCCTTATACTGTTTAGGATATACTGAATCCAGATTTTCCTGGTTACTGGAGTATTTAACCAAAAAGAAAACTAATTGTTATCTATCATCCTTGTTATAGGGAAAAACACCCACAAACCAACCCATTATTTATTGAATGGTATCCTTTTTCACAGGCTCAATTTTAGCATCAATCGGAGCATAGGAAGAACAGCTATATAAATATATATCATACAAAATAGTTGATATCTGGTAACTGTTGATAAGTCAGCGCTGACTTCATGCTCGATAGTGCCCAGCTGATCCATTCAGCTGGTGCTTAAATTGAATAGCTATAATAGAAGAAAAATCATATTGTCTGACCATCAGGACGCTTAAAGCTATACTCTAAAAACTCATATCCCTATATGATATGAGTTTTAGTCAATACATAAAGACTTTTAATATTTGAAGTACCAAACAGCCAAGAACTTTTTTTAAGCCTTGGCTGTTTTTCATTCTTCTATTTAATGTATCCCTAGATTTTTTGGATAAATTCTTATCTATTAACTATGCAAGGAAAAGACTCAATGATTATTGACCGCTTCGACCTTTTCTTGAATATAGTGGGCTGCGGATGAACCAGCTAATTTTCCAAAGACTGCTCCAGACATTAACCCGGATCCACCAGGATAGTTTTCATAAAAAATCCCCCCAATCATTTCACCAGCCGCAAAGAGACCATTAACCGGTTGTTCTTCTTTGTTTAACACATGTCCCGTAACATCTACATGCAAACCACCGAACGAGAAGGTGATTCCGCACGTTACAGGGAAAGCATAGAATGGCCCTTGCTCAATTCGAAGTGCCCAGTTGGATTTAGGAGGGGTAATTCCTTTCGTTCCTTTGCCATCTTTCTCTGCGGGTCTATACTCGCCATCTTGTACGGCACTGTTATATTCTTCGATCGTTTTAAGGAATTGTGTTTGATTGACCGGCAGTAAACTAGCCAACTCTCCAAGCGTATCTGCTTTATAAATAGTCGCTTCTTCAAGGTCATATTCTTTACGCAGCATCGGGCGTACCTGTACATCATAAATTTGATATGCCACATGTCCAGGTTGTTTTAATACCTCACGGCCGTATTTGGCATAGGTGTAATTTCGCAAATCTGCTCCTTCATCAACAAAACGTTTCCCTTCATTATTAAGCATGACGCTGTACGGATAAGAATGCTTTTTAAAAATATCTCCCGGCTTTGTGAAATCTCCTACTTTTGGCGCGTTATAATCTGTCCCAATCGAATGACATCCAGACCACTGCCCAAATTTTTGAGCCCCGACAGCCATAGCCATGGAAATGCCGTCTCCTGTGTTGAACTCGGTTCCACGAACAATTGCCGCTTCCCATTCTTCACCAATATTTTCACATCTCATTTTCTTATTGGCTTCAAAGCCGCCACAAGCCAAAATCACACCGGATGTCTGAACCGTTACCATTGTATGATCCTTCTCAACAACGACACCGGTTATTGTATTATGCTCTGATACGAGCTCCACAGCACGTGAATCGTACCAAACGTCGATGCCAATTTCTTCTGTCCGCGCAAAGAGCTGTCTCATTAAGCCAACGCCTTTATCTTCCGTTTTGATAGGCAGTCCTCCCCAGAAATTGCGCTTGCCATTTTGTACGAAAGATTGATTTTCATAATTCAATTCAAATTTTATTCCCTGATCACGCATCCACGCAATTGTTTCATACGATTTAGAAACCAGCTGTTTTGCTAATTCGGGATTACTTTGTCCACCTGTTACTCGCATTAGATCATTGTAATAATCGGATTCCGTGTATTCAGGCATTACAATCAACTCGGATTCTTCATCTGTTAATTCAGGTATTACTTTTCTGATTGCGTCTAAATTATTGTATGCTACACGAATGGCTCCATCCGTGAAGAAAGAGTTCCCTCCACGCTTTTCCACAGGTCCCCGTTCTAATACAAGAACTCTAGCACCGCCCTCTTTTGCTGAGATTGCGGCACATAATGCTGCGTTTCCTGCCCCTACTACAACTACATCATAATTTTGTGTATTTGACATCTTTAGCCCTCCTGATAAGTAGTAATAACTCTTCATGTAAATAATAAGTGAAAATAATGAATAAAAATAATATTGTTTTTTTATTCATTGCCATAGAAAAATTTTATGAAAGAATACTGGAAACGCAAAACTATAGTGAGTCTGTTGATTTACATAAAAAGATAGATTTCTTTTTTCAATAGTTGTATTATACTTTTAGAAATCAAATAAATTATCATTATTTATAATTACCCATAAATATTTTTTATGGTTAAAGGAGAAAAATTTTATGGATGAAAAAGACTGGCTTATATTAATTACTCTTTACGAAGAAAGAAATATAACAAAGGCAGCACAACGACTATTTATTTCTCAGCCAGCTTTATCCTATCGTATAAAACAGCTGGAAAAAGAATTCAAAACAAATTTAATCTCTAGAGGCAAAAGAGGTGTCGAGTTTACAGTTGAAGGGGAATACCTCGTTCAATACGCTAAAAATATGCGTAAGCAATTAGGAGCTGCAAAAGAACATATTTCAAATTTGGATAAAAAAGTGAAAGGAACTTTGCGATTGGGTGTATCTGGCTTGTTTGCCCGATATAAACTACCAGTATTATTAAAAGAATTTCTAACCCTATATCCAGAGGTTGAAATCAGTTTGAAAACTGGATGGAGTTCTCAAATTCATCAGATGCTTCAAAAAGAAGAAGCACACCTCGGGATCGTTAGAGGTCCTTACAAATGGCAGGAAAATAAAGTGTTGTTTCAAGAAGAAAAGATTTGTATTGCCTCCAGTAAAAAAATTGAATTAAAAGAACTTCCTTTTCTTCCTAGAGTTAATTATCAGACAGACCAATCGTTAAGAAATACTATTGAAAACTGGTGGCAGGAAACCTTTACGTCACCACCTAAGATTTCAATGGAGGTAGATCGGATTGAAACATGTAAGGAACTGGTTCTTAATGGTTTAGGATATGCCATTTTACCAGAAATCTGTATTAAAAATGATGAACCACTGTATACTTTCCCCATTGTATTAAGCGATAATAGCTATTTGCTTAGAGAAACTTGGGTTTTTTATCGGGATGTGACTATGGATTTGGCACAAGTAAAAGCATTTATTGATTTTCTTAATGATTCTAAACAATGAAATAAGACGAATCGAAATAAAACTAGTACAAAGGAAGAGAATTAATATGAAAAAGTGGGATTTAAATAACGTTAGCAAGACAATCCAATTTTCAGCTGCACTTCTAACTGCTTTTATTGGAGGCGGCCTTTTCTCTCTTATCGGGCTGCCAATCCCCTGGCTTCTAGGTCCAATGGCAGCCCTATTAATTGCATCACGTTTCAAAAACGTTAAATTAATTTGGCCCGTTTCGATGAGAAATACTGGATTAATTATTGTAGGTTATTCAATTGGCATCTCTTTTACCAAGAGCTCACTGTCTGACATGATTAGTCACATTCCCTCAATGTTGATCCTTACAACCTTAATTGTCCTTGTGTGTGTATGTTCAGCTTTTGTTATGTCAAAATATTCCGGCATTGACTATCCTACCTCCTTAACAAGTAGTATACCTGGAGGTTTGTCACAAATTGTTGTGTTTGCAGAAGAAATGAAAGGCATTGATATTACGACAGTAACCTTTTTCCATGTCACAAGAGTGATAATGGTTGTTTTCTTAGTTCCCCTTTTAATTTTCAGTCCTATTTTTGCAGCGAAAAGTACCAATGACTCATCTAAAATAATGGATAACTTTATTCCTGAGTGGAGTGATTTATTTCCTCTTATCTTTCTGTTCGCGCTTATTTGTTTCCTCGCAGCAAGAATAGGTAAAATATTCAAATTACCAGCTCCTTACTTTTTAGGACCAGTAATCGTTACTGCTGCAATAGGTCTTTTAGGTTTGCAGGGACCACCACTTCCTCCTTCACTTCTTGATATATCTCAATTTATGGTTGGCGGTTATATCGGTTTACTATTAAAACCGGAACAACTTGACAACAAAAGAAAAACATTATTATTGGCTTTGATGAACGGACTGATTTTGATCTGCGCAACAATGTTTTTTAGTTTTCTACTGACCCAGTATTATGATTTATCGACTATTACGGGTTTTTTAAGTTTAGCCCCTGGTGGAATGGATCAAATGGGAATCATTGCACAAGAAGTAAATGCTGATGTATCTACTGTTACCAGCTATCAACTATTTCGGATGGCTTTTATTTATGCCGCAGTGCCTCCATTACTAAGATTGGTATTAAAATTAAGTTTAAGAAAAAAAGACAAGAACAGTAACGTTAAAACTAAATGTTAATTAAAAAGGGGAGAGCTTTGCTCAAGGACACTGAAAAAGTCTGATTTATAAAGAAAAGAAGGTCATCATTCACAATCTTTAGATGATGACCTTCTTTTTAAATACTTAAAAAAATAGCATTAAATTTTTAAAAATTTCTTATTGTACCACTTATCCTTTGGCTTTCTTTGCTCTCCTCCCTCCAATCTTTTTTTAAGAATAAATTATTTTGATACCAACACAAAAAAAATATGTATTTAACTTATTGTTCTCCCTGTATTACCTTTAATAAAGAAAAGCGCATAAGCATAATGTAAAACTTATTAATCTGCCAGTTAATTTTTTATGAAAAGTCACGAAATTAATTCTTAGTCATCCAGAGATCAATTGAAAGCGCATTCAATATTTGGGAGGGGATTTAATAATGTTTCTTACAATTTTAGGCATCTCCATGGTTACCGTTTTTACCTATTTAATTATGTCCAAACGTTTATCACCCATTGTTGCTTTAACTTTAGTTCCGATCGTTTTTGCAGGAGTTGGTGGTTTTGGAAGCAAAATTGGCACTATGATGATGGAAGGCATTAAGCTAGTCGCTCCTTCTGCTGCTCTATTATTATTCGCCATATTGTTTTTTGGCATTATGATAGATACGGGCTTATTTGACCCACTTATCAAAAAGTTATTAGAAGTTGTCAAGGGAGATCCTGTCAAAATTTCGATGGGTACCACAATTCTTGCATTACTTGTGGCCCTAGATGGAGACGGTACAACAACGTATATCATTACTGTTTCAGCTATGTATCCACTTTATAAACGAATCGGTATGAATCCATTGGTTTTAGCCACTGTAGCCATGCTGGCTTTAAGTGTCATGAGTGGTATGACCCCCTGGGGAGGACCTGCTACCAGAGCAATAGCAGTATTGGGACTTGATGCATCCGAATTTTTTGTTCCACTTATTCCTACCATGATCGGTGGTGCTCTTTGGGTTATTTTCGTCGCATTTATTTTAGGGAAAAAAGAACGTAAACGACTTGGTGTAATACACATAGAAGAGTTCAAAAATGAAATAGCTGCTACTGTTGAAAATGAAGCCACTGAAACATTTCCTCATATTGACATTAAACGTCCTCGTTTTTTGTGGGTTAACTTATTAATTGTGATAGGCATTATGGTCATGCTTATTATGGGATTGGTTCCTTCCCCCATTTTATTTTTAGTCGGTTTCGCTATTGCTTTAATGATTAATTACCCTAATCTGGAAATGCAAAAGAGACGTATCTTAGCACATTCTGGAAACGCTTTAATTGTTGTTTTATTAGTTTTTGCTGCAGGAGTATTTGCAGGAATCTTTTCCGGTACAAAAATGGTTGATGCTATTGCTAATGGACTGGTTGCGATAATACCTGCTTCATTAGGACAGTTTTTTCCTGTCATTGTTGGCATTACAAGTATGCCATTCACTTTCGTTTTATCGAATGATGCCTATTATTTTGGAGTTCTCCCTATTCTTGCAGAAGCAGCTTCAGCCTATGGTATTACTCCGTTAGAAATTGCTCGGGCTTCTATATTGGGACAACCCGCTCATTTAATGAGTCCACTTGTTGCATCAACCATTCTATTGGTTGGTATGGTTGATAAAGACCTTGGAGAATATCAGAAATTCGCATACAAATGGGCCATCTTGACATCGTTAATCTTAACAGTATTAGCTATAATTAGTGGTGCTATTTCTTTTATGTAAATTATAAAAGTCCTTGTATACTTGTCTGCAAGGACTTTTGTGGCATTTTTCAGCTAGATAGTTTTATGATACAACTTTGTTGTCAGGTAAAGTTCCATAATTGAAACCATGAAATAAGATGGAAAACTGAAGTATTTACTGTTATTATGTGAATTAGTGATTGTAAATATTTTTATCATTAATTATGTTAATGTAAAGCATACCCTTCCATGACTTACTTACCAAGTTCCATTTCTTTTTTCAACCGTTCCACAAAACGCTCATTGATTTAAGGACGGACAAACTCGTCTTTTTTTCCAAATCGATGTCTTTTCTAAAAAATCCCTCCCTCTTAAGGCGTTGATCCTCAGGCAAGTTGGACCATGCCTGGTTCGCCACCTCTTCCAGTGAACTTTCAATCTTTCTCTGGATCACCATCGCTTGAAAGCTTTGGTTATTTCTTTCCTCTATTATAATATTGTTTCCGTCGAGCTGCATGTATGTTCTACAATCATAGGTTCTTCATTTTCATCTTTTAATGCTTCCCTGATACTTGACTCTGCAGCTGCAGGAAGTTCCTCAAGTGCTAGTACGCTGGTATATTCTTCGTCCATCCGTATATCTATAAATGGATCAAATGCTTTTGTATGCACACCTCGAATCTGGTAAAATAAGGGAATAAATGAAAAAAAGACCTGATAAGTTGAACTGTGCCCCATTTTACGGACAGTATAAAAAAGTGCCTAAGCAGCTAATAAATGGTCCCGGTATTGTACTGGGGCCATTTTCCTTAGCCCCCATTGATAACGATGTTCATTATATTCTTCAATAACTCGATCAATTTCTTCCTTCACATCCGTTAAATTAGTACATGTTTTATATTCTGCCAAATCCTTAAAGTGGCCAAAGAAACTTTCCATTGGCGCATTATCCCAACAGTTTCCCTTGCGGGACATGGATTGGGTTATCCCAAGTTCCTTCACTTTGCGTTGAAATAGCGGATGGGTGTAATGGAACCCCTGGTCAGAATGAAGGATTGCACTCGGATGGAACTCGTGACACACAGCCTGCTTTAGCTTATTTAAAGTCTCGTAAACGATATCCATTTCTAATGAAGTAGATAAATGGTACGTAACGATTTCTTTTGTGGCGGCATCTTTTACGCAGGATAAATACGCTTTTTGGCCTTTCCCATAATAAAGATAGGTAATGTCAGTAAGCAGGACCTTCCCTGGCACCTCCTGATTGAATTCACGATTAAGGAGGTTTGGACAAGTAAGGTGCTCCTTGGTTGCCTTGGCCATCTTCCGATACGGGTTGGCCCTTCTGATTTTCGCTAGGAGATTATATTTTGTCATCAACCGTCTGATTTTCTTATGATTCATGACGGCCGAGTAGTCATTCTCCATAATCATTTTGATTTGGAGGGCGCCTACTTTTTCCTTTTTACTGATGAAAATATTTCTGATCAATTCTATGTCCAATTCATCCTGTTCTTCACGAAGCTCACGGTAAGGAGCTGCCTTTAACCAATCATAGTAGCCACTTCGACTTACACCAGCCAATTTGCATAGATAAGAAACAGCCTTCTTTAATTGGTGTATTCTGATCGTCCTTTCAATCAGATAGAACTTCTCAGCAGCAGTTAGAATCATTTCTTTTTCAGAGCCTGCCTTTCTAGCTCTTCCAGCTTTTTTAGGAAGTCATTTTCTGCTTCAAGGAATTTGATTCTCGCCTCGGCCTTCCTAAGTTGATCTTCTACAGACTGTGGCTTGGAAGTGGGGCGTCCTGTACTTCCTTTTCCACGGCGTTCCGTAAGGAAGCCTTCCTCACCAAACCTTTCAAAGGTACTACGCCAGCGCTGTAGACAACGTTTGGGTTGTTTCTTTCCAATTATTTCGAGATTAATTCCCTGGTCAATGAAAATTTGAGAGGGGGCTTTCCCCTTTTTATATTCCTTAACAGCTTTTGTTTTAAATTCCGGACTATAGGAAATAGATCGCTCGGAAGCACTAATGATATTTGGATTCTTTTCAAGTTCTTTAATCTGAAATTCAGTATATATATTCTTACTCATAGAAACCCTCCGTCCATACTCATTACATCTATTGAAACATAAAAAAACCCGGATAAGGGACACTTTTTTATGTGTGTCCGTTATCCGGGGTATAGTTCAAGTATAAGGGCTGCTCTGTAATAGCTGATAGTTCTGAAGATTGATTGTAAATGGGAAAGGGGAGTCACCCACACTTATTCAGTGGAAATCCATGTAGACTTGGAAAAAGTTGTGGAGGGTTCCCTTTTTAAATCTTTATCTAGCCGGCACATTCGAAGGTACCAGGAATGGTTATCAGAAAAAAGCCCCTATGTCTTAAGGAGCGTATTCCGTTGCCACATTATCTTGTTTTCAAAAAAGCTATTCTTTTGGGTTGTTCAACGCTTATTTTTTCTTACCCACACGATTCAGAATGCTTTTGTTCAAATTATTGCGTAACTTATCATCCCATCTTTTCGCTTGGTCGATAAGTCCATTGGCGAATGCTGTCACGTCTTCACCTGTCACTTCCAATACGTCTTTGCCATCTGCCGCACCATCTTCAAACAAATCAATGAGATCATACTGGATTCTCAGCATATCCATGCCGCTTCCAGAGGCGAAACCCCACATATAGTTGCAGATTTTTTTATAGGCTTCTGGGTAGTTGCCTGGCAAAGCTTCCACACGCGCCATCATTTCTTTGTATTCTTTTTTGTCGTCAAGTATCTTTTTGATGAAATTCACCATGATATTTAACCTCCTACCTTATTTTTTATTCGTCCATATTTTTACTTGCTCTTCAACTCTACACTCAATTTCTTTTTTCAAATCTACTTGCCCTCCTAATATACTCGCCGATTCTCCATCTAGTTTTGAGAGAGCCATCAATTCATCGGCAAATGCCGCCACGTCTTCACCGGTAACATCTAGCACATGCTTGCCTTCTGCTGCACTAGCTTCAAACAGTTCATACAAATTGATGATTTCTTCACCAAATCCATATCCGAAATTCCACATGTACTTTTGAATCTTTTTGAACACAAATGCGTAATCTTTCGGTAGGGAATTTACTTTTTTCATAAATGCTTTGTATTCCTTCTTGCTTTCTAAATCACCAATGATTAGCTCTATAAATTTCTTCATATTATTTCTCCCCCTTTAGGGTATTAATTTTTGATGAAACAAAATTCCATTTTCCCCAAAATTGTTCGAGTTCCTCGTGTCCTGCATAATTTAATGAGTAAAATTTGCGAGGAGGACCCATTTCAGAACGCTTTTTCTCGAATTTCACTAATTCTTTCTTTTCCAGTCGCACCAAAATGGTGTAGACCGTACCCTCAACAACCTCTTTAAAGCCCATTTCATTGAGGCGACGGGTAATCTCGTAGCCGTAAGTATCTCCCCGGCTGATAATTTCCAGCACACAACCTTCCAACACACCTTTGAGCATTTCTGTTAAATTTTCCACAGCATACACCTCCTAAGCTAATAAGTTATACAGGTATTCGGTATTAATGAGTACTGGTATACTGTAATACTATGTAGCGAGGGTGTCAAGTGTGCATTAAAAAAATTATAAATTTAAAAAGATACAAAAGGATTTTGCTGTACATGCAGAATAAAAAAAGGAAAACCAAAATAAAGTATGGATTTCGGTTTATCATTTTTATAAACGATTTAACTTTATTTAAATCGGTACATCTTTTTATATAAGGTACGACTTTATTTTAAAACTACAACAATGCCACAAGAAAAAAGACGATTAGCTATTACTAGTCATCTCTTTCACTTCAGCATAAATAGTGGAACGTGGACACCTGTCATTTTGGCTATATCATTAACGCTTAAACCGTTAGATTCTCTTTCATCATACAGCTTTAAAGCCTTCTTAACGTCCTTCTCATCCTTCCCTTTCCTACCCATATGTTTTTCCCCTGTGCCTTAGCACGTTCCCTTCCTTCTGCCGTTCTATCTTTAAATAGATCACGTTCAAACTCAGCAATAGCCCCCAGCATAGTAAACATTAGCTTTCCTGATGGTGTACTAAAATCAATCTGTTCTTTGATGAACACTAAAGCTATTCCCCGTTCTTCTAGTTCCTTAGCAATCATTTGTAGGTAAAAAGTGGAACGTGCTAATCTATCCAACTTGTAAACAACCAGCTTGTCAGATTCCCTTAAATAGTCCAACGCCTTAGCAAGTTCTTTCCTGTCAGATTTAGCACCACTTTGTTTTTCCATGAATATCTTCTTGCAACCATACTCTTTTAACTTCTCCTCCTGTAAAGCCAAGTCCTGATCTTTAGTTGAAACACGTCCATATCCAATAATAGCCATTATGTGAAACTGAAGTTTAGCTTCCACATACTTAATCGTTATGATTTCCTGTTGTCTGGACAAATTCCGAAGGTCTAATAGCTGAATTCCTCTAATTTTATGAGGTTCACCTTTGTAATACAGCACACACAACTGGTACGCATCGATAGCGTCTGTTTTTACCTTCCGTAAACTGGACTTCTTTACCTGATATGAAATAATCGGATTTAGTAAGATATATAGAATAGCATGGTAATGCCCTGTAGATTCTAAAATGACCATAGGCATCTGCCCTGTCACTTTCTTTTAAAAAGTCTAAAAAATGATCTAATTCCTCTTTGATGTCCTTCATTGAAAAGCTCTTCCCAGACGGTTTAGATTGATCTAAAAATGCCTGAACTTGACTCTCTTCTTTTTGCCACATCCAGACCAGCAACTGGATTCATTGTTCCATCCATTACTTACTACCCAGTACCCCTAGTCCTCCATGCAGTGTCATAGCTTCGCTTGTTATACGAGATCTACGTCCCAACTAGCCTCAAACATGTTTCTAAAGTAGTGGGTGGACAGTTTAGTTCACGAGATCAAGTCCCGTGTACCTGTACGTCCTATCCTGGCTACTGATATAATAGATTCTATTAAAAAAAGTCAACAAACCTCCACCTCCGAATTATTTAAGCTAATATAAGTTTTGATATGTACTACGCTACATTCAATTTCATTTGAATCAACAAGTCTTGAATAAAATGACAAAAGGTAATTTATTCGGATCAACACCAGCTAGAAATTCACTAAGATAATGTTCCGCTTCCTTCTCATTCTGTATTAGTAAAATTGATAAAACCATCAATCTTAATGACTGGTGGTTTTTGTGTATTTACAAAAAAGACAAAGTATTTTAAATGAAAAATACTTTGTCCCCCAATTAACATCCTAGAATAAACGGATGAACACGGCAACTCCGGTTCGCCCGAAGTCAAGGTTCAATACTTGTACAAATCTATTTCCAAGTAAACAACGTAAAGCAGCTCTGTAGGAATCACCAGGAGCTAAAGTGTTAGCACAAGGTGCGGCACTTCCAATCACTGTAGCTTGTACAATTGTACGCTGAGCTAAAGGTATTAACGTAGCTCTTTCCCAAAGAATCGTAACTACATCAACAGATCTAGAACCAGAACCAGACATATAATTCACCTCTTTTCATTGTTAATATATTTAATGCAAATTCAGACAGCTTGGTTCATTCATTTGTCATGATACACACAAAAAAAGGCAATTTATTATCTGATTATTCAAGAAAAACTCTAGCAACTTATTCAAAAGGGAGCGACAGAAGGAGAAATCCAGGAACACTTTGAAATCCAAGTCGTCGAAGCCACTGCCCAGATTGTAAAACATACATCTGAAGCCGAGCTGCGAATGAAACTTGGCAGTACATCTGTCAAAGGACTTCTAGTCGATTTCGGCGATAGTATCCATTTAGGCAAGATTAACGAGAAGTATTATTAATGATTGAAGCCGATACGATACCGTCGATTAAGGTGTTTCGCCGATTGAATTTCACGGGCGGGATAAATTTATGGAGATTTTGGAGCGGATCAGTAAGAAGGGGCAGGTTAATAGGATTTTTTGAGGGGCTTGTGCTCATTATTGTAATCATAAGAACTGTGCCATTTAAACGTTCGTGATCGTTGTGTGATCAAATTTATGCTCTAAAACATGTTAATAAGGGTTTCCTTAAATTTAAATACACTTAAAATATTAAATCAAAAAGACAGTGAGCTTATCTTTGCTAACTGTCTTTTCGTTTATCACTAAACATTAAGTTAAAATACACATCCTGTACATCATAGTCGATTTCTATAGAATTATCCGTAAGCTGTATCCCTTAATTCACTTTTGAAACACTAAAATCACACCAGCATCTTGATTGTATCGTTTTCACTATAAGGAGTCTCATTTTCTTCTTCCATGGTATCTAATAATTTCATCTTCTGCCTAAAAAATATTAATACTACTAACGTGAATATTCCTACTAATTAGACCAATAATAGTGAAACTGACAACGATTTTTGAACACTTTAAATTGATTTATCTCCTTTACGTCCATCTATTATTCTACTAACAATATTCCGTCGGCAATCGGGTGGAAAATTAAAAGGACTATTATATTTCAATCAATTTTAAGTGAATGAAAATGAGCATATATACTCGATAAAAATTAATTCACATTTGTAAAAGGACTAATTTTCTTATACTTCGATTCTTAAGCGATTGGGATATATTTACTTTTAAAAAAAGCTACTATAAAAATCATTTTTCATTCAAACAAAAAAAGCCTTCATATTTTAAGGCTTTTTACTAAGCTAATCATCCAAATAATTTCGCAAAGGTATTTTCACCGGCAATACCGTCTGCTGATATTCCCTTGGCCCTTTGAAATGCCTTCACCGCTATCTCCGTTCCGTTTCCAAAGATACCATCTATACCATGTGGATTATGTCCTTCTAAATAAAGTGCAGCTTCAAGGATATAGGTGATATTCCCTTTCGCCCCTTTCCTAACATTAGGTGAAGCCGCTTTTGTTTGGGGTCCCCATATTCCATCCACATTAATCTTTGCACCATATTGTTTATTCAATTCGGTTTAAAAACCCTTTATCAGCGCTTTTTTAGTATTAGGTCCATAATAACCATCCACATCTATTTTTGCATTATACCGGTTATTTAATGTCCTTTGAATGGACTTGATAGTCTGAGTGCCAGTATCCATTGCAGGCGTATTTTTTACAATGAGCCTTGTTCCCGCTTTTAACTGAGAATAAGTTAGTCCACCCGTCATATCCAAGTGCGGATAATCTTTAAAGCTTGACCAATCCCCGCCCCAAGCAAATCCCAAGGATTTACCAATGTCCGCTACCCGTTTCCATTTGGCATCAATTGTCCAAATGGCATTCTTTCCATCATCGCTAACTATGAAATAATCAATGGCTAGTCCATAGTTATGGTAAGATTGACCTGGCATCGCATTCGTCACTCTCGGTTTCGATAAATCACTATAGTTTTTTCCATCATAGATATAACCTAGGCGACCTTGACCATATAGCTTTGCTTGCTCTTCTATAGACCGATAACCTGCGCTGATTTGCACAAAAATACCTTCTTGGTATGCCAGTTTGACCATTTCCAATGCTGACTCTTTAACGACTGGATGAATTCCGCTGCCCATATTCTTTTCCGAACGATCCAATAAAGTTTCTAATTTAACAGTCAATTTATTCACCTCCTAATATGCTATGGTGCTTATTAGGAAATGCTTGTACACCTACCTTGACGTTCCAAAAAATCCAGTGAAATAAAAGAAGCGCAACCCAATGGATTGCGCTTTTTTTCTATTATAAAGGCCTATTTTGATCTTCTTTACCGCTACCTAAAACTCTTATCAATTCATCCAGCTTATCATTTCTTTCCTGATCTGCTTTTGTCTTGGCATTGATGAA
The DNA here is from genome assembly GCF_001578185.1 of Peribacillus simplex. Classification (NCBI taxonomy): domain Bacteria; kingdom Bacillati; phylum Bacillota; class Bacilli; order Caryophanales; family Bacillaceae; genus Peribacillus; species Peribacillus simplex. The sequence continues at coordinate 2,402,863 of NZ_CP011008.1, read as the reverse complement.
TTTTATCACCTTAATTACAAAATAAATGCTTAAAAAAAGAAGTCCCAGATAAAATAAAATCGGTATGATTGCAAATAACCCGATTATACTGCCGGCTTGGCTCATAAATAACTCCTCCTTTATGTAAAATATAGTATTATTATACATTAAAGACAGGGTAAGAAGGAATCGGACACAAAAATCACCCAGCTATCAACCTACTTCGCCAATCGATATAACCAGCTTTCAATTATTTTATTCGTAGTGTCCATATTTTTGCCTTCCAATCCTCTCCATCATAAAATGGAGCTATTAAAGCTGAAAGGGGAATGCAAACAAATGAACGAAGGTAGAGATCCGTTCGTTTCTTCACTCGCTTCTAATTTAAACATGCGCCTCACTCGTTTAGCAGAAGAAAGGGATATCCCACTGGAAAGATTGCTGGATAAATCAGTCGAATTGTTACTAGAATATATGGAAGACAATGAATTGATCAATGACCATGTTAAGTTTAACAATGTTGAGGCCATAAATAAAAATAATGAAATCATTCAGCAAAGCAGGAAAATCCTAGAGAAAGATTAGCTCTAAAACACTCGGCACTCGGTTGGGTGTTTTTTCATCTGCTTATGACTCTCATCAGTTTTTTAACTACCGTATTTCCCCACTGACAACTTTACCATGATTTGTGTACTCAATTAAAAAAGGTCAGCCACTAGGACTGCCCCTGTAGAACACCTGCCTTACAGTTTAATGGTGCTTTTTCTTGCATTTTTTACATTTACAACGCTTTCTGGGCACCCATACTGTACTGGGGTCATTATTCTCAAAACATTTTTCTACATAACAACTATATATTTCCATCCTAACACCCTCCTTACTATTGTATATGCATGGACTTATCGAAGGTGTGGACAAGTTGCTAAAAGTTTAGAAGTGGATTCATTTTCCATGGTTCTGTACAATCCCCAATGTATTTGGGAGCAAACTGAAATCTCCCCAAGTTTTATGACCTGAAATAACGATTTTCACATCCTTATATACATACATTAAATTCTTCATCGTATTTGGCCACGCTTCCATGTTAGCTTCATCAATGATCCCGGAATTCTTTTTTTCCAGCGCGAAAATCATCTCCAAATAATAAATTATACTTTGGAAGCCATATAGTCATGTTATCAGAAGTATGGGCTTCTCCTGGGAATTATGTTTCGATTTTCATATTTCCAACTCTTAAAGTTGTTGGTCCTCCTGCGAGGGATACTTGTTCCACACTTATCCGTTATTACCGATTTCTTCACCTATATTTTTTATCGCGGTTTTTCCAGATCTCGCTATGTCTGTTATTGTAGCTTGGACTTTTTTTGAACCTCCTTTATCGTAAATTCCTTACTGTAAGGAATGAACTTTGTCCCACTTGCTATTTTTTCAGCAGCCTTGGCCGCACCAGCCACACCGCCGATTCCAAGTGCCATCAACAGCCCATTCTGGGCTGTTCCTCAGTAAGCTGGTTTCCGAACATGTCTTTACTGGTGACTGCTTCGCCGAGGCCGTTGGCTGCGAGGAGTCCGTATATCCCGTATTCAGTTTTCTGAAGGAGGCTAAAGCCTTTTGTCGTTTTATAGGCATCGAGCGCGTGGTTCGCTGCGTTGAGTCCTTTGGCCGTTTTGTAGATGGCGCTTCCGCCTTTGATGGCCCGGCCGGCCCAGCCGACAACGGGGATGAATCCAGCGGCGGCGATTCGTTCGGCTTCGGACAGCTTGCGGCCCGTCACTGGATCAAATCCGGTTGAGGCCCTGATTGAATCATATCCCGTGAATTCCCCTGTAAAGGTTTTTGTCGTATCCCAGGCTTTTTCGTATCATGGGCGGTTTTCGAGTTCTTCCATTTCACGTTCGATTTCCTTAGCTTCGGCTTGTTGCTTTTTGAAGGTCTGATAGTCTTTCATCTGACCGGCTACTTCATCCTTCACTTGATAGACGTCACTATTCTTAAATGCCGATTGGTTGAATGTCATCGGTGAAACCTTGCCGTCCTGTTTGGTGGCATCAAGCAAGGCACGGAAGAGGCCAACGACCACGTTTTCCTGCCCAACGGACACATCATATTCCTCGACCAATTGCCGGTCGACATTCTCGACCTTAGTCACGGTGTCATCCAGCCTATGCCCGGCCAGCGTGATTTTTTCATTAAAGTCCTTTTGGTCGAATATATCAAGAGGCAGGATATCGTCAATGCTGTTCAGGATCCTTTGAAGATCATTCGCTTGTTCATCGACAAGCGACTTCGCTTGGTTGATGCCGTTTGACACTTCGCCATCTAAAAAGGGAACCTCGACCACCGTATTTCCGGAGAGGTCCGCCTCTTCCAGGGTGGCCGGTATGCCTTCCAAAAAATTGATTTGGGTCGTGAATAGTTCCATCCAGGCGTCCGCCACCTCGACTTGCGCTTCATAGAAGCTTTTGATGGCGGTAGCACCGGCTCCTTGAAACTCGTGATCAAGGCCGACGATACCCTGAAATTCCTTTTTCAGCGCAGCAACTTCCTTCTTTAGTTCTTCATATTGCTTGGCGCGCGACTTGGTTGCGGCGGTCAATGTCCTGGCTTCATATATTTTCATCGCGGCTGATACCCCTGTGAAGACGTATTTGCGATGGCTTCATCCTGCTCTTTTAATAAGTCAATGTTGGCACGGGTATCTTCCACATTTTTCTGGACGATCTTGATATATTGCTCAAAGACCTTCTCCAAATTCGTTTCCCGATCGATCCATTTCGAGGTGAATTCCAATTTATTGTTGCCAAGCTCGCCTGCCGGCAGATTTCCAAGCTTGACTGTACCAAGCGCCGTCTTCACCTGATCAACTTGTTTCGTTACGGCAGGATGATTCAGTTTGATTGTCGTCATTAAATCAACCGCCTTTTTAAATCTGATATTTTACTTTCCAGTTGCTCAAATGCCTCTTCACCTTTGCTTAAAAGGTTATCGGCTTCTTGGGCTATATTCCCCGCTATATTCAGGAGGGTATTCTCGGCACTTAGCTTTGTAATCATCGCTTCAATCTTCCATTGGTAATCGTCATAATCGTCATGAATGATGCTAAACATGACGTTATAGGCATCATTACGGGCTTCCTGAAAATGATCCGAGCGCTTCCCGGTCCAACCACCACTTAGCTCTGGGTCTTTTATTTTCCTAATCTCGTTAAGACACATACTCTGTTCTTTTATGATATCGTTTTTCGCTTTTTCTAAACGTTCAATTTTCGCATTTAAATCAGCTTTTTTACTGGAGATAGCAGAGTGTATATTACTCAAAATATCTGCATATACCATGAAACTCACCTCAAGAATAGTATATTTCTACATTATCTGTCATATTTTTCTTATTTAATTATAAGGATTAAAGTCCGAGAGTTAAATAGGGAAAAATATGCTATTTTGTCAGTTAACAGAGAAGATTGGCATGATAAATATCATACATCCCATATTCTTTATACCCTGTATTTTACCAATTTTAAACAAGTGAATAGATCGTCATTTCCTTAGATCGTCCATAAGAATTTCAACCACTTCATTCAAACTGCCCTTTACCGTATCTTAACACCAAATCTTCCCGGACAAATTCCCTGCAAGTGGAAGATAGATGTGACCTTTGAGGATGTATCAAATCTCCAAATGGCAAATCCCCGACAAATTTAACTTCACCTTCAAAATTCTGTTCGGATTCAGCATCAAAACCGGATACTTTTACAAAGCAAGTATTATGACCTGTTTTCATATAATCGATTATTGTTAACACATGATTATGCAAATCACTCATTCTTTTCCCTCCAACCTTGAAAACATTTAAGTATATTAAGGATTAAATCAAATCGTTTATTTATTAGTTACCTTATTAATGAAGACACCAATCAAAACGATATAGACAGACTAAGATTACTAGGGGCATTAGAATATTAGAAATCAGGAACACCTACTTTAGAATCTCTTATTCCTAATTTTTCTATGTAATGAATATTATTTGGTTAACCTATTCCCAATATATTAACTATACCTTTATTTAGCTGCCGTTTCATGTCTTGATTTTCCAATTCATTCACTTATGATTTTTTTATGTGTCCCAATAAATGCGAAAGAATAAACACTGACATAGTAGTGGATATTCACCCCTTAACGTGTTTATTATTTCATATTACTGCCATCTAAGGTCAGTCGTGGCCCCCAGAGGACCTGCCCACTTCTATATAGATTTATAACCTGCTATAATCTAAGGAATTGGAGGTGTGAAAAATGAAAGAATTCATCCAGATATTAGCGGAAATCGTCAATAATCTTCACGATTTCATCCTATTCTTTGTGAGCGATACATTAAATTCAAATGCAACGGACAAGGATTTGCATTTTTGGATAATGGGAATCATCGGTATCATCATCTTTTTGTTCGTGTTATTTTTATCTAATTTAATTTCCCGGATGCGTTTTGGGATTACCATACTTTCTTTCCTTTATACCTTTACTGTCATGGTTGTTTTAGTATTTGCAATTGAAATTCAGCAGGCCCTTACCAGCAGAGGTAATATGGAATTTCAAGATGCTGCTGTTGGCCTTTGGGGCTTCATCGTATTTTTCATGGTTTTTGCTGTAGTGTCATCCATATTCCTTTTAGTGAAGAATTTTTTCAAGCAATCAGAAAAAAGGTAACGACAGGTCACCTTGCTTAATTTATTCCTTATGGCCATTGGATTTATTATTGGCGGGAACGGGACACTCTCTGTGGCAACATCTTAATATGGAAAGGGAAAGTTACAGAGAAGCCTTTTTCAGGCGAGGTAATGAACACATGCTATCAATTACTTCGGTTCACTTTCGTTAAAATCAATGCTAAACAGATTAAAAGAATCGTCGTCATTCAAACGGTCCTTATCATACCCGGATAATTCAGAACTATTTTCCCTGCGACGGCGATTTACTTCCCTTAATTCCGCTTCTAGAAATTCAGCTTGACCGTGTGAAAGCTTGATCGTGATTTCATTATTATTTTGATCATCTGCAGCTTTCAAGAGGACATAACTATCCGCTGCATTACGTAAAGTCACATTGCTCAGTGTTAAGTTCATGTTTGCGAGCTCATATCTTGCCTTCATAACGTAAAAAGAACCTCCATCGGAAAATACCGGTTAAAATGGTGTATATTAAATATACTTTACTTCAAGATATCTAAATATACAAATTCTTTGTTTAGAAAAGCCTTGAAATCTAAAGAAATCTACCTACTTAAAGAGCGTTCCGAGACAAGATATGGAAAAGTAATGCGCCATGTCATTAAAGCCCCGTTCTTGAATAAAGATACAGGTCAAGTTTCTTCCCTTGAAAATCCAGAAGTTCTGGAAACGATCAAGCATTTGAATGCAAATTCATCCCTTTCTTAAATAAAAACAGATTATCCATGAATGAAGTCACATTGACTATAAACAAATGGAACCCTTCACTATCGGAAAGGTTCCATTTGTTTATAATTCTTTCTCAATCGCGCAGGTAATATCGTATGGACCCATGCTTTCATTTGAAGTAATGACGGTTATCATTCGATTTGCCGGGTATACCGCAGAATTGAAACTTACACCCGGGTCATAGCCCATTATATGATATTTGAAAATCCCGTCATTTTTTTTGCTTATCCATATACCATACCCATAGAATGCCCCTTCATCTTCCGTAGTAATATGGGGTTCCAATAAAAGATTGGTATATTCTTTATTCAGTAACTGATTGGAAAATAACCCTTCCCATAGCTTGAACATATCTTTAGTGGTAATATATGCCCCTCCATCTGCTCCGCCTTTGACGGGAAGGGAATAAACATTCGTTCTCCATGTTCCATTTTTTTCGTTTATATACCCTAGCGCTGTGTTTTTAGGTAGCTTGTCCATGGAGAAGTAACCGGAATCTTTCATACCACAAGGGAGAAAGATGTTCTTCTCAATATATTCGGAAAATTCAAGTCCAGTTTGTTCCTCAACAATCAATCCCAATACAATATAGCCAGCATTATTATAATGGAATCTTTCCCCGGGTTCGAACATCATCACATCATCTTGAAACATGGGCAGAAAATCTTTTAATCTTTTTATATGGTACATCGGATTTTTCTGCCATAGCTCTTCAAAGTCCTCCATCACTTCTTCATCAAAGTAATCAGGAATACCCGAAGTGTGTGTTAAGAGGTGATGTATGGTTACATCTTGATGGAAATCTGGAAACCGAAACTCGATCGGAAGACAGTCTTTAAGCTTAGAATCAAACCTAAGTGTCCCTTTTTGTACTAACTGGCAAATGGCTATCGCAGTAAACAGTTTACACCCAGAAGCAATTCCGAACCTTGTTTCAGTCGTATTCATTATTTCATCTGATCGATTGGAATAGCCTTGTCCTGAGCAATGTATTAGATCATCTCCCGTTTTCACACCGATTACACCGGAGAATTTAATTTCCTTGCTGGTTTCTTTAATAAGCCTGGATAAATCCAAATTGAGAGTCGACATTTGATTTTCCCCTTTACTGGTAATATATTTTTTATTACTCATGTGTTAGCAAAGGTGATATTCATTGGTCTTCCCAAAAACGCCCACACCTTTAAAAGTGATGCAGGCGTTTAAATTTACATGAACTTCTCGGCTTTACCCAATCTTTTATTTCCACCAAGTATCATAAACGTTAATGGCTTCATTCCGTTTATGTTCGGTTTTAGTATACCATCCTTCGATGATTTCGGCAGCTTCCGTCCTGATTTCCTTTCCTTCAAGGTAATCATCGATTTCGTCGTAACTAACGCCTAAAGCCACTTCATCAGGAATTAATGGTTTGTCATCTTCTAAATCGGCCGTTGGAACCTTCGTATAAAGACGCTCAGGAGCACCGACGAATTTCAGGATTTCTTTTCCTTGCCTTTTATTTAATCGATATAATGGGATGATATCCGCTGCACCGTCACCATGTTTCGTAAAGAAACCTGTGATTGCTTCAGCCGCATGGTCCGTACCAAGCACGACACCTTTGTAAAGTCCGGCTAAATCATATTGTACCTTCATCCGCTCACGCGCTTTGACATTTCCCCTTAAGAAATGCGATAGTTTTTCAGAAACGGCTTCTTCCACAGCCTTTACTGATGCATCCACCGCTCCCTTGATGTTGACTGTAACAGTTTGGCTTGGCTTGATGAATGTTAAAGCCAACTGCCTGTCATCTTCATCAGCCTGTACTCCATATGGCAAGCTAACAGCAACAAACTTATAATCGCTGCCATTTTTTTCTTCATTCAATTCATTGACAGCGGTTTGGGCAATATACCCCGCCAGTGTTGAATCTTGACCTCCAGATATTCCAAGTACAAAACTTTTCAGAAACGTATTTTTCTTCAAATACCCTTTTAATAGATCAACACTTTTCCTGAATTCGACTTCAGGATCGATCGTTGGTTGGACAAGTAATTTTTTTACGATTTCTCTTTGTAATGGACGCATTGGAAAACCTCGCTTTCTGATAAAATAGATTGGTCATTTCGTTAGCATTCTCTCTACATTTGCTTTAATTTCATCTATATTCCTCATTTTATTATCCCAACAATCCTGGCTTAGATCTACCGGGTATTCTTCAGGATTAAGTGCACGAAGGTACTCAGGCCATAATACTTGGAGATTTTTTTTCGTGAAGGCCTTGATTTCATCAATGGTTGGTAATTCATAAATCAAGCTGCCTTCCTTGAAAATATCCACATGCAGATCAACGGCATCGAAATCCGTGACAAATTTACTCAGGAAGGTATGGACAGGATGAAACATTTTTAATTTTTCCTGTTCCTGAGGCTTTTCATATTCCATGGCCAAATAGTCACCTTCAGCATGGTTGTTCACTTTATTGATGATTCGATATACTCGTTTTAAGCCAGGTGTCGTAACCTTTTCAGGGTTAGAAGAAATTTTGATGGTATCTCTCATATTCCCATCTTCGCCCTCTATTGAAACCATTTTATAAACAGCACCAAGCGCTGGCTGGTCATAAGCCGTAATCAATTTGGTTCCGATGCCCCAAATGTCAATTCTTGCTCCTTGTTGTTTCAGGTTGATGATCGTATATTCATCCAAGTCATTGGAAGCGACAATCTTCGCATCATGAAACCCTGCAGCATCAAGCATACGTCGTGCTTCTTTTGATAAGTAAGCTAAATCACCGCTGTCAAGACGGACGCCTATGAAATTGATTTTATCGCCCAGTTCCTTGGCAACACGGATTGCATTGGGGATGCCAGAACGCAATGTATCATAGGTATCAACCAAGAATACACAGTCTTTATGGGAAACAGCGTATTTATGAAAAGCCGTATATTCATCTTTATAAGCCTGGATCATGGAATGGGCATGCGTTCCTGAAACCGGAATCCCGAACAGCTTTCCAGCCCGTACATTACTAGTGGAATCAAAGCCAGCAATATAGGCCGCTCTCGCTCCCCAAATTGCAGCATCCATTTCTTGTGCCCGTCTTGAACCGAATTCAAGGGCAGATTCATCTCCAATAACTTGTTTTATGCGCGAGGCCTTTGTTGCCACGAGTGTGTGATAGTTCACAATGTTTAGCAACGCCGTTTCTATGAGTTGTGCCTCAGCAAGCGGTGCCTCAACCCGTAAAATCGGTTCATTGCCGAAGACGAGCTCTCCTTCTTTCATGCAGCGGATCGCTCCCGTGAAACGGATGTTCTGTAAATAATCCAAAAATTCTTCATCATAGTGCAGGTCCGTTTTTAAATAGTCGATATCACTTTCCGAGAAGCAAAAGTTTTGAAGGTAATGGACAATTTTTTCAAGTCCAGCAAAAATCGCATATCCGCTGTTGAACGGAAGTTTTCTGAAAAATATCTCGAAAACTGCCTTTCGGTTATGTGTTTTGTCCTGCCAATAAGTTTGGGCCATGTTAATTTGGTAAAGATCAGTGTGTAGTGCGTAACTGTCATCGTTGTACTTTTTTTCCATGGATAGTTCCTCCCAAAAGAGAAGCTTTCGCCTCCCTTCTATTCTGTTGCGTGAATGGATATTATAAAATGGTTGCTCCTAGAGATCCTTTAAAATGCCCAAGGGCCCAATGGTGACCGGCATCATTGAATGAGGCCACTGCATTTTCATATATAAAAATATTATATCCTAAATTATAAGCGTCGATTGCCGTATGCAGAATGCAGATATCTGTACAAACCCCGACTAAATATACATCGGTAATGTGACGTTCTCTTAGGCGGATATCAAGGTCCGTTCCTGCAAATGCCGAATAACGCGTTTTATCTATATAATGAACATTCTTTTGATTTTTATTTGTTTCATATTCTTCTTTTAAAGTCCCATATAGGTCTCTACCCATTGTACCGCTAATATTATGCGGTGGGAACAAATTCGATTCAGGATGTAAGCGGTCTCCATTTTCATGTAAATCAATCGCGAAGACCGTGTATCCCCCTTGTTTGATAAACTCCTTTGTTATCCTGACTAGTGCCTTCTCGATATCCTGTCCTGGCTTCCCGCAGGTCAATGAACCCCCGTCTGCCACGAAGTCATACGTATAATCGATATTGATCAATGCCTTTTTATCCATTTCACCTATTCCCCCTTAATAATAAATAGAGTCCATGACAATCTCTGCATTAAATCGGTAAAGTTGTGAAGGCCGATACGAATTTCGTTTTGTTTTCTTCTGGATACCCTTTTCATCCAAGACTTTCTCCAAGAACGGGAGTTTAGGGGCTTTTGCATAAAAAAGTGAATCCGCGCTGATTTTTGCATCATCTCTAGCTATTAGCAACACCCGTTGCAGTTCAGAAAGTGTAAATTCATCCGGCAGGAATTTTTGGGCTATCGTCGTTTGCACCATTTCTTTTTTCAGTAAGTTCATCGCGTCGTTAATGATTGTATGATGATCAAATGCAAGCTCTAATTGTAACGCTTCCTGTATCGTGAACAATTCAACCTCAGCTGCATCGTCATTCGCTTTTCTTTGATTGAGAAAATCTTCCTGGACAATGGCGTAAAAAGCATTGGATATGATCCATCCCCTGGGATCGCGTCCTGGGCGGTCATAAACACCGAAATGCTTGACATGGAATCCAGCTACACCCGTTTCTTCTTTTAATTCGCGTTTAGCTGCTTCATAAGCAGTCTCCCTGACATTTACAAAGCCTCCAGGCAATGCCCATTTATCTCCTTCAACGTTTGGGTGTCCTTCCTTATCTTTCGTCGCACGTTTGATTAACAATAGCTTTAAAAACATTTCAGGCGGCGCTTTTTCTGCCGTTTTCTGCGAAGTAATAGTAAAGATCGCAATGTCTGCTGTGTATCCATCTGGAGTTATATATTTCTTTTTTTCCTGCTGAACCATGGCAACGCTCACTTTCTTTCACTAAGTATGAATTGAGTAATTAGTAAATCAATAATTACTAATTATAGTACTCTTCCTTATGTGATTTAGCAACTCTAAATAAGAAAATTTTTCTTATTATTTGAAAAATCATTTTATTTTCATACATGATAAATAGCCCGGTCATGATGACCGGGCTTGTTTCTTGAATTCATTAGACTGGATAGACTCCATGTTTACGATCGGTAAATGTCAGTTGTTTACTGCTATATGCTTCAAACCGGGCACTCAATTCATCACGCAGGTCATTTGGCTGGATGATGCCATCAACAATCATCTCGGAGGCTAAGCGGTAGATATCAATGTCTTCATTATATTCATTGCGCTTCTGTTCGATGAATGCTGGGCGATCCTCCGCTTCCATCGCATTGATTTTATTGGCATAGACTGCATTGACCGCAGCTTCTGCCCCCATGACCGCAATCAATGCCGTCGGTAAGGCAAGTACGCAGTCCGGTTCAAATGCGGGACCAGCCATCGCGTAGAGTCCAGCACCATAAGCTTTTCGGACGATGACAGAAATCTTGGGGACCGTGGCTTCACTCATGGCCGAAATCATTTTCGCACCATGGCGAATGATGCCTGCCTGTTCGACCTTCGTTCCAATCATGAATCCTGGAATATCCACCAGGAACAACAGCGGTATATGGAAAGCATCACATAAATTGATGAACTTGGCCGCCTTATCGGCTGAATCATGGAAAAGGACGCCTCCCTTGACACGCGGCTGATTGGCTATGATCCCAATCGTCTGTCCATTTAGCCTTGCAAGCCCAGTAATCAATTCGGGGGCAAATAGCTTCTTGATTTCACAAAACGATTGCCTGTCTATAATCCTATCGATCAGGTCATACATATTAAAGGCTGCATTCTGGTTTTTTGGAATCAGCTCTTCTAATGTTTTTTCGAATTCAGCTGGCAGCTCAGGCTTTTTGGCTTTAGGCTTTTCTTGATAATTTCCTGGAAAATAGCTTAAGTATCGGCGTGCAAACGCGATGGATTCTTCTTCTGACTTAACAAGCACATCCCCGCATCCTGAAACAGAACAATGCATTTTCGCCCCGCCCATTTCCTCTTCGCTAACCTTTTCGCCAATGACCATTTCTGCCATTCTCGGTGATCCTAAATACATCGATGCATTACCGTCAACCATTACGACAATATCGCAGAAAGCTGGGATATATGCCCCTCCCGCTGCAGATGGTCCGAACAATAGACAAATTTGCGGAACTTTTCCCGATAACTTTACTTGGTTGTAAAAGATTCGTCCTGCACCGCGGCGTCCCGGAAACATTTCTACTTGATCCGTAATTCGAGCCCCGGCAGAATCGACTAAATAAAGGAGGGGCAACTGTAACTTATCAGCTGTTTCCTGAATGCGAATGATTTTCTCGACGGTCCTTGCTCCCCAGGAACCTGCTTTTACGGTCGAATCATTGGCCATGACACAGACCCTCTGACCATTGATTTTTCCTATACCTGTAACCACACCATCTGCGGGAAGACCATCACTGGCACAATTTGCAAAGAAAGCGTCTTCTATTTCAACCCCTTCATCAAAAAGCAGCTCTAACCGTTCACGTACGAAAAGCTTTCCTTTTTCAGCATTTTTTTGATGATATTTTTCTAAACCGCCTTTTTTAATCGTTTCAACCGTTTCGGTTAGTTTATCCGTCGTTACCATCCATGTTCCTCCTTCAATTGAAATCATCGACCCGTAAATACCGGTTTGCGCTTTTCCTTGAATGCTGACAGACCCTCCAGTCGGTCACGGGTTTTTAAAGTTGTCTGATAGCAGTCTTTTTCAATTTGCAATCCTGTTTTCAAGTTAGTATCAGCCCCTTGATTGATCGCCGCTTTTGCTGCCCTGAGTGCTAATGGGGCATTGACCGCAATTTCCCCAGCCAGTTTTTTCGCTTCCTCAAGTAATTGTTGTGGTGGATATACATGACTGATGATTTTCATGGCAAGTGCCGCTTTTGCGTCCAATCTCTTCGCCGTATAAATCAGTTCTTTCGCCGTTGACATTCCGACTATACGGGGCAGGCGTTGAGTACCGCCGGCGCCTGGGATGATTCCTAATGCCGTTTCTGTTAGTCCCATCTTTGCCGTTTCCGATGCGATTCGTATGTCACAGGCCAGCGCCAGCTCCAGCCCTCCTCCAAAAGCCGGGCCGTTAATTGCAGCGATTACTGGGACTGGAAGGTTTTCTACAGCCGTAATCGTGTCACCAATCAGTTTGACTGTCTCCTTGACTTTATCATCATTCATCCCAGCCCGTTCCTTAAGATCCGCACCTGCACAAAACGCCTTTTCCCCAGCTCCCGTTAAAATGACGGTTCGTAAATTGGACTCTCTTTTCAGTTCATCCAGCCCTTCGAATAAGCAATGAAGCAATTCGGTGGATAATGCATTGGCAGCATCCGGCCGATTCAAAGTCACGATGGCAATTCCCTTGGCATCATGACTGATCTCTACTAATGAAGTCATCGTTTCACCTCAATTCAACTTATTGCGCGTTATATACAGCCATCTGATGGCTAGGCAATGGTTTTTCCAAAAAGCTTTGCATAATGGACGCAGCCTTCATTAGTTTTTCTTGATTGATTCCCGTGTGAATTCCCATTTTATGTAGCATATGAATCAGGTCATCCGTAGCCACATTGCCGCTCGCACCTGGTGCATATGGGCATCCTCCCAAACCACCGAGAGAAGAGTCGAAAGTGTCCACTCCATATTCCAGTGATTGGAGTACATTTGCGAGTGCCATGCCACTTGTATCATGAAAATGGAGGGCAATTCGGCTTATATCATATCTTTTTACAGCCTGTTCAAGGAACAAGGCAACCTGTCTTGGTGACGCGACCCCAATTGTATCACCCAATGAGACCTCACTGATTCCGAAGTCAAATAGTTGATCACAAACACGGAAAACCTGTTCGGACGAAACCTCCCCTTCATAAGGACAGCCGAAAACGGTTGAAACATAGCCCCTAACCGTTTTCCCGCTTTTTGCTGCAGTCCCGATGACATCCTTCATTATTGGAAAGGTATCGGAAATCGATTTATTGATATTTTTAAGATTATGGGTTTCACTGGATGACATGAACACGGAAATTTCATCGATATTGGCTTCAAGGGCCGATTCCAGACCCCTTTGATTGGGTACAAGGGCCGCATATGTGGTCCCGGGATTACGCTTTATTCCCTTAGCCACAAGGGCCGCATCACTCAATTGGGGAATCCATTTTGGATGTACGAAAGAAGTCACCTCTATATAAGATAATCCAGTATCAGAGAGCTGATCGATCCAATCCATTTTGCTTTGCGTAGGTATAATGACCTTTTCATTTTGCAGCCCATCACGCGGTCCAACTTCCTTAATTGTCACTTTTTCAGGCCAGTTCATCTTACCCCTCCGTCCCTTTATTCAATGACGGCCAATATGTCGCCTTCATTTACAAAATCCCCTTCATTCACTTTAAGTTCTTTGATGGTGCCAGCTTCCTCAGCTGCAATGGGGATTTCCATTTTCATGGATTCCAAGATAATGATGTCCTGTCCGTCGGTAACACTTTGCCCCTCGTTCGCTACGATTTTCCAAACGCTTCCTGCCATGCTTGCCTTTAAATCTGCCATCTTACATTCCTCCTGATCATTATGTTTTAAAATATGCGTTATACAGTCAATTTTTTAATATATTTCGCAATGAAATCCGTAGTCGTATCTCCTTGGGAAAAAGCTTCATGAGAAATTATTTCCATCAGCAAAGGAAGGTTTGTTTTAATTCCTTCTATTTTATAGTTTGCCAGCGCTTCTATTAATCTCTTGATCGTTTTATTCCTCGAATCGCCGCTCACTACCAATTTGGCGATCATCGGATCATAAAAATGGGATACGACGGAAGTTCCATGAACCGCCAATTCATGACGGATCCCTTCACCTTCCGGAAGTTCCATGCTGGTGATTCTCCCCGGTGCTGGAAAGAAGGTTTTCGGATCTTCAGCATATATTCGCACTTCAATGGAATGTCCATCCTTTTTAATCTCTGCTTGAGTGAATTCCAGTTTGTTGCCTGACGCGACTTTTATTTGCTGTTCGACTAAATCCAGTCCCGTAATTTCTTCGGTGACAGGATGCTCAACTTGTAGGCGTGTATTCATTTCCAGGAAATAAAAATTTTTATCCGCATCAACTAAAAATTCGAGGGTGCCTGCATTGCTATAACCAATGGATTTTACCGCTTTCACAGCAGCCATTCCCATCCTGTTTCTTGTTTCTTCGTCAAGGAAAGAAGAGGGAGCCTCTTCCACGACCTTCTGGTGGCGCCTTTGAACGGAGCATTCCCTTTCCCATAAGTAAACAGCATTCCCAAAGGAATCCGCCAATACCTGAATTTCGATATGACGAGGCTTCTCAATCAATTTTTCTATGAACATATCTCCATTGCCAAAAAACAATTGAGCACGTTTTTGATTCCCTTCGAAGGCTTTGTAAAGTTCCTCTTCATTAGCAACGGCCTGCATGCCGATTCCCCCGCCGCCTGCTGCTGCTTTTAACATGACTGGATATCCAATCCTTTCGGCAACGGCTGCCGCTTCTGCACTATCTATTAATGGACTTGAAAATCCTGGCACCAATGGAAGGCCCGCTTGCTCCATCTTTTTCCGTGCTTCGACTTTATTGCCCATCTGCTGGATGACCTCTGGTTTGGGACCAATGAATATCAAGCCTGCTTCTTCGCATGAACGTGCGAAATCTGCATTTTCACTAAGAAATCCGTAACCAGGATGAATGGCTTCCACTCCGGTTTCTTTAGCGATTTCCAAAATCTTATTGACGTTTAAATAGCTTTCCTGTACTCTCGGGCCCCCCAATAAATATGCCTCATCTGCCAATTTCACAAATGGCGAATCCGAATCTGCTTCCGAATGGACGGCGACAGTAAGTATTCCCAACTTCTTGCATGTACGAATAATACGTGATGCTATTTCTCCTCTATTTGCGATAAGAATTTTTCGAATCATTCGGTATCCTCCTTATTTAGTGCGTTCAGATAGTAGGTCAAGAGTTTGTTGCCGAAGCTTATACTTTTGGATCTTTCCGGATGCAGTCATTGGATATGCATCGGTAAATTGAATGTAACGGGGAATTTTATGAAATGATATCTTCCCTTTGCAATATTCTGTCAGTTCTTTCTCCGTCAGGTTTTCTCCCGGTTTCAAAATGATCCATGCCGCTACCTCTTCCCCATACTTCCGATCTGGGACACCGAGTACCTGGACATCGACAATTGCAGGATGTTGATAGAGGAATTCTTCTATCTCACGAGGATAAATATTTTCCCCCCCGCGAATGATCATATCTTTCAACCTGCCTGTTATCATGCAATAACCATTCTCGTCCATCACCGCTAAATCTCCCGTATGTAGCCAGCCTTCCCGGTCAATCGCCTGTTCAGTTGCTTCCGGGTTATTATAATACCCCTTCATTACATGGTATCCTCTTGAACAGAGTTCCCCCTGTTTGCCCCGTGGGACCTCTGCTCCAGTAGCCGGATCGAGAATTTTCACTTCCACTTTCGGCAATGCTCTTCCCACTGAGGAAACACGAAGTTCGATTGGGTCGTCCGTTCTTGTCATCGTAATTCCTGGAGATGATTCCGTTTGACCATAAGTAATCGTAATTTCAGAGATCCCCATCTTATTCACCACGCTTTTCATGACTTCGATCGGGCACGTGGAGCCTGCCATGATTCCAGTCCGTAACGAACGTAAATCATACTGGTCGAAGTCATCGAGATTAAGTTCGGCGATGAACATCGTAGGTACACCGTGGAGCCCCGTACATTTTTCTGCTTCAACGGTCTGTAGGACTACACGTGGATTAAATTCCACAATAGGCACCATCGTTGCCCCTACAGTAACGGAGGCCATCGTACCAAGGGAACAGCCGAAACAATGAAAAAACGGAACGGGGATGCAAAGCCGGTCATCCTTTGTAAGCTTCATGCATTCCGCAACATTCAAGCCGTTGTTGACCAAGTTTGAATGCGTCAACATCACTCCTTTTGGAAATCCTGTCGTTCCAGATGTATATTGCATATTAATCACATCACTGGAAGACAATTCCCCCATCCTCAGGTCCAGCAACTCTTCCGAAACGGATTCGCTCCCGCTAATGACTTCATCCCACGAAAACGTGCCAGGATAACGCGTTTCACCCAAAACGATGATATTTTTCAATTTTGGCAGTTTCTCAGATTGTAATTTTCCTGGTTCGGCATTTTTCAATTCAGGTACAATTTCATACAACGTATCTATATAGGAATGATCCTTATATTGTTCCATCAGGATTATCGTCGTCGAATCCGATTGCTTAAGCAGGTATTCCAGTTCACTTGTACGGTAATTGGTATTGACCGTTACCAGCACCCCGCCCATTTTCGCTGTCGAAAATTGGGATATAAGCCATTCTGGTTTATTGGACGCCCAAATGGCGATATGTTCCCCTTTTTTAATATCGAGTGCCATGAACCCCCGGGCCGCCTTTCGGCAAATCTTTTCAAATTCGCGATACGAATGACGAAGGCCAAGTTCATGGTAAACCACCGCTTCATTATCACCATATTGTTCAGCTTTCTTTTCAAGCAGTTTTCCGATAGTAACATCTAGCAAATCGGACATCAAACTCCTCCTATCAAATAAAAGTAAGAATGAACGCTTTTTGCTGTATGGATAATATCTGCTTCACATCTGATTGAACCAAAGCATCATTGTTCATTTTCGTTCCGAAAAGATTAACAGCCTAATTGTCTGGCGATTACGATCCTTTGAATTTCGGATGTGCCTTCCCCGATTTCCAATAACTTAGCATCTCTTAAATAGCGCTCCACTTCATATTCACGCATGTATCCAGAACCGCCATGTATTTGAATCGCTTGATTGCTGGCCCTGAACGCGGTCTCACTTGCAAAAAGCTTGGCGTAAGCCGCTTCCTTTGCAAAAGGTTTTTTATTGTCTTTTAACCATGCCGCCTTATAGACCATGTTCCTTGCCAATTCAATTTCCATTGCCATATCTGCAAGCTTGAATTGAATCGCCTGAAAACTTGAAATGGATTTACCAAATTGAATGCGCTCTTTTGAAAAAGCTAGAGCCTTATCAAAGGCTGCCTGTGCAATGCCTACAGCCAAAGCTGCAATTGAAATCCTTCCGCCATCCAGCGTGAATAAAAATTGTTTGAACCCTTTGTCTGGATCTCCCAATAAATTCTGCTTTGGTACACGTACATTTTCAAGAATGATTTCACACGTATTGGAAGCCCGAACTCCCATTTTTTCATAATTGCTATTGATCGTAAGCCCAGGGGTATCCGTTGGCACGATGAATGCGGAGATGATGTTCTTGCCCCTGGAATCTTTGCCCGATACAGCGGTAACGGTGATGGTTCTTGAATAGCTGGCATTTGTTATCCATGTTTTCTCGCCGTTAATCACATATTCATCACCTTCTAATACGGCAGTTGTTTTCGTACCGCCAGCATCCGAACCCGCATTAGGCTCTGTCAACCCGAAAGCTGCCAAAGTTTCACCGGTCGTGATTGGAACCAGATATTTTTGCTTCTGTTCTTCGGTTCCAAAATAGTAAATTGGACTTGCCCCAAGTGAAACGGCTGCTGCATAGCTTAAACCGGTTCCTCCGCATGCCTTGCCAACCTCTTCAACTGCAATGGCATACGAAATCGTATCTCCACCCGAGCCGCCATATTCTTCAGGGAACGGAATTCCAAGCAACCCGAGTTTCCCCATTTTTTTGAATGCATCCTCCGCAAACATGGACTTTGCATCCAATTCTATGGCAATTGGTTTAATTTCCTTTTCAGCAAATTCCCTAACCATTTCCTTAATCATCTGTTGTTCTTTCGTAAGTGAGAAATCCATTTGTTCATTCCCCTTTCTATTAAGACCGACTAGTTGGTCTGTACAATTCAGGTTTTACTGTTTAATCCACAACCAATTGGTTTTTCAGTAAAAATGGCCGGGTTATTTCCTCTTCTTTTTGTTTATCCGTCAATAGTGCCTGCAGAATTAAATCTACGTAAATATCACCAATTTCATCTATGGTTTTTCCGCCGTCCCTTTTGTACCATTTGTAGGACCAGTTCACCATGCCCAGAATCGACATCCCGGTAATTTCAACCGGTAATTCGCTGCGGAACACTCCCTTGTCAATGCCTTCTTTGATGACGGAAAAAATAATTTCTTTATATATTTGACGTTTTTTTTTGATTGCTTCTACATAAGGTGGTTTTAAGTAAATGCTTTCTTGATAGAAAACTGAGATGTGTGGTTTATAGAGGTCAAAAACTTTAACGAAAGATTGAATGATCTTTTGCATTTTTTCTGTTGGATGGGTACTTGCTGAAATGGCTTCCTGTGCTTTAGTTAAAACATATGAAATAAAGTAATCATGAATGACAAATAAAAGCTCATCTTTGGACGAAAAATGGTGATAAAATCCACCCTTGCTAGTTCCGCATGCCTTGACGATTTCGTTAACGGAGACACCATGAAAACCATGCTGTTCGAAGAGTGTCAACGATGTTTCGATTATTTTTTCTTTTAACTCCGTAAGTCTGCACCCCCTTGTATCCGCTTACATTTAACCCAGCAAGAAAGTTTGATTATGTATAAACTGGATTTATTTAGATTTTACCAAATATTTAAAAATTGTCAATTTTAAATATAAACAAAAAACAGCCCTCATGACCAAGAGCTGTCAACCTGCTTTATTTAACTAAGATATGCCTGAACTATGTCAAATTCAATACTATCCCATAATAACATTCACTATTTATTACTTCCCTTGACAGGTTTAACTTGGGCTTTTACAAGCTGCCATCCATTGTTATACTTCCATACCGATTTAATCTCCAATATCGGATCGCGTTCATCGGAACCTTTCACATGTTGGATCCCTATAAGCCCCTTTCCTTTTCCCAAAACGGTCTTAAGGTCCAGTGATGAATATGGATCAACCAAAAGCTCTGTCGGTTCATTTAGTTTTCCATTTAGATAAATGCCCATTTCATCATAAGCTTGTTTTCTGGAACTGACATCTATCACCACAGGCTTTTGACCTTCTATAATGATTTCCGCTTTGTATCCGTCAAGAAATTGGGCCATTACAGGAACGGGTGGAGGGATTTCCAGTTCCTTCGCTTTTCCATCCTTGAACGTATAGGCATAACTGGTTATCAATCGCTCTCCACCTTCCATCAAAACCGTGACCAGTACATCCTGGATACCATCATCATTCAAGTCCGTAACCTTGAGGTCTGGATTATACCCTGCTTCAAGCGGAACGCTAATTGTACTGCGATTGCTATCAACACTCAATTCAATTTTCTTCAGAAATTTGCTTCCTTTCTCATATGGCAGCCCCTGTACCTGGATGATGTCTATTTTCTGGTCTCCTGTTACATCTCTTTTTGCTGAAATATAGGTGCCATCGACCTGAAAATTTTTATCATGTGCTTCAACCGCTTGATAGCTCAAAAAAAGTGAGATGACTAAAACCGTATATTTTAGCAGATCTAACATTTTCATAGTGATAACCTCTCTTTTCCAAGATGAACTAGTTTGACATTTGTCTCCGTTTTAACTTTCGGCGCTGATCTTTCATGAAGATGGACCAGAAATAACCTGGCAACAATATCGCAAAGCCCACTATATATGTGGCAAACACGGCACGGAATGAGGTCGGGTCGGTAAGGATTGTGACATTTGGATAAATAATACAGGGTAAATGGCGGTTCCATAAACATAACTGCCGATTAAATACTGAATGATAATCGCTATAACGGCGCAGCGCGGCACCCTATAACCTACCCCGCTTAGAAAAATTTTCATTTTTGTCTACGCTGTGCGAGAAGACCAAGAATGCACTCATAATACATAATAGGACCAAGATTAGGCTTGCGGGAACGATCAAGGCTTCCCCAATCGGGAATACTGCACCTGGAAATAAACTGCAAATAGCGATAACAAGACCAACGACAAAAGTATTAGTTACCTCCCAAGTTGGTGATACATAGCTATTCGCTATCTTCGAAGCATTGGTTTCTTCCTTTTTAATGTAAGTCTTCCTTTCTAGCCTTTGTATCTTGGTAGTATCTCCGTTGTAAAGGAAAATATTTAATAATATTCCACGAACTAAGTTTTCATGGGTTTTATAGAAAATCCGAAAGTTACTTAATGATGGTTATTGGTTGAATGATTTTTTCAATATTCTGACGAGGTTATTTTTGGGATATATAAGGCATTAAAAAATGGTGAAATGGCCCGTCTTCAAAGGAGGCATAACTCCAAGATTATCAGATTTAAAGAAAGCTTTTTAACTGTTAATTTTGGATACTTACAAGACAAATTATTGAAGACCCATCATAAATGGTGAACCAATAGGAATATGATAGCGTAAATCCGATATAGGAAAGTGAACCCGAGAGGAGAACAACACTTTGTCCCTTTACAAAGATCCGCTTTCAACCGATCAAAAGCTGGCTTTCATCAGAAATGGACTGGGACCATCCAAAATACCGAAAAAAATCATTATCATTGGTGCCGGCATGTCTGGGTTAGTTGCAGCATCCCTCTTAAAAAAAGCCGGACACGATGTAACGATATTGGAAGCAACCGGGAGGGTCGGGGGGCGTGTTTTGACCATACGGGAGCCATTTTCGGATGGTTCCTACCTTGAAGCAGGTGCCATGCGCATTCCGAATTATCATTACTTAGTTGCTGAATACATCAAGAAGTACGGTTTACGAATCATCCCTTTTGTGAACGCGACTCCTAATGATCCCATTTATGCCAATGGAATCAAAACGACCGCTGCCATATATCAACGGAACCCGGATATACTGAAGTACCCAGTAGCTCCCCATGAAAGAGGTAAAACAGCTGAAGAATTATTCAACATGGCCATTAAACCAGTGACTGATTTCATCATTCAAAACCCAATTAGAAATTGGGAAATAGTTATTAAAGAATTTGATAAATACTCCTTGAGCTTCTTTTTACAGTACAATCCAGTAGGGATGAGCCTATCAACCGGTGCAATTGAAAGCATTAAAGTCCTAATGGGTTTAGAAGGTTTACCTGAACTTTCCTTTACTGCCATTCTTCGAGAGTTTTTGCCACTCCTTGACCCAAACATCGTTTTTTATGCAATCGAGGGGGGAAACGACCGGCTTCCTTATGCTTTTGTACCCGAATTGAAGGAAAATCTAAATTTCAGATATGAAGTGACAAAACTTGTTCAACATGATAATCGAGTAACCATCCATTCTAAACACACTCAAAGCGATAGACCCTTAACCGTTACCGGTGATCTTGCCATCGTGACAATACCTCTTCAATTGTTGTCATTTATGGATATTGAACCCCGCAATTCCTTTTCCCATAATAAGTGGAAGGCAATAAGGGAACTCCATTATCCTGCTTCAACAAAAATCGGACTTCAGTTCGGAAATAGATTTTGGGAAAGGGAAGGAATATTCGGAGGTAAATTGATGACCGATCTACCCATTAGATTTTCTTATTACCCCTACCAAACGGTAAACCCAAGTGAATCTGGTATCATTTTAGCAAGTTATACATGGGAGGATGATGCCACTTTATGGGATATCCTCCCGGAAAAAGATCGTATACAAAACGCATTAAAAAATTTGGAAAGGGTCCATGGAAAACAAGTATACGATCATTTTTTATCAGGAGCTTCTTTTAGCTGGACCCGGAATCAGTACGCATACGGAGCTTTCTCCATGTTTAAACCTGGTCAGGAAACGGACTTGTTTCCATACATCCCAACTCCTGAAGGAAGGGTCCACTTCGCTGGAGAGCATACATCAACAGTACCTGCTTGGATTGAAGGAGCCATTCAATCCGGCATCAGGGTTGCACATGAAGTGACGAATCTTCCAAGAACTTTCGATAAGCCTTTTTAAATGATGGGACTTTTTCTTTGATGAGCCTTGACAAAAAAACCTTCCCATCCAATAAAAAATCAAAGGGTTTCGGAATGATAACATCCCGAAACCCTTTTGTCTACAAACTGAAGCCTTACCATTTGGAAGGTTTTTCATTCTTATGAATTGCCTGTCCATTTATGGAATGTTAGCCTTTACCCCTGACAATTCACTTCACCCCTCCTTTTGAACCAAAGTCTATAATCCTTATGTCAACTTGATAATTAATATCAGCTTTACTGAAAATTTCATCCCATTTCTGCTTATGTTTCTCCCAAAACTTCGGATGCTGATTTTCCACATACAGAAATAATCCAGCTACCCCTGTTTTATATTCATGTTGTAATTTGTCTACGATTTTCTCGACATCCTTCTCAACTTCAGCCTCGGCAATACTCTCAATCTCTTTTAAATAGGTTTCATATTGTTATCGCGTATTGACTGATTAACGATAGCTTCCATCGGGTATTTCCTTCATACATCTTTAAATGAAGGATACTTTGATGATTGGTTATGAGCAAAGTATCTTGATTTTAATTTGATTTGATTCTCTTTTCAAAAACACTTCTTGGAGGCACCAGGATTTGTTGTGTTAACATGATTTCATCATTGTTTTTACTTTTAGCGATTCCCACCCCCATTACATGGGATAAATCTTCAATATTTTCACTATCCCAACAGCCTGCAAGCATAGGGAAAAGCAAGATCAACCATAATCTTTTCATCCACTTCCCCTACTCCTATTCACTTGAACGATTACGAATGTAAAAATTGGCAAGCCAATCAATATAAAGGGAAATACATATCCCTGCAAAATCTCCCATTTTAAAAATATCGGTTGTATTATTAGGGATTTGGCTAGAAAAAAACTAGCGGAACTAAAACAATAATCGATATGGAAATGTTGATAGCTTTTAAAACAAAGGTTTTTTTAATGAATCCCAAACTAAAATGGTTAATATGTAATTAAATTGCAAATGCTAGGATAATAAGCTTTAGTTTAGAGGTGACAGCATTGTTTAACCGTATAAAGTTCAAAAAAAAAACCATTCAACATTCTGTTAAAAATGACGAATTATATAAAGCTTCGGATGTAAGGGACCTATTCAATTCCCTTTCTTCATCCAATGATTTCATAAACCATCAAGGAACATATAATGGCGTCGGCTATTGGGTATCGTTTTATCGCTCTTTAATTGATGCACAGGTACTTCACGAAAGTGTTCTTTCTGTCATACCAACTCTGGAAACGATAAATTTGGAGCAAATTAAAGAGAACGTTCCTATTGAAAATACACTTATCACCAGTACCAAGGTTGTAATCGAAGAAAGGATCATGAGAGGCCAAATTGCCATTCGTTTAGATGGAAATCTTGATGAATGCCTATTAATCAATGCTGCGGCCCAACGAGACAGGCAAGTTAATAAACCTGAACTTGAATTTGGAATCATAAGTGCTCAAGAAGCTTTTGTCGAGGATATTGATATTAATCTGAATCTAGTCAGAAAAAGGCTGCCTATCCCTGGGTTGCAAGTAAGTGAAATGACTGTAGGGTCCTTGTCTAAAACGAAAGTGGCAGTGTTATCGATAGAAGGGATCGTTAATCAGGAAAGTGTTGATAATGTTATACAAAGGATCAATGACGTAGAGTTTGATGAAATATTGGACGGGTCACATCTCGCGCAAATGCTATATGATAATTCAAATACCTTATTTCCCCTTTTTCTAAATACGGAAAGGCCTGATCGCATCGCAAGTGCATTGGCTGAAGGTAAAGTAGCCTTGTTAATCGATAGGTCATCCTCTGTACTTATTACTCCAACCATATTGTTGGAATACTTTGTCACCATGGAAGATTATGATATGCCTTGGATTCCGGCATCTGCTTTCCGTTTATTAAGGATATTCGCGGTCGCTTTTTCCATATTTGCAACTCCCATTTATGTAGCCGTGCTGACCTATCATTATGAACTGATTCCTATAGATTTGTTGGAAACGATCGTCTCTTCAAGGAACTTAATACCTTTTCAGCCTTTGATCGAAGCGTTATTCTTAGAGATTTCCATTGAGTTATTACGTGAAGCAGCAGCCAGGCTGCCAACTAAGGTAGGTCAGACATTAGGTATCGTCGGCGGTATCGTTATCGGTCAAGCGGCAGTTGTAGCTGGTCTGACCAGTAATATCTTATTAATCATTGTTGCCCTCTCGGCATTGGCATCATTTGTTACTCCTATTTATAAAATGGGGAATGCCATTCGGTTACTGCGCTTCCCCTTTTTAGTGGGGGCCCAAATTTGGGGGGGACTTGGCATTATCATAACGGCCGTGTTTTTGGTTACCCACCTTATCAAATTAACGTCAATGGGACACCCGTACCTTGAACCCATATATCCATTTCGCATCCAAGATTGGAAAGATAGCTTTGTTCGGCTTCCTTATAATCTTTTTAAATCCAGACCTGAAAATTTACATCCTGATGATATGTCCAGACAGCCAACGCCAAAAAAAGCGAAAATCAAAAAAAATGATTTTAATGAATGATTTAAATGAGGGTCCTATATGAACCAAGTAGAAGTTAATGAAAAGTATAAGGTATCACCGTTCTATGTGTTTTTTTTAGTGCATTCCATGCAAATGGGAGTAGGCGTTTTAAGTTTTCAAAGAGTTTTAGCAAAGTCGGCGGGAACGGATGGCTGGATTTCGATACTACTTGCCGGACTGATCATTCATATATTGATCTGGATCATATATAAAATATTAAGTATCGTCCCAGGTGATATCATTTCTGCCAATAATCATGCATTCGGAAAATGGATTGGGAATTTTTTCAGTCTATTATTCATTCTTTACTTTTTGATCCTTGGGATGGATATGATTATCAGCTATATAAATGTCATACATGTATGGATGTTTGCAGAGGTAGCTTCTTGGGCGTTTACAGTGGTTTTATTGCTTCTGATTTATTATATAAATACGGGAGGCTTCCGTACAATTACAGGAATTGCCTTTTTAAGCGTCATTTTGACTTACTGGATTTTCTTTGTCCTATTCTATGCCATGAAATACTCTGAATTCACCAATTTGCTCCCTATATTCGACCACAATCTATTGGATATACTGAAGGGAACCAGAAGTACTTCCTTAACTTTTCTTGGTTTTGAAATGATCCTGATGTTTTATCCGTTCATTAAAGATGCTAAAACTTCACAAAAATATGCTCATGGAGGTGCCATAGTAACAACCCTATTAACCGTATTGATTTATTTAGTTTCACTGATTTTTTATTCACAAAAACAGTTGGAACTGACTATATGGCCGACACTTACAATGACCAGCATTGTCGAATTGCCCTTTATTCAGCGATTTGAATATATAGAAATTTCTTGGTGGGCCATTTTTATCATACCCAACATGACCATCTACTTGTGGGCTGCCAGCAGGGGTATCAAGCGCATATTCAATGTTCAGCAAAAGTATCCATTATGGGCGATGTCCATTATTATCCTGCTCACCAATATATTTGTTTTTGATGAAGATTCCCTATATATATTGAATAAAATAATCAATCCATACGCCGTGCTCTTCCTTGGATTATATTTGCCTCTTCTTTTGGTCATCATTTATATAAAGAAAAGGAGGAAAAGTTTATGAGAAAATTCTTTCTTGTCATCTTGGCTTTTTCCCTCCTTTGCAGCTGTGCCCAGCCAAAAGTGGTTGATGAAGTAAATATGGCCCAAGCCATTGGCTACGATATACGAAAGGATAAAATAATCGAAGGAATGTTCGTCATCCCTATCTTCCAACAGGACAAGATGGGTATGTATCAAATCTTAACTGGAACATCGACGACAACGAGTGATGTTCAGGCCATCGTATCCAAAAAATCGGATAAGCCGGTGATGCTAGGACAGACACGCATCTTTTTATTTAGCGAGAAAATGGTACATGAAATAGGTATGACAGAACTGACCGATTATCTCTACCGTGAACCTCAAATTGGAAACAGGGTCTTTTTGGCAATCGTTGAAGGAAAGGTCAAGGATTTCATAAATACCAAACCACCAAATACGAATGTAAATATTGGAATCTTTTTATCTGACTTAGTCAATCAACAAATTGAAACAGGGAATGGACCGGATACAAACCTCCATCTTTTTTTAAGAAACTCCCTGGAAGATGGCGGAGATTCGTTTCTTCCTTTATTTAAAATAATTAATAAAGAAGTTGCAGTTTCAGGAGTGGCCTTGTTTCATGAAAATAAAATGGTCAGTAAAGTTCGAACGGATGATATGTTCATTTTCAAGACATTAGTTCAATTTCATAAACGGGGAATTTACAAGTTTAAATTAAACGACAAGCAGAAAAGTGATATCGTCGTGGAAAGTATTCGAAGCAGTTCAAATTATGAGGTATCCAACTCCGAGCGAAATCCGTCCATTACGATAAAGCTCAAAATTAAAGGACAAATTAAAGAATCAATGCGAAAGGACAATCTTACCAATAAAAAGATGATAAAAATAATTGAAAAGGAAATGCAAACTTCTTTAAACAGGCAGGCAAACCGTCTTATTAAAGATTTTCAGAAAAAAAACATTGACCCGATTGGCTTGAAGGAAAAATATCATGCCAAAAATAAAAAAATGACCTATGAACAATGGAGAAAGATCTATCCCATGATGCACATTAAAGTAGAAACCAAAGTTGACATCCTCCAAACCGGGGTCTCTGAATAATCATGAGGGCATACTATCGATGTCAATTGCCTGTTTATTAAGGCTCCTATGCTTCCAGTAAGTAACCATACTCTGTTCAATCTCTAAAATAGTCAAAGCTAGGTTATATCTCGACTTCCGTTAACATTTCCATTAAAAAGAGACAGGAATCCATTCCTGTCTCTCGTTCGTTATAATTAATCATGAAAATTCGTACCATCCGTCACTTCTTTAACAATGCCCGCATTGATGACAAAATCCCCAAAATGCTCTCCTTGCTGACGTTCTTTCGCATAACGGGAAAGAAGTACACGCAACTCTTTTAAAATCTCTTCTTCACCGATGTTTTCACGGTACATTTTGCTTAGCCTGCTTCCATCAAATGCTGCACCGAGATACATATTATATTTGCCAGGTGCTTTACCTATAAAACCAATTTCTCCGAGTGCATGCCGGGCACAACCATTCGGGCAACCGGTCATTCTTATCGTGATTTCTTCGTTCCGCAGTCCGTTTTCATCAACGATGATCTCAATTTTATCAAGCAGAACCGGCAAATAACGCTCTGCTTCTGCCATTGCCAATCCGCATGTTGGAAGCGCCACGCATGCGATCGAGCTGCGGCGGAGGGCTGAATGATGTGCACCATCCGTCAAACCGTATGTTTCAAGCAATTCTATGATCTTTTTCTTTTGCTGACTTGATACATCGGCAATGATCAGGTTTTGATTGGCGGTCAAACGGAAATCACCCGTATGGATTTTTGCGATTTCGCGCAAACCGGTCATCAGCTTGTAATCATTGATATCGGCGATTCGGCCACCCTCGACGAATAATGTAAAATGCCATTTTCCTTGCATGCCTTTTACCCAGCCATAGCGGTCACCATTATTATCAAAATGATATGTTCTCGCTTCCTCCAGCTTCCATCCTAACCGATTTTCAAGTTCAGCCTTTACCGCTTCGAGCCCAAGCCTGTCAACCGTATACTTGAACCGTGCATTTTTCCGGACGGAGCGGTTTCCGTAATCACGCTGAATTGTAATGATCTTCTCAGCCACATCCACTATTTTGTCTGGCTGGCAAAATCCAATTACTTTGGCTAGCTGGGGGTATGTCGCCTTATCACCGTGGGACATTCCCATACCGCCCCCGATCGCCACATTAAAACCAACGAGTTTTCCACTTTCAACAATTGCTATGAAGCCAAGGTCCTGGGAGTAAACATCAATGTCATTGGATGGAGGAACCGCAATGCCTATTTTAAACTTCCTTGGTAAATAAAGCGGTCCGTACATTGGTTCAACTTCTTCCAATTCAGGTGTACCGACGACTTTTTCTTCATCTAGCCAGATTTCATGGTACGCCCTTGTACGTGGCAATAAATAATCACTCAATTTTTTCGACCATTCATATACTTCCGAGTGGATTTCGGATTGAAATGGAATCGAATTACACATTACATTCCGGTTTACATCTCCGCATGCAGCAATTGTATCCAGCATGGACGCATGAATTTCCTGAATGGTTTTTTTCATATTCCATTTTAAAATACCGTGCATTTGAAATGTCTGTCTTGTTGTCAATTTCAATGTACCGTTACCGTATTTCTGAGCAAGGTCATCCATAACAAGCCATTGAGAAGGCTGTGCAACCCCGCCGGCCATCCGGACACGCAACATGAACTGATAGGCAGGCTCAAGTTTTTGTTTTTGACGTTCATTGCGCAAATCCCGGTCATCCTGCAAATAGCTGCCGTGATGTTTCATTAATCGATTGTCATCATCTGGAATACCGGCGCTGATCCGATCCTGCATAACTTCTCCAAGTGTTCCTCGCAAATAATCACTTTTTTCTTTAATTTGCTCAACATCACTAGGCAGGCCTTCTGGTGCTTTTAATAGTGGGTTCACCATGTCGTTATCTCCTTTTCATCCAAATTTCAGTAAACATCACGCTGATAACGTTTAGTCTGTTGCATATCGTCAAGATAAGCTTGCGCAGCAGCATGGCTCATCTGACCTTCTTTTTCTATGATCTCAATTAGCGTATTATGGACGTCATGTGCCATGTTTTTCTCATCGCCGCAAATGTAAACCGCTGCCCCTTGTTGAAGCCATTCGTATAATTCCCTGCTGTGCTCCAGCATCCGGTTTTGAACATACACTTTTTCATCCGCATCACGAGAAAAGGCAACATCCATTTTCGTAAGTACACCTGTTTTCAACCACTGTTGCCACTCAGTCTGATATAGGAAATCCGTCACGAAATGCTGATCGCCGAAAAAGAGCCACGTTTTCCCGTTCGCTTCCGTTTCTTCGCGATCCTGGATGAAGGATCTGAACGGAGCAATGCCCGTTCCAGGTCCAACCATGATAATGGGCGTGTCTGGGTTCTTAGGCTGCTTAAAGTTCTGGTTATGCTGGATGTAAACAGGCAGCATGTCCCCGGGCTGTATTCGGTCCGCACATAAAATGGAGCAGACACCTTTTCTTTGACGACCGTGACTTTCATACCGGACAGCACCGATTGTCAAATGCACTTCATCCGGATATGCGGATAAGCTATTCGCAATTGAATATAGTCGGGCAGGCATTTTCCGGAGTATGGATACGAACTCTTGCGCCGATTCACCCCATGAGCCATAATCACGGATAAAATCAAGCAAATCACGGCCTTCACGATATTCATTCAGTCTCTCTTCATTACCAGGTAATAAAAGTTCCTTTAAATCCTCGTTACCTGAAAGCTGGGCCGCTCGCTCAAGGAGAGATTTTGTTAAAACCGTAATTTCAAAATCGGAGATGAGTGATTCCCTTAGCCGACGAAGTTCTCCCTGCTTATTGACCTTCACGGTTTCTTCAGGGTCCAAATTGAGTTCCAAAAGAAGTTTATCCACTAAATCCGAATCATTTTTCGGATAAATACCAAGGCTGTCACCAGGTTCGAATGTAAGGCCAGAGCCTTCAAGTGATAACTCGAGATGATGTGTCTCTTTATTAGAGCCACGGCCGTTCAAGTTTATATTTTCCAGTACTTCCGCTTTAAACGGATTTGTCCTGGAATAAGTGTGTTCACCTGCTGAAGGTATCGCTACGGGAACTGCAGCAACGGTACTGCCTTGCCCTTCACTTAAACTGGAAATGACTCCTTCCAGCCATTCGCAAGCAGGCTCATCATAATCAAGGTCACAGTCCATTCGCGGAAATAGTCGTGTCCCGCCAAGTTCCTCCAAGCGTTTATCGAATTGTTTTCCCGTTTCACAGAAAAACTCATACGAGCTGTCCCCTAGCGCCAATACTGAAAAGCGGAGACCTTCAAGGCTTGGTGCCCTTCTGCCATGGAGGTACTCATGGAAGGAAAGCGTATTATCCGGCGGATCACCTTCCCCATGCGTGCTTACGGCAATAAGAAGATTTTTGACTTTTTTCAAGTTGTTTACTTTAAAGTCACTCATGGATGAAATGGTAACCTGAAAGCCATTACCCTCAAGTTTTCTCGCCGCATTTTCCGCCAGCCCTTGAGCATTCCCTGTCTGTGAACCATAAAGAATGGTAACATCTTTTGATACTGTCTGCCCGCTGCCTTGAGCCTCCATTACCGGGGCATCGGCTGTTCCAATATTCGAAACTGATAAAGATGCGGTCAGATAACCGCTCAACCAAATTTTTTGTGTTTCTGTCAAACTAGGCAGAAGACTGTTAAGAAGCTCTGCCTGTTCATGATTAAAGGGACTGTTCATTACCTGAAGTTGCACCATTTCCACCTCACAAAAGAATATAAACTTATCTTAATTGACTCTTATATACAACGAGCGGATTTAATATTTATTCCCATCCATTTAATTAACTCGTTTACTCCTATAGACCAAGTCGGTTTTAACTGCAAAAAAAATCAGAAAGTACAGTACAGTTCATACAGGAAGGGAACACTTTTTCAAACCACGATACAAATAAAATAAAAAATAAGGTTATAAAGGACGATAGCCTTGCCCCGCTTGAACTCTTCCTAAAATAAGTTTCTCATTAAACTTTACTGGAATGTACATCATTAGTAAAATATATATAATTTATTGCAACTATTAAGAATATTAATAATAAGGAGGAATTCCTATGTACTATGATGCTTTAAAAACATTTGTAACCCTTGTAGAAGTCAAGAATTTTACAAAAACAGCAGAAATCCTTCTTATGTCGCAACCAAGTGTTAGTTTGCACATAAAAAAATTAGAAGAAGAGTTCCAAACCAAACTATTTCTCCGCTCTCCTAAATTCCTAAAAGTCACCTCAACAGGTGAAATTCTTTACGATCGGGCTAAACAAATGATCACAATCTATGAGCAGACCCGAGAGGACATTCAGGAACATGATAAGTCCATAAAAGGCGAATTAAAGATAGGGGCAAGTTTTACAATAGGAGAGTATATCCTCCCTTCGTTACTCATTGACCTTCAAAAGGACTATCCTGAGCTTGAACTTCAAGTTGTAATTGGAAACACCGAAGAAATCGTTCAAGCCGTTCGGCTATACAAAGTGGATATTGGTTTAATCGAAGGTCAAACTAATGAAAAAGAGCTTTCCGTACACCCCTTTATGCAAGATGAGCTATTCGTTGTTTCTTCAAATGGTCATGAACTTGCTTATAAAGACGAAGTGGCGATTACTGATTTACATGACCAAGCATGGGTAACCAGGGAAGTTGGATCTGGTACACGTGAGTACCTTAACCACGTCATACGCACTAATGGTTTGAAAATTAAATCGATACTGACAATAAGCAGCAATCAAGGAATTAAAGAAACACTTATAAAAAACGGCACAGGGCTGGCTCTCCTTTCCCAAAGTGTCATTGAAAGGGATGTACAAAATAAAATCCTTTCTATAATTCAATTAAAAAATGAATCCTTTAATAGAACACTTTCATACGTTTATTCACCGATTATGGAAGATAAAAAGAATGTTAAAACTTTTATAACTGAATTAAACAAAAAATGGCCAATGAAAGCAAAGCCGATAGTTTGATCATAGCGAAAGATACAGTCTTATGAATGAAGTACATGCTGGGGAACCTTATGAAGGAAATCGTTTTAGTGGTTGCTTGTGTACTCTGTTTGCATTTACAGTCCTTAATGACCGGCTAAATAATTGGATATGTGCAGCTAAATAGCAGTGCGCATTGTCATACTGCTTGTTCAGCTCCGAACGATTTTCATGCAAATGTTTGGTTGATAGTTTTAAAGTCGCGACTGAGAGTTCCGGTGGTAACAGATGGTTAATGGAGGATCAGACGGAGGTGGACTGTATCCGCTTCCTAACATAACAAAATGATAATGTTATTATCTAAATAGCTGTAATATACATATAGATCGCTACTGATTTACTATATAGATTTTATTAAAAACAAAAAAGAGCGCTTTAATCTATAATAGTCATAGATAAAGCACTCTTTTTCATTATTTTATTTTAAATTTTGTACTTCTGTTAACACACCGTCTAACTCTGTTGCTGCTTTGTCTAGCGTTTTTGCATCAAGTGGTTCAACCTTTGCTCCAGCTTCAATTGTATGAAGTGGCGTTTCTACCTTTTCATATAAATCAGGACTTTTCTCTTTTACTGAGTCCTCAAATACTTGCCATTTCTCCTCTAATTCCTCTCCACTATCTTTTACTTTCGCAGCATCTTTTGCTGTAAGTTGTGTTTTCATATCAGCAAGTACTTGTTTCATGTCTTGTGCACCGTCAGCAATTGAAACTGCTTTTGAATTCGATGTTTCTTCCGTTTTTGGAGCTTCTTTCTTTGTTTCTTCTTTTGTTCCGCACGCTGCTAATGTTAAGGACGTTGCTAAGATGATTGGTACAATAAGTTTTTTAGATCGCATGTTTTGATTCCTCCTGATTTGTCTGCTGTAATTTTGTTTTTTTATCCTTTTTTTTATTCAATATCATTGCGACTATTGCCACTATAAGTAGAATGATTTGTGGAATTACACCCTCCCATGTTGAATAAATCGCAAAGAAATCTATAGTAGGGATTGGAGCTTGTGTAGCTGGTAATAATCCAGCAAGTTGTAGCCCGTGAATGCCCATACCTGCAAATTTGAAGCATAGGTAAAACATTAGAATACTGGATACTAGGAAAAATGGGCGCATTGGGATCTTCAATCCAACTTTTAATATTAAGTAAGAAAGCACAATCAATAGTACTAATCCAATAGCTATACCTGTTAAAAGTGTTGATATTTTAATGGATGCAGCCATCCCGATAAAGAATAACACGGTTTCTGTTCCTTCCCGGAAAACAGCAAGGAAAGAAAGAATAGCTAACGACCATAGACTCCCTTTATCAATGGCCTTTGTACTTTGAGTCTGAATGTATCGTTGCCATTCCGCCGTGCTTGATTTACTGTGCAGCCAATAACTCATGTACAGAAGCATCATTGAAGCAAAGACTCCGGTCCAGCCAGCAATTAAGAAGTTATTACTCCCAAATGCACCGGCAGAAAACAACATGTTTACGATTACGCCTAAGATAATGCTTACTCCTAAACCTGATCCAACGCCGATCCAAATCCATCTACTCTTATCTGCATGACCAGCCTTTTTCAAAAAACCTAAAAGTGCTACTACAACAAGTAAACCTTCTAAACCTTCACGCAAAAGGATAGTTGTAGCATCTAACATGTTGTAACTTGTTTTAGATGCAAGCGGAGAAAGATAATCACGCATTCCTTCAATTGTTTTTTTAGCTCCCTTTACGTCGGGGGTCTTTGAAGTAAGCATTGCATACGAAGTTACCATGTCCCTCTCAGCGTTTGTATAGATTTTAGAAGACTGTGTTAATACTACGCTTTCTATATCCAGCCATGAGGTACGAAACTGCTCAATATCAGCTTTTGCACCTTTCACATCATTATGATCCAATTTAGAAAGTGACTGATTTAATAGCACAATCAAATCGGCTACATTCCCTTGATTTTCCCCCGTATCTTCAGTTTTTGGGACAGTATGAGGGAATTTTCCTGCAATGAACTTTTCATTGGTTTGCTTTAATTTGTTGAGGGAATTTTCCAGACTCCTTTTTTTCACAGGTTGTTGGGCTAAAGCAAACTGTACTTGCCCCATCCCGTCTTCTATTTCACGGTAGGCATCTTGAGACTCGTCTTTCACTCCACTTTCAATCGACATCCATGTAGATGAAAATGATTCGTATTGTTTTTTAGCCTCTTCCATTTTCCCGTTTTGTACAGAATGCATTGCTTCAATAATGTTTTTGTTTGCACCTTGTAAGTCATTTTCTGCACTTGCTGCAAAACTACGAAACGGGAATGCCATCATTGCAACTACCAAAATAATTATGTATAGACTGGTTTTACCTTTCATTATTTTCCCTCTTCCCCAAAGAAATAAATTAGCCATTAAATGTCTAAAACGAAAATGAAAATCATTATCATTTATTAATTCTTTAAGATTATAAATTCTTTTTATCTGTTAAGTCAATAACAAATTATTACATTAAATATAGCTATCTGAAAAAGGGATATATTTGGATATCAACACAAGAAACATGAACGTAGATAAAGACTTGTATTGGTCCTAACTTAAGCTGTATTAGCGTCTTATGGCCATAAATCTAAGAACAGTGACAAAAAAGACCGCCTTTACCAGCGATCTTTCGAGTGATCTAAATACTAAACTGCATCTTTCAGCACTTTCGTTTTGTTAGCAAATAGTTTGTCTTTAAGAGATGCCATCAACAGACCATCCACTCCAAATCTTCCTGCATTTAAAGCAGAAACAAGAATGAACATAGATAATAAAATTAGTTGTGTGTTGGTACTTGTCGAACCACTAAACAAATAAGAAAAATTCATAACAAGGCCAAAGAATACGGCTGTTTTAGTAAAGCAACCTATCAATAAACCTATTCCGACTAGTAATTCTCCCCAAGGTACAAATGTGTTAAATAGTTCTACATGAGGAATGGCTAGGTTTTCTAGAAAGACAACCCACCATCCCTGGACCGCCGGATGCTCTCCAGTTGCTTGTGCTAATGCTCCATTCAAGAAACCGGAAGCATCAAACTGTCCGCCTGCTATTTTCTCCCATCCAGCCATTAACCATGTATATCCAAGATATACACGTAACACTGCCAAAAGTATTGAGACTTTCTGGTTTTGTCTTAAAACATCAATAAACATGTTGTTTCCTCCAATAAGTAATAAAAAATATAATTTCCAAAATTATAATAACACAATTGAAAACGAATATCATTATCACTTTTAAAAAGAATTGTAAAAAAACTCCCGTAGTAAATTTAAAAAACATCCTCTATGTAAATAACCGAGAATTAATGGCTTAATAATGTTTAATTCTAAACCCTTTTTCTATTCATACCTTCTTAAAAACCGTTCGCAAATGTGTACTTTTGCGAACCGGTGATTGATGGCTAGTTTGAACAGCACTAATCGTGGTCTAGACGAAAAAACGGAAATATCGCACGAAGATTCATTTTTGGAAAATAAAACTCCGTAGTTTCTAAGCATAAGATCTTTGGATAACTCATATCTTATGCAACTAATGCATCCGTTAGTTGAAAAGTTTTTGTAGAATAATTTCTCCCACTCATTTAAATAAAGTTTATCAGATTGTTCAATCTCTTTTTATGGATCTAAGCTTTTTATACTTCCATGAAAAGAGTGCAAGAGCTAAGATGCCTACAGCAAACGTACTTAGTACCTTTATACCTGACCTATCCAAGACTTCCGGCATTGCTGAAACCATAAAGTAATGCACCGAAACCAATTGTAAAGTGGTTACATATGGATATGTTTTACACCCCAATTTCTCGCTAAGAGGTTGAAATATACTTTTTAAATTGAGGAATAAAGAATTTTGAATAAAAGGTAAGCATGTAAAAAGAGGATGAAAATTAAAGAAGCTTTCTATTTAATTAGTAAGCCTGCTCTTAATCAATTAGATTATAATATTTATTGGATGAGAAGGGTTTTGAGATTTTTTTACGCATCATTAATAAATTCAAGGAAATACACAAACAAAGAACCCGTTGGAAGAATTCCTTCTTAACGAGTTCTTTTATTTCTTGGCTGTTTTCACATACTTTGTTGCTATTTACCAGGTAGTGAGTTGTGGTTGATTTCCCCTCCAGATGCTCGCTTTCCGCGGGGCGGGCGGTGAGCCTCCTCGGCGTAAACGCCTGTGGGGTCTCGCACTTCCGCTCCAATCAACCTTAAATAGTTTCGTTTTAAAAACAACAATCTTTACGAAAAGAACCTATTTCTTTATATAAACTCTGTTTACATAAAATCAACTATCAGAAGTACGCCAAAGAGCCAAATCCTTATGTATTTAAAGGTTTGGCTCTTGTCTGTTTTTTATCGATTATGCATGATTTTACACATCGTAGATAAATCAACATTTTTGGCTTCTTAAGAAAACTGGCACCATTAGATTGGAAACCACATGGACATGGTGGTTTCCAAATCCGCCTAGATTATGGTAACATCATCATATTTTTGATTCCAAATAAGAAAATGAAACTAAGTCAACGCTGCAACCTCCACCTTGAACTACAATTCTTTCAGAATGAGTGTTTCTCTAAAATATCTTTGGCAGATTGAATTTTTTCAAGAAAATTTCTTTTCCAAAAATATTTTCTTTCACCTGGAAATCTGAGTTACGCTCCCTTCAAACTCATTTACGAGACTTTTGGCTATCTTTTCCACTGCTGGGGAGAAGACGATCTCCTCGTGCGGCCCTGGAACCGAATGTTTATTCACTTTCCCCTGTAATAACGGCTTCCAATCCGTGAACAACTCTCTGCCTTCTTCAGCACTGAAGTAGATGACCTCCCCAAAATATGGCGTTAAAATATGTTCTGCCATTAAATTTAGACACTTCCTGTGAGCATCGGTAATCTGCTTTAGACTCGTAAGATCCGCATCGGGCCGGAGCACTCCTTCCGCGATCAACTGATCAACAAGCATGCCCTGTTGATGGACGAGCTCTTCTTCCTGCTCCACTAGCTCTAAATGGCTGAAATGCTCCAATATATAAGATAGCATTTCATCCTCTGCCTTGTAATCCTGTTCTGAAGGCACCTTGGTATCCATGAGTACCAACACCTCAACTTCTTCTCCCTGGTTCCGTAGCATAGTTGCGATTTCATAGGCGATGGCACCGCCCAGAGACCATCCTCCCAGACGATACGGCCCCACTGGCTGAGCGCGCTTCATTTCCTCGATGTAGAGTTGAACTACTTCCGATAAAGTCAACCCATTCATTCCTTCTTTCTCTACGAGAGGATTCTGTAGACCATAAAATGAGCAGTGATCCTTGAGTAACCTTGCTAGCTGAATGTAACAGAATACATTACCCATAAACGGATGAACACAGAAGAAAGGTCTTTTCTCTGATTCTTGTAGTGGAACCAGAACCGATAACGATTTTGCCATACCATGATTCTCACGGATGAGATAAGCGATCCCTTCCACTGTCGGGTTCTTAATCAGTGCGGACACCTTAATCTCTTTTCCAAATTTCTCTCTGACCTTTGAAATCAATTTGATTACAAGGAGAGAGTGACCCCCTAAATCGAAGAAATCATCGTTTACATGGACATCTTCTATCTGTAGCAAATCCTGCCAGATCGTAATCAGCTGATACTCGATTTCATCCCGTGGGATGATTGGTGTAGAAAAGGTACTTTCTCTTTGAATCGTTAAGCTGTTCAGTGCCTTTCGATCAACCTTCCCATTTGTTGTAAGCGGAACCGCGTCTACCTCAATAAAGTGTGCAGGAACCATATAATTCGGTACTTGTCTCTTGAGATGCTCACGCCATTCATGCATATTTCCTTCACCCACCACATAGGCAACCAATCTCTGATCTCCTGGTTGGTCCTCTCTTATCAAGACTACTGCCTCTTTCACCGATGGATGACATTCTAAATTCGCTTCAATCTCTCCAAGCTCAATCCGGAATCCTCGAATTTTCACTTGATTATCGATTCTTCCCAGATAATCCAAATGGCCATCAGCTAAATAGCGGACTAGATCTCCCGTCCGGTATAACCGTTCCCCATCATTAAATGGATGAGGAATAAAACGTTCGGACGTTAACTCTGGACGATTCAAGTATCCTCTCGCCAGGCCTGCTCCACCGATATAAAGTTCACCCGTTACACCAACTGGAACAGGTAACCAATTCCCATCCAATACATAGGCTTGAACGTTCGGCAACGGACGCCCAATGGTAACCCGCTTACTATCTTTTTTGATACGATAGCATGTCGCATCGACAGTACATTCCGTAGGACCATACACGTTATAAAAATGGACCTTGTCAGCCTCTACTAATTGTTCCCACAGTGATGGCATAATCGCTTCTCCACCAACCAGTACCTTGCTTGGAACATGAACACCATCGTTTGTTTCTAACGCCCCCTCATCTATGATTAATTGGAGTAGTGAAGGAGTTATATCGAACATTTCCAACTTATTCTCCCGAATATAAGATACAAACTGTTGAGGATCACTGCGAACTTCGTTCGGAATAATATACAAACTAGAACCATACAAAAGCATTTGTAATTGTTTAACGGATGAATCAAAGGCGATTGAGGCATTCAGACCAACGCGCATGTTAACAGGTGTCTCATGCGAAAAAACCTCTTTCTGTAAACCATAGGATAGATTTAATACCGAATGATGCTGCACCAAAACCCCTTTTGGATTCCCGGTCGAACCTGAAGTGTAGATCACATACGCCAAGTTTTCTCCTGTCACTTTACATATTGGTGAAAGGGTGTTTTCTTGCGAAATCATTGCTTGATCCCGGTCCAAATAAACTGTTTCAACTTCTTCAGGTATCCAACCTTGTGATACTTCATTCGTAACCAATATTTGAATCCCTGTGTCCTCCAGAATATATCGCAGGTGACTTTCTGGATACGCTGGATCCAATGGAACATAAGCTGCCCCGGCTTTCCAGATTCCCATGAGACCGACAATCATCTCAACTGAACGTTGGAAACAAAGCCCGACCAATGATTCGGTCCCAACCCCACATTTATGGAGATAATGGGCCAATTGGTTTGCTTTTTCATTCAGCTCCCGATACGTCAACTGCTGATTTTCATCCACTACAGCCACCGTGTCAGGTGTACGATCCACTTGATCTTCAAACAGTTTGTGGATCACACTCTCACGTGGATATGCTGCGGCATTATCATTCCATTCTTCCAGTAGTTGTTTCTTTTCTATTTCCGTAACATACACCAGCTCCGACAGAGTTTGATCAACGTTCTCGATCATTTGCTTTAACACCTGGCTTAAATGACCCAGCATCCGTTCAATGGTTAGGCCATTAAACTTGCTGCGATCATACTTCAACTTTAACAACAACTGGCTTTCTGGAACAACCGTCAATCCCAATGGATAATGAGTTTGCTCTACTCCTTCCAACTCACCAATTTCTAGATTTCCTGAAGACTCCTCTTTCACTGGGTAGTTTTCAAACACATACAAGCTATGGAACAGCGGGGTTCCTCTAGGAACTTCACTCCATCCTTGAATATCTGTCAATGAAGCATATTCATATTGTCTTCTTTCTATCTCTTCCTCTTGTATCTTCTGCAACCAATCCATTACTTTTATATCATCTAGCAACTTAATTCGCGTCGGTGATGTGGTAATAAAGGGACCTACAATGTTTTCAACATCAATAATCTCCGTAGGGCGTCCCGAGCTAGTTACACCATAGACAATGTCATCTTCTCCACTATACCGGCTCATGAGATACGCCCACGCACCTTGAATTACCGTGTTCAAAGTGAGCCTCTTTCGCTTCGCCCAGTTTTGTAGCGCTTGGGTTTGCTCTTCTGATAAATAAGTTACCTTCTCCGTGTAACCTTTTTCTTGCTCCTTACTTTCTAAGCCAAGCAGGGTTGGCGCTGTAAAGCCTTTGAGTTTCTCTCTCCAGAATTGTTCCGCTTGTTCCAGATCCTGCACTTTCAGCCATTGAATATATTTCTTGTATAGCGGTGACTTGGGTAAATCCACAGCCTCTCCTTTTATCCTCTTCTGATACACTGTAAGCAATTCGTTAAAGACCAGTGGCAAGCTCCATCCATCCAACAAAATATGGTGATGCGTCCAAACAACCCGATATTCATCCTCCGCTTCTTGAATGACAGTCACCCGCATCAATGGCGCTTCATCAAAAAGAAAGGCCTGTTTTCGATCCGTCGCCAAAAAGGCTTTTCGTTTCTCCTCTTTTTCTTCAGCAGACAGCGCACTCCAATCCACTTCATTCAGCTTAAATGGGATATGTGCATACACCACTTGTAAAGGATTTTCAATCTCATCCCACACAAATGCCGAACGAAAGATCTCATGCCGCTGGATCGTCGATTTCCACGCCTGCTCGAAAGTAAGAATATCCAATTTCCCTTTAAACAGGAAACTTAATTGCACCATATACGGCACGGAATGTTCATCCCCTTGATCATGCAGCGTATGAAAGATCATGCCTTCCTGCAAAGGTGATAGCGGATACAGGTCGATAATCGGATAATTCTTTCCACGATTCATCTTACATAGTACTTTGTTCAAATCTGCTGGGATGAGATTTGCAATCGCAAAATCCGAAACGGTCAGCGTAGATTCTCCACCCGAAGAATGAATCAATCCACTCAGTTGATGGAGCATATTCTCGGCAACACTTTGAATGGTCGACTCCGCAAACTGTCCAACATTGTACACCCAAGTGAAATGAAGTTTTCCATCGGTTACAATCCCGATTACATCGATCAAATGTGATCGCTTGGAACCAGGAGCATGATCTAAGCGCGTAAACCCGGTCTCCGGAGCAAACATTGCATCGTCAGAGAACATTTGGTCAAATTGTCCAAGATAGTTAAAACTAATGGACGGAGTGATTTGAGACTGGAATCGCTCACGCATCGCTGGATTCAAGTACCGCAAAATCCCATAGTCAACGCCCTTATTAGGAATTTGGCGCACTTGTTCTTTGACTGCTTTTAATGCTGCGGTGGGCGTGTTAGCACCTGTAATATTCAAGTGAACAGGATAGATACTTGTAAACCATCCCACGGTTCTCGATAGGTCAACGTCTTCGATGATCTCTTCCCGGCCATGACCCTCCAAATCCACGGTCAGCGTCGTATGACCTGTCCATGCTGCCGTAGCCTGTACCAATGCTGTCAATAGCACTTCATTGATTTGGACACGATGAGTGCTTGAAATCTCTTGCAATAACGCACGGGTCTCTTTCTCATCCAGCACCACGGTAATCTCCTCGGTTCCTGTGTTTGCTGGAACTTCGAGGGTGGTATCCACTGGTAGCATAGCCACCTCTTGTTCGGATTGCTGCTCCCAGTAATCACGCACTCCTTGCACAATCCCAGCTTCAGCGTAATGATGCAATTTCTCCGACCACGCTTTAAAGGATGTACTTTTTGTAGGTAATTGGATCATTTGAGCATGGCTCGCTTGATTATACGCCGTTTGCAGATCCTCCAGTAAAATCCGCCAAGAAACACCATCCACTGCTAAGTGATGAATCACCCAGAATAATCGGCCGGCTCTCTTCTCGCCTTCATCAAAATACACCATTCTCATTAGCGGTCCTGCGTGTAAGTGCAAGCTTGCTTGTGCAGTGTCAATCTCTGCTTGAATTACTTGATGCCATTCTGCTTGTGGCACTTCTTCTAATGAAATCACGGTCAGAGTCGAGTGTTCTTCAATCCCTTCGTTCCGCTGTTTCCAAGCTCCATCCGGAAAACGTTCATATCTTAAACGCAAGGCATCGTGATGGATTAGAAGGGTACGGACAGCTTTCTCCAGTAATACTATATCCAGACGCTCTTTTGTTCTAAAAAACATGGATTGATTCCAATGATGTGGGTTAGGATGATCTTGTGCAAAAAACCATTGCTGGATTGGTGTAAGGATCAGTTCTCCAGTTACGACTCCTTGTTCCGCTTGTACACCCTGCTCTTCTTTGACTACTTGCGCCAACTCGGAAATCGTTTGGTGTTCAAACATTTGCTTTGGTGTCAATTGCAAACCTGCTTGCCTTGCGCGAGAGACAATCTGAATGCTGAGAATCGAGTCTCCACCGATTTCAAAAAAGTTTTCATGAATGCCAATCGGTTTTGTGCCTAACACACGTTCCCATATCATGGTAAGTATTTGTTCACTCTCATTTCTTGGAGCCACGTAGCCTCCTTTTGTCCCTTGATGATCTGGCACAGGCAAAGTTTTCCGATCAATCTTTCCATTTAAGGTCAATGGTAACTCTTCCATCCCGACAAAGTAGGCGGGAACCATATGGCTTGGCAGTTGTGCTTTGAGATACTCGCGCCATTCTTCTTTACGCCCTTCACCCACTACATAGGCTACCAATCTCTTATCTCCTGGCTGATCTTCTCTCACCATCACAACGGCCTCTTTTACCGAGAGATGCTCCTGTAAGGTTGCCTCAATTTCCCCAAGCTCAATCCGAAATCCTCTAATTTTCACTTGGTTATCCAATCTTCCTAGATAATCCAAGTTACCATCAGGAAGGTGCCTCACGAGATCTCCTGTTCGATATAGCCTCTCTCCTTCTTTGAAAGGATGGGGAATAAAACGTTCGGACGTTAACTCTGGACGATTCAAGTATCCTCTCGCTAGACCTGCTCCACCGATATAAAGTTCACCCGTTACACCAACTGGAACAGGTAACCAATTCCCATCCAATACATAGGCTTGAACGTTCGGCAACGGACGCCCAATGGTTACTCGCTTACCATCTTTTTTGATACGATAGCATGTAGCATCGACAGTACATTCCGTAGGACCATACACGTTATAAAAATGGATCTTGTCAGCCTCAACTAATTGTTCCCACAGTGACGGTACAATTGCTTCGCCACCGACCAGTACCTTGCTTGGAACATGAACACCATCGTTTGTTTCTAACAACCCGCCATCTATGAGTAATTGGAGTAATGAAGGAGTCATATCGAACATTTCCAACTTATTCTCCCGAATATAGGATACAAACTGTTGGGGATCACTGCGAACTTCGTCCGGAATAATATACAAACTTGAACCATACAAAAGCATTTGTAATTGCTGAATGGATACATCAAAGGCGATCGAAGCATTTAAACCGACACGCATGTTAACAGGTGTCTCATGCGAAAAAACCTCTTTCTGTAGACCATATGATAGATTTAGTACCGAATGATGTTGCACCAAAACGCCCTTTGGATTCCCGGTCGAACCCGATGTATAGATCACATATGCCAAGTTTTCTCCTGCCACTTCACATATTGGTGAAAGGGTACTTTCTCGCGAGATCATCGCTTGATCTCGATCCAAACAAACTGCTTCGACTTCTTCGGGTATCCACTCTTTTAATGCTTCGTTCGTGACCAATACTTGAATCCCTGTGTCCTGCAGGATATATCGCAGGCGACTTTCTGGGTACAATGGATCCAACGGAACATAGGCTGCCCCAGCTTTCCAGATTCCCATTAGACCGACAATCATCTCAACTGAACGTTGGAAACAAAGCCCTACCAATGATTCGGTCCCAACCCCACATTTTTGGAGATAATGGGCCAATTGGTTTGCTTTTTCATTCAGCTCCCGATACGTCAACTGCTGATTTTCATCCACTACCGCCACCGTGTCAGGTGTAAGATCCACTTGATCTTCAAAAAGTCTGTGGATCACACTCTCACGTGGATACGTTTCAGCATTATCATTCCACTCTTCCAGCAATTGCCTCTCCATCTCCGGTAGCAACGTCAACTTCGCCAGTGATTTATCGGGATGTTCCACGATTTCATTCAACCATTTTTCAAAATGCTCAGCCATACGTCTGATGGTTACAACATCAAATAAGCCAGTATTAAAGACAAAAGAAAGGATCAAACCCTCTTCCTTCTCTATGGCGCTTAAACTCAAATCAAACTTGGCGTTCGAATCCTGAATTTCCATCGCTTCTAAACTTCTTCCATGAAGCTCTGGTAGCTCATGTTTCGTGTTTTGCAACGTAAACATGGTTTGGAAGATTGGAGAATGACTTATACTTCGCTCGGATTGTATGACTTCTACAATCTTTTCAAACGGAACATCTTGGTACTCATACGCCTTCAATGCTTTTGTCCGTACCTGAGACAGCAACTCTTGGAATGTTGGTGCGCCACTCAGATCAGCCCGATAAACCAAAGTGTTGACGAAGAAACCAATCAATCCTTCAATCTCGCGATAATTCCGATTTGCAATCGGGCTTCCGACAAGAATATCTGATTGTCCTGTATAACGAGAGAGAAAGCTTTGATACGATGCAAGTAAGGTCATGAAGAGCGTCGATCCTTCTTGACGACTAAGCTCATTCAATTTGTCGCGTAACGCGCGTGACAGCAACACAGTGTGTGTCGATCCGCTATGGGTTTGCACCGCAGGACGAGGACGATCAATCGGCAACATTAAGACTGGTAACTCGCCAGACAGCTCTTCTTTCCAATATGCAAGCTGCCGAT
The DNA here is from genome assembly GCF_001578185.1 of Peribacillus simplex. Taxonomy (NCBI): domain Bacteria; kingdom Bacillati; phylum Bacillota; class Bacilli; order Caryophanales; family Bacillaceae; genus Peribacillus; species Peribacillus simplex. Next base: position 2,358,108 of record NZ_CP011008.1, on the reverse strand, counting down.
CAAGTACTTCTTCTTTTAACCATTCCCTTTGCCATTGGGCAAAGTCAGCATATTGAATCGGTAATGGTGCGAGTTCTGCTGGTTTGCCGCCAACCGCATCTTCATAGAATGCCATCCATTCTTGGAGCAAGATTTCCATCGACCAGCCATCAGAGATAATATGATGCATCGTACAAAGAAGAATCCATTCTTCTTCAGCGATTTGCACGATTTGCCCACGAATCAACGGACCTTGCACTAAGTCAAATGGTGCTTCGACTTCGTTTTTGATCCATTGTTCCATTTCTCTTTCTCGCTCTTCCGGAGAAAGCGTAGTTAGATCCATTTTAGGAAGGGACCGGAGAGCATACGGTTGTATCTGCTGCACAGGTTGACCATCCACTTCATGGAATACCGTCCGTAAAGATTCATGACGTTCTATCAGCCTATTCCATCCCGTCTCCAATGCTTCGGGTACCCAATTCCCTGTAAGACGGCATACCATCGGCATATTATATAGTGCACTATTGGGCTGAAATTGGTCGATGAACCACAGGCGCTGTTGGGCATAAGAGAGCGGAATGGCTTCTCCCCGTTCCATCGGTATAAGCGGTGGAATCTCTCGTTTTTTGTCTCCTTTACACAATTGGTCCAGTCGCTTCGCCAACGCCTCCACCGTTGAATGCTCAAACAGTTCACGCACTAGCAGTTCGATTTGTAATGCTTCTTTTAACCGGGAGACAACTTGCGTAGCAAGTAGCGAGTGGCCACCAAGTTCGAAGAAGGAAGCCTGCACACCAATATTTTCCATTTCCAGTACTTGACTCCATACCGAAGCGATGAGCTCTTCCATCAGAGTTCTTGGGTATACGGTATTTTCAGTAGATGGTTCATCAGGCATAGGTAATGCTTTCAAATCGAGTTTTCCATTTGGTGTGAGTGGTAAAAATGCCATCTCGACAAAGTGTGCCGGAACCATGTAATTCGGTAAATGTGTTTGCAGATGCTCCCGCCATTCATGAACACTTCCTTCACCAGCTACATAAGCTACCAATCGCTTGTCTCCTGGATGATCCTCTCTCACCAGGACAACAGCTTCCTTCACAGACAAATGCGCCTGCAGCGTTGCTTCAACTTCTCCCAGTTCAATCCGGAAACCGCGAATTTTCACTTGGTCATCCATACGACCATGGAATTGGAGATCACCGCCAGGAAGATAACTTGCTTTGTCCCCGGTGAAATAGAGACGTTCCCCTGACTTGAACGGATGCAGAATGAATTTTTCCTCTGTGAGTTCCGGACGATTGGCATAGCCGCGAGCAAGGCTCTTTCCTCCGATATAGAGATCTCCAATCACACCCACCGGCACCGGCTGAAGGTGTGAATCTAACACGTATACTTCTGTATTCGCAATCGGCCGACCAATAGACGGAGTACCTGTTGACATTCCTACAGGCACGTAACAATCAGTGGCAACGACGGTATTTTCCGATGGACCATACTGATTAATCACCGCAAAAGGGATTTGTTCAGATGGATACTGTGTTAACTGATCCCCTCCCGTAATGATAAAACGGAGATCCGTCTTCTCTGGCCAAGATAATTTCAAGAGTCTTTCGAGTATAGGTGTAGGCGCAAAGCTAGCCGTGATACGTGAATCAATGAGCCAATCTCTTAGAGCCTCTGGATTGATCCGCAACTCTTCTGTTGATAGGTATAGTGCTGCACCTGCAGTGAGATAAGGCCATATCTCCTGGACAGCTGAGTCAAAGGCAATCCCCGCAATCTGAGTCGCACGATCCTGTGCTGTAATTTGGTATACCGCTTGATGCCAAGAAACCATATTCATCAATGACCGATATTCGACCATGACACCCTTTGGCTTTCCTGTGGAGCCAGAGGTGTAGACGATATAAGCTAAATGCTCGGGTTTTACCCGCCGCTTCGGTGCGATCACGCTTTCATCTGTTATTTCTTCTAATCTCACCGTTTCGACCTGTTCGGAAAGGCTTTCTTGCGCTGCTGTCGTCACCACGATTTGGACCCCTGCATCTTCAATCATGTATTGTAACCGTGATTTCGGATACAACGGATCTAGGACGACATAGGCCCCGCCAGCTTTTAATATGCCAAGTAAACTTGCCATGAGCTCAGCCGATCTCGGGAGGTAGACGCCCACAACTGATTCAGGGACAACCCCTTTTCTCTGCAAAACATGTGCCAACTGATTTGCTCGCGCATCCAGTTCACCATAGGTCCACTCTCTCATTTGATCGACCACTGCTATCGCACCGGGACGTCGTGCTACTTGGTCCTCAAATCCGTCGCAAATAAGACCCACTTGGGACATTTCCATTGCGGTGTCATTCCATGTCTCTACTAACAAATCACGCTCAAATTCGGATAGCATACCAAGACTATTCAACGGTTTTTGTGGATGATGAGAAACTTCATTTAGCCATGTCTCAAAATGTCCTGCCATTCGTTCGATGGTTGTAACATCAAATAAATCCTTATTGTATTCAAAAGCGAACAATAATCCTTCTTCCGTCTCTGCTGCCATAACACTTAAATCAAACTTCGCGATCGGACTGTGGCTTTCTATCATTTCGATCCTTCTATCAGCCAACACCGGAAGCTCTTGTTTCATATTTTGTAAGATGAACATCGTCTGGAAGATCGGAGAATGACTTGTACTCCGCTCGGGCTGCACAACTTCCACAACTTTTTCAAATGGAATATCTTGATATTCGTATGCATTCAGTGCCTTTTGACGCACCCGAGACAATATATCCTGGAAGGTCGGTGTACCACTCAGGTCAGCCCGATAGACCAGCGTATTCACGAAGAAGCCGATTAATCCTTCACTCTCTCTGTAATTACGATTCGCAATTGGGCTTCCGACGAGAATATCTTCTTGTCCTGTATAACGGGAGAGGAAGCTTTGATACGCAGCCAATAGGGTCATGAAGAGAGTCGATCCTTCTTGACGACTGATTTCGTTCAGTTTGTCGCGTAATGAACGTGACAACAACACAGTGTGTGTCGATCCGCGATGGGTTTGTACCGCAGGACGAGGGCGATCCATCGGCAGTTGTAGCAAGGGCAGCTCACCAGACAATTCTTCCTGCCAATAGTGGAGTTGCTGTTCAAGTACTTCTTCCTTCAACCATCCCTTTTGCCACTGAGCAAAGTCCGCATATTGGATCGGTAAAGGTTCAAGTTCCGCTTCCTTCTCACCCATTGCTTCCTTATAGAAAGCTATCCATTCTTCAAGGAGGACTCCCATCGACCATCCATCCGAAACGATATGATGCAGGGTGCAGAGGAGGACCCATTCCTCTTCTCCCACTCGCAAGAGGATCGTCCGAATCAGTGGGCCTTCTTCTAGGTCAAATGGCACTTCTGTTTCTTGCTGCAACAAACGCTTAACTTCCGATTCTCGCTCTTCCGGAGAAAGCATAGTTAAATCCATTTGAGAAAGGGACCGAAAAGCATGCGGTTGAATCTGCTGTACAGGATGACCATCCACTTCATGGAACACTGTCCGTAAAGATTCATGACGTTCTATCAGTTGATTCCATCCCTTCTCCAATGCTTCGGGTACCCAATTCCCTGTAAGACGGCAAACCATCGGCATATTATAAAGTGCACTATTGGGCGTGAATTGGTCGATGAACCACAGGCGCTGTTGGGCATAAGAGAGCGGAATGGCATCCCCCCGTTCCATCGGCATAAGCGGTGGAATCTCCCGTTTTTTGTCTCCTTTACGCAACTGATCCAGTCGCTTCGCCAGTGCCTCCACCGTTGAATACTCAAATAGTTCACGCAACGGTAGTTCGATTTGGAAGACTTCTTGTAAACGTGAGACAACTTGGGTAGCGAGTAGCGAGTGGCCACCAAGTTCGAAGAAGGAAGCCTGAACACCAATATTTCCTATGCCTAACACCTGACTCCATACAGACGCGATGAGCTCTTCCCCTGGTGTCCGCGGCAAGACAATATCGGCACTCACGGACTGTCCTTCCAATGCCAGTAAGGCTTTGCGATCGATTTTGCTATTCGGAGTGAGGGGCATCGCTTCCATTTCGACAAAGTATGCCGGGACCATGTAATTCGGTAATTGCGCCTTTAAGTGCTCGCGCCATTCTCCAGTGTTTCCTTCACCCACCACATATGCTACTAACCGCTTGTCTCCTGGATGATCTTCTCTTACCAGCACGACAGCCTCTTTCACAGATGGATGATCATGTAGGACCGCTTCAACCTCTCCCAACTCAATCCGGAAGCCTCTGATTTTCACTTGATTATCTACTCTGCCGATATACTCCAAGTTGCGGTCATTCAGATACCTCACCAGGTCCCCGGTCCGATAGAGTCGTTCCCCTTCCTTAAATGGATGCGGAATAAAACGTTCAGCAGTTAACTCTGGACGATTGAAGTAACCACGTGCCAAGCCAACACCACCAAGGTAAAGTTCCCCAGCCACACCAACAGGTACCACCTGTTGGTTTTGATCCAATACATACAAATCGGTATTATCAATCGGGCGACCAATTGGAATGAGCATCAGTTCTTTTTCTAAATCACAATTATAGTAAGTAACATCTACAGTCGCTTCGGTAGGACCATACAAGTTGCTTAACTTCGTTTGCTGAAAATCATAGAATACACCCTTAAACCGGCGAACCTGTTCGGAATTTAACGCTTCTCCACTAGTGAAAACCTGACACAAAGACGATACGTCCTTTTTCGCTTTGGATTTTTCCATATAATCCAAGAATGCAGATAACATCGACGGAACAAAGTGCATCGTGGTCACACGATATCGCTCAATGCACTCCTCAATCATTGCAGGATCCTTCTCTCCACCCGGCGGAAGTAAACAAACACGCGCTCCTACAAATGACCACCAAAATAATTCCCAGACAGAGACATCAAACGAAAACGGCGTTTTTTGAAGAATCGTATCCTGTTCAGATAATGGATAGTTTTTTTGCATCCACTGTAATCGGTTGATAACCGAGTGGTGTTCGATCATCACTCCCTTCGGATTCCCTGTCGAACCCGAAGTGTAAATGATATACGCCAAGTTTTTTGCTGTCACTCCACTCACTGGCGCCAATCCACTCTCTTTAGAAATCGCTGCTTGATCCCGATCCAAACAAATCGCTTGGATCCCTTCGGGCAACCAACCTTGTAGAGCTTCCTTCGTTAAAAGCACTTGGATCTGTGAGTCCTTTAATATGTATCTCAGGCGATTTTCGGGATAACTCGGATCCAGCGGGACATAAGCCCCGCCGGCTTTGAGAATTCCTAAGAGACCAATCATCATATCGGGTGAACGCTCGAAACATATCCCGACCAATGATTCAGGACCTATATCCCGTTTTTGTAAATAATGGGCCATTTTGTTCGCTTTCTCGTTGAGTTCTTGATACGTCAGCTGTCCACCTTCATATACTACCGCCACCGCTTCAGGTGTACGCGCAACCTGCTGTTCAAACAGTTCGTGAATCATGCTCTCATGTGCATAAACTGCATCCGTGTCATTCCATTCTTCCAAGAGCTGCTTCTGCTCTGTGTCCGATAGCATCGTCAGGTTTGTATATGATTCATCTGGATGATGAACGATTTCGTTCAACCAGTTTTCAAAATGCCCCGCCATACGTGCAATGGTTCTACTGTCAAATAAATCTGTATTGTACTCAAAAGTGACATGTAGGTCTTCCTCCACCTCATACGCGGTTAGACTCAAATCAAATTTCGCGATGGAGATATTACTTTCTATCATTTCCAAACTTCTCCCAGACAGCTCTAATCGTTCTTGTTTTATATTCTGTAGCGTAAACATGGTCTGGAAGATGGGCGAATGGCTAGTGCTCCGTTCAGGTTGTACCGCTTCTACCACTTTTTCAAACGGAATATCTTGATATTCATATGCCTTCAACGCCTTTTTCTTTATCTGAGACAAAATCTCCTGGAACGTAGGAGCCCCATTCAGGTCCGCCCGATAGACTAACGTATTAACAAAGAAGCCGATTAATTCCTCTACTCCTTTATGATTCCGATTCGCAATCGGACTTCCGACGAGAATATCATTTTGCCCCGTATAGCGAGCAAGAAAGCTCTGATACGCGGCCATTAAGGTCATGAATAAGGTGGATCCTTCTCGCTGACTTAAATTCTTCAATGCACTTAGTAGTGTGTGAGGTACAATCACACGACATGTGTCCCCAGCGTACGTTTGCGTAACCGGTCTAGGGCAATCCAACGGCAGTTGTAATATAGGAAGCTCACCGGACAATTCTTCCTGCCAATACGTGAGTTGTCGATCCAACACTTCACCCTGCAACCACTGCTTTTGCCATTTCGCAAAGTCTGCATATTGAATCGATAGCGAATTTAGTCCAGCAGGCTTCCCACTCGTTTCCTCCTCATAGAAGGCAAGCAATTCATTGATCAATATGCCGATGGACCACGCATCAGAAATAATATGGTGCATGGTACATAGCAATAACCATTCATCTTTCCCTAATTGAACTAGTTGATTGCGGATCAAAGGGCCATTCATTAAATCAAATGGCTCCTGCGCTTCTCTTGCAATCAAACTCTCTATCTCTTTTTCCTTTACTTCCAGAGGAAGGTGAGAATAATCCTCTACAGGTAGTTTTCCAGGAAGATATTCCACAATATGTTGTACCGGTTGGTCTCCTACTTCCTTAAAAACGGTGCGTAATGAATCATGACGCTCAATGAGCCGATTTAATCCCTTTTCCAATGCTCCAGGTAGCCAATGCCCTTTCAGACGCCATACTGTCGGAATATTATATAATGAACTGTTTGGGTTAAATCGGTCCATAAACCATAATCGTTGTTGAGCATAGGACAACGGAAGCGTTTCTTTCTCCTTTTTTTGCATCTGCTTCTGAAGCCACTCCCTTTTCTCGGGAGAAAGCGAATCCAGCTTCGCAAGTAAATCACTTCTCATTTTTTTACCCCTTCCTTAACCAAGTTGCTCTCGAATATACCTTGCGCTTCTTCCTCTGATAACTCTTCCAATTGCTTAAGAAGTTCAAGTAACTCTTCATCATTACTCACTGCTGTTTCTTTTTGAATATAGTCTTGAAAACTTACATTCCCCTTACTATCATTCTGTGCTTGTTCATTTCCACTGCATTGCAGCTGATTAACCCGTTCTGCCAATTCCTGCACCGTAGTATACGTAAATAAATCATGCAGTGGTAACTCAATCCCAAAGGCTTCTTTCAGGCTAGTAACAGCTTGTGTAGCGAGTAATGAATGGCCACCAAGTTCAAAAAAGGAATCATGAATCCCGATATTTTCCGTGCCTAAAACTTGATGCCATATCGAAACAATTGCTACTTCCGTAGGTGTACGAGGGGCAACATAACCACCCTCTGCTCCCTTGCGCTCTGGCGCAGGTAAGGCTTTCCGATCGATTTTCCCATTTGGGGTGAGCGGGAAAGCTGTCAATCCGACAAAGTGTGCCGGAACCATGTAATTTGGTAACTTTGTCTTGAGATAATCACGCCAATCATGAGCATTTTCTTCTCCCACTACATAGGCAACCAAACGCTGATCACCCGGATGATCTTCTCGTACCATCACAACAACTTCGTTAACCGATGAATGACTTTGTAACGTCGCTTCAATCTCACCTAGCTCAATCCGGAATCCACGGATCTTCACTTGATGATCGATCCGACCGAGATAATCCAAAGTCCCGTCCGGCAGGTACCTCACAAGGTCCCCCGTCCGATATACTCGCTCCCCTTCTTTAAATGGATGCGGGATAAAACGCTCGTTTGTTAAGTCAGGGCGGTTTAAGTAGCCACGCGCCAAGCCTGATCCCCCAATGTAAAGCTCACCGGCTACACCAATCGGTACCATTTGCTGGTTTGCACTGAGGACATATACTTCTGTGTTAGAAATGGGTCTGCCAATCGGTGGTACCTTGTACTTGACAGCCTTTTCAAGCTTCATATACGTGGAATAAGTAGTATCTTCGGATGGACCGTACAAGTTGTACACCTTTTCAATTGGACTACTCTCATACAAGTGCTCGACTAATGACTGCGGCAACGGTTCTCCAGCCAAATTCATCACCTTTACAGTAGAAGGGATTGTATTTGCTCGAACCAGTTCCTTCGCGGCTGATGGTACAGTGTTGACCAAAGTCACATCCTTCGTAGACAACTTGTCCAGATGAAGAGCACTTTCAGCGACAATCACCTTGCCACCCATCGTCAAAGGAACAAACACTTCAAAAACCGATAGATCAAAGGATAGTGAAGTTGAAGCCAGCACTCCCGCCAATTCCTGTCGGGAATAGGTTTGATGTGCCCAATGGATCATCGTCAACGCACTCCGATGCTCAATCATCACTCCCTTAGGATTGCCAGTTGATCCTGAGGTATAGATGATATAAGCTAGGTTATCGCTTGTCACTCCACTCGTACATGCCGTCGTCACTTCCTGTTCGATCGCCGCTCGATCACGATCGATACAAATCATGTCAACGGATTCCGGTAACGTCATTTTTTGCGGCAACTTTTCCTGTGTCACCAGTACTTCGATATGAGCATCCGCTAAAATATACCGTAATCGACTCTCCGGATATGAAGGATCAATCGGTACATACGCTCCTCCTGATTTCATGATTCCTAAAAGACCGACAATCATCTCGGATGAACGTGTAACGCTGATCCCAACCAATGATTCACATCCCACCCCACGCTTATGGAGATAATGGGCCAACTGATTGGAACGTTCGTCCAGTTCCCGATATGTCAGCTCCTCATCTTCGCACACTACCGCGATTGCTTCTGGCGTTTTCTCCACTTGTTCCTCAAACAATGTATGAATCGTTTCTTCACGTAGGTCGACAACATCTGTGTCATTCCATTCCTCTAGTAACCGCTTATATTCTGCTTTCGGCAGCATATTCAGTTTTGTTAAAGAATCTTTTGGATGAGATACAATTTCAGATAACCAATGTTCAAAATGTCCTGCCATTCGTTCAATGGTTGCAGCATTAAACAAATCGGTATTATATTCAAAAGTTAGCAATAGCCCTTCTTCCGTCTCCGATGCAAACAAACTCAAATCAAATTTGGCAATCGAAGTATGACTTTCCATCATCTCCATGTTTCTTTCAAATAGCTGAGGTAACCCTTGTTTCGTATTCTGTAAGGTAAACATGGTCTGGAAAATCGGCGAATGACTGGTATTCCGTTCAGGTTTTACCGCTTCTACCACTCTCTCAAACGGAATGTCCTGGTACTCGTATGCTTTTAGTGCTTTTATTCGTATCTGCGACAGAAGTTCTTGGAACGTCGGATTTCCACTGAAATCAGCTCGATAAACCAACGTATTTACAAAGAAACCAATTAATCCTTCAATCTCTTTAACATTCCGGTTCGCAATCGGACTTCCAACCAAGATGTCGTCTTGTCCCGTATAACGAGCAAGAAAGCTTTGATACGCCGCCATTAAGGTCATAAAAAAGGTGGTTCCTTCTTGCTGACTTAACTCCTTGAGCTTTTCCCGTAGGAAATACGGCAACATCAGAGTCTGACTTGCACCACGGTGAGTTTGAACAGAAGGTCGAGGACGATCCATCGGTAATTGCAAGACCGGTAACTCACCATGCAATTCTTCCTTCCAATATTGAAGGTGTTCATCAAGATCCTCTTCTTTTTGCCATTCTTTTTGCCACAGGGCAAAGTCCGCATATTGAACAGGTAACTTCTTCAGCTCCACTGGCTTTCCTAGCGCTCCTTCATAAAAAGCCATCCATTCTTCGAGCAAGATTCCCATTGACCATCCATCCGAAATAATATGATGCATCGTACAAAGAAATATCCATTCCTCTTTATCCATTTTCAAAATTCGCGTTCGAATCAAGGGACCTTGTCCCAAATGAAATGGTTCTTCCGCTTCGTTTTGAATGAACCGCTTCATCTCTCTTTCTCTGTCTTCCAGAGAGAGAATTGTTAGATCCATTTGGGGGAGGGGACTGAAGACATGCGACTGAATCTGTTGGATCGGTTGACCCTCTCGCTCTTGAATTACCGTCCGCAATGATTCATGACGTTCAATCAACTGATTCCATCCCGTCTCCAATGCTTCAAGTGACCATTTCCCTGTCAGTCGGCATGCTGCATGAATATTGTACATCGCACTATTTGGCGTTAACTGATCAATGAACCATAGGCGTTCCTGTGCGTAGGAAAGCGGAATGGATTCTTCCCGTGCCATAGGTATAAGTGGCGGAATCTCTCGTTTTTTGTCTCCTTTACACAACTGATCCAGTCGCTTCGCCAATGCCTCCACCGTATCGTACTTGAAAAGTTCGCGTAGCGGGATTTTGATCTGGAATGCTTCTTGTAGACGAGAGACGATTTGGGTAGCAAGCAGTGAGTGCCCACCCCGTTCAAAGAAAGAGTCCTGACTGCCGATATTTTCTATTCCTAACACTTGACTCCAAACCGCTGCGATGAGCTCTTCCGATGGCGTTCGCGGCAGGACGTTAAAGGCTCCCATAGGCTGTCCCTCCGGTTCTGGTAAGGCTTTTCGGTCAATTTTCCCATTCGGGGTAAGCGGGAAATAATCCAACTCTACAAGGTGTGCTGGAACCATGTGATTCGGTAATTGGTTTTGGAGATACTCTCGCCACTTTTGGATATTTCCATCGCTTATCACATACGCTACCAAGCGCTGATCGCCTGGGCGATCTTCTCGAACGATCACGACAGCCTCTTTGATAGACGTATGCCTTTCTAAAGTCGCTTCAATTTCTCCAAGCTCAATCCGAAAGCCGCGCACTTTCACTTGATGGTCCATTCTTCCTATGAATTTTAAATTTCCATCAGTTAGATATCTTACTAGATCCCCGGTTCGATATAGCCGTTCTCCTAATTGAAACGGATGCGGAACGAATCGTTCAGCAGTTAGATCAGGTCGGTTTAAGTAACCACGTGCTAAGCCTGCACCACCAATATACAACTCACCCTCAATCCCTACCGATTGCAAGCGCTGGTTCTGATCGAATACATAAAGCTGGATATTTTGAATCGGATTGCCAATGGAAACAAATTCTTTATTGGATTGACAGTCATATGCATTCACATAAATGGTTGCTTCTGTTGGTCCATAAAAGTTGGTCAATTTAACTTGTCCGCTTTCATCCCAGTACTGTTGAAATCGTCTAACCAACCCCGGACTAAGCTCTTCCCCACCAGAAAACACATGACGCACGGATGAACATTTCCGTTTCAGCTCAATCTGATTGAAGTGATCTATGAAAACAGAAAGCATCGAGGGAACAAATTGGACAATCGTAACCCGATGCTTCTCTATCACTTCAGCTATTATAGAAGGATCTTTCTCACCGCCCGGGGGAAGGAAGGATACACATGCTCCTACACTAATTCCCCAAAATAACTCCCACACAGATACGTCGAATGAGATCGGTGTTTTCTGCAAAACCACATCTTTTTCAGATAGTGGATATTGATGTTGCATCCATTCAAGGTAATTGATCACCGAATGATGCTCGATCATCACTCCCTTTGGTTTTCCTGTAGATCCGGAAGTATACATGACGTATGCTAAATTTTTTCCTGTTACACTGCTTGTACATGCTGTCGGTTCTTCTTGTTCAATCGCAATGCGATCTTGATCCATACAAATTATTTCGATTTGTTCGGATATACCTATTTTTTCTAACCTTTCTTGCGTCACTAGCACTTCGATTCTTGCATCTTCTAATATATAGCGTAGCCGCTTCTCGGGATACGTAGGATCAAGCGGAACATAAGCTCCTCCTGACTTTAGAATTCCTAGCAACCCTATCATCATTTCCGGGGATCGTTCCATATAAACGCCAACTAAAGACTCTGGACCCACACCTTGCTTCTGTAAATAGTGAGCCAGCTGATTAGCACGCTCATTCAGCTCTTTATAGGTAAGTTGCTCATTTTCATACATAACCGCGATCGCTTCTGGCCTTTTCTCCACTTGCTGCTCAAATAACGCATGAATCATGCTTTCACATGAATAATCTACTTGGGTATCATTCCATTTCTCTAGCAGTTGTGTCCGCTCTTCCATTGTTAAATGGGTAATTTCGGATAGCTTTGGGTCTGAGCTTTTCGTCATCTGGATCAATGTTTGCGATAGATGGCCCTGAATCCGCTGAATGGTCTCTTCATCAAAATGATGCCGGTCATACATCAACTTCAAAGTGAGTTGCTTATCTGGCATTGCAATGAGCGTCAAAGGATAATTTGTTTGTTCAGCACTTTGGACCTCAAGTACACTTAAATCAGACTTGCGCTCTCCTTGTATCGGGTAATTTTCGAACACATACAAGGTACGAAATAAATCACTACCCCTTGGAACTTCACTCCAACCTTGAATATCGACCAACGAATTATACTCGTATTGTCTCCGTTCCAGTTCTTTCATCTGTATCTTACGGAGCCAGTCCACTAATGAATGATCATCCGTTACCCGAATTCGGGTAGGCAATGTGTTTATAAATAGACCAACCATTTTCTCTGCTCCTACCAATTCAGCAGGACGTCCAGAGCTAGTCACACCAAATACGATGTCGCTTTCGCCGCTATAGCGGCTCATCAAGTAAGCCCAGGCTCCTTGTACTAACGTATTTAATGTTAGCTGACTATTTCGCACCCACTCTTTTAAAGTCTCAGTCAGTTCCTCAGATAGCCGATAAACGCTCTCTCCATAACCCTTCTCCTGCCCCTGGTCATTTCTTTCCATCATTAATGGCGTAGGTGCATGAAATCCTTTTAATTCTTCTGTCCAAAATTTCTCAGCTTTACTTCGATCTTGTTTATTAATCCATTGGATATATTTTTTATAGGGAAGAGACTTGGGAAGGTCGAATGCTTCTCCCTTTATCATCTTGAAATAAACTTCCATCACTTCACTGAAGACCAGGGACACACTCCATCCATCCAACAAAATATGATGATGTGTCCAAATGATTCTCGTTTCTTCTTCTGCTTCTTTGATCGCAGTGATTCTCATCAACGGTGCTTCGTCTAACGAAAACCCTTGCCTCCGATCAGCATTCAAAAACTGTTGTAATTTCTTTTCCCTCTCTCCACATGGAAGAGCGCTCCAATCTTCTCGACGAATGGTAAAAGGAAGACGTTGATAAACAGCTTGCAATGGCTTTTCTACTTCCTCCCACACAAAAACAGAACGTAGGATCTCATGTCGGTGAATGATGTATTCCCAAGCCTTTTCGAAAGCAGCAACATCCAATCGACCGCCAAGTATGAAATCTACCTGTACAATGTAGGAAAAAGAATGATCATCGTCTTGATCATATAAAGTATGAAACAGTATCCCTTTTTGCAAGGGTGATAATCCGTATATATCGATAATGTCGCTCATCGTTACACCCTCTTCTTTGTTAATTTAAGTAATACTTTACTCAAGCTTTCTTCCGTCAGAGCCTCTGCATCAGCAAAGTCAGAAACCGTAAAAGCGGACTCTGCAGCTGGTGGATTTATCAGCAATCGAAGCTGATTTAACATGCCCTTTGCCATCTCTTGAATTGTCAATCTAGAAAACTGTTCTCTACTGTACATCCAAACAAAATGTAGCTTTTCATCTTTTACCATAGCGACAACATCAATCGGGTGAGATGGTTTCGATTCTGGAGCATGGTCTAAGCGTGTAAAACCTGTCTCCTGCATGAACAAGGATTCTTTGGAAAACACTTGATCCAATTGTCCCAAATAATTAAAGCTTATCGATGGTTTTTGCTGCTGATAGAACGGAAGCAATTCTCTGTTCAAGTAACGTAAAATACCATAATCAACACCATGATTCGGAATTCGACGCAATTGATCTTTCACAGCCTTTAATCCCTCAATAGGTGTCGTTGTTCCCTGAAGATCAAAGTGAACCGGGTAAATACTCGTGAACCAACCCACTGTCCGCGATAGATCAACACCTTCGATCATCTCTTCCCTCCCATGTCCTTCCATGTGAACAGAAAGCTTATGCTGTTTTGTACTGTCGGCTATAGCTTGTACTAATGCCGTCAATAATACCTCATTGATCCGAGTCTTATAAGTCGCAGGAACTTCATGTAACAACGCGTGGGTCTCATCTGCTCCCAACGTCATCGTCACTTGATCAGTCGATGCTTCTGTCGTTTCCTGTATAGGATGGTCCACCGGAATCGTCATCACTTGTTTTGCTGCGTGTTCATGCCAATAATCTAGTACTTCTTTTGAAATATCTGACTCACTGTATGCCTGTAGTCGTTCCGACCATTCTTTAAAGGATGTACTTTTCGCAGGTAACCGAACCTTCTTACCTTGTTTCAACTGGTTGTATACGGCCTGTAAATCTTCCAATAGAATTCGCCATGATACCCCATCTACTACTAAATGATGAATCGTCCAGAATAATCGATCGTTCCCATTCGAACCACCATCGAAGTACACTATTCTCATCAACGGACCTTTAAGTAAATTGAAACTGGCTTGAGTGATATCCATCTCATCTTGAATCACTTGATTCCATCCTTGTTGATCAGCATCGTTCCGCTTTATCACACGAAGTACAGACTGTTCATCGATCCCCTCATTTCTCTGCTTCCAGGTTCCATTGAGCAACTGTCCATATCGGAAACGTAAGGCGTCATGATGTTTGAGTAAGTATATTAGGGCTTCCTCTAGTAACTCCACATTCAATCTCGCTCTTACTCTCAAAAGCATCGACTGATTCCAATGTTGTGGATGCGGATGTTCTTGCTCGAAGAACCAGTACTGAATCGGAGTGAGCGGTACCTCTCCCATCACAGCACCCTGCTCCGCTTGTACTCCCTGATCATCTTCTTTGACTACTTGTACCAACTCGGCAATCGTTTGGTGTTCAAACATTTGCTTAGGTGTAAGTTTTAAGCCCAATTGATTCGCTAGTGATATGATCTGAATGCTGAGGATCGAGTCTCCACCAACTTCAAAGAAGTTATCATGGATTCCCACCTTTTTAATCCCTAATACTTGCTCCCAAATGGTAGCCAGTGTTTCTTCGTTAGCATTCCGGGGGGCAACACATTCACTTTTGATTTCCCACTCCTCTGGTTCAGGTAAGGCCTCACGATCAACTTTACCGTTCGCAGTTAGTGGAATGGCCTCCATCATCACAAATTCTGAAGGAACCATATAGCTTGGTAGTTCCGCCTTGAGATACTCTCTATATGCACCTACATTTCCATCACCCACGACATATGCCACTAATCGTTTATCACCTGGCTGATCTTCTCGAACGATCACAACAGCCTCGTTTATGGATGCATGCGCGTTTAAAGCAGATTCAATTTCCCCGAGTTCAATTCGGAAACCACGGATCTTCACCTGGTGATCAATCCTCCCAAGGTAATCCAGACTTCCATCCGGCAAGTATCTCGCTAAGTCTCCTGTCCGATATAATCGAGCTCCCGGGTCACTACTGAATAGATGAGGAATGAAACGTTCTGCTGTCAATTCGGGTCTGTTTAAATACCCACGTGCGAGTCCTGCTCCACCAATATATAGTTCGCCAGCTACGCCAAAAGGCACAGGCTGTTGACAAGCGTCTAGCACATACACTTCTAAATCTGGAATCCGCTTTCCGATATTACTTTTTGAAGAATGCTGCACATCATCTTGAGTAATTGGATAATAAGTAACATGAACGGTAGTTTCTGTAATTCCATACATATTGATTAGCTGCGGCTTCTGCTCTCCATATCTTTGAAACCATGGTAGCAAGCTGGTAGGATCGAGTGCTTCCCCACCAAATATGACATAGCGCAGATGCAAGTTTTTATTCTCATCTTCTTGTTCACACACCTGTATCAATTGTCGAAATGCGGATGGTGTCTGATTAAGAACCGTAACCTCTTCCTTTACTAACAGTTGATAGAAATCCTTGGGCGATCGACTGATCCAGTAAGGAACAACGACCAATCTTCCACCATAGAGCAATGCCCCCCAAACTTCCCATACCGAGAAGTCAAACGCATAAGAATGGAATAGCGTCCAAGTATCTTTTTCATCAAACTGATACCAGCATTCCGTTGATTTAAATAAACGAATTACATTGTGATGCTCTACCATAACTCCCTTCGGATTCCCTGTTGACCCTGAAGTATAAATCACGTAAGCGAGATGTTGGGGACTGACATCAGAAATCGGTAAAGCAGTACCTTCTTTCTCAATCTCAAATTGATCTCGATCAAGACAAATCGATTTGATATTCTCTGGTAACCATTTCGATCCTTTTAAACTTTCTTGCATTACGACGAACTCAATGCCAGCGTCCTTTAAAATATACCGAAGTCGCTGCTCTGGATATGTTGGATCAAGTGGAACATAAGCTCCACCAGCCTTCAGAATCCCCAAAATACCTACAACCATTTCAGGAGAACGTTCAACACAAAGTCCAACCAAGGAATCGGGTCCTACTCCTTTTTTCTGCAGATAGTGAGCTAATTGATTCGCACGTTCATTAAGCTCCCTATAAGTAAGCCTCTCCTTTTCATACATAACTGCAATGGCATTGGGATGAATCATCGCTTGCTGCTCAAACAATTCATGAATGGTTGCTTGAGGTGGAAAGTCAAGCTTAGGATCATTGAACTCTACTAAACTTTTTCTTTTATCCTCCTCTGAAAGGATTTCGATCTCAGCAACCTTCTGCTTCGGATTTTTATATATGTTTTCCATTAATGCTAGCATGGTTTTAAAAAAGCGAGTTATCTCTTCTTTGGAAAATAATTCTTCACGATAATCAATATGTACTTGCAAAGAGTCTATATCAGTCAAGTTTTCGAGATGCACTGCAAAATCTTGCACTTCTTCACGATTTGGAATCCAAAGAGAGTCACCACTTTCACCACGCTCTCTATAATCGATCGTAGTTCCAAAAAGTCGAACACTATTGTTATTCTCTTGATTCATCTGCTTTAATAACAAATCAAATGGATATTTCTGATGTCGTAAGGCTTTACGTTGCTTTCTCGACACTCGACCAATAAATGAGAGTGCTTCTTCTTCAGGATCGATATCCATTCTCAGAGGAACTGTACTCACCATCATTCCAATTAATTCCCGCTCCATTTTAGTCATACGATTGCCATAAGCCATTCCCAAGGCAATATCAAGCGACGAAGTCCATCGATACATCGATAACGAAAGCGCAGCAACAAAAAGAGTATATATGCTAAATCCGGAATGGTCAGAAAATTCCTCTACCTTTTTCTTCGAATGTTCCGATAATATAAACGACTCACGTGATGCTCTCGTACTAACTTGGTAAGCATTATAGGGTTTCAATCCCGTCACCGATGGAAGTGTTTTGAATTCCTCTAACCAGAAGCTTTGATCTTTTTGAAAACGACTGCTGTTCAAGTACGTCTGTTCATCGATTAGAAACTGAACATATGAGCTCTTAGGGATGCTCACATCTTTCTCACTATGAAACTCATAATAATATTTAGCAATCTGTCTAGTCCAAATTTGGATTGATAAACCATCCATGATAATGTGATGAACATTGCCAAAGACGGCACACTCATTATCGCTTATTTTTATTAAAGCAAAATAGTATAAATCAGAATCAAATAACGTAAACGTCTCTTGCGCCTTCTGCTCAATCCATTTTTCCAACAAATCCGGATCTCTCTCGGAACTGAAGTCGAAGAAGTCAAATTTTCGTTCTTGATGTTTAACAAAATATTGCTCAGGTTCCCGGTGCCTATTTTCTTTCAGCCTGATACGCAGACCATCATGTTCACTGATGACGCGATTCACGGCACGATTTAATATCGAATAATTCATTTTTCGATGGATCTTGAACAAGAATTTCAGATTACATATTCCTTTACCTGAATAAATAACTTCTGTATACCATATTCTCCTCTGTGGATGACTAAAAGGGTAACACTCCTCATTGGACATAAAAGATCCTCCCTTCAAAAGATTATTTACACTTATGTGTTCGTGTTTACCCAAAAATATTTTTGTAATAAAACTCCAATTACTCCAATGATGATGAGCCCAATACCCACATAAAAATAGAGTTGGATTACTCCGAAAAAGTGAACCAGCGGTCCGCTCATAGCAGGAGAAATGATAAGGACTGCATTTGTTAAACTGCTTTGAATCCCAAATACTCTTCCAACCTGTTCTTGATGGGATTCTTTTTGAAGAATGACTTGATTGGTCACAAGCATAAGTCCGCTTCCAATACCAGCGATAAAACTAATCAGATAGCCAAAAATGAGGGATGTACTGGGGCTTATCAGAGCAATCCCACCAAAGCCAATTCCCATTAAAGCAATGCCTCCACATACTGCCCAACCATATTGAAAATGTTTTAATTTCTGAGTTACGAATGCGCCGATTATTCCCCCAAGACCAATAATAGAAATGAAGTATCCCATTTTACTCTTATCATTTGGGAACAAACTCTTAAATAAAGTAGGGAACTGTGAGTCCACTAATTGTAAAACTGCCATAGCTATTGTAACGAAAATCATGGTTGATAAAATCATCCGATTGGATAATACATAACCCCAACCTTGTAACCAAG
The DNA here is from genome assembly GCF_001578185.1 of Peribacillus simplex. Classification (NCBI taxonomy): domain Bacteria; kingdom Bacillati; phylum Bacillota; class Bacilli; order Caryophanales; family Bacillaceae; genus Peribacillus; species Peribacillus simplex. The sequence continues at coordinate 2,339,475 of NZ_CP011008.1, read as the reverse complement.
CAGTCCAAGTACTTTGCTGTTGCTTTTCAAAATGTTTTCTTGACAGAGATTCCTTTAACCTTATTGTGGGTAACAGAACCAAAGCAGCTAGAAAACAGCATATTGCCCTTATAATTAGACAAAACTCTGGCTGAAACCAGCTCAGTAACATTCCTCCTATAAGTGGACCCACTATCTTGGTTCCTTGCTCAACTATCCCATTGATACTTACCGCTTTGGTAAGCAGATCAGGGGAAACAATCTGTCGTGTTAGTGTTTGCTGTGCAGGAAAATAGAAAACGGTAAAAATGGAACGAATCATTAATGCTAACAAAAGCCAATGAATATTTTGGACAAATAAAAGAACAATTGTTAATAGACCAACCATAAGGTTACAAAACATCATAATTGGAATTTTTCTAAAGCGATCAGCCATCACACCTGCCCATGAACTAAATAAAATTCCAGGAAGTGCATACGCAACAGGAATCAATCCAATCATGGTAGGGTCTACTTCCCATTCAAAAGCAACAATGGTCATGATGGCTAACATGTCAATAAACACTCCGAGCATAAGCAGTGAATACGCAGAGAAAACTTGTAAATAAATTGTATTTCCCCATAGACTTTTTGAGTCGGTAGGTTTCATGAAGACGAGCTCCTTAAGTTTTTACAATAGTTTGGACACCCAATCTGCACCCCCCTTTTCCAGCATTATCTAGATTTTCCATCTAACATAATATCATACAAAATTTACCCCTACTACAAAAAAAAGTAAAAATTACAATTATATACTTATATCCCTATAACGCATTTAAAGCGATTTAATGATGAAGTTATACACAAAAGAAAAGATAATCGTCTTTAAATCACCATCTCGGCGACTCACTTCCCTTCACACTTTTCCAGGCCCTAAACGATATTAATCATGTTAGAATAAAATCCGAATACAATACACACTCATAAAAAAAGAGACTCACTTCAATTGAATTGTGGTATTATCCCCTACAGGTAGACAGAGAAAAAAGAGAGCATGATAAAATGTTCTTAACAGTCTATCTGGGAGGGGATTTTTCTATGGCAAAAAAAGGGCAAACCTTTCAAACATATACAGAAAAATTAAAGCGAGAAGTCGTTCGTTTGAAGTTGGAAGAAGGCTGGTCTTATCGTCAGCTTCGTGAGAGATTTGGTATCAAAAGTGATGCGCAAATAGCGAATTGGGTAAAGAAAGTGCAAAATAATGAGCTGTTTGAAGACCAACGTGGTGTATGGAACCGTAAGAATTTTTCTAGTGTTGAAGAAGAAAATGCTTATCTGAAAGCGCAGGTGGACTATTTAAAAAAGCGCAATCCAAATCTACATGGGAAGGAATGGTCCTGAAAGCCGAAAGGTTTCAAGTAATTGATGGATTGAGGAAAACACACCCACTCGCGTGGCTATTAAAAATCGGTGAAGTTTCAAGAGCTGGTTACTACAAATGGCGGAAGACTCAGTCTAAACGTTCTCTAAGACTTGAGAAAAACCTATGGATAAAAGAACATATATTAGCCATTCATAAGATACATCCATACTACGGATATAAAAGGATGACTCGATCTTTATTCAGAGAGGGAATCGTTGTCAATCATAAGCGTGTTCGTCGTTTGATGAGAGAATTGGGGGTTACATCTGTTATTCGAAAGAAACGCTCATTCTATGGCCGAAGAGGATCCGTTGTATTTAAAAATGTTTTAAACCGTGAGTTCTATGCAGAGTCCATGTTACAAAAGTTAGTAACAGATATAACCTATGTACGGATTGGAGACACGTTTGCCTACCTATCTGCCGTTTTAGATTTGTATAATAATGAAATTGTGGCATGGGAAGTTTCTACACGAAACGATCTTGAATTAGTTCATAATACGTTGAATCAGTTAAGGGACAAGTCATTTGAAAAGGGTGCCCTTCTTCACTCTGATCAAGGATTCCAATATACGACGAAATCATACGAAAAGCAGGTAAAAGAACTTGGTATTCAAGGAAGCCACTCTCGTCGTGGTAATTGTCATGATAACGCGTGTATCGAAAGTTTCTTCTCTCATTTAAAAACAGAGAAGTTATATTTGGTGCGGCCAAAAACTGCAGAGCAAGCTTATGTAGCTATTCAGGAGTATATAGACTTCTATAATACTGATCGCTTCCAAGAAAAATTTAACGGCCTTCCCCCGGTTGAATACCGAGAAAAGGCCGTAGCTTGAAATACTCTTTTTTTATTGTCTACTTGACAGGGTTATGTGCATTGAGTCTCTTTCTTTATGATCTAGCGAAACTTTGTCCACGTGACGTAGAACTTAATTAATAGCTCAAATCACTATTGTCTTTAGTGAATGGCTTAAAAAAGAAATAATTCTTGCCTCACCCCTTATAGATAAATACGATGGTTTATATTGGAAAAAGATAAGAATGGTATGTATCATGAAAAGAGATTGAGTGATTTATATATTATTGAAAAGGGGAATGAAAGTTGATGAATGTATTAATGATAAATATTCCAGCTGAGGGCCATGTTAATCCGACTCTTGGTGTAGTAAAAGCTTTAATTGATCGTGGAGATTCTGTTCATTACGTAACCACTGAAGAATTTAAAGAGAGAATTGAAGGTTTGGGTGCTAATGTATACCTTCATCCTAATCATTTAAAGGGATTAACACCTCAAAAAGTCACTAGTATCCATGAATTTATGCAAATCCAATTAAAACTTTCCTATGATATTTTGGCTGTTGTTCAAGAATTAGCTGATTCCATCCCATTTGATTATGTGTATCATGATACATTTGGTGCGGGACTGCTGGTCAAAGACTATTTAAACATTCCTTCTATCTCTTCATCATCTTCCTTCGCTATTCCTCAGGAGCAATTCCTGAAAATGCTAGAAAGTGGCAGAGGTCTTCCTCTAAATCCATCGCCGGAAATCGAGAAAGAAAATTCGACTATAACGGAACGGATCCAGGAACGTTTCGGTGTGAAGGTAAAGCACCACTTCCAATTTATGATGAATACTTCTGATTTGAATATTATCTATACAAGCAGAGAGTTTCAACCAGGTGGAGAATATATGGATGATTCATATGTATTTATCGGTCCTTCCATCACGAAACGGGTGCAAACACATGATTTTCCGTTAGAGGAACTCAAAGACCAGAAAGTACTGTATATTTCAATGGGTACCATATTGCAAGGATTTGAATCTTTCTTTCAAACCTGTGTAGAGGCTTTTAGAAACTTTGAGGGGAAAGTCATATTTTCAGTGGGCATGGCTACTGATTTAGCCAAGCTGCAGCCTTTGCCGGAAAACTTCATTGTACGTAGATATTTACCGCAGCTTGAAGTTTTAAATCATACGGACGTCTTCATTACCCATGGAGGAATGAATAGTACGAGCGAGGCTCTCTATTATGAAGTGCCCCTTGTCGTCATCCCCCAGACCTCAGATCAGCCTATGATCGCTAATCGATTAGAGGAACTTCAAGCCGGGTTTAGAATTGATCCACATGAAGTAAGCATAGAAAAGCTACAAGAATCCGTTCAAGAGGTATTGTCCAATCCTGCTTATCGGGAAAATGCTAAGAAGTTGAGCAATAGCTTTAAAAAAGCAGGTGGAGCAAAAGAAGCTCTAACGGCTATAGATGAGTACTTAAAAAAGGTAAGTTCGGGTATCTTCTAAGGCATATAAGGGGTACGGTCAGAAAAATGATCGATTGACATCTGTATCACTCCTAGAAGAGATTATCGAAGTAACACGTCAATTGAATCATCAAAAGGATCTTCGTTGAAGATCCTTTCAGTTTGTAGACAAAAGGGGTTCGGAATTAAAAAATTCCGAACCCCTTTTTGAGATGCCCTTTGAATTTTTGCCTGAAGTTAGGAGATTGGGGTTCTACGAGCCCACTATGTTAGGCCATTTTTGGACCTCCCCATGTCCAATTGGCCATCTTCTTTAAATTAATGGCAGCGAAAGTAAGCATCGCCTGCATCGACAATTTTTTAAGTCCCCTTAAAGTTGTCCAACGCATACCATGCTTTTCTTTTGCATCTGCGAATACACGCTCAATCGTTTCTTTACGTTTCGCATATATAGTTTTTACATCTTGATGATGACGCAGATGATCGGCTTCTTCCACATGTGTTTGCCAAATATGCCGTGTCACCACTTTTTGATGGTCTTTGCTTTCTGTACACTGAGATAAAAATGAGCATGTCGCACAAGTGTGTTTGGGTGATTTATACTCGCGATAGCCCTCTTTATTGGTTGTTGAGTACTTTAATAGCTCTCCCGAAGGACAAAGGTAACAATCAAAATGTTCATCGTATACATAGTCCTGTTTGCGGAAAAATCCTTCTTTGGTGCGAGGACGTGTATAAGGTAAAGCCGGTATGATTTCTTTGTTAAAAAGGTAGCTTGTAATCGCTGGTGTTTTATAAGCTGCATCTGCGGCAACGGCTTCCGGTTTTCCAATTTTCTCAATCACTTGTTCAACTAGTGGCTCTAAGATCTGACTGTCATGTATATTTCCAGGTGTTACAATCGTTCCCAATATAAAACCGTTGCGGTCTGCGGCCGCGTGGAATGAATAGGCAAACTGTTTTGTTCGTTCATCTTTCACATAGTAGCCACTCTCAGAATCCGTTGTACTTTCTTTAATCTCTTTGGTCTCTTCTTTATCAAATTTATCTGATGGAAAAGGCTTCTTTCCATGGTTTTCACGATCTTGATTGATTTCTTCTTGAAGACGCCCTTGATACGCTCGTGTTTCTTTACGAACGATTTTCTTTTCAAATTTCCGTTTATTCGCACTGGCTTTCACATGTGTGGAATCCACGAAAACGTGTTCAGCACTTATTAACTTTTTATTAGCAGCTGTCATTAAAATGCGATAGAAAATCTGTTCAAACAGGTCTGTATCTTTAAAGCGTCGCTCATAATTTTTCCCAAACGTAGAGAAATGAGGTACTTTATCATGGAAACCATAGCCTAAGAACCAACGGTAAGCCATATTAGTTTCAACTTCTTCAATCGTTTTACGCATGGAACGAATACCGAAGGTATATTGAATGAATGCAGTTTAACTAAAATAACTGGATCAATACTTGGGCGTCCTACCTCTGAATACATATCTTTCACCAAGTCATAAATGAAAGTGAAGTCAATGGCAGCCTCTAGTTTACGAACCAAATGGTTCGGTGGCACCAGTTGATCTAACGTAATCATTTCAAGTTGATCTCGCTGAATAGAATTATGTTTCGAAAGCATCCTCATCACCTCAAGTTTTAATACTTCTATTTTAAAACAAAAGCGACTCAGGGCAAAAGTGTTTATCTAAAAGATAAGACAAAGTTGATTGGAACGGAAGGTACGAGACTCCTGCGGGAAAAGCGCGTCTAGGGGAGACCCCGCAGGCGAAAGCCGAGGAGGCTCCCCGACCGCCCGCGGAAAGCGAGTGCCTGGAGTGGAAATCAACGGCCAAATTGTACAACTCATAAAAAATAGACAAACTCGATTTTCCTAGAGTTTGTCTACAGTCTGAAAGGATCTTCGTTGAAGATCCTTTTTCACTGTGATTTATAAAATGAAATTCTAAATACCTAATTATAATAGGTGAAAAAGACGATCAATGGTTTGGGTACGGAAATGATTCGAATTTACACTCCCCCTCAATACATATTATGGATAAAATAGTAAAATATAGGTTGATGGTATATCTCATGTTGTGCTAATCTACAATAACTAAGGTTACATATTATGCTTTCATACCTTTAAATAATTTTGTTATAGAAGGGATGGAGATTTAAATGGCTCAAATTGTTGATATTGATAGATACCTTTGTACTGGGGGTTTAATCTATCTATATGAGAGGGCCTTTTCCCTAAGCCTTGCCAGGAGGTAAGGAACAGTAAGAAATCACCTATACAATATTAATAGAGGAGAGGAATGCCTTATGAAAATACGTAAGCAAATTACATTCGCTAGTCTGGCCCTTTTACTAGCTGGAAGTTCCCTGCTATACACATCGCCAACCTCAATTGCAAAAGTAGAGCCCACTCAAAATGTATCTAGTCCGTTACAAACAAGCACTCAACGAGGTCATAATTCCGTCAAGCAAGCAATGCGGGATACATTGCAACTTGGATTCCCAGGGATACTTGCTAAAACTTCTGTGGATGGAAAAACGTGGGGGTATGCCGCTGGGGTAGCGAATCTGAGCACCAAGAAACCAATGAAAACAGATTTTCGTTTTCGCATTGGCAGCGTGACGAAGACGTTCACCGCAACGGTTGTACTTCAATTAGCTGGAGAGAACCGCTTGAGTCTAGACGACTCCATCGAAAAATGGTTGCCTGGTGTCATTCAAGGAAACGGATATAATGCTAAACAGATTACCATCCGGCAGATATTGAACCATACAAGTGGTATCGCTGAATACTCAAGGTCAAAAGACGCTGATTTTATGGATACAAAAAAATCGTATACGGCTGAAGAACTAGTGAAGATGGGGATTTCACTGCCCCCAGACTTTGACCCAGGAAAGGGCTGGTCCTATTCAAACACAGGATACGTATTACTGGGTATTCTTATTGAAAAAGTAACCGGAAACAGCTACGCGGAAGAGATTGAAAATCGGATTATTGAACCGCTTGAATTGTCGGATACATTCCTACCTGGTAATTCAAGCGTTATTCCAGGCACCAAGCACGCTCGGGGATATTCCCAACCAGACGAAGCAAGTGAGATAAAAGACGTTACCTATTATAACCCAAGTGCAGGTAGCTCGGCTGGAGATATGATTTCTACTGCTGACGACTTAAATAAATTCTTCTCTTCCTTGCTCGATGGCAAATTACTGAAGGAACAGCAACTAAAACAAATGCTTACTACAGTTCCTACAGGAAGAGCAGGTATTGATGGATATGGTCTTGGAATCTATGAAACTAAGCTTCCAAACGGTGTCTCGATATGGGGACACACAGGTGGCATTCTAGGGTTTTCTACTATTGCTGGAGGTACACTTGGAGGCAAGCATACGTTGGTCGTCAGTTTGAACAGTTTGGGTAGAGATAACAGTCCTAATCCTTTTAAAAATATTTTACTTGCTGAATTTAGCAAGTAGGCAAAAAGGAAAAATTTTGTCGTAGTTTTTATAGTTAAAAATATACTTTTCTGGTTCAAAAACCCCGACTTACTTTTAAAAATAAATTTAGGGCTTTTTGGAATCCAGGTGGCAACCCCATGCTATTAAGCTAATAAAACAAAATCCTCCTTAAAATGAAAAAATACGCTATTCTTTCTGTAAAACCATAGGAAAGGATGGCGTTTTTACTCATTATGTTGGCAAATTGAACTTAACTTTAAAACATGGAAATCATTTTTTCGTATTAAGCAATGTAATTTTGTAAAACTGGAAAGATTAGAGTGTCATCTATATGGACAATTAATTAGCATCCTTCTTTGTTCCCCCAATATGCTTCAAATGCGACAATTACTCCTCATCAAGAAGAAACGAAAATTGAGTGAATATAAGGCTGTTTATATCATTAAAGATCATTTTCCACTATTTTATCAAGCATTTAAATAACGAATATTAATAGACTGACAACCTCAAAATATCATAAACATAGATTTCACTTCCTTTTATTTATTATCTTCACATCAAGCATCACAATACTAATACCTTTACTTTTTTTCTTCGTGTTGTTTTTTCGCCCGCGGCAAGGTACTTACACTGATCCCTGTCATTTATTCAACTTGTCTATAAGATTTCGTTTTTAATAAATCAAGAGAATGTGCAATCTGTTTTTATATTTCTTGTTCGCCCTTCTTTAGAATCCGGATTTAATTTCGGAATCGCTTTTCCTTCTTGTTTGTTCTACAATCGTACCTCTTTCAAATTCGGCAAATGAACTAATGATATTAAACATCAATTTTTTTCTATTGGTGTATTTTCCACTACTATCATATTGAGTATATGAACCTTAACCCCTTTTTAGAGAAAACCATTTAATTGTTTGAATAGCATTTTTACCGAACGTGCAAAGCGATCAAATTTTGTTACAACAAGTGTATCTCCAGTTTCTGGTACCGAAAGTAGTTCTCGAAATTTTGGACAATCAAATTTTGTCCCCGTAAACTTTTCGGAGTAAATTACTTCGCAACCTTTTTTCAACATTTGAATTTCAGATTCCGAATCTTGGTTTAAGGTACTCACTCTGGCATATCCATATTACGCACAGTAATCTTTCTGGCATTAATCAACCGCTGTTTGGCCTGATTGATCGCATTATGAATTTTTACGTCATTCGCAAAAAAGATTACCTGATCGTAGGAGTAAAGCTGATGGTCCCGTCGTCCATCGGAAAGCATATCATCAAACATCTTAATCTTGTAATCATAGCGCTTATGATCTTTCTTATTCAATTCCAGTACAACCCAAGTGGTAGACGTCCCCATCAGTTCCTTTAAAAAGAAAACAGCATCTGGTATTCGGTCTCGATTATCATTGTAGGCCTTCAATTTACTTTGATTATCTCCTTCTCCTAACATAGAAAAGCGAATTTCCCTCTTTGTTCGAAATAAGTCAACGGCCTGCTTTTCCGATTGTAGTTCATGTATCAAGTCGGTAATAAGAAGATCATGCTGCATGGTGTAGATCGTTGCCTTATTTGGAACGGTCACATTGACATTCGTTAATTTCCTTGCCTTAATCGTTCCAAGATAAACCCCTACTTTATGCAATGCGTTCATGCTTGACAAATTTTTGGCCGTCACCATACCATTCCTCAAAATGAACGATAAATACTCCAAATCTTCTCTTTCAACGAAGTGTACTTTAGCATTACCAAAAATATCATCTTCTTCTAGAAATATAGTCAAGCTGTACTCAAATTGAACAAAAAACTAATAATTAGAGTTGGATCATGAATTATTCATGCACCTCTCACAGATTTGTACTTGCGTGTCTTTGCATACGAAGCATTTTGCAAAAATATGTTGACATGAACATTGTCTCTGTTTTAAATTATAGCTAATACAAAAAAAAGTTTCCTTAAAGAAACTTTTTGAGAGGTGGTCAAGTAATGTCTGAAGAAAACAAGGTTTCCCGCAGAGATATATTAAAGATGGGGACTGCAGGAGCGTTTGGGGTAGCTGGAACGTATTACTTTAATAAAATGGCACAATTTCCAACTGTAGCTAAGGCAGCAAATGGTTCGTCTCACAAAACTAGCCACCATTCAAATCATTCAAACATGATTGATAAAACAAAAACGACAGGTTATAAAATGGCAGAACGGCTCCTTACTGAGTTTGATTATGGAAAAGTTACCAAGCTGCCAAACGGGCAAACACTCCGGGAATACGAGGTCGTGGCTATTGATAAAGAAATTGAAATTGCCAAAGGAATTAAATTTCCTGGCTGGACTTATAACGGGACTATTCCAGGACCAACTTTTCGTTGTACCGAAGGGGACCTTTTGCGGTTTCACTTTATTAATAAGGGCAGCCATCCCCACTCTATTCATTTTCACGGAATCCATCCTCCAGAGATGGACGGTTTAACTTCCATTTTTCCTGGACAAAAATTCACATACGAATTTGAAGCGAAGCCATACGGATTACAAATTTACCATTGCCATGTACTTCCCCTAGCCCGTCATATCCATAAAGGTCTATACGGTAATTTTATTATTGATCCAAAGAAGCCAAGAGAGCCGGCATTCGAGTTAAACATGGTTATGAATGGATTTGATTTGGATTTAGATGGCGCAAACGAATTTTACACAGTGAATGGCTATGCCTTCGCATTTATGAATCACCCTATTAAAATTAAAAAAGACCAACTCGTTCGGATTTATCTAAGTAATTTAACAGAATTCGACTTATTAAATTCGTTTCACTTGCATGCGAATTATTTTACGTACTATCCAACCGGTAGAAACGATAACCCCTCCCAGTTTACAGATACCATCATGCAATGTCAGGGAGAGCGTGGAATAATTGAGGTTCGTTTTCCTTACGCGGGAACATATATGTTTCATGCCCATGTTAGTGAATTTGCTGAGTTAGGCTGGATGGGATTTTTTGAGGTCGAGTAAAGAAGGGGAGATATTAATATGAAGGGGAAAGGAATAATTACTGGTTTAATACCGTTAATAATACTAATAGGTGTGCTGGGATTTGTGCTAAAGAATGGAGCAGGTGTAGAAAAAGATCCTGCAGCACCAATAGAAGTGTTGAACATTGAACGCATCAAGGTAACTAATACCGGTTTCGAATTATCTGTTAGTAATACGGGACCCACACCATTGACGATTTCCCAAGTTATGGTCAATGATTCGGTGTGGAATTACAGTGTCTCCCCTCAAGCTACACTTGAACGATTTGAGGAAGGAAAGATAAACATCGCTTACCCATGGGTGGAAGGTGATCCACACACCATTAAATTAATCACAGAAAATGGAATTATCACGGAAGGTGCACTTGCAGCCACCACGCTTACTCCAGAAACCAACCGAAGCAACTTTTTGAACTACGGCTTAATAGGCTTTTATGTTGGAATAGTGCCGATTACATTGGGTTTGTTGTGGTATCCATTTATGAAACGTTTCTCACGAAAGTGGATTAATTCGATTCTTGCCCTTACCGTTGGGCTGCTTTTATTTTTATTTGTTGGGACGCTAGCTGATGGATTTGAGATTGGTGCAGAAGCTCCTTCTGTCTTTCAGGGCAATATGATTGTCATTATTGGAGCTTCCTTAACCTTCTTATTATTAATCGGCTTTGATCAGTATCAACAAAGAAAGCAAGAAAAGAAAGGGTATTCACCTTTTGGTATGGCTTTGTTGATGGCTACCGGAATAGGACTTCATAACTTTGGGGAAGGCTTGGCAATTGGTTCTTCTTTTTCTCTTGGTGAAGCCGCTTTAGGAACCTTTTTAATTATCGGATTTACCCTTCACAACATTACGGAAGGCATTGGAATCGCTGCTCCTTTATTAAAGACCACACCTAGATTGAAAGACTTTTTATTACTGGGAGGTATCGCAGGTGCACCCGCCATTTTAGGTACTTGGGTTGGGGCGTTCATCTTCTCGCCAATTTGGGGAGCTTTGTTCCTGGGTATTGGTGCAGGGGCAATTATTCAGGTAATTTATGTAATAACGAAAATGCTCATTGACGATCATAGAACACATAGAGAACCATCTGTCTCATGGTTAAACCTTTCTGGATTCACGATTGGACTGTTAATCATGTACTTTACTGCATTTTTCGTTAAATTTTAAGGGAGAACTAAATAAATGAACCTTGGAGTATTGGACCTGAAAAGCTTCCTACTGTCGGGGATAGGTTGTTCTTTAAGTGAACAATCAATTAAAGGATTTGTAGATGTCAAGGAAGAAGACATTGCAGGAGACTTCTATTCTCTTGTTCATGTTTTTTAGGTGATTTCTTGAAATAAGGTCACATGTACGACCATCATTTTGTTCTCTAAAGGTTCAAAAACATGGGGGCGTCATAATTTGCCTACACCACCATTTCCCCCTAATGAAGAGGCGTAATTCATTGCAGTCCAGCACCCGAGTGGCGGATGGCACTTCACCCTGGCGAAACGATGCCTTTGTGTTACTCTGTAAATAATTCCAATTTCAGGAGGCTGATTATTAATGTTTTCAAATATCGGAATTCCAGGTTTAATATTAGTACTTGTCATTGCCTTGATTGTTTTTGGACCAAAAAAGCTGCCGGAAATCGGCCGGGCTTTTGGACGTACTTTAACTGAATTCAAAAGTGCGACCAATGGATTAGTATCTGATGAAAAAGATAAAGAGGAACAGAATAATCCTGAGTTAACGACTGGTGAAAAGAAACTGGATAAATCGTCAGTTTCATAAGGTACTAGGGTAGACGGGGCACCCGTCTATTTATTTTATTTTAAAAAAACGAGACATCCGCCAAGGAATACAGCGATATACATCTTATCGGTTTCTGATGCAAATATGATTTGTTAGAAACATATAACCTCAACATCTATTTCCACTATGAATTATGATGTTTTTACTCTCTCACTATAGGCAGACTTCACCATTTGTTGAAGTTGCCCTTTTTTCAGCATATACATCACCTACTCCACAGATTAATTGTTTGGCTGTTCGAAGTATTTTTAGCCTAACTTAGAACGAACTCGCTAATTAATAAACCGGTGATCTTGTTCGACGATATTATTCATCTGGTTTTATAAAGTATATTAGAGCTATACTAAAGCCCTGTTTTTTCGGATATCCCCTACTCCCTCCGCCTACTATTGCTTTTTACCAGCTTGATTCCTTGAAAAGAATAAGCATTTTGATATTCTTGGATTGAAACTTTACCCATCAAAACGTTCTAGTAATTCAATAATCACTTTAAAGGTCGATATTGTATCCATATAGGCATATCGCCCTTTTCCGTTAAAAAAGTTACCTGTCTGTATGACCGGATAGCCCATTTCCTCCAACATCTTCATTTTACCTTCCATATCTTTAACGACAAAAGAGATATGGTGAACTCCCTCACCATTTGTTTCAAGATGATCTTTCCATGTGCTAGGTGATTCGCCCGGCTCGATTAATTCAACCTGAATTAACGGGGTATCGATGAACATGTATCTAGATTCTCCTTCAGTGGGCTTCCCTTTGTAAATCACATTTGTAATTTCGGTTGATCCAGAATGAATGATGGGAGGTTTTTCAATACCCAACAACTTACAATATGCATCTGCAGCCGCATCCAGGTCTTTTACAACTAACGCAAGCTGTTCCACTTTGTTAGTCCCTAATAACGGCTGAACTCTTTCATCTTCTGGTCTTTCCCATGCCGTTTTTCTTGGCTCTTCACTTTCAAGCAGCTCAACTAACGTTTTGTGATTATCTAGTGTATCCACATATACATACCGGCCGTCACTTGAAGTGAATTCACCCGTTTGCAAAGCTGGGTATGCACTTTTCTCCATGATTGGCAGTCTCTTTTGGATAGAATCTACATCAAAAGCAATATGGTGGATCCCTTCACCTACTTCATCCAGGAACTCACGCATCGTTCCTGGATTTTTATCTGGTTCTATTAGTTCAATTTGGACGGTTGGTGTATTCAGAAAAGCCAGTTTAGATTTTGATTCCGTTGGTACACCTCTAAAAGTCACTTTCGAAACAGAACTGTCACCAGTTAGAAATGGTTCTGCCTTCTTAATGCCTAGCAGTCTTGTGAAAGCTAGATTAGCAGTTTCAATATCTTTAACAACAAATGCAAGTTGATTAATGTTCCTATTGCCCAATAGAGATTCTGCCAACCTTATAAACCTTCTTCCACAATTTATTTTGTTATAAACTCAACCCAGTCCACGAACTGACAAACCACCGTCGCTGGAAATGACTTCACCGGTAATTGCACGCGCTTCGTCCGATGCTAACAGGACATAAGCAGCTACATGATCTTCGGGCATCTGGGCAAGCTGAAGTGGATTTCTTTTCTTTATGCTGCTGGCCTTCGTATCATTATCCACGATTTTAACGAATGGACTTAGAGGAGGAATGACCGATAATGCCGTCAGTGTGCCACCAGGCGCCACAGCGTTTACCCGAATATTCGGAGCGAGTTCAAAAGCAAGTTGGCGCATTAACCCTATTTGAGCATGCTTGCTTGCTGTGTACCAAACCCCGCCGCCATCAGGATAGAAACTAGCACCGGATACAGTAAAAATAATATTGCCATTCGATTTTTGCAGTTCATCAAGAGCGGCTTTTGCACCGAAGAAAGATCCTTTAACGTTAATATCGAACAGAAAGTCATATGCTTCGGAAAGTGCATCGGGAGTTACGTCGGCAAATTTGGCAAACCCATCAAAGACTCCAGCATTAGCAACGAAAACATCCAGCTTTCCGAATTGCCTGACAGTGGCCTGTACAGCCCTCTCATTGTCTTCATATTTGCTTACATCGCCTTGATGAACAAGAATCCCTTCACCAAATTCCTCCTTCATTTTCTTCAGCGTTTCTATTGAGCGGCCGATAATGCTGACTTTTGCTCCTTCATGTATGAAACGTCTAGTGACAGCTTCCCCTATACCAGAGTTCCCTCCGGTAATCAACACTACTTTATCCTTTAACGCCATTGCCATTACAACCAGCCTCCTTGTTATCCTTTTTATGCTAGTAATATTTATACGAAGATAGCAAGATTCCTGGTATTTATCGTTGTTTGGTCAACGATGAATATCCGTTTGGCAAGTTTCCATTTACCCTCTTCGAATATGAATTCATCATTTCGTTCGCCCGAAATCAAATCGTGTTGAATATCCGTGCTCCGGCTTCGATAGATAAGAAGATAGCTCTTGATGACTGCCTTTTCACCTTCAACAAAGTCCTTAACGCGCACGTTAGAGACAAAACGGCGTGTTCTTGATGGCGGTATTTCCGCCCATGCATAATCTGTTTTCAAACGATCCACGCGCAGTCTCAGCAGCTCAATATCATCATTGAATGTAAACATTTCCGTTGAATAATCCGGGCGTTCCACCCCTTCTTTATTAATGCGAACGGGCATTTGGTAGCGCAAGCTTGAATGCATTAGATCGAACCAATCATCAAATTCAATATCATCCAGTAATTGTGCTTCATCATACAGCCACTGTTCAAATTCACATTTAAGCAACATTTTCTCCACATTCATTTCCATTCCCCCTCCCGCTTATCATTTCGTCATCAACTCCAGCCAGTACTTGTAAAAATTCCGTTGGCTCGCTTCTGTGAATTTATCATCGTAAGCAATGCCCGGTCCTATGAAATCAACAGGGTCACGATGAAGACCCATGGTATAATTATAGGTTAAATTCTTTAAGAAAGGCATTGGGCCCTGGGCTGCTTCAGTAATATCTGTAAACACTTCCGTATCATCCTGTTCGAAAATACCGGATGGGCTAAAGGTCAAGATAAACGAATCTCTTGATCTATCTTTCCAATCTTGGGAGGCGTTCTTTTCGACGAGCATCCAAGCGATCACTTCCATTTTATTGTGACCAATTGGCCGCCACATTCTAATTGAAGTGTTGGAGATGAACTGGTCTTTGATTTTTGTATGGGAAATTAAAAATGATAAGTTGGGGAAAACGTTCCCAATCATATTCTTTAAGTTTGATAAAACTTCATATTGTTCTTCAGACAAATTACTTTTAAATTCATCTTTCAATTCTGCCGGGAAAGCGAAGTCAGGGTTAGGTGTCCCTAAGTTCAGCCCATGGCCGTTATCCATATGGATTTGAAAACCACGCTTTGAATAGGTGGCATTGGGTACCATGCCAAGTTTTGCAATGGATCCGTGTGTGACCATCGTGTGATAGGAATCACCAACAAAGTTATCGGAACCCACTTTCCAATTGGAATTAACAACGAATCTTTGCGGGACCCCGATAACTTCCATTTCTGCGCGTCCTACGAGTATATCCAAATACCATTTAATATCTCCAAGAAACTCTTCAAGCGGCTCAGCGTCTTCATTCCAAGTTCCAAATAAAAGGCCTTTATAAGAATCAAGCTTCACTTTGTGAAGGCCCATTTCTGAGCGGTCAAGTGTGCTCCCATATATGTCCTTTTGAAGTGGTACCCCCACTAGTTCGCCAGTGTTTTTAAAGTTAAATCCATGATAGGGACACGTAAATAAAGACTTGTTTCCTTTATCAGCACGGCATAGTTTCATTCCGCGATGTGTGCACATATTATAAAACGCCCTGATTTCCCCTTCACCGTCACGGGTTATGATGAGCGAATAGCCAGCCAGTTCACGGGTCAAGAAATCTCCTTTGTTGGGTACTTCAGATTCATGGCCGACAAAAACCCATGTTTTCAAAAACACTTTTTCATGTTCTATATCATAAACCTTTTGATCTCCAAGGAGGTATGCAGGTATAACGCCTTCCTCTGGTTTAACCGTTTCGTTCAAATAGTTAACAACTTGCTGTTTCGACATTTCTTCCAGGGACTTATCAGTTTTAAGCATACTTTTCTCTCCCTTCCATAAATTTGACCTCATAATTCATTATCCGATTTGAACGCTCTTTTCCTTGTTTTGCAGAGTAGCCAAAACACTTAATGCGGCTAAATAACTCGTTTTAGGATTATTTGGCATCGGATCATTTTCCACTTCGAGTTTGAGTTTCCCGAACGAACCTGACGCTTCTATTAGATGGATGTTTTTCAGTACACTTGGATCGGCAATGATTTTCACTTTTGTCTTTTCAGATCCTAGACCAGCCAAAGCCAGCACAATCGCAACATTAATGTTTCTCGGAAACTGCTTGATCGCTTCTGCAGCCGACCCATCAAATAAAACCGTTTCTTCTTCCATTGAAGAACCTGCAGGTAATGCGTTTGGCGGTTTTCTCGTGGTGATGCAAACAGATTCAAGACCATTCACCGCTTTTGCCGATTTAAGTACATCAAGACCTCCAATCGCACCAGACGGAAGGAAAATATTCACGTTATTATTTTTGCAAATCAGGTTTGATTGTTCTTCAAAGGCAGCATTGGCCATCACGCCTAAGCTGCTTAGTAAGAGATTTTTCCCGCTTTTAAGCACTTTAAATGCGTACTCTTCAGCAGCTTCAATCGTTGCAGCCTCTATGACTAAATCTACATCGGATTTAAGTAGTTCATCAACATCATTAAATGGCTGTGTCCTGAATTCTTCAGCTAGTTGAGCTGCGATTTCTTCACGGCGGGCATAAATCGAAACGATTTTCCCACCTGGAAGAAGCCCATCGTTATTTATTGCCTGAAGCAGAAATTTCCCGATATTGCCGCATCCGATTAAGCCTAACCTCATGTAGATTCATCCCTCCTCAATTAGCAAACCCGTATGAGTCCGCAAAGAATTCCAGCCCACAATGTCTTGTTTCCCGGGAAACACCACTTTCTTTTAATCCAGGGAAGTCGAGAGCCAAGTCACTGAAAACGGTATGATTATTATGGAAAACCGCACCAGCTTCGAGTCGATCTGCCATATCAATAGCTATCTCTTCATTCTCAGTCCAAACAGATGCACGCAAGCCAAACTCACTATCATTCGCTAATTTCACAGCCTCCTCAATATCATTGAATGGTAGGATGGGAATGACAGGTCCGAATTGTTCCACACGAACCACTTCGCTCTGCTGATTGACATCAGTAATAATAGAAGGAAGCATATAATAACCTTTATCCCAAGCTTCAGGATTATGTTGAATGCCACTGGTGATTATGTTTGCTCCCGACTTAGCTGTACGTTCGATCAAGCCATTCACAAAGTCATACTGTGCTTTATTATTCAATGGACCCATCGTTACGTCAGGCTGAATGCCATCACCAACTACCATCCGGCTAAATTCTTTGGTCAGCTTTTCAACAACCTCATCAAAACGTGATTCTTGGACGTACACTCGTTTAACAGCAGAACACACCTGGCCTGCAGCTCGTAAAATCCCCATCCTCAAACGTTTGATTGCCGCTTCATCCATAGTGGCGTCTTCCAAAATAATGGCAGGGTCGTTGCCGCCGAGTTCCATATATACTTTTTGTAGATTTCCAGCTGATTTCTGCATGATATTTTTTCCGGTTTCAGTACTACCGACAAACGCCACTGTCCGGACGCGGGAATCGGAACAAAGTGTATCACCGATTGCTTTTCCTGATCCTGAGACTATATTGATGACTCCTGGTGGGAAATGTTCAGCAACTACTTTTAAATAGGTCATTATCGTTAACGGGCAATTCGTTGCAGGTTTCACTACAACGGCATTGCCTGCCAAGACAGCAGGAATGACCCTTTTGAACGTTAATATCATTGGAGAATTCCACGGAGTTATAATTGCCGTGACGCCTCTTGCCCTTCTTCGGATTTGGACTTTTTGATTTCCTTGAAGCACTTCAGGTTTCCACCAATCAAGTAACTCTGTAGCGCAGCCCTTCATGACTTCAACACATCGTAGCAAATCCTTTTTAGCTTCAACTAGTGTTTTACCATTTTCACGTACGAACACTGTAACATTTTCCTCGATTACTTTTGAAAGTTCTTCTGCCGCCGAGTTCATCCGGTTAGCCCGATCCCTGACATCAGAACGAGACCAACTTTCAAAAGCATATTCTGCCGCTTCAATCGCTTCATTCACGATATCCCCAGAGCATATTGCCACCTGGCCAACTACTTCCGATCTGTTTGCCGGATTTATCACATCCACTTTTTCCGGCATTTCTATCCATTCTCCATTAACAAGGTATTTTCCTGAAACAAATGGATATGTCGAAATCATCCTCAATCCCCCCTTACAGTTTTTTGGGCTTAAATGCTTCCGCAGCTCCTGGTGGTCCCCCAAATGGCTTTGCCATTGGTCCCACAGCTTCCATATCAACAACGATCATGGAAGGCTTACGTCTTTCTTTTGCCTTTTTCAATTCGGATATGAATTCATCTCCAGAACCAATCCGTACAGCATCGAAATGCATGGACTCAGCCAGCTTCACAAAATCGGGACTCAATAAATCCACGGCAACCTGCCGGCCATATGCGGCTGTTTGAATATTTCGCAGAACCCCATAACCTGAGTCATCAAACAATACGATGATAACTGGTAAGTTTTCTTCGGCGGCCGTAACCATTTCCCCGACATTCACCATAAAGCCTCCGTCTCCAGCCATAAGAACGACAGTTTTATCTTGACACCCTATTTGGGCACCGATTGCTGTTGGAAGACCTTGACCAATTCCACCCCCAGATGCATGAATGGAGGTTCTCGGTTCATAGATTTCAAATAAACGGCTGCCCCATACGTTTGCCTGCACAGTTACATCTCGAACTAAAATGGTATCGTCAGGTAATATCTCCCTCATGCCATCTAAAAATTCCGCATAAGGGCCAAGCGTTTCCCGGAGTTGAGCGCGCACTTCATTTCTAAGCGAAAGAACTTCTTGTAAGTAAGAAGGTTCCGCATTCACTGAGTTTTCTTCGAGCTTTTGAATGATGCCAGCTAGCATATCTTTTGCATCGCCAACCAAACCTAGTGTGGCTTTGTAGTTGCGGTTAATTGCCTGCCAATCTGCATCTATCGCTATATGTTCTTCTGGAACCGGTACTTTCCAGTTGGATGTTTCATTTCCCCTAAATCTTACACCTACGCTAATCAATAAATCCGCATTTCTCAAAAACTCTTTTGTAGTTTCATAGGCCGCAAAATGTCCTATACATTGTTCATGATTTTCTGGGATCGAACCTTTTCCTGACTGACTGGTTATCACTGCTGCACCAAGGATTTCCGCCAATTTTTGCAGTTCGTGCGAAGCATTGGCACTTATGACCCCACCCCCGGCCCATATCACAGGACGGCGTGCTCCAACCATTTTTTTCACGGCTTGTTCGGGAATAAATGGCTTTGAATTTGTTTCAAACGCCGAAACTCGTAGCTCCTCGAGTGAAAGATCTTCTATGATTGCCGATTGAAAGTCAATGGGAATTTCCAATGTGACCGGTCCAGTTGGTGCAGTTAAGGCTTCTTGGATCACCTTCCTTACAACCGCTGCTGATTGGGCAGGGTTTCTAAGCCTCACTGCATTTTTACAAGCACCTCTCATCATTGAAAGCTGGTCTTTACACTCATGTATGTATCCTTTGCCTGTACCAAGATAAGAAGAATCGACCTCACCGGTAAGATGAAGAAGGGGGACACCAGCTGCCCAAGCTTCCACTAGTGAACCAGCAGCATTTCCTGCCCCTGTTCCGGTACTGGTAATCACCACACCCAATTTCCCAGTGGCGCGGGCATAGCCATCAGCCATATTGACGGCACCGCTTTCTCCGCGTGAACAAATGAGTTTAATGCTACCTTCTCTAAGAATTGCATCATAGATGGGCATATTGTGAATACTGACAATCCCGAAAGCAACGCCCACTCCTGCTTGAACCAGCTCCTTTACGATGGAATCGGAGGTCGTAAACTCTATTTCTTCTTGTATTTTCATCGCGTTTGCCTACCTTTTTTAATGATATATTTAAAGTGCCTTTCCGATCGCTCCTGCCGTCTCAATCGTCGAACCCGCTACATAACTTGCTTTGTCTGAAGCAAGGAAAACAATGACACTGGCCACTTCTTCCGCTTCCCCTACGCGGCCGAGAGGGATATTCCGTTTTTTCGCAAGTTCCCCGTAATATTCTTCCGGATCCATATCCGGCGCATTTTTCAATCTTCTTCGCTCCCATTGATCGGTCCGGATCAATCCAAGACTCACTGAATTAACCAATATATTGTCAAAGGCCAATTCCTGGGACAAGGTTTTGCTTAAATTAAGGAGACCAGCCCTTGCTGCTGCCGTCGCTACCATATGACGTTCAGGTTCTTTAGCAAGCGTTGCGTTAATATTAATAATCCGCCCCCCTCCCCTTTTCACTAAATGAGGGTGCGAAGCACGAACGGCATATATGATGGCAAAGAACTTTAATTGAATCTGTTCATCCCACTGCTCATCCGTAATGTCAAAAAAGTGACCCATGACGCTTTGACCGGCTGCATTCACCAATATATCGATCCCGCCAAACCTCTCAGCCGTACCATTAATGAAAGAATCCACATCCGATTTTGAGGTGACATCACAGGTTGATGCAAAGATATCCGCCTTCTCACCAAATGAGAGTAGTTGACTTTGTGCACTTTCCATTCGCTCTGTGCTTCTGCCGCATATAGCCACTTTCGCTCCCTCAGCTAAAAACATTTCTGCTGTTTTTAATCCTACACCCGACGTGCCTCCCATAATGACAGCCACTTTACCTTGCAATCCTAAATCCATCTCTTCACTCCTTTAAAACCATTTTCCTTAAGCGCAGTCCTTTAAAGAACAAGAAGTTAACTTTCACTGTAACCATAACATCCAGTGCAAGAAGAAATGGAGGAAATGGACGTCCATCTCATTTCTCGGCCGTTACTGAATCATCTATAACAGAATTCACCCAGCCCGGATCGGGATCTCCTCCCATTGCTTTGCGGGCTTCCGGTTTCGGCGGCCCTGCAATCCCCCATTGATCCATTAAATGTGGTACACGTTTCCATACACGTGCTCTCCACTCCGATTCATCTTCAATCGTTTCCAGATAACATGTATACTCCATAACAAAACCGCCTGGGTCTTGGAAATAACAAAAAATATTGTCTCCAGGTCCATGACGTCCAGGTCCCCAAAGTTCTGACAGTCCCGCTTTTCGCACATTGCTTATGCCGCGCATCAGTTCATCCACTGAATCGACTTCGTATGCGATATGATTGATTGACGCATGTTCATCTTGATTAAAGGCAATGGAGTGATGCTTCCTGTTGCATCGCAGAAATGACATTTGATGCTCACTCCAATCGGTAACTTTAAAACCAAGTACATCTGTATAAAACTCAACGATCATATCTAAGTTCTTCGTATTCATTACAACATGATTAAGTTTCACTGGATCAACATTTTTCTTGTTCCAAATTGACGTTTGAACTTCAACCCAAGCCGAAAGCTCTATCACGCGGTTTTCCGGATCAATAAACCGTAATCCATAACCAGCACCTGCTTCATCCAAATAGCCAGGTGGTTCAATAATTCTAACGCCCTTCGATTGTAATATCCCCGCTGCACGATCCACTGCATTTTTATCGACCATGCCGAAAGATATATGATGCAAACCACGTTTTTCTCCCCTATGAAGGCTTAAAATATGATGTTCCGGTCCTGCACCCCGAAAATAAACCGTATTCTCCTCTTCCGGAGCATCCACCCTATCCAGTCCCCAAACCTTTTCATAAAACTCTGCTTGATCGTCGAAATTCGGAGTAATCATGCTAATATGCCGTAAATGAGTAATCCCAAGCATCCTTTTTATACCTCCCATAAATTAGATTGCTTTTTAGAAGATTTGCATTGACCACATCTAACAATCTAATCGAAAAGGGCGCCTCATTAATTTCCATAATGCAGGTGCCCTTTTCGGCTAAATGATCAGTCTTTAATAATGGCTTCTCTTTCTTTTGAGCGTTGTTTCCGCAGTTCTTCCAGTTCACTGCCTTCAGGATATGTTGGCAAGTTAGGCTTCACTGCCCCTAGCATTACGAGCATGCGCGCCTCAACATCCCCGTCATTCCTAATTCCCCGATAAACCCCTGGCGGACTGCTGATGCAATCTCTCGCACTTAGTTTAATTTCATGCACTTCGCTGTAGCTATCCTCTTGAATTAACGCCGTGACTTCACCCTCAAGAATGAAAAACACTTCTTCAACATCATCGTGAAGATGCAAAGGCCCGATACATCCCGGCGGTAGAACCATTGTACTTAGAGTGAAATGTTCACCTGCAATTACATTTGTATCGTTATTTGCAGTGGCACCTCGTCCTATATATCTCATCTGTGCACGTCTATAAGCTGGATCGATTTCTTCTTGGAACTTCAAGACATTCCAATCAAGCGTACGGTCTTTCAATCGGGCAACATATTTTTTTTCAAAATCTTTCACTGAAAAAATTTCTTTTGTCATTTTAAAAATCCTCCCTTATTTGTTGTTTCTAAATTACATTATGTTTCACTGGTAAAACAGTGTTTCATCTATAAATTAATTCTAAAATGAAACCTTTTCATTGTCAATTAATTTTTAGAATATTTGAAACTATTTTTATAATCCGAACAATTTATTCTTTTACGATAACTTGGAACGATTTAACCAAATATTTCTTTTTCTTAACGCAAAAAAGTGCGGACACCCTAGATTTGGGATATCCACACTTTCGAAAGAGATTATCTTTTTTTATTAGATTGGCACTAAAAGCATGTTCACACGTCATCATGTTGAAACGACATAACCCCACTATACCCCATATAAAGGGATAACTGCCGAGAAACCTCCATCAGTTTCGGCAAGGCGATTTTATCGATGAAATCTTCCTGATAAGCCGACTCTGTTGCAACGACATTCAAGGCTGCCAATACTTTTCCAGTCCGGTCAAAAATCGGAGCGGCAACAGAACGGATGCCAGGGTGGAATTCCCCGCTTGTCATCGAATAACCATTTTGCCGAATCGATTCCAACTGTTTTTGAAACTCACCCGGCGCGGTAAGTGTTTTGTCTGTATAAGGAGTGAGGTTTGAGATTTTGAACATTTGCATAAGCATTTCTTTTGGTTGATACGCCAAAAGTAATTTTCCATTGGCCAAAGCATGTGCTGGCAGCCGCAACCCTATGTTCACATTGACAGCAGATACCCCTCTGATCGGGGCACTGCCAACATAAACAACTTCCAATCCATCCAAAATGGACAGGTGGCAGGAGGCTCCGATTTCATCACGCAGTGTCTCCATATAAGGTTGGACTATTTCCTGGAATTTCAAACTATTCAAATAGCTGAAGCCCAATTCAAGAACCTTTGGTGTTAAACTATAACGTTTGGTATGCTCATCCTGAGACAGATAACCAATATTTTGTAAGGTGAATAATAAACGATATGGCACCGTTCGGCTTACTCCCAGTTGTTTTGCAATTTCTGAAAGAGACAAACTCGGCTGTAATTCATTAAAGAGCTTAATGATTTCCAACCCTCTTACCAATGAATTAGCACTATATTTCTCTTTATCTTTTTCTTCGCTTTCCATTCGAGTATTCCCCCCGTTGTATATCTCAATTCTCTAAGAGTTATAAACCATTTTATTAAGCTTTCTCACCTCAACTCTTACCTAGAAGGAACTTGCAGCATATTTACAACTTTTACTGCAAATTAAGTTGATGTATATTTTTTCATGCATACTTCAACTTTGCCCTACCTGTTGTCTCTGTAAAAAATCCGTAACATATTCATTGAACACTTCTGGATCTTCCTGATAACATAAATGGCCGGTATTCGGTACGATGGCAAATTCGGAATTAGGAATCAATTCATGAAAAATTCTCGATTCACTAACCGGTGTGACCTGATCCAGTTCACCGCATATGACCAAGGTCGGAACGGATATAGAAGAAAGGATTTCCATTTGGTTTAAATTTGATAAAGAGAAGGAAACAGACCGGTATCCAGCCGGGCGCACTTGCGACATGATGCGTTCTGCTTCCTTAACTAACTCAACAGAAGCATTTGGCGACATTAGCGCTTTGACCCTTTTCTTTGCCAGTTCACCCGGATTTAACGTATTGATGGAGTGCAATCTATTCTGAAGTTTCCGTTTATTTTCTTCCTGGCTAACACCAGCTGCCCCGCGAGTCGCATCAGATATAATCAGCGCCTCGACCATCTCGGGGAAACGGCTAGTAAAATCGAGTGCGATAGCCGAGCCCATCGAATGACCGAGCAGGTATACCGATTGCAAACCAAGACTCTCAAGGAATTCTTTCAATACATCTGCAAATTGAGAAAAGTCTTGAAATTCCTCTTTTGGATCGGAACTTTCACCGTACCCTGGCGCATCCCAGGCAATTACCCTAAATTCTTCATTCATCTGACAGAGCTGTTTTCTCCATGACTGAGAATTATTTCCCAAACCATGCAGGATAACAAGCGCTTTTCCTTCTCCCGATTCCAGATAATGAATCGAGAATTCTTTTAATTGGCTAATTGGCATCCTTTTCAACCTCACAATCCTTTGAATAAATAATTTAAGTGTTTATTTGTCAATTAAAGCATAATTACACATTTAAAACTATTTGGGAGGCCTAACTTATCGAAGACTTATCGATCAACCTAAATAAATCCAAATATGCAGGTAAGAACAATTAAAGAATTTTAATCCATAGATATTTTCCATAATAAGTATTTCATATACAAAACAATATAAATGAATTATAGATTTTCCTGATTTTAAATTCAATATCAACAAGTCGGAATTTTTAATAATTTGATATTAATTACTTCTTTTGACACAAAAGATCAAATCCACTCCTCTTTTAAGTCCTTAATAAAGGCCATTTAGCTCATTCCCTTGTATGATTCCCCTCACAACGCAAAAAGGAATGCCATTGTAGTTCGATTTTAAACATAAAAATCAAAACGGAAGAAGTTAAAAATGACAATATATTTATTTATTCTAAAAATATTAAATTATCAAAATATTAAATTGACAATCAATTCTATTTATTTTATCGTTAATAAAGTAAAACTTTGTTTTACTTACAAAACATTACCATTACTTATCTATCTCTCAGTATTTTAAAGAAAGGCGGGATGCAGCTCGTAAATGGGGAAATCGAAACTAGTGCCTATCTAAAGAAAAACCTTAGTCCACCTATTCTCAATGGTAAGTTTTTTTGCAATGCTAAAAAGCGACAAGGAGATGGTATTATGTTAAATGGGCAAAAAAGATGGTTGTATATTGCCGTTCCAATTTTTTTCTTTTGGTTTTTCGGACAAATTGATAAGGTTGGCATTTCCATCATTCAAACAGATCCAGAATTCTTGAATGCACTCGGAATGACAGGCGCTGACAAAAATGCAAAGATCGGTCTTCTTTCCTTTGTATTCACCATAGCTTATGGAGTTTCAAATCTTTTTTGGGGCTTCATCATTGATAAATTAGGGGCCCGAAAAACAGCCATCGCCGGATTATTCGTATGGACACTTACCATGATTATGTCAGGCTTAGCAAATTCATATGAAATGTTTTTAATAAGCAGGGTCATTCTTGGTTTTGGCGAAGGGATGATGATTCCAGTTTCCGGAAAAATGATTTCTAACTGGTTTAATAAACGCGAATTGGGGAGGGCCCAGGCATCATGGCTTACCGGAAACTATTTAGGTCCGGCAACTGGAGCCATTGTTTTGGTGCTCGTGATATCTTTACTCCACTGGCAAGCAGCTTTCTTTATGCTTGCGGCCTTCAACTTATTTATTAATATCCCGATGTTCATCTTTATGACAAGGAATACACCAGAAGAGCACCCCCGTATAAGTAAGGATGAATTGGCCTTCATTCGCCAATCGGAAGATGAAGGGAAAGAAATTGCCCCTTCAGAGAAAAAGAGTTTTGCTCAGGATTATCGTTTCTGGATTGTATGGTTCGGTATGCTCGTATGCTCCTTCCTTTTTTTCGGAATCAGCATTTGGCTCCCTACCTATCTAATTGAAGCAAAAGGATTCGAAAAGGAAGGGATGTCGAGCATCACTTCGCTTTCCTGGCTATTTGCTTTAGGATTTGTCTTGGCCTGCGGCTTTCTGGCGGACAAAACCAGGCGTCCAAGTTTGATGGCCTCGATTCTATTTTCATTGACTGCTGTCTTTTTAACTGTTGCGGTCTTCATCCCCAACCCTATTATGGCCGGGCTATGTATGGGACTGGCAATGGGATGTCAAGGCGGTGTTTTCCATTTAAGTAATATGCTCATGATAAAATACTCAACACCCGAAACGGCAGGACGGGCTGCTGGTCTAATTGGATTCACGAATATAATGGGCGGCTTTTCAAGCTATATCATGGGGTGGCTTCGTGACTTGTCTGGCGGGGACTTCAGTACATCGATCGCCATGCTGATTTTTACAGCCATCTTAGGTTTGGGAGCGTATATATTCTCCATTAAAAGAGAAGCGGCAGAACTGCATTTATCACCTTTGCCTGCACAAAAGATCCAAGTATGAAGCGTAAGTTCCTTGAAATCATGACCAACATTTTGATGGACTTTATCCAACCCTTGAATTATCAAGGGTTTTTTCTTGAGCAGACTATGAGTCATGTACTATTATCCCTTCAATTACACCTTGTAGCTACTAGATTGTTCTTTTACTCTTGTCCCTCGTCATCTTTCCTTGTTCCTTGATCCAACCCTATTCTTCTGCGAATTCATGGATCTAATTTTTTCAAATATCATAGCTGCCATCCACCATCCATCTTAAAAATCACTTATTCCAACTTCCATTAGTAGTGCATCATTCCTGGATCAATTGCTTGGATAGCCGATCTTCGGGTTCTTCCTGGTCTTCCACAACTGAAGCATAAAACCATTTTATTTCCAAGAAAGTCCTGCTCAATACTACCGGCTTTATCATTTAGTCATCACTTAATAGAACAGATCGCGACCAAAAGGAGCATGCAGCAAAGTCATGCCCCGTTCTTAATTAGCATGGATCACTAGTTCAAACTTCTTAAAATGGCGGATAACTATTAAAGTGGACCATCCTTTTACTGGTTATTATTATGAAGTACACTTGAAAACAATTCTGAGTGAACGAGCATATCCTATAATAAGCATTAAAGATTATATAGCTTCATTTAGGTGTTATACAGCAAGAGTTGGAAAACAGCATTTTTAAAAAAAGCTAAAACTAGATGAGGAGAGCATAATCTAAATTCACTCTGAATGTCTTGTCCTTTTTTTGTATAAAAATGTCGATAGTTAAAATATTCAAAAAATGACAATCACTCGGTAACCCATGTTATATTGTTAATGAAAAAAATACTTGTCAAGTAAGGTGAGTGCGTGAATATTGAAGTTTTAATACTCCATTATATTCAGGAAAAACGTCAAAAGCCCAATCATGCCAATGAATTATTGGATTATATTCAGAAGGAATATGTAAACGGGAAGCTGTCAATCTTTCAATATAGGAGTCTCTGTCAGGAATTATATCTTCGAGGAGCAAAACAAACATCTTCTGGATGAAAGGAACACTTCTGACACATTTTCAAATCAAGATTTGAAATTTGTTTCTGCCCTGTTGCATCGACCTATCTTTAGGGGCTAAGTCAGCTTTATTCAACCCTTTTCTTTACTAAGAAAGACTATATCCCAACCCGAATGTTTTCCATAAATAAAAGCCTCCGTAATATGTCACCCCAAGACATATTACGGAGGTAAAGACTACTTATTCTGCAATCGCAGAATTTCCTTTGTTGACTATATGAATATATCCAAAATTAAAACCAAACCGAATGCCACGAAAGAAAGTAAGGTTTCCATGACTGTCCATGTTTTGAACGTTTCTTTTACGGTCAATCCCATATATTCTTTTACTAACCAGAAACCGGCGTCATTAACATGGGAAAACATAAGTGAGCCTGCCCCAGTTGCAATTACAAGTAATTCTAGATTTACGCCCGTCATATTTGCAACAACCGGTGAAACAATTCCTGCTGCCGTGGTCAAAGCGACTGTTGCAGAACCTGTGGCAATCCGAATCAATCCGGCCACCAGGAATGCAAGGACGATTGGTGATAATGATATTTCTTCAGACATGGAAGCAATTGCGGTCCCTACGCCACTATCAATTAAAATTTGCTTGAACCCGCCACCCGCACCGATAATTAGTATTATGGAGGCTAATGGCAATAAACATTCTTCCGTTAACTTTTTAATTAGCGATTTATCCATTCCCTGTCTGTAGCCCAGGAAATAGTAAGCTGCAAAACAGGAGATTAATAGGGCGATCACCGGACTGCCGATAAACACCAAGAATTTTCCAACGGAACCCGGCAGCGGCAAATAAGGCGCCAATACAGTTAAAACCATCAACAATACAGGCAAAAGGATGATGAAGAACGAAACTCCAGTCCCTGGTAATCCACTTGACTTTGTTTCCACCCGGATCAATTCCGGTTCACCAACGGGTATAACCCGCTTATGAATCCATTTTGCGAAAAGAGGTCCGGCAATTACAGCAGTCGGGAATGCGATGATCAATGAGTACAGAAGTACGTGTCCCATGTTTGCATTATAGATCCCTATAGCTGTCATGGCTCCCGGATGCGGAGGTACCAGCCCATGTACAATCGATAAACCAGCAAGTACTGGAATACCTATTAACAAGATGTTCACTTTGGTTGATTTCCGAATGGAAATGACCAAAGGCAGCAATATTACTAAACCAACCTCGAAAAATACCGGAATGCCTATGATAAAACCAGATAAAAGCATGGCCCATGGCAGGTTCTTCACGCCGAATTTATTAATGAAAAAGTCAGCAACCTGCATACCGGCTCCAGAGTCGGACATCATCTTTCCTAAGATGGTCCCTAAAGCCAATATTCCAATAAGATGACCAAGGACCGCTCCTACACCCGTTTCATATGCTCCTACAATCTTGTCCATCGGCAGTCCAGAAAAAACCGCTAAAAATAAACTGGCCACAGTCAAACTTATGAATGCATGCCATTTCCACCATGATACCCCCAAAATAACAATTATGATTGCTATCAGCGTGATTCCTAATAAATATAGATCCATATGTTCTCCCCACCCCTAATGAAATCGCTTACAATCAAACCCATACAATAAATAGGCTTATTGTACCGGCTCGTTATATGTCACAATGTAGTTCTGTTTAGCCGTGTTGTAATACCCTTCACTGTATTCCATAACATTTCCGTCCCCATCACTGGAAATCCGAATCCTTTTTAATACTGGGCTATTGTTTTCGATTTTCAGTGTTTCGCAAATGTGATCAGGTGCGATGGCAACGGCAAACTCATCTCTGAATGTTTCAAGTTTAACGTTTTGATTTTCCAAAAATCTGTACAAAGAATTGATTTGGACCTCTTTTATCTCTTCTTGGTTTAAATTAAGGGAAACATAATGTATAAAGTAAATATAAGGTTCATTGTCCAATAAATATATTCGTTCGATTCTTGTGCAATGGTCACCAAATAAAGAATGCAACTTAGAGCCTGAAGAAAGATCAACATGACTTATGTTTAACACCTTTTTTAAAATGAAGTGCCCTTCCTCCACCAAAAGCTCTGTGAAACGCTTTCCTTTGGAAAGTTTGACAATCGAACCATTCGCTATGACCCTAGTGCCTTTGCCGCTTTTCTTTTCAACATACCCCTCTTGCACAAGTTCTTTGATTGCATTACGGACAGTGACCTTACTTACGTTAAATTCTTCTTCCAAAAGAGGCTCAGAGGGAATGTTTGTGTCGATGGCATAAACCCCATGTAAAATACGATCCTTCATTATTTCTTTTATCTGTAAATACATCGGTCCATTTTTTCTGTTCACATTCATTCTAATCTCCTGCCTTTTATCTCTTAATATCTTCCATTTCACCTTCCATTGCCGAGAGTATCTCCTTTTCGGTTGCCAAAGGAGTATCTCCAACGACAGTACATGCCAGCATTCCTGAAACAGCCGCAAACCGAACTGTCTTTTCTGGGGGAAATCCCAGCAATTCGCCATGTAGGATTCCACTGGTGTAAGCATCGCCTGAACCTATTCTATCATATACGGAAAATGATAGGATATCGGAAAAGTAAAATGTTCCTTCTTTGTATATATACCCCCTCAACGTATGGCTATTATCACTGTTGATTGAACGATGTGTCCCTGCTATCGACGGAATATTGAATCTCTTTGCCGCCTCGGGGATCAACTCGATTAGCTGTTCTTCCCTTGTGGAGCCTTCAGACTTCATTCCTAAAATATATAGGGCGTCTTTCTCATTCATCATGACGATATCAGCCAAAAAAAGCATTTCTTCATAATGAGTCTTTGCGTCAGCATAACCTCCCTCCCATAAAGAGGGGCGGTAGTTGCAATCGAAACAGACTGTACCGCCTTTTTCTTTGACTTTTCTAGCCAGCACCTTCATACTTTCCCGTACAGTTTCCGCCATTGCAAGCGTAATTCCGCAAAAATGGATGATATCCGTACTTTCCGAAATCATATCCATATCATAATCGGATAAGGAGGCTGTATTAAAACTGCTTTCCAGTCGATTGGAATATGTGACACGGCTAGCCCGCTGTCCAAAACCATTTTCCAAAAAATACATCCCCAAGTATTTTCCACCTCTAGAGATGAAGTCCCTTCCAATTCCTAAGCGTTGCAAAGATGAAATCGCGGAATCCCCAAGGGGGTTATCCGGTAACTTTGTCACAAGATACCCATCATGTCCTAGCTTTGTCATCGCAGAAGCAACGTTTACTCCCGTGCCTGAAAAGGAGTATTTCAAAGTGTTGGCCTGTGATAGCAATTCATGCCCTGGTACCTGCAAACGCATCATTACTTCCCCGAATGCCACAATCCTTTTAGGCATATTTTTCAACCAATTTTTTTGTTATGGCCAATAATTTCCGTACATCCTCCCCATTCGTTTTTCCAGTCTCTTCATCGATTATGGAAGAATATACATGTGGAATGACTTTAGGCACTTTTGCTTCTAATGCGATTTCTAGTATGGTCTCGAAATTATTTAAATCGATTCCACCTGTTGGTTCCAAAGCAAATCCCTCTTCACCACAAGCTTTTGCCACAGCACGATATTCATCTTCATGCTTCAGGCCTTTCATCGGGAAGTATTTCAAAGCATTTCCTCCCATATCGCGTACAAGCGCAATGGCAGCTTTGATAGGCACAATGGCAGTTTCACTTGCACCTGCACTTACTGGACCAGTGGAAATATTCACATAACCTACTTTCCCAGTTGGAGATACAAGTGAATTTATCCAGCTATCCTTCTCACCTAAATTGGCCCTTGTAGCACCAACAGCAGGAAAAACCTGGTTAATATGACTGCCTGGATAGTATTTTGCGATTTCTGCGACAACCGCTGCCTGTCTATTATCGCCCGCGCCCAATCCTATTGAAACGGCCTCATCAATGGCTTCCCCGTATTCTTTCATTGCTGTAACACCAGCTTCCACAGTTGGATAATCCTTTGAGAGTACACCAACCAATACATGGCCTTCCGCTGCTTCAAAGACTTCCACTGCATTTTCTACACTATTTGCAAGTACATTTAAGGCTACACGATCATTCAATAACCGTTTGTTTATGTTTGTCATCCTTGTTTTCCTCCTAATATGGTTCTTAATTGTGCTTCAATGACATGTATATCATCACCTTGCAATGGACGCGGGTCTATATCGAAAAAGCCTTGCCGTATCCCATAATCACGTGTGTAAATGGCGATTTCCCCATTTCTGAGCTGCTCGTTCACTTCCTTCGCCGTTGTTTCCGTTATTAAAGAATCAATGGAAATACGTGCTCTATATATGGCACGTCCGGCTTCATCCTGAACGATCGTTACTTTTACGCCATCAATTGAGTCAAGTGTTTTGAGAACTTGTAAACTAGCTTTCTCTTTTTCACTATTATCCTGTTTGACAAAATACTCATCCAATGCCTGAAGCAGCCCAAAGCTGGTTTCCTTACCGACCTTCATGCTCCTGCCGATGCAGTGCAATTGAACCTTTACCCATTCGATATATTTTTTTCTGCCCGCAACGATACCGGATGTGGGTCCTTCAATGGCTTTTGATCCACTATATATCGCCAAGTCAGAGAATTGTACATATTTTTCTAAATCCTCCTCCGCTGCTGCATCGACAATCAGAGGGATATTATTCATTTTGGCCACATCCCATGCTTCTTCGACTGATATCATATTTTTCTGAACAGCATGATGCGATTTCACGTATAAAATGGCGGAGGTATTTTCATTTATGGCATCCGCAATATGTCCTGCCTTCCCTTCGTTTGCATACCCAACTTCAACCAATTTTCCGCCACCCAGGTAAATCATGGTTTCAACCGGTGCACCATACTGTACGTTATGACCTTTCAGCATGATGATTTCATTCTTTTGAATGAGATCTTGATGAAGCCTTTCGCTTTTCCTTCTATTTCCTTCAGTAACGATCGCCGCTACTGAAAGCGCAATTCCACTTGATGCTGAGTTTACGACGACAGCTGCTTCAGAATGAAGCAAATTCGCTATATGCTGGCCTGAC
Organism: Peribacillus simplex; assembly: GCF_001578185.1. Taxonomy (NCBI): domain Bacteria; kingdom Bacillati; phylum Bacillota; class Bacilli; order Caryophanales; family Bacillaceae; genus Peribacillus; species Peribacillus simplex. Next base: position 2,306,748 of record NZ_CP011008.1, on the reverse strand, counting down.
TTATCGACTAAATCAGAAATCTCAACATAATTTTGCCCCCCTTTTTTCATCGCATCCATCACTGTGTCAGTTGGGGCAGAAACCCCCAATATGCTCATTCTTCCGCTTGCATTGATGACTCTTTTCAAACCGTATTTAGCATTCAATGAATTCTCCATTTATAACCACTCCTTTAACGGCAACTCTTTTTTCTGCCATCCGTTTTTCTCCTTCGGAATCAATTAAAAGGGTCGGCTCATTCTTAATCGAGAATAAGGTTAAGTTCGCAATATCCCCAGCTGAAATCCTGCCAAGCTCGGGTTTATGCAACCAAGCTGCTGCATTGACCGTAACGGCTTCTATTACTTCCTTTAATGGATAACCCAGATACAAAAATTTTGTAAGCACATTTGCCATATTAAAAACTGGCCCATTCTCTCTGTTTTTCCGATATATATCCGTACTGATCGTATTGAAGTGTATTCCCCGCTTTTTCGCCATTTCTGCAGTTTTAAAAGAAAAGCTTGCCGTTCCATGACCTACATCCAAATGGACACCACGTTCAATCGCCTTACTGAACTCAGGCAGCGATTCTTCTCTTTCATCAAATAAATTATTCGCTTTACCATTTAAGAAATGTGTAATAATGTCCTTTTCCTCAAGTAATTCAAGGACTTCTTTAATATCAGGCGGCCCTGAACCGATATGGACCATTAATGGTAAACCAGTTTCAGCCGAGAACTTCCTAGCGACTTTTAATGGCTCGATACCATTTAGACCAACCACACTTTTACTTATTCTCGCTTTAAGTCCAACGACAAAATCCCCGTACTTGGAGATTGCATTCCTTAATTCCCCTTCGTCCAGCCATGAAATATCCGATAACTCATCAATCCTTTTCAAGCCAATCCGCGAAATATTCAGAAAGGCAAAAACATTTGTTTTGGAATTTTCACAGCTGTTAACGAGATCAGATATCCTATCTGCCCCCGTGCTTCCCGCATCAATGACCGTTGTTACACCAGTTTTATATCCAATCTCATCAACCTTATCACCATAAGGATCGAATTCCGGGAATGCATGTACATGCATATCAATCCATCCGCTGGAAACAAAAACTTTGTGATCATAATCTATTATTTCATCTCCAGATGCAGTTCCGGGCAAAGCGATTTCTTTAATCATTCCATTTTCCAGTATGATATCTGCTGCATTTCCGTCTAACATCTTTACATTTTTCAGAATTAAACTACCTGTCATTTCCCTCATCCTTTTCGGTACATCCTATCGATTGCCCGTAACTTTGTATAAGGTTGCTAAATTGTGAGAATTCATTTAATTTTCTTACAGAAATAGATTATCACATTTCCATAAACTAATCAATATAACGTTATAATGTTTAATTTCACTTTTTAAAAAAAAATCATTCATTATTTATCCATTGCAAATCTACTTATATAGAGTGATCAATTAAGTGGATGCCCAATAAGTCCTTAAAATCAAAGCGAATTGTAACAAAGTAAATGAATGCCCGCTATTTTTTCCTGAAGAAGATCTTATTTTCAATGCTGTCATTTTATAAACCCAAAAGAAACCTTCGAAAATTAATTGATTATTCTGATAATTAACCGCCTAAAAGCAGTGAAGCTATACTGAAATTCACTGCTTTAATACGTATTTTTCAAAAAGACCAAAATGAAAATTAATATAGTGCCTTTCTATCTATATATAATGGAACCTGTACATGCCAGGAAACTATATTTTATTCTCTATGCGAGATGTCACGTGTTCGGTCAGTTTTCCCACTATTTGTTTAAGCCGTTCCGTTTCCTCTTCATTTAAGACGCTATAAAAGTCACGAAAGATTTTGGCGAAACACTTATTGATGGAATGATAGGTTTCCCTTCCACTTTCGGTTGATTGGATAAAAACGACCCGCCGATCATCCTCACTGTGTACCCTCTCAATCAATTTCTTCCGTTCGAGCCGGTCAATTAGCGCAGTTCCTGCTGCAGGTTTGATCTTCAAATGATTCGAAACATACTTAACGGCCATGGATTCATTGAAGACTATTAATTGCAATGCCCGATACTGTACTGAGGTTAAATCATATTTAACCAATAACGGTTCCACCAATTCCTGTGAGAGACTGCTTAGTTCTTTGATTTCTATATGTAAATTGTACAATTCACCTGAATGCATGTTTGACAATCCTTTCTTATTGACAACTATCCATCTAAAACTATAACATAATTAACGTATCAAAAAATTAACCATACGAATTAAAATGGTTATTGATCTATAAAGAGAGAGAGAGGCTGTACATGTCCGCAGAGCAACGTAAAAAGATCATTATCCTAATGATCAATATGTTTATAGCAATAGGAAGTTTCGGTATCATCATTCCCATTTTACCAGCATACCTGGCCTCCATTAATCAAGGCGGTACCGCCGCTGGCCTAATGATTGCCATTTTCGCAGGTGCACAACTTATCTTTTCACCAATTGCCGGAAAATGGACAGACCAATTTGGGCGCAGAAAAATGATTATTTATGGGTTGGTCGGTTTGACATTATCCATGTTTATTTTTTATGCAGTCAATTCCATTTGGTTATTATATGCTTCGCGTATCATCGGCGGGATCGGTGCCGCATTGCTTATACCGGCAATATTTGCTTATGTAGCTGATATCACCACATTTGATCAGCGCGCTAAGGGCAATAGTTTAGTATCTGCCGCCATGTCCCTAGGTATTGTAGTCGGTCCGGGAATTGGAGGATTTCTAGCTGACTTTGGCTTGAAGTTTCCCTTTTTGATTTCTGCGCTTGTATCCCTGTCGGCAGTGGTATTTTCCATTTTTGTTTTAAAAGAAAGCGAAACGGCACAAGTTACTCAACCCATGGATGCAAAATCTGAAACGATGGTTCAGAAGATTGCCCTATCCGTGAAAATGCCCTATTTCATCCCACTCATCATTACACTTGTAATGAGCTTTGGTTTAATGGCATATGAGTCTGTAATTGGGCTTTATCTTGATAATCAATTCAATTCAAGTCCTAAGGACATCGCCGTAATGGTTACAGCCACAGGTATCGTCAGTGTAATTGTACAATTGTTTGTCGTCGACCGGATTGTACGCCGTTTTGGGGAAGTGAATGTGCTGAATATCTTTATCAGTGTTGCAGCCATCGGTTTCCTCCTATCACTTTTTGCTTCAAGCTACCTAATTTTCTTTTTAATCTCACTTATAATCTTCCTTTCCACCTCCATCTTACGTCCAGTTCTTAACACACTGATTTCCAAGATGGCAGGAAATGAGCAGGGCTTTGCGATGGGTATGAATAATGCGTATATGAGCATCGGAAATGTGCTCGGACCCACACTTGCCGGAATGATGTATGATGTGCACATTACCTATCCGTTCATGTTGGGCCTTTTCCTCTTATTCATCACTTTGATGATCACTATGGCTTGGCAAAAGCGATCTCTTCATGCAAAGGCATTATCCTAGACCTGAAGAAGGTACTATCAATTTTATTCATTTAACAAAAACCCCGAGTAGCTGCCGCTATTCGGGGTTTTCGTTATGATTTTTATATCCTTTCTGCTTGTAATCGAAATCCTCCAAAATAGAATATTCACGAGTATTTGCTTCGAATTCACGAGTATCAGGGGGACACTTGGCTCGCTGGTTAGCATCCCGAATTATTAAAGTTCTAAAGGACGAGTTCGGTAATACTTTACTTGTACCTATACAGAGAGTAATAGGTTTGGCAGGGGTTTCAGATCTGAGGAAGATGTGGGAAATCCATTGTATAACACGAATGTATGAAAAAGCCTCGTACGTAATCGACCCATCATTGCGTAAAATTTCAGTTTTACGAATAATTAGACACAGGAATGTACGTTCGGTATAATAGTCATATGATCATTAGGGAGCGTGTCTGCAAAATGCTCTTCAATATTTAAATCTGTCTCTTTTGGTTATGCATTTAAGTAGTTTTTGAGGTTTTTAGAGAGGTTCACTTACCATATCCAAAAACGGTCGTTTATGGTCATTTATCTATAACTAATGAATTAAATGACTTTTTTATTTTTGTTCAACAATCGGGCCAGATTGTGGAAGAATCATGAACAGTAAACATACTGGTTAAAGATTGTTTGTGAAAAGTTACACTTAAGCTATCGAGGTTGGATAAAGATTTTCTCATGATTCAAAAAAATTTATTTTCCCTTGACTCTTACGTGACGTAACGGTTTATAGTGAACATACCGGTAAAAGTTCTCGCGACATAAGGGGGTGGTTATTTTAGTTTCAGGTAAGAAGAAATGGAAGACAGGGGAACTTGCAAAGTTCACAGGCTTAACGATTCGGACATTGCGGTATTATGACCAAATTGAATTGTTCTCACCATCAGACTATTCAGAATCAGGATATCGCCTGTATAACGCCACAGATCTTTCGCGGTTACAGCAAATTCTTATTCTAAAAGATTTAGGATTAACGCTCGAGGAAATTAAATCGATCCTGGCCGACGATACGTATAACCCTATTGAAGTGGTGACTCTTCAAATAGAACGTTTAAGAGAAAATATAAGAGTTCAACAGAAGCTGTTAAAAGATTTACAAAATGTATCTGAGATTTTGCAAACGAAAGAGACATTGACGGTTCTAGATTTTACAAATTCAATTGGAATGATGAAAAAAAGTCATGAAAATTATTTTTACGGGCGCCAAAAGAATATGGAGCGCCAATTTGATCGACTTGGCGAATTCCTTTCTAATCATCCGTCTCACCAAAAAAGGAGGAAGTGAGAATGAAAAAACACTTTGCAACACACGATACCTTTGTTATTGAAAAGGTGTATAATTTCACACCTGAAGTGGTATTCGCTGCATGGGCGGACCCAGAGCTTAAAGCAAAATGGTTCACTGTGGCGGAAGAGTTTGATTTTCGAGTGGGTGGACAAGAGATAAATCATGGCGGCCCTCCAGGAGGTCCTGTTTACACATTTAAGGCTCACTATCAGGAGATCATTCCTGACCACCGTATTGTCTATTCTTACACCATGGATCTCGATGAAACGCGGATTTCCGTTTCTGTAGCAACGGTCGAGTTTAAACAAATTGATGAAGGAACACACCTGATTTTTACCGAGCAAGGCGCATTCCTAGACGGACATGATACAGCTTCAGTTCGTGAGCACGGGACAAGTATTTTGCTGGATCAGCTTGGTGAACAGTTGAAAAATAATCAAGAGTTAAGAGTATCCTCTGGGATATCGAAGATTATTAACTCTCCTGAGCCAATCTCTGATCGTGAGATTGTCAACACACGTATCTTCAATGTGCCACGTGAAATCATGTTCAAAGCATTCAGTGACCCGAAACATTTGGAAAAATGGTGGGGACCCGAGGGCTTTACTAATACGTTTCATGAATTCGATATGCGACCAAACGGAATTTGGCGTTTCATTATGCATGGACCCAATGGTGTAGATTATGAGAATAAATCCATCTTTTCCGAAATAATTGAACCTGAAAAGATTGTTATCCACCATCTGGGGCCAATACATGAATTTTTATTAACCATTACATTTGCTGAGAAAGAAGGCAAAACCGAACTTATATGGCAAATGCTACACAAATCAGTTAATGAATCTGAAAAAGTGAGGAGTTTCTGTTACGAAGCTAATGAACAGAACTTTGATCGACTTGAGGCGGAACTGACTAAAATGGTTAGCGGATTGCAACACTAATCTAATTTTATTAAAATAGGCGTTAACATAGAAATTTTACTTATTCAGCTAAAGGGCGCTTTAATGAAGTAACTAATGCCTAATTTCTCGGTGTTAAAAGCGAGAAATTAGGCTTTTTTATATTTGGATTTCCTCATCGTTGTAAGTCCGTATTTTCCTGATGTTACTCTCTTAACGTAGGGAAAATCGGCTTTTTCATCCCAAAATTCTCTTAGCGTATGTTTTCCGCGTTTTGTTGGTAGGACCTCATGCCCATCAACTTAAGAATTTTATAACACCCCAAAACAAAAAGTCATGAACTAACGAGCCCCATGACTTTTTATATGCTATATCACAAATAATCTGGGAACACTTTACAGCCCTTTTCTTGCTCCATATCATGTCCAAAGAAAATAATCGGATTTTCTTTCCTAACAACATCTTTTAAACGTTTTATTGAAGATAAAGCTAAATCCGAATCAAATCCAGCAAACGGTACTTCATCTTCAAAGTTTTCTTTCGTATATGATGCATCAATAGTTAGCAACACTGGACCTCCTGATTTTTCCGTCTCAATTAATAATGACTGATGCCCTGGCGTATGTCCCGGTGTATATATTAATTGCACACCTGGCACTACTTCATAATCCCCTTCAATGATTTTATAGTTTAAATTCGGCAATATACATTCTTTCAAATATTCCTCTCTGTGGAGTGCTACCTCATATTCAGCACGCTGTACAATAATTGGTGTATTTGTAAAAACGCCATTTCCTCCTGCATGATCAAAATGCAAGTGAGAACTAATGATATAAAGAAGATCTTCTGGCTCATATCCGGCACGCTTTAAAATATTTACGATTCTATCGTTCTCATTCATTTTAGGTAAAACTTGTCCTTCAACAAATGTACCTTTAAAAAGATTCTCATTATTAAGAGCACTTTCTGGCATACCTGTATCTACTAAAATAAGTCCCTCTTCTGTCTCCAAAAGATAACACCAAACAGGTAAGTTTAGTAGTTTACCCGGTGTAAGTGTACTATTAACTGAAGAATGATCCAACATACAACGACCTGCTGGGAGGAAATAAAGCTTCTTTACTGTCATTATGTATCCACCTTTACAAATAATTTAGGATAAAACAATACAATATAATATTTCGCTTATTAGAAATAAACTCCTTCTCACCTTTCATTATTTCAGCCATTATTTTTTCAATTGTTCACAACTTTTCATTACAAATTCAGTGATACTGGAAAGCCTATGCAGGAATTCAGCCCGCCTTTAGGCATAGGATAAAAGTGTCAACTTTCCGTAGAAAAGTAAACGTCAAGTAACTCCAAAATATACAATAAAGGTTGATTTTAGAGTTACTTTTCCACATTGGAATATCTTGTCTTATTCCCCTTTTTCGGTGGATGGGCAAAAACACCGTAATTCTAGAAATTCATCAGTTTCCATAAAACCAAACTTCTTATACACTGTTCTACCCATTTTTGAAGCCCCAAGCCATATTTGTGAGATACCTGAAATCTTAACTTCATCAACTAATTTAGTTAACAGCTTTGTTGCGATTCCTTGCCCACGATAATTTTCATTAGTATACATATTTGTGATATAAGCCTTTGGATTTGAGTCAATATTTTGGACACAAAAAAGTTAAATCTTAAGCTGTATTTCTAATTTGGTCTTCAATGGCTTGTGGAGTTTTATATCCTAAGCTGCTGTGAATTCTTTTTCGGTTATACCAACCTTCGATAAATTGGAATATCGCTAATTTAGCTGTTTGGTAATCTAGATACTGGACGTGGTTGACTTCTTCCTTTTTTAATATCGCATGAAAGGATTCAATACAGGCATTATCGTACGGGCAACCTTTCTGACTAAAGGATTGCTTAATATGATGATTCTGGGTATGTTGAGTAAACTCACTGCTTGTATATTGTGAGCCAAGATCCGTATGAAGAACTAAGCCCTCCGAGGGCTTTTGTGAAGAGTGAGCGTTATCGAAAGCTTTTATGACCAGTTCTGTCGTCATAGAACGTGAAAAGGAATACCCTACTATTTTCTTTGAATGAAGATCCAATACAGAAGCTAAATAGCACCATCCGTCTTTTAACGTGTGGATATACGTAATATCAGCTACCCATTTCTCATTAATGGTCTGGGTGGTAAAGTCTCGTTTAAGCAAATTATCTAACTGAATAACTTTTTCTTTAGATGGATAAGGACGGTATTTTTTCTTCGTGATAGAACGAATACTCGCCTTGCTCATTAAGCGTTGAACACGCTTTAGACTGAGGGAAAATCCTTTGGTTAATAGGATCTGATGTATTTTAGGAGCACCATACCGTCCCTTGCTTTCTAGGTAAATGATATGAATTTGCTTCATTAGTTCTTTGTTTTCCTGTTCGCGATTGGATACGACAAGTTGAAGAGACTGATAATGGCTGCTTCTTGGGATTTCTAATACTTCACACATTCTCTGTACAGGGTATAGATTCCTATTTTCCTCGATAAATTCGGTAAGATCTGTCTCGGTTATTTTTTCGCGAATATGGCCATAGCCTTTTTTAAGATTTCAACTTCCTGCTTTAACCGAAGGTTTTCCTTCTGTATGGCGGCTAATTCCTTCGGAGTCATAGACTCATTCCCTAAACCGATAGGGGTAAATTCTTTAACCCATTTATAAATAGTTACGTCTGATACACCATATTCGCCACTTAATTCTCTTACTGAATTACCCGAGTGATAAAGATCTACAATAGTCTTCTTGAATTCATTATTATATTTTTTACCTGCATTCTTACGTTCCAATACGAACACATCCTCTCAAAAATCATTGTAAGGACTTAACTAAAATGTGTCCATGAAACTATACTAACTCCACTTTTTTCCAGTCTTATTGGTGTAACAAGGTGGAAATTCATAAAAAATTACTTCACCACAAGCTATAGTTTCTTCATTATCTTCCACTAGCCATTAAATTAAAGTACCTTCACTTAGTTTATTTTTAAAGAAAGCATATAGTTCTCTACCAATATCTATATTAGGTTCTATCCCCTCATCAACTAATTGCTTTTTTCTTAACTCGACCAATTTATCAATATCATCGATATTTGCTTTGCGATATTTCAACTTTTCACAACTCCTTTATAAAATTACAACTGACCAGCCCAATAGCATAATTAATTCTCATCATTTTACCATTGATTCTTATTAGGCTAAACTGCCATTAAGTTATTTGGGGTATTTGCTCTTCTTTGCTTGATGGGGTCACCATATCATTTTAAGAAAATTGTACGCTAAGAAGTTTATAAAGGTGATATGCACTTAGTAAACGTTTGTAAATATTTTTTGATAGATTTATAAACGTTACAAACCTTGGTTTAAGGTTTGTCCTTAAAGGTATATCTTTACAAACTACAGTCACTTTTCTCATTAGTGAAAGTAATATTCCAGTTGATATTTTAAAAAACATCGAATTTCCAGTGCCAAATAGTCCCTATTTAGCTGGAAAATAGTCTTAGCGTACACCAAACATCTTAATTCGTGTCAAAATTGTGTCTAAACGTACAATTTTCTTTTTTTGATATGGTGACCCCTACCACGAATAGAACGGTACCTTTTATATATTTTCTTTCGTAATAGTAACCCCATATTCCCTATAAAAATCTAATATTGTAGATGCATTCACACCCAAATCTAATAGATTTTCCGGAAAGTAAATTCCAGAATACGGAACTACAATATCAGATGTTTGTAAAATGTTCTCTGCTTGGACAGCTGCTCCTAAAGCAGTAAGATGTGTCTGTCCTAACAGATCTGTTATGTTCACACATCTTCTGTACGGGATATTGTTTCTTGTGTTCCTCAATAAATTCGGTAAGATCTGTCTCGGTTACTTTTTCGCGAATATGGCCATAGCCTTTTTTAAGATTTCAATTCATTATTATATTTTTTGATCGGCCCAACCGTGATTTGGGACCAAAGGAAGTCATTCAGCTACTTGATTCCTTCAGGAAAATTAACCACCCCATCGTTTTTTCGATTATACATGTCCTAACGATGACAGGTATGCGCAATGAAGAGCTTTAATATGATTCCATTACCAGCACGTATTTTTTAGAAGTACTAGGGAAGGGAAATAAACGAAGGCAAATACCAGTGAAAGAAAAAGGCATGAATAGTATTCGACTGTTCCGTTCAGCTAGGGGATTTACGATATAGATGCAGCAAAAGGAGACGACCCTCTCTTTACGACCAATACCGGCCGTGCCTACTCTCCCTCTTATTTGTCTCAATTCTTAACAAAAGTCATAAAAGAGTGGATTGCCCTTTTTGAAGTTTCGTTCTTCTTCCGTTGGTCCACATACATTTAGGCATGCCTTTGCCATCATTTCTCATTTAAATGGAGTGGATGTTTATCAGATTATGAAGAGCCTTGGCCATGAGCAGCTCTCCGCTACAGAAATTTATTTGGAGAAGGTTTTTGCAAAAGAACGCCATGCGATTCATTTGTGAAAATCAGATGTGTTTGGGGAGTATATATAATAGAAGAAACTCGTCAAATTCAAAGGAATTTTTGCTGAATTTTGGACTCCAATTGAATGGAGTGCTCTTAAAAGATCCATTTCGAAAATGGTTCAAATCTATAAGATATAAAAAATTGTCCAGATTTAATAAAAGATATTTTCACACCTACATCTAATTCATGTATGTTTACTTAACTTCTTCTTTTTATAAGGAAAAAGATCAAAAGAGGGAGAACAAGTCATCAGGATGACCTTGTTCTCCCTTTTTTTTAGAATAATCCTTTTGTATTCCAAAGCCTACCATGAATTTGCTGGATATCTCCAGCTTTATATTTTTACAATGTAATTAAACCGACCTTCGGTAAAGACCAAAATAGCTTAAATGCTCAATTAATTTCGAACTCTTTAATAAAGACTTTATGTTCTCTTGGATGATTTTTGCTATAGCTTTAAAATCATACTAATGGTTTACAACATCTACAACAAAATCCTGTTCTTCTTCTATTCCCATTATCCATGGAAAATGACTGATCTTCAGAAACTTAATAAGAGTGGCAGCCCCGGATCTCAACTAACGTATCTGTTAGCTGAAGAAGAAATATTCTTAAAGATTACTCTCGAACTTCAGTTACAGTAACACCATCTAACTTTACATCAAAAATTAGTGTGACAGAACCCTCTAGTGGATTATGTGGACCTGTATAAAGTATCATAATTAATTATTATCGTAAAATCATAGTGAGAAAATCCACCAGATTTCCGATTAACTTCTAAAATTTCTGCATTCCATATCCCATAACTGCGAGTAGTATAATTCTATTTCACAACGAGTATTGAAATAGAAATATACTACTCGTGTTCTTACTTTTCATATATAAATGATGATACTACTCCAAAAATTTTATGCAATTTCGCTTTGAACAGAATCCCATCTTTTTGATTTTCGGTATTTGAATCGTTTTTAATCCTAGCAGAACGGTACTCACTTCTTTATAAAACGATGTTCCTGCTCTACTATGCTCACTTTTTTATTATTATATCCTAAAATTTGAACTCCAATTATTAGAATTAACATTACTAACATTATACTAGATAATAACCAAAAAGAGATTTGGCTCGGGTACATGTCCATACTTCGTCCAATCATAATTGGAATTAATGAGCCACCAAGTCCATTCATAGCTAATAATATACTAGTTGTTTTTTCTGTTTGACCAGGAAAATACTGATTTGTAATAATTAAAGCAATTGCAAACATTCCTGCCATGAATAATCCCAATAAGAAACATAGAAAGAAAGCAAACCAAATATTTTCGTTAAGAGCTAATAGTGTAAGTACGACTATACCTCCAATAGTAATCAAAAGTAAAAAAAATTTATAGGTGATCTTCTCAGAAATTACACCAGTTAAAGCACGGCCTATTACCATTGCCAACCAGTAAATAGTTACAGTTATTGTTGCAAGAGCATTAGGAATATCCCACTCTTCCATAAAAATTGAAGGGAAAAAATGAACAATAGACACTTCGCTTCCGCCATAACAGAAAAAAAACATTGCAGAAAAGATAATGATTAAAAATGATTTTTTAGTATAATGAGCACTCTCTTTTTTTGCGGATGTATTATGGTTAATATTTTTAAAAAGAATTTCTTCAAATTCACCAAAAGATAGTAATTTCCAACCAAGTGTAATCATAAAGGTACTCAATCCTAAGACTAAAAAAGCATACTCCCAAATCCCTTTACTTATGAGTAAGCTAGATAAAAAGGGGATTAATAATGCCCCTAATCCGAAAGCGACTTCAAGTTTACTCATTGCCCTGGCTTGTTGGCCTTGAAAAGTTACCAAAATAATGGAAGCTATGCAAGCTTCGGCTAATCCTGCTCCAAATCCCGCTAACCAAACCAACGGAAAAAGAAACGGCCAACTTGGTAAAAAAAATGCAAAAACTTCAAAACTAATCATTATTAAACCAAGAATTACTACATTTCTCCTTCCCAATTTATTTACTAATAAAGGCATGCTAATTACACCGAATAAAAAACCCATAAATTGACTGAAAATAAGTAATCCACCATTACTATAATTTTGTTTATAATAAGCTAGAATCTCAGGAAGCATTGCGCCCATAATCACTAAAGTAAATGCAATTAACATGTACGAGAAAAAACTTATCCATAACAACCGTTTCATCAATTATTTCTCCTCACTATTAATTATTATTTTTGAAAGGGATATCAACATTGAAAATACTATTAAGAATGGGTAACATACGGACTATATATACACTAGCCGTTCTAGAGTATTTAAAAAAATAAAAACAAAAAGATATTTGTACAATTACCTTAAATTATATATTGGTTCATACAAACTAGATTGATCAAAAATAACAATTGATTTTGTAGCCAATGGTTTCATTTCTGTTAAAATTTTAACATTGAGCATGTTTTCTATATCTTGTATATCCAGGAATATACTATGTTTAGACAGGTATTTACATACATATTTATTCCAATCCCTTTTTCATAGAAAAAAGCCTCCATAAAAACATAATTAAGGAGGCTTTTTTTTATGAAATCAATTTCTGAATCTCCTATATGCGGACCGACTTTCAGTGATAGTAAGAAATTTTTTAAATAATTTACGATTCAGAAACTAAAATAGTTTTTATAGACTTAATATCTTTTCTTTCATTAGTGACTGAATCAATGCCTATTAGATCTCCAATAGCTGTATTAAAATCCTCAAGTAATACTTTATCTGTAATTAAATTTGATAATTCTGGTAGGTCTATTGCACAGGACAAAGCTTTTTCCATCATATGGTGCGCTTCTCCTGTTCCAACTATTGTAATACCTTTTGATAATAATTCAAAAGGTTTAACTGTAAACTCATAGGTATCATCAAAACCCATTGGAATAAGTCTTCCACCCTTTTCAATAAGTGGATATGCCCACTCTAGTTGATTGCCAATCGCATCAATAACCACATCAAATTTTCTTCCTTGATTAATTCGATAAATTTCTTCTAAGTTAAGTTTTTCCGGATGATATACATATTTGGTTATTTTTTGTGCAGCCTTTGTTCTGAAATGGCCAATTTCTGTAGCAACTGTAATTCTAGAGAGTTTTCGTGCAATCAATTGAACCATTAGACCAATTGGTCCAGAACCTAAGACCAATACTGATTCATCAGGTTTTATATTCGCTTTTTCTAGAACGCTAAGAACGCACGAAAGAGGTTCAATTAAAGTTGCTCTTTCCCAATCCATAGAATCAGGCAATTTATAAATAAATCTATCTTCCCCAACATAATATTCTCCAAATGTACCATGAGAGCCGATCCCCAATTGCCATTCATCAAATTCTTCACAATAACATGTTAATCCTTTCCTACAGTAATAACACTTTCCACAAAATTGTGTAGGATCAATCACAACACGATCTCCTACTCTCACATTTTTTACACTTTCTCCCACTTCAGCTACTATACCAACCGATTCATGTCCCATAACCATATTTGGAGAAGCATACATCTTACCCTTTAACACATTCAAGTCTGTTCCGCATATCCCTGTCCCATATATTTTGACTTTTACATCATTACTTTTTTGTATCTGAGGCTCTTCGACTTCTTTATATTCTAATTGTTTATTTTCAGTCCATACCAATGCCTTCATATTTTTTTTCGCTCCCTTTCCAATTAATTTGTTCCAATAGCTTTTGGTGTAATTCTTCGGTAGAAGCTGCTATACATGACTGTTGATTATTAAAGCTAATATCAGTTAACAAAGTTTCATCTAAAGACTTTCCATATGCATCAGTAATAATTACCCCTGCTTTTTTTGCTAAAAACACACTTGCAGCTATATCATATGGGAATAGGTGTAATACTTGACCATTCCCTACTTTTTGGAAGTCTTGTAACAATTCTGGATTATCTTTAAGTAATCTATTGCCAATATCTACATATGCATCCATTTGACCTGTAATAATTCGTGAAATAGAATATGATGCACTATTAAATATAAATACTCCGCCATTATTTGCAGATTCATCAATTAAATGGCCATAAGAATCGATCATTAATTTAGTAGGATGACCGTTAAACTCAAAACTCCAAAACATATTCTTAATATCTTTCCCATGACTTAAGTTTGGTAATTCACACTTATACCCTTCAAACTCTATAAAATTCGAAAAAATATCTCCATACATATAATTTCCTGTTTTGAGCTCCATTAAGAAAGCATATTCAATATCTTTGATTTTAGAATTGTCTTTGTATTTTGCTAGTGCGATGGAGATACATGACATTTCAAGCCCTGCAGCTGCAGGGCGAGTACCATCAATTGGGTCAACTATTAGAATGTATTGTGGATTTTCTCCTATTGTCTTTAGTCCACCGTCTTCAGTATAAAATACAATAGGTTCTTTCTTTTCTGAGATAAATTCAAGAACTGCAGTTTCTGCTGCTGCATCAATATTAAACTGTGCATCCCCACCCGGAGAGTACCCATTTACTATACGATTTTTTAACGTACCCTTTTGATTTTTCACTTTACTATATACGTATCTGCCTAACTCGATTATGTAGTTTTTCACTTTATCTCCTCCAATAGTCTATCTAATCTATGACATAGTTCCTCTGCCTCGCTTAGAGTGATAGTAAGAGGTGGACGAATTTTAAAAACATTTCCGTAGCCATATCTTGATGTTCTGATAATTATGCCGTGATCCATAGCACATTTTGCAATATGATTAGTAAGTTCAACATCAGGTTCATTGTTATCTTTCACTATCTCGACCCCAATCATTAACCCTACTCCTCTTACATCTCCAATAAACTTAAATTTCTCTTTCATTCCCTCTAAACGCTCCATAATATAATCTCCAACCACAGTCACATTTTCTAAGAACCCAGGTCTTTTTAAAATGTCAATCGTAGTACATGCTGCTGCAGACGCCATTACATTCGAACCATACGTAAATGAGTGATGATGGCCAGGCATGCCTACATACTTTTCTTCAGTAAGTATGGCAGCTACTTGGAATCCAGTTCCACCTAACCCTTTTGCTACAGTCATCATATTAGGCTGTACATCAAAATAATCTGCAGCAAACATTTTACCAGTTCTACCAAAACCGGTTTGTATCTCATCAAAAATTAATGCAATATCATGTTCTTCACATAATTTTTTTAATGATTTGAAATATCCCTTAGGTGGAACTATATTACCTCCATTTCCAGATATCGGTTCGACCATAATGGCTGCAACATTTCCGGTGCTTGCATATTCAATAAAATCATTGATTCTTTCTACACATAGCATTCCGCAAGAATCAGGCTTTTGATTGTAAAAGCAACGCGAGCAATAAGGGTCTGGAACTTGCAATCCAAATGAAAATTGAGGCGGGAAAGGTTCTCTTCGAAAAGAATTACCTGAAAGGGCCGACATCATATAGGTTTGTCCCAAATGACTACGGAACAAAGATATAACATCACGCTTTCCGGTGTTATACTGCGCCATTTTAATAGCTCCTTCATTCGCAGCTGACCCACTACAAACTTTCGGGTGTGCTCTTGTGAGATTACTAGGAGCAATTTCAACAAGTTTTTGTGCTAATGTATTTACCGAATCTGTCTGATAAGAGGAAGTGACATGAATAAGATTATCCATTTGGTTTTTTACTGAATTAATTACTTCTTTATTGCTGTAGCCCAAATTCAAGTTGAATGTAGCTGATGCACAGTCAAAATATTTATTCCCATCCTGATCATAAAGATAGATTCCTTCGCCTTTCTCCATAATAATGTCATCTACTTTATAGTATAAACTGTCAGGATTTGTTGAACTTTTAACTTTACCATTCATTTTTACAACACTCCTATTATGTTATTTAAAATAAAAAAACTAGGCACTGTAATTAATCTAAGTACTCAATTAAACTTTTAAAAATCCCAAAAACTATTACGAGAAAAGATACATTCACTTAACTTTAATCATTTGTTCATATTACTTCCCTCGCTAATATTTTCTAATATTCCGAAAAATTGTTGTATGGGGATCTTTCCATGTTTAACCTTAATTGCATTAATTACAAAACAAATATTACCAGAATTATTTGTTGATTTGGTAATAAAGGTCCAGATGGGTCTTAACTATGTTTAATTTATCCCAATTCACAAATATATTGCCCTAAATTGTAATATTTGAATAAAATATCCAAAAGTAGGATGTTATATCATTCCTTTTATGGTATTTTTATAAAGTTAAGGAGGAAGTTTGTCGTGTTATTGACGATTTTCGGTGGTTTTTTGGAAACGTTAGTCATTATCCTTGTGGGGTATCGATTAATTGGAGTTTCTTTGAAAGATAAAATGATCCCGATATGCATCCTAAGTTTTTATGGAAGTATTATTCTGTTAATGGTAAAAGAAACATTGCCTTCGGTAACTTACCTTCTAGTAACGATTTTAGCGATTGGATTTCTGTTGACATTTGTCACAAACCTGAATAGTTTTGCTTCATTTATTGCTGTGTTGCTAGGATGTCTTTTATTGTTAATATCAGAGGTTATCGGATTCATGCTCTATAAAGAATTGCCATATATACATTCATTGAGTGCATTACCTTTAGTAAGGCCCGTTTCACACCTTGTGATAATGGTAATATTTTATGTCATCTTGAGAAAAGCAAATTATTATATTCCGATACCAGTCAAGAAAAAATATAATAAAAACGATACTATTTTATCTGTTTTAGTCTTCTTATTTGGCCTTCTTTTTTTGTTTTACATTTTCGTTTTTGAATTCAAACAGTTAAAGCTTTTAAGCATAACATCAGCTATAGTTTTAGTTATAATTACAATTTCATTATTGTATCTAATTCGGTATCATATGGTAAAAAAAATTGAGCATCTAGCTGTTTCCTTAGATGATCAATATGAAGAAGACATTTCTAAACATATCACTACAATGCGTTCCCAGCGACACGACTTTATTCATCACATATTAGCTCTAAAACAAATGCTAAACAGCGGAAAATACACTGATTCAGTAGACTACGTTAACTCAGTGCTAGAAGAAATATCCTACGTAAGCGATGTATTACCCATAGCTTCAGAAGCTGTTGGGGGGTTATTACTTTCCTACAAAGAGAAGGGTGAAAAAAAAGGCATTAACATGTACTACTACATTGGAGATAATTTATCTTCCTTTCCTTGTAAGATTTATGAAACAAATAAGATATTAGGAAATTTAATCCTTAATGCTATTGAAGCTGTCGATCAATTAGAAGAGGAAAAGAGATATATCAACATGAAAATCCAAAGAAATGATGTCCATTATATATTAGAAGTAAGTAATTATATAGAGGATGGAACTGTTGAAAATATTGAGAGTATCTTCGATCAAGGCTTTACAACTAAAACTAATACATACAACACTGGACAGGGATTGACCATTGTTGAAAGTATTGTCATGCAGTACGGAGGACATATATACCCAGAAGTCATAGAGGACATGATTACATTCATTGTAAAAATACCACATGGAGGGAAATATGTTTAAGCATTTCTTACCGAACCATTTGGCAACAAACCTCTCAAATCTAGTTGTCTCTGAAAATCCACAACTCGTAAAAAATAAAGATAAAATTCGCTATGGACTTGAATGGATGATATCGGGTATGAATCAAATTGTTTTGGTCAGTCTACTTGTATGGCCTTTAGGGATTTTACCAGAGACCATAATCGGATTGCTTACAGGGGCTCTCCTTCGAATGTTTTCAGGAGGTGCCCATTTCAAAGGGTATTGTTCATGTCTTATTCTTAGCACGTTGCAAATTATTTTTATAACATTTATTTCCGTAAAATATACAGACGTTCTTTCATCCTATAAGATTCTATTTATCTTATTACTATTTATCAGTTTTTTAATTACTGCTCAAAAAGCACCAATATTACATAAAAAAAAGCACCTTTTCACACAAAAAAGTATGTTAAAACTGAAAATAAAGGCTGTAATCACATTCATTCTATGTACGGGATGGAGTGTTTTTCTACCTCAAACCACAATGTATTGTGTTTGGTTTGCTTTAATTTTCCAAGGGTTATCCTTAACAGTTTTTTGGGGGAAAAGCGTCTTAATTTTAGATGCTTTTATATATAAAATTACCTTAAAGGGGTTACATTGATTATGTTAAAATTTCTAACTTTTGCAATTGGAATGATATCGTTATTTATTAATTCCATTACCTCGATGAGTAGTTGTTTTTGGTTTTCCTACGAGCCAGAGCTACCAGATGAAGAAAAATAGGTTATGATGGGATATATACGTCTAGCTGTTATTGACGATCAGGAACCAATCCTTAACGAGATTAAGGGATTTATTAATAACTTCCCAAATGTAGATATGATATTAAGTACAACTGATGCGAGCGAATTGTTTAGTTCTATCGATCAAGGGCTGATCATTGACGTAATATTATTAGATATTAATATGCCTGTGTACAATGGATTTGACATTGCCCATTATTTGAAAGAAAGTCATCCCCAAATCAAGATTATTTTTATGAGTGCCTATCAAGACTTCGCTTTGCAGGGTTATAAATATTACCCAGAAGATTTTTTAACTAAGCCCATTAATATTGTGAGACTAAAGCAGACGCTTGATCGCCTTAGTTATACCCATAAAAAGGCAAGAAGAATTGGCATAAAAACGAATGGGAAAATCTTTTTAGTCGATACTTCCAGCATTCTCTATATAGAGAAAAAGGCGAGAAAAACATTTATCCACCTAAAAGATGCAGAGACTGTGGAATGCTCAGAAGGCTTAAATAAGTTAGAAGACATTCTTAATCAGTGTAATTTTTATCGAACGCATCAATCCTATTTGGTGTCGATTGACAAAATTGAATACATAGAATCGGACAATTATATGAAGTCATATAATGTAAAATTACATCACTGTAATCACAAGATTACCCTAAGCCGTCACAAATTTACGGCTTTAAAGAATCTCATCGAACGACATTTTTAGTTTTTTAAAAAAGTACCAAAGAAAGGAAGACATTTCTTTGGTACGTTACGTATCTTTAATTCCAGAAGTTTAACTGGCCATGTAACCAGTTAAACTTCCATAGGTATGATTGCTGTCATGTTTAAACCCAGAGTACCCTGTAGGCCTTCGAAGGGGGAATGGATTTTTCGCCCTTACGGATGGGAATTAATAGGTATCCTCCAAAGGGCATATTTAATTTTCTTTGGAGTTGAAGAAGACCAAATAATTAACTTGTTTTTAGTCCCGTTTGGCATCAACCAAGTTATTTTTTTGTTCAAACTTCAATTTCACTGATTACAGGAATGCTGCCCCGATAGTTCCATAAAGAAAGAGCTGCCTTAAAAACAGCTCCGCTCTTAAGCTAACATACCCGTTAGCTTAAGAGTTTTTTCACAAAGGCAGTTATATTTTAGCGTATTTTTCCATTATAGTTTAAGATTCATAAAAGACGAATCTTTAGGAGGATTCGCCTTGATGGAAGAAACACCTTACGTTAGATGAAATTTAGTATGCTAGATATTCAACAATAATTTCTATCATTTCTCACCAAAACTTGCATCAAATAGATAATCAGATAATTCAGTACCTTCGAAGCTTTCTTGTGTGATATTTTCTTGATCATCTTTTTCTTCTCCCGTTTTCTTCATTGCAAATGTTGAAATATAATAACCTTCAACTGGTAACTGCTCATCATCTAATAATTGTGTTTCTCCATTTGATACGACATAAGTTCGATTTTCTACTGCATAATTGATTCGTTCCCCTGTACTTTGTATAACATAGGAAGAAAAGTCACCCTTAGCATGAGTAATATCTTTTATATCAAGCACATTAAGATTTTCAAAAAAATGCTCAGCATCAATTAATCGATTGTATTGGAGCCATGTTTCAAGCTGACTATTCATAACCTGCTACCTATTCCTATCAATATCATATCGAATTTCATAAAGATTATAGCTATTGCCATTTTGCCCAATTAGTTGCCAGCTTAAGTCTGTAATTCTACCGTCTTCAGTATAGTCTACTTCAAAATCCTCAAGCCTCAAACTGTTATTCTCTAGATTTAATTCTTGTTTGACTAGTTCATATTCTTCTTGAAAGTTCATCGTATATACTGAACCAAGTTCATGCTCAATGAATATAGGGCGATTTCCCCAGCCATCCATGGCATATGGTATGGCCCATTGGACGAATATAAATGCAAGAAAACCAAAAACCGCAGCTATTCGTTTTACCTGTACATTTAACTTAGGTCGAAAAAATATCAGATACACTACAAACCCAGGTGGAAGTGAAATTTGATTGAAATTAAAGGCAAATGAACCTAATATAAAGTATCCAATTATTTTTAACGGGAAATAAGATTCTTTATCGTCATTTTTCCACACTAAAAATAAAAAACTAACAATTAATATTACTGTGTAAACAATAGATGCCATTTTTAAGTCACCCTATCTGGTAGGAAATCGCATTGATTGTATATCCAGAATCACCTAATATATATGAATATTTCACCATTATTATAGTTATTCGAAAAGACATTAAGACTATTACTTAATAACTAGACAAATTCCAAAAACGAACGGCTTTATTATAACCGGCATTATCCTTGTCTGGTAAGACCCTGGTAATAAGTAAAGTACCGTTAGTGAAATAACCATATGTATTATTCACAGGATACAGACCAGTTAATAGCTAAGAAGTCCTTTTCAATGTTAGGTTTCTTATTGTTTTCAATACAAGCACTTTTTGTGATTTCAAGTGTATTAAAGTTTGAGATAATAGCAATTGCAGAAAATGACTAAGCTATAAAACATAACATAAGAGAATTTTTTCGCTTAATATAGATATCCTCATGGTATATTATAAAATTATTTAAAATAGTGAGAATCGAAAGGAGTGCTTTTACTGGGTTATTAGTTTAATTATCGTTGTATCACACATGACAACCGGGGATATAGTCGCTCAGGTAAATCCGAATCCCTGGACGTACAGTATTGAACAGCATCCAGAAAATTTAAAAGCTGCTGCTGAACTCAACAGTCCAGTGTTTTTTATTTACATTTAATTTGTATAGGATTCCCTTTGGTATCCCAAGTGAATAGGTGATGATATGGCAGTTTATACAAATTATCTTTCACGGAATTAACACAACCATCACAATAATATTCCACGTGATCTTTCCCCTTTTCATAAAGAGGGGTCATATCAGACATATCGTCCCATTTAGCGCAATACATACATATTTTACGTTCCATGATATATCACCCCTGATTTATGCAAAAAAAATGGGAAATAGTGAAAAAATAAGCTCGACAAATGGCGGTAAATCTACTTTGTATGAATTTCTGTATAATCCATAATAATGGGTCATCAGAAAACCGTTGGTATATATGGGTTTATAAAAATATCACCTTCCGACAGATAATCAGTTATACTACTTAGTTGTTAAAAAATATAACTGAACAGCTTGTTTTCCAAAAAAGCTATTCAGTTGGGTTGTTCAACGCTTATTTTTTCTTACCCACACGATTCAGAATGCTTTTGTTCAAATTATTGCGTAACTTATCATCCCATCTTTTCGCTTGGTCGATAAGTCCATTGGCGAATGCTGTCACGTCTTCACCTGTCACTTCCAATACGTCTTTGCCATCTGCCGCACCATCTTCAAACAAATCAATGAGATCATACTGGATTCTCAGCATATCCATGCCGCTTCCAGAGGCGAAACCCCACATATAGTTGCAAATTTTTTTATAGGCTTCTGGGTAGTTGCCTGGCAAAGCTTCCACACGCGCCATCATTTCTTTGTATTCTTTTTTGTCGTCAAGTATCTTTTTGATGAAATTCACCATGATATTTAACCTCCTACCTTATTTTTTATTCGTCCATATTTTTACTTGCTCTTCAACTCTACACTCAATTTCTTTTTTCAAATCTACTTGCCCTCCTAATATACTTGCCGATTCTCCATCTAGTTTTGAGAGAGCCATCAATTCATCGGCAAATGCCGCCACGTCTTCACCGGTAACATCTAGCACATGCTTGCCTTCTGCTGCACTAGCTTCAAACAGTTCATACAAATTGATGATTTCTTCACCAAATCCATATCCGAAATTCCACATGTACTTTTGAATCTTTTTGAACACAAATGCGTAATCTTTCGGTAGGGAATTTACTTTTTTCATAAATGCTTTGTATTCCTTCTTGCTTTCTAAATCGCCAATGATTAGCTCTATAAATTTCTTCATATTATTTCTCCCCCTTTAGGGTATTAATTTTTGATGAAACAAAATTCCATTTTCCCCAAAATTGTTCGAGTTCCTCGTGTCCTGCATTATTTAATGAATAAAATTTGCGAGGAGGACCCATTTCAGAACGCTTTTTCTCGAATTTCACTAATTCTTTCTTTTCCAGTCGCACCAAAATGGTGTAGACCGTACCCTCAACAACCTCTTTAAAGCCCATTTCATTGAGGCGACGGGTAATCTCGTAGCCGTAAGTATCTCCCCGGCTGATAATTTCCAGCACACAACCTTCCAACACACCTTTGAGCATTTCTGTTAAATTTTCCACAGCATACACCTCCTAAGCTAATAAGTTATACAGGTATTCGGTATTAATGAGTACTGGTATACTGTAATACTATGTAGCGAGGGTGTCAAGTGTGCATTAAAAAAATTATAAATTTAAAAAGATACAAAAGGATTTTGCTGTACATGCAGAATAAAAAAAGGAAAACCAAAATAAAGTATGGATTTCGGTTTATCATTTTTATAAACGATTTAACTTTATTTAAATCGGTACATCTTTTTATATAAGGTACGACTTTATTTTAAAACTACAACAATGCCACAAGAAAAAAGACGATTAGCTATTACTAGTCATCTCTTTCACTTCAGCATAAATAGTGGAACGTGGGACACCTGTCATTTTGGCTATATCATTAACGCTTCATGTGCCCGATGAAGTCCTACAACATGATTTTCCGTTTGAGTATTTGCTCCAATCTCGTGCGTAAACAGCTCAAAATCTTGCGTACCGTTCGAATTCACGAGTATTTGTACGAATCTCACGAGTAAATGCACGAATCTCACGAGTATTTGTTCCAATTTCACGAGTAAATAGCACAAATTCACGAGTAACGCTTCAATCTCTTGAGTATTTGCTCCAATTTCGTGCGTAAATAGCTCAAAATCTTACGTACCGTTCGAATTCACGAGTAAATGCACGAATCTCACGAGTATTTGCTCCAATTTCACGAGTAAATGGCACAAATTCACGAGTAACGCTCAATTTAATGAATATTTGCTCCAATTTCGTGCGTAAACAGCTCAAATTCTTCTGGAAAGCTCGAATTCACGAGTATATGCGATATATATAGGTTTGATTTCCCTAATAAACCAGGAAATCAGGCATTTGACCATAATAAAAAACGGCCTTTTTCCGCTTGTAAGGGAATTAGGCCGCTTATCATTCCGTTCTTCTCATTTCATATTGTTATAAGGGGCAAATGGATTTCATTTAATAAAAACCGCTTTCTTCCCCTTACTGCTTTCGAAAGCCGCATCAATGATTTTAATGACCGATAGCCCCTCCTGAGCAGTGACTGGAGCTTTTTTCCCGTTCAATATACTATCGGCAACTGCCTGGTAATACGTTAAATAAGAACCATGCAGAGTTTCAATGGTTTCATGTGTCTCATTTTCACCTTCAACGGTAACCAGCTTGCCATAAAACTCAGGATCATCTGAACCCCAAGATCCATCCACCGGTTTTTTCCCCTCACTCAACGCCGTCTCTTGGCAATCAAGACCGTACTTGATAAATGATCCTTTACTTCCATGCACTTGAAACCGCGGTCCATTAACCGGTACAATCGAGCCTGAATGCAATATCACTCTCAGCTTTTCATATCCTAATATCACATGGAAATAATCATCCGTTTGGGCATTCTCTTTTTGCGAAAATACATCTGCCCAAACGAATTGCGGCAACCCAAACAAATACAAGGCTTGATCGATCAGATGTGATCCTAAATCAAATAGCATACCTGTTCCTGGGCCTGGTTTTTCCCTCCATCTATTCCTGACCACTGGCCTGAATCGATCATAATGGACCTGGTATGTATTGATTTCCCCAAGCACTCCATCATCAATAAGTTTTTTAACCGTCAAAAAGTCATTATCCCATCTCCGGTTATGATAGACGCTTAATAGCAGATTCTTTTCCTCGGCAATCTTAATGAGCTCCTCTGCCTCCCAAGCTTCCACTACCATCGGCTTTTCCAGGATGACATGCTTCCCGGCTAACAAGCTTTGCTTGGCCATTTCATAATGTAAACCACTCGGTGTCGTAATAACAGCCAAATCGATGGACGCATCTTCAAGAATATCCTCTAAGCTGCTTACAACTTCCACATCCTTCAAATCTTTTTGGACTTTTTCCTTTTTGGAGCTGACTACTTTCGTTATTTGAAATTCCCCTAAAACACTTAGTAATGGCGCATGAAACGTAGCCCCTGACAATCCATACCCAACTATACCGACTTTAATTTTTCTCATTCGTTCCCTCTCGCTTTCTTGTTCCTCTGATACAATCATAAAACTGATTTTATGCTTTATTTTTCATCATTTGTCCGGATATGTTTCTCTCAAAAACTTTACAGACTGATTAATCAATTCTTTCAAAACATTAATTTCGATATCTGCCACTTTATTGATGTATACACATCCTTTTCCGGTGGTGTGTTTTCCAAATGCCTGTAACAATTCTACCCTTCTTTTGTCGCCCGGAGTAAAATATAGACTGATTTTTGCTTTACGAGGTGAAAAGCCAACTAGAGGGGCATCACCTTCGTGACCAGATTCATATTTATAATGATAGGTACCGAAACCAATGATGCTCGGTCCCCACATCTTTGCCTCAAAACCTGTCGTTTCGGTAAAAATATCTAATAATTTATATGCGTCTTCACGTTTTTTTAGATTATCGACTTTCTCAATGAACTCAGTGACACTGCTGTCAGTTTCTTTGGTTTTTGGTTTATACATGACCGGAACCTCTCCTATACTAGTAAAAATTCAAAAGATTTCCTTTGCCAAAAACTTAATACCCTAGACGATCATGTTTTTAGCGGTGACGTGTATGTATGCAGCTAAAACATTAATTTTCGATGAAATCCTAACCATTCAATTGCATGACGGACGAGCTTCATTACTAATTCTCCAAGCCTCATGGCAAATCCTTTAATACAATACCCTTAATATATTATAGAACATCGATTCATTTTATTCTAATTTAAGGGCAAAGTGTATAAAGGTATATTTACTATATTAGGATTCGATTAAATGAAAATCGATTTATTGGTACGTTTAAAACGGTACTTTTTCATAAAAATCTCTACGATCAGAAAAGATGAGAAGGAACAATACTGACCGTAGATTAGAGTAAATCAATAGTTGCATAGGGAATTGGAGAGCAAAATAACAGATTAACCGGTTCCCTATTGCCGTCGGATCTTTTCAATTTCATCGGCTATGAATTGCACCTGTGTCCCTACGATGACTTGAATGCTTTGGGGACCAACGATATTAATTCCTGCAACCCCTGTTGATTTGATTTTATTCTGATCGACAGCTCCCATACTCTCCACTTCAACTCTTAAACGGGTAACGCAGTTATCTACAGTTGTTACGTTAGCGTCTCCGCCCAGCCCCTCATAAATTGCAGAGGCCATCCCAAAGAATTTACTCTGATTAGAACCGTCTAGACTGCTGCCTGCTTGTGCACTCGCTCCTCCACCATCAAGCTCATCTTCTGTATCATCTTCTCTTCCGGGTGTCATTAAATTAAATCTTGTTATCAAGAAGCGGAATAAGAAATAATAGATAACGGCGAAAGCCAGTCCTTGAAGAAGCAGCATATATGGTTCATTTGCCATTGGTAATCTTGAACTTAAAACAAAGTCAATGAATCCTGCACTAAAACCAAACCCTGCTGTCCATTGGAAAGTCGCAGCAATAGCTAACGAAATTCCGGTTAATAAGGCATGCACCACAAAAAGGGCTGGTGCAACAAACATGAAAGCAAATTCCAATGGTTCAGTAACACCTGTAAAAAACGAAGCGAAACCTGCAGCGAGCATTAATGATGCCACTTGTTTTTTCTTATGGGATTTTGCCGTATGGTACATCGCAAGAGCTGCTGCTGGCAACCCGAACATCATGACGGGAAAGAATCCGGCTTGGTACATGCCTGTGGTTCCTTTTATTCCCTTTCCAGCCCAGAAATTGCCGATATCATTAAGTCCTATTACATCGAACCAGAAAACGGAATTTAACGCATGATGTAAACCTGTTGGTATCAACAGCCTATTGAAGAATCCATAGAGTCCTGCTCCAGCAGCACCCATTTCACTTATTCCTTCCCCAAATATAACTAACCAGGAGTAGATGAGTGGCCATATGAAAAATAATATAAGGGAAACAAGTAACATGGCAACAGCAGTAAGGATGGGGACAAGTCGTTTACCGCTGAAGAAAGCGAGTGCATCCGGCAGCTCGACCTTACTGAATCGATTATACATAGCTGCAGCTACAAGCCCTGAGAGAATTCCGACAAATGCATTTTTTATTTTCTCAAATGCTGGATTTACATCTTTTGCATCAATTCCCTGCAGCATCGCTACCGAGTCCGTGGAAAGCAATGTCGTTATGACCAGATAGGCTACCAGCCCGCTCAAAGCAGCGGCCCCATCTTTTCCTTTCGACATCCCCAACGCTACCCCTACAGCAAACAAGATAGCCATATTGTCAATGATCGAAGACCCTGCTTTTATTAAGAAAGCTGCTAACGGACTTCCGGCTCCCCATCCTGCTGGATCTATCCAATAACCGATCCCCATTAAAATGGCGGCTGCCGGCAATACGGCTACTGGCAGCATCAAGGAACGTCCAATTTTTTGAAGATATTTTTTCATCCCGCTTTCCTCCTGACAATTACTGATTTAGGGCAAACCCTATATTCTATTAGACAACGGTTCCTTCCATTTTAGAACTTCATTTCATTTTTAAATTTGCTATATTCAGGAATAAAGTCTTAGCGATTTACTCCTCCATCGAAAGTTAAAAAAAAAAGAAAAGTCCAACCGGACTTTTCTTTCACTTTTATTTATAGAGCAAGTAATTTTTGCGAACCTTTTTAAAAGCATCCTGCTCTACTTGATATTCTTTCATGATTTCATCTACTGATGAACCTTCTTCAATCCTTGACTTTACCCAGCCATTGCCAATCAATAGGCTGAAATTGTTGGCTGCAAGGAATTCGAAATCATCTGGGTATAGATCATGGATGGTCTTGATGATATGAAGTCCAGTAGGAACAGCCTTGAATTCCGCTCTATCCGTTACATAAATTTCGACTCCATGGCTGAGTTTACCCGCATGCTTTGAAAACGTAGGGGTAAAAGAGGCGGCCCTGAATTTTACGCCAGGTAACCGTAATGCATTTAATTTCCCAGCAAGTTCATTGCTGTTTATATAGGGAGCACCAATCAGTTCGAATGGTTTAGTCGTCCCTCTGCCTTCCGAGACATTCGTTCCTTCGATCAATCCTGTAGCGGGGTATACGAATGATGTGGATACGGTCGGCATGTTCGGTGACGGCAAGACAAAAGGAAGCCCAGTATCGTCATAATCCATATCTCGTTTCCAGCCTTTCATCTTGATGACCTTTAGATCGGCTCCAATTTTAAACTCCTTATTGAACAAAGTCGCGAGTTCACCAACTGTCATCCCATGTTTAAGAGGAATTGGGTACATACCAACAAACGATGAGAATTCTGGTTCAAGTACAGGTCCATCTACCGATTCGCCTCCTTGTGGGTTTGGCCGGTCCAGCACGATAATGGGAATATCATTTTCTCTTGCTGCTTCCATTGCATAAGCCATCGTGTAGATATAAGTGTAATAGCGTGTTCCGACATCCTGGATATCAAAGACAAGGACCTCAACATCTTTTAACATTTCAGGTGTCGGTTTTTTCGTTTTACCATATAAGCTATAGACGGGCAAACCTGTTTTTTCATCAATATAATATTCAACACTAGCACCAGCTTGCGCATCTCCGCGCACTCCATGTTCGGGACCAAATAACGCAGTCAAATTAATATCCGGATCGTCATGTAGTAGATCGACAATGCTGGTCAATTTAGAATCGATGCCAGTTGGATTCGTAATTAGCCCCACTTTCTTTCCTCTTAACACGTTCTTTTCTTCTTTTAAAAGGACTTCAATTCCGGGACTGACCTTTTGATTTTTCTTCTCCTTAACAGCCGTCACACTTTTTGAGGAAACGATGCCTAAAGCAAACAGGCAAATGGTAAATAATATAATCATTCGTTTCAAATTATTTCCCCCTCTATTGTTTAATGGGTTTTCCTGATTTAATATCTAATCCATATCCAAGTTTATAAAGGCTTTCAGAGGGTTTAGTCACTGATGGTATATCGACCGGCAAAGTTCCTTTAGGTTTTGATCCTCCAAAAATGGTCGAGATGCCTGCCGGAATATTTGGCTGTCTATAACGCCCATTCGAATACCCTTTAAATCCGTAAACAGCAAGCACCGCTTTCGCTTCTTCAAAATTTGCAACATCATAAGGGTTTCTTAAACTCATTAAAACAAATTCTTTATCTTGCTTCTTAGCATGATTCATGACCGCTCTTGGGAAGGCTGTTGCCCACTTCGAAGAATCTTGAACGCTATCATCGATCACTCCATCATTGACAGCCGGATCGTTTTTAACAATATAGGAACCAGTAATGACAAAGTCTGATTCATCAATAAGTCTAGCCACTTCATCTGTAAATGACTTTTCCGAAAAACTCATACCCGTTATTTGGACTTTCTTTATTTTCTTTTTATCAGCTAATTCGCGGATGCTCCTTGACATTGATTCAACTTGATCATCAAAAGGAGCAAGCACTAAAACTTTTTCATTTTTCTTAGGTTTGAAAGGCAAAGTTCTGCCTTCATTTTTTAATAGTGTGATGGCATTTTCCGCAATTTCCGTTTCTTTTTTCAGATGATCTTCATTCCCGACCACTTGAAGCGCGGTTTTGATCTTTTTATCGATTGGAGTTTTATCAGGGTTTAAAATCCCTCTTTTCACTTTTAGTTCAAGTATCCTCGTTACAGATTGATTGACTTGAGCTATAGGAATTTCGCCGCTTTCCACTGCTGCCTTCACTGCATTGAATACAGTGGTTATATTCTTTTCCATTTGGAGCGAATTTACTTGTGCAGGCATCTAATGCAATATCAACACCCGATTTCAGGGCAAGGACCACAGCTTCTTCCTGTCCGAAGTTGTCCGCAATGGCTTTCATATTCAAAGCATCTGTAACCACAACACCGTCAAAACCCATTTCTCCACGTAAAAGATCTGTAATGACCTTATGTGACAACGTTGCCGGAACCATAATTTCTTGACCGTCTTTTTTACTGATATACGTAGTGTTGTCGAATGCAGGGAATTGAACATGTGCAGTCATCATCATATCCACTCCAGCATTGATGGCCTTTTGGAAAGGAACCAACTCGATGGAACGCAAGCGCTCTTTATCATGAGAGACAAGAGGGAGACCATAATGACTATCGACTGCTGTATCTCCGTGGCCAGGGAAATGCTTGGCCGTTGCTATCATGTTCTGATTTTGCAATCCATTTATCGTTTGAATGCCCAACTTTGATACAAGTTCCGGATCAGAACTGAAGGAGCGAACGCCAATAACTGGATTTCCGGGATTATTATTGACATCGACAGACGGCCCAAAATTGACATTTATGCCAAGTGACGACAGTTCCCTCCCAATGATTTCTCCAGTTTGGTAAGCGTAATTCTCATTTCTGGTTGCACCAAGCGCCATATTACCTGGAAGGTTCGTTCCGGTTTGAAGGCGGGTTACGATTCCACCTTCCTGATCAATCGTTATGAACAGCGGAAGGTCTTGGCTTGCCATCTGCAAACCATCCGTGAGCCGAACCGTTTGTTCGGTGTCGACTACATTCTCAGCGAACAAAATCACACCGCCTAGATGATATTTTTTAATGATGCTTGCAATTTCTGAGTTCATTTCAATAAATCCTTTGGCCTTCACTTCTTCTTTTTTTTTCCAATTACGAAAATCCGGCATGAGCATTTGGCCGACTTTTTCATCAACTGTCATGTTTTCAACGATTTTCTGAACATCCGATGCTGAATTTTCGTTCTCTAATTTCGTTGCAGCCGCATTCCCTCTCAGAATGGATATAACCAAGAATAATGCGATTCCAGCTGGGACACATATCCTTATTATCATTTAGGCTTCCTCCCTTGTTTACCTTTAAGTTCTTGTAGTAACACTTCCATATCCAGTACCATGAAAGGGGTGAAAATGAATGGAAATGATCTAAATAGATCCTATAAAGAAATCAAGGCAGCATTTGGAATCCCATCAGCCGCCTCTTTAACAAGCCTTCATGTAATATATCCGTTTATCCCAGTTTCATTGATCGTTCGATCTCACTTTCCCTTCACTCAACAGTTCTATGGATTGACCAGGTTTTAGAAGGGAAAGCAAGGGAATATCTTCAACTATTACTCGCCCTATCACATTGACTCTATGATCAGCCTCCAGGTCTCTCCTGCAAATTTGAATCTCTCCCCGATACCTTCCGTAAGCATCATTGTCCATCGTTATGGATCCAAGGCTGCGTGTAACTGTATTACTCGGCACGATATTTGCTGAGATGCGGGTATTTTGCAGCCGGAAAACATCTTGAGAAACATCTGGCCTTAATTTATACTGACCGCCTTGAAAAAGTTGGGATTCCATTCTAATAGAAAGAATATTGAGATTTTTATAGACAGTTAGATTCTCAAGCAAATTATTCTCGGTTCCTTGATCTCCTACGTAAACTCCGTCCACATGCTGAAATAGCTCAACACCGGCAGCGTAAGGATTAATTAACCTGTGTTTTTCAAGCGTCGGAAGGCCATCATGAAGAGGACCGCGTTTACCTCCGGCACCCGGGATGAAAGCAAAGATCGGTATACCGTATTTCTTGAATATTCGATTTTGTTCATGAAAGAATTCTTCCTCAAGGCCCGTTTCACGCCTTGGATAAAAGTTATGCCAAGCTATCAAACTTTCCGGTTCTACGCCGCTTCCGAGTATGGCTAGAAGTTCATCTTCATTTAACGTACTTGCATTCAGTGAGAGGGAAAACACTTTGGATAAAGATGTAACAGTTTCTCGATCAAACCCATCATCAAGTCGAATACCTTTAATACCCAATTGCCTTAAATCCGTAAATCTGCCAATCCCTAAATGATCAAGAGTGTTTAATGTCACATCCGCATGGATTTCCATTCCATAGGACTCTGAAAGCTTTAAAAGCCTGATCAGCCTTTTTACGAGGTCACCCTTTTCTTCAGGAATATGAAGCGAGGTAAAGGCCCTTTTCACTCCTAGGTTAGCAGCATGGTTGATTTGTGCTTCTGCAAGTGGATCCTGTAGATAAAAAGAGATTCCGATCACTTGAATTCAACAGCCATTTCATCATTAAATCCAAACAAATACGTAAAAATAAATCCTGCTATATAGGAAATGAACAACCCAGCCAAGAATAGACCGATTTGATTTGGATGCACTAAAAAGGTAAGCGGCAGTCCAGAAACACCAATGGACGACGTCGCAATTCCAAATTGTGCTTGGAATGCCCCGCCTACTCCAGCACCTAAACAGGCAGTTAAGAAAGGCCGGCCCAGTGGCAGAGTCACTCCAAATATAAGGGGTTCGCCGATACCAAGCATCCCTGAAGGAAGGCCTCCGCCGATTGCCCTCTTTAAACTCGCTTTCTTCGTTTTCATATAGATGGCAAATGCCGCCCCAACTTGGCCTGCACCACCCATTGCCAAAATGGGAAGCAGCGGATCATCCCCGATAGAATTGATCAATTCTAGATGGACAGGCGTTAAACCTTGATGTAAACCAGTAATGACTAGGGGAAGGAAGGCCGCACCAAGCACGAATCCAGCCACAACACCGCCGAAGTCCAACACATTCAATAACCCTGTCGTAATGGCATCCGATAAAAACCCTCCTACCGGCATAAAAACAATGTAAGTGACAATCCCAGTAATGAGTAAAGAGATGGTTGGCGTCAAAATGATATCAAGTGATTGAGGAATGAATTTCCTGACCTGTTTTTCCACCAAGGCTATGAAAATAGCGGCAAAGAGGACTCCTATCAACCCACCGCGGCCAGGGAGCAAATTTTCACCGAACAGGGAAATGTCGCCGACCGCCGGATTGATGACCAAGATACCCGCCAACGCACCAAGTGCAGGGGATCCGCCGTATTCCTTAGCGGCATTGGTCCCAACCAAAATCCCCAGGTAGGCAAACAAACCAGATCCAATAACGGTTAATATGATGGCTAATTGCGATTCTGCTGCAAGCCACCCCGCTTGAACGGTCGCTTTTGTTATACCGGTAATCAAACCGGATGCCACTAAGGCGGGAATTAAAGGGATGAAAATACTTGCAATCCTGCGTAAAAAAAGTTTAAAAGGTTTTGCATTTTTTCTATCATTCTCTGATTTGTTCTTCGATGCCACCTCTTTTAAGTTTAAACCGCCGTAAGATTCCAAAAGCTTTTCAAATTCTGTATGAACCTTGTTCACCACGCCTGGCCCAAGGACGATTTGTATCGTTTCCTCTTCAATGACGCCCAGAACACCTTCCGTATTTTTTATATCTTCCATGTTTACTTTTAAACGATCGATTGGCAATACCCTTAGTCTGGTCATACAATGTGCAGCATCGGCAACATTTGATGCCCCGCCTAATTTCCCCAATAACTCTTCTGCTAAACTGGCGTACTTATCCCCCTTACCCATTTAAAAGCCCCCTTTGTCAAATCTCGTAATATTCATTTATAACGATCCGTCATCGACTTGATTGCAGACTTGGTATTATCAATATATTGGACAGTCTCTTCATATTGCTCTGAAGCCATCCCCAAAAACAAAATATCAATCATATATAACTGCGCCAATCTTGATGATGTCGCTGCACTCCTAAATGGTGCTTCATTCGAAAAGGATGTATACAGTGTGGCGTCACACAAGGAAGATACCGTTGTTTGGCCAAAATGAGTCAGCCCGATCGTCTTGACACCACGTTCTTTAGCAAGCTTCAGTATATTGACAACTTCAGGTGTTTCCCCAGAGAATGAAATGGCAAAAACGATGTCATTTTCATCAGCATTTGCAATCAGGGTTGCAACTAAATGCATATCCGTAAAAGCCGTTGCCCCTTTATTGATGCGAAGTAATTTTTGCTGAGCGTCTGCAGCAACTATATTCGAGGCACCCACTCCGCAAAAGTGGACAGTTTTAGCGTTCAGCATCAACGTTATCGCCTGTTTCAGAGTGTCGTGATCGATTATTTCAGATGTGTCTCGAATGGACTGAATCGAATTACTCGTTGTTTTTTCAACAATCCGATACAGTGATTCTGAGGGCTCGATATCCCTGTAGCCCTGTTCAACAGTCTTCATCAAATCTCCGGCAATCCTTATTTTCAAATCTTGAAACCCTTTTATTCCGAGCGATTTACACAACCTAATAACAGCAGCCCCGCTTGTTTGAGCAGAAGTACTCAATTCCTGTACAGTGCTGTTCACAACTTCATGAGGATTCTGAAGAATATATTCTGCTAGTTTTTGTTCTGATTGCGGGAGCTTGCTCAACATCGTCTGTATGATGGATAATCCTCCTGTAGCCATTGCTTCCCTCCTTAATCTTCATAGATCGAAATGGCTTTTCTGACATCTCCACCCGCTTTTTCTAGTAACTCCATTGCTTTATCATAATCTGTTGACGTTTTTATCATGACTATCGCTGGTTTAACTTGATTATTTGCTTTTTCAAGCATATTCAAAGCATGATCATAGTCAGCATTTGTTAAAGTTTCTATGATGCTAATTGCACGATCCTTCAGTTTTTGATTACTGACATTTACATCAACCATCAGATTTTCATAGACTTTTCCCAACCGGATCATGGTAGCCGTTGAGATCATATTGAGGACCATTTTCTGTGCGGTTGCCGCTTTCATTCTTGTGGAACCTGTTAAGACTTCCGGTCCGACCACCACTTCAATCCCTATATCGGCTGCTTCTGTGATGCTCGCGTTTTTATTGCATGATAATGCCACCGCTTTAGCCCCAACCTTTCTTGCATAACGTAAAGCGCCTTTCACATATGGGGTACGGCCGCTTGCCGCAATGCCAATTACCGTATCATTTGCTGTTAGATCCACGTCGATTAAATCACATTCCCCAAACTCTTCTTTATCCTCCGCTCCTTCGATGGCTCGAACAAACGCCTTTTCCCCTCCTGCGATTATGCCAAGCACCCTATCAGGTGGTGTGCTGAATGTCGGTGGACATTCCACGGCATCCAGCACACCGAGTCTTCCACTCGTTCCTGCACCGATGTATACGAGTCTCCCACCTTTTTTTAATGATTCTAAAGCCCATTCAACTACCGTTTTTATTTCTGGCAAAACCTCCTGGACCGCTGCTGCCACTTTTAAATCTTCCTTATTGATTGCTGAAATGATTTCCATCGTATTTACACTATCGATATTCATCGTATCTTCGTTCCGTAATTCAGTCGTTAATGAACGCAGATGTTCTTCCATAGGCAATTGAATCCTCCTATTATCAATTACTTAAATAAAATTTCATTATTCAATAGATAATAATGAAATTATATTTCATATTATATTCAATGATAGCGTTTTCATTACTTGGATACAAGATATTTTTGTGTTGTTTTTTTAGTAAGCATTCATTTATTTCCTAAAAAACCATTGCCATTGCACATTATCCGGAATCCATGAAAATTTCATTACTCTGGATATAATCGTGGATATATACCTATTAATGTGCCGTAATTCCCTCATAGGATCCTTCTTTTTTGTCCTGACTTTTTCTACAATTAAAAACGTGTACTGTTCCCCAAATTTGGGAACAGTACACTCAAAGTAATATAACAAAATGCTAAACTAGGATACTTCGCCGGACCCGGGACACCTCCATCCCTTGACCTAGTTAACGGATGGGGACAACTTTCCCGAATTCTACTGCGCCTACGACAATTGTTGGTGCAAATCCTCCATTTTCATCAATCGACGAATTATAATCGACACCGCCTTGCTTTTCCCAATATGGAAGAACGGCTTTCGTCCAGCCTTTACCCTATTGAGAATAAGTTGGTAACGCGGCATTTTTCTTGCCGAAAATATTCCAAGCCTATGTTGTAAAAGGTTCGATATACCCTTTATAATTCGGGTAATCCGAACGGTTAATGTATTTTCCGCTCTCGGTCACTGCCGGTTCACTATAATACTCTTTTGGAATGCCCGTGATCCATTTAATTGCTGAATTGGAAGTCATACAAACAAGACGCAAGGAATATGCCAAAATAAATCGTTATACTACCTAGATTCAATCGAAATTAAAATTCAAAATTTAATTATTTATGGCTCGAGTAAGATTTTTAAGTTCGTAATACAAGTATTTAAAAATGACTCAATAAGTCATTTTTGACTTAAGAAGGTAACCACAGTATGAAGTCAATATACATGGTGATGACCGGGGTATTTTCTTGACAGATATAACTGTTGCATATCAACTGCTTACTGTCCATTTGTTGTTACAATATAAAACGGGATGCTGATTATAATCAGCATCCCGTTTTAAAAAATGATTCACTACTCAATGGCAGAGTCATCTTCCAATGATATTTTCCACATTTCTTTCGCTTTTCCACTAACCGTTTCATCAAAAACAAAAGATCCATTCGTGTAACGATCATGATTTTTTAATGAAGCGGCATGGATGGTTTCAATGATTCCCTTTTCAGAAAGAATGAAAAGACTGTCGGTTTTGTTAATGGTATCAAATCCAATGACCCTATGAGGATTTGATTTCAATTCCCTCAAGACCACGACACCCCGTTTTGCCCGGCTCGTTTTTTCAAACTCGGTTAATTTCATTTTCTTGATGGCTCCGCGCTGGGTAACTATAAAGATCGATTCTTTACTATCCTTGGCTAAAACCTTTCCGCCAATGACATAGTCATCTTCCTTCAAATTAATCCCTTTGACTCCTGCTGCCCGGACACCGACAATACTTACTTCTTCTTCATCAAACCATAAACCATAGCCGTTATGAGTGACTAGGAAAAGGTCTGCCTGTCCATCGGTATGATGGACATCGACCAGTTCATCTTCACCTTTTAAATTGACACCAACCAACGGTTTTGAATGTCTCTGTGCTTTATAAGAAGCTATTTCAGTCTTTTTAACCATACCATTTTTCGTGATGAACACTAAGAATTGCGGCAGGGTAAAATCTTTGATCGGAATCGCTTTTATAATTTGTTCTTCTCTGTCAATCGGAATGATGTTCGCGATATGCTGACCTGTTTCCTTCCATCGAATGTCAGGAAGCTGATGAACTGGACAATAGAGGTAGTTCCCTTTGGATGTGAAAAGCAACAGGACATCTGTTGTATTCATCTCCAGCCTCTGGAGCAGGCGATCGGAATCCTTCATGCCAAAATCAAGACCGCCTGAAGCTGCAAATGACCGTAATGACGTCCGTTTAACATACCCTTCTTTCGTCACTGTCACCATCACGTCTTCACTCGCGATCAAGACTTCAAGATTAATTTTGATTTCTTCAATTTCTTTTTCTATTTTGGAACGCCGTCCGTCATCAAAGCCCTTTTTAATGAATCGAAGTTCTTTTTTTATCACTTGAAGAAGGACTTTTTCACTGCCGAGAATCTTGGTCAATTCCTCAATTTTGTTCTTCAATTCCGCTGCCTCTGCTTCAAGTGCCGTAATATCAGTATTTGTCAGCCTATATAACTGTAAGGAAACAATGGCTTCAGCTTGCGCTTCTGTAAAAGCGAATTTAGCAATGAGGTTATCTTTGGCATTCCGTTTATCTTTAGACGCACGGATGACAGAGATGACTTCATCTAATATGGACAAAGCCTTCACTAAACCATCTACGATATGTGCCCTGTCATGTGCTTTTTGCAACTCATAACGGGAACGATTCACAATTACCTCTTTACGGTGATCGATATACGCATCAAGCATTTTTGGCAGGCTCATCAATGTCGGCCGTTTTTTATAAATCGCGACCATATTAAAATTGTAAGCAATTTGAAGATCGGAATTTTTATATAAATAATGCAGGACTCCATTTGCATCCGCTTCTTTTTTCAATTCAATGACGATACGCAGTCCTGTACGGTCCGTTTCATCCCTTACTTCAGCGATGCCTTCAACTTTCCGGTCAAGACGGAACTCATCCATTTTCTTAACAAGGTTCGCTTTATTGACTTCATATGGGATTTCAGTGATGACGATTTGCTGTTTGCCGCCGCGAATCGTTTCCACTTCCGCCAAGCCGCGAATGATGATTTTCCCTTTACCTGTTTCATAGGCTTTTCGAATGCCTTCAATTCCTTGAATGATACCGCCTGTAGGGAAATCCGGCCCCTTAATGACCGTCATTAAATCAGCGACTGTCGCTTCAGGCTTATCGATTCGCATAATGGCTGCATCAATGACTTCACCTATTTGATGTGGTGGGATTTCCGTTGCGTAGCCGGCAGATATTCCTGTGGATCCGTTTACAAGCAAGTTAGGGAACATTGCTGGCAATACAATGGGTTCTTCCGAAGTATCATCGAAGTTCGGTACAAAATCTACAGTCCTTTTTTCAATATCACGTAACATCTCTGAGGCGATCGATGAAAGCCTGGCTTCAGTATACCGCATCGCAGCAGGCGGATCCCCATCAATACTACCATTGTTTCCGTGCATTTGAACCATGACTTTCCGAAGCTTCCAGTCTTGGCTCATCCGGACCATTGCCTCATAAACAGATGAATCTCCATGGGGGTGATAGTTACCAATTACATTA
Source organism: Peribacillus simplex (assembly GCF_001578185.1). Taxonomy (NCBI): domain Bacteria; kingdom Bacillati; phylum Bacillota; class Bacilli; order Caryophanales; family Bacillaceae; genus Peribacillus; species Peribacillus simplex. The sequence goes on along the minus strand of NZ_CP011008.1, from coordinate 2,268,365 downwards.
CCGACTGTTTTTGCTGATTTCCTAAATCCTTTTTCCTGTGTATTTCCTTCTACATGCATCGCATACAATATCCTGCGCTGTACCGGTTTTAATCCGTCCCTTGCATCTGGCAGTGCCCGATCTTGGATAATATATTTACTGTATCGCCCGAAGCGGTCTCCGATTACCTCTTCAAGCGGCAAATCTCTAAACGTTTCTTCAAATGCCATCGTTAATGACCTCCTCTTCAATCGACATATTTTCATTATCTAAAATATTCGATTCTTCTTCGAGACCAAAAGCGACATTGGCTTCAATCCATTTACGGCGCGGTTCAACCTTGTCCCCCATTAACGTTGTCACACGTCTTTCTGCACGGGCACCATCGTCGATCTTCACGCGTATCAATGTCCTGGTTTCCGGGTTCATGGTAGTATCCCATAATTGATCGGCATTCATTTCACCCAGCCCTTTATAGCGCTGAATCATATAGCCTTTCCCTACCTTGTCTATCGCTCCCTGAAGTTCCTCATCACTCCAAGCATATTCAATGATTTCTTTCTTTCCGGTCCCTTTACTCACTTTATATAAAGGAGGCAAGGCAATGTAAACCTTTCCTGACTCTATCAATGGCTTCATATAGCGGTAAAAGAATGTTAACAGAAGCACTTGGATATGGGCCCCATCCGTATCGGCATCAGTCATGATGATCACTTTATCATAGTTGGTGTCCGGCGTATTGAACTCTGCCCCGACCCCTGCCCCGATAGCGTGGATGATCGTATTTATTTCCTCGTTTTTAAAAATGTCCGCTAGTTTGGCCTTTTCCGTATTGATAACTTTACCACGTAATGGCAGTACCGCTTGGAAACGGCGATCACGACCTTGCTTTGCGGAACCTCCTGCAGAGTCCCCTTCTACAAGATACAATTCATTCCGTTCAGGATTTTTAGATTGAGCTGGCGTTAATTTTCCAGATAGGATGGCATCGGATTTCTTCCGTTTTTTCCCGCTTCTTGCATCTTCACGCGCTTTGCGTGCTGCTTCCCGGGCCTGGAAAGCTTTAATCGATTTTTTGACCAACAGGGTACTCGTGGTCGGATCTTCTTCAAAAAAGTAGGCTAAGTGCTCTGACACGATGGAATCGACTGCAGAACGGGCTTCACTGGTTCCAAGCTTGCTCTTGGTCTGTCCTTCGAATTGAAGAAGTTCTTCTGGGATACGTACAGAAATTATTGAAGACAATCCTTCGCGTATATCGGTACCTTCGAGGTTTTTATCTTTTTCCTTCAATAGCCCCATTTTTCTGGCATAATCATTAAATGCCCTCGTCATGGCCGTCTTTGCGCCAATCTCATGGGTGCCGCCGTCTTTTGTTCGAACATTATTTACAAAGCTTAAAATATTTTCTGAATAACCATCGTTGAATTGAAAGGCCAGATCGACTTCTATCCCATTCTGTTCCCCTTCTAGACTGACAACACTATGAAGGGTTTCTTTTTCTTCATTCAAGTAATCCACAAAAGCTTCTATTCCATTTTCATAGTGAAAAGTTTCTTGCTGGTCGTTATTACGTTCATCCGTCAATTCAATTTTCATGCCTTTTAGAAGAAATGCCGATTCACGGAGACGTTCACAAAGGATATCATAATTAAAAGTTGTCACCGAAAATATTTTCGGATCGGGCTTGAAGTGGATTTTGGTACCAGCTTGATTGGTTTTACCGATTTTCTCAAGAGTCGTTTCTGGCTTTCCGCCATTGAAAAACCGTTGTTCGTAAATGAACCCGTCCCTTTTGATTGTCACGACAAGCCATTCAGACAGCGCATTGACGACCGAGGCACCTACTCCATGAAGGCCTCCGCTCGTTTTATATCCGCCCTGTCCAAATTTACCGCCAGCATGAAGAATAGTCAAAATGACTTCAGGCGTAGGTTTACCCAATTTATGCATACCGGTAGGCATTCCACGCCCCTTATCTGACACACTTACACTGTTATCTTTATGTATTTTCACACTAATTTGGTCTCCATATCCAGCCAAAGCCTCATCTACGGAGTTATCTACAATCTCGTACACTAAATGATGAAGTCCGCGTGCATCAGTACTGCCGATATACATACCGGGACGTTTTCTGACCGCTTCGAGTCCTTCCAGTACCTGAATTGCATCATCATTGTACTCGATTGTTTTTACTTTCTTTGCCACAGAAATTCCCCTTTCCTTACTAAACACAATTTCCGGGCCAAATCATACTGCAATGAAATGACTCACTAGCTTTAACAAATTAATTCATACGTTAATATCATATTAAAAGTATAATACTTTTACGAACAAAGAACAAGTGTTCTATTTTTTCGTCCCTTTTATTAGCGTTAGCTCCCTTGGTTGGATCTTTTCACTTTGTTGAAACGTGTCATAGCTACCGTTCTAATTGTAGCGGTAATTTTTCATTTGGCAAATATACTTTTACTTTTTTAATCAAATTATTCTTAAATTGCATGGATATGCCGCCCGTTTTCAACCTCCGCCATGGCTGGCATTATTGATTTTTACACTGCTAAACATTGCGATTCCTTTAAAAAAGAGCGGAAGTTCCGCTCTTTTCACTCTACTTAGTAAGGGCGTGTTCTACTTTTATGCATCGATCCATGATGACAGTATAACCTTTTTCTTTCAAAAAATTATAGGCTTCCCCGTTTTCTACCCCTTGCTGCGCCCAAAAGATATCAGCATCGATTTCTGCAAATTCTTTGGCAATCCCGGGAAGGAATTCTGAACGGCGAAAAATATTTACGATATCGACGTGCCCTTCAATATCTTTAAGTGCCTTTACTGCCTTGACACCCAGCACTTCAGATACAGCAGGGTTTACAGGGATGATTTCATACCCGCTATCCTGCATGGCCTTCGATACCATATAAGAAGTTCGCTCGGGGTTATTTGATAAACCAACAACAGCGATGCGCTTCGATTTTTTTAACATCTGACCCATTTCTTCTCTGCTTGGATTTTGTATCATTCTAATCAATCCCCTTTATCATAAAATGTAATAATTGCTTAAAAAGTATTCCTTAACAAAGATATTTCACAGAGTAAAGCTGAGTATTACCATTATTAAGAAAAACCATTATACAAGAAAGAATAGGTTTCGAAAAGGTGTGCACCACTTATGTTCATACAGGCTACCGCGTATTGTATCATTATACACAATTAGGTACTCTTCATTATATTTACGAAAATAAGAAAACATAAACCTTTTGCCCTTCATGAACTTAAACGTATATCAAAAAACGGATGTTCAACAAGGAAAATTCATTTTTCAATGGATTTTTTTTGGACATCCGTACCATTTTGTCACGAAAATGTTACAATAAGAGAAGCATATCAGGTATTTTTAGGTTGTTTTTTAGCTATTCCTTCAGTTTATTTCCGAAAAAGGGAAAAAACAGCCTCTTAATCGTGATAAAAATAAGAAGATTTTTCTATAAAGAAAGGGTCATACAATGCTTACATTCATCACTATACTGTCTGCCTACTTGATTGGTTCGATTCCTTCCGGTTTAATTATCGGTAAAACCTTTTACAAAATCGACATTAGGGAGCATGGCAGTAAAAATCTGGGTGGGACAAATACCTTCCGGACACTAGGTGTCAAGGCAGGGCTTACCGTTACTACCATGGATATCCTAAAGGGAACTCTAGCAACTTTTCTCCCGTTATTGCTAGGCGTGGAAATGAATTTATTGCTAGCTGGCTTATTTGCCGTCATTGGGCATATGTTTCCCATTTTCGCAAACTTTCGGGGCGGGAAAGCGGTGGCAACTTCTGCCGGTGTCATTCTTGCTTATGAACCATTACTTTTTGTCATTGCCGTCATCATATTCTTCATTACCTTATACATATCCAAATATGTCTCGCTTTCTTCGATGATTGCTTGTCTTCTTGCTCTTATATACAGTTTAGTGTTTCATACAAATGATTTGGCCCTTATTATTGTAATCGGTATATTAACGATTTTCATTTTTTACCGGCATCGGGCGAACATTAAACGAATTATCGATAAAACTGAACCCAAAGTCAAATGGCTGTAAGAGAAATTCTTGAGGATATTTAAATGGGAAAAAGCCCGTCCGACGCACGGGCTTTTTTCCATTCTATAATTCATTTGATGTTTGCACGATTGCACCCATTTCAGCTATCGACTTTTTAGTCTGTTCAGCAAGTTTCCTGAGCTCATTCGAAACAGCCGCAAATCCATTACCATGTTCGCCTGCATGCGCTGCCTCGATGGCTTTAGTTCAATGATAGTAAATTTGTCTGGTCGGCGGTACAAGCTTAATAAACTCGGTAATGCTTAAGAAGGATTGGTTTAATAAAACGGTTTTCATCAACATTTTTCATGAAAATAACAAGGTTACCAGAAGTTTCACCTGTTCACTGCTTACATCCAATATACCCTCTGTCTCTTTTGCTTTTTGAAACCAGATTGCTTTTTTCGGCTTCGATTTATGAATATCCCCATTTTCCCACTCCCCCTGATCTTGTAAATTACGATAAGACGAATCTAAGATATTCCATCAAATCATACGAGCTTAATATCCATTCAATTGAAAATATACAGTTCATTCGAACCATAAAAAACCCTATTCTGCCCTTGGATCCAATTCTATTGTCAAGGTATAAGGTACTAGAATTTTTCTTCATTAACTTCCCATCAAAAGAATAGTATGGATTTTGTTTGATGGAGAAATGGTCAAGTAAGGATTGAATAATTGGAGAACAGAGGCTAAACTGGAATTAGCTAATAAAAATTGATTGGAGAAAGTGCCATGAAGCCATTGCAAATATCACCGGAAACCGCATTAAAGTTATCCAAGTCCCTAAACTTGCCTTTAGAGCAAATCATGCATATGCCTACACCCGTCTTGCTGAGAAAGCTTGCCGAGGCTGAAGCACAAGAAAATACAAAATAGCTGCAGGAATCTGCAGCTATTTTTGTGTGCGTTCATATATGTGTGAAACGACCTTACGGATTACCCTTGAAAGGCGTTCAATTCTTCCCATTGATCTTGAAACTGAGCAATACCCAATTTCGTCGCATAATAATTTTTCCTTTTCGGTCCTTATATCCTGCCAGTAACTATTTACATACTCTTTCTCCTCCAGTCTTTTTAAAGCTGGATATAAAACATGCTTTCTTTATAATGTAAATAACCATCACTTAACTGTTTGAGCTGTTCGATCATCTCATACCCTTACATTTTCTTTTGAGCCAATAATGAAAGCAACACCATTTCTGTACTCCATTTTAACAGCTCTGTTTTCCGCAATCAGCTGCCCCCTCTATATAAGGAAATTAATTAGATGGCATTTCACTTTTATCATCCAAATATATACTTTCCAGAATATTTGTTACCCATTAAATATACAAATATTCAGAATTTAATTCTACCTCTTTGTGATATTTAGCCCATGAAACAAAATATGCAAAAAAACCGCTTATGGGCGATTTTTCAATTGGTGAAAGTCATTTAAATTAAATCAGGCAACGGCATAGGAACAGGCAAATTCCTGTGGCTGTCATCCTGTAATATATCTTTTAGATAATACTCTATGTTGGAAACAACTTCATTTGCCTCCATAACCTTTTGATATGGCTTCCAGGCAAGTTCCCCTTCATCACAGGCAGGAAAGCCCGCCTCCTGCCTCTTCAGCTCTGTAAACATACATTCCACCCGTTTGATTCCATATCACACCCCCTCGAAAGGCCATACCCCTTACCTTCAATCCAGTTTCTTCTAGAATTTCGCGTTCCATCGATTCATCGATGGTTTCACCTTGTTCTATTTTCCCGCCTATACCATTGAATTTATGCCTATTCGGATTCTTTTGGCGATAGTCGTTTCCTTTCTTAAATCCACATTATTCGCATCTACTTCATAATTACTTTATACTTAAATAACGAACCTCTAGGAAGGAGAATTAGTATGAAACTGACCATTTCCGATCAAGCAGCTAAGTGGTATATTGATGAGCTGGGGCTTCAAGAAGGCTCTCATTTGCGCTTTTATGTAAGATATGGCGGGCATAGTTCCGTCCAAAGCGGCTTTTCATTAGGTATCATGAAAGAAGAACCTGAAACTGCAGCAGCCGTAACAACTATGAATGAGATTAATTTTTATGTAGAAGAAAAAGATTTATGGTACTTTGATGGTCACGATTTACTTATTACTTTTAATGAAAAACTGACTGAACCTGAATTTCACTATGAAAAGAGTGCTTGACAATAAAGCAGCGGTGTAAACTGCTGTTTTTCCTTGTTTCAATCGAGCAGATGCTCTTTAATATTTTCCGCCCTAAGAATTTCCTTTTGCTTGTCCCCTAAAAGATCGAAATGCGAGTAGCCATCCTTCCTGTGATGAATCCACTCTTTTTTAAGCCCGTATTTCTTACCCCACTCCGATAAACGCCGTAAATCTTTGCATCCCACTTTTGTAACCGTCTTGCAACCAGGAAATCGGTCGTCCAGCCAATAATGAGTTAAAAAAGCTATTTGACCTTGATCGATTTTCTGCTTCCAGGTTACTACATCTGCCCGTTTAATCCCAAAAGCCATTTCTTAATCACCTCAATGATTGTCATTAAACCAATTCATCCTGCTTTTTATTTTTCTCATAGGCCTCATGCCAATCAGGAAACATCCGTTTAATGGATATCGGGCGGAAGGTCTCCTTTTTAACGCAAACGTGAGAAGAATGACCTGTAGCCGCCACTTCATTTTTCTCATTTACGATCTCATATCCATAAATGACCCGTAAGCCGTCATATTTTTCAATCCAGGTTTTAACCTTTACCTTATCACCATATCTAACAGGGGTTTTATACGAAGCCTGAATATCCATAACAGGTGAGAGGATGCCATCCGCCTCCATATCAGCATAATAAAATCCTAAATCATTTATCAATTTTGTCCTGCCTAGTTCCATCCAGATAAAATAATTCGCATGGTAAACGACACCCATTTGATCCGTCTCTGCATACCGCACTTCAATTTCGTTTTCAGCTATGAACATTTTGTTTCCCCGCTTTCATTTCTATTGCAATAAACATTTTAACATAACAACTGTTCAAAATTCATTTAAGCTGTCTCAACTGTCTGCTTCACTATATAAAGAAGGGGAGAAAGATTACGCGCCTCTTTCTCCCCTTTACCTATTTGTTAAATATTATCGTTATTATAACCGCTTTCCCGTGCTTCTTGTTCATCTTGCATTTCTTCCTTCATTCCCTCGATGCTCTTTCTTCTTCGGTCATTTTTGGCCTTAATTGACATTTTTTCCACCTCTGAAGAAAATGATAACGTTTCATTTGCAGCGTTTATGTTTTCTTCTGTATTTTGAATTGCATCCTGAATTTTTTCAACATTATCCAAACGGTTATCCTGATTGTGTTTATATGAGCCCATTAATTTCACCTCACGTTATTTGTTTACATAATATTATTACGATTATTATCCCCCGGTTACTCGCCTTTAGTTTGAATGACCTGAGCATGTTTGCCGGATTTGTCCTGCATTTTCTTACCGTTATTCCCACCCGCTGCTATCGGTTGTGTCCCTTGATGGCTCGGTCTAAAGTGTTTGGAATCTTTTTTTGGATTACCCATTCTATCGCCTCCTCCTCTTATCATGGATAAAAAAGCGGAAATTCATGAATGCCAGTTTTTGAAAAAGCCATGAAAAAAGAGCCAGCACTTTGAAGGGACCTTCATGGCATTGGCTCTTTTTAAGGAATCTTGTGCAAAATCTATTCAGCCTTTTGCATATGTTTTTTTTCCAGACGTTCCTCAAGTCTTTCCATTTGTTTAACGTCCATCAATAATTCCTTTTTGTTTTCTTTAATTAATTCTTCAAATGTCCTTTTTCTTTTTTTCATGCTTTCACCTACTTATTTTTAATATACTATTCAGCATTGCCTAATTAACGTAAAATTATGACTATATGGTCTTCACTCCATTAATTGTCATAATTATCAGATTTTTAACCTGATAAAAATCCAATTTCTCCACTCTCTATACTTTAACCCTTTTTTCATAAACATTAACTATATTTTTTTAATTTTTTTGATTTTTCCATTAATTTTTGACAACTTTGTTAACAAATAAACGGAACCTTATAAAGGTTCCGCTACTGCATGCTATTAATGTTTCGTTCCATATCTGTAAGTTGCATGGGTGATATTACCTTATTCCTGATAATGCCTTTTTTGTCGATGAAGTACGTTGTTGGAATAAAAGAAATATTGTAAAGATCATTCACTGGATTTTTTGCACTTTGACTGTCCAAGGGTATGGTAAAAGTAATTCCATTATTATTTACAAAGGACTTCACATCATTTTCCGGGTCAATATTGACAGCTAGAACGACGACATCATCACCAGCCTGTTGTGTATATTTCTCCATATCCGGCATTTCCTTTTTACAAGGCGGACACCACGTTGCCCAAAAATTCAGCATTACCTTTTTTCCCTTATAATCCGATAATTCAACCTGTTTCCCATCCAAAGTTTTCAGGTTGAAATCCGGTGCTTTAGCTCCAATTTTCAATCCGCCCAATGAATCTTTTTCGTCTTTTCCCTTCGGTTCATTATCCATCGCCTGCACGATTGCTATCGTAATAAGTGACAGTAAGACCACCGAAGCAATAATCTTTTTAATCATACTCGTCCCCCTAGTCCCATTACAATAAAAATATTAGTCCATTTCCAGAAATAGAACAACTTCCCTATTCCATCTTAACAATAAAAGGGTATGCGGAAAAGTGCAATTCCATTAAATCATATCATGATCTCTCATTGTTTCATAAACTTGACACAAAAAAAGCGGCAAACCTACACATGTAGGTTGCCGCTCCTCAAAAGCTTAAATTAGCCTTTTAATTTATTACGTAATACCATTTGAAGGATACCACCGTGACGGTAGTAGTCGATTTCGATTTCAGAGTCGAAACGAACAAGTACATCAAATTCTTTTACGTTTCCAGCTTCATCAGTAGCTGTAACTGTTACGATATCACGTGGTTTAACTGTTTCGTCGATTTTAACAGCAATCGCTTCTTTTCCAGTTAATCCTAGTGTTTCAGCGTTTTCGCCTTCTTTGAATTGAAGAGGAAGAACACCCATTAACGCAAGGTTAGAACGGTGAATACGCTCGAAGCTTTCAGCGATAACTGTTTTAATGCCAAGAAGGTTAGTACCTTTTGCAGCCCAGTCACGAGAGCTTCCCATACCGTAGTCTTTACCAGCAATGACAGCAAGACCTGTTCCATCAGCTTTGTATTTCATACAAGCATCATAGATAGCCATTACATCGCCTGTTGGCCAGTAAGTAGTGTAACCACCTTCTGTACCTGGAGCAACTTGGTTACGGATACGAATGTTTGCGAATGTTCCACGCATCATTGCTTCATGGTTACCACGACGAGAACCGTAAGAGTTAAAGTCACGTGGTTTCACACCATTTTCACGAAGGTAGATACCAGCTGGTGTATCTTTACCGATTGCACCTGCAGGAGAAATGTGGTCAGTTGTTACTGAGTCACCGAATTTACCAACTACGCGCAAGCCAGAAAGTGGGTTAACTGAACCTGGTTCTGGTGATAATCCTTCAAAGAATGGAGGATTTTGAATGTATGTTGATTTAGAATCGAAAGCGTAAATTGCTTCGTTGCTTGTTTTGATTTCATTCCAACGTTTGTTATCGTTGAATACTGTTTCGTATTCTTTACGGAATAATTCCGGTGTAACTGTTGCTTTAACAGCAGCGTTAACTTCTTCTTGTGATGGCCAGATATCAGCAAGATATACATCGTTGCCATCTTTATCTTTACCAAGTGAATCATTGTTTAGATCAAAGTCCACAGTTCCAGCAAGAGCATATGCCACAACCAAAGTAGGTGAAGCAAGGTAGTTTGCTTTCACTAGTGGATGAATACGACCTTCAAAGTTACGGTTACCAGAAAGTACTGAAGTTACTAGAAGATCTGCTTCAGCAACCGCTGCTTCGATTTCGTCCGCTAATGGACCTGAGTTACCGATACATGTTGTACAGCCATATCCAACTACGTTGAACCCTAATTGATCAAGGTATGGTTGAAGACCTGCATCACGAAGGTAACCAGTAACAACTTTAGAACCTGGTGCCAATGATGTTTTTACATAATCCGGAACAGTCAATCCTTTTTCAACTGCTTTTTTAGCAATAAGACCTGCTCCAAGCATTACGTATGGGTTAGAAGTGTTCGTACAGCTTGTGATTGCAGCAATTGCAATCGCACCTGTTTTCATTACCGCTTCTTTACCATCGGCAAATTTAACAGTTACTTCTTTATCCAATTCAGAATTGTCCATGCCGAAACCTTGGTTACCCATAGGTGCATTGATAGCATCATGGAAAGATTGTTTCATTTGAGAAAGTGGAATCAAATCTTGCGGGCGTTTAGGGCCTGAAAGGTTTGGTTCAATTGCTGAAAGGTCGATTTCCACAACATCATTGTAAGCTGGATCTTCGTTTTCAGGAGAGTAGAACAATCCATTTTCTTTGCAGTAAGATTCAACAACTTTAATTTGTTTTTCATCGCGGCCTGTTAAGCGCATGTAATCGATAGCTTCTGCATCAACTGGGAAGAAACCGACTGTAGCACCGTATTCAGGAGCCATGTTAGCAATTGTTGCACGGTCAGCAAGTGGAAGATATCCTACTCCAGGGCCGTAGAACTCAACAAATTTACCAACTACGCCGTGTGCACGAAGAACTTGGGTTACTTTCAATGCAAGGTCAGTAGCTGTTGTTCCTTTAGGAAGTTGACCAGTTAGTTTCACACCAACCACTTTTGGTACTGGGAAGTATGAAGGCTGTCCAAGCATACCTGCTTCTGCTTCAATACCGCCGACACCCCAACCAAGAACACCAATACCGTTGATCATAGTAGTATGTGAATCCGTACCGAATACAGAGTCAGGGAATACTTCAAAGTCGCCGTTTGGAGATTCAACCGCATGTACTACGTTCGCAAGGTACTCAAGGTTAACTTGGTGAACGATACCAGTTGCTGGTGGAACCGCACGGTAGTTATTGAATGATTTTTGAGCCCAGCTTAGGAACTGGTAACGTTCTGCATTACGTTCGAATTCAAGATCCATATTGGCATCAAGAGAATCAATTGTACCTGCTTTATCAACTTGTACAGAGTGGTCGATTACAAGGTCAACTGGAATTTCCGGGTTGATTTTATCAGGATCTCCACCAAGTGCAGCGAATGCATTACGTAGAGAAGCTAAATCTACAACAACTGGAACACCAGTGAAATCTTGTAGGATAACACGTGAAGGCTTGAACGGAACATCTATATCTTGCTGCTCACTTGTTCCCCACTTAGCAAGGTTCGCAACGTGTTCTTTTGTGATTACTCTTCCGTCTACTTGGCGAAGTACTGCTTCAAGTAGGACTTTAATGGAATATGGAAGGCGTGAAACTTGGCCGTCCCCTGCTTTTTCAATAGCGTCTAGGCTGTAGTAGTTGTAGCGTTCCCCTTCAATTTCAAAGGATTTACGCGCTTGGTATACGTCATTTTTCGTCATGAATATTACCCCCAATTAAACTGTCAGAACTTATTCTGCACATAAAAGTAAAACCTGGTTCTCTGAAACCATGTCTACTATAAATATAAGTAAAAAAAGTTAGTTTGTCGAATTTCTTCTCTCTTCTCCCACCCTAACTCTTCCTTCAACTTAATACTAATATAGAAATGAGTATAAGTAAATAACAAGAAAGTTATTGTTTTTGATAAGTTTCTCTTATAGAAAAAAATTCCCCACATATTAAAGTGCATTTAGGAAGCCTTACTGATATGCAATTTATCGAAAATACCCCTATTTTTTGCCTGATAAATTATTCCAGTAAAACATATTGGTCATTCATACATAATCATTCAACATTATCGCATTCTATGGGTGGAGGTGTCGAAATGACAAAACAAAAGGCAAATCATGTTATACCAGGTATGAATGCTGCAAAAGCGCAAGGTAATGGAGCTGGGTATAATGATGAACTGGGAAATGAACCGCCATTATCGGAAATGCAAAGGCAAAATAATAAAAAAAGAAAGAAAAACCAATGATTTCCCTCATTTCTAGGCTTTAAATAAGATAGGCTTTTTGAAATGGCAGATTTACTGCATTTTTCAAGAAGCCTATTCCATTCTAAAAACAGGAAACGCCGGATAGAACCAGTCACTCAATAGTCCTCTGAATTGACCTCATTGACGATTGCCTGAATATCCTGCTCGAATTGTTTCAATTGCTCTCTCTGATGCTCGGAAGCGGTGACTAAAGCAGATTGAATTTGCTGATAGGCCTCGTTCACCTCCTGCTTCACATGTTTCAATTCCGTTCCGTAATTCGGTGCGTTCTTCTCGATGGATGAATATACATCAAATACTTGTTGATAGCTTTGCTGGGCTTCCTGGAATGTCCTTCGCTTATCTTGTTTATCCTGCATTTGGTTCAGCTCCTTAATTAGTGTCCATCCATAGCATGTACGAGGTTTTCAAATATATGTATGTGAATAAAATTTCACGGACTGATTATCTTAAGAAGTAGGAGGGATCGCACATGAACAAAAATGATGGTAAAAATAACGCACCTAAAGGGAATAACACAGGTCAACCTGCACCGTTAAGCGGTTCTCATAAGGTAAAAAATAGACAGCACTCCCGTCAGAAGCATAATAGCAGTCATGATATGTAGGCAGCTTTTATAAACGTTCCATAACGAAGCGGTGCCGCCCTTAAGGCAGACACCGCTTTCGTTTGATGTTTACGCAGCAATCAAGTCGCAAGAAGAATGTTCGATAACTTCCTATTATAATGCAGAAATTATCGGTACCTCTTTAAAACACTTTACCTTGGATTTCAAATCCGTTCATTTCAGTTATTCAGCCAAAATAACGATGATATAAAGTTTTGGCTTCTGAGATATCTTTTGTTCCATGGATCAAAGCACGTCCATCTTTAAAAACAACCATTCGATGGGTTCCGATTGAAAATGAAAGTAAATAGGGATTTCTAACGATTTTGCCACCTTGTGCAAACAGATTTGTTTCAAGTTCCGCTAAGTCTCTTTCAAGTTTCATCGCCGGCCGAATCTGGACAGAATCCCTCCCGCATAATACGGCAGTCTTTATACGATTTGAATAGGATAGATGCGGATAAGTACGATTTGTCCCACAAGACAAACAACTGTCTTTTTTTAATTTCGCTACATCTATGGACGAATGCTCATTTTTCCAAAGATCGAACGAAACGATCTTGTTTCTAAGTGATGCATAATCTTCTATAAGGATTTTTAAGGCTTCCGTCATTTGGTGGGCAACGACCGTTTGTACAGCAGGACTAATGATTCCCGCAGTATCACAGGTCAGTCCTCCAATCGGAACCGTTTCCAGCAAACAATTCAAGCATGGGGTCACCTCTGGGATCACCGTGTAACTTATCCCATAACTCCCGACACAGGCCCCGTAAATCCAGGGTATTTTATATTTTTGTGCGCTATCATTAATTAGCATCCTGGTATCGAAATTATCAGTGGCGTCCAATATTAAATCCACGCCTTCAACGAGCTTTGCCAGTTCATCCACCGAAACATCCGCAACATGCGATTTTACGATAACATCTGAATTTAACGCATTCAAACGATTCTTGGCTGCCACAGCTTTCGGTATTCTTTTTTCAGCATCTTCTTCACAATAAAGCTGTTGTCTTTGCAGGTTGCTCCACTCCACATAATCTCTGTCAACAATGGTCAGTTTCCCAATTCCTGCTCGTACAAGTCCTTCTGCACTTCCCGTACCGAGAGCACCCGCCCCAATCATCAAAACGTGTTTATTGCGAATTTTCAATTGTCCTTCATGCCCTATAGGGCCAAAAATTTCTTGTCGTGAATAACGTTCAGTCATCCAATGCTCATTCCTTCAACTGGACTGCTTGCAATGGCGTACTCATTTTTTTCTATTCTGCCCGCTTCATAACCCATGCGACCTGCCTCAATGGCAAGTTTCATTGCTTTCGCCATTTTGATTGGGTTTTTTGCTCCGGAAACTGCAGTGTTAAGCAACACGCCATCCGCACCTAATTCCATGGCAATTGCCGCATCGGAGGGTGTTCCAATCCCTGCATCAACAATTACAGGAACCTCTGATTGTTCCATGATGAATCGCAAGTTCAGTGGGTTTATAATTCCTTGACCTGAGCCAATCGGTGAAGCACCAGGCATTATTGCATGACAGCCTACTTCTTCCAAGCGTTTTGCAAGCAAAACATCATCCGAAGTATAGGGTAATACAGTGAATCCCAGTTTCACTAATTCTTCAGCAGCTTTTAAGGTTTCAATCGGATCAGGCAGAAGTGTTTTTTGACAGCCGATGACTTCCACCTTAATCATGTCACATAACCCGGAAGCCTTAGCAAGTTGGGCTATGCGCACTGCTTCTTTTGCCGTCTTGGCTCCTGCTGTATTGGGAAGGAGGGTATATTTTTTCAAATCAAGCTTTTCTAAAAAATTTGGTTGACTGGCTTCGAAAATGTTCATTCTCCGAACTGCAAATGTTAATATTTCCGTCTCCGAAACCTCCACTGATTGCTTTTGAACATCGAAGTTTGGATATTTCCCAGTACCTAATAATAACCTAGAAGAAAATTCATAAGAACCAATCTTTAACATATCATCCGCCTCCTACAAAATGTACAATCTCGACCTTGTCCCCATTTGACAAAAGTGTTTCACTTTGATTTTCTTTTGCTAATATTTCATCATTCAATTCAACGATCACTACTTTTTGATGTAAATTAAAGTGTTGCAAAAGTCCTGTAACTGTTGACTCATCAGCAGGAATCCGTATTTTTTCCCCGTTAATAATCAATTCCAATTCATTCACCTCCATTATGAAAATTGGGTCTGTATCGAACGCTCCAATCGAAAAGCGGACCATTCAGGGTTTGTCTTCCCTTCCACAATATCCGCAATAAGTACGCCTGTAATTGGAGAAAGCAGGATACCATTCCTGAAGTGACCCGTTGCAATGAAAAGTCCTTTGTATGCTGGATGTTCACCAAAGTACGGCAGGCCGTCCCCTGTTTGAGGGCGTATACCTGCCCATGTCTTTTCCCACTCGGTTTCTTTAATTGCCGGAAGCAATTGCGTTGCCTTTTCTATTAACGTTGAGATCCCTTCCATACTTACCTTTTGATCGAAAGTGTTCGCTTTTACCGTTGCCCCGACAATGATTCTCCCGCCAACTTTGGGTACAAGATAGCAGCCATGTGAAAAGATCGTTTTTTCAAGCAATGGACGATCAGTCAGGACGGAGAAGCACTCCCCCTTTATCGGATAGGTATCGAGGTTTATTCCTGACTTTTCAAGGAGGAAAGCACTCCACGCCCCACTTGCCACAATTACATTTTCACTTGAAAATTCCCCTATATTAGTGGACACTCCTTTTACATATCCATTTTCCGTACGTAAATCAAAAACATGGACAAATTCCTTTATATCCACACCAAGGGCAGCTGCAGATTTAGTAAAAGCGAGCGACAGCCTTGTTGCTGAAACTTGTCCATCCCCCGGAATGAACATGCCTCCCTTAATCTCATCCGATAGAAGCGGTTCCGTTTTCCTTATTTCGGCAGTAGATAACCATTCCGCCTCAAGTCCCGCATCTTGCTGGACTTTGATCATTTTCTTCAGCTCTGCAACCTGGTCATCCGTAAGCGCCACCTTAAACATACCCTTATTCACTAATTCGATGTCTATTCCACTTATGTCTTTCAATTCTTTCGACAGTGCAGGAAACATCCCCCTGCTTCGGCTTGCCAATGTAAAGAGCGGGTTATCTGCATCCAGCTCAGCCTGTGCTCCTAACATCCCGGCTGCAGCACCGGAAGCTTTACTGGCAAGTCTATCTTTTTCCAATAAAAGGACCTTTTTACCTCGTTTGGCTAATTGAAAAGCAATGGATCCACCAATTACTCCTCCCCCAACAATGATTGCATCATATATGGAATTCATCTTATGTCTCCTTTCCTAAAGACTTCGAATATTCTTTAACGGCTCTAACCGGATTTTCCGCTTCAAGCACACCTGACATGACTGCAATTCCTTGTGCCCCAGCATCGCGCACGATTTGGCAATTGGAGGGTGTTATTCCGCCTATTGCAATAATCGGAAGATTGACATTTTTTGTGATTGCATGAAGCTCCTCAACTCCCTTAGGAGGAAGACCGCGTTTTGAATCCGTTTCAAAAACATGACCATAAATCGCGTAATTGGCACCGAAGCGGAAAGCGGCTTTTGCTTCATCCATGGAATGGATCGAACAGCCAACACTCATCCCTGGAAATGCTCTTTTTACGACTCCTGCATCTAAACTATGAAAAGCCAATTGCACACCAAATACTTTGTGCGCCCAGGCTACATCCACCCTGTCATTAATGATGATCTTAGACAGCGGAATCTTATTATTATGTAACAGGGTCACTGCTCGATAGAGTTCTGATGCATTCATATTTTTTTCCCTTAGATAGAAGAAATCAACATGTTCCTGAATGTTTGAAGCGATTTCTACGAACTTTTCAATTGGCTGTTTCCCAGTAGAAATAATATGCAATTCTTGTGCATTCATACTTAGAACCCCTAACTAGTAAACTTGCAATCTCATAAAATCAAATAGGTAGTAACGGGAAATGAACCGATAGATAAAACCCTGCCAACAGCAGGACGATAAAATACAGAATGAATCCATGGTCTTTTATTGAAAACCCAAATTCATAATAGTATGTTCGATCCCGAGTGTCTGTAAATCGCTTCGCCTCCATCGCAACCGCGATTCTGTGAGCACGTCTGATGCTTCCGGATAACAATGGGATGGAATAGGCTTTCATTTTATAATATACCGATCTGATCCCTTTTCCCCTTTCGAAACCGCGTACCCTCATCGCGTTTCGTATCGTTTGTAACTCTTCCATCATGATGGGGATAAGCCTTAAAGCTGCCATGAAACTATAAGCATATTTCGGTTTAAGCTTAACTTGCTGCATTAAGGAATAAAACAAGTTCACAGGTCTCGTCGTCAAGGAAAAAGTTAAACCAAGTGCCGCAAAAAGCAAAGCTCGAAAGCCTACCAGTAACCCCCTCATGAAACTTTCTTCCGTAATCGATATAAGACCCCACTCAAACCAAAGTGTCTCACCTTTACCGAATAAAATCATTGCTAGAGAAGTGGATATAAAAATGAAACAAAAAGGGATTGACAAAAGTAAGATGCGTTTCATCGAATGCCCCGTAAAACACAAAAATAAGAATAAAACACCAATGGTCACATTCATCATATAGTTCAGATCATGAATGAATAATGCCACAATGCATAAAACAAGCAATGCGCATAGTTTAAGGCTTGGATTAACCTTATGGAGCCATGTTTCTGCACTTGAAACATTCATCTACATGACACTCCTTTTAAAATGATAAAACTTTGGTCTCCATAAATCCGGATTGCGTGTTGACCTTTTCATCACTTATTACATTTCCTTCTTTAACCGTCCAGATCCTGGTTGCAAAGTTTCTTGAAATATGATCGTCATGAGTTACCATGATCACTGTTGTTCCGCGCCTTCGATATTCCTCAAACCATTCCAGTAATGCAAAGGTATTTTTCGAATCTTGGCCAAAGGTAGGCTCATCCAAGAGAATGATTTTTTTGTCTATGACGATAGAGGCAGCTACACTTAAGCGACGCTTTTGACCCATTGATAATTGAAATGGATGTTTATCCCGATGGGCCTCTAGGCGGAACACTTCAAGCAATGATTGAACTCGCTCCCTTATTTCTTGTTGTGGCCTTTTTCCAATTCGCAATGAATAAGCAATCTCTTCATATACAGAATTTGCAACGAACTGAAACTCAGGATTTTGAAAGACAAACGTCATATGATTGGTTAGATTTTTCATCCTTTTAATAGGGGCTCCCATTAATTCATACGTACCATTCGTTTTTATGAACTGCATCAGTGCATGCAAAAGAGTACTCTTCCCCGCGCCATTTTCTCCCCTGATTACAATCCATTCCCCTGAATGGACCATCAATTCATCAACCTTGATTTTTTCCTCTTTATTCCGAAAACCGCTAAATCCTTGCACATGCATTAGGGGTGAACCGTCTGCAAATTGTTGTTCCCGAATGGGGGCATTCTCTTGTATATATTCATCCCAAACACCAGGGAACCAAATTCCATGTTCTTTCATTTCATTTTTATATAGTGAAAGAATGGTATCTCTTGGACCATCAGCTATGATTTCACCTTCACCGTTAAAAAGCACGATTCGTTCGATGAATTCTAAAACATGGTCAATTTTATGCTCGACGATAATTACCGTTTTGTCTCGACCGACTTCCTTCAACAAATCCCAGATTTCTTTAGTTCCTTCCGGATCAAGCATGGCGGTTGGTTCATCTAAAAATATCACTTCCGGTTCAAGGGCCAATACTGAAGCGATTGCCAGACGCTGTTTCATCCCGCCTGATAATGTTTCTATACTTGTATGGCCTAGGTTCAATCCTACTTTACGAATATGATTTTGGATTTTCTCATTCATTTCTTCTTTAGGGACGGAAAGGTTCTCAAGGACGAAGGCAATTTCCTCATCGGCAAATGGCATGCAAAACTGACTATCAGGGTCTTGAAAAACATATCCCCATGAAGAAGCGCATTTCAATTTCTCCGCTTTCATCGGGACTTCGATGGAATTCGGAATCAATCCGCTTAACACTTGCAAAAGAGTCGACTTACCACATCCTGATGGTCCCAACAATAGAACTTTTTCACCTTTATCAATCGAGACTGATAGGTCCTTGAAAATCAAAGACCCATCACCTGGAAATTTCATTCTTAACTTCTCAACAGAAACGATTGGTTTCATGGCCATCAACCTCTACTTTTGGTCCAGTTCTGCATAATCTTTACTTGAAACTGGACGAACTAGATTAGTTACTCCTGTTGCTTCCAGGACTTTAACTAGATAATAAGCAGTTACACCTGCAAAGAATATGGAACCCACAAACCTCGCTATCATGAATAACGATAAATTCCAAAGAGTGAGAGCACCTATTTCCCCGTAGGCAAAATCCATTAATACTGATGCAAGGCAGGAAGCTATCGCAGCTAAAACGGCCACCGGCATATTGAATTTTTTATATTTGAACGCCATGAATACCAGTTCAGCGAACAAACCTTGGACCACCCCATATAAGAGTACGGACAGCCCCCATGGTGAACCTAGAAAGAATTCACCTGAAGCTGCAGCTATCTCTGCCAGAAGTGCCACACCCGGTTTCCGTAAAATCAAAAAGGCGACGGGGCCAGCTATAAACCACATTCCATAAATAAGTTGATCTAGATGTAATCCTAATGGTTTAACGGAATAATAAATCGAACCCCAAAGGATATAAACGATTCCAAATGCTACGGCAATCACGATCGTGACTAATATATCCGTTAATTTCAACCCTTTTTTCATGTTTCAATCTCCTTTATACTTCTAGTGTTTCCTTATGCACAGGCCATGTCTCTAAACGATAAGCCATTTCCCAAAATGAGTACTCATATTGGCTGCTAAGGATAAAATGCTCCTTCATTCTTTCCTTATCTTCATCTGTTACCTTTTCAGCAATCTCATCAAGCCTCGCAATTTGTTCTTCTACCAAAGAGCGGAACCACTCTCCACCGTAAGCCGCTATCCATTCTTGATAAATCGGCTCTTCCGGTTTACACTCTTGCAGCTTTTCACCTATTTCATAATACAGCCAATAACATGGCAAGATAGCCGCAATAACGTCACCTAAATGTCCAGAATATGCCGCACGATACATATGGGAAGTGTAAGCATAGGCAGTCGGGGCAGGTTTGAAATTTTCCCGTTCTTCTTTGGTGATGCCTAATCTCTCAGAAAAATTTTCATGAAGCTTCAACTCCGCTTCATATGTTCCCTGTGCGTGGCCGGCAAGCCTGCTTGTTGTATGTAAATCTGTAGCCTTGACTGCTCCTAAAGCTTGAACTCTAGCAAAATGAGATAAATAATAGGCATCCTGCTTGACATAAAAACGAAAACACTCTATTGGCAATGTGCCATCTCCTATTCCTGCAACAAACGGGTGATTAAAGCTAGCTTCCCAAATATGATCTACTTCCTGGCGGATTTCCTCTGAAAACTTCATGTCCATTACCTCCAAATTCTATTTTTTTATGAATGATACGGATAAAAGCCTTTTTTAACCCCTTTTTTTGCAAATAAAAAACCACTTTCTTTAACGTAAAGAAAGTGGTTGTACTTGAAATAATACAGAAACGTATTGTCCCAGACCCCACTTCCCTACGCTGGTATAAACCAGATCAGGTTCTAAGGGTCTTAAAGTCATACTTTAATCTCAGCTTCTCAGGTAAAATCAGTTTTTACCTATAAAGCACCCCTAGTGGTACAAATTGTATATATATTTCATTTGCCTTTATATTAACACGATAAATCCAATTGTCAAACGTATTAGAAAAGTTTTCAATCAAAGATGTTCATTATTAATCTTTTGGATTACTAGTCTTTCAATCTTCTAATACGTTAAGGATGAAGAAAAGAGGATGCCGCAGCCCTCCCCATTCTCTATGGAATAATAAGATTCTCTTATCCTCTTTTTTTAAAGACAGACATAACAAAATATTATGCATCAAAGTATTGGATAGATTGGATCTCTTAATTTGAATTCATAGTTTTCGTCTCAGTCCCTACAACTTTATCGCTGTCATGAATCTCCATATACTTCGCTGTGCGGCAATCGTATAGCACTTTTATCCATAAACTCCAGAATGTATCTTGTGTTAACTAATCAAACGGAGGCTTAATGAAGTGTTCTCACTGACTCAGATGTAAAGGGAACCAATTCAGCTGTTCGGCCGTCACGAATCTTGTTTACCCAAGCAGGATAAACCATTAATGCCCGACCCACGGCCACCAGATCAAATTCTTCACGATCAAGCCTTTCGATTAACCCGCCGATCTTGGTATTTTTGGCACTCTTTCCTTCCGTAAAGTGACTCGTAAAATCGTTATCCAGACCGACCGATCCAACTGTAATCGTCGGTTTACCCGTCAGCTTTTTTGTCCATCCGGCGAGATTCAGATTGGAGCCTTCGAACTCAGGCTCCCAGAAACGGCGGGTCGAGCAGTGGAAAATATCGACGCCCGCATCGGAAAGTGGCGTCAGGAACCGTTCCAGCAGCGCCGGCGTTGCTGCCAGTTTCGCTGTAAAATCCGTCTGCTTCCATTGCGAGAACCGC
Source organism: Peribacillus simplex (assembly GCF_001578185.1). Taxonomy (NCBI): domain Bacteria; kingdom Bacillati; phylum Bacillota; class Bacilli; order Caryophanales; family Bacillaceae; genus Peribacillus; species Peribacillus simplex. Next base: position 2,246,952 of record NZ_CP011008.1, on the reverse strand, counting down.
AGCACAATCGGGAATTCCAGTCCGACGGCATGGCGGCAAGCTTCGATGACCTCGACCGCGAAGCGGATGCGGGCAACCATGTCACCGCCACAGCTGTCGGTACGCGGGTTCGTTTTCTCCCAGAAGAATTGGTCGATCAAATATCCATGCGCACCGTGAAGCTCAATGCCGTCGAACCCAAGCCGCTTGGCTTCGAATGCTGCCTGCGCAAAGGCTTGAACGATTGCGGCGATATCCAATTCCGAATAATCGCCAACATGGCCTTGCGCACCCATATGCCAAATCTGCGGAATAATCCGTCCGCCTACTTCGTGTACAGCAGCCACGACGTTTGCCCAACCGTTTAATGCAGCTTCGCCATAGAAATGCGGTACATTGACTTGATTGGACGAATCCGAATGATTAATCACCGTACCTTCTGTCACGATAAGTCCAACGCCATTTTCGGCCCTGCGGCGATAATAGGCCGCCACATCCGGACCAGGCACTCCTTCAGGAGAAAATTGTCTCGTCATCGGTGCCATCACTATACGATTTGCCAATGTCGTATTTCCGATTGCGAATGGTTTAAACAAGTTTTGAATAGATTGAGAATAATTCAATAATTGACCTCCAAATAATTGAAATTGTGTTGTAGAATATATCCGCAACAGATTAGTAATTGCGTTCTTTGCTGAGAGCATCGTTCGGATAAGTTGGGAGCCCTTGGCTGGGTTGTCAGGCCGTAATCAACAGCCAATCCTGGCCGCCCTCCATAAGGTCAATCCCCCGTTCTGTCCTGCATGGATCTGACCATACGGGTCACCATCTTGCGCGGCATTAATCGTGGAATGAACGCCACGAACCGGTTGCGAGCCCCTGGCATTACGAGTGTCTTCCCGCGCAAAAAGCCTCGGTACCCTTCCTCAGCCACCTGCCCGGCCTCCATGATGGCCCCACTCTGGAACAGCTTCGAGGCGCCCATACCCGAACGATCGACGAATCCGGTTGACGTCAGCCCCGGACATAGTGCCGTCACAGTTACACCCGTGCCGCTCACCTCGTTCTCGAGAGCCTCGGTGAACGACAGCACGTACGCCTTCGTCGCGTAGTAAACCGACATCAAAGGTCCCGGGAAAAAACCCACCAACGAAGCAACATTCATAATGCCCCCTTGGCCCCGTTTGACCATATCCGGCAAGAACAACTTCGTCATAACAGTCAGAGCCTTGATATTGACATCAATCATATTCGTCTCTTGCTCCAACTTCGTTTCCAAGAATGTCCCGTACAAACCGAAGCCGGCATTATTGACAAGATAGTCGACGACAACCCCCTTCTCCTTAAGCTCCGCGACAATCTCCTCCGGTACGCCGGGTGATGCGACATCCTTGGCGATGACTGTCGTTTGGATGCCATATTTATTCCGATATTCCTTCGCTAGTTCCAAAAGTTTACCCTCGCTCCGCGCCACCAGCACTATATCATGTCCATCTTTGGCGAAACGATCCGCCAACTCTTGGCCAATCCCACCCGACACTCCAGTGATAAGTACAATTTTTCTCATTTTGCAATCCACCTCTGTTTTTAGTGTAAAACTTTAAACCGTTTTGCAGCGTTTTCTAACCCCTGATTGTGACTATGGATGGTGTTTAGCCATACAGTAGAATCCGCTGGTCGGACCGTACTCAAGAAAAGTTGCCAGCCTCGCCCAACATTAAAGAACGAACATTCTAGTAAAGTGAAAAAAATAATAACGCAAACAGTTTTCTCAAAAGATTTCATTGACATGAAGTAGATACTCTTATGCTCTTCTTTTTTTAAACACTGAAAGTCCATTCTTAGAAATATTGTGAAGTAGGGACAACCAAACACTATAATTAGGTTTAGGAAGTTTTGATTTGCCTATTCGTGCTAATTGCTGCTCATACCAACCTAGTTCTAACATAGATGACGCTTTTTTATCTAAACTTGTAATTCCTGTCTTAATTGGTTTAATCTTTACCGTTTCATATTTCCCCTCAAAGATTTGGTTTGGTAGATCGGGTACAAGTGCAAATGGTTTTGCTAAGCCAACCATATCTATCGTCCCACTGGCTATAGCTTCAGTCATACCTTCTTGAGAACGAAACCCTCCTGTAACAACTAATGGTGTAGAGACTAATTTTCTCGCCTTATTAGCATATTCCAAGAAATAAGCTTCCCGTTTCTTTGTACTTTCTTTCACTTCACCCCCCATCATCTTGGGATTTTCGTAATTCCCCCCGGAAATTTCAATTAAATCAATACCGACTTCAGATATTCTCTGAAGAACCTCCATCGATTCCTCTTCCGTGAAACCACCTCGTTGAAAATCAGTGGAATTTAACTTGATACCAATGGGGAAGTTCTCGCCTACTTGATTACGTATTTCCTGATAAATTTCCATTAAAAATCTCATTCGATTCGTTAAACTTCCACCCCATTCATCTGTACGTTGGTTATGATATGGCGATAAAAATTGATTAACCAGGTATCCATGGGCTGCATGAATTTGAACACCTGTAAATCCAGCATTTTTTGAAATTTTAGCTGCATTTCCGAAGCGTATAATCAGGTCTTTGATTTCCGGTGTAGTAAGGGCGCGCGGTTTATTAAAAAAGTCCTTAACATCCCCAGAAAGTGGGACAGCACTTGGCGCGACAGGTTCCTTTGATATGGACTTAGGTGACTGTTTTCCAGGATGATTTAATTGCATCCAAAGGTGGGTTCCATTTTGCGTGCCAGCTTTTGCCCATTTCTTGAGTTTGTCTAAGTCACGCTCATCTTCAATAACAACGTTTCCAGGTTCCCCTAAGGCTTGTCTATCAATCATAACGTTTCCTGTCACCAGAAGCCCCGCACCGCCATTTGCCCATGTTTCATATAAAGTAATTAAGGGCTGTGTAGGATTATTATCAGCTGTCGCTAGTGTTTCACTCATGGCTGATTTAAAAAATCGATTTTTGATGTTTACTCCATTTGGGAGTTGTAGAGAATTTGCTAAGATAGTATTGTTATTTTTCATTTTTTTCTCTCACCTCAATTAATTTCTTTTATATAAAAGAGCACCTATACTCTTCCTTTGTTAACAAATATTATACCGACTTGACCATCTTTTAATTTAGGGTAAATGTATTTTAATCCATTCTAATCATTCATTTTAAAATCACATTCTTTATTGTAAATATCACCAACTGTAAGAATCAGGATATAATAAGTTGGTGCCTCGCTGTACAGAGAGGAAAAACTGACGATCTCACCTGAGACTATGCATCAAGAAACAGCTTCACATGTGCGGCAAACAGTTCAGGGTATTGGAACAGGTGTCCATGCCCGGAGTCCTGGTAAATGATGAGCTGTGCGTTAGGTAGTTGCTGAGCAAGAATGTAACTGTTTTCGGTAGGAACCATGATATCCTCAACACCGTTAGTTACAAGCACTGGTTGCTTAATCTTATGCAACCATTCATACGATTGGTTAGGTAACCGATCAGCCCACTGTTCTATCGCCTTCAATTGTGCGTCACGAACCTGCAGCGAACTTTCAAATTTTTTCTGGGCAATAATACGCTTCAGTGAAGCACTTCCAGCCGCGCGACTAGTTTCGGTAGGATTATAAAAAAGGAACATGAATCTTTCGAAGGCGCCATTAGCATCTTCACTAGCCATAGCCTGATTAACATCCTGCCGAAATTTATTAACGCCTGATTGTGGAGCGGTACCCGCCAATACTATGCGGCGAATTAAATTCGGATATTGCAATACTAACTCCTGAGCTACGAACCCACCAATTGAGAAGCCAAGCACATCGACCTGTTGTAAACCAAGTGCTCTAATGAAGGACGCTGCATCTTTGGCCATTTCAGCTATAGTAGAAGGAGTTTCGCCACTGGTTTCACCGACACCGCTATTATCGAAAAGAATAATGGGTCTATCTTCAGCTAGAGCCCCAATAAGCTCGGGATCCCAGTTTTCCATTGTTCCTCGGAAGTGGATAAAGAACACCAGTGGAATACCAGTTTCTTTGCCAAACTTCCTATAGGCAAACCGAATTCCCTCCGCTTCGACATATCTTGTTGTACTTGGAATAGTAAATGTTGACATAATTTTTTCTCCTTTCGAACTAATCGTTCGGGTAGTTGTTGAAGCGAGACATCGCCTTACGCAATGATTAACTTGTTGATTACGCGAATAGTTCCCAGTTATGTTCATTACTAATGCGGCGAAATTATCTGCTTCTAGTTATTATTTCATCACAATGTTGCACTTTGGATAAGCAAGCGTTAACGCACACGCTTGGCTTGTTGACAAGTGTTGGTGCCGTTGAAACACTTATAATTTGAGAATGATCGTTCTTAAATTATCAAAAAAAAGAAAACTTAATCCAAGACAGACAGTGTTATGTCGATAATGTTTTCCAGTTTTTGTTTGTCATCGGTGGTTTTCGCCAAGACGCGTAATCCCACTAATGAATTATGGATAAACTGGGAGAGCCTTTCCACAGCATGATGTTCGGATACTTCCCCCGATTTTTGACCACGCAACAATAGCTCATACAGCAGACTTTCTGTCTTGGTAAAACTCTCCACAACCTTTTCTGCTGCTTCTTCGTCATGCAAAGACAATTCAACTGCTGTATTCACTGTCAAGCATCCGATCTGTTGTTTTTCATTTGTGTGGATCACCATCTCAAATAAACGCCTGATAGCCTTCTTGACCGAACCGAGCTGCTTTACTTGCGTGTCAATTTGGGTTTCTACTATCTCGTCATAGCGTTCCAATGCTTTCATGAACAACGTATGCTTGTCACCAAATGTATCATAGATACTTCTACGGTGAACGCCCATATGGTTCACCAAATCTTGCATGGATGTTTTTTCATAACCCTGCTGCCAGAAAAGCTCCATTGCTCTCCTTAATGCTTCTTTTTCATCAAATTCTTTACTTCTAGCCATGTAGTCCCACCTTAGAACGTATTATCTCTTACTTCTGAAAAGGTCTGAGAATCATTTGACGTACTTAGATCGCAACAATTTTATATAACCCCTCCCTCAATCAATTCTTCAGAATTAAAGAATGATCATTCTCATTTGGAAAGGGAAACAAAACTGTAGCTTGCTTTAAGCATATCAATTTAAGAACGATCAGTAAAGAATTACTAATAAGTGTGAAAAACATTAATTTCAAACTTGTTAGAACTTATTCATGCCTATGAAAGCAAAAAGCATCTTATTCCTCAAAATACGTATAACGCATTAAAAGTAATGGTTGGGAGTTCTTTATTGAACTCCCCTTCAATTCAAAAGTGATTTTACGACTGAGACCATATTTTAGTTATTCAAGAAAATGGCGCTTTTCTGGTGTACAGATTGCAAGTTTACTTTTGCTTATATTGATTAGTTCGGCACATAATCCATAAATTATTTAATGATATGAATTGGGGTTCCAAGTGCAACTTCGGCAGCTTCCATTGTCATTTCTCCAAGTGTGGGATGGGCATGGATTGTCAAAGCGATGTCTTCTGCTGTCAATCCTGTTTCAACAGCCAAAGCTAACTCCGAAATGAGATCTGATGCATTTGCTCCGGCAACTTGCGCTCCGATAATAAGTCCATCTTCTTTACGAGTTACAAGCTTAACGAACCCTTCTGTGCTGTCAAGTGACAACGCACGTCCATTTCCCGCATATGGGAATTTTGCAGCTACCACTTCAATACCTTCATCTGTTGCTTGTTGTTCAGTATAACCTACAGTTGCAAGCTCAGGGTCTGAAAATACGACTGCTGGAATGCCTATATAATCAATTTCAGATGGATGTCCGGCAATCGCTTCAGCAGCAATTTTTGCTTCATAGAATGCCTTATGTGCTAATTGCGGACCTGGAACAACATCCCCGATTGCATAAATATTAGGAACATTCGTGCGGCATTGCTTATCGATTTCAATAAGTCCACGGCCAATCACTTTTACGCCTGTTTGTTCAAGACCTATTTCATCCGTATTCGGGCGGCGTCCAACCATTACAAACACATAATCAGCGTCTATTTTCTGTTCTTCGCCTTTTACCTCAAAGGTTACAGTGACGCCATTTTCTGTTTCTTCTACACCTTTTGCCATTGCTTTGGTATAAAATTCTACACCTTTTTTCTTCATACTCTTCGTAACGACGGCTGACATTTGTTTTTCAAAACCTACGCCTAAAATTTCATCTGCACCCTCTAAAATCGTTACTTGGGTACCAAAGTTTGCATAGGCACCGCCAAGTTCAATTCCGATAACACCGCCGCCAATAACAACGATTTTTTCAGGAATTTCATTTAAGTTGAGGGCACCAGTCGAATTTAGAACGCGTTTTGAATATTTAAATGTAGGCAACTCGATTGAACGCGATCCTGTTGCAATAATTGCATTTTTAAAGGTGTATGTTTGAGCATTTTTTTCGCCCATTACGCGTAATGAATTACTGCCTACAAAGAATGCTTCACCACGTACAATCTCAACTTTATTTCCTTTTAATAGTCCTTCGACACCGCCAGTTAACTTTTTCACTACACTAGCTTTCCACTCTTGTACTTTTGAAAAATCAACCTTTACATTCTCTGCTGTAATCCCATATGCATCCGAATGCTTAGCTGTTTCATAGCGGTGACCCGCGGCAATTAATGCCTTTGAAGGAATACAGCCGACATTACAACATACACCGCCCAAATATTCCTTTTCAACAATTGTTACTTTTTGTCCCAGCTGGGCAGCACGAATTGCTGCTACATAACCCCCAGGACCTGCACCGATGACTATAGTATCTGTTTCAATTGGGAAATCTCCGACAATCATTACTTACGCCTCCATTAACAATAGTTTTGGGTCGTTTAATAATCACTTAATATGATTCATTGCATTCACCGCTGTAGCTCCGTCGATCCTTCTGTGGTCAAACCTTAGTAAGTACAGGCGCTATTAGAATATCGCCATCTGGAACAATTGGTTGCTAAGCAATACGGCCAACTCACGAATAGCTAATTCAGGATGGTGGTAATAACAGTTGTAAATCATTGTCAGTCAGCTGAACCAATGTCTGAAATCTTACTGATGCACCCCTCATTTCATTCGATGCAAGTTTGCAAAAGCATATTCCATCGCAGCAGCTTTATCACAGTAACCCACAAGTAGCATGCCCCCCCGATTTCGATTTCTTCCAGAAAGTCCCATCCCAATAACAACTCTGCCTTCTTCACACATCTACAACCTTAAAAGCACTTTTGCAACTGGGGATTCAGGTATTTCACCCGTCATCATTTTCTTATATAATATAAACTCACTAAAAAAACCAAACGGTCTTTTTTTATCCAAAAAAAAGAATCAATAACTGAATTAAGAATCGCTTTTATCTGCATGATAACCATTTCTAAATATCGCTAATCCTTATACAATCTACTGAGGATCAATACACCTATAGAAGAAAGAATGAACACTGCCATCTGTTCAGAATCAATCTGTTTATCAATTTCATTTTGACTCTTTCCAAGCTCAATAATGGTTTTGATGGTATTTATTAAGCCAGTAAAACCCTCCTTAATTGAATCTTCAATCAAAATATTAGAGTCATCTGCTTCAATGGCTGCATTCATTAAAGGACAGCCATCCACTAATATATCATTTTGGAACAAAGTCATAGAAATAGAAGTCAAAGCCTGAAATTGTTCGTTTGCAGTTTCCTTGGATTTAATAGCTTGTAAATATTTTTTTTTTCGTTCGTTCCCCTTTATTCATCTTTTCTAAACTCCTTTTCTTAAAAAAGAACAATCGGTCTTTTTTATTATTTAACATCATTAATACCGTTTATGTCAAGTATTGAACATGATAATAATTTAATGCACTTTTTGTTCTACGCTTAAATCAATTCGCGAGCCGCGTTCACCTTTTCCATAATCTGGATAAACCTTCATTCCTTAAGGGATTCTATGTACCGAATCAAGTTGTTCTCGGCCAGAACGAATATAAGAGGTTAATCCAATTGGAGTGCTTTAATGAGAACTTCTGCCTCCCACCAACCCTTTACGTTCTTATCTCTTTAGTGATCTTTACGTCTAGAAAAGATAATCCTAAGGTTAAGCCTAAAGTTGTACCAAAATCATAAACGTCAATTTCTGATGTTCGAAAAATATAATTTAAAATATATGTCGCAGCAATAAAGAAAATAAGCAAAGTAATTATTTAAACGTCAAGTAGCTCCAAATACAAGATAAAAACTGTGTTTTCGGGACTACTTTTTGTTGCTTCCCTTTTATCACATAAAATAACCTCCACATAGTTTGTAAGGAGATTACCACATTTATTGCCCAGCAAATACTATAACAAAAGGGGTATTCATTTCGGAAAGTTTACTCATGAATTCAGTCGGTTTACTCGTGAATTCTTTTATTTTCTAAAAAATGGCCTATATGTCAGGGAACAGTCTGCATGACTGTCACCTGACATATAGGCAATCTACTACCCGAAGAGAGCATAATATTATTTATACATTCGATGTTGCTTTTAGTTTTACATTTTCCTCCATCTGTGGTTTATCATAGCTACCATACCTCTCTTTTACAACCAGTAACGCCAAGGCCGCCATTATGCTCGGAACTGTGAAGGCCATAAATGCATTTTGTGACGAATAGTTTGCAGCCAGCAATAAACCTATTAATGTAGGGGCAACAATCGCTCCAATTCTGCCAAACGCCAAGGCCCAACCTATCCCGGTGGTCCTTATCTCCCGTGGATAATACTCGGAAATATACGTATTGGCCAAATTCATTGTACCCACTGTACAGGCACCTCCAAAAGCGATTAAAATATATAATGCTACTACATTTGAGGTTAATCCTAATATTACAAAGCAGACCGTACCAATGGCACAGAGGGATACAAGCACTCTTCTATGGCCCATTTTCCCAACTAAGTACCCTCCAATTATCGATCCGCCAATTTGCCCTATCCCCGATATAAGATTGAAAGATAAACTGGATGTAAGGCCGTATCCGGACTGCTGCATGATTTTTGGTAACCATGTATTGAGTCCGTATACCATAAGTAAACAATTAAAGGCAGCTACCCAAAACGCAAATGTACTAAGAGTACGCTTATCTTCAAAGAGTTTCTTGACTGGAAAGCCCTTTGCCCTTTCTTGGACTTTGGCAAACTCATAATCGTCCAAATCTTTATAGTCGCCCTCTGGATCAATGCGGTTCAGAATTCCGGCAAGCTTTACCCCTTCTTTTCGAATAGCATAATAGGAAAGGGATTCAGGAAATTGCTTCATGAAAAAAGGAATTGCCAATAAGGGAAGCGCCCCAATCCAATACAAAACCCTCCAGCCCATTTGTTCCATCACATACATTCCAATTAAAGAGGCCAGTATGCTTCCTATGGAATATCCACAGTACATAGAGGTTACAATGAGCACCTTGTTCTTTTTGGGTGAGTATTCCGCCATTAAGGAGATAACGTTTGGCATTAATCCTCCCATTCCCAAGGCTGCTATAAATCGCATAATCGAGAAAAAGGCAGGATTTGGGGCAAAACTTGAAAGTAATGTAAAAACACTGAATATACAGATGCAAATGGCAAGCACTCTTTTTCTCCCCATTTTATCCGCCAGTGGTGCAAAAATAAGGGCTCCTACCATCATTCCGAACAATGAATAACTTGCTATTCCGCCAGCTTCCACTGGCGTCAAGTTCCATTCCTCCATCATCAAAGGCAAACCTACTCCATACATGGCTATATCAAATCCATCGAAGGTAATTGCGAACAAACACCACATAAAGACCATTAAATGAAACCGGCCAAACTTACTATTACCCACCACTTTTGAGGCATTTACTTCACGCAATTAATTCCCTCCTCTTAGTTCACGTTATAACATGTAAAGTCAGTTTCCCTAATTCACCATAATCAGCTAAAACTTCATCGTTTGCCTGTATGGGAATGGCATCTGTAATCCCGCCCACTAAAACAATCATTCCAGCCTGAATGGATAGTCCTTCACGGCTAATCATTTTTACAAGTTCCACAATCGAATGAATCGGATGATCCAGTACAGCTTCTCCAAGACCCTTCTTTTGTATTTCACCATTTTGATAAAGCCTAACTTCTGCTTGAGCCCAGTCCGTGTGATACGGTGAAAAAGCTTGATTGCTAAGCAAAATCTTAGCTGAGGATGCATTATCCGCTACTACATCTGTAAGTGTAAAGGAAAAATTTTTATAACGGCTGTCAATAACCTCTAAAGCTAGAAATACGCATTCTACAGCCGGCCAGACATCTTTCGCCGTTATATTTGCACCTTTCAGTTCTTCTTTGAATAAAAAAGCAAATTCGGGTTCCACTCTTGGATGAATGAATTCCCCTACTTTTAATACTGGTTTGGTTAGTTCCATGGCAGATGTCAACCTGCCATAGATCGCTTCTTCTACCCCTACTTGCTGTTGTTTGGCTTTGCTGGTCAAGCCCATCTTCCACCCGATGAATCTGTTATCTCCAGTGATCGTCTCATTTATGCTCAACTTCTGAATTTCATATGCTTGATTTACTGTTAGTTCAGGATTGGATAATGTAAGCTTATCCATTTCACGGCCATTTTTTTGAGATTCGGCTACCCGTTTTGCTAGTTGAACTAGTTTCATCTTAAAGTCCCTTCCTTCTGCAGCGCCATTTGCTCAGCTACTTCAATTATCGTATCTTCCTGACCACCAACCACTTTTTGTCGCCCCAGCTCCATCAAAATATCCCGGGCGTCCACTCCATACTTTTTCGCCGCTTTGTTTGCATGCAATAAAAAACTGGAGTAAACGCCACTATAACCCATGATTAAACTCGAGTCTGTTATTTCCTGGGGCTTTGGCATGATCGTATTTCCAACTTCCTCCGAAAGATCAAGCATTTTATATAAGTCAATATCAGTACGGATACCCAGCCTATCCAGCACGGCAACAAGCACTTCGGTCTGGGTATTACCAGCACCTGCACCGAGACAGCGAATGCTGCCATCGATCCTATTTGCCCCCTCTTCAATTGCCACAAGGGAATTTGCCACAGCAAGAGACAAATTATTGTGAGCATGAAAACCGATATCGATATTCAGTTTTGATTTTAATAACCTGATCCGCGTCTTGACTTCATTTGGCAAAAAAGATCCAGCGGAATCAACTACATACACAGCATCTGCTCCATAGGATTCCATTAAACTGGCTTGCTCAAGAAGTTTTTCCGGTGATGCCATGTGAGACATCATTAAAAACCCGATTGCTTCCATACCGAGATGTTTCGCAGCTTCCAGATGTTGCTTTGAGACATCCGCTTCCGTTACGTGGGTTGCAATCCGCGCCATTTTCGCCCCAACGTGAGCAGCTTCCCTTAATTGATCAATTGTCCCGATACCAGGAATTAAAAGCACTGAAATAACCGATTTTCCGGCAGCTTCAACAGCGGCTTCCACCAATTCAATATCATTCACTTTTGAAAATCCATATTGCAAGGATGATCCACCTAGGCCATCTCCATGCGACACTTCAATATAAGGGACACCTGCAGCACTAAGTTTCCCAGTCATGTTCTTTACTTGATCGATTGTATATTGATGTGCCACTACATGGCTCCCATCCCGCAATGCAACTTCAGTCACCAATACATCTTTACGCAAATGAACCCCACCTTTACAGTTCCGATTACTTTTTTCAAACATAATGTTCGAATTGGCTTTTAGCGATCTCTTCCCCTACTTTTACAGCTGAGGCCGTCATTATATCCAAATTACCTGCATATACGGGAAGAAAATCTCCTAACCCTTTCACTTCCAGAAGGACTGTTATTTGTTTCCCATCAAATATCGGCTCTGTCTTAAGACGGTAACCTGGAACATATTCAGAAACCTTTTCCGCCATCTTATTGACAGACGTTGTTATCTCTTCCACATCAAAGGAATCTGATTGAAGCAGACAATGAATGGTATCCCTCATAATGAGCGGCGGTTCGGCCGGATTTAGCAGAATGATAGCTTTTCCTTTTTTTGCTCCACCTACCTGTTCCAGGGCCCTTGCCGTCGTTTGGGTAAACTCATCAATATTAGCCCGAGTTCCGGGACCGGCACTCTTGCTGGAAATTGTCGCAATTATTTCGGCATATTCGACTTGGGCCACTTGACTGATCGCATGAACGATGGGGATTGTCGCTTGACCGCCGCATGTAATCATGTTAACAACCGCTTCATTCAAATTTTCTTTTAAATTCACGGAAGGAACGATAAACGGTCCGATCGCGGCAGGTGTCAAGTCTATCAGCTTCTTGTTCATCTTTTTCAAGGCTTCGCAGTGAAAAACATGCGCCTTCGCAGATGTGGCATCGAATAAAATGTCTGCAAGTTCAGACTTTTCCAAAAATCCATCCATGCCATTTTCAATGACATGATGTCCGTGCATCCTAGCCTTCTTCAAACCCTCTGATTCCTTGTCGATACCGATCATTACCGACATTTCGAGAACATCCGACCGATGAATTTTCATCATTAAGTCCGTGCCGATATTCCCTGATCCAATAATGCCTACTTTTAGTTTTTTCAAGGCCGCTGGGCTCCTTTCACTCAAAATTAACCGAGACCTTTCCAAGTTTATCTCCAAAGTCAGCAGAAAAACGGTCACCTGGTTTCGCTTCGATTGCTGCGGATAATGCACCGGATAAAATTACTTCGCCCGCATTCAATGAACCTTTAAACCCATTTAGTTTATTTACGAGCCAGGCTACGCACGTTGCTGGATTTCCAAGTACTGCATCACCTGTCCCTTGGTTCATGAATTCGCCATTTTTATATAGGCTCATTTGAATGGAAGGGAGGTCGATTTCACTCAAGTGAATTTTGCGATCTCCCAGAATATATAAGCCCGATGATGCATTATCCGCCACAGTGTCCTGGAGTTTAATCTTCCAGTCCATCACACGGCTATCAACGACTTCGATCGAAGCAACCACATAATCAGTGGCTTCGATTACATCATCAACCGTAATATTTGGACCGTGCAGATCCTTCTTTAAAATAAAAGCCACTTCTGCCTCCACTTTCGGTTGAATTAACCGGCATCTGGGAATATATCCGTTATTTTGCACTTCCATCCCATTAAGTAAATGTCCGTAATCTGGTTCATTTACTCCAAGAACCTGTTGCATAGCCTTTGAAGTCAAGCCTATTTTCTTACCTGATACTTCCAGACCGGACTGAATTTTGCTTCGAATGGTTTCAAGCTGAATTTGGTAGGCATCCTCCACATTCAAATCCGGAATTTCATTGGTGGGGGCTGAAATTCCTATTCCTGTTTTTTCCGCTTTCAAAAACCTGGCAGACCATTCTGTTAAACTAACGATCATGATGCTTCCCTCCTTCTTTATAATTTAATCGTGACGTTAGACAATTCACTGTAAAATTCGAAACTATGAGACCCACCTTCACGGCCGATGCCACTGTGCTTCATGCCCCCAAAAGGTGTGCGTAAATCACGTAAATACCAGGTATTCACCCAAATAATACCCGCTTCTATTTTAGAAGCGACACGATGCGCCCTCCTTAAATCATTGGTCCAAATCGTTGCCCCCAGTCCGTAATGAGTATCATTAGCGTGCTCTAGTACCTCTTCTTCCGTTTCGAAAGGCATGACCGTTACCACAGGACCAAAAATTTCTTCCCGTACGCAACGGGATTCACGCGTAACCCCGGCAATGATTGTAGGTTCAATGAAAAAACCTTTTTCAAACTGACCGGCTCTTCTTCCTCCAGTTAATATTTTCGCTCCTTCTTCTTTCGCCAGATCAATGTAACTCATCACTTTTTTATAATGTTCTTTTCCTATTACAGCTCCTACTTCCGTTTCGGAATCAAACGGATCCCCGACTTTCAATTTTTCTGTACGCACAACCATCTTTTCAAGGAATTCGTCATACAATCCTTGTTGAACGTAGATACGTGATCCACATAAACAAACTTCACCTTGGTTCATGAAGCTTGATTTCAATGTCGTTTCGATCACTTCATCGAGATTAGAGTCTGCAAACACAATATTCGGATTTTTCCCGCCCAGTTCAAATGAAATTTTTTTCAATGTAGGCGCCGCGGCTTTCATGATCGCTGTTCCCGTTTTTGTTTCCCCTGTGAATGTAATCGCATCGACGTCAGGATGTTCACTTAGAGCGGCTCCTGCTGAATTTATACCATATCCATGCACAAGGTTGACTACCCCGTCCGGAACTCCGGCTTCCTTGCATATTTCCATCAATTTTGTCGCTGTCATCGGGGTCAGTTCAGCTGGTTTCATAACCGCAGTATTGCCGGCTGCCAGACATGGTGCCAACTTCCATGTCAACAATAACAATGGTAAGTTCCAAGGATTAATCATCCCTACCACCCCTACGGGTCGTCTAATCGAATAATGAAGGGCAATGTTGTTCTGATTGTAGGATTCATTACCAAGTGTGGTGATATAATCAGCAAAAAAGTGGAAATTGTGAGCTGCACGCTTGATGTCCATTTCTAGTGCAAGGCTATACGGTTTCCCTGTATCGAGGGTTTCCAACATGGTCAGTTCTTCTTTCTTTTCTAAAATGAGATCGCCGATTCGCCTTAGAACCGCAGAGCGTTCATTATCGGTAAAAGATTTCCAAGGACCTTTAAGCGCATGCCTTGCTGCAGAAACAGCTTGATTCACCTCCTCTTTTCCTCCTTCAGCAACCCATCCAAGTTTTTCTTCCGTTGCGGGATTGATATTGTCAAAAGTTTTAGATTGATTTGGATTCAGGAATTCCCCGTTAATAAAGTGCCGGCAATCTATTGATTTAACAGTATTTATACTATCTTTTGCTGCTTGCATGAAACATCCCTCTCTCTTTATTGAGATAATTGCAAAAGGTCTCAATCTTGTATTTCCACAATCATTTCAATTTCAATTGCAGTATTATTTGGAAGCTGGGCCATTCCCACCGCTGACCGAGCATGTCTTCCCCTCTCTCCAAACACGTTAACAAGCAGGTCTGATGCGCCATTCAAAACTTTAGGCTGTCCTGTGAAATTTTCAGCTGAATTAACCATGCCGAGAATTTTGACTATCTTCTTAACTCTGGATAGTTCACCAAGCTCAGCCTTCAGCACCCGCAGAAGATTAATCATTGACTGCCTCGCTGCCTGATACCCTTCTTCTTCCGTCAGCTCTTTGCCAAGCTTGCCGTGAAAATCATCAACGCCTTGTCCGGATGTGAAAATCAAATTTCCCACCCGTACGTGGCTGACATAGTTGCCGACCGCTTCCCTTGGCATATGAAGCATGATTCCAAGTTCCTCAAGAACTTGTTCCGGTGCTTTAATCTGTTTTTCCATGCTTCTCCCCTCACGATTCCAAATTTAAAAACCTCAATGCATTTTTCCCAAGAAGATTCGCTTTCACTTCATCTGAAAGATTTAGAGCGTCATCAATTACTTTACCTGGAGGCTTTTCTCTTAATAAAAATGGATAGTCGGAACCCATCAGCACTTTCTTATATCCAAAACGTTCAACCAGATACTGAATATTCCGGATATCATAGTTCAGGGAATCGAAATAAAACTTTTGTGCATAATGGCTTGGCGGCATTGAGGTTTTTCTTAAATCAGGCCATACTTCCCATCCCTGATCAATCCGCGGTAAAATATATGGGAATGAGCCCCCGCCATGAGCAAAACATAGTTTCAGATCCGGGTACTTTTCCATGACGCCACTCCATACAATGCTTGCTGCCGCCAGTGCGGTTTCACTCGGCATCGCGATTGTATACATAAGATTATGCCGTTCCGTTCGGTCTTTTGCCATTGTCTCCCAAGGGTGTATAAACAGTGGGACATTCCATTTTTCAGCCATTTGGAAGAATTCTAATAAAACAGGTGAATCTAGATTCTCTCCGTTTACGTTTGTACCAATCTCAATCCCCGCCAAACCAAGTTCAAATTTACAGCGTTCCATTTCGCCAATTGCCACTTTCAAATCCTGAAGCGGAACAGTCCCGAGACCGATGAACCTGTCAGGATGCCTGTTCACAGTCTCAGCAATAAAATCATTCTGGAATTGGGACATGTATAGCGCCTGGTCTATTGGCGCCCAGTATGAAAATGTCACTGGCACCGGTGACAGCACCTGCATATCGACTCCTTCGGCATCCATATCCTGAATGCGTTTTTCCGGGTCCCATACCTGGTCAGTCACTTTCCTGAACAGCTTCCCGCTTACCATAATATCTGCCCCGCATGAACATTTCTGCTCTAGCACCGGCCAGCGTCCCTGACCAAATTTTCCGGTTAAGTCCGGCAGATCCAACGGCAGAATATGAGTATGAAAGTCTATTCGCATTTCCAAGCCTCAACGTTTTCTGACATAACATGACCACATTCATGACAAGTGCGAAGTTCCTTACTTCCGTTGAAAGCCTCAATGGCTTCTTTCACCTGAACCTCAATATTCGTCAATTGGATCGTAACTTTGTGCATCTCATGATTACATTTCCCACAGAACCAAACGAAATCTTCAAGCTCATCTATTGCACGCTTGCGCTCTATAACAATGCCGTATGTATCCGATACCCTGTGAGGGGAATGGGGTACATCAGCTGGAAGCATGAACATTTCCCCCTCTTTCACCTCCACTACTTCACGCTCGCCGTTTTGGGTTATGCATTCTACATAGCAGGAGCCTTTTATCTGATAAAATAACTCGTCTGAAGGGTCAACATGAAAATCACGCCTGTAATTCGGGCCACCCAGAAGCATGACAATGAATTCGGAATCTTCCCAAAGTACTTTGTTATTAACCGGCGGCTTCAATAAATTTTTATTGTCTTCAATAACTTTCATTACATTTAATGATCTAGCCTGTAATTTTAAAGATTGAGCATATCCCTTCATGAATAAACTACCTCCCGTTTTCATTTTCGTAATATTTGCGAAAATTCACACTAACGACATATAACCAACCTGTTTTGAAATCATTTGTGCCGATCGAATTACAGATTGAATAATATTCGTCTTCTCTCTCCCAATCATATAATTTCGATCTCCGACAAGGTTAAGTGCCGCAATAACTTGACCATTGTAGGATTTAATGGGGGCAGCAACCCCATATAACCCAAAATCATTTTCATCATCACTGATCGCAAATCCCTGTTTGCGGATGGCCTTTAATTCTTCATCCAATTGGTTAATGCAAGTAATCGTATTTGTTGAGTGCTTCAAAAGCCCTTTTGCAAGCGTAGGCTGAATAAAGGATGGGTTAAAAGCAAGTAATATTTTCCCGCTGCTCGTACAATACGCTGGTTTTCTTGCTCCTATAAATGTGGTCATATGCTCAGCATGAGGGGACGACATTTTCATCACAAACCTGACTTCGCCTTCGTGAAACATCCCAATATGAGAATTCCCTCTAAATTGCAGGACAAGATTACTTAAAATAGGTCCTGCTTCATAATGAATATCCTGCTGATACATGACTTTACTGCTCCACTCAAGTAACTTCCACCCAAGCCGGTATTTTCGATCTTTGCCCTGGATCAGCATCCCTTCCTTACACATCGTTTTCACGAGATGATGTGATGAACTTGGACTCATATTCAATTTTTCAGCAATTTCCTTATTTCCAAGTGAGGGTTCTTCATTAGTGAATAAATCAAGTATCTTTATTACCTTCTCAACGGACGAAATCATGACGCCCCCCCTCCCTATTCAACGATTAAAATTACTGGTTGATCGCATCGATGGCTACTTGTATCGGTTTGTTAAGCACTTCATCTACCATGGTGAAGTTTTTGTTTTTCTTATATTTATTATAAAAAATGGCTCTTTTCCGAACTGGATCACCCGTGTAATAGCGCTCGTATTGAAGGAGGCGCTGCCCGAATGCTTCCCCGCATAAATCCCAGGCAAGTTTAAACACCCGTACGCGTTCTTCCGCTGAAACTCCGCTTCGTCCTCCATAATATTTATCGATATCACAGCGCAATTCCGGATTATCAAAGTCCGCCCCTGTCGGTGACATCAACAGCCCGCCAGCCCCAATTGTCTGGATAACCTCTATGGCACGGGGATACATCTCTGGAAGGAAACCGCGAATCGATTCCAAGGCATCTGGATTTGGCCGGGCCTCACCGTAGTCATTAATCGTGTACTCATATTCCGCTACCCGAAGCAGTGAACGGATGACTTCGACGGATTGAACAAGTTCACCCAAATCACGTTGGACATGCAGGAAACCATCAACTCCGATAGAGTCTGCCACTTTACAAGCAACTTCAACGGCAAATGCCAGTTTAATATATCCACGGACACCTGATTGGTGTGCAGGCTGTTCAGCGATTCCTGTCATTGGATACAAGCGGTTTGCCGCCTCTACATTGTTGTATAAGAAGACGCGATTCCAAGGAACCAATACATCATTAAATACAAGCAGGGCATCCATTTCCTCATAGCGTGAGGCCAGTGGATGATCAAACATCGAGCGTGTTCCGTCCTGCATTGGTTCCCGGCAGATTATGCGCAGTCCCGGCGTATCGATCGGCAGCGCAAATGCTACCGCATGACGCTCATCTCCTGGTGTGAATCCCGGGAAAGAATAGATAATTACTTCATCAGTAATGGGAGCCAGGGTTGCTAACATTTTTGCACCGCGGACAAGTATTCCTTCTTCTTTTTCCTCAACGGTCCCCAAGTGTGTATATGTTTCTTTTTGCTCATGAGATTCCTTACTTCGATCATTTTGAGGATTAATGATTGCATGCGTAAGGAATAAATCATTGTCACGAATATAGGTATAATAATCCTTGATGTTCTTAGACCAGTCTTTGTTGTATTTATCAAGAAACCAGGAATTATGCGCCATGGAAGTGACTACAACATTTAAAAAGTCAGGCGTTCTCCCCATAAGTCCATATGTCATCCTGGCATACACTTCAAATAACTTACTTCTTTTTTGCAGGTCATCCGAAGTCTTCGGGAATAAAAAAGCATTATTAACACGTTCTCCGGTTTCTTTACAAATGTGGGTGATTTCATCTTGATATTCCGGGTCATGTTGAATGTCATACAACTTCGCAATTTCTTGTATCGGCTGTTTAAAAATTGGTTCATTATAAATATCCTCAACCACTCTTCCACCAAGCCAGACTTCTGGCTTTCTGGATTTAATTCTATTAATATATTCTTCGCCGGTTTTAATGCCCATAAGAATCCCCCTTATTTTACGAGTTGTTTAGCAGACCCCATTTTCCCTTGATAAAAAGTAAGCGCTTCCAAATCTTCGAAATGTAATCCCTGGATTTCACCTATGAACAAATACATGATCACCCGCATCATATTCTTTCCATGGTTTGCATTCCATCCAGGCGACACTTCCTTTTATTTTTGGTGAAATCCCCTTGTTATCCCAGTCAATTTCAAGTGCTTCCCGTTTATTGCCCGCAAATTGCCATGCAATGGATTCTTGTTCATCCGACAAAATATTAATGGTAAATGCTCTATCTTTCATGCTATTGCAGGCTTTTGCTTCTTTATGAATTGACACTAAAGCAAGCGGGGGATCAAAGGAAACCGAAGTGAATGAATTCACAGTAATGCCATTTTGAACTTTCCCATCAAACCAGCTCACTATCGTAACTCCGGTTGGGAATTTACCAAAGCAATTTCTTAACTCGCGCCCACCCATCTCTTCACCTCCTACTCTTTGATTATGAATTCATTATATTAAACTTAAAAATTTAAAAAATCCAATAATTTCATAATATGAAATTACGAAAATTTTTTATTTTCAATAGTCATCTTTAATTTATTCTTTTTTCATTGATAAGGGATTTTTTCCATATATATTAATCAACATTTTATTGAATATCGTGTAAAAGGACACTACCGAAGAAAAGACTTTCATTACCGCAATATCAAAAATCAATGGTACACTATCCATGATCATTCATATTCCCAGTTTAGTTATCATAATGGTCTTTTGAGTTTTCCACTCAAATATATGAAAGTGGTGAGGGAAGTTTCAATGTTGCGTTCCATTCGAAAGATCTATCAATTTTTTGTGGATATACCTTTAAAAAAAGGCGTGGTTTTGAAAAACCGCTACGAAGTAACGGCTGTAATAGGAACAGGTAGCTACGGTATTATCTATCTTTGCATTGATTTAAAAACGAATGTGAATACCGTAATCAAACAGCTCCGGACAAGTAAACGCCGCAGCAAAAAAGAGCTTGAACAGTTTGAGAATGAAATCTCCATATTACGAATGTTAAACCATAAAGAAATGCCTAAATTTCACGAGAAATTTTCACATGACGGAAATTATTATTTTGTGATGGATTTCATTGAAGGGGATAATTTGGAAGACCATATTTTTTTGAATCATATAACGTTCGATGAGAAAGAGTCTCTACTATTTCTTGGTGAGTTGGTCGAATTAGTATCTTATCTGCACAGCCATTATATTTTCCATCAAGATTTACGTATACCAAATATCTTACTTAAAGACAATCAGCCCATTTTGATAGACTTTGGTTTATCTAAATGTGCCGTTTCGGCCAATCTCGCAAAAGAAGCCATTTTGCAGCTGAAAAGGCAGGATTTTTACGACTTGGGAGAAATACTCTTATATGTACTTTATACGACATACACTTCCAAAAATAAAATGGCTCTCCCTTGGACAGAAGAGCTTTCGTTGGAAAAAGATACCGTGCACATACTCAAAAGGTTATTAAGCATCCAAGAACCTTATTCTGATATCCAAGAGATCTCAATGGACCTGCATGCAGCATTAGAGTCAAAGGAATTGAATTAGCTGCTACTGCCCCGCCCTTTTCTCTTGTAGCGGTCACTTCCACTCATGGGAGATCGTTTATACCCTCTGCTGCTACTGCTGCCTCGGCGATAATGACCATGCCTTCGCTCACTGCTGCCTTGGGAAAGTTGTTTGATTTTTTTCATTATCTTCTTCAACATATTTATCACCTCTTTTATTTTGGTTTTAAAGCTTGTTATTCATTTAGCCTAACATAGCCTCAGTTTAAACCTTATTAATAAGTACTATAAATTCTTTTCATTTGTGTTACATTCCATGACTGTCTTCCTTTTTTTAATGGAGTGAGCTTATTTTCTTTCTTTGGTCAAATGATAAAGAAAGATTAAATAGCCATCATCATCCAAAATCACCACATTTTCAACACGATGGATTTATGCCAACTAATACGTTAAATCAAGCGCTTTTATACATCCTATAATCCATATCTTGTCACCAACCCTATTTGGAATGAAAATCAGGCAGTAAACAAAAAACCTGGCGAATATTGATCGCCAGGTTTTTCTTTGTTCATTTTTTTATTTTACAGCTTCTTTTAATTCCTTACCTGCTTTAAAAGCGGGTACTTTGCTAGCTGCAATTTGTATTTCTTCACCTGTTTGTGGGTTTCTTCCTGTACGAGCTGCACGGTCGCGCACTTCAAATGTACCAAAACCAACTAGTTGGATCTTTTCTTCTTTAGCAAGTGTAGTCGTGATTGTTTCAAACAATGCATCCACTACTTTTTTTGCGTCGTCTTTTGTTAGTTCAGCTTGTGCTGCCACACTACTCACTAATTCTGTTTTATTCATATGAACACCTCATCCTTTTATATTCTTAAAGTATGTAGAGAAGACAACATAACATATCTTATATACGTCTGTCACTTAATATGGCCAATTAAAAGGAAGTTACCCTTATACCAATGTGTTTCCAGTCCATTTCATATAGGTTAAAAGGCTTTGATCAACAGGATAAAATGATTTTGCCGAGACCATTTTTCAGCTTTCCGTGGTTTCAAGCTGCAGCCATTGATAGATGGTTTCCATATCAATGTTTTCTTCTAAATGGGAAGCCAAAAGATTATATGCTTCTTCCCTTCGCTCTGAGTCGCTTCGAACGTTTTCCTTCACTTCCTCCAACCCCTTGTTCCGTCGAATTTGGTTAACTAGTAATCTAGTGAACAAGCGATTATGGAAAATCCCATGAAGATATGTTCCCATTACCTTATTGTCAGTGGAAATGGCTCCATCTTCTCTTCCATCCTTCAATAAAAGAAAAGGTCTTACTTGTGGCTTCAATGTCGTTCTGCCTAAATGTATTTCGAAACCGTTAAGATTCATTTCACCTTCCATTATCATCCCATCAGAAAGGACACCTTCCATTTGTACCGTTTTCTTTTCTGCTTGAAATACGGTTTCCACTGGAAGAAGCGAAAGCCCTTCTGCATTCTCACCGTTACCTTCTACTGCGTCAGGATCGAAAAGTTTAGTCCCTAGCATTTGAAAACCGCCGCATATACCAAAGATCACCGTTCCTTGTTCGCGCAGTTCATTGATGGCCCCATCCAAGCCTACACTTTTCATCCACTCTAAATCTTCCATCGTGTTTTTCGTACCCGGCAAAATAAGAAGGTCGGGATTTCCTAACTCATGGACACTTCCTACTAGCCTGACACCCACTCCGGGTTCATCAAAAAAAGGATCCACATCTGTAAAATTGGAGATCCGCGGAAATCTCAAGACGGCAACATCGATCGGAAACTCAGCCTTTTTAGGCTTTTTAAAACGTAAAGACGAGAGTGCCAGTGAATCTTCCGCTTCGATATTTACGTCTAAATAGGGAAGCACTCCGAGAACCGGAATCCCGGTTTCCTTTTCCACCCAATCAATGCCATCGTCCAACAGTTCACGCATGCCACGAAATTTATTGATGATGATCCCCTTTACACAATCGCGTTCATCTTTGTCCAATAAGGCAAGTGTCCCGATGATGGAAGCAAATACGCCACCACGGTCAATATCTGCCACTAAAATGACAGCCGCATCCGCGAGTTTGGCCATTCGCATATTCGCAATATCCCGGTCCTTAAGGTTAATTTCAGCTGGACTTCCTGCGCCTTCCAGTACGATGATGTCATATTCATCTTGAAGTTTTTCCACAGATTTACGAATGATGGGCATGGCTTCTTGGACAAAATGATTCCGATAGCTTTTTGCATTCATATCAAGAAAATGCTTTCCGTGCACGATGACTTCCGAAACCATATCCTTCTTCGGCTTCAGTAATATCGGATTCATATCAGTTGTTGCCGTGATTCGTGCTGCCTCCGCCTGTACTCCCTGCGCCCGTCCGATTTCACCGCCATCCAAGGTTACATAAGAATTCAATGCCATGTTTTGTGATTTGAATGGGACGACACGTAATCCTTTATTAGAAAAAACCCTGCAAAATGCCGTGCAAATCAAACTTTTCCCTACATCAGATGACGTCCCTTGTATCATGATGGACCGTGCCTTCATTCCGCTCACCCCCTAAAACTCTAATCCTTTGACAGCTCCGATACCCTCGTCATAATAATGCTTGGTCGCCTCAATGGATGAAACCAAATCCGCCATTTCCATAAGCTCTGGCTTGGCATCCCTACCGGTAATGACAATATGCATATGAGCGGGACGATTACGAATCGCCTCGATGATTTCAGCCAATGGCAAGACATCTTCAATAGGGAATTTGGATATGGCTAACGCATTGTTCAACTCATCCAAAACGAGTAAATCAATGTCAGGATCACTAAGGGCCTGTTTCGCCTTTTCCCAAGCTAACGATAATGCGCTTCGATGTTCATCTGGTGTTTTGGTCCAGGTAAAACCAATACCAAGCTGTTCCATTTCAACGCCTAATTTTTTAAAAGCCAACGCTTCTCCATATGTACGCTCTGGAGATTTTATGAACTGAAGGAATTTGACATTCATTCCTCTGCCGATTGCCCGTAAAGTCACCCCTAATGAGGCAGTCGTCTTCCCTTTCCCATTTCCCGTATAAATAAGCATTAATCCTCTGCGTGCCACTCACTCACCTACCTTCATAACCAAACTGTTTTTTCTATGTATGAAGTCCTTTGAGTAGCAGGAATTGGTTGATCACCTTTTGGATATCCGACAAAAATGGTGCCGATCACTTTTTTGTTTTCCGGTGAACCGATAAACCCGTGAAGTCGTTCATCCCTGACAAGACCCACTCCTCTAGTACGCCAAACGAATCCAAGACCCAGTTCTTTTGCGGCAAGCCACATCGAATGGACGGCACAACAAGAGGCAAATACATTATCTTCGGATGAATCTGGATCATCAGGCAAAATATCAGAAGTCACGACGATGATAAGCGGTGTCGTCTTAACAACTTCCAGTGAACTGTCTATCAATTTTGGTTTGGTCGGGAACCGTTCATGTAAATACTTTTCTGCCAATCTTTCATAACGGTGCTTCGCTTCACCCTTGATTACATAAAAGCCCCAAGGTTCACGTAATCGGTCGTTAGGGGCATAGGTAGCCGCTTCCAATAACATCCTGATTTTTTCATCTTCCACCTCTTTATCTTCGTAGTTCCTTATTGCCCTGCGTTCCTTCAATTCCTGAATGATGGACATTCCGACTCATTCCCTTCTATAATGGATTCTGATTCAATCACTCTTTCAAACCATTGGATTTTTTCTCTTAATTGGACGACATCGCCTACTAGGAAGATTGACGGATTTTGAATTTTTTCTTTAATAGCAAGCAAAGGAATCGAACTCAACGTACCGGTGATCGTCCTTTGTTTATCTGTCGTGCCCCATTCAATGACAGCCACTGGCGTTTTACCGTCCCTGCCATGTTCCATCAATTTTTCACATATAAACGGCATATTACCTATCCCCATATAAAAAGCGATGGTATCGATGCCTTGAGCCAATGCCTGCCAATTCAGGTTATCCTGTCCCTTGTAATCACGGCCATGTCCTGTCACAATCGCATAACTTGATGCATGTTCACGGTGGGTAACCGGGATGCCCGCATAAGCCGGAGCCGCGATACCCGCTGTGATTCCCGGGACTATATCATATTCAATTCCGTTAGCAGCCAGTATCTCAGCTTCCTCACCGCCCCGACCGAAGACAAATGGATCTCCGCCCTTTAGTCGGGTGACATTTTTCCCTTGTAAGGCTTTTTCCACAAGAAGTTCATGAATTTCATTTTGAATGAGATGATGTTTCCCTGGTGATTTCCCGCAATACACCAGTTCTGCATTTTCTTTTGCATAGGTTAATAGTTCTGGATTGACAAGCCTGTCATATGCGATGACATCCGCCTTTTTGATACATTCCAGTCCATATACCGTAATCAGTTTCGGATCTCCGGGACCCGCACCGACCAGATGTACTTTTCCCGGTTTCATGCTCGTGCCTCCTCTTAATCTTCAAAAAATACCTTTTACTTGATGATAGTTTCCTGGGTAGATCTGTTTTTTTGTTTTAAGCAAGCATCGATCCAGTTCTTTGCAAGTTTTGGATTGGAAGCAAAATGAAAGTGGGTATACCCGGCAACAAGGTTACCTAATACACACCCTTCTTGTTTCGAACCGAATCTGCCTTTGGCTTCATAAGCATGTGTAAGATCACCATCTGCTTCAAATGTCGAATAGTGGAACTCATGACCTTTTGCCTGCTCAATTTCATTGATCAAAAAATTGCTTTGTGTTCCTGTAATTTCACGATATCCAAGTGCTGCAAGTTTTTTCTGCATCTTAATCCTGCCTGGTATTATCCCTGCCATCTGGTGCGTTTCTCCTGAAGTTGTTTCAATTGATTTGCTCAAAAACATGAAACCACCACATTCCGCTAGAGTCGGCAACCCCTTTTCAATAGAGCTTCGGATGGATTTAATAGTACCCAAATGACCAGAAAGTTCGGCTGCAAATTCCTCTGGAAAACCGCCTCCAAGGTATAAACCATCAGCATCCAATGGAACTTCTTCCCCTTTTAATGGAGAAAAATACTTGATGTTTGCCCCATTCGCTTCAAGCAACTCAAGGTTTTCCTGATAATAAAAATTAAAGGCAGCATCTTTTGCGACGGCAATGCACACGCCTTTTTTATTTTGGTGCTGAAATATATTTGAATTCCCACTGGAAACGGCGCTAGTCATGGACAAACGGTACAACTGATCGATATCAATCGTTTCCATGACTAAGTGTGCAAGCTTATCGAAAAACGGGTCAAGTTCCCCGCGCTCAATAGCAGGAATTAAGCCCAAATGACGGCTAGGAATATCAATATCCAATTCCCGCTTCATATATCCCAGCACCGGAACATCGCATTCTTGCTCGATGGCCGCTTTGACAATTTGGTAATGCCCTACACTTCCCACTTGATTGGCAATTACCCCAATGATGTTAGGACCGGTTGAAAAGTCCTGAAACCCTTTTACAATGGCTGCAGCACTTCGCGCCATGCTGGCACAGTTGACTACCAACAAGACAGGGCTTTGGGTGATCATGCTGATTTCAGCCGTCGATCCTGTATTGGATAAAGGACTTTTACCATCGAAAAAGCCCATGACTCCTTCGATGATCGAGATATCAGCTCCGATACTTGCTTTGTTAAGAATTTCTCGGACGGTATCGTGTTCAAACATCCAACTGTCAAGATTGCGTGAAATTCGCCCTGTAACCGCGGTATGATAGGTTGGATCAATATAGTCAGGACCACATTTGAACCCTTGAACGGTATAGCCTTTCTTCTGGAGGGCTGCCATGATTCCGATGGTCAATGTCGTTTTCCCGACACCGCTTCCGGTACCTGCAATCACCAATCTTCTATCGTTCATTTATATTCCCTCCTTAAAAAGGAATGATCCCAACTGATATGGTTACATTCCCCGATTTTTTCTTAACAAGCTCCAATTGTTCAGCTTTAGTATAAATCCTGACAGCCGGTTCACTCACACCGTATGCACCTGTATATTTAAAAACTGTATCGGATGGCGCTTCGATTTGAGCTTGATTAAGCTCATCCGGTTCATAATATACAAATTCCCAGCCAAATTTCTTAACTACTTCAATCAAGCCAATTTCGTCTTTCTTTAAGGAAATTGTACAGATCGCTTTAACGCTTTTTAAGGAAAACGATAATTCCTCTAGCGTTCCTATAATCACTTGCTCAATTTCAGCAGCCGATGTTCCCCTATTGCACCCGATACCAAGAACAATTACTTGAGGACGATAAACGATCCCATTTTCCAGGATCCTCTTTTCCGACTGGCTAAGCATGCGGTGAGTGACGACCAGAGCTGCTTGTGGCTTTGCTTGAAGCGCTTCTTCAATTGAAGGGTATATGATTATACGTTCAGGTAATGGCGTTTCATACGACCACCAGTTCCGTTCACCTGACTCCTGTACAACGGCAACATGCTCTTCATTTACAACGGATGCACTTACTGGCGTCAATTTTTCTGCTGAATCCCAAATCCAGCCAAAGCGCTGGCCAAATAAGTCGACAGGAATCGTTTTCTGTACATCCGAAGCCGTAGTGATTATAGCTTTCGCGTCAAGGGCAGCAGCAACTTCCTTAGTCAGTTCATTTGCTCCGCCAAGATGCCCTGACAATACACTTATAACATTTTCCCCTTTGTCATCAATGACAACCACACCTGGATCCGTTTTCTTATCCTTCAAAATGGGAGCAATCATCCGGACGACTGCCCCGAGTGAAATAATTAATATGATTCCTTTATATTCCTTGAATAAAGCTGGTAAAAGCATACGGACGCTTCCCGAAAAAAGTTGGATCTGTTTATGCTCTTCGTCCCCTTTTTCAAACTTGCTCATGTAATATAGATCGGAATTCGAAAAAACGGTATGTAATTTTCGTGCCAGCTCGACACCATGCTTTGTAATTGCCACGATCGCATAAGCATGAGACTGTTTAATGGGAGCAAGTTCCTCTTCCTTCAATTCAATGATCATGGCTTAACACCTTTTCTGAAACCGTGGGTAAAACTCGCATCATATAGTTTTGAACGGTATTCATCTTTATCATGGATAGTAGGGTCTAACGCCCATCCAGCCAAAATCATTGCATGCTTGCGGATACCATTTTTACGCATATCATCATCTAAATTAACTAACGTGGTACGGACTATTTTTTGGTCCGGCCATGTTGCTCGTTGAATGACTGCGACCGGCGTATCATCCTTCCAACCGGCTTCCTTGAGTTCTTTAACGATTTTTTTAGTCAAGGTCGCACTCAAGAAGAGGGCAATCGTACAGTGATGACTTGCCAAATCACGTAACTTCTCAAATTCAGGAACAGGAGTACGTCCTTCAGCCCTCGTCAAAATGAGTGTCTGGGTTAAATCCGGGATAGTCAGCTCTGCTCCTATTGCCGCTGCCGAGGCGAATACTGAACTTACGCCAGGAATCACCTCATAACCAATATCCTCTTTCTTCAATAGGACAATTTGTTCCATGATCGCCCCATACATAGCAGGATCCCCTGTATGGATTCTGGCAACCATCTTTCCTTCTTTAACACGATCAACCATAATGCCAACAATTTCTTCCAAATGCATTCCAGCCGTTTTTAGCACTTCAGCATCCGGTTTTGCCCTAGCAATTAATTCCTCATTCACTAATGAATCCGTATATAAAATCACATCAGCAGTTTGGAGAATGTTCAATCCTTTTACAGTAATCAAATCCGGATCTCCTGGGCCAGCACCTACAATATATATCTTCATTTTCTCACCACCATCAATGTTAAGTATTCTAGTTCAAGTCCTTCCAATTCACTCACTTTCCATATCACTTCTTCATCGGATGTGACTTTTGTTACGACCGAGGCCTTTTCAAGCAAGTTTAAATCTTTTAAAACAGTAATCATTAAATCGATGACTTTTGCCACTTTGATGAACACCACAGCATCATGATCTTCAATCGCCTTCCTCATCGCTTCATAATCATCCCTTGCCGGAACAATCGCCACATGATCATCACCATCCGCCAAAGCGATACCCAACCTTGACGCTGATCCATTAAACGAAGAAATGCCCGGGACTGTCTTGATTTCGACTTCGGGATGCAACTCCTGCATCAATTTCATCATATGTATGAACGTACTATATAAAAGGGGATCACCTTCCGTAACGAAAGCAACATCTTTTCCTTCATATAATTTTTGCCAAACCTTTTCAACCGTTCCGTTCCATTCCCGATCCAAAATCGCTTGATCTTTCGTCATCGGAAAAACTAGGCCCAGCATTTCCTTCTCTTCAGGACGAATGTAAATTTCAACGATGCGATGGGCGTAGCTTTTACTCCCTTTTCTTTTTTTGGGATATGCAATGACAGGAGATTCCTGAATCACGCGAAATGCCTTTACTGTAATAAGCTCTGGATCGCCCGGGCCCACGCCTAGGCCATATAATGTACCAAGATTACTCATTCATGTCTTCCTTTCGTTGTGCAGTAATGATATAAACCGGATTAAGCGGGACGAATCTGTTCATTCCCAATATTGGCTTACTTCGGGAAATTTGCGCATGCATGATGGAAGTGTGGAAACCAGCTTCCGCAAATGCCTCATTAGCCCGGTAAAGATTCTCGATCGTTGCAGCATTTAGAACGATCCTGCCGCCTTCTTTCAGCCGTTTGCAGCAAGTATTGATTAGATCTACCATTTCGCCGCCAGTCCCGCCAATAAAAATCGCATCAGGGTCTGGAAAAGTTTCCAGGCCTTGCGGAGCTTTTCCATGAATAGCTGTTATATCGGTACGGAATTTTCGTTGGTTTTGATAACAGTTTTCTAAATCAGGCTCATTTTTTTCAATTGCGAAGATTTGACCTTCTGATGCAAGCTTAGCCGCTTCAATTGCCATTGATCCCGTACACGTCCCGACATCCCAAACTGTGCTATTTTTTTCGAGTTTCAACGCATGCAGGCTCAATACTCGAATTTCCTTTTTGGTTATGAGTCCTTTATCCGGCTTCCGTTGCAAAAATTCTTCATCATCTATCCCTAAAGACCAGCTTGGACCTTCTGATGTTCTTTTTAAAATGACAACATTCAACGGGGAGAATTCCCGCTCCATCATTTCATCAAGTTCATACCAGCCAGAGTCTTCAGTTTCTCCTTGAAGATTTTCAGCAACGAATGCCCGATATTCTGTCATTCCGTACGAAAGGAGATATTTTGCCAGTTGGTTTGGACTATTTTCGATGTCAGTAAGCAAGGCAACTTTTGCTTTCCCATCAATCCTTTGGGCCAGCCCTTTCATACTGCGGCCGTGAATACTAACTAGGAAAGCATCTTGCCAGCTTTCACCCATTTTTGCAAAAGCAAGCTGAATGGAACTGAAATATGGGTAAACTTCCATATTGATCTTGCTGGAAAGATAGCCTCCCATTCCGTAAAACAATGGGTCACCGGAAGCTAAGACAACAGTTGGACGAGTTTCATCCTGCAGTTGTTCCACCACTTTCTTCAACCCGCCCTTTATGACAATCTTCTGGCCAGAATAGTTCGGAAAGAAGGATAAGACCCGCTCGCCTCCGACCAGCACTTCACTTTCTTCAATCCATTGGGCATATTGGGGCAGTAAGCTTTCCTGACCGTTATCCCCTATCCCGATTAATTTCATCGATTGACTCAATTCCAACAGCCCTTCCCAGTAATTGTCCTTTCAACGAATAAATCGCCGTTTCCATTTCAATGCCACCCTTCACTTGCTTTATGGCAGAGTGACAGCAGGATTCACATAGTTTATTAAAAAAATCAAAATTATTGATCGCCGACATCATGTCCCCAACTTGTGATGCTGTGTTTGCATTCTTGATTTCAAGAACAAGATCATTTCCTGCTCCAACGCTTTGGGCTATTTCCGATAGAAAACCGAAGTCGACCGGGGCACTCTTTGAATGCACCATCATCACACCTTGGGCAACTTTAGAAAATTTCCCCATCATGCCGACCAGTGATACCTTTTTTATTCCCTGCCTCTTACATTGCTTAAGTGAGAAGCCCACAAAGTCACCCATTTCAATAAAGGCTTCCTCCGGTAAATCCTGAAGAAGGCCCATTGCATACTTTTCACTTCGCCCGCCAGTGGTTAAGACAATATGCTCACAACCACTCGCTTTGGCGACACTTATAGCCTGGACAATACTTGCCATGTAGGCGGAACTGGAAAAAGGGACGACAGTGCCCCTTGTTCCTAAAATGGAAATCCCTCCCACAATACCCAAGCGGCCATTTAATGTTTTTTTCGCTATTTCTTCACCTGCGGGCACGGAGATGACGACTTTCACTCCTCTATTGATCTTAAATTCTTCCAAAGTTTGTTGAACTGTGGTTAAAATCATTTTGCGCGGTACAGGATTAATGGCCGCTTCTCCCACAGGAACGGGAAGCCCGGGTTTGGTCACACGACCCACACCGGTCCCTCCATCCAGAATAATCCCAGGTACATCCGACCAGCTGACAGTAGAAATGATATGTGCCAGATGGGTGGCATCCGGATCATCTCCGGCATCTTTGATTGTTTCAGCACTAACCGCATTTTCCGATATATCATATTTCTCAATGGTGAAAGTGGCATCTCGGCCGATGGGCAAGGAAATCGTTGCCTCCTCAAGTGCATCCCCCGTGATCAATGCGGTCAATGCCGCTTTAGTCACGGCAGTAGAACATGCCCCTGTCGTATACCCATGACGCATTTGTGAGGGGTCTTTTTTTACTTTCTTTTCCATGTTTTTTAACTATCAGCTAAAAGGGAAATCGCGTTCAATGCTGCAACCGTGACAGTACTTCCACCTTTTCGGCCAATATTCGTAATGAATGGCACTTCTGTGATCTTAGCGAGTTCCTCTTTAGATTCTGCTGCAGAAACAAATCCAACAGGCATTCCAATGATTAAGTCCGGTTTTGCAATCCCTTCTTTAATAAGGCGAATGAGCTCAAGTAAAGCTGTAGGTGCATTGCCAATGGCATAAATGCCCCCTTCATTTTCCTTTACAGCTTTTTGCATCGAAATGATCGCTCTAGTCGTATTCAAACGTTTTGCTTCGACAATCACATCTGGATCTGAAATATAGCAATGAACGTCCCCGCCATGTTTTTGAAATCTTTTTTTGCCTGTTCCGCTCTCTATCATTTGCACATCCGCAATGACATGCCTGCCTTTGCGAATGGCTTCCACACCAGCTTGAATGGCATTTGGATGGATGATGACACTTCTTCCCAATTCAAAGTCCGCTGAAGCATGAATGACCCGGCGGACGATCTTCCATTCATCTTCGGAAAAATCATGATTCCCCATTTCTTCAGCTATCATTGCAAAGCTATAATCATATATTTTGTCTGGGTCTACCGTCAGTGGTTTAAAATCCGTTTTAAAGTCCATCTTGCATTCCTCCTATTTTTCGTTTAGCTGATTATTCAACTCGGCAATGACATGATCAAAACTGGAATGGACATTTTGATAGTCGACATTTGGCCGCGATATCATAATCGTCTCAATTCCACATTCCAACGCGGCTTCCAATTTCTCATCAACCGCACCGACCTTGCCACTTTCTTTCGTTATCATCAATGTGACGCCATACTGTTCATATAGAGCTTTATTTAATTCCTTGGAAAATGGACCTTGAATCGCAACGATATTTTTTTGTTCAATGCCCAGCTCCGCACATTTTTCCATATTGTCCATACGTGGCAGCATTCTCGCTATGACTCTGGTATTCTCGAGCCCAACCAATTCTTTTGCGAATACAGCTAGGGTTTTACTTCCGGTCGTAAGCATGATGATTCCCCGTTTTGCCGCTGCAAGCTTGGCAGCTTCCTCATAATCACGGACAACTATCAATTTGTCATTCTGAAACCGTTGACTTTCACGCTCATAACGAATATATGGAACACTTGCTGCCTTTGCTCCGTTAAGGGCGTTTTTGGATGCTTCTTCCGCAAATGGGTGACTTGCATCAACTACAGCCTGAAAACCTTTTTCAGAGATTAAAGATGTCATATCCTCTGCAGTTAATCGTCCAATACGGGTGGATATCCCTGCATCTTGCAAACTCTTCGCCGCCGACCCGGTTACAACAGTTGCCAAAACCTTGAATCCCACCTGCTTCATCTCAATCGCTAATTCCCTTGCATCACTTGTACCCGCCAAGAACAAAATCATTTTGATGTCCCCACCACTTGCTCATCGTGGTCGTGATCATGGTCGTGGTCGTGATCATGGTCGTGGTCGTGGTCGTGGTGATGATGATGATGATGGGCATGTCCATGTTCTTCGACATATTTACGATAGTTTTCCAAATCTTGAACCCCACTTGATCTGCCTTCGCTAGCTTCAATTACACGTTCTTGCAGAATGTTCTGTAAGGTTGGATGATACCCAAAATACTTCGCCAAAATAAATTCTCGATCACGATATTGCTCTTGATAGCCTTTCAGCATATCCTCCATTCTTTCCATTAACACACCCGTGAAAAGGAAATATGGCAGCATCACTATTTTTTTTGCCCCTAAGCGGATGCATCGATCAATGCCTTCATTTACATGCGGGTCCGTTACACCCATGAAGGCACTTTCGACCCATTTCACGTTTAATTTTTCCCATAATAATCGTGAAATTTTATATATATCACTATTTGCATCAGCGTCACTACCACCTCGGCCGATTAGCAAAATTGCTGTCTCAGGCTGTTTTGAGGATGTATCGAATCCGACTTCCTCAAGACGATCTGTCAGGATCGTCAATACATCATGGTGGACCCCGATCGTTTGACCATATGTGAATTTCACTTTTGGATACTTGGTTTTCCCATCCTCTATTTCAGCCGGGATATGTAATTTCGAATGTCCTGCATGCAACAAAATGATTGGTATGACGATAACTTCCGTAGCCCCTCGTTTAACACAATTATCAATGCCTTTGGATATATTCGGTGCTGCAAACTCCAAGAAGCACGTTTCTACCAAAAAGCTGTCTTCCATTGCCGGTATCATATTTTTAATAAAATGAAGGACTTCTTCGTTTCCTGAAGCCAAGCGGCTTCCGTGTCCTACGAACAAAACTGCTTTCATTTACTTTCCCCCTCTTGATTAGTCTTCACAAGGCGCTGGCTCTATGTTTATTTTGGGAGCAATGTCCTGATATGAAAAACTCTGTATCTTTTTAGCACGTTTGAAGTATTTAAAAAGCCGCTCATTTGGATGGGCATTTTGCGTATACTCCCCGACAATGTCCGTAATCACTTCAACAAGCTGTTCCGGTTCAATGCCTTCAGCAACCAGCTGACCTGGATGGGCCGTTCTTCCAACCGGTTTAGCTCCAAGAAATAAGTCGAACTTCCCTTTTCGGAAGACAATCCCGATATCATCCATCACAGCACTATAACAAGCCATTCCACACCCATTAAAACCGATGTTCAGTTCCTTAGGCATTTTCATTCCGCCGAGCACCCGGTGTATTTCATCCGCAAAAGGAATGGATTCCGCTTTTTCCCCATCACAGAAATCACAGGCTTTTAATGTCAGTACATCTCCAATCGGCGATAACAGAAAGTTTGCTGATTGCAATTTCCCTGTAATGACTTCCGGATCCGTTGTCGGAATCTTTAATACGATCTTATGGTTTGGCGTGTATTCCATCGTTCCCTTTTCCCCGACAACTTCCGCAAGTGTCATCATTTGTTTGGGAGTGAATTGTTTATTCGCCACACCTGGACTGACCGCAAGTTCGAATACCGACTCCATTTTTTGCTGAACAAACGGCTTAATGGATTGCTGAACGGTTTGGCCCTTAACTATAGACAGGGCTTCCATTGCCATTTCAAAAGAAGTCGCCTTCTTTTCTGGTGCTTTTGTAAGTAATCCAACTCCTCCATTAGGCTCGGAGTAGGCTTCTTGCATGGAATCGGCTTCTTGATCTAATGCCCACGGTTCTGCTTCTTTTTGCAGACGCTGATGCGGCTTCAATGTTTGCTTTTCCGAATTCAATGTATATTTCCTCTGATAACCTCTTGGTGTGATGATTTTGTCATCATATAAAAAGGTAGATGAATTACCAATAATGACGGTGGTCAACATTCCAATATCGTGATTCAACATATCTTTCAAATTGGTTATGACAATATCCTGCCGATCGCGATAAGCACTCTTCACCAACCCGACAGGTGTATCCGGTGAACGGTAGCGAAGGAGAATTTTTTGCGTTTCTACAATTTGCCTAGTCCGTCTTCCGCTACGCGGGTTATAAAGTGCAATGACAAAGTCAGCCATTGCAGCAGCTTCGACCCTTTTAGCGATAAGTTCCCAAGGCGTTAAATGATCACTGAGGCTGATGGTACACGAATCGTGCATGACAGGTGCCCCAAGTAATGACGCACAAGAGTTGATTGCAGAAATACCAGGGATGACTTCAATGCCCACTCCAGTATCTTCTTTCCACCCTTTTTCAATCAATACTTCATAAACCAGCCCTGCCATCCCGTACACTCCGGCATCACCACTGGAAATTACAGCCACTTTCTTTCCCAGCTCCGCTTGTTTCACTGCTTCCTGAGCACGTGATACTTCTTCAGTCATTCCCGTACTAATAATCGTTTGATCTGTTAGCAGTCCCTGAATGAGTTCGACATAAGTTTTATAACCAATGATGTAGTCACTTTCTTGAAGGGCTTCGACAGCACGTTTGGTAATGTGTTCAAAATTCCCTGGCCCAAAGCCCACGACGAATAATTTACCGTTAGTACTCATTAAGACATCTCCTTTTACGATTTGTTCTTTGAAATACCCGTATGAGCAGGAAAATCCGGATTAGGGGTCATTTCCCCATCACTGAATTGGTAGATCATCTGTGGTACAAACTCCCCATCATCGATATTACTTACAATCTTCCGACCGTAATCTGGGGTATCCACCCGATACCATCTCCCTTGGGGATACTCAATTACCACGCAGGCGTCCTTACATCTTCCGTTACAGCGTGTCCTGGTAGTATGGATTTTCATATCCAGTCCCTTTGAAGTAATTTCATCGCGAATCGCTTGGGTTACTTCTTCCCCGCCTTTTTTCATGCAACTGCTTCCATTGCAAATCAACAGATGCGTATCAGTACCCTGCAAGTTCCAAGTAGTCATCTTCTTCCTCCTGAGTTCAGGGAAAAGGCAAAATAAAAAACCTTAACATAAGAGTTAAGGTTTTAAAAAAACTATATGAATGAGGAGCCTTCGGCAAATATGCTGAATCTCCCAAAATCGTCATAGTCCTTCTACCTTTCCCTCCGAAAAGTATCATACAATTTCAAAAGCAGGTTTCCTGGCTTACGCTTCATTTTACTTTGTCCCTTCCCGGCATTAAGCCAGTGGTCATCGACAATTTCATCAGCGTTTACAGTAGCGGGGGCTGCATCGGATTTACACCGATTTCCCTATTATCCCTTGATAATTCATACAAGAGCACTTTTAAAATGAAATATTTGGTTTTATTATACATTTCTAGCTAACTTTATCTATCATATAACAACTTTAGCAAAATTCAAAGTTTATTCCGACTGTTTAGAAAAGTTTAATAGGGTAAATCAAGCTCCATGCCTCGCTTCTCTGCGTTATTAGTCCAAAAAAAAAAAAGAGAGTGTAGCTGGAATTATTTCTTTATGATAAACTATACGAGATTTTTCAAAATAATTACATAAGTTTTATGGTGTTGAATTTTCTCGGAAATTCAGCTTAAAAGGGAAGCCGGTGAAAATCCGGAGCGGTCCCGCCACTGTAAAGGGAAGTCCTATTGCCTTAAGGTTAATCCACTGTCAAATGAGATGGGAAGGATGTAATGGGATGATGAACCAAAGCCAGGAGACCTGCCATGAAGCGTGAAACTGTTTCAGCCTACGAGGATGGGTGTGCGGATCAGGCAGAATAGCCCGTGGTTGGTTTATGCTGAGGAATTCCTGTTCATTACGCACTTCTTTCTTTTTTAGAGAAGTGCTTTTTATGTTGGGCGCCGCTTTTCTTCTAAAAGCCTTGACCAGAAAAATTAAAAGTGTTGAAAGGAGAAAGAATGAAAAAAGACAATTGGAAAATTCTTTATTTTGTCATTTTATTGCTTCTTGTACCAAAACGTGCTATGGCCATGCATATTATGGAGGGATTTTTACCGATTGAATGGGCCATATTCTGGTGGGCCATTATCCTTCCATTTTTAATCTTGGGTTACCGGTCGATTAGGTCCAAAGTAAAGGAAAACCCAGAAACAAAAATGATACTCGGCCTATCGGGAGCATTTGTATTCATATTATCGGCCCTGAAGATTCCTTCCGTTACAGGAAGTTCTTCACACCCTACAGGAGTTGGTTTGGGTTCCATATTATTCGGACCATTGGCCATGAGTGTCGTGGGTTCCATCGTACTGTTATTTCAAGCTGTATTACTGGCTCACGGAGGGTTGACGACATTAGGGGCCAATGCATTTTCCATGGCAGTATGCGGACCGTTCATTTCTTACTTTGTCTTCAAGGGCGCAACTAAATTGGGGTGGTCTTTTTCTCTTGCCGTTTTCTTGGCAGCTGCTTTTGGAGATTTAGGAACCTATGTGGTAACTTCCGTTCAACTTGCTCTTGCTTTTCCATCCGAGGTAGGGGGATTCATGGCCTCATTCACTAAGTTTGCAGGGATTTTTGCCCTGACCCAAATTCCCTTGGCAATCAGCGAGGGATTATTGACAGTCGTTGTGATGAATTTCTTAAAAAAATACAATCTAGGCGAATTGAAATTGCTGCGAGTTTTATCTAAGGAGGCCCGGTAATATGAAAAAAAGTTTACTGCTGCTTTTCCTGGTCGTCATTCTTGCAACCATACCGTTAATCACCCAACAAGGAACGGAATTTGGCGGTGCAGATGGCGAAGCTGAAGAAGCCATCACTAAAATCCATCCGGAATATAAGCCATGGTTCAACAGTATTTGGGAGCCGCCAGGTGCAGAAACAGAAAGCTTATTATTTGCGCTTCAAGCTGCAATCGGAGCTGGTTTCATTGGATATTTCATTGGCGTAATGAGACAAAGGAATAAGCAAGCCAAACAAGCCATGCCCGAAGAATCCAAGCATGTTACTCATTGATAAATATGCCTATTTCAATGGGCTAAAGGATGAACATCCGTTGGAAAAAATGATTTTTGCACTCTCCCTTTTGCTTTTTTCCTTAACTGTAAGGGATATGGCCGTTTCGCTCATCACTTTTACGGTGATGAGTGCTTTAATCATTTTTGCGGCAAGAATCCCACTTTCTTATTATCTGAAATTACTCTTACTACCGGGGTTCTTTATATTATCAGGTACAATTACGATCCTTTTTTCTTTTACAAGCAAACCCACTTCAATATCCAATATATGGTGGTCCTGGAAAGCCGGAAACTGGCAAATATTCATCAGCGATGACAGCATTGGTACAGTGATCAATTTAATCACTGTCGTATTTGGCAGTATAAGCTGTTTATATTTCTTAACCTTAACAACACCCATTACCGTCATTCTATCCGTGCTGCGAAAACTTAAAGTGCCATCTTTATTGATCGATTTAATAGAATTGACCTATCGCTTCATCTTTATTTTTTTAGATACAGCTGTGGCCATTCACCTATCACAAGCTTCACGACTTGGATATGGCTCGATAAGGCAAGGCATTCGATCTCTCGGGTTACTAATCTCATCATTATTTTTGGGAGTATTCCAGCGCTCTGCGCAATTGACGATGGCCATGAATGCAAGAGGATATCAGGAGAACCTATCATATATCGATGATACTTACACCTATTCCTCCCGCAATTGGCTGATCGCCATTATCATACTAGGAAGCTTAATCTTTATTTATGGATATATGTAAATTGGAGGCAGTTCAAAAATGGAAGAGCATATTTTTAATATAGAGGGCCTCACCCATCAATTCGCAGATGGAACGTTCGCTATCAAAGATCTTTCACTAACCATTCAACAAGGTAAAAAGATTGCATTATTAGGCAATAATGGAGCCGGCAAATCGACTCTGTTCCTCCATTTAAATGGTCTTTTACAACCAACATCAGGAACTATCAGATATAAGGGCAAGAAAATTAAATATGACCGTAAAGCATTATTATCATTAAGAAAACAAGTCGGGATCGTTTTTCAAGATCCCGATTCTCAGCTTTTTTCCGCTAATGTGCAACAGGATATTTCGTTTGGACCGATGAATTTAGGATGGGAAAGAAACGTAGTCCACGAGAAAGTACAATGGGCGATGGCTCAAACGGAAGTAACGGAATTGAAGGACAGACCCACCCATTTTTTGAGCTTAGGGCAAAAAAAACGTGTCGCCATTGCAGGGGTATTAGCCATGGAACCCGATGTCTGGCTCTTGGACGAGCCTACCGCTGGATTGGATCCTTATTTCTCGCGACAGATCATGTCTCTGCTGGACAGTATTCACCATCCTGACAAAACGATAATTCTATCAACCCATGATGTTAATTTGGCCTATCAATGGGCTGATGAAGTCGTTGTCATGAACGATGGTAAGGTCATATACCAAGGGGACCCTGTATCCGTTTTTCATGATGAAGCCGTTCTGATGAGGGCACACCTGGAGAAGCCGTGGGTTTTTGAAATGTTTCAAGCCCTTCTTCAATCAAGGATACCCGCAGAAAAGGACCTTGTCCCAAGAACGAAGGAAGAGTTACTTCGAAAAATGGAGAGAGAAAGAATTTATTAATTAAATATCCCCTAGCTTATTTCATCATTCAATAAGCTAGGGGTTTAATTCGATATTTACTTAAAATATCAGTCGATAATTCTTGTTCCTAAAAAATAAAAATCACTTCATTTCCTTTCTTCCTCAGTTCCTTCTTTTTTAATCTCAATATCCTTTCCATTTACATCATCAATGACTGCTTTTATCTCGCCTTCCGCGTAAGTATCCGAGACTTGTTCGTGGGTTGTAGCCAATCCCGAAGATACAGCATCCTCCCGTTTATAATCACTGACGTCATATATTCTTCCAGCAATTTCTGAAGATTCATTTTTTGATTGCTTGCTATCCATAGTTTTCCACTCCTAGTTTTCAAATTGTCCAACCATCGATTGACAGCAGTACTAAAGACAAAGGTATTTTGTGTAAAAAACAAAACAATATTCAATCATGAAAGAAAAAAGAGGAAAAAGCCTTATTTTCAATCAATTGATCATACAAAAAAAGCTTACAGTAAAATCCCTTCTCAAGGACTCTACCTATAAGCTTAATTAGAGCTTAGCTCTCCTTATACACATCCACATCATCGGATGGGTCTCCCCAACATTCCACATTCTTCAAACCTTTAATATTGTTCACATGGAAAACAGGATTTTTTCCACTTTTCTTTTGCTTTTGATAATCCGCCAGTGCAGCAAAAGCAATCTTCCCAAGTAAGGCTATGGCGATCAGGTTTATAATGGCCATGAGTGCCATCAGCAAGTCAGCTAGGCCCCAAACAAATTTCAGTGAGGCAAGCGAACCGAATATCACCATCCCTACTACTGCGATACGATAGATGTTTAACCAAACCTTATTTTCATTGATGAAGCCGATGTTCGACTCTCCATAATAATAGTTGCCGACAATGGAACTGAAGGCGAATAACAGTACGATAATGGCAAGGAAAATACCAGCCCAAGACCCCAATGCCGTACCAAGTGCATTTTGGGTAAGGACGATTCCATCCGTTTCTTTCGATGTATATAGACCTGAGAACAAAATGATGAAGGCAGTCGAACTGCAAATGATGAGCGTATCGACAAAAACACCCAGTGACTGAATGAGTCCTTGTTTGACGGGATGACTTACATCTGCCGTCGCTCCAGCATTAGGTGCACTACCCATCCCGGCTTCATTTGAAAATAGGCCACGCTTGATTCCCTGCATCATGGCAGCACCCAGTACTCCGCCAGCCACTTCTTTTATTCCATTAAATGCACTTTCAAAGATCAGAGCAAAAACACCCGGTAACTCGGTAATATTCATGATGATGATAATCAACGCCACTATCACATAGGCTCCTGCCATAATCGGGACGATGACTTCAGATACCTTTGCAATCATTTTGATACCGCCAAAAATGATGACAGCTGTGACGGCAGCTAGAATGAGACCCGTAACCCACTTTTCGATTCCAAAAGATTCATTGAATGCGCTTGAAATCGTATTGGCTTGAACCGAGTTGAAAGCAAGTCCAAATGTAAGCGAAATCAACACAGCGAACGTGATGCCCATCCATCGGGCGTTCAAAGCTTTTTCCATATAATATGCAGGCCCTCCGCGGAATGCATCCCCATCCTTGACCTTATAGATTTGAGCAAGTGTACTTTCAATGAAAGCTGAAGCAGATCCGATCAATGCTATTAACCACATCCAGAAAACGGCTCCTGGGCCGCCCATCGTGATTGCGATGGCAACACCTGCAAGGTTACCCGTTCCTACCCTGGAAGCCGTGCTTATGCAAAATGCCTGAAAGGATGTCACACCCTTTTTTTCCGACGTGGCTCCTTCCCCCAAAAGTCTGAACATTTCCCCAACCATCCTGAATTGGACAAACTTCGTGCGTACGGAAAAATAAAGGCCCAATCCAATCAACATGATGATCAAAATGGATGACCATAACACATCATTTGTCTCACTAATAAATTTTTCTAACATCCCCATTAAAACAATCCCCTCTACTTCACTTTAATTATTATTACAAAAACATATACAGCTATAATTTATTTCCCGGTTCTTCAGGGAGATAAACTAATAAAGCCCATAAAAAAAAGGAAATTCCCGAATGAATCTCCAATACAATAATTATATTATATCCTAACTCACATTTTTTTTCATTCATGAATTGGTGGAATCAAAAGAAAAATATAATATTTCAGTATTCTTCTTTATGATATTAATCTTTCTTCCCCCACTTTATTTTAGTTCATTCCAGACGTCAGCAGAATCCCTTTTTCGTCCAAATCATCCAAAAAACTTTAATATAGCACCAAAAAGCCTCTCACCTTCTGTTCAGGGCTAACGTGCAAGGTTTTTTTGCAAACATCGGCTTCATATCATTTTTCTTAAACCACTCCCAATATAAGAAAAATTCCGTGCTGAAATTTAGTTATCATCTACATCGCAGAAGAGGTTCAATGTATGAAATTCAAAAAAAGTGTAATCGTAAACAATCTAGGTATAATTCTCTTTGTAGGGATTATGTCAAGCCAAGGGATTT
Source organism: Peribacillus simplex (assembly GCF_001578185.1). Taxonomy (NCBI): domain Bacteria; kingdom Bacillati; phylum Bacillota; class Bacilli; order Caryophanales; family Bacillaceae; genus Peribacillus; species Peribacillus simplex. The sequence goes on along the minus strand of NZ_CP011008.1, from coordinate 2,204,783 downwards.
AACGAATGATTATCAAATTAGGGAATTGGTTTGCAGTATAATTTGAACATCAACTTTGATTTTCATAGGGAAAAATATGTAATGCCCAATTTTGTATTCAATTCTTAAAAGGATGCGGAAGCTGAATATCCAAATACAAATAATGCCCTTCTCGAATGAGAAAAGCTTTTATTTAAAATATAATACCTCTAAAAATTTTATATTGTAGAAGTTTTTTTACTATTGCACTAATAGTCCACCTGAATAAGAGAACCCCTTTAACTGGTTTAACGAAGATTAAGAACACGATTTCTTAAATTAGAAGTAAGCCAGCTGCAAATAGGATCGAATTCACAAAACCAATTTATATGTTTGCTCCTACTGACTGATATGAACAGCAGTGATAACAGTTCCAATCACTTCCGCTTTATTCATAATCGATATGCTAAGGTTCGTCATTAAATCCTGATTGACTAACCAAGAACCTAAAAAACACCTGCACATCATGTGAATAGGAACGCATGCGACCGCAAAATGACTGATGCTTCAGTAATCTATTGAAGAAAATTCACAAAATTAGACACACCTATTTTATTAAAACGCTTGTTTTTTCTGACTAGCCATAGATCTCTTGTTATATTTATACCGGAAATACCGACTTCCAGCAAAAAACCTTGATCCAATTCCCTGGCCAATGACAACCTTGGCAGAATACTGATTCCAAGTCCAGCTTCGACTGCACTTTTTATCGCTTGTGTACTTCCAATCTCCATGTAGTTTTCTATTTTTTCTAAAATCCCATGCTCCCTTAACATGTTTTCTACGATAAGTCGTGTCCCTGAAATGGATTCACGCCAGATCATCCTTTCATTTCCCAATTCCTCTACCTGGATTTCTTTTCTGTCTCTCCATGTGTGGTCGGGTGGACAAACCAATATCAATTCGTCATCTGCGAACTTTTCTACAATAAAATCGGTGTTATCCACGAGTCCTTCCACCAAGGCCAAATCAATGACATCGTTTGATAAATCCTCCAGAACTCGAGGGGTATTTTTTATCGTTAATGTCACTTTTATTTCAGGCTGCTGTTTTTTAAATCTCCCCAGCAAGCTTGGCAATAAATACTCGCCGATAGTCAGGGATGCACCTACTATGAGGTTTAAATTGTACTCGCCCACTGATTGCTGAATCACTTCTTTTGAATGGTTGAAGTCATTCACCATAGCTTTTGCAAAAGGGTATAACAACTTTCCTGCTTCTGTCACCCTTAGCCTCCCTTCCTCACGGTCAAATAACAAAGTGTTATAAAAATTTTCCAATTGGTGAATCTGTCTTGTTACCGCCGGTTGAGATAAGAAACTTAACCTCGCTGCCTGGCTTATGCTTCCTTCATCCACCACTAAACAAAACACTTTTAGATTTTCTAATTTCAAGACGCCGACCTCCATGTCTATAAATAGTTTAATAAAATGATAGCATCATATAGGTAAATGGTGAAATGGAAAAACAACGCTATTTTCCTTGAACAGGTGATTCTATTCAATTCTATAAAACGGATAAATCTTCTGGGTATAACGTTTTGTTATACCCGATGATTTTGTTGCAATTTACCCATTCCTTTTTCTTTGATATGTTAATAATAAGATTTATATAGAGCAGCATAGGAAGGGACTGATGACAATGAAAGGACAATGGAAAACACTGCTCCAATTATTTTGGACCTTTTTTAAAATAGCACCTGTCACATTCGGAGGCGGGTTTGCGATGATCCCTTTAATCGAAAAAGAAGTAGTGGAGAAGAGAAAATGGCTGAAAAGCGAAGAAGTTACGGATGTTTTTGCATTATCTCAGTCTGTACCGGGAGCTGTCGCCGTTAACTCCGCCACCTTTATCGGCCATCGAATTGCCGGAATGAAGGGCGCAATGGCGGCTATGATCGGTGTTACACTTCCTACCTTTTTAATTGTACTGCTCCTCGGCATTTTGTATTTTTTCATTCAGGATAATCCAAAGATAGAATCCGCATTCATATCGATTAGAGCTTCCATAGTTGCCATCATCGCCTATGCGGCTATCAAGATAGGAAAAACGGCTATTGTTGACAAATCAACATTAGGTATATTAATAGTGGGGATCCCAATCCTTTTTTTCATTCACCCTGTTTTAGCTATATTAGCAGGCGCGATAGCAGGTGTTGTGACCATCTCTATTAAGAGGAAATTAGGTTACAAAATCAACATGGACCGAAAAGAAAGGAAAGAAGAAGAGAATGATTTCGAATATTTCATGGGTGCAGGCATATAGGTCCATGAATGGTGGGTGATATTTCCTTGTTATCGGTTTAAACTAATTTTCAAGAAAGCGTGGGATAAAGGATGATGGAATTGTGGGAGTTGTTTAGCACCTTCTTTATTATCGGATTTGTATCGTTTGGAGGGGGATACGCCATGATTCCCGTAATAGGATCTGAAGTCTCACAGCATGGTTGGATGACGACGCAACAATTTACCGATGTAATCGCCATTTCCGGCATGTCCCCAGGTCCTATCACCACCAATAGTGCCATTCTCGTTGGCTATTCGACTGCTGGATTAGCAGGAGCCATATCATCTGCTCTCGGAATCCTGCTTCCTGCAATTATAGTCATAATCGTTATAGCCACCTTCTTCAGCAAATTGAATCATTATCCAATTATTCAATCGATGTTTTATGGACTAAGACCCATTGTCACTAGTTTAATCCTTTTTGCAGCGATAAGTTTTGCCAGTTCCAATCATATGATAGCCATGAACTTTTCATGGCATACGATAAGCTTATTACTTGTTTTTGGATTATCATTATTTGCCTTATTGAAATTACGATGGCATCCAGCTTATGTCCTTATTCTTTCTGGATTAGTTGGTGTTGTTTTCTATTCATAACGACTCATTTTTCCGTTCAACACACTTCCATGTAATCTCTAAATCTTGGACATACTGAAAATTTGACTGATCGGTATGGAAACGAAATATTTGTTCAAGTGAAACATTATCAAACAGACATATTTTTTAAAATGGTGCGATGGTAGAATCTGAGTTTCGTGATTTTGTGGAAATGAAGGAGGAACGTGGATTTTCCGCCGTTCATCAATATGGACCTGAATTAGGCAGTTATTTTGATGATGGGCAAAAGTTGGTTCCATAAATTAAAGAAATATCAAGCAGGAGAATTCGAATTTATAGTTCAGATGTGGAGCGACTTTGTTACTTTCTAAACATTGATTGAATAGGCTACCTACACTTAGTTGGACAGAATTTTTAAGGGCAAGTAGACTACAGATACTACATTTGAGGAGAATCTACATGGCCAAAAGAGAACGCCGAACATTTACCGAAGTGTTCAAACAACAGATGGTGCAGCTGTACCAAAATGGGAAGTTAAGAAAAGATTATCTGACTCCTTCTTCTTTAGATAAGTGGGTGGGTCAGAGTCAGAACTCGGGTTCTTTTAAGGAAAAAGACAATCTAACCGAAGAACAAAAGGAACTCATGGAACTCCGAAAGCGAAATAAGCAACTCGAAATGGAAAATGACATGTTAAAGTAAGCCGCGCTGATAATAGGACGAAAGTAAATGTGATTAAGAATAATCAGTATAAATACTCGATATCAGCAATGTGTAACCGTTACTCCTTTTTGCTTTTAAGAAGATTTTTCCATATCCTTTCATCAGCAGACATATGGACCGTTACTTTAAAACCTAACTTGGCACTAATGATACCTATACTTAATCCTAGGTTGCCTGTAGAACCTACTGCAATTGAGTATTGTGAAAAGAAGTTTCTAAATTTTTCACTATCAAAGATCGAATAATCATCATCTACCGTCAATAAACCATGTTTAAGAGCTAATACTTCTGCGTGTTTCAACACTTCGTAAATGCCCCCGCGTGCTTTAATGGAACCTGAAATGGGAAGGTGGCTGTCACATTTCAACAAAAATGTCCTTCTAATGGATGCTCATACATGTGTGATAACTGTTGATGCATCGCCTGGATGGGTACAATAGGAGATTCAATGATTCCGTTTAGTTTTCTTGTTTCAGGAAAAACTTTAGCAATGTAAAGAGCAAAACGCTGTAGCCTTTCCTCGGCATCTTTTACATCTTTCTCATTAAGTGGCCGCTTTTTAAGTACCTTTTGAAATGGTTCATATTTAGGATTTGGCCAAAATACATCCTTTGTAGCAACTAACTCGTTTATTAAAGGATATTCTTTTATCCAATCTTGAATTGTTTTCATCACTCTTCTCTTCCATAGGTATCGTACCTTTTTCCTTTATCTACTTATTGCCATTTAAAACCCTGACCTTAATGTCCAGAAGTCATTTTAATACCTACAGCCCCTGCAATAATACACATAATAAATAGGGTTAATCTTAAACTTTTAGGTTCATTAAAGAAGATCATTCCTGCTAAAACACTTCCAACAGAGCCGATACTGGTCCATATTGCATAGGCAGTCCCCACTGGAATAGAAGTTAATGACAAAGAAAGAAAATAAAAGCTTAAACTCCCCAAAAAAAGACACGCTACAGAGGGAAGTAATTTTTTAAACCCGTCTGCACGTTTCAGGCTTATAACACTACCAATCTCGGCAAATCCGGCAATAAGAAGAAAAAACCAAGCCATTGAATCATCCCCTAACCATGTATAAATCATATAATTCCTTTAATGTTTAGGTTGTGCTGGATTGGTTTTTATTCCAATTATACCCAATATCATTAAAGCCATAAAAAATACTTTTAGTGGATTAATGGTCTCTCCCAAAAAAAGCATCCCAATTACTACTGTTCCCACCGTTCCCAATCCAGTAAAAACGGCGTAACCAGTTCCTAAGGGAATGGAATGTAAAGCTTTTGAAAGTAAAAAGAAACTATAGATTATAATAACTACCGTTACTATACTAGGTATAATTTTGGTGAATCCGTGAGAATATTTAAGACCGATCACCCAGACGATTTCCAAAAGTCCTGCCATTATGATATATATCCATGCCATTTTATCGCTCGCTCCTTCGGCATTGACACTTATTTTTGAACCACGAAGTTCTCCATATATCGATAAATCGCATAAGCTACCCCGTTCTCATCATTTTTCATGGTTGTCGTTGTACAAACAGCTTTTATGGCATCTTTCGCATTTCCCATCGCTACGCTGTATCCAACTTTCTGGAACATGGATAAATCATTGTTGCTGTCCCCGATTGCCATAGCCTGATCTAAGGAGCCATTCATCAAAAAAGCCAATTTTTCAAGGGCCATTCCTTTTGAAGCTCTTTTACTAGTAATTTCAATGTTATGATCAGCAGATGAAACAACCATCAACTCATCAAACTGTTTGAATTGGTTCCATGCTTCCTCTAATTTCTTTTTATCAAAAGAACATGCTAATACGTTATAGAATTCTTCCTCCTGTTTTAAGATATCATGATAGTTTTCAACTAAAACATATCCAAACTGGTCAAATTGCCTTTCCGCTACTTCAACTAATTCTTTCATATCTGTATTCAAATCGGCGCTTTTCAAACTTTTAATCTCATTATGGAAATGTTCTCTTCCCTTTTTAAGAGTATAAATGGCTTTATCAGTAAACACTTCGTAATAATAATTACGTTCATCTAACCATTGGAGAATAGATTCGACACGATCTTTAGTTATCGTAATAGAAGAAATGCACTTTCCGCTTTTGGAATGAATGGTTGCGCCATTTGTCCCGATTACAAATGGGGAAATCCCGGCTTTTTCACAAATTGTTTGAACATCAAAATAAGCCCGCCCTGTTGAAATAACTACTTCAAAGCCTCTATCTTGGGCATATTGAATCGCCTTTATATTTTCATCACTAATTTCATTCTGGTCGTTTAATAATGTTCCGTCTAAATCTATCGCAATGAAACTCATGCTATATAGCCCCTTTTCTCATTCAATCTATTAAAATTCTCTTTCTAGCTTTGATACCTGCTCTCAATAAAAATCCAATCAAAAAAGAGAGAGAACTCCCTCATCCATCTCGATATGTCCTTTTATGGATTGACTATGCTTGAATCCAATTGATCTCCTCTAATTTTGAATGATTTCTCCATTCCTCTGGAAATGGTTGCTCACAGACAATCACATCGACTTTTTCTAGAGGACAAACTTTACTAAATGTGTCGACACCAATTTTAGAGTAATCCGTTAGCAATATAACTTGCTTTGATACCTCGACCATCTTGCGTGAAACTAATGTTTCATGTAAATGATAATTACTAACCCCATTTTGAATAGAAACACCACCAGCTGAAATGAACGCTTTATCAATATTAAATTGATTTAACATTTGTTCAGTGAGACCGCCGCTTATAGATTGATGCTTTGGATCAATTTGTCCGCCTAGTAATAGAATTTGTCCTGTAAACTTATTTTCATTGAGCAATTCGGTTAACATAGACGACACAGGAAGAGAATTGGTTAAAATCGTAATGTCTACTTTATTTTCGATACACTGCGCAAATTCAAGCATGGTTGTCCCTACATCAATGGCAATCACATCTCCGTTAGAAATGAGTTCTACTGCTTTTTTCCCAACCTTAATTTTTGCTTCTTGATTCACCGTTGTACGCTGTTTAAATGGAGGCTCCTCAAATTCAAAGACTGTTTTAATCGCTCCACCGTAAACCCTCTTTAAAAGCCCTTTTTCCTCTAATATCATCAAATCGCGTCGAATCGTTTCCTCTGAAACATTAAATTGATCAACTAATTCCATTACTTTAACTTTTCCCATTTTGTTAAGTTCTTTTAAAATTTCATTCTTTCTTTCTTCTGGCAAAACAGACATATTCCTTCCCCCGTAATCATTAATAATTTATAAAATAATGCATTCTTTCTTCGGTACAACAATATTAACGCGTGCTCCTTGTTCAAACATTTTTCCTCGGTGGTGAAGATAGTCTACAAGGAAAGCGGACTCATCTGTTTCTACTTCATATCTTAAAACATTCCCTGTCATGGAAACATCTTTAATAAACCCTTTAATTCCCCAGTTCTCTTGTAAATCCAAGCTATCCTCACCAGCAGAAACTAATTGTAAAACTTCAGGACGAATCGCGACTTCATTCCCTTTTAATTCTGTGCTGCGAACAAGTTTATGGAAAACTTCCATATTACAAACATTATAATTTCCGATAAATTTTGCAACAAATGTATTGGCTGGAGAAGTATAAATTTCTGATGGAGAACCGGATTGTACAACTTTTCCTTTATTCATGACAAAAATTCGGTCAGACATCGTCATTGCTTCTTCCTGATCATGCGTAACAAAAATAGTTGTAATATCTAATTCTTTCTGTATTCTCTTTAATTCTTTTTGCAAACTTTTTCTAATTTTAGCATCCAATGCGCTTAACGGCTCATCCAAAAGCAGTACTTTCGGCTCCATGACAAGCGCACGGGCAAGAGCAACCCTCTGCTGTTGTCCACCAGATAATTGATGAGGATACGACTCTTCTTTTCCTATTAAATCAACCATATCAATCATATTTTTCACTTTTGTTTTAATATTTTTTACCTTCTTCATTTTAAGGCCGTACGCGATATTGTCAAAAACGCTCATATTTGGGAAAAGCGCATAAGACTGAAATACCATACCGACTTCACGCTGACGCGGTGATAAATTAGTAATATCTTTTCCATCAATTAAGATTCTTCCTACATCAACACCTTCAAGCCCCGCAATGGAACGTAATAATGTACTTTTCCCGCATCCGCTTTGCCCAAGAAGTGTAGCAAATTCTCCTTTTTTTAATGTTAAAGAAATGTCATTTAGAACGACTTGATTTTCATACCCCTTAGTCACTTGATCGATGGTTACATAGCTCATTACTTTTCACCTTCTATAGCAGTATTTTTATTACAGTGTTGTTTTTTTAAAAATGAAGGAATTCGCTTCTTATTTGACACGACAGGATTTTTTTCGTTTCTAAACGTAAGTTTTAATACAATCCCCGTTAAAAGTAAAATCATTGAATAATAAGTAATAACAATTGCACTTGTTAAGTGACCACTGCTGTTTAGTTTATCGGCAAGATAAATTTGAATGGTTTCAAATCGGCCCCCGACAAGCAAATTGGCAAAAGCAAACTCACTAAATAAAAGAGCGACTGATAATAAGGTAGACACTAAAATACCAGATACAATATTTGGAAACACCACTGTGCGAAACGACTGGAATTTGGTAGCACCCAGTAATTCAGCTGCATCAACAAGCTGCACAGCATTAATCGTACGAAGGCTGCTACGAATACCTTGATACATAAATGGCAGAATCGTTATGAAATAGGCACCGATTAAAATCCAAGGTGTTCCGGCAATTTGAATCGGTCCATCTGAATATACCTTGATTAATCCGACAGCTCCAACAATGGGAGGAATTCCATAAGGAAGCATAGCTGCTGCTTGAAGTAACCCTTCCCATTTACTGAAATATACCGTGATGATAAAGATAGTCGGAAGCATAATAACAACACTAAGACCTACAGACATGACAATTAAAAACAGCGTTCGTCGAAAAGCATCATAAAACCGTTCATCTTGAAATAATTCAATATACCAATCCATTGTATAACTCTCAGGTAAAATGGTATGATCCCATTTACCGGCAACCGAGAATAAAAAGGTTCCTACAAGCGGAATTAATAAATATATAACTAGTAACCCAACAATCACTTTATGAAAAGTCAATGAAGATTTCATCGTAAATCCCTCCTAATGCGGCGCATCATTCGTTCATTGAACCACATCGCCCCTATCATTGTCGCTGCTAGAAGAACTCCCATCGCACTACCTAGCTGCGGCTTTAATGCAACGTCACTAGCAACTAGAGAGGCAATTTGCAATGACAATAAGTTATAGTTGCTGCCTACTAATGCATAGGCAGTAGCGTAAGCTCCCATCGAATTAGCAAACAAAATGCTGAATGTACCTACAATACTAGGTAAAAGAACTGGAATCCCAATGTGAAGCCAAAATGATAATGTTGATCCTCCTAATAATGAAGAAGCTTCTTTCCATTGTTTCTTAATTCCTTGATAAGACGGGTAGATGAGCATAATAGCAAGCGGAATTTGAAAATATATATAAACAAGAATGAGGCCTGTCCATGAATATAAATTAAAATCCGCAAACACATCCCCACCAATCTTTGAAAAAAGCAACGTAAACAACCCATTGTTTCCAAGTAAAATAATAAATGAAAATGAAAGGGGAATACCCTCAAAGTTCGACGTCATATTGGCAATCATCAGCAGGCGATTTTGTATTTTTTGTGAGAACTTTGTAATCGAATAGGCTGCAATGACAGCTATAAACACAGAAGTTACGGCAGAAAACAAGGAAATGACAATGCTATTTTGAATACCTTGTAAGTAAAACTTACTTTTAAATATGGTGATATATTGATCAATCGTAACTTGAATTCCATCGTCTGCATAAAAACTGTCTTTAATCATTGCCACTAATGGTCCTATTTCAAATCCAATCACAAACATAATAAATGGCAATAAAAGAGCTAATAAGTAAATTTTTTGTTTTTTTATTTTTCGCAAGACTTCTCGCTCCTCTTTGTTCTCTAACAATTTGGGAAAATTCAGGAATTGGTTTAACAGTCCGTTCGTTAAACCAATTCCCGTCAACCTTCATTCTTCATTTTAATGTTGAATAGTGTATCTTTTTTAAAGGGTATTTTTTCCTTTCAAACCTGGAAATTGATATGAAATCATTTTATTGGACGGCTCAATATTTAAAAGTTCACAAACGAGCGGTGCAAAAGCTAATTGAAGAACTACTTCACTGTAAACACCAGGTTCAACTTTTGGACTCATGATAGAGAGCGGTACATCACGCTCACCATCAGTTATGCCGCCATGGTTACCATATTCACTCATGCCATGATCATATGTAATTAAAATGTGGTAACCTTCTTTGATCCAAATTGGCAAAAGTTGTACCAATAAGCTTCCCATTTTTAAGATTTGTTCACGATATTCTTTCGATTCCGAACCGAAAATTTCTCCTTTTACATCTACACCTAGCGGATGAATATATAAAAAGTGTGGGTCATACTTTCTGCGCAAAGCTTCTGCATCCATTAACACATGGCTGTCTGGAAAGTCATCATCCCAATAAAATTTTCCATATTGAATTGGCTTAGACTCACCCTCTTGCTCACGATCTTCAATAAAATGGAATGGCGCGCGATTATAAAGTTCGCTTACCCAGTTATAAGATACCGTTCCGTTTCTTAAGCCGTTTTCTTTCGTAAGATGAAAGATACTTTTCTCAGTAGATAAGCGAACGGCTTGATTGGACGTAATTCCGTTCACTGATGCCGGTGTACCCGTTAGTAACACTTCAAATAATGGATGGGAAAGACTTGGGAGCTCCGACTTTACTTTGTAAAGTGCTGCCTGATTTGTTTCAACTCAAGAGCCTCACATGCTTTATCATATCTCATACCATCAACAATAATCGCTATTACTTTATTTGACATGGACTAACACCTCTTCTTGCCAAAGCTGTGGTAATTTCTTTGCTGTTTCTTCCCAAGCTTTGTAATCTTCAATAGGTTTTGCATTTTTGTACTGTTCTTCTGGAACCATTTTTTCAGCTACTTCTTTCGGTAGTTCTACATCGCGAATTGGACGGGCAAATCCTTTAGCTAAGTTAATTTGTCCTTCATCGCTTAAGATATATTCTCTAGTTGCCATCGCCGCATGCGGATGCTTTGCATTTTTGTTAATAATAGTTGCGTAGCCGCTTACGACTGAACCTTCACTTGGAATGGTTACATCAAATTGATCGCGGTTAATTTGGTCAGCGTAACCTAGAGCATTGAAATCCCAAACAAGGGCAACTTCCACTTCCCCTTTTTCGATGTTAGCCGGCTTGGCATCAGTTAAGCTAAGGCGTCCTTGCTTGGCAAGCTTAGCAAAATAGTCAATTCCTGGTTGGATATTTGTTTCATCACCACCGTAAGCCTTAGCCGCAGCTAGAACGGCCATTTGGTTCTGTGTACCACGCTGAACATCTCCAACTGTTACTTTATAATCTCCTTTTAATATGTCATCCCATGATTTTGGCGGGTTATCTACTAATTCTTTATTAGTAAAGAATGCAATCGTTCCTTGGTAGCCAACAACCCAATCTCCATTGTCATCTTTTGCCCAGTCAGGTACCTCGTCCCAATAGGAAGTTTTATATGGCATCGTTAATTCTTTTTTTTCCGCGATTGGCCCAAAGGAAATCCCTACATCGCCGATATCAGCTGTTGCATTCTCTCCTTCAGATTCCATTTTGGCAATCTCTTCGGCACTGGATAAATCTGTATCGCTGTGTTCCAACGTATATTTTTTCATCACATCATTCCACGTTTCTCCCCAGTTAGCCCATGAATCAGGCATACCGACACTATTAATTGTCCCCTCTTCTTTTGCCTTTGTTTCAATATCTTTCAGGGTTAGTGAGTTTGGATCTTTAACAACTGGAGCAGCCTGCTCTTCAGGCGCTCCACAAGCAGATAATCCTAGTACACTCACTCCTAACATCACAGCTTGAATAGACTTATAACAGTTCTTCTTGAATGTGTAATTCATAAAAAGGGCCTCCATTTAGTGTGGAATCTTTAATGTTTATTACTTTTTATTACGGTTTCATCATAGTTCGATAATATTAATCCCACATTAATCAAATATTAAGGTTTTGTAAAACCACTTTTTATTCGTCAAATTCATCAGCTTTTATTTTCATAATCATCCAGAAAAAATCCTCAACAACAGTACGAAAATTGGGTAAAGTAAAAGCAAATCTATAATAGGGGTCCTACCACATTCCCAACAAGCTAAGCGTGCCTAGAGTTAATTTAAAGTGTGTTCTCTTTATTTTGCTACAGTAATATTAAAATTGTGCATTAATAAGGATAAAACTCCTCCAACAAGTGACAATGTTGCCTAAACTTCCTCCCAATGACCCAAAGTTTAAATCTCTTTATTTGACGGAGGATTCTTTTAGATGCAATATCAAATTATTTTCCCAGATTTTACAACGTCTTATAAAAACAAAAACTAAAATTATCTTTAACCGAGTATGTATTGCTAAAGAACATGGACTTTCTTTTGACTATCTTACCTTTGCAAGTTAGCGTATACGGGAGTTCGTTTGGAAGAAATTCTTGCTCTAAAGTGGTCAACCCTTGACTTCATAAAAAACTAAGAATCACAAAAACTTATTACAATCGAACAAATTAAGCATATGAAGATTGAAAAAGCACATCACTCCACACAGTTTTAGACATACCCACACATCTCTTCTCATTGAAGTGGTGCAGGTATAAAGTTAGATATGAGAGAGATTAGGACATTCAGACGTAAATACAACAATGAACATCTACGCACATATGACAAAAAATATTGAAGAAAAGACCCTTCATAAGTTCAGTGAACTTATGAAAGGTCTTTTCTAAATAGTGAAAGTTAGCAAAATGTTAGCATTCCACTCTCATCTTACTCCAAAATCCAGTGATACCAAAGGTTCTAGGCGATGATTACATCATAATCAAAGAAAACAGGGCTAAAAAATCTTATCATATAAACACTTTCTAAAAATTCCTCACCAATAATCTTTAATAACTTTAAAATTACACGAGGACAAAGCCGAGGACAAATTAAAGGGTCTGGTATTACGATGAAGTATTTAAACATGGCTGTTTTCACATACTTTGTTGCTATTTACCAGGTAGTGAGTCGTGGTTGATTTCCCCTCCAGATGCTCGCTTTCCTTGGTGCGGGCGGTGAGCCTCCTCGGCGTAAACGCGTGGGGTCTCAACTGTCCCGCTGCTCCCGCAGGAGTCTCGCACTTCCGCTCCAATCAATCTTAAATAGTTTCGTTTTAAAAACAAAAATCTTTACGAAAAGAGCCTTAAACATTAATAAAAATCAAAGAGCCTAAGCTTCTTTGATCTTTATATATATAAATAATCTTCTTCATTAAGCAAGTTTTTGTAGCCTCCGAAACAAGAAATCGTTTGTAAGCCTCTTCACCCTTTCGCCCTTTAGGTGCAATCAATAATGCTTATTACAGTCTTATGCTACCTCATTCTAAATCAAGCATGGCCTTTGTCAAAAAAAGCTTGCAAATTTAATCCCTAAAAGGGAGAAACCGGTATCGGTTCTCAGCATCCCCATTATGAAAGCTTTTGTCCTATTTATGATTCGTTGATCCTATGCCCTTAATTTTTGTTTTTACATGTATGTTTATTTTTGATTTTGCCAGAGTGTTCCCCCAGTCTTCTTGTACTTTTTTCCACTCTTGATAAGAGTAAGCTCTTGCATACAGACCAAGCCCTAAAGGGTCAATTTGAGCCTTTTGTATTTTTTGAATTAATTGATTGGTTTCATTCTCAAGCTCATTTGTAATGATTTTTTCTAGCTTTGCATAATCTTTTTGGACATCGAATGGAAAGAGTTGTTCGGAAATCGAGATTTGTAAATCTACATTTATATCAAATACAAAGCGTCCATTGAACTTTACTTTCTTCTTTACTTTCAAATCTGAAATGGCGAAGCTGATGTATTGTTTGCCTTTATTGGCGGATTCCATAGAAACAGGAATGGTTATGGAATAATCACCTTTTTGATTACCATCTAAAATATTTAATAATTGATTTTCATCAGGTGTTATTGTTATTTTATATTGGCCGGACTGAGCTAGCAATGCGGAGCCTGTTAGCTCGATTCTTTTTTTCTTTTTGATTTGGGTGATCCACGCCGTTCTCCCTTTGTCCTTCATTTGTCTGTGGAAATCCTGGAGGGACGTGTCTTTCACAATATTTCTCTTGGAGGCAGCATCAATTAAACTTGTTAAATATAGAGATAGCCGCGGTTTATCGGTTGGTTTATTGAAAATAACATCTGCAACAGATCCATCTACAGCGACAACACCTGCGGTTACTGTATTTTTAGGATCTCTGAAGAAAGGATCGAGATAGTCAAACCAATCCTTCTTTTTAAGCAGTCGTTTTCCCACCAAAAACAATTGCGTTTTACTTCCTGATGTTAATCCTATTACCCTCGCATCAAATTTTTCTCTTGAATGTCGGAGGGTATATGATTTAACTTCATACACTTCTTCCTTTTCTTTTGCCTCTTTACTAAATATCGGGCTTGACATATACACTAATAAATTATCCTCTTCATCTAAATCGAGGCCTAAAATAAGTGAGACGCTAACTTCCTCTATTGGTGTAGCATCCATACATCCAGAGAGTATCATTACAAGGATTAAAAGACACAATCCTATTTTTCGGCTCATGAAAATCTCCTCCGTGAAAATTTCTCATATCCCCAACTGTAAATCCATAAAAAAACGGGAAACACATATGCTACCGCAATCCCGGCATTCGAAGCCCATTTTTGCCAGGTTGTTACTTGTATCCATGTTGGTTGAACAAAAAATGTGGCCACGACGAGTAAACCTAACAAAACGGGCACATATGAACTATGATCCTGCTTATTCATTAATTGACTGAAACTAAAGACTGTACAGTACATGTACAAGATCCAGGCTCTTGAGGAAAAAAGGATCAAAATATTCAATATAACCACGTCAAGACGCTCAATAAACGGGAATTCAATCACTTTGAGCATACTTAGGACAGGCTGATTAAAATCGGTAATGCTATCCGGACTAAAGAACACAAAACAGCTAATGGTTACAAAGAGATAAAAGAACATCGATAAGGTGTTGGCAATAATAATTCCATGAATGGCATATTGCTTTTTCTTTAAGAAAGGATAAAAGAAAAAGACAAGCTCAAACCCTAGGAACGAATAAATGATCGGCGGCAGGGTAGCTGAAATTGACTTCCAACCAACTTTAAACAATGGAAGTAAATTCAAGAGACTTCCATCTTTTAATGGAAGCAAAAGAACTACCGGGAGCCACATCGTCATATAGAAAATCAATTCATTATATCTTCCAATAACACGGAGACCATTCCTGACTATAAATAATACCGGGATTGAAAATAACAACACAATTAAGTAATCAGGTGTATTGGGAAGAAACCATGCTTTTATAAAAAGAAAAGTGTTAATAAATATGATCAAAGAAAAGCTTAAAGTGTATCCAAGAATAATGAAAATAGCCACTTTACCTAGTATTTTTCCAAAAAATCGGATAAGAAGATCGTAAAGCGTGTCATTTGGGTACCTCTCAGCCGTTTTCACCATAATAATACTGGCAGCAACACTTAATATCCAACCAATGATGAGGCCCATCCAGCCGTCTGTTCCACCCTTTTCGGCAATAACTCTAGGAAGCGACAAAAAACCGACCCCTATTTGGGTCCCAACAATTAAAAAAGTATATTGCAGGATGGTGATTTCATTATGAGTGTATTTTTTCATTTTCCTCACCTTATCTTTTAGGCTTTCCCTGACGATTGGATTGAATGTTCCTTACACTTTTTGGCCTTGTAATCATTTTCCATAAAGGGAAACGAATAAATGAGTCCTTCATATCTGCAAACCGGAAAGGAGCTAATGGGCTTGCATACGGAGTTCCCAGCGATTCAAGACTAATTAAATGGGCAATCAACGTCATGGCACCAATCATGATTCCGACACTTCCAAACATGACTGCTAATAACATCATTGGAAATCGCAGCATTCGGATAGCCGTCCCCATGTCATAATTTGGAATTATAAATGAGCCGATTGCCGTTGCAGAAACGATAATCACCATAATATTGCTTACTATACCTGCCTGAACAGCTGCCTGTCCGATCACAATTCCTCCCACAATTCCAACCGTTTGGCCTATTGGAGCCGGAAGACGAACGCCTGCTTCTCTCATCATTTCAATGGTAACTTCCATCAGGAGTGCTTCTATGATTGGCGGAAAGGGAACAACCACCCGTGATTCGGCTATGGATAAAAAAAGCTTTAAAGGAATGACTTCGTAATTATAGGATATGACAGCTACATATGTTGAAGGTAGAAATAATGTGATCATAAAAGCGAAAAAGCGCAACAACCGTATCAATGATGCAGCTAACCAGCGTGTGCTGTAATCATCAATACTCTGAAGAAAAGACATTAATGTTACCGGAGCAATTAAAACAGATGGCGAGCGATCGACGATAACGGCAAATCGACCTTGAAGAATTTGTGAAGCTGTTGCGTCCGGCCTCTCGGTTAATATAAACTGAGGAAACGGGGAATATGGGTTATCTTCAATGAGTTCAGATAGTTCACCAGTATTAATTATCACGTCCATTTGAATTTGTTTGATTCTGTCTTCAAGTTCCTGCAGTACTTCTTCACTAGCAACATCTCCCAAATAAACGATAAAGACCTTTGACTTTCCGCGAACACCCACTGTAAGTTCCTTTATGATCAATTCTCGGTTAGGAATATACCTTCGCAACATTGCTACATTCTGACTTCCGGTCTCTACAAATCCCTGGTGGGCACCTTTCAGTGATGTTTCTAACTTCGGATCTTCAATCGCTCTTTGTGGCCATCCTTTTGTATCCAAAAGAAACGCTTTAGTTTCCCCTTGGATGAATAAGGCGCTGTCACCTGCAAAAAGTGCATTTTCAATGGATTTCCATGAATGGACTTCTTCAACATCCCCTACAGTTGTTGGCAATCCATTCTTTGGGTCGAAAGAGGATTGCGTCATGGCACTTAGAACATTTCTGCTTATTGAATTTTTATCTGTTAAACCATCTACGTATACTAAAGCTGCCTTTGTTCCCTTTCCGGCGAATTCGAAGTGGCGAATCACCAGATCCGGAGCATGGTGAAACATCTGCTGAAGTACTTGTATATTCATCGATAAATCAGGATACAGCGGATAATGATCTATCGAACTAAGTTTTTCTGAATGAACATTTTGGTTTGTTTGCTGGTATTTAGAATAACGTTTCCTTTTAAATAAACCGGAGAAAAAAATATGAAACGCCCCCCTTTCTCTCAGATTTATCATTTCTCCCATAAGAAGAAATATACTCTATGCTGTAAAAAAATTAGACTATGACGGAAGCAAGTAAAACGTTCACCAGTTTGGAACAAAATGGAGTTTAACTTCAAAATTGTAAATTAAACACCTATAAGAATAAAGAAAGCCTAGGATCCTTGTTATGTAAGGAAGTAGGCTTTCTTTTATTTCAGTTATTTTTTGGCTTTTCTCTATTTTTTAAATGGAATTCGGGGTTCTTCGTCTTGATATATGGAATAAGTCGTTACTGCGCTTTCCATTTCAGAGTATTGTTCATTACTGCAAGCAAACAGATAGGTTTGTATATCAGTACGGACACATACTCCAAAATAGTAGGGGAACATTCAACCTTTATTTTTATCCATGTTTGCATCAATAGCAATAATATTCTCTTTTTCTGCTAACTTTTTAAACTCTTTACTCTCAACTGTTTTCTGCACCATTTTTCTTAAAATAGCCTGTTCACTTTCGGACGGTTCATACGCTTTTTCAAAAATAAACCATCTTCCAAATAAAAACAAATTAATCCCTATACTGATTATCAATACTGTAAATAAAATCTTATTCTTCATATATCCCCATCCCTATACCTTTGTCTTTCTCGATGTCCCCACCTACTGTAATTCATTTAAACGACTTAAACTCTCTTCTTTATTAAAGGCTGTTTTCACATACTTTGTTGCTATTTACCAGGTAGTGAGTTGTGGTTGATTTCCCCTCCAGATGCTCGCTTTCCGCGGGGCGGGCGGTGAGCCTCCTCGGCGTAAACGCCTGTGGGGTCTCACCTGTCCCGTTGCTCCCGCAGGAGTCTCGCACTTCCGCTCCATTCAACCTTAAATAGTTTCGTTTTAAAAACAACAATCTTTACGAAAAGAGCCATATTAAAAGAACTATGCCAACGATAATCATATTGATCCAATATACGGTAATGGTTAATAATCAAATTTTGTTGCAAACGAAAATCCCCTCTATACTCGATTTCTTTCCACCATATCTTACCATCCATTGTTTTTTCTTTAGGCGTACCACCATTTTTACAAACAATTAACTGAACAAAATCATGTTCGGACAAGTTTCATTTTTTCTGATATTAAATTAATGAGTTCTTCTTTTTCCATATATGCTAAATACGCCTTTTTGAATAAAAAGCAAGGGTCGGTGCCCTTTTGTTCAAGAAATCTGGTACTCCGTACATATCTTCTAAAAAGAGGACTTATCAACTTTTCTTAACTCTGCTCTTCTTATTTTATAAAAAAGAAGGTGAGGAATGCTCTGCATTCCTCACCTTCTATTCTTGCTATTGCTTTGGCTCCAGTCCGATCAGGCGCAGGAAGTATTCCAGACCTTTTTTGCCAATTTTTTCTTTTGGCTGTTTATCGGCAGGTGCATCCGGTCCTTTCGTTAAGAAGTTTTTCTCAACTAAGCGAATGTCCGTTTCGTCTACCACACCGTCTTGATTGATATCTTGCGGCACGATGGATTTATCCTTCATACCATATGCATCCACAACACTCTGGATATCGAGGATATCAACCATTTTGTCGCCATTCACATCGCCTGCAAGACTTCTCTGACCAATTCTTAAAAATTGCCCTCGTAGCTCTCCATTTGCATCATATCCAGGAATGAATTTCTTCATCACTTTAAGATGCCCCGGAACATCGAAAACAGCTGTATATACTTGATCGGAAGCAGGAATATCATTGACTGTGAATTTTCCACTCTTATCAATTGTTCCTGGATATTTTTTACCACTTCTAGAGAGAGCGTATACTTGTGCTCCTATTTTTGAGTAATCCGCTTTTTTCAAAAATACTGCTCCTGATTCATATATCAAAAATGCTTCCGGCAAGATGGATCCCAGCAACTGTGTATGTGTAGGAATTAATTTAAGATCTTCAGTGCCGTAAAAAGGAATAGCAGTGTCTGCTGTTTGTCCGGATTTCTTATAAGACCCTTTCTTTACCTCAAATCCAGGAATTTCATCGTAAACTTCATCATTCGATACTTTAAACGTTACATCGAGGAACGGCATGTCTCCATCCAGTCCTCTGAATGCATTTCCAGTAATGGAAGCACCGATTTTCAAACTATTATTGAATGTACCTTCCGTCACAACAGGTTTATCTAGTGATACCTGTAAGCCTTTTTCCTTTGCATATTGTTTGACTGCATTGTTCAGCTTCACATTCGAAAACTTGAAGAAGTCTTTGTAGTACTCTACATTAAATTCTCCCGAGACAAGCTGCTTCACATTATTAAGGCTTAGTGTCATCGTAAAGCTATCGTCGACTTTTAACTCTTTCTTGTTATAACTGGAAGTCGTATATTCCGTTCCTTCTTTCATGAAGTAATACTTTTGGTAACCAACTGCCGTTGCAGTATCCCACGTTCTCAACCACAATCTCATAGGTTGTTTTGCAATATCACTTTCCTCAATACCTAACTTCACATCTCCATTCGCTTGAATCGGGAAGAACCCAGCCATATATCCAGAGGCACCTGTATAGTAAGCCATAGTGTTGGACGATTGATCGATGTCCAACCCTTTAGATTGTAATAGATCCACTGTCTCATCCTTAGCTGTTCCATGCAGCCACACCGCTTTTTGGCCATCTTCTACTGTAAACAAAGAATCATTGATTTCGATTACACCCGATTTTATATCCATGTTGACTTCTGGTGCTGTATTGTCCACGATAAGTGGATTGTCTACCACATATGTTTTCCCTTCCTCATCGTGTGCAATCAGTTCCAGTATATAGTCGCCTGCTGGAAGCTTTATAGGAATATCACTGATTGGCTGGGACGGATCATTTGTAAATGGTAAGACCGTACCGCTGAACGCACCTGTAAGATACACTTCTCTATCTATTGGAAAGTTAGTGTTCGCTGTCCCTATGAACCCTACAGATTTTCCTGTTTTACTGTCTTTTACAAGCACATCCATGGTTGTCATTGGACTGTTCAACTTCATGATGAAATGGATTCTTGTGTCATTAAGTTCCCAGAAAGGTGTTGTATTTGTCACGGATGGTCTAGTCGCTTTGACATAATCAAATCCTTTTTCCGTCGCCATGACAGCAAATGGAATTTGATAGGTTTCGTCTGGATTGTTGGTATTGGTCACATGAATGTACCCTTCATATCTTCCTGCCGAAGCGCTGGTTGGAATCGTTATTTTTGGCAGGAGCTCCTCTATTTGGCCGCCTCCCACTGTAATCGATGAAGGCACCGCCACTTTTACACCGTTCTTCACTGCATCTTGAATGCCTTTTCGCTCACCGTGATACTCCACTTCTAGTTTAAAAGATTTCTCTTCCTGGCTGTTGTTTTGAACCGTCACCTTTTTGCTTGCATCAATTGGTTCATTACCTTTTTTATAATATCTGCCGAATACGATAGAACCTGTTTGTTCGTCAATTTCTACGACGTTTCCATTTTCGATATTTTTTGTCTTATCCCATACTTTGATGGATGTATCTGTATGAACCGCTTGATAGGCATCGATTCGTCCTGCACCCACTTCGTATACAGAATTATTCCCTTTTAAATCATTCGATGTATTCATGAGTGCCGCTTTTACATCGAAAGGAGTGTATTCCGGATTCTCCTGCAAAATCAATGCTGCTGCTCCTGCCACGTGTGGCGTAGCCATCGATGTACCCGACATGCGTACATAGGCATTCCCGTAATTAATGCCGTCCTGCGGATCGTTGATGAATTCCGGTGTCGTAGAGAATATCGACACACCTGGAGCGACTACATCCGGCTTAATATCATAATTTCCATTTACCGGTCCACGTGAACTGAAATCTGCTAAATGATCGCCTTCCGTTTTTGTGTTATTTAACGTTTCAAATGTGAAAGAACCTTCGCCCATCCCCTTTAAACGCTCACCATCCGCTTTTGACAGGCGGAATGAAGGGATTAACCCGACGGCCTCACCCAAGTAGGCAGGTATTTGCCCGTCAACATTGTTATACACAATCACTGATTTAGCCCCAGCTTTTTTGGCGTTTTTGATTTTTTCATCAAACGCAATTTCTCCGCGCTGAATCAACGCAATTTTCCCGCTGACATCTTTCCCAGCAAAATCAGATGCTTTACCAAGTCCCGCAAATACAATTGGTAAGGATTTTCCTTGCAATTCTTCTAATCGATCAGAAAAATCTTTGCCTAGCAGCTGCATATTTTCAAATTTCTCGTCGGAAGCGCTTCCATTAAAGGCAGGAATGGACATGGAAGCATCGCTTGCACCTACTGATATGCCAAGAGCCGCTGTTCCCGGAGAACCAAGAGTTTTTTCGTTAGGTCCGGCGTTACCTGCAGCAACGACGGTCACCAAGCCTGTAAGCATGGCGTTATTTACTGCGACAGAAGTGGCGTATAAAGGATCGTTAGTCTGCGCGCCAAGCGACATATTGATGACGTCCATGCCATCTTCAATCGCTTTATCGATACCAGCGAGAATTCCTTCAGTATATCCCCCTCCCCAAGGCCCCAATACTCTATACGCATATAAATCTACTTCAGGTGCTACCCCTTTCACAGCATAATCCACATTGTTTTTCTTTTGGGCTGCAATCGTCCCTGCGACATGTGACCCATGGTTTGTGTAATACACATAGCCTGGGTCTTCCGGCTTGCCAGCATTAATCCAATCCTCGTAGGTCGTTTCCATTGGATCGACATCATTATCTACAAAATCATATCCGCCTTTATAAGCTTCTTTTAAGTCAGGATGATTGTAGTCAATACCTGTATCAAGAACACCGACTTTAATTCCCTTGCCGGTAATGTTCTCGGCATAAAGCTTGTCCACGCCAATTTGCGGAATACTGTCTGCCATTTTCGGCTCGATGGCTTCTTTCGATTTTACAGGTGGTTCCACTTTCACTTCGTAATCTTTAAAAATACGTTTAACTACTCCAGATTGCAGCAAATCCTTAACTGCCACACCAGGCAGTGTCATCGCTACACCGTTGATGGCGTTTTTATACTCTCTTGTGATCTTTACATCTTCCACTTTGTAATTAGTCACGTTTTTCTGTAATTTCAATGATTGCACATGCTGTTTAAAATCTTTATGAGCTTTTTCCACTTTCTCATTCGCATCTTCAGAAGATAGTTTCTTTCCTTTCGCCGCTTTTTTCATCACTTCTATTTTGGCTGGCGCCTGCTCAAATTCGACAATGACTTTGACTAATTCCGGACTATTTGCATTAATATCCGGAGAAATCGTAAAGTTTGGAGTGGCATCCAATTGCTCTAATGCCTTTCTTTGTTCCGCAGACAGGCTCTTTAGAATTTCTTCCGCATGATCAACTGGATTCAACTCAAACGGGCTTTTCGCCATTACATTATACGGGGCGCCTTGAGATAATAACATGCCAACAACTAAGGTCCCTGTAAGAATCTTACTGATTTTTTTCCTCTTCATACCGCATCCCCTTATCCTATATAACTATTTTCTCACTAAACATTTGTTCTTCATAAACAATTCATTTAAAGATGATGAATCTAGTAAACTAAGATTTAATATACCGTTTAACATTTCTACTTTTCTGAAAATTAATCATTAGATGTAATTTTTCATCTATTGGTTCTAGATCCATATATAACTTAAGATTTATTCCAGATCTGTTATTAAAGAAGAATAATCAAGGTACTGAACAGTTCTTTTAACTTTTTAAGTGATTACGATTTATGAAAATGGAACAAGTTGATTCAACGGCATAACTGACTGCCTGTGAACGGCTTTTCACATTCAGCTTTTTGAAAATCTTATTGATGTGAATTTTGACGTCTTATCACTGATAAATAAGGCTTCAGCGATTTCTTGGTTACTAAGACCTTTGGTCAACTCAAGCAACATTTCTTTTTCTCGCTTAGTCAGAATATTTTCGTTCGGCTCTGATTTCGTTTGCTGGTGATGATACGTTATCAGCTTTTTGGTCATGCGAGGATGAATAACCGAATCCCCTTTTGACGTCATTGTGGAATTAGGTCCTCAACATTAGAAGTGCGGACCATGTCAGGTGTGTTACAGAAATTCATTTTGTAATATCATTCATAGAGCCTCAATGATTACTGAGATTCCTTGTCCTCCTCCAATACAGAGGGAGGCTAGTCCATACTTCTTTCCTCGATTCCTTAACTCCAGGGCCAATGAATATATAATTCTAGCTCCACTAGCCCCAACTGGATGACCTAATGCGATTGCTCCACCATTGACGTTAACTTTTTCCCGTTTCAATCCAAGCTCTCTCTCTACTGCAAGATACTGGGCAGAGAATGCTTCATTGATTTCGAACAAATCGATATCTTCAATATTGAGTCCGACTTTCCGTAAGGCTAATTGACTAGCAGGAACTGGTCCAATGCCCATAATATTTGGGTCTACCCCCGCAATCCCCCAGGATATGATTCTTGCCAATGGCTTCACATTGTGATTGGTTTGAAGGAAGGATTCACTTCCAAGTATTAAGGCAGCTGCCCCATCATTAATACCACTGGCATTACCTGCCGTTACGGTCCCATCCTTTTTAAAGGTTGGTTTCAGTTTCGCTAATCCTTCAATTGAAGTATTATGGCGAATATGTTCGTCTTCTAAAATGGTTATTTCCTTTCCTTTTTTTGTGAATATCGTGACCGGGGAAATCTCTTGTTGAAATCGTCCCGTCAGTTGGGCTTTTGCTGACTTTTGGTGTGATTGGACAGCTAAACTATCTTGATCGTCTCGGGTTAGTTCATATTTTTCAGCAAGAGTTTCCGCTGTTAATCCCATCCCACACCCTATATACTCATCGCTCAAAGTCGCCCAAAGCATGTCGTCCATTTGTGGAGACTGTAAACCCGTACCAAAGCGGACATCTCGTAATACGTGAGGAGATTGGCTCATATTTTCGGTTCCCAAGGCTAGGGCAACTTCAGCATCCTTTAAAATAATCGACTGAGCTGCCGATACAACCGCTTGCAATCCAGAACCGCATAAACGATTGAGAGTTAAAGCGGGGCTCTCGATTGGAATCCCAGCTTTCAAAGCAATATGCCTGGAAAGGTAGGAGGCATTTTTCGAAGTATGTATCACATTCCCAGCAAAAACATGCTCAACCTCTTCAACTGAAATATTACTTTTTTCAATGGCTCCTTTACTTGCTATCACTCCAAGATCGATGGCAGAAACATCCTTTAATACCCCACCAAAACTCCCGAATGGCGTCCTAGCTCCACCTAAAATATAAACATGACCCATAATTCATTCTCCTTTATTGAAGATTGTTTGATTCGATTTGATGGATGGAAAACACCTTTTCCATTTCTTTATTTTACGTTCT
This sequence comes from Peribacillus simplex, assembly GCF_001578185.1. Classification (NCBI taxonomy): domain Bacteria; kingdom Bacillati; phylum Bacillota; class Bacilli; order Caryophanales; family Bacillaceae; genus Peribacillus; species Peribacillus simplex. The sequence continues at coordinate 2,180,394 of NZ_CP011008.1, read as the reverse complement.
AATTTTATACCGTTATTGGTACATGATATTAATTAACGGTATATTGTTAAGGTAATATATTAGGCTATACCCGGTATCCCTTTTCTCTTCTTAATGAAAAGCCTTCCTTTTCCTATCTATTTTCATCATAAATGTTGAATAATTGTTGGATTGCGAGTGTGGGAGAAGTATGGCCGTTAAGAAGTAACCCTTCCATTTTAGAAATGTTCTTTTTCATCGATGGATTACCATAAAATCTCGCCTTTAATTGGGCCTCTATCATAGAATGAAACCAGTCAATCATTTGTTCTTTTCTTCTTTTTCCAAAAAACCCAGTCCTACTGGTAACTTGTTTATATTCCTGAATGACCTTCCAAATGTGAGATACTCCTTCATCCGTTAAGGCAGACACAGTAAATGCTTTTGTTTCCCAACCCTCGGTGATTGGCTGTAAGAAATGCAGGAGACGATTGTATTCCATCTTTGCATTCAGGGCAGCTTGTTTGTTTTCGCCATCCGCTTTATTAATGAAAATAGCATCAGCTAATTCCATCACCCCTTTTTTCATTCCTTGTAGCTCACCCCCTGCACCAGTCAGCATAATAACTAGGAAAAAATCCACCATGGACCGGACGGTTATTTCATTTTGGCCGACTCCGACGGTTTCCACGATTATTACGTCATACCCTGCTGCCTCACAAATAAGAAGGGTTTCACGGCTTTTTCTAGTGACCCCTCCTAACGTGCCACTTGATGGTGACGGTCGAACATATGCATGTGGGTGGCGAGAAAGATGTTCCATTCGTGTTTTGTCACCTAGAATACTTCCTCTAGATACACTGCTAGTTGGGTCAACGGCTAATACCGCTACACGGTGATTTTGCTCACAGAGCATCATACCAAAGGATTCAATTAACGTGCTCTTACCAGCCCCAGGAACCCCTGTAATGCCGATTCGAATTGATTTTCCTGTATATGGAATCAGTTCTTTTAGCACCTTTTGTGCCATTTCCATGTGTTTGGGTAAATTGCTTTCAACTAAGGTGATCGCTTGAGCAATAATTGCACGATTTCCATTCATCACACCCTGCACATATTCATCAACCGTAAGGTGTCTTCGTCTTGGCGATATTTTTTCTGTCATTTAAGTAACCAATCCGAGACGACGATTTAATTCTTCTATCACCTGTTGTGCGGCAATCGGGATAACCGTTCCTGGTCCAAATATGGCAGCTGCTCCTTTTTCTATTAAGTAACTGTAATCTTGAGCAGGAATAACACCGCCAATCACGACGGCAATATCTTCACGGCCTAAACGCTTCAGCTGTTCCACGACTTGAGGAAGTAATGTTTTATGACCAGCAGCAAGAGAGCTCATCCCTAGAACATGTACATCATTTTCCACGGCTTGTAAGGCTGCTTCCTCTGGGGTTTGGAATAAGGGACCAATATCAACATCAAAACCAAGGTCTGCAAATGCAGTCGAAATCACTTTAGCTCCGCGGTCATGTCCGTCCTGTCCCATCTTTGCAATCATAATTCGAGGGCGGCGGCCTTCATTCTCTTCAAATTGATCGGACATTTCACGGACAATTTTCACTTGTTCCTCTTCCCCAAACTCTGTACTATACACTCCGCTAATCGAACGAATTACTGCTTTATGTCTCCCTACTACTTGTTCGTATGCATTCGAAATTTCTCCTAGGCTCGCTCTAGCGCGAGCTGCATTTACCGCTAGCTCTAAGAGGTTTCCTTCTCCAGTTTCAGCCGCTTTTGTAATCCCTTGAAGTGCTGCTTCTACCTTTGCTTTATCCCTTTCTGCCCGGAGTTGCTCTAAGCGGCGAATTTGCGCTTCACGGACAGCAGTATTATCAATATCTAATATCTCAAGAGGGTCCTCTTTTTCTAAACGGTATTTATTCACTCCAATGATCGATTCTTTACCAGAATCAATATGCGCTTGTCTTCTAGCAGCGGCTTCTTCAATTCTCATCTTTGGCAGTCCTGTTTCAATGGCTTTTGCCATTCCACCAAGTGCTTCGATTTCTTCAATATGTTCCCAGGCTTTTTCAAGTAATTCAGCCGTAAGTGACTCCACGTAATAGGAGCCGCCCCATGGATCTAATACGTTGGTTATCCCCGTTTCATCCTGTAGGTATAGTTGGGTATTTCGAGCTATTCGGGCAGAAAAATCGGTCGGTAACGCAATCGCCTCATCCAGTGCGTTCGTATGTAGGGATTGTGTATGACCAAGAGCAGCAGCCATCGCTTCAATACAGGTACGTGAAACATTATTGAATGGGTCTTGCTCTGTTAAGCTCCATCCAGATGTTTGCGAGTGGGTTCGAAGTGCTAACGACTTTTCATTTTTCGGGTAAAACCTTTTCATTAGTTTCGCCCAAATTAAACGAGCTGCGCGCATTTTAGCCACTTCCATATAGTAATTCATTCCGATTGCCCAGAAGAAGGAAAGTCGTGGAGCAAATCGATCAATATCAATCCCTGCTTTTAAACCCGTTTTGACATATTCTAATCCATCTGCAAGGGTATAGCCCAACTCTATATCGGCCGTAGCCCCCGCTTCTTGCATATGATAACCGGAGATGCTAATGGAATTAAATTTCGGCATATGCTGGGACGTGTATTCAAAGATATCTGCTATAATTTTCATTGACGATTCTGGAGGAAAGATGTACGTATTACGAACCATATATTCTTTTAAAATATCATTTTGTATTGTTCCAGAAAGCTTCTCTTGGGGAACTCCTTGTTCTTCAGCTGCCACGATGTAAAAAGCCATAATTGGCAGGACAGCTCCGTTCATCGTCATCGAAACAGACATTTGGTCCAATGGGATTCCATCAAATAAAATCTTCATGTCTAGAATGGAATCAACGGCAACGCCGGCTTTTCCCACATCGCCTACGACTCTAGGATGATCCGAATCATACCCACGATGTGTGGCTAAATCAAAGGCGATCGAAAGCCCTTTTTGTCCTGCAGCTAAGTTTCTGCGGTAAAACGCATTACTTTCTTCCGCTGTAGAAAAGCCAGCATATTGACGAACCGTCCAAGGTTGTGATTTATACATAGCTGGGTAGGGACCTCGAAAGAATGGTGCGATTCCCGCCACATAATCTAAATGATTCATTCCTTGTGTGTCCATATTTGTGTAAAGCGGCTTTACATCAATTTTTTCATAAGTCGGAACTGTTAATTCTTCAAAAGACTTTCCAGAAAGTTTTTCTGCTTGTTTACGCCACTCGCTATATTCTGCTATTCTTTCATCCTTATATTTTACTTGGCTGAAATCTGGTTTTGTCATAATGCAGCAACTCCTTTCTTATCTAGAAGTTGACTTAGCACGTCATAGCAATTTGAGCCAGCATGAGCAAATTCAGCTATTCCAGCCTCTTTAAATCTTATTTCATCGACTTCGCTAGGCTTTCCTGCTAATAATACGGTTATTTGTGCATCCGCTTTTTTAATAGACCTTGCAAGTGGAATCGCTGTTTGTTGGTAGTCTTCATCTTTTCCACAAATGATGACAATACCGGCGTTTGAAGCAATAGCTGCATCTGCTGCTTCTTTTGCAGAAGTAAATCCATTGTTTTGAATAACATCGAAACCGCCTACTTCAAAAAATCCTGCAGCAAAATCTGCTCGCACTTTATGATCTGAAATAGGTCCTAGGTTCGCTAGAAAAACTTTTGGACGATTACCTGCCTTTTCTGCATTTTCATTGATGGTTTGACGGAGTTGTTCAAACTGAATGGCACCTCTCGTAGGACGGATTGCTTTAACGCTGACAACAGATTCAGACCTTCTACCTGTTGCTTCTGCAATTTCACCTAACGATGCACCTTGTTTCGCTACCTGAATCGACGCTTCTGTTTTATTGGGAATTGCAGCTAAGCTTGCAACCGGTCTATGTGCTCGACCTTTAACCTTATTGATATGATCATCAATTTGAGACGCCTCATCAATAGCTAACCAATCTATTCCTTTTTCTTCAATATTCACATACATATTTGTCCCAACAAATATATCCTTTCGACTTGCAATGTTCCCTACCCGCTTTGAAGCTGTTTGTTGAACCAAATTTTGTGGGAATTCTTTTATTAACGACTGGAAAATCCCACCTTTTCGCTCTGTTTCCTGGAAGAGTCCCCATGTCTTTTTGGCAACCTCATTTGTCAGTACTTCTACGTACCATGAGCCACCGGCTGGATCGATTGTCCTCGCAATATGAGCTTCTTCTTTTAAAATAATGGAGGCATTCCGTGCAATTCGTCGTGAAAAAGCGGTAGACTTTTGAATCGCTTCATCAAAGCAACTAACATGAATGCTGTCAGCTCCACCGACTGCTGCAGAAAATGCTTCTGTTGTAGCACGCAGCATATTCACATAGAGATCAAAAACAGTTTTTGTCCATGCAGATGTTCGTGCATGCATCGTCATCTTCTGGGCTTCTTCATTCCCACCAAAGGTTTCTACAATTCTTGCCCAAAGAGTTCTTGCGGCACGAAGTTTGGCAATTTCCATAAAATAACCGGAACCGATTGAGAACGAAAAACGGATACTGCTGGCGGCTTTATTTATATCAATTCCTTGGGAAGTTAGTGCCTGTAGATATTCGACACCTGTTGATAAGGAAAAAGCTAATTCTTCAACCGTACTACTTCCACCGTCATGATAGACATTTCCATGGATTAGAACCGTTTGTAAATGGGGGGTATTCTCATTTGCCCATTTTGTTATGTCGGCCATCCATGTATAACAATCTTCCAACTCGTAAGCCAATGCTCCACTTTCTACCAGTTCTGCGAGTGGATCCATTCCTATACACCCATGTAATTCCTCCACTTGTCGTCCGGACTGTTCTAGATGAGCGATAATCAGAGCTAGGATTGGCAATGAATTTGCCCCAGCACTAACGTGAAAAGGAACATTACCAAAGTCAATATCTTTTAGTGCACCGGCTACATCGGTTACCCCTGAAATCGATAGTCCCGCTTTCCCTACTTCTGAGGTAGCTTCATTCGCATTTATTCCACGTTTCGTTGGTGTATCAAGGACGATATTTAATGAGGTTTGCCCCTTGCTAAGGTCATGCCGTGCTACTTTATTAAAAGAAGTGGGTATTCCAACATTGATTTCCTGATTGATTTCCCATCCATTTATAAGCGTTTTAGTGCCGCGAGTAAAAGGGGCCATACCTGGCAAAGACTGCAGAAAAGGAAGAGTGGCGGCATCCTCCTTTCGATACATCGGCTGAAGTAAAATTCCTTCATAAGTTTCTGTAATAAGTCTTTTTTCAAAAGAAGCTCCTTTTAAAGATTGTTCTGTTAGATCACGCCACTGTTCATAACTTGGGATCTCAAATTCTGAAAATTGGTCCACTATTTTTTTATCCATTTTAAGTTGCGCTAAGCATCAATCCCTATGCTATCGCTCTCTCCCTTCTATACCATCTCAATTTACGCTAGGTTTTTTTTCATTTGTCGTCTTTAGATGTTTTTCTTCTATTAATATAGGTAGTTCATAATCTATTAAAGAAAAGGTTTATAAAGGGATATTTCCATGCCTTTTCTTAGGTAATGCTTTCTTCTTGTTTTTTAGCATTTCCAATGCACTAGCGATACTTTTTCTTGTATCCCTCGGGTCAATTACATCATCAACAATGCCATTAGCTGATGCGACGTAAGGATTGGCAAACCGTTCGCGGTATTCGTTGATTTTTTCTTGCCTAAAGGCCTCCGGATCTGTACTTTCATTAATCTCTTTTGCAAAAATGATATTGGCCGCCCCGGATGGTCCCATAACCGCAATTTCCGCACTAGGCCAAGCAAATACTAAGTCTGCCCCGGTTGCTTTACTGTTTAGGGCAACGTAAGCCCCACCATATGCTTTTCGAAGAATCACTGTAATTTTGGGAACCAAAGCTTCCGAATAGGCATATAAAATTTTCGCTCCATGCCGGATAATCCCGCCATGCTCTTGTTGAATTCCTGGGATAAAGCCACTCACGTCTTCAAATGTAATTAATGGAATCTTAAAGCAATCACAGAATCGGATGAAGCGAGCACATTTGTCAGATGAATCAATATCAAGACCACCAGCCATCATCTTCGGATTATTTGCGATTATACCGACTGTATCGCCGTTTATACGGCCAAAGCCAACGACAATGTTTTTAGCGAATTTAGGCTGGACTTCCATGAAATCTTGATCATCAACAATTAAATGAATCACCTTACGCACATCATAAACCTTCGTTCCATCAATCGGGACAACATCAAGAAGTTCATCGATTCTTTCATCTAAAGGAACTTTATTTACTGGCTCTTTGTAAGGTGGATTTTCTTCATAGTTTGATGGCAAGTAGCCAATTAATCTCCTGACTTCGTTTAATACGTCTTCTTCCGTTGGTCCAGTAAAATGGGCATTTCCACTTATTGTGGAATGAACGGACGCACCACCTAAATCCTCACTATTAATCTTTGCTCCCGTTACCGACTCAATTACCTTTGGACCTGTAATAAACATTTGACTAGTTTTTTCTACCATGAAAACGAAATCTGTAATCGCAGGAGAATAAACAGCCCCCCCGGCACAAGGTCCCATAATCACGGAAATTTGTGGAATTACTCCTGAATAAATGGAGTTTCGATAGAAAATGTGTCCATATCCATCTAGTGATAAAACACCTTCTTGTATTCGTGCTCCACCTGAGTCATTTAACCCGATTATAGGTGCTCCATTTTCTGCAGCTAAATCCATGATTTTGGTAATCTTTGTCGCATGCATTTCGCCAAGGGCTCCGCCGAAAACAGTAAAATCTTGAGCAAAAAGGAAAATAAGGCACCCATCGACCTTACCGTATCCTGTAACAACCCCTTCTCCTGGAGCCTCCCCAGATCCATATTCAAGGCCGCGATTTTCAATAAATGGGTTTATTTCAACGAATGTCCCTTCATCCACTAATAGTTCGATTCGCTCTCTAGCAGTAAGCTTCCCGCGGTCATGCTGGGCATCAATCCGTGCATAACCGCCCCCCAGCTTCACTTTTTCCCGTCGTTCTTCCATGATCTCGATTTTATCGAACATATCCATGCTGTGGTTCCTCTCCTATCAGTATTTAAATTTTATTGTTTATGCTGTTTTTACGAGGAACAAGGGCTGGCCATATTCAACAACCTGACCATTTTCCACAAAGATTTCAACAATTTCACCACTAACTTCCGCTTCAAGCTCATTCATAAGCTTCATGGCTTCCACAATACATAACACTGTGTCTTCTTTTATTTGATCTCCCACTCTTACATAGGCATCAGAATCAGGTGATGGAGCCGTATAAAATGTTCCCACCATTGGGGAAGTAATTTTATGAATCGATGTGTCATCAGCAATTGTCGCCGCTGGTGCTTGTATTTCTTCCTGCTTTTGAACGGGTGCCGCTTCCACTTTCACAGGTGAGACAGCAATATTTGCTGGGACTTGCGTTTCTCCGATAAGCGCTGTTTGTCCGACATTCATTTGTTTACTAATCGTTATTTGGTGATCATTTTCACCTTTAATCGTTAATTCTCCAATTGAAGAACGGTCCACCGCTCGAATTAATTCTTTAATGTCATTCATTTTAAACATGAGGAAACACTCCTTCTACAATTTAATTTCTATCATTTTTTCTTTACTCATTTCCGATTTTTTAGGATCTATGAAATCTCCACACATAGGTTCAGTCCCGATTATCTGGCCATTCTAATCAATACTTTAAAAAATTGTTTTTCCAAATCCATTACCTCTTCTCTTCACTAAATGAACTAGTGCCACTGAATACTTCAAATCACCACTAGTTACTTAGTGGAAACCGTTAGATCATTCATCTCTAAAAATTTCGTGTTGAAATTACCAGCTATAAAATCCGGATGTTCTAATAAGCGAAGGTGGAAAGCGATTGTTGTATCAATTCCTTCAATGACGAACTCGCTTAAGGCTCGCTTCATCCTTGCAATTGCTTCTTCACGAGTTTTTCCATGTACGATTAATTTGGCAATCATCGAATCATAAAATGGTGAGATCGTATATTCTGGATAAACTGCGCTATCGACTCGGATTCCAAATCCACCCGGAGGTAGGTATAATCCAATTTTCCCAGGGGATGGCATAAATTTTTTATCAGGATTTTCTGCATTAATCCGGCATTCGATCGACCAACCATTGATATGAATATCTTCTTGTTTGACAGATAGCCTATGACCTGAGGCAACAAGTAATTGTTCTTTGATTAAGTCTACTCCTGTTATAAGTTCTGTAACTGGGTGTTCAACTTGAATACGAGTATTCATTTCCATAAAGTAAAAATTTTTATGTTTATCTAGTAAAAATTCAATGGTACCTGCCCCTGAATATTGTACTGCCTTCGCGGCTTTTAATGCCGCCTCTCCCATTTTAGTTCTTAGTTCTTCATCAAGTGCAGGGGATGGCGCTTCTTCAATTAGCTTTTGATGGCGTCTCTGGATTGAGCAATCACGTTCCCCTAAGTGCACGACATTGCCAAAGGAATCACCCATAATTTGGATTTCAATGTGTCGAGGCTCTTCAATGTACTTTTCTAAATAAACACCTGCATTACCAAAAGCTGTAGCTGCTTCTTGCTGCGCCATTGAAATCGCTTTTTTTAACTCTTCCTCGCATTTAGCAACCCTCATCCCTTTTCCACCACCACCGGCAGTGGCTTTAACAATAACGGGATACCCGATACGTCTTGCTGTAAAAACAGCTTCATCAATATCTTCAATAATCCCATCCGTACCTGGGACAATTGGTACGCCAGCGTATTCCATCGTTTCTCTCGCTACCGCTTTCGCCCCCATCTTACTGATGGCCTCAGGTGATGGCCCAATAAAAATGATATCGTTTTCAATACATAAATTAGCAAATTCTGCACTTTCCGCTAAAAATCCATAGCCGGGATGGATAGCATCTGCATGTGAAATTTCAGCAACAATTAATAAATTGGTCATATTCAAGTAGCTCTTAGATGATAGGTGTGGTCCAATGCAATAGGCTTCATCTGCTAGACGTACATGCAAAGCTTCATGGTCTGCTTCAGAATATACAGCGACCGTAGATATCCCCATTTCCTTACACGCCCTAATCACACGGACAGCAATTTCTCCTCGATTAGCAATAAGAACCTTTTTAAACATATACGAATTCCTTTCCAAAAGCTTATTATTGTCTATCAATCACTCTATTGATAGGAGATCTTTATTGAGAAGAGATGCACTTATTAATCAGGAGTAATAACATGTTCTTATTTAAGAATTTACCAGTTTTTTTGAATTTCTTTCGCTAGAAGCGGAATCACCTCAAACAAATTCCCCCACAATACCGTAGTCCGCTACTTGAAAGATAGGTGTTTCGGAATCTTGTTAATCGCAACGACAACTTTAGAGTTAGACACCCCGACTTCGCCTGTATTTCACCCACAACAACGTTGTCAGCTTTTTTCTCTACCACTTTGCCAACAAACCTCCTTTTCTCTTGAAAGCCATAACTGCCAATGATTTGCAAAAAAGCGAGCGGAACAGGAATACCAGCATCCTTAGCTGACTCCAAGCTGTAGAAAATCATCCCCTATTGCAATCGCCAATTCTTTTATTTTTCCTTTTTCCACTGCCATGCGGTAAGGCTCTAACTATGCCCAAGCAAATCTTTCACGTTTGACAAGCCCATTTGCTTCTTTTTAATAGATTACATTCCTGTTTTCGTTAATATTGAGTTTTTTTTATGCTTTAAGCAGATTTCCGGCAATAACAAGACGCTGAATCTCTTGCGTCCCTTCATAGATTTGGGTGATTTTAGCATCTCTCATATATCGTTCTACCGGGTATTCCCTTGTGTAGCCATATCCGCCAAATACTTGAACAGCCTCCACCGCTACTTCCATGGCGGTGTCTCCAGCAAATAGTTTGGACATTGCAGATTGAAGTCCGTAAGGAATTCCTTGATCCTCATACCATGCTGCCTGATACGTCAATAAACGGGCAGCTTGAATTTTTGTGGCCATATCGGCTAATTTGAATTGAATAGCTTGCAGTGAGCTAATCGGTTTGCCAAATTGGACGCGATCCTTTGCAAATGTTACGGCATTATCAAATGCTCCTTGAGCGATTCCAACAGCTTGAGAAGCGATTCCGTTCCGACCGCCGTCGAGAGTCTTCATGGCAATCTGGAACCCTTCACCCACTTGGCCCAAAAGATTGTCCTTTGGAACCCGGCAATCCTCAAAAATGATCTCTGTCGTGGAGGAAGAGCGAATTCCCATCTTTTTTTCCTTCTTTCCTACAGAGAAGCCTGGGAAGCCCTTTTCCACAATAAACGCAGAAATGCCTTTATGCTTTAGTGCAGAGTTGGTCTGTGCGAAAACGATATAAGTGTCGGCATAGCCTCCGTTGGTGATAAAAATCTTCGATCCGTTCAAAACCCATTCATCTCCGGCAAGAACGGCTGTTGTTCTCATTCCACTGGCATCAGATCCGGATCCAGATTCCGTCAAGCAATACGCACCCATGTTTTTTCCTTCCGCCATGGCCCGCAAATATTTTTGCTTTTGATGTTCCGTTCCAAACTTGTAAATCGGCCATCCGGCTAACGATGTATGTGCGGAAAGTGTGGTCCCAATTGAAGCGTCCACCCGAGACAATTCCTCCACCACGATCACATAGCTCAAATAATCGGCACCTGCACCTCCGTACTCTACTGGCCAAGGAATGCCACATAAACCAAGTTCCGCCATCTTTTGCCAAATCTTAATATCAAAGTATTCCTCTTCATCACGTTGAGCTGCAGTAGGTTCACATTCGTTTAGAGCAAACTCACGTACCATTTTTTGCATCATTTGATGTTCCTTAGATAATAAAAAATTCATCATTAGTCCCCTTTTTTGATTTTGTTATTCCAAACAAGATATCTTCTTAAAAACTATGTAAGCTATTTGCCATTGTAAATCTATCAAGATAATGCTTTTAAATACTCCAACTCTTCCAAGGATAGGACCTTAATGGTATTTACACTTTTTGTTCGATAAGCTTTCGGGTATAGGTAGTTACCCATTTCCTTGGCAACAATCCCACAGATTTAGCCATGAGTTTATTTTTAAAGCCTGGAATGATTACAGTTTTATTCTTCATTAACCCTTCAAATCCGCACTTGGCAACAGCTTGCGGCTCTATTAAGTTCTTAATGAAAATTTTTGTTCTTGTTGAAGCCAACCCTTGCGTGAGCGGAGTTTTGGTAGAAGGGGGACATAATACAGAAGCTTGAACTCCGGTTCCTTTAAGTTCTTCCGCAATTGCTTCCGTAAAGAATAAGACGTAAGATTTGCTGGCACCATACATCGACATCCGTGGAGTTGGCTGAAAGGCTGCTGTTGAAGCCACGTTTAAAATTTTACCTTGCTTTCGTTTCACCATGTCATCCGCAATAAGTTTAGTTAAATACGTGAGAGAGATCATGTTGAGCTGCAGGTATTCCATTTCTTTTTGAATATCCAATTCCGTCATCAACCCTAATCCGCCTGCTCCAGCATTATTAATCAAAATATCGATGTCGATTCCTTCGCTTTTCAAGTATCGTTGTAAGCTCTCTACCGTTGTATGGCTGCTCAAATCGCCGGCAAAAGTATTCACTTGCACGCCATATTCCTTTTTTAAACTCTCGGCTTGTTGTTCCAACAACGCCGAATCTCTTGCAACTAATACCAAGTTATAATAATGCTCTGCAAAAACTTTTGTGAATTCATATCCGATCCCTTTTGTAGCACCAGTAATCAAAACCGTCTCTGCTGTCATTTATCATTATTCCTCCTAGCTATATTATCTGTTAAGTTAGAATATTAAAAATTATAAAAATATTATTATGTTTATGATTATACTTATAAGTTTAAATTAAATAAAATTAAAAATATTAATATATAAATTATTACTACTAATATTAAAATGAAAAATCCCAGAAAAAAGAGAAGCCTCTTCGTCATGTGGACACCGGGCTTCTCCTTTTTTTATGAATCTAACTATCAAAATTTAGTCACATCAATAGGCTCAATTCCTTCAGCCGCACAATATTCATAGTATCTTTTCAGGAATGATTCCCAATTGTCTCTGGCAAGAATTTCTCCTTCTTCACCCAAATAGTCTAATGTTCCTTCTACAATATTGAAGGTGATAACATCTTCATCCCCTACAGCTGTCGGCGTATGTTTGGAGCCTGCAGGCTCATAAACCATGTCACCAGGTTTGGAGATCCAAGGCTCCTCGAGATATCTCCAAGTCCCTTGGACGGTATATACAATGACTGTTCCAGAATGGAAATGGGCAGGAAGCTGCATTTTCGCAGGAACACATAATAACGTAACCGTCTGTCCGGTCACAGGGTTGGCTTTAAGCAACTTAAACTTCGCATCTCCAAAATATGGAATCCAAGGCAATTCATCTACACTAACATTACCTGCATGAAATACTTCTACTTCTTTTACATCTTTTAAATCACTCACTTAAAATCCCCTCTTCCAATAAATATTTATTTAATTCACATATTGTTATCGCTTTCATCAGCAAGCAAATTAACAAGTTCGAATTTATTAATTCAGTATATTCATAATTTTTAGTTAAGTAAAATTGGTATTTTTTAATTGTAGTTAAGTATGATTAATTTACGCAACCACGTTATTTGGTTGAAATTTACTTAGCCCCAAGTCCACCATCAAGAGTCAAAATTTGTCCAGTACAATAATCAGATGCTGCTGAAGCAAAGTATAGGAGTGCACCTACCAAATCATTGTCACTGCCTAATCTTCTAACTGGAACTTGTGACGCAATGAAAGGGCCTGCTTTGTGTACAAGTGTTCCCGGTATTTCGGGGTTATTCATACCTGTAGTGAAAACTCCAGGAGCAATTGAATTTACATACACTCCATGTCGTCCCCACTTAACTGCAAGATCCTTCGTTAAAGTCATGACTGCACCCTTACTAGTTGTATATCCGACAGAATCTACAGCTTCTGGGTCAACTCCTTTAAAGCCGATACTAGAAGAAATGTTAATGATTTTACCGTATTCGTTATTAATCATATGTTTACCAACTGCCTGACACATCAAGAATGTTCCAGTCACATTTGTATCCATCATAGATTGCCATTGTTCTAAAGGCATATCCGTAGCAGGAGACTCAAAAACTGTTCCGCTGCCGTTGACTAAAATTCTGATTTCCCCAAAATGAGAAACCGCTTTCTCAACACCTTGAACGACAGATTCCCGATCTGTGACATCCAATGACAGGGCAAGTGCCTGTCTTCCTAACGCCTCGATTTCTTTTACAACTGCTTCGCAAACCTCTAAACGCCGTGAACATACAACAACGTTTGCTCCAGCTTCTGCCAATGCCAGTGCCATTACACGCCCTAACCCGCTGCCGCCTCCAGTAACGATTGCTGTCTTACCATTTAAATCAAACAATTGGTTCAATGACATTCTTGTTCTCCTCCTATTTTTTTAGAATATTCAAAGTTTTTAAAATACTATTGATATTGATTATACTAATAAATTATAATTAAATAAAATTAAAAATTTTAATCTGTAAGTAAGTATTACTTATATTTAAAGGCTCTTTTCGTAAAGATTGTTGTTTTTAAAACGAAACTATTTAAGGTTGATTGGAGCGGAAGTGCGAGACTCCTGCGGGAGCAGCGGGACAGGTGAGACCCCACAGGCGTTTACGCCGAGGAGGCTCACCGCCCGCACCAAGGAAAGCGAGCTTCTGGAGGGGAAATCAACCACAACTCACTACCTGGTAAATAGCAACATAGTATGTGAAAACAGCCTATTTAAAAAAGGAGAATAGTCATGAATATTGAACAATTACTATATATCGTAGAAGTCGCAAAATACAGTTCTCTGTCTGTCGCAGCACAGAATCTACATGTGACTCAATCCAACATCAGCCAGTCCATAACCAACTTGGAAAAGGAGCTGGGGATTAAAGTTCTTAAACGGTCACGGGGACAAGGCGCTGTTCCAACCGATGAAGGAAGAATCATTCTGAAACTCGCCTATGAAGTACAAAAAAAGCTTGAGGAAATAAAAGTGACTGCTAACTTATTGAATTCCACGGAAGTGGGGGAACTAAAAATTTCGTCATTACCCGGATTGATGACGTTCCTGGTAAAAGCGATAGCATCGTTTAGACATGATTATCCGTACGTAAATTTGGAGGTTGCCGATAAAAGTGGATCTGCTGTAATTGGAGATGTTCGACAGCATAAGACTGACATTGGACTGATTACGTATTCAAGAGATTTGAACATAAACATGGAAGGAATAGCTTTTGAAGCATTAATCGAAGGAAAGCAGAAAGTATATGTTTCTAAGCATTCTCCCTTAGCCATTCTTGGTACTATAACTCCGCATGATATACTTGATCAAACTCTCGTTACATATAAGGGTGAATTTATGGAGTATTTCGTACAAGATTTTTTTCATAAATATAAGCCCTTGAAAATCTTGTTTACTTCAAATAATATGGATGGAGTTCTCCAAGCCATAAATGAAAATTTGGCAATTACATTCGCTCCTGATTTCGTAATGAAAAACTACCCCCTTATCATTAATGGCGATATCGTTCCAATTGATTTGGTGTATCATCCAACTGTAAATATATCTTTAGGATTAGTTCGATCAGAGAATAAACATTTGTCCACTTTTGCCAACAAATATATTCATTATTTAAAATCAGAAATTATTAAGAATTAAAAAAGAAAAAAAGAGAAGGTTCTTCGTCCAAAGGTGGACGAAAAGGCTTCTCTTATTACAAATTTATCTCTACCCTAACAGGAATTAGCAGTGTTATCTCTTTACCTTGTAATAGAAGCCTTTTGGCGATCCCCTTTTCCACATGTCAAATTGGCGCTGATCGTAACGGAAGCCTCCGTCTTTTCTATCACTTCATCTAGTGAAACACCTTCTTGCGTTTCCACAAGAATCATTCCCTCGGGAGTAAAGTCAAATACAGCCAAATCCGTAATCAGTCGATTTACAACCTTTTGACCTGTCAATGGAAGGGAACAGCTTTTTTTTGATCTTGGATTCATTGTACTTATTGGTGTGCTCCATTATGACCACAATTCTTTTGGCACCATGGACAAGATCCATCGCACCTCCCATCCCTTTGACCAATTTCCCCGGGATCATCCAATTTGCCAAATCACCTTGTTCGGAAACCTCCATGCCTCCCAAGATAGCCAGATCAATGTGTCCCCCACGAATCATAGCAAAGGACTCAGCACTGTCAAAGAAAGATCCACCGATTACCGCTGTAACCGTTTCTTTCCCTGCGTTAATAAGATCAGGATCTTCCATCCCTTCAACTGGATAAGGTCCGATGCCAAGCAACCCATTTTCGGATTACAATAATACATGTACTTCTTTCGGTATTTCGTTCGCAAGTAAAGAAGGCATTCCAATTCCTAGATTCACGTTCATCCCATTTTGAATCTCTTGAACCGCACGCTTAATGATTTTTGTCCTGGTACCTGTAAGTAATATTTATATAACACAAAATATAATCTTAAATATTGGCTGTGTTAAACTTGCCTGTTGATTTCCGCTTAAGGCACTTCGCTTTCCGCGTGCAGTCGTGTAGCCTCCTCGGTGCAGAGCGCCTGTGGGGTCTCACCTGACCTGCTACTTCCACATGAGCCTCGTGCCTTCCGCTTCAATCAACTTAGTTTGAAAATCAACAATTATGTTTAAACATCACCGAAAAAATAATAAGGACCTTCATAAAGAAGGCCCTTTTACAGTTCTAATCATTACGAAACTAATTAACTTACTTAATCCTCCACTTCAATATGATTATCAGCGTAAGTCTCGGATATCTTATCCTGACAACTCCAGCACTTACTGCGATTTCGCTCCATAATAGCTAATTCTTCATGACACAATACACAACAGTCCATCTCAGAAACGGACTTTTCATTTTTACACATCGTTTATTTCCCTCCTTGATTCACCTATTAAATGATTTTTATACAATAACTTGTTCCTCAGGTTTTATCGTTGTTTGACTTTGGTTCGCGGGACGGACAATGGTCAAAAACAATAATCCGATTACGAACATAACCAAAGAAGTTACTTGAAAGCCATAACCATATCCAATTGCCTCAGTTCCTGCATACTGGATAAAATACCCGAATATGAGTGGAGCAATAATGCTTGTTGTACTTGATAGAGCAACATAGGCCCCTTGAGCCTTTCCAATGTTTTTGGGAGAAAAGAATTCCATTAATATGGCGGGTGCGAGTGAGAGAATAACAATCGCAAAACCCGGAGCAAGGATGAAGAATAGAATGGAGATTGCACTAGAATTAAAGGCGTTTGCAAGAAATAAACAAATAGCGGATAGCACCATCGTAATCCCTGCAACATTTATTCGTGCTTTACGAATATCTCCTGTTTTGCGATAAAGCCGATCCGAAAACAGGGCAAATACAATTTGGCAAATGGCCGCAAAAAGAAAGGGTAAAGACACTGCAAGTTTCAACATTTTCCCATCAAAATGTTGAATTTCGGTAAAATATGCAGGAAACCATACCGCTTGAACGGACAATAACCAATAGGCACAACCTGCACACAAAACGATAAAAATAAAATTTTTAGATAAAAGATACGGAAGAAACTGACGCCAAGAAACATTAGAAGAAATTATTGAGTGCTTATCTTCTTGATCAAAAGCATACGAACCGATTTCTTTTGGGTTTTCTTTTCCAAGAATCATCCATAAAACTAGCACCATTAGTCCAACAATCCCCATTGCTATAAAAGCAGATCTCCATCCATATCCGTTGATCAAGGAGATTAATAATGGCGAAGCAATCGCAGGCCCGATTGTTGCTCCAAAGAGAACAGCGCCAAAGCCTATACCATGTCTATGTTTAGGGAACCATTTTCCAATTATTGAAGTTGATATAGCAACGGCAGGACCTTCTCCTGCTCCCAAGATCATTCTTGTTATTACTAGTAGAGATAGACTTGAAACAAAAGGTGTGGTAAATTGAACAATCAACCATACAAACGAGATCCAAGTAAACATTTTTTTCGTATTTCTTGAATCGGCCATTCCCCCTAGAATGAAAGAGGAAAAGGTAAAGAACCAAAAGAACGAACTGCCAACTATTCCCCATTGTGAAGGACTTAAATGTAACTCTTTCATTAGAGGAACAGAAACTAAACCAATGATAACTTTATCAACCTGGTTGATCATCCCTGAAGCTACAAGAATTAATAATATGATCCAAGAATATTTAGGTGTTTTCAAATTAATAATCTCCCCTTCTATTCCGTTAAACATGAATCAATTGGTGTTTTAAAAGTCTTTAATGTTTTAAAAGTCTTTAAAGGTAAATCTTCCGTGTTTAACCTCGTCTAAACTCTTTATTTATTAAACCCCTTACCTCATTTTTTCTGCAATACCTCCAGCTGTATTTTCACGTACTGGAATACCACCGCGACCAGCTTTACCTGTTTTCTCATCAATGAACATCGCGAAGTCTGGCGCAATTTCTCGCCCATTTGGCATCGTGAGCCACAATCTTAATAAATGACGTTTGCGTTCGGGTTCTTCATAGTCTTCGTATACAGTACGGGAATGAAGAACAGTATAATTATTAACAAATTGCATATCACCCGGTTCCATCATCATATCAATATGCATGTTTTCATCATATAAGAGGGAATCTATTAAGTCATATGCTTCAGTTTCAACTTTTGACAAATATCTACCTGTTTTCGCTTGTGCTGATTCTACATATCCGCGGTTATATCTGCAGCTTAATTTATCTTCGTAATAACTAAAGACTGGTGATGAATAAACAGGAGATTCACCTGGTGTTTCCTCACCACGACGATCCAAGAAATATGGAAGATAGAGAATTCCAAGATACTCAGGGTACCTATCCAGAATTTCATTGTAAACTGCGATGGAACTTACGATACTACTGTAACCGCCAGATTTAGCTTTTCGAAGACTTAATAATCCGACTACGTCAGATCCATCTGGGTGAAAGGGCAGATGAGCATTCGTTTGGTAACCACGTACATTTGAATCATTAATGTCGAGACCTTGATCAACAACATGTCCTAATAGATCACCTTTTGCGTTTTGCGTGACCGGGATGCCCAGGTGGACTCCGAGACCCCAGTAAATAATGCTTGCTTCTTCATCTGTATACTTTTCAATTGGTAAGCCACGAATTAATAGAAAACCTCTCCCATTCTCCAGCTCGTCTATAAAGTAAGCTATTTCGTCAGAAAGATACGGAATTGGAAAGTCCTCCTTATTAAAATCAGGTGCCCTTAATCCTTTTTGTTTCACATAGAATAAAGCGCTTTCAAGATCTGCGATCGTTTTCTCTGACAAATAATAAATCCATGATTCATCTTTAGCTAAATCAATACCTTTCCAAGCTACTGGTCCTTGAATTTTTTCCTTTAAAATAGACGGCACTGAGAATCCTCCTTCGTTTTCTATTGCAATTTTAACTATAGTACCTAATGAAAAAGTTTGGGCTGTTTTCCTACTTTAAAAGCGACTGCCACTATCTTTCCAAACCCTTATACAAACAATTATTGCTTAATAAATGATGTCCCTTGTCCTCCCCCTTTTCCATGAAAGCGCTTTAAATAACTTCTGACTGTTATAATAGTTATCCAGTTAATTATATTCATAATTTTCAGTTAAATAAAATTAAAATTTTTAATTTACAAATAAACCTTACTAATAAACGGAAATAGAACACACTTTTACATGGCAATTTACAACACATATCATTATATTAATAAAACTTAAGTGCAATTTAAAATCTTTAATTTTATATAATTATCATTTATAGGTATAATCAAAGATAGAGATGATTGAATTTTCTAATAAACCGCTTTCAAGAGCAGAGTCTAATACAAGTTAATTGAAGCAGGAGGTTGAACTATGGACTTAAAATTATCTGGAAAAAAGGCACTTATCGTTGGGGGAAGCAGGGGGATTGGCAAAGCTATTGCCCGTCAGTTGGCTTTGGAAGGTGTGGATTGTACGATTTGTTCAAGAAACGAATCTTCACTAAAGAATGCAGCAGACGAATTGGCCAAAGAAACTAAAAGGAATATTTATCCAATAACGGCAGATACTAATGATCCGGACTCTATCCTAAATTTAGTTGAAAAATCAGCAGCAGAAATGGGAAGCATTGATATTTTAATCAACAGTGGGGCCCGTGTAGGAGGCCATGAACCAGAGGATTTTAACAGCATTAAAGATGAACTTATCTTAAAAGATTTCGAAGAAAAGTATATGGGCTATTTTCGTAGTGTCCGGGCTGTTGCTCCTTATATGATCCAAAATAATTGGGGACGTATTATCAATATAAGTGGTCTGGCAGCTAGAATTGGCGGCAATTATTTTAGTTCCGGTCCTCGTAATGCATCTGTTGTCCATATGACAAAATCCGCATCATTAGAATTAGGAAAGCACGGAATTACTGTCAATGCTGTTTATCCAGGGATTGTCGATACGGAAACGTTTAGAGGCCGTGTCACTAATGAGGAAGCTATACGCCAGGCAGCATCAATGAATGCCCTCGGCCGCTTGATTACATCAGAGGAAATTGCTTATGTCGTTACCTTCCTAGCCTCACCTTTGGCGGCATCGATAACTGGCGATGTCATTTCGGTAACCGGTGGAATTGGAAATACCGTTTATTACTAAATGCCTAGGGTTGCTATTGTTACTGTTTCGTTGATTATCAATAATTTCTATTTAAAAAATTAAATAGGTTATTTTAAAAAGCGAGCCTCACTACATTCTGAGGCTCGCTTCATTTAGAACATTTTCTTTCAATCTATCCCTATTGTATATTTTAAGGAACTCAAGAACTTCTCGATCCGAGAAACAGTCAATTCTATGTTCTTTGAGAAAATGGCCATTTGTACAAAAAATCCGTGGACCATCCCGGGTTCACATTCATATTCAACTTGAACACCAAAATCTTTTAGACGTTCAGCATAGGCCATTCCTTCATCCCGAAGTACATCATTTTCCGCTGTAATAACAATTGCTGGAGGGAGACCACTTAAATCTTGAGCCACTAAGGGGGAAGCATACTCATTACATCTGTCCTCATTATTCCTTAAATAATGATTACGGAACCAAATCAACTGCTCGCGGTCAAGTCCAAATCCTTTTGCAAAGGTTCGATGGGATTCCGTATTGAACTCAAGATTTGTCGCAGGATAGATTAAAACCTGTGCAGTGATGTTTGGACCTTTTTTGTTTCTCGCCATCATCGTAACTACAGTTGCTAGATTTCCACCTACGCTATCCCCACCAACTACCAATCGTGAAACCTCTCCGTTAAATGCAGTCCCTTTTTCAAAAACCCATTGCAATGCGGAATAGGCGTCTTCTACTGGAGTCGGAAACTTATACTCTGGAGAAAGACGATAGTTTACGGATACAACAATACTTTTCGTTCGATTCGCTATCATTCGGCAGCTTGCATCCGTTGATTCAATGTCTCCTAGAACCCATCCTCCACCATGGTAGTAAATAAATAGTGGGAAAGGACCTTTTCCTTCCGGTATATATACCCTGCATTTGATTGTTTCATCCTGGCTTACCGGAATCATGTAATCCTCAACTTTTGAAAGCGGTTCTAATTTTACAACAGGACGCGGTGCTTTAGAAAGCATCTCTCTTACTGACTTATGATTCATCGTATGAATAGGTGGCAGCTGATTAAATGCTTGTAAATATTTTTCTGCTTGCGGATCTAAATTTGCCAAAAAACATCCTCCTCACTTTAGGTTATTTTTAAATTACCCAGTCTATATGCGACGCCATTATTCCTGTCACGAAACTCTCACTTCAAAATAAAAATATAAAATGGTGATTTTATTCATCATTTTCGTTGAATAAAATCACCATTCAAGAATTATTAGTGATTATTATTACCACGGGTTTTTATCTAATTACAGGTGCTCCTCCTATATAAAACTCGAAATCTGGAGCAATTTTCCGGCCACTTGGCATCATGAGCCACAATCTTAATAAATGACGTTTGCGGTCATCTTCTTCATAATCTTCAAATAGTGTACGTGAATGAAAAACGGTATAATTATTAACGAATTGCATATCACCCGGTTCCATCATCATATCAATATGAAAGTTTTTATCAGCAGTAAGGGAATCTACAAAATTAAACGCTTCGATTTCCTCTTTTGACAAAGAGATACCTGTCTTTGTTTGTGCTGATTCGACATATTGCCGCATATATCTGCAGCTTAATTTACCATCGTAATAGCTAAAGATCGGTGATGGAACTACTGGAGATTGACCAGGTGCTTCTTCCCCACGAAGATCATGGGCGAATGGACGGTAGAGAATTTCAAGGTACTCAGGGTGATTATCCAGAATTTCATTATAGATAGACATCGCACTAGCGATACTGCTTAAACCGCCAGATTTCGCTTTACGAAGACATAGTAATCCGACAACATCAGCAAGATCTGTGTGATAGTCAAGACGTACATTCGTTTGGTAACCTCTTACTGCTGTATTATCATTAAAGTCTTTACCCATGTTTTTGATATGCCCTAAGAGGTCGCCCTTTTTTCCTTGGATGATCGGTAGGCCCAAGTGAAGTCCAAGACCCCAGTAAATGATACTAGCTTCATCGTCAGTATATTGATCCATTGGTAATCCACGAATCAATAGAAATCCTCTCCCATTCTCCAGCTCTTCAACAAAATAAGCAATTTCATCAGCGAGATCAGGAATCGGGAAATCCTCCTTGTTAAAATTGGGTGCCTTTACCCCTTTTTGTTGAACATGTAATACAGCCTTGTCAAGAGCTGCAAGGGTTGTCTCAGACAAATAATAAATCCATGAATTATCTTTTTCCAGTTCGATACCTTTCCACGCTGAACGCCCCTGAATTTTTTCCTTTAAAATAACAGACATACATATTCCTCCTTTATATTTGTTGTATCATCTCAACTGATTGAATATTCAGAATTTATTATATATGGTATCCTTATAATTAAAAATGAAATTATTATTTTTAACTTATAATTAAGTTAGATCAATATAATCTTACTAAGAATCTTTCAATCTACGTTTATATCTCTTAAATTCTCAATTTCTCATCTGTTTCAATTATTGTGTGGCTTTCCTTTGCGGGACGTACACCGATCCAAAACAATAATCCAATAATGAGCATCCCTAAAGAAGAGGCTTGAAATGCGTATCCGTATCCGATAGCTTCAGTCTCAGAATTTTGAATAAGATAGCCAAATACGAGTGGAGCAATAACGCTTGTAATACTCGCAAGTGCAATGAACGTCCCTTGTGCCTTTCCAATATTTTGGGGAGAAAAAAACTCCATCAATATTGCGGGTGCGAGTGAAAGAATGACATACGCAAAACCCGGAGCAAGGGTGAAGAACAATATGGACATCACCGTGGAATTCGCGGCATTTGCTAGGTATAAGCATAGAGCGGATAACATCATCGTTATACCGGCAAGATTTATTCGTGCTTTACGAATATCTCTGGTTTTACGATAGAGCCGATCTGATAGAATGGCAAATCCTAATTGGAAAAACGCTGCAAAAAGAAAAGGTAAAGACACGGCTAATTTTAATGTTTGACCATTAAAATGTTGAATTTTGGTAAAATAGGCTGGAAGCCATACCGCTTGTACGGACAATAACCAATAGGCACACCCCCCGCACAAAACGATCAGAATAAAGTTTTTAGATAATAGATGCGGAAAAAACTGACTCCAAGAAACTTTAGAGAGGCTGGATAATTGCTGCTCCTTTTGCTGTATCGACGGCCAGCCGATTTCTTGAGGACTTTCTTTACCGAAAATCATCCATAAAACCAGCACAATCAGTCCCAGAATGCCCATCGCTATAAATGCAGATCTCCATCCATAATGATCAATCAAGGAGATTAATAATGGCGAAGCGATTGCAGATCCCCCTGTCGTTCCTAATAGAACCGCACCAAAACCGATGCCATGCCTATGTTTCGGGAACCATTTCCCCATGATTGCCGTGGATAGAGCGGGGGCAGGACCTTCACCAGCTCCCAAAATCATTCTGGTTAACAAAAGCATAGACAAACTGCTAACGAAAGGGGTGAAAAATTGAACTATCAACCAAACCAACGACATCCAAGTTAACATTTTTTTCGTGTTTTTTGAATCGGCCATGCCGCCAAAAATAATGGAGGAGAAGGTAAAGAACCAAAAGAAAGAACTTCCTACAACTCCCCATTGCGATGGACTTAAATGTAACTCTTTCATTAAAGGAACGGAAACCAACCCAATAATTATTTTATCCACTTGGTTGATCATCCCGCTAAGAACTAGAAATAATAAGATAACCCAAGAATATTTTGGAGTGCTTGTCATGAAAATCTCCCCACGTTTTCCTATATAAGGAACACCTTTTTCTGAATTCCGAAAAGGTGTTCCCACTCGTTCTTACTAAACGTTTTATAAAAAATCACTTCAGGGTTTCTATAATACCGCCAGATGTTGTTTTACGTTGGGGTACGCCGCCGCGACCTGGTTTACCTGTATTCTCATCAATAAACATCGCGAATTCCGGGGAAATTTCCCGACCATTTGGCATCGTGAGCCACAATCTTAAAAGATGACGTTTGCGTTCCGGCTCTTCATAGTCTTCGTATTGAGTACGTGAGTGAAGAATCGTATAATTATTGACGAACTGCATATCACCTTCTTCCAACATCATGTTATAATGTAAATTCTCATCATGAAGTAGGGAGTCCAATAAGTCTAATGCTTCAATTTCCACTTTTGACAATTGTATGCCTGTTTTTGCTTGTGCTGATTCGATAAATAAACGGACATATCTACAGCTCAATTTACCATCATAATAATTAAAGATTGATGATGTAAATACTGGAGGTTCTCCCGGCGCTTCCTCTCCACGACGATCAAAGTAAAATGGACGACAGAGAACTCCTAGATATTCCGGATTCTTCTCCAGAATTTCATTGTAAACAGTCATCGAACTGATGATACTGCTGTAACCTCCAGATTTCCCTTTTCTTAGGCTTAATAAGCCAACAACATCAGATCCATCAGCATGAAATGGAAGATGCAGTTTCGTTTGGTAACCACGTACATTAGAATTTTCTAAGCTAAGACCTTGATCTTTGACGTGCCCTAAGAGTTCACCATTTGCGTTTTGCGATACCGGAATGCCCATGTGAAGTCCGAGACCCCAGTAAATGATGCTTGCTTCTTCATCTGTATATCTTTCAATAGGTAATCCACGAATTAATAGGAACCCTCTCCCATTCTCCAGCTCTTCAACAAAATAAACGATTTCTTCATATATATCAGGAATCGGAAAATCCTCTTTGTTAAATTCAGGTGCTTTTAAACCCTTTTGTTTAACATGAACTAAAGCATCCTCAAGCGAGGCAATCGTTTTTTCAGACAAATAATAAACCCATGAATCATCTTTAGCCAGGTCAGTGCCTTTCCACGCTACTTGCCCTTTAACTTTTTCTTTTAAAATGGTTGACATAATTAATCCCCCTTTAATAAGTGTTCATTTCAGTCAATGCTCTTAACTCTCTTCGTAAAATCTTCCCTGTTGAGTTCTTAGGCAACTCTTTAAAAAATTCTACTCGTTTAGGAAGCTTGTACTTCACCAGCTTATCGTGACAGAATTGAATAATGTCATTCATGGTGATCTGCTCATCCTTAACTACGACAAAAGCTTTAACACTTTCTCCGTATTCCCCATCTGGAACTCCGATTACGGCCGCCTCTATTACAGCAGGATGTTGATACAGGACTTCCTCCACTTCACGAGGATATACATTGTAGCCTCCAACAATAATAATGTCCTTCTTGCGGTCAACAATGTAGATGTATCCTTCTTCGTCCATTGTTGCGAGATCACCAGTGTAAAACCACCCGTCATTAAAAGCAGTTGAAGTAGCTTTCGGCATCCCAAAATATCCCTTCATTACATTTGGCCCTTGAACAACTAATTCTCCTACTTCTCTTCTCGGCAATTCTTTTCCAAACTCATCTACAACTTTGCTTTGGACAGCTGGAATATTCAAACCGATAGAACCTGGCTTGCGAGTCCCTTTTAAAGGATTAATCGCGACGAGAGGAGCAGTTTCTGAAAGCCCATATCCTTCCAATAAAGAAACACTAAACTTGTTCTCAAAATTATGCAGCAGCTCTGCCGGAATCGAGGCACCTCCAGAGATACACAGGCGAATAGATTGGCAATCCTTTGCACTCGCTTCAGGCAATTGATAGATAAAACTGTACATCGTAGGTACTCCAGCAAACACGGTTGCCTTTTTTTCTCGAATGGTGGTGACCACGTCATGAGGGCTGAATTTAGGCTGGATCAGGACTGTTGCCCCACAAGCAATTGGCGCATTCAGACAAACTGTCATACAGAATACGTGGAACATTGGCAGAACAGCTACGACACGATCTTTATCATCGAGTTCTAGTAATTTTGAAATGGAGTCCGCATTTGAAACCAAGTTCCGATGCGTTAACATTGCACCCTTTGGTTTCCCGGTTGTTCCTGATGTGTATAGAATGACTGCAAGGTCTTCTTCATCAATGTAAGGGCTTCCATCTGCATTGAAGCTTGTGCCTGTTTCCATGAGATGCTCCCATGTCGATTCCTGATCCTCGGCTTCCGTATAAATCACAATCTTCAGATTTTCCAACTGCTTTTTTACTTCTGATAACTTCGGTTCTACAGAAACATGAGTAATGACCGCTTTGACTTGACTATTGTCTAATAAGTAGTTGATTTCCCCTTGGGTATACAAAGGATTGATAGGAACAACAAATGCACCTAGCCGTAAAATGCCGTAGTACGCAATGAGAAATTCAGGGCTATTTCCTAAAATTAGAGCCACTCCATCTCCCTTCCTGATTCCTTGTACATACAGACCGTCAGCCAATCGATCCACCTTCTGATTTAGTTCTTGATAAGTAACACTTTTATCTCTAAAGATATAAGCGATACTTTCCGGGAAGTTGCTTGCACTTCTTTTTAGATTTTCGTTTAAGTTATAACTCATTAAATGAATTCCACCCCTTTTCTCACATAGGAGGCTTTGAACGCCCACTATTTTGAATATTTAAAATATTGTTACACTAAGTATACTTATAAATTATAATTAAATAAAATTAAAGATTTTAATTTATATATAAGTATTAATAATATTAAAAAGGAACTTCAGGATAAAAGGAGTGCTAATTCGATGAACTCTACAACTACTTCTAAATAAAAAGACAAAGCCCCAGTAAAGTGAACTGTGCCCCATTTTACGGACAGTATAAAAAAGTGCCTAAGCAGCTAATAAATGGTCCCGGTATTGTACTGGGGCCATTTTCCTTAGCCCCCATTGATAACGATGTTCATTATATTCTTCAATAACTCGATCAATTTCTTCCTTCACATCCGTTAAATTAGTACATGTTTTATATTCTGCCAAATCCTTAAAGTGGCCAAAGAAACTTTCCATTGGCGCATTATCCCAACAGTTTCCCTTGCGGGACATGGATTGGGTTATCCCAAGTTCCTTCACTTTGCGTTGAAATAGCGGATGGGTGTAATGGAACCCCTGGTCAGAATGAAGGATTGCACTCGGATGGAACTCGTGACACACAGCCTGCTTTAGCTTATTTAAAGTCTCGTAAACGATATCCATTTCTAATGAAGTAGATAAATGGTACGTAACGATTTCTTTTGTGGCGGCATCTTTTACGCAGGATAAATACGCTTTTTGGCCTTTCCCATAATAAAGATAGGTAATGTCAGTAAGCAGGACCTTCCCTGGCACCTCCTGATTGAATTCACGATTAAGGAGGTTTGGACAAGTAAGGTGCTCCTTGGTTGCCTTGGCCATCTTCCGATACGGGTTGGCCCTTCTGATTTTCGCTAGGAGATTATATTTTGTCATCAACCGTCTGATTTTCTTATGATTCATGACGGCCGAGTAGTCATTCTCCATAATCATTTTGATTTGGAGGGCGCCTACTTTTTCCTTTTTACTGATGAAAATATTTCTGATCAATTCTATGTCTAATTCATCCTGTTCTTCACGAAGCTCACGGTAAGGAGCTGCCTTTAACCAATCATAGTAGCCACTTCGACTTACACCAGCCAATTTGCATAGATAAGAAACAGCCTTCTTTAATTGGTGTATTCTGATCGTCCTTTCAATCAGATAGAACTTCTCAGCAGCAGTTAGAATCATTTCTTTTTCAGAGCCTGCCTTTCTAGCTCTTCCAGCTTTTTTAGGAAGTCATTTTCTGCTTCAAGGAATTTGATTCTCGCCTCGGCCTTCCTAAGTTGATCTTCTACAGACTGTGGCTTGGAAGTGGGGCGTCCTGTACTTCCTTTTCCACGGCGTTCCGTAAGGAAGCCTTCCTCACCAAACCTTTCAAAGGTACTACGCCAGCGCTGTAGACAACGTTTGGGTTGTTTCTTTCCAATTATTTCGAGATTAATTCCCTGGTCAATGAAAATTTGAGAGGGGGCTTTCCCCTTTTTATATTCCTTAACAGCTTTTGTTTTAAATTCCGGACTATAGGAAATAGATCGCTCGGAAGCACTAATGATATTTGGATTCTTTTCAAGTTCTTTAATCTGAAATTCAGTATATATATTCTTACTCATAGAAACCCTCCGTCCATACTCATTACATCTATTGAAACATAAAAAAACCCGGATAAGGGACACTTTTTTATGTGTGTCCGTTATCCGGGGTATAGTTCAAAGAGCGTTGTCTTTTTTTATATTTTTGATTATTTTATAAAATAGAGCTATTGCAATAATTGATTCTTTAGATATTTTTCTATTAACTCAATAAATAAGTTCATAGATTTCGTATGCAATTCCACAGATTCTGTTATAACTGAAAAATTTCTTTTTATCGGTGTCCCTTTTACATTTAATACTTGAATGGTACCGAGCATTCTTTCTTTTCTTACAGTAAGTTCAGATAAGTAACTAATACCAAGCCCAGCTTCAACTGCTTCTTTTATAAGTTGTGTGCTGCCGAATTCCATTAACTTGGAAGGACGTATTTGTAAAGATTGAAATAATGTTTCTGTTGCCTCTCTTGTACCAGAACCTTCTTCACGGACAATCCAATTCTCTTGTTCTACCTGTCTTCGTGAAACTTCCTTATTGAAATAAATTGGATATTTGCCCCCTGCCACGATATACATTTGGTCGGTGGAAACCGATTTTATATATATATTTCGAAGAGAAATTTCCCCTTCTACAATACCTACATCGATCTCATGACTTGTGATTGCTTTGGCAATATCCCTTGTGTTGCCAATCTGTACCGAAGGGATGATATTAGGTAATAAGTTTTTCATTCTTGCAAGTATATGTGGTAATACATACTCTCCAAAGGTATAGCTGGCACCAATTTTTAATGGTCCTGTTGGCTCGTTATTTAATTCATTCACTAACATCGACATTCGTTTATATAAACCTGTAATTTCCTTAGCATGTAAATAGACTATTTCTCCTGCTTTAGTTATCTGGACAGATTTGTTTGTTCGCAGAAGTAGTTTTGCACCTACGTATTTTTCCAATTGTTGAATTTGCTGGCTGACTGCTGGCTGGGTCATATGAAGCTCTTCCGCTGCTCTGGAAAAGTTTCTTTTATCAGCTACAGATATAAATACAGATAATAGTTGATCCATATGTTCCCCTCCTTACTATCGTATTTACTTATTACAACTATAATAATCATTTATTTTCCTTATTGTAAATCATAAGTTACGATAAATTAAAAATAATCCAAATAAGGGGTTGAAAAACATTGGAACAAAAAGCGTTAATAACTCCCAGTCCAAATATGCAAAAAAAACCGGCAAAAAAGCTAAATGTTTCTTTGATTTCTGGAATTGGTTTTACCTTGCTCATAGCCGTATTAGGTTTTATTTTAGCAGCGTTGCCAGGTCTAAATCATATTGGACCTCTTGCATGCGCCATTTTACTAGCTGTAATTTATAGACAGGTTTTTGGATATCCAGAAAAATTACGTAATGGTATTCAATTTTCATCAAAAAAGTTATTGAGGTTTGCCATCATACTTTATGGATTAAAGCTTAACATGATTGTGATATTTCATCAGGGTGTCCCTCTATTGCTAAGAGGGACAATAACGATCATTTTTTCAATTGCTGTTCTTATGATTATTGCAAAATGGCTGAAGGCAGATTTTAATCTTTCTTTATTATTAAGTGTTGGCACAGGCATTTGTGGTGCAGCTGCCATCGCGGCCGTATCGCCTATTATAAAAGCAAAAGATGAAGATACGGCTATGGGTGTAGGCATCATCGCATTAGTCGGCACAGTGTTTTCAATAATCTATACGTTAATATATCCTTTTTTATCAATTGGTCCTATGAACTACGGAAATTGGGTTGGAATCAGCCTACACGAGATAGGCCATGTTGCTTTAGCTGCTGCCCCGGCAGGCCAGGATGCTCTTGCTCACGCATTACTTGCCAAACTTACACGAGTATTCCTATTAATTCCGGTTTGCTTTATCCTCATGCTTTGGATGAAAAAGAAAGGAAAAATAGAAGGGGAGGCAAGATTCGAGTTTCCATGGTTTTTAATTGGCTTTATTGTTATGAGTTTTGTGGGAAGCTATATCATTGGTAATAAGGTATTGGTATCACAAAAAGTGATGTCTGATATTGCAGACTTCACATCATTTATGTTAACAATGTCAATGACCGGATTAGGATTGAATATTAGCTTAAAAGAACTACGTACCAAAGCAATACGTCCACTTATTGCCATTATTATTACATCAATTCTTTTATCATCGCTAACTTATATTAGTCTTTAACAAAGAATAAAAAGGTGAATTTTTACCCACTGCAATACATATATAACTGTAGGGTTTTGCTCAACTAATTCAACTTCAAATGATTTATTGAATTAAAATTCAACTTGATTTCTTGAAGTATAAAAGAAAAAGTAGGCGCAGTAATTAAACGCATTTGATTGATATTTTTAAAATAAATTTCTTTGTTTAGTTCTTTAAGGTTTAGTAAAGGTATTACTTTCGAAATAACTATTTTACCTTCGAAAGTGGGAGTAACTCCTTGCTTTGAACGGATTACCGCTAGCGAATATTGACTAAACTCTTCAATATAGTATGTAGCCACCTGTTCTAATCGCTTCAATCGTTTTCCCACTTTCTTTATAATTTTCTTGGTTGCATTTGCCGGAATCGATCCAAGTGTCTTTGAATCTGGTACATTCAAAGGTACTCAAAAGAGGTTCTAGTAGGCTGCGACACGCCTTGTATATGGCTGTAAAATGTGCCATTCGTGATTGTCGCAAAAAGAAAACGACAGATGAAATCATTCCTCGTAAAAGGCGATTACGAGAATTTTATGATAAGAAACGTGAGGAAGGAAAGCCCTTTAAAGTAGCTGTGATAGCAAGTATCAATAAATTCTTACATTGGATTTATGCACTTTTAAAAAGTAAATCAACTTTCCAAGATCTAGCCTAGTTTTAAAGTATAACTAAACAGCCCAAAACTTTCCAAACACAGAACCTTGGAAGGTTATTTGGCACACGCAAATTTAGTATATCATGAAACATTTTAAGTGTTTATTGAAAAATTTTGAAAAACTATTGGCTGGTTAGTTCTATAAGAAAAGCGAACCTTCTTCAAGAATTGCGCCCTTTAATGGAACAACGAAAATAGAAACACAAATGTTAGCTTGTTTCTCTTCAACTAACGCTCCCGTACAATTCTCCACAAACCTTGCTGCTAATTTAAATCATTACAGGAATGTGTACTGTTAGTACGAATTTAAGCACGATTATAAGTTCCCTTTATAAACTCTATAATTACCAGACAGGTTTTAACCTCGATGATAGTTTATCTTCATTTTCTTCATAAACTAATTTTGTTAAATCTTCTTTGAGCATTTGCAGGCGATCAGCACCTATCTTTTCAATCCAACGTTGCTCAATTTCAGTTAGTATCTTCTCTTTTGCTTTCACAACTAACCAACCTCGTTCAGTCAAAACAATAATTTTCCCTCTCTTATCAGTGGGATGAGCTTTGCGCATTACATAGCCACTTTTCTCAAGATAATCCACCATTTTACTCACAGCTTGCTTTGTAATTCCTAAATATTCGGCTAGTTCTATACCTGTTGCACCATTGGGAGTGATACATTTAAACATAAACCCATGTGCAGGTCTAATATCTCCAAATCCCAATTCACTCAATCTGTCATGTAATTCAGTAATTGATGTACTAAAGGATAATGATAAAAGTGATGTAAGGTCCAACTCACTAAATATTTCATGATTCATACATAAAACCTCCTTAAATAAAGTCAATTAGATTGACTTTATTTAAAATCCATTGTACTATACGCAATGTAGTCAATCAAATTGACTATAATTCGATTATAAAAAAATTAATACATTTTGGAGGGTTCTCATGGCTATCGTTAAAATTAGAGGAAGTGTATTTGCACCATATGCTTGGTTGGAACCTATTAAAGATCCTGCAACAGAAAAGATATTCGAATACACTGGTGATGCACGTGAATTTTCACCAAACACTGTAAACACTATGCGGTCAAGATTAGAGCAAGAAGTGATCATTGATTTTTATAAAAAAGAAATTTTCACATATGTAAATGCTTGTATCGTAACTGTAAAAGTTACAAATCCAAATGGTTCTATTGATTATAAAAAAGGAAAAACAAGTACAGAAAATATTGTATGTACTAATGTTGTGTGGGGCTCTGATGAAGTTTCTTTTGAAATGAGGGCAAGTGCAAGTAATCCTTTAAATGCAGCAGCACCTGCGGCTGATTATTTATTAACTATACATGTTAACAAAAATGGTGTTGCGTATATTGAAGGTTCCCATGATGGGTTCCCCTGCTATGAATTTTATAAACAAACAGATTTTGGTCCATTTGAATTAATATATACACATGATTTCAGAAAAACTGGTGACACTCCAGCAGCGCTAGCTGGGGAAATGGAATACAGTTTTAAAACGACAATCTAGATATAAATACTAAGTAGAAGTTTACAAGCAGCAACAAATATTAAATGAAAAGCAATTGATCAAACGAAGGAACTTGTGATCTGTTTTGCTCAAGGGGTCAATATTATTATTACCCAAAATAAATCAGGAATTACAGAGGTGTGCCTCATGACTAATATCGTTAAAGTTAGAGCAAGTGTATTTATTCCAATGTCTTGGACTGAACCTAAGAAGGATACTCAAACAGGAAACATTATTCAATTTGAAGGTGATGCACGTGAATTTACACCATATGCGGTAAACGCTATGCGTTCTAGAGTGGAACAAGAAGTAGTTGTAGATTTTTACAAAAAAGAAATTTTCACATATGCGAATACTGGCATAACAACAGAAAGAATCACAACTCCTGATGGTTCCGTTAATAAAAAAACAGGAAAAGCTAGAACGGAAGGCATTTTGTGCACTGATGTTGTATGGAGGTCAGATGACGTCAAATTTCAAATGAGTGCTAGTGCTAGCAACCCATTAAATGTATATGCACCTCCCGTTGATTATCTATTAACTGTACATGTCAAAAAAGATGGTACTATCGATATTCAAGGTGCACATGACGGATTCCCTTGTTATGAATTTTATAAGCAAGTAAACTTTGGTCCGTTTGAAAAGATTCATACACATGACTTCAGAGAAACTGGTGATACAGCTGAAGCTCTAGGCGGAGACATGGAATATAGTTTTAAAAAGATATTGTAAAGACAATAGGATTCCCTTTTTAGTGAATAAATATATAACAACAAAAGAGTGACCAATAGGAGGAAAAGAGAATGACAACAGTTTTATTTGTAAAAGCAAACAATCGCCCCGCAAACCAAGCGGTGAGTGTGAAATTATATGAGGCTTTTTTAGCAAGCTATAAAGAATCACATCCAAATGATACAGTGGTAGAACTTGATTTATACAAGGAAGAATTGCCATATGTAGGAGTAGATATGATTAACGGTACATTTAAAGCTAGTAGAGGACTTGGTTTAACAGCAGAAGAAACAAAAGCAGTAACTGTTGCTGATAAATATTTAGAACAATTCCTTGCAGCTGATAAAGTTGTGTTTGGATTCCCATTATGGAACTTAACAATTCCAGCTGTACTACACACATATATTGATTATTTAAACCGCGCAGGCAAAACATTTAAATATACACCAGAAGGTCCAGTAGGTCTGATTGGAGATAAGAAAATTGCATTATTAAACGCAAGTGGCGGTGTATATTCTGAAGGACCAAAAGCTGAAGTAGAAATGGCTGTTAAA
This sequence comes from Peribacillus simplex, assembly GCF_001578185.1. Classification (NCBI taxonomy): domain Bacteria; kingdom Bacillati; phylum Bacillota; class Bacilli; order Caryophanales; family Bacillaceae; genus Peribacillus; species Peribacillus simplex. The sequence goes on along the minus strand of NZ_CP011008.1, from coordinate 2,146,897 downwards.
TATGTAGCAAGTATGATGAGCTTCTTCGGTGTAAAAAATATAGAGAAAGTAGTGATTGAGGGTCACAATCAATTCCCTGATAAAGCAGAAGAAATTATTGCTGCAGGGCTTGAAAAAGCTGTTAAAGTAGCAAGTACGTTCTAATTAATAAAACACTTGTCACTCAATATAGCAGTACCACCACTTTTATAGCGGTGGTACTGTTTTTTTATTCGCTCATCTTGCTACTTTTGGGGGAGTTAGAACCCAATTGATGTAATATTTCTATTTAAATCTTATAAAAAGATAGAAAGAAGGATTACATTACAATGGAACGTTGATGGACAAAATATATATAAACTTGATTTTCTTCAACTATTCTGTCCTTTAGCTTAGTACAATTCTTCAGAATCTCACAGACAAATATCGTATTTTCTTTTAAAATGATCTTCCACAATCTGGCCCAATTGTTGAACAAAGATCAAAACTCACTCTTGAACTAACCAGCCCCTTTAGTTCCATAAGAAAGTGTTGTGTAACAACCCTATTGTTAAACTCAAGCACCCTTCTGCAAAATAAAAAACAGGGAGATTATTCTCGAAAGAACCTCTCCCTGTTTTTTATTAGCGGCAGTATTTATCCCTTAATGCAAGTGCATATCTAACCGATTGCTTTGCACCTTTTTCTTGATCCTCAATCATTTGTTCTAGAAGTTCTGTTGGCGGATAATAGTAATCCAATGGTTTAATTACATTCAAATCATAAGGAGGTTGTTCCACCTTAAATGCTCCTTCGCCTACTGCAAAGACTCCGCCTGTACCAGGCTCTCTCTTAAAATGGATGGCATACGGGAAGCACATTTCAACGTTGATTCTAGTCAACATTGAATTCTCAATCAATATTTTAAAACATTCTTCCAAATCGATGTTACCAGTCCCAGCAGGTACGCCACATACCCTGTAATCTTCGCCATCATGGACGATAATATGATCCTTAAAATGAGTTGTAAAGGCATATGGTGCTAATTTTCTTACAGCTTCAACCGGGTCCTCCCATGCCATCATTGCATTCCCGAAATCACAATGAGCACCAACCCAAGGGCTGTTGACTTCCTTAATGATTTGAATCACTTCATCCGTTAACTCTTCCTCGTGATTTTCAACAGCAAGCTTGATTCTATATTTCTTTAATAATGGTACAATTTGTTTAATATCTTCAGGAGCTCTTCTCAATCTGCCTGGATCATATTCTCCCATGCAGGTATACGTACGAATGACATCCGCTCCAATTCTATGCGCGGCCTCAATGACCTCGGTTAGATGTTTCGGGTCGGTTCCATTTGTATCGATTTCAGCGAAAAATCCATACTTTTGAATTTCTTTTTTTACATTGTCTAAGTATTCCGGTTCAAATGATTCTAATGTACCAATTCCTGGCAACCCTGGCCATGGAACAATATTGATCATGACTCCATCTAATCCCAATTCGGCTGTTTTTCTGATAAAACCGAAAATATCCATTCGACCTGTAATAAACTGCAAGTGAAAGCTTTCTGTCTCTAATCCAATTTTCATGTTTTACCCACCTTTATGTTAATTTATTGTGCAGAGAAGAAATTAAACTAAATTTTGTTCGACTTCTATTTTTATTTGAATTAATTTCTACTTAACGACTTTGCTTACGAAAGTTCTCTTTTCAATCATTGCACTCATAGGTAATTCTGCTACCTGAATGGTACTCCTAGCTGGAAATCAGTCACAAATATAGTTGTTTTCAAAACTGAATTCATTTCTAGACCTTTTTCTATTAAAATGTGCTTTAAATTTTCTAAACATTGTCTTGCTTGGTCTTCAATGCCTATAGCTAATTTATTAGTATTAGGATTTAAAGGGAGTTGCCCCGAAATATAGAGAATCCCTTTTGATAATACCGCTTGGGAATATGGTCCAATAGGTTGTGGCGCATTATTTGTTAAAACTGCTTCTTTCATAATAAAAATCTCCTTTTTATCTACAATATTTTTCTCGTAACTTTTTGACCGTTTGTACAGATTCTTTAATTTCATTATCTTGGGCCAATAACATTTGTTCTAAAAGATCATCACTTGGATAGTATGTTGTTAAAGGATCAATCAGTTTTTGATTGAAATACGGTTTTTACATCTTAAATGATTAGCTGTTTTTTCTGATAGGCTCTTTTCGTAAAGATTGTTGTTTTTAAAACGAAACTATTTAAGGTTGATTGGAGCGGAAGTGCGAGACTCCTGCGGGAGCAGCGGGACAGGTGAGACCCCACAGGCGTTTACGCCGAGGAGGCTCACCGCCCGCACCAAGGAAAGCGAGCATCTGGAGGGGAAATCAACCACAACTCACTACCTGGTAAATAGCAACAAAGTATGTGAAAACAGCCTTCTGATAAAATCGAAAATATTCATTCAACCTATAATAAACTGCAAGTGAAAGCTTTCTGTTTCTAATCCAATTTTCATTTGTTACCCAAATTTAAGCCAATTTATATATTGATAAAAAATTAAACATTCATTTAATTATCTTCCAAATATCGGTTAGTTTGTTTTTTCTTTTTTAAAATTTTAACTGAATAGTTACTTATAATAAAACCTATAGCTGCAAATGCAATCATAATCAAAAATACATATCTATATCCAGTAATTCCAGGATTGTGATCCAGAATATTACCATACATGGCAAAGGCGAAAATTGAAGGAGCATAACCAACTAAACAAGCTACTGATACGGCAGCACCGCTTATTTCTTTTGGAATATCAATTTCATCTAATGGGGCAAAAAACACAGCCCGTTGAGTAAATACAATCGTTCCGAAGCCAAGTGTCGCAATTATTCCTATATAAATATTCATTTTGTCATGTGGAAGCATAATAAAAATTATCATTGCAATAATGGATAAGAGAAATGTAAATCTAAGGTATTTTGTCGCTGATTTAAATTTTTTATCAACTAAGAATCCACCGATGGGACCGCCTATCATTTTTAATCCGTATTGGTTTATAATCCCATATGCACCTAATAACGCTACCGGCATTCCATAAATTTCTTCCAAGAACGGAATAAAGTAAGTTAAACCTGCGTAAACCGTATAAACGCAAAATATTGTAAATGAGGAAAACCACAATTTAGGAGTTTTAATTGCTTGAATCGCACCTTTCAAAACTATTTTATTTTTACTAATTTCTTCTCCACCCTTATCAAACGTTTCAATAATATCGTCCTCTATAAAGAAATAACTAATAATACCAACAATAATTGTAATCAAGGCAAAGAATAAAATTGCGGCTCTGAAACCTAATGACTCAGATCCTAACCAAATAAATATACCTAGAGCAGAGAATGCAACGATTGTATCTACAACACCACGGCCAGCTTCAAGAAATCCAAACATCCTGCCTTGTTCGTCGGAGTCTCCAAGCAATCTAACGGTTTTTATCAATACTGGCCAAAAAGTAATCTCTGTAAATAAAGCCATTACTCCCCAAGAAGCTAAAATTCCATAATAACTTGGTATAGTAGATAAATAAATCCCAGTTGCACCTACCCCAATCAATCCAAACGGAATTAACTTCCTTTTAGAAAATCTATCAGTGATATAAATGGAGACTACATAACCAAACATTTGCACAATAGCATATACAGATAATGCCAAACCTATTTGGGTATGTGAAAGATGAAAATATTTTTGCATCGGAATGTAAAAAGCATCTTTTAAGGATGATAATTTAAATATTGTTCCTCCTCCCAAAATTAAGATACATAAGGTAAACCATTTTTTGACCTGCTTCTTTGCTACTGCCATAAACAATCCCCCCTCATAAACAGACGATTTCCAAAAGTCCTGCCATTATGATATATATCCATGCCATTTTATCGCTCGCTCCTTCGGCATTGACACTTATTTTTGAACCTCGAAGTTCTCCATATATCGATAAATCGCATAAGCTACCCCGTTCTCATCATTTTTCATGGTTGTCGTTGTACAAACAGCTTTTATGACATCTTTCGCATTTCCCATCGCTACGCTGTATCCAACTTTCTGGAACATGGATAAATCATTGTTGCTGTCCCCGATTGCAATAGCCTGATCTAAGGAGCCATTCATCAAAAAAGCCAATTTTTCAAGGGCCATTCCTTTTGAAGCTCTTTTACTAGTAATTTCAATGTTGTGATCAGCAGATGAAACAACCATCAACTCATCAAACTGTTTGAATTGGTTCCATGCTTCCTCTAATTTCTTTTTATCGAGAGAACATGCTAATACGTTATAGAATTCTTCCTCCTGTTTTAAGATATCATGATAGTTTTCAACTAAAACATATCCAAACTGGTCAAATTGCCTTTCCGCTACTTCAACTAATTCTTTCATATCTGTATTCAAATCTGCGCTTTTCAAACTTTTAATCTCATTATGGAAATGTTCTCTTCCCTTTTTAAGAGTATAAATGGCTTTATCAGTAAACACTTCGTAATAATAATTACGTTCATCTAACCATTGGAGAATAGATTCGACACGATCTTTAGTTATCGTAATAGAAGAAATGCACTTTCCGCTTTTGGAATGAATGGTTGCGCCATTTGTCCCGATTACAAATGGGGAAATCCCGGCTTTTTCACAAATTGTTTGAACGTCAAAATAAGCTCGTCCTGTTGAAATAACTACTTCAAAGCCTCTATCTTGGGCATATTGAATCGCCTTTATATTTTCATCACTAATTTCATTCTGGTCGTTTAATAATGTTCCGTCTAAATCTATCGCAATGAAACTCATGCTATATAGCCCCTTTTCTCATTCTATCTATTAAATTCTCTTTCTAGCTTTTATACCTGCTCTCAATAAAAAGCCAATCTTAATGTGGGATTTTTAATGTTTATTACTGTTTATTACGGTTCAATCATAATTTATCAATATAAACCCCACATTAATCCAATGTTAAGGTTTTGTAAATCAGGTCTTAATTTGTCCAATTCACCTGCTCTTATTTTCATTATCAACTAGAAAAAAGCCTCAACAACTGACCGTAAAGAGGGGAAAGTAAAGGCAAATCTATTAAAGATAAAGTGAAAAGTTTTTTATTCAAACATATCACTCTTTTCAGTTCGTCATTAAACAAAGCTTCTGTTTAGCTAAATAACACTTATGCAAAAAACTCTCTTGAAACAAGAAATTATCGGTCTTATAAAGAAATTTTCGTTACAAAAGAAAATAAGCCTGAACCAGAATAAATGGTTCAGGCTTATTTTTATTAGTTTAAACTAATAACCTTATTCATAAATATCTTTTTTCATACCAAAATATTTTTGGTCGCATATCGTTGCCAAACGGCAATTTTATGGTAATAGTCATAACAACACCCTGAATCCAATGATTCAGGGTGTTGTTTCAAAATTATTCTCATTTTAAGAAGTAGGTTTCTTCGCTTCATCATTTCCCGCCTGAAACCTTGGAAAACCAATCAAGATGGCAATAATTCCACAAATTCCAATAAGTATTGGGTAATAAGAATATGGCAAGATGCTTATAGGGGAAATCTTTGCTACCCCTGCTGCAACAAGGAGCTGTGCCCCATATGGAATCAACCCTTGGATGCAACAGGCAAAAACGTCAAGCAAGCTCGCCGATTTACGTGGATCAATCCCATACTTCTCGGCAATATTTTTGGCAAGTGGCCCGGCAATGATAATCGAAATCGTGTTATTTGCCGTTGAAAGGTTCGTCAAACCAACAAGCCCGGCAATGCTGAATTCCGCTCCTTTTTTTGATTTGCTATTTCGGGTCACAAGGTGGAGTAAATAATCGATGCCACCATTATGTTTGATTACAGCTACCATACCTGCAATTAAAATGGCAAGGAAGGAGATTTCATACATTCCCGCCATTCCTTCCCCAACCTTTTGAATGACACCCAACGGTTGATAACTTCCATCAGCCAAGCCGATAATTCCGGCAAATACAATTCCGATGGAAAGGACCAGGAACACATTGACTCCTGCCAATGCAGTGATCAATACACAAAGATATGGAAGGATCTTCACCCAATTATAAGCATGTTGGGAAATTTCGGCTTGTTCACCCATCGTTAAAATTCCTAGGATGGCACATGTGATGATGGCCGCAGGTAAAACGATGAAAAAATTCACTTTAAACTTATCCTTCATTTTCGTTCCCTGTGTTCGAACTGCAGCGATTGTCGTATCCGAAATGAAGGATAGATTATCACCAAACATCGCACCACCAATAACGGCCGCCATTGAAAGGGCAAGCGAAATATCTGTTTGCTCACTAATTCCAACCCCAATAGGTGCTAGGGCAACAATCGTTCCCATGCTTGTCCCCATAGATAAAGAAATAAAACAAGCAATAATGAAAATCCCTACCATTAATAGATTTTGCGGAAAAACAGCTAAGGCAAGATTCACTGTTGATTCAACTGCCCCCATGCCATTTGCAACCTTGGAAAAAGCGCCAGCCAAAAGGAAAATGATAACCATTAACATAATATTGGAGTCCCCGGCACCTTTACAGAAGATTTCAACCTTTTGATTGAAAGTCTCTTTCCGATTCATTGCCAATGCAGCTGCTGATGCGATAGAAATCGCTACAATCACCGGAAATGAATAAAAATCTTTAGTGATGATTCCGGAGCCAATAAATAAAATTAAAAAAACGACAAATGGGATCAATGCCCAGGGATTCCCTTTATTGTTTGCACTCATGATGAACACCTCTTTTTATTTTTCGCATGACATGTGTCACAGCCCTTATTCTTTTAACAGTTTTTGCAAATAACGCTAATAATAACCTGATATGCCCACTAATGGAATCAACAACTTTAAAACTGTCGGCATAAAAAAAGACCTCTTCCTTTAAACAACAAGAAGAGGTCTTTTAATTTATAAAAAACGCCCCCCTTATCTTTCAGGCAAAAATTAGCCTGCTGGATTTGGCACAGCACTCCTATTAAGTCTGCTGCCGAGACATCTTCGGGCCAGTCCCTCCGTCTCTCTTGATAAGAAGATCTAAATTATATAATTTATCAAATATTACGATATCTACCAGAAAAGTACCAGACTGGAAACTCGCCGAAACCATCTGAGTTTGTGAAAGTGACATCGAAAGCCATATTGAAAAGCAAATATAAGAGTACAGCATTTTATGTATTTTCGCAAGGTTTAGTTTTAAAGAATTTCACATGTGGACCTTAATATAATAAAGGGCCTTTTACAGGTGCAGTAAATAAGGTTTTTTCAATAATGATGTACTTGTTATACTATGATCCAAATCCTGTCTTTTATCAGGAAGAAACTAAAAATAAAAAGAGGTCTAAAGAAAGGACCTCTCAGCAAATTTGTTGTATCAGGTTAGGTGAATTATTTTTAGTAGAGTTCACATCAGTCGATACCTCAAATGCTTCCATCTGTTCAGGATCGAATGATTTTAAATACTGCTGCAGATATGCAGGATCATTAATGGATGGATTCAACCAATCTTTTTCATCTTCAGGTTTTAGGATGACAGGCATACGATCATGAATGCTGGTCATTAGCTCATTAGGAACGGTCGTTATAACTGAGCACGAATAAATGTTGATGCCCTCTGGAGATTTCCAGGATTCCCAGAGACCGGCCATACCAAATGGAGCATGATTCTTAAGCTTTATTCGCATGGGTATTTTTCGCTCGGGTTCCTTCTTCCACTCATAAAAGGAATCAGCGATTATCAAGCATCGTTTCTTCTTATACGCATTCTTGAAGCTTGCCTTCTCAGCAATGGATTCCGCTCTGGCATTGATCATTTTGTAGCCCACTTTTTCATCTTTTGCCCAAAAAGGAATGAGTCCCCACCGAAGATATCCAAGTCGATTCCTAGTCCCGTCATTAATGACGGATAGCACAGAGTGGGAAGGTGCAATATTGTAACTGAATTGGTATTCTTCATCAAATGATCCTTGAATATCGAACCGGTCTTTTATTTCTTCAATGTCAGTGAAAAGGGTGAAACGTCCGCACATAATATCGCCTACCGTTTTAAGATTTATTACAGTGTAACAAATGGAACGGGCAGGTACAAATCAGCGTTCTAAAATCCTGATGTCGGTAAATGGTTGATTGAATAATTCGCTGGAAATCAAAAGTGTTCCAAGGACCTCTCTTTCATCTTCAGCTTTAATGATTTCCGACAAAATTAATGTACTGCCATTCCTGACCGTTACATTATATTCATTCATAGGATCCCCCCTCATAAGGCTAGATGGTTGTTATTATAAACCAAAAACCTACAAGTATCATTATTGACCTTTAGCAGAGTCGTGGTTAATCCACTAATGAGGAGCCTATACAGTGGCTCCATTAAACTTGATTACCCTTAAGATTAATCACCCGAAGCAATCCGAGACCCTCATTTCATAGTAAAGGAAGCTTGTAATCTTCCATTTGCATTCAAAATAACATATAGATAAAAAAGACTGTCCATGAATAAAATCATAGACAGTCTGGTCAGAAGGTTTTTCACTTCAACAAATTTATACTGGTAATGATAATAGGGATAGCAAAAAGGTCGATGAGGAATGCCCCTACGATCGGTACGATAAGAAATGCCCTTCTCGAAGGACCAAATTGACCTGTAATGGCAGACATATTTGCCATTGCGTTGGGAGTTGCCCCTAATCCATGTCCGATAAAGCCACCAACCATGACAGCTGCATCATAATTCTTACCTAGTAATCTGAATAATACCAATGTACCAAGAAGTACTATGAAAAATACCTGGACGAAAACAATTAGAAGCATCGGCAATGCCAAATCGGCCACTTCCCATAGTTTTATGCTCATTAAGGCCATAGATAGAAAAATTCCCAATGTTACGTCTCCGATTAGATCGATGCTTTTCATATCCACAGCTTCTCTTTTAAAACCATCAAGAATATTTCTAACGATAACCGCTACAAACATTGCTCCTACATAGCTTGGCAAAACAAAACCGGTTGAACTCGAGAAAAGCTCTCCTAAGTAAGAACCTGCTGCCATACAGAATGTTATGATCAGAATCTGGATCATGAAGTTTTGGGCGTTGATCCCTTTGGGTGAATCTCCGTTCGCTTCCACGGCTGCTGCCACTTCATCATCAATATCCGCTTCGGATGGCTGTAATTTATACTTAGTGATTAAATATTTAACGGATGGACCACCAGCTAACCCGCCTGCAACCAAGCCAAAGGTTGCTGCTGCAAGTCCAATGGATAAAGCGGAACTAACCCCAAGATCTTCAATTGTCCCACCAAATGCAGTAGCTGCCCCATGGCCTCCTTCCATCGAGATGGGGCCCATTACTACTCCTAATAAAGGCTCTAAATCAAGTACGGTTGCAAGTGAAACTCCTATCATACTCTGAAAAAGAGCCAGGGCGCCACAAGCCAGCCAGTAAATGACGAGCAGTTTCCCACCTAGCTTAACAAGTTTAAAGCTTGCCCCTAACCCTACAGTTGTAAAGAAAGTAAGCATGAAAAGGCTTTGTAAAGTAGTATCCAATGTTAAATTGATCAATCCAGCCTGTCTGAAGATTGTCACAAGTATCGCGAACAATAATCCTCCCACTACTGGAGCCGGTATGCAAAACCTTTTAAGGATGGGAATCTTCCCAATTAACAGTCCACCCGCCAAAAGCAGTGATACGGCGAGAAATAAAGTTGTGATTTGATTTAATTCCAGATTCATCGTATGTCTGCCCCCAGATGTATAATTTATTATTTAAAATGCAGCAATACCTCATTTATTAAATGTGCTGCCAATGTAACGGTTTTATTATTTTCGTCCAACGAAGGATTCACTTCCGCGATATCAAAGGAGAGGATCTTTTCGTTTGATACGACATGCCTAATAATGGCACGGACCAATTTCGGATTCAGTCCAAATGGAGAGGGTGCACTTACCCCTGGTGCGTAGGCTGAATCAATAACGTCAGTACATAATGTAAGAATGATGAAGTCATTTTTTTTAACGAATTCATTTATCCGCTGCTTGGTTTCATTCATTTCGTTCAATGACAAATCTTCTTCCAATATGTAGTCGACCTTACTCCTCTCAGCAGTTTTAAACAGGGCCTTCGTATTTCCCTGTTTCTGAATTCCGACACATAAATATCCACAACTTTGATCTTCGTCCAAAATCTGTTTAAACATCGTTCCTGATGAACTTTCTTTTTCATAAGGCCTCATATCAAAGTGAGCATCAATATTAATAATCCCCAATCTAGCCTTTGGTCCAACGTATTTCCTTATCCCAAGATAATGACCATAAAGGGTTTCATGTCCTCCGCCAAGTATGATAGGAATCGCTTTACTCTCCAATATCTGGGCAACAGCTGATCCCAGTTGAGCTTGGGCATCCTCCATCTCTGAACCTTCACAGATTACATTTCCAGCATCCACCAGTTCGGATTGGGAGGATAAATGACATGGTAATTTCGCCAAGGACTGCCTTATATGATCAGGACCCTCTGCAGCACCAATCCTGCCTTTATTCCTTTTGACGCCTTCATCACATTTGAAGCCAATCATTCCAAAGGTTCTGGATGCTTTGGGAGAGGTGTTTAATTCCGAAATCGGTGACAAACGCACTCTTTGGTGGTACCTGAAGCTGTCCATTTCAGAATGGGAATCAATCCTTCCATTCCAATAATCTAAAATCGGTTTATTATACATAATTTCTCCTTTATTAAAAAAATTCTGAAATATCTTTTTTTAAAATTATAATTGAGATAATATATAATTACCAATACAAAATTTTAATATATCTATAGTTTTAAACTATAGAAAGGAGAATATATGGATCTTCGCCAACTACGTTATTTCACTACCGTTGTCCAGGAAAAGAATTACTCTAAAGCTGCTAAAATACTGCATATATCTCAACCTTCCTTAAGTAATGCCATAATGAAATTAGAAAAAGAAGTTAGTTTTCAGCTTTTGGAACGTAATACAAGGGGACTTGAGCTTACGGAAGCAGGGGGGATTTTTTATACGAGATCTGTGGATTTGTTAAGAAGATTCAATAATTTTCAAGTGGAACTTGAGGAGATGAAGCATGTTGGAAGTGGAACAATATCTATAGGTTCCATTGAATCATTCAAAATCTGGTTCCCGAAGATAATCAGGAATTTTAAAATCAATTATCCTAATATTCATTTCAAAGTCAGGGAAATATTGGGGGAAGAAAAGGTTATCGAATCGTTAAATCGGTTTAATGTTCATTTCACCATCACGAACCAGCCAATTAACCATGAGAAAATCATATCTGCACCCCTATACAATGAAAAATTCGTGCTTTTGGTCCATAAAGATGACGAATTAAACGAAAAAGAGTCTATCACTTTCCAAGACCTTGCAAAGAAAGAATTGATCATCAGTACAACTGGATTTCAAACAAGAGATGATATCTTAAAAGCATTCAAGCATGAAAAGGCACTTCCCAATATTATTTACGAAATAGAAAGACTTGAAACAGCTTGCAGTTTGGTGGAAGAAGGACTTGGTGTTACAATTTTACCGGAAAGCTATGTAAAATCCGTTACAACAACCGATACTTCAATCCGTGCAATAGAATCTAATTTTTTGGAAAGGACTGTATACCTGGCCTACTTGAAAGATCGATATCTGTCACCTGCGGTATGTAAATTAGTTGAGGAGATACATCGCTTTTTTAATGAGAGTGATAGAATCGACTAACTAAAAAAGCAAATCTTCACTGAAAAAATGCACAAAAAATATTCCCCTTTCTGCACAATGCACAAGGGGAATATCATTAGTCTGGACCGTTTCACTTCCAATTTCCTTCTTACATCTTTTTAAAGGAATCCCTGTCTGGACTGGTTATATTAGTCAGGATGAAATCAATTCGTGACGCTACCATCATCGTCGGGATCTTCAAAATCCGCTGGATCTTTTTCCAATAGTGCCTCTTTGTCTGTTTCGTTCCATTTTGTTTTATATCCTAACGATTTCGCTACTTTTAACACCGGTAAATACGATTTTTTATCTGGTTCATATGTTCCTAAGTCACCTGCTCCAATTACACCCAATCCAAGTAGCAATTTGTCTGATTGGATATAGGGTTTTTCATCTATCAGTTTCATTTGTTCAGCAGTATAGGGATAAACGGCTCCATTCACCTTTAAGGTAAACGGTCCTTTCTTTTCTTCTTTTATTTCTTTTGGCTTTTTAGCTTTATAGGAAACATCATACACTCCTTGAACAGTTCCTTCTCTCGTATTGTCGGCTCCTCCATACATTTTCCCTGTTTCATAATCAAAAATGACAGCTTGCACATTACCGATATGTTGGGGTTTTTCTTCATAAACATGGCCTTTTGCCATTAACTCCAGCCTTGTATTTTGTTCAATTCCCGGTTCCCATCTAACTGTAGGATAACCAGCAGAATAAATACGTGGAGCTAGTATGGCATCTTGAATTCGCATATGATGATCAAGCACATTCATAATCGTTTCAGATACCGATGCTATTATCGTCGCTCCGCCTGGTGAACCAATGGCCATGAAGGGATTGCCATCTTTTAATACAAAGGTCGGGGACATACTGCTTCTTGGTCTTTTTCTTGGTTCCACCTGGTTAACGCCCCCCGGTGTGGCATCAAAATCCGTCATTTCATTATTAAGCATGAATCCATAATCAGGTACCATGATACCCGATCCGAATACTTGCTCGATTGTAGTCGTATAAGCAACCATATTTCCCCACTTATCCATTACAGAAAAGTGAGTCGTTTGTCCAATCGGGGTCTGCTCTTCCTTAACGTTCTTCATTGAAGTCGGTTCTTTGCCCTCATACTTCCATGGATCGCCTGCTTTGACATCAACTGTTGATCTATTTGGATTAATGAGTTTTCTTCTTTCTTTTATATAATCTTCATCCAATAGTCCTTTAGTAGGTACATCATAAAAATCTTCATCTGCCATATAGGCAGCTCGATCGGCATATGCGAGATGCATGGCTTCCGTTAGATAATGAAGATACTCAGGGGAGTTAGCCCCCATCTTTTGTACATCGTATCCTTCCATAAGCTTCAGGATTTGTTGGATCGTCAAACTGCCTGAACTTGGTGAAGCTGCACCCACCAATTCAAAGCCCCTATATTCCGATCTAATTGGTTCTCTCTCTTTCACCACATAGTTTTCCAAATCCTCTTTTGTCATCGTTCCTTCACGTTTTTGAACTTCTTTGGTAAGTGCTTCTCCGATTTCACCTTTATAAAAAACGTTAGAACCTTGTTCTTTTATTAACTTAAGAGTCTTTGCCAGATCTGGCTGAACGAGGGTATCTCCCTCTACCAATGGTTTTCCATTTGGCACAAAAACTTTTGCAGCCGCTTGGTTATTTTCAAGTTTTTTTACATTTTCGTCGATATATTGAGCTGTCGCCCAATTGACTTTTACCCCTTTTTCAGCTTGTAAAATAGACTGGTCGATAACTTGAGATAATTTCAATGTTCCATATTTCTCAAGAGCAGTTTCTACCCCTAAAAGTGTTCCGGGAACTGCAACCGCTTTCCCAGATATGTGCCGTTTACTAAAAGGTATAGGTTTTCCCTTTGAATCTAAAAAAAGTTCAGGCGTAACATTTTGTGGTGCCATTTCGCGACTATCGATCATCGTTATTTTATTTTCCTTTTTATTGTAGATCATCATAAAACCACCGCCGCCGATTCCAGACATCATTGGCTCAACTACATTTAACGATAATTGAATGGCAACTGCTGCATCGACTGCATTTCCACCTTGTTTTAGTATCTTTATACCCGCTTCAGCTGCTAACGGATGAGAAACTGATACGATTCCATTTGTAAAACCCTTTCCCATTGACTTATCCACTCCGGGGACACTTGCAAAAGCTGGTGTGATCATACAAAAGAAACTGAAAGTAACTAAAATAAAACTTTTTAAAAATTTCATGAATTAGTCTCCTTTCAAAAACAAAATTGGGATTTCACCATACGGCAAGTGGATATACGGATGACCCTCGATCTGCAAGTCGGGAATATACTGGTTAATCTCTAAATTGAAGCAGTATGCACATTCCCTTTGGCTGTTAGGTAAGTTCTCTCAATGATGATTCAATTCAAAAAATCACCCCCCCTGAATTTTCACCATGACTCTTCACTAACCTTTACATCCGGATTGAAAATTGAAGCCTCAACTTTTCTCTATACTTTGCTTATGTTCCAAGATATTGGGGCTGTCGTATTTGTCGCTCTTTCCAAGATATTGTAAAGCCAGCAATACGATAAATGTAGTTAACCCAACGATGTCCGATATCGTTTCAGGATAGATTAATAGTAAACCAACGATTATAGCGAGGATTCTTTCTATCCAGTGCATTCCCCTCATCCAGTAACCTATAACTCCAGCACCAATTGCAATCATGCCTGACAGCGCTGTAAGAACGACCCAGGCGACCTCCAGCCAAGTTGTATCGATCATTAGTAATTGTGGAGAGAGAACAAAAATATACGGAATGATAAATGCAGCAATAGCCAGTTTTGATGACTGTATCCCCGTTTTTATCGGTTCACTGCCCGCTACCCCTGCCGCTGCAAATGCCGCTAATGCAACTGGAGGAGTTATATCTGCTATAATGCCAAAATAGAAGACAAATAGATGTGCAGATAAATCAGGGACGCCAAGCAAAATGATCGCAGGTGCTGCAATCGTCGAGGTGATCACATAGTTGGCAGTTGTAGGTGATCCCATTCCTAAAATAATTGCCGCTACCATCGTTAGCATCAGTGTTGGAATTAAATATCCACCAGAGAAATCGATTAATCCATTTGCCAATTTCAGCCCAAGCCCTGTTTTCGTAACTATTCCTACAATAATGCCGGCTGCTGCGGTTGCAGCAGCAACCGCAAGTGCAGTCCGGGCTCCATCCACTAATGCATAAATGATATCGATGAATTTCATGCGGACATCCTTGTTTATGAATCCTACAAGAACTGAGATAAGAATGGAATACAAGGCTGCATGTGTAACCGTTATATTCAGCATGAGCAGGAAGATAATGGCGATGATCGGAATTAACAAATAAAGTTTACTGATCACTTCCTTTTTATTTGGCATTTCTTCTTTCGTTAGTCCACGTAATCCAAGTCGTTTCGCTTCAAAATGGGTCATGATCCAAATTCCTGAAAAGTAAAGGATAGCTGGAATCGTAGCCGCCTTTGCTATATCCCAATACGTAATCCCATTCCCAATGAATTCAACCATTAAAAATGCCGCCGCCCCCATGATCGGAGGCATTAATTGACCGCCAGTAGACGCGGCTGCTTCCACTGCCCCTGCGAATTCCTTCTTGTATCCAAGATTTTTCATCATCGGTATTGTAAAGGATCCTGAAGTGACAACATTAGCCACAGAGCTTCCGCTGATCGTTCCTTGCAGAGCACTGGAAAAAATCGCAACTTTCGCAGGTCCCCCTATCCTTCTACCGGCAATAGACGTTGCAAGATCATTGAAGTATTGCCCGACACCCGTACGGACAAGAAAGGAACCAAATAATAAAAACAGGAAGATGAATGTCGATGAAACAGCTAACGGTGTACCTAAAATGCCCTCTGTCGAGAAGAACATCGTTTGCACCAAACGTTCCAGCGTTAAACCGCGATGAGAGAGGAATCCTGGCATATACTGACCAAAAATCCCATAGAAAACGAATAATAAAGCAATGACCATAATAGGAAGCCCTACTGCTCGTCTAGTTGCCTCTAAAACTAGCAGAATGGCCATTAAACCAACCACAAAATCCACAGCGCCTAAGCGTCCTACATTCATGACGATATCCTCGAAAAATAATGGCCAATATGCACCTACGCCTATACTAAGGATCGCTAAAATGATATCGTACCAAGCAACTTGAAATTTTCCTTTCTGACGCTTCTTCCGGTTTGCAGGAAAAAGTAAAAAAATCAAGGAAAGTGCAAACCCTAAATGTATCGTCCGTTGGATTTGTGCTGTAAAAACACCAAAAATAGCAGTATATAATTGGAATAACGAAAAAGCTAAGAGTCCAAAAAATACAATGTGTCCCAAAACGCCGGTTAATTTCCTTGTCCCTGCTTCAGGATCGTACTTTTCCAATAATTCCTGTTGTTCCGCTTCGGTTAAATACTGCATTTTTTCCTTATCAGCCATGAATCTTCACTCCTTTCAACTGTTCCCATATTGAAATTCTTTCCGATGAAATCCTGACCCATGTTCCTGGCTTAATAAAGTCTGCCAATGTATATGTTTTTTTATCATAAACTAATCGATGGTTAGCTCTAACTTGCCCTACACGTAAATCTATATAAGCGAAATTGCGATTCATATTTTTTATGAAGTAGATACCGTCTTTCTCTTCGAATACTTCCTCCCCCTCTGCATTAGAAGGCATACCGACCGCAAAATCACTATAAGCAAGTTCGGTTTGTTCGATTTGCTTATCGGATAAACGATATGATTCCAGTACCTCCGAGAGGTGGATGGAGTGTGTATACTTAATCTGGAAGTTTTTTTCTCTTTTCAATGGCAAGTACGCGACTAATTCCCCTTGGTCCTGGTAGGAAAATGCAATTACATGCTTATACGGAAAAAATAATAGAAAAGCGATGATCAGAGGTGTACCAAAAGCCATGAATATCTTGAATTTCATAGGTACCCCTTTCAAAATCTGAAATCCCATTCAGAAAAAACGAGGCCGATAGGCCACATATTGCGAGCTACCGACCAAATTTCATTACTTGGAAACACCTTTTTCTTTAAAGTATTTTGCAGCGCCAGGGTGAATTTCCATATCCCCTAATCCTTCAAGTGCAGTCTCTGCTGTAATGAACTTGCCCTTGGCATGTGTGATTTTATCCGTGTTGTCATATACCGCTTTTGTCATTTCATACACTAAATCTTCATCAAGATCCTTTGTAACCACTAACATTGCTTTAACAGCAACTGTTTTAACATCGGATTTGATTTTATACGTACCGCTTGGAATTGTGTCTTCTGCATAGTATGGGTATTTTTTAACCAACTCTTGAATCTTGTCCTCTGCAATAGGCAGGATAATAATATCATTTTGTACGGATAGCGCATCAACCGCACCAGTTGGTGTACCGGCCGTAATGAAAGCTGCGTCAATACTTCCAGCTTGGATTCCTTCCGTCGACTCATCGAAAGAAAGATTTTGTCCTTTAATATCTTTCTCAGTCAACCCATGGATCTCCAGGATTTGCATTGCATTGATGTAAGCACCAGAACCCGGTGCACCTACTGATACCTTTTTACCTTTCAAATCCTCGACTGATTTAATTCCACTCTTTGCCGTCGTTACAATTTGAACCGTTTCAGGATATAAAGAGCTGATCGCTTGTATATTGTCTATAGGCTTGCCATCGAACATTTCTTTTCCTTCAAGTGCATATGCGGCGATATCCGTTTGCGAAAAAGCGATTTCAGCTTCTCCAGCTCTTAAAGTTTCCATGTTTTCAGCCGAGGCACCAGATGTCTGAGGTGTTATTTTCGCTTTTGTTTTATCAGAAATGATTTTTCCAATTTGTCCCCCAAGTGGATAGTATGTACCTCCCGTTCCACCAGTCAACAAACTCAGGTTTTGGTTTCCGCTGCCGGATACTTCTTCCTTACTGTCTCCGCAGGCCGTGATAATACCGGTCACTGTCAGAATCATAACTAATAAAAAGTACTTATTAAACTTTTTCATAAAACTCCCCCCCATTGTTTTTCATCATCTGCAAGAGATGATACTATTATTATTCTACCGACCACCCCACTTTTCCTTTTTTTTGCAAAATTAGACACAATAACTAAAAGTCCCACTATCGATTAAAAAGTTTTATTTATCTCAAGTAAACAAGCAGAGATTTGTAAAAACACCTGCTAAAATTCGGAAAATTCTGTTATTTAATGAGTTCATTATCCTCTTTATTACATTTTTATCCTTAATTTAAGGATAATATTGACTCTTCCGTTTTAGAAATATATTATTGTTATAAACTTATAAGTCTTTATTATAAAAATACAAACTTTTAACATATTTCTAGCCTTTAATCGTTATATACAAATATTATTTGAGAGGGTATATTTGAGGTCCGCCCTTCCTTTTACTAGCTATTTTTAGTGTGTATTTTCAAATCTGACTAAAGTGGGTGATTGTTTGAATTTCCTATCCCTCCGCTATTTCATAGAGGTTTCTAACCATCTTAGTTTCAGTGAGGCTTCCAAAACCCTGCATATATCCCAGCCAGGACTTAGCCAACAGATTTTATCCCTCGAAAAACAATTAGGCCTTAAACTATTAAATCGAACGACAAGAAAAATTACATTGACGGAAGAAGGAGAGTACATCTATAAAAAACTTGCCCCTTCCTTTGAAGATATTGAGAAAACAGTGAATTACATAGTTGAAAATAAAACCATCCCCAAGCCCAAAATGAAGATTGCTACTGTCCCCTCTGCAGCTAGCATATATATCCCGAAGTTATTGAAAAAGATAGTGGGGGAATACCCGGAAACAGATTTTTACCTGCATGAAACAACATCCTCAAGAGCAGTGAAGCTCGTAAACCAACAAAATTATCACATCGGTTTCATCCGAACGCCCATACACAATAACATCATCGCAAATGAAGGATTAAGCATGATTGAATTCAAAAGGTTCCCTTTACAATTAGTCGTTTCCATTGATCATCCACTAGCCCAAAAGGATGCTATACACTTATACGAAGCAAGGGACGAATCTTTTATCCATTATGATGCCGTCCAAGCACACTCCCTTCAATTCCTTTTGGAAAAGGCTTGTCTGACTGCTGGATTTTCACCTAAAGAATTATGTAAAGGATCCGAATTATTAACGATTGCCAACCTTATATCCAATAACTTAGGTGTTGCTCTCATGCCGAAAGATATGGTGAGTTTGTTGGGAAAAAGCAAAGTTAAAGCATTGAACATCGATAACTCTGAATTATCCAGTTCCATATCTGCAGTTTGGAAAAACACGGATGATGCGTCAATGCTGACTAAGCATATTTTAAAAACGTTAAAGAATGATCAGACTTTTTACGATATATGAGATTCTTGGCTTAAAAAGCTGCGAAACAACTCGGAGTGAGAAAAACCATTTAGTATTAATAATATTTGTTAACACTTTACCTTTTAAATGATTCATTTTTTGCATTTTGTGAAATTTCAAAAAAGAGCCCCTCTCGATTAAAAGGAGGGGTTCGAAATAACGGGTTACGCATAAAGTGAAAAAAGCCCCATTTCTCGTTTATGACACTGAGAAATGGGGCTTTTAATTTTGGATAATTTCACTTCTAAACTTCGTTAAATAATTTATCACTGGTTATTTGAAAAACCTCGAATCGGATAAAACTCTACTAAAATTATCCAAAAAAAAGGAAAACATCAGGGGCTTTCAATCCCCCTGATGTTTTCTTTTTGAATATCATGTACCTTTATTTATTCCCTGGAGCAGGTTGATCGACCCCTCTAACTCGATGTTTATGCCCATCATCTTCAGTTGTGTAAAAATCATAATAATGAACGTGCATTCCATTGCCAACAGGAATGGCTGGTCCCGAATATGCCTTATAATAATGGTTATGCCCATCCTCAAATACCACATATCCTTCTGTATAGTGAATATGTTCTCCCTCTTGTGATGGAATTGGCGGGGATGTTACATCCAGACATTGATGGACATGGCCGTCCTCTACAGATGTATAATCAACGGACCCATGATATGATGTGGAACAAACCCAGAAACAAAATCATCTTTTCCTACCTTGTTCAATCCATTCACCCCTTATATATTAATTATCATAAATTCTATAAACTATATGCTTGGAACAATAAGGAGGTTCGTAACAATCATAATTAAAAAATCGTAAAAGTATACTTTTACGAACGATTTTCCTGCCTGCTGGAGCCTATGTGAACATATACAAACAATTCAATATTTTAACAAATTAACGTGTTAAAAAAATAGATTGATTTCAGCAAAGAGTAAAGATATAATCATCATGATAATGATTATCAATTCCATTAATGAACAGTAAAGGATGAATTAAAAAATGTTACATAATCCCTCTCTAAAGGGACTCAAAAAGCGTTCAAATGGTTTTCTGCTATTGTGTTTATTCATTCTGGTGATTATTGGATTAGTGCTGTGCCTATTTTTGGCTGTAACATTTGGAGCAAAAGAGGTTAGCATCAATACGGTGTGGTCAGCGATTTTTGATTATAATCCCACACTGACACAGCAACAGATTATCCACGAACTACGGCTTCCACGGGTGATTGGCGCTGCATTAGTCGGAGCAGCTTTTGCAGTTGCAGGTGCTTTGATGCAAGGAGTCACCCACAACCCCTTAGCTGACTCAGGAATACTTGGTATTAACGCAGGGTCAATGTTTGTGGTAGCCCTTAGTTTCGCTTTCTTTCCAAATATACCATATGCTGTCTTGATGGTTTTTTCATTTATAGGAGCTGTGTTGAGTACATTATTCATTTATATAATAGGCTCATCTGTGCCGGGAGGATTAACACCTATAAGGCTAACAATCTCAGGTGCAGTGATAGCAGCGCTCCTACATTCACTTAGTTCAGGAGTGGCCATTTATTATGATTTGAGTCAGGATTTAGCATTTTGGTATGCGGGAGGTGTAGCAGGGATAAAGTGGAGTCATTTGAAAGTGCTTGCTCCTATTATTCTTATCGCAATTATTTGGGCAATTTCATTAGGTCGATCTGTATCACTCATTTCAATGGGCAATGATATTTCCACCAATCTTGGTGTGAATACGAATCGTATTAGAATACTAGGAATGATAGTAGCCGTTATTCTGGCAGGAGTTTCTGTTTCGGCCGTTGGTTCAATAGGTTTTGTTGGACTTGTAATCCCACATATTTCACGAAAATTGGTTGGAGGATATTATCAGCTCATTATTCCAATGTCAGCATTATTGGGTTCGATTCTGTTAATACTGGCTGATCTGGGTGCCAGAACGTTGAACCCGCCTAGAGAGCTGGCTATTGGTATAATGGTGGCCCTTGTCGGTGTTCCTTTTTTTCTCTATATTGCTCGTAAAGTAGGGAGGGACTTATAGGTGAAATATCATATGAATGCAGACAACAAGAGGGCATATATAGTTACTATGGTATTTATTTTTATTAGTATAGTTGCAGTATTAATAAGCTTGAATACAGGTACACTGCGAATTTCACCTTTAAAAGTAATCCAAACGCTTTTTGGCAACGGTGATTTTAAAAGTTCTACTGTGCTATTTGATTACCGTATGCCACGAATCTTGATTACCATGTTGGCTGGAGTTGGATTAGGAATTTCAGGTGCAATCCTACAAGGTTTATCGCGTAATCCTTTGGCAGATCCAGGAATTTTAGGCTTACATGCAGGTGCGTCCTTTGGTCTCATTATCTTTGTAACATATTTTCATTCATTAGATGAAAAAGCATCAATCCTTATACCGTTATTTACCTTTTTAGGCGGAGTCTTAACTGCTTTTCTTATTGTTTTACTTGCCTATGATCGTTACAAAGGCATACTGCCCATTCGCCTTATTCTCATTGGAATTGCGATTTCTGCTGGTTTTAGTGCTATTACACTTTTTCTGTCTCTTCGTCTTGATGAAGAAACCTACTCATTTGCTTCAAGATGGTTAGTTGGTAATGTATGGGGAAGAGATTGGATCCATGTTATTGCCCTTTTTCCGTGGATCCTTATTTTAGCACCTTATGCTTACTTCAAATCTAACACATTAAATGCCTTATCACTAGGTGATGACGTAGCTGCTGGACTTGGTGTTTCTGTTCAAAAACAACGTTTGCTGATGCTGGTAACTGCTGTTGGTTTGTCATGTGCGAGTGTAGCAATGGCCGGCGGTATTGGATTTATTGGTCTAGTTGCCCCGCATCTTGCCCGTCGGCTTGTTGGCCCGATGTACCAGCATTTCCTTCCTGTTGCAGGACTTATAGGACTCATTATTTTGGTGCTTGCGGATACCATCGGCCGATCCATATTTCATCCAAATGCTATTCCAGCTGGTATAGTAGTCGCTGCTATAGGAGCTCCCTATTTTCTTTACTTGCTCACAAAAACAAAATAACTTTTCAATTAGGAGAAAAAATGAACAAGAAAATTACTATTTTATTTAGCATTATGTTAATTCTTATTTTGTCGGCTTGCGGACAGACATCTTCAAATGATAGTAAATCAGCACAAAAAAATAAACCAGAGAGTGAAGAACCTAGAATCGCTTCACTTTCCATCCACCTAACAAATGATTTACTTGCATTAGATATAACTCCAGTTGGTTCTGTAATTGGTGGAGAATTAAAAGATTTTCTGCCGCATGTGAAGGATCGATTAAAAGATACGCAAAAGCTTGGACCCGTAAAAGATCCAGATATGGAAGCGTTGATAGAACTAAATCCTTCTGTGATTTATCTTGATAAAGAATTTTCAGGACAAGATGTATCAAAATATGAAAAAATCGCACCGACTCATGTATTTAATCTTGATGAAGGAACATGGAGAGATCATTTAAAGTCCGTTGCTAAACTTGTCGACCGTCAACAGCAAGCAGAAAAGTTCATATCAGATTATGAAAAACAAACAAAAGAAGTCAAAAATTTAATTGAAAATAAACTTGGTGAAGGCAGTAAAGTAATGGCAATCCGTGTTACTGCAAAGGAGTTACGAGTATTTAGTACTGAAAAGCCAATGGGACCTATCTTATTTCAGGATTTAGGTTTTAAACCTGCCAATGGTGTTGAAAAGATTGATAAAAATCTGCCTTACGAAGTCATATCTCAAGAAGTTCTTCCAGATTTCGATGCAGATGCTATATTTGTCATTGTCAACAGTGACGATGAGTCTCAGACTGCTTTTAAACAGTTGGAAGATACACCCATTTGGAAAGGGTTGAAAGCAGTTAAAGGAAAACATGTATACGTAGTTCCGGATCAGCCATGGCTTGACTATTCAGCACTAGGAAATAAAATGGCCATGGAAAACGCAAAAGAAATCTTTTCAAAATAAATAGTGTTATTTTTGGGTTAAGATGAACGGGGAATTTTTACGCTAGGCGAAATTTCAAACTAAAAAAGTCGATTCCTGTACGTTAAGGAATCGGCTTTTTTTAGTTTGCTTCTTCAAGTAAAGCACTGTGAGATTGAGAAGATTTATACTTCAAATACCTTTTTTTTGCATTCGGGCTTAACACTTCTTCCGGCTTTAACACTGCTAATAGCTCTCCATTATTGACTTTATTGACCCAATCGCATCGGCTTCACCTTTTTCAATGAAATTTTCTGGAACTTCTAATTGTCCATTGACTATTGCAGGAACTCTCCCGTATTTTTTCGCTATAGGTGAAAATGATGCTTCCGCTAATGCGTGCTTCCATGCTTCAAATCCATTCATATTCATCAATCATTGTTAGTAATCCCCATCTAGCAATATTCGCTACTTGGGATTGCCCATAGACGCTGGATGCTGGTGTTAAAGCTTGAATTTGTACTGTGCCCCATACTACTTCCTCAAAACGTTGATTAATAAAAAAGTAATGCTTTTCTTTTTGTTGTTAAAACAGGAAAAAATAGTACAAATCTAGTCAATGTAATGTTTCTTAAAATCTGGATGGATAGAAAATTTTTTACGTAAATTGGCAAGGTTTTCACCAAAACTTTCTTCTAAAAGCTCTCTATGTTTCTCCATAATTTCCATGAGATACAAATCATGAATCATGACTTCTGTAATTGGCATTACCAAACCTACATGCATTGTCCATGCCGCACGACTATCTTTACCCAGCGAGACAATACCTGCTACTACTTCTGAGTCATCTCCACTAATAACAAGCCATCGTCCACCATACTCTTCTGTAATTTCATGACCCATATAATGGAGGTAAACATTAGCAAAATCACATACGATTTCCCCATAAGCAATAATTGTTACATTGACCCCTCTAGTTGCTGCCTGTCTTAGTTCAGACTCCAATTCTTCGAATTCCTCTTCCCAAATCTCTAAGAGGATTCTTTTTTCAGCAGATAATATACAAGCTTTAACCTTTTCGAGTATTTCATTGCGTCCAGTGATATTCCAGATATTTTCACGGTCATTTGCAGAACTTTCAAACTCCGCTAATGATTTTTCTGCCAGTTCAAAATTCTCTTCTGCTTTCATTCGACGGTTTTTTATTAGCTCCTTTGCAGGTACAGGAGTATACTGTGGTGTGTTTCCAGGACTAACCAGAATATCCCCTCTTATTGCGAGACCGTCCAGAATTTCATATATTCTTGAACGTGGTACACCGGAGTTTTTTGCTACTGCATAGCCAGTCAATGGCGATTCTTCCAATAAGGTAAGATATGCTTTCGCTTCATATTCGGTAAAATTTAGATTTTTTAATGTTTCTAAAATGTTTTCTTTCATAAATCCTCCAACACAACCTTAGTTGCTACCTTAGTAACTAATATCTTAGCAAAATCTGTTGACCTTTTCCATAAGTATCCAATATAATTAATAAGTAGTTACTTGAGTAGCCACTAACAAACGAGAAGGGAGAAATAGTATGGATAGCTTACTAACTTACATATCAATAGTTGCAATGATGGTTATTATACCCGGAGCAGATACTATGCTCCTAGTGAAAAACACGCTTCGCTATGGTCCAAAAGCTGGACATTATACCGTTCTCGGAATGGCAACGGGACTTTCTTTTTGGACGCTTATTGCTATTCTTGGGTTATCTGTCGTCATTGCAAAGTCTGTGATTCTTTTCAGTACAATCAAATATTTGGGAGCCGCCTACTTAATTTATTTAGGGATTAAAAGTTTTTTTACTAAAAGCGCTTTTTCTTTAAAAGAAATACAAGCACAAGCAAATACACCCACGAAGTATTTAAATCGGCATAATAAGGATTCCTTTATGCAAGCATTACTTAATAATATTCTTAATCCAAAGACTATTTTAGTTTATATAACAATCATGCCGCAATTTGTCAATTTGAATGGAAATGTAAACCAGCAATTGATTATATTAGCCTTCATCTTAACCTTACTCGCTGTATTATGGTTTCTATTTCTTGTTTATCTAATTGATTACGCAAAAAAATGGTTGAACAACTCCAAATTCCAGAAAGCGTTCCAAAAATCAACTGGCTTAATTTTAATAGGTTTTGGCATTAAAACAGGAATATAAATTGTATAAAATAACTAATTTGATTCAATCCGTTCAAAAAATTGAACGGTTTTTCTATTCACTCCACATGTTTCTAACAAACTTGTTAACTACCTGCCCATTTAGTTCCATAAGAAAAGTGCTGCCCTTATAAACAACTCTGATTTCAGCTAACGCACCGTTAGTTCATTAATAGGTACCACCTAATCCCCATCAAGCCAAGACAAATCATTACCCCCATAACTAAAAAATGCTATTTTTCTGTAATTCCATGGAAATGATGGTGTTTTTTAAGTGTATGTTTCAAATGTAAGAAACAGAGTAATGTAGTAGAATAGATAGTACTGGAGGGGGATTTGATGAAAGAATATATTTATGTGAAGTACGAAAAAAAGTGAACTTGAAATTTGGAATTTTAAAAAAAGACATTGTATTTACCATATCACTCTTGTTTGCAATCGTAAGCTGTTTATTCCATTCACCAAAACTGGAATATATTGATTTTAAAGTATTAGTCAGTTTATTTAATCTTATGCTCGTAGTTAAGGCTCTGGAAGATCTTAAACTATTGGATAAGTTCGCCATTACTATACTGAGTAAATGTCATAATAGTAAAAGTGTTTCAGCAATCCTAATTTTATTATGCTTTTTTAGTTCCATGCTTGTAACGAATGATGTGGCATTAATAACATTTGTACCATTAACACTTATAATTAGTAAGATTATACAAACTTCTATGTTAGATACTATTATACTAGAGACAATTGCGGCTAACATCGGAAGCAGCCTAACTCCTATGGGAAATCCTCAAAATCTTTATATATTTACTAACTACGGAATAAGGCCCATACAATTTTTTACAACAATCCTTCTATTAGTGGTTCTTGGAATTATTCTATTATTCTTTCTTAATCAAAGATTGAATAGTAAAACACTGGAAATGGAACTTCCGTATATTTCTATAAAAAATAAAAAAAGGGCAACAGTATGGGGAATTCTATTTGGCATCATATCTGCATCCATACTTGGGGTTTTAAGCTACAAACTTGCATTCATCATCGCTTTGGGAACCGCATGTATACTTGATATAAAATTATTGAAGAAAATTGATTATTTATTGCTTATTACTTTTATATGTTTTTTTATATTTATAGGAAACATATCGGATTTAAAGGTAGTACACACATTTGCAAGCGAACATCTCAAAAGTCCTACATCTATCTTTTTCAGTTCCATAATTTTAAGCCAACTGATAAGCAATGTACCAGCTGCGATCTTTTTATCAAAATTCTCCGTGAATTGGCAGCCTTTATTAGTAGGTGTAAATTTAGGTGGACTTGGTACGATAGTTGCTTCCCTCGCAAGTGTAATTTCATTTAAACTTTTTATTAAGAGAGATCCACAAAAAAGTAAAATGTACCTTATAAGGTTTAGCTTTTATAACTTTTCGATTTTAGCTCTTTTAACTCTTGTTTATTACTTTACAATGAAAAATCAAAATTTCTTTTAATATAGGTTTAAACAACTTTGGGTTTTTTATATTGGATTTCCTTAACATATGCCTATAGGGGTGCCGCCATATGCCCAGCAAGCTAGGGCATATCATTACCCCAAAAACAAAAAAACGCTATTCTTTCTGTAATATGTAGAAAGGATGGTGTTTTTTTATGTGTCACGCGGTTTCAGGTGAAGCAACCTCTTTTGCATATAGCCACACATTCATTGCGGTCATTCCTTTTATAACGATTATTTATAAATATATAAAAATTAACTATTTTTATTATTTATCTCTCAATGTTAACATTTTGTTATACCTTATTTTGAAAGGATGAGAGATGAATGGCTAAACAATATTCTGAATTTACAGTATTCGGACTCGGCCCCATTGGCATTGAAATACTACGCAGTGCTTACCAAACCAATCCACAATCGATTTTCGGAGTTGTTGATATTGATCCCGATAAGATAGGTAAGGACATTGGCTCACTCATCAATGAAAAGGAAACGAATAAGTGTGTAGTCTCCCATATAAAGGAAGTAAGGACTGACGCTGACCACCCTGTCGCCCTTCATGCAACTGGTTCAAACGCACAGCAAGTATGGCCTCAAATCAAAGAGCTTCTAGATCATGGATTTTCAGTGGTTTCCACCTGTGAGGAGCTTTCTTTCCCTTGGCATCGCTATCCTGTACTTTCACAGGAAATAGATGATTACGCTAAAGAAAAGGGACTTAGTGTCATTGGGACCGGAATTAATCCAGGCTACATAATGGATACTATGGCCATTTCTTTTTCTACAGTATTGACGACGGTTAATAAAATTAGGGTCAATCGTAAAGTGGATGTTTCGAAAAGGCGCCTTCCCTTACAAAAGAAGGTCGGAATCGGGATGACCAAAGAAGAGTTTGAATTTTTAGCTGAACAAAATAAAATTGGACATGTAGGACTTGAGGAGTCTGTCAGATTAATCGCTTATGGGCTCAATTGGAAACTTTCAAGTGTACTCAATACAATTGAACCAACGATTGCAAGCGAAAATATTACCGTTCCCCTAACTACCTTAAAACCTGGGGATGTTAAGGGGCTTCATCAAATTTCCACGGGCAAGACCACGGACGGAAAGGAAATTCACCTGGATTTAACGATGTCTGCAGGTATTAAACAAGAAGATGAAATCGTTATCGAGGGGAACGAAACCCAAAGATTGATTGTTCCAAACGGCATCTTTGGGGATACTGCAACCGCTGCAATGATTATCAATACCGCTAAGCAAATTGATGCCCTCCGTAAACCAGGTTTACTTACAATGGCTGACATCGGGGTGCCGAGAAATATAAATCAATCAGACTTTGTGCATATTTAGAGGCAGGCAGACCAACGATCATCCGTATGATTGTGACCAGATTCAAAAGCTTGAATATAGCTATGTAGATTGCTTACTTTATTTGCATAGGTGAACCATCTCAAATGGTTCACCTATGCATCTTGGCTCAGTTAGTATGGTTGATGATATGCGCTTTCCTAAAGCTGCTATAATCAACCATTTTACTGCTGAGCAGCCAAAAAAAGACAAAAAACCACCATGATCGGTGGCTTTGCAGGTTATTCCCTTTTCATTTTTTATATAGGAATCAACCAGCTTATGTGATTGTTTGGAAAATATCATTTTCTAGTATCTTTAAGATTTTTTAGAACCTAGTTTCATGGAAATTTCCTTGGCGGCTTTCGTTACTTTGTCAATCAATTCAGGCAAGCGATCTTCCTGAAATCTAGCCTCTATCCCAGCCACACTAATGCCAGCTACTATTTGATCTTTGCCATTGAGTATCGGCGCACTCACCGCTTTCGTATAATTCTCCAGTTCAGATGAAGTTATCGTGTAACCTTTCATTCTAGCTTCATCCAAAGCATGACGAAGTTTATCTTTATCCATTATCGTTCCAATGGCAATTGGTTTTAATTCAATACTTTCCAAATAAGCTTCACGCTCTTCTTCTGGCAAATGCGCTAGTATGATTCGAGAGTCGCCAGCGTATAATGGCGAACGCCTTCCAATAGATGTATAAAGTCGAACAGGATGCAATGTGTCCACCTTTTCAATGTACATGGCTTCGTCCTTATCCCTCACAATTAAATTCACTGCTTCTTCTACATCATCCCGAAGATCTTTCATGATGGGATAGGCAATTGATCTGATATCCAAACGCTCCCCTACCAGTTGACCAAACTGCAAGAATATCAGTCCAAGTGAATAATGACCGTCATCGTCCCTTGTTAAAAATCCCATTTCTTCTAATGATCCCACCATACGGTGCAAAGAGGTTTTCGGCAGGTCGGAAAGTTCCATCATCTCATTAAAGGTGAGTTTCGGATGATTTATGAAAAGGGTAAGGATCTGCATGGACTTCACGACAGTTTTGTTATGTGCCTGCATACTTTTTCTCCTTCATGATTTAAGTTTTCAGTTAATAGTTCATTATAGGTGTTTTCTATTATAAAATATGAGCACCTAATCATATTAGCTTCTTACGTTTTTCTTCAAAACTTTCAGCTTTAGTTTTTGAGGCATAGTTCTAACTGCAGCCCCGATGGGAACATTACCTTAATTTCGAAAGCCCCCAGGAATTCCTTGCATATAAATTGACTTGGATTTCTCTACAAAGGTATTTCCAAAAATACTTTTGTCCCTCTCTCCTCAACTGAATGAATGGAAAGGTTTCCACCGGCAGCTCTGGCTCTCTCCTCCATACTGAATAAGCCTACCCCACGGGTAACCTTTTCAATATCAAAGCCCTTTCCTTTATCCTCTATGACCACACGAATTTCTTCATCAATTTCCCGAATCGTGACTGTTGCTGCTTGAGTATGAGCATATTTACGAATATTCGTTAATGCTTCTTGGATTATACGGTAAATGGTAATTTCTTTGTTTGTATTCAGACGGCAATTTAAATAACAGTCAAAATGGACCCTGATATGGTGATGCTCTGAAAACCGGACCAAATAAGAGCGAATGGCAGGAAACAAACCAAGATCATCGAGTACTGATGGCCGCAGTTCCCATGATAGGTGTCGAAGTTCTTCGATTATTTCAGTCGCTTCATCTCGCATCTGATCTAACAGGGGATGACTCATTTCTGCCTGCAGCCTGTTAATCGTGATGAGATGGCTGTACAGGTTTTGTCCGATACCATCGTGAAGCTCGCGGGAAAGGCGTTTCCTTTCATCTTCCTGAACATCAATGATTTTACCCGTCATTTTCTGAATCTCTTCTTCCGCAATCTTCCTATTGGTCACTTCATGGCGAATGGCCAAATACTGGTAAGGTTTATTGTGCTCATCAAGAAACGGAACTATTGTCGTATCTACCCAATAATAAGTTCCATCCTTGGTCATATTTTTAATCTCGCCTTTCCATACATTCCCGGATGAAATCATTTTCCATAGATCATTGAAAAATTCTCTAGAATGAAATCCCGAGTTTATAATTCGATGATTCTGTCCAATCAGCTCTTCCTTTGAAAATTTGGAAATCCTGCAAAATTGATCATTAACATATTTGATGGTCCCTTTTTGATCGGTTATTGCTACAATTGATGAAGCATCCAAAGCAAATTGAAAATCGACCAGTTTGTGTACGGATTTTTTCAGTTCCTCTACAACTCGTTTATATTCGGTAATTTCCTTCCGAATTGCCAGGTATTTATACGGTTTCCCCATTTCATTTAAGAAAGGGACAATTGTGGTATCTACCCAATAATAGGTTCCATCCTTTGCTCTGTTCTTAACCTCGCCTTGCCATACACTTCCTGCTGAGATTGTTCTCCAAAGATTTTGCATAAATTGCTTTGAATGATGACCTGAATTGATAATACGATGATCTTTCCCTAAAAGCTCTGATGCTGAATATTTGGATACCTCACAAAATTTCTTATTGAAGGATTTTATTTTGCCTTTTTCATCTGTAAAAGCAACAATCGTTGATTCTTCTATTGCATACATTATATCAACCAGCTCATTTATGGGATAGGATTGATTTTGATTAAGCCGTGATTGGTCTTTCACTTTATGGAACACGACTAAGTAATGGACCTCTTTTTCAAGAGAAAAGGCATTCATCCTGAAAAAAAGGGAAAAAGCATGACCATCCTTGTGGATTCCGAACTGGTGGATTATTTCCCCTTCCCCACTTGCCTGAAGGTTTGCTCCTGGCATAAGATTCAAAAGTTTTTCTCCTATTAATTCATGATTTGAATAACCAAAATTTTCATATACCCGTTGATTCGCAAATGAGATGATGCCAGATTCATTGACGAGAATTGTCGCATCGCCGGACCCAGAAAAATTCTCTTTTTCCTTTTCCAAATGATTATTCCAGTCCATTCATAGTCCTCCTGTTGCCGTTAAATTGAGCTGTTTAATTCCTTTTCCAATTTTTTTGCTGCATCAAGGATCGTTTGCTGGTCACTTTCAGAAATAGGCTGAGTTGTTCTATTACCTACCAATAATACTCCTTTGAGAACAACTTTAAATTGAATTGGAACTGCGAAAGCGAATCTAAGATTTTCCGCGAGCATGATAGGGTATTCTAGTGCTTTGCCAAGGATATTATTAGGGAAATCTTCAATTTTCATCGGCCTGCCTGTAGAGATGACCTTCCCTGCTATCCCTTTCCCATATCGAACAGTTATTCTTTTGTATTTATCATTTCTGTTCCCGGCGGCATAATGCCAGCTTACATCTGGACCGTTACTGTTTTGTAAAGCAAGACCAACAAAATCACAGTCCAACTCTTTTAATACTTGTACACACGTTTGTTTAAATGGTTGACCTTTTCTTGATTGATTGTACACGTTAAATTCCATGCCCTAATAACCCCTTTTTTAAAGCAAATGCAACAAGTTCAGGTCTTGTTTTCATCTGAAGCTTCTCCATCAGGTTTCCTTTATGGGTTTCAACCGTTTTCACACTTATGACAAGTTGTCCGGCAATTTCTTTATTGGAAAATCCTTTCGCAATCAATGTCAGCACCTCTTTTTCACGGTCCGAAAGCAGATTGAAAATATCAGAGGTCCCCTGCTTCACACTGCCTATGTATACTTCCATTAACCTTTTTGTTGCAGATGGATGAAGGTAAGCATTTCCGGTCGATACAGAGCGAATAGCTAGTAATAATTCTTCATGTGGTGCACTTTTTAAAATACAGCCTGAAGCCCCCGCTTGAATGGCTCTGAATAAATATTCTTCATCATCATGCATTGTAAGTATTAATATGGATACTTCAGGCATTAGTTTTTTCAGTTCCGAAGTTGCTGATAAGCCATCTTTCCCATGAGGCATGCTTAAATCCATGACTACCACATTAGGCTGGTGCTCTAGCGCTTGCTGTATTCCTTCGTTCCCTTCAGAAGCTTCCGCTATGACTTCCATATCAGCATGATTATTTAATAGCATCTTTAAGCCCATTCTTACAACGGCGTGATCATCGCAAAGCAAAATTTTTATCAAAGCTGCTCCCCCTTTGCTCTGTTCGTATATGTAGTGTTATTAGTTGAAAATGAAACAACAACGGGGATTGCTCAATTAGCAAACCCCTTGTTTAGTACATTTTAATATAATGGAAGGGAAATCTCTATAGAAGTCCCTTCATCTATTTTTGAAAATATGAAACATTTTCCGCCAATCAAATGCATTCTTTCACTCATGGCTGCAAGCCCGCTCGACTTATTCATAGCGGTTTCCACCTCAAACCCTTTTCCTGAATCTTTAATCATGATCAATAACCTGCTTTTTTTCCATTTGAATAGTATACTTGCCTTCATCGTATCAGCATATCTGGCTATATTCACTAATGCTTCCTGGCAGACTCTGAAAAGTGTAATGCTTTCTCTATCAGATATTTTCGATTCAACACCCAGATTCTCTATCTCAACTTCAATGCCATATGTTGAAGTGTATAATTTTATATAGCTTTTCATAGCAGAAATCAGCCCCAGAGTTGTAAGGGTAGGAGGATGCAATTCCACAGCCAAGAGCCTGATTTCTTGAATTGTCTTTTCCAATAGCTGATTCATATCGCCTGCATAGCTTTTCATGGCAGGCTGTTCGATTTCCTTTTCAATGAGCTGCATACCTGTAAAGAGACTGTAGAGGGATTGTCCCACACCTTCATGAAGCTCCATTGCAATTCGTTTAATCTCTTCTTCATGAGTTTGAATAATGTAAGAACTAATGTTTTTTTTGAGTGGCTTAGTATTCATTCCCACCCTCCTTACTTGTTTGTCGCAAATTATCGGACAGACCGACTTACGCCACGTCCTCCCAAAAGTTACGCTTTCTATCGAGCGATTTGTTCAGTGGGAAAGTTTGCACTATATTTTTGTACGTCAAAAGCTCCACTTCAAGACTGAGAATTTACGATATATAATTCTTTATGCTTTTTTCACTTTATTACTTGAAATGTCACTGAACATCCCGGCATATTGAACGACATCCCCGGCATCATTTTTTATTGCACTTATTGTCAGCCATTGTAGATATTGTTGCCCATCCTTCCGGCTATTCAAGATTTCCCCTTGCCAGAAACCATTTTTTTTAATAGAATTCCATAATTCCTCATAAAAAGTTTGCGGTTGTTTACCAGACTTAAGTATACTAGGATTCTTTCCAAGTACTTCATTTTCCTGATAGCCCGTAATTTTAGTAAATGCAGGGTTTACTGAAATGATTTTACCACTGATATCGGTGATCAAAATTCCTTCTATTGTATGGTCAATCACTTCTTTGGCAAGCCCCATTTTACCTTGGAAAAACATCCAGACAACTAAAATCAAACTTGCGAGGGCAACTTCGGACAATGCCATGAACCCGATTGCATAATGACCTGTAATATTGAATAACAAGGATAAAATTAACGGAGGGAAAAATCCTCCCAAACCACCCATTGCTGACACAATTCCATTCACAATACCAGCCTGCTTTTGAAAATACATCGGCACAAGCTTAAAAATGACACCGTTTCCTATTCCAGCACAGAGAGCAATGCTTAAACAGCCGAATGTGTACCATCCGAATGATGGAGCAAAGGATAGGATCATGGCTGAAACCGTATAAACACCAAAAACAAACATGAGCAGAATAAGAGAATGGAAGCGGTCGGCTAGCCACCCGCCAATTGGTCTCATAAAAGTAGCAAGGACAATAAAGCCAGCTGTCCTTACACCGGCATCAACTTTATCTAATCCAAAATTCTCTACAAGGAAGTTTGGCAGATAAATAGTGAATGCAACAAAAGAACCGAATGTTATAAAGTAAAATAAGCTTAGCAGCCACAGTTTTTCATTTTTGTAGACACCCTTAACTTGTTCTAAAAGCGGGGTTTTTACTTTCGGTTCCTTTTTATCCCCCAATAGGAAGTTACCAACGATAAAGACTGACAAAATCACAAGATAAACCTGTACGGTTGTCGACCAGCCAAACTTCGTAGCTACAGCGGGGGCTGCGAAAGCTGAAATGGCCGTTCCGAGGTTTCCTGCACCATAAATTCCGTTAATAAAGCCATGGCGTTCCTTAGGATAATACTTAGGTAAGGAAGTTACTCCAACAGAGAATACGGCTCCCCCAATTCCCAGGAAAAGCCCCCCAATCAACAAATCAGCAAGAGAATCCGCGATACTGATATAATAAACAGGGAATAACAGCGATATAAAGCTAATCAGGAAAATTCTCCTGGCCCCGAACTGATTGGCGTAAAAGCCAAGGGGAATGCGAAGGATAGATCCTAAAATAACCGGGACAGCTGTTACCAGTGCAAGCTGACCATCCGGTATATTGATATCTTCTTTAATAAAAGGCAGCAGGGAAGAAATTAATACCCATACCATAAATCCTACAACGAGATTTAAGGTGTGTAATGGCAGCTGAATTTTTTTAAACATCCTGACCACTCTCTCTTCTAATTATATATTGCAAACCCGATTTTTCATCAAAAGCCACCCACTCATTTACACTTTTAGTCACAATCGATATCAATGGGACTGCAAAAAAGTTAATGTCGTCAAAATAAATGCGCAGATGTGTGATGTCAGGACAAAGCTCCACCTTAACAATCGTTTTTGTAACGAAAGAAGCTTTATCCTGGCCACCATCATCCAGGATCGCTACGCTTGCTTTTTCTGATACTAACGGTTGTATATCTTCTATTTTAATGGGCTCCACAGGTATTGCACCCCCTCTTTGTCATGTAAACGTTTAGTTGATACCCATGCAAATGTTTCCAGAACAAATCTCCTGCATGAATCTCGATAAATTCAATTGCTTCCTCTTCAGACTCCCATCTGCTCATTCCTTTTACTTCAGCAACTACAATATCGACCCCATCGATTGACTTTTCATCTAAATACCAGTTTAGTCGGACATCTTTAAAAAGGTCTGAAAGGAGCATATCGATTTCAACAGCAAAATTTCCAGATGCTTCTTTTATAAAACAAAAATCAATGTACGTTTCACTGTTCATTTACATTCACGCCTTTTCATTTTTCGTTTTTTTATATGTAAATAACGCTAAGGGAAACACCACAATGTTTAATCCCACGAATATTAAAACATTCACATAATTTTCATAATAATATTGGTGAACCATAAATTGGGTAAATACAATATTCATCATAAAGAAGGCACAGAGCAACGCGACACCAATGAACTTAAGCCTCATAACGCTTCACCCTTACTGCGTATACCGCTCCATTTTCCACTTTCACCTGAATCTCAGGCAGCGGCCTTCTTGGCGGACCAGCAGTTGGAGCACCTGTTTCAACATCAAATTTCCCATGATGGCAAGGACAAACCATCTCTCCCTCTTCCTTCACCCAGAAAACCGGGCAGCGAAGATGTGTGCATGCATTTTGGTAAGCTGCATATTTCTTTTCTGATAATCTGATCAAAATGGCATCATCATGATCACCTGGAAATTTAAAATTCATTGCGTCACCAATTGCAAGTTTGCTTACATCTGTGATTTTTTTGTGAGGATACTCCTTCTCCCCAAGCCCCATCAATTCTTTAGCCGCTACCGCCCCCCAAGGGAGGGAGGAAATGGCGAATACGCCAGCAGCACCCACTAATGTTTTCATGAACCCACGTCTGTCAAGCTTTCTTTCATTATTCCGTTCAATATTATGAGTGTAATTATCTTCATTAAAGGGAATTTTATTATTTTTATCTGACGGCATCTTAATCCCTCCTAATATAACTTAGTTATTCCCTGTAAAATACCTGGGAGATTTACCTTAACGTTCGTTTCACTTTCAAGATAAGGAAGGCTAGTCACCCATTTTCCATTATCTAGATTAAATTGTTTTCTCTTATTTTCAATTTCTTCATCGGTCAACCATTGAAGAGTATTGGATGGGCAAACACTTGCACACATTGGCGGGATACTGTCTTTTGTCCGGTCGATACATAAATCGCATTTATACATTAGGTTTTGTTCAGTGTCAAATTTCGGTATTCCGTATGGGCAAGCAATCGTACAATTTTGGCAGCCGATACATTTTTCAACGAGTGCTGATAATACGGCACCTGTCTCATGGATTTGGATTGCCTGGGCCGGACAACTCCTTGCACAGGCCGGATTCACACAATGAAGGCACATAAGAGGCATCGTTTGCCGATTAACCAGAGGGTTTACATCATATACATAGTTTCTGTTCCTCTCTTCATGCCCCCCGCATTGTGTACAAGCCGCTAGGCATGACCGGCATCCTATACAGTTTTCAAGTTCTAAGTAGAGCCTCTTTTTCATTTATTGCACCTTCTTTATTTCGACTTTTTCCATTTGAGCTGCACAGACTTTAAATTCCGGCATACGGGAGATTGGATCAAGCGCTGCAATTGTTAATAGATTGATAGATTGCTCGTGGCCAAAGTGGTATGGAACAAATACAGTGTCTTCACGAATGGCTTCTGTAATTTTCACTTTATAGATTGCCTCGCCTCTTCGGGTAAATAGACGGACTTTATCTTCATTTTCCAAATTGTATTTTTTTGCTAATTCCGAATGTGCTTCGACATACGGTTCCGGACACATATCGCGCAGGAACTGGATTCTTCTCGTCTGGTTCCCTGATAGATAATGGTAAACGACACGTCCAGTTGTTAAACGAAGCGGATATTTTTCATCTGGCTCCTCAGCAGGGGGCCGATAAGGAAGCGCACAAATTTTCGCTTTACTGTCTGCGTGATAGAATTTTTTATCCAGGAACATATGCGGCGTTCCCTTGTCATTGTCATCCTTACAAGGCCAAAATACTCCGTCCTGTTTGTCAATCTTATCCCAAGTAGCGCCGTAATAATCGGCATTTCCGCCTTTACTAGCCAGTCTGAATTCATCTGCCACATCTTTTGCAGTTTTCAAATGGGAAAAATATCTTCCTCTCCCAAGACGTTCTGCAAGCTCTACTTGTATTTTCCAATCGGGCTTAGAATCTCCGATAGGTTCTTGTGCCTTATTTATCTTAATAATTCGTCCTTCAAGGTTTGTAACTGTTCCTTCATCTTCTGACCACGTTACAGAAGGCAGGATAACATCCGCAAACTCTGCTGATTCAGAAAGGTAGAAATCCGAACACAACATAAAATCCAGGTTTTTCATCGTACTTCTGACGAAATTTAAATTCGGCGCAGATACTGCTGGATTAGAACATAGCAGATACAATCCGCGGATCGTTTTTTGTTCCATCAGTTCAAACATTTCATAAGCAGAAACACCCGGCTGAGGCATTTCTTCCGGAGTGATTTTCCATACTTTACAAACTTCCTCTACATGTTTAGGATTTGTAATTTTCCTGTATCCTGGCAATAAATCCGCTTTCTGACCATGCTCCCGACCACCCTGTCCGTTTCCTTGACCAGTGAATGTTGCTACACCAGACTTCGGACGGCCAATCTTACCTGTTACAAGCGCCATGTTTGTATATCCAGATACATTGTCAACACCCTTATGCTGTTGTTCAATTCCACGGGCAAACATGACAACTGCATTCGGTGCTTTTCCATAAATCTCTGCTGCGCGAATGATCTTTTCCGGTGCAACACCTGTAAGCTCACTCGTATATTCCGGCGTAAATTCTTTTACTAGCTCTTTTGTTTCTTCAAATCCGTTTGTATGATTATTAATAAACTCTTCGTCAGCATAACCATTTTGAATTAATAAATTTAAGATTCCATTAGCAAGGGCAAGATCCGTTCCCGGTTTCAGGTCAAGGTGCAGATCTGCTCTTCTCGCAATAGGCGTTTCGCGGGGATCCACCACGATAATGTAACCGCCTCTTTCTTGTACGTTCCAGACACGAAACATAGAAGTTGGATGGCATTCTGCTGTGTTGCTTCCTGCAATAAATAAGCAATCTGTTTCATGAATATCTGTCCAGGGTAATGTTGAACCTCTATCTACGCCGAAAGAACGAAGGAATCCCCCGGCCGCACTTGACATACAGAAACGGCCATTATAGTCGATGTAGCGTGTTCCAAGAGCCACACGTGCAAATTTTCCTGTTAAATAGCATTTTTCATTTGTCATTGATACGCCACTGAAAACGGATAATGAATCTTTTCCATATTTTTTTTGAAGCTCACTGAATTTTTTCGCGATTAAATCATATGCTTCATTCCAGCTTGCTTCACGAAAGCCTTCCTTTGTTCCCTTTAATGATGCATCATCACGAATAAGCGGTTTTAAAATACGATCATCATGGTTCGTCTGCTGGTAAGCTGTGACCCCTTTTGGACACATTTTTCCAACCGTTACAGGCCAGTCATAACGTGGTTCAACCCCAATGATTTTATTTGTCGCTCTATTTACCCTTAAATTCATTCCGCACTGCATTCCACAATACGCACAATGCGTTTTGACCAATGTTTCATTCGGGTGTATCACATTCTCCACTTCTTTAAAAAACTTATCCCTTTGCATTCTGGTTTGCCTCCTTAACTTTTAGCTCATGGATAGGGAAACCGGAAAATTGAGCAATCCGGTATTTTCTTCGACAAGGTAGGCACATTTCAGCGAGATGATGGCCTTCCTTCGTTTGAAATTCGATATCATTCACGCCGAGAACCTCTACGACATCTTTTGATTGTTCTGATGAAACAAACTCATCACCACATACTTTGCATCCTTTCATGGATTGTTCCGCATAATGCTCTCTGTAGTTTCTTGCAAATACACTCAGTGGGCGGAAAGGTATGTGAGCAAGTTTTCCGAACGGAAGATAAATCAATGTAATAATGACTGACCACTGATGAATCAGGGACATAGCTGGCTGTCCAGTACCATGCAAAAAGATGTTCATGAACGTTAATGCCAATCCTGTAACACTGACTAATAACAGCATATATAATGGAAGAAAGTCATACATGAATTTTTGTTCTGCTCTTGCCTGCATATTTTTCAAGCGGCGGTAAAGTGCCATGCATACTCCCGTGATAACCATTACAGCAGTAATGTTCAGAGCGTTATATGATAAGTCCGCAATGATCCCATCAGCTGGTACTGTTATTACCTTGATCCCCATTGCGATGATGTTGTAGTAGCCATTGTCGTCCATGGTGAAGTACATCCACCCAAAAACTAGAGGGAATGTCACAAAACAGGAAAGAATACATCCCCAGCCGATTAGAACGTGCTGAGTCCATCGGTAAATTCCCCTATTCCAGATGAAATTGTATGTTGCTAAATGTTCAACCGATGTTTTAGGCGTTGATTTTTTAAATAGAAGTTTGATGCCTTTTTTTATGAAAATCTTTGTTGGCGGCCTTTCTCCCCATGCGATAAACCTGTAAAAGAACCCCCCAATAAAAATAATCGTCCCCACCATATAGCCATAAAGGTTTAAATCTACGTGTGTAAACATTCTCGTGCCAAAAAACGATAAGGTTACAAGTCCGCAAACTGCTAGAAACATAGACTTGGCAAAATGTGATGCAAAAGCATTATCCATTGATTTTCCTGTTTTTTGATTTGCTGCTACTTTTGCCTGCATTACTATTCCTCCTCATTACAATTACCATACCTTTATTGTAAGAGGTGCCCCGATTTTTCCATATCGGGGAACTTCCCCATCCTAAGGGGAAAATTCCCCTATCTTTGAAAATAAAAAAAACAGTTCTAATGTGCAGAACTGTTGTACTATATTTCAATTAAATTTTCTCTTTTCAAATTTTTATCTTGTAATGGAGGAGAACCGTTGGAAGTTTCTCTTAATATTAGCTTTTTAGGAGAATGAACCAAAAAAGAAAGAACCCTAATATTAAGAGTACTTTCTTCCTTTTTGTTACTTCTTGATGAAGTAACTATATAACCTGCTGTTTTTTTAGGGCTAATGAAATCGAAACCTTCAATTCTTTCAATTGTTGTTCTTTTTGAAGGAAAAGCTGCTCGGCTTCTTTTAAGGTTACTCGTGAAAATTGAATGGATTCCCCTGGTTTGATCTGGGCGATCATTGGTAAATCTGCCGTAATAACCTGAGCTATCTTAGGGTATCCTCCCGTTGTTTGGCTATCCGCAAGGAGAATGATCGGGTTTCCATCAGGAGGAACCTGAACAGAGCCGTTAGTTACTGCTTCAGACAATAGCTCACGTTTCTCGTTTAACTCAAGCAAAGGGCCAGATATCCTATAGCCCATACGATCAGATTGGTTTGAAACTTTAAACAAATTCTCTGTAAAACTGACTTTACTGGAGTCCGTAAAATAATCGGATTGGCTTCCATCTATGAAACGAATAGCTGGCATGCGACTTGGCATAAACTCCTTATCATTGACAAACCACTTTGGAGCGGTGAACGATTCCTTAAATTCCCGGTTAATTAGAATAGTAGAAGTTACATTAAAATCCACAACATCATCCACTTTTAACGCTCTTCCTTTAAAGCCGCCGATTTCCCCTCTTAAATATGTGCTTTTACTATTCATAACTGTAGAAATAGCGTATCCTCCCGCAACAGACAAATAAGACCTACAACCTGATTTACACCCTTCAAATCGAAGAATGGTGCCTTTTTTCACATAAACAGGCTTCCACATTGGTACAGTCTGACTGTCAATAGTAGGTGATAAATTTCCACCTGTTATCGCGATCAAGCAATTTTTTTCTATTTTAAGTGTCGGACCCATTAACGTAATTTCCAGGGCCGCTTCACCTTCTTTGTTACCAACTAACATATTGGCAATTCGAAGGGAATATGGATCCATTGCCCCGCTTATAATCACCCCATGTTGCTGAAATCCTTTTCTTCCAAGATCCTGAATACTAGTTAATAATCCCGGCTTGATTACACGCAGGCTCACTATACCCCCTCCTTTAGAATCATTTCTTTATACTCTTGAGTAGAAATTGGATGGAATTTCACAATGTCTCCTGCTTGTAATAAACTTGGGGGATCTACATTTGGCAAGAATAGTTTGGTTGGCGTTTGTCCGATTAATTGCCATCCACCAGGTGTTGATATAGGATATACTCCCGTTTGCATACCAGCAATTCCTACTGCCCCTGCAGGAATGGTCATTCGGGGAGAGGAACGCCTAGGCGCTGAAATTTTTTCTGATAGTCCACCGAGAAATGGAAAGCCTGGTGCAAATCCAATCATATAGGCCAAATACTCGCCGTTTGAATGAATATGGACGACTTCATCAGTAGTTAAATTATTATAACGGGCTACATATTCCAAATCAGGGCCATATTCATTCCCATAACACACGGGAATGGACACCGTTCGATGTGTGAGCTTTTTATCTTCTTTTAAATCCTCTAATTTCGTTTCCAAGATCGAACGTACCACTTCATAGGGAGAAATGGTTTCAGTTTCATTGCTTTGTTTTTGATTCTTATAGATAACTAGAGGGTCGTAAAAAACCGTCAAATTAGTAAAAGCCGGCACACATTCTATAAATCCAGCAAAAGGTTCATCTTCAAGCAAATCCATAAACATTTTAATTTTTTTGTGGATGCCGTATTTCATTTCATTCCCAAATGTAATCACGATTGCGGAATCGCCTAAGGGAGACAGTACGCATGTAGTTTTATTCAAAAGCTTTTCCGGCATAGAACTCATCTCTTTCTGTCTATTATAAAACGCCTAATTTTTCATCACGAATATCCGTTATAAACATATATCCTGGTGCATGCGTAATCATAATCGAC
This sequence comes from Peribacillus simplex, assembly GCF_001578185.1. NCBI lineage: Bacteria > Bacillati > Bacillota > Bacilli > Caryophanales > Bacillaceae > Peribacillus > Peribacillus simplex. Next base: position 2,104,934 of record NZ_CP011008.1, on the reverse strand, counting down.
GGTTTGGTTTCCATTGCGATAGATTGAGGCGTTACACCACAAGCCCAGAAGACTGGCACTTCTCCTTCACGAATCGTTACTGCATCACCAAAATCAGGTTGCTGTATGTTAGAAACGCCAATCGCCTCCGGATCTCCAATGTGGATTGGACCACCATGAACAGCAGGAAAACGCGATGTAACTTGAGCCGCTCGCACGACATCTTTTTGAGGAATCGGACGCATGCTCGCTACCATTTTCCCGTGAAATATCCCTGCTTCAATACATGAAATATTCGTTTTATACATTGGTACGTTACATTCCTCTTCAATGTGACGAATCGATATATCATTATTCAAAAGGGCGTGTTCGAATGTAAAGCTGCACCCAATTAAAAATCCAACCATATCATCTTCCCAATAGTCTGAAATATCCGTTACTTCTTCCGCTAATTCACCATCTTTATATACCCGATATTTTGGAATATCTGTACGTATATCAGCAGACTGGGCAGCAAATTTAGGAATAGGAGAACCAATCTCCGTTACGTCTAGAAGTGGACAAGATTTAGGATTACGCTGACAAAATAATAAAAAATCAAAAGCATGTTCTTTTTTTAAAATTGCAAGGTTTGCTTGTGCATAACCGTTTGCGATTCCAGCAGTTGGTTTAATCCATTCATTGTTGCGGATCATTGCGCGCCATTCAGCCGGAGTTGCTTGCGAAAGATTAATCATATTAACATCTCCTATAAGTAACTAGCAGTTTTTCACAAACTGCTAGTCGTATGAATTAGATTGAATCTTTTAGTTATTAAAATAGTGATGGCAGTTGATTAATCAAAGTATATCCGCCCATTAACGCCATAACAATTACCACGAACACACCAGAAATCGTTAACCATAAAGGATGTTTATAATCACCCACAATATTCTTCTTATATGCCGCAATTAAAAGTGTACCAAGTGCAATTGGTAAAATCAGACCATTGATTGCCCCTACTACAAGCAGCACTTTAACCGGTTTGCCAATTAACATAAAGCAAAGTGTTGAGACGACTATAAAGCCAATTATAATCCAATTAGCCCTTTTATTTATTTTTTCACTGAATGTTCTGATAAACGACACAGAAGTATATGCAGCGCCAACTACTGATGTGATTGCTGCAGCCCACATAACAATACCAAAGATTTTATAACCAACATTTCCAGCAGCAAGTTGAAAAACGGATGCCGCAGGGTTTCCTGAATCAATTTGCAAGCCTTTAGATACAACGCCTAGAACTGCTAAAAATAAAGCAATCCGCATAACTGTGGTTATTAAAATCCCCATTACTGAACTCTTTGTGACTTCTGGCAGTGCTCCTACACCTTTTACGCCTGCATCCAATAGACGATGTCCACCAGCAAATGTAATATAGCCACCTACAGACCCCCCAACCAAAGTAACAATTGCGATAATGTCAATCTTATCAGGGGCGAATGTCTTCACTACTGCTTCTCCAATTGGAGGAGCAGTTGTCCATGCAACATATATCATCAAACAGATCATAAAAAAGCCGGCAATTTGTGTAAAGCGGTCCATCGCTTTACCCGCTTCTTTTACAACAAAAATTAATATTGCAATAACTGCACTAATTGCTGCTCCAGTTGTAGGGGATATTCCTGTCATCGCATTCAGACCAAGTCCAGCACCTGCGATGTTCCCTATATTAAATGCGAGCCCTCCCATAACAATGAGTGCCGCTAGAACATAACCCAGGCCTGGAAGAACCATGTTTGCAATCTCTTGTCCCCGTTTTTCAGATACAGCAATAATGCGCCATACATTTGTTTGTGCAAAAATATCAAGAATTACTGAAATTAGAATTACAAACCCAAAACTCGCTGCAAGACTTTGGGTATAAACAGTTGTCTGCATTAAAAAACCCGGTCCTATGGCTGATGTTGCCATAAGAAATGCTGCACCTAGTAATAATGTCCGGTTAGTTTTTGGCTTAGAATGATCTTTTTTCTCGTCAGGTATATTTTTAATTGGCTCCAATGGAATCTGCCTCCTAGGTGTTTGTAATTTTTATTTAGAAATAGACTTAACTGTAATTTCAGATATTTCTAAGGATTTTTTTACATGACGAGCAAAGGTTAAAGCATGTGTTCCATCCCCATGAATACAAATGGTATCTGCCTTTAAAGTCACATCAGTCCCTTGCTGTGACAAAACCTTTCCTTCTTTAACCATTCGAACTACCTGTACAACAGCATCATCATCATTTTCTATCATTGCATGCGCTTCCATTCGAGAAGTCAATGAACCATCTTGTTGATATGTCCGATCCGCAAACACTTCACTAGCCGTTTGTAAACCAATCGTCTGTCCAGCACGTATTAATTCACTTCCAGACAGGCCAAATAAAATGAGCTCAGGATTAATCTTGTATACAGCCTCTGCAATGGCAAGGGACAACCCTTTACTCTTTGCCGCCATATTGTACAAAGCACCATGTGGTTTAACATGTTGCATATTCCCGCCTTCAGATTGCAAGAAGCCATTTAATGCACCTATTTGATAGACAACAATATCATAAGCTTCCTGTGGAGAAATATTAATATTGCGTCGGCCAAAACCAATTAAATCTTGTAATCCTGGGTGGGCACCAATTTTTACATCTTTCTCTAATGCAAGTTGAACCGTTTTTCTCATAACGGTAGGATCGCCAGCATGAAATCCACACGCTACATTGACAGATGTTACAAAATCCAAAATCTCTGCATCATTTCCAATTCGATATGTGCCAAAGCTCTCACCTAAATCAGAATTCAAATCAACTGTATTCATTGTACACTCCTCCTATTTACAGAAATTTCGAACAATAAAACTTATAAATATGTAGAAAAAAATAAGTATTTCACTTTCAACAAATTCCGAAATTCGGAATTACCGTTTCATATTTCGGAATATTCTTATTCTATCATTTTTTTTTTATTTCGACAATACTTTGTTAGATAACCTAACATATAGTTAGATTCAAAATCTGAATGGTAGAATATTAAGAAATAATAAAAAAACCATTGTTTCCTATAATAAGGAAGCAACGGTCTTGATTACAAGTTTAAAGGGAAATGTATATAATTACATTCGATGCGAAACGGAAAGGACTTATTTTATTTGGCTGTTTTCACATACTTTGTTGCTATTTACCAGGTAGTGAGTTGTGGTTGATTTCCCCTCCAGATGCTCGCTTTCCTTGGTGCGGGCGGTGAGCCTCCTCGGCGTAAACGCCTGTGGGGTCTCACCTGTCCCGCTGCTCCCGCAGGAGTCTCGCACTTCCGCACCAATCAACCTTAAATAGTTTCGTTTTAAAAACAACAATCTTTACGAAAAGAGCCTTTTATTTAAATCGATTTATAGAAAATACTGAGATATCATTCTCACTCTTACCTGAAATAATAAGGTCACTTAAAATCTCTCCAATAACACTACTGAATTTAAACCCGTGCCCTGAGAAACCTGCTGCAATAGCAATGTGTGGATAATTAGGATGTGTATCCACAATAAAGTTCTCATCTGGTGTCATTGTATAGATGCAGCTTTTTCCATGTTTTATTTTTTGACCGGTAGGCATAAATTGTTGTAGAAACTGTACCAAATCCCCCTCATCTTCATCCAATACACCAAACCGTGCTATAGAATCATCGGGATTAATGTAATTTCCTCCATCATGTCTTCCTACTTTTAAACCACTGTCATTTATACTTGGAAAGCCATAGTATGTACCTACAGACGTATCAAAAGTGAAGGCCGGGAAATTTTTGTAATTATATAATTCATTTGCTTCAAACCATGCAAATGTTTTTCTGATTGGGGCTAGAGGAACATGTAAGTCTAACATTGCTAAAAGTTTTGGTGACCATGCTCCTGCTGCAACAACTAAAGCTTCTGCGTAGAAAGTCTGTTCATCAGTTTTGATCGTGACCCCATTACTATGAACAAATATCTTCCTTACTTGGCTATTCACAATGATGTTAGCACCATGTGACTCCGCAAGTTGTTGATACGCTCGAATACACTCTTCACTTTTTAACACACCCGAAGTCGATTCAAAGCAACCAATATAATCTTCTGGCAGTGAAATACCTGGCCACCTTTTATGGATTTGATTTGAATCCAGGATATCTAAAGGTAAATTAAATTTTTCTGAACTCGCGATTACTTGATTAATAAATGTGGATTTTTGACTGCCAGCATTCAGTACACCTGTTGGAAGAAATAACTGTTTTCCCGTAAGTTTTTCTAAGTCATTCCATAGTTTTTGTGATTTAAGTGCCAAAGAAACATATTCTTCACCTTCTCCATAGGCATGTCTAATAATTCTTGTTTCTCCATGATGACTGCCTTTATTATGAGGAGGGACAAAAGAGTCTAATAATAATACCTTTTGTCCATTTTTAGATAGAAAATATCCTGCCGACATTCCCATAGATCCAGCTCCAATTACAATTACATCATAATGCATTCTTTTCTTTCCTCCTCCCAATTTTGATGATTGGATATTTTCGAAAGTATAGGTTGTGATAAAACTGTGCTTTCAGCTATAAGCGTGCTGAAAATAAATAAATTCCTAACTTAATGAAAAAGGGAGCCGCTTTACTGAGATTGGTCAGAGTAAAACAGCTTCCACTATAGTTTTTAGAACTCAATTTCACCAATCGCCATTTCGACTAGATTGACTATCTCTCCTTCATGAATTTGCCCATAAATCGTTTCAATATCAGGATAAAAAAATCGATCTTCCTTTACCATCGGGACCTGGTCGCGTATTAAATAATCGGTGAAGGTTTCCCGCAGCTGTATATTGTGGAATCATGTAGCCGCTATTTTACCCTGGATTTACTACTAAGAAATTAGGAAGTTCACTAAGGTGATGGTTTACTAGGGGCATCGTCAATTGTGAATCTTTGTTCGTTCAAAGAATCTCTCCATTTTTTGATTTTTCAGATATATAAATTCAAAAAAATACCATTATTTCAATTATCCGGTAGCACCCCTGAAGTTTTCAGTTCACATAAAATAATGATATTTTGCCGACCCTACCAAATAAAGAATGTACACCTGCATGCAAGTTAGAAATTTACTTACAGGTAGTTTTTCATTTTATGGTTAAGACTAATACTATAATGAAATTACAGCAATGAAAATTATAAAATACTATTTTTTTATAATTTATATCAAATCATTCTAACTTTTTTGTCTTTTTAATTAAGAATATATAGTTTCAAGGTTTGACAAATTGTTTATCATTGAAATAAATGACTACACTAAGGATTTTACAGCCTTCTATTACCTCAAATTTTTCCCTTGCTTCCTTTTCTGTGTAAAACTCAAACATTTTAAAACCATTCTTCGAATGGATAGTGATTATCCATATAATATCTCCTCCACATAGAAGGGTTTATTCCACGATTCCCTTAAAATACCTTTACTTGATCTTCACTGTAAAGCGGTAAAGTGTTTAACGCTGACAATGGGTAGGATGATAATCCACCATCCTACGATTCAGCACTATTACATGTTGACAAGTACTTCTATAGCCCATTCCATCCGCTGGATTTCCGACTTCAAGCGAACCTACCTTTTCTTGCTGTTGATTGCACAAGCAGTATTGTATGTTACCGCCGTAAGTGCTTCAGCAGGGGTAAAACGCATCGCGATTCATGCCAGGTTCATGACAAGAGGCTTAGAAAAGTCGGCGGCGAGGGTCCGGGATTGCAATCGGTCTAAATGGCAACAGCTACACCTTCCTCAACCATTCAGCGTCCTTGGGCCGCATCTTCTCTTAAATTCAAAGCTGTGGCTGGAAGCAAGCGGGCAATGGTTCCTGACTTAGCCATGACTTGAATCCCTCTTCGGAAGCCTTTAATAAATGCTCAGCAGAAATAGCCCCTATTTTGGCAGCTAGTTCCGCGCCCTCGTTTGGTTCTATTTCATCAGCATGAATTTTAGGATCAATCCGTACTTTTTCCCGGCCTTTAAAATACCCTCTGATTGTTCAGGGGTAAAGACTCCCTTTTCACAAAAGCCATCAATCATTGAATTCAGCAAGCTTTTCTTCAGAGAAGATTGGAAGCATATCATTAATCAGATGATCGACAAATTCATCCTCATGGCCCTTATAATCCTTGGGAACCGCATGGGCTCTCATAATAGTAGGAACTGGGTCAATCGGATGCTCTTCCTGTTACTTCTTCTGAAATGAAGCAACGGCTTTTTTATTCTTTTTAAAGTGAAATGAAATAAATATTAAACATAATCTGTTATCAATACACACATGATGACTTATCTTAGCTAACCAGATTATGGGTAGTTTCAGATGAGTTACCTTGTTTGCCTGGTTTCACGAAAACCATGGCTATCATGCCAATCGTTACGGCTATTGAAGCTGCGATAAACATGGCATTATATCCATATATGGCGACAAGACTTCCTGTTAGGGTTGGGGCAATAATAGTCGCTAGATTCGCAATAAAATGAGTTACTCCCCCAAAAGTTCCTGCTTTATTTGGTTCTGTATCCAGAACCACAATCCAATAGATGGAATTTGGTAAATAATTAAAGGCATTGCCTATACACATTAATGCAAGTACTGCTGCAGCACTCTCGACAGTTGGGATCAACATAAAACAAACAGCTGTACAAAATAAGGATGCTACTGTGAACCAAGATCTGGCAATACGTAAATTCCCTGTTTTTCTACGTAATATATCGGAGATTTTACCACCTAATAGTCCAGTGATAATAGCTCCTACCCAGGGAATCATACCAATATATGAAAGAGAAGAAAGTGAATAATTAAATTCATCTTGCAGATATTTTGGGGTCCATGTAAGTAATAAAATATTTACATATAAAAAGGCAAAATATCCAATGGCATTAAATACTAACGTAGGGTTTTTAAAAAAATGGTACCATGGCACATTTATTTGTTCGTCTAATTTCGTCTCACCTTTAATTAAAATATCTGCTCTTCGAATTTCTTCTAGTTCGGGTTTCGAGACTCTTGGATGATCTTCAGGTAAGTTTGTAAATACTTTATTCCAAATTGCTACCCAAATAAAGCCTAATATACCGAGAATAACAAATGTTACTTTCCAGTTAGTGAATGTTAGAAGACCTACTACGATGGGTGCAGTAATTAATGCTCCAATTGGCGTTCCAACTAATCCAAGTGCTACAGCAAACCCTTTTTCTTTAGGGGATACCCAGTTTGCCATCGTTCGGTTCATCGTTGATAAGGTAGGTCCTTCAGCAAACCCAAATAATACACGAAATACAGCAAATCCTGCTAATGCTGACCCTCCAAAAAATGCTGCACCTATGTGACCTGCGAATATTGTCCCGATTTCAAAAAAAGACCATGTGGTTCCAGCAATAATCCACATGAATTTCGGGCCTTTTTTATCTGCCAATGCTCCTCCAAATAGTGCGCCGAATATATAACCATATCCAAAGTAACCTAGTATTGCTCCCCAACTTACTGGATCTAAATTGAACTCCTTGATGATTTCAGCTTGGGCATATGAAAGTGCACCTCTATCAATATAATTAATGATTGTAATAAGAATAATCATAAAAATGATAAAATAACGATAGTTATTTCTCAACATGTAATCCCCGCCTTGATGTTTATTAGAGAGTGGCATTACTTACTGATTTTAAATATAAAAACAGTAATCCTGCCCATTATCTAGTTTTTTTTCATGTTGTAAGGTATCAAAGCCTTTTTACATCCACTGAAATTTCAGCGGATGTAAAGAGGCTCCTGATACACTGATTGAACTCCATCAAATGGCTGTATCATGAGAGATACGGTCAAGCAAATGATTGGCGATGGGTATGGCTCTCTTCTTTTAGTGAATTTTATAGACCAGTCAGGCTTTTGGATACAGCCTTCACTCTATCATTCACAACTTGAACACCCTTTTTCCATACGGACTTAACGTGATTAACTCCAAATAAATATTGCAATTCCTGATAGTTTTCTACATTCCATAAAACGACATCGGCTTGTTTTCCGACTTCAAGCGAACCTACCTTTTCTTGTCTGTTGATTGCACAAGCAGCATTGTATGTTGCCGCCGTTAGTGCTTCAGCAGGGGTAAGCCGCATCGAGATGCATGCCAGGTTCATGACAAGAGGCATAGAAGTCGTCGGCGAGGATCCAGGATTGCAATCAGTCGAAATGGCAACCGCTACACCTTCATCAACCATTCGGCGTCCTGGAGCCGCATCTTCTCTTAAATACAAAGCTGTGGCTGGAAGCAAGCAGGCAATGGTTCCTGACTTAGCCATAGCTTGAATCCCCTCTTCGGAAGCCTTTAATAAATGTTCAGCTGAAATCGCTCCTATTTCGGCAGCAAGTTCTGCTCCACCGTATGGCTCAATTTCATCGGCATGAATTTTAGGGATCAAACCGTACTTTTTTCCCGCCTTTAAAATACGCTCTGATTGTTCAGGGGTAAAAACCCCCTTTTCACAAAATACATCATTGAATTCAGCAAGCTTCTCTTCAGAGACAATTGGAAGCATATCATTTATCAAATGGTCGACAAATTCATCCTCACGGCCTTTATAATCCTTTGGAACTGCATGGGCTCCCATAAAAGTAGGAACAAGGTCAATCGGATGCTCCTCCTGTAACTTCTTCATCACCCGCAATTGCTTTAACTCAGTTTCCAAATTCATTCCGTAACCGCTTTTACCTTCTACTGTAGTCACGCCATGAGCGAGAAACGAATCAAGACGCCTTGTGGTTTGTTCCATCAACTCTTCTTCACTTGCTTCCCGGGTCATGCGGGTTGTTGCATGAATGCCCCCGCCCCCGTTCATTATGTCCATATATGTTGCACCTTCAAGACGCATTTCAAATTCACGCTCACGACTCCCGCCATATACAACATGCGTATGGGGATCAACTAGCCCTGGCGTCACTAAATGGCCAGAAGCATCGAAAACTTCAGCTTCATGCATTCTATCTGCATAGAGTTCTTCCAATTCCTTGGTCGTACCGATCGCTTGGATCAAACCAGATTCCATCCATATGCTTCCATCTTCAATCAACCCCAGCTCCGACATTGCCTCTTTGGAACGAGGACCTTTCCTATCAGAGGTAAGGGTAGCAAGTTGAGTGGCATGTTTTATCCAAATTGGTTTTTTCATTGTTTATCAATTCCTTTATTAAGCATTGGGATATTAATTCCTCTTTCACGGGCTGTTTCCTCTGCCAGTTCATACCCTGCATCAACATGACGCACTACGCCCATCCCAGGATCCGTTGTCAACACTCGCTCAATCCTTGCTCCTGCTTCTTTGGTTCCGTCTGCCACAATTACAACGCCTGCATGCATGGAGTAACCCATTCCTACGCCGCCGCCATGATGTACGGAAACCCAGGTTGCACCGCCCACTGCATTCACCATTGCATTTAAGATCGGCCAGTCAGCTACTACATCCGAACCATCCTTCATGGCTTCCGTTTCACGATTTGGCGAAGCAACAGAGCCTGAATCCAAATGGTCACGCCCAATTACTATCGGGGCCTTCAATTCACCGCTTGCAACCATATCATTTAGGATTTTACCAAAACGGGCGCGCTCCCCATAACCAAGCCAGCATATGCGGGACGGCAGGCCTTGGAACTGGATTTTTTCTTGAGCCATCCTGATCCAGTTACATAAATGTTCATTATCAGCGAATTCGCGTAAAATCGCTTGGTCTGTTTTATAAATGTCTTCTGGATCACCAGATAAAGCCACCCAGCGGAATGGACCTTTACCTTCACAAAATTGTGGACGGATATAAGCTGGAACGAAGCCCGGGAAGTCAAAAGCATTCTCTACCCCTTCATCTTTCGCAACTTGACGGATATTGTTGCCATAATCAAACGTCACGGCTCCTTTTTCCATCATTTCAAGCATCGCCCTTACATGTTTGGCCATTGAAGCTTTAGAGAGTTTAATATACTCTTCCGGATTCGCATTCCGTAATTCTGCCGCTTCCTCCATAGACAAACCTGAAGGTGTATATCCATTTAGCGGATCATGGGCGGAAGTTTGATCAGTCAGGACATCCGGAATAAAGTTCCTTGCGATCATTTCAGGAAGAAGATCGGACGCATTCCCAATCAAACCGATAGATAAAGCTTTTCCAGCAAGTTTTGCTTCTTTAGCTAAACGAATGGCTTCATCCAAAGAATCCGTTTTCACATCGGTATAACGGGTCTCAATCCTCCTGTCAATTCTTGTCTCATCAACATCGATCCCGATACAGACACCACCGTTCATCGTAACTGCTAGCGGCTGTGCCCCCCCCATTCCGCCTAAACCTGCAGTTAGAGTAATGGTGCCTTTTAACGAGTTATTGAAATGTTGTTTAGCAAGCTCGGCAAATGTCTCGTAAGTACCCTGAACGATACCTTGCGAACCAATATAAATCCAGCTACCAGCTGTCATTTGCCCATACATCATCAATCCCTTTTTATCAAGTTCATGGAATGTTTCCCAGTTCGCATACGCCGGGACGATATTTGAATTTGCAAGCAGGACACGTGGTGCATCCGTATGCGTTTTAAAAATGGCCACCGGTTTCCCTGATTGGACCAATAAAGTTTCATCTTCTTCAAGCTCTTTTAGTGATTTGACGATTGCATCAAAGCATTCCCAGTTACGAGCTGCTTTCCCAATCCCTCCATATACCACCAAATCTTCTGGACGTTCTGCGACTTCAGGATCCAGATTATTCATCAGCATTCTAAGCACTGCCTCTTGTTGCCATCCTTTCGTATGCAAATCAGTACCTGTATAGCGGATAACCTTGTTTGTAATCGTGTTCATTTTTATTTCCCCCTTGTTTTTGTTATATTTTCATTCTATATGAAAAATTCAGAATAATTTATTATAATTTAATGATTATTTTATAAAATAAATCAAAGTTTTGTAGTTAACTTTACTTTTTTATGAATGGTATTAAAAATTTAAAAAAGGACGATTCAATATAACTGAATCGTCCTTTTTTATAATCCAGACCGATAAGCTGATGGAGTACAAGCTTCAAGCAGTTTGAATTTGGCATTGAAATAGGTTTGATGTGAATAACCGGCTAATTGTGCGATTTCCTCCAATGATAAATCCGTTTCCTTTAATAAGCGTTTAGCTTCCCTAATTCGAACTTGATGCAGCGTATTGCGAAAAGACTCGCCGGATTCAGCCGCAAAACGACGGCTGAGTGTGCTTTTATTGACACGCAGAGTATCTGCACAGGTCGCTAGATTCCATTGGGCGTCCCAATAGTTGGACTCGATCAGCTCTCTTGCTTTTTCGCTAAGTGTGCGAGCTCCTTCCTGTAATTGCCCATGATCCTGCAGAAGTAAATGGGTGGTGAACGCATGCAGCTCTTTTACTATTTGATGAATGACTGGTTTATGGACGATTTGCTGAAATACGTCATAGTATATTGCTTCTAGAGATGCATTTTGCAAATTATATGATTTCATATGCCTACGGATCTGCGCAAGAACGCTTGTAAGGCGAATACGAACGATTTCTGGGTCAGGGTATGGTTGTTGAAAAGTAAGGAATTCACGTTCGATCCAGTTCCTGATAGCTTTTGCATCCCGTCTTTCAAGCATTTCTATCCAAAGTCTTTGTTCAAGGGGAGTGAGGAATGGATCCATCTCCTGAGGCGAAGTTTGTTGACTTTCGACTAAAATGATATCATATCCATCGAAAAAGATTTGTCTTGTAAATTCACGTGTTTGCTGGTACATCCTTTTTAAAGATTCATCAGGATTTGCCGCTTTTATTATGATGGCAAGAGGCTCATCCATTCTTTCTTTCCAGTGAGCCAGGAACGCTTGGTATTCTTCCTTATATACATCAGTTTCCTTTGTTTCCTGGACGCATAAAATAAAATCCGATAAAGCGAAGATTTGATTCTTCCCAGTAAAAGAATATCGTTGCAGTTCATCATAAACTAAAGGAAGGGTCTTTTTATCAGGTGTCAAAAATGCCACCATGGTTATTCGACTTTCATGTCTCCGGTCTGTCAAGAAGAAATCAGGATAACCGATATCAAGCGTTTTCTCACCATGCATGGCGTTTGTCGAGAAAAGACCTTGATCATTTCTCAATTGAAAACGCAATTGTTGGATATGCTTTACCAAATCCGCTGAAGAAAAAGGACGGAATAGAACATCTTCCGCACGAAAACGCAAGGCCCGATAAGCTGTTTGAAAGATTCGCTCAGATGAAATGCCTAACCATCGAATTCCCCTCCGCTTTAACGAAACACCCATCGCCTCACTTTCATCCGTCCAAATATCCATATCCAAAATAACGAATTCCGGTTGCTGATTACGAATTCCCTTTTCAAATTCTTCAATCGTTTTCCATAAGATCAGTCTAACTCCCGTTAGGTGCGACTCGATTATCCAACGAATTCCTTGAGCCTCAATCTCATCTTTTGCCACCAAATGAATTTCCACATCATCCCCCCATTTCCACCTCATATTCCTTTCATCTAATAAATATGAAGTCAGCCTTTGAAAGAAAAGGAATCCCAGGTCTTTACAAAGTAACTTGTATCTAATCTCCATTCTAATCCCGCCGAATACTTCAAACAAGTCATATTAAGCAGAACCTGCGATTAGGTTAATCTTGACATGCTCAAACGTTATTTTATATCCATGGAAGGTACCATATCTAACACGTTATTAGCGGTATAACTATATGAAAATATTAAAAAAAGACCATAGAAACTTGTGGTTTCCAATGATGTTTCTTTTTTTAGTTTTCAGTTAGATCTGTTATAAATGATTAATATTGACTTCAACTTCTTTAATGGTGTTTTCTTCTGAAGCACTTGACAATTTTAATGATAATAGAGTGATGACCCCTATCACAAGTAATCCTGATAAAATAAACATACCTTGAGTAAAGGCAACAGTTCCAAGAATCATCGGCCCTACAAAACCGCCTAATGCTGCAAATGAATTGACTATGGCTATGCCAACTGGTGCAGTGGACTCAGTGAAGAAAAATGTCATATAGGCAAAGAAACATCCACTGAAACCGTATAACCCGAATGATGTAATCGTTAACATCAGCACCATCATAAAGACACCATCTGAAAAGCCGCACCCGATAAATCCGGTAACTGCTATCAGGAGACAAACAAGCAAGTGTGGTTTATGTGCATTCGTCCGATCAGAATTCCAGCCAACAAATATAACCGCAGGTATACCGACTAACGAAGGAATCATCGCTAACCAGCCTATTTCTAAATTGGTTGTTGCATTTTCCGATAAAGATTTTATGATGGTTGGCATCCAGAATGACAATCCATAGATAGATGTGTACCCAGCGAAATAAAAAAGTGACAACTTCCAGATTTTCGAATCTTTCAGCATATCAAGCTTAGTGACTTTATTTATTTTCGAGCTTACTTTTCTTTCAGCACTCAACTCCCCTTCTAACCAATCGCTTTCTTCCTTAGATAACCATTTAGCGTTAGTGGGTCTATTAGTTAAATAGAAAACAACAACAACTCCAATAATAATGGCCGGAATCCCTTCAAGGATGAACATCCATCTCCACCCTGCCATACCGAACCAGGAAATATTGTCAAGAATCCATGTCGACACAGGTGCACCAATCAATCCGCCAATCGGTAAGGCTAAAAGCAGGGCCGCTGTTGCCCGTCCTCTTTCACGGGCCCTGAACCAATATGTTAAATACAAAATTATACCAGGGAAAAATCCAGCTTCGGCGACACCTAATAAAAAACGGAGAATGTATAAATGCATCGTTGTTTGCGCAAAACCTGTTAATATGACAACAAGTCCCCACGAAATCATTATACGGGCAATCCATATCCGAGCTCCCACTTTATGCATGATCATGTTGCTTGGAACTTCAAAGAAGAAATAGCCAATAAAGAAAATACCGGAAAGCAATCCAAAAACCTCAGCGGATAAAGCTAATTCTGCGTTCATTTGTAAAGCAGCATAGCCTAAATTGACCCTGTCCAAGTATGCAATGCTATAAAGGATCAAGATAAATGGAAGAATGCGTCTCATCGTTTTATTGATCGTTCTTTTCTCTATTTCACCACTGAAATGATTCATGATTATTTCCTCCCTTTTCAAGCTACCCTTTCCCAAAAAACATACGATTATAGCGGACCTTTCCTTGCTCCCCGACTCTCTGGTTCAATCCCGATACCACCAAATTCAATACCGCCTCCCCTCCATTTACATTCATTGAACCCAACAATATTATTAAACGAGTCCATATCCACAGGATAAAATAACCCTTCGTTCATGAAAGTTACTGATTGGATAGAGATCTTTAGGAAACTTTAAACACCCTTTTCACCCATTTTTAGAAAAACCTCTTGATTTCATTGGATTAACATCCCCTCATACATGATCCAGAACGTCCGAAAGCGCTTTCATAATGTCCCAAATGAAATGAAGAAAGCGTTGTGATTATTCATAATTTACGATAGATTAAATAGACTATCCGCTCTCTAACTTGACTGTAGTCTGATATTAAACTACACAGGAATATTCTGTCAATTATCCCTCGGATATTTTTCCATGATTGATCCAAGAAAGAAACAGCATAGGGGAGAAAAGACTCGTGAAGAAATTTTAAAAATATCCTTAAAGATATTTAGCGAAAAAGGTTATGATAAAGTTACAGTTGACGAAATCGTGAAAAAAGCCTCACGTCAAAAGGGTCATTTTACCAACACTTTTCAGCAAAATCGGATATTTTTTTAGTAGGGTTCACAGAAGTCCATGAATACTATTGCGAAGTCTTCCATTCTTTTCCGGATGATACGGAAATTGATGTGTTTTTCTGGAAGAAGAAAATGAAAGTGATTTACTTGTCCGCATTAGATAAAACAGCTGACTGTTAAATGAATATTAATCCCAGCAATCTCACTGAACGGTGTGGTAACTCCATTATTCTATAAAGTTCATACATTTTTATTATTTCACTTGAGTGTCATACAGTTTTAACGAGGAGTCGAAAGCTAGTTATATGAAACGATTTTTCTTTATCATCCTATATGCAGTATTATTTGGTTTTTCCCTGCAGGCCTTCCAATTCAAGCTTGACCACCCTATTGCAGAAGATATCAGCCGGCTGATGCCAGTTAAAATGAAAGCGATAAATGCAGAAGATAGTGAAGAAGCAATCAAAAAGGTCGTTTTGGAAGCTGCAAAAAATGATGATCCCATTTCCATTGCCGGTATGCAGCATAGCCAAGGGGGACAGACACTATATCCAAAAGGCATCCTGCTTGATATGAAGCAATATGATAAGATCCTTGATTTGGATGTAAAAGAAAAACGCATCACGGTAGAAAGCGGAGCAACCTGGGCTGATCTACAGAGATATATCAACCCATATGGACTTGCACTGAAGGTCAGTCAATCCCAAAACATTTTTACCATAGGAGGTTCTTTGAGCGTTAATGTCCATGGCCGCGATATCCGTCATCATGCCTTGATAGAAACCGTGGAATCTTTTAGATTGCTTAACGCGAAAGGACAAATCCTGACGGTGAGCCGCGAAGAAAATCCTGAGCTCTTCTCTTCGGTTATTGGCGGATACGGTTTATTTGGAGTGATACTTGATGTGACACTCGACCTTACCGATGACGAACTTTATAAAATTAAAACTAAATCACTCCATTATGATGAATATACATCGTATTTTAAAAGAGATGTTCTTCAAAACGATGATGTCAAAATGCATCTGGCAAGAATATCTGTTGCTCCTGGCTCCTATTTGGACGAAATGTATGTAACGGATTATTATAGGGCAAATGACCAAGCACAGCTATCAAACTACAATACTCTCAAACGGGAAACGATCGTTGCCGTGCCTAAATTCTTTCTTGGTCTATCGCGTTATAATGACTGGGGTAAAAAAAGGTTTTGGGAAACTCAGGAGACTTACACGGCCAATATTGATGGTAACTTGGTTTCCAGGAACAATGTGATGCGGTCGGATTCTGCCTTTATGGATTACAGCAATCCCTCCAAAACTGAAGTGCTGCAAGAATACTTCGTTCCGATTGATCAATTTGCTGATTATATCGATGATCTAAGAAAAACTTTATTCGATGAAAAAGATTTTAATTTATTAAATATTACAATTCGTTATGTGGAACATAATGATGAATCACTCATGTCCTATGCCAAAGATGATATGTTCGCTCTTGTAATGCTCATCAATCAAGGGACAGATAACGAAAGTAAGGAAAATACGGGAAGGGTCATCCGCGACATGATCAATGTGACGCTTGACCATAATGGCAGCTACTATTTGCCCTATTATGGGTATCCAACCAAGACACAATTATTTGAAGCCTATCCGCGTACTAAGGAATTCTTTCAATTAAAAAAGAAATATGATCCTGATAACCGCTTCATGAATCTTTTCTATGAGGAGTACCATCCATGAATTATAAACGTTTCGTTTTTTACCAAGGCACTGTTGGAATGGCTGCCAGCATGATCTTCCCTTTTTATATTTTGCTAATCAAAAATGTAGGTACCAGCTATTCGCAATTCGGATGGGCATATGGCATATTCTCACTGACTGCAGCACTTAGTTACCCTTTAATCGGAAAATTAACGGATAAAGCCGGTGACAAAGCATTTCTCCTTATCTATTCATGGGGGATGGCACTTATCCTTCTTGCCTTTCCTCTCGCATATGAAATTTGGCATGTCTATCTCCTGCAGATTATTATGGGGGTTCTTGGGGCTGTTCAAAAAAACACTGAAAAAACGGTACTTGCAAGGTATGTTAAGAAAACAACAGCGGGTAAGGAAATTGGAAACTACCATGTTTGGACATCCATTGGTGCTGCAGCTGCCGTGATTGCAACCGGATATTTAGTCGACTTTTTAACGATTGGAAGCATCTTTTATCTTGCATCCTTAATGTTTGCCTGGAGTGGATTTATTATAATGAAGATGGAGAAAAAAGCTTCACTATCTAATGCAGAATAAATAAAAACATAAGGATTTATTGCTGGTTAGCGATAATAACTTTTTAGTAAAAGAAGCATCTGCTTAAACCTCAGTAGATGCTTCTTCTGCAATAATTGAAGTACTTAATAGCGTCGATATAGAATCTAGTTATCATAAAAAGGCTTGTAGTTCTTTTGCTATCTCTATCAATCATTCCATTTTACAAAGATAAATTAAACCTGCCTCCCTTTACTCACTTTCGCATCGCCATTTTTACGAATTCTAAAAGTACCGCGTTTATTTGTACAAAGCTATGGACCAGAGCATATAAAAAACTACTTTCTTATCAACTTTTTCATTAATTTTTTGTCTAAAAAAACTAATGACATCATAATTATACCCATTCCAATCAATTGATGAATAGACAGCGCTTCATGTAAAAAGTAAAAGCCTAGAATCATTCCGATGACAGGCACTATATAATTACTAAATGAAGTAAATAAAGCGCCTTCTTGCCGAATCAGCCTATTAAATAATGCATAAACAACACCCGCATGGAATATGCCTAAAATCGCTAAGTAGATGGATTGAGATCGTTCTATATCCAATTTGAAAGATTGCTCAAACAAAAGGGACATGGGGATTAGAAATGCACTGGCAATCAGTAATACATTTCTCATATGAATAACGGAAGACCCCTCGTTTAATTTCTCCATGATAATCAATGATAATCCAAAACTCATGGCAGCCAATATCAATAGGATACTACCCTGAATACTGTTAAAAAAGTCTTGGAATCCTTGTGTTGGCCATGATAGGAAAACAATACCTGCAAATCCGAATAGGATACTTGTAATCTCCCCCCTTGTGCTTTTTCTTTTGAAAAATGCTATTAAAAAGAGGATGGTAAAGACAGGAACCATTCCAATCAGCATCGCTGCGATACTGCTAGGCACCGTTTTCTGCCCCTGTGCAATAAACGCGAATGGCAGTACAACTTCGAAAACCGCAATGATTATATACCATTTATAATAACTCCTATTTACTCTGCGCTCTTCTTTTGATAAGAAAAAACCAATGAAGAGTAAACAGATACCACCGATACATGCTTTGAAGGCTGACAAAGTAATAACCCCAACATCATCTATAACTAATGCAATAAAGAAGAATTGAGATCCCCATATACCACTAATCAAGAGTAACAACACATATTTATTCATTCACTTTACCTCCCTTTTCATCAATGGCTCGGCAATAGTTTTACTAATATGCTTTGACCGATTTCCACCAAAATAGTTCGTGCCGATTACACCAACAAGAATAATCATTGCACCTACAACGTGATAGTAGTGAATGGTTTCATGTAAGAAAATTACCCCAGCTATGATCGTAATCAATGTCGCTAAATTACTAAAAACGCTCATTTTAGAGGCAGGTAATATAGATAATGCATAGTTTGATAAAAAACCAGTAAGCAGTGACGATAATGCACCAAGATATACGATTGAAATAAGAAATGAACTACTTGTTAAGGGTAAAAAAAAGCTACTAATTGATTGATTAATTATATGATTGATGATGGCCATACTATTAAAAGCAACAAAACCAAAGAACGTCATCACATAAGTTAATGTAAATAGTGAATATTGCTTTGTTAATGTCCTTGCTACCACATTATAGAGAGCGGCAGCAATCGAGGATAATAAGATCAGGATCGTTCCTTTCAAACTATGAGCCGCAAGTTGCAAGTCATTCATGACAAAGATAAAGATGACCCCCATCACTGAAAAATAAAGGAAAAATTTTTGACTTTTACCCGCATATTCTTTTAAAAATAATGAAGCTGATAATAACGTGAAAATTGGTATAGTCGCTTGGATAATACCCGCCTCTGAAGATGAGGTATATACGAGACCAAACACTTGAAAGGTAAAGAATGAAATTGGATAAAGAAGCACCAACGGAAGAATTTTCAAAGTATCCTTTGCACTCATTTTCACTGATGTCCTCCGATACAGCTTATAAATTATCGCGATCAAAAAAGCCATCGTAAATCGATGTGCCAATATATCTAGCGGACTCGCTTCCATTAATGATATTTTTGTGAAAATAAATGAAAATCCAATAATAAAAGCATATAGTATCGCCGCAAAATAGGCTTTTTTTTGTTCTGGCATATTGAGTAAATCCTCCTTTTTAACACCCGGCCGGTTGTTAATATCGTATTAAAAGCTTCACTACGATACAATACAAATAAGAAGCATCTGTAACGGTACAGTTTTTAGGAGGAATTCATGTTAAAATACGAAGCTTTGTTTAATGAATTTGAATCTCTGATCCAAAATGGACAGCTCAAAGCGGGCTTTAAACTCCCATCGATTCGTCGATTAAGCGAACAACATCAATGTAGTAAAAGTACTGTCTTGAAAGCCCTGCAAGAATTGGAAAAGAGGCATTTAATCTACGCGGTTCCTAAAAGTGGATATTATGTCGTTCAAAAAAAATTTGATGGTAAAAGTGAACCAACAGCGGAAATCGACTTTGTTACCTCCGCTCCCTCTTGGCATCAATTTCCGTATCATGACTTTCAACATTGTATCAACAAAGCCATCGATACCTATCAGCAAGAATTGTTTATCTATGGCACCCCAAAAGGACTACCCTCTTTAATTAAAGTGATACAAAAACAATTAGAGCAGTATCAGGTTTTCGCAAAAGAAGAACAGATTTTCATTACTTCTGGCGTGCAACAAGCCCTTTCCTTATTAACGTTCATCCCATTTCCTAATGAACGTACCCATATACTTGTTGAACAACCTAGTTATCATCTGTTTGTGGAGCAATTGAAAGCGTACAAGATTTCCGTGCTAGGAATCCAACGAACAGCAGCAGGTATTGATTTTGGGGAATTAGAGCGGATTTTTAGCAGTCAGAAAATTAAATTCTTTTATACGATGCCCCGTTTCCATAATCCGTTAGGGACTTCTTACTCTAAAAAGGACAGAGAAGAGATACTAAAACTTGCTGTAAAGTATGGTGTCTATATTGTAGAAGATGATTATTTAGCAGATTTCGAAGAGAATATGAAGGTAGACCCCATTTTTTCCGGGGATACACATCACATGGTCATTTATTTAAAAAGCTTCTCTAAAATAATGTTTCCAGGATTGCGCATAGGTGTTGCCGTATTGCCTAAACCATTAGCGGTCAGCTTTCAACTATATAAAAGAACAGCGGATATTGATAGTTCAATGATTTCACAAGCAGCCTTGGAAATCTATATAAAGAGCGGTATGTTTGAACGCCATAGAAACAAAGTACGTCTGTCCTATCTAGGGCGTGCAAAATTGCTATATGATGCTCTAGAAAAGCACTCTGCTCAAGGCTTTTATCGCCCCTCATCCATATGTATGAACGCTCATATCGTACTGCCTCATCGTTTAAATAGTGCTCACCTCATCAAAAACTTACAAAATCAACAAGTACTGGTAGAGACGATAGGTCAAAATTATATAGATGGTTTTCACCAGGAAAAAATAGTAAAGATAAACGTGTCCAATACAAATATACAAAAACTTGACCAAGGAATAGCTCTCATTTTTAAAGAATTGAATAACAAGCAAAATTATTACATATAGAACTTTTACAAATGTATAGTCACTTTATAGCAAAAAATAGTGGAAATATATTTTTTGCTATTGTAATAATGAAAACATGGGCAAATGAGCACAAACAAAAGAGAGCCAATCAGAATTGGCTCTCAGACTGTAGACAAACTCGATGAAAATCGAGTTTGTCTATTTTTTATGAGTTGTACAATTTGGCCGTTGATTTTCCACTCCAGGCACTCGCTTTCCGCGGGCGGTCGGGGAGCCTCCTCGGCTTTCGCCTGCGGGGTCTCCCCTAGACGCGCTTTTCCCGCAGGAGTCTCGTACCTTCCGTTCCAATCAACTTTGTCTTACCTTTTAGATAAACACTTTTGCCTGGAGTCATTTTTGTTTTAAAATAGAAGTATTAAAACTTGAGGTGATGAGGATGCTTTCTAAACATGATTCTATTCAGCGAGATCAACTTGAAATGATTACGTTAGATCAACTGGTGCCACCGAACCATTTGGTTCGTAAAATGGAGGCTGCCATTGACTTCACTTTCATTTATGACTTGGTGAAAGAGATGTATTCAGAGGTAGGACGCCCAAGTATTGATCCAGTTATTTTAGTTAAACTGACATTCATTCAATATACCTTCGGTATTCGTTCCATGCGTAAAACGATTGAAGAAGTTGAAACCAATATGGCTTACCGTTGGTTCTTAGGCTATGGTTTCCATGATAAAGTACCTCATTTCTCTACGTTCGGGAAAAATTATGAGCGACGCTTTAAAGATACAGACCTGTTTGAACAGATTTTCTATCGCATTTTAATGACAGCTGCTAATAAAAAGTTAATAAGTGCTGAACACGTTTTCGTGGATTCCACACATGTGAAAGCCAGTGCGAATAAACGGAAATTTGAAAAGAAAATCGTTCGTAAAGAAACACGAGCGTATCAAGGGCGTCTTCAAGAAGAAATCAATCAAGATCGTGAAAACCATGGAAAGAAGCCTTTTCCACCAGATAAATTTGATAAAGAAGAGACCAAAGAGTTAAAGAAAGTACAACGGATTCTGAGAGTGGCTACTATGTGAAAGATGAACGAACAAAACAGTTTGCCTATTCATTCCACGCGGCCGCAGACCGCAACGGTTTTGTATTGGGAACGATTGTAACACCTGGAAATATACATGACAGTGAGATCTTAGAGCCACTAGTTGAACAAGTGATTGAGAAAGTTGGAAAACCTGAAGCTGTTGCCGCAGCTTATAAAACACCAGCGATTACAAGCTACCTATTTAACAAAGAAATCATACGGACTTTACCTTATACACGTCCTCGACCAAAGAAGGATTTTTCAGCAAACAGGACTATGTATACGATGAACATTTTGATTGTTCCTTTGCCCTTCGGGCGAAACTTTATAGTACTCAACAACAAATAAAGAGGGCTATCGCGAGTACAAATCTCCAAAACAAATTTGTACAACATGCTCATTTTTATCTCGGTGTACAGAAAGCAAAGACTGTCAAAAAGTGGTGACACGGCATATCTGGCAAACACATGTGGAAGAAGCAGATCATCTGCGTCATCATCAAGATGTAAAACCTATATATGCTAAACGTAAAGAAACGATTGAGCGTGTATTCGCAGATGCAAAAGAAAAGCATGATATGCGTTGGACTACTTTAAGGGGACTTAAAAAATTGTCGATGCAGGCGATGCTTACTTTCGCTGCCATTAATTTAAAGAAGATGGCCAATTGGACATGGCGAGGTCCGAAAATGGCCTAACATAGTGGGCTCGTAGAGCCCCAATCACTTAACTTTAGGCGAAAATAATGGGAATTTCAAAAGGGGTTCGGAATTTTTTAATTCCGAACCCCTTTTGTCTACAAACTGAGAGCCAATCAGAATTGGCTCTCAACAATGTTTATCTTATCAGTCCACTTTATTTATAAAAGTTTATACGATCCTCAAGTGGTTTGAACTCTTTATCACCCGGTTGAGCTGTTGGATTTCCAAATGGCATTTGCGCAATCAATTTCCAGTTACTTGGAACATCCCATTCTTTTTTCACTTCATCATCAATTAGAGGATTATAATGCTGTAAAGTTGCTCCCAATCCTTCTGCTTCGAGTGCAGTCCAAACAACTAATTGATGCATGCCTGATGTTTGTTGAGACCAGATTGGGAAGTTATCGGCATAAGTTGCAAATTGTTCTTGAAGTGATTTCACCACAGATTCATCTTCAAAGAATAATACTGACCCATATCCCGCTTTAAAGGAATCCATTTTTTGTTGAGTACCAGAGAAATCTCTATCTCCAACAGCTTTCCTTAAAGCCTGTGTCGTAATATCCCAAAATTTATCATGTGCCGAGCCTGTCAAAACAACAAGGCGGGAGGATTGGGAATTAAAAGCAGATGGTGTGTGTTTTACCGCAAATTCAACTATTTCTTTAATTTTCTCATCCGATACTTGGACTTCTTTATTGATTCCATAATATGATCGTCTCTCTTTAATCGCGGTGTAAAAATCTTTTGTCATGATTCATTCCTCCAGAGCATTTTTTCTATTTCAAATGATTATTCCATTTTTTATTTCTACCTGATTTAGTATGGGCATTAACCAATATATAATTCGCAAAAGGCTATCATTTATTCTTTAATGAATTCCTTGGTGCTTCTTACTGTATCAATGGGACGGACCAACTTTTCGATTTGATCCCTTTTCGGTTCTAAGAACGGTGGTAAAGATAACTTTTCCCCAAGCGTTTCATATGGCTCATCCCCCATAAATCCAGGACCATCCGTGGCAAACTCGAATAAAATTTGCGGCGCCACTCGCACGTAAAGCGACTCAAAAAAGTGACGATCAACATAACCGGAAGTATGAAATTGGAAGCTTTCCATTCTTTTGATCCATTCTTCAAGAACGGAACGGTCTTCTACACGGAAGGCTGTATGGTGAACAGTCCCAAAACCCTGCCGTGCCTGAGGAAGGATCGAATTATGTTCGACAATTACTTGTGCACCATTCCCACCTTCCCCTACTTCGAATAAATGAAATGATCCTTCAGTGTCTATTTCTTTGAATAATAGGACTTTTTCCATCATTTCTTTAAAGTATTCGAAGTTGGCGATGCGAATGAAAATTGGTCCTAATCCTGTAATTGCATACTCCAGGGGAATCGGTCCTTTTTGCCAAGGGATTCCAGCTGCAATCCCTTCATTGTTTTCATCTGAGATCAATTGATATTGCTGATCATCAAAATCAACAAAAGAAATGATCTTTTTACCAAATTGTTCTTGGATTCCTGTATTCCCTACTTCTAATCGATCGAAGCGCTTAACCCAATAATCTAATGCTGCATCATTCGGTACACGGAAGGATGTTTTTGAAATCTCATTAGTCCCATGCACTCCTTTTGGAATACCAGGAAAGTCGAAGAAAGTCATGTCAGTACCTGGACCGCCTACATCGTCAGCAAAAAACAGGTGATACGTTTGGATATCATCTTGGTTAACTGTTTTCTTGACTAAACGCATGCCTAATATATTTGTGAAAAATTCATAATTCTTTTCTGCACTGCTTGTTATAGCCGTTACGTGGTGTATTCCTTTTAATCCGTTCATATTTTATTCCTCCCATTAAAACAATTCAACTTTTGGATGTTCAGCTTCTTTCTTGATCCCCTACATTTTTCCTTCAATAAGAATGGCCTATTCATTAAAGGAGGTTTATTATCTCGAATTAATATATCTTTATTTAAAGATAATTTATCATGAATAACATTTGTTGTCAACAACATTACCTCAAATTAATATATCTCAACTTCAAAATAATTTAAGGCAAAAAAAAACGCCCTTGTCCATTTTCATTTCTATAAAATCCCCTAAAGCAAATAGCATTTTTGAATATAGGTTACTGCTATAGCTATAAGTCGCGGCAAAGACGATCCATCACTTCTTTGGCAAAATTGAATCAGAATTAAATGTGTTTTAATACGAAAGCCCCCAGGAAAAAACAAATCCTTTACGTGAGGGCTATTTCGTTTTGTTTTTTTATTTTACTTGACGCAATTCCCCTTGTTTTTCGGATGAAGAATTTGTACCATCATTTACTTTTGACTTCTTAGAAGAAAGATAAACTCCTGCGAAAATAATAAGCAGGCCAATAATTACATTAGGATTAATCGCTTCTCCCAGCAGGACATAGCCCCAAACCATAGCGGTTGCAGGAATAAGATATGTGACCGTTGCGGCTAACTCTGGGCTGCCATTTTTATTGATGTAGAAATAGATCAGCTGTCCTAGCCCAGAGCCAAAGCACCCAAGTCCGACTATGGATAAAACCGTTAGCGGTTCCAACAACATCACTGGCTTAATCGGCTCTGTTATCAGCATCCCGATCAAACCGATAACGGCACCCGTGAGCAGCGTAAACGTCGTAATGACCAATATGCTGGTATTGGAAAGAAATCTTTTCGTAAATTGGCCGGCAAAACCATAACAGGTGGACGCTAGCAGCATTGTCCCAATCCCAATGAATTCCTTGCCGAAAAGCTGACCGACTTGAAAATCCATCAATACTAGAATTCCGAAAAAACCGATTAGAATGCCCACCCATTGTCGGGCGGTTAAAACATATGAAAAAATGATAAATCCGATGATCCCCGTCCAGATCGGAGTGGTTGCATTAAGAATCGATGCCGTGCTGCTGTTAATCTCTGTTTCACTTAAAGCTATTAATCCCCATGCTAATCCACAATTGAAGATTCCGACAACGACCAGTGCTTTCCACGGCAATTTCCAGTTGATATTCCTGCGCTTCAACCATAAAATGGGAAGCAGCATAACAGCACCTGCCAAACAGCGGAGAAAAACAATTCCCCAAATGCCCGCTGGCGGGAGCAGCCACTTCATAAAAACAAACGATAAACCCCATATCAAACTAAGGCCGATTAAAGCCCCGTATAATCGAAGCATGATGTTCCCCCTTCCTACTTTCTTATTATGACAAACATTGTTAGGGATTTCATATAAAATATAAGATAAACTTGAAATTTATTTTCTGCCAAAATCGGTATAAAGCAGGATAAAAATGCCACAGATTTCGAATCAAATAAATGTTTTTTCATATCATAAAAAACTAAAGAAGCTGGAGCTCATTAAAGAAGGCAAGCCAGTCTATAGGCTTGCCTTTATCTGAAAAATAAAGTAAAAAAAACTTAACATGTTATTTCGTTTCTTCTTCCTACCGCCCGTTTAAGCTAAGTTTTGGGTAATACTTAACACCAATCACTGTACCGCGTACAACATTTAAAAATTCACAATATTCATTGCTAATATATCGAATTTATCGACAATTACAATTCCATAATATGTACTTTCAAATACCATATCTAATAGTTTATTATTGGAGAATTGTCCAGTAAGTCTCCTTTACCCAGAATCATTTACCATATAATGCCGCGCTTTTGTTCAATACATCCTTACAAAATGAAATTTTTTCAAAAAATCACCGCGAAATAAAGTGTTTTTAAAAGGCTGTTTTCACATACTTTGTTGCTATTTACCAGGTAGTGAGTTGTGGTTGATTTCCCCTCCAGATGCTCGCTTTCCTTGGTGCGGGCGGTGAGCCTCCTCGGCGTAAACGCCTGTGGGGTCTCACCTGTCCCGCTGCTCCCGCAGGAGTCTCGCACTTCCGCTCCAATCAACCTTAAATAGTTTCGTTTTAAAAACAACAATCTTTACGAAAAGAGCCATTTAAAAAAATCGGTCGAGATATTATATGCCCTCTCTATCGTAATCAAATAGATTATTTTTTCACGCTTCTATAGATTTTATTTAGCGCAAAAAAAGCCTGGCAACCTTTTTTATAGTTGCTAGACTTACGTTCATTTTTAAGATTCAACCCCGATATAAACGGCTGATTTTGATGTTTACTAATCTGTATTATGTGAACTATTGAAAGTAATAGTAATTTATGAAATAGTCAACTTTTTCGAACATTACTCTTCAGGTGCTTGGTCTATACTCGCTGTAGTCTCGTCTCCAATAATACAAGGTAAAGTTTATTATTTGCCCGACTTGCTGCAACGTATAAGATCCGAGAAAATTCTAAGGTCGTTTGACGATAGACTCAACTTGAATGGTGGTATTCTGTGGATGATTGATTATCCCCATTGGCTGAATGGAACAGAAATCACCTGTTTTATTGATTGTTAATGTACCCTTCTCCCATATCTTCAGGTTTCACCTTACCTGTTCGGACTTTTTGGGCAAGTTCACGGACATCCTTGGCAATTTCCTTAATTGATTTTTCATCGAAATGATTAATAACGGAAATACTAGGTTCGTTCCTCCGTGCCGATCATTTAATAGGCTGCCAGGTCCCGCAGTGCCTTTTCAACTTTTTCAGGATTCACCATGAAGGATTTCTCCAATGCTGGGGAATATGGCATCGCTGGAACATCCGGGCCTGCCAGTCTCATGATTGGGGCATCCAGATCGAAGAGGCAGTTTTCTGCAATAATTGCCGATACTTCACCAATGATGCTCCCCTCCTTATTATCTTCAGTAATCAATAGGACCTTTCCTGTTTTCGATGCAGCTTCAATAATGGCTTCTTGATCCAATGGATAAACGGTTCGCAGATCAAGTATATGAACGGATATGCCATCACTGGCAAGTCTTTCAGCTGCCTGAAGCGCAAAATGAACACAAAGGCCGTAAGTAATCACTGTAACGTCCTCGCCGTCACGTTTTACATCCGCTTTACCAATGGGTAAAACATAATCATCAGTCGGCACTTCTTCTTTAATAAGGCGATAGGCACGTTTATGTTCAAAGAAAAGGACCGGGTCATCATCCCGAATGGCTGCTTTCAATAACCCTTTCACGTCATATGGCGTAGATGGCATGACAATTTTAAGTCCCGGTTGATTGGCAAAAATGGCTTCAACAGATTGTGAATGGTATAACGCGCCATGTACTCCCCCGCCGTATGGAGCCCTGATGACGATAGGACATTGCCAGTCATTATTGGAGCGATAACGAATTTTTGCAGCTTCTGAAATGATTTGGTTGATTGCAGGCATGATAAAATCAGCAAATTGCATTTCTGCAATCGGCCTCATCCCATACATGGCCGCGCCAATGCCCACTCCTGCGATTGCTGATTCAGCAAGCGGGGTATCAATGACCCGCTGTTCCCCGAATTGTTCGTATAAACCAGATGTCGCTTTAAAAACGCCGCCTTTTTTCCCTACGTCCTCCCCTAAGACAAATACACGGGAATCACGTTCCATTTCTTCTCGCATAGCCATTATAACGGCATCTATATAAGATATCACTGCCATCTTCTTTCCTCCTTACTTATCTGCATAAACATATTTTGAAAGCGTGTCTTCATTTGCAAATGGAGCATTTTCCGCATAATCCGTCGCTTCGTTCACAACTTCCATTATTTCCTCGTTCATTTGTTTCTCTAATTGATCATCCATGATCCCTACAGCTTTTAAATAGGCCCCGAATGTAATGATTGAATCTATTTTTTTTGCCTCCGATACTTCTTCAGGCGACCTGTATTGACTATCATCATCGTCGCTTGAATGGGGTGTCAACCTGTATGAAACCGTTTCAATCAAGCTTGGTCCTTCACCACGCCTTCCCCTCTCAGCCGCTTCTTTCACCACCCGGTATACTTCGATCGGATCATTTCCATCAACCGTCACCCCTGGCATGCCATAACCAATGGCCCGGTCCGACACTTTGCTGCAGGCCAATTGTTTTTCGATAGGGACGGAAATGGCATATTGATTATTCTCGCACATCAAGATAACCGGAAGTTTATGTACACCTGCAAAATTCGCTCCTTCATGGAAATCACCTTGGTTTGATGACCCTTCACCAAATGTAACGAATGAAACGATATCTTTTCCTTCCATTTTTGCAGCGAGTGCAATCCCCACTGCATGCGGCACTTGAGTGGTAACTGGCGAAGATCCCGTTACGATGCGATTCTTTTTTTGCCCAAAATGGCCAGGCATTTGCCTTCCGCCTGAATTCGGATCTTCCGCTTTTGCAAAACTGGATAACATTAAATCTCTGGCGGTCATCCCAAATGCAAGCACTACCCCAAGATCCCGGTAATAGGGAAGGATATAATCCTTTTCACGATTTAAAGCAAACGCAGCACCCACTTGAGCTGCTTCTTGTCCTTGACAAGAAACGACGAATGGAATTTTTCCAGATCTGTTCAACAGCCACATCCGTTCATCTATACGTCTTGCCAACAACATCACTTTATACATCTCTAGCACATTTTCATCACTCAGACCTGCTTGCAGATGACGGTTTTCAACCATATGTCATCATCCCTCCTAATAATCAGAACATTTTACTTTAAAACCCAAATGCTGGTCCTCATACTGGCACCCTTTTCAAACGGGAGTGCTGTATCACGAAACACTATTGTTTCTCTTTAGCTATCTCTTTGTCTCGCAAACTAAATTCGCTTATATTTTCTCGAAGGAAGAAAAATCTCCATTATGTAAACATGCTTTCTATTTAACACCCATACATTCTCATTTACGTTATCATCTAGTATTATTACCTGGTACTAATCCAATTCAATATTATCCTAACACTTTTTATCACATATTTTCAACTAATTTCACTTTGTAAAACAGATCAATTTTCTTGTCTAGTGAATTAAGAACATGAAAAAATGTGTTGTTTGAATTTCCTAAACGACTTTGCCTGAAGTACAAAGCCTATTTATGTACGAACCAAAGTCAAGAAAAACACCGGAATGATGAAAGCGTTTTTTTGTTGACTAAGTTGAAAAATAGATGTAAATTAAAATAATTCACAAAAATAAATGTTCAGTTTGGAACAGTTTAATAAG
Source organism: Peribacillus simplex (assembly GCF_001578185.1). Taxonomy (NCBI): domain Bacteria; kingdom Bacillati; phylum Bacillota; class Bacilli; order Caryophanales; family Bacillaceae; genus Peribacillus; species Peribacillus simplex. Next base: position 2,075,400 of record NZ_CP011008.1, on the reverse strand, counting down.
GAAAGAATGGTGATGTTGAGTGAAGAATGAAAAACAAATAATTCAATCAGTACAACTATTGCGTTCATTTTGGAACGTGCAGAAAAATATCATGCGATTCGTTCAAAAGACAGCGGCAGAAAATGATTTAACAGTTCCGCAATATTCGATTTTGATGACCATTTCCCCTCATAAGGAGACCACTCAAAAAATAGTTGGGGAGAAAACGTTTCTTCCAAAAAGCACACTGAGTCAAGCGGTCGATGGCCTTGTTCGGGCAGGCATGCTCCAACGAGAGCATGTGGAGGGCAACCGGCGTGAGATTCAGCTGTCAATCACCGAAAAGGGGAAAAATACATTAAAAATGATTCATTTTCAAGAAAGCAGTATCCACCAAATATTTCAATCGGCGATTGAATTGCTTTCTGAAGAACAGTTTGAAGAGTTGCTTGAAACGCATCTTCAAATTACAAACTTTTTAGAAGCTCAAGCAATAGAAAAAGGAGAGTGTACAAAATGATAAAAATACTGAAAAATTTATCCGTTTATAAGTGGATTATTTCAGCAGTTATCGGTCTGGTTTTTATTCAATCGATGTCGGACCTCTTTTTACCTACACTCATGGCGGATATTATTGATAAAGGCGTCGTTCGAGGTGACACTCCTTACATTTGGAAAATCGGTGGTTTGATGCTGGTGGTTTCAGCACTTGGCGCTTGTGCTTCCATAATCGCAAGCTACTATTCGTCCAAAGCAGCAATGGGAATGGGACGGGATCTCCGGCTGAGAGTCTTTAATCATGTAGAAAAATTTTCGTTACAAGAATTTGACGAAGTCGGTACCGCGTCATTGATTACACGGACGACCAATGATATAACACAAGTCCAGCAAGTGGTTATCATGATGCTACGTATGGTAATCAGTGCACCCATCATGTTAGTCGGTGGAGTGATCATGGCAGTATCCATGGATGCAAAATTGTCCCTTGTCATTGTCGTCACTATGCCTTTTTTGATTGGTTCCATCCTGCTTATTCTATCCAAAGGTGTACCTCTTTTTCAAAAGGTGCAAAAACGATTAGACCGGTTGAACCTTGTATTAAGAGAAAATTTAACTGGAATTCGTGTCATTCGTGCCTTCAATCATGAAACACAAGAAAAAGAACGCCTTAAGAAAGCAAATAAAGAATTGACAGATGTCTCGATCAAAGTCAATAAAATCATGGCGTTCATGATGCCTGTAATGATGCTTGTCATGAACTTGACGGTTGTTGGTATCATTTGGTTCGGAGGAGTTCGTATTGATAACGGCGGCATGCAGATCGGGGACTTAATGGCCTTTATCCAATATGTAATGCAAATTATGTTCGCCCTTGTAATGGCATCCATGATGTTCGTTATGGTTCCACGCGCGGCCGTATCCGCAACGAGGATAAACGAGGTCCTTGACATGAAACCTTCATTCTTAGATGAAGGGACAGAAAAGGCAGATCGTGAACCCGGTACACTTGAATTTGAACATGTGACCTTCAGTTACCCAGGGGCAGAAGAGCCTGCATTATCGGATATCAGTTTTTCTGCAAGACCTGGTGAAATCACCGCAATAATCGGCGGAACTGGTTCAGGGAAAACGACGCTCGTCAATTTGATCCCTCGCTTCTATGATACTTTAAGTGGGACAATTCGCGTCAATGGTGTTGATATTCGTAATTCATCACAAGATGAAGTTCGGTCAAAAATTGGCTTTGTACCACAAAAGGCTGTCCTCTTTACAGGTACCATTGCTGAAAACATTCGCTTTGGAAAACAAACCGCCACACAAGATGAAATTGAGCATGCAGCCCATATCGCGCAAGCTGAAGATTTTATCAGTAACATGAAAGACGGCTATCATGCAGAAATAGAACAAGGAGGCTCAAACCTATCAGGAGGGCAAAAGCAACGGCTTTCGATTGCACGGGCACTCATTAGGAAACCTGATATTTATATATTTGATGATAGTTTTTCTGCACTAGACTTCAAGACAGATGCCAACCTTCGTGCAGCCTTGAAAGATGAAACGAAAAATGCGACGGTACTACTCGTTGCACAGCGGGTCAGTACGGTCGTTGACGCTGACCGAATCATTGTATTGGACGAAGGACACATTGCGGGTATGGGAACACACCAAGAATTGCTAAGTACAAACGACATATACCGTGAAATCGCCTTATCACAGCTCTCAGAGGAGGAAATTGCATGAGTAATCAAAAAAAACCTCAAAGCGGCGGTCAGATGGGGCATGGTCCTGGTGGCGGTAACATGATGATGATGGGTCAAAAAGCAAAAGATTTTAAAGGAACACTAAGACGTCTCTTGGCCTATTTAAAACCGCGGCGCAACAAATTGATTGCCGTGTTCTTCGCTGCAATCATGAGTACGATTTTCATGATTGTCGGACCAAAAATCATGGGAACGGCGATTACGGAATTATTCGAAGGGGCTTACGGGAAATTTCAAGGAATACCTGGAGCAGCTATTAATTTTGATAAAATTGGCCAGATTCTTCTACTACTTGCTGGACTGTATGTCTTAAGCAGCCTTTTCAACTATGTACAACAATATATTATGTCCAGTGTTGCACAAGAAACGGTATATGATCTACGGGAAGATGTTAATAAAAAGCTCGAGAAACTTCCTCTCAAATATTTTGAAGGACGTCCTAACGGGGAAACACTTAGCCGAATGACAAATGATATTGATACAATCGGGAGCACCCTTCAACAAAGCTTAACGCAGTTCATCACATCAATCGTCACGATTTTGGGGATTATCATCATGATGCTTTCCATTAGCCCGTTATTGACATTAATCTCGATAGTCAGCTTACCTTTGTCAATATTTGCAATCCGGCCTATTTTAAAAAGATCCCAAAAACATTTTGCCGATCAACAGCGTACACTTGGGCAATTAAATGGGCACATTGAAGAGATGTACACTGGCCATCAAGTCGTTAAAGCATTCGGACATGAAAAAAAGGCAAGTGCCCAGTTTACTAAGGTTAATGAAGAATTGTATAAAGCGGGAAGAAAGGCACAGTTTATATCTGGAATCATCATGCCCATGATGTTTTTTATCGGAAATTTGAGCTATGTCCTCATCAGCGTTGTCGGCGGAATTTTGGTAACGCAACGTTCGATCTCAATTGGTGATATTCAAGCATTCATCACATATTCAAAGCAGTTCACCCAGCCGATCACACAAACAGCCAACATCGCAAACATTATTCAGTCAACGGTTGCAGCAGCTGAGCGTGTCTTTGAGCTACTTGATGAAGAAGAGGAAATGAAAGAAAAAACCACAGCTAAAATAAGGAGAGCAAATGGTGCTGTCACTTTTGAACATGTCGACTTTGGATATGGGGAAGAAATGTTAATTAAAGATATGAACATCGATGTCTCTTCTGGACAGACGGTCGCAATTGTTGGACCGACTGGTGCTGGAAAAACGACCATGATAAATCTCTTGATGAGATTTTATGAACTAAATGGCGGAAAGATTAAAATTGATGGTCTTGATACACGGAATATGTCCAGGAATGATCTTCGTAAGAACTTTGGGATGGTACTTCAAGATACCTGGCTCTTTAATGGCACGATTAAGGACAATATCGCTTATGGAAAAAATGGAGCAACAGATGAAGAAATTTTTACAGCTGCTCGGACGGCACATGCCGACCATTTCATTCGGACACTGCCAGATGGTTATGAGACAGTTTTGAACGAAGAAGCTTCGAACATCTCACAAGGACAAAAGCAGCTTTTGACAATCGCACGAGCTGTTCTTGCAGATCCACCAATCATGATATTGGATGAAGCGACGTCGAGTGTGGACACTCGGACCGAAGTCTTTATCCAAAAGGCGATGAACAGACTGATGGAAGGACGGACTAGCTTTGTCATTGCCCATCGTCTCTCAACGATTAAGGATGCAGATTTGATTCTCGTTATGGATCAAGGAAAAGTGATTGAGCAAGGAACGCATTCGGAACTATTAGAAGTAAATGGTTTCTACGCAGATCTCTACAATAGTCAGTTTACTGAAAATGTAGCTGGTTAATAAGAAAGAGGCTCGATTTCCATTCGGAATCGAGCCTCTCTTTATAATATTCTTACCCACAACCACTCCATGCTTACACCGATTCCATAAATAAGCGATAACTTATAAGCTGTATCAATATCCCCTTTTATTTCCCTTTTTCACAAATTCCCAATCTACCTCAATATTTTTTCTGACCCTTTGAAGAAGATGAAACACCGCTTCCGTTTCTTCCAAAGAAAATCCAGAAAATGCAACCTTGTCGGTATACTCCCCTTCTTTCTGTAAAAAAGGATAGACCTTTTCACCTTTATCAGTAGGATATAACTTTTTAATTTTTTTGTTGCCCTCATCATTTTTCTTTTCGATAAAACCTTGAATTTCAAGTTTTTTAATGGCACGAGCTGCTGTCGTCCGGTCGACCTTTATCATTTCTGCTAACTTTTCTTGAATGATTCCTCGATTTTCACATATTCGAACAAGATACAAATACTGCCCTTTTGTAAGGTCAAATTCTTTAAATTGGATATTACTTATAGAGTCCAATGCCCTTGCTATCATTCCAATTTCACGGAGTATTTCCTTCATTCAAAAAGCCCGTGACTTTTTGTTGTATTTACAACAAAATTAATTTCATTTATACTATAAAGGATATACATTTATTATGACTTGTCTAATTAAATAAATCTAGAAAAGGGATGAAGAACATTGGATTCTAAGAGAATAACTACAGAAAATGATTTAAAAATAGCCTTTCATATCAGAAAAGAAGTATTTGTCGAGGAACAAGGTTTCCAATTAGAAAGTGAATTTGATGAATTTGATACACTTAATGCTCCTTCTGAACACATATTAGTTTATTATAATGAACAACCAGTCGGAACTGGAAGGTTAAGAGTTGTTGATGGTTTAGGTAAATTGGAGAGAATTTGCATCTTAGAGCCTTACCGTAAATTTGGTCTTGGAAAAATAATAATAAAAACGTTAGAAGAAGTCGCAAAGGAAATGGAATTATCCCTGGTTAAATTACATAGTCAAACACAGGCAGAGGGCTTTTATAAAAAACTCGGCTATCAAACTTCATCCGATGTCTTTATGGAAGATGGCGGTCCACATCTTTTAATGAAAAAAGATTTAATTAATGAATAAGTGTGTTAAATGTATTTAACGTTTGGGTTAACGATTATAGGACTTGGAACGGCTATCTACTTACATGAAAATTTTGCACCATTAGACCGTTTGATGTTGATCATTCAAGATTTAACTGGAATGATTAAAAAACATTAATTTATCTTGTTTTGGTAATCACATTCAATGGAACAATTGGTATCGGGACTCTATTAACCGGTTGTTTAGGAGGGCCTTTTCTCAATTGCTTTTCCTATTAACTAGTAGTTTATTAAATAACCCCATTCCATCAGCAAATAGAGATAAAGATAAAGATAAAAACCATTCTATATAGGACGGTTTTTATCTTTTTTTTTCAGTTTTATTCCACAATCTGTCCCTTTTATGAAGCAACTAAAGCTTAATTTCTTACTTTCCATCGAGGAAATAGGCATATTTATATTTGGATTTCCTTAACGTTGTAAATCCGCGTATTTCCGGTTCAAGCTAAGGAACCGTAATAACTTCAAGCCCTTTATAACACGAAATGTTATAAAGGGCTCCGCCTTTTCATTACACAACGGGTGTTTTTTCATGAACAAGCGGGTGAAGAGCTTTAGTCTCATCAATGTAAACAAAAGCATCATATCTATTTGACAATACAGAAGGTACATAGTTTCCATATTGTTCATATTCCGGTCTGTATACAACCCCAATCGCCCGATGTCCAATCCTATCTTGGAATAGCTGCCGATTTTCATCATTGAAAATGAGCAACTTATCATACGCCCCCGAAAGGTGCATAGCCTCCTCCCAACTTCCTTTCATTGCCGGGGGTACTGTTTTTATTTCAAAATCCATGCCCCACTCGTCTGCTGCAATTACAGTTCCCCTGTAGGTTCCGAAACCTGTGATAAATACATCTTCAGTTGGGTTTTGCTCACGAATGACCTGGCCGACATTAATCATCCCGGAATCTCTCATATCAGTAGCACTGGCATCGCCAACATGGGTATTATGTTCCCACACAATCGCCTTGCCTTCAGAACCGTAAAAATCCATAATTTCATTAAGTGCATCCACCATATGCATATCTCGAATATTCCATGATCTATCGTCATGAACTACCATTGTCCTGTAATAATTTTCTGCATTATACGCCACCAGTGCATTCACTTGAAGATTCAAATTCAATTCTTCGTGATGGGGGTATTTTTCTTTTTTTCGCTGAATAGTTGTCAGTAATTCGGCTACTTCCTCTATACAGTCTTCCGAATAAATGCCTGCCGAAACTGCGTACTCTTCGTTATTCCGATTGAATGGCTCAAAACATGTGAACGCCTGTCTGGCAGCATCGAGGTCAGGTGAATCAATTTGCTTTAAGTAATGGATGACTTCATCCATGGATTCCCAAAGACTATAGATATCGATTCCATAAAATCCAATTTTCGTTTGATTTTGTCCAGACTCATTGTATTGTTTCATCCATTCGATCAAGTCGATTATTTCCTCGTTTGCCCACATCCAGGTCGGCCAGCGGTCAAAACTCTTAAGAACATCCTGTGCCGATTTAGTTTCTAGGTCATACCCTTTAACATATCTATTAATTGCCTGGCATGCGGGCCAATCACCTTCAACGGCTACAAAGGTGAACCCTTTTTCTTTAATCAGTTTTTTTGTTATTTCAACTCGGGCCGTGTAAAACTCGGATGTTCCATGTGATGCCTCACCCAGCAAAACAAATTTTGAATTTTTAACTTGTTGAACGAGCATATCCCAATCAGCTTCACTTGTAAGCGGGACTGAATGTTCGATTATTGACTGAACCAGATTATGATGCACTGTTTTTCCTCCTTTTCTTCTCACGACCATTATCGTTTGTACTCAGCATTATAAGAATTTGAACCTGCGTGTACTGACAGTAGTGTATCAGCGTATCCTACTAGACGATTTACAAGTTCATCACAAATGGAGTAAACCAGCTGAAAATTTTCTTCCTCAAATAGAGCATAGTCATCCAGAATGACCGTCGTATTAATGAACATATCCTTGTTTCCATATAGATTGTAGTGAACTATAACCTTTCCAGCAGCGCCTCCAGTAACTGGATCCTTAAAGCCGGGAATAAAAACAAACCATTCTTCAGCAGTAGCAGACCTGAAGTTTTTTGTGAAAGACATTCGCTCGGTTACATTCTGTATCTTTTTTAAATCTTCCGGGTTTAGATCCTTGATCTTATTCATTCCATAGCCACCCTTAACACCCTTGTTAATAATCATCAGTTATAGATTTTCCTTAAGGGACCAATCCTATAAATATTATTATGAAAAAATGACTTTCCACGGAAAAAAGCACGCCTGAACCGCCTAGACTGGCATAAACTTCAGAAGAACCAAATTATTTGCCATATACTAATTATTGTTCAGATTCTTCATTAATTTTAGGTGAGACTGGGTCGGTCAGAATATCACTAAATATCACTGCCCAAAAGGGGACAAACTATATTTGAAATAAGAAAGGAGATGTGAGACATGACAAAAAAATTTAATAAAGGCAGCCGAAATCAAAATTCACCGCAATTACACGGACAAGCTCCTGTTAGTGGGGACAACAGTAAAGGAAATAAAAGAAATAAAGATCAAAGTTCAAAAAGAGATAGTGGAATTTAAATGAAACAAACCGGTCATATTGAAGTGAACCCAAAAAGTTAGACACTTTATTGGAGGGCATGAACCCGGTAATCTACTGGGCTCATGCCTTTTAATTTCGCTTTGATTCGTCGGTGATTGAAGTGGATATAATCTTCTAGTTCTTGTTTAAAATGCTGTCGGTGATCGGCATTCGGAAGGGCTGAAAATTTTATGCATATTAAATCTGACCGGAAAGTGGGATTTGAAGCAGGCCTTCACAACAGGTGGCATGCCAAGTTCGCACTAATCCTATGTGGGAGCGAATAAAGGCTGGTTGCACACGGAGACATCCCCTGCGACAGTGTTTGCCGTGATTGTGATGAATGATGCTCAGGTATTCGGCGCCATACAGGTGCTAAGCTTGTGAATGATCTTTAAGATAATCTGCGAAGTTTTCTGGAGAGTTTCCGAGTTTTGAGTTTGTGGAGCGTGAGAAAGAACTAAATGAACTGCTCGGACATTAGCCTGTGGAAGTGGGAGCTGATGAACTGCTTGGAGTTGTACTTGGGTTTATGTCGGGTAAATTGGAGGATGGCAAGCCCTCAAAAATCAAACGGCTGAAAACGGTGGATAAGCCTTCATATTCTAAATCTTGAAGAAATGTATAAAAATTTCATAACGCTTATATTAATCCGTTCCTGTGCTATTAAAATAGACGAACAATAACTTAAGATAATGGGTTTTTAACAGTTCAAAACCGAATAATTTATCTCAATGAATTTAGAGCCGAAAATGACCTAGGCCTCTCTGCTTATTAGAAAGGCTTAGGTCATTTCATGTCCCCAAAATCAGTTCTTCCGGGACATTTTCATAGCGAAAGAGTACATATCCGATCTGAATAATCCTTTATAATATTCTACTAAGTTACCATCAGAATCAAAAATCATCCGTTCTGTAATCAGCAAACACATCGTATCTTTTATCCCCAAATGTTCAGCATCTTCTTTTGTTGGAAAGCCGCAGGTTATTATTTGCTCCGCTTCACAAAAGTTAATGTTCAGATCTCCTTCGAGTGCGTCATACAATACGGTGGTACTTAAATCGAATTTCGTCAATTCTTTTCCTAGGTCCAAAGAATAATAATGCAATTCAATGGCTATGGGGACATCCCCCTGTAGTCGCAGCCTTTTAATATGGTAAGATTCATCTTCAAAACCATTTGCATCAGCTATATTTTCAGGTGTCATTACACGGCCATGATCCAGTAATTCAATCCCCATGCCTTTAGTGGTTTCAGTGAAACTTATCATTTTAAGCCATTCCTGTACGGGTTTAAGGGAAACGAACGTTCCCTTCCCATGCCTTTTTTCCAATATCCCCTCACGAACCAGGATGGATACGGCTTCCCGTACAGTGCTTCTGCTGACTGAATACATATCCATTAGTTCCCTTTCACTCGGGATTTTGTCTTTATAATAACCTTCTAAAATCTGATTTTCCAATATGGTTTTTAATTGAGCGTGTAATGGGATTGGATTTTTAAAGTCTAACTCCATAAAATTTCCTCCAAACAGAAAAAGACATCGTAATGTTCGTATCAGTTCTTATATTGTAAACCAAATAGTTATAATTTTCAAACATGCCAACACTCACTTTTCCTTATATTGGGATTTGACGGATTATCCATTGTTTCTGTTCCAATACAACTCACATACAAAAACCGTTTTCTATGAATGAATAAATAAGCCCCGATTAGTACTCGTATTCAGGGTATCCTATATGACCCTTCAAGTGGAAGATTAAACAATAAAGTACGAGATTATGGAAAGCAGCAAAGAGGTAATGGTCATGGCTAAAAGAGGACGCATGGCTTTTGTGCGCAGTGCCTGCAGGCTTACATTCAGTCCAAGACCGATCATGGCCATTGTCAATATGAATGTAGTCGTATTGGAAATACCATCCATTACGATTGGAGACACCGTAATATAAGTTCCAAACACATAACTTCCAATTAGACTCATGATTATAAAACCAACGAGGAACCAGGGAAAATCAATTTTGGCATCATGGCCCATTTTCCCGGATGTACGTTTTTTCATCCAATAAATAAAAATGAAGCATAAAGGGATAAGTAAAAAGACGCGGCCCAATTTTGCGAGGAGCGCAATCGCTAGCGCATCTTCACCAGCCGGAGCTCCTGCCAATGCAACATGGGCGATTTCATGAAGACTGATTCCAGACCAAATCCCATAATCCAAAGCGGATATCGGTAGGATTGGACGTAAAAGTGTATAAACAATGGAGAAAAGCGTTCCCATTAAAGCGATTATCCCGACGCCTATGGCTGTATCTTCTTCCTTGGCTTTCACGATTGGAGATATTGCCGCAATAGCCGCTGCACCGCATATCCCAGTTCCAACTGCAAGAAGAAGGGAAATGGAGGCATCTGCCTTAAACCACTTTGCAATCAGGACCATCACGACTATGGCAAATGTTACTGTGCCTATGTCACGTACCAACAATGGTAAACCCTGATTGAAAATCACATCAATATTTAACTTCAATCCGTATAAAATAATGGCAAAACGCAAAAGTTTTTTAGCGGAAAATTCAATTCCCGTCCGGAATTTTTCTGGATAGCCAGCGATTTGACGATAAATCACGGCAATGATGATCGAACACGCAAGAGGACCGATTCGATTGAATCCTGTAACCTTGGACAGCCCCAAGCCTAAAAGTGCTATAAAAAAGGTAAAAGCGATACCGCCCATCCATAAAAGCACCTTATTTTGAAGCGGTGAATTCGAATTTTGCTGTTCCTGACACGTTTCTTCCATTGGCTCATATTTTTCTAATTCCATACATTCCTTCCCCCTTCCCAGATAACCTGAAGCATTAGGATCATCCCCTACTTTCAATCGTTTGAAAAAGATCGGTTTCTTCTATAATAGTAGGTAAATTCCCTTTGATAAAATTCTCGGATTCCTTTAAAAAAGGCAAGTTCGGCTTTTGGTTTCCCCACAGTTCAGGAACGGCCAAAGTCTGGGAACGATGAGATCTTAAAGCTAGGATCTTTTTCTGTAAAGTCCCTGCTATATTCACTCTTGTGATTCTGCTCAGCCCGTTTTCCTTTAACCATTCATCATAAAACGCATGCCAAAGGACAAAGTACAGACTTTGAACTTTAAAAGCTGGAAATACTGGATCTGGATAAAAATCGGGATCACCGGATTTTAGAAAAGCAAATTCGGCAGCACGGCCAATCGCACAATGGTCTGGATGCCCCCCATATTTCTCATGGAATGTTACTAGTGCATTCGGTTGAACCTCACGAATCACCTTCACGATTCTCTCCTCCAATAAATCGAAGCTTTCAAATTCAATCGTTTTATCCCTCACATGTAACAATCGAAGGTCGTTGATCCCTAATTCTTTACAAGCGCTTTTTAATTCCCTTACCCTTACTCCAGGCAATGTCTCCCTCGATGTAAGAATCGGGTTTCCCATGCGCCTGCCCATTTCGCCTTTTGTCGCACATAGTAAAGTTATATGAACACCTCTTTCAGACATTTTGGCAATGGTTCCGCCACACAGGAATGATTCATCATCGGGATGAGCAAGAACCACCAATAACCTTTGTTGTGATTGCATATTTCCTCCTACTTCGGATTCTCCAGTTTTCCCCACACTGTGAGACCTAACATGAAAAAAATGGACATGGATGTCAAAACGGTTAGACATATCATGCCCATCTTCATTTCCCTCTATAATATAGCTCCCTAAAGCACCATCATCTTTTATCGGTCAACATAATTCATATAAAACGGATTTAACCGTTTCTATGACAAAGCGTAAATCTTCAACGGTCGAAGATAAAGGCGGTGCAATGATCAATACATTTCCATATCCAGGAACTGTATCACCATTACGGCCGATGATAAGGCCCTTTTCCTTGCAAGCCCCTATTATTTTACCCATGAACACATCGGAAACAGGTGTTTTTTTCCTTTTATCTTCCACTAATTCAATGCCATATAAAAATCCAACACCACGGACTTCCCCTACTTTATCCAGGGCTGTCAATTCAAAGAGTTCACTGAGTGTCGATTCACTGAGTTCAGATACTCGTTGAACGATTTTTTCATTTTCTATGATTTCAATATTCTTTAGAGCAACTGCGCAAGATGCTGGATGGCCTCCATATGTTGACACATGCCTGAAATGATTTAACTTTCCATTCTCTTTGAATTTCTCATAAATCCTAGAATTCACTGCCGTTGCTCCAAGTGGAAGATAACCGCTGGTTAAACCCTTTGCCATCGTTACAATATCAGGTTGGACACCATCGGAGTGCATGAACCCAAACATTTTTCCGGTTCTTCCAAAACCTGAAACCACTTCATCCACAATTAAGAGAACATCATGCTTCTTACAAATTTCTGAAACTCTTGTTAGGTATTCTTTCGAAGGAATGAGGACCCCGCCACCAGAGATGAATGGTTCAAGAATAACACCAGCTACCGTTTCGGACCCTTCAAAATTAATAACCTGATCGATATATTCGGCTGCTAGCAAATCGGAGTTTTCAACGTTGTCCCCAAATGGGCTTCGATAACTGTACGGCGGTGGCACATGCAGGAAACCTGGAACCGCCGGGTCATATTTCACTCTCCGGTTCGCCTGTGCGGTCGCGCTTAGCGCCCCGAATGTATTACCATGATAAGCTCTATACCTAGAGATGAATTTGTATTTACCTGGATTTCCATTTTGTGAATGATATTGCCTGGCAATCTTGAAAGCTGTCTCATTCGCCTCAGAGCCGCTGTTCGTAAAAAAAGTGGTATAGGAGCCCTTTAAATGTTCACTTATTTTTGCAGATAATTCGATTGCCGGCTTATGGCTTAACGTTAAAGGGAAGTAAGATAAGTTAATCATTTGTTCATAGGCTGCCTGCGCGATTTCTTTTCGTCCGTGACCAAGATTCAAGCACCATAAACCGGAAACTCCATCTAAATATTTATCACCTTTAGTATCTGTGAACCATGAACCGGATCCTTCTGTAGCCATCATGGGAGCATCCTTCTCATTATAACGATGCATCGCATGCCATAAATGGTCTTTATCCATTTGAACAAGGTCTTTCGTTTCAGTTTCCATCTTCACTATTGAAACCCCCTTATTTTTCATTAAATGCAATTAAGTTCCCATGCTGTTACAGATCTTTAGAGCGAATTGGTGATGGTGCGATGACCCAAATTCAAGTCATCGCACAAGTCATATCACTCTTTTCGAACCATTATTTATCCCAGTTTTTATGATCTAAATGAGAATATTTTTCTAATAATCTAGTAGGCATTTTTAATGCATCTTTTCTAAATGGAGGAGCTAATTGTGTTCCATCCACTTGTATATCAATGACAGTCGGTTTGTTTGACTTTATTGCTTTTTCAATGACAGAACCCAATTCCTCAGGTTTTTCCACTCTAATGCCGACAGCCCCCATAGATCGGGCAACTTCTGCAAAATCAGGATTTTGGATATCAGCCCCTACAAAACGGTTATTATAAAAATCGACCTGGTTCTTTTTCTCTGCGCACCATGCATTATTATTGAAGACACATGCTATGACCGGTATGTTTTCTTCTACAGCCGTACTCACTTCATGTAAGCTCATTCCCCATGCGCCATCTCCAACAATGGCTATAACAGGCGTATTCGGCTCAGCTAATTTGGCACCTAATGCGGATGGGTAAGCAAATCCCGTATTCCCGAATGTAAGCGCAGCGATATGCCTGCGGCTCTGATTGAATTTCAAGTAAGCGTTTGCAGTTGACGATACATTACCGATATCTGTAGTAACGATGGCATTTTCGGGCAACACTTTAGTCAATTCCAATAGGGCACGACGCGGATTGATCGGGGTTCCATCAATCATCGCAAGTTTCACCAATTCTTCTTCCCATTTTTGTTTTTCATTCGTTACTTCGACTATCCGCCCTTTTTCTTGTTTTAGATTAGGTTTACTAGCCTTCAACCGTTTCAAGATTTCACGACTCGCTTCACGGGCATCTCCGATGATCCCGACTTCCACAGGGTGCGTCCTCGCTATTTGCCTTGGGTTAATATCTATTTGGATGATTTGCGCATCTTTAGGGAAATAATCAATGTCATAGCATGGTAACGTTCCAAATACCGATAATCTTGTACCGACCGCCAATATGACGTCCGCTTTCTTAAGTGTATTCATGGCAGCCTTTGAACCCATGTAACCGATTGGGCCGACTGACAATGGATGATCAGCAGGAAAGGCATCATTATGCATATAGGAGACAGCTACCGGAGCCGTTAAATATTCTGCAATATTCTTAATTTCCTCAATACCATCTGAATCAACCGTTCCCCTCCCGGAAATGATGACAGGATACTCAGCCTCAGCTAAAATTTCAGCTGCTCTATCCAAGGATGCAGAAGATCCGCAGCCCCTTTCATCTACGCGATATTGATGTGGCTGAAGTATTTGATCTTCCACTTCACCATAGAAGTAATCACGGGGGATATCGAATAAAACCGGTCCCCTTTCGGCATAGGCAATCCGGAATGCTGTCCTCAGGCAATCAGCGACCCGGCCTGGGTGTGTCACTCTAACCGTTTCTTTCGTGATTGCCTTGAAGATGGATACCTGATCACATTCTTGAAAACCATCCCATCCAACTGTTGGTGTACCAGCTGAAGGTGATATGACAACCATTGGAGTATGAGCTTGATTGGCCGCTGCAACAGAGGTGACCATATTCGTCATTCCAGGTCCGTTTTGCCCGATGACAACTCCTGCAACACCTGATACACGACAATACGCATCTTCCATATGTGCTGCACTTTGTTCATGGCGGACACCAATGAAACGAATGCCTGCAGTTGGCAATAAATCAAGCATATCCATGAAAGCCGATCCCAGAATTCCAGAAATATGTTTAACTCCCTCAGCAACTAATGTCTCAACGATGGCTTCACTTGGTGTCATTTTAACTTTCGTTCCTCTTAACATTTTTGTTTCGACCATAGCACATTCTCCTTAATTTTAGTTATTTCTGATAATGACGTTGCGACGTCCGTACCAGTTATAAGATGTATAATACTACCATCGGATGAAACAGTCAATAAATAAATTGAATATTTTGAATTTATTTAAAATCTCTAACCATCATAGTCACTAACTCATGTATTTGAATCTTTTTTAACCAATAAATATATCCTTTTTTTCTGTCAATCTGTAGTTGATCCTATCGATGATCTCCAATAAATCACCTATATCATCAATTACGAAATCGGCACCTGCATTCCAAAAACGATTTTCTGCATGATTCATCCGTTTTTGCAGATCATATGGGTCCATTTCGTTGATTTCTGCCTCTGAAAGGCCTATTTCACTGCCGCCCTTCAATACGGCAACAGTCCACATTCCCGCAGAAATGCCTTCTTTGATGTCACTTATCGTATCGCCGACTTTAACGATTTTACTGAGTGGATACACTTGGAGATTAATCGCCGTCTTAAAGCACATCCAAGGGGCAGGCCTTCCTGTAGGCACTTCGGTAGACGCAACGATGGAATCTGGTTGATAGCCCCATTTTTCCGCCTCTTGTTTAACAACATCAATCATTTCACGAGTGTACCCTGTTGTCGAACCGATTTTTATTCCTTGCTGCCTTAAACGGCTGATTAATTCAATTACGCCTGGTATTGGCTTGGCGTTTTCCTTGAGAACCTTAAAAAGCAAAGCCTCAAAGTCCATATATAATGATTTTAGATCTCTTTCGTCCGGTTCTTTCCCGAATTTAGCAATCCATAAATTGGAGATTCGTTTCATTTTCAGGAGTTCCATTATATGATCCATTTTCAATAAACCCATAGGTTCCCTTGCTTCCTTAATGGTAATATCTATCCCCCTTATCCTGAATATCTCGACAAATGCTTGGACCGGTGCAAAACAACCATAATCCACCGTCGTTCCTGCCCAATCAAATATCACTGCCTGAACCTCTTTGCATTCTTTTGCACTTTCCAAACTATGTCCCCTCCTATCGCTTACCCCCTCCAAAATCACCGAACTTGCTAAACCTGTTAAAACCCATAAATCCCCTACTGGTGAACCCGGGTATAAAGAGAATTCATTTCACTTCTTCCAAAAATAACTGTAGATCTTCTTTAGTAGCTTCAGAGAGTCGTTTTATCTTTTCAAGATCCTTATCCGGATTCCCTGACTCCCCAATTAATGGGTAAAGGTTTTTCTCAATCCGTTCATACCAATCAGGGTATTCATCTTCCACTTGCTTTTCTATCGAATCCCAAGTAGAACTGATCTCTTTTCCCATTTCTTGAATTTTCCCTGAATCCGCCTCCGTACTTATTTCTGATTCCAATCCTTTTATGGATTGAATCACATCGTCGACACCTTTTTTAATAACCTCTGCATTTTGGGTTTCACCCGTATTTGAATCTGGATTTTCATTCATGACTGGACTATTTTCTTGTTGGGCCTCGTCTGGTTCGCTTGAATTGTTGCAGCCTGACAGCAATATGGCTCCAAGGACAACCCCACTAGTAATTACACGGAAACCATTCAACATAATCCCTCCTTCATGATTTAAAGACAGATGTCACCAAGCACTTGTTGGCGCAACTCTCTTTTTCTATGGGAAATCATATTCTAGCTGATTAGTGATTGAAGAATTTTGTCTGAGGAATTCCATAGAAGTAAACGAAGCATTACCTTAAATTAAATCAATGGTATAGAGCCAAAGCTATAACTTTTCAGAATTAGGGGAACCAGAAACAATTTTTAATTCATTCTCCATATACTTCGCTTTTTTTCGCCGAAGGAAAAAGAATGAACAGATAACGATCAAGCTAAATAGCATGGTAAAGATAAACTGTGGACGCTGCGAATCGATAAATGCCATTAATATTAACACGGAAATCATGGAAATTATGGTCGCATAAGTCAAATACGGGAATAACCACATCTTGATTTTGAAAACTCCGGGATTCTCTTTCTCCATTCTCTTCCTTAATCGGAGATGTGAAACCGCAATGGCCAGATAAACAAGAATTCCGACTCCACCCGAGGAATTGACTAAAAAGAAAAAGATTTTATCAGGTGAAACATAACTAAAAATGGTGCTGATAAAGGCAAATAAGGTAGAGCCGACTACAGCAAATATAGGAACGCCGTTTTTGCTCACTTTTGAAAATAACTTTGGAGCGTCGCCTTTTTGTGCAAGTGAAAATAACATGCGAGAACTCGTATATAATCCCGAATTCAAACAGGAAAGCAATGCAATGAGAATCACTAAATTCATGATCAGGGCAGCAGAAGGGATACCCATCATTTCAAGTACGGCAACAAATGGACTTTTCAGCAAAGAAGCCGAATTCCAGGGTAATAGCGTCACTAGTATGGCGATGGACCCAATATAGAAAATCAGGATTCGCCAAACTACACTATTCAATGCACTTCTAACTGACTTTACCGGATCACTGGTCTCACCAGCAGCAATCGCGGGAATCTCCACTCCAACAAAAGCATGAAAAACAATTGCGACACCAACAAGCACAGAACTTATCCCATTTGGAATAAAACCGCCAAAATTCAAAAGATTAGAAGTGCCAG
Source organism: Peribacillus simplex (assembly GCF_001578185.1). Taxonomy (NCBI): domain Bacteria; kingdom Bacillati; phylum Bacillota; class Bacilli; order Caryophanales; family Bacillaceae; genus Peribacillus; species Peribacillus simplex. The sequence goes on along the minus strand of NZ_CP011008.1, from coordinate 2,057,938 downwards.
GTGGTTTTATCGTTGGGATAAACCCAAATATCACTGCCACGCCCAGGCACAAAAAAAGGATGATGCTGATTATTTTAATGATTGAAAACCAGTATTCGAACTCACCAAACGATTTCACCGAAAAAATATTCGTCATTTTCAATAGGATAATCAAAGATAGACTTATGACCCAGACGGGAACGGAAGGAAGCCAGCTGTGTATGATTGCAGCTCCCGCTGTTGCTTCCAAAGCGATTACGATAACCCAAAAGAACCAATATAACCAACCTGTTGTAAAACCAGCCCATTCACCAATCCCCTCTCTTGCATAAACGGCAAAAGATCCAGTATTTGGATTCACTGTGGCCATTTCCCCAAGCATCCTCATGACTAAAACAACGATCAAGCCAGCCAAAACATATGATAAAATCGCTCCGGGGCCCGTTTGACCAATAATGATACCGCTTCCTACGAATAAACCAGCGCCTATGACACCACTCAAAGATATCATCGTTAAATGTCTTTGTTTCAGACCTGGTTTCAGTTCTTCCTGTTGATGTTTCATACCCTCCACCAACTTTCAATATTTTGGGGAATCAACTAAGATAATCGCTACTTGAATGTAAAACAAGGCTTTTCAGCTGCCTGTCCTTTACACTTAAACAAAGATAGTGGAAACTTGGAAACCTGGCATTTTCAAACAGCACAGGAGATGACGCTATGAACCTAAGATTCTATATCACTATTCCTCCTTCCTGAAGGCTTGAAATTCGAAGCGAATCTAACATCACTACGTCATGATGTTAGTACCACTTTCTATGTGTATAATACACTCTGATTTTTTTAAAGTCAATTTAAAAATCAGAATATTTAGATAACAAAATGAAAATTTAAATACATGGCGGCCCTTAATACAAGAATCACTGCTAACCTCTAATTTTTCATTTTACTTCTTTCACACTGGAGGTTTCATCGAACGCACTATCCCTTCCTATCATTAAGACCTTATGCTTCCTATCCAGCATTTTCTTTAAAAGAAATGAAAAAAACAATGTAAACGCAATTCCCTTAACAATCGATGTATAACCGTAAACAAGAAGGCCCAATATTAGTACGATAAGATTAATAATCCTTATTGTCGCTGCAATATCTATTTTTTCATTCTTATGATGTAATATTAAGGCGATCACGTCAAAGCCAACAGTGGAGGCATTTGCTGTTATACAGAAATAGTATCCTATCGCTATCAAAATCGATGAAATAAGAATCACTAGAACAATATTCACATCAAAATCAAAATTCAATGAATAAAAAAAATTGAAGAACAGCATATAGCTAAAGGAACTTAAAATTGACTTAAAAAAGTACTCTTTCCCCAGAAAAACTAAACAAATGATTAACAATAATCCTGTAACTAAATTGGCGAGCATGGCAATATTATAACCTGATAATGCATGCAATAATAATGCCGAGCTAGTTACGCCTCCATTAATAATTTCATTGGGAACGATTAAAAAAGCATAGGCAAAGGTCATGAAAATGTTTCCTGCGATAATTTTCATTAGATCCCTCATAAATTTCTCACCACCCCTTTCAATATTTTGATCATGCTTTCCCCCCTAGATATATATTTATACTTGAACGATGCAATCAACATTCATTTCTCCATCCATTTTTTTCGAATCATTCAGCTTTACAATCACATTGATTTAATAATGCTTCCTTTGGAATGACCCCTTACCTTATTCATATTAGGGTTTCTTGTATTAGTGGTCTTTTGTTTAAAATGATTGGGCGAAATTAAAATAGGCTGGTTTATGTCAAGTGATTACAATTATTCGCTAACCATAACCCCCTCTCCTTCTAATAAATAAAATAAAACATGCCACTTATAATCATTTAGGGATTGCAGGCCTTTTGTCCAACTAGTAACTTATGATTTCCTTGAAACGATTTACAGAAGTCTTTGATTTACCTAAATGAATATGATTCCAAAAAAATGATTTGAATTTTCAATTCCCGTACTTTCCACAGGTTATATTGCAAGTTATAGGCTTTGAATTTACCGGTTTAACCTGAAAGGCCAGACACTTTTCATGAAGGACTTTACATTTTAAAGCGCCGTATTAACCTTCACTCATTCTAATGATTGCCTCCATTGACTTAGTTTTGATTCCCACAGCTGACCAATCCAAGAGAAGTGGGAACCTGACAAAAAATGGATTATTAAGTGATCCACCAAATATTATTCCGCAATAAAAAAGTTGAGGGAATTATGTCCCTCAACTTTTTAGTGTTCCATTGACTATTTCCCAAGAAATGTTTTTTTCAATAGCAGCTAACCATTTCATGTTACAGGTAATGCTGACTCATCTTTCATAAGCCTTTTCCGATAAACCATATTGGACAGCTGCACACTCACTTCATAAAGCACAAGCAAAGGGACGATAACCAAAATGTCCGAAATCATATCAGGAGGCGTAATCAGGATAGAGATGATGACCAGGACGAAATAAGAAATCTTTCGAGACTTTTTCAACACTGTTGGATTGATGATTCCCAATCTGGTCAGGAACATGACCACAAGCGGCATTTCAAATAGAATCCCGAATGGTAAGATCAAATTAATCATGAACCGAAAGTACTTTTCAGCTGTGAACATCATCTCGAATTGCCCGGCTGATAGGGAAGTGAGGAAACCAAGCACTATTGGAAACAAAACAAAATATCCAAATGAGATACCTGTGATGAATAAGATGAACAGCCCAGGAATGAACCGGAATGTAACTCTTCTCTCTTCCGGTTTCAATGCAGGAGCCACAAAGCGCCATAACTGATAGGCAGCTAGCGGAATCGTTGCAGCTATTGCGCAAACCGCAGCAATTATCATATAGACCCACAGGATGTCACTTGGACCGAGCACGGCAAGCTTCCCATCTAAATCCTTAATAAGCAGTTCATAAATATCCTGTACGAATATGAAACTCACTATAAAAAAAACGAGAAAACCTATCAGTGTTTTAATGATTCTGCTTCGGAGTTCCTCCATATGCTCAATAACGTGTATATCCTTGCTTTCCACTTTCACTCCTCCTTTTTGCCAATTTACAAGCCATATATAAGTATTAGAATTGCTAAATCCAATATCCCTCGAACTCTTCTCATGAAAAGAAGCAGGCGAGTCTTTCCGCCCGCTCTATCCCATTAAATTCATCCTTCTTTTTTAACGGCTTTTAACGCAGCTTTATTCTCGTTTTCATCCTCTTTATCTGAATCATTCACCAATCCTTTGGTTGCACTTTTGAATTCGGATAAAGTTCTACCAAATGCACGGCCGATTTCCGGCAGCTTGGACGGTCCAAAAATAATCAGTGCAATCACGAGGACGATGACCAGACCAGGTATCCCTATATTAGAAAGCATTCTCATTCACTCCAATCAAGTATAATTATTTTTCCATTCACATTTCCTTGTCTTTCTATCAATTAGTGACTTTCCTCTGCTTGTTCATTCTTTGTTTTTCATGTGCGCGATTATGGGCCCGTGTCCGATCTTCCTCGACTTCTTTCGTTTTTTGGATACCTTCCGTAACCGTTGCTGACGCAACCTTTCTTAGTCCAGCTTGATCCTTATCAAACACAAAGGATGCTCTTGTCGATATATCCGCTCCTGGATCTGTCACGAAAGGAACTACACGGTAATCCGCCTTCCATTGTTCTGGTGTTACTTTGCATCGGACATACCCACGGTAATCATTAAAGAACTTAATATGTGGATTCTGGCTTAGTATTTTATCTGTATCCGCACGCTTATCTGCTCCGTTTCCACCGGATGTGATGGATGTGCCGACAAACTCCACACCGAAAGTCCTTGAATTTGGATCATTGAAATCCGCCTTTAAATTGGCTGCCCAGCTTGCATGTACATCACCGGTCAACACGACCAAATTTTCTATATTATTATTATTAATTACATCAATCAAACGATCACGTGCAGCCGGGTAACCATCCCAAGAATCCATGCTAAATTTGGGAGCGGTAGGTGTTCCATAATTCCGTTGTGCAAAGAAAATCTGCTGTGGCAGCACATTCCACTTCGTTTTTGATTTCAAAAGATTATCAGTTAGCCACTGTTCCTGCTCTCGACCTAGTAATGTACGATTTGGATCAAGTGACTCAGGCGTTTGCGGTGAACTGACATCGCCGTTTGCCTGATCATCCCTGTATTGGCGTGAATCCAGTACGAAGAAAGAGGCCAGGTCGCCATAAGTGAAATTTCGGTATAACCGCATATCCGCTCCCTTTGGCAAGGAAGATTTACGAAGGGGCATATGCTCATAATAAGCCTGATAAGCGGCTGCCCTTCTCTTGATGAATGCTTCAACCGATTGTCCTTTTTCCGGGATGACATTTGCATAATTGTTTTCAACTTCATGATCATCCCAAGTCACGACCCATGGGAAAGCAGCGTGTGCCGCTTTTAAATGAGTATCAGAGCGGTATTGTGCGTATCTATTTCGATAATCCTCAAGAGTAATGATTTCCGGACTGTTATGTACACGGACATTACCTGTAGAAGCAACATATTCATTTGGCCCATACTCATATATGTAATCGCCAAGGTGAAAGACAAGATCCAAATCTTCTTTTGCCAAATGTTTATATGCCGTATAATAACCATGCTCAAATTGCTGGCATGAAACAAAAGCGAATGACAGGCTTGAAACACTTGAACCGATTGGCGGAAGTGTTTTCGTTTTTCCAGTCTGACTTACTTCCCCTCCACTTTTAAAACGGTAAAAATAGACCATATCCGGTTTTAACCCGCTTACTTCCACATGAACGGAATGGCCAAGTTCCGGCCTGGCTATTTCCTTGCCTTGTTGTACAATCTGTCTGAAATTTTCATCCTTTGCCACTTCCCATTTAACGGATATGGCTTCTTGTGGCATACCTCCTCCATTTAACGGATCAGGTGCCAGCCTTGTCCATAAAACAACACTATCCGAGAGCGGATCACCGGAAGCTACACCAAGATTAAATGGAAAATCACTGAATTTCGGGGCAGCATTCACTTCAATCCCGCCCATTGATTGAGCAAGGGCAAGACCTAATGAAAGTCCGGCAAGTTTACTTGCTCCCTGGATAAAGTTTCGGCGGTCCATATTCTTACCTAATTCGCTCCAATTCTTAATTAAATCATCCATTGCTCTTTCATTATTCATTGATCTTTCCCTCCTATTATTTGAATCTGGTTCAAGTATAGTATGGCCCTTTTAAAGGTGTATGAATAAGTGTAAATCAACAAATTTCCAATTAGGGATTTCCGTGCAGGACTTATGGGTCTCTTTAAACAATAAAACAGATCTGATTCACTCATGCATTTACATAGACCTACAAACTTTTACATACAACGTCATTCTTTCAACCTATTTTTCTTAATGAATCATTTATTTAATCGTTACAAATAACTGCTATGGGCTATTTTTACAATAAACCTTTAAAACTATAAAAGCCTAAAGAAGCCAGCGAAATAATGGAATAAAAGAAAGATCGCCATCACGTGGTTGGATCCCACCGCAGTAAGGAAACCTTGATTCAAAGGAAGGTTTAGAAATCATCATAGTTTTCTAAAATCGGACTAAAAATGCTTCAGTAATAATCTTAGTCAATACTCACCTTTGGTTTAAAAACATCCTAATTTATGTAATAATAGTTTCATAACAAAAAAAGAAAGCACTTGAGGATTCTGCATTGGAGAGTATGGAAGCATTATTTGAAAAAATTGAGATATTGAGGAAAGAACTAATAAACATCGGATTGATTTATGGATTTACTGCCCCAAAAACATTACATAAAAGCCAGGAACTAGATGAACTGTTGAATTTACTTACAAATGAAAAAGAACCAAATGATTTAGAATATGTCTAAAAAGATCCATGAACTAATACTTCATGGATCTTTCTTGGACTTTTACCTATTGCTTCCTAGTATAGTTTTCTACCTTATTTCGTGTAGAATTCGACATGGGACTAGAACATAAAAAAGTTATAATAGAAAGATAACCAGACATCAAGGGGACGTACAATGGATAGTAATGATAAATCTAAAGATTTTTTAATGCAGGAGTTACTAAAGCTAAAACTTTCACTAAGACATGAATTAAATCGTGTCACTCAAATAATAGATCATTTAAACCCGGATCAAGAGGCTGTACCTCCTTTAAAAGATGTGTCAATACATAATGAATTGTTGGACGATAAAGATATATTCTCCCTTGTTAAATTACAAATGCAGAAAAGTTCTCTAAACCGAGCTATGAGGCTTGGATGAAAGATGTGTACTTTTCTTCTATTGAAAGTGACCAAGTGACATTAGTTGCACCTAATGTATTCGCTCGAGATTGGCTTGAGGAAAGGCACGCAGAATTAATTAAATTCTTGCTGAAGAGTATCAATGGAAAAGATTCTACGATTCGATTTATTACTAAATAAGGGAACTCTTAACCAACCAAACGAAGAAGCTATAAAGGCTCCTTCGTTCGTTATAAGAAAATAATAAAGTACATGTTATGTGCCTAAAGCTTTAGTCTGAGATAATATGAAGTAAATAGGCAGCCCACTGGCTGTTTTTTCGTCCGGAATTTCCCCAATTTCATAAGTTTAGCGTTTTCTAAGCATTCATTTTCCTATATTTTACGGTCATATCAACGATTGTCAATAATAAAACAAACCATAACATAGGATTATTCAAAGAGATTCCTACAGTGGATTTTCCGCCCATTACCGTTAATAATCCTATTAGCACTAACATATAAAAAATAAATACTGCTTCTCCAATTAATGCATTTTCACAATCTTTTTCAGTCTTTCGATTAATGACAATATAGACAACCGCTAATGAGATCATTCCAATTGTCAGTGCAGTTTTAGGAATGTCTTTGAGAACGAGATGAGGGAAATAATCAAAAATCATAAGAAAAGAAAATAATAAAAAGATACCTATTCTCAATAATATTTTCAAATTCATCTTATTCCCCATTTCCTCGATTTATTATTTCCCAAACCAGTAATTGCATTGGAAATATTGAACTGATTTAGGTGATGTGTAATTACTTTTGCCATAATGAACCACTGTCGCATGATAATTTCTTTTCTTTTCTGCAGTGCTATATGAACTTGATACCCAAGAACCCACGTAAGTTGGACTAATTTTGGACCAGCTATTTAACTTTACAAAAAGCCAATTAGCGAATACACTATCTGTCAGTTTTTTAGGAATCTTTTTCATCATATATGCAAAAATTAGATTTTTGGCTTCATTTACACCGGTATTTTTGTAGGTTCTATAAATAGGAGCTATTTCAGTTATTGTTGATCCACCTGAAATAGGTCCATATGCAGTTATACCACCAGAGTTAAGTGTATTAATACTCATAACTTCATTATATAGATTTTCAATCTCTTGCTCCGTTAAAATCGTATTACTTATTATTTCTAGTTCATTAAAAGAATAGGCATGTTCGTTTACTTCTTGTTGTGTCGATGTCTCGTTGCTAACTTCTATACTTGCAAGGAAGGAGCTACAAAACTAAATAAAATAATCAACGATAATGAAAAGGCAAATATATTTTTCATAATATTCTATTCCCCTTCTAGTAGATTTTTTCTTAACATTTTTCCTACATTTAAGAAATAAATTCTCTCATAGAAGATGCTGTTTATGGAGTGATCTAAGTAGAGGCTGAAGGCTGAAGGCTGAGGCGGGAACAATTCCGATTTCTATATCTGTTTATTAAATCCTCCCCTTTCCATATTTAGGTATTATCTACCACTTTATATTAACATTAGTATGAAAATATAACTAGATTTATTTTATTTTTATAAATATATATATAAAAAGGGGTCTGAAGAATCATTATCCAAATTATCGTTACCTCCTTTAGAAGCTGTGGAATTTTATGACTTCATTCAAGACTTGGAATATGTCTCAGTCAAGATTTTTTTCGAAAGAAGTAGTTTTTTATGTTCGGTCAATTCTTTGACTGGTTCACATAGACGTCGTAAAAGATACTATTTATTATGTCATCTAATAATTTTTAAAAGTCTCATTTCCTCATACATTTAAATGCTTTTATAATATTTGTTAAGCAATATCAAAATAATATATTATCTTAATTTTTTATGATTGTAATTCCACTTATTGCTTTTGAATTAAACGATTGGTTCGTTCATTCAATAAGAAAAAGAGCCGTCGTAACAGCTCCTTGTCCACCTCTTTCACCCTTTTGAAACGATAGCATATCGTTTCTCCTACTTATTTTTTACTCTTTGCATGCGTTTGACCTTATATTGTTCAAAATCCCACTTCGACAAAAATTCTTTTGCAGAAGTATAGCCTGATTTATAGAGAAAGTCGATTTCATCCTCATTCAGTTCAAAATCCGTTGCGTTGATGCCGCCAGTAGGAATTTGAATCGTGCGTTCAATCGTTTCTTCGTTCATATAACGTAAATCATGGGCTTGAAGCATCGTTTTAAATATATTTTTGAAAAGGTGGATTGGCGTTGGTATAACCGCATCTATGTTAACTTCATCTTTCACAAAATGGAATCCGAATGTTGGAAAGCGAGGATTGTCTGTATCAAATATCCATATTGGGAAGTTACTAAGTAAACCACCATCTAAAATGTAGGATTTTTTCCGGTCTTTTGATTTCCAAATAACCGGACGGAAGAAAAATGGTAAGGAGGCACTCATCATTACGGCGGTTGAAACTTTTAAATCAGCAGGAGTCATCCCATAGCGTTCCAAATCATCTGGCAAAATAAGCATCTGGCCATTCGAAACATCAGAAGCAATTATCTTCAACTTTCCATCTGGAAGATCCGCGAATGTCTTAATCCCTTTTTCTGAAAGAAGAGAATCCACCCATGTTTCCAAATAATCGTTTTTGTAAATCCCGAGATGAACCACAAGTTCCAAAAATAATCCAAAAATGGGGATTCGATTCAGAATTGTCCTGCCTCGAAGCTTTGAGTAATCGATTTTACTAAAGCGTTCCTTAATTTCATGGCTTTTATAGCCACTAGCCAAAAGAGCAGCTATTACTGCTCCTGCTGATGTCCCAGCAAGTCTTTCCCATTCTACTTTTTCCTCTTCCATTGCTTGAATCGCTCCAATAAAAGCAATTCCCCTGGCCCCCCCACCTTCAAAAACGGCATCTGCTTTCATTTTTTTCCACCTCTCGATAAGAGTTATTATTAACGATAATTTCAAATAGAAAGAATTTTTCACACATCCTGAAAATCAGCCCCCGTCAGTCGAAGGATAAACTATCCCGCTTGCCATCCATGATAGGAATTAATGACGGTTCTATTTTCTCTAACAAATTAATTCGGAAACAGTATCAAGACTCTCATGAGTTTAAAAGATTGTGATTTTTCAATCTGTAACACAACTTCTTTAAGTCATGTTCTTTGACCTTGCCAGATCTTCAAGTTGTTCGCATGGTTAATGATACTTCTAATCTCTGTTTATGCTATTCATCCCTGATTGACAAATTTGTTGCATATCACCTTTATTATTTCTTCATGTCTGTGAAATTGCCTACTTAAGAAACCCTTAATCATTTACTCTTTCTCTACTGCAAGAATATTAATAGTGGATAGACCCCCTTAACAGTGGTCAACGCAACATTGATGGATCAATCGTAATTGCAATAGTAGGATAGCATCTTTTATCATGGTATGTATATAACGAGGCATTTGCATGGGACAAATTATCAGATACTTTCTAAAAACTTAATTGAATCAAAATAATGTTTATATTATTGAACAAACGCCTCAAAACCTTCCTTTTTTTAGGGTAAAGTCATTTATGTAGTCTAAATAACCACCAGTCGCCAGTGGGAGAAAGCTTCTTGACAAAAGCGTTTCTTTTCAAAACTTCAAACCGAATTTTGACAATGCACTATTGGGATATGTTTTTATAAAATGTCAACGTGGTCAACAGCCTAGGTTTGTCTAATATAGTTCATGTTCATCTAAATTAAACTGGGCATGGAGTTCCTTCCATATCCAGTTTTCCATTTTTCGAGACATATAGTAACAAAACGAAAACGAACCATTGTCTACATGGGCATTTTTTCACCCAGGATGGTCAGCCATCGGATACTGACTTTATTAGCTTAGAAAAAAGGTTTAGCGTTAAACGCTTAACCCACAAATTGCCCAGGATTCATCTTCTTTTGATTCTGACTTTGTTTCTATCATAAAAAATAGAAAAGACTGATGCCTTGGCCTACACTTCTAATAATAGTATATTTTGAAAAAATAAAGCTATAACAACGGTTATCTAACTAGAGAAAACACCTACCGCTTTTTAGTGCGTTTTTTCTAATTTCCCCCTCTCAAGACTAGAATTACGTCATTCGGATGGAGATTGACTGGATTTAATGAAAAGATGATTAAAAATAAATCTTTATTGGGGATAGTGACAGGCGGTGGCTTTTTTCTTCCATTAGGCTTATTAATGATTATAAACAGCATGATCGACTATCATTATGAAGGTACAATTCTTATCCTAGCCATATTTGTCTTTTTATCAATTATATACGTGTTTATCAATAGAAAGTTACTGGATTAATAATTGAGCATAATTAGAATAAAACCGTAGGATTAGAAATGGGAACTATGGGGAATGTTTGGCATCAGGAACACTCAGCATTTCTTATATTTTTTCAGGAAAATTCCCCTCTTTAATATCAAGGTTTTTAGCAGGATTTGATAAAGGTATTCTTTAAATATTGTCGAAATGGGTTAAGTAACGATAGAAGGAGTGAGAAAAATGGAAAAGAACCGTGCCAAGAAAATGTATGATTACCACGTTTGGGCTAATCAGCAAGTTTTCCAGAACTTAAAACAATTACCTGACGGAGTCTATGTCGACACGATTAAAAGTGTCTTTCCATCCATTAAGGACGTCCTGGTTCACCTTTACGCAACAGATATCACATGGTTGGAGATAATGAAAGGAAGCACCATTCAAGATACTTTTAAGAAAGTTGAACGGCGGCGGGAAGAAGTGGGTGGAGTTTCAATAAATGAACTAGAATCGTGCTATGATGGACTTGCAAAGGATTATTATGATTTTCTTGCTACGCAGCCTGATCTGGAACGGACCATTGTAACCGAACACCCCAAAATGGGGGTTTGTGAGTTTGTACTTGCCGACCTCATCCATCATGTAGTGAACCATGGGACCTATCACCGGGGTAATGTGTCAGCGATGCTCCATCAACAAGGCGAGCGTGGCGTACCTACAGATTTTGTATTTTACTGTTTAAAATAAGCTCGGCATGGCAACCTCGATAATAAAGGAACATCATGTAGGAGTCGCTGTAAATATACTAAAGTTCATTTTCCAGATGAATGCCGATTGTCCCCTTGCCAAGGATTTATCGGCTTTTTATATGTAATGGCAAATCCAATTCTCAAGGTATTTAGTCATTAAGATAGAAAAAGGCATTGATAATTACCAATGCCTTCTTTTTATAGTTATATGGTTTTTTATAGCTTTACCCGTTGAAGGCGCAGTGCGTTTAAAACGACTGATACAGAACTGAAAGCCATGGCAGCACCCGCTAACCACGGGGCAAGCAGTCCGATTGCCGCAATTGGTATTCCGATTACGTTATAAGCAAATGCCCAGAATAGGTTTTGTTTGATATTTCGCATCGTTTTCCTGCTCATGAGGATTGCATCTGCAATACTGTTCAAATCACCTCGGATCAAAGTGATATCAGCAGCTTCCAAGGCTACGTCCGTCCCGGTTCCGATAGCCATTCCTATATCAGCAAGTGCAAGTGCTGGTGCATCATTTATCCCATCCCCGACCATTGCCACTTTTTTACCGGCGGCCTGCAGTTTTTCAACTTCCTCTGCTTTCCCTTCAGGAAGTACTTCTGCAATCACTTGGTCAATGCCCACTTGATTGCCGATGGCATTTGCTGTCCTTTGATTATCCCCTGTTATCATGATGACCTGGATATTCATTGCTTTTAACCTTTTTATAGCCGTTACCGAGGTATCTTTTATCGTATCCGCAACAGCAATAAGGCCTGCATATTCACCTTCAATGCTAGCGAGCATTGCGGTTTTCCCTTGCTCTTCAAGTTCTTCCATCGCTGTTAGCGCCTTTGTTATATCCACGTTATTTTGCTTCATCAATTTTCGCGTGCCGACGAATAGCTCCTTTTGATCCACTACAGCTCTCACCCCATAACCAGGTATCGCTTCGAATTCCCCAACCTCTGCAAGTGATACCTGTCTTGCTTGAATTCCTTGAACGATAGATTGGGCAAGAGGGTGTTCGGATTGTTTTTCAACTGCACCAATAAGAGATAAAAACTGATCTTCTTCCATTCCATTCTCGATGATGACATCGGTTAACACAGGGGTGCCATTCGTTACCGTTCCCGTTTTATCCAAAATGACCGTATCAATATGGTGAGTGGTTTCCAAATGCTCCCCGCCTTTAAATAAAATACCGAATTCTGCAGCCCGCCCTGATCCTGCCATGATGGATGTGGGGGTGGCCAGACCTAAAGCACAGGGACAAGCTATGACTAGCACTGCAATCATCGCTTCAAAAGCAGGTAGGAATTCTCCAGGACTAACCACTATAATCCAAACAAGAAAAGTTAAAAGGGCGATTCCGACAACGATAGGAACGAAGACACCGGAAATTTGGTCAGCAAGCCTTTGAATCGGAGCTTTGGACCCTTGAGCATCTTCGACGACTTTAATGATTTGAGAAAGAGCTGTATCCTTTCCGATATTCGTCGCATTCATTTGGAGAAAACCATTCTTATTCAATGTTGAACCTATCACAGTATCCCCGATTGTTTTATCTACCGGAATGCTCTCACCCGTTAACATGGATTCATCGACTGCAGAGTTCCCTTCAACCACTACTCCATCGACAGGGATCTTTTCACCCGGCTTTACCAAAACCGTATCCCCTACAATGACCAATTCAAGTGGTATGTCACGCTCTTCACCATTCCTTAACACCAATGCCGTTTTGGCCTGAAGCCCCATCAATTTTTTGATGGCCTCGGAAGAACGTCCTTTTGCTTTTGCTTCAAAAAGCTTCCCTAAAAGAATGAGGGTGATAAGAATCGAACTTGTTTCGAAATAAAGTTGTGCCGTACTGTGATGGAATCCAATCGAAATGATCGCCTGATAGACACTGTAAAAATAGGCAGCGGATGTTCCCATTGCGACCAATACATCCATATTGGCGCTTTTATTTTTCAAGGCTTTATAAGCACCAACATAAAACTGCTTTCCAATGATGAATTGCACGGGGGTGGCAAATGCCATTTGCACCCAAGGATTCATGAGGAAATCAGGCATATAGATAAACGAAGTAAAACTAAAATGGCTAACCATTGCCCATAACAATGGAAAAGATAAAATGACGGAAAAGATGAATTTATTCTTTTGTTTTTGAATTTCTTTCTGACGGAAATCCACTGAATCCATATTATCTTCCTTGATGATCGCCCCATACCCCAACTTCTCCACTCGTTGAATGATATCAACTGGGGACGCTTCGGAAGGATCATATTCGACGGTCGCATTTTCAAGCGCCAGATTCACAATAGCCAGGCTCACTCCATCCAACTTATTTAGCCCTTTTTCAATTCGGGTAGCACAGGCTGCACAGGTCATGCCAGTAATCGTAAATTCCTTTTTCTCTTTCACTACACCATAGCCAAGATCTTGAATTTTCTTTTCAAAGTCCTTGTTGCTTAATTTTTCTGAATCATATTTAATGACTGATTTCTCAAGAGCCAAATTAACGGTGGCTTCCTCCACGCCTTCCATTCTGTTTAACCCTTTTTCAATCCTGGTTGCACAGGCAGAGCAAGTCATGCCTGAAATCTGCATACTTGTTTCTTGTATATGGCTGCTCACATCATCCCGCCTTCCCATACCGCTATGGGGTATATTTTTTTGTAAAAAAGAAGTGCCTTAGAAGCACTTTTTTCGTCTACTCGACATCGTAGCCTTGATCATCGATTGTTTCTTTTATTTTTTCAAGTGATACTCTTTCTTTATCAAAAGCTACATCTACTTTGCCTGCTTCCAAATGCACTTTTACGCTTTCAACACCTGCCAGTTTTCCTACATTACCTTCAACAGCATTCACACAATGACCACAAGACATTCCACTGACATTCAATGTTACATTTTCCATTTAAAACCACTTCTCCTTTACTTCTTCATTAATTTTTGTATCGTTACAAGCACTTCATCTATAACCGCCGTATCCCCATCATTCAGCCGTTCAACCACACAATTCCTAAGATGGCCTTCCAATAAAATCTTGGCCACACTATTCATTGCACTTTGAGTAGCAGCTATTTGGGTAATCACATCGTCACAGTACGTATCTTTTTCAATAAGACCCTTTATACCGCGAATTTGACCTTCGATACGATTTAACCGGGTCGTTAAATTCTTTTTTACTGAATCCGAGTGATGACTCTTTCGGCCGTGGGAAGAGGTCGTACAGCATTCATCTTCGTTCATCGAATCATGCCCATTCAGTATTTCATCCATTTTCCATCCCTCCTAGAAATTAATATACCATACCCTCCTACCCTATGCAAAGAATGAGATTTAGGTTCTTTATTTATTTACTATTCGTTTTTTACCATTTTCTATTCTTTAGTTAGGAAACGCATATTTTGGGAGTTAGACTACCCAGAACCTGGACCCGCCAAGGTCCTCTTTGCCTAAGAAATGCGAGTAGTCAGGATGTTTTATTAAAACATTAGCCCAAATAAACGCTGAGGATACTCATGTATCCTCAGCGTTTCAGTTTGTAGACAAAAGGGGTTCGGAATTAAAAAATTCCGAACCCCTTTTTGAGATTCCCTTTGAATTTTTGCCTGAAGTTAGGAGATTGGGGCTCTACGAGCCCACTATGTTAGGCCATTTTTGGACCTCCCCATGTCCAATTGGCCATTTTCTTTAAATTAATGGCAGCGAAAGTAAGCATCGCCTGCATCGACAATTTTTTAAGTCCCCTTAAAGTTGTCCAACGCATACCATGCTTTTCTTTTGCATCTGCGAATACACGCTCAATCGTTTCTTTACGTTTCGCATATATAGTTTTTACATCTTGATGATGACGCAGATGATCTGCTTCTTCCACATGTGTTTGCCAAATATGCCGTGTCACCACTTTTTGATGGTCTTTGCTTTCTGTACACTGAGATAAAAATGAGCATGTCGCACAAGTGTGTTTGGGTGATTTATACTCGCGATAGCCCTCTTTATTGGTTGTTGAGTACTTTAATAGCTCTCCCGAAGGACAAAGGTAACAATCAAAATGTTCATCGTATACATAGTCCTGTTTGCGGAAAAATCCTTCTTTGGTGCGAGGACGTGTATAAGGTAAAGCCGGTATGATTTCTTTGTTAAATAGGTAGCTTGTAATCGCTGGTGTTTTATAAGCTGCATCTGCGGCAACGGCTTCCGGTTTTCCAATTTTCTCAATCACTTGTTCAACTAGTGGCTCTAAGATCTGACTGTCATGTATATTTCCAGGTGTTACAATCGTTCCCAATACAAAACCGTTGCGGTCTGCGGCCGCGTGGAATGAATAGGCAAACTGTTTTGTTCGTTCATCTTTCACATAGTAGCCACTCTCAGAATCCGTTGTACTTTCTTTAATCTCTTTGGTCTCTTCTTTATCAAATTTATCTGATGGAAAAGGCTTCTTTCCATGGTTTTCACGATCTCGATTGATTTCTTCTTGAAGACGCCCTTGATACGCTCGTGTTTCTTTACGAACGATTTTCTTTTCAAATTTCCGTTTATTCGCACTGGCTTTCACATGTGTGGAATCCACGAAAACGTGTTCAGCACTTATTAACTTTTTATTAGCAGCTGTCATTAAAATACGATAGAAAATCTGTTCAAACAGGTCTGTATCTTTAAAGCGTCGCTCATAATTTTTCCCAAACGTAGAGAAATGAGGTACTTTATCATGGAAACCATAGCCTAAGAACCAACGGTAAGCCATATTAGTTTCAACTTCTTCAATCGTTTTACGCATGGAACGAATACCGAAGGTATATTGAATGAATGTCAGTTTAACTAAAATAACTGGATCAATACTTGGGCGTCCTACCTCTGAATACATATCTTTCACCAAGTCATAAATGAAAGTGAAGTCAATGGCAGCCTCTAGTTTACGAACCAAATGGTTCGGTGGCACCAGTTGATCTAACGTAATCATTTCAAGTTGATCTCGCTGAATAGAGTCATGTTTCGAAAGCATCCTCATCACCTCAAGTTTTAATACTTCTATTTTAAAACAAAAGCGACTCAGGGCAAAAGTGTTTATCTAAAAGATAAGACAAAGTTGATTGGAACGGAAGGTACGAGACTCCTGCGGGAAAAGCGCGTCTAGGGGAGACCCCGCAGGCGAAAGCCGAGGAGGCTCCCCGACCGCCCGCGGAAAGCGAGTGCCTGGAGTGGAAATCAACGGCCAAATTGTACAACTCATAAAAAATAGACAAACTCGTTTTCCTCGAGTTTGTCTACAGTCTGAAACGCTGAGGATACTCATGTATCCTCAGCGTTTTTATTATTATTTAATTTAAGTTTCCAATGTGATGATTACTGTTCTTTTGAAATATTATTATCATTTTTCTTTTTCACTAAAAGAATGATGCCAATGATAAAAGCTATTACGCTATATATCCAGGTGAACATAAAAGCAAGGCCCAATCCGATATTCGCGTCCAAGTAATCGCTGGTCGCATGATCAATGGCTAGATATAGAAGCGGCGCACCTCCAATGATGAACAGGATAACCAAGAGAGCATTCTTTTTCCCATTCCTGGCCGATAAAAAAATGATGATGAAGGATAGCAAGAGAAACGCTTCTGAAGCTATCGTCAAAGTTACAAAATTGCTCATGATAATTCACTCCTGATCATGGTTGCATAAATGGAATTCATTTTACATGTGTTCCCTTATATCTATGTTCCTTTTTGCACCTTTTTCATAAATCCCAAATTTTTCTTATTAACTGTGTAAACTGCTATAGAAACTACTGCGGCACACAAGCGTAATGACGGCGAACCGGAACTCTCCAACAGGAAATGAAGGATCCAGGTTTCATGTTAATTTTTCTTTGATAATTGCAAGGCATTTTTAATGCTTTTCAGTGATTTTGAGCTTCCGTACATCAAGACTCCACCACGATAGATTTTTGATCCGATTATACCAAGTAAAACAATGGTTAGGATCAACACTGAAATGCTGATGGCGATTTCCCAGAATGGAACATCAAGCATGCCTACGCGCAGGAACATGATCATAGGCGTGAAAAATGGAATGAATGATGTAATCGTAATATAATTGGCTGACGGATTCCCTAGTCCAAACATCGCAATCATGAAGGCAATGACAACTAACATGGTCATCGGTGAAATCATTTGCTGGACATCTTCAATTTTGCTGACAACGGACCCCAGACATGCAGCAAGAGTCGCATAAAGAAGATAACCAAGTAAAGCGAAGATGATTGCATAAATGATCGTAGAGATATTGATGTTGCCGAATCCAAAAAACGAGAAGAAACCTTCATCCATACCTGTCAAGTTTTGTTTAATCGAGAAATAACCCACGCAAAAAAATAAAAGCATTTGAGTAAGACTAAGCAAAGCTACCCCCATTATTTTGGCGAACATCTGCGTGACTGGCGGTACACTTGAAATCAGGATTTCCATGACCCGTGAAGTCTTTTCAGTAGCTACTTCCATTGCAATCATGGTTGCATACATCAACACACCGAAGTAAATGACGAATAAGAGCACATACACAAGACCGCGAGCTTGATTGAGGTCTTCTTCTGTTTTTGCATTTTTCTGAAGCGCAATCGTTTCATATGCTGGCGGCGTATTCAATTGTGCGATTTGCTGCTCTGTCAATTTCAATTCCTTCGCTGTTATTTGGCCCTTCAATTGGGTAAGCGCGAGAAGCAAATCATTACTTACCATTGAATCTGAAATTTGATTCGCTTTATACGTTCCCTTGAAGCCGAGGGTCTCATCCTTTTTGATCAATAGATACCCAACGATTTCTTCTTTGCTGACCATTTCCTCCGCTGCTTTTTCATCCTGGGCGGATATTACCGAAATGCCCTTGTTCACACCTGCTACCGCATTTTTATAAGAATCAAATATGCCATCTTTAGTCTGATCAATGACAGCAACCTTTTCCTGATCATCACTATCGAATGAATCTATAAGTTTCGAAATATTCGTAAGGACAAGAATCAAGGCCATCATAATGATTGTAGAAATGATAAAGGATTTCGTTTTTAATTTTGATAGATATGTATGGGAAAGGACAATCCAAAATTTATTCATAGACGGCACCTACTTTTTCAATGAAAATATCCGTAAGCGAAGGTTCTTCCAATTCAAATTTTCGAACGAAACCTCTTGGAACGAGATCACGAATCATGTTCTCAGCTACATCTTCACCAGTGACTTGAAGGATTTTCCCCTCCATCGTGTTCTTAATTTTTGTTACACCTGAATAAGTATCCAGGAAAGATAAATCAAAATCGGCTTTTATTGAAACATTCTTTTTACCAAAAGAACGCTTAATTTCTTTTAATTTTCCAGCCACAACCGGGGAACCTTTATGCATGATGCAAAGATGCTCACACATCTCCTCAACATGCTCCATGCGATGGCTCGAGAAAACGATCGTCGTGCCGCTGTCCCTTAAGTCGATGACCGCTTTCTTCAGTATTTCCACATTAACCGGATCCAGCCCGCTGAAGGGTTCGTCAAGGATAAGTAATTCAGGTTTATGAATCATGGAGGCGATCAGCTGGATTTTTTGCTGATTCCCCTTTGAAAGCTCTTCTACCCGCTTATCGATGTACTCGGGCACCATAAAGCGGTCTAGCCAATACTCCAACTCTTTCAAAGCATCCCGTTTGTTCATCCCTCTTAACCTAGCCAAATACACAATTTGATCGCGTACCTTCAGTTTTGGATAAAGCCCGCGTTCCTCTGGAAGATAGCCAATCAATGAGCTGGTCGTATAATCGATTTTCTTACCATCCCAAATCACTTCCCCTTCAGTGGGGTCAAGCAGGCCGAGTATCATCCGGAACGTTGTCGTTTTCCCCGCCCCGTTCCCACCTAAAAAACCGAACATTTCTTTCTCGGGGATCGTTAAATCAAGCTGATTGACAGCTGTGAAATCCCCGAATTTTTTCGTAACTTCTTTGATTTGTAAAGCCAATGTACAACCTCCTAATATATGATTCTATTCCATGTTAACGGAAAGGTTTTCCAATTTCAACTGCCGAGGTGATCTAAAGAACTCTTCTCCCCCACCATTATATGCAAAGTTCTAGAAACAAATTTTCACTATCTAGCCACTTGAAAAGAATTACAAATGCTTTTAGCATTTTGGGTTTGCTAAGTACTCAACAAGCATTTTTTCTGCGAATCTTAGTAAAAATACCCCTTTCCTCCGATAGGTGATATCAATGAGGATGCTTTCGATAGAATCAATTTTAAAGAAACCGCTCCATATAGGCTGACTTTTTTTATACGATTTATTAGCAGTAACCAACATATCCGTAACCGCCTCCGGATCAACCAACACAACTGCTTCATCAACGATTAAGAGGATTAACAAAACGGACCAAATGTGAAACCTCCACCGAATCCAAAACCGCCGTCACAACCTGACATATAGAATATCTCCTTTATTAAAAAGAGGAACTTAAGTGGGTTAAATCATCTTTCGTCCAATCAGGAAAGTGACATGACTTTCACAATTAAGTTTTGGTCAAGTTGACTATATGGACAGGGGGTTTCACACAGAAAATAGGGGATAACCTTTTGAACTATTCTTTCGCTTTAGTACATTTGGACTTTTGCTTCTTTTTAAAACAAACGATTCCAAAAGAGCGGATTGGGTACAATATGAACAGAACTGGTCCATAATAATATTTTGCCCAACAGTACATTAAATATTTTGAAACATAAGGAGGAAGTTTTTATGATTAATGAAAAAGTCGCATTGATATTAGAAGATAAAATTAACGTTATTAAAGGTGATGAAAAATCCATTTATTTAGTCGGACCTATCAAATTACCCGTTAACTTAGATGGCGAAACAACTATATTCCAATGGTACTGCTGGTTACGATGTGATAATATGGCAGGTCATTTTTGTAATGAAGGCTCTTATAATATAGAAAAGATCATTGAAACTTTAGCCTCTTCCAATTTAGCGGAAATGCAGCAATCCAGTGTGTTACTGTATGGAGATTTTCAAAATTCCGCGGATGCTCTTATCCGGATGCATAGCATTTGTCATACTGGCGATATATTTGGCAGCAAACGCTGTGATTGTGGCTTTCAACTAAAACATGCTATGAAAATGATTGCTGCTCAAGGAACCGGTGCTTTATTTTATTTAGCGAATCACGAAGGAAGAGGCATCGGATTATTTAGTAAAGCCATGGCTTATGTTCTGCAAGAAGAAGGATTGGATACGGTGGAAGCGAATTTAGAGCTCGGATTTGTGGATGATGCACGTAACTATGATGACGCCATTCGAGTGTTAAAAAAACTGCGCTCCAATCCAGTGACACTTATCACCAACAATCCGAGAAAATTAGAAGCCCTTCAAAAGTCAGGTGCCAATGTTGCAGGCAGAATTCCGTTATGGGGAGATACCTCCGAGTTTAATGAAAAATATTTAGAAACTAAAGTCGTACGTTCCGGTCATTTAAAAGATGTTAAACAAAATGAATGATTCATTTTTTTTTATGAAATTGGCTTTACCCCTTAAGGTAAAACCGAACTAATTCCCCTTGTTGGATATGTTTACCGAAGGTTTCCGAATCATTGGAATAAGAAAGCATTTTTTAGCGGGGGAACCACATGAATCATGAATATATTGTTAATAAAACGACTTGTTATGGAAATCAGACAACTGAATAAACTACGGGAAAACCAATTAATACAATCAATGAAAGAAATAACCTTAATTTAGTTTCCTTTTTCACTTTGCTCCCTCCTTTCACTATATTTATTCTGTGTTTTTAATATGCCTTCTTGCATTATTCGCACTCTTATATCTACGAATTATTATAGAGATTTTTAATGCTTATTGTTGAACAAAACAACCCCGTTAGCACAAAAATATACAGCGATCTTCTTATTGAAGAATCGCATCCGTTCGTACAATAAGAACTCCTTATTAGGTATAATAATTTTATATAACAATTTCCTCAATGATTGAACTGCCTTCAGTTACTCAGCGTCAAGCCATTTCCAATTTTAATATGGGCCTAATTCGCCCATCTGGTAAGACTTTTAGCAGTCGAAACACATTTCCTCCTAATTTCAATTTTGCTATTAACATGGTCATACCTTAACCTCTAAGCAACTATCCTCTTTTACAATTCCAATCAGTGTTCCTTGTATGATTTGTCCCCACTATATGTTACTGAGATTATATGTCCTTCATGGTTATATTTAAAAATAGTCCTTAAAGAAACTTCTCCGTTAGTCTCAAGTGGGCATTGTAACGGTATTGTCTTTGTGCTGTAATACCATATCTTAACATTATTAATATATATGATTAATATTATAGATATTTAGTTTTGTTATATTTAACTTGCTGTCCTAAGGGATAGTAATCATAAATATATAGGAGGAAAAGCTACGTGAAAAAAACCTCAAAAAAATTGATTTCAGTTGCCCTGACTCTAAGCATTGTGGGTGGGTATGGCAGTACTCTCTCTTTGGCAGCAGCTGATTCAAATCCAGATGTTAGTAAAGTGACCGTTACATTTAATGGCAATTCTACGAATTCTAAAGGATTCACTTGGTACACTTCACTGGATTCCAAGAACAGTGATTTACAGGTTGTGAAAAAGACGGGCGTTAAGAAGTCTGATTTTAAGAAAGCCTTAAAATTTTCAGGTACTCAAAACATTTCTACAAATTCTCAAAAAGAGTATGTACATAAAGCAGAAGCAACTGGACTTAAGGCAGATACTGAATACTACTACCGTGTTGGAGATGCATCATTAAACAATTGGAGTGAAGTAGGTACGTTTACAACAGCACCCAAAAATGGTTCTTTTACCTTTATTGACTTGACCGATACTCAAGCTAAAACGGAAGATGAGGCGATCCTTTCGTCCGAAACCATTTCAAAAGCTTTAGATACGGTCCCTAACGCCGAGTTCATGGTTCATAATGGCGACTTAGTTGACGATGGAGCCAAAGAGGAACAATGGGATTGGCTACTAGGGCACTCTCAGGAAAGCTTGCTAAACACGACGTTTGCACCATCCGCGGGGAATCACGAGGATGAAAGTTATGCTTTTATCGACCATTTTAACCTGGATGTGCCTGAAAACTCAGCTACCGAAACAGGTGCCTATTATTCTTACGATTACAGTAACGCTCACTTTGTTGTCCTCAATAGCAACGAGGATTCTGAGAAATATGCGAACTTTTCGGAAAATCAAATTGAATGGTTGAAAGAAGATGTAAAAGCAGCCAAAGCTAATGGATCTAAATGGGTTATTCTTAATATTCACAAGGGACCTTATACGACTTCTAACCATGCAACGGATGATGATATCATGGATCCGAACGGAGTGAGAAACCAGGTGGCACCACTCATGGCGGAGCTTGACATTGACTTTGTCCTTCAAGGACATGACCATATTTATGCACGTACGAAACCGATCACGAGTAATGGTACGGCTTCAGAAACTGAAAAAATTACGGAAACTAAAAAAGGACAAACAGTTGAATATACCGTTAATCCAGATGGCGCTATTTATTTGATCCCTGCAACAGCTGGACCAAAAGTATATTACAAAAATCAAGATCCCGTACTTGGAGAAGCTTTCTATAATCTTTTCGAAGTAGCCGATGAAAATCATTCAGCGATCTATGGCCCAGACCCAAGCAATAACACCCGTCCGGTACGCGGCCAAATTCAAAACTTCGTTGGTATCACCATGGATAAAGACAAACTGACTGCCGCAACTTATGAGATTGATCAAAACAAGAATAATGCAGAACCTTATATTATTGATCAATTTGGTATCATCAAGAAATAACAACTTTTAGAAAAGTCAACAAAGCATATTGTTAGGGAGATCTTCAGGGTCTCCCTTTCCTTTTGTTTCACCCCCATTATTTTTCTTCTGGGGACACGAGGGCGGAACTTCCATTTACCTCATTTCACTAAATTTTTGAACACATTGATCCTTGTTTAAAAGATGACCTGTGAGGGATTCGAACCACGATCCCTTCCCTTTCAATACTAATTCCATTGTAATATAAATAAAATTGTAACAACCAAACTTTTGGCGCTTCAATCGAGTATGGATTATATAAGGTGCCCAGAGCAGGATTCTCATACTCTTAACTTGCCTAGGTCTCACTTTACCAAGCACTCTACTATGAGTACACCTTTTTCTGCCTAGCTTTCGGTATGAGGACTTCCGTTGGGTATCCTGTCTGCCCCGGCTTCGATTTACTCTCGTAGTATCTCCCGTTAAAAGGGAATACACTTCCCAGATGTGACCAGCTTTTTCGTCATATTACAACAGCATATTTACCTTTCAAACATACTGAGGAGCGCTTAGCCACATCTATAATTGGGATTAAAATAGTTAAGATGGATTGTTTTATCCATGTTTATCATTTTAAAGGATTTTCATTAAATCCTTTTCCATAGAAGTATATTATATATCTACCGAAAAAAAATATAATCATTTTGGCGGTTCGTGCATATGCCAATTAAATTTATATGAGTTATTAAAAATAAGTTCAATATCTTTTCCAATCTTGGTATATTCTGTATTATTCATTCTAGCAGGTTCCACAGCATAACCTTTGTATGTTGGAAAGTCTTCTCCAGCAGTAGAATCTATAACTCCACTAAACAATACCAAGACTGTATTACTTTTTCTCACCATTTTTTACTCTCCGTCCTTATAATCCGGTTGGAAAAACATACTTTTTTCTTCTAATATACTTTCTATAGCACTTCTTTTACAGGGACTAATTCTCCATAGTCTTCTGAATCAACAACAGCTTCTTTATCAAAAATCATGTTTATTACCTCCATCTAGTATTTCTGTGATTGGTGCACTCTACCCTTAATTATTAAAAAAGTAATACTTGAAAGTTAATATTCTAGAAAAATATTCCTAAAAGGAAAAGAAAAGGAATATCGAATACGATATAATAAGGATATTAGCAAGATGATAAATCAAGAAGGAGCTCAGATAGACATAGTGTCACTGGGGTCATCTGTTTTCCCATTTACTCTAGGAGGTACATTTTGAAAGAATCTAAATCGAATAAAGGATGGTTAAGTTTGGGGGCAATCGGGTTATTTTTCCTGGGGAAAATGAAATGGTTGTTTGCGCTACTGAAAATAGCAAAAGTAGGTTCTCTGATTTCTATTTTCATGTCATTAGGAGCGTATGCCTTGGTTTACGGTTGGAAATTTGCCGTAGCCCTAGTCTATCTAATTTGCATCCATGAAATGGGGCATTTACTTGCTGCTAAGAGAAAAGGCATCAAAACATCCAATGCCATTTTCATCCCGTTTGTCGGAGCGTTAATTGCCCTTAAAGAAGAACCCAAGAATGCTAACCAAGAAGCTTATCTTGCCTTCGGAGGTCCTTTATTAGGTACATTAGCATTTCTACCAGCCATCCCCCTATTTATGATAACGGAAAATCCATTTTGGCTTTTAGTTATTACACTTGGAGCCATGATTAACCTATTTAATCTAATGCCTGTGCATCCTCTTGATGGAGGACGTATAGTGGGAGTCATCTCCACAAAGCTTTGGGTATTAGGGATTATCGGAATGGTTGTATATTTGTTTCTCCATCCAAATCCATTTTTAATTCTTTTCTTATTATTGGGTATTTCTAAGTGGTGGAAAGAATTCCGTATTGAGACAACTAGAAATCAAAGAGACAACATCATTGAATTGAATCAATTTGGTTTAAGGCAACTAGAACAATATGCAGGAGCAACAGATGAAGAAAAAATTCGCCTGGTTAATATTTGGAATATGGAATTAAGCCAACTACATGAAAAGGTTAACAACATGAAGAGTTGGCATATCCCGCTATTTGATGATAATAAGCTAAAAGAAAAACAGCTGACCGAGGTAAAATTAAATATTTATAGGTCCTTAATGGATACTGCTTATTCGAATGAATACCAGTACGGACCGAACAATTTTGAAAATATAGGCACGTATGAACGAATAAAAGCAATGTTCTTTAAAGAAGTGCAAGAACAAACTGAAATTAGGGATAAAGAGAAATCCTATTATTCATCGAGTCTCAAAACAAAAGTCATCTGGTTCTCATTATACATTGGGCTTGCCATTTTCTTAATGATAACAAGCTTATATGCAGGTGATTTGATGGAACAATATAAAACTTTATTACCTTAATACATTATGAAAGGGACCTCATTTATGAGTGTCCCCTTTGACTGTCCATTTATTTAGGCTTGTGAAACATTAATGGTTGATTATGTATAAATAAAAGAGACTACTTCTTGTACTCTCTTTTATTACACCCTATGATACATCTGTTAGTTCTACAAGAAAAGAATTCCATAGGTTAGTTTAACCTGATACCACGGTTACTATTGGTTCTTCACAAGAAATAACATCAATCGTGTGATTTAAGCAGGGAAACTGATAATGAATGTAATTTTCAGAGGGACATATATCTTCACGATCATTCTTGGCTATTTTTATAAAATCCAAGTACCTTGAATGTGTATATATCCGAAATAGCTCTCCCTTTGATATTTCAGAATTATCTATAGAATATGAAAAACATTCATCGATAACAGAATATGAAATATATGATTCAAATTCTAATTGCACCATAGGTAAATCGATTTTAAACGTGCTTCTATTAATAAGCAACCGTAATGAATTTTCTTTGGCTTCTATTATTTTTTCCAAATAAATATATCCTTTTTCTTTCATCAATCCATTAAAATCCACTTCATATCACTCAGTTCTTAATTTGACTATTTAAATTATACTTCATTTCCCAGTCGTCTTCTTGAACTATACTGCCTCGTTAGCCATTCATGAAGCGCAAAAATCAGCGCTTCACCACAGGGAATGAAAATTGGCCTCTATATCGATACTGTTTTAATGGCTTGCGAAGAAGGTCGTTGAACTATGGTGCCTTTGAGCCCATCCGTTATTCTGACTCCTGCGACAACGGTGTACCACCGACTGTCGCGCCCTTTATGGGTAGCACTGATGGGAGATTAATCCTTTTTTTGTCGTCGCGGGAGCCTCTACTTAATTTGTTATAATAGAAGGTTTTTGTTTAACGATTTACCAAACTCAATCAGATTACTCATAAGGCTCAGCCTTTTTTTAAAAAGCGTTTTTACTGGGTCTATTTTGTTGGGGTTTTTTCAAGATTTAGTTTAAAGTCGGGTCTCCATTTTCTTGGAGTACATTAATTTATTAGCATTTTATCTAATTCACGAATTTTATCATATGACTCCAATAGTTGTTCAGGTATTAATGTTCTCCCATATTCCCAAGCATTAGTTTCTATTTCAGATTTTAGCTTTTCTTTTTCTTCTTCGTGACCATACATTAAAATCCTTAAATCATGTTTGTTTTTCTTAAAATCTAAATAATAACCAAGCATACGATAAAGAATAATTTTAACAAAGTCTTCCTCAGTCACTTTAATTCTAATTTTCCCTTTATAACCGTTAACTTGAAGGTAATTGAATTTTATAGTATTGGTCGATACGTTATAACTCATAGGTGCACTTAGATTAATGTCAAATTCATAAACAATATCCAAATTGTTCTCATTTAATGTGTTATTAATTATCTTTTCGATATCGCTTATATAAATCATTTAACTATCACTTCCCTTTTAAAGACTTATCATTATAGTAGTAGATTAAGTTATTCTTCCTTTATCAATATAATAAACTGTTGAGATATTAAAATCACACAGTAAAAAAAGGAAATATTTACTATATAATACTAAAGTGGAGGGTACGTCCTACGAGAAGTGTAATTAATCCCTAATAGAACCCCTAATAGGAAAGGAATTTGCTTTAAATTACTCTTCCATACTTTCCTCCCTCTATTTATTTCACTTTAAAACTTTCTATCATTGATTGTAATTCTTCTTGAAATTGTTCTACCATCATTTTAAGTGAAGGCATTTTATTATACTTTTCAATCCAAGAAACATAATGAAGTGCTACATTATGCGCAATATCAAAGTAGGGGACAGGTTCGTTGTAACCACACACTCTCTGTGAGCTGAAAATTAATCTCTGAAGCCTTTCATTGATCGCCATTATTTTACATATTCTTATACGTCATGTTCAGAGCTTCCAAGAAGTATTCCAGTGCATGGTATTTGGTAGTATAGGTAATCCAACACATTATAGTAAATTGGATTTTACCGAAGAATATGATTATGTACCTTTTAAAGAAAAGCCAAAAATACGGTCTTATTTTTAACTTCCATCGTTAGCTGAATAAGCAAAAGGCCTTATCCAAAGTTCCTTGAAATATTAATTATTATAAATTATTGTCCCGTAATACGTTTTACTCCTTCTCTATCCAGAAAAAAGGCCCAAACCCCTGTTATATCAAGGATTTGAGCCTTTGTTAGTTGATGACCTGTGAGGGATTCAAACACGACCCCTTCCCTGCCAAAACTAATTCCATTGTAATATAAATAAAATTGTATCAACCAAACTTTTGGCGCTTAATCGAGTATGGATTATTTAAGGTGCCAAGAGCAGGATTCTCATACACTTGACTTGCCCAGGTCTCACTTTACCAAGTACTCTACTATGATAAATCCTTTTTCATAGAAGTATCTTATATAACTACCGAAAGAGAATATAATCATTTTTGCGGTTCGTGCATATCCCAATGAAATTTATATGAGTTATTAAAAATAAGTTCAATATATTTTTAAATTATGGTATTTGCTGTATTATACATTCTAGCAGGTACCACAGCATAGCCTTAGTATGTTGGAAAGTCTTCTCCAACAGTAGAATCTATAACTCCACTAAACAATACCAGGACTGTATTACTTTTTCTCACCGTTTTTCGCATTGCTAACCTCAGTTTTTTCATCCCTTTTTGTTCTCCTTCCCTATAATCCGGTTGGAAGAACATTCTTTTTTCTTCCAATATACTTTCTATTGCACTGCTTTTGCAGGGACTAAGTAAATATAGTGTCTAACTTTTTGGGTTCACCTCAGTATTCCAGACCTCTTTCATAATCACATCCGATGCGTGAATCAACTACCTTTTGGATTTATCTTTTATAGTTTTTGCTATTGCTAAAAAAATGATGTTAATATAGAAGTAGCTATTAAAAAAAATTATAGGAGTGAAGGACAATGAGTGTACATAAAGCCCTTACGTTACATGCTCAAAAACAAAATCAACTTTTTACTGAATTTTCCCTATTAGACCAACAACGTGAAGATTATATTCAAGGAGCTATAGAATTATGTAAGGCTGAAAAGGATTTTACAACAGACCATATTAATCAAATCACTATGCAAATCAATGTTCTTGCAAACCAAAGGCTAATACCTACTCGTAAATTAGTTACCCCAGAAATGGTTCATTCTTATGTGGAGTCATTAAAGTAAAATAATTTACTGATCTCTTAGTCGTAAGAAAAAGCGCCGAATATCGGTGTTAACCCTCGACCTCCTAATCAAATATTAAAGATAATTTATAGCCCTCAGAAATGAGGGCTTTTTTTCTTTTAATCTAATAAAAAGAGTTAATTTTGAAAAAATACTTTCGTTGGTTTTCTTGTAATTTATGTTGTTAGCTTGATGGGCATGCCATCAAAAAGCGAATTTACAACGCTAAGGAGTGTGTAAAAAATAACCGGTTTTCACCACGGTAAGGGTGTAACCGGTTATTATTACTATTATTGGTTGTTCCACGGTCGTAATGATTCTAAGGTAGTAACCCTTTTTTAATCAAATCGATACTCTAAAAGTTATATTTTGTTAACTTTGTTTCGCTATTTTATCACTAATCTCCGCAATGGATAAGCCAGATTTCTTTAAGCTTTTAATAGTCTCAACTCTTTCCACTGCTGCTTCTCGAGGGTAACGACGTGTTAAGTTTTCATCTAATTGTTCAAATGGAATTAAATTAGCTTCGGTATAATATTTTAATGTACTGTATCTCAAATCAGTTATTCGAGCCAGTTCACCGATAGATATATACTCAGATTTCAAAATATCTTCTAATGAACGTCTCCTTGACACTTAAATCCCCCCTTATGAACCTGCCGAAGCAGAAGCAATGATTGTAGTAATTGTGTGTGATAACGCATCAAGCATTGCAAAAATTTCTTTGTTAGCCGTATCATTGCGAAGCATAGATAATTTGTCATTAAGGTCTTCTTCCTCGAATTTACTGAAATAGTTCTTCAACATACGACTGCCTATTAACAAACTTGAAAGAACAACTGTATCGGTTGAAACTGGTCCCTCTTCTAATAATTCTGCACGAATTTGTTCTACAATTAATTTTTTAGCACCTTCACTGGGTATAAAGTGGTTGGATCGTCCTAATATGCCAGCATTTGTTTTGGAGACCAAATCCAATTCCACTAAAGAATCACCGACTGCGTTGAATAATTCCTTGAATAAATTTCGTTTAGTAACTATTCCTCTTGCTAATTTTTTCAGGGATATTGAATTATCTTCGGAAATCATATTATAGATTAAACCCAAATACCCTTTATTACTTGGTAAATCTTGTTTTAATGTCACTTGATTCTCCGAAAACGAAACAATATCTTCTGCTGTAAGTTCTAAAATTCCACTGGCAACCATAAAAGCACGAACTCTCATACTGCCAATAGCAGCAACACTGCCTTTATCATTTAGTGCTAATAATAAATACTTTTGCGAAATTTCCATATCCTTCATAAAAAACACCTCTCATTAGTTTTAGTCCAATTCAATAATGTTACTTACCGTTTATCACTTATTACTTACCACTTATTACTTATCACTTACTACTTATCACTTACTACTTATCACTTACTACTTATGATTTAAACTATGCATTTTATTTCTTTTTGTGTCAAGTAAATTTATTATTTGGGAGCAAAAAATGGGCTGTCTCAAAATCATTTTTTCACGATTTTGAGGCAGCCCCTTCTTTTTTGATATTAAGGCTTAGTGACAGGGCTCTTGCTGTAGACCGCAAAGTAAATTAGGAGAAATAATAAAACACCCCTATTTTTTTATTTCTTCAAGCTTCCTTCTATTGACTGCCCTATAGAAGGAGCATTGAGATATTCCAGTTGCTGAGACTACTCCTTTATAGAATATTCTTTACTATCATACATCCGTAGAGCAACAGTAAGCTTTTCTTTATCCAACTTGGGTCTACCTAATGGTTTTTGGTAATCGTATGCATTAGCATGGTAATAGGTTATTCAGCAATCGGGCCATATTGAGCTTTTATGGGCTTAAATTTAATTTCGGTAAAATAATAAAAAAAGGGCTAATTTATTAGTCCTTCCAGACTGTAGACAAACTCGATGAAAATCGAGTTTGTCTATTTTTTATGAGTTGTACAATTTGGCCGTTGATTTTCCACTCCAGGCACTCGCTTTCCGCGGGCGGTCGGGGAGCCTCCTCGGCTTTCGCCTGCGGGGTCTCCCCTAGACGCGCTTTTCCCGCAGGAGTCTCGTACCTTCCGTTCCAATCAACTTTGTCTTACCTTTTAGATAAACACTTTTGCCTGGAGTCATTTTTGTTTTAAAATAGAAGTATTAAAACTTGAGGTGATGAGGATGCTTTCTAAACATGATTCTATTCAGCGAGATCAACTTGAAATGATTACGTTAGATCAACTGGTGCCACCGAACCATTTGGTTCGTAAAATGGAGGCTGCCATTGACTTCACTTTCATTTATGACTTGGTGAAAGAGATGTATTCAGAGGTAGGACGCCCAAGATGTGAAAAATAGTAAAGGTAAAATACATCATTAATACGTTTTACTCCTTCTATATCCAGAAAAGAGACCCAAACCCCTGTGATATCAAGGATTTGAGCCTTTGGAAGTTGATGACCTGTGAGGGATTTGAACCCACGCCCCCTTCCCTGTCAAAGTCCGTGCCTCAATACAAAATCCCTATCCACGTTTTCACAGCCGTCGCTAGAATCAATAGAGCCAATATGACTTGCAGGACTTTTACATTCATTTTTTTACCGGCCATTGCCCCAAGCGGAGATGCTATTAAACTAGCAACAACCATGATCAATGCCGGATAGAAATCAACTTGCCCTGTTGAGATTTTCCCTGCTGTTGCACCAATGGATGAAATGAATGTGATTGCTAATGAAGACGCGATCGTAACCCTGGTTGGAATTCTTAAAACGATGAGCATGATGGGAACTAATAGAAAGCTCCCTCCAGCCCCGACTATTCCAGACCCTAATCCAACGATTAATGCAAGTATGGCCGCAAGCCATTTGTTAAAGGTAACTTGATCCAAGGGAATGTCATCTATGCCTTTCTTCGGAATGAACATCATGGCAGCCGCTATCAAAGCCAAAATGCCATAGACGATATTCACTCCGCCTTCCGACATCGATTGTGATCCAAAGCTTCCAACCACGCTTCCGATTAGAACGCTGATCCCCATATAGAATATGAGCGTTTTATTTAAATGTCCGCTCTTACGATAGCTCCATACACCTCCGATGGAAGCGAATAAGACTTGTACAGCACTTATCCCTGTCACATCATGGGCACTAAATGCCACTAAACCGAGGATGGGGGGAATAAACAGAAGCATTGGATAATTTATAATCGAGCCCCCGATGCCAAGCATTCCAGAAACATATGAACCTATAAAACCAATTAAAAAGATGGTAATGATAAAGGTGATATCCATTGTACCTGCCTCCCTTAAAAGAAGGGAACCCTGATGGTTCCCTTCTCTTTATCAGCCTTTCCTGATCCAAAATTTCAGTATATCATTTTCTTCTGCCGTTTCCACTAGTTCATGACCACCGGATCTTGACCAAGCCGCTAAGTCGGCTTTAGCTCCTTTATCGGTTACATGTATTTCCAGAACTTGTCCGGTTTGCAAATCATTCATCGCTTTTTTCGTCTTAACAATCGGCATTGGACATGCAAGTCCCCTAGAATCTAACACTTTATCTGACATCATTTTTCATCTCTCCTATTGGCTTCATTTTTTATCAGGTTTAGCGAACCGCACAACGATTTGGTCCGATTTCCATTTCGCGCTGTTTTTCATCATCGGGCTCGATTTTCCCCATATTGGTTTCGCGAATGTCTTGATAAGCATTCGGTTGAGGTGGTAAATTACCTGTTACCAGCTCTCTGAATTCTATTTCATCGGCAATGTTCATTCCATGATTTTCATCAAACAGCGTTCCCAACTTTTTAGCGACACTTCCGTCTTCATTCAATTCATCAATGATCATGAAATGTGATGGCAATACGATTAACTCGTCCGATAGTTCCCTATAACGTGTATACAGTGTTTCTCTCAAGTCCCCTACCCAATCTTCAGCCAATCCCGCTAAGTCCGGTCTGCCAATGGAATCGATGAATAGTATATCTCCGGAAAGCAGGTATTTTCCATCGACCACAAAAGATGTGGAGCCAATGGTGTGGCCAGGGGAGTATAATGCTTCGATATCAATCGCTGAATGACCGATTTTTATTACTTTACCGCTTTCTAATGGCTGATATTCAAAAGTTACCTCAGCTGCATCTTTTGGCGGCAGCCAGTAATCTGCATTTGTCCTTTCCGCTATTCGTCTTCCTCCTGAAATGTGATCGGCATGTAGGTGTGTATCTAGAACATGTGTAATTTTCACTCCGATACCATCGGCGAAATCAATGTAGGCATCAATCATTCTTGTGGAATCAATAACGGCTGCTTCACCATTGGAAACGACCATGTATGATAAACAGCCTTTACCAAGTCGAACAAATTGGTAAATTTCTCCGCCATTGGTCAACTCGCCGATTTTCACCGGTTCCAAATGTTCACTCCATGCTTTCATGCCACCCTTTAAATAAGAAACATTCAATCCAGCTTCAAAAAGCATCTCAGCTACCATAACGGATGAGCCTTCCTTTGCACATACAACCAGGATTTCCTTATGTGCCGGAATTTGATTGATGATTTCTTCGACGCCATCCAGTAAATCGAAGTAAGGGATATTAAGGAAATCAAAATTCTCCCCTTCCATTTTCCAATCGTTAAAATCACTTTCATTTCGAACATCCAAAATGAATAAGTCCGTTTTATTGATTACTTTCTTTGAAACCTCCGCCGCTGTCATTGGATTAACTGTCAT
The DNA here is from genome assembly GCF_001578185.1 of Peribacillus simplex. NCBI lineage: Bacteria > Bacillati > Bacillota > Bacilli > Caryophanales > Bacillaceae > Peribacillus > Peribacillus simplex. The sequence goes on along the minus strand of NZ_CP011008.1, from coordinate 2,024,410 downwards.
CCTCTATACCCCCTATAGTATTTTACATTTCAAATTTTTTTACCTTAAAAGGATAAGGTTACATCAGCATCCTTAGCGAACTCTAAAAATGTGACCGCTCCACCCACTTCGACGCCATCAACGAAAGCTTCTTTTTCCAACCCCATAACATCCATAGTCATTTGACACCCAATAAACTTAACGTTCATTTCCTGTGCCATAGTAACTAACTCTGGTATGGAAGGAACATTAGCCTTTTTAAAGCCTTCGGCAAAATGATCTTTACCTTCAGGCATTGGCAGTTGTACATTTGCTTCTTTATGAATTAAGTTTAAGCCTTCGAAAGTAAAGAAAATGGCCACTTCTTGATCTGTTGCTGCCGCTGCCGTTGCGATGTTAAACACTTTATATGCATCAAATAACCCACCATTACTTGCGATTATAGCCACTTTTTTAGACATGATATATTCCTCCTTTTTAGTCTCTGTTATTCATTCACTGATTTTTGGGCAGGACCATTCCACTGGCTCATGCCAGGTTCAACATTGAATACCTGTTCAAATCCAGCTGCCGTCAGTTTTTGTGCAGCCAGATCACTTCGGCTGCCAGTGCGGCAAATCACGAAAATCTCGGACTCTTTATCCAATTCACGCATACGTTGTTCCAATTCACCCATCGGGAGGGATTTAGCTGTTGAAATATGATTGAAAGCATACTCTGCCGCTTCTCGTACATCAAGGATGATCGTGTTTTGATTTTCTTCGATTTTTTGAAGAAGGCCGTCATTTGAAATGACTTTTTGATGCTTCTTCTCTTGTTGCTCTTCTCCGCCTGCTTTCCGAAGATAATGTTTTAGTGCGGTCCCTCCTTCAACCGTACCCAAATATTGATGACCTGTACTTTCGGCCCAGGCTTTCATATCGGCAGTTGACCCTTTATCAGTCGCTTGAACTTCAAGCACTTCCCCTGCTGCCAGGCCATGCATGGCTTTTTTCGTTTTTACGATTGGCATTGGGCAAGCTAAACCTTTAGCATCCAAAACGGAATTTGTTTTAATCATTTTATTTCCTCCTTGTGTTTTTTATAGGGATGGGGGTATATTTAGCTTTAAAAATTATTCTATGGGACCTTCCCATTCATTCATGCCGCCCACCATGTTCAACACTTTATATCCATGATCCTCAAGTAACTGCGCTGCCCTTGAACTTCTGCCCCCTGACCGGCAGACCATGATATACTCTTTTGATTTATCCAGATCCTGCATTCTAAATTCCACTAGACCCAACGGGATGTTCAAAGCATTTGGTATTTTCCCTGCCTTTACTTCATCCACCTCCCGTACATCAATAATATAAACTGGCGAGTTTCCCTTCAATAATGCACTCACTTCATTCGGTAAAATTTCTTTCATCTTTATAATATCCTCCTTTTATTCGCGCCAAGAACTCATGCCGCCTTTTACGTTGGTGATTTCATTAAATCCGAGTTTTTTTAAAGCTTTACATGCATTACTGCTCCGCATCCCGCTTTGGCAAATCACAACAACTTCTTTATCTTTTGAAAGTTCTTGTGCCCTTTTGCCAAGTTCGTTTAAAGGTATATTTTTAAAGACCTTAATATGATTGCCCCTAAATTCATTAGGAGTACGGACATCAATGAATTGCTTACTTCCTTTGTTATTCAACGCCGTTTTTAACTCCGCCGCTTTTATATTTTTTATGCCCTTTGCCGGAACAAATCGCTGATATAAAAACCAAACGATGACACCCAATATGATGATATTAAATATAGTTCCCATTTGAACTCATCCCTCCGGTACCCCAATTTATATAAATAAGTTTACATTTCCATCCTCTGCTTCGGCTAAATAAGCCGCTACACCTGCATATTCTATTCCATCCATTAATTCCTCTTGCTGCAAGCCCAATAAATCCATCGTCATCGTACAGGCAATCAATTTCACATCTTGTTCTTGGGCCAACTCAATTAAATTCGGGAGTGACATGGCATTATGTTTTTTCATCACGTGCTTGATCATTTTCGGCCCCATTCCAGCAAAGTTCATGTTGGATAGACCCATTTTATCAGAACCACGGGGCATCATTTTCGCAAACATTTTTTCAAGAAAGCCTTTTTTTAATGACAGCGGCTCATCTTTCCTTAAAGCATTCAATCCCCAGAATGTATGGAAAATGGTCACTTCATGATCGTAGGCTGCGGCACCATTTGCGATGATATAAGCAGCCATTGCCTTATCATAATCACCACTAAATAAAATGATCGTCGTTCTTCTCTTTTCAGTCATATATTTTTCCCCCTAAGCCTATTTCAATTACCTGTATAGGTATATAATCCGTAAAAAAACATTCATTTCTATATACCGTATAGGGTATATAGAAATGACGAAAAATACTATTGGTCAACCCTCTTTAAATAGAATTTTCTATTCTTCATAAATTTTTTTATTTAATTGGGCCATGATTGATTTGAGTCAAACCTTCATTTACTACTAATATTTTCCCATTAACCTCCTCTATGCCAAAACCTTTTAAACGTGCTGTGTGCATAGTCAAGTACTTACAGGCTGATTCCCTTGACTCAAACAGATATATGCCACCAGCTTCCTTCGCTTCCCGATCTTCGGTCCAAATCTTCCAGATCACACCGTCTTCATCATTGATGCTTTTAGCTAAACCAGCAAACCCTTCCACCATCTCGTGACCAAATGGCCCTTCCATTTTAAAATCAACTTGTAATATATAAGCCATGAATAACTCTCTCCTTTTTTAGGTCAGGTGCTCTTTTACCTGCTTTTAATCAATAACTCAACGGCTTCCTTGACAAAATGTTCAGTGCCTTCACCTTTTTCGACATTTTCCCGAACGCATTGTTCTAGATTGACACTTACGATAACGCCCATGCTTCTATCGATGGCATTACGTGCAGCAGCTAACTGAGTGATGATTTCCCTGCAACCTTTCCCCTGCTCCATCATTCCAATAACTCCCTTGATTTGTCCTTCAATCCGCTTCAAGCGATTAAGGACACTTTTATCATATTCCATATTCTGCCCACCCATCTATTTACAAACACAATCACTGAGTCACATAACTGGTTACCTTAATTCCTGTTCCAATTAAGAAACGCAGCCCCAAGTTCACTTCCAATTTATAAGAAGCAATTACATGAATGTTTTCATGCGGGATTTCTTCATTAAAACATTTCAAATAGGCATAAGGGAAAACCTCTTCATCACATTGTCACGTTTATGATTAGAAGCCCTAATATCAAAAAAATCCTGTACTTCATTCAACTCTTAACAGGAACATACCGTTTAGACAAAAACGGGACCAAAATAAGTAAAAATATTACAATAAATAAAATTTGTGCTTTTTACTCTTTAGTTTACTCACTCCTAACTTATGAGCTTATACTATACCTATAGGGGTATATTGTCAAACTAAATAATTTCACAAAGTATATATACAAAAGAGTTAAGGGCCCAACAAATTATTTAAAATGCAAGTTAAAAACATACATAACACCGTTCAAAATTTTATGAACGGTGTTAATTCCTCTAATTTCCCCATTTTTTTGATGTTTCCCCTTGTTTCTGTGCCCATTTTCTAAATAAAGCAATTACCTGCTTCATTCTCTGTCAACTATCTTTGAAAAGTCATCAAGAGTACTTGAATACTTGATATAGGTTCGTGGTAAAAGATAGAGTTCATCTTTAATACCCTTCTCAATAAATGGTCCAGGAGTTGTCGTAAGTCCAAACAAATAGTATTTCTTCGTTTCTGCTACGACTTTATCGTTGAAATTCCCGTAAGGATACGCAAGAACATTAACTGGTTTACCCGTTATTTTTTGAATTTTATCTTTGGACCCTTTCAGTTCATATTCATAATTTTTTATTTTCGTCAAATCAGGATGTGTAGCAGTATGAGACTGGATTGAGATTATCCCCGAATCAGCCATCAGTTTTAAATCCGATTTCGATAATCTGTTGGAACGACCGATAAAGTCAGAAATAACAAAAATGGTGCCAGTTGGTTTAAAATGTTCGGTTTTCAGTTTTTGAAAGATTGCGAATGCATTCAGATTGTTTTTGTACCCGTCATCAAAGGTAATGAAAATGGGTTTGTTTACTTTATTAATGTCTTGCCATCGATCAAAAGTTAATAATGTGAAGCCATGGTCTCGCAAATACAACATTTGTTTCTCGAAATTCTTCGGGGTTACATATAACTCCTTAGAACCCTGCCCATTAAACTCGTCGATCGAATGATAAATCAAGATGGGCACTTCTAGTTGCTTACCGAAAGCATGAGATGCGGGAGATGCGAACACAAATGTGAGAAATAAGGAAATCAATACAATATTTTTCATAGAACTCCTTCCTGAAGTACTTTGTTTTCATATATGGTCCCACAAAGTCCTAGAAAAAATCAGAATCACCTTGAAAGATTACATGCACACATACCAATCCATCTATTCCCTTCGCGTCCACTTTGAATCCTTTAAATACTCATGATTTTCATAGTACAAATAACATTAAAATGTGCGCGCTACCTCTTGTACGATAAAACGATCATCATTTGTTCTTAACATCCATAATAAACTGATGGTAGCTGCATTGTTAAAATACCTTTAAAAAATCCTTACTAGAAGGTTAAAATTAAAAAAATTTGAACATCTGATGGTTATCACGAAAACCTATTGGGCCTTAAAAGAAGAACATTCGTGTTTATGGGAGGAAGTAGGATGCAACACAACGATAGGAAAAGGGAATGGAACGGCTTTTCTAAAACGATTCCCTATACTCTTTTAGATGTAAAAGATGAATTAAAGAAAAAAGGTAAAAAACAGTCTTCTGTTAAACCGCGGGAATTAACGGGAGAAGAGACAATGTTAATACATGAAATTAAAGAACGAACAAGACAACACAACAGTAATAATGTGACCCGAACACATGCCTATTTTCAGTTTTATCTCCGTTACCCAGAAATACACTGGGCACTACTTGGACATATGGTATCGCGTAATGGCGGTTGGAATATGACGGATTTAAAAGGGGAGTTATATACAAGACTTTTATCGGAAAAAGATCAACTTATCTTCTTTTCTTTTCTGGAACGAGGGAACTGGTTAATCTTCCAAGATGTGTACCCACAATTTTTGTTGTATGAACAAAGTGTCAAAAGATCAAAAAGACTGTTTCATCTTCTACCATTTTTCAATGTATCAACTTTTATGGAAACGTTGTGGAACCATTTTTGGAGAAAAGGCGACCACTATATGTTAGCCATTGCCACCGTTATTAATGAACAAAGCTATTTAGAAAAAAGTGTCTTTCAAAATACCCATTTTAAAAAGACCGTACTAAATAGTATTGGATTCAAACTTTATGATTTTTTTCGCTTTAACCATATTCTTTTTCCATTCTATAAGGATGAAACCAAACAAAAAACATCGCTAGTCGGGAATACAATGAAGCATTTCACCTCCCTACATGAGCGAATATTGCTGGGCAAGCGATTATACTCACAGCTGTTTAGCAGTGAGAACATCTTATCAGGAGTAGTAGAATGGGCACATGATCATCCACATACCGGTTCGCGAAAAGACTACTGGCCGCATTTGTTTAATGATATAAACGAATCATTCCCCCGTGCATTTTATAAACGTCGAACAAAAAAGTGCCAATTAAGAAAAGGTGCGGATCGTTTATACAGTCCGGGATTAATATACTCATGGAAAGATATTAATCATGAAGAGGAAGAAAGCAAAGACTGGTTTGAGGACTGGAAAATAACGGAATACTTAATCGATAAGGAAGAAAATACAGATGGGGAGGTTTATGATGAGTACTGCAAAACGCTTGAAAAAATTGAACTTGCCATTCTGGCAAAAAAAAACGTCCTACTCCGAGAAGAAGCAGAAGACGAGTAACCTTCGGGCTTTTGTTGCCACCATAGTTCTCTCCTGTTTCATCGGGACTTATTTAGACTTACTGTTTGTCGGTAAACAAATGTATGCCTTTCCAGCAAGACCTTTCCCAGATATATTTACAATCAATGTCGCTTTTACATTATTGATATTGCCAATCTTTACTACGCTCTTTTTATGGATCGCAAAAACGTTGACTACATTTTCAAGAATCCTGTTTATCATTTTGATTGGACTTTGTATAGGTGTTTCCGAACCGTTTGCTGAGAATTTAGGATTGCTTACTCATAGCGAAGCATGGCATCATTCTTATTCCCTTTTCGGCTACATGATCTTCATGCTCCTTATTTGGAATTTTTATCGATGGTTTCAATAACAGGGCGACTGTATTATAAGTATTAAAAAACAAAGGGTGTCACAAAAATTCCAATAAACTTTTTGTGACACCAAATATGCTAGCAGGGTTTACCGTCTGGACTGATGATTAAAAACTAAAATAGCTCACTCCTTTGAAAGAAATATGGAAAAACCTTTTTAAACTTTTCAGAAAATCTTGTTCGCAACGATTTTGGCACCCATAGCCAAGATATTAAGTGCATGATATATAATGCATCTAAATATAATGGTTGTGAGACGTAATTAGATCATTTTGACTCAGCTTTTTTATTATTTGGGCTATACCAGTACCTCTCTTTTTTCAGCATATTTTAAGGAGGAATGTATGAAAGAAATTGGCATCAAATCATATTTGTGTGTTGGTACTGTCAGTAACCCTATTTATGGTCCTAAAAGTAATAAGATAATCTTTATTGCTGATTATTCTGGTTTACCGCAGGTTTGGACAAAGGATTTCGATATAAGAGAACCAACCCAAACTTCTTTTACTAATGAACGAATCACTTTTTTTAAATACTTAAACAGTTCATCACAGCGCGGCCTATTTATCGGAATGGATGTTGGCGGTAATGAGAAGCAACAACTGTTTTTACTCAAGAGTGATGGTGTACTGATTCCGCTTACCAACTCACCTGAACATAAACATGAATATGGGGGTCACTCACCTGATGGAAAATGGATAGCTTGGTCAAGCAATCGTCGAAATCCTGCCTTTTTCGATATCTATATTCAAAATGTCGAAACATTAGAAATACAAATGGTTTTGTCAAAGGATGGTCTCTATACCCCCATCATGTGGTCTCCTGATGGTAAATCGTTATTGATTCGGAAAACAAATTCCCAGTTGGATAACGATTTAGGTTTACTGAATCTATGCACAGGAGAAATGAACTGGTTAACAGATCATCAGGGGGAAGCAAGCTATAAAAACCCTCATTTCAGCAAGGATGGAGATCATCTCTATTTATTAACAAATCAAGATAGGGAATTTTTTGGGCTCGCAATCATTGATCTTTCAACAAAAAATATCACCTGGCTGGAGGTGGGACAGTGGGACTTTGAAGGCCTCACTATGAGTAAAGATCAATCAAAGTTAGCTTTTTCAATTAATGAAGGAGGTATTTCAAGAGGCATTCTTTTAGATCTAAAATCAAGTGCCCTTTATACATGGCAGACACCAATGGGGGTGTTAACTAGCCTAACTTTTTCACCCGACAATCAAAAGTTAGCCTACGTTTTCAATGGGCCTGCCTATCCTTCTGATATATGGCAGGTTGATCTAGGAAAAATGAAGACAGAACGGCTTACTCAATCTCTTCAGTCAAAGCTTTTGGAAAATAAATTAATTGAACCTATTCTTATTTCATTTAAGTCTTTTGACAATCTCCAAGTACCTGCATTTTATTTCAAGCCAAATACCCAGACAGAAAAAGTTTCAGTTATTCTATATGTTCATGGGGGTCCTGAAAGTCAAATTCGGGCTGTTTTCAATCCAGTTCTGCAGTATTTTCTAAGCCTTGGATATGCAGTAATTACTCCCAACGTTCGCGGAAGTACAGGATATGGAAAAACATATACTCATCTTGATGATGTTCGTAAACGAATGGACTCCGTAAGAGATCTTGTTTCATTAGTAGATTGGTTAAAGAAAGAGGGAAGCACTGATCCTAATAGAGTTGCCATTATGGGAGGGAGCTATGGAGGCTTTATGGTTCTTGCAGCCATCTCCCATTACCCGGAATTATGGTCTGCTGCGATTGATCTCGTTGGGATTTCAAGTTTCAGAACTTTTCTTAAAAATACCAGTCCGTGGCGACGCAAACTTCGCGAAGCTGAATATGGAACTATCGAAAAGGACGGAAACTTTTATGATTTGATTGATCCATTGAATCAAACTGACCGGATTACCAGTCCGCTGATAGTACTCCACGGGTGTAATGATCCACGGGTCCCAATAGAAGAATCTGAACAAATTGTAAAAAAATTAATGGCACGAAATCATCCTGTACAGTTTATCCACTTTAAAAATGAAGGTCATTCCATCGTAAAACTAAATAATAAAATTACTGCGTATACAGCAATAGCACATTTCCTTAATCAATATATTGGTAAATAATTTATGAGTCTTTTAAATTTTGAAGGGTGATTAAAAGGAATTGGAACCCATTAGGAAAAACGGTCTTAGTTTCTCAAATAATTAGGCAAAAGTGATCTATTGGCACTGCACTACCCATATTAACTGTATTTGTAAGTTTCCTCATATGACTTCGGAAAGAACGCGCTGGGCTTCTTTTGGGTTGCTAAAACGCAATTAGTACACGATATTTATTTTAGTGATCCTCTTAGAAAAAAATGAAAAGCCACCTAATTCGGCAGCTTTCACAAATTACACTAATTCTTCAATTATTTCAGCACCATAAGAGTTGTCGATTATGCAGCGCCAGGTACCAATGGAATCCTTCCTAAATACATATGTCGCGGTTCTTTCCATAGAGAATTCGGAATCGTCTTTTTGATTGGCACTAAGCTGGGCTTTTGCCACAACCAATGCCGTATCACCCGTTTCGATTATTGCCATCTTTTCTTGTTTGACGATTAAACTATGATTAAAGTAATCAGCGATAGCAACGAATGCCCGACGTATTTCATTTTTCCCTTTTGCGAATGTTCCAGGTTTGACAACTAAAGTTGCATCCTCTGAATAGAAATCCATCAATTGATCGAAGTCCTCGTTATTTATTGCCCTATCTGCATTTTTTATAACTTGTTCCAGTCCGTGCTTTTCCATATTCATCCTCCAATTCAGCCTCTCGAAAATGAAGCCGGCTTTATACTAGTGAATATTCGACTGCCTTGTTGAGGTATCCTGCTCATAAAGTGAATAAGAAAAGTATGCAAAGTAATAATCAGAGTAAGAATGTAATATAAAGGTCCCATCTCTTCTATGATCAAGATTCAACTCACGACAACCGCCATAATGACCATTATTCATTCCTCCTTCAAAAGAAAAAGTTATACGAGGTTCTCAAAATAAACTGTGTTGTGGCAATCCTCCTGTCAACCTACATGCAGTTAGCTGACGCACCCATTCATTCAATAAGGATTAATAATGGTTGATTAAGCTTTAAAATATTTGAAAGGATTGAATTAAACATTCTTCATTATCAACATTCTGTTTCTTTTCTTCAAAGGCTATATTAAGTTTACTATAAACACTTTTCCAAAATAGAATGGCAGGTTTGTTACTAATTAATTCAAGCACATAATATTTCCCCTTTTTTTGTTCAAACAATTCTTTTAACAAAGTTATTGTGATACCTTTTCTTCGGTATTTCTTCAACATGAAAATATCATTAATACTGTAATCATAGTCTTTTTCTAAAAAAGGTCTTTCCAATAGTAAAAAGAATCCAACAAATGTTGTATCCTTTTTTAGTAAATAAGGGGATAAACCTTTTCTCTCCCAAATTAAATCAAATGAATCAAATTCAAAGGAACCATTAGATGAAATCTCTAAACTGCCGGTATACTCTGAGAGGTCGTGTAAATAAAGGGAATACAAATTCTGTAAAATATGCTTTTTATCTTTAGAAATTGGAATTAATGATACAGTCATTGGTATACCTCCCTTACATATTTTTTCTTTATATAAATTCTAGTTTTAAATAATTTGTCCTTCTTCCACCAAAATCAAGCATTCATTTCGGTTTATCATTTTTATAATAACTACAATGAGAGGTATATCATACAGTACGATTTCTGCAATCAAAAAAACTCAGGTTTTAGAATTCGGGACTTTTCACCCAAGAACTTTGTGGGATAAAAAACGCCATATAAGCGATATAAGACGTTTTTTATGCTGAGCAGGGGTAAAGGGGTTTAGAATTACACATTCTAAACCCTTTTCTATTCATATCATTCTTTAACACCGTTCACTTTATGTAATAAAATGAACGTCCGCAAGCTATAAACACACTTTCACGAATGTTAAACAAGACGATTTTGATAGATTTTTATCCGTTGGCAAAAGTGTACTTTTACGAACGGGCTATTGATAAAGTTTGACGCTTTCGGAAAAACCCAGTGGATGAAATAAGAGTTCAAAAAATTAAGGGCCTGCTCCCCTTTTGGGAACAGGCCTTTACAATAAGGAGATAGATGTTGTCTACCGACCTATTCTAACTCAAATTAAATGTTTGACTGTTTATCGTATACTTATTGATTTTTCCCAAACTTGGTTCATAGCCAATTCCGGGCAATTCTGGAATCATGATCGTTCCGTTTTCTACGGTAACTTCAGGGTCAATAATATCTTCTGCCCAGTAGAGGGAGGAAGCGGCTGTATCTCCAGGAAGGGTAAAGTTTGGCAGGGAAGTGATTGCAATATTATGCGCTCTTCCAATGCCTGATTCCAGCATCCCCCCACACCATAGTGGAATATCATGTTTAAGACATAAATCATGGATTTTCTTAGATTCAGTTAAGCCTCCGACGCGGCCAATCTTAATATTAATAATTTTACAGCTGCCTAATTTAATAGCTTTTCTAGCATCTTCTAATGAGTGAATGCTCTCATCCAAGCAAATAGGTGTTTTTAACCTTGACTGTAAATCGGCATGGTCAATGATATCGTTATAGGCAAGCGGCTGTTCAATCATCATTAAATTAAAATCATCCAAGGCGGATAACCGGTTTATATCTTGTAAGGTATAAGCTGAATTTGCATCTGCCATTAGAGGGATTTCAGGATATACTTTCCGGACCTTGTCTATTAATTCAACATCCCAGCCCGGTTTTATTTTAAGTTTAAACCGTTTATAGCCTAGACCGAGACAAGCTTCAATCATATCCAGGGTCGAATCAATCGAGTCCTTAATTCCGATGCTTACCCCCACTTCAATTTTCTTTTTTGTTCCACCTAACACACTCGAAAGAGAAGCATTTTTCTTTTTCGCATACAAATCCCAAACAGCACCCTCTAAAGCGGCTTTTGCCATATAATTGCCGCGAATATGGGCGAAATATTTTTCAGAGATTTCATCAGGATGCTGGATTTCATTTTTTAAAATAATTGGAATTAGATAATCTTCGAGTATATGCCAGTTTGTTTTTAAGGTCTCTTCATTATACAGGGGGTCGAGCATCGCAACCGATTCAGCCCAACCGGAAATGCCATCATCGCTTTTTGCTTCTACAAGGATAAAATCCCTATTGTATTCCGTCCCAAAGCTAGTTGTAAAAGGTTCAAGCAAGTCTAGCTTCAAATGCCTTAAAATAACTTGTTTAATTTTCACTTGGAAACTCTCCTTTGGTGATAAACCTGTAAAAGACACAGTCTTACCAATTTTTTATTAAATAGGCTGACAGCAGCCTGAAATTACGGGCTCTTATTAAATCTACCTGCTTATTTCTTTGTTAGTACATAAAACTGAACTGGAATTTCTGTCGTTGAATCCTTTATAAAATCTGTTACCTGCCATCCTTGCTGAAATAAATCGCTAAAAACGTCCCTGGATTTCATTCGCCATTCATTGGCCGCTTGGATATTTGTGGCTCTTATTGTTCGAAAATCCTTTGGAATGGCCACAAAAGCTGTATCACATTCTGGTTCAGGCAGCCCAAGAGTGAAAGAAGGAACAGGCAATCCCTTTTCAATGGTATCCCATTGAATAAGCGAGTTCTCCATTACTAATACTAAGTCCAGCGCGATTCCCCTTCCTCTAGAATCCGTTGTCTCCTTCTTGCCAATATGCCATTCGACAAGAAAGCGGTCAGAAGGAACTCCACTGTTTAATAGATCTTCCATTTCACCATAGCAGTTTGCGATATATGTAGAACAGACCCCACCAAGCTTGCCTATATTTAAATACCCATTAATACTTTCTAACGGATCGTATGTCCAGGTAATAAGGGAATAGCCGAGCTTTATCGCTTCTTCACGTTGTGCTAGTTTTAGCTTCTCCCCTATTCCTTTGTTGCGAAATTGCTCATCTATGCCTAGAATATGTGAACAAAGATAGGCTGATTTACCATTGAAACCTGGAAAGCTGTATTGAAATCCAATCAGCTGATCCTTACAATAAGCTCCTAAAACCAAACCACCGTTTTTCACTGCTGTTATGGTTTGGTGTGAGGGAATTGAATCAGTATCCCCCCAAATGTTACATTCTAGCTTTCTCACTTCCTCAAGTTCTTCAATTCGATGAAGGGAACGAATTATAATTTCCTGTGTTTTCGTCATGGTCAACCTCCTAAGAAAATCTCAAGCGCCTTGATTGCCCAAACAGCCAAAAGCTGGTCAAGTTAGTTAAACGGCTGATCGCTTTTCGGGCTAGGCACTTTACCCCTTATTTAATATAAAATGCAGTACTTCCCTATCTTTTTGACAAAGAAATCATTCCTGATTACTGAAATCAGCTTCTTGCAATGGAATCATTTTTGTTCTCTTTACGATTTTATAGCCTAGAAAAGCCAGGAGAAATAAAGGAAGCCCTATATAAGAAATTAATATTCCATACCAGTCAACCTCAGGGCCGAAAAAAGCAGAATAATTTTGTCCCAGGATAGCCGTAACACATAAAATTGTGGCTAATATCGGACCGAATGGATACCATTTTGATACATAAGGCAAATCTTTCAAATCTCTTCCTTGTGCAATAAACGCCTTCCGGAAACGATAATGTGTTATCGAAATTCCTAACCAGGATATAAAGCCGGATAGTCCTGCAGCATTTAATAACCAAGTATAAATAGTACCTTCACCGAAAAGAGAGGTTAGAAAAGCGGCCATCCCAACGATGGTAGAAAAATACACAGCGTTCACTGGAATGCCGCCTGCATTCACTTTTTTTAGAAACGAAGGGGCTTTTCCTTCTTTCGCCAGCACCCAAAGGACGCGAGAAGCTCCGTACATGGCGGAATTGCCTGCTGAAAGAACAGAAGTAAGAATTACCACATTCATAACGGAGGCAGCGATAGCAAGCCCTGCGTTTTGAAAAACTAGAGTGAAGGGACTTACCGCAATATCTTCAATATCTGAGCTTAACAAACGCGGATCGTTATAGCTGATTAGAAATCCAATCACAATGATCGCCAATACATAAAACAAAAGCAGTCTCCAGAAGATTTGCTTAATAGCCTTGGGAATATTTTTTCTCGGGTTTTCACTCTCCCCGGCTGCAATTCCTACTAACTCGGTGCCTTGAAAAGCAAATCCAACCACCATAAAGACACTTATAATGGATAAAAAGCCACCTTTAAACGGTGCTTCCTCTTTGGTGAAATTTTCAAAACCTACTGCATGACCCCCCATTATTCCAAAAATCATTAATAATCCTACTGCTATAAAAATGATAATCGTTAAAACCTTTATAATGGCAAACCAGAATTCTGATTCTCCATATCCTTTTACCGATAAGATATTCAGTCCAAATATGATTGCAAGAAATAATGCGCTCCAAATGATGCCCGGGACAGAAGGGAGCCAAAATTTCATGATCAGGGAGGAAGCTGCTAATTCCAGAGCGACTACGATTGCATTGTTATACCAATAGTTCCATCCGATCGCAAATCCCAAAGCCGGATCGACAAACCTTGATGTATATGTGCTAAAAGAGCCTGTAATAGGAATAAAGGCGGCCATTTCCGCTAAGCTTGTCATCAGAAAGAAAACCATGATCCCGGCAATAATATAGGCAGCTACAGCTCCTCCAGGACCCGCAGTATGAATGATGGAACCGCTCGCTAAAAATAGCCCTGTTCCAATGGTTCCGCCGATTGCAATCATGGAAAGATGCCTTGGTTTGAGTTTGCGCTCCAGTTGTTTTCCATCAGAAGCTGCTTGGACATCCGTTTGTGATGCGAGTGCGGTATTTTTCATGAAACACCTCTTCATTAAATTTTTATAGTGAACTTCTCTTCTTCCGCCGCCAGTATTACTGTGTTAATTAAAATTTTCATTCCATAAATAAGGGCATGTAAATATGTAACATTCTCAAATGCGCCATCATTGATCATTTGAAGATCGCCTTCTCCTTTTTCTTCCGCAGGCTGAAATATTAATCGGAGAGTAAGTTTAGGCCGAATTCCGCTGGAGGCAATGGCCAACGCTAAATATAAAACGATTGTGCTATGTGGATCGTGTCCACATGAATGATTGGCCGTTGCAACTCCATTTACTTCCTGAACAAGCGCATCCATAGCAGCCCTCTATGCCACAACCCTTTTTGAGAGGCCTGGGATTCAATAATTCTTGATGATGATCAATATATTGAATTGGGTTCATATTGATTTACCTCCTTTAAATGAATTTTAACTTTATTAAAAACTCATTCATTAAACACTTCATAACTTGAATATAGCCTTTCTAATTTTTGCTGATGGGTATGAATCCGTTTTGCGTCTTTTTCATGTATGCCTGCAATAACCAAGTCCAATAAGCTAATGACGGAAGCGATTGAATTGGTTCCGGTTTCTGCATTTTCTTCAGTTGTCAGTGCAATATCAGAGATACGACCAACAGGTGACAGGAGGCGGTCTGTAACTACAATTAAACAAACCCCTTGTTCTTTTGCGCACTCCGCAACTTTTACTATTTCATTCGCATATCTTGGAAAGGAAAAAACAATTAATACTGACTTGTTAGTGAGGTTACAGAACTTTTCATAGAAGTCACCTGTTGGCGAACATAAACTTACATTTTCCCTTAATGAACTTAGCGTATAGGAGAACCAATAGGCGGCGGCATGGGAAATCCGATGTCCTGCAATTAATATTTGGTCAGCCTGTATCAGGACATCGACCGCTTTCCATATATCCTGAACGTTCGTATGATCTAATAGATGTCTTAAAATATGAACTTCATTTTCTATCACTTTGGTAAATGGATCTTGATTGTCATCAATGCGGAGATTGGTATCCCTATTGGGTATATCTATTTGATTTTGATGCAGTAGCTGTTTTTGAATTCTTGCCTGCATTTTACTAAACCCTTCAAATCCTAATGAATAGGAAAACCGAATGACCGTTGTTTCACTAACCTCCGCTTTTTGCCCAATTTGAAAAGCAGTTTTAAAGGCGGCTTCATCCAAATTTTCAATTAGGTAAGCGGCAACTTTTTTTTGACCTCCCGATAAATGGTGGAATTTTTCTTTCACTAATAATTTAAAAGATGGCTGTTCCATAGCATATCTCCTCTCTCGGTGAATTAAATACTTCTTTTTAAAAAAATGTTGAATCAAATACTTTATGTACACATTATCATAATAAAATTAGAAAAAGAAGTATTTTTTGATTTTTTAGATAATTATAAATATCAGATCTAAGCAGCAAATTTTTCATTCAGATAGTATTTAAATTTTGGTCTACAAAAAATGACTATAAGAAGAAATTCCTTCTCATAGTCAAATAGAGATTAGGAGATCATTGAATATTTACTTTGATGGGATATGTGTCTTCTAATCGGCTAGGTGTAAAAAGCAAACTTAATAAAACTAAGGCAAAAGCCGTAATTTGCCTTCCTATACTGTAAAATTCTTTTAGAGTTTTAATCAGCGATTAATAAGTTTCAATCAAAAGTGATTCGTATTATTCTCCAATTACTTTATTTGTAAATTTAACAACTTCAATGTCATTTAACACCATTGAATATGTTAGAATATTCTGTATTGTAGTATTAACTTATTTAAGGGGGCAATTTTATGGAGAAATCATTTGAAGGAAACGCACTTTTACAAGTTTTAACAGAGGGAAAACAGCCTCCGAATTGTGATTTAACGTTACAGATTAAAGCAAATTATGCCCAGGAAGGAATTGCAAGGGGTGTATGGAAAGTGGATGAAAAATTTATAAACGGAAACGGTGTAGCAATGGGTGGATTTGTCACTTCTGCGGCAGATATTATAATGGCTTATGCTATTTCTTCTAAATTAAGTATCGGACAATCATTCGCATCTATTGATTTACATACTACCTTTCATCGGCCAGTAAGATTAGGAGACGTACAGGTTGAAGCAAAAGTAGATCGAATCGGAAAAAAAACAGCTTATCTACTCGCTGATTTATTTCAAGATGATAAAAAAGTGGCAAGCGTTGTGTCATCAGTTATGATTCTTTAAACTGGCTAATAAAAGCATGTTGCACAAAAAGCCCTTTGTAACATGCTTCCCTTTTACTAATCTAAACCAGCATTAAAATCGGCTTACAAATTCCTGATAGGTATTTAGATGTTATGCTTATAGCCTTGGGGGAAAGGAAAAATAGAAGGTCATAAAACAGTAAGATACGATGTAAACAAAATCATTTATAAAAACAAAATATAGTGTTTATAATTGCTTTTTAAAAAAATTCGGAGATTGAAATTAGTGTGGAAAGTAGGGCACTCGCTTTTCCCGAAAGAGTCCCACACCCGTTCCAATCAACTTGAAATGATTACGTTAGATCAACTGGTGCCTGAGAACCATTTGGTTCGTAAAATGGAGTCCGACATATATTTCTCTTTCATTTATTACATGGTGAAAGACATACAAAAGTACGGAAAGTAAAGATCATTAAAAAGTAGTGTCTCGTCACATTTGGCAAGAATACGTGGACGAACTAAAAAAAATTGCATGTCTTAGAAAAGCATCTTTCGTAAAAATCCGCTGCAAGTTACCAGTCCCTTAAAGACCTCACTCTCAGTTTTCATCAAACTCCCCGACAGTTCCAAAGAGCCTTACTATCGCAAAATCATCAGTATTCATTGAGTTCTTCAATATAGCCCAAAATTGGACAAATGGCTTGTCTGTTAACTAAGTTAAACAGATTTTGAGTAGAGTCTAAGCGATGAATATGGATAAAAAAGGCCTGACCTTCCTGCGAGAGAGAGGTCTGACCAGAGTAGAGTCAATTGAAATTCTTATTTGGTTAATAGCTAAACAAACCGGAGATTTTGTAATTCTTTCTATTCTTTCTCATTTTTCGCAATATACCTATTAGTATCGGTAATAGGTTTCTAATGCCAGCAAGCCCCTCTCTACTTAATATTCTCAACATATTGATCTGATTCACCATAAGAATCTATTTGATTCTTATTTCCCCGATTTTTTATATAGTAGACAAGATAGCATAAAGCAATGAATGGTATTCCACAATACAGGGCAATCCGTTGGCTCTGATCGAAAGCAAGACCTACAATAGAAGCGAAACATAAAACAAAAGCGGCTATGGGCACATAAGGGTAAAGTGGTGTACGAAATTTTAAATCTTTAATATCGCCACCCGCTTTAAGATAATGTTTACGGAAAACATACTGTGATAATGCAATTCCCATCCATACTGCAACAACCGCAAATCCAGATATAGCCACAAGCACCATATAAACTGTATCCGGTGCAACTACACTAGAGAATAATGACAAGCAGGCTACTGCCATACTTACAATCAAAGCATTAAACGGAACTCCTTTTGACGTTACCCTTCCTAAGAAAGGATTTATCATCTTCTCGTTTGAAAGAGACCATAACATACGGGTAGATGCATAGAGACCGGAATTTGCTACTGACAGTAAAGCTGTAATAATAACAAAGTTCATGATATCGGCTGCATAAGGTATCCCTATGCTATCAAAAACCATAACGAACGGACTTTCAATCACTCCCGCTTCTTTCCAGGAGATTAATCCAGATAGCACAAATATGGCACCAACAAAGAAAAAAATAGTGCGCCAAATTACATTTCTAATGGTTAGTGGAATGTCTTTTTCCGGGTTTTCACTTTCTCCAGCAGTAATGCCGATAAGCTCTGTTCCTGAAAAGGCGAAATTCACGGAAATCATGGTTATAAATATCGGAAGGAGTCCATTTGGAAAAAGGCCCCCTTCCCCGGTAAAATTAGAAAGCATCGGAGCAGCTGCACTCCCGTTCATAGGAATGAAGCCAAACATCGCTGCTCCACCTAATATGATAAAGAAAATAATAGTAATTACTTTAATGCCGGCAAACCAAAATTCAGTTTCCGCGAAAAATTTTACAGAAAAGGCGTTCAGCAGAAAAAGTATAATCGCGAAGAGTGCGCTCCACATCCAGACGGAAGTTTCAGGGAACCATCTCTTCATCAGCAGACCGGATGCAGTAAATTCCGAACCTACCGTAACTACCCATGTAAGCCAGTAGAGCCAACCAATGGTAAATCCGGTAGCAGGACCCACAAACCTCGTAGCATATGTTTGAAACGAACCGGTTACCGGCATAGCTACAGTTAATTCGCCAAGGCATAGCATGACTAGATACATGATAAGCCCACCAACCAAATAAGCGAGAATCGTTCCTCCCGGTCCAGCCTGATTAATCGTATTACCTGTACTTAGAAAAAGACCCGTTCCAATTACCCCACCTAGCGAAATCATGAACAAGTGCCTGCTTTTCATTGAACGCTTCAACTGATTTTGATCGGTACTATTGGCGTCTAGCATCCAGTCTCCTCCTTTATGTATATGATGCAGTACAATACGATTGACCTCGGGTCGATGCCTATAAAGCTATCAATATCACATGAACCTTTTCTATCATCTTTTGCTCGAAACTTTAAAACAAACCACTTTTGTTTCAGTCATTTCTTGAAGTGCAAACTTTATTCCTTCACGGCCTAAACCAGAACCCTTCACTCCCCCAAAAGGCATAGCATCTATACGATAATCAGAGCTGTCATTTACCATAACCCCGCCTACATCCAATTCACGTATAGCTCCAAACGCCCTATTTAAGTCACGAGTGAATATGCCTGCTTGCAAGCCGAAATCCACATTGTTAGATTGGAAAATGGCGGTATCCAGATCGGGCACACTGTGAATGGTAACAACTGGTCCGAAAACTTCTTCAGTTGCCAGCTTACAATCTGCTGGAACATTCTCTAAAACAGTTGGATAGTAAAAAGAACCTTGACGTTTGCCGCCACACAGCAATTTTGCGCCTTTCCCAACAGCTTCATTAACCCAACTCTCAACTCGCTTTGCTTCTTTCTCTGAAATCATAGGCCCCATGTCGGTTTCCTCTGAGAGTTTATTGCCTACTCGATACTGTTGAGTACGGTTAACAAACTTTCCAACAAAGTCCCTATAAATATCTTCTTGAACATATAATCTTTGCACTCCCAGGCAATTTTGACCTGCTGCCCAAAAGGCGCCGGATACTGTCGATTCAACCGCTTCTTCTAAGTCAGCGTCTTCCAGAACGATAACCGGTGAGTTCGATCCCAGCTCCAAATTCATCTTTTTCAAACCTGCCTTTTGCATGATAGCTTGGCCAGTGGCGAGACCTCCTGTGAAAGAAATCATTCGTATGGCTGAATGAGTAATCAGACTCTCGCCCATATCACTTGGATACCCCGTAATGACGGACAATACTTTAGGCGGTAAACCTGCTTTTTCAAAGGCTTCTGCCAATAAAAGAGCACTTAAAGGTGTAGCGGGTGCCGGTTTTACGATGATGGCATTTCCAGAAGCAATAGCGGGTCCCACTTTATGGGCAACAAGATTTAATGGATCGTTGAAAGGCGTTATAGCTACAATAATCCCAACAGGGAAACGATAATAATAACCCATGCGATCTTCACTTCCAGGCATTTGGTCAAACGAAATCGTTTCGCCATTAATTCGCCTTGCTTCTTCTGCGCTAATTCGAAGTGTTTCGATACAACGCACCACTTCTTTTCTCGCCTCTTTAATGGTCTTACTTCCCTCACGGGCGATGGTCATTGCATATTTTTCCTTATGCTCATAAATCCAATCGGCAGCACGATTTAGAATGGCGATTCTTTCATGTGTTGGCATGTCCGCGGCTATTTTCGCTCCTTTTTTTGCCTCTTCAATGGAATGAAGTACATCCTTCTCATTAGCAGCAGGAACGGTTGCAATTAAACTATTATCCTGTGGATCGAGCACTTCAATTATTTTTTCGCCGGATACCCATTTTCCAGCAAGAAACATCTTATTTTTCTTTGTAAGCGCTTCAATAAGTGTCATCGATAATCACCCCGTATAAGTAATTTTCCAGCTTATAACTTGTGGTATATAAGATCATAATTGCCCACGACTCATATTGATTAAATCAATCAGAATAGAGAATCCTGTTTCTTTGCGACCAGCTCCGGCACCAATCAACGTAATCGGACCGGCTAAGTCACAGTTATACGTAATAGCGTTTTGTGCTCCCAAAACCCCAGCTAGAGGATCTGTAAGAGGTATAGCTTCAGGACCTACCTTTGCGATTACTTTATCACCATCCTTTTTACATTCAGCAATAAGCTTCCACCTTTTCCCTGCAGACTTTGCCCATTGAATGTCTTGATGTGTAAGATGACTAATTCCTACACATTCTACTTCCTCACGTTTCATCGGAATATTCATTACAACATTAGCAAGAATAGTAGCTTTATACTGAGAATCATATCCCTCTACATCGCTAGTAGGATCTGCCTCTGCATAGCCAAGAGCTTGTGCCTCAATTAATGCATCCTTATAGCTCAATCCTTCTTCCATTTTGGTCAAAATATAATTAGTCGTTCCATTTAAAATCCCCCGCAATTCAAAAATGTTATTTCCCGCCAATGAGACGAGAGGCATTTTCAATGCTGGTGTTCCACTCATAACAGTACCTTCGAAGCCCCACCGCACATCATTCTTTTTGGCCAACTCAGCTAGTTCTTGGTAAGCTAAAGAAACGGGACCTTTATTGCTCATTACTACGTTCTTTTTACTTTCAAATGCCGTCTTACAATGATCGATGGCAGGTTGTCCAGTCTTTACATCCGTGAAAGTGATCTCTACGATGGTATCCGCATTACTCTCAAGGATTGTCTTAAAGCTGTCCCATCCCCTTATCAACCCAGGGGTTTCAGGGTAGCTCTCCAGCTTTCCCGTTTCCTTTACAACTTGTAATACTTGAGAGATATCCAACCCTTCAGGGTGATAAAGAGAGCCCTTCATGACATCGGAAATTGCAACAATTTTAGCATCAAAGCCAAGTTCACTGCGTAAAGACTCACCTTTATCTTGTAAAATTTCTGCCAATCCTTGTCCGACTACGCCAAATCCAAGCAAAGCAATTTTATGTGTCATATCCCATACCTCTTCCATTATTAATATCTTTATTTGCAGCTACCGTTACTGGTAGTTGTGATTCCAAATGGGCAAAAGCTTGTTCCAAATCAGAAATAAGATCTTCCGTATCCTCAATTCCTGCGGAGATACGAACCAATCCTTCCGGGATACCAAGAGCTTGACGTTCTTCAAGAGTACATTCCACATGACTGGTCGTTCTTGCGGGTCCATATATAGTTTCAACAGCTCCAAGATTCCCGGCTTTATTTGCATATTGTAATTTTGGCAATAAAATTTTTATTGCATCCATCTCACCTTTCAATACAAAACTTAAAATTCCGCCGAAACCCCTCATCTGTTTCTTTGCAATATGGTGATGGGGATGTGTTTCTAATCCAGGATAATTAACCGCTTCTACAAGCTTTTGCTTTTGCAGATACTTTGCGATTTCCATTGCACTCTTTTCTTGCTGGCGTACTCGAAGTTTTAACGTTTTCATCCCTCTTAAAATAAGATAGGCTGACCAAGGATCCATCGTCGCTCCATTGATTTCTCGATAATGATAGACTTTTTTCATCAGTTCTTTGGTACCGCATGCAACACCTCCTAATGCATCGGCATGTCCGCTTAAGAATTTAGTTGCACTATGAATTACAATGTCAACTCCTAATTGAATGGGATTTTGATTAATGGGAGTAGCAAAAGTATTGTCTATGATAACCAATGCCCCCACCGATTTTCCGGCTCTTACCATTCTCTCAATATCAGTGATCTTCATCGTCGGATTGGTTGGAGACTCCAAATATAAAACCTTGCAACCTTTGGCCACTTCAGCCTCGATTTCTTCATGATTTCCTGTGTTGCATAACTGCACATCTACATCGAGATTCGGTAAGAATTCGGTAAAGATTTTATTGGTTCCCCCATAAGTGTCTTTAACCGATATAACCCGGTCCCCCGGTCTTAAAAATGTATATAGTGTGCTGCTTATAGCGGCCATTCCTGATGAGAAACCAATTGCTGCCTCAGCTCCCTCGAGGATTCTCACTTTTTCCTCCAGAGCTTGAACAGTGGGATTTGTCATGCGATTGTAGATATACCCAGGCTTTTTTCCAATGGCCACTTCATGCCACTCGTCTATGTCCTCATAATTGTAGGCAACACTTAGCACCACAGGAACTTGAGTTGCATTGTAAGCAAGAGATTCTTTTTCTCCTGCCCATACAGCCTTTGTACCGGCTTGTATATCTTTAAAGTTTTGCTCACTCATGTTCTTTCACCTCTAATTTTCATAGTTTTGTCAACCACATCTCTGTTCGGATTTATATAATATATTGTATATTGTATTTTTATAGCTTCCTTTGCCGTACTAGTTTTCGCTTCTTTTTTTACGTTCTTACATTTTTTTTCATTTTTATTATGAACGTGCTTTTGTTAGCAACTAATAACACAACATGTTTTAATATATTGTATATTGTATATTGTATATTAATTACCCTCTCCTTTTCTTTATACTAGTCACCACTTCCTTTTTTTCACCTGCTTAAATTTATTCTTTGCCAATTTTAATATGAAGGTGCTTTTGTTAGAAGAGCTATTAACTCAGCATATTTTCTTGTTATATTGTATATTGTATATTGTATAATATGCTGAATAATCAGAAATATTATTCGTATTAAGACATATGATACACTGGACTCTTCCCCTTTTCAATATATTTTATTAGTTTAATCTTAAAAAACTTTCAATTAACACGTATAGTTTTAATGATGTTCAATATTCTATATCCTTGTAAAAGCCTTAAAACCCAAACTACAATTGTTCCCACACTCCGTGGTTCTCTCAATTCGTTTAAGATCTGAATTTCTATGGCAGCATCGCCTCATGTGGACTTAGAGACTGATTGGGATACAGGTAATAGTGAGCTGCGATAATTACTAAACAGTAGAGCTATTGAAGAATTTAGAAGCCTATGCTATACAAAAATTAAGAATTTTCAATTTTATATTGTATATTGTATAATAAATGTATCAATTTTTAGCATAGGGGAGAAGGACTATCAAAAAGAGATACCAATCACTTAAAGACCATGTATATAATCATATTGCTGAAGAAATTCAGAATGGAACATTGCTTCCTAATCATAAGGTAAATGAAGTTGCACTAAGCGAGAAGTTAGAAGTAAGCAGAACCCCTGTAAGGGAAGCTTTGATACAATTAGCTTCAGAAAATTTACTTGAGTATTTTCCTCGAAAGGGATTTATCGTTAAAGAACTTGATACAAAGAATAAGCTTGATGTTTTTCAAGTTGTTGGTGTGCTTGACGCCCTAGCAGCCTCATTATCTATAGCGCATATTACAAAGAGTGATATTGAACTAATGGAAGAGCTGGTTAAAAAAATTGACCTGTCAATTTCACAAAAAAATTATTCGGATTATCAGCAATTCCAAAATCAATTCCATAAAGTATATATTGATAAATGTAAAAACGATACATTAATAGACCTTCTTAATTCTTTACAAAACAGTTTTGTTAGACAAATCTATTTGAGCAAAGACGAAGAAAAACTTTTTGCCGTATTAGAACAAATGAATGAACATCATAAAAAAATGATCACTTACTTTAAAAAAGAAGACAAAGAAAATTTAGAGCAACTTATTAAGAATGAGCATTGGAAAATAACACATATTGATATGATATAGGATAGATGGTTTTGGTACAAAAATGATTTACTTGAAGGAAAAGTCGTAACTTTCCTTTCAACTTACAGATTATCATCAATTCTAATCAATTTATGGATAAGTTTCTTTTGTTTTTGGGCAGATTTGACCCTTTAATGAATCTGTCCTTTTTTGATAATGTGCAAAAGGGTTTAGATTGTTTAATTTTTAATTTATTACTTGCACTATAGAACCAATCCCCTTTTTAGCAAAACTATTAAATTTTTCGGTTATTGCCATTAGTATCTTTTCATACCTCACTATATATTTACAATTGTTCATACCGAATTTTCAGTTTTTATTCTTCAACTACCTCAGTTTAATACGATTTTCTCACAAATACTCGCTTAATCTCAGGATTTCATCGCCCTTGAATTTAAGTTCACTATTAAATGGAGTGATTTTAGGACATGAAGAGTCCCTTAAGGTATAGTGAAAAGTGAATAACAAAAAAACCTACGAACCTTTCATTCAAGGAAGCAGGCTTTCTTTATTTTAATTTTTGCATAACAAGTAACGTGGAACGCCTTATCTTTCACTGTATTATTTACACCGATTACGATTGTTTCACGCTCATTAAATCTTAAAACATCCACATCCATGTGCTCCCTTTTCAGTAAAACCCACTCAGTTCTATTCAACTGATTCGGACACTTTGGTTATTAAGTATTTATGTAAGACACTCATTAGTTAACCTCATCAGCTCTGCTCTAACCAGTTCACTCAACAATAGACACATGAGCGAGTCCTGTTTTGGCCACAGGTGCATGTAGATTGTACAAGAGCGCCCTGAAGAAAAATTGGAGGCATCAGCCACTCTTTCTTTTGATGCTTATGACGGAACAACTAAACGATTTACTTAAAGATATCCATTCCAGCTTTAAAAAATGAGTTTAATCCATTAGCCACTGATTGAACCGTATTCGCATTATTTAGTAGTGACTGTTTATTCTCCACAGTTGGATTCGCTTGTGCTTGCAGAAAGGAGGCTTCCAGAGTTGACAACTTTTGTCTCAATTCATTGATTTGCCCTTGTACTGACTCCTTAGTAACAATTGCAATTGCATCTCTGAAGTATTGTTTACCTTCTGGCTTTATCGTTGCTTTGCTTATCTTCCCAGTCGTACTCTTTTTGATATCTATGAGGTTTTTGTTCACAAGTATCACTAACTCGGCCCTTATCACTTCAAGACTTTTATTGTACTTTTCAGCAATTTTACTTACACATCTTTCTCTATTGCATTCCTCAAGGAAAAAGAGTATTTGCTTTTGTAGATCGTTCATATTTGTTTCTCCTTTTAACTTTCTTTCATTTGTGAGAATTCTTAAGTTTCTTTCTGCCGGTTCTTTGAAGTTTGTATGCCATTAACCCCAAAAACACAGATATTGTTATTTAATGTAGTATTTTCTCTTAAAAAGTAGCTTTAATTTATCACAGGAACCACAGAATCTAATATAAAACTACAGAAACCAACAAATATTTTTTAAATATTCAAAAAAATTATACAAAAATTGGAATTACACAAAATCATATGATATGACGTCTTGGCCTCTATCGGATATACCCAGGATAAACAATTTTCTGGGACCCTTAGATTGTTCTTAAAGAAAATTGGCTTTTTTTTTATATTCCTAAAATGGCGATCTGTAAGATTGATGAAACATTTTGAAAGTTTAAAGCGATGCGTGGGCTTATTCGTGCATCACGTGGGAGCTACCGAATACTAGATCGAATGATATCCAGTATCAATAAAGAAGTCATCTATTTTATTCATTTATTAGTCTACAAAAAACTTACTCACTAACTATTCCTTTTTTAACACTCTTAATCTATCCATTTTGCCCGCGAGAAAAAGGTTGCCGCAGCATTATTGAACCAGATTAAATATGAAAACAACTTGTCCCAACATCCCCAACAAGCTAAATAGATTTGTTAACTCTGCAATGGACAAATTTTATTATTTTTGAAATATGAAATGAAGCCGGGGGGCGATTACCTTAGAAACAGATAGCCTTAAACGTTCGCTAAAGCATGAAGGGTTCAATAGGAAAATGCGTAGTTTGAAACTACATTCAATATCCCAAAACTGAGTTTGATAAGGGAAGTCATTTCGAATCATACATATTCTATACGGCTTCTATGAGAATATTCAATCATGACCTGTAGGACTATCTGTAATAAATGTGCAACAGGAAACATTGTTTAAGTATTAAACATACTTAATGAATACTTTTTCGCCATCATTTCCAAGAGTTTTACCCCGGCAACGCTGTTCCCCTTCTCATCCAGCGCTGCACCATAAATTCCAATTCCGCATTTTCCAGGGACAGCCCCCATGATTCCTCCTGACACGCCGCTTTTGGCCGGAATGCCTACATTAATGGCAAATTCACCTGAGGCATTATACATGCCGCAGGTAACCATAAATGTCTTGCAAATACGAGCAATGTCTCCGGGGATAATTTGCTTTCCCGTCAACTGATCTTTCCCATTCATGGCCAGCACACAGCCTATCCTCGCCAAATCCTGACTGTCCATTTCAATGGCACACTGCTTCGAATACAATTCGATTAAGTCCTCCACATCTTCGTTTATTACATTATGCTGCTTTAAAAAATAGCTTAACGATCGATTTAAGTCTGCTGTATTGTATTCTGAACTGGCAACTGCTTCATTAAAATCGATAATAGGATTTTGGGTCAACTCCCGGATAAAATATAAAATACGCTTAAGCCTCTCATTTACATTGTCACCTGAAACCATGTGGGTAACAGTCAATGCTCCTGCATTGATCATCGGGTTTAACGGCTTGGATGGCTTGTTTGTCTCTAACTTGGCAATGGAATTAAAAGGATCACCGGTAGGTTCTTTTCCTACAAATGAAAAGACATAGTCCTCTCCTTTTTCCATTAATACCATAGCAAGTGTCAATACTTTTGAAATGCTTTGGAGGGTCATTTTGACACTTACATCCCCCGCACAATATCTTTTTCCGTCAGGATAGTAAATAGCCACAGATAAATCTCCAGGATTCGCCTTTTCAAGAGCCGGTATATAGTTTGCCACCTTTCCCTTAACGGTAAATTTTTTTGCCTCATCAACAAGTTGCTGCAATTCTACATTGGACCTGCATTGATATCCCATATTTTTCACAATTTACCCTCCTTTAAAGGCGAATTCTTGGTAGATAGTGGACTGATTATTTTACAACATCCCATTGTTATTTTTCACAAAACCAGCAAGCAGATAATAAACAGAAAGTAAAGTTAATATTAATAGGAGAAAAGAATAATCAGGATTTCACTCTATTTGCTGCCTGATTTCCTGAATGATGGTTTCCAGTGATGTCACGACGCCTTTTTCATCCTTATAACTAATATGCTTAGGTTGAAAATGAACGGGCGAATCCAAACCTGCTGCTGCTGAAATTCGAAATAGTCCTTTTCGAAGTGTCACGAGAAAGTTGACGACGCGGTATTTCTTTTCGTCAATCACGAGAGCCCTTTGCAATTCTGGGTCTGTTGTGGCTACCCCAACTGGACAGGCATTAGATTGACATTTCAATGTTTGGATACATCCTATGGCAATCATAAATCCACGAGCTATATTGACAAGATCAGCCCCCATCGCCAAAGCAATCGCAATCCGGTCAGGGGTGAACAGTTTACCTGAAGCAATAATTTTAACCCGGTCGCGTACCCCATATTTTTGAAGGGTGGAGACAACAATTGGCAGGGCTGATTTAATCGGCAAACCGACACTATCAATCAATTCTTGATAAGAAGCCCCTGTTCCGCCTTCCCCTCCATCCACAGTGATAAAGTCCGGACCTTTGCCGGTTTCCTTCATATATTTGGCTAATTCCTCTACGCTATCATTACTTCCTACAACCATCTTCATTCCAACAGGTTTACCCGTATGGCTGCGGATTCTTTCAATGAATTCACACATTGTCGGTACATCATTGAACTGATGAAAACGATTGGGGCTATCAATCGATTTGAATGGTTCCACTTTGCGAATTTCGGCAATTTCTGGAGTAACTTTTTCAGCATCGATATGTCCCCCGCGTGTTTTGGCACCTTGAGCGAGCTTAACCTCAAATGCTTTTATTTGAGGAATTTCACTTTTCCGCTTTAACTCGTCCCAATCCATTTCGCCATGCTTATCGCGCACTCCGAACATGGCTGGGCCAATCTGCATAATAATATCGACGCCACCCTTTAAATGATAAGAAGAGAGTCCGCCTTCCCCAGTATTCATCCATGTGCCTTTCGCTAAAGCCAATCCTTCTGATAAAGCTGTGATGGCATTATGTCCTAATGAACCATAGCTCATCGCCGACATCCCAATTAAACCTTTTAATCTAAATGGATGTTTTGTATTTGGGCCAATGATTACGGCATCATGGTCATGTAATAAGTAAGCAGACGATTCCTCATCCTCCCATTTTTCCTTTCGCTGCATAAGAAGCGGATCTCTCAATAAGATATATCTTTTAGTTATCACCTTTGTTTCTCTATCGAATTTTTCTTCTTCGGTTAATTTGGGGAACATAGCATTCCGAACAAAAAGGCCTTCTTCATCAAAATCACGTTTTGAACCAAACCCGATTACATCCCGCATATATTTTGAGCTTTTTACAATATGTTCATAATCATCTCTTGAAAATGGCTTCCCTTCAGTATCCTCGTTAAATAAATATTGCCGAAATTCCGGTCCGATTTTTTCTAAAAAATAGCGGACCCTCCCTAGTACTGGATAATTCCGTAGTATAGCGTGGTGCTTCTGATTTCGGTCTAATATTAATAAATAGACTAGAAAAATGACAAGTGCTATTACAACAAGTGCAATAGTAATAAATGAAATGATAATTAAACGACTTGCGATATCCATTTTTACCCCTCCTAGTAATGATTATATTGTGTTTAATTTACTCTAACTTGAATCTCTTTATACAATGGAGCGAATATTATTGAAAAGATTTTTAACACTCAATTACATAATTTCATGTAGGCAAAGCCAACATATAGGGAAGAAATCAATGGTCGAGGAGGGAATAGTATGAAGGCATCTGATTTGTTTATAAGATGTTTAGAGAATGAAGGTGTTCAGTATATTTTCGGGATACCTGGTGAGGAAAATACGGATCTTGTTGATTCTCTAATAAGCTCTGATATTAAATTTATCTTAGTCCACCATGAACAAGCTGCAGCATTTATGGCAGACATCTATGGGCGGCTAACTGGAAAGCCTGGCGTTTGTTTGAGTACATTGGGACCGGGTGCAACCAATTTATTAACAGGGATAGGAAGTGCTTATTTGGATTATTCCCCTGTTGTTGCGATTACTGGTCAGGCGGGGCTTGATCGAATTCATAAGGAGTCGCATCAATATGTGGACATTATTGGAGTTTTTAAGGAAGTAACGAAATGGAATCAACAAATTAAGGTGCCTCATACGATTCCGGAAATTATCCGTAAAGCATTTAAGACTGCAGTCATTGAAAAGCCGGGTGCTGTTCATATCGAGCTTCCGGAAGATGTGGCAATGATGGATACAGAAGGTGAGCCACTTCCGGTTACACCAATCCCTAGATCCAATCCAGCCGAAGAAGAAATCAAAAAAGCTGTAGAATTAATAAATCGCGCTAAAAAGCCTATTATTCTAGCTGGTAATGGCGTAATCCGCGATGGAGCTACGGAGTCCTTACGTAAATTTGCTGAGGAGAAACAAATTCCTGTTGTGAATTCGTTCATGGCCAAAGGAGTTTTACCTTCTAACCATCCGTTGACCCTTTTTACAGTAGGGATGCAAGCAAGGGATTATGTTCTATGCGGGTTTGATTTGGCCGATCTTATTATCACCGTCGGCTATGATTTCGTCGAATATTTGCCAAAGTATTGGAACGATGAGGCAATGAATCAGATTATTCATATTGATGCTCGACCGGCTGAGGTTGATGCTTATTACCCCGTTCAAGCTGAATTGGTCGGGAACGTAACAGAGTCACTTGAAGCATTGACCACTGATGTAGTTAAAAAAGAGCTTTGGCCAGAAGTGAAAAGATTAAGGTCTCAAATTATTGAAAAATTTCATTCTTCAGATAATGTATCAGGAAGCCCTATCATCCCTCAGCGGATTATCGCTGATTTGAAAAAGGCGGAAAAGGGAAATGCCATTGTCATTTCTGATGTTGGTGCACATAAATTATGGATGGCTCGGATGTATCAACCGGAAAAGCCTAATCACACTATCATTTCTAATGGCTTTGCATCGATGGGGATTGCCATTCCCGGTGCGATTGCGGCAAAACTGGCAAAACCTGATAAACCTGTCATTGCGGTTACAGGGGATGGCGGATTTCTAATGAATGGGGTTGAATTGGCAACTGCAAAACGTCTGGGCCTTGCCTTCGTGATAGTCATTTTCCATGATTCAAAATACGGCCTAATTGAGTGGAAGCAATTGAATAAATTTGATCGTACGAATGCGATTGAATTTACCGACCCAGACTTTTTAAGCTTCGCAAAAAGTTTTGGTGTTAAAGGAGTGAAAGTAACCCATTCCGATGAATTGCTTCATGCATTAGAAGAAGCGATTTCGAGTCAGGAAATTGTCTTGATTGATGTGGATGTCGATTATTCGGAAAATGTAAAGCTCTCGAAAACACTGGGTGATTATATTTGTAAATTATAAAACATGTAGTATTGGAGGAATGTCAGATGAAGAAAAAGTGGCAATTGTGGATCGGTGGTAAATGGCGGGAAGCTAAATCGTATGAGCCGTTATTTAATCCCCATTCAAATGAAGAAATTGCACAAATCGGACAGGCTGAGCCTGCGGATGCCATTGAAGCAATAGTTGAGGCAAATGCCGCTTTTCAGAAATACCGATCCTTCCCGGCGCATGCTCGAGCCGAAATTTTAATGAAAGCTGCAGCAATCATGGAAGAACGCAGTGAAGAACTTGCGAAAATCGTTTCTCTAGAGGCGGCGAAAACGATTCGAAATGCTCGTGAGGAAATGAATCGTACGGTTCAGACCTATCGTTTTGCTGCAGAAGCGGCAAAGAACAATTATGGAGAACAAATTCCGATGGATGCTGCACAGGGTGGGGTAAACCGTTTTGGCTTTACAATTCATACCCCTATTGGCGTGGTAACGGCGATTACCCCATTTAACTTTCCATTTAATCTTGTCGCCCATAAAGTTGGTCCAGCTATTGCGGCTGGTAATTCGATCGTGTTAAAACCTGCCGAACAAACCCCTTTGAGTGCACTGGTTCTTGCCGATATCTTTCAAGAAGCAGGGCTGCCGGAGGGAGTTTTGAACATCATTCCGGGTAAGGGAGATGTTTTAAGTGAAGCGTTGACGACCCATCCACATGTAAAAAAAGTGACTTTCACAGGCAGTGTAGAGGTCGGACACCTTATCCAGCAGCAGGCAGGCTTCCGTAAGCTTACCCTTGAACTCGGATCCAATTCGCCTTTCATCATTGATGAAGGAGTCGACATCGATAAAATTATTCAACGAAGTGTGATGGGTTCATTTACGAATAATGGGCAGGTGTGTATCTCGATCCAAAGAATTTATGTCCACAAATCACTGTACCAACAATTTTTAGATCGATTCGTCAGTGCAACAAAACAGCTTGTCATCGGTTCCCCCTTGGAGGAAAATACAAATATTACAGCGGTTATTTCAAAAAAAGAATTGGAACGGTTACAAAGTTGGATAGACGAGGCAGTACAGGAAGGAGCAAAAATCGAGTGCGGCGGTACAGTGGAAGGCAATGTACTAGTGCCTACCGTCTTAACCAATGTAAATCGTGATTCAAAGGTATTTCGTTTCGAAGTATTTGGTCCAATCGTCTGTATTTTCCCATTCGAAACGCTGGATGATGCCATCAAGGATGCAAACGATTCACGTTACGGATTGAACTCAGGAGTGATGACACCAAGTATAGAACGTGCTTTCTATGCGGCAGAACGCTTGGAAACAGGTGGAGTCGTCATCAATGATATCCCAACTTATCGGATTGATAATATGCCTTATGGCGGCTGGAAGGACAGCGGTGTTGGTCGAGAAGGCGTCAAATATGCGATGAATGAGATGATGGAACAGAAGTTTATTAGCTTTAAAATAAGAGACGAATGATAGCAAGACCCTTTAGTGCTTATTTGTATCGGCACGAATCGCTCGACCGGAATTCAAGCGGGCATTTGTTGGTACAACTTGATAAGTCAACTTTCTCCATTTTCACTGTATGGAACCTAAGAAAATTCAATTTAGCTATAGTTTAAAATGAACTCCCTTATTTAGAAAACATAGGTCATTAAGTGAAAAATGGTTAAGAATGGCATAACAAAACCACCTTTCAGATGAATACTTGATTAAGGTGGTTTTGTATGCTTGATTATAGGAAATTCCTTGTCTTGACATGACTTTGAAGAGTAACGACTTTTTTCAATAATTGATGGTTTTACTAGCATGGTTTTAGCTAGTATTTTAGGTGTTGGCGTACCCTTTTCCGAAATACCTGTGTTTCTCTACCAGGTGAAATTACAATCTATCCAAATGTAATTAAACAACACTTGTCAGAACCTTTACTTGCAGAACTAACCCTACATGTGGAGCACCCAACTTTGTTATTGGTGAAGATAAGTAAGCAAATTCGTGTAGCTTTTTAAGATTATTACCCAAAGTCTAATTACCCAAGCCTTCTTTGACCACCACTTCCTTGTGAAAACTTCAATTTAAATATTCTAGCGAGGTCTTTACCTAAATATATTATAATTTGTTTAATTTAATACCCATTAATATGCTCGCGGTGAAATGGTTCAAATAGGTTAAATTTGTAAATGAAATTTCTATTATTCACATTGGGATTAATGAATTTGGATTCTCAAAAAATACTGCCATTTGCAGCCATTATTTATCTATCATTTGCCCTTGGATAAACTAACCTTCGCAGAAAAGGGCTTATGAGATCCATGGTGAATAGACCGTAATCAATGACAACCATTTCATTATTCTCATTAAATCCGACATTATCTAAACGCAAATCTATTGGAATGATACTGTACCTCAGGAATTTCAATTCCAACTTGATCAGTTTCGTATATTCCATGATTGACACTTTCGTGTCCACCTTCTTCATGATAATCCAGCCCAGCCCATACTCCTTAACCGGACATAGATACTTTTTGACTTCCTTATTACAGTTATTATATATATAGGCCTCATTTGCATTGCTTATTAAGCCTACTTCTGATAATGCAATTTTTAATATATAGCCATTATTTAAATCATAGACAACTCGGTTTAAACCATACCCAATCATTTTATACTTGAATTTTAGCGTTTTACTAGCAGTAGACACTATTTGTCTTGCGGTTTTATAAAATTGGTATGTCCACATTTGAGATACCCAAGACTCAATGGCTTTTATCTCTTGCTGGGACAGCAGCAGTTTACTTTTATTCGGCTGATGTATCCTTTCCTTACCATTGTTAATTGGCCACATTCCATATGCGTCTCCTTTTTTAAAAAATTTGTGACTAGTGAGATGGATTTCCAGATAGATGAAAAAACAAGTACATAGAAGAATCAATAATAAACAAAGGCTGTTTTCACATACTTTGTTGCTATTTACCAGGTAGTGAGTGGTTGATTTCCCCTCCAGATGCTCGCTTGCCGCGGGGCGGGCGGTGAGAACGCCTGTGGGGTCTCACCTGTCCCGCTGCTCCCGCAGGAGTCTCGCACTTCCGCTCCAATCAACCTTAAATAGTTTCGTTTTAAAAACAACAATCTTTACGAAAAGAGCCTAAACAAAAGATTTAGTTCTGGCTGTTTATATTGGAAACTAAAGCAAAAATTAAATCCAGGAAGTAAAGACCTTTCTATTTGTTCGTTCCTAAGCCATTTTCATCATCCATTGATCCATTACCTAGCATGTCCTCAGTTTCTTAGGATTTTCCCTTGTAATATGATATGACTTTAATATAAAATCGCTTGTACTATAGCTGAGAAATCTCGCGAAAACACACCAAAGGATGGTGATGGAGAGATCAAGGCAGAAAGACCATGGTACCCCAGATGAATTGCCACGGCTTTTTTCTTTTTTCCCACCAGATTATGTTGTGCGAGACCATCTTGACGTCAGATGCCCTGGAATCCGGATTCCTCCAAAAAAAACGCCTAAATTCGCTGACGGCACAAGAAGAATAGTTCCTGATCGGCAAGTTTACGCATAGATTAATAAAGCCGTTGCTCATGAAGACTGTTGCTTCCGCTAAGAGGATGGCCCGTTATGTCCCCTACATATCTCAAAAAGCCCCTTGTTGGTTTTTCTCTCCTTTTTACATTGTTTTCGCTTTTGATAAAAAGATATAACGCCCCAGTAGTCTAATTAAAGAACAATGCCTTAATAAAAAGAGAAATAATTATATTGCAACATGAATGCAGTTAACTTTTTATGCAAACTCAAACTATGTCGATTTTCGGCAACAAGATGGGTACTCTTCCTTCATTTGCGAAAAAAAGGTATATTATAGTTTATGACATCGATAGTTTAAGGAGTGATGAAATATTCGTAAAAGATGGACCATTTCAATAATTGCTGGATTATTGCTTATTTTTTCAAGTGTTATAGCCTTCAATTATTTCGGCAGCGATAATAAGACCGAAAAACGGAAAAATGCAGAAGCCAAGGAGTCCAAAATTCCTGAGGTACAGGAATATGGCGGGACCCATCTTGAAAGAGTCGGCGATAAGGTCCGCCAAAAAGATTGGGGAACACTCACATTACTAGAAACGAAGTCTATAAATGAGTCATTTGAATTGGCTCCAATGGCCATCACAATCAAGGATATCCGCATGATTCAATTTTCTTCACTCACAGATGAAGTAAAGGAGGAGCTCAAATCCTATACGGGATTGAGTTTTGAAGAAGCCTATTCGATATACTATAAAGAGAATTTAACCATGGAGGAAATCGATCAGCAGTCTGCCTGGTCTAAAACGGATATTGGCAAAGAGGTAACTTATCTTGAAATAACTTATTCTGTGGAAAATAAAGGTCCCAAGGAACTGCAGTTCTTCAGCATGGAACATGTTACTTTCAATGATGACCTTACATATAATGTGCCTTCTAAAAATTTCATCCACTCCGGGGATACTTTTATGGGGACAAAAAAAGTAAGTCGATTAGATTACCAACCAGGAGAAACAAGAAAAGGCACAATTGGCTTATTAGTCGATTCCGAAGAAAAAATCGACGGGCTCAAGTCCTTTTCATTCACTACCGACGATATAGCAGATGGTGAGTCTCACGAATTAGTGGTGGATGGGACTTCATTTGATGTTCACCTATAAGGAAAGTAGTTTTATCGAGAGAACACGAATACTTGCAGCGGGATTGGGGGACGAATCATATTGGAGAAAGCAATAATTATCGGAGGAAGCATCGCAGGGAAACAGCTGCCAAGCCCTATCACATACTTTTCGAGAATTAATCATCTTGGAAGCAGGTGAAAGATGGACGGAAAAAGCCGCTAGGCAAAAGAGTGCCATAAGCTACCATCCTCATGTTTTATTAAAAGGAGGAGAAGCAGCAATTGAGAAATTGTTTCCACACTTCTTTGATCGATTAATAGCGCCCCCCTCCACCTTTTTCACCCTAAAGTAAGGTTTTCTATTTTGACCAATCAGAAGAAAAAGAGTAAGAAGTCGACATCCTATGAAAAGCTAATCTACAAATATCGTGATCTCTTTCAATCAATAAATGCAAGCAATCGGGCGCTTTAAAGAGGTCTTTTTGGATTATGGCGCCTTTACAGCAACAACGGCAAATTCCACTGTTTCGGGAAGTGATAAGAGGGCGTATTTTCTTCATTAAGATTCCAATACGAGGCGGCGGTGAGTTATTTAAAAATTACATTCCTTATGATATTCATAACTGTACTAACAAGGATTGAGCTTGTTCATTTCGACAGCAGTAAAGCCTAGTTTTGAATTAAGATGGAGGTGACGCGTTATAGATCAAAATGATCATGTAAATAAAGAGATGACCAACTCTTTTAGAATTGGTCATCTCTGTTAGCTTCCTTCTACTTTATGATTCCCGTTAATACACACACAGCCCTCGTTCCTGTGCTTTGGTTACTTTTTCTAAAAATCGTTGGATACTTTTTATACATTTATATTCCTGAATTTTTTGAACCACGTTTTCCTGTATCTTTCAATCATCCATTTTCACTTTATCAATCACCACATTCATAATTCAACATATAATACAACAAAGGAAAACCGGGGGTATCAACATGCAAGACAATCAACATGGATTGCAAATGAATGAGGTTGAAAAGTTTGATGAATGGGTAAAAAAGTTTTTTCTGGATCCGGAAACTTGTGCGTTGGATCATCAACTTTTTTCAATTGATATATACGAAAGTGACGATGAGTATATGGTGGAAGCGGTTTTGGAAAATCATGATGTGAAAGATATTAAAGTTTGTTTACGTGATAATGAGCTATCGATCATCGTTGATGATACTCATAAGCCATTACTTGAAAAAAAAGCGGATACAATACCCACACAGAGAAAAATCCCTTTCCCCTTTTCGATTTGCTCACGAAGAATTACCGCTGAATTCTCAAATCCAATATTGGTGATTCGTATCCATAAGTTTTCCCCCGGAAAAACAGCTGATGATATTAACATAGAGTAGTTCATTCCTAAAAATTAAAAAGAATGGCATGGGAGCCACTTTCACTCCTTAGCCATTCTTTTTTTCTTGATTTATCCAGCAAAATAGAAGGACGTACGACTCCCTTTTTGTGTCGAGATGACTTGGAGCTGGGCATCTATTCTTTCTTTTAATTCTGGAACATGAGAAATTAACCCGACTAATCTCCCGGTGCTTTGTATATCCATTAATGCTTCAATCGCATGATCAAGAGATTCAGGGTCGAGGGTACCGAAACCTTCATCGATGAACATCGTTTCGAGTGAGATCCCGCCTGCATTCTGCTGGACGACATCCGCAAGACCCAAAGCAAGTGCAAGGGATGCCTTAAAGCTCTCTCCTCCCGAAAGGGTTTTGACATGCCTCTCCTGTCCTGTATATTGGTCATACACGGATAACTCCAGACCGCTCTGGATATTCCTGCGTGTAGGATCCAGCTTTCGCAGAAGCTGATATCTGCCGCTTGTCATTTTCAGTAATCTTGAATTGGCTTCTTTTAGGATATCATCCAAAAAGGCTGCCAATACATACCGTTCAAAAGTTATTTTGAAGGAGTTTTGACCTTTGGAAATCTCAGACAGATGACCGACGATACTGTACCTTTCATCCAGACTTTTCTGATCTTCCCTGATATGCGCCAATTTCCTTTCGATTTCTGCATTAGTCCTTTTTTCGGCATGTAATTCATTCTGATTTTGGCGTAGCGACTCCAATTCTGCATCTATGAAATCAAATGTCTTTTTCAATCCTTCAAGGTCCGGTTTGACTACATCTTTTAACTTCATTTCCAAATCATGAAACAGACTTAAAACACTTTGCCAATTTTGATTATACTGCAGCACTTGGTCCTCTAAACTCCCAAGAGCCGCTTCCGACTTTTTGGCTGCTGTATATTCTTTATAATTGGAAAAGCCTTGATTGGTCATATCCGTAATTAACTTTTCCCGTTCCTCTTTCAATTCTTGATTTAATGCCTCTATATTTCCACTTAGGGATTCTTTTTTTGCATTGATTGCCGATTCTTTTTCTTTCACCATTTGAAGGTTTTTTTGTGCATCTTCCAAAGCAATTTGTAAGCGTTTGTGCGTTTTTACAGCCATTTGGAAGGCTGCATTATATTCTTCCTCTGTCCGTATACCGTCTGGCAGGGAATCGGTTAATCCTGTCAGTTTTGTCGAGTTTTCAATATACCTGGTTTTCCCTTGGTCCTCTTTTATTTCTAAAGAAGCAAGATTCTCCTTTAACTGGGATGCTTTCGCTTTTAATTCCAGCAACCTGCTTTCAAGATCATTAAATAATGACTTTTTCCGTACCAATTCTTTTAACTGCTCTTGCAGCACTTTTCCTTTTTGTATAAACAGTTTCAAATGATCATCAATGTCTTCAAACCTAAACTCCGGCATGTCATTTTGTAAGTCCATCATCTTTTCCTTTGAAGACTCGGCCAGTGCATCATACTTTGATTTTGCTTGGTAATATTCACTTTCGGCTTGGCTTTTTTGTTGTTCTGCAGTTTTCAGCCTGTTTTCTTGCTCTTTCAGTTCCATATCCGTTGGCATATCCTCATGCAATTGCGCTGGTTTTGGATGACTTAGCGAACCGCACACAGGACAATTTTCCCCTGAGTGCAGCATGGACGCAAGCATACCCGCTTGGCCTGATCGCCAGTTTTGATTCAGGGCTTCCAGTTTTTCCTTTTCCTGACTCTGAATTCTTTGAATCTCTTTGAACCGAATATTCTTTTCTTCCAGAACCCGCTTCGTATTCTGAACTTCGGAAAGAACTTCTTGAAGCTTTTTTATTTTCATTAACGATTGATCATTTCTTTCCGCTTCGATTTCCTTTTCACGATGAAGAACCGCCGCTTTTTCCGCTTCTGTTTTTTCATGAGTGACTCTCTCTGCTTCCTCTTCGATTGCCAGATGTTCCGAAACATTTTTTTCTCGAAGTCCTTTACTAGTTCGCCACTCTTTTTCATCTAACGTAACTTGTGCTTTTAAGCTTGCAAAAGTCATGACAGCCTCTTTTACCTGCTCAAGCTGATGAACATTCCGTACGGCCTGCTCCCTCTGGTTTTCCTTCAACATTTCCTGTTCATAGGAATCCTGCTTCTCAATGCGTTCAGCCTGTAATTTCTCGGCCTGTACACTTAATTTTTGAAGTTCAGCATTCGCATCTTGGACTTGTTTGCCAATTCGCAAATAATATTGTTCCTGCTTTTCAAGCGAAGCCGCTTTATGTGCCATTTTAATTTGGTCTTTCACGAGTTCCATTTCAGGCTGCTTTGCTTCAAGGTTCTCCTTTTCTTTTCGAAGTTTTTCTTTTTCCGATAATCTATTGATTAAATCAACCGCTTTTGAAAGCTCTTGATTTACTTGATCACGAGCTTTTTGCTTTTCCTGTATTTGTTTATTTACATCCTCATTTTTTTCTGCCGCTGCCAAAATGACTTCCTGTAACAGCGGTAAGATCAGCTGTTCGTTAGGCACTTCCGCTTCCAATTGTGCCTGCAATTCTACATGATTACCAGGCTGGATGCCTTTCATTAATTCAATTCTCCTCTGAGCGCTTTTTTCACTTTGCTTTCTAAGGATGGAAGCCTCTTCTTTTAATTTTTCTTCGATTCGTTTATAAAGTTCAGTATGAAATAATTTTTGGAGAATCTGTTCTTTATCTTTGCTGTCGGAAGTTAACAGTTTTCGGAATTCATTTTGTGGAATCATCAGGATTTGCCGGAATTGATTGGCATCAAGTCCAATGAGTAATTTGATTTTTTCCTCAACCTCACGCACATTCGCACCAAGCAATTTTTTTCCTTCAGCCAATATCTCATATAATTCAGCCTTTGCTCCAACCGTTGTCGTTCCTTCTCCTGCTTTTTTCTTTCGTTCCTGCTGCGGTGACCGGGTCACCCAATACGTTTTCCCACGCAGGGTAAATTGCAGCGAGACTTCCGTCATCACATCATCTTCGGCAAACTGACTTCGTAAATCTTGCCCGCTTCGGTCTTCACCACTGGCTTTTCCATAAATCGCAAAACTGATCCCATCAAATATCGTTGTTTTCCCTGCGCCTGTCTTTCCAGAGATGACAAACATGGTCCGTTCTCCAAGGGAATTAAAATCGATGGTTTCCCTCCCTGCATATGGTCCGAATGCCTGCATCGTTAAAATATGGGGTCTCATTTCAAAGCCTCCTCTTTCTTCACGGCTTCAATTACCGAAACCATCAAATCTTGCTTTTGAGAATCAAAGTCCCGATCTGTCATTTCTTGATAAAACGTTTCGAACAAGTCCAATTCTGATTTCCGTTCATCTTTTACAGAAGAGAAGGATTTTTTTCTTCTAAGGTCGGTCAAATCCCATTTTCGTTCCAGATGAAGTACATTCGGGTAAATCTGGCGCAAACGATTAATCGGATCGATGAGTGACCCCTCGTCATTTAATGTTATTTTCAAGTAGTCATCCTTTTTTTGCAATTGATAAAAAGCGGGATCTAGTAACTCTTCCATCGTTCCGAATATTTCCCTCATATCCAGCTTAGGCGCCAAAGATCGATAGCGTATATCGAAGCTACCATCTTCTTGCATATCGACAATGGAAAGCGACTTATTTTGCTTGGCCTCAGAAAAAGAGTATTTTAATAGTGATCCAGAGTAAAACACCTTAGGATGACGTATCGCGTCAGGACTATGTAAATGTCCAAGTGCCGTATAATCGAACGCATCGAATAAGTCTGATGAAACACATCCGGAACCACCTACTGACAAAACTCGCTCTGAATCGCTCGTTTTTCCGCCTAATACAAAAGCATGTCCTACGAAGACATTCGGTTCATCCTTATTGAAAGTCTCTGCAATCATTCCTGTTATCCGCTTCATCGCTTCTTGATGGGAATGGATACTTTCATCTTCAAAAAGATGGCGAACCGTTCCAGGTTCTGCATATGGAACACAATAAAAATTCACTCCCTTAATGCGAACCGGCTCGAATGTTTTTGTCAATTTCCCATGAATGTACAACTGACTATGACGATACCATGATGAACCGAATGCAAGCCTTTCCGCGGAATCATGGTTTCCCGATATTGCAACGATTGGTGTATTCATTTTCACATTAATCGTATAAAGGATTTCATCAAGAAGCTCCACAGCTTCAGTCGGTGGAACCGAACGATCATAAAGATCACCGGCAATCACAACCGCATCAGGTTTTTCTTCTTCGACAATTTCTATGAATTGCAAAAGGGCATGCCTTTGGTCATCTGTCATATGTACCCCGTGAACGATTTTACCTAAATGCCAATCAGCCGTATGGATAAATTTCATAGTTTCACTCCGTCCTCATTTTTACATACTATTATTATATCAAAAATTTAACGAATAGCATGGCTTGGGTACAAACGTTCTAATTATTACCACACTGTCCCATTCTTTTTAATTATTCAGAATAAAAAAAAGGCAAACTCAAAAGAGTCTACCCTTTTCATCATTAGCTGAATAAGTGTTCATATGGACCCATATTCACCTTTCTTTCAGCTAATTTTTTTTGTAAAAATTTATGGTCACGTTTTGGTGTGGCAATGATATAGCCGCGTATCACTAGTTCTTCCGTAATATCGTCCGCTTTTTCCTTTAACGCCAACTCTCCGATTTTCCCCGCAATTTTATGGCGTGCTACATCACGAAAAAGTTCCGGTACAGGGCTCACTAAATCTTCGAGTAATTCCTTTTGTTGATTTGACCATAAGTGCTTTGTTTGGTCCAAATAGTATTCTTCCCAATCCATATCGGATTTCCCGTCTTCTTTGGGGAATCTTTTCAGGAACTTTCGAAACATGAAAAAGCCACCTATGCTCATCAATATAATTAAAAGGGCTACCCAAAATAAAATAAACCATAAAAACCATCCACTAAGCAAAGTACCACCTCATATGTATAGAATGATCGTCACTATTATTATAGACAGTAACCCATATCTTTACAAGACTGGCAATGTAATCATTCCGGATCGTTCACTTCCAGCAAGACCAGTGAAAAATCCCCTACGGCATTTTCTTCATAAAGATTCGTTACCGAAGTCGCATAGTTAAAGATCTCTGCTCGAAATTCCTCGTTTGACTGAGGAATCTTTAGATCAAATACCATTTGATAAAGCAGTGTTGTAATATCATGATATTCACTATTTGTAACCTTGAAATTAAAACTGACTTTTCTGATTTCTCTACCTTCAGAATCCTTTACATTTTCAGTAAGAAAATCAGTAACATGCAGTGGAACATCATTTAAAATGACCTCATCTACCATTTTATCAACATCTCCTTTAAATGTGGTTAAAGCCATGTTATCACTAGGGTTCTTCCAGCGCCAATGATTCAGCCTTAAAAAGCTCAAAAAACCTGAGTCATTATGATATCGACTCAGGTTTCCTGGATTATCCCTTTGATCCTATTTACATGTATCACACCATATTACTTCCACTTAAACTGGCAGCTTTGACTTTTTTGTATTGGTATAGCATGGCAATTCTCCATGGAACGATCATAGCAAATGCAAGTAAGAAAAACATACCACTCAAGACGCCGACTTCAATCGTGCTTCCCAGCATCAGTTTCGCCACTAGCCGTATCACCATGAGACCAATCAATATGAATATAAACGCTTTAGAGCGCAGGATATAAATTTTTTCATCTCTAACTTCGAATTTGGATGTTTTAATCAATAGGATGGAAAACAACATCCCTGCAACAAGAGCCTCCAATAATTCGTATCGAGTGACCCGGAACATTGGAAAAATAAACATCAAAGCACCCGAACTCATAAACAGCGGCGGTAAGATGATTTTCTTTTCGTTCACTGGTTTTTTTGTTTCTTTCATCCGTAACATGAAAACACCCATAGCCATCACAATCGCTATACCTGTTGATAAATATATCATCAAACCATCCCTTTTAATTAAAAATAGGTAAGTACCATTAAAAATTATATATGACTTCAATTAATAAACAAAGTATATATTACCTATTTGAGATAAACAAGGAGCGTGTTTTTAATTTAGCGACCTATTGATGGCATTTTATACCCTGCTCTCGACAAAAGGCTTGACGATAAAAGTCTTTCGCCCAAGCTTCAACACCATTTTTCTGCTGACCCATCGAGAATATAATTAT
Source organism: Peribacillus simplex (assembly GCF_001578185.1). Taxonomy (NCBI): domain Bacteria; kingdom Bacillati; phylum Bacillota; class Bacilli; order Caryophanales; family Bacillaceae; genus Peribacillus; species Peribacillus simplex. The sequence continues at coordinate 1,981,369 of NZ_CP011008.1, read as the reverse complement.
ATCCTTTGCAGCCCAAATTTCCTTCTTAATTTCTTCATGATTGGCATGGTAATATCCATCGTCACCAGGCCGAATCAAATTTCGAACAGCACAATAAAACCTAATCAAGGAAACTCCCATTAGAATAATTTTGAAAAAATAACTTATTATGGACTAAAACCCCGTAAAGCCACCGAATAGTCTAGACAGGACTGCTATTATTTTGGTCATCCAATTAAAAAACAAAATCACACCCATTACAATCATTAAATATCCGCCAATCTTCATGATGTATTGGCTGTACTTTTTGATCCATTTCAATTTTCCGACAAAGAAGGATAATATGAAAAACGGGATGGCAAAGCCTAATATATAGGCAGTCATATAACTCATGGCAGCGCTAGAGTTAGTCGCACCCAAAGAGATGACAGCACCCAATAGTGGGCCAGCACAAGGCGTCCATCCAGCCGCAAAAGCAAGTCCGATAAGAATCGAACCTATATATCCGCTAGGTCGGTTTTTAAATTCAAAACGACTATCTTTCATCAAAGATTTCGGCTGAAAGATCCCTACAATGAATAATCCAAAAATAATAATCAGGATCGCACCAATCTGACGAATCAATTCTTTGTAATCCGAGAAAAAAGAACCTAAAAAGGTCGTACTAAAACCAATTGCAATAAAAACTAGAGAAAAACCAAGAAGGAAGAATAAAGTATGCAGCATACTTCTTCTTTGGAGCATGGCGTTCTCGGATTTGATTTCACCAACACTCATACCAGTGATATAAGATAAGAAGGCTGGATATAGCGGTAAGCAGCATGGCGAAATAAAACTCAAGAAGCCCGCCCCAAAAGCTAAAAACATATTAATATCATTCAAATGAGCTCACTCCTATGTATGTCAACCTATAAACATTGTAACAAATAAGATAAAAAAATACATTTATGGAACTGTGAATATTTCATGACAACTAAATGCCAAACATTTAAAAGAGAAGGGGGACACAGCTTAATTTTCATTAAGTTAACTTATTTGAATTCATTAGTCCGAGCCGATATAATTGTTATATTCATACAAATTTTACAACAGAACACATAAATAAAGGGTACCATGAAAAAATGTTGGGGCCAGAAAGGAAATATAATGGCTAAAAAGAATGAATTTCTCGAACAGATTGAATTAAAGAGAAATGAACTTATCAAGGTTGTCGCTAAAGATGGTTTAAACTCCCATGTTGCCGTTGAATATAGCCAGCAACTTGATCAATTATTAAATAAATATAATGAACTTTTTTATAAAACTGGTACAGGTTTTTAATCCCGTTCATCTCCCATTGATAACCACCCATGTTATTATATGATTTATTTTAACGGTCAATCTCTCCTTTTTCGATTCTTTCTCCATTCGAATACATAAGAATAACCTTTTCTTTCTATATAGAAAACAGGCAAACGCTACGTGCGTACTGCCTGTTTTTCATTTAAAAAGGATACACATTTCAACATTAACATCGTGTGTCGGTTCTAGTTTGTCACAACAAGAACAATAGGAAATCCAGCTAAGATGGAAGGACCAACCGGATTAATAGTCAAAAGACTTCCTACCTTAGTTCCACCCTTTAATATAAGGGAAACCAATCATATTGCAAATGTTCATTATTTAAGGCTCTTTTCGTAAAGATTGTTGTTTTTAAAACGAAACTATTTAGGTTGATTGGAGCGGAAGTGCGAGACTCCTGCGGGAGCAGCGGGACAGGTGAGACCCCACCGAGGAGGCTCACCGCCCGCACCAAGGAAAGCGAGCATCTAGAGGGGAAATCAACCACAACTCACTACCTAGTAAATAGCAACAAAGTATGTGAAAACAGCATTATTTAAACATCTTAAGTAATGAGCGGCATGTGTTCTTAAATAATTCCTTAATTGTACTTTCAGGTCGGCACCCTCGTAAATAAAATTGAATTCCATATACTTATCACGAGTAAAAGTGTGAAAATCACGAGTAATTACTTAAATCCCCCCTCCCTTTAATATAGAAACCTCATTCCCTTTTCCCCACAGCAATCATTCAAATGAAATGTTGACAAAACACTCAAATTACATTATCTTTAATTAGAGATATTTTAAATCGAGATAAAAACCCATGTTTTTTTTGAAATCAAATCTCGAATTAAAGATATCTATAATCAAAATAAAATTTCAGGAGGCATCATAAATGATTGGTATAGGTTTATTAGTTATACGTGTAGTAATCGGGTTATCGTTTGTTGGACATGGAGCTCAAAAATTATTTGGATGGTTTGGCGGTCATGGCTTGAAAGGTACAGGAGGCTGGTTTGACTCGATTGGGATGAAGCCAGGAGTTACGATGGCACTATTTGCTGGTCTTTCAGAGTTTATTGGAGGAGCTTTATTTGCTTTAGGTCTCCTTACACCCTTTGCAGGTATATTAATTGCGCTTACAATGCTCGTTGCGATCGTTAAAGTCCATGGAGCCAATGGCTACTGGGCAACTCAAAACGGTTATGAATATAATCTTGCTATTCTTGCAGTGGCGATTGGCGTTGCGATAACCGGAGCTGGACCATACTCACTTGATACCTTTATATTTTAAGATGAAAAATTATTCATTACGAAAACATGGAGTGGATTCGCCCTCACTCCGTTCCACAATTTGACCCTCATGAAAGCCTGTCATTCGATTTTTTATCAGACCATGCCGGCATCCTCTTTGCAGGGGAAGTGAATGTCAACAAAAAGAAGACCTGATCATCATTATGACTGGGTCTTCTTTTTGTTGTTCACTTTTTCCAAGTGTTATCGAATTCTTGTGACAAAATAGTATCGTTTAATTAATACGGAGACAACTCCTATTCAATCCCCGGGAACCATCCTGGAGAATGGATGATCGCTTGCCATAATGGATCTGGAATATCAAGTTGCTGCTGATTATCCTTGTTTATTTTTGTCACGATTTCAGTTTCCCTGCCTTGTTCCACTTTTTGTACCCACTCAGGGTCGATTATAAGTTCACGGCCCAATGCGATTAACGGAACCCCTGATTGCAGTGCTTTGATTGCATCATCCGCTGTATAGATGGACCCAACGCCGATGACAGGAACTTGATCTCCGACACGTTCTTTTATAATTTCTATCCGAGGTCGGTCAGCCTCGACTCCCCGTCTTGCTTTCGACCAGAAATCCATTAATGAAACATGGAGATAATCAATATTTTTTGATACAAGCCCATCAATCAATGCAAGTGTATCATCCATGGTGATTCCTGGTGTTTCAGGCTCCTCCGGTGAAAAGCGATATCCTACGATGAACGGATTTTTGGCATATTCAGCAACAGCCTTTTTCACTTCGTCCACAACCGCTAATGGGAAAGTCAGACGTTTTTCAAGCGATCCGCCCCACTTGTCTTCACGACGGTTTGAATGCGGTGAAAAGAATTGCTGGAGTAAATAACCATTGGCACCGTGAATTTCAACACCATCAAAACCAGCTTCAATCGCTCGTCGAGTGGTTTCACCAAAATCGAGAATGATCGATTCAATTTCTCTTTCAGTTAGTGGACGTGGAACAGGTTTCCCTTCGCCTTCCGACGGAATATTGCCTGCACTTACAACTTCACCATTTGGTACTAATTCCGGTGGAACCTCACGGCCGCCATGAAATATTTGTAGAATTGCTTTTGCACCTTTCGCTTTAATCGCAGAAGCCAAACGATGTAAACTAGGAATCATTTCATCCGTATCTCCGCCAAATTCACCATGAAAACCTTTACCATTGGCCGTCACGTATGTGCAAGCTGTTATAACCATGCCTACCCCGCCAGACCGACGTTCATAATAGTTAACTTCTGCATCGGTTACAGTCCCGTCAGGATTCGAAGAGAAATTTGTCATAGGCGCCATCACCAACCGATTTTTCACTTCCATCCCTTTTCCTAGATTGAACGAATCAAATAATGGTGTAAATTTAGAATTCATTTAGTAATCCTCCATTTTGTTACCAACCCTTTACAGGTATTGGTCGGTATAAGTCCTTTTTTTATTTAACACATACTACTCATGCATGCTTTTCAATCAATGCCGCAATCGCTTCTTTAGGCTGTAAGCCAATTGCTTGATCTACTTTTTCTCCATCTTTGAAAAGAATAAGGGCCGGAATTCCCATCACTCCATAATCACTTGTCGTAGCTGAATTTTCATCCACATTCAATTTTACGATCTTAACCCGATCACCCATTTCAACATCAATTTCATTAAGGATTGGGGCAATCATTTTACATGGTCCGCACCACGGTGCCCAAAAATCAACCAGTACTAAACCTTCCTTGATTTTACTAGCAAAATTATCATCTGTTACATGTTCTATTGTCATGATCATGGCCTCCTTGTATTATCCGATATATTATGGTTTTTGACTCATCATCTATTTAAATCGAGTTTCCCGATTCTATTTCCCGGGATAAGAAACTCGGATTTCCTGATATTTATTTTCGGATGGATTTTAATCGATTCCAATTTACCGGATAACTCCATAAACCATGTTTCATCCTTAGATAGTAAAGCCAAATCAATTAATGCCAAAAGATGACTTTCGTTACTGATTTCTAGATCAGGCAACTTTTCAGTCCATTTACTCGGAATCGAAATCGATTTCCCGACCGCTTTTTTATTGTCACTTTCCACCACATTCACTTTAACGATTTCTCGATTCGCGCTTACCGTTTCAATGTAACCATGGATAAGTTCGCCATCTCTTGATCTTCCCTGCACCCAATCCCCATTATTTAACTGATTATTTCCGGCCATTTTTAACACCCCTTTTATATTCTATTGTTATCAATTATTAACTGTAAAAATAAAATGTACAGTAAAGACAAAAGAAAAAACTAAATCAACATCACGGACATTGTTTAATTTTTTCCAAAAAAGTGCTGAGAGTAATATCTTCTAAATATTTTTCAAAATATAACTCAGCTTCATCGAATATTTGATCCATGACTACCTGGGTATTGGAAGATATGACACATTTTTTCTCCGGATTACCTGTACACCACTTTGGCTTCAAGGTTCCATGCGAGACCGTTATATAAATATCTGCCAAACTCACCTCTTCAGGGTTACAGTCCAGAATATAGCCTCCGCCCACACCTTCTTTAGTCTTAACAAATCCTTTATTCCGTAAGCAGCTCATCATTTTCCGAATCCTTGCCGAATTTGTACAAACGTTTTCTGCGATAGACTCACTGCTAGCCATATGATCTGGTAGATAAGCTAAATAGACCAAACTATGCACAGCTATTGTAAAATCACTATTCACTTTTTGCATCCTCCTCAAGGAGATTACTGTAATCTTAATATTTACAGTTGATAAAGTCAACACAAAAAACTCAACTTTTGTTGATATGTTTATAATCGCAATGAAATTTCCCTCTATCAAAAGATAGAGGGCACTTCATCAGTTAGCTTTTGGAAAGTGGAACCATCCAAAAGCTCGTCAAAATCTTAAAGATTCAATGCCGTATTAGCCGTTTGAAGATTCACCTGTGCTTGCTCATCCATATCCTGAGGGTGATAATAACCTTTAGAAACCATATAATCACTTATGATCCCATGTGTTTCTACAGCGGACTTTAGCTGTTCCCGTAATGCAGCCCTCAGTTCAGGTGAAGCTGTTTCAGTTATAGCGAAAGCCGCATTTCTAATTCCTGATTTGGCAGAAATCAGAAAGTCAGTTGCAATCACCTGATCGGTCATTCCACTCATACCCGCCATATTTTGTAAAAAATTAGTCATTATTTCCCCTCTCCTTGATTAACCAGAATTTCCTGTAATCTTTGAATTTGCTCTCTGCCGCTGCTGATGTCTTGTAATAGAATGTTTTTTAATTCCGTATCTCGAACTAATCCGTTCATTATAGAACTTTTAGATAGACAAAGGCTTTTGAAATTCAATATTTCATGCAACTCTAACGTTTCATGCAGTCCTAACTTTCCCATTAAAAGTATCTCTCCTTTCATTTACATTCACTTACTTATCTTTCGTTGTTCAAATGGTCTTATTCATTGTTTCTAAAAGAAGATAAAACCTAGACCCCCTGTATACCAATAAGTTGAATAGGGAAAATTACTTTTGTTACATACACCTTAGGGGGTGATTGGATGGAAAATGAAAATCTGGCCTTTCATGAGACCATGGAGACGCATGAAATAATAAATTTTAAAACAATAAGCTTGATGAAATCCAAATTAATGCAAGGAATTTGTTTCGATAATGATTTAAAGGCACTAATGGAAAAAGACGTACAGCAATCCATAATAGCCATTAATGAACTGAAAAGTTTTTACGAAGGTGCCCGAACAAACTATATACAATGAGGTGAACGTTATGGAAATGGACTATTTAAATCCCCAAGGCGCTGAACATATGCCTGAAATGGCTGATTCTTCTATTGCCCTGGAATTCCTACTGTCAATCAAAAACGGGATTCATACGTATGCAATAGCTATAACGGAAACAATGAGTCCAGAATTGAGACAAGCCCTATACCGGCAAATGGAGCAATCCATTGATTTACATGCCGAAATGGAAAAGGGTCATTGCCGTCGATCATCTCAACTATCGTTTGGAACATGCTAAACGGATAAATAAAGTCGAAATCGTTAATTTCGAACAATATGAAAACGTAGGGGAATATCTTAAAGAAATAACTAAAGACGGAGCCGACATCGTAATTGACTGTTCTGGCATGAACGGTAAAATGACTCCTATGGAATATCTAGCAACTGGCCTTAAGCTGCATGGAGGTGCCATGGGTGGTCTTGTAATTGCCTCCCAAGCCGTGCGTAAAGCTGAAACCATTCAAATAACAAGTGTTTACGGTGGGCGTTATAACGGATTTCCGTTAGGAGATATATTTCAAAGAAACGTGGATATCAAGACCGGACAAGCTCCTGTTATCCCTTATATGCCCTATCTCTATAAACTTATATCTGAAGGAAAGGTTGATCCTGGCGATGTCGTAACCCATGTACTTCCAATCAATCAAGCTAAACATGGTTATCAAGTATTCGATACAAGGACAAACGGATGCATTAAAGTGGTGCTGAAGCCCTGAATAGCAGTGATTTTGTAGGTTACTGAATTTATTGACTCCAGGTATTGTTGTTCAAGCTATTTTGTTCGCAAGTTCATGGCGACTATTGCTTCTACTCTAGTTCCAAAACCTTTATTGCTTCCGATTCTAAAAATTGTTACCAATGATATTCAAACTCCAAAATAAAAGCCACTTTTCCTGAAACTCGTCCAGGAAAAGTGGCTTTACGTTTAAAAAGGAAGATAAACTTAATTATCACTTAAATCAATTGAAGGTTCGATCCTTACGTGGTTTATCGTTATAACTTTACATTTATCCTATCTTTTTATAAAAACAAGGTTATAATAGCGGTATTTCATGCTTATTATTTTGTTTGTTGTTTATTCATGGCGCTCATCATTTGATTAATTTTCTTTTGGGATGGTTTCATACCCATTTGCATCATCATCATTTTCAGCATCTGTTCGTTAATTGGCGGATTTTTCTTTAAGTAATCCATCATGTATTTACGAGCGATGAAAAATCCCAGCACTACTCCAGCAATCAATGCCAGTACGCCAACTAGAATGTAAACCCACATACTATTTCCTCCTTCGTGTTGTCTAACATCAGTGTACTAGACCAAAGGTTATTATACAATACCCGCTACCGAAAAGTCCCCCATTTAGACAAATTTTCTTTCTTTTATCGGTTTTAACCAACCGTATTTTTCGTGTTCAAAATCAATGGCTAGAAAACTCGCTTCATATTTTCGAATGCATTCAAAGAAAGCCGTCTCCGCTTCATAGTCTCCTTCAGCTTTAAGCGTAATGGACTCATCCTGGATGATTAACACGGCTTTACTTGATCCGTTTGTTTTTTCTAAATAGTATTTTCCATTTTGAGACCAAAAATTCATCTTTTTTTGTAAACGTTGTTCAATTGCTACCTGCAACTGGATAATGGGGACTGTTTTGGTGACAAATTCGATTTGTTTTTGCAAAATACTCTTCAGTCTGCCCCTTGCTTGAATATACTCCAAAAACAAATTGAAAAATAGCTTTTCTCTTCCATAATAATGATGGGCAAATTCATCTTCGATTAAAAAGATTTGATAGGTTCTCATCAGCCAACGCCTCCTAGCATTCCTATTTTTGGTCACCAGAACAACTTACCATCAGGACCTTCCATTATTTCCTACCCTTGATGACTTTCCCCTTTAACTGACACATTTAAACGAAAATTATTTATTCTCATTATATATTGACAAACTAAAAAGAAATGTTGTTTGCTGGAGAAATTTTTTTCTTTTTTTGTCGAATGGATGCTATCCCAGAGAATAAGAGCACTTTCAACATACAATTAGAAGGTTCGATAAAAAAACTGACACCAAACTAGTTGGTATCAGTTCCCCATTACTATTATTTAAGCATTTCTTTAACACGAGCAACTACATTTTCTACAGTGAAACCAAATTCCTCCATGATCTTACCGCCTGGTGCAGAAGCTCCAAAATGATTGATGGCCAATATTTCACCCTCATCACCTGCATAACGATCCCAGCCAAACGGTGATGCCACTTCGATAGCTAGACGTTTTTTCACTGCTGGATTGATTACACTTTGTTTATATTCTTTAGATTGAGTTTCAAATCGATCCCATGATGGCATGCTGATTACCGAAACATCAATTCCATCGTTCGCTAAAGCTTTCTGTGCTTCCACAGCCAAGTTCACTTCAGAACCAGTCGCAAGTAGTAATGCATCCGCTTCTTCTTTCTTAGCAGCGGATATGATGTAAGCCCCTTTTGAAACACCTTCATAAGCAGTTTCGGAAGTATCTTTTATTGTTGGCAACCCTTGACGAGTCAGTACAAGGGCATTCGGTTTATTTGTAGACTCCATAGCCACTTTCCAAGCTGCTGCCGTTTCATTGCCATCAGCTGGACGGATTACCCCTAGGTTGGGCATTGCCCGCAATGATGCTAATTGTTCGATTGGCTCATGTGTCGGTCCGTCTTCCCCTACAGCAATGCTATCGTGGGTGAAGACATACGTTACAGGTAGTCCCATCAGTGCTGCCATTCTTATGGCAGGACGCAAATAATCAGAGAATACGAAGAATGTACCTCCGTACACTTTTAATCCACCATGAAGGGTCATTCCATTTAAAGCCGCACCCATAGCGAATTCACGTACACCGAACCATATATTACGGCCACTGTAATTACCAGGTAATAGATCTGTCTCACCTTTGATGGCAGTATTATTAGATCCTGCTAAATCTGCTGAACCACCAATGAAGCTAGGGACCTTTTTGGCAATTGCATTCAATACTTCTCCGCTTGAAGCACGGGAAGCTAATGTTTTTCCTTCTTCATAAACCGGAATTTCCTGATCCCACTCAGCAGGCAGTTCACCTTTGATTGCCAGCTCCAATTGCTCGGCTAACTCAGGGTGTGCTTCTTTGTAATTTTTGAACAATTCATTCCAAGCTTCTTCTTTTTGGGCGCCTGCCTCTACAACAGATTCATTGAAGTGAGAATAAACTTCTTCTGGAACATGGAAATCCTCTTCGAATGTCCATTTATAAGCTTCCTTAGTCAACTTCAGCTCATCTGCACCAAGCGGAGCGCCGTGAACAGCAGATTTACCTGAACGGTTTGGTGAACCGTAACCAATAACCGTTTTCACTTCGATTAATGTTGGACGTGCCTCATCGGTTTTCGCTTCTTCAATCGCTTTGGCAATTTCCTGAAGATCGTTCCCGTCCTCAACGCGGACATATTGCCATCCATAAGATTTGAACCGGTTTGCTACACTTTCACTAAATGATTGACTTAAGTCGCCGTCAAGGGATATATCATTAGAATCATATAAAACGACAAGTCTTCCAAGTTGCAGATGTCCTGCTAATGAAGCCGCTTCTGCAGAAACACCTTCCATTAAATCTCCATCCCCACAAATGCTATATGTATAATGATCGACCACATTATAAGATTCACGGTTATAGCTTTCTGCCAAGTGGCGTTCTGCCATTGCCATTCCGACTGCCATTGCAATACCTTGTCCAAGAGGTCCTGTCGTTGCATCTACCCCAGCGGTATGTCCGAATTCGGGATGTCCTGGAGTTTTACTGCCCCATTGGCGGAAGCTTTTCAAATCATCGATAGATAAGCCATAGCCCGATAAATGAAGAAGGCTGTATAACAGCATAGACCCATGACCAGCTGAAAGAACGAAGCGATCTCTATTAAACCAATCTGGATTTTTCGGGTTATGATTCATATATTCAGTCCATAATTTGTACGCCATCGGCGCTGCACCCATGGGCATGCCTGGATGGCCGGAATTAGCCTTTTCAATTGCATCAATCGATAATGTACGAATCGTATTGATAGAAAGTGCATCTAATTTATCTAACATATCGTAAAACATCCCTTCCTGTAATGTACCTCTTTATATTATAGTGACCAGCATAATATCACAACTAAAAACACTATTTACAACCCCGATATTACAATATTTTCTGGAAATTAAAGAAGTCCCCTATTTAGATTAAGCTAAATAGGAGAATACATACATGAATGCACTCCCTTTTTAATCCTTAAAGCTTAAAATGGGGTGTTTCATGATAATAGTCCAAGCATTAATGTAAGTTTCTTTTTTCTTTAATATTCTTTATCTTTTGAGGAGTGACGTCATTACCTTCTGGATCAACGACTTTCACGTGCTCCAACGTATCGGACATGGACCGTCTGAATGTTTCTAAATACTCACTTCTTAATTGGGTTTGCTCTTTCGCCTCGACTTCCGTTAAACCTTCAGCCTTTGCCTTTTTAGAAAGTTCATTAATACGGGCTATTTTTTCTTTTGATAGCATAATTTCGCTCCTTCGTAATCTGCGGATATTGTCATGGTATTAAAAAAAAAGCGAAATTACAAGTTCTATGATTGACTTTCCTGTATATTTAGTTGATGTTCGAGAAAACGCCTGTTCACCGTAGCTTTGGATACATTGTATCCAAAGCCCCTTAAAGTGGCTGCGATTTCTGCAAATGTCAATCCATTAGCCCGGAGTTTAATAATCTCTTCAATGGGAATTTCCATACGTTCCCTTCCAGTAGAATTCCTTTGGTTCTGAAGATTGTTTTGAGGGCGGTAGCCTTTTTCAACGGCTCTTATCATCCCGCGTTTTATTTTTAGGTTATGTAATTTCCTTTGATATTCCTCAACAATACCGACTATCTGGATGACCATGGCATCCGAATCCGATAACTCTATTTCCCCATCGTGTGAGAGCGTATAAATTTTCACGTCTTCTTTAAGGATGACATGGAAAAGGGCTATTTTGGCATTCCCTCTTCCTAGTCTTGTTTCGTCCTGGATTAATAGAACTTCGGCTTCTTTGGCTTTAAATAGTTCGATCATGTCAAAAATGCCATCCCGGTTTAACTCATAACCGCTTTCCTGCTCCTTTATTATGGAAACAACTTCCATATCCAACTTTTCGGCCAATTTGACTAATTCATCTTCCTGCCTTGCCAATGATGTCTCCTGTGACTCTTTTTCTGTGCTAACCCTACAATAGATTATTGCCTTCATAATACCCTACCTTCACTGCTTACTGCTGACTTGCCAAATTCTGAACAAGTTCTTCCCCTTTAACCGGTATGACAATGACTTGACCAGGTTTAATCGAATCTGCCCTGACTCCATTATGCTCTTCTATCCAACCAATGAATTCTTTTTTTGTCAAATCAGCTTCATCATATTTTTCGGCAATTCCCCATAGGGTGTCGCCTTCACCTACTTCTATAGAAAGGAAATCTTTTTTTTGATCATTGTCCAATGTACAAGAGAATAAAATTGAAAAGATGAATACTGATCCAGCTAACAGAATCGTATATACATAATTTTTGTATATTTTTTTCATAAATATCCCTCCAAAGCGAATGTTCGTTCGTATGTTATGTCAAAATTATAATACGAACGTTTGTTTCAGTCAACAACTAAATTCGAACTTATGTTTGTATAGAATTGGGGGCCATGCTATAATGGGGCAAAGAACATTGGAGAAGAGGTGCACATATGACTAAACTATCAAAACGGCAGCAAGATATCCTTGATTTCATTAAAGAAGAGGTCCGCCAAAAAGGGTATCCACCTTCCGTCCGGGAGATTGGCGAAGCAGTGGGACTTGCATCAAGTTCAACAGTACACGGACATTTATCCCGCCTGGAAAGTAAAGGTCTGATAAGACGTGACCCAACCAAGCCGAGGGCCATTGAAATACTGAACTTGGAGGAAGCGAATAATATCCCCAAAGCTAGTGTCGTGAACGTGCCGTTACTTGGTAAAGTAACCGCGGGCATGCCGATAACTGCAATTGAGAACATAGAAGAATACTTTCCGCTTCCCGAAAGCATGGTTCCACATGATGACCATGTTTTCATGCTAGAAATCATGGGTGAAAGTATGATTGAAGCAGGAATCCATGATGGAGATTATGTCATCGTGAAACAACAAAGCAGCGCCAATAATGGAGATATCGTCGTGGCCATGACGGAAGATGATGAAGCCACTGTAAAACGATTCTTTAAGGAACCGGATTACATAAGGCTTCAGCCTGAGAACTCAAATATGGAACCAATTATTTTAAGAGATGTTTCGATACTTGGAAAAGTAATAGGCTTATATAGACAAATACATTAAAAGCGCTAAACGCGCTTTTTTTTTGTTTGTTTAATTTATGTCCGAAATTCTATCATTATGCATTTGGAAGACTAGGTTTGAAATATTTTTTTAATAGAAGCGTGTTTTCATAGGAGTATTAAAACATTATTCATTTATGGCGGTTGATAGGCAAAGTATCGCTTTCTGGATATATGTACTTTAGGAAAAATATGAAACCATAAAATTAATAAAGAGCGAGATGAAACCCCGCTCCCTGTAAATGTTCATTTCACTCTTAATCTTTGGTTCACTTTAATAAGGTTAAGATCGACCAATCCATTCCACTGTTGAATCTGCATTTGCGTAGAACCATATGCTTTTGCAAGCGCAGATACGGAATCCCCTTTTTTGACGATATGATAGACCTCTTCGATGCATTCATCATATTTAGTTAAATCGCTTGTTTCGATTAGGTTCGCCAGTTTTTCTATATATTTCGGATCCGAGGCGTAACCCGCATCGAATATTGCTTTGAGTGCTTTTTTGTAATCTTGTTCTCCAATGACCGCTGTATACAAACTTCTATTCCATGAAGTTCCCTTTACATATAGATTGGCAAGATCTCTTAGACTTTCTTCCCATGTTGGATATTTTCTGAATTTGTTCCATACTTGAACGGGTGCACCGTTGACGTATTCAATTGTTTGTATAATGACTGACTCGCCCTTAAAATCACCTTTTGTACCGAATATATTCTTTCCTTGATTTGCTAAAAAGCTTGTCCCATATCCATCTCCAAACAAGCTTGTGCAATGATCACAGAAGGCAAAATTTTAAATTCCTTTTGAATTTTCAGGGCATATGGAGCAATTTCCTTAATAAACGTTTCCTTGCTCATTAGAACCTCCATTATTAGGACTCACTTTCTTAACTGGTTATCTTCATTCATATCGTATTCTAAACCATGAAAAGGGTGACAGCATGTCCAGCAAAAAAGGTACTGATATTTGGTTAATTGTCTTCACTATGATCAAAAAAGAGCAAGCATACATTGAGCGGCTTCACATTGAACTTGAAAGTCTTCGAAACTTGTTGTATCAACTTTCATTGATCAATCGTTTATATTGCATTAATTAATATGGTATAAATCCTTTGTAAATGGTAAAAATTAATTGTGAAAACTTCTAAGGTGGTGACATTATGGACTTCCCAACCATCCATACAAACTTTTGGGATGCAGTGATAGCCATTCCTACCATCATGACACTTACTCAACTTATTAAGGTCATGTTTCCAATTCCTCCAAAATTCATCCCTGCCATCGCTTTGGTTCTAGGCTTATTCATTTCCATTTTCATCAGCCATCGACACCATTTGGTTGCAGGAATTTTCATGGGCTGGTTTTATGGCTATGCAAGCATAGGCAACTATGCTGCTCTCAAAACTAGTATTTTGTCTTATAGAGAATCTTATCAAAAGTAGGATTGAACTATACATGATAGCACACGCCTAGGGTCATCAATCTTGTTCTTGCCAGGAGACCAAACTAGCTTATATTCCCATCGAACAATCTAATATTCATTCCTTTATGGCAATTACGGCCTAGCTTTTTACTTAGCTGAATCAACATAGCCCAAAGTAAAGTAAATAAAACCAATTCACACCTCCACATTTCAACCTAAAAAAACCTCTCAATTAAGAGAGGGGATTTTTTGGTAAGTTCCACTACTTTTCAATATAGACCGAACGAATCAGCGTACGGGTTCTTTCAGGACCATTCACGCTTTTTTCCTTGACGTCAATTGTTACATTATAAACACCTGATTTAGGCACTTCTGGAAGGGTACCCGAAAAATTTTCGGTATCCATTTCCTGAATTGTGCTTTTTTCACTAATTTCTTTCCCGCTTTCATCTATTAGATGAACCAGAAATGTTGTGCTGATTGGCCTTTTTTTATCATTCATCGGATTCTTAATGATAAATTTAGCATCTTTTTGCTTAACTTTTCCAGCCATACTTAATATAATCGGATTCTTTTCGTTAAATTGTGCCGTGAAAAGGTATGCATCTTTTGGTGATTTAGTCTTCATTCGCACTCTCCAGTCACCAATTTCAAGTTTATTCCTATTAAATGTTTGTATGGTAGCACCATTAAAAAAGGAAGTTTGATTTTTTGCAGATTGAACTTTTAAGGAAGGTCTATACTTTTTATTAGATGGAGAAATCAATTCAACCTCGACATCATTTGTGGCAGTGTATATGGTTATATCACTTGGAGCTGCTTCATTTACATGGAAACTTTGTTCGTTCCAGACATTTTGTTGCAGGACATCTCCCAGGACGGTTTGCGAAAGAGCGGTTGTGATGACATCATCTTCAACGTTTTCTTTATAATTGACATTTAAACCAGGAATCCCAGCAATAGAAGTGCTTCTTAAATAGGGTTCAATCCTTGAAAATACAGCTGAACCTATTCGAATATTGTCGTGATCATAGTTGGGATCCGTAAATAAATGTGACGCGTAGGGTATTTTCGTACTCCATACATTCACTAAACCATCATTTTCTCCATATGAAGATAAATATTGTCCACCCATTGATAAAGCGGAAAGAACCGGTCCTCTATTCATACCGGCCACGGTGAAATACATATTTTTCCGGGCGTTAACATGGTTATCCGTGACAGAACGAAACTCCGCCATTTTACCAACCTGTAAAGAATAAGTTCCTTCATCTTTTTGGCCCAATAGGGAACCAAGCCAGCCCGCATACCAGCTATATGCCAAATCAGCCAAGTTGGAACCGTGATGAGGGGAAGCTAAAGTGATGACCCTTCCAACATATTGGTGTGCTCCAAAGTGTACTAGAGCCGCTTGGGTGTCTGGCCCCCCCTTGCTGTGAGCTATAATATTTACTTTTTCGCCCCCGAAATGGTTACTGATTTCTGCAAGCATTTGAGCTAGCAGCCTTCCGTTAGCATATTGGCTAACTGATCCATTTCCAGCAGAATCGTAAAGCTGTACAAAAACCGTTTGATAGCCCGCTTCATATGCCTTAGTATACATATCATTGACACCGTGATAGTCCGTTTCACCGTACCAGCTGGCTGAATTGCTATTTTTCCCTTGGACAAATACGATTGGTGGTTTATTTGTGTCAAGATTGGGAGGGGTACTTCCCAGAAACCAATCCCCTGGGTTGAAAGTTTCGGATGGCGGCTTCAATTTTCCCGCTGAGGAAAAGTTCGGCTTTGCCATAATTAATATGGTTAGTATGAGGACAAGAAAAACGACATAATTGATTACATTCCTTTTCAATTGTTATTCTCCTCCCATGGTATTTTTCGAATACACCTATTATCAATGCCCTCCTTTACGGGTATCCTTATCCTATATCATTCATTAGTTTATATTTGTACTTTTTCCTGCCATTACCTGCTAACTTCATAAAAGATGGGAAAAAAAAACTACAAGAAAATTATAAATATAGAGATAAAGTATGAAGATGTTAAAAAGAGTGGTTCACATCACTTCCTGAACGATTGGCTTCAGAAGAACTTATGAAGGATATGTTAATAGCGATTGCTAGTAAACACGAAGAAAAAAAGAAAACAAGCCCTTCTCCTGCAAAGGATAGAGGGCTTGACTTTCTTATGAACAACATTATTAATTTTTCCGTCGAATATGCCACTGTCCAATTGCCCCTAATCATGTTGTTTTGAAATCCGTCCTTTGTAAGAAATAAATCACAGCAATTGGCTGTCATAATAGAATTCCAGTATCAAACGGCTATTTTATACAAATGATCGATACATTTCACTTAAACAGCTCTCATGATACTCCATCAAAATGTTTCCCCCTGTGGGTGAGTCCATAACAATTGGGTCCGCCATCAAGTACATTTCCATAAAAACACTACCAGCATGCCGATTCGGAGTTTGGATTATTAACTCCGTTAAGCACTTACACCTCCCCCATCATACCTGTATTTCACCCTGAGAACTGGATAATTGACTTCAGTGATAAGCTCATCCTTTCGATTGTACAGTTTGAATATACCGTTGTGTACGATAATATCCTCAATGATTTCTCCACGAATTTCCTTTCCAATCGCAAAGGTGCTAACAGCAACTCCTACTGCAACTTCAATAGACCTAATTTCTCTTTCCACTTTTCTCACCTTCTTTCCATTCTCACTCGAATCATCATAACCATGAACTTTGTCCCTTGGCAGGTTAGGATTACTATTGATTAGATTTTTCATTCCAGGAATGGCTTCTCTAGTATGAACACACAATATCGATTGAACTTCAACTACATTTGAAGTGTAGATGAGGGTCAAAAAAAATGATATCGTCGATGGAGAATCCTACACATTCAGCGAACATATACGCCTTATCGATTCGCAGAGGAATCTTATATTGCTCATAGTCAATGTAGGTCCTCTTGGCCATTTTTAGCACTTTAGCCATTTCCTCTTGGGTTAACCCTTTATACTTCCTCGCTTGTTTAAGTGTAAACTTAACGTTTGTCATACCTTGTCACCACCTATCTAAAAAAATGATATCACACTTGAAGTATAGTTACCAACGATTTTTTGTAAAATTCACGCACTTTAAGTTTACTCACTTTCACTCATAGTGTATATTCAAGTTAGAGGTGAAGAAATATGCACATTGGTGAAAGGATTAAAATGTTAAGAAAAGAAAGAAAAATGACACAAGAAGATTTGGCAAACATATTAAAAGTGGCCCCAACGGCAGTATCAGCATGGGAATCCGGACGGAATAAACCTTTAATGGATAAATTGAGCATGATATCCACATGCTTCGAAATCCCGCTATCCCACCTCATTGAAGGAGCACCTATCATTAGAAATGATCCTGCAATGGAATTTTTAAATGAAAAGAATGTCAGATTAATTGGTGTCTATGGAAATATACCTGCCGGAGAGCCTAACTTTACCAACGAATATATAGAAGCGTATATGCCGACGTTAAATTCCATGCTAAAATCGAATAAGGAATATTTTTTCCTTAGAGTAAAAGGCAACAGCATGAACAAAGAATTCAGTGACGGATCATTGATCCTCGTTGAAAAAACAACCTACGTCGACAGCGGAAAAATTGGTGTGATCTTAGTAAATGGTCACGATGGTACAGTCAAAAAAGTGATTATCAATGAAGAAAACATCACACTCATCCCCTGCAGCACGGATCCTTTTTATGAAGAAAAAACCTATCATATCAAAAATGATAGAGTCCGAATTTTAGGAAAAGTGGTACAGGCGATTAAAATATACGATTAATACTCAACTCTAGGGTTTCATTAGCAAATTAGTGACAAGCTAAAATACATAGATTAATTCAATTCGTTGAGCCAAACATTTATCCACTTATACATATTAGGTACAAGCCATTTTGGTTTGTGCTTTTTAATATTATTTTATATGAGTGAATGCATTCGGCAACTAAATTCGCCCAGGACGCTTTTTTCAATCTCCTTGCTTTTTATGCAGACTAAACCATTTTGTCAACCCAGCCAAGGTGCTCCTTTATTTTTCCATTCTCCCATGCCCTTACTTTTTATTCTTTGGGCCACAACCCCCTATAAGAATCGTATAATGGGTTGATACGTATTTGCCTCTGTAGCTCTAGCAGGGAAGAGCGCCGGAAAACATTGCAGCCACCGGGTCGCAAGGTAAGGGTTTCAGAAGCACCGAAAAGCAAATAGGCTGAGGCAGGTGGAATTCCGCCGGTGAAAATCCGTAGGGAAGCGTGTTCTCCCCTAACCTATGCTTATGAGAGGAGTGCTGGTTCGAATCCGTCAGGGGCTTGTTTCCATGATGAACTGTGATTTATATATACTGCCAAGCCAGGCTTGATGATTAAGATTGATCTCCCTCTTGTATCACGGGTTATAGCTTGTCCTTCCGTTAAAAAAGCGGTTCCCCTTATATGGCATACCATTCAAATTCCCCTTTTGCCTTCTGTGCAAATTTATGATTTCCTTTAGTGAAGAGGCTGTGGCCATCGCAGTCAATCTTTAATTTCCCCGTTTATCATTTTTAGAATTGCTTTTTTATAATTTCCCAAAAAAACAGTTAAGGTGAAAAATATATTCAATATATTCACAAAGGCTTCCGCCATTATTGAAAGAATGGCGGAAACGGGAAAAGTCCCTCTCTTTTTAGAGAAGGACTACCTGCGTGATGTGCTTTCTGGAAGCTATAAATAATTTAACCAGTCAACTATAAATTATTCATTTCACCCGCAATTTCTGCTCTACGGTAATGGTGAACTGGCTGTCAAGATTGTTCCAATCCTTAATTTGCTGAACTGTACTGCCATATGCCCCGCTTAAGGAGTATACAGTGTCCCCACTAACGACAGTATGGTATACCGCTGTAATTTTCTTGGTAAGATTGAAGCATTTAACTATACCGTTTACATGTCCGCGAGCCAGTGTTTCAATAAAGGATGCCATTTTTAATTTGGCTGCGTCATTGACATTATCGATAAATCCATTTTCAGTCAGGAGTGCGGGCATGTCCGTTTCACGGAGCACATGTAAATCGCCTGTTTTTTGTCCCCTGTCTTGGAAGCTGATAAGCTTCATGACCTCTGAATGAATATGATCTTGATACGTTTTCGTTATCTGGTTGGTTGACGTATAAACGTAATCCTCATACCCAGTGCCTCCGCCAGCATTAATATGGATGGAGAGGTAGAAGTCAGCTCCCCAAGCGTTCGCTTGATTCGTCCGATCGTCTAAAGAGGGGTACGTATCTTGGGGCCTGCTCATTTTTATAGAAACGTTATTATATTCTATTAATAATATGTCTTTGATTCTAGTTGCAATAGATAAAGTTAAATCCTTTTCTCTCAATCCATTACCCACCGATCCTGAATCCGTACCGCCGTGGCCGGGATCAATAAATATTTTCACCATTTCACTCACCTCTAATAATCTTATGTTGCACATTACCAAATGCCTGTACACATAACTACCGGATTAAAGAAAATTTCATAATATTAGATTCGGTTTCCTCACTAGGTCTACGGTTAACATGAAATGCGTTCTTCCTTTTCCCTAAAAAAAACACCTCTCCTGGTGTTTCAGTCTGTAGACAATTTGAACGTTGATTGGAATGTAGGGAACTCGCTTTCCGCGGGCGGTCCGCCCTCTGCTTGCGCCTGCGTGGTCTCCCATAGACGCGCTTTTCCCGCAGGAGTCACACACACACCCGTTCCAATCAACTTTGTTATAAAATTTAAATAAAATCTCTTTTGCCTTCAGTCTTTTTTTTTAAGATGGCAGTATTAAAACATTCCCTACAAGCACGAGAATCTTTTTGACTTCTTGAAAAAGCTATCTTCTATTATTTTACTTTGGTAAAATTGAACAATAACTTAAATCAAATAGAGGTTCCATAATATATGGAATTCACTAACCAGGTTCTTTTAAGGATGCTGATACATGGAAACAAATGAAATTAAGGATTTGGATAATGTTATGACCGAGACATAATCCCGTGAAATGGACCTTTATTCAAATTTATAAAAAAAGGATAACGACTTCAATCATACTTTCGTTGAAGGGGATTTCATTACAGAATCAATCACTCCAACTTCTATGTTTATTTGGAAAAAATCATCTGACTTTTTACCAATAGAACAAGCAACACAAAAACAAAGGTTTTATAAAATGGCATGGTGTGGGGAAACGGTGAATTAAATGAAGGGGAAGTCGATGACATCCATTTTGCTGCACCATTGAATCCTTTGATGGTTGATGTGAGGTTATCGGAACGGCAATCGATATCACCGAAAAAAAAGAAGTGAAAGCAGAATTCGAGAATTGGAAAAATTAGCGGCTGCAGGTGAATTGGTGCTGGAATAGCCCATGAAATCCGAATCCTTTGACTTCCTTAACCAAATCATCAGTGAACGGATACATGATGCAAGCATCCTAGAATATCTTGGGATCATGGTGGTGGAACTGGATAGGATTAATAACACCGTTAATGAATTTATATTTATAGCAAAACCTGATGAAACCATTAAAATCAGTAGAAACAATATTTACTCCATCATATCGAATATCATTAAATTCATGGAACCACAGTGAAATTTAAGGCATCCGGATTATTTTTGAATCCAAATAACCTCCCTTAAGGCAGTATGTGATCAAAACCTAATGAAACAGGTGTTGATTAACCTTATACAAAACTCTTTTGAAGCAACTGATGAAGACAGTGATGATATAAAAATACTTTTTAAACGTTACAGGTGAAAAATTGATGAATGTTTTAAACGGATGTAAAACTGTCCTTTATTCCCATTGGCTATCTTTCCACTCATTTAAGCTGCTTAATAATCTATATTAGAATGATTTTGGGCCAACAGCTGAAAATTCCTTTTCGCAATTGCATCCCGCACAATATGGATTCTTCTTTCCCTATTGTGCTATTTTTTTCTCTTTTTATAGTGGGTTCTTCTTAAAAGATGAAAAAGGCTGTTTTCACATACTTTGTTGCTATTTACCAGGTAGTGAGTTGTGGTTGACTTCCCCTCCAGATGCTCGCTTTCCTTGGTGCGGGCGGTGAGCCTCCTCGGCGTAACGCCTGTGTGGTCTCACCTGTCCCGCTGCTCCCGCATGAGTCTCGCACTTCCGCTCCAATCAACCTTAAATAGTTTCGTTTTAAAAACAACAATCTTTACGAAAAGAGCCATGAAAAAAAAGTGTTTGAACGCTAATATTGATATCCCATCTATAATGTGAACTTAAACGCCTGAACATTGTCCGGGATTTTAAAAGGAGAAGACGTATGAAAAATGAATATGGTAAGTTTGAACAATTGGTTCAAAAGTTGGATCCAGGCATCAAACTTATTCGCGCATGGGAATTAAAAGGCGGAATTTCTGCTCAGGTGACAGGACTTGAAATGTTACAATCTACAGGGAGGATCATAAGGATGATCGTTCGTCAGCATGGTGATAATGACTTGAAACGGAATCCGAATATTGCGGCAGATGAACACAGGCTCTTAGGGATATTGAAGTCTGCAGGTTTGCCTGTACCGAAGCCTTATTACATCGAGCAATCCTGCGAGGGTTTTTCCAAGCCATGTTTACTTATCGAGTTTATTGAGGGCAAGCCAGATTTTACCCCCTCAAATCTTAATGATCATATCTTACAATTTGCAATCAATCTAGCAAAAATCCATCATGTTGATTGTGCGAAGCTACCTTTATCTTTCCTCCCTAAACTAGAAAATTCATATGGAGAAATGTTAGATAGTAAAGATGGGGCAATCCTGGACGAAACCTTAAATCTGAGCTTGATCAGAGATTTGTTAAAATCATACATGCCATTACGCCCAATGAATAAGGAAGTGATCCTTCACGGTGATTATTGGCCAGGAAATATATTATGGAAAGAAGATAAACTAGTTTCTATAATTGATTGGGAAGACGCAGGCTTAGGGGACCCTTTGGCTGACCTTGCCAATAGTCAACTCGAGATTTTATTTCATTTTGGAATGGATGCAATGAGTGACTTTACCATTCAATATAAATCCATGATGCTGGAGTTGAATTTTACAAACTTACCCTTCTGGCAATTATTTGCCGCATTACGGTTATCTGATTTTCCTGAATGGGGCTTGGAAAAAAGCAAGGAAAATAGCTGGAAGAAAAGACACAAGTCATTTGTTCGTCAAGCAATTAACCAAATTCGTTTAAATTAATGTATCTTCAATTTTTTTAAAATGAGTGACGGATCTGATATGCCTATGAACTTTTGATAAAGGCATTTATACCAGTCCCTTTATCAACTTTTTTCATAAACTAACAATGACTTCTAAAAAAATCCAGGAGGTGTTTAAATGTATAATAAGGCCTGGGGGCATCCGAAAGGCGGTCAATGTCCACTACAATATTGTCCACCTCATAGAATCCCTACTCAGTATAATCCACCTCAAATCCCCCCGACAAAGCAATATGTTAAAACTAATGTCATTAACACTGTGATTCCGGTTTTTCACCCGACACATACAACTACCGTGAATAAACATTTCACCACATATATACCGCATACCCGAAGTATCGTGAAAGAGTGTTATACCCAAAGCTTTGTTTGCGGAGTTCCTCAATCCCCCAGTTTTTCGAGGAGAATGTTAAGATATTAATTTAAAAAACCCCGATTCGGGGTTTTTATTAATTCCTTCCATCAACCTTTGAAATTTGACATTCAAAGGATTTACAACTGTCTAAATGCAAACTCCCTATATTTTTTAAAGTGTTGTTTCTTATAAAACTCTTTTGCATCAGTGTTTTCAAACCAATAATCCAGTTCAATTAAATCTATATCATTCTTTTTCGCAATTTCATATATCTTATTCATTAGTTGCTTACCGTAGCCCTTTTGGGTTTGACTTTCAGCGATACTAAGCTGATGCACATATACTGATTTATATTCATTTTTAAAAGCACTTTCTGGATAGTTTTTAATTTCAATCCATGCGTAACCGATCGGTTCTTCATATTCTTTTAAAAGAAGAAAAACAAAACTTTTATTTTCAACCAAACTTTTGAAAGTTTCTTTCATTGCACTATATTTATATTCCTTAAAATACTTAGGATATAGTTTGGCATGCAGGCTGTGGACATTTTGATTTAATTTTGCAATTACTTCATGATCCCGGGTTTGACTAACATACATAATAATCCCCCTGTCTATACAATGAAACATTCATTATTTAATATAAATTCCATGAAAGAAGTTCACCCTATCATAAGCATTTAATGAACTTAATTCGGCAAAATCCCTAAAAGTTCCTGTTTGACTTTCTTATATTACGAGCCTTTCAAAAGGAAAGATCAGCCCAGTAGCCTTCGATTTAAAGAAAAGTCTCGCAGGCAATGCATACAAACTGATTCTCTTAATCTTACTGGTATACGAGATGGCCCATCAAATGAAGAGTAACTAGAGTAATGGATGCGCTTGGCAGCAGCCCTGGTATTATTCAATATAAGAAAGACTATCTTGACGTTTTTTTAACATAAAGGAAGTTTGTTCTCATTATTATCCGAACTGCTGCTAAACAATCTGAAATGGCTTATTATATAACTTTCCATATAGGATAAGCCTAATATTGTGGAACATGATAGGATATATCCTGATACGGTAAGGATTATTAGACTGGATATAGGTGGTTTTAGTTTAATTAGGGGGCCTTTGGATGTTAAGATGCTTGGTGAAGAAATAATGAAAATATTGGAGGAGTTCATCTTGAATCCATATGCATATTTGGCAATAGCCATCATAAGTGAAGTGTTTGGCAGCTCGATGTTAAAAGTATCAAACGGATTCAAAAAGTTATTCCCTTCAATTGCTGTTGTAATTGCAATGGGTTTGGCTTTTTATTGCCTGTCTTTATCTCTTAAAACAATTCCACTTGGAACGGCTTATGCTATATGGTCCGGAATAGGTACTGCTTTAACTGCATTAGTGGGAGTTATCGTTTATAAAGAAGGCTTTAACCTGAAAAAAATTTTAGGTTTAGCCCTAATCATTGGCGGAGTGGTTGTTTTGAAACTCTCCAGTGGCGACGCTCATTAATATTTTGAGAAACGGAGGTAATTATATGAAAGGATACATAGCGTTAGGAATATCAATCATAAGTGAAATATTTGGCACAACCATGCTTAAGTTATCTGAAGGATTCACTCATTTATTCGCTTCATTTGGGGTCATTATTGGATTCGGAATCGCATTTTATAGCTTATCCGTATGTCTTAAAACAATTCCGTTAAGTTTGGCATATGCCATTTGGGCAGGAATCGGCACAGCTTTAACTGCATTAATAGGCATACTATTATGGAGTGAGCCATTTAGTATCACTACATTAGGAGGCTTAGTATTAATCATTGGTGGAGTGGTTTTACTAAATGCTTCCCATACTCCCAAACAAGCAGAAGGATCGTCAAACTAATGGTTTGCGATTCCTCCTATGTCTATAAGAAAAACACGATACCTTGAACTGCATTAGAAAAGGCCGCCTGCGCGACCTTCCCTTTTAAATGGAGCTGAGTTTCATGAATCAGTCCTTCAATTGAATTTAATTTTTACAGACTTTTTTTCATGATAACCTATTTGTTTTTTCATTTCCTCCTTAGCTTGCCAGCATATTTCTCAGGGTTTCACCAAGTCCGTCGAGCAAAGTCCGTGAACTTGAATTTATCGGGTCTATGCCTGGATTCGCTATACTGAAACAAGCTTCCATCAATTAAATGAACCGTACTTTTCACTACTGCCACCATATCGTAGTCTTCTATGTCCAATAATTGTTTATCTTCTTCACTGCATGGCTCCACAGTAATTTCCTTATTGGAAAAACCAATCTGGAGCCCGAGTTCCTTTTCGATATATCCATAAATCGAATCCTCACAAATTTCCCTTGTCAGATTAGTTACGAACCCACTATTGAAATAGTCTTTGTCCAGAATGATTTTATTCCCATTGATTTGCCGAACCCGGAACACTTTCCACACTTCCTCACCTTCAGTTAAGTCAAGAAGCTTGATTATGCTTGTGTCCGGGGACTCAAGCTCCATGGTATGGATGATCGTTTTGGAATGCAGATTCAACTTTTCCACCATTTCTTTATAGGAAATCAAGCCTGCTACAGGAAAATTAAATTTGCTGAAATCCAATACAAAGGAACCCTTGCCTTTGATTTTATGGATATACCCATTTTGTTCAAGCAATTGCAAGGACTTTCTTACAGTATCCCTGGAGATGTCATACTCTTCCATGAAGCTGCTTTCGGAAGGAAGCTTTGAATTTGTCGGAAAGGTTCCTCCTTCAATTTTTGAAACGATATCACCATATAGTGATAGGTATTTGCTGTTCATTTCATCACCACAATATATTTTTGTTAGTTCTGCTACTCGTCCTTTTTCAACAAATAGACAACCGATTCATAGGGACGAATGATAATGTCATCTGCAAAGTCTTTCGAATCGATATAGTTCGAGAGTAGGAGCTCTGACTTGAATCCGGATAGGTCTGCATCTTTTGGAATTTCGAAGGGCACTTCTTTTGCATAAAAGTTATTGATGACCAAAAGTTTCTCGTCTTCATGACTGCGAACATAAGCGAACAATTGGTCATGGTCGCCAAGAATTTCCTGGTAGTCCCCATATGCAATGATATCATGTTTCTTCCGTAAAAATATAAGTTTTTGGTAATGATGAAAAATGGAATCCTGATCCTTCAGTGCGTGTTCTGCGTTGATTACTTTAGCATTATCAGGCACTGAAATCCATGGTGTCCCTTTTGTAAAGCCTGCGTGCTCCGTATCTTCCCACTGCATGGGAGTTCGAGAATTATCACGGGATTTAGTTTGAAGAATTTCGATTA
This sequence comes from Peribacillus simplex, assembly GCF_001578185.1. Lineage (NCBI taxonomy): Bacteria > Bacillati > Bacillota > Bacilli > Caryophanales > Bacillaceae > Peribacillus > Peribacillus simplex. The sequence continues at coordinate 1,955,196 of NZ_CP011008.1, read as the reverse complement.
TTTCCTTTTCATCTTTGCCTGCCTCTTTTAAAATATTATAATAATTAATCGATTCCACATCCCGATATTGTCCAATATCATTGAATTTCGGGTTGGCCATCCCTATTTCCTCCCCTTGATAAATATAAGGGGTTCCCCTAAGCATATGAATGGCTGTTGCCAGCATCTTGGCAGACTCCTTATGATACTCTTGATCATTCCCAAACCTGGATACAATCCTCGGCTGGTCATGGTTGCACCAGAACAGGGCATTCCATCCATTTCCTTCTTGCATCCCATACTGCCAGCTGCTTAGGATCTCCTTTAACTGTCTGAAGTCAAAATCTGCAAGTGACCACTTTTCCCCATCCTTGTAATCCACCTTTAGATGATGGAAACTGAATACCATGGACAGCTCCTTTTCAACTGGAGATGAATATTTGATGCAATGGTCAATGGTCGTCGATGACATTTCCCCTACAGTCATCACCTCTACATCCTTCCCAAATGTTTCTTCATTCATCTCTTTAAGGAATTGATGAATTTTGGGACCATCTGTATAAAAGCATCGTCCATCTCCATCATTGTCATTTTCATAGATGTCAGGTTTCGAAATAAGATTGATCACATCCAAACGGAATCCTTTAACACCTTTATCCATCCAGAAGTTTACTACATTGAAGATTTCCCGCCTTACTCTGGGATTTTCCCAATTAAGATCAGCTTGGGTCCGATCGAACAAGTGAAGGTAGTATTCATCATGTTCCGCTAGATATTCCCATGCAGGGCCTCCGAATTTCGAAATCCAATTGGTAGGGGGCTCTCCATCTTTCGATTTCTTAAATATATAATAGTCCTTATATTCTTTCTCTCCAGCCAATGCTTTTTGGAACCATTCATGCTCTGTTGATGTATGGTTGAATACCATATCCAGCATGATTTGGATATCCCGCGAATTAGCTTCCTTCACCAATCTTTCGAAATCATCCATCGTCCCGAAAACAGGATCAATGGATGTATAATCCGCTACATCATATCCATTATCATTCTGAGGTGAACGATAAAAAGGGGTCAGCCAAATATAATCTACTCCGAGTATGTTCAAATAATCAAGTTTTTCAATAACGCCATTTATATCCCCGATGCCGTCACCGTTCGAATCCTTAAATGACTTCGGATAAATTTGATAGATGGTACTTTTTTTAAAATCCTTCATTGTGATTCCTCCTCTGCTATCCCTGTTGTCTCTTTTGCAAGTATGGTAAAAAAGAGGGAGAATTCTCTCCCTCCACGTTATTAAGCATTTAATTTCGTTGTTTTCGTTCTTGTTTTCAAATTCATTTTAGGACGTTTGGAGAATACGATAGTCAAAATGAATGGCACAACGAAAGCAACCAACATCGCGAGTGCAAACATTCCCATGTACTGTGGCTGGATGGATAGGATACCCGGGATCCCTCCAACACCGATAGAGTTTGCCATTACTCCCGATCCGACTGAAACGATGCCTGCGAAAAGTGAACCGATCATACCGGCTAAGAACGGAAAGCCGTATTTAAGGTTAATGCCGAACATGGCTGGCTCGGTTACACCGAGATAACATGAGATCGTGGCGGGAATGGAAACTTGTCTTTCCTCCTGATCCTTTCTGTTGATGTAAATCATCGCAAGAACTGCTGTACCTTGTGCAATATTGGATAAAGCGATCATTGGCCATAGATTCGTTCCGCCCAGTTCACTCATAAGCTGCAGATCGATAGCGTTCGTCATGTGATGCAGGCCTGTGATGACAAGCGGAGCATATGCAAAGCCGAAAACGGCAGCAAATAGCCAGCCAACTGATGAATTCAATCCGGAATATACAACCGTAGAAATGACTGAACCGATTTTCCAACCTAAAGGCCCCAAAATGGTGTGGGCAATGATCACAGTTGGAAGTAAAGCAAAAAATGGAACGACGATCATGGAAATGGAATTGTGCACTTTATCTCTCAAGTACCGTTCTAAATACGCCAAAACGAACCCTGCAAGTATAGCTGGAATGACTTGGGCCTGGTAGCCGATCATATCGACTTGCGCAAAACCGAAATCCCAAAAAGGTATGTCACTTGCCTTCGTTCCTGCCACTGCATATGCATTAAGTAGTTGTGGGGAAACCAAGGTCAGACCAAGGACGATGCCGAGAATTTGAGTTGTGCCCATTTTCTTCGAGATGGACCATGTAATCCCAACAGGAAGGAAATGAAAAATAGCTTCACCTATAAGCCAAAGGAAGGCGTGGACCCCTGACCAAAATTGTGAAATATCCACAAGTGTCTTTGTGCTATCATCGAACATTTTTATATCCCCGATGATATTGCGGAATCCAAGAATGAGGCCGCCAACGACAATGGCAGGAATCAGCGGGGTGAAAATATCCGCAAGATGGGAAATCATCCGCTGCAGCCAGCTCATATTCTGTTTAGCTGCCGTTTTCACATCTTCTTTTGACGCTTCCTGCAGTCCAGCTATGGAAACGAATTCATTATAAAAGGATGATACTTCATTCCCGATTATGACCTGGAACTGGCCAGCTTGTGTAAAGGTTCCCTTCACAAGTTTAATCGATTCAATATTCGTTACGTCCGCCTTGGCGGGATTTTTCAAAGCAAAACGCATTCTTGTCGCACAATGCGTAACTGTCGCAATATTTTCTTTCCCTCCGACATGTTGAAGCAAATCCATTGCTGGTTCTGTGTATTTACCCATTTCACTACTTCCTTTCCCTAGAAAGCAAAATATAGTTTATTCCACAACCTGTACGTATAGGTTTTGTATACGCTTTCATATTATCCTGTACGTACAGGTTCTGTCAAGAACTTTTTCCTCACTTTAAAAGGATTGATTTTCATGCACTTTCATTACTATTCTGTTATTGCTAATATGGATGTTTGATAACACGATTCATGTTATCGCCGTATCTATCAACAATCTCTCAAGAAACCAAGGATTCCTAACATGGATAACTAGCTGAAAAAATCATAAATAGGGTATAATGATGATATAACCTCTCAATTAACATTCTAATGGTTAGATTTTAACAGGGAGATGAACTTATGTCCGAAACTAATAAATTTCCACTTATAACAGGTAATCTTTCTCTGGATTTAGTGAACACAGAACTAGTCAGTCGTGGTCAACGGCAAGACTTATTACTTTCAGAACGGGATGTGCTGGACTGGCTTACTGTAATAAAAGGGAAAAACTCATATTGGGATAATCCGCTATCATTAAACATTAAAGGGAGAATTCAACAAGTATTTGTAGGCGTTCTAGAAATGCGTACGATTTTAAGAAAACAATTTGAGTCAATAGCAGATGGGAATATGGTTCCTGATGAGTTTATCGCCTTTTTAGAATATAAAATCGAAAAATCACCTTTCACTTATAAATTAATGGATCAAAAACTGGTTCCCATACCTGTTGGAGAAGCGGAAGATATCCTGCTATCTTATATTGCTTTCGACACATTAACATTAATCGAAGAAAATAAGCTGTCATCACTAAAGCGATGCTCGAATGATGATTGCGTCCTGTTATTTATCGACGAAAGCGGAAGACGCAAGTGGTGTTCAATGAAAATATGCGGGAATAGAAAAAAGGTAGCCCGATTTCAACACCGGAAATCTGATGATCAATGAAGAGCTAACTTATTATATAAGTTTGTCTACATTTTTTAGGGTTTGTACATTTTGAACGTTGATTACCTCTCCAGGCACTCGCTTTCCGCGGGCGATCCGCCCTCGGCGCCTTTGCGCCTGCGGGGTCTCCCCTGGACGCGCTTTTCCCGCAGAAGTCTCGCACACCCGATCCAATCAACTTTGTTTTAACTTTTAGATAAAACCCCTTTGGCTACAGTCTTTCCAACTTATTATATAAGTTGGTTTTTTTATGAATCATTAAAATAACCCCTAAAAATGATTTTGACAGGTTAGTTTAATTCATGTAAAGTCTAATATATAAAAAAGGAGGGGTAATATTGGACCGTATATCAATAGCAAGGCATAAAGAAAAACGCTTTTTTCATATTCGTTATTTATCGAAGATGAAGGGAAAAGGAAGAAGCCCTTTACAGATAAATGTAAAGGACGCAATAACCGGACTGATTGGGGGATTTTTAACGATATTCGCTTTAATTCTTTTAACAAAAATAACATCAGCAGTGTGGTTAATGGCTCCTTTTGGTGCCAGCTGTGTACTGGCGTTCGGTCTGTGGAACGTGCCGTTATCACAGCCACGGAATATTATTGGCGGCCATTTTGTTTCAACATTCGTAGGTTTAGCTTCTTATCATTTTTTTGGCGACGAGCCTTGGGCGATCGGCTTGGCTGTCGGATTAGCCATTGCGGTGATGATGCTGACAAAAACGACGCACCCACCAGCTGGTGCAGATCCGCTTGTAATTATGCTTGGCAAGTATAGCTGGAGTTATTTATTTACGCCTGTTTTAACTGGTGCTGTGATAATCGTTTTCCTGGCATTGTTAATTAATAATTTGCGCAGCAATCGGAGCTATCCAACTTTTTGGATATGATGTAAATAGAAATATAAGCCTTTTAATGCGATAACGATTTAACGAAGTGTATTCAAAATCGGAGAAAAATGAATAATCTGCACTTATATCTAAATAACAAAAAGAGGAGCTAGTGTGCTCCTCTCAGACTGTAGACCAGTTTTTTTAAGTTTTTAAAATTTGACCGTTGCGTGGAACGTAAGGCACTCGCTTTCCGCAGGAGACTCGCACACCCGTTTCAATCAATTTTGTTTTAACAGTTAGATAGAACTCCTTTTGCCTACAGTCTTTAATATTTTAAAATAGAAGTATTAAAACCCTATCGTTAACAACAGTTCTGTTCATTCGAAATTATCAATAAACAATTAATTTTCAGCGTTTAGTTTTACACGCGTTTCTGCAACTTCTACTCCGTTTACGAGAAGGGAGATTCGATGGATTCCCGAGTAATGACGACGCGTAGTTAAATCCTTCCAATTGTGAACCCTCACTCTTTCAACTCCTTCACTACCTGAGAAATCCCTATCTGCCAAAAGGAAAATTTTACGAGAATTTTTCTGATTGGCTTTTACAAAATCGATGGCGTACTCAATGCGAAGTTTCACTGGATTCTTTTCTTGCACTAGAAAGCCGAAATGAAGTTCACTGGTTTCGCCAATAAAAATCGAGTCTGGTTCATTTCTAATAAAAGCGCTTGAAATAATATTAGGATTATTCAATACATCCGCGTATCCAAATAATGAAAGGACTTCTGGATCCGCTTGGCGAACTAGGGTCCTGCATCCCCGTCGGACAATCCAAATCGTGTTGGGGTCTCCGCTTTCATACCAGCGCTTTGCAGTTTCTATTACGGTTTTAGGATGATCTTTGGCAATATCATTCAAGTTATTGGCCACACTTTTGCGAACATAGAGGGATGAATCGTCTTTCAGGTTCTCAAGTAATTCCAAGACTGGTGTCGGATCTGATTTGAACATCGGTAAAGATTGCCCCCAAGGTAACCTAGGCCTGCATCCTTCACTTGCCAGCCTGCGGACATGCTCATCCTCATGTTTTGTCCATTCCTTCATCTTCGCCATCATTTGAACGGAATCAAACAAGATAAAGGCACGTACTGCAAATTCGGATGATGATTTTGAAGTAAACCGCTCCAAGGCATCAAGCGATAACGGCCAATCTTTCTTATTCAATCCATGCACCTCTACAAAATCCGGGAAAAATAAATATCGAAAACCTTCACAATCCTTATCAAGTCGATACAATATATCCAATGCCTTTTCATAATCACTAGAAAGATGCTTTCCAAGGGTAATCGAAATATGTCTAATTCGTTCTTTTAACTTCCTCTCGTCCCAATCCTCATCAATCACTTCCTCTACAAACAATTCAGTAGAGAAAGACGGATGGACACCCTTTACTTTTTCACCGAATTCACGAATAAAAGTTTCATTATATATATCCTTTAAGGGCTCAGCCATTTATTTCACTTCTTTTCTTCAGGTATATATTTTGCTTTTGTAAGCCATTCCTTTATCGTATATGTACTGATCGCAAAATACAATGATATAGCAACTAGCTTTTATTACCCAAGTAACGGGCTTTGTTGATTATGGAATATAAATCACTAAGCTGCTGGATTTCGTAGGTTGGCTCAATTCCCGTTTCATTTTGCTTCCGTTCAGGATTAAACCAGCAGGTATCCATGCCGGCAAGTTGGCCGCCTCTTATGTCTGCACTTAATGAGTCCCCGATTATCAATCCTTGTTCCGGTTTAAAATCAGGAATACAGGCAAATACGTAATCGAAGAATTCTTTCATAGGCTTTTGATATCCAGTATCCTCTGAAATGAAAACTTGTTTAAAATAAACATCCAAGCCTGAATCTCGCAAGCGTTTATCCTGGGTCCTGGAAACCCCATTTGACACAATATATAAATCGTGGTGCAGTTCTAAAATCGCAACCAATTCATGTGCCCCATTAACTTCCTGGTGCCCTTGTTCCAAATAACTACGATAGGTTTTCTCCAGTGCAACCCCGTCAACCACCCGGCCATATTCTTTAAAAAAAGTTGAAAATCGCGTATTGATTACCTCATTCCGCGATATTTCCCCCTTTTCAAATGACTTCCACAGGTTTTGGTTGATCATTTTATAGTGCGCCTCCGCTTGCTGTGTATACAACATTTGTTGCTCCATGAGAAGTAAGCGCAGTGCATCACTTTCAGCCATCCTAAAATCTAAAAGTGTATCATCTATATCAAAAAATAAAGCTTTGTACCTGTTCATATGTATCGCCCCATTCAATGTTTCCATCCAACTTTGATTAACTCCTGATCATAACATAGTCTTTCTAGGTCATTTCAAGAGGCCGTTTTCCTTTTCCCGCCTATTTTGAATATTATCATCCCGGCAATGATAATCAGGATACCCGCCAACTGCTTGAATGTGAAGGGAACCTTCTCCAGCCCCAACAAACCTGTAGAATCCCAAGCCAGAGCAAATACAAGCTGTGCCGCCATCACGATTGAAATGGCGAAGGTAGGTCCCAGCAGCTTAACTCCCTGTGTCACACAAATGACCACACCTATGCCAACCAACCCGCTGAACCAATACCAGGGCTTCATATTATGCAGTTGAAAAAGTTCCATTCCCTCAAATGCGAACCCGCATAAAAACGAAGCAAGAAAGCCCAAACCTAATACAAGTGTCGTCGTTGACCATGGATTGACATGTTCATTTACTTTACTATTGAAAACGTTTTGTAAACTGACCATTGAACCCGCGAGTATTGCCCAACTTAATCCGAGCAACATCGTAACGCCTCCTTCAAATCATATAAACTATCTACTCATAGATATTATGGCTGGACAGTGCCTTTAACCCTTCCCAGTCCTTAACTTGGATGAACCCATCGGATCGATCAATCAAACCGTCCCTACAAAGCTGTAGGATGACTCGATTCAAGTGCCTGTAACTTGTCCCAATAAAGTTTGCAGTATCCTTCAAGCTCTCTGTATTCAGCCTTCCATTGATTTGGGCACTTGTTTCATCGAACGAAACAGATAGGAGGTAACTTGCAAGCCTTACTTCAACTGGATGCATTAAATTGAAACTAAGTGACTTGGACTTTACATAAAACTTCTGGGTGATGACCCTTAGTAAAAATTGCAGGAAGGCCGGTTGATCTTCGGCATACTTTTTTAACCATTGGTGCTGTATGCCGATAACATAGACATCCGATACCGCTTCAACAGTATTAATGATATCGATTCCCTGTATGTATTCAATATCTCCAATTACTTCAAGAGGGGTCTTGAATGACAAAATCAGATTCTTGCCTTCAACTGATGTCGTAGACACTTTAACTTTCCCCTTAACCAGCACGTACAAATAATTCACGCAATCGCCTTGGGAGCAAATGCATTCACCAGGATTAACCCGGTATAGAGATAAATAGGGCATCAAGGCTCCATTAAAAATGTTTTCCAACTGATGTGTCTTCAAATAGTGATTGAGTTTTTCCGAATCCATTATTTCTTTCATCTGATAAAGTTTCACTTCCTGCCTATTACTTATTATCCTTACAATTATACCGCTAATAAAATGATTCCTGCCATCATCAAGCCAAGCCCAATGAACTGTGGCAGTTGCATCTTCTGTTTCGTTACCCCAAACCATCCCTTGCTATCTATGAAAAAGCTAAGACTTAGCTGAGCCAGCAATAGAGCTGACACCGAAAACGTCACTCCGATCTGTTTATAAGCCGAAATATTACTGAAAATAATCACCGCTGCAAAGGTTCCACCCGACAAATACAAAGGTTTAACTTTTTTTAATTCAAGAGAATCCCCTTTACGCATCGTTATTAAAATTAACCCGGCGATGATGAAACCAGTGAATTGTGTGATTGTTGCGACTTGCCACGTGCTAAGGTCCCGGCTAATCTGGGAATTGGCTACACCCTGCAACGTTAGAAAAGCTCCGCCTAAAAATGAAAAGAAAATCCCTTTCACTGTTTCTCCCCCCTTCTTTCCATTATTTAATAACAGATATAAGATTCCGGAAAGGACATATGTCCCGCTGTTCGACTCCAGGTTCATCGTTGGAATGGAAGATTTTTTGGGGGAAATAACAAAAAATTCTCTGCCAAGACCAATCTTTAACAAGCAAAGGCCACTAATCAATTAGTGGCCTCGCTTGTTTACCATTAACTTGAATAATTAAAGACAAAATAAGTCTAATTCCTAGCAATCATTTTCGGAGAATTTAGCCGGCTAAAAATTAAGTGGTACCTTTTTATTTGTTATACTTATAAAAAGTTTCAATGACTGCTCTGGTTAATATCTCAATACCAGTGAAAATGGCTTCCTGATTGAATACCATGTTGGGATGGTGCAACCCTGGCTCTAAATTGCAGCCAACACCCAGCATCGTGGCTTTAATTGCAGGTCTTTCCTTTGTATAAAAATGAAAATCCTCACCGCCGGGAGTGATGATGGGCTTAACGAGCCCTTTAGCCCCCAAAGTTTTTTCTATTGCCTTCCCCATCAATCGTTCCGCTTCTTGATCAATGGATGCGGCATAAACTCTTTCTTTGTGCTTGAAGGTAATTTGACATTGATGGAAGATGGACATTTTCTTCAAAACATCGTCCACCTTCTCGATCAATTCGTCCATCGCTTCATTCGTTTGGGCGCGTAAGTCAAGACTGAACTTGGAGGACCCAGGTATAATATTTGCATTTTCCCCTCCTGCGGAAACCTGTGTCATTTTGACTGAATAAGATAATTGCGGGTTTAGCCGTATTCCTTTAAGCTGTTCAACGATGGAACTGATCACTTCAATGGCGTTTAAAGTCAAATGAGGCCTGGCACCATGACCATCAAATCCGTGAATCTCACCAAACACTGTATCGGCTGACCCGTGAATGATGCCTGAAGCAGCTTGTCCATGCTTAATCTCATGAATGGGGCGCAAATGAAGACCAAAGAGAAAGTCAACATCATCCAATACCTGTTTTTCAATCATCTTTAAAGCACCCTCACCAACTTCTTCGGCAGGCTGAAAAATAAACTTTAACGTACCTGGAAGAATTGCCTTCATTTTTCTTAATAACAACAACACACCCAATACAATCGTCATGTGAGCATCATGCCCACATGAGTGGTTGGCACGTATTGTCCCATCAACCTCCTGAAGGAGAGCATCCATATCAGCCCTCAATCCGATCGTTAACTTATTTCGCCCTTCCTCTGGATACCATGTCCCCACGATTCCAGGTATATCCACAAAACTGGTCACTTTAAGATCGTTTTGTTTAAGGACCCTTGAAATATAAGATGTAGTCTCATATTCATTCCAGCTCACTTCAGGATTCTCATGAAGATGGTGGAAAATCTCCAAAACTTGAGGTTTTATTTCATTCAATAATTCCTTCATCAAACCACTCCTTATTCTCTCAGGAAATACCAAGGGCCACTGCAACCATGAGTGCAATGCAAGCAATCAAAGTCCACCCGAGAACTAATTTCCAAATGAATTTTACCCATCGCTCATAGGGAATCCCAGCGATGGCCAAATATCCCATCAACGCTGATGACGTTGGAATGATGGAATTCGTAACCGAATCCCCATATTGGAAGGCAAGAACGGCAAGCTGTCTTTCCAAACCCAATATATCCGTAATGGGAACCATGATCGGCATTGTTGTTGCAGCCTGTCCGCTACCCGAAGAAATGAATAAATTCAGGATTGCTTGAGTGAAGAACATGCCTACCACATTCAACGTTTGCGGTAAGTGGCTTATCCCGGACGCCGCCATGAAGACCAATGAATCTATGATTTTCCCTTCTTCCAGCACTACTGTTATAGCCCTTGCAAAACCGACGATCAAAGCCCCAAATGTTACTGCTTTGGCCCCACCGATAAATGAATCGAAAATTTTCCCAAGCTGAAGACCCCCTACTAGCCCGCTAACGATACCCATAATCAAAAAAGAAGCGGTAAGCTCGGTTAAAAACCAATCCCATTTGAACACACCATAAATGTTAAAAGCCAGCCCAAAGGTCATCGCTATGAAGACCAGCTTGTGTCGGCCCGTCAATTCGGGGAAATCGACCAAACCAGACGTTTGTTTTTCTTTTAGTTCAATATCATAGATTACACTATTTTCAGGATTTCGCTTAACCTTATTCGCATACCGGCTAACATACCAAATGGCAAATGACAGTACAAAAATATAAATAACGAATCGAAAACCGATTCCAGAGAATAAAGGTACTTCAGCCAGTGATTGCGCCACCCCTACCGTAAATGGATTGAGCATGCCCCCGAAAAACCCACTGGCTGCACCAAGTGTAATCATGGCCGTTCCAGTAACTGCATCAAAGCCCATTGCCCTTGCTATAGAGATACCGATCGGTACAAAGATAATGGTCTCTTCTGCCATCCCCATGCTAAAACCGCCAATGGAAAAAAGCAGCATACTTAAAGGAATTAAAAGCTTTTCCCTCCCCGCAAGAGATCGGACCCCTTTGTATACCCCTGCTTCAATGGCCCCGGTATTTCGTATGATTCCGAATACACCACTTACAAGAAAAATATAAAAAATAATTTGGGCTCCCTTTTCCAATCCCAATGGAATGGAGGTGAAAAGGTCAAAAAAGCTAACAGGGTCTTGTTCAATAGCATGATAGCTTCCATCAACTACAAGCATTCTCCCCGATTCTTCATCCTCAACCCGGTCGAATTCACCGGCTGGAATCACATATGAAGCAAGTCCTGCCAAGATGATTATGATGAAGATAAGTGTGTATGTATGCGGTACTTTTAACCAAGCTTTTTTCTTGACCGGCACAATATTTTTTTCGGTTTCCATCCATTCACCTCATCCTGTAAATCTTATAATTAAACCAGCTCTTTTTTTATGGTTAATTGCTCAAGAACTTCCTCGTTAATTACGATTCCAAGCCCAGGTTCCCTTGTAAGATGGACATACGGGATTTCATAACAAGATTCCCAATATCGAGACTGAATAGCAGCGGACCAGTCAATTCAGTGCTGGTAATGTTTTTTCGTGAAATGGCTGTATGGTACCCTGCTGCAGACCCGATCGAGGATTCTACCATTGATCCGATTTGGCAGCTGATTCCTGCGACCTCTGCTGTCTTTGCCAATTGGATAGCCTGATAGATTCCGCCGCATTTCATTAGTTTAATATTGATATTATCTACAGCTTTCTTTTTAATGATTTCCTGCAGATGGGTTCCGTTATGGATGCTTTCATCTGCCATTAGTGGTATCGTCGTTTTTTCCTTAAGCTCAGCAAGACCGTCAATATCCCCCATTCTAATCGGCTGTTCCAACCATGAAAGGTTAAATGGTTCCAGAGCCTTCACTGCCTGAAGTGCATTGGCATAAGTGCCCCATCCTTGATTCGCATCAACCCGAATCGGAACCTTCTTCCCGACTTTTTGTCGAACCGCAGCAATCCGCTCTACATCTGATTTAATATCCCAGCCAACCTTAAGCTTGAAAAAACTATAACCTTGGTCGACAGCTTCCTGTGCTTTTTCAGCCATCATGCCCGGTTCGTCTATACTTAAAACCTTAGCGAAAGAGAGGGATTCATGGAACTTCCCACTAATAAATCATAAATCGGCAATTTGGTGTACTTCCCCATCAGGTCATAGCAAGCTATATCAATGGCCGCTTTTGCCGAGGGATTTCCGCTGATGGTCGAATAAAACGCTTCCCCAGTTACATGTTCATCAGGCACTGCCTCCCCATATCCCACCAGCCCGTTATCGGCTATTAATTTTACGATAACAGAGGGCATACGCTTGTATGTTTTCATAGGAAATGACAAATGGCTCTTTTAATGGCAAATGTGTGGCATGAATTTCACAACGTTCAATAAGCAAAACAAACCTCCCTCTTCACTGTCGCTATATGTCGTTAATAAAAACAATATATACCAATCTCCTTTTCCTGTAAAGTCTGAAAATTTAATTTTCGGTAAGTTTCTTGAATTTCTCCGCTGGTACATATAAGTTCCGAGGTCTTCCTTGCCCATATGGATGTTCCTCTCCAATTTTGCTGAGACAGCCGCATTCAGTAAGTCTTTTAACGAATCTTTCTGCCGATCGTCTGGTACAACTCATGTATTCCTCTAGCTCTGCTGCTGAAAAAGCCCGAAAATGATTTATCGAAATAAACCGATGAATCAATTTTATATTTTTCGCACTCATTTTTAGTTCCCTGGCCAGTATTTGAATGGTTTCATCTTCATTTTTCAATTCCACTTGGTGATTCCCTTCAAATAATGGTCCCTGAAGTTTTTGATCTTCATCCACCAAGCATGCTACCGTTTTTCTTTTTAGGAATTTATCGGTAAAAAATAATGCTTGTGCCGAATGTTTTTCCGCCTCTTGAATCGTATATCCATATCCAATGCCAATTTGGAAGAGGGTTTTAAATTCTTGTTCCATTTGTCCGATGATTTCATCATAAATATCTGATTCAAATGCCTGTAATGCTCCGCGTGTAGTATAAATCAAATGTGGATTAAAATATTCAAGAGAAACACGAGCCTGTAATCTCTTACTCAATTTCTGTAAAAAATTTAAAAATAGACCACTTTCATTAAGCTTTTGTTGATAATCTTGAATGGAAATGACAGCAATCTGTGATTCTTCCGTTTTCCTCAGTTTCAACAAAGATATAGCTCCTGTAAGACTTTCTATTAAGGTATGTTTGGGCTGAACCATAAATCTGGAAGGAATGGATAGCCTTTGAAGTTCCTGATAAACAGCATGAATGCTCGTTAGTGCGAAATGGGTTTTTCCTTCTTTATGCCTGTTGCTATGGAATTGAACGAAATCGGCAATATTTAGTTTCTGGGTGCCTTCTTCCCTTTTGTAAACCCACGGGTAATCCTTCACATAAAGGGATTTTACTACGACTTCCGATTCTTCCAATACCTTCATTAACCGGTTTTTATCCGGTAAATCGATTGAGATTTCATTTATGGTAACCTTTTCCGTATGAGAAATAGATAACAACGAAAGCGCAACTGTCAATTCATCAAAAGGGACATATATAGCTTCTATTAAATTTCTTTTAACTTGTTCGTATCCATAATAAAAAGGGATGGAACCCGAAAACAATACTAGATCGGTTTGTTTACCGGCATCTTCTATTAATAGACTGGTTTCTTCCGGCAGATCATATTGAAAGGAAATGAATTGTACCTCAGGAAACAAAGGAAAGTGGACAGATAAGGATTCCAAAAAATACTTTGAGCCTATTACACCGATTTTCATGTTGCTTCACCTCGAAAATGAAATTTTATTTTTATTATAACGGTAGAATCGTATTAGTAACTACAAATATTCACCAAAATCCTGCATCTAAGTTTAAGCCTGTTTCATCATCAAATTTCGGAAATGTCACCTTACGACAAACCAATATCGCCCATATTTGTTATTTATAGTATCTTATTAATAGGGAATGGAGAATCATGTTGTATTACGTTCCCATGGAATTTATCCGGTTTTAATTTCTAATTACCAGCTTTTAGTTTCACATTTAAAGTTACTAAATCACTGACAAAACGTTTTTTCTGAGAGGAGTTCAAGATGATCAAAGGTCTCTATGAAGCGCATTTACCAGTATCAGATATGCAAAGGTCGATTGATTTTTACCGCAAACTTGATTTAGAACTTGCCTATCAAAGCGAGAGGGTCGTTTTCTTCTGGCTTGAGAAAGGGAAAAGTTGGCTTGGTCTTTGGAAAACGAACCAAGTGGAAATTCCCTATCATCCTTCCATCCGTCATGTGGCATTACAAATTGATATAGGTGACATGCCATCGGCGAAAGATTGGCTGAAAAATAGAGGAATTGACATTCGGCCTTTCTTTAATTTTACTGAAGGACAGCAGCCTTTGGTTCTCGATAATAACCCGCAAGCCCATGCGGCCATTTATTTTGATGATCCAGACGGAAATGTACTTGAATTGATTGCTCCATTAAGGTTGGACTTTGAGGGAAGTTTTGGAGAGATGTCATTAGAAGATTGGTATAAACGATTCCCAATTTAAATGGAGAGATGATTCCAGTTATTATTTTTGCAATTTAAGAATGGGACCCCCATCCGGGTGTCCCATTGCTTCTGGGAAGGATTCTTGTTCAAGAGCACAATGCATTACGGGATATCATGCCCCATCGAGTTAGTTAAAATGTTAAACCATTGTTCTTTTTTCATGCTTAGATTTAGTGAATCAATGGCGCTATCCAGTCGTTCTTTCTTACCGGAACCAACGATCGGAATGATTTTTGCAGGATGTCTCAACAGCCATGCATACATAACCTCATCTATTCCATTAGCACCGATTTCTTCTTTTACGATTTCTAACGTTTTTCTTAAGCGGACAGCCTTTTCGTTTGATTCCGCAAAGATGCTACCTCCTGCGAGTGGTGACCATGCCATAGGAGCCACGCCCATTTCCTGACATAAGTTAATGGTTCCGTCTTCGAAGTTTTCAAGATTGTATGCAGAAAGTTCCAGTTGATTTGTTACTAGAGGATATTCAAGGTACGCTTGAAGCATATCCCATTGCGGTTTTTTGAAGTTCGATACCCCAAAGTTACGGACCTTTCCTGATTCTTTTAATTGATTAAACGCCTCAGCCGTTTCCGACGGGTCCATCAGGGGATCAGGACGATGGATAAGTAATAAATCAATATAATCCGTTTTAAGATTCATAAGGGATTGTTCAACAGACTTTATAATGTGAGTTTTATTAGTGTTATAATGGTGACTTTTATGAGAAGGGCGGTTTTCTGATTGTATGACTATGCCACATTTCGTAACGATCTCCATTTTTTCGCGTAAAGATGGCTTTAATGAAAGGGCGTTCCCAAAAATCTCCTCACATGTGTAGCTACCATATATATCAGCGTGATCATATGTAGTGACCCCCCGATCCATTCCATGTTCAATAAGAGATAGGATTTCTTCGGTGGAAAATTTCCAATCTGCCAATCTCCACATACCGTGAACAATGCGTGAAAGACTTAGATCTTCAGTTAGATTGACTCTTTGCATGTTGTTTCTCCCCTTTTACATCATGATTTGGCTTGCTAATTAGGTGTTTGTCATGGCTTACCTATGTTGCGGTTTCTTTCCTTATTATCCTTCATAACATATTGGTTAATTCTGTGCTAGTATCCTTGGCTACTGCAATGAATCTTAGTATAATTTAAAATTTCGAAGAATCCTAATCTTGAGTGACCCTCACATGCCACATTTTTAGAAAGTTAGGTTCATGAACTTTAGATAAGTTATATATCGCCCCCTTGTGGTTGCAGAATCCCCCGTTAGATTCATAAGAAAAAGGCTGCCGTAGTAACCTCCTAATCGAATAATCAAGAATTCATTTCCATCTAGCTAGCATGAAATATCAAAAATGCTTAGTTAGTTCTTTGAAGTTTTCTTGTATAATTCAACGATTTCTATCGCTAAATCTTTTGTTGTCATGGAAGTCATCAAGTGATCTTGAGCATAGATTAAGAGCATTGGAATTTCGAATACCTCACCACTCACTTCTTGTTGAATCAATGCGGTTTGGATTTTATGTGCCGCAACAAACACATGTTCCGCTTTCTTTAATTTATCCTGGGCATCGCTTGATTTACCTTATTTTTACAATACGATGGCTTCCATTGCACAACTGCGGTCATTTCCGCTATGGAGAATTAATTGAAATGTTAATTCAGATAGATCCTCTTTCGTTTTCGTCATATGAACACCCTCTTTTTTGTTCGCAAAAAAAGGACAGAAAAGGGTAATGGCAACATTCCCTTCTCTGTCCTTTTACCTGAGAGATTTGTTCCAAGTTTTTTTTTGGAACTTGATCCTTCGGTGGCTGTGCATTGCACTCTCACACAATCGTCATCCGCTATATTTTTTTGAAACACTGTAAATATTTGTTGCTGCAAATTATTTCATAAGTGGTTTTTATGGTATCACTCTTTATTTATACATATTCAGAAAACTAAGAAATGATAAAACGAAGGAAAATCACTTTATATCAAAACGCCTTCAAATTTAATAGACTAATGCTTTTTTATGAAGTTCAGCTCTTGCTGATCGCTGATTGTATCCTGGTTTTTCTCTTTTTCTTTTAAAACATAACTAAGCAAGTCTAATGAGAGACGTGCTGCCACTTGGCCAGTTATTCCCGCATGATCGTAAGGAGGAGCTACTTCTACCATATCAAAACCGATTACTTCTCCTCTTTTTGCAATTCCATGGAGTATTTCGTTGACTTCATCATAAAGCAGGCCTCCAGGGGAAGGCGTGCCTGTCGCAGGGGCGATCGATGGATCGAGGCCATCAATGTCCATGGTAATATAATATTTTTCACCTGCTGGAATAAGTTCCAGCACCTGTTCAAATCCCATCTTTCTCATTTGACGTGGAGACAAGATGACACTTCCGTATTCTCTGGAAGCATCGACATCTTCTTTTTTACTGCTGCTGATTCCACGTATGCCCAATTGGAAAATCTTTTGAACATGATTCATTTCAGATAAGCGGCGGATGCAGCTTCCATGTCCAACCCGCATTCCTGAACGGTGATCTGCCCAGTCTAAATGCGCATCAATCTGGATCACATGAAATGGCCCGAGTTCTCCCAAGCCCCTTCCTACTGGTATTGTAATGGAATGATCTCCACCTAAAACAACCGGCATTGCACCTTTTGAAACGATTTTTCGAATGGCTTCTTCCGTATTATCATGGGATTGCATCATATCCCCATGTACCATGTCTACATCGCCGCAATCAACTACTTTCCATTTCGGGCCAAGATACATGATATCATTTTCAATATCATAGGCGCCATCTAACCCGAAACTATATAATGTAGAGCCTTCACGAATTCCTCTTGGACCCATTCTTGCTCCTGACTTCCATTGTGTTCCCATATCATTTGGAACTCCAATGACAGCTACATCTGCATCTAACTGGTCTAGATCAGGACATACGGGATATTTCCCGAAAGTACAGATTCCGGTAAAAGGTAAATTAAGATGTTGTTTTTTATTATTCGACATGAACTTTGCCTCCCACTTGTATTACGTTCTCCTAATGTTCTCCTAATATATATGCAAGCTTCATGCCAACCTATAAAACTAGACAAAACGGAATTGTTTTGTCAATAATGACTACCAGGAACCGACACAGATTTCTTTCTGTTCCAGGCCATCTTTAGATATAATATTCAAAATAATGGTAATTCAAAAAAATGCTTCCTCTATTAAAAAAAGTCAAATATTTCTCGATGTAAGCACTCTCTTTTACTCAATTATCTTTACTTCTCCATTTTTAATGATCAAACCACTTGGTTGGCTCCACTTCTAAATTAATGTTGATTTGTTTTACCTCACTAAACTCATCTAAACCAAAAGTTCCTAATCCGCGGCCAATTCCGCTCTGCTTATAGCCTCCCCACGGGGCTTCATTGTAGGCTAAATTATAGGCATTAATCCATGTAATTCCGGCTCTTATTTTCTTAATCACTCTTAAAGCCTTTGCACCGTCTTGGGAAAATACACCTGCTGCGAGGCCATATGGGGTATCATTAGCAAGCTGGATGGCTTCCGCTTCATCTTTAAACTTTTGTACAGTCAGTACTGGCCCAAATATTTCTTCCTGAACAATTCTCATGTCCGGTTTGGTATCAACAAATATTGTCGGCTCAACAAAATAGCCCTTTTCAAGCCCATTGCTTGTTATACGCTTGCCGCCGCAGGCTAATATCGCCCCTTCTTCTATGCCATGTTGAATATATTGGAGTACCTCATTCATATGTGCTTCACTGACAAGGGCACCCATTTCTGTAGAAGGATGATCACCAGGACCGACTTGGATCTTTTTCGCTTTCTCTATCAGTCTATCGATAAACTTGTCGTGAATGCTCTCTTCAAGCAGCAAACGCGATCCTGCATTACAAACTTGACCTGCATTTATAAAAATCCCATATAAAGCATAATCCACTGCTGTCTCAAAGTCTGCGTCGGCGAAAACGATGTTAGGCGACTTGCCGCCTAGTTCGAGGGCAATGTTCTTAATATTTCCAGCAGCTGTTTTCATGATGCTTCTCCCCGTTGAGGTGCTGCCAGTGAATGAAACCATATCGACTTTACCGCTTTCCGCTAGTTCATTTCCTACGGTTCCCCCACCGCCCATCACGAGATTGGCAACGCCATCTGGAATGCCAACTTCCTTGATAATCTCGAACAATTTGGTAGTGGTAACCGGAGTTATCCCGGCTGGTTTAAACACGACCGCATTTCCTGCAGCAAGTGCAGGGGCTATTTTCCAAGCTCCCGTCAGTAAAGGAAAATTCCACGGAGCGATCAGTCCACATACCCCTACCGGCTCTCGAACAACCATAGCCTGTACAGGACCGGAAACAGGATACGTTTGGCCATCCGGTTTTGTGACTAAACCGGCATAATAGCGAAAACAATCCACTGCGTCAGCAATGTCAAACTCTGACTCTTTAAGAGGTTTTCCGGTATTGGCTGTTTCAAGTTGGCTAAGCTCAGATACATTTTCTTCAATCTTCTCCGCTATTTTATATAAATAGGAAGCCCGTTCCGAAGCCGGTAAGTCCGACCAAATCCCAGAATCAAATGCTAGTCGTGCCGCATCAATAGCCATCTTGGCATCTTCTGCATTTCCGTTGGGAGCCTCTGCAATGATCTTGCCATTTGCCGGATTTACAATATTTTTCTTCTGTTTACTTGAAGAATCCATCCACTCACCGTTTATAAACATTTTCAACTTATGCAATTTGAAAAACCTCCAGTTCGTTATTCTTACTTTATAGCAATCTCATATCCATAAATAGCTAATTATGTACCCGCAGCAAGTGGGCATACGCATGTTTTCTGTAAACCATGGCGGCCGCCCAATTAAAACTCCCATCAAGCCGGCCGCCGATTCAAAAATTCTAGATCAACATTAATCTAGTTAAACTTTTAAATTAATGTTGTGTTTTTCGCCTCATAAGTCTTTTGAAATAATTCCAAATAATCTGCAGGTGTCACTTTTCGTGAATTAGCCTGTGTACACAAATGAACGGATGCCCCTTCAGCGAGGAATAGGAAATCTTGGGGATTGACATTACTTAAATCTCGAAAATCAGGAATACCAATTTTACGTGCAAGCTCTTTTAACAAAACAACACCATCATAGGCAGTTTCTTCTATTGTTTTCCCTTCTTTATTTGCTCCAAGTTTTTCAGCTACAATTGCATGCTTTTCCAGGTTTGAAGGAATATTAAATTCAAAAACATGAGGAAGAAAGATAGAATTCGCTACCCCATGTGGAGTATCATAAAGACCGCCGAGTGGTTCAGCCATAGCATGTACAGCACCAAGATCCGCGTTATCAAATGCCATACCTGCAATTAAACTGGCTACAAGCATATTTTTCCTTGCCTCTAAGTCGGTCCCATTTTCTACAGCTAACGGAAGGTACTTAGCAATTAATTCAATTGCATAAAGGCTGAGAGCATCGGAAATGGGTTCAGCAATATTGCTGGTATAAGCTTCGATAGCATGTGTAAGTGCATCCATTCCGGTAGCAGCAGTAATAGATTTAGGCAGAGTTAGAGTTAATTCAGGGTCCAAAATTGCTAGTTTTGGAGCCAATTTAATGTCAAGTATAGCCTCTTTCTGTTTTGTAACTGTATCTGTAATGACAGAACCTGTTGTAACCTCACTTCCGGTACCTGAAGTTGTAGGGATACAAATAAGGGGAGTTATTTCTCGCTCTAGTAAATTTAAACCGTAACGGTCCCTAAGCTCTCCTCCATGGGTTAAAAGTGTACCAATTGCTTTTGCTGTATCCATCGAACTTCCGCCGCCAAGACCTATCAAAAGATCTATTTCCTCGTCTTTAAATTGTTGATAGGCTCTATGGCAATCTACATCTTTTGGATTAGGAGTAATTTCATCAAAAACAATATAATTGACACTTTCTTGGTCTAACGAATCGGTAACCTTTTGTAAAATTCCAGTTTGCGCCAGTCCTTTATCGGTAATAAGAAGTGCCTTTTTTCCTCCTAGCTCTTTTGCTCTTTTCCCAATATTTTTAACTTTTCCGTTCCCGAACTCTATAGATGTAGGTAGATTGAAATTAAAATCCCAGATCATCATTAATATCCCCTTTCAATTTTTCAAACAGTGTAATAGTAAGTGACTCACTCTCTTTTACTCTTTTATATCTACTTCTCCATTTTTAATGATCAAACCACTTTGTTGGCTCCACTTCTAAATTAATGTTGATTTGTTTTACCTCACTAAACTCATCTAAACCAAAAGTTCCTAATCCACGGCCAATTCCGCTCTGTTTATAGCCTCCCCACGGTGCTTCATTGTAGGCTAGGTTATAAGCATTAATCCACGTAATTCCGGCTCTTATTTTCTTAGTCACTCTTAAAGCCTTCGCACCGTCTTGTGAAAATACACCTGCTGCGAGGCCGTATGGAGTATCATTGGCAAGCTGGATGGCTTCACCTTCATCTTTAAATTTTTGCACGGTAAGTACTGGCCCGAATATTTCTTCCTGAACAATTCTCATGTCCGGTTTGGTATCAACAAATATCGTCGGCTCAACAAAATAGCCCATTTCAAGTCCATTGCTTGTTATACGCTTGCCTCCGCAGGCTAATGTCGCCCCTTCTTCTATGCCAAGTTGAATATATTGGAGTACCCTATTCATATGTGCTTCACTGACAAGGGCACCCATTTGTGTAGACGGTTGATCACCTGGGCCGACCCGGATCTTTTTCGCTTTCTCTGACAGTCTATCGATAAACTTGTCGTGAATGCTCTCTTCCAGCAGCAAACGCGACCCTGCATTACAAATTTGGCCAGCGTTGACAAAAATGCCATATAAAGCATAATCTACGGCTGTCTCAAAGTCTGCGTCGGCAAAAACGATGTTAGGTGACTTTCCGCCTAATTCGAGTGCAATGTTTTTAATATTTCCAGCTGCTGCTTTCATGATGCTTCTTCCCGTTGAGGTACTGCCAGTAAACGAAACCATATCAACTTTATCGCTTTCCGCTAGTTCATTTCCTACTGTTGCACCACCACCCATAACTAGATTGGCAACGCCATCTGGTATGCCAACTTCTTCGATAATCTCAAATAATTTAGTAGTCGAAATCGGAGTGACCTCGGATGTTTTAAATACAATCGTATTTCCTGCAGCAAGGGCAGGGGCTATTTTCCAAGCTCCAGTCAGTAAAGGAAAATTCCACGGAGCGATCAGTCCACATACCCCTACCGGCTCTCGAACAACCATGGCCTGTACAGGACCGGAAACAGGATACGTTTGGCCGTCCGGTTTAGTGACTAAACCGGCATAATAACGAAAACAATCCGCTGCGTCAGCAATGTCAAACTCTGCTTCTTTAAGAGGTTTTCCGGTATTGGCTGTTTCAAATTGGCTAAGCTCAGATGCATGTTCTTCAATTTTCTTTGCTATTTTAAATAAATAGGAAGCTCGCTCCGAAGCCGGAAGGTCTGACCAAATGCCGGAATCAAATGCGGTTCGTGCCGCATCAATGGCCATCCGGGCATCTTCTGCATTTCCGTTGGGAGACTTCGCAATGATCTTACCGTTTGCGGGGTTAACAACATTACTCTTTTCTTTACTCAAAGAATCCATCCACTCACCGTTTATAAACATTTTCAACTTATGCAATTTGAAAAACCTCCAGTTCGTTATTCTTACTTAAACGATCTCGCTTTAAAAATAGGCAGCGCTTTCATTTTTCTTTATTTTCAAAATATTCCACCTCCTTTAGATACATTAACTTACTTCAGTGTAAGAAACGGATTAAAAGTCTTCTACCTTTTGGGAAAGAATTTTTTCATTCACAGCTTCTACCTCTTGAGGAATGATCTCTTCATCAAAATGAAACTCAGGAAGAGGTTTGCGAAAAAAATTTGTCATATAAAGAAGATATGCTAAGCCACATATCACCCAAATTCCTCCAAGAATCAATGCCTCTATTTCTAAATGTGACCATAACCACATAGTAAATACTGCGCCCATGAACGGTAAAAATAAATACCTTATGCAATCGTTAAAAGATCGTTTCTGATTTTTTATAAAATAATGGGCGATGACAGATAGATTAACAGATGCAAAAGCAATGAGCCCTCCAAAATTGATAAACTTGATAACTTGCTCCAAAGTTAACACGACGCCTAGTAAAGAAATTATTCCTATCACGATAATACCGTGTGACGGTGTTTTAAATTTGGGATGAATATAACCAAATAGATTTTCAGGCAATACTGAATCCCGGCCCATTGCATATAACACACGTGATGCGCTTGTAATTGAAGCAACTCCTGAAGAAAAGTTACCAATAATTACCGCAGTTATAAATAATGATTTGAATAGGTTTCCTCCTACAAGTATAGCGATTTCCATGGCTGCTGAATCAGTGTTTTCAAATGAAAAACCCGGAAAGACCAATTGTGCTAAGTAAGAAGAGCCAATATACAAAACCCCTATTAACAGCAACATTATGATAATAGCTCTTGGGATGGTTTTTTCAGGATTGATTGTTTCCTCTGACAAGGTAGTAAGTGAGTCAAAACCAAGAAAACTAAAACAAAGAATTGAGGATCCTGCTAAGATTACTGACAAGGGAACCTCTGAATTGAATAATGGTTTACTCGAGAAAAGAGTGCCTGTCCCTACTCCATCTAATAAATTTTTGACGGTTAATATCCAGAAAAGACTAACGAAAATGATTTGAGCAATAACGAAAATTTTACTTGCAGATGCTGATGTCTTTACCCCTAGAATGCTCGGTACAACTATGATAGAAGTTAAAAGAATAATCCACACATAATGTGGAATCCCTGGAAACACTGCACTTAAAAAGACAGTGGACATCAAACACGTCACCATAGGTGTTAACATATAATCAAGCATAATTGTCCAACCAACAATAAACCCAACTTTAGGATTAATAGATTTTTGAGTAAATGTATAAGCTGAACCTGAGATAGGGTATGCTTTTGCCATTTTTCCATAGCTGAGCGCTGTAAAAAATATTGCTAGAAATGCAATACTATACGCACCCGTAATTACACCATGTGAGGTTACGGTAGCTATTCCATAGGTATTAAAAAATACCATGGGGTTATTCCAAGCAATCCCTAAAAAAACAACCTGTGACAAAGTAAGTGTTCTAGCAAGTTTTTTCCGTTTCATAATCAGCTCCCCCACATTTATAAAGAATACTCAGAAGATTTGAATTATTGTGTATTTTGATTATAAAGGTTGTTGTAACACAAAGGTCAACACCTGTATTATATTTTTTAAGGGGGCGATTAAACTGAAAGAAAAATTAACTATTGGTGAGATGGCAAAGTTACGAGGGATGACTACGGAGACCTTGCGCCATTATGATCGGATTAACTTATTCAAGCCGCAATATATCGATTCACATTCGGGATATCGCTACTATTCAATTTTCCAGTACGAGGTTTTAGGAACCATTAAAGAATTACGGCAACTTGGAATGAGTACGGACGAAATAAAGGATTATTTCAATGAACGTAATTTCAGTAAGTCTTTAGACATTCTTAAAGTCAAACACGCAGATCTTGTTTCAAAGCTTAATGAATTAACTGACTTGGAAGAAAATGTCCAGAAAAAAATTGAATATTTAGATCAAATATCAAGAGAAAAGGAACTACAAACAGTCATGTTCCACAAAATAGGACCCAGGAAATTAATTACATTGAATGAAAAAATCAATAATAATTTAGAGCTCTGTTATGGAGTTATAAGGCTAGAAAATATGCTTGCTGAGAAGTCACCAATTCTGGCCAGTAACAGACTAGGAATTCTCATCCAGGAAGCAGATCTTAAATCTAAACGTTTTGAAGAACCATCAGTCATTTTTGTTGTGGCAAAAAATAAAGAAAAAATACCAAAGCAGCACCAAAGAATCATTCAGGCTGGGTTGTTTGCGTGTATCCGTTATAATGGGGAATTATTATGGAACCGAAGTGAAAGCTTGAGTAAAATAATGGATTATCTTGATGAAGGTGGTTATCAAATTACCGGCGATGCGCTGCAAATTATGCATGTTGATATTACGATCACAGATAAACCAAACGAGGTTACCTTTGAAATTCAAGTTCCCGTTCAAAAGGTCTGACCTATTTGCGCAGGACAAATGTTTATGTGTGTGGTTTAGACAAAAAAATAGGAGTAGAGGTTCTGGTGCAAGAAATCTATGAAACGTTGACATACTGATACCACTAATCTAAAAAGGATGTGGATTATATTTCATCCGTTAAAGAAGAATGGTTAATTATCAAAAAGAGGGAAATAAGATAAAATGTTTCCAAAATTAGCACAGAAAGACTATTACTAAGAGAAATGACAAAAGAGGATACAGAAGGTATTTTACTTGCATTTCTAACGAAGATGTAACACGTTTTTATGAGCAAGAAACATTACAGAATATAGACAAGCAGAGAGATTGATAGATTTTCTTTCAAAAAAACTATAATGAAAAATAGACGCATTCGCTGAGGGATTGAAAGAAAAGATGCCAAAGATATAATTGGAACAATTGGCTTTAATTCTTGGTTTACCTTGCATAAAAAAGAAGAAATAGGTTACTAAATCCACCCATAGCAGTGGAGAAGAGGGTATACTTCAGAAGCAATATATTTTGAATAGTTCGATTAATGCATCTCGGTAATAAAGTGTTTTTAATTTTTAATGCTAAAAAGTAAGAGCCTTTGTACTTACCGTAACAAAGGCTCTTTAAAGTTAATTAAAAAGTTTATTAAAAGAGAAGCTAAAATATTCTAATCGCACTTTTCCCTTCTCCCCCATAGGTATCATCGTTAGTTATTGCCATGATGTCCGAGATTGGGATTGTCACTTTGGAAAACTGCCATTTAATGATCAAATTTTCATTTATTTTTTCAATTTGAATTCCAATCAAAATAAGTCCCTCTTTAATGTACCTGGTTAATTTTAACATTTATCATCTACTTTATCATTAATGACTACTAATTCATTTTTATAGAATTCTATTTTAAGCATATAAGTTAACTTGATAATAGAGGGAATATGTACATACGATGTTCTGAGAAACTAATTCTTTGCTATAAACATGCTTTTATCCATTAAAAGGCCCCTCTCGATGGAGAAGAGCCTTTTATGATTGCACTTAACACTTAACCTTCAAGCTGCTTTTTCTTACTTAAAAGCTGTAGGAATTCCTTATCCAATTCCTCTTTTTCCTCTTCATTCATAACCCTGGACAGTTTCCCAAGTGTATCAATGATTTGTACTTCAATCATAAGAAGTTCATCCTGTTTAACTTGATGGCCATCCATGCCCTTATCCAATTTTGTTGATTCCTGGTTGACAGTTCTTACTCTCGGAGGTTCATCCTCGAATGAAAGTACATGCGTTGCAAGTGATTGGATCAATGAACGATCATGACTCACAAAAACGATTGTTCCTGGATATGCTTTTAACACTTCGATTAAAGCCTCTTTCGTATTTATATCCAGGTAATTTGTAGGTTCATCCAAAACCAATACATTATAGTTTCCCAAAAAAACTTTTGCCAGCGAGGCCCTGACTCTTTCCCCACCGCTTAAGAGTGATACTTGTTTGTGAACGTCATTTTCTTTAAAAGCCAATCTTGATAATAATGTACGAATGAAGGCTTGATTGTAGGGACTATCCTCCAAAATATTTTCAAGTACCGTTTTACTTTCATTCAAATTTTCTTGTTGTTGTGCAAAAAATCCTATCTTTGCCGGCTTCGCGACATATATATCTGTGTGACGTTTCACTATCTTTTTCATCAATGTGGTTTTTCCTGAACCATTTTGACCATTGATGGCGAGTCTGCATGCCAGGGGAACATCTCCGTAAATATGTTGTTTCAGCATTCTAGAACCGACCTTCAGGGAACAGCCATTAAATCGAATGACCCTTTTGCTGTGCAGTGATGGAAATTCCGAAATATCAAAAATGATAGGAGGATCTTCCCGCGGTTTTTCTTTTTTTGCTAATTTTTCGATCCGAGTTTCAATCGCTTCAGCAGAACGGTTCAGTTTCGCTTTTTGTTTCCCAGCGCTGCGTTTATGCAGCCTTGCTTCTGAATTGCCCATTCGTTTAGGGGCTTTCCTAATTGAATCAGATTTGCCTTGCAGGTTTTGTGCAGCCTGTTTCAATCTATTCTTTTCGCGAGTATACTCTTCAAATTCCTTCTTTTCTTTTTCTGTTTTTGCTTGCTTCTGCTTTGTATACGCTTCGTAATTCCCTTCATATACAGTAACCTTGCCTTGCTCAACTTCCCATATTGTTGTACAAAGATGATTTAAGAATGCCTTATCATGTGAAGTAAGCAATATAGCGCCATTAAAAGACTTTAAATCCTTTTCCAATTGTTCAATTCCGAATACATCCAAATGGCTAGTAGGTTCATCCGCAATCAATACATCCGCATTGGAGGTCAGCGCAGCGGCGATTTTTCTTCGAGTCCGTTCGCCGCCGCTTATCATTTCTTGATCCTCATCTGGCAGTTTCCATATACTCGTTAATACTCCGCTTATTTCTTGTTCATTTCCCTCTATCTGTGGGATATAGCTGACTGTTCCATAGCTTTCTATATGACCGGAATCTGGTTCATTAACGCCTGCTAATATAGAAAGCAGAGTCGTTTTGCCTTCTCCATTTCTACCAACTAAACCAACACGGTCATAACTGTATAGATGAAGTGAATCAACGGAAATAACTTCACGGTTCCCGTAGCTTTTCTTTAAATCATTCGCCTTTAAAAATAACATGAAAAATCCCCCTCTATTTTTTCTAGAGAGAGATCGCCTGTTACTAAATTAATATACATAAACCAAATATACCTCTCCTGATTTCGATACCAGAAAAAGTATTTGTATATGAATTAGTACCTATAAACGAACAGACGAATCCCATCTCTAAACATAATCATTAAAAATCTCACATGGGTATCTAAAAAGATTCTTGTTCAAATGAAAAATTGACGCTCACTTAGAACTCACCAATAAAATCGGTAAGCAAACAAAGTGACGCACACTTGCATTGAACATACCTAACCGTTTACACCCATTGAAATAGATTTAGATTTACTGTTTATTAGATAAGATTACTGCTTCATTGTATAAGGTACCTTTTCCTTCCAATATAATAAATTAATGATTGCACATTATTATATGTTTGTAAAGCTAATATATACCCGTTTTTGTTAATGATCAAAAAAAAAAGAGTTCATTAATTTGGTTCTACATGGACATGAACATCGTATACTCCATGATTTCTCATCATCACTTTTTCTACATGGGTCGCAATATCATGAGCTTCTTTAATATCCAACGTAGAATTGACAAGGATCACAACATCAATCACTTCATTATTCCCGTAATTCCTCCCTTTAATTTCTTTTATCCCCTTGACTCCATTCAGATTTGTAATTACATCCTTATAAAGTTGAATTTTATTTTCATCAAATCCGTCAGAAAGTTCATGGGAGGCTTGAATGAATATATCCCAGGCTGTTTTGCATATTAATAGTCCAACAATGATGGCAGTTAGGGAATCCAGCCAAGGCATTTTTAATTGGGAGCCAAAAATCCCTATAGCTGTTCCGATACTTACCCAAGCATCGGAAATATTATCTTTTGAAGCTGCCAGAACGGCTTTACTGTTAATCTTAATAGCAAGCTTCTTATTATACCGATATACAAAATACATAGCTATTGCTGATAAAACGCCTACATACCCGGCAATAATGTCAGGTGATTCTTTTCCACCTTTAAGCATGGAAGCAACTGCATCTATTAAAACTTGTACACCAACAGCAAACATAATAAATGAAGCTACCATCGAAGCAATCGTTTCACTTTTCCAATGGCCATAACCATGATCTTTATCGGGGGGTCTTTGAGCGAGCCTTAATCCGATCAGTACAGCAATCGAGGCGATAATATCAGTGGTGTTGTTCAAACCATCCGCCTTTAATGCAGCTGAGTCACTTATGTATCCTATAGCCAATTTCATGATTGATAGACAAATATAAGCAATGATACTAATGATTGCACCACGTTCGCCTAATTTGAGGTCATTATATTTTTGTTCTTCCATTCAACTTCCCCCCACAATTAAGTACATGAATATAATATCAACTTAAAAATGGGTGGGTCTATAGCAACCTTTTTGTATCGTTTTATATAAGTAAGTGCTAGATAACTATGTTGCATTCGGTAAACTATCTGAAAAGAATAATATTTACTGGAAACTTGACAAAAAGCCCAGCATGAAATAATCCTGCATCACGCCGCAAAATAACGAGCTAAGTGAGATTTAAATCGTATTTTCGACTGTAAAACAAAATAAAGTTCCTCTTTCATTTGATTGTAAATTATATTTTATTTGCAGGATCCTTGCTATGTCCTCAATTATTTTTAAACCAAGCCCCCTACTTTTACTATCGATAACAAAACCACTCCCATTATCCCTGATAATCACCACATTTTTTTCAATCGTTATCTCAAGTTTGTCAGCCTTCGAGTGCTTTAACGCATTTTGGAAAATGTTATCAAATAACCTTTGGAGCCATAACGGCAATGAATATAAAAAATATATTATTTAATACTTTAAATAATCTTTTCATAGTATTCTCCTTTCAAGTTATATTGAAAGGATATGATTTAAAAATAAATTTCTCATTAATTTTCATTGAATATTTTCGCTTTTCACTTAAGATAAGCCACCATTTGTTCATTTTGAGGAGAATTCATCTTCAATAATCAGGGAATTAAAAAGTCACTTCACTAGTAAACTTTAATTATTACAAAAGAAAAGGGCTGCTCCAACGCAACCCCCACCATGAAATAAAGCATCCCTAATTAGGGAATGAAGTTTTTATTTAGCTACCCGTCCCTAATTCCTATGTATAAATAATATTATACGTGGATTTAATCACTCCGTTTTGATATTGCTTCATTTCAACTAAATCTAATTTCAGACCTGGCTTAACACTGCCAAAAAGAGGGATACCTTCACCGATGATGATTGGATTCACTTTCAGCACCAATTGATCTATGAGTTTATGTTTCAACAACGTTCCAGCCAGTTCGCCGCCCCCGCAAAGCCATAACTTACCGTCACTTTTCTGCTTGAGGTCTTCAATAAAAGCTACGGCGTTTCCTTTTATAAGTTCTACTTCCTCGTTCGATTCAAACTGAAGGGAGTTCGAGAATATATAATGTTTCAAACCCTTATAGCCTGGTTCACCCGGTTTAGCTCCGAATTGAAATCCAAATTCATATGTTTTACTTCCCATCAACACTGCTTCATATTTCTGGATATCGGATAAAAAGTCTGGGACATGATCTCCTTCAAATAAGAAAAAAGATTGATTGATATTCCCATCCAACATTGCTTGATCGGCAATGAAATTGTCCAGTGAAACCGCTACATGATACACCAATTCTGCCACTTATTCATCCCTCCAAAAGTGATTACACATTTTACATTAACAACGAGTGTCCCATAACCTTTTGTAAAAGGTATCAGATAACCATATCCATTATTCTTTTGATATGATCTTCATTTGTTTCGACACCCACTTGAGTACAAAGACATTTATTTAGTCTAAGGAATTCTGGGATCATACCTCTCAACGTTTTAATAATTTCATTTGAATTACGTCCACAACTCCAACTTTCTAAAGGGATAATTGTTTTTCATCTAATTTACTTCTTTTGCCCTCGATTTTCGACCAAACTCCATAGGGCCCATCTATATGTTCTTCCATTTCCATATACCACCCAGACACAATCAGCCACCGTATCCTATCAAGATTGGATAGTGCATATAACATTTCTCCCCTCATAACGGCTCTATAGGTTTCATGGACAAAAGCAAGCAGCTTTCCTCTCCAATGTTCAACTTCATCTGGTGAGTGATACCAGCTATCCACTTTCACAAAGGGATCATAATGAGTTACGACATACGGTGAAGAAGGATTGTAGTCTTCGTGAAATGAAACATTCCCCAGTTATTGGCTATATCCC
Source organism: Peribacillus simplex (assembly GCF_001578185.1). NCBI lineage: Bacteria > Bacillati > Bacillota > Bacilli > Caryophanales > Bacillaceae > Peribacillus > Peribacillus simplex. Next base: position 1,924,463 of record NZ_CP011008.1, on the reverse strand, counting down.
TTTTTCCCTTTAAAAAATCTGCTTTCCGTTCTGAAATAACAATGGTGTGCAAATCTATATCAGAGTAATGATCATAGTTTCCTTTTGCTAATGAACCGGCTAGGTAAATAGCTAAAACATCAGGATCTGCTGATAGATCCTTTAATGCCTTTTTCAAATGAATATCGCGTTGTTTCGGTAAAAATACATCTCTTTCTTTATGTTTACTGACAAATCCCGCACAAAGAAACCATCTCCTTTTTTTGTAAAAACCTTAAATGTAATATATTCGTGCATTAGGAGAAAAAACCTTCCGCAGAACAGGCTTATTAAGGAAATTAACAGCTTCCGAAAACTTTTTAGGCTTTTATTAATTTCTTGGCTTGAGATCAAGGCCCCACTTCACCTTGCACAGGCTGTCTGTAAATATTTTTCTTACCTGGAATGGTTTTTAATTTTACAATCAGCTTTCTTTATCAGGGAATAGCCCCTATCCACGTTCTTCCCTATGTGATATTATTTTGAATACTAAGATAGAAGGAGGCGCCATTCCATGTTTCTTGCAAATACACCTGAACCACCCTATTACGCTTGTATTTTCACTTCTCAAAGAAACGATAGAGATGCTACAAGCTACAATTCAACCGCTGATTTCATGGACGAACTTGCCGCCCAACAAGATGGCTATTTAGGAGTCGAAAGCGTAAGAGATCAAAACGGAGTAGGAATTACCGTATCCTATTGGAAATCCCTAGATGCCATTAAGCTTTGGAAAGAAAATGCTGCCCACAAAAAAGCACAAGAAAAAGGAATGAAAGATTGGTACTCGTCATACACAACCCGAATTTGCAAGGTTGAAAGAGATTATACAATCAAGTAAGCAAACTAAGACTTCATGTACATAGATGTTGTGTTTATGAATTTTCAGCTATAATCGAGTAGAAGGAGGCGCCTAGCCTCCGACCTCTCACACCACCGTACGTACCGTTCGGTATACGGCGGTTCAGTTTAAGTCTGACGTAGTTTTGTATATCGTTCATATAGATTTACTAACCCATGATGGAGCCAATAAACATTATTAAGGGTTTTGTCTAGAATAGGACTATGCGCTATGCGCCAATAACCCTTTCTGCTATTTCCCCATTCATATGCTTTTCCAAATGGGACGCCTAATCCTTTGAGTTTCCTCACCCTCGTTCTTGGTAATTTCCATTGCTTCCATAGGCACATTCTGAGTCTTCTTCGAATCCATGAATCTAAATTCTTCAATACGTTCGGAGTATCAATGAGGGCGAAATACCCCATCCAACCTCTAAGGTATTGCTTTAACTTATTTATTCGGAGTTCCATGGGTATCGGTAATTTTCTCGAGGTCATTTCCCTGATTCGTTTCTTTACCCTCTTCACCGTTTGTTTAGCCAGTAGAACCTTCGGGTTCTTCTTTGACTTCGTGAAACTAAAACCGAGAAACGTTCTGTTCCAAGGGCGATCATACTTCGACTTCTCGTAGTTGACCTTTAGCTTCAGTTTATTTTCAATGAAGCTTGAGATATTTCCCATTGCACGTTTGGCGGCTTTTCGTGTCTTCACAAAGATAGTACTGTCATCCGCATACCTTACGAATCGAAGATTGCGTTTCTCTAGTTCTTTATCTAAATCGTCTAACATGATATTAGATAATAAAGGACTTAACGGACCTCCTCACTTTTATGAAAAAGTCCGCCTATCATAATGCCTGCTTGAAGGAATTTACGAATCAGTTTAAGAACTCGTTTATCTTCAATTTTCCGCTCTAACATTCCCATGAGCTTGTCATGATTCACTTTATCGAAGAACTTCTCCAAATCCATATCCACTACCCATGTATAACCTTCGGTTATATAGGACTTTGCCTTTCGAACCGCCTGGTGCCCTTGTTTGTTAGGGCGAAATCCATAGCTATTCTCCGAAAAGGTTGAGTCATATATCTTGGTCAATATTTGGGCAATGGCTTGTTGAATGAAACGGTCTAGAACGGTTGGAATACCCAAAAGCCGAACTCCGCCGTTTGGTTTCGGGATTTCGATACGACGGACGGGCTTCGGTTGATAGGTACCCTGTAAAAGGGCAGTTTTCATGTTGTACCATTCGGTTACGAGGTGCGGTCTCAGGTTTTGGACCCGCATTCCATCTACACCATGGCTTCCCTTATTTCTTTCTACACGCTTCAATGCCTGTATTAAGTTTTCCCTCTCTAGTATCTGTTCCATTAACATCGTTGATATCCTTTCTACGTGAATAAATGGTCTATTTGTGCCTTTATCTGCTCCACCCTTTTGAAGTTCCCCGTGTATTCACCACTTCTTCCTTCAAATAAGTTCCGTTAGGAATTGTTTGCTTCTTCACAGATAACGAACGCCTAGTATTCATCCGCCTTAATCTGTTCGGTCCTTCCTTATCTTCTCGAGTAGACAAGTACTATGACCTCTGCTGACTTCTGATGATTCAGCTGTCCATCACTGGAAAGGTTACCAAGTGTACTTGGCTGTCATCAGACCTCCCCGGGTAAGAGTGCAATCTTTCCCTCCATCTATCTGCTTCATTTACTCTGTACCACCTTCGGCAGTAAGGACTTTGTTTTGTTTTGCAAACTCATCCAATGATACCTAGCCTTATATGAAGTTCGTGTTCCTCAGACCGGAGGTTTGCCGCTTGCTTCCTTCAGATTCCACGTCACCGTGGACACCCTTGCATTAAGCTAACCACTACTACTGCCTTCATGATTCGGGACTTTCACCCTATAGATTGCACCCATGCCGGGCGCACGAAAAAGACCGCTTTTCAGCGGTCTCAGACTGTAGACAAACTCGATGAAAATCGAGTTTGTCTATTTTTTATGAGTTGTACAATTTGGCCGTTGATTGGAACGTAGGGCACTCGCTTTCCGCGGGCGGTCGGGGAGCCTCCTCGGCTTTCGCCTGCGGGGTCTCCCCTAGACGCGCTTTTCTAAGCAGGAGTCTCGAACACCCGCTCCAATCAACTTTGTCTTACCTTTTAGATAAACACTTTTGCCTGGAGTCATTTTTGTTTTAAAATGGAAGTATTAAAACTTGAGGTGATGAGGATGCTTTCTAAACATGATTCTATTCAGCGAGATCAACTTGAAATGATTACGTTAGATCAACTGGTGCCACCGAACCATTTGATTCGTAAAATGGAGGCTGCCATTGACTTCACTTTCATTTATGACTAGGTGAAAGAGATGTATTCAGGTAGGACGCCCAAGTATTGATCCAGTTATTTTAGTTAAACTGACATTCATTCAATATACCTTCGGTATTCGTTCCATGCGTAAAACGATTGAAGAAGTTGAAACCAATATGGCTTACCGTTGGTTCTTAGGCTATGGTTTCCATGATAAAGTACCTCCTACTCCACGTTCGAGAAAAATTAGGAGCGACGCTTTAAAGATACAGACCTGTTTGAACAGATTTTCTATCGCATTTTAATGACAGCTGCTAATAAAAAGTTAATAAGTGCTGAACACGTTTTCGTGGATTCCACACATGTGAAAGCAAGTGCGAATAAACGGAAATTTGAAAAGAAAATCGTTCGTAAAGAAACACGAGCGTATCAAGGGCGTCTTCAAGAAGAAGAGATTAAAGAAAGTACAACGGATTCTGAGAGTGGCTACTATGTGAAAGATGAACGAACAAAACAGTTTGCCTATTCATTCCACGCCGCCGCAGACCGCAACGGTTTTGTATTGGGAACGATTGTTACACCTGGAAATACACATGACAGTCAAATCTTAAAGCCACTAGTTGAACAAGTGATTGAGAAAGTTGGAAAACCGGAAGCCGTTGCCGCAGATGCAGCTTATAAAACACAGCGATTACAAGCTACCTATTTAACAAAGAAAATCATACCGGCTTTACCTTATACACGTCCTCGCACAAAGGAAGGATTCTTCCTCAAACAGGACTATGTATACGATGAACATTTTGATTGTTACCTTTGCCCTTCGGGCGAAACTTTAAAGTACTCAACAACCAATAAAGAGGGCTATCGCGAGTTTGTGCAACATGCTCATATTTATCACGGTGTATAGAAAGCAAAGACTGTCAAAAAGTGGTGACACGGCATATCTGGCAAACACATGTGGAAGAAGCAGATCATCTGCGTCATCATCAAGTTGTAAAACCTATATATGCGAAACGTAAAGAAACGATTGAGCGTGTATTCTCAGATGCAAAAGAAAAGCATGGTATGCGTTGGACTACTCTAAGGGGACTTAAAAAATTGTCGATGCAGGCGATGCTTACTTTTGCTGCCATTAATTTAAAGAAGATGGCCAATTGGACATGGAAAGGTCCAAAAATGGCCTAACATAGTGGGCTCGTAGCTCCAATCTCTTAACTATAGGCGGAAATTCAAAGGGAATTTCAAAAGGGGTTCGAAATTTTTTAATTCCGAACCCCTTTTGTCTACAAACTGAGACCGCTTTTTAGCGGTCTTCACACTGTTATAAGAAAATGTCATTAAGATCTTCTTTTATGAGTGAGTACATATATAAATCATCGAATTTGCCACAAGTATATTCATAATGCCTCAGCAATCCTTCTCTTCTAAATCCTTGTTTTTCCACTAGTTTATAGGATGGGCTATTAGCAGGTTCAATTAAAGCTTCTATCCTTTCCAGGTGAAAGTGACGATAACCATACTTTACAACAGCTTCCAATGCTTCACTTGCAATGCCTTTTCCCCAATGATCTTTATTTAATTCATATCCAATTTCAGCTCGATGATGTTTGGTGACCATATTCAGGAAACCGCAACTGCCTATAACCTTACCGGATTCTTTTAATGTAATTCCCCATCTAATTCCTGTACCTTCTTTGAATATAGATTCGTACCACTTAATTTCATCCCATACTTCATTTTCTGATTGGCATGGATATAACCCCATTGGCTTCACGACATCTGTATCAGATAGGTATGTAAACATATCTCCAGCATCCTCTATTGTAACTTTCCTTAAAATCAATCGGCGTGTTTCAATAAGCGGAAATTCTTTTTCCATCCAAATCCCCTCCCCCCAAGTCCCTTTTTCCATTCCTTACTATTTCAATCATTACCTAATTAATGCCGATAATCAACTTTTTATCGCTGTAAGAATTATTGAATCCTCGTTGATGTTAATAATAAAAAGGCGTTCTACTTTTTCTAGTATCGCTTTTTATACCATTTAATTGATTCAATCATTTATAAATAAATTTCTGTTACTGCTGCAATCATTTAGAACATTGGCCTCCGATTTTTATCTTTCATTTCAAGAACACTTCTTATCATTTCATCAGGGCATCGGTCCCTTTACTGCTCTTATGCTGAAACCTGCACCAAGTCATTTATATATGTTGGAATTTTCAGTTAAGAGGTTTTTTTCACGCACACCTTCAGATCGATGGTTTCAACTGGCCAAAACAGATGATTTTCTTGTTCATCTACATACCAAGTTTGCTCTTTGCGAGAAGTGAAGGTTGGATGCCAAAGTCGTCTCATACGCAAAAAAAATTGCATCATCATTTTTGTTTTGTTTCACTTTTCATACATCTCCTATAAATCAAGATAGCCTCCTAATACTACGTCAATTTCAGTAGGCTATCTTCTCCTTCTTACCATTTCATTCACCTCATTTTTCTTGATGAATCATTGTCCTTATACTTTCAAATGCTTGCTTATTTACCTTCCCATCAGAGGTTCAGATTCAATCAAACCATAACATGTAATTTTATGTTTAAAGCGTTCCTTCAACAAGGTAAATCAAACGCATCAGGCCTTACCTCCTAATGTGTTTTGCAGGAATAAGTCTTTTTTCCTCATCCTTAATAAGTTATCAAGAAGATAAGCAAACTATATCCATATTGCAGCTTATAAGAATCTCCCTGCCTAGGCTTAGTTTTCGACAAATTATCCAGGTAGTAAATAAAGAATAAATGAATAACGGTTATTCTTAAAATCGCTTAATCAATATTTAATGGGGTGAATGTTTTATGAGAATGAAAAAAGCTTTTATAGGTCTCTCACTCTTATTTATGATTGTTCCTGGTATAGCTAAGTCGGCCGATTTTTTTAATCCCGCTTCTAAAAATGATCGCAGCGGTATCGTGGCAAATTGGAAATTCACAAAACAACATGTAAAAAGCGGTTCAATCGATAAAGGTAATTTAATTTTAGAAGATACAAGCAAACAAGGAAATGATTTAAAGTTAGTGACGATAGGTGATCCTGCCTCGCCTGAATTGAAAAATATGATTCAATGGTCTGAAGAAGATTATTATGATCAACAAGAAGGGGGAAGCATGAAATTCGCAAATTACGAGAACGCGCCTTCAGGAAGATATTTCAAAACCAAAAAGGATGCACCAATAAATTCTGAGAAATTCGATAAGGGTTTTACCATTGAAGCGGTTTTTAAGTTGCCAAGGGAATCCAAGAGCGGCATGGGTCTCTTTTCCAGACAAGGACAGGCTGCCGATCTTAATAAATTGGAAGGCGAGAAGAAAATCCTTTCGGCATTAACTATATCCAATGATCAAAAAATACACTGGACAAGCCATCCATCTAATTTAAATTATAATGTAAGCAATTGGTCCCGAGCTTTAAATCCTGATGAGTGGTACCATTTAGCGGTCGTTAATGATAGTTACACGACTACTTTAACTTTGAATGGCGTAAGTGATTACGGAAAATCAGAAAAGGTCATCGGAATTGCAGCATTAAAAGGTAAAGGCTGGAACATCGGAGCATCTGAATGGGGAAATAAGCTGGGTGGACTATTCAGGGGGAATATCCAAGAAATACGTATTGCTGATAAGGCTTTGACTGAAAAAGAATGGATTGTGCAGGATGCTCGCGATGATAAACCATTCGAAGGATCAAACAAAGCGTTACCTTTTCTAACGAATAGAAAGAATTATAATTTTCTTTTTGTTCCAGATGTCCAGAAATATTCAAGCCAAAATCCCGAGATTTTCAATAGCCAAATGAACTGGATTTCCAAAAACACTAAAAAGAACAATATCATTATGAATACATTTGTTGGAGACATAGTCGATAATGATTTAGAAGAACAATGGCAGAATTCCCTTGGAGCCATTTCCAATATGGATAAAAATGAAGTTCCATATATGATAGCGGCCGGAAATCATGACTATGCTAAAGGAGATCCTTTCTTAACACATTATGGGCCGAAGCGTTTTGTTAATAAAAAATACTATAAGGGGTCTTCTCCGTCTGGTTATAGCTCTTATGCAATGGCTAAAGCAGGAAGTTATGAATACTTAATCTTAATAGTGGATATGAAAAGTCTGCATAAGGACTTGGAATGGTCAAAACAGGTTCTAGATCAACATAAAGATAAACCGACGATCCTCGTCTCACATGATATTATTTACCCTAAAGTTAAAGATGATAAAACCATTGCCGCCGAGTCTTCCAATGGCCGACTGATTTGGAGGGAACTTGTTAAGGACCACGATCAAGTGTTCATGACGGTAAATGGACATTATTTTGGAATAGCACATCAGGTCAAACAAAACTCAGCAGGAAATGATGTCATTCAAATGCTAGTCAATTACCAAACGAATTATCGAGGGGGGAATGGCTGGCTACGACTTGTAGAATTTGATGAAAAGAAAAAAGAACTGATATTCCGTACCTTTTCCCCATTTGTCGATGAAATGTCTAAAAAAGAAAAATCTTATATCGATTATAAATTTTTAACTAGCGAAAATAATTCATTTAAATTGAATTGGGACTTTAAAAATAGATTTAACTTTAATTAATTTAACTAAGATGAGAAAAAATCCACTACCCTAGGTGTAACTAAGCTATATCATCAACCTAGGGGGATTCCTTTATTTGGGGCATATTTTTCTACTGAATTTTAAGCGACATGCCCAATTAGTATTTTTTTCCAAAATCATATAATCTTTTGATTTAGTAATTGATATATTTTTTTCTTTACCGTAATTCAGTATATCCTTTAAGACCTCATCTGGATTAAAACCAAAAATCCGAATATTTAGTCCTTTTTTCAAACAGATAATAACGCCTTTGGTTGCCCATCCGCCAGTTGTGAATTTCAACTGGATGATTTGTTCAGGGTAGATTACTTTTTTATAAATTGGCATTGTCCAAAATTTTATTTGGTATGATAAAAAATCATTCTCCATAATAAATTCATAATGAATGAAGAATGCTGCGAGAAGAAAAACCAATATTGCAAATTGAATGTAATTTATGAATCCCATGGAGAAATCTTTTATAATGATGTGAGGAAGGATTATACTTGACATTAAGAATCCTAATAGCACTCTTTGAGTTCTTGCAATATAGATCATTCCTATCCCCTTTTAATCTTATTGATGAAATATCTTTTTACTTTTCTCTTCTATTAGTCCGCACATTATCAGGGACTCGAGCGACATTGTTCTTTGTTTTAGTTTATTTGAATGATTGTAAAAGAAAGTTATAATTCACTACATGGTTACGCGGACTTAATCAAAGTCGCCCTCAAATGTAAAAAGTAGTCAGTAGATAACCTAGTTTCCCAGATACAATAAATCCCAATGTAATTAAGAACTTGCCCCAGGATGTCAAAATAAAACAAATAAGGGCTGGGGTATTCTGAGTTAGAATAAACCATGAATTTTCATGCAGCTTTTTTCATCACTGATTGATACTTTCCGAACAAATTGACAACAAGGACTCCGAAAATTGCAATCACGCCGCCAATGACTGAAAGAGTACTCGGCACCTCTTGCAGCCAAACCCAGGCGACGAAAATGGCAATAACAGGTTCAATGTATAACAGACTAGAAATGGAACTGGCTTTTCCTAGTGAAAGTGCAATTGCCCATGTAACATAACCGATGGCCGCAGGGAAAATACCAACAAAAATCGCTGATAAGTGACCTTCCATTGTAGCTTGTTGAATTTCTTGAAAGAGCCCAGGAAAGAATATGAAAAAGGGTATTGTACCAATCCATGTGAAATAAGCTGTCAATTCAATCGGATTATAGCGGCTAAACAGCGGCTTTTGGAAAACAAAAAACACCGCAGAAGCAACAGCAGACATCAGCACTAAAAAGGCTCCTTCAGATATATTTAGTGATGGGCCTGCAGTACCTAATGTTATTAAGGTGATTCCTATGAATCCAATGCCTAAACCAATCCATCCCAATAAACCAAGGCGTTCTTTTAAAACGATTGCAGCAATGATCGCGATGAAAACAGGTGCTGAACCAATCAGCATTCCAGCGGTTCCCGCCGAAACGGTTAGTTCCCCGAATGTCACCCCGATGTGGTAAATACTAATACCAATTAATGAGAGAATCGATATCCTTAACATATCCCCTTTTTTCGGGAGTCGGAATTTCACCCCAGGCCATAGAGCATAAAGGACAAAAACCCCTGATGCTATTAGATAACGAACAAGCACCAAATGGCCAGCTGAATACCCGCCATGCAAGCCTGCACGAATAGCAGCGAATGTAGATCCCCAAATAATAACTGTAATAAATGCCAATAAAAATGCCTTTGTGTTCAAAACCTATTCCTCCCAACCATTCCCTATAAACTGAAGGTATCATGGATACGTGAGAACTTCAATAAAATTTCTATCTCGCTGTGAAGTGGCATAGTAAATTAAGGGATTTTCATTTGCTGTCATTCTTTCCTGCTTTCCATATATCTTAGACTAAACCCACATCCATTCCTTCACGCTGACATCTTTGAATTCTATCCCGTCTTCTTCCGTCATCCTTTTAAGAATCTGGCAAAATCAAAACAGTAATGAATGTATCAAGGCTATCCTTAAATTGAGTCGTGTCCAACAAAGGCAAACATCACACCGATGTCTGCTTGAATGTTTTTCGTGATGACATTCCATTCGTGAAGATCTTTATTTCGTCCAAACCGTTTCAGGTTAATAAATGTAAATCTAAACAATAAATCCTGCTAATTACGAATAGTAAGTATATAGCTATTTTGGGATGCCCAATACAATATGTATTCTAACGAGGTTTAGTTTAAAATAAACAAAATATTGTCCGACAGTAATACCTACAACATCTTGAACTAGTAACGATAAAAAATGGGACTGATACTACGGGGTTTTTGGGTTTAAAATGACTGTATTGCTGAAACACAAGTAATTTTGATTTAAAAGAAATCTCCTATTTGTTTTCCTTTTGCACAGGGAACCAAGTCCATTTCAGAAAATGCCTAAAGGGTAATATTGTTAGTCAAAAAAACTTTTAATAGTTTTAGGGGGGTTACTTTACATTTCCTATACATTCACTTTACATGCGTAGTTTACTATGGGAGACAAGGTTATCAATTTGAACTAAACACGGAGGTTACTGACATGAAAAAAGGAAAAATAGTCGCACCACTCTTGAGCTTAGCTGTTTTATTGCCATCCACTACAAATGTATTGGCTAAACCAGATAAACAAGTTTCAGTACATAAAGTCGAGTTTATTGGGATGAATGCGCCTGATACGCAAGACCAGCGCTCAAAGATGTACAGTGAAGCATCAGTTAAGGTGACCTACACTAATGGTTCCCAAAAGATGCTACCTCTTGAATACAAATCACTGTTCCAACCTGGGGATGAATTTAAAAATGGCATTGCCGGTGCTGCCTATGATGCAAAAGGCAATATGATTAAGAGTCCTGAAGGCACCCCCTATATTTCTACTGCACCTGACAGCAATACGGTCATAAGTATAAAAGGTAAATTGTATATGGTGAACCATTATGAGGCAATGCCTTCAAATGAGACTGGTAATATGCCAAAATCGATGATGTTAAATACTCTAAAGCAGAATAAGAAGACTGGAGAACTGACTGTAACAGATACAAAGCCGATTGATTTTTCAGCAGACGGTGGAATCTGGACCCCTTGTGCAGGTTCTCTATCTCCTTGGAACACCCATCTAGGCAGCGAAGAATATGAGCCCGATGCTAGGTCACATGAAGCAAATCCTGAAAATTCTGTAGTGACTCAATTTGCCCGTAACTATTATAACGATAAAACAGTCATAGGTAATCCCTATCTATACGGTCATACCCCTGAGGTAACCGTTCATCCTGGAGGAAAATCCACGGCTGTGAAACACTTCAGCATGGGACGACTTTCATCTGAAAACGTTAAAGTGGCTCCAGATAACCGTACCGTTTACTTCGGTGATGATGGTGCTTACACTATGGCTTTCATGTATATAGCAGATAAAGAAAAAGACCTGTCTGCTGGAACGCTGTACGCAGCAAAATGGATTCAAACTGGACAAGAAAATGGTGGTTCCGCTGATTTAAAATGGCTTAAATTAGGTCATGGAACTGATTCAGAAATTAAAAAACTTGCTCACAAGCTGAAATTCAGCGATATGTTTGAAGCTACAAATGATATAGAATTTGCAAAAGCGAATGGATTTAAACGAGTAAAAGCGGGTGGAAGAGATGAATGGCTAAAGTTGAAGCCTGGCATGGAAAAGGCCGCAGCTTTCTTGGAATCTCGTCGTTATGGTGCATTGCTCGGTGCGACTTCAGAGTTCAACAAAATGGAAACCGTTGAATTAAACAAGGCAGATAACAAGATCTATATGACTATGTCTACCATAGCTGGCGGGATGGAGGCTAATCCATCTGATCAAGTGGATGACATTCAGGTTCCTAAAATTAGTTCTGGCGGGATATATGAACTTTCGCTTGCCGAGGGACAAAAAGACCAGAATGGAAATACGATTAAAAGTAGATACGTAGCCAATGAGATGGCTGGTTTAATCACAGGAAAAGATCTTTCTTCTAAGGATGCCGCAGGGAATACGGCAGATTCCGAAAAAATCTCAAACCCTGATAATATCGTATTTTCTGAAAGAATGAGAACATTATTTATTGCCGAGGATGGCGGGAAACATCACAATAACTATGGCTGGGCTTATAATGTGGATACAAAGAAACTTTCTCGCATTATCTCAGCCCCTGACGGCGGAGAAGTGACAGGTATACAGGCACTTGATAATTTAAATGGGTTCACATATCTAATGGTCGGTTCTCAAAATCCAGGGAATGCAGGTTATTTATCTGGTCTACCTTCTCTTGATGATAAAGATAGTGAACGAGATGACGATGATAAAAACGATGACCATAATGATTAAAGAGGACTATTGCAACAATAACTGAGACAATAATCATAATAATAATAAAAAAGAATTATTGGAGAAATCCAATGATTCTTTTTTATATAGGTACTTTATAAATCTGAGATAACTTTCTAGGCGTTTTCACATGTTTCATGCAGAAACGGTAACGGGAGTTATCAACTAACAAATCATTATACCCTATAATTTGCGCAGCTTTTTTCACTATTGTTTTTTTGTCTTTTGCTGAAGTTTTTACCAGAAGCAACTAGGAGGTTCTGCGTGTGTGTGTCCAATACAAAGGTCTATTGAGGATTAAAAAGTAAATCATGGTGTATTTAAATAGAAAGCAACACTATAAAAGAAGATTAAGCTTAAATAAAAAGCGAAATGGGAAAAAAGCAGACGCAACTTTCTTTTCCTCAATGCTGCTATATTTCCCCTCCAAAGATAGCCACATTCTGACGGTCAGGACCAAACTCTCGCCCGTTCCATTTCAATACAGTCTGTACAAATCCGAGTGAGTCGGCATTATACATCCCGGCTATCCTCTGATACGCTTCTAACTCATATATGCCGTCCCTATTAAAATCAACCGGATATAAACCAGATAAAGGATTGACCCATCCTTCTATCGGTGCCTTCAAAACACCATTCTTATTATAAATTTCAGATAAATATCCCTTATCCTTATTCGTAAGGTCAAGAATATACTTTTCCTTCAGGTAATAACTGTTCACCATTACTTTGTATTGATTTTCATAAGTCACATCGTACTTATATGTTTCATTGAATGAATCAGAATTAAAAATATTCATAAGTTGACCATTAAAATAAGAAAATACATACGCATAAATAGTACCACCGCTCCCTCCTGTATCAATGACCACTAATATGTCATCCCCCTTGTTAGCCGTGAAATCACCAAGTATAAGGGTCGGATTGTATCCAGAGTTATTTTTTATGGGGATTTGTTCATTTTGGTTAGTCCTCCCATTTTGGATAACCAAAGTTAAATTCCTCCAAAATGGGCTTTCAGGGGTTTTGTTTGCGGTAAGAAAAACATTGTCCATTATCCCGTCTCCATCAATATCGCCTCGCTTTTCAGTCACTATGATTGTTCTGTTCATGTTAAATTCTCTTAAAAGAACAGATTGGAGGCTCAATTGCATTTCTAGCAGTTCCTGCTTTGAAGGATAAGGATTTGGAAACGACAACGCGTTATCAATCGTTTGCAGTGCTTCGTTCGTTAATCCGGCTCTTACTTGAGTCTCAGCCAAACAGTACCAATAATAAGGGTGATTCGTTTCTTGCGTTTTTGTGAAATAGTAATGAATCTTTTTTCTGATATCATCCGTAACCATCTTCCTCCCATCTGTCTCAATTAATTTCAATATAAAATTATATGCAGGAATTTGGGGCATATCCTTGGAGTTTTTCGAGACTTTGGGTCTGGCATGACCTTAAACGATGAGCTAAGCAACTTAAAAGAGGATTTTCTTTAGGCTGTGGATCAAACATCAGGTTTCCCGAATTATTACTTTCTTCTTATTGAAAAATATTTCAATTTATGTCAATTGAAACCGAATTACAAGTTTGTTATCTTAGAAGAATGAACCGGTTCATGACTATTTTCTGTATAAATATTAGACAATATAAGGAGAGATGAAACCATGACACAAGAACAGAAGTCAACGAGTGCAGTGGAGCAGTATGCTAACCTTATCCCCATGAGAGAAATTGATTCGAACGCAGATCAATTATTTCCATTTCCAATCTTTAATGATTTACGGCAAAAAAGTCCTGTAAGGTACGACGAGTCTCGAAGTTGCTGGGATGTGTTTCGATATGAAGACGTTCATTTTATTCTAAAAAATCCAAAAATGTTTTCATCGGAACGAGGTTCTGGAACTTTGCAAGGAAGCATTTTGACAATGGATCCTCCTAGACATACGAAAATGAGAAACTTAGTGAACAAGGCCTTCACTCCTAAAGCAGTAAAGGATTTAACAAATAAAATCGAAGAAGTGACACTTTATCTTCTCGATCAAGTTAAAGAGAAGGGAACTATGGATCTCGTTCATGATGTTGCTGGTCCGTTGCCTGTCATAATAATTGCCGAATTATTGGGGATCCCTACTAAGGATCGGGATCTTTTTAAAACTTATTCCGATGTTCTCGTGGAAGGGGCTAAAGACAATTCAAGTGAAGCCTTCCAAAGAATGACACAAAAACGCAAGGAAGGAAACGAGTTTCTTAAAGAATATTTCAAAAAAATAATTAAAGAGAGAACAAATAATCCTGAAGAAGATTTAATTTCGCTATTAATAGAGGCAAAAATTGATGGGGAGAAATTAACAGAAGAAGAGTTACTATCTTTCTGTGTTTTATTATTAGTTGCGGGGAATGAAACAACAACCAATTTAATTACAAATGCTGTACGCTATATGACAGAAGATAAAAAAATACAAGAACAAGCTAGGACAAATCTGCCTTTAATACCAAAATTGGTAGAAGAAACATTACGCTTTTATCCTCCAATACAGGCAATTGGCCGTATTGCAAAGGAACATGTCAAAGTTGGAGGCAAAACAATCCAAAAAGGGGAACAAGTGATTTGCTGGGTAGCTTCGGCAAACCGGGATGAACAAAAATTTGCAGAGCCTAACCGGTTTACGTTAGAAAGAAAGTTAAATCCTCATTTGAGTTTCGGGTTTGGTATTCATTTTTGTTTAGGGGCCCCACTTGCACGTCTGGAAGCTGAAGTAGCTCTCGTGACTCTATTAAGTACATTTTCCAAATTGGAAGATGTAAAAGGGACTAAGCTGGAGGCGATTCCAAGTCCATTTGTTTTTGGAGTGAAAAGCCTTCCTTTAAAATTCACAAGATAATGGGACTTGCTGCCTAAGATTAAAACATAGATTGGGCAATATAAAGCCTATCAATAACAAAAAATGAAGTTTTTCCATATAATCCTAATGGAATAGAGACCGTATTAGTTACGACCTTTCCCATTGGGATTATTCGGAAATGGCTTGTCGAGTTTGAACCCTATATTTATTATTGAAGTACTCGGATTTTAAGAACTAAAAATACAAAAACGAAAATGAAAATCACAAAATGATTTTCACTTTCGTTTAAATACTATTTTGGGGTTTAGTGCATCTAACTTGTTCACTTCACTTTGGCATGCTTTTCTTTACCAATTATCCGTTTTATCTAATAATTGATCAATGTCAAATGTATCGAGATGGAATGGAATTGACTCCTCGGCAATTTCTTCAGTATCTAATAGCAATTGGTCAATATTAATTATAGCCAAAACAATTCGCCTTCCTTTTTTTCACTTCTCAAATTAAATATAATAAACATTACGTTTACTAGTTAAACCTTTTGAGGGTATTATTTGTCATTTATTTAAGTATTTAATGCAAAAATGAAAGAAGTCATGACACAGTCCGAAGAAATAGTGAGAAAAATATTTAGTGTCTTTTTTTGTTTTATGTTCAGATAGGGATATTGTGAATGTTTCTATTAAACTAACAGATGCGCTAGTTCATTAAGGTACGAAAAAGATCAATTTTTTTTCAAAACATCCCCTTTCTATTTATTCATTTATCAAGGTTTCTTGTATTAACTTGATCAAACTTTGTTTCAAAGCCACACTTTTCCGATTTACTTTTTTTCTAAATAGCTATAAATCGGTGTGTCACTTTCAATGAACGATTTCATCATGTCAATATCCTCAGCTCCAAATTTTTCAAGACGTCCACGCGCTCTAGCAGCAGAACGTCCTGCAGCCGAGCGTTCCTCAATCAAATTACGAACAAATTCCGCAAACTCTGCGAACAGGTGAAACATCAATAGACCCGTTGCCATATTTGAATTTTCTTAACGTTGTAAATCCGCATTTTTCTGACGCTGCTCCTTTTAGTAATGCTTATCATCCAATTAAAAAGACGCATGAATCATAAATAAAATAAGAAACCCAATAGCCAGTTTAAAGTGCCATTTTTTATCTTTTTTTTTGAATCGTCTAAGCCCCATAAATAGGAGGAAAATCAAAGAAAAATAGCGAGAATTCCCGTGATATGCGTAAAGTCCCATTTAAATCCTCTAATGATCGCCAAATATCCATGAGGAAAAACGACTCCAGTAGATGCTAACGCAAGGGGAACATGCCATTTTCTTACTAGCTTTCCGAGAAACTGGAGGAAACTTTTTATTTGAAAGTTCCTCCACTTTATCGTTTTCAAACGTATTTAATACAAATTGAGCATGCTCCAGCCTCAAGATTCTGTTATTAATGTATGAAATTTTACATAATCATACATTCAAATTCAAGTGAAAACTCCCCCTATTTGGGTAGTGTTAAATGCCGAATATGTACAAGTTAAGAAATCTGCGGTAAAGCACCCGTCAATTGGAGTATGTTTTACGTGAAATGGTGCTAGGACCCTAATCATTAGAAGCTTGAACAATCCATTCATATCTTTTTCGCAAAAAATACTTTTTAAAGGGAATACTAAATTGAAGATGTTCCTTACATAAAATATCATAAAACCACCAGATGGCAATTCTAGAAAACCTTACTTAAGTGGAAATCAAGAATGAACGGGGGATGAGTTTGAACGGGAAAAATACTGCATTACTTATAATTGACCTTCAAATAGGATCATTTTTGGATAAACTCATATATAAAGATGATGAATTATTAAAAAATATTCAATTCCTCATTTCAAAGGCCCGAATTGAGCAGGCCCCTATTTTTTTCACGAAACACAATGGTAAAGCAGGAACCCTTAATTACAAAGGAAATCCTGGATGGGAAATTCATCCGTCGATCCCTCTTTTAAAAGAAGACGTTATAATTGAAAAGGATTATCCTGATTCATTTCAACAAACGGATTTACAGCAACAATTAGTAACCAGAAAAATAAGTCGAATTATCATTACGGGAATTCAATCGGAAATATGTGTAGATGCTACTTGTCGTCGAGCATTTAGCCAAGGTTATGAAGTTATTCTCGCAGAGGATGGTCATAGTACATGTGATTCTAACATTTTAAACGCTTCTCAAATAATCAATCACCATAACAACATACATGCCGAATGGTTTGCCAGTGTAAAAAAAGCCGAAGAAATTTTCTTTTAATGATTTTATAAACAGACAAATGTGGCAGAAAAGAAAAGGAAATCTCAGTCATCCCTCAATATAAAAGAACCTTTATTTTAGGAAGATTTTGATATCGACCTACAATTGACGGAGCTTGAATCCATTTGCTGGCGGAGTGATATAATAGTAAAAAATAGCCAAACTATTGCGATTAAGCGAGCATATTATTCGTCACCTCCCGTTAATTATCTCAGCTGAATCAACTGCATTTATCATTGGCTTTGCGATATCAAGTAGTTCAGAGGCATTTTTTGTTACAAGTCATTTAGTTTTACAGTCTTTTTAACAAAGAAAAAACAGACCGAAATTTTGAAGTCGGTCTTTAATCCTTATAACAGTTAACAAAATTTAACCTTAAGAAACTCCTTTTTTTGAAAATAAGGGAATTAAATGAATATATATTCAGACAACGTTACTCACTTTGCTTCATCGTTTTTTTCTGTCTTTCCAGATAAAAACCATCCACCCAAAGCAATAAGAAGCATGACTGTCCAAAAGATTATATTCCAAATGGGCCCTTCAACAAAATCATGAGGAATAATGTGCACGGAAGGATGAGCAAGAGTATGCATTAATAACTTAACCCCTACCCAACCTACGATTAACATTGCTGCTGTTTCGAGGCTAGGTCGATCTGTCAATATCTTAACGAAGTAACCTGCAGCAAACCGAATGACGATTAAGCCTGCAATTGCTCCTATTAATATAACAATGAATTTAGCCCCATCCATACCTCCAATATCGCCCATGGGGGTATCTGGCAAGGCAATGACTAGAGCGACTGCAGCTAAAATGGAATCAATGGCAAAGGCAATATCAGCTAATGCAATTTGTGCAACGGTCATACGGTAGCTTTTGACTTTTTTTTCTTTTTCCCCGTGGTCCTTTTTTAGTAAATGTTTTAAAGAGATGAAAATCAAATACGCAGCACCAATCGCCTGGACCTGCCAAACGTGGAAAAGGTAGGAAATGGTGAAAATTGCACCAATCCTGAATATAAAAGCTAAAAGTAATCCAATATTTATTGCTTTTTTTTGCTGTTCTTTTGGTAAATGCTTAGACATAATGGCTAAAACCAATGCATTATCAGCAGATAATAAACCTTCTAAAAAAATTAAAATAATTAAAACCCAGCCATACTCCAATAATAAAGATAGTTCCATAATACCTCCCTATAACCATGTATAAGTATGTGTAAATGACTTCAATATCGTCTTTATACATCTAACCGGAATTATAAACCCTCCAACACTTTCTCCTCCATTATTGTCCCATTGTATCCACTTCCTTATTCAACCCTTCCGTCCCATATACTCCATAAGAAAAAGAGCTGCCGAAGCAACTCCCTTCTTGAAGTTTGGCTCTATAATATATTCCTTTATGCTTAAACTTAGTTCCCATTGAGGAAAATTGGGGTTTTGTTCGGCAAGCATCAACTTTGTTTAATTGCCGAATCAGGAATTAATCCCCCGCATTTCCATTAAATGATAATCCCATA
Organism: Peribacillus simplex; assembly: GCF_001578185.1. Classification (NCBI taxonomy): domain Bacteria; kingdom Bacillati; phylum Bacillota; class Bacilli; order Caryophanales; family Bacillaceae; genus Peribacillus; species Peribacillus simplex. The sequence continues at coordinate 1,905,623 of NZ_CP011008.1, read as the reverse complement.
AAATGTCCTTGTAATGGACCTAGCTTCTGCTGATGTACCAGATATATTCGTAATACTGTATTAAGAAGTAAAAGGATTTAATAAATACTTTATTGATAGATGGTTTATAAAAAGGGAGGGATACAGGTATGCATGAACTGATAGAAAAAGCGAAAGAGCTTCAGTGGCAGTGCATGGAAAAAAAGCCTTGCAGACATTTATATTCACACGTTACAAGAACAATTAGATGCTATCGAAAAGAATGGACATGATCCTTTTTCAGATTTTAGCGATGCAGAAATGCTCCAGTGGTTTCTTCACCGGCGAGAGCATTTAAAACAGCTACATGAAAAGTCCGCCAGCACCATACAAGCCTATGAGCGAGAACTTATTTAATTTATTGATCAATTACTCACTTATTAGGCAGAAATCCATGTAGATGTGGAAAAAGTTTTGGTGGGCTCCCTCCTTAAATCCCCCGGCACATTCGAATGTATCAGGAAGGTTATCAGATAAGCCCCTATGTCGTAACAAAAGGAGCTTATTCTGTTGCAACATTATCCAGAAAGACAACCATCTAAGAGTTTCTTGAAATTCCTGTTCGAAGCAGGCTATATCACTGAACCAATTCATGAAGTTTTATTTAAGAAAGCATTCGAAAAGATGATCGGCCCAACTGTGATTTGGGACCAAAGGAAGTCATTCAGCTACCTGATTATTTCAGGAAAATCAACCACCCCATCGTTTTTTCGATTATTCCTCACTAACGATACGGCATGTCTAATGAAGAGTTTACAAGACTCCGAATCAAGGATCTGCATTACGATTCCATTACCAGCATGTATTTTTTAGAGTTCCTAGGTAAAGGAAATAAAAGAAGGCAAATACCATTGAAAGAAAAAGGAATGAATAGTATTCGAATGTTCCGTTCAGCTAGAGGAATCGAGGATATTGATGCAGCACAAGGAGTCGACCCGCTCTTAAAGACCCATACCGTCCGCGCATACTCTCCCGCTTATTTGTCTCAATACTAAACAAAAGCCATTAAAGAGAGTGGATTGCCTTTTTAAAGTTTCGTTCTTCTTCCATTCGTCCTCATACATTTAGGTAAGCTTTTGCCATCATTTCTCACTTAAATGAAGTTGATGTCCATCAGATTATGAAGAGCCTCGGCCATAAGCAGCTATCCACTACAGAAATTTATTTGGAGAGGGTTTTTGAAAAAGAACGCCATGCGATTCATTTGTGGTAATAAGATGTTTTTGGTGAGTATATATAATAGAAGAAAGTCGTCATATTTAGAGAAGTTTTTGCTGAATTTTGGACCCCATTTGAGTGGTCCCCCTTTAAAAAATTGATTCGAAAATGGTTAAAGATTGAAGATATGAAAAAAGGCCGAGATTTAATAAAAGATACTCTCATACCTTGCAATTCAAACGTATGATCAAAGGGGAGAACAAGTCATCAGGAAGACTTGTTCTCCCTCTTTTTTAGAATAATCCTTTTGATTCAGAAAGCCTAGCATGTATTTGCTGCATATCTTCAGCTTTATATTTTTACAATGTAATTAAACCGGCCTTCGGTAAAGACCAAATTAACTTTTACTACTCCATGAATCTTGATCCCTTTTAATATAGCCTTTTTGTTCTCATTGATAATTCTTGTGATAGGTTTAAAAGTCGGATACCAATTCTCTAGTAAAAAACGGAACAGCCAATATTATCTTACGATGAGCAGAAAAACCAGGGTTGATTTTATATTCGTATTCCCTCTACAATACCTGCCTTATGAAGCCTTTTCACCTTAATATGCCAAAAATAGCATCCCGACCTTATTCCCTTCAAAAAAACCATCTCTTTGCCCATGAGAGTAGCATCATAATTACTACGAAAGATAGTAGGAGATGTCCCCTGGAACATTTTAAAAAGTCGGCTCATCCATATTGGAATATTTTCATTTTTGGTCTTTAAGAATGCTTGTACATTCTACTCGACATGATTACATAACTGACCGATGTTCTCGACTTCCACAACGACCACATCCCCCGAATTAATCGAGCAGCTGCCAGATGGTGAACCCGTGGCCAAAATGTCACCTGGCTCCAGTGTCATCACCTGCGAAAGCCAGCTGATTAGAAACGGAATGCTTAGAGACATTTGATTGGTATTCCCGTCTTGGACAACGCGGCCGTTTAATGTGGTCACAATCCTCAAATTTGTAGGATCTATCCCGGTAACGATGCACGGCCCCAAAGGTCCGAACGTATCAAATCCTTTGCCCCGCGTAAACTGTGGATCTTTTTTGGTAAGGTCTCTTGCTGTGACGTCATTAAATATCGTGCAACCGAACACATAATCAAGCGCATCTTCTTCTTTAATGTTTTTTCCGCGCTTTCCAATGACAAGGGCCACCTCCCCTTCAAGTTCCACTTGGTTGGATAGATCGTTTGGGGGAAGGATGATTTTCTCCTTGTCTGCAATAAGCGAAGATAATGGCTTTAAAAATAGAAATGGTTCTACAAGGTTTGCCTCTCCCCCTGTTTCCTTTGCATGACCTGCATATGTCCAGCCGAAATTAACCACTTTCGAAGGTTTTACAGGTTCCAAAATTTTTACGTCACTATATTTCAGCTCTACCCCGTCATACTTTATTTCCTTGTTGACAAGTTCAGCAAAACTGCTAGACAGTTGTAATATCATCTCATCCTCAACAATACCGTAATGTATTTTGCCCTGTTGATTCTGATAGCGGACTATTTTTTGCGTTTTTTGTAGCACTTGCATAATGAATTAACTCCTTTGATAAGTAAGGTATACTTACTTAGATAATATATAATTCGGGTCTCACATAATCGCAAACGATGATTCCAACTCCATAATAACCATAGCTCAACAATGGGCTCAGTAAGTGAAGCCCTGGTGGTAGATTGTTTTATTCGATGAAGTACGAAAACGGCTTTATACGATTTCATCGAAATGTTGAATAATGAGCAAGCAATGCAGTTGAAGCACTTACACTACTTTTAAAACAATAAGTCAGACGGAAACATATGCGGTGGATTTGTTCATATGTCTGCACATCTTTTTTATTACATGGCGTTTTTCTTTTTTAAAGTGGAAGCATCTTGAGAGTGTTCCCAACATTCAACATTTTCAAGACCTTTAATGCTGTCTTTATAAAAAACAGGATCTTGACCAGCTTTTTTCTGTTTCATATAATCACTTAATGCTGCAAAAGCTACTTTTGATAATAAGAGAACGGCAATTAAGTTTACGATAACCATCAAGCCCATAAATAAATCTGCTAAATCCCATACAAGCTCGACTTTTGCTACCGCTCCGAATACAATCATGGCGAACGCGCCTATTCGATATAGAATCAACCATACTTTACCGTTGTGTAAAAATCGAATATTTGTTTCCCCATAATAATAGTTACCAATTAACGAACCGAATGCAAATAGGAAAACAAAGATCGCAAGACAACCTGATGCCCAGGAACCGATGTGTTCAGTTAATGAAGTTTGTGTAAGTGCAATACCAGTTAGCCCTGGTTGTTTATAAGCATCCGAAAGTAAAATAATAAATGCTGTGCTTGTACAGATGATCAGTGTATCCGTTAATACGCCAAATGCCTGAATAAGTCCTTGTTTCACCGGATGACTTGTTTTTGCCGTTGCGGCAACGTTTGGCGCACTTCCCATACCAGCTTCATTCGAGAATAAACCACGTTTAACGCCATTCATGAACGCAGCGCCGATTGAACCGCCTGCCAGTTGTTCAAAGCCAAACGCGTTATGAATAATAAGAGAAAGAATTTCCGGCATTTTGGTTATGTTCATCACTATGACAAATAATGCCATTCCAAGGTATAACACACCTAGAATCATCACCTTGTATTCAGCAATTTTTCCAATACGCTTCACACCGCCAAAGATAATCGCAGCGAACGCAAGTGTCATGATAATCCCTACAGTTAAACGATCTGCACCAAATGAGTTCTTAAAAGCAATTGTAACGGTATTTGATTGTACAGAATTGAATACAAGACCGAAAGAAAGCGTAATTAAAATGGAGAATAATACTCCCATCCAACGTTTGTTTAATCCTTTTTCCATATAATAGGATGGACCGCCTCGGAAACCAGTTTTATCCTTTACTTTATATACTTGCGCTAACGTACTTTCTATAAAGCTGGTTGCCGAGCTAATAATTGCAATAATCCACATCCAGAATATCGCTCCAGGACCGCCTAATGCAATCGCAATCGCAATTCCTGTAATATTACCTGTCCCAACGCGGGCGGCCATACCAATACAGAACGCTTGAAAGGGGGAAACGCTGTCTTCAGAACCCTTTCTTCCTTCCAATAAAACACGGACCATTTCCTTTAACATTCTAACCTGTACAAATTTCAATTTAATTGTGAAATAAATCCCACAAGAAACAAGCATAATAATTAATAATTTTGACCAAAGGAAATCATTTGTTACGCCAATCACATGATGTAATAACTGTTGCATTTAAACACCTCTTATTAAAATTTAGTTAGCTTAGAAGATACTTGTTTTTTTCAATTTTAAAAAGGATCAACTTCATCAACTGATGATGTCTGTCCAAAGACAGGGGTTTATAGTTCCTGAAAATTGGATTTAATGACTTAATGGCAGTATCTCAAAAAGATAACGTAATATCTGCTGCAATCGTTGTTTCCATCATTTCTTTTACCTTTTTGGGATCTGTTGTTTTTCCTAGCACCCACATCAATTTCGGCACAATTGCTTCTGTGTTCATATTTTTAGAGCGCACTACACGATTATGGTCAATTTTCCGACCAACTTCATATATATCCATGTCTTCTCCTTCTTCTAGACATTGAGTCGTAATGACAACAGATACACCGTGCTCGGTTAATTCAATCAATTTCGCTAAAATGTTGCGCACTTGAAAAGGAATACCACCACTTCCATAGCTCTCCACAACCACTCCTTTATACAAACCTTTTAGGCAGTCAAAAAATTCTGGTTTTATCCCAGGATGTAATTTAACAACCGCCACATCTGTACAAAGTGATGTATCTAATTGAATGTGTTTATTTTTTTGGATATGAATGGATTTATTATATTCAATTATGTCATCATGTATCGATGCAACATACGGATAATTAATACTTTCAAAGGCATCATAGCTTTTCGTCCTAAGTTTAATCCCTCTTGTCCCTTGAATGACTTTGCCGTCAAATACAATATATACCCCACCTATTTCTTCACAAGCTAAACGGATGGCATCTGAAATGTTTCGTTTTGCATCTGTTTTACTATACGAAATAGGAATTTGCGAACCTGTAATAACAATCGGTTTTGATGCATCCTGTAACATATAAGAAAGTGCAGCTGATGTGTAACCCATTGTATCGGTGCCATGCGTAATAATAAATCCATCATACTGATCGTAATGTTCGTAAATAACATTCGCCATATCTATCCAAAATTCTGGTTGCATGTTGGTGCTATCAATGTTCATTAACTCCTTCGTATCAATATGGCAACGTACATTTAATTCAGGTATGTAACTTAATAGATCATCGGCATGCAGTTCAGGTGCAAGTCCGTTTTCTCCTTCAATTGAGGCTACTGTTCCGCCAGTCGTAAACAACATTAATTTTTTCAATGATAATGGCTCCCCTATCTATTTTTTACAATAAGTTTTTCAAAAGAAAGTATTCAATTCGCGTGCATTTATTCAATTCGCGTACTTTTAATGTAATTATAGTTACATAAATATAATAATTCAAGATAAAAATATTCAATTTTCGTACACTTCCTCCACTTTTTGAATCCACAGAACAAATAATGAATATCAAAAAAGTAAATATTTCAGTAATTTCAACTTAGATGTTTAAGCATAAAAAACCATATACCTCAACGTGTTTATATGTTTTTAAAGAGAGTATTATATTTTTTTCTAAATGTTTTTATATACGTGAATCATTTCGTGAAATAATGTAGAATAATAATCTTCCAATTTTAAAATCTTTAAGTGGGGGACAATCCCATGTCGGATAATATACCGCCAGTCCGGATTTAAACATACAGTATCCTTAAAATTTCGTATTTTATCAACTCAACACTTTTTACAATCCTATCCATTTCAGCAGACAACCTAATATTTTTTAAGTTTTAGGATTTCCATCTTATCAATAAGATTAATTGAGCTCTCGCCCTCATATAACAGGGAAAGGTGCAACATTATTGCGGCTTTTTGTTATATATTAATCCCATGAAATTAAGGCTTATTTTTTAGTACCTTTAAAAAACGAATAAAATTCAGTCTTTCCCCAAATAATAAGTAGACTAATAAGCAGGGAGGGATTTATGTGGATGTTAAACGTGTAAAACAGATTCTTTCTTCATCATCTGACATTGAGGTGAGATATAATGGCACTTCAGTATGGATTGATAATTTAAATGAAGACGGCAGAACTGCTACAGTACATCTCAGAGGACCATTAGAGGAAAAATCAGAAGTGGGCATTGATGAACTTAAAGAAATATAATGAATTTCAATAAAAATAAGCTCCTCTCTTATTGAACTATACCCCGAATTATGGACACAGTAAAAAAAGTCCCTTATTCGGGGTTTTCTATGTCCTTTTTCTAGAACCCCGTTTATAATCATTTCAGATATAGGGCGGAGGAAATCAAAATGAGTAAGATTTATTTTAATGAATTTCAAATAAAGGAATTAGAGAATAATCCACATGTGAAACAGGTTTCAGATCGTTCGATTGCTTATCATCCAGACTTTAAGGTAAAGGCTATTAAAGAGAATCAAGCTGGTAAATCACCTACCCAAATCTTTATTGAACATGGCTTTGAGTTAGAGATGATTGGATCGGATAAACCAAAAGGCTGCTTAAAACGTTGGAGAAAAACGTTTGAACAATATGGCGAGGATGGCTTCTATACAGAGCGACGTGGGAAAGGAAGTCCAGGAAGACCAAAATCCAAGGAGTATTCGCAGGAAGATCAGTTAAAAAAGGCTGAAGCTCGTATTAAATATTTAGAGGCTGAACTTGAATTTCTAAAAAAGTTAGACGAACTCGAAAGGCAGGCTTCGAAGAAGAGAAAATGACAACGAGTGAAAAATTCACGTTAATTGAACAAATCATTCGCCAATATAATCTTACCAATATGGTCCGTTATTTTTGTGAAATGGCCGAAGTCAGTCGTAGTGGATATTATGCTTGGATACATGCTGAAAGGATTCGATTGACTCACGAGAAGAAAGATTCGCAGGATTATGAACTTATTAAGGAAGTATTTGAGGCCAAGAAGAAAAAAGCAGGTGCCCTCACCATCAAAATGATTTTAGAGAATAAGTATTTTGTCACGATGAACCATAAAAAGATTCGAAGGCTTATGCATAAATTCAATCTTAAAGCCATAATTCGTCAAGCGAAACCTTATAAGAAATTAGCGAAAGCCACTCATGAGCATAAGGCCGTTCCAAACCACTTAAACAGGAATTTTAACCAAGGAGAACCGAGGAAAATTCTCCTTACAGATATTACTTACGTTTATTATGGTTCTGGACAACCAGCTTATCTTTCTTGTGTCAAAGATGCTGTTACACGAGAAATCATCGCTTTTCACTTATCTAGAAGTCTCAAGATGGGGATTGTCTATCACACATTGGAGAAGCTCTCTGATTCCCTAAATGATCTGATTCATCCTGAAGCGATCATTCATTCAGACCAAGGCGTTCATTATACACACCCTGAGTTCCAGCGCCGAGTGAAAGAACTAGGGCTGAAACAATCCATGTCCCGAAAGGGAAACTGTTGGGACAATGCCCCTATGGAATCATTCTTTGGCCATTTTAAAGATGAAGTGGATTATTTGGAGTGTCAAACTTTTGATGAGTTACACCAATTAATTGAAGAATATATGGAAGATTACAATACAAATCGTTACCAATGGAGCCTAAATAGAATGACTCCCGCACAATACGGGAGTCAACTATTAGCTGCTTAATTTATAGGTCTTTTTTTAAGACTGTCCATTTTGAAGGGCACAGTTCATATAGAGAAGAGCCTTTTCTTATTTCAACCTTAGCTTTTGACCGATATAAATTTTGTCCGGGTTTTTAATGCTGTTAAGACTAACAAGAGATTTTACGGTTGTTTTTTTGTTTTTTGCAATCAAGCTTAGTGTGTCGCCTTTTGTTACAGTATATGTTGTGGTTGATTCAGTTTTCAATGCACGGGAGTTGGGCGTCCTAAAAGAGTTTACTGTATTTGTAAAATCCCTATAAGCTATATTCAAATCCACCTTTGTGCTGATACCACTTATCTTACCAGAATCGGAATGCTGCCAAATATCTGTGCTTCGTCCCAACGAGCTGTTGTATCGGGCAATCCACAAAGCGTACTTCGTCAATCTTGATTCATCTAAAGTATTTTCGAGAAAGTATTTACCAGTATAAAGCATAGCGGTGTATCCTGCTTCTTCGATAGAGTCTAAAAAAGCTATTGCTGCATCGGTTAACTTTTTTTTATTTGCACCTTTTTTATTTTCTTCAAGATCAAGAACAACAGGGTAATTTAAAGTAAAAGAGCTGATAGAATCTAAAAAATAAGCAGCCTCTGCCTTTGCCCCAGCAACAGTAGCAAACTTAGCATAGTGATAGGCCCCGACTTTCAACCCCGCTGCCAAAGCTTGAGGAGCATTTTCTTTAAAATACGAGACCTTAGGATAATTCGTTCCCTCGGTTGCTTTAATGAATACAAACTTCATGCCGGCCTTAGCAACTTCATCCCAATTAATAGCACCTTGCCAATGTGAAACATCGATTCCCTTTACATTTTCCATATTAATATCCTCCTCTTTTTTCAAAAGGAAACCACCTCTATGTTGCATGATTATAATCCTTTTTCAAATATTTTGATTTTATTCGTTTATATAAATACCTCATGGTGGAAACATACAGTCCTATTGTCCAAACTATAATTGTGTGGATATTATTGCCGTCATAAATACCATTCATTTGGTATCATTTAAAATTTTTTTCAGTGAAAGCATTTAAAGTCGTTAAAAATCAGACTGAAAGTAAAGTGCTTTAGTTTTCAACGTTTATTGTATGGCTATTCTGATTTTATTAATATTAGAAGGGGGGGGCCAGCCGATATTACTAATCGTTTTTTAAAAATTTGAAATCGCATATTTCAAATCATACGAAGTGGATTATTCTGCCGATTCCCTATAAATTGTAGAGTTATAATGAAAATAGTTCCATAATAAAAAGGCTGCCGTAGCAACCCTGTAATTGAAGTAAGGCAAACTATAGTTGATCAAGAGCAAATTCAGCTCTTGTCATAATACCTTATTACTTTACTAGCTCTTTTCGAAAAGGTAAATATTAAATATGTTTATTATTATCTAATTGTTTTTGACTTCCTGACTAATCATTTTGAATCCAATACTCTGAGATTTTTCATCTTCAATTCTATATACAGCACTTGCTTTAACCGATGTAGAATGCAATGGATTTCAAATCAAGTGTTTATGCTGCTGCTATTGAATCGTTTTTCTGTTTCCTTTTTTTCTTGTTCTTGTTCTTATAACTCCACTTATAGACACCAGTAAACATCAGAATGGATGGAGTAAGGCCACCAATGACTTTATGTAAATAAAACTACCTTACATATGGGTTGGCATTACGTCTCATTATAAACCCACGTGCCAATTTTTTAATCCCCGGCCACCATAAATATAGTCCTGATAAAGTTATAAAAAAGAAAATAAATCCAATCGTACCGATGATTTTCTCACCATTGAAGTCTTTTAACTACAGCTGTTCGTGAAACTCTTTTATCTGATTAAATAAAACTTTATCTCCTAATGTTCCATTTATGTATCCTGTTCCTGGATTGACAAATATGTTTAGTTGTTCCTCTCCTTCCTTTAGGCGGAATAGGGAAACTCCACGAGCATTAGGTTCACTTGGAGTGTATATACGTTCAATTTGTCCGTTTGGATGTGATTCTAATATAACCTGCACGGCTTTCTGATACGTAACTTTTTTCCCTTCTGTAACTTATATAAATTAGGATGCAGTATACTGCTTAGTTCAGGTTCAAAGACAAGCAAACTTCCTGTGAAGCCAATCAGTCCTAAATACCCCAGCTAGCATACTAAGCCATAAATGAATTTTTGCAATGATTCTACGTGTTTTCATAAAAATGCCTGCTTTCCAATAGTAATTAATTTTGAATGATAATCAATAACATAAAGATAATGATAATCATTGTCAATTAAAACTTTAAGCCCCCCCTATTGGATAATCTTTTGAGGCACTTAAACATAAGAAAAGGGATGCCCCAAAAAGCCATACATCTTGGGACATCCTCTTTTTTATAGATTAATATTCTTTTGTCCTTATTCTTTTAGCTGCATAGGCAAGGTTTTTCAAACATTCTATTCGAACTTTATCGTCACATACAAAGTCGTATAAAATTTCATTTTCCAATTTTGAATATATTAATGAGATTTCATCCTCTTTTGTCCATTTTCCCATTCGATAAATTTCTAAGTGACTTAGCATTTCTTGTACAAAGTATTCGACCGTACCAAACAAAACAGTCATTTTATATACCCCACTCTTTTTCTAATTCATGATTTTCTTTGTTTCTTTTCTAAAACCTATTTCATTCTATATATCCTATAATCCAAATTCATAAATATCATCATTATACTATTTTACAAATTTTCATTCTTAATAAAGTTCGAAAGGCTTTACTTCTTTCTACGGGTAAAGACATTATTATTTAGTTTTGAGTCAATATTCAATAGACGATTTATTACAATACATTCTATATGTACCAATTATCTAGTACTTTAAGAACCATGCAGAGTTGTCACAATCTTCGTAACAGAAAAAAGAGCAAGTAAAAAAGATTGCTTGCCCTGTTTCTCACTAGCAATTAAGAATAAGTTATACATTATCATCATCTAAATCTTGAAAGTTAAACTAAGCAAGTTCTCCAATACAGTCTATTTTCTTTAATTGAATAGGTTACTCTTATTGTCTGCCAATAAGTTTCGAGTTTAACATGTTCACGGATGATTAAAGTTCAACCTGTGTACAGTAATAGATTGAATCTCTTCAATGGTATACCCTTTTTGCTAGCATTAACCAGATTCCGTTACATCCATCACCGCTCGATCTGTATTAATTGAGTTCACAACTAATTCCTGGTAGAGGCAAGGAGCACTCCTTAGGATATTCTGCTAACCATTTCTATTTATTCATTTTGCTCCATTAACATGGTCCATAATTCCTTCCTTTCCCTTAATCATTTTCCCTGGAATCATCTATACGCTTGATCTCCACTCTCGGAAACTTCCATACCTTCTAATTGCAAAGACTCGACACTAGTGAAATAGAAAGATCCGTTCTTGAAAGTGATTGTTTCTTTTCCTCATTTATTAGGCTACGATTGAAAAGACATATTTGATTTATTTGTGACTTTATATGTAACTGAGTGGTATACAATTGCCCCCTTTTTAATATGATTTTAAAGATGGTAAGGATAAAGGGGGATATAGTATTGAGTGAAAACAGACAGGAAGCCAATATGAGAAATAACTCTAGCATGTTTGTTGAACGTTCTTTAGATGAAATCCGTTTTTGGTCACGAATAATGAAGGAACACTCGTTATTTCTAAGATTGGGTTTCAGATGTGAAGATACACAGCTAATTGACGAAGCTAATCAGTTTTTTCATGTATTTGAACGGATAGAACAGCAATCTCATTCCTTTACAAATCAAACTGATCCAGAACAGATTAGAATATTTAATGCGGAAGTGCAACAAGCTGCCACGAACATATTTTTCTTTAAAAGGAAAGTGTTGGGGTTAATACTTACCTGTAAATTGCCTGGTGCAAACAATTTCCCACTTTTAGTTGACCATATAAGTAGGGAAGCTAATTATTTTAGAAAACGATTAAAAGAATTAAATGAAGGTAAATTGAAACCACTTGCTGATGCTATCATCAAAGAGAATGTTTTCTTTTTAAGGATCATGGCGGATCATGCAAAATTTATTGGACATCTCCTTGATCCATCGGAAAGAAAGCTTGTAGATATGGCGCGAAACTTTAGCAATGATTTTGATCAATTAGTCTTTCAAGCTGTAGACTTAGAGTCCATGAAGCCGCAATCTCAAACTGCCCCTCTTTTGGATCAATTTCTAGATCAGAACCGTGTTTCCGTCGTATCACTTCGAGACTTTAAGAAAACCGCCAGAGATTTAATCGAAGAATGCAAAATCAAGAGCATTATCCATCCTCTATTGGCTGATCACGTTTTCCGTGAGGCCAATCGTTTCCTTGAAATTATCGATATGTTTGAATCCCATCTTACAGGTGAAACATACAATTAATTGAGTGTGAATTATATAGAAAATTGCAATTATCGGATAAAGAGATTATAACCTAAAATAGGCCCCTCTCGATTTAGAGAAGGGCTTTTCCTATGTTTTTGCTGTTAATAAAGTGAGTTCACAAAATTTTATCCATTCCCCCTAAGCCCATCCTTTATGGACTCTTACCTAGCTTAACTATAAAGGATATTCAAGCACTAGCTCGATTTTAAATGGCACTCTTACCGCTCATGATCTAATAATTTGGCTGCTTTCTAATATGCCCACTTTTCTAGGACATCCAACTATTGCATTTTTGAGAATCTCAAATTCCTCGGATTTATAAAATCGGTTTACGCATTAATCCCCATTCGCTACATATATCTTTCCTCCAATAATTATCTTTACACCTAATGCAGTATTCTTGCGCCTTCAACATTCAGGGGGAAATCTCTCCCCGGATGGAAAAATTCTCTGATTTATCGGACTATACTTTTCAGTTTAGATATTTTTTTAGTTTCTCTTTATCAGAAACATGAATCCATGGTAAATCTCGATTATCATTATTAATGCCAGGTTGGATAACTCGGCTATATAAAAGGTCATAAATACAATCATTTATTAACTGTATATCTTTTTCTGATATTTTCCGGTTATAGGTTATAGCAGCTGCTCCTGTTTGTTTAGTTACTCCTCCTATTAAGCCCCGTTGTTTTAATGAACTTCTAATAACTTCTCTGATAGCGTCTAGACAAGTCAACGGGAATACATCAAGGTGTTTAACAATCATTCTAAAAATATCCTCTTTACATAAGTCGTGTTCAATATTTTGTCGCAATTATTCCACCCCCATCTTCAAAACATTCTTCAAACGAAACGTAATTTCCTCCTTTATCCACAAAAAGGACAAAACCCCTAATCGATACCACCCTTTGCTTTATTCTCAATAAATAAGAAAACTGTTTTACGGCTTTCAGTCACAAATACAACTTCTGGAAAAACGACCCATTTAGTCTTTAAACTTTTATCGAAGATCAACAAATAATTAACCAATGCCCACAAAAAAAGCCCTCTCGATTTTGAGAAGGCCATTTAACAATGGAGGAGTACCACTTAGGGGGTAGTACAATAATATAATTATCGCCAATCAAAAACATTTATATCCCCCCTCCCTTATATTCAGTAACAATTTAGTGAAAGCTTCTTTACCTGCCTTCAGTGACGATTGCCCCTTTGATATTCCCCATCTGCCTTCCATAACTATTGAATTGCTTTTTAAGTACTATTTGTAAAGCTTTAATAAGGCTTGGTTCTAGGAACGTTAAATCCCCCCCCGCAATAAGATGTGCTTTATAACGACTTTTTAATGTTTTGTGAAAGCTACCCCCTTTGATTGGCTGCTTTCATTCTACTTATTAATGGATTTCAAAAGATTAAACGGATGCTTATCCCTATTTTTGGAAATAATAGAGGCCACTTACTCTATTCAATTTTCTCCATGTTTCTGGTATGCTTTTATCTATAAAAAAAGAAGGGTGTAGTTACGATGATAAAGGAATTCAGAGAGTTTATAACTAAAGGAAACGTTCTCGATCTTGCTATAGCTGTAGTGATGGGTGCTGCATTTGGGAAAATCATTTCATCGCTAGTCGAAAATATTATTACACCTCTAGTTGGAATTTTACTAGGAGGGGTCAATGTTTCTTCGTTAGCCCTTCCAGTTAATGGCGTGCATGTTCAATACGGTGCATTTGTTCAAGCTGTGATTGATTTCTTGATTATTTCGTTTGCGATTTTCATGTTTATGAAGATAGCGAATTCTCTTATTAGAAAAAAGCAAACGGACGAGGAAGAGGTAATTGTAGTGGTACCGGCAACCGAGCAATATTTAAAGGAAATTCGTGACCTTTTACAAAAAAATTCAAGGCAGGATGAAACATTATAATTTCATACTTTAATTCAACACACGGAACCATTTAATAATAATGGTCGCATGTCTTCTTGGAGTAACGGAAACGAAAGTTCAAGAAGACAAATAAATAATTAACGATTGGGCCACTTTCAATTAAGGGAGGGCCATTCTAGAAGCATAAATAGAACGTGAAAAAGTATTAAATGACATGGCAGAACACCCTCCTTTGATACAACCGCAAAATCAATAGATGAATTATCTAATAAAAAACTAAATGATAATCTGCAATAAAAGGTATCCCCTCTAAATCAATGGCGTTTTCTTGTTTAATTAACGGTGAAAGTTCAAAATTACCGGATTCACCTCTCATTCTCCAAAATAAAAAGCATCCTCGAGAGGATGCCCTTACATGGACTCATAATTTTTAATTTCAAATTCATTTACAGGCCGATTAATTGACTTTCCCAATTTTTTAATAAGCTCTTGGTAATCCTTAGTATCATTAGGATCTATACCTTCTCTGACGTTTAGTATCTCATATCGATCATACTTCTCTGGAATAAGTTTTCCGTCAACATGGATATAAAGCCTATATTTAATTCTCAGATTCATATTACCATCTCCTTTACTATCAGTTCGATATAGGGAGCTAATTTCCTGCAAGAATTAGCATCCTTATATGGATACGCCAATATCTAGCAGTTTTATAATCAGAAAAGTCGCATTTTGTTTTAACATTAGTAAATTTGCAATGAAAGGTGCATGGATAAAGCAGTGGAGGAAGTATGCAATAACTTCATACTCCTCCTACCTGTCAAAAGAAGTGTTGTTATTTATATATAAACATATTAATAAATATACTTTCTTGAATTCAACTGAATTTTTTTGTCATTTAGGGCATAAATTGTTCAATACGACCCAAAATGGAGGTTTTTTATATGAACCACCCCGAACAAGTATTAAATATGTACAACTACCACGTGTGGGCAAATGGAGTTATCATTGATCGTTTAACTGAACTTCCACAGCACATTTATCATAAGGATATTCAGAGTGGTTTTTCTTCGGTATCTAAAGTGTTATCTCACATTTATCTCACAGATTACACTTGGTTTGACATTATCTCAGGTAATAGTATGGATGAAGCAATGAAGTCTTTTAATCTATTAAGAGAAGTGGTGGAAAAGAAAAGTATTGAGGAAATGAAAAAAACATTTATAGACTTATCCGAAAGAAACAAAGCCCTTCTGGAAAGTGTGGAGGATATGGAAAAGGTAATTGTCGTGGATAACCCATATGCTGGGTTGCTTGAAACTTCCATTTCCGAATCGGTATTTCATGTTGTCACTCACGGATCATATCATCGTGGCAATATAGCTACCATGTTGCGACAAATGGGGCACACTTCCGTTATGCAAGATTTTGGCCTTTACCTTTATTCAAAATAGAACACCAAACTATATACCATTTCCTGAATAGGGGGATGTATCGATGGATGAACTAGTTGGCTCTTGTGTTCGCTGTGCACAAGATGTATATTGTACGGCTGGTTTTCTGAACGGTATTCTGTTAGATAACAAGAAAATCTTGTGTTTTAATTGTAAGGATATTTTAAATGCGATGATCAAAGAAGAAAGTTTGGAGGAGGAAAATCAAAACTAGATGTTTAAATAGGTCATGCCAAATTTATGGCATGACCTATTTTGCCCGATGAACAGTCAGATTGACCTTGTTGGTTTCACACATGAACGTTGAGAGGTGCACAGGCTGGTCGTTTGCATCGAAAGCAATCTTCACTATTCTAAATAAATTTGCGCCAATATCGCATTCTAAATATTTAGCATAGATTTTTGTAGCACCAATCACGTCTATAATTTTATCGTTACTTACTATTTCGGTATAGTAATCTTCCAATAGGATCTTATAAGTTGATTCATCCCTTGCGATCTTCTTTTCCAAATCCGGAAAACGAAGTAACGAATAATGAGCGGTATCGTAGAAAAGCGGACGCTCATCTACATACATGAGTCGCTCCAGTTCGAGAACGGGGCTTCCTTCTTCAATGAGGAGATGACCTGCAACATCTTTTGGTGCGGCTATGATCTCACTTCTTAAAATCCGGGAATTCGGTATCTTCCCAAGCTGATGACTAAACTCTGAGAATCCACTTATGGATAACAACTCATTATGAAACTTATTAGATGCAACAAAGGTACCCCTGCGCGGAATACGTGTCAGTGTTCCTTCCTTTACCAATTCCTCGATTGCTTTTCGAATGGTGATGCGGCTAACGTTATAAGTTTCACAAAGCTCTGCTTCGGTTGGGATTTGTTCATCTGGTTTGTATTTACCGTTCTGAATATCATTCTTCAACATTTGCCTTATTTGCATATATAGTGGCTGGGGGGCTGAAGGATTTAAATTCATATTAGATTCATCCTTATCCGTCAAAATTTATTATTTACTACCTATTATACATGATTTACAGTCCCAGTCACCACGCACCGAAATAGCTAATGGTATTCGCAGCAGACTCTGTACCCAATTCTAAGCAATTTTCGATAGATTGGCCTTTCAATAATCCATAAATAAAACCGGAAATGAAGGAATCCCCCGCACCCATTGTATCCACCACATTCGCTTCAACGGCACCGCATTGATAAAATTGAATGCCGTCATAGGCAAGTGAACCATTTTCTCCTAAAGTGGCGACCGCAATTTTAGATCCTTGATTTTTTACATCATTTAAAAATTGGCGGATAAAAGCATCATCCTTCGTATAAGAGAAAAAAGGATAATCAACAAACTTCGGTAAAGTCTTCACTAGATCATGATCTAGCTGATCTGAGAAATCAAAAGACGTGAGCATTCCATTTTCTTTAAATAAGGAATAGTACTTATCCGCATGTCCCCAAATCCCTGAATGTATGAGCTGGTATGTTTGAATGTAATGGAGTTCTTCTGTCGTTAAGCGGAAATGTTTCATGACACCTTCATCGTATTCTCCAAACTTGCGGTCATTTCCTACCATTTCAACAAAAGTAACAGCTGTTTTTCCTTCTTTCCGCGAAAGATGAGAAATATCAACACCTTTTTCCTGAATCGCTTTAACCATTTTTTCACTGTATCGATCGGAGCCCACCCAGCCGATATAAGCAGAGTCAGCACCTAACCCTCTTAAATAGACAGCCACATTTAAAGGATTACCCCCAGGATAGACCTCCCCGCTCTTTTGATAAACATCCATACAGTTATCTCCGACTGTAACCGTTCTCATCATTTTCCCCCGCTTTCTTGAAACTTAAGAGCACTACTAAGTAGTGCTCCACTTATCTTAATATTCCATTTGGCGATAGTATCTTCTAAGTGATAATGGATGATTTCTTTCACGCTCAAGGTATACGCTGATTCGACTTAATACTGACCAGTTGATGCTAACAGAAAAATGCTTTCTGAATTCTTCGCTGATGCCTTCCATTTCAAAGCTTTTGGTATCAATAACCGTAATATTTTTTGAGATATTTTCTACAAATCTCTCTACACGGTCCATCAGCGGTCTAGTTTCATCTTCCCCTTTTAGTAAAATAACACTTGTATCTTCAACAACAAGTTCAAGCGTACCATGGAAAAACTCTGCAGCGTGGATGGATTTCGCCTGGATCCATTGCATTTCCTCTAAAATGCACATGGCATATGAATAAGTGTTTCCCCATAGGTTACCAGAACCGACCATCATGTGGTAATCCGTGTCTTTATGTGTAATGGCAAATTCCTCTGCTTTTTTGTCAAAAGATTTTACGGCATCTAGAATTGCATGCGGAAGTAGAGAAACCTCCTTCGTGAATTGTTCATATTGCGGGAATTCATTGTTGTTATGCATGAAACGGAAGACGATCATGTACAAAAGCATAAAGAAAGTATCAAAAGAGTGCGTTTCAGAACCAGTCGTTATACAGTAATCCGCAATTTGTGTTAACGGAGTATTTGGCTCTGCAACTAAAGCGATTGTAGTTGCGCCTTTTTCTTTACAATATTCAGCCGCTGCAACTGTTTCTTGAGTAGTCCCGGATACAGATGTAAAAATACAGACTGAATCTTTGCTGAAATGCTTATGATTCATCACCATGAACTCAGCAGCAATTTCTGCATGGACATCGATGGTAGAATTTGATTTTAAAATGTATTCATATGGATACATCATGGCTATGGTGCCACCAGCACCGATAAGGAAAATATTGCTGTAGCCCCTTTTTGTGATTCCATCTACGATTTCTTCAATCTGGCCTCTAAAAGCAAGGCCCTCTTTTTCTACAAGATTTAGAAATAACTCCTCATCAAACTTTAGCATTAACAGCTTCCTCCCCTACCTCTGTTTATTTGTTATGTCTTGTATTATATCCAAACATAATAATTTGTACAATTGTTTTATTTTAAATTTTAGTGTGTTTGTCAAAAGAAGTCCTAACTTCCCTTAAAATTCTGCTAAGCCACGATATCACTGTCGTTATTTTTGTTTGATCCATATTTCCTTTCCCAATAATAGTATACCGGCAGACCTGTTACGATAACGATCAGCGCTGCAATCACTCCTTGAATAGGCGCCCAAGTAAATGTTCCCCAGGCCAGCCATGATGCTCCAAGAATAGCTAAAAACGTCGTTAACCTCCACATTGGCATACGATAGATTGGATTATAATCATCCCTTTTACGGCATTTATAAACAGCGGCAAAGTCCATGATGTTAATTACCAATTGAATCAGTGTGAAATAGCCAAGTAATACTGTTAAATTACTGAAGCACACAAGTATACATGCATACGTAACCTGAACGATGATAGAGAAACTTGGAGTTTCATATTTAGGATGAACTCTTGCAAAACGTTGAAAGAATAGTCCGTCCTTTGCCATTGCGTACTCAAGGCGGGGCTGAAACATTATGCAAGAACTCAGCGAACCCAAGATAACAATAATCGCCGTAATGGCCACGAATGATGATGCAATATCAGATAATCCCGGAATATATTTTACAGCTTCAGAAACAGCCGCATTGGAGTTGATTAATTCATCAAACGGCATCAAACCGATGACACAAACGGCTAACAGCGTATATAAAGCCAACACGATGAATACCGAACTAATAAGAGCTCGTGGAAGTATTTTCCCTGGATTTTTGAACTCCCCAGCCATGAAACAAATCGCAGCCATTCCCGTATATGCCCATGTGGTTGCGGATACACCACCTATTAAACTTGACTTTTGGGCACCAGGTCCTGGTGTATAAGCAAAGTTATCAGGATTCATATACATAATTCCCAAGACAATGACAATCAGGAAAGGAATGATTTTGATAGCCGTGATAATGACTTGGAAAAGACCTCCCTCCTTCACACTTCGATAATGAATCGATGTGATGAGCAGGATGATCGCAATACCCAATAATTTCCCGGCGACCCCAGAGAAAAATGGGAAAAAGGTTGCTAAATAAGAAACGATGGCTAAGGCCATAATCGATATGGATGGAGGGTCCAACGCCCAGAAAGTGGCCCATCCATATAAAAATGCCAGAGGCCTCCACCCAGCTTTATTTAAATAAACGTAACCGCTTCCATTTTGGGGGTATGCTGTCGATAACTCCGCCAGCACCATTACTTGCGGAATGGCAATCACCCCGCCTATTATCCAGGCTAGAATGGAAATTGAAGGAGTACCCGCAGCCTTTGCAACATCACCGGATGAGACAAAAATACCCGACCCTATTGTAGTTCCAACAGCAATAGCCAGAGCAGACCAAAAACCCAGTTTTCGTGTAAGTGTGCCATTACTCATAAAGAGTTCCTCCAAATTAGATGATTAAATTCCCAATTCCCTAACTTTTTCAATTGACTTTTTGATTGCATCTATTGGATTTTGATAATAATTTGATCCCATAATCTCTAAAGTACAACTTCCTTTGTAACGATGGCTTTGAAGGCTTGTTAAATATTCCCTCCAATTTAAAACCCCATCATCCAGTGCCAAATGTGCATCTGATTGACCATCCCCGTCAATTAGGTGAAAATGGCCTAATTCGGGAAGGAAGGAATAGTACTCATCAGGTGTTTCACCCGCCAGATGCATGGAAACCGTATCTATCATTCCTTTTAATGAAGTAGATTGGATTTCCTCTAACATTTTCTTCAGCCCTTTTGAGTCGATTACCAGATTGGATTCATACTTTGTCAATGGCTCTAAAACAAGAATCAAACCTTCCATCTCAGCTACTTTGGTTAATTGAAAGATTGAGTCACTTGCATATTTCCATGATTCCTCTTGTGAGACAGAAAAGTCCCCTATTCCAGAAGTGATAAGCATCATGTTTGTGTCTAACTCCAGCGCGGCATAAAGATTTTCCATAAAATATTCCATGCTTTTTTTTCGCCAATGAGCATCCGAGGATGCAATGTTATAAGGATAGATACATTGTTCGGGGGTATAGCAAATGATTTTCATATTTCTAGACTTAAGTTCCCTTCTCAAACTCCTTATATTTCCTAATATGTTTCGATAAACATACAAATGCGGCTCCCCACCCCATAACTCAATGCTATTAATCCCAAGGTTGTCCATGCAATCCAAAAAATAATGAAAAGGGAAATGCCTAAAAGTTATATTCATCCCCGCAATATTCAATTATTTCACCCCCTCATAATAACTTTTATTTGTTATGCTCTGTATTATAATCAACCAGTACATTGATTGCAATGATTATTTTGAATATTAAAAATATAATCATTCACAAAATACGGAAAAGTCGTGATTTTATTGTTCAACATTAATTAACTATTTTTTAGTGAATACGAATGGTAGAATGTTAAAGTACTATACCTAGTGAACAAATTTCTCTGGTACATTTTAAGTATTATATTAGTGATTATTGTTTGAAATATGATATACCTGTAGAATGGATGTTAACCTGGGGGATTTCCAAGAGATAATGTATCCTGAAATATTGTAAGTGAGTGGTTAATAAAGAATAAACACCTCAAAAAAGCCGTAATTGAGGTGAATCTCCTTAAATGCTGTATTTTACCGGAAAATATATTGTGGGTTTACACTAATACTTCGTGAGACGAATTAGTTTCTAAACTTTTAAAAATAGCAGGCAGTACAATTTGTACTATCCTAGCGGAAAGGACGTGTCATAATAATGAATCACGACAAAACAGCCATCACTAAAGTACGTACAGGTCCCATGTTTGCGGTGATACTGGCTGGTGCTCTAATCGCTTTCTTAAATCAGACTTTAATCAATATCGCATTGCCTCAATTAATGAATCATTTTGACATATCAGCTGCAACAGCTAATTGGCTTACAACTATCTTTTTATTGGTTAATGGGATTGTCATCCCGATTACCGCTTTCTTAATGGAACGATTTAATACAAGACAATTATATCTAGCTTCGATGGGACTCTTCGCCTTAGGAACTTTTTTATGTGGAATTGCCCCCAGCTTCTCCGTCTTATTGATCGGACGTGTCGTTCAAGCTGCAGGTGCAGGGATTCTATTCCCTTTGATTACAAATGTAATTTTCACTTTATTCCCTCCTAACAGACGTGGATTTGCAATGGGCATCTTTGGTATCGCGATGAATTTTGCCCCAGCCGTAGGACCGACGTTATCAGGATGGATTATCCAAAATTATTCTTGGCGAGTACTGTTTTTTATCATTTTCCCATTTGCCCTGCTTAACTTTATTTTTGCAATTTTCATCATTAAAAATGTAGGTAAAACCAGCCGACCCGAACTCGATAAAATGGGTGTTATTCTATCCACTATCGGATTCGGCGGAGTTCTATACGGATTTGCTACAGGCGGTACCAAGGGGTGGGACAGTTTCGAAGTCCTGACTATGTTCCTTGTTGGAGGAATCAGTTTAGTTTTATTTGTCTGGAGGCAATTTACTGTAAAGCATCCAATTTTGGAATTTAGAATTTTTCGGTATCGGATGTTCACTTTAACGACAATCATCAACATCATCGCAACCATGGGTATGTTCTCTGGCATGATTATCATGCCAATCTATATGCAGAACATTCGTGGGTTCACTCCGATGGAATCCGGTTTAATGCTATTGCCTGGCGGGATTTTAATGGGGATCATGTCCCCTATCACAGGTAAGCTGTTTGATCGATTTGGTGCGAGATGGCTTGCGGTGAGCGGACTTGCCATCACTATCATTACAACCTATCTTTTAACGCGGCTTCAAACAGATACGTCCTATTCTTATGTGGTGTGGGTATATACCATTAGAATGTTCGGAATGTCGATACTGATGATGCCTATCTTCACAGCCGGATTAAATGAATTGGCGCTTAGCCTAAATAAATACGGCACAGCAATGGTCAATACATTGAGAATGGTGGCAGGTGCTGTTGGCATGGCATTCTTTGTGTCCATCATGACAAACCAAGGAACGAAACATGTTCAGGAAATCTTATCTCAAAGGAACATATCACCGGATAATACATCACAAATGGCGACGGCCATTAAACAAGGCAGCGTAATGGGAGTGGATGATGCATTCATGATAGCAACAGGTTTGACCATAATTGCATTCATACTGGCCTTTTATATACGGCAAACTTCACCACAAGAAGATACCATTACAAATCGCCTATCAAAAAAAACATCTTGAATTAAAAAGGCTAAATCCAACCTATTTTCCAAGGTATAAAAAATTCTTTTATTATTAAACTGACTTGCCCCAAGAAAACAAGGCAAAAAAAGAGACTCTTTTAGTGAGGCTGCTGAAAAACTCACGTTTTTCTAACTAGTACGGTAAATCAAACTAAAAAAAAGACAATTCTCATTCGACACTTGAATGGAAATCGTCTTTTTTTGCTTCTGTGTGTCACTTTTTTAGGCCATTAATTTCAATATTCTTTTCAAGTTAACGGTGAAAATAGCCATTGCTCCTTGTAATTCCATGCCAAGTAGACCCGAGGATTTTGCAACATCATACCCGTGTCTGTGTTTCAATTCACTGTTTTTCGCTTCTATTTTATAACGTTCTTTTGATTTTTCTTTAAAATACTCACTTTCCTGGAATGTAGCCTGTTCTGTATGTTCATTGGATTTAATACTGACAGAATAGGTCTTGCTTTTCGCTCCTTCTTTATAACAGCCCTCTTTTAAGGGACAAATCTTACACTTTTCTATATCGAAGTAATAGGTATCTGTTTGATTCGTCGCTACATCTTTTTTGCCCTGGCGAGCTTTCCTGATAGCCAAATGCCCAGCCTTACAAACGTACATTCCTGCATCCTTATTAAATTGAAATTCCTCTTCCTTCTTCCGGAATCCCTGTGTAACAGAAGGATTCAATTTTGCGACTAGTTTAATGTTATTTTCTTCACTGTATTCAATATTTCCCTTCTCTGAGTAAGCTGTATCGCCAATCACGGTCTCAATCACCATACCGGCAGCCGTGCTCTTTTCAATTAATGCCTTTAATTCTTTACCGTCCGTTTTTTCACCTGTAGTGATAGTCGCAGCTGTAATGATTCGTTCCTCACTCATCGCAATATGTGTTTTGTATCCAAAGAAAGAAGAGTCAGCACTCTTGTGGCCAATCTTGGCATCTTGGTCTTTGGAGATCCTTAACTGTTCGATATCATCGGATACCGTTTCCTTTAATAGATTTAACTGCTCTTTTACCTTTGGATATTGGGTGATACGCTCTTCTGTTTCCACTACCTCGATGAGCTTCTGGCAATAAGTAATTTCATCCTGCAATACATCAGTAGTGGTTTTGGATGGGAATTTATTTTTCATCTCTTCATCTATCGAATAGATTACTTTTCTTAATCCTTTAGATTGGTCCATCAATATTTCTTTTGGAGTCTTATGATTGTATCTGGCTTTCGTGTGGGTGGCATCCACAATAATCGTTTTGTTTTTAATGATTTCCTTTTCAATCGCAATCTCAACGGTTTTATGAATGAGCATATCCAAAAGGTTTATGTCTTTTAAACGGAGCTTTCGAAATTTCGTTAAGGAGCTAGGGTCAATAACTGGATCTTCTGGAGCAATGCCGAGGAAATATTTAAAGGACATGTCATACCTGGAACGCTCAACTATATCCACATCTGATAGGTCATGAATGGTCTTGAGCAGCAAATATTTAAACATACGTATTGGATCGACAGCATTCCTACCGTTATGAAGACAGTAGTTGTCCCTCAATTCTTCCAACACAAAAGAAAAGTCAATAAGTTCATTGATCTTGCGTAACATGTTATCCTTTGGAACCACTACATCATAAATGGCCATATATGGACTAAAAACCATAGACGTTTGTTTTTGAATCATCGTAATCACCCACATAAATTTATTACCTTTGATTATAAAACAAAAAAAGGTAGATTTCCTCAGAATAAACTGAGAAAATCTACCTCTATTGGCCCGAAGGGACTTTTTCAGTGCCCTCCTTTTAGTGTCTCTTTTTTTTGCCCTAATTACATCATGGCCTCAACGAGAATGCCTTTATTTTGATTAGCGTACTCCCATGTGAATTAAAAATATCTTATGAAGAACAAATAGCAATCGTAATTCCCAATCAGCTAAGTATATATTTAGATTCCTCTCATATATTTTAAGATAATGATTTGGACAAGGGGAATTTTTTTATGAAAAAGTTTGTTACATTGCTTTTTTCAAGTTTTTGCATTGGAGTAGGTCTTAACTTATTTATTATCCCCATTCATCTAATAAATGGCGGG
The DNA here is from genome assembly GCF_001578185.1 of Peribacillus simplex. Taxonomy (NCBI): domain Bacteria; kingdom Bacillati; phylum Bacillota; class Bacilli; order Caryophanales; family Bacillaceae; genus Peribacillus; species Peribacillus simplex. The sequence goes on along the minus strand of NZ_CP011008.1, from coordinate 1,880,543 downwards.
ATATTTGGCATAAGTTTATTAATCAAATATGTTTGGGGAATCCAGGTTGGACATACTATGATCATGATCAACATTCCCATATACCTTCTATCTCTTCTATACGATAAGACTTATTTCTTTAAAGCCATCCTTGGGTTAGCGTTTACTTCAACCATTATTGATTGGCTAACACCACTAAACGGTTTGGTTCATCTACCGATCATAACGAGTGCCATTATCGGTGGAATGACGATTGGGATTGGTGTTGGTTTTATGCTGAGACAACATATTAGCCCTGGTGGAGTGGATTTGCTAGCACTATTAATCTCAAAAAGCACAGCAACTAATCCAGGAATTGTTATTTTTATTATTGATTCACTAATAGTAATTGCGGGAATTATTATATTGAAAGACTTAAAGTTAATGTATTCCATCATCACGATTTCCTGTATCGGGTTATGCGTCATTTTAATCAATTCTTTTAAGTCAATAAACTTTTTTATAAGATAAAGCCCTACCTAAAATTGCTGCAACAGGGTCAATTACAGTGTTCGCAATTTTACACTATTCATATCTGCAACACTTTCAGAAAGGCAAAGCTATTCAACCTTAAAATTACCTCAATAAGGCAGTGCTAAAGTAGGCACTGCCTTTTACAATAATGTAACTCCAAAATTACCTTAAGCGGTGGACTTTTGGACTTTCCCTTATGAAATTAAAAATCTGTGAGTAAAGTATTCTATTACACCAAGTAATATTCCTACAATAATTGCTCCTATGAAAGTGATTGAAGCATTCCATAATAGATTGAAAGAAAATGCCCAATCAAAACGGTAGCTACAAAATCCGCTCCAACACCCATCCATAAAGTTCCACTTTTTAATATGAAATATTCCATACCACCCCCGACAATCGCTAGTACAAGACCAATAATAATTGGTTGCCAAAGAGATGAATAATATATACCGGCACAGAAAAACCCGAAATTGGGCAAACCATAATCAAGTATATCCCCCCTTTCGATATACATTTTGCCCGGAATGTAATGAAATTTCCGCTCCATAAAAAACACGCTGTAGTTATACATTACATAATGGAGATTCTTTCAGCCTTTCCTTTTTATACTTCTTGATTTTTTTGATTCACGCTCTAGGTAAGCTGCTCTTACAGCTTTAGAAAAAGCGATTCTTAATAAAGAATCGCTTTTTCGATAAATTAGGGTTACTGTTTTATGCAACCCTCACTAGACTGAAGAAATTTGCGACACTCCTGCCGAATAACTGGCAAGCTGAGACCCAGGAGTAGCTTGCAGCGGGAAGGCTTGGCAGACAGTCGCACGTTTACTCGTGAGTTCGCGCCGTTTACTCGTAGGATTGGCTGTTTTACTCGTCAGTTTTGGCTATTTACTCGTGATTTCGGCATGTTTACTCGTGAATTCAGCATATTTACTCGTGATTTCGTGCTGTACCCATGATTTCGCACATTTACTCGTGAGTTCGCGCCGTTTACTCGTGAGTTTGGCTGTTTTACTCGTGAATTTTGGCCATTTACTCGTGAATTTGGCATATTTACTCGTGAATTCGTGCTGTACCTATGATTTCGCACGTATACTCGTGATTTCGCGCCGTTTACTCGTGGGATTGGCTGTTTTACTCGTGAGTTTGAGCTATTTACTCGTGATTTTAGCTGTTTTACTCGTGAATTTTGGCCATTTACTCGTGAGTTTGGCATATTTACTCGTGAATTCGTGCTGCACCCATGATTTCGCACGTTATTCGTGATTTCGCGCCGTTTACTCGTGAGTTTGGCATATTTACTCGTGATTTCGTGCTGTACCCATGATTTCGCACGTTTACTCGTGATTTCGCGCCGTTTACTCGTGAATTTTGGCTATTTACTCGTGATTTCGGCATATTTACTCGTGATTTCGTGCTGCACCCATGATTTCGCACATTTACTCGTGAATTCAGCATATTTACTCATGAATTCGTGCTGCACCCATGATTTCGCACATTTACTCGTGAATTCAGCATATTTACTCGTGATTTCGTGCTGTACCCATGATTTCGCACATTTACTCGTGATTTCGCGCCGTTTACTCGTGAATTTTGGCTATTTACTCGTGATTTCGGCATATTTACTCGTGATTTCGTGCTGCACCCATGATTTCGCACATTTACTCGTGAATTCAGCATATTTACTCATGAATTCGTGCTGCACCCATGATTTCGCACGTTTACTCGTGATTTCGCGCCGTTTACTCGTGAATTTTGGCCATTTACTCGTGAATTTTGGCCATTTACTCGTGAGTTTGGCATATTTACTCGTGGATTCGTGCTGCACCCATGATTTCGGCTGTGGACTCGTTGGAGCGGATTTCTGAAATCAACAGAATATTTCTCAAGAAAAAACTGTAGGCAAACAGGAGTTTTCTTCGAATCTGTCTACAGTTAAGCGATTCTTCAAGAATCGGGCCACGACTGTTAAAGTTCAATAATTTTTTATAGATTGCATTAAAAAAAGGAATGTGGAATATGATTAAAATGTCAATCTAAGGGAGGGAATGAGAATAAATGAAAAAAACAAAAATTATATATTGGATCTTTACAGGGCTTTTGGTGGCATTAATGGTTTTGGGTTCTATTCCGGATATAATGTCTGCTCCCGATGCAGTCGCTTTATTTAATGATTTAGGTTATCCTACCTACCTCCTACCCTTTATTGGAATTGCAAAATTATTAGGTGTCGTAGCAATACTTATTCCTGGCTTTCCAAGAATCAAGGAATGGGCTTATGCCGGTTTTGTATTTGACTTGACGGGTGCTATGTATTCAAGCATATCAGTGGGCGACCCCGCCAGTGGATGGCTGCTTTTCATTATCGGATATATTTTGATAGCCGGCTCTTATATTTACCATCATAAAATAATAAAATCCGCTACATCGTGTACTTTGAGCAATAAGAATAGCTAAACAATATAGTGAAATATCCTTTCAACTTTGATTTGCTTTTTAAATAGAATTTGTGGAAATAATATTATTAGAGCCCCAATAGGATTTCCTTATTGGGGCTCTAGATGATTAACTTACTGTTTTTGAAGTCAAATACGCGACAAGTATATAACGTTCAGGTGCTGACCCGATATAATCAAAAGGATAACAGGTACTGACGGTAAGCGTTGCTCGTGGCTTTGGTACGATTACGGTACGATCATCCTCATCTACAATTCGAACTTTGTTGATTTTGTATGTGAACTCTCCTGCCGAGGTTTTTACAATCAACAAATCTCCTTCACCTACTTGCCCTAGTTTACGGAATACCGTATCTCTATGACCGGAAAGAACGGAATTGTCATTTTCACCTGGCAGCACACTTTCAGCAAAGTGACCAACGCCTTTCTCCAATTCATCCTCGTTTGTTCCATGGAAAATGGGGAGTTTTGCTTTTAGTTTGGGTATATACAGTTCCCCGATTTCTTCACCCGTTTTAGGGCGGACAGGATATAGCTCTTTCTTTGTTGTTTCATTTCTTGGTGGTTTCTGTACAGTTTCTTTTACTTGGCTACTTGGAGCATGAGTCTTGTAAAGAAAGTAGCCTTTTGCAAACTTATACATATTGGATGTGGTAAACCAAACCCCAAATAAAATGATAGCAATTGTACAAGAAAGCAGAAGTAACCGCTTTTTCTTAAATTGTTTCATATTAAGCTTTCCTTATTTTTCGATACATCAAGCTCCCGAACAAGACAATGAATAGTCCTAAAAGGGCATTAGGGATATAATCGGAAGCGGTCTTTGGAAGTTTAGCTCCTTTTACCGTATGATGTTCCGATTTCTTAATATTGCTGATTTTTTGTTTTACTGGTTTAGCAACTGGTGCCTTTTCAATGGTCCTTGTCACTTCTTTAGCAGAATCCTTTAATTGTTGGCCCGCATTAGTAAGAGTGTTAGAATCGACCATTTCACCCGTAATCAAAAGATCAGCCAAGAACTTCCCGTCAGTAGTGTATATGGCTATTTTCAAGTTAGCACCCTTCAATTCTTCCAATTTCATTAAATCCAAAAGGGATACAGGTGATTCCGAGCCGCTTTTCACAAGGGAATAGGATGCTTTTAGCTTAAAGATGGAAAGTAGTTCTTCATAGATAGATGCCATTTCAGCTATCTGTCCAGCAGTAAGCTCGGTTGCTACATCAAAATCCTCGAAAGCCATCATGCGGTTGCCCAATTCTTCAAGTCGCTTGACTGTTTCCGGATCTGAAAGATGATCTTCCAAAGTTATTAAATGGTCTTCAAGTCGCTGTAGTTCCTCTTCCGTTAGACCGAGATCCCCCTCGAAAATAGGCAGAAGATCATCGGCAACTTCTCCTTCCAAATCCCCGCCAGTAATGGTCCAAACAGTTTCTTCAAGATTATCTATGTATATATAATCGTTAAAATCTTTACCATTTTCCTTTAGCAATTGAAGCAGTGGTTGTTTATCCAGTCCATAATTCTCATTAAAATAATCTAAGTTGCTTAGGTCTGCCTTTATGACGTCTCCTAAGAATTCGCTAAGCTCTTCGACAGATTCAAAGTCTTCAGTACTTAAATCATAGGTGCCTAATGATACTTCGATATCTTCCTTTGTTACTGCGAAGCCTCTTTCCTTGCTGACCTTGGTTAAATATTTGACTAAATCTTGGTCAAAATTTGGATCCTGTTCAAAATCGCCCTCTTCTGTATAGAAATAAACAGCTTCATCCAGATCCCAGATAAAGATATAATCGTCGAGTTCTTCGCCATTTTCGTGTAATAGTTTAATTAGGCCTTCATTAGTTAGGTTATAATCTTCATAAATGGTATCTAAATTACTTGAATCTGCTTTAATAACTTCACCTAAAGTTTCTTTAAGATCATCAATAGATTGAAAGTCTTTAATATTTTCATCATATGTAGCAAGAGAACTTTCAATATCATCCTTCGTTACTTCAAATCCCCTTACATCGCTTACCTTTTTTAAATACTTTGTAAGTTCCTGCTCAAAATTATTGCTTGGAGCTGCCGATGCTAATTGCGGGAACAAGCTAATTAACATCGTAATTGAAAGTAAAATGGTCAACAGTTTTTTCATACTTTTCTCCTATTCATAACGTTTCTATATTTCTAGAAAATTATAAAGTATTAACCATAACTTAACAACGAGGTTATTTCTTCCAATTAGCAAAAATGATATTTTACTTACTTTGCTAAGAAAACCTCTTTTTGGGGAGGTTGATGCTAAAAAATAGCACCTCCAAGTGTAAGATTTTACCTAACACTTGGAGGTGCAGTCCAGTAACAAACGAGAATTACGAAGTGATTTTAACTCGTATTCTTACTGCCATAAAAGACTAACTGTTTTCCTTCCTGTTCTTCCATTTTGAATCCACGCCAACCTTTTGCGAGTATTTCTTGCTGGGCTGCAATATCATTCATCTCAATGAACTGGATTTCCTGCCAATGAGATGCGTCCACTTCCGACAATTCCTTGACAAATACATAACGCATTTGCCCCCCATATTTCTCCTTTAATGCTGCAATCTCCATTCCCTGGGCAAACTTATCCTTCAAACTTGGGATGTTAAAAGGCGCAACCGTACAGCATACATATCGGTAAGTTGACTCGTGATTGTTCAGCTCCTTCATGATTAATGTTGCAAGTGTCTGTTGCAGTTTATTTCCTCTGTATGCAGGGAGTACGTTTGAAATTTCCTGATAGATAACATTCGACAGCTCGTTTTCTGTCAATCCGATATCTCTACCTAGATGATCCTCATCAATAGGAGGAGCCAGCAACGCCCGGAACGCAATTAATTCTTTACAAACGAATGCTCCAATCATCAGTCCATTTCCTTCTAGAATATATTGAAACTCTTCCTTGGTAAGCGGTTGAAGCACACCATTATCGTTCAAATGTTGAACGATCTGTTCTTGGACTTGCAATATATCGATTAAATCCTCCAACACTAATTTTCTGACCTCAAACCGCTTGTGATGTTCCCATTCCTTTTTGATGGTTCCCTCATAAATCAATTCCAAAGTGGCTCCCCCTTTTATCGGATAACATCCTGAAAAACAGTTAATTCAACTAGCGTTTCTTCATTTATCTGCACACCTAATCCTGGGTTTTCAGTCAATCTTATATATGGCACATCATAGAATAGATTTCCAACATCCCTTGAGAATTTCAATGGACCGGTGAGTTCTACGCTTGTGATCACTTTCTTGGAAAAAGCTACATGGAATCCTGCTGCAGATCCAATAGAAGATTCAACCATCGAGCCTATCTGGCATTCTAACCCAGCAAGCTCCGCTTGGTGGGCAAGCTTTACCGCAGGATATATGCCACCGCATTTCATCAGTTTAATATTTACTTTATCGGCTGCTCGTTTCTGGATAATTTCACGCATTTCCCGGGTGCCCTTTAACCCCTCATCAATCATCAACGGGATCGTAGACTTCGATTTTATTTCAACCATTCCATCGATGTCATCTGCAGCTACCGGTTGTTCAAGCCAATCAAGCTCGCATTCACGCAATTGATCAATCGCTATAAGAGTTACCGCACTGTTCCGCCACCCTTGATTAACATCTGCTCGTATTGCGATATTCTCACCCACACGGGCGCGCACAGCTTGAATACGTGCCACATCCTCACTGACATTGGTGCCAACCTTCATTTTAAATGACTGATAGCCCTTATCGGCCATAGCAGCCGCTTCTTCTGCCATTTTTTCGGGAGAGGCTATACTTAAGACATGGGTAATCGGAAACTCATCATGATAACGCCCCCCTATTAACTGGTAGACTGGCTGCCCCAGTTTCTTACCCATGATATCAAAGCAAGCAATATCGATAGCCGCCTTAGCTGTAGGGGCTCCATAAATCGTTTTGTCCATCAAATCATGTAGACTTTCGATTTCAAATGGATTCTTGCCTAACAGTATGGGTCCCAGCGTATTTTTCAACACCTGGTAGGTCCCTTCCAATGTCTCACCTGTCACATGTTCGTCTGCCACACCTTCCCCGTACCCAACAATCCCTTCAGCCGTCTCTATTTTTACAAGAATCGATGGCATAAATTTGTAGGTATGGTAACTAACCACAAATGGCTCTTTAAGAGGCAGATGGATCGCATATAGGTGGATCGCTGTAATTTTCATTTCTAAACTCCCTTTCGATTCACAAGATTGTCCGAATTTGATATAGTTGTCGTTAATACACCGTTATTTAGGAATACATTAGCTCATTCACCTGGAGGTTAACAATGAATACAAGAATTGCTGTCATTGGTTCCACTGAATTTATCGAAAGAATTGAATCCATAACATCGGAAATTGCTGAAATTGACTTTGACGCCTATATATATCAGAAACCTACTGAGGCGGGTCTGCTTATAAAAACTCTAAAGCCGTGTGATGCTGTGTTGTTTTCAGGGGCGTTGCCGTACTATTTTTCAAAAAAATATCATGAGCATCTTCCGGTTCCTTCTTTTTATTTAGCACAAGATGAGATGTCGGTCGCTTCTTCCTTACTATCCGTGCTATATCATAAAAAAATCTCTCCTCACCGAATTTCCATCGATGTTAGCCAAGCCTCCATTGTCACGAACGTATTAGCTGACCTCGAAATCGAGATGGATACAAGCTACATTATGGATTACCAGGAAATGCTTAAGGACTCATTTGACATTTCACTGATCACTTGTTATCATCAAAAACTTTGGAAAGATGGTTTCATTGATCTTGCACTAACAAGCGTACATTCTGTATTTGATCAACTGCAGCTTATTGGTGTACCTGCCATGCGCATGGTTGATCCTCAAAGTTCCATCTTTAAAGCACTGCAGGATATTAAAGCCCATACAGACCTAATTAAAAGCAGGTCTTCACAAATTGCCGTTTGCTATGTCATATCGGAAGAAGCGAACGCTCATGAACTGGTAGATGGGTTGGCACATGAAATTCAAGCCTCCGTCCAGTTACTTGAAGACTGCCATTTCATACTGTACAGCACCCGTGGTGATATCGAATCATTGATGAACAGAAACGGGCTGAATCATTTTTTTGCCCAATTACAGAAAAAGGGCACGATTGGTTTCGGATATGGTTCAACTATTATGGATGCAGATCGACATGCAAAGATTGCCCTCGGTTTTGCTGAAAAACATAGTGATGACAAATGCGGATACATTTTCACAGAAGACAAAGATTTGCTTGGCCCGTTTCCACAGCATGCTAAACAGCAACGCTTGAAAAACGATCATCCCGAACTTCTTCAGGTGGCCAAACAGACAAAATTGAGCCCTGCAAACATATCTAAAATCATCCAGTTCAGTCATTCCCGCCAATCCATCCAATTCACTGCTGCTGAACTAGAGGATTATTTACAGGTGACCCGTCGTACCACAGAAAGAATTCTAAAAAAACTATCCGATCATGGTCATGTGACCATCGTTGGAGAAGAAATGACCTATTCAAAAGGGCGTCCCCGAGCTGTTTATGAACTTAATTTGCCAGTATACTAAATCCAAAGAAAAGAAAGGTTCTCGTTGAGGGAACCCTCTTTTCGAAGGGCTCCTGCTTTGGAGCATGTCCCATTAAAAGTTCGGCAAGTTATATTGGAAGAGTTGCTTCCTCTTCTTTCTTGATACTTTGAATTTCAGCTTCTGTCAATTTCGTAATTGTAAAGCCAGTCATCGCATAAATGATAGAAATAACCGGGATGATAAAATTCAGAATCGCATATGGTGCATAATCGAATGCATGCACACCAAGTGTAGCTAAAATAAATACTCCGCAAGTATTCCAAGGAACAAATACCGAAGTCAATGTTCCGCCATCCTCAAGTGCGCGGGATAGGTTCTTCGAGTGTAATCCTTTATCACGATAAGCTTTTACATACATACGTGAAGGAATCACGATGGAAATATATTGTTCCGAGCATGTAATATTCGTCGCAAAGCATGATAAGACCGTTGATGCTACGATACTTCTTGATGTTTTTGCAAATTTTAATATTTGCTTTACGATCGCTTGAAGCATGCCTGTATTTTCAAGGATTCCACCAAATGTCATCGCAACAATGGTCATTGACACGGTGTACATCATTGAATCCAATCCGCCGCCGTTAAACAGCTTGTCGACCATTTTATTGCCCGTATCAATCACGAAGCCGCTTTGCAAAGCTGCTATTGCATTAGCCACGTTGCCACCTTGTATGAAAATTTGTGATAAGAAACCGAGCAAGACCCCTATTATCAATGCTGGAATGGCTGGAACCTTTTTAGCAACAAGAATAATGACGATTAACGGAATGATCAATAGGAATGGGGAAATGACAAAGCTATCCTGTAAAACACGGATCGTTTGTTCAATATTCGCAGCATCCATATCTCCTTTCCCAAAATCCCTCCCAAGAATGGCATACACGACCAAGGCAATGATAAAGCCCGGAATCGTGGTGTAGAGCATATGGCGAATATGCACGAATAAATCTGTTCCTGTCAGCCCGGATGCAAGATTCGTCGTGTCTGAAAGCGGTGACATTTTATCACCAAAATATGAGCCTGAAATAATGGCCCCAGCAATCATTGGCGCAGGTATCCCCATACTTAGTCCAATCCCCATCCCAGCAACACCGATAGTCCCCATAGTTGACCACGAACTACCGATAGCCAATGATACCACTGCACAAATAACCGAGATGCTTACAAGAAAAAACGAAGGTGTGAGGATTTTGAGACCATAATATATCATTGTGGCAACAATTCCTCCGCCCATCCAAGCCCCAATCACCATCCCTACCAGAATAATGATGACGACTGCTGGCAGAGCGAGACGTATCCCCTTGTACATAGACTCTTCAATTTCACTCCACTTATATCCAGAACACAAAGCAACAATAGCTGCAACTGATGTTCCTAAAATAAGTGGAATATGTGGACCCTGTTCCAGCCAGACAACCGTAATTGCCATCATTACAATCATGACGATGAGCGGTATTATTGCAACACCGAATGACATTTCTTTTTTCATAAAGCATCCCCTTTGTTTTTAAGGTTAATTGAATGACTCTAGTATTTTGATAACTATTTAAAAACAAATAATACGTCGTTAAATAGCCGTTAATAGAATCATCATAATATTCCCATGGATATTCGTCAATTATTTTTTGAAAATTGAGTCTCTTTAGAGAATCGTTTGAACATCCCCTATCGTTACCAAACAAAACCCTGCAGTAACAGCAGCAGTTTAAGAATTGATCTTCTAAGTCTTTTAATACGAGAAGACCCTTGCCCCTACATCGGAAAATTTACTTTCTCAAGATAAGGACTTACAATACGAAGCCTACAATCATATTCTTGCATCTACCAAAGAAGAGGTGGACTGGGCTTATGAAGTATGGGAACAATTGAAGTTGGATTTAACACATTCTGATAGCCATCGAGGATCGAGGGCTGTCCAATTTCTTTCTGGTTTGGCAAAAGGTAGCCTACAATCTATATGGAAAATAAGTCTAGCCGGCACTGAGCAAAAAGAGATGGTAATAAAAAGTCTTGTTGATCGGTTTATAAATTGTGTTCATAAAAAAAACTACACCTTAATTCATTTTTGATATCATTCAAGGACTTAGGAATTTGTTTAATGAAATAAAGATGAGGAAATAAAGCAAATCGCATTGGATTTGGTTGAAAAAGAAGAGGATACAAAATATCAAAGGAAGTATGCAACTGATTGGAGAAATACGTAGACAATCTACGGATTTGTTGAATAGTCTGTCATGCTACGAGTCCATACAACCGCATTTGTTAATAGGATTGTCCAAGTGTTAACCTTCCTTCTATGAAGTTATTGACCTAATTTTCACTATAATTATCAACGTGATTGTAATCTCCGTATTAATCATTATTTATAAAAAGAGAAGTAGAGAAGATTTTGGTTTTTTCTTACCCTTTTTTAGCTTAACGATTCCACTATTTTTACGCAGCAACTTATGGTCAATACCTTTATTTTTCATTGCTTATACATATATTGAAATTTTCGCTCCCTATCATTTTCTATGGATGAAAATAATCTGATCGATATAATAATGTTTGCAATAGTCGAAATCGTTATTAGCATAATGAATGTTCATTACTTTAAAAAGATATACATTGAAAAAGCGGCTTTTAGGTGCTTTTTAATTTGACTTCACAATTTTACTCCTTTCTATCAGCTCCATCCACACACCTTAAAGGTATCACGATTCATTCCCAGCAACTCCTTAACATCTTTAATACTAATTCTTCTTACATTTAGTTAAACGAGAAGCTAAAATAAAAAAATTTGCCTCTTATCAGGTTCTTAGTACTAATCTCTTTTTCTCCTAATAAACTTAATAAAATAACTATTTTAGGAGGGGCGCAATGTTTAATAAATCCACGAATAAAAAACCGAATGGTGATAATCCACTTATTTGTAAAATTAATGACGTCACTTATCAAAAGTACCATCTATATAAGAAATCATATGAGCGGGAAGTATTGGTCATAAAAGATTACGGTGAAGATAGCGGTGTTACCAATAAAAGTATTGCGTTATTCGAAGCAGTTAAAGATCAATTTGACCGTTTTAAAATTGCAAAAATTGTTAAAGAAATTAATAAAGACAATATTTTGGTCGATAGCGATCTCATCCTTATAGACAAAAAAGGAAATGAGCTACACCTATCTGGTTGTAGTTGCGGGTATGCCGGAACTGGTTCACAGGGGACAGTTAAAATTTTGAATAAAGCTGGATTCGAGATAGATAGAAGGTTTGTGTTTTGTTCAAAAGGATTCACTCTTTTTCATCCAAATGAAGAAAAAGAACTTTATGGCGAACGTTTATAAGTTCCAATGAATCTAGAATAAATATTGGATCCACTTTAAATGTCATATAGAGATAAGATTCTCTACACAATTGTTGTCAAATTGTGTTCAGCCTGCTATTTCCCTTTTATTATGCAAAAAAGCCTTGGTACTGAGAAACTCAGCAATACCAAGGCTTTAAGGCTATTAGAACAATACATGTATTACATTTATTCACCATAAACCAACAGCTTCTAGTTGAAGTAAGATGCCTTCAAGACAGCTCTGATCATCTGCTAACACACCCGTTAGCTGAATAAAGTTTTTCTTTCATAAACATGAAAATCGTAGTAATAAGGATTTTTGTCGTTCATACCCCCTTTTCCAACAGATACCCCTAAAGATCCGGTACCTGGGACCGAAATTGCTGAAAATATACCCTCAGCGACTTGATTCAGCCGGAAATGCTTTGATCCCTTGAATGTATCCATTCGATTTTTCATGAGTTACCTCTCCTCCTACCTAAAATCACCACTTATTAATGTCACTGGAAATGAACCAAATACATTTATTTCCACTAGTTTATTTTCAAAAATAAAGTAAAGCAATTGTTAATGACAGAAGAAGGTTTTATTTATTTTTTTGTTCTTCTTTTGCTTTTTCAAGGACATTTTGTATAAACGGTTCTTTTGCTTGAGTATATCCAGTTCTGTCTAAGTAATGCTCTACAGCTAAATCCTTTTTTAATTGATGATATTGTTTTAGTACATCAGAATGAGTTCTTAAATAATTTCTAAACAAAATATTATTATTCCAATATCTACTTTCAAACTTGTATATATGTAAATGGTGTGTTCCTGCTCTCCATTGTCCTCTTCTAAAAAACCTCCTTTCTGGAAATTCCTTATGAGCTACAAATTCATACCCTATTTGTTTTAAGGGTTCAATAAATTTGTCCACTTCTTCTAAATTATTAACGCCAACCATTATATCCAAAATGGGTTTTGCTCCTAATCCAATAACCGATGTACTCCCAATATGTTCAATGCAAATATTGTCCTTTTTTAAGACCCCCATTATCTTCTTCTTTTCCTGCCCGTATTCCTTCGACCAATTTGGATTATAATTTTCGATTACAACTGGTTTTTCCATATTCCCCACCCATATCATTTAATAGGAATTATTATATCTTGTCCTTGCACTTAACTGCCCATTTAGTTCTATGAGAAAAGAGCTGCCACAGCCCCCCCCTACCTAATTTCAGCATATACCGTGTATCTCCTAGCTTTTACTATGTCATTTACACTCTTTCCGCGTGTTTCACGTTCATTATTAGCAAAATAGCTCGAGGGATAAATTACGGTATAATTCCTGGGTAATGAGTTGTAGTTGTTAATGAAGCCCATAAAAAAACGCCTTCCTTTCGTATTGATTTCAAAAAAAGAATAGCGTTTTTCTTGTTTTAAGGATAGGATTTTTCCTTGGCTTGATGGACGCGTGGCGGGCTCCCGTCTAATATTACTAATACCATTAGATTCTTTTTGAGGAACGCCGGAAATCCCTTGGGATAACGGCTGTTTGACATTTTTATACTCAAAACACGGCCTTTCAATGAAAAGCCGCTTTATAATCTGATTGAACAAACAATTTTACTGCGGGCTTAAGCTAAAATATGACCGCCTTCCACATGAAGAACGGTTCCAGTCACGAAACTATTTTGGAGCAAGTATAGTACACTTTGTCCAACGTCTTCAGCTCTTCCTATTCGTTTCACAGGAAGTTTGTTTCCCAACGTAGCATAGAAGTTATTGCGAGTTTCTTCTGGCATTTCGCTGCGGGAAGGTGTATCAATGATACCGGGCGAAACGATATTCACTCGGATCGGAGCAAGTTCTAATGCCAAGGTCTGACCTAGATTCGAAACGGCCGCATTGACTGCTCCTAGAATTGATGAACCGACCATCGATTTGTAGGCAACAACCCCAGAGAATAAAATGATCGATCCGTGTGGTAAAATTTTAGGAGCACCGTATTTAGCCGCGTAGTATTGGCCCCAAAATTTGTTTTCAAACAATTGTCGAGCTTTGGCTGTATCTGTTTGGAGGAATGACCCTCCGGATGTTTCTGCCGCGCTCACCACAAGATGGTCGAACTGGCCGACTTTTTCAAAGAAGGACTGAACTTGCTGTTCTTGTGTTGTATCTAGTATTAAAGCCGTAGCTCTATCTCCTAGTTTCTCTTTTGCATTCTGTAATTTATCTTCGGAACGGCTGGCAATAATCACTCCTGCTCCTTGGGCTATTACTTGTTTAGCTGATTCAAAACCAACCCCCGAGCTTCCGCCTATAATCACAACTTTTTTACCTTTTAACATGTTTATACCTCCTCATGATCTTACTTAATAGATTAAAAATTCAATACTTCTTACAGATGTATATCAAGTTCGGATACAAATTTTTCAACCTTCGAATTTTTTTATTACATCATAGCAAGTGAAACCATTCCGAGGAATTTCTGTACTCGATGTAAATGAGACCCGGCACATGATCTATTACCCAACCTCCTTCGGCATTAGCTAGATTAAAAGTGCTGTGCCACCTTTTTGCTTTCGACAACCTTAATGATTAAAGCGAGAATAGCTGTTAGTTGCGAAGGACGCGGATTTCATGACGAATAATCCTAAATAACCTCTCCCTGGATGCGTGGAACGAGGCTGGCAATCCTGATGAGAAATACGATGTCTAGATCCGAAGGCCGGGCATTGGAACTTGATAACTGTGAGGTACTGCTGCCAGTAGATTCCCTGCAACAAAGATTAGCACGAAACAGAACAGCAACGATTTACCAGACAAACGTCCGGTAAATGCGATGATAATTTGACCTCCGATTACGACACCTAGAGCAGAGCCAGTTACCAATAACCCTTTTTCGCTTAAGTAACAATCAAATCATTTGCTACATCCGGAAGAATACCCATGATGACGAACTCTGTGCTACCGATAGCAAAAGCACTGATTAAGAGTGCAATGAGCCGTTGATTTCTCGCCTGAGCACTGCCTCAATATTGTGATAGAATAATATGCTCATCGATATTATATATATAGTAAGTTCATTTACGGAAGTAGTGATATTTATTTCATAAAGTTTCTGAAAGTATACTATTGTGATAGAATAAGGTAAAATAGTCCAAAAAAAATTTTAGGGAGGATGTGTCAGATGAGTGTTACTGAGCCGGTCGTACTGACCAAAGGAACATCAGGTGAGCCTTGCCCCATTGCTAGAACAATTAACGTGATCAGTACTAAATGGACCTTTTTAATTATTCGGGATCTGCTTATCGAAGGAACGTTGCGATTCCGTGATTTATTAAAATCATTGGATGGAATTAGTCCGAAAACACTTTCATTACGCCTTAAAGAGTTGGAATATCATGGGATAGTGGAAAGAAAAGTATTTCCAGAGGTCCCTCCTCGTGTGGAATATACGTTAACAGAAAAAGGGGAACGATTGGAAAGTATCTTCATTGAATTAAAGAGATTTGGATTAAATTTATAGAAGATTAAATATAGATCATTCTTTAATTTTGGGTGCTTCAATTATGAACGATATCAGACATGATTTGATTTATGGAAAATAAATGAATCGGCTATGGTTAGTTTTTACTAGCAGACGAGTTTAAATGTCTATGCCCACGTATCAAAGGAACTCGGAGAAAAAAGTGTGGATGGTTATTCTTAAATACAAGGATAAGGCTTAAGATGAAATAGTATACCAGTTCCTTTTCATTTTAAAATTAAAAAAAGCCTTGATAACTGAGAAA
This sequence comes from Peribacillus simplex, assembly GCF_001578185.1. Taxonomy (NCBI): domain Bacteria; kingdom Bacillati; phylum Bacillota; class Bacilli; order Caryophanales; family Bacillaceae; genus Peribacillus; species Peribacillus simplex. Next base: position 1,864,894 of record NZ_CP011008.1, on the reverse strand, counting down.
CCCAGTAATACCAAGGCTTTAAAAGTATTAATATGACACAAATTTTTGCGTTCCCATGGATGAACCAGTGTACAACATACTTCTTAGCATAATCAGACATCAATAAACTTTACAAAATGCCTGTTTAATACATTCGTGAAAATAGACTCTGCACTATTAGGAATAAATGATTTATGGTGATTTAGCGGGCGAAATTTATTGCTGACAAATAAATCCTTATCACCACATCTCTAACTTACTGCCTTTAGAGTGGATGATTTATTTGAGAAGGAAGAAAATTTTAGAATTATTCTATTATCCATAATCTGAAAGGATAAGGGACCACTTTTTTTGTGTCCCTTATCCGGGGTATAGTTCATAATAACGGTCTTTTTAGAACCAACGCACTGTGCGTTCATTATGAACCTTTCAAGGCTTCCCTGTTATGAGTAGTCTTTTCCCAACATTTTTATATGTTTATTAGAAATACATTATTGTAGGTGGTTTTGCTGTCCCATTTGGCCATATTGTTGCTGACCTTGTTGATTTCCCATTTGCTGTCCGGATTGTTGCTGCCCCCCGATCATTTGTTGTAACTGCTGTTGGGCCTGACTTACAGCTTGATTCATTTGAGTTAATGCTCGATTACTTTGAACATATTGGGAAGCTTGATTTAAAGTTTGAATTGCTTGTTGAATAGATTCCTGTAATTGTTGATCTGTTTGTTGTAATTGTTGTTGTGTTTGACCACTTAATTGTTGAATCTGTTGCGATAATTGATTTTGTTGACCCTGTGATTGTTGTTGATTTTGTTGACCCAGCTGCTGGCCGGATTGTTGTTGCCCTTGTTGTATTTTAGATAGTGAAGATTGCAGGTTATTTAATTGATTTCTAAAGTCACTTAAATCTTGTCCAATCTCAACATCCACACTTTTTCTAACCTCAGATTCAATTTTTTTCTTGGTGTTATTATCCATAAAAAATCCCTCCATATTTAATAATGAAACCTTTAAAAGTCCTTTAATATGATGCCCGATTGATTGATTAAATATCCAATTAAATTTTTCTAGAACGGATTGATGATGAGTGGATTGCTCACTTCTTTGTCATGGGTTATTGGAAGCAAGCTTTGCGTGACGCTCGTTAAAGAAGAAAAAAGATGAGTTAATCCTTACCCTGAGTTGATATGTGAACTCTCATCAACGCATGATGGTCAAAACGACTCTAATTCATATTGATTTTCTGACTGAACAGATTGAAAACTCGATCGAGAGGTTGCCACAAAAAGTTAGTGTATATCAAGAAAACATAGAACGATTGGATTCTATACCGATATTGCCGCTCGAAAGGACGAACTGATTCTAACTAAAATCAGAACGGGCGTTGAAAAATAGTTCGAAAGTGCAGCCAGATTATGTTCATGGGCCCCCCTCATACAGGACACAATGAAAGTACGGGGTAAAGGAAATCAACCAGAGCCCAAAAGGGAAATAAATATCTCAAATCTTCTATAACCGAGGCTGCCCATTCGGTTGGAGCCTTCAAAAACTATGTTGGCGGAAAGATGCCCTTATTGAATCACTGAAACGGAAGATTATGAAATTGAAAAATAATACCAAGCAACTTAAAGAGCAATTAAAGGTAGCGTATACAGAAGTCTACAAGAAGATTAAATTGAGGCACCTTCCCTTTCTTGTTCAATTAAAGGGCCATAATCTGGAATAACTTTTTATTAATAAATTGGCTATTATGATATGTAGATAAAGTCGAGATTATCTATTCTTAGTTGAAGTGCTTTTTTCGGTTCTGAAATCCTTCGACCTAATATGACGAAGAAACCGATTATAGTAATAATTCCTCCAGCAAAAGCAATAATAAATAACAATGCAACATCAAACATATAAACAACTCAACTCCTTATTTATTTAGGGATTTCAGATTGAAATAAATCACCCCCAGTATGTCACCAGAATAAATAAAACAATGAAAGTACAAATAACAAACACTTTTTTACTGTTATTTTCATCTTCTTTCTTTTCCTTAATTTTCTTTCTATATTTCATTTGTACCTTTTTCTTTTTATCATATAACTTCATATAATAAGTAGACTCCTTAAAAAACATTTTGGCTTGAAGAACCATCTTCATTCATTTATTTATTTTCTTTTTGTCTTTGCTCTTTACTTTAATTTCATAAGATTCCTCACCTAATATTGACGATATTTCCTCTGATTTCAGAAATTCAACAATCATTGATTCGATTTCAGACCCAAGTGCTTTTGCTTCTGGATCAGAACTTGGGATGGAGGTACTTATTATGAAGCTCAACGGTTTTTCTTTATAACCTACACCAGTAACCTTAAAATCCTTTTTTGACATCAGCCCTTCAGCAATCGCAGGTGTAATTAATGCTCCTGTATCTGCTTTCGCTATCTTAACAGTCGATCTGTTTACATCAATACTATAATCTTTATAGTTATTCAATTCTGTAACTTCTATTGCCGCTTTCTCAACATCATCTTTAACGGCATCGTAGTATTTCCTGGATCCGTCTATATTTATAGAAATAACTTTTGCCCTAGGGAAGATTAGTATCGGATAAAATTTATAGTCCAATTGTTTTAGTTTGTTTGTAATTTCTCTTCCAAGTTTTATTTCTTCTTCATTAAGGACATAAGCATTTAGTGCTAGTTCTTTACTAACTTTTACGGAATAGGCATCATAGCCTTTTGATTTTAAAATTCCTTTCACGGTCTTTTCGATCTCATCTTTTACATCATTAAAATAATCATCTGAACCTTCTACTCTTACTTCTAATTCCTTTTTAGGCTTGTAACTGATTCCTGTTCCACTAATTTTGTATCCTTTTTCCTCTAATTCATCAATAATTAAGCTACTTATTGATTCCGATTGAAATATTGAGCCTAAATATGGAATATGTGAAATCACGTTTGCCATTGCAGGAGAAACAAAAGCAGAACTTATTAACAATCCAAGTAATAATACAGCAACACTGCTGAAAAGAATTACTTTTTTTCTAAGACTCCATCTTTTTCTATCATTCTTGCTTTCAGGTTTATGTTGATTAGGCTTTTCATAATCTTTTTTTGCATTCTCCATCCCTAATATAACCCTATTATTTAACTCACTTGGGATCTCTATTTTATCCATCTCTTGTCTTATCTTATTGTTCATACATATCAACCCTCCTAGTTTTTTTGGAAAGGTTTTGTAATGCTCGATATAAAACGGATTTCACCGTGCTTAATGGTATATTTAAAATCTCTGAAATCTCGCCAAAGGTGTATCCTTGATAGTATTTTAGTAATAGTACAGTTTTTTCATCTTCATTTAATGCTTCTAATAAATCCTGTAGGGTTAGTGACAAAGGGATATCTTCCGTGCTGTTAGAAATAAACTCATCTTCCTCTATGTTTAAATGAACCACTTTCTTTTTTTTCCTTAATAAATCAATTGCACAATTTATTGTAATCTTAATGATCCAAGTCTTAAAAAACTTCAAGTCATTCAATGTATTAAATTTTAGGAAAGACCGGTATGCTGTTTCCTGAACAATGTCTAGTGCATCATCTTTATTTTTCACGTAAACATATGCCATTCTATAAATATCCTGTTCGTATTGCCGAAATAGCCCTAAAAAAGCTTTATCGTTATCCTCCGGATTTCTGTGATTAGACGCAATTATGTTGATCACCTTCTTTTGTTTTTTTGTGTATACATATTAGACGAAAAACTTACTATTTTGGCCGAAGTTTTTTTAAAACCATAAAAATACTTAGTCATTTTTGATGAAAATTTGTTTAAAAACAGAATAGTAGTTCTACTATCAGTCAGAACCTTAGAAAAAAATAGTAAGCTAGTTAACAAATAAGCGACCTTATATGCAATGAAAAAAGAATCTTCGATTAGGAAGATCCTTTTTCTAATTAAACTGAAGCACCTTATTAAAGAATCGCTCCCGATTGCGGAAGATTAACAATAATATTAAAGGCTTAAGAGCCTGCTTACGCTTAGCTGCCAGGCAGAAAATTGTTCGGGTTTTGTATTGTTTTAAAGACTGGTTGAAATTCGTCTCTAAAATATCGCATATCAATAATCTTTCAGTTCAATCCCGTTGGCAGCTTTCGCTATCATTTTCGAAATCAACTTAAACGATACGATCATAAGGATGGGTACGCGAAACATTAAATTGCGTAAAAAGATTTTGAAGGTTGAGCTTTCAATCATACTCCCGGCAGCCATTAGTCCTATTTTTTGATTTTTCTCAACAAACCTTCTCATTTTTTGTTCGTAGGCAACAAAGGCACGGGTGAAATCGCAATCTGCAGCTTTGAGTTCACCAGCTAATACAAAAGCTCCGACAAGCGCCAGGCTAGACCCTTGACCCGATAGGGGTGATGGGCCATACGCCGCATCTCCTAACAATGTAACCCGGCCTTTTGACCATGTCGGCATGTGAATCTGGCAAATCTCGTCAAAATAAAAGTCTGTCGCATCTTTCATGGTTTTGAGTAGATTCGAGGTTTCCCAACCCGTGTGGCCTACGAATGCATTTTCTACAAGTTTCTTTTGAGAATCTGTATCATAGCGGTCGTATTTCAATGCCTTTGATTGGAACAAGAACATACCCCTTGCTTCGGTATTGTTACGGGCGCTATACATACCTACAGTTTTGCCTGGTATCGTATAAAACAGCTGGCGGTGGTCGAGGTTGAGGTAATTCTCAAGGGTGAAAATTGAGATATAACAGCCAAGCGTACGTTTAAACTGTGCTTCGTCGCCAAAAGTCAAGGTGCGTACATTAGAATGGAGACCGTCCGCTCCGATTACCAGATCGAAAGTCTGCGGCTTGCAATAAATAAATTGAACTTCTGCACCAGCTTCAGTCTCATGTATTGCGGTAATCGAATCGCCCCAAATGTATTCGACCGTATCCTTAGTTAAATCGTACAAAATGTGACAAAGATCGTCACGCATGATTTCGATGTCCAGACCCTGGTGGTTTCCCATACTCGCTTCGCTTATTTGACCTTCGATCTTCCCTTTGCTATTCACGAAGTAAACACCAGTCATGTTCGTGTCAGCTGCACGAACTTGATCGAGTATACCCATCCCCTCTAGCACCGTAATGGCTGCACCACGGATATCAACCCCGTACCCACCCGTGCGCAATGCTGGTGCACGTTCTATTACAGTCACGTCGAATCCGTGGCGGTGAAGCCAGTAAGCAAGTGCCGGACCGGCAATGCTCGAACCAGAAATAAGAACGCGCATCGTTTGTTTCATAATTGCTTATTCACTCCTTTCCTAATTAAAGTCTTAACATATCCACAGTATATTCACGGCCTATTTAACATATTTACCACAGTAAAATATTAGAACTTAAATTATTCAAAAAAATGGTCCAATTGTTTAATAAAGATCAAACAGCAATCTTCAACTAAATTGCCCCGATAGTCGCATAAAGAAAAACTGCCTTAAAAACTGCTCCGATTATAGGCTATAGCACCTATTAGTTGAATTAATCGAGTAACCTTCTATTGATAGATACGTACACAATTGTTAATAAAACCAACATAGCAATTATAAGAACCGTTACATCATAAGGATAGTCAACTATGCTATTATATTTTTTCATTAAATCCAACTAACAACCAGGATTGTCTTTTCACAGCTGCTACGTATGACACAAGTAAAAAAGTATAACCTATAGTCCGTAATCCACTTTTATACCTTCCAATGACAACTTTATTTCTTGTTTTTTTCCTCCTTTTTATCCTTTAAAGAGTAAGCAGTATGTATTACAATATATCAATAGTTATAAAATGGTATTTTAGTTAATAATTACTGATCACTATTTGGGGGCTAAGTAATGGGAATTTCCTGTAATTCACACCGATTATCATTTGAATCGAAATCATAGAAATATTCTGCTTGTCGTTAAAATTTTAAAGAACCTTTTTGCATATTTAATAAGGCCACCCAAAAAGGAGAAACTTTAAATTTATATTGAAATTAATTTTATCAGTCAGAATACAATACAATCTTATGTATTTAGGTTTGTGAGTAATTTTTTGAAAATTCTTTTTTCAAAAAAGTAAAATTTAATTCTTTCATGGAGGTTTTAATTTGGCTAATAAAGTACCATTTTCATTTATTGTAGTTATTGGTTTAATGTTATTTGCTCTATTTTTTGGGGCAGGAAATTTAATTTTCCCACCAATGCTTGGGCAATCAGCAGGAATGAATATCTGGTCAGCAAATGCAGGGTTTTTAATAACAGGAGTTGGCTTACCGTTACTTGGTGTGTTAGCACTTGGTTTTTCGGGGAAAGATGATTTACAGTCGTTAGCAAGTCGTGTACATCCTGTATTTGGTATTGTATTCACAACCATTCTTTATTTAGCCATTGGTCCTTTATTTGCTTTGCCTAGATCAGGCAACGTTTCTTTTGAAATCGGTGTAAAACCTTTTTTGTCCGAAAATTCAGGCACAGTTCCTTTACTTATTTTTACAATCATCTTTTTTAGCATTACGTGCCTTTTTTCGATCAATCCCGCGAAAGTTGTCGGAATTGTCGGGAAAATATTAACACCAATCAAGATAACGTTCATTGGAATCCTAGTAGTAGTTGCTTTTAATCATCCAATCGGAGATTTTCAAGCACCTATTAAGAATTATTCAGTTCAACCATTTTTTAATGGGTTTAGAGAAGGTTATTTAACAATGGATACGCTTGCATCTTTTGTTTTTGGCATCATCATCATTAATGCCATTAAAGAAAAAGGTGCTAAAACAAAAAAACAAATTATGGTTGTTTGTGCAAAAGCAACTGGAATTGCTGCCTTTTTCCTGGCAATCATGTATTCAGCTCTTTCTTATATGGGTGCTTCAAGTGTAGAAAAACTTGGGCACCTGGAAAATGGAGGTACTATATTAGCAAAAGTCTCGGATTATTATTTTGGAGCTTATGGCGGGATATTATTAGGATTAATGATTACAGTAGCTTGTTTAACAACAAGCGTAGGACTTGTTACATCTTGTTCTTCATTCTTCCATAAACTATTTCCAAAGGTACCTTACAAAACAATTGCTATTAGTTTATCTATTTTTAGTGCAATAGTTGCTAATATTGGGCTAACACAGTTAATTACTGTTTCTGTTCCTCTCTTAACAGCTATTTATCCATTAGCTATTGTATTAATTTTCTTAACATTTTTTCATTCTTTAATTAAAGGGAAAGCTGAAGTGTATCAAGGAAGCTTACTTTTAACATTTATAATTAGTTTATTTGATGGATTAAATCGAGCTGGTATACACTTTTCATCCATTAATAATTTTTTTAATAAAATTCTTCCTATGTACGATGTAGGACTAGGATGGATTATCCCAGCTATTGTTGGAGGATTTATAGGGTTTAGCAGTAGCATACTACGAGGAAAATTCGGTCTTAATCCTCCAACTAGAATAGTTAAATAAATAATACATATTAAAAAAAGGTCAACCAGTAATTTTTTACTGGTTGACTTTATAATAGGAACAGCACCTGTTAGCTGCCTTGAAAAGGTGAACATGGCCCTTAAAGAAAAAGCGCTGCCGAAGCAACTCCCTTATAAAGTAAAGTACCTATTAGCATAAACCGGGCTCCATTTTCAATATAATGTGATTCATCATGTAATATCCTTTTCTCCATAGTCCTCAATCTATTTAAAACCCCCTATACTTAATAAAATTAAAGAGCCTTACAAAAGGCTCTTTAATCACTGTTACATCTCTTATTTATCTTTCCTTACAAGTAGTGAACAGCACTCCACGTGTCCAAAGTGTATGTGGCAACACATGGGAGGCTGGTGAGATCATAACAAAAAATCCCCCAAACTCTTATTCTGGGGGAACATAAAACGCACTTCAATATCCTTCTAAAGTCCGCTAAAAATATTGATTCCTGCAGGCGGATCCAATTAAATGCTTAGTAAATTCCCACCGAATCAAATCCGGCAGCAGCTGCGGCCTCTTCTTTGCTGCCTTCACCATAAATATCAATTGCAGACTGAACAATAGCCTTACGAGCGTCACTAAAATCGGAATTTGGCGTTAAATAAACGCTTATTGAACGATAGTAGATTTGTCCTAACTTGTACCTTCCAATTTCTTGACCAATCAAGTATGCAGCGTGGTTTGTAATCGAGGAGTTAACATGGACACCGCCGCCATCTACCGAAGTTGGCATGTGATAAAATTCATCCATATGAGCCGGATAGACTCCACTGCCATATGCAGCTCTTTCCGCATTACTTACTACAACACTGTTTGGATTACTCAAGCTGCGCAATCTCGTTACACCGTCAGCTTTAGCAGCTGGTGCCATAATATCCTCGCCCATTTCCCAATCATCATCGTCAACAAGTGCACCAAAGACGTCAGCAAATGATTCGTTTAGTGCTCCAGATTGATTGCGGTAAACTAAATTTGCTGTATGAGTGATGACGCCATGAGTCATTTCGTGGGCAGCAACGTCAAGACCGGCTGATAGTGAAATAAAGTACTCACCGTCACCATCCCCATAGGTCATCCAACGCCCATTCCAGGATGCATTGTTGTAATTATTGCCATAGTGTACCTTAGAAATGATGGCCATTCCTTCACCATCAAGAGAATTTCGGCCATGCTCATTAAGGTAATAATCATATACCTTTTCCGAATTATAGTGTGCATCGACAAGAGCCCCATCATAGTCGCCGATAAATGCTGCAGAATTCCCCACATATAGAGTATCATTACTGGAACTATTATCATTTTTAGCATCATAGGTAAGTATTCCATCAAGACCATTATGAGAGTAATCAGCTAACGTAAACTGAGTTCCAGATTTAGGTTCCTTCACTTGGGTAATATGTAATTCCCTGTGAGCACCATGTACCCCTTTTCCAGCACCTTTTTGTGCTTTCATTTCATCAGCATGCATTAAACCATTATACTTATCGATGATTTCTCCCGTGTTTGCATCCACAAAGACAAACCAGTTGCCAGGCTCATCCCCCATGAAGTTAACATTCACTTTATAAGCTGTATGATTCTTTCCTTCAAAAGGATAGACTACAAGCTCAGAAGTTGCCTCATACGTTAGCTCTTCAGGGGCATTGACAGATGAAAGTGCCTGCGTTAGTGCTGCATCACTGCTTAAGGAGGCAGTCGTGTCCACCGCATCATCGGCAATCGTCTGATTTACTCTTCCGTTGACGGATACGACTTCATTATTCTTATTAAAATGAACAATAACTTCGGATCCTTCTACGTTCACACCATTTATTGATTGATTAAAGCGAACGTGGGTCATACCGAGTTTATCTTTTTGTGAATCTTTTACTTTTAGGTTTTTATCGGGATTTTTAATTCCGGTTTTACCTTCGTTCTTCTTTAAATAATTTAGTGCATTGGAAGAGTTGCTAGAAGAGAATTTCTCAGCAAATCGCTCCTTCACAAAAACAGGAACGTTTGCCTTCTCATTCCACTTAGAAGCTTGTACACTACTAGCCACCATCGGATCAACCGGCTTCGCAAATACATTACTGGCTGGGATAGAACCTACCAACAACGCTGACGATAGAACTGCAGGAACAATAAACTTTTTCTTCAATACGATACCCCCCAATTTTTTCCATCGACTTCATTATAGATTAATAAAAGTTAATTTACATGAATATTTGGAATTATCTTAATTTTATAAAAACTATTAAAACCCAGATGATAAATTATGTTAGGTACAATTCACCACTTGACATGGTGATGAAATTAAAAATACCTCTAAATTCATTGGATTTTCTATACTTTTTTTGTAGTTAATTTAAACTAAATATAAAAGGTTGATTAATTAATTACATATGGGGTCATTAATAAGGGGGGATAAAATAGTGATATTCCCCCTTTATTGCATTTCTCGACGGCCTGTCTATACTGTGTCGTTTTCTTTATTCTTGAGTAAACAAGATAAAAGAAGAAGATACTAAATCAATAAATTTGAAAACCCTTTGCTATATATACTAGCAAAGGGTTCATTTTTTCTTCCTTAAAATCATTTGTTTCTCCAGCAATTATTTTGCTGCTTTGATACAAAATAATTATAATAGATAACTACTTTTTTACAGCAACAACTCTTTAAACTCTTCTATAAACCTTCAATCCAAAAATATATGAAATTAATATTATTAACACCATCCAACCGAACGACACCCACAGATCATTTCCAACAGGCTGCGAGTCTAACAGATTTCTAATAGTTTGAATAATCGGTGTCATTGGTTGATTTTCCGCAAAGATTCGGATGATCTTCGGCATTCCTTCGACAGGAACAAATGCAGAACTGACAAAAAGCAGCATTATTAAGATATATGAAAAAGAACTTGCTCCTTCAATACCTTTAGCAGCCAATCCAAATGGCACTGAAATCCACGTTAATGTTAGCGAAAAGAGAGTGATCAATAGTGCCACAAGTAGCCATTCAGCAAATGTTGCTTCACTTCTAAATCCAGCTATAAATCCTACTATTAATACGACCATTATTGAAACTAACATAAAAATAACTGAAGCTATTACCTGCCCCCCCAGTACAGATGATTTGGCTATGGGCATTGACTTAAATCTGTCAAACATCCCTGAGGTTTTGTCTAAATTTATCCGTAACGAGGTGTAAGCAGATCCTGTAGCAATCGTCATTAACAGAATTCCGGGAAGAATATAATTAATATACTCATCTTCAGACACCCCAGCAATTTGAATGGCACCGCCAAATATGAAAACCATACCCAATAACATCATAACCGGCATCGCGACAACCGTAAGAAGCGTGTCGATACTACGTATATTATGTTTAATGATCCGATTTGCAAGCGTTAATGTATCACTTAAATTTTGAAAAACATTCATAATTTTCATCCTTTCGAAAGTGTCATAAATACATCATCAAGGGTTGGAGTAGTCATTTTGAAGGTTTTGAGGTCAATTTTTTCAGTTGTTAGGGCATTCAATACTTTCAATGTCGTTTGAATTTCTTTATCTAAATCTATGGAAATCTCAAAGTCTGCATTTTTGATCGGAGAATAAGATTCCAAAAGTTTTAAAGCTTTCTCGGCGTCTTGATTTCGATTAAATACAAGAAGTAATTTATCTACTCCAGCAATTCGTTTCATTTCATCTGGGGTCCCGCTGGCAACAATTTTCCCTTCTCGTAAAAAGCCTATTTGATCGGCTAAATAATCTGCTTCTTCTAAATATTGAGTCGTTAAAAAGATGGTTTTCCCTTGGTACTTCATTTCTTTAATCGTATTCCAAAGCTCCTGCCTGCTATTCGGATCCAATCCAGTAGTAGGTTCATCCAGAAAAATGATATCTGGATTCCCAACTAAACTCATGGCTAAGTCAAGACGACGACACATTCCTCCTGAATAATTTGAAACAGCTTTATCTTTGGCTTCAGTCAGATCAAACTTTTCTAACAAACTTTCGGCAACTTTTCTCGGGTTGCGTTCGTGTCGTAATTTAGCAATTAAATAAAGGTTTTCGTATCCAGTGAGTACTCCGTCAACAGTGGTATTCTGGGAACTAAAGCTAAATAACTTTTGTGCCAATACCGGATTGTTAGCGACATCTATGTCTTGGATTGTCACTTTCCCTCCATCACTATTTAGTAACCCGGTAACAATTTTTAATAGGGTACTTTTCCCAGCACCGTTCGCCCCTAATAAGGCATATACGGAACCTTGCTTCAAAGTGATATTGACATCCTTTAAAACCTCATTCCCTTTAAAGCTCTTTTTTACATTTTTGATGTTAAGGACTGTTGAATTCATGGCTCTCTCTCCTTTACTCAATTGAATCCCTTAATTTTTTTTTCATTTTATCTATCCATGTTTCTTCTGGAAATTCTGCTAATAATGAGTCGGCAAATTCGGCAATACCATCTCCAACTACTTTTCGTACGCATAAGCCATCCGTAGCACTATTCTCAAACATCTCTAAAATATTTTTTAAAATCTCAAACATGCCTGATCCCTTTGCAAAATTCCACATGTATTTTTCAATTGCTTTCATCGCCTTTCTGTATTCTTCTGGTAATTTATTCACTCGTTTTTTATAGGCACGATATTCTCTTTTTTCTTGCATCATTTTTTTTAACATTTCTTTTCTCCTTTATTTCATTCATTTTTTTTCTAAGAATGTCCAACGCTCCCAAAATTCCTTTAACTCTTGTTCTCCTTTAGCGTTTAGCGTGTAAAATTTTCTCGCAAGTCCAAGCTCTGACTTTATCTTCTCAATGACGAGCCCTTTTTTCTCGATTCGAACAAGAATGGTGTAGACAGTTCCTTCCACAATATCGCCAAATCCTAAATCGTTTAGATACTTGGTAATTTCATAGCCGTAAGTTTCTCCAGCATGGATCTTTTGAAGCACCACCCCTTCAAGAACACCTTTAAGCATTTCAGTTAAATCTTTCATATATCCTCCTAATAAACTACTTAGCATTACCGAGTACTACTATATAGTATTACAAAGTAGCTGTTGTGTGCAACCCATTTTTTATTTTTATTTACTTCTTTTATATTTATGTAGTAAAACCGAACATTCTTACCTCCCGAAAGAGGAGGGAAAAAACATCTGACTGATTTTAAAGAGGCGGCGGTAGAAAGAGGAAATTACATGAACACACCTTTATCAAAAGTCCCAACCCATCTTTTTGGCCCAGTTGGACTCTCCGTTTTCGTTCAGTTCTTTCCAGTGTGGAACGGAATTTTATTAATTTACGATTGGGATTTTTTCAGATATTGGCATAAAAAAACCGAAGGTCTGCCGGGAAAAGTACCGGAAAAACCTTCGTTTTTGGAAACTTATTTTTATTTAAGTACCCTTAATTTTTTCTAAGGAAGGGAACTTTTTTATAGAGACAAAACATCGAGACTTTATTTCAAATCCATAAAAATACATCAGATTGAGTAAATTATAAAATGAAAAAACAAGATTATTCATTTAATCAAAATTAAAGAGAAAATGGGAATGAAAAAGGATCTTCAAACGGGACTGTTGACAAACTAAAGAATTTCATAACCGGACACAAAATATAGTAAACAAAAAAAAGATAAACACTACATTCAGTAGATGTTCATCTTTCTTTGTTTAAAGGGGGATTTGTCAACAGCCCCAAACGAAGATCCTTTTGTGCTGTTTTTTCAACTAAAGTGCATACGGATAAGGAGTTCTTCAACACCTGATTCATACGATATTATTAACAAAGAATGCTTTTTCTCATTTAAGTAAAACTGTCATTACTTTATTAGTCTTTTAAAAATGTTAGTAACGCTTCATTAAATTCTTTTGGATGAGTTGCGTGTAATCCATGCGGACCACCCTTTATTAGAGCGAGTTTACTACCAGGAATGGAATCATATGTACGTTTTCCACTTAACTCAAAAGGTACAGTTGCATCAGAGTCACCGTGAATAATAAGAGTAGGAATATTGAACTTTTCCAAGTCCTTTCTAAAATCTGTCTTACTAAAGGCCGTTATACAATCGAGCGTTCCCTTAGGAGAGGCACTAGCTGCAATATCCCGATTATATAAACGGAATGGCTCACTAACTAAATCTGTTTGATTACCAGCCGCGAAAAATCCCTTTGTAAATTTGTCAAGAAATGCAAGGCGGTCATTTATCACGCCACTTTTGAATTCTTCAATTGTTGCATCATCTAATGCTCCTTCAGGATGATCCTCTGATTTGTATAAATAAGGAGGAACTGCTCCAGCAAAAACAGCCTTTTCAATACGATCTGTTCCATACGAACTAATGTACCGAGCTACCTCACCTCCACCCATAGAAAAACCAACAAGTGTGACATTTTGAAGATTTAAATGTTCCAACAGTTTATGTAAATCAGAAGCAAGTGTATCATATTCATATCCTTCCCACGGCTGAGATGATTTTCCAAATCCTCGGCGATCATATGTTATGACTCTGTAACCTGCTTCAATAAGAGCTGGCACCTGATATTCCCAAGAGCGTCCACTTAAAGGCCACCCATGTATTAAGACAATGGGTTTCCCTGAACCCTGATCCTCATAATAAAGTTCAATTGGAGCATGATTTTCATTACCTACAGTAAATTTTGCCATATAAAAGTTCCTCCCATGAAGTTTCTTTATTAACCCTATATTCTTGCTTAGCTGATCAAAAAAACTCTTTATCCAAAACATTTAAAATACTTTTTTTTACAAAATGTTTATAGGATTATTATATTCCCAACTATTAAAATTGCAAAATTATGAAAAAAATATATTAGATTACAATTTATTTGTTTAAACCAAGGTGTGTAAATCATTGAAAAAAATTAAAACTGAAAAATCGAATAAGAGATTTCTAAGCAACTCCAATTGGGGTATCTCCAATTAAAGGAATTAGGAATCACAGCCGTTCCTAAAATATCAAGGCTTATTTGTCGATTTCACTTGGAAATTTTAAAAGACCCTGCGATACCAGTAAGCCGCAGCTTCAACTTCATCAACAGTCAATTGATGCCCACTATTTTCCCAATGAACTTCAATTTTTGCATTAGCCTTTTCAAATAATGATTGAAGTTCAGTAGATTCCATCGGCGAACATATAGGATCATTTTTACCAGCAGCAATAAAGACTGATTTTCCTGACAAATCAGGAAGAACAATTCCTTTTCTCGGTACCATCGGGTGATGGAGAATGGCTCCCTTTAATGCATTTTGATAGTGAAATAATAAACTAGCAGCTATATTAGCTCCATTTGAGTATCCAATAGCTATCATGTTGTCTCGATCAAAATTATACTTTGCAGCAGACTCATCAAGAAACTCATTTAATTCTTTTGTACGGAAAATCAGATCTTCCTCATCGAATACACCTTCAGCTAATCTCCGGAAGAATCGAAGCATTCCATTTTCCAATACATTTCCGCGGACACTTAGCACTGATGCCTCGTCATCAATTCTTCCCGCTATAGGTAATAAATCTAATTCATTTCCGCCAGTACCATGCAGTAATAATAACGTTGGTTTCGTTGAATCTTTACCCTTATTAAATATATGTTTCATGATTGATCTCCCTCCAGAACGCGAACTTCCACGGTAGGTAAGGCTTCTTCTAATTCTTCTCGTTTTGGCTCCAGCCAAGATGGTAACATCAGTTTATTACCAAGCTCAGCGACAGCTTCATCAACGGAAAAGCCTGGCGGATCGGTCGCTATTTCAAAAAGGATACCGCCTTGTTCATGGAAATACACAGCATTGAAGTAGTTTCGATCACGAATCTCAGTCGGATAATACTCCTTATCTTGAAGAAGTGTTCTCCATCTCAAAAGATCTTGGTCATCCTTTGCCCTCCATGCGATATGGTGAACAGTTCCGGCCCCTTTTAACCCGCGAACCGAAGGAGTTAGCTTAATATCAATTGTATTTCCAAACTGACCATCCGATTTAAACCTAAGGAAGCTCGCTTCTTGCCCAAGACATTCAAGCCCTAATACGTTTTCAAGCACATCCGCAGTTTTATTAGGCTGAGTTGAAATTAGTATAGCTCCACCAAACCCTTTAATTGCGACCTCTGAATCGACCTCTCCAAAACTCCAATTATTTTTTGGGCCTTCATTACGTTCCACTAATTCAATTTCGAGACCATCCGGATCTTGAAATTGTAAATATTTTTCTCCAAAACGTAGGGATTGAATAAACCTAATTCTAAATTTTTTCAAACGATTTGCCCAAAATTTAATGGATTGATTTGGGATGATAAAACTGGTTACTCCAACCTGTCCTGTGCCAATTCGACCTTTTAACTGGTTTGACCACGGAAAAAAAGTTATAACAGCCCCAGGTTGACCAGTTTCATTTCCAAAATAAAGATGATAGACCTCTGGACGATCAAAGTTTATCGTCTTTTTTACAAGTCTTAACCCCAGTATGCCAGCATAAAAATCAATACTTCTTTGGGCATCGTTCACCATTGCTGTAATATGATGGATCCCTGTTGTTTTTTGCAACCTCACCATTCCCATTCTTTTCTTTACTTTGATTAAGAAATTAATTAAGTCTCGCTATGGAAAAAATCTCACCTAATTTTGCATAATTTGTACCAGCTAACCAGCTCACAACTTTAATTCTCTTACCTCAAATGGTAAAATACTTTGTTTAATCTGCTCTCTAAACTGTTCATACTGCTCTGGCAACATTAATTTTTCTCCCATCGTCGCTTCAGATTCATCGTGAGAAAATCCAGGAGGATCTGTTGCAATCTCAAAGAGAATTTCCCCGTGTTCTTTAAAGTAAATCGCATTAAAATAGTTTCGATCTCGTACAGGAGTTACCTCATATCCGTTTTCCTCAACATATTTTTGCCATTCCAATTGGTCTTGATCATCCTTTGCCCGCCATGCAATGTGATGTACGGTTCCAGCACCCATTGTCCCGCGTCCAATTGGCGTTAATTTTAAGTCAATGACATTGCCAATTTCTGCTGAAGAACGGTAACGTGCAAAGCCGCCTTCCTTGCCGATTAATTCTAGTCCCAATATTTTTTCTAACAATACAGCCGTTTTGTCAGGATAGGCCGATAATAAAGTAGCACCGCCAAAGCCTTTAATAGCTACCTCAGGTGTCACCCCGCCAAAGGTCCATGTATTTACCTCGCCTTCTTCCCTTTCAACAATTTCCAAGTGTAGCCCATGTGGGTCATCAAATTCCAAGTATTCCTCGCTAAAGCGCTCCCTTACAGTAAAAGGAATATTGAAGGATTCCAGTCTTTTTTTCCAGAACTTTATAGCTCCTTTTGGAACAACATAAGATGTAACGCCTACTTGACCATCACCAATTTTCCCTTGACTAGCTCCTGCCCATGGAAAAAATGTCATGATTGTTCCTGGTTTTCCTCCCTCATTGCCAAAATAAAGATGGTAGGTACCTGGGTCATCAAAATTGACAGTTTTTTTCACTAAACGTAAACCTAATACACCTGCATAGAAATCAACATTCTCTTGAGGATGACCAACAATTGCAGTAATGTGGTGAATACCCATCGTTTTTTTACTCATTTTATTTTCACTCCCATTTTTATTCCGGTTAGACACTAACCTTAAAAAAGCATCGCCAATTTGTCGATAATTGTATATACGACTTTAAGGGTGTTTTTTCCTTTATGCGAAATTTTTTATTGTCTAAAAATATTGGATCTCGAAAATTATTCACTATATCCATTATTAATTTTGGTTAAATAAAGGAGTATCGCCCAGCATTTTCGATATCAAAGTGATATTGATGATATATGATTTCCAATGATTCATATGAAATAGGTCAGAAGGAGAAAATAGTTATAGTTAAGGTTGTCATTATTGAAGTTTCACCAGGAAGCTATATTGAATTTGCGATTACTATTTGAAATAGCAAGAAGATTCACCTTTATTCAATCAGAGAAGCAGATAGCTATTTATGGTGACTTTCTTTTCTTCCATTTCTGCACTCCCACCAATTTTTTTATAGTTACTAGTATGCTGGAAATATAAAGTGGTTGGAAGAGAAAATAATATAGACATAGTCTATTTGCCATAGCTTGCAAGCACTAGCCAATAATAAGAAAACTAATGAGAAATCCCTTACATCCTAGATTTTTTGTAATAAACACTTCATTAAATTAAACAGTTTGAGATTAGGCACAAAGCCACTTTTTTCATTTTGCTATATCATGGTACGATGAGATGATTTTAACAGGGGAGGAAATATATGTATAAGACCATTGGCCTTATTTGTGGTAGTTTACGAAAAAACTCTTATAATCGGATCATTGCTCAATCATTAACAGAGATGGATGATTCCCATCAATTTCGTTGGATCGAGATAAATAATCTACCTTTTTTTAATGAAGACTTAGAAATAAGTGTTCCAGAAACAGTGACATCATTTAAATCTGCTATCCAGGACGTTGACGGTATCATTATTGTAAGTCCAGAGTACAATTCTGGAATTCCAGGCGTATTAAAGAATGCATTGGACTGGGCATCAAGACCTCGGGAATCCGCTGTTCTTAGCAGAAAACCGGTTGGCCTAATTGGAGCAACTCCTGGGGGGTTAGGTACTGTTTATGCTCAGATGCAAATCAGAGAAATACTAGAAACTATGCAAGCTCATGTTCTTCCATTTCAAAAAGTGCTGATTTCTCAAGTACATGAAAAGATTGATTCCGATCAGAAAGTGCTTACTGACGAAAAGACAAAACGTTATCTTCAGCGTTATTTACAACAATTTATAAATTGGATAGATAAAACTCCTGCTTTAGATAAATAGAAGCATTTTTAAAAAATATCCAATTGGTTTTTTATGACTTGTAATGAAATTATTGACTTGTCATTAGTTTATAGATAAACTAATATCTACAATCAGTTTAGTTATAAATTGATTGTAGCAAACGAAGGAATTTATTATAATATTTAAACTTTCTTCGAGTACTTAATTTTAGGAGGAATACATAATGTCTGATCTCTATTCTCGTATTAATAAAGATGATGCTGTCGTTCTTTTAGTGGATCATCAAACTGGCCTTATGGCTGGACTAGTTCGTGACTATGGTGTTGATGAATTTAAGAACAATGTTTTGGCTCTTGCTCACACTGCTAAGTTTTTTGATTTACCAGTTATTTTAACAACAAGCTTTGAACACGGACCTAATGGGCCATTAATGCAAGAATTGGTTGATCTCTTTCCTGATGCACCAAAAATAGCTCGACCTGGACAAATTAATGCATGGGATAATGATGATTTTGTAAAAGCAATCAAAGAAACTGGAAAAAAACAACTTATTATCGCGGGCGTAGTTACGGATGTTTGCGTTGCTTTCCCATCACTTTCCGCTATAAAAGCTGGGTATGAAGTATTTGCTGTTACTGATGCTTCAGGCACTTTCAGTAAACAAGTTGCAGAAGCTGCCAATACGCGTATGGCACATAATGGCGTGCAACTTATGAACTGGTTTAGCGTAGCGTGCGAATTACAACGCGATTGGCGCAACGATGTCGAAGGTTTTGGCAATTTACTTGCTAGTAATCTTCCAGGTTATCAAAATGTAATTGGAAGCTATATGGGAGCTCAGCGAGATCTTAGTAAACAAAATGCATAAATTTATTCCTAAGAAATAGCTATAAATCACTTTTTTTAAAAGTGGATAGCATAAAAGTAGCGCTGATTTAATCGAGGCTGCTGAAAAACTCACGTTTTTCTAACTAGTACGGTAAATCAAACTAAAAAAAAGACAATTCTCATTCGATACTTGAATGGAAATCGTCTTTTTTTGCTTCTTTGTGTCACTTTTTTAGGCCATTAATTTCAATATTCTTTTCAAGTTAACGGTGAAAATAGCCATTGCTCCTTGTAATTCCATGCCAAGTAGACCCGAGGATTTTGCAACATCATACCCGTGTCTGTGTTTCAATTCACTGTTTTTCGCTTCTATTTTATAACGTTCTTTTGATTTTTCTTTAAAATACTCACTTTCCTGGAATGTAGCCTGTTCTGTATGTTCATTGGATTTAATACTGACAGAATAGGTCTTGCTTTTCGCTCCTTCTTTATAACAGCCCTCTTTTAAGGGACAAATCTTACACTTTTCTATATCGAAGTAATAGGTATCTGTTTGATTCGTCGCTACATCTTTTTTGCCCTGGCGAGCTTTCCTGATAGCCAAATGCCCAGCCTTACAAACGTACATTCCTGCATCCTTATTAAATTGAAATTCCTCTTCCTTCTTCCGGAATCCCTGTGTAACAGAAGGATTCAATTTTGCGACTAGTTTAATGTTATTTTCTTCACTGTATTCAATATTTCCCTTCTCTGAGTAAGCTGTATCGCCAATCACGGTCTCAATCACCATACCGGCAGCCGTGCTCTTTTCAATTAATGCCTTTAATTCTTTACCGTCCGTTTTTTCACCTGTAGTGATAGTCGCAGCTGTAATGATTCGTTCCTCACTCATCGCAATATGTGTTTTGTATCCAAAGAAAGAAGAGTCAGCACTCTTGTGGCCAATCTTGGCATCTTGGTCTTTGGAGATCCTTAACTGTTCGATATCATCGGATACCGTTTCCTTTAATAGATTTAACTGCTCTTTTACCTTTGGATATTGGGTGATACGCTCCTCTGTTTCCACTACCTCGATGAGCTTCTGGCAATAAGTAATTTCATCCTGCAATACATCAGTAGTGGTTTTGGATGGGAATTTATTTTTCATCTCTTCATCTATCGAATAGATTACTTTTCTTAATCCTTTAGATTGGTCCATCAATATTTCTTTTGGAGTCTTATGATTGTATCTGGCTTTCGTGTGGGTGGCATCCACAATAATCGTTTTGTTTTTAATGATTTCCTTTTCAATCGCAATCTCAACGGTTTTATGAATGAGCATATCCAAAAGGTTTATGTCTTTTAAACGGAGCTTTCGAAATTTCGTTAAGGAGCTAGGGTCAATAACTGGATCTTCTGGAGCCATGCCGAGGAAATATTTAAAGGACATGTCATACCTGGAACGCTCAACTATATCCACATCTGATAGGTCATGAATGGTCTTGAGCAGCAAATATTTAAACATACGTATTGGATCGACAGCATTCCTACCGTTATGAAGACAGTAGTTGTCCCTCAATTCTTCCAACACAAAAGAAAAGTCAATAAGTTCATTGATCTTGCGTAACATGTTATCCTTTGGAACCACTACATCATAAATGGCCATATATGGACTAAAAACCATAGACGTTTGTTTTTGAATCATCGTACTCACCCACATAAATTTATTACCTTTGATTATAAAACAAAAAAAGGTAGATTTCCTCAGAATAAACTGAGAAAATCTACCTCTATTGGCCCGAAGGGACTTTTTCAGTGCCCTCGATTTAATCAGCGCTACTTTTTAAATAAGAAGTATAGCAAGGCTTTTATTTTTACGATTACAGCTGAAACTAATAATTGCCTTTAAAAAAATATTAAAATTGTTTCAAAAAACTTTATTTGAAAAAATTTAAAAAAAGGAGTGTTTTATTATGAGTAATTTAGAATTGTTAACTCCGGAGAACAGTGCATTAATTTTGATCGATTTTCAGCCTCAAATGACTTTTGGAGTTGCAAGCATTGACAGACAAACATTAATGAATAACGTTATGCTGCTTGCTAAATCAGCAAAAGCTTTTAACGTACCTACTATTCTTACTACAGTTGAAACAAAAAGCTTTTCCGGTTATTTTTGGCCACAAATTCTTGACATATTTCCAAACCATGAAATTATAGAACGTAGTTCAATGAACTCTTGGGAAGATTCAAAATTTGTTGAGGCAGTTAAAGCAACAGGTAGAAAAAAATTGATATTTGCAGCACTTTGGACTGAAGTTTGCCTTGCATTCCCTGTGCTTGAAGCAATTAAAGCTGGCTATGAAGTTTATGCAGTTGATGATGCTTCAGGTGGTACTAGTTTGACAGCACATAATGCTGCTATGCGTCGTGTAGAACAAGCTGGAGCAATTCCAGTGACAGCAATTCAAGTTTTACTTGAATACCAACGTGACTGGGCACGCAAAGACACTTATGATGCTGTTATGGAAATTGTAAAAGAACACACTGGTGCTTATGGTCAAGGTGTGGAATACGCATATACTATGGTACATGGCGCGCCTCCAAGCAGGAAAATATGAATCAGGAAAGAGTAACTGTCGGAGAAACTCATACAGGGAACACTATGGATGCTGGTGGTCCAGTAACAACGATTGTTACATGGGAAATTCAAGAAGGTAGAGAAAAACAGTTTGAAACGTGGAGACATGAAATCGAAGCTGCCGCTACTAAATTTCCAGGGCATTTAGGCGTAAATCTAATAGTCCCCAATAACGGATCCAGAGAGTATACTGTTGTTTTTCGCTTTGATACGTATGAGCATCTTCGTGCTTGGCAAGAGTCAGATATTCGTCGAGATTTGTTAAAAAAGGCAGAACTATTTCAAGCTACTAATCCAACGTACAAAACTGAAAGCAGTTTGGCTTATTGGTTTGTTACTCCGAAAATGCCAGTTCCACCGCCAAAATGGAAAATGTCCATTGTTACCGTTCTTGGTGTATGGCCTCTTAGCATGTTGGTTCCTAAAGTGGTAGGACCTTTTATAAAAAATATGATTCCTATTATGTCAGCTTTTTTTGTTTCAGTATGTATAGTGTCCTTGCTATCATGGGTAGTAATGCCGATTCTCGGTAAAATATTTCATCCATGGTTACAGAATAATAGGAAGTAGACGAGGTGTGAACATGAATTTACCGGATATGATCTTATATAACGGAAAAATCACTACCCTTGACCCATCTCAACCTGAGGTATCGGCTATCGCCATAACTGATGGTTTAATCACTGCAGTAGGTGGAGATGAGCTTCTTGATAGTGCCACAGAAAATACCAAAAAAATAGACCTTAAAAGAAAGAGAGCTATTCCGGGCTTGAATGACTCTCATATACACGTTATTCGTGGCGGTCTTCATTATAATATGGAATTGCGCTGGGAAGGTGTGCCATCACTTGCTATTGCTCTGGAAATGCTTAGAGAGCAGGCAAGGCGTACACCTGCTCCCCAGTGGGTAAGAGTAGTTGGAGGTTGGTCTGAATTTCAATTTAAAGAAAGACGGATGCCAACTTTGGAAGAGATTAATGCTGTTTCTGAAGACACACCTGTCTTTGTGCTACATCTTTATGATAGAGCACTTGTAAATCGTGCAGGGTTGCGTGCACTGGGATACACAAAAGATACCCCAGATCCTCCGGGCTGTTTAATTCAGCGAGATAAACGAGGTAATCCAACAGGTCTTTTAATTGCCAATCCTAACGCTTCTATTCTATATTCAAGTTTGGGTAGAGCTCCAGTACTTAATATTGACGACCAGATTAACTCTACTCGCCATTTTATGCGCGAATTAAATAGATTAGGTATCACAAGTGCCATTGACGCAGGTGGCGGATTCCAAAATTATCCTGATGATTACAAAGTTGTTGAACATTTAGCCGAGAAGGATCAATTAACTTTGCGTATTGCTTATAATCTATTTACGCAAAATCCAGATCATGAATATGAAGACTTTGCTTCATGGGCAAAAATTGTTTCTCCGGGTCAAGGAAATGATAAGTATAAAATGAATGGTGCTGGAGAAATGTTAGTATTCTCGGCAGCCGATTTTGAAAAATTTCAAATGCCGCAGCCCGACCTAGCTACGGTGATGGAAGCTGACTTAAAGAAAGTAATTTCTCTATTGGTGGAAAATCGTTGGCCATTCCGTTTACATGCAACTTATGACGAGTCAATAACACGTTTCTTAAATGTTTTTGAGGAAGTCAACAGAGAAATTCCATTTAATGGTCTACGCTGGTGGTTTGACCATGCAGAAACAATCTCAGACCGTAGTATGGAACGTGTTAAGGCTTTAAATGGCGGTATTGCCATCCAAGACCGCATGGCTTTCCAAGGTGAATACTTTGTTGATTTATACGGAAAGGAAGCTGCAAAGCATACTCCTCCGATTTATCGTATGCTAGACCTGGGTATACCTGTTGGCGCCGGTAGTGATGCAACGAGGGTTTCCAGCTATAACCCTTGGGTTGCTCTTTACTGGATGGTTGCAGGAAAAACCATTGGTGGTCTTTCGATATACGATGAAAAGAATAAACTTGACAGAAAAGTAGCTCTGGAACTATACTCCAAAGGAAGTGCATGGTTCTCCGGTGATGAAGATAAAAAGGGTACCCTTGCAGTAGGTCAGTTTGCTGATATTGCTGTAATGTCTGCTGACTACTTTACTGTGCCAGAAGAAGAAATCAAAGACCTTGAATCATTACTCACCATTATGGGTGGGCAGGTTGTTTATGGAAATGATGAATTTAAAAATTTATCACCTGAATTGCCGCCAGCATCACCTGATTGGTCACCGACGGGAGTTTATGGTTATGGTGGTGCTAACCTAGCCGACAATATACTTTTTCACGATGCCCATGATCACAAACATAGTTGCAGTAACCCTCTCCATCAACACACTCATACCGTAATAGGAAATGATGGAACTAAATGGGGTATCGGTTGTACTTGCTTTGCTTTCTAATAAGGGTTTGGGCCGAGGTAGGACCCAAATAGTAATGGTATTGAGATCATAATGGTAATATGGGTTCTGGTGCAAATAATATGTAGATACGAAATAGCAGTGTATTCCTAACGGAATCTACTAATATGCGGTAAGACCGAAGAGTTGATTGATTGACTTGATTTGTTTTTTGACAGACTTCTCTCCTTGCAAAGTCTGTCCTTTTTATATCCGCTATATTAATCGCCTATTTTATACCAAGGGATGCAAATAAGAAACCTAAAGGGTCAGTTTTCTCTTATTTTATTAAAATTGGAGTAATATTTAATAAAAAAGACTTACATATTTACTATATTATTTCAACAGTGCTCTTTATTTCACTAGCTGGCTATTATACAACCCTAGTAAGTTATCTAACTGGTCCTAATTTTGGATTAAACCACTGGCAAATATTATTGATTCGAGCTGTTGGTATCATTGGAATGTTGGTTTGTTACAGGTATTGCCTTGACCCTTCCTACCATCATTTCATTAATTGGACAACTAGCTGGATCTTCTCGTGGTATTGCTGTTTCGTTTCATATGTTTATGGCTTTCGTAGGTGCCTCTATCGGACCAATTGTATCAATTGCATTGGTCCGATAGAGGCTGTCATTTGATTACCTTTGCATCGTTGGCCGGAATACTACTTCTAAGTCTCATTATTCCGTTCTTCATCCGCATTGAAAAAGGAAATAGAGAAAAAGCAACTCAGATATCCTAAGGGAATGAGATAAGGTTAATATACCGATGTTTGTATGAAATCACACTATTTTTAGTATGTTTTTAACTTAAAAGGTGGGTTGATGGTTCCCTCATATCCAATTATATGTAATGGAACATCATATGTATCATTTTAAATATTTCTTGAAATTTTTTCAATTCTATTAAATGTGAATAATTGACTATCACATGTTTTTCTATAACTTCAAGAATGGTTCCACCAAGATACCCCAGAAAAGCTAATCCCATAATGGAAGGTGGCTTGTTTTGAGGAGTTGTTTCCAGTATGTTTTTTGCTTCAGTAGCATTACTAGACGAAATTAGAATTCCTCGGTCACGAATAGACATCAAAAGAGAACCTCCCTTTTTACCCATTATATACGAACGAACGCACGCCCTTTAACCCCTCACCAATTAAGGAGAGAGCCTTATTTGAACTTTACCCGCAACTCATGAAGTTTCTGAGCTACTTATTCAGATTGGCAGCTGCAATTGCCGCATACGAATGGATTCAACAGATTAAAAGGGGAATTTGCTTTTAGTGGTGATTTTAAAGATGTTTATAATGGAGACATTGATATTACGGAGTTAGTGAAGAAGGTTAACCCCGTAATTCCTGATGATTTACCTTTTTAATAAAAATTAAGCCCCACTTTAAAGATAAGGGCTTTAAAATTAGAAGTATCTGTACAATTTCATATCCGCTCTCTCATATTTGCTCTTAGCCACTAACTTCTTTTCTCAATAAGGGTAGTATGAATATGGGGATAGGTATGGAGCATATCCTGGATATCCATAGCCATCATACCCATAGCCACCATATCCATAGCCACCATAATATGGCCCTGCAAGCAACGCTCCTGCAGCAAGCCCTCCTAGAAAAGGAAAGCCAAAACCAAACGGTCTTCCAAAACCAAATGGCCTTCCAAATCCAAACGGTCTTCCAAATCCAAATGGTCTCCCAAAACCTCCAAAGTGCCCTCCACCAAAACCTCCAAAGTGCCCTCCACCAAAACCTCCAAAGTGCCCTCCACCAAAACCAATTCTTCTTAAATCATTTACATTTATATCATCATTTATTAAACCATACATTTTTAGTAATTCCCCCTCAATTCTTTATTTGATTTAGCTTATGTAAACTCCCAAGAGAAGGTTCTTTTTGTTTACAATGAGAAATTATTTAAATACAGGATTGAGGAAGAGATGTAACAAGTTGTTGAGATTATACTTATAAAGGGGATAACAATATATTTCCAACCCATGAAATTTTATGAAAAACGAGGAGATTTCTATGGAGAAAGGATACCTAAATGAGCAGCAACTACAATATACGAATTGTTTGAGTGCCTTTTTAGATATCTAAGGATTTAGTAATTTAGTTGCAAAAAGCAAAGAAGATCCAAATATTTTGAAAACCTTCTAAAAGCTTTAAAAACTATTGAAAACTTTGTTGCTCAAAACGAGGGGAAAAATGAAAGCGAAGGTAATGTATCATTTGGATCACGCTTTATCAAAGCATATCAATTTGAAAAAAGAAGCCATTTACCCAAGAATCATTATAGATCCTGCTCTATTAGATGGAAGTTTAGACCCTACCCATACGGAGAACCATTGATCTTGATATTTGAAGGGCAGCTGATCTTCAGCATGAAAAATAAGTCCACATTCAGCTATTGGCATAGAGCTCGTACGAAGCAATTGATAGCTAGCCGGTTTTTTACCGCGATGGTGTCTAACAATTGGGGTGCAGTTCATTATTGTGGTCTTTTTTAGTGCACCCCTATGGAACTTATAAACCAAAAGACCCGCCATTCGAATCCTGGGTCAGTTCAGAATGAACTTGACTGTTTTTTTATGTTTAATTTCGGTATCAATCCTTTTGACTAATTGTAGGTTTTTAATTTTCAATTGACGATTTTCAAGTGCTGACCTGACAAAACGTCCCAAGAATCTGCATAAATTTCTTGTTGAATTTCCTTTACTACCTTTTTTAAACCAGCTATTCCCATCGCTAGGGTTGTATTCGGATGATTGAACATAGATATCATCGTTTCTGCTTGCAATCCTATATTGAACTAAAACTCCATTTTCTTCATCGTCAATTAATTCATTGGGGCAATATCTAATATTTTAACTCACTATAGCAGTAGTATTAGACATGCTTTCTAACAGCATTTCATTCATCATCTTCAACTAAAACCTTTGCTGCTCCTCTTCAGCAGCGTATGATGAACAAACCTTATTTCCATCAAGGTCATACAATGAGTTCTCAGAGTTGCTTTCCTTGGGACGTTTTGAAATATCCCATTTTCAAACAGTTCATTCTTATAAAAATCTTTTTCAAGTTCGGCTCTTTAACGTAAGACCATATTTTTAATCCTTTCTGTAAAGTTAATATCTAAAACAAAATGACACCTACACGTACATTTGACTTTATAATTATTTAGGCTAAGTGTTTCCTGAAAACACTGTAAATGTACAGGATGGACAGAAAGCTTTATATCTTTGTCCGTTCATAAGCCTTCACCCTTTCACAGGTTAGATAAATCCTTTTTTGAGTAATTCACGAGTCATATAGTTCTGGCATAATTAATGCTGCTTGCCATTTAACCAGCTCTCTATCACGAATTATACTCATCAGAATCTCATAAGAGACAGAAAAAAATTCCTTTCCTAAATAAGTTCGGGCTAGAGAAATGTTGATCTTTGAACAAATAAAAGAGACCACTTATTGTGGTCTGGTCTCAGAGTATAGACAAACCCCTTTTCCAAAAGAATTGTTGGAGAAAAAGGGGTTTTTTTATCTTTTAATTAGCATATTTAGTTATAAATTTGAAAGAAGGACACAATATATTGATGTTTTGAATGGCGTTGGATCGGTAACTATCATTTGTAAGTATGCACCACCGATAAAGTTGGCTTCAACTTTTGGTCCCAATGGTAAGATTGTAAGTCACCGCTCTGGTAACCACTGGTGCGGTGCTACTGATTAAATCTGGAAGTATTCACCACTTATATTATTTCGATATACCCTTCTGTTCCATGCACGCGAATTCGTTGCCCGTCTCTTATTATCTTGGTGGCATTTTCCACCCCTACAACCGCTGGTAAGCCATATTCACGTGCGATAACTGCTCCATGGGTCATCAGTCCACCAACTTCGGTGACTAAGCCCTTTATGGATACAAACAATGGTGTCCAGCTAGGGTCAGTAAAGGAGGTGACCAATATATCTCCCTCTTCTAGATCAGCATCTTCCATGTTTAAGATGACACGCGCACGTCCCTCAATAACTCCGGAAGAAACAGGCAGACCTACAATAGCTTCGGCTGGGAGATTTTCTCGTTTGTACTCACCTACAATGATTTCACCATCAGACGTGATAACACGTGGTGGAGTTAGTTTTTCATAGAATTTGTACTCTTCTCTTCGTTTGCTGATGATCTGGTAATCCAATTTATTTGTGCGTATGACTTCATGAAGTTCTTCAAAAGTGAGGTAGTATATATCTTCTTTTTCACGAATGACTTTGGCTTGTACGAGCTGTTCGGCTTCTTTCATCAAAGCCTGCTTATAAACGAAGTAGCGATTAACCATGCCGTATTTTGGATATTCTCGATAACCGATGAAATTCCGGATTAGGCTGATCATTCGTTTGGTCTCTTCGGCTTTTCGTTTACCATCCGGTAGTTGTTTCAATCGATCTAATAACTCTTGTTCTTTTTTCAAAGCTTCCTGTTGCCCTTGCTCAAATTTCTGATTGCTGGCATTAGGCTCAAAGTTTTTGATATTACCAAGAATCACAGGGACAAGTGTAGTTGGTTTTTCGCTCCAACGAGTTTTAGTAATATCGATTTCTCCGGTACATCGCATTCCGTATTTGCTGAGATAATCATGGATAGCGTCTTGGGTTTCCTGTCCACCATCAAACTTAACCAGTTTATCCAAAAAGTTATCATCTTTTACATGTTGTAAATAATCAATTACTTCTGGATAAGGACGAATCACATCTGCGACATCCAATAGCGCCAGACCCATTTCCGAAGTAATATTGTTTGGTACAGACTGAGAAAGCGTATCTGCTGCGTTTTTTTCACCTAACCACTCGTTCATTTTTTCATTGATCCATGATGAAGCATCCATAGCAGCCATAAACACAGCTGAACTTTGTGGGTCAAATAAAATCTTCTTTAATTCTTTGATATCTTCCAGAATAAAATCAAATAAATCTGATCCTGATTTCGTTTGGATGTTTTGTTTTAACTCTTCTATCGATGTTTGACTGCTCTTAATCAAATCAGAAACGATGGTCGGGTCGTTTTCGATTTGTCCCCTAGAATCAGCAGACGACACACCTTTATTGCTTTTACCGGAACTCTGTTCTTGCCTATCATTTGGTAAAGATTTTATGAAATCTCCTCGCTCTATTATGGTAATGAGTGCGTCTTTCATGAGCGGATCGTGTTGTCCCATGCCATCTAATAACATTTTTCTGCTGCTAGGTGAAGCCAGCATATGTGTGACATCAACAAACAACCTTCCACCAGCTTTACGCATGGGTGCATTAGTCGTTAACAGGAAAAAAGACAATCCCAGTGGATTCATGGGATCGGTCATCATTTGTTGATGACCGACAGATACGTAAACGTGATTTTCTTGATCATTCGCTTCAGGGATCGGGTATAAAGTAGTGATTGGCCGACTCTGGACAATATAAAATGTATCATCAACCAAACCCCATTCGATATCTTGCGGGCAACCAAAATAAGCTTCGATCTGTCTTCCGATGCGTGCCAGTTGTAAAATTTGTTGTTCAGTAAGTGTTTGCGTCTTTTGCTGATCGGGATCGATCTGCTGGGTCTCTGTTCCGCCTTCTTCTACTCCATAGATAGCCAATTTTTTGGTTGCGATCCTCTTATTGACGATCTCCCCTTCCTGTACTTGATAACAATCGGCAGATACCAAGCCAGAGACCAGTGCTTCTCCAAGTCCAAAACTGGCATCGATTGATAGCAGCTTTCGGTTGGAAGTAATCGGATCAGCGGTAAATAAAATCCCTGAAGCCTGTGGGAAAACCATCCTTTGAACGATAACGGATAAATAAACTTGACTGTGGTCAAATCCATTTTGCATACGGTAGATTACCGCGCGATCCGTAAACAGGGAAGCCCAACATTTGCTGATATGCTGCATGATGGCATCGACGCCAATAATATTTAAATAGGTGTCTTGTTGACCGGCAAAAGAGGCATGTGGTAGATCTTCAGCAGTCGCACTAGAACGCACTGCATAAGCATGTTCCTCGCCAAACTGGGAGAGATAGTGAGTAACTGCTTTCACAACATCGGAAGGAATTTCTACTTCCATAATGATTTGTCGAATCCTCCTGCTGATTTCACCAATTTGCTCTCGTTCTTCTACTTTTAACATTGTGAGTCGATCCAACAAAGCATGATACGTTTTGTTTTGTTCGATGGCTTCTTGATATCCCACTGTTGTAACACAAAATCCTTCTGGTACTTGTATTCCTTCAATTTTTGACAATTCCCCTAAATTTAACCCTTTTCCGCCAACGAGCAAAAGCTGTGTTTTTTCTATTTCCTGAAAACCGAGAGCCAAAGAACTCATTCTACATCTCTCCTAACCATTAATGTTCTATTGATTTTACCAGTAGTAAATGGGAATAAATAGTCTATATTGTCCATTTTTTATATGCTATAATTAAAATAGGAAGAGTACAAAAAATACCATAAAGTAAACTGATGCACCGGTTCCTCCCCTCGAAGGCAGCTCATATACCTTTTAACCCACAATATGATTTAAAATCAACTTTTTTCCATTTAATCTGTTTATTTTCACAAAAGCACCTTATATTATATGGGATTTCAGCTCTTATTAAACTCCCTCAGTTTGGTACGAATATCTCTCGAATGCTCACTTGTTCGCAGGATTTCATAACCCTTGTAATTGGGTTTCCGGGTAATTGAAATGCGATCAGATCTTTTTGGCTTCGTGAAGGCATAGTTAAATAAAGGAGTCAGTTTTCACTCCACATTTGACCACATGATGCACATCTCCACGCCGTCCCTGGCACTTTTCGATTGAGTATTGTCACGATTCTCATTATTCCTTTTTACTAAGTGGGGATTCACAGTAACTACCTCGTGTTTTGTTTAACCAGCCATTTTGATAGGTTAATCCAGTAATGTCCTGTAGGTTCCATACCCACTATTATGGAATCTAAGTTTTTTAGTTTTTGTAAGTTTTAAATCCAATTGGGCAAATTTAAACCCAAAATCTTGGCGGTGGTGGAACTCGTGGTGTTAAGCCAATGGGAGTTAGTTACAGGCAGCTCCAGAAATCAGTTGCACCCTGGATGATACCCATGGCACAGGGTTGCGCGCTGGAAAATCAATTCAAACAACAGCATATGTCTATGCTCACGTGTCAAAGAAACTCGAGGAAAAAGTGTGACCAATGCTTTGAAACTACTAATACATTTACATATATTGTTCGCATTCCCATAGGTGAACTTGTGTGCGGAACAAATCTTCGACTTTCGTTTTTTTCAAAAAGATACATAAAGGCTTATTTAACAAGGTTTTCTATAACCTGTATACAAATTCTTTTTAGGTTATTTCACCTTTTTATTTTTATTTGGTGGTCAGAATGTGGTCATTTTTTCATAGCGAATTTATGTTAATATATGGATTGATTGCATTTTTAGAGAGGAGTGTTTTGAATGACAAAACGAAGTACTGGTGAGAGGTAAATTGCATAAGAAAAAACATTTTATTCTTTTACTGCCGGCATTGATTATAGGAATAATTTTAATAATATATCAATATCATCATTCAAATGAATTTAAACCTTATGTACTTTTAGTACCCTTGGTCTTCTGGCTGTTCTATTATAGTTGGATATATATTGAAAAGAGGCAAATGAAGAAGTAAGGACATAACTAACATGTGTCCATGAAACTATACTAACTCCAGGAGGTATTTAGGGTTGAACATAAATATCAAGGTCCACTTACATTCAAGAGAAACTAATTTCTTGCAGAGTGGAAGCTCCCCTATCTTAGACTCAGACTTTAAAAAAGATCCAGATTGGACAGCTGCCGTTGCCGCATATGAATGGATTCAGCAGATTAAAAAAGCTACGCAGCTAGTGAGGATTTCCGAATAGATCAGGTGCTTTATAATGAAGATATTGATATTACGGAGTTAGTTAAGAAGGTTAGACCTAAAATTTAAGACCTTTTTAAAACAAAAACATGCCTCTCTCAAAAAAACGAGAAGGGCTTTTCCTTATCGATGAAATAACAACAAGAACCTTTTAACTTACTTTTCTAATTGTTATATAGATACTTAGAATTAGTATTATGGAAGTTAAACTACATTCTAATGTTGTATGGAAAAACTTAAGATGTGAAAAGAGACAATGTTTTACAAATCATTCTGTAGGCAGAATCTTCAAATGAAAAATTGCATCCTCCAATTGTTAGTTAATGCCTTACAATTGGAGGATGCAATATGGATTCCTTTATCTATTTCACACGGAAGACTTCCTTTTTTTCTTTGTCTCTTATATATGAATATTCAACCTTTTCATTAGGTCTATCTTTGAAAATAACATATGCACTGTAAGCATTCTTTGGTTTCTCTAACCAACTGTAATAAGGTTCAATAGATATTATGTCTTCATCCTTATTTCCTTCAGTATTAACTACATTATTATATACGGCTTCCTCTGTTTCGTTCAATACAGTTTTATCACCCTTTAGGGAGTTATAAATAAAAATTCCTCCCAAGACTAAAATTACAATTATCACAAAAAAATATATTTTTCCCCTCATTTTTTTCCTAAATCCTTTCTTTTTGTTTATTATATTACAGTAACATCATGAATTACAATAAATGGAAGATACAGTTTTTAGTAAATTTAAGTTTTTTATAGTTTCAATGTTTTCGATATTATTTGTATTATCTTTCTTTCATCAGTCTGCTTCCGCTTCTGACGAAAATTTCATATTTTCACTGGAGGAGTTTCAGTCATTACAAAATACTGGGGTAATGTATAATGATTTGACGTACGAAGAATATTTCGAATTATTATCTGAAGAAAATTCCCAACAAGAAACTCTTATTAAAGACGAAGTAGATATTTTAACTCCAGACTCTGACATTGAAGAATTAGAGGATTATGGATTAACTACGACTAAAGATAATAAAGCCTTAACTTCTATAGAAGATAATATATTGGAAGGCAATATTGTTTCCAACATGACCCAAACAAGCCCACTGTAAAGAACAACATTCGCAACAGCAGCAACATCATCTACTTATTATTATCCTGGTTCTAAAATAAAAACGAAAGCTGGTGATCTATTAATCACTAATAGCTCATCAAATAGTGGTTTTGTGGGTAATGCAGGGATTGTAGTTTCAAGCACAAACTTTGTTTCTATTAAAAATGAAAAATCTCATCCTAAAAATCTTAGTCTTAGTACTTGGTTTAAATGGTATGATAATACAAAAATAATTCGAATTAATGATTCCGATAAAGCAAAAAAAGCAGCAAATTGGGCGATCAAATATGCAAAAGACTATCCGAATGCTAATAAACTTACAGGATTTGATTCAACATATGGATAAAAGAGATGGCTCTAAGCCAAAAACGAAATATGAGACAGTCTCCTTTTATATTCCTTTTCACAATAAAAACCACCCTAATTGAAGTGAACTCAAAAAGTTAGACACTTTATTTAATTAGGCAGCCTTGAGGGCATGAACCCGGTAATCTACTGGGCTCATGCCTTTTAATTTCACCTTTCCCAATATCTCACCTCCTTTTTAAAAAGGCTTTGTTAATCCATAAATGCTGATTTTCGAATAAAAAGAGAACAAAAACTGCACCTCATTTGTGATACGCTCCCCAATAAGTAGACAGATTAAAAAATAAAATCTGTTTGCCTATTGGGGAGGTTTTTTTATGAGAAAATATAGCTTTTCAAAAGAAGAAAAATTAGAGATTCTAAATTTCTATGAAAATAGCCAATTCACTCTTAATGAGGTGGCCGAGTTGTATAAAGTTGATTCTAGAACGATCAAAGATTGGCAAAATAATTACTTGTTTTTTGGAGAGGATAGTCTTAATAGAAGTGAGAATCATAATACATATCCGAAAGGATTAAAGCTAGCAGCTGTTCAAGACTATATTTCAGGAAGTTATTCATTAAGAGAAACCGTTAGAAAATATAGACTTTCCGGTACATCCGTTTTGCGAAATTGGATTAAAAAGTATACTAGTCATAGTGAATTAAAAGATTCGGGTAAAGGAATGAGCCAAACTATGACTAAAGGTAGAAAAACAACAGTACAAGAGCGCATTGAAATAGCACAAGCTTGTATTGCCAACGATAAAAGTTATCAAGTAACAGCTGAACAATATGCGGTTTCTTACCAACAAATATATCAATGGGTAAAAAAATTCGAAAAATACGGGGAATTAGGCTTACAAGATCGCCGTGGACGTACAAAGTTAGAAGAAGAGTTAAGCACTGAAGACAAGTTTCGTTTAGAAATTCAACGCATGGAACGTGAAAATGAACGATTACGTGCAGAAAATCTCTTCTTAAAAAAGTTAGAGGAAATCGAAAGGAGGCGTCGTTAAGTAAAAGTTGTATACATAACCGTTATATTGCCATTCAAGAATTAGCAGCGAAGGAAGCACTGCCAATCATTTTATTATGTGAAATTGCCGATGTTGCACGTGCTGCTTATTATAAGTGGTTGAACCGTCAGCCATCAGCACGGGAAATCGAGAATGAACAGCTTCTAGAATCAATTCAGTACCTTTATACACAAGTAGATGGGATTTATGGATATCGTCGCATCACACTTACAATCAATCGTCAGCGTGAAAAAGTAGATTTACCGAAGGTAAATAAAAAACGTATTTATCGTTTGATGAAAATGTGTCGATTAAAATCGGTGATTCGTCGAAAACGAAAAAAATATCGTAAATCGAATCCAGATTATGTAGCAGAAAACATACTCAGTCGCAAGTTCAAAGCAGACCAACCGAATCAAAAATGGTGTACAGATGTCACGGAGTTTAAATATGGGAATGGCAAAAAGGCTTATTTAAGCGCCATTATTGATTTATACGATAATTCGATTGTGAGTTATGTATTAGGGCATTCGAATAACAATAAACTTGTATTTCAAACGATGACACCAGCCATACAAAAATTAAAAGAGGATGAGCATCCACTTATTCATAGCGATCGTGGTTATCAATATACTTCAAAACTTTTCAAACGGATGATAGATGATGCCGAGATGGTACATAGTATGTCTAGAGTGGGACGTTGTATTGATAACGGACCAATCGAGGCTTTTTGGGGTACGCTCAAATGCGAAAAATACTATTTAAATAAATATGATACATATGAAGCGCTAAAAATAGCAATTGTAGGATACATTTCGTTTTATAATTCAGAGCGCTATCAAGAAAAATTAGACGGCTTGAGCCCCTTGGAATTTAGGGATCAAGCCGTGTAAAGCATTTTTATTATTTCCACTGTCTACTTGACAGGGAGCACTTCATTGTTAGATGGTGTCTAACAAATGAGGTGCAGTTCAAGACGCAGGGATTTTATCTTGTTTTACACAACGAATAAACTATTTAAAAAGATGGTGGTATGCTCTGTGGAAAATGAAATAAATTTTTGGGATCATATTTCGCCTTTACTTTTTGAAGCCTTGCAAAGTTTGAGCCGTAATATGCTTCTCCAAAATTTTCAATATTTTGGTCTGGAACATTAACATATGAACCGGTTACATATGGTTTTATCAGCTGACGTACTCTTTCAACTGATGCAAGATTCATAGCTTCTTGTGATTTATTTTCCCAACTAGCAGTCCATTCCACATAAAACAATGGATCACGCCAAAAGAAGGCTGTTTTGTTGCTAGGTACCCTGCTTAAAGCACCACCCCAATTTATAAAAAAGAAATTGGATTCTGTCCCAGTGGCTTCTTCCAAAAATTGTCTCATGATGAAAATGGGTCTTTCCGTCCAAAGATTAAGTCCCCAAGCCGAGGAGAATTTAACATTCTGATCAGATCTACCAGGGATTGGTTCGTCAGGGTCTAAGAAATCTATAGCGTCTGGATAGGATAATGTTTCTATAACTATTTGTGTCGGGGTTCCAACATTTGTTAAAGGTTCCAATAATTTAATCAGCTCATTTTTTGAACCCTGGAAAATTCCTTCTGCATGACACAAACCATTTACTTTGCTGAAAATCTCAAGTATGCACCCTAATCGTTCGTCAACAAACGGCGCCCATTTTTGCCAAGCTTTAAATACCGTTTCCAATTGTTCCCACGGCCAAATGATATTGAAGACGGTTGCAGTTTTAGGGGCACGACGAACTTTAAACGTGTATTCGGTATTATATCCAAAATTACCTCCTCCTCCGCCTCTAGAAGCCCAAAATAAATCCTTATTTAAGTCCTTATTTGCTTGAATAATCCTGCCTTTTGCATCCACCGTTTTCAGTGCGAGGAGGTTATCACTTATAAGACCAATCGATCGTGAGAGCACTCCAAATCCACCGCCCATCGTAATTCCTCCGATGCCAACGGTTGGACTGTCTCCAAACGGAGCCATAAAACCTTTTCGAGCTAATCCTTTTACAAGCGGGCCTACGTGAATTCCTGTTTGGACGGTTGCAATTGCCTTTTTTTTATTTAAGTGAACTTTTTGCATGTCACTTACATCAATAACAATTCCTCCCTTTACTACTGAGAGGTTCTTATCAAGAGCATGTCGACCACTTCTAACACGCACGGGTACATTATTCTTACGAGCCCATTTAATGGCATTACTTACATCGAGGGTATTTTGTGCAAAAACAAAGACAAGAGGCAAAGTATCAACATAAGGGTTCCAATTCTTAATGGCTTCTTTATAGCCAGGGTCTCCTTTGAAAATTACTCGTCCTGTTAACTCTCTAGATCCCATGTATTCCACTCCCGTTGCATAATTTTGAAGATTATAAATTGTATGAATTGAGAGTTAATACTATGAAGAAAAATTCAGAGATTGGAATTTCCTTCTTCCACTAACCTGCCCCGTTTGTGCCATAAGAGAAAACTGTTAGTTAAAGAACATTTATTTCTTATCTCTAATTTCTTCTAAAATTTCTATTACACGATTGTTTTGTTTTTCTATATTCTTTAATCTTTTTTCAATAATACTTGAAGAAAAAAATACAATAAGTATAAGAGCTATCCCAACAAATAATTCCATATTTCTCCTCCGATGAATTCAGTTTATGTTTAAGAGTATAATTTCTTTAGTTTTCCAGATCCATTATGCAACTAACCTACCCCGAAAGTTCAACAAGATAATTAACAACATCCTTTTACGGAGCCTATTAATATTCTATATCACCCACTAAAAAGTCCACATCATCAACTAGTATTTGATCAGCTTGCCACAGAGCGCAGACAAAAGCTGAAAATCCATCTGTCTTTCTCCTAACTTCATCTTTTTTGACAAAGTCTTTACTTCCACCATTTTTAACTTTTACAAAAATGTTATTTGTGTTCACCTCATGGATTATCTCCAAAAATAATACGTTTTTAGGCAAACTGGATTTCAATTCTAGGAGCAAGTTTTGCATAGATTGCATGAGGGTTTTGTATATATAAAACTTTGAACCCCGCTTCTTCTAATGCTTGTTTTTACAATATCCAGACGGAACGTATCTCCAACAATAGTATTTAGCCCGTATTTCTCTCTCATTTCACAAAAGTAATTGACCATATAACTGATATCAATAACGGGTTCATCCAATAATGTAATCAACCCATCCTCTTCCCACTCAAATATTGGAGGTTTTAATTTTGCTTCTTTGATAAAATCACGTCTTGCAAACTGATGGCTTTCCCATATATAATTTTCACCATCCTTAAATAAAACACCGCATGCTGTAAAGTCTTTTATGAATGAGAAATCAATTGCACCTAAACATGTTTTATTTTCTAGTCGATCATATGGAATAGGCTTATTAGTCGCTTGGATATCTTCCCAGGATTGCTACCTTAACCATATTATCTTCTTAAGGAAGATTCATCCTTTTGGCCGTGAATTCAGGTAGTCCGGATGGGTCACCTTCCAGATCCAAATATTCATCCATAATTGTGTCGAACAGTTCTTCAGCATATGGGCTCCTTGGCTGACTAAACATAGGATTTGCCATGAAAGCAACATTAATTAATTTAGAGGCCTGGTTAAATAAATCTAAAGTCCTAACTCTTCGAATCTTTAGGAACTCACCTTTCTTACCCAAAATAAAAACACCGCGGGAAACGGTGTTTAACTAGGATCGTTCTCATCAAAAGACAAAGTAGTTACTTCCGTGTAATCGCCTTTGTCAATCTCTTCTTTAGTAGCATCTCTTTTCAATTCATCTTCTGTATTAATTCCTTCTGCAATTGTAGGTTCAACAGATGAGCGATTTTCTTTTTTCATTAGCACACTCCTTTCAAAGTTATAGTGCCCAGGCATTATTCATTCAATCCTCCATCAGTAAAAAGTTATATGATCTATTACAACCATTATCGAGGACAATGGAACCTAAAAAGGATGCCTCCTGAAAAATACAGACAGCATCTCCTTCAAGTTGCCTAGCTTTTTTTAAAATGTCCTTTATAAAGGGTACACTTCAAACGGTCTTTTGAATCTAGAACGAAACACCTGTTGCAAATTAACTTATATCATCTACTGATTAAATTTTTTTCAACTTAATCTCTTAAGACTTTGAATGCTTCTCGAATTTTCCGAGCAAATTCCAGTGGTGGTTCGATTGATTCAAAATGCATATACATGGCTCTAGGATTTTCAAACAACCAGTGATTATGAACTGCTGTTACAATAATATCCCTTTTTCTTAATTCTGTTAACAATGGATTTACCTCTTCTTGGAGTAGTACTGTTTCCCCTAGATTTAGTGCATTTCCTTTACTATCTAAATTCTCAAAGCTGAAAAATTGAGGGTTTACTAACGGTGAATTAGTTCTCCTTCCAAGTATTCTAAAGGGGATGTCTCTAAATCTTTGAACTAAACATACTCCATTCATTAAACTTGCATCACCGTCAAGAATCCTTGCAAATTCACTACATAACTCCCTTTTCGAGTCCCTACCCATAATATTCTTCTCCTTATAATAAAACCATTTGTTTTTTAGAACATGGTATTATGGTTTGCTGGTGAATTATTTAAGATTGGGCAAATTTAAACCAAAAAATATAGGCGATGGCGGAACTCGTGGTGTTAATCCAATGGGGGTAGTTACAGGCTGCTCCAGAAATTAGTTGCGCCCTGAATGCTACCCATGACACAGGGTTGCGCGCTACAAAATCAATTCAAACAACAGCAGCTGTCTATGCTCACGGTCAAAGAAAACTCGAAGAAAAAAGTGTTGATGGATATTTAAAATATATGGATTATGCCTCAACATAGTATGACAAGTGGTCAATCAATTTGTTCACTCTAATATCATTAAAATAAAAAAAAGCCTTGGTAACTGAGAAACTCAGTAATACCAAGGCTTTGAAACTATTAATACATTGACATATATTGTTCGCGTTCCCATGGGTGAACTTGTGTGCGGAACATATCTTCGACTTTCGTTTTTTTTTAGATAGATACATAAAGGCTTATTTAACAGGGTTTTCTATAACCTGTATGCAAATTTCTTTTAGGTTATTTCACCTTTTTACTTTTAGTTGGTGGTCAGAATAAAACAGTTGAAGAACTTTGGACGATTAGTAAAATAGAAAGCCCACCTGACTATAGTAGATCGAATTAGGAATACAGCTTAAGATTTGACTTTTTCGTGTTCAAAAAATTCAATCAATTCAATATAATGTCTAGTGTATTTGTTATGTACAGATATATAGAGTACCTTCCCTAACAGGAATATATGTTATATTTACCATTAATCTCATTTCTTAATTATGGGTTATATGGAATTAATAGTGATTTTCAAAAGAAATCAAAAGACCATTTTTTACGAAAAAGATAATAATTCATACTTATGAAATACATAGAAGGAGAGATTTTGTGTTCAAGTTTGTAAAAATATTTTTTGTTGTACTTCTTTATTGGTATGTTGTCCGGTACCAAAAAAGTTACCCGGCGGATTTTGTATTTTATTTGGCCAGTATATTGTTTTTTTTATCAATTATTTTTAGTTTGTTTTATAAAAATAAGCATAGGGTGAACATTTTCTTAATCAGTGCACTATCAAGCCTTTCAATGATTTTTGCACTATA
Organism: Peribacillus simplex; assembly: GCF_001578185.1. NCBI lineage: Bacteria > Bacillati > Bacillota > Bacilli > Caryophanales > Bacillaceae > Peribacillus > Peribacillus simplex. The sequence goes on along the minus strand of NZ_CP011008.1, from coordinate 1,824,629 downwards.
CGCTCATTTTTTAATTGGAATTCTAACATTTTTCACTTTTTCTTTAATTCTATTTTTTTACTGTTATGTATTTATTTCCTTTAAAATAGATCAATAGTATTTTAGTCTAAGACACATTACCTAACTAAATAAACATAAAAAGGGATATTTTAAAAAAAAGATGAAAATAACATTAATTTTAATGAGCTTTATCCTACTTTTAGGAAGTCTAGCATTCTTTATTCCGAGTAACACAGCATTAGCAATCTCTGTTCAACAATTATACCTGAAGATGATATGGAGATTATTACGGATACTGAAGAAAAATCTGAGTACATGTTGACAATCTTGGGTGTTCAAACACGGTATATAGAAACAACGGAAACAATTACACACAAAAGTTTATAATGAAGACAACCACGAACTTATACAAGACTTTTCAACAACTCTTACTAACGATAAAATAGTAGATCAAGATGTAATTCTTTTCGAAGAAATACCAGAACCTGAAACACAGGAAGAAGTCAGTGGTTTTTATCCATTTACTTCTACAAGTGGTAACAAATCAATGATTACAGTATTGAACATTAGTTACACTAAGAATTTCACTACTGGTATAGGTACTGCTCGTTATCTAAAGGAACCAAATAAAACTGCTAAATTAGCGAGTTCTAAACCTTTTAACACATATGCAAATAATGTGGATTCTATTAGAGGTACTGAGAATGGAACCAGGGTTGGTTGGATTATTTCTGCATTTAGTGGTAGTTCATTAGTAGCAGGGAAAGTAATTTCTTGGGCAACAGCGAAAAAAGCATTGGCAAATTGCAGGACCAGTGGCTGTCGTTAGTAATACTTGGGCATTATCTCACTGTTTCTATTATAATAAACTTGAAAAAAGTTGGTCGACTTTAAAAAATAAAAAAAACCGACTGTTGTTTGTGAACTGTATGATCAAAAGTAGACAGCTTAATTAAAGATTCAAGGCTGCTATAAGATGACTTCGGCAATGTAATCCGGGGTCATCTTTTTTTAAGCTCCGATTAATTATTTCCTCATAATAGTCCTTAATTACCGTAGCATCATGAAAGGCATTATGTTTCACTCCATCTCTTCCAGCAAGTCTTCACGAATAATATCAGTATCAATTCCCTTTACCTTAAACAAGGTACAAATATCAAATCCATCCCTTCACTAATGAGAAGGGATTATCCTTACAGGTGTGAGATACTTTACGGTTTCAATTTCACCTTCCTTCACTTCTTTTACCAATTCGATCATGTTACGTTTTAAATTTGCCATTTCAAAACATCCCTTCATTTTTTAAGTTAGTCTTTGATAAACATGATGTTGTTTTTGAACAAATAAAAAAAACACTTATTATTGTGGACTTCTTTAGTGCACACAATGGAACTAAAGCACCCGGTATGAAGAAGGTTTTTAACCTCTCCCTCAATTTTCCAATTTCTTCAATCATTAATTTCGGATAACTCTATAGGTCAAAGCTTTCTGAGTCTACATCAGAATTGATTTGTAAAACAGCAAACCGCCTATATTTAGTAGAGATAAGCTCTTTAAAAACTAAAATACATAAACTATGAAGAATAAATAAAAAAGAAGGTGAATTTAATGCCTAATGGACAATCACATTCCTCATTTGTACCTTGGGAACAGTGGCATCAGCACCATCCTCACAATACTTGGGAACAGTGGCATCAACAACATCCTTACGTACCTTGGCAGCAGTGGCATCAGCACTACCCTCATGGTTCTTGGCAACAGTGGCACCAACAACATCCTTACGTACCTTGGCAACAGTGGCATCAGCACCATCCTCATGGTTCTTGGCAACAGTGGCACCAAATGTATCCAAATAGAGCGTGGTAAATTAGGTGAAATCTCGAGGTGAATCAAAACAAAAGGGAAAAAGAAAGAACCAAAAGATAAAATACTAGCCTTAAAGGCTAAAAGGTTGCCATCAAGGCAACAATGTCCAAGCTAGCTTATTCCTTTTCTAAATAGTATTAAAAAAAGGAGATGAGAAAGTGAGTAAAAATAAGGATAGCTCTTCACGCAAGGATGAAGTGAAAGTGAGTAAAAATGAGCATAGCTCTTTACGCAAAGATGAAGCAAAAATAGGATCGGCACACCAAGAGTGTATTGACCGTGCTTATCGTATTCCCATATTTTTAAGTACGACAACTCATTTAAATGATAACCAACAACAGTTTCTAAACCGTCTAATTTTTGAGATTGAGAATGCTTTGCTTTTTCCACGTACATTACCTTTAAGCGAAAGTTATCCCGAATCCATTTTAACCGATATTCGTCGGTTAGTTTCATCAAGCTATGGAATGTTGGCAGTAAACCTCCGTCGTTTTCAAATTAAGACAGTTGGCGTCAATGAGGGACCCCTTCCACCATCCACTCCGTTCTGGGAAGGATCAGTTTATTCACAAGTAGAACCTTCAATGGCTTTTCAATTTGGTCTACCCTTATTATTAGTAAGGGAAGAAGATACTGACGCAAATAATGGAATTTGGGCAGGAGGAATTGCCCCACTCAACCTATTTATAGTTTGGCATTCTGAAACTCAAACTGTAGATCAATTCTTTAGCACTCCTGAATGGAGATCAGCCTTTGCAAATTGGAGTGCACAAGTAAGAAATGCTTTTTATATTCAGACAGAGCCTAAGTTCAAGTACAGTTGTGAATGATAATCTGATACTTTTGCATCAAGTCGAAAATATACAAGGTTTTGTTCACCTTTATATATTTTCGACTTATTCACATAAAAAACAAATATTTTCATTTGGTTACCAATTACAAAATTGAACCCTGGATTTGAGTCAATATTTTGGACACAAAAAAGTTAAATCTTAAGCTGCATTTCTAATTTGGTCTTCAATGGCTTGTGGAGTTTTATATCCTAAGCTGCTGTGAATTCTTTTTCGGTTATACCAACCTTCAATAAATTGGAATATCGCTAATTTAGCTGTTTGGTAATCTAGATACTGGACGTGGTTGACTTCTTCCTTTTTTAATATCGCATGAAAGGATTCAATACAGGCATTATCGTACGGGCAACCTTTCTGACTAAAGGATTGCTTAATATGATGATTCTGAGTATGTTGAGTGAACTCACTGCTTGTATATTGTGAGCCAAGATCCGTATGAAGAACTAAGCCCTCCGAGGGCTTTTGTGAAGAGTGAGCGTTATCGAAAGCTTTTATGACCAGTTCTGTCGTCATAGAACGTGAAAAGGAATACCCTACTATTTTCTTTGAATGAAGATCCAATACAGAAGCTAAATAACACCATCCGTCTTTTAACGTGTGGATATACGTAATATCAGCTACCCATTTCTCATTAATGGTCTGGGTGGTAAAGTCTCGTTTAAGCAAATTATCTAACTGAATAACTTTTTCTTTAGATGGATAAGGACGGTATTTTTTCTTCGTGATAGAACGAATACTCGCCTTGCTCATTAAGCGTTGAACACGCTTTAGACTGAGGGAAAATCCTTTGGTTAATAGGATTTGATGTATCTTAGGAGCACCATACCGTCCCTTGCTTTCTAGGTAAATGAGATTAATTTTATTCGTTAGTTCTTTGTTTTCCTGTTCGCGATTGGATACTACAAGTTGAAGAGACTGATAATGGCTGCTTCTTGGGATTTCTAATACTTCACACATTCTCTGTACAGGGTATAGATTCCTATTTTCCTCGATAAATTCGGTAAGATCTGTCTCGGTTATTTTTTCGCGAATATGGCCATAGCCTTTTTTAAGATTTCAACTTCCTGCTTTAACCGAAGGTTTTCCTTCTGTATGGCGGCTAATTCCTTCGGAGTCATAGACTCTTCCCCTAAACCGATAGGGGTAAATTCTTTAACCCATTTATAAATAGTTACGTCTGATACACCATATTCGCCACTTAATTCTCTTACTGAATTACCCGAGTGATAAAGATCTACAATAGTCTTCTTGAATTCATTATTATATTTTTTACCTGTATTCTTACGTTCCAAAACGGACACATCCTCTCAAAAATCATTGTAAGGACTTAACTAAAATGTGTCCATGAAACTATACTAACTCCACCCAAAAACAAAAAGATTTACTTCATTAAAAAAACAGCCTTTAATGAAAGTAATTCACCAGTTGAAAGAAGTGTCAAGGACAGTGAATATTCAGGCAGGTGTTCCAGTAGGGACTGGTAAAGACGGGAAAATCGTTGAAGCTCTTCAGTTAGCTTAGAAGATGACATAACATATCACCCTACCGAAGATAATGACTTTAATCCTCAATTTAGTGGTCAACGAGCATATGGGAACCGATATTAAAGACGATAAAATTGTTATCCTTACACTTTCCGGTAGTGAAAACCTCACTGCTAAGATGACAGCCAATGGATTATTAGAAGATAGCAATCAAGTATTTCAAAGTTTGTTTGAAAATGCAGACGTAGAAGAAACTGCTCTATTTTGGCAACTCCCTATTACGGATTCAATAGGAAACACATCAGATAAAAATGTCTAAAAATTACACTAACTCGAAATTCATTTGAAGATATAAACTGGGAAGATTTCGATTATCATAATTATGAGTTTGTTACAGATGATTATATTGAAATGGTCCAGTTTCCAAAATAGTATTAACTTCTTCAAAATATATCTCAGAATGTAGGAATAAAACTATGAACATTATAATAAAAGTTTACTTACATACCAAAGAAACTAATTTCTTAAAGAGTTGAAGTTTCTCAATTCTAAATTCAGATTTCAAGAAAGATCCTGATTGGACATCCACAGTTGCTGCATATGTGTATGGATACAGCAGATTAATAGGGAAATGGGTTCTAGTATGGATTTCCGTATAAAACCAAGTGATTTTTAACGAAGACAATGACATTACTGAGTTGGTTAAGAAGGTAGACCTAATTAAAACAAAAAACAGACCCCTCTCACACGAGAAGGGCTTTGAGCTTAAAAAGTATCCTAGAGGATTAACACCATAATATGATAGTATCCATTCAATTACTTTTTAGCCTCCTTTTACTTTTAGAAGGGGTCGCACCATGGGTAGCAACAACAAAACGTGAATATCATACGTTTTCAAGACCTAAATTATAAAATTCCTTAAAAATAAAGAATAGTTTCTAATTAGCTAAAATTTTATCTATAAACATTTTAACGGAGATTTATCCCGATCAAAAAAAGAATTATAATATGAATAGGATAGAAGAAATAAAAGAAATATTTTAATCCAGTACCTTTTTTCCCATTGTAGAGTAATAATAGTAGTAGTGCAGAAATCATCATCCATTGGTAATCACTAAACGGAAATAAATGATTTATAATACCGTCCTTGACTACTCCCCATTTAGCGTAAGCAGTAAAGATAATCAAGTGAAAAATGATATATACAATAGTAATTCCTACTTTACTTCTACACAAATAAAGTAGAATACCCAGCAATACAAAGAAAATACCACCCTCAACAAAGAATATATTTCCTAATATTGCTCCATAAAATAAATGGTCTGCTTGAAAATTAATCACTATAATCTCTGAAAAGAGCACACATAAGATAGTACTAATCAGTTGCCATAAAATAAAGTACACATATAGTTTTACCTGCCTTTTATCCAATAAATAAATTACTAGAACAATTACAAATAAAGTTGCAAAGAAATTGTTTGTAATAATGACCCCTGTATGGCTATAGGCAATGTTAATTCCTAAATTAATAAAGGCCATACCAACTCCTGAAAAATACAAACGTAACATGTATTTCTTTCTGTTAGATGTATGTTTGTATCCTAAAACAACACAATATATGAAAATTGGGATAGCCAACCTCCCAATCCATCTAAAATATTCTGGAGTATCAGGGATGAATTGCCCGGTATGATCAATAAACATAGAAACTAATGCAATTAGTTTAAGTAGTGTAGTAGTCATTTGAATACTCCCCATTTACTAAAAGCATCAATAAAAAACACTTCTAGTCTTTCAGGTTTTTATAATATGTATTTATTCTACATATCCGCTAAAATTACTTGGAGCTACAAATTTAATGTAGTATAGTCCACTTTTATCTAAACCAGATGGAAATGCAGTTAATGTTTCTCCAGATTTCAAAGTTTCAGAATATACAGCGAAAATACTTGTGTTTTTATATACTTTTAAGGCTAAAGTCGCAGAATGGTTATTCTTTACAGAAAGCTTAACTTGAGATTTCCCTGTAAAATACTTATTTGTGTATAAATTTGATCCTTGAGCAGAACCGGAAAATGTCATTCTTCCGCTCTTTACTAAATTATGAGAGGAAGATGGAGTACTAGTTCCAAAAACAGTAATTCCCCCGCCTTCATTAACAGGTGTTACACCAATACTTTCTCCTTCTTCCGCAAACGCAACAGTACTACTAAACATTAAAACTACTAACAGAATTGATAAGAAACCTAGTTTTGAAATTTTCTTCATTTCAAAAACCCCCTATTTTTATTTTGAAAATGAAACCTAAATAACCCTATTTTTACCATTATTTTAAGTTATTTAAATATAATACAATTAACTTGCAATTTCTTTTCTATTAAATAGGTACTCTCCTAGAAAATTGGAACAGCATCTTAATTTTCTGCTGTTTTAACCTCTGGCTTAACTGTATATGTGTAATCTTCACCCGTATATCTTCCTTTTTTATCAATTGGTCTTACAGTTACCGAATATTCTGTACCGAGTTCTGCTTCATAAGTACCTTTGCCGATTAAGTTTATCGTATTATCTGAGTTTACGGATAAATTTGGAAGTTCCTCGAAATTTTTTGCATACTTAACCATACTAGCTATAGAGCCGCTATGTACATAAGCTTTACCAACCTTTTCACCAGGTAAAGGGTCATAACAATGATTCCAACCTGCAATATTTCCTGACATTTTAGTTAAGAGATTGACTTTTCCTGTAGCCTTACTTCTATTTAACATTACAATTACTTCAACAGAAAAATGGGGTTTAACTGGAATCGTTTGTGAAGGAATTGAATAAGTCTTACTATCTGTTTTTGTTTCACTACTCGTAGTAGAAAAATTATATTCTAGAGAGACTTCTTGCGATAATTCCCCTATTGGTAAAAATATCTTTCCAGTTGTTTTCTCTCCAATTTTAAATCAATGTGTAGTAGAAGTAGTAACAGAATCTGTAATCGTTCTTGAGAAACTATCTGTTTTTAAATCTATTTTTTCATCAAGTTCGTTGTTTAAAATTGCGTGTCCTACAAATACATCTCCTACATCAGTAAAGTTAGGGGGACCGTCTGGGGATACTGCATTACTATGAAACTCAATATCCTTCATAAAATAAGTAGCATCGCCGACCGAATATGAATATTTTCGCTGACTATCTAAATGCTTTCCATAAACTAGTTCAGCTTCAGTCAAAGGGGTTTTCCAGTCTTGTATTGCTTTTGCTTCACCCATAAATTTTTCATTAGTTGAATTTTAACAGGTTGAGCAGCACCTGTTAATTCTGGAGAGGCTGTCGCAAATGTCACTCAAATAGATGCGATTGTACTAAGAGCTAAAATTTTTCTTCCTAATTTTTTTTTATTACTTTTCATATGACCAGCACTCCCTTTAAATGGTTTTTTCGACTCTATAAAACATACTTTCTATAAAATGTATTCGCAAATATTGTATCGGAAATTTTGATGTGTTATTTAGTTGGTTTTATGAGATTATACTGATAATTTGATATTCTTTAAAATTTTCCGATATCCTTTACATCCTTTTTTAAGGGGCCTGTCCCAAAGCTGTAATTAAGCAATTGAAGAAATAGTGAAAGGCAGAAAACGTTGATTTAACAACATTTCTGCCTCTTCAATTTTGCTTTATTTTTACTTTAAAAAGGACATATGAGACTCAACCCCTTTTACTTATTTCACACGTAATTTTTGGCCGATATAAATTTTTTCGATATTTTTTAAACCTTTCATTTTATAAAAATAAAAAAAGCCTTGGTAACTGAGAAACTCAGTAATACCAAGGCTTTGAAACTATTAATACATTGACATATATTGTTCGCGTTCCCATGGGTGAACTTGTGTGCGGAACATATCTTCGACTTTGTTTTTTTTCAAAAAGATACATAAAGGCTTATTTAACAAGGTTTTCTATAACCTGTATACAAATTTCTTTTAGGTTATTTCACCTTTTTATTTTTATTTGGTGGTCAGAATGTGGTCATTTTTTCATACTAATACATTCATTCTTTTTCATCTATAATGAAAATCAGTACCTACTTTGACAGTTGCAATCAAAATAGTAGCGCATTAGATAAAACATTTGATGAATTTTGGACGATTAGTAAAATGAGAAAGCTCACCTACTATTTAGGTGATCTCAGTTTGTCGACAAACTGAAAGCTCTTACTAAATAATATTAGTAAGAGCTTTGTTTTTTTGCAACATCTAATATCCATATTTAATTATAAATATTTCCAATCGTAATCCCAATCTTGAAAAACATTTACGTAAGCATATTTATATGTATTTGTAGCCATACCATTTACATATTGTCTTTGTTTCACTTTATATTGATAATAAAAAGGTCTATAGATTATTAATTTTTTCTTACCTTTTTCAACGGGAATTGTATAACTAGTACCATAAGATTTTGAGTCCCCAATCGTAGTAGACAAAGATTTTGCAATCTTACCTTTTCCAATAGGGTAATCCCCAGATATCGTATTTGTAAAAGAACGGTTAATAGTTTTTGAACTATTAATGTTGAGTGTAGCTGGACCTCTACCACTTGGTCCATCTCTAAAACCTTTGTGACCTGAACCATAGAGTGTTTTACTAACTATTTTATAAGTTATATTCGTAGGACCAAAACGTGGTGTTGGTATAGAAGAATCCACAGGATCATCTTCTACAACGGGATACTCAGTGTCATCTATTGAAAGATCAACTTTAGGAGCTTCATTGAAATCAGTGATTATTGGAAAATCCTCGATTTCTTCCGAATCATTGGTTTCAGCAAAAGTACTAACAGAGAAACTAAATACAAGTCCTAGGACTAAAAGACTAAAAAATAACTTTTTTAACATGGTAATTTAAATACTCCCCTTTTTTCTGTAAAATATATTATATAGCTATTTTAATTTACACTAATTTTACCATTTTTACCATATCTATTATTAAATTGGTAAAAACATAGAAAGGAACTTTAAATATGGAAAAAGTAAACGGAACAATCTATTTGATATTAAGTTTGGTTTCCTTGTACACATTCGGACTATTTTTATTTATAAATAGAATCGTTTTCAACATAGAAAATCCTGACTTTGTTTACGAACAAGAAGGAGCCACTAGATTATGGTTCGAACATACCCCTCAGATTTTAACCATTGTAACCTTTACACCGTTAGTAATAGGATTTGTTTTAATGGCAATTTTTTTATGGACTTCAAAAAAGATAGTAAAATAAATATGAAAAAAAGATGGAAAAGGTCCTTTTCCATCTTTTTTAGTTGCTTTTTCTCTTTTGTGCTTCCTTAGCTTCCAGGAAAAATTTTTTGTTCCTTTTGGTTCTTTAATAGTTTCCTGATGAGAAGACACAGACCGAATCAACCAGGAAAGAAGAAATAGAAGAAACAGTTAACAGCATTATAGATAAGAACTATAGCCACACAAATAGCGAAATGGAAGTTAACGAAAACTTAGGCCTAAATGATGGGAGTTATATAGTTTTACCATATTTGAAATGGGACGCTATGAACAATGCAAAGAGGACTAAAAATTTAATTGAAATGTATAGTGAGGATTTAGCTGCTAATCTCGCCAAAGAGGACGATATCAGTGAGGTGACGATTTTCTGGGAAGTACCTTATCATTTAGAAGGTCAAAATATAGCGAAATTCACTTATAAAAGAAAAGGTGAGAATATGATCATTGGCGAAAGTTGGTATGATCTATCTCTAAGGTAGGTAAGTATGAACATTAATATCAAAGTATACTTACACACCAAGGGAACTAATTTCTTTCAGAGTGGAAGCTTCCAGGTAATAAATTCAGATTTTAAAAAGGATCCTGATTGGATAGCAGCCATTGCCGCATATGAATGGATTCAGCAAATTAAAATTAACTTTGCAGCAAGTGAGGATTTTCGTATAGATCAGGTAACTTATAACGCAGATATTGATATTACGGAGTTAGTTAAAAATGTTATGCCTAATTAAAACAAAAAACAAGTCCCTCTCACTTGAACTGTGCCCCATTTTACGGACAGTATAAAAAAGTGCCTAAGCAGCTAATAAATGGTCCCGGTATTGTACCGGGGCCATTTTCCTTAGCCCCCATTGATAACGATGTTCATTATATTCTTCAATAACTCGATCAATTTCTTCCTTCACATCCGTTAAATTAGTACATGTTTTATATTCTGCCAAATCCTTAAAGTGGCCAAAGAAACTTTCCATTGGCGCATTATCCCAACAGTTTCCCTTGCGGGACATGGATTGGGTTATCCCAAGTTCCTTCACTTTGCGTTGAAATAGCGGATGGGTGTAATGGAACCCCTGGTCAGAATGAAGGATTGCACTCGGATGGAACTCGTGACACACAGCCTGCTTTAGCTTATTTAAAGTCTCGTAAACGATATCCATTTCTAATGAAGTAGATAAATGGTACGTAACGATTTCTTTTGTGGCGGCATCTTTTACGCAGGATAAATACGCTTTTTGGCCTTTCCCATAATAAAGATAGGTAATGTCAGTAAGCAGGACCTTCCCTGGCACCTCCTGATTGAATTCACGATTAAGGAGGTTTGGACAAGTAAGGTGCTCCTTGGTTGCCTTGGCCATCTTCCGATACGGGTTGGCCCTTCTGATTTTCGCTAGGAGATTATATTTTGTCATCAACCGTCTGATTTTCTTATGATTCATGACGGCCGAGTAGTCATTCTCCATAATCATTTTGATTTGGAGGGCGCCTACTTTTTCCTTTTTACTGATGAAAATATTTCTGATCAATTCTATGTCCAATTCATCCTGTTCTTCACGAAGCTCACGGTAAGGAGCTGCCTTTAACCAATCATAGTAGCCACTTCGACTTACACCAGCCAATTTGCATAGATAAGAAACAGCCTTCTTTAATTGGTGTATTCTGATCGTCCTTTCAATCAGATAGAACTTCTCAGCAGCAGTTAGAATCATTTCTTTTTCAGAGCCTGCCTTTCTAGCTCTTCCAGCTTTTTTAGGAAGTCATTTTCTGCTTCAAGGAATTTGATTCTCGCCTCGGCCTTCCTAAGTTGATCTTCTACAGACTGTGGCTTGGAAGTGGGGCGTCCTGTACTTCCTTTTCCACGGCGTTCCGTAAGGAAGCCTTCCTCACCAAACCTTTCAAAGGTACTACGCCAGCGCTGTAGACAACGTTTGGGTTGTTTCTTTCCAATTATTTCGAGATTAATTCCCTGGTCAATGAAAATTTGAGAGGGGGCTTTCCCCTTTTTATATTCCTTAACAGCTTTTGTTTTAAATTCCGGACTATAGGAAATAGATCGCTCGGAAGCACTAATGATATTTGGATTCTTTTCAAGTTCTTTAATCTGAAATTCAGTATATATATTCTTACTCATAGAAACCCTCCGTCCATACTCATTACATCTATTGAAACATAAAAAAACCCGGATAAGGGACACTTTTTTATGTGTGTCCGTTATCCGGGGTATAGTTCAACTTTAGAGAAAGGACTTTTTATTAATGCTCTACAATTACACTAATAATCTCATCAAACTGTATATTCTCTAAGGAACTATCTTTCTTCTGAATACGTAACTCTTTCGTGACAGGATGGATGTACACACAATACCCATATAAATCCTGTGGATTTACCACGTTATGTAATCTAAATCTCATCGGTAAATGATATTGAGGACTTGCTAGAAATTAATTGTACTCTCAAACGATTACGTCGTCCCTATATTTTTATACTTACTTTTGTAAGAAATAATTATTCTTTATCAATAGGGGAATTGATATGATCTCTAAATGTATCAACATACATATTACCATTAGCAGCCAGTACTGCATAAACAACATCATGTTTAAATAAATTACGCTTTTTTAACTCTGATTCTAACCATGAAAACGTTATATTATTTTGTTCTAAATTCTCTTTAATTATTTCTCCATCCATAATAAGTTCAATAGGTAACTTCTTTTCAGGCTTTACTGCAATCATCAAATCCTGTTTTGTAACGTTCCTAAATTGCGGCTTTTTTAATACTGTTAACGTTCCATTTGTTTCAACTATGGCAAATAGAACCTCTTCTATGTTAAAAATATCTCTTTCCCTTAGTTGTTGATTTAAATAATCCAATGTATATCGCATTTTATTCATGTTTCCTTCTAATATTTTTCCATTTTGCATCACAATTGTGGGATCTCCAGCCAGAAATTTTCTTCCTTTTCTATTTTTTAATGAAATAACTGCAATCAGGAAAATAATTGCTACATATATAGTAAATGCAATAATTGTATGATGTACCTTAATAGAAGTATTAAAGGCTAAATTCGCTGAAATTGCACCTAGCGAAATTGCTGCAACAAAATCAAACATTGTCATTTGAGATATTGTTTGTTTACCTAATATTCTTGTTCCAATTAGTAATAAAGTGAAAGAAGTAATTGATCTCAAAATTACTTCGATATGTTCAGGCATTTCCCCACCCCAATTTTATCTATTGTTAGTCATATCGTATCCTTGATTTTAATTAATTAATTATTTATTTCATATTGTATTATCCGCTTTCCCGATATATAAGAAAAAGACAGGTTTCCCTGTCCTCAACATTAGTATATTTCATATTAACTTTTCGATGCATTCATTATTAATAATAATTTCCACCCTCTGTTTTACCACTATTTGTGATCGGTTCACCATGATAATTCTAATTCTACTCTCAGCCTTTAAAAGTCTAAGGGAACTGTCCTCGCTTGCAGCATGATAGGTTCACTCTATTTATACATATTTTTGCTTTGCTGAAGAAGTTTGGATTCTCCTGTACGTTCCCATTCTTCTACTTTTTCATATGCTTTTTCGGGAGAATATCCTTTCCCTACAAGAACTCTCATTAGAATAAATTCTTGAAGAATAAGTGTAGCACTTATTCCTCTTTTAACATCCTCTAACCCTTCATTTACCAAAAATTCCGTGTGCTTTATCCATTCATCTGGAGACCTGCCAGAAATAACTGTATTACTATTGCCATGGACCGTAACCTTCTTCCGAAGCCAATGCATCTGCTTTAGTTTCATGAACAGTACCAAATGGATGGTTAGGAGGAGCATATATCGAGTAAAGTTTTAGCGGAATATTACCTGTATTGGTTACATTATGCCATGTGCCAGCAGGTATCATTATTGCATAATCATCATAGACGTTTCTTACAAAGATTAAATTATCCTTTTTATTGCCCATGTGAACAACCCCTTGACCTTGTTCAATACGTAAAAATTGGTCTACGTTAGGGTGAATTTCTAAACCAATGTCTTCACCAACTTTAATACTCATCAATGTAACTTGCAAATGTTTTCCTGTCCATAATGCGGTACGGTAGGTAGTGTTTTGTTTTGTAGCCTCATTGATATTCACTACATATGGTTTTGATCCATAATCTTTTACCTCAATATTATTTCTTCCATATGATGATTGTAAAAAACCCAATTGGTTAGCATTATTAACACTCCAATAATGAGGATTTCTTACATTGTTATACATTGGTCCATTTACATAATAAGGATTTTGATATTGATATGGATGGATATAAGGAACATAATACATTTTTCTCAACCCCTTACAGTTTATATAATTATCATATGTACTTGGTAAGGAAATGTAATTAACATTCAAGGTAAATTATAGAATGTCACTTTAGTTATTAAATTTCCTAATTGTTGAATAATTGTATTTTTTTCTAATACGAATGAATGATAATGTAAATTTTTATACATTAAAAAGACCACCAACTGGAGGCCTTTTTATGCACAACTAACATACTCCAATAGTAGCGTAACTTTTATTGATTCTCCTCTCTCCCCTTTATATTCATTGTTAATTTAGTTTTCAACCAGCAGCAGGTGTCGCAGTAATTGTCCTTTTCCCTAATTCTTGGTCCAGTAATAAAAGAGCAGACGGATTATTTTCAGCAAGTTTTAGACGATTAACAATTGTTAGGCTCTGCGCCTCTTCGTTTATTTGTTCCCTTAAAAAGTCTTGTATAATAACTGAAGCTTGAGGGTCAACTTGATTTACATAATTATAGGCTTGACGATAAGAATTTGTAACGAATTGTTCATGAGCTAATACCTTTTGAAAAGTTTCTAATGGTGTTCCGAAGTCGCTTGGTTGAGCAGGAATATTATTGAGTGTTACAGTTCCATCCAAATCAACAACATAATCAATCAATTTAAGCATATGAGTTCTTTCTTCATCTGATTGCAAACGTAACCAGTGTGCCATGCCCGTTAAGTTCAACCTACCCATATACGCAGACATTGCAAGATATAGTGTTGTTGAAACATGCTCAACTTGAATTAAATTGTTAATTAATTTTTGAAGCTCTTCATTCATTTTTATCACTCCTATATAATTTGATAAAAACACACAAATCCTCCAGAATGCCAGTAACACAAGACATACAATCACTCTTTATTAGTTTTAAGGGAGTACTTAGATTTAAGTTATGTTCCCCATAGGTAAATGACACAATTTATTTAAAGGGTAGCTTTGCAGTAATCTGAGTATGCCTTATGCAACTAATCTGCCCCTTTAGCATTCCTGTAGATCGTTAAATATCAGGTTTGAAAAAAATAGAGCCCCTCAGTAAGATATGAGTATAGAGTCCAATCTAACTCAAAGTCTTAAGGAGGAAGCCCTACTATGAATGTTAAAATGCAAAACAAACAAAATCAACTAATTGAAAGAATTACGGATCAACATCTAGTTGTTGGTGTAGATATTGCCCAACATGTACACGTGGCCCGTGCTGTAAACTATCGGGGCATTGTGGTCGGGAAACCTTTGTCTTTTGAAAATAACGAAGAGGGTTTTACTAGCTTACTAAACTGGATCAAGGAACTAAAATACATGAAAAACTTAGACACCACGATAGTCGGAATGGAACCTACCGGTCATTATTGGATAAACCTCTCAAAGTGGCTAGTCAAACAAAACATAGATGTCGTCACGGTCAATCCTCACCATGTCAAAAGAAACAAAGAAAATCGTGATAATACGCAATCCAAAAGTGATAAAAAAGATGCCCTTGTCATCGCTGATATGGTGAAGAATGGCTACTATGCCTTCGTTCGTTCCACTTCAGAATCATTTGAAAAACTTCGTGTCCTTATGGCTAACCGAGATGTGCTCGTTAAGCGTCTTGTTAGCTCCATCAACCAAATTAATCGCTGGGTGGATGTTGTCTTTCCCGAGCTCCGGGAAGTGTTTAAAGATGTATCATGTAAAGGGGCCATCGCAACCCTACGCCTCTTTCCTACCCCAGCTGAATGATGTTCCTTACAGCTTCAAGATATCGTAACCGGGTGGAAATCATGTATGAAGCGACATTCCGGGCATAAAAAAGCCCGTTCCCTGCTTGCATTGGCCAAGCGTTCAATTGGTACGAAACAAGCCCTTGATGCGTATAAACTTCACTTGAGACAGTTATTAGAGGAATATGATCTCGCTTCATCCCAACTCGAAAGAGTAACGCAAGAAGTTACAAATGTCTTGGAACAGATTCCATTCGTTAAGCAAATACTTGACATTAAAGGAATCAGCGAGATTTCACTGGCAGGCATCTTAGGCGAAGCTGGAGATCTGAGTGGGTTCGCTCACGGGAATGCGCTCCTTCGTCATGCAGGATTGCATCTCGCTGAAGCAAGCTCTGGGAAGTGGAAAGGCCAAATTGTTCTTTCCAAACGTGGAAGATCACGCCTGCGGCGTTACCTCTTCCTTGCGACCATGAGTCTGGTGATGAATAATCCTGAGTTTAAAGCCCTACACTCGAACAATGTTAAAGTGAAGAAGATAAAGAAAATGAAATCCATCATGAAACTATGTGGAAAACTCGCCCGTGTCCTAGTAGGGATTGCTCGTAATGGCTCTGCCTATAAACCGGAAATGGTCTTCCCTCATGAACAACTAGCAGCGTAAATTTACATTCACATGGTTATTTAACGAAAGTTGGCTTATTCGTAGGATTTCAAAGAAAGCACGAAGTACTGGATGTAATGAACAAAAGGGCAATGACCCGTTCCGTTAGCAAAACCGGCCTCCACCCCTTGGATAGGCATGACGAAGGAATGAAAGGGCATAGGATTATGACCCGTTGAGACATGGGAGGGAAAGCCTCCAGGGGCAGCGAGGAAAATGCGTGCAGCATATGTAATAATATGGGATTTTTAATAGATCCCCTATTTCAATCTGCCCTCATCTTATCAAAACGGTCCGATCTCTTTCGTTCATCTAAAGCAACCTATACCATGTGGTTTGAAATCCTGCGAATAAGCGAGTATTCGTGAGCATTATCTATTAAACTGAGGGAGTTCATTAAGCAAAAAGGTCACCAAATGGCAGCCCCGGAAAACTGCAGTAATAATATACGTGCAAAATAGCACTTAAAATAAGTGCAAATTACCACCTAAAGTAACACAATTCCGTTAAGTTATGATACCAACTTAGTTAAAATAAAAACACCCCATTTCTGGGGTGGACATCTCTTGGTCATATGTTCTTTAGTTCTTTAACGAGTTTCTTCTATTTTACTCATTCTCCTATTTTAAGGTAACTACCAGAACGGTCGTTTTACCGGCTACAGATTGTCCACTATAGTGATACTCTAAATGTGTCACAATGTCTCCATTGGTAATGATCATCGGTGTAATAGTACTTGATGCTTTTTCCTTTACCAGTTCAAGGCTGTAGGTGACCAATATGTCTCCTGCTTTAACCTGGTCACCTTCTGCCACACAAACGGAAAACCCTTCTCCTTTCATGTTAACCGTGTCCAATCCAATATGAATCAATATTTCCAGCCCTTCTGCCGTTTCCAATGCAATGGCATGCTTCGTCGGGAAGACATTGATGACTTTTGCATCAGCCGGCGCCACTACCTTCCCTTCGATAGGAAAGAAAGCAATACCATCTCCCATCATTTTCTGTGAAAAAACTGGATCCGGTACATCTTCAAGCTTTAAAATTTCTCCTTCAATTGGCGATACTAATTTTATTTCCGAAATTTTTGTTTTTTTTCCAAATAAGTTTTTTAACAAGGTAATACCTCCAATTATTTTTAATATTCTGGCTGAACAGCAAATTTCTTAAGCAATCACTTTTTTGATTTATTCTTTTAGCTGGTCTGATTTCGGTCCAAAAATTGCCTAGATGTTATTTCCTACCTCCAAAACGCCCGCAGCTCCAAGGCCTTTTAATAGGTCCTTATCAACTTAGCAAGCCAATCGGTCGGTACTTTTCCGTTTAGGGTAGGCGCCATTATTGATCGATTTGCTGCAGTTGATAAATCGCTTCTTTGGCCGGAATGGAAGAGATTGCTCCTTTTCCAGTCGTAGTAAGAGCGCCACTAGCGTTTGCAAAGCTTAGGATTTCTTGGTGATGAAGTTCAAGAACTTCTTCCAGATTTCCTTGCCGAACGTCTTTTTCTAATAACTGATACAGCAAGCCTCCGATAAATGCATCCCCAGCCCCTGTTGTATCCTGTACGCCGACGCGATACCCGGTTGATTCGTATTTTTTACCTCTTACATATAATTCGGCACCTTGAGCTCCTTTTGTATAAATTACTGCTTTAACAGCACCAGTAAATAACGAAGAAACTGCTTTTTCTTTGTCAGTAATCCCGGTAATAAACTCAAGCTCTTCATCAGAAATTTTCACAATATGAACCATTGGAACAAACTCTAAAATCGTTTTCCGGCATTCTTCAGGATCAGTCCAAAGCGGAAGGCGGACATTTGGGTCAAAGCTGATGATTCCGCCTTTTGCTTTTACAGAAGTAATGGCTTTCACATGCGCATGCTTCATAGGACTTTCCACTAAATCGACTGAACAGAAGTGGAGGAGGTCGCCGTTTGCAAACCAGCTATCGTTAATTTCAGTCTCATGAAGCAACAAATCTGCAGAAGGATTGCGGTAGAAAGAGAAATCACGTTCACCATTTTCAAGCAAAGATACAAAAGCAAGGCCTGTGTTGGCTTCATTCGTTCTCGTAATTTTATCTATTTTCACGCCGGCTTGCTGCAATTGTTCTAAAAGAAAGTCCCCAAATGAATCCATTCCGAGCTTAGTAATTATCGATGCATTGCCGCCATTTCTGGCAACTGATACAGCAACATTCGCTGGAGCGCCTCCTGGAGCACGCTCGAATTCCATTACATCTTTTAGTGCGATTCCTTTTTGAAGGGGGATAAAATCAATTAATACTTCACCGATTGCATATAAATTTCTCATACCTTACCTCTCGCTTTCATACATAACTCCATTTTTTTGCTTGAAAAGTGGTGCTTCCAGATAATGCAAAGAAACGAATTTCATTTCTGTTTTCACGAGGGAAGATCCGGCTCGTGAATACTTCTTCACCGTCATTGATGAAAATCTCAACAGAAGAGGTATCTACAAATAAATGAAACTTAATTTTTTTGGTATTCACAAAGCATTTTCGGATTGTTCCATAAGCTTCTCCAACGGTCTCACCTGAAGAAGAGCGGTCAAGAATGACTTTTTTCTCTACAGTATCATATTTAATGACCGTTTTTTCATCATCACCGGCCCTGAATTCAATACCAAATTCAACGGCATCGTTGTTTTCAAATTCACATACCATTTCATAGGATACTCCTTTGAATTCTTCATACATGTTCTTGGTGTTCTTCAAAACACCTTTTACTTCAGTTTCCTGCCTGCGTAGCGCTTGAAGTTCCTGCACTGGCCGCTGTATCAGTTTGCCGTTTCGAACAGATAATTCTCTTGGCAGTGTTAAACAATGCGCCCAGCCATTTTTGTCTGTGGGTAGGTCGATTTCAGGCAAGCCCATCCATCCGACAAGGATACGCCTTCCGTCAGGATTAACCATTGTTTGCGGCGCATAAAAATCAAAGCCTCTGTCAAGCTCCTGAAAAGAGCCATGTGATAATGAGTGGGTTATTGTATCTAGCTTGCTGCCAATAACATAACCGGATTGATAAATATTGTGGTAAAGGTCTCCCTTGGGCTCCAAACCTTGTGGAGAAAACATCAGTACACCATAGTTTTGCAGTTCAAAATAATCTGGGCATTCCCACATATATCCAAAAGCTCCAAGGTCAGTTTGTAACTCTCCTTCAAATGTCCAGTTTACTAGATTGGAGGAACGATATAGGACGACACATCCTGTTTTGTCTTTCCGCTGTGCACCGATTACTGCATAAAAGGTATCATTTTCTCTCCAAACTTTCGGGTCGCGGAAATGATTAGTATATCCTTCTGGTACGTCCCGAATGAATGGATGGGTCAATTTTTCAATTTGACCCGTTTTCTCCATGATGGCGATACATTGATAGGGATGTCTTTGCCAATTCTCATCACGGGTGTTGCCGGTATAAAATAAATATAGTTTTCCTTCATATTCAATAGCACTTCCGGAATAGGCTCCATGGCTGTCATAATAATCATCCGGTGCGATCCCGATGCCGGCATTTTCCCAAGAAACAAGATCTTTTGATTTCGTATGATACCAATACTTCAACCCATGTACAGGACCAAGTGGAAACCATTGGTAGAATAAATGGTACTCGCCATGATAAAAAGAGAAGCCATTAGGGTCATTAAGTAGGCCGGATAAAGGCTGTATATGAAAGGTTTGTCGCCATGTGCATTCATTTACTCTTGTTTGCAAATTTTGCAGCTCTACCTGATTAACATCTTCAACGCGGCGATAACGCTGTTCTTTTGTCCAGCCCATGTGATCAGACTCCTTTAAAAAATCAGATGACTGTTCCTTGTTTCGAACAGCCCTTTTCATATTAATAAATTAGGCTGCTTCTTTTCGAGAAAGGGCAGCAACTTTTTTATCTGTCCGATTTGCTAAACTGAATGTTGCGATAAAGGCAACAGCAAAGGAAATGGCCATACCAATTATATAAAAGATAATTGTATCTGTTTTTATGGAAATAATCCCTGGTAGACCTGCAGCGCCAAGTGCAATCGCCTTTACTTTGAAGAAGGTGACGAAAGCAGAAGCCACTCCTGAACCTATAATTGCTCCAATAAATGGATACTTCAGTTTTAAGTTAACACCGAACATTGCAGGTTCTGAAATCCCTAAAAGAGCCGAAATACCCGCTGCAGATGCCGTACCTTTTGTTTTTTTATCTTTCGTAATGAAAGTAACTGCAAGGGTTGCTGCACCTTGAGCAATATTGGACATTGCTGCAATTACGAAAATAAAAGAGCCCCCAGTTTTTGAAATATCAGAAAGTAATTGTGTTTCTACAGCAATAAAGCTATGATGCATACCTGTGATAACGATTGGTGCGTAAAGAAGTCCAAATATAGCTCCTCCGATAAAACCAGTTCCATCATATAAGAAGATGAGACCATCTGTTAATAAGTTCCCTGTAGCACGAGTAATCGGTCCTACTACTGTGAACGTTAAGATACCAGTAATAAAAATTGTCAATAATGGTGTTAGAATATTGTCTAGTGCGGAAGGAATGACTTTTCGCAAATACGTTTCTATTTTTGCTAAAATAAAGGAAGCAACAAGTACTGGCAACACAGTGCCTTGATATCCGATTTTTTCAATTTCAAATCCAAGAATATTCCAGACCTGAATTTCACCGCTTACTAAGGCTCCTCCGTATCCCCAACCATTCAATAAGTCAGGGTGAACCATTAGCATTCCAAGTGTAGCACCCAGATAAGGATTTCCGCCAAACCGCTGTGTGGCAGAGAAACCGATTAAGATTGGAAGGAATACAAATGCTGCGTTGGCAAATGTATTAATTAGAGCTGCTAAATCTGCGAATCCCGGGTTAGCTTCGACAATGGATTGCCCTGCGATAAATAAGTCAGGTGCTGTGAGCAAGTTGTTAATCCCCATCAATAGACCGCCGGCAACAATTGCAGGAATAATAGGAACAAAAATATCAGAAAGCATTTTTACAAAGCGCTGAAGCGGATTCATTTTCTTCGAACCAGCATCTTTTACATCTTTCGTCGACATTTCAGTAAGTCCAGTTAGCTTTGAAAACTCTTTGTATACTTCATTAACAGTTCCCGCACCGATAATAATCTGGTATTGTCCTCCAGTTGAATATGTTCCCTTTACTGCATCCATCTCATCTAGTTTTGCTTGATCGACTTTATCTTCATCATGTAAAGCTAAGCGGAGCCGAGTCGCACAGTGTGCTGCAGCTGCCACATTTTCTTTCCCGCCGATTGCCTCCAATATTTCCTGGGATACTTCTTTATAATTCATAATGATCCTCCTTTTAAACGTTTATAAACGCTGACTTGGAACCGGTTCCGTTTGAATCCAAAAAAATATATGAATATATTAAGTAACGGAACCGGTTCCAGAATAAACCAAAAAAATATAATATCAACAAGTTGATTCACAGAAACCGGTTACATTTTAGAGGGGAAATATTTGGTAACCGATTTCATTTTGATTATAATCGGTGTAGTAAACGATTGTCAACGCTTTCTCTTTCAATAATTTTATATTTTGATAGAGATAATTTTGGTAATTCTTCCCCGTTAACAAGCTTTACGATACTTTTAGCTGCCATTTGTCCTGCTTCTTTGTAGTAGAATTTCGCTGTAGTTATGCCTGGGTGTATCATCTCTGTTACTTCATAACCTCCAAATCCAGTGATCGACAAGTCTTCTGGGATTTTTAAACCTCTTAAATAAGCTGCTTTCAAAGCACCAATCGCTATATTATCAGTTGCACATACGATAATAGAGGGAGTGAATTCCTCAATAATAGAGGGGACATTGATTAATGCATCTGTTATGCTGAAGCTTGTTTCATAATACCTTACTTCACAGTCTGGTTTTTCATCTATCGCCCGCTGAAATCCTTTTTTTCGCATGACTCCTACAGCAATATCTTTTCCTGTTACGCCCAAAAAAGCAATCTTACGGTGACCTTTTTCCAGCACATGTTTTCCGAGATCATATGCTGCTTCATAATCATTGTGTATGATGCTGTGAATTGTTTCATGCTGCTGACCAACCAGTAAAACGGGCAAGTGCAGCTCTTTGAAGGCATCTAAATGGGCGTCTGTAACTTGGGATGGAAGCAAAATCATTCCCGCAACCTTTTGCTTAGCCAGTGTGTAAATATTTTCAATTTCCCGATCTAAATCCTGACCGGTATTTGAGATCAGCATTTGATAATTTAGTTCTCTTAATTGTTCATCAATGCCAATTAACGTATGAGAAGAAGCATACGAATCAAGTCTCGGTACAATGGTACCGATTATATTAGTTTTCTTTGCTTTTAAACTTTGAGCGAAGGCATTAGGAGCATAGCTGGTTTCATTTATCACACGTTCGATTTTATTTTTCGTTGCCTCACTAACAGAACCATTATTTAGATAACGTGAAACTGTACTCTTAGCAACTCCGGCAAGCTTCGCGATATCAGTAATTGTAACCAAAGCATTCATCTCCGTCTTTATATGGATTTATTTATTATACACCAATATGTTTAGTAAATTAAGAGGTGAATATAGTTGATTATTTAAACAGGAAATTTTACAACGTTATCATTGCAAATTTAAATGTAAACGCATTCACGTCCAAGTAGGAGGTTAAAAATATGGAAATTAGTAAAGAGGTTACATTTATACAATGATAAATAGAACTAACCATTATGAGAAAAAATCCTTTCTTTTCTATTTAGCTCTCTTCCTAAATGGGTATAGCACCCCATCAAACCCAATTACGAAACATTTCGTATACTTCCTGATTAGTTTTAACATTACCAAGAAATACACCCATAAGTTCATTATAATAGTATTCTTTATCACTAAATAACGCTTGAAACTCCTTATCATCTGCGAAATCATTAAAAAACAAGTCCATTGAACTGTCTTTTCTTACCCAAGCAATTGCTTCTATATATGGAGTGAACTCATATTTCCAATTATCTACATGAAGGTGATTACCAGTATAGTTTTCATCATTAAAATAATCTTGATTATTCATTGACTTACCCCCGAAAACTCAACTATTAGCAGAATTATACCATAGGACTTATTGTTCTAACCTGCTCCGTTGCAGCATAAGGGTACTTTCTTTCTAATTTGAATGTATGATCTAATTGATTTAATTAACTTTTTTCGTTTTTTCTCTTTATACTGAAAAAAGAGGAAAAATGTAACAATGCTATACCGCCCATTTCGGAAATTTTATACGCTAAGAGAATTCCAACCTGAAAAGTCGATCTCCTTAAGGAATCTACTTTTTTTACTTCTTCTGAACAGAGATGGAGACTATTGTGTCATTTTCCTAATTAGAGCATAAGGTGATATAACCCATTTAATTAATTTCCTCCTCTAAAAACAAAATGAGGAGATGTTTGTATGTCACGTTGTGAATCAAGTTGTGATGACGGTAGAGGATTTGGCGGAGGATTCGCCTTTATAGTCGTTTTGTTTATACTCTTAATCATTGTTGGAGCTAGCTGTTTCGGTGGCGGTGTCCAATGCTGTCCTGCCCCCGTTCATGGATATGGCGGTTTCTGCTAAAAATGAAAAAAGCCGACCTTTATTGGTCGGCTTCTTCAAATTGGGGTAGCGTCGGGTACTACCAATGGTAGGACCCCTTAAAGCAATTATTCAAGCAGCTAAGGATGACGTCGATGTTATTAATCTTAGCCTTGGTTCCTATTATATTGATGGCGACATATATAAAGACGGGGAACTTTTAGATAATAAGTGGGCAGATGTTGAAGGATATAAACTTGCAATTGAGTATGCTAATAAGTTAGGTAGTGTGGTAGTTGCTTCTGCAGGAAACGATTCAATAGATGTTTCTAATAAATCAGAGCTAAATAATTTTCTTAAGAAAAAATACGCAGAAGAAGGAAAAACATTTAATGGGGTAGGGATTGAGGCTCCAGGGGAATTGCCTGGTGTAGTTACAGTGTCTTCTACTGGTCCTACGCAACAACCTTCTTTATTATCTAATTTCGGAAAAAATTATATTGATATCGCTGCTCCAGGGGGAGATTCTAGATTATTAGAGAAATACGGCCAAGAGGCATGGTGGGATGGTGGGCTTTTCCGACAAGAACAAGTATTAACTACTTTTAACACGGGCAGATACTTATTTGCTTCTGGGACTTCCATGGCTGCACCTAAGGTTTCTGCTACCCTAGCCTTAATTATCGACCAACGTCATTACAAAAAACGGCCAAGTAGTTCCATTGATTATCTCTATAAAAACGGAGTAAAAAAAGATATTGAACTATTTAGCTTATTGGGGCAATGGACAATTAGACGTATACAACGCAGTTAAATAAACAAAAAATGAACTATGATAATCATAGTTCATTTTTTGTTTATTTAATGGAAGATATGGTGAATTCAATACATGCTCCCTGAGGTTTATTATTTCTAGCCTGAATTTCACCACCATGTTTTATAACCAACTCTTTTACAATATATAATCCCAATCCATGGTGAAGTTGGTCGTTCCTTGAAGGATCTCCTTGATAGAATTTACTAAATAAGAAAGGCAAATCTTTGGCGTCAAAACCTTTTCCTGTATCGGAAATAGAAAAAAACATCATATCTTTCTCTATTTGAACCTGAATATCAATACTTCCATTCATTGGGGTAAAACGAATACTATTAGAAATTAAATTAGTAAGAATTTGATGCAATCGTTTTGGATCTAATGCAAATTCGGAATTTCCCTCTCCAGACTTTCTATTCAAGCTGTAAGTGAACTTTATTTCTTCATCATCTGCCCATTTTTTAAATTCCTCTAGCATTTCTGGTAACATTTCTATAGGAATAACACTTTCAATCTCAAGCGTAAAATCTGGATTATCTACCTCAGACACTCTTTTCATTTCCTCTGTCAAATGCAATACTCTTTGGGTATTATTTTTTATTGTTTGCAAATATTGTGGCAAACGTTTCTGTCCATTTAATGATGGATCCATTAAGACCTCTACATGGGATAATATAATTGTTAGAGGTGTTCTTAAATCATGGGCAATCGAGGCAACCATATCTCGACGCTCTTGCTCTAATTTCCATTGAAGATAAAGTGACGTTTTCAACTCTTCTTTCATACTGTTAAAAGAGTCAATTAATACACCTATTTCATTTTCACTCTCATATTTAATCTCAAAATCCAAATCTTGATTTTTAATTTTCTGAGAAGCAGCACTCAATTCTTTGATCGGCTTATTTAATTCTTTTCCTAAACGTCTCGCAAATATGTATGAGTAAAGTGTTAAAAATAAAAAAGGAATCAATAATATTATAAGAAATATGTATTTTATATAATAATCAATAGATGATGCTAACACATATCGTACAGCTAGAACGCCTACCATTTGATTTTTGTCGAGGATAGGAAGATATTTTGTTATGACCTTTCCTTTTTGATCAGATCTATTAACTTTTTCATATATACTTTTGTTATTTTCTATTAATTGATCATCTAATGTACCATATATTTTATTTCCTTGAAGATTTATAACCTGATATGTAATTCCTTCCATAGGAATAACTTTTTCTAGATTTTTCTGAAAAGCTACTTCTACGATCTTTTCCCCTTTTAACTCGACAAACTTTTCTATACTAGGAACTTTTTTCTCGTAATAATTAGCAGGTTGGACTGACTTTTCATTATAAACGGAGAGAAAATAATATACTAAAACTAAGGTACCAATTGTACTTATGAGGCTTAAAAAAATTACTGAAGCAAAGGTTAAGATAAACTGAGTTTTTAAAGATAGCCTTTTAATCATCAGCGTTTTTCCAATTTATATCCTACTCCCCACACTGTTTTAATGTGATAAGTTGACATCCCTGAAGTTAGTTTAGCTCTTAAATTGTTAATATGAACTATGATAGTATTTAAGTCACCCATTGCATCAATACCCCAAATTTTCTCATAAATCTGTTCTTTAGAAAATATCTGTCCTAAGTTTACGGTTAAGAGTTCTAATATCTTAAACTCTTTACTTGTTAAGTCTATCTTCTTACCATCCAATAAAACGTCATGTTGTGAATAATTAATAGTTAAATTGCCTAAAAGGCGTTGATTTTGAGTGCTAACTCGATCCCTCTGTTCACGTCTTAAGTGCGCCTCGACGCGGGCAATAAGTTCTTTCACTTGGAAAGGCTTTGTTATATAATCATCTCCCCCTAAAGTTAATCCCTTTACTTTATCCATCTCTGAGTGCTTCGCGCTTAGAAACAGAATAGGACAATGAATTTGTTCCCTAATGACTTTACAGAGATCAAAGCCATCCATCTGAGGCATCATAACATCTAATATTATTAAATCTACCTTCGCCTTTAACTGATCTAATGCTTGTTCTCCATTATAAGCTTTAAGAACTCTATAACCTCGATCTTCAAAGATATCAGAGATTATATCTACAATCTCCAGCTCATCATCGACCACAAGAATACTTTCTTGCATAAGTATATACCTCCCCGTCCCCCTAATATTTGAATTATCTAGGAGAGATAAATTAGTTAGTACTCTCCTAGACAAAAATACCTTCTTTTCATAGCACCTTTTTAGAATAAAAGTAACTAGAAATAAGATAGATAATAAATTGAGACACTCCAAATATTAAAAATATTACTATTATAGAATAAATTGTGATTCCTTCTAATATATTTTGCAAGGCATTAGTAGCTATAAATAAATTTAATCCCCCTAAAGATAAAGGAACAAAGAATATGACTGAAATTTGAATGTACAAAGTCCTTTTAACTTCTTTATCTGTAAGACCAACTTTTCGTAATGAGTGAAATACTTTTTTATCATCATTCATATCTTCATACAGTTTAAACCAAAGCAGACTAGCTAAAGCAAGAAACAAAACTAAGCATATAAACAGTCCTGTAAGTCTCAGTATTGAAGATAATTGCACTGTATTTTCATAATCGAGAAGTCGAACATTATGAAGATTATCTGATTTTAACAAGGCTGTATCTGATAATTTCTTAAAAAGGTTATAACTTTTTGCATCCTCTTTAAAATCTAGTTTATAAAGTGACAATTTCTTTTCAGAAATCGTTGTTCTATATATTTCACTAAAAGTATTTTTCGGTACAGAGATAATACCCTCAATTCCATCTATGGGATTAAGAACTCTTTTACCGTTCATATCTTTAACTTTTAGATCTCTCTCCCTTTTTTCAGATTTTAATTTTACGATTCCATTAGTAATATCATTCTTTTTTTTATTATTAAAAATATAATTGTTATTTTTTAATGCATCTTCATTTTTTATAAAAGATGGGTCATTCTGTATTATTAAAAATTCCTTTTTCCCACTCTTTGAAGAAATTTTTAGTCCTTCCCATTTCTTCGTTTGTAAATCCTTTATTCCTTGTCTCTTCAATTCATTTATACTATCTTCTATTTTGTTTTCCTTCCCCTTTGATGCAACAAATAATGCTCCTTGAGGGTGAGTGCTTTGCATTCTTTGTTTGTTCTTTTCTATATATAACTGAATAGAACCTATTGATATCATAATTGCAGATAATAGAATAGATACGATAAAGATAATTTTTGAATTATAATATAATTTTTTTCTTAAACTTATAAGAGTTAACATCTTTATCCCATTTAACTGCCGTTTTTCTTTATTATTTAAGTAAGATATTACACCTACTAAACCATTTGAACAGAATAGGTATGTGCCTACTAGCACTAAGGCTAATAAGGGTAAAAAAGTAAATAATAGCATAGGTAAAGATGCGTAAGAGATAAATATATAAGAGGCTAAAAGAAAACAGATAGATAAAATGAATTTAACCCTAGAGAATTGAGCTGAAGGTTTAGGTTTTCTTTCTTCTTGAAATAACTCTAGAACTGCAATTCGTTTAATCTTTAAGTAACTTCGACACGAAACAAGTAAAAATACTATTCCAAATAAAATAACCGTAACAAAAACAGCCACGGGAGAAAAAGTATAAATGAACGATTGATTCAAAAATAGAATATCACTAATAAAATTAAAGAAAACCTTTGATAACAGCATTCCCAATAAAATACCCACTAAAATAGAAAACGTACCAACTACGGCGTTCTCTAAAACGATCACGTTAAACAATTGCCTTCTAGAGGCTCCAAATGTTTTCCAAATACCCATTTCTTTTTTTCTTTCTCTAAGGAAATGCTCATATGAATATGTAATAAAGAAACAAGAAAATAGCAAAATAATAATTTCACATGCAATTAATAACTGTTCTGTTCCTGAAATCTTTGGATATAAAAGAAAGGCTGCGTACATATAAAAAATTGCTACAGAAAGAATGCTACTAAGTATGTATACTGTATAATGAGAAAGATTACGGGTTATATTCTTAGTTATATATTTCCACATTGACATCATTATCCTCCACTTCCTTAGCGATAAAAGATAAGATTCTTTGATTGAACTTAGACGTATCTTCTAATTTAGAACGCTTCATCTCATGGACAATTTGGCCATCCTTTAAAAAAATGACCCTGTTACAAAAGCTAGCAGCCACCGAATCATGAGTTACCATTAAAATAGTTGTTTTGTACTTATCATTTAACATTTTTAATGTATGTAGAACATTTTGAGCAGATTTAGAATCTAAATTCCCTGTAGGTTCATCAGCAAATAATAAAGCAGGATTGTTAATAAGAGCACGAATGATAGCAGCTCTTTGCTGCTGCCCCCCAGAGACTTCATAAGGATATTTAGTTAAAAATTTTGTCACTTCCAATTCTTTAGCAAATGTTTGAAGTTTATTCTGTACACCTTTCTTATCTCCTTTTTTTAAAGCAGCAGGTAATAAAATATTTTCTTCAATAGTCAAATGATCTAACAAGTTGTAATTTTGAAAGATGAAACCAATATGCTCACGTCGGTAAATACCTAATTGTTCTTCTTTCATACCTGTAAGAGTAGTTCCCCCGACCTTGATATCCCCATCTGAGGGGATATCAAGGGAAGAAAGCACATTTAATAAGGTAGACTTTCCACTTCCCGAAGGACCCATAATTGCTACAAAATCGCCTTCTTCAATATCTAAACTTATATTCTTTAAGACAGGGTACGTTCTGTACTTAGTTTTATAAACTTTTGTAATTTCTCGTGCTTCCAATATAGCCATTTTAATTCTTCCTCCTATCTTTATTTAAGAAGTAAATTCTTTTTTACTCCAGATCCTTACACAAGCACCAAAACCAACTAACATAATAATGAGTGCAAAAATATATAAAGAATTGCTAGTGGTACTCAGAGTATGAAAGATACTTTGAACTGATAATAAGAAAAATGAAAGTTGGCTAGAAACATACAAACAACCTACATATAACCCAATTAATAAGAAAAAGCTAATAACCGCATTTGAAATAATTACACTAATTAAACTAGCAAGAGCTAAACAGCACATTTGAATGATGAAAAAGAGACCATACACTTGTACTGTATATAATATAGCTTCTATAGCATTCTTCTGTTGACCATAAAAAGTAAAATCATTATCTGGTTTTAAGAAGATAAAACCAAACGCTATACCAATCCCTAGAATAATTAATAAATGTACTAGTACCATTAAGGCAAGAGAGAACCATTTTGAAATTAGAAATGATTTTCTTTTAAAAGGTCTAATTAAAAAAAGACGATATGCCCCTGAATTATATTCTACATTAAGGCTATTTAGAAAAAAAACAGGCATAAAAATCAATGTAAGTAAGAATGAAGATTCTTTTAATAAAAACCATGGAAAATTCCAAGTATTTAGAGGTACTTGCTGATCGTTATTATAAATTCCAACTCCATAGTATCTTAAAAACCATGCTTGAAGAAGTACAATTACAGTAAAGATTCCAATCATCCACTTACTTTTTTTTTGACTCCAAAGTCTCTCCCATTCGCTTATAAATAATGCTTTCAATTAAAACCCTCCCTAATTCAAATAAAATAATCTCTTTTCACAAATGTCCAATAAGCAATTAAACCAAATAGAGCAATGTATACCGTTTGAACTAAAATGATATAGGAATTTAGATTGTTAGTTGATGAAAGTAAAAATGCTATTCCCGTGTGCTGAATTTTCACAATAGACATGTACATAAGGTGAATCACTGTGCTGTGCCCGATAATCGTTTGCGTCGAGAATTCTAAGAGCTGAGGAATGGCGATTGCTAAGAAAATAAAGCCAACCCCTGCCCCAAGTGTAATCATTGTACTTCTGCTTATTGATCCCAATAATGTAAAGACTGACACAACGCTAATCATTGTCACAAAACAAGCAAAGAAGTATTTAACGTTATATAATAAAGCTGCTGTCAAAGATAATTTCTGCTCATCTAAAAATGTTATTAAGGTATCAACCTTGGGAAAAAAGATATAACCAGCAACAGTATTTAAAATCCAAAATAGAGTTAAATACAAGAACATGGTTGTTAAAATAGTAGCTAATTTTGCTAAAAAAAGTTGAGTTGTAGAAAAAGGACGAATGAGGATCATTCTTAACTGCCCATTTTCTATCTCATTAGCTATAACCGTAGAAATTAGTATTATAGCTATGATATTAAAAGAAACAACGAGATGTTCAGAAATGCTGATTATAGGAAAGTTTAAGGAAGTTACATAATCTGGTTGCCCTGGTGACACTCGTTCATTCCAACTCAAGTAATATTTAACTGAACCTATCGACATCAAGGGTATAAAAAATAGTATGATCCATGATATCTTTTGGGACCATAATCGTTCTAACTCTGAAGTGAAAAGTCCTTTCATGATGTCATCATCTCCACAAATACATCTTCTAGTCTCTTACTTGGATCTTTAATTAACTCCTCTTTGCTTCCTTGTGTAACAAGTTTACCGTTACGAATAATGACAAGACGATCACACATTTGTTGAATTTCGTCAAGTAAATGACTAGAGATGAAAAATGTTAGGTTTTTCTTTTCTCGAAGTTCAAGAATTAATTCCCTTAATTCTCTCATTCCCATAGGATCCAGACCGTTTGCTGGCTCATCTAATAAAATGACATCTGGTTCTCCTAAGAGGGCTTGAGCAATTCCCAGCCTTTGTCGCATACCTAATGAATAATTCTTGATTTTTACATCCGCATCCTCTGTTAGTCTTACAATGGATAATGCTGCCTCCACCTGTTCTAACTGTTCTTTTCTCGATAGGTCAGGATATAGTCTCGCTAGATTTTGTAACATCTTTCTTCCTGACATGTAAGGGAAAAAGATAGGGGATTCTATAATCGCTCCTACATTTCTTAAAGCCTGTTGTCTATCTTTATTTACATCTTTACCCCCTACCATTATTGAGCCTTCAGTAGGACGAATAAGTCCTGTAAACATTCGCATAACAGTTGTTTTTCCTGCTCCATTGGGTCCCAAGAAGCCGCATATATCTCCTTTATACACCTTAGTTGAGAATTGGCTTACAATATTCTTTCCACTCACTGCTTTTGTGATGTTATTTGCTTCTAAAACAATTTCTTTTTTCATATTCAATCCCTCCTTATGGTTTAATATAAAAGACAAATATAAATAAAAAATAAAGAAAAGAAAAAAACTCACATTTTTGTGAGTTTCAGTTTGTAGACAAAAGGGGTTCGGAATTAAAAAATTCTGAACCCCTTTTGAAATTCCCTTTGAATTTTCGCCTAAAGTTAAGAGATTGGGGCTCTACGAGCCCACTATGTTAGGCCATTTTTGGACCTCGCCATGTCCAATTGGCCATCTTCTTTAAATTAATGGCAGCGAAAGTAAGCATCGCCTGCATCGACAATTTTTTAAGTCCCCTTAAAGTAGTCCAACGCATACCATGCTTTTCTTTTGCATCTGCGAATACACGCTCAATCGTTTCTTTAC
The DNA here is from genome assembly GCF_001578185.1 of Peribacillus simplex. NCBI lineage: Bacteria > Bacillati > Bacillota > Bacilli > Caryophanales > Bacillaceae > Peribacillus > Peribacillus simplex. The sequence goes on along the minus strand of NZ_CP011008.1, from coordinate 1,792,497 downwards.
GTTTTGCATATAGGGGTACCACCACATTGCCATCAAGTTAAAGTTTTGTAGTGCCCCCAGAACGAAATTTTGTACTTTCTTGTATAACTTATAAGCTCAATTTATCGTTTTGGGGGGTGACCTATTTTCTTAGCTTGATGGGCATGGGGTAGCGTCAGGAAAATGCGGATTTACAACGTTAAGCTGTTCTAGGAAGTGGAAATCGTTGGTGTAGTAACGATAAATGTGTTGAGACAAATTATACGAGACACTAGTAAGCCTTGTTTCACGTAATATTGACTCCATATCAATAGGCTAGACCCTATTGATACAAGGGGTTCTATCTTAACGTTATAAATTGTCAAAACCCTGACGTTACCCCTACATAAAGTTTAGTGAAAATAGATTTAAAATGATCTAAGATACTTGACTGCCGTCTCAGCATAAATCTCGGCAGATTCAACTAAGTTCTCCACTGAAACCCGCTCATCGTACCCATGGATAGTGTGTTCCAGCCCAGGACCGTAAAGGACGGTATCAATGCCATGGCGCCGGAAGTGACTGGCATCACTTGAACTCAGCAAAAGTACGCTGAATACGGGTTCCTCCCTTCCGAGGACACGCTGGATTCCCAGTTCTATTTCCCTCACAATTGGACGATTCTCTAAGGTCCAGTTCGGGTTAGTACAGGGTACCATTGGCTCTACAACCGCATCTGGCGCTACAGCACTAACAAGATTCCTAGCGACATCAAGTACAAACTCGGGCTTCATACCGAATGGAACCCGGGTATCCACTTTAATGATACACTTGTCTGCGACGACGTTCACATTTGTTCCACCCTGGATTACACCTGGATTGTAAGAGGGACGATAAAGTAACTGTGACAGTAAGGGATTTCCTAGGAACCACTCAGTATTGTACAAAAGTTGACCAAGCTCTGCCGGAGGCGTTGCCTTGAGCTCCAATAGCTTGGTTAGTGCTTCGACCGCGGCTGCCCCTCTTCGTACGGCGGAGATTCCATAAAGCGGTTGTAGGCTGCCATGCCCTGTCTGACCTGGTATGATCACCTGCATCCATGCCTCGGCCTTTTCACCGGCATTCGGATGGTGGGGGTCCGTTGGTTCACCAATCAGACAAGCATCACCCTTAATCAATCCTTGATCCAGGAGCGAAGCCACCTCAATGCCGCCAGTCTCTTCATCCGGAGAGGCAATAACTCCTAGGCTACCTTTCAAATTAAGAGTGGGGGCGAACTCCTGAAGTAGTCCCGCCACAAAAATCAGTGCTGCCAAGCCTCCTTTCATATCGGATGCTCCCCGACCCAAAAGCATACCTGCTCTGACTTCTCCTGAGAAAGGATCGAAGGTCCAATGTGAACGATCGCCTGCAGGTACGACATCTGTATGTCCGCAAAATAGGAGCCGTGGACCAGGTATCCTGGTTAAGGGAGCATCACAGACCACGGTAACCAGCGCATTTTCGCTACGGCGGTGCTCGGTAATCAAGAACCCTTTTCCTGCTAGGTATCGGCTAATATGGCGTCCCATTTCTGCTGACCGCTTCTTAAACTCGGGCGATGGATTTTCAGATGGAATTCGAATAAATGAAGCAGCAAGTTCGACTAATTCCTGTTGCCTTGACCTTATCAGCTGCCGGATCATTCTGGTACTCATATAAATACATCCCCTCCATGTCCGGCATCAGCCGCAGTATTTCTATACTATTCTATGTGCTGTTCTTAGATCATATTTCTGGGGTTAAAGGTGGGGAAACATTTGATACGTGTTATTTAAAGTCGCGTTCAATGCTTTAGTTAAACTTAATGAGCCAAAGATATATAGGGGTAACGTCTTGAAAATGTGCCTAACGTTGTAAATCCGCATTTTCCTGACGCTACCCCAAATTTGAAATCAACTACAATCGACCAAATTGGCGTGATGCTTGTTTAACTAACGCACCCGTTAGCATTCCTGTAGATCGTTAAATATCAGGTTTGAAAAAAATAGAGCCCCTCAGTAAGATATGAGTATAGAGTCCAATCTAACTCAAAGTCTTAAGGAGGAAGCCCTACTATGAATGTTAAAATGCAAAACAAACAAAATCAACTAATTGAAAGAATTACGGATCAACATCTAGTTGTTGGTGTAGATATTGCCCAACATGTACACGTGGCCCGTGCTGTAAACTATCGGGGCATTGTGGTCGGGAAACCTTTGTCTTTTGAAAATAACGAAGAGGGTTTTACTAGCTTACTAAACTGGATCAAGGAACTAAAATACATGAAAAACTTAGACACCACGATAGTCGGAATGGAACCTACCGGTCATTATTGGATAAACCTCTCAAAGTGGCTAGTCAAACAAAACATAGATGTCGTCACGGTCAATCCTCACCATGTCAAAAGAAACAAAGAAAATCGTGATAATACGCAATCCAAAAGTGATAAAAAAGATGCCCTTGTCATCGCTGATATGGTGAAGAATGGCTACTATGCCTTCGTTCGTTCCACTTCAGAATCATTTGAAAAACTTCGTGTCCTTATGGCTAACCGAGATGTGCTCGTTAAGCGTCTTGTTAGCTCCATCAACCAAATTAATCGCTGGGTGGATGTTGTCTTTCCCGAGCTCCGGGAAGTGTTTAAAGACGTATCATGTAAAGGGGCCATCGCAACCCTACGCCTCTTTCCTACCCCAGCTGAATGATGTTCCTTACAGCCTCAAGATATCGTAACCGGGTGGAAAGTATGTATGAAGCGACATTCCGGGCATAAAAAAGCCCATTCCCTGCTTGCGTTGGCCAAGTTCAATTGGTACGAAACAAGCCCTTGATGCGTATAAACTTCACTTGGAACAGTTATTAGAGGAATATGATCTCGCTTCATCCCAACTCGAAAGAGTGACGCAAGAAGTCACAAACGTCTTGGAACAGATTCCATTCGTTAAGCAAATACTTGCCATTAAAGGAATCAGTGAGATTTCACTGGCGGGCATCTTAGGCGAAGCTGGAGATCTGAGTGGGTTCGCTCACGGGAATGCGCTCCTTCGTCATGCAGGATTGCATCTCGCTGAAGCAAGCTCTGGGAAGTGGAAAGGCCAAATTGTTCTTTCCAAACGTGGAAGATCATGAGTCTGGTGATGAATAATCCTGAGTTTAAAGCCCTACACTCGAACAATGTTAAAGTGAAGAAGATAAAGAAAATGAAATCCATCATGAAACTATGTGGAAAACTCGCCCGTGTCCTAGTAGGGATTGCTCGTAATGGCTCTGCCTATAAACCGGAAATGGTCTTCCCTCTTGAACAACTAGCAGCGTAAATTTACATTCACATTGTGATTAACGAAAGTTGGCTTATTCGTAGGATTTCAAAGAAAGCACGAAGTACCGGATGTAATGAACAAAAGGGCAATGACCCGTTCCGTTAGCAAAACCGGCCTCCACCCCTTGGATAGGCATGACGAAGGAATGAAAGGGCATAGGATTATGACCCGTTGAGACATGGGAGGGAAAGCCTCCAGGGGCAGCGGCAGCGTGGAAAATGCGTGCAGCATATGTAATAATATGGGATTTTTAATAGATCCCCTATTTCAATCTGCCCTCATCTTATCAAAACGGTCCTATCTCTTTCATTCATCTAAAGCAACCTATACCATGTGGTTTGAAATCCTGCGAATAAGCGAGTATTCGTGAGCATTATCTATTAAACTGAGGGAGTTCATTAAGGAAAAACAAATTCCAAGTATTGATTTCGGTTTATCATTTTTATAAACGACTAAATTTTATTTAAAACAGTACATCTTTTTTGTAAACGATACGACTTAATTTTTAAAACTACATTTCTTGCAACGTTTCTAATACGCTTAATGTCTAATGGTTGAAAGGAGGATTATACATGAGCGATCTGAACAAAGTAAAAAAGGCTATGGCTGGAAATAAAATAGCCTTTCAAGAGTTAGTTTTACAAGAAAAGGATACTCTCTATAGAATGGCTTATATCTATATGAAAAATGAAAACGATGCGCTGGATGTTGTGCACGAGAGTGTTTTTAAAGCGTATAAATCAATTAAAAAATTAAAAGAACCCAAATACTTTTCAACCTGGTTAACGAGGATCATAATCAACACTTCATTAGATTTTTTGAAGAAAAAAAAATTATATGATGTGGTCCCGGTCGATTACGAAGAGGTTCAAGGAGATATAAATAATTCTAAGGTGGAAGAACGACTAGATTTGCTTCATGCAATTGACCAGTTAGAGGAACGGTTCAAAACACTCATTCTACTTCGATATTATAAAGATTTATCAATAAAAGAAATTGCACGCGATTTTAATTGTCCTGAAGGGACGATAAAAGCTCAGTTACATAGAGCAACAACCAAACTAAGAATGAATCTTAAGGAGGGTACGGTTCATGAAGAATATCCAAAAAGAAATGGAACAAATTAATGTTCCTAAAACGAAACTTGAAGAAGCTATAAATAGTGCAATTGATAAAGGGAATAGAAGAGTAAGAAGAAGAAAAATCTTTACTGGAACTGCAGCAGCTGGAATATTCCTGACGATTTCTTTGGGTTATTTCTCCACCTCCCCTGCGATGGCAAGCTTTGTTTCTACTATTCCCATTTTAAATTCGATCATTGAACCTGAAAGTAATATTACAGAAAGAATCGATAGTAAACTGGAAGCTGAAGATATTAATTTAAGCTATGTGAGTGCAACATATAAACCTGATAAAATCATTGAGGTAGGGGTTTTAAGCAATAATAATGAAGATTTTTCACCTATAAAGGAAAACGTAACGAATATAGTTAAGGATGTTTTACAGAAAGATAATTTAGATGCTTTTTCTGTAAAAGTATTTAAAGTAGATAAAGATGATGTTCAAAAATCAGCAAAAGCTATTGAAAAACCAGCTTCCTTTGAAAAGGAAATTATGGATACATTAAATGACCATAATATAAATGTAGTTGCTTATGGCATTTCAACAAAGTCTAAAGAGGTCAATATGAAGATAAAAGCTTCACCAGAGTACTTTAAGGACATAAAACAAAATACAGAAGATATGATTCGTAAGATTCTTGTCTCAAACAACCAAACTGGATATTCCATTAATTTAAAACGACAAGACGTGTACGATGATAACGTGGCAATTTACATTTTACCTTCATTAGATGAGGAAATAATGGGTAAAAAAATGTATAACGCAACTAGTATCTCGTACTCCCTAGATCCTGAACTAACTATAATCATTAAAACATCAATTCCAGATAGCTCAGCTGGATCAAGAGAATTAGGAACTAGAATAGAACGCAATATAAAAACAATCTTATCTTCAGAAAAAACAAAGCCTTTATTGGAAGGACAACCTTATTCAATCAAAATATATAATCAAGAACAGGAACAGATAAATCTTTAATCGAATTTCCGTTGTAGCCTTGAACAAAGTTTGATCAAATTAATACAAGAAACCTTGATAAATGAATAATAGAAAGGGCATGTTTTGAAAAAAGATTAATCAAAACATGCCCTTATACTATTTAATTGGATTATTCTTTTATAAAAAAGATTGATCATTTTGTGATCCTTAATGAACTAGTCGAGTAGAAAGGAGCCTTCCTACCTTACGGTAAATTGTACTCCTCCCCCTCACAGAACCGTGCTTGCGCTATTAACGCACACGGCTCCTCCTAGTCATCGTTTACAGAATGTAGCCAATCTCTTTTCTTAGTTCATAGATATTCACTTTGATTCTTGGTGAAGGCAGTGGATATTTACGGAGAAAGAGATTAAATTTATCCCATGTAAAGGACTTTCTTTGGCTTCTTCTGTTTAGCCATTTAAATAGTAAGTATTCGAGTCTCTCTTTGAAGTTGTTAACCATTTGTATGTTATCGGTCATACAATAATAGTTGTAATAACCTATGAGTGAGCGTTTAAATCTATCCATGATCGTATGAATATCTTTATTTCTATTAATCTTCAACCATTCTTTGGATTCTTTTAGTTTACCTTGGACTTTCTTATTACTAGATTTCCGTTTCACTCGAAATTTCCCTTGTTTGCTTTTCCCGCAATAATGAGTAAACCCTAGGAAATCAAAGGTATCCGGTTTATTGCTCCCATCTCGCTTTGCATTATTTTCTGCAAACCTTCCAAAGGGTATAATTTTCGTTTTATCCTCGGCTATCTCCAAGTTAAACTTCTTCAATCTAAGCTTTACTGAATGGGAAAATTGCTGAGCTTCACTTTTATGTTGAAAACAACAAACAAAGTCATCTGCATATCTTACTATGTAGGCCTGCCCTTTACATTGTTTCCTAACCACTTTCTCAAACCATAAGTCGAGAACGTAATGGAGATATACATTCGCTAATATCGGAGATATTACTCCACCTTGCGGTGTACCGTTATCTGTTTTGTACTTTTTACCTTCCTCCATGTATCCACCTTTAAGAAACCTGCTGATTATTCTCAGTAGGTTAGGGTCGGTGACTCGGAGGTCCAGGAACTCCATCATCCACTTGTGGTCAACGTTGTCAAAGAAACCTTTGATATCTACATCCACTACATAGCTTACTGATTTCTTTTCAATATAATGGTTCAGTATTTTCAGCGCATCATGGCAGTTTCTATTCGGACGGAAACCAAATGAACAAGCTAGGAAGTCATTTTCATAGATAGTATTTAGTATTTTTGTAATGCCTTTTTGTACAATTTTATCCTCATGTTCCGGTATCCCCAAAGGCCTTTTCTTGGTTGAATTGAGTTTTGGGATATACATCCTTCTTACTGGAACAGGGCGATAACTTTTGCTTTTAAGCCTACTTACTAAATCCTTTATATTTTCTTCCAAGTTTTCGCTGTATTGTTCTTTAGTCGTTCCGTTAACACCAGTAGCCTTTTTATTAGGTAGTTCAAGATGACATTGTGTTAGCGATTGCTCATTTAATAAATGCGCAAGAGATGTAAATTTCATTTTAGGCTCAGATTTTGCTAATTCTGCTATCCTTAGTAGTTTTGTTTCCATTTATAATACCTACCTCTGTGTGTAGTAAATGTTTCCCTAGTAAGGGTGATAACTGGTAGCTAGCCTTCCCTCCATCGGCATTACCCAACTTCATTGGTACTACGCTGCTATCCGACTCCCTACACGGCATTTGGTTTCCTTACTTGTTATCGCTTGTACACCATACTCTTCAATAAAATAGAAAAGACCGGAAGGGTCTCCCGAGTTGCCGCATCATATCAATGTATAACGTGCCAAGGTCTCTGACTCCAGAGAGGCTTTATCCTTCTTGCCTTTAACGAAGAATAAAATGTAGCTTTCTGCTGCGCTTAAGGCATCAGCCCTCTCGATTTACTAACATTATGGAGCTCAATCCCTTCAACCATTTGGCTTTCGGCCCGTCACCTAACTGTCTACGCTTAAAGACTAACGTTACCATTAGCCCTCCAAGACTCGCTACGAGCGAATGGCTAATTCTTACTCGACGGGAATCCCACCCGCTATATGATACGACCTAGGCTCGGCCGCACAAGCACCCGTTAGTTTAAGTACACTTTTTCACAATCCCTCTTTATATTAACAAGGCCTTTTTAAACTTTAATATAATTGATCACTCTTTTTTATAAATCTACAATACAAGTCTCTTTTGGGGAGAAAATATGAACATTGCAGGCGTCAATGGTAAATTTCTGACTGACCGACAGGGAGGGAATTTAAGGAGTTGCCTTTTACTATTTCAAACAGCTGACCAAATTCATTTGGTTTGACGGTCTTTCAAACTAAAAGGATTGGCAAGTGCCGAGCGTGCTCTGCCAAGATTGGCGGGGGTGGGGTGGTTGATGTTGGTTTTTATTGAATAACAAACTCATTAGATAATGAACAATAAAAAAAGGAGACGCCCATAAAGGGTATCTCCTTCCTTTACCATATTGATACCGGGCAATTTTCTATTCAGTCCAACCAGTTTGGCGCTTAGGCATAACTTCATCTCCAAATTTATTAATTATCTTTTTAAGTATTAAATTCAGATAAGATTTTTTCTGGATGTCATTCCCGGGGTCATGAATTCCTCTCCAGTTAATTCGGATGCTATTTCGTCTATAAATTGCGTTGAGGCATTTTTGATAAACTCTGATAATAACCAGTTATGTTGACTATTTAAATGTTTAGAAAGAATTACAGGTTCATACCTAGATAATTCACTTAACCTATGCATTGCTGCAAATATTAAAATCATTGAATTTCGTGGTATTATTCCATCTATCTCATCTCGTTTGATGTACCACAGTCTTGATAAGCCAGAAATGTAACTAAGTTGTTTTCTCAATTTATAGTGATAAGATGATATTTTTTTCATTTTGTTAGAATCATCATTTTTCCATCTAAATCTTGTTTTGTATCTAACTACGAAAGTATCAGGAAAATTCATATCCCTCTCAAAGTTTTTTTTAAGTTTATTTAGAGTATGACCATTTGCATACTTTGGATCCACTACTGCAGAAAACCAACTTTCTGAAGAACCCTTTTTTTTAACAAAAAATGCTTTGTGGATAGGTATGTATAACTCTTTTTTTGCTTCAGAGGTATATGTTAGACAATAGGCTCTATGAATGAAAGGAAGGTTATAAAGTAAATTTTTCAGTGTGTATTGTTCATTATCTTGGACTGGATCTCCTAAATAATTGCATAAGGCAGAGATAATCCCAGATGTTTTAAATTTGATATATTCATTACTTAGGGACACACGACTTTCTCTACTCCAACCTGATACTCCATGTAAATCTGAATAAGAAACCTTATTTACAATTAAAAGTGTCTTTACTGCATTTAAAAAACAATAATATATCGTCAACGGGGATGAGGTTAAGGGTAGCATGGTAGAAGCTTCATAAAACTGAAGAGACTGCTGCCAATAGAATACAGCTTCATCATTATGATTATTTCTTTTTAGCCACATTTCTACATAATCCCATGGATCATCCACTAAAACGGTTTTCCCTAGAAAATTAGGGTTTTTTATCGACTTATGTAATGTTAGTTCTTTTCCTTTGTAGCTGATAATATCTGCCATTATTCTATAACCTCATTTCACAAATAAAAAACACACGTTCGATTACATTTATTGTAATTGATAACATGTGCTTTTTAAATAAGTATATTGTAAATATAACGACTTTATTTGTAATTAAACAACTTTATTGTCACTACACAGAAACCTTGATAAATGAATAAATAGAAAGGGCATGTTTTGAAAAAGATAAATCAAAACATGCCCTTATACTAGTTAATTGGATTATTCTTTTATAAAAAAGATTTATCATTTTTGTGTTCCTTAATCAACTAACGCACCCGTTAGTTTAAGTGTATCATTTCACAAACCTTCAGTTGTTTTTTGGGATAACCCCATGCCGGAAAAAGAAAGGACGACTGCATTAAGCCATCGCCTTCCATTCTGTAAGCTGTTTCGATTGTTAAACCGAAATGATACCGCCTGTTGGGACTGGGACTGATGGACCGGTTACTTCAATGTCTGCATCAACAAACAACCCATGAGGGAAAGTCGCCCCTGCATCGTCAAAAGCCAAATCCGGCCCAGAACCAAATATTCTCCCAGCAATTACTTCTACGCTAAGTTTGTTTTTCTTTTCGTTGCGGTCAATATCGCCCCAAAATGAAAAACGCCATGTTCCGAAAGCCGGAGGAGAAGCGGGACCGGTGACTACGATGAGGAGGGTATGGTGAGGGAGAACTGTTACTGTCCAGTTACCATTTGGTGGAGACGAAATTTCCGGGTTTTGAACGCCAGGAGCTACCCCAGGAGAGGAAAATTCCACTAGGAAATTCGCAGTAAGCGTTTTTGAACTCGGATTTTTGAAATAGATGTTGATCATATCATTGCTATCTGGCGCTTGGTTATCAACGGGCACATGAAATACACCAGTTGTAATTGCCTCTACCATATTACCACTCTCTTCTGATGAACTTTCTTCAAAGTTGTTATTCAAATAAACTCTTCCTTTCAATCAATAAAATTTTTTTTCCTAAATATAATTTATTCGTGATACAGCTTTTTTGTATGGATCAATTTGCTGATAAAAAAACACAAGTTTCGAAAATAAGAGAATTAGATTAAATGTCTTCTTATACTCAATACAAAGAATTATTTAGCTTTACCTAGTACACGCCAAATGGTCAGCTACCTCTTCCTGCTACTTTCATAGTGAGGTGGTTTTGGGATGTCGCTCTCAACTACAATGAAATTGGCATTACCAAACAACATAGTCTGATAATTGGAGTGTCTGATAGTTAATCCTTCTTCCACTATCCTGCCCCTTTAGTTGAAAAAGCAATTAAAAAATAAGCTGCCGCAGCAACTCATTTTGAACATTAACTATAGCACCTGTTAGTTGAATCTAACTTATTTTTTCTTTTGTCTATACATATCGATAATAAATAGAATAAAAAATGTGGCTCCAACTACTATGTCTCTATGAAGAATTGCAGAAACAGAGAAAGTTAATACTAAAACAAGTATTGTTATTTTCTTATTTTTAGACATCAGAAGAAAAATAATAGCTATGATTACATCAAAACCCCAATCATACAAATCCATAAGGTGTTATTTCACATCCAAATATATACTAATTAAGATTAATTATGCCTTTTTTCTTTTCTATGAAAACAATAGTATTTTACTACACCCAACTTATTTTACATATGGTAATTTAATACTTTGTTTTTATACTTCTTATAAAACTATCCTGCCCCGATAGTTGCATAAAAAAAAAGCCGCCTTAAAGACAGCTCCGATCTTCAGCTATAGCACCCGTTAGCATTCCTGTAGATCGTTAAATATCAGGTTTGAAAAAAATAGAGCCCCTCGGTAAGATACGAGTATAGAGACCAATCTAACTCAAAACCTTAAGGAGGAAGCCCTACTATGAATTTTAAAATGCAAAACAAACAAAATCAACTAATTGAGAGAATTACGGATCAACATCTAGTTGTTGGTGTGGATATTGCCCAACATGTACACGTGGCCCGTGCAGTAAACTATCGGGGCATTGTGGTCGGAAAACCTTTGTCTTTTCAAAATAACGAAGAGGGTTTTACTAGCTTACTAAACTGGATCAAGGAACTAAAACACTTGAAAAACTTAGGCACCACGATAGTCGGAATGGAACCTACCGGTCATTATTGGATAAACCTTTCAAAGTGGCTAGTCAAACAAAACATGGATGTTGTCACGGTCAATCCTCACCATGTCAAAAGAAACAAAGAAAATCGTGATAATACGCAATCCAAAAGTGATAAAAAAGATGCCCTTGTCATAGCTGATATGGTGAAGAATGGCTACTATGCCTTCGTTCGTTCCACTTCAGAATCATTTGAAAAACTTCGTGTCCTTATGGCTAACCGAGATGTGATCGTTAAACGTCTTGTTAGCTCCATCAACCAAATTAATCGCTGGGTGGATGTTGTCTTTCCCGAATTCCGGGAAGTGTTTAAAGACGTATCATGTAAAGGGGCAATCGCAACCCTACGCCTCTTTCCTACCCCAGCTGAATGATGTTCCTTACAGCCTCAAGATATCGTAACCGGGTGGAAATCATGTATGAAGCGACATTCCGGGCATAAAAAAGCCCATTCCCTGCTTGCGTTGGCCAAGCGTTCAATTGGTACGAAACAAGCCCTTGATGCGTATAAACTTCACTTGGGACAGTTATTAGAGGAATATGATCTCGCTTCATCCCAACTCGAAAGAGTGACGCAAGAAGTCACAAACGTCTTGGAACAGATTCCATTCGTTAAGCAATTACTTGCCATTAAAGGAATCAGCGAGATTTCACTAGCGGGCATCTTAGGAGAAGCTGGAGATCTAAGTGGGTTCGCTCACGGGAATGCGCTCCTTCGTCATGCAGGATTGCATCTAGCTGAAGCAAGCTCTGGGAAGTGGAAAGGCCAAATTGTTCTTTCCAAACGTGGAAGATCCCGCCTGCGGCGTTACCTTTTCCTTGCGACCATGAGTCTGGTGATGAATAACCCTGAGTTTAAAGCCCTACACTCGAACAATGTTAAAGTGAAGAAGATTAAGAAAATGAAATCCATCATGAAACTATGTGGAAAACTTGCCCGTGTTCTAGTTGGGATTGCTCGTAATGGCTCTGCCTATAAACCGGAAATGGTCTTCCCTCTTGAACAACTAGCAGCGTAAATTTACATTCACATTGTTATTAACGAAAGTTGGCTTATTCGTAGGATTTCAAAGAAAGCACGAAGTACTGGATGTAATGAACAAAAGGGCAATGACCCGTTCCGTTAGCAAAACCGGCCTCCACCCCCTGGATAGGTGTGACGAAGGAATGAAAGGGCATATGATTATGACCCGTTGAGACATGGGAGGGAAAGCCTCCAGGGGCAGCGTGGAAAATGCGTGCAGCATATGTAATAATATGGGATTTTTAATAGATCCCCTATTTCAATCTGCCCTCATCTTATCAAAACGGTCCTATCTCTTTCGTTTATCTAAAGCAACCTATACCATGTGGTATGAAATCCTGCGAATAAGCGAGTATTCGTGAGTATTATCTATTAAACTGAGGGAGTTCATTAAGGCCTTCTATGTATGTTTCAAAAAAGAACTTATAAGTTCAAATTTTGAATCATTTCTACCCTATTACCAAATGGGTCTCTAAATTCAAATCGTTCAAAATTTGGAATTGGAACACCATCAAGTATTTGTATATTCTCTTTTGTTAATCTATTTTTCCAATATGAGATGTCTTCTACTTCGTAAGCAATATGTGCTTTAGTTTTCAATCTATCAAAATCATCTTCTGTTCCTATATGTACATCTTTATCACCGACTTTTAACCAAAATCCTCCTCGTCCTTTAAGGGATTCGGGTTTTTCGATTTCTTGTAAACCTAAAATACCACAATAGAAATTTTTAGCCTTTTCTTCAGTCTCCTTTGGAATAGTTATCTGAACGTGATGTAATCCTTTAATCATTTTAGTACCCCCAATGAATTCAAAGTTTTCCCAAAATTCTCCTTTGATACAAGGATACTAAACTTCCAACGTAAATAAAATTTTATATTATTTATAAAAATACATAAGAATCTCTTATGGTTAATGTTTTATATTTATAGTTACATCTTCCACTACCCTGCCCCGTTAGTTCTTTATGACATTATGTTAAGAATTGAAGCCATTTGTGTTCTGGTTCGTGCAATTGTATAGCGTAATGAAGCCATTTTTTCCTCTGATTATCTAGTTTGTCTATTATCGCCATAAAGTCTTGATGGTCTTTTTCTCTTGTGTTTTTTACTTTATATAAAAGTACAATTTCTGGATTTAGATAAGGAATGCCTGTATCAGAATAACTCCAAACTGACTTAAGTGGATGGGAGATCGTTAAATCCCTTCTGAATTTCCAATCATTTTCCTTTGTTTCATTTAGAAGAACTTCTAATTTATCTCCATTTGACTTATTCAAAGCGTGTATTTCGTGAATAGGTAACTCTAAAAACTCATTTTCCCAAGTGTAGAATTTACCTTTAATAACCTTTTTAAAATCCCATTCTTTAAGATATTCCTTCAGATATAATTGGTCTTCCCGAAATAGTGCAATCTCGATATCTTGATGTTCTCTTGTTTCTCTGCCGATAAAAAGATCAATTGCCCAACCACCTGCAAAGAACCACGTTTTATTAAACCCTGACATTAAAGAAGTAATGCTATGACATTGCTCAAATGGCATATGAATCCCCCAAACTAAAAAACTTATATCCTTATCTATTCTTTTTCTATTTTGAAAAACCTCTACTGAATCCTTACGCAACTAACCTGCCCCTTTTGTTCCATAAGAAAAAACTGCCTTAAAGACAGCTCTGATCGTTAACTAAGCACCCTTTAGCTGAATAAGATTTTTTAGTTCCTATTTCTACACTGTTTTTGACTTTCCTTTTCAGAAATCCCTTTTTGTATTCTAACCATATTGATTTCAACACCCTTTTCTGGAGTATCAGTCAATGTGAAATGAATTCTATCAAAAGGAACGTCACCATGATGTGAACTATAATTTAACGCACTTGCATAAACAATATGTCTGCGAGTATCACCTTTTATTCTTTCGATTTCTATTCTTGGACACAATATAAAATCTGAATATTTTTGGTCAAGATACGAATAGTATCTTGCATATAATGTTTCTTCAAGCAATTCATTTTTAGGAACTCCATTCACCCTACCAAGAGTAATCCAACAAACACTATGCAGATTCTTTTCACGAACTATTATCACCTCAGGACTATTCTTCCTAAATGTTAATTCCCTTATTCCACTAAACTGCCCCGATAGTTTATTAAATACAAAATAAAAAGGACCCTGGTCCCTTAAAAATACTTTCTATACAAATCTCTTCGCATTGCACCACTTAGATATGCATAAATTTTTGTGGTTTCACTTTTTTCATGGCCCATTAAATTTTGAATCACTTCCAAAGGCGCTCCATTATTCAATAATTTTGTGGCGTAACTATGTCTAAGCTGATGAGGATGAATGCTCTTTTTAATGTCCGTTCTCTTTGCTATCAGTTTTATAACGTTTCTCGCTTGAGAAATACTCATTCGGTGGGGGGCGCGTGTTGTCACAAAGAGTGCTTCCTCATGATCTTTTCGCTCACTTAAATATCGCTTCAACCATATTTCACAACGAGTATTAAAATATACTTCTCGTTCTTTATTTCCTTTTCCTAATACGATTGCTGATTGATTAGAAAAATTGATTGATGTCCTATCTAGCGTTATTGCTTCACCAATTCTACATCCTGTTGAGTACATAAACTCAAATAAAGCATTTTCGAATGTTGTATGACAAGCTTCCCGCAAATGTTCAATTTCCTCTTCAGACAAGTATTTTGGAACCCTTAATTCTACTTTTGGTTCCTTTATTTTTGAAGCAGGATTTCCATTAATTAAATTTTCATCCTGAGCCCATCTAAATAAAGATTTAATAAATCGAATTCTGTGTCCCAGACTAGATGGCTTAAGCTTTTCAGCTGCTTTTCCCAGATAAACTTTTAGAGAATTAGTTGAAAGTTCTTGAATAGATATATTTCCAAAACTATTCACTAACAAGTTAAATTGGACGTTATAGGCCTTTAATGTTTGTGAAGAATAACCTTGGATTTGCTTATCTGCCTTATATAAACTCCATACCTCAGTTAAGATCATACCTGTTTCTCTCCCATCTATACCCTATTAATAGACAGTATAGACAAAAGAAGAACTATTATACTAGATTAGTAGAAACAATAACACCTGGTAGTTAAAGAGGAAAAAGCTGCCATAAGACAGCACCGATCTTCATCTAACGCACCCTTTAATGGAATAACATGACTGACGTTTTTAAAAAACTTTATTATGTTTTAAACGACTTTTTTGTAAATTAAAAAACTTTATTTTCACTTAACGTCTGAAATAACTCAAATGGATTTCATAGCGAACATATATGTCGTTGAAATGTGTGTCTGCAGATAGAAAAATAATAATTTTGACCACGATGATATGGGCGAAATATAAAATAACCTGCAAGGCACAAGCACTAATTAATTTCGACCAACTAATTTTATACCTATAACAGTTATATATGAATCATCATCGAAAGGATGATTAGATTTGTGTAATAACATTGGTGATATAAACATTTCAAAACACCTCATAATAATTGTAACACTTCAATAAATGTAAATTTACTGGTAGTTAGAGTTAAATTAAGAAATGTATAATACGAAGAAAAAGCGAAAAAAAGAGACAGCAATATGCTGTCTTCAGAGTGTAGACAAACCCCTTTTCCAAAAGAATTGTTGGAGAAAAAGGGGTTTTTTTATCTTTTAATTAGCATATTTAGTTGTAAGTTTGAAAGAAGGACACAATATATTGTTGCTAAACTTTTTATAAAAAACAGCTGTCGACTTTGTCGACAGCCTGGAGACAGCAATATGCTGTCTTTTTTCATCACCTACAAATCCAAGTCCAACCAAATCCATGAACCCATACTCTCCTACAGCGTGGAACCCATTGCCCGTGTTCCCAATGTCCGCCACCATGTCCGTCCCATTGACCGCCACCATGACCTCCGCCATGTCCGTCCCATTGGCCGCCACCATGACCTCCGCCATGTCCGTCCCATTGACCGCCACCATGACCTCCGCCATGTCCGTCCCATTGACCGCCACCATGTCCGTCCCATTGACCACCACCATGACCGCCGCCATGTCCGTCCCATTGACCACCGCCCGGCCCCGGTATTCGTTCTCCGTCTATATAATAAGGCACATTATAAGGGTTAAAAGCGTGATTATAGTTATACATTCAAGAAATCCTCCCTTTTTGTTTACCCTTTCAGGCTATGTACAAAGAGGGGTTAGTGTCCTAAATGGACAACTATATTGGGCTGCCTATTTATTGTTGTCTAAAAAAAGAGAACTCACCTATCATGATAAAACGCAAAAAAATGGAATTTATAACTACAAATGAAGGTATTTGCAATTTACCATTCCTAGTAATGCCGCCCCATCACCAATATTGACCTTTCTTAAATTCTCAAAGATATACATTTACCACCAAATACTTGCCGTCTTTCTGTGAAGTTATATCTGGTTTAAGGTGAACAAAAAGATCACTCAGCCATACACCGAGCAACCACGAATAATAAACTCTTCAGATAAAAAAGGGTATCAGCTCTTTAAATCCATCATGACGAAAGCCTTGCCGCTCTTTTAACACGTCATTTCATTAAGCAAAAGGAAATAAAACTGAAATTGGCAGAAAGATTTCATAGAGAAAAATCTTGTTTTCGAACGCGGAAATGGCCTCCCCTATTCAAAATCCACCTTACACAGGGCCTTTAATCGCATCTGCAGAAAAGCAGGAATTACAAAACATATAACCATTCATGGTTTACGACATACACATGCGGTTTTACTTCTTGAATCCGGAGCCAGTTTAAAAGATGTGCAGGAACGTTTAGGACATAAATCCATTCAAACAACAGCAGATGTCTATGCTCACGTTTTAAAGTTGAATATGAAATAGTTTGAAATGTGGTCAGCCAGCCAGTTTCCGTTCATTTTATAAAAATAAAAAAAGCCTTGGTAACTGAGAAACTCAGTAATACCAAGGCTTTGAAACTATTAATACATTGACATATATTGTTCGCGTTCCCATGGGTGAACTTGTGTGCGGAACATATCCCACTCGATTTCTTTTGCTTCGATGAAGTGTTCAAGTAAGTGTTCACCGAGTGCTGATTTGATGACTTCATCAGCTTTTAATGTTTCCAATGCAGCATATAAAGTAGCTGGAAGATCAACGATGCCTACTTCTTCACGTTCTTCTTTATTCATAACATAGATGTTGCGATCAACTGGAGCTGGAGGAGTCAAGTCGTTTTTGATGCCGTCAAGTCCAGCTTTCAGTATAACAGCAAGTGCCAGGTATGGGTTTGCTGCTGGATCGACACTACGTACCTCTACGCGAGTACTCACTCCGCGTGAAGCTGGGATACGAATTAATGGGCTGCGGTTTTTAGCAGACCATGCAACATAACAAGGAGCTTCGTAACCAGGAACTAGACGTTTATATGAGTTAACAGTAGGGTTTGTTACCGCAGTGAAGCTTGGAGCATGCTTAATGATACCTGCGATAAATTGCTCAGCTGTTTTACTTAATTCCAATTTTCCTTCTGTATCATAAAATGCATTTTGGTTTCCTTTGAATAATGAAACGTTACAGTGCATACCAGATCCATTAACACCGAACAATGGCTTTGGCATGAAAGTTGCGTGTAAACCATGTTTACGGGCAATCGTCTTTACAACCAATTTAAATGTTTGGATGTTATCACATGCTGAGATTGCATCCGCATATTTAAAGTCAATTTCATGTTGTCCTGGAGCTACTTCATGGTGGGATGCTTCAATTTCAAATCCCATTTCTTCAAGCTCAAGAACGATATCACGACGGCAGTTTTCTCCTAGGTCAGTAGGTGCAAGGTCAAAGTATCCGCCTTTATCATTCAATTCTAGAGTAGGCTCGCCTGCTGCGTCCAGTTTGAATAAGAAGAATTCAGGCTCAGGTCCAAGATTGAAATCTGTGAAGCCCATTTCTCTTGCTTCTGCAAGAACACGTTTTAGGTTAGCACGGGGATCCCCATCAAAAGGTGTTCCATCCGTATTGTAAATATCACAGATCAAACGTGCGACTTTACCTTTTTCGGAAGTCCAAGGGAAGATAACCCATGTATTTAAATCAGGAAATAGGTACATATCAGACTCTTCGATACGGACGAAGCCTTCAATGGAAGATCCGTCAAACATCATTTTATTATCAAGTGCTTTTTCCAATTGACTGACTGGGATTTCAACGTTTTTAATCGTCCCTAAAATGTCGGTAAACTGTAAACGAATGTACTTAACATTTTCTTCTTTCGCTAAACGAGTGATGTCTTCACGTGTGAACTTTGCCAATTTTTATTCCCCCTAATAATCATTCATAAAATCATATTTTTTATTGAAAAAAACGAGACATATCCCCTTGTCGAAGAGATGTTCGATGCTTACTTCCTTGTAAAAGCTCGGCACGCAGAAGCTTGCGAAGCTCCTCATCACTAAGGTCACGTCTAATTTTTTCCGCTTGTTCTAAATCTTGAGTAGGTAAATTCTGTTCCTTTACAGTGAAAATTTTTTTTATGCCGGCCAGATTGACTCCTTGTTCGATTAAGTCTTTAATCTCAAGCAGTCGATCGATATCGTTTAAAGAAAAAACCCGACGATTTCCATCTGTTCTCATAGGAGTAATAAGTTGATGCTCTTCGTAATACCGAATTTGGCGTGCAGACAACTCAGTTAGCTGCATGACGATTCCGATGGAAAAAAGAGGCATAGAACGCCGAATGTTGTTGCCGCTCATTCTTAGCATCCTCCTTTGTTTATCTTAAAATAATCATATACCATGTTATTAAACATGTCAATCTGATGTTACATTTTATGACGTCATTTTTTTTAGAAGAGTTAAATAATTTGTAACTACTCAAATATTACGACTATTGTTTATGGCAGGAATCCATTGATTTGGACTCCCATCACGTAAATTACATATTCTCTTTTACAGTTGAATCAGTTTTTTATCCATCAATGCATTCACAGCGGTCAATACTGCTATTTTAACATGGGCATAGGTCAAGCCGCCTTGAACGTAGGCAACATACGGAGCCCTTGTTGGACCATCTGCCGTCAGTTCAATGCTGGCTCCCTGTATAAAGGTGCCCGCAGCCATGATTACATCGTCTTCATATCCTGGCATATATGCAGGATATGGTGTCACGTGCGAATTGATTGGCGATGCATATTGGATGGCTTGACAGAAGGCAACCATTTTATCCCGGTCATCAAATTGAACAGATTGAATCAAATCTGTACGCTTCGCATCCCATTTAGGATATGTATTCATACCGATTTTTTCTAAAAACGCAGCTGTGAACATGGCTCCTTTTACAGCTTGGCCCACGACATGCGGTGCAAGGAAGAAACCTTGGTACATTTCCTGCAGACTATAAAGGGAAGCACCTGCTTCAGCCCCTATTCCAGGTGATGTTAATCGATAAGAGCACGCTTCAACAAGGTCCTTTTTACCAACAATATATCCACCGGTTTTCACTATCCCGCCACCTGGATTTTTAATCAGTGAACCAGCCATTAAATCTGCTCCGACATGACATGGTTCTAGTGTTTCAACAAACTCTCCATAGCAATTGTCCACGAACACGACGATTTCCGGATTAATGGCTTTAACAAAGGAAATCATTTCCTTAATCTCTTCAATCGTAAAGGAAGGGCGTGTAGCATACCCTTTTGACCGTTGTATACCGATCATCTTAGTATTTGGTTGAATGGCTTGTTTAACGGCGTCGAAATCAACGGATCCCGCTTCCTCTAATGGAACGGCTTTATAGCTGATTTGAAAATCGCGCAAAGATCCGATACCCGATCCCCTGATACCGACAATCTCTTCCAAAGTATCATACGGCTTTCCAGTTATGTATAACAATTCATCTCCCGGACGCAATATGCCGAACAGGGCAGTGGAGATGGCGTGTGTGCCTGAAATAATTTGCGGGCGCACCAATCCAGCTTCCGCACCAAAAACATCTGCATATATCAATTCAAGCGTATCGCGGCCCATATCATCATATCCATACCCTGTTGTCGGGATGAAATGGGAATCACTCACCCTATGTGCTTGATAACTTTGTAATACACGAAATTGATTTTCTTCAATTCGTTCGTCGACTTGCTTATGTAACGGAGAAATCATTGCTTCCACGTCCTGGGCAATGTTTTTCAACACTTCTCCATTTGTTAACTGCTGATACATCAAACTTCCCCTTTATAATGAATATTTCTCAAGCTGCCCGGTTAATGGATGATCAGCTAGACAAAAACCTTTGCATTCATATCTTTCCGATTCTTCATTAAAGGAGAGAGTGCGCAATATGGTTTCATTTTTCAGCTGTGATAATAGTTTACCCTCACTCGACGGCAGGAAAACATAATACGGGACCATTTCTTCAATCACGTATTTTTCAATTTCTTCCATAATTTGATTCAAGTCCGATTGTTCATAGGCACTGATCATTAATGAAGCATGACTGGATGACCTTACAAAATCAGCATGAATCCGATCTTTCTTATTATACAATGTTAGCTGTGGAATGGAAGGGACTTCTAAGTCATTTAGCAAATCCTGCACCGTTTTCTGATGATTAAAGTAATCTGTACTTGAGGAATCGACCACATGGAGCAACAAGTCAGCTTCTTTCACCTCTTCCAGAGTCGAGCGGAATGCGGCGATTAAAGATGTCGGCAAATCTTGAATGAATCCTACCGTATCCGTCAGCAGCACGGTAAATCCGCTGGGAAGAATGGCTTTTCGTGTCATGGGATCCAGTGTAGCGAACAACTGGTTCTCTTCGAATGAATCCGCCTCCGTCAAACGGTTGAACAGCGTCGATTTACCTGCATTCGTGTATCCCACGAGTGCAATTTGAAAGGTCTTATTACGTTTCCTTCTATCACGATAGCGTTCACGATGCTTGACAATGCCACTTAATTGTTGCTTGATTTCATCTATTTTCCCACGAATGTGGCGACGGTCACTTTCCAGCTTCGTTTCTCCAGGGCCCCTGGTGCCGATTCCGCCTCCAAGCCTGGACATTGCGGTCCCCTGTCCGACCAAACGCGGTAATAAATATTGGAGCTGAGCAAGTTCAACCTGCAGCTTCCCTTCCCTGGAACGTGCCCGCTGAGCAAATATATCTAAAATAAGCTGTGTCCGGTCAATGATCCTTGCCTCCAATTGTTTCGAAAGGTTCCGAATCTGGCTCGGGGATAGTTCATCATTAAAGATAAATAAATCCGGCTCAAGCTCCTCTTCCAGATTTCGAAGCTCCTCCACTTTTCCTTTTCCTATATATGTAGCTGGATCGACGCTTTCCCTTTTCTGGGTGATGGTCATTAACACCTCACCATTCGCCGTCTTCGCCAATGAAGCCAGCTCATCGAGTGAATATTCAAAACGTTCAGTAGGTTCTGTTGTTTGACATCCAATCAACACGGCCGTTTCCTTTGATGATTCTTCCAAATCATGCACCACCTTCTTGAAGATTTCAGTTAATCATAACAAAAAAATTGACTATATAAAAATTTCCTAAAAACAAAGCTTTTACCGTTTTAAAAATTCCGATATCATGCTAAAATCAAATTTGACTTTACCATCAAAATCGAAAAGACATAGAGGGAATTCATATGACATGGGAAGTATTAAGCATCATAGGTACGATTGCATTCGCTATTAGCGGAACCATCATTGCCATGGAAGAAGAGTATGATATTTTAGGAGTTTATATTTTAGGAATCATAACCGCTTTTGGCGGAGGGGCAATTCGGAACCTGCTGATTGGTGTCCCCGTTTCAACATTATGGGATCAAAGTTTCTATTTTGCCATCGCTATAGTATCCATCACCATCGTTTTTGTATTCCCTACAAACCTTTCAAGACACTGGAAAAGATGGGGAAACCTCAGTGATGCCATTGGCCTTTCTGCCTTTGCCATCCAAGGCGCGATGTATGCAGTGGAACTTAATCATCCAATGAGTGCCATCATTGTATCTGCGGCATTAACCGGATGCGGAGGCGGGATACTTCGTGACGTACTGGCCGGAAGAAAGCCATTGGTCTTCAGAAAAGAAATCTACGTAGTATGGGCCATCATAACAGGCTTGGTTTTAGGCAGTGGTGTATTATCCCAGTCTTGGCAGCTTTATTCGCTCTTCGCTGTCATTACGATATTGCGAGTCCTTTCTTACACTAATAATTGGCATCTACCTAATAAAAAATGGGTGCCTAAAACATAAATTTGAAAAGCCCGCCATTTTGGTGGGCTTTTCCATGTCATTCTTTCTCATCATCCTCAAAAATCAAATCTTGGCTGGTTAGGGTCAGTAAATCGGCTTTTTCAAACGAATCCTCCAGTAAAAGCCGCATCGCCTGTGCCCTGATCGACTTTTCAAGAACATTTCGGATATAGCGTCCGTTAGAAAATGAAATAGGCCCCCGAAATGAACGTAATATGATTAAATGTTCTTTTAATTTCCTTTCGGCCTCCCGATTCATTAGATATTCCCTTTCCTGCAGCATCCGATCGGCTATTTCCATTAACTGATCAATCGTATAATCCGGAAAGTCAACAACAAGCGGGAACCTGGAATGCAAGCCAGGATTTAGGCTAAGGAAATAATCCATTTCCCTTGAATATCCAGCAAGGATCAAAATGAATTCGTGTTGGCGATCCTCCATATGCTTGACAAGCGTATCTATGGCTTCTTTACCAAAATCCTTTTCGCCGCCCCTTCCCAAGGAATAGGCTTCATCAATAAATAAGATTCCGCCAATGGCCTTTTTAATTAAATCCCTTGTCTTTTGGGCAGTGTGACCAATGTATTCCCCGACCAAATCTGCCCTCTCCGCTTCAATTAAATGCCCTTTCGATAGAACATTCATTTTTTGAAACAACTTACCTATTAAACGTGCAACCGTTGTTTTCCCAGTTCCGGGATTTCCTTTAAACATCATATGCAGCGCTTGCCGGCCAGTCTTCAGCCCCTTTTCCTCACGTTGTTTATTGATGTAAATCCAGGCATATATTTCTTTTATCATCCGTTTCATTTCTTCCATTCCGACCAGCGATTTCAGATCATCTTCAATCTCTTTCAACGCTACATGCTGGTGGGGGATTTCTTGCACCAAAATTTCTTTTATCGGCAGATCCTTTTGTAACGCTTTTCTGTTTTCCGCATTAAACACAATATTGATTTGCCCGTTATTTTTCATACGGATCGGTTGTTCCAATGCATTCACCTCTCCATCTTGGACCCCTTACTCCACAATTTCCATTAGATTTATGATGGTAATAGGCATATGTAACATCGCCAAAACTTCCCCATCGGAAAATTCATTATTTCTTTTCGTGAATACCAAAGATTTCAGTTTAATTAGCCATATTCCTTTTCTAACGGCGACTTATGTCTGACAGGATTTTTCCCTAAAAGGTTTTTTACGACAAGTTTCATTCCCATTCACCAATTATTTATGAGGGATTGTCATTTCCTGCGGTTTCCCGGAAAATAATCCGTCCCTTATATATATTCAAAACAGGTACGTAAAATTATCGATTCTTTGAAAAAGAAACGTACCGTGCATACAAAAAAAACAGGTCGCAATAAGCGAAACCTGTTTTTCACATTCATATATATGATTATTCCTTCACTTCGTAATCAATCTGAACATTACGCTGTGGAGCGAATGTAGAAATCGCATGTTTATAGACTAACTGCTGTTTGCCCTCTGATTCAAATAAAACGGTAAAATTATCGAACCCTTTTACTTGTCCTCTAATCTGGAACCCGTTTAATAAAAATACCGTCACATACGTACCATCTTTCCGTAATTGATTAAGAAACTGATCTTGAATATTTACTGATTGTTTCATGTATTAGTCCTCCTCTTTTCTCTCTAAATTTATGTATTCGCCTTCATTGAAAAGCTTTCCTGCAATAAATCCAGATATTTCATGTATTTTTTTTGGAAAACCCTCGAGATCGGTCATATTAAACCAATTTACATCCATTTTATTCCGAAACCAAGTCAATTGCCTTTTTGCATATCTACGGGAGTTTTGCTTTAAATTCTCAACTGCTTCATCCAATGAAGCTTTTCCATCAAAAAAATCATAGATTTCTTTATAGCCTATAGCCTGGATTGATTGGCAATCCCTCAAACCTTTTTCGTAAAAGGACTCCACCTCTTGAATCAGCCCTTCTTCTACCATCCCATCAACACGTTGATCGATACGTCGGTACAACTTCTCACGTTCCATTGTCAATCCAATGATGCATGTATCATATTTAAATTCAGTAGGCTGTTCATTCAGCTGCTCACTCATCGTTTTACCTGTACAATGATAAATCTCAAGTGCTCTGATCACCCTTCTAACATTATTAGGATGAATCCGATTCGCGCTTTCTGGGTCAACGCTGCGTAATTGTTCAAAAACTGGATCGATTCCAAACTCCCTTACCTGTTTTTCGAGTCCATCCCTATAAACAGGGTCTGATGGCGCTTCCGAAAATTGATAATCATGGATGACCGATTGTATGTATAATCCTGTTCCACCGACGATAATTGGGAGTTTACCTCTGCTCTGGATATCCCCGATACAAGCATTAGCGCGCTCCTGGAACTCTGCTGCACTAAATGGTTCATCAGGGTCCTTAATATCAATTAAATAATGGGGAACCCCTTCTGTTTCTTCCCTTTTGATTTTTGCAGTCCCAATATCCATCCCTTTATAAACCTGCATCGAATCTCCGCTGATAATTTCACCATTAAATAACTTTGCCATCTCAATGCTCATCTTAGTCTTGCCAACAGCAGTCGGTCCAATGATAACGAGAAGTTTTCCTTTTTGTTGTTTCACATTCTCACTGCCTTATATGATTTTTTCCTATCTTATCATAATCTCGATGAAAGCAGCTAAACATCTACCCATTATGTCCAATTCAGATTCTTTTATTCACCTCTTTTCCCGGAATAATCGCCATCTTGAAATCCCTTTATTCACATTCAATTGTGACCATTATACCTTCATTTATCCATATAGATCAGCTTTATAATATAGATGAAGTCCCCAGTTCCATTTACCGCATTAGACCAAGTAATAGCGAAACCAGCTGGGACTAATGGAGAAAAATAAGCATGATAAAGGCCTTTCAACAAATTACAAGATAATCAAAAATAACTAAAAAAGGGTATGATTCCTTCTGCATTTTGAGGAATCATACCTTCTTTATCATTGCGCTTCCCTTTTGATTTACAGTTCACAGCATATTCTTCCATTTACGGGTATCATCATCGTAACGGTCGTTTCTTTTTCAGTGGATTGTACATGAATCTCTCCATCATATCTGTTCACTAAGTCTTTAACGATGAACAATCCTTGTCCGCGAACTTTACCCTTTTGTGCCTTTTTTGTTGAAAATCCGCTGGTGAATATATTCTCCTGATCTAAAGTGGAAATCATTGGCCCGGTGTTCGTGACCATAAACGTATACTTTTGATCATCAGCGTTACATGCAATATTCATTCGGCGTTCTTGCTCGGGCAATTCAATTGTTGCTTCAATTGCATTATCGATAACATTGGATAATAATTTTATCAAATCGATTGTTTTGACCCGATTGAAAGATTTGGGTGAAACATCAATTTCTATATCGATGTTATAATTCTGTGCCGATAGCCTTTTTGTCTCTAATAGGACAGATAAGCCCGGATGAATCACATCCAATTTCATCGATTCTATCGAATGCACTTCTTTTGAAAGGCCAGTTAAATAATCGAGTGCTTTTGCGTTCTCCCCTAATTTAAGCAGTCCATGTATCACCTGAATATGATTGGAAAAATCATGCCTTAATGAGCGGACTGAAGCAATGAGCGATTGAAATTCCGATTGATATGTATCTTCCGTATCCCCCACTTCACGTGTCAGTTCTTTTTGATACCATTTTTGAATGACAAAAAAGGTAAATAGCAACATGATGACAAATCCCCCGTTATAAACAAGGATGGCGATGCTGCTTTTCAATACCTTTCCGTTAATGGCATTAATATCCTCTGCACTCACATCAATGCCCAAAAAACCAATAATGGTGCCATCTTGATTTTTTATTGGCACTCCCACAGTCAAATACTCACCATATTCCGGATCTTCCAGAATCCCGGTAATAAAGCTTTTACCTTCATACGCCTGTTCGACTTGCTCCGACGGAACAGTACATACACCACCGATAGGAAAATCCCCTTTATGATCTTTAGAAAATCCGGTAATCATAGCTTTAGATACTCTCGGATTATCAACCATGATGGTATAAACATACAATGCCCCGATTTTTTCACGGGCATCCTCTAAATAAGCTTTTATATCCTTATATTCCTGGCTATTTACTTGGTTATTGAGAAATCGTTGATATGCCTCTATATCCATTGAGTCGGCAATAGACCTGGCAGTTACCAAGTTTTGATTAGCAACGGATTTTTGCACAGAATTTTTAATGCTTAAATAAGTAGAAAACATATTTAGAAGAATGAAGACAATTAATAAAAGAATGGTCAAATAAAGAAATGCCCTTAACTTTTTATTTTTCATAGGATTAAACTTACCTCGTCTCTAGCAGCTAACAGTTAACGAACCTTTTATGAGTTTACTATATAAAGGGGAAAAGAAATAGAAAAGAATCTAATATTCACGATAAACATAGGTATACGGCACTGTATTTAATCAAGTAATTAACATATTATCCACTTCTTTTTTGATCCTTAACTTTTTAAATTTTAATTTAAGCTAAATTAAATACTTAATATTTCTAGCAAAACATTTTATTACCATATATTTATTATATTAATATAACTTTATATAAGAACACGAAAAAAAGAACAGATGCTGATTTCAATATATTAGCCTTGAAATAAATAATTTTACCCTTTATATGAAAATATTACAAGAATGTAAAGGTTTAATCTATAAAATCTAAATAAAATTCATATTTTTATTCAGATGCCATTCAGTTTCATGAAAAAAGCGGATCACTTCCCTTGCAATAGTACGTATTAACTAATTTACCATTTAGGAAAACGGCATTTTAACGAGACATTAATACAAAAAAATGGAATCAGGGCCCCCTGACTCCATTTACATATAGCTTTTATTTAATCGAATTGATGACTGCCCGCTCATACATCTTTTTTGTTACTTGATAATTAGCAGTTGAAAAAGAAAATACGTTCCGATGACCATAGCAGAATAGACGAACAAGTTGGATCCCAATAAATTGCTTAATGCCACGTAGGCGATTATGGCATGAATCATCCCTATCAGAAAAGGAGCGAACAAGAGGATGCGTATTTCCGCACTTAAAATTTTCCGTATTTCTTTTTTTGTCAGTCCCAGTCGATGTAGGGCATGAATTTGGATTTTTTTATCTTCTAAATTCGTAAAAACTCGCAGATACATCATGCTTCCTTGGACGATAAAGAATAATAAACCGACGAACAAGCCGATAAAAAGGATCAAAATGCTTCCCTGTTTCATTTCTTGATAAATCGGAGCTCTTGTTTGCAATTGATTATGTTCAGGATTATTAGACATTTTTTCTATTTTAGCAGCAGTTTCCATTGATTCTTCCCAGTCTTTAACTTCATACCCTCGTACTCTTACCTTATCTTTTAAAGGCACATCATTAGTGATTTCATGATACAGCTGATCATCGACCACCATCAGGGTCGTTGCTGATTTTATTGGAGCGACTATCGATTGATTGCGCTGACCAATCATTGTTACCTGTATGGTTTGTTTACCATATTGCAGCTCCTTTTGTTCACCCTTTTGGACAAATTCATAGTCTAGTCCTCCATAAGGAAAAATGTATAACGCTTCTTCTCCAGATAGCTTTGCTGGATCAATTTTTCGCAATGCAGCCGCATTGTTATAATCACTTTCCGAGATTAATAATGACCAATTTTCATTGGATTCTCCCGTTCTCATATGGGGTAACATGTGGGAAATGGGCACACCTGTCATATTAACTTCGTAAAGGATCTTGAATCCATCTTCCTTTAATGTTTTCTCCACTGCGGATGGTTCAATAACGGAATAAATGGAAGCGTCATTTTCAACCCAGCCAATTGATTGCGGAATGTTATCGATCCCTTGCTTTTTTAAATCTGCACTGAACATGAAAAGTGTTCCTGCAGCGGTCAAAATCACAGCTGTAATGATCGAGGTCAAAAAGAATAACCTGGAATAGTCCTTAATATTAAATATCAGGTTTGTTTGTGTAATTAAATTCGTTCCACCATATAAGCTTTTCTTCTTCCGATAAAGCCTGCTGCATAGAGCGACAATGCTTTGGCTGAATAAAAAATAGGTGCCGATCAGTACGAAGAATAAAATGGGCATCACTCGAATATAAGAATTGTTCAACGACATCGTGGCTGCCAAGTAATAAGAAATGCATAAGCAAACTGCTGATAATGCAATTAACCACTTTGAAACGAAGGGCGTCTTTTTTGGTTTTTGTTTATCTTTTAGTAAATCGACAACCTCCGCATTTCCAATGTGGAACAATGAAAGGAGCGATAATAGCTGAAATAGCAAAATGAAACCAACAATCGTATAAACAAATGCCTCAGGGACAAAGACAAATGATATTGGTTGCTCTACACAAGAAACTGCCATTAAAAATAATTTTGAGAACAACAACCCCAAGCCTACTCCGATCAGGATGGATATGAGGGAAACAATCGTTTGCTCCAGGTAAATCAGTTTTCTTAGTTGGGATTTGGACGTTCCAAGCAGTGTCAGCAACCCAAACTCTTTTTTTCGCGGCTGTATAAATGCGGCATTCGAATAAGCGATAAAGAAAACCGAAAATATGATGATCACTATTTCTGCTGCTATGAGTCCCCTACTGATTAGCTGTCCCCCAGGGATATTCGCATGGAGCACATCAGGATGAAAGATAAATGATGTGTAAATAAAAAAGATTGAGACGGAAAGGACAATGCTAAAAAAATATGCTAGATAATGTTGTGCATTTCCTTGGATATTTCTCTTAGCGAGAAGTCGGATGTTCATGATAGACTCCTCCCAAAACGCTTAACGTATCTAAAATCCTTTGATGGAAGCTCTGTCTCTCCCCTCCGCTATGAACCTCCGAAAAGAACTTGCCATCCTTTATGAATAGAACCCGGTCACAGAAGCTGGCGGCAGTCGGGTCATGAGTGACCATGAGGATGGTTGCTCCCTTTTTCTCCTGAAGTGTCGTGAGGGTATCCATTACCTGCTTGGCAGATTTAGAATCCAAATTACCAGTAGGTTCATCCGCTAAAATAATGGAAAGTTCATGAATCATCGCTCTTGCACAAGCCGTTCGTTGCTGCTGACCCCCGGAAATTTCAAAAGTCCGCTTTTCTAAAATCCCTTCTATACAAAGAGGTTCGCCAATTGATTTACCCTATTTTCCATTTCCTGCAGTTTATAATGATCTAACGCTAAAGGAAGGAGGATATTTTCGCGAACGGTAAGTGTATCAAGAAGGTTGAAGTCTTGAAAAACAAATCCAATTTCCCTCCTGCGAAACAAAGCCAGGTCCTGATTGTTTAATTCATTAGGGTTTTGATCATTTAGAATGACTTTACCTGTGGTGGGCTTATCAATCGTGGCCATTAAGTTAAGCAGCGTGGTTTTCCCGCTGCCTGATGGACCCATCACTCCGACAAACTCCCCTTTCTGTACATTCATTGTGAAATTGTAACGCTTTATGAAATAAATTCCCCTGCTTTTGAAAATAAGTTTTGGATAGTTGTTCCGCTTTTAAAATCGACATCCGAAAATACCTCCCTTTCTTACCGTAAGTATAATGAATAAAGCGGGAGGCTCCCATCGAAGTTTATTACATACCGCTTTAACTCCCTTACAATTCTGTCACCTTTCATGTAGGGTATTTGTCTTAAAGAGAAATTCCACAGTAGTCCCTTCAGATACAGTCGATTGTATGGTAACGCCATGCCCAAGCCTGTTAACGATTTCCTTCACTAGATATAGTAGTCCCATTCCGGTTGACTCTTGTTGAACTCGCCCGTTCTCTCCAGTAAAAAAGGATCAAACACTCGTTTTATATCATGTGGGACAATTCCAATTCCCTGATCTGTTATCCTTAGAATCTCCGACCCTTTTTCAACAATGTTGAACGTTATGCTGTCATGCTCTTCCTGCCTTGAATACTTCAGTGCATTAAAGACACCTGACTAATGGCGAAGTGGAGCCACTTACGATCCGAATGCACATAAAAATTCTCAAGCTCCGTATCAAGCTTGGGGTATATGAACCGTTTGATGAACTGTTTTTTTTCCTCGTTAATCACTTGTTTAACTAGATTAATTAAGTCAAATCGCTCCGATTTTACATCCTCCGAAAAACGCTGCAGCCTTGCTCCATGCAATATAATTTCCAGTCCTCTGCGAAATCGATCATTTTCTTCTTCTATCTCTTTAAGATAATCCTTCATCGGCCCATTCGAAAATGTCCTATTGCCTTCTTGAATCAGTAAGGAAATGACTGAAACAGGTGTCTTCGTTTGATGAACCCATTGATGAATCAACAGCTCATATTGCTCCTTCTGTTTGATTTGTTCTTGTAATTGTCCAATTGTTACTTTGTTCATTTGTTGAAAAAGCTCCATCCACAACTTTTGTTCATTTGACAGGGGTTCCCTAAAGGCTTCGACATATTCAAACGACAAGCTCGGTTCTTGCTTCATCCTTGCTAATTGATTAAGAAAACGGTAGTGCCTTATGTAATCGGGCGCTAAAAATAGAAGCAACATAAACAACGTGAGAATAATTAAATAGAAGATATTTGAAATCGATATGTGATTCCCCGCTTCCAGAACGGCTAATGCATAAGCAATAATAAGCAGGCTTACCAATAGAACGGTATAAAATATAAAATAAAGACGGTCTATAATAAAGGATTTTAGTTTCACTTTTCTTCACCTTGCACTATTTTTAGTCGATATCCTTTTCCCCTGCTGATTGTTATGGCATGCTTGACGCCAATATCCTCTAGTTTTCTCCGTACTCTAGTGACATTGACAGTCAAAGTATTGTCATCAACAAATGAATCATCATTCCATAGGGCTTCAAGTAAATCTTCACGGGAGACAATGGTGTCATACTGTCGTAGTAAACAACTCAATAATTTTAACTCATTTTGCGTTAGCGTTACCTGATTGTGTTGAAATTCAATCATCGCTTTTTCCGTATAAAGGGTTAATCCGTCCATTTGCTTTACTTGTTGGTGGAATGAAGATATTTCTGCATATTCACCATAAACCCTGCGAAGGGCACTTTTTATTTTCGCTAGCACCACTTCCAAATGAAATGGTTTTGTTAAATAATCATCTCCCCCATATTCAATGGCCATGACTTGGTTCATTTCATCTGTCCTTGCAGATGTAAATATGATGGGAACCTTTGAAACCGTCCTCATTAGTCGGCACCAATGGAAACCATCATAATATGGAAGATTAATATCCAATAAAATCAAATCCGGCCTTATCTCTTGAAACTCCGAAAAGACTTGGTCCAATTGCTTTACTTCAAAAACCTCATACCCATACCTATATAAATAATTGACCAAGCTCCCAGCTATCTTGACATCGTCTTCAACCAATAAGATTTTATAAATCTTTTCCTCCCTTTTAAAAGAACAATCCTTACTATCACTCTTACATATAATTTACGTCCCATATCAATCTGCTTTTGAATTTACAATAAAAAACCTTGAATGGCCTAAGCCAATCAAGGGGATGCAAATAAAATTAGATTTCCTCCGGGATTTTCAATCCCTCAATGAAGGATTGAAAACTCTCTGCAACTTTATAAATATTTTCATCCTGGCCTGATGGATCCGAATACCACCCCTGATCCCAGAAGTAGACTCCCTTTTCCTCTTCGTTATTTATCAGTAAAATTTTACCTGCACACGTATCATTACCTATTATAATGCAATTCTTATGTAAGTCTTCCCTGTTTTCTTCATGCCATTTCTGTAAATCCAGTTCTTTATCCTGAAGATCTAATCCATAAAGGACATTTAAGCAAACGAGTGTGTCTAATGCATCTACATAAAACTTACTGTTTTGCACCGCAGTTATGCCGCCATTATGCTTGAGGAGAAATTGTTTATAATCAGCAGGGATTTCAAAACCCACAAATTCCTCAAAATTATTCACTGCTTTTTGTGTCGCTTTACCATATCCAGTAATATTCACCATTCTACCAACTCCATTTCAGATTATTGTAGCAACATACAAAATCAATTCACCACCAGATGATCTTATTCTGTAAGCCTTATTCACTTGCTGATTGCTGTAATAAAAAGGCAAGGTTTTCCTTTATATTTCCTTAGCCAAATGGAACTTTGACTCCATTACAATCTAAACGATTTTTTCAATGGAGATTCCTGAAAAACAAATTATTCCTCAGGACTAAAAAAATGACACTTTTTAAATACATTAACATAAATTTACTTTCCTTTTCAGTATTTTCTGATATATTTTTCGACAATTTTGTTGCAATCATCTCCACTTAAGAAAATAGCTTTAAAAAAAAAGGGATTTTCCCTTCACTAAAAATTCGCAAAAAAAGGGTAGAAGGCAAAATGGTGATTTGAAAGCTTATGTCCCAAAAGGGAAAAATAGAAGAGGTTTGTATATAAATACAAGTATACAATAACAATTAAAAGGATAAATATTTCATACTATACACTTGGGCTATTAAAATAAAATGAGATTTGAGTTAAAGATATCAAAATTGATGGTTATTTAAAAATTTGGGTAAAAGGAATATAAAATAATCAATTTAGGATAGATGTTTTAATATTTCAGATCGAAGTAACAGCAAAATTGCAGTATCGCATGTGACATGATATCGAGACTAATCGAAAGCTATCTCCAAATACCTGTTCTGCAAAATATTTATTTCCATACCGGCGATACGGGGATACGGGGATACACCATCTTGGATCCAATAAAAAAAGGCACCCAACCATCTGAACTGTGCCCTTCAAAATGGACAGTCTTAAAAAAAGACCTATAAATTAAGCAGCTAATAGTTGACTCCCGTATTGTGCGGGAGTCATTCTATTTAGGCTCCATTGGTAACGATTTGTATTGTAATCTTCCATATATTCTTCAATTAATTGGTGTAACTCATCAAAAGTTTGACACTCCAAATAATCCACTTCATCTTTAAAATGGCCAAAGAATGATTCCATAGGGGCATTGTCCCAACAGTTTCCCTTTCGGGACATGGATTGTTTCAGCCCTAGTTCTTTCACTCGGCGCTGGAACTCAGGGTGTGTATAATGAACGCCTTGGTCTGAATGAATGATCGCTTCAGGATGAATCAGATCATTTA
This sequence comes from Peribacillus simplex, assembly GCF_001578185.1. Classification (NCBI taxonomy): domain Bacteria; kingdom Bacillati; phylum Bacillota; class Bacilli; order Caryophanales; family Bacillaceae; genus Peribacillus; species Peribacillus simplex. Next base: position 1,758,854 of record NZ_CP011008.1, on the reverse strand, counting down.
GGGAATCAGAGAGCTTCTCCAATGTGTGATAGACAATCCCCATCTTGAGACTTCTAGATAAGTGAAAAGCGATGATTTCTCGTGTAACAGCATCTTTGACACAAGAAAGATAAGCTGGTTGTCCAGAACCATAATAAACGTAAGTAATATCTGTAAGGAGAATTTTCCTCGGTTCTCCTTGGTTAAAATTCCTGTTTAAGTGGTTTGGAACGGCCTTATGCTCATGAGTGGCTTTCGCTAATTTCTTATAAGGTTTCGCTTGACGAATTATGGCTTTAAGATTGAATTTATGCATAAGCCTTCGAATCTTTTTATGGTTCATCGTGACAAAATACTTATTCTCTAAAATCATTTTGATGGTGAGGGCACCTGCTTTTTTCTTCTTGGCCTCAAATACTTCCTTAATAAGTTCATAATCCTGCGAATCTTTCTTCTCGTGAGTCAATCGAATCCTTTCAGCATGTATCCAAGCATAATATCCACTACGACTGACTTCGGCCATTTCACAAAAATAACGGACCATATTGGTAAGATTATATTGGCGAATGATTTGTTCAATTAACGTGAATTTTTCACTCGTTGTCATTTTCTCTTCTTCGAAGCCTGCCTTTCGAGTTCGTCTAACTTTTTTAGAAATTCAAGTTCAGCCTCTAAATATTTAATACGAGCTTCAGCCTTTTTTAACTGATCTTCCTGCGAATACTCCTTGGATTTTGGTCTTCCTGGACTTCCTTTCCCACGTCGCTCTGTATAGAAGCCATCCTCGCCATATTGTTCAAACGTTTTTCTCCAACGTTTTAAGCAGCCTTTTGGTTTATCCGATCCAATCATCTCTAACTCAAAGCCATGTTCAATAAAGATTTGGGTAGGTGATTTACCAGCTTGATTCTCTTTAATAGCCTTTACCTTAAAGTCTGGATGATAAGCAATCGAACGATCTGAAACCTGTTTCACATGTGGATTATTCTCTAATTCCTTTATTTGAAATTCATTAAAATAAATCTTACTCATTTTGATTTCCTCCGCCCTATATCTGAAATGATTATAAACGGGGTTCTAGAAAAAGGACATAGAAAACCCCGAATAAGGGACTTTTTTTACTGTGTCCATAATTCGGGGTATAGTTCAATCATCTTCGAGGTTGGGCGCCTTTTTTTTTGGTCGGCTGATTCCACTACATCTCATACAATTTTATAGTCATCATAAGTAATTAATAATCTGCTCATAGAAACTGTTTCAGCACGAAGCTTATTCTTATCACGACAATAGGCTATTATGGAACTGTTGGGAAGTTTAGCAGTACAATTCCATTTACTATATTTCTCACTATACCTAGAAGATATTTCAATATTCTCTCCACGGATTTTTAACATCCTGCGTTCTACCAAGGGCATCATCTCCAATTCCGATAATATTATTTACCCTAAATCAGATAAAATATTCTTGGACACCAAAACAAACATACAGGCAGAATTATAAGTGTCTATATTGATTGTTCATGTCATGAATTGATTGGACAATCTAATGACAAGGGGCATTTCTAATAAACTTTTTTATTTAAGGTATTATAACCACAATAATCTCAACATTTTTTTAGAATATTAAGATAAATTAAGAAACCCACCTACTAACTCTTAATTATAACTGAAAAATTATATTTCTATCACAAAAAATTTATTTGAAATTAAGAGATTAGAGTCGTATGATTAGTAGTATCGGCGGAAAACACATAAATCAAAATAAATAAGTTTAAAGGGGAATTAGATATGGTAGATGTAGCCACAAAACCTGAACATGAAACACTTAATATTTCTGCAAACCAAGAACAATTGGATATCCTAGATCAGCTTTTAAAGCCTGAGGTTCAGGAATCCTTGAACACTTTAGTTGAGCAGTTACCAAAACTGACTGAGTTAGTGAATATTTTAACAAAGTCTTATGATTTCGCTCAATCGGTTGCGACTGATGATGTTTTGAAAAATGATACGGTCAGCGCCATTTCGGAGATCGCTACACCTGTAGTGGGCTCAGTGAAAGGTCTTGCAGCTAACGCCATCGAAGCTAAGGATCGTGCAGAAGCGAATACTGATGTGATCGGTCTTTTTGGTCTGTTAAGAATGATGAAAGATCCGCAAGCACAAAAGCTTTTCCGTTTTGCCCAAGCTTTTCTTGAAGTCTCTTCAGAACGCAAAAACCAAAAATAATTTGATAAACATTCAATCAGTAAGGACGGGGGATTAACTATGTCAAAACAAATCGTCATCTTAGGTGCGGGTTATGCGGGATTACTATCAGCCTTATCCGTACGTGAATATTACAATAAGGATGAAGTGCAGGTTACAGTGGTGAATCAATTTCCAACGCACCAAATCATCACCGAATTGCACCGTCTTGCAGGCGGATCCATTTCTGAACAAGCCGTTTCGATTCCTTTGGAAAAACTTTTCAAAGGAAAAGATATCGACCTTACCATTTCAAAAGTGGAGTCTTTCTCAGTCGATAAAAAAGAAGTGAAACTTGCGAATGGTTCCACTTTATCTTATGATGCCCTAGTTGTTGCTTTGGGAAGCCAAACAGGATTCTTCGGCATTCCGGGACTTGAGGAAAACAGCATGGTCTTGAAATCCGTAAATGATGCTAACAAAATTTACAAACATATCGAAGATCGCATCCGTGAATATGCACAAACGAATAACGAAGCGGACGCTACAATCGTAATCGGCGGCGGCGGATTGACTGGCGTCGAGTTAATCGGTGAAATCGTGGATCATTTCCCTAAAATCGCCAAAAAGTTCGGAGTGGACTTCAAGGACTTGAAAATCAAGCTTGTGGAAGCTGGTCCAAAAATCCTTCCTGTCCTGCCTGACCACTTAATTGAACGTGCCATGTCCAGCTTGGAAGCACGCGGCGTTGAATTCTTGACAGGTCTGCCTGTAACGGGTGTTAAAGGAAATCAAATCGAATTGAAAGATGGACAAACGATCGAAGCCAATACGCTTGTTTGGACAGGCGGAGTCGCAGCACTTCCTATCGTAGGCGAATCAGGCCTTGAAGTGGATCGCGGCAAAGCAACCGTTAATGAGTATTTGCAATCAAAATCCCATAATGACGTATTCGTTGTCGGAGACAGTGCCGTTGCTTTCCCTCCAGAAGGCGGCCGTCCATACGCTCCTACTGCACAAAATGCTTGGCAAATGGGTGAGCTTGTTGGATACAACCTATATGCAGCCTTTGAAGGCAAGAAACTTGAAGAATTTTCACCTGTCAACTCAGGTACACTTGCAAGCCTTGGCCGTAAAGATGCAGTGGCAACCGTTGGGGCCAATAACACTTCCCTTAAAGGTCTGCCGGCTACATTGATGAAAGAAGCAAGTAATATTCGCTATCTATCACACATCAAAGCCCTATTCAGCCTCGCTTATTAACTTTAAGATAAAGCTATCTTGAATTTGAAAGGACCATTCATCATTTTGATGAATGGTCCTTTTTGTAATTAAAGGGCTGCATTTAATAAAATCAAATCTTAACCTGGTTGATGCTGAATCTCAGGGAAAATCCCTCAGGCAATTTTGCATTTGTCAAAATCCGGGTTTCTTTTAAGCGTTTATCATTATAAGAGGAGACTTTCATCAATTCTTCATCCATATAAGCAGGATGAGTCATTATCTCAACGCTTGCCCCATCAATTACCCTCCCCTTCAAGTTTTGAAAGTAATCTTCAACCACCATTTCTCCATAAAAGTCATCCAGGAAAACATCTGTAACGGTTTGAATCTCAGCTAGGTGCATTCCGGCATTACGCACTGGCAATCCGTATTTATCAGACAGATTTTGAATAACCGGTAGAAACTCTGTTATCCCGTGTACATGATGATGGCTATCGAAATGAGTTGGAAACAGACCAAATTCCAAGAATCTTTCGATCTGTGCTGACCACTCCCTCTCCAATTCGCTCAAGGAAATACGAGTAGGGTTCTCATACACCACACCTTGCTTCTTAAAGAAACCAGATTCGTCAACTAAACTCGGCACGTCGTTCAACAAAGGTTTTCCCCATGTGAGCACTAAATGTATACCTACTTTCAACGACGGTGTCTTCTTTGCTAATTCAATCGCATGTTCCGTTGCTTTCGCATTCATCATGATGGTTGCTGAATTGACAATTCCATATTTGTGGCTATCCAAAATCCCATAATTCACCGCTTTAGTTAACCCGAAATCATCTGCATTTACAAGGACTTCAATCATGATAAATTATCCTGCAACTCCTTTTTTCCAAAAAACTGCAGCAGATAATCTTTATGTGCCTCCAGCATTTCGTCTAAGATAAGTTTCGCAACCCGATCACTAGGAACAAGTGGATTAATCGTCATGGCAAGCAACGCAGTATCATAGTCACCTGAGACTGCAGCTTCGATGGCCACCCTTTCAAAGGATTTGATTTGCTGAATTAAACCGCGAACAGCGACTGGAAGCTCTCCCACATTGATTGGCTTAGGACCATCCTTGGTTATCACGCAACTGGTTTCAATTGCAGATCCATAAGGAATGCCTTCAATCGCACCATGATTGATGGTATTTACCGCTTGAATATCACGTTTATCCGTATGCATCGAGCAAATCAACCTTACTGCCGCATCACTGTAGTACGCTCCTCCGCGCTCTTCAAGCTGCGGAGGCTTGATGTCCAAACCCTTGTCTTTGTAAAGCTCGAATAATCCTGCTTCAAGTCTTTGAACGACCTCAGCACGTGTTTCCCCTTTTTCAGCATCCTTCAATTCCTGGGCCAGCACATCTCCCGTTTTATAATAGTAGTTGTGGTATGGACACGGAAACAGGTTCAACGCTCTAAGAAATTCCGGCTCCCAGCCCATTGCATGGATATTCTTCATCGTGACGGCTTTAGCTGGATCTGTAATCAGATTGATGATTTGATCTTTGACACTCTCCCCATCAACGAATACATCCAAGCCGTAAACCATATGATTCAACCCAGCAAAGTCGATCCGGACTCTTGATGGCTCGACATCCATCAAATCAGCAACACCTCGTTCCATACCAATCGGCACATTGCAAAGACCGATGATTTTGGAAATATTACTGTAACGAAGAACCGCTTCCGTTACCATACCAGCAGGATTCGTGAAGTTAATCAGCCAGGCATCCGGGCATAATTCCTCCATTTCACGAGCAATATCCAGAATGACGGGAATCGTTCTAAAAGCCTTAAAAAGCCCGCCTGGTCCATTCGTCTCCTGTCCAATCACTCCGTGTTTCAACGGAATCTTTTCATCAAGTGCCCTTGCTGCAAGCTGGCCAACTCGCAGCTGGGTTGTTACATAATCCGCCCCTTTAAGTGCTTTCTTCCTGTCTAGCGTAAGATGGACGTCGATATTCACACCAGCCTTTTCAATCATCCTTCTTGCCAAATCCCCGACAATTTCAAGCTTTTCCTTTCCCGGTTCGATATCCACGAGCCAAATTTCACTCACGGGAAGTTCCTCATGATATTTAATGAAACCTTCAATCAGTTCTGGCGTATAGCTCGATCCTCCGCCAATCGTGACAATCTTCAGACCCTCGCTCATTCAGCAGTCCTCTCTTTCACTACATTTGCATGTAAGAATTCTTCGCGCAGATCGATCATTTCTATTGCAAGATCCTTTACAGTCATCGCCGTCATTAAATGATCTTGAGCATGCACCAGGATAATGGGAAGCTCAAATTGGTCCCCGCCCGCCTCTGCATGGATTAATTGAGTTTGGTATTTATGGGCTTGCAGTAATTCCGCTTCGGCCTCGGCGATTTTCAAACGAGCAGAATCAAAGTTCTTTTTCTTAGCCTCCTGCATCGCTTCCATTGCAAAGCTTCTCGCATTCCCACTATATAAAATCAATTGAAAGGATAGCTGGTATAATTCTTCTTTTTCCATTTTCATCACTACTTTCTTAAACGTTTAGCGTTTCTGAATCTTTTGTAAGCTCTGTTTTATTTTTGGTATCTATCTTCACTTGAGCATATACGAATGGTAAATAAATCACTGTTGAAATGACTAAGTTGACCGCAGCCAAGACCGCTCCGGATACATGCCCGCCAGTGGCTAGGAATCCGCCCACAATCGGTGGGGTAACCCATGGAATCTTAGCAACGATCGGAAAAACCATTCCGCTGCTTACCGCTATATACGAGATCACCGTTGTAATTACCGGACCGAGAACAAATGGAATGAACCACATTGGATTCAGAACGATAGGCAATCCGAATAGGATAGGTTCGTTAATCTGGAACACCCCTGGTGCCCCTCCAAGTGCAATCATCTGTTTATAACGTTTCCGACCGGCAATGATCATTGCGATGATGAGGCCCAATGTTGCACCAGATCCTCCTAAATAAACAAATGCATCCAGGAAAGAACCTGCCAATACCCCATATTGGTCCATGTCTTTGACACCTTTTGCATATAAATCAATATTTTTCACACCCGAACTTTCAAAAAGCGGTGTTGTTATCCCTCCAAGGATATTTGGTCCGTGCAAACCAATCATCCATAATAAATGAACAAGAAATACTAGTAAAATAGCGAATGGCAATGAATCTACAGCACTTTGTAAGGGAGATACAATCACTTTACTCAGCCAGTCATTCAGTACCTGTCCATCAGTAACTTTACGGAATAGCAGTCCGAATACACCAGCGGCAAGAATCGTTGCCATACCCGGTACTAACTTTGCAAAAGAACGGGCTACCGCTGGAGGTACTCCATCAGGCAACTTAATGACTAAATATTTCACTCGGGAAAGTCTCACAAATATTTCGGTTGCTATTAAGGCAACGACTATTCCTGTAAAGAGGGCTGTAGCATTAAAATAATTCACGCTTACGAAACCCCATGCCCCGCCTGTAACATCCTTATCATCAATGGTTAAAGTGACATTTCCGATTTGAGGTAATAATAAGAAGAAACAGGCCGAGGAAACCAGCATCGCTTCAAAACCATCGTCGCCGTATGATCTTGCTAGTTTATAAGAAATGCCGAATACAGCGAATACCGTCATGAATGCAAAGGTTCCAAACCAAATATCACCGCCTAGCGTATTCCATGCTGGACCGAAAATGGCCTCCATCATTCTTCCGTAAGGCTTGATGACTTGCCCAAGATTATTGAACAGGACGGCAAAAGACCCGATCATTGTAATCGCTATCATTCCAATCAATGCGTCACGAATCGCGAGCAGATGCCGGTTATTTCCTATTTTCACCGCTCCAGGCATAATATACTTATCAATAAAAGTCATCATATCCTTATTCTCCTTTTATTAAAGTAGTGGCTTGTTTTAGTACTTCTTCACCATTACATAGACCATAGAACATTGGATTGATGGTTGCGACCGGAATTCCCTTTTCCTTACCCGCCTCCTGTAACTTGGAAAGAAGATACCGAACTTGCGGACCTAATAAAATCACATCAGCCTTATCCATTTCATTGTTCACTTCTGTAGAACCAACAGCCCATATATGACACTCCACCCCTTGTTTTTTAGCGCTTTCCTCCATCTTGGTAACTAATAAACTGGTAGACATCCCTGCAGAACAACATAATAAGATATTCATTGAAATTACCCCCTTTTAATGATTGATTATTCAGTATTTTCAAGAAAAAAAGAACCATAATTTTACAATAATTGATGTTCCTTTGTTTTATCACTCCCTTTGAAAGGTATTTTTGAACTGGGTATTATTACCTCCATATATATATTGTAGTTACAAATCGAAAAAATATCAACACAATTTTTGATTTGTTATTACAAATTTTTGATTTACAGTTGATTATTGAACTTATCCGATATAATCTATATGTATATATTGGAATGAGTAAAGGAGGCATCACTGTGGAGACCATGAATAAAGAAGCGGCATTGCATTCCATCGTTAAGGAATCGATTATCGATCTCATAAAAAATGGCGAGTATCAAACAAATACAAAATTACCGACTGAAGCTGAGTTTTGTAAAATATACGGAGTAAGCAGGACAACAGTGCGCACGGCCTTACAGCAATTGACAGTCGAAGGCTACATCTACCGTGTTCAAGGTAAAGGGACTTTCGTTTCGGAGAATAAAGTGAAGCAATTTCTTACAAGCACGGTTGAAAAGTTCTCAGAACAAATCACGATGCAAGGAAAAAATCCTTCTACAAAGGTCATTAGCTTAAAGGTGATTGAAGCTAATGCTACCCTTGCCAAGCTTTTTAAGCAAAATATTGGAGATCCAGTAAACAAACTGGAACGAATTCGTTACGTAAACGATGTCCCCCTTCAATATGAAATTGCCTATCTGCCTTGGTATAAAACACCCGGGCTTAATATCGAAGCCTGTGAAAAATCACTCTTTACAGTACTTGAAACACAATTCAATTTAAAAGTAAAAAAAACGGTCGAACACTTGGAGTTTTCACTAGCCGACGATTCCATTTCTGACAAATTGGATGTACCCAACGGTTCACCTTGTTTTTCATTAGAAACTTACACATATGAGGTTGATGGATCTGTCATTGAATTTTCTAAAACTCTCTTTAGAGGCGATCGTGCACACTTTGTCATCGAACGGAACTATTGAATGATAATTAAAAGAAGACGGATGCCTATTTCATTAAGGCAGCCCGTTTTTTTGTGTGCTTCTTATTCAGCATTTCGATTTGGGATTGAATATATTTTTTTATATGCGTTCATTTAGAGGCAATCATAACGATTGCCTCTTCTTATTGCGTGTTTGGATTCTTGTACCATATTAAAATACTTACAAATCAATTCAATAAATGAGTGAAATTGACAAATATAGAATAATAATCTAACCTAGTAGACTAGAGATATTCTACTACTTAGATCGATACACAACTTTATGCCTATATATTTCATTGTAATCTTGATAAAAGTTACTAGGAAATCTCTTAATAATAAATAATTAGGCAGGTGGATTTTATGTGCGGTTTTGTAGGATGTATTCAAAAATATCCGAAAGCCATAAATTCAAATATGAAAGAAACGATCAAGAAGATGAACACGATCATTACCCATAGGGGTCCGGATGATGAAGGTTATTTTTTTGATGATTTTGTAAATTTTGGATTTAGGAGATTGAGCATAATCGATATAGATAACGGTAACCAACCTCTTTCATATGAAAATGAACGATATTGGATCATTTTTAATGGCGAAATCTACAATTATATTGAACTAAGGAAAGAACTCATTGATAAAGGGTATGAGTTCACGACGGATTCTGATACGGAAGTAATATTGGCTCTCTATAGTAGCCATAAAGAGCAAACCGTCCAGAAACTGCGCGGCATGTTCGCTTTTGTCATTTGGGATAAAGTCGAACAAAAACTATTTGGGGCAAGGGATCACTTTGGAATCAAGCCTTTTTTCTATTGTGAACAAGATAATGTCACATATTTTGCATCAGAAAAAAAGAGTATCTTGACAGCGATGAATGAAGAGTTGGACGTGAATTCATTACAGCATTTTCTCAGCTTTCAATATGTTCCCGAACCATCTACCTTATCCAATAACATTAAAAAGTTATCACCTGGGCATTATTTCACTAAAGAGCCCGGAAAGAAAATGGATATAAAAGAGTTCTGGAAACCTACTTTTCGCCCTTCCAGTATAGAAGATTCAAAAGTCATTAAAGAAATACAAGAAACCTTAATTGACTCGGTGAACGTACATATGAGAAGTGATGTTCCGGTTGGATCTTTTCTATCAGGTGGGATTGATTCATCATTTATCTGCTCCATCGCAAAACAGATTAATCCTAAGATCAAAACCTTTTCTGTAGGGTTCGAAAGAGATGGATACAGTGAAATAAACGTTGCACAGGAGACAGCAGCCGCTTTGAATGTAGAAAATATAAGTTATATCATAAGTCCTGAAGAATTCTTGGCAGAACTTCCAAAGATTATCTGGCATATGGATGACCCATTAGCAGACCCCGCTGCCGTTCCGCTATATTTTGTCGCACGGGAAGCTAAAAAGCACGTTAAAGTCGCCTTGTCCGGTGAGGGTGCAGATGAATTATTCGGCGGATATAATATATACCGGGAGCCCCATTCCCTGCGCATGTTTTCCCATATACCTGCACCGTTGAACAACGTGTTGAGGACACTTTCCTCTATTTTGCCAGAAGGGGTTAAAGGAAAGAGTTTTATAGAGCGTGGAGTAACACCTTTAGAAGATCGATATATCGGAAACGCAAACATATTCGACGAGAAAGAGAAAAAACTTTTACTAGTGAATTATCTCAATGGTTTAGAAAATGAAAAAGTTACAAGTCCAATCTATTCAAGTTCTTTAGGTTATGATCCTATTACCCAAATGCAAAACATTGATATTCAAACTTGGCTAAAAGGTGATATTTTATTGAAGGCAGATAAAATGTCTATGGCGAATTCTTTAGAGGTGAGAGTTCCATTTTTGGATAAATGCGTATTCAATACGGCTTCAAAACTTAGTATGGATCAAAAAGTAAGAAATGGAACGACCAAATACATGCTTCGAAAAGCTGCCCGCGGGATTGTGCCGGAACATGTATGGAGCAGGAAGAAGCTGGGTTTTCCAGTACCTATCCGCCATTGGTTAAAGGATGAATTATATGATTGGGCAGTAAAGTTAATCCAGGAGAGCCCAACTGACTATCTTTTTAACAAACCGCAAATTATGAAATTACTTGAAAATCATTTAAATAATAAAACGGACAACAGCCGGAAGCTCTGGACCATTTTGACTTTTATGATTTGGCATCAAATTTATATAGAAAAACAATATGAGCCACGGCCTCAAAAGGCTTTACAATATGCTGTAAATTAAGCATCCATTGGCTCGTTTACTCATTTGCACCCAAGCATCAATGTATTAGGCTTGGGTGCTTTTATTTTTACATGATAACAACCAAAAAACGAGGATCCGTTTAAATTAACAATTGGTATATGACGAATTTCTCATAAGGATTAAATTCAGTCAAGCCTGGTAATATCACTTCGCCCTTCAGCTCGAAGGCGGTTTGATTTTCGAGGAAAAAAATATAATCCTGTGACCCATAAAATAAAATCAGTTCGATTTGGCGCGGTTCTTTTTCAAAGGAAAGCAATATATTATTGATGATTTTCATAAAGATCTGTACTGAGAACGGATTAAAGAAATAAAACCGATTGTCTTTCGAATCAATATCATATTCTTCCGCTAAACAACAGTGGAATTCTATATTGCCATTGTTGTTTTTCCTTTTCTTCTTATAGTTATTCAGATTCCCAATCGCTTCTTTATAGTAGTTTTCATTCATCTCCACGCCAACCACAGATGATTGATATAAGTGATGGATAAAAAAATTCAATCGTCCTTTACCACATCCAAAATCCACAATGCGATCATTTCTTTTTAGTGGGTATTTTTTGAATAAATGTTCTAATGCACTATATGGCGTAGGTTCGTATCGATGGTAATGCAAAGAATCATTGAAAATTTTTTGTTCCCCTTCCGTCTTGATGTTTAGCATCTCATCATAAATTGTTTCTTTCATTGTAATATGCACCTGCTTCATGGTTATTTCAAAAAGGGATTCCTAACTAAAAACCCCAAATAAGGTTGATCTTATCCAGGGTAAAGTTTTGTTATATGAATGTCCAGACAATTAATTGGATTTTGCTTTAGTTACATAACCATTAAAATCAGAGATGCATGGGCTGGCCATATAATGACCGCCTTCAATCTGGATCGTCTGGGGTACATTCTTTATCCCTAACTGATCAATTATCGTTCGGTTTTTACACCTTGCTGTTTTAGCCCTATTGCTTTCCGCTTAATCTCTTCCAAATAATGCACTCTTGTTCCCATAAGAAAAACACCTCCAAATTCGTATTTATTATAAATACGACTCAGGAGGTGTTTTTACCTTGTCTCATTTTCCTACTTCATCATCCCATATGATCCAATCATGAACCTCAAGGATTTCCAAAAATTTCATCAAACGAGGTAAGGCTGGTTCTGCTTCCTCACCAAAATGTTCACTCATCGCTTCAGAAATCTGTTTGACATTGCTTTGGAACTCCATTTGTTTAATGGCAAATGCCCCAAACTTATCAAGCTTGATTTTACGGACTGATGGTTGTTTAAGGAAACGAATCGTAATTCGTTCCACAAAATTGGTCCGTTGAATGACTAAAAAAGTTGCTTCCAAAGATTCTTGTTCCATTGTGACGCGTTTTTCCAAAAGGGGAACCATGGTTAACAGGTTCCTCTTTTTTGATTGGCGTTTACGAAGCATCTTCTTTTTTCCCTTTGCTGGATACGAACCATAGCAATCCAGCTAGAGCAAGGAATAGTAAGAATGGTAGCAAATTGCTGGCTAATTTAGCCGTGGCCGGGACTTGGACACCTGCTGCAATCAATATGGCAATAAGTACACCAATCAATGATTCACCTGCTATTAAACCAGATGCAAATAATACACCCCTATCAACACGTGCTTTAAGCGCTTCTTTCGTTTTCGAGAAGAACTCAACGAAGAAACGGATAAATCCACCGATCATGATTGGGGCACTAGTATGAACCGGCAAATAAATGCCGACAGCAACAACAAGTGAATTCAGACCGAAAAACTCTAATGTGATGGAAATAGCCGCACCGATAAAGATAAGGGTCCAAGGTAGATCTCCCCCAAGAACACCTTCAGCAAGTATTTTCATAAGTGCCGCTTTAGGTGCAGGTAGTTCTGCAGATCCCATCGTATAAGCATTGTCCATCAGAACCAGGATAAAACCAATGACAGAAGCAGACGCAACGACACCGATCATCATGGCAACTTGTTGTTTCCATGGTGTTCCGCCCACAATATATCCTGTTTTTAGATCTTGAGAAACATCTCCGGAAACCGCAAGAGCAGTACAAATGATCGCAGCAACGGTTAAAGCCGCTACCATTCCATTCGTACCAGTAAAACCAATTGCTTTATAGACAATCGCTACAATCAATAGTGTGGCTATGGTCATCCCGGAAACAGGGGAAGAAGAACTTCCGACGATCCCAACAACCCTTGAAGCCACCGTCACGAATAAAAATCCAAAAAGCGCAATTGCAATCGCACCGATGATTCCTACATCTGTTATTGGTGTGAAAGCAATGATTAAAATAACGATGATCGTTCCCAACCAAACGTACTTAGCCGGGATGTCTTTTTCAGTACGGATCGAACCCGATTTAAGTTGCCCTTTATTGGCTTTTACGCCTTTAAGGGTATCAAAAACTGAACTGAAAAGTATAGGTAATGTTTTGATCAATGTGATCAATCCGCCAGTTGCAACAGCACCAGCTCCAATATAACGTATATAATTATCCCAAATTCCCCATGCATCCAATTCACCGATCGGTACATCAGAAGGGAAAATGGCTGTTCCATTGCTGCTGCCAAAGAAGCTGATTGCCGGTATGAGAACGACCCATGCTAATAGCCCTCCACCTAGCATTTGTCCTGCAACACGCGGCCCAATGATATAACCTACACCCAAAAGGGAAGGAAAGGCATCAAGACCAACCACCGCATTTTTAAAGTTTGTGATTCCTGTTTCAACCTCTGTTTTAAAAAGCTTAAAACCATCACCAAGCCCTTTAACCATACCGCCGATAACCAAACCGGCTCCGATTAATTTGGCACTTGTACCACCTTCTTCTCCTGACTTCAGAACCTCGGCACATGCCGTACCTTCAGGATATGGTAATGTTTCATGTTCCCTTACAATCAAAAGCTGGCGAAGGGGAACCATCATGAAGACCCCTAAAAATCCCCCAGTTAATACAACGAAAATGATGAATGCTTGACTCACGTCCATGTCCCACATGAATAATGCTGGAATGGTAAATACAGCACCGGCACCAATTGCCTCACCTGCCGTGGTCATCGTTTGCACAATATTGTTTTCTAAAATTGAATCCCTGCGAAAAACCCCTCTTAAGATAGCCATTGAAATTACCGCTGCGGGTATTGAAGCAGAGACAGTTAAACCAATAAGTAGGCCTAAGTATGCATTTGCCGCACCGAATACGATTGCAAGAATGATCCCTAGAATGACTGCCGTTGCAGTTAATTCCGGTAGAGATTTTGATGCAGAGACGTACGGGACGAATTTACTTTCTTTCGAATTGTTCGACAATTTAGCCACTTCCTATGTTAAACTTTAAAATCACAGAGAACATTATATCACTGTAATTTAAAGTCATGCAATGGGAAAATTTCTCTTACTAAAAGTTTGATTATATCCAAAATTCAGATTAGCAGTTTCGGTTTTAAAGTATATTAAAATAATATTTCTCTAATTACCATCTGGTTTGATTCAATTGCTTTCCATTCAACAGGCTATTATATAATATTTTTTTCCCTGTGCCCTTTAACTGATATGCAGCATTCATAAACAATCATTAGGAACAATAAGCAATTACCCACTCTGTGATTGCACATTAAAATAAAAACTAACATATCCTGGCAAGATCAAGTCTCCGGAAAAGGAATGATATATTCATGGTCTCCTATATGGACTATACTTCACCATCTACACAATACTTTTTCGATGTTAACAAGAGCACCTTCGTTAAAAAAAACAATCAAAACTATATAAATGTATTAGGTATCAAACAATTGAACACACTCGAAAATGTTTCATTATTAGATATTTACCTTAGTACCGACAATGTCGTAGAACCGCATTATCACCAAAATGCTGCAGAGCTAGTGTACTGCATTTCTGGAGCTGCAACCGTTTCATTACTGAATCCTTTTACAAAACAAATACAAAATTACCCCATTAAACCCGGTCAAGTAGCCAATGTTCCACAAGGTTGGTGGCATTATGAAGTAGCCAATACTGATAACACCCATCTGCTTGCCATTTTTAATGCACCAACACCTGAAGTGATCCTGGGTTCGGATATTTTGAAATTGACGCCTGCAAATATTATGGCGCATACGTATTGTATCGATGAAAACCAATGGAAAAAAGTAATTGCACCGGTTCAACCATCAACATTCATCGGTCCGCCAGCCAACTGCGATAGAGCGGCCGAAGAAGACAGTCAGCAATACCCGCAATATATTAATCACTATGATAACCAAATGTATACTGCCCCGTCATACAACTATCAATTTCAACCTAATCCCCAGTATTATTATTGAAGATAAATTGGGAAATTGATTAACCCCGTTCATGGATGGCGTCTAATAAAAAGGGATCGAAAAAAGCAATGAAGAACCCCATTACTTAAGAGTCCTCCATTGCTTTTAATTGCATGACCCTTTTAAAAGTCATTCATTTACTTCGCCACATCTTACATTATTGTGGTCACCCAATGTGGTTTAGGGGCATTATAAAATCCATAACACGTATTCGTTATACAATTTCTATATATTCTACCGAGTTTCTTCTTCTTATATAAGAGATTCTCAAATTGATCCCCCTCTATAAAAACAGATTATTCATTCTATTTTACGTTTGCTCAGAACTTATCTTACCTTTAAAGGAACGTGCTCAATCCAGTTTTATAAAAAATTAAATTGTCGGATTCTTATTTGCATCTTTTTGGAATTTTGTTTTTCATATTATCATAAGTCCTCTAAATTGCTCAGTTTCCATTTCGGTTTCATTTTGATTCTCAAAGATATAAAAGTGATGAAGAAGAAAATAATACACAAGTCACAGACTATTTAATGCTACTAACACTATATACCTCCCGACTGATCTCACCCGGCAAACATTTGATGTACTATTAAATCGAGTTTGATATCTTCGCAACTTACACAAGGCCGTTGCTTTTTTGTTCCAAAAGGGAGACAAATTATATAAAAACACGATTAGTGTAATCGCAAATGAACAAATATATAACAATTTGTCATCATACGTGGCTATGAGTTTATATTTATATCACTTACTTAAAAGCAACAAAAGGGCATAAGTCCCTTTCATTAAAGGTTTATGCCTTTTATTTTCATACAGTTGCTAAAATGTTTCCCTTACTTTAAATTTTTAATTTTATTATAAATCATAATCTGCATTCCTAAGACAACCCCAATTAGAATTGCTATGATGAAAAAGTGGTATCAGTAAGTTTAGGGCATTCAAATGTTTCCATAACCTTAGATAAATATAGTCATGTTACCCAGAATATATAGGACTCATCAGCAGAGAACTTTTCATAAGCTAAAAAGAGCCCTTTAGCAATAAATGTGGTCACTTAGTGGTCATTTAATAAGGCTGTTTTCACATACTTTGTTGCTATTTACCAGGTAGTGAGTTGTGGTTGATTTCCCCTCCAGATGCTCGCTTTCCGCGGGGCGGCGGTGAGCCTCCTCGGCGTAAACGCCTGTGGGGTCTCACCTGTCCCGCTGCTCCCGCAGGAGTCTCGCACTTCCGCTCCAATCAACCTTAAATAGTTTTGTTTTAAAAACAACAATCTTTACGAAAAGAGCCTTTAATAAAAATAACACTGGAGAGTCCTTGTAAATAAGGGTTCTCCAGTGTTTATTATTACATGATCCTCTTGAACATTTTCTCCATTTCATAAATGGAATAAGAGATGATGATAGGTCTTCCATGAGGGCATGTGAAGGGATCGGTTGTCCGTCTTAGTTCATCCAAAAGTGCTTGAATTTCATCATTGCGCAGATGACGGTTTGCCTTAATGGAGGCTTTACAGCTCATCATGATTGCTGCTTCCTCACGCAGTTTTTTGATGTCTACCTTTTTCATCGATAACAATTGTTCGATCATTTCTTCCAGTATTTCCTGTTCAATTCCTTTAGGGAACCATTGAGGATGCGATCTGACAATATAGGCGTTATAGCCAAACTCCTCTAAAAAGACGCCGACTCGTTCCAACTCATCCCGATATTCATTTATCCGGATACATTGGTCAGTCGAAAATTCAAGCGTGATGGGTACGAGCATATCCTGTAGCTCGTTTTCGACTCGTCCGACTTTTTCTTTAAAATATTCGTATTTGATCCGTTCCTGGGCAGCATGTTGGTCTATGATATACAAACCTTTTTCGTTTTGGGCAAAAATATATGTTCCATGCATTTGCCCAATTGGGTACATTGGAGGGATTCGACTCTCCGACTCATCCTCCTCGATTTCTTCCTCTTGCTCGACAGTGTAGGTTGTATATTTTTCAGCCGATTCGAAATATGGTTTTCTTTCATCTTCTGGTAAGACCGGTATATAGGCATCTCCCATTTGCTGCTGTTCATTGCTGTAGATTAATTCCTTTATCGGTTCGAGATTGAATTCTTCAACATGATCCTCATAATTCTTTTGTCCCTGCTTTTCCCGGATCAAGGTATCCTTCAAGAGTGAAGCTTCTTTCTTGGCTTCTTCAAGGATACGCTTCCCCTTTTCCACGACATGGTCCAAATCCAGAGTAGTTTGCTCACTTTTCACCTGTTCTGGCTTTGGTGCAGGTGTATATCCACTAGGAATGAGAGATAGCTTTTTAAACGCAGATTTAATCGTTTCTGATACAAGACTGTAAAGCTCCTGTTCCTTACTGAGCCTTACCTCCATTTTAGATGGATGGACATTGACATCGACAAGAATCGGATCCATTTCAATATTCAACAAAGCAATTGGAAAACGGCCAATTGGGAGAAGTGTATGGTACCCATCCAAGATCGCTTTCACGAGTGCATAGTTTTTTATGAAGCGGCCGTTTATCATGGTTGATATATAATTCCTTGAAGCCCGGGTGACCTCCGGCATAACTATATATCCGGATAATTTGAAGTCCAAAGAGCTTGCCTGAATCGGAATCATCTTTTTGGCGATATTAGTCCCATAGATTGCTGCTAGCACCTGCCTGACATCACCGTTACCATTCGTATGCAGGATACGCTTCTCATTGTGGGATAACCGTATAGAAACATCCGGGTGCGAAAGTGCGAGCCTGTTAGCGACATCCGTAATATTTCCTAGCTCGGTATGAATGGTTTTCATATATTTCAACCTTGCAGGAGTATTGTAAAACAAATCGGAAACCAGGATATCCGTTCCCTTACGGCTGGATGAAGCCTCGAGTTCTTTAACCATGCCGCCTTCAAGAAGTATGCGCGTTCCTACACCTTCGCCAGTGCTGCTTTTCAATTCGAAACGGGAAACTGAAGCAATACTGGGCATCGCTTCTCCCCGGAAGCCCAGTGTTCGAATTCGGAAGAGGTCATTTTCATCTTTTATTTTACTTGTGGCATGACGTTTAAATGCTGCCTCAATGTCATCAGCCAAAATCCCATCGCCATTGTCCACGATTCTAATGGAACCAAGTCCAGCTTCCACCAATTCAATCTCTATAATGGTACTGTTTGCATCTATTGCGTTTTCCACAAGTTCCTTAACGACTGAGGCAGGGCGTTCTACAACTTCGCCAGCTGCGATTTTATTAGATAAAGCCTCGTCAAGCTGTATGATTTTCCCCATTTTTATCGCCTCGCTTTTGTTCTCATTTTAGTTTCTTTTGTAATTTATAAAGAATATTCATCGCCTCAAGTGGCGTCATTTCAAGGATATCCAGTGATTTTATGTCGTCCAGCACCTTATTTTCCTTAGGTGAAGAATTCACTCTTCCCTTAGGAGTCTCTTCCCCAAAGAAGGAAAGCTGTGCTTCATTGACTGATGTTACAGGAGCTGCTTCGGCGATAGGTGCTTTTACAACAGCAGCAGGCTGCTCATGCATCCCCTTTTCTTGTCCATTTTCATTCTCTAACTTCGCTAAAATAGCAGCGGCCCGATCAATTAACTGCTTCGGTAAATCAGCAAGCTTTGCCACGTGAATTCCATAACTTTTATCTGCTGGCCCTTCTTTAATTTTATGAAGGAAAACGACATTTCCATTTTGCTCAATTGCACTGACATGGATATTTTTCAATTTAGGCAGTTCCGATGCCAATACCGTCAATTCATGATAATGAGTCGAAAAGAGGGTCTTTGCCCCAATTTCTTCATGAATATATTCAATGATGGCCTGGGCAAGTGCCATCCCATCGTAAGTTGATGTTCCCCGCCCGATCTCATCAAATAATATCAAACTGTTTTCAGTCGCATTCATAATGGCATTTCTTGCCTCAAGCATCTCGACCATGAATGTACTTTGACCGGAAATCAAATCATCAGCAGCGCCAATCCTAGTAAATACCTTATCAAAAATAGGCAATTCAGCTATACTTGCGGAAACGAAGCATCCAATCTGCGCTAGAATCGATGTTAGTGCAAGCTGGCGCATATACGTGCTTTTACCCGACATATTGGGCCCTGTGATCAAGAGTAGCTCCCGTTCTCCATCCATAAAGCAGTCATTTGGGACATACTCCTGTGATTGAAGGACTTTCTCCACTACTGGATGCCGGCCTTCCTTCAGGACGATTCTTCGATCATCAGAAAAGACAGGCTTCACATAATGGCGTTCTTCGCTAATCGTCGCAAAGCACTGCAGGACATCCAATTCACTGACGCCTTTCGCCAAATCCTGTAAGCGCGGGATATAGCTTTTGACCTCTTCACGAAGATTGAGGAATAGGTCATATTCCAAACTGATGCTTTTTTCCTCTGCTTGTAAAATCAAAGCTTCCTTTTCTTTTAATTCAGGTGTGATATAACGTTCGGCATTCGTTAAAGTTTGCTTCCTTTCATAGCGCCCTTCTTCAAGCAGGTGCAAATTGGCTCGTGTGACTTCAATATAATAGCCAAAAACACGATTATAACCGATTTTCAATGATCTGATTCCTGTACGTTCCCGCTCTTCACGTTCCAGCTGAGCAATCCACGTTTTCCCGTTCCTGCTGGCATCCCTGTATATATCCAGCTCCTTATGGAAACCGTCCTGAATGATATTCCCTTCCTTGACGGACAATGGCGGGTTTTCAACAAGCGCTGTTTCAAGTAAATCCGTCACTTCTTCACAAGGATCCAATTTATCGGCAAGAATTGAAATATCATGTTCGGAAGCCATTGAATTCACGATTTCACGAATGATTGGCACCTGTTGCAATGAACGCTTCAATTGAATCAAGTCCCTAGCGTTTACATTCCCGAAGGCGACCCTTCCGGCCAGCCTCTCCAAGTCATACACTTCCTTCAGGCGTTCACGTAAGTCTTGCCGTTCGAAGTATTGATTTTTCAGGGTTTCAACAAGGCTTTGCCTCCGCTCGATCTGGTTTTTATTAATGAGCGGTCTATCAATCCATTGCTTCAGCATCCTTCCGCCCATGGCTGTTTTCGTTTCATCAAGCAGCCATAATAATGAGCCTTTTTTACCTTTGGAACGAATGGTTTCAGTCAACTCCAAATTGCGTTTGCTATAATAATCAATTTTCATATATTGTGACGTTTCATATGCAAGCACTGGCTGTAGATGATCCAGGCTGCGTTTTTGGGTACGGTATAGATAATTCAATAAACGTGAGGTCGTTGTCGCCAGTTTCTGGTCTTTTAACAGTTGAAGCAATGCAGCGAATGACTCGCTTTGAACCAAATTATTCTCTAGGGACAGAGCGGCAGCTCCCCGTTCTTGCAGCTTTTTTTTCCATTCTTCATTGAAATCTTCAGCGATGACCACTTCGCTAGCACCAAGGATGGCAAATTCATTCAGAACTTCTTCAAAACTCTCAATCAAAGTGACCTTATTTTCCCCTGTCGATAAATCATTGTATCCAAAGCCAAACTGACCATCCGTAAAATAAGTGATGGTGGCAATATAATTATTTTCCTTTTCTCTAAGACCCTTACTGTCCATTTTCGTTCCCGGAGTAATCAGCTGGACAACTTCCCTGCGTACCACACCTTTGGCTTGTTTGGGATCCTCAGTCTGTTCACAAATAGCTACTTTAAACCCTTTTTCTATCAATATATCAATATAATTAGGAGCCGAGTGATATGGAATCCCGCACATCGGAATTCGATCTTCACTACCACCTTCTCGGCTCGTTAATGTGATTTCGAGCTCCTGTGATGCATTCAGTGCATCGTCAAAAAACATTTCATAAAAATCGCCTAAACGAAAAAATAAAAAGGCATCTTGATACTCTGCCTTAATTTTTAAATATTGCTGTATCATCGGAGTATATCCAGCCATTCTTTCAAAACCTTTCCAAACTAAAATCTATTACCCATTTATGTCCTTCATTATAACATACGGGTAAGCAACATTGCCTGTATTCGAAATTGAATGTAAATCAATTACCCTGTGGGATTAAACTGTTGAATGCTAGTTAAGTATCCGCAAAAATATGTACACGTATATAGTATCATTTCAATCTTATTTTTTTGATAAAGGACTTGTCCCGCTTCAAAATAAATAAAACCGGATGAAGGGAATGTCATCCGGTAGTTACTTTCTATATTCTATTCGTCTTCGAATTCATCAAGGAAATCCGGATCTAAATCTTCAAATTCCTCATCATCGAAATCAGAGCCCCAGTCATCCTCACAGCGGCCATCTGGATTAACAGCGACACAAATTTTCGTTTCGCCGACGACTTCCACAAAGAATTCTCTTTCCACATGGACAATGATTTTTTGTCCACACGGGGAGATGCAAGCTTCTAAACAATTCGGCTGTTGGACAGCTTGTGCAACGATTTCATGGTCATCATGACAATCCGGATCACGGTATTTCAGCGAAATCACGTCGGTATATTGCACTTTTTCAGTAACAACTTCCGTCTTTGAATTATGGTTATAGGAATACCAAACGTTGATTTCGTAGCTGCCGTGAATTTCTACCTTTTTGCCGACTTTCTTTGCATCGTATTTATGGTTGATGATCCAACAACCTAGAATGCTAGAAGGATGATGAGCCGGGCAAATGGTGTGAGAGGACTTTGTGAATTTACGTCCCTTTGCCACCACCGCTTTAGTAATTATCTCTCTATATTGTGACATGCTAGCGAACCCTCCTCATACAGTTTCCATTCATCCTATGCGTGGTAAAAGTCTAGTGTGCGTAGAATTTTAATTGTTTGAAAACTGCAGTAATGTTTTAAACCTAGGTTATTTTATGCGCATCTTTTGGGATATGTGTCACGAATGGGCGCTGTATAAGGATTTCCAAGTATTAAAAAAGCCCTTCTAAATTGAAATTTGGCCCTGATAGCTGACACATAAAAAAGCGTCCCTTTTCCGGTTTATTTATGTTCCAATAGGAGTAATGAGTATGGACGGAGGGGGTCAACGAGTAAGAATACATATACTGATTTACAGATTAAAGAACTTGAAAAGAACCCAAAAATCATAAGTGCTTCAGAGTGTTCTATTTTCCTATAATCCTGAATTTAAAACAAAAGCTATTAAGGAATATAAAAAAGGGGAAATCCCCCTCTCAAATTTTCATAGAACATGGATTCAATCTCGAAATCATTGGTAAGGAAAAACCTAAGCGTTGTCTACAGCGCTGACGTGATACCTTGAAAGGCTTGGTGGAGGAAGGCTTCCTGAACGCCGCGGAAAAGGAAAGACGCCCTTCTTCTAAGCCACAGTCTGCAGAGAATCAACTTAGGAAGGCCGAAGCGAGAATCAAATTCCTTGAAACGGAAAATGACTTCCTAAAAAAGCTGGAAGAGTTAGAAAGGCGGGCGTTTAAAAAGAAATCATTTTCACTGCAGCTGAGAAGTTCTATCTGATTGAAAGAACGATCAGGCAATACCAGTAAGAAGGCTGTTTCCTATCTATGCAAATTAGCTGGTGTAAGTCGAAGTGGCTACAATGAGTGGTTAAAGGCAGCTCCAACCCGTAAGCTACGCGAGGAACAGGATGATTTGGACATAAAATTAATTAAAAATATACTCCTCAGTAAGAAGGAAAAAGCAGGCACCCTCCAGATCAAAATGGTTATGGAAAATGATCATTCGGCCGTCATGAATCATAAGAAAATCAGACGGTTGATGGCAAAATATAATCTCTTCGCAAAAATCAGAAGGGCCAAACCGTCTCGAAAGATAGCTAAGACAACCAAGGAGGAGCATCATACTTGTCCAACCTTCTTAATCGTGAATTCAAACCGAGGGAGCCAGAGGAAATTCTGCTAAAGGACATTACCTATCTTTATTATGGAAAGGGTCAGCTTATTTATCATGCGTAAAAGATTCGGCCATAAAAGAAATAGTTACGTATCATTTATCCACTCAATTAGATATGAATATGTTTATGAAACATTAAACAAGCTAAGGCAGGCTGTGAATCACGAGTTCCATCCGAGTGCAATCCCCGTAAGGGAAACTGTTGGGATAATGCGCCGATGGAAAGTTTTTTTGGCCACTTTAAAGATTTAGCAGAATATAAAACATGTACTAATTTAACGGATGTGAAGGAAGAAGTTGATCCAGTTATTGAAGAATACAATGAGTCTCGTTATCAATGGGGACTATAGAAAATGGCCCCGGTACAATACCGGGACCACCTATTAGCCAATTTTTTTATACTGTCAAAAAAATGGGGTACACTTTACCCGAATAAGGGACTTTTTTACTGTGACCATTATTCGGGGTATAGTTCAAAATCAGTAGGGCTTTTTAATATTCATGAACAACTTCCGCCTCCAGCTTGCACCTGTGAACCTGTCTCACCGCGAAGGACGTCGCCTTCAGTCGATTCAATGATCAGGTCCGTTACCTTATTCGATACTTGTGATGAGACCATTTGCAAAAGATCATTTACATCAACTTGGGATTGTTTGAATTCTTGGACGATCGGTAGTTCATCCAATTGTTTTTCCAGTGCATCGATTTTAGCCTGAACTTGGTTGTATGCTTTTTCTTTTCCGTAATGCTGGAAGTTTACCGCCTGTTTTTGCAAGCTCTTGATACTGGCGATCATTTCACGGATTTTTTGGTTTTCATTGATGTGAGCTTCTGCCCGTTTAAAGAAATCGACTTCTTCCGTGCTCGCAATCATTTCAGCAAGCTCTGCCGCTTTTGACAGTATGTCATCTTTAGTATATTTAGTCATATTACTCCACCTCAATCGCCGTTGCTTCTTCAACCATATCCCCATTTAATGACCATGTTTTCGTTCCAGTGATTTTCACTTTTACGATTTGGCCAATTGCCGATTTTGGTCCTTTGAAGTTCACGAGCTTATTTTTCGTTGTATAACCTGCTAATATTTCCGCATTCTTCTTGCTTTCGCCTTCAACAAGCACTTCAACAATCTGCCCATCATACTCTTTCATTTTCAATGCACACGTTTCATTGACAAGGGCATTCAAACGTTGCAGGCGTTCCTTTTTCACTTCCATCGGTACATTATCCTGCATTTTCGCAGCCGGTGTTCCCTCACGTGGTGAATAGATGTAAGTATATGCTGCATCGAAACCAACTTCACGGTATAAAGACATCGTCTCTTCAAAGTGCTCTTCCGTTTCATTCGGATAGCCTACAATGATGTCAGTTGTTAGCGATGCACTTGGGATTGCTTCCTTAATCTTTTTTACTAGCTCTAAATATTGTTCTCGTGTATATTTACGGGCCATGATTTTAAGTGTTTCCGTACTTCCCGATTGAACTGGAAGATGGATATGGTCAACGAGATTTCCCCCTTTAGCCAGAACTTCAATCAAGTGATCATCAAAGTCACGGGGATGGCTGGTCGTAAAACGAATACGCGGAATATCGATTTTGCGGATTTCATCCATCAAATCACCGAAACGATATTCAATATCCGCAAAGTCTTTACCGTATGCATTCACATTCTGTCCAAGCAGTGTTATTTCCTTGTAACCCTGAGCCGCTAAATGACGGACTTCTTGTATGATATCTTCAGGTCTGCGGCTTCTTTCTTTACCCCTTGTGTAAGGTACGATGCAGTATGTACAAAACTTATCGCAGCCATACATGATATTGACCCATGCCTTCGTTTTGCCTTTACGCACTTTCGGAAGGTTCTCGATTACATCACCTTCTTTGGACCAAACCTCAATGACCATTTCCTTGGAAAGATAAGCTTCATTAAGAATTTGCGGCAGCCGGTGGATATTATGCGTTCCGAAAATCATATCTACAAAATGGTGCTTCTCTAGAATCCGCTTTACAACAGACTCCTCTTGCGACATACAACCGCAAACCCCAAGCAAAAGATCCGGCTTTTCCAATTTCAATGATTTCAAATGGCCCAATTCACCGAACACTTTATTCTCTGCGTTTTCCCGAATCGCACAAGTGTTAAGTAATATGACGTTAGCATCATCCACCGTGTTTGTAGGCTCATAACCAAGTGCCGTAAAGATGCCCGCCATGACTTCTGTATCATGTTCGTTCATTTGACAGCCATATGTACGAATGTAAAACTTTTTGCCTTCTCCCATTCCACGGAAACCTTCAGGAATTGCAAAGTCATCATGGTATTCTACTTCTTCTTTTCCTCGCTTTTTCGCATCTTTTAGGGAAGGCGGAATATAAACGGCTTGAAAGTACTTACTGAAGTCCTTATCGGATTTTTTGTCCGCTGAATTTTCAGCCTGTACTTGTTGTGATTCTAATCGTTGTTTCTCGTTCATAGTTAATCTCCTTTCAAAATAGTTAGTTTATTTCTTCACCAACTATTTCAAGACCTATCTTCTAATGGTTTTATACGGTTTCTTTTTAAGAATTTCCAGTAAATATTAGCTTTTAATTGTGATATATCCACATTAACTTAGTATAAAGCTTTTAACAGCAAGAAACAATCATTCTGTCGTGCCTTCTTCAATTGTAAGAAATTTTTCACAAACGTGGAAAATAAGAACAAGAAAGAAGAGGCTTGATTCGCATATTCAATATGACGATATTAGCCTCTTCTTATTAAATGATAGGATGATACTATTCCTTCACAGCTATTTTAAAAATGCAGACCATGCGCTTTACTCGTGGGTTTGAGCTTTAATCGTGAGTTTGGGCGCTTTACTCGTGAAATTGAGCATTTTACTCGTGAATTTAGGCGCTTTACTCGTGAGTTTGATCACTTTACTCGTGAAATTGTGCATTTTACTCGTGAGTTTGACCGCTTTACTCCTTTATTTGGTTGTTTTACTCGTGAACCTTCTCACTCTTTAAGGGGTTAGGAGCACCTTGCCACACTGACCTTTGATCATCAGTTCAAAACCCTTCTCAAAATCGCTTAGTGAAAATCGGTGTGTAATCATTGGTTTTACATCAACATTGCCACTCCCAAGCAAACTTGAAACCTGTTGCCAGGTTGAAAACATTTTCCTTCCGGTTATCCCTTGGACAGTAAGACCCTTGAATACAATATCATCCGTTATATTAAGCGTGACCGGCTGTGATGGCAGACTTAGAATTGATATCCTTCCACCATTCGTGGCCATCTTGAACCCTTGTTCAATAGCTGTAGGATTACCGCTCATTTCGCAAACCACATCCACCCCATCCGAATTTGTGAGGCCTTTCGTGATTTCCAGTGGATTTTGTTTAATTGAATGTATGAGGTCTGTAGCCCCCATCTTTTTGGCAAGCTGAAGCCGATAATCATTAATATCAAGAGCGATCACTTTATCGGCACCTGCAGCCTTTGCTACAGCAACTGCCATAAGCCCAATTGGACCACAGCCGATTATGGCCACCGTTTTACCCAGGACCTCACCAGCAAGCACTGAATGTACGGCATTTCCCATTGGTTCTTGGATGGTAGCTATATCGAGTGGCATACCAATTGGATTTTTCCATAGATTCTTGGCCGGCAGAGCTATATACTCTGCAAAGCATCCCTGTTTATCGAGTCCGATAATATTTGTTTTTTTACAAATATGGAATTGGCCGGTTAAGCATTGCCTGCATGTACCGCAAACTATATGTGTTTCGGCAGATACACAATCACCAACTGAAACATTTCTCACATTTTCTCCTATCTCCATTACTTCCCCAGCAAATTCGTGTCCAAAAACGTATGGTGGATTCACTCTTCCCTGCGACCATTTATCCCAGGTGAAGATATGAATATCCGTTCCACATATAGAGGTCATCTTTACTCGAATCAAGACCTCGTCCTCACGAATATCAGGAATATCGACAACTTGTAATTGTGCCCCATATCCTCGGTGATGTTTGACGACTGCTTTCATTTTCCCTCTCAGCATATACACTCCCCCTGAAATAGGGCTGCTCTTTTCACCTGCCTTAATATGTAAAGATATGAAAAACTAATTAAAAAAATACCTAATCGCTTTTGTATCGTTCTTTTGTGCAAAATAAAGTTGATTTTGGGGCATTCGTACATTTTTGTTAAATGGGTCATGTTTCTATAGCATCTCGTCCGCTCTCGAATAAGATATCTTGTACAACAAAAATAATTGAAGGAGTGACTTATATGTCATGTTCTGGAAACCATAATCATGATCATCATGGTAACAACAATAATAACGATAGAATCGCAGACGATTTTTGTCGTGCTGTGAGAGGTTGTAATAGGCGCGACAGAGATCGTGACCGCGATCATGACCGTGACCGTGACCGCGATCGGGATCGGGATCGGGACCGCGATCAACACCATCACCACCATCATCATAACAACAACAACTGTTGTTGTAGAAGAAGGAATCGTTGCTGTTTCTTCGGTTTCGGTGGCGGCTTCGGTGGCCGTTGCGGTGGCGGTTTTGGTGGAGGTTGCGGTGGCGGTTGCGGTTTTTAACCGTAACTTCGGCAGATGCAACAACGGTTGTTAAGCTAAGCCAGTCGTAAGTCTTCTAGCATGTGGCCTATCTACTGGAGAGCCTAATAATTAACCACAAAAAAGGTTCACCCCATCTTAAGGGGCGAACCTTTTCACTTTTACATAAATTCAGCAACAAGCTTATCAAAGTGCGCTTGATCCAGTGTCAAATCGGATTTATTTAACGCTTTTTCAGCATACCCTGGCACTAATTCCTGGTACGAAGGACGTGAAGAGTCTTGATAGATAATACCTGTCACAAGGCTGTCATGTTTCATCAAAGTCTGCATGGCCTGTTCTTTATTTGATGAATCATAGCCTTCAATCGTGTTCAATTTAGTTAAGTTTTGTTTAAACCAATCATACGTATTAATCTTATTATATGTTACACAAGGAGAGAAAACATTGATAAAGGAAAACCCTTTATGGTTTATCCCTGCTTCAATGATCGCTGTCAGGTCTTTCAAGTCAGTGGAAAAGCTTTGGGCGACAAACGTAGCGCCAGCTGACAAAGCTAATTCCATAGGTGAAACAGCCTGTTCTATTGATCCTTCTGGAGTGGATTTCGTTTTAAATCCAGCAGCAGATCTAGGTGAGGTCTGGCCTTTTGTCAAACCATAAATTTGGTTATCCATGACAATATAGGTAATGTCTATATTACGACGGATCGCATGAATAGTGTGTCCCATCCCGATTGCAAAACCATCTCCGTCACCGCCTGAAGCTATAACGGTCAATTCACGGTTGGCCATTTTCACTCCTTGGGCAATTGGCAGAGAGCGGCCATGGATTCCGTGGAAACCGTATGACTTGATGTAACCGGATATACGTCCTGAACAGCCGATACCGGAAACAACAGCCAGATTCTCCGGCTCCAATCCTACATTGGCCGCCGCACGCTGCATGGCAGCCTGAACGGAGAAATCTCCGCAGCCAGGACACCAGTTGGGTTTTACATCATTACGAAACTCTTTAAACGTTGCCATATTCGAACATCTCCTTGCATTGTGTGTGAATTTCATGCGGGAGGAATGGGTTGCCATCATATTTTAGGATGCTTTTAATTTTATTAACATGTCCGACATTCATCTTGATAATATTAGCCAATTGTCCAGTCGCATTATTTTCAATAACTACTACTTTCTTAGCACTTTGCACCAACGATAGGACTTCATCAGCCGGGAAAGGATGAATCAAACGGATTTGCGCATGATTCACTTTCATTCCATCCGTTTCTAACCGGCCGATCGCTTCATCAATGGTTCCGCGTGTAGAGTTAAAACCAAGAATTAATAAATCCGCTTCTTCATGCGGTGTGTTTTTGTATACTGGTGTTTGGAATGTGTTAGTTAAGTTATTCAGCTTACGCATCCGTTTATCCATTTGCACTTTACGATTCAAAGCCGTCTCAGAAGGTCTGCCCGTTTCGTCATGTTCAACACCGGTAACATGGTGAATTCCATTTTTCATACCAGGCACTACACGAGGTGAGACCCCGTCTTCCGTTACTTTATAACGCTTGAAGTAAGATTTGTTTTCAGCCTCTTCAATTTCAAAGTCCACCAATTTACCGCGTCTTATCTCCACTCTGCTGTAATCAAGCGGCTGAACCGTTTGTTTACCTAGTGATAGCTGTAAATCGGATAAAACGATAACTGGACATTGATATTCCTCTGCAAGATTGAATGCTTCTGCCGTATCATAAAAAGCTTCTTCAACTGTACTTGGAGCCATTACGATTTTAGGGATTTCACCATGAGTACCATAAATCATGGCCATTAAATCGGATTGCTCCTGTTTTGTAGGAAGTCCCGTAGATGGACCGCCACGCTGAGTATCGACAATGACAATTGGCGTCTCGGTAATGCCCGCTAAACCAATCGCTTCCATCTTCAAGGAAAGTCCAGGTCCAGCTGAAGCAGTGATGGCACGTACACCACCATAGTTTGCACCAATCGCCATTGTAGCCGCTGCAATTTCATCTTCAGTCTGTATGACCGTCCCACCCAATTGAGGAAGTTTTTTAATCAGGTATTCCATAATTTCCGAGGCTGGAGTAATTGGATAAGCGGCCATGAAGCGGCAACCGCCTGCAACTGCACCTAGAGCGATAGCATCGTTCCCGATCATGAACAATCGTTTTTGGCCGTCTGCTTTTTCAAGCTCCATTGCGCCCAGTTTTTCTCCAAGCATCACTTCCATTGCCTTATAGCCAGCAGTAATGGCTTCCATATTCTTCTTTACGATTTCTTCACCTTTGCGGCCGAATATTTCATCCACCACATCGTTGAATACGGAAATTTCCATTCCTAGAACAGCACATGTCGCACCGATAGCGACCATATTTTTCATTAAAGATGTTCCTAATTCGGCTGCTATTTCCGTAAATGGAACAATATATAATTCTGCCTTTGTATCTTCTGGGCAGACAGGTTTGAATTTTGCATCTGCGATTATGATGCCACCCTCATGTAATTCTTTATAATTGACGTCAATTGTTTCTTGGTCAAAAGCAACTAAGATGTCTAAATCATCAGAGATAGCACGAGTTTCCGTAGTACTTACACGAATTTTGTTATTCGTGTGTCCACCCTTGATTCGGGATGAGAAATGACGGTAGCCATACAAGTAATAACCTAAGCGATTGAGGGCAATACAGAATATTTCTCCTGTACTTTCAATACCTTCACCTTGTTGTCCGCCAACTTTCCATGAAAGTTGATTGATCATGTCTTACACTCCTTTAGGACGTTCGTATATAAATGCATTTAACCGCCCCTCCCTTCAGAACATTCGACTATGTATAATTAATCGTTCTAATTTAGGAAAGGTGTACTAAACGCTTTCAATTCTATCGGTTAAATCATTAAATTGCAACCTTTTTGCTTTTGTTTTTTATATTTTCAGAATATTTATTCATATCTATATAGTAAGAATTGAAAATCACTTAAGATAATTCCTGTTTAAGCGGAAAATTACGAGTGAAATTACCAAAAAGGAGACCTTTTACGAACTCACTTGAATAAAGCATGTTGAGTTCATTGATAAAATTATGATAATCCTTATATGACATTAAATTTTCTACCATATGATCGATTCCATCGAAGTCAGACCCTAATCCAATTTGTCTTTCCCCGCCCAAACTGCATATATGTTCTATATGTTTCAAGATATCCTTTATCGAAGCCGATTCACCATTAGATAGGAATTGAGGGACAAAGGTTACCCCTATCACTCCATTTTTTTGCAAAAGTGCTTTTATCTGGCCGTCTTTTAAATTTCGCGGATTCGAACAAAGCTGATAGGCATTCGAATGGGAGGCAATTGGGAATTTTGCCTTCTTTAGGGTGTCCCAAAATCCAGCTTCAGATAGATGGGATAAATCACACCAAATTGATTTCTCATTCAAAAGCGCGACCACCTCTGTTCCAAACCCTGTCAATCCGCCCCCTCTTGATTCTAATGCCCCATCTGCTACCAAGTTTGCGTAATTCCAAGTCAAACCTACAGAGGACACTCCAAGATGAATTAGTGTTTTCAGTTTTAATAAATCATTTCCAATGCAATCGCATCCCTCTAAGGTTAGCATCGCACCGATTTCCTTTTCTTTTAGAGAATCGATGTCTGCTTTGGTCTTTATAAATTTCATTTCCGGCTCTGATAAAATCTTTTCATGAAAAATATCCACCATCGCCAAAGCCGCTTGAAATCTCATATCCGGGTGGACATTCTCTGGAATATAAATCGCAAAACATTGGACTTTTCCTCCTTCATCCAATAACCCCCGCTTTGTTATATGTAATTTATCACTATCTAAAAAAGAAATATCCGGATCTTTGAACATCTTCATCAACACATCACAATGTGCATCAAAAATCGCCAATGTAATCCCCCTTCCTGCCCTTATCTATTTAGAGATCATATATTCCATTATAAAGCGATCTCGATTTTTCGTCATTTGGATTTCAGGACAAAAAAGAGCCTGCTCGCCATCCGACAAACAGGACACCCACCCATAAAATTATCTTGGTTCAATGATTAGCTTTATAGCAGTTCGTTCTTCGCCATCAATAAGTATATCTGTAAAGGCAGGAATACAAATCAAGTCAACTCCACTAGGTGCGACAAACCCTCTTGCGATTGCTACTGCCTTGACGGCTTGATTTAACGCACCTGCACCGATTGCCTGAATTTCGGCTGCTCCTCTTTCTCTGAGCACTCCCGCTAGTGCGCCTGCTACAGAATTAGGATTAGATTTTGCTGAAACCTTTAATATTTCCATTCCTAGTCCTCCTTGTTTTCCCTGCCGATTATAATCTTTGGCTCAATAGTTATAACACTTTCCACTGCTACTATATTCATCAAGTAAAACTTGTATGACAAAGAAAACCTGGATTGTCCACCATTTATTAAAGAATAAAGAAAATGGATGGAAAGTCATTTTGACTGTCCATCCATTCAAATCAATTATCAAAGGGGTGATCTTCGTTAATCAGTATTCTTTCAATTTTTTTAGCTTTGCCAGTTTTATCATCAATTTCAAGGAGAACCCCACTTAATAGCGTCCGCCCCTCCTTAGGCACTTCGAAACGAACAGGAAGGCTAGTTAGGAACCGATGGATTACTGCCTCTCTTTCCATACCAAGGATGCCATCATACGGTCCTGTCATGCCTACATCTGATATGTAAGCGGTGCCAGCAGGTAAAATACGGTTATCGGCTGTCTGGACGTGTGTGTGTGTACCAACAACGGCTGTAACCTTCCCATCCAGGAACCACCCCATAGCTTGCTTTTCACTTGTAGCCTCTCCGTGAAAATCAACAAAGATGATTGGTGTCCTTTTTTGAGCCTCCGCCACTAGTTCTTCCGCCTTTTTGAACGGACAATCCAAATCCGGCATGAACGTTCTAGCCTGCAAATTGATGACCGCTATTTCCTGTTGATTCAATTTTAAAAATTTCATTCCATCGCCAGGTGCTCTGTCCGGAAAGTTCGCTGGCCGGACGAGATATTTCGCGTCATCAATAAAATTGAAAATATCGCGATTATCCCATGTATGGTTTCCCATGGTCACTGCCTGCGCTCCCCACTCTAAAAAACTGCGGTAAATCTTTTCTGTAATTCCCCGGCCACTTGCAGCATTTTCCCCGTTGATGACCGTGATATGCGGACGATACTTTTCTTTTAACTTAGGAAGGTATTCTTGGATCATATCACGACCAGGAGACCCCACTACATCTCCAATAAATAGCAATTTCATTGTAAAACCCTTTCTAGATTCACATTTATTATTATATGGATTATTCAAGTATGTATTGTAACATAACATGGTGTCATTATAGGAATCATGCTTATCGATTAATATTAGAAAAAGAAAAAACGAAGTGGTTTGCACCACTTCGTCTTTCATTATCAATTTATTTGGCGTATTCGACTGCTCTTGTTTCACGGATGACCGTGACTTTTATATGACCTGGGTAATCGAGCTCTTCTTCAATCCTTTTTCGGATATCACGAGCGAGTCGATGGGCCGAAAGGTCATCGATTTGCTCTGGTTTCACTAGAATCCGTACTTCTCGTCCGGCTTGAATCGCAAATGATTTTTCCACTCCATCATAGGATTCGGAAATCTCCTCAAGTTTTTCAAGTCTTCTAATGTAATTTTCAAGCGTTTCACTTCTAGCACCCGGTCTTGCAGCTGATAATGCATCAGCGGCAGCCACAAGCACTGAAATGATGGAAGTTGGTTCAGTATCACCATGATGGGAAGCGATGCTGTTAATGACAGTTGGATGCTCTTTATATTTGGTTGCTAATTCAACGCCAATTTCAACGTGACTGCCTTCCACTTCATGATCAATCGCTTTCCCAATATCATGCAATAAACCTGCACGGCGGGCAAGAACTTCATCCTCACCAAGCTCTGCGGCCAGTAAACCTGAAAGCTGGGCCACTTCAATTGAATGCTTAAGTACGTTTTGCCCATAACTTGTACGGAACTTCAAACGTCCTAGTATTTTGATAAGATCTGGATGGAGACCGTGAACTCCAACTTCAAAAGTTGTTTGTTCACCAATTTCACGAATATGTTCATCCACCTCACGTCTTGCTTTGTCAACCATTTCTTCAATTCGAGCCGGATGAATCCGTCCGTCCTGAACAAGTTTTTCAAGAGCCAAGCGTGCCGTTTCCCGTCTAATTGGATCAAATCCAGATAAAATGACAGCTTCAGGAGTATCATCAATAATAAGGTCAATACCTGTTAGCGTTTCTAACGTCCGGATATTTCGTCCTTCACGTCCGATTATCCGTCCTTTCATTTCATCGTTTGGAAGATTCACTACAGAAACGGTGGTTTCTGCAACATGATCAGCCGCACAACGCTGAATGGCAAGAGAAAGAACTTCTTTTGCTTTTTTATCAGCTTCTTCTTTGGCACGGGTATCACTTTCTTTAATCATAAGCGCTACATCGTGAGCCAGTTCGTTTTCCATTCGGTCTATAATGATTGCTTTAGCTTCTTCTCGAGTTAAACCGGAAACACGTTCAAGCTCTGTTTGCTGCTTACGAACCGTCTCTTCCACTTTGCTTTCCATCTCTTCAATATGCTGTTGTCTTTGGTTTAGAGAATCTTCTTTTTTCTCCAAAAGGCTTTCACGTTTGTCTAACGTTTCATCCTTTCGGTCCAGATTCTCTTCTCTTTGCAATAACCGATTTTCTTGTTTTTGTAATTCGTTCCTTCTTTCACGGGATTCCCGATCAGAATCAGAACGAACTTTATGAATTTCATCTTTTGCTTCCAACAAGGCTTCTTTCTTAAGAGCTTCCGCTTCACGTTTTGCATCCTCAAGGATGTGTTCTGCAGAGCCCTTTGCCCCTGCTATTTTACTCTCAAATTTTGATTTGTGAATAAAATAACCAACAACTGCACCGACGATTAGGCCAAGCAAAGTGAAGATGATTGTCATGGGTTCCATCGTTTCACCTCCCCTTGCTATGAACTTTTTACATAAAATGTTGAACTGTCGGCAAGTACATTGCACTAAATTCAATATACAGCACTTAATTTTCAAAATTTTAGTTTGAAAAATTGTAAAATATACATATTAATTGTATAGTTGAGAATTTTTATTGTCAAGCGTTTGTCCCTTATGTATCAATGATTATTCAAGTTTTCTTTATATGAACCACCATTAAGTACAGCATTCATTATGGAAAATGTCTGTAAATCCGTTTTCACAGCCATTTAACCCGCTGGAAATTTCACATTTTTCTCACAATATATAGAAAAGGCCTAAGCGATCAAGCTTAGACCTTTTCCTACCATTAATCAAGTAATTCAAAATGTTCTTCTGTTTCATTTTCTTCTGGTGGCAATTCATGTTCTCCATCAAGATTATAGTGATCTCTGATTTTCTGAGAAATTTCCAGAGCGATATCCTGATTTTCTTTTAAGAACAGCTTCGCATTTTCGCGGCCTTGTCCGACACGCTCTTCATTATATGAGTACCATGAGCCGCTTTTAAGGACGATATCAAGATCTGCACCCATATCGATGATTTCACCTTCCTGAGAAATCCCTTGACCATACATGATGTCAACTTCTGCTTGACGGAATGGAGGGGCAACCTTGTTTTTTACAACTTTGATTTTAGTTTTATTACCGACAATTTCATTACCTTGTTTTAATTGTTCCGCACGACGCACTTCCAGGCGAACAGTTGAATAGAACTTCAATGCCCGGCCTCCCGGAGTCGTTTCTGGGTTCCCAAACATTACACCAATTTTTTCACGGACTTGGTTAATGAAAATGGCAATGGTGTTTGATTTATTAATGGCACCAGACAGTTTTCTAAGTGCCTGAGACATCATCCGTGCTTGAAGACCCATATGGGAATCTCCCATTTCACCTTCAATTTCAGCTTTAGGAACAAGTGCGGCAACCGAATCAATGACTATGATATCTACCGCTCCACTTCGAACTAACGCTTCGGCGATCTCTAAGGCTTGTTCACCCGTATCAGGCTGTGAAAGCAGTAGCTCATCAATATTCACACCAAGTTTTTCTGAATATGCTGGATCTAGAGCATGCTCAGCATCAATGAATGCAGCCGTGCCACCAGTCTTTTGTACTTCTGCAATAGCATGTAATGCGACAGTCGTTTTACCGGAGCTTTCAGGTCCATATATCTCAATGACCCGACCTCTTGGATATCCGCCTACTCCCAATGCTACGTCCAATGCTAAAGAACCGCTTGAAATCGTTGAAATCCTTCGATCAGACTGTTCCCCAAGTTTCATAATAGAACCTTTACCAAATTGTTTTTCAATTTGTTTTAACGCCATATCTAAAGCCGCTTGACGATCACTCACTCAATTTCCTCCTCTATATTCAAATAATCGGCTGTCCGATTAAAGGTTTTCTAACGTTAGCAATTATTTGAGATCAAGGTTTGTATCCTGTCTCAAAACCTATCTTTACTATATACTCTTTTTACTATTTTGCCAAGCAAAAAGTCGAACATTCATTCGTTTTTTTCTTTCGGGATATTCTTTATAAAAAACCATTTTACCTTGAGGAAATCCCCATTTCCATCCACTTACTCACTTTAAAAACTTTTTTCTTTGAATTAACTTTTTTCTTTTTCCCCGTTTTTTCAAGAAACAAACTTTTTCAACCAAATAAAAAAGCAGAGCCGTAAAAAGCTCTGCTTCAGCGTTTATAAATCCCTTAACAGGTAATGACAGCCGTACTTCACACTGCGAATACGATTCTGCGCCCTGCTTCCGGAAAGATTCAATTCTTTGAAATGAGTCTTTCCATCCCGATAAGAAATGCCAATGAATACTGTACCAACAGGCTTGCCTTCCTGTTCATCCGGTCCTGCGACACCCGTAAAGCTTATGCCTACGTCTGCATCGAGCTTTTTCCGGACATTAGAGGCCATTTCCATTGCACACTCACCGCTGACCACCCCGTGCTCAGAGATGGTATCATCACTGACGCCAAGTACATTTGACTTTGCATCATTCGTATAACTGACAATGCCGCCTTTGAAAACTTTACCGGCCCCCGGGATGGTTGTCAGCTGTTCTTGGAACATTCCACCTGTCAAGCTTTCGGCTGCCGCGATTGAAAGTTTACGGACCGTTAATTCTTTTACAAGTTCCTTTATTAGCGAAGTATTATCACTTCCATAATAGAACTTGCCTACCCGGCTAAGGATTTCTTTTTCCGATTCTAAAATAAGCTCTTCGCATTTTTCTTTGGATGAGTCTTTAGCGGTAATCCTTAATGTCACTTCCCCTTCGGCTGCCAGAGGAGCAATTGTCGGATTCGTTTGATTGACAAGAAGATCTTCAATAACCGTTTCCAGTTCGGCTTCACCTATCCCGTAGAACCGAAGAACCTTGGAATCGATCCGTTCGTGCTTATCCAATTTATTCATGATCGACTCATAACCATAACTTAAAAACATCGGCTCCATTTCACTTGGCGGACCAGGTAGAAGCATATATGTAATCCCGGATTTGGACAAGACCATTCCCGGTGCCATGCCATGATCGTTCGCCAACACTTCACTGCCCTCCAATACAAGGGCCTGCTTCTTGTTGTTTTCCGTCATCGGGCGGTCCCGTTTTTGGAAGTAAGCTTCAATGGATTGCAAAGCCTCATCATTAAAAACGAGCTTTTTCCCTATATGGCGAGCAATCGTTTCCTTCGTTAAATCATCTTTGGTAGGTCCTAGTCCACCTGTAAAGACGATCAAGTTCGCCCTTGATTCAGCGATTTCTATAGCTTGTTGTAAACGACGGTCGTTATCCCCGACTACAGTATGGTAAAAAACATTGATTCCCATTTCCGCAAACTGCTGCGATAGGAATCTCCCATTAGTGTTATTGATTTGTCCTAAAAGAAGCTCAGAGCCCACTGCAATGATTTCTGCATCCATCTTTTCAAAACCACCATTCGTTTTACTTGGAATTAACAAATACTTCTTTGTTTTTTATAAAATAATCCAAACCTGACCATATTGTAAAGATCAATGCAATCCATAATGCGATATTAGCAAACGGAAGAGAAATGAGGGCAAATGGAAGGTTATGCAGCAATAATGCCGAAATAGAAACAATTTGTGCCCATGTTTTAATTTTACCAAGCTGATTCGCTGCAACCACTTCTCCTGTACCCGCCAGTACCAAACGCAAACCGGTCACAGCAAATTCACGACTAATGATCACGATAGCAATCCAAGACTGACCGTACATTAAATCCAGATCAACCAATACAATTAGGGCAGCCGAAACCAAAAGCTTATCAGCCAATGGATCTAAAAATTTCCCTAAATCAGTAATCATATTATATTTCCTGGCAAAATGGCCATCGATCCAATCAGTAGTAGAAGCGATGATAAAGAGGATGGCACCAGCTAAATGTGCCACTGGCAAACTGTATTCTCCCCAAGTCAACGTCCCCCAAGAAAAAGGAACGAGCATGATGATTAAAAATACTGGTATTAAACAGATTCTTGCTACTGTAATCTTATTAGGCAGATTCAAAACTTTTACCTCCAAAATTTACGCCTGCCTTTAGGGCAATGCGTTATAGATCTAAAATAATGCTTATATGTATAATTTAACTCAAAACCAATCTTATGCCAGGTAGAGCAAAATCCGGTCTTAATATTGTATAGAGAAAAAATAGTCATCTATAAGATGACTATTCGGCTTTCGTAAATTGTATCGTTACCAATTGCGTATTCACTTCAGTCGGTGAAATGGAATACTCCAGCTTCTCATCATTTACAAAAATTTCAGTTTCATACGCTCTGCCAATATTGATGACAGCTTCTTTTTCATTCGTGAAATCAATTTCCTGGCTCTCATTATTGTCGATGGTGCCCTGGAATAGTAATTTACCTTCACCATTTTTTATGCCTACCCATGGTGAGCCTTTGGAAGTCACCTTTAATTTAAAGG
This sequence comes from Peribacillus simplex, assembly GCF_001578185.1. NCBI lineage: Bacteria > Bacillati > Bacillota > Bacilli > Caryophanales > Bacillaceae > Peribacillus > Peribacillus simplex. The sequence goes on along the minus strand of NZ_CP011008.1, from coordinate 1,720,153 downwards.
TATCCGTATTTTTCAATTCATACGTACTATTTTTACCGCTGGAACTGATGACGGCAAGCTTTTGCTCTTTCTTTTCATCTTTAACATCTGATTCATCTTCATTCTTCTTATCAGATGAATCTGGTTTTACATCATTCTGTTTCTTGTCTGGATTCTCTTTTTCTTCATTATTAAACCCAGCACTTTTATTGTAACCCACGGCTTCGCTCTGTTTAGCGCCCTTTTTATCATCAATATCCGGCTTACTCATATAGTTCGATACCAGGACCCATATCAATACAGCTGCACCAATGACTAAAACGGCAGCCAGGACCTTAGGTAACATTTCTACAACCTTGGAATTCCCTGCCGGCATCGTTTTCCGGGATTGGACCCTTGAAAGCTGTTCTGGCAATTCCTCGCTATAGACTGAAGGCACTTCACTCTTATATTGTTCGAAAATCTCTTCTGAATCCAGCCCGACCGCTTCACAATATTGCTTTATGAATGCCCGTACATAGAACTTTCCAGGCATCATACTGTAATTACCCTCTTCAATGCCAATGAGGTAACGCTTTTGAATCTTCGTTAATTCCTGTAAATCTTCTAGGCTAAGCCCTTTGGCTTCCCTAGCTTCCCTTAATCGATTACCTAACTCAGTCAAATAAAACACCTGCCATTTTAAAAGTCAAAGGAGCCAAAATTGGACCCTGAAAACTGGTCTTTTTGGTCGACAACTTCATATGTTATTTCTTCATCTGGATTGTTTCGCAATTCAATAATATAATCAAAGTCTTCGAGAGTATACTCCGTATTTTGGACAAAAACATCCGGATGTTCGATGACTTTAACCGCATCAAGCCTCATGATTTCGCGAATCAACTGCCAATGACGCTCATTTGCACGGCGTGTGGAAACAATTCCATCTAAAATGAACAAATTATCATTATTATATTCATCATCAATAAGCTGACTGCGAATAGTTTGCTTTAAAAGGGTCGATGACACAAACAACCATCTCTTATTAGCACAAACACTCGAGGCTACGATAGATTCAGTTTTTCCGACACGTGGCATACCTCGTATCCCGATTAATTTATGACCTTCCTGTTTAAATAGCTCGGCCAAGAAATCGACAAGTAAGCCTAGTTCATCACGTACAAACCTAAAGGTGTTTTTCTCATCAGCATCGCGCTGAATATACCTTCCATGCCTGACAGCGAGACGGTCACGCAATTTAGGTTCCCTAAGCTTAATGACCTTTATCGTATCCATCGTATGGAGGATTGATTCGAATCTTTCTATGTTACGGCTATCTTTCGCCATCAAAAGTAAACCACGCCTGCCTTCATCGACCCCGTTAATAGTGATGATATTGATGGACAGCATACCCAGCAGGGATGAAATATCCCCTAATAAACCTGGACGGTTGACTTGAATTTCATATTCAAAATACCATTCTTTATTCTCCACGATAACACTCCTTAAGCCTAAAAGCTTTTACCCTAAAATTAGGGGCAAAACTTATCCATCGTAAATTTAAAGGTCTGCACCCATTAGTTATTATTGTCTAGCTTCTATAATATAGCATTTCATGATAAGTTAAAAGGAAAAACCCTATAAAAAGTATTCATTTTTATATATGGGGATAAATTGTGATCAATATCAATCCAAAGGCCCTGTTAAATAATAACAGGGCCTTTGGATTGATATTTTTTACCTTGTTCCATTGTTCTCGACTAACTTAACCATAACGCTTGCCATGGCATGTTTTTCTTGATCGCTTGCGACTGACCAAAGATCAGCAAGTACTCTCTGTTGTTCATTCTGGGGCTCAACTTGCTTCGCAAGGTAATCACCGATTTCGAAAGCCAAGTCGGTAACAGCACCATCTGACAAACCTTGTTGTTCACCTTGATTTAATCTGTCGCCTAAGAAATTTTTCCATTGATCCCAATTGTCTAGTACAGACATGTATGGTCACCCTTTCCTTTCAAAATAGTACATAGATATTTTGTGAAGGAACCGGGGAAATTATACATGTCTTTAAAAAATCATGTGTACCATCCACCATTTACTCCTAAAATTTGTCCGGTGATATAAGATGACTTGTCAGAAAGCAAATAGTATACGGCCTCGGCGACTTCTTTTGAATTACCCATCCTGCCCATTGGGATATCACCTTTGATGATTTCCAAATCTTCTGCACTGAAAGATTCGAGCATGGAAGTGGAAATCGCTCCTGGGGCAACGGCATTCACCCGGATTCCATTAAGGGATACTTCTTTGCTGAGCGCCTTGATAAAAGCATTTTGACTGCCTTTGACCATGGAATATAATACTTCACAGGATGCACCCGTCTGCCCCCAAATCGATGTGACCGCAACAATAGCCGCCTGTTCTTGGTACATCAGCTTCGGAAGCAGTTCCTTTGTTAATTGGAAAGGGCTCGTTACATGCAGCTGGACCATTTCATTTACGATTTTCTCATCCATGTCCGATATGAGCCCATAATAGCTATTCCCACTATTAAGGACGATTGCATGAAGGGCGAAAATATTTTCCGCCAATTTCTTATAGCCGTACGGTGTAGCCAAATCCGCTTGAACAGGAATAAGTTCGACTTGATATGGCTTCAGTTCTTCGATTAGTTCAAGGATCGCTTCTTCATTGCTGTTATAATGTAGATAAAGTGAATAATTCTCCTCGGCAAGCTTTATAGCGATTTCCTTGCCGATTCCTCCGCTGGCTCCAGTAATAAGGGCAAAACGTTTCCCCACATTCCCGCCCCCTTTAATATTATTTAGGATGTACCTGGCAGACAGTCATCCGTTCATCGGATATCAAGTCCTTGGCGATCTCCCTTATATCTTCAATCGTTAGTTTTTCCAAAACCGATACCACATCGAACAAGTTCATATCATTGAATGCATACCTGGTGAATTGATTCGCTATATATTCCGGCGAATTCAGAGAACGAAGGAAAGAACCGATTTTTTTCTTGATCGTCCTTTGCAGGCTTTCTTCATTCAAGCCGGTTCCGGCTTTAGATTTTTGCAGGATACTAAATAAAGACTCCGTCAATTCATCAGGTTTTGCACTGTCCCCGCCAATTAACGCAAACCCAAAACCTTGCTCCTGAGTATAATCATAAGAGAAGCTTTGATCGATCAACCCTTTCTCGTATAGCTCCTCATGCAATGGTGAACTTTTTCCAAACAGCATTTCCAAATAAATATTAGCCGCCAATTCCCTTTTCAAAAGCTTTAAACCGGTTTGGTGAACATTGATGGCCTTGATGCCCAGCATCACTTTTGGTGTATGAACATTCATTTTTAAGATTTCTTTATCCTTGGCAACGGTTTCCGGCTCTTGATCAAATTTACGTTCCACCTCAGGCTGTTGGTAATAGTCTTTATTATTTTGATTATTCCGAATCAGCTTCATCGTACTTTCGACATCTACCGGTCCTACAATGAATAGGAGCATGTTGCTTGGATGATAAAACGTATTATAACATTCGTAAAGCATATCTTTCGAAATATCAGCAATGGATTCCACAGTACCAGCAATATCAATTTTTACTGGATGATGATGATACATGTTGGCTATCGTCCCGAAATACAGCCTCCAGTCTGAATTATCATCATACATATTGATCTCCTGCCCAATGATTCCTTTTTCCTTCTCTACCGTCTTTTCTGAAAAGTAAGGCTCCTGGACAAAGTCGATTAAGGTCGTTAGATTCCTATCGAAATCGGACGTGCTTGAAAACAAATAAGCTGTACGGGTGAAAGAAGTAAAAGCATTTGCAGAAGCTCCCTGTTTTGAGAATTGCTGAAAAACATCACCATCTTCCTTTTCAAAAAGCTTATGTTCAAGAAAATGTGCAATTCCATCAGGTACTTTTGAGAATTCCGTTTGATTCAATGGTTTGAAATGGTTGTCGATTGAACCATAATTCGTCGTAAACGTTGCAAATGATTTATTGAACCCACTTTTCGGAAGAATATATACTTCGAGGCCATTATCCATTTTTTCATGGAAAAGTTCTTCTTTCAATTGATTGAATGCTATTTTCTCCATTACCCTTGCACCTCCTCTTCTGTTAGAAAATAAATCGTATCAAGCTGAATCTTTTGACCCACTGCAATGATTTCTTCCTTTGTCGTCCGCTCTGTTTTGGCAAACCACTCGTCGAGTGATATATCCTGCCCGGAAACCACATTATGATATAAAATTTCCACAAGTCCTCTCGAAACGTCAATGGTTTCAAGGAGTTGGTTCTTAACGACCGCCTTCGTCTGTGCCAGTTCTTCTTCGGAAAAGTTCCCTTGCTTCATTTCCTTCATTTGTGCATGAATGATTTCCAATGCCTGCTTGTAGTTGGCATTTTCAATGCCGGCCATGACCATTAATAGACCTTTATGACTTTCGAGCCTTGAAGCTGCATAATAAGCAAGGCTTGCTTTCTCCCTGACATTAATGAAAAGCTTCGAATGTGAAAAGCCGCCAAAAATCCCATTGAATAGCTGAAGAGCATAATAATCCGGATCACCGTATGCAACATGGGTTCGATAGCCGATATTCAATTTCCCTTGTTTCACATCCGAATTCTCAATGATTTCTTTTTCCTTTTCCACTTCGTTACCCGTAATCCTTGTCAGACTCACCGGCACTCGTTCTTTTAGTGACACATACTTGTCAGCTAGACCCCCCACTTCTGATTCATCAATGTCACCTATCACATATAAATCAATTTCATCCTCAGTCAGCATTTTTTTATAATAAGCGAAAAGTGACTCAGGCGTTATCGTTTCCAAGTCTTGCAGATTACCGCTCGCTTCTAAAGCATATGGTTCGTTTTTGCACATTTCCTCTACAAGCCGTGTTGCTGAATAACGCATTTTATCATCGGAAATGGATTGAATCCGCTGTTTTAAAGAACGGATTTCAATGGAAACCGTTTTAGGGTCAAAGGCTTCGCCATTCTTCTTCGGATTAAAGATCACCTCTGATAATAATCCAAAAGCCTTTTCGAGAAGCGGCGTTGAATCACTAAGGAATTTTTCATTGACGATATCGATCGTAAAACTTATGATTTGATATTCACCTTTTTTAACTACATCGACATAAAACCCTGCCCCGTATAAATCATCAAGATACGAACGAAGCTCGGGTGTTGTAGGATATTTATTTGTATTGCTTTGTAACACATATGGCAGCAATGCACGATATGTAACGTCCTCTTTTGTAAGCGGGGCTTTCATCTTCAGCACCAGAGTATTCGTTTTATATTTATCCGTACGGACCACATGAAGCCTGTAGCCGCTTTTTTCCGTAATTGTATCGGAAGCAATAGACATGAATAATCCTCCTCATTATATAAATCACCTTTATTAGCTTATTGTTTGTAGATCGGGACCCTTTTAAACATCTACTTAAAATATACATGTGAAAGGAAAAATCATGCAAGTTACAGCTACTTTTTTTGTTTTACCAGTCCGATCTTGTGCTTATACAAAGAGAAAAACCGGTCAGCACAGTTTGCTGACCGGTTAAGATAACTTATCTTTTCCCTTTGATGTATGGCTGTCCGGATGCTTTCGGAGCATCTGCACGTCCAATGAAACCTGTTAGTGCAATGATCGTCAGAACATATGGCATAATTAATAAGAAAACGGATGGTATGTCTTTTATGAATGGAAGACTTGATCCGACAATGCTTAAACTTTGTGCCAAGCCAAAGAATAACGCAGCTCCCATGGCTCCTAGTGGATTCCATTTACCAAAGATCATTGCGGCAATGGCCATGAAACCTTGCCCATTTATTGTCGTATGACTGAAATCATTCGCAAATAAAGTCGCGTGAATTGCTCCTCCGATACCAGCAAAAGCTCCTGAAAGAAGGACAGCCTGATAACGGATCTTCGTTACATTTACGCCCATTGTATCCGAAGCCATCGGATGTTCCCCTACAGCCCGGAGACGAAGTCCGAAGGGAGTTTTAAAAATGATATACCAAACGATAATTGCTACGATAATGGCAAGATATGCAATATAGTAACCATTTGAGAAGAAGATTGGACCAATAAAAGGAATATCACTTAACAAGGGAATATCTATCCTCGGGAAAGTCTCCGTAATTATATCCGTCTGCCCTTTATCATAAATCTTCTTTACTAGAAATAATGTGAGTCCAACCGCCAGTAAGTTAATAGCAACCCCACTTACCGTTTGGTCCGCTCGGAATGTTATCGATGCCACTGCATGAAGAGCTGAAAATAGCAGGGAAGCAAGCATGGCGACAACAACGGATAGCCATGGTGTCCAAACTCCAAATACATCTGCATACATTAAGTTAAAAACGATTCCTGTGAAAGCCCCAATTACCATTAACCCTTCTAACCCTATATTGATAACACCAGATCGTTCAGAAAACACGCCACCAAGCGCAGTGAAAATCAGCGGGGCAGCATAAGCAATCATGGACGGAATGATGATTTGTAACACTTGATAAAAGTCCACTTATTTCGCCCCCTTCTTAAAGCGTTGCACAATCCAACGAATAAAATAACTTGATGCAACAAAGAATATGATTAATGCTATGACAATATCAACAATTTCACTTGGAATCCCGGTCTCCAATGGCATATTGATTGCCCCTGCTTTAAGACCACCGAACAAGAAAGCAGCTAACACGACCCCAATCGCTGAGTTGCCTCCTAGTAAGGCCACCGCAATCCCGTCAAAGCCGATTCCCGTGAATCCACCTTTAATCGCTGCATAGCCGAAAGTGCCTAAGCCTTCCATAGCTCCAGCAAGTCCTGCAAACGCACCAGAAATGACCATAGATAGAATAATATTTTTGTTTACGCTCATACCCGAATATTCCGAAGCCTGCTGATTAAACCCAACAGCTTTTAATTCGAAACCGGTTTTTGTTTTTTCCAGGATGAACCACATGATGAATACACAAATGATTGCTATAAAGATTCCCCAGTGAAGACGGGAGAAGTCTGTTAAACTCTCAAAATATGGAGAACGAAGAGATGCTGTTTCCGCAATCCGTTCAGTTTTGTCCTGGTTATCAGAAATAACATTTTGAATTAAATAATTCGTTACATATAAAGCAGTGTAATTAAGCATGATGGATACAATTACTTCGTGCACACGGAATTTAGCTTTCAAATACCCAGGAATAAAAGCCCATAGAGACCCAGCTGCAGCACCAGCAAGTACTGCTAATGGTAAGTGAATGATCTTAGGAAGATCAAAAGCTACACCGACCCAAACCGCTGCAAGCCAGCCTACAATTAATTGACCCTCTACTCCAATATTGAACAGTCCTGTCCTAAAGGCGAAGGCAACGGCTAAACCAGCAAGAATATAAGGAATGTTCGTCCTTAAGGTTTCTCCAGCATAGTAGGAATCACCTAGGATTCCCGCTAACATTGCTCCATAACCTTCAACCGGATTATACCCACTGACCAACATGATAATGGCACCGGCGAGCAATCCGAGTATGACAGCAAATAATGGACTCGTTAATTTATAAAAATATTTAGACATTCTCTCTTTCACCTGCTTCCGAACGCTTACTTCCAGCCATTAATAATCCCAATTCCTGTTCTGTTGTTTCTTTAGGATCAACTATTGCAACGATTTCCCCTTCATAAATAACAGCGATTCGATCACTGACATTCATTATTTCATCTAATTCAAAAGATATGAGAAGTACAGCTTTCCCCGCATCACGCTGTTCAATCAATCGACGGTGGATGAACTCGATTGCACCAACATCCAATCCACGTGTGGGCTGTGCTGCAATTAGTAAATCAGGATTCCGGTCGACTTCACGACCGATAATTGCCTTTTGCTGATTACCGCCTGATAGTGCCCGTGCCGGTGTATATTCATTAGGGGTCCTGACATCATATTCTTTTATGATAGTACGAGCTTTTTCGAATATTCTCTTCGAATGTAAAATGCCTCCTGATGAAAAAGGCTCTTGATAATATGTTTGTAGCACGATATTTTCCCCAATGCTGAAATCCAGGACAAGACCATGTTTATGACGGTCTTCAGGTATATGTCCTACTCCAGATTCGGTGATTTTACGCGGTTTCATATTTTGTATTTGTTTTCCGTTTAATGTTATTGTACCTGAAGCCACTTTCTTCAATCCTGTAAGTGCCTCGATAAGTTCAGACTGTCCATTTCCATCCACTCCGGCAATACCGATAATTTCACCGGCACGAACTGATAGGTCAAGGTTATGAACAGCTGATACACCACGGGAATCCTTCACTTCCAGATTCTTCACTTCTAAAACGACTTCTTGCGGAATTGCTAGCGATTTATCTGTTTTAAAAACCACATCCCGTCCAACCATTAAACTGGCTAGTTCATCAGGATTTGTATCCTTTACGTTCACTGTACCTATACCTTTGCCTTTTCTAATAACCGTGACTCGGTCGCAAACTTCCATAATTTCTTTTAACTTATGTGTAATAAGGATAATCGACTTTCCTTCTTTAATAAGAGCTTTCATAATCGTTATTAACTCTTTTATTTCCTGGGGTGTCAAAACCGCAGTAGGTTCATCAAAAATCAGAATTTCAGCACCACGGTACAAGGTTTTCAAAATCTCTACTCTTTGTTGCATCCCCACCGATATATCCGCAATTTTCGCATCTGGATCTACGCTTAAATGATATCGTTCAGAAAGTTCCCTTACCTCTTCACTCGCTCCCTTTACATTAACTTTTCCATATTTTGATGGTTCTTTTCCTAGAATGATATTTTCGGTAACTGTAAATGGATCAACCAACATAAAATGCTGATGCACCATCCCAATTCCGAGGTCATTGGCAACATTCGGACTTGTAATCTGAACAATCTGCTCATTTACTCGGATTTCGCCCTGTTCCGGTTGATATAATCCAAAAAGCACATTCATGAGCGTGGATTTACCAGCTCCATTTTCACCTAGCAATGCGTGAATTTCCCCTTTTTTCACTTGAAGGGTTATATTATCATTTGCAATAATACCAGGAAATTCTTTGCGTATATTAAGCATCTCAATTACATGTTCCACGTATAATCAACTCCTATAGAAATGAGGATTCTGATACCTAACTAGGAGATATGATAAATTCCTAATAGTTCTCATTAATTGGTTTTCTTTTATAAAAAACCAAATGAAAAACTACAAACTTTTTCATAGTCTTTCATTCGGCTTTTTTCAGTATGAAAAAGGATTTGAAGGCCTTTGACAGGCCTTCTCTCTCCTTATCATGTTATGCTTGAATTATTTAAATCCTAATTCCTTCAACTCTTTTTCTGTTCCAGGAGTTTTTTGTTCACCAGATTTAATTTTTTTAACATATTCTTCAACCGCTTTTAATGATTCCTTGGTTACATTTTCTTGAGATTTAGAAATCATGATTCCGTTTTCTTCAAGACCATATTCAATGGTTTCTCCACCAGGGAAGTTACCCTCTTTTGTCTTTTTCGCTAAATCTTGTACTGCTACATCCACACGTTTTACCATGGAAGTCAAAGTGACATTGTAGTCCTTGCCTTTGACTTTCAATGCGCCTTCTTCTTTTTGGTCACGGTCTACCCCGATAACCCAAATGTCTTTTTTAGGATCTTTTTTCTTCAATTCCTTAGCAGATGTGAAGACACCGTTTCCAGTTCCGCCAGCTGCTTGGTAAATGATATCAATTCCTGAAGAATACATGTTGTTTGCCATTTGTTGTCCTTTTGCCGCATCACCAAACGATCCTGCATATTGTGCTGTAATTTTCGCATTAGGATTAACAGATAGAACACCAGCTTTAAAGCCTACTTCAAATTTCTTAATTAGTTTAGAATCCACGCCACCGATGAAGCCCACTTTATCCGATTTTGTCTGCAAGCCAGCAATAACACCTACTAGGAATGAACCTTGCTGTTCTTTGAAAACGATGCTTGCTACGTTATCTTGTTTAACAACACTATCAACGATCGCAAAATGAGATTTAGGACGCTGTGTTGCTACTTCATCAACAGATTCGGCTAATGCATAGCCAATAGCGTAGATAAGATTGTAATCTTCTTTAACAAGAGTATTTAGGTTCGTCGTATACTCGGAATCTGATTTTGACTGAAGGTAATTATAGCCGTCTTTTCCTTTTTCCAATCCATTGTCTTTTCCAAACGCCTGAAGGCCTTCCCAAGCAGATTGGTTGAAGGATTTGTCATCGATACCACCAATATCGGTTACCATCGATACTGTGAAGTTATCTTTTTTGTCTTTTCCATTTGAAGATTTTTTATCATCATTCTCTGAATTACCACATGCTCCTAGTAGCGTTCCAGCTGCAAGAACAAGTGAAAGAACTAGGCCTAATTTGCGCTTTTTCAAATTTTTATCCCCCTAAAATACATAGTTTTTTGAGCAGGAATGTTCTGAAAAGTCATTCATGTTGGCGTTTTCACTTCTCTTTAAAATTTTTTTTGCAAGCGTTTGACCGACTTTTAAGGAATCGAAACAAACGCTTGCATTCACCCGTATGCAGACTAAAAGGACTACACACGTTTACGAAGGACATGAAAACTGAACATATTGGCTTTAAAGTAGTTAACAGAATACAGGATAGGCTGGTCCCAATCATCCAGATGCATCTGCTTTAGAACGAGGAGTGCGGCTTCTGGCGAACATTTAAGGATAGGAGAAACTTTCTCATGATATCCAATAGGCTCAATCTCTGCTACGGCATGCGTAATTTTTCGATTCGCATCTCTTTCCAAAATATCAAAAAGAGACTCATCATTACGGTCAAAATTTTCTGATAGTATTGATTCAGGAATTTTGTCAACACAGTAGACAACTGGTTCGCCATTCGCTGTCCTTACACGTTCAATGATGACGATGCGTTCATCTGGTGAACAAGAAAACCTTTGTATATCCTCTTCTGTAGCTTCTTGGGTCGTCGAGCTTAAGAAAATCGTACCCGGCTTCATTCCTGCCTCTTCAATCATGTTCGTGACACTTTTTAATTGCTCGATACCTGAAGTGAAGCGAGGTTTTGGATTGACAAAGGTCCCAACTCCATGGCGGCGAATGATGACGTTTTCTTCTTCTAAAATTCGCAGCGCTTCTCGAAGTGTCGCCCTACTCACTCCCAATTTTTTTGCAAGATCGAATTCTGAAGGGAATTTTTCATTTTCCTGATAGACTCCTGCTTCAATATCCTGCTTCAGGTAATCAATGACCTGCAAATATAAATGTCGACTATCTGATTTTATTGACATACAGTTTCCCCCAGCTAATTTCTTAAGACATCAGACCTCTGATGTTGAATCATTCCTACTAATCGAAAATAATATAACATTTTTTTTGATATAAATAAATAGTGTTTTACTATTTACTTTAAAAGAATTTAGGATAAATTACCCTCCTCTGTGTCTTTCCGTCTAGGGATGGCCGCGAAAGTTGTACGATTATTCTCCTAAATCAGATATTTTTTTTTTTGAAAATGCAAGATGAATGCAGCCAGCTTTCTTTTCAAGGCACCGTTTTCCTGTATAATAAGATTTATCTTCTTTGAAGGGATGTACACATGATGTTAAAGATTACAGAATACACGATTGAAAAATTGAATGATCCATTCGGAATTTTATCCGGGGAGCGTTACGAGTTGTTCTTGGATATTGAAGTGCCGGAAGAGGATGAGCTCTTTTCGGAAAATGGTTTATATATCCGGGTACTTTTTGTAGTGGAAGAACAATTAGGCAAGCTGATTAAATATGATATTTTTGAAAAAGGGAACGAAGCCGCACTCGAATTCGATTTAGAGGAAGATGAAGAAGCGATGATTTCCGACTTCTGTCTTAAACATTTAGATGAGGCGATGAAGAATTAAAAAACCGGGCAGCCGCCCGGTTTTTTTTCCTATGATAAATGCGCTTCATCCTGTTCATCTTTAGTGACCAATACATTTCGTGGCTTACTGCCTTCATATGGCCCGACAATTCCCCTCGTTTCCATTTCATCAATCAATCTTGCTGCCCGCGTGTAGCCAATCCGGAAACGGCGCTGCAGCATGGAAACGGATGCGGTCTGCATTTCTATGATCAAGGACACGGCATCCCCGTATAAACTATCTTCGACTTCACCATTTGAAGTTTCTGCAATTTCATCCGGTATCATCTCTTCGTTATATTGGGCTTTTTGTTGTGAAATGACATATGTGACAACTTCCTCGACTTCATTGTCGGATAAAAAGGCCCCTTGGACGCGAACGGGTTTAGAAGCTCCTGCAGGCAGGAAGAGCATGTCACCCCGCCCTAACAGTTTTTCGGCACCGCCCATGTCCAGGATCGTTCTCGAATCGGTCATTGATGAGACACTAAAAGCAATCCGAGATGGGATGTTCGCTTTAATGACCCCTGTAATAACATCTACGGAAGGCCGCTGAGTGGCTATTATCAAATGGATGCCTGCAGCCCTTGCCATTTGCGCAAGCCGTGTTATGGCATCCTCAACATCATTCGAGGCGACCATCATCAAATCTGCCAGCTCATCGACAATGACTACGATATAGGGCAGGAGCGGTTGCTTTGCATCTTCTTCAATGTTATATCGGTTAATATAATCGTTGTAACCTTCAATATTACGCGTACCAGAATGTGAAAATAGCTCATAGCGCCTTTCCATTTCACTGACTACTTTTTGCAAGGCCTGTGCAGCTTTCTTTGGATTTGTCACTACAGGTGCGAGTAAGTGGGGAATTCCATTATAGACATTAAGCTCCACCATTTTTGGATCGATCATCATCATTTTCACTTCATGCGGTTTTGCCCTCATCAAGATACTCGTGATAATTCCGTTGATACAAACGGATTTTCCGCTGCCCGTAGCTCCGGCTACTAGTAAATGCGGCATTTTATTGAGCTCCGCCTTAACCGCTTCACCAGAAATATTCCGCCCTAGGCCTATTTGCAGTTTTGCATCAGGCTTGTCAACTTCTTTGGCCTCCAACACTTCCCTTAATGACACCATCGCCACTTCGGAGTTAGGAACTTCAATTCCTATAGCTGATTTACCGGGAATCGGCGCTTCGATCCTAATATCCTTCGCGGCCAGTGCAAGGGCTAAGTCATCGGAAAGGCTGACAATCTTACTTACCTTCACCCCTACATCCGGATGCACTTCATATTTGGTTACGGCTGGGCCTAAATGCACTTGAGTGACCCTCGCTTTCACTCCAAAGCTATGAAATGTGCGTTCAAGCTTTGCCGCATTTTCATGGATCAATTGGTACTCTCCGCTTTGGTCCGTTTTTTTGGGCTGTAATAATAATGAAAGCGGCGGTAAAAGATATTCTTTATTTTCCACTTCAGTAAAATTCATAGGCGGAACGGCATCTTCCTGCTCTTCTGCAGTTTCAGCGGCAGGTTCCGTCGCAACCGGAATTACTTCAGTTTCGTCGCTATAGGCTTTATCAGCAAAGCTTGAAATGATCCGTTCCGTCGCCATTTGCTGTGTCTCCTCTTCTTGATGAAGGGGCTGATCCGTTTCTTCCTCCGGATCTTTTTCTCGTTTCTTCTTTTTTACGGGTTTTTTTTTCTTTTCTTTTTTGTCTTCATTCCACGTTTTCATATCAACACTGAATTCAGACCATTGCTTACTGAAAAAACCGCCAAGACCCATGAAAAACTTCCCGAGGGCTTCACCTAAAGTTTTCCCGGTCAATAATACAGCACCTACAATGATAAAAAGGAATGAGATGATTTTCGATCCAGCTTCGTCGAATAAAAAGTATGAGGAAGCGAATAATATCGCTCCAATCATACCGCCCCCGAGGTCCTTTGTGCTGGCCTTGCCGGTCACTTCCATCCAAAATAGTTCCCATGTATTCGAAATGACGCTGGGCTTCGTAAACGGGCCCCCATCTGCAAGCATGTTAAACAGCGTCACATGACTTAGTAAGAGCATGCTCGCGACAAGGAAGTACATCCCGATGAATTGCCGTTTCAACAGGAAAGGGACCTCCCTCCTTATCATCAAATAGAACCCAGCTGCAATTGCTCCCAACAAAAAGAGGATATACCATTCCCCCATGAAGAAGCGGATTAAAAAGACCGTCCCTTTTCCAACTGCTCCTAGCTTGGCAATGGCAATGATGGCCAACCCTATTAAAGTGAGGCCGATCAATTCATATTTAAGCGTTATTTTTAACTTCTCTGTACTTTTCTTTTTTCTGCGTTTCTTCTTTGCCATAATATCACCTGATTCTTCATGAAACTATTCTACTTTCCTATTCAACATCACAACATGAATTCCCTTCACGAAACAAACGTTCGCTTATTGATTATACCAAATAAATATGTCCCTGTGCTTGATATATGTACCATTTCTTCTTAAGGCTGACAATTTGCCCGTATAATGAATAAAGCAGCCAAGCGGCTGCTGATTTTCATTCCAGTATATCATAATTTACCTCAGTTAGTCGTTTTTACTAGGTACTCATATGTTCGAACACATTGATGACAGCTCCCGGCTGAATGTGTACATTCATATAATCTTCTGGATCCGTGCTCACAATTCGATCAATGCGAAACGTGCGTCCACCGTCATGTTCAACCATAACATGTACACCATTATAAATCATTTCTATTAAGTTTGCCGTCTTTTCATGGTGATGAGGGAAAATGACATCATCAGGAACGATCGTATAAAGCGTCATTGCAGAAGCCCCTCCCCTTCCCCAGCTATTTTTGGCCTTCTTTCATCCATGAAGCTATTTAGTTTTCTCATGGCCTGGCCCACTCCTCCTACATCATCGATCATACCTATTTCAACTGCCTCGGCCCCGATTACATTCGTGCCTATATCACGGGTTAAATTCCCTTTAGCAAACATTAAATCCTTAAAACTTTCTTCCGTAACATTGGAATGCCGCGTAACAAACTTAATGACTCTTTCCTGCATTTTATCCAAGTATTCAAAGGTTTGAGGCACGCCAATGACTAGACCTGTCAAACGAATGGGATGAATCGTCATCGTTGCTGTTTCTGCTATATAGGAATGATCACACGAAACTGCAATCGGCACACCGATTGAATGACCTCCCCCAAGCACAATCGAGACAGACGGCTTGGACAGTGAAGCCAGCATCTCTGCGATGGCCAGTCCCGCTTCGACATCTCCTCCAACTGTATTTAAAATGACAAGAAGCCCCTCAATATTGGGATTTTGTTCAATTGCCACAATTTGTGGAATAACATGTTCATATTTGGTCGTTTTATTTTGAGGCGGCAGCTGCATATGTCCTTCAATTTGTCCAATGATTGTTAAGCAATGGATTTTTGAGTCCTGAGATAGTTGCGGGACATTAGTAGCCCCCAGCTGCTGGATCTTTTCGACTAAAGTTGAGTTCTTACCTTCCTGCCGGCCTTCGTTTTCATTTGGTAATGGTGCATTATCCACTATGCCAACCCCTTTCTTCTTAGCCTATAGCTTTATTATGTCTCGAGTCTCGGACTTCATTCTTCAAGATATAAGAGGTTTGAATCGAAAAAAAGAACCCCTGTCGAATCAGGGGTTCATTACTTAATATTCCATGATGATCGGTAAAATCATTGGACGGCGTTTCGTTTTTTCATAGAAGAATTGGTTCAATGCATCACGCATTTCCTGCTTCAAAGTGGACCAATCGAAGGGTTGGCGCGATCCATTTTTTTTCACGATTTCACTTACTATTTCAGTTGCTTCCCCAATCATTTTTTCTGATTCGCGTACATAAACGAATCCCCTTGTAATGATTTCAGGTCCTGCTGCAATGCTTTTATCCTGACGGTTCAAGGTGACGACTACAATCAAAATGCCATCCTGGGATAACAAGCGACGATCACGAAGAACGATATTACCAACATCTCCAACACCACTGCCATCTATCAAGATATTTCCTGCAGAAACTTTGCCGGATAGACCCATTTTATTGCCCTTTAGTTCGATGACATCACCTTTTTCGGCAATTATGATGTTTTCCCGTTTAATCCCCGCGGCAACCCCAACTTTTTGATGGGCATATAATTGGCGGTATTCCCCATGTACTGGGATAAAGAATTTAGGATTCATCAAATTGATCATCATTTTCAGTTCTTCCTGGCTGCCGTGCCCCGTTACGTGCACTTTATATTTATTAGCAGATACCACTTCCGCACCTACCCTGTACAGCAAATCGACGGTTTTTGATAAGATAAGTTCGCCGCCCTGAAGTGGTGATGCACTGATTAGAACTGTGTCTCCCTTTTTGATCGTTACCTGCTTATGAGTCTGTTTTGCCATTTTTTGAAGGGCTGCAATTGGCTCCCCCTGATGACCTGTCGATAACACGACGATTTCACGGTCGTCATACTGGTTAATTTCATTAATTGGGATGATCAGCTCTTCTTCGACCTTCAAGTAGCCAAGATTCAAGGCTGTTTCATAAACGCGTTGCAGACTTTTTCCTACCACTGCAACTTTCCTGCGACTTGCAGACGCTGCATTGAAGACATGCTGAATCCGGTTGATGTTAGAAGCGAAGCACGCAACGATGATCCTTCCGGAGGCAGCAAGGAAAGCCTCTGTAATATCTCTGGCCACAACTGCTTCTGATGGCGTGTAACCTGGCCTCTCAGCACCCGTACTATCCGAAAGCAAGCATAGGACACCTTCTTCACCTATACTAGCCATTTTACCGATTTCGGGTTTATAAAGACCGGTCGCCGCTTGGTCGAATTTGAAATCCCCTGTATATACGATTGCACCTTCACGCGTGTGGATCACGACTCCGACAGAATCAGGGATACTATGGTTAGTCCGGAAAAAAGACACGGCTGCTTGAGGGAAACTTAAAAGAGAATCGGAATCGATTTCAGTAAATGTTGCCCTGCCGTTAAAGCCATCTTCCTTTAATTTGGTTTTGATTAAAGCAAGTGTAAGCTTTGTTCCATAAACAGGAACCGGTAAGTATTTCAAAACATAAGCAAGAGCTCCCATATGGTCTTCATGACCATGTGTAATGAATATCCCCTGCACCCGTTCCTTATTATCCATCAAATATGATATATCAGGAATAACCGCATCGATTCCCAGCATTTCCTCTTCTGGCAGCATTAACCCTGCATCAAGAAGATAGATGTCCTCATTCACCTCAACGACGTACATATTTTTACCAAGTTCCCCTTGTCCTCCAAGAGAAATGACTTTTATCCCATTATTTTTATCTTTACCCAATCGAATATCCTCCTTAAAAAATCCCGTTCATAATTTCCCAATGATTTCATTATAACTGATGTTCAAAAAACATGACAACACTTACCATTTTCAGAGGGACTTTTTCTTTTATTCATTAATAAAACTTTGCATGTATGTATGGGACATTCATCCCATGTACTATTCGAATGGTTTTATCCTCTTTCGATCGAATTTTGGAGGAAATCACAATATACAACCAAAATGCGGAAAATATATCCTATTTCAAATACATCTTTATGTAAAAACAAGCCAATCTTCAACGATCAGCTTGTTCCATGTATTTTTATTTTTTTAATATCGAAGTTAAGGCAAGGCGCTCCTGCTCCGTCAATGGCACGATTGGAAGTCTGACCGATCCAACGTCTATTCCATATAACTGAAGAGCTGTTTTGACAGGTGCCGGGCTTGGCGCTGCAAACAAACCTTTAATAAGCGGTAACAGTTCCTGATGCAGCTGAGCCGCCTCTTTCAGGTTACCACTGATGAAAGCCTCCACTATTTTCTGCAACTCATTACCAGCAATATGTGAAGCAACCGAAACTACACCCACACCACCAATCGCTAGTACAGGGAGTGTTAAAGCGTCGTCTCCACTATATAATGCAAAATCATCATCCGTTCCTGCTATGATTTGAGACATAGCGTTTAAATCCCCGCTTGCTTCCTTCACGGCTACGATATTAGGAATCTGTGCAAGGCGGATGATCGTTTCCGGTTCAATGTTAACCGAAGCACGCCCAGGGATATTATATATCATTACAGGGAGAGTGGTGCTGGCTGCAATAGCTTTAAAATGCTGGTACAGACCTTCTTGATTCGTTTTACTATAATACGGGGCCACCAGCATAATTGCATCGGCGCCATTTTGTTCTGCTTTTTTTGTCAACTCAATGGAAGCATACGTATTGTTACTCCCTGTACCCATGATGATGGGCACACGTTTTTCAACCACCTTAGAAACATGACGCAATAATGCGATTTTCTCCTCCGAAGATAAAGTTGGAGATTCCCCTGTTGTTCCCGATAGCACAAGTGAATCCGTTCCATTCGTCAATAAGTAATTAACCAATGTAGTCGTCTTTTGAAAATCTACATTTCCCTTGCTATCAAAAGGGGTGACCATTGCGGTTGATACTCTACCAAATATCATCATCTAACACCTCTTTATTTTTTAAAACCTTTATTTATTAAAAAACCATGATTAGTGGACTTCATGCAGTTGAAATGCATCGTGCAGTGAATTAACAGCTTCAATTAAATCTTCTTCTTTTACGAGTACCCAAATAGTCGTATGGCTGTCTGCAGACTGAAGTATGGCAATTTCCTTCTCGGAAAGCGCTGTGACAATCTTCGCTGCAACGCCTGGCACTCCGTTGATGCCTGCACCGACTACGGAAACTTTGGCACAATTTCGTTCAATGACCGGTTCATGACCAAGCTCGGCCAAAATCGAGAGGGCCAGTTCTGTCATCTCTTCCGAAACTGTATAAACCACGCCACTTGGATAAATATTTATAAAATCCACTGAAATGGAGGCATTGGCCATTGCTTTAAAAACTTCTGCTTGTAGATTGTATTGATCTTTTTTTGCACGCACCTTGATTTGAGTGATTTTTGGAACATGGGCAATTCCGGTTACAAGCCTATCACGTATGTCACTACCCTGGCTTTCCTTGTTCACACTTGTAACAAGTGTTCCCAAACCTTCGCTGTATGTTGACCTTATCCGAATCGGGACTTTGGCCTGCATGGCAATTTCAACAGCTCGCGGATGAATCACTTTCGCCCCTTGATATGCCATATTGCAAACTTCCGTATATGAAACGATTGATAATGGACGAGCTTGATCGGCAATACGTGGATCTGCCGTCATGATTCCTTCCACATCCGTATAAATATCGACCCGCTCAGCTTGCAAAGCCGCACCTAATGCAGCAGCTGAAGTGTCACTTCCACCACGACCAATGGTGGTGATATCCCCATTTTTAGCTGCTCCCTGGAATCCTGCCACAACGACAACATCCTTCACTTCCAGTTCCTTCATGAGACGGTCACATTTCATTTCGATTATTTTCGCACTGGAATAGTCGGAATTCGTCAAGAACCCCGCTTGAGCTCCAGTATAGGCGACGGCTTCAATACCGTGTTCCAACAGCATGTTCGTAAACACGACAGAAGATATCGTTTCCCCTACTGACATAAGTAAATCCTGTTCTCGTTTTGAAAGGCTGGCTTTTGCTCCATTTACTAAAGAAAGTAAGGTATCCGTTGCATAGGGATCGCCTTTTCTTCCCATTGCTGAAACCACAACCACCACTTTATACCCTTCTTTGATCGCATTTTCAATATGCCCTTTTGCAAATGAACGGCTTTTCTCATCACGAACGGATGTCCCACCGTATTTCTGGACGATAATTTTCATAATATGCACCCCAAATATAAGCCAGCTTCCCGATTAGGGAAGCTGACAAAAACTCTCTATCCTATCGGAAATTAATTTTCAGTTCGTTAAGAATAAATTAATCCTTAACTGTAACTAAACCTAATTTCAAAAGGCTTTCAGCAATTTGAACAGAATTCCAAGCTGCTCCTTTTAATAGATTATCGGAAACCACCCATAAATGGAAGCCTTTATCTTCATCCAAATCTTTGCGGATCCGACCGACGAATACATCATTCTTGCCGACGGATGAAGCAGGCGTTGGGTAAATTTGTTGTTCCGGTTCATCTTCTAACACTATTCCAGGCGCCATCCTCATTAAATCTTTGATTTGAGAAGCCGCTACGCCTTCTTTTTCAACTTCAATGTAAACAGATTCTGAATGACCTGTTACAACAGGAAGCCTTACGCATGTTGCAGCTACTGGAAGGTCATGCATATGCATGATTTTCTTTGTTTCATTGATCATTTTCATCTCTTCGAATGTGTAACCATTTTCTTGGAATTTATCGATTTGGGGAATGACGTTAAAAGCGATTTGATAATGCTTTTCGTCCCCCTTCACCGGTAAAATTTTCGGATCTATTTCTTTTTCATCAAGCAAGTTGCGAGCTTGTTCTTTTAATTCATTTATCGCTGCAGCCCCTGCACCCGAAACAGCCTGATAGGTAGAGACGACAACTTTTGATAATCCGTATGTCTGGCGGATAGGTTCTAATGCCACAACCATTTGGATAGTTGAACAATTCGGGTTCGCAATGATCCCATTATGCAGTTTCAAGTCTTCAGCGTTTACTTCAGGCACGACTAGCGGCACATTTTCATCCATGCGGAACGCGCTGGTGTTATCCACTACTATTGCTCCGCGTTTCACTGCTTCTGGAGCCAATTCCTTAGACACGCTTCCTCCAGCACTGAATAATGCGATATCGATGCCTTCAAAGCTTTCAGGTTTTGCTTCCTGCACTTCGATTTCTTCGCCCTTAAACTTAAGTTTGATTCCAGCGGAACGAGCCGATGATAAAAAGATGATTTTCTTAATCGGTAAGTCCCTTTGTTCGAGTGTTGAAATCATTTGTTGTCCTACTGCTCCAGTTGCTCCCACAACTGCAATACGCAATCCCTGTGTCTCAGTCATTTATACATACTCCTTTTCTATCTCTTAAAATTAGTTTATAGTTGGATTTACTCTTCTTGTTCAGAATATCATTTATTTTATCACATTAACATTCCAAAGGGTCGGACTTTAACAAAATATTCTGGTAGTGGAGTGGTTTTTTATAACTTTACACTACAAAATTATGCATATATGTGAAAGCGGGAGCGTGCCTGAAAACTTGTTTTAGTCTATATCATCCTTGAACCTTTCGACGATGACCGGTTGAACCTGTTCCCTTTCCAGTGCCGCAACGATCGTATCCCTTATCATACTCATCCTTGCAACCATGGAACTTGGCTTTCCTATTGGATTATCCTGGCCATATGGAACAAAATAAATATCTTTTGCTGCCATCAGCCTCATTAGATTGACACCATTTAACCCAAGTGCATCATTCGTTGATATAGCGACCACAACTGGACGGTGATTTCTCATCGTCGCTTTTGCAGCCATAAGTACAGGCGAATCGGTAAGAGCATTTGCCATTTTACTCATTGAGTTACCCGTTAAAGGAGCGATTACCATGCAATCAAGTGGCAATCTAGGTCCTAATGGCTCTGCTTTGACGATTGTATCAACGACATGATTCCCCGTCAATGTTTCAATCCTTTCGATCCAGTCCTCCCCCTTTCCAAAACGGGTTTCCGTGTTTTGTACAGTCGATGTTACGATTGGAATGACTTCCGCCCCTTCATTTACAAGTTTTTCTATTTCAGGAAATACTTCATCATATGTGCAATGTGATCCTGTTAATCCGAAACCGATCCGTTTCCCTTGGAGACTCATAGTTTTTTCCCCTTCCTTTTCATAAACTCGCCTTGAATCAATAGTCCCAGTGCATTTGCTAATATCTGACCAGCCGTTTTCGGGGCAACTATACCCGGTAGACTCGGTGCCAACAGCGCTTTAATTCCCCTTTTTTCAGCGTAACGAAAATCCGTCCCCCCTGGTTTTGAAGCAAGGTCGATGATTAATGTATGAACGGGCATATTGGATATAACTCTTGCGGTAATTATCGGAAAAGGAATCGTATTGATACATATATCAACATTTTTCATCTCTTCAGCAAGATCATTTAAATGAAAAGGGGTTAGTGCCATTTCACTGATCCTCGCAATATCTTCGCTTTTTCTTGCCCCCACCTTCACTTTTGCTCCAAGGGCCTGGAATGACCGGGCTACACTCATACCGACCCTTCCCAGCCCAAGAACGGCTACATTCGATCCATGGATAGTAAAATCCGTATGTTGAATGGCCATCATGATCGCACCCTCTACAGTGGGAATGGAATTATAAATAGCCACATCATCACGTTCGAACAATAGCACAAGTTTACGATCCGCTTTCTTAAATATCGCATTGAGGTAATCGTTACTGATTCCTGCATAAAAAATGCAATGTGCCGGGGTCCTTTTTATCATTTCTTCAGTCAAAACAACCTCTTCACTGGAAAAGATCGTTTCCACTTTTCCATCTGAATCCGTGCCCCGGACAGGTAAAATAACCGAATCAATTTCGTTGAAATTTATATCTTTCATTTTTTCCTTAACCGCACCGGTAAAAGCATGGTCGAGCTGTTCAAACCCTACCAATAATAGCTTCGCATCAAGCTCCGTCAGTTTACGGACAACTTCAAGCTGACGCGCATCTCCACCAATTACAGCGATTTGCATGCCTGTGAGCATTAAAACCGTCACCTTCTTTATATAAAAGATCCTAAACATTCCCCGCCTCATGATAAACTTCCCTCAAGAAGCAACTCGGTTTTTGCTACATTCTCTAGTTACCCTGCCATCTTATGTTTTCACTTAAAAAACGGTGATAAGAAAAGAAAAAACGCCTTAGCCATTGCCAGCTAAGGCGTTTTCGAGAGATCATATCCAGACATTCCAAGGAGAATGGTGTGTGAGGTCTTCACCCGTCCATTTGCTCTCCATCTTTAAGTGAAAGTCCTTCCTGAAAATCAATGATGACCATATCCGATCCGATTTTTTTTATATGTTCCCATGGCACTCTTATTTCACTGCCATTCCTTAAAAGGCCGAACCATTTGACAGAAGGGATGATCAACGTGGTAATTTGTCCAGTTTCATCTATTTCCAAATCCGTCTGACCAAGGATTCCCAATCTTTCCGCCCTATTCACATCGACTATTTCCTTACCGCTCAGTTCGCTCAATCTCAATTATAGCTCCCCCTTTTTCACCTTCTATTCAATCTATATCCGAAAAAGGGAAACTTAGAAGGCATTTATCCAAATATTGTCCATAACACCGTCCCGGCCCTTCCATTATAAAAAAAGCCTGACCTCCCATTAATAAAAGGGAAGGTGCAGGCTTGTTCGTTTTTATTTGTCCCAGTTTTCCAACGGGCTCACTAATGACAAGGAATGTTCCGTAAATATCTGGTTTGCCAGTTCATTGACGGTATCCTCTGTCACCTCGTCAATTTTGATGATAATATCATCAAGGGAACGGTGCTCACCCAGCATAAGTTCATTTTTTCCGTTTCGGCTCATCCGGCTATTCGTACTTTCAAGGCTAAGCATCAAGCTTCCTTTAAGCTGTTCTTTACTATTTCGTAATTCCTTTTCTGTAATGCCATCCCTCTTTAATGTATCCAGTGTTTCCTGAATGGTTTCATATAGGCTGTCGAGTTGATTTGTGCCTGTCCCCCCATAGACTGTCACCAAACCGCTATCTTGATAGCTGGAATGATAGGAGTACACGGAATAGGCAAGGCCGCGTTGTTCCCTGACGTCCTGGAATAGGCGGCTACTCATGCTTCCTCCAAGAATATTATTCAAGGTAATTAAGCTGTATGTTTTATCATTGCCGATTTCCAATCCTTTGTAACCAAGGCATAAGTGGGCTTGTTCCGTTTCTTTTTTACGGGTGATCCTATTTTGTTGAAAGGAAGGTTTCACCAACTCAAGACGATCTTCCCCACCTTGATACGACCCAAAGTAGCTTTCGACCTCTTGAATCAATTTTTCATCCACATTACCCGCAATGGAAACCACTACTTTATCAGGTGTATACATATCATGGACGTATTTTTTCAATGTATCACTATTGAATGTTTCAAGGGTATTTTCCGTCCCTAGTATTGGATAGCCAAGAGGATGATTTTCATAAACCGCCTTGCTTAAGAGGTCATGGACAATGTCATCCGGTGTGTCTTCGTACATTTTGATTTCTTCGTAGACTACATTTTTTTCTTTTTTCAATTCTTCCCCATCAAATGTTGAATTGAAGAACATATCGGCAAGTATTTCAAGCGCATAGCTTGCATGGTTATCCATTACTTTAGCATAATAGCATGTATACTCTTTTGAAGTGAATGCATTTACCTGTCCGCCAATACTATCGAACGACTCGGCAATTTCACGCGCATTCCTCGTAGTTGTCCCTTTAAAGAACATATGCTCCAGAAAATGTGAAACCCCATTCAATTCAGGTGTTTCATTTCGTGAACCTGTTTTGATCCATACTCCAATTGCTGCTGAGCGTACTGTTGGAATATTTTCCAATACAATTCTAACTCCATTTTGACACGTGTATTTCTTAATCAACTAACATTCCTCCCAATCATTCTATGCTGCTATCGTAACCAAAACATTATGGATTCGATCGCTCTTCATCTACAGCTTCCGAAACGGTAACAACATCCAGGTCTTTCTTTTTTATTTCAATTATTAACGTTTCCAATGATTTTGCAGTAGATTCCGTCGGATGCATTAAAATAAATGCTCCTGGGTGTACCTTAGAAAGCACTCGTTGTTGTAGGACTTCAGGGCTTGGTTTTTGCCAGTCGATCGTATCCACACTCCACATGACTGTTTCCAGACCGAAAGAATCCGCGATTTTCACCGTTTCATCCCGGTAGCTGCCACTTGGTGGCGCGAACCATTTCATCTTCGAACCTGTCACCGCTTCAATGACTTCGTTCGTTTTTCGAATTTCCTCACGTGTAGCTTGTGCGGATATGTTTTTCATATCGGGATGTGAATAAGAATGATTTCCTATTTCATGCCCGCCACCCTTAATCATCTTGGCCAAATCTGGATTTTTCTTGGTCCAATTACCTTCAAGGAAAAAAGTGGCCTTGACATTATTCTCTTTCAGCACAGCCAACATATCTTGTAAGTATTCATTCCCCCAGGCCACATTGATTAAAAATGAAACCACCGGCTTTTTGGGATGGGCCCGGTAAATCGGAGCCGGATCCAGATCCTCTAAGTGTATCTTTGCAGGGACCTGCTGAAATACCAGCTTATCCTTATCGAACACACCCTCCTTCTTCATGGCTTTATACGAATCATCAATATTTACCTTCAGGCCATTATATGCAGGAATGGTTTTCCATACCGAATCTATTCGTGCATCCTCTGGTGCAATCTCATATTTTTTTGTTGATTCTTTTATTTGTAAAAGAAGCTCATCTTCTTGCTTCATTGAAGCAACTGAATGATCTGTTAATTGGGTCAAATAAATTTGTGTATATGGATTTTGCACTAATAACCATGATATACCTGCAATGGCACTTATCGCAACTATCTGCTTCCATTTATTATTCATTTTTTACGCCCCCTTCATACCAAAATGTATGAAGAAAACGGACAAGGTAGAACATGACATACTATTAATGCCATTCATGCTATGTATTAGCCCAATGCTTTTTACAATCGAGTAGGAGGAGGCGCCTAGCCTCCGACCTCTCACACCACCGTACGTACCGTTCGGTATACGGCGGTTCAGTTTAAGTCTGACGTAGTTTTGTATATCGTTCATATAGATTTACTAACCCATGATGGAGCCAATAAACATTATTAAGGGTTTTGTCTAGAATAGGACTATGCGCTATGCGCCAATAACCCTTTCTGCTATTTCCCCATTCATATGCTTTTCCAAATGGGACGCCTAATCCTTTGAGTTTCCTCACCCTCGTTCTTGGTAATTTCCATTGCTTCCATAGGCACATTCTGAGTCTTCTTCGAATCCATGAATCTAAATTCTTCAATACGTTCGGAGTATCAATGAGGGCGAAATACCCATCCAACCTCTAAGGTATTGCTTTAACTTATTTATTCGGAGTTCCATGGGTATCGGTAATTTTCTCGAGGTCATTTCCCTGATTCGTTTCTTTACCCTCTTCACCGTTTGTTTAGCCAGTAGAACCTTCGGGTTCTTCTTTGACTTCGTGAAACTAAAACCGAGAAACGTTCTGTTCCAAGGGCGATCATACTTCGACTTCTCGTAGTTGACCTTTAGCTTCAGTTTATTTTCAATGAAGCTTGAGATATTTCCCATTGCACGTTTGGCGGCTTTTCGTGTCTTCACAAAGATAGTACTGTCATCCGCATACCTTACGAATCGAAGATTGCGTTTCTCTAGTTCTTTATCTAAATCGTCTAACATGATATTAGATAATAAAGGACTTAACGGACCTCCTTGCGGAGTTCCCTCCTCACTTTTATGAAAAAGTCCGCCTATCATAATGCCTGCTTGAAGGAATTTACGAATCAGTTTAAGAACTCGTTTATCTTCAATTTTCCGCTCTAACATTCCCATGAGCTTGTCATGATTCACTTTATCGAAGAACTTCTCCAAATCCATATCCACTACCCATGTATAACCTTCGGTTATATAGGACTTTGCCTTTCGAACCGCCTGGTGCCCTTGTTTGTTAGGGCGAAATCCATAGCTATTCTCCGAAAAGGTTGAGTCATATATCTTGGTCAATATTTGGGCAATGGCTTGTTGAATGAAACGGTCTAGAACGGTTGGAATACCCAAAAGCCGAACTCCGCCGTTTGGTTTCGGGATTTCGATACGACGGACGGGCTTCGGTTGATAGGTACCCTGTAAAAGGGCAGTTTTCATGTTGTACCATTCGGTTACGAGGTGCGGTCTCAGGTTTTGGACCCGCATTCCATCTACACCATGGCTTCCCTTATTTCTTTCTACACGCTTCAATGCCTGTATTAAGTTTTCCCTCTCTAGTATCTGTTCCATTAACATCGTTGATATCCTTTCTACGTGGATAAATGGTCTATTTGTGCCTTTATCTGCTCCACCCTTTTGAAGTTCCCCGTGTATTCACCACTTCTTCCTTCAAATAAGTTCCGTTAGGAATTGTTTGCTTCTTCACAGATAACGAACGCCTAGTATTCATCCTCCTTAATCTGTTCGGTCCTTCCTTGTCTTCTCGAGTAGACAAGTACTATGACCTCTGCTGACTTCTGATGATTCAGCTGTCCATCACTGGAAAGGTTACCAAGTGTACTTGGCTGTCATCAGACCTCCCCGGGTAAGAGTGCAATCTTTCCCTCCATCTATCTGCTTCATTTACTCTGTACCACCTTCGGCAGTAAGGACTTTGTTTTGTTTCGCAAACTCATCCAATGATACCTAGCCTTATATGAAGTTCGTGTTCCTCAGACCGGAGGTTTGCCGCTTGCTTCCTTCAGATTCCACGTCACCGTGGACACCCTTGCATTAAGCTAACCACTACTACTGCCTTCATGATTCGGGACTTCCACCCTATAGATTGCACCCATGCCGGGCGCACAAAAAAAAAAAAAAGCATGCAGATTCACAAAGAATCGCATGCCGGAATTTCATTTCTATTACGATTGAGAAGGGTTAGCTGCCTCTTTTTGCTCTTTCAGGACCGCTTTACGGGAAAGGTTTACCCTTCCTTGCTTATCAATCTCAGTAACTTTAACCAATAACTCATCGCCAAGTGAAACGACATCTTCCACTTTTCCGACTCTTTCTTCAGCCAGTTCGGAAATATGCACCAAACCGTCTTTACCATTGAAGATTTCAACGAAAGCACCGAACTTTTCAATACGTTTAACTTTACCTAAGTATAGTTCGCCGACTACGACTTCACGTACGATATCCTCAATGATTTTCTTCGCTTTTTGAATCATTGGTTCATCTGTAGAAGATATGAATACCGTTCCATCTTGCTCGATGTCGATTTTCACGCCAGTTTCTTCAATGATTTTATTGATATGTTTTCCGCTCGGTCCAATTACATCACGGATTTTATCCGGATTTATAGACATTGTAACGATTTTAGGAGCATATTTGGATAACTGCTCACGCGGTTGATTGATTGTTGACATCATTGATTCCAAAATATGCATCCGGCCGTGTTTGGCTTGAAGTAAAGCTTCTTCAAGGATCTCTCTTGATAGACCTTCAATCTTAATGTCCATTTGTAGGGCAGTAACACCTTTTGAGGTACCTGCGACTTTAAAGTCCATATCTCCAAGATGATCTTCCATACCTTGAATATCGGTTAAGATTGTATAGTGCTCACCAGTTTTGACAAGGCCCATTGCAATACCGGCAACTGGAGCCTTCAATGGAACACCAGCATCCATCATTGCCAAAGTGCTTGCACAGATACTTGCTTGTGAAGTTGAACCGTTTGATTCAAGCACTTCTGAAACAAGTCTGATTGTATAAGGGAAGTCTTTATCGTTTGGAATGACAGGTTCCAATGCTCTTTCACCAAGTGCACCATGACCAATTTCACGGCGACCTGCTCCACGGATAGGACCAGTTTCACCAACACTGAAATGTGGGAAGTTATAGTGGTGCATGAAACGTTTTGACTCTTCGGTTCCAAGGCCATCAAGAATCTGCACATCACCAAGTGCACCTAAAGTACAGATGGATAGTGCTTGGGTTTGTCCGCGTGTGAACAATCCAGAACCATGTGTACGGGGCAGAATGGTAACTTCTGATGATAATGGTCTGATTTCGTCAGGATTACGGCCATCCGGACGCACTTTTTCTTCCGTAATTAAACGGCGTACTTCAGATTTGACCAATTTATTCAGGATTTCTTTGATTTGTTTTAATTTAGCTTCATCAGTTTCTTCTTCATAATGAGCCAATACACGATCTTTCACTTCTTTAATCGCGTCTTCACGAGCATGTTTTTCCTGAACTTGTACAGCTTTGTTCAAGTCGGCTTCACATAGGCCTTTCACTTCTGCTTCCAGCTCTGCATCCACCTGATATAAAGCGATCTGCATTTTTTCCTTGCCGATTTCAGCAACGATTTTCTCTTGGAATGCAATGATTTTCTTGATTTCATCATGTCCAAACATGATTGCTTCAAGCATGGTTTCCTCTGGTACTTCATTAGCTCCGGCTTCAACCATGTTGATAGCATCTTTAGTACCGGCAACCGTCAAATTGATGTCACTTTTTGCAAGTTGGTCAACAGTAGGGTTAATCATGAATTCATTATTGATTCTTCCTACTACAACTCCAGCAATTGGCCCTTCGAATGGAATATCGGAAACTGAAAGTGCAAGGGATGATCCAAGCATCGCTGCCATTTCAGAAGAGCAATCTTGATCGACACTCATGACCATGCTGATGATCTGAACATCGTTCCTGAAGCCATCAGCAAATAGCGGGCGGATTGGACGATCAATTAAACGGCTTGCAAGAATTGCCCTTTCACTTGGTCGGCCTTCACGTTTGATGAAGCCACCTGGAATTTTGCCGACTGCATAAAGTCTTTCTTCGTAGTTGACTGTCAAAGGGAAGAAGTCGACATTTCTAGGCTCTTTCGAAGCTGTTGCTGTACTTAATACAGCAGTTTCTCCATAACGGACTAAAACTGCTCCGTTCGCTTGTTTGGCCAATTGCCCTATCTCTACCGTTACATTACGGCCGGCCCAGTCAAATGAATACGTATGTTTTTCCTGTCCCATTTATTAAACCCCTCTCTGAATCTTCACTTAAAGGCTTAGTTTACCTAAACCTGTATTGGATTAAATCATTTATATGTGAAAGTAACTGAACTCGAGTTAAAACCAAACTATTCCTATTATGCACGAAAAAAACAAGCATTAACAGTAAAATGAATAAAAATTTCATTCATTTGATTATGTATATCCTGATCATTTATAAATGGAAAAGGACCCGGCTCCTGCCGAGTCCCAAGGACGAAGGCTCAGCCTTTAAGTAGAACACGTCCAAATCATTTGATTAACATCAAAAAAGCGGGAAATTTCCCGCCTTCCTGAAAAAATTATCTACGTAGACCTAATTTGTTAATTAGTGTACGGTAACGAGTAACGTCTGTGTTACGTAGGTAAGTTAAAAGATTACGACGTTTACCTACCATTTTAAGAAGACCGCGACGTGAATGGTGGTCCTTTTTATGTGTGCGTAAGTGACCGTTCAAGTTGTTGATTTCTTCTGTTAAAACTGCGATTTGAACTTCTGGAGACCCAGTGTCAGTATCGTGAGTTCTGAACTCAGCGATAAGTTCGTTTTTGCGTACTTGTGTAATTGCCATGTTATTATTCCTCCTAAAATTCTGTAAAATCACCTATTACCGAGCCAGCGTCGGAGTCTCGACTAGCCAAGCAATGGTTATTTTCATACATACAATAGAATACATGTTTTTCATTAAAATTGCAAGTCTTGTCTATTACTGCCCTTTTTATGCGTTCAGTTTTGAAAAATAGACTATTGTATTTTGCTTATCCGTTTCAATCTGAGCGACCAATGCTTCAAGTCCGGAAAATTTCTGCTCACTCCGAAGCCTTGTATGCCATTCAACCGAAACCTGATCGCCATAAATATCTCCTGAGAACTCCAAGGCATGGACCTCCACAGTAGGGTATTTTGGCTTTTCTTCGTGGAACGTAGGTTTGTATCCGACATTGCAAACTCCGCAAAACCATTTACCGCTTATTTTGATCCTGACGGCATATACGCCTGCAGCAGGGAAGATATAATCGTCACTTACTTCAATATTAGCGGTGGGGAACCCCAACTTCCTGCCCCGTTTTTCACCGTGGATGACATGCCCTTTCGTTAAATAGCGCCGGCCAGCCAAATGATAAAAGTCGGAAAAGTTGCCATTACCGAGAGTTTCCCTGATTCTCGTCGAACTAACCTTTTCATCTTCAAGTGTCTGTTTTTCAACGACAGTCTGCGAAAACCTTCCTTGGGCGTAAACAGGCAAATCTTTCATTGACCCTTGACCATACCGACCGTATGAATAATCAAAGCCTGCTACGACGTGACGGACATTCAGCCCGGCAATGTATTCGTCAACGAACCGTTCCGGCAGTACCGAAGCAAATTCCTTGCTGAAATGGACTATGAATAAGTAATCTATGTCCATCGACTCTATGATATCCACCTTATCTTCAAGTGGAGTAATATAGCGGATATTTTCCGTTTTCCTCCCCAGTACTGCTGAAGGATGCGGGTCAAATGTCATGACTGCTGACTTAAGATTCATTTCATCGGCTTTTTGCTTGGCGGTTTGAATAACAATCTGATGTCCTTTATGTATACCATCAAAAAATCCAAGCGCCATTACAAGCTCAGGAAAATCATCCGATTTAAATTGATGAGGATGCTCTATTGCGATCACTTTCACCTTTCAATCTCCTCTTTCCGACGGTAAAACGGTCTATAATTCTTGTGCCAATACTTTTACAGGTTTAATTAACCCCACTTTTGTCGGATGTATTTGATAAATGGCAATCGCCTTACCTGATGGGTCGACCATCACAAAAGGCTTACCTTTTTCAACAATGACATCCTCTGTTTGTTCCAATACCGCACCGTTAAGTACTTTCTTTGCTACTTTATCACTAATCTGAAATTTGGGCAAATGAAATAATCCCCGCTCCAATGGCAACAGAAAACCATCCGTTCGTTCGGTTTCCATGAATTCTTCCACCTCAGCAAATGTAAAACAATCCTCTTGCTTAAAACCTGCTGATTCAATACGGGTTAAATCTGACATATGGGCAGGAAACCCCAATTCTTCACCCATCATGACTGCAAGTGTCCGAATATACGTACCTTTGCTGCACTTGACGCGAAAACGGAAAGAAATGGTTTCCCCTTTGAATTCAGAACGATCATCGAGAAGGGTAATTTCATAGATGGAGACCTCTCTTGTCGGCCTCTCCACTTCTACTCCTGCACGAGCATATTCATATAACTTCTTCCCGTTTACCTTAACAGCCGAAAACATTGGCGGAGTCTGTTCAATTTTCCCAGTCAATGATTCGAGCATCTCTAGAATCCGTTCACGCGGAATCACTTGTTCAACCTTTTTCTCTTCCACTTTTTCACCGCTTGCGTCTTCAGTTGTCGTTGAAAAACCAAGGGTCACTTCCCCTTCATACGCTTTGCCGGCTTCTGTCAAATATTCAGCAATTTTAGTTGCCCTGCCAATACAAATAGGTAAAACCCCTGTTACATCGGGATCTAAAGTACCTGTATGCCCAACCTTTTTCGTCTTTAAAATCTTTCTTAATTTAAAAACACAATCATGGGATGTCAATCCCTTGGGTTTCCATAATGGAAGAATACCGTTCACGCTTTCACCTCATCATTTATAAAACACCCTAAACGGTTATCATGAAGCAAAATAAATTTCAATTCCGAAAGGTGTTTTTTTGATTTTTAAATATTTCATTTTCAAAAAAAAGAGACCGACTTCAAGAAGTGCAAAGCACTTTTTGAGTCGGCCTCCTTTTACTGCTTGCTTATTCTTCGTCTTTTTCAGCCGGTTTGTCCTCTGAATTGATTTGGGAAATCAACGACTCGATACGATTACCATAATCAACTGATTCATCAAATTCAAAAAACAGCTCTGGGGTCTTGCGCAGGCGGATTCTTTGCCCAATTTCTGAACGCATGAATCCTTTTGCCTTTGCTAGGCCTTGCAAGGTTTTCTCCCGTTGTTCCTGGTCACCCAAAACGGAAATATAAACAGTTGCCTGCTGTAAATCGCCTGTAACCTCAACATCCGTCACAGTTACAAATCCGATTCTTGGATCTTTAATTTTTCGGCCGATAATTTCACTCAGCTCTTTTTTCATTTGTTCGCCAACACGATTTGAACGAAGGCTCATAATATCACCTCGATAGCCTAAAGCCAGTCTATATCTGTTATTGTTCGCTCTAGTTCCGGAAAAGAATCTAGAAATTTAAGGGCATTTTGAAGTTCCCGCTCTGTAGCCTTCCTTGAGGATGTTACGGTTACGATAGTAATCTTTGTCCGCTGCCATAAATCCTGAAAATCGGTCTCGGCTACAGAAATATTGAACTTCTGTTTAAGCCGTGTCATGACACGCTGAAGCACGGCCCGTTTTTCTTTCAATGAATGGGTGTCATGGATGATGCATTCACATTGGACAGAGCCAACGATCATTTACGTTCAATCTCTTCCATTACATAAGCTTCGATTACATCGCCTTCTTTAAGGTCGTTGTAATTTTTAATGGTAATACCGCATTCGTAGTTCGTTGCCACTTCTTTTACATCATCTTTAAAACGTTTCAATGCATCAATTTCACCTTCGTAAATGACGACACCTTCACGAATTAAGCGAATACCGCTATCACGTGTAATTTTTCCTTCTGTGACATATGAACCGGCAATCGTACCTACTTTAGATACTTTGAAAGTAGTACGAACTTCAGCCTGACCGATAATTTTTTCTTCGAATTCAGGGTCAAGCATCCCTTTCATAGCCGACTCGATCTCTTCGATCGCTTTATAGATGATGCGGTGAAGGCGGACATCAACATTTTCTGATTCAGCTGCACGCTTTGCATTCACGTCAGGACGGACGTTAAATCCGATGACGATTGCATTGGAAGCTGTAGCAAGGATGATGTCAGACTCTGTAATTGCACCGACGCCAGTGTGAATGATTTTCACTTTAGCGCCTTCCACTTCTATTTTATTCAGGGAAGCGGCTACTGCTTCCGCAGAACCTTGAACATCCGCTTTTAGAATGATGTTCAATTCTTTAATTTCCCCTTCTTTCATTTGCTCGAACAATGTATCAAGCGTTACACGGGATTTTTCATTACGTTGTGAAGCAAGTTGTCTCTGTGCACGCACTTCCCCAACTTGACGGGCCGTTTTCTCATCTTCAAAGACGATGAAACGATCACCGGCTTGTGGCACTTCGTTCAATCCAGTGATTTCAACCGGTGTTGAAGGACCTGCATCCTTAACACGGCGTCCAAGATCGTTAAGCATAGCACGGACACGGCCGAATGTATTACCGATAACAATCGGATCTCCGACTTTCAACGTACCGTTTTGAACAAGCAAAGTAGCAACCGATCCGCGACCTTTATCCAAACGCGCTTCGATAACCGTTCCATTTGCTTTACGAGATGGATTCGCTTTATACTCCTCCACTTCACTGACAAGAAGAATCATTTCAAGCAAGCTATCGATACCCTCACCGTTTTTAGCTGAAATTGGTACGAAAATTGTGTCTCCGCCCCAAGCTTCAGAAACTAAACCATGTTCAGTCAATTCTTGCATGACACGGTCCGGATTGGCAGCTTCTTTATCCATTTTATTGACAGCGACGATAATTGGTACTTCTGCCGCTTTAGCATGGTTAATCGCTTCAATCGTTTGAGGCATAACACCATCATCCGCCGCAACAACCAGGATCGTGATATCAGTAACTTGTGCACCGCGGGCACGCATTGTTGTAAAAGCAGCATGGCCTGGTGTATCTAGGAATGTTATTTTCTTATCGTTTACTTTAACTTGATAAGCACCGATATGCTGAGTTATTCCGCCTGCTTCGCCTTCTGTAACTTTTGTATGGCGTATAGAATCAAGCAATGTTGTTTTACCATGGTCAACGTGCCCCATGATCGTTACGACAGCCGGACGTTCAATCAAATCTTCAGAAGCGTCTTCAGTGACTAGTGACTCAAGGTCGGTCAGGTCAACACGAATCTCTTCTTCGGCCACTACACCGTATTCTGTACAAATCAATTCAATTGCATCTTTATCCAAAGTTTGGTTGATTGTAGCCATAACACCAAGCATAAAGAGCTTTTTAATGATTTCAGAAGGTTCACGATGAAGTTTTTTACCAAGTTCCATAACGGTCAAAGACTCATAAAACGTAATTTTTTCTGGAAGTTCTCTTTCCTTACGCTTTGTAACGGGAGCCTGTGGGGCTTGTTGTCTTTGTTTATTATTTTTATTCTTATTATTGCGGCCCCTGTTAAACTGCCCCGTTGGTTTTTTCGTACCTACAGGTTTAACTGGTGGTTTCTTCTTCAGTTTTTCTTTATTAACTGTGCTCTTTTCATCCGCTTCAGCTTCGTACTTCGCAACCGTAGCGTTTGCCTTTGGTTCAGCAGCTTGGCTTTTATCTTCGTTTTTAGGTTTAATTGAATCGTTTAATTTATTTACAGTTGAATCGTCTAATGCTGTCATATGGTTTGTTACCTCTATATTCATTTCTTTAAGTTTATTTATTACATCCTTGCTTGAAACGTTCTTTTGTTTTGCATATTCATATACACGCAATTTTGTCATACGTTCACCCCCGTAAAATTTAATCGAGCAGCGTTCGGAGTTTTTGTGCAAAACCTTCATCCAGAACTGCGACGGCAACTCTAGCATCCTTACCTATCGCATGGCCGAGCATAGACCTGCTTTCGACTCTTTTTAAAGGAACCTGATAAAATGCGCACTTATCAGATATTTTTTTTTCAGTGTTTTTTGAAGCGTCCGCGGATAAAATAACAACTTTGGCATTACCGCTTCTAATCTCTTTAACCACTAATTCTTCACCCGAAATTAGCTTGCGTGCCCGATTGGCCAAACCTAATAGAGACATCCATTGTTGTTGTTGGGTCATGGTGTTAGTTTTTCTCCTTATTCACTAATTCAAGCAATTGTTCATAAAGGGAAGAATCGATTTGGGTACTAAGGTGATTAGCCAGCACGTTTTTCTTTTTGGCCAGCTCGATAACATCCCGATCAAGAGTCAAATAAGCTCCCCTTCCCGATTTCTTTCCGGTCGGATCAAGGCTGACTTCCCCTTCTTTAGATCGAACGATGCGAATGAGTTCTTTCTTCGGCTTCATTTCACCTGTAGCCACACATTTACGCATCGGGATTTTTTTTCGGCTATTCATCTTTTTTCACCTCTGAATTACTCGTTATCCTCTTCGAAATCTGTTTCCTCTTCATTAACATAACTATCTCTGCTCAAAAGGAATTCCTGTTCTTCCACTGGATAAATACCAGCTTCGCGGGCTTCCGTTTCACTCTTGATATCAATTTTCCAGCCTGTAAGTTTGGCAGCTAAACGGGCATTTTGTCCGCGCTTACCAATTGCCAGGGAAAGTTGATAATCCGGAACGATCACAGTCGTCGCCTTTTCCTCTTCTTTTACGATAACTTCAAGTACTTTTGAAGGGCTTAAAGCATTCGCAACGAAAATGACCGGATTCTCCGACCATTTAACGATATCGATTTTTTCACCCTTCAACTCATTGACGATGGCCTGAACACGCTGTCCTTTTTGGCCTACACATGAACCGACAGGATCGACTTCTTCGTTATCTGAGTGCACGGAGATTTTTGA
This sequence comes from Peribacillus simplex, assembly GCF_001578185.1. Classification (NCBI taxonomy): domain Bacteria; kingdom Bacillati; phylum Bacillota; class Bacilli; order Caryophanales; family Bacillaceae; genus Peribacillus; species Peribacillus simplex. The sequence goes on along the minus strand of NZ_CP011008.1, from coordinate 1,683,839 downwards.
ACGGTCGCCTGCTTCGCGGGCAACTGACTTAATTTCTACTGTTCCATCAAAAATTTCAGGCACTTCGATTTCGAATAAACGTTTTAAAAGGCCAGGATGTGAACGGGATACAAAAATTTGCGGGCCCTTAGAAGTTTTTTCAACTTTAGTGATGAAAACTTTAATGCGATCATGAGGTTTATACTGTTCATTCGGCATTTGCTCATTCACCGGGAGCAAAGCTTCGATTTTACCTAGGCTCACATAGATGAATCGTGAATCTTGGCGTTGAACGATGCCAGTCATGATATCCTCTTCCCGATCAATGAATTCGGCATAAATGATGCCTCGTTCTGCTTCACGCACTCTTTGAGTAACGACTTGTTTTGCAGTTTGTGCAGCGATACGGCCGAAATCCTTTGGTGTTACTTCCATTTCGACAATATCCTCTAACTGGTAGTTGGGATCAATTGCTCTTGCTTCTTCAACAGAAATTTCCAGACGTGAATCGAATACTTCGTCAACAACGTCTTTTCTGGCAAATACACGCATAGTTCCTTTACCAAGGTTCAAGTCGATACGTACATTTTGTGCTTGGTTAAAGTTACGGCGATATGCCGATATAAGAGCAGCTTCAATCGCGTCGATCAAAACTTCCCTGGAAATTCCTTTTTCGTTTTCTAAAATATAGAGAGCATCCAATAACTCATTGCCCATGGTGATCCCCCTTACGGATATTTAAATTAATGATTTGCTTGACTTAAGAGAAGGTAATCGCCAATCTTGCTTTGGCCACCTTTTCGAATGGTATGACGATGGTTTTCTTTCTTGTCTTGATTCTGACTTCGAGTGTCACTTCTTTACCATCGAAACTGGTTAAGATTCCTTCGAATTCTTTTTCATCTAAAATGGGCTCGTATGTTTTTATGTAAACATTTTTACCGATAGCTTTAAGGAAATCCTTCTCTTTTTTCAGAGGCCTTTCAGCTCCGGGAGATGAAACTTCGAGAAAATAATTTTGTGGAATCGGATCAACCTCATCAAGCTTTTCACTGAGTTTTTCACTCACATTTCCGCAATCTTCAATATCTACGCCTGTTTCTTTATCAATGTACACTCGAAGGAACCAGCTTTTACCTTCCTTCACATACTCCACTTCGACTAATTCAAGCTGCAATTCTTCAAGAATTGGTAATGCAAATTCCTCTACAACTTCCGTTACCTTTTTACTCATTTGTTTCCTCCATACGTGCGTTGTATGCGCTTGGTTTCGGATTCAAAATTAAATGGTCAATACAACACGAAAGAGTGGGTTTCCCCACTCTTGCCATTGGTTCCTCTTAGTATTTCCAATAAAAATATACCATAATCAAGATATTTATGCAAATACCATGTCTGTTTCTTCCTTTTTGACAACAGTTTCCTCTTTAAAATAATGATAACTGATTTTGTTCAGGCAATGACTCCAGACAGCCTTGTTTATCAAGGTATTCAAGGATGGTCTTCGAAACCTTCCCCCGTTGTTGTAGGTCTTCTTTCGAGAGGAATTCACCATTCTTGCGTGCGTTGACGATATTGATGGCGGCATTCGTTCCAAGACCAGGTATTGAATTGAAAGGCGGTATCAAAGTATTTCCTTCAATTAAGAATTGATCAGCACTTGATTTGTACAAGTCCACTTTAGCGAACGCATATCCGCGTTCACACATTTCCAAAGCTAGTTCAATAACCGTCAATGTATTCTTTTCCTTTGTGGATGCATCCAATCCCTTTACGGTAATTTCCTCCATTTTCGTTTTTATTGCTTGCGGCCCCCGTGTCATGGCATCGATTTCAAAATCATCGGCACGCACTGTGAAATAGGCTGCATAATACAATAAAGGCAGATGCACTTTAAAATAGGCTATCCGGACAGCCATTAAGACGTAAGCTGCAGCATGGGCTTTCGGGAACATGTATTTAATCTTCTTACATGAATCGATGTACCATTCCGGCACCTCATTTTTCCTCATTTCCTCTTCAAATTCCTCCGAGAGCCCTTTCCCTTTACGTACAGATTCCATAATTTTGAACGCCAGGGATGGATCGAGCCCTTGATAAATCAGATAAACCATAATATCATCACGACAGCCTATAACCTCACTTAGCGTGCATATCCGGTTGTGGATCAGTTCCTGTGCATTGCTCAGCCACACATCGGTACCATGAGAAAGCCCTGAGATCTGAACAAGCTCGGAAAATGTCGTAGGTTTCGTATCTTCAAGCATCTGCCGGACGAAACGCGTTCCAAATTCGGGAATGCCGAGTGTACCCGTTTTACACATGATCTGTTCTTCTGTAACTCCTAAAGATTCGGTACTGCTGAATATTTTCATTACTTCAGGATCATCTGTGGGAACGGTCTTTGGATCGATGCCGCTTAAGTCTTGAAGCATCCGGATCACAGTCGGATCATCATGTCCAAGGATATCTAGTTTCAAAATATTATCGTGAATGGAATGGAAATCAAAGTGAGTTGTTTTCCATTCGGAATTCCTGTCATCAGCAGGGAACTGAATAGGTGTGAAATCATAAATATCCATATAATCAGGAACAACGATGATTCCGCCTGGATGCTGTCCTGTCGTCCGTTTCACCCCTGTACAACCGGCAACAAGTCGATCAGTCTCAGCTCCGCGCATATGGATGTTATTATCAGCGGAATACCCTTTTACATATCCATAAGCCGTTTTTTCAGCGACAGTACCAATCGTTCCCGCACGATATACATATTCTTCACCGAATAAGACTTTAGTGTAGTTATGGGCCTTTGGCTGATATTCACCAGAGAAGTTCAAATCGATATCGGGAACCTTATCCCCTTTAAATCCAAGGAAGGTTTCAAACGGGATATCATGCCCGTCTTTTGTATAAGCAATGCCACATTCGGGACAGTCCTTATCTGGGAGGTCAAACCCCGAACCTACAGAACCGTCATTGAAGAATTCGGATTTCTTGCACTCCGGACATACATAATGTGGCGGAAGAGGATTTACCTCCGTAATTTCAGTCATCGTGGCAACGAAAGATGATCCAACCGATCCCCTTGAGCCAACGAGATACCCATCATTCAATGATTTTTTTACTAGTTTATGAGAAATTAAATAAATAACGGCAAAACCGTGGCCAATGATGCTTTTCAATTCTTTCTCAAGACGGGCTTCCACGATTTCCGGCAGGTTCTCTCCATAGATCTTCCTTGCCATGCCATAACTCATCTCACGCATCTCTTCTTCGGCACCTTCAATTTTAGGTGTATATAGCTCATCCTTGATTGGCTTGATTTCATCAATCATATCAGCGATTTTATTGGTGTTGGTTACCACGACCTCTTTGGCTTTCTCTGAACCAAGGAAGGAAAACTCCCGTAGCATTTCATCAGTTGTCCGAAAATGTACGTCAGGCAGCTTATGACGATTCAGCGGGTTTGCTCCACCTTGTGAATTCACAAGGATTTTCCGGTAAATTTTATCATTTGGATCCAAATAATGTACATTCCCCGTCGCTACGACTGGCTTATCCAATTTTTCACCGAGCTTGACGATATTGGAGATGATCGTTTCTAACGATTTATCATCCCGGACATATTCAAGATCAATCAGATGCTGATACACTTCCTTCGGATGAATTTCAAGATAATCGTAGAATTCTGCGATTTCGACGACTTCCTCAAACCCCTTCTGCATCATCCCTTCAAAAACTTCCCCTTTATCGCATCCCGATCCGACCAAAATTCCTTCACGATACTTTTTAAGTTGTGAACGCGGTATCCGGGGAACACGATAAAAATAATCGATGTGCGATATTGAAATTAATTTGAAAAGGTTTTTTAAGCCAGCCTGTGTTTGCGCGATCAACGTACAATGGGATGGCCGGGAACGCTGATAAGCGTTTCCTTTACCCATATTGTCATTAAGCTGATCATGATGGGTAATCTCTTTTTCCATTGCATCCTTCAGCATCTTCAGCATTAGGTAACCTGTAGCTTCGGCATCATAAATGGCCCTATGATGCTGGGTCAAATCAATGTCGAATTTTTTACATAATGTATTTAACCGATGATTTTTAAACTCCGGATATAAGAAACGGCCAAGTTCTAATGTATCAAGAACAGGATTGGAAGCTTTAGGATATCCCATGTTTTTATAACCTATATTCAAAAAGCCCATATCGAAGGCTGCGTTGTGGGCAACAAGGATCGCATCGCCTGCCCAGTTCTTGAACTTTTCTAGTACTTCCGAGACTTCTGGAGCATTTTCCACGAGATCATCAGTGATTCCAGTCAAGTCTATCGTCGTATTGGATAATGGGTGATGCGGATTCGCAAATGACTCAAATCTATCAATGATGTCCCCGTCACGAATTTTCACTGCAGCAAATTCAATGATCGTATCATAAACAGCTGACAGACCAGTCGTCTCTACGTCAAACACAACGTAGGTGGCATCTGCCAAAGGAATATGCGCCTCATTATAAACAATGGGCACCCCATCATTCACAAGGTTCACTTCGACGCCATAAAGGATTTTAATACCATTCTTTTTCCCGGCACTATAAGCTTCAGGGAATGATTGTGCACCTGCGTGATCCGTAATGGCAACAGCCTTATGCCCCCACTTGGCAGCCTGGGCAACAAGAGCAGAAGTAGGCGTCACTGCATCCATCTGGCTCATCGGGGTATGCATATGCAGTTCTACACGCTTTTCACCTTCAGGTGCCTTATCCTGCCGTCCTTGTTTAGAAATTTCATTTATATCATTTGCGATCATTACCAGGTCACGTACGAATGTATCATTTTGGATACTGCCTTGGGCACGTACCCACATCCCTTTTTTCACTCGGGCAAGTATGGCAGCATCCTCTTTATCACGCGAAAACATTTTGACTAATATTGAGCTTGTATAATCCGTGACTTTAAATGTCAAGAGGCTCCGTCCGCTGCGTAACTCACGGACTTCTGCATCAAAAACGAATCCTTCGACAGCAATCCTGCGTTCTTCATCGATAATCTGTTCGATTCTGCGGAAATCCGCATCTTCTTTAATCGTATAGCCAATTTTAACCGGTCCTTCGTAGACGCCTTCGTCGCCGCCTTTTTCCGATTCTTTTTTCTGCATTTCCACTAAGGCAGCAAGTCCCTTTTCCGCGTCTTCCTTTTGTTTCTCTTCTAAAAACTTCTGGTAATCAGGATTCGAAACCGTTTCCTTCACTTCCGCTTCCAGAGTCAACGGGGGAAAACCGAAAGTTTGGTAGATATTCGAAATGATGCCGGAGTACTTACGTTTCAATTGGCCAGCCTCCGTATCATTCCGGGCGCTTACGATAAGTTTATATCCATTCACTGCGGGCTCTTGTTCATTCAGAAGTGACAACAGGGCTGGAGACATTCCTTCAAGCTCGCCAATGCAGTTTTTCCAATATTCTTTTACCAATTGTTCCGTCACTTGCGGATTGACCACATTTAAGTTGAACGTTACCTTCGCAATATGGGAAAACGTACTTGCTAATTGAGTAGCAAGTCTTGTATGAACACTGCAAGGAATTAATGCAGGTATATTAAAGGCAAAATGCCATTTTTTGGACTCCCTCTCGATTGAGAGTTTATCAATTTCGGCACCTATGAAATAATTCACAAAGGCATCCTCAGTCAAGTCCATTTGCTGGAGCAAGAGTTGAAATCTCTCTCTACCGCTATTTGGATTTTGATCCATTTCCTCTCTCCCCTATCTACTATCTCTAAGATATTATTCATTATCATTTTCACTATGATATCAGAGGCTATTATAACATATCACGAGTGTTTCACTAGTATCTAAATCCATGAAAAAAAAGGCATCATCCAATTGAATGATGCCTAATTCCCCAATTTTTAAAATTACCCAAGTATTTCTTGAAGCTTTTGAATAAGTTCAGCTCTTTCTATTTCAAGAACCTCACCCGTTTTACGGATTTTCACTTCTACGATTCCCTCGGATGCCTTTTTACCGACCGTCACCCTGACAGGAAGACCGATCAGGTCAGAGTCGGCAAATTTTACGCCAGCACGTTCTTGACGATCATCCATAAGAACATCCATGCCTTGTGCCTTTAGATCATTATACAAATCTTCTGCCAGGACAGCCTGAGCCTCATCCTTCATATTGATTGGAATCAAATGGACTTGGTATGGTGCTAAATTCGCTGGCCAGACCAATCCTTTTTCATCGTTGAATTGTTCAGCTACAGCTGCAAGCGTACGTGAAACACCAATTCCATAGCAGCCCATTATCATAGGCTGAGACCGTCCATTCTCATCCAGGAATGTTGCATTCATAGCTTCGGAATATTTTGTTCCCAGCTTGAATACGTGGCCTACCTCAATTCCTTTGGCAAATTTAATTTTTCCGTTTCCGTCCGGTGATGGGTCACCCTCTTGAATGAAACGAAGGTCTATAAAATTGTCCACGTTAAAATCACGAGTGGGATTTACGTTCATATAATGATGGTCTTCTTCATTTGCACCACAGATTCCATTAACCATTGCTTCTACGGCAACATCGGCTATCAATTCCACTTCAGATGTGACATTGATTGGTCCAAGGGATCCAATTGCACATCCTAAGACTTCTTTCGTTTCATTCGGATCGACCAATTCAACGATTGAAGCGTTATAGAAATTCTTCAGCTTGATATCATTGACTTCATGATCCCCTCGTACCAATACAAGCACATACTTTTCATCCACTTTAAACAATAGCGATTTGATCAGTTTCTCTGCATCTGTATTTAAGAATGAAGCCACTTCTTCAATAGATTTTTGGCCAGGTGTATGAATTTTTTCAAGTGCAATTTGTGCTTCGGAACTTTTTTCATATTTTACACTCACCGGTGCCATTTCAATATTCGCTGCATATTCGGAAGTATCAGAATAGGCGATGGTATCTTCCCCTATTTCGGATAGGACCATGAATTCGTGTGTATCCTTTCCGCCCATCGCCCCAGAATCAGCAATGACGGCACGGAAGTCCAACCCACAACGGCTAAATATATTTGAATATGCCGCATATATATTTTTATAAACAGCATCCAGGCTTTCTTGATTGGCATGGAAAGAATAAGCGTCCTTCATGATGAACTCACGTCCACGCAACAATCCGAAACGCGGTCTTTTTTCATCACGGAATTTGGTTTGGATTTGGTAAACCGTTAAAGGAAGACGCTTGTATGATTTCACCTCATCACGAACTAAGCTGGTTATCACTTCTTCATGTGTGGCACCTAGCGCAAATTCACGGTTATTGCGGTCCTTAAGGCGCATCAACTCTGGACCATAGGTATACCAGCGTCCAGATTCCTGCCAGAATTCAGCTTGTTGTAAAGCAGGCATCAATAGTTCTACTGCACCAGCATTCTCCAACTCTTCCCGAACGATCGCTTCAACCTTTTGAAGCACCTTTTTTCCAAGCGGCATAAAACTGTAAACCCCGCTGGAGTTTTGTCTCATAAATCCTGCACGTAATAGAAGCTGATGACTTTTGATTTCAGCATCTGCAGGCACTTCTCTCAATGTAGGGATTAACGTCATACTTTGTTTCATATCTGCACCTCTTCAATATTTCCTTTAAATTAAACTGCGGCTGCGGTAAAATTCATACTGCAGCATGAATACGGTCATATCATACAAAAAAGTCTTTCTGCGCTATTCAGAAAAGCTAATTTAATATACTCATTCTCGATTATACTTACGATTTCCTTAGAAAACAAACTATTTCCCTAAAACGGTTAAAAAACTAGGAAATGACTATTCCTTCTTGGAGATAAGAAAACAGCCAACAGAAAAAAATCTGCTGGCCTGTTTTACCTTATCCAAACATGTCTTATAAGAAGAACCGCTGAATGTCATTCCATGTAACGACTATCATCAATAACATCAGCAAAGCAAAGCCGATGAAGTGAACCATTCCTTCTTTTTGGCGATCGATCGGTTTTCCTCTTAAGAATTCGACAACAAAGAATAACAGTCTTCCTCCATCCAATGCCGGTAGCGGCAGCAAGTTCATGATTCCCAAGTTAATGCTCAGCAGCCCTGCCCATTTCATTAACGTGAATAAACCTTGTTTCGCTACTTCTTCAGTTGATTTATATATTCCTACAGGACCGGATAGGCTGTCAATCGTAAATCCACCTGTTACGAGGTCACCAAGGATGATGAAAATTTGTTTTGTCCAAAAATATGTTTCCGTAAAACCGTATTGTATAGCTTTAATCGGTGCTTTTTCAACTGGAGGGTAAACTCCGATAATCCCGATTTTCTTACCTTCCCTCTCCACTTCTTGTGGAATGACCGGCACTTCTAACGTTTTCCCGTCCCTGTCCACGACGAACTCGATCTCTTGCCCAGGGTTCTTTTGAATGCTTTCCTGAACATCTTCCCAAGATGAGACTTCCGTCCCTTCTATGGATTGAATGACATCACCAGATTTTAACCCGGCATTAACAGCCGAACCGTCTGCAGTCAGCTCACCAAGTTTCGCTTCATCCACCACGACCCCTTGAAACAGGCCGATCAACACAAAAATGACAAAAGCCAAAACAAAGTTCATTGCTGGTCCAGCTACTATCGTCAGGAAGCGATGCCCAAGCGACTTTGAAGCAAATTGCCGGTCATATGGAGCAATCTGGTTCTCTACACCATTTTCAACGATTACCGCTTCTTCATGAATGGTAAACGTTTTTAGATTATCTTCCTCACCTTCTTCATAACCAGTAAGGATAAGCTTATGATCAAGGTCGATCACTTCAACTTCCACAAGACGAATATCAGGATATTTATCTTTATTGTTCAAAATGATTTTTGTAACATTCTCATCATTATCAAACATCAATCCTACTCGATAGCCGGGCTTCAATTCTATATTTTCTGCATCTTCACCAGCCATACGCACATACCCGCCCAGCGGAAGCAATCGAATGGTATAAACGGTTTCCTTCTTTTTATATGTGAATACTTTTGGGCCGAAACCGATTGCGAACTCACGGCATAAAATTCCGGCACGCTTTGCAAACACTAAGTGTCCAAGCTCATGGAAAAATACAAGAGCGCCAAAAATGATGATGAACGCTATAATCGTTTCTAAAGTCTGCATGTTCCGGTCACCTATCTTTCACTAAGGATTCTATATACTGCCTTGTCATATTATCCACTTCCTGAATCGTTTCTAAATCCGGAAGGGCCATCACGGAATGCTGATTCAGCGCTCTTTCAATTAACGTTTCAATTTCAAGGAAGGATACCTTTCCAGATAAGAAAGCAGCGACTGCCGCTTCATTGGCGGCATTCAGCACGGTAGTCATCGTTCCGCCCATTTTACCCGCTTTATAGGCAAATTGCAAACAAGGATATCTAGTGAAATCCATATCGCTAAAATGCAGTTTGCCTGCTTCAGCCAAATTCAGGCGCTTGCGTCCTGCCAACGGAATACGGTCCGGATAAGTAAGTGCATATTGAATCGGCACTCGCATATCCGGTGTTCCCAGTTGTGCAATCACGCTGGAGTCATGAAACTCAACCATGGAATGGATGATACTCTCCTTATGTAGCAATACATCAATTTTATCGTATGGAAGATCAAATAGCCAGTGGGCCTCAATCACTTCCAAACCCTTATTCATCATTGATGCTGAATCAATCGTGATTTTAGCTCCCATTGACCAGTTCGGATGGTTCAATGCCTCTTCCACCGTTACATCCTTCAATTCTTCCCTGGTCCGATCGCGAAAACTGCCACCTGAAGCAGTAATGACAAGACGTTCTATATTTTTTTCCTTTTCACCCTGCAATGCCTGAAAAATAGCGGAATGCTCGCTGTCAACCGGCAGCAAACGAACCCCCGCTTTTTTAGCTTCACTTATGACCAAATGACCTGCCGTTACCAAAGTCTCCTTGTTGGCGATAGCAATATCTTTTTTAGCCTTTATCGCTTGAAGCGTCGGATAAAGGCCCACGCTTCCGATGACGGCATTGACCAATATTGTCGCCTGATCATATACAGCAACAGCAGACAGTCCCTCATCGCCATACATGAACTCGATATCTTTGCGGCTGAAGAATTCACTTTTCAAAACATGATAATCTTCTTCCGTCTGGACCGAAACTAGTTTCGGTTCAAACTCTTGTATATAAGTCCTGACCAATTCTATATTCTTTCCAGCAGAAAGAGCCACTATCTTGAATTGGTCAGGATGTGACCTCACCACATCCGCTGTTTGTTGACCAATCGAACCTGTCGCGCCCAAAAGGCTGATGTTTTTCAAATTGCTCATCTCCTAATTCATATAACACTGCCTATTTTTATATTATAAAACATGCAATAAATGCAAAATCGGTAAAATGAATATCAAGCTATCAAGCCTGTCCAAAATTCCGCCATGTCCCGGGAGAAGCTTGCCGGAATCCTTAACCCCATAATGACGTTTATACGCCGATTGGACGAGGTCCCCCAATTGGCCGAATACCCCAATGATTAATGAAATCAATAATAATTGTAATAACGTGTAGTCAAGACTCGAGAAGATGTAAAATAGCACACCCACTACCATCGCAGAAAATAACCCGCCGATAAATCCTTCCACAGTCTTGTTTGGACTTATTTCTGGCCATAGCTTCCTTTTACCAAGTGATTTACCTATGAAGTAAGCTCCGGAGTCGGTTGCCCAGATCGTGAATAGGGTAAGCAAGATATAGATCAGACCCAGTCCTAAAGCGTCACGTGTTTCAAATAGGAAGTAGAAACCCATTCCCAAGTATAAGATTGAAATCACTAAAAAGCCTGCGTCATCAAAAGTAAAACGGTTTTTAGAAACAACTGTATAAAGTAACAGCAGCAAAACCCCGATTAGGAAGACTTGCACTTTATCGTAATTTATTTCTGCTAAAAAAGCGGTATGTTCATTAGGCAATAAAAGTACCCACAATAATATATGAGAAAGTAACGCCTCAAAAGATACAACGCGTAAATTTTTCATTTTCATCAGTTCATACAAACCAATGGACCCTAACAGATAAACTGTCAGTAAAAAGGGAACTCCCCCTAAAATGACTAGTGGAATGAAGATAGCGGCAACTACGACCGCCGTAATAATTCGTTGTTTCATTATTCCATTTTCCTCGCCTTCTAAATTAAACGCCACCGAATCTTCGTGAACGTTTTTGATACTCCTCAACTGCCTGCAATAAATGCCCCTCACTAAAATCCGGCCATAGCACCTCTGTAAACCACAGCTCAGTATAAGCCGCCTGCCAAAGCATGAAATTACTCAAACGGATTTCACCACTTGTACGGATCAGTAAATCAGGATCCGACAAATGTTTGGTCATCAGGTAACTGGATATAATTTCCTCTGTTGCATTTTCCTTTATTATACCATTCTTAACATCTTGAATAATGCTATTCACTGCAGATACAATCTCCCCACGGCTTCCATAGTTCAGGGCAAAATTCAGAATCATCCCATCATTATCCTTCGTGTCTTCCATTGCCCGTTTAACTGCATTTTGAGTATGTGAGGGAATGAGTGACAGGTCCCCAATCGTTTCAACTCTTACATTTTCAGAAATGAGCTCGGGTAAAAATGTCCCAAGAAATTCCTGGGGAAGCTTCATCAAAAAGTCGACTTCACTTTTCGGGCGTTTCCAATTTTCAGTGGAAAACGCATAGACTGTCAAAGTTTTGACCCCTAATTTATTGGCAACTTTCGTAATTTTACGAACGGTTTTCATTCCTTCATGATGACCTGCCACACGTGGCAATGCACGCTTTTTGGCCCAGCGGCCGTTTCCATCCATAATGATGGCGATATGCTGAGGAACATCAAACTGTTTAATATGCTGAATCCTATTAGTTACATCGGAAGAAGCATCTTTTTTAACGAAACGCTTCCATAGTGAATACATATGTTAGTCCCCCATCAGGTTGTACTTATCTCTCTACAAAGGCAAAGTTAACGTGCACTATGTATATCAAGCTTTCTGCCGCTTAAAAAGAATCTATATCATAATATCAAAAAAAAACTGGTTCTCATATTATTATTATGAAAATTATTTCTTCATTAGAAGCTAGAAAGGGAGAAATCATTACTTCTTTTTTTCTAAAACCGGTTATGATTACCGTGAAAAATGCAAAAAAAGGACCACCTCCAACGTTTGCATGCAACATACTAACTCAAGGAGTAATCATTATCGGAGAAACCTTATTATAACAGTTTTCTCTTTTAAGCACACCTATATGTTAGAATCAAGACATGACCCAGTATGGATTCGGCCCTCTTTATTTAATCAATTCTTTAAGCAAAATTATACTTCCAAAATTTCTTTTTCTTTATCTTTTGTAATATCATCGATTTTCGTGATATTGCCATCTGTCATCTTTTGGATGTCATCAGCATAGCCACGTAAGTCATCTTCAGTGATTTCACCATTTTTTTCAAGCTTTTTCAAATCATCATTAGCATCGCGACGCACATTACGGACAGCTATTTTCGCTTCTTCCGCTTCTTTTTTAACAACTTTCACAAGTTCTTTTCTGCGTTCTTCAGTTAACGCGGGGATGGCTATCCTGATGATTGAACCATCATTAGAAGGATTCAAGCCTAAGTCTGATTTCAAAATCGCCTTTTCGATTTCACCCAATACCGTTTTATCATATGGTTGAATGACTAAAAGCCTAGCTTCCGGGACAGAAATACCAGCCACCTGATTAACCGGTGTCGGCGAACCATAATAATCAATCGAGATTTTATCAAGCAATGAGGCATTTGCCCTTCCGGCACGGATGCTGGCTAATTCACGTGTATACGCTCCAATGGCTTTTTCCATTTTCGTTTTCGCATTCGAAATAACTTGTTTCGGCATCTTTTATTTCCCCCTTACAATAGTTCCAAGCGTTTCGCCTAGTACGGCTCGTTTAATATTACCTTTTTCCATAATCGAGAAGACGATCAATGGAATATCATTGTCCATGCATAGTGAGGACGCGGTCGAATCCATTACTTCTAAGCCTTCTTTAATCACATCAAGATAGGAAAGCTTATCATACTTCACTGCATTTTTGTCCTTAACCGGATCTGCATTGTATACGCCATCCACATTATTCTTCGCCATCAAGATGACATCAGCTTCAATTTCAGCAGCACGCAGGGCGGCAGTGGTATCCGTTGAGAAGTATGGATTACCTGTACCAGCTGCAAAAATCACCACTCTCTTTTTCTCTAGATGCCTGATTGCACGTCGTCTAATGTATGGTTCTGCAACTTGTCTCATCTCGATGGAAGTTTGTACACGCGTTTCAATTCCAAGCTGATCAAGGCTGTCTTGTAACGCCAATGAGTTCATGACTGTAGCCAGCATCCCCATATAATCGGCATTAGCACGATCCATGCCCATTTCGCTGCCTATTTTGCCGCGCCAAATGTTTCCGCCGCCAACCACAACAGCCACTTCCACATCAAGCTCAGCCACTTCCTTGACTTGTTCAGCAATAGATTTAATTACTGCAGGGTTAATTCCAAATCCTTCTTCACCTGCTAATGCTTCGCCACTTAATTTTAGAACTACACGTTTATATTTAGCGCTACTCATGAGAACCTCCAACTATGTAATCTTTTCATTCGTTCATCATGCTTTCTTGCAATATTACCAAAAATTCATGACATTTCAAAAAATAGGGAACACCAGAGTGTTCCCTATTATTAATTATCTGACAATTAGTCTTTTTTAACTTGGTTCATTACTTCTTCAGCAAAGTTTTCTTGACGTTTTTCAAGACCTTCCCCTACTTCATAACGAACGAATGATTGGATTTTTCCGCCTTTTGATTCAACGAATTGTCCCACTTTTTGATCAGGGTTTTTAACGAAAGCTTGTTCGTTCACACAGATTTCTTCGTAGAATTTATTGATACGTCCTTCAACCATTTTTGCAACGATTTTTTCTGGTTTACCTTCGTTAAGCGCTTGTTGAGTAAGAACTTCGCGTTCGCGATCTAATTCACTAGCATCGACTTGGTCACGAGAGATATATTTAGGGTTAATTGCAGCGATGTGCATTGAAACGCCTTTTGCTGCATCTTCGTCAGTTGTACCTTCAAGAACTGATAGTACGCTGATACGTCCACCCATGTGAAGGTACGCACCAAATGCGTCGTTATCTGTTTTAGTAACAACTTGGAAACGGCGAAGAGTTAATTTTTCTCCGATTTTAGCAACTGCAGCATTGATATGATCTGCAACCTTTTCTCCATTTTCCATTGTTTGTTCAAGAGCAACTTCAACACTTTCAGGTTTGTTAGCAAGAAGGAACGAAGCCAAGTCTTTAACAAGTGTTTGGAATCCTTCGTTTTTTGCAACGAAATCTGTTTCTGAGTTCACTTCAAGAATAACCGCTTGGTTTCCTTCTACAACGATTGAAGTTAAACCTTCAGCAGCAATACGGTCGCCTTTGTTAGCAGCTTTTGCAATTCCTTTTTCACGTAGGAAATCGATTGCTTTTTCCATATCGCCTTCTGTTTGTACAAGTGCCTTTTTACAGTCCATCATACCGGCACCAGTTTTTTCACGCAATTCTTTAACTAATTGTGCAGTGATTGCCATAATATATATCCTCCTCAAATTAAATGCAGTTTATTCAATCTTTACCCATTTTTACCAAAAAATACTTGTTATCATCAAAGAAAATAACGAGCAAAGGCAATATTCCAGAAAAGCCATCCACTTAGTCAGTCAATTTGACGGAACTAAATACTTAATGATTTCTTTTCCTTAAAAATCGACTATACCTTTTAAAAAACATTCCGTACAGTGATTTATGTACGCTTATTTAGTGCAAAAAAAAGGGATAAAAGGCATTATCCTCTTATCACCTTTTTTCTTACTGAATAAGCAACCTTTTTTGCTTATTAAGCAGTAGTTGTTTCAGTTGCTGTTTCTTCGCCTTGTTTAGCTTCTAAGATAGCATCTGCCATTTTACCTGTTAATAATTTAACAGCACGGATTGCATCGTCATTCGCAGGAATAACTACATCGATTTCATCCGGATCACAGTTTGTATCAACGATACCTACAAGTGGAATGTGTAATTTGTGTGCTTCCGCAACAGCAATACGCTCTTTGCGAGGGTCGATAACGAAGATCGCATCTGGAAGAGTCTTCATATCTTTAATTCCGCCTAAGAATTTTTCTAAGCGATCCCATTCTTTTTTAAGTTGGATAACTTCTTTTTTAGGAAGGACTTCGAAAGTTCCGTTTGCTTCCATTTTTTCGATATCTTTAAGACGAGTAATACGTTTTTGGATTGTTTCAAAGTTTGTTAAAGTTCCACCTAACCAACGTTGGTTTACATAGTACATACCAGAACGGATTGCTTCTTCTTTAACAGATTCTTGAGCTTGTTTTTTAGTACCAACGAAAAGAACAGTTCCACCGTTAGCAGCTAGTTCTTTCACGAAGTTATAAGCTTCTTCAACCTTTTTAACTGTTTTTTGAAGGTCGATGATGTAGATGCCGTTACGCTCAGTGAAGATATATTTCTTCATTTTCGGGTTCCAGCGACGTGTTTGGTGTCCGAAATGCACACCAGCTTCAAGCAATTGTTTCATAGAAATGACTGACATTTTAGTTCCTCCTAAATGGTTTTGTTTTTCCTCCGCACCGATCATTTTCATACAGAAACTGTCGAAACAGCACCATCTGCAAGAATCACGGGGCGTGTGTATTAACACCATTTCATAATATACCATAATGATTCTTCTCAATCAAGTAATATCTATCTATTCATGCGAAACTTTAGTAATAGCTCTATTTCCGTTTGACCGCGACCTAGCCTTTTGGCGATTTCTTCAATTGAATGACCTTGATCAGCTAACATATCTACTTGTTCATTTAATGAATGTTCATTTACCGAGGCCTGTAACATGTCCGCAAATTCTTTACCCGTCACCTTCCCCTTGTTCGGAAGGGTGGTGGCCACTGATGAAAGTTCCAATTTGTCCTCAACTATTACGGGTAAAGCATTATCCTCATCGTCTTCAGGCATTATTTTGTAAGCGTTGGTCGCCTGTTTTTTAGCCGCGGCACTTCTTCCCTCTTTATACTCTTTCAGCATATTTTGTTCTTGTTTTACTTCTTTATCTTCCATGGTTTCTCTAATTGCGCCATGTTCTTTTATTTTTTGATCATGCTCGGAATCCATTGCTACCGAATTGGTGAATGCCTTTACCAATATCTCGTTGTCCTGTTTCATCTCAATCAAAAAACCAGACAAAAGTTGTTCCATTTCATCAATCATGGCTTTTTGGTCTTTTTCCACCTTACTTAAACGGTTTTGCCGAAGATATAAAACGATGATGGCGAAAATGGTGAATATATTTAGTACAAACAACAGAAACATAAAAAATACTGACATGTTGCCTCCTAATTAACCGGAATAGTCAATCCAGTTTCCTTTATACGGATGGGGATCATTTTTCAATGTTGTTTTTTGGGGGATTTCTTTCTGTTTATATTTTTTTTGAGACTGTCCCTTGTCTGCATTTCTTTCTTTTTCATAGGCTGTTTCCACATACTTTGTTGCTATTTACCAGGTAGTGAGTTGTGGTTGATTTCCCCTCCAGATGCTCGCTTTCCGCAGGAGTCTCGCACTTCCGCTCCAATCAACCTTAAATAGTTTCGTTTTAAAAACAAAAATCTTTACGAAAAGAGCCTTTTCATAAAAATGGGCCGGAAGCTTTCGTTCTTCTACAACGGTCCTTTGTTTTCGTTCTGAATCCTTTTGGACTTGATGGGCAGCATGATCTTGTTGGATTAAATTCTTTTGTTGATTTTGCTCTTGGATTTTCCCTGCATCCTGTGTTCGTGGGATTGCAAATTGCATCTCAATCGCTTTTAAACTCATATGGAAACCGCCTTTCCATTTCCAATAACCAGACAAAACCGAGCGGAAAGTGAGTTCTCATTGGACTTCTTAATAATATTTATGATTACCTTACAATGTAGTAAGGGACACTTGAACTGCTCTTCGTGACCAAGTTCAGTTCGAAATTCTGTGATTTCGAAACATTTATTGAAGTGATGGGTTCCTAAGTCCTTTCAGGCTGCCCCTGACTTTAAAGAAGGCATTTTTCGTTCAACCGGATCTATGATCAACTGGATGCATCTTTGGCTCCATTCCCTCTTCAAACAAAATATGATTAATTCTTTTAATTTTGCATCGAGTTTCTTAATTTATATATCGCTTTCGAGTGAATCTGGGATATCCGAGACGTAGATAGGCCCATCACTTGTCCGATTTCGGTTAATGTCAGTTCTTCTTTATAAAAAAGTTGTAAAACCAACTGTTCTTTTTCATTAAGCGTTTCTATGGCTTTGGCTAATTCCACATACAGTTCTTCCCTTAAAACATGTTCCTCAGGTAAATCCGCCTTTTCATCTTTAATATGAAAATTCGTGCTTTCTTTGTCGTCTTGTTCTTGGGGATTTTCATCCATCGAAAGTACATTGGCAAAGAAATTCCCATTTAACGCAGCATATACTTCATCTTCCGGAATATTCAATTCGGCAGCAATCTCGTTTGGAGAAAGGTTTCTCATATATCGCTGTTCTAGCTTTTCTATTGCAGATTCAATTTTCTTGGCTTTATCTCTTGCACTCCGTGGAAGCCAATCCTCTTTTCTTAATCCATCTAAAATAGCACCACGAATTCTAAATGAAGCATATGTATCAAATTTCAGGTCACGCTTCGTATCAAAACGTGCCAGGGCATCGAATAATCCCATCATCCCTAAACTCCTTATATCATCGCGGCTCACATTTTTAGGAAGGCTTACTGAAATGCGTTGAACATGATACGATACGAGAGGGGTGTATTTCTTAACTAAAATGTCCCCGGCTTGCGGATCCTTGTAATCAACCCAATTTTTCCAATATATCTGCTCTTCTTCGATGGTCAGACGAGACATTGGACATCCTCCTTACATTATAAACGTCATGTGATCAAAATTTCTCTTAAAGGCCATAAATGCAACAATAATTTGATTGGAAGTGTACCTGTCATATTTTCAGCTGTTCTTTTTAAGTAAAGCCTAATCGTTACTATATGTTTTTTGTCCCTTTATTAGCGGTCCGTATATTCAGTAAACAATCGTTCAAATTGAACTCGATCGTTCTCCCGCTATTACCGCCTATATCTTCTGCAACGACTTGAATGCGCAAGTCAGATAACTCTTTCCGGACAGCATCCACATTTCGGGGTCCTATTCTCATTGAATCTCCTCCTGAAGCAAATTGAAACATTTGCGCACCACCAGCCAACTTCGCTTTTAGGAATCGAATTCTTGCTCCTCCATTTACTAAAAGCTGCACTAATTCCTTTATCGCCGTATCAGCAAATTTGGCAGCGTTGATCTGTCCTGATTTAGCGAGTGAAGAGTCAGGCAGCATGATGTGAGCCAAACCGGCAATCCCCTTTTTTTGGTCATATACCACAACACCAACACATGACCCCAACCCTGAAGTGCGAATCGAATATGGAGGTTTTATAATATTCATATCCGCTATTCCAACCTTCACAACCTTGACCTTTATCAATTCAGTCATTAAGTGACACTCCTAAAGCGGAAAAAATGGTATCAAAAAATCCTGGATCAGGTAAAAGAAAGAAATGACCGTCAATGGATTCAGCAAAATGCTGATCTTTTTCAAGTACAGTATCAATGACAATGGCTGCGTCACTTACTTGAGATAATTCCAATAAACCATAACTGATTGTGGCCCCTACCATATCAATGCTCAATGACGGTACGGATGGACAGATATTCAATCGAGTGAAATCGGAAAGTGAAGAAAGATAGGATCCAGATAAAATATTCCCTAATTCCTGAAGGCAGGAGAGTGCCAATTCGGTATAGGGTGTGGAATCTATCAAATAGGTTCCATCACCAGTCATTTGACGAATCAAGTATTCAGCTACTTGAAGCGAAAGGATAAAAAACATACTCCCGGAAGCATCTCCTTCTATTCTAAGGAAAACGCTGGCAACGACGTGATCGGCCCCGCCAGCCATTTCCATCATTTCATCAAAGGAAACGACCCGAGCATTTGGAACATTCATATCAATTTTCCTATTAAGGATGGCAGAAAGAGCCGTTGCTGCGTTGCCTGCACCTATATTGCCAATTTCCCTCAAAATATCGAGTTGAAGAGGATTGATTTTCTCAATGAACGACATGTGATTATCCTTCTTTTAACATATTTCCAGTCACTTCTAGACTTAAAGCCTTTTCCAAATTAATCAGGACGAGCAGACGCTTTTCAATTTTAGCCACTCCGCTTATGTATTCTGAAGCTAAATGTCCCACAACTTCAGGCTGCGGCTCGAAACTATCCACCGGAATATCCAAAACATCATTGGCAGAGTCCACTATCAACCCAACTTCCATATCATCCAAAATGACGATGATGATCCTTGTTGATTCATCATAAGCCACCTCTTCGAAACCAAAACGTACCCGTAAATCAATGATTGGAGTGATAACACCCCTTAAATTTATGACTCCCTTAACAAACTGAACAGCCTTTGGAACTCTGGTAATATGCAGAAGCTTTTCGATACCTTTGACCTTTTCCACCGGAATGGCATATTCTTTATCCTTAATTTGAAAAACGATTACTTTCATATCCTGCGACATCCGTTCCCCTCCTTTAAAATAACTTCATGATGACAGGTATAACATTAATGAGAACCTGAATGCGGCACGGGCGAGCAAACGTCCCATTACCTTGCCCTCTTCATCTATCATTCAATGAATCAATGTGTTGCAATCTATGATTAAAGCAACTTGTCCATCTCCAAGAATCGTTGCCCCCGATATTGCAAATGCACTTGTTAAATAATTCCCCAGTGATTTCAATACAATTTCCAGCTGCCCTATAAATGAATCAACGACTAACCCAGCTAATTTATCTCCTTTTCTTACAATGACCACAGAGAGAAACTCTACTTCTTCCTGACTGATAGGCACTTCAAAAATATCTTTCAGGAACAGAAGTGGCAGCACCTTCCCCCTGAAGTCAATAACTTGTTGATCATGGGCATTCATGATATCTTCTTTTTTTATGATCGCTGTTTCTATAATGGATGAAAGCGGTATGGCATATTTTTCGTTTTGGATTGCAACCAGCATAACAGAAATAATAGACAATGTAAGTGGAAGCTGAATAAGGAAAATGGACCCTTCGTTCTCCCTGGAATCAATCGTGACGGATCCACCGAGAGACTCAATAGTATTTTTAACTACATCCAGACCCACACCACGCCCCGATACATCCGAAATGGTTTCCGCTGTTGAGAAACCAGAAGCGAATATCAATTCATAGATTTGCTTCTCCGTTAGAGTGGCAGCAGTTTCCTTAGTTAATATCCCATTGGAAAGCGCCTTGTTCAAGACTCGCTCTTTATTGATGCCTGCACCATCATCATCGATTTCAATGAAGACATGATTGCCGCTGTGATATGCTTTTAATAGGATTTTACCTTCTTCATTCTTCCCTTTCGCCAACCGTTCTTCAGGCTTTTCAACTCCATGGTCCATAGCGTTTCTTAATAAATGGACGAGAGGATCACCGATTTCATCAATGACTGTACGATCAAGTTCCGTTTCAGCTCCGATGATTTCCAAATCGACTTTCTTGTTTAAATCCCTTGCTAATTGACGAACCATTTTAGGAAAACGATTGAATACCGTTTCCACGGGAACCATCCGCATATTCAATACGATTGTTTGTAAATCACTTGTTATACGGGACATTCTTTCAACTGTTTCATGCAATTCTTGATTATCCAAATCACTAGAAATTTGATCAAGCCTGCCTCTATCGATTACAAGTTCCTCGAATAAATTCATTAATATATCAAGCCGCTCAATGTTCACCCGAATGGTCTTGCTTGATGCCGGCTTAAAGGATGCCTGTTTTTTCTTCTTATTATTATCAGTTGGGAGCTTTGCATTGGTTGTCTCTTGTTCCTGAACTTCAGCAACTTTATCCTCTTTAGCATTGGCGGTATGTCCCAAGCCTTCAAGATCAATGTCATTTATAACAACGTGACCCACTTCTGAAACCTTCATGATTTTTTTCTTTATCTCTTCACTCGATTCTTTTGATACCATCGTGACTGTAAATTGCTGATCGAACTGCTCTTCTTCCAAAACTTCAACAGGTGGGTGTGACTTGATTATTTCACCTGATTTTTCAAGCACCTCAAATACCATAAATACCCGGGCAGCTTTTAAAAGACAGTCTTCACGCAAAGCTATCGAAATTTCAAAGCTGTTGAAGCCTTGATCTTTGGACTGCTGAAGCACTGTCCATTCAAATTCATCATACTGTCCCGCAGTCATTTTCTCCTTTTCAAGAACGACAGAAGCTGCTGCAATCTCTGCACTGGATGAAGAAACCAGCGACTCTCCTTTTCCAATCAACTCCAGCTGGTGAACAACCCTCTTCACATCTCTCTTTCCATCTCCACCTTCAGCAATGGACATGACCATGCCTTCTAAATCATCAACCGCTAAAAATATCACATCAAACAATTCAGGTGTAAGGATGATTTGACTGTTTCGGATCGCATCCAAAACATTCTCCATTTTATGAGTTAAATTAGCTAAGTCCTCATATCCCATAGTTGCCGACATCCCTTTTAGGGTATGGGCTGAACGAAAGATTTCGTTCACAATCGAGAGGTCTTCCGGGTTCTTTTCGAGTACCAGCAACTGTTCGCTGCACGTTTGAAGATGTTCTTTACTTTCCTCTATAAATACCTCTAGATACTGGTTCATATCCATACAAACTCCACCTCCATATGTTAACAAAAGCTTATTATCGTTTTAGCTATTTTTTCTACATCCTCTATGCAATCTATTAAATTGGTTTTGATTGCCGCTTTCGGCATACCAAAAATGATTGCTGTCTCCTGTGATTCGGCTATAGCTTTTAAAGGACCCCTTTGCTTCAGCTTAATAAGCCCTGCCGCCCCATCCATGCCCATCCCGGTCATGATAACGGCTATTTTCGCAAGATCCTTCATTTCACTTACCGATTCAAATAGCACATCAACCGACGGCCGATGTCCATTTCGCAATTCGGATTGATCCAAAAGGACTGCCAAGCTCATTCCGACTTTTTTCACTTTTAAGTGAAAACCTCCAGGTGCGATGTAGGCGACACCTTTTTGTATCAGTTCACCCTCTTCTGCTTCCTTCACTTTAATCTTGCATAATGAATTCAGGCGTGTTGCCAAAGATTTTGTAAAACCGGGGGGCATGTGCTGGACAATGAGTATGGACGCATCAATATCTAGTGGGAGTTCTGTCAAGACGGTCTGAAGCGCTTTTGGACCTCCAGTAGATGTACCAATGACTATTATCTTCCTGTTCCTATAGGACCATGTTTTATTATTTTTTTCTTTTTTTATCGATACTATTGAATCTATTTTACTATATTTTTCCCAAAATGATGGGCTTATCTCCATATTCAACGCATTTTTTTGTAGTTTGTGAACATTTGCCCTGCTGGCAGCCATAACTTTTTCAAGGAGTTCTGTCTTAATTTTATGTAAATCCAATGAAATGGCACCTGTTGGTTTAGCCATAAAGTCAAAAGCTCCACTGTCCATGGCAGCTAATGTATTTTCCGTTCCTTCTTTCGTTGTGCTCGATAACATGACTACAGCGGTTGGACATTCATTCATGATCCGGTTTAATGCTTCCAATCCGTCCATAACCGGCATTTCTACATCCAAAGTCACGACATCGGGTTTTAAAGCCTTTATTTTATCTAAAGCATCTCTTCCATTCCTGGCAGTCCCGATGACTTCAACTCTGCTATCTTCTGTTAAAAACTCTGAAATTAACTTTCTCATAAACGCAGAATCATCCACTATCAGCACTTTTACGATATCCATGAAAGGAGACCTACTTTCCAAGAAAATATCTCTTCATATTTCGGAGGAAATGGCTTCTTTGCAAAGTCAATTCTCCCCCAAATGAATGATTTGCATATCTCGACGCAATGTCCATAATAGCTTTGGAAACATCTGCTTCAGAATCGAAAAGAATGAAGGGCATTTGTTTGGTAACAGATTTTGATACTATTCCATCGTTTGGTAAGTACCCTAGAGCAACTGTTTCCAGACCCAAAAATTTCACTAGTGCATTTTGGAGCCGCTTAATCGCTTCTTTGCCGTCCTTACTCGTGAAAACCCTATTGCAAACAAGGAACAACGGAACCTCTTTATTTACTGAATTAATAAATTTCATTGCGGAGTATGCATCCATGATAGAAGTAGGTTCAGGCGTCGTGATAACGACTAATTCATCCACACATAACATGAATTTCATAGAATCCTGAGTAATACCTGCTCCCATGTCAAATAAAATATAATCGTAGTTCGCCAACAATAAACTTAAATCTTCATTAAAACGGGTATACTTATCTTCATCAAGTGAAAAGAGATTCGTCAGTCCCGTTCCGCCGTTAATGATTGAAATATTCCCCGGTCCTACTGTGATGATATCTTTTAAACTACAATCATTTTCAAAGAAATCAATAATACTGTAGGGGGAGTGTTCCCCAATCAAAATATCAATATTCCCCATACCAATATCCATGTCGAACAACAGGACCTTTTTCCCCCTCTGGGATAAGGCAATGGAAAAATTCAAGGAAAAGTTTGATTTTCCCACTCCTCCTTTACCGCTTAAAACGGCAATCGTCCTGGCCATTGATTGATTATGGCGGGCTTCCAATTTTCTTCGTAAGTTCTCAGCTTGATCTTTCATATTTTTTAGCCCCAAAAGCCATTTTCAATAGCTGTGATGATGTAGCTATTTCCATATCGTCTGGCACATTCTGTCCATCTGTTATATAAGCGGCTCCTACTTTATGAGAGTGTATAAAATTGAATATCGCCCCAAAAGTGGAGGTTTCGTCCGCTTTTGTAAAAATGACCTGTTTAATCGGTATGGTAGCAAACTGTCGATAAATATCTTCCATATCCTTTTGTTTTGAGGTTAATGACAACACTAAATAGGTTTCCATCTCATCTGTAAAATGAATAATTTCATTAAGATCCTTGACGTATTGCGGGTTACGGAAATTCCTCCCGACCGTATCTATAAAAACATAATCATAATGGGAGAAACGTTCAGTCGCCCTTTTGAAATCCTCCAAATTATAAGCGACTTCGATCGGAACGTTCAAAATCTTCGCATATGTCTTAAGCTGATCTATTGCAGCAATCCTGTAAGTATCCGTCGTAATGAATGCCACCTTCTTATCATGCTTCAACATGGTTTCCGCAGCTACTTTTGCTAAGGTCGTTGTCTTTCCCACACCTGTTGGACCAACAATATTAATATATTTTTTTTGGAGCCCGGGTTTTCCGTTTTCAACCTTTTCCAAAATATCGAACATGGCTTCCTCCAACCAAACTTGAATCTCTTCATCCGTTGATTGTTGTTTGTAAACGAACCATTTCTCAAGTAGTACATCCATGATTTGCGACCGAAGTGATATATCTACTTCTTGCTCCATTAGGTAATCGTGGATTTCCTGCAGTTTCCCCGGATATTCTCTATCAGGTGAATAAATTTGTATACTCTTGATCATATCTTTCAAACCTTCTATTTCTTTTAATAAATCGGCACTTTCCTTATTGCCCTCATTAATATGACTTGCCATTTTCGGCTTCGATGGCAACTTCTTCAATTTCTGTTTCACTATCGTTTCGATAGGCTGGGAAACCGGATCTATGGCTGCTATGACTTCAATACTCCTCTTTTTGAATAATCCTAGGAAACCGCCATTATACACAGCCTTTGAACTTAAGATGACCGCATCACTGCCTAGTTCCCCCCTTATTCGCTTCATCGCCTCGTTCATTGATGGTGCCAAATATTTTTTTACCTTCAATCGATATTCACCACCCCTACACTTTGTACTTCTACATTCGATTCTAGTTCATTGTATGAAAGAATCGGTACATTTGGAAAATAACGTTCAGTTAATTGCCTGGCATACATCCTTACCGCAGGAGAGCATAGTAAGATCGGTTGGTGATCCATTAACGTCAGCTCTTCCAGTTTGGCTGCAATTGCCTCCAATATGGATTGCGATAGAGTTGGATCCAATGATAAAAAATTACCATGTTCGGTTTGCTGTACAGCATCCGCGATGGTCTTCTCCACTTTCCCCGATAATGTTATGACTTTTATTCTATTTTCATCCGTAATAAAAGAATCCGTTATTTGTCTGGCTAAATTCTGCCTTACATACTCAGTAAGCAAATCTGTGTCAGTCGATAACTTGCCATAATCAGCAAGTGTTTCGAAAATGACCGGTAAGTTCCTTATTGAAACTTTTTCCTTCAATAATTTTGCCAATACCTTTTGTACATCTCCTATAGACAAAGGATTCGGAGTGACTTCCTCCACCAGTATAGGTGCCGATTCGTGAAGATGATCGATCAATTGTTTCGTTTCCTGCCTGCCCAATAATTCCTGCGCATTGGCCTTTATGACTTCCGTCAAATGAGTGGATACTACACTTGGCGGGTCTACTACCGTATAACCCATCATCTCCGCATGTTCTTTCATTTCATCCGTGATCCATTTGGCTGGTAAACCGAAGGATGGTTCTATCGTATCGATTCCTTCTATTGAATCATCCTCCATCCCTGGACTCATGGCCAAGAAATGATTAAGGAGCAATTCGCCCTTTGCCATGACGCTTCCTTTAATCTTCAGCCGATACTCATTAGGATTCAACTTAATGTTATCACGTATTCTGACAACTGGGATCACGAGCCCCAATTCAATCGCAAGCTGCCTGCGGATCATAACGACCCGGTCCAGCAGGTCTCCCCCTTGATTGGCATCCGCAAGCGGAATCAATCCATATCCAAATTCAAATTCGATCGGGTCAACACTTAAAAGGTTAACGACGCTTTCTGGACTTTTCATTTCATCAGTTTCCAACATTTCTTCCATTTCTTGTATTTCACCTTCGTCCTGCTTTGGTATCCTTGAAATCGTATACCCTCCAACGACTAATAATGCAGCAATCGGAATGGTGAATAAGTCAGAAATGGGAGTGAATAACCCTAAAAGGAAAATGGTTGCTGCTGTTAGGTAAAGCATTTTGGGAAATTGAAATAACTGTTCAACAATATCCGCTCCGAGGTTTCCATTCGAGGCAGCCCGGGTTACAACTATTCCCGTAGCTGTAGAAATCAATAAAGCAGGGACCTGACTCACGATACCGTCACCAACCGATAACATGGAAAAATGGACGGCTGCCTCTCCAAAGCTCATGTCCAATTGCATGACGCCAATGATCATACCGAAAATCAAGTTAATGATGACAATGATGATGCCCGCTATGGCGTCCCCTTTAACAAACTTACTCGCTCCATCCATGGATCCATAAAAGTCTGCTTCGTTACTTATTTTTTCCCTTCTGGCACGTGCTTCGTTTTCGGAGATCATCCCAGCATTTAAATCTGCATCAATGGCCATCTGTTTCCCTGGCATCGCATCCAGCGTAAATCTTGCAGCAACCTCCGAGACCCGTTCGGATCCTTTCGTGATGACGATGAAATTGATGATGACCAAAATGATGAATACAACTAATCCAACAAGCACGTTTCCTCCGACTACAAACGAACCAAAGGTTTCTACAACTCCACCAGCATCACCATAGGTCAAAATGGCACGGGTCGTCGAAACGTTCAACCCCAGCCTGAACAATGTAAATAAAAGGAGCAAGGAAGGAAAGATTGAAAATTCGAGAGGTTCTTTCATATTCATCGTAGTCAATAGAACTAGCAGTGCAAGAGAGATATTTAAAAGGAGTAAAATACTTAACAACCATGTTGGCAATGGAATGACCAACATGGCAACGATCATAATGACGCTCGAAATAACAACTAAATCTCTTGCTCGCATGTTTTTTCTCTCCTAACTAGCGGGTTACCCTGTTACTTCTTTACAGTTTACCTTTGGTTTTATATACAAAGGCTAATATTTCAGCGACCGCCTTAAAGAACTCCTCAGGTATCGCTTGACCTAATTCAGCTTGATCATATAAAGACCTGGCCAAAGGCCGATTTTCTACCATGATCACATCATTTTCTTTAGCAATGAATTTAATTTTCTGAGCGACAAAATCAACGCCTTTTGCCACTACATACGGAGCCTCTGCCTTATCTTCATCATATTTTAGAGCAATTGCAAAATGCGTCGGGTTAGTGATGACGAAATCCGCATTGGGAATTTCCTGCATCATTCTTTGAGCGGCCATCTGCCTTTGCTTTTGCTTAATCTTGGATTTGATAAGCGGGTCCCCTTCGGAATTTTTATATTCATCCTTAATATCCTGTTTGGACATACGGATGTTTTTTTCAAAGTCATATTTTTGATACAAATAGTCTAATAGAGCAATGAACAATAAAGCCACGGCAGCATAAAATCCTGCTTTAATCGTAATATCCGCCAATGTTGCCATCGCTGCTTCCACAGAAATCTGTGATAACATCATAATCTCGCCCATGCGCTGCCATAGTACATAAAAGGCAACAAAACCAACAAAAGATATTTTGAGAATGGATTTTAATAATTCAACAATGGCACGCATTGAAAAAATACGTTTGAAACCTTTAATGGGATCCAATTTTTCAAGTTTAAACTGAATGGATTCAGTCGAAAACAAAAAACCAATTTGCATGACATTAGCCAATACCCCAGCCACTATCACGGCAGCAAAAACGGGTCCAAGGACGAGACCCATCTCCTTTAAAACCTCAATCATGATAATTTGTACATTTTCCTCGCTGAATCCAGTCAATGTAAAATGTTGCAGATATTCTTTCATTAGACCCAGCAAATGATTATACATGTACGGCCCCATCAGCAATAGGACTGAAAACACTGCAATTAAATTCACAGAGGTATTTACATCCTGACTCTTTGCCACCTGACCCTTTTTCTTCGAATCCTGACGTTTTTTTGGAGTCGCCTTTTCGGTCTTCTCACCAGCGAAAAACTGTAAATCCAGCTGAAACCTCTCCATATCAAACGCCTCCCATCAACTGCATTAGATGACGCATCATCAAAAGCAAAAAATTGAAAAGTTGGGTGACAGCCGTCATCATCATCCCCATCACCAGTACTATAACCGCTAACCCGGCTATGATTTTCACTGGAATTCCGACCACGAACACATTTAATTGAGGGACTGTCCTAGCAAGGATTCCTAGCGTGACATCCACTAAGAAAATACTTCCCACTACTGGTATGGACATTTGAAAAGCAATCATGAAAGCTTTACTGAATGCTTTCGCCAAATATTCCATTAGTGTATGATCTCCGAATGGCACAAATAATTGGTCAATCGGGATGAACTGATAGCTATAAAAGATTCCATCCAAAAGCAAATGATGGCCGTTAGTACTCAATAGGAATAATAAGGCGATTGTATAAAGGTATTGTCCCATCAACGGGCTTTGAGCCCCAGTTTGGGGATCGATGACATTGGCAATTGAAAACCCCATTTGAAAATCAATCAATCCACCAGCGATTTGAACGGCCGATAAAATCATATAGGCTGCAAACCCAATGAAAAGCCCAACAAGCGCTTCCTTTATGATTAATAAATAAAATGTGACATCCAAGTCCAGAACCGGGGCTTCAATGGTATAGTACATGATCCAGGCAAGGAAGATTCCTAGCCCCACTCGATGTTGTACCGGTATAGAACGGTAAGAAAAAATCGGCATGGCCACGAAAAACGTAGTGACCCTTACTACAATCAATAAAAAGGCGGGAAAGTGCGGAAATATTTCCTCCATGCCCTACCCTACAAATCGATTCAGATTACCGAATATTTCATTTGCGTATGATAATAGATGGCTCAGCATCCATGGAGCCAATATTATGAGTCCCAATAAGACTGCCACGATTTTTGGAACGAATGCCAAGGTTTGTTCCTGAATCTGTGTAGTCGCCTGAAAGATGCTTACTAATAGCCCTACAATAAGAGCAATTACCATCAATGGACCAGCGATAATCAAAACTGTATAAATTCCTTTTTCTGCTACATCAATAACAAACTCTGCACTCACTTTTTCTCACCTGCTTAAAAACTCTGTAATAATGACTTCACTACTAAATACCATCCGTCAACAAGAATGAAAAGGAGGATTTTAAATGGAAGGGAAATCATGACTGGCGGCAACATCATCATCCCCATCGACATCAGGACACTTGCAACAACCATATCAATAACCAAAAATGGAATGAAAATCATAAAACCTATTTGAAAATCCGTTTTGATTTCACTAATTGCAAAAGCTGGTACAAAAGCAGTCAAGGGTATGTCCTGTATCGTTTCCGGTTTATCCATCTTGGCATACTCCAAGAATAACGCCAGATCCTTTTGCCTTGTATGGGCACTCATGAATTCCTTAAACGGTATCGAGGCCTGTACATATGCCTCTTCTAAATCTATTTCCTCATTAAATAACGGGGTTAATGCCTTTTCATTCACCTCCTGAAAAGTCGGTGCCATTATGAAGAATGTCATGAAAAGAGCCAGGCCGACCAGCACCTGATTCGGCGGCATCTGCTGTGTAGCTAGCGATGTTCTCACAAAGCTCAGGACAATGATGATTCTTGTAAAACATGTCATCAAAATCAATATGCTAGGGGCCAGTGATAAAACGGTCATTAGTAGAACAAGCTTGACGGAAGTAGAGACATTGGCGGGGTCACTGTTATTAAAAAACTCCATGAACTCATTCATTCATTGCCTCTTCCTTTCCTATCAAGCTCGTTCAACAGTTTCTTCCTGCTATCAGACATTTGATCGAGTTGATTTTTGAACTCTGCAGGGAAACTGGCGATTTCGGATTCTCTTTTATTCAACCACTTATTTTTCAACTTCATTGCAAATTCCCCAGGCTGGATCATTTGATCGATCTTATCGTTGTAATCTCTCAAAAGCTGTTCATATTCCTCAGGATTATCTATTTCTTTCAAGAGTTGAATATTTTCGCCAACCCCAATCACCAATATTCGCCCGCCGACTTTAACAAGCTGGACAGAACGATTTGCACCAAGGCTCGTGCCGCCTAAATTCTCAACTGAATTTGCTTTTTGATACGATTTACTTTTTTTATTGATGAACTTTAATAGGATATATAGAAGAGACACTACAAAAATAGTAGCAAATATCATCCTAAGAAACTCCCAAACGGTTATCCCAACTTTATCCGGATTCGAAGCCTGTTTGGTAGATTGCAAGTCTTTTGATTCACCCTTATCCACTTTTAAATCATCAGGCTTTTTATAAACATCCTTCACTGTTTTTTCAAGATCTTCCGCATAGGCCTGTATGGCCCCAGAGAAGAATACTGCAATCATCAGTGAGACCTGAAGCCATTTTTTAATAAAAAACAATATGAAGACACCCTCTTAACTTAATGCTTTATTTATGGCTTCCACTACCCGGTCTGCCTGGAATGGCTTCACGATAAAGTCTTTTGCGCCCGCCTGGATTGCATCAATGACCATGGCTTGTTGCCCCATCGCTGAACACATAATGACCTTAGCTTGAGGATTTACCTTTTTAATTTCCTTTAATGCAGTAATTCCATCCATTTCAGGCATGGTAATATCCATCGTTACAAGATCAGGAAGCGTTTCTTTATATTTGTCCACTGCTTGGGCTCCATCTGCTGCTTCCCCTACAATTTCAAAGCCATTTTTAGAAAGGATATCCTTTATCATCATTCTCATAAATGCTGCATCGTCCACAATTAAAATTCTATTAGCCATTATTTTCGTCCCCCAAGTTATCTGATTTTATTAAATCGGTCACTTTGACTCATGATATCCGTAACACGTACGCCAAAGTTTTCATCAATCACCACAACCTCACCTTTTGCTATCAAGCGACTGTTTACCAGGATATCCACTGGCTCGCCGGCTAATTTATCCAATTCGATGATAGATCCGGAGGACAGCTCCAGAATATCCTTGACAGAGCGCTTCGTTCTCCCAAGCTCCACAGTTACCTGTAGAGGGATATCCATCAGCATGCTGAGATTTTTCGTTTCAGCCTCTTGAAGCTGAAAGGGCTGAAAACTAGTGAAACTAGCAGGCTGAACATTTACCGGCTGCCCTGTAGGTACGGATGAAACTCCAAAATGTTGCGGCATATTCGGTATTTGGTTCGTAGAGTGGGTTTGGTAACCGCCTTGCCCAAAAGATTCATTTGCCGATTGATTAGACCCGGCGTCTTGGAATGGGGCCGGCTCCCGAGGTGGAATGTTCGTTACTGGATCACTTAGTACTTTTTCCATTTTCATATCGGTCGGTTCACTATCGCCCGTTCCATTCAATAATTCAGAGACTAACCCTTTAGCAAATTCTAAAGGCAACAATTGCATAATACTGGAATCAATTAAGTTACCGACACGGAGACGGAACGAGATTTTTGCAAATAAATCTTCGTCCGGTATCGCATTTTCCCCTTCACCATTTAAAAAGTTAAGTAAATCTATGCTAGGAGGGGAAATATCCACTTTTTTACTGAAAATGGTCGACATCGATGTAGCAGCAGAACCCATCATTTGGTTCATGGCTTCCTGGACTGCACTCAATTGAATTTCTCCCAGCATGTCAGAAGGATTTTCCCCATCACCGCCAAGCATCAAATCTGCAATGATTGCAGCATCGCTCTGCTTGATGACCAGCATATTAATACCTGAGAAACCCTCGGTATATTGCACTTGAATCGCTACATACGGATGCGGAAACTCTTCCGCAATCTGTCCCCTTTCAATTAAGGTAACCGTCGGGGTGGTGATATCCACTTTCTGATTCAACAAAGTAGATAAGGCAGTGGCCGAACTTCCGAAAGAGATATTACCAATTTCCCCGAGGGCGTCGAGTTCCATAATTGATAAATAATCGTCAATCATATGAGACTTCATCTCATCTTCTATATCACTTGTACCTTTTAAAAGGGCATCTATTTCGTCCTGTGAAAGCATTTGATCACTTACCATCTTCGTCTCCCCCTTTCAAAATATCAAGAACCTGGATGGCGTGTTTTTTTCCTACTTTTCCTGGCTGCCCATTGAATTTTGGGATCCCTCCAATTTTAATGGTCAAAGGTTCATCGATTGCCTTATTTAAATCGATGACATCACCAACATCTAGCAGTAAAAAATCCTGGATGGTGATATCCGTAGAACCAAGTTCGGAAATAATGGGAAGGTCTGCATTTCGAATACGCTTTTCCAAAATCATGATTTCCTCTGGAATTTTTTCCTTTTGGGAATTTTCCAACCAATAATAAGCAGATAACTTTGGTATGATTGGTTCTAATACGACGTGAGGAATACAAATATTAATCATTCCACTCGTTTCGCCGATTTGTGTATTCAAGGAAATGACAACAACCGTATCGTTGGGCGAAACCAATTGAAGAAATTGTGGATTCACCTCAAACTCTGTCATCACCGGTTCGATTTCAACAATCGTTCCCCAGGCCTCCTGTAAATTTTCAAAAGCCTTCTCGAATAAATTCGACATGATTTTCGTTTCTATTTCCGTTAAAGTATCTACCTTATTCACGCTTTTGCCCCGCCCGCCCAAAACTCGATCCATCATGGAATAAGCTATATTCGGGTTGACCTCAAGAATGATACGGCCATCCAACGGCGGCACCTCAAACACATTCAGGATGGTAATTTTCGGGATCGATCTAATAAACTCTTCGTATGGTATTTGATCTGCCGAAGCAACGGATATTTGAACATATGTCCTAAGCTGAGCCGAAAAGTATGTGGTCAGCAACCTTGCAAAGTTCTCATGTATCCTGGTCAAACTTCGGATTTGATCCTTTGAAAACCGAAGTGCCCTTTTAAAGTCGTACACTTTCACTCTTTTTTCTATTTCTTCTTTCTTTAAATCATCTGCATCCATTTCACCTGTGGAAATGGCCGATAATAAAGCATCGATTTCATTTTGCGATAATATTTCCCCGGACATTAACACTCACCTCCAAAGCTTCCCCTTCTTATTTAATGAAGCAAGGATGTTCTTATTGAAGAATCGAGGAGGTTATATAAACCTTTTCAACTTTTCCTTCTTCCATTAATTCGTTCATTCTAGTCTTTAGCTCTTCTTGAAGCTTTTCCTTGCCTTTTTTACCGGTTAACACTTCCGCTTTCATTTCGGATAGTTCGGTAATAATGATATTTTTCACTTAAAAACTTCTTTTTTCCAATTCTTCTTTTGCTTTTTTATTTTCTGTTTGGACCATAAATGAGATTTTGATATAATCATTGCCAGCAAGATTCGTTGTAATTTCGGGAATTTCAACTGATGATTTGACAATTTCGTCAATGCTAGGTTTTTCTTCTGCAGATGTGGGGTCAGATAACTTTGTCACAACCACGAATGCTATGACACCAACAAGCGTTATGGCCACGAATATAATCAACATAATTGATAATAGACTTTTTTTCATGATTTTCCCTCCACATCATTACGAAAACCGAGAATATTCACGGTACGATAAAATTGTATAATAGCTTCAACCATCTCCTCTTCTTTCTCAAGCACAACGATTTTCTTACCATTTGTAAAAGTAATGGTCGTATCTGGCAATGACTCGACTGTATCTATGTACAATGCATTGATATGAAAGCACTTTCCATTGAGCCTTGTGACTTTGATAATGATATTTAGGAGCCAGAGAAATAAGCACCTGGCTCCTCCCCCCTTAACCTATCGTTTTAAGTTAACTAATTCTTGTAAAATTTCATCCGATGTCGTTATAATCCGGGAATTCGACTGGAAACCACGTTGCGCAACGATCATTTCAGTAAACTCTTCCGATAAATCCACATTGGACATTTCCAAGGAACCTGATGCAATCAACCCCCGGCCCTCACCTGCGATATTGATGTTTGCAGTACCTGAGTTGATTGATTCCTGAAAAGTATTACCACCTGTTTTCGTCAAGCCTGATGGATTGGAAAACTTGGCAACGGCCAGTTGGCCTAATGTTGTGATCATACCGTTGGAATAAACGCCATTTATTTCCCCTGATGCACCAATATTAAAGCTTTCCAGTTTCCCTTCTTTATTACCATTTGGATTGACAAGAGCAGTCGTAGCACCTTTAGATTGAGTAAGTTTCGAGAAATCAAAATCCAATTTGATTTTTTGAACGCTTTCATCAGCTTCCGTATCCGGGTCATTCTCTTTGCCACTTGAAATGTTAATGTTTAGGCCTTCCTGAGTTTTATCAGCTTCCACTATCTGACCATTAGCATCGAAATTCAGAGAAGTGAACGGTTTTGGTTTAGTAGCCGAAGTATCCCCCAAAGCAGCAGGTTCCTCATCAAAAATCTCCCATTTGTTATCAGCTGTTTTTTGGAAAAAGATAGTTGCCGTTTGTTCTTTACCCTTTGCATCCACGACTTTTATTTGCTGACTAAATACGGTACCGTCAATTGCATCAGCAGCTAAATTTTCACCTACTGTTATTTTAGTTGTTGTTACAGCAGGTAAAATTGCATTGACGTTAACAGCCACATCACCGATTGTTTTTGATTGTTTTCCATCTTCATCAATCTTGTAAGCCTGCACTTTCAAACCATTCGAGTTGACAAGTGTACCGTTATTATCAAGATAAAAGTTTCCAGCACGAGTGTATGATAGTGCATCGCCTTGCTTGACGATGAAATAGCCATCACCAGAAATTCCCAAGTCAAGCTCACGGCCGGTCGTTTGCAAGCTTGACTGTGTATGGATGGTATCGATTGTAGCAATCGTGGAACCCAACCCAATTTGTTTAGAATTAGTTCCACCTCTATTGGCTGTTGCTGCACTTGCCCCAGATACCGTTTGATTCATGGCATCGCTGAATGTTACACGGCTTTTTTTGAAACCATAAGTATTGACATTGGCTACGTTATTACCGATAACATCCAATTTTGTTTGTAAGTTTTTTAACCCGCTTATTCCCGAATACATTGAACGAAGCATGTAAAAGCTCCCCTTTCATATAGCGACTGCTTCAGTCATTCCACAGTCTAGACTTCCTATTCTAGGTCCAGCCTATTAATCCAAAATTATAGTTCCATTGATGTTCGTAAAAATTTGAGCTGATGCTTCATCCCTGTCCATGACTGTGATGACTTTATTTTTTTTCGTGCTTACTATGAGTGCCGCATTATTTGTAATGATAAGAGATTCGGTCACACCCATCTTTTTGCCTCATTAGCTTTATCGGTTATTTGTTTCCAGGTTTGTCGTGGTATTTCTATATTTCTTTCATTTATCCGCATTTGAGCATGTTTACTAATGATCAATTTTTCATTAGTGGAAACAGATGATTGAAAATGCTGTTGAAAACCTTGTTGGATCAACTGCCCTTGCCTTAACGGTAATTTTGTTTGAGCCATCATCTGAGCGGAATTTGCCTGAAAATCAAGTTTACTCATATTCCCGCCCATTAAGCTTCAGCGATTTTGATCAATTGCTCTGATGATAGCTTGGTGTTGCTTTCATCATCCACTTCAATTTGCAGCTTGCCATTATTCAAGGATACAGCGATAGCGACAGCCGATGACTCTCCATTTTTTTCATCCATCCAGGAAACTCGTTTGCCTATTAATTCACTTGCCGTCGTTAAGCTATTTGCCGTGGAACTTGTTTGTTTCATTTGTGAAATATTGGCGGGTACAAGCTTTGTGCCATCTTCTAAAATGAAATAAACACCATCACCTTTATATTGGATCGACTTCACGATGCCTGTTCCTTCTTCTACCGCAAGATCACCATCGCCACCATCCAATTTATGCCAAGTGACTTCCTTACCGACAAAGGAGTTAAAGTTCATGATACTATTTTGTTGACTGATCCCGATTATTTCTTCCATTTGGGCTCCCATATTCATCATCTGTTCTAGAGATGAAAAAGTGGCCATTTGGGCGATGAATTCCGTGTTATCCATCGGATTTGACGGATCTTGGTTTTGAAGCTGTGTAAGCAACAATTTCAAGAAATCATCCTTTCCTAATGCATCCCCGTTTTTTCTGTTTTCAGTTTGAAATTTTGATAATAATAGTGACGTATCAATGGTCGTCATTTTAACACCTACACTTCCAGATTTAACAGCGCTTCGGCAAGGGATCCCATAAACTCACTATCCGTCTCGTCATTGCTTTCTTCCTTACTCTCTTGTTGTTTATTTTGTTCATCTGCATCTTTCTGGCTGAATTTCTCGGGGTTAAAAGGATTGAAGGCCTGTGATATTTCAATTTTTTCAATTTGAATATTTTGACCGCTAAAGGCTTGTTTTAAGCCATGAATCTGTTTCTCCAGCATATCTTTGGCCTGAGAAGTAGTAGCCATAATCTTGGCTGACAGCATACCTTCCTTTTGAATCAACTCGATTCTAAGTGACCCTAGATGTTCGGGATTCAATCTGATCAACAGTTTATTTACACCGTTTTTTCCGCTAAAAATCGCCTTACTCAAAATATTTTCAAATTGTTTAACAAACTCTTCATGACTGACAATTTGCTTACCTATGGAAGCAGTCAAGACGAATTGCTCCAACTTAGTCATGAGAAAAGGCATACCTGAACCTTGATGGTCACCGCTATCCGCATTTTGCAAAGTCACACTGCTGGTTATTGACCTGTCTTTACTTACCTTGTCACTCCCAGATAATTGCAAGGGTGAGTTTTTCAATGTTTCTATTGTTTTATTTTGCCCTTTTTCCGAAATGTTGGATTGACCATATTCTGATTTTGGTTCTGACTGATTGGACAGCATTTTATCCAGTTTCCCCGTTATCCCTTCAAGCAGATTTTTCCTTTGTTTCTGGATGGCCGCTTCATCTTGTGTCATATCCTTACTCTCTGAAAGAAGATCTTGAATCTTAGCCAGTTTCAAAAGATTCACCACACCAGATAGTGGGAGCTCATGCCATTCTTCTTCATTCAATACAGTAACCTTTTTTAGAATTGTATACAGTTCCATGACATTGGCAGATAACAAACTTTGTGGATTCAGGCTGAAGTCATCCAATTCTTGTTCTACATCCATTTCCTCTATGCTCGCAAAGAAATCCTTAAGGGGACCCTCATCATTGCCGGCTACATTTTTTAGTACCTGTAATAGAAGGGTGCAGAATTCTTCATGGTTGTTTACAGAAATATCTTCAACAATACTCTCTTTCCCTTTATCACTTAACCTTTCAAGTTTCAGAAAACCAAGCAAATCCTTTATAACAGACAATCGTCCTTCAGTGATGTCGCCTATATCCACTGGAGCAGGAGGTTCTGCCACTAAGGAGGATTGAAGGACTGAACCAAACCCGGAATTGGTTTGCTGATTTTGTTTAATTGGTGCCTTTTGACTTAATGATGCCAAGGGGAGTAAAGAATTAATGGCTGAATTCATATATTATTCACCTCCTTAATCTCTTCTCTTAAGGACTTTGTTCCGTTAGTTTCTTCGTTAACCTTGCAGCATCAGCCGTTGTCATTTGCTCCAATACCTTAGCTAAAGTGGCTGCTTTCATACTTGAGAGAATCTCCACTGCGTCATCATCATTCATTTCAGTAATGATAGGTGCAGACGTCTTAGGAGCCATGGTTTCATAAGTGCGGATTATATTTTTGAACGCCTGTTTACTACCATTTTGACTATCCTTAAGTTGATTCATTTCAGTTTGAAGCTGCTGTTTTTCCGCTCCTGCCTTTAAAATGGCCTTGTCACGTTTATCAATGATGCCCTCAAGCTTGTCTATCTCTTTTTTCTTGTTTTCAATCTCA
This sequence comes from Peribacillus simplex, assembly GCF_001578185.1. Classification (NCBI taxonomy): domain Bacteria; kingdom Bacillati; phylum Bacillota; class Bacilli; order Caryophanales; family Bacillaceae; genus Peribacillus; species Peribacillus simplex. The sequence goes on along the minus strand of NZ_CP011008.1, from coordinate 1,645,873 downwards.
GTTTCTAATTTTTCGAGCTTCATCGAAACTTTCTCATTTTCCTTGGCTGGATTACCTTTCTCTTCATTCTTATGATCCGATTCAATGAAGGGTATTTTCTCAGACATTCCTTTGGCCTTTTCCACAACATTGACACCTGCAACTGTAAAAACGATCAACGCTACAGTTACCGCAAAGATTAAAGAAATGAAGATGACAAGGAACCATTGGAACTTACTTATCTTGCTTTTTTCCAATTCTTCCAATCCATTAGATTCACTTTTTTTACGCATTCTATCACCTAACGCCTTTGCTTAAGAATTGCCGGATAGAAATTTCATCCATTTGTTTATTCTCTACTTCCTTTAAGACATCAAGGAATTTAAGAAAATCATTTTCTTTCATTTTCTCGTACTTTTTAACCTCAATATTTCTATCCATTAATAAATCCCGTTGAACATTCATCTTGTATCGAGCTTCAATGACTTCCTGTTGACAATGGCTTAAGAGTTTTTCCAAATTGTCCATAAATAACTGATGATGGCGAATTTCCTGAACGGATAATCCATTTCGCAGCTTTTCCTGTTGAAACTCAAGCAACTTTTCTTTTTTCTTTAAAAGCTTATATAACTTTTCTGCCACTTCTTCAAATTTTTTTAACGCAGTATTATATTTAGCTAGTGCATCTTTTTTTTCTTTTTCCTTGATGTTCAGGATCTTCTCGAATTTATATTGATAAATCATAACTAATCACCTTTCCCCATCAAATCGACAAGGGCGTTAATACTATTATCTTTTGGAGCTTTTTCATGGGTGCCTTGCTTTAAAAATGAAATGATCTCAGGATAGCGTGTAATAGAGTTATCAATTGGTTTGGAAGAGCCCTTCTTATACGCTCCTATATTAATCAAATCTTCTGACTCCATATAGGTTGATAAACTTGCCCGTAATTTTTCTGCGGAACTTTTATGTATGTCCCCAACAATATTGTTCATGACACGGCTTATACTCTTCAAGACATTGAGCGCTGGAAACTGTCCTTTATTGGCTAAGTTACGATCTAGTATGAAGTGACCATCCAATATTCCCCTGACAGCATCAGCAATCGGCTCATTCATATCATCACCGTCGACTAGAACCGTATAAAACGCTGTAATGGTACCCAGCTGATTTGTTCCCGTTCTTTCGAGTAATCTTGGAAGGATGGCAAAAACGGAGGGCGTATAACCTTTGGTCGTCGGCGGTTCCCCGATAGCAAGCCCAATTTCCCTCTGGGCCATTGCGACCCTCGTGACCGAATCCATCATCAGCATCACGTTCAATCCCTTATCACGAAAATATTCAGCGATGGCAGTTGCCGTTAAAGCACCTTTTATCCTCATCAACGCTGGCTGATCAGATGTCGCCACAACAACGATTGATCGTGCCAGCCCTTCTGGTCCAAGATCTTTCTCAATGAATTCACGAACTTCACGTCCACGTTCTCCAACAAGACCGATTACGTTCAAGTCAGCCGTCGTATTCCTTGCTACCATGCTAAGCAACGTACTTTTCCCAACACCGCTCCCAGCAAAGATACCAACACGTTGACCTTTTCCAACTGTTAATAAACTATCAATCGCACGCACTCCTACATCTATCGGCTCATTAATGGGAGGGCGTTTCATCGGATTTGGCGGATCTTGATCCACAGGAACGGTAGCTAGACCCTTTGGGAGCAATGAATCATCAATGGGGTGTCCCAATGGATCGACTACCTTGCCAATGAGCCCTCCTCCCACCTTTATCTCAAGGCTCCGTCCGCTTCCTTCCACGATACATCCCGGTGCTATATCACTAACAGCTGTAAATGGCATTAAAATAACCATTTCATCACGGAAACCGACAACTTCGGCTAATATTCGGTTTTTCTTTTTTTGTATACCTGTATAGATATAACAAACGTCGCCAACAGAGCTTTCAGGGCCTTGAGATTCTATCATTAACCCTACGACACGTTTGACCCGTCCATAATGTTTGAATGAATCAACCTCATCAACTAAGGGCAATAGGTCTCTAGTTTTCATCGTTACTCCCCTCCCGCAGCAGCTCAGTTAGTTTCACTTTTATTTCCTGCAGCTGACTGTTGACACTGGCATCTATCCTTCCATTTTCTGATTCGATAATACAGCTGTTTTCTTCAATTTCATCATCCGGAAAGATGTACAACTCAGTATCTTTTGGAAAGATTGCAATCAACTCTTCCTTATGAGATAGAATCGATTGATATTGGACCAGATGGATATGCAATTGCACTTCACGATAATCCCTCGCCTCTTTGATGGCTCTCTTGACAATGGATAAAAAAGACTCTTCATCTTTTTCAAGCTGGTGCCCGATAATTTTCTCCGCGATCTTCACGGCAAGATTCAAAATAACGGTTTCAGATGATTCGATATGTTGACGATAATCTTTTTTAGAGGACTCCACCACTTCTTTTGCAAAAGCTATATCCCCTGCAATTTCGTTATAACCCTTTTGGAAGCCATCTTCGACTCCTTGCTGATACCCTTCCTTTTGAGCTTGTTCAATAAACATCACTTTTTCTTGATGCTCCCAATGTTCTCGGTCTTGCTGGATTTCAGCAGCTATCGCTTGGGCTTTTTGTTTAGCATCCAGTAATACCCTTTCGGCTTCCTGTTTAGCATCCCTCTGAAATTGATCAGATTGAAAATGTTGAAGGTTTATCCCCTCATCTGCTTTTTCATTTTGAAGAAAGTCAAACGTGCGAACTTTTATCGCTATCTTTTTGCTTTTCTCCTGATGAGCTTGCTGGGATTTTATAATCCTAGACAATGATATCATCCCCTCCGCCGCGGGCAATCACAATTTCCCCAGTTTCTTCCAAACGGCGAATAACAGCAACGATTCTCGATTGTGCTTCTTCTACATCACGCAAACGTACAGGCCCCATATATTCCATTTCTTCCTGGAACATTTCGACCATACGTTTTGACATGTTTCGGAAAACGATTTCCTTCACTTCATCACTTGCCACCTTAAGAGAAAGTTTAAGGTCTTCGTTATCAGATTCCCTGACTACGCGCTGAATCGCTCTGCCATCAAGTGTCACGATATCCTCAAAAACAAACATGCGTTTCTTGATTTCCTCGGCAAGCTCTGGATCTTGAATTTCGAGTTCTTCCAAAATCGTTCGTTCCGTCGAGCGATCAACACCATTCAACACATCTACAACCGCTTCTACTCCACCAGTCTGTGTATAATCTTGGGTCACGGTCGCAGAAAGTTTCCTTTCGAGTATTTGCTCCACCTCATTGATGATTTCTGGCGACGTGCCATCCATCAAAGCAATCCTTCTTGCAATATCGGCCTGCACCTCTTCCGGAAGTTCAGACAATATTTGTCCAGCCTGTGCAGGATCAAGATAGGATAAGATTAATGCAATAGTTTGCGGATGCTCGTTCTGGATGAAATTCAAGATTTGTCCAGGATCCGCTTTTCGTGCAAAATCGAATGGACGAACCTGTAAGGAAGATGTTAACCGGTTAATGATCGCAGTTGCCTGATCAGAGCCTAGTGCCTTTTCAAGTACCTGCTTTGCGTATCCTATCCCGCCCTGAGAGATGTAATCCTGTGCTAAAGCAATATTATGGAATTCTTCCAGAATTTCTTCTTTATCATGGGAGTCCACTTTTCTCACCCCAGAAATTTCAAGGGTCAATCTCTCAATTTCCTCTTCAGAAAGATGCTTATAAACGGATGCAGAAACATCCGGCCCTAAGGAAATAAGGAGGATGGCAGCTTTTTGTTTGCCAGTCAATCTGGCCTTTTTTTTTCTATCGTTCACTTTCTAAAGCCTCCTAGTCTTCTGCTATCCAGCTTCTTAATAATTTTGCAAATTCATCTGGCTTTTCTTTTGCAAGTTTCTCAAGTTGTTTTCTTTTTAAAGATGCTTCCGTTTCCTTCTCTTTGTTTAAATCAGGAAGATCAAATGCGACTTCCTCTTCTTCGACCACGTATTCCTCTTCCAATTCAACTGGCTTTCGGGAACGGAAGAATAAGATTAAGAGAATGATAATGGCAAGTATTAGCACGCCACCGACGATGTATGCCCATATTGGTAACAATGGACTCGTTTCCTCTATTGGCAACGTCATTTTTCCGTTAAACGGTTGAACGGAAATTGCAATTTTATTATTAAGCTCCTCGTCCGTAAGTTCTTCCCCTTCAGCTTTTTTCTCGATTGTCGTTCGTATTATCGTACCAAGGATTTGTGTGATATCATCCACACTCTGTTGAGTTAAAGAATTCGGATCGTCAGCGGTGGGCGGTTCGACCATGACCTGAATACCTAAATCCTTAACTTTATACGGGCTTTCGACTATTTCCTTCTTGATTCGGTTCACTTCACTATTTATCGTTTCATCCACTTTTTCATAATCACCGGAACCGTTTGTGCCTTCAGCATATTGGGTCCCCAATGAATCTGAGGAATCCTCACTTTGCGGAACGCCTCCTGCAGCGTCCCCACTATACGATTCATTGATCCTTTGCGCAGAAATCTCGATTCCAGCCATATTTTCTTCATCGACCGGTTCGACTAAATTCTCTTCTCGGTTTTCTTGAGTGAAATCAATGTCTGTCGTGACAGAAACAACAACTTTGTCTCTACCCATTATCGTTCCAAGCATATTTTGTACCTGTCTTTGAATATCGCGTTCTATTTCTTTTTTTATTTGATTTTGAGTAGCAAATGCGGACGCGAAAGATGAATTTTCATTTTCAAGGTCAAAGTACTCAAAGTCTTGATTCATAATGACGATATTATCTGTAGGAAGATTCGGTACACTTTTTGAGACCAGATGATAAAGGGAGTTGATTTGACTTTCTTCAAATTTATAACCGGATTTCGTTTTCAATACAATGGATGCGGACGCTTCCCCAGTCGTATCACTGACAAAAACTCCTTTATCAGGAAGAGTGATCATTACGCTGGCATCTTCTACTCCATCAATCTTTTTTATTAAACTGGCCAATTCCGTTTGCATCGAGTCCAGTTTTATGACGTTGAATTCATTTTCAGTCATTCCGATACCAGCACTTTGACTAAAAAAAGAATAGTCGATACTCCCCGAGTCCGGAACTCCTTCAGCTGCCAGTTCCACTTTAAGTGAATCCAGGCTTTCTTCAGGAACCTTTATGGTCGTACCATTTTCAGAAACTTCGTTTTTAATCCCTTTACTGTCCAAATATTCTTTGATGCTCCCTGTCTCCGATGGAGTTAAATTTGAATATAAGGGCACCAGCGTCGTACGCGTGGTTAAAAGTGAAACAGCCGTAATGATGATGATAATCAATGCTGCTGATCCAATCATCATGATTTTTTGTTTTTTACTGCGGCTCATCCAGTAAGCAGCCACTTTATTTTTAAACTCTATTACTTCATTCATTTAAATCCCCCGGTCAGTCTATGAATTTATGAGTGGGAGATTCGTTTTCCCCCTGATCATTTTTTCTTTATATTAATGAGGTTTAAAAATGAATGCTATATGCTCATTCTCATCATTTCCTGGTAGGCTTCTACAACCTTATTCCGAACCTCTAATGTAGCCTGCATGGTAATGCTGGCTTTTTGTGAAGCTATCATCACCGAATGCAGCTCAACATCATCTCCATTAACCAGTTTGGTCGTAAGGTCATCTGATGCCATTTGTGTTTCGTTAACTTTATTTATTGATTCTTTTAATACGGACGCAAAATTTCGCTGTGATTCGTATGGTGTATTAGTCTTGTTCTGATCTTTTTTCAGCACATTACCTGCATTATTCACTGCCGAAAGAGAAATCCCCTCCATATCAACACTCTCCTTTCAAACTGTTATTTTCCGATTTCCAACGCTTTCATCATCATTCCCTTTGATGCATTTAAAACTGTTACATTTGCTTCATATGAACGTGTTACACTCATTAAATCGACCATTTCCCTAAGTGGGTCGACATTCGGCATTTCAACATAACCATTTTCATTGGAATCAGGGTGTTCCGGATTGTAATCCAGTTCAAAGGGTGTTCTGTCCTTTACTATTCCAGTCACCTTTACTCCATTCCCTATCCCGCTAGTTTTTCCGGATGCTGCGTTTAAGAAGCTTGAAAAATCTTCTTCCTTACTTTGCAGCACTACCGCTTTTCTTGTGTATGGCTTCCATGTTTTCAACTCCGCGTCATATTCCGCCCTGGTCGTATCGGCATTTGCCATATTCGCAGAGATTACATCCATCCTTAACCTTTGACTGGTCAAGCTAGATCCAGCCATTTTCATACTTTGGAAGATTCCCATCACTTACCTCCTCTAATTACATTCTCCAATGATTGAAACTTTCCTGAAAGCCTATCAGAGACTGCATTATAATAAATCTGATTTGCAGCAAGATCCGTCATTTCCTTATCAACGTCCACACTATTTCCGTTATTGTTATATTGGACATTTTTCTGAAATACGATGGGAGAAGCATGACCCCCTTCTGATTTAAAGGTATAATGTCTTTCATCGGTCCGATATGACTTTAGGAAAGATCCCAGCTCTGCTTTAAATGATTGTGTTTTGTCGACCTCTTTAGCTTTATAGTTAGGCGTATCCGAATTGGCTATGTTCTGTGAAATGACTTTTTGTTTTGTATTAGAATAATTAAGAGCATTTTCTAGTGATTGAAAAGTACTTGAAAATAGTTCCATATCGGTCACCTCTTTCAATATTTAGTAAATAGTTGCTTTATCAATAAATTAACCCAATTCATTTATGGTTTAATTTTAAAGAAACATAATAACTATGTCCATAAAAACACAAAGACTTTAGACCTATTACAGTCGAAAAATGTCACATTTTGCTCAAATTTGACGTTTTTCTTAGTATTATTCAAGGATTAACATTACCTTATATTACATTTTATTAGTGGATTCTACATTTTAACCAAATTTTACTTGTATTAGCTTATTTAGCATATCGAAAAACGAACCAATATACCTGATACTTTAGAACTAATTTTAACGATTAATTTCAAGTAATTATTTCCACTCACCTGATTCCACCCTTTAAAATAAAGGATTATTAAAAAACAAATGGTACATGTACTTTTTTTAAAAAACACTTTTTTCAAAATGGCGATCCATTCGACAAATTCCTCTTATCATAAAGAAAGGCCGTCCCGTTCTATTATCACTGTTTGCATATTTCAAAAGTTATAATAATATATTTACCTTGCATAAAAAACCACGCATATATTCACATTTCCATTTAAGATCTTTATTCCGAATTACCTCTTTTTTCTTCCTTCCTTTCGTAGCTTTTCAGTCCTAGACAACTTACCCCAATATACGCACACAAAAAAAGGCAGCCCTATTTAAAGGACTGCCTTTTTTTGTTTGTTAATTATTTTTAAGCTTTTCTAATTCAAGTAGGAATTTATCGTTCAATACTTTTATATAAGTACCTTTCATTCCAAGAGAGCGTGATTCAATTACTCCTGCACTCTCTAGCTTTCTAAGCGCATTGACGATTACGGATCGAGTGATGCCTACACGGTCTGCAATTTTTGAAGCTACAAGCAGACCTTCATTACCTTTAAGCTCTTCAAAAATGTGCTCAATAGCTTCCAATTCGCTGTACGATAACGAGGAAATTGCCATTTGAACAACAGCTTTACTACGAGCTTCTTCTTCAATCTCTTCTGACTTTTCACGAAGGATTTCCATACCTACCACTGTCGCGCCATACTCAGCCAAAATTAAATCATCATCATGAAATTTTTCTTGTAATCGAGCAAGAACCAATGTTCCTAAACGTTCCCCCCCACCCATAATCGGTACGATAGTTGTTAATCCCGTTGCGAAAAGCTCTTTGTTTTCAACTGGGAAAGCAGTGTATTCGCTTTCGATATCAAGATTGGAAGATGTTTCGGGAATATTAAATAGGTTTTTTGTGTACACTTCAGGGAATTGTTTATCTTCCAACATTTTGTACATGCGTTCATTTTCGATTTGCTGACTTACCGCTATGCCTAGTAATTTCCCACGGCGGCTGACGACGAATACATTTGCTTCGATAACTTCACTTAAACTTTCAGCCATTTCCTTAAAGTTAACTGCTTTACCTGCTGCTTTTTGGAGCATTGCATTGATTTTTCTTGTTTTTGCTAATAAGTTCATTTGATTTGTTCCTCCTAAAAATACCATGGTTCACAATAACTATGAAGTTGTATTTCCGTAATTTTATTTTCATGCTAGGCAAATTATTGCCATTGTTTCTTAATTAAAGGATAAACTGGCTTAAATCTTTGTTCCGGGCGATAGAACCAAGCTTTCCTTCGACATATTGGGGAGTAATTGTAATCTTCTCCATCGTAATTTCCGGTGCTTCAAAAGATAAGTCTTCAAGCAGCCGTTCTAAAATGGTATGAAGTCTTCTTGCACCAATATTGTCTGTATTTTGATTCACTTCGAAGGCCACTTCAGCTATCTTACGAACAGCATCGTCAGAAAATTCAATTTCTATACCTTCTGTTTCTAACAAAGCAACATATTGTTTTAACAAGGCATTATCCGGTTCATGAAGAATCCTTACAAAGTCATCTACTGTCAGTTTGTTCAACTCTACACGGATCGGGAATCTACCTTGTAATTCAGGGATAAGGTCGGAGGGCTTAGCCATATGGAAGGCCCCTGCCGCAATGAATAAGACATGATCCGTTTTAACTGAACCGTATTTAGTCACGACTGTCGAGCCTTCGACGATTGGCAGTATATCCCTTTGGACACCTTCCCTTGAAACATCCGCTGATGAACTTCCGGACTGCTTACTGGCAATTTTGTCGATTTCATCAATGAAAATGATCCCATTTTGCTCAGCTCCGTATACTGCATCAGAAGTGACTTCATCCATATCGATCAATTTTGCCGCTTCTTCATTTGTTAAAACGATTCTCGCTTCACTTACTTTCAATTTGCGCTTCTTGCTTTTTTTCGGCATCAGGCTTCCTAAAGCGTCCTGCATGTTCATTCCCATTTGTTCCATTCCCGAACCTTGGAGCATATCAAACATCGAAGCAGCCTGTTCTTCCACTTCAACCGTAATCATTTCACTTTCCAGCTCACCATTAGCCAGCTTTTCGGCGACGATTTTCCTTTTTTCTTGCAAACTTAAATCTTCGGAATTATCTTCCGAATCCTGTTCGTCTTGATTGTTATTGCCTCCAAAAAAGACTTCAAGAGGATTCTTGAAATTACTCTGTTTTTTTGTTGATGGCACTAATAGCTCTATTAAACGGCGATTTGCATTTTCTTCTGCCCGTTCCTTTACGCTCGCCATCTTTTCTTCCTTCACGAGGCGAACGGAAGTCTCCACCAAATCACGAACCATGGACTCCACATCCCGGCCGACATATCCGACTTCCGTAAATTTCGTTGCTTCAACTTTTATAAAAGGAGCACCTACCAATTTAGCCATTCTCCGAGCTATTTCTGTTTTCCCAACGCCTGTCGGTCCAATCATTAATATGTTCTTCGGAACGACTTCATCACGAAGTTGGTCCGAGAGAAGGGAACGTCGGTAGCGATTCCGAAGAGCCACTGCCACTGCCCGTTTTGCTTCACCCTGCCCAACGATATACTGATCCAGTTTTTCAACGATTTGCCTCGGTGTTAAATTAGCTTTTTTTGACATTTGCGCTCCTCCTTACAACTCTTCCACGATTATATTCGTATTCGTAAATACACAAATTTCCGCTGCAATTTGTAAAGATGATTGAGCGATTTCCTTTGCCGATAAATGGTCACTTGAAAACCGCATTAACGCCCTGCCGGCAGCCAGTGCATAATTCCCTCCAGATCCTATGGCGAGAATCCCGTCATCCGGCTCAATTACTTCCCCGGTACCAGAAACGAGCAGTAAATGGTTCTTATCCATCACAACCAGCATGGCTTCCAGCTTTCTCAGTACATTGTCACTTCTCCATTGCTTTGCCATTTCGACGGCAGCACGCTGAAGATTGCCATTATACTCTTCAAGCTTAGCTTCGAACATCTCAAATAAAGTGAATGCATCTGCAACAGAACCTGCAAAACCTGCAAGAACATTACCTTTAAAGATTTTTCTTACTTTCCTTGCTGTATGCTTCATCACTACTGAATTTCCTAAAGTAACCTGCCCATCACCGGACATGGCACATTCACCTTTATGATGCACTGCAAATATCGTTGTCATAAAGTGTCCCCTTTCAACATTTAAGGCCGCGGATGTGTTGCATTATAGACTTTTTTTAATTGGTCTTTTGTAACATGCGTATACACTTGCGTTGATGAAATTTTAGAATGACCAAGCAATTCCTGAACCGTGCGAATGTCCGCCCCATTATTCAAAAGGTGTGTAGCAAAGGAATGCCTTAGCATATGGGGATGAAGACTTCCATCTGCGGCTGACTTTTTAATCAATTCATTCAATATATAGCGAACTCCCCTAGGTGTCAGAGGGTCTCCACGAAAATTAACAAATAAATAAACATTCGCTTTGGCGTCAGACGAAGTCATTTCCATCCTGGCTGTACGTATGTATATATCTATCGCTTCTTGAGCATATCTACCAACCGGAACGTAGCGATCTTTTTTTCCTTTTCCATGAACCAGTACTGTACCTAAGGAAAGATCGATATCCTGCAATTTAATCTCACAACATTCACTTACGCGAATGCCTGTCGCATACAGTAATTCCAGTAATGCATTGTTCCTTATTCCTATCGGTGAATCTTTATTTAAAGAAGAAAACAACTGTTTCATTTCCTTCTCATATAGAAAACGTGGCAGTCTTTGATCCTTTTTAGGTAAAGAAACAAGAGAAAAAGGATTATCCTTCACATCACCTTCACGTAATAAAAATTTATAAAAGCTCCGCAAGCAAGAAGTTTTTCTTGCTACAGTGCGCTTAGAAAGTTTTTTCTCATATAAATTCGTTAAAAACAACCGGACATCAAAATATTCAACAGACGTGATATCGCTGATACCCTGTTCATTTAGGAACAGGAAAAATTCGTGAATATCACGCTTGTAATTTTCAATGGTGTAATGTGAACTGTTTTTTTCAATTTGTAAATATTCGATGAAGGATGATAATGCCTTTTTTTGATTAATCATGGAAACACCTCGCAAAGGCTAATAAATAGTATCATACTTTAAAACAGCAGGCAAATATTTTACAAATTTTTCACAAAGTTCTGAATTGTGTCCAAAGCGCGTTTAGCATGTGTTTCGTTCCGTTCTTTTTTTGATTTGATTCTCACTTCAAGGTCTGGAAGCAATCCGAAGTTGGCGTTCATCGGCTGAAAGCTCTTTCCATTTGTCGATGTTATATACCTTGCCATGCTGCCCATTGTCGTCTCAGCAGGAAAAATGGCAGGCTCCAATCCTTGGACGATCCTTGCAGCATTGATACCTGCAACCAGTCCTGATGCTGCCGATTCTACATAACCTTCGACGCCAGTCATCTGACCTGCAAAGAATAAATCGTCCCGATTTTTGAATTGGTACGTAGGCTTCAGAACATTAGGTGAGTTTATGAAAGTGTTGCGATGCATAACTCCATAACGGACAATTTCCGCATTTTCCAATCCAGGGATGAGCTGCAATACTTCTTTTTGCGGCCCCCATTTCAAATGTGTCTGAAAACCAACAATGTTGTAGAGTGTTCCTGCCGCATCATCTTGGCGCAATTGAACTACTGCAAAAGGGCGCTTTCCTGTTTTCGGATCTTCTAATCCGACAGGCTTCAAAGGACCAAATAACATCGTTTTCTTCCCACGTGATGCCATTACTTCAATCGGCATGCAACCTTCAAAAAAGATTTCTTTTTCAAATTCTTTAAGTGGTACTGTCTCGGCAGCAATCAATGCTTCATAAAAACGGTCAAACTCCTCTTCCGTCATCGGACAGTTCAAATAAGCTGCTTCCCCTTTATCGTAGCGGGATTTTAAGTATACTTTATCCATGTTGATGCTGTCTTTTTCAAGAATTGGAGCGGCAGCATCATAGAAATACAAGTATTCTTCATCCATGATTTGCTTTAAGCTGTCAGATAGTGACTGACTTGTAAGTGGTCCTGTTGCAATGACGGTAGGGCCTTCCGGAATTTCCGTCACTTCTTCATTAATGACCGTTACATTGGGATGATTTTTGACCTTTTCCGTCACAAGACCGGCAAATTCATGGCGATCGACAGCTAAAGCACCGCCAGCCGGTACAGCACAAGCATCTGCTGCGGACATGATGACCGAATCCAATATACGCATTTCTTCTTTTAAGACACCAACCGCATTTGTTAACGTATTTGCCCGAAGTGAATTGGAACAAACAAGTTCAGCGAATTTATCGGTATGATGTGCTGGCGTTTGTTTTACCGGGCGCATTTCGTATAGATCGACTTTGATTCCTCTTTTAGCTAACTGCCACGCCGCTTCACTTCCAGCAAGCCCAGCACCGATTACACTTACTTTTGTTTCTTTCATTTTTCGAACCTCCATGTATAGATATGATAAGACAGGAGCATTTATCATTAAAATTGCTTTCATAAGTGTTTCATTTTTAACGATATCTATGTATTTATACCCAAAATACCCATTACTGCTACGAAAATTTCAAGCATATGCCACAAATCCAGCATTTCATCTGTACTAAAAGGGATAATGGACACAAAGAGGAATTATATCTTTAAAAGAATGCACTTGTCCACTGAATTTTACATCACATCACCTAAATAAAAAAGTTTCAAGCATTATCCATTTTCTTCAAAGAAGTAAATCCACACGTTACCATGATATCATACTTCGCCGAACATAAAGAAACTCGGCAAATGCCGAGTCAATTTATATTTAGAGTTTCTCAAATGTACAAAGGGAAAGTAAACGATTTCACAGACTTTTCTATGCTTGAGGAGTTTCTTTGAAGTCACAATCCATGCACTGGACCTGGACTCCTTTTTTGAGTTTTTTCTCAACAAGCGTACCTTCACATTTTGGACAACTCCGCGGTAGCGGTTTATCCCAAGAAATGAAGTCACATCCAGGGTAGGTATCACACCCGTAAAATAAACGGCGTTTTTTACTTTTCCTTTCAATGATGTTTCCTTCCTTACATTTCGGGCATTTCACACCTATTTCTTTTACGATTGGTTTTGTGTTACGGCAATCGGGGAAATTACTGCATGCCATGAACTTACCATAACGCCCCATCTTAAAGACCATCTCATGTCCGCATTCTACACAATCTTCACCTGCAGGCTCATCTTTGATTTCAATTTTCTCCATTTCGACTTCAGCTTTAGCCAAATGAACAGCAAATTCTTTATAAAATTCATCGATGACCTTAATCCATTCGATGCTTCCTTCTTCGACGCTATCGAATTCCTGTTCCATCTTGGCAGTGAACTCTGCATCAAGAATATCCGGGAAGAATTCACGTATCAATTCAAGAACGATCTCACCAAGCTCTGTGGGGATGAACCGTTTATTATCCAAAGTAACATAACCACGTTTTTGAATCGTATCCAAGGTAGGAGCATATGTGGAAGGACGGCCTATTCCCAGTTCTTCTAGGGTTTTGACAAGACGTGCTTCTGTATATCTGGGTGGAGGCTGTGTGAAATGCTGCTTAGGCTCTACATCTTTTGAAAAGAATTGATCTCCTTTTTTCACATCAGGGAGAGCATTTTCCTTTTCTTCCACTGAGTCATCGGATCCCTCAACATATACCTTCATGAAGCCCGGAAATTTAATTTTTGAACCATTGGCCCTGAAGATGACATCTTCGTTATGCAGGTCGATGCTCATCGTATCCATGACCGCAGAAGACATTTGACTTGAAACGAATCGCTCCCAAATCAACTTATATAAACGGAATTGATCTCTGGATAAAAACTCCTTGACTACGCCCGGTTCACGTAATGTGCTCGTTGGTCTTACCGCTTCATGGGCATCTTGGGCATTAGTCTGTTTTTTCTCTTTCCGCTGCTCAACCTGAACATAATCTTTACCATAACTATTTTCAATGAAGGTATGGGCTTCCTGTTTCGCAACATCGGAAATCCGGGTCGAATCGGTTCTCATATAAGTGATTAACCCGACTGTCCCTTCCTTTCCAAGCTCGATTCCTTCATAAAGCTGCTGAGCAAGCATCATTGTTTTCTTTGCACGGAAATTCAATTTTCGAGCCGCTTCTTGTTGCAGGGAAGAAGTCGTAAAAGGTGCAGCTGGATTACGCCTTCTTTCCTTTTTAGCCACTGCCCCTATCGTAAATTCGCCGCCATTTAAAGAACCGAGTACTTTTTTGACGTCCTCTTCTGTATTTAATTCTTTCCGCTCACCGCCCAGGCTGAAAAAGGAACCTTCAAACTGTTCTTTTCCTTTTACAAAATCTGCCTTGATTGTCCAATACTCTTCCGGGATAAAATCTTTGATTTCTTTTTCCCGGTCAATGATCATCCGTACAGCAACCGATTGGACCCGTCCCGCACTTAAGCCTTTTTTCACTTTTTTCCACAAAAGCGGGCTAATATTGTATCCGACCAAACGATCCAAGACCCTTCTTGCCTGTTGCGCATCAACCAATTTCATATTTATTGGCCTCGGTGATTTAAATGATTCTTTGATAGCCTCTTTCGTGATTTCGTTGAATACCACGCGGCAATCAGAATTAATGTCAACATCGAGACTGTGAGCCAAATGCCAGGCAATGGCTTCCCCTTCTCTGTCGGGGTCAGCCGCGAGATAGATTTTTTTCGCTTTTTTTGCAGCAGTTTTCAATTCTTTTAAAACCGGGCCTTTGCCGCGGATAGTTATATATTTAGGTTCATATTCATGTTCAACATCGACACCCATTTGGCTTTTAGGCAAATCGCGTACATGCCCCATGGAAGCCTTTACTTTATATTTTTTTCCCAAGTAACGTTCTATTGTTTTCGCCTTTGCGGGCGATTCCACAATCACTAAGTATTCTGACATCCAATAAATCCTCCTCAAAGAGGTAATATAAATCTTCACTATTATTAATCATTCAAAAAACATTTGTCAACACCTCTTTACTTTTCAAAGCATGTCATTTTATTTATTTATAAGTATTTTGACAAGAGGTGCCATTTGCAAAACTTATAACAGTTTTACAATATTTTCAACCTTTTTGTCTAAAATTTCAACAATTCCTTAAAAAAAAACACCTTTTTTTTCTATTTTTCCGTTTAATTCTCCGTCTATCTTCTATATTATATCGTTCAAAATTCTTCCTCAATCTGCTTAGAACTCAAAACAAGTTTGGCACCATCTTGAATCAATTGATTGGTCCCTAATGATTCTGGACTCGTTACATTGCCAGGAAGCGCAAATACCTCCCTGCCATGTTCCAAAGCGGATTGTGCCGTAATAAGGGAACCGCTTTTTTCTTTGGCCTCGACCACGAATACTCCCAGTGATAATCCACTGATGATTCGATTCCTGAGCGGAAACATCCAAGGTTCCGCTCTCTTTTCCGGTGGAGTCTCAGATAAAAGTAACCCTTTATTGATGATTTCCCCTGCAAGGGAAATATTGGATTTTGGGTATATTTGCAAAAGACCTCCTCCTAAAACCCCAATCGTATCTCCGCCTTCCCCCAAAGTGATTTTATGTGCCTCTGCATCGATTCCAGCCGCCACCCCACTTATGATCACGAATTTTTTCTTTACAAGTGGTAATAGAATCGTTTTTAAGGCCTCCAGTCCATACGAGGTTGGCTTACGAGTTCCAACAACACCTAGCGTGCTCCTCCTCGTTAGAAGCTTCTTATCGCCTTTTAAATAAAGAACCCATGGGGGATCGAATATTTGCTTCAGCAAAAAAGGATAATCATCATCGAAGATCGTCAAGCAATGAATTTGGCAATCTTCGTATCGTTTAAGTTTATCGATGGTATTGAGTGAATGTAAATCTTTGAGAAAGAGGGTAAGCTTATTTGAAGGGATAGGGAGGATTTTTACCCATTCCTCATGATTCATAGTGAAAAGGGAAGATAAGGACGGGTCATTTGACATGATAATTTGGATTGTTTTCCATCCTGCTCCGCGGCAATGATGGAGGTGGATTAATTTTTCTGTTTTATTCAATTGGAAGCACCCCTAATCGGATATTTTTAAAGGTAGGTTGATTGTGATGGTCAAAGTAATCGAAATGTGTTTCCCGAGGAATTTGGAGTGAAATAAAGGCCGACCCAAAAAACAGGTCGGCCCAACTTAAATCAATGCGTTTTACAAGGTTCGTAGATTTCTTTTTCCTTCAGGACGGAGATCAATGTTTCACCCATTACGGATGGAGTCTCAGCAACTTTAATTCCACATTCGTTCATAACGCGGATTTTCTCGTCAGCTGTACCTTTTCCTCCTGAAATTATGGCACCAGCATGTCCCATACGTTTACCAGCTGGAGCTGTACGGCCACCAATGAAACCTACAACTGGCTTAGTCATATTTTCTTTCACCCAGATTGCCGCTTCTTCTTCTGCCGTGCCGCCGATTTCCCCGATCATGATCACCGCATGTGTTTCCGGATCTTCATTGAATGCTTTCAGTACATCAATGAAGTCCGTTCCGTTAACGGGATCCCCACCGATACCGACAGCCGTAGATTGCCCAATGCCTGCTTGTGATAATTGGTGAACGGCTTCGTACGTTAAAGTTCCAGAACGAGAAACTACACCTACATGGCCTTTTTTGTGGATATATCCTGGCATGATACCAATCTTACATTCTTCCGGGCTAATGACACCCGGGCAGTTCGGTCCGATCAAGCGAGTCTTTTTACCTTCCATGTAACGCTTCACCTTGACCATATCCAGGACAGGAATATGTTCCGTGATACAAATAACAAGATCTAGTTCTGCGTCAACGGCTTCAAGAATCGCATCTGCAGCAAATGGAGCCGGTACGTAGATAACCGATGCATTCGCTCCGGTTTCAGTGACAGCTTCGGAAACTGTATTGAATACAGGTACCCCTTCCGCTTCTGTTCCGCCTTTGCCCGGAGTGACTCCTCCAACGATTTTCGTGCCGTATTCCAACATTTGTTTTGTATGAAATAATGCTGTTGAACCAGTGATTCCCTGAACGATCACTTTCGTATCTTTATTAATATAAACGCTCATTATGTTCCCCCCTGCCTATTATCCTACAAGTGATACTATTTTTTGTGCTCCATCTGCCATTGATTCAGCAGCCGTAATATTTAAACCTGACTCTTTAAGTATCTTTTTACCAAGGTCCACATTCGTACCTTCAAGACGAACAACAAGAGGGACATCCAGGCCAAGCTCTTTAGCAGCAGCTACTACGCCTGTCGCGATGATGTCACATTTCATGATCCCCCCGAAGATATTAACGAAGATGCCTTTAACATTTTGATCGGATAGGATGATTTTGAAAGCCTCTTTTACTTTTTCCTCAGTAGCGCCGCCACCAACGTCAAGGAAGTTAGCCGGATCTCCCATATAATGTTTAATGATGTCCATCGTTGCCATAGCAAGTCCGGCACCATTAACCATACATCCGATATTTCCGTCAAGCGATATGTAACTAAGGCCATGTTTTGATGCTTCAATCTCTTTCGCATCCTCTTCATCCAAATCACGGTACTCCGCGATGTCTTTATGGCGGTAAATCGCATTATCATCGAAATTCAATTTAGCATCCAGTGCCATTACATTGCCATCGCCCGTTACCACTAATGGGTTGATTTCAGCGATTGAGCAATCTTTTTCAACGAAAGCTGTATATAAGTTAACCATCAGTTTGGAAGCTTTATTTATAAGTGAAGCCGGAATATTGATATTGAATGCAATCCTACGTGCCTGGAAGCCAGTCAGGCCGACAACCGGATCGATTACTTCTTTGAAAATTTTCTCTGGTGTCTTTTCAGCCACTTCCTCAATTTCCGTTCCGCCTTCTTCAGAAGCCATCAATACGACACTGTTCGTAGCACGGTCAAGGACCAGCCCGATATAATATTCCTTCGTAATGTCGCAGCCTTCTTCAATAAGTAAACGCTTAACTTCCTTGCCTGCCGGTCCTGTTTGATGGGTCACCAGCGTCTTACCAAGAATCTCTTCTGCATATGTACGTGCTTCATCAAGATTTTTCGCTACCTTAACTCCGCCGGCTTTCCCGCGGCCGCCCGCATGAATTTGAGCTTTGACGACAACAACTTCCGTACCTAATTCCTTCGCTGCTTCCACTGCTTCATCTACAGTAAAGGCAACCCGGCCATTTGGAACGGATACCCCGTATTGTCGCAATATCTCTTTTCCCTGATACTCATGGATATTCATTTCCCATCCTCCTTATCTACTAAAAACCAACTTTTAAATTTAATGCCTGTTTTCTCTACCATATTACAACAAAATTCTCCTTGGTGCATAATATTCTTTCACATAATTTTGTGAATATTATCATAATATACTTTTTTTACTCTTGTATTAAATGGAAAAAACTGCTTGGCCGTTGTGTTTCTTACTAGTGAAAATCAATTATATTTTTTCTATCATTCTATTCTTTTAAAAAGCCTTTTCTCTTATAAATCCAGCGAAAACACACCCTGATACACCCTTTTCCACCATATTAATCCAGAAAACACCTCAGAGAAATTACATTTATCCTTGTTTTGACTCAAAGGAAAAGCAAAAGGACAAAGCCATGGCTTTGTCCTTTTGCTGATAGTTTAGTATGTTTTTAATATAATGAAAATTTATTAACAATTTCCCTAATTTTCTACAAAAATCAACAAGAATCCATTTTGGTGAAATCACGTGCATAATCAGGCGCCTACCGATTCATGTCCTTGTCGACTTTATAAATGAATGCAAATACCTCTGCAACAGCTCCGTACAATTCTTCCGGTATCGTTTGATTTATATCCAATTGACCTAAAAGTGCAGCAAGCGACTCATCCTTTTGGACCGGTATATCCAGCTTCATAGCCCTTTCCAGAATATTTTCAGCCGTTTTACCTTTCCCCTTCGCCAATATGACGGGAGCTTTGGATGTCTTTTGATCATACTTTAAGGCAATCGCTTCTTTTCGCCTATCATTTTTCATATTCGAATATCCACACCACTATATGAACCAGATTCTGAAAAAGGAACGGATTTCAACCCGTGGCCCCTCTCTTTTCCGCTTCCCATGTTTACAAATGAAACACCTGACAATCTGTAATCCATTTTTTCCAGATTCTCTCTCAGGAGTTCAAGATATTATTTGCTGTCTCTTCAAGGACTGCTCCATGCCCATTGATGACCGTCACCTTTATGATTCGATTTTGTACCTGCATATCGATGATAATCTCTTTAAGGCGTTCTGTATTCCGGGTCTATCTTGCCATCTTTTGTTTTCCTTCCGCTCCATTGTAACGTTAGGTCCGTTTGTGTAGAGCCCAGATTGATTGGAAGTGTAAGGAGCAAATTCTGAATCGGCCCATTTTCTTGTGCAAGGATCTGTTGGGCAGTGACCCGATTTAGGATTTGTTCTGCGATCTCCTTAATGGCTGCCGGAGTTTGCTCATTCAGCAATTTAAGCAGCAGCGGTTTAAGTGTATCCAAATCCTTCGAGAACTCCATTTCATCTCTAGTAAGATTAACAAGTGCATGTTCCAGCTGAAGACCAAGGATCTTCGTCCACTCTTTTAGTTGGTGTGCAACAGATGGACCATTAGTAAAATCGATTGTTTGAAACTCAGCTTCAAATACCTGGGCAAGGACCAGCCTCTCATTATTCCTAACGAACTGGGCCTCAGACAGCTGTTTAAGTGACTGAAACAGTAGTTTGGCCGCCTTACCCTTCGACTCAACTACCTGCTCTCTATCCATATTCGAATAGCCTAAAAGGTCATTCACTTCTAGATTTCCGCCTAATGCTTTTTTTCCGGCTGTTGCTTCTGCAAAAGCACTCTCAAGCAAATGAAAGGCAAGATGGGAAAGTTTTTCTGCAGAAATTTTTTTCTGAAACGATTGGATATCAGTTGGCATTTTTGTCGCTTTATGATCAACGCCGTTCAATATCCGATTTATATTAATTTGATTTCGTCAATTTTTCCAAATGCTCCGCTTTTTGCCTTGGAAAGTACATGCAATCCTTGGTGTAATTTTTCAATCGCTGAGTTCTTAGGAATTCCGGACCTCGCCTCAGCTCCATCAATTAACTTCTCCAGAAAGACAGATTCTGTAATGCCCTTTGGGACGAAACCTGTCTTTTTAAGCAGGGAAAATGCGCCGGATTTCATTTCAGGTGTTTAATCCGAAACCAGCCAAATGGTCACTAGTTTTTGCAAACCGAATTGTTGAAGCTGGCTCTGTTTAGCCACATGCAAGGAGTCCAATACATCCATAAGCTTGAAAGCCGTCCTCGTTACAACTCCCCCATCCTGCAGTTGCTGCTTGAGGCCGCTGAGCAATTTGTGAAAAGGTTCGCCTTTGGCATGTGAAAATAATGCATCATATACATCTTTTACAAACGGCAATTGCTGAATGAACATTGTTTTTATCAGAGGCAGACCAACTTCTGCATCAGCAGTTTTCAGCCATTGCAAAGCGGACTGAAAAGTTTCCTTGGTTATAGGGAGACGGTTTTTCAGGAGATATTCGGCAAGCTTTGCCGCCGCAGGTTCGGGCGTTATGCCGAGATGAGCGATCAATTGTGCAGCTGTGCCATCTAAGCTGGAACAGTTCAAATTCGGAATCTAAAGCTTTTAACACGACCTTCCCCTCATTTGGTGGCTGAATTTGAAACCAATACCTTTCTCCTGCCCGAAGCGGGATATCCAGAGCGGCAATCATTTTTTGATGGCCAATCTGTACCTCGGCCGTTTGGTTAGCAAAAACCTTATTCACTTTCCCGAAAAGGATTTGACCGTTTTTCAAACTCGCAGTTCCTTGTATTTCAATTGGTGAAGATACGGGTTGACCGCTTGTTGTCGATTGCATCATCCTCCCTAGTCCTTCGTACGTGCAGCGATTTCCTTAACTGGTGCAAAACTTCTTCTATGCCAAGGTGTAAGCCCGTGCTTCTCGAGCGCTTCTAAATGTTGGCTTGTCCCATATCCCATGTGCTTTCCGAAACCATATTCCGGATATTCTTCACCATATTCCTTCATCATCCTGTCACGAGTCACTTTCGCTATAATGGATGCCGCAGAGATGGTAATGCTTCTTGAATCCCCCTTTATGAGCGAAAGCTGCGGAATCGGCACATCCAGTTCCATCGCATCAATCAACAAATGATCAGGAAGTTCTGACAGATCGTTCACTGCGGCCACCATTGCCTTTTTCGTAGCTTGATATATATTGATTTCATCGATTACTTCGCTATGTACAACACCCACTCCTATGGAAAGTGCTTCCTTAAAAATCATCTCATAAAACAGTTCCCTTTTTGACTCTGGAATCTTTTTAGAATCATTCAGTCCTGGCAAATAAAAAGATTCCGGCAAGATGACAGCACTTGTCACAACTGGTCCTGCCAACGGTCCTCTTCCTACTTCATCGATACCTGCAAGAATAGAAAACCCTTGTTTGCGCAATTGCCGTTCAAACTCCGTCATTTCCGTGAAAGCATCCTTTACCTGTCGCTCTTTTTCATAGGCTCTTTGCCATTTGCTCACTAAGTCAGTTACTCCCTTTCGGCTGTCTTCCCGGCATTCTTGTAAAAATAAATCATCTGGCTCTCTTATAGTCTTTAACTTTGAGGAGATTTCCTTAATGCTCATTGCAGTTTTCATCATTTATCACCCATCATATTAATTATCGGCAGTCTTGCTCCTTTTCTACAGTTCAAACAAAAATACGGAGCGGAAAAGAGACATCAAAAGTTAAAAACCTTTTCGACATCCAACTCCAGCTCCGTATCAACCCTTTTCACCGACCTTCTTCAAAAATCAGGTCAGTGTCTTGCAATCTCTACTTAATGTTATTCGGGGATATTATCCTCTTCATAATCCTTAGGGACCTCAAACGTAAGAGGGCCCATCTTTTCTGAACGGATTTCACGTACGACCAACTCTGCGGTTTTGTCATAATCAATGAAGCCACCGGATGCTAAACAGCCCCTGAACTTTCCGACGGCATCGAATAGTTCAAGCGTTTCCTGAGGAATTGCACTCAGGTTATAACGGGATTTCAATCTATCCGGATATTCCTTTTCCAAAAAGCGCAGACCGTATAAAGAGACCTCGTGCAAGTTTAAGATCGTATCCTTGATCGCTCCCGTCAATGCAAGCTTCAAGCCCACTTCCTGATCCTCGAATTTAGGCCAGAGGATCCCCGGCGTGTCCAACAGTTCCAATTCCTTACCAACTTTTATCCATTGCTGCGCCTTCGTGACACCAGGTGTATTCCCTGTTTTGGCAATGTTCTTTTTGGCAAGTCGATTGATTAAAGTTGATTTCCCTACATTCGGAATCCCGACTATCATGGCGCGGATGGCTCTTGGCTTTATTCCTCTTGATTCCATCCTGTCATACTTATCTTTTAAAAGTTTTTTAGAAGCAGCTGTAATCTGGTTTAAACCGTTTCCTGCCTGCGAGTTAATGGCAATCGCCGTTTTCCCCTGTGATTTATAATATTCAAGCCACATATTCGTTTTCACCGGATCGGCCATATCAGCTTTATTCAAAAGGATAACCCTCGGTTTATGCTGTATGATTTCATCGATCATCGGATTTCGTGAAGATGCCGGAATCCGGGCATCCACAAGTTCAAAGATGATGTCGATCAGTTTTAATTTCTCTGTTACTTCCCGTCTTGCTTTGGCCATATGGCCAGGGAACCACTGTATTGTCAATGGAATCCACCTTCCTACTATTCCGCCAATCGAAAGTCTTCAATCGGCCAATAAACTAATTTAGTTTTTCCTAACACTTTATCGTAAGGAACGACGCCAACGCTAATATAGCGGCTATCCTTACTAACACGACGATTATCCCCTAAGACAAATAGATGGTCTTCAGGCACCGTTCCTTGTTCTATTACATCACTTAATGTAAAAGGTTCCGTCAAAGCCCCGCCATCTATCAATTGTTTTTTATATTCATCCAAGTATGGCTCATCATAAGCTTTTCCATCCACGTACAGAGTATCATCTTTATATTCCACTTTTTCCCCTGGCAATCCGATGACCCGCTTTATGTAATCTTTGCCTTCTGGAGCTTCAAAAACGATAATGTCGAATCTTTTCGGTTCACCAATCGAATAGGAGATTTTATTAACAAGCATGCGGTCCGTATTCTTTAATGTCGGCATCATGGAATTACCGTCCACAACAATTGGAGCCAGGAGGAAATAACGAATCAGTGTCGCAGCTATAACCGCGATTATGACCGCCTTTGTCCATTCCCACAATTCATTTTTCTTTTTCGCCATCCTTACCCACCCTTTTAGAAAGCATATCAACAATTATTTTAACATGTTGCGGACGCTATAGCGAGCGGGATTCTATATAGTTTTCACCGTATATGTGCATTAATGGTTTCTTGCAGTGCAAAAAGGGAGCCTGAAAAACAAGCTCCCTTTTTGATACTGTTTGGTTATTCACCTTATGTGGATCATGGTAAACCCGCATGAAGATATTCGAAGAATTAACGACGAATTTCTTTAATACGTGCTTTTTTACCACGAAGTTCGCGTAGGTAATAAAGTTTCGCACGACGTACTTTACCGTGACGGATAACTTCTAGTTTCGCAATTTTTGGTGTGTGAACAGGGAAAGCACGTTCTACTCCAACGCCGTAAGAGATCTTACGCACTGTGAAAGTTTCACTAACTCCGCCGCCACGACGTTTGATTACAACGCCTTCAAACAACTGGATACGTTCGCGAGTTCCTTCAATAACCTTTACGTGTACACGTACTGTGTCACCAGGTCTGAATGATGGAAGATCTGAGCGAAGTTGTTCTTTTGTGATTTCGTTAATAAGATTTTGCATCGATTTCAACTCCTCCTGGACGCTCTTGCAAATACTTATTGTTTGCAGCGGAACATCGTTATAAGACTGAGCATTTTGCCCAAGTCACAAGGTATATCCTATCATACTATAAACGTCGATGCAATAGGCATCAGTCTTCTTTTTTAATCTCGGACAATAATTTTTTTTCAAGTTCCGATAGTTCATAACTATCGAGCAAATCAGGACGCCGCATCCACGTTCTGCGCAAAGATTCCTTCATCCGCCATTCATCGATTTTTTTATGATTTCCGGATATTAGCGGATCGGGAACTTTCATCCCCCGAAAATCTGCAGGTCTAGTATAATGGGGATGCTCTAACAAACCAGAAGAATAGGAATCAAGAATCGGGGAGTCAACATTTCCTAGAACGCCGGGAAGCAAGCGAACTACGCTGTCAATAATGACCATTGCGCCCAATTCCCCGCCTGTAAGAACAAAGTCACCAATCGATATTTCATCCGTTACGACATGCTCCCGGATGCGCTCATCGTATCCTTCATAATGTCCGCATATGAAAATGAGATGTTCTTCATTTGCATACTCTTCAGCTTTTTTCTGCGTGTAACGCTCTCCCTGAGGACAAAGCAGGACTACCCTTGGGGTTAGCTCAGCTTGGCCTTTTAGAGCTTCTACAGCATCAAAAATCGGTTGTGCCTTCAATACCATTCCGGCACCTCCGCCATACGGATAATCGTCTACCGTCGAGTGCTTATTATCTGCATAGTCTCGAAAATTGGTCACCTTATAGCTGACAGCCTGCTTTTCCGCAGCCTTTTTTAAGATGGACGAGCCAAATACCCCTTCGAACATTTCTGGAAAAAGCGAAAGCACATCGATTTTCATCAGTCTAAAAGTCCTTCCATCGGTGTAATGATGACCTTTTTAGCGGAAATATCTACTTCTTTTACAATTTGTTCAATATACGGGATCAGAATATCCTTACTGCCAGCTTTCTTAATGACCCAAACATCATTGGCACCAGGCGTAAGAACCTCAATGATTTCCCCAACTTCCAAACCTTCATCCGTAAATACAGAACAGCCGATGATTTCATGGAAGTAGAACTCACCTTCGTCCAATTTACCAAGCTGTGCTTCCTTCACTTTTAGTACCCCGTTTCTAAAAGCCTCGACCTGCCCGACGTTATAATAGTTCTCGAACGTCAATAGGTTAAAGTTTTTATGGGTACGATGTGACCTGATGATAAGCGGCAAAGGCTTTTTATCCGTGTCCCTAAACAAATGCAGTGTATTTCCCACTTTGAATCGTTTTTCCGGAAAGTCTGTTGAAGAAATGACACGCACTTCTCCTAAAAGACCATGTGTGTTGACAATTTTACCTACATTAAACCATTTTTCCATTCTTTCACCTCTAACGAATTTCCGAGACGATTCCATCTTTAATGACAATAGTCTTCGTTGCCATAATATCGTCCCAATCTGCCCCAATTTCCACATCAATGATACTTTGAACTTCCCGTTCCTTCAATTCGCTTCCAGTGGGAAGGATCTCCAACTGCTCCATTTGAAATTCAAGCAGTTTAATTTTTTCTTGCCTCTGGTTTATTTCTTTTTCGAAATGAGCACGGAGACTAGCAGGCTGGAGATTTCTTGTTTTTTCAAGCTTTTTCAGTTCAAAGCGAAGCTGTTCACTCTCTTTTTGAAGCTGAAGGCGTTTTGACTTGTACTTCTCGAGGAGCTGATTCTTGCTGGATTCCGTTAATACTTGGTTAACGATTACATTTTGGAGAATTTTCATTCCAGCACCTCCTATTATCTATGATTTCTTATTTCCGTCAAAAAATATGTATGATAGGGTAATCTTTTTGAAAAAGGGGGTCATTCTCTTAAGTATAACGTAAATCGATAAAAGATGCGTCTTAAAAAGGCGTAAAGTTTAAACTCCGGGTCAGATCCAAATAGGATCAAAGTCGGAATTTCACTTTCTTGAAGTACAAAAAAAGGAGGGGTATTAGCCCTCCTTATTCGGAAATCTCCAAATAGATTTTCTTCTGCTGTGAAGATCCTGCTGCATATACCACAGTCCGAATCGCCTTAGCAACACGCCCTTGTTTACCGATGACCTTGCCCATGTCCTCTTTATGAACGGAGAGGATATAAACAATCCGGTCGGACTCTTCCTTGGAGGTCACGATGACCTCCTCCGGATAATCCACAAGTGCTGAAACAATCGTTTCAATTAGTGCTTTCATCAACTAACGTCGATTACTTGCTGTTTTTTGCAACATGGAATTTTTCCATGATGCCTTGTGTTGAGAATAAGTTACGAACTGTATCAGATGGTTTAGCTCCATCTTGTAACCATTTAAGAGCAAGCTCTTCGTTGATTTCAACTTTAGCTGGTTGAGTCACCGGGTTATAAGTTCCTACCACTTCAATGTAACGTCCGTCACGTGGTGAACGAGAATCTGCAACTACAATACGATAGAAAGGAGATTTTTTAGCTCCCATACGTTTTAAGCGAATTTTTACTGCCATTTTAAATAAGCACCTCCGAATAGTTTCACACAAGATAGTATAATATCAAATGTCTTGTATGTTTGTAAAGGTTTTTTTCTTAACAGGTGAAAAAAGTGTTGAAACACATGGCTTTAACCCGTATTTCCCCTTAGTTTCAACCTAAAATAAACCTTACATGAACGGGAATTTGAATCCCTTTTTCTTCCCTTTTTGCATGTTCGTAACCTGTTTCATCATCTTTTTCATTTCTTCGAATTGCTTCAATAGGCGGTTCACTTCTTGAATCGATCTGCCGCTTCCTTTGGCAATCCGTTTCTTACGGGATGCATTCATGGTTTCTGGATGTTCCTTTTCTTGCGTCGTCATTGAACGGATGATAGCTTCGACATGACCGATCTGTTTCTCATCGATCTGAAGGTTATCCATCCCTTTCATTTTGTTCGCACCAGGAATCATTTTCAGAATATCATCAAGCGGACCCATATTCCGCACCTGACCAAGCTGATCAAGGAAATCATCAAAGGTAAAAGTGGCTGTACGCATCTTTTTCTCTAATTCTTTCGCTTTTTCTTCATCTACATTGGCCTGTGCTTTTTCGATAAGGGTCAATACATCACCCATGCCGAGGATCCTTGACGCCATCCGTTCTGGATGGAATGCTTCAAGTGCATCCAATTTTTCTCCCATACCGACGAATTTTATCGGCGTGTTGGTGACTGAACGAATCGAAAGTGCCGCACCACCACGTGTATCCCCATCAAGTTTCGTAAGTACGACTCCAGTCAGGCCTAACTGTTCATTAAAGCTTTGGGCCACATTGACCGCATCCTGACCTGTCATCGCATCGACAACCAGGAAGATTTCATCGGGTTTTGTCAATTCTTTGATATCCTTCAGTTCACCCATCAAGTTCTCATCAACATGAAGGCGGCCTGCGGTATCAATCAACACATAATCATGATGTTCTTCCTTAGCCTTTTCAATCGCCTGTTTGGCAATTTCAACAGGGCTGACCTGGTCCCCAAGGGAGAAAACAGGCATGCTTAATTGTTTGCCAAGTGTTTCAAGCTGCTTAATCGCCGCCGGACGGTAAATATCAGCCGCAACGAGCAATGGCTTGCGGTTGTATTTTTTTCTAAGAAGATTGGCAAGCTTTCCGGTGGTCGTCGTTTTACCAGCACCTTGAAGCCCTACCATCATAATGACGGTCGGTGGTTTCGAGGCAACGGCAATCTTGCTTTGTTCGCCGCCCATCAGCTCCGTCAATTCTTCCTTAACTACTTTAATTACCTGTTGACCGGGGGTTAAGCTTTTCAGCACTTCCTGACCTACCGAACGTTCACTAACACGTTTTACAAAATCCTTCACGACTTTAAAGTTAACATCCGCTTCAAGCAGGGCCAATCGAACTTCACGCATCATTTCTTTAACGTCCGCTTCGTTGACCTTACCTTTTCCACGGATCTTTTGCATCGTGCTCTGCAGTCGGTCGGCCAATCCTTCAAATGCCATATTGCCGCCTCCTAATCCAACTTCTCAAGCGTTGTGATTGCGTCTAGCAGCTTCTCTTTTGAAAAGGAATCCTTTTCTATGAGTCCCTTCATATTCGCAATCCACTGGTTACGCTCTTGAAATTTTTGAAATAACAATAGCTTCGCTTCATATTCCTCAAGCATCGCTTCTGTTCTTTTTATATTATCATAGACTGCCTGCCTACTTACTTCGTATTCATCGGCAATCTCGCCAAGAGAGTAATCATCCAGATAGTAGAGGGACATGTAGCTCTGCTGCTTCTCTGTTAACAACGATTGGTAAAAGTCATACAAATAATTAATCCGCGTTGTCTTTTCAAGCATCTTAGCAAGCCTCCCTGCTGTTAAGTGAAAACCCTTTACAAGTTTATATTGTAAAGCCTTGTTTATTTGATGTCAAGTCAAACTCCTTACCACTTGTTTGCAAAGCACTATTTTTTTCGTTTTCTTACTTCTAGAAGTTCACAGTGAATCCTGTAACAATGTTGCTGCCTCATAAAAAAAAGACAAAAAAATTCCAGAAGAGAAAAATCTCTTCCGGACATTTTTTGCTTAAACCTCTTCTTTATCGATGATATCAGCAAACAGGCCATAAACATATTTCTCTGCATCGAATTCCTGCAGATCGTCCATTTTTTCACCAAGCCCGACAAATTTAACGGGAATGGCCAGTTCATTGCGAATTGCCAAAACAATTCCACCTTTTGCCGTGCCATCAAGCTTTGTTAAAACAATACCGGAAACATTGGTCGCTTCCTTGAAGGTCTTGGCCTGAATAAGTGCATTTTGTCCAGTTGTTGCATCAAGGGCAAGCAACACTTCATGTGGCGCACCAGGTATTTCACGTTCAATTACACGTTTCACCTTTTCCAATTCCTTCATTAAATTCACTTTATTTTGTAAACGTCCAGCTGTATCACAAATCAGGATATCCGCTTTACGAGCCTTGGCAGCCTGAATGGCATCGAACATGACCGCAGCAGGGTCAGAGCCTTCTCCTTGCTTGATTACACTGACACCAACACGTTCTCCCCATACCTCGAGCTGTTCAATTGCACCTGCACGGAACGTATCCCCGGCTGCCAATACGACAGACTTGCCTTCTGCCTTGAATTTATGAGCAAGTTTACCGATTGTCGTCGTTTTACCTACCCCATTAACCCCTACGAACAAAATGACCGTCAAACCTTCTTCTTGTATATTCAGGCTCGGAGTCCCTTCTTCATCACCTTGGTAGATTTCGACAAGCTTTTCGGAAATGACGGATTGCACTTCCCTTGTATCAGAGATATTGCGAAGCTTGACTTCCATTTTTAATTGATCAATTAGTTCCATCACAGTATCAAAGCCTACATCAGCCTGTATCAGGATTTCTTCAAGTTCTTCAAAAAAGTCCTCATCCACTTTCCGATAACGGGCAACAAGTTCATTAACCCTTCCAGTAAAGGAATTCCTTGTCTTTGTCAAGCCTTGCTTGAATTTTTCACCTATGGATACTTCTGCTTCAACTTCTTTTTCTTTTTCTTCCTGGTTCGTAAATTTCTCTTTTAGCTTTTTGAAAAAACTCATTGTCCCACTTCCTCTAATAATGAATTTAAACTTCAATAAAGTTTTCTGATTCTTCCATCCGGACAGAAACAAGTTTGGAAACTCCTGACTCCTGCATCGTAATGCCATATAGTACATCAGCCTCTTCCATCGTGCCTTTACGGTGAGTAATCACGATAAACTGTGTTTCCCTGCTGAACTTCCTTAAAAATTGGCTGAACCGAACTACATTCGCCTCATCAAGGGCTGCCTCGACTTCATCAAGAATACAGAAAGGCACCGGCCGCACTTTCAGAATGGAGAATAAAAGGGCTATGGCCGTCAGTGCCCGTTCTCCTCCGGATAAGAGGCTCAAATTCTGCAGTTTTTTCCCAGGCGGCTGTGCAATGATATCTACCCCTGTATTTAGTAAATCATCCGGATTCGTCAGTTTAAGCTCAGCTCTCCCTCCGCCAAATAATGCTTTGAAGACTTGTTCGAATTCTTCACGGATCGAATAAAAGGTATCTGCAAAGCGCCGCTTCATTTCATCATCCATTTCATCGATGACTTGGAATAATGTATCTTTCGCCTGTTGAAGGTCTTCCTTTTGACTAAGGAGGAATTCATAGCGTTCAGCTACACGTGCATATTCATCAATCGCACCTAAATTTACCGTCCCTAATTCCTCTATTGCAAGCTTGATGAGCTTCACTTTTTTTTGGGCTTCTTCTGCAGGCATCATCAATGGATACTGTTCTTTTGCACCTTCAAAGGAAAGCGTATATTCTTCTCTCAAGTGGTCGAGACGATTTTCCAATTCCACATCCAGACGGGTTAATTTTACTTCTTCGTCCTTCATCACTTCAACAATGCCTCTATAAAGTCGGTTTTCTTCTTTCAAGGCCAGTTCAAGTGTTTCAACTTGTGTTAGAAGCTCGTTTTTTTCCTGTTTTTTTATAGTGATTCCTTCAATTGCCCCATTTTTATCGAGCAATTTCTGCTGTGCCATATCTTCCAGGGATTCTTCCCCGCTTGAACTGTCTGTCATTTCATTGGTCAGGAGCCCCAAATCATCTTTGTTTTCGTCAAGCCTGCTAGTTTCCTTTGAAAGATCCGAATCAATGCGTTCCATCTTCTCTTTTTGGTTTTGTAGCTGCCCACGCTTAGAGGCCAGTGTTACCCTCAGTTCATTCGTTTCTTCGGCAAGGCTCTCTTTTGAGGATTGTTGGGATTGCTTTTGTTCCGTCATGTCGGAAATCAGCCGGTCAAGCCCTTCAATTTCCATTTTACATGATTCCAAAAGTGCTTCCAGCTCTTCAAGTCTTGCCGTTTTTTGCTGTTGTTCTTCTAAATATGAATTTTTATCCAAATCATAAAGATGCAGCCGTTCATTCACATTTCTTTCCTGTAGCTCCACTTCACGAAGTTCGCCCTTCAGGGTTTGTTCTTGCAATCGAAGGCTCTCCCCTGTTTTTCTGGTTTGTTCAAGCGTTTGCTCTTGAACACCCACATCCACTTTGAGCTGTTTGACCTGCTTTTCTAGCTGATTCGTTTTCGCTTCCATGGCGGCTAGTTTTTGATGGAGCTCTTCCAATTCCGTTTTCCTCGAAAGCAGGGAGGTTGTTTTTTGCTTTAATGCGCCACCAGTCATTGAACCACCTGGATTGACGATATCCCCTTCGAGGGTTACGAAGCGGAAACGGTGCTGCATCATTTTCGCCAAGTCATTTGCACCCTTTAGATCTGTCGTGATTATGACAGTCCCTAACAGGTTTTCCGCAATTGCTGCATGCCTGTCATCATATTGGATCAATGAGGAGCCCGTCCCCACAAAAGCTGAGTGGCTCTTTAGCATCGATAATTGGCTTACTGAAATCTCTCTTGCCTTAATGACCGATAAAGGCAAGAACGTCGCACGTCCATACTTATGTTTCTTCAAGAAGGAAATGGCCTCTCGTGCATGCTCTTCGCGTTCAACGACCACATGCTGCATCGCTCCGCCCAGAGCCGTTTCGATGGCCGTTTCATATTCCTTTGGAACCTTTATCAATTCCGCAACTGCCCCTTCTATGCCTTGAAGGGTTTCTTTCGCTTTTAAAACTTCTTTAACTCCCTGAAAAAAGCCTGCATAATCCTCTTCCATTTCTTCAAGAAGTTCCTTACGTGATTTTGCCTGTTGAAGGAATTGATAGGCCTTATAAAGGGTGGTTTCCTGTTTTTGATACGTATCCTTTGCCGCATTCAATTTGTTCTGTTGATTCCGGAAATAAGAGACATGCTCTTCAAGCTGCTTGGTCACATTTTCCATCAGCTTTGAATATTCCAATTTTTTAGCAGTGATACCCATTCGCTCGGTTAAGAACTTTTCATTTTCCATATCAAGTTTAGCATTTTTATGTTCCTGCTGTGTTAGCTGCTGAAGCAGGTACTGTTTTTCATTTTTAGCCGATGCCTGCTTGTTCAACCACTCGATATAGTCACTCTTTTTCACTTCAATCATCGCTTCGATATCACTATTGAATAGGCCTAAGCTTTTTTGTTTTTCATTTAAGGTTTCCTGTATCCCTTTCACTTCCGAGTTCAGAGCATTCAGGAGTTCCGTTTCTCGTTCCTTTTGCAGGGACAAGCGCTCGACAGCAGCCTCACCTTCCACAATCGCTTTTTCAAGCTGTGACTTGTTTTGGGCGGCATTTTTTTTCCGCTCTTTCAAAACTTCTTTACGGCCTTCAAGCTTTTCAAGTTCTTCACTGGCATTCAGGAGAATTTCCTGAAGTTCATTGATCGATGTCTCAAGAGTTGCAAGACTATCCCGAAGCTTTTTGAGATGCGCTTCCCTGTCATGAAGCTGCCCTGCCATTTGCTGTTCCATTTCATTATGTTTTTCAAGTTCCTTGGATAGGTTTTCCCATTTTTCATAAAGTTCTTCTATTTCAAAAACGGTTAAAGCTACTTCTATTTGCTCAAGCTCTTCTTTCTTCTCCAAAAATTCCTTGGCGAGGGAAGACTGAATTTTCAGCGGTTCCACTTGCCCTTCCAATTCATGGAGGATATCATGGACACGGTTTAAGTTATCCTGCGTTTCCGTCAGCTTCGATTCCGCTTTTCGTTTTCTTGTTTTATATTTCAGGACACCTGCTGCCTCTTCAAAGATCACTCGTCTTTCTTCTGCCTTACTGCTTAGGATTTCTTCCACTTTCCCTTGGCTGATTATGGAAAATGCTTCACGCCCAAGACCAGAATCCATGAAAAGATCTATGATGTCCTTCAGTCGGCAGCCTTGATTATTAATGAAAAATTCACTTTCTCCCGATCGGTATACCCGTCTAGTCACACTGACTTCATGAAAATCAATCGGCAGGGAATTCGTCTCGTTATCAAGGGTCAATGAAACTTCTGCAAAATTCAACGCTTTCCTCGTGTCACTTCCCGAAAAGATGATATCTTCCATTTTTGCTCCACGCAGCGATTTCGCAGACTGCTCTCCAAGTACCCATCGGACTGCATCGGTCACATTACTTTTGCCGCTTCCGTTTGGTCCAACCACTGCCGTGACTCCAGGTACAAAATCAATCGAAATTTTCTCTGCGAAAGATTTAAATCCTACAACGTCCAAGCGTTTGAGGAACATGACCTTTCCTCCTCTACTGTTCAACTATCTTGTTGATTTTTTTTCTTTTAAAACGATCAATGCATGCTCGGCAGCATGCTGCTCCGCTTCTTTTTTTGACTTTCCTAAACCAGAGCCCAGTTCTTCCCCATTCAGAGAAACGGTCGAAACAAACTCCCGGTTATGGGCTGGTCCTTTTTCCTGCAAGATCTTATATTGCAGGACACCGATGGCATCACGCTGAATCAGCTCTTGAAGCTGGCTCTTATAATCCATCACATGAGAAAAAGCACCCTCGTCTATCTTCGGAAATACAACATGCTTCAAAAACTGCACAACTGGCTCTAATCCTTGGTCAAGGTACAAAGCCCCAATATAGGCTTCGAATACATCCGCAAGCATGGCAGGGCGTTCTCGTCCACCTGTCATTTCTTCCCCTTTTCCGAGTAAAACATATTCCCCGAAAGAAAGGCTATTGGCAAAAGCGACAAGTGAAGGCTCGCACACAATGGCTGCCCTTAATTTGGTAAGTTCACCTTCGCTCATCATCGGATATTTTTGATACAAGTATTTAGAGATGGTCAGTTCAAGCACAGCGTCTCCCAAGAATTCAAGCCTTTCATTATCTTCATAAGGCTTACGGCGATGCTCATTCACATACGATGAATGTGTAAAAGCTTGTTTCAATAAATTTTCATCCTGAAAATGAAAACCCAGACTTTCCTGCAACTGTTTAAATTTATTATCCTTGATTGATGGTTTACGATTATTTCCGTTCCTACGCATCACACAAAACCCTCCACAACGGTTCAAAAAGCATATTTTTCCAATATATTAAAAAGAAACCTGGCAGGAATTCCTGTCAAGCTTTCCTATGTACATCATACATTATAATCCGCTTAAAGAAAACTAACGGAAAAAGACCACTGCAATGCAGGCGGGGCTACCTGGGGCATCTCATTCCCTTATATCTGCCGCTGCATCAAACCTTCTTTAAGAATAAGAGAAAGCCCCGTTAAAAAACGGAGCTTTTAGTCAAACGACAATACATTACATAGTGCTTTGTATGTAATTCACAGCATCACCTACTGTGGCGATTTTTTCAGCGTCATCGTCCGAAATTTCCATATCAAACTCGTCTTCGAATTCCATGACTAGTTCAACTACATCTAGGGAATCGGCACCAAGATCTTCTTTGAAAGAAGCTTCAAGTTTAACCTCTGATTCTTCTACGTTCAAACGATCTACAACGATTTTCGTTACTCTTTCTAATACATCTGCCAATGTGTTCACCTCCCCTCAAAACATTATAAATTAATTTCGGAAAAAATCAAAGAAAACTTACATGACCATGCCGCCATCTACATGAAGAGTTTGTCCAGTCATATATTTGCTTGCCTCAGAAGCGAGGAAAGACGCCACTGCAGCGATATCTTTTGGGTCACCGAACCGTGCAAGCGGAATTTGGTCCAACATGGCTTTTCGGACATCTTCAGGCAATTCCCCAGTCATATCCGTCGAGATGAAACCAGGAGCAATCGCATTTACCGTAATCCCTCTTGAAGCAAGTTCCTTTGCCGTAGTTTTGGTCAGTCCGATCACACCAGCCTTGGCCGCAACATAATTTGCCTGACCTGCATTTCCGCTGACGCCGACGATCGATGCCATATTGATGATCCTGCCGCTACGCTGCTTCATCATTTGTCTTGTGACCGCTTTTGTGCAAAGGAAAACTCCTTTAAGATTCGTATTGATCACTGAATCCCATTCCTCTTCTTTCATTCGCATCAATAGGTTATCTCGTGTGATACCGGCATTGTTAACCAAAATATCCACTCTGCCAAACTGTTCGATGACCTCTTTGATCATGCTTGTCACCGAGTCACTATTTGCAACATCGCACTGGATGGCAAATGCTTTACGGCCCAATGCCTTGATTTCTTCCACCACTTCATTCGCTTTCGTTTCACTGCCAGAATAGTTGATGGCAACGTCTGCTCCTTGACGGGCAAGTTCTAATGCAACTTCCCTGCCAATACCTCTTGACGCCCCTGTTACAAGTGCTTTTTTACCTTCGAGGATCATGCTTTTGCCCCCTTCAATGTTTCAATTGTTTTTGTTAGTGTTTCTATATCGGAGACCGAGTGAATTTGAACGGAACGATCGATCTTCTTTATTAATCCACCCAATACTTTCCCAGGGCCTACCTCGATGAACGTATCCACTCCCAATTCAAGCAGGGTTTTCACACTGTCCTCCCATAGGACCGGTGAATACAGCTGTTCGATTAATTTTTCTTTTATTTCAGCAGGTGCAGTAATGGGCTTAGCCGTTACGTTTGAAATGACAGGAATTTGTGCCTGTTTGAAGCTTACTTCATCAAGGACACCCTGTAACTTTTCTGCCGCTGGTTTCATCAATTCCGAATGGAACGGTCCACTCACTTCAAGAGGAAGAGCCCGTTTAGCCCCATTCTCCTTGGCTTTTGCACTTGCGAGTTTAACCCCTTCTGAAGTTCCAGAAATGACGATTTGGCCTGGACAATTAATATTGGCTAATTGAACGGATTCCCCTGTTGCTGTTATTTCAAAAGTCACTTCAGATAGAGCTTCACGGTCCATTCCCAGTATCGCAGCCATTGAACCTTGACCATTCGGTACCGCAGCTTCCATGAATTCACCGCGCTTACGCACAGTATAAACGGCATCTTCAAAAGAAATTGCACCTGATGCCACTAAAGCCGTATATTCACCTAAACTATGCCCTGCTGTATAATCAGGTTTGATTCCCGCTTCTTCTAACTCCTTGACAAAGGCATAGCTCGTGGTCAATAAAGCTGGCTGTGCATTATAGGTTACCGTTAATTCTTGTTGTGTGCCATTAAAGATCAGTTCGGAAAGTTGAAAATCAAGTTTTTCATCGGCTTTTCGAAAAATATGCTGAGCACGCTCGTTTTCCTGAAATAAGCCATGACCCATTCCTATTGACTGTGAACCTTGCCCTGGAAAGACAAAAGCAATTTTACCCATCTGTTACTCCCCTGCCTCTTTGATTTATTTTTGTTTTTCTATTGTCTTTGCAATGGTCGATATGACGTCATTCCCCACCATATCGCGAGTCTGGCGTATCGCATTATAGACCGCGTTCGCATCTGAAGAACCATGCGCCTTTATGACAGGGGCCTTCAAACCGAATAGGCCAGCACCGCCATACTCCGAATAATCCATTTTAATTTTAATGCCCTTTAGTTCCGGTTTGACCATTGCTGCAGCCATCTTACTCTTGAAGTTGCTCATCAAGGCCGTTTTCACCATTTTAAATACACCCATAGCAGTACCTTCAAGTGTCTTCAACACCATATTTCCCGTGAAGCCGTCCGTAACGACAACATCTGCCGGTCCATTTAGAAGGTCCCTGGCCTCTACATTACCTATAAAGGATATCTCCGATGATTGCTGTAGCAATGTAAAAGCCTGCTTAGTCAGTTCATTCCCCTTTTTTTCTTCTGTTCCGATATTCAGGAGTCCGACCCGTGGCTTTTCAATTCCCCGCACTTTTTGTGCATAAACAGATCCCATTATTGCGAATTGCAGCAGATGCTCCG
Source organism: Peribacillus simplex (assembly GCF_001578185.1). Lineage (NCBI taxonomy): Bacteria > Bacillati > Bacillota > Bacilli > Caryophanales > Bacillaceae > Peribacillus > Peribacillus simplex. The sequence goes on along the minus strand of NZ_CP011008.1, from coordinate 1,609,097 downwards.
GCTTCGCATCAGAGTTCGCACCTACATCCAGAAATACGAAACCTTTACCATCGATTGTCGGAAGGGTTGGAGCCAATGCCGGACGTTCAATGCCTTCTATCCTTCCAACAACAAACAAGCCTGCAGCCATTAGCGCACCAGTATTGCCTGAAGAAATGCATGCATCTGCTTCTCCATCAGCCACTTGTTGTGCAGCTAATACCATCGAGGCACTTTTCTTGCGGCGAACCGCACGAACCGGTTCATCGGTACTTAATATTTTTTCATCAGTATGTACAACCTTTATTCGGCCATGTTTCGTTAAGTATTGATTTATCTCCGCTTCATTGCCCACCAAGGTAATTTCCACATCGGAAAAAGCCTCAACAGCTTTCATCGCTCCTAAAACCTGTGCCTTGGGAGCATTATCGCCACCCATTGCATCTATCGTTATCTTCATTTTCTTTCATCCTTTACTAGAAAGTTAAGAGCGATACATTTCGAACTCGCCTTTAAAAACCAGTTCATTACCAACGTAGCTTCTGACTTCCACCACGGAACGATCGTTGGTGTGGTCCACGTTTTTAACCTTCGCTTTAGCTATCACTCTTTCATTTTCCTTTACAGAACGAGTAAATAAAATGGATGCTTTTGCAGTTAATGCCAGTTCGTCATTAATGACCGCTACAGCCAATGAATTCGCTTGGGCAAAAAGATGATGCCCCCTTGCAATTCCATTCCGCTTAAAGACATGCTCTTTATTTATATCCAAAATCGAAATAGCATTGTCATCTAAATTAAGATCAATTACTTCCCCGATGATTTCATCCAAAGGCAAAGCCCTAATTTCGTCACTGAATTTCTTCTCAGCCACGCTTTTAATACGTTCACGCAGTTCCGGTATCGATAATTCAAGACGATCAAGCCTAATAGTCTGGACGCTCACCGAATATTTTTCAGCCAGCTCCTCATCCGTTACAAAAGGATTCTGTTTAATCGTTTCGATTAATAATTGCTGGCGTTCCTTCTTACTTCTTCGCATCTGAAGGTCACCATCCGTAGTATTATGACTAGGTACTAATAGTAGTATATATATTTTAAAAACAGATTGCAAGATATTGAAAAAATTCTCGCAATCTGCTAATGGATTTTCATTCAGATCAGTCCAGCTTTTCTCCCGTAAATACGCCCGTACCCTCTAAATAGTTCCGTAGCGGTGCATACTCCGGGGAATGCCAAAAGCTTTGTGAGGCGATCAATTTTGAAGCATCCATCCTTGCCACTTCCAAGGTCCTGTAATCATGGACCATGTCGGCTACTTTGAACTCAGGAAGGCCGCTTTGTTTTTTACCGAAGAAATCACCAGGGCCCCGAAGTTCCAAATCTTTCTCGGAAAGAGCAAAACCATCGTTTGTCTCGGTCATGATTTTCATCCGTTCTTTGCCGACTTCCGTTTTCGGGTCAGCCAGGAGGATGCAAAAGGACTGATCACTCCCCCTTCCGACTCTCCCCCGTAACTGATGCAACTGTGAAAGCCCAAAGCGCTCCGCATCATAAATGACCATTACCGTTGCATTAGGAACATTCACCCCAACTTCAACAACCGTTGTGGAGACAAGGATTTGTGCTTCATTGGCACTAAACTGCTGCATCACTTCGTCTTTTTCATCCGTAGGCAGACGTCCATGCATGAGCCCCACTTTATACATGTTCGTAAAGTATTGTGTAAGCATTGCATGAACATCAAGAACATTTTGTAATGAATCAAGTTTCTCCGACTCCTCAATCAAAGGACAGATGACGTAAGCCTGTCTCCCTCGCCTTAGTTCCTTTTCGACGAAAGTTAAAATCCGATCGAGCATTTGGTGTTTCGCCCAATAGGTTTCTATCGCTTTACGCCCTGCCGGCATTTCGTCTATCGTTGAGACGTCCATTTCCCCAAACACTGTAATTGCCAGCGTTCGGGGAATCGGTGTTGCCGTCATGAATAGAACATCTGGATTTGCACCTTTTTCACGAAGGATCCGGCGCTGCTCCACTCCGAAACGATGTTGTTCATCCGTTATGACAAGACCAAGGTTCCGAAAATTCACTTCATCCTGTATCAATGCATGTGTTCCTATCAAAAGATCAAGCTCCCCGGACTCTAGCAATTGCAATAGTTCCTTGCGCTTTTTGCCTTTTACCGAACTAGTCAACAATGCGACCTTTACTCCACTAGGTTCCAACATGGCCCTAAGGGATTGTGTATGCTGCTCAGCCAAGATTTCCGTCGGGACCATAAGTGCACCTTGAAAACCTGCTGTAATCGTCGCCTTCAAGCATATGGCGGCAACCACAGTTTTTCCTGAACCGACATCCCCTTGAAGTAGGCGATTCATCCGATAGGGGGATTTCATGTCGTTCAATATTTCCTCGACGACCCTTCGCTGAGCGTTCGTCAATGGAAAGGGGAGAGTCTCAACGAAGGCCGCCACTTGCCCCACATCAAACTCCTGACCAATCCCTTTTGACTGTTCTCGCTGCACTTTACGAAGCGCCTGCATTTTAAGTTGAAACAATAAAAATTCTTCATATACAAAACGGCGTCGAGCCTTTTTTACATCATTAGCCGAAAGAGGGAAATGCATGGTACGAAGAGCATCGTTACGCGGCATCAGTTTGTATGTCGCCAACAATTGCGGGGGCAGATTTTCTTCTATCATTGCTCCGTACTGAGAAAATGCATTGGAGATAAAGCGGCGTAGCCCTTTAACAGTAATGCTGCCCTTTACTGAATACACAGGTTCGAACTCTTTCTCCCTGCTATGATCACCAACGTGGCATTCCGAGCCTGTAATGGTTTGGCGATGACGATCCCATTTCCCAGTTACAGTAACAGTTTCGCCTATTGCAAGCTTGGGCTTCAGATATGGCTGATTAAAAAAAATGACATTTATTAAATATCTCCCAGTCAATAATTTAATCGTAAGTCTGGATTTTTTCTTCCCAAAGTATCCTAACGTGGGCACCGTATGAACCTTTCCTTCTACAGTAACCCTCTCATCATGCTCGACCGTTTCTAAATCCCTCAATCGATAATCTTCATAGCGATATGGAAGGTGCTCAAGGAGATCCGCGACGGTATGGATCTCCATTTCCTCCAAAGCTGCCGCTGTTTCGCCCCCAATGCCTTTTACTGCTGTTATGGGTTCCTGTAAAGTGGAGTTCACTTCTTATTCAGCGGCAAGCCAAAGATTTTCGCTTCCAACTCCCGTCCAGTCGGTGTAGCCGCTAATCCTCCTTGTGCAGTTTCTCTAAGAGCCGATGGCATCGTTTGCCCGATTTTGTACATCGCATCAATCACTTCATCACACGGTATGCGGCTTGTGATACCCGCTAGCGCCATATCTGCGGCAACCATAGCATTGGCTGCCCCCATGGCATTCCGCTTCACACAAGGCACTTCCACAAGCCCAGCAACAGGATCACATACAAGACCTAGCATGTTCTTTAAGGTTATTGCCATTGCTTCTGCACTTTGTGCCGGTGTCCCTCCTGCCATTTCAACAATTGCTGCCGCTGCCATGCCCGAAGCAGAACCGACCTCTGCCTGACATCCCCCTGCGGCTCCAGAAATCGAAGCATTATTCGCTACAATAAAACCAAATGCCCCTGCTGTAAATAGGAACTCAATTTTCTGCTCCCGATTCGGTTTTAATTTATTTTGCAAAGCAAACAGGGTTCCAGGCACAACACCCGCAGATCCGGCAGTGGGCGTCGCACAAATCGTTCCCATCGCTGCGTTCACTTCGTTTGTTGCCACGGCTTTGCTGACCGCATCCAACAGCATCTCACCGGATAAGGAATTTCCGGATTTAATGTAATTCTGAAGAAGGACTGCATCCCCGCCCGTCAGCCCGGAAACGGATCGTACACCTTGGAGTCCCTTTTCAACTGCCTGTTCCATTACATCCAGATTGACTCCCATCTGGTGGATGATTTGTTCACGGCTTTTTCCCGTTACTTCTATTTCTTGTTCTATCATCAGTGTAGATATTTTTTTCTGCTTTGAATCAGCCAATTCTACTAATTCCGCTACATTTCGAAACATGATACCTTCTCCTTCCTAAGTGGAAACGATTGCCCTATCAATCAACAATCCTCGCTACTTGAGTGATATTGGGGAGCGCTGTTATTTCGTTGATGACCTGATCCTCCAAGTTATGATCCACTTCAATGGTCATCAAGGCCATCTTCCCTTTCTCTTTACGGGAGACTTCCATCTGTCCAATATTGATTTGATGCTTGGCTAAAATGTTTGAAACATTGGCAATGGCACCAAATCGATCATCATGAACGACGAGTATGGCAGGATTGTGGCCGGATAGCCTCAATTTAAACCCATTCAGTTCGACAATTTCAATTTTCCCCCCGCCAATCGATATACCGACAAGTTCCAGTTCGCCATCATCATCCCCCACCGTTATTTTTGCTGTATTGGGGTGTTCCGGCACGGCTTCTTCTTCACGAAAAGTGATTTTCATTTTCTTTTTCCGGGCTATTTCCAGCGATTCTTTGATTCTCTCATCAAATGTATCAAAATCAAGTAAGCCTCCTACAATGGCTACATCCGTTCCATGGCCTTTATAGGTTTTAGCAAACGATCCGTAAAAAGAAATATGGGCCCATTTAGGTTCCCGGTCGAATAAATGCCTGGCAACCCTACCGATTCTTGCAGCCCCTGCTGTATGGGAACTAGAGGGACCAATCATAACAGGACCAATTATATCGAACACACTTCTATATTTCATGAATCGCTCCTCCTTTTTTAGAACTGAACCCAAGGGAAACACTGGGAGTTAGTTTAATAATAACGCCAAATTTATTGTAATTCCATTCATGCTGTTCGTAATCCTTCATTTCACAAAAATAAAACTGCATAGCCTAATGACTTATGCAGTTTATTGCCTTTTATTTTTTTCAGGTCCTTCAAACAAAGAGTCGATGAAGTCTCACTTATCTTATGATACTCTTTTTATTCAATTGAAAAAATGAAAGAATATAAAGGTTGTTTCCCATTATGGACTTCAACTTCAACGTCTTCGAAATTCTCATTACAAAACGCAACAAGACCTTCGACATCTTCTGCCGTTGCATCCTCTCCATATAAAATGGTAAGGATTTCGGATTCTTCGTCAATCATATCGGAGAGAAGGTCTTTTGCCGCTTGAGTCATGTCTTTATCCTTGACTTTGATGGTTCCTTCAGCGATTCCCATGAAGTCACCGGTCTCAATTGCAAGGCCGTCAATGCTGGTATCCCGCACAGCATAAGTAATCTGGCCCGTTTTCACATGCGAAAGAGCTTCAATCATCGCTTTTTTATTCTCTTCAGCATCTAGTGAAGGGTTGAAAGCCAACAATGCTGCCATTCCCTGTGGTACCGTTTTCGTTGGTATAACAGTCACATGATCACCAAGTACATCTGCAGCTTGATTGGCCGCCATGATGATATTTTTATTGTTAGGCAAGATGATGACATGATCTGCATATGCCTCTTCAACCGCTTTAACAATATCTTCCGTGCTAGGATTCATCGTTTGCCCGCCTTCGATGACAGACTTAGCGCCGATGCTTTTGAATAACTCGCTTATGCCAGCACCCATAGCTACGGACACTACACCGTACTTCTCTTTGGTTGACGGTTTCGTTTGAAGCGATGTATTCGATTCACCTACTATCGCAGTATGCTGTTCACGCATATTATCGATTTTCAGTTTGATTAAACTACCGTATTGCTGTCCATAATTCAGGCACGTGCCAGGCTGTTCAGAGTGAATATGTACTTTGACAACTTCATCATCAGAGATGACTAATAAGGAATCTCCGTATTCACTTAAATCATTTCGGAATTTTTCTTCATCAAACGATTTATTGGCAAGTTTTTCACTTTCCAATCGGACCATGAATTCCGTGCAGTAACCATACAAGATATCTTCCGTATTCATATGCCCTTGTACGTTCATATGGTGTTCGGCATTGATCATGTCATCCATACTTGGGCCATTAGCAGAACGGACTGGAAGTGCCTCACCTTTCAGCACAGCAAGGAAGCCTTCATATACAAACACTAACCCTTGCCCGCCGCTGTCTACGACTCCCACTTCTTTTAGGACCGGAAGAAGATCCGGTGTACGTTTTAATGAAGCATTGGCCTCCGTAACGATTTCTTCCATTACCTGAATAAGGTCTTGGTGGTTTGCTGCTGATGAAACCGCTTGCTTTGCTGCATCTTTTGCAACCGTTAAGATGGTTCCTTCAACAGGTTTCATTACTGCCTTATAAGCTGTCTGAACCCCAGCTTCAAAAGCTTGGGCGAATTCTTCACTATTGATTTCCGATTTATGTTCAATCGCTTTAGCAAAACCGCGAAAAAGTTGAGAAAGGATAACACCTGAATTCCCGCGAGCGCCCATTAACAGTCCTCTTGAAAGAGATGTACCCACTTTCCCAATATGTTCCTGGACGTTATTTTGCACTTCCTTCGCTCCGGAAGTCATCGATAAATTCATATTCGTCCCAGTATCTCCATCTGGAACAGGGAAAACATTCAACGCATCAACCATTTGGGCGTTTGCCGCTAAATGGTTGGAACCTTGAATGATCATTTCGGCAAAGCGCTTTCCGTTTAAACTTGTAATTGACACAAAACTTTCCTCCTATTACTTAAGGGTTCGTCACACGAACACCCTGTACAAAAATGTTAACGGAATCAACAGCCAATCCTACAGTTTTGTTCAAAGTGTATTTTACCTTTGATTGCACATTATGAGCAACTTCCGAGATTTTCGTTCCATAACTTACGATAATAAACATATCGATATGAACTTCTTCCTCTTCTTGACGGACTATTACACCCTTAGTAAAGTTTTCTTTTCTTAAAATTTCGGCAATGCCGTCTTTAAATTGTTTTTTGGAAGCCATTCCTATAATTCCGTAGCAATCCACAGCTGCGCCGCCTGCTACAGTAGCGATAACATCATTAGAGATATCAATTTGTCCATATTTCGTTTGTAATTCGATAGACATTTTCTTTTCCCTCCCAAAAAATCAAGTCAACTATAGACATTTTACTATAATGTCAATGGTTTTAAAAGTAAATGTCGTACGGCACTTTATATAATTCAATTTTAAAGTATGTATGTCAAGGTATTTTTCTTGAAAGTAATTAACTGAAGTATTGCATTCTAACGGTAGGTATGATAAATTATTAAAGTATTTTACAAAGACTTAAGACGACTGCGAAAAACTTAAGCTTGTTGTAGTTAGGAGGGAATTTAACATGGCACGTAAATGTGTAATCACTGGAAGAAGAACTCGTTCTGGTAACAGCCGCTCTCACGCAATGAACGCTAGCAAGCGTACATGGGGCGCTAACCTTCAAAAAGTACGTATTTTAGTTGACGGTAAACCTAAACGTGTATACGTTTCTGCAAGAGCTCTTAAATCGGGCAAAGTAGAACGCGTATAATGTTACGGCATCCTCTTAGGATGCCTTTTTACTTGTATTGGCCGGCATTTTAATGGGGATGGTTTTATTTTGATGATCAGGTCTAGTCTGCATCAAGAAAAGAAGTCATCACCCATTAATAGATGGCCAACCCCTTTCATCATCCCCCAGAAATCCCGAAGAATAACACCTCCCTAAATTTGAGAGGTGTCATGGAGATAAGTATCAGCCTTTTTTAAACGCTCCGAGCATAGCCCTTACCAAACTGCCCAGAACTTTTGGCAATTTAATCGTATAAAATTTCATCATGCCCCTCCTCTTTGCATCCCACAATAAAAGATGAAGTGGAATTTTTCTATTACAACATAAGCTTTTAAGCGGATATAGGATGATTGAAAATTATATCCGAATCTGCTCTAAGCATGAATTTTAATCACTGCTTCTTATCACCATTAATATGCCTTTCTCAAATGAAACATTCCCAGATTCGGAAATTAGTTCATTGCTGATGCAAAGCGTCGAACCCATTTCCAGGCTTGCATCACTCAGTGGGTATTTGAAGCCTGATAGTGTAATGCCGCTGACTTCCGCCGTTACTGGGAGCAATGACATGTATTTCTTATCTTTCAAAGCAGCGACCTCATATGAACCCGCTGTTTTCACTGTGAATATATTTTGCTGATCGACTATGTATATATCAATGTCTTCATGAAAAGGGAGGACACTTTCTTTTTGGAGCAGCTGGATATTACCAAGAAAATGATCCATTCTTCCCCCTGTACCGCCCAGAATGTGAATTTCACTTGGTTTTTGCCCTAGAGCCCATTTAAATGCAATTTCTAAATCCGTTTCATCCTTTTCTGAAGAATATAGATTGATTTGTTCCAGTGTTTGCTCAATCTTCTTATATTCATCTTCCGAAACTGAATCAAAATCCCCAAAACCGTACTTAGGTTCGATACCTTTTTCAAGCAAGGCCCAGACTCCCCTGTCAACCCCGACCCAAAGATCAGTCATCTCCTTATACCACGTCAGATCCGGCCAAAAACATTCCGGACCTCCAGCCATTATACTAATAATCATCGAAATCATCCTTTTCTATGTATATTCATATCCAAGATGCCTTTGTTTAATTGATAAAAAAAGCCGATCACTATCATATGAATATGATAGTGTCGGCTTATATCACTTTCCCCGAATCTTTTGAATTGCTGCGTGTCGATCTTCTTGATTATAGATTGCCGATCCGGCCACCAGGACTGTCGCCCCTTGTTCAATACATAGTTTAGCCGTTTCTTCGTTTACTCCACCATCAATCTCTATTTCCAGATTTTGATTATACATTTCTGCCATCGCCTTCACCTCGGCAATTTTGGGCAGTACGGATGTAATGAACTTTTGCCCGCCAAAACCCGGGTTAACTGTCATCAACAATACCATATCAATATCTTCAATTATAGGTTGGATCAAGGAAGCTGGTGTGGCTGGATTAAGCACCACTCCTGCCTTTACACCAAAAGATTTAATCAATTGGATCGTCCGATGCAAATGGGTGCATGCCTCTAAATGCACAGTTATATAATCGGCTCCTGCTTTCGCAAATGCCTCGATATAACGATCAGGTTGTGCAATCATTAAGTGAACATCAAGCGGAAGTTTCGTCACCGGTCGGATAGCATCGACGATTAACGGACCTATCGTAATATTCGGCACGAAATGTCCATCCATGACATCTATATGGATTAAATCCGCTCCGCCCCTTTCTACATCTAGAATTTCTTCCCCCAATTTTGCAAAGTTAGCTGATAAAATGGATGGTGCGATTTTAACCATTTTAATACCTCGGCTTTCTATCTCTGATTTCCTCTAAGAATTGCATATAATGCTCATATCGATAAAGTGGAATTTCCCCGGAATCCACCGCACCCTTCACAGCGCACTTCGGTTCTTTATCATGCAGACAAGCCCGAAATTTACAGTCCTCCCCATGCTTATGCATTTCCGGGAAGCAATAGGATAACCGTTCAGCTTCCATTTCCATGAATTCAAGTGAACTGAAACCTGGTGTATCCGCGACAAGCCCAGAGCCAATGTGAATCAATTCAACATGGCGGGTGGTATGCTTCCCACGTCCTAGGTGTGACGAAATATCATCTGTCTTTAAAGCCAATTCAGGATTGATTGCATTCAACAAAGACGATTTCCCAACACCGGACTGACCGGCAAATACACTCGTTTTTCCTTCTAAATACGGTACTAGTCCTTCAATGCCTCCAGCGGTAACTGAAGATGTCTCCAGTACAGTATAGCCAAGTTTCTGGTAGTCCTTGATATACTGAGACAATTTCTGCTGGTTTTCAGAAGTAACCAAGTCAAGTTTGGTCACAACGATAATGGGTTCGATCTCGTTATCTTCAATTAGTACGAGAAATCGATCAAGCAAAGCTGGACTGAATTCAGGTTCTACTGCCGAAAAGACTAGGATGGCTTGGTCTACATTTGATATTTGCGGTCGGATCAATTCATTCTTTCGCGGTTTTATTTCGGTAACGGTCCCATCCGTTTTATTTTCCGCTTGAAAAACAACATAATCACCTACAAGTGGAGTTACCTTATTTTTCCTGAATACTCCCCGTCCCCGGCATTGATAGACCTCTTCTCCATCAAGGACATAATAAAATCCACTTAATGCTTTGATAATTTTTCCTTCGGGCATAACCACACTCCTAATTATTAAATTTATTCTGGATAAGAGACGGCCTGGTCGATGATGACCTGATTATCCCGCATGACTTTATATCCTGCTTTCTTATCCGGGGAAACCGTTAATTCGATCGTTCGCTTGGCATTTTCCACGATAAAGAATGTTTCTTTAGGCTCCGTCATGCTATTGTTGATATCCTCAATGAAAATTTGTATCTTTTGGGCTTTGCCCGGCTCAACCGGATCATACTCGATTTTGATTTCCTCCGTTACCTTCTTAGGAGGAATCTCTTCTTTCCCTTTTGAAAGGACCACTTTCACCGTACCGCCCCTTTCCACCTTCGTACCCGGTTCTGGTGACTGGGAAATGACAAGCCCCTCTGCAACGGAATCATCATAGACTTCTTTTTCCACATCGACCTTTATTCCACTATCACTGGAATAATCATTAAGGCCAGTTTCATTGAACCCTGTTAAGTTCTTCAAGCTCAATAAATCTTCCCCTTTACTGACCGTTAACTCAAGCTCCGTTTCCGATGGTACGATATCAGTGGCACCCGAAGGCCTTTGTTCTATGATTGTACCGGGAGCACTGTCATCATATTTTTCGGTCACGATTATGTTTTTGAATCCCATTTTATCAAGCAATGATTTGACATCTGAGTAATCTCGACCTTCATAGCTGGACAATGAAATCGTTTCTTTACCAATACTTTGGTAAATATTGACTTCTGCACCTGCCTTGACAGTCTTACCTGCCTTAGGGTTGGTTTTGATCACAAGGTCCGCATCAACCTCTTCATCTTCAATCCCAATCGTATCTCCGATGACCAAATCCAATTTAAGCAATTCAGTAATGGCATCATCCAATTCTTTCCCTTTAAGGTCAGGGATCGTCACTTCCTTCGAACCAAAGAGGGAAGGTAAAACAGTGACAGATAAAACAGCAAGTAGGGCAAGTACTAAAAAGGTGGTCACCAAAATGGCAGGCATTTTCTTTCGCTTTTTATCTTTTTGTTCCGACTTCGTTTTTTGTTTTTTCTGTTTCTTCTGTTTCTTTTGTTTCTTCGATTTACTCTCTGCTTCTGATCCACTTTCCCCATCATCCGCATAGACTAAAGTATTTTTTTCCGGACCTCTAATGATAGTCTCATCTATGCTTGAAAGCTGATCGTCCGTAATGACAGGGATGGCTTTGGTCGCATCATGATCTTCAGGAATCGCAAAAGGCAGTTCATTTGAACGTTCAGGATTAAGTGACGTCCGAATGTCATCTTCCATTGAGTCTACGCTCTCATAGCGGTAATATGAATCTTTGGCTGTCGCTTTCAAGATGATATTTTCCACACTCTGAGGTATTTCAGAGTTCCAGCGTTTTGGCGAAGGAGTTTCCGATTGTAAATGTTTAAGAGCTATCGAAACGGCAGATTCACCCGAAAAAGGCAATCTCCCCGTCAGTAATTCAAACATGACGATGCCAAGTGAATAAATGTCCGACTTTTTATTGGCCATTCCGCCTCTAGCCTGTTCTGGAGATAAATAATGAACAGAGCCTAAGACTGCGTTAGTCTGAGTTATATTTGTTGCACTCAGGGCCAATGCAATTCCAAAGTCCGTAATCTTGACGGTTCCTTCTTTATCAATCAAAATGTTCTGTGGCTTGATGTCACGATGGATGATCCCATTATGATGGGCATGGGAAATAGCTGCCGTGATTTGCTTCATGATATCCAAGGCTTTATCAACTGGAATGGGATAATATTTTTGTATGTATTGCTTAAGTGTAAAACCGTCCACGTATTCCATTACAATATAATAGATGGACTCTTCTTCACCGACATCATAAATGCTTACGATATTGGGATGGGCCAAACTGGTTGCCGATTGAGCTTCCCGATTGAAGCGCTTGATGAACTCTTCGTCGTTATTAAAATCCATGCGAAGGATTTTCAATGCAACATCCCTATCTAAAATCATATCCCTTGCAAGGTAAACATTCGCCATACCGCCGCCACCGACCATCTCGATCAGTTTATAACGGCCGTTGATTCTTCTACCAATCAACATTCAATTCACCTGCTTTCACTTTCTTCAGTAAATTGAACAAGCACAAGAGTGATATTATCTTCCCCACCGTAGTGATTGGCCATATCTATTAATGAATTCGCCTTTTCTTCAAGTGGCTGCCCATTGGTTATCGTATCTTCAAGTTCCTGTTCACTCACTTTATTCGTCAAACCATCCGAACAAAGCAATAGTAAATCATTTTCCTCAAAGATGACCGTCGTAATGTCCATTTCCACTTGCAATTCTGTCCCCAAGGCTCGTAATAAAACGTTTTTTCGTGGATGGTTCTCGGCATCTTCCTTCGAAATCTGCCCAGAACGGACCAGTTCATTAACAAGTGAATGATCTTCCGTGACCTGCTTAAAACCGCTCTCATTATACAAATAACATCGGCTGTCCCCGATGTTGGCAATGGTAGCAAACTTGTCGGTGCAAATGGCTGCAACAATCGTTGTCCCCATACCCTTACATTCCGTATTTGCTTCGGCATGTTCAAAAAGCAACTGATTGACCAAGACGATTTGCTGTTTCAGCCAATCCTCAGCATCATTTGCCGTTTCGATCCCGCTTGATACTTCCCAGCCTTTTTTCAAAAGGTCTATCGTCATTGCACTCGCTACATCCCCGGCACGGTGGCCGCCCATGCCATCTGCAACGATGGCAAGGCGAACGCCTTCCGAGTTCTTAAAAATTCCGCCATTATCTTCATTATGCTGGCGGACTTTTCCACGGTCTGTTTTAAATATTGCCCTCATAGGGTCACCTCGTCTCTTCTTTGCGCTCCTTGGCCCGAAGCTGGCCGCAGGCTGCGTCAATATCACTGCCTTGTTCCCTTCGGATCGTTACATTAATGCCGCGCTTCTTCAATGTTTTTTCAAACTCAAAAATTTGGTCCCGAGGTGTACGTACATAGTTGCGTTCCGGTACATAGTTAACCGGAATTAAATTGACATGGCATTTTATCCCGCTTATTAAATCTGCCAATTCTTCGGCGTGTTCCACTGTATCATTTTCGCCACCGAATAGACCATATTCAAAACTTACACGGCGCCCTGTTTTTTCTGTATAGTATTTGATGGCTTCAATCAAGTCCGGAAGTTTGTAGGCCTTGTTGATCGGCATCAATTTACTTCTCAATTCCGTGTTCGGTGCATGCAGGGAAACAGCAAAGTTGATTTGCATGCTTTCTTCGGCAAATTTGTAGATTTTTGGAATGATTCCACTTGTGGAAACGGTAATATGACGTGCCCCGATGTTCAAGCCCTTTTCATGATTTATATTCTTCAAGAATGACATCATATTATCGTAGTTATCGAACGGTTCACCGATTCCCATGATTACGACAGAACTAACACGTTCTTCCACTTCGTCAAGTGCTTGCTGAACTTTTACGACTTGGGCAACAATTTCTCCCGATTCAAGATTTCTCTTCAAACCGCCAAGTGTCGAGGCACAGAATGTACAGCCAATTCTACACCCTACCTGTGTTGTCACGCAAATGGAGTTTCCGTATTCATGGCGCATCAGCACCGTTTCAATCGAGTATCCATCATGAAGTTCAAATAAAAACTTCATCGTTCCGTCATTGGACGTTTGCTGAATCAAAGTTTTCAATGTCGTGAAGGTGAATTGTGATTCCAGCTTATCTCGTAAAGATTTCGAAAGGTTGGACATATCTTCAAAACTGGAGACACGCTTTTTATAAAGCCAGTCATAAACTTGATCGGCCCGGAATGCCTTCTCGTCATTTTGAATAAGCCATTCTTTAATTTGGTGAAGCTCTAATGAGTAGATCGATGGTTTTTCTGGTGTTGTGTCTTTTTTTACTCTAGATGATTTTGTGATTTCTGCCATTACAGCACCTTCTTTCTAAAACTCGCAATAAAGAATCCGTCACTGCTAAAATATTGCGGAAAAACTTGCAGTGTATGACCCTCGATAAATGGCTGAACGCTTTCAGGCATTCTTGCAGACAGGGTCGCATCGCTTTCAAAATCCGGATGGCTTTCCAAAAATGCTGCAGCGACTTTGTCATTTTCTTCTTTATCCACCGTACAGGTACTATATACTAACCGTCCACCTTGCTTTACGAGCGGGGCGGCAGCTTCCAATAATTGTTTTTGTATACTTGAGAGTTTCATTATATCATCTTTTGTTTTTGTATACTTTACATCAGGCTTCCGGCGCATGACTCCCAACCCTGAACATGGTGCGTCGATCAGGACCCTGTCAAACCCCTCCTTATTAAAGTGTTCTCGCACTTTTCTGCTATCAAGGGCCATTGTCTTAATATTATTTCTGAGTTTTAGGCGCTCCGCCTGCTCTTTGATGAGTTTGACCTTATGCTCATGAAGGTCAAGAGCATATACTTGACCAGTGGTCAAGCCTTCTGCGATATGTGTCGTTTTCCCTCCAGGTGCAGCACAGCAATCGAGTACAGCATCATTTTCATTTGCACCCAATGCATGGGCTACAAGCATTGAACTTTCGTCCTGAATCGATAAATACCCCAATTTATAGCTTTCTGAATGAGCAAGATTACCTTTATAGCTGACGATGGCTTCGGGAACGACTTCACTTGCTTCAACATCATATCCTTCTTCCGTTAAAATGCTGATTAGTTCGCTGCGTGAAATCTTCTTTAAATTAGCCCGTCCCGTCTGTAATGGTGCAGTCAAGTTGATTTCACACATTTCCTTGGTTTTTTCATAACCAAATTGCTCTACCCAACGCTTGATCAACCAAATTGGATGACTTACTTCGATTGAAAGCCGTTCCAGATCATCTTTGATATCATCAAAAGATGGAACCCCATTTCTTTGAATATTACGAAGCACGCCATTGACCATTGAAGAAGTCCCTTTATGTCCGCGCTTTTTTGAAATTTCGACAGCTTCAAAAATAATCGCATGATCTGGCACTTTATCTAAATAGACCATTTGGTAAACGGAAAGCCTAAGTAAATTGATGACCCAGCTTTGCGTTTTTTTAGGTTGTTTAATAAACGGGTTCAAATAGTAATCCAAAGTCATCTTCCGCTGTATGGTACCGTAGCTTATCTCTGTAAGCAAACCGCTGTCCACACCGGATAACTGATGCTTTTTAATCAAGTTGTTCAGTAATAGGTTACTGTAGGATTGGTTTTTCTCCACAGATTCCAAAATATCGAGAGCGATTTCACGTACTCCCTTTTTAGTTTGCTTCATTCTGTTCTCCTAACTTCATGCCTGCTTTAATGAACGACCCGGCTCCGCGCAAGTAATCTTTGGCCGGCATTTTTTTCTTTCCTGAAGGCTGCAATTCAGTAACTAGTATTGCCGTCTCGTTGCCTGTCGAGACGATGAAACCATCATTTCGTACTTCAATGACAGTGCCTGGCACGGCACGATTGCCCTCTTCACGTTTCTTTGCCTGCCAAATTTTTAAAGTGGATCCGTCTAAGGTTGTATAGGCAACAGGCCAAGGATTCAGGCCACGCACTTGGTTATAGATGACTTCCCCTGATTTCGACCAGTCGATTTTTTCCTCCGACCGTTTAATGTTAGGCGCAAAAGTCGCTTTATTCTCATCTTGCTTGATCGCCTGTAAACCCCCATTTAAAAGTTTTGGCAGAGTCTCTGCAAGTAAATCTGACCCTATCTTGCTTAATTTATCATGCAGTGTGCCGACATTGTCTTCTTCCCCTATGGCAACTTCCGCCTGAGTCAATATATCCCCGGCATCCAATTTCTCCGCCATATACATGATGGTGATCCCAGTCTTTTCTTTCCCCTGCAAAATGGAATAATGGATGGGCGCCCCTCCACGTAGTTCAGGAAGCAGGGAGGCGTGTACATTAATACATCCGTACTTAGGAGCATCCAACAATTCATTCGGAAGGATTTGTCCAAAAGCAGCCGTCACCACTAAGTCAGGATTCAATGCAATGATCTTTTCAAGTTCTTCTTGTTCACGGATTTTTTCTGGCTGATAAACAGGAATCCCCTGCTTTTCGGCTTCGACCTTAACTGGCGGCGGCGTTAGCACCTTTTTGCGGCCTACTGGACGATCGGGCTGTGTGACGACAGCAATCACGTCATACCCTTCATCGATGATTCTTTTCAATACCGGCACTGAAAAATCCGGTGTTCCCATAAAGATAATTTTTGTCATTCTTCTTCATACCTTTCTAACTCTTCTTCCGAAATATAACGAGAGACCTTACTCGTGAATAAAACCCCTTGAAGATGATCGATTTCGTGCTGAAGGGCCCTTGCGAGGAAATCTTCCGCTTCTAACTCGAAAAAAGATCCTTTACGGTCTTGTGCCCGCACTTTTACGCGGTATGGGCGAGTAACTTCACCATATAAACTTGGGAAGCTCAAGCATCCTTCAACACCAGTCTGTTCGCCTTCCATTTCCAGCACTTCTGGATTAATCAGTTCGATTACACCTGATCCTTCCTCTATTTCGACGACGGCCACTTGCTTTTTCACGCCAACCTGAGGTGCTGCAAGACCAACGCCATCCGCCTCCACCATCGTTTCGTACATGTTATTTAACATCTTTGCCAACTTTTTATCAAAACTTGTTATTTTATCGCATTTTTGTTGTAAAATTTTTTCAGGAAACATGACAATCGGTAAAATAGCCAAAATTAAAGGTACCCTCCTAGATATGAAAAACAGCACTTCATTATATAAAAACGCAAGCTTTAACAGCTCGCATAAACCATCCATTTCTTAATCAATTACATCATGATCTGTGGATTTAAATCTATTGAAATCTGCAGAAGATTTTGAGCCGTTTCTTTTTGATAATGCTCTAAAAGTGTACGTAAATGCTGATTAAGGTCCGGCTCTCGTTTGTATTTTATCAGACATTGATAACGATATCTATTGTTGATTCGGCTAATGGGCGAAGCAACAGGACCGAGAACGATAGAATCCCGATTCAATCGAGAACCTAAATAATTGGTTATTTTCTCAGTAACACTCACCGTCTTCATTAAGTCTTCATGAGAAACGGTTATAAGGACAACGTAATAATAGGGAGGATAATGACTTTGCCTCCGTAGATGCATCTCCCGTTCATAAAAAGCATCATAATCCTGCAAGGCAGAAAGCTCGATGCTATAGTGCTCAGGTGTATAGGTTTGGATGACCACTTCTCCCGGAAGCTGATGACGTCCTGCCCTTCCGCTGACCTGTGTCAGCAGCTGGAATGTCTTTTCCGAAGAACGGAAATCAGGCAGATGAAGCATAGTATCCGCTGAAAGGACTCCAACAAGCGTGATATTAGGAAAATCAAGGCCCTTGGCAATCATTTGGGTGCCTAGCAATATATCAGCCTTTCCTTCACCAAAGGCATTCAGCAAACGCTCATGTGAACCCTTTTTACTCGTTGTATCGACATCCATTCGTATCACCCGTGCATCAGGGAGAATTTTTGCAAGCTCTTCTTCAACCTTTTGGGTGCCTGTACCGAAGAACCTTATATGTTCACTTTCACATTCAGGGCAAACAGAAGGCATTCCCTCTTCAAACCCACAATAATGGCATTTCATTATATCATTAAAGCGATGATAGGTGAGTGAAATGTCACAATTAGGGCAGTTGATGACCAATCCGCAGCTTCGACACATCACAAAGGAAGAATGTCCCCGTTTATTTAGCATCAATACTGTTTGCTCCCCTTTTTCAAGCCGGTCTTTCAGCTTGGTGAAGAGCAGTTCCGAAAACATGGAACGATTTCCCGTCCTTAGTTCTTCCCTCATATCTACAATATCCACTGCTGGCAATGCATTTTTATTCATCCTTTGACTAAGGGTCAGTAATTTATAGACGTTTTTCTTGGCTCGCGCAAAAGATTCAAGTGTAGGAGTGGCGCTACCTAGAATTACCGGACACTGATAAGATTTCGCTCTTTCAATGGCAACATCCCTAGCATGATACCTTGGCGTTTCTTCTTGCTTATAGCTGGATTCATGCTCTTCATCAATGATGACCAGTCCCAGGTTTTCAAAAGGAGCAAACACGGCTGAGCGCGCGCCCACCACAACTTTTACCTCTTTGCGGTGAATTTTCCGCCATTCATCATATTTTTCACCTACGGATAAACCGCTATGCATGACAGCGACCTGCTCTCCAAATCGTTCTTTAAACCTCTTCACCGTTTGTGGCGTCAAGGAGATCTCAGGTACCAGCATGATTGCTTCCTTCCCTTTTTCAATGACAGAGGCAATTGCCTGCAGATACACTTCCGTCTTCCCGCTCCCGGTCACACCATATAAAAGGAAGACATCATGTTCATCATGATTTATTTTCTCATGGATGGGCTTCAAGGCAGCTGCTTGCTCTTCTGTTAAAGTAAAGGGATTGGATTTTTTGAATACACGATTTTCATAAGGATCACGGTATATTTCCTGATCCATTTCCGCCAAGGCGCCTTTTGACACTAGGGATTTGACGGTACTGCTTGATGTGTTGATCAATTCAAGCAATTCCTTTAACGGAACTGGCTCTTGATGTTCAATAAAGTATTGAAGGAGTTCCTGTTGTTTTTTTGCATGGCTGGAAATGGCTGATGCCATTTCTTTCAGTTCCTTAGAGGAAAGCAGGGATTTAATGACACGGACGGTCTTCTTATTAAGTCGGTTTTTCACATTATACACAAGCTCTAGATTGCCATTTTGTATTTCCTTTTGAAAAAGTGAGGCATTCTCCCCTTCAATCACTTCTTTCCAAGATAATGCATCATTCTTTCCGAAAAGACTTTGAATGAAGGGTGGGAGCTGATTCTTTTTATCTTCAATGACATTGATCACTTTTTCATACTTTGCTTTCATTGCTGCCGGAAGCATGGCCTGTAGGGCTGAAATTTTAAAACACATGGCCTCTTTGGTCAACCAGTCACCCAGCTGAAGCAATTCATCATTAAGGATGGGCTCCAAATCCATTGGTTCTTTTATATATCGTAATTTCGCAAAGTCGCTTTTAGCTTTTAATCCGGTGACGAACCCCTGCACCATTCTTGGACCGAATGGCACAATGACCCGCATTCCGGGCTTGATGACTAGGTTCCACTTTTCAGGTATACGATAGTCAAATTCTCGATCCGTTTGTTTAGCAGGTACATCCACTATGACCGATGCAATATCCATAAGACATCATTCCTTTTGCATGCGAGATACTTCTGCCAGGATGCTTTTAGCTATATCCGCTTTACTCATTTTTGGAAGTTCTGTAGCACTTCCATTTTTATCGTAAATGGTCACAATGTTCGTATCCGTTCCAAATCCTGCCCCAGCGACGGTAACATTATTGGCAACGATCATGTCTGCATTCTTTTTCACTAATTTCCCTCTTGCGTATTCTTCAACATTGTTCGTTTCAGCCGCAAAGCCTACCAAAATCTGATGGGTTTTATTTTCACCAAGTTCCTTAAGGATATCCTTTGTACGTTCAAATTCAATTACATTTTCCCCTGGCTGCTTTTTCATCTTTTGAGCATGATAATTCTTCGGTTTATAGTCTGCCACCGCAGCCGTCATGATTACAACGTCACTGGAATCGAACTGACCGAAAACCGCTTCATACATATCTGCTGCCGATTCCACAGGTATTACTCTGGCCTTGGAAGGCGGCGTCAAGTTCACAGGGCCAGTGATCAATGTCACCTCAGCGCCCAATTCAATTGCCTGCTCAGCTAGGGCATATCCCATTTTTCCGCTGGAATGATTCGTCACGTAACGCACCGGATCGATTGCTTCACGAGTCGGCCCTGCCGTTATCAAATATTTCTTTCCTTTAAGAAGCTGAGGCTGTGATTTCCGTTCACCAAAATAATGAATGAGATGTGCCACGATCGTTTCCGGTTCCTCCAATCGTCCTTTTCCTACATAACCGCAAGCCAAATACCCTTCACCTGGTTCAATGAATTGATATCCGAACGTACGAAGTGTCTCCATGTTTTTCTGAACCGCCGGGTGGGCGTACATGTGCACGTTCATTGCCGGCGCCACCCAAACAGGTGCCACTGTTGCCAGAAGTGTGGTCGTGATCATATCATCCGCGATTCCATTGGCTATCTTGCCAATGACATTCGCTGTAGCTGGAGCTACTAGGATAATGTCAGCCCAATCAGCCAAGTCGATGTGGGCAATGACTGAAGAATCCTTCTCATCAAATGTATCTGTGTACACATCATTTCTCGAAAGTGCTTGAAAAGTAAGCGGCGTCACGAACTTTCGTGCCGATTCACTCATGATCACTTTAACATGCGCACCTTCTTGAGTTAATTTACTTGTCAGGGCAGCAGCCTTAAATACAGCAATCCCGCCGGTGACACAAAGAAGTACTTTTTTATCGATAAGCATGCAAATTTCCCCTAACTATACATTCTATTTTTATTAATTATGAACGATAACTGAAGATATTTCATTTGAAATGCGCAATAACTTATGGATTTCCTTAAACATTTCATATCTATGCCTGCTTCATCAATGGCATCGTTATCTTTGAGAAATCAAAACAAACAGGCCTGACACCTTGGCCGCAGGAAGGAAGCAACTTTCCAAATGTAACGCATCCTGTTTGCTTTAGGGTGTCAGGCCCGATGGGTCAAGCTTATTTGTTCTCTTAGTTTTCTTCGTAAGAATTATCGTAAGTCAATTTACCGGTATGAATTTCTTCTAGGGCACGACCTACGGATTTATGGGAAACCGGTTTGGTTATAAGGCAATTATCTTTAATTTGCATTTCCCTTGCACGTTTAGCTGCCACTGATACAAGCGAGTATTTAGAATCGATTTTAAGTAATAGCGAATCAATTGATGGATATAACATAGTTTATTCCGCCTCCAACATTTTTTTATATAAAACAGCAACTCTTTCCCGACGGCAATGCTCAGCAATTACAATTGCATTAATTCTGGCACATGCAGCATCCACATGATCATTTTCAACAACATAATCATAAAGATCCATAAGTTCTATTTCTTCCTTGGCCACTTTCATCCGTCCTTTTATCGCTTCCTCCGTCTCGGTTCCGCGAGTAACGATGCGGCTTTCGAGTTCGGTCAAGCTTGGAGGAGCAAGGAAAATGAAAAGTCCTTCAGGGAATTTCTCCCGGACCTGTTTAGCTCCTTGAACTTCAATTTCCAGAAATACATCTTTTCCGGAATCAATTGTTTCACGGACATAATCCACGGGCGTTCCATAATAATTCCCGACGAACTCTGCATATTCTAGCAATTTGCCTTCTGCGATCAATGCTTCGAATTCCTCGCGTTTTTTGAAGAAATAGTCCACTCCGTCAACTTCCCCATGGCGGGGCAGCCGTGTCGTCATCGAAATTGAATATTCAAATGCCGTTCCAGGCTGAGAAAAAATCGCCTTCCTTACTGTTCCTTTACCAACACCGGATGGACCGGATAAAACGATTAATAAACCTTTTTCTCTCATATTGTTTCAGTTACCCCTCTTCTACGCTGTCATCTCTATCTTGAAGCCGTGCGGCAACCGTTTCCGGTTGAACGGCAGATAAGATAACATGGTCGCTGTCTGTAATTATAACGGCCCTGGTTCTTCTACCATATGTAGCATCTATTAAGGATCCGCGGTCTCGGGCATCTTGGATAATCCTTTTAATCGGAGCAGACTCAGGGCTCACGATGGATACGATCCGGTTTGCGGAAACGATATTGCCAAAGCCAATATTAATGAGCTTAATTGACATTTTTGTCCCCCATTCATATTTCTATTGTCACCTTGTTCGGTTCATCATAAACCGACTACTCGATATTTTGAACCTGTTCTTTTAATTTTTCAAGCAGACTTTTCATTTCCACCACATCTTTGGTAATGGCCGAATCATTTGCCTTTGATCCAATCGTATTAACTTCCCTATTCATTTCCTGGACAAGGAAGTCGAGTTTTCTTCCAATTGGTTCACTATGGGTAAGCGTCCTTGAAAATTGCTGTACATGGCTTTCGAGTCTGGTCAGTTCTTCATTTATATCACACTTATCGGCAAAAATGGCCGCTTCTGTCACAATACGGCTATCTTCAATCAATCCTTCTGTCAACTCGGCTAGTTTGATTTCCAACCGGGCTTTATATTTCTCGACGACTGAAGGTGCATAGTTTTTGAGCCCTACAACAATCTCACCAAACTTTTCAAGCTGGTATTTCATGTCCAGGGCAAGTTCCTGACCTTCCAGAGTCCGCATTTTTTTCAGATTTTCCAATGCCCCCATGACAGCCTTCAATAACAAGGCTTCCAAATCGGCAGGAACTGCAGGTACTTCTTCCGTCATGAAAATCGATTCAAGTTGCAGTAAATCCTGTAAGGTAATGGAACTTTCCAGATTGTATTTTCCCTTGGCTTCATCCATCAATCCCACATACTGATCAGCAAGCTCCCAATCGATCTTCACCTTTTTGGCAACCAGGCTCTCACCTTCCACCGTAATAAAGATTTCCACTCGTCCTCTTCTTATGTATTGATTCGCCTTTTTCTTCACCTTTTCTTCCAAAACCAAAAGCTGGCGCGGCATTCGAATCGTATATTCACAAAAACGATGGTTCACCGTCTTAATCTCGACAAAAACCTTGACCTGTTCGTTTTCCGCTTCTTCTCTTCCATAGCCCGTCATACTGGTAACCATGGTTCCACATCCTATCAAGCATAATGTAGTAATTTCGCGTTAACATTCATTATATATTAGCTACAGCATGAAAACTTTAGCTTACAAATAAAATACTACAAAAATAAAAAGGCAATAGAGCAAAACTCTACCACCTTAAAGATTATATCATATTTCATTGTGCTTTTCTTGCTAAAAAGGTTCCAGCCAGTAAAAAAGTTGGGATGGATGACATTCCTATTACCAATAGCCAATCCCTTCCTGAAATCGGTACAGTGTGGAAGATGGTTTGCAAAGGCTGCACATACATGACTGCTAGCATTAATAACAGGGAGGACAGTACTGCCCCCACTAGATAAAAATTACCGAATGGATTTCTCGAGAAGATCGAACGTTCACTTCTGCAATCGAAAACATGTATTAGCTGAGCTAGTACCAGGGTTGCAAACGCGATTGTTTGTGCATAAGCAAGGTTACCCGGATTTGCACGATATACCACATAAAATGCTATCAATGTAGAAATACCAATCAGAAATCCGCGTGAGATGATCTTCCAGCCAAGCCCTCGTCCGAAAACACCTTCGTTTGCATTTCTTGGATTTCTTTTCATTACATCTTCTTCTGGGGAATCCAGGCCCAACGCCATCGCAGGCAGACCGTCCGTAACAAGGTTCACGAATAAAATCTGGATTGGTATCAAAGGTAATGGCAAGGCACATAGCATCGCAAAAAACATGACCAAAATCTCCCCAACATTGGAAGCAAGCAAATAACGGATGAACTTCCTGATGTTTTCATAAATATTCCTGCCTTCTTTGATGGCCGATTTAATGGTGGCAAAATTATCGTCAACCAATATCAAGGAAGATGCTTCCTTAGCGACATCAGTCCCAGTTATACCCATTGATATACCTATATCCGCTGATTTTATCGCAGGTGCATCATTGACACCATCCCCTGTCATTGCGACGACATGTCCTTTATTTTGCAAGGCTTTTACGATTTTTAATTTATGTTCTGGGGAAACGCGGGCAAATACCGACACACTTTCAACAACTTCCTCAAGTTCCCCAACTTCCATACCAGCCAGTTGCCTTCCTTCAAGTACACGGTCTTTTCCTTTTAAAATACCAAGTTCTTTAGCTATTGCCTTTGCGGTTATTACATGGTCACCAGTAATCATGACTGTTTTGATCCCAGCATCCCTGCATTCCTTAACTGCCTGCTTCACTTCTGGGCGGGGGGGATCAATCATGCCCTGCAGTCCCATAAAGGTCAAATTGCGCTCAGCTTCTGTTTCATGAAGCAAAATCGTTCCTTTGGGAAGGGGTTTATAACCAACAGCAATCATTCGAAGTGCCTGTGAGGCAAGTTCATTCATGTCCTGTTGCACCCTTTCCTTACTCTCGCGATTCAATATTTCCGACTTTCCTTCCCATAGAATCGTGTCACTCTGGGCGATCAATACGTCAGGGGCCCCTTTTACGATGACAAAATGATTATCTTTATCATCCTTCACTATGACACTCATCATTTTGCGGCTCGAGTCGAATGGAAACTCCTTGACTACCGTAAACCGCTTAGATAAGTGTTCCCTTGTCAAACCCGCTTTCATTGCCGCGACCAACATCGCCCCTTCTGTCGGATCACCTTCTAATATATATCGTTTGCCATTCTCATTTAACTCAGCTTTGTTACAGAGCATACCGAATGTAATTATTTGAAGCAAGGCATTTTGGTTTTTCGGAGCAACTGAAACTCCCTCAAAAGAAAACTCACCGACAGGATTATAACCAGTCCCGCCGACATCCCAAGTTTTCCCCCCACTCCAAACCTTCGTCACCGTCATTTTGTTTTGCGTCAGTGTACCTGTTTTATCTGAGCAAATTACCGTTGCACAGCCAAGCGTTTCTACTGCAGGAAGCTTGCGGACTATCGCTTTTTGTTTGATCATACGTTGTACGCCCAAAGACAAGGCTACAGTAACAATGGCTGGCAAGCCTTCAGGAATCGCCGCAACAGCCAAAGATACCCCGGCTAAAAACATCGTATAGAGGTCATGTCCTTGAATGACGCCAGTCAGCACCACAATCACGGTTAATATTAAAGCCGTGACGATCAAAATTTTCCCTAACTGCTCCAATCGCTTTTGAAGAGGTGTTTCTTTTGTTTCTGCAGTCTGCAGGAGGTTCGCAATCTTTCCCATCGCCGTATTCATTCCTGTAGCGATTACGATTCCAACTCCATTCCCTCTTGTAACCATCGTTCCCATAAAAGCCATATTTTCCTGATCACCGATACCTTCGACCTCATTCATCAATGGATCAGAACATTTAACAGCCGGGAGTGACTCACCGGTAAGGGCAGACTCTTCAATTTCAAGGCTTGAATGGTCGACGATCCGTAAATCGGCACCAATTCGGTCACCGCTCGAAAACTTCAGAATATCCCCCACAACAACTTCTCTCGAAGGGATTTTCAGCCAGTGTCCATCCCGAAGTACGTTGACCTGCGGCGCTGCCATTTCCTTTAGGGCATCCAGGGATTTTTCAGCCTTCCGTTCTTGAAAAAAACCAAGTAATCCATTCAAAAAAACAATGGCCATGATGGCAATCGCATCGATATATTCGCCCAAAATCCCGGAGACTAAGGTCGCGGCAAGTAAAACTATGACCATGAAATCCTTGAATTGTGCGAAAAATAACAGGATGGCTGACTGTTTTTCACCTTCCTTCAATTCGTTAAAGCCATTCTTTCGCAGCCTGTCCTTTACTTCATCATCGTCCAAACCGTGTGTAACGTTTGTTTGAAGCGCTTTCTCCATTTCTTGATTATTCATTTTCCTGAACTCCATCAAGTATCACACATCCCTTTGAATAGAATGAAATAGGCTCCTGTATCCATCTCAACAGGCGCTCTCGCTTTACTCATCCAACAACACCTGCCCGCTTACCGATACATAAAACAACCTGCTCTTCTTCCATGATTATTCAGACTCGTCCAAAATAATGCTATAATTAAACAGAATTGCGGAAAGAAGAACGATCCGGATAATATAATGAATGGACAAACTTTGTAATTAATATCACGAATCTATTAAAATCGCATCCATTCAATATTCCTGAACTGCAACTCCAGCTTTTCACCCAGTTCAACTGAATTAGTGAATACAGTTAAACTGGGCCGATCCTGATACATCGATAACGCCCTGCAGAATTTAGTATCATAGAAAATCTTATGTAAAGGAAGTAAAAATAGAATGTCATTTGATGGATTATTTACGAAAGCGATGACGGAAGAAATCGCTTCTATATTAAAAGGTGGACGAATCAATAAGGTACATCAGCCTTATAAAAATGAAGTAATACTGGTTGTTCGTGCTGGAGGTAAGAACCATAAACTCTTATTATCAGCCCACCCAAGTTATTCAAGGGTGCAATTGACCGAAGAAAGTTATGAAAATCCTAAAGAAGCACCCATGTTCTGTATGCTTCTTAGGAAGCACCTCGAAGGCTATACGATAGAAGATATTTATCAATATGAACTTGATAGGATGATCATCTTTGAGGTGAAAGGCCGCAATGAGCTTGGAGATGTTTCTCAAAAGCAGTTAATCATTGAAATCATGGGGCGTCACAGCAACATTGTTTTAGTCGATAAAGAACGGAATATGATTTTAGATAGCATTAAGCATGTTTCCTATGCAGTGAACAGCTATCGGGCGATATTGCCCGGCCAGGAATATAAGGTGCCACCCGCACAAGAAAAGGATAATCCCTTCAATGCTACGGAGGACGATATCAGGAAGAATATTGACTTCAATGCAGGAAAACTAGATAAACAGCTTGTTGCCCATTTTTCAGGAATTTCACCTTTAGCTGCAAAGGAAGCCGTTTACCGGGCTGGATTGGCCAACAGCACCACCCTTCCATCAGCTTTTTCAGGGCTTATCCAAGAAATCTCAGAACATAACTATGCCGCGACGATCAAACAAGATGGCAATAAAGAAGTTTTTTATATGCTTTCACTAGAGCATCTGACAGGAAAACAGCGTACTTTCTCTTCATTAAGCGAAATGCTCGACCGTTATTATTTCGGAAAGGCAGAACGTGATCGGGTTAAGCAAAAGAGCCAGGATGTAGAACGTTTCATTACTAATGAAATGGAAAAGAACTCAAAAAAAATCGGGAAGCTTGAACGAACATTAAAAGATACGGAACGCGGGGAACAGTATCAGTTGTTCGGTGAGCTGCTTACAGCTAATCTATATCAAATGAAAAAAGGCATGAAGGAAATTGAAGTCGTCAATTATTATGATGAAGAACAAGGTACGGTCATCATCCCGCTTGATCCATTAAAAAATCCATCCGATAATGCACAAAAGTACTTCTCGAGATACCAAAAGTCTAAAAATGCAGTCGGTGTCGTTCAAGAGCAAATCGAAAAATCAAAATTGGAATTGGCCTACTTTGATGCCTTGCATCAGCAGCTCCAATCAGCTTCCCCCAAAGATATAGAGGAGATTCGCGAAGAACTTCAGGAAGAAGGCTACATCCGGCAAAAAAAGAAAAAAGGCATGAAAAAGCCTGCAAATGCAAAACCTCAGCTTGAAACATATTATGCTACCGATGGAGATCTCATTTTTGTTGGGAAAAATAATAAACAAAATGATTACCTAACGAATAAGTTCGCTCGCCGTGATGAGATTTGGCTTCACACCAAAGATATCCCTGGCTCACATGTAGTGATTCGAAATGAATCACCAAGTGAAAAAACGATTAAAGAAGCGGCCGTATTAGCAGCTTTCTTCAGTAAAGCAAAGCAATCGAGCTCAGTGCCCGTTGACTTTACACAAGTTCGCCATGTTAAGAAACCGAATGGCTCAAAGCCTGGTTTCGTGATCTATGATCAGCAGCAAACCTTATATATTACTCCAGATGCCGATATTGTCATTCGCTTAAAGGAAGAAGTAAAGGATTAAATGGTAAAAAAATAGAGGTGACCCAATCCTGAGTGATTGGGCCACCTCCATTTTCATGCTGAAATCCAAGCAGTATCTGCCGGATTCTCCCGCCATTTTTTTAGCTTTTCCAATTCATCTGCTGTGATATACCCTTTTTCATTTGCGACTTTTATCAAAGTCGAGTAGTCACTCAACGAATGGTTAGTGATACCCTCAGCATTGAATTTTTCTTTTCCCTTTTCCAATTCGTAAGTAAAGATCGAAACAACTCCAAGAACCTCACAGCCAGCTTCTTTTAGTGCGTTAACAGCAGTAATTACACTGCCTCCGGTTGAAATCAAGTCTTCCACAACTACAACTTTTTGTCCTGGAATAGCTCGGCCTTCGATTTGATTGCCCTTTCCGTGCTCCTTAGCTTTGGAGCGAACATAGCACATGGGTGCATTTAATTTTTCACTCACCCAAGCTGCATGCGGAATGCCGGCAGTTGCTGTGCCTGCGATCAGTTCAGCCTCAGGGAAATGCTGTTCAATCAACCCTTTCAACCCTTCCGCTATTTCCTTCCGGACTTCTGGGTACGAAAGGGTCAAGCGGTTGTCGCAATAAATGGGTGATTGAATTCCAGATGCCCAAGTGAAGGGGTCATTCGGCTGTAGGTACACTGCTTTTATTTCCAATAAATGTTCAGCTATCTTTTGATTTAACATGAAATTCCCTCCCAAGCTGCTTTCATATCCAAATAGGCCTTTAATGGATCTTTAGCTCCCGTTATGGCTCTCCCGACAACGATGGCATCCGCTCCAAAATCCCTTGCCTGTTCAGGCGTGGCAATTCTCTTTTGATCATGCGTCTGTCCACCTGCACTTCGGATTCCAGGTGTGACTGTTAAGAATTCAAGTCCGATTCGTTCATGTATGTTCTTTACTTCATGAGTGGAACAGACAACGCCATCCAATCCTGCCTGTTGAGTAAGCTTTGCATAATGGAGGACCGAGTCCTCCAGAGAACCGGCAATGTTTTGCTCAACGTTCATTTGTTCTTGTGACGTGCTTGTCAGTTGGGTAACCCCTATGCATAAAGGACGTTTTTTTCCAGCTGACGTTCCTTTATCCAGACCCTCCATAGCTGCTTCCATCATCTTTTGACCACCCGCAGCATGTACATTGACCATGTCAGCTCCTAAAGTTGCCAAACCTGTCATGGCCATTTTGACCGTATTCGGAATATCATGAAGTTTCAAGTCCAAAAACACATCATGGCCTTGCTCTTTTACGTAAGAAATAATTGCTGGTCCATTCTGATAAAATAATTCCATCCCCACTTTTACAGCGAGTTTTTCGGAGGGGAACTGACTCAAAAATCTTTCCGTTTGAATGAGGTCCGGGAAATCAAGGGCGATAATTAGTGACTGCTTCATTCTGCTTCCAGCTCCTTCCGGTACATTCTGAAATATGGTCAAACCCAAGCTCATCCAACAATTTCGGTAATTCTTCGATGATGGTCGGGCATACAAAGGGATCCACGAAGTTGGCGGTTCCCACCGCAACAGCACTGGCACCTGCATAGAAAAATTCAATGACATCTTCTGCTGTAGCGATTCCGCCCATTCCGATTATTGGAATCGACACTTGCTGGCTCACTTCATAAATCATCCGGAGCGCAACAGGTTTTATTGCAGGACCAGATAACCCACCCGTTCTGTTCGAAAGAATCGGCCTGCCGGTTTTTAAATCCAAACGCATGCCGACTAATGTGTTTATCATTGTCAACCCGTCAGCCCCGCCTTCTTCTACAGCTTTGGCCATTTCCACAATATTACTGACATTCGGTGAAAGCTTCACATATACAGGAACCGAAGATACTTCCTTGACCGCCTTGGTTACCTCTTTGGCAACTTCCGGTACCGTACCGAAAGCTATGCCTCCTTCTTTAACATTCGGACAAGAGATATTCAATTCGAGTGCCTTTACATTCCCCACCTTACTTATGTCACTGGCAACCTTTACATAGTCAGCTATTTGTGAACCCGCAACGTTAGCGATGATAGGGACATCATATCCACCTAACCAAGCCAGTTCTTCACTGATGACTTTTTCTAAACCTGGATTCTGCAGACCGATGGCGTTCAGCATTCCCGAAGAGGTTTCCGCAACACGCGGAGTCGGGTTACCGAACCTCGGCTCAGGAGTGGTCGCTTTAATCATGATCGCCCCAAGAATATCCAAGTCAAAAAATTGACTGTATTCACGGCCGAACCCAAAGCATCCAGATGCTGGCATGACTGGATTTTTCAAGTGTAATCCTGGTAACTCAACTGAAAGCCTGCTCATAATACCACCTCTCCTGCCCGGAATACGGGTCCATCGCTGCATACCTTTTTGTAACTGAAACCAGTTGGATCATCCCCTGTATGACATACGCAGGCAAAGCAAGCACCGATGCCGCACCCCATCCTTTCCTCGAGGGACAGGTAAAGCTTTTTTTCACGATAGCCCGCTTCCAATGCTTTTAGCATTGGTGTAGGCCCGCATGAAAAGATCGTTGCAAACTCCTGTTCCAGGTTGTCAATCACAGTCGTAACAAATCCCTTTGTCCCATATGAACCATCCACTGTGGCAATATGGGTATCACCTAATTCACTAAACTCTTTCTCGTAAAAGATGGCTGACTTGGTCTGGAAGCCCAATACATGGATCACCCTGACACCATTTGCAACCAACATCTTTGATAATTGATACAGGGGTGGGACACCAATCCCACCACCAACCAATAATGCCGTTTCGCCTTTTTTCGCTTCATGAACAGGGAATCCGTTGCCAAGAGGACCTAAGATATCGACCGCTTCTGCCTGTTTACGCTGTGATAACAGCGTCGTTCCTTTACCTTCAGCCCGGTATATCATCGTGAACTGTTTTTCACTGCTGTTATAAGAAGAAATTGAAATCGGGCGTCTTAACAATGGCTCTGTGCCTTCTGTTGTCTTGACTTGGACAAACTGGCCTGGTTGTTTCATCTCTGAAACCAGTTCTCCTTGAAGAGTAAGTTCAAAGATGGATGGGGCCAGTTCTTTATGAGTTAACACCTTCATTCTTTCCTTCTTGATCATATATGGCTCACCTCACGACTTTTTTCCGTTTTTCCCATTGCCTCTGCCGAGAAGGTCATGGATTCTATCACTCTTAAAATGGCTTCTGCCGTATCGAGGGATGTAAGGCATGTCACTCCATTCTCAACCGATTCACGTCGGATTCTAAAACCATCGCGTTCCGGCTGCTTCCCTTTGGTCAAAGTGTTTATGACGAATTGTGCTTCCCCGTTTCGGATAACATCCAAGAGGTTTGTGCCTACTTCGCCAATTTTACCAACAATCGCAGTCGGTATTCCGGATTGCTCCAATAAGGCAGCAGTTCCGCTGGTGGCTATCAGCTTGAAACCGATATTATGGAAGCGTTTTGCTAAAAGAAGCGCTTCTTGCTTATCTTTATCAGATATCGTCAATAATACCGAACCATGCCCCTCAATCTTGAAGCCGGAAGCGACCAGCCCTTTATATAAAGCCTTTTCAAGTGTGCTATCTTTTCCCATTACTTCACCAGTCGATTTCATTTCAGGTCCGAGTGAAATGTCCACACCTCTTAATTTTGCAAAAGAGAAGACCGGAACTTTTACATAGACCCCAGTTTGTTCTGGCACTAATCCGGATTCATACCCCTGGCTTTTAAGTGAGTGGCCCAGGATGACCTTGGTGGCTAAGTTAGCCATCGGCACATTCGTAATTTTACTTAAGAATGGAACGGTTCGGCTCGAACGTGGATTTACTTCAATGACATACACTTCTTCATTGCTGATGACATATTGAATGTTCAAGAGACCAATTATATTCAAGCCTTTTGCCAATCTTGTCGTATAGTCTATGATTACCTCTTTTTGTTTTTCCGTTAGATTTTGAGGCGGATAGACTGCAATCGAATCACCGGAATGGACGCCGGCACGTTCGATATGCTCCATTATTCCTGGGATTATGACCGTTTCTCCATCGGAAATTCCATCGACTTCGACTTCCTTACCTGTTAAGTAGCGATCTATCAGGACAGGATGATCTGGATTTATCTTCACAGCATTTTTCATGTAATGCAGTAATTCCTCTTGTTTATAGACGATTTCCATCGCTCTTCCCCCGAGTACATACGAAGGCCTTACTAATACCGGGTAACCAATGTCTTCAGCAATGACGATCGCTTCATCAACCGATGTTGCGGTTTTACCCTTCGGCTGCGGAATGTCTAAATCCTTAAGGGCCTTTTCGAACTTATTACGGTTTTCCGCCCTATCCAGGTCTTCAAGTGAAGTACCAAGGATCTTCACTCCTCTTTCAACAAGACCATCTGCAAGGTTAATCGCCGTCTGTCCACCAAACTGGACAATGACCCCTTCTGGTTTTTCCAAATCGATGACATGCATGACATCTTCAAGAGTCAATGGTTCGAAGTAAAGTTTGTCGGAGATACTGAAATCCGTCGAAACTGTTTCGGGATTGTTGTTGATGATGATCGCTTCATACCCCGCTTCTTTGATGGCCCATACTGAATGTACTGTCGCATAATCAAACTCTACACCTTGTCCTATACGAATTGGGCCAGACCCCAGGACAATGACACTTTTCTTTTCAGTAACGATGGATTCATTTTCATCTTCGTATGTCCCATAAAAATACGGTGTTTCCGATTCGAATTCCGCAGCACATGTATCGACCATTTTGTAAACAGGGATGATCCCTTGTTGTTTCCGGTACTCATAGACGTCAATTTCGGGAACTTCCCAAATTTCTGCGATCGTTTTATCAGAAAACCCTAGTTCTTTAGCCTTTTGCAGAACTTCACGATCAAAAGAATGTTCTTGAAGCTCCTTCTCAAAGTCGATTATCTTTTTCAACTTGTGCAAGAAGAATAAATCGATCTGGCTCCATTCGTGAATGGTTTCGATCGTTTTCCCCCTTCTTAATGCTTCGCCGATATAGAATAACCGTTCATCTCCCGCTTTTCGGATCCGCTTCTCTATTTTTCCATCCTCAAACTCGTCATTCAATTCAAGATGGTATATACCTGCTTCAAGGGAACGTACAGCTTTTAAGATGGATTCTTCGAATGTACGGCCGATTGCCATAACTTCTCCGGTCGCTTTCATTTGTGTCCCAAGCCTGCGATTTGCGCTCTCGAACTTATCGAAAGGCCAACGCGGAATCTTCGTAACTACATAGTCTAGTGCCGGTTCGAAGCTCGCATAGGTTTTGCCTGTGACGGGGTTCATCATTTCATCAAGCGTTAAACCGACTGCTATCTTTGCTGCTAGCTTCGCAATTGGATATCCTGTTGCTTTTGAAGCTAGTGCTGACGAACGGCTGACCCTAGGGTTCACTTCAATGACATAATATTGATAGCTGTTCGGATCAAGCGCAAGCTGAACATTGCACCCACCTTCAATTTTCAAGGCACGGATAATTTTTAAAGACGTATTTCTAAGCATTTGATACTCTCTGTCACTTAATGTTTGGCTTGGTGCGGCAACTATTGAATCGCCTGTATGGACACCTACAGGGTCGAAGTTTTCCATATTACAAACGACAATTGCATTATCATTGGAATCACGCATCACTTCATATTCCACTTCTTTGCAACCGGCAATGCTCTTCTCAAGCAGACATTGGTGAACCGGACTGCTTTTCAGGCCACCCTCAACAATCTCGATCAGTTGCTCTTCGTTATCACAAATCCCACCGCCTGTTCCGCCAAGCGTGAAGGCCGGACGAACAATGACCGGATAACCGACTCGTTCCACGAATGTATAAGCCTCTTCCAAATTATGAATTATGTCGCTGTCAGGTACTGGTTCCCCAAGATCGTTCATTAGGGTACGGAAAAGGTCACGGTCTTCGGCTTGTTGGATAGCGGAAAGTTTCGTTCCAAGAATTTGCACATTGCATTCTTCAAGGATTCCTGCTTCGGCAAGCTCGACTGCCATGTTCAATCCAGTCTGTCCGCCCAGGGTAGGTAATAGTGCATCTGGACGCTCTTTACGAATGATTTTGCTGACAAATTCCAATGTGATCGGTTCGATATAAACCGCATCGGCCATTTCACTGTCTGTCATGATTGTAGCCGGGTTAGAGTTAATCAGGATCACTCGATAACCTTCTTCTTTTAAGGCTATACATGCTTGGGTTCCTGCATAATCGAACTCGGCGGCCTGTCCGATGACGATCGGACCGGAACCAATTACTAGGATGCTTTTTATATCAGTGCGTTTTGGCATGTTTTTTCCCCCTTGGTGTTTGCAGCTTCAATCATTTGTAAGAATTCATTGAATAAGTAGTTGGCGTCTTCCGGTCCTGGTGATGCTTCCGGGTGATATTGTACGGTGAAAGCCGGGTATTTTTTATGGCGCAGCCCTTCAATCGTATCGTCATTCAATGCTGTATGTGTCACAATAAGATCAGTCTTTTTAATGGAAAGCTCTTCAACTGTGTATCCATGATTTTGAGATGTGATGGATATCTTCCCGGTACGAAGGTCTTTAACCGGATGGTTAGAGCCTCGATGACCGAATTTTAATTTTTCCGTATCCGCCCCGTTTGCAAGTGCGAATAATTGATGTCCTAAACAGATTCCGAATAACGGCACTTCCGTTTGGATTGTACGAATCATTTCAAGCGTTTCATGAACACTTTTCGGATCTCCAGGACCGTTTGAAAGCATCACACCATCTGGGTGATATTGCATAACTTCCTCAGCGGTAACGTTATAAGGCACAACCACGACATCACAGCCCCGCTTCGTTAACTCACGTAAAATCCCATGCTTCATGCCATAGTCTACAAGAACTACCCGCGGGCCTCTGCCCGGGCTTGAATAAGGTGTTTTTGTTGAAACCTGTTTCACTTGATTAGAAGGAATTACCGTTGCTCTCAATTGGGAAACAACCTCTTCGGCATCTTTATTGATATTGCAGAGCGCTCCTTTAAGTGCACCAGATTTCCTGATGATCCTTGTCAGCTTTCTCGTATCGATTCCGCTTATTCCAGGTATGTTCTTCATTTTCAGATATTCATCAAGAGATGATTGGTTTCGCCAGTTTGAAGGAAGTTCTGCTGTTTCCTTAACGACGAATCCTGATATCGCCGGATTTATGGATTCAAAGTCATCCCGGTTTATCCCGTAGTTCCCGATCAATGGATACGTAAGTGTAACGATTTGACCGCAATAAGATGGATCGGATAGAATCTCCTGGTACCCTGTCATTCCTGTGTTAAAAACGACTTCACCTATTTTTTCTACGTCCCCTCCGAATGCTTCCCCAAGGAAAACCGTACCGTCTTCTAAAATTAGTTGTCTTTTCATCCTTGAACACGTCCTTTTTCCCAAACTGTTTTTCCTTCTGCAATCGTCATGACTGGCCAGCCATAACATTTCTTTTCATTAAAAGGTGTATTTTTTCCTTTTGAAGCAAACTCTTCATTATTAATTCCTTTTTCCGTTTCCAAATCGATGAGCACGATATCGGCTGTAGCACCTTCCTTTAGCTCTCCATAAGGAAGCGAGAAACTTTCAGCTGGTTTGACCGTCAGGAAATCGACCAATTGCTTTAATGTTAGGACGCCCTTTTTAACCAATTCGGTGTAAAGCAACGGGAAGGCCGTTTCCAATCCCACTATTCCGAAAGGAGCTAGCTGCATTCCCTGCGCTTTTTCCTCAGCCGCATGCGGTGCATGGTCTGTTGCTATAAAATCGATGGTTCCGTCAAGCAGTCCTTCTATCAGCGCGTCCCGATCTTCACGACCCCTTAATGGCGGGTTCATTTTATAATTCGTATCAAGTCCCGGTATATCATCTTCACACAATAATAAATGATGCGGTGTAACTTCGGCTGTGACACGAATACCTGCACGTTTGGCATCCCTCACCGTTCTAACCGATTCCTTCGTGGATATATGGCAAACGTGATAATGACAGTTTGCCGCTTCCGCAAGGAGGATATCCCGGGCAATATGTACAGCTTCACATACTGACGGAATTCCATTGATCCCCTGTTCCTTTGAGAATCTTCCTTCATGGACGGAGCCTTTATTGATCAAGCTATTATCTTCACAATGAGCGACTATGGCCATATCCTGTGCGGCTGCCCGTTTCATCGCTTCAAACATCATCCCGGCTTCTTGAATTCCTACGCCATCGTCCGTAAAGGCGAAAGCACCCGTTTGTTTTAATGAAGAAAAGTCGGTCAACTCCTTGCCGGCTTCCCTAATCGTTATGGATGCATAAGGGAGGACCCTGACATGCGCCGTTTCTTCAATTTTTCGGTTAAGAGCTTCAAGATTTTCCACTGTATCAGGAACTGGCCTTGTATTAGGCATTGCCGCTACCGTAGTGAAACCGCCTCTTGCCGCTGCAAGCGTTCCACTTGCGATTGTTTCCTTATGTTCACCGCCCGGTTCGCGCAAATGGACATGCAGGTCAATAAACCCTGATGTAATAAGTAACCCTTCAGCGTCAACAACCTTACAATTTTCCGTTGATAAGTTCTCGCCGATTTTTGTGATGACCTTTCCTTCTAATTCAATGTCCGCTTTTTTGAATGAATTTTGATTATCTAGCAATACTCCATTTTTGATTACAGTTTTCATGGTTGATTCCCCCTTCGGATTGTTCAAGCACATTTTTCAATACGGCCATTCTTATGAACACGCCATTTTCCATTTGTTTAAAAATTCTTGAGCGGCTGCATTCGACTAATTCACTGTCTATTTCAACACCACGGTTTATTGGTGCAGGATGCATGATGATCGCACCCGGTTTCATATTTTTTTCACGTTGTTTGGTCAGACCAAAATTCTCCAGATAATCTCCATTTGCCTGGTCGTATTTTTCGATATGCCTTTCATGCTGGATTCTAAGCAGCATGACTACATCCGATGTCGCCATCGCTTGATCGATGTCTTCATATCTTCCTAAACTGTTGGTTCTGTCAAACCATCCAGGCGGACCTGAAAATACGACATTCGCTCCTAAACGAGTCAATGCTTCTGCATTCGATTTTGCAACCCGACTATGCCTCACATCCCCGATTATCGCAATCTTCAGACCCTCGAAACTTTTAAACTCTTGTTTTATCGTCAATAAGTCAAGTAATGACTGGGTTGGATGATTTCCGCATCCATCCCCTGCATTGATTATCGGAATACCGATTTTCTCTTTCAACTCGTCAAAATAATTATCCTGCTCATGACGGATGATCAAGGCATTGACGCCTATTGCTTCGAACGTTTTAACAGTGTCATATAAGGTTTCCCCTTTTAACACGGATGATGTACCCGCATCAAAAGGAATGACCTCAAGACCCAGTTTTCTTTCAGCCATTTCAAAGCTTGATTTTGTTCGTGTGCTTGGTTCAAAGAACAGATTGGCAACTGTGGTCTGCTGTTTTGGATTCCAGCCAGATCCGTTGGCAAATCCTTCAGCCTCATGTAATATTTTTTCAATGTCAGTTATAGTCAATTCATTCATCGTAAATAACATTTTCATCGATCCTGCTCCCTTCACATTTGTGATGCGGGGGATAAAAAAACACCCCGCCATTAAGGATAGGGTGTAGGTCATAAAGAATTGTGAGTACGAGGAATGGTTCATCATTTTATCCCGTTCTCATTCATCTTTATAGCAACACCCTTTTAAGCCTCTCTGGACTTCTTTTAAAAGGTGATCTATTGTTTTGATGCAGTTTCACTTATTTTTCAAAGATGTCTCCGGATATTTTTTCCCGGTCCGGAAGAATCAAGTTAAGAAGGATCCCGACGATGGCTGAAAGTGCCATGCCGGAAAGCGATACTGTTTTCGATAGTTGTACAAACGCGCCTCCGATTCCTAACACCAGTATGACTGAAGCTATCATCAGGTTTCTTTTCTTGTCAAAATCAACCTTATTATCAATCAGCATCCTTAAGCCACTTGATGCGATGATTCCGAAGAGTAAGATGGAAATGCCGCCCATCACTGCTGTAGGTATCGAGCTGATGACTGCTGAAATCTTACCGTTAAAGCCAAAGATGATTGCAGTTAACGCTGCCCCCCCGATGATATAAACACTAAATGCCTTTGTCATGGTCAGGACCCCAATATTTTCACCGTATGATGTGAGCGGTGGCCCACCGATTAAGGAACCAATCATGATTCCTGCCCCATCTCCTAAAATCGAGCGATGCAAACCAGGCTTTTCCAAAAAATTCCTTCCGACTACTTTGCTCAGTACCATCTGGTGCCCGATATGTTCTGATAAAGTGACGACGGCCACAGGGACCATGATCGCAATGACTTCCCATGAGAAGGTCGGTGTATAGGTTATATAAGGAAACATGAATTTCGGCATTTCCCACCATTGTGCAGATTTAATTGGTTCATAATCTATAATTCCCGCAACTGCTGAACAGCTGTAGCCAACTATTATTCCCATTAATATAGGAATCAAGTTAATGAACCCCTTAAAGAACACGTTGCAGATGATGGTTACCGCTAAAGTTATTAGCGCTATTATAATATAAGTGACACTGTAATTTTTTTGCGGATCATACATCGCCATGTCCACGGCCGTTCCAGCGAGGCTTAACCCGATTACAATGATAACTGGGCCAACCACAACCGGAGGAAGCAAATTCATTAGCCAGCGCAATCCTACTTTTTGGATAATCAAAGCTACTATCCCATATATGAACCCTGCTGAAAAACAGCCGATCATGGCCGCTTCCGGTCCTCCTAAAGCCTTTGCCGCAATGATTGGCGTAATGAAGGCAAAAGATGAACCGAGATATGCAGGAATCTGACCTTTGGTAATCAATAAGTATGAAAGTGTTCCTAATCCGCTTGAAACCAGTGCTACCGCCGGGCTTAACCCAACCAAGAATGGAACCAGTACCGTTGCTCCGAACATGGCGAACAGATGCTGGATGCTTAACGTTATCCACTGGCCAGCCTTTGGCACGTCCTCGACATCCAGTACGATGTCCCTTTTTGTTTCTTCCATTTCCGAATCCCCCTCATGAAAATTGCATCAAGACTGCAAAAACCCTCTTTGCAGTTTATACAAAGAGGGTTTCTCAGAAGGCGGAATGCCTATACATAGACACAACTCTCCCGATTGACTCCCTTTGCCAGCCTCTCTGGACTGTCTTTAAAAGGGTTATGAAATTTTCATGTTGTTTATTTTTCTAATATAGTGACTTGATCTATTTCATCTACTTCTGTTAAAGTAACTGTAATTTTTTCAGATTGGGAAGTCGGAACGTTTTTCCCAACGAAATCCGCACGTATCGGCAGTTCCCTATGTCCCCTGTCAACTAATACCGCGAGCTGGATTTGCGAAGGTCTTCCCAAATCCACCAGAGCATCCATTGCCGCTCTAACGGTTCTGCCGGTAAAAAGAACATCATCCACTAAAATCACTTTCTTGTTGCTGATATTGACCGGAATGTCTGAACCTTTTACTACGGGTTCCCCATCATTGGACTTTTTCGAGAGGTCATCGCGATAAAGTGTAATATCCAGTTCACCCAGCTCTATTTCCTTACCTTCTATTTGATTGATGCGCTTTGCAAGCCGGTCGGCGAGGAAAATCCCGCGTGTACGGATCCCGATTAAGACGCAATTTTCAATACCCTTATTTTTTTCAATAATTTCATGGGCAATTCTCGTCAAGGCTCTGCTAATGGCCTGTTCATCAAGTACTATGGCTTTCTCATTCAACATGTCGGCCACCCCGATTCCCTATTTCTGATTGGTTTTCTTCAATAAAAAATCCTCATGCCAAGAAGGCATGAGGATTTTATCGCCATGGGTAGAATTATCCCAATTTGCGCATCCGTTTCCTTCTCAGTCTCTCTGAACTGTGTTAAAGGTTCTTATTAAGTTGTTATTATAATATATCAGAAAAACGTATTTGTCAATCCTTACTTCTACGCAATTGATTAATTAGATTTTCAAACTCTTCCGGAATCGGAGCTTCGAACTCCATATACTCATTTGTACGTGGATGAATGAAACCCAGAAGACCAGCGTGCAATGCTTGTCCATCTAATTTCAGGGTCTTTTTCGGACCATATTTCGGATCTCCGGCAAGTGGGAACCCAATGTATTTCATGTGAACACGGATTTGATGCGTCCTGCCTGTTTCAAGCTGGCATTCCACCAAAGTGAAGTCATTGAAACGTTCAATGACCCGGAAATGTGTAACAGCATTTTTGGAATTTGAATCTGTGACAGTCATGCTTTGGCGATCCTTTTTATCCCGGCCGATCGGTGCATCAATTGTTCCGAAGTCATGAGGGATCACTCCATGAACTACAGCTTGATACTTACGGGTAACCGTTTTGTCAACAAGCTGCTGCACAAGTTTTTCATGTGCCATATCATTTTTTGCAACCATCAATAGACCTGATGTATCTTTGTCGATTCGATGGACGATTCCAGGTCGCATCACACCGTTGATTCCAGAAAGATCGTTGCAGTGAGCCATCAAGCCATTTACAAGCGTGCCTGATACATGTCCAGGTGCTGGGTGGACGACCATACCGCTCGGTTTATTAACCACGAGTACATCAGCATCTTCATAATAGATATCCAAATTCATTTCCTCTGCTACTGCATCCAATTCCTCAAGTTCAGGAATCGTCACTTCGATCGTATCGCCAGGAATAGCTTTGTAATTCGTCTTTATAGCCGAGCCATTTACTAAAACATGGTCATCTTTAATCCATTGCTGGACCTGAGTACGTGACCATTCCTCATTCAAAGTGGAAAGAGCCTTATCAATCCTAACTCCTTTTAGTGTTTCATCGATGCTGTATAACCTTTTATCCATTATCTTTCTCCTTAGCTTTTTTTTCTTCTAAAAACATATGAATCACGAGCAATCCGACACCAATTGAAAGCGAAGCATCAGCAACATTAAATACCGGGAAACTGTAGCTGAAAATATAGGTATGAACGAAATCCACTACTTCCTGACGAGCAACACGATCGATGAAATTACCAATCGCACCGCCTAGCATGAGAGCAAGTGCAACTCCAAGCAAACGGCTTTCCTTCGCCATCTTCTGAATATAATAGACAAGTCCAATAATGACAGCGATGGTGATGATGTAGAAAAACCACATTTGACCTTGTAGAATTCCCCATGCTGCCCCACGATTACGATGCGAGGTGATATATAGAAGGTTTTCAATAATTTCAATGCTTTCTCCGTACTCCATTTTTTGCACAATCATCCATTTTGTCAGCTGATCGAAAGCTATGACCAAAAGGGCTATTAAATAATAAAACACACTTTTTCCCCCAAACTAATCAAATCTTCACTTTTGAATTGTAGCATAAACTAGAAATAATAACTAATACGAAAAACAGAAGTCTGTTTTTTATAGTACGGATAATACCTGGATAATGAAGAAAAGGTCAACATTCCCTAATGTAGGATGCTTACAGCCCTTTCTGTTCTATTTCCCACAAAAAAGCCGGTCCCTTCATAAGGGACCGGCCTTCCTTTTGGAATTATTGATTCACATAATGCTTCTTCACGACTGTTGCACAACGTGGGCAAAGTGTTGGATGTTCTTCCACTTGACCTACTTCTTTCGAAACATTCCAGCAACGTTCACACGTTTCACCTTCTGCTTTTGTGACAAGGATCGCAATATCCTCTAGTTTAACCGCTTCTGCCGGGGCATTTGCAACATTGCCAGCGATTTCAAATTCGGAAACGATGAATAACTGTTCAAAGCTTTCCTTAATGCTATCGAGCAAATTCTTCGTTTCTTCATTAACATATACCATCACTTTTGCGTTCAGTGATTTTCCGATGACTTTTTGGTTCCGGGCTTCTTCTAATGCTTTCAGCACATTATCACGGACATTCATGAACGCAGTCCATTTTTCTTCAATGATTTCAGCATCATCGATGGAAATTTCCTTAGGCATCAATGTCAACTGTACACTTTCTTCCGTCACTC
The DNA here is from genome assembly GCF_001578185.1 of Peribacillus simplex. Classification (NCBI taxonomy): domain Bacteria; kingdom Bacillati; phylum Bacillota; class Bacilli; order Caryophanales; family Bacillaceae; genus Peribacillus; species Peribacillus simplex. The sequence continues at coordinate 1,567,223 of NZ_CP011008.1, read as the reverse complement.
CCGGAATGAAAGCCCATACTTCATCAGCTGTATGTGAGAGGATTGGTGACACCAATTTCGTTAAGCTGACCAATGATTCGTAAAGAACCGTTTGAATGGCCAAACGCTCTTTTCCATTTGGTGCTTCACAATAAAGAATGTCTTTCGCATAATCAAGGTAGAACGAACTTAAATCCTGTGTGCAGAAATTATTGACCATATTATAAATTGTGGCAAACTCATAATTTTCATAACTTAGCTTCGATTGTGTGATCAGCTTATTCAATTTAACTAGCATGTAACGGTCTACTTCAGGTAATTCTTGGACTGCCACTTTATCGGTTTCTGGATTGAATCCATCCAAGTTCCCTAACAAGAAGCGGAATGTATTACGGATTTTCCGGTACACTTCAGAAACTTGTTTTAAAATAGGATCGGAAACCCTGACATCCGATTGGTAATCCACCGAAGCAACCCAAAGGCGTAAAATATCTGCACCAAGTTGGTTCATGACCTTAGATGGCAGGACGACGTTCCCAATCGACTTACTCATTTTACGACCTTCGCCATCCAATGCGAACCCGTGGCTCAGCACGCCTTTATATGGCGCTTTGCCTGTGACCGCAACACTTGTTGAAAGTGATGAGTTAAACCAGCCGCGGTATTGATCGGAACCTTCTAAATAAAGATCAGCAGGCCGCTGCAGGTCGTCTCTTTCTTCAAGTACCGCCTGATGAGAAGAACCGGAGTCGAACCATACATCCATGATATCCGTTTCTTTCGTAAAGATACCATTCGGGCTGCCTTCATGTGTATAGCCTTCAGGCAGAAGATCTTTCGCTTCACGCTCAAACCAGATGTTTGAACCGTGTTCGCGGAATAGGTTTGAAATATGGTTGATGGTTTCATCCGTAATGATCGGCTCGCCATTTTCTGCATAAATGACTGGAATTGGCACGCCCCATGCACGTTGACGGGAAATACACCAATCCCCGCGGTCACGGACCATATTGAATAGGCGCGTTTCACCCCAAGCGGGTACCCATTTTGTTTCTTCAATTGCTTCCAGAAGTTCACTGCGGAAGTCTTTGATTGAGGCGAACCATTGTGCCGTTGCACGGAAGATCGTTGGTTTCTTCGTCCGCCAGTCATGTGGATAAGAGTGTGTAATGAACGTCAAGTTCAATAACGCGCCTGCTTCTGTTAATTTTTCAGTAATTGGTTTATTAGCTTGATCATAAAATAATCCAGCAAATTCTCCTGCCTCTTCCGTCATGACCCCTTTTTCATCTACAGGACAAAGTACGTCCAAGCCGTATTTTTGCCCAATGATAAAGTCATCTTCACCATGTCCAGGTGCAGTATGAACACAACCCGTACCAGCTTCAGTTGTTACGTGCTCACCCAACATCACTAAAGATTCGCGGTCATAAAGAGGATGTTTGGCAACAGCGCGGTCCAACTCGCTCCCTTTTACTGTTTTCAAGATAGACGGGTTATCCCAGCCTAAAGTTTCTGTAACCGATTCAAGTAGCGCTTCGGCAATTAAGAATTTTTCATTTTCGACAGCCACTACTACGTAATTTAATTGCGGATGCAATGAGATACCAAGGTTAGCCGGGATCGTCCAAGGAGTTGTTGTCCAGATGATGATCTTTACGCCTTCTTCGATTACACCTTTGCCATCTGTGACTTCAAAAGCAACATAGATCGATGCAGAACGTTTGTCTTGATACTCAATTTCAGCTTCGGCAAGGGCCGATTCACTTGATGGAGACCAGTAAACAGGTTTTTTTCCTTTATAAATATAGCCTTTTTTCGCCATTTCACCGAAGACCTTGATTTGCTGTGCTTCATATTCAGGCTTTAATGTGATATAAGGATTATCCCAATCACCACGGACCCCAATTCTCTTAAACTGCTCACGTTGATTGTTAATCTGAACGTAAGCATATTCTTCACAAAGCTTTCTGAATTCGGCAACGCTCATTTCTTTCCGTTTCACGCCTTTTTTTGTCAATGCCGTTTCGATTGGCAACCCATGCGTATCCCAGCCAGGTACATACGGTGCTTGAAAACCGCTCATCGATTTAAAACGGACAATGAAATCCTTTAAAACCTTATTCATTGCATGGCCCATATGGATATCGCCGTTAGCATATGGTGGTCCATCATGCAAAATGAATAAAGGCCGTCCTTCCGTTTGTTCTTGCACTTTTTTATAGATGTTCATTTCATTCCATTTTTCTTGGATTTCCGGCTCACGTTTCGGTAAATTCCCCCGCATTGGAAATTCAGTTTTAGGCATCAATAAGGTATCTTTGTATTCCATTATAAAATCCTCCATCCATCTTTATAAAAATTCATTCGAACCGATGACTTGATATCCGGCCAAAATAAAAAGCCCCCTCATCCCTAAAAAAGGGACGAGAAAGCTTTGCTTCCCGCGGTACCACCCTGGTTAGAAAGATTCACAAAGTGAATCCAACCTCTCGAGCATTCGTAACGTGAATGAAACGCTTCATTTACTTTCTGCAAAAGCAGGTTCAACTCAGAACTCAAGGGTGATCTTCAATATCTTCGCTTATTCCGGGCTTTCACCATCCCCGGTTCGCTAAAAATAAGTGTGTGAAGAATTTACTTTCCCTGTCATCGTCTAATGTCATAATGAATAGTATTGTTAAAAAATTATATGCGAAAAAAGTGTTCAAAGTCAAGGAATCGTTTAAATTTCCTCTTCCACTTTCTCATTTAATTCTATTTCAGTCGCATCTACTTCATAATCCAGCAGATGGTCCCAATCGTCATTGTCCAGCAAATCCAGCTGCGCTCCGACAAGCATTTTAAAACGTGTCCGGAATACTTTGGATTGCTTTTTCAAATCTTCGATATCCATCGCTATTTTCCTTGCTTTCACAAGTGACTCATTGACGATCCGGTCCGCATTTTTCTCTGCTTCCTTTATGATCAGTTTCGCTTCTTTTTGGGCATTGCGCCTTAATTCTTCGGCTGCCTCTTGTGCGACAATAATCGACTTATTAAGTGTACCCTCGATTGTCGTAAAATGTCCCAAACGATCATAAGTCTCGTTCAGCTTATCCTCAAGTTCTTTCTTCTCTCTCAAAATCAATTCATAATCCTTAATGACCTGATCGAGAAATTCATTTACTTCATCTTCATCATACCCTCGAAATACTTTGTTAAATTCCTTGTTATGTATATCTATCGGGGTTAAGGGCATTACGGCACCTCCAGAACGGTTTCTACTCTAGTATGTTAAAACTCTATATTCGACAATAAATGTATGAATCCTGCTTGATATTGAATTATTTTTGTCTGCCTAACGAGATTCTCCACTTATCCTTCTTGGTTTTCCCATCAATTGAAGCTATTTTACATCTGCCAAAACCTCTGATTGAAAGTGTATCACCCTCACGGCATTCTTCCGAGACGTTTTCCGTTTGCTTGAAATTAACCTTTACTTTTCCTGATGTTATCAAGGCCTGGGTTTTTTGACGGGACATATTCAGGACGGACGATAGGACACTGTCAAGCCTAAGGGAACTGACTGTGGTGACTTGCTCTTCCCATTTTTCATTAACTTGGATGATATTCTCGATTGGAAGCCTTTTGATTGAAACGGAAGCGCTACCTATTTTTTCCAGGTTTCCTGTGAGGTATAAATCCATCTCTCCGGCAGCGATAAATTGAATATGCTCCTCCGTCACTATTATATCACCAAATTTTTCACGTTTTACCCCTAGTGACATCAAGGTTCCAAGTATTTGCCTATGTTCAAGCGTAACAAACTTTTTTGGATAGGAGATATCGTATAAGGAGATATTGAAATCCGATGGTTCAGGAGAGTAATAATCAGGGTAAATGAGCACACGCTTTCGCTCTACGAAATCGCTCCCGCCATTAAATTGCAGTTTTGCATCCGGATCATTCCCTAATAAGGAAGTAAGGATTTCCTGCTGGCGCGGATCAAGAAAATCAGATAGTTTCGGAGCGTAGGAATTCTTGACCTGATCGATCCAATTCATTGCCTGATCAATAAAATCTTTTTCCTCCGGCCTGAAATGCTGATAAATACTCATGATTGAATAAATGCTCCTTAGTTATCAAATTAATGGTCGATCATAAGGAATTGATTAAATTGTTCTTCGTTGCTACTACACAGCGGAAATTTTCCGACTGTGTAGTAATATGCATGTCAGGTTAATTGTTGTTGATCATCCTATTAAAGTCTGTAGGTAATAGATTCCATAACCGCTGGCAAAGTTAAGCACCAGCAGGGCCACAAGCGGTGAAAGATCAATCATGCCAAGTGGCGGTATGAACTTTCTGAACGGTTCTAAATACGGTTCGCAAATCTTTTCCAGGAATTGACCAATCGATGTCTCCCTTGCGTTGGGGAACCATGACATCAATATGTAAACGATTAATGCCATTGAATAAATTTCAATTAAATAATATAAACCTTGAAGCACTAAACCCATTAACCATTACCACCTCGCTTCTTCGTACTCCTCATCGGCGGCGAAGCCGGTAATATTACCGGAAACATCGACGTTGTCCGGGGTACATAAGAATATATCTGTTCCGATTTTTTGGATGTCCCCGCTGATTGCATAGACAGTCCCACTTAGAAAATCGATGATTCGCTTTCCTTGATCATGCTGGATTCGTTGAAGGTTCACAACTACTGCACGTCTATTTTTTAAATGGTCAGCTACCTCCTGGGCTTCTGCATAAGCTCGAGGCTCCAATAATACTACTTTAGAAGATTTCTGTACGCTTTGCAAACTTACGATATTCTGATTGGTATTATTCCCTGCAGAAGCGGGCTGCTGTTGTTTAGCTGACTTCACGGCTTTAGGTTCAGCCTCCTCTTCTTCCAACTCTTCATCCTTGTACTCATACTCATCATCCAGCGCGAAATAAGATTTAAATTTTGATACGAATGACATCTATAGCGTACCTCCTTAAAATTATTCGCCTACAAGTGCAGTACCAATCCTAATCATTGTAGCGCCTTCCTCAATGGCAATCATGAAATCATTGGACATCCCCATGGACAATTCAGTGCAGGGAGCATGCTTCAAACCGGCATTTTGTATCTCCGCCTGGATGCCCTTTAGTTTCCGGAAGCACTCCCGCAAAACCTGTTGATCATCAGTCAATGGAGCCATCGTCATCAATCCTGCAACATTCACCTTATCAAAATGAGATAACCCTTTTATGAAATCCATTGTCGCTTCAGGATTCAAGCCATGTTTTGATTCTTCACCTGAAACGTTCACCTGCACTAAACAGTTTATCGGCTCATTTGCACGTTTTTGAATTTCTTCTGCCAAAGAAATGCGATCCAATGAATGGATATACGCAATTTTATCGATGACATTTTTTACTTTGCGTGTTTGCATGGAGCCAATATAATGCCAGTTGGGCTTGTCCTTCAGCACTTCATATTTATTCAATAGCCCTTCGTCACGGTTTTCACCCAAATCGCTTATTCCCGCTTCCAATGCTTCCTTTGCTCTCTCGACCGAAACATATTTTGTCACTGCGATTAATTTTATACCTTCACGGTCCCTGCCACTATTTTCACATGCTATATTTATTTTTTCTTCGATGTTTTTTAAATTGTCCACTACTTTCACTGTTACCCTAAATCCTCCTTCCAACCGATAAAACTCATCAATCTACCTGTCTTTCCGTTATCGCGGCGATGTGAAAAAAACAATTCATGATCACAGCTTGTACAGTATGATGAAACGTCGATCTGACTTTTTGGAATTCCTGATTTTTGAAGAATCAATGCATTAAGTTGCTTAAGATCCAATCGATATTGTCCTTCACTGATTAAATTATAGGGCTTTTCGTCATTATCTACCAGCAAATTCTGCACTAAATCGATGACTTTAGCATCAACTACATAGCACTTAGAACAAATCGACGGCCCAATAACAGCAAATATCTCCGTTGCCTTTATACCCTCATTTAGCCATGCCTCAACCATTTTTCGTGCAATTCCATTAACGGTACCCTTCCAGCCGGCATGTGCCACCCCAATCAAACCATGTGCCGGAGCAAGAAAGTATAAAGGCACACAGTCCGCATAGCAAAGAGTCAATAAAACATTTTGATCCTTCGTATAGAATCCGTCAGTTGCCTTAAAGGCTGAATCATAATCCATTGAACCCCTCCCGCCATCGCGTTCGGTAACATGATGGATTTTCGTTTCATGCGTCTGCTCGGCCCCTACCCATTCATTAAGCGGAAACAACAGCTTATCGGCTAAAATCCTGCGGTTTCCCTGGACATCTTCAAGCTTATCCTTGACATGAAAACCGGTATTCAATGTTTGGAAATCCCCTGAACTGACTCCCCCATTCTTTGTGGTGAAGCCCGCTACGAGCTGGAGATTTTGTTGTCTCCAGCTGTCAATGAGCATATATTGGTCTTTTATTAAAACAAATGGCTCTTTCATCCTTTAACCTCTTTATTTTTTAGTCTAGTGTATCATATAATTGCGCCATGTACCTTTAAAACCGTTCATCTTTCAGCTCAGCTTGAAATACTGTCTGATGTTCAACAAGAATGACATCCGCACCTATTTTTTTTATTTTGCGCCATGGGATTACTATATCCTGTTCCCTGCCGAAGAAGCCCATTAGCCTTGTTCCATTTGAAACGATGATGGCCTCTATTTTCCCTGTGGACGTATTGATTTCAAGATCTGACATATTACCTAGTTTCTTTCCATCCGCTATATTGACGATATCCTTAATTTGAAATTCGGAAATCCTGGTCACATCACTCAGCTCCTCAAAATTTCATCATAGATGTTGGTCCTATTCCTATGTATATGACATGATTCACTCAAGGATGAAGAATACGATAAATAAACGTCCATTCATTTCATGACTTCCCTTCTGAAAGGGGTTTTTCACAAAATAAAAAAGCCGCTATGGAAAAGTTGCTGATAAGCGGGTAATCGGCATTTGCCCTACCCGCTTCAGCTAACTTTTTCTCATGTCCAGCTTCTACTGTTGGATATTTTTATTCATTTGTTTGATTGCCGCTTTTTCCAATCGGGATACCTGCGCTTGTGAAATGCCAATTTCCTCGGCTACCTCCATTTGCGTCTTCCCTTGGAAGAAACGTTTGCGAAGGATCATTTTTTCCCGGTCATTCAACCGTCTCATTCCTTCATTTATAGCTATCTCATCAATCCAGGTACTATCTTTATTTTTTTCATCACTCAGTTGGTCGAGTACATAAATCGGATCCCCGCCATCATTATAAATCGGTTCAAAAAGGGAAACTGGATCTTGTATAGCATCTAGTGCAAAAACAATTTCTTCATGAGGTACTTCCAACACCTTGGCGATTTCTTCAGCTGTCGGCTCACGAAGGGTCTGGCTTATGAGCTTTTCTTTTACCTGTAAAGCTTTGTAAGCGATGTCTCTCAAAGAACGGGATACCCGAATAGGATTATTGTCACGAAGATATCTTCTGATTTCTCCAATAATCATCGGTACAGCATACGTTGAAAACTTAACATTTTGACCTAGGTCAAAGTTATCTATCGACTTCATCAACCCTATACAGCCTACCTGAAATAGATCATCTACATACTCTCCCCGATTGTTGAAGCGTTGAATGACGCTTAGAACGAGTCGAAGATTCCCGTTTACCAGTTTCTCTCTTGCTGAAATATCGCCATTTTGCAGTTCTTTGAAGAGTTTTCTCATTTCTTCATTCTTTAAAACCGGTAATTTTGATGTATCCACACCGCAGATTTCAACCTTATTACGAGACAAAATTATTCCCTCCTCACAGGAGCGCTGTACAAAAAACAGTATTTCCGCGGGAGGAAAAAATATGCACATGGCTAGAACTGAAAATCACCATTATTTTTCATTATGGCTGCCAAAGTATTGATTTAATTGGCATTTATCCACTTTATTTTTTTACACCATTTTATTAAATTCTTTTCGAAGCCTCTTAATAATCCTTTTTTCCAAACGTGAAATGTAAGATTGGGAAATCCCCAGCATATCGGCAACATCCTTTTGGGTTTTTTCCTCTCCGCCTGCAAGTCCAAACCGAAGTTCCATTATCTGTTTTTCACGCTCGGATAACTGCGTAAGTGCTTTCGTCAACAGCTTGCGGTCAACGTTTGCCTCGAGGTCTTTCGTGATAATGTCATCGTCAGTTCCAAGAACATCGGATAACAGAAGTTCATTTCCATCCCAATCAATATTCAGGGGTTCATCAAAAGAAACTTCAGAACGGATTTTATTATTTCTTCGTAAATACATTAATATTTCATTCTCGATGCATCTCGAAGCATATGTAGCGAGTTTAATTTTCTTTTCAGGATTGAATGTATTCACAGCTTTGATCAAACCTATGGTACCAATGCTAATTAAATCTTCAATATTGATGCCCGTATTTTCAAATTTCCTGGCAATATAAACAACCAGTCTTAAATTCCGTTCAATTAAGATCGATCGTGCAGCTTCATCGCCCTTGGGTAATTTATTGATCAGTATTGCCTCTTCTTCCTTTGAAAGGGGCGGTGGCAGTGCCTCACTCCCTCCTATATAAAATATTTCGTCCGTTTTCAATCCGAGCTTGAACAATAGTTTGTACCAAAAATAAGTGAGCCGAAGAATGAATTTCTTCAAAATAATTCTCCCTTCTAATAAACGGATTATGGGTCTAAATTTAGAGTGAATCAAAAAGTTCAGGAGGCATTTTGCACCGGTATCCCGGTTAACATTTTCGGATGAACGATAGATTGATAGCTATTGTCGGGAGAGAGTTGCTGAAAGGTAAACGATACGAGACCCTGCTTAACATGATATTCTTTTTCTCCTTTTAAGATTTTAATGTAATCCGGTTTGATTGCGGTTAACAGCTGGTGTTCATGACCAACGACTTTAAAAGGGATGACACGCATTCTACCAGTCCATGAATACTCGGGCTGTACTTCCTGGCTAATCAGGTTATCAGGGTTTTTAAAGAGCTCTAGCATATCGTCTGGAATTCCCGCTTCCCCGCCTGAAAGTGAAATGATCATGACTGGGGAACGTGTAATCGGATCATATAATTGATTGCCGCTATCCACCAATCCATGAAACGTACCTTCAAAGTCAGAAATTTTAACCGAGACCGAAACCATTTGTTCATGCGAAAGCTTTGTCATCTCCATCCCTTCAAGTGTCCTCTTGGAAAATTGCCAAGCGAGCGGGAAGCCAATCATTACAAATATCCAGCTGACAGGGTCACCAAAACGATTGATTCCTGCATATTGGCCAGGGTCCTTGGAAACGATTTGAAATTCAAATAGGTAGTGAAGTCCAAGAAGGATTCCCCCCGATAAAAACGTCACAAAATATAAGGTGGCCACCGATTTCATAAAAAGTTTTAACCTATTAAGCCCAAAGGTTGCCAGCACCATGACCAGGGATACTAAAATCTTCATGTACACTCGGTCGGCAATTGCATAAAAAGGAGTGAATGCCAATACGATAATGAGGGAGCCTATCAGCCCGCCGATGCATACCCGCCAAAGAGCTACCCTTCGTTTGAGGATGATGGCGGTCCAATATAAAAGGAGGCAATCAAATAACCAATTCAATAACCAGATCACATCTAAATATAAGGTCAAATACCTACCCTCCTTTTAAGAGCTAACCTTCCACTAGCAAAAAGTATAGCGTACCTGCCCTAAGAAAGTGTGTCACTTTTTGTACTGAAAACTTAAGAGTTTTTCAGTCATTTTTACCCTTTTTGTAGAAAAACAGCTATTGATATTTTCAATACTGTCTTAGAGTCTATCCTGCTCCCTTTTACTTCTGTCGATTTATGTTATAAAAGTTTAATAATTTCTCGATGCTCTTTTCTTTTTTCATTTACGTATGAAAAGTGAACGAAAGCTTAACGAAAAGAGGGTACTTACCCCAGATACTCCATCATGCAGTGGAAACAGGTCTTCCACCGCATAGGGACATTTAGACATCAATCAAGGATGCTATTATTAAGATTTCAGCTGGCCTTGGAATCGAGTGAAATCGCTCGAGAAAAGTCCCATTATTCCAAAGTCCTTGGAATCGAGTGCTTTTTTAGGCATGCATCTTTTAAACGGCAAAAAACCGTCCCCAAATGGGAACGGCATATGACGTCGATATTAACGACGTCTATTACGGTTACGGAGGAAGGTTGGAATGTCCAAAGCCTCTTCACCTTGATTAGCATTACGTGCAGGCTGTTCATTGACTTCTTCTCTCTTCACTTCACGCTTCACGTTTGACTGTGGCGTTTGTTGTGCCTGAGGTCTTGATTGCTGCTGTTGTCCGAGTGTGGGACGTCCAGTAGGCCTTATTGAAGCTTCAACCTCGTTAAAGCCTGTGGCAATCACTGTAACAACGATTTCATCTTTAAGGTTTTCATTGATAACCGAACCAAAAATCATGTTTACGTCTTGATCGGATGCAGTAGCCACGATATCGGCCGCTTCCTGGACTTCAAAAAGACTTAGGTTCGTTCCACCTGTTATATTCATCAGTACGCCTTGGGCACCATCAATCGATGTTTCAAGCAGCGGGCTGGAGATGGCTTTTTTTGCCGCCTCTGCTGCACGGTTTTCCCCGGAGGAAATCCCGATTCCCATAAGAGCGGAACCTTTGTTGGACATGATGGTCTTAACATCGGCAAAGTCCAAGTTAATAAGACCAGGAACTGCAATTAAATCTGAAATCCCTTGTACCCCTTGACGCAGAACATTATCGGCTTCACGGAACGCTTCAAGCATTGGCGTGCTTTTATCGACGATTTCAAGAAGACGGTCGTTCGGAATGACGATTAGTGTGTCAACCGATTCCTTCATGGATGAAATGCCGCCTTGAGCCTGTGTTGCACGTTTTCGGCCTTCGAAAGTAAATGGACGAGTAACAACACCCACTGTAAGAGCCCCTAAATCTTTAGCAATGCCAGCGATGACAGGAGCCGCTCCCGTACCAGTACCGCCGCCCATTCCAGCAGTTACGAATACCATATCGGCACCTTTAAGCGCTTCTTCAATCTGCTCTTTGCTTTCTTCTGCAGCTTTTTTTCCTACCTCCGGATTGGCGCCTGCACCTAAACCGCGTGTAAGCTTCCCACCGATTTGCATTTTAATTTCTGCTTTTGATAGATTAAGTGCCTGTGCGTCTGTATTGACAGAAATAAACTCGACACCCTGTACACCATGCTCGATCATTCTGTTTACCGCATTGTTTCCGCCGCCGCCAACACCTATTACTTTTATCGTTGCTAATTGTTCTAAATTAGAATCAAACTCCAACATGACAATCCTCCTATTTTGACGAAATTCCCGATTCTTAATGATTGTTATTCAAAAAAGTAACCCAGGATTTTTTTGAATTTAGATTCACCTTTTTCACCTTGGTTTTTAGCCGTGTTCTCTTTGCTTTTCTGAGAAACCTTTTGGCTGCGCTGGTCATTATCTTCTTGTGCTTGTCCAGCTGCTACAGGAGTTTTATTAGCGGTGTTTTTTTGCATTCTCTCTTTCTTGCATGCGTGTTTAATCAGACCAACAGCTGTCGTATAATGTGGTTCCCTAACACCGATGTAGTTCGGTTCAGCTGTCCTGACGCGGTTTTGGAACACATATTGAGCAAGCTCCAGGACTCCCGGCATCTTAACTACGCCCCCGGTCAACACAAAACCACCCGGAATATCCTGGAAGCCAAGTCTTCTCAAGTCATCTTGAATCAACTCGAATATTTCGGTCACACGCGCTTCAATGATATCCGAAAGCATTAACTGGTTGCAGGGCTGCTGCTGGTCGCTGCCGATGATCGGTATTTGGAATACTTCATCTTCAGACGCGTCATCATAAAAGGCATGTCCGTGCTTTACCTTTATTTTCTCAGCTTCTTCCATCGTTGTCCTTAGAACGATTGAAAGATCCTTCGTAAGTGTTTCCCCGCCTATAGGTATAACAGACGTATATTGTAAATAGCCTTGTTCGAAAATTGCAAGAGTCGTGGAACCTCCCCCAATATCGACAAGTGCCACACCAAGTTCTTTTTCATCCTTGGATAAAACAAGGGAACCTGCGGCTAAGGGCTGAAGAGCGATATCGGTTATTTCTAACCCTGCCCTTTCCACACAACGCAGCGTATTATGTAAAATTGTCCGAAGACCTGTGATTAAAATCCCTCTCATTTCCAACCGAACACCTATCATGCCCCTTGGATCACTGATTTCATCAAGTTCATCAACTTTGTAATGAATCGGCACCACGTCGATAATTTCCCTGTCGGACGGTATCGTTATTAACTCCGCCGCTTCCCTGACACGGAAAACGTCATGCTCAGTAATTTCTTTATTGTCACTGGATACCGCTACTACCCCATGACAAGGCTGAAGCGTCACGTGATTTCCACTTATACCGACGATTACCTTTGTTATCTCCATCCCAATCATCCGTTCTGCTTGTTCGACAGCCTTTTGAATGGATTGGACGGTTTCATCTATACCGACGATTGAACCCTTTTTGAGCCCTTCTGATTTAACATTTCCAACGCCGATTATATTTAATGTGTCATTGACCATTTCCCCAATGATAACTTTTACACTGGATGTACCGATGTCAAGACTTACGTATATTTCGTTGCTGTTCATTCCATGGCACCTCCTTCAGGTTTTACATGTATTAGTAGAATAACATTTTTATATCTAAAGACTTATTCATTATAAAATAACAGAACTGATTACAAAAACTCGCTAATTCATTATGCGGTTCATTTATCATTTCCCAAACAAACTCGTAGATTCTTCTGTTTTCAAGTGCTTATTGTTCGCTTCTCAACATAACTGATATCATTTCTAAACTAGATACTGCCATAAACTATTCGTCATTTACAACTTAATTCCCTTTAAAATTATAGATTTTTTTTCTGCTTTTTCCGGGAAATGGACCATTTTTCAATTAGTATCCTTCTAATCAGGGCGATATTTTGAAAGAGCCTTACGCCGAACACAAAGATTGCGGCTAAATACAAGTCTACACCAAGATGTACACCTAGAAAAGCCAAACCTGCGGCCAAAATAATATTAAAGAAGAATCCTGTTACAAATACAACTTCATCATAAAGGTTTTGCAGATGAGCCCTTATGCCTCCAAATAAGGTATCAAAAGCAGCAAGCACGGCAATGGAGAGATAATTTGAATATTCATGGGGGATATCGAAATCCACAAAAAAACCAAGGGTGATTCCAATCAAGAGTCCAAAAACTGGCAACCACATTACGATTCCCCCCCATCCATAATGGGTTCCATATGTTCCACATTAATAGCATTTTGGTAGGCCGGCAATGTCAACTCACCAGAAGGTGCCTTAATCAGCACTTCAAAATTATCTATAAAGAAATCATCCATAAGTTCAGATCCTTCAATACGCTGCTTCAATTTCGTTGGATTAACGGTAATTGCCTTTATTTCGACCGGGTAATCAACTAGAGGGTATCCGTCTATTTTCGGCTGCCCATTTATATCACGAATAACAGATGTTGAAATATACCTTTGTCCTGAAATGGAAATTTCGTCAGCGCCAAACCTATACATTTCATTTATGAGCCGAATGATCAATACAGGTGAAATATACTCGATCCTCTTACCAAGAAGGATTTCTTCTTTTATAGGCTGTATAGACACGATTACCCCTTTACCTTTTATTTCAGTCAAACCTGCATCAGTCTTTAATTCGGTCAGGGTGTCACGTAATACTTCCTCTTTACTCTCATTTTTCTTTGTTTCATAGGATGCAATTTTCCCCTCAAGCTTACTGATACCCTCTATTAATTCCGCCTGGGTCTGCTGTTCTTTCAATAAATCATTTTTCAGCTCCCACATATCCCTTGTATCGGAAACGACAGGGTGATTCACCAAATTGAATTGAATTGCGAGCATGAAGCCAGCAATCAACGTAACCAAACTAAAAGAAAGCTTTTTTTTCATTTCCAGCTTCTCACCAATCTTTCATCGAATCCGGGGATCTAATCACCCTCCAATAATTGGATCAAAAATGATATTCTTTTGCTTTTCCACTGTAAAGATAATATTCTCATTAACAAGCTGTTCCTTTATGCCACCGGGTAAGTCCAGTGAAGCACCCAGGACATCAGGGTCCCCAATCGCAGAAATGATAAATGGAGCTGGATGCTGATGGCCATCGATTGTGATCACAGGCCCATTACATACTATGTAAGAATCATGATTTAACCTTTGACCGTTAATCGCAACAGCCTCTGCACCTGATATGTATAGTTCATTGACGACCTTGAAGACATGCTGTTCATGAACCAGGTAGTTATTAACATTGGCCTCTGAGTCCATATCTGTACCATCTTCAAGAGTCACCTGAAGGCCTGTGCCTTTCACTTTCACTTTTCCAAGAAACATCCGGTATTTTTCCGTATCCTTGGCCAAATTGAAAAATAACTGCTTTTCCTGCGCTAGGTCTTTTTCAATTTTGGATACATTTTCTTGCTTTTGAAGGAGTTCATTCTGAAGATCCCTGTTCTGTTTCTCTTGTTCGATCAGTTGCTGCCTTAGCTCATATTCCTGATCCCAGGCTTTATCCTTCACTACTCCTTTACCATCTTTGGTCAGATTGTAAGAGAAGGCAATCATAAATCCGAGAACAACGCAAACTAGGGGTAAGACCACCCGTTTGCCATTAATTTTCCTCATTGGTGCCTTCCTTTTGTTCAGCGTCTTCATATGCTTTAAAATAAGAACCCACTTCCAGATCAATGACTCCCTTTACCTTTGGATCCAACTGGCTGACAATCGATGGGTAGTGGATCATTTTCTCGTATAAAGTCCGGCTTGTCGCACTTACTTCAAACCCATCGTTCATAAACATGACGATATGGTAGTCATCGGTTTTGGTTGGAGCATAATGAATTTCAGATATGGCATTCTGAATCTCGACAGGAAGCTTGTCCAGCTCTTCTAAAAGCAACTTTAATGCTTTACCCTCTTTGAAACCAATTAAAACCGGGGCAAATACTGGAATTTCGCCTGTTGCTAATTCCTCCAAAACCGACCCGTTTTCCAAAATTGGAGCAAACTTACCATTATTGGACAGATATGCCATCCTATTATGTTCCGAAACCGTAATTTTAATGGAATTAGGAAATACAGGTGTTACCTGTACGCTTTTTATTTCCTTATTTTTTTTGATATTAGCGGCGGCGGTCCCTGTATCAACCTTCCAGATGCTTTGATCCTTCTTCACCTTACTCAATTTAATGATCTGCTTGGAAGTAAAATAACGATTCCCCTCTACCTGCACGGATTTCACGTAGCTCAACGGGGATAAGAAATACAGCACACAAGCAACCAGAATGAAGAAAAGGGAAAGCAAAAGAACAAGTCGCCTGTTTGCTTTGCTTTTTCTTAATTGTTTTAATTTCGGGATGCGGTCCTCAATGGAAACGATTTTTCCCTTTTCCATCCCATTCACCTCTTCCTGAAAAAATGGATGGTTTATGACACAGTACGATTCAAGACAAACTTAAAATTTGTTTTTAATAAACTTTAAAAGGTATCACATTATAACACAATATTTGGATATAAAGAATAAATCCTCTGCTATTTCCGGCCGATAATTTCCACTTCTGTTTCCATTTCAATTTCAAATTTATCATACACAGTATCCTTCACATGCTGTATCAAGGCTTGAACATCCGCAGCACTTCCAGTACCTGTGTTAACGATAAAGTTTCCGTGCATCGGTGAAATCTGCGCTCCGCCAATCGAGTGTCCCTTCAGGCCGGCATTCTCCACCAATTTACCTGCATGATGTGGGAGTGGATTCCTGAATATGCTACCGGCACATGGCAGATTATACGGCTGGGTTTCTTTTCGATAATTCTTGTTATTCTGCATTCTTTCAACGATTTCGGTTTTATTACCCTCTGTCAATTGAAAAATGGCCTCCAGTACGATTCCAGGTCGTTTCTTTTGAAGTAGAGAGGTTCGATATGAAAACTCCATTTCTTCCTTCGAAAGCCAAGCTAGGGTTCCATCTTCAAAAAGGACATGCGCCTTCTTGAGGATTACACTCATATCGGAACCGTGCGCACCAGCGTTCATATAGACAGCTCCGCCGACCGAACCTGGGATCCCACTGGCAAATTCCAATCCTGCAAATCCTTTTTTACTGATTTGAACGGAAAGGCTGACAAGTGACACCCCAGCTCCCGCTTTAATCTCGCAGCCATTCAACTCGAAATGATCAAGTCCCTTACCCAATTTAAGTACGGCACCTTCAATTCCGCCATCACTTACAAGTAAGTTCGAGCCCCTGCCAATCGCCCTCCATGGTATCCCATGTTCTTTGATGACCTGCATCGTTTTTTCTATATTTTCAATGGATGATGGCACGATGAATAAATCAGCCGGCCCCCCAATTTTCATAGTTGTATGATTCGCAAGCGGTTCTCGTTCAAGAACTTTGCCGATTTTCATTTCAGTTAATTGCTTTATCACTTTATCCATGATAAACCTCCTTGTTGTTCCAAAAATCCCAAGTTATGATTTTCATTTCCTCTTACATGAGGTCATTTATTTTACAAGATTGATAATACCTTTTAAACAGAAAAATGAGCAGAAGCAAGCCCCGGTACGGCCTAACCCTCTTATACTATAGTCTAAACAAAGCAGTATTGCCAATATTTATTATGGATTCCCCCACATTCATACATGGTAATATTTAAGCGGCATTTCATTTATTTCTAATTTCCGGCAAGGTATCCTCCAAAATCAGTTTCCTGCAAGGGTTTTTATCGTAAGAATAAAAAAAGGAAAACCCTGCGTTTAACAGGGCTTCCCTTTGCCAACCATATATTTTTCTGATGTCAAAACCTTGAATAACGGCTAATATTCAGGAGCACTCCGATCGCCATCAACATAAGTGTCAAAGATGAACCGCCATAACTTAAAAGAGGCAAGGTGATACCCGTAACTGGCATCAATCCCGTTACTACCCCTATATTGATCATCACTTGAATGGCGACCATTGCAATGATTCCCACCGCTACAAGGCTCCCATATAAATCAGGGGCACCAAGTGCGATCCGTATGCCCCGCCAAAGCATGAGTGCAAATAACAATATGACCAGAGAGCCTCCGATGAAGCCAAGTTCCTCGGAAAGTATGGCAAAAATGAAATCGGTCTGCGGTTCTGGTAAATAGAAAAACTTTTGGCGACTTTGCCCGAGTCCCAGTCCGAACAATCCACCGGGCCCGATTGCATAAAACGATTGAATCATTTGAAAGCCACTGCCCAAAGGGTCTTCCCAAGGATCGAGAAAAGATGTGATCCTTTTTATCCTGTACGGCGCTGACAAAATCAGGCCGATAAAACCTACTACCCCTATTAGCCCCAAGCCGACAAAATGGCTGATTTTTGCCCCGGAAATAAAAATCATAACGATGCATGTTCCTACCATTACCGTTCCCGTTCCAAGGTCGGGCTGTAACATGATCAATCCAAATGCCAAAAACACTAAACCCAAGGATGGAAGCATCCCTTTTTTAAAAGAGGTGATCAGCTTTTGCCGTTCGGATAAAAACTTAGCCAAAAAAGCGATCATCGCTAGTTTCATGAACTCAGATGGCTGTACCGAAAAGGCACCTACACCAATCCAGCTCCTCGATCCATTTCTTGCCATCCCTATACCTGGTACAAGCACCGCCAATAACATAATGAAACATATGATGATGAGAATCTTGGCCCAAGTCCGCCACGTCCAATAATCCACATTCATGATGAAAAACATGGCTATGACGCCAACGCAGGCAAACAGCAACTGCCTTTTAGCAAAATAAAACGAATCATCAAATTTATATGTTGCCCAAATGGCACTAGCACTGTAAACCATGATTAATCCAACGGTCAAAAGACTTAAGGTGACGATAATGAGAATAAGATCGGGATTCGATTTTTTTAATGGCACGGACATCCACCTCGAGGAAGTTTTTCGAGCCTGTACGAATATAAACATCAATGCTGATTGCTTGTCAGCACTTTAGCCAAAAAAAAAGCAATAACGGCTCATTATCGCTTTTTTCCAAGGTGTCAACGTAGAAGCAGGTTCACTTCTCTTTTGCGAAAGCTCTTACTTAAGTTTATGCACGGCCTCCATAAACATGTCTCCTCTTTGCTCAAAAGTTTTATATTGATCCCAGCTTGCACAAGCAGGGGAGAGAAGAATGCAGTCGCCTTCATTTGAAAATTCAAATGCTGCCGGTACGGCCTTTTCTACATTATCGACACGTTTTATATTCGCTATTCCTATTTCTTTGGCTACCCGCTCAATTTTTTCTGCCGTTTCGCCAAAAGTTATCACGGCTTTGACATTTTTCATAGCCGGTTTTAACTCATCGAATTCATTTCCGCGATCCAACCCGCCTGCCAATAAGATGACAGGTTCCGTAAAGGATGTTAGCGCTTTGGATGCAGCTAGGATGTTCGTCGCTTTCGAATCATTATAAAACTTACGGTTTTCGATCGTCGCTACATACTGCAGACGGTGTTCCACACCAAAAAATGTTTTTAGGACAGTCTGAATGGCTTCGTTAGCGACACCCTTCAGTTTGGCCGCCGAGATGGCTGCAAGCACATTTTCCAAATTATGTTTTCCAGGAAGGGCTATCTCAGAAACATCAATGACTTTTTCTCCTCGGAAATAAACGGCACCGTCTTCAACATAGGCGCCATTCTCATGTTTCACTTCAGTTGAAAAAGGAACAAGTTCAGCCTTGGTCTTTTTCGCCATGGATAAAACGGCATCCTGATCTGCATTAAAAATCATGAAATCTGAGCCTATTTGATTTTTCGTAATCGCAGCTTTTGCTTCTGCATATTCCTGTTTGGAGCTATGATAATCCAAATGCGCATCATACAGATTAGTCAAGATCGAGATTTCAGGACGAAACTCCTCTATCCCCATTAACTGGAATGATGATAATTCAATGACGATCGAGTCATCGGATTTTGCTTTTTCAGCAACACCAGAAGCGACTGTACCGATATTTCCAGCAATAAGCGGGGATTTTTCACCGATTTTCAACATTTCGAATACCAATGTTGTCGTAGTCGTTTTTCCATTTGTACCAGTGATGCCTATGAAAGGGGCCTCACTGATCTGATAGGCCAGTTCAACTTCCGTGATAACTGGAATCCCTTTTTCCAATGCCCCTTTTACAATAGGATTCCGATAGGGGATTCCCGGGTTTTTCACGATCAACTCGAAACCTTCATCAAGTAGCTCAATCGGATGACTTCCGCAGATGACTTTGATTCCCTGTTCAAGAAGTCCTTGGGCTTCAGGATTTTCCGATAATGGCTTCATGTCATTAACCGTCACGAAAGCACCTAATTTATGTAGAAGCGAAGCTGCCATCACTCCGCTTTTTGCCAATCCTAATACCAATATCTTTTTCTCTGAATACTTTGCAGTCTCTTTCAATTATATCCACACCTCTAAATAGATTCCGAGTACCGCACACAGCAGCCCCACTGTCCAGAAAGTCACGACGACACGCCATTCCGACCAGCCAGAAAGCTCATAATGGTGGTGAAGCGGACTCATTTTAAAAATACGTTTACCAGTCGTTTTAAAAGATCCTACCTGTAAGATGACAGAGAGGGTCTCAATGACGAAGACTCCGCCAATGATTACCAGGAGGATTTCAAGCTTGGTTAACAGGGCGATGGTAGCGATGGCTCCTCCAAGTGCCAAGGAACCTGTATCCCCCATGAATACCTTTGCAGGATGGGCATTGAATACCAAAAATCCTAGTACTGCACCGACAACCGCAACAGAAAATATAGCGACATCATATTGTGACTGACTCCAGGCCAAAATGGCAAAAGCACCAAAAGCAATGGCTGATGTGCCTGAGACAAGTCCATCAAGCCCATCCGTCAAATTGACGGCATTCGAAAAACCTACCAGCCAGAAAATAACGATGAAGAGATAAAACCAGCCAAAATCAACAGCATAGTCTGTACCTGGAATCGTCAATTCAGGATTAAAACGGTCTGTCTGCTTAAAGACGAAGTAAAAGATGACCGAAATCACAATTTGTCCAAGCAGCTTTTGCTTTGAAGTCAGTCCTAGATTACGTTTCATCACCACTTTGATGAAATCGTCCAAGAAACCTAATAAACCAAATCCTAATGTAACGAATAATAATAAATAAGTTTCGGTTGATGGTTCCGAAAATTTAAAAGTCATGACAAGTGTAGCGATAGTAACAGATAGTAATATGACCAAACCGCCCATTGTGGGTGTTCCCGTTTTCTTCAGATGCGATTGTGGGCCTTCTTCCCTGATACTTTGCCCGAATTTCAATCTTCGTAAAAACGGGATGAAAACCGGCGAAAGAAGAACGGTTACTAAAAACGCCACCAAAATCGTATAAAAAATTACTTGTTCCAACATTCCTTACTCCCTCATTCCTAACACAATTCAAAATAAAATTCTGCTTGTTGTCATTTCTTGTTTGTTGACGGGACAAATTCACCGCTGGTTCATACTGAACCCAAACGACTTTGAATCGCCTTTTCTGCCTCTTCACGGTCATCGAAGTGAAGCACCTCGTCACCAACCAATTGATATGTTTCATGACCTTTTCCAGCAATTAAAATAACGTCTCCCTCATCCGCCTTGGCAACTGCATAACTAATCGCCTGCTTGCGGTCTTCGATAACCGTATATTCTTTGCCTGCTACACCAGCTTCCATATCCCGCAGGATTTGGGCAGCATCTTCACTGCGTGGATTATCCGAGGTGAAAATTGGGTCAGTCGCCAACCTGCATGCAATTTCGGCCATGATAGGACGCTTTGTCTTGTCTCGGTCCCCGCCGCAGCCCACTATCACAAAAATTTTCTTTTCAGCAAACTCACCAACAGTCTTTAGGACATTCTCTAAACTGTCCGGTGTATGGGCATAGTCAACTATGACCGGGAAGGACTGATTTGCTGTAATAAGCTCAAAACGGCCTGCAACACCTTTTATATCCTCAATTGATCTAATGGTCTCATCTAGATCGTTACCCGCGCACAGAGCGGCTGAGATGGCCGAGAGAACATTATAAACACTGAATTTACCAATTAGCTTCAGCTGAATGAAACGCTCCTCTTTGCCCGCTGTCAAGGTGAATGATGTGCCATTTGCATCAATTTTTATGTCCTTGGCCCTGATATCCGCTTCTTTGTCTATCCCGTATGTAACGACTGTAGCAGCGGTCACTTTAATGAAATCAGCTGTTGCCTCATCATCAACATTAAGAACAGCATATTTTGGACGGTTTTCTATGTAGGCATTGCCGAGCTGGGAGAAAAATAATGATTTTGCCTGCCTGTATCTGTCCATAGTTTTATGGAAATCCAAATGATCCTGTGTGAGATTCGTAAAAACGGCAATATCATAATCACAGCCATGGACGCGACCAAGCTCAAGTGCATGCGAAGAAACTTCCATAATGGCCGTGGAAACAGACGCTTCGGCCATTTCATGAAAAGCCTTCTGCAGTGTAACGCTATCTGGCGTCGTATTCTTAGTTTCGTATACCGTATCGGCAACTTTTGTATACATCGTGCCAATCAATCCTGTTTTTTCATTTCGATCCTCGAAAATCTTTTCCAATAAGTGACTGGTGGTCGTTTTTCCATTCGTACCTGTAATTCCAATCAAGCGCATCTTTTGCGTAGGATGGCCATAAAATGCATCGGCAAGCATTGCCATCGCCCTGCTTGAATCCCTGACAACGATCACGGGAACATCGAGATCGAGCGGCCTTTCTGCAATGACTGCTGCAGCTCCATGTTCTACAGCAGATTGGGCAAAATCATGACCATCGACTGTATAACCTTTTATACAAACAAATAAACTTCCGTCTATGACTTTACGGTTATCATTTTCAATGGAGGTGATATCAGGATTTTCTCCTTCATACGTAAATAAGGAGTGTAAATAAGATAGTAATTTGTGAAGCTTCATTTTTCCATCCCTCTCAACTTAATTTGAGGATTCATTATATGTGATTAGTCTTGGCTTGTCGAGAAGCCAATTTCAATTATACGGGGTTATCACGACTCCGTAAACAAAGCGGCTGATGATTCTTCAGCCGCTTTAACTATTCATATATTATTTTATACTTATTCTGTATTTTCGCCAAGATAAATTCTTATCGTGGACCCTTCTTTTACTTTAACACCTGGATCCGGAGCTTGATTTATGACTTTATCCCCATTGCCGGCAATATCCAGCTTAAGGTCGATGAGCTGGGTTTGCAACTCTTTTTTGCTGAGTCCCACAACGTCAGGTACCTCAACCATGACAGGATCCGTCCAAACAGTTTCCTTCTCAATCTGGTTTTTTCTTGGCTTGATGCCCATGGCCCTAAGTGAATCCTCCATGATATTCCCTACGATCGGAGCAGCAACGACCCCACCGAATTGCACTGTTCCTTTCGGATTATCCACCGCTATATAGACAACGATTTGCGGATCATCCGCTGGAGCGACACCAATGAATGAGAGAATATAATTATTTTCAAGGTATCGGCCATTTTCAGCTTTTTGTGCTGTACCCGTTTTCCCGCCGACTCGGTACGACTCCACGAATGCTCCTTTACCGCTCCCTTTAGCAACAACGGATTCAAGTGCTTCTCGGACTTTCTTCGAGGTTGCTTCTGAAATTACTTTTTTCTTCGCCTGCGGGGTCTTTCGCATCAGTACTTCTCCATTTTTTGGATCTACCAGTTCCTTTGCGATATAGGGCGTATACAACGTACCGCCATTCACAGCCGCCGATACCGCTGTCACCTGCTGAATGGGCGTTACGGCAACACCTTGTCCAAATGCAGTGGTTGCCTGCTCAACAGGACCCACTCGATCCATGTTGAACATGATTCCTTTTCCTTCTCCGGTTAAATCAATTCCCGTTTTTTGTCCAAACCCGAAATCATTTATATATTTAAACAGCTTGTCTTTACCAAGCCGGTTCCCTAATTCTACAAAACCAGGGTTACATGAGTTCTCGACGACTTCAAGAAAAGTTTGATCCCCATGTCCTCCGCTTTTCCAGCAATGCAGTGTAGAACCTGACACTTCCACATGTCCTGAATCATAAAAATGTTCCTTTTGTAAGTCGACCTTCCCTTCCTCCAGAGCTGCAGCAAGGGTGATGATCTTAAAAGTCGAACCTGGTTCATATATACTCCAAACTGGTAAATTGCGGTTATACACTTCTGAAGGTACATTTTGAAAATTAGCTGGGTCAAAGGTTGGCCTGCTCGACATCGCCAATATTTCCCCTGTATTCGGGTCCATGGCAATGGCAATTAGACCATCGGGGTTATATGTCGCCTCCGCATTATCGAGCTCCCTCTCCACGATTGTCTGGATTTTGCTATCGATCGTAAGCTTCAAGTTATCACCATCAACAGGGGGCTTATAGTCATCGGCCATATTTTCGAGCCTTTTCCCTTTCGCATCGGAATAAAATTTAACAAATCCTTTTTCCCCACTTAGTTCCTTATCATAAGACAATTCAATTCCCATCAACCCTTGATTATCGGAGCCCGTAAAGCCAAGAACATGCGAAAGATATTCACCAAATGGGTAATGACGCTTTGAATCTTCAGCGATATAAACACCCTTTATCCCTAATGCTTTAATTTCCTTCGCCTTTTCGTGAGATATCTTTCTGCCTTCCGGGATTCTGACGCTCATCGCCTGTTTCGTTAGCCATTGATAAGCCTTTTCCTTTGTCATATCCAATATTGAAGCAAGCTGTTCCGCCGTTTCCCCAGGATTCTCAATCTGTCTTGGGATGACATAGACTGTTGGGGCAGAAATATTCGTTGCCAGCTCGACACCATTCCGATCCAGGATTTCACCTCGTTTAGCTTCAAAAGGAATATTCCTGCTCCAGGAATCTTTAGCCAGCCCCGTCAGCTTATCCCCTAAATAAAATTGTACAATTCCCAAACGGACATCAATGATAAAAAAAACAATGATACCCACTGCCAATGCGATTGCCAGCCGTTTTCGGACAGTAACATTCGAAACACGCAAAAACAGGCACCTCCATTTCATACATGGTTCAATATATGCTTGTCTGCTCGATGCTAGACTAAGAAACTTTTAAAGAAATAAAGAGGGAATCCGTTTGGATTCCCTCTTTCAGACTGTAGACAAACTCGAGGAAAATCGAGTTTGTCTATTTTTTATGAGTTGGACAATTTGGCCGTTGATTTCCACTCCAGGCACTCGCTTTCCGCGGGCGGTCGGGGAGCCTCCTCGGCTTTCGCCTGCGGGGTCTCCCATAGACGCGCTTTTCCCGCAGGAGTCTCGTACCTTCCGTTCCAATCAACTTTGTCTTATCTTTTAGATAAACACTTTTGCCCTGAGTCGCTTTTGTTTTAAAATAGAAGTATTAAAACTTGAGGTGATGAGGATGCTTTCGAAACATGATTCTATTCAGCGAGATCAACTTGAAATGATTACGTTAGATCAACTGGTGCCACCGAACCATTTGGTTCGTAAACTAGAGGCTGCCATTGACTTCACTTTCATTTATGACTTGGTGAAAGATATGTATTCAGAGGTAGGACGCCCAATTATTGATCCAGTTATTTTAGTTAAACTGACATTCATTCAATATACCTTCGGTATTCGTTCCATGCGTAAAACGATTGAAGAAGTTGAAACTAATATGGCTTACCGTTGGTTCTTAGGCTATGGTTTCCATGATAAAGTACCTCATTTCTCTACGTTTGGGAAAAATTATGAGCGACGCTTTAAAGATACAGACCTGTTTGAACAGATTTTCTATCGCATTTTAATGACAGCTGCTAATAAAAAGTTAATAAGTGCTGAACACGTTTTCGTGGATTCCACACATGTGAAAGCCAGTGCGAATAAACGGAAATTTGAAAAGAAAATCGTTCGTAAAGAAACACGAGCGTATCAAGGGCGTCTTCAAGAAGAAATCAATCAAGATCGTGAAAACCATGGAAAGAAGCCTTTTCCATCAGATAAATTTGATAAAGAAGAGACCAAAGAGATTAAAGAAAGTACAACGGATTCTGAGAGTGGCTACTATGTGAAAGATGAACGAACAAAACAGTTTGCCTATTCATTCCACGCGGCCGCAGACCGCAACGGTTTTGTATTGGGAACGATTGTAACACCTGGAAATATACATGACAGTCAGATCTTAGAGCCACTAGTTGAACAAGTGATTGAGAAAATTGGAAAACCGGAAGCCGTTGCCGCAGATGCAGCTTATAAAACACCAGCGATTACAAGCTACCTATTTAACAAAGAAATCATACCGGCTTTACCTTATACACGTCCTCGCACCAAAGAAGGATTTTTCCGCAAACAGGACTATGTATACGATGAACATTTTGATTGTTACCTTTGTCCTTCGGGAGAGCTATTAAAGTACTCAACAACCAATAAAGAGGGCTATCGCGAGTATAAATCACCCAAACACACTTGTGCGGCATGCTCATTTTTATCTCAGTGTACAGAAAGCAAAGACCATCAAAAAGTGGTGACACGGCATATTTGGCAAACATATGTGGAAGAAGCAGATCATCTGCGTCATCATCAAGATGTAAAAACTATATATGCGAAACGTAAAGAAACGATTGAGCGTGTATTCGCAGATGCAAAAGAAAAGCATGGTATGCGTTGGACAACTTTAAGGGGACTTAAAAAATTGTCGATGCAGGCGATGCTTACTTTCGCTGCCATTAATTTAAAGAAGATGGCCAATTGGACATGGGGAGGTCCAAAAATGGCCTAACATAGTGGGCTCGTAGAGCCCCAATCTCCTAACTTCAGGCAAAAATTCAAAGGGAATCTCAAAAAGGGGTTCGGAATTTTTTAATTCCGAACCCCTTTTGTCTACAAACTGAAAGAGGGAATCCGTTTGGATTCCCTCTTTATCATCACTCTGTTTTCTCTTTATTCGGTATATCCTCTGCAGCTTTAGGCTGGGTTAATTCAATATTGAAGGTATCTCCTTCCTTCATCTTTTTCCCAGCTTCGATACCCTGTTTACTCACATAGCCAGTTCCTGTAGTTTTCAGATCCAGTTTTGCAACCTTAGCTAATTTCATGACATCGCGCAAGGACCATCCCTTCATCTCAGGAACTTTCATTTCCCCTTCGGTTTTCAAGATTATTTTTTCACCCTGTAATAGGGTACTACCGGCTTTCGGGGATTGATCGAGCACTTTACGCCCACTTCCGATCGTACTTACATCATAGCCAAGATCCTTCAGCTCTTTGACCGCTGAACTCTCGGTTTGATTCGTATAGTCAACGATTTTATTGGCTTTTTGTTTTTTAACATCAGAAGGTTTTATGTTCAGATATTGCAGGCTATTTTGCATGACAGGGTTAAATATCTCTGACAAAGGATCAGCCCCGACATAAGATACACCTAATTTCGGCTGCTTGACCGCCACATACATGACCAACTCCGGGTCATCTTTTGGAGCCATACCTAAAAAGGAGAATACATAGTTATTCTTCCCTTCTAAATATTTACCTGTCGGACCAGCAATTTGTGCCGTTCCTGTTTTCCCTGCAACTTCATATCCATCAATGGCATATTTTTTCCCTGTTCCGTTTTTCGCAGAAATTACCGTTTCCAAATAGTCTCGGACTTGTTTTGCAGTTTCTGCCGAAATCGGTTCCCCTGTCACTTTCGGCTTTGTCGTTTTCAAAACTTTTCCGGTATCCTGATCGGAAATGCTTTTTATCACGTACGGCTGCATCATTTTACCGTCATTCGCTATTGCGGAAGCAGCCTGGATCTGTTGAATCGGCGTAACGGTCGAACCTTGTCCAAAGGAAGTGGTAACTTTTTCAAGCTTATACTTGTATTGAATTTTACCGGTTATCTCGTTCGGCAAATCTATCCCAGTTTTTTTATCGAAACCGAACTTTGTCAAATACTCACGAAAAGTATCCGCTCCGATCTTATCCATTGCAAGAGTAGCAAAAGCGACGTTAGAAGAACGTTGAACCCCTTCTAGAAAGGTCATGCTCTTCCCTCTTTCGATTCCGCTATGATCATGAATTTCCCCTGAACCCGCTTTATAAGTTCCTGCAACAAAAGTTTCATTTGGATTAAAGACCCCTTCCTCAACAGCCGCGGCAAGGGTGAATGTTTTCATGGTTGATCCCGGTTCAAAGGAGTCTTCAATAGCCAGGTTACGCCATGTATCCGTTAGCCCGACTCTCGTTGTTGGGTTGAAGGAAGGCCTTTGCCCCATCGCCATAATCTCCCCTGTTTTGGGATTGGAAACAATCGCTATGATTTCCTCGGGATCGTATTTTTGTTGCACTTTGCTCATCGAATCTTCCAGGAGCGTTTGTATTTTCTTGTCGATGGTAAGCATGACATCATTGCCATTATCCGGAGCAACCACCTTTTCCTTTGTATCCGGCAAAAGGAAGCCCCAAGAGTCACTGTCATATGTCAGCTCCCCGTTTGTTTCCTGCAATTGTTTATTGAGGTACTTTTCAATGCCGAACTTACCAGCCGTTTCTCCCGTTTTTTCATCTTTTTCTACATAGCCAATCAGATGGGATGCGAAGATTCCATTAGGATAAAAACGTTTATTGGTTCTTCCGAATGTAATTCCCGGCAGTTCCAATTTTTCTATTTTCTGCTTGACGACCTGAGTCAGATCCTTGCCGGCACTACCGAACTCTACCTGGTATGCCTTTTTTTTCGTTAACCTTTCATAGATGTCCTGTTCATCCATGTCGATATATTTAGCAAGCTTTTTCGCAGTCATCTCCGGATCTTTGACATGCTCAGGTTCCTTTTCACTGAGTACAGCCCTTAAAATATAGGAGGAAGTATCCTCGGCGATGACTTCACCTTTTGTATCGAGTATGCTACCTCTTTTTGCTTTTATGCTCTGTGTTTTTTGATATTTCTTGTCGATTTTCGAAGCAAGTACTTCCCCGCCTGCGGTACCAGTCACCTCAATATACAAAAAGCGGCAGATTAATACAAAAAAGAGCAGGCCGAATAAGAAAAATAATCCGGCTGCCCCATGCTTCATATTTTTTTGTTTCTGCATTATCACTGCACACCCTTCACATTATTCTCATTTAACTTGAACCCTAGAGCTGCAGCTTTTTTCCAAATTCTTTCGTATGTACTAAGTTCAGCAACCTGCACTTTCAAATCATCATTCACTTTTCCTTGTTCTTCAATTGAATTTTCCACTAGCTGTATTTCTTTATTCGTTTCATAAATGTCCGCTTGATTAGAGACTATTTTCACTCCCATAAAAGTAACCATGATAGCAAGGGCACATAGTAAGAAAACTTCACCAATGGATATCTTCGCTTTACGGATGACCACTGTCTGATGTGTCTGTTGCTGCTGTTGGTCTTCATTTTGCTGTTCTTGTATTTTTTTGGCTATGGAACTCATTCATGTTCCCCCTTACTGATTTTTTTCTGTAATTATTGCTTTTCGGCGATTCTTAGCTTAGCCGATCGGGAACGATTATTTCCTTCCAATTCTTCTTCTGAAGGTAAAATCGGTTTTCTCGTAATTATTTTCATAGGCGGTTTGAATTCATCCGGGATAACTGGAAGTCCCGGTGGAAGGTCTGGCAAGCTACTTGCTTTTTTAAATACCGTTTTACAAATTCTATCTTCAAGAGAATGGAATGTAATGACAGATATTCTTCCTTCTTTATCCAAAAGCGATATGGCCTGCTCTAAGGAATCTTCAAAGACACCAAGTTCATCATTCACAGCGATTCTTATTGCTTGGAATACTCGTTTTGCAGGGTGTCCGCCTTTACGCCTTGCTGGGGCCGGTATCCCATCCTTAATTAGTTCTACAAGCTCAAAGGTCGTTTCAATCGGTTTTATTTCACGAGCCGCTTCAATTTTCCTGGCAATTTGCTTCGAAAATTTTTCTTCTCCATATTGAAAGAAAATTCTCATCAAATCATGGAATGACCAGGTGTTCACGACATCATAGGCAGAAATGGCAGCACTTTGGTCCATCCTCATATCCAAAGGAGCATCATGGTTATAACTGAAACCACGTTCCGGTGTATCCAATTGTGGGGATGACACACCTAAATCATAAAGAATCCCGTCTACTTTCTCGATTCCCCGGGCATTCAATTCTTCTTTTAAGTATTTAAAATTATTAGGAACAAGAACAATGCGTTCGCCAAATCTTTCCAACTTTTCCTTAGCATTCCGAATTGCCGTTTCGTCCTGATCAAAAGCATAAAGCCTACCATTGTCAGAGAGCTGTGAAAGTAAGTATTCGCTGTGACCGGCTCCTCCTAAAGTACAATCCACATAAATTCCATCAGGTTTGATGTTCAATCCATCAACCGTCTCTTTTAATAACACTGTTGTATGTTGAAACATGCTAGACATCCTTCCAATCAGTTATTGAGTGACTCTATTTTTGAGGGCAGCTTTAAATATCAAAGCCAATCATATTTTCTGCTATCTCAGCGAAAGAATCCTCCGAAGCTGAAAAATAGTTTTCCCAAAGGGATTTGCTCCAAATCTCAATACGATTGGTAACACCAAGAATTACACATTCTTTTTCCAATTGGCCATATGAAGTAAGCGGCGTGGGGATATTAATTCGCCCTTGTTTATCAATTTCGCATTCTGTAGCTGCAGAAAAGAAAAAACGGGTAAAGGCACGGGCATCTTTTTTTGTTAAAGGCAGGGCTTTAAGCTTTTCTTCAAGCAGCTTCCACTCTTCCATAGGGTAACCAAATAAACATTGATCGAGTCCGCGGGTAAGGACAAATTGCTCCCCGAGATCGTCCCTGAATTTCACTGGAACTATCAAACGGCCCTTTATATCGATGTTATGATGGTACTCTCCCATGAACATACCCACTACCCCCACATTCTAATCTCAATGTACCACATTCCCCCACCTTTCTCCACTTGTTTTTACTTTCTCCTTCCAAGTAAAAATTACCTTCTTTTCAACTTAAGTTTATTTAGTCAATTTATTTATTGAAACCTGCATTCCACTCGAATGGACTCAGACTAAGACGCAGTCCCACTATTTCTGTCGAAGTACTGCCAGTCAAGTGCCCTGGAACCAAAAAAAAGACAGGCTTTAACGAGGCTGCTGAAAAACTCACGCTTTTTTAACTAGTACGGTAAATCAAACTAAAAAAAGACAATTCTCATTCGATACTTGAATGGAAATCGTCTTTTTTTGCTTCTGTTTGTCACTTTTTCAGGCCATTAATTTCAATATTCTTTTCAAGTTAACGGTGAATATAGCCATTGCTCCTTATAATTCCATGCCAAGTAGACCCGAGGATTTTGCAACATCATACCCGTGTCTTTGTTTCAATTCTGTTTTTCGCTCCTATTTTATAACGTTCTTTTAATTTTTCTTTAAAATACTACTCCCTATCCCGGAATGTAGACTGTTCTGTATGTTCATTGGATTTAATACTTACAGAATAGGTCTTGCGTAACACGTTATCCTTTGAAACCACTACATCATAAATGGCCATATATGGACTAAAAACCATAGACATTTGTTTTTGAATCATCGTACTCACCCACATAAATATATTACCTTTGATTATAAAACAAAAAAAGGTAGATTTCCTCAGAATAAACGAGAAAATCTACCTCTATTGGTCCGAAGGGACTTTTTCAGTGCCCTCGCTTTAACGCCTGTCTTTTTTCCATTTTTCAATCCCTCCGTCAGATAGGGATGTGGAAATCCTCATTCAAAATGATTAGTCCACCACTTTTCCCCAAACGGATGATTTTTCTACATGAAAATCAATTTATGCTGATTATTGAACCGGTATTCCAATTTCATGATATCCCGAACGAACTCTGGTCCATATAGATTCAAGTAATAAAAAACATTCCAAATCCTCTCCTGGGGTGATCCAAGAGGATACATCGAATTTGCTATCCGTTCATATTTTTTCAATATGACCGAATGACGTTCCTTTGTACGGTCACCAATTTTCCCATATATAAAATCCAGTTGCTTTTGGATGAATTCAATGTTTTTATTCAACATTGGCTCAAGTCCTCTATCTATAGAGACAGCGCGGACAAAAAGCTTTCCATGGTTCTCTTCAAGCTGTGATTTCAGCGTCCCAAACAGCTGGTCAATCGTCTCATCTTTCACGGAATCGAGATAACTTTTTACTGCATTAGCGGTTCCTTCAGTCAGAACAGTTTCCAAACTGAGTTCCATTTCTTCAAGATCTGCATGGACACTGCGCTCCACAAGCGTGATGTTTAACCTAGGAATGATTGGAGGCATCTTCATGGAAAACAGCTCAAAAGCCTGTTTTAATTCTGCCCAATAGGCTATTTCCCCTGGCCCAGAAATGAAAGCCAAAACAGGGAAAAGCATTTCCTGCATAAGTGGGCGTGTAATGACATTGTTGCTTAATCGTTCTGGATGGTTTTTGGCTATCTGCAGGAGTTCCTGCCTGGAAAAAGATACCTCCCCGTTTTTCCCGCTGAAACCGCCTTCTACACGTTCGAGTAAACATCGGTCTTTTTTTTCTGGATCATAATAAAATAAATTCGCTGCCTGTTTATCCATTTCTATCATTTTTGCATACCCTTTAGCATGCAAGAATGACTGCTGTTCCTCGACCACTTCAGCAATCCTTTCACTTTCATTGATCATCGATTCGAAGTAGGCCCTCTCGATTCGCCTTAATTCCGGATCTCCCGCATCGACTAGTAAAAGTCCATATTCTTTGAACCATTCATGAATCAGCCGGGCGAAAAAATCGACGAAGGTTTTTGATTGCCTGATGGTTTCTTTCATATCAATCAGAAGTTTATTCGTAAAGGCAGTTTCACCATATGTTTCAATGATTTCTTCAAACCACTTCTCTGCCTTTTCCGTTTCCAGTTCCACATCAGAAACCATTGTTTTATACGGCTGATAGGAAGGATAGGTTTTTTTGTAGGGTTTACCGTTTTTCATTACATAAACATGATTGACTTCAGCTAAATCATGATCTTCTCCAGCTATCCAAAAAACTGGAATCACTGGCTGCCCTAGTTCTTTTTCCTGTTCTTCCGCAAGCTTAATGACCGAAATCACTTTATGAATGGTATACAGCGGACCAGATAATAACCCAGCCTGCTGTCCTCCGATAACGACCACGGAATCATCCCTGCGCAACCTTTCAATATTTCCCTTAACGGACTCACTGCTTGAAAGACGAGACATGTATTGTTGTATGTAATCCGACAATTCACCACGTAAAAAAGAGCGGTTCATCAATTCATTATATCTATTGCGATAAATGTCAGGCTTAGACAAGTCATAGTGAAAATAATCTTCCGTTTCAAGGCGGTTTTGTAAATAGTCCGATGCAAAACGGTTTAACGATGGTAACGCGAGATCTTTCATCTCCATTTCTGTTCTCCCTTTCTCTGCAACTACAATTCTTTTTAGAGTATAACATTCCGGTTTAAGAAAACAAAAGAAGTTGCCCAGCAGCAGAAAATTGATGCGATGTTCTATGTTATGTAGTCAATATCTTAGTAATACTTGTAATTAAACCAATGGAAAATAACAGAAGATAAGCTAAGAAAAAGAAGGCGAAGTTCACTCTCCAAAAACCCTTTAATACCTTACGGAAAATGATTTCTTCCTTCACCTTGTAATGGACAAGGACCACCACGAATGCGTTGATGATCATGATGAGCATGATCACCCAAAGAATTTGCTTATCCCAAATTGTAATAATTAAATAATGGACGGATATTACGAACAGCAGCGTACTCATGTCCATAGCAAATTGAACGGAGCGCCTATGGTTTCCAGTGAATTGTTTGGCACTTATAAAAAAAAGTATATACCCTACGAAAGGCAAGGTAATGAATATCGCGGCAAGGCTTGAAACAACGTTCGGCACACTCTCATCCCCCCTGAGACTCTTTTCCTTTGACCATCTTATATAGAGAAGACGTCAGGCAATCACTTTTCCCTTTACTCTTTGCCTCCGAGAGGATATGACCCAAAATAGCATCAATTTCCGTTTTTCGGCCATTTTCTAAATCTGTTAGCATCGACGATCGATTTTCCGCTGTCGCCATACAAACGGATTTCACATGTTCAAATGACTCTGTTCTATTTTGGATTTCCAAAATACCAGAGATTTCTTCAAAAAGGGCTTGAAACAATTGATAATAATAGGCATTAGTGATTAGACCGCCATTTTCCACAGCAAGGATCGCTGTTAATGGATTTATCACTGAATTAACGACAAGCTTATCCACCAGCATCGTATGATAATCTTCACTCTTAGTGAAGGGGAATTGATCGAACATTTCATTAACTAACGAGAGTTGTTCAAGTTCCCCTTTAAATGAAGCGATCCTTGTAATGCCTAATCCAGTGTGTTCTACGGTATTCAAATCATGTTTCAATGCCCCATGCTCCACTACCCCCACATAGATGGCTTGGGATTGAAGCTGCTTCAAATAAGAAATATGCCCGTAGCCATTCTGCAAGAAAAGCAACGGAACCTGGATATCATTGATCCTAGGCAGTATTTGCGGCAGGTGATATTGCTTAACGGCCATTATAAGAAGATCCTCATCCGAAATCCCCTCATCCAAGCTCTTTGAAACGATGCCTGCCAGCAGACGGCTTTCACCATCCACAATAAGACGTATACCTTCATGATTGATGATGGAGGCCTGTTCCGCAGTATGGGTATAAAGAGTCACTCTATGGTTTTCACTCAAATGAGATGCAAACAGCAGCCCGATGGCCCCTCCCCCAATGATTCCAATTCTCATAATAACCTTCCTTACTATTTGAAATATATTAACTATTTTAACACATTATCCTTTTTACCCTGCATCAATTTTCACATCAACAACTTTGGAAAACCCCGCTAATCAACTTAAATGAAGTTCCCCAGCCCATCAACAAGGGTCGCAATGGAATTCAATGAAAAGAATTTTAAATACCCATTAGAAGATATATTTCCTTCTTCAAGCGATAATTTAATGGTATATTATATAGGAAAAGCTTACATTCTTTAGACTATATAGGAACAAAGATACCCCCAATCTTAACCATCGAGAAATCGAAGGGAATGGGCGGGGGATAAAAGGCTGTAGGCATTTAGTCAGCAAGGATAAATCTGTCGATGTCATACTAGATTTAGCCTTTAGCTGGAATTCCACATGGTAAAGATCGGTGGGATGACTTTCAATGGGTAATGGGAAGAGGTTTATCAGAATTAAGGGGGAGCTTTTTTATGGAATACAAGGTGGAACGATTACTTGTTAATTTTAAAACGCTTGAGGAATTCAAAAAGTTCAAAGAATACGGGATACAGGAACTGTCAATGCTAGATGATTTAGAGGGTAACATCATTGAAAATGACAGCCAGTCACCTTTTTATGGAATCTTTTATGGCGACAAACTTGTAGCACGGATGAGCCTGTATAAAAGAAGCGCTAAATTTGACCAGTATTTTGACAATTCAAGGGACTTCCTTGTTCTTTGGAAACTTGAAGTCCTGCCTAACTATCAGAAAAAGGGGTATGGAAAAGCTTTAGTCGAATTCGCTAAAAGCCTGAACATGCCTATCAAAACCAACCCAAGAGTCCATTCACAAGACTTTTGGAAAAAAATGGGCTTTTCTGCAGTTTCCTATGATATGGAAAGGGACCTTGGAGAAAACCCACTGATTTGGAGCCCATTTGACAAACAAGAAAATAAAGAAGTAGATACACAAGAATAAGGAAATATAGAAAATGCGGGCGGATTTTCCCACCCGCATTTTCTATTTACTTACCCTTTCCAAATTGCCATTCTTATCCATTTGAAAACTCACCTTCGGATTCGTTTTTTCATCTTCTTGCACACTAAGCTTTCTTGCCCGCTCCATAATCTGCATTAACGCACGATAATCTTCCTCTACCGCTTTCAAGTTTTCTTTAAGCAGTGAATTCTCTTCCAGTAATCGTCCATTTTCCCGGTCAAGTAATAGGGACTGCTCAAAAATCCGTTCTTTTTCCTTATTTTCAAGCTGAAAAAATTCATCCATTTTGGTTAAATATAATATAACTTCCTGGAGGGTGATAGATTCTTTTTCTTCCTCCTGGGGCGATTTTTGTTCAATAGTGTTATTTTCCACCACTGGAACGGAATCCCTTTCCAAATCAGGATCATTGACCACCTGTTCTTTCCTTTGTTTTTTCGCCAGCTCAATCCCTGATTTATATTGCTTCCTTACAAATGAATTCCAACGGAATCCACATGCAGCCGATGTCCTCGATAATTGTTTCCCCACTTCTTCAAAAGCCTTTAATTGTGTACTGCCTTCCCGTATATGCCTTAGTACCACTTCAGCCAACAACAAATCTTCATCGTGAGTCCATGCATCTTGTCTCGCAATCGACATCTCTCTACCTCCTTAGCAAGTTTTAATTCATAATATGCACATGCTAGGAAAGATAGAAGATATATAGAGCGGGTAATATTTATTTTTTCTTATTTAAAAAACGGCCAACTGCATCATGATGCTCATCACTCGCCCACAGTTTAGAACATTCCCGGATTTCCGCATCCATCCTTCCTCTAAGCCCGCTATACTCCCATTTATGGACAAGCAATCTTTTATAAGCCATCAATACCCCTGTCTCATGGCGAAGAAAATCTTCTGCGAACTTCTCCCACCCATCCAATCCTTCTCCGACTATCTCATCTACGAAACCAAATTCCTTTGCTTCCTCAGCTTTATGTATTTTTGCATCCAATAATAGCTTCAGCGCTTTTTGCTCTGGTATTTTTTCAAGCAAAAGTGAAGCTCCGCCCCAGCCAGTCGTGATTCCTAGAGTTCCTTGTACAAATCCTAGCTTAGCTCCGCTCTTTGCCAATCTGAAATCACAAGCTGTCGCTATTTCGCATCCCCCGCCGACTGCGCTTCCGTTGATGAGCGCAAATGTTGGTTTAGGAAAAACTGCTAGTGTATAAAGTATTTCACCCATTTTCGATAACATAGTAAAGGCTTCTTCTTCTGTATGCAAATCCTGAAATTCACTTAAATCCCCACCTGAACAGAATGCCTCAGAGCCCGCCCCTGTCAGGACCAGTAACTTAACTTCGTCATCGTGTGCCGCTTTTGACAATATCGACTTAAGTTCGTCCATCAATTGATAATTCACGGCATTCCTTTTCTCCGGTCTATTAATTAGGATCTTCATGATACCGCGTATATCCTTTTCAACCTTAATCATCTGATACACATATTCACCTTCTCCAAAATCATCATCGAATATAGATGATTCTAAATATTCTGCCAAATAAATTTGTAAAAAAAACACAGAGATATATCTCTGCGCTTTTTTTAGCGTGTTGCATCAAGAAAGCAAAGCTCTCAAGTAGGTCAAGAAATTATTTTGCGACAACTTCTTTTCCTTTATATGTTCCACATTCTTTACAAACGTGATGTGAAAGAGTCATTCCACCACAGCTCGGGCATTCTACCATACCAGGTACTTGAAGCTTGAAGTGTGTACGACGTTTTCTTTTTACAGTTTTCGACGTTCTTCTAAAAGGTACAGCCATTATTCCCACCTCCTTAAAAAATATAAAAAAGCTGGAAAAATCGGATTAGCGATTTTTCGTTCCAATCAAGATTCTTTATTGTTGTCAAAAAAGTCGGCAAGCTTTGCAAATCTCGGATCAACCTTATGCTCATTTTCTACTTCAGAAATAACAGCCCAGTCTTTCCCAGATTGAGGAGCAGCTTCGTTTGAATCGACATCCTCACAAAAAACCTGCATCGGAATTTCTAGCAATAAATTTTCTTTAATTACCGGTATAAGGTCTACAACGTCACCTTCCACAACAGTGACATCATCTCCGTAGAAATCAGTGCCATCTGCCTTTAAAAGAAAGGTTTCCTTTGTATCAATATCAATCGGATATTTAACGTCTACCAGTGTTCGGGAGCAAGGTAATGTTAATTCACCTGAAAGATGCAAGTGAAAAGTAATCTCGGTAGAGCCTATATCAGCTCTTCCTGCTACTCTAATCGGAGAAACATCGCGAATTTGCGGGTCTCTTTCTCTAATGTCTAAGACATCCACCAGTTCATCAAACCGTAAATCTTTGTCCCGAATTTTTTGAAGTTGACTAATTGTCCATTTCAAATGAAATCACCTCAAGGCAACAAAAATAATTATAGCTTTCAATTATAAGTTTGTCAATATTTTTTCTTTACACTATAATGTAGTCATCCTAACTGATTATCCATGGTTAAGAATCTTTTCAAACAAAAAATCAAGACGAATCATTATAGTAATTTTACTTGAAATACTATTTTAGCACTAAGTTGAAAAAATACAAAGTTTTTCTCTGAGGTGAACGAATGAAAGCTTGCGGTTTAGTTGTCGAATATAACCCTTTTCATAATGGACATGTTTTACATGCAAGAGAAAGTAGAGAAAAAACAGGGGCAGATATTGTTGTGGCAGTTATGAGTGGACCCTTTTTACAACGTGGCGAGCCTGCTATCGTCAGCAAGTGGACACGTGCCGAAATGGCCTTGAATGGCGGCATAGATCTAGTCATCGAGCTTCCCTATGCTTTTGCAACACAGAAGGCGGAGATATTTGCAAAAGGATCTATCTCTCTTTTGGAATCCCTTGGCTGTGATTCTTTTTGCTTCGGAAGTGAGGATGGCAGAATTGAACCATTCATCACCGCCCATAGAATTCTTACGGATAATTCCGCTGCATTCGATGCCGCCATTAAATCGTACATGGATGCCGGTAATAGTTATCCGTCCAGTGCTGCCAAGGCCTATCGATCGATCACCAATGGCGATGCGGCACTGGATTTGACGAAGCCTAATAATATTCTTGGAAAGGAATATGTAAGTGCAGCCCTTTCTAACGGCTTTTCCATTCGCCCTTATACGATTCAAAGGGTTGCTGCCGGATACCATGAAACAAAGTTGTCAAAAGACCCTATTGCCAGCGCAACTGGGATACGTAAAGCCATCCATGAACAGCAGGAATTGAATCCCGTTTCCAGTTATATTCCTCAACCGACAATGAGTGCTCTTGAGCAATATTTATCGACCTATCATGCATTACATGACTGGGAAATGTATTGGACCATGTTGAAATACCGAATCCTGTCTTCCTCTTTAATCGAATTGGCAGAGATTTACGAAATTGAAGAAGGCATAGAACACCGAATAAAGGAGATGGCCAAACAATCTTCGAGCTTTACTGGATTCATGGCCGCTCTGAAGACAAAACGCTATACATGGACACGCCTTCAGCGGATGTGTGTCCATGTATTGACTCATACATTAAAGGAACAAGTGATTCACAATGACCAACCAGCCTATATCAGACTTCTTGGCATGAATGGCCGGGGACAAGAATATCTTCGTACCGTTAAAAAAGGCTTACCTCTCCCGCTCATCTCTAAACTTTCGTCCTATCAGAAGCAGGACATCGATATGGACTTACGAGCGGCACAGGTGTATGCATTGGGCTTGTCCGAACCGTATCAAGCTGACTTGATGAAACGGGAATATGAAGCCCCCATCATTATCAAATGAAGATGCATTTAAGCTTGGCCTGCCCGGTCCTTACATGTAAAATCAGCTAATCAAAAAAGCGGAAACAGAAGATGACTGTGAAGTGAACACAAAAAGTTAGACAATTCATTTAGTTACGCTGCTCCTAAGGATTGAGTTCGGTATTGCACCGGACTTAGTCCTATTAATTTTGCCTTGATCCGTTTGTGATTATAGTATTCGATATAGTTTTCCAGCTCTTGTTTGAAATGGGACATCCTGTAGCATCCTTGCAGGTAATGTAATTTTGATTCAAATTTTTGATGACCGCGTCATCGAGACAGTTTCCTTTACGGGACATACTTTGTGTAATCCCATGGTCCTCGAGAGCTTGTACATATTGCCTCATTTTATTTGCCACCCTTGATCCGAATGAAGGACAGGGGTCTCTAAGCAAGCTTGATCTAACATCTTGGACACAAGCTCGAAAGACAGGGCGTATTTCAATCGTATAAGAAATAATTTCACCATTGTATAGATCGAGAATAGGTAAAGATATCATTTTTCAACAAAGAGATGAAACTCTGTCACCCATTCTCGTTCAGGTTTAATGCCGTGAAATTATTGAAGCTGGGCTCACGGAATGAGATGCATGGTACTCAGCGATTTTACGGGATCCTATCCTTCCAAGTACAACGAAACCACTTCTACTTTATCTTCAAATAATCTCACCATAAAAAATACACCTCCAATTGCTAGACTTTTGTCTAACAATTGGGGTGAGGTTCACTGCCTGCGCTTTTTTTATTTTTCTTTTTCTTTTAGATTAGTTAAATAGGCTAAAGCATCCTCAAAGTTGTCAACCGGAACGATCTTCATGTCCGTTCCAATGTCCTTTGCTGCAATGAGTGCATCTTCATAATTCGAATCAGCCGCTCCGTTTTCATTTGGGGCAAAGAATATTTCTGCCCCAGATTTATCGGCAGCCACTATTTTCTGTTGAATCCCGCCAATTGGACCGACTGTACCATCATCCGACATCGTTCCTGTACCGGCAATATCATATCCTTTTGTAAGGTCGCCTTCTGTTAATTGATTATAAATCTCCAAAGAAAACATTAAACCGGCAGAAGGTCCGCCTATTTGTTCTGAATCTATGGCAATCGACGGTTTTGTGGTCACCTTTCGATTATCATCTAGCGAAATGCCTATTCCAACCCTATTTGGGTCATCTTTAAAAGGCTGCAATGAAAGAACGGCTGTTTTCTTCGTCTCCTCCCGCTTATACACTATTTTTACTTCATCTCCAGCTTTTTTTCCATTAATGTAATCCATGAATTCCTGTGCAGACTTGAAATTAACATTATCGACCTGAATGATTTGGTCGCCCGCTTTCAGTTCTTTAGCTGCCGGCATTCCTTTAAGCACGTCCAAAACATAAACACCCAGGTACTTGTAATCAACTTCTTTCCCTGCTTTTTCATATGCTATCTGAATGGCATTATTTTTAGATTCATCCATTAAGTGAAGCTGCCTGATATTATATTCTTCATCTGTTTCATCTTCGCTTCGAATGGAGGTTTCCGGATAAAGCTCCTGATATTTGCTCCACTTCGCCAGCATATAGGAATAAATATTCGCCCGGCCCATCCTTACAGTGGTTAACATAAAGCTGCCTTTCGCTTCATCTCCTCCGGAAACCTCTATGATTGGCTCCAATTCTTTA
Source organism: Peribacillus simplex (assembly GCF_001578185.1). NCBI lineage: Bacteria > Bacillati > Bacillota > Bacilli > Caryophanales > Bacillaceae > Peribacillus > Peribacillus simplex. Next base: position 1,526,797 of record NZ_CP011008.1, on the reverse strand, counting down.
GCCATTCCTGGTTTTGTTACATAAAAAGGTAGAGAATAAAGGGCTGATGCTATGAGAAGTATAGCCACCACCAGGAAAGTGCGTACATACATTTTACGGCTCATTTTCAAAGGACTCCTTCCAAGTAACAATGCTTTGCTTAATTTGATCTATCTTTCCTCTTGCAGCTTCTTCTCCAATACTAATTATTTCCTGAACGTTTGTAAATGATTTCGAGCTGTATTTCTCAACCCTGGGGCGGATCATGACGTCTGAAGCAAACTCCCTGCTTTTAACCAGCTCCATTTGCAGGATATCGAGGCTTTGCATAATGACATCATATATGGAGTTTATCTCCATATCCTGTTTCACGTGGGCTACATCCACTCCAATTATGATATCGGCTCCCATATCCTTCACGACGGAAACAGGGACCCTGTCAACAACCCCGCCATCAACAAGCAGCCGATTTCCAATTTTCTCTGGAATGAAAATACCTGGAATGGAGATGCTTGCCCTTACAGCTGGAGCGATGGGACCTTCCTGAAAAATGACCTTTTCCCCCGTTTTTATATCAGTGGCGACCACTGCCACAGGAATATCGAGTTCTTCAAATTTCTTACCATATGTAAATACCCTGATTAAATCCTTTGTCCGTTTACCTGAAATGAGGCCCATTTTAGGTATGGTAAAGTCTAAATAATACTTTCGCTTAAATGCACGGGACAACTTATACAGCCTCTCGATATCCGAACCTGCTCCATAAAAGGCCGCAACCATAGCGCCCATGCTGCTTCCAGCAATCATATCTATCGGAATGCCTTCTTGCTGTAATACCTTTATCACTCCAATATGTGCAAAACCCCTAGCTCCTCCTGACCCAAGTGCAAGCCCGACCTTTGGTCTCGACAAAGATATCCCCCCCGCTGAAATAACACTCATTCAAAGTTATGGTCTTAAACGGATTTATAGAAGCATATTATTTATATTGACAGTGAAACAAGCATTGCAGTAAAAGCCTATAACCATGTAATTGAATGGCTACATTGAAATTTCCATTGTACGGATCATCCTCATTTCATCCTGTACATTACTTTTCGAGAAAAGGAAATTCATATTTTATTATATACGAAACGGACTGCCCTTATTTAGTAACCTTCAAGAGGAGGCTGAATTTTGCTAAAATCAAAATCTAAAACAGTACTGTTAGCTACCTCCGTCACGATGATGGCAGTTGGCTTGATCATCTTCCCCCAAGAATCTTTCGAAGCTTCCAAAAGCGGGCTGAATATGTGGTGGAAAATTGTTTTCCCTTCTCTTCTACCTTTCTTGATTTTCTCGGAGTTATTAATCAGTTTTGGGGTTGTCAGGTTCATCGGCGTCATTCTCGAACCATTTATGCGTCCATTGTTCCGTGTACCAGGAGTGGGCGGGTTTGTTTGGGCGATGGGACTTGCATCAGGGTTTCCAGCTGGAGCGAAGTTCACTGTAAGGCTGCGTCAGGAGGAGCAATTGACCCGCATTGAAGCTGAAAGACTTGTTTGTTTTACTAATTCATCAAATCCATTGTTCCTGTTCGTTGCCGTCGCCGTAGGGTTTTTCCACAATCCTCATTTAGGGATCATCCTTGCGCTTTCCCACTACCTAGGAAATTTTTGTGTAGGCATCATCATGCGTTTTTACCGTTGGAAAGAAGAAAAATCCCCTACAAAAGTAATGAACAAGCTCCCCTCCATTAGACAAGCGTTTAGCCAGATGCACAGAACCCGAATAAAAGAAACAAGACCATTTGGCAGTTTACTTGGAGATGCCGTGATCTCATCCATTCAAACCTTATTAATGATTGGAGGATTCATCATACTCTTTTCGGTAGTCAACAAACTTTTATTTCACATGAATATTACCGGATTGCTCGCATCGTTGGTCGCAGGGATTTTACATATTTTTAATTTCCCGGATTCCTTAAGCCTACCGTTCATATCAGGCATGTTTGAAATGACTCTTGGTTCAAAATTAACCAGTTCGGTCGAAAATGCAAATCTCTTTCAGCAAACTGTGATGACAAGTTTCATCTTGGCTTTCAACGGATTCAGCATTCAAGCGCAAGTTGCCAGCATCATAGCAGCAACAGACATTCGTTTCACTCCCTTTTTTCTGGCTAGGATAGCACATGGCCTTCTGGCATCCATAATCACTGTCTTGCTTTGGGAACCATTCTATAATGACAATAGGTACAGCGGCAACCGGATACACGCCTTCCCAGTCAGCGGATCTGGTGACCATGCGCATTCCCTTTATCAGAACATGCTTGATTTCGGTCCTATTCTTACCCTCGCGTTTTTGATCCTATACATCATCATATTTACCAAAAGGCTGTTCAAAGGCCTTTCTTAAACCGAAAAAAGAGCATTGCGCGGTTAGCAATGCTCTTTTTTCTATTCTTTCTGTTCCTCGTACTTTTTGGAAAGAGCTTTCTGGACAACAGGTGGCACTAGTTCAGAGATATCCCCGCCATATTTCGCAACCTCTTTCACAATACTTGAACTCAAGAAAGAATATTGATTTTTCGTCATGATAAAGAATGACTCTATTTTACTGTTAAGGAAACGGTTCATTGAAGTACCCTGCATTTCATATTCAAAGTCGGAAGTCGCCCTCAGTCCCCTGATAATGGCATTCGCGGAAACGCTTTCAGCATAGTCGACCGTCAATCCTTGATAGAAATCCACTTTAACATTTGGCATATGGGCCGTTGCTTCAGTAATCAATTCCAGCCTCTCCTCCACTGTGAACAGTGAATTTTTCGCTGAATTGTTCACGATGACCACATATACTTCATCAAAAACATTCGCCCCCCTTTGAATGATATCAAGATGACCAAATGTTATTGGATCAAAACTCCCCGGACAAATCGCTATTTTGGACATTCATAGTTCCCCCTGTTCGTGTACGTTTCCCCATTGATAAATCGTAACGGCAATGACGCCATAAACCTCTTTTCTCTTAACGGTAAAATCGCCAACTCTTTCTGGCAATGTAACATCATGGCCATGTTCACAAACAATATATCCCATATCGCTCAGCAATCGGTATTTATGTATTTCTTCAAGAATCTCCACAAGCTTTTGTTTCTTATAAGGTGGATCAAGAAAAATTAATTCAAAAGTCATTTCCCTTTTCACCAAAGCTTTCAATGCACGCTCTGAATCATTTTTATAAACTTCAGCACGGTCTGAAAACTTACATAGTTCCAAATTGGCCTTAACCGTTTGATTTGCTTTAAAATCCCGGTCAACAAATATGGCTTTATCCATGCCCCTGCTTAACGCTTCAATTCCCAGTCCACCGCTCCCGGCAAACAAGTCCAGGACTTGCCCTCCTTCGAAATAAGGCCCAATCATATTGAAAATGGATTCCTTAACTTTATCAGTAGTCGGCCGGGTTCCTGTACCCGGTACAGCCTTAAGTGGTCTTCCTTTGCAAATTCCGGAAACGACCCTCATCATTCTCACCACATTTTTTGACAAATTTCTGTTACTTTCCTATCCTAACATATTAGAAAAAGCTAGCCAATAATAAAAGCCATTTCCTTCAATTCCAAGATGAAAATCAACTTATCATTTCGTACCTTGGATAGATGATATCCATTCTTTAGATAAATCACTTACATTTTGAATAATAAAGTGGTTTTTGGCAATAATAAAAATAACAACATTCCTTTTTAGGTGTTGTTGCCAACCGCGGAGAAGGCTTACGTTTCCCCATAAGTTCTTCCTCCGGTTTCTCCTCTCCCTTTGCCTTCTGGTCCTTATTTAGACATAGAAGGACCCTGCAAATTTTTGCAGGGCTTTTTTTATTGATAAAACCTATGATACCTAAGTTTCTTTTTCATGATTCGTCACTGAAGTTGTCCTTCTCTTTTATGAGGGATAATGATAAAGTAATGAATAAAAGTTAGTTAGGAGAGGTTTAATTGATTCAACGTTTTATTGAACTTGGACAAGGATATTCCGATATATATGAGTTGCTGGAAGTAGGACGCAATCAGAAACATCGGGTCGCAAGGCTTTTGGCTTTGCATACTACAATAAATGATAAAAAGGTAACGTCATTGGTTATCGTCATGCAGCCTACAGATCCAGGTAAATTCCAGCCGCTTTACATTTGCCGTGAAGGTATACCGAACCCCCACGCCACCAAAAACAAACGCTATGAGCTTTTTGAGAACTTGGCGGAGGAACTGGATAAATCCATAATTGAAATCGACATGAAACCTTCGGTGCTCTTTGCAGAAATCGAGTTGTATTACCAACACTTAATCGGAATTTTGCGAATGAACAGATATCTGCCTCCATTAGGTTGAGAGATATTGATGCACTAATTGAAAAAGGCTGACTCCGCAAGAGTCAGCTTTTTTTAAATTCCCATTTTATAATCATATTCTTTCGCTTTATCCGGTTTGGAGTTTTCGAATTCCACCTTCAAAAAAGGCTTGTAAGAAAGGTCCACTTTTTTTACGAACGAATAATTATTCAGCTTTTCCACCAGTGGTTCCACTTCATCCATATTCGTATAAAGGACTACGTATTTCAACTTTTTTGAAACATAATGGATGTTCCCAAATTTCCTAAGCATTTTGGCTTGTTTTAATGTATGTAAATAGACGATGATTCCCTGTCTCGCTCCAAGCATATCAATAACTCCCTTTTATAAAGGTTTTAACTAAGTGTAGCATAGCAGAATCTTTACTTTCAACCAAGAAAAAAGATTATAAACGAAATTCTCTTACTATTATGAATATACACACTGTGAAGGGAGCCGAAAAAACGATGGATTTAGACCAAATTTGGCAACAATTTATGGATCATCTATTAGATAATGATGAAATCACCAAAGTTTCGATAAAAAAATTCACAGGTATACCATTTTTATATATCGATTTTCATCCGGCACAAAGTGATAAAAGTAAGCTTTCTATCATAATAAAAAAAGCCGCAGGCCATTCAATGCGTGGCAAGCAGCTCCATTGTGAGACCATTTTCGTACGGCAGGAAGAACCTTTATATGTATTCCGTCATCGTTTTTATGTGCCGCAGCAAAAGATGTTTTGCTGCGGCAATCTTTGCCCGGACTGTATCCTATACCGCAGTTAACCCCTTTTAGTTTTCAATCGCCTTTGTAACCTATCCATAATATAAAAAAAGGCGAAAAACTGGTGAAAGGTTCAAAGAAGGAATTTTTTATACATGCATCGTTTCATTCCTAACACTTTCTGTAGAAGGTGCCGTATATGAAACAGCCACCGAACTCCGAAATAATATCGAATTTCGATGGCTGCAGGTTCTTTCCATAACCATAAAAGCCGGCAAACAATGGTTATGGTCTGGCTATTTCATTAAGCAGAGCATCCACAACTTCCGCCAGTTCCGCAACTTCCCGTCGAACATCCACCTGATGATACAAAAAATGGATTGCCCGCAGGGGTTTTGACCTGTTCTGAAACCGCTCGTCCTATTCTTCCGCTTATTTCATCAAGAACGGATTGCAATTCGGTCTCCGCCCGCTTAAACTCGGCAACGGCAGGATGCATATCCATGTCTCGTTTAGCTTCCCTTGTCTCTAAATTGATACGCTTATAATCCGGATGATATTTACCGAACCTTTGAACATCTTCAAATAGATCCTTTAGTGAAGTAAACTTGGAAATTTTCCGCTGTGCCTCTTTGTCGCTCTGTAATTTATATAAACTAAGGAGATATTCTTCCCCTATTTCAGAATGAAGGATCATTTCAGCTAATCCTTCAGCCTGTTGTAAAATGTCGATGATTTCCATAGTAGCAAGCATTAACAAGCTCACCTCCATCACCATTTTACCATTTCTCTCTTTCACATGCTAATGGTTTGATTAAATCGAGGAAGTAATATGTACTTCAAACTCTTTTTGAAGCCCTGTTTTTTCACCTGAAGCATTCAAAATCTCCAGCTTAATTTTATGCATGCCATCCGGGACATCCTTTAAGATAAATGCAGCCGTTCTCATATCGACTTTCTTTTGATTATCAATAAATACAGACACAGTTGCCAATTGTTCAGAATTCGTTTCAGAAAACACATAGTTTTTCAAGTAGCACTCCACATAGACGGAGTTGCCTTTCACAAAAGTTTTTACCCGAAAGTCCTCATCTGAGATTCGGACGCTCGATACAGTGGTGGCAGCTTTAAGGGAAGGTTCACCTTGTAGGGCTACTCCTGAATTTTCAGGTTCCGGTATTTTCTTTCCACATCCCGATGCTGCCATCAACACTGTTAGAACCACAATCAACTTTCTCATAACATCGTCCCCCTTTTGCCTTTATTGTTCGCCAAAAGGAGTAATTTACTCTTTTTTTCTTCATTCACCTGGAGCATTCATCGCTTGAAACATATGAAGCATCATGGAGGCAACCTGGACGCTTTCCGAAAATTTAGAAACCCGATGTGGAATAGACTTCTCAAAAAAATATTTCGCTTCAGTTTCAAATACATCCACTTCATGAGGATTACGCATTAACCTTTTGTACCAGGCAGGTTGAATCCTCAAGTAATTTCGCATATCATCATTCGTTTGAATGAATTCATATATATTCTGACGCATGAAAAACCCTCCTTAATCTTTAGTGAATAAAAAAGGGTTAGCTCTCTGCTCTCTTTCTTTTTTAGGGGGACTGGTATCTTCTGATTTATTCCCTTGGAAAGCAGATAGCACTCCTTGGATTGCACCAATGGCCTGATTGGCATTTGTAATATATTGTTGAATCTGGCCCATATCCATATTTTTAACTGCACTCATTAACGAACCGATCAACTCAGTACTTTGGTCTCCCTTTTCTACCGGCGGTGATGGGGCTTCTGAATTCACTTTGGACTTATCCACGCTTACATCAGCCTGCCAGCGTGGATGATCTTCTCCGAGTAAATACCATTCTTCAAAAAGTTCCTGCCATGTTGCTTGCTTGTTTCTCACTTCATTCACTAAAAAAGGATGCTCCTTGACAAACTCCCGAAATCGATCGACGGAGGGGCGCTTTCTTTTTGCCATTACTCTCACCTCACACTTAGACATCGCCTATTGCACCATATGCTATAAGCAAATAAAATGTGCATCAAATTCCGCTTCAAATGCAATTGGATTTCATATAGTAAAAAAGGATGTATGTTCATACCGGATACAAGTGAATTAAACAAGGATTTCCAGAACCCGGTTCAGTCTGTAGATGAAACGGAGTTATCGGTTTTATCTGGAATTGACTCAGATCTAAAAGCCAAAGAGACCCAAAGTAAATATTCTTGTATTTCTAACCTACTGCAATAAAAATTGCAAACAGGGGAAGACACTTACAATGATCATGCCTAAAAAACCCCTCTTGTACATAATGTATTGAAAATTACATATGGGGCATGATTGCTACCTTGATAGATTCGGGGATGGGTGCCTTGCAAACTCAACATGTCCACAAGGGTACCATTACTACGGATTTCCAAGTTCGATATGTGAAACCCTCCAATGGTGATCGATTAAAGTGTACGAGTAAATTAATAATAGAGGTAGTAAAACGATCATCATCGAGGGGAAGGTCAACCATGATGACGGGGAACTTTATGCTGTATAGACAGGAAATTTTTTAGAACAAGAAAACGGACCCCAAACGGATCCGTTTTTTTATTTTTTTATAAAATTCTGGGTGTAATACCTTTTATAAACCCCAACACCCAGACCTGTAAATTCCTCGTTCAGCATCGCATCCCGATGCCCTTTACTATTTAGCCAGCCCTCCATGACTGCAGCCGCGTCCACATAATTAGCCGCAATATTTTCACCTGCTGCCTTGTATTTAACATGACCTGCATCGAGACGTTTTTCCAAATCCCCTTTTGTTTCAGAAACATGGGTTCCTTCAGGAGCGTCCGTCATTTCCCGGCTATGAAGGTAGGCAACCTCAGCAGTTGGACCATCCCATTCTAAAGGATTAAGTTTAAACCTGCTGCGCATTATATTTGTAATATCGAAAATTTGCTGCTCATTGCCACCTTCCACTTTCGCCAAGTCTTCTTTAGAAAGTTCCTTGACGGTCACAAGTTTACCATGATAGGTCAATTCATACGGCTTTTGTTTTAATAGGGCGGAATCATTCAAAAATCGGACGCTTGAAACAGTCCCTGTGAATTTATCCAAATAAAGCTGAACATAAATGTTCCCTAGATCAATCAATGGCCTCATGTTCATATCTTCCTCCGACAATTCAAAACGATAGGAACTGTCGCCAACTTTAATATCAACAGTAGGTTCCACATATAAGCTGGAATAGATGGCATCAATCGATTGTCCAATTTTAAAAGGAGCGACATTAACCTTATCACCGATTCCATAAGCAGATACCACTTTTCCATTCTCTACGGCCAGTTGAAAATAATTGTTATAGTCCTTTTTATAAACCCACCATTCATATCCATAGGCGGACATATCAATTCGATCCGGCTTACCGTATTCCTTTTCTATTTCTTTTGCCTTTTTTCCAATTGTTACCCCCAGACCTTCTGTCACTTTAGTCACCCCTTCTTTTTCGGAAGAAGTACTTTTTTCATTTATATGTCCATTGGGGTTAACGCCTTTGTTACCATCAATAAGAGGGTTACCTTCATTTTCATCGCCGATATTAAGATAAATACCTATTACGAAAAAAATAACGATTAACACCAAAACCTTTCCTAATCTGTGCAGAGGAACACTCCCTCTCTCTATCTAATTTATGTATCCAATGCAAAAACCATTCTGTCCTGATTATATCACTGTTCAATCATAATTTTCTAATTTACGATAGACTGCCCCTTCATTAAATTTATTTTAAAGTGGAACTTTTGTGAATCATTAAAATACCGTGGTTGAGTTCATTGCAACTTCCACCATTTCGTACTATTATAAAATATAGGATAAAATGGTATATTATAAACATACTTGGAGATTTTTAATATATTCATGTACATAATATTTTCCCGGTATGTCATTTTAATTCCCAATAGAAACATAGGAGGTACTATTCGTGAAATTTGAAAGCTTTGGAATCGAAAACATCACAGCCGACTTAAACCGATTAGATGACCTAATGCCGCAATATGGTTTAATACGTGCCGAACAATGGGATTACGAAAGAGTCAGTTACGATCGTAAGTTCGAATTAAAAGAAGGAACGTTTTACCTGCGAATACTTGGCTATGCTACAGAGGGCGATGTAGGCGCTCACAGAGCCGTCATCAAACTAATGGTTCCTCTATTAGGAAAACATTATTATCCACACGGAGTTGAATATGGCGAAGGGGAGGACTTCCCTGCATCATTAGTTAAACAAAGTGAAAAAATCCTCGCTCAGATCAAAGAAGAACTTACACAATTCACCGGCCTGTAAAAGCCGTTAGTAAAAAGTGCGGTACAAGGGAGCGGATCATGAGTGATGCTCTCTTTTTTTCCATTACAAAAGCCTGATGCTTTTTTTTGCATCAGGCTTCTTCATCATTTTAAAATCCTAGGATCGCCTTTATTAAAGATGTTGTTTCGCCGCCATGATAAATGACATAAAGCAGGATGTAAACGGCTACTCCAGTAATCCCAGTGAAAAACCAAATGATGCTTGTCGTAGGTCCGATTTTTTTATGAATGGCGAATTTACCTTTAAACCCAGTGGTAAGCATGATGATCCCCAAAACAGCTCCAGTTGTAGCAAGTGTTATATGGAAGATTAAAAAAATCGTATAATAAATTTTAATGTCATCCGGTCCACCAAATGACGTACTGCCAATAAAGACCGTACGAGTAAGGTATATAGTGAAAAAGATTACCGCAAAAACCGCAGCTACCATCATGGTTTTTTTATGAGTCTCGATTTTGCGTTGTTTAATTTGATACCAGCCTATTGCAACAGTGATGGCACTTAATACAATGAAGGCTGTACTTATCGTTGGAAGGATTGGTAAAGACATATGAATTGTAGTCCTCTCTTTATTTATTAATCAACTACCATTTTATAAAAGGTAATCATAAATTTCAATAAAATCAAGTATTTTTAACAGAATGCTCACTTTTATGGTGATATCCAAGACAAAACACTGGCTATTTGCTTAGAAATTGATAATCTGATAACCATTTACAATCGTCACCGGTAAAACCTAGCAGGCAATGACAACATATAAAAAACTTGCCTCCCCCCCAAGACAAGTCTTTATGGTACAACTATTCCACATGCTGGAATTCCGAAGGTATCGGATCGATTTCATTTTGTCCGCCATTCTCCTTTTTGAACCAAGCAAAGAAAATGACACCTAATACATAGCCTAATACGATTTCTTGGATCACCTTCATAAGAACCCCACCAAGCTGTTGATCCTCAAGCAATGGCAGTCCATTGAACATTTCTGGACCGCTGAGTGTCAAACCCGACAGTGCTGAAGCGGGAACGCAAAGTTCCATGGCACTTGCCCAAGATTCCGCATTGGTAAACGTATCATACATCGGATCATTAGCAAAAATGATTAAAGCGCAGGCTGGGGTCATTAAAATGCCACTGCCGAAAATATAAGCTACTTTTTTTACACCTGTTAGACTTTCATGTTCTGGCAATTGATTGACAAGTGGGAACCACATCAAAACTGCAGTCGTAAATAATAGCACCGTATATCCGGCATGTATCCACATCCCCGTTTTGATAAAGTCGAACACTAACGGGATATGGTACAACGAGAAAAGAACATTAAATAGTAAAAGGGCGACAAGCGGTCTCGTGAAAAATTGAAATAACGCCTTCACTCCCCTTGAATTTATGAAAGTTCTCAATAGCCAATCCGGAATCGCAATGATAAATAAAGGCGGAATCACAAGATAGAGCAATGCCATTTGAAACATGTGGGCACTGAACATAATGTGACTCAATAAATCCAGTGGCGAACCCTTTACCACATAAAGCAGGAACATGGCTGTTAAAAAATAAGTTGTCTGTTTAACGGAAAGCGGTGAACTGCCTGAAAACGCCTTCCCTTTTTTTGTCACAAACAAAAAATAGCCAAGGGTTATAAGTACGAGGGCGGCAAAATAATAAGGACTCCACAAAGCGCGAAATCCGAAAATATCAATGGACAAAAAATCACCTCGTTCAAAACAATTTTCTTACTTCCATTATAACTAAAATGAAACATGATAACAAATATAGATAAACTTGGATTCTTTTTCTAGTAAATCAACACATAAAGAAAACCGGCTATCATGCAATAGCCGATTTTCTTATGGTTTATAACCAAACGATCGTTGTGAACACAAGGACAGTTATTAAGCCGACTGCAAGACCAGAAAATAAAAACAATGCAATGGTACCATGCCCTTTGTGCTTCATGTGCATAAAATAATACAATTGGAAAACCACTTGTATGACTGCCAGTAGCAAAATGACTGGTTTAATGAACCAATGTGAAAACCCTTCGATTCCTACTGCAGCAAAAGCAAGTAATGTAAAGAAAATCATTAGTATAAATGTTATCACTTGATGTTTCATCTCTTCAGCATTTTTCTTACGGCGATATTTTAAATCGACATTCGGGTTCGCTGAATTTGATTGTTCATTCGCCATCAGTTATCCCACCATTCCCATTAAGTATACGACTGTAAAGATAAACACCCAGACTACGTCAATGAAATGCCAATAAAGACTCGCAACAAAAAATTTAGGAGCGTTATATAAATTCAAACCCCTTCCTGCATTACGTACCATTAGAGTTATGATCCAAAGCAAACCGAAAGCAACGTGTCCTCCGTGAAAACCAACTAAAGTATAAAACGCAGAGCCGAAGGCACTACTCGTAAATGTATGATGGAATTCATGAACATAGTGATTAAATTCATAAATTTCGAGGACTAAGAAACCAAAACCAAGGGCAACCGTAATAACAAGCCATGCCTGCATTTGTTTAAAGTGGTTATTTTTCATATGATACATTGCATACACACTAGTCAATGAACTGATCAATAATAGCATGGTTGCAACAAAAGTAAGCGGTAGCTCGAATAAGTCTTTTGCTAGGGCTGCGTCACCATTTGGAACTTTATCCTTCAATGCAAGGTAAGTTGCAAATAGTGATGCGAATAATACCGTCTCTCCACCAAGAAACAACCAGAATCCCAAATACTTATTTTTACCTTCTAAAGTCGCTTTCTCGGGAGAAGCAGGCCAAGTAGCATCCGTGAATCTTTCATCTGCTTGCATTATGCCTTACCTCCCTTGTCTTTATCGTCCATAAGGTCTTCTTTATGAATATGGTATCCATGATCGTCTTTAACGGAACGGATAAACATCGAACCAAATGTTACCAAAAGTCCAACAATGATAATAGGCAGTGTCCACGACCTATCATCCATATGGTATAAGGCACCGAATGCGGCTATAAATAAACCGGAAGCAGTCGTCAAAGGAAGAATGGATGAATTTGGCATATGGATATCCCCAAGTGGTTCTGCAGGAGTCATTTCCTTTTTACCTTCCATTTTTTCAACCCAATAAGGATCTAATCCGCGGACTAGCGGCAATTGTTTAAAATTATAAAAAGGCGGTGGTGATGGAATGGCCCATTCAAGCGTACGGCCATCTCCCCATGGATCATTTCCGACTTTTTCATTTTTCACAGATGTAATGATTATATTTATGACCATAACCAAGACACCAAATGCCATCAAAAAGGCTCCAACAGTACTAATCATATTACCTGTATTGAGACCTTGATTGTCCAAGAATGTAAATACGCGTCGAGGCATCCCCATCAGACCTAAGAAATGTTGGATGAAGAATGTTAAATGGAAACCAATCAAAAACGTCCAAAATGTGATTTTTCCCAATTTTTCGCTTAACATAGTTCCAAACATCTTCGGCCAATAGAAATTGATTCCAGCCAGTAAACCTAATACAACCCCACCGACGATTACATAGTGGAAATGGGCAACAACGAAATAACTATCATGGTATTGATAATCAGCAGGTGCTGATGCAAGCATGATACCTGTCACGCCACCCATTGTAAAAGTAGGAATAAAGGCAACTGCATAAAGCATCGGGACCGTGAACTTAACGCTTCCTCCCCACATCGTAAAGATCCAGTTGAATATCTTAATACCAGTTGGTACAGCGATAGCCATAGTCGCCACGGCAAAGATTGCATTGGCAATAGGGCCTAGACCAGTTGTAAACATATGATGGGCCCAAACCATGAAACCTAAGAAACCGATTAATACGGTTGCAAAAACCATCGATGAATAACCAAATAATCTTTTTCTGGAGAATGTAGCAAAAATTTCCGAAAAAATACCGAACGCCGGAAGAATCAGAATATATACTTCCGGGTGACCGAATATCCAGAATAAATGCTCCCAAATAATCGTATTTCCTCCTGCTGCTACATCAAAGAAATTCGCGCCAAACATCCGATCGAACATCATTAACACCAATCCCACGGTAAGCGGAGGAAAAGCGAATAATATCAATGCAGAAACAACGAAAGTTGACCATGTAAACAGCGGCATACGCATATATGTCATACCAGGCGCACGCATATTAATAATGGTTACAAGGAAATTGATCCCTGCAATTAGTGTTCCAAAACCCGATATTTGTAGTCCGAGGACATAAAAATCAATGCCATGGCCTTCGGAATGCAGGGAAAGTGATGCATACGATGTCCAGCCTGCATCAGGAGCGCCCCCTAAAAACCATGAAAGATTTAAAAAGATTCCCCCAAAGAAAAATAACCAAAAACCTAATGAGTTCAAATATGGGAACGCAACATCACGTGCCCCTATCTGTAATGGTACAACCGCATTCATAACAGCAAATACTAATGGCATGGCCGCCAGAAATATCATTGTCGTACCGTGCATGGTCAAAATTTCATTATAAAATCCGGCACTTACGAAGTCATTATTTGGGATTGCAAGCTGGATACGGATAAACATCGCTTCCAAACCGCCGATTACAAAGAATAACCCGCCAGAGATAAGATATAAAATGGCGATTTTCTTATGGTCTACCGTCGTCAGATAATCCCAAATCGTAGCGCCAAATCCTTTTTTATTAGCGTACGTACTCACGATTTAACCTCCTTAATCAATGTTCTATTTTTCTTCCACCTTAAGCTCTAAAAGATAGGCAGCCAGTGCATTAATATCTGAATCTGAAAGTTGGCCGTAAGTACCGGTCATTGTGTTACCCGGTTTATACTTCTCAGGATCCTTGATCCATTTTTTCACATTTTCTTCCGTGTGATCCAATACGCCAGCTATTTTTTGACGTTCACCGAATGTAGCCAGATTCGGTGCCTGACGAGCAGCCTCAGGCCTGCTGTCATTTGGTGTCACCGCATGACAACCTATACAACTTTGATTAAAGACATCTTCACCCTGTTTTGCTAGATCACCTTCCACGACAGGTTCTTTCGCGGCTTTCATATCTTTAGTCCAAGCTACAAAGTCGCTTTTAGACTTCGGTACGACCTTAAAATCCATCAAGGCATGGGAAGGACCGCAAAGTTCAGCACATTTCCCGTAAAATAAGTTGTTCGAATCTTCTGCCTTTTCACTATCGAATTCTAAGAAAAACTGATTGACCCCATCTGTATTTGTATCCATCTTTCCTCCGGCAGCCGGTATCCAGAATGAATGCTTAACATCAGAAGCAGTAAGATTGAAGTACACTTTTTGATCGGTAGGCACAACCAGATCCTGACTTGTGACAACGCCAAGGTCAGGATATTCAAACTCCCACCAATAAAGATTTGCCCTAACATTCACGACAAGGGCATCCTTCGTTTTTCCATCCTTATCTTTCTTATCCATTGCCTTTGTGTCAGCTAGGTCGAATGTAGTGACGACGGTTGGAACAGCCAGAACAATTAAAAGAAGGATAGGAATAACAGTCCAGATAATTTCAAGTTTATGACTTCCTTCAATTTGTTTCGGTATTGTTTCGTCGCCTTTCTTCCGACGGAAGCGCAGTAAAACTACAACGAACAAAATAATCACAACAATAATTACCAGAACCATGATTAGTGTACTCAATATCAGTAAGTCATACTGAGATTGCGCAACATTGCCTGCTGGCTTCAGTGCGGATAGAAATGGTTCGCCACAGCCCGAAAGGACAAGTCCTACAATTCCCAGCAAAGCAATTAGGCGCCATTTGTGCAGCCTTTTTTTCATAGCTTCAGAAACCCCTCTTTCGTCAAAATTTTCTCACAAAAATAAAAATGGGCGCAATTGCGAATATTCTCTCTATGTCAATTTCTAAAAAGAAAGAATCCCTAATTTAAGGAATTATTATGATGATTCATGTAACCACCCTTATGAATGATCCTGTTGAAGTTCTCCGTTAATATGTATGAATGGCGGTCAATGCATTATATATAAGTAAGCTGCAGCCTGTAAAAAAACAGGCCGCGCAGCAACTTTTATTTATCAAAAACTAGATGAGTGTGACTATAACCATAGCTACAAATAAAATGGTCATATAATTTAAAGAATAAACAAACATGGATGTAGCCCATTTAACATCATCTTTCTTCCTATACCCCTTAATCCCCAAAATAAGCCAACCTGTGCTCAATAATGCAGCAAGAATAACCAGTGGAGTTCCTAATGGAGTTAAAAAGAAAGGAACGAACATTAAACAGATGATCCATAACATGATTGATCTTTTTGCGGCCTTGAACCCTTTTACAACCGGAAGCATTGGTACCCCCGCTGCACGATATTCTTCGACACGTCTCATTGCAAGTGCATAAAAATGAGGAGGCTGCCACAAGAACATGATCGCGAACAGGACCCAAGCGATCGTATCAAGGCTCGGGTCGACGGCAGCCCACCCGATAAGTGGAGGTACCGCTCCTGATATACTGCCTATTATCGTATTCGAGACAAATCTCCGTTTAAAAACCATGGTATATAAGACAACATAGGCGAAGACGCCGAATGCACCAAGTATGGCAGTTGTCATATTAGTCAAAGCAAGCAATACCAGTCCTGCAGCAATTAAGCCAAAGCTTAACGCCAATACCTTTGAAGGCTGTACTTTACCAGTTACCGTTGGCCGGTTTTTCGTTCTTTCCATTAAATGATCGATATCACGGTCATAATAATTATTGAAACTGCAGGAACCTGCCATTATGAGCGCCGAACCTGCAAGTGTATAAAACACTACATCAAGATTACTTAAGAAGCTAAGCCCCGAAAAATGAAGGGCTAACCATACGCCGGTAAAAGCTGTAATTATATTTGAATTGACAATCCCCACTTTTATAAGTGCGAGAAAATCCTTCCAAGCTGTTGTTTCCGGTATATCCGATTGAAGGGCGGCTTTACTGTCCTTCATGACAGCATCTGACAAACCCCTTGTTTCTGACATTTGTTTTCCTCCTTTAAATCATTCAGCACAGACGCAAATGCAAAAAATACTTACTTACATATGCTATAGAACATTATTTCATACTTTTTGATATTTGTAACCAAGGAAGCGTACACAAAAAGTAAATTATTTACCAATGGCCGTTGTAAATGGAATCCATCGAGAGCTATCATTCTTAATATCATGCTTAAAAACAGTAAAATTTAGTAAAATCATTTCTTCAAT
Organism: Peribacillus simplex; assembly: GCF_001578185.1. NCBI lineage: Bacteria > Bacillati > Bacillota > Bacilli > Caryophanales > Bacillaceae > Peribacillus > Peribacillus simplex. Next base: position 1,510,133 of record NZ_CP011008.1, on the reverse strand, counting down.
ATATTAAAACACATTTTTGGAAGGTTTTGTGAAAATTTTTCGGTTATTTTTTGACCAATTTGTGTCTCAATACTTTCAATTCACTTGTTAGATGTTCATCAAGAACATGAATAGTATGCTGTTATCATCATCCCCTAGGCTCTGTCCCTATTTTGGTCCTACTTGAAGGTTTACACTCCCTTTATTTCTATCAAAGTCTTTTGTAACTTTCAACTATTTCCGGCATTTTAATTAATAGCAATAATATTAACTGAACTTGTAAAATCATTCTAAATTGTGTAATATCGAGGAAGTTCGACAAATATTATGAAAAATCTTATGCTATTATTAATTTTATTGAACAACCTAATTTGGCTACAGAGAAAAAGGTGGGACTACTAGTGAAATCGTCTCTTAAATGGTTTGCTGTTTTAACTACGATTGTAATGCTTTTCATCTTACTGGGTGGAGCTTTAGTCACGAAGACGGATTCCGGCATGGGATGCGGCAGGTCCTGGCCATTATGCAATGGCCAATTGATCCCAGACAAAATCACGTTAGAATTGGTCATTGAGCTTTCACATCGACTCGTATCAGGTGCCGGGGGTTTCTTGGTTTTAATTTTATCGTATTTGTCCTGGCGAAAAATCGGCCATATCCGTGAAGCACGTTTCTTATCCGTCCTTTCTTTTGGTTTTCTGTTATTACAAGGGTTGATTGGAGCTGCTGCCGTCCTTTGGTCTCAATCCGATTTCGTCCTTGCCCTTCATTTTGGCATATCACTCATTTCCTTTGCTGCCGTCTTTTTACTGACACTATTAATTTTTGAAGTCGACAAGAAGTTCGAAGCCGAAAAACTTATAGTTGATAAACGAATGAAATTCCATATTATTGGCGTATTGATTTTTTGTCTGGTAGTCGTATATACGGGTGCTCTCGTAAGGCATACGGAATCCAGTCTAATCTGTAAGGATTGGCCTTTATGTGTAAATGACAGCCTCGCGCTCCCCTCCAACCTTTATGAGTGGATTCAGATGGGGCACCGTGCAATTGCTGGCGCTATTTTCATTTGGGTTTCCTATGTGGCTTATATTGCAAAAAAATATTACAGGGATCAAAAAGTGTTGTATGGCGGTTGGATTGCTGCATTCATTCTCGTTTTTTTACAGGTTACCGCTGGGGCCTTTATAATTTTCTCAAGGCAGAACTTATATATCGCATTGGCACACGCTTTATTCATTGCCTGCTTTTTTGGTGTAATGAGCTATTTGATGCTACTGACTTCAAGAAGCAAAAAAAATGCCCTGGCCAAGCAAAATGGGAGCCCCACCCACACCGTCAAAAGGCAGGGTGAACACGATATAACGCCAACGATACCCGCCCGTTAATGTCTGATTGTTCAATCAATAAGATAATAAGGTAAAACAAAAACCACCATAATGGTGGTTTTTGTTTTACCTTAAAGAGAGACTCGAGTGACCGTACATTGCCTAAAAGAGGGTACAGAGCAGCTTGAAACCTCAAGCATACCATTTATACCTGAAATCATTTACAAGCTCACAGTCACGATATTACTTAGTTATTTCAATCAATAAATCACCAGTACTGATCGCTTCTCCATCTTTTACATAGATGTCTTTAATGGTCCCAGAGAATGGCGCTTGTACGGTAGTTTCCATTTTCATCGCTTCCGTAATGATCAGGTGATCACCCTGTTTGACCTGATCGCCTTTCTCTACTACTACACGAATAACCGTACCTGGCATTGTCGCACCGATTTGTTCTTTATTTTTAGGGTCAGCTTTCATTTTTGATATAACGGAGGATTTAATGTTTTCATCCTTGATGATCACTTCACGTGATTGACCATTCAACTCAAAATACACGACCCGTGTTCCATCAGCCAATGGTTGACCGATTGAAACTAATTTAACGATGAGCGTTTTACCCTTTTCAATTTCGACTTCGATTTCTTCACCTAGCCTCATACCATATAAGAAAGTCGCGGTATCAAGGTTGGAAACATCTCCAAACAGCTCAATTGTTTTATTGTAGTCCAAGAACACTTTTGGATATAGGGCGTATGCAAGCGCATCGAAATCAGTGACAGCCCGTCCCAATTCCTTGAATAATTCTTCTTTAAGGGAAGTAAAGTCCACTTCCTCCAATAATTCACCCGGTCTTACTGTTATAGGTTTTTTCCCTTTCAGGATAACCTCCTGAAGCTCTTCAGGGAATCCACCAACAGGCTGACCCAGATAGCCTTCGAATAACTCTATGACTGAATCAGGGAAATCGATGGATTTGCCTTTTGTCAGAACATCTTCTTCAGAAAGGTTATTTTGCACCATGAATAAGGCCATGTCTCCTACAACTTTGGATGAAGGCGTTACTTTTACGATATCTCCGAACATTGCATTGACGCGCTGGTACATTTCTTTCACTTCATTCCAGCGATCTCCCAGCCCCACAGCTTTAGCTTGCTGCTGCAGATTACTATATTGACCGCCAGGCATCTCGTGTTTGTACACTTCGGTATGAGGTGCATTCATGCCACTTTCGAAGTCATGGTAGAATTTTCTTACCTCTCCCCAGTATTCGCCTAACCGCTCTAGTGAATCGACTTCCAATTTAGGCTGTCTGCTTGACCCCTCCAGAGCATAATGAAGCGTTTGTACACTTGGCTGCGAAGTAAGGCCAGCTAAAGACCCAATCGCCGTATCAACGATATCCACACCAGCTTCAATCGCTTTTGAATACATGAAAATTCCATTTCCGCTTGTATCATGAGTATGCAAATGGATCGGAAGGGATGTAGTTTCTTTCAGTTCCGATACAAGTCGGTAAGCAGCATCCGGTTTCAAGAGGCCAGCCATATCCTTTATCGCTAAAATATGGGCACCGGCATTTTCCAATTCCACCGCCATATTTTTATAGTATCCGATATTATATTTACTGCGTGATGGATCATTCAAATCCCCGGTATAACAAATGGCCGCTTCCGCAATTTTGCCGGATTGACGGACTGCATCAATAGCCACTTCCATCCCTTTAACCCAGTTTAAACTATCGAAAATCCGGAAAACATCAATGCCAGCATCCGCTGATTTCTCGACGAATTCACGAATGACATTATCAGGGTAATTTTTATAACCAACTGCATTTGAAGCCCTTAAAAGCATTTGTAAAAGGACATTCGGTGCTTTTTTCCTGAAACTTAACAGCCTGTCCCATGGATCTTCTTTCAAGAATCGATAAGCTACATCGAAAGTTGCCCCGCCCCACATTTCCATTGAAAATAAATCAGGAAGGAGTTTTGCTGTAGGCTCAGCGATATCAAGGATATCCTTCGATCTAATTCTTGTCGCCAGTAAAGATTGATGTGCATCACGGAAAGTCGTATCTGTGATCAATACCTCTTTCTGTTCTTTAATCCAATTGACCAGTCCCTCTGCACCCTGCTGTTCAAGTATATTTTTTGTACCCGAGATAAGCGGCAGGCCACCAACATTCGGAATTGGAGCTGGATCGAAAACAGGTTTTTTCTTTTTCTCGACGCCTGGGAAACCATTCACAGTTACATTTCCGATATATGAAAGCATTTTGGTCCCACGGTCTTTTCTGATTGGGAAGCTAAATAATTCCGGTGTTGAATCGATGAATGATGTATCGTATTCCCCATTTATGAATTTTTCATGTTTAACAACATTTTCAAGGAAGGGGATATTTGTTTTAATTCCACGAATCCTGAATTCCTTAAGGTTACGAACCATTTTAGAAGCTGCCTGCTCAAATGAAAGTGCATGAGTAGAAAGTTTAACGAGAAGGGAATCATAATATGGTGTGATGACTGCACCTTGGAATCCATTCCCAGCGTCCAGACGGACACCAAATCCACCACCGGAACGATATACCATCATTTTCCCGGTATCAGGCATGAAATTATTCAACGGGTCCTCAGTGGTCACCCGTGATTGAATTGCGTATCCATGCGTTTTAATCCCTGCTTGTTCGGGGATCCCGATCTTTTTGCCATGGAGCTCATGCCCTTCGGCTACCATGATTTGAGATTGAACGATATCAATGCCCGTAATCATTTCAGTAATGGTATGTTCAACCTGCACCCGTGGATTGACTTCAATAAAGTAAAATTCGCCATTTGCCACAAGGAACTCGACCGTACCAGCATTTACATAATCAATATTCTTCGCCAACTTGACCGCTGCCTCACAAATCCTTTCCCTTAAATCCTCGGAAAGGGATACGGAAGGTGCCACTTCCACAACTTTTTGATGCCTTCTTTGAACGGAACAGTCACGTTCATACAGATGGACGATATTCCCATGAGTATCAGCCAAAATCTGAACTTCGATATGCTTTGGATTCTGTATGAATCTCTCTACATAGACTTCATCGTTACCAAAGGCTGCTTTAGCTTCTGATTTTGCGCGATCATATGCCTCTTCAACTTCTTCGATTTTTTCGACAATCCGCATTCCACGTCCGCCGCCGCCCAAGGATGCTTTTATAATAATTGGAAAACCGTATTGTTTTCCAAATTCCTTTACTTCTTCAACATTGGTCACCGGTCCCTCGCTACCAGGGATGACCGGAATATCAGCTAGTTCAGCTTGTGTTCTAGCTTTCACTTTGTCACCAAACATATCTAGGTGTCTTGATTCTGGTCCGATGAAGATGATTCCTTCTTCCTCACAACGTTTCGCAAAGTCAATATTTTCTGAAAGGAAACCATAACCGGGATGAATCGCATCAACTCCGCTCATTTTGGCAATCGCGATTATGCCTTCAATATCCAGGTATGCATCAATCGGCTTTTTGCCTTCCCCAACCAAATATGCCTCATCCGCTTTATATCGGTGATAAGAACCATAATCTTCCTTCGAATAGATTGCAACTGTATGAATGTCTAATTCCGTACATGCCCGAAAAATTCGTATCGCTATTTCTCCACGATTTGCCGCAAGTACTTTTTCTATACGTTTCCCCATTGCTACCACCCTAATCAATATGTATTTTTATTGAATATATAGAAAAAAAAGCGTGATAGATTCACCACTTTTTATTCATAAGTTTATTTCCCCAAAAGGGAGACCGATCTGATAAGGCTCTTTTTCTTGCTAATGTAATTATTTCGATATATATTAATATTTTCGTTTTTTCATCCATAAATACAAAATAGGAACCTTACCAAATTAGCAAAAGAAAATTTAGTTATTATAATATATTATCAAAAGGTAATCAGTTGGATTTAAAATACAATTAATATAACCATAATACTAAAATAAACTGAATACAATAAAAAAATGAAAAATTACGAACATTCGTAGGTAAACACAAGGAATTCGCTGTTCTTCCGCCTAACGGAACGATTGTTAATTCAACAATGCCACCACCAGGTTTAAATGCTAGATTGAAAGCGTCGATGGGATTAAACCGTACATTGAAAATTCAAAAAACAAAAAATAAAAAAAGCCCCATTAAGCATATGCACATTTAATTAGTATGACATTATTTAATATAGTATAACACTTTCGACTAATAGATGTACATAAATAAAAAACTCAAACAATCATCGAGATTTGTTTGAGTTAGTATGTTTTATTTATTATTTTTTTAATGATGCTTCATGCAAAACTGACAATTCCTGTTCAAGGGTTTCCAAAAGAGATTTGCCCTCGGTTTCCTCTACCAAGCCTAAGCGTACGGCAAAATCAATTTCTCGTGATAGGCCGAACATTTGTGTATCAAGTACCTCTTCATATAAAGGACATTGAGGCATAGTGAGATTTTCCATTTGAACTTTTATCAGTTTTAGAATCTTGTCAGCATCTGCTTTTAATAAAGCATAAGCTTTTTCTCGATGATTGACAAGCATATCAGATGCCATGTTAAATCCCCCCGCTCAGAGCGATTAAATCTTATCTTTAAATTCTACCTTTAGTTTTATGAAAAAGCAAGGACATTGACAAACAATTTACCATCGAGATAGCACACACACCCCTCAGCTGAAAATAGCCAGATATAGAAATTGTTCACCATCGTGCAGATGTGACATTTCAATTATAATTGATTATAATTATTAAAGAGCAACAGAAAGGAATGAGATATTTGGAACCCATCGTATTTATTAATGGAAAAGTGAAATATCCAATTACGCTAGATCCTGGAGTGTGGATTTTTGATGATCGTAAAGTTGAAATTGATACATATTTCCACGCTGAAAGAGTCCAAGTCAATGAATTAGAAGAATATACGATTGCCGCCTCCAAACACTGGCAAAAAGAAATACAGGAAGGCGCAACAATGCCACCCACATTAAAAACGGAACGAAAATTCGAGAAGCAAAGATTGCTGGAAGGGACCTTCGGCATCCCGTTTGAACCTTTTTTAAAAAATGCGGAACTTGAAAATGGGGTAACTGAAGTCATCGTTACGACCGATGATAAGGAACTTACATTCCCGTTGGAAGTTGCACTTAAATTTTTCCTTGGCTTTTCAAAGGATGGAAAGCCGCTTAAAGTATCCGAGGGTGGTCCTTTGGAAATTTATTTCGGAGATGCTTCCAACATCAATGATCCGATAAAAAATGTACGGTCTTTCACTGTTAAATAAGACTTAGCCCATAATGATCACAAAACTTTAAGGCAATCGGCAAGGGGGACTCCCTTGCCGATTGTATTATAAAAGTGTTGCAGCGAGTTGGGCCAATCCCGATCTTTCCCCTTTTATCAATTTAACATGGCCTGCAATACGCTCGGTCTTGAATTTTTCAACCACATAGGTCAACCCATTATTATATTCATCTAAATAAGGATGATCTATTTGCTCAGGATCTCCCATTAATACAATTTTGCTCCGCTCCCCGACTCTCGTCAATATGGTCTTAACCTCATGTTTTGTTAAATTCTGGGCTTCATCGATGATGATGAACTGATCTGGGATGCTCCTTCCCCTGATATATGTCAGGGCTTCCACTTCAATCGAACTCATGCCAGCTAAAATGGCATCCAATTCCCCTGGTTTTTTCGTATTGAACAAAAACTGAAGATTATCAAAAATAGGCTGCATCCACGGTCTTAACTTTTCTTCTTTTTCCCCTGGCAGATAACCAATATCCTTACCAACCGGCACAATTGGCCTGGCGACCAGAAGTTTCTTATATTGTGACAAATCTTCAGTTTGCATTAATCCTGTTGCCAATGCCAATAAAGTCTTACCTGTCCCTGCCTTACCAATAAGCGTCACAAGTTGAATATCCGAACGAAGCAGCAAATCGAGGGCCATCGTCTGCTGGACGTTTCTCGGTTTAATTCCCCAAATATGTTCCCCTTCATACATCAATTTCTTAACCAACCTGCAGTTCTCATCCACAATCCCAATCGCAGAAGCTGAACTGCCCAGCGTGTCCTTCATCAAAAGGAATTGATTTGGATAATAGGAATCCTTTGTAAGTTCTTCAAGTGCCAAAAAACTTTTCTCATAAAACTTATTCAGATTATCAATTGATACAAATACTTCTTTATGGCCACCGTATATATGATCCATTTCTACGACACGATCATTTAAAAAGTCCTCTGCCTCGAGTCCGATTGCATCGGCTTTTACCCTGACGAGAGTATCTTTGCTAACCAAAATGACCGTTTTCCCATTTTCCTTTGTCTCTTCTTCCAAAGATAAATTTTTTGCGACAGCCAATATTCTGTTATCGTTCGTTTTCTCCACGAAAATTTCCTGAAGCTTATGAAATGAACGGTGATTGAGTTCAATTCTTAGGCTGCCCCCATTATGAAGCGGAATGCTTTGATGAAGCTTCCCTTTTTCACGGAAGCTGTCGATCAATTTCGATACTTGCCTGGCATTCCTTCCGATTTCATCCATATACCTTTTCTTCGAATCCAATTCTTCTAGTACGACTGCTGGAATGACAACTTCATTATCTCCGAATGAATAAATCGAATATGGATCCTGCAACAGGACATTCGTATCTAAAACATAGATTTTTTTCCCCAATATGACGCCTCCTGCCTGCTCTTTAGGATATGCCTTACCATTTACTACACTAAGCAGTTATGTAGCGGACGAGACTGTTGATAAAATATATGTTCCTTTGCATAAAGATAGAAGAACATTTACAGACTATAGAGAAAACTTCCAGCAAAGAATGCTTTACTCAACATGGATTACACCCTGCTTCGCTTCATTTTATACTTATATGCATCAGACTTAGCCGGTGTGGACAGGCTGTAACTAATGATAAACATTAAGGAGGTTGTACATTGCAAAAAATCATATTGTCACTCGCTGCTGTTCTGCTGATGACAGGTTGCTCAATGAATAATAAAAATGGAGCGTCTGAAAATAATGCTAAAAATAATATAACAAAAGTCAATAACTCGACCATCCAGGAAACAGACAGAACTACAGGTCAGGAAACAGCACAGAGACTCACAGGTTTGGCTAAATCCATTCCGGAGGTGAACGATGCCACGGCAGTCGTACTTGGCAAATATGCCATTGTCGGAATAGATATTGACCAAGATATTGAGCGTTCACAGGTAGGAACGATTAAGTATTCAGTTGGAGAAACTTTAAAACACGATCCTAACGGTGCAAATGCCATCATCGTTGCGGACCCGGATTTAAATGAACGGATCAGGGAGGTAGCAAAGGATATTAAAGACGGTAAACCGGTAACAGGGATACTAAATGAATTGGCTGATATCACAAGTCGAGTCATTCCTGAGGTTCCTGGTGATATTTTAACCCCAACGCCTTCAAAGGCCATTGATAAGGAAAAAAATAAACTTGATAATTCGGAAAGGAAAAAACTTGATAAAGAGCAAGATGATCAATCCAATCACTATAAAGAATGAATTTTCCCAACCCGAAGTGAATCTTCGGGTTTTTGTCTACTATCAAATGTAGTTTCACTTTATCCTCGTTTTACCATAAAATTATTGGTATACTTAAAAGCATATTCAAATTGAAGTGGGGTTCAAATTATATGAAGGTTAAATGTGTAATATGCGATCAAATCGAATCTATACCTGACGATAGCCCAGAAGCAAAGAAACTTCGTAACCGTCCTATACATACCTATATGTGCAATGCATGCAATCAACGCATAGAAAAGCGTACGAACGAACGGATTGCAACTGGAAACTTCCGTCTTTACCGGACAATCAAAAATGAAGATGAATGGTAAAACATTTTATAAAGTTTCCCTGATTGGTCTCATAAATGGAATCATGCTTGGATTGGCAATGAAGTTGGTTGAAATGTTTTCTGGTAAACAAGTCTATAAACTGTTATTGAATGTGGATTTCCTTCCTGTAATCGGAGCTGTTCCCTGGAGTGAGGCATCATTGTACTTTTTCCATCTTCTATTCTCATTGGCAATTACGTTTAGTTACGTTTATATCCTTCATCCCTTGAAGTTTTTTAGGGAATGGAACAAATACACACTTGCTTTTCTCACGATTATTCCTGCCATCATGCTTTACTTTCCATTATCGGCGCTGTCCATAACAGAAGTTGTCCTTCCTTCTGATTTGACAGCCTTCTTTTTGTGGTCACTCTTACATCTTTTTTATGGACTACTCCTCCCTAAAGCAATATAAAAAGAACCGTGCGGGAAATCGCACGGTTCTTTTTATCATCATTCGATATTTTTATACTTTTCTGGCTCAAGCTGAATTTGGTCTAGCATGATATCAATCAATTCGATCGGAAAACGCTGCTTTTTCATTTCGTCTCCCAATAGATACTCGACGAAATAAAAAGGTTCCGTTTTTGAAACTGAATCGATGATTACCTGATGATCGGTTTTCAACATCTGCATGAAAAACATTTCTGTATCGCGGGCAGCTGTATCATCAGGCCTTGCATCACAGACAACTTTGATCGTCAACCAATTGTATAAAGCATCCTGTAATGATTTCATTGTCTTAAGCCTGTTCTTCTTTTCTCGAATTATGAAGACGGATTCTATAAATCCCAAGAACAAGTGAAGCGATGACTAATGCTTCCCCCATAGGAAGAAACACCGCAAAGAAAGAAAGAAGGGTACATCCAAGTGCCATTACCGCATAAATGATCACATTTTTTAGCAAAGGTAACTTTTTGGCAAAACCTAACTGATAGACAAGGATGCATAATCCAAAGATCGTCAAATATAGATACCACATTCCTGCTTCAGGATTTTCATCCACTCTGTACAATGCTGCAAAAAATGATAATCGCTCTTGGATATCCAATCTTTTCTCCTCCTCTTGCTATTTATTTTTCTTCAACAGCAACTTTTTTTCTTTTAGCTGCTCTTTCACGTTCGTTTTTATCAAGAATTTTTTTACGAAGACGGATTGACTCCGGAGTTACTTCACAGTACTCATCGTCGTTCAAATACTCTAGAGCTTCTTCAAGAGACAAAATTCTTGGTTTCTTCATTGAAGAAGTTTGGTCTTTATTAGCTGAACGCATATTTGTCATTTGTTTCGCTTTTACGATATTAACAGTCAAATCGCTATCACGGTTATGTTCCCCGACAATCATACCTTCATAAATATCAGTACCTGGCTCAATGAAAATGACGCCGCGGTCTTCTACTTGCATCGTACCATATTGTGTAGTTTTTCCAGATTCCATTGAAACAAGTACACCTTGACGTCTTCCGCCGACTTGACCTTGGGCCATTGGTTGGTAGCTGTCAAATGAGTGGTTCATGATACCATAACCACGTGTGATTGTTAGGAACTCAGTAGAATAACCAATAAGTCCGCGAGCTGGGATCGTGAATAGTAAACGAACTTGACCGCTTCCGCTATTAATCATATCCAACAATTCACCTTTACGTGCTCCCATGGATTCCATGATAGAACCAGTGTGCTCTTCAGGAACATCGATTTGAACACGTTCAACTGGCTCACAACGCACTCCATCAATCAAACGAACGATAACTTCAGGTTTAGAAACTTGCAGTTCATAACCTTCACGTCTCATGTTTTCAATTAAGATAGAAAGGTGAAGCTCTCCACGACCTGAAACAATCCAGACATCTGGAGAATCTGTATTTTCAACTCTTAAGCTAACATCAGTTTGCAATTGGCTTTTCAAACGCTCTTCAATTTTACGAGCTGTTACAAATTTACCCTCACGGCCTGCGAATGGGCTGTTGTTTACAAGGAAAGTCATTTGTAATGTTGGCTCATCGATACGTAGAATTGGAAGGGCATCAGGATGTTCAATAGGACAAACTGTTTCCCCAACGTTAATATCTTCCATACCAGAAACAGCAATTAAATCACCGGCAACAGCTTCTTGGATTTCAACTTTTTTCAAGCCAATATAACCAAAGATTTTCGTTACACGGAATTGCTTAACCGATCCATCAAGTTTCATTAATGAAACTTGTTGACCTACATGCATTTTCCCACGGAATACACGGCCAACACCAATACGTCCTACATAATCATTGTAATCAAGTAAAGCCACTTGGAATTGAAGTGGTTCATCAGTGTTATCAATTGGTGCAGGGATCGTTTCGACGATTGTTTCGAATAATGGGGTCATGTCTTTTTCTTGTTTGGCAGGATCTGAATCCAAGCTTGCTGTACCAGCAATACCTGAAGTAAAGACAACAGGGAATTCTAATTGTTCTTCTTCAGCTCCAAGTTCGATGAATAAGTCAATTACTTCATCTACAACTTCGTTTGGACGGGCAGAGTCTTTATCAATTTTATTCACGACAACGATTGGCGTGATCTTTTGTTCCAATGCTTTTTTCAACACGAAACGAGTTTGCGGCATACATCCTTCATATGCATCAACAACAAGTAAAACACCATCAACCATTTTCATGATCCGTTCTACTTCACCACCAAAGTCGGCATGACCAGGTGTATCCAAAATATTAATTCTTGTATCTTGGTATTGAACTGCTGTATTTTTCGCAAGAATCGTAATTCCGCGTTCTTTTTCAATAGCATTAGAATCCATCGCACGTTCTTCCACATGTTCATTTTCACGGAAAGTACCAGATTGCTTAAGCAACTGATCCACTAATGTCGTTTTACCATGGTCAACGTGGGCAATGATGGCTATATTACGAATATTTTCTCTTAATTTCAAAAAATTCACTCCTAAAAAAGTTTGTGTTTAACGTATCACTAGTATTAACTTACATATTATATCACAAACATACTAGAAACAAATACAGAAATTATGTACAATAGATATATTAGGGGTGATATTAATGAATATTAAATGGAATTTCTTAATATTAGCGGTATTGGCAGCATCCAGCATTGGCTCCATTGGCATCTTCATTGCTGAAAAAAGCTTGCTTGGAATATTAGCTGCAATCGTTATACTTTGCGGAGTTATGGGGTTCGGTTTCACTCAAAAGAAGAAATTACGCGAAGCAGGAAAGTTATAATATTAAAACTCGCTGTCGGACAGCGAGTTTTTTTTGTTAATTATTTGAAATTTAGTTTTTCACCCCATACTTGCCGGAACCTGGAAAAACCATAACCTTTTCGGCTTACCATTAACTTTGCCCATGGCACTAATTGCCGGAAGTACCTGATAAGTATTTATCGAATACTTCTTTATGCAGCCTTGGTTTAGAAACGAAAAGTGAGTCACCTTCTAAAAAATCCAATTTGTCACCCTTAATATTACTAACTTCCCCGCCCACTTCCTCAACCAGTATAACTCCCCCGGCAAAGTCCCAGGGCATGAGTCTCATGGTTATGTATGCATCGATCCTTCCAGCTGCCACGAATGCAAGCTCCAATGCTGCCGAGCCATAGGAACGGGTCCCTCTTGCATCCCGAACAAGTGGTGCAAGAAGGCTCGGATCAATCCTACGGTTTTCCGTTACCCAGCTTGCATTAATGGAAACGATGGCTTTGCTTACTGATGCCTCTTCAAGGGATGGAAGCCTTTGATCATTCATGAATGCTCCCTTCCCCTTAATCGCATGATATAATTCATCGGTAACCACATCATAAACCATACCAATTTTTCCGATGCCATCCTCATAAACCCCAAGAGAAATTGCAAAATTCCGCTGTTGATGGATGAAATTCAAAGTTCCATCAATCGGATCAATAATCCATACAGTTCCTTTTAGGTCTTTAATATCATTACCCATTCCCTCTTCCCCAAAAATCCGGTGTTCAGGAAAGACTTCGCTAATCTTTTCACAAAAAAATTTTTCTATCGCTTTATCCATATTTGTAACTAAATCATTGGGATTCGTTTTCATTTCAATATTCAACTTGGTTTTAAAGGACGCCCTTAGCCTCGTACCCGCTTCTTTCATCCATAACTTAGCATATGTATCCATTTCACTAATCGATACCATTATAATATCCCCGTCCTTTTATGATCAGAAACTACATTAAAATGATCCTCTACTAAAGATTAAAGCAAATAGAGCTTGTCTTCAAGTTTTTAACATCTTAAATTTTCCATTATTAAAACAAAAATGAGGAATGATGGTTACCTTCCTCACCCATCCATTACGATTTCCCAATCATGAATAAGCCAGTACAAATACTTTCAAATAACTCTATCGGTTCCCTTCCTTATTAAATGGAGCCGCCCCAATGATGCTTGATAAAAAATACGCGGCCTTATATATATTGGACATTTAATGAAAAACGGACACATTATTTTTTAAATAAAATAAGTGTCCGTTCATCTATAATAAAATTCCTTGTATTGAAATTGATTCATTTCTTTCACTCATTCTCCTTCAAGATCTATGCAGCCAATCATTTACAAGGCTTTCAGTTTCAACAGTTCCAACCGGATGCGTTCAAGCCTTTGCTTACATTGTGACCTCTTTTGGTCATTCTCTTCACCAATTGCTTCAAAAAGGGTTGCTAATTCATAGTCCATTTCCATTCTTAACACTGCAGCTCTATGTCTTTCAACTTCTTTAGCTTTTAATGCTTGGTTCATGACTTGTTTCATAATTAACATTCTCCCTTCATCAATTAACTTAATCTTCTGAATTTATTTTATTTTATCATATGACTTCCTACCACAAATAGCAACTAATTTGTGCTTTAACCTATAAGGAATTTTGCAGTGCCCATCCAAATCATATTTTTTAAATTTCACTTTTACTTATGCTACAATATGTGCAGATATTACGGTAGGAGAGATGATTATGAATATAGCTAGTTTTACAGCTGATGATTTTAATGTTTTTAAAATTGATGGATTGGAACCCCGAATGGATGCTTTAAAAGAACATATCCAGCCTAAACTACAAGCTCTTGGAGAGCAATTTTCACAACAACTGTCAGTTTTGACGGGCGATGAAATGTACCCTCACGTCGCAAAGCATGCCAGACGGAAAGTGAATCCTCCTAATGATACATGGGTTGCATTCGCTGCCAACAACAGAGGTTATAAAATGATGCCGCATTTCCAAATTGGGTTGTGGGAAACACATATGTTCATTTGGTACGCCGTCATTTATGAAGCACCTAATAAAATTGAAATCGGAAAGCATCTTGAGCAGCAGGCGGATCGGTTAATGAATAGCATTCCCACCAATTATGTTTGGTCAATGGACCATACAAAACCTGATGTCATTCCTCACGATGGTCTTGGAGTCGATGATTTAAATTCAATGTTCACTCGCCTGCAAACTGTAAAGAAAGCCGAAATCCTATGCGGCATAAGAATTTCCCGTGATGACGCGATTAAGTTAAATGATAATGATTTCATTCAAACCATTCAAGATGCGTTTGAACATCTTTTACCCTTATATAAATTAAATTAAACACCTTTGAGCAGTATTCAGATTGAATTATCGGAATTAAACTGATTAATAAAAAAAGGAGAGCCCTGAAGGCCCTCCTTTCCTTATTTACGCACTAACCCTTTGCTAGCTTGTATCAAGTCACTAATTTGATCTTCTTTACCTGTTTCAAAGCATTCGATGATCTTGCTGCCTACAATGACACCATCGCAGTATTGCATTGCATCACGGACATGATCTGGCGTCGATATGCCGAACCCAGCAAGAACGGGAACGGGACTTAGCTCTTTTACCTTCTTTAAATAGCCTCCAACCTCTTCCCCGAAGGCTTCACGGGCTCCTGTAATGCCTTTGACTGTAACTGCGTAGATAAAACCCTCAGCCCCTGCGGTAATCTCGGTGATACGTTCTTTCGAAGACGTGAGTGTCACAAGTCGAATAAGAACGATCCCTGCAGTTTTGATTGATGAAAAGATAGCTTCTTCTTCAATCGGTAAATCGGGGATGATGCACCCGGAAATTCCTGCTTGAAGACAATCATCCGTAAACTCTTTAAGTCCATATGCCAGGATTGAATTCGAATAACCCATTAAAATAATTGGAATGTTCACATCATCTTTGATTTCCATAACTTTTTTCAGGACATCTTTTAACGTTGTTCCATTATTCAAAGAACGGATGCCAGCCTGTTGGATAACCGGTCCATCTGCGACAGGGTCAGAGAATGGTATTCCTAGTTCAACAGCTGTCGCCCCGTTACTTTCAAGGAAAAGAAGCTGGCTCCTTAAGCGTTCAAGACCGCCATCACCTGCCATAATATAAGGAATGAATGCTTTTTCCTGCTTTATTTGACATTCTTCAAGCGCTTTTGTCAATTTATTCATGTTCACTACCCCCTATTAATGATTGGACTGTTTCTACATCCTTATCACCACGGCCAGACAGGCAAATCACCAGTCCTGTTCCTTTCTCCATTTGTTTAGCAAGTTTTAAACCATAGGAAATGGCATGTGAACTTTCCAAAGCAGGGATGATCCCTTCTTCCCTTGAAAGCATCACTAGAGCTTCCAATGCTTCATCATCGGTTACGGAAGTATACACCACCCGATTGGTATCCTTTAAATAACTATGTTCAGGCCCTACCCCCGGATAATCCAACCCTGCTGAAATTGAATGTGCCTCCTGGATCTGACCGTCCTCGTTCTGCAATACATACATGAATGCCCCGTGGAGCACCCCAGGTTTCCCCTTCGTCAAACTTGAAGCATGTAATGGTGTTTCCAGTCCATGACCTGCCGCTTCCACTCCATATAATTTTACCGTTTCATCCTCAATGAAGGGATAGAACATCCCCATGGCATTACTGCCTCCACCTATGCAAGCGACTACTGCATCCGGAAGGGAATGAACAGTCTCCGAATACTGACGCTTTGTTTCATTCCCTATCACACTTTGAAAATCTCGTACAATAACGGGGAATGGATGCGGTCCAAGTACTGATCCCATTATATAATGGGTGTCATCCACGTTGGCAACCCAATAACGTAACGCCTCATTCACTGCATCCTTCAGTGTCCCGCTTCCTTGTGATACAGATATGACCTTGGCTCCCAAAAGCTCCATCCTGAACACATTCAATTTCTGTCTCCTGATATCTTCTTCTCCCATAAAAATGATGCATTCCAACTTCAGCAAAGCGCACACAGTCGCAGTTGCAACGCCATGCTGACCTGCACCCGTTTCGGCAATCACCTTTTTCTTGCCCATTTTCTGAGTTAGCAAAGCCTGACCGATCGTATTATTAATTTTGTGGGCTCCGGTATGATTCAAGTCCTCACGCTTCAGATAAATATCTGCACCACCCGCTAGTTTCGTTAAGTTCTCCGCAAAATAAAGTGGGGTTTCACGACCGATATATTGTTTCAGGTAATAGCTTAGCTGTTTTTGGAATTCCGGATCCTTTTTAGATTGTTCATATGCATCTTCAAGCTCCATAATCGCCGACATTAAAGTTTCCGGAACGAAACGGCCTCCATACGCTCCAAAATGTCCAGTTTTATCAGGCTGTGTATAAGTACTCATCTATTCATTCCTCTTTTCCGGCTGTATATTTCGCCTCATTTATAAATGCTTTTATTTTTACAGCATCTTTTAATCCGTTTGTTTCAACACCACTAGCTACGTCAACTGCGAATGGTGAAACGGCACTGATCGCTTTTCCGACATTTCCAGGAGTCAGCCCACCCGCTAGAATCACCTTTCCCCGTGGCAGATCCGCTTTTCGGATCATTTCCCAGTCCAAAGTCAGCCCCTTACCAGATGAACCTTTAGGTAGATCCACTAAAATAAAATCTGCTGGGTACTCATGAAGGTTTTCAAGGTCTTGCTCTGATTCGATTGCAAAGGCCTTTATCACCGGTAGGGGCATTCTGCGGGCGAAGCTGGCAGACTCATTGCCATGAAGCTGAATATAATCCAACCCTGCAATTTCAGCACTTTTTATCACTTCTTGTTCTGTTTGATTGGCAAACACTCCGACTTTTTTCACATGTCCAGGTAGATTAGCTCCGAATTCACCTACTAAATCCGGCTCGACTTTCCTGCTACTCTCGGCAAAAATGAATCCAATATAGTCTGCCCCGGATTTAACAGCAGTCTGAGCAGCTGCCAATGTCTTAATCCCACAGATTTTCACTAACATATTAATCTCCTTATATACTCATTTGCAGTTCTGCCATCGTATGTGGAAGATTTGATGAAGTCATAAGCGTCTCCCCGACTAAAATCCCTTTTGCCCCAGCTTCCTTCACACGCATTACGTCTTCTTTTGTCTTGATTCCACTTTCACTGATAATGATGTGGCTTTTTGGATCAAGTAAATTCGCCAGTCGTTCCGTTACAGCCAAATCCACTTTGAAGGTCTTTAGATTCCGATTGTTGATCCCTATGAGCTCTGCGTTTAGTTCGAGCGCTCGTTCCAGTTCGGCTTCATCATGGACTTCTGTTAATACTTCAAGCCCTTTATTTTTTGCATATTGATATAATTCATGAAGGCGTCCTTTAGAAAGTGCTGCGACAATTAATAGAATGATGGTTGCACCACTTTGATAGGCACGATCGATTTGGATTTCATCGATGATGAAATCTTTGCACAACCTGGGAATCCGTATGGCTTCGCTTACGTTTCTCAAATCGGCAATGGATCCTTTAAAGAAAACCTCATCCGTCAATACGGATATCGCTGCCGCTCCTCCCCTTTCATATGAAAGAGCCTGCTCGATTGGATTTACATTGATTTTAATGTCCCCTTTTGAAGGGGACGCCCGTTTTATTTCAGCGATAACCGCCATTGATTTTGCCATTTTCAAATTTTCTACCAGAGATGGTCTGACTATGTTGATCATTACCGAATCATCTAAATCCATTTCTTTTTTTAATTTTGCTACTTCGACCTTTTTCTGTTCGATGATTTTCGTTAAAATATTTTCCATTTACATGACCACCTTATTTCTTTTGCCATAAGCAATTATATTTTCTAACTTTTCAAGAGCCGATCCGCTATCAATGCTTTCTTTGGCCATGGAGATTCCTTTTTTGATCGTTGCTGCCGTACCATGTGCGTATAATCCCAATCCAGCATTCAATAAAACGGTATCACGATAGGCCCCTTTTTCCCCTTTAAGAAGGCGGAGCATAATATCGGCATTTTGTTTGGCGTCACCGCCACGGATGGCATCATTTCCGTAAACCGGCAGATCCACTTCTTCAGGATGCAGCGTAAATGGGATAATGTCCCCTTGTTCCAACAGCACAAGTGAATTTTCACCCTGGAGGCTTGCTTCATCCATAAAACCGGCACCATTGATCACGACCGCACGTGTCCTGCCTAATTTATGCAGGACTTCCGCAAATAGCTCGAGCATATCGCGTCGATTAATTCCCAATAATTGAGTGTCAAGTTGGACTGGGTTTGTCAAAGGTCCGATAAGATTAAATATTGTCGGGATTTTCAATTCTTTTCTGACTTTCATGATTCGTGCAATATTAGGGTGGACGGATGGTGCAAATAGGAATGTGATCCCATTTTCCTCCAACAGTTCTTTTAACATGTAAGGCTCCAAGTACAAATTAACACCTAGCTCTTCCAATACATCCGCACTGCCCGTTTTACTTGAAATGCTGCGGTTTCCATGTTTGGCAACCTTGACACCTGCCCCCGCCAGTACAAAAGCCGATGCGGTACTTATATTGAAGCTTTGTGATCCATCTCCTCCCGTCCCGCAATTATCCATTACATTAAGGGAGCTTGTTTGCACACTTCTTGCTTCTTTTCTCATGACTCGGACAAGGCTTGCTATTTCACCTGCCGTTTCCCCTTTGGATTTTAGGGCTATGATGAAAGCTGAAATTTCGCTTTCGGTGATATCTTTAGAAAATAACGCTTGGGCTGCTCTGCTCATCTCTTCTTCCGTCAATGTTTGACGCTCTGCTAACTTCGCTAAATACTCCTTCACCGCTAACTCCCCCAGTCGTTTTTTATAAAACGGATTTTTCCTTCCCTGATTGGAAGGTTCCGGCAATCTTATAAAATTGATGTAATAATTCCTTGCCGATTTTCGTCCCTATTGATTCAGGGTGGAATTGTAAACCGTATAGCGGGTAATCTTGATGTTTTAGAGCCATGATTTCCCCATCATCCAATGCTACTGCCGTCACAGTCAGTTCCTTTGGCAAACTCGCCCTTTCAACTACGAGGGAATGATATCGCATTACCGGGAATTCTAAGTCCTGTTTGGCAAATACCCCTGTTCCCTCATGCTTGATAACCGATGTTTTCCCGTGCATGATATGTTTTGCCCCAACCACATTCGCACCAAAAACCGCACCAATGGCTTGATGCCCCAAACATATGCCTAAAAGCGGGACCTTTTCATAAAAATTACGGATGATCTCCATACTGATACCGGCATCTTCCGGCCGGCCAGGTCCCGGAGAAATGACGATTGCCATTGGATTCAATTCCTCAATTTCAGCAAGAGTGATTTCGTCATTCCTTTTTACTAAGATTTCATTTTCTACTTCTCCTAAATATTGGTATAAGTTGTAAGTAAAAGAGTCATAGTTATCAATTAATAAAATCATTTTGTGTGAACCTCCATAAGAGCGCGTGCTTTATTTTGTGTTTCTTCATATTCCGTTTTTGGATCTGAATCATATACAATACCTGCTCCTGCCTGTACATATGCCTTGCCATCTTTTATGATCATCGTCCGAATGGCTAAAGCCATATCAAGATCCCCTCCAAAACCTATGAATCCTATCGATCCCGAATACATCCCGCGTTTACAATTTTCCAGTTCATTAATCAGCTCCATTGCCCTGATTTTAGGAGCACCCGAAACTGTCCCAGCAGGGAGGCAGACCGTCAGCGCATCTAAACTCGTGAACCCTTCCCTAAGCTTTCCGCTAACCTTTGAAGCAATATGCATGACATGCTGATATCTTTGAATTTCCATTTCCTCGGTAAGGTGGATTGAACCGATTTCGCAAACCCTGCCAAGATCATTCCTACCCAAATCAACAAGCATCTTATGCTCGGCAAGTTCCTTTTCATCCATCAGCAGGCTTTTTTCGAAGCCTTTATCTTCTTCATCCGTTTTCCCTCTCGGCCGTGTACCGGCAATGGGATTAACATGAACCATTCCTGATGAAACATTGATCAAACTTTCTGGAGACGACCCGATAATGGTATATTCACCAAATTCAATATAAAACATATAAGGAGATGGGTTAGCTAATCGCAGACGACGGTAGGCATCGAAAGGCTCCCCATCGAAGTCCGCCTTAAATCGTTGTGATAAAACAACTTGGAACACCTCACCAGCCACAATCGCCGCTTTAATTTCAAGGACCATTTTCTCGAATTCATCCTGACTGAAATTCGAATTGAATTCCAAATATTCCGACGATATTTCTTTTGACGGTTTGCTTGCCTGATTGATTTTTTCCTTCATCCCCAATAAACTTTTTTCACCATCTTCTTCCGCGGTCAACAGATGAATCTTCTGCAGGACATGGTCGAATATATACAGCTCTTTAAAAAAAAGAAAATGTGCATCAGGCATCTGCAGAGAATCAGGAGGCACCGGGCCAATATTTTCATATAGGCGAATGATATCATAACCCATATATCCGATCGCGCCTCCATTAAATGGAGGAAGATGTACGGGGGCCTCACCTATCTCCACTAACAATTCACTTTTTAGAAACTCGATGATATTGATGCTCTTTACGAATTCGTCACCTGTTTCAGGGTCTTTCACAATTACTTGATCAGCAAGTGAAGTCACCTCCAGGTATGGGTTTGAGCCTAGATAAGAGTAGCGGCCGTTGTCATGATGCGAATTCGAACTTTCCAATAAAAATTTCTGTTCATCATCTAATTTTTGAAATATTGCGATGGGTGTATGAATATCCCCTTCAATTGTTTCCATTTTAAAGCGAAGTATTTTTTTTTCATCCAAATTGTTCATCCCAATTCCCTCCTGAATCTTAAACGATCATGTAAACTGCCGATGAAAACCCTTTTGTTCTCCAATGTATATTGAAAATCCATAAAAAAATCCCCTGCAAACACAAATATGTGTCTGCAGAGGACGGTATACCGCGGTGCCACCTCAAGTTGGAAAAACTCATCATTTTTCCCTCTTAAGCAAGAAATCAAAATTTCTTGCAATACCCTTTAACGGTGGCAGCCGAGTTTCCCTACTTATTTCAAGAAACCACTCATAAGTCCATTCATCTTCTTATATCGTACCGGTTTCCACCTATTCCGGCTCTCTGTAACGCATCTAAAAAGATTACTACTCTTATTCATAGATTTAATTATCATTTTCATAAAAAACGCAAAAAGGGCCCTCATCCAAAGGACGAGGAACCCGTGGTACCACCTTAATTAGCTAAATTAGCTCACTTTACGGCATTAACATGCCTATCTCCAATAACGATGAGATAATCGCCAAAGCCTACTCCGTCCATCCGTTTCGGTTTGGGGCTCGGAAGTCCATTCGCTTAAATTCGTTCACCAGTTTTCAGCAACCACTGGCTCTCTGCAGAACAGCATTAAGGTACTCTTCTTCGTCACTGCCTTTATCTTTTTCTTGATTATTATGTTAAAACAATCTTTTCAGTAAGTCAATGGAGTTCTCTAAAAATTATATTTTTAATTTTTCATTTTTATCCATTCTCCGTCTTCTATTCCTTTTGCCTTCTTAATTACAAGATATGATGAATAGTTGCTGACTGACTCAAACTCATCCGTATACTTTTTCTCATCCGCCTTACCTGGGACTATTTCCTTGAACCTTCGGTAGGCTTTCATAAATTCTTCCTTTTGTATTTTATTTTCATAAGCCTTTTCTACAGCTTCAAAGAATTTGATCACATCTACGATTTCTTCAGTAGACCAATCAAGATCCATTGGATATTGATAATCCATACCCTAAACACGCTCCTTCTAGATAGTTTTTCATGCTGTCCGGCAGACCATGCATCATCAGTCTGCCCATTTTGAACGAATTGCTTCCGCTTGGTAGATAATCCGGCTGATTAGGTCAGCAGTCGATGGTACATCATGAATCAGCCCCATCACTTGTCCAGCCCAGGCATACCCTTCACCTTCAACACCATCATGGATATAACGCTGGTTCGCTTTTCCACTTATGTAATCCTTCAGTTGCTCATATCCGCCATTTTCTTTTTCTATTTCAAGGATCTTTTCAGTCCAGCTATTTGCAATTACCCTGGCTGGGGCACCAATGGACCGCTTAATGACAACGGTATCATTTTCTGTGCCGGAAACCAAGGCATTTTTATATAATTCATGTGCGTGAACACACTCCTTGACTGCTATGAATCGTGTTCCCATCTCGATTCCATCGGCACCAAGTGCCAACGCTGACATCAAACCGCGCCCATCGCCAAAACCACCCGAGGCGATGACTGGAATTTTAACGGAATCCACAACTTGAGGAATTAACACGGAAGTTCCAATATCATCACGGCCTAAATGTCCACCGCCCTCCTGACCAACTACCATCACTGCATCTGCACCAAGCTGTTCAGCCTTAACTGCCTGTCTTCTTGCAGCAACAAGCACCAGTTTTTTCACCTGAGTACCTTTGACGTAATCAAGAAATGGTGAAGGGTTACCGCCTGTTACGGAAACAACTGCGATATCCTCTTTCAAGGCTGCTTCAAGCATGTGTTCATAAGGCCTTCCATGCTGACCGATTGCAAAGTTCACACCAAACGGTTTATCCGTCATTGATTTCGTTTTTCTTATTTCATCTACCAGTTGCTCTGGGTTGTCCAAGGACATGGCCGTTACCTGCCCTAGCCCCCCTGCATTCGAAACTGAAGCAGCCAGGTCTGCATATGCTAAATGAGCCAGTCCCCCTTGTACGATTGGGTATTGAATCCCTAACAAATCGGTCACACGCGTATTCCACTCCAAACTCTCATCTCCCTTTTTAATGGTTTGTTTTATTTATAAGCAATCTATATCACAGCTTTATTATGGCAAATATAATTTACCCGTTCAATTTTTAAACTCATACCCATTCAATATTTATAAAAGAAGAATTCTTGGGTCAATCCAGTTAATACTAGGGATATAGATAATTATAACCGGCTGTTATTTTTATTGGGCCCCAATAACATCAAAGAAATTCAGAAGTTGTTTATGTCAGTACATTAAAGTCACGCTAGGCATTTATTATAAGACGTGCTATAATTCATTTGTTTTATGTCTATCCAAAAGACCATTTGAATGGAATCGGAGAAACATGCGATCGTTAATATTTGGGAGTACATCTCCCCAATATTTCGTACCTATTATATTGAAAAGGGGCTACAAAGAATTGTCACAGAATGAAACACCCTTATACACTGCCTTATTGCAGCACGCAAAAAAAAATCCCGTTCAATTTCATATTCCAGGTCATAAAAAAGGAAAAGGAATGGACGCTGATTTCCGTGATTTTATTGGAGAAAATGCATTATCCATAGATTTAATCAATATAGCACCTCTCGATGATCTCCATCAGCCAAAGGGCATCATTAAACAAGCTCAGGATCTTGCCGCCGAAGCTTTTGGTGCAGATCACACATTCTTTTCCGTTCAAGGAACAAGCGGAGCAATCATGACGATGGTCATGACAGTCTGCGGCCCTGGGGACAAAATCATCGTTCCGAGGAATGTGCATAAATCCGTAATGTCTGCCATTGTATTTTCCGGAGCGGTTCCCGTTTTCATCAATCCTGAAATAGATAAGGACTTGGGCATTTCACACGGAATAACCATCGATGCCGTTGAAAAAACTTTAAGTGAACATAGTGATGCAAAAGGATTGCTTGTAATCAACCCCACCTATTTCGGCATTTCGGCTGATTTGCAAAAAATAGTGGAAGTTGCTCATTCCTACCAAATCCCAGTACTCGTAGATGAAGCACACGGTGTCCATATTCACTTCCATGAGGACTTGCCGATGTCAGCCATGCAAGCCGGAGCAGATATGGCTGCTACGAGTGTTCATAAACTGGGCGGTTCACTAACGGGAAGTTCCATATTAAATGTTAAGAATGGACTGGTTTCTGCAAATCGTGTTCAATCAATACTGAGCATGCTCACTACTACCTCAACCTCCTATATCCTTCTAGCTTCTCTGGATACAGCTAGAAGACAACTTGCGACGGTAGGCAGGGAAATGATCGATGAAGCCATGAATCTTGCAGGATATATCCGTGAGGCCGTGAATGAGATTCCTTATCTATACTGTGTCGGCAGCGAAATCCTAAGCAGTAAGGCAGCCTTTAGTTATGATCCGACTAAACTGATCATTTCCATTAAGGAATTGAATATTACCGGGTACGACGTTGAGAAATGGCTTCGTGAAAAGCATAATATCGAAGTGGAGCTTTCTGACTTGTACAATATCCTTTGCCTTATAACACCGGGGGACTCAAAAACAGAAGCGGACCTGCTGATTGCTGCCCTTAGAGACCTATCGAATGAGTTTAAGGAAATGGCTGCTGAACATGAAAAAATTGAAGTACTGCTTCCTGATACACCGCCACTGGCTTTATCTCCCAGGGAAGCTTTTTATGCAGAAACCGAAGTGGTTCCAATCAAGGAATCCGTCGGCAAAATCAGCGCTGAATTCATCATGGTTTACCCGCCGGGAATCCCGATTTTTATACCCGGAGAACTGATAACCGAAGATAATATCAATTACATCCGGAAGAACATCGAGGCAGGTCTACCAGTTCAAGGTCCAGAGGATCCAGAGATAAAATATTTACGCATCATTAAAAACTGATTGAATTTCATCAAACCGGAGCAGATACCTGCTCTGGTTTTTTTGCCCATTCTATTGTTTCAATTGTAATTGAGCAAAGTGCACTTGTCGAAAACCCCCTTATTAACTCCTATAAAAAGGGTGCTCCAGGTTGCAATCCTGAAACACCCTTAAATTCTATTTATCTTTAAGTTCCTTTTTCCATTTATTTTTCAGAGGCAGCTGTATCACAGCATTGGCAGTTGTGATTGTGTGTATAAAGTACACTTACTTTTTCATCTTCAAAATGTTCAATCGTGCTATTGCAAGTTTGACATACGATAGTTCCCATTTTTACAACCCCTTCCTCTATATTGTATGCATTATTAACGTAATGTAACCGCTTCATATGAATTATAATATAACACATTTATTATTTCAAGCCAAAAAGTATAACATATATATGTTTTCCCATTTAATACATTTGAATTCAAAAAACACAGGGTTCTCGGGGCTGTTTTTTACATATTACACCATTCCAATCCCAGCCAAGCAAATTGAAAATGGAATTTTACCTATAAATATACATATAGATTAGTATATAATACGAACATAAAATGTTAAAATATACTTACATCTATAGATCTAAGGGGGTTCCAAATGACTGAAAATGCCTATATCAAACTTGTTCCCGAGTCCGTGAAAGCGACAGTAACCATCGAAGACGTTAAAGAATTGCTGAATTATTATCAAATGATCACTGCGAAAACCGGAAAGCAACTGGATTGGGACTATGAAAAGAAAGCATTTCCATATGAAATGAAAGAACCTGAAAGAATGAAAGATAAGGCAATATACCTTCAATCCAATGAGGATCGTTACCATATGATATTGATAGGCGTTGACCAAGAAGTCGTTAGGGATGAAGATGGATTAGAGCGGATTCAATCCTATATTCAATTCACACTCCCAGAAACAGCAACTTCCGGTGATAAAGGAAAAGCAAATGAATTGTGCAAGTTCCTTGCAAAGAAATTACGGGCGCAGCTCCATCTCTTCAATAATCGAGTGATGTATTACTATCCAAGGAAATAAAAAACCTGCTGAAGCCGAAAATCAGCTCATGCAGGCGTTTCAATTAATTTTGGATCAAGGATCTTATAACCTTTCTTTTGTAACCCTTTCACGATATCCTCTATCGCTTCACTCGTCCATTTCCGGTCATGCATCAGTAAGTTCGCGCCATTTCCTAAATAAGGGCTGTTCCGCATGATTTCAGTTAAAGCTTTTTTATCTTGATATCCTTTTTCCCAGTCATATCCATATGTCCAATTCATGACCAACATTTTTTCTTTCTCAGCGGCTTTTATTGAATGATCTGTATTCGATCCAAAAGGCGCCCTGAAATACTTAGGGCGTTCCCCGATAATACCCTCAACCAAATTGTTCAATTTTACGATTTCCCTCTCTTGTTCCTTTTCACTCAACTCTTTTAAATTCACATGAGAATATGTATGATTACCGATAGGAAAACCCATTTCATGAATTTCTTTTAGCATCACTTTATTTTCATCATTTTCAAGAAAGTGACCATTCACGAAAAAAATCGCAGGTACCTCGTGTCGTTTAAGGGTTTTGGCAATCTTTAGCGAATATTTATCAGGTGCATCATCAAAGGTTAACAATACAACTTTCGGATTTGCATTCCCAATGGGTTTAAATGACCAATCATCTTTGTCCAACCGATATTCTGCCTTAACATTCATTTCCCCATCTGTTTTTGATGTTTCTACTTTCAGATCTTTCCCGTGCCGGCTTTCATCTTGGACGGTAGTTGCCGTTTCAACACTTTTTTTGATTCTCATGTTCAGTTTGATCGAGATTGGTTTCATTGCAGCCCATAAATAAAAATGATACAAATGTAAATAATACTAATACTTTGTTAATCATAATTCCCCCGTGGATTCTTGTGTCGTTGTTGACCTTACGAAAATTTCAATAAACCGGTACAAGCGTTTCCAATAGGATTTGCAAAATTCCGTAACATAATAAACTTATCACGGTAACAAGCAAGGTGCGCTTATTGGATTTTAAAATCATTTTACCAATGTAAATGGCTAAATAAGAGAAGACCAGAAACATGAATACTTTGAAAACAAATCGATCATTAACGGAAAGCCATTCAACTAATGTATACCCACTCCAAACGATTAGTTGAAAGAGGATTACCAGATAATTTTTCAAGTGATCCACCCCATTTTAATATGAATATATCAGCAATAAACTTTATTGGAAAAAATATTCGTTCAGCAAATCGCTCTTCTTATTTTTTATCCTCTTTTACCTTATTCAAACCTTTTCAAGGAAAAAAGTAAGACGTCCTTTTTATAGCTTATGCCCTTTTTGTCCTTTTCATTTAACTAGTGTAAAGAAAAATTTATGAATTGGGGTAATCCTTCATTTTATCTGGCAAATAAGAAAAAGCGTACTGCATTTGCAGTACGCTTTTATAAAATAATTACTTAATGATGTGAATAGGAGTTCCAAGGGCAACTTCAGCAGCTTCCATTGTGATTTCCCCTAATGTTGGATGTGCATGGATTGTCATGGCGATATCTTCGGCAGTCATTCCCGCTTCGATAGCTAAACCAAGTTCTGCAATCATATCAGAAGCGTTTGGTCCTGCAATTTGTGCTCCTATAACCAATCCGTCTTCTTTGCGAGTGATAAGCTTCACAAATCCGTCCGTATTATTTAATGAAAGGGCACGTCCATTTGCAGCGAATGGGAATTTAGAAGCAAGAGCTTCGATTCCAGCTTCCTTCGCTTCTTTTTCATTATAACCGACAGAAGCAAGTTCCGGTTCAGAGAATACAACAGCCGGAATAGCAAGATAGTCGATTTCAGATGAATGTCCTGCAATGGCTTCAGCAGCAATTTTACCTTCATAAGAAGCTTTATGAGCCAATTGAGGTCCAGAAACGATATCTCCGATTGCATAAATGTTTTTCACGCTTGTACGGCATTGTTTATCCGTTTCGACCAAACCGCGGTCAGTCATTTTGATTCCGACTTGTTCCAAACCGATTTCTGCAGTATTAGGACGACGTCCCACTGTTACTAAAACGTAATCGGCTTCAACTTTTTTCTCTTCGCCTTTTACTTCATAAGTAACGGTTACACCTGTTTCAGTTTCTTCCACGCCTTTAGCATTTGCTTTAGTAACAATTTCAGCGCCCTTGTTTTTAAGGTTACGTTTAACAAGTGCTGCCATTTGTTTTTCAAAGCCTGCAGAAAGAATTTCTTCTGTACCTTCAAGGATGGTCACTTTAGTGCCAAAACTTGCGAACGCTCCGCCAAGCTCAGTACCAATATAACCTCCGCCGATTACCACGATCGAACTTGGAACTTCTTCCAGAGCAAGAGCACCAGTGGAATTAAGTACACGTTTCGTATATTTAAATGACGGAATCTCGATTGGCGATGAACCAGTTGCGATGATTGCGTTTTTAAATGTATATGTTTGGGCTGAGTCTTCATTCATAACGCGGATGCTGTTTTCATCAACGAAGTAAGCTTCGCCAGTTACAACATCAACATTATTACCTTTTAACAGGCTGCTTACACCGCCAGTTAATTTTTTTACAACAGTACCTTTCCAAGCTTGTACTTTAGAAAAATCAACAGTAACTTTTTCTGCAAAGATACCCATGTCTTCTGAATGCTGAGCTTCATGGAAGCGGTGTCCTGCCGAAATTAAAGCTTTCGATGGGATACAGCCTACATTCAAACAAACTCCGCCGATTGTTCCTTTTTCAACGACCGTTACTTTCTGTCCAAGCTGCGCTGCGCGAATTGCGGCAACATATCCCCCTGGGCCTGAACCGATCACTAAAGTATCTGTTTCGATTGGAAAATCTCCTACTACCATTGTTTACGCCTCCATTAACAATAATTCTGGGTCGTTCAATAACTTTTTGATATGATTCAATGCATGCTGAGCAGTAGCCCCATCAATCATGCGGTGATCAAAGCTCAGTGATAATGCCAGAACTGGAGCGGCGATAATTTCCCCGTCGCGTACAATTGCTTTTTCGGCAATGCGTCCAATCCCTAGAATGGCAACTTCTGGATGATTGATTACAGGTGTGAACCATTGACCGCCTGCGGAACCGATATTCGTAATGGAGCAAGAAGCACCTTTCATTTCGTTAGGAGCCAATTTGCCGTCACGGGCTTTCGTCGCTAATTCATTAATTTCTTGTGAAATAGCAAAAGTTGATTTACGATCTGCATCTTTTACAACTGGAACGAGCAGTCCTTTGTCTGTGTCTGCTGCAATTCCGATATTGTAATAGTGTTTATGGATAATCTCACTAGCCTCATCATCAAATGATGTGTTTAGCATAGGGAATTCACGCAATGCACTTGTTAACGCTTTAACAACATAAGGTAGGAAAGTAAGCTTGATTCCTTTTTCTGCAGCAATTCCCTTGAATTTTTTACGGTGAGCAACCAATAGCGTCACATCGATTTCATCCATTAATGTTACATGTGGAGCTGTTTGTTTGGATTTAACCATTGCTTTGGCGATCGCTTTTCTCATACCGCTCATTTTCTCGCGAGTTTCAGGATATTGCCCTTCTGGAATTGAAACTTTTTGTTTTTCGGTTTTTTCCGTATCAGTTTGTTGTGAAGCTTCACTTTGAGCTGCTGGTTGCTGTGGAGCCGTTTTGCCGTTTTTGAAAGCATCGATGTCATCTTTCATGATGCGGCCGTTATCCCCAGAACCAGAAATCTCACGAATATTTACCCCTTGTTCGCGTGCATATTTTCTAACAGAAGGCATGGCGATAATACGACGTGAAGGATCCGCCTCAACTTGTGGTTGTGATCCCGCGCCCGTTTCTGCACTATTTTCTTGAACCGGAGCAGCCTCTTTCTTGACTTCCTGTCCAGCTTCAGCTGTAGCTTGAACCTGGGCCTCCGTATTCTTAGCACCTTCTGCCTTCGCTTCTTCTCCATGATCCCCTTTAAACTGAAGATCTTCATATCCTGGAGCATCGAATGTTACAAGTACATCACCTACAACGGCAACCGTTCCTTCTTGAACAAGGATTTCTTCAACGGTACCTTCCACTGGTGATGGGATTTCAACAACGGCCTTATCGTTTTGAACCTCGCAAAGCACGTCATCTTCTTGAATCTTATCTCCTGGTTTTACAAACCATTTCACTATTTCACCTTCGTGTATACCTTCTCCGATATCAGGGAGTCTAAATTGGAATGCCACTGAGTTCAACCTCCTATATTAAATCATACTTAGTGCTTTGAATAAAGTCCTTTATCTTGCATTACCGTTAATGCGAAATTACTTTCTCAAGCAGGACATTCATTCCATTGCTTAAGATTGTTAAAACTTCAAGACTTTAGTCGCCGTTTCAATAATGTCTTTATAATTAGGGAGCCATACTGTTTCAGCTTGTGAAAACGCGAATACCGTATCAGCAGCCGCCACACGCAGTACTGGAGCATCCAAGCTCAAAATGGCACGTTCGTTAATTTCCGCGACAACATTCGCTGCTATACCAGCTTGCTTTTGTGCTTCTTGAACAACGATTGCGCGTCCTGTTTTTTCTACAGAAGCAATGATTGTATCAATATCCAATGGAGATACAGTCCGTAAGTCGACCACTTCTACGGAATGACCTTCCTTAGCCAATTCTTCAGCTGCCTTGATTGATTCTTGTACCATCGCACCATACGTAATAATGGATAAATCCGTTCCTTCTCTTTTCACATCCGCTTTTCCTAATGGAATTGTATATTCTTCCTCAGGAACTTCCTGACGGAAAGAGCGGTACAATTTCATGTGCTCAAGGAAAATGACAGGGTCATTATCACGAATCGCCGAAATCAATAAGCCTTTAGCATCGTAAGGAGTGGAAGGGATAACTACCTTTAACCCAGGTTGCTGAGCCATTAAACCTTCTAAGCTATCAGCGTGCATTTCCGGAGTATGCACTCCGCCTCCAAAAGGTGAGCGAATTGTAACCGGCGCACTGTAACGTCCGCCTGAACGGTAGCGCATACGAGCAAGCTGACCGCTTACGGAGTCCATTACTTCATATATGAAACCGAAGAATTGTATTTCAGGAACAGGACGGAAACCTTGCAAGGAAAGACCGACAGCTAATCCACCGATTCCGGATTCAGCTAGAGGTGTATCAAATACACGATCTTCGCCGAATTCTTTTTGAAGATTTTCCGTTGCACGGAAAACTCCTCCATTAAGACCAACATCTTCTCCAAAAACGAGTACATTCTCGTCATTTTTTAGTTCTGTACGTAATGCTTCTGTAATTGCTTGAATCATCGTCAATTGAGCCATGGCTTACTTCGACTCCTTCTCTTTATAAATTTCATATTGTTCTTTTAAGTTATAAGGCATTTCTTCATACATGTTTTCAATAAGGTCTGTAACCTTTTGCTTAGGTTCTGCATCAGCCTTTTTGATTGCTTCTTTAATATCGTCTTTTGCTTTTTCTATTGTTTCGTTCTCTAATTCTTCATTCCAGAGTTTTTTGTTTTCCAAGAACTTGCGGAAACGAACCAATGGATCTTTTAATTCCCACTCATTATCCATATCTGAAGTACGGTAACGTGTCGGGTCATCCCCAGCCATCGTATGTGGTCCATAACGGTAAGTTAATGTTTCAATCAATGTAGGGCCTTCACCATTAATTGCACGTTCACGCGCTTCTTTAACTGCTGTATAAACAGCCAATGCATCCATACCATCAACTTGGATGCCAGGAATACCTGCAGCCACACCCTTTTGGGCCAATGTTTTCGATGCTGATTGTAAATCAACCGGAGTTGAGATTGCGAAATGGTTATTTTGCACGATGAAGATAGCTGGCGCTTTAAATGCACCTGCAAAGTTAATTCCCTCATAGAAGTCACCTTGTGAGGTTCCACCGTCACCGGTATAAGTGATTGCTACAGCTTTTTTTCCGCGTTTCTTCATACCAAGTGCCACTCCGGCAGCTTGGATATATTGAGCACCGATAATGATTTGAGGGGAAATCACATTGACATCTTCAGGAATTTGATTTCCTTTAAAATGTCCCCGAGAGAATAAGAATGCTTGCCAAAGCGGCAGGCCATGCCAAACGATTTGCGGCACGTCACGGTAACCTGGAAGAATGAAATCCTCTTTTTCCAATGCATACTGGGAAGCGATCTGAGAAGCTTCTTGACCGGCAGTCGGTGCATAGAACCCTAATCTGCCTTGGCGGTTCAGTGATATAGAACGTTGATCCAAAATGCGGGTATAAACCATACGTTGCATTAATTCCTGCAGTTGTTCATCACTTAAATCAGGCATTGCCGCTTCGTTAACGACTTCTCCCTCTTCATTTAAAATTTGGAAAGTTTCAAATTGTTCTTCCACTTTCTTAAGCTGATCTTGAACATTAATTTTAGCTTGTTTAGTTTTTTGAGCCATTTGGCACCTCATCCTTTCATTAAAAAGGTTTGCTATTATTATTCTCTAAAGCAAAGATAGTTTGCTTTATAGTTTCTTCAACAATTCATTGTTTTATTTTTCCCTTAAGACCAATCCCTCAAACGTGGATATGCTTAATATGTCTCAATCTTATTCTGTACCATAAAAAAAATCAAGGAAAATGATACAAGAACTTTTACAGATTTAGTTTACAAGATGAATTAACATCAAGTCAATCACTTGGAGTTCCTTATTTTTTTGATTTACGAGAATCTACAATACTCACACTTCTTCTCTGTATCAGTTTTCGTTTTACAGCTGTACTATTAATCCCCCACCATTTTTCAATTTATGGATGAATAAAGATAATATTTCAATCCCTCAGCCTATCCAATCGATTCCAAAACCGCTTTAACTAAAGGCATTTGAGCCTTTAAGATAATATTCTAAAAAAATATTCAAACGCTTTCATATCAGTCTGCTGTTAGATTTTCTATTTTCATTTTTTTTTAGTACAGGTACTGAAATTCACCTTCGGCTATCTGCATTTAAAAATCATTCTAGAATTTTTCAGTTTATAGAAAACTGGATCCACAAAAAATGGGCTGTGAGTGAGGATCACAGCCCATCATTACTTATATTATTTTGTTGAGTCAGCCATTTCTATGCCCGAACTGTCATAAAAACTTTCTTTTTTTTGATTGGACTTTACCGTTAATGCATTAAATTGCTCATTCGCTTTCAAAACTTTTGTATAGGAAGTATTGATTTTCTCGATTTGTCCTTGTAATTCATCCATTTTCAAATCCTCTTTTTTAAACAGTTCATATAATTCACGATCATTTGCCAGACTTTGCTGATAGGCATCATATAAGTTGTCGTAGGTGCTATAACGTTCACTCATGACCTTTTTCATTTCAGTCGCTTCTTTTTTTACCTTTTCATCCTCTATTTTCCCGATTTGTTCATCTATCTTATTAAATTGTTCTTTCGAGGATTGCATGCTGCTTTGTTCCTTTTCAATTATTTCCTCCCTTTGGTCAATATTTTTAGTTGCTTCATCTGAAAGCTCGACGATTTGTTCATACTCTTCCAAGCCAAGTTTAATGATTTTCTCATACTGTTCTTTTTCTTTTTTCTCCAAATCATTAAGTGGCTCCTGATTCTCGGTGAAATCACTTTCCTTTTCTGCAGTTTTCTCTAGGATCTTGTGGATTCTTTCTTCCGGTGAACCATTAAAACAACCGGTCAAGATCGCTAAAAAAAGAAGTAAAATAACATATGGACCAAAACGCTTCAACATAGACAGCTCCTTCTGATAGTTCTTTGTAGATTCATATTTCTCTAAATTTCTGTTTAAGCACAGACACTTGTACCAATCATATTCCGAACATGAATTTTTCATTACTGGGCGTAAGCCTACACCCTTTAAACCATACTGCATAGGCTGTAGGGACCGTTTCAAATCAGAGTGGTCAACATTTTAATAATACAAAAACGGAGGTATGAAATTATGTATGGAGGTTACAACCAGGATTGTTGTTATCCGGTTTCCGTTGAACCCAGCTTTGGTTACGGTGGTCAATGTGGTGGAGGCTGCGGCTTTGGAAGCGGCTTCGCCCTAATCATCGTCCTGTTCATTCTGCTCATCATTGTCGGCGCTTGCTTTTGCTAAACAGATAATTACTTTTACCTTTACCCGAAAATGTTATCTATTTACCCTATTCACAAAAAAATTTCTATTTTTTTTAAAAAGACCTCAACAAATAATGGCTGGGATAGGAATTTGTCGACCGATTCCATCCCTCCCATTAACTTTCAGCATTTTTTTTGTTAAAATAACCTATACATATTATAAGAATTTCTATGGGGTGAAAGATTATGCTTACTATGGATGATTTTGTTAAGGAAGACGATCCGATATTAAGGAAAGTCGCGCTGGAGGTTCCACTTCCGGCGTCAGATGAAGATAAGCAACTTTTAGCTAGCTTGATGGAATACGTCCAAAACAGCCAAAAGCCCGATATTGCTGCTTTATACGGGTTAAGGGCAGGAATCGGCTTGGCTGCACCACAGGTTAATGTTTCAAAAAGGATGATTGCGGTCCATTTGAAAGAAAAAGATGATCAACTGTATAGCTATGCACTTTTCAACCCAAAACTCATTAGTCATTCAGTGGAGAAAGCATACTTGACATCCGGAGAAGGCTGTCTTTCCGTTAATCGACCCGTTTCTGGCTATGTACCACGTTATGCTCGAATAACGGTTGTGGGTACGGACCTGGAAGAAAATTCGGTTCAGCTCCGCCTTAAAGGCACCGCAGCCATTTGCTTTCAACATGAAATCGACCATCTTAATGGAATCATGTTTTATGATCATATCAATCAGGAAGAACCCTATGCGGTTCCGGAAAATTCCATTGCGGTGGAAAGGTAACGTATAAGCGACAAAAACTCCCGTCTTTTGGTTGACGGGAGTTTTTATTTAAATCAGTTCAAGTTCCTTCAAACCAAAAAGTATGCCATCATCATCGACATCCTTCGTTACAAAGTCGGCCTCTTGCTTCACAAGTTGACCGGCATTCCCCATTGCCACGCCATATCCCGCTACTTTTAACATTTCTATATCATTTAAGCCATCTCCAAAGGCGTAAACATCTTCAAGAGCAAACCCGACTTTATCCATTAATATTTTAATACCTTCAGCTTTTGAACCCCCGAATGGAAGTACATCCGTCGAGTATTCATGCCATCTAATAAAGTGAAAGTCATTATATTTCCCAACAAAATTCCCTTCTTCATCTTCCGAGCAGAATAATAAGGCCTGGTATATTTCATGGTCCTCATAAAAGTCTGCCACATGTTCAGGGTGTGGGAACTTCAAGGTGCTTAATGCTTCTTCAATTCTGCTATGATGTGGGACACTCGATTTCATTGTCTCCTCATTCATGAAAACGATTGGTATTTTATTATTTTCAGCATGTTCGTGAAGCCTTTTTATCTCAGGTATGCTCAAAGGGTTTTTATAAACGACTTTCCCTTCAAAAACAACGTATTGTCCATTGAAACTAACGAATGTATCGATGCCCAGTTCTTCCCTTAAAGACTCGAACATAAATGGTGCCCTTCCAGTGGCAATCGCTACGAAAACCCCGCTATCCTGTAATTGCTTAATGGCTTTTTTCGTTGAAGCAGGTAACTTTTTTTCATGATCAAGCAATGTTCCGTCAATATCAAAAAATACGATTTTCACTAACGATTCACTTCCAATTCATTCATTTTTCCTTTTTTAATATGTACCCATTTAATAATTGTCATCAAGATAAGTCAAGTAACTCTACCGAATTCCACTCAAAGTTACGGTTTGTATTCAAGAATGAGCATATACTATTCTTAATAGAACTAAAACTCAGGTTTTCCATCTTACACTTCCCCCTTCCTTCTTGCCTCTGAAATCACAGTTGTCGGTATGAATGTGCCTTTTTTTTCAAAAATGGGCCAAGTACTTGTAAAGACATATTTACATTATTGAATAATCCTATACAATAATAACTAAGGGAGCGTGATCGCCATGTTAAAAAAGCTTCGTAAAAAGCTTGTTAAACAGTGGAATGATCTTTTAAGAAAAAAATCTATCGCATGATTTGCCATTCATATCCTGCCATGGCCGTCATCCATATGCGAATTTTTTTCGGACAGCCCTTCAAAAACTTGCGGAGGGCTTCTTCCTTGTTGTAAAGTTCTTGTTAAGCATTCTTTCTATCTTGGCGTTGATATGCAAGGTGATTACATATTTCATCAAATTATTAGCCGTTGTCTTTTCATGAAACGCTGTACCCAATGGTACTATATAATTAAGAAAGAAATCGTTTGCGAAAAAGGATCCCATTTAAATAAGATAAAGTGAGTAAACTATTTTCACATGAAAAGAAGCTTGCAGAAACTTTTCTTAGCGATTTAAGTTTTACACATAGTAAAAACGGATAGGATATATGATAGAGGAAGCTGTAATTGGATTGATACCCGATATCTGCCATCTATTTTTTTATATACTTTTTTAGACATTGGTATATTTAATTCATCAAAACCCCTTCCGTTTTTATGGCGGAGCTGGGTTTATTTTTACATGATGTTGAAAAACATGAAAAAATTGTTGTTTTTATATATAATGAAAAAAGCAATGCAAACAAGTGAGGAGAGATTAAAATGGTTTTTAAGGTATACTATCAAGTAACCATAGCAGAGGTTCCCATCAGGGAGAATACTAAAACAGTGTTTGTTGAAGGTGAATCTGTTCGTGACGTCCGTTTAAAATTAAAAAAAGAACCTTATAACGTAGAAATTGTACTACCGGTAACCGGAGCATATTTAGAATATGAAAAACAAAATGAAGATTACAAAGTATTGGAGCTATAATTTATGAAATTTGTAAAAAATGATCAAACAGCTGTATTCGCCCTGGGCGGTTTAGGCGAAATCGGTAAGAACACATATGCTGTTCAGTTTCAAGATGAGATCATCGTCATTGATGCTGGAATTAAATTTCCTGAAGATGAACTTCTCGGTATTGACTATGTGATTCCGGATTACAGCTATTTAGAGAAAAATGTAGATAAAATTAAAGGTGTTTTCATCACGCATGGCCATGAAGACCATATTGGCGGGATTCCTTATTTACTTAGAAAAGTGAATGTCCCTGTGTACGGCGGGAAGCTTGCACTTGGATTACTTCGGAATAAATTGGAAGAACACGGCCTTTTACGTCAGACAACCATGATTGAAATCAGTGAAGATGAAGTGATCAAGTTCCGGAAGACTTCCGTCTCATTCTTCCGCACAACTCACAGTATCCCTGATTCTTATGGAATCGTTGTAAAAACGCCACCTGGGCAAATTGTCCATACTGGTGATTTTAAATTCGACTTCACACCTGTTGGTGAGCCAGCAAACTTAACCAAGATGGCTGAAATTGGCAAAGAAGGCGTATTGTGCTTACTCTCGGACAGCACAAATAGTGAAGTGCAGAACTTCACTATGTCTGAAAGCCGTGTCGGCGATACCATTCAAGACATTTTCCGTAAGGTTGACGGCCGGATCATTTTTGCAACGTTTGCATCGAACATCCATCGCCTTCAGCAAGTTGTAGAAGCAGCCGTGGCTAATGGCCGTAAAATAGCTGTTTTTGGCCGCAGTATGGATTCCGCCATATCAATTGGCCAAGACCTTGGTTATATCGTAGCGCCTAAAGATACATTTATAGATGTACAGCAATTAAATCGTATGCCTGCGAACAAAGTAACCATCCTTTGTACAGGCAGCCAAGGTGAACCAATGGCAGCACTGTCAAGGATAGCAAATGGGACTCACCGTCAAATTCAAATCATTCCTGGTGATACAGTCGTATTTTCTTCTTCACCTATTCCTGGTAATACAATCAGTGTTTCCAGAACGATTAATCAATTATATCGTGCAGGTGCAGACGTCATTTCAGGGCCACTGAATGATATTCATACTTCAGGTCATGGCGGACAGCAGGAACAAAAACTAATGCTTCGTTTGATAAAGCCAAAATTCTTCATGCCAATCCATGGTGAATATCGCATGCAAAAACTTCATGCCCGTCATGCAGTCGATTGCGGTGTCCCGGAAGAAAATTGCTTTATCATGGATAATGGTGAAGTTCTTTCCTTAAGTGAAAACACAGCACAAATTGCTGGTAAAATCCCTTCAGGCTCTGTTTATATCGATGGAAGCGGCATCGGGGATATCGGTAATATCGTCTTACGCGATCGTCGGATTCTTTCCGAAGAAGGTCTTGTGGTTGTCGTTGTCAGCATAAATATGAAGGAATTCAAAATTGCGTCCGGCCCTGACATCATCTCACGCGGATTTGTTTATATGAGGGAATCGGGAGACCTGATCAGTGATGCTCAATCCTTGATCACTAAGCATTTAAATAAAGTGATGGATCGCAAAACTACTCAATGGTCTGAAATTAAAAATGAAATTACAGACACTTTATCTCCATTCCTATATGAAAAAACTAAACGCCGTCCTATGATCCTACCGATCATCATGGAAGTCCAATAAACAAAAAAAACCCAGCCATCATATGGCTGGGTTTTCAGACTGTGGACAAACTCGATTATAATTGAGTTTGTCCACAGTTTTTTTAGGATTACTAAATTTGACCGGTGATTGGAACGTAGAAACGGTAGAGCGTGAATTCGAAAGACGCAAAAGAAGTATTGTATGCGTTGGACTACCTTAAGGGAACTTAAAAAAATTTTCGCTGCAGGCTATTCCCGGTATCTGCTTCAAAACCAACAAAAAGGTTTCGGAATGAGACCATTCCGAAACCTTTTTGTTTTCCTTTGATAAAAGAAAGTGAGCGCTGCCTGATACTAATTTAGCAGGACGCTTGCTTATTCTACAATCTTTTTTTCGAAACGATTGATGTCCGAATCCGCTCCGATGACGATCAATATATCACCTTTATGTATTAAATCGCTTGCCTGTGGGGAGACATTTATTTCGTTCCCTCTTTTAATCGCGACGATATTCAGCCCATAGTGGGCGCGGATATCAAGATCAAATATCGAATTTCCATTCATCTTTTGGCTTGCAACAATTTCGACGATGGAATGTTCATCAGATAGCTCCAAATAATCGAGAATATTATTGGAGACGATATTATGTGCAATCCTTCTCCCCATATCTCGTTCGGGGTGCACAACGAAGTCGGCCCCGATTTTACGAAGAACCTTCTCATGATAATCATTTTGCGCTTTTACCGTAACATTTCCGACACCCAATTCCTTAAGCATGAGAGTCGTCAATATACTTGCTTGAATATTCTCGCCAATCGCTACGATGACGTGATCAAAATTACGAATTCCTATGTTTCTCAGCACATTTTCATCTGTGGTATCCCCTACTATGGCATGAGAAGCTATTCTGGCAAATTCATTCACTCGATCTTCGTCTGCATCAATGGCCAGAACTCCTAATCCCTCTTCAGCCAATGTCTTGACTATACTGCCGCCAAAACGGCCAAGTCCAATCACCGCAAATTCTTTTTTCACAATAAGCCCTCCAACATCATTCGTTCTCTCTTTAATGTTACGTACTAAAAAGCGTTTTTTAAGCTCTGTTTCCTTTAAACGTTATATAATCCGTTAAATGGTTAATCGCGAGTTCAATCGCACTTTCATCCGGACTCAACTTAGCATGGTGCAATCCGTATTCTGATGAAACCCCTAGCCAGAACATGAAACCTGGAATCTCCTTTAACATATATCCAAAATCTTCACCGGTCATCGCTTCAGTACAGCGATGCAAATGAACATCCGATGCCTTGTCTGTAAATTCCATGAATTCCCGGGTCAGCCTTTCTTCATTATACACCTGGTGATACATCGCACCATAGTCGATTTCTGCCAAGCACTCAAATCCAACTTGTATACCATCCACAAGCGCTTTTATTCTTGACTTGACCTTTACCATCGATTCGGGGTTAAGGGTTCGTATTGTGCCTTCTAAACGCGCTGTCTCCGCAATAATATTTTGAACGGTTCCTCCAGTAATCTTCCCAACTGTAATGACAGCTGAATCAAGTGGATTTACATTCCGCGAAACGATGGTTTGCAGTTGCCCTACAAGCGAGCAGGCCGCGATGACCATGTCTTTTGTTTCATGTGGATAGGCTGCATGCCCTCCTTTACCTTTCAAATCGATGTACAATTCAGATGTATTGGCAAATAGAAGCCCTTCTTTAACGGCAATCGTTCCAACTTGATACTCTGGAGCAATATGTAAAGCAAGGATCATGTCAGGCTTCCACTTTTTCATGGTCTCCGATTTAAGCATCGGTTCCGCACCACCAGGGCCCTCTTCTGCTGGCTGGAAAATGAAGAGCAAGTCATCATCGATTTGATTTTCGGCGAAATACGTCAATAATCCCAAACCGATGCTCATATGAAAATCATGGCCGCAGGCATGCATATGTTCCTCATGTTTGGATGCGAAGGACAGCCCAGTTTCCTCTTTTATCGGCAGACCGTCTATATCTGCCCTATAGCCAATTATTTTCCGAGGGCTCCTTCCCTTCACTTTCACGAATATCCCCGTTCGCCAAGTTTCTATTTCTATTCGTTCAGAGGCAAGATTCGTTATGTAATTCAATAGATATCGCTGCGTCTTATATTCTTTAAATCCTATCTCCGGTATTTGATGCAAATCACGCCGGATCTCGGCAAAAGGATTTGTTTTCACATTATTCCCTCCTATACAGAAAGCGTGGATAATTATATCCACGCTTAAGGCAATATTCACTTAAGAAATTAAAGTTGGCGAAGTTCTTGCATGATCTCTGTTTTTGATTTAGTTTTTTCATCAATTTGTTTAATGACCTTCGCCGGGATACCAGCAGCCACTGAGTAAGGCGGAACGTCTTTCGTTACAATTGCACCAGCCGCTACAACTGAACCTTGACCGATTTTCACACCTTCAAGAACCACCGCATTAGCTCCGATTAAAACATCGTCTTCCAAAATGACCGGTTGTGCAGAAGGAGGCTCGATGACACCTGCTAATACTGCACCTGCACCAACGTGACAGTTTTTACCCACTGTTGCACGTCCGCCCAGTATTGCATTCATGTCAATCATTGTGCCTTCACCAATGACGGAGCCAATATTGATCGATGCCCCCATCATGATCACTGCGTTGTCACCGATCGATACTTGGTCACGGATTATTGCTCCAGGCTCGATACGGGCTTTGATGCCTTTTAGGTCCAATAAAGGAATGGCAGAGTTACGGCGATCGTTTTCAACTACATAATCCTCGATTTTTGTCCCCGCTGCCTCGATTGCCTCTTCGACCTCAGACCACTCACCGAAAACAACCCCTGTATTTCCTGTAATGAAGGTTTTAGAAGCAGGTCCAAAATCCATACCTTCTAAATCACCTTTGACATATACTTTTACTGGTGTCGATTTTTTACTATTTGAGATAAAAGAAATAATTTCATTTGCATCCATTTTATTCATTCCGGGTAAAACCTCCTAAATATGTATCATTACTCGTCTTAAATTTAACAGACAAATGCCGGCAAGACAAGTTGAATGTCACTCTTAA
The DNA here is from genome assembly GCF_001578185.1 of Peribacillus simplex. Taxonomy (NCBI): domain Bacteria; kingdom Bacillati; phylum Bacillota; class Bacilli; order Caryophanales; family Bacillaceae; genus Peribacillus; species Peribacillus simplex. The sequence goes on along the minus strand of NZ_CP011008.1, from coordinate 1,468,367 downwards.
ATATTATTCTGCCCTATTGACATTTTCGTCCTCGGATTCATAACATTCCTTGTTGGCGAATATGCTCTTTTACCACTTCCGTGAATGCTTGGACTTGCTTTAACTGGAAAGCAGATTCATAGCCGCAAAGCCATGTATCCCGTTCGATTGAGTGATTATGCCCATCTAGAAGAGGGATTTTAAAAACATTCGTATCTTTATCATGTAAAGTGATGGCAGGCAGGATTGCATATCCAATGCCGTTAAATACCATTTGTTTGCATGTTTCGATTTGATCCACGACTATGGTGTTTTTGGGTGTCGTTTTAAATTGTCGGTGCCACCAGTCCTGAATTTCCTGGTAATAATTCGAATCGCTTTTAAACTGAATGAATGGCCGGTCCGTTTCAAACACTTGATTCAGTTCCTTCATTTCAGTATCCACCAAATAAAGCATATCTGTAAATAAATGCTGTTTAACCCCTTTCCAATCCGGGGCTCCCCTTATGATGCCAATATGTACTTGCCCTTCATACAAAGACTTTAAAATCTCACTGCTCCAGCCAGTGATTAACGAAATTTTGGCATAGGGATATTTTTGGACGAATTTTTTTAATACTTGCGGAAGCCAATTTTGACCGACAATCGAGGCACAGGCTATTTTCAAAGTACCATATACTTCATGATCCATAGCTTGGATACTTTCCCTGACCTTTTCCTCTTTTTCTATTACCTCATTGGCCAAACGGATTACCGCTTCCCCTGCAGGCGTCAGCGACAGCCCTTTTTGTGAACGCAGAAACAGTTTCGATCCCCAATCCTTTTCTATTGATTGTAAACGCTGTGATAAAGCCGGCTGGGAAACGAACAACCGCTCAGCAGCTTTTCTCATATTCATCTCCTGAGCAAGTACAGATAATAAATGAAATTCTGAAAACGACATACACACCAACCTCTTGATAATTAATTCTTATCATGCTGACTTAATTTATTTACATTTAATTATCAACAAAGTCCGCATATATTACAAGGGAAAAGAAATGGAGTGAATATCCTTTTACGATCATATTATTGCTGGTCATCAGTTTTGCAGCATTCAATGCAGGCACATCGACAGCTGAAATTCAACATACGGTCTCGATCGCATGATCGATTCCATTGATCATCCGAGTCGCATTTCCCTTCCACTTAAAGGCAAGCTTCAATTATGAGTCTGCCTTATTCTCATATGCCTTCTTATTCTTTCTTAGTCTTGTAAGTAACATGAAACTGATTACTGAGAAGACTAGAACAATGAGATAAATCGTTTGTAAAGACAATGTAAGTCCTTCCTGCAAAACTTTTACCACATTTTCAGGAAGCTTCGTACGTTCTTCACTGTTCAACAGTTTATTTGCCGTATCTATCGTCACTCCCGAACCGGATGGTGCATGCTCGTTTAAATAGGCTTGAAGTCTCGTATTCATGATTCCTCCAAGTAATGCTGCACCTACCGTATTTCCTAAATTACGCATGAACATATTAGAAGCTGTCGCAATCCCCCTGCGTTCCCAGCTGACTGTTTTTTGAATGACGACAATGAATGAGGTAGAGGTCAAACCCATCCCTACACCGACAAAGAAGGATCCCATGGCAGCAATAAGGGGCCCTGCTTCTGGCTTCATCCATACTAGGATCAAACTCCCAAGGATCAGCGAGCACCCTCCAATGAGGGAGGTCGCTTTGAAGCCTATTTTCATCAATAACTTGCCTGATACCATTGAAGCGATCGGCCAGCCAATTGACATGGCTGTCAATGTAAACCCAGCTACCGTAGGAGAGCGTTCCATCACACCCTGAACGAATGTTGGGAGGAAACTTGATAATCCTATCATCATCACCCCTGTCGTCAGAGATACAAGATTCGCAATCAGGATGGAGCGCTCCTGCCAGATTTCAAAAGGCATCATCGGTTCGGTTGCTTTCATTTCCTGAAGAATGAATAAGATAAAGGCGATTATGGCCACTAATGCCAGGGAAATGACTGGAGCTGAAGCCCATGACCATTTTACTCCCCCTTCTACGAGTATCACCATAAGAGTGGATATGGATAACGTCAATAGGGTTGCACCAAGGTAATCGATATCACGTTTTTTCTTTTCAATTTTTTCATGAAGGAAAAACCAAATCCCTATAAAAGATAGTAAGCCCAGAGGAATATTAACCCAAAATACAAGCTTCCAAGTCAGGGATTCAACGAGCATGCCGCCCAAAGCCGGCCCCATTACCGCTGAAATGCCCCAAACGCTCGATAGATACCCTTGAACGCGTGCCCTCTCCTCATTTTTATAGATATCACCAACAATCGTTGAAGCTACTGGAGCTACAGCCCCTGCCCCAAAACCTTGTACAAAGCGATAAATGATGAGTTCCGTCATGGAATTGGCAAAGCCGCAAAGAAGGGAGCCAATTAAGAAAACAACGATCCCAAATAATAAGACAGGTTTTCTACCGAGAATATCTGAGAGCTTTCCATATATCAAGACTGTCACAGCGTTCATTAACAAATAGCCTGAAAACACCCAGCTGTAAAGTGAAAAACCACCTAAATCGCTTACAATGGCTGGCATAGCCGTCGAAACGATCGTTCCTTCAATAGCATTCATAAACATAGCCAATATGATGGCAGCTAAAACGAAGGGACGTTTCAATTTTTTATTCTGCACTTTTGCACTATCCACTGCTTGGCCCAATTTCCGCCATCCTTTCCTAATAAGTAATAACTGTTTTTAGATTTTACCATCAACTGGTACAAATATGTAAAAAACAAGAAAACTCGCCAACTGGCGAGTCTTAAGGTTAACCATATTCAGCCTTACATTTTTATTCAGCTGTATTTTGTTTAAATACTTTTTTCAAGATTGCTCTTCTAGTTAAGATACCTTCAAATACATGTTCGTCATTCTCTACACAGACAAACGGATGATCGATTAACAATTCCACACCCTTTGTCAAAGTATCTTCAATATGCAGGCGAGGTATTTCTATATTCATTATTTCAGAAACTTTTTTATTCTCAAGATTATCGAATTCAATTCGTTCCAGTCCCAAAATTGAATCAAGAATGACTGGTGTGCTGATTAAGCCATGCAGTTTATACATCGGATCTAACACAGGAATGGCCGTATAACCGCTCTTTGTTAATACCAAAAGTGCATGTTCTAAATTATTGGTTACCTGCACGTGGGCCACGCGTTCAGAAGAAATCATTAAGTCTTTAACGCTGGATTCCAATAAATCCCCATCATGAGTACCGATCATGTTAAAACCCCTTACCATATGTTTTTATATACAGCTCTTTCATTAGTTTAACATATGTAAGCAGAAAAGGCTCATTCCTAGATCAATAAAATCCCCAACTGTGGGATTTTGACAAAGCTCCTTACCCCTTACTAGTTTTAATGTTAACCTGTTTAAAACCGCATTCCGGGCATTGATAAATCACATTTTGGTTTGATTGTGCCGTTAATACATTTTCCATTTCCCTTTCTTCTCCGCAAACAGGACAAATTACCATTGGATTTTTCATTTTTATCCCTCCAATTAATAAGATGTCGTAAAAATCACTTCTTCATTCAAAAAGTAATAATTGAACGGTTTCATGCACAATAAAAAAAGCCGCTTCCATGGGAAGGCGACTTTTAATGATTTTTTAAGATTGAAGAAGATCAAAGATTTCAATGGTAATCATATCAATATTATCGAATTGATATTTTGCTGATTTCCCTTTATCACTGTATACTTCAAGCTCGAACATTTCTGTTTTGCTGAAATATGTAACCTGGCACTTTTTCACACCATCTATTTCAAAAAAACGTTGAGCAGATTCAGATTCCTTCGCTTGCTCTTGAAGACTTTTCAATCTGGTAAGAATGCCCTGTAATTGAGACATACTCCCTCTCCTTTCTGAATAAAACCTTTTCGATAGGTTTCACTATACCATACTTTTCTATCCAGTAGCCACGCTGAAATAAATTCAGAATAATTTAAAACTTCATTCTTTACATGGCACTATTAACAGAATAAAATAAGGAATGGATTTTGTACATGAAAAATTTTCTGGAGGTAGATTCTAGTTGCAAAACATTAGTGAACTTGGTTATCGCATTTCATTGATTGATGGTTTTGATTTGAATAGAAGAAATCGAACAGGAACATATGTAATTGCCGATACAGACATCACTTTAGTCGAAACTTCCGCCAGCCCTTCCATCCCCCATTTAATGAAGGGTCTTGAAGATTTGGGAATCTCCCCTGTGGATATTACATATATCATTCTTACCCATATACATTTGGACCATGCAGGTGGAGCGGGACTTTTTTTACAGCATTGTCCGAACGCCAAAGTGATCGTCCATCCAAAAGGTGCACGGCATCTAGAAGACCCAACACGTTTGATCGCTGGGGCTAAAGCTGTCTATGGTGAAAAATTCAATGAGCTTTTCAATCCGATTTTACCTATTCCATTTGAAAGAATGCTGACTTTACATGATAGGGAAGCCCTAAAGACCAGTGATAATTCCTCCTTGACCTTTTATGACACCCCAGGGCATGCAAACCATCATTTAAGCATTTTCGATTCCGTATCAAAAGGCATGTTTTCAGGTGACACCGTTGGCATCTTTTATCGTGAACTTGATGAAGAAGGTTTGGAATTTTATTTACCATCCACATCACCAAACCAATTTAATCCCGATGCGATGCTTGCTGCAGCGGATTTGTACGAAAGCATCGGCGTCGAGCGTATATATTTTGGTCATTACGGGGTATCGGAAAACCCTAAGGAAGTTTATAAACAACTTCATTATTGGCTGCCCATATTTGTGGAGACTGCCAAATCGGCATATAGGGAATATGATAGCTTTGAGGAACAAGTAGCGGCAACCAGTAAAAATATTTTCACGGAAGTCGCGGTTCATTTAGGTGAAAAAGGAATCATTACTGATCATCCCGTTTTTGAAATCATCGCCATGGACGTAAACGTTTGTTCCATGGGGCTGATAGACTATCTGATAAAACAGGAAAAGGTTAAGTAAAAAGGTTCCTTCAAGGTTTTTCCCTATTCAAATGTCCTGCGATTCTCTATAATGTATAAGTACATCTTACATATAGCATACATGGAGGAATGAAATGAAAGACGTAACGCTTTATACCCAACCTGATTGCCCTCCCTGCAAAATCATGAAAATGTTCTTTGATGATAATAATGTCGTATACAAAGAAAAGGATATTAAAGCAGATGGACATGCACGTAAAGAACTAACGAATAAATATGGCGCCTATTCCACGCCAACGGTCGTCATCGATGGGAAAGCCATTATCGGTTTTGAACTGGACGAAATAAAAAAAGAACTGAATATATAGCAAAAAGTCTAGAGAAGGCTGCCCTCCTCTAGACTTTTTCAGGCTCCATATTTTTCAGATGAAGGAAGACTTTCCTTTTGAATACTTCATCTCATTTTTTCGCTTTCATACTTTACGTCCATTACCTTCCAAACGTCATTCTCCTTTTTCAATGTAACTGATTCAACATGTTTTTCCATCGATACCGGTCCGTCCCCAGTGCCCTGGAATTCCTCTTGAACATAAATGACATCACCGTTTTTCCCATATACAATTTCCGTATTCTTGTCATAACTGAAAAAAGGGATATAATACGGAGCGAAATCTGATCCAAATGTGGTATAACCGCCATCGACTTTCACTACATTCGCTCTGACAAACTTCTTGATGAAATCACCTGTGAAATGTTCATCCAGCTTCCCTTCAATCGCTTCCTTAGTACGTACTTCCTCACTGATCGAGCCTTGGTTCTCCATGGCATCTTGTACTAAAGATAGTACTTCCTCTCTATGTAAACCCTCCGCTGAAGCTGTTAACCCTCCTCCTAAAAAAAGAAGGACACTGGCAAGACATGCAACTAGATATTTCCTCATTACAATCATCTCCTAGTTATAGAATTTCTCCTAATGGTTCTGATTTTTGCCTATGCCTTTCAATACCCGTCAAAATCAAAGCCAAACTACAAAATCAAATTCTCCGGGATACCTTGATACCATTGCCCATTCCTTCACAATAAAAAAAGAAGATTTCATGAAATTGAAATCTCCCTCTTACAATTATTGAAAAGCATAGTAAAAAATAAAACCGGCAACCAAAACCGTCCCGACAAAAAGGGAAACGAATACCGGGTTCTTTAAATACGGATGTTCTTTAACCGAATCATCAATAGTCGAATCATATCTGGCTTTCACTTTCTGTGCCCTTGCTACAGAATAAGTATAAAAGAGCAGATATAACACCATGACTGTAACGATTATGATTAAAATCCAGATGTACGTGCTCAAAATATGTCTCCTCCAAGTGCATCATTTCTGCTTATCGTTACACACTTCAAGCGATTATATTCATGAACCGTTTTTCTATAAAAGGGCTTCATTTTCATATAAATAACTATAAGAAAGATCAAAGAAAATGTATTCCTTATCATTCAGGGGATACGAAAAGGTCCGGATGGTTTCTCCCGTTTCGATATCACTGTATAAATCGGATAAAATTCCTTTCTTCTCATTACGCATCTTTACGATGTTTTCGAGAAAATAAGGTCTCCAGCTCCAATTTTTATTCATATATTTGGGTTGTACTAACCATTGCCCGTCCTTATGGAGGATATTGGGTGATTTTTGATACCCCTCTTCATCACAAATATAAAGCCGAAAACATATGTAATCCAATTTTTTCGCCAAACTACGAAGAAAATCTTCATGGGAGCCAACTCGCTTTTGCTGTTTTAAGAAGCTTTGCATATTTTCGTTGAATTGCGAAGTCTTTTGATAAACGGCTTCAAGCTTCTTGGTCTCAAGTGAAATGAAGGACTGACATTCTTGATGGAATTTTTCACGCAATAAATCCTTATTGATGAACTCACCTTCCGGTTTCGCCAAAAAATACCCTTGATAATATCGTCCACCGTTTTTCCATGCAAAGCGGAGCTGGTATTCAGACTCAATGTTCTCAAATAGTAGATTGGCGCCTATTTTTCGCGCAAGCATGCTTAGAGAAAACAGTATGACCTGATAGGCATCTCCACCTGATATGCGAAGCTGGTCCAGGTTAACTTTTAAAATATTCGGAGAAATTTGTGCAATTCGGTCCAATTGCGTGTCTTGTCCTAAATGATCGAGAGCTATCTTAATCCCATATGTTTTAAAATAAGCGAGCACATGCTGCAAAGGGTCTAAGTTTTCCGGACTGATCGTGTCTGATAATTCCAGCACAATCCGGTGCATTTCCTCCGGTTGAAAATGACGATGTAAAATCTCCATGAATTCTTCGCCATGATCCAGCATAAGCAAATTTGGATCTCTGTTAATAAAGATAAGAAAATCTTCACCATAGTCTTTTATTCTTTCCAAGGCTATTTCAAGAACGTAATTATCCACTTCCACCCTGTACTCTTCCGGCACTGCAGAATCGTGAAAAAAAGGGCCAAGGCTTTTATATTCTGATTGTTCCTCATAGCGCCCTAAAATTTCATATCCGATTACCTGATGTTGATCTGCACTGAAAATCGGTTGAAAGAATGGTGTCACCCTGTCTAAATTCTTCAATATTTTTTCTGTATCCATGATGCATCTTCCCCCTAATTACGAAACACCAATATGCAAAAATTATACCATTAGTTTCTAGTATTGATAATATATAATTTTAATTCCTACAACATAACTCTTTTTTCAGTCATGATTTTTGAAGGAAATTAAACGATTCCTCGTCGAAAAGGCATTGTTCATAAATCGAACAATGCCTTAATGACTAATTAAAAAGGGAAGAACCATGGGATGGTTATCACCATGATAACGCCGATGAAGATCTGTATGGATATCCCGATCACGATAAAGTCCTTATACTTGTAATCACCTGCTGTCATGACAAGCGCATTTGTAGTGGCAACCCTAGGCGTGGATAACGCCAAACTGCCTGCAACTGCAAGGCATAAAAATACAGGAAGAGGATCGATTCCTTGATTCACTGCAGACGTCAGGGCAATGGGCGTCATGATTACCGTGGCTGCTCCATACGGGATGAATTGGCTTAGGATAAGTGTCAGGAGGTAAAAGAAAGCTAATATGCCATGTGCCCCGATATTACTGAATAGAACGGCCAGCCAATCACTTATCATTCTTACTCCACCCGTATTATCCAATGCTGCCGTTATTCCGAACATGGCGGCGATCAATAGAACAGGTTCCCAGTTAATCTTTTGGTAAGCATCTTCCATCGAACGGACACAGCCAGTGATTACCATCAACAATGCGGCCGTCAATACTGATAGCACAGCAGGGATTGACTCCATCGATAAAAGAATGACCATCAATGCAGTGATGCCCAAGGCAATCCATGTTTTACCTTTGGAGTTGACCGGAGAGCCGTCTTCCGAAGTACTGCCAATAACGATGACATCCTGTAAATCCGAGGATATCCTCTCAATGTTCTCCCATTCTCCATGTATCAGGATTGCATCCCCCGGTTTCAGACGTTCCGTACCGACATCCGCTTGAATATATTCACCATTCCGATTGATTGCCAGCACATTACATTGGTATTTCTCACGAAAATGCACATCTATCAAGGTCTGGTTTTCATAATCCGAATTCGGAACGATCAATATTTCCGTCAATCCAAATCTACTGCTTAGAAAATGTTTTTTTATTTGTTCGGTATTGAAATGCTTAAACTCCAGTTCATAGTTAAGTGCCAATCTCTCAACTGCTTCTTCTTCCCCAAACACCAAAATGATATCTTCAGGATGAAGAACTTCATCCGCTCTGGCTGGAATCGTCAGCTGTCTTTGCAACAGCGGCAATTGCTTATCCTTTGGCTTCCGCTGAATTTCAATCAAAGTCAATTCATACTGGATAGGAAGCTGAAGGTCTGACAGCCTTTCCCCAACAATATCGGAAGTAGCGGGTATATGCAGATAATGCAATCGGTCATACACTTTGTACATGCCGGCAAGCTCCCCTGCTGACAGTCCCTTGACACTATTGTTCGCGGCAATCGTTTTCTCGGGTAGTAACAGGCGCCCAAGTGTCAACATGAACAATAATCCTGCTGCAAAAGCGATTAAGCCCACTGGTGTAAAGTCAAAAAATGATAATGTTCCTATTCCGTTTTGCCGTAATACATCAGCAACGACCATATTGGAGGGTGTACCGGTAAGTGTTAATAGTCCGCCAATGCTGCTTGCATAGGCAAGGGGCAATAAATACCTTGTCGGACTTGTTTTTTGTTGTAAAGCCATGCTCATAACGAGCGGAAGCAGTATGGAAACAATGCCCGTTCCACTTAAAAACGCACTTAATATTCCAGCTGTAAGCATGACGATAAGCAGCGATTTCCATTCACTGCCCCCGCATAAACCTAACAACTTATTTCCTGCCTTTTCCACGATTCCTGTATTTAAAAGGCCGGCACCGACGATAAATAGCCCAGCCAGCATGATCACCGCTTGATTCGCAAACCCGGCCACTAGCTCATCCAATGTAAGTATCCCCAGTAAACCAAGTATGGAAAGTCCACTAAGTGCAATTAAATCTGCGCGGAATTTTCCTTGTATAAAAAGCGCAATGGCGCATAGAAGTATAATCAGTGTAATAAACATTGGTTCGGTCATCATGTTACCTCCGTATAGATGTTCAATTTCAAACCGGATACGGTTTCATTAAACCCCAGTTTACATGTTTTTCATGTGCGTACAGAAGATATTTTCTTCATTTTATGAATATTGTTTGTTAGTATGAGGAAGTAACATTTTTATATTAGATAGGTTGATTAATTTGAATAAACCCATATCCAGAAGAACATTTTTAAAAAAAAGCCTTGGTACATTGGCTACCTTAACCGGTTTAGGTATTGGCGGCAGCTATTATGCCCATAATTTGGAGCCGAAATGGTTAGAAACCAAGCATAAAATCATTCGACATCCCCTTATCCCTGAAGGTTTCCATGGCATGAAAATGGTCCAATTCAGTGATACTCATTTAGGTTTTCAATTTCAGCTTAAAGATTTACAAGCAATTGTCAATAAGATAAACCAACTCGACCCGGATGTTATTTTATTTACCGGAGATTTAATGGACCAGCCTAATAAATACAAGGCTCAACAGAAAATCCCTCCTGTTTTGAATCAGCTCAAAGCGCCGCTTGGAAAATTCAGCATCTATGGCAACCATGATCATGGGGGATATGGCTCGGAAATTTACAGCGATATCATGAATAAATCTCATTTTACCATGCTGCAAAATACCTCGACTAAGATTACCTTATTAACGGCAGAAGAAATATTCATTGCCGGGGTTGATGATGCTATGCTTGGAAAACCGGATTTTGAAAAAGCCCTTTCAGGCATTCCAGAAGAAGTGTTCACCATTATGCTTTCGCATGCTCCTGACCTTGCCGACATATCAAGGACTTACGACATCCAGTATCAAATAAGCGGTCACAGTCATGGGGGCCAAGTACAAATTCCCTTTGCCGGAGCACTTGTAACTCCCCCATACGCTGAAAAGTACCGAGAAGGCACGTATGAAATCGATTCGTTAACGTTACATGTTAATAGAGGGCTTGGCACTACCCGGCTCCCTTATCGTTTTCTTTCGCGTCCTGAGTTGACGGTTTACGAATTCCAAGCCGAAAAATGATAAGAAAAGAACACAGGGGAAAACCGCCAGACTTATTAACAAAACCTGTGCGACTAAAACAACTTGTTCCATAAATCATTTGTAATGTATTCTTATGAATTATAGCATTAGATGTATATCTGAGAAAACCAGGTTTTTTTTACCAGCAAACATAGGTAAGCGGCATAAAGTCATAACATGCTTAAGTAGCCACACAGGAAAGTTCCGATACAACCTATAACCGACACCGTTATATAGATAAGACTATCTATATAACGGTGTTTTCTAATAAGTTCTAGTGTTTCCATACTGAACGTGGAAAAGGTCGTAAAAGCTCCTAAGAAACCTATTGTAATGAAAACTTGTAAAGATAAAGCCCAGCTTTCTTTCTGTGGAAATGCCATTCCTAAACCGAAAGATCCTATAAGGTTAATCAGTAAAATACTAATGGGTAATGAGGCACCTGGCAATAGCCTATTAAAAATAATCTGTAAGACATATCTAGAGGATGCTCCAAAAAAGCCTCCTATAAAAACTGAAAAAAATTCTATCATAAGGTCTCACCTCTCCTTATATTAGAAAGGCACAGTCCGAGGAAACCGGCGACCAAACCAAATAAAAGCGTGGACACAAGATACAGTCCTGCAAATGGCAGAGAAGTCTGTAATAGATTCACCATTTCTTGGGAAAACGTGGACATCGTGGTGAAACCGCCGCAAAACCCGCTTCCCAGAGCCAAAAAAACATACGATTTCTTTTTTGAGGCAAAATAGCCACTTATCATGCCAAGTAAAAAGCTGCCTACTATATTTATTAAGAGGGTTCCAAACGGGAAGAAGGAATGGGCAGTGGTCAAGATTACGCAATAACGCAATAACGCTCCCGCTGCTCCTCCGAAACCGACGGCAATAAAGCTTTTTAACCGATCCATTACAGTCACCCCAAATTTTTCTCACAAGTAGATTCATTATAACAGATTAAGATGAAACAGGCTCTTTTCTAAAAAAAATCCATACTATGTAAAGAATTAGAGAAAAGGAGGCTAATTATGCAAGTACAGCATTTTCCTTACTACCACTATCCACAAACCCTGATGCTACAGAACGAATATAGAAATGCATATGGGAATGAATATGGACCTGAATATTGGAATGACGAGCGCTTCTTTCCTTTCTTTCCTCTATTGGCGCCTGTAGCTTTTGTTGCAGGATTGGCAATTGGACCGTTGCTATTCAATAACCGTCCACCAGTCTACGCTCCATATCCTCCCCCATTTCCACCCGCTTACCCTCCTTATCCTGCTTACCCTGCTTACCCTGCTTATCAAGGTTTTCAGGGCTACCAGCAACAACAATTCGGCGCACAGGCTGGAGTATCCGAAAATATCAATATATACACTAGATAAGGATTGGACAGAAGGCGTCATTAAACGCCTTCTTTTTCTAAGCTTAAAAGGCATCCGATTGAATTTTACTTCCTTATATATTTTGAAGTGGTATAATATGAAATGCATAGATGGTAAAGTGTTGGGAAATGATTGTCATAGCCTAGATATGTACATGCATTAATTTTTAACTATTTCTTGCCTTATTGGCACACGTCTATATTTCACCCATTATAAAAACAGGTTTTTATTGAAGGAGTCTGCAATGCCCTTCTAACCTTATTAAGAAAAGGAGTTTCCATAATGAACCAAACGAAAGGACATTCTGAAAGGGATGAGTTTTCGATTAACTCCCTTGCCCAAGCCGTGTTTATTGTTAATAAGCACGCAAAAACTGCGTTGGAGCCTAAAAATTTGTATAATTTGAAACGGCTCGCATTAAGCAAGCTTATGCAAGAAGGAAAAGCGAAGAAGATTGGACTTCATTTCTCTGATAACCCTCGCTTTGCAGCACAACAATCCGACGTGATTGTCGAATGCGGATCATATGTTTTTCATCTGCCTCCCACTAAGGAAGATTTGAAAAAACTACCCCACCTCGGCAGCCGGGCAGCATCCATACGTAATCCTAAAGCTGCGTTGTCATTATCCAAGGCCAAACAAATCCTGCAATCTTACGTTGGACAAGCAGGTGAAAAACAACCGACCCCAACCAATACCGAGAAAAGGGCTTACGGGCGCGGGTCGGTCAAGCAACCTTTTCACAATCCATTCCCATCCTCCTTTTTAGGAAAAGGTTCCAAGTATTAAGTAAGAATTCCGGATAAATCAAACGGGCCGTGAGGTAATGCCTCATCGGCCCGTTTTCACATTTATAATATAAACCTGTCTATCAATTTTATTAGCTCAGCAATTTCGGGTTTGCTGATTTGGGCGTCAGCCCCTACGACCTGCCCTTTATGACGCAGGCTGTCCGTAATCAAGGAAGAGAAAATAATCACCGGCAATACTGCGAGTTCACCGCTTTCCTTTATTCTTTTAGTCAAATGATGACCATCCATTTGGGGCATCTCAATATCGGTAATCACAAGTTGCACTTCTTTTTCGGCCTTTCCTGAATCAATCAAATTCTCCAGATAATTAATTGCATCAAGTCCATTTTCATAAAACTCCAAGTACTTGAATCCAGCTTCCGTCAATGTATCTAAAAGCAGCTTTCTCAGTAATGGAGAATCTTCTGCAATCAGGATTTTCTTATCTGAGTTTTGTCGGCTACCAAGCTTTTTAACCTGCTGAATGTTTATTCCCGATTCCGGATTGATTTCGACCACTATTTTTTCAAAATCGAGTAACAGTACCATTTCGCTTTTTAATTTTATTACTCCGATAATCTGACTTTCAAGCCCTTGATACATATCCGAAGGCTTCTCTATTTGAGACCAGGAAATACGATGGATCTGTGTTACAGTGTGAACATGGAAAACCACTTTTTGCTGATTGAATTCAGCGAATATGAATTTATCCTGCTCAGGGGTTTCAGATGGCGGAAATCCTAAAGCATCCGCTACATTCACAACCGGCAGGACTTCTTCGCGAAGCTCAATGATCCCCTCCACATTTGGATGGGAATGAGGTACAAGCGTGATAGGAACAGGATTAATGATTTCTTTCACCTTAATTACGTTAATGCCGAATTTATTTTTACCGATGCCGAATTCCACTATCTCCAGCTCATTTGTACCACTTTCCAGTAATATCCCTTTATTAGTTTCCATTTCATCTCGCCCTTCTCTTACTTTTTATAATTCCCTAAATCTTTTAACCAGCATAAAAATCCTGCTTGTCAGTTACATGGACCTATCATGTTTTTTTATCATCAACACATACCTAATAATTCGGTTAATTTTGTCTTTTGTTTAGCGCAATGATAAAAAAGGATCAAGATGTGTTTATCTATTAAGGCCAAACAAAAAAGGGACCCATACAGGTCCCCTTTTTACCAAGCTCATTTTTTTACCATTACCATTCCGCAATCATATCGTGAAGTGCCTGTTTCTTCGACGTAAACGCTGCCATGATATAACCAATATAAATGATCATACCTGATAGGATCGTTGCAAAATAACGCCCTGCAGCCCTTCCAAACCCGATTCGTTCTCCATATAAATCCGTCACTTTAATATTCAGGAGTATTTTACCGACACTCCCTTACCATATAGAGGAATATAACACTATAATAAAGAAAGCTAAGCATGGGTAAAAATAAAGGATCCATTGTCTTTTCCTCTAATTCCATGGCTCCACTCAAAAAAAATACTCATAAAAACCGATAAGATTCCAGTAGGGTTTCCTATTATAATTCCATCAATGATATTCGCGCCAAAGCGTAACCAGCCCGCTTTCATCTGGACTGTCAACAGCCAAAACTTCCATTTCAACACCTAGCACTCATAAATTCGGTATTTTTCCCATCATATAACTAACAGGTCAGTTGGGTATTTTTAGCTCTCTCATGACCTTTTCCTTGGATTGAGCCAACCTTTTTTAACAAAGTATAAAAACATCATCAAGGCAATTCCGCCCATCATTCCAAGGATGATGAAATAGCCATAGTGCCAATTCAATTCCGGCATATACTTAAAATTCATCCCATATACGCCTACTATGAAGGTCAGCGGCATGAAAATGGTAGTGATTACAGTCAATGTCATCATCGTTGAATTCATATTATTAGAGTTCACCGACAAATAACTATCCCGGATATCGGAGGAGAAATCCCGATAAGATTCCAGCATTTCAGTTAATTTAAGAAGATGATCATACACATCATTAAAATATAGGTGCTGGTCTTTTAAGTAATTCAGCCGCTCTGATGAAATCATCCTGTACAATAAATCACGCATCGGTAATATGGTACGACGGAGCCTGGACATATCCGTACGTAAATCGAATAGCTGATCCATCAAATCGTTTATCGTTTCATTTTCAGTATTGTCCTCAATGCTACCCAACTCGCCTTCTATTTTATAGACGGGAGGGAAAAATTCATCAACAATCCTGTCAATTATCCTGTGCATCAAGAAAAAGGGACCATGCTTCAACATTTTATTGTCAGAAATCTCTTCCCAGACCTTTTCAAGTTCAAGCATTTCTTCCTTATGAAAAGTGACTATCCATTTTTCTCCAACGAACATATCCAATTCAACCGCCCTAAAGATCTTTTGCCTGAGAGCATGTATTACAAGAAATTGGTAGTCCTCATAAAAATCCATTTTGGGACGTTGGTTAAAATCATCCAGGCAGTCTTCAATTGCCAGCGGATGAAAGTGAAAATGACTGGATAAAAGTTTGATTTCATTGTTTGTGGGATTGGAAAAATCCACCCAATACCACTCGATATCCGGATTATTCATTTCTGATAGAGGTAAACCGAAACTGATTTCTTGGTTATTAGTAATTGCACAAGTCCTTATCATTTGTATCAACCCTCAAAATTTTCTTATCATTCATTATACCTTTAATTCAATAATCTCAAAAAGTATTTCTCCCCCATCCAAACTAAATGATAAAATAGAATGAATCTGTCAAACATAGTACATAATCTCATGAAGTATGAAAAGGGAGGATATTCATCATGGAACATTTAATAAACCCTTTAGTAAAAGACGTTCAAATATCAGGGATCCGTAAATTCTACAATATGGTCGCTGATATCGAAGGCACCATTTCCTTAACGATAGGACAGCCTGACTTTCCCACTCCAATGCATATAAAAGAAGCGGCAAAAAAAGCCGTCGATAATGATTATACTGTATATACTCACAATGCCGGTTATTTGGAATTAAGGGAAGCTGCCTCTGAATATATAAAGGATAAATACAAGCTTGGTTATGATCCAGCGAATGAAGTCATCGTGACCTCAGGTGCCAGCGAGGGCATTGACATTACCTTTCGAACGATTCTCATTCCAGGGAACGAAGTCATATTACCAGGGCCGGTATATCCAGGATACGAACCTATCATCAAAATGTGCGGTGCAACACCCATTTACGCCGATACAACAAAAAATGGATTTCGTTTGACTGCAGATATAATTGAAAAGTACATAACTGATCAAACTCGTTGCATCGTTCTTCCATATCCATCGAATCCGACTGGTGTAACATTGTCTGCCGAAGAATTATTGGACATTGCCGAACTTGTAAAGGGCAAGGACATCTTCATATTGGCTGATGAGATATACAGTGAACTTGTATTTGATCAGGAACATGTATCGATTGCCACTTTCTTAAAAGAACAAACCATCGTCCTGAACGGTTTATCCAAGTCCCATTCCATGACCGGGTGGAGAATAGGCCTTCTATTTGCGCCGGTAGCCATCTCTCAGCATATTCTGAAGGTCCATCAATACAATGTGACTTGTGCCTCCTCCATATCGCAGAGAGCTGCCTTGGCTGCATTGACGGCAGGTAAGGATGATGCCATTCCCATGAAGACCGAGTATGCACGGAGACGGGATTACGTATACAGTAGATTAGAAGCGATGAAACTGGAAATAGTCAAACCAAATGGTGCCTTTTACTTCTTTATAAAGCTACCTGAGGGCTATACCTCTTCCATTGACTTTTGCCTCGATCTTGTCAAACAGGAAAGAGTGGCGGTAGTCCCTGGTGACGCTTTCTCTCCACTTGGGGAAGGGTACTTTAGGATTTCCTATGCCTATTCCATGGAAACATTGGAAAAGGCTTTGGACCGTATAGAAGCATTTTTATCTTGAGCGACTCGGACAAAAAAAGTGGCCTTCAATGGAATGATTGAGGGCCACTTTCCTATTCTCAAAGATTTCAGGCTACTGATTGTTTTTCACCAGGCCGGACAACTAATACAATCTCCGTAAAAAACGAATTTCCCGATATCCTTCTTCTTTATTTGTCGTGGTAAGGCTCACTTCAACGATGGAACCGAGTAAGTCAGCCATCACTTCTTCAAATTCCTTTGCGGAGCGCGGCTTAGAAAGACCTAAACTTTTCAACTCGCGCATCAGGATCTGGAAACCGGCATTCGTTTCGATATGACTGAATTTCACCGGCAAGATTAGCGGACTTTCATTCATTAATTTCAGATCCCAACGAATGGGCTTTGTTTGGTGAATGGTCTTTTCGCGTTTATAACCTTCAATCCTGACAATATATCGACCATCTTCTAATTCTTGGAATTTCATGTTGATATCATCGAATTCGCCCATATCGATCGCTCCTTTTTATAAAGGCTGTCGCTATCAGCTTATTCATGAAAAAGAAATGCTAGCACTTAATTATAGTGTTTATATAATGCCTGGGTACCGCTATTTTCCTCGCCAGCTTCTGCCAGCCCCTCATATAGGGATTTGCTCAGGCTTAATCCAGGAGCCTCCATTCCCATTCTTTCCGCTTCGTCAAGTGCAATCTTCATATCCTTAATAAAATGCTTGATATAAAAACCTGGTTCAAAATCCCCTTTGACCATTCGCGGCACAAGGTTGGACAGTGACCAGCTACCGGCAGAACCCGATGATATGCTTCTTAGAACCCGGTCTGGATCCAATCCCGCCTTTTTGGCATAAGAAATCGCTTCAGTTACTCCGATCATATTAGATGCAATGGCGATTTGATTGCACATTTTCGTATGCTGTCCTGACCCAGCTGGGCCTTGATGTACAACATTGCTGCCAATAATATCAAAAATGGGCCGAACCGCGTCAAATGCCTCACTATCCCCGCCCACCATTATCGTAAGCTTCGCATCACGAGCACCGATGTCTCCTCCGGAAACCGGTGCATCCAATGATTGCATTCCTCTTTTCTTGGCTTCCTCTGATATTCTCATGGCCAAGGATGGAGTGGAGGTCGTCATATCGATTAAATGGGTTCCTTTTTTCCCATTCTCGATAAGCCCATTTTCTCCAAAATAAATTTCTTCCACATCGCTAGGGTATCCTACCATGGAAATGATCACATTAGCTAACTGTGCTATTTCCTTAGGTGAAGATGCCCACTTCGCGCCCTGTGAAAGCAATTCACTTGCCTTCTCTTTCGTCCTGGTATAAACAAATACCTCAAACCCTGCCTTTAGTAGATTTACGGCCATGCTTTTTCCCATAACTCCTAAACCTATGAATCCGATAACTTCGTTTGATTTCGTCACTGCAAATTCCTCCCAATCATTTTGTTTCAAAAAACCTTAAATGGACTTTATCATTCCCCCGTCAACCAAATAGGACTGGCCGGTTAAATATGTATTCGCACCTGAAACAAGGAAAGTAACGAACTTAGCAAATTCCTCGGGTTCCCCGTAACGGGCAAGAGGGATTTTATTTATGGATTGTTCAGTTATTTTCTCGGGAGTGACGCCTTGTTTCTCTGCATTCATTTTATCAAGGTGCTGAATGCGGTCTGTTGCAATTCTTCCAGGACCAACTGTATTGATCAAAATCCCGTCTGGAGCTAACTCGGAAGCAAGCGTCTTTGACAATCCCACGATTGCGGTGCGGAATGTATTCGATAATATCAATCCTGGAATAGGCTCCTTAATGGATGAAGATGCAATATTAACAATTTTTCCGCCCTGTTTTTTTAGATGCGGCAAGCTCTCACGGATCGTCCTGATGAAGCTTAATAAATTAAGTTCAAAAGATTGTTGCCATTCTTCATCATTGAAATCTGAAAATGAACCACCGGGAGGACCTCCGGCGTTATTAATAAGAATGTCGATACCGCCGAACTCCTCAGCTGTTCGCTCAACAAGGCTTTTAATATCTTCAGCTTTTGTTATATCCGTTGCCATATAAGCCACTTTACCCGCCCCAAGCTGTGATAATTCCCTTTGGACGGCGGCAAGCTTTTCTCCATCACGGCTGGCTATCATGACATTTGCTCCTTCTTTAACCAGTTCAGCTGCCATCGCCTTCCCCAAACCTTGGCTTGAAGCTAAAATCAAAGCATTTTTCTTTTTCAAATGTAGTTCCATATACTATCAATCCTCCATTTTCGATAAATAAATTATAATTCCATTATATCGTCATAATCGAAAAGTGAAAAATTTGAATAATCATTCCCGTGTTTTTTTATTTCCTTTGGAAAAACTCAAAAAAACTGCCGGTTGGATTAACCAACCGGCGACAAAGGGGGAAATGAGAATGTCAGCTGCCCTAATAGAGACAAACAACTGTGCTTGCTTCTTATTTACCCCCATTTTGTTGCAATAAACATTCTTTCTAAAAAGATTTAAGAAAAATTACAGGACAGCACCCCAACCGAAGGGGATGGGGTGCCGTTTGTCATTATTTATTGCTTCAAAGCGTTAATTACCGCTTCTTTCACTTTATCATTCGTATCCAGCACTAAAACTTCTTGAGATAGTTTTTTCATCTCTTCAAGTGAAAGTTGGCTGATTAATGAACGTGCTTTTAAAATAGAAGTGGCACTCATTGAGAATTCATCAAGGCCCATTCCGATCAAGATCGGGATGGCCACTTCATCTCCAGCCATCTCACCGCACATTCCGGCCCATTTCCCTTCTTTATGAGCTGCATCTATAACCATTTTAACCAGGCGTAAAATCGCTGGATTATATGGTTGGTATAAATAAGATACTCTCTCATTCATTCGGTCAGCGGCCATCGTATACTGAATCAAGTCATTGGTGCCTATGCTGAAGAAATCGACTTCCTTAGCAAATATATCAGCCATTACTGCAGTTGAAGGGATTTCAACCATAATTCCGACTTCAATTTTTTCAGCAACTTGAACACCATTATCAAGCAATCCCTGTCTGACTTCAGCCAAGACGGCTTTTGCTTCGCGGAATTCGCCTAGTGTCGCAATCATTGGGAACATGATTTTCAAATTTCCGTAGATGCTTGCACGAAGCAGGGCACGAAGCTGTGTCCGGAAAATCTCCTGCTCATTTAAGCAGAGGCGAATCGCTCGGTATCCAAGGAAAGGATTCATTTCCTTAGGAAGCTCTAAATACGGCAACTCCTTGTCTCCGCCTATGTCAAGCGTTCTGACGACTACAGACTTTCCTGACATTCCTTCCAGCACCGCTTTGTATGCCTCGAACTGTTCTTCTTCACTTGGAAAGTCATTTCTGCCCATATAAAGAAATTCCGTACGGTATAACCCGATGCCTTCACCGCCATTTTGATGAACGCCTTCTAGATCTTTCGGCGTACCAATATTTGCAGCCAATTCCACATGATGTCCATCTTTTGTAACCGTTTGTTCATGGACCAGTTTCGCCCACTCAGCCTTTTGCAAAGCATAGGCTTCCTGGTCCTCTTCGTAGCGTTTTACGAGTTCAGGAGTAGGGTTGATGTGCACTTCACCTTTTAACCCGTCAATAATGACCAAGTCACCATTTTCGATGGACGAGGTTACTGACTTTGTCCCAACGACTGCTGGAATTTCCAATGAACGCGCCATTATGGCTGAATGGGATGTACGTCCACCGATATCGGTCGTAAAACCTTTGACGTAAGCCGGATTCAACTGTGCTGTATCTGATGGAGTCAAATCCTCCGCAATGATGATCACTTCTTCAGCAATCATGCTTGGATTTGGAATATGAACACCTAAAAGATGTGACAATACCCGTTTGGTGACGTCTCGGATATCTGCTGCACGTTCCTTCATGTATTCATTATCCATTTGTTCAAACATCGTAATGAACATGCTTGCGGTTTCATTTAAGGAGAACTCAGCGTTAACGTTTTCTGATTGTATTTTATCCTGAATTGGAGTTATAAGTTCCGGATCAGCCAAAACAAGCAGGTGCGCGTCAAAAATAGCGGCCTTATCGGCCCCTAAGTCCTTTTCGGCTTTATCCCTGATTATCTCCAATTCAACTGTTGACTTTTGAATAGCATCCTTAAAACGGGATATTTCGGCCCCGACATCTTCTATGCTTCTTTTTTCAATCGATAGATCTGGCTCAGTCAGCCGGTAGGCTTTAGCGATGGCTATTCCGTTTGAAGCTGCTATTCCACTAATCAAAGTGGACATTATTCTGCTAATCCTTCTCTGTTCAATGTTTCAGCAAGTGTGTTCAGTGCATCATTTTCATCGCTTCCTTCAGCAGAAATCGTAATCTCTGCCCCTTTGCCAATTCCTAGTGACATTACACCCATAATGGACTTAAGGTTCACTTTTTTCTCTTTATAAGAAAGGTTTATTTCTGAATCGAATTTTCCTGCAGCTTGTACAAGCAATGTAGCCGGACGAGCATGAATTCCTGTTTCTGCAGTTACTGTAAATGTTTTTTCTACCATATAAATCAATCTCCTTTAAGATAAATTAACAAAATTAGGTTATGTAAGGGATTTTCTCTATCCAATCAGGAAAGAAATGAAAAAACCCTTTTCCTTATCAGAATAGCATTATCATTCCCAACAAACAAACCAAAACTATCTGGTACCTAAAAAATAGTACAAAAATATAGATAGAACTGCAACTATTACTTTTCAGATTCTTCAATGATTAAATGGACAGCTGTGCATTTTTGGTGAAAAAAGCTCTGAAACTCAGCATAATGAAAAGGACAACTGTTAATGAAACACTCCCGAGAATCCCAATAAGTATGGCAATCTGGTATTCAATTGCGATGAGCGGGCTTATCCCCGACAGGATTTGCCCTGTCATCATTCCGGGAAGGAAAATAATCCCCATTCCGAGCATATTGTTCAAAGTTGGGAGTACTGCCGAATCGAATGCAGCATCCACATATTTCTTCACGGCCCTCGCTGGTGTCGCTCCAAGCATTAACATCGCTTCTACCTTTTCGCGATTACTGCTAATCCCATCATGGAGGTTTTTAAGCGCTAATGTCACTCCAGTCATCGCATTCCCCACGATCATCCCTGCTATTGGAATGAAATACCTTGGCTCATACCAAGGCGTGAAATGGATCACGACCAGATTAAAATAAAACAGGGCGGCCATGGGACCTGTCAACATACTTAGGATAACCGTCCTTTTGATTTTCTCATTAAGCGTATAGGGCACTTGCTTAAAAATATTATGGATGGAGAACAGAGCCATTGCACATAGAAACCCTATAGAAAGTAAAGGGTGGGGATTTTCAAAGATATATGTCAAAACGTAACCGGCAAGAATGAGTTGGACCGTCATCCGTATCGTGGCTAGAATGATTTGCTTTTCCCTTGAAATCCCTCGCCATTTCACGATAATGAGCAGAACTACAACAAAGAAGTAGGCCGCACAAAGACGCCAGAACTCAATATCTATTATCCCATTCCCCTCCATTAATAGTCACTCCCCTTCACCTTTTTCAGAACGATCATCTTTTCAGCACAGATGTCCGCAAGTTGTTTTGAATGCGTTATCATGATGACCGTTCCTTTTTCCCGTTTTACTTCTTCTAAAAATCGGCTCATGATCCTCAGTTCGGTTTCCTCATCAAGAGCTGCTGTCGGCTCATCCAGTAAATACACTTCGGGCTTCAATAAAAGTAACCTCGCCAGTGCGAGCCTCTGTTTCTCCCCGCCAGAAAGATTCTCCGTTCCCTCGTTTAATGATTTCTGTAACTCGACGGTTTCAAGCGCCTTCACCAATTCGGATTTATCCTTTTTTTTCCGTTCTGTCAATTCCAGGCCCAGCTGGAGATTTTCTTCAATCGTTCCGGGTAAAGTGAACGATGTCTGAGACAGCATTGTGACTTTACGCCGGAGCTCTATCGGGTTGAATTTATCCAGCAACTGATCTTGATAATAGATCGAACCGCTATCCGGGTCATCCATCCTGTTCAATAATCGGAGCAATGAGGTTTTTCCTGCTCCGCTTTCCCCAGTCAAACAAGTAACCACACAAGCGGATATTTTCAACTCATCAATATGCAGAATCCCTTTATACCTAATATTTTCAAGCCTAAACATCATTTTTCACGCCTGCCTCTCATATACCACCCTATCATTATAAGAAACTATCATGATAGGGAGTAGCGATCCATGTAAAAATTTTTATGATTTTTCATTTTCTTTCCCTTTTTTATAGGTTAGTATTATTCCTGCCGAATATATCCATGACGGACATGGAAAACACCTTTAAAATGGAGGAACTTATCATGAACAAAAATTCCTTTTTACATTCTTATCTGTATGTTTTTTTCCTTACTGCCATTTGCCTGATCTCTTTGTCTGGCTGCCAGGCCGCATCAGATAACCTGATTAATGGATCCAAACAGGATGATTCGTTGGTAAATGAAGACATCCAATCCAAAACGGATTCTTCCAAAGAAGAAAAAGGCAAGACATTCACAGCCAAGATCGTCAGGGTTGTTGACGGAGATACAGTAAAAATCAAAATGACTAACGGAAATGAAGAAACGGTCAGGCTTCTTTTGGTAGATACCCCGGAAACCGTGCACCCTTCCAAGCCCGTTCAGCCTTTTGGACCTGAAGCAAGCAAGTTCACCAAGGATTTAATGCCTGCTGGTTCTAAAGTGGAAGTAGAAACTGGCATTGGTGAAAGAGATAAATACGGCCGGCTGCTTGCCTATTTTTATGTTGATGGAAAAATGGTGAATAAGCTCCTGCTTGAAAAAGGACTGGCCAGGGTAGCCTATGTTTATGCACCGAACACTAAATATCTTGATGAATTTGAAGATATTCAGAAACAAGCCCAAAAAGACGAAATCGGTATATGGTCGATTGAAAACTATGCAACTTCAAGAGGGTTTGATGATTCGAAGTCCGGGGATAAATCAGAGGAAAAAACCACTGTGAACTCATCTTGCAGTAACCCAAAAATTAAAGGCAATATAAATTCTAAAGGCAATAAAATATATCACATTCCTTCGGGCCAATATTACGAAATAACTAAACCAGAAGAAATGTTTTGTACCGAACATGACGCACAGGATGCTGGATTCCGAAAATCGCAGAGGTAACAAAAATAATGGTTTTATCAATATGCCTACTTTGGAAATTGCAATAGAAATGTTCAGGGGGATACATAATGAAATACAACAGGAATGAAGCTTGTCAGCTTTTCTCCCCCACTTCCTGGTTTTTTTCAAAATAATAAAAGTGCCCAATATAGATAATGAAAGCCGAAATGGGACATGCCCGTTCTCGATATCAGCCTCCCTGAAGTAACCCAGTGTTATCTTGAGCTCCATGTAAACGGAGACTTTGAGCTATTGCTGCCGTTTATACTAAATGATCCTTGCGAGGAAAAGTATCTGTAAAAGAAAAGCACATCGTCTTCATATGAATATAGGTTTAACTTGAACGAATATGAAAACGAGAAGGAGTCACCATTAAAGAACTTAAAGTCTTTCGAAGAAGAATTGGCACATCCACTATCAGGATGTGTTTTTCTTTTGGTCTTCCCCACGCTCAAAACACTTTCAATACTCCCGAATCTCCCTTTTCCTTTCAATTTAGTTTCTGGTTCACGCCCGATAACCCACTTTTCATCCCATACATTTTTCCGTTATGCCATTTCGCAATAGCCGAACGGATCATTTATCGTAGAAGCACCCGGGAATACTGAAAGTGCACTTTCTAAAGGTAGCTGCTCAATGGATGATTTCTCAGCTCTAAAGACTGAATTCACCCCTATGATCCATCATATTATCCGTTCACTTTCCATCTATAAAAATAAGGACGAATATTTTCAGGTAGGATTGATTGCTTTATGGGATTCATTTAGAAGTTTCAATGAGGAATACGGACAATTCTCTAACTATGCCTACACAGTAATCAAAGGCAAAATCCTGAACGAATTGAAGCATCATCATAAATATGAAGCCCACAGCAAGCCATTTGATTCCACCATACTAGAGATTAAAGATCCTTTTTCAATGCATGAAGAGGCCTTCGCCATCGAAAGCATCTTACACTATACTGAAGGCTTGACATTGAATCAGCAACGCTGGCTTTTGCAAACCTACCTGAAGAATAAAACAGTGACTGAAATTGCTGAGTTATATCAAGTCACTACAGCATCTGTAAAATCGTGGAGAAAGTCCACTTTAATTAAATTAAGGAAGCAAATGATTTTCCACTGTAAATAATAATAGGGTGGCCCAGTCATGAGCCACCCCAATATATCCGGGCATTAACTTCTCGCTTCTTCTAAATACGTATAAATTATCACACCGTTATGTTGAGCATTCCCCCGAAAATGTTTAAAGTCGTCCCTTTTTACAAGAACCTCACGAAAAGCTAAAAATTCTTCCTTTGTTATCCTGAATTCATCCATTTCCCGATTTGCCAGTTTATCTAGTACATCTTTTGCTTCTTCAGCATTCATAATATTATCCTCCTTAATTATCAAATGTTCTATCCATATTCATACAGGAGAAATTCCGTTTCCATTTTATCATAAACATGCCGCTTAATATAAATCGGAATTTTTTAAGGCCCTCTTGCTACATTATTCTTTACGAATGCTTTAAAATAGTGCAAACTGTATAGTAAAATATCATAATGTAAAATGTTTGGCATTTTTTGTACATAGGATTACATACTGGTATGCATAACTGTGCTCTCAAGATATACCAAATTATGCCACATCATTACAGCTGCTCCATACAAGAATTGCACCTCCTTTAACAGTTTAGCTTACTGTACCGACAGAAGAGAATCTAATTCTCTTACTTGCACTCCCCACGTCAATATCTAAACGGCAAGATGTTCGAATAATCCAATTACTCCATAGTTTGATCATTGGAAACGAAATGGGAAAGGATGATTACCATGAAGAAAGCGGAAGTTGGAAATATCATTGAATTTAGAGAAGGCTTAAAAGGAATCGTCGAGAAAGTGAACGAGAACTCAGTAATCGTGGACGTCACGTATATGGAAAATTATCGTGATTTGGAACTTGAACAGAAGACCGTCGTCAACCATAAAAATTATAAAATCATAGGATAAGTCAATGTAAACAAACGGGATGGTTTCTTAATGACCATTCCGTTTTCACTTTTTAGAAGCATGCCAATTCATTCTCCTGCTTTTTTGTAACAATATTCACTCCATACCGTCTATTTCATTAAAGGTCCTGCATTTGTGATTGCGGGGATATCTATTATATGAATTTTTATTTCTATCAGAGAGATGAGGGAAAAGAAATGACTAGTTGGGCACGTTCTATTGGCTGTGCCGCATTCGCCGCTTTGCTGACTGGCTGCGGTATGACCACAGACAAAAATGCAGATGGGCCACAGGGAGATTCAGTAAACGAGGAGAACGAAGGCAATTCTTCTCAAGGTGGCAATGACGGAAACAACAACAAAGTAAGACTGATGGAGCAAAACCTGCAATATACAAGTAATGGGAAAGAAATAGTAAAAACAGCGTTCTTAAAAAGAAGTGATAATCAACCGTTCAGCCTCTATGTTTTGCAACAATTTAAATTAAGTGCCGAAGAACCTGGAAAGGATATTATTTTCCTGACTGAAGATGACTCCATTTATATGAGAATCGAATTGTTGACAGCGGATGTCAATTGGGATGAGGTGGAAGAAAATGTTCATACCCAGCTGAAAAGCCATTCAAAAACGATTAGGGATCCGGCACTTGATATAGAGAACGGCGCGGGATATGAAGTCGAAAGTGGGGATGATGTGATCACTTCCATATTGCTCAAGGACGAGAAAGCACCCGTCCGCTTAACTATTTTCACGAAAAAAGATATGGATTTCCGGGATGCTTTTCTAGAAATGGCTAAGACGCTTATGAAAGGATGAACCCCCATTTCCCCTGGGACGGAGGGCAAATGTCTTGCCCCCCGTACTTCATTACTTCTTTCCTGCCTGGCTTTTCCAGACCAGAATTAAAAAAAGCAGGCTTATGTATCCAAAAATCGGATAAATGTATCCTAATAACCTTCCATATCCGAATTCACTAATGATCAAAGCTATTAAAAAAATCACAGCTATGATTAGCATGCTTGGCAATTTGATATAACTGCTGATTTGCCTTTGTAATCCATATATGTTTCCGATGACCGAAGTGAATATCTCCCCGTAGATCACCAAAATGAACATCCAATATAATTGACCGGCTGCCGTTCTCATAATAACTGCCGAAGGAATTTCATAACTATTCACGTCAGGAAGTGTCATAAGTGAAAAATGCCCCGATAATAAAATGATGGTCAGGAATATCCCCCCAAGGATTGCTCCATGTTTAATGACCTTCTCATCTCGGACTTCATAAGCCACCGGAACCAGCACAGCCTGTGCCAAAGCAAGATTAAAGGCTGTATAGGCAAATGGTGACAAAATCACTTTCAAGGTCATCACCTCATCGGGAACTTTAGTAAGGGTCTTGAAGAAATCCCCATTTCCCAAAGTCGAGAAAAAAAGGATCAAACTAAAACAGATCATGATTGGTACTACAAAAGAGTTTACAGTGAATACACCGCGCATACCCATCATCAAGACCAAGGATGCCAGGATAATCGTAGACCAGCTTCCTATACTTTTCGGCACGCCAAGTTGTTCCTCGAAAACTGCGCCTGAACCGGAAATCATGACAGCCGTCACCCCTAGCAGCATGATAAGGAAAAAGATATTGATGATTCCTGCTATTTTCTTTCCAAAAAGAAATTCATTGAATTCCTCATAAGAAGATGCTCTGATCCTTGCGGAAATGAGCATGATTTTCGTTCCAGTAAAAATGAAAATATAACCTGCTATTAAAATACCAATAAAGCCATAAAAGCCATAACGGGTAAAAAACTCGACAATCTCTTTTCCAGTTGCAAAACCTGCACCGACGACTGTGCCTACATATACCGCTGCAATCTGAAAAATCCCTGACCACCTTGACAGCATACTCTCCCCTCCTCCCTACATTTATATGTAAGGTAGGGACATTTAAGACAAGCCAAGCAATATTCCTTATGTCAGCTGTTTTTTACCATGACTTATAGGCATTAAAGAAAAAGTTCTCTCCATCATTGCACCCTATTCACCTCTTATGCATTTCCCTAAGGCTAAAAGCAGTTGATTTGTATGTGCCCTGCCTAACTTCCTGAATGTGATGAAAGATTAAAAACGCTTAAGGAGTAATTCTCAAGCGTTTTTTTTAAAGCATTCAATTTATTACCGTATCATATAAAATCTCATCTTTTATAATGCTTTATCATCGACAGTTGAAAGCCATTCGTCTATCACCTTCACAACGGACAGAACAGTACCTTCAACAAATGGGGATTTCAAATTCGCAGATTCAATGAGACCAAGGAAAGATTTGCTCCCTCCAAGTTGGCACAGGTTCAAATAATCCCTCCAAGCCGTTTCATCTTTTTCAGCCGACCTTTTCCAAAACTGGAAAGCGCAAATTTGAGCCAATGTATAGTCGATATAATAAAAAGGTGCCTGATAAATGTGGCTTTGCCGCTGCCAATACCCACCATTCTCCAAGAATTCATTCCCTTCATAATCACGATGCGGCAAATATTCCATCTCGATCTTACGCCAAGCCTGCTTTCTTTCAATTGGGGAGGCATCAGGATTCTCATAGACAAAATGCTGAAATTCATCAACGGCTACCCCATACGGGAGAAATGTAAGTGCACCACTTAAATGGGAAAACTTATACTTTTCCGTATCTTCGTTAAAAAATAGCTCCATCCATGGCCAGGTTAGAAATTCCATACTCATCGAATGGATTTCACACGCTTCATAGGTAGGCCAATAATACTCCGGAATGTCAAGATTACGGCTGCGATACACTTGGAAAGCATGGCCTGCCTCATGTGTTAAAACATCTATGTCCCCTGAAGTCCCGTTGAAATTTGAAAAGATGAATGGAGCTTTATAGTCTTCTATAAAAGTACAGTAGCCCCCGCTTTCTTTTCCTTTCTTCGCCACAAGGTCCATCAGGTCATTATCGATCATAAAGTTGAAAAACTCATTCGTTTCAGGTGAAAGCTCTTGGTACATCTTTTTCCCATTTTCGATGATCCACTGAGCATCGCCTTTTGGAACGGCATTACCCGTTCTGAAATGAAAATTCTCATCATAATAGTTCAAATTCTCCAAGCCAAGCCGTTCACGCTGACGTCCCTTCAGCTGGGTTACAAGCGGTACCACTTCTTCTTTCACCTGCTTGCGGAAAGCAGCAGCCATTTCAGCATTATAATCAGTCCTTGTCATTCGATAATACCCAAGCTCCACGAAGTTTTCATAACCTAGCGCTATCGAAATCCCATGCCTCACCTTGACAAGTTCATCGAATATACGATCCAAATCCTCCTGCTTTTCTTCAAAGAAACCGTAATATGCCTTACTTGCATTTTTCCTTAACACACGGTCCGCCGACTCCATAAAAGGCTGAAGCTGCGCAAGTGTTAGCTCTTTTCCATCAAAGTGAATTTTTGCAGAGGCAATTAATTGCGAATATTCACTTGACAATTTATTTTCTTTTTGCAGTTGTGGTATGATTTCGGGCGAAAATGTTTTAAGCTGTGCCTCTGCCAAGTCAAATAGTTGATTTCCCCATTTCCCCTCAAGCTCCTGACGATATTTCGAGCGGACGAGTTCTTTGTAAAATTTTGATGTTAACTCTTCCATTTCAGGGGAGAATTCATCTAAATAATCATTCTCCGCTTTATAAAATTCATCATTGGTATCAATGGAATGTCGAATATAGACCAAATTAAACATCGTACCCACATAATTTCGAATTTCACTTATTTCTTCCATGGATTTTATTTGTGCAGCAGCATTTTCAGCGTCCGTAAACTTTTCCAAGGCCTTCATGAACCGGGTTTTAATTTCATCCATTTCAGGACGTCTATACTCATACTCATTAAATTTCATATATACACTCCTTTTCACGATATAACATGATTTTTTTTGACTGTAAAATCCGGATTAACGTCAAGACACATTCTTCATTATCGCGGTTATCGTAATATAATTTAATTCGCCACAGTGTTATTAAAAACCTTCATGTCCTTTGAACAAATTAAGGTTGTACCAGCATTGCACAACATCCAATTAGACATAAAAAACCAGCACCTGCAGTAAAATCGGAGTGCTGGTTCTTAAGCTAATTTTGAGCTGAATATCCAATCTTCTTAAGTAATTCTATCACGGTGGCCTTTTCATCTTGAGTAAGTACACTCATGATATCATCGATTCTTTTTTCATGCTCAGGAAATACTCCTTCAATAAAGGCCTTTCCTTTATCCGTTATTTTTGCAAAGGTTACACGGCGATCCTCTTTACATGCTATTCTCTGTAGATATTCCTTCTGTTCAAGTTTATCCACGACATAGGTAATGCTGCCGCTCGCTAGCAGGATTTTTCCGCCTATTTGCTGAAGAGGCTGATCGCCTTTATGATAAAGTAATTCCAGTACGGCAAACTCAGTTGGATTCAAACCTTCTTCGGCTATATGTTTATTCACCACATCATTAATTGATCGATGAGCTCTAGACATCACAATAAACAGTTTCAAAGACTGTTGGATGTTATTATTCTCCATAACTTCACAACCTTAAAGTTTTTAATTAAAATATCTTGAATTAAAAGTTATTATATGGCATTATGACTTTTTTGTCAATCTGCACTGTTAGTATGCACTATTGTTTAATCACTCAGTTTGATATACTTGAAAAAAAAGTTAAAGTAGTGACGAACATGAAAACAAGGCATAAATTCACCACATATCTACTTATTGTTATTCTACCATTAATTATTCTATCCATCATTTATTGGATGTATTTAGAACGTTCCATTCAAAAAGAAAGACGGGAACAAGCTGTATGGGCGGGAACGGTTTATCAAGAATACATAGATCAAGTTATCAGTGAAACAAAGGAAAACCTTGAGCTGCTGAGCCTTAGCAGTTCTGTTCTTTATATGGATGATAAAAAAACCGAACACCTTATGAAATGGATCAAAGATACAGATTCCAGGTATGCCGGAGTATATTGGCTAAATCAGGATGGCGTTTCCATCTCGGGGACGAATAAACATTTCAATAATTACCATTTAATTGAACAGGATGATATAAAGCGTGCAGTAAAAACTCAAAAAGCCGTTGTTGTAGGAACCCAGGAGCTGTATGACCCGGATTTCAATTATTTTTCCATTTTTGCTCCCATTCTGGATCATGATAAAAAGGCGCAAGGGTTTTTATTGGCGCATATTAGGCTGGATCATATGGAAAAAATATTAAAAATGCTCAGCCCTGGTCATACCTTTAGATTGGAAACAAACGATAAAACCCGAATTTTAAATATAAATGCCGAAGAATTTACTGAACATCCAACATGGGTGGATGTTCCTTTAACCGAAGTGGACTGGAAACTGTCCGTGAAGATACCTGACAAGATTAACACAAATAACATGAATGTCTTTTTAATGCTTGTCTTTTTCACCTTCTTCTTTACTCACATAATCTATACATTCGTGGAGGAACTGATCGTACGCAGAAATACGAAAAACCAAAAGTTATTACACGATAAACAAAAAATAGATTTTGTCGGCACGTTGGCTGCTAGTACTGCACATGAAATAAAAAACCCACTAACGGGCATAAAGGGACTGGTACAGTTACTGGTTGAAAAACATCCTGAAGAACAAGATCAGTTTTATTACTCTGTCATCATGAAGGAAATTGAACGGATCAATAGTATCGTCAGCGAGTTTTTGATTTTAGGGAAGCCCATGGTCCAGACCTTATCCTTATATGATATTCGCAGTATCATTGCCGAATTGAGACCAATAATAGAATCAGAAGCACGTCACTTAAATATTGAAGTGGAATGGAATATCGTAAAGGAACCGATCCTGGTTCATTGTACAAAGGACCAACTCAAACAGGTCATTCTTAACATTGCCAAAAACGGATTCGAGGCCATGGAAGTTGGAAAAAAGTTAAGGATACGAATCCACCATGAAAATGAACGGGCTAAAATCATAATCATCGACACCGGGCAAGGACTGAATGAACAAGATATCGGTAAAGTGTTCGAACCATTCTATACATCGAAAAAGGAAGGGACCGGATTAGGACTTTTTGTGTGTAAACGAATAATTGAATCTTTTAACGGAACCATCGAGCTTACAAGTAAACCTCTCAACGGTACAACCGTGACAATCAGCCTACCACTAATTAATGACCATCCTTGCATTGAGGAGTTTCATTTATAAATGAAGCCAGGACTAACGATTCCGATTTTTTTAAAGGTGTCATGCATACCTACCTTATCGAATCTATTTTAATTATGGAATGGGTAAAATTCTTAATCAGGAAGAAGGAAATATACATATGGGACGCATCGCTGCCATTAAAGCAAAACCCCAAAAACAAGATATGACTCTGAAAATCATGATCATCATAGGCATATGCCATTTAATGAATGATTCTCTTCAAGCCGTTGTACCGGCCATGTTCCCAATCCTCGAGAAATCAATGTCTCTAACGTATACTCAGCTGGGGATGATTGCATTCTGCCTGAATATCGTCTCATCCCTTCTGCAACCCGCAGTTGGGTTCTATACGGATAAAAAGCCCCTTCCTTATGCATTGCCCATTGGATTGACCAGTACATTAATTGGGGTCATCATTCTTGCAATTGCCCCAAACTATACCATAATCCTTGGTGCAGTCATCTTGATGGGCTTTGGATCAGCCATTTTCCATCCGGAAGGCTCTAGGGTTGCCTACATGGCAGGCGGCCCCAAAAGAGGCCTGGCACAATCAATTTATCAGGTAGGCGGGAATAGCGGGCAGGCCCTTGCCCCACTCATCACAGCCATCGTGCTTGTTCCATTTGGTCAAAAAGGTGCACTCTGGTTTGGCCTAGTTGCCTTAACGGCCGTTATCCTATTGCTGTATATTGCCAAGTGGTATTCTCAAAAATTAGTTCATTTCCAGCCTAAAAAGGTTGCGGCAAAAGTAATCAATAAAGAGCGGTCCCATAAAGTGGCCAAAGCCTTGGTATTAATTTTATTCATTATATTTGCCCGTTCCTGGTATGTATCATGCATGACGAACTTTTATAGTTTTTATTTAATCGAGCAGCATTCATTTACGATAAAATCCGCTCAGATTTTCCTATTTGCCTTTTTAGCCGCTGGAGCTGTAGGTACGTTTTTCGGTGGTCCGCTTGCGGATAGATACGGCCGCAAAAATGTGATTCTCTTTTCGTTCGCTGCCAGTATGCCCTTAACCGCACTTTTACCTTTCGTACCACCTACAGCCGCTTTTATCCTATTATTGATGGCAGGCTTCATTATAATGAGCAGTTTTTCTGTCACAGTAATATACGCACAGGAATTGGTCCCGGGAAAAGTCGGAACAATGGCCGGCTTGACTGTAGGGTTAGCCTTTGGAATGGGAGCCATTGGATCCGTTTCACTGGGTGCCATTGCTGATATAATCGGGATCGAATCCATGATTAAGCTAGTGGGATTCCTGCCATTGCTGGGGATCATCAGCGTATTGCTGCCGACTGATCTAACATTGAAAAAATGGTATGCAGAAGAATGATACAGATCATTCATGCATGACTGCAAAATGGGTGTTTCCTGGAACATATTTTTTTACCATCCCATACAATGAAGTATTGTTTAAGTTGATAAATAAGTTGATATGGACCATACAAAGGAGAAATTCATGAGTGGAGTTCTATTAGGCAGCATCCTATCTGCCATGTCTACAGGGTTCGGTGCGTTACCGATCTTGTTCATTCAAGATTCAATCACACATCGATTCAGAGACACGCTTCTGGCATTTACCGCTGGTATTATGATGGCTGCTTCGTTATTGAGCCTGATCCCGGAGTCTATAGCCACCGGAGGGTATATACAGCTTGTCATTGGGGTTTTTCTCGGGGTAATGACATTGACGATCATGGAGAAAAACATTCCGCATATCGATCTCAGCCATACGAAAAGTGGTATTCAGTTTGATGAAAAGGCTTTGCTTATCATCACTGCCATTACACTGCATAATATTCCTGAGGGCCTTTCTGTTGGTGTCAGTTACGCCTCTGATTCAGCTGATACAGGTAACTTGATCGCCTTTGCCATCGGCCTGCAAAATGCTCCGGAAGGTTTACTAGTCGCTTTGTTTTTAATTAATCAAAAAATCGGTAAATTCACTGCATTCCTGATAGCAACCTTAACTGGTACCATCGAAATAATTACGGGCTTATTGGGTTATTATTTAACCTCTTACATTGGGTTCCTGGTTCCTTACGGCCTAGCTTTCGCCGCCGGAGCCATGCTTTTCATCGTTTATAAGGAGTTGATTCCTGAAAGCCATGGGGATGGTAATGAACGCACCTCAACCTATTCCTTCATTGTTGGTCTTTTGTTCATGGTAATATTATTGGAAATTTTGTGATTTCCGGACCTGACAATGGCTGGCTCCATTATTTGGGTCAGCCTTTAGTTTTTATTTATCAGTGTTATCCACTCAGTTAAATTCGACTTCTAAACTACTCCCGATGTTAGAAAGGACACCTTCTGGTGGCCTCCCCTCAATGTATGCCTCATACCCATAGGAATTTCAAAAGAAAATGATTGTCCTTTATATGAGTCTTTCTTGACATTATTTATGAAATGATTGTAAAGTTCATTTCCATCAGAAAACGGTCACCTGATCATTAGCCCTAAAGGTGATTATCTCCAAAACCGCCAATTTAAGAAGACATGGTGCATTCTCAGTTCCATTTAAATTGTAATATCATCATTAAAGGGCTTCTGTACAATAACAACCATATCTTCGCGCTTATTTCTCACTTCCACTGACGAATGATGTTGAAGGATCAAATACTCATTTATAAGTTTATCAAGTTGCTCGCTTTGGCGAAGGGTAAACTCATGACCTATTCCATACATTTTTGCCAGCTCCATCATTTCCCAACGCTTCATTTGAATCTCAGAACAAATTTCCGTTGCACACCTAGAATTCATAACTGCATTCACTACTCCTGCCCTTTTAAAGTTACATCATAATAAAGAAGTATTACAAAATATGCCTTATATGTAAATAGATTCGCAAAAAAAGACAAAACTTCTTAAATTGCGATAAAGCTTGACCCACCAGCAGACAGGATATGACGGAAATATCTAACCCATATTCCTCTTATAATGATTAGGAGGATTTGATATGAAGCCAGCTCCGAACATCGATTCGAAAGTTCTCCCATTTGATTTTTCACTGTCCGTTTCCTCTTAAATAATTCAGCAGTTTAACTCAATATCAAACCGGACAAATTTATCAAAAATGATAGTCCCTTTAATGTGAGCCCAATATTTTTTGGACAGGTACAACCTCAGTCGTGATTCCAAGATAATAATGATGGAAAACGGAAACTAAAAAAAGGAATCCATTGAATAAGGACCCCCATATACTATTAGGATTTTCCATACTTTTCTGGTTACTGGGCAAAGGTCTAGAACATTTCCACCTCTCACTCGAATGGCAAATATATATGAAAGCTCGTCCCTATATCTACTTCGCTTTCCACTTCTATAAAGCCCTTGTGCTCTTCAATGATTTTATAGCTGACCATGAGCCCCAGCCCAGTTCCCCTATCTTTCGTCGTATAAAAAGGTTCACCTAATTTTTTTAGCTTTTCCGTTGAGATCCCCATGCCTTGATCGGTAATAGAAATACAAATATATTTCTCTGAATATCGGGTTGTTTTAATTCGTACAGATCCGCCATCCGGCATGACTTCCAATGCATTTTTGATTATGTTAATGAACACTTGCTTTAACTGGTTCGCTTCACATAAAACCTTAAACTCATCTTCTTCGAAATCTGTCTCGAATTGAATATTTTCCAACAATGCCTGAGCGGCCAGTAATTCTAGCGTCTCTCTCAAAATGGTATGGACATCCTGTTTAAAAACTTTTAGCGCCTGTGGCTTTGCCAGTACCAAAAATTCCGTGATAATGGTTTCGATTCGCTTAATTTCAGATGTAATCACATGAAAATATGTGGAGAAATCTCCCTTAACACCATCCTCAAGCAACTGGATAAACCCTTTTAAAGCAGTCATTGGATTCCTGATTTCGTGGGCAATCCCTGCAGCCAATTCACCAACGACATTCAAAGTATCTGATTTCCGGATCTGTTCCTGCATTTCGAGATTTTTACTCACATCACGGAAAATACTTAGATTCAAGTTCGAATATAAATTCTTTCTCGTTAAAAATTCAATATGCTTAATTGTTCCGTCTTCGAATGTTATCGGAATGATGGATGAGTAGACCTCATGCTTGTAAACATTATCAATATGTGCGTTCAAGGCAGGAACATTTCCAGGGATTTTCTCGATGAATCCCTTTACAGATAAAGAAAGCAGTTTACGTTTCGATATTTCCAATATTTCCTGACCCGCTTCATTAATATCCGTGAACCCTTCATGGTTCCATAAAATCAAGCCGTCTAATGTCCCCTCAAAAATCTTCCTGAATTTCTTCTCACTATCCCTTAATTCCTTCTCAATCAGCCAGCGTTCACTGACATTTCGAAATATCGTTACGTTATACCCATCACCCTCATGTTTTTTGGCAGTCAATTCAAGTAATTTTATTTGGTGATTCGGCATTTTATAAATCAGTTCCCCCCTCACTTGGGTGTCCCTTTCAAACGTTTCCATTATCTGCTCAAAATGATGTTTGTTGCTGTATACGTATTTCCAGATATAACTGCCTATCAATTCCTCTCTGCTTGATTCAAATATCTTACATGCTGATTGATTGACTCGAAAAATGATTCCGTCATCATTCCAGAATATGATCGCATCCATGGACTGGTCGAATAATTCCGCAAAAATCCGTTCGCTCGTCTCTAACTTCTTTTCTATTAAATTTGATTCTGTAATTCTTCGAAGCACCGACATGTATAATTCATTTCCTACCGCTGAGCTGATAGAAAAAGCAAAATGATGCCGCTCAACCCCGATCATTATCTCCACCTCTCCTTTGAAGTTCGACTCAACAAATGCTCTTTTTATGCTCTCGTCCCAATATGCCTTATAATCAGGGGAAATGAGGTCCCTCATATTCTTGCCGACAATCTCTTTTTTCGGGATGCCCATGACATTGATAAAAGCATGGTTCACTTCCATGATTATTCCTGAACCATCGAATAGGACGATGCTTTCTACGGCCGTATCAAAAAGGTCCAAAAACATCTGCCTTGACATTCTTGTTTCCCGGGATGATGAAAGATCCAATGTCACATCCCCTAAACGATAAAATTGCTGTCCTTCGGAAGGAGCCCCTATTGGTATAAACTCTATATGCTTTAGGGCACCGGTATGGAGCTGGATCATCTGTCTTTCACTTTCACTCGGCTTTTTTGGAGTACCGGACTCTTCCTGATTATTTAAAGGGCTAGCCTCGAGAAAATCAGTTATCTTCATGGACAACAGCTGATTTTTCGATGTTTCCAGCAGTGCACAAGCGGCATCATTTACATAAGTGAGCCTTAGTTCCTCATCAACCCTAATATAAGGCTCTGGCATTGAATTGAAAATGTTCAAAAAACCTTCGACCTGTTTATTCAATTTTATAATTTCCTGTTTATTTTCCGTTTCATTCCCATAACCGATATTCATATTGACACCCCTTTTCAAAACCCATACTTATCAAACTTTATTCGACACCCATCTTGATTTTCCTCGGTATTATCGAAAATCCGTGCATTCATCGAAAACCTAAATTATCCTTTATGTCAAATAATAGTATGTTGAATCACTTAAAACTTAGCGTTAAGCTTAATTTAATATTATTTTTATTAATTTTATAAATATTGATTTAGATCAATGTATTTAGGGTATAAGAAATAACAATGCTCTCTAGCTACCTTAAAAATTTAGGAGGCAACAATGAAACAACGTGATTTTTTCTTTGATAACGCCAAATTCATTCTCATGGCTTTTGTCGTCTTTGGACATTTGCTGAATACGTATATACATGATAGTGAAACGATTTACGCTTTATATAAAACCATTTATTCCTTTCACATGCCGGCCTTTATTCTAGTTTCAGGTTTTTTTGCGAAAGGTTTTTATCAAAAAGGGTATTTAGCCAAAATTACAAAAAAACTAATTTTACCCTACATCATTTTCCAATTGATATATACCGTTTACTATTATTTTTTATATGAACGTTCTGCAATCACTGTTGACTTGCTTGATCCCCAATGGTCGCTTTGGTTCTTGATCAGTTTATTCTGCTGGAACATCATGCTGCTTGGTTTTTCAAAGCTAAAGCCATCAGTAGGCATAGGTTTATCCATTTTAATCGCTTTATTGATTGGGTATATTGACAATGTCTCCAATTACCTTAGTCTCTCGAGGACATTCGTTTTTTTCCCGATGTTTTTGATCGGGTACCATTTAAGCAAGGAACACTTAAAGAAACTGTTCACACCCAAGGTTCGTTTGGCTTCACTTAGTGTCATGTTAGTGATTTTTATCGGTTTTTATTTAAATGCCGATGTCAATTATAAATGGCTCCTCGGTTCGAAACCATATACCGAGCTTGAAGATGCGACAATCATATCCATGTTTAAACGCCTAGGATTTTATGGATTGAGCGTAATTTCAGTGTTCAGCTTCCTTTCATTCATCCCACGCGGACAATATTTCTTTACGGATTGGGGTAAACAAACCCTTTATGTATATCTGCTGCACGGATTTTTCATTCGCTTCTTCCGTGAAAGCACTATACATGACTACTTCAGCAATACAGAGAGCTTTATCATGCTTGCCGGTCTATCCTTCTTGATTACCGTGTTATTATCAAGTGAAATGATTGCCACAATGGCACAGCCGATCATCGAATTGAAGGCGACCAAAACAAAACGATTCATGACTAAAACGAAAGAATATATAAAACAAGCATTTTAAATAAAACGGATAAAGCATTTTCTGCTTTATCCGTTTTTTTCAAAAAGTAATTCCAGTTCGGCTTTAAAGCTGAAAGATTTCCGTTCATTCAATAACTCATTTTTCAAATGGAGCGCACTATGGTAAAATTACTCGTTAGTGCTTGTTGGCTTAAAAAGATATGTACACGAAAGGAGCCAGGCGTTTCTTTTACGCCCTTTAACATGAATATAATAATCAGTACTCTTAATGCAAAATATATCCATACATCGCTATCCATCCGCTATTTAAAGGCTTATGCCCAGCCAGATTATAATGTACATCTAGCAGAATATACGATAAAAGATCCGATTATGAACATAGTTGGTGACCTTCATTCCAAAAAACCGGATGTCATAGGATTCAGCTGCTATATTTGGAACATCGAGGAAACAATAAAAGTAGTAGCCATGCTGAAGAAAATCAATCCAGAATTGGTCATCATTCTCGGAGGACCTGAAGTCACATATGATGTTGGAGAATGGCTTGATCAGATTCCCGGGGCTGATTTCATCGTAATTGGCGAAGGTGAGGTCACCTTCAAGTCCCTTTTATCTGAAATTGAAGGTTCGAATGACTATAAGAAGGTCGGAGGCATTGCGTATCGACTGGATGGAAAAAAAATCATCCAGCCTCAAAACGGCAAGGTTGATTTGAAATCGCTCCCTTCTCCTTATCGTTTGGAGGAAGACCGTGGCGATCTATCTAAACGTGTCACCTATATCGAAACTAGCCGAGGATGCCCGTTCAGCTGCCAATTTTGCCTGTCATCGATTGAAGTGGGTGTCAGATATTTTGATCGTGAAAAGATTAAAGAAGATATCAGGTACCTTATGGCTAATGGTGCAAAGACCATTAAGTTCGTTGACCGAACCTTCAATATCAGCCGAAGCTATGCCATGGAAATGTTTCAATTCTTAATCGATGAGCATCTTCCCGGTGTGGTTTTCCAGTTCGAAATCACTGCGGACATCATGCGTCCGGAAGTTATCCAGTTCTTGAACGATAATGCCCCTGCAGGATTGTTCCGCTTTGAAATAGGGGTACAATCGACGAATGACCATACAAATGATCTAGTTATGAGAAGGCAGAATTTCGAAAAACTGACCAGGACCGTAACTATGGTAAAAGATGGGCAGAAAATTGATCAGCATTTAGACCTGATTGCCGGTTTACCTGAAGAAGATTATCATTCTTTCAAAAAGACTTTCAATGATGTTTTTGAGCTGAGACCCGAAGAGATGCAGCTTGGCTTCTTAAAGATGCTCCGTGGTACGGGTTTACGGATACGTGCCAATGAACACCAATATATTTACAGTGATCATGCTCCCTATGAAATCCTAGGAAATAATGTTTTAAGCTTCGATGACATTGTCCGCATTAAACAAGTTGAAGATGTCCTTGAAAAATACTGGAATGATCATAGAATGGATCACACCACGGAATACCT
Source organism: Peribacillus simplex (assembly GCF_001578185.1). Taxonomy (NCBI): domain Bacteria; kingdom Bacillati; phylum Bacillota; class Bacilli; order Caryophanales; family Bacillaceae; genus Peribacillus; species Peribacillus simplex. Next base: position 1,427,912 of record NZ_CP011008.1, on the reverse strand, counting down.
TGTCAAAACGGTATTTCAATCACCATTCGACTTTTTTCAGGATTTCGGTACCTTTTGGGATGAACAAGGCTGGTCACGAATCGGACACCAGCTTGAAGACTTGTTCAGACGCTTACAGCAGTTTTTGGCTTCCCGGGAATCTGCTGAACTGAATAACATTATCGGACTCATGAAATTGGATTATTTCATGAACCAAAAATACAAACCACGTAAACCTTGGTGGGAAGCTTCCCTGGATAAAAACGGACGGAAAGTAATATATGAAGATATTCTGAATAAGCCTGAACAGCTTGGTTCGTCTTTCACAGCCTTGGCACTTAATGAAAAAGAAATACACAAACACACCTTGCTCGAGGCACTACCCTTTGATTTGGAAACGTATCTAGCAGAGGGTACAATCGTCGAGAAACCATCGATCATGCTTGCCTATTTTGATCCGAGTGGAAAGGGATCAAACATTTTCTCGCTCCCAAAATCTAGAAATGCCATTTTTTAAAGATTAAGGGCGGACCCAGAATGGGTCCGTCCTTATTTATTTATTTATTATCACGTTTTTTATTTTCTTTTGCTAATATTTCATAAATTTTGGTTGCGTTCATATCGCCACTGAATTCGATTCCAAATTCAGTTCGTACATGTTCCCCCACCTTTTCCTGGGAGTTCCGTTTTTCTTTTTCCATTAACTTCTTCCTTTTCTGCCTTGCTTTGAATTGCGGTTGGCACCTTTTATTGGGTTTTCCTCTAATGCGAACTCATTGGAAAACTCATTTTCAGCTTGGTTTCTTTTTGGCGTTTTACTTGCTTTGACAGCACCATCTACATTAGCTTTCCGTTTCATTTTCATCCACCCTTTTTAATATAGTTTACGTTTTAGAATGGGGTAAAACTGCCGAAAATTATTCAGGGATATTATAGGGACAGACGAGAAAAAATAACCGTAAAACGGAAAGGGAGATTCTAGATGAAAAAGAAATTGGATTCACCAATTATCGATGATACACAACCCCACCAAATTAACGCACCAAGCTATAAAGGGACCGGCATAAAACCACGAGCTCCATTTGTCAATGATTATGGAGTCGTCATTGGCGACAGTAAATATGCATCTGAAAACTCACCACTCGAAAATTGGAGCGAAGATACAGACCCGGAAATCATGGCTGGAGACAACTGGATACACCCCACCAATGATATAGGCTGGAATTCAACTGAAAACCGTGAACTGTTGGAGGCTAAAAGAACGCCGCAGCCCCCTTTTATGCATCCTGATAAAGATGTTAGCATTGATACGGATTGAGTGGTTCTTGAAGGGTCAATGGTACAAGTGAAATCTTATTAACAACGGGGTGTATAGCTCATTCGGTATATACCCCTTATTCTCATTTAACTTGTAAAATCCACTTTCCTTTAGTTTGACGGGCGTTCATTTCTGCATGGTCATCTGCCGCCTTTTCAATCGGATAAATGACGCCGATCGCAAGCTTAAGCTTTCCAGAAGCCACGTAAGAAAAAAGACTTCAATGCCAGGCAACAGCATTCTGGGTGTTTAATGATCCAATTTTCCTAGGGCTATATTCAACGCGTTTTCCTGAGCATCCTGAAGAATCGTTTCGTAACCTCCAAATGCAGCAAGCATCGCAATTTGATGCCCCATCTGCCCAGCCCCAATTACGGTTATTGATTGAATTTGCTTGTAGGTCATGCCCTTCTACTAATTGGTTAGTATGTAGCCTGGTCAAGCTTCAATGCCCTGTAGAATCATCCCCATAAAAATGTCTGCAACTTCCTGTTCGGTTTTTTCACCTCCAGAGTCGAACCAATGATAGCTCCAATTGGCCACACCCAAAATAGCAAAAGAAATGATGGATGCATCAAGGTTGGAACGTAGTTCTCCGCTCTCGATGCCTTCCACCAGCACCTGTTTGATTTTATTACGGAACTCATCCCGCTTAGGAAGGATTTGTGCAAGTTTTTCGTCACTTAGATTTTTCATTTCACGGAAAAAGACCGTGGCGCTTGATTTTTTTGTCTTGATGCTTTTTAAAAGCATATATACCATAACGAAAAGCTTTTCCTTACAGTTTTTCCTAGTATCCGAAATGATGATTTCCTGCTCACTAAGCAACTCGTCTATATAAGCAATATGAATATCCATAAGCAACTGCTCTTTGCTCTTAAAGTAATAATAAAATGTTCCCTTTGTCACTCCAAATGATTCGACAATATCAGAAATCGAAGTTCACTAAAGCCCTTCTTTTCGAATAAGCGCATGCTATGTTCTGTCATTTTTCCTTTCATGTAAGCATCCTCGCAATCTGTAAAAATTCAGCTGAATTGAATCATACGCTCCGCACTATCAAAGCCTTCTTATTTCTTGGAAATTTCCTTCCTTAAAGCACTCCTTAAAATCTTTCCGACATTTGTTTTTGGTAACTCCTCAAGAAATTCAACGAAAAGCGGACCTTTATAAGCCGATAGGTTTACACGGCAGTACTCGATGATTTCCCGTTCACTTGCCTTTTTATTATTTTTAAGTATAAGCACCGCTTTTACCGACTCCCCTCGGTAAGCATCTGGAACTCCAAAGACAACCGCTTCCTGGACAGCAGGATGTTCATAGAGGACTTCCTCGACATCACGGGGGTAGATATTTTACCCATTTGCAATGATCAAATCTTTTTCCTGTCAACAATATAGAGATACCCTTCTTCATCAACTTTGGCGATATCACCCGTATAAAGCCAACCATCCCTAAGAGTCACCGCCGTTTCCTCTGGCATATTCCAGTAACCCTTCATCACTTGAGGTCCTTTTATGACCAATTCCCCCATTTCGCCTGGGGCCACTTCTTTAGTCCCGTCTCCTAGATCCATCACTTTATATTCTGTCGAAGGGATTCCGATCCCGGCACTCCCATGCTTCCTTTCAACAAATACCGGGTTGCAAAAAGCGTAGTTGGCGAAGCTTCCGTAAGACCATAGCCTTCATGATCCTTCCTACAGTCTGGCTCAAGATAAAAGTTCCGGTTACATTGACATTCATCACCTTCTGCCAGGCTTCAAGGGGCATGTCGATGGTCTGAGCCCCCAAGGATGCCCCGCTATTGTTCACTAAAATGTCAATGGCACCGAATTCCCAGTAAGTTTCGTTAACCACTTCCTGTACATCTGACGGATTTGTGATATCACACTTGAAGGACAGCGCCCTGCCTCCAAGTTTTTCAATTTGCGAGCAACTTCATCGCATGCTTCCTTCTTCCTTGAAAAAAGCACAACATTCACCCCTGCTTCGACAAATCCAGTCACTATTTGTACTCCAAATCCTATCCCTCCACCAGTTATGATCGCCGTCTTTCCAGTTAAATTGAATAGGCCGGTACCTTTCATATTTTCACTTCATGCTTTTGTTGGTATTTTCGAAGTTTTTATTTTAGCTACTAGTGAACGGCGCACTTCATCAGGACCATCAGCAAGCCTCAACGTCCGTGCATTTGCCCAATGTTCAGCAAACGGTAAATCGTTGAAATCCCTGCAGCTCCAAACCCTTGAATTGCCCTGTCCAGCACTTTTAATGCCCTGTTGGTGCCACCACTTTCTTCATGGCTATCTCCCGCCTTCTCTCCCTTGTTCCCGACAGTATCCATCACACACAGCTTTTAAAGTAAGAAGCCTTGCTTGTTCGAATTCAATCCGTGAATCGGCAATCATTCCATGATCACACCTTGCCTCGCCAAAGGTTTACCAAACGACACGGATTTGAATGCGCTTACATAATTCTTCAAGTGCTCTTTCAGCAGCACCGATCAGCCTTATGTGGTGGTGTAACCTTCCAGGCCCGAGTCTTCCTTGGGCAATCGCAAACCCTTTACCTTCTCACCATAGTATATTCGTTGCCAGGACCCTCACATTTGCAAAATTAATTTCCGCATTGCCATGCGGAGCATGATTATAACCAAACAGGGGGAGCATTTCCTCGATTTTGAAAACCGGTGTGTCCAGCTGCACAAGAATCATTGACTGTTGATCATGCTTGGACGCTTCAGGATCTGTCTTACCCATAACGATGGCAATCTTGCATCGGGGCTCTCCTGCTCCTGAAGACACCATAACCGGCCGTTTATGACATACTCATTACCTGCCTTTTCAAGACTGCACTCTATATTAGCATCGAAGACGCCACTACTGGTTCTGTTAGCGAGAAGCATGAGCGTATTTCCCTGGCAAGCAATGGCTTCAGCCAGCGTTCTTTATGTTCATCGGAATCGTATCTCACCAATACTTCCATATTTCCGGTGTCCGGCGCGTTACAATTGAAGATTTCAGGTCCTATCATCGTCCTTCCCATGATTTCACAAAGCGGGGCATATTCTAGATTTGTTAAACCTGCTCCATATTTGCGATAAGGTAAAAATAAATTCCACAATTTGCTTTTGCCGTTAATTCAGATAAAAGCGGCGGTAAATCACTTATCGTCTCTTCTGTGAATCTAGCTGCTTTTGATATACGGATTCATTTGGGAATACGTATTTTTCATGAATTCCGTTAACTTCTTTTCCAGATTTTGCACCTCTTGACCATGTTCAATTTGCAAATTGAATTCCTCCTTTAAAACTGACTAACCGGTTAGTATGTTATTACCGTTGGAGTACACGCAATATTCTGACTCTTATAACGATCGAATTATATATTTTCATGTCGTTCTTGTCCCGTTATCTGGACATTTTTCTTTCCCGTTATAATCACTTGGTAGGACTGCGGGGAATACACAAACGATTTTCGTACCTTTTTTCAGTTCGCTTGTTATGAACACTTTTCCGCCGTGCTTTTCGATGATTCTAAAACAAACGGAAAGACCCAATCCCGTTCCTGATGTTTTTGTAGTGAAAAATGGTTCTCCTACTTTTTGAAGGGAGTTTTCCGGGATACCCTCCCCTTCATCCAAAATGCTCAAAAAAACTTCCCCATTTTTTTCGTTTACGCTCACAAAAATATTTCCGCCATTCGGCATCGATTCTATGGAATTTTTTATCATGTTTATTAATACTTGCTTGATTTGGTTTTCATCAAAGTAAATAAAAATGGGTTCTGTATCGTAATTTTTATGAATTTGAATATTGTTCAATACGGCATTTGTCTCCAACAGTGTAACGACATGGTTACAGCTTTCTTTTAAATCCTTCTCAAGAAAAACCGCCTCCGCGGGTTTCGAAAGCAGCAAAAGTTCATTCAGGACTTGCTCGATTCGATTTATTTCCGAAAAAATAATATCATAATATTCATCTTTATCAGCACCGCCATCTTTAATCAACTTTACAAACCCCATTATGGCTGTCATCGGATTCCTGACCTCATGTGCAATCCCTGCCGCAAGTTGTGCAGCCGTTGATAACTTGCTTGATGTGATTGCCAAATGTTCGTTTAGGCTAACAAGCTTTTCTTCTGCATGTTTACGTTCATTAATTTCCGACAATATGCCTGCCGTCCCTATGAATTTCCCTGCGTCATCGTATATTAGTTTAACGAATGCTTCAACCCAACTGGTCCCTTTTTTCGCATTCAGTTTAATGTCCACTCGAAAATATTTATTTCCTTGATGAAAGGATTCCGCAAAGGCCTTTAATACGTCCTGATAAGATGTCATATCCATATGTTTAGAAAAGTGAAGCCCAAGTGATTCGTTCACCGTCGCACCACTCATCGATTTCCATGCTGGGTTTAAATACAACCATTTTCCTTTATCATCCGTTTGAAAAATAACCTCATTGAAGCTATTGACCAATTCTTTGGAGTACTTGGAGAAGATGCGATAACGTCCTTCGCTATCTTGCAATATAGCTATCGTTTTCCGTTTATTATCATAGATAGCACCCAAACACCAAGCAATGGATAGAATGGCGAGTAAATATATTCCTGCAAAGGCGGAAAACCTGCGTTCTTCATGGCCCAGCCACCCTAAATAGGGCAATATCAATATGAAGAACAGGGCAGGGACAATGATCCTTCCAGTATATTTGTTCATTTTTTCCACCTCCTTTACTAATGATTTAAACTTCATCCGACGGAGTTCCAGCAAGTAAGGGTTCAAATTATGCATATACTGTATATTAAAACGGTAAAAAACTCACTTATAGGTAAACTTCAACATTTTACCTTTTATTCCTGCAAACAACGCAAAAAACCTTTCCTCGATGGAAAGGTCTCTTTTCAACTTAAATCATTTACCCAATGATGATGCGTTCCTTTGGATAATGATAATTTTCCGTAACTTCTTTATGGCCTATGATATAAAGCAGGGACGTTATCCCGACCCGGCCAATAAACATAATGATCATAATGACAATTTTACCGGTATTACTGAGATCAGGCGTGATTCCCATCGAAAGGCCAACTGAACCGAAAGCCGAACATACCTCAAAAATGATTTGGGTTAAAGTGAAATTCTCGGTAATCGATAAAATGAAGATGGCCAATATGCACAGGAAGGAACCCATGATCATAACTGCTGTCGCTTTTCGGATATCATCTGGATGAATCTCCCGTTTGAACACTTTGATGGATCGCCTTCCCCTCATGAAATTCCATAAGAACAGAATCATGATAGCCAGAGTGGTTGTGCGGATCCCTCCCCCGACTGAGCTTGGGGATGCCCCAATGAACATTAATATGCTCATCAATAAAAGGGTCGGTTCCGAAAAGTCACTCACATTCATTGTTGTTAACCCTCCGCTTCGCGTATTGGAGGACATGAATAACGAGTAGAAGAACGATTCATGCCAGCTCTTTCCTTTAAATAACCCATTCATTTCCAGAAGGTAAATCAGGATCGTCCCCCCAATGATAAGGGAAAAGAAAGTGACTGATGTCAGCTTCGTGAACAAAGAAAAATGAAACTTATAAGTACGGGCACTATTGGACAAAAACTCTTTCAACTCGATCAAGACCGGAAACCCAATGGCTCCAAGGGTAAGCAGGATAATCGTGATGAACTGTACGAAGTAATCCCCTTTAAAAGGAATCATCGATATACCGGTGATATCAAAACCGGCATTGGTAGTGGAACTGACTGCCAAAAATAAGCCATTTAAGAAGGCGTCTTTCCAGTTTGGATAATAATTCAAAAAATAAATACCTAAAACCAGGGCACCAATCATTTCAATAACGAGGAATATCTGAATGATTTGAATCAATAATTTAACAAGGCCCGAAAGATTCGATTGGTTTTGATCGGTCATGATCAATTGCCTTTCCTTCAAACCGATCTTCTTGCCCAATATTAGCCAGAAAAAGGTTCCGAGTGTCATGATGCCAATCCCGCCAAACTGGAGAACGAACATCAGAATGAAATAGCCTACCTCATTATACACTTCGGGCAAACTTACAACTGTTAGACCTGTTACACTAACTGCACTTACGGCTGTGAATAAAGCATCCATGAATCCAAACTCCACGCCTGGCTTAAGAGCGACTGGCAGACTCAACAGTACGGTCGAGATGCTGACTGCCAAAACATAATAACCGACGATAAGCTGAGCTGGTGTTAATTTTGATAATATTTTTTTGATAGCAAACATAAAGAGTTTCCTTTCTTACTCCTTTATAGTTATGTGAATCACATAACCATTAAAAATCTAGTTTACCCTTTTTTCATTCTTTTTTCCATTCTCTTTTAAAACTGTCTTACTTACAACAATAAGGCAGGTTTACCAAAAAGTTTGATTCCGCTACTATAAGTAAAACTCCGCATTCTACTTATACTATCATTACAGCGGCAAAAGCCGTTGAAAAAGTAAAGGGGAGATTCAAATGGCTAACAGCAGTAACAACCTTCTTGTTCCTGGAATCGAACAAGCATTAGAACAAATCAAATATGAAATTGCATCAGAATTCGGTGTACAACTAGGTTCCGATACTTCAGCACGTGCCAATGGTTCAGTTGGCGGAGAAATTACGAAACGACTTGTAGCACAAGCTCAATCTCAGCTTAAAGGTCAAGGTCAATAATTACTATCACAATTGAATATCCATGGCTAAGAGTCCAGCTCCGTGCTGGACTCTTTTAATTATTCCCTTGTCCGTTTCCATTATTGCCCTTACCCTTTTTCCACTTATCCCAATCTTGTTTAACTTTTATCACTATTTTATCTTGTTTATCTTTTTTATTTTTATTTTCGTACTTTATATGATCGCCATTATTCTGTTCTCTTTCTCTTCCCTTTTCATTGACCGATGTATATCTTTTCCCATCAAGCCTTTTATCTTCCTTTTCATTTTTCTGCTTGTCCTTTAATTGGTTGCTGTGATTATTTTGATTGCTGACAGGTTTTCCTTTTGATTCCATGCTTTTTTCCTTAAAGTTATTTATCTCATTCCGTTTTCCATTTTTATCTTCACTTTTGTTTTTTCCCTTATTTTGGTCTGATGGTGTTCCTAAGTTTTTCTGTTCAATTGGTTTTGCTTCATTTACCGACTTTTGCTTTAATTCATTTGTTGTATTGTTCTCTTTTTTCTTTTCCTCAACCGATTTTTTTTCTGTACTCAGCGTTTCGCTCTGCTCTTTCGGAATAACAACCTTTTCCTCTACTTTTTTATCCGTTGCTGGTGCAGACTCCCTCGTATTGACTTTTACCTTCTCTTTATCTTCATTTAACTTCTTTTCGACATACTTACCTGTGGATATGCCTTGTTCCCTTGCTTGCTTCCTATCGCTTTTTGTTGCCTGAATCACTTTCATCTTCGTATTAGAAACATTATTCTGTTCTGATATTTCTTTTATCTCTTTTTTTAAGTTCTTATCCAATTTTTTATCTTTATCCAATATCGTTGTGGAAACGACTATTTGTTTTTTTTCTTTCAGATATCCAAGTTGCTTCGTCGTTTCGACGATTCGGTTTGTAACCGTTTTAATGTCCTTACCTTTCCAATCTTTCAGCTGACCAATCACAAGCTTGCCGTCTTCATTTAAACCGCTAAGTTTGAGAACTTCTAAATGATGGTCAAGCTCCAATTCAATGCTGGGATTCACATCTATTGTCATGTATGCCGATACATGCTCAGAGAAATAGGATGGAAGAAACGAAAAGAGAATCAGGAAAGTGGAGGCAATGCTTAGCACGGCCTTTTTTTTGAAAGATGAATTAAAATTGGGAAAGGCGAAAGTGACCTTTTGTTTAATAGGCGAAAAAGTGATTTCCTCACCTACTTCATATTCCCGTTCCTGCCTTTTGGTTTTTAGAAATTCACCCTCGGGGGTCAATAGGGTTACAAAACGCTTATTAACTGAAAGAATTACTCCTTTTTTCATCCATTGATAGCCCCTTTTATATAATCATTCAAGTACAAAAAATCTCCGTTTATTATGATTGCCACAGCAATGATGTACTTTCTGTTCCGTTCAATCGTTTTTCTGCTTACATCCACTTTTCCTTCAAGCTGCTTTACTGGCAGCCGCTTTTTTGCAAACAGGATTTCTTTCAGTTCGTCATCTTCCATTAACAATTTAGCAATCATAATAGCTCCCTTCCTGGCATCCGCATGTTTTGGAGAGTTTTCGACTAAATCCTCAAATGACAGACCAAAATCCTGTAGATGGCTTATATAAAGGTGAATTTCTTCTTTTCTTCTTTCCGATTCCTTTTGCTTCTCGTATTCATTCATGGAATTTTCATTATCGATATATATATGGCTTTGATCATTATCATCATTCAGAGATAAATCCAAAAGGACTTCTTTCCGTTTCGACTGGCTTCTTAAATAATCTATAACCCTTCGTTTAACGAGGGTTTCGGCAAATGCCAATAAAGAACGGCCTTTTTCCGGGGAATATTTATCGATTGCCTCATTAAAAGCAATCATTCCAATACTAAATTCATCATCTGATTCGTATATGTAACGTCTGCAGATTGATGAGACGGTTTTTGCAATAAAAGGTTTGAAAGACTCTATAGTATCATTACGAAGGCTTATATCGCCTTGTTGAATTTTCAATACGGTTTCTTCTAAAGAACGCTTTTTTTTGAATGCTGTAAACATCAATCCAAGCATTTGCTCACCTCGCTCCTGTTGAACAAAAATACGCATCAACATACTTATCTTAAGCGGAGGGAGTCTAAAAGACAGTGCTAAAAGAACTATTTTTGCAATATAAATGAAATCACATAATATATCCATATGATAAAATACTTAGTTTCTTCTCGTTTATTACAGTGCAATTACAGTAAAATATCTTTTACAGGATCATTGTACAAATCAATGGGACAATTGTCATTTTTCTAATCGGAATTTAATATTCACATCTTTTAACATATCATTCGCAAACATCCCTGGTCTTGTGTGGGTCATCTCCATAAATACATTAAGAAGATAAAAAAACAGGCGTAAACTTGCACGCCTGTTTTTTTATGCTTCCTGTATTTGATTCTCTTTTTTTTCTTTTTTGCTTGAAATGATCCACGCACCTACGGCAATTCCAATCAATACGACCCAGAATATCGATTTCCAAAGAGTTGATTCAGGGAAATGATGATCGATGACAGCCAGTGAAGGGTGTGCGAGTGTATATACTGCTAACTTCACCCCAACCCAACCTACAATCAAAAATGCTGCCGTTTCAAGTGAAGGACGCTGATGAAGCAATTTCACGAATGCATTTGCTGCAAACCGCATAATGATCAATCCAATCATACCACCGAGGAACATAACGGCGAATTGCCCTCCGTCAATACTGCCGACTTTCATCCAGCCTGTTGCAGGAAGTGTAACAGCCAGTGCAACGGCAGCCAACATGGAATCGATTGCGAAAGCGATATCAGCAACTTCAACCTTTACCACGGTCAACCAGAAGCCAGATTGCTTTTTAGGTTTTGTGACTTCCTTCTCACCTTTACCAACGTATTTTTTGTAAATGTGCTGAAAAGCAATGAAAAGTAAGTAAATGGCACCGATCGCTTGAACTTGCCACACGTCGACAAGAAAGGAAATAAGGAATAGACTTGCAAAGCGGAAAACAAAAGCTCCCATCAGACCATAAAACAAGGCTTTTCGTTGTTGTTCTTTTGGTAAATGTTTAACCATGACAGCCATGACGACTGCATTATCCGCAGCGAGTATTCCTTCTAGTCCAACCAAGATAAGAAGGACCCAACCATATTCCAATAATATTGATGCTTCCATCCATTCAACCTCCAATAGTTTGTATTTTCTCCCTATCGGCATTGGCAAAATAAAAAGACCTCTGCCGTATAGGCAAAGGTCTTGCTGAACATGAAAACATGTCAACAAAGCCGATGAATGTTTCCATTCACGTAATGACGACTTTGTTTTAGGGCGAACCCTAACGCTACTCCCCTTTGAAAGGAAAATCAGTTATTAAGTATATTAATAGTATACGCACTTATTATGAAAATAACAATCTTTTTTATATTTGGATCATCCTCTTCGTTTCCCTTTGGATAATTTAATCAACTGCAAATATTCTTTACCAAAACGGATCCAGTTCGGTTTTCCAGAAAAGTAGTTCTGAAACAACGATAAAAACCTCGGATATTTCCCATCATATGGATACCATTGGATTTCTGTATTCTTTTTACCTTTATCGATCATGATCGCTTTTTCATGACAGAAAATCTTCAATCCATGCTCGCCATGATAGCGGCCAATGCCACTTTGTTTGGCACCGCCAAATGGTAAATGATGATTTGCAACAGTAATCAGCACATCATTGATCGTCACCGCTCCTGTAACTAACTGTGACGCAATCCGACTTGCTTTTTCCCTGTCCATCGTCCATACGCTCGAATTGAGTCCATATTCACTTTCATTTGCAAGGGCAATCACTTGTTCCTCCGTATCAAAAGGCACAACAGGCAACACGGGTCCGAACGTTTCTTCTTTCATGATTTTCATGGAATGGTCGACATTGGACAGAATCGTCGGCGGAATGAAGTGGGTCTGTCCCGTTCTCCACTCTTTCGGAGAGGTTCCAGTTTCAAGTATGGCCCCTTTATTCAGTGCGTCCTCCAGGTGTCCAGCCACAATATCAACTTGTGCTGGGAAAGTCATTGAACCGATATCATCGTTTAATTGAATCCCTTGTCTCATGGACTTCGCTTTTTCTTTAAGCATCGTTAGGAATTCCTTATAAACGGAACGTTCTACATAAACCCTTTCGACACTCATACACACTTGCCCGCTGTTTGTAAAAGCACCCCAAAGAGCCCCGTTCACAGCCCGTTCCAGGTTAGCATCACACAGAACAATCATCGGATCCTTCCCGCCAAGCTCAAGAGTAGTTGGGATAAGTTGTTTAGCTGCGACCTCACCGATCATTTTTCCGGTCCTTACAGATCCAGTGAAAAATATATAATCTGGTTTTTGCTCAGTTAGTGCCGCCCCCAATTCTTTCCCCCCATGCGCAAACTGTATAGTTCCCTCTGGGAAACCAGCTTCATGAAACAGATTATCAATGTACAGCCCAACTAAAGGAGTTACCTCTGATGGCTTGGCGATGACTGTATTTCCTGCTGCTAGAGCATTTAGAATGGGTACCATGGAGAGCTGCAGCGGATAATTCCATGGTGAAATGACGAGAACCGTTCCACGGGGCATAAAATGGACATAGGATTTTTTCCCAATTAGCATGAGTGGAGTGGACACCCTCTGTCCGGAAAGAGCTTTTACTGCATGTTTCTCGATATGCTTGATCGCATCAATGGTGGGCATAATGTCAGCAACCAGCGCTTCAATTTTTACTTTTCCCGTATCTTTTGAAATAACTTCAGCTATTTCATCCATTTTTTCAACCATCAATAATCGAAGCCGTTTTAAATATAGCAGCCGTTCTTTGATGGGAAGACTCGACCACGCTTTAAACGCATATCTTGATTTCTTATATATATCAGGGATCGAGGTCAGTGGCGTTGGAACGAATTCCGCAATCTTCTCACCTGTTGCCGGGGAATACACATCCCACTTGCCTTGTATTTTTTCCATAACTATTCCCCTTTCTTTACCAAATTCTTATCTGGTACTCCTTATCATTTTTATGTTTTAAATAAAAATTGACCATAGCAGGAACAACTTCCCTGAAATCAGGACAAATGATTCCAGAAGCAACTAAATCGTTTTGGGCTGCAGTACTGTCAAAACGTCCTTTCCAAGTGAAGTAATCAAGGGGCTTCTTGTCCTAAATATGCCTTCATAGGACCCTTGATAGGAGCGCTTGGCTTAGTCCAATTGGAATATGGCCTTTTGGTCTTTCTTATACAATTCATCAACGAAAAGTTCATAAAATTCTCTAGCCTTACTTGGGTTGGGACCAGTTAAATGATAGGTTTTCCCTGCCTTCATTATATAATGCCGGAGATAAAGTAGCCTGTATAATATAATCGATTGTAACCAGGTTCACTACCGTTTCCCTCTCCGATGAAATATATGGATCAAGAAAATTAAGGTTGAAATGGCGACCATCGAATTTAATCGTTTCCCCTGTTTGGGAATGCCCCTTAACAATCCTGGGCCTGATTATGGTAATAGGAATCTCTTTTTAAGCTCCTCGACAAGTAATTCAGCCTCAAATTTTGTCGTTCATAATGATTCTCAAAGCTTTTCGGAAAGCGCAATTCATGCTCGTAAAGAATCCCTTCCCGATTCCCTGCCACATAACGGGTGCTAAAATACGTATACCTCTTAAGATTAGTTACCCCTTTAGCAAATTCGTTTACATGGTCCTTACCTACGACATTGACAAGCCGGTCAATTTTTTCAGGGATAGCTAAATCGTATATCGCGTCAAGATTAAATATGTGTGTGACTTTTTGTTGAAGTTCATCGAATAATTCCACTCACCAATTTACGTTGAATAGTAATCTCTTAGCCATAATAGCACTACCAAAATGGAATATATAGTAAAAATAATCATTATTAAAAGGAGAATTCACGACAACTATCGAAGTTAATGTATAGGAAACCAAAGGGAATTGCAGCTGTCAAGTTTATCGGGTTTAGTGTTTAATATGGGGTTTGGGAGGATAAATTCATATTATCGAATAAAAATTATTATCTATATAACTGATTTTCCGTTACTATATAAGAAGGCGATTTTTTCGCGCATACATATTTGAGGTGAGCGCACAAATGAAAAGAATAATTAAAGCATACGACTTCCCTATTTTCATCGCTGTCGTATTACTCTGTTTGTTTGGTTTAGTGATGATTTACAGTTCGAGCATGATTACTGCTGTTGCTCGGTACCACCAGTCCATGGATTTCTTCTTCGAGAAACAAAAAACGGCCTTTGTCATATCATTCCTGGCAATGATCGTGACGATGATTCTTCCTTATAAGATGTACAAAAACAAAATTTTCTTGATGTCTATGATGTTTGGAATGGCCGGTATCCTTTTGCTGCTATTTATTTTCGGCCATACAGCAGGAAATGCCACAAGCTGGTTCAAGTTAGGGACAAAATCGGTCCAACCTGCGGAATTTTCCAAGTTAGCCATGATCATTTATCTGGCAGCCATTTACGGAAAAAGGCAGGATCGAATCAATAGCATTGATAAAGCCGTCATCCCCCCGATTTTCTTTCTCGTATTTATTTGTTTTTTAATCGGGATTCAACCTGACTACGGAACGGCAGCCGTCATTTTCCTAATTTCAAGTACGATGATCTTTTCATCAGGAATGTCATTTAAGAGTATTTCCAAACTCTCTTTGATTACTGCGATATTCGTTACAATATTTGCATTAGGAGTAATCGTGACAGGAAATTTTTCATCCGTTTTCTCTGAAAATAAAGTGTCTCGATTTACCGGGTTTGCAGATCCTTTTGGTCAAGAGGGAGGAAATGGGTATCAGCTCGTGAATTCCTTGTATGCGATAGGATCAGGAGGCCTTACAGGCGTGGGACTTGGTGACAGTGTACAAAAATACGGGTACCTGCCCGAATCACATACGGATTTCATCATTTCCATCATTGCAGAAGAACTTGGAATATTCGGTGTAGGCTTCGTTCTATTGACACTTGGGTTTATCGTCCTTAGGGGGTTTATACTCTCAGCAAAATGTAAAGATCCATTTGGAAGCCTATTATTGATCGGAATCTCATCCATGATTGGCATTCAAGTTGGGATCAACATCGGCGGTGCGACTGGACTAATTCCCATTACCGGTATCACCCTTCCGTTCATCAGCTATGGAGGATCTTCCTTACTGCTGCTCATGCTGTCAATGGGAATATACCAAAATGTCGTAATGCGAATGAATTTACTTGAACAGAAAGAGAAAGTCGTGTCCATCCCAAAAGATGAGATCGCTTCTTCAAAATAAACGATCCAATCCTTCACCCCCTGACATTTCTGTTCATGTCAGGGGGTTTTAGTCATACCCTCTCTCCAATCTTTGGTTATGGGATATCACATAAAAAAACAGGCAGTCAAAACCGACCGCCTGTTTTTTCATTTATAATGGATACCGATTTTCGTAAAGCCTGAAATCAAGCTAAGCAAAGGACAAAGTAAGCAAAAGAATGCAAATGGGGCATATTCAAGGGTTGGAACACCCAATACCTGTGTCAGGAAAACACCGCAAACACCCCAAGGAACCAGAGGATTAACAACTGTTCCTGCATCTTCAAGTACCCTAGTAAGAGTTTTTGGGTGTAAGCCTAAATCTTCATATTTCTGCTGAAACGCTTTCCCAGGCAGTATAACTGACAAATACTGTTCACCCACTAGGAAATTCACGCTGATTCCTGCAAATACAGTAGCGGAGATCACTTTCGCTACACTCGTCAGTGAATCCTGGACCGCATTTAAAATTGAAGGAATCACTCCCAATTCAAACAATAGTCCGCCCATCGCCAATGCCAACAACACCATCGAAACGGAGAACATCATACTTTCAATGCCGCCCCTCGATAGGATTGAGTCCAGTTGATCCATTCCACTCTTGAGTACAAATCCGCCGTATAAAATATCTGCTAGTTTTGCAACCGTCAAATTAGGAGTTTGAATGAAAGCGACGATGGCTGCCGAAATGATTCCTGCCGACAATGTCGGAATGGCTGACACCTTTTTCAAAGCCATGACTAGAACGATGGCAAACGGAATCAAACTCCATATGCTTATGTTCGTTTCCATCTCCAGGGCTTTCGTCATGGCTTCAATTTCCTCAACGCGAGCCAGTTTGACATTAGGTGAAAGGAAGTAGAAGAGAATAAGTGATATTAAAAAACCTGGAATCGTTGTCCAAAGCATATTTTTGATATGTTCAAATAATGGTACTCCAACCGTTCCCGAAGCAAGGTTGGTCGAGTCGGATAATGGAGACATTTTATCCCCAAGAAATGCACCGGAAATGATTGCACCGGCTGTGATCGCCAACGAAAAATCCATCGCCGACGCCATGCCTATGAAAGCAACGCCGATTGTGGCTGCTGTTGTAAGTGAACTCCCGATACAGAGCCCAAGTAGCGAACACACCAAAAATGTGACCGCATAGAAATATTCACCAGAAATCCAGTCAAAACCATAGTACATGATGGTAGGGATCGTCCCGCTTGCCATCCAGATTGAAATCAGCATTCCAATGAAAAAGAATATATAGATAGCTCCCATACCAGAAACTGCACCTTTGACGATAGCCGCCTCCATAATCGAAAATGGCAGCTTCTTGATCTTTCCATAAACAAATAGAAATAGGATTGCCGCTATAATTGGAATATGGGGGGCAAGTCCATAATGTATGATACCAGTTGCAATAATTAAGAATAGAATTGCCAAAACCCCAATTGCTTCAGGTAAGGAGAGTTTTAGCTTTGCATCTTCAAGACGCATAATGTATTTCCCCACTTTCATTTTGTATATTCTCTAAGGTAAGGATAGGACTTTTCACTCCTTACAATTACTGAAACGCTTTTAAGCACTAAAGTACTAGCTAAATATAAAGGAGTTTCGGGCGATTGTCAAAGGAATAATAATCTATTTTAGTAGAATTCGATTCTTCATTCCTTTTTATCACAAAACAAAAACCCATACTTCGATTCGTATAGGTTCAGCTAAATATTCCATAAGATCATTGCTTAGCCCCAAATAAGGCCCTATCTTAATCATGTCCCTACAATTCTTTCAGTTATGTCGTAGTCCCACCTAAATGAACTGAAACCGTTCCTGATCATCAGATAATTTGGTTTTTAATTTACCAATTAATAAAAATTATTATTGTGTACAGACTACGTTTTGTAAGTAAAAAAATGATTCCTGTACACCGAAGATTTAGATTTTAGATTTGGTCAACTGCTGCATTTGAATAAGTAATTACACAAATCCTATTATTATAATCTTTTTTTGATAAATAGATAATTTTTACAATTGATAATATTTGCGACGCATTTTCCAAGGCTTACACCTTTAATCAAGCGCCATCCCTTTAAATAAAAATAGCCAGCATCGACTCTTTTCAAAAAAAGGTTAATGTTATATAATAAGTTTGTTCAGTATTTCACAAACTTCTGTTGAAAAGTATCCATCCAAGAAGGATGGATACTTAGAAGGCTACATTAACAAGGAAATATAGATAGGTAATGTAATTAAAGATAGAATGGTACTAATTACAAATGAAGATGCTGTTTCAGTTGATAATGAATCAAATCTAGTTGAAATCATTGCAGCTACAGCAGATCCCGGAAATGATACTAGCAAAATAGCTTTAATTGTATCTGCATGATCAAGGCCAATTAGATGAGCAACCAGAATCATAAATAATGGAATAGCCACAACTTTTAAAATGGAAATACCAAAAGCAATTGGTCGTAAGCTAATCTTACGGATACCCACGGTTACACCAACAGCAAATAATGCAACCCCAGATGTCACTGACCCAATTTGATCAAGCGCATTTTTTATGATATCCGGTGCCTGGAACCCTAATAGTGTTAATACAACAGCAAGTAAGGGAATACATGCAAGCGGTTCGCTAAGACCATGCAAAACAATACCTAGAATGTTTGTTTTTTCATCTTTAGATTTACCCAATCTGGATTGTCCAACCGTACCAACTATTGTTGCTAATGGATCCAGAAGGGCATTCACCACAATACCGGTAATCGCAATAGGTATAGCTATCTCTTGCGCCCCAAACAAACTGCCTAATACAGATATCCCCATAAAAGCAAAGGCTGGCTGAGTTGCGTTTAATGAAAACATAGATGCTTTAGTTAAATCGTATTTAAACACCAAACGAGCCACTATTAAAAGGATAATGTAAAAGCCAATAACACCTATGGTCATAGTTAAGAAAAATGACCATTGATTAATTAAGGTTTGTTTTGAGGTTGTCGTGATCCCAATGAATAAGTGTGCAGGTAATGCAAATTTTGTAACTAACGTATTAAGCCCTTTGGACGATTCTGAATTAAAAACTTTAAAATAGCCACCCAAATAACCAATAATAATTGTAAAAAAGATTGGTATTAATGTTAAAAATATATTCCCAATATTCACTCGAGATGCACTTCTCTTTCCAAAAAATTGTCCTATTTAAAAGATTCTACTATGACTGACTTATACGGAGATCCCCTAAAACGGATCCCCTTTCTTTTGAGACAACAAAATAATCTGGATTTATTTCCCACGAATAGTTTTGTACTCCGGCTTCCACATGTATTCTGTAATTGCTTTTTCAATATCTGTTATATCCGCTTTCGCAACTCCTTCTTCAATGGCTGTCTTTGCCACTTCGATGGCTACAGATTTAGAAACCTCTTGCAATTGTTTGATTGAAGGGAGTAAAGAAGCACCATGCTTACTGCTATCCGATAATCTTGAAACAGCAGATGATGCTGCTGCAAGCATGCCCTTAGAGATTATTGTTGCTTCTGCGACAATTGCACCAAGTCCAAGTCCTGGAAAAATATATGCATTATTAGATTGTCCGATTGTATAAATCACACCATTATAGTCAACATCATCAAACGGGCTTCCTGTCGCTATTAAGGCTTTACCTTGAGTCCACTTTATAAGGTCTTCAGGAACAGCTTCCGCTAAGGGAGTCGGATTTGACATCGGCATAATAATAGGATGTTCCACGTGCTTAGCCATTTCTTTTACAACTTCTTCTGAGAAAGCTCCTGTTTGACCAGAAGTACCGATTAAGATGGTTGGTTTAACCTTTTTTATTACCTCTAATAATGGGATAATTCCGACTTCATTCCGAGCCCATTCCTCAACTTCTTCAGCTTTCCGGCAATACGACTTTTGGAACTTCAAAACATCCGGAATGTCATCTATCAACAATCCACGATAATCGACAGCCCAAAAGTTACCATATGCCTCTTCTCTTGAAATGCCATCAAGAATCATGGCTTCAACCATCTGATCAGCATTACCGATTCCTGCTGCACCTGGACCAAAAACAACAACTCTTTGTTCCTTTAAAGGAACACCAGTTACTTGTAATGCAGACTTTACGGCGGCTAGTGTTACTGCACCTGTACCTTGTATATCATCATTAAAAGTGAGAATCTTTTCACCATAATTATCGATTATATTTCGTGCATTTATATTTCCAAAGTCTTCCCAGTGAAGTAATACCCTTGGGAAGAAGGCTTGAGAATTTTTAACAAATAAATCAATGAATTCGGTGTATTCATCACCGCGAACACGCCCAAACCTGTTACCAATATACAGTGGATCACTAATCAGGCTTTCGTTGTCAGTCCCAACATCCAGGACAATAGGTAGCACCCTGCTTGGATCAATTCCCGCAGCTGCAGTGTAGACTGCCAATTTGCCAATGGCTATGTTAATTCCACCAACTCCCTGATCTCCGATTCCAAGAATACTTTCAGAATCTGTAACAACTATTAAATCGATATCATCAGATGAAAGGTCCAGGTTTTTAAATGCATCTTCCATTCCCTCCATATTATCTATAGATAGATATAGACCTCCTGGACGGTGATATTCTTGGGAGTACTGTTGAATGGCCTCTCCTACAGTAGGTGTGTAAATGATCGGAAGTATTTCACTTAGATGGTCTTTAAGTAGGCGGTAAAACAGTACCACATTCCTATTAAACAAATCATATAACATTCCATTCTTCCGAATATCGCTAGGTTGAGTGGAGAATTGTACATAAGCTCTTTTTACTTGTTCCTCAAGAGTAAGCACCTGGGATGGCAGCAAGCCTACCAATCCTAGTTCATTTCTTTCTTCCTTAGTGAAAGCAACCCCTTTATTAATAAAAGGGTTTGACAGAATACCTTTTCCTCTTAAAGTTGTTTCCAAGCCCTTTTTTGTCTTATCATAAGCTGTCATAGACGTACCCTCTTCCTAAAAATGTATATTTATAAATGATCATTACTAGGCAATAGAGTATATTCTTCCCTGGAGAAGTGTAATTACTAAAAGAAAACTGTAAAAAGGAAAATAAATATACAGCACATAAAAACATAAATATTTCCTCATTACTGCTTATTTGTTTAATTTTGTGAATAATTTATAAATAACTCAATCGCCAGTGTATATCTTAGTAGTCATTTACGGGGGACACTAGCTTATTTAACTAATTTTAGTATTATGTAATTAAAAAAAGTAAGCAGCCATTTGGCTACTTACAGATAACGTTGAATAATATGGCTCTTGTCATCATTAAATTTGTGTTGGGAGACTGGTCGGCCTACCGTTCCATAGATTACCTTAACATCAAGGACCCCGATATCCTTCATGAATTTTAAATATTTCCTTACTGATACCCTGGATATACCCGCCACATTTGCGACTTCCTCTGTTGA
This sequence comes from Peribacillus simplex, assembly GCF_001578185.1. Classification (NCBI taxonomy): domain Bacteria; kingdom Bacillati; phylum Bacillota; class Bacilli; order Caryophanales; family Bacillaceae; genus Peribacillus; species Peribacillus simplex. The sequence continues at coordinate 1,407,125 of NZ_CP011008.1, read as the reverse complement.
AAAGGGAGCATTTTTAAATACCCGTATCACATTCCATATAATCTTTAAGGTATCTTGAGCTAATCCTTTCGGTAATTCCTCTGGTAAATGATTTTCTTCTTGATGCAATATTCGATAATCTAATTCTTCTTGATTAAGCATATTTTTATCTTGAATAAAAGCTGATTTGTTCCGATATGCTGATAAGGCCGCGTTAAAACGTTCAAATTCAAACGGCTTAATTAAATAATCAACAGCACCTAGTCTCAATGCTTTCTGAATCCTTTCAATGTCCGACGCAGCAGAAATGACAATAACATCTATCTCTTTTTCACTTTCTCGAATTTGTGAGAGTAAATCGAGTCCATTTTTCCCAGGCATGAAAATGTCTAATAGAACTAACCCTATTCTTTGATTTTCCAATACATTCAGAGCTTGATCCACTGAGGAACAGTAAGCAGCTAATTCGTAGCCATCGACTTGATTCAAATAGCGCTTATTGAACTCAGCAACCATCGGGTCATCTTCTACGATCATTACCTTAATCATCCTACATCATCCTTGCTTTTGTATGGTATATAAACCACAAACGTTGTTTCTTGACCTTCTTTTGAACTAATATCGAGATCTCCACCTAGCTTATCCAGGCTTGCCTTAACCAAATATAAACCAATCCCCCTGTCATCTCCTTTTGTTGTAAATCCTTTTAGAAGGATATGATTAAGATTGGCATCAGATATTCCCTTTCCAGTATCATGAACTTCAATAGTTAAAATATCATCTGCATAATCAAACTTTAATTCAATTCGTTTAACGGGCCTTTTTTCCACTGCTTCTATAGCATTGTCAATCAAATTTCCTATTATCGTAATTAGCTCATGAGTAATAGATGCATTTTCTGGTTCTGGCAATTGAAAGTCAGAGGATAATGCCAGCTTAGCACCTGCTTCCCTGGCATAACTTAGTTTTCCAATTAAAAAACCGGCTAGTACTGGATCTTTAACGGTTTTGGTAATAAAGCCAATCTCGTTCTCTCTGTGGTCAACAAGATCACTAATATATGCTGCAAGCTGATCATAATAATGCATATGCACCATACCAAGTATTACATGAAGTTTGTTCATGAATTCGTGCGACTGGGCCCTTAACGATTCAGCATATAAACGGACTCCAGTCAGCTGTTCCGCCAGCAGATGTATTTCTGTTTTATCACGAAATGTAGCCACGGCACCTACGATTTCATCCTTCACAAATACTGGTACCCTATTCACTAGTAAGACACTATCGTTTAAATCCTGCTCTTTATCCAATTCGGCCTTGCCGGTCTCCAGGATTCTATCCAGGTTTGAGTCAGGCATGTAACCAGTTACCTTTTTACCCGTTGGATTTTCATTAATGCCCGCTTTTTTAAATATCTTTAAAGCTGCTTTGTTTATGAGAGTAATGGTTGAACTCTGATCTACCGCTATAATTCCCTCCCGAACTGATTGTAAAATGGCGTTTCGCTCTTTTAAAACCTTCGCAATAGCAAAAGGTTCCAGCCCAAATAATATTTTCTTAATATACCTTGCCAAAAGTATTGCCCCGGCAATTCCGGTTAATATTCCAAAAACGGTTCCCACATAAATATTAAAACGGCTTTTTAAAACAGCATCATTAACTTTTTGAAGAGAAATACCGACCACCACGGCTCCAATTTGATTATCCTCTGAATCATAAACAGGGGTGAAAGAACGCAATGACCTGCCTAAAGTTCCTTTAGAAATAGATATGTGCTCTCTACCTCGTAATACATCTTTCTCATCCCCCCCAACAAATTTTTTTCCTATTTTACTTGGATCGGGGTGAGTTTTCCGGATTCCATTATTATCGATTATTACTACAAATTCTACATCTGTCGATTTTTTTATCCTATTAGTAAATTGCTGAACTTCCTGATTGTTCCCACTTCCACTTAACGCTTCGATTACAAGCGGCGTTTGTGCTGCCATGCGTGCTACGTTTACTGCTTTTTCAGTCTGGCTCTTCTCTATTGTATCCGCTACTGTTTGGCTAATAAGAATATCTGTAATAAATAATGATAGGGCTACTACCCCACACACCAGTATCATAATAGTAAACTGTAGACTCCATTTCCCTTTTTTCACTGCTACACACCTCTTTGGTCTAAAAACTCTATTAACTTTAAGGAAGATACTTTTTATGTTAAGTATGTTCATTTTGCCTACATCACAAATTATTCGGTACTTTATCAAGTTCCAAAAAGGTAGCCAATTGATTTAATTCAATTACTTGGATTTAAATGCATACCTCGGTAGTTCAATATAAGTTATTTTGCTATTCTCCTCCTGCACCAGGGTTAAAGCCACAAATTTTCTATTAGCAATATGCAGTTCTAAAAAGTTTCGCGGAATATCCCAGCAATTCTTACCATGCTAAAAGTTACTACGCTTTTCTTTTAACCTTTCCAATTAGTTACTATTTAATTTTCATAAATTCAGCTGTCTAACATCTTCTATCTCCCTGTTTCCGTTTATCTAAAGTCGACATGTTTAAAACAGGGGGTAATGATTAAAATTCCGCATTTTCAACAGATTTCAAATCAAAAATGTATTAAGACAGTACTCAAGGTTTAGACTTAGTCATCAATTGTGTAAAATGGCCTAAACATAGAAAAGATCATTTAATTACTAGAGATATGTTAATGATTATGAAAAAAGATTAGTAATTGTAGACATCAGTGCGGATGTAGACGGGGCAATTGAAACCTATAAATCGAAAATACATGCAAATCCTACTTATGTATATATAACATCAGTCTTTATTGTTTATATTACTTTTATCTGGAATCTGTTTTTTTTGGATTACACAAAAAAAGCTTGCAGATTTAGACCCTAAAAGGGACCTTATTCTACAAGCTGAACAACTTCCACTATCAGATGTTTTCCAGTTAAACTATTGATTAAAATGATATACAACCCAAATGTCAGGGATTTCTGTTCCAATGTACCAAGTTAAGTCGAAGCCTGATTGATTATGAAGTTCCTCCATAAATTCGCTCTATAGGTAATTTCACATTATAACAGGTAAATATAGCCCCGGAAACATGTTTAAGATACTATCAAAAAAACCTTTCGATATTTAAACAATGCTCCAGATAATGAAAAAACCCGTGTATATTACACGGGCCAGACTGTAGACAAACTCGAGGAAAATCGAGTTTGTCTATTTTTTATGAGTTGTACAATTTGGCCGTTGATTGGAACGTAAGGCACCTCGATTTCCGCGGGCGGTCGGGGAGCCTCCTCGGCTTTCGCCTGCGGGGTCTCCCCTAGACGCGCTTTTCCCGCAGGAGTCTCGAACACCCGCTCCAATCAACTTTGTCTTACCTTTTAGATAAACACTTTTGCCTGGAGTCATTTTTGTTTTTAAAATAGAAGTATTAAAACTTGAGGTGATGAGGATGCTTTCTAAACATGATTCTATTCAGCGAGATCAACTTGAAATGATTACGTTAGATCAACTGGTGCCACCGAACCATTTGGTTCGTAAAATGGAGGCTGCCATTGACTTCACTTTCATTTATGACTTGGTGAAAGAGATGTATTCAGAGGTAGGACGCCCAAGTATTGATCCAGTTATTTTAGTTAAACTGACATTGATTCAATATACCTTCGGTATTCGTTCCATGCGTAAAACGATTGAAGAAGTTGAAACCAATATGGCTTACCGTTGGTTCTTAGGCTATGGTTTCCATGATAAAGTACCTCCTACTCCACGTTCGGGAAAAATTATGAGCGACGCTTTAAAGATACAGACCTGTTTGAACAGATTTTCTATCGCATTTTAATGACAGCTGCTAATAAAAAGTTAATAAGTGCTGAACACGTTTTCGTGGATTCCACACATGTGAAAGCCAGTGCGAATAAACGGAAATTTGAAAAGAAAATCGTTCGTAAAGAAACACGAGCGTATCAAGGGCGTCTTCAAGAAGAAATCAATCAAGATCGTGAAAACCATGGAAAACAACGGATTCTGAGAGTGGCTACTATGTGAAAGATGAACGAACAAAACAGTTTGCCTATTCATTCCACGCGGCCGCAGACCGCAACGGTTTTGTATTGGGAACGATTGTAACACCTGGAAATATACATGACAGTCAGATCTTAGAGCCACTAGTTGAACAAGTGATTGAGAAAGTTGGAAAACCGGAAGCCGTTGCCGCAGATGCAGCTTATAAAACACCAGCGATTACAAGCTACCTATTTAACAAAGAAATCATACCGGCTTTACCTTATACACGTCCTCGCACCAAAGAAGGATTTTTCCGCAAACAGGACTATGTATACGATGAACATTTTGATGGTTACCTTTGTCCTTCGGGAGAGCTATTAAAGTACTCAACAACCAATAAAGAGGGCTATCGCGAGTATAAATCACCCAAACACACTTGTGCGACATGCTCATTTTTATCTCAGTGTACAGAAAGCAAAGACCATCAAAAAGTGGTGACACGGCATATTTGGCAAACACATGTGGAAGAAGCAGATCATCTGCGTCATCATCAAGATGTAAAAACTATATATGCGAAACGTAAAGAAACGATTGAGTGTGTATTCGCAGATGCAAAAGAAAAGCATGGTATGCGTTGGACAACTTTAAGGGTACTTAAAAAATTGTCGATGCAGGCGATGCTTACTTACGCTGCCATTAATTTAAAGAAGATGGCCAATTGGACATGGCGAGGTCCAAAAATGGCCTAACATAGTGGGCTCGTAGAGCCCCAATCTCTTAACTTCAGGCAAAAATTCAAAGGGAATCTCAAAAAGGGGTTCGGAATTTTTTAATTCCGAACCCCTTTTGTCTACAAACTGACCCGTGTATATTACACGGGCCTCTCCATTATTTCAAATCCATTGGATTATATAATTCCACGTCAGGATTTTTATCTTGGAACCAACGAAGTGCAAATTCGTTTTCAAATAAAAATGCATATTTATCAAACCGGTCTTTAACAAGAATGCTTCTTGTGCTATGAAGATTTTCATCCAGCTTTTCATCTTCAGCCCAACGTGTGATCTTACTGCCCATGCGCTCCATCAAGACTTCAACATTGTACTCATTCCTCATTCGATGCTCGAATACTTCAAATTGAAGTTGCCCAACCGCACCAAGCAGGTATTCTTCCATCCGAACCGTTTTGAAGAGCTGAATTGCCCCTTCTTGTACAAGTTGGTTAATTCCTTTATGGAAATGTTTCTGTTTCATGACGTTTTTAGCTGTTACCCTCATGAATAGTTCCGGTGTAAACTGCGGTAGCCTTTCAAACTGGAACATGTCTTTGCTTGTTGTAATCGTATCGCCGATTTGGTAGTTCCCGGTATCATATAAACCGATGATATCCCCGCTTACGGCTTCGTTTACGGTGTTCCGATCATCTGCCATGAATTGAGTAGATGAAGAAAGGTTGATTGGTTTCCCTGTCCTGCTCAAGTTGACACTCATTCCACGCTCGAATTTACCGGAGCAGATACGAAGGAAAGCAATCCGATCACGGTGTTTCGGATTCATATTCGCCTGTATCTTGAAAATGAAGCCGGAAAAATCATTACTGACAGGACTCATTTCACCTGATGTTGTCATCCGTGCTTGTGGGGCTGGTGCAAATTTCAGATAAGCATCCAAAAACGTCTGAACACCGAATGTCGTTAAAGCACTTCCGAAAAATACGGGACTAAGTTTTCCATTCGCAATGTTTTCTTCAGAGAATTGGTTACCCGCTTCCGTCAACAGCATGATTTCTTCCAAAGTTTGCTCATATAACTGGGAATCCTTAAGTTTATGATCCACTTCGAGTTCACCTTCGTCATTCAACGGAAGGAAACGCTCATCCCCTTCAGTTTTGAATTGTTCAATCCGATTATTGAACCTATCGTAAATACCCACGAAGTCTTTTCCCATTCCAATCGGCCAGTTCATCGGGTATGTTTCAATCCCCAATACCTCTTCAAGTTCGGCAAGCAATTCGAGCGGCATTTTACCTTGTCGGTCCATTTTATTGATAAAAGTGAAAATCGGGATACCCCTCATCCGGCATACTTTGAATAATTTAACCGTCTGATCCTCGATCCCTTTTGCCGAGTCGATGATCATCACGGCGCTATCAACAGCCATCAGTGTACGATATGTGTCTTCACTGAAGTCTTGGTGACCTGGTGTATCGAGAATATTAACACGGAAATCATCATAATCAAATTGCATGACTGAGGATGTAACGGAAATTCCCCGTTGCTTCTCTATCTCCATCCAGTCACTTGTAGCATATTTCCCTGTTTTTCTTGCTTTAACTGTTCCGGCATCACGAATCGCACCACCAAACAGCAATAATTTTTCTGTTAAAGTCGTTTTCCCGGCATCCGGGTGAGAGATGATTGCGAAGGTCCTTCGAGAGTGAACCTCGTCTTTTAATGTAGTCATAAAATGTTCCTTTCATTATTGGAGTCATCAATAAAAAATATATAGGGGATTTATCGTAATTTTTACATTGGAATGGCAACCTTTCTTTGTATGCAGCAAAGATCCTGATCATACACAATATATGTAAGAAGCAATATATCATAAGGCTTAAGCCTTGGCTACTCGGCATTCATTTCAATCAACCTTACTATTTTAACACGATATGAAGGAAAGATGTAGAGGTGAATGGAACACTATAAAAGGATTTGTTCAGATAGCAAAACAAAAGACGCTTAATCAGCGCCCCTTACCCGAATTCTTATGATTATCGTTCATTATTTCATTGTTTTTCCAACTTACCTTGCTGTTTTTATCGCTTTTTGATTCCGTTTGTTTTTCCATCGTTTCTTTACTTCTTTGAATATGATGGGAGCAGCAAATATGAGGGCCCTTTTTAATAATTTCTTCATTTATCCATCAGTCCTTTCTTCCTTATCCTATACCCGATTATTTTAATTTCAACCATAAAGGCTTTTCCTTTTGGTCATGGCATTCCCGTCAAATTTCAAACCAGGAGAATTCTGCACGACAATACCGTTATACTTCCCCTTATAAAACCTTCCTAATATTATTTTCCCTAAATGGGAATGTATAAATTGCTTCCATTGTTTTATCCTTTATAAAGGTGGGTATATACTAAAAAACTGGAAATTGCTCCAGAGGTTAGTGGGTTAATTTTTACTTTAGGCTTTCACACATTATCAAGCATCTTCGTATGATACTTTAACTGGAATGTGGATGCTTGATAATGTGTGAATTGATTTTCCCATCCAGGTAAAATCATCACCATTAATATTTTTTAACTTTTTAGGAGGATTCATCGAATGACAGTAACAGGTAAAGTAAAATGGTTCAATAGCGACAAAGGATTTGGATTTATCGAGGTACCAAACGAAGATGATGTATTCGTACATTTTTCCGCCATTCAGGGAGAGGGTTTCAAGAGCCTTGATGAAGGTCAAGAGGTTGAATTCGAGATCGAAGAAGGAAACCGCGGACCTCAGGCTAAAAACGTCGTAAAACTTTAAAGTAAAGTAACACAAAAATAAGTCTTATGCATTGCAAAAGGATGTCGCCCGTAGTAGGGCGGCATCCTTTTATATTTTATTCCTTTCATTCACAGTGTACAGGCGGCATATCTTTGTTCACCTTGTCACTCATTCGTTAAAATGATCCAAAATAAAGCCGGGAACATGTTCGCCAGAAAAACTCTTGATATCCACATCTCTGCTATCTTTATAATAAAAGGCAGCTGAATACTCTCCGCCCCAATCGATTTGGGCATTATCAATGGCCAAATTGATTTCCGGAGACGTGTTAATTTTCATGCGATTCGGCTTTTGTTCAATCTGTTGTACAAGTTTACTTTCAGAATTCGAATTATAAATTTTCGGATCCGTCTTTGCAACCAGAATATAAGAGATATCATCAGCCATTAACCGCGCTTCTTCCGCTTGTCCGGAATTTTCCATCCATTTTGAAAACTGAGTATAAGAAGAGTCCCAATTCAGATAAATGATTTTATTATTATTCAAAAGAATGTCAATGGAAGCGTATTCACCAAATGAGGATGTCATTTGGGTGAACGACTGATTATTCAGGTCCTCCGACAAAGCCTGCACTGCTTCGTCCAGCTGTTGACCATCTGTAATCGTTACTGATTTTTCCACTTGTCCGATCGCCGTTATCTTGATTTTAGAAACGTCTTCAGCGGAAACATTCAATAACTCATTAACCGTTTTTTTATATTCACTCGATTCATAAATTTTCGCCAAAAGCGGAAGGTATAAGTCATAGTTTTGCAAATGATACTCCCTCGCTAACCGTCTTCCATTCTTGAGTTCATACATCAGAAATATGGATTTTCCATCATCCAATTCACCAATTGAAACTTTTTTTCCCTTTTCGATAATTTGCTGATGCAATAACCTGATCGCTTCTTTATTTTCCTTCTCTTTAAGATAAGTGGGTGCATGATCCAACGTGTCATCATCAAAAAATAAAGGAGCATCGCCAATATATATTTGGTTAATCATCTTTTCATCAGGGATCTTGGACATATATTGAATGGGGTCTATTTTTAAAATAAGCGCCAGAACAATAATAAACACTGTGAATGCTGTATAACCTTTCAGGTTGAGCCGTATTCGCCAAGTCTTTTGCAGGACGATTTCCCCTAAATAATATCCAAGCAAAGAACCAACGATATATCCGAAGAAAATCCAGCCTGGTTTGCCTGTCGTTCCGCTAAAATAAAGCCCTGTCAGCAGCATCATGCATAGAGTCAGTCCGAATTTAAATAATGGCTTTATCTTAGGGAAAACAAATGCCTGCGATACATGCTCCAGCTTTCTCCTCTCATATAGAAAAAGAGAACTAAGCAGAAAAAGAAGGGTCAATATACTGTAGATTAATATATCAACTGAGAAAAAAGTGATTTTTTCCATCTCCGTTGCAGCTAATAAGGGTGAAATGGCATTCATATTGGCACTAAGATAATAATCTGCAGAAAATCCTGCTATCAAAAACTTCACATTGGCTGCAAACAAGACAAACAATCCCACCGGCAAAGCTAGAAAAATATATGTCAGCAAGCCTTGCAAGGCCGATAATCCCGTCACCATTCCAATTAAAACGGCAACAGAAAAGATCAAAGCTTCCAAAATAAATGTAATCCCCATCCAGGACCAAATATCCGGAATGGTATAAAGCCTTTCTATGTCTATTGCAGAGTGGAATAATATCAAGATTGAACCTGTAAGTAAAATAGGCAAAACTATGAAGCCCATTCCCGTCCCAATCATATGAAAAAAGATGTTTCGTCTAGTAATCGGTAAACTATGAATAAAATCGGAAGCTTGTTTCATCTGTAAAAACCGAAAGAGGAAGATGGCAAATAATACTGGAATAACGATGACCAAGACATATTGAATCATCTGCTGACTGGAAAAAAGGTTTTCGAACTCAACATATTCATTATTCTCATTCAAAATAATCGTTAACATTTCCAGTGGCAGTGCAAATATTAGGCCGACGAAGTATAGGAAGCCAATCCAGCCAGTGCTTCTGAAAATATAGATAATCAATTCTTCATTAAACCAGGTTATTCTGGATGACATAACCTATATCCCCCATTTCATAAATGAATATCTCCTCTAGAGTAAGGGGGAGAATATCGAATATTTCAGGCTGAAATTGATTAAAGTGCGATTTAATCACGGATTCTGCACCTTTAACAATGCAAACGATCACACTGCCGCGCCTTTCCTTGTTAAGAATTTGAATTCCACGGTATAAACCATGGGGGATTTTATGTTTAAAGGCAATTTGCACTTTATGTACATCTGCTTTTAAGTCGTCCAAATCCTTTTGGATAACAAGCTCTCCCTTATGCAATATCCCTACATGGTCAGCTAAATCTTCAATTTCCCGGAGATTATGAGACGATATTAATACCGTCATATCCCTTTCCGAGACATCCTGAATCAACAACTGTCTCACAATTTTACGCATGACCGGATCTAACCCATCAAACGGTTCATCTAGGATGAGAACTTCCGGCATCGTCGAGAGTGCGAGCCAAAAAGCAACCTGTCTCTGCATACCCTTTGATAGTTTATGTATTTTAAATTGGAAAGGCATCGAGAAAACTTCCTGTAATTGGTAAAAACGTTCTTGATTCCAATCACTATAAATATGGCTATAAAAACCTGCCATTTGCATGATCGTATAGTTAGCCAGGAAATATGGCGTATCAGGGAGGAAGAAACAACGATTTTTCACTTCACGGTTTTCAAACACAAATGATCGATCAATAAAGACTTCACCGGAATCCTGTATCAGATTGCCTGAAAGCATTTTTAATAGAGTCGTTTTCCCCGCTCCATTGGAACCTAATAACCCGAATATGGAGCCTTTTGGTATGACCAAGGTGACGTTCTTGATTGCTTCTTTTCCCTCATATAATTTACTCACCTGTTTTATTTCAATCATGAATCTCCCCCCTTTGCCAATGGACTGATTTCTTTTACTAATCTATAAATTTCATGTTTATCTATCCCGATATACAGAGCTTCAGCGAGAACCTTTGCAAGCTCATTTCTGATCTTTTCTTCATTCAATGAATTTTTCAAAGATTTAGGAGGTGCTACAAAATTCCCTTTTCCTGGTAAAGTATAAATATACCCGTCGAATTCAAGCTGCTTGTATGCTTTTTGGATTGTATTTGGATTGATGGTCAATTCCTGAGCCAATATTCGAATGGATGGGAGCTGATTATGTGCCTGTAAAACTTCATTGATCATTAGTTCCTTAAACTTATCCATCAATTGCTCATATATCGGCTTTCTGCTTTGTACATCCAACTCAAACATCATCAACCCTCCTTGAACATTGGGTGTATTACACCTTCTAATACAGTTCATTATAAAACAATTTCTTCCAATTTAAAACCAATTAATAACCAAAATTCAAGCAATGCACTCCTATAAACCCCCTTTATTTTGTTTAATAAGACTTAAAGGCGGGAACTAATGATAGTAAGAATATACAAAGGAGTTGTTTTTATTGAAACCATTATATACAGCTACTGTTACCGTACACGGTGGTCGTGAAGGACATGTTAAATCAGAGGATGGAATTCTGGATTTTGATGTGAGGTCACCTAAGGAATTGGGTGGTTCCGGTGAAAGAGCTACAAACCCTGAACAATTATTTGCAGCCGGTTATGCTGCGTGTTTTGACAGTGCCTTGAATCTTGTTCTGCAAAAAGAAAAGCAAGAAGTCGATACTTCCGTGACGGCAAATGTCACGATCGGTAAAGATGAGGAAGACGGTGGCTTTAAATTGGCTGTAAGGTTGGATGTTTCAATTCCTGACTTAAGCAGAGCAGAAGCCGAAGACTTTGTCAAAAAATCCCACATGATCTGCCCCTATTCAAAAGCAACTCGTGGGAACATTGATGTCACCTTGATTTTGGTATAAAGATTAGGAAGGGAATGGGCCCGCTCCATTCCCTTTTCCTTATTTCACTTCTTCCAAACCCTTCATTTTCAAAAGAAAGCCCAGACCAATAACCGCCATGATAATCAGTGACCCTAATGCCATCCGGCTCGCCAATGTACCGAGGTCATGGAAAACCAACGTAATCGTTCCATATAAAAGCGGACCGATTATTGAAGATACTTTTCCAGAGAATGCAAATAGCCCAAAAAATTGGCCCCTCTTCTCATCCGGGGTCAATTCAATTATATATGTCCGTGATGTAACCCACATCGACCCCAGCGAAATGCCGAACATACTTCCTGCAATCCAGAACCAAAGAGCGGTTTGGGCAAAGACCGCAATAAATAAAGCGACCAAGAGCAGAATTCCCACATATGTCACAGCTATCCGCGATCCCTTCGACTGTGTGATGTATCCAAACAGAAACGATCCGGCAATACTCGATACTGTCGATACCAAGTAAAGCAAAATGAACCCGCTTGAAGAAAATCCGACAACAGTCTTGGCATATACGGCCATCATGCCAATAGTGGTCGCAATTGCATCGTTTAAAAAGAAATAAGCAATCATGAATGTAAAAACCGATCGATAGGATTGCATCTCTTTGAATGTTGATTTAATTTCCTTATAACCGGATAAAAAAGGTTGTTTGGCTTTTTGCTGTTTTGGGGTCTCTTTTAAAAAAAAGAATAAGGGAAGCGAAAAAACCAAAAATAAAATGGCCGTAGGCATAAAGGCTTCATGTGAACTCCCTTTACTTATGAATGGATAGATCGACAGTCCCACTAACGTTCCAAGGTAGCCTACCGCCACTCCAAAGCCTGATATAAGCGGCAATTGCTGTTTCGTGCCTAAATCACTCATCATCGTATCATAGAAAACAAGACTTGAATGATAGAAAAACTTTGCGATTACAAATAAAAGAATGACGATCACTAAGGAAATTGGGATGCCAAGAAACTTCCCATCGAATGAAATCCCTCCAAAAATCCCCATTAAAAATGTACTTGCAACAGAAATGAGTGTGAAAATCATAATGTATTTTTTCATTTTTCCCGTTCTATCGATCATGACCCCGAACAGCGGGGAAAACAAAACAAGAAACAAACTGGCAATCGCATTTGCGTAGGAGATGAAGGTACTGGCTATCTGATCTAGGACAGCATTTTCCCCTATCTGTTCCTGGAGGAAGAATGGAAAGAAAATCGTATTGATATTAGAAGAAAAAATCGTATTGGCAAAATCGTATAAGGCCCATGAGATAATGGGCAGGGAAAAATATAAACCAAAATTCCCCTTCCACTTTTTAGACTTCGGTTTCACCTGCAATTCCATCAGCTTTCCCCCTTTATTGATACTTAAATTATATGTATTCCATACCTTTCCAATAAATCCTCTTAAGTCTGGATTGTGTTAAACATGTTTTTTTCCTATCTAACATATAAAATTATGAAATGAGGCTGCCAAATTGCAAATTTCTTTTATTTTATTTAAGTTAAGGTAAAGGATAACGAAGATTTTTATAATTAATGTGTCTAAAAGGAGTGTGAACGGTGATTGCATTTTTACTTATTATCTTAGTTACCATACTTGTCTTGTTCGTTCTCTACTCTAAAAGAACAAAGAGTGAATTCCCTGAGAACTCCATTATGCAGCATTCCCCCCTTAAGATAGGACATCGCGGTGCATCTGGATATTGCCCCGAGAATACAATGGCATCTTTTAATAAAGCAATTGAATTGGGAGCTGATTTCCTAGAAGTGGATATTCATCTTAGTAAAGATGGTGTAATTGTGGTTCATCATGATCCCACACTGGATCGAACCACAAGCGGCAAAGGAAACCTCCGTGATTATACGGCGGCCGAATTAAAGGGATTGGATGCAGGGAGCTGGTATCATACTCGTTATAAAAACGAAAAGATCCCCTTACTTAGTGAGGTATTGGAGAATTTCGGGTCTGAAGTTGGAATCTTAATCGAAATAAAACATCCATCTTCTTATCCCGGCATTGAAAAGAAACTTGCTGAAGAATTAGGAAAGATCCAAGAATATTCATCAGGGAATAATAGGGTTATGGTTCATTCGTTCGATTTGGAATCCATGAAAAGGTTTCATCAGCTAATGCCGGACATACAAGTTGGCGTTTTGATAAAACGGCGAATTAATGACCAAAAATTAAAAGAGATTGCAGAGTTTGCATCATTTTTGAATCCAAAGCAAACGATTATGAGTCCTAAGCTGCAAATGCGCATCCAGGAGCACGGAATGAAAGTGTATACATGGACCGTCAACAATAAAAAACAAATACACATTTTCAAAAAGATGAAGTTAGATGGTATCATCTCCGATTTTCCTGATTATTTTTTGGATTGAAACTTTGAATGAATTAAAAAATAAAAAACCAATCCCTCATGCGGATTGGTTTTTTAAAACATTGAAATGATGATATTTCATGCGCGTCCGTTCCATAATAGGCCCATCGCTGGTGGCTTCGTCTCCATCTTTTACCTGCCACGGAGTTTTCGGTACCGTTATTTTGGTCGATTGTATCGGTCGGTTTTATACTTCTTCACCTCATATTTGAACTTCCTTTTATCCATATGTAGACGAATGCCATTTGTGCAATCTTCGCTCGAATTACATTCACGATCTGGATTCTGCAAGACGTTTAATGTCAAATTAATATTCCAGAAAATATTCCCTGTGTATTTTTTGAAAATAACCCTATATTTTTTAGCTTTCATGCACTAAAATTTGATATAGTGTTCTTAATGATTTAAACTCATTAAATCAAGATAGTCATTCCTGGCCCCTAAATCAACGTGGAGGCCAGCGGAACTAAATTTTTTTATCTTAGAAAAAACGAGGGATTCCTATGTGGGAATTATTATTAGAATTCGATTATCAGACCGTTCGTCATGCGGTATGGGCAGGTTACTTATTGACCTTTGTCTTTCCACTGGCTGCGTTTTACTTCTTAAATAAAAAGCAATCGCTTTTGAATGATAAATATCAAGCTTCGATTCACTCAGATAAAGGTAAATCCCCTGTTCAAGCATGCAGCATTTTTGACTGGCGGGGTGCACAGCGCTTTTTCACATTTATCCGGCAAAAGCAAAAGGATTCACTCGATGATTCAGATGAACCAAGCCTCCTTATTGTTGTTTAACCACTTACAATTCGAGGAGGAATTATTTTGAAGAAGAAAAGCATGTTACTAATTACCGTCCTATTTTTAGCTACGACCCTTTTGACAGGATGCTCTGCAGCAACGAGCGGCCCATTTCATACAGCATTGGTTAACCCCATGACAAAAATGCTTGAATTCAATGCTGATATATTTAATGGTAACTATGGTTTAAGTATCATTATGATGACATTTCTCATCCGTCTAGTCTTGCTTCCACTGACTGCCAAGCAATATAAAACACAGCTCAGCATGAAAACGAAGATGAATGGGCTGAAACCAGAAATGGCAGCAATCCAGCAGAAAATTAAAGAGACTAAGGATCCAGTTAAACAAAAGGCCCTGCAACAGGAAATGATGCAGCTATACCAAAAGCACGGAGTCAATCCGCTAAATATGGGCTGTCTGCCGCTTTTAATCCAAATGCCGATTCTAATGGGCTTTTATTATGCGATTCAAGGTTCCCATGAAATTGCGACCCATAATTTCCTTTGGTTCAGCCTTGGCCAGCCGAATATTGCCATGGCGATTATCGCTGGTGTCATCTATTATTTCCAATCAGTCCTTTCCATGAGACAAATGCCGGAAGAACAGCAGAAACAAATGAAGGTGATGAGCCTGCTCTCACCAGTGATGATTTTATTCATTTCTTTCTCCGCTCCTGCAGCATTGCCACTGTATTGGTCAATCGGAGGTTTATTCATGATTGTTCAGTCCATCGTGCTGCAACGAGTTTATAAAAAAGATCATGCCAATGTGCCTACGAAGAATGAAACGGTTATGAAAAAAAGCTAATCCAAATTGGATTAGCTTTTTTTTCATTCAAGGACTTTCCATTCACTGACATGTCTCGAGTAAAGATTGCCGTCTATATAACAAATTATAAACAAGGCATTTTGAACCTTTATTACCATTTTTATTTTTGAAATAAAAAAGAGTCCTTTCGACACCCGTAGAATAGCATGTTTTTTTTATATTCCTTCCGTTCTCTTTTCAAATCAGAGGTATTTTCCCTTATTTTTCCACACACACTCTTCCTACAATATGTTCATTTTCACGAAATAGCATTTTTAATTCCAAAATATGACATTTTTTTCATATGTTTATTGGTTATCATTAACATGGTTCTACATAGTGGCCAATTATTTAGAAAGGAGGGGAAATTGGGTATAGGCTGGTCGCTTTTTGTTCTTTGAAAATGGAATAGGGGGAAAAAACTTGCAAAACAAAAGAAAATGGTTAGGTTTATTATTCACGATCATGCTTATTGGATCGATCATTCTGCCGACAAGCTCCATCACAGCAGCATCTAATAAACTTCATACTTCCGCTAAAGATGAATTATCGGGAAAGAATCAAAAGAAAATCGCCGCAAAAGTACTTTCCCAATATGAAAAAAACGAAAAGGTGACATTTCTCGTTAAATTCAAAGAACAAGTGGACACCAAGGACATATCCTCAAAAGCTGCAAAAACAGCAAAATCACAAAAATTATCTGCAAATAATTCAAAGTTACTTAAACGATCAAGTGTAGTCTCTGAGCTTCGTGCTACAGCTCTTAAAACTCAAACACCAATTAAAAAGTACTTAGATAAGCAAGAAAAAGCCGGTAAGGCGACCAATTTTCAATCCTTTTACATTGTTAATGCGATTGCTGTGACTGCTACAAAAGATGTCATGAAGCAAATCGCCCTCTTTCCCGAAGTGGAAAGAATCATGCCAAATGAAAAGAGGCAGCTCATTCAGCCGGCAAGCAAAACTGCAACTTCAAAAGCCAGCAATAAACGGGCCGGTACTGCAGGAATTGAATGGAATATCGAAAAAATCGGAGCACCTGCTGTCTGGAATATGGGCATTGATGGTGCGGGTACGGTTATCGCTTCTATCGATACAGGAGTTCAGTGGAACCATCCAGCACTCAAAACAAAGTATCGCGGGTATAATCCTGCCAATCCAGACGTGCCAAACAATGAATATAATTGGTTTGATGCAGTTAGCGGACAAGCCGCTCCCTATGATGACTTGGGTCATGGAACACATACAATCGGTACGATGGTAGGTTCTGAACCAAATGGTGCAAATCAAATCGGGGTTGCCCCAGGTGCCACATTCATTTCCGTTAAAGCGTTTTCTGAAGATGGCGGGTCAGACATAGATTTATTAGAGGCAGGAGAATGGGTTATCGCTCCGAAAGATGCTTCTGGAAATCCCCATCCTGAGAAAGCACCTGATGTTGTCAATAACTCTTGGGGGGGCGGAGCAGGTCTCGATGAGTGGTACCGTCCAATGGTACAAGCCTGGAAAGCTGCAGAGATATTCCCGGAATTTTCTGCAGGAAACACTACATTATCAAATCCAGGCGGTGCTGGTTCAGTAGCGAATCCAGCGAACTATCCAGAGGCATTTGCCACTGGAGCAACCGACCTAAACAATAAAGTCGGCAGTTTTTCCTTACGCGGACCATCACCCTACGGAGAAATTAAACCGGATATTTCTGCACCAGGCGTCAACATTCGTTCTGCCGTTCCTGGCGGTTCATATGAAGGCGGATGGAACGGGACATCTATGGCAGGTCCTCACATTTCAGCGGTCGCTGCTCTATTAAGACAAACAAATGCCAGCTTAACAGTTGACCAACTTGAGGAAATCTTACTAACAACTGCTACTCCATTGACAGACAATAATTATCCAGTAACGCCCAACCATGCCTATGGCTATGGCCTTGTAAATGCATTTGATGCAGTTTCATCAGTTGTAAGCGGACTTGGGAAAATTGAAGGAAAAGTAACCAAGTCTGGAGATGACTCAGAAGCAGCTGTCATTTCGCATCAAGCACCAGAAAAGTCGTATAAAAAAATGAATCTATCGCTTCAGGCTGAAGTGTCTGATAATGTAAGTGTCACTTCCGTTACCCTTAGCTATCAAAAAGCCGATGGTACTTGGGCTGAAATCAAAGGTGAAAGATCTGACGGTGACCATAAATCGGGAACGTTTGAGGCTACTATTCCGGGTTCGGAGTTGACGGACGATACCATCGTTTATAAATGGACCGCTATAGACTTCGGTGGTTCAGAGACAGCTACAGGTGATTATACCATCGATCTTTTGCCTGGAATTGGATTAGGTTATACAGAGGATTTCGAAGAGAAACCAACAACTGGATGGAGCTCATTTGGCACGAATAATGACTGGGATTGGGGCGTTCCGTCCAGCGGACCAGGTTCTGCATCTTCCGGTCAAAAGGTTTATGCAACAAATCTTGCTGGAAACTATTCCAATGGTGCCAACATGAGTCTGCAAATGCCTCCAATCGATGTTCCAGAAGGGACAAGCTATTTACAATTTAAACATTGGTACGAACTTGAAAAGAATTATGATTTCGCCCATTTATTTATCTCTAAAGATGGAACGAACTGGGTTCAAGCAGCTCGTTTTAACGATAAGTCAAATAGTTGGATTGATGGTGAAGTAAACCTTAGCCAATATGCTGGAGAACGAATCTATATTGCCTTTAATGTAACATCTGATGGTTCAGTCCAAAAACCTGGCTGGTATATTGATGATGTTAAATTGGCTGATACTGCCCTTCAACCGTCTGCAAAAGCTAAAACAGGATTAGGTATAAACAAGTCTGACTCTTCCGTTTCAGCCAAACCGAAAGTTGATCCTGATAAAATTAAGCCCATTGCGGAAAAAGTGAAAAGTGACCCTAAAAAAGCACAGCCTGCTCCATTACTTCTTCCATTGCAGGCCCAGGTCAGTGTTTTAGAAACAGGAAGATCTGTGTATACAAACCCACAAGATGGTTCCTACCAACTAACACATGCATCAGGTTCATACACTTTGCAAGCAGAAACTTATGGGTATCTATCGCAAACAGCAAGAGTCAACGTAGAACAGGATGACATATCAACTGCGAACTTTATACTTCAAGAAATTCCCAAAGGTACAATCAACGGTACAATTACCAACAAAATTTCTGGTGAACCAGTTTCTGGTGCTACAGTTTACCTTCTTGAAGATGCTGCCATTAAACCGGTTACCACAAATTCAAAGGGTGAATACTCCTTAACTGCTTATGAAGGTAAATACACCTTGAAAGTCATGGCTCCTTCTTATTACGGCAATGAAGCATCAGTAACAATTTCGGACGGTAATAACTCCACGAAAGATATTGAACTGAAACCGTTCATCGGGTACCCAGATGAGATTAAATATGACGACGGAACAGCAGAAAATGCCCGTGCCTATAATGCGGCAGGAAACAGCTGGGCAGTAAAGATGTCGCTAGCTTCGGGAAATAAATCGGCAAATGTAACCGGCGCTCTCTTACGCTTCTGGGATACCACATGGCCTGTTCCGGGCGGGACTGAATTCCAAGTTTCTGTATATGATGCTTCAGGAACAGAAGGATCGCCAGGTAAAAAAATCGCAGGTCCTTTCAATAAGACTGCGTTGCGTGACGGTCAATGGACACATATTGATCTGAGCGAGCATGGAATCATGGTTGAGGGTGATTTCTTTATTGTTTATACCCAATCGAAGGCCAATCCGAATGCTCCAGGATTAGGTACAGATGAAGATGGACCCAATGCAGGACGAAGCTGGCAGGGTGTCGATGGTTCATGGTCGAAATCACCAACTGAGGAAGGAAACTACATGATTCGTGCAACTGTCAATTACGAAGTGAAGGAACCTGTAATTACCTCTCCTAAAGACAATGCGTATTCGAATCAAAAAGAAGTAACAGTTGAAGGTATATCCGCACCTACAACAAAGGTAGATATCTTTAACAAAGGTGAGAAAGTAGCAAGTACTGACTCAACTGAAACAGGAACCTTCACTGTTCCAGTCACATTAAGGAATGGTGAAAATACTTTGACAGCAAAAGCTCGAACTAGTCAAGGTTCTACTGAGGCCTCACCATCTGTAAAAGTGATATTGGATACGGCTAAACCGGAACTTGCAATTACTGCACCTGCAGACGGTTCCAAAACCAACCGTGAATCGGTAATCGTTACAGGTACGATTTCGGATGAAAATCTTAATAATGTCAAAGTAAATGGTCAGAAAGCTACTGTGAGAGACAAAACCTTTTCCTATCGACTTATGTTGAATGAAGGTATCAATAACATTAAGGTAGTCGCACTGGACAAGGTAGGCAATAAAAGCACAAAATCCGTCTCGATCGATGCAAAGTATATCGCCCCGGAAATAACTGATTTATTGCCGAAAGAGGATAAGATCTTGAAAAGCGGCGAATCGGTCAAAATCGAATTTGACAGTGAACCCGGACTAACAACCAGTTTCTCGATACTGATGCCTTTGACAAATGCAAGGAGCATCGCAAATGCAACTGAATTGCCGATGAAAGAAACATCTTCAGGACATTATGTTGGCTACTATACTGCAACAGCGAATGTAAAGGCACCTGGTGCCGTTGTGGAAGTAAAAGCTGCAGATGGTCATGGAAATATCACAACACAAAAAGCGACTGGCATCCTATGGATTAACGCTAATAAATAAGTGCAAAGGCCATGCTTCCCTTTCATGAAAATGGGAGGCATGGCTTTCAAATGTTATAATGGTACTGAAAATTAGCTTTTGATATCATTTTGATTCCAGATTATTTCGCCCTGATAATGCACTTTCTTTTATTTTTTTGGCAATGGATTTGTCGCAACTTTTTCGAAAAACCGTTCTACATATTCAAAATCCGTGTAGAAGAACAATAATAGATCACCAGGTTGTGATGTTTCCCAAGCTTTTACGAATGCGTCCAATTCATTAAGAACGATAAATGCCTGATCTTTATGTAACCCTGCTTCTACCGCAGCTTCCTTAAGTAGCCGCGCTACTTCGAGAGGCTCCCTTCCCCGCAAATCATCGTCTTCTTTAATGATGAACAGATCAGAATTCATTGCCGCCACCTTGGATAGTCTGATGAGCTCTTCATCAATGCGGTCCCCCGGCCCTGCCAAAACAGTGATAAGACGATTTTTGTTATAGGCACTGACCGTTTCGAATATGGCCTTTAATCCTGCTTCATTATGGGCATAGTCAATGATGATCGTTCGATCATTCAACTTTTTTAAATTGAAACGCCCTTTGGACAAATTCGTATCAGGCATAAACGTGACAGCCTTCCTTCTTAGTTCTTCCATGGATATGCCTTGGGTTTGGGCTGCGGCTAACGCCTGAAGTAAATTGGCGATATTATGACGTGCATTGCCGGAAATCGTTATTGGAATCATCGAGCAATCCATAAACTGAGAAATGACACCTTCTGATGAATGGCAGATCATACCTTGTTCATTGACAAACCAAACTTTACATCCTCCCTTAATGGCGGCCTTCACCTGAGGCTGGGTGGCATCTGTAGAAGTAAAAATCACTTCCCCATCTGTAAAAGCTTCCATGGCAGCTACATTCGGATCATCTGCATTCAGCACACAATAGCCTGTTTTTTGAACGATTTCGGCTACCAGCCTCTTTAATTTTATGAGATCATCCAATGTTTCAATTCCATCACGGCCGAGGTGATCCTCACTAACATTTGTAATGATGCCAACATCACACTGACGAAATGCCAGACCTTCACGCAGAATCCCGCCCCGTGCCGTTTCTAATACAGCTACATCAACTTCAGGATGTGCCAATACCATTTTTGCACTGACCGGGCCACTGCAATCACCTTGATCCAATACCTTATCGCCGATATATACTCCATCGGAATTCGTCATTCCTACCTTCGTATTTTCATTTGAAAGAAAATAATGAACCAATCGGGTCGTTGTCGTTTTTCCATTTGTTCCGGTCACCGCGATGATCGGTATCGCCGCCTCTTCCCGTGTCGGAAATAAATAATCGATAATGGCTTTGCCTACATCCCTTTTTTTCCCTTCACTCGGATAGTGATGCATTCGAATTCCCGGTGCAGCGTTCACCTCGATTATCGCAGTCCGTGAATGTTCGATTGATTTTGAGATATCCTCACAGATCAAGTCTATTCCGGCTATATCCAAACCGATTGCTTTTGCGGCAGCACGTGCCATATTCTTAATGGTTGGATGGACCTGGTCCGTAACATCTATTGCCTTTCCACCAGTCGAAAGATTTGCATTGCCGACTACTTGAACCACTTCTCCTTGATTCGGAATTGTATCCAGTGTCCGGTTCGATTTTTCCAAATAACACGTAACGGTATGTGTAAGGGGGATTTTTGACATCGGTTTTTCATGACCTTCTCCACGCAATGCATTACGATTTTCCTTTTCTATCAACTTGCGTATCGTTTCCTTACCGTTTCCAATAACATAGGGAGGAAGCCTTAAACTAGCGGCTATAAGTTCTCCATTTACTATCAATATCCTGTAATCATGTCCTTCAATATGTCGTTCGACAATGTACTTCTCCACATGCGACTCCAAACAATTGACTACATTGAATAGTTCATCCTTATTTTTAATATGGGTGATGACACCCTCTCCCTGTCTACCGTTATACGGTTTTATAACCAGTGGAAAACCCAGCTTGTCCGCTGTGGTAAAGATTTCTTCAATGGAATGGGCAATATCCCCTTCAGGTACAGAAAGGCCACACCCTTTTAATATAGATTTGGTCAATGATTTATCACATGAATTCTCCACGGCAATATTCGAAGTCTGGCTAGAAATTGTCGCCTGGACATACTTTTGCCTTGAACCTGTTCCTATACGTAGTAAACTTTCATCACCCATTCGCTCGACAGGGATATCTTTTGCCTGCGCAGCCTTAAAAATGGCTTCTGTACTAGGCCCCAGTTTATTTTTATAATATAGCTGCTCTATTTGTTTTACATAAAATTGTACATTTATAAGGTTTTCACCATTCAGGATGGCTTCCACGATATCTTTTGCTGCTAAAAAAGCTTGAAGACCTGACTGAGGCTCCTTATAGTCGAAGGTTACATAATAATGACCCTTCTTTTCCATCATTACCGTTTTTCCCCGAATGGCATCAATTCCAGCTAAGTTTTGAAGCTCAATCGTCATATGCTCTAAAATATGTCCCATCCATGTACCTTTTCTAAGCCTTTCAGCAAAACCGCCTCGATACCCTTTTGAACATGTATGGCTTCCCAAGTTCGGGAGCGTCCTCAATAATTTTTCATTGAATCCAGGAATCGAATCAGATGGTTTCTCTTCCAATTCCCCTATATCCAATTCAATGCAAATCGTTGGTGTATAAGCAAAATAATTGGGCCCTTTTAAATAACGGACTCGATTGATAATCATGGTTGGATCCCCTTTTTCATCAACAATTTCCTGGTAAGCAGGTCAAAGCGGTATCCCCTGGTAAGTGCATGAAGATTAAATCCCGAGAGAGTCAACTCTTCACTGCCATTATCGGAAGATGTGATATTGATATAATCACTGTTTCTGCCATCAAGAACTAATACTTGATGTTGGCCAAATACTTCAAAATATCCTTCTTTAACTAAAATTGCTGTATTTTCATCAATGCCAATACCCATAATTTCTTTATTCCCTGCTATCGCACTTAACAGACGGTCAAAGCGGCCACGCTGGGAAAAATGTTGGTCAATTATCAGGTCGTCAAGGAAGCCGAAACCTATCCCAATCTCTACCTTTAACTTATTATCATTCAGCATCGTGTCAGCAGCAACGATCATATGCTTACCTAAAATGGAGGCGCCAGCACTTGTCCCTGCTATCACCATTCCTTTATGCCAGGCATTAGAAAGGGCATGATGGAATTTTGATTTTCCAATCCTCTCAGATAACCGGCTTTGGTTTCCTCCAGTAATGAAGATGGCAGAAAAGGATATCAGCTGTTTACAAATCTCCGGATCGTCTGCATCCTGCCTTGAATCCAGCTTGATCACTTCCACCCTGTCCACGCCTAAATCCCTGAAAATCTTGATATACCCGGTACTCACTTCCTCAGGAATTTCACTCGCTGTAGGCAATATTCCTATTCCGCCATCTGAACGGTTTGCAAGCTCGACAAATTTATTTAATACTTCACCTTCAAGGCACTTATCCTCTGCCCCGCCAATGATAAGTAATTCACCACAATTCATTCCTCATACTCACCTTTACAAATGGATTAAGAATCATTAAGTTGCTCTATACAGAACACATAATGACTAGTATGGCAACTTGTCTAAGTCTTCATTCATAAAAATGGCAAACAGCAGAATTTTGTTTAACTTAATGAAAAGAGAGGAAAAGTAATAGAGTAAAAAATAAAAGGAGTGTGCAAAGATGAGCCAAAACCAATTAAAAGAAAAAGTATTGAACATCATCCGTGATCATAAAATAGGAGTTTTATCATCTGTAGAAAATAACAAACCACATTCACGCTATATGACATTTTTTAATGAAGAATTAACTTTATATACGCCAACGAATGCAAATACGGAAAAAATTGATGAAATTGAAAAGAATCCAAATGTTCATATCCTGATTGGTTATGAAAATGAAGGATTAGGCGATTCTTACTTAGAAATCTCAGGTACCTCGAAAATTAACGATTCACAGGAATTAAAAGATAAATTATGGAATGAGTCATTTGAAAATTGGTTTGACAGTCCAAACGATCCAAATTATTTAATCCTTCAAATTAAGCCTGAAAGCATCCGGTTGATGAACAACAATGGTCAACCTCCACAAGAGTTAACATTATAAAAAATTATTATTTGGCATTCACGAGTAAATGTGCGAAACTCACGAGTAAATGCGTGAAATTCACGAGTAAATGCGCGAAATTCACGAGTATATGTGCGAAACTCACATAAAATAAAACTATCGCTATAAAAGCCAGTTTAAAACCCGCACTCATATGACTTGAGTGCGGGCTTTTTTCACGATTACACCAACTCTGATTGTATATAATGCAAAATCAGATTGGCTGTATGCTTTAATGAGGAGATATGTGTTCTCTCGAAGGCATGGGAAGCATCAATCCCCGGTCCGATTAGACCATGCACGACATCATACCCTGCCCGGATCGCAGCGGAAGCGTCCGATCCATAATACGGATAAATATCGACACGGTAGTCGACAGCATTCGCTTGGGCAAGTGTGACAAGATGCTGACGCAATTTATAATGATAAGGGCCTGAGGAGTCTTTAGCACAAATGGAAACGCTATATTCATCCGTCGATTGTCCATCACCGATCGCACCCATATCGACGGCTAAATATTCGACTGTTTTCTCTGGGATATTGGAATTACCGCCATAGCCGATTTCTTCATTGTTGGAAATCAGGAAATGGGTCGTATATGCCAATTTTATCTTTCCTGCGGAAATGAGGTCAATGATATGAAGGAGGATGCCAACGCTAGCTTTATCATCCAAATGCCTTGATTTCAAAAAGCCTGCATCTGTCATTTCCACTCTCGGTTCAAAGGAGACAAAATCTCCAACTGAAATGCCAATGGCCTCCGTTTCCGCCTTGGTTTTCACGACTGCATCGATACGGACTTCAATTGTCTCATCATCACGCTTGGCATCCCCGGCATTTTTATATACATGGACAGAGGTCTGATTGATTAAAATGGTACCGGTGATAATCGCCCCATCAGCCGTATGGATTTTACAATACTCCCCTTCCACTGAATTCCAGCGGAAACCACCGATCATCGTCAATTTAAGGCGGCCATTTGACTTAATTTCCTTTACCATGGCCCCTAGTGTATCGACATGGGCAGTCAGCAAACGATGTTTGCCATCATCTTCGCCTTTTAATGAAGCAAGTAATGCTCCTTTATTCGTGATCTTGTAAGGGACCTGCCTCCGTTCCATGAATTCGGCCGCATATTTAATGACTTGCTCCGTATAGCCGGAGGGACTGGGTATTGATACTAACTCTTTTATGTAAGATACGATTTTCTTTTCTTCGATAATGCTCATAAATATCTCTCCTTTCCTTTTTTTTATTATATCTTTTTATGCCAACTTTTAACATATAAAGGACCGCCAAATGGCGGTCCTTTATATCGATTTAACTCATGTGGGCCAGAATAGGCAAGATGGCCATGACTAATGTTGTAATTCCATATATCGCTAAATTCTCCATATTCACTCTTCTTTTCCATTTAGCGCGCCATACTTTATATCTGCTCATATCTTCGTTTCTCATGAAAAAACCTCCTCCAAAATGAAAGTTCAACTTACTTCGACTTTCTTTGCTTGTCGGACATTTTCTTTCATAAATTCCAAGAAGGTAATTCTCATTCCGTCTAGGAAAGGCAACAATGTCTGCAATGATTTCCTGAGGTTTCAGTAAACGGCCAACCGATTCAGTAAACAATATTTCTAACTCTCTCTTTGTTCATTAGGATATCTCACTAACATAAATACCACACTTCCAATTACTTACTATATACCCTTAATCCACACCCTTGAAACGCAAAAAAATCGGCCGCCCATAAAGGCAGCCGATTGGATACATACAATTTTTTATTTAGTGACACCGACATTGAACCATTTATATTGTCGCTCCGCTAGGTAATCATATCCCGTAACGCGTTCATTCACTCCCGCCAATTGATAACGGAATAATGTAGGAATGACTGGAACCTCTTCATGGATCAATTCTTGCCACTCATTATATGTGTCGATCCGATATTGATCATCGAAAGCTTCCTCTGAAATCCCTTTAGCAAGTAGCTCATCATTTTTATCATTCACCCAGCGGGTATAGTTAAATTCTGCAGATCTAGACCATAAGCCTGATGGATCCGGATCGGAAGCTACTCCCCATGCAGCTTGGTAAATATCAACTTTGTCATTATCCTTTTTCAAAAGGTCATAGAATGAATTGAACTCATGAAGCCTTCCATCCTGCAATTCAACGTCCAATCCCACTTGTCCCCATTGTTGGATATAATACCTTGCTAGAGGCTCAGAAACATCGGATCCACTCATGGAAGCAAAGTTGATCTTGAACTCTTTTCCATCCGCATCTTCACGAATGCCATCCTTATTCGTATCTACAAATCCTGCTTCATCCAAAAGTTTTTTCGCTTTTTCAGGATCATATTCATATGCTTTTACATCTTTATTGTTATATTTAAAGTTCGGTGTAATGACCGAGTTGGCAGGGAAGCGAAGGCCCTTGAACATCTTTTCGCCAACTTCTTCATTATTAATGGCATAGGCCATTGCCTGACGAAGGCGCTTGTCTTTGAATTTTGGATTCTCATCCATAACATTTTCTTCTTTTTCCTTATCATAATAACCGAAATTGAAACCAATATAGGAATAAGCCAATTCAACTTTGCCCAATAATTCGACATTATCTAATTCCTTGGCCTGTTCATAATGCTCAGCCAGGACCTCAGCTACATCAAGGTCACCATTTTCAAGGGATTTAACGACAACAGACGGATTCACGACTTTCAATGTCACACTGTCCAATTTAGGAGCACCGCGCCAGTAATCCTTATTCGCTTCGAATTCAACCGCTTCCCCTTGAACGATCTTCTTCACTTTAAATGGTCCAAAACCAATCGGGTTTTTACGGATTTTATCAGAAGATTCCAACTTCGCAATTGGTACATCTTTTAAGTATTCTTTATGAAGCGGATATGTCCATAAACCAGTCGTGACGGATGGATTCCCTTTCTTGAAAGTGAAAGTGATTTTCTTTCCGTCCACTTTAATGCCTGAAATGCTATCGGCTTTCCCTTCATGATACTCTTCCATACCCTCGATTAAAGCCATCTGTTCATCATAGCGTACACCTTTGTAATCTTTGCTTCCCATGACGAGATACGCATATTCTAAATCGGCACCAGTCACCGGTTTCCCATCTTGCCAGTTTACATTATCCTTAATCGTAAGTGTAACCGTTTTATGATCGTCTGAAATCTCATAGGAAGCGGCACCTTCATTCGTGAAAACATAGTTTTCGTCTGTATCCAATAAATCTTCATCAAAGAATGTGATAACTTGGTTATCGGGTTCGCCTTGATAGAAAACTTTGTTTAATATCCCTTCAAACGGGGTATTGGATACCAATCCATATGTCAAATGACCGCCTTCAATAGGCTCTCCTTGGTTAGTCGTCTTTGTCGGGAATTTAGAGGTATCAACCTGTTCGACATCTCTTCCTTTTTTCTCTTTCGTTGATGACTTCTCCGTATCATCCGAGCATGCAGCAAGCAGTAGAGACGAAATGGCCAATGCACTTAATACCTTACTGTAGCTTTTGATTTTCATATCCTACACTCCCCTTTTTTATCCTCTTCTTTGTCTTGCATCGGCGGCGCGTTTTAACGCTTGACCAACGAAATTTATACTCAGCATCAACACTAAAATCATGAGTGATGCGGGTACCCATATCCACCACTTGTTTTCCAGAACATCTGGATTTTGAGCATAACTGATAAGCGTCCCGAGACTCGGTGTGCTCTCCGGAAGACCGAATCCTAAGAAAGTCAAACTGGATTCTAGGCCAATATTGCCTGCAAGATTCAAAATGAAATTTACGATAATCAGTGAACTGACATTAGGCAGAAGCTGAAACAAGATGATTTTCCAATGTGGCGTCCCGAGTGTTTGTGAGGCGTGGATATAGTCCAGCTCACGCTCTGACAAAGCTTTTGAACGAATTAGCCGTGCCTTTCCTGTCCATAAAAACATCGTCATGATCAATATGAAAACATAAACATTGAATACTGGTACAATCGTGACTACAACGATGATGAACATCAATTGAGGTAGGGCAATCACGAAATCGATAACACGCATGATCACATTATCGGTTGCCCCGCCAAAGTAACCAGCAAGAAGCCCTAATGATAAACCGATGATTGCCGTGAATAAGGTAATGAACAAACTGATGGTAAATGAGTTTCTCGTACCGATGATCAGTTGTCCGAATACATCCCGGCCACCATAATCGGTACCAAGCCAATAGTCTGAAGATGGTTCCAGATAAATGGAGAGGAAATCGACCTTGGCAATTTCCTTGGCATCCATGAAGAAAGCCGCACCATAAACAAAAAGCAATATAGCTGCTAATATAATCAATGAGCCCATGGCAAGTTTATCCTTTTTAATTTCCTGCCAGATGATTTTGATTCCTGAAGGGCTTACATCTTTCACTTGTATGTTCTTTCCGGTTTCTACTTTCATTTCCATACGACTCACCCCGCTCCTATTCTATCCGTATGCGCGGATCGACCGCACTAAGTATGATGTCCGATAGAAGGGTGCCAAGCAGAGTGGCAAATCCCGTCATCATGACGATGGCCGTCACTACACTGAAATCCCGCAGACTGACTGAGCTAAGGAAAAGCTGCCCAAGTCCCGGATAACTGAAAATGGTCTCGATTATGACCGCGCCGCCGATCAATCCAGTAATTTCATAACCTAAGAATGCTGCTAT
The DNA here is from genome assembly GCF_001578185.1 of Peribacillus simplex. Classification (NCBI taxonomy): domain Bacteria; kingdom Bacillati; phylum Bacillota; class Bacilli; order Caryophanales; family Bacillaceae; genus Peribacillus; species Peribacillus simplex. The sequence goes on along the minus strand of NZ_CP011008.1, from coordinate 1,378,032 downwards.
CGGTAAAAAAGAATTTCTAAGGATATGACGTGAATATACTTTTGATTCAGGCACTCCCTTTGAACGCGCAGTCCTGACGAAATCCTTGATTTTATTATCGATGATTTCATTTCGCAAATATTGGATCGTACTTGTAGTTGCAATTAATGCTGTACTTAAAGCCGGTAATATCAAATGATTGATCTTACTTACAACATAGGCGAATGTGCCTTCATCCACTTTTGAATCGACACTGCCGCCGGATGGGAACCAATCCAAGGCGAATCCGAAAATGAATAACATGATTAACGCAAAGATGAATATCGGTGTGCCAAACCCTGCATAACTATAACCCGTAACGGTTTTATCCACCCACGTATCGTTATACCTTCCGCTAAGTATGCCTAATGGAATCGCAAGCATATATGTAAAGATCAGAGTGACCAACGCCAGGAACACCGTGTTCCAAAGCCTGTCTTCGATAACATCCATAACGGGCGTTTTATGTGTATAGGAAATACCGAAATCCCCCTGTACCGCATTGGATGCCCACCTTAAATATTGTTGATACCAAGGATCATTCAGACCCAATTCTTCCCTGATCCTATCGAGCTCGGCTGGATTGGCCCTGGGGTTGATTTCCTGGCCTGATAAGGCATCTCCCGGCATGGCTTTGGCCATCATGAAAACGATGATGCTCAATAAAAAGAGTTGCGGGATCATACCTAATAAACGTCTGAGGATAAACTTCCACATATTCTTTCCACCTCCTTATTGTAATGCGACTCTATGTGTTGCCGAGATTGGCTTCAAATCGTAAGCACGTCCATTCTCATCGAAATATTTCGAGTAGGTTGACTCATATTCTGAAGTGAGTTTTTTTCTAAGCCGCACTTTATCCTCACGAACTTCTGGCTCTAAATCCGGAATGGCGGCAATCAGGCGTTTCGTATAAATATGTTGGGGATTTTCATAGATTTCCTCACTTTTACCTTCCTCTACCAATCTACCTCGGTACATAACACCCATCCGGTCACACATATGCCGGATTACGCCTAAATCATGCCCGACAAATAAATAAGTCAAATTGAACTCCTGTTGGAGATCCTGAAGGAAATTCAAAACTTGTGCCTGAACGGAAACATCCAGGGCTGATACCGGTTCATCAGCAATGATCAACTTAGGCTTCAATGTCAATGATCTGGCTATTCCAATCCGCTGGCGCTGGCCCCCTGAAAATTCATGAGGATACTTGTGAATCGATTCAGGACTAAGCCCGACTTTGTCCAAGAAGTCCTGGACGATTTTCTTTTCCTCCGCTGGTGATAACCGTTCGAAGTTCCTTAGCGGTTCGGCAATGATGTCCAGCACCCTCTTCTTGGGATTCAATGATGAATACGGGTCTTGGAAAATCATTTGGATATCTTTTCTAAATGGTTTAATCTCTTTTCTACTTAATGATGCTAAATCCCTGCCTTCAAACAGGATTTGTCCGGATGTCACATCATTCAGCTTAACCACTGCCTTGCCTGTCGTGGACTTGCCGCTACCGGATTCTCCTACCAAACCATATGTCTCCCCTTGCTGCAGTTCAAAGGAAACACCGTCCACAGCCTTTACGTGATCGACCACCCTTCGGAAAAAACCGCCCCTAATTGGAAAATGCACTTTTAAATTATCTACTTTGAGTAATGTCATGTGTCGATGCATCTCCTTCAGCTTGAAAATAAAATTCTTTATAGCAGGTACATCGTACAAAATGATCGTTGCCCACATCGTGAAGTCGGGGCGCCTCTTCATGTGCATGTTTTGGTATCCAAGGGATCCTATCCTGGAAACGGCAACCTATCCTATCCATTTTCGCTATCGATGGGACGATTCCCTCAATAACGTGCAAACGGTTTTTCTCATTTGTAGCCGAAGGAATCGAATTTAATAACGACCTCGTATATGGATGCAGCGGATTATTGAATATCTCTTTAACAAATCCCGTTTCCACTACCTGTCCGGCATACATGACAACGATCCTGTCAGCGACCTCTGCAACGACGCTCAGATCATGTGTAATTAAGATGATCCCCATTTTTGTCCTGCTTTGGATATCTTTCAGCAAATCAAGTATTTGCGCTTGAATCGTAACATCCAGTGCCGTCGTGGGTTCATCGGCAATGACCAGTGCAGGGTTGCAAGCAATGGCAATCGAAATCATCGCCCTTTGCCGCATTCCACCCGAGAGCTCATGCGGATATTGCTTGTACGTCCGTTCAGGATAAGGAATTCCGACTTGTGTCAAAAGCTCTATTGTCCTGTTCATTTTTTCATCCCTGGAGAGGGCAGTATGGTAATCAAGATTCTCCTCGATCTGTTTTCCAATGGTCATGAGCGGGTTCAAAGCCGTTAAAGGTTCCTGGAATATCATGCCCATTTCCTTACCACGGACTTTATTCATTTGCATATCATTCAACTTTAGTAGATTTTGGCCTTTATAATTTATGGTTCCTTCGGATTTCGTTCTCTGCTTATTATGTAATTGCATGATAGATAAGGCCAATGCACTCTTTCCACAACCTGATTCACCAACAACTGCAACAATTTCATTTTCATTCACCGTAAATGAAACATCATCCACCGCTGCATGATATTTGTTACGGATTCGAAATGAGGTAGTTAGGTTCTCTATTTGCAAAATAGCTTTCTTCATCCTTGATCCCCCTAAACTATTTTATCGAGAAAATAACTAATCTTCTGATAATTATTTAAAATTTTAATCAATTTTTTACATTTATACAATAGTTTTCATCCAAAATAATCACATTTTTTTCATATTTTATAACTACAGGAATATTTTTCTGCAATAAAAAATCATTTTCTTTATGACTGTTATACAGTAAAGTTATGAAGCCCGGTTATTTGTGCAGAACGATTATTTAAAAATTTATTATCTTTAAATAACTATCAATAAGTTTATATTTATTTATTGAACATATCGATTTACATACCTTAATATGATTTAGAATAAAAATATTTTAATATTTCAGAAAAGTTAGTTTAATTGTAAGGATATCATAAAATAGGTAATTATTTCATATATATTTCGATACTTTCGAAAAAACAACTTAATTTATTAAATGTAATGAAACCTTTTTAAAACAGATCCGTAGAAATCGGTAGCAAATAAATGATGAGGTGATTGAATGTATTCACAAACTGTACAAACATATATGCCTTCCGTCATGAGGACGTTCGCGTTATCTCTAGCAGTTTCCGTTTTAGGGATGGCTCTCGGCACTTTTATTCCGCCATCCTTGTTTCTTCCCTTAGCGATCCTCGAGATCGCCATGTTGATTGGAGCAATCATCATGCGGAGGAAAAAATCTATCGGGTACACATTCTTGTATAGTTTTACGTTAATTTCAGGAATAACCACCTATCCGATCATTGCACACTACTTAGCAGCTGCAGGGGCAAATGTGGTAATCTTAGCCGGTGTTACGACGACAGTTGTATTTGGAGGACTGGCGGTTTATGCGACAACCACCAAAAGGGATCTTTCTTTCTTGGGAGGCATGTTATTTGCAGCCTTGCTGGCTTTAGTGGTCATTAGCCTTTTCAACATTTTCTTTCCATTAAGCTCTACAGCCATGCTGGTCTTTTCATTTATTGGTATTTTAGTTTTCAGTGGTTATATTTTATATGATTTCAATCGAATGAAGCATTACGGGGTAACAGCCGAAGAAGTACCGCTCATGGCCCTGAATCTATATCTTGATTTCATTAACCTTTTCATTAACATCTTACGTTTCTTTGGTATTTTAGCAAGTGATGACTAAAAGGATGGTATCCAATCCTACATGGTAACAGAAAAAGACGCTTGGCTGTCCAAGCGTCTTTTCACGTATGTGCCCCATTTGGGTAAAAAAGCATCTATCAGGTATTTTATATAAATCACTGTATAAAACCAATTCATGAGAGTTCCCCAAAAATTTTGAACCCCTGGCAATGAACTGCTGAAGGTACCGTATCTTATTTATATAATCCTGGATTTGATTGATCGGTCCATGGCAGTTTCACACCGAAGGTACTTGCAATGAACTGTGTATCTTCTCTTCTTTTTTTCCTTATTTGGGCCCGTTGTTTTGCCGATTCATTTAAATTCATTTCCATCTCTGTTTCGGGAACCAAACGCGGAACCGGAATTGGTTTACCTACTTCATTAATGGCAACAAAGGTCAAAAAGGAAATGACGCATAAATTCCGATCTCCTGTAACTAAATCCTCCGCAATCACCTTTACGATGATTTCCATTGATGTTCTGCCCGTATACGTCACGAAGCTTTCAAGGCAAACTGCATTTCCTTCGTGAATAGGGTGCAGAAAATCGACAGAATCAGTTGATGCCGTCACGACGTTGCTTCTCGCATGCCGCATGGCGGATATAGCCGCTACATCATCAATGTATGCCATTAATTTGCCTCCGAACATCGTACCAATATTATTTGTATCCGGTGGGAGGACAAGGCTTGTTTTTATGACCAAAGAATCCCGGCAATGTTTTATTTCTTCCATGGTGACTGCACTCCTTTTTGTCTGATTTCTCACTAGTCCACTTTATCGAATTCTTACCTGTAAAGCAATATACATGCTTATTTTCCTGCTATTAGTCAAAATTATTCGGCCTTAAAATAAAGCGCCACACTTTCACTGCCCATTTGGTTGCTTGCCTTGTTGCAGCTCACGCAGGCTCAAGCCAAATGTCATTTGTAAATGAGGATAATCCTTAAACCCTGCCCAATCCCCGCCCCAATCAAAACCTAACCCTTTAGCGATGGTTACGACTTCCATCCAATCCGACTTCCCATTATGATTGCCATCATAACCCATATCCCAAATGGCCTCGCCTTGTTTGTTAAGGAGGGCAAAATCTATCGCCAAACCGAAATTATGAAGCGACTCCCCTCCTTTTGCATTCGTTACGACTTTGCCCTTGGTTAATCGGCCTTTTTCATAGAGTTCATTTTGCTCGGCTAATGACCGGAACCCCGCTGTAATGATTACCGGGATGCCTTTGTCATTAGCCTGTTGAATGAGCTCATCTTTTTTTTCGGCAACGATCGGATTAAGCTCGTCAGTCAGTTTGATTTCATCTAGATCAGGCGGAACCATATACTTGAACAAGAGCCCCAACAATAATCCGAAAAAGCCCAATACCAAACATGTCCTTACCCAAGTAGCTTTCACTAAAAAAATCCTTCCTTTACGAATAACTGTCAGAAAGTGAAAAACTCAACCAAAGACGGATGAGTTTTTCTTCTATTATAACTTTGATTTCAATTCTTCTATTTGCATTAATTGCCGTTTTTCATGAAGTCCCACGAAAGTAATCCATTGCTTCAAGCTTAATTCTTTAAACAAAGGGTGAGGAAAAGACTTTTGTTCGAGATCATTTCGTTTTGCATGATCAACTCTTGTATAAAGGCTTTGCGGGATTCGGACAACTTATCCTTAACCTTGCTCAAAGTTTGGAATGATTCTGACGGAATGACAAATGGCGGGGCCTGAACCTTCAATTCTCGATTTAAAGTAAGCTCGATTGGTTTATCCACAGCTGGAATGCTTTCATCGCTTTTCAATTTATCGGCAATATTCTTGTTATGGCCTTCTCCATTAAATATAAATGATCCAATACCTGAATGATGCTCCAACGTCCTTTTTCAGGATGGGCGTCTAGTTGTTCATCCGAAAGTCCTTTGACCGCAATTAAAAGTTCTTCACTGATATTTTCATTTTATAGCATCTCCTCTTATGGCCTAGCTAATCTTCTTTAATTATTCCATTTTCTATATGAATGTGTAAAATAATAATGCTTTTTGACAGAAACGAACCGATTTATAGTTGTCTATTTTTCGAAAAGCTCTATTATAGTCATAAAGGTAAAATTCACCTAATACAAATGACTTCCGAAATAGCTCCAAATAGCAATGACTTTGCGATGTTGTAAGCAATAATAAAGAACATAAAGAAAAATCATTACAGCTCACATACTATATATACAAAACTATAGGTAGTATGTGAGGAGACAATACCTATAGTGAAGGAACCTAATGCCACACCTAAATCATTGAATAAAAAAAACGTTGAAGTTGCTAACCCTTTTCGCTCAGTTTTTACTGACTGAACAGAAGAGTTTGCATAGCAGGTTGAAGAACACCAAACTCTTCTCCTATGATTGCTCCTGCACTTAAAAATGCATTCATGGTATGTGCTTGACTCAAAATGATCATACCTATGATAAAAATTAATACGAATGGATAGACTATATGATTTGCTCCTTTACGATCAAATAGTTTTCCAACAAATGGACGTGACAGTATTATAAAGAGTGCGAAGATTACAAAGAAATAACTTGTAATAGATGTCATACCTAATGCCTCAGCATAAATAGGGATAAAAGTAAAATACGCCCGCAAAAGTAAGAACAGCAGCCATTAAATCAACGGGAACAGTCTCAATCTCAAAAAAACCCGGATAAGGGACACTTTTTTATGTATGTCCGTTATCCAGGGTATAATTCAGCCTTCTGTGCATTTTTACTTTCATTTGAAATGATAACTTTCCAAAATCCGATTCGTAATGAGCTGATATCCCTTTTCATTGGGATGAATCTTATCACTGAAATACTCGGTTTTCTTTTTATTCTCAAAAAGATCATTTGTAGGAATGAATACCATCCTTTTATCCTTTTTCGCTATTCCCATTATTGATTGGTTATAATCTTGGATGTGCTTTTCAAGTTTTTGATTATCTTTAATCGGATTATACAGTCCCACTACAAGTATATCCGCTTTATCGTTTGCCTTTATCAGTGTCGAAGTAATCTTATCAAGATGGTTGATATACTCCCGTTTACCCTCATCGATTTTTCGATCACTTATTTTCTTCAAGTCACCGCCGTTACTATTGATCAAGTCATTGGTTCCAATATAAACGATGAAAGTATCGGCTTTATCAAGTTTCGATTTAAGGCGGTAATCATCAAGCTGATTCATGACCCCATCCGTTTCCTGACCTTTTATACCGTAATTCCAAAAACTCACTTTTTGTTCCGATTCCGGATTATTCAATTCATCCTCCAGACCTTCTACATATCCCTCCCCGTCCTTATCCCCTTTTCCATAGGTTAACGAATCTCCAAAAGCCATTACCCTTTGCACATCTTTCGACTCCGAGGCCTGAAATTTATATGCAGCAAAACAAATAACTAGTACAATAATTAACAAACCTGCTACTTTTTTCATTGGGTTCTCCTTTTGTCTATTTACTATGAAGTATTTCATCATTTTAAATACCCAAAAATCTGTAGTTTTAACATACAAAAATGAATTGTCAGATAAATAGTAAAGAGTGTATGATAATATAAAACTTTCAATGGATTGGGCTTCATTCACCGGCCTTTATGTAAGCGGGATGATACCCTTTATTCTGGAGATTGAATATAAATGATAGATAGGAGTTTAAATGATGGCAGAGCACATAGAGTTTAGGGAGGCAGCACTTTCGGATTTACCCAGAATCGTTGAAATATATAATTCGACAATTGCTTCAAGAATGGTCACGGCAGATACGGAACCTGTATCCGTACAATCGAGGGTTAAATGGTTTGAGGAACATCATTCAGAAAGTCGACCGCTATATATCATTACTATAGAAGGGCAAACTGCCGGATGGATGAGCTTTCAATCTTTCTATGGCCGGCCAGCTTATGATTCTACGGCCGAAATCAGCATTTATATCGATGATTATTTCCGGGGAAAAGGAATCGGACAAATTTCGATTCAAAAGGCAATTGAAGTGAGCCCTAAATTAGGGGTGAAGACTTTATTAGGTTTCATTTTTGCCCACAATATACCTAGCCTGAAGCTTTTTTCAAAATTCGGGTTTGAAAAATGGGCAAATTTGCCTCGAGTTGCAGAGCTCGATGGCATTGAAAGAGATTTGATTATACTTGGGAAACGTGTCGATAATTAAAATATTCATTTAAAAGCTATTGCCTTGAGCAGTAGCCTTTTTCAGATTAAACGAGGCCGAAATGGAGAATTTAGAAATATCTATATACTTTCTTAAAGGGAAAAATATTCAGAATCTCTTTTATTTGTTAATGCATTCAACAGCGTATCCAATTCTTGGCTTGCTTGAACAGTTAGAAGACTTGTTAAACCATAAATTGCCGCCAATTTAATCATTTCTTGTCTCTTCTCTTCTACTTTTTCTACAGTTACCTTCTGGCAAATCATCAAGCCACCTCCCATTTATTCAATTTTTTTACACCTTCATCATAATGAAACTTATAGTTAAAATCAACTATTTATTTGAAATTAAATGTGTAATTTTACTATTTAAATGTGATAAAAAGCCTATTTCATTTTCTGAATATGTATATATTGTGTCATCCCCTATATAAACACAAATAAAAAAAGCATCCACAAGTATAGACTGCGAATGCTTACATCATATCTCTTATCCCAAGATTATAGCCTATCGGATACTATGTCATCCATTCCGAAGGAGACTCGTTATTTGGTCTATTTATTACAATCTTATATTCATTTTCAAGTACTTTTAACGGGGCATCATAAAGGTGCCTTTCATCAGAGGTTTTGTATACTCCATTGGCCAATAACTCTTCAATAAGCATTGCCTTCCTCTGTTCAATCCTCTTAAATAATTCTGCCATGTAAATGGCTCCTTTCCTAGTCATCATAGAGCCCGCTTCTAGTTGAGCTAAACTGTATTAACCGGTTTGATTTCACCAAATTATATATACCTTTTCTAGTATGCCACTAAACGTTATTCCGCAAAAATAAAAGCCTCTTCTAATTCAAGAAGAGGCTTACAGTGTCCGTACGGCTCTTCTTATCTTCCAAGCAAATGCTTGTTGGATTTAGCACAGTTCCCAAAATGGGTCTGCTGCCGAGGTTTCTTTGGGCCAAGTCCCTCCACCTCTCTGGATAAGAATTCAATATATAAATGATGTAGAAATGATTTTATCCCAATAAACATCAAAAGTCAATTACCTGGTTCTTCCTTTTCCACTTGCCATAAATGGATTTCCCCTTTCAAATGTGGGTTGCATTTTCTTGTCTTTCTGATATGATGTCAGTAATTACATACAATTCACACCACTAGGGGAGTCTTTTTTTAGACTGAGATGGAATTAGTTCCGGACCCTTTGAACCTGAACCGGCTCATACCGGCGGAGGGAAGTGGATGATATCGTCCATTTGCAGACTTTATCCATCTACCCCGTTCCGTATTCAGGAGCGGTTTTTTTTATGGATGTAAATAGGGGATCTATTCTAAAGGAGGATGAACAATGGAGAACACTAAATTAGAAACCTTCAGTGAAAGACTTCATGGACGGGCAAAAGAAATTTGGAAAAGGAACCATTCACATCCCTTTGTCCAGGCAATTGGAAACGGCACGCTTCCTGAAAAGAAATTTTCTTATTATTTGAAGCAGGACTATATCTATCTCATGGAATATTCCAAGCTTTTTGCTCTAGGTGTCATCAAAGCTCATAATATCGAAACTATGGCAAAATTTTCCAGTATTTTAAACGAAACTCTTCAAGTGGAAATGGATATCCATCGGCAATATGCTTCGGAATTCGGAATCAGTACCAAGGAATTGGAAGAAACAGAACCTACGCCTACCACTTTAGCCTACACGGGTTACATGCTAAATGCAGCTCAGCATGGGACTTTGGCAGACCTCATCGCTTGTCTCCTACCATGTGCTTGGGATTATTATGAAATCGGTTTGATATTAAAAAAACAAAATGGTGAAGCATTGGAAAACAACCGCTACGCAGATTGGATAAGGTCCTATTCATCTCCTGAATTCGGTGAGGCACACAAGTGGCTGATTGCTTTATTGGAGGAATTAACAAGAGGCATGCCTGAAAAGGAACTTCTGAGATTAGAAAAGCACTTTTTGGTGACTTCCCGATATGAATATTTATTCTGGGATATGGTTCAAAATGAACAGGATTGGCCACTGTAGGTATTGACATGATAATGAATCCAATCAAGAAAATGACGTTGACTGCCATGTTCACGGGTATAACGACTCTGACCAGTTCATTTATTTTCATCCCTGTCGGATTTGCTAAAATCTTCCCTATACAGCATCTGGCAAATGTCCTGACAGCCGTTTTATTGGGACCTGCCTATTCGGTAACACAAGCTTTATTAGTTTCCATCATTAGAAACATGTCTGGTACCGGTTCAATTTTCGCCTTTCCTGGCAGCATGATAGGTGCACTATTGGCTGCCGTCCTTTATCGAAAAACACAAAGCTTGAAATTCGCCTGTCTAGGGGAAGTGATTGGGACCGGCATTCTCGGATCCCTATCCTGTTATCCACTTGCACTCCTCCTCTTGGGGGAAAAAGCTGCTCTTTTTGGTTTTTTACCAGCTTTTATGCTTAGTTCATTCGCAGGTGCGCTTTTAGCTTTCATATTACTTAAAATACTTCTAAAAAATAATTATATGAAGGGGATTTTTTATGAAAACAGCATTAACCATCGCAGGCTCTGATTCAGGGGGCGGTGCTGGAATACAAGCAGATTTAAAAACATTTTCTGCACATGGTGTCTTTGGAATGTCTGCCATTACAGCCGTAACTGCACAAAACACAATGGAAGTGCGTTCAGTTCAGGCCATCGAAACAGCTATCATCTCGGATCAAATTGCTGCCATCTTTGAGGATATTCATGTCGATGCAGTAAAAATAGGAATGCTTGGATCAAAAGAAATAGTGAAAACAGTCGCTGCTTCCATTAAAACCTACTTACCTTCCATCGTTATCCTTGACCCAGTCATGATTTCAAAAAGCGGCCACCATTTGCTAGACGAAAAAGCTGTCACTGCCTTAAAAATGGAATTGCTTCCGCTTGCAACACTTGCAACCCCGAATGTACCAGAAGCGGAAGTCCTTACTGGCTTGTCGATTCGAACGAAACAAGATTTTTATAGGGCATGCATATCCATACATGAACTAGGTTCTAAAGCCGTTTTACTTAAAGGGGGCCATGCAGCAGGAAATCCAAACGATCTTTTTTATGATGGAACTGACTTCCAATGGATCAAGGGAGAACGCATTCATACACAAAACACACATGGTACAGGCTGTACCCTATCATCCGCCATTACATCCAACCTGGCAAATGGACTGCCATTGAAAGAGTCGATTGAACTGGCCAAGACCTATATTTCCGAAGCGATACGGAATAGCTTTTCAATCGGTAGGGGGCATGGACCTGTCCATCATTTTCATTCATTTTCAAAAAAAGAACGGAGTGACTTAATATGAATGTAGCTGCAGCCGATTTATTCGTGAAAGTACGAGAAAGAAAACCTCTCGTTCACCAAATCACCAACTTTGTTACGGTCAACGACTGTGCCAATGTCACCCTTGCCATCGGTGGCTCACCTGTAATGACATCGAGCCCCAGTGAAGTGGCGGATATGGTCAAATTAGCGAATGCATTGGTCCTGAATTTCGGTACGATTGATGATAAAGCCTTAGAAGCAATGGAGATTGCCGGCAAGACGGCAAATGCCCTGAATATCCCAGTCATTTTGGACCCGGTGGGAGTGGGTGCCACCTCCTATCGGACAGAGAAAGTCACAGAGCTCCTAAGTAAGGTTACTTTCCAAATCATTCGCGGAAATGCGAGTGAGATCCTTCGATTGATGGGGGGGGATATCGTTACACGCGGAGTGGATTCAGGGGAACTAGCGATTAGCAATGCAGAGCTGGCTGCACAAGCAGCAAATAAATTGAATAGTATCATCGTGGTCAGCGGGGCTAAGGATGCGGTCAGCGACGGAAAACATACGTCAATTATCGACAACGGGAATCTCCTTTTAACTAATGTTACTGGTACCGGATGCATGGCCACTGCTCTTATCGGCACCTTTTCCGGAGTCACGGACGATTTCTATTCTGCGGCAATTGCCGGTATCTCGACCATGAGCATTTCAGGGGACCTGGCAGCTGCAAAACTTCAAGAAGATGAAGGGACAGGAACGTTTCGAGTGCGATTAATGGATGCAATATCAAGAATGGATAAGGAAATATGGATGCATGAGGTGAAAATAAATGAAGAAGTCCCAAATTGATTTAAGTCTATATTTAGTTACGGAAGAGTCGATAGCAATAGAAGAATTGACCAAAATCATTGCAGAATCGGTTTCAGGAGGAGTTTCGATCGTACAACTTAGAGAGAAAAACAATTCCTCCCTCTCCTTTTATAAAAAGGCTTCTGCATTAAAACAGTTATTGAGCGAGCTGTCCATTCCCCTTATCATTAATGACCGGGTAGATATAGCACTCGCTGTTGAAGCGGACGGAATTCATATTGGGCAAGATGATCTTCCACTGCCTGTCATCAAACAAATGGTTCCTGACGATATGATTGTCGGTGTTTCAGTCTCCACACTTGAAGAAGCTCTCGAAGCCGAACAAAATGGAGCAGACTATATCGGAGTCGGTTCCGTTTTCCCTACGAAGACCAAACAAGATGCAACGCTAATGGCCATTGAAGATTTGGAGGAAATTTGCCGCAGCGTATCGATTCCTGCCGTAGCAATCGGGGGTATCACAGCCGATAACATTTCCTCACTTTCAGATAGCGGGCTATCCGGTACCGCAGTCGTTTCAGCAATCATGAATGCAGATAGTCCAAAGATTGCCTCCGAACTCCTTTTAAAAATAATAAAAGACTTTAAGTAAAGAAAAGAGGGGACTGATTGGTCCCCTTCCTTCGTTTATGTCAAAACGGTATTCTTTGTTTCCTTCCCAAAAGCCACAGCAGCGGCTCCCACTAGAATAGCAATTGTAAATATGGTGAAAATCGTTGAAATCGGGGTACCGGCAGCAACTAAATACCCTACAAGCAATGGCCCCAGGACACCGCCAATCCTGCCAATACCAGCAGCTAGCCCTGTACCGGTACCACGAACTGCAGTTGGATACTGCTCAGGTGTATACGCATAAAGCGCACCCCATGCCCCTAAGTTGAAGAAAGATAGGAACATTCCAGAAACTATCAGCAGTGCCAACCCCTCTGCCGATCCAAAGAAAAAGGCACTGATGGCTGTTCCAATTAAGTATGTGATCAAAACGAATTTACGACCCATCTTCTCTATCAGCCATGCAGCTGAAAAATAGCCCGGAAGCTGTGCAAGCGTCATGATCAAAACATATTCAAAGCTTTGAATCATACTGAATCCTTTTAAGACCATCACACTTGGCAGCCATAAAAACATCCCATAATAAGAAAAGACCACGCAAAACCAAAGAATCCACAAAACAAGGGTCTGGCGAGAATATTCCTTTTTCCAGACACTTCTCATGTTGCTTATTACTGTTGGTCTCTGCTTCTTTTCAAGTTCCGTAAATTTCGGTGAATCTGGTAGCTTCAAGCGCAGATACAGTGCATATAAAGCGGGAACTGCACTTAATATCAACGCAACCCTCCAACCATAAGCCGGAATGATGAAATAGGAGATGAGTGCTGCCAATATCCAGCCAACCGCCCAAAAACTTTCAAGGAGGACGACAACCCTTCCCCTTTTACTAGCATCAACACTTTCAGAAACCAATGTCGATGCAACCGGAAGTTCGCCTCCAAGTCCCATTCCAATCAAAAATCGCAATATCAAGAACAAGCTGAGTGTACCGACTGCTGCAGACAGGCCACTTGCGATTGAAAACAATAATAATGTAATGATAAAGACATTCTTGCGTCCGACCCTGTCAGCCATCGCACCAAAGAAAACAGCTCCTACAGCCATCCCTATAGAGTTTATGCTCCCTATCCAGCCAACCTGTTCACTGGTTAAGTTCCATTCCTGTTTCAAAGCAACTATAATGAAAGAAAGCATACCGATATCAAGTGCATCGAACATCCACCCAAGACCCGCAACAACTAATAATTTACGCTGCGATATCGTTTTAACATCATTTCCCATATATTCCTCCTGAAGAACTTTAGACCTTCTAGTTATTTTATCCCTATTCATTTTAACTATTAACTTTAATTTCCGCTATAGTATTTACACATGTCATGACAAAAAAACTTCATCGTTTATAAATGAAGAATGACTCTTGATTGGGGTATTATGTCGAATGATAAAGATTGAATATTCCTTTTTTTTCATTTATTATAAAAATTGGCATAGATCATAGCGTTATCAAATAAGTCATCATGTTTTGCCCAAGATATTCATTTTATTCAGGAGGGTACTTATGACAAATCTAACGTTAGAAGTAAGTGGAAAGCTGCAAAAATTTTTAACAGGACCAAAAAAGCTTTATATTAATGGACAGTTTGTAGAAAGTGCTTCAAAAAAAACCTTCTCCACTCCTAATCCTGCTACAGGACAAAAACTTGCCGAAGTATATGAAGCAGATAAAGAAGATATCGACTTAGCCGTCAAAGCTGCACGCAAAGCATTCGATGAAGGTCCTTGGTCAAGGATGAGCGCCGCTACCCGCAGCAGGCTTATGTATAAGCTGGCAGATTTAATGGAAGAAAACAAAACTGAACTTGCTCAATTGGAAACGCTGGATAATGGGAAACCAATCAGTGAAACTACCAATGCTGACATCCCTTTAGCTATAGAACATATGAGATATTTTGCTGGCTGGTCCACCAAGATTGTTGGACAAACCATTCCGGTAAGCGGAAATTACTTTAACTACACAAAACACGAGGCTGTTGGTGTTGTGGGACAAATCATCCCATGGAACTTTCCGCTTCTTATGGCGATGTGGAAACTTGGAGCGGCACTTGCTACAGGCTGTACGGTCATATTAAAGCCTGCTGAGCAAACACCGCTTTCCGCACTTTATTTGGCTGAATTGTTCGCTGAAGCCGGTTTCCCTGATGGGGTGGTCAATATCGTTCCCGGCTTTGGTGAAACCGCGGGACAAGCACTTGTCGACCATCCGCAAGTAAATAAAATTGCATTTACCGGTTCGACTGAAGTTGGAAAATTGATCATGCGTTCCGCTTCATATTCATTGAAACGGGTCACATTGGAACTTGGTGGGAAATCCCCAAACATCATCCTACCCGATGCGGATTTCTCAAAAGCCATACCTGGAGCTTTGAATGGGGTCATGTTTAACCAAGGGCAGGTATGCTGTGCCGGATCCAGGGTTTATATTCAAAAGAAACATTATGACAACGTTGTTGCCGATATGGCCAGCCATGCAAAAAATATCAAACAAGGGGCAGGTTTAGATCCAAGCACACAAATTGGACCGCTTGTTTCCCAGGAGCAGCAAAATCGGGTAATGGGCTATATTGAAAAAGGGAAAAACGAGGGCGCGGAAGTTCTTGTCGGCGGTAACAAACCGGGTGAACAAGGCTACTTTGTTTCTCCTACCATATTCGCTGGTGTTGAAGAGGAAATGACGATCGCTAAAGAAGAGATTTTCGGGCCGGTCATTGCCGCAATGCCATACGAGGATTTAGACGATGTCATTAACCGCGCAAATGCCAGTGAATATGGATTGGCTGCTGGCTTATGGACAAGCGATTTAGCCAATGCCCATTATGTTGCAGGAAAACTCCGTGCTGGTACAGTGTGGGTGAACTGTTATAACGCTTTCGACGCGGCTTCCCCGTTCGGCGGTTACAAACAATCAGGAATCGGACGTGAAATGGGATCTTATGCACTTGATAACTATTCGGAAGTGAAAAGCGTCTGGATCAATTTGGGTAAGTGATTTTTTGAATATTAGAAAGGGGGTCTCAAAGAGACCCCCTTTCTTTCAGTCCGTGATGAACTGAGAAACAACAAAATTATTGCGACTGCTCAAACCTTTCCGATAGTCTTTCCTTCTTTAGTTTTGGTAGGTTGAAACATGGACAAAAAGAATGTTGAAGGCACCTTTACTGCTGGAGCTAGCGCAGGTGTACGTGTCCAAACGCCGGTGATGGTGTTGAGGCGGCCATTAATCACCTAAGTGAAATCAATTGGGAATGTTATGTGGACCATGATTTACTGAAAAGTTGTTTTTGATCTTATAATCTTTCATAGAACTATAAAGTTTTTCCATACAACGATGTAAAAAGTTTCTTTTTTATATGACAATAAGTACAATTATAGATGTAGAAAATGGAAAAGGAGTTTTTAAATGATGAGTGATTTTCAAACGAATTTAGAAAAATATGCAGAGCTGGCCGTTAAGGTCGGCGTTAATATCCAAAAAGATCAAACCCTGGTTGTAAACACTACATTAGAGGGAGCTGACCTTGTACGTCTCATCGTAAAAAAAGCATATGAGAACGGTGCGCGGAATGTCATCGTTAATTGGAATGATGATATCGTTGCACGTACCAAATATGAACTGGCTCCGGATGAGGTGTTCCACGAGTATCCAAAGTGGCGGGCAGAAGAAACGATCGAACTTGCGGAAAACGGAGCTGCGTATCTGTCCGTCATCTCCTCAAGCCCTGACTTATTGAAAAGTGTACAACCTGAAAGGATTGCCAACTTCCAAAAGGCATCCGGGACTGCTCTGAAGAAGTGGCGTCAGTATATGCAATCGGATAAAGTAAGCTGGTCCATAGTCGCCGTCCCTTCAAAGGCTTGGGCTGATAAAGTATTTCCTGAAGAAGCAGAAGGAAAACGCGTTGATATGCTATGGGAAGCCATTTTCAAGGCAGTTCGTGTTGATGTGAAGGATCCTGTAGAGGCTTGGAAAAAACACGATGATACCCTGCATGAAAAGGTTGATTATTTAAATGATAAGCATTACCAAAAATTGCATTACACGGCTCCTGGAACCGACCTGACAATCGAGTTGCCTGACAAACACCTTTGGGTCGGAGCAGGAAGCGTTAACGTACAGGGTCATGAATTCATGGCTAACATGCCAACCGAAGAAGTGTTTACGGTTCCATTGAAAACAGGTGTTAACGGTACGGTTTCCAGTACGAAACCCCTTAGTTATGGCGGCAACATCATTAATAATTTTTCCGTAACCTTTAAGGAAGGACGGATCATTGAAGTAAAAGCTGAAGAAGGGGAAGAAATCCTAAAACAATTGGTTGAAACGGATGAAGGTTCACACTATCTTGGGGAAGTGGCACTCGTTCCATTCAACTCACCGATTTCCCAATCGAATGTTTTATTCTTCAATACATTATTCGATGAAAACGCGTCAAACCATCTCGCTATCGGCAGCTCCTATGCTTTCTGTATTGAAGGCGGAAAAAATATGAGTCCAGAAGAGCTTGCAGAAAATGGGCTGAATGAAAGCCTTGCACATGTCGATTTCATGATTGGATCCGTGAAAATGAACATCGACGGCATCAAACAGGATGGCACTTCAGAACCTGTTTTCCGTAATGGGGATTGGGCGTTTTAATTAAAGGGTTGATATAGAGGGGTTTTTAAGGTCTATAGCCTTAAGTGGTCACAAAAATGGTCACATCACATTTCATTAGATTTAAACAAATTATCTATCTCATTGGCCACGTGTTTCTGCATACTAGGAAGCACGTGGCTATAAAGTGTACAGTTTATTTTGGAAGTCCCTTTAAATAGTCACCTGTTGATGCTCTTTAATTAATTTGTCTAGTGTTGGTCTTGATGATCCACCTAATTCCTTTGCAAGCTGAGAATTCGATAGTTCTCGAATGGTATATATTGCTTGTCGAAGTCTGGAATCAATACTTCTTTCTTTCCTTCCTTACTACTTTCCTGCTGCTTTACCTATATAAAATACTCATGGAAAACAAGCCATTTATATACAGGTTATGAATAAAATTTTGTATATAAACAGCTTATTAAATATTTGTGTTATTGAACTCAAACCAGCGTTTAATAAGGCAAATGTCCATTTAAAATAACGTCATGTGCAAAATTAACTAATATTACTTAATGAGGCTAGTAACAACCATGTCCATGATGACCGCCATAACCCATACCGTATCCAGAATGACCGCCATAGCCCATACCATAACCAGAATGACCGCCATAGCCCATACCATATCCAGGATGACCGCCATAGCCCATACCATAACCATGATAACCACCATAGCCCATACCGTATCCAGGTTGACCGCCATAACCCATGCCATAACCGCCTAAACCGCCATAACCCATGCCATAACCACCATAACCCATGCCATAACCAGGATAACCGCCAAAGAATTGTCTTTCCATTTATATCTCCTCCTCAAATTGCTTCAAAAATAGTGTATGTGTCCATATTCAAAAAGGAATAGACATTTGCCTATATTAAAAATTCACAAGTGTTTACAGACAATTAGCCAGTCAAAAAAGGTATGGGAGAGAATATGAAGAAGCATTTAGTGGGCAATGGATTGATATTAATTTTCCCGATCCTAAAATTAGTTTTAGGCATCCTCATTCCATTTATAATATCCGAATGTGCAGAACCTTTTTAAATATGCTCTGTTCAAGGCAAAAGATCTCACAATACGTCCACTTATCACGTTTAGGAAGCTACATAATATATCATTGGAATATCTTGAACACATTTTTTATTCCCAAATATGTTATACTATTAATAAAGAGGGTGCATAAATTGAAAAGCAATAAGTATAATACTGGCGAAACAGTAACTATTCAGGATACTAATGAATTAGTAACCATTAATAAATGGGCATACGTAAAGAACATGAAAAGATATTCTTATACTGTAAAAGAACATCCAACTACTTTTTTCTTTGAAGAAGAATTAAAAAAAGCTTAATAACACGTCCCTAAAACCCTACTCCGCTCAGAGTGGGTTTTTTTATGCCTTCATTTTTTAAAACAATAAAAAACAGACTCCAGTAGAGGAGTCTGTTCATATAGGTTACGATTTAATTTTAAAATTAAGCTTTTTGAACGTTAGCAGCTTGAGCTCCACGAGCACCTTGCTCAACGTCGAAAGTTACTTTTTGACCTTCGTCTAAAGATTTGAAGCCTTCGCTTTGGATAGCTGAGAAATGTACGAATACGTCGTCTCCGTTTTCACGTTCGATAAATCCAAAACCTTTTTCTGCATTAAACCATTTAACTGTACCTTGTTCCATTTTTGTTGCCTCCTAGTGCATAACACACATGTTATTACTATTTTTAACCATTTGGAAAATAACTAGTATCCTCTTTCACAATCAAAAACAATTCTTTATTAGATTAACATGAAATGATTAATATAGCAAATTATCTAGAGATATTTTAAAAATACAAGGATTACATCTTCTTCGCCTTTCTATTGGATAGATTTTTTCAATTGCCCATTTCCCTCTTTCCTTTATTTACTTTATTTATCCAATAGAATGATTCAGATAATGATGAAAGGGTATATCAAATATGAAACAGTACCATTTCACTTAAAGAGTAAACAGCAAGGAGGTCAATCAATGAAATATTACAAAGT
This sequence comes from Peribacillus simplex, assembly GCF_001578185.1. NCBI lineage: Bacteria > Bacillati > Bacillota > Bacilli > Caryophanales > Bacillaceae > Peribacillus > Peribacillus simplex. The sequence continues at coordinate 1,358,579 of NZ_CP011008.1, read as the reverse complement.
TTCCAATAGCGGTTTTGAAAGTAAGGTTATTGTAGCCTATAGCGAGTATGAGGCACTTGGATTCTATTTAATGGAAATCAATGATCAACTTGGTTTTGTTGATGATATAGATGTGGAAGAAGTAGATCCTGATGAACGAGTCGAGATTTCCTACACCGGGTATCCCGTCTATAAGACACTTAAGGAAATATATCAAGAGAACGATTTTTGGGAAATTCCCAATGTTGTCGTGGAAGTCGAATAATAAAAGAATCCCCCGTCTATAAGGAAAGGGAATTCGGATTATGCCCCTGGGATGGTTATCTCCCAATTAATTCAGTCAAATAATATTTGGTAATAGCAAGATATTCACGGGTATACGATTTCAACAATACCACTTTTGGTGTCTTTGCTGGTATTCCCTTTATGTCCAAGCCTTCTTTTTTTGCTATTTCAACTGCCCGGTAGATATGAAAATCATTACTGACAATCAATCCGGAAGCAGCTTTATCAGGAATGAGTTCTTTTGAGAAAACAATATTTTCGTGAGTTGTTGTAGATTTGTCTTCCATCATGATTCGCGCTGCTTCTATTCCATGCGCGATTAGCCCCTGTTGCATTGCCTTTGCTTCCGAAATATCTTCCCCCGGACCTTTGCCGCCAGATACAATGACCACAGTATGTTCATTCGCCGATAAATATTCTGCAACTTTATCAATCCGGTATTGTAAAGATAATGATGGAACCGAACCTTTGACCCTTGCTCCAAGAATTATGAGGTAATTGGCATTTTCAGGAATTGGCTGGTGAATGCTTTGTTGAATTTTCATATGTAAAAAACCAAAATAACCCAGTAACACAACAAATCCAATTATGCCAAATTTCATCGTCCTCTTCAATGTTTTTCCCCGTTTCGTTCCACTTCCATTATATACCATTTTCCCCTCATTTCCCCTCACAACTAATAATATGGAAGAGCGGGAATCATGATTGACTTCCCGCTCTTCTTCTTATTATAGTGATGACCATTCCAAATCGGATAATCTATTCTGAGACCATATCATCATATATCAACTTTCCAATTTTACTTATTACTTGACGGCTTTCTTCCTCTGATTTCATATCTTCAGTTAGAACTGCAGCATAAACTGTTTGTGTTTCTGACCGAATGATTGCACAATCATGGGCAACTCCCCGAATTCCGCCCGTTTTGCTTGCGACCTTAACTCCTCTGCCCATCAGTGATGGAAGTTTATCCCGTATTTGCTGATTATCAAATACACGCATTATTCTTTCCTGGCTTTCTTTCGTTAAAAAGTCGCCTGTATGTATGGCTTTTAAGCAGGTAATCGTATCTTCCGCCGAAATGGTATTGTCCCGTCCTTCCTTTAATGCCTTAAAATCCTGCATTTTCCGTTCAAGGATGGTATTTTTCAAACCAAGTTCCTTGATGCATCGATTAATTTCATCAATGCCTAACAGGCTCATCATCATATTCGTGGATGTATTGTCAGAAACGGTTATCATCAATGTCAATAAGTCCTCAACCGTTAAAAATACCTTATTTGATAAGGCATGCAGGACCCCAGATCCGCCGGTCACTTCATTAGGGGGGATGGTCACTGGTTGATTCAAATAGATTTTCTTTTGTTCACTTTGACGATAACCTTCAATGATCATTGGTATTTTGATTAAACTAGCTGATTGAAAGGATTCATTCACGTGATATCCAATAGTCTCTCCTAGACCATTTTCAATTTTATATGCAATTTTCCCATTAAATGATTCAACTAATGCCAAGATATCATGTTCTATGGTTTGTAAGGTCATAAATTCCCTGTTCCTCCTTATTGTTTCATTTAAGTCCCTTTAAAAACTCCCTTATACCTTAACTTATTCTACCATGTTAAAAGCAGTACAATCTTCTACGAAATTCCAAATCGATTTAATATGTATAAAAAGCAAAATAAAAGAGCCTTCGTCTTGAAAGCCCCCTTAAAAAGTGGTATTTATCTTGTTTTAACAGCCCGGCCCTTAACTGGGAATCGTTTCTTCTCAGTTGTATCCACCTGAGTGATTTCACCATCATGTACGGTTATTATGACGGATCCATATTGTAGATCTTCCAAGCTTGAAATGATATGCCTAAATTTGAATTCTTCTTTCTTTTCCATGATCTCTCCCCTTCACTACTGGTAATAAAGATTCGTTTCATACCTAATGTTAAAAAGAGCTCGTACGAACATCACACGTACTCTCTCCCCCCGCTTTCCATGTTTTCTTGAGGAACTTGGTTTACCTATCATATCCTCATCATACTTTGCGTATAAGAATAACCAGTTAATAGGAACTCCACATTCCCCTCCCCCCACTATAAAAAATAAAAGGCACCCGCCATCTAACAGAAGTAGATGTAAGGGTGCCTTTAGTTGACTAATCGGCAATATTTGAGAGTTGCATATGTTATAGAAAAATACGATTTAAAGCGAAAACCGCATTATTCTTACCAACTAACTTGGTATTTACTAATATAATCCAATTCCTTCGTTTTGTCAATATGAATTAGAATTTTCTGATTAGTATGTGTTTTACATTTTACTTATTTACCACTTTACCAAACTAAACTATTTAAGATATACTATTTTAGTATAAGTTGTCGGTATTAACACACACTTTGTATTTAAGAAAGGTTCGATTATAAATGGTAAATAAAAAATGGGGTTTATTGATTTTGACCACATTCGTAATCGGGAATATGGTCGGCGGCGGAATTTTCATGCTCCCTGCTCAATTAGCACAAGTATCCAGCCCATTAGGGGCCACATTGGCGTGGGTGGTTACTGGACTGGGAGTTTTTCTAATAGCTCTGGTGTTTGGTAACTTGGCAGTCCGGAAACCGGATTTGAAGGCTGGACCTCAAAGTTATGCTCAAGCATTATTTAAATCTCCGGCTAAAGGAAGGGTTTCAGGATATAGCATGGCTTGGGGTTATTGGGCTGCAAATTGGGCTGCAACAGCTTCTGTCATCATTTCATTTGCTGGTTACCTATCAACATTTTTCCCGGTCATGCATAGTACCAAAGTGATTTATACTGCTGGTTCATTTGATCTCGAAGTTGGTAAAGCACTAACATTTGCGGTATGCTCCATTGCACTTTGGGGGATCCAGGCAATCTTGGTAAGAAATTTTAACAGTGCTGGAAAACTGAATCTTTTTGCTACGGTTACCAAAGTGCTTGGATTCTTATTTTTCATCATTATCACGATATTCATCTTCGATTCTTCCAATCTGGGGAACGGTGCTGAATTTTATGATAAAGCAGGTTCAGCCATCTCTTTAGGTGCTCAAGTGAATGCTGCTGCAATTTCAACATTATGGGCCTTCATCGGTATTGAAGCTGCCGTCATGCTTTCAAACCGTGCTAAGTCACAAAATGATGTAAAGAAAGCGACGATTCTTGGTTTACTTATCGCTGTTTCCATTTATATCGGCATTACCTTATTGACGATGGGTGCCATATCTCAAGATGATTTGAAAATATCCCAAAAGCCACTTGTTGACGCACTACAAGCTATAGTTGGTTCAAGCGGCACGTATTTAATGGCCGCTCTTGCCGTCATTTCCTTATTGGGATCAACAATCGGATGGATTGTCGTTGCGTCTGAAGTTCCTTACCAGGCAGCGAAATCAGATCTGTTTCCGGCCTACTTTGCAAAGGCAAACAAAAATGGCACACCCGTCCGTTCTATGACAATAACAAATATCATGACACAGATATTCTTATTCTCCACTATTTCGGGAACGATCCTGGAAGCTTATAAATTCTCAATGATTGTCGCAACACTCGCTTACTTGATTCCTTATCTTGCATCAGTTCTGTACCAGTTAAAGTTAGTCATGACTGGTGAAACATATGACATCATGAAAGGCTCAAGGGTACGTGATGGCATCATCACCATCCTAGCGTTAGTCTACTCGATCTGGGTCATCAAGACCGGTACAGCCGATATGAATACATTCATACTAGGCATTGCCTTATATGTATTTGGAATCGTTCTATACCCACTCTGGATGAGAAAGAAAGCATAAACTTAAACACCTTGGCATTCAAAAGTGCCAAGGTGTTTTATTTATATCTCTTTCATTATCAGTCTAGTCCTCAGCTGAACCGTTTCCCCTGAGCTTAGCTCCCGCAATCCAGTCAAATCCGCCGACAAATCCAGATTAGGAGCATTCGTTACCCATGTATATGGTTCCGGACAGACGAACCCCTCCTGATTGAACAATACCCAAAACTTAAAACGTTGATCGCCTTGATAAATGACTTGTATGCCAGCATCTTGATCAGTGAGAACACACTCGTTTTCCAGAGCACTTTCCTCATCATAGCCAAAAAGATCATCAAACCGCCGACCTTCCAAGCTAAATCCATTTTGGATTTCCAACGTATTGGCCGTTTCATGAATTTCACCAGTGGGCAATGACCTTTCATTCAACTCCCATTGTTTATTGACGGGAAGTGATATTCTGCAATCCTCCATTTTGCTCCCTGGTCCAAATGGAAAATTGAATACAGTGTGATAACCTGCTCCCCACGGAAAGGGTTCAATGCCCTTGTTGGTGATTTCCAATTGGATATCCAATGTATCATCCATTAAAGACAAAGACATATTCACAGTGATATCTTGTGGGAAGCTACCTTTTAGATTAGTAAAATCACTGCTTGAAAATTCAGTATTAATGACGATTTCATTCCCGTTCACTTCCTTTTTGCAGACTCGCCACGGCTTGTCATGCAAAAGACCATGAATATGATTGAATTTTCCCATTTCATTGATTGGAAACTTATACGTATTCTCCTTATATGTAAATTGACCATCTTCAATTCGATTGGGAGGAAACAAGATTGGCATACCGTATAAAATGGGGTCCTTTTTATACTCTTCCAAACTATCCGGAGTTCGCAGCACCTCAATATCCTTTCGCTTGTATTTCAAAGAAAGCAGATTGCTACCTAAAGATGGTGCAAGCATCGCTTCCACATTTGCATTGCCGAACTTTATGGCCTTTTCATTTAAAAAAATGATATCCTCTATATACCCTGTCACTTATTCTCCCCCTTTGGCTTGAACATATATCCATCCTACTTCCAATGACCATTTTTTGCAACAAATGGAAAATATATTTCATTCTTAATATTTCCCTGTTTGAATTAAGTGTTGGTAATCTAGGATTTTGCTTAGTTTGCTTTCCTATTTTTCTGTTTCTCTTTTATACTTTTTACTGTGCACTGCTCCACTACCGTTACTTTACTAGATACCTTATTAAATAAAGGCTGTTTTCACTTACTTTGTTGCTATTTACCAGGTAGTGAGTTGTGGTTGATTTCCCCTCCAGATGCTCGCTTTCCTTGGTGCGGGCGGTGAGCCTCCTCGGCGTAAACGCCTGTGGGGTCTCACCTGTCCCGCTGCTCCCGCAGGAGTCTCGCACTTCCGCTCCAATCAACCTTAAATAGTTTCGTTTTAAAAACAACAATCTTTACGAAAAGAGCCTAAATAAAAAAGGATGCCCTTCACGGAGGGCACTGAAAAAGTCCCTTCGGGCCAATAGAGGTAGATTTTCTCAGTTTATTCTGAGGAAATCTACCTTTTTTTGTTTTATAATCAAAGGTAATAAATTTATGTGGGTGATTACGATGATTCAAAAACAAACGTCTATGGTTTTTAGTCCATATATGGCCATTTATGATGTAGTGGTTCCAAAGGATAACATGTTACGCAAGATCAATGAACTTATTGACTTTTCTTTTGTGTTGGAAGAATTGAGGGACAACTACTGTCTTCATAACGGTAGGAATGCTGTCGATCCAATACGTATGTTTAAATATTTGCTGCTCAAGACCATTCATGACCTATCAGATGTGGATATAGTTGAGCGTTCCAGGTATGACATGTCCTTTAAATATTTCCTCGGCATTGCTCCAGAAGATCCAGTTATTGACCCTAGCTCCTTAACGAAATTTCGAAAGCTCCGTTTAAAAGACATAAACCTTTTGGATATGCTCATTCATAAAACCGTTGAGATTGCGATTGAAAAGGAAATCATTAAAAACAAAACGATTATTGTGGATGCCACCCACACGAAAGCCAGATACAATCATAAGACTCCAAAAGAAATATTGATGGACCAATCTAAAGGATTAAGAAAAGTAATCTATTCGATAGATGAAGAGATGAAAAATAAATTCCCATCCAAAACCACTACTGATGTATTGCAGGATGAAATTACTTATTGCCAGAAGCTCATCGAGGTAGTGGAAACAGAAGAGCGTATCACCCAATATCCAAAGGTAAAAGAGCAGTTAAATCTATTAAAGGAAACGGTATCCGATGATATCGAACAGTTAAGGATCTCCAAAGACCAAGATGCCAAGATTGGCCACAAGAGTGCTGACTCTTCTTTCTTTGGATACAAAACACATATTGCGATGAGTGAGGAACGAATCATTACAGCTGCGACTATCACTACAGGTGAAAAAACGGACGGTAAAGAATTAAAGGCATTAATTGAAAAGAGCACGGCTGCCGGTATGGTGATTGAGACCGTGATTGGCGATACAGCTTACTCAGAGAAGGGAAATATTGAATACAGTGAAGAAAATAACATTAAACTAGTCGCAAAATTGAATCCTTCTGTTACACAGGGATTCCGGAAGAAGGAAGAGGAATTTCAATTTAATAAGGATGCAGGAATGTACGTTTGTAAGGCTGGGCATTTGGCTATCAGGAAAGCTCGCCAGGGCAAAAAAGATGTAGCGACGAATCAAACAGATACCTATTACTTCGATATAGAAAAGTGTAAGATTTGTCCCTTAAAAGAGGGCTGTTATAAAGAAGGAGCGAAAAGCAAGACCTATTCTGTCAGTATTAAATCCAATGAACATACAGAACAGGCTACATTCCAGGAAAGTGAGTATTTTAAAGAAAAATCAAAAGAACGTTATAAAATAGAAGCGAAAAACAGTGAATTGAAACACAGACACGGGTATGATGTTGCAAAATCCTCGGGTCTACTTGGCATGGAATTACAAGGAGCAATGGCTATTTTCACCGTTAACTTGAAAAGAATATTGAAATTAATGGCCTAAAAAAGTGACACACAGAAGCAAAAAAAGACGATTTCCATTCAAGTGTCGAATGAGAATTGTCTTTTTTTTAGTTTGATTTACCGTACTAGTTAGAAAAACGTGAGTTTTTCAGCAGCCTCCCTTCACGGCATCCTTTTTCATATTATCGATTACTTTCACTTACTAATGCCACTATGCCCTCTTCATCATCCAAAACAAGTTCAATACCTGAATATGGATCTATATTCAAATATTCATCGAGCCATAAGCGAAGCGCTTCTATCAAGTTGATGGTAATTAACACTTGTTTCCGGCCATCTACAAACGTTTCAGCCGAAAAGCCATAATCATCATCATACATTAACTCCACTTCTACCTCATTAGGTTCTACCTGCTTTTTACGGGCAATGTAAACACAAACCGCATTGATGATATCTTGTTCGGAAATCTTTAGCCTCTCCATGGGTTTGGATCCTCTTTCTTCTTCTTATCTTTGAAATATGTGAATATTTTACGGATTACAACGATTAATGCAACTACCGCTAACACGTTGATCATTAGTCCAAGTATAGAACCAAGGGCTCCCATATTGGCGAATAGGCCACCAAAAAGTAAACCTGCTAGTCCACCTAGCATAATTCCTTTCATTAAGCCGCCTTTAGAGAATGATTTCCCACTTTTTGTATCAGTCTTTGCTTTATTAGTGGTAGTGACATCGGATTTCTTCGTTTCTTTGTTTTGGAAAATCGATTTATTATTGTTGTTGCTATTAAAGCTTCTTTTCCCAGACTTGTAACCCCTTGCATCGACTGACTCCGAATGATCCTTGAAAACATAAGTGCCGACTGGCGAGAATGCTAGTGTAATTGTAAGTAATGCTGCCATAAATTTTTTCATCATTTTTTTTGCCTCCGTTTAATAGTATGGAATGTCGTTTCATTATATGTCTTCCCAGATTTACTGAAGGTCCACATCACCTATCCCTTGTTTTATCTTATAGTATTTACGTTTAATATCAAAATAAGTTTCACTTTTCTCGATATTTTTCAAAAAAAATATAAAAAAAAGCAGGAGCGTTTACTCCCCTGCTTATTAAGAACTATTAATTTACGCGAACGACACGGCCATTGAATACCCCTGCCCAATATCCACTATCCATATTAGCGATAGCAACACCTGTTGAACTTTGAGAACCGATAAACTTGCCGCCGCCGACATAAATACCGACATGCCCATCAGTTTTATAGGTATTGAAAAATACTAGATCTCCAGGTTGCATTTGGCTTTTAGATACTTGACGTCCTGCACTTTTCAATGCATCCGTACTTGGTGGAAGGTTCACACCAGCCTGTCTATAAGCCCATGCAACGAACGCTGAACAATCGAATCGGCCGTTAGCAATATCGGAAGCCGTTCTTCCGCCACCAAATTTATATGTGGAGTTACCGATATATTTATAGCCTGCTGTAATTGCAGAGCCAGTATTTGCACTGCTTGGCTTACTTGATGTTTCAGTTATACTCGCTGCAGGTTTATTTGCAGAACTGTTATTAGATGAATTGGAAGATGATGATTCACCTTTAGACGAACCTGATGCAGATGCTTCACCTTTAGGCGAACTTGATGATTCTTCACTAGAAGAATTTGATGATTCTTCGCTAGAAGAATTTGAAGAACTCACTTCTTTAGCAGCACGGTCAAGTTCTGCTTTCTCTGATGCTTTACGTTCTTCCTCTTTTTTGATATCTTCACGAATGGATGCTATTTGCGCTTCCAAACCTGCATCTTTATTCTCTAAAGATTGTTTAAGGGCAGCTGTTTCCGATTCCTTCTTTTCACTCTTTGCCTTCATCTTCACAGTTTCTGCTTTTTGATCTGCAATCTGGGATTGCATGCCTTTAAGCTCCACTTCCATATCCTTCAGGCTCTGCAATTTTTTCTCAACAGTCGCTTGTTTTTTTTCTAAGTCAGCTTTATCCGCTTCCTGCTCCTTAAGAATCTGTTGGTCAGCTTCCACAATGGTAGCTACCGCTCCAACACGATTAACGAATTCACCAAAGCTTTTAGAACCTAAAACAACTTCTAGGTAGTCAACGTCTCCACCGCTCTCTTGGAATGAAAGGGCACGCTCTTTCAAGACTTCCTCACGTTTTGCGATTCTTTCTTCCAAAGCTTTAATTTCCTTCTTTAAAGAATCTATGTCTTTTTCGGTGTCATTAACTTCTTGTTTAGTGTCTTTAATTTTTTGGTCATTTTCTTTCATTGCCGTTTCTATCTGGGCAATTTGGGAATTCATTTTCGATTGTTCATTTTTCAATTCCTTAATAACCTGTTCTGCCTCTGAAATATCTGATTGTACTCCTGTGCGTTGCGATTGAATATCCGAGATAGATTCAGCTTTAACCGACGGGATGGCAAAAGCGCTTCCTAATCCTAGCATAATTGTCGTGTTCAAAACGATAAGTTTTTTCTTCAAACTCATTTCCCCTGCTTTCCTCCCCTTGCATTTCCATCGACCCACATCTTTTTCTCTATGAAAAATAATTAGTCAAAATAAATTGCTGGGAACTCTTCTCTATTTTTTTTACTCATTATGTAATCTTCTAAGGTTGTAATACTATTAAATACATTGCTAAAACTCTTCTATGTTTTTACCTAAGTCGTAGTATATCATCAGATTTTGTCAAATACGTAATAACAATGTTACATTTACATTTCATTTTTAACATAATATATAAAAATTCGACTTTTTCCTGTGATAAACCAACCAATATTTTACATAAACATCTTCATTTTTTGATGCAAGACTTTCTATCTAGTGTTTAGAACCAAGGGACCATAGACTATTGGCGGTAAAAACTCACCAAAATCCAAACCGCATATCAACTCTGTAGCTGATGGCAGCTTATAACCTTTCACATAGGGAAGTCACTAATATCCTCATTAAAAACTAAAAAACCGCTCTCAGCGGTTTTTTCGTCAATATTCGACCCACGCTAAATTCCAGCCATATAGTCGACAAAGACTTTCAATTCTTTTGGTCGGACAAACACCCTTTCACCTTTCCTTATTTCCAGATTCATATAATGCTCTTTTGTCAGTTCGATTTCTAGCGGTTCGTTTGTATCCTGGCGAATCACTTCTATCCGGACAATGGGGCCAATTGTATGAATGTGATCAATAATGGATGCAATCGAATCCTTTCCTGATGATTCTCTATCTATTATAAAGTTATGAGCCCTTACATAACCCGTACTCACTCCTTCTTCACTGTCCGGAGCATTCATTTCCACGTTCCCAGTTACCAATTTCCCTTGGTGAACGTTGCCCTTAAAAAGATTGACACTGCCGAGAAAATCATAAACAAATGGATTTTTCGGATGATCATACACTTCTTCCGGAGTTCCAATCTGTTCAATTTTCCCTTCATTCATGATAACGACCCGATCAGCAACATCCATCGCCTCTTCTTGATCATGCGTCACGAACACACTCGTAACATTGAATTCATCATGAAGCCTTCTTAGCCAACGCCGAAGTTCTTTTCGAACTTTAGCATCCAATGCCCCGAATGGTTCATCAAGCAAAAGAATATTCGGTTCAACCGCAAGTGCCCTTGCCAATGCTACACGCTGGCGCTGCCCCCCTGATAATTGGGATGGGTAACGATCTTTATAGCCTTCCAGCTTGACGAGCTGAAGCAATTCGGTAACCTTTTGTTCAATCACTTTTTTACTGGGCCTTATTTTTCTAGGGCGGACCTTTAATCCATAGGCAATATTATCAAAAATGGTCATATTACGAAAAAGGGCATAATGCTGAAAGACAAAACCCACATTCCGATCTTTTACATGCTTATGCGTGTAATTCTCTTCATTGAAGAGGATTTTTCCGTTCTCTGCCTGTTCAAGACCCGCGATGATACGCAGTAATGACGTTTTTCCAGATCCGGAAGGTCCAAGAAGGGCTACGAGTTCCCCGCTCTTTATTTCCAAATCGATGTTCTGGAGTGCTTGATAGGACCCGTAATATTTTGTAACATTTTCAATGATGATACTCATTTCCTTCCTCCTAACGCTTTGGTTGATTTAAAGTCGGTTTTCCATTCTATGAAACTTTTAATGATCAAGGTTATGATTGCAAAAATGGACATCAGGGATGCAACGGCAAAAGCGGCTGAAAATTGATATTCATTGTATAAGATTTCAATATGAAGCGGCATCGTATTTGTCATCCCCCGTATATGGCCCGATACGACCGATACGGCTCCAAACTCCCCGATTGTCCTTGCGTTGCAAAGGATGACTCCATATAAAAGTCCCCATTTTATATTGGGAAGCGTCACATACCAAAATGTCTTAAACCCTCCCGCCCCCAGCGTGAGTGATGCCTCTTCTTCAGACGTCCCCTGACTTTGCATGAGCGGGATCAATTCACGCGCAATGAATGGGAAGGTAATGAAAATGGATGCGATGACAATCCCTGGTATTGAAAAGATCACTTTAATGTCAAAGGTTTGCAGCAATGGACCAAGTGTTCCATGTAGGCCGAACAGAAGGACAAATATCAACCCTGCAATGACGGGTGAAACGGAAAAAGGCAAATCAATCAACGTTATTAAGAAGTTTTTTCCCTTAAAATCATATTTTGTAATTGTCCACGCAGCCACTATCCCAAATATGGCATTTAGTGGCAAGGTGATGAGAACAACTATCAATGTTAATTTAATTGCAGCCAATGTATCAGGGTGTGCAATGGCCGCAAAATAAGCTTCAGCACCTTTTTCAAAGGCCTTTACAAAGATTGCGATTAATGGGACAACTAAAAACAAAGTCAGAAATAGCAATACAATGGAAATAAGGACCCACTGTATGGATTTAGGCTCTTTTGTTATGTTTCTCGTTATAATGACTGGATCATTCGTATTTAAAACCACTGAATTATCATGTTCCAACATGTCCCCTCCTACTTCCCTGAATATCTTTTGCCAGTCCACCATTGTAAAATATTGATCGTGAACAAAATTATAAATGTAATAATGAGCATGACGGCTGCTACCGCTGTTGCACCTTCATAATCATACTGTTCAAGCTTTGTCATGATGATCAGCGGGGAAATCTCCGTTTTAAACGGCATATTTCCTGCAATGAAGACAACGGATCCATACTCTCCAAGTGCTCTCGCAAAAGAAAGTGCAAAACCCGTCAATATCGCTGGAATCAATTCCGGGAAGATAATTTTAATGAATGTCTGCATTCGATTCGCCCCTAAAGAAGCAGATGCTTCTTCCATCCCTTTTTCTATATTTTCAAGTACCGGCTGAACCATCCGCACCACGAATGGGAGGCCTATAAATATAAGGGCGATGATGATCCCGGTAGGGGTGAAAGCGATTTTAAAGTTGAAAAATTGCCCAATCCACCCGTTCGGTGAGTACAAAGTGGTCAAAGTAATCCCTGCCACAGCAGTCGGCAGGGCAAAAGGCAAATCCACCAGCCCATCGATGATCCGTTTGCCGGGAAACTCATAACGAGTAAGCACCCAGGCAATTAAAACGCCAAAAACTGCGTTCACGAAGGCCGCAGTTAACGCTGATAAAAAACTCAATTTATACGAAGCGACAACCCTTGGTTCAGTTATTGTCGCCCAAAAATCCTGAAATCCCATTGAAAATGTGTTTAGAAAAACCATGGATAATGGAATCAAAACGATGATGGAGAGATACAGCAACGTAAAACCCATCGTCAAACCAAAACCGGGTATAGTCCTCTTTTTCTTCTGTTTACCTTCTGTCATTATATTCATCGCTTCGCCCCAGCTCTTCTTCTTATTATGAAGGAGAAGATGTGTCTATCCATCTTCTCCCCCTGCTTATTGCGGTTGATAAATTTCGTCAAATGTACCACCGTCATTGAAATGTGTTTCTTGGGCTTTTTTCCACCCGCCAAACGTATCATCAACGGTCACCATATCGATATTTGCAAATTGGTCTTCATATTTAGCGAGTATCTTCTCATCCCTTGGACGATAGAAGTTTTTCGCGGCAATTTCCTGACCGGCATCCGAATATAAGTATTCCAGGTAGGCTTCAGCCACTTCCTTTGTTCCTTTTTTCTCGGCCACCTTGTCAACAACAGCTACCGGTGGCTCTGCTAATATACTGATGGAGGGATTGACGATTTCATATTTGTCATCACCGAATTCTTCAAGTGTTAAATAGGCTTCATTCTCCCAAGCGATAAGTACGTCACCAATTCCCCTTTCTACAAAAGTGGTGGTTGCACCCCGTGCCCCTGAATCCAGAACCTCAACATTCTGATAAAGCTTTTTCATGAAATCCTTAACCTTTGTTTCGTCACTATCGAATTTTTTCTCTGCATATGCCCATGCAGCCAGGTAATTCCACCTTGCCCCTCCGCTTGTCTTTGGATTTGGTGTAATGACGGATACATCCTTTTTGATTAGATCATCCCAATCTTTAATGTCTTTAGGGTTATCTTTTTTCACCAAAAATACAATGGTTGATGTGTAAGGTGTCGAGTTTTCCGGTAAACGTTTCTGCCAATCCTCCGCTAATAGGTTACTAGCTTCATAAATGGCATCAATATCATAGGCCAATGCCAATGTAACGACATCCGCTTCCAATCCATCAATAACGGCCCTGCCCTGTTTACCAGACCCGCCATGGGATTGTTGAATCGATACATCCTGACCCGATTCTTCTTTCCAATGCTTCACAAACGCTTCATTGAATTCCTGGTACAATTCACGTGTCGGATCATATGACACATTCAATAGCTCGACTGGCTTTGATGTCCCGTCCCCTTCCGTTTTTTCCGAGTTGCATCCTGCGAGTACACCGAAAGCCAATATCAAACTTGTCAATATCATCAATTTTTTCATGAACTTCCTCCTGTTTTTCACTTTTTGCAACAAAAAAGGCATACTATTCCCTTCTTAATTTTATTCAAGGAGATAGTATGCCTTCAGTTCTCTGATCAGCGAATATTCTGATTTTATGTATCATTACCATAAAACAAAGTATACCAAGTTGTCAACTATGTTTTTGTTTTTCACCAGTCCTTTATTTAAACTTATTCACGTATATAAGGTTAATTCATTTTCCAAACGAAAGGAGCTCGATCCAACGGAGAGATCGAGCCCATTCATCCCCAGCTAACACTTAAGGATTTGATTCTTTTTGATATAGCTTATTGTCCACAATATACTGATAACACTGATCAGGCAGTAAATATCTTGGTTCCCCTCCCATTGCAAGTTCATCCCTTATATATGTAGAACTAATTTCCATTGAAAGGCCTTTATCTATAAGGTGGAATGTATTGCCATCATCATAATTCCTAAGTAACGGACTTTTCGATATGATTTTTAACATATCGATCCCATCCCGTGCCATGACGATGAATTTATGATTGGCAATCAATTTTTCCCTGAATTTCCATCGTAAGTGTACCGGTAACTCCTGATTGTCAATATCCTCAAGTAAATCTGCACCCATAATGAAATAAACTTCATCCTTTGGATATCGTGATTTAAAATATTCCATCGTATACCAAGTATATTGTTTACTCATTCCAGCGCATTCATTAATTTCATAATCACTAACTTCGAATAATGGGTTGCCCCCTATTGCGAGCCCCAGCATCTCCCAACGGTGTTCATTGCTCGTTTTCATCTGTTTATCGATACGTCCATTTGCACAAGGCAAAAAAATCACCTTGTCTAGCTTAGCACGATGCGCAATGGTGGATGCTGTCCATAAATGCACATTGGTGACTGGATCGAAGGAAGATCCATAAACTCCAATTTTGCCCATTCCCATATCCCCCTTATCAGCCTATCTTTTTCTCCACGGCCTTGACTGGACTGCCATCCTCTCTTTCTATTACAAGCGGCAAAGCAGCCAAATCGTACAACCCAGACTCCACCTCGTCAAGAACAAGCCCTTCCAGGATAGGAATCCCTCAGCCTAAAAAAAGGGGTCAGGTTGCTTTGGCTGGATTTACTTCATCCGGTGGAATCCATTCAGGAAAACGGCTAAGGTCATAGTATAAATCAAGATCAAGTTCGGTAATGTTTTTTCCCTATCCATCAAAATGAAAGGGAGCATCCAATATGGATTCCTAAATGCGTACTCATCCGAATTTCCCTACGTTGACGGATGACCCTTCCGTTAATGAATTCAACCAAAATGAATATTGCGTTTCTCCAGGCCAATATCGCGAACTTTCATTAAGGTGCTGGAAATATCTAACCATTGACTCATGCATATTCCCCTCCAGTCAAATCTTACAGCTTGGTCCTTAATGTCCAAAGCTCAGGAAAAAATGGCTGTTCGACCACTTTCTTCAGGTAACTTACCCCGGATGATCCGCCCGTTCCCGTCTTATTACCGATGATACGCTCTACAGTGCTCATATGATTGAATCTCCAGAATTGTTGCTGACTTCCAATATCAACGAGTTTTTCGGCCAACTCATACAAATCCCAATATTTATGCACGTCACGGTAAACTGTCAGCCACGCGCTTTCAACACTGGCATTTTCCCGATAGGTTTCAGGCCAATCCCTGTTCAAGACCGATTCATCAACAGGAAGCCCTCTTGCAGCCAATGCCCCTATAGCCGCATCATAAATACTAGGTTTATTCAAAGTTGCTTTCATCGACTCATAAAGCTCAGGCTGATGACGGAAAACGGCCAATATTTGCGAATTCTTTTGACCCATCGCAAATTCTATCAACCTGTTCTGAAATGATTGAAACCCTGAAGAGTTTCCTAGTTTCTCCCGGAACTCCATATAATCAGATGGCGTTAAGGTCGAAAGCACATTCCAGGATTGAATAAGTTGCTGTTGGATCCTAGCCACTCTGGATAGCATCTTAAAGGATGGCTCCAAACGTCCTGCCTCAATATGGTCCTTTGCTGCAGTCAATTCATGGAGGATCAATTTCATCCATAATTCACTTGTTTGGTGAATAACGATGAACAACATTTCATCGTGATGACCGGAAAGCCGATGCTGACTTGATAATATTTGATTTAATTGCAGGTAGTCCCCATAGGACATATCCTTATCAAAATCAGTTACTATACCTTCTTCCAAACCATCTTTATCCATTGGTCCCTTATCCATACCATCCCTCTTTCCCTTTACCTTCTTTTGATTTTCGACATTAATAAATAGACGATGCAAAGAAAGACCAGCCAAGGTACACCGAACTGGAGAACGATTTTAAACGGGCCAGTGAACCAAGTAGATACCGTCAAAGCAAACAAAAGTAATGCACCAAGAATCGTTAAATACGGAAAGCCATACATTTTAACCGGTAATTTACGCCCCCCTGATTTCTCCCACCTCTTTCTGAAAAATAAATGGGAGATGAACACCATGAACCAGGTTAAAATGGCACCGAACATCGATACCCCCATCATGAATGCATATGAAGTATCCGGGAGAAGAACCTTTACTCCTGCAGCAAGAAATATGCCCAAAGTGGATATGAGAAGGGCCCTTATCGGGACTCCTTTCCGGCTTACTTTTTGAAATAGGGCTGGAGCCTGCTTTTGCTCGGATAATGAAAATATCATTCTCGTGGAGGCATATAATTGACTATTCATTGCAGATAAAGCCGCCGTTAAAATAATGAAATTCATTATGCCCGATGCTCCAGGAATATTCAGGATTTCCATCACCCTAACAAATGGGCTTTTATCAATACCAGCGGATTGCCAGGGTACAATTAGTAACATGAGCCCGATTGTCAGTACATAAAAAGTGGTAAGCCTTAATACAGTTGCCTTCAAAGCTTTAGGGACGGCAATATCAGGGTCCTTTGCTTCTCCCGCCGTAACCGCAATCAACTCCGTTCCTAAGAAGCTGAAGAGAGAAATAAATATAGCGACCCAAAGCCCCCAAAACCCGAAAGGCATAAAACCTCCATCATTGGCATAGTTCTCTATACCGATCCCGCTTGAAGGTTCGGCGCCAATCACCACGTAGGCGCCCAGTAGAATGAAAATGACAATGGCGCTAATTTTGATCATTGAAAAAATATACTCAAAATTCCCGAATGTATTGACACTCGTTGCATTTACATAGATGAGCAAGGCAGCAAAAAGGAAAATCCAAATGCTTCCTGGTACATCCGGGAACCAATATTTCATATATACAGCGATGGCACTCACTTCGACACCAATGGCCAGGACATTCGCTATCCAATATGAATACCTCACAACAAAACCCGCAAATGGACTTATATATTTTTCAGCAATGGTTCCAAACGATCCCGATGTTGGATAAGCTACAGTCATTTCCGCCAAACAGCCCATCAATAGAAGGACAATGAATGCACCTATTGCATAGCTGATCAGTACACTTGGACCTGCCGTCGAAATCGCAAGGCCACTTCCCAAAAATAATCCGGTGCCTATTGCACATCCCATGGCAATCATTGTGATTTGATTCGATGATAATTCACGTTG
Source organism: Peribacillus simplex (assembly GCF_001578185.1). Lineage (NCBI taxonomy): Bacteria > Bacillati > Bacillota > Bacilli > Caryophanales > Bacillaceae > Peribacillus > Peribacillus simplex. Next base: position 1,340,968 of record NZ_CP011008.1, on the reverse strand, counting down.
CAGTTTACTTTTCTCCATATGGTGCTCCATTCTAGGCAATGATTCCCCTTTTATTTTCATAGTTTTCATATAACCTGCCATCCATGATCTTTTTAAGGACCTGTACCGTTTCATAAGCTTCCTGAAAAGAGGTATAAAGAGCAACAGGTGCTAGACGAATCATATTCGGTTCACGATAATCGGGTATGATAGCGTCTTGTTTCAATGTTTTACATATTCTTGCAACCTTCTTGATGTTCAAGGATGATATGACCTCCCCTTTTTGATTCATCTCTTGTGCCAATTTCAAATCCGTATCCCGATCATTCCGAATCGATTAAATCCATAAGATATTGAGTCAACCTCAAAGATTTTTTCCGGACTTGTTTTATTCCTACTTCCGTAATCATCTCTAGCGAGCCCAAAAGGCCTATGCTTAATATATGGGGGGGCACTTCCCACTTGTAAAGCCGATGCGGAATGGCACCCACGGAATGACAGGCATCGAATCCAATCTCGATTATACGCGCATGGGCTTCCTTTGTTAACCTCTGACCGCTACGATATAAGATCGTCGGAAGTACAATGAACGCTTTTTCTCGTTCATCTCTGCAGATCTACCCTTTCCCAGTGATATCTATGCACTACAAAGCCGCTTCAATTACATGGACTGAATCCTTCGACACATTTAACCCAGGTGAAAAGCCGGGGTGGTAAATTCCATGAAGAAGATGAAATCATTCCGCCAAAATCTTATTCCTGCCAGCTCTTAGTTCAAAAAAGGTGGCCGCAAGCTGATGCAGATTAGCTGTAGTTAACACTGCCATTATCACTTCATCACCTGCAGCCCCTACCAATTGGGCGCTCAATTCACCCAATCTCTCAAAAAAGTAAATCCAGGGCTCGGCACCGTCCGTCCACACATCGATTCCATGCCTTTTCCAATCCACCAATGACTTCATTAAACTTTTATAAAGCCCGCTTCGAGAAAAGGGCCAATGACTTCGTTGACATATTTATTGATGCCCATGTTCTCCTCGCTTTCTTCCGATCCACTACATTTCACTTGTAAATCCCTACTCCTTCCCATGCCAACCTTATCATTCTGTTAGGATCTTTTTCAATATAATCCTTTTTATCAAAAATCATTGTGTAGTGATTGGTTTCATCATATTTTGGCCATATTTCACCTTCCGGGGGATTTGGGTTTCCACGCTTAGCAAAGTTGACCCAATGGCCCTGGATTCTATTGGATACCTTTAAAGCCGCTGGCCTGGAACCATATGAAGTAATCTGTTTGCCCAATGACGAGTCGAAAGTCTGGAAGGCAAAAGGAATTTCCATACCATGTGTCGCCCCTAATTTACTTATGCGCATTGCCGCCGTTTTATAATCAAAACGGTACATCCATGTTTTTTCAAAGCGACTGTTTGCCTCCGCATACCAAACCGAGGGAATATGGAAAGTCGCATCACGGCCAATGCCTAGCAAAGCCTCCTTTTCCGGGTAGTTCAAATAAGCATTCGTAATTCGCTCTTTTGCCTCAGGATCAGTATTTTCGAACATTTTATGAATCATCTCTGGATTAGTCGGGATTAACGGGTGATCCATCTGGTCGAATAATGTAGCTTCGTCCCTATTTGTTCCTATAAGCAAGGGTATTCCCTTTGCTTTTCCTGATCGAATCGAATCTAGTGGATAATCAGGCAGGAAGTCACCATCCACGACAGGTCCAAATGATAGGGAACCTGGCAAGGCTTGTGAGTTCTGCAGTAAGAGTTGGTAGGACGCCGCGACAATTTCTTGAACTGGAAGTGTTTTTAATCGATGGATTTCTTTCATTCCAATGCCCAAGATTTCAAGAAACCTTTCACTGAATTGGCGTGCAAATCCTTTTCCGTAAACAGATGTCGGAGCGGGACTTTCTGCAATAGCCTGTTTAAAAAGACCCCTTGCAGAAGGGACAGTAAGTAAGGTCGTTACGGCATTCCCTCCCGCTGATTCTCCAAATATCGTAACATTTTCAGGGTCGCCGCCAAAGGCTTCTATATTCTCTTTAACCCATTTCAGAGACGCCACTTGATCTCGTAAACCTAAATTGGTTTCGAATATTTCACCATCAACTGATAACTCGGTAAAATCCAAATAACCCAGTGCACCCAGCCTGTAGTTTATGCTTACAACGACTACGTCTCCATTCTTAGCCAATAAATGTCCATTGTACATATCAAGAGATCCGGCTCCCGTTATATATGCTCCACCAGGGATCCACACCATTACCGGACGTTTTTTATCATCAGCTCTAGGTGACCAAATATTCAGGAACAAGCAATCCTCATCCATTTTTTCATTTCCTGCCATTCCTGTTCTTACAGCCCGATCCATCAGCTGGGGGGGAATGGGACCAAAATCCACTGCATCCATGACACCGCTCCAATTCTCAACGGGCTCCGGTGAGCGGAAACGCAGAGAATCAACCGGCGCTTTCGCATACCTGACTCCACGCCACACGCAAATATCGTTTTCCAAAGTGCCTTGAAGATGACCTTTAGCCGTCGTTACTATTGATCCAATCATTCACTCTCACCTCTTCATATAGTCGTAGATACTTATGTTCTTCTTTTTCCATTCCCCAGTATCCTTCATCTTTATCGAAAAAAGATTATTTGGCCATTCCAACAAAGTACCACTATCTTATATAAAAGTTAAAGTCATGCCTGTGATTTGAAAACGTTATTGAGGATATTACCCCATGTAAATAAAAGGACAAAAAAAGACCCAATCAGGTCTTATTTTGGCAAAATCTTAAGAGAACATGGCAATGATGCTCAATAAAGAGCTGCCCCGAACGGAAAGCTGTTTTGCAGCATATGTTAACTGCCGTTCATCGAGCTGTTCCAGTAAAGGCTTTAATTCAAGCAATTCGTTCTCCAGTCCTTTAAGGTCTGTAGATATCTTGTCCACCATCAAGAGCACTTGCTCAGAATCAACAGTGGATTCAGACCAAACAAGTAACCGTTCCTTGATTTCAGTCAAGGGCATATTCTGTTCTTTATACCGATTAATCATTTGAAGACGATTTAGAGCATCTTCTGTATAATACCGATATCTTGACCCAGTTTTTTCATAGCTCAGCATTCCTAATTGTGTGTAATAGTCAATGGTTCTCCTCGAAACATTCGCAAGTTCAGCAAGCTGGCCAATCCGATATACATTCACCCAGATAGTCACCTTCTTTTAAAATCTACTGTTAACGATACTATAACATAACTATCCTATAAGGTGACCTCGAGGATGAATCTATTAGACTACTTTATCAGAATTGCCCTTCAACTGCTTCTCGGCAAAATACAGGGCATCTTCTTTCGATTTAAAAAAGTGCTGTTTTTCTATCTTATGATACAAACCAGTGCTGAGTAACAATTCCTTTGGTTGCTGCTGGATTCCGGAAATGATTAATTTCCCCTTATATTTTCCGATTCGATTAACAATCGCCAATAGTGCAGCCTCTGCTGAAGTGTCCATATATGTTACCCGGCGCATGCTTAATACCAACACTTTCGTCTTATTATCCAGGTTCGCCAATATCGATGACTCCAGGACGTCTATCGAACCAAAGAAGAGGGGACCTTCCAAGTTATACACGTTGATCTTTGAATCCGAATTATCAATTGGAACAATCTCAGTGATCTCATGACTTCTTTCCCTAACCTTTAACGTTTGGCTCATTTTTGCAATGAAGGTGATGAATGCAATCGATAAGCCGATTCCCACTCCCATGATTAAATCAGTGAAGACAGTGATGAGGAAGGTGACTAGCAAAACCGTCGAATCCGCCGTCTTCGTTTTCAATACATGAGCGAATTCCTTTCTTTCACTCATATTCCAGGCAACAAACATCAATATGGGCGCCATGCTAGCCAAAGGTATATGCGCTGCATATGGAGAAAGTACTAGCAAAACCAGTAAAACGACAATTCCGTGAATGACTCCGGACATCGGGGAGGCTGCCCCGCTTTTTATATTGGTAGCTGTCCTGGCAATAGCACCTGTTGCCGGTATCCCACCGAAGAATGGAGCCGTGATGTTCGCAATCCCTTGGGCAACCAATTCCTTATTACTATCATGCTTGGTTCCCCCCATATTATCGGCCACTGTAGCTGATAACAATGACTCGACACCGCCCAACAAGGCAATGGTAAAAGCAACGGGAAGGAGGGTGATAATGATTTCCACTGAAAGCTCCGGCACTTGGAATTCAGGAAAACCTTTCGGAATCGCTCCATACGTGGAACCAATTGTAGCCACCTTATCGGGAAATAAAAAGTAAGCTGCCATTGTGGATATTAGCAGACCCAGGAGCGGTCCTGGCACTCGTGGCAGGAGTCTAGGTGCCAGCAGTATGACGACAAAACATATGATCGCAACAAACACACTATATATATTGATCGTGTCTGCTTTAATCACCAGTTCCTTCATGTTATCCATGAATGCTTCATGTTTTTCCACTTTCATACCAAAGAAGTTGGCAATTTGCCCCGAGAAGATTATTATCGCAATTCCTGTTGTAAATCCAATGATTACTGGACGGGGAATGAACTTCATCAAATTGCCTAACTTAAGAAGACCCATCAAGACTAATATCATTCCCGCTAAAATTCCGGCAATTAGCAGACTTTCATACCCATATTGCATAACGATTCCAAATAATAAAGGAACAAACGCCCCGGTTGGTCCTCCAATTTGATACTTGGAGCCACCCAAAATCGATATGAGAATTCCAGCTATGATGGTCGTATATAACCCGTATATCGGTTCGACGCCTGAAGCAATTGAAAAAGCCAATCCTAACGGAATGGCTATAACACCTACAACCAATCCTGCCGTTACGTCTTTTTGAAAACCCTTCATGTTATATCCTTGAAATCTAGAATCTTTTATCATCTTTTTCAAACTCACATCCTTATTCGTTTTTTAAGATTGGAATCTACCATCATCAGGAAAAATGACATTCTTTCATTTTAGAGGGAGTTACACGATCGAAAATAAATTAACTATTGTAGAGGATACTATCCTTTCAACGGGACTGATTCGTTCACTACAAACATGCGGGGGGCCTTTCCAAAACTAAGGAATAATCGTCATATGCACTCTCCTTTTGTAAGGTTATTTGACATGGTTCTTGACCACGCTTCAACATTATACAGTAAAACGTAAAACTGTACATTGTTAGTAACGTTAACATTTGTTTACAAACTTTTACACCTTTTTACATTTACATTACAATCCGGGACCATACTTCCAGTCCGGTAAATTTGAAGCCGGAGATTTAGACTAGGAATCAGGAGGTTTGACCTTTCGACTAATTCCCCATTCAGCTCATGGTGTAGTTTTGAAACTAATTTGGATCAAATTAAGACCAGGAACCTTGATTAATGAACAATAGAAAGAGCATGTTTGAAAAGGTTGCTCAAACACGCTCTTACCTTAGTCCGACTAAATGATGCATTCAATCATTACCTTATAAATAAGAAAACCTCTTGATTGAAATCAAGAGGTTTTCTTTTTATTTACAGCTCTTCCCCTCTCGTCTCGATAATATGCTTATACCAATGAAACGACAGCTTCTTTTTTCGTTTTAACTGATCATGATGATCCACGTAAATAAATCCGTATTGCTTCTTATACCCGTTTAACCAACTTAATAGATCAATGACAGACCATGCATAATACCCTTTTATATGGATGCCTTCTTTGATTGCACGCTTAATCACTTTTAAGTGTTCCTCAATATATTTAATACGGGGAACATCCACTATTTCACCATCGATAATCGGATCCTCATCACCAAGTCCGTTTTCTGTAACATACATTTTAATATCACCATAACGCTCTTTTAACATATGCAGCCCATCTAAAAATCCTTGAGGTGAGATTTCCCAGCCCCATTTTGTATATGTTTTATCTTCCATTTTTACGGTCCGATAAAAGCCATCAAAAGACGGGTTCCCTGGAGCGAGGGTAGATGTTTCTCTTGAATGCTCCACGTTTGAAACAGCGTCGCGATTTTTTTCCACCCGAATGGGCTGGTAATAATTAAGCCCAATAAAATCATTGTTCTCCGCATTTCTTTTTAACGTATCCAGTTCTTCTTCAGTCCAACTTGGCGTCCAGCCTTTCTCCTTTAATTGCTCAACCACATAAGATGGATATTCACCTTTTAAAATTGGGTCATAATACCAAAAAGTTTCATATTCATTGGCATGCCGAGCAGCTAATACATTCTCATGTTTATCATCTATACTGTAAGCTGGCAGGAAAACATGGGTAATCCCAATTTCTCCGTAATGATTCAGTGCCTTGTATACCTCTACCGCTTTTGCATGTGCATAAAAAACATAATGTATCGCTTGAAAGTATTTATTTTCATCGTTTTGGATTCCAGGCGGGTGCGCTCCTTTTAAATAGCCCAAACCGCAAAACATAACCGTTTCATTAAACGTGATCCAATGTTTGATGCGGTCTCCGAATGCGCGAAAACAAATTTTCGCATACTTGACGAATGCTTCAGCTGTTCGCTTATTCGTCCATCCCCCATCTTGTTCAAGCGTCAAAGGCAAATCCCAATGATACAGCGTAACAAATGGAACAATCCCATACTTTAAGCATTCATTAATAACATTATTATAAAATTCCAAGCCTTTTTCATTGACTTCTCCATCCCCTGTGGGCAAAATACGTGCCCATGAAATGGAAAACCGGTACGATTCAAGTCCCATCTCTGCCATTAATTTAATATCCTCTTTGTAACGATGATAATGGTCTATGGCTACATCCCCGTTTGTACCTTCAAAAGTTTTCCCCGGAATCTTTGAAAAGACATCCCAATTCGTTACACCTTTTCCATCCTCATCCCATGCACCTTCTATTTGAAAAGAGGCAGAGGCTGCTCCTAATAAAAAATCGTGCGGAAACTTCATTGTAACACCCCTTTTTATACCATCTTATTAAATTGATAATAATACATTTTATTTATTGGTACAAATATTAATGCAATTATATAATTTTTTTCAGTATATGACTACAGAATCTTCGTAAAAACATATGTGTTATAGATAGTATTCACTGTAATGAAATGGTTAAATCGAGTGCCAATACTAAAATAAACGTCGTTCGTTCTGCTGATTCAATGCTTCTACTTTGGCCGAAGTTGATATTCTTTTTTGAACTAATAGAATAATAAAACAATTTGCCTTAGAAACAAGCTTTTCGGCAATTAAATATACTCGGTTTCGAATGTGCGTAATATACGTATGACAGTTACATTTTAATTGAATTCCACATCAGATATTTTATCGGTTTGCCCGTTTCTCAATCTCGGTTTATTGTGTGAATTCAACAAAAACCCGTCCACCTAAAGAGGACGGGTAACTCATCTATTCATGGTGTTTCATCATTATTCCACAACCGGGAGCCAACCTTTTATCTGAATCAACTTTTCCCAAAGCGGATCTGGAATGACAAGTTCATCCTGATCTTTTTTCGAAAGGGTTGTCCGTATTTCCACTTCTTTTCCAGACCTGATTTTTTCAATCCAATGCGGTTCCATTAGAAGCTCACGGCCAAGGGCGATAAATGGGACACCCGTTTCCATAGCTTCTGCAACTTCATCGGGGGTATGCAGGGACCCTACACCGACAACCGGGATACGATTCCCAACTTTGTCGTAGATCTTAACGATGCGAGACTTTGTCCTATCACTCTCACGGAAAGACCCATTCCAGAAGTGACCTACCGATATATGTAGATAATCCAGGTTTTGATTCGCTAATCTATCAACAAACTGGAGCGTATCATCCAAAGTGATTCCAGGATTGCTGCCTTCTTCGGGAGAAATGCGGTAGCCGATGATAAATGGTTTTTCCGCATGGTCAGCAACCGTTTTCTCTACTTCATTCACAATGGTAAGCGGGAAAATCAATCGTTTTCCCAGTGTTCCACCCCAGTTATCCGTACGGCGGTTCGAGTGCGGCGAGAAGAATTGTTGAAGCAGGTACGTATTGGCTCCATGGATTTCCACACCATCAAATCCTGCTTCGATGGCTCTTCTTGTTGCTCCTCCAAATGCCTTAATTACGTCTTGTATTTCATCTTCACCCATTTCCCGCGGTACCGGTGCTTCATCGTTGGAAGCAATGGCACTTGCAGAAACAGGTTGGCTATCTGGCAATAATTCCGGAGGACTTTGTCGGCCTCCATGATATATTTGCAATATCGCTTTTGACCCATTAGACTGAATCGTTTCCGCTAATTTTCTCAAAGATGGGATAAATGAATCGTCATCTGCACTAAATTGACCTGGGAATCCCTTTCCTCCAGCAGATACATAGGCACATGCCGTGACCACCGCACCTACACCAGCCGAGCGTTCAGCGTAATAGGCCAGTTCATCATCGGTTACAACACCTTGATCATCCGAAGAATAAGTGGTCATAGGAGCCATCATGATACGATTTTTCACTTCTACCCCTGATGGAAATTTATATGGTTGAAAGATCTTTTCGTATTTTTGATTCATGCCAAATCCTCCCCCTTAGTCTTAATTGTGATGATGTCCGTGCGGCTCTTTAGAAGGGTTCGTGATTTCAAAGCCTTCTTCAGGTACATAAAAATATTTAATCCAGACGCCATCCAGAAATTCCTCACGTGAATCAAGCAAGATATCGATATCTTTATCTGTTTTGACGATTTCATCATGCTCTGCCGGTGTATCTAGTTTCATCTCATAATGGGCATGATCGCCATGCATATGCGTGATATATACACGAATCATTTTCCCTTCGGCTTCATCAGTGCCCAGCATTTTTTGTAAGACCTTTGCTGCATTACGATTAATTTTGCAATTCATGTCCATTCCTCCAACAATAAAAATTTCCATGACTAAATTCTACCCAATTAAGGGGCAACAGTAACATCCATTTATAGCCTTCATGCTTGGCCATGTCCAATTAAGTGCTTATAATCGGTCTGAAGGAAAGACGACGCCAATTTGCTTTCTTGCTTCATCCATGATTTCCATAGTCAACAGTGAATTAGAATATGAATTTATATCGGACTCCATTTTCCCCTGCTGTATCAATTCAACAAATTCTTTCGCTTCATAATACATGGTAGGCATATCCTGTTTAGCCGAAATGCTTTCAGTTGTTCCATCCCGATACTGGATTTCCACCGCTTGCGGTCCTGAAATTTTCTGAATGAGGATGCTTCCAAGTTCACCTTGAATTTCCGATGGCAAATTGGATTCGGTAATCTTCGAAAACATGACGACCGCCTCCATTTCATCATAGGAAAGCAAGATCGTACCCTGTCCATCAACTCCTGATTCAAGCATCGTTCCTGACGCCTGCACCTTATTTGGTTTACCGAATAGTACAACAAGTGGATAGAGGACATAAATACCTAGATCCATTAAAGAACCATTAGAGAATTCAGGATTGAATGCATTCAGCACAGTGCCTTGTTTATACGAATCATAGCGAGATGAATATTGACAAAAGCTTCCCGAAAAGCGTCGTATCTTCCCGATTTTATCCAGATTCCCCTTTATACTTTCGAAATTCGGCATGATGGTCGACTTCATCGCTTCCATCAATAGCACTTCATTTTGTTTTGCAGCTTCAAACATTTCCATTACTTCTGCCGCATTTGAGGCCATTGGTTTTTCACATAATACATGTTTTTTATTTTGTAAAAACAACACGGCTTGCCTGCAATGATGAGAGTTAGGGCTGGCAATATATACAGCATCGATCTCATCGCTGGCCGCCATTTCTTCTAAATTTGTAAAAATCGTATGTACATCGTATTTATTGGCAAATTCCTTGGCTTTCGCTTCTGTACGTGAATACACGGCGGTTAAAGATAAATCCGCTACATGCTTTACAGCCTCCAAAAATCGTTCCGTGATCCAATTTGTACCTATTACCCCTATTCGTATCAACAGCCTATCCCCTTTCAAGCTAACTTATCATGTCCTCAATATACAGACATTTCCTTAAAAAACAAAGAATAATGAACACTGGCAACCGTTTAAATTGGATTTTTCAGGCAATATTCGTTTATAATTTTCCTATATAACCACTGCCATGATGTTTCTACATACTCCCTAAACGGGAAAGAAAACTTAAAAGGAGCGTGTGAAGTTTATGACAGATTTAATGAGAAACAAAGTTGCCATCATTACCGGTGGAGGATCTGGAATTGGCCGCGGTGCAGCACTTAAACTTGCTGAAAACGGCGCGAACATCATCTTTTTTGACCGTACAGTCGAAAATGCCGAAAAGGTGAAGGAAGAAGTGGAAAACCTGGGCAGTGAGGCTTTAATCATTAAAACGGATGTTTCCAAGGCTGAGCAAGTTGAACATGCCTTCAAGGCCGCCTATGACCATTTTGGCAAAATTGATTTTGTATTTGCAAACGCAGGCATAAACGGAGTGATAGCCCCTATTGAAGATATAAAGCCAGAAGATTGGGATCAGACACATACCATCAACCTCAAAGGAACCTTTCTCACCATCAAATACGCCATTCCCTATATGAAGGAAACGGGTGGCAGCATCGTAATTAATAGCTCCATCAACGGAAACCGATATTTCAAGAATTTTGGATTTTCCGCCTATAGCTCATCCAAAGCTGGTCAAGTCGCTTTTGGTAAAATGGCTGCACTCGAATTGGCAAAATATAAAATCAGGGTGAACACCATTTGTCCCGGCTCCATCGATACGAACATTCACGATAACACTTTCCCGGAAGATGAAAACTTAAAAAAAATCAGGATTCCAATAGAATATCCGCAAGGTTCTCAGCCCCTGGCGAAGAAAGCAGGGACTACCGAACAAGCTGGTGATCTCGTATTGTTTCTAGCATCAGACATGTCCTCCCATATTACGGGCACGGAAGTTTATATCGATGGAGCAGAATCACTATTATAATTCATATTTCCCCCTCTGGATATTCCATTAAAAGGAAAAATCTGAAATCCCATTTAGGATTTCAGCTTTTCCTTTTTAAGTAACTTTCCTTAACCCACGACGGGCAAGAATCAAATAAGCGAACATGGCAACGAAATGACAACTTACCATCACAATTCCCATCGGCAAGGATGACTCACCTGAACCTAGGCCTACCAGCGGAGCCATTAGTGATCCCAATATAAAAGGAAGCAATCCGATTAGAGCGGAAGCACTGCCTGCTGTTTTTTTCTGATTTTGCATCGCTAACGAAAAACTCGTTGTACCGACGACACCGACGCTGGAAACGGAGAGGAACAAAGCGACCAAGATTCCTGCCAGCCCAATTTCGAGAAAGACTGAGGCAAGAAGGAATATTCCTCCAAACAAAGCAAGACATAATCCCATTTGAAGCAGCTTTTCTTCTTTAACCTTCCCCGCCAGCTTTCCGGCAACTTGGGAAGCAATGATGATTCCCATTCCGTTTATTGCAAAGATCAGGCTGAATGTCTGTGGGGAAACCCCATAAATATTCTGGAGAACAAAAGGCGACCCGGAAATATAAGCGAACATAGCCGCACTTATGAACCCTTGTGAAAAAGCATAGCCCATAAACACCCTATCCTTCAATAAATTCCCAAACGTCTTGATTGTATCGTTTATCCCACCAGCACTCCTGAGATTAGGCGATAAAGTTTCCTTTATCCCAAAAAATGCAGCCGCAACCATAAGGACACCTAATACACAAATGACTATGAAAACTCCCCGCCAAGAAGTGAATTGCAAAAGTTGACCGCCAAAAACTGGTGCCAAAATCGGTGCCGCCCCATTTACCAGCATTAACATGGAGAAGAATTTGGTCAAATCCGTTCCTGAAAAAAGGTCACGAACTATGGCCCTTGAAATGACAATGCCTCCTGCTCCCGCAATACCTTGGATCAAACGTAATAATAAAAGCAATTCAATGGATGGAGCAAAAGCACATAACAGTGATGAAATACTATAAATGGATAATGATATGATTAACGGTGTCCGTCTTCCTTTTGCATCACTTAGCGGCCCTAAATAAATTTGGCCTAAAGCTAATCCTAACAAGCAGGCAGTCAAACTCAGCTGGGCTAAAGACGTACTGCTTTTCAGATCCTCAGCTAGTCTAGGGAGACCCGGTAAATACATATCAAGTGACAATGGTCCAATCGCTGCAAAAGACCCCAGCATAAGAGCCATCAACAGCCTTTTGGATTTAGTCATTTCGTTGCCTGATGATATCGTTTCTTTCATTTCAATCATTATTACCCTATCCCTTTCAACTAATTGTTTTTTTCCCTAAATAAAACCCGACTTTCTTTATTTTACAAAAAACCCGAACAATTTACGATAAGTATGCTTCACTTGAATTGGATGCTTACTGACAGCAATCCTTCAATGTGGTTCCCTATTAATCTGCCTATGCTTCGAAACTCCAAAATCTCAGTGAAAAGAACAAAATCAAATATCAGGATACTTGATTTTGATACTACGAACCTAAGGCAAACATGGCCCTCATAAAACAAATTCCACCTTTTAAAGGCGAAACAATTCCCCACCTTCAGATGTGACTTCATAAAACATTATTTTCAACTTCGGCTTATGACTAAGGTATCGATTGAAATTCCCCATAAAAAAGACCCCATTTTGGGGTCATTTTCCTTTATTCAAAAAAACTAAATTACGGGGAGAATCACCAGATAATCCTTCCTTCAAGTTTTGTACAGCAAGAGTTGCCATTTTTAATCTTGTGGCAATACTTGCACTCCCGATATGGGGTAATGTAACCACATTGGGCAATGTAAGCAGAGGGTGATCCAAAGGAACGGGTTCTTCTTCAAATACATCCAGTCCAGCCGCCCAAATCTCCTGATTTTTCAGCGCCTGATATAACGCGTTTTCATCAACTATCCCGCCTCTTGCGGTATTAATGAGCACAGCCGTCCCTTTCATTAATCCCAGCTGCTCCTTGCCGATCATATAAGCGGTTTCCGGTGTGAGCGGCAACATGACACAAACGAAATCCGAGATTTGGAGCAATTTTTCAAGGGGCTGATATTCGATTCCCAATTCTTTTTCCTTTTCATACTTTCGGCTACGATTAAAATAAACTAAGTTCATATCAAATCCCTTTGCTCTTTTTGCAAGGGCTTCACCAATCCTCCCTAACCCGATGATACCAAGCGTCGCACCGTTTACATCTTGTCCGGTCAGCTGCATTGGCGACCACGTTTCCCATCTCCCACTCCTTAAATAATCTTCTGCCTCCATCAACCTCCTTGCCGTTGCAAGGAGCAAGCCGAAGGTTAAATCGGCTGTCGTTTCCGTTAAGACCCCCGGTGTGTTCGTTACCATGATGCCCCGTTTAGTTGCACTTTGAACATCAATATTATTATGGCCTACTGCCATATTCGCGATGATTTTCAGATTAGCGGCCTTTTCAATCAGTGACTCGTCGATTTGTTCCGTCAACAAGCAAAGCAGACCCTCTACTTCTTGCATTTCTTGTTCAAGGACTTCTCTAGGGACCGGTATATCCTCTTGGTCCCACATCCTGACATCATAATTCCCACAAAGACCATCGATGATTTGTTCCGGCAATTTCCTTGTAATATAAATTTTAGGCTTCAAACCATAACCCCCCATACCGTTTTTTTATTCATGGAGCCACACTTGCTTCATTCGTCATGCATTCAGTTTTCATTTCATATGAGACTTCAAAAAAATTCATTATTATATTGGCTAAGTAACCAGATTGTTTATTCAATTTTAAAATAAACTAGATAATTAGACCATTCATTTCCAATCATTCTTACTATTAAAATATTGTTTATCTGAAAGCTTCCGCTTGACAGTTTTATTTCATTCAACTAATCATAAATAATAACCCTATAATTCTATTCTTACTTTATTTAGTAATGTCGCAATTTTTCAGATGAAGTTTATCTCGATTTAGGAGGATATGAGACGTTCATGAAAAATAATAAAATTTACCCAATTATAGCTCCAAGCGCTTTATCTTTAAAAAGTATAAACTTTTATTTAGTCAAACAGGATGAATCTTTAACATTAGTCGATGCTGGTATGAATGATGACGTTTGCTGGAATGCACTGCAGCAAACCTTAAAGGAAAATGGATTTACCGTTGGGGATATCACAGGAATTTTATTAACCCATCATCATGGGGACCATGTTGGTTTGGTCAACCGGATTACTGAACTCCATCCTATACCAGTCTATGCCCATTCTAAATCCGTTCCCCGTCTAAAACGGGACCCTGACTTCTTAAATATGAGAATAGAATTTTTTAAGCAGCTTTATCTTGAGATGGGCTGTGGCGAACTTGGAGATAAACAAGTAGCATACCTTTTCAACGCAGTCGACAATAATAAAGATCAAAAACTGAATTGTGACATCATCGCAATCACAGGAAAACAATGGCTGAATTTTGAAGTGATCGAATTTCCCGGGCATGCCCCGGATCAAATTGCTTTCCTTGACCAAAAAGGGAAACTGCTTCTTTCCGGTGATTTATTGATTGAACATATTTCAAGTAACGCCTTGATCGAACCTGATGAAAACGGCAATAGGATGCTGACCCTTGTCGATCATATCGACTCATTAAAGCGATGTTTAGCATTACAGGTGAATCTCCTCTTACCAGGTCATGGCAACATCATGGAACAACCTGGTCCATTGATTGAAAAAAGACTCAATAGCATTGAGAGAAAGTCACAAAAAATCCTGGCCTTAATAGAATCTGGAATTTCTACAGGAAATGAACTGGCAAAGGAATTTTACAAACAAAAGTATACATCAGAATTCCCGCTCGTCATGTCAGAAATCATCGGCCATTTGGATTACTTGGAATATCAGGGGAAGGTCAAGAAACAACTTATCGAATATGTAGTTCATTATCAAACTAAGTGACAATCAATAAGGCTGAATCGATATTATCCCCACTGTCCCCTCAGTGAGGATTTTACTATGTCTAGAAAAAATAACAGCTTCTTGAAAGTTAAAGATTCAAGCAGTTCAAGGTTATCTAAATGGTATGGATACCCTCGGATGAAAATTGCGCTGCGTGGTGAACTGTCATTTTGGATTGAATTTTTCTTTTCACATTTATAGGCCTTTTTAGGTGTTTTTAATAATCTAACAGGAAAAAGAAGAGAAAACAAAGAATTTATCCGAATATTGGATATTTTCAAAAAAAGGAGAATGAATGTGAAAAAGAAGCTTTTTAAGGTTTTAAGTTCAACAGTAATAGCAGCAGCATTACTTGGCCCTAATGTCAGCTTTGCTGAACGAGGACCAAACCCGACAGGTGGAACGAATCTTTCTACTGAAGCATTCCTTAATTATGACGAGCTTGTAAAAAAATTAAATCAACTTGAGCAAGTGAGTAAAGGGAAAGTAAAAGTAGAAGTGGCTGGACAAACAAATCAGGGGCGTTCCATTCACAAGGTAACGGTCGGTCATGGTGACAAAGTCGTTCTTATTCAAAGTGAAATTCACGGAAATGAAAAAACAGGAACTGTTGCGTTATTGAACATTCTTGAAAACCTTGGTCAAAGCAACTCGCCTGAGGTAAAGAGAATGCTTGATGAATTAACAATCGTTGCTATTCCAATGATGAACGCAGACGCCTCAGAGCTTGATCGCCGTGGAAATGAGATGACATGGGCAGAGGTTGTAGGGAAATTCCCACAACTTTCAAATGTGAAACCCTCTTGGAACTATTACACGATTCCCAGATCTGGAGACGACTATGCTAGCAAACCGGGATTTGATGTTAATCGTGACTTTAATCCAAACCTTAACTATGTACCAAAGCCTCAAGACTTCCCGGGGGCATCTGAAAAGCCGGGCTGGTTTATTACACCTGAATCGCAAACGGTACGTGACATATATAAAGGGTTAAAATCGAAATTTGGTAAAGTGGATGTTTTTATCGACCTTCATCACCAAGGGTTCCCATATATCGAAGGAACTGATGATCGTGTAACAATGTCAATATCCGGAAAATTCGTTGCCAACCCAAGCACTCCTGCAGGGGCTAAATATGCAGAGTATGCAGATAATTTTAAATATGATTTCTCCCGTCAGTTGACACTTACTGCGTATAACGCACTACAAGCAAAAGGGAATTCCGTGTTTACAAATATTTCATTGTACGATCAATCTATCGACCTGCCAGGTACTGCTTTAGGAACGTTTGCTTTAAACGGAAGTGGCACGGTTCTATTTGAAGTAAGTGGACAAACACAAAACTTTGGGCAAAAAAAGAAAGGCCAGCTAGTAAAAACGGTTGAAACGGGTCTAATGGGTATTATCAATGGTGTAACAGATGGATCGGTTCATAATCTTAATCCATCAGACTATGAAAATATTCCTGAAAGTTCATCTACACCGGGATTCTAATCACGTTGAAACTTAAATTTAAAGGCGGCTATCTCAATAGATAAATTGATATTATCCCCTCTAAGTGGACAGTGTAAAAAACGTTCATTCTTGGAGAGGGATTTTATTATGCCTAGAAAAAATAACGCTACTCTTGTGAGTTAAAGATTCAAGCAGTTCAAAGTTTTCTAAATGGTATGGATGTCCTCGGGTGAAAATTGCATTGCGATTGAGGCTTTTTCGTCAATCACAAAAAAGTATATGCTTAATGTGGGAATTACAAGTACAGTCCATTATTAGAAGGGAAACCGCGTTTCTTTAAAGGCGAATACTCTAGAACCTATCCACATTTGAACGAAAATTTCAGAATAGAGCCCATTGAAGTACTCGTTAGGGATATTACCTATATTTGCTGAAGTGTGGATTTCATTATTTATCTGCCGTATAAGACATAATAACAATGAGATTATTGCTTGGAATGTCTTCACGGAAGGGATTTACATCTTGTGTTGGATAGGTTAAATTCAGTAACAGAAAAAAGAAATGTGTACAGAACCATTCTCCATTCGGATCAAGGGTTTCAGTACACATCTCCCGCCTATCATAAGCAATTAGCACAACAAGGTGTTATTGGAAGCCCCTTTCGTAAGGGAAACTGTCATTTATAATGCTTGTATTGAATCAGAATGTATTTTTGTAAATCACTTTGAATCTGAAAATAACTACAAGCAGCCATTGTGAACGATTCCAAAAAAGACTCTGCCACCTCGCACCGATAGAATACCGATGCCAGATGGCAACTTAGCCTTTTTAGTTGTCTGTTTTACAGGGGTAACTTCAAATTCTTAAAGATTTCAGCTTTTTTCATCTTGCTGACGAAACTTATACACACACTACAACTTGTCTGGAAAAAATGCCTTTCCTCGCTACACAGCGATCAGCAATTTCAAATCCTGCTTCTTCAATCATATGATCCATCGTGTCAATCGTAACGACAACGACCTTGTCAGCAAAGCCCCTCGCATATTTAAGGATCGATAGCTGATCTTCCGGCGTCGCATGCGTATATAAATTGTAAGGCATATCGATAATCGCTACATCATATTTACTGGTGACCTCCGAAATCGGACCTGTAGTTACATCACCTTCGAGTCCGAAATAGGCAATGTTCTCCCTGGAACCGTCAGTAACAAGTGGGTTGATATCTCGGCCAACAATATTTATCCCCATTGATAGTGCTTCCACCAATACCGTTCCAATTCCGCAGCATGGATCAATGGCCTTCACTCCATCTGGATGTGGAACGGCTATGTTGGCAATGGCCCTCGCCACTCGTGTGCTAAGTGCTGTTGAATATTCACGCGGCTTCTTCATATGATGTAACCAAACCGCTTCAGGTTTTACATACTTCCCAAAATACCAACGGCCGCCTAGTGTCACTATTCCATATACCTGATCAGGATTTCTCACATCGGCATCCCCCTGAATGTGCCAGCCAATCTCCCGTTCAATTTCACGCTGTCCATCATAATCTATTTTTTCTTCTTTATTAAGATCATTAATTTTTACGAATAACACTTTGAACGTCGAATCAGGCAATTTTATATCCTTCACTTGCTCAACAATTTCGGATATGCTATCCCCTTCAAACATGATATCGACCCGTCCTTTTATAAAGGGACTTCTGCTCGGTTCAATTTTTATATCACTTTTTAGTATATTTTCTGAAGCCTCAAAGCCAAAGAACGAGCGCATTTCCATTTTAGATAATGAGCGTTCGTCAGGGCTGCACGTAAAGGTGTATATATATGCCGGTATACGGCTTTGATTAGTCAATCCATTCCCATCCTTCATTTACTATAGATTATATCTTTCTATCAAACATAGCTGTAATAGGATGGAAAAGCAAATGGAATCGTACAGAAAAAACAACAGGAATGCTTT
The DNA here is from genome assembly GCF_001578185.1 of Peribacillus simplex. Lineage (NCBI taxonomy): Bacteria > Bacillati > Bacillota > Bacilli > Caryophanales > Bacillaceae > Peribacillus > Peribacillus simplex. Next base: position 1,322,603 of record NZ_CP011008.1, on the reverse strand, counting down.
TCTTTCATACTCCCATAATTTTTTTCCATTTCCAATTACAATTTCAAAGTTAAAGTATGGGAATCATTAATCTAATTTATGCAGCCGACCCTTTATATACTTTGCACGGCTCTCTATGAATTTCAGGATAAAATCAGGCTCATTATCAAAAGTTTTCTTATTATCCTTGATATATGGATCTTTTGAAACATAAGGACTTATTTGATCATGCATTCCCTGAATGATGGGTTTCATATGCTTAACGTTAAACCGGGTGTTCAAAATCCCCTTTAGGAGTCTTTGGTATCGAACACGAAATGCCCTTACATCAAGGATTCTAGCAGTCAATGTATTGAATCCCTCGATTCCCACATAATCCTCTTCCATCACTTTTCCGTTAACATCCCTGCCCCATGTCGCATCATAATCCCATGGAATCATTTCAAAGAGTCCAGTATCTCCATTTCGATACAGGGCATAGTTGTGAACAAACCCATCATAGTTTTGCGTGAATATGACACCAGCCAGCCAGCGCAGGTACTTTTCCACATCGACATAATTTACGATTTCCCTTTCAAAATCCGCCCTTGAAATTGTATTGATTTGGATAATCAATTCTTGTAAATATAATTCATCCTTTGCTGACCCGCATTTTTTTTGATATCCCATTTCCAATGATTTTTTGATTCCTTTATCCAAATCACTCATCAATGAAAAATTTGCATCACCGTCCACTGCATAGAAAATTGATCCCTTAGGAAGATCCCTATTCTTCAAATAAAATTCATCCACTGATTCCAATTCTAGATATATTCCCTCGTCCTTCCCGTTCAGATTCAGGAAAACAAACTGGGATTTCGGTGATAAAGTCCCGATATCCGTAAAAAAGTCTAAAGATAATTTATTTCTTAGTAAAGATTTATCCTTATACTCAGCATTTAAATGAACTTCCTTAGCATTCCTAAAAGTATTAGGTTTATAAAAGACTACATTATAAGACTTTTTCTGGAAACCGCGGATATGTGAGCCACGGTAAACAATATCAATATCCAATTTTTTTCTGTTAATGGTTAACTTTGCAGGTAAAGGATCATTGCACCATATATCCCTGCGAAGTTCCTTTAAATTTACAGGTGGAATAAAAAGCTGATATACAGGTAGCTTCTGGTCATTATTCATATAACCCTTCCCTTTCACTTTCCTATTAAATTATGGGAAAAAGCGAAGGACGTCACCAAAAAACAACTTTTTTTCAAAAAAGTTGTGCGTTTATCACTAGCACATTACGTACAAGCCGAATAGTCTAACGTATAGAAAGGAGGATATATAAATATGTCAAACATCATTCGTGATATACAAAATGCAGTGGATAGAGCCAATTCCTTCGGGTTAAGCGATTTCATGTTTAATGACCCACGTTCAAATTGCCGTTCTTCACGTAAAAGAAACAAAAAAAGACGGTCCACTTTCAGCACTCGAAGACGCACTAGCAGAAATCGGTCCACTTGCTGGAAAAGGTCCACTTCCGGCACACGATGGGGATCTTGCTGGAAACGGAGATCTACATGCAGCACGCAAAGGCGCACTAGCAGAAATAGGAGATCTACATGCAGCACGCAAAGGCGCACTAGCAGAAATCGGAGATCCACATGCAGAAACCAAAGGCGCACTAGCAGAAATCGGAGATCTACATGCAGAAACCAAAGGCGCACTAGCAGAAATCGGAGATCTTCTAACTACGGCAGCGGCAACAAGAAATGGAATTGGAGCTTCTAGTTTCATCATCCCTTTCATGTATTTTAATAATTTATAAGACAAAGAGGTGTTTACATCAACGCCTCTTTTTTATATCCTGAAAACGAAAATTGAATGATTTTTAATCCTCAAAAAAGGATCCTATCGGTTTCACATACCGGTAGGATCCTTCCATTTTCCCTTATTTGACGGAGACCAATTCGAACTGTGCATACACATCCTTCAGTCCTGCTTGAATGGCTTGACCAGCTTTCCCACGATAATACTTTTGTACACGATCAATCAATTCTTCGATGCCATCTTTCAGGCAATACCCTCGCAGCAGGTGACGAATGAATTCCCTGCCATGTTCTGTAGCAAGTGTACAGGAAGCCTCGACAATGACACCATGTTTAAAATCAAGTTCTACCGTGATCGTGATGGAATCATATATATTTCTCGCTGCCATCCCTTGTGGAAGTTTTGCATGCCCTGCAATAAAGTATGTGTTCATCATCTGATCTCCTCTATCTATAATTAATGTACGGAAATTTGCTCGAAGGGCCATGCAGGCAATTGCTTGCGAAGCCCTTTATCTTGTCTGTAGCCAAGAGCGTATTCACCCTGCAATACAGTATGAATCTCACGGGTTCCTTCGTAAATGACCGGGGCCTTTGAATTCCGGAGAAAACGTTCGACTGGATATTCATCCGAGTAGCCATAGGCACCATGAATTTGAACAGCATCATTGGCCGCTTCGTTAGCAGCATTACATGATATCCACTTGGCAAGTGATGTTTCCTTCGTATTCCTTTTTCCTTGATTTTTTAAGGTACCCGCTTTAAAGACCAGCAATCTTGAAATCTCTAAATTTGCGGTCATCTTGGCAATCATCTGTTGAACGAGCTGATGCCTGCCAATCTCTTTTCCGAAGGTGCTTCGTTCATGGCAATACTTCAAGCTTGCTTCAAGGCTTGCTTCAATTAACCCTACAGCACCTGCGGCCACTGTAAACCGGCCGCTGTCCAATGCCGACATGGAGATTTTAAAGCCCTCACCTTCTTCACCAAGCCTATTCTCCACCGGAACTTTTACATCCGTTAAAAAGACTTCGCCTGTATTCCCTGCACGGATTCCTAATTTCCCTTTAATGGCTTTCGACTCCACTCCCTCAAAGGTCCGTTCCACTATAAAAGCGGTAATTCCCCTTGAGCCGGCATCATGATCCGTCTTGGCGAAAATAAGGAAATGATCTGCATAATCACAGAGCGAAATCCAAGTTTTTGATCCATTCAGGATATAATGGTCCCCAACACGTTTTGCCGTTGATTTCATTGACGCTACATCAGATCCTGCATTCGGTTCAGTCAGCCCAAAAGCGCCAATCTTGGTCCCTTTTGCTTGAGGAACTAAGTATTTCCGTTTTTGTTCTTCCGTCCCCCATTGCAGCAGGGTCATGCTATTCAACCCTGTATGTACAGAAACTGCGGTACGGTAAGCCGTATCGCCTCGCTCCAGTTCTTCACAAACGATGGCCAGGGTATTATAATCCATTCCGACTCCACCGTACTCTTCTGGTATACAAACGCCCATCAACTGCAATTCCGCTAATCTTTTTAAAATATGTGGCTGGAATTGACCCTGCCTATCCCACTCTTGAATATATGGGATAATTTCTTTATCCACAAATTTCCTTACCACTTTCTTTACACTTTGCTGCTCTTCTGTTAATTCGAAATTCATCATTAAAATTCCTCCTAAATAATTTTATTTTCCTTGAATTTGCTTATTTGGTCTGGACTATATCCAATTTCAGCCAAAATGGAATCGGTATGCTCACCATACAGCGGCGGATGCTTTCTCATCGTAATCGGCGTTTTCGAAAGGTTCAGGGGCGATCCCGTCACTCTAAGATTTTCGATTGTCGGATGTTCCATGTTCACCAACATGCCTCTTGCGATGATTTGTGGATCCTCGAACATCTCTGCGATATCATTAATCGGACCATTGGGTATCCCTGCATCATCAAACAGCCTTTTCCATTCTTTCTTTGTCTTTCCTCTCAACGAATCCTCTATAATCCGTATTAATTCTTCCTTGTTTTGCAAACGTTTTTCATTATGCTTAAACTGTTCCTGCTCGGCTAAATCAGGTCTGCCTAAAACGGTTGTGAATCTCCTGAACTGATCATCATTTCCTACAGCCACGACAAGCTCCCCATCCCTTGTCCGGAACGTCTGGTATGGAACGATATTGGGATGTTGGTTTCCCATTCGTTCAGGGGTCAAGCCACTGAATAAATAGTTGCTGGCAACATTCACCAATGAAGAAACCTGACAATCCATTAACGAAATATCAATTTCCTGTCCTTCCCCCTCTTTATCCCTATGATGTAAAGCGGATAGAATGCCAATGCCTGTATACAAGCCAGTCAATATGTCAGCTATGGCCACTCCGACCTTCACGGGGCTTCCATCTTTTTCTCCTGTGATGCTCATCAAACCACTCATTGCTTGAATGATATAATCATAGCCAGGCAATTCTTTATAAGGGCCGGTTAAACCAAATCCCGTAATCGAGGCCATGATCAATTTAGGGTTAATTTCCTTTAAATCTTCATAACCTAACCCCATTTTTTCCAATGTACCCGTCTTAAAATTTTGAATCACTATATCCCCTGAAGACACTAATTTATGGAAAATCTCTTTCCCTTGTTCAGATTTTAAATTCAAGGTCATGCTTTGCTTATTTCGATTGGCACATAAATAGTAAGCGCTTTCTCCCTGGGCGAATGGCGGACCCCACCCTCTCGTTTCATCACCTGTTTCATGATGCTCAATTTTAATTACATCCGCACCCAAATCACCGAGAATCATTGAACAGAACGGTCCCGCCAAAACACGGGATACATCGATAATCCTGACTCCTTCCAAAGCTCCATTCATATCATCACCCCTTTCAAACTGTCAGGATACACAAAAAAGAGCCAGTAAAATCAACAATGTCATACATTGATGTTTCACCGACCCTTATCCACGAACTGTCTTCCTGCAAAGGAAGATCAAGTGAACCAAGTCAATTTTTATGAATTCCAGTTTTATGACAAGCCGGCCATGCAACAAGGTAACTTGTTGTCATCGGTTTGGTAAATTAAGTATAGTTTCATTTTTTGAATTTTGCAATAACTTTGTTTGGGTGTTTTTATTACTTCCACTGATATACTCTTTAGCATACTTCCCATTTAATATAAAAGTACTTCCAGGACTCCCTCAAGCTAAAGTAATTGGAATTGCCTTTATTCGTGAGGCATGTGATGATTGGATATACATAACTGTCTATATTTAAAATGAGAATTTTTCATACAATCAATTATCGGTCGACAGACAAGGAAAGATTCAAAGGGAGATGGCAATATGGTCAATAAAAAAAAGGAAATAATCGAAGCGATCAAGAAATACCCAACCATTATCATTCACCGCCATGTTAATCCGGACCCCGATGCATTGGGATCACAAATCGGCTTACAACGGCTTTTGAAGCACTCCTACCCTTCCAAGGAAGTTTTTGTGGTTGGCGAAGAAGTGGATAGGCTTTTATTCATTGGTGAAATGGATGTCATTACCGATAAAAAATACAAAGGGGCCTTAGTGATTGTTTGTGATACCGCCAACCTTTCACGGATAAGTGATTCCCGCTATGATCACGGGGACCTGCTGATCAAAATTGACCACCACCCCGAATATGAACAATTCGGTGACCTTTCTTGGGTTGACCCTTCTTATAGCTCTGCAAGTGAAATGCTTGTTGATTTATTTTTGCAATTTCCAGAAGGCTTTATCATGAATAAAGAAGCAGCTAAATCATTTTATGCAGGAATTCTAGGTGATACAGGGAATTTCATGAATGGGAATACCACTCCTAGGACATTAAAAATGGTTTCGTACTTAAGAACTTATAATTTTCAGCCAGAAAGAATCCATAACTGGCTTAATATAAAGTCGAAAAACTCTTCAAGACTTCAAAAAGACATTCTCATGAGTTTCAAGGTAACCGATAAAGGGGTAGCTTACTTCATTATTACGGAGGATCTGTTAAATATGTATGGATTAGATCGAATCGAAGCTTCGAATTTAGTAAATACTCTATCAAGTGTAAGGGGAAACAAAATCTGGGCTTTATTCATCGAATATCCTACTGAAATCCGTGTCAGGATTCGTTCACGGAGTATTCCCATCGCTTCTGTCGCACGTCAATTCAATGGAGGAGGACATTCACTGGCGTCAGGTGCTACCATCCATTCCTGGGAAGAGGTTGATCATGTTATTCAGGCATTGGATCGAGTCTGTCCATAAGACAGGAGTTCAGACAATACCGTGTTTATATGTATAATCATCTTCTCAGGCCAAACTAGATTTTTTCGACCTTTACCGGAATACAAAAACACGCCCAAGCCTGGATGGCTGAGGCGCTTTCTCATTACAATTTACTTGGACACTTTTTCAAGAGTTGATAGATCGATCATGCCTTTTATATCACTGCTAGGAATATAACCGGCTTCTTTGCTTATGTCAGCCATTTCCTGGATGACTTGCTCATTAACTTCAGTTGTCACTTCCAAGCGTGAAAATGCTGAAGCCACTTCTTCTTTACTTAATTCTTTTCCAGTCAGTTCCTTCAAATGCTTAATAACGAGTTTTTGGCTTTCTTCAGGGTTGTCTTGTATAAACTTCACCGCTTTTTCATGCGCTTTCAAATAGGAAGCAGCGAGCCCCTTTTTATCCAAGAACTTCTGGCTTGCAGCCACTACCGTATTAGGTGAATCTTTTCCCCATGCAAATTGATCCCAGTCAAGCACTAACTTTCCTTTTGCCTGGTTTTCCAATACATACCCCCATGGTTCCTGGGTAGCAGCTGCATCGACTGATTTTTGGACAAAGAGAGCGGTTGTGTCAGCAGGGGCTGCCGCATACAACTCAACTGTTCCCCCATTTGTAGTCGGTTTTAAGTCAACATCTTGAAGGGCTTTCCTAAGCATGACATCCTGTGTGCTCCCAATGACGGGAATCGCTACTTTTTTACCGTCCAAATCTTTTAAATCCGTTACCTTGCTGTTCTCGCTGGCCACAAGAACGGCACCGCCATTAACAGCGCCAGAGATCAGATGGTATTCAGGGTTTTTCACGTAAAAGTTAAGCAATGGACCAGGTCCAACCGTTCCGACATCAATAGCGTTTGTAGCCATTGCTTCCATGAATAATCCGCCATTGGCCACCGTTTTGGTTTCAATCTTAACATCTTTACCGAACTCTTCTTCAAAAAAGCCTTTTTCAAGTGCAATGATCGTTGCACTGTGAGTTAAGTTAGGAAAATATCCAATTTTCACAGTTTGTTTACCAGAGCCTTTTTCCTCTTCTTTACTGGTGGATTGTGTGCATCCGCTTACTATTCCGATTAACAATACGGACATAATAAGGGCAAAAAATGATTTTTTCAGCATATTTTCCTCTCCTTTTAAACTATAATCTTATTAATCTACCGTTGGTTTACTCCCCATTTCAGTTGAACATTACGCTCTAGGCGTGAGAAGACAACATTATCCACGATTGTTCCAATGATTGCGATAATTATCATTACGGAGATGACCAAATCCATTTGTCCAAGTGATCTGCCCATTTCCAGCAACTGTCCAAGACCGCCGCCACCGCCAAGTAATTCACCTGCCATCAATGCACGCCAAGAAAATGCCCAGGCAATTCGCAGCCCGGATATAATTTGTGGAACAGATGCTGGTAAAATTACGGTACGTAGAAAATGAAAACCGGTTGATCCATATGTTTTGGCAACCCGTTGATACAGCTGGGGCACATTCCGGAATCCACTTGTTGCATTAACTGTCATCGTCCAAGTTGCGCCGATCGTGACGATAAAGAGAATTGAAAAATCATTCAATCCAAACCAAATTATTGCCAAAGGGAACCAAACGATACTCGGGATGGATTGTAAAGCAGTCACTACGAATCCAAGCGTATCCTCAACCAGTTTAAAGCGCCAAATGAAATATCCTAAGATTAGACCTATTATAATGGCAATCGTGAAGCCGATTAGGATACGGCCAAGGCTTTTTCCGATGGCTTCGGTTATTTGTCCGCTTACTAGTCCATTAAACAGAGTTTCCAACACTTGAGTCAAGCTAGGAAACATGAAGTCCGGAAGACTGGAAAGTCTAGATGTGACTTCCCATATCCCCGCTATCATCGCGATGAATATGATTCGTCTTAAAGCTGTAATCATTCCCCATTTCCTCCTTCAGCACTTTTTCAATTTCCTCCTGCAAGATCGATAGAACCCTTTGTTCAGTATGCAAAGTTACACTATCCGGCATAACTCCATCTTTCATGGAAGGGACGGAAATCGTCTCTTTAATTTTCCCGGGACGGGTTGCAAAGACGATAATTTTTTCGGAAAGCTGAACAGCCTCACGAATATTATGGGTAACGAAAAAAATGGTCACTTTAGTTTTTCTCCAGATTTCGAGCAGCTCTTTATGCAAAACCATCCTCGTTTGCTCATCAAGAGCAGAAAATGGTTCATCCATCAACAGGATATCAGGTTCCATCACCAGCGCTCTTGCGATGGCTACCCTCTGTTTCATCCCCCCCGAGAGTTGATGTGGATAGGAGTCAACATATCTGCTGAGGTGAACCATTTTTAAAATGTCCAATGCTTTGGCTTTAGCCTCTTCTTTGGGAATCTTCTTTAACTTCAATCCGTATGTAACATTTTCAAGAACCGTCAACCAAGGAAATAACCCAGCCTCTTGAAACACTACAACCCGCTCCGGACCTGGCTTCATCACCTTTTTTCCAGCTACACGTATTTCACCTTTATCAGCCTTATCAAGGCCGGCAATTAGATAAAGGAGTGTCGATTTGCCACATCCTGAAGGTCCGACGATCGAAACGAAGCTTCCTTTCTCGACCTCTATATTAATCTCATCGAGCACCTTTATGCTTTCTTTCTTTTCATTCGAAAAACTTTTTTCAATGCCATCTATTGTTAAATACATAAAGTCACCCCACTTTTATATCGCACCGATTAACTAAACATTATTTCTTAATAATGATTAATCCAATGGTTTTTGTCAACAATAAAAATGCAAAAATTCTAATTTATCGGTATCTTTCTATTAAACTGTCAATGTATTGATAAATATTCCAATTTTACATAAAGGTCCATATAAACAAATTCCATTCAACAAATAAAAAACCTGAGCCCTTTTCAAGGGTTCAGGCTGATTTTTCAGTATCCAGTTTCATGCCTTCATTTCAGTTATGTTAACCGAGGTCTCCGCTCCATTCAGTAACTTAAAAAATCCTGCTTCCATACAATTTATCCTTCATCTTTTGCGTCCTTTCATGCAGTGGCTTTTTCAATATGATGCCAAAGCTGAGCGTGATTATTAAATAGAGGAATAAGATGAATATATCCTTGCCAGCGACACTCCAGGTTATCCCTCCAACTGATTCACGAAGTAAACCAACGGCATAGGTAAACGGCAGGAAGGGGTTGATATGTTGGAAAAATGGCGGTGTTACTTGAATGGGGAAGGTACCTCCCGAGCCTGATATTTGAAGCACCATCAGAACTACGCTTATTCCCTTCCCAACATTCCCCAGAACCGAGACGAAGGTGTAGACCATTAAAGTAAATACTGTACTTATCAAGACGGAAAACATGACGTACTCGAATTTATCTACTGCATATACATCAATCAGAAAAAGGTTACCGATGGAAACGGCTAATGCCTGCATCAATCCAATGATGAAGAATATAAGGTACCTGCCAATATAAATTTGATATGGACTGTAATCCTTTTGTGTGACGCTCACGCTAAGCATGGAAATCAATATTGTCCCACCCACCCAAAGGGAAAGTGCCGTGAAGAAGGGGGACATGGCAGATCCATAGTTCGGAATGGGAAATAAACTGTGTTTATTGAGCAATACTGGCTCCGAGAAAAAGTCACTTTCCTGTTCAATATCATTCTTTAGGAAATCAATCACTTCTTCCATATTATAAGATTTATCGATTTCTCTCATTTTAGAAGCCAGAGCCTTGATTTTTCCCTCGATCTCCGGAAATTTATCCTGTAACTTATCGATATCTCCCGTACGAGTTACTAACGTTCGGTTCGTCTCATTCAACAATGTCTTCACTTCAGGAAGAGCTTGGCTTCCCTCCTCAAGCATACGCTGGGCATTCTGTAATATAGTATCCGTTTCAGCCCAGATTTCATTGAATTTTGGTCCTGTCTCCTTTGAAAAGGTATCCTGGAAGCTTCCCAAGACTTCATCATTATTTTCACTAAGATTTCTAAGTGAGTCGAAGGAATGGTCATTCAGTGCTTGAAGTTGATCCGAAGCATTATTCCGTAAACCATCCACTAGATTTATTTCTGGCTGAAGGCGGTTTTTTTCACTAAATTGATTGACGCTCACCAATAAGTTATACATACTGTCCAAAAGATATAACTCTTTATTTATCCTCGTTCTCCCTTGTTCAACTAGCTGATTCCCCTCATTATCGGACAAATCCTGATCCGCTAACCTATTTGCAAGCACTAAAATCGATTCATTATCACTCCTGATGCTCGCAATATCATTTTTCAAGAGTGGATGGATTTCGGCAAATGCCTGCTTGGTTGAGTCTACATAATTGGAAACACCTGACACCAATTTGTCTTTCTGTGATGTTAAACCTTCTATTGAATCCAGACCATCATTGACCATTTTAATGATTTCTTCTGCTCTTTTCACATGTGTTTGTACGATTTTCAGATTTTGTTCAAGCTCCGGAAGTTCTCCCTCTAATAAATACACCATATTCTTCATTTTCTGAATTGTCGGCAACTCATTTTGCAAGGTGATTCCCAGTTCATTAAAGATTGCAAGAATACTCCCGCTAGCTGATTTGATAAAGCTTTTGCTCACATTTCCCACAATGCTATTGGCCCCCGCTGCCGTAATTTTAGGAGCAATGGAATTGATTTTTTCATTCACATAATAATCAATCTCCGCTTTAATAGGGTCATCGGTCATGATTGTCGCAATATGCTCCGAAAAATTCTCTGGAATGATGATGGATGCGTAATAATCCCCCTTTTCCACTTTTGCTAACGCCTCTTTTTGAGTTGTGAATCTCCAGCCCAAATCTTTGTTTCCCTTTAACCCCTCTATGACTTCCTTGCCTATGTTTACGGCTTCGCCATTTAACTCCGCACCTTTATCATTATTTGAAACACCGACAAGGATTCCTTCCGTATTTGCATATGGGTCCCATGATGCAACAATATTAAACCACGCATAAATGGATGGGATGAACATAAGAAACACAACAACGATACAAACAAAGAAATTTTTATAAATGCATTTTAAATCGTCAATGAATATCTCCCGAATATTACTCAAAACATACCCCCGTGCAAAAAAGTATTTTGATACTATTATTCGAAAAATGTTCTAAATCAATACTAAGTAAACATATCCATGGATTTTCGACACCAAATAAAAAGAAGCAAATAACGATATGCTACTTGCTTCCTATTTCACTTATTTTGAATGCCTGATTTATAAGGAAGTACGTTTCATAATTATGTTGATTTTTTCGAAACACACAGTGATTATACTGATTCAGGAATGCATATTGAAACAGTGAACGATATAAAAAAATGCAAGGCCGAAAACTATAGGGTCCCGTTTATTGAAAAGGGACATGTAAACTGGTATACCTCATTTTTAATAGTTGATCAAATTAATTACAAAAAATTCCAATTAGTTTCCCTACCTATTTTTGACTTATGCCTTCGTTCAGGAAGAAAACCAATCCTTATTAAAGAATCGCTCTTTTTAAGGAATATTTAAAATATGGCCACGACCCTAAAAAACTTAATTCTTCTTCAACTTTCGCACCCAAATTACAGAATAATGGGCTTGCTGTAAGAACATACTATTAAACGACTGTCGGGATTTTTAAAAGGGAGAAATAGTCATGCCAGGATCTGTTGAAATCATCTTTCGAACCTTTACAGCTTTTATTTTATTATGGGTATTTGTCCATCTGCTCGGTAAACAGACGATTGCCCAAAGGACCTATCACCTTTATATCGCTTCAATTACGATGGGGACAATTGCAGGCAATCTAGCATTCAATATTAAAATTAAATTCTTGTATTTTATCCTTGCAATGATTATTATGGGTGCCGTCGTTTTTATACTGAATCTTGTAGCGGTTCGAAATCCGCGCTTCGGAAAATGGATTGCTGGAGAACCTGTTGCCTTAATTCAGAAAGGACAGATTCTTGAGGAGTCCATGCACCGAATGGGGTATTCACTGGATTCTCTTAAACAGGCTTTGCGGGGCAAGGATATCTTCCATTTTGATGAAGTGGAGTGTGCCATATTAGAGATAAATGGCTCCCTTTCTGTATTAAAAAAAACACAATACCAAAATACCACCAAACAGGATTTGGCTATACGGTCCTCAGCTGGAACTATACCGATAGAGATGGTCTATGATGGGAAGATCCTATACGAAAACTTATCCAAACAAACCTACGATGACGAATGGTTAATGGCTGAACTTAAAAAAAGAAACCTTTCTGTTATTGACATCTATTATGCTGTCGTAGGGACAAAAGGAAATTTGTCTATTGACTTGTTTAAGGATCAATCAAGGGAATGATCTTTAGCATTTCAGTAAGTATCATAATCAGTATTAAAAATAAATTCGGGTATGAAAAGAAAAAGTGGTTTTTCACCGTACTATGGATTTAACCCTTTTCAATCACGTTTATCAATTCTCTTAAATAATCCGGCAGATCAGGTGGACGTCTGCTTGACACAAGGTTTCCATCTACAACGACGGGCTCATCTATCCAAGTTGCCCCTGCGTTTTCCATATCATCTTTAATGCCAGGTGTACTCGTTACATTCTTCCCCTGTAAAATTTTCGCGGATATCAACACCCAACCAGCGTGACAAATTTGCCCAATGGTTTTTTTATTTTCTTCCATGCTTTGAAGGAGCGATAACACTTCAGGAAACCGGCGAATTTTGTCGGGTGCCCAACCGCCCGGTACAAGAATGGCATCATATTCTCTAGCATTAATACTGCCATACTCATAATCAGAAATGGCTGGTACACCATATTTTCCAATGTATGTTTCATTCGCCTTTTCACCAGCGAGGTGAACAATCGCCCCTTCTTCTTTTAAACGTAAAATCGGATACCAGAGCTCTAAATCTTCAAAATCATGGTGCACAAGACAGATTATTTTCTTTCCTGCTAATCTCATGAAAATCTCTCCTTCTTTCGTACTTTCCGCTTTACCATTCTTCCCTTTTTCTACTGCCTGTACACTTAACATACAATTACCGATGCATCAACATCCGGCCTAAAAATCAACCTTTACCAAGTATAGCCCAGCTGCCTCCGCCATACGGCCCGTTTGGATTCTTTCTTTTGACTCTAAAATACTTGGTATATTTTCAGCATCTATTTCACCCAACCCAACTTCTATCAACGTCCCGACAATCTTTCTAACCATATTATAAAGAAATCCATCGCCTCGCACTGCAATTTCGATAAAACCGGCATTTTCTTCTATATCAATGGAATATATTTCACGTACCATGGATTTTTTCTTGGATTTTGCATTTGAAAAAGCAGTGAAATCATGTTCACCTATAAAATATTGACATGCATTTTTCATTCTTGTGATATTCAGCTTTTCCTCTACATGCATACTGTACTTTCGCATGAAAGGATTTGTATATTGCTCGTTCCAGATCTTATACAAATAGGTTTTATCCTTAGCATTATAACGGGCATGAAAACGTTCAGGGACTATCCTAACCTCGACAATGCTGATATCCCGTGGTAAATATCTATTCAAATAATTCATGATTTCAACTTCAGTCAGATTTTCACCGATCTTAAAATTGGCTATTTGGGCAAGGGCATGTACACCCGCATCCGTTCTGCTGCATCCGATGATTTCAATTTTTTCCCCTACCATTTCCGTTAAAACATTTTCAATTTTCCCTTGAATCGTATCATCACTATTACCGAGTCGTTGCCAGCCTCTATAACGCCCGCCATCATATTGAATGGTCAATTTATAATTGTTCATTGCTTCCTCCTTATATTATTCCTGTATAGTCATCTAAACAGAAAATTCTTGATAAATTACAAGCCCACATACAACCCCTGCTTTATGAGAAAAGATGGTTTTTTTTTAGAAACACATCAAATTTTTAAGTTTTTATTTTTGTACATCCAAAAATTATTACTTAGAAGTTTCACTGCCCCCTGCCGTTCGAGTTAAATTAAAGAATTCTTACTTTTTTGGGAGAGGAGAGAAGGAAAAGATAGAAAAAGGGGATAGACATGAAAAAGATCCCCACGAAATTAGAGTTAGAATCGGGAACCTGTAGGATTGGGTTACACTTTTAAAACTGATTTGACACACACTCCACATATGGAAAATGTATGTGTGATTCATGGGTTATTTCTTTTTACAAAGCTGTATCTCTTTATTCTCCTACTAAAGTGAGATGTCCCAAACGAAACCTGAAAATGGGAAGCTCTATGCCGTTCCATTGTAAATCCTAGCCAAAGTCAAATGTACTTCTGCATAGTCTACCAAAGAGGCTAACGTCATGCAACGAACGAGTCATTCAAAAGTTTTTGCGTCTTTATTCCTTAGAGACGACTACCTGAGTATAGTAATGCTTAACAACCTTCAAATTATATGTCCAGCATACTCGATACTGTAATAGAAATGCCCTTTGGAAAATCCATACTGCAATACAAGGAAAAGAAACTGATGTTAGCAGTAATATCTTAACATTTACAAATTCATTTTCTTCACAGTAAACCTAGCATAATTGAATGTTACTTAAGTGCTTTCTCTTCATGAAACCTCTTGAATTCGAAATTTAAAAGCAAAAAAACCACCTCACATATTTTAGCGTGAAGTGGTTTTTAGGCATTCTATGGTGTTTACCTTGAACCCATCATACAGTCGTTGATTTAAAATAAAAAACGGCAAGAACATTGCTTAGCAATGCTTTCGCCGTTCGGATGACCTGTGAGGGATTCGAACCCACGACCCCTTCCCTGTCAAGGAAGTGCTCTCCCACTGAGCTAACAAGTCGTATGTAATAACTGATTAGTAAAATACTTAAGTACATAATTTATTATATGTTTTTTTGTTAAAAAGTCAACGCATTATATTAAAAAAGTTTTATTTTCATCTTATTTTTTATTACCTATCCGCAAAACAAGAACAGGCGTTCCCTTTTCACTTGCATAAGAAACGTACGTTCGCATATAATGATTACAAGTAAGGCAGCAAAGGAGTGACAAGGAATGAAATATATACTTCGAAAACATATGGAAGAAAACGCTCCATTAGAGATAATTTATCTCTCCGAACAAGGAAAGATTACGCAGCGGAAAATTCAGGTGCTTGAAATTTATCCAGGCAATTTTCACGCATTCTGTTTTCTAAGGCAGACAAAACGGACATTTAAAATGGACAATATCCTTTCTGCCCGCCTCATTAAGGCCAGGTTTGATAGGTCGGGATGAAAATTGGTCGACAAGATTCAACCGATCAACTCTTCTTCTTCCTGAATGTCCTTTTCCTGTTCAGTTAACGATTCTTCTTCATCTCTCAGACGATGAGCTAACCTTGAGGCGGCACTCGCGGCAATACTTGCAACGATATCATCCAGGAAGGTATGCACGATTCCCTCTTGCTTCTTATCGAGTTCGTGAATGACGCCTATTTTATTTTTATCCAAATGGCCAAAGGTCGTTACAGCAATGCTTCCGTAACCGAGTACTGCACCAAAGGCAATCGTTTCATCCACTCCGAATAACCCTTCATCAGATTCAACAATCGATTGCAGGGGCTCTGATAGCTTTTTTTGCTCTGCCAGTCTATCCAGCTCCACACCGACTAAAATGGCATGTTGAATTTCCCTTTTTAACAGGACACGCTCGACGCTGTGGATGCATTCCTCCAGCTTAAGATCAGCTTTATACGGGAACTGCAATTCAAAAACGATTTTTGCAATTGCCTCCACACTTACACCACGCTCTATTAATGTTCGTTTAGCCGCCTTTGTTACTTCCCTGCTGTGTACTTGTACATCTGCCATTTTATTCGCCACCTCTTTTATTGTATTATTTTCCTATATGCTAGTATTATAGCACCTTATAATTTAAATTTTTAGAAAATATAATGAAAATATTCTATTCTAAATTCTTCTCACAGGAAAAAATCGCAAGGCTATGCTAAAATAGTCAAGTAAGTTGTTTTTCATTATTAATTATCATCGAGGTGCGGGAAAATGAGTTTACGCAAAGGCACAATTAAAGAGTACATGTTTAAAAGCGAAGCTTTAGCAGAAGAGTTGGAACTACTTGTTTACTTGCCTGCTAATTTTTCGCCACTGTATAAATATTCGCTTGTGATTGCTCAGGATGGCCGTGATTATTTTCAAATGGGCCGAATTGGTCGCGTAGCCGATGAACTATTAGGGAACGAAGAGATCGAGAATATCATCGTTGTCGGCATTCCCTATAAAGACCGCTTTGACCGCAGGAGCAAATATCATCCGGACGGGGAACAGCACATTGCATACATACGTTTTCTTGCCCATGAACTTGTCCCGTTTTTAGATGATGAATTTCCGACCTATCAAATGGGACATGGTCGAGCTTTGATAGGTGACTCTCTTGGTGGTACAGTTTCTTTATTGGCCGCACTAAAGTATCCCCATACATTCGGGAAATGCATCATGCAGTCGCCATTTGCCAATGAAGCAGTAATGGATGCTGTACGTAATTTTGAGGATCCGCATCTCCTCGAACTTTACCATGTGATCGGGACTGGGGAAACTGATGTTCCGACGACTGATGGCAACAGGGCAAACTTCATAGAACCCAACAGGGAATTGCATAAATTATTAAACCAAAAAGGATTTCCATGCTTCTATGAAGAATTTGAAGGTAATCATACCTGGAAATATTGGCAGGCAGATTTAAAAAGAGCACTATTGGAAATGTTCTAACTTACTCGTAATCATCTCTTTTGAGATGGTTTCAAGAAAAACATGTCCAACTATAATACAACAATAAAAAAATATCAGGAGGTTTTATTTATGAAATATGGTGTTGCAATTTTCCCTTCAAAAAAACTTCAAGATTTAGCTAACTCCTATCGAAAAAGGTATGATACGAAATATGCTTTCATTCCACCGCATTTAACGCTTAAACCAACATTCGAAGCGACGGATATGGAAATTTCGACGATCGCGGAACAATTAAAAGGCATTGCTCAAAAGTGCAATCCTTTTACGATGAACGTAACGAAAGCGAAGTCCTTCCAACCCGTAAGCAATACTATTTATTTCAAAGTGGAATTATCCGAAGGGCTTCAAGAGCTGCATGATGCACTTAATAATGAGGAATTCATGAAAAGTGAAAATGAACATGCATTCGTCCCGCATATTACCATCGCTCAAGATTTATCCGATAATGAGCATTCTGATGTTTTAGGCCAATTAAGCATGCTTGACGTTAGCCATGAAGAAGAGGTGAAACGAGTTCACTTGCTGTATCAGCTTGAAGATGGGGCATGGACCGTTTATGAAACATTTAGATTAGGAGCTGAATGACTTCGTGTTTGTAAAAATTGCAGAGAACAGCCAAGAGCTTGAAAATGCTTATATGATTCGAAAAAAAGTATTCGTCCAGGAACAAAAAGTCCCTCTTGAAGAAGAGATCGATGAATATGAAGAAGAGTCTGCACATTTCGTTTTATATGATGATCAGGATCAGCCAATAGGTGCCGGCCGCTTCAGGGTCATCGACAACATTGGTAAAGTCCAGCGCATTTGTGTACTATCATCGGGCCGAAAGAATGGTGCCGGTGCCATGATCATGAACGCTATTGAGGAATACGCAAGCGAACGGGAAGTACCTCAATTAAAGCTTGATGCCCAGGTGCACGCGATTCCTTTTTATTCAAAGTTAGGATATGAGATCGTTTCTGACGAATTCATGGATGCTGGCATACCTCATAAAACGATGACGAAGACCATTTTATGATATAAAAACGCTGTCCTTTCAGTTTTCTGATTGGACAGCGTTTTTTTGTTCGTTCATGATCTTAAATTATCGTTTTATAAAAAAACCATTTCTGTTCAATGGCAATCTCCGCAAAAATACATAGACTATATATAGAAAGCAAGAAGGAGGGAAAATTTTATGGGCAACAATGAATTTAACCTGGAGGAGTCTCAAAAAAGATTAATGGAACTGCTGGTTTCGAGGACTATGAGAAAACATGGTTTCAAAAAGGAAAAAGTCGATCTAACTGAAAAAGAAAGAAATAACCTTAGAGAAACCATTCGCTATTTACAAGAGCAATCGCAAAAAATCATAAACCAAGACAAGAACATCACTGAAAAAGATGTTAATCCAATTACAAATTCTATTCACAACAAATTCACGGATTCCAAAGATAAATGATTCACCATTTCACCTAATCAAACCCTACTTGCTGGGGAGAAATAAGTAACAGAGACATAGCAGCACTTACATTTCATTCCTGAAGCTCCAGCTTCTTTTATCATTCATCCCCCCACACACTAATACTTTCCCTAAGTATTAAAAAATAGACGAATTAACTGATTTATTCGTCCAACCCGATTAACCATCAAAGCATATTTTAATAGGGAATAAAACCTAAGGAGGAAAAAACAACATGAACCAAAATGTATATCGTAGCAACTGTAACACTCATGAAGACTCTGAAAGATCATGGTCAGCCCTAGATTCAGCTTCACACCACCCCCTGACAGGATTCTGCAATAACGAAGACGACTCGATCGAACAAGAGGCAAGACAAGACAATTCTCAGGTTCAGCTTTCCGAAGAACTAATTTACATTAAAGATTCCTGTAATGTAAATATCACTTCAACAGATGTTAAAGCGGCTCTTTCTCTACAATCCGCTCTACAAGCAGCTATCGCGATCATCGTAAGCATTTCCGTTGCAGATAATGATAATGCTGATAGGATTACCCAAGAATTAATCCAATCTTCTAATGTTAAACAAATCACGCGCCAAAAAACAATTGTTGAAAACAGCCGTGATATCGACGTTGTAACAACTGATGCACAAATCGCTCTTAACATTCAACTTTTACTACAATTATTGTTAGCTCTAATCGTGGAAATTGACGTTCTCTAAGAGATCAACACAAAAAGGACACTTCACGTGTCCTCTTTTGTTTTTCTTTGCAAAACTAGACACTTTCGTTGAAATACCACCCTTTTCCCGTCATTTCAGCCGTAAATTCTTCACTAACATTTGATTTTTATTAGCGCCTGCTCCATTCGTCCTTTCCCGATTATGATATTGAACTTGATCGAATCCTTCAAAGCTTCCCATTTCCTCTTCCAACACCTGATCAAAGCGGATCGGTTGAATGGGTTTCGTTCCTTTGACAATTCTTACTTTCTCTTCAGCTCCGACCGTCCGGTTGGCATATTGAATATAATCAAATTGTGTAACAGGTGCTATGTATCCCATTGGAATCCCACCTTTATTTAAATAGTTATGTTGTCATTTAATTACCCGTCTGGAATGAGATTTAAACACTATTTCCGCATTCTTTTTTCCTAATCTTCTGGTATGATGAGTATTGCCGATATTTTTAATAGATTAGAGGTATCCATTTATATGAATCAAGCAAAATCTGGCAATGAAATCGTACATTTACATACCGTTTCAGCTGGTGAGCTGCAGACACTTTTTGAAAAAGGAAAACGTGATCAGCTTTCTTGTATCATTTGTCATAAACCAGTGAAATTATTTATTGGGATCCATGAGACACCCTATTTTTATCATAGTGACCCATCGCAGGCTCACTGCGAAATGCCGAATTCAGAACCGATAAATGAGGACAGGCCATTAGAATATATGGAACAGAATGGATTTAGGATTCCTACATCACGAACCATTACAGAAACAAAAACCATTACGGAACCTTTCCTTAAAAGCCGGCCCATAACTGGCAATCCGAAGTATTCAGATAAACCTTCTGCCCTGGAACAACCAGAGGAACCATACTTTCAGGAATTATCCTCATCCGGGGTTGTTCTAGATGCAGAGCAACTCAAAGCGGTAATGACGATCGATGGACCAATCCTCGTCCTATCAGGAGCCGGCAGTGGGAAAACCCGGGTATTAACGGTACGTACTGCCTATATGCTCACAGTGAAGAAGATTGATCCAAAAAGTATCATGCTTGTAACATTCACGGCGAAATCTGCAAAGGAAATGCAGCAGCGTCTGCTCGGCTATCCCTATATGACGCCTTCCCTTGTTTCTCAAATAGTTAGCGGGACCTTTCATAGCATCTTTTATAAAATCCTGATTTTTCACGAACCATCCAAATGGCAGCGTGATTTCCTATTGAAGTGGGAATGGGAAAAAGAAAAGATATTGAAACAGGCTGGCAGGGAATTGGAACTTGATGATAAGGAATTTGCATATGATCAAGCCCTTCAACAAATTGGGCTTTGGAAAAATTCCTTGGCCTTTCCAGAAGATATTAAACCGACAGACGAGTGGGAGAAATCCTGTTTATTTTTATATAAGAAATATGAAGAATATAAACAGCAAACAGGGAAATATGATTTTGATGATATGCTTGTAGGCTGTTATGTATTTTTAAAAAACCACCCGGATTTTTTGAAGAAATATCAGCAAAGATTTAACTATTTTTTGGTTGATGAGTTTCAGGATATCAATAAAGTTCAATATGAATTGATAAAACTCCTCTCTGCTGAATCAAAAAATGTATGTGCGGTTGGGGATGATGATCAATCCATTTATTCTTTCCGCGGAAGCGATCCGAAGTATATTCTGAATTTCAATCATGATTTCCCTAGATCCCAAGTGGTAAAGCTGACCGAGAATTATCGCTCTTCTCATGAAATTGTCGCTACAGCGAACCGCTTGATCAAGCGCAACCAGAACCGGATGGAAAAAAAGATGACAGCACAGCATGATTCTGGTAATCCCCCTGTATTATTTTATCCTTATGATGAGGAATTGGAAGCAACGATGATCGTATCCGACATCCAAGAAAAAATATCCAAGGGAGCAAACCCTGGGGACTTTGCAGTTTTGTATAGGACACATACGATGTCCAGGGCGATTTTTGAACGGCTAGCCGCTTCAAACCTGCCATTTGTCATTGAAAAGGATGCAGATTCGTTTTATCAGCGCAGGGTCATTCGCGGCATGCTTGCCTTTATGCGCCTGAGTTTGTTTCCCCATGATAGCAAGGCAGCATCTGATGTCCTTTCCTCCTTATTTTTAAAGCAAAGTATATTACAGGAGTTAAAAGCAATGACAATACTGCAGGATTGTGATTTTATCGATGCATTTGCTTTTGTTAAGACAGGACATGCTTTTCAAGAACGAAAATTAAAAACGATCCCAGGACAAATCCGCTCTTTAAAAAATATGGCTCCACTTGTAGCTTTAGAAATCATCGAGAAAGATTTGGGATACCAGGAATATGTAAAAAAGCGCGGAAATGAAGCAAACCTGGAAAAAGGTTCCGATGACATCCGCGACCTAAAGGTGGCAGCAAATCGTTTTCCCACCGTCGCCGCTTTCCTTGATCATGTCGATCATATGACTGCGATGGTTCAAGAGATAAAACAGCTATCGAAACATTTTAAGGATGCCATACAGCTAACTACCATACACCGTTCAAAAGGGCTTGAATATCAAACCGTTTATGTTCTTGCTGCTGTCGATGGCAGCATTCCTCATGATTTCGCACTTGAATCATACCGAAAAGGGGAGCTGGCCCCTCTTGAAGAAGAAAGACGTTTGCTCTATGTAGCAGCAACCCGGGCTAAAAAGGATCTTTACCTTTCCATCCTGCAAACTAGACGGGGACGGACCGCTTATCCATCACGTTTCTTGAAGCTTTGACCAAAAGTGAATAATATCTCTCTTTGAAAATCGAAATGAGAAAGGCCTGCACTTTAGCAGGCCTCAGACTGTAGACAAACCCGATGAAAATTGAGTTTGTCTATTTTTATGGCTTGTACAATTTGGACGTTGATTTCCACTCCAGGCACTCGCTTTCCGCGGGCGGTCCGGGAGCCTCCTCGGCTTTCGCCTGCGGGGTCTCCCCTAGACGCGCTTTTCCCGCAGGAGTCTCATACCTTCCGTTCCAATCAACTTTGTCTTGCCTTTTAGATGGAACACTTTTGCCTGGAGTCATTTTTGTTTTAAAATAAAAGTATTATAACTTGAGGTGATGAGGATGCTTTCTAAACATGATTCTATTCAGCGAGATCAACTGGTGCCAGCGAACCATTTGGTTCGTAAAATTGAGAGGCGGCCATTGACTTCACTTTCATTTATGACTTGGTGAAAGATATGTATTCAGAGATAGGGCGCCCAAGTATTGATCCAGTTATTTTAGTTAAATTGACATTGATTCAATATACCTTTGGTATTCGTTCGATGCGTAAAACAATTGAAGAAGTTAAAACGAATATGGCTTACCGTTGGTTTTTAGGTTACGGTTTCCATGATAAAGTGCCTCACTTCTCAACGTTCGGGAAAAATTACGAGCGACGCTTTAAAGATACTGACCTGTTTGAACAGATTTTCTATCGCATCTTAATGACAGCTTCCGAAAGAAAGTTAATAAGTGCTGAGCATGTATTCGTTGATTCCACTCATGTGAAAGTCAGTGCAAATAAGCGAAAGTTCGCAAAGAAAGTCGTTCGCAAGGAAACACGAGCGTATCAAGAATGCCTTCAAGAAGAAATAAATCAAGATTGTGAAAACCATGGAAAGAAACCTTTTCCACCAGATAAATTTTATAAGGAAGAAACCAAAGAGATGAAAGAAAGTACAACAGATCCTGAGAGTGGTTACTATGTGAAAGATGAACGGACAAAACAGTTTGCCTATTCATTTCACACGGCTGCAGACCGCAATGGTTTTGTGCTAGGGTCGATTGTAACACCTGGAAATACGCATGATAGCCATATGTTAGAGCCACTGGTTGAACAAGTGATTGAGAAAGTTGGAAAGCCTGAAGCCGTTGCCGCAGATGCAGCTTATAAAACACCAGCCATTACAAGCTACCTCTTTGACAAAGAAATCACACCGGCTTTACCCTATACACGGCCACGAACAAAAGAAGGATTCTTCCGCAAACATGAGTATGTTTACGATGAACATTTTGACTGTTACCTTTGCCCATCGGTCGAGATTTTAAAGTACTCAACAACAAATAAAGAGGGACATCGTGAGTACAAATCTCCCAAACACATTTGTAAGACATGTTCATTTTTATCACAGTGTACACAAAGCAAAGACCATCAAAAAGTGGTGACGCGCCATATCTGGCAAGAAAATATGGAAGAAGCAGATCACCTGCGTCATCATCAAGATGTAAAACCTATCTATGCGAAACGCAAGGAAACGATTGAGCGTGTATTCCCAGATGCAAAAGAAAAGCATGGTATGCGTTGGACTACTTTAAGGGGACTTAAAAAATTGTCGATGCTTACTTTCGCTGCCATGAATGTAAAGAAAGATGGCCAATTGGCATGGCAAGGTCCAAAAATGGCCTAACATAGTGGGCTCGTATACCCAATTCCTTAATATTGAGCAAAATTCAAAGGGAATTTCAAAAGGGGTTCGGAATGTTAATTCCTAACCCCTTTTGTCGACAAACTGAGGCCTGCACTTTAGCAGGCCTTTTTTTCACTTTTTATTTATCATATTGGAAATGGTCCCGAAATCCAGTTTATTCCCTTCAGATACAATGGAATGGACGATCTTATCTTCCGTTTCCTTATTGACCGGCTTATTTGCTATTTTTGAAACGCGCTTGATGACGCTTCTAACTGTTGTTTCATCTTTGAAATTGGCTCCCTGTAGAGAGTTTGCCAACTCTAATACATCCTTCATATTTACGCCCGTTTTACCTTCTATGTTTTTAAAAAAGTTATTATCCATACCTAAGCCCCTCCCTTTTCTGTACCTATCCTATGTATTAACAGAAAAATGGTGCTAGGCCCTCACAAATAAAAATAAATGGAATAGGCTTCTTCTGCCTATTCCATTTACGTTAGCAGCAGAAAGAAGCCCCTACAATGATTAATAGGATAAACAAGACGACGATTATCGCGAAAGTAGAACCGCCGCAACCATAGCCTCCGCCATAACCGCCTCCGTAGCCATAACAGCTGTTGCCACAACCGTAGCCACCGAAACCAAACATACTATATCACCTCGCTCTCGCTAAAGCTTACTGATAACATATGTAGGTCTGGACAAATATGTATAGGCCATGTCCTAGTCCAGGCTGCCTATTTCCGTTATTTTAACCTTTTGGTCTGAAAACTAACGCCCCGATAAATCCAAAGATGATAGCTGCAGAGATACCGGAACTCGTAATTTCAAACATACCTGTCAGTACGCCAACGAGACCGTGTTTTTCCGATTCCATCATTGCCCCGTTCACGAGCGAATTCCCAAAAGAAACGATTGGTATGGTTGCTCCAGCACCGGCAAAGTCAACAAGCGGTTCGTATAATTCAAACCCGCCAAGAACAGCTCCTATTACAACGAACAGGCTTAACGTATGTGCTGGTGTCAGCTTGCCAACATCGAAAAGAAGCTGGCCGACTACACATATCAAGCCACCGATGACAAAGGCCCAAAAAAACATTGCTAACATCCAAATCTCTCCTTTTTCATGATTTCATCCATATTCAATGGCTACCGCATGGGCAATGCACGGAATGGAATCTTTTTGCTGGACAGATAGCGGTGACAATAATGCTCCTGTTGCAACAAGCAGGATTCTTTTATATTTACCAGAAATCATTTCATTTAGTATATGGCCATATAAAACCACAGCCGAACATCCCGCACCACTCCCGCCTGCCAAAGCAGGCTGATCCTTTTTAAAAATCATCAATCCGCAATCTTTGAATTTTTCCTGATTGATATCGCAGCCCTTTTGTTTTAATAAGTCAATGGCTGTCCCTCTGCCTATTTTCCCCAAATCACCAGTAATGATGTAATCATAATCATCCGGGGTCAAACCAGTATCTTTGAAATGGGCAAGAATCGTATCGACGGCGGCTGGGGCCATCGCTCCCCCCATATTGAAGGGATCCTTCAATCCCATGTCAATGACCTTTCCGATGGTGGCCGAGACGATATGGGGAAATTCCCCTTGCTTGCTTCCATTAGGAGCTACCAGTGCCACCCCTGCTCCTGTTATCGTCCATTGAGCTGTCGGAGGTTTTTGCCCTCCATATTCAGTTGGATAGCGAAATTGCTTTTCAACAGCTGCATTATGGCTCGAGGCGCCTGTCAACACATAGTTAGCCCCGCCATAATTGGTGATGAAGGCAGCTAGAGCGAGACCTTCCATTGAAGTGGAACAGGCTCCAAACAAGCCGAAGTATGGAATGCCGTTGGTTCTGGCTGCAAAACTTGTGGGTGTAACCTGATTGATTAAATCACCCGCCAAGAAAAATTGTACCTGCTCCTTGTCAATCTTACCTTTCTCCAGTGCAAGCTCAACCGCTTTCTCCATCAAATGGCGATGAGCCTTCTCATAAGAATCCTGTTCCATCCACAAATCATCGTATAGGATATCAAAATCACCAGCGATTTCTCCATTTGCCTCAAATGGCCCACCTGTTACCCCTGTTTCCAAGATGACCGGTTTATTGGCGAACATCCATGTTTGTTTTCCCTTTAACACCGCTTAGCCCCCTATCATTTGATAAATCGTTTTTATCAACGCCACGACAAAGGCTGAAAATACTCCAAATAAAATAACCGATCCAGCCAATTTAAACATATTGGCTCCAACACCAAGGACAAATCCTTCAGTCCGATGTTCGATAGCTGCCGAAATGACTGCGTTACCGAACCCTGTAACAGGGACGGCACTTCCTGCCCCACCGAACTGGCCAATGCGGTCGTAAAACCCGAAGCCGGTCATTAGAAGAGCAAGAAATACCATGGTAGCAGTTGTTGGACTACCTGCTGTCTGTTCCGTAAAGTTAAAAAAGTAAATATAGAAGTAAGAAATGGCTTGTCCCACTATGCAGAAAATGCCACCTACTAAAAAGGCTTTCAAACAATTCTTCACTATTGGCCTTTTAATTTCATGCTTCCCTTGGAGCTCTTTATATGCATCCTGCTGTGGGGTAGTTTTCTCCTTGCCGCTCATAGTACTGAACCTCCCTTTCTAAATTAATTCTTTTTGAAGTCCTTCAATCTCCTTGAACTTCCTTTTCGCCTTTTTCTCGGGAACATCTTTTTCCTTGAGTAACTCGTTCAATCTTACAGATTCCAAAAAGATTTTATAATCGCTCGAAACGATAAAATCATACTTGGGAAACTGCTTTTCAAGATTTCCAGTCACAGTTTTTTCAATTTTCTTCATATGAAAACGTTTTAAGTGCTTAACCTTATATGCGACGATAATCTTTTTGCCATTTTTCACGACGATCACATCATAGATGGCGTCTTCGTTAGCAACGGTTTCCTTGACCTTTGAGATCAGTCCCTTTTCACCCTTTTCATCCATCCCATTAATGATATCCATCGGTTTAGGATTCGTACGTTTAAGCAATGCTAAATTCTCTGTTTTTCCGTCACCCTGACTGCTACAGGCAGTGAGCAAACACAAAACAAACATAACAAACAGCCATTTGCCCTTAAAATATCTTCCTTGTCTGAACATAGAATCACATCCTAATTTATCGTTCTATTATTATTTTCTTGTTTAACTGGTTTTTATGAATGGTAGGATTAGGAAATAAAAAAACCTTTCCAAAATGGAAAGGTTTTTTCACTCAATAGCCTTTATTTTTATTGTTATTATTACAGCCACAGTCCTTCTTGATTTTGACCGGTTGATCTTTTTTAATCGGTTTTGCATAAGCCCATGGATTCTGTTTCTGATTCAATTTATGACTCCTCCTTTAAGATCTATACCATACTATATGAACGAAGAGACAAGTTGTTTCCAATCAAATGTCCATAATTTTGCTGATTATGACCTCAATAATTGCGCCTACTGCCGCTACTGCAAGGGTTAAAATCAGTACGTAGCCTATAAACCAATGTTGTATATAAAGGAGTACCAGTAAAAGGCTGACCCATACACCAACACACCAAAAACAGCTAAGCAGTTGCCCACCCCAGCCAAGCAGGCCCTTTTCTTTGGGCATTAAAAATATTTCCACATCTCCTTCTTCATCTTTTTCCTCTATCTCTTTAAAAAAGGGGCGGCGTATCGGTTCCATGATTTTATCGAATACGATCAAGCGTGTCAGCCTGAAAGAAGCCAAGCCTATTATTAGAAATAAGGTGAACTCATTTTCCGGGAGAATCATTCAATATTGCTCCTTCTTCTTGGATTCTCCAATTATTTTGGCATCAATAATATCCGGTAGACTTACGAAACGAATATGGTTCCCTCTTTTAATCTTCACTGATTCCCCCTTCATTCCCAACACCTGAAACTGAAGCGTTTCTCCGTTAATAACAGCCTCACATAATGGCTTTGGAAAACCTTGATGATTGGATAGGCGGGAAATGATGTCCCCAGAAGATTCCCTTTTCTCCACTTTCTTTCTTTTTTTCTTAACTGGCTTTTCGGTTTCCTTTTCTGATTGTTCAGGATTTTCCATGTGTTTAACCGGAGTTTGTTCTGGGACATATTGTTCGGTAATTTTCCTTATACCCGTAATCTCTGTTTCAATTTCCTTCATGACATCATAAACACCAAATTCGCGTTTGATCTTTTCGATTTTTTCTTCCTTATGCCCGTCTTCCTGAAGTACCGGCTCAACGTTTTCTTGCGGTGTTTCTTTTTTCGTTCGAAAATCACTTTGCATATTCCCTCGCAGATCGGAGATTTTTGCCTGATCTACATATAACAATGGTTTGGATTCCTTATCGCCATTATTCTCTGACATGAAAATCCTCCTTAATATTTCAGAATATCCACAGACTGCAGCTGTTTCATATGGTATTGAACAACCTTTTTCCCGAATTTATGCCTTATGAACAGACTGGATTCTTTCTTATGTTCCAATTTTCCAAACAGTGTGCGGTCATTGATGATGAATTTACAAACAGGCTTAGGTGCAAAGGCAGGGAGTCGGGACAATAGCTCCACCAATTCCTCGGCAGTATATGAAGTGCTGAATTTTTTTTCATCCAAATTCAAATTCGTATGTCTCTTCAGCATATTGTGTATGTTTTGTTTTCCAACAGCACAAGGCAGGTCAACTTTCTTCACGTCCATGATGCCCCTCCTTCTTTTTCACGAATAGGGTTGAAAGCAGGTTTATACTGATTCTCACAAACAGTTTAATATCTACTCTATGTATCATTTATATGAAATTCACCCTTTTTTATGCTGGAGATGTTAAATAATGACGGTAACCAATTTTGGATATGTTGGGTATTAATGGAGAAAAATAAAGATAATGATATGTTAAAGGAGTAAATGAGGATGAAAAAAAATGGGAAGATTTCAACCGTACAACTATCTTTAATCATGATGACGGCTGTCGGCTTGAAAAATCATGTAACGATCCTCCCGCACTTACTGCCAAGTGCAAAACGGGATGGATGGATTTCCGTTTTACTTGCTTTTGGATTGATAATGATTTGGTGTTTACTTTTATTTTACATCCATAAATCCACCGGTCAGACCAACATATTTGTATGGGTGGAAACGAATATTGGTAAAGCGCCAGGCAGAATGTTATCCATTGTCATAAGTATTTGTTTCGCTTCATTAGCTGCAGTTTCGTTGAAAGAGATGGTTGTATGGACAAAAGTATCCTACTTGCCCGTAACTCCACCGATTTTTGAAATAATCCTTTTTACGGGATTTTGCTTTTTCCTTGCCTCAACAAACATCCAAACGATTGCTATTACCAATACTATTCGTATTATTTGCCGTAATCCTGTTTGGTTTTTTTGTGGCAATCGCAAATATTCAATTTAAAAATTATTCACTTTTGCAACCGATTCTTGAACATGGCTGGTCTCCTGTTTTCTCTGGGATGATCTATCCTTTGTCAGGGCTTATTGAGTTGATTGTCATACTTTTCATTCAACAAAAAGGTCATGGGAAAATAAAATATAAGGTATTTGCATTGAATACCATTATCCTTACTTGGCTTATCCTTGGCCCCTTATTGGCTCCATTACCGAATTCGGTCTGCTTGAAGCTTCAAGACAAAAGTACCCTGCATTTGAGCAATGGGGATTGGTCACCTTGGGAAGGTTCATTGAACACCTTGACTTCTTATCCATTTATCAATGGTTAACCGGGGCATTCATACGAGTCTCCTTTTTACTGTTTTTATCGCTTGAAGTCCTATCGATAAAAAAACCGCTGAACAAAACGATATTGCTCATTGCCTATTTAGTGATGCTTATCGTTTCCAATTCATTCAGTTTCAGTGATGTCATATTATATTACATTATAAAAACAATTGTCTTGCCGGTTACATTCTGGTTCTTTTTAGCGTTTTCCATCCTTTAAGTATTTTTGTTTTAATCGTAAAAAAAGGAGGTCCTCATCCGATGTTCAAAAAAACGAAAAAGCAACCGTCCAAACAGAATAGTAAAATTGAAAAATCAGAACATCTCATAATAAAAAGCGAAAACGATATAAAAGAAATTTTTCATAATTCAGAAGATGTATTCTTCCAAAGCAGTTTATATCGTGATGAGTCTCCGATAAAAATCACATTAATTGGATGTGACGGTCTTATCGATACTGAATTGTTAAATAATCTTGTATTTGAAGGGCTATCTTTATTTTTCGAAAAGCATCCAAGAGGAGCTTTAAAAATTGATGACATAAAGGACTCCCTTCATCTTCCTCACCTTGCCGATGTAAACACAAAGGAAGAGTTGTTCGCAGATATCTATTCTGGGAAATTATTGATTTACTTTGAAGGATACAACTATCTGGTGTCTACAAATATTGCTAATCGACCGCAGCGTACTCCCGAGGAAACAACTACAGAAGTAACGATAAAAGGGCCGAGAGATAATTCATAGAAGATTTATCCATAAATGTCGCTTTAATACGAAAGCGAATGCGAACAAACTCCTTGAGTGTGAAATATTTCGAAGTGGGAAGGCGAACATTGACTAAAGTCGCCCTTTTATATATGGATGATATCTCTGATCCTGAAATGGTTCAAACTATCACTAAAAGTATTGAAGCAATTGATATAGATGGGATATATGGAGGAAATCAATTTATGGGGTTAATTGAAGGACAGCCCTCTCTTCTCTTTCCAAGGCATGACTACACCGGTAAACCGGATTTTGCCGTGCAATGCCTTTTAAAAGGCAGACTATTAATTCTGATTGATGGTATAGCCTACACAATGATCACACCCATCAACCTATTTATTGTGTTAAAAACATCTGAAGATCATGAGTATACGTCCATTTATGCTTCCTTCGAAAGGGCCCTTCGAATATTTGGCATTTTTATCGCTGCCCTTCTGCCAGGATTTTGGGTTGCATTAACCACCTTTCATCAGGATCAGCTCCCGCTGATTTTGTTGGCCACAGTTGTCGAATCAAGGAGGGGATTGCCATTACCAACCGCATTGGAAGCGATAACCATGGTGATCGTTTTTGAAGTGTTCAAAGAAGCAGAGATGCGTTTACCCACTTCAGTCGGACCGACATTAAGTGTATTGGGTGCTTTAATCATTGGGGATGCAGCCATTCGTTCCGGTTTGACAAGCCCTGCCATGCTTGTAGTGATTGCTGGTTCAGCTGTCGCTACTTACACACTCGTCAATCAACCCATCAATGGCGTCATCAGTTTAATAAGGCTCCTAGCTATTATTTCTGCTTCTTTTTTTGGACTTTTCGCATTTATACTGTTAGCACTGTTTCTTTGTGCATATGTAAGTAATATCCGAATATTGGGTGTTCCTTATATGGAAGTGACCGCCAACTTAAGCTTGTCCAATATCGTTAAAACTCTTTTTCAGATACCTCCCTCTTTGGATAAAAGACGCCCTCCCATCTTTTCTACAAAAGATCCGACGAGGAAAGGCGATGATGAACAAAAATGAAAAAGATCAAAAACATACTCATCCTATCGTGTTGTATTTCTATACTGTCAGGATGCTGGGATTCGAATGAACCTGAACGTCTCATTTATGCAAACGGTTTAGGAATCGATTACAAGGACGGGAAGGTCATTGTCTACCTTCAAATCATTAACATGAGAGGGTTAGCAAAATCCGAAGCAGGCGGTGACCCCAGTTCCTTTAGCTCAGCTGATGTTGGGAAAGCGTCCGGAAGCACATTGGACGAAGCCATATTTAATTTGTATCATACGGCTGACCGGCGTGTTTACTGGGGTCACATCTCTTTTGTGATTTTTTCGGAAGAAGCCATTAAAACGGGCGGCCTTAAGTATACCGCTGATTTTTTAGACCGCTACCGCGAAACACGCTACCGAATTTTCTTTTTCATGACTAAAGACTCAATTAAAGATGCGATGCTCATAAGTCCTATCGAAAATGTTTCCGTGGCTTTTTCAAAATTAAGCGACCCAGATGATAATTATAAACAAAGCTCTTTTATCCCGCCCATTAATTTAAGAGAGATAATTATTAATATTGATGAACCTGCCCATCAAGTGGCGATTCCACAACTTAAATTAACAGAACAATGGAACAGTCAGGAAAAAAAGAAGAAGGATTTATTAATGGAAACAGTCGCTATCATCTCAGAGAATAAAATCAAAGCAATTCTCCCAAAGAAGATGTTGAATGGCGGAAGGTGGTTCAATAAAGATTTTGTTCGGGACAACGTAACCATTTTCCCAGAAACGAAAAATGACGTATTTGTTGTCATTTATGATAAAAAAAGTAAAATTACACCATTTGTGGATAAAAACGAAAAAGTGCGTTTTGACATTAAGATGAAAGTTAAAGCTAGTGTTGAAATGTTGATAAAAGGGGCAACACGTGATCAATATGAAAAAGAAATAAAACGTGCAATCAAAAAGGAAATAAAGACAACCTATCAATATACACAAAAAAGGGATATTGACCTTTTCCGGCTTTCTGAAAAACTCTATCGGAAGGATATTAAAGCTTGGAAGAAGGTTGAAACCAACGGGAGAATTCCATTGAAAGAAGACACACTCAGGTCAATCCAAATTGATGTGCAAATTCAAGATACTGGAAAGCACAGATTAACACCGATCTTTGAAGGGCAGAGAGACAAAGGATGGGAAAACCAATAAAAAAAGGGACATAGAGGTCCCCTTTTTTTATGTCATCCGATTATATGATAACCCGAATCCACATGGATATTTTCCCCGGTAACTCCGCGGGACATGTCACTTAATAAAAATACCGCCGTATCCCCTACTTCTTCCGGAGTCGTTGTACGACGGAGCGGTGCTTCTTCTTCAATCTTCTTCAAGATTGTATTGAAGTCCCGGATACCTTTAGCGGATAACGTACGGATTGGACCGGCTGAGATTGCATTCACTCGAATGTTATCTTTACCAAGATCACTTGATAGGTAACGGACACTGGCTTCAAGTGACGCCTTAGCCACTCCCATTACATTATAATTTGGCATGACGCGTTCACCGCCAAGATACGTCATCGTGACAATACTGCCACCTTCCGGCATGATTTCTTTCGCAGCTTTAGCTACAGCAGTTAAAGAGAAAGAACTGATATTATGGGCAAGCAAGAACCCTTCACGGCTCGTGTTGACGAACTCTCCGTCAAGTTCCTCCTTGTTGGCAAATGCGATACTGTGTGCCACGCCATGAATGATACCTATTTCTTCCTTAATCGTCGCAAAACATTTTTCAATGCTTTCATCCTTCGTTACATCACATTGTAAAATGGCGGAAGGCTTCCCTTCCAATGTAGAAGATAGTTCCCTAACGCTTTTTTCTGTACGATCTTTTCCGTAGGTGAATATCAGCTTTGCACCTGCCTTATGTAAGGAACGGGCAACTCCCCATGCAATACTTCTTTTATTCGCTACACCCATTATGACAAACGTTTTTCCCTCTAATGAAAAAGTCATCGTATGTGACCTCCTAATTTTAATACAAGTTATTAGTACCTGCTACTAATGACAGTATACCAAATTTCCTCTGATAAAAACACCGTTTTCTGAAGTCCCTTTGGAATATCGCTTCCCCAAAAGGCCTGCTTTAACTTATAGTAAATAACCCATGAATAATGTAGCTAATCCAAAATAAATCAGAACACTGATAATGTCATTGATAGTTGTAATGAATGGTCCTGAGGCTACCGCCGGGTCAATCTTCATTTTATGCATGAGGAGCGGTACAAGCGAGCCCGCGAGTGTGGCAACTATTAAAGTAATGAAAATCGATATTCCAACCAATAAACCCAGCATTAGATCACCTTGCCAAATATATACAATGAAAATGATGGCTGTTCCACATGTCAGGCCAGTGATGAGGCCAGTCCCCGCCTCCCGTATGACGAGCTTCCACTTGCTTGCCTGCTCCAATTCCCCTGTTGCAATTCCCCGTACCGCCACGGCCAATGCTTGTGTTCCTGTATTGCCAGCCATGCCGCCAATCAATGGAATAAATACAGCCAGGATCGCTTTTTGGCTAAGTGTCTCCTCGAAACGACCAATAAGGCTAGCGGTCAATAAGCCTAAGAACAAGAGAATGATCAACCATGGCAACCGTTTTTTTGCAGCAGAAAAGGGACTCTTATCAACATGATCGAGATCTGGTACACCCGCTAATTTAGAATAATCATCGGATGCCTCTTCATCCATGACATCAATGATATCATCAACTGTAATGATCCCTAACAAATGGTTTTGAAAATCGACGACTGGCACGGCAAGGAAATTATAGTCCCTTATTTTACGCGCAACCTCTTCCTGGTCTTCAGATACAGGTACGGATACTACCCGGTCATCCATTAGATCACCAATTAAAGCATCTTCATCAGCTATGATCAATGTCCTGAGCGATAAGACACCAAGAAGTTTCTTATCCTGATCGGTAACGAACACATAATATATCGTCTCCGCTTGCGGAGCTTCCCTTTTTAAGATCTTCATGGCTGATCGAGCCGTTTCGTTTGCTTCTATGGCGATGAACTCTGTCGTCATGATGCTTCCCGCTGTATACTCTTCATAGTTTAGAAGCTCTTGGATTTCACTTGCCGCTTCATCATCCATGATGGTCAAATAGCTGACGGCCTGCTCATCATTGATTTCATTTAGGACGTCAGCCGCGTCATCTGCATACATATGGGAAAGCATATCAGCCACGTAAGAAGGATTCATTTCAGCCAGCAGGCTTTCGAAATCCTCTTTATCTATTTCTATATTTTCAAAAAGGCCAGCCATTTCTTCCGGTGACAAATATCTATATACGACGGATCTGAATTCATCTGACAAGCTTGTATAAAATTGGGCTTGATCATATGGATGCATTTCAAGGAACTCCGTACGGAACTGATCCAGATTTTCCGTTTTAAGCGCTTCAAGCAAAAGCCCGTTATTCATTTGAACACGTTCCCTTTCCTTCATCTCCTCCATAACCTGCACCTCCTAAAACATATTTTTTCATTTCCTCGTTTATATTTTATTTTTTTAAATAATACTATACTAATACCATAAACATATACAAAACAAACAAAGGGTGTGTCAAATGAACATCGATATCATAGGGGACATTCATGGATGTTTCGCTGAATTCAAGCAACTGACGGAAAAAATGGGCTATACATGGGATACTGGGATTCCTGTCCATCCCTCCGGAAGGGTTCTCGGCTTTGTAGGGGATTTAACCGATCGCGGCCCTAATTCCCTTCAAGTAATCGAGGTTGTCCATGAATTAGTCATTAACCAAAATATTGCAAGGTATGCCCCAGGAAACCATTGCAATAAATTGTATCGTTATTTTTCAGGCAATAAAGTTCAAATATCACATGGTTTAGAGACTACAGTAGCTGAATATGAATCCCTAAACATTCGGGAGCAGAAGAAAATCCGAAAAAAATTCATGGATCTGTATGAACGTTCCCCACTATATCAACTTATTGATGATGGACGACTGATCATTGCCCATGCGGGAATTCGCAGTGATTATATTGGCCAATATAGCAGTAAGGTAAAAACCTTTGTCCTCTACGGTGATATCAATGGCTCCAAACATCCAGATGGGTCTCCGGTCAGGAAGGACTGGGCTCAATCCTACAAAGGGGAAAAATGGATCGTGTATGGTCATACACCAGTCCCTGAAGCAAGACGAGTCAATCATACTTACAATATTGATACAGGCTGCGTCTTCGGTGGAAAACTAACAGCTGTCCGTTATCCTGAAATGGATCTTCAAGAGGTGCCTTCAACCATGCCATATATAGCGGAAAAATTCAGGACATCTTTTGATTAACCAAAAAAACTCGCCATCTTGGTGAGTTTTTTTGCGTCTATGGATTTTTGCTTAATCTTGTTTTCGGCTTGATGCGGGCCGGTTATAAAATCAGAAATCCCAGCCTATACTTCCCTCGAGCAATCGGGTCATATCTTCAGGTAGCTCTTCTTGAAACAACATCATCTTCTTTGTGAAAGGATGTAAAAATTTCAATTCAAAACAATGAAGGGCCTGGCGAGAGATATCCCTCCTGCTCCCTCCATATAAATCATCACCAGCCAATGGATGACCAATATGGGCTATATGGACCCTTATTTGATGTGTCCTCCCTGTTTGGAGTTCCAAATTGAGGAATGTGTGCGACCCAGTGTGTGCCAATACCTTAAATAGAGTACAGGCATACCGGCCATCGTCCCTGACTTCCCGTTCAATGATGCTGGTCGACTTTCTGCCAATTGGCGCAACTATCTCCCCTTCAGGTCCATCAACGAGTCCTTCGGCTATGGCTTGGTATCTCCGTTTAACCTTTCCTGATTTTTGTTGTTCACTTAAAAGGTGATGGATATGCCGATGCTTGGCAATTAAAACCAACCCCGATGTATCGCGGTCAAGCCTTGTAACAATATGGATCGTTGCCTGTATTCCCTTCTTCTTATAATATCCCGCCAAGCCATTGGCCAGACTGCCGTTGGGATGCTCCCGGGAAGGAATGGTATTCATGGAAGAAGGCTTGGCCACCACCAATACAAATTCATCTTCATACCTGACATTTAGGGGGATGGGTTCTGGCAAAAGGCCTTCACTTGCCTGCTCCGGCGGAAATATGACGGTGATGATGTCGCCGGTTTCAATCCGTTCCCTTACGGTTACTTCTTCGCCGTTCAACTGGATATATCCACCTTTAAACTTAATATCCGTTAATGCTCGTTTTGAAATATCGCATTTGCTGAGAAACTCTCGCAATAAAGAGCCAGAATCCTCTTCAAAAACCGACCAGGTCAAAGAAAAGTTTTGATTTGACATGAGGTGAGTCTATCTCCTTAATTAGCAATAAATGAATCATGCACTCTTTTCCAGAAAGGAAAAGGGCGGAATCTGGCAAATCGGATCTTTTCATCTGCAACTCGGCACTGTATCGACTTGACGTCTTCTTGAAGCAGGGTCAAATGATCGATCGTAATTTGAAAATTGACAGCATTGACCGGCCGGAACATACATGTATGATGTGCCGGCAGCAGCAGAGGAGATCCTACCGTCCTAAACACCCGGTTATTAATGGATGCCAATTCGGTAATCTGAATGGCATCGATTGATGGATGGACGATGGCTCCACCAAGCGCCTTATTATAAGCCGTACTTCCAGATGGCGTCGCAATGCATAGACCATCTCCGCGGAACGTCTCAAAATGCTGGCCGCGTATCTCAACATCCATGACAAGCGTCCCTTCAACACTTTTGACTGTCGATTCATTCAAAGCCAGAAATCTGGTTTCGCGTCCTCCATGCTGATAACGAACGATTGTTTCGAGCAGTGGATACTCCACCACTTGAAATGGGGTTTTTGCTAAAGCTATCACTAATTTTTCAATTTCATCAGGGGTCCAATCTGCATAAAAACCAAGATGTCCTGTATGTACACCAACAAAGGCGGTTTTGTCCAATCTATTACTATAACGGTGAAATGCATATAATAATGTGCCATCACCACCGACAGAAATGACAATATCCGGCTGATCTTCGTCATATTCCAAATGAAAGTCCTGAAGATACGTTCGCATCCTTTGCATTAAAGTATTCGATTTCGCATCTCCTTTTGACGTAATCGCAAATTTCATGTAATCCCACCTTACAATTTAGATTTCTTTTTGTTCATTTATACGTTTAAGAATCTTTCTTCCTGGAAAAAAGACGCTGTGCTTCCTGGATTTCCGTACGGATTTGCGACATCTCTGCATCAAGCAGGAAGGCGGCTTCAGCTGCGCGTTTTAGCCGCAGTTGAATATCTTCCGGAAAAATGCCTTTATATTTATAATTTAAAGAATGTTCAATCGTAGCCCAAAAATTCATAGCAAGTGTCCTGATTTGAATTTCGGCAAGTATATTTTTTTCGCCATGGATCGTCTGGACCGGGTAGCGGATGACAACATGATAAGAACGGTAGCCGCTTGCTTTTTTATGGGAAATATAATTCCTCTCCTCAACTATCTCAAAGTCATTGCGACCTCGTAAAAGTTCAACTACCTGTTCGATATCATCCACGAACTGGCACATCATGCGAAGTCCTGCAATATCCTGAATTTCGGTTCCCAATTTATCAATGGCAATATCCTTCTGACTCGCCTTATCCAAAATACTGACAATCGGCTTTACCCTGCCTGTTACAAATTCGATCGGTGAGTGAATATTCTCTCTCTCAAACTGTTTCCTTAATCCCTTTAGCTTAACCTTTAATTCTTCGACAGCCTGAGTATAAGGCGCCAAGAAATCGTCCCAACTCTCCATTGCCACACCACCTATATCTATCTAAAAAGCGTCTGTTCAACTCTGGTATGGGCAGAACGCTCTCCTTATCCAGCAGCCCTATGACATACTGCCAATTCACCACTGGATCCTATTGAATCTTTCTCTTAAAACAAAAAGTATGTATTAATTTCTCTATAAACGGTAATCCACTTCCCGTGTTCAACGTTTTTATTTTATCATATCCTGCAATTGATTCCTAAATATTCAAGTACAATAGCAAAAAATTATTGTATTCAATTTGACAGCTTGAATGGTTCTTATATGATTAACCTAAGATATTTAGTCAGAAAGGAAGGGACACATGAGCCAGCATATTGAAATTGAGTTTAAAAACCTTTTGAAAGAAAACGAATTTCGACAACTGATCGATTATTTTCATATCGGGACATCGAACTTTAAATCACAGAAAAATCATTACTTCGATACATTCGAATTCCATTTGAAAAATCTGGACTCTGCGCTTAGGATCCGGGAGAAAAACGGCTGTTACGAGCTAACTTTAAAACAGCCTGCTACAGAAGGATTATTGGAAACGAATCAAGATATCTCTAAAGAAACCGCTTATGCGTTTCTGAATCAAAACACTTTCCCTGAAGGGGAGATCCAACAGCTTATCATTGAATGCGGAGTTAATCCAAAGGATTTTACCTGTTTTGGGACATTAAAGACCGACCGTTATGAATTCCCTTACAAGGAGGGTTTACTTGTTTTAGATCATAGTTCATATGTGAATCAGGAAGATTTCGAGCTTGAATATGAAGTGACGGATGCAAAAGCCGGTAAAGAAAATTTCCTGACTCTCCTTGAAACCCTTCAAATTCCGGAAAGAGAAACCGAAAATAAAGTTAAGAGGTTTTATCGCGCCAAATTCCAGGAATAATCCTGTTTGAACCATATTCGGAGGTGGGAAATTTGATAATCCAAGATTTCAAGACTTTTATGGGATTGCAGGCAATCCAGCAATTCACAAATGGAAACATCCCTAAAACTGTTTCATCTCGATCCGTTTTCCAGGACATGCTGTCGGTACTCGTTTCGGGTGATGCTCTTGAAGGCACTTCACAGACATTGGGTTCCTTATTATCCAATGTGGAAACGGAAACGAAGTCCTTTCTTCAATCCAGCAGACTGACATCCAATAACCAGATAGCTTCTGCCCATACTAACGATGAGACTCGCGAAGCCGTCACAAATTACGATCAAATCATCAGCCAGGCCGCCAGCTTGTATAATCTCCCGGAAAAACTGATTAAGTCGGTCATTAAACAAGAATCGAACTTTAACCCTGAAGCAACCAGTTATGCTGGTGCAACTGGCCTTATGCAGTTAATGCCCGCAACTGCAAGGAGCCTGGGAGTTGATGATGCAACCGACCCTGAACAAAACATCATGGGCGGGAGTAAATATTTAAGTCAAATGATGGCCCGTTATGACGGGGACATCCAGGTTGCCCTTGCTGCTTATAATGCCGGACCAGGAAACGTAGATAAATATAATGGAATTCCGCCCTTTAAAGAAACTCAGAATTATGTCCAAAAAGTATATGGCACATTTTCAAGCTAATGAAAGCTGACCCTGATATTTTTGATGGGTCAGTTTTTTTCATATGTGTACATTTATTTCTTATCCAAAACCGCACAAAAGTTTAAGTCCCCAAAAGCGGTCTTTTCCGTTCATTCCCCTGTGTCATACTACAGATGTAAAATTTTCTTCAAGCTATATATTTGTTATATCAGTACGTCATTGATAAAATATGTATAAATATCAACCATCTTTCAATAAAAGGAGTAATCAACATGATGCAAGGGAACCCTACACCATATGAATTAATTGGAGAAGGGCAATTACACAGGTTAATTGATGTGTTTTACTCCAACGTTAGTCAACACCCGGATCTACTGCCGATTTTCCCTGACGATTTAACAGAAACGGTCCGTAAACAAAAACAATTTATGACTCAATATTTAGGTGGTCCCTCTTTATATACTGAAGAACATGGCCATCCTATGTTGCGGGCTCGACATATACCTTTTGAAATTACGCCAGAACGAGCGAAGGCATGGCTCTCATGCATGTATCAAGCTATGGACGAAGTGGGCCTTGAGGGTGAAATAAGAGAGTTTTTCTATCACCGCCTTTTTTTGACGGCACAGCATATGATCAATACATCCGGTACTGATGGGAAAGGAGAAGACAGTTGAGCGCACATAAACCAGTTTTCAATATTTCCGATTGGATCAAGACGCAGCATTGCTATGATATAGGAAAAAAGCCAATTGAAATTTATGTTTTTGTTGATCCGCTTTGTCCCGAATGCTGGGGCTTAGAACCAATTATTAGAAAATTACAGATAGAATATGGCCAATTATTCAGTTTACGCCATGTTTTAAGCGGTAAAATCGATTCTCTTAATATGGGGAAAAATAAAAATTATGAAAACCTTGCTCATGTTTGGGAAAAGACAGCCAGCCGCTCGGGAATGTCCTGTGATGGTAGCCTTTGGTCTGAAAACCCAATCTCTTCTCCATATACAGCTTCCATCGCAATAAAAGCAGCGGAATTGCAGGGCCGTAAATTGGCCATTCGCTTTTTAAGGCAGCTTCAAGAATATGTATTCATTGGGAAAAAGGATATATCCAATATCGAGGTCTTGACCGAGTGTGCCAAAACGGTTGAACTGGATGTGGAGGAATTCCTTGATGACATCAATTCTTCCAGTGCAGCCAAAGGTTTTCAATGTGACTTGAAAATAACCAGCGAAATGGAAGTGACTGAAATACCTTCCCTTGTCTTTTTCAATCAAAATATTGAAGAAGAGGGAATAAAGGTTTCGGGTGTCTATTCTTACGAGGTATATGTTCAAATTTTAGAAGATATGCTTAATGGTCTTCCCGCCCCTGCAAAACCACCCTCTATCGAAGAGTTTTTAAGCTGTTTCAAACTGGTGGCCACCAAGGAAATCGAAACGGTTTATAATATGAATAAGAATAACGTCGAGTTGGAAATGAAGAAACTTGTTTTAAAACAGTTGGCAGAAAAAATTCCGGCTAAATACGGGACGTTTTGGAGATATACAAAGAAGCAGTAATGATTTTGACTGCTTCTTTGCTATTCAAAAAAAAGGGAAAAACCATGCAAATCAAATGATTGCATGGTTTTTATTATAAGAAATAAGGGGATGGGAGAAATTTTTTTCACGATCAAACAAAGGGGTAAATGTTTGTTTGTGATTTATTTCACAATAAATAATATAACAGATAATCCATTTATGTTTCAACTATATGTATTACTTTTCACAAATTGTTCATAATATATACTTTTCTATTATCATTATCCTTTAGGTGTATTGTAAAAAAAGAGCGTCTTTTTAATTTAAAGATTTATTGCTACCTTCTTTCTGATTGATTTCTGATATGTAAGGATATGCATTAAATTGTGAAAAACATCACATTTTAATGCATATCCTTTTCTAACATTTGTCACTTTTTTTACAACTGGCCTCATTTCACTTCAACAACATGAAAAAACCCCAGCAAATCGCGAAATTTGTTGGGGTTTTCATCTATTTATACGAAAAAGGGGATGGGAGAAATTTCACGACGAACAAACAAAGGGGTATATGTTTGGGATGTGATAACTTCTTATCTGTACTATATCAGATTATACACATTAATTGCAAGAACTTTGTGCGCATTTTCACATTATTGTCATATTCTTAGAATACTGCTTATTCTAAAACATAAAATCTAATAAAGGAGCAGATGATCATATACTGCTGTCAGGTTGGAGGTGACCAAATTGAAAGGCTTTATTCTACTCATACTCTTAATAGGGTCGCTATTCGTCCAGCTACTCGGTATCATGCACCTCATTCCTCTGTATTTCACCTCCCCAATTTTATTTTTTGTTTTCTTCATTATTCTTCACAGCGTAAATCAAAGAAATCGTTTTAAAGGATTATAACGGATATTCATATAAGAGAAAAAGGGACCAAAACTGAAGTAAACCCTAGGCAGTCTTGAGGGGCAAGAACCCGGTAATTTACCGGGTTCTTGAACTAAGGCTCTCAACTAAATATGCATTCTCTGGACGTCAACGTTCATTTCAGCCTGTAAACCCTCTAATGAATCCTTCTACTGGTATTTTCTTCGTTTCTTTTTTCATGGATGGACGCCCCTTTTTATTCGGTTCAAGATCGTCAACCCCGTTCTCCTCAAATTGCTTTAGCCACTTAACCATAGTAGAG
Source organism: Peribacillus simplex (assembly GCF_001578185.1). Classification (NCBI taxonomy): domain Bacteria; kingdom Bacillati; phylum Bacillota; class Bacilli; order Caryophanales; family Bacillaceae; genus Peribacillus; species Peribacillus simplex. The sequence continues at coordinate 1,280,492 of NZ_CP011008.1, read as the reverse complement.
GGAGAAGCAATATATACACAGCAGCCACTTGGGTATTAGTCACTCCAAAATCGTTCATATGTTGTACTACATCCATCTTCATATCATAATTGGCATTAAATTGGTTGGCGACAGATCTAAATGAGTCAACTCCTTCTAAATAAGCAAGGACAGCTTTTAATTATAACTCTAATGAATATTTTGTCATAAAAAATAGCACCCCAATTGTTAGATGGTGTCTAACAATTGGGGTGCAGTTCAGCCGCTCGGGTCCCTTTCGAATCCTATTTATTCAAAAGCTCTTCCAACTCATTTAATTTCTCTTCGAATACATTCATGGCTTCTTGTACAGGCTCGGCTTTTGTCATATCGACCCCTGCCTTTTTTAGTACTTCAATCGGATAATCAGAACTTCCTGATTTCAGGAACTCCAGATACCTTTTGACAGCGGGCTCTCCTTCTTCAAGGATTTGCTTGCTTAATGCTGTTGCTGCACTTATTCCAGTCGCATATTGATAAACATAGTAATTATAGTAGAAATGTGGAATACGTGCCCATTCCAAACCGATTTCTTCATCAATTGTCACATTCTCACCAAAGTATTTCTTGTTCAGCTCATAATATTCCTTAGTTAACATATCGGCTGTCAACGCTTCCCCATTTTGAGCTTTTAAATGTATGGAATGTTCAAACTCCGCAAACATCGTTTGGCGGAACAATGTTCCACGGAAACCTTCTAGATAATGATTCAATAAATAGATGCGCTTCTTTTCATCCTCGATTTTATTTAGTAAGTAATCATTCAGCAGGTTTTCATTACAAGTCGAGGCAACTTCCGCTACGAATATAGAATAATTACCGTATGGGTAAGGCTGATATTTACGCGTATAGTAGCTATGGACCGAATGCCCGAACTCATGAACGAGCGTGAATAAGTTATTGACGTTATTTTGCCAGTTCATTAAAATATATGGATTCGTCCCGTATGTACCAGAAGAATAGGCACCGCTTCGTTTCCCTTTGTTTTCATGCACATCGACCCAACGGTTTTCAAATCCCTCTTTCAAAACATTCAAATAGTCCTCCCCAAGCGGAGCAAGCCCCTTTAGGACATAATCTTTGGCCTCCTCATATGTCACTTCCATCTTCACTTCTTTAACAAGCGGAGTGAATAGATCATACATATGAAGTTCTTCCAATCCTAGTACTTTTTTACGTAAATCAAGATAACGGTGCAGTAACGGCAAGCTGTCATTGACTGTTTTAACGAGATTATCGTATACTGTCTCCGGAATGTTATTGCTGCTTAACGCCGCTTGGCGTGCTGAATCATATTTTCGGACTGTGGCATTGAAATTATGGTTTTTCACCTCACCTGACAGGGTTGAAGCAAATGTATTACGGAACTCACCATACTTGCTGTATACCCCTTTAAATGCCTCCTCACGTACACGGCGATCTTCACTCTCAAGAAAACTGATATACCTTCCATGAGTTATTTCCACTTCATTTCCCTCTTCATCCTTGATGGTCGGGAATTTCAAATCAGCATTGTTAAGCATACCGAAAGTATTGCCTGATGCATCGAGTACTTCTGAAGCTTGTGCCAATAATTCTTCCTGCTCGGCAGATAGGATATGGGGTCTCTGAAGATTGATTTCCTCTAATGAATGTTTATATAATTTCAATTCTTCTTTTTCTTCCAAAAACCCTTCCACTTTGCCTTCGTCAATACTCAATAGCTCAGGAACCATATATGAAAACGCAGCCGCTGCCTGGGCGTATAAAGCTTTTGCCCGATCTTCCATCCCTTGATAAAAAGGATTGGTTGTATCTTGGTCATTGCGCATATGTGAATAAGAATAAACTTTCCCTAGCTTCTCAAATACTTCATCTTGGAGTTGAAGAGCCGAAAATAACTTTTCTGCGCTTTCGCCCAAAGTCCCTTTATGTCCCTCCGCTTTCTTGAGATCTTCTTTTACTGCTTTGAAAGCAGCTTCCCAATCTTCTTCGGTGGCGAAGATATCTTCCAGTCTCCATGTATCTTCCGCAGCTATTTCACTTCTTGAGGGTAATGCATTCACTTTTGTTTCTTGTGCCATTAAAATTCCTCTCCATTCTATAGAAAACTCGCCATTCAGCTAACAATCACCAAACCGGACCAATGCTTCAAACAGCTTCATGCTTCCTTAAAGATTTTAAATCCTCGTTCCTATTACTATTTCTCCATTAACAAAAATAATCCTGCCAATTCATCTGAATTCAAGATAAATAGAGATGTTATCCCCGATTATACTGGATATTCCCCTTTTCCATCATCAATTTATGCTTATCATAGAAATTTTTTTCCATCATTTGACCGTGGTCACTGGTGAAGGGAATGGAAAATGCCTTTTCAACTTTAAATACCCCCTCTTCCTCCTTTAAAATGTAACCCAATTTCTCTAATAGCTTGATATATTGATCTAAAGGATATTCCACGGGTTTTTCATGAAGCAATGGTAACGGTCTGAACTTTATTTCCCCCTTTTTTGAGCGCTTCTTAAAAAAGTGGATAATATCAGCCATAGAAATCTTTTCCCCAGGTTTTTTCTCTTGAAACACATCCATGTAAAACCATGCCTGCCATTCAATCGGGGAAGTTTCAATCAACAGCATCCCTCTGACGGGAACACCCACTTCAATGGGAATTGCCGCAGGTGTAATATGATGTAAATAGAGCCCTTCGAAAAAAGGATCGCTTCTCCGTGCAGTTTTCACACGATGAAGGGTCCAGTCTTTTCGTTTGTTTCTCCACGCAGGCAGAAAAGGGAAACGGAAGCAGTTTTGGGGCAATGCCCGACTAGGGGGTAGGAGCGTTAAAGAAGCAGTCGTCAATTCGGCAAAGACGGTTCTAGGGGTAAAAGGAGTGAGGTTCTTCAATACTGATAAATGATTAGTTTCCGGACAATACATCCAAAGAAACGGATGGTGGCAACTGCCGGTGACGAAGAGCCATTGAAATCCGGATAAACTGAATTCATACATGCTTTTCCTTTTTAGGCGTTTTGCAGCGAGGATCCAAATTGGCATGATGCCTACGCTTTGATAGGCTCTTGTCCGTTCAATGAATTCAATCTCCGGAATAACTGAGCATTGAAATTCTATTGCATAGCGATTACCTCCTATCGTAGCTAAGATATCAGCCCTTTTCTTGATTTCGGGCAGGTAGGCTTCTAGATCCACTTGATAACCGTGTGATGAAAACCACTGAAACAATTTTCTTTTTCCCATTAAATGATAGGCGGATTCCGGTTCTGAAGAAGCACGGCATGAAGAATTATTTTTATGGGCGAAATGCGGGACCCTGACGTTTCCTGCTTTAATCGACATTTCCGTCTTGCAGCAGGGACAATAATAATCTGTTGACTTTCTCCATTCAGCAAGCAAGTTTGCCGGTATCTTTTCAGGAAGGGTAATCCAAGTCCCATCACTCTTTATCGCAGTTAACATACATCTCCTCCTCACCACTACATTCGCTTGCATAGCAATGGATTCCTTTTAATTTTCAAAAAAAAAATGCCTGATCGGCATAAAGGAAAAGTAATATCTAAAGAAGGGGGGAAAGCAATCGGCAAGTGGATTCCAACACTTTCAATCCAAAATTCCGTTTGGAAAACGCATTGATTTCCACTTCTTGGGATACCTTTATATCTTCCAAAAAATCATTTACCAGCTGTTGTGTACTTTCCGTCCGGTAGAGAAAGGCATTGACTTCGAAATTCAAGTGAAAGCTTCTCATATCCATATTGGTTGTCCCAATTGAGGCCATTTGGTCATCAACGATGATGATTTTACTATGCATGAAGCCTTCATTATATTGGAATATACGAACTCCCGAAGTAAGCAATTCGGGAAAATAGGTTCTCGAAGCATGAAATACAATTCGCTTATCGGGGTTCTTTGGGACGAGCAGCCTGACATCCAAACCACTTAAAGCAGCTACCTTCAATGCTTGAAGGATATCGTCGTCAGGAACGAAATAGGGAGATGCAATCCAGACAGACTTTTCTGCTGAAGTAATCATCTTAAAAAAAATGCTCTTAATGATCGTCCACTCACTATCCGGCCCTCCGCCAATCAATTGAACTCCGCCATGCCCATCATGGATCGGCATGCCGGTCAGGAGGTATTCATCCGTTAAAAAGCTATTATTGGTGCTATAATACCAATCCTGCAGAAATATGAGCTGTAGAGTCCTGACCGCTTCCCCCTTTACGAGAAGATGCGTATCACGCCAGAAACCGAATTTCGGATCATGTCCCAGATATTCATCCCCAATATTGAGGCCACCCATGAAACCGACAGAGCCATCTATCACAATTATTTTACGGTGGTTACGAAAGTTGAATTTATTATTTAATAAAGGGAGCTGCAACGGACCAAAGGCTACCATTTCGACTCCAGCATTCTTCAGTTCATCGATATAGGAGCGAGCTAACTTCCAAGAACCAACCGCATCATAGAGAAAACGGACCACTACCCCTTCTTTTACTTTTTGTATCAAGACATCTTTTAGAACACCGCCAATGCGGTCATCCCTAACTATATAATATTCTAAATGAATATGATGTCTGGCTTTTTTTAATTCTTCGATGATATTGGAAAAAGTCTCCTTACCATTCCTTAAAATCCGGGTTTCAGTCGTAAATGAAATAGGACTATTCCCTAGCCTATTTGCAAGCGTGAATAACTGCTGTGAGTTTTCTCCCATTTCCTTAATTCGATCATTATATTCCGCTTCTCCGCTTATTTTCACGAAACTTTGCTTATCCAAAAAGTACTTCTTGCGAAATATCCTCTCTTTCCGAAAATTACGGCCAAACAAAAAGTAAAAAATGAAACCGATGAATGGGAAAGCGCCAAACATAAGAAGCCATGTTATGGTCTGGATGGGATCCCGATTTTCCAGGAAAATGATGGATCCAATTATCACCAAGAACAGGGTCATTATAAGGCTAGAATAAAAAATCAGCCTACCATCGACTTCACTTGTCAGAAAATACCAAGGGCCGACCAACAAGAGAATTAGCAGACTTATGCCAACTATATTCTTCACCTGGACTACCTCCAATTAACAAACACAGGCACATTTAAAAACCTCCCTGCTTAAGGTAAAAACATTTATTCTTGGACGAAAAGGCCGATTTCTACTGAAATCGGCCTCAACAGTCTATGCGAAATATTTATCGACCGTTGTGAATACATCATTTTCGATGACTATTTTCCCGTACTCTTCAAGCATGTGCACCGTTATTGGTGACTCCTGACTATATTCCAATAAGAGGCTTAACACATTATCGATTTCTTCCTCGTCAATTTCCGCCTCGGAAAACTCGATATAAAGATAATATTTATTTTGATAAACATAAAGTTTTGTCGTCCAGTCATCCAAGCCATGACGCTTGCTTAATGAAATGACATCTTCAAAATCCTCGAATGTCGTGATGAATTCAATCATACCATCCTCGAATGTTATACCGCTTTCTTCATCCTTACCATGAAAATGTTGATCAAGAAGGGTATCCATCTTATCTGATACATTCAATTCCTTAAACTTATCATCTGAAAGAGGCAGCTCGAGTTTCTGACCATCTTTGGCAAGCTGGGCTTTTGTGACCAAAACCTCCAAGCCTTTTTCAAGGGCTTGAACTTGAATCCATAAAGGTCCTTCAATCATGAATTCTTCTTCTTGATGCACTTCATCCATCATTTCCCAAAAAAGTTCCTCACTTCTCTCACGACTGTACCAAATCTCTTCGCGATCGAAGCCTCTTTCCTCAATATCTATATAGGAAATATAAAATTTAACTGTATCGTCATTAATTCGTTCGATTTCCATGATTCCCCTCTCCCTTCCTTTCTCATTTTGAAGGGATAATAACCCCCAAGCGAAAATTGCTCTTAAAAGCTCTTTACCCGTAAGTGAATACTGTAAATCATGATAGTCATTAAAGCATACTATTTTACATCATTTTATGACAAAACCTTGAAGAAGGGAAATAAAAAACATTACTTATCTAAAAAACAATTGTTTGCCTAATATTCCATTCATTCTATAAAATAATTCATCCGTATGCAACTATCACAATGCATGCTTTAATTTTAATCTTACCGCCGTTTATGCCTTATTATATACATGCGATGGTTAATTGCATTCTTATTTTATCTTTAAATGATGACCGGCTATAGGGACTTGCTTGAGATGCCAAACATCCCTGTCGCCCATGGATCTAAAATTGGACGAAAAATCGGTTTTGTATAAAGAAAAAGCCCTGCACAATTCCTGGCAGAGCTTGAAAGACATTATTAGTTGACCATACGTTGCGCTTCCCGTAACTGGAAGGTTCGGACTTTACGTGGTAAAAAGCGTCTTATCTCATCTTCGTTATAACCTACTTGAAGCCGTTTCTCGTCAAGGATAATTGGACGTCTCAACAATCCCGGGTTTTCCTTGATCAATTTATATAATTCTTGAAGAGGCAGGCTCTCTAAATTTACGTTTAACTTTTGGAAAGTTTTAGACCGTGTTGAAATGATTTCATCGGTCCCATCTTCTGTCATTCGAAGAATTTCTTTAATTTCATCAATTGACAACGGTTCAGAAAAAATGTTTCTTTCTTTATATCCAATCTCATGTTCCTCTAACCATGCTTTTGCTTTTCTGCATGAAGTACAACTAGGTGATGTATATAATGTTACCATGTTTACTCACACTCCCTAAATATAGAATCGGTGATCTATGAGGGGAAATCTACTATTAGTATTCATAAGTACCACTCTAATTTGAAATAATTTTAAATAAGTATTTCATATTGTTTATTATACACTAATTCATTTAAAATGAATACCCTTTTTGATATTTGAAAAAATCCTTTTAAACTTCTTGTTTAGCCTGTACTATAGCTATTTCGTTTTTTTATGTAATACATTGAAATCACTTTTTCTAATTGAAAATACCTACCTACCATTCTCATTTAACTCTCAATTCAGCCCTCATGATTTTGTCAATTTGCTCGTTACTTTTATTTACCCCCAATCCTTGTCAATAAACAAGATCATGTTAATATATTTTCTTTAATAAAAAGCAAATTCCTCCTTTTACAAGAAAAACCATTCTTTTAGCACATATAATACCAAAAGTGAATAAGGGAATTCAAAAGAATCGGCAAGTAGGGAACAATCTACCATCCAGAAGTTATAGATATTCATTTTCCTTCAATGTACAGGTGAACAACCGGCACTTTCATACTGTAGCATATTCGAAAAAAAGCCAGTTTCCTCTGTTTTTTTCTTTAAAGGTTCCAGTTGATTTCAGAAATTCGCTCCTGCCGACTGTCTGCCAAGCCTCATCAAAGCAAGCATCTGCGGGGTCTCGGCAAGCCAGTTATTCGACAGGAGTGTCGCAAATTTCAAGCGCAAAAATACATGAAGGATAACCAAGTCTTGTTTTAAAATTACGGTTCGGGGTAAGACACTTCCGAACTTATCGACAAAATGAAAGGGCCGCAAAACCGGCCCTCTTTCTCAGACTTCCATCTCTTTAAAAATATCCGTTTCCTGACCAGCATTCAAGCTTAGTACATCCTCTACATCCTGATAAGACTTTCCATAAAGGTCGTCATCTTTGTAGGTATGGATTTCAGAATAAATCTCTTTCATGAAATCAAAAACGTCTTCTTCTTCAACAGATGGATTTGCCGGCCAATATAAGATTTCCATTGGAGTATTCTCTTTGGTGGCAAGCGATTTTCTGCTGTAGGAAATCGAAGAAGCATGCTTGAATCCTTCCCTTTTATAAAATCTCAGCCTTTTAAATGTATCATCATCATTTTCTTGAACTGGTTCGACTTCCAGCAAAATCGTTTTCTGCTTTTTTTGCAATTTCTGGATCAATTTCCTTCCTAATCCCTGCCCCCTTGATTTCTTTGATACAAATAGGTAATCAACGAATATAAACTCTTCCCCTTCCACATACAATAAAACATGGTCGGGACCTTCATCCTTTATATATATTTCCTGCTTATCTTCTAAGAGAACTTCAATATGTTCTTTAGACTTCATTTCTTCAATGGGGAAATACTGGTTTAGTTTTTCATACCAATTCATGATTTAATCTCCTCTTTTGCTAGTTTATTCTTTCCAGATTTTCTCTTATCCACTACAATGGAACTTAAATAGCTTTAAAACAATATTGGGGGGGTTGGATGTTCAGTTACTTTATTGACTTTGTTTTAGTCGCAGCTTGCGTTATTGGCATCACTGCCGTGAATGGCGTTGTGACGAATGGTATCGGCGAAAAATGGTTTGGAGGGAAACGTCACTCTCATATTTTCGATCAATCGAGACGAATTCAGTCAGGGTGGAATCAAGTTGGCGGGAATAAAAAGCGGTAATTTTAGAAAGAAATTGGATGACCGGAAGGATATCCCTTAAGGCCATCCCCTTTTTTTCATGGGGTATAATCCACTCCCTTTGTATATCGATTTGCTGCATTCCATAATAAATATTCATCAATCCCATTATCATTTAACGCTTTTATTTGGGCTTCCACTTCTTTCTTGCCATACCTTTGGTAATTCCCTTCTCCTAAATACGAAGCAGTAAAATCTTGAAGCCAAGGTCTTGAAGTTGGCGGGGTTTTTAATTCCTTCAGCTTCCCATTTTCCAATTTCGCATATTCCTTAACGAGATTATAGGGCTCCAAATCAGGCTTATCGATACCAAAATAAGATGTCCAATGACTTGGATAGATCATTGAGGAAATTACATCCACGTTCTCAGAGATTTTAGTGAAGTTCTGTCCAATTCCGGGAGCTTCAGGTAACGTAGCCGCATATCCAAAAATATCCACCGACACTTCCACACCATATGGCTCCAGTTGTTTCTTCGCATAACTTACAAAGTCCGTCACTGCCTGAACCCTTTTAGCTGTATGACTCACTTTCGCTTCATCATATTCACCGATATCATATTTCAAATCATTTTCTTTATTTTCGAATCCTTCGGGAAAACGGACATAGTCAAATTGAATTTCTTTAAAACCCATTTTTGCCGCTTCAATGGCAATACCGACATTATAATCCCAAACCTCTTTTAAGAATGGGTTAACGAAGGCTTCACCTCGACCATTCTTCCATACCTCTTCCCCATCTAAAAATGACAATTCAGGCTTCTCTTTAGCCAGAAGTGAGTCTTTAAAGACAACTACCCTTGCAATCGGATAAATCTGCTTATCCTCAAATTTTTTCAGCATTGCCTTAGGATTCTTTATGTAGTCTTTACCAATCCCGGCATATGGAGAATCGGGATTTTTGGTCTTATACGTTACGTTCCCCCTATCATCCTTAATATCAATGACCATCGCATTCAAATCGGTTTCATCTACATATTTAATAAGTTCATTCAATTTATTGCCACCCGCTGCAGGCCCTGTCACATATATTCCACGCACAGCATCCGGATAGGCGAATTTCAACCCCGAATCAAAAACAAAACGTGGTGCATTCACAGGCAGTTCTTTATTTTCTAATGCTACCTGCCTGGTTTCGTTCATGTCCTGTGCATGAACTGGCTGTTGAATCAGGAATATGCACATACCTGTCATCAACCATTTACTTCTTTGTTTCATTTCCTCCACCTCATTCGCCATCAGTCATCAATATTCAATAAATAAAAATAGACCCCTTTCTTTAATACCACAACCATTTAACTTTACTCCTATATATTATAAATAATTAAAAAAACTCTGCCATAAATAAACACACTTGGATGCAAACACGTTTCCAGCACGTATTCCCTTGTATGTATCTTTCCCTAAAATCGCCTGCTCAAGGTGAAATATATAAAACGGTTTTATTTACCTTGATGCTTTCATTGATCGATACAAACAGACGGAAAATCCGTTCAAGTGGCGTTATTGCCGTTTCGATTATACATTTAATATGAATAAATGCTAAAATACAGTTATAGTGGACAATTCGTATTCTCAGAATGGCATCGATACAGGACAAAACGGCCTTCCACGAGATTTAAATGAGCGTTCCCCTTTCAAGGCGCACATTTCTTTCAAAGAAAGTGGATTCATTTTCTATTTATCCTTACAATAATGAAGAGCGAATATCCATTTATCAATAAACGCATTTAGAGGAGTGACTAGCAGTTGAAAAGGATTTTCTCCGGCATACAGCCATCCGGTTCCGTTACTTTAGGAAATTACATCGGAGCCATGAAACAATTCGTTAACTTACAAAATGAATATGAATGTTTCTTTTGTATTGTTGACCAGCATGCAATTACAGTTCCACAAGATCGCCTTAAATTAAGGAAAAACATTAAAACATTGGCCGCTTTATATTTGGCCATTGGCCTCGATCCAGAAAAAAATACAATCTTCATTCAATCAGAGGTACCTGCGCATGCTCAGGCAGGCTGGATTTTACAGAGTATTTCCTATATTGGTGAACTTGAGCGAATGACACAATTTAAAGATAAATCAGCTGGCAAAGAGGGGGTCTCTGCAGCATTGCTTACATACCCGCCGCTGATGGCAGCCGATATTCTCCTTTATAGTACGGATGTAGTTCCTGTTGGGGAAGATCAAAGACAGCATCTTGAATTGACTCGCGATTTGGCTGAACGGTTCAATAGAAAGCACAATGATATTTTTAAAATCCCGGAAATCAGCCTCCCTACAGAAGGGGCACGTATCATGTCCCTACAAGAACCAACCAAGAAAATGAGCAAATCGGATCCTAACAAAAAGGCAACGATTGCCTTATTGGATGATCCGAAGCAAATCGAAAAAAATATCAAGAGCGCTGTTACCGATTCCGAAGGCATTGTCCGTTACGATAAGGAAAACAAAGCCGGTGTTTCCAACCTGATGTCCATATACTCCATCTTCAGTGGGAAAACCTATTCAGAAATTGAAGAGATGTATGAAGGTAAAGGTTATGGTGACTTTAAAAGTGATTTGGCTGAAGTGGTTCTTGGAGAAATCCTGCCAATCCAGGAACGCTATCATGAATTGATCGATTCACCAGAATTGGATGAAATTCTTGACCGCGGTGCAGAAAAAGCGAACATTGAAGCCAATAAGATGATTAGAAAAATGTATAATGGCATGGGACTTGGCAGAAAGAGATAAAAAAAAGACGATCCTCATCGGATCGTCTTTTTTGTTCATAATATCGATGGGCTATCGCCAGCCTCCACTTGCCAAAGCTTTTCAAAAAAAGGCTGCCCCTTCACCAAGTTTTCACAAAGTTGAAGGTGCTTCTCTGACCAGCCTTCCTTCATTTCTTCATATAACTCAAGCCATGCTATCTGAAAATCCATTTCTTGAATGCTTTCATATTTTTCAGGAGCCCATTCTGTATACCAATAGCGGATTTCAGCAGTGTTTTTCGCCGTGAATAATTGGTCCATGGCCATGAATAGTAATTGCTTAAGCTGTCTTTCTTTTCTTGTCAACCCATTCATGAATAAGGGAGACGGCGATAAAATATGATATTCTTTCTCAGATGTAGGTTTTTCAGTAAAGGTGTAATCCATCTCATCATGGTTTTCTATCATGTCATAAACAATTTGTTCCTGCCGGGGAATTATTCTGCTTTTCCTAATCGGAATATGATAACCTATCGTATCAACAGCTAAAATTCCATTTCCATCAGTCACGATAAAACAATAGTCAAGCTGAATTCGTTCATGATTTTTCCTTGCATATGCTTTTTGATACACATCATTCAGCAATGGCTTAGGTAATTCTGACAAGTCGTTTTCTATGTAGTGGAACAATGTTGATGACACTTTCAACAAAGGAACTTGATCTAGTAGCTCGATCCCATCATCCTTCCTCCATTCATGAAAATGACAAATATTATAGCCGTTTTCTTCTCCTTCAAACCAGTTAACCCATACATCATGAAGATATAACATCATTCATCCCTCACTTAAACAAATTTCTGTTTGTCAATCAGTATAGGCAGGAACCATACAATTTATTCCTATTCCAGAAAACAGATTAAGAAAAAAAGAACGTATATAATTAGTTCTTTTTCGATAAGAATTCTTCAGATTGAATAATGAATGATTTTTTCACAGAGAGTTTTTCAGAATTTCTCACTAGGTAATAACCACTACAGTATCCAAGCATATGTGGGTATCCTTTCATTCCAAGCAGAAGGACATCATGAAGAGGATCTGTACGTTTTATTGTGTGCTTTTCTTGTAAATGCTTGCTCCAAAATTCTCGCAGTTTATCTTCCTGATATAATTTAGTCCATTTCGCTAAATATTTTGCTCCTAAATATTTACCCACCGTTCTTTCCGCCAGTCCTTCCATGATCATCGTATCAAGAAGAGTGAATTCTTTTTGATCCTTTTTCAAATGATGTAATCGGCAGACATGATGATATTCGTGAATCAATATGGCCTCCATTTCCTTTTCAGCTATACCCTTGTCGTAAAAAAGGAATAGTTTATCTTTAAATGCCAATCCTGACTTCGTTTCAACCATTTTATTCCACATCCCTGAAGACATGAGCGGAAAAATATATATGGGAACATCAGGCCCTCCCCACAGTTTCTTATAAGAAGTAAACAGGCTTTGTGTTTTTTCCCATGCATTATTTTCTTTTAAATGTTCCCATGTGAGTTTCGTTTTTTTATTTGGCGAATACATACCATGCTTCAATAAATGATGATAAATCATATTCGCATCAAGGGTATTGTTGAATGTACTTTTAAGTCTTTCCATCATCTGGACAGGGCGGTTGAAATCCTTTTTCATCCACTCATCAGTTAAAATAACTCCCATTTCTATACACCCCCGCTTCTTTAGACTATCGTATGATTTTAAAAAGGCGGTTGACACTTTTATATCCCTTGCATAACCTCTATAACACAAAAAGAGCAGATCCCAAGAGATCTGCTCTACCTTCAATTTAATTTATTGATATTTTTTGAAAAGAATAGTAGCGTTATGTCCACCGAATCCAAGTGAATTGCTGATGGCGGCATTAATTTCGCACTTCCTTGCTTTATTCGGAACATAGTCCAAATCACACTCAGGGTCTGGTGTTTCAATATTGATCGTTGGAGGCAATATGCTGTCCCTGATTGCCTGAATCGTGAATATTGCTTCGACCCCACCGGCTGCCCCTAACATATGGCCTGTCATGGACTTAGTTGAACTTAATGCTAGTTTATTAGCATGATCGCCAAAGACTTCTTTGACTGCCATTGTTTCATATTTGTCATTGTATGGCGTACTCGTTCCATGGGCATTCACATATTGGATGTCTTCCGGATTCAAACCTGCATCCTCAATAGCAATTTTCATCGCCCTTGCCCCGCCTTCCCCACCAGGTGCCGGAGCCGTTATATGGAAAGCATCTCCAGTTGATCCATACCCAGCTATTTCAGCATAAATCTTGGCCCCTCTATTCAATGCATGTTCCAGATCTTCCAGAACGATAATCCCTGCACCTTCCCCGATTACGAATCCATCACGATTCAGATCAAAAGGACGGCTAGCAGTTTGTGGATCAGGGTTGGTCGATAAAGCCGTATTTGCACAGAAGCCCGCAACCGACATTTTTGTGATTGGCGCTTCTGCTCCGCCTGTGATCATCACATCGGCGTCGCCCCGTTGAATGGCTTTAAACGCGTCACCAATTGAATTTGTTCCTGTTGCGCAGGCTGTTACCGTACATGAATTGATTCCTTTAGCACCCAGTAAGATAGACACCTGGCCAGCAGCCATGTCCGGAATCATCATTGGTACGAAAAATGGGCTCACCCGCTTATACCCTCTGTTTAAAAAGTTTTCATGCTGTGTCTCAAGTGTCTCCAACCCACCGATACCCGAACCGATCCAGACTCCGACACGTGCTGCATTTTCATCCGTTATTTCCAGCTTACTATCATTATATGCCATAACGGACGCAGCAATTGCATAATGGGTAAAACGGTCCATCTTACGCGCTTCTTTACGATTAATATATGTCTCTATATCAAACTCCTTGATTTCAGCAGCAACTTTAACAGGGAATTCTTCAGCATTCAAACGAGTTAAAGGACCTATTCCTGATTTCCCCTCGATTATATTCTTCCATCCAGTTTCTGCATCATTACCAACTGGTGATATTGCTCCAATACCTGTTACAACTACACGACGATTAGTCATTAGAAATGGCTCCTTCCTTTTTTTAAAGCTTTTATGTTTTGCTTCTTCTTTTTTTATTTACCCCATCTAAGAGCGATAGCGCCCCATGTAAGGCCACCACCAAAACCGACCATGATAATTAGGTCGTTGTCCTTGATTCTTCCTGCTTCCATTTCTTCCACAAGGGCCATTGGAATGGACGCTGAAGAAGTATTTCCATATTTATGAACCGTTTTTGTCATTTTTTCAATCGGGAGACCCAAGCGTTCCCTTGAGGATTCCATAATGCGTATGTTTGCTTGATGCGGTACAAGCAAATCCACATCTTCTTTTGTTAATCCAGCTTTATCCAACACACTTAGGCTGGATTCCCCCATCTGACGGACAGCAAATTTAAATACTTCACGTCCATTCATATGAATGAAATCTCCATCCTGTAATAAGTGCTTCCCACCAGTTCCATCTGCGCCTAATTCAAAGGCAAGGATCCCTTTGCCTTCCGAAACAGGTCCAAGTACAGCTGCACCCGCTCCGTCACCAAATAGTACAGCAGTATTGCGGTCTTCCCAATTGGTTACCTTCGAAAGTTTTTCAACACCGACAATCAATACATGCTTATATGCACCTGTCTTAATGAACTGCTGTGCAGTGATCATTGCATACATAAAACCCGCGCATGCAGCACTTACATCCATTGCAGCTGCACTTTTCGCTCCCAATTTCTCTTGAATCATACACGCGACAGAAGGAAACGACTGATCCGGTGTAACAGTAGCTACAAGAATTAAATCTATCTCTTCAGCCGAAATTTTTGCATTTGCCAATGCAGCTTTTGCGGCTTCATAAGCCATATCTGATGTTTCAATGTCATCATTGGCAATTCTTCTTTCCTCTATACCTGTCCTAGTCCGGATCCACTCGTCAGAGGTATCCATCATTTTCTCTAAATCCGCATTTGTAACGATTTTATCGGGTAAGTAGCGGCCAAGCCCTAGTATTCCAGCGTTCATTTTGCCATCCCCTTATATTTTAATGAGTTATTATAAGCATCTATTATTACCTGGTACTAATTTTATATAAAAAAACACCTCCTTGCAAGAGATAACAGTTTGAAAGGATAAAAGATTCCGTTACTGAAGTCGGACAAATGCCTATGCCAAGGGATTTTAGGGACATACATTATAAATAAAAGGAGAAAAGGAGGAATTATTGTGGACATCTTCAATCACAGCAACCGGAGTAACCAGGATGATCATTTTTCGAATTTGATGTTTGGCAGGAAAAGTGAACCCCAACAAGAGGAATCGAATGTTGATTACATGCAATTGATGGAGAGCGTTGAAACATTGATGGGCTTATACGGTCAATACAAACCGGCCATTGATAAAATTAATCTGAACCCATTGATCGCCAAGTTCTTGAAAAAAGAATAAAAAAATGCAGGCTGTCCTTTTATTTGGACAGCCTACGTTTAATTAACGCTGAGCATCTTGTTTCCCAAGCTCATAAGCTTCTTGCATTACGTTTTTAAAGAGCTCCATGAATGGCTCTGCCATCTCCATTGAGAATGGAATCCCGTTTGCTTCAAGCTTCGCTTTAGCCTCAGGGAAGTACTTCATGGCGATCCCCATAAATTCAAGAGTTTTATCTGAACTCATTTTGTGTTTCCCCCTATCATTTGAATATCAATATTATCATAATTCCAGATGTCCCTTTCGTAAAGGGCATAAATATAAAATCATGAATATCATTTGATATTAATTTCGGTCCTTGAACATTATAGTACAAAACATATAAGGTAGAGGCAAATATACAGTTTTGACCTTCTTAAATAACGAAAGTTCTCGATCACAAAAAAATTGTGATTCGAATGTTCTTTGTTCATAATTGCCCTCAAATTTGATTATCCGGATTAACCAGCCATTCCCTCTTTAATCACGCTTTCTCCACTTTTTAAGTAAGTTTAATCGTTTATTATGTTTTCTTTGTAAAGCAATGCCTTCTTCTGGATCTATTTTGCTAGGCACCTCAAATATTGATCCTTTATTGATTTTAGTTGTTGATCGGGAATTGAATGAACCCAAACTTTCACCAAATATTAACTTTGCACATTTATTCCAATGATCATCTATACTGCTGCACAATTGGATATCCCTATCGGAAGAGGAAGCAAGCACTTCTTCCAAAGCATTCACAAAATCAGTGATGAAGAGAGCATCCCCAGTATATTCGTTAGCAATCGCCGGTTTGATATCAGACTGACCAAGTTGATTGATCCCAGCTTCAAAGCTCATGCCTTCCGATTGCCAAGGTCCATAAATCGTGGGTAAAAATATGATTTTTGCAGAATCAATTCCACGAATCGAGCTTAATATGGATTGAAAAATACTGATCTCTTCTTCAATTGGCATGAAAACAACAAAATTTGGCGTTTCATTCGAGCCATTTTTTTTGCATTTCTCAATAAAGAAAACGATTTCGTCTATAAGAAAATCGATTTTACCCATCTTTCCGCTTTGAATATCGTAACAAGATATGAACACAGTGTCCTGCTTTGTAATATCCAATAATTTAAGTTTATTTATCGGAAAGTAAATATAATTTGAACTTCTACCTATTTCAAGTTCCTTTTCTTCCATAATATATTTACTTGCTTCGGAATCAGTCCAATCAATTCCGATTACTTCTTCCCCTTGGTTCAAAAAGTATTGAGCCACATAGAATCCCACAAATTGATAAGCGCCTATTACAATGTATGTTTGCATAAATACAGCCCCCTCGTATGCCATCCAGCCCTCTTCATCCGGCACGTCTAGTTTTTTTAGATGCTGTATCGTATGCAAACTATTGTAGAAATATATCCATTCTCATAAAGACTCTTCATTCTCATTGAAAAACTTCTGTATTTGATAGGGGATTTTATACCGTTTTTCCGGTAATAAATACGTCAGCTGCAAGTCTGCTTTTCTAGCCAGTTGGATTTGCCGATAAAGGGAGGCTTGCTCTTTCCGCATGCTTCCAAAAACCTGAATCACTTTCATGGGGATTTTCTCAGCAATCACTGGATCTTCAGTGTCCATAATATGCTGTTCACATTCTGGTGGATCGAGCTCGTATGCAGCAGCGACCTCGGACAGCCATTTTTTATAGAAGAACTTATTTTCCTTTTCCTTCTCCAGTTGTGCTTTCAAGGAAAAAACCGGATCAATCAATACAACTGAACGTATTTTATTTCCAAGTTCATTCATTAGCTTTAAGGCAAGGAGCGCTCCTGACCCCTCTGCCAATATATGAACCCTTTGATTGACTATTTCTTTTTTCATGAAGAGAATATATAGGTTAAGGGAAAGGTTCAATGCTTTTGGGCTTCCCCAGTTGGCTCCGTAAAAATTGGATGAAAATAGCGTGTATCCGTATTCCTTTAAATATTCCAATATCTCCAACCTGCCAGGATGCTGCAGCCAAAAGCTGCTGTCTTTTTCGACAAAATGACTACGGTCTCCAATTACCAATACGGAAAAACCACTGGGCCGCTCTGGATAATAGATGATATTCCATTGGTCATCAATTTGAAAAGTTCGTTGTTCCATCGGTCAAACTCCTTTAAGGAATATTACTACTACTATATTAATTTATGACGAAAAATAGAAAGGGTCAGTGGAAATACCTAACTTCTTATCCCAAATTAACCAAATAGTGATGATTTTGTTTTATATTAGGTCCTATGATTTTCCATTTGACGTTTGGTACCAACTGGACTGTGCCTGAAAAGTTCTCTTATGATTTAATGTATGAATTATTTAAAGGTTATTATTAAAAACACGTTTTAACTGTATATTAATTATGGTAAGATAAAAATGAATGTAGTGGAATGAGGTGAAATTCGATGCGTTATGCTTGGGCAATTTTTTGGACATTCTTATTAGTGCATATGACTGTATATGTTGTTTCTTCCATGATCGGAGTTTCATACGATGCTAAACAGGGAACGATTTTAGGATTAGCTGCTGCTATCCTGATTTGCATCATCCCTGCTATTTTGCCTGCTGGGCCAGCAAAAGACTCTCATCAACATTAAGAAGCAAAAGAGGACATCCATTGAGGATGTCCTTTTTGTTAACCGTACTTTGCTTACGGTTAAACTCCATTTCAAATTTTTTATATGAGGACCAATTCATCATCATCATAATCAATCGTTATTCCTTCTTCATTCAGTCCAACTGTGCCAGCTATGATTTTACGGGCGATCTTCGTTTCCAGATGCTTTTGGATGAATCGCTTCAACGGTCTGGCCCCATATACAGGATCATATCCCTGGTCCGCAATGAATTCCTTGGCCGCTTCAGTGACATTAAGGTTTATATTTTGTTCAGTTAACCTTACCTGTAATTGAAAAACCATTTTTTCTACGATTTCAACGATTTCTTGTTTAGTAAGCGGTTTGAATAAAACAATATCATCTACCCGATTCAAAAATTCCGGACGGAAATGCCCTCTTAATTCTTTAAAGACTTGATCTTTTATCTCTTCTTCAATTCCACCATCCACTCGGTTGGACTGCAACAAGAAATGGGAACCGATATTTGAAGTCATGATGATCACTGTATTTTTACAGTTTATGGTTCTACCTTGGGAGTCTGTTATCCTCCCGTCATCCAACATTTGCAGCAAAATATTGAAGACTTCCGGATGCGCCTTTTCAATTTCGTCCAATAATACGACCGAGTAGGGGTTTCTCCTAACTGCCTCCGTTAGTTGGCCTCCTTCCTCAAATCCAACATATCCAGGGGGTGCACCAACAAGACGGGACACGGAATGTTTCTCCATATATTCCGACATATCGATACGAATCATATGTTCTTCACTATCGAATAACGTTTCTGCCAAAGCTTTTACGAGTTCTGTTTTACCCACACCCGTCGGCCCCAGGAAAATGAATGAACCAATCGGTCTGTTTGGATCTTTAATTCCCGCCCTTGCCCTTAATACAGCATCGGATACGAGTTCCACCGCTTCCCCTTGACCTATTACGCGTTCATGAAGGATCTCAGATAGTCGAAGCAGCTTTTCCCTTTCACTTTCCACCAGCTTGCTTACAGGAATCCCCGTCCACCTTGCAACGATCGAGGCAATTTCCTCCTCCGTCACTTCTTGGCGAAGCAACCGTGATTCCTGTTTTTCCTTTTCCAATTCATCTTCCATGGCATCCAACTCTTTTTGAAGCTGTGGAATCCTTCCGTGCCGAAGTTCCGCTGCTCGGTTAAGGTCATAGTCATTCTCTGCCTGTTCCAGTTCATGACGCAACTTCTCAAGTTCCTCACGTTGATCCTGCACTTTTTGAAGCGCCGACTTTTCCATTTGCCACTTGGCTTTCATGCCATTCGCTTGATCCTTGAGTTCTGAGAGTTCTTTTTGAAGCACTTCCAGTCTAGCTTTGCTTTGAGGGTCCTCCTCATTCTTCAAGGCCGCTTCTTCAATTTCAAGTTGCATGACCCTTCTCGTGATTTCATCCAACTCAGATGGCATTGAATCGATTTCCATTCTGATCATCGCACAGGCTTCATCCACAAGATCTATTGCTTTATCCGGCAGAAATCGCTCCGTTATATATCGGTTCGAAAGGACAGAGGCAGCCACGATTGCCCGATCATGAATCCTGACACCATGGTGAATTTCAAACCGTTCTTTTAGCCCACGCAAAATTGAAATCGTATCCTCCACATCTGGTTCCGGAACCAGAACTTGTTGGAAACGACGTTCTAGAGCCGGATCTTTTTCAATATATTGTCGATATTCATCAAGGGTTGTTGCACCGATACAATGCAGCTCGCCACGCGCAAGCATCGGCTTTAACATATTCCCTGCATCAAGTGCGCCATCCGTTCTGCCAGCACCGACAATTGTATGCAGTTCATCGATGAATAAAAGAATTTTTCCATCACTCTTCTTAATTTCATTTAATACCGCTTTAAGACGTTCCTCAAATTCACCGCGGAATTTTGCCCCTGCGACAAGTGCACTCATATCTAGTGAAAAAACGGTTTTGTCCTTTAATCCTTCCGGGACATCCTTCCTGACGATCCTTTGCGCCAATCCTTCGACAATCGCTGTCTTACCAACACCAGGTTCTCCAATTAATACGGGGTTATTTTTTGTTTTACGTGATAGGATCCGGATGACGTTTCTGATTTCCGCATCACGACCGATGACTGGATCGACCTTCCCTGATTTAACTTCAGCAACAAGATCTCTGCCGTATTTTTTCAGTACTTCATATGTGCTTTCAGGATTTTGACTAGTCACCCGCTGATTCCCCCTTACATCTTGTATAATCCGTTTTGCTTTTTCGTAATCGATTCCATGTGATGAGAATAGTCTGTTTATATTCGTGTTATTGCCTTTCAAGGACGCCAGCAGCAAATGTTCCACAGATAAATATTCATCTTCCCACTTCTGCATTTCTTTTTCGGCAACCGTCAAAATTTTTTGTAAGGAGGATGACATGTAAACCTCGGAAACACTCCCACTCACTTCCGGTAATCGATCCAATTCTCTATTAAGCCCTATATCAAACTGATTCATCGGTTTATCAGATTCCGATAAAATCCTGATCAATAAACTTTCGTCCTGTTCCATTAAGGCCTTTAATAAATGAAGCTCCGTCAGCTCGGGATTCCCTCTATCTTTGGCTAGTTCCTGGCCGCCAATGAATGCCTGTTGGGTTCTCTCCGTCATTTTATTCATATCCATCTTAAAACCTCCCATTCATCTATATCATGAACGAATTCACACTTGGTTTGACCAACTTTGACCTTTATATTTTCATTATACTTCTAATTTCCCCCATGTAAAGGAAAGTTATAAAAAATGCAGGGAGGTATGGAGGATGAACGAAAAAAACCTTTCTTCATATAGAAGAAAGGCAGACCCATTTGTAAAATGCATAAAATCCCTTAGCACAGCATTTAGATGAAACAAAACGGATTATGCTTTCACGGCCGTTTTATTGTAACCATGAAATTGATCGACGAATTGGAAATCCTTGTCCGTGCGACCTGTAAGAATCGTATCTCGGAGCAGAATGCCTGCATCGGTCGTATTGTGAATGATTTCCCCCCACATTCTTGCGCTTGTTTGAACATTAGCCGTACGCGGAATGCGTTCCTCTTGATATTCCAAAAATGCCTGTTCAATGTCCTTTCCATGCTTATGAAGCATATCCGACAAATAAGCTGCATCTTCTAACGCCTGGCAAGCCCCTTGTGCCAAGTATTGAAGCATCGGGTGTGCAGCATCGCCCGTAAGCGTAATTCTTCCTTTTGTCCAATTATCAATTGGTAATCGGTCATACATCGGCCAGCGGCGTTGTCGTTGAATAAATGAAATCGCATTCTGAACAAGCTCACAAGTTCCGGCAAATATACGGTCCATTTCTTCCGGGGTTCCCCATTGATCTGTTTTTTCGTTTTCTACCGTGTATTGAGAACTTTTGAACACGACTACTTGGTTGTATAGTTCCCCCCTTCTAACCGGGTACTGAACAAGATGAAGGTTTGGTCCAATCCACATATATACATCATCTAAATCTCCATGGCTCGTAACCTCTTCCATCGGGATCGCTCCTCTGTATGCAACATATTGCGAGCAGACCGGTTGATCTTCGACAAAAAGTTTCCGTGCTTTGGACCATAATCCATCAGCTCCGATGACAGCCGTTCCTGAATGTTGGGACCCATTGGCAGAAGTAACCGTCACTTCCCCTTCATTTTCCACTGTATCAATAATCGTTTGGTTCGTTACCAGTTCGATATACGGGTTATTTTCACAGGCTTCAGCCAGTACTTTATGCAAATCGGAACGATGCAAAACAACATACGGTGCTCCATATCTTTCCTTATAAACATCACCTAAATCCAAAGCGGAAAGCTCTTTGCCGGAAAAGGCATCCATCAGCACCAATCTTTTTGGAAATACTGCAATTTCATTGATTTTATCCATGACGCCTAAACGCTGTAAAACGTTGGTGGCATTTGCTGCAAGCTGAATCCCTGCACCAATTTCACCAAATTCGGGAGCTTGCTCCAAGACTTTTACATACTGTTTTGTTTCTGCGATTCCTAAAGCAGTTGCCAATCCGCCAATTCCCCCACCGATAACGATGAATGGTTTTTTTTCTGTGTTCATCATCAATTCCCCCTAAATTAGTTGCTTTTTCGCCAAAGTTGCGAAACAATATATAAGTAAGCGTTTTCATTCGACTGGCATATATATTCATCAGGATCAAGATGAAAGCTGCAAACAGATTATTTTCAAACCAAAACCGGCCTGAATTCACTTTCAACCTTTTGGTAACCATTGTTTGCGTCAAATGCCTGTTGCTGTTCTAAATCGAATCTCTCCATTATCGGTAGGTCGTTTACCGAGAATAAGTAAGAATCCGCTTCTGCAATGTGCTCATGCCAAGCCCAATTCGGAACGACGAAATAATCTCCCTTGGACCAGTCAAAACGCACTCCATTAATGACCGAATAGCCTGAACCTTGGTGCACTTGATAGATTGTGGAATGGGTATGGCGATGTGCTTTGGTATGGAAACCTTTTGGAAGTTTCTGCATCCATGCCCCCATCGTCGGATTGGCCGTTTGTCCATTTGAAGGATTGATATATTCCACTGCAAAACCTTCATATGGATCTGGTTCAAAGTTCATTAACCCTTCTATCGCTGCTTTGGTTCCTTTCCACTTGTAGTTGGCAAGCGGTGCCACTTGTGAATAACGATCGGATACTGGACGAACCATCCCGCCTTGATAACGGAGCTCCGAAAAATTATCCGGCCGTTTAGGCGTTTCAATCCGGTCTGGGTATGGTTCAAAGAAAGTGCCGCCTATGGAATAGATAGTTGGAATATCAAGGGCGTCCATCCAAATCATCGGTTTTTCGCCAACATGACCATGACCATGCCATAGGTTTTTCGGCGTGATCAAGAAATCTCCTTCTTCCATGAAGATCCTTTCTCCCTGCACGATGCTGTAGGCACCTTCACCATTCGTAATGAAACGAAGAGCACTTTGAGAGTGACGGTGGGAAGGAGCCACTTCACCTGGCAACAACAGCTGAACCGCTGCATAAAGCGTTTGTGTTGTCGAAGCCCATCCCCATGGCTGACGATAAGTTAAGCCAGGGTTTTGAAAATAAATGGCCCTGCGCTCCCCTCCTCGATCAGGTGTGAAGATTTCTGCTGCTTCCATCAACTTTTTTGTCAAAAGCTCTTCTTTCCATAAATAAGCATGGGCATGAGGTTTAGGTTCATGGTCCATCAGGGCAGGAATGGCTTCCCACAAAGGCCCAAGGTTATACTGCTGGATATCCTTTGTAAAATCTTTTACGATTGTACTGTTCATGTATTCCGATTTTTCAGCCATATTAATCCCTACTTTCTTTTTTATCTTTCCTCACTGGATTTTAGAAAGATTTCGCTTGATTTGATCATAGTGTCCTGAAACATGCTCATCGATGAAGTGTTCCACAATATAAGAAACTGGTTTGTTTCCGAATTTAGCGAAATTCCGGTGTGGCGATTCTTTAGAGAGTGCTTCTTCTTCTAAATTCCCAAGCCTGCTCTCCACTTCATATTTAAGCTCCTCCACTTGCTTCAAGACATCATCAACATCAAGTTTGTCAATATCACCGACTGCTGCCAATCGGGCTGGATCTTGCAATCCACGCCCCCATTTGGCCCCAGGCTTTGCTATTACCGTTTCCACTTCACCTAACCAATAAGGAATGGCTTCAGCTAAATGGGAAAGTATCTGCATGATGGACCATTCCTCCTCTGTAGGCTTTAATCGGATCGTCTCTTCCGGAAGGTTTGCGGCTGTCTCAAGAATGTGGTCGATTGATTGTTGAACCGATTGGATTGATGTCCCGATCTCCTGATAAGCCATTTTATTTTCCCTCCCCGACACGTCGAACACGGTTTTCAAGATAACCTATTTTGTCGATTTCGATTTTGACAACGTCACCATCTTTTAAGAACACTTGTGGATCACGGGCTACTCCTACCCCACCAGGTGTTCCTGTAAGAACGATGTCACCAGGTTCAAGCGTCATTAAATTCGATAAGAATTCAACTAAATATTTCACATCGAATACGAAGTTGGATGTATTCGTTTTTTGGCGTTCCTCACCATTTACAGTTAATCGGACATTTAAGCCAGATGGATCGGATAGTTCATCGGATGTGACTAACCAAGGACCCATCGGAGCACTTCCTTCAACCGATTTCCCTTGAAGCCATTCAAGTGTACGCCTTTGGATATCACGATACGTAACATCATTGGCAATTGTATAACCCGCTACATAATCAAGTGCATCTTCTTGTGAAACATTACGTGCCTTTTGTCCGACTACAAAAGCGAATTCCGCTTCATAATCCAGTTGTTCAGAAATCGGGAAAAACGGAATGTCATCCTGCGGACCGATTACTGCATTGGCGAACTTTGCGAATACCACAGGGAATGGCGGTAATTCGCGGCCCATTTCAGCAATGTGCTCACGGTAGTTATGTCCTACACAAATAATTTTACCTGGCTTTTGGACAGGTGCCTCAAGCTTTATATCTTCAATTGGATGTATCAATTTATGTCTGAATGAATCACGATTGTTAATTGCGTAGTCAGCAGCCTTTTTAGCGATGGAAAGGCTTTCATTCCCTCCCTCTAAAAATGCCTCCATTGTTGCAGGTACATATGCCTCAGCGATTTGTTCACTGCGAAGTTTCCCTTCGCTTTCCAGAAGCGCTTGATAGGCATAGTTCAAGTCAACTACTACATTATTCGGGTAAATTGCACCAATACGTTTAAATCCTTGAATGCTGAAAGTTACTAATCTCATATTTCATTCTCCTTTATTAATCTCGATTTTTTAAAAAACCTCTTCTTGATGCCACGATCCTAATTTGCGGGATAATTCTTTTAGATTTACTTCACAAACAAGAATATGAATGACTGTGCATCTACAAATTTCACTTATAGATAACATTGTTCACTATTTATATAAATGATAACTTAATTTTCGGAATATTGTCAAGAAAGTATTGCAAATTTTTGTGCAAATGTTATCATCTACACCATTATGACTACTTCGGAATCAATAAAATGGTCCGCTAAAGTTATTTATTTAAAAGGAAAGTATATTGATAGCTTCAAGCAGCCTCCGGTTTTTCTTGCTAAATTTCATTTAAATTTTAAAGATTCTGATATACTAGACCTAAATTAAACTGATTAGGGAGATTGACATATGGAAATCGTAAAATCTGGTTCGACAATCCAATCATTACAAATAGGTATGGGCATTATAGATTTACTTGCTTCCCAAAGAAATCCTTTAAGATTCTCTGATATTCAAGAATTAACGGAAATAACGAAGAGTAATCTATATAAATATTTGAATACTTTGACTCAACTCGAGTTACTTTATCGTGATAAGACAACAGGTATGTATCACCTTGGGAGCAAATTGATTCAATACGGCATGGCAGCCATCGGAAATGAGGACGTCACGAGCAGAATAACCCCTTATTTACAGGAAATCAGTCACCATACCTCTTGCACAGTCCTTTTTTCCGTCTGGACATACGATGGACCAATCACGGCAAAAATATGGAATTCCAACCAAAACTTAAACATCGGGGCCCAGTTAGGTACGCGTCTCCCCCCATCATCCTCTTCAGGAAAAGTATTCACAGTATTTCAGGATCCTTCCTTGACAGCGGACTGGATTGAAAAAGATCGTCATGTTACAGGCTCGTTCCTTAAAGAAACAAATGAATATGATGAAATTCGGAAATACAAAATAGCTTTTGCCAAAGAGCCTCTTGTACCATCTGTTTCCTCCATGTCCATTCCAGTTTTTAATTATAATTCAGAATTATTGGGAGCGATCACTGCCGTTGGATTCACTGAAAGCATTCCAGATCATTACGAAGATCCCTTAAGCCATTATTTAAGAAAGAGCTATTTGGAAATTTCGAAAATTTTCGGTTTTACCGCTGAATAGAAAAAAGCAGGAAAAAGGATGGCGATCATTCCTTTTTCCTGCTTTTTAATTTTTCATGGCTTTCGCTGATATGTCCATATCCGGTTATGATTAGACGTTTCAGGAAAGGCATCCCCTGCATCAAGCTTAACCATTTTCGGATTCACTACCGTGCTGCCCGTTTCACCGATTTCTACATAGGTCCCATTATTAGGTGCCTTCTGGCCTGGCTTAAATTGACGATTTTGCCCCATAGATTTCACCCCTTTACATGCTTTCCTTGTTATTATTACCAGGTTACTTTCTTTCATGTCTGAAAAATTAAGGAATACAGGAAATTCGGCTGAATTAAAAAACCGTCTGTTCTCTGAGCAGACACTTAGACTGGTAGACCCAAGTATTGATCCATCCAGTTATTATTTCTCTAACTGCTACAAATAAAATCAAAAAGGTTTCGGAATGGGACCATTCCGAAACCTTTTTTTCTACAAACTGAGCGACTTCTCTCTGAGCAGACACTTTTTTGGTTAAGACATTAAATCCACTAGAACCGCCTTTTGGGCATGAAGACGATTCCCTGCTTGGTGGAAAACGACGGAATTCGGTCCATCGATGACTTCAGCTGTTACTTCTTCTTCCCTGTGAGCAGGGAGGCAGTGCATGAATAAATAATCTTCTTTGGCATGTTTCACAAGTTCACTATTGATTTGATAATCTTTAAAGGCTTCTAAGCGAATACTATTCTCGATTTCCTGCCCCATGGAGGTCCAAACATCGGAATAGACGATATCCGCATCTTTTATAGCTTCTGAAGCTGAGGTTGTCACCACAATTTCACTGCCAGTCTCTTCTGCCACTTTTTGAGCATAGGCAACGACCTTTTCATCAGGTTTGTAGGCCTCAGGGCATCCAATGGAAAAATCCATTCCCATTTTTGCGCAGCCGACCATCAATGAATTGGCAACATTATTGCCATCTCCGATATAACTCATCTTCAGGCCTTTTAGCTGCCCTTTTATCTCGATGATCGTCAAGAAGTCAGCAAGTACCTGACAAGGATGTGCAAGGTCTGTTAACCCATTGATGACTGGGATAGAAGCATTTTCCGACAACTCTAGGATTTTTTCATGCTCGAAGGTACGAATCATGATCCCATCAATATATTCGGAAAGGACTTTTGCAGTATCGGAAATAGTTTCCCCGCGTCCAATTTGCAAGTCATTACCACTTAAGAACAAAGCGTGTCCGCCAAGCTGCATCATGCCAACTTCAAAAGAAACACGGGTACGGGTAGACGATTTTTCAAAGATCATCCCCAGCGTTTTCCCTTTTAAAGGTGTATATTCCTCGCCAGCTTGCAATTTGCCTTTAATGGTCTGTGCCAGCTTTAACAAATCCGCTATCGCAGTGGGTGTTGACTCCTTCATGGTCAAAAAGTCTTTTCCATTTAAAATCTTCGCCTGTGTCGGTGTCGTCATTGAACTCATACTTGTGACACTCCTTCCGAATATGATACAAGCCATTCCTGAAGCGAGATAACCCCTGGATCAGCATTTTCTAACGATTGTAGATAGGCTTTGAAAGTCTCTTCTTCCGTAAATGCCAGAAGGCGATATTTTGCTGCCATTAGCCTTAGCTTCTTATCTTCTTCTGTTGTTCCATATGCCAAAACAACCGATGCATTCCCTTCATTTAACCATTTATCAAAATTTGAATCCCCCAGTGTTAAACCTGCTTCACTGATTTGCACTAGCAAATCTTCGCTTAATTTGACTGATTTGGATTGATAAACACCTGAATTATGATTAGCATTTTGAGCATGGAATACTTTTGTCAATGCTTCTTTTACCGTTACTCCGATGGCGATTCCTTCACCAGTTGATTTCATTTCCGGACCTACCTTCGAATCAAGGCCGCTTAGTGCAAATGTAGAGAATACTGGATATTTGACGACTGCATATGGAATTTCTTCCATTAAGCCCGTTTTTTCGAACACATTCGACAATGAATATTTCCCAAGCAATATTTTTGTCGCTATTTGCACCAAGGGTACATCGGTGACTTTACTGATGATTGGAATTGTCCGACTGGCGCGAGGGTTTACTTCCAATACATATACACTATTTCCTTCAATCACGAATTGAATGTTCATAAGTCCTTTATAACCAAGCTCGATTACTAGTTTTTTCGCATATAGGGTCATTTTATCTTTGATTTCATTGGTTAATGATTGGGCTGGCAGTAATGCCATGCTATCCCCTGAATGGACGCCTGCTTTTTCTACATGTTCCGCAATGATTGGAATATATACATCATTTCCATCAGCAATCAAATCGATTTCGGCTTCTTTCCCTGGAATATAAGAATCGATCAATACGGGGTATGCAAGTGCATTCCCATTTTCCATTCTATTCAATAAGCTTTCCTTGGAGCGGATTATTTCCATTCCTTGGCCGCCAATTACATATGATGGGCGTAAGAGTACTGGAAAACCGATAGCCTCTGCACGGTCAATTAATTGTTCTTCACCATTAGCCATCGAACCCGGTACATGAGGAATATCCAGTTTTTGAAGAAGCTGATAAAAACGATCACGGTCTTCTAATTGATCGAGTGTATCGAAGGAAGTCCCCAACAAATTGACACCGTAATCTTCCAGGCCTTTTGCCAGGTTTATCGCAGTCTGCCCACCAAATTGGACGATAACATCTTCAATACCTTCCGCTTCTATTACATTAAGAACGTATTCCAGAGTTAACGGCTCGAAATAAAGGCGGTCTGCCGTGGCAAAATCCGTACTTACCGTTTCCGGGTTATTATTAATCATGATCGTTTCAACATTTTCATCCTGGAGTGCATAAACCCCGTGAACGGAACAGTAATCAAATTCTATTCCCTGTCCAATCCGGATCGGGCCGCTGCCAATCATCAAGACTTTCTTTTTATCCGTTTTTTTCTGTTCGTTCTCACCGAAATATGTTGAATAGTGATAGTTAGTATGTGATTCGAACTCGGCTGCACATGTATCAACCGTTTTGTATACAGCCGTAAGGCCAAGTGACTTCCGGTGTGCCCTCACTTCCAGCTCGCTTACATTCCATACGGAAGCAAGATAGCGGTCTGAAAAGCCCTTTTCCTTATATGACTGCAGTTCTTCCTTTGTTACCTGATCGATTCTCCTAGCTTCAATCTTCATTTCGTTTTGGATCAATGAATCAAAGGATTTAAGGAAGAAATAATCTATGGTTGTGGCTTCATGGATTTCTTCAATCGTCACGCCTTTTCTGAGCATTTCAAAAATGACAAATATTCGCTCATCAGATTTTTCGGCAAGCTTCCCCCAAAGCTCAGGAACGGTTTTATTTTTCAGCGATGATAGCTGCAGTCCATTCGTTTTTAATTCCAAAGAATCGACGGCCTTTTGGACTCCCCCCTCAAAACTGCGGTGTAAAGCCATCACTTCACCTGTCGCCTTCATTTGTGTTCCCAATTTGCGGTTGGCGGTCTTGAATTTATCGAATGGCCACCTCGGGAACTTCACCGCTACATAGTCAAGAGCAGGTTCAAAGCTTGAATATGTGCTTTTCGTTACAGGATTGACGATTTCCGATAAATGGTAGCCAACAGCAAGCTTTGCAGCTATGCGTGCTATGGGATAGCCTGTTGCTTTGGAAGCTAATGCCGATGAACGGCTGACGCGTGGGTTTACTTCAATTAGATAATATTGTTTGCTTTTCGGATCAAGTGCGAATTGAATGTTACAGCCGCCTATGATACCTAAAGCAGAAATGATTTTAATTGAAGCGGAACGAAGCATCTGAAACTCATCGTCCGATAAGGTCTGTGATGGTGCCACAACGATGGAATCACCAGTATGGATCCCTACCGGATCGATATTTTCCATATTACAGATAGTGATGCACGTATTGATGCCATCTCGCATTACTTCATATTCGACTTCTTTAAATCCAGCTATGCTTCTTTCAATCAAGCATTGTGTAATCGGGCTTTCTTGGAGTCCGCCCCGGACAAGTTCCTTAAAGGTATCCAATGAATCAGCAATCCCACCGCCAGTGCCGCCGAGTGTATACGCGGGACGAACGATGATCGGGAAACCGATTTTTTCGGCAAAAGCTATCGCTTCTTCAAGAGTATGGACAATTGTACTGTCGGGAACGGGTTCACCTATTTCAAACATCAGCTCACGGAACAGTTCACGATCCTCCCCTTTTTTGATGGAATCGATCGGAGTTCCCAATAATTTGACTTTATATTTTTCAAGTACTCCAGCATCATCCAATTGATAAGCAAGATTCAATCCTGTTTGACCGCCTAATGTAGCCAGCAGGCCATCCGGCTTTTCTTTGGAAATGATCTTTTCCAGTACATCCACTGTTAAAGGTTCGAAATAGACAGCATCCGCATTCATATCATCAGTCATGATTGTTGCCGGATTGTTGTTGACCAGTATGACTTTATATCCTTCTTCTTTTAAAGCGAGGCAGGCCTGTGTACCTGCATAATCAAATTCGGCGGCCTGCCCGATGACAATTGGCCCCGAACCAATCACTAAAATGGTCTGTATCGTGTTGTCCTTAGGCATAGGCTTTTTCTCTCCCGCTATAATCATTTATCATTTGTAAAAAGTCGTTGAAAAGAAGTGAACTCTCGATGGGTCCTGGATTAGCCTCCGGATGGTACTGGGTAGTGAATATTGGCAGGTCTTCATGCATAAGCCCCTCAACTGTGCTATCATTCACATTCCTGAATCTCACTTGAAGAGATGTTCCTTGTAAGCTCGGTTCATCAACCTCATAACTATGATTTTGAGAACTCATATACACCTGTTTCGTTTTCAAATCGACCACGGGCTGATTCGCACCCCGATGTCCAAACAGCATTTTTTTTGTATTTCCCCCAAAGGCTAGGGCCGTTAATTGATGACCGAGACATATGCCCATCGTTGGGAAATTCGTAATGACCTTCTTTATGTTTCCTAAAAGGTATTCAAGCTGTTTTGGATCCCCAGGCCCATTTGAAAGCAAAATACCATCCGGCTTCAAGTCCTTGATTTGTTCGAACTCAGTATCGAATGGAACGACTGAAACTCGGCAGCCTTGGTCAATCAAAGAATCCAATATGGATTTTTTATAACCGAAATCAATCATCACCACATGCTTGTCGCCTTCTCCGAAGCTCTCGACCACCTTTGTGGATACCTCAGATACATGGGCTGATAAACAAACCTGGCCAGGTTTGATAGAAAATTTTTCTTCGGCTGTGATGACAGCCTGCATGGAACCTTCCTGTCTTATATTTTTAACGACCGCTCTTGTGTCAACATGGCTTAAAAGCGGAATGTTCCACTTGTCTAAATATTCACCAAGTGAATATTTAGCTTGATAATGGGAATGGCTCATATTCCCTTCATATACAATAACACCGGCAACATGTGGCCTCTTACTCTCAAAATCATTTTCATTGATTCCATAATTTCCGATTAGAGGAT
The DNA here is from genome assembly GCF_001578185.1 of Peribacillus simplex. Classification (NCBI taxonomy): domain Bacteria; kingdom Bacillati; phylum Bacillota; class Bacilli; order Caryophanales; family Bacillaceae; genus Peribacillus; species Peribacillus simplex. Next base: position 1,248,759 of record NZ_CP011008.1, on the reverse strand, counting down.
ATGTGAAAACGACAATTTGGTCCTTATATGAAGGATCTGTCAATACTTCTTGATATCCGGTCATCCCTGTAAAAAAGACAATCTCTCCATTGATTGCATTTTCAGTCGATTTAGTCAGCAGTTCCCCTTCAAAGACGGAACCATTCTCTAAATATAGAAAGTTTTTCATGATCTTCACCTCTTTAGATGCTGTATATTTATATATAGAATAGCATAATTATTCATTTTGTTCTATAAAAATTCATTAAATTTAAATAGTTTGTTTTATTGCCAATATTTTTTCAATTTTACTTATCGCCATATCGATTTCCGATTCAGTAACTGTCAGAGATGGGAGTAAACGAAGCACTTTAGGACCTGCACTCAACACAAGTAAGCCCTCTTCTTGAAGTTCCATTAAAAACCCCTGAACATCCTGTTTGCATTCAATCCCGACCATCAACCCCAGTCCGCGAATCTCTTTAACTTCTTCCGATTCCTTTAACGCTTTTGCCAATTCACTCTCAAGGTATTCAGCCTTTTTCACGGTCTCTTTTAAAAACCCTGATTGGAAAATTTCCTTTAAAACGGATTCTGCTGCTGCAACACTAATGGGATTACCTCCAAATGTGGATCCATGACTTCCAGGGTTAAAGAAATCCGACAACCTTTCCTTTCCAATCATCGCGCCGATTGGCAGGCCATTTCCCAGCCCCTTTGCTGAAGTGATGATGTCGGGTTGGATATTAAAATGCTGGAATGCAAATGGTTTCCCTGTACGTCCTATCCCAGTCTGAATTTCATCAATGATAAGAAGAGCTCCGTGTTCTTGGCATTGAGTTTGAATCGCATCCAGATAGGATTGCTGTACAACATGGATGCCGCCCTCACCTTGAACTATTTCAATCATTACAGCCGCCGTATTTTCATCTATGGCTGCTGTCATGGCATCATTATCATTAAATGGAACATACTCGAATGAAGCAAGCATCGGTCCGAAACCAGTCTTTATTTTTTCCTGTCCCGTTGCTGCCATCGTTGCAAACGTACGGCCGTGGAAAGACTGCAGACATGTGACGATTTTGCTTTTCCCAGTAGCTTTACGCGCTAGTTTGATAGCTGCCTCATTCGCTTCGGCTCCACTGTTAGCAAAAAATACCTGGCTTAAACCGGAGGCATCTGCCAGCATTTGTGCTGTCCGTTCCTGTATGGAACTTTGAAACATGTTCGATACGTGCCAATATTCATTAAGCTGTTTGGTGACTGCCATTTTTACCAACTCGTGACAATGACCAAGATTCAAAACCCCGATTCCGGATGTGAAATCCAGATACTCTTTACCTGTTGTACTCGTAATCTTCATTCCTGACGCTTTTCTAGGCTCAATGTTCCACCTTGCATATGTTGGAAATAAAGAACTCATTGAAATACCCCTTCTTCCTGAAGAAATTTCGTACCGATGAATTGTCCACCTTGATAAAAATGATCTTTTCCACTAACGATCATCACTTCTTCAACCCCTTTATTCAGCACCGATAACGCAGTATTGACTTTCGGAATCATTCCTCCATGGATACTTCCATCCTTTATCAAATCCTTCGTTTCCGTTTCAGTCAATTCCTCAATGATCTGTTCATTCTTTAAGACCCCTTTAACATCGGTCACAAATAAACACATGTCTGCAGATAGCGCCTTCGCTACAGACCCAGCGGCTATATCAGCATTCACATTTAATTTAGTACCTTCTTCGGTAGTTGAAATTGGCGTCAATACGGGACAATAACCATTTTCGAATAATATCCCAAGTAATTCAGTATTGACTTTTTGTATCTCGCCTACAGCTCCAAGTTTCTGTTCATCGATATACTCACCTGTGAGAATCCCGCCGTCAGAACCACTTAAACCGACAGCCTTAATTCCGTGTGCTTCCAATTTATGAACGAGACTGCGGTTAGATTTGCCTGCCAGCATAAGTTCCACAATTCCCATCACTTCAGAGGTCGTTTTTCTTAAACCATTTTCAAAGACTGGTTCAATTTCATATTTTTCAAGCATCGAATTTATATCAGGGCCGCCTCCATGAACAAAGACAATTTGGTAGCCGCGGTTTTGTAACTCTATAACACTATTGAAAAACGACTCCGATAACTCATTGATGATACTGCCGCCGCACTTTATGACTAATATGTTCATTATTTCCCCCCCTTACGAACGATAGCTTCCGTTTATTTTTACATAATCATAGGTTAAATCGCAGCCCCATGCCGTTCCGGATTCATTGCCATTTTTCAAATAAACATGAATGATGATACTTTCATTTTCCAAATATGCTTTGGCTTCTTCCTCAGAAAACAGTACTGGCTCACCATCTTTAAGTACGACAATATCACCAAAAACAATCGTCGTTTGATCCGGATTGAATCCCACTCCGCTTCTTCCCATCGCCGCAATGATTCGTCCCCAGTTTGCATCCGCTCCAAAAGCTGCCGTTTTCACTAGATTTGATCCAACGATCGTCTTCGCCATCATCTGTGAATCTTGCTTCGTAGGCATGCCATGAACATTCACTTCTATCAGTTTTGTGGCACCTTCTCCGTCTTTCGCAATTTGTTTTGCCAAATTTTCGGATGTTTGTTTTAATAATTCCAAGAAGACAGACCATTCTGGATGGTTAGCTGTCAAAGGTTCATTTTTCGCTTCTCCATTCGCAAGCACTAACACCATGTCGTTCGTTGAACAGTCACCATCAACCGTAATTTGATTGAATGTATCGTTGGTTATGGAAGATAGTGCTTGCTGTAAATCATTCGGTTCGATGACGGCATCCGTTGTAATGAAACCGAGCATTGTTGCCATGTTTGGATGAATCATTCCCGAACCCTTCGCTGCTCCTCCCATTTTCACGGTTTTACCGTCTATAATTGTTACATAACCACAGCTCTTCGTTACAATATCCGTTGTTAAAATGGCTGTACCAAAATCATCGGCAGCTTCAGGTGAATTTTCTGGCTGCAATGACTCTATCCCTTTTCTAACTTTTTCCATTTTCATGAATTCCCCTATTACCCCGGTAGAAGCCACTGCAAATGAATGATCCTCCATACCGAACTTTTGAGCCGCAAGCTTCCTCATTTCATATGCATCTTTTAGACCCTGTACTCCTGTACAAGCATTCGCACAAGCACTATTCACTACAATGCCGTGAAGTTTTCCAGAAGCGGCAATGCTATCTTTCGTTACATTGATTGGAGCGGCCTGAACAACGTTTTGTGTATAAACCGCGGCGGCCGACGCTGGAACATCGGTAAAAATGATGCCAACATCCTTTTTGGAGTAGCGCAATCCTGCATGGACACCTGACGCTTTGAATCCTTGAGGCATTAAAATGTTTCCTTCTTGAATTTGTTTGATTTCTTCAACTGGCTGTAGTGTATTCATTATTTCCCTCCAAAGTTTATGGATATAGCGGACTGTTCCATAGTCCTGCCGTTTCTTCTAGTCCCATTAATATATTTGCATTTTGAATGGCCTGCCCTGCAGCACCCTTCACTAAATTATCAATAACCGAAACTACCGTTACCCTACCTGTTCTTTCATCATATGCGACACCAATGTCGCAAAAGTTCGATCCATATACCTGTTTCGTGGATGGGAAGCGATCGAGCGGCTGTACCCGGACAAAAGGATGGTTCTCGTATACTGTTTCGTATAAATCCTTTAATTCAACATTTGAGGTTTCCCGATTTACCTTTATATACATCGTCGCCATAATACCTCTTGTCATTGGTACCAGATGGGTATTAAAGGTAATAGGTTGTAAATCCGCTGACCATCGTCCAAGCTGTTGTTCGATTTCCGGTATATGTTGATGTTGATTTACCTTATATATCTTAAAGTTCTCATTCATTTCACTATAATGTGTAACGGCCGAAAGTGATTTACCCGCCCCTGAAACCCCGGATTTTGCATCGATGATCACTTCTGCAGCTGCTCCGGCCAATCCTTCTGTGAATAGAGGGGCAAGGCCTAAAAGTGATGCGGTTGGGTAGCACCCTGGATTTGCAACAATCGCCGCTTGCCTTATCGCTTCAGCATTCCATTCAGCCAAACCGTATACGGCTTCTTCAATAATATGCTGTGGCGCGGCTGTTTTTTTATACCAGTGTTCATATTCACCTGGGGTTTGAAGCCTCAGGTCTCCTGATAGATCGATTACTTTAATGTCAAGGTCCGAAAATTCCGAAATCAATTGTGAGGAAACACCAGAAGGAGTTGCAAGAAATACAATATCGGATTTTTTTGCAATCGCTTCCGGATCAATTTCTTCTAATTTATCTTTCATATGCATTAAATGTGCATTTTCTTCATATAAATTTCGACCAAATTGGGATGAAGTATGCAATGATTTTATCTTGAATTGCGGATGATTATTCAAAAACCTTATTAGTTCCACTCCTCCATAACCCGTTGCACCTACTATTGATACGTTCATAAAACCATCTCCTATATTTCAAGTACCTGTCATTCTTTGATTATACTATTATATGACTGAATAAAAATAAAATCAAATGTATTTTTATAAATTTCTAAACTTAACTTCCAAAAGAAAAATTACCCATTTCAATTTCTATAATTATCCAAAGTTGTTGACTACTAGTGTTTTTTCCGTTTAAATCAAAGGTAGTGTAATAACGGTATCTGAAAGGTGGTCATACACATGAATGGTTTTTCGTTATCTAATCGGCTGCATACAATTTTAGATAAGAGACAGCAAATTAAACATTTGGAAAAAGGGTGCTTCCTTTTTCAGGAAAGCACCCCAGCAAGTGATTTGTATTATATTTTGAAAGGCAAAGTAGAATTGAGTAAGGTTGTTCCCGACGGCCGGGAATTAACTATACGAATTTGTTCGGAGAATGATTTGGTTGGGGAAACAGTCCTTTTTTCTCCAAATCCTAAATATATGGTGAATGCAAAAATGTTGGAAGATGGAACTGTTGCGGTTATTTCCAAAGAGGCATTAGAGGGGAAAATCGCCTCCGATAGCCAGCTTGCAGTTGAAATGATGACATGGTTATCCGCTCAAAACCGTAAAAACCAGGCTAAATTCCGCGATATGCTCCTGCACGGTAAGAAAGGTGCATTATACTCCACCCTCATCCGTTTATCAAATAGCCATGGAACTGAAGTTGAAGACGGTAAAGTTATCAATCTTCCATTTACAAATCAAGAACTCGCCAATTTTTGCGGCACATCCCGTGAGGTAGTCAATCGGATGCTCGCTCAATTAAGGAAAAATAATGTCATCTCCATTAAAAAGGGCCGCATTACGATTCTTGACTTAGACTATTTGAAACAGGAAATCGATTGTGAAAACTGTCCAATAGAAAACTGTACCATCGATTAAATCCTTCCATAATAAGCAGCGAAATACATAATGCCTTACGATCTTAAAATGATCGGATTAATTTTCAGGCTCATTCATCCCTAGGACCATTGAATTATTTTCATTATTATGGGATTCGAATAAAATAATTTCACAATCATCTAAAAATGCATAAAATAAGCATAAAAATCCTTTTAAGATCGACTATACATATTAAATGAAGGGATGGCATAGTGCCATCCCTTCATTTTTTTACATTCATTCAGACGGAAGTCCTTATTGTTTTGTTACCCTCCAATGAATGACATTTCGATTTTTGCATGTTTCTTCAATGTCCCGGCTTCACGCTCATCTGAATAGCGGTCGTCCCTATGGTTCCAAAGCGATATGATGAATCCAGTCAATTCTTCATCTGTCATGTCGGAACGGATTAATGACTTCAAGTCTTGCCCCTTTCCATTGAACAGGCATGTATATAAACTTCCATTAGCTGAAAGGCGTGCACGTGTACAACTGGAACAAAAAGACTCTGATACGGATGTTATGAAGCCCACTTCTGCAGTAGTGCCCTTATAACGAAAGCGTTTTGCCACTTCTCCGAAATAATCTTCTTCAACCGGTTCAAGCTCGAATTCGGTTTGGAGCATCTCAAGGAGTTCTTTTTTCGTAATGACATTCTTCAGTTGCCAGCCATTTGTATGTCCCACATCCATGAATTCAATATAGCGTAATTGGACGTCCTCTTCTTTACAAAAACGGGCCATCGGCAGGATTTGAGATTCATTGGCTTCTTTTTTCACTACCATATTCACTTTAACGCCAAGCCCTGCTTCTTTGGCAGCAGCTATGCCTTCAATAACCGGCTTTATCCCGATATCTCTGCCGTTCATCTTCTTAAAAAGTTCATCATCAAGGCTGTCTAAACTGATATTCACCCTCTGTAAACCAGCTGCCTTCAAATTCGCGGCATGTTTTTTCAGGAACACACCATTCGTGGTCAATCCTATATCTTCAATACCTTCAATTTTAATGAGCTCTGAAATCAGTGTGGCAAGATCTCTCCGGAGTAATGGTTCCCCGCCTGTCAATCTTAGTTTTTTCACTCCTAAGCTTGCAAATATCTTTGAAAGCCTTACAATTTCCTCATAAGATAAAAGCTCACTTTTAGGCAGGAACTGAAAATTCTCATGAAAAATTTCAGCTGGCATGCAATACTGACAGCGAAAGTTACACCGATCTATGACTGAAATTCTTAAATCCCTTAGTGGCCTGTCCAATGAATCTTTTATATGACTGTTCAATTAACCACTCCTAGCCATAAGTATTAGAAAAAAACCAGACCATAAAAAGTGGCTCCATTGAATGGATTCACTGTTTTTTGACTGGCTTTATATTTCTATTACAACATGGTCATTATTTGATTCCTAATGCAATTTTAGCATACCTGGACATCATGTCTTTCGACCATGGCGGACTCCAGACGATCTTCACATCCGTTTCCTTGACCTCTGGAATATCTTCCAGAACCAATTTCACTTGATCGACAATCGTCCCAGCAAGCGGACAGCCCATTGAAGTCAATGTCATCGATACTGTAGTCAAACCTTCCTCATCCATATCCACATCATATACCAAACCTAAATTCACGATATCTATACCAAGCTCAGGGTCAATTACCTGCTCCAAAGCCCCAAAAATAATGTCTTTTGTATCTTGATCCACTTCAATCACTCCTTTATGGAAAATTTCTTCCGTTTTAGATAGTCGTTGTCCATTTGGACCTTAACCTATCTCCATATTAGAATCATAACAGATTTTGAATGAGCACTTAAGCTTTTTGCACTGTTGGCAGCAAATATTTCGCGAACCAGTCTGCAGTCATAAGCACGCCTTCTCTACTGACCCTATGTCCTGCATTAGGGTCGAGGATAAAATCAATTCTTTCATTTGCATCATTATACCCTGCTTTGACCCCTTCATAAAAGTGATATGCATGTTGATAAGGCACAACTGGATCCTTAGCTCCATGCCAAAAAAGAAGCGGGCGGTTGGAAAGCTTATTTTGATTTAGACTCAAATCATATGGCTTGAGCTGTTCAATCACTTTGGCTACTTCCTCATCAGTAGCGGGGAAATTAGCTTTCCTTTTCTTAATCTCCTCCATTTGGAGCTCTGCATACGCGACATATGATGGGTTCCCCATTAAACTTACTCCGGCGGATATCCATTCATAAGCAGCCAGAGCCCCATTCGTAACTATTCCCCCCATGGAGGTACCCGCTACACCAATTCTGTCAGGATCAATTAATTTTCTGGATAATAAATCATCCTTCATCAAAGATATATCCTGGATGGTTTGTAAAACCATTTCCCAAAACCGGGGCATCATTTGAGAATCACTCAAACCAGCTCCCCTTTTCCCATGATGAATTACATCGGGAAGAAGAACACGAAACCCCTTCTCAGCCAATAAATAAGCATAGTGAAGATTGTGTTCCTTTGCACTTTGATAACCATGTATAAAAATAATAAGCGGCAATTCCTGATGGAAAGTGGTTTGCTCACTTAAGTGTAATACAGGAATATGTCCAATTTGCTCATTTTCAATTATTATCAATTTAACCCCTCCGGATGCTTTGTTACGATCTTTACCTAAAAGAAGTTTCACTACCTTCTCAAAAAGGCTTAGGTTTCCTCATTCCATTCCTTTAAACCTATACTTCGCTTTAAGTATTATAATCCTGCATATAGTAATATCATACAGGAATGCATAAAGAATGAAAAAGATTTACATTTACTTTAAAATAGCCTTAACAATATTCGCATATAATGAAATAAAAAGAACAGAAGGTGTTTACATGACTGAGAAACATTTAATCGTCTTGGATCTTGATGGTACTTTACTTACAGATAAAAAAACAATTTCTCCAAGGACTAAACAAACACTACTGAAACTAAAAAAAGATGGGCATGAAGTTATGATCGCCACCGGTCGTCCCTTTCGCTCAAGTGAACTTTATTACCGGGAATTGGGATTGACTACACCCATCGTTAATTTCAATGGCGCTTTCGTCCATCACCCATTGCTGACAAGCTGGGGGCTGTATCACTCCCCATTGGATATAAATGTTGCGAAAGAGATTGTTGAAGCGTGCGATCATTTTCAATATCACAACATCATCGCCGAAGTCCGTGATGACGTTTATGTCCATTATCATGATGAAAAGTTGATGGACATGTTCAATGTAGGAAACCCCAACATGAAGACGGGTGACTTGCGCAATTTCCTTCAGGATTCCCCAACTTCGATGCTAATTCATACAGATAGTGAATTTGTAGGCCAGATTCGCCAGCATTTATCCGATGTCCATGCAGAATTGGTCGATCATCGCCGCTGGGCAGAGCCTTTTCATATCATCGAAATCATTAAGAGCGGGTTAAGTAAAGCCGTGGGTCTAAAACGGGTATCCAACTATCTGGAAATTCCTCAAAACAGGATAATCGCTTTCGGTGATGAAGATAATGATTTGGAAATGCTCGATTACGCGGGAACCGGGGTTGCTATGGGGAATGCAATCTCACCAGTAAAAACGGTAGCAAATACAACTACATTGACGAATGAAGAAGATGGCATAGCCGTCTTCCTCGAAGAAAAATTCAATATAAAACCGTAAAACGACATTTTTTACCTTCATAATATCTCTCTTACAAGTTCAAACTAATATGGACAGCAGCTTCCTTCTGTTGTCGACAACGCTCAGAATCGGAGGAGATAAGTATGGGTAAAAGCAGTAAATCTAAACGATTTGTACAGCAGGGCAAAGAAAGTGTTGCCAGGCATGCCGAAAAAATCCCTTATCACACTACGTTTGAAGAAGCTGAAAAAGACAGGTTGAGAATTATGTCTGAACAAAGCTATGGTGGCTTCTAATGGGAAACAAATTATTCCAGAAAGCTAGAGAATTTGTTGAAGAAGCTCTCCACTCTGAGCATGATGGTGACCAGCATAAGACTGAGGATGTCGCTAAAAACGCTCTTTCATCGGCCTTTGCCAATACGACCGAGGCCGAAAAAGAACAACTGCGAGAACTCCAGGATGACCTGGAAAACCACTCGAAATAAAGTGAAAGCCTCCAGGATTCCTGGAGGCTTTCATTATGTTAAACGTGAATTGTTATTTTGTTCCTTTCCGCCTTTTTGTCCAATTTCCCGGCTCATAGTGATTTATAGTCCTTCCCCGCCTTTACGTCCTTCTTCTTGTCTCTCATTTTTTCTACGTTAGCCATTTTTATCACTCCGTCATAAGGTTTTAATTTTGCGCTTCAATATAAAATTTAGCCGATTTGTACACGCAATAAACTTAAAACGCCGAAAACTTTCCTTTTGTAAAAGTAGTGTAATGGCCTTAATTGTTAATTTCATTCCCTGCGGAAGGTACCAACGATGCCTGATGTTTCCATTATGTTTGTGAAAGCGTGTGGATCCACTTCCTTGATGATCTTTTCAAGGTCATAAAGTTCATACCTTGTAATGACAATCAATAACATTTCCTTATTTTCGTTAGTAAACGCCCCTTTTGCCGGAATCCTTGTAATTCCACGGACTAACTGCGCGTGGATTGCCTGTTTAAGTTCTTCGCTTTTCTTTGTAATGATCATCGCTGTAAGCTTTTCATGACGAGTATGTATCGCGTCAACAACACGGGTCGATGTGTAAAGGGTAACGAGTGTATACAAAGCTTTTTCAGGTCCATAAACAGCGCCTGCCGTAACAATGATCACGCCATTCAGCAGAAATAAATAAGTACCTACAGGTTTATCTTTCTTCCGTGATAGAAGCATGGCGATAATGTCCATTCCGCCAGTCGATGCACCGTACTTCAAGGTGATTCCCACACCTACTGCAGCTATGACTCCGCCAAACACCGCATTCAATAATATGTCAGGTGACCAGCGAGTAATCGGAATGATTTCCATAAAAAAGGACATCAAGACAACGCTGAGAAAACTATAAAAGGTAAAAGACTTCCCAACTTTTCGCCAAGCAATGATCGTTACTGGAACGTTCAATAAAAGCAATAGAATGCCTGTCGATACATCAAAAGGTGCAAAAGAACCTATCATCCTCGATAGTAGCTGAGCCACTCCTGTAAAGCCGCTTGCATATACGTTTGCCGGTATTAGAAAAAAGTTCATCGCGATAGCATTTAGTAATGCTCCGACCACAACTATGATAATTTTCTTCATTTCACCACTGTACATCCTAAAAACCTCCATTTCACCCTTATCCTATTATCTTTTTACCCTTAATTATTTATTCTATTTACGTAGAGATTGAATTTTTACCGTTACGTGCTACACTAAAAAGTAGAGTGGTCACTCATTTTCTAAAAATTGTAAAAAGAAAGCAGGTGTATTATGGCTATCACAATTCTTGCAGATAGTGCATGTGATTTGCCATTGTCTTTCTATAAGGAAAACAATGTATCATTAATCCCTTTACAAGTCCATCTTGATGGGAGAAATTATGAAGATTTACTTACTATTAATTCTCACGAAGTCTATCAGGCAATGATTGAGGGAAAAGCCCCGAAAACATCGCAAGCTTCTCCAGAATACTTTATAGAACTCTTCACACAATTTGCTAAGGAGAAAAAACAAGGAATATATATAGCCTTTTCCTCTGAGCTATCAGGAACTTATCAAACGGCAGTGATGATTCTTAATCAGGTGAAGGAAGAATACCCTGATCTTGACATAGAAATCGTCAATACCAAATGCGCTTCGATGGGAGTCGGTTTAATTGTAAAGAAAGCAGCCGACCTAGCAGCAAACGGTGCCTCTAAAGAAGAAATCCTAGCTGACATCGAATTACGCACCAGACATATGGAGCATCTATTCACTGTAGATAATCTTGAATATTTGGCGCGTGGCGGTCGCATCTCCAAGACCTCTGCCCTTGTAGGCGGTTTATTAAACATTAAACCGTTATTGCATGTTGAAGACGGAAAGCTTGTTCCGCTTGAAAAGATACGCGGCAAAAAGAAATTGATTAAACGTGTAATCGAATTAATGCATGAAAGAGGCAAAAATTTAACAACCCAAACGATTGCCATCAGTCATGGTGATGATGAAGCAACGGCCTTGGAATGGAAGGAAGCCATTCAAAATGAATTCGGGACAACCGATTTCATGATCCATACAATTGGCTCCGTCATCGGTGCACATGCCGGTCCTGGTACAATTGCCCTCTTCTTCTTAAACGATACCCCTGAGAAATCATAAACATACATACTCCCTTCCATTATTGTGAACAATATATATTGATCATGATAATGGAAGGGAGTTTTCACTTTGTCAAAAACAACTGATAACAATAAAAGGCCAAAAGATAACCAAGCGATAAATGCTGAAAAAAATAGCGCATTTCAGGAAAACCTCGCTGCAGGCAAGCATTCCTATTCGAAGAAAACGGACCATAAATGAAGCGCGGGGCTAGTCCCCTTGCTTTTTTAATAGGCTGTCACCGCTTTACCATATGATTTATATAGTTGTCTTCCTATCACACTTTCTCTATAATAAAGGAAATAAACCCTGCTGGAGGTAAGTGATGGCAAAGGAAAATTCATTTGATATTGTTTCGAAAGTAGACTTTTCAGAGGTAACGAATGCAGTTACCATGGCTATGAAGGAAATAAAGACCCGCTATGATTTTAAAGGCAGCATAAGCAGTATCACCATTGAAAAAGAAGACCTGGTTTTAGTGTCAGACGATGAATATAAGCTTGACCAGTTGAAGGATGTCCTCATTGGTAAACTCATTAAACGTGACGTACCGATCAAGAATCTGGACTATGGTAAGCTAGAAGGTGCTTCTGGTGGAACCGTCCGACAACGGGCCAAGTTAATTCAAGGCATCGATAAGGAACAAGCAAAAAAGATCAATACCATCATTAAAAATAGCGGTCTTAAAGTGAAAAGCCAAATCCAGGATGATCAAATCCGGGTTACCGGCAAGAACCGGGATGATCTGCAAGGAATTATTTCCGCGATACGAGGCGCTGATCTGTCCATTGATGTACAATTCTTAAATTACCGGTAGTAATAAGGCCTCGCCTGCTCAGGTAGGCCTTTTTTTATATGCAGCTGCTGCCTCTATTGTTTGTTAATACCCTCTTTCCCCTCAAATGAATCTCCTTCATAGAACATGGAAAGACTAGTCATGTTCCCCTCAGTTATAACATTAAATAATATACCCAAGGACAATTTTAACCATTTTTTACATGTTTTGTTTTTCCAAAAAGAAGGAATAGAAATAGTGTAGATATTTAAACAGGAGGCGTTTTAATCTTGACTAGTCAAAACCAAAATCAAAACAAACAAGGATTTCCACCTCAACATCAACAGCATCAGCCTGGAGTGGAAACAAAAATGGAACCAAACCCTGATTCAGTTAAATCTGCCTACAAAGGAAGCGGTAAATTAAAAGGGAAAACCGCAATCATAACAGGAGGAGACAGCGGAATAGGTAAATCTGTTGCCATTTATTACGCTAAAGAAGGAGCAAATGTGACAGTTGCATACTTGGATGAACACGAGGATGCTAAAACGACAAAAGAATTGATTGAAAAAGAAGGACAGAAATGTTTACTCATTTCCGGGGATATCGGTGATGAAGCCTTCTGCCAGGATGTCGTCAATAAAACGGTGGATGAATTCGGCGGTTTGGACATTCTAGTCAACAACGCTGGAGAACAGCATGTGCAGACAAGCATCCTTGACATTTCTGCTGAACAATTGGAAAAAACGTTCCGCACTAACATTTTCTCGATGTTCCACTTAACAAAAGCTGCATTAAAGCACCTTAATAAAGGAAGCAGTATCATTAATACAACCTCTATCACAGCTTATCAAGGAAACCCAAAACTAATCGATTACTCTTCAACGAAAGGTGCAATTCTAGCATTTACAAGAGCCCTTTCGAACTCCATTTCTAAAGATGGCATCAGAGTGAATGGTGTTGCGCCAGGCCCTATCTGGACACCACTGATTCCTGCCTCATTCGGTGAAGAGGATGTTGCCAAATTCGGTCAGGATACTCCAATGGGTCGCGCAGGGCAGCCTGAGGAATTAGCACCAGCCTATGTATATTTGGCAAGTGATGATTCATCTTATGTCAGCGGACAAGTCATCCATGTAAACGGCGGGACCGTTGTAAATGGATAAGGCCTTAACTTCCTTAGCGATAAAAGCAGTGGACTTCGCAAATTGAAATCCGCTGCTTTTACTTTTTTCAAGCAGGATATTTCCAGTTTAAACGGAAGTATATGTATGAGAAGGAGTTGTGCCATTTGAAAAATATTGTAGATCCATGGTTCACCGTTCAGGAATTGGACTCAGAAACGTTCGCAATTAGTGAATATGGTCATTGGGAGAACGTCCACTCCTTTTTACTACTTGGGGAGACCAGGGCTGCGTTAATCGATACAGGGTTAGGCATCGATTCGATTAAGCGAATTACGAACCAGCTTACCGATCTTCCTATTATCGTCCTGACCACACATGTGCATGCGGATCATATTGGCGGTCATGGGGATTTTGATAAAATTTATGTTCATGGTGATGATGCCGATTAGCTGATCAATGGCATTAAAGGTTTGTCTTTGGAACAAATAAGAAAAGAAATGGCTCGGGATATCACCATACCCGTCCCGGAATCATTCGACCCTATTACATACAAGCCATTCCAAGGGTACCCTGATAAGCTCTTAACAGATGGGGAAACCATTGATCTTGGGAACCGCAGTTTAGGCATTTATCACACGCCTGGGCATTCACCTGGCCACATTTCTATTTTGGATAATGAAACAGGTTATTTATTTACTGGTGACCTGCTTTATTCAGATACACCAGTTTATGCATTTTACCCATCGACAAGCCCTGAAGACCTTGTGCATTCGTTAGAAAAAATCGCTAAGCTCCAGGAAGTCTCCAAAATCTATGGCGGACACAACAAGCTCGGCCTCGAACCAAGGATTCTTGAGGAAGTCCTCGAAGCCATTCAATATCTTAGAGATAATAACTTAGTCAGACACGGAACCGGTGTACATACATTCAAAAGTTTCAGCGTGCAATTCTAGCAAAAGGGGTTAGGAATTAACATTCCGAACCCCTTTTGAAATTCCCTTTGAATTTTGCTCAATATTAAGGAATTGGGTCTATACGAGCCCACTATGTTAGGCCATTTTTAGACCTTGCCATGTCCAATTGGCCATCTTCTTTACATTCATGGCAGCCCAAAGTGAGGACTGCCCGCAGAAAGCGAGCCCTACGTTCCAATCAACGTTCAAATTGTACAAGCCATAAAAAAATTGTAGACAAACTCGATTTTCATCGAGTTTTGTCTACAGACTGAAAGGGCATTACTTTTACGTAATGCCCTTTCGTTTAATAAGTCAAGGCCATCGCACCTTGCTTGATTGGTCTGCAGGAATGCCTTTCCACGAAATGATGTGGAATGATGGACCCAACAGGAGTATCTCCAGTTTGCAGCCTTTGAATGATACCCTTAGCGGCCTGATATCCCAAATCGAAAATATTAATATCTACAGAAGTCAGGGCAGGCAATGATAGTTCAGAGAAAATAACGTTATTGAAGCTGACGATGGACATTTCTTCTGGAGTGCGAACACCCATCTCGCGAAGTGAATGCACGATGCCAAGTGCCATAAGATCATCACTGACCACCAAAGCAGTTGGCGGTTCATCAATGGCAAGCAATCTTTTTGCAGCTGCTTGTCCACCTTCATGCAAAAAGTCTTCATGCAGGGTATATTCCCTCCTTCGATCGATCCCAGCCCTCTTCAAAGCCCGTTCATATCCTAATAGGCGATCATGCGTCATCACAAGGGTTACATCGCCTCCGATGAATCCAATCCTTTCATGTCCTAGCTGAATGAGATAATCTGTTGCCTGTTCGGCTGCCAAGACATTATCGTTATCAACATATGTTATCTCATCGAGAAAATCATAGGGTTTCCCAATGATGACAAAAGGAAAATCCCTTGCCCTCAAATAGGTCAGAATGTGATCGTTCATCCTGGAATACATCAGGATTATTCCATCCACCATCCCCCCCTGCACCATGTTTACGACTCCTTCGTAGATTTCATCTTCGGTTTTTCCCGTGCCTAGCAACAGGGAATAATGGTTTTCCTGAGCTCCCTCACTAAGACCCTGGAGAATCGTTGGAAAAAATGGATTTTGATAATAATCATTTGACGAACTTGGCAGGACCAAGCCAATGATCCTGGTTGATTGATTGGCAAGACTACGTGCAATGAAATTTGGATGGTACCCTAATTTATTCATCGCCTTACGTACCCTTACCTTTGTTTTTTCACTTATTCGAGGATTATTTGCAATCACCCGAGAAACTGTTGAAGGAGCAACATTCGCCAGCTGTGCCACATCTTTTATCGTGATGGCCATGCATTTCCCCTCTCCCCTCTTAGCCTTTATTGATTTCATTCCAAAAAAGGTGAATACCAATAAACACTTCACTAATAGATTTTATAATTATACATTTGTATGTATTCATAATACACTCAGTCCAACAGATATATCCATACTTTTTTTTTCCACTCGTCCACATTTCAGAAAATACCGAATTTTCCGTTTTTTCCAACCTTTTTTTAAAATTAAAAAGAAGCTGATTTTGGATCAGCTTCTAAAAAAACGACAAGTCTTTTGGAAGGAAAGAAGTCAGACGACTAACCACATAGGGTTTTAAGGTAATATACAAGAAGTCATTTAAAGGTCAATAACGATAAATCCTCGTTTCATATGGCCGTAAATCTATAACGGACCCTTCAGGGCAATCATCATAATTAGCTAGTAAAAGTTCCATCTTACCCCAATGGGAAAGGTTGATTTGGTGGTGATTCATACTATAGTTACATACTACCATCACTGAATTTTCATTCATACTTCTTGTATAAATATAAAGTTCAGGGTGATCTTCCCATAATAATTCATATTCCCCATAAACAAGGACCTGATGTTTTTTTCGAAGTTCAATCATCTTTTTATAAAAATGATAAATGGATGATGGGTCATTCTTCTGCTGTTCTACATTAATGGCGCGATAATTGGAATTAACCCTCATCCAAGGTCTTCCGTGCGTGAACCCACCATTTTCATTTTCATTCCATTGCATCGGGGTTCGTGAATTATCACGGCCGCTATGCCAGATAATGTTCATGATTTCATCATGTGGACGGCCTTTGGAGGTCTCAATCCGGTAAAAGTTTTTCATTCCAACATCATCATAATCATCAATAGAATCAAATTGGACATTCGTCATACCTATTTCCTGACCTTGATAAATAAAAGGTGTCCCTTGCATGAAAAAGTATAGAGCCCCAATCATTTTTGCGCTTTCCAACCAATATTGATGATCATTTCCCCATGTCGAGACACTTCTCGGCTGGTCATGGTTTTCAAAAAACAAAGCATTCCAGCCTTTGTTTTTCATCACTTTTTGCCATTTGGTCATTGTGCGTTTTAACCCCTGAACATCAACATCGTGATTCTGTCCCCTATTCCAAAGTCCAAGATGTTCAAATTGAAATATCATATTGAATTTCCCATTCAATTCCCCAACCCAATCTTCAGCCTGCTCAATCCTGACGCCATTGGCCTCACCGACCGTCATGATATCATACTTAGAGAAAGTCTCTTCTTTCAACTCCTGAAGGTAATCCAGAATCCCATCCTGATTGGTGTGCATTTCAAACGCAGGTACATACTGATGCCAATAAGGATTGGGCATATCCGGCAAGCCCTCACGCTTATGAATATGAGTGATAGCATCAATCCGGAAGCCATCAATTCCCTTGTCGAGCCACCAATTTACCATTTCATACAATGCATTTCGTACATCAGTATTTTTCCAGTTTAAATCTGGCTGTTTTTCGGCAAATAAATGTAAATAGTATTGATTGGTCCTTTCATCGAACTTCCAGGCACTTCCGGAAAAGATACTTTCCCAATTATTAGGCTCCCTTCCGTCCTGCCCATCCCTCCATATATACCAATCCCGTTTAGGATTATCGCGGGACGAACGTGACTCGACGAACCATGGGTGCTCATCACTTGTATGGTTCAAAACAAGATCGAGTATCACCTTCATCCCACGTGCGTGAACATCTTTCAATAACAGTTCGATATCTTCGATTGAACCGAACTCATCGGATACGGCCTGATAATCACTAATATCATAGCCATTATCAGCATTGGGGGACTTGTAAAATGGACAAATCCAAATAACATCTATCCCTAAATCCTGCAGATAATCGAGCTTTGAAATCAATCCTTTTATATCTCCGACGCCATCACCATTACTATCCATGAAACTGCGCGGGTAAATTTGATAGCAAACCGCTTCTTTCCACCAGGTCTTATTCATGCTGTACCCTCCCGATCCTGTTTTCCACAAAGCCTTAGGGACAATGTTTGGCAGCTACCGACATCGAGAGGTATATGATTATTTTGGTTGGTTCCGTTTTGAACGCTTAATAACCAAAGCAATGAATATACCAAAAATAAGAAGAACCAATCCTATAACTAACAGGTAAGGAATATTAATAATCGACTTAGGTGAAAGTGTGTAGACTTCCGTCGTCTCCCTGTCGATTACGATAGAGTAGCTGTTGTCCTTACTGCGGACCAGATCCCCATTCAGCATACCTCTCAACTCTTTATTCTTTTCAAGTTCCTTTTCAGTAAGGTTTATCGTTTGAGTTTCAGTCGTATTGTTCATAGCGACGACAATCGTTTCATCACCATACACACGCTTGAAAACCGAAGCTCCACCTTTTTCATATAGAAGCTCCAAATCCCCTTTTATCAATGCTGGGTACATGTCTCTGAGATCGGAAAGCTTTGTTATATATTCGACCAATTCCTGTTCTGTCTTAAAATTCATCAATTTATGATTATCCGGGGCACTATCGCCATTTAAGGCTATTTCCGATCCATAAAATACGATTGGCACTCCTGGCACCGTATAGAGATATGACAGAGCCATTTTCCATCTGGAACCTGGATTTTCGTTATGATCGGCTGCATCCTTGGTAAATCGGGGCATTCCCTGAGTGTCCATGAACAATGCCTGAGGAGCATTTCTCCCAAATTCATCTTCACTTTTCGCAAATGCATTAAAAACAGGTTTAAATTCTTTATCGGATGCAGCAAATGCTTTCCGTAGTTCGGCATTTTGCGGATAAGCCATAAAAGCATCGATACCCGTCTGCTTGTAGCTTGAAATCAAATCGGCATCACCTTGTACATCTCCTATTGTATAGAAGTTTGATTTTTCAGATTTGACTGCATCCACAAATTCCTTCCAAAAATCTTTTGCTACGTATTGGACTTTATTTAAACGGTATCCATCAATATCGGTTTCCGTAATCCACCATTTGGCCGCATCAAGTAAATATTTCCGCGTTTCATCATTGTCTTGATTCAAATCCGGAAGACCATCAACCCATCCTGTTTCCAAATCATCCTGATTTCCGTCCTTGGAAATCTTTTTTTCTTCATGGAACCAACCTTGTTTTTCAGGGTCTGTCAGCCATGATGATTCAGGACCCACATTATTAGCTTGAAAATCAATGATCACCTTCATATCGCGTTTATGTGCCTCATTCACGAGTTTTTTAAACTCTTTAATCGTCCCATAGTGTTTATCCGTTTTATAAAAATCGGTCACCCAATCACCATGATAACCATTTTCATCATTAGCGAAAATCGGTGAAAGGATGATAGCTGTAAAACCCATATCTTTTAAATAATTCAGTTTCTTCGTGACACCTTCAAAATCCCCACCATTAAACGCAGAAGGGTCATTGACATTCGCGTCTCCATTATTTTGTATATTACCATCGAAAAATCGGTCGACTAATAATGAATATACGATTTCATCCTTCCAAGTTCGTTGTTCTTTTTCAGCTGCTCCTACTGGAATGGCGTAAAAAAGAAGCAACGGAATTAAAGCGAGTGATAACACTCTTTTTCTCATATCCGCTCTCCTCCTAGCTATCTCTTTACGCCTTTAAGATTAGCCTTTTGGCCCCTTAACGTCAAATCCAAATTATAAAAAACTTTACACTAAAGGGACAATTTGGAGATACTAGTTACGCTTAATGACTGGAATAAGCAGAACACGATTTTAACGTTCTTTTTTTATCGTTTTCACAGCTTTATCCAAAGCCCTTTTTGGTTTTGCTTTTTCAGTGGATATATCATCCATGGCAGAATTCATCGGACCCCATACCTTATTCATTTCCGGAATATTCGGCACAGGTTCAGCGTATTGTATTTGTATGCTTAAGGCTTGTGCCCTTTTATCTTCATTGATTGCTGGGTTTTGTTTGATTGCCTTATTCGGGGGGATTTCCCCTGTTTTTTCATAACGCTGGACTGCATTATCATCGTTTGTCAAATATTCCACTAACTTCGTAGACCAGTAAGGATGTTTAGTGAATGCTGTTACATGCCAGCCTTTGATTTCCATGAACGTTTTCATTGGCTGACCATTTGGCAATTTTGGCAAAGGGGCAATTCCTGTATCCTTTCTCTTGGAAAATGAGTTACCGTCACTCATGAAAGAAGCCAAATTCCCTTGATCAAATAACTTCCCGATTGCTGCCTCGTCGCCTTTTGGAATCAGATCCGCTTTATACCATTTTTGGATGTACCGAGCCCCTTTTATTGCACTCTTATTATTCAAACCAATGTCCGAAGGGTCCAGATTTCCATCCTTATCTCTAAATACATAACCTCCCATTCCAGCCATCACTCCATACGCATCATGGAAATCATTCCATTTGGCATAGTAACCATACACTTTCCCTTTTCTTGATTTCTTCGCCATTTTATATAGGTCATCCATCGTTTCAGGAGCTTTAGCCATCAATTTTTTATTATAAATGAAAACGGTAGTGTTCACGGATTTCGGCAATCCAAATACCTTATCTTGATACATTTCCCCCCTGATTGAAGATTCAATGAAGGCATTTATTACTTCTTCATTCATCTTCACTTCCTGAATTAGGCCTTCCTTCACGATACGCCCGACTTTGTCATGGGAAAAAGTAACAACATCCGGCGCTTTTCCGTTTCCGATTGGCCCATCACGACGAAGCCGGTGATACATCTCGGTAGCTATTTCCAGCTCTTTATGCTCAACTTTGATTCCATATTCTTTTTCAAATGCCTCAATTACTGGCTTTAGGGCCTCGGCTTTACCTTTTTCCTCCCAAATGATCAATTTTTTCGGCTTCGCTTCATTACTGGCTTCTTCGTTTTTCTTATTTTCTGTCACTACTTTATTTTCCAAATCTGAACTGGATCCACAAGCACTTACAATAACGATCAAGAACATGGACATGAAAAAATGAAAAATCAGCTTCTTCATTTTCATTCTCCTTTTTAAAATGTTTATTTTATCATGTCCAAAAGCACCAAATAATACTGTTTTTCAGTTCAGCCAATCAAACAAAGTCCCTAAATGAAAGCGGCGCCAAACCTATTGTTATCATTATATGAACAGCTTTGGTTTTTACAACATTTTCCTCAACGTATTTATTTCCTTGTAGTGATGAACACTTTTTGTTATTTTTTAGTTAATAAGTGCTTCTTTCAATTAAACTTGGGTATATGACCATATTGAAAAAAACACTTAAACCCGGCTAATTATAACTACATAGAGCCCTCCCTCATAAACAGCCTGAAGTTCCCTTTTTCAATTCACTTCCTCAAATACTTATAGAATTGGAGTGTTTTCAATGGAATTTTCATCCATACACCATAGACCTAATGACAATTATAGCTATCCCATCAACACGGAAACCCTACATATCCGCCTGCGTACGAAAAAACAAGATATCTCCTCAGCCGGATTGATTTTTGGGGATCCATACATTTCAGATAATGATGGTCAATGGCAGTACGAAGAACTTCCCATGAGTTTATCAGGCAGCGATAACCGTTATGATTATTGGCATATTTATGTGAAGCCCCCCTACAGAAGAATTCGATATGGGTTCAAGGTATCCTCAGAAGATGAAAGTGCCATTTACACGGAAAAGGGTTTCTTTAAAGAACCCCCCAGAGATCCCGGGAGCTATTTCGCGATTCCTTATCTACATCAAAATGAAATATTCGGAGCACCAGAATGGGTCAAAGATACGATTTGGTATCAAATTTTCCCTGAACGATTCGCGAACGGAAACCCAGACAATGATCCGGAAGGTGTGATACCTTGGGGAAGTGAAGAACCGGCCGTGGATAATTTTTTTGGCGGGGACTTCGAAGGAATCATTGAACATTTGGATTACTTAGAGAAGCTCGGCATCAACGGAATTTATTTCACGCCAATCTTCCATGCCTACTCCAATCATAAATACGATACGATTGATTATCGGAGTATCGATCCGCAATTCGGAACGAAGGAAACATTGAAAACACTAATAACCGAATGCCACAAACGGAATATCCGGGTCATGCTGGATGCCGTTTTTAACCATAGCGGCTACTATTTCCCCCCTTTTCAGGATTTACTCGAAAAAGGGGAGAAATCAAAATATAAGGATTGGTTCCACCCACACAGCTTTCCTCTTAAAGGAGGGGAAAGGCCAAATTATGAAACATTCGGTTTTTTTGAATCGATGCCAAAATTGAATACTGCGAATCCTGAAGTGAAAGAATATCTGCTCGAGGTCTCGGCTTATTGGATCAAGGAGTTCGATATAGACGCCTGGAGGCTCGATGTGGCAAATGAAGTCGATCAGCCATTCTGGCGTGAATTTCGAACAACGGTGAAAAATATAAAGCCTGACCTTTATATTCTTGGGGAAATTTGGCATGACTCGATGCCATGGCTTCGCGGCGATCAGTTCGATGCGGTCATGAATTACCCGTTTACCAACCAAGTTTTTCGCTTGGTCGCTTCACAAACCATCAATGCACGCGAGTTCACAGAAGAAATGACAGCCATCTATCACAGTTATCCTACCAATGTTTTTGACGTGACATTCAATCTTCTTGGAAGCCATGATACACCGCGGATTTTCACGGATTGCGGGGAAGATCTAGCTCGAACCAAGCTCATCCACGCAATCCTTTTGACATTCAATGGCAGCCCTTGTATATACTATGGAGATGAAATAGGCTTAACCGGAGGCATGGATCCAGGGTGCCGAAAATGCATGGTCTGGGAAGAAGAAAAACAAAATACCGAGCTTTTCAATGAAATTAAGACATTGATCCTCTTGCGAAAAGAAGAACGATTACTTGCCAATGACGGAAAATTCAAATTCCTTGATACAGCCGAAAATGAAAATATTGTGGCATACCAAAAGTATAATGGAGAACGTTCTGTCCTGATCCTCATCAATCCGACGGATGTCCAGCAATCCTTTACCCTCCCTTTTGATTTGAAAGGACGTACATTAACCGATTTAAGAACAAAAGAAACCACACAGGAAGGTAAATTTGAATTGGGCGGTTATCAATATAAAATTCTCGCATTCAATCATTGAGACAATGAAAACGGGGCAATGAAAATCATCGGCCCCGTTTTTTTCAATCGATTATTTGGATATCATATTCTTTGAACCATACATGGGTTTGTGCCAAGTGAGCGAGCAACTGTGGACCTGACATCAATTGCCCGAACCATGGCACTTTAAAAGCGGCACCTTTGGAATCTACTATATCCGTGAGCTTCTGTTTATCAAAGAACTCATGCAGGACCGAATTTTTATCCGTCAGCAAGTCCTTCAACAATGCCTGCACACGGTCTGTATATATAGGGTTATGGGTTTTTGGGTATGGACTTTTTTTGCGATACAATACCTCATCAGGTAAAAGCCCCTCCAACGCTTTCCTCAGAATACCCTTTTCACGGTTGCCTTCCATTTTCATTTCCCAAGGAATGTTCCATGCATATTCAACAAGGCGATGATCGGCAAATGGGACGCGGACCTCTAGACTTGCCCCCATACTCATCCGGTCCTTCCGGTCAAGAAGAGTCGTCATGAACCATAATAAATTCACATAGAAAAGCTCTCTCCGCTTTGCTGCCACACCATTTTCCCCTTCCAATTTGGGCGTTTCGGCAAGGGTGGTAAAATAGGCTTCCTGCGCATATTCCTCAAGCTTCAATTTCTCACGCCATCCCGATTTCAATAAAGACACCCGCTCATTGGTCGATCTCATCCATGGGAAGCCGGCACGATTCAAATCATCCTCACGATGAAACCAAGGATAACCGCCAAAAATTTCGTCCGCACACTCGCCAGACAGGCCTACGACAAAATCCTGCTTGATTTCCTTACAAAACCAAAGTAAAGAAGAATCGACATCCGCCATGCCTGGAAGGTCCCTTACAAGGACAGCCTCTGTTAAATAATCCGTTAACTGTTCTTGAGTGATGATCGATGAATGGTGAACCGTGTTAAAAGTTTCAGACATCTTATTAATCCAATGCCCATCAGAGTTAGGCTGAAAATCATTTGCCTTAAAATAGCGTTCATTATCTTCATAATCAATGGAATACGTATGAAGCTGGCCTTTCCCTTCTTTTTGATAGACGTTTGCTGCAATGGCCGTTATGGCGCTTGAGTCAAGCCCTCCTGACAAGAAAGTACAAAGTGGAACATCAGATACCAGTTGCCGCGTCACTGCGTCCTCGACAAGGAAGCGGACCTTCTCGGCCGTTTCATCAAGGGTATCTCGATGTTCTTCGCTTTTCACATTCCAATATCTCCAAATCCGGAGGCCTTTCCTTGATAAGGTAAGCGCATGGGCAGGCCTTAACTCCTGGATATTATGAAATACGCCTGAACCTGGCTTTCTGGATGGACCAACACCAAAAACTTCAGATAGTCCACTGCGGTCGATCTCCGTTTTAACTTCGGGATGGGCTAGAATCGCCTTCAATTCCGATCCAAAAATGAACCCGCCGTCCCTTTCCGCGTAAAAGAATGGTTTTACCCCCATCCGATCTCTTCCAACGAATAATTTCTGTTCCTTTTCATCCCAAATCCCAAACGCAAAAATCCCATTGAACAAGTCAATGCATTTTTCTTTCCATTCTATATAAGAAGTTAGTAAAACTTCTGTATCAGAATGACCGTTAAAGGAATATCCTTTTAATAATAGCTGTTTACGAATATCCTCGGTGTTATATAGCTCTCCGTTATAACAAAGCGTATACCTGCCGTTTTCGTGATATTTCGTCATCGGCTGTTTTCCGCCTTCCGCATCGACAACCGTTAACCGTTTATGACCAAAGGCAACATGGGCTTCGCACCAAACATTTTCCTCGTCTGGCCCCCGCTTTGCCAACGTTTTTGTCATGTTTTCCAGTGTTTTCGTTTTTGTCCGTAAATCTTTTTGAAAATGCACCCAGCCTGTTATCCCACACATTTTAAATTTCATCCTTTCTATCCGGACTATCAAAAAAATATTGGCTCCCTGTCTTAAAAAGATTTACAGTTCCATATTTGTAAATTCGAAGACCATTGCAAAGAAGATTTAAGTATCGATCAGCATCATTCCGTAAGACCCCCTGCCACAACGCCCGACGTTGTTAATGAATTGTTGAGCAAAGTATCCCGTGTTTAAACATAGCCTATGCAAAGACGGAAAGATGGTTATTTGTCCATAATATTTTAAAATATACAGTTATATTTTCATTGGATTTTGACTAAAAAGTAGGTGAGGATTCCACTATTGGAGGTATATGTATGAGTCAGCAACAACGAATCAAGTTAATGAACAGGCAAACAAGAGGCTTTACCGAAGGAACAGTGGAAAATATCAATCAACAATGGATTTTTTTCGATGATGAAACTGATGAGGCGTGCTCCATTGAAGACCACGTTGATAGCATCATTGAAGTGTACAGGGGTGGGCGCTGGCGGCAAGGAGTTATTGAAGAAGAGGGAAAAATCCTGCTTCACCGGGAAATCACCTTCTTAAGGGAAAATGAGCCCATTCGGATTCGCAAAAAACTGCTCTACTCTTTTGAACGTTTATTGGAAGAATTGAACGACGATTCCTTTTTCCAATTTGTAACGACCTTGAATTCACTTGATTTTTCTATTTATGATTGTATATATAGCTATAATCAGCTCACTTTTTTAAGGGCAGTCCCTAACCAGTCCGGCGTGAATTTCTTCACCTTTGATAACGAGAGCCAAATATGTCTCGTTCAGCACCATTTTTCTTATGGTATAAAAGATCACGATCGTTTTGAATTCACACTTAACACTGGAAAAAGGATCGTCATTGAGAAAGTGAATTCACAATAACTTGTAAAAAAACGGGTAAATGAGATTTCCTCATTTACCCGTTTCCATTCTGTATTAAAAAAAGTCCATTCCCTGTGGCAGGGAAAGCCCTAAATAAAGGACGAATACAAACGCAACGATGAACAATATCCACATGGCACCTGTGCTTTTCCCTTTTTTCGTACGGACCAACACCATTTCCATCGCCGCAATCACGATGATTCCGACAATCATTTTCACTGCGTAAAAACCAAAATCCGTGATCAGCATTCCGCCTGTAAGGAAAATCAATAGATAGAATAAACGTGTTATCATATGTAGCATTTTTGCTTTCGGATTTCCGCTTTTAAGCATCGAATATGTGACAAAGAAAAGAATGATTCCGATAACCCAAGCTGTAATATGAATATGTGTAGTCATTTTTTTGCCCCCTCGTTCAGTTTCCATTTCATCATATCATAGGCTTTTACAAAAAAACAAAACTAAGATTCAGCTGAATAGGTAAAATCAACAATTTAATGAACATCATTTACATTTCTTCTCATCTAGTCATCATCGACGCATAACCGGTTTTTTACCATATGTAACAAAACGCCATAAATATTCAATCGGTCCGTATTTATACAGACTCATCCACAATAAGGAAAGCAGCATTTGCAGGCAAAACAGGGCTAAAAGGAAAACAAATCCAGTCGTATATGAGACTGATCCATATAAACCAAGGCCATATGAATAAAAAATGGCCGTACATACGATCGATTGGAATAAGTAATTACTCATCGACATCCTTCCGATATACGAAAGGGGCCGGAACAGGCGGGAATCTCCTGCTTGTTCCGCCAAAAGCGCGATTGCCGTGATATAAAAAATCGTAAATAGCGGTCCGCCGAAATAATCCTGAACGAATATCGTACCAAAATGGTATACCGTCACATATGGCAGGATCTTAATCGGCAAACCCAACAGCAAGCTTACGATCAATATCGCTTTCAACTGTCGTTTATATTGATTAATGTTTTGGAGAAAGCCTTGCTTTGCAACGCCTGCTCCAATTAAAAAAAACGGAAAAATCGATAAAAAAAGGATAGTGGCATTAAAAGGGTTGTTCACCATATACCAATCTAGTGCCCTTTGAGTCATTATTTCCGTAAATGTACCAGATTGATAAACTTTCAAAGACTGTTTCATCATCGCCGAATCAGTCGTCACTTCCATTCCTTCCCTATCAAATATGCCCATTATAAGAAATAATGAACCCAATATAGCAAAAGGCAGAACATAACAAACCGAGCCTAGCAGAATTAAATTCCTGCCCTTCATCTTATAAAAAAACATAAATGCAAACCCAAATACAGCATAATTAATAAGGATGTCCCCATGCCAGATGAAGAAGGCATGAATGCACCCAAGTACCAGTAGGAAACCTAGCCTTTTCGTAAATAGTATAGGAAATGAAATGCCCTTTTCTTCACTCTTAATAGCCAGTATGACGGCCCCGAAACCGAACAGGAACGCAAATAAAGGATAAAAGCTGGCTTGTGCGGCCACATCACTGAATCTGTACAAAATCCCGTCCCATCCTTCGGACCATCGTTCAGCACCATCTATGTATAAGAGCGGGGAGTGGAAAGAAGGCATATTCACTAAAAAAATACCTAAAATGGCTAACCCACGTAAAATATCGATGCTTACGATCCGTTTACTTTCCTGTATAGGTTCAAACGTGCCCTTCATAGATTCACCTCTCTCATCCATAACAGATTTAACACCACTTCTATAACCTCATTGTTTCATCTTTAACCACTGTTGCCGATTTTTGCTTTTTTATTAGTATGACAAACAAGCTACCCAATAAGCAAAAGATTCCTGCAAGGAAGAATGCCCATGTATAGGAATTGAATATTTTGAAGAGAAGCCCCCCGCCATATGCCGCCACTGCTGCACCCGCCTGATGCGCCGCGAATATCCAACCGTATACAATCCCGCTTTTCTCCAATCCAAAGACTTGCCTTGAAATGCTTATGGTCGGAGGCACTGTAGCTATCCAATCCAAGCCGTAAAAAACGGAGAAGGTGATCAATAGCGCGATTGAGCCTTCATTTAGCGCAAACGGGAGCAATACGAGGGAAGCACCTCTTAGACCGTAATACCAAAACAACAACCAACGGTTATCAAAACGATCTGATAACCACCCCGATACAGTCGTACCAATCAAATCAAAGATCCCCATGAAAGATAACAGTGACGCTGCCATAACAACCGGTAATCCAAAACTAATGCAGTAAGAAATGAAATGTGTGCCGATCAGCCCGCTCGTTGAAAGTCCACATATAAAAAAACTTCCTGCCAATAACCAGAATTCCTTTACTCTCACTGATTCAATTAACGACTGAAAAGCCATACCGATGGGGTTCTTCTTTTGGACTGGAACAGCCTCTTGGATTTCCTCCGCTAATCCATATGGAAGAATCCCAGCTTCCTTCGGATCGTTTTTCATGAATAAAAGGATGATTGCCAGCATGATTAAGCTAAGGACCAAAATTAAACCAATCGCCCATCTAAAAGAGTAATTCTCAATGATGATTGCTAAAACCGGAAGTAAAATGAGCTGACCTGTTGCCGTACTTGCCGTTAGTATCCCGACTGCCAGCCCCCGCCTCCTCTCGAACCAACGATTTGCCACATATGGGCTCAATACCGTTAAAAACACTCCAGACCCCAAGCCAATGATAATCCCCCAAATTAAAATGAGCTGCCACTCATGATCCATGAAAAAAGTGAGGAAAATCCCTATCAATAAAGTGGACATGGCCAACACCATCATTTTCTTTAATCCAAGCACTTCAATTAGAGCAGCCATGAATGGACCCGATAAACCATAAAGAAAAAGACTTATAGCAAAGGCTAAAGAAATGACGGACCGGTCCCACCCGAACTCATTTTCAAATGGTACGATGAATACTCCTGAAGATGATCTAACGATTCCGGCTACAATAATCGAGAAAAATGTAATGATTAGAATCACCCAGCTATAATGAATACGTTTCAATGTTCCCCCCCACAATCCAAAAAAAAGAAAAATCATAATAATTTGAAATATTTTATAATAGTAACACTTTATCGTTAAACAGGAAGTTTTTTTATCGAAACAAATTCCATTCATCATCTTAAAAAGTCAAAATGAATGATTTGATTATGATGGCCTTTATCAAACAATGGCATGAGTTCCTGTGGCTGTGATTACGAAAGTGGACATTCATCATGGTCAAAGGGAGCCCCCCACCTTCATTTCCCGTCAGGTCCATATCACACCAGATCAAATGGACAAAAACGCTGATCATTACTGATCAGCGTTAGCGAGCTCAATTGACGAATCTGCCTGTTTTCCCCTTAGATTCCCAGTAATCGTTACGAAGATGGATTTTTTGGATTTTTCCCGATGCCGTTTTTGGAAGCTCATCGACGAACGACACACTGGTGACTGATTTAAAATGGGCCATTTTTTCTCGTGTGAAGGTCTTTATATCATCCTCTGTTAATTCCACACCCCTTTTTAGCACAATGAAGGCATGCGGCGTCTCTCCCCACTTTTCATGCGGAACGGCAATGACTGCCGCTTCAAGAATGTCCGGATGTTCATAGAGTATTCCTTCCACTTCTATGGAAGAGATATTTTCTCCGCCACTTATGATTATATCCTTTTTGCGGTCAACGATATCAACATTTCCATTTTCATCGATTGTTGCCATATCCCCAGTATGCAGCCATCCATTTCTCAGTGTCTGGTTGGTCGCTTCTTCATTTTTCCAATAACCTAACATCACACCATGACTGCGGACGATGAGCTCCCCGATATCCACGCCATCACGGGCTACTTCCTCACCATTTTCATGTACAACCCTTACCTCACTGCCTATGATGGGATATCCGGCTTTCGCCTTCATTCTATATTTTTCCTTTTCCGAAAGATCATCGAATTCAGAACGAATCAGCGATATCAAAGTTACCGGTGTTGATTCAGTCATTCCATAAATTTGAATGAATTCCCAACCTAACTCTTTTTCTACCCTTGTAACGAATGCAGGGGGCGGAGCGGAACCCGCAACAACGATTCGGATATCTTGATCAATCACCGGAACATTCCGTTCATAATATTGAAACAAAGAATTCAGAACCGTTGGTGCCATATGCATAATGGAAACCTTATGCTTTTCAAGTGCATCAAATATTGTTTCGGGTGTGGTTTTCCTCAAACAAATTTGAGTGGCACCATTTGCCGTATAATAAAATGGGGCACCCCAACCATTTACGTGGAACATCGGCAGTACATGCAAATATGTATCGCGGTCATTGACTCTGAAGTGATGCATCGCACCTAGGGCATGCAGGTAATTGTTGCGGTGAGTCAGCATCACCCCTTTGGGATTTCCTGTGGTCCCGCTTGTATAAAGAAGGCTCGAAACATCATTTTCATCCACTGACTCCCGATTAAAACTCCTGTTATCATAACTTTCCAGCCAATAGTTGTAATCGATTTCATTTATCTCTTCACCTTTATAATGTACAATTATGTGTTCCACCGATTCAAGTTCATCCTTGACAGGATAAATTAGTTGATACAATTCCTGATCTACGAAAAGAACCTTGGACTCACTATGGTTCAAAATGAATAAATAATCGGCAGGCTTCAAGCGGATATTCAATGGAACGATTACGGCCCCAAGTTGAAATACTCCATAAAAGCCTTCAAGCATTTCAATTGAGTTAGGTGCCAAATATGCCACCCTATCACCCTTTTTGACTCCAAGATCCCTTAAACCATTTGAAAGCTGGTTTACACGGCCGTTCAACTCTAAGTAGGATAAAACCTTGTCATCTCCAATGATGGCTTTCTTATCGCCATATAGTAAGGCTGCTCGATCTAAGAAATGCGATAATACTAATGGTACGTTCATTTCCTCACCCCTCATTTTATTTAAAAATTCTGAATTAGTAAACATTTTACCATATCTGTTCCCATTCATCCAATGACACTCTTACCTGTTATACAACAACAAATTGATAGGCAGATGAATCACATCAATCTTGAGTTGACATACAATACATTGATACTCCCTTCAGTGTAGGCTCATCGCCTTGATTTAAGGGTAAAACCAGAATAATAAAGGGTGATTTTTCTTGCCGGCCATCGTAGGAATCGTTCAAGTCATCAATGTCAGTAACAGTGGAGTTGTCCATGTTGGTGACGTCTTTAAAATTAGTCCATATTCCACTGCGAAAACTTTTTCGGGTGCTGGCTCGTTCAATACAGGTGAATCCATATCACTATATAATGCCTATAGCACCACAAATACAAATGATACAGATGGTATTGATCAGCCACTGGTCTTAAATCTCTAATGTTTTTAAGAAAGGAGTCAGCATGATCTTTAATATTCACCAGACCATACAAATCAATATGATAAAAATTCAAAGTATCGCCAATTCATCCGTTTTTCAAATAGGAAGTGCCGGGGTGATTAAACCATATTCCACATTAGCCAATACCGGTGGATTCACTGAGCCTGCTCCCGGAGTTGAAGCTGATGTAACCCCATTAACCAGTTTCGTCCCATTTAATCGTCCTAATTCATAGGCATTCACCTATTTCCATACTTTTCATATACTGTCATAAATGAATTTATCATATTGTGAAGGTGAGGTGTTGAATCGTGAATCAGGATCTATATTCGTACTCCATCCAAATGCAGTGTTATCTTGAAGCCCAGGATAAACGGATCATGAAACTTGAACGCGAACTCAAACGCCTGACAGATGAACTTGCCCAACTGAAAAGCAAACCGCCAATCCATGTAGATAAAATTGAATATAAATTCGATCAGTTAAAAGTCGAATCTTTAGATGGAACGTTGAATATCGGCTTAAACCCCAATGATCTAAACAACATTGATGAATTTGCCGTCAACAACCAACCCGTTCCACCTGCACCGAACCTATTTCCAGGCAGAGAAATCGTTGTCCAGGAAATTCACAACGATATACTTTCAGACTTGGAAAATATGATCCACGATGCGGAAACCCAGTTAAAAGTATCATTGGAACCATCTTATCATGACTTCATTAAGCAGGACGTCGAACGCCAGCTTCATCAACGAATCAATATGTATTTCGATAATCTTAATTATGCGGAACGTGCACCAGAGCAACGGGATAATATCAAGGAAAAAGTCAGGGAAAAGGTAAAATCCGATATTCAAGCTGCTTTATTTCAATTCATTACCCATTCACAAACCGAGACAGGAGGAAATCCAAATGGAGTTTAATGTAATCAATCACCAGCTTTGCGTAGGTGATATTAAAATTATCGGTGTATCAAGCTCTGCTTTATTTCTAATAGGGGATGTGCAAACGGTCCAACTATCTTCCGCATTCGATACACCTCCGGAATCCCTTATCATCGGACCAACCGTCCCATTTGCTCCAAAAGGATAAAAGAGATGTTTTCAAGAACATCAAAAGTAAAGTCTTTATCTGCCAAGACAATCCTTTTTAGCTCCACCATGCAGATTGGAGACTGTTCTTATATTGACGGAAACTCATTTGCCTTGGCAATCCAGAAGAAAAGCGACACTTTCGATTCAGTGGATGTTCATTTCGAAGACTATGACATTTTTAAGAAACCATTTTATATCCCTAGATTGAATGAACCCGTCATATCAAGATTTTCAAATCCGAATCCTTTTATTCATGTTGGCAACATCGACGTAATCGGGGTATCATCTTCAGCTGTTGTCGGTGTGGGGAATGTCGGTCATATACGTATGGAATCCAGAGTGAAACACATTCGGGAGATTCCTAAAAAAACCGAAAAGACACCAATTGAGGATTCAACCCACACCCCTTAAATGTTAAAAGGAGGAATTTATATGCCAGCTATTGTCGGTCCAGTCCAAATATTCAATGTCGCGGATGGAAACCTGTTATTCGGGGATGCAGCCGTCATTTCGCCGAAGTCTTCCAACAAAACTGTCACCGGATCCGGTTCATCTAACACTGGTGCGATCGTCTTTACGGCCAATGGGCTGAATGGAAGCAATGTCCTTGATGTCAATGGGGTCGACCAACCCATTGCAGGGAATAATTAGTCAAAGAAAAAGTCTCCCATATCCGGGAGGCTTTTAAATTTGGCCTATTTTTCTATCATGTTAAATACTTGCTCCACATCTTTATCACCCCGTCCTGATAAATTAACGATCAGGATATCATCTCTTGTTAACTCTTTTGCTAACTTCATGGCGTAAACTAGAGCATGCGAGCTTTCGAGAGCTGGGATGATCCCCTCTGTTTTGGATAACACCTGAAAAGCCTCAAGAGCTTCTTCCCCTTTTACCGTCACATACTCCGCTCGTCCGCTATCTTTCAAAAAACTATGCTCGGGTCCAACACTTGGGTAATCCAAGCCGGCCGCTATGGAAAATGTCGGTTTTGGCTGCCCATGCTCATCCACTAACGTCAAACTTTTGAATCCGTGCAATACTGCCGGGACACCTTGCGAAATACTAGGGGCTTCAGTTGGTTCTACACCAATTAAACGGACATTTTCTTCTTTGATATAATGTGCAAAAGCACCAATCGCATTGCTTCCCCCTCCTGCGCAAGCAATGATGGCAGTTGGGAGCTTTCCTTCCTTTTCAACGATCTGACGTTTTGATTCTTCACTTATGATTGCCTGAAAATGCTTAACGATCGTTGGATAGGGATGCGGGCCCACTGCTGAACCAAGCAAGTAAAAAGTATTTTCATAGTTTTGCACCAAATCATTTAATGCCTCATCAACGGCATCCTTTAATCGCCCCTGTCCCTTTTCGACCGCTACAACTTTTGCCCCCAACAATTCCATCCGAAAGACATTCAATGCCTGCCTCTCCGTATCCAGCTTACCCATATAGATTACACACTCTAAGCCGAACATCGCACATGCTGTTGCAGTCGCTACACCATGCTGTCCAGCGCCAGTTTCTGCGATGATGCGGTTAGCACCCATCCGTTTAGCGAGCAGGATCTGTCCGATCGCATTATTAATTTTGTGAGCACCTGTATGATTCAGATCTTCACGCTTCAAATATATTTTTGCCCCGCCAATCTTTTTCGTTAAATTCTGTGCATAGGTCAACGGGTTTTCGCGCCCGACATATTCTTTCAGATAATATTGAAACTCCTCAATGAATTCCGGGTCATCCTTATATTTCAGGAATTCCGTTTCTAAAATATCCATAACTTCCTGTAGTTCACCCGGTACAAAGCTCCCACCGAACTCACCAAAGTATCCCCTGCTCTTGATCTCACTCGTCATACTCTTCTCTACTCCTTTAAAAGGTATTTTTCTCCTCTAGTATATAGTAATTTTTTATATTTTTTCAAACTATTCTGTTTATTTGGTGAAAATCGAGTTTGTCTACAGTTTTTTTTGCTTGTTCAATTTGAACGTTGATTTCCAATCCAGGCACTCGCTTTCCGCGGGCGGTCAGGGAGCCTCCTCGCTTGCGCCTGTGGGGTCTTCCCCTAGACGCGCTTTTCCCGCAGGAGTCTCGTACCTTCCGCTCCAATCAACTTTGAGTATTAAAACTTAAGGTGATGAGGATGCTTTCTAAACATGATTTTATTCAGCGAGATCAATTTGAAATGCGCCAGTGCGAATAAGCGGAAATTTGAAAAGAAAATCGTTCGCAAGGAAACACGTGCGTATCAAGGACGACTTCAAGAAGAAATATATCAAGACCATGAAAACCATAATAAAAAACCTTTTCCACCGGATAAACTTAATAAGGAAGAAACCAAAGAAATTAAACAAAGTACAACTGACCGTGAGAGTGGCTACTATGTCAAAGATGAACGAAAAAAACAGTTTGCCTATCATTTGTGGCTACCGACCGCAACGGTTTTGTACTGGGGACAATTGTAACACCTGGAAATACGCATGATAGTCACATCTTAGAGCCACTTGTTGGACAAGTAATTGAAAAAGTTGGGAAACCAGAAGCTTTTGCCGCAGATGCAGCTTATAAAACACCGGCGATTACAAGCTATCAATTTGGTAATAAAATAACACCGGCTTTACCGTATACACGTCCTCGAACAAAAGAAGGATTCTTCTGCAAATATGACTATGTTTACGATGAACATTTTGATTGTTACCTTTGCCCATCGGGCGAGATATTAAAGTACACAACAACGAATAAAGAGGGCTATCGTGAGTACAAATTACCAAAACCCATTTTTATCAAAGTGTACCCAAAGTAAAGACCATCAAAAAGTAGTGACACGTCATATTTGGCAAGATTATATCTGCGTCATCATCAAGATGTAAAACCTATCTATGCGAAACGTAATGAAACGATTGAGCGTGTTTTCGCAAATGCAAAAGAAAACCATGGCATGCGTTGGACTACTTTAAGGGGACTTAAAAAATTGTCGATGCAGGCGATGCTCACTTTCGCTGCCATTAATAAAAAGAAGATGGCCAATTGGACATGGCCATGTCCAAAAATCGCCTAACATAGTAGGCTCGTAGAGATCCAATTCCTTAATATTGAGCAAAATTCAAAGGGAATTTCAAAAGGGGGTTCGGAATGTTTTAATTCCGAACCCCTTTTGTCTACAAACTGAGTGTCCCACATAAATGGGACACTCTGTCTCTCTTATAATTCCAATAAATGCGATCCGTCAAAGAAAAACAAGTAACGGCTGGTTACTTTCTTATTCAATATCCCTTCAACAGCTCTCGTATATAGCTGAAGCTGCATCCGGTATCGATCGGCAAGGATTTCTTTAGCCCCTTCATACCCGCTAGCAAAACGGCCAGTGATTGTATCCGTTTTATAATCGAGTAGCACAAGACCTTGTTCATCCTCAAAGATACAATCAATCACACCTTGGATAAGGATCTCCTCATCGCCAGTTGCCCAATCGCTGTAAGCCTCTTTTGCAGGCACCGACATCGTAAATGGCACTTCACGGCGAATACTCAAGGCCTTTTGCATTCTTTGGCCGATTTCACTGTCAAAGAAATCGACAATCGTTTCCGGATCCACAGCTTCTTTCTGTTCCTCCGTCAACAACTCACGTTGAATCAAGTCAACGATCAGTTCCTGAATCGATTGAATGGTAATCTCTTTAGATAGATCAATATGCTGCATGACTAAATGTGTAATCGTACCCCTTTCAGCAGGTGTCAGTGACTTTTCTTGCATGAAAGTCGGACGCTTCGTGATGGGACGTTTAAATTTACGTAACAACTCCGTGGAGCTTTGCTCGTCCTTCAATTCATATTGACGTTTTAGTTCAGAAACGGATTGTTTGGAACGATAAACCGTCGCCTCATGCTCGGGGTACACCCATTCGAGCTGTTTTTTGATATCATCATAAAATTCGGAAACCATCGCGACCTTCTCTGATTTTTGGACATGATCGAGTATTTGCTCCTGTACCAGTGCCTCTTCCTCATCCAGGACAGCAAGTTCTTCACTAGGAATGACGGAAATGGACCAATTCGATGGATGCGACTCCATTTCCAAGCCAAGGCCTGCAGCACCAAGGGAATCCCGATGCCGGACAAGGGATGGACCAATCCAATCCAGATAGCTTTTTGCACCTGCCCGTACATAGTCCTTTAAAAGCCAATCTCCATGTGCCGCATTACTTTCCCAGTTCTGCTGCGTTTTTTCTGCATCATTGATGCTGGCAATTAAATAAAGCTTTTCTTTAGCTCTAGTAAGCGCCACGTAGAGGACACGCATCTCCTCGGCAATTAATTCAAGCTGCTTTTTTTTCTTAAAAGCCAATTGAGGGAGGGATGGATAAGTTATCCGTAATTCGGAATTCACATACTTAGCAGCAAAGCCATAATCCTTATCCAGTAAATACGGCTTGCGTATATCCATCATATTGAATTGCTTGGAAAGACCGGCAAGAAACACGATCGGGAACTCAAGGCCCTTTGACGAGTGAATCGTCATCAGGCGGACTACATCTTCCTGTTCCCCTAAAGCCCGGGCTGCCCCTAGATCATCTCCACGTTCTTGCATCCTTTCTATGAAACGCAGGAAACGGAACAGACCGCGGAATGAACTTGCTTCATATTGCCTTGCCCTGTCATACAGCGCTCTTAAATTGGCCTGGCGCTGTTTGCCACCTGGCATCCCTCCTGCAAAATCATAAAACTGCGTTTCGCGATATAGAAGCCAGATCAAATCTGATAATGCTTCCTGCCTGGCAAGCTTCCTCCACTTTACTAGCTTTTTATAAAAAGTTGAGGCTTTTTCATAAAGCCCGGGATGTTCTTCCGGGTCACTCTTTCTGTAAAAATCAGCTAATGCTTCGTAGTAGCTCCCTGTATGGAATAAACGCACCTGTGACATTTCTTCTTCATCCAGCCCGACTATAGGTGAACGGAGAACGGAAGCCAATGGGATATCCTGCTGCGGATTATCAATCACCTTCAATAAGGAAATCATGATGGCCACTTCGGTCGCTTCAAAATACCCTGTCGACAAATTGGCATAGACTGGAATCCCCTGCTTTTTAAATTCCTCCATGATTTGCGGTGCCCATGGCATCGAGCGAAGAAGAATGACCATGTCACGATATGTGGCAGATCTGTACTTTTTGGTTTTCGTATCATATATCCGATGCTTTTCGCCTATAGCCTTTTTAATGAGCTTAGCCATTTGCCTTGCTTCAAGCTGCGCTTTTTCAAGTTCCTCAGCCTCAAACCCGCCATCCGATCCTTCCATTTCCGAAAGAGTTCCCGAATCGGCTGTTCCATCAATTAAATGGAGTTCAATTGGGTTTGGATCGTCTTCGGGATATGGGGCACCTTTCTTCAATTGGGCATCTTCATCATAATCAATCTCACCGACTGTAATGCCCATCAACTGTTGAAACAAGAAGTTCGTCCCATCGAGAACTTCCTTTCGGCTCCTGAAATTGCGGTTTAAATCTATTTTAAGTCCGGATTCAACACCATCATGGGTAAAACGTGTGTATTTTCCAAGGAAGAGATTCGGTTCCGCAAGCCTGAAGCGGTAAATGGACTGCTTGACATCGCCTACCATAAACAGATTCCCATTATATTCGCCGTCAGCCGTCACCAGTTTTAAAATGGATTCCTGAACAAGGTTCGTATCCTGATACTCATCTACGAGAACCTCTTTGAACTGATTCCTGTATTCGATGGCCGCCGCTGAAGGTTTTCGTTCGCCATCCACAATCTCCCCTGTCAAAATCCGAAGACAATAATGTTCCAAATCAGCAAAGTCAACTAAGTTCTTTTCTGCTTTTGCAGCAAAGAATCGATCGTCAAACTGTTTAACAAGCATTACAAGTGTATCGACATAACCCTTGAGCTCCCTTATATCGCGCAGATAACTTTCCGGTTTTCGGGAAAATAACTCTTCCTGTAACGATTTGATGATCTTCTTTGCCTTATCGCGATACTTGGTAGCCTCATCCGATACTTCCTTGATAAAATCTTCACCAGTAAGCCGTTTTGCCGTTCCAAATTTCACGTTTTGGATTTCTTCATAAAGAGAATTCCAGGATTGGTCTTTCACTTCCGAAAGTTTTGCAACCAATGTCAAATCGGCTAAATAATTCTCAGCCCTTGGTGCCGGCCCCCCAGGGACTTTTGTCAACGCAAGCGACCGTTCCAATAAATCCCTGGCAGTGTCCAGTTGTAAACCAATATCGAATTTCAATGAATCGATAAACGAAAGATCATCAATCCCATCATCATCAGCCAATTCATACATGCTTGCTGCACCATCGAGCCATCTGTCCGGGTCAGGGTTCGATTGCGAAAAGTCATGCAGCGATCGAACTATATTCTGAAGTGCATCATCATTTCGATCGCTTGTAAAAGCATCCACCAAATTAAAGAACTCATCATTATCATTTTGGCCATACTGTTCCTCGAAAAGTTCTTCCATCACTTCATCACGGAGTAGCTGGATCTCTGTAGAGTCTGCAATCCGGAAGCCTGGGTCGATTTCCGTCAGGTAATAATACTTCCGGATCACCTCTAAACAAAAGGAATGAAGTGTGGAAATCGAAGCGCGATTAATCAAGCTCAACTGCTTCCGCAGATGCTGTGAATGCGGATTTTCATTGATCGCTTTTTCTAATGCCTCGCTTACCCTATGGCGCATCTCGGCAGCCGAAGCATTGGTGAATGTAACGACGAGCAGTTCATCAACATCGATTAGATCTTCTTCTGAAATGACTTTTTGGATGATCCGATTGACCAGCACCGCAGTTTTCCCTGAACCTGCAGCCGCCGCAACCAGAATGTCCTGATCTTTAGCCCATATCGCCTTCCACTGATCTTCCGTCCAGGTCACGTCTCCTGGCAGAGCAGGGATTTTCATTTTACTCATCGCTCTCCCCCTCCCCTCTTAATAGCTCAAGAACATCATTTTGTTTCTTCTGTGCTAAATTCCTAAATTGATTCTCCTCGAGTGACTGGTCGAATTGGCATACCGATTTAAAGGAACAGAAGGTGCACGGCGTTTTTTCCTTTAATTTATATGGCGTTATTTCCACATCACCATCGACCATTCGATCACCAGCCTCCTGATACACGCGGCGCACATGATGATTCAGAAGCGAAAACTCTTCCCTGCTGGCTACTTTGGAAGCCGCCAGGAGCGAACCATCCTTTTTAAATCCAGCTGGAATAATATCCGACTTACCCGAATTTTCAATATCAAGCGAAGTATCCATCATCTGAATGACATTTGAATGATTCAGTACAAGTCCATTCATTTTAAAACTTTTATAAATTTCTTCTTCAATTTTATCCAAACTGAGCATTCCCTTTGATTTGACAACAGGATTATGCACATGAAAATACAAAACGCCGGCTGGAATAGCTTCCTTTCCTATTAGCGACTTCGAATGGGTGACGACGATATCAAGGTATGTCAACATTTGCAGCGCAAGTCCATAATATACTTCACTCATGTTCAGTTCCTTTTCACTCGACTTATAATCGAGCACACGCAAATAGACACCCTCACCTTCTTCCGCTTTATCCACACGGTCAATCCGCCCGATCAATTCCATCTTCGTACCGTTTTTCAATGTGAAAGAAAGTGGCGGCAGCTCTCCATTTTTTCCGAATCCGAGTTCTAATCCAATTGGAGCAAAACCGCTCATCTTTGCATGTTCACTTAAGACGATTGAGGCCCGTCCAATCACGTGTTCCAGCTTCCTGCGTAAATAGTGATGGCGGTTCGTACTTAACAAAATCTGATTTTGAAGTTTAGGAGCAAGTTTCTCCACAGCAATTCTAGCCAACTCCAAACATTGTTCCTTCGTCAAAGCAGACCAAGGAATATCATGTTCCTTTAAGTAATCCGAAATCATTTTCAACGCTCCGT
Source organism: Peribacillus simplex (assembly GCF_001578185.1). Classification (NCBI taxonomy): domain Bacteria; kingdom Bacillati; phylum Bacillota; class Bacilli; order Caryophanales; family Bacillaceae; genus Peribacillus; species Peribacillus simplex. The sequence continues at coordinate 1,208,594 of NZ_CP011008.1, read as the reverse complement.
GGAACATCTCACCAATATCTGGTGCATCCAAACGGAAAATTTGCCTTTCCCTCAATTTCAAGCCATGAGCGGCATAATGGGAAAACGGGCAGCTATTGAACATTTCCATCCGGGATACACTCGTAAGAATGCTCTCACCATATAATTGCTTGCTTGTTTCCTCTGATAATTTCTTTGTTCCATTTTGATAAAAAAGGCTCGATAAAACCTTGGTTGCTGAAGGACCGGCCTTTTCATCCTCCAAAATGGAATTATATACATCCCACCAAAGTGAGTGGATTGGATAGTTCCTTTTTTTCAGCTGCAATTGGGCAGCGAGGTACGATAGTGCCACATCATAATTCGCCGCATATTTCACCTGTTCCTCAGCAGTCAGATCGGATGGATCGTTCATATAATACACATCGGAAACGTTAAGCAATACGTCCCTTACCCTTTTCAAATAGGATGAGGGTAAAAGTGCCTTCCCTTCCTCATCGGCAAGCGGATATGATAAATAAAGGGCCTCAGCAGGTGTAGTAAAAGCTTTATACGCAGTAAACTCCTCATCAAGGAGGCGCACCTTTGAATTTGGAGCAACATCAAGTCCACCAGCCAGCAGCACCTCACGATCACTATCTGAAAATATTCCGTCAGATAAAGCCTTTCCTGGCAAAACCCCTTCATTCAAGCCGATGACAAAAGCTGTCCTCACATCATCCAGGCGGGATAAATCGAGATTAGCTACTAGGACTTGGTCAATTGCCGGCGGTACCAAAGAATATTCAAGGGACTCCAGACCAGCTTCAATGACTACCGCAAACTGTTTCATGGAAAGCTCTTCCCCGCTCAGCAGTTCAACGAATTGGTCTAGTAAGTCGACAACCGCATTCCACGTTTGCTCATGCTCTCTAGCCGATACCAAATCACCCGCTTCTTCTGCCTCCTGTTTCAGTTTTTCCAATTTTTCCGGTACATGCAATTCCTCAAGATATAGATAAAGGGCCTCACACAATTCCCTGCCATTAGCTGCCTTTTTAACACGTTTTGATAGCTTCAAGATGGGCTCGGTAAATAATTGCTTCATCTCATTCAGCTCTTGCTCAAGCTTCATTTCTTTATCCGTCTGGTTTCGGTCCTCTAGTTCCAGTCCGCGGAAACGCCGGTAGGTCCAACGCTCTTTGGACGTCCACCTGCTTCCTTTAATTCCACGGGCCAGCACATAGTTTTCCAGCTTATCAACCTGTTCGCGCATTCTATCGTGATTTTTTTGCAGCGGAAATAGAAGCTCCGTCTTGATTGCACGAAATACCGGCTCATAACGCCAATATCCATTGATGATCTCCAAAGTCGAACGAATCAGTTCAATCAGAGGATGATTCAGCATGGTCCGTTTGGAATCGACGAACAAGGGGATTTGATAATCCCGAAAAACGGTTTGTAAAATATCTGTGTATGCCTCTCCATTTCGGACTAAAATCGCAATATCACGGAAACGGTGCTGTTTCTTTCTGACAAGCGTCAAGATGTCCCGGGCAACTCCTTCAATCTCAGCTCTGCGGTTAACTGCCTGGGCAATCGTTACATCAGGTGACTGCCCAAACGTCCGTGCAGGACGAATGGCAAAGTAAGTTTCCAGATGATTCAGGCCCGGACTCTTTCCAAACCTTTCCGTCCCTTTTAAGATTCGGTCTTCTGAAATGGGTATACCGTTCCTCAATCCAGCCTGATAAAGGTTATGATAAAGATTTCCCGTTTGCCTGAACAATTGCAGATCATCCGGAGCATATTGTCTGTAGGACTGATCTAACGTCAGCGAGACCGTTACACTCCTGCACAGCTTCATCATTTCTTCCACAATCAACAATTCCTGTGGCGTCAAGCTATAAAAACCATCGATATAGATATCCGCATTCCTTATATATGAAGACTCAGACATTTTCTCGATAAGCAAAGTGAAATAGTCTTCGGAATCTAAATATTTGCCAACCATTTCATCCTCAAACGCCTGATAGACCAATTCAAGGTCATGAAGTTTATCCTGAATGCCGCTGCCGGAGGGTGATGTTTCGGTCAAATAGTTTTGAATGTCATCCGGTTTGATGCAATACTGCTTGAACTCAGCCAGCATAAGCTCCATCTGTGCAATGAACCCCTGCTTATCAGCAGATCGACGAAACATCTTTAACTCTTCTTTTTTATCCTCCATGATTTTCCTTATCAACATATTAACGCCAACGCTGTCCAAATGGAGCCGGCTCATTCCCCCAGTTTCCTGAAGAACGCGCCAAGCAAGCCTGCTAAAACTGAAAACCTGTGTACGGATCATTCCGGCAAGGCCTGGTGTTTTAATTAATTTATATTCAGATAGAAACGTCATCTGATCAGGAACGAGGTAGATAATTGGATTGCCTTCGGGATTTTTTTCCAATTTGGTGCGGATTTCGCCCAATATATTCGAAGTTTTCCCTGCACCCGATCTTCCCAGTAAAAAACGGAGTGACATCTCTTTTTCCCCCTTATACAACATAATATCTAGATTCATCATACCAGAAATACTTTCGTCTTTTTGACTAGGTTTCTGTTTCCAATTAGATTTACTTTCTATTATTTTACCGTTTCCCTTTAAAAAACACCAATCGTACGTTCGCGTTTCCTCCAAAAGAAAAAGCCCTGATAATTTTCGGGCTTCCTCAATCATTCACCTGTAAATTTATAATTGAATTCTTTGACCGGCCAATATCGAACATCGACTTTACCGACAACATTTTTAACCGGTATATAACCAAAGTGACGGCTGTCTGCACTTTCAAGGCGATTGTCACCCATGACAAAAAGCTTGCCCTTTGGGACTTTTGTCATGCCCGTCAATTCCTTTAATGTAAAATCGCCCGTAAAATTCTGTCCTGGGTAACCTTCCTTGTATTTCTCAAGATATGGCTCATCCACTTTCTCACCATTTACGTAAAGGCAATCATCTTTATAACGAATGCGGTCACCTGCAATCCCTATAACTCGCTTAACATAATCTTCCTTTGCATTCGCATGAAAAACTATAATGTCAAAACGGTTGATATCTTGAATCTGGTAACTCATTTTATTCACGACAAGTTTATTGCCGTCTTCAAGAGTCGGCTGCATCGAATCCCCTTCAACATCATAGCTTGAAAAGAAAAATGTACGGATTAAGATGTAAATAACAAAAGCTATCATGGCTGCTTTTATCCAATCGGATAAAGAATTCTTGTTTGTTTTTTCCATCTGGTTCAACCCCTACTACTTTTATACTAATTTATTGTCCTTCTTCTCTCTTCATGCTTTTATTTAATCGGACTTCCAGTCTTTTTCCCACATACCATAGGATAAAGATGACAATTCCGATAATGATCGTACGTACAGGCTTATGTATTAAGGATACCAAATCGTAACCTACGAAGCTGATCGTAAAAATCATCACCGCTTTCCCTCCAACGACTGCAAGTCCATATTGCAAGGGACTTACCTTTGAAAGTCCTGCCACGATATTCACGATGGCCGACGGTGTAAAAGGGAAGCAGAGCAGTATGAACAAAGGACCGAATCCATGGCTTTCCACCCAAACCATCAACCTCTGCACCTGCTTATGTTTTTGCAAAAATCGAAAAAACCTCATTTGACCATATCTTCTAATAACTAAAAAGATCAAAAATGACCCCGCTACTGCACCAATCCAAGAAAATAAAAATCCCCACCAGAGACCAAAAGCCGTTGCATTTGCAAGCACGAACACCACTAAGGGTAAAAAGGGCAAAAAAGCTTCCAACATCGGCAGTAAGATTCCGGGAATTGGACCGAATGAGCGATATTGCTGAATGAGCGCCGATATCTTATCAAGTGTAAACCACTCACGTATAGTATCCAAATCCATAATTATCTCCCTCGACATGCTACTATCAAAGCAGCATAAACTTATTAAAAACCGTTTACTTTAGATATATCACTTTCCCCTGAAATTGCAAGAATTATTATCCATATATCTTCATACTTTCCCTATCTCAGGAAAACATAATCTTGTTAACAAAAATTTCATCATTTATCAAAACTTCTTGCATATAAACTGAAAATACATTAGGATAAACACGGGAACAAACGTTCTAATTTCCACAAGATATACATATTAATATTAAAAACGTGCTTTTTTAGAAAGGAGCGGTCATGATGACCCGCATTCCAGAAGATGACCGAAATATGATTGAAAAAGCCATCTACCTCCCTATGGTTATTACAGTCTTAAACCGGGATCTCAAGGTCATCGAAATTAGTCCGTTTAAATTAAAAAGGCCCTATTCGGAACTAGTCGAGCATATATTAAAAGTCGTTCAGGACGATCTTGCCGAGGTACGGCGCTATTTGCGCAAGGAGAATATTAAAGTAAGTGAAATCAAACGTGATGAATCCTTCACGATGTATTGTTTTTTATATAAAGGATATGAAGAACATCATAATTATTTCAATCCCCGCCTTCGGAATAAAACGGAAGACTTGTTATGTTATTACTTTTTCGAAAAAAGTCACCATGCTAGGGATATTTAGCGGCTTATCCCTATGCTGCCATCCTCCATGTATGATTATCTGTTAATGATATAGATGCATTGGGGTGTAGGGAAAGTATGACCATTAAAAAACGCATCTCTTCTTTCCTGCTTCTTATAGATGAGTGAGTCAATTTATCATGACCAAGATCGATAAGGCTCACTACCCTCAACTATTGTCATAAACCGTTTGCACATTTAGCTGCTTACTGATTATGACAAACATTTTCGAGGACACAGTCTTAACGAATAATAGGCCGGGCTCGCATGCTCATATTTAATCGGTATTTTACTCACATCTTATTCTGTACATTTAATAAAACTAACTATTCCCCAACACTATCATTTTAGAGTCAGCAAAACGTTTTTGCAAAAGATTGTTATAAGTCTATATTAGAGACAAATGAAAACGTTATCCTTTACCTTACTTTGGTCACGGCAGATGAATAAAACGGCAAATCAATATAATCTCTATCATTATGTATAAAAAGACCTTTGTGAAACATAGAGGTTATCTATTATATTGTGAAGTGAATAACTCACAAACTTATACTCCTTTGTTTAATCGTAAAATCATTGGATGTTAAAATAACCCTCCCTCAATTTAGAAAACTTAGGAGTAATCTATATTGTGGGCTGGAATTAATTATTTTTATAAAAGTACTAACGGTAATAATATTATTTGAAGAGGGAACATGGTAGGAGGGAAACATCACATTTACTAAAGAAAGGACTGAAAAAATTTAAAAAGAAATCGACGATTTATGGAAGTGTTATTTGAAGATTAATAATAGAGCCCTTCTCTTATGAGAAGGGCTTGCTTTAATTTTGACTAAATGCCGTTTGCATCCTTTACATTCCAGTCAGCACTGTTACGATTTTCACAGCCTGGATCCGCCTTCCTTCAATTGCTTGGTATATACTTTGACATTACCTCTGAAGCCTTGACTCCATTTGCCTCGGAGAACAGATAGAACGATTTCCTCTTTGTTTCCTCAATCCTCTGGATCAGTTTCGTTTTTAAAAAAGATGTCCGGTGCAGCTGGTTTTCAAAAGAACTGCATGATACTTCTATATCGATGGTTTGTCTATTCCTGAATGTGATGGTTGTATGTTTGGAATCCAGGCGATCATAGGATACCACATGCTCATGTGATAACCAGATGCATTGAGGACGCAACGGAGATGTAGTTGGAAAGAAGAAGATCGAACTGGTTGGATCAATTGCAATCGGTGCTTTATGTGTGATGTTTATGAGCTGTTTCGTGCCTTGTTTGCGTCCTTCATAACTTGATCCGAAAAACTCACAGCTTTTCTTTACTATTTCCAAAGGTTTAAACGGGGAGATGAACTCGTCCTCCATTTCAACGATACGGGCATATATTTTACTTCCATAATTAATTGGTGAAACCATTAGTGTATAGGGCGTGATTTCATATTCCTCGATGATTCCCTGACTGTTTTCCTTCATTTTCAATCCACCTCTTCCTCATTACATTAAAAAGTAAAACTATAAACACCATTTTACTTTACCAAACCTTATACTCTTAATCGCTTGTACCCTTCCATTCCCGATTGTATAAAAAGGTGAAGGGAGATAGTAAATATATGCTAAATTCCTCACTATAATAGCACAACCTGTAAAGATAAAAAGCAAGTTCACAAAAAATTAAAAATTCTTTTAAAAAGTGGTCATTTCGTCATCTAAACGACACATTCTCTATTAAGTTTAAATTTTTTTGAATTTTCAGTTGATTTTATCCATTCAAATCCATATACTAATAAAAAGGGTCAGGGGTGGTAACTTTGAAAAATGAAAAATCTTATTCAGAGTCAGTGAAGTCCTTATCAATGAGCGAAATGAAAAACGATGCTGTGGTTCAGGAAATGTTAATTGATATGATTATTCTGGAATCCGTCCTTACTACCAAAAAGAATATCCTTGCGAAACAGATTGATGAAGCCCTGGATATGAAAAACAAACCTTTATTCCTAAAACTAAGTTCTGAAATGAACGTTTTACTGAAACAGTTTGGAAATTAAAATGAATGACTAAAAAAAAGCCTGATAATCAAAACAGCCTCCCATAAAGTGGGAGGCTTTTCTATTTATTATCACTCTTTATGAAACATCCCCATGACCTCGGCTGTTTCCGTTATATTGACAAAAGCATTGGGATCCACTTCTTTTATCATCGCTTTTACATCGGTTAATTGATAACGGGTAATGACTGTCATCATTACTTTACTCTTTTCTCCAGAGTATGCACCTTCACCATCCATGACTGTAATTCCTCGATAAAGGTTGGTCAGGAGCTTCGTTTTCATTTCGTCACTCTTTTTCGTAACGATCATTAATGTTAATTTAATGTGATTGGAATGAATCGTATCAATCACCTTTCCTGCTGCATATATGGAAATCAGCGTATATAATGCGGCATCCCAACCAAAGATGAAGCCTGAGATAACCACCACTACTGCATTCATCACCGAAAGCAATGTACCAAGTGGAAAGTCGCTCTTCTTAGCCAAAAGCATGGCAATGATATCAAAACCGCCGGAAGATCCTGAAGCGCGAAAGATGATCCCTATACCGAATCCCGATATGATTCCGCCAAATAAAGAAGACAAAATCGGTTCAGTGGATATTCCATGAACCGGAATGAGATATAAACTGACTGATATCACGACAACTGAAAATATCGTATAGGTGATAAAGCGTCTTCCTAATTTCAGGTATCCAAGAATTAACAATGGCAGGTTCAATAGAAAATTCAATATCCCTGTGTTGACTGGGGTAATGATTCCGAACATAATCGCAAGTCCACTAAGTCCGCTGCTTAAAATTAAATGAGGTATCAAAAATAAGTTGTAGGCTACTGCAACAAGCACTGAGCCTATAGTGATGCAAAGTACATTATACATATCTGATCTCCTTAAAACGAACCGGGAATTTAATTTATTATATTAGAGAACCTAAGATTTTTAAAAATAATAGTTTTTTCTGAAAACGACATTTAAACTTCCACTTTCCTGATATTAGGTAAGAAAAAAAGCCAGCTGATTTTCAGCTGGCTTTCAATCACCCTTTGTATCTGCATTTTCAACCGTGGAAATCCGCTCGAGCATGGTTGGATGGGAATACCGCAGCCACTTTACCAGGATTGGCGGATTGACCTGGCTCAAACCCGACCTCGTGAGTTCCTGGAAGGTGGTGATTGCTGATTCTTTATCCCCGGTCATTTCAATGGCATAACGGTCAGCCCTCGTTTCTTGATATCTGGAAACATAATTGGACAGCGGACTGGCAGCGAACAGCAGCACAGACGTTATTAACAGAAATAATGGAAGAGAAGAAATGTTATCAACCGTACGTACCTTTAACAGGTGGCCCCAGCGCCTTATGATATAATTCATGATTTTCGATGTCAGCCATAGACCGATTAAAGTCATTCCTATATAACCTGCAATCCCTATATAAATATGCTTTTCGACATAATGGGCCATTTCATGTGCCATGATGAAAAGGATTTCATCTTCCTTTAGCTTGTTCAGGGTCGTATCCCAAAGGACTATCCTAGAGTTGGAACCTATACCGTTCACGTATGCGTTCAAGGCATTTGTCTTTTCCGCCATATTTACTTCAAATACGTGTTCAGCCGGAATTTCAGCCTGTGAGGCAAGTGCCAATATTTCCGTTTCCAGCTCTTTATTTTTGAGCGGATAGAATTCATTATACAGCGGATCAATCAATACAGGCTGAACAAACATCAAGAACAAGGTAAATGGAATGGACAACATCCAAGCATAAAGCCACCACCTCTTCACACTTTTCTTCATTAACCAATATAAGACGGAAACGATGATGAACATCATCCCAAAATTCACCCAGAATTCGATGACTCCATCCTTCATCCACGAGGTGAAACTTTGTGTACTGATATGGTAACTTTTACTTATCCGATAACCAATGAAGCGGATTGGAAATAGTGCCAGGTAAGAAATCACAGAAAGCCAGAATAAGTAAATGCCCGTTTGGATCACTTTCCGTTTCGAGACCGCCAAAGATGACTTTTCAAAAACTTTTGAAAAGCCAAATAATAAAATGAAGAAATACAACAGCCATTCATATGGCGTAGAAACGAAAAAAATAAAATTTCGCAGGCCTGAATATTCTTCGCTAAGCTTTAGTTCCCTAGCATTCAAAAATGTTGCAGGGTCTGCTGCAGTACCACGCAATGCTTCGGGAATGGAAGTATCCGCCCCGTAAAAAATATACCAATACATCACTGCTGCATAAAAGATAAATAATAGAATCGCTCTTCCTGCCCATTTTCTAACCATGATGCCCCTCCTTAAACGAATCTCCCTCTTATTAGTTTAATCCAAAATGGACAGGTTAGAACCCCATTTTCCTTCTATAATTATTTATTCCATATATGTTCAAACAATCTTGATCATTAAATGCACGTCACGATGATATGGTCTGGAAATACAAGGAGCGGAACATATAGCTTGTACCAGAGACATTTAAGATAAATGAAGCGGAGGATGGGAGGCATTACAAGGTATAGGTGAAGAAATAAAAAGGATCGCAGACCCGTTCGATTTTCTTTTTCGAGATTAAGGCACCGCCTAATTTGTCCATACTGCCGCCACCCATATTTGATTTAAGATGAAAATCGTCTCATCAAAGTCCTTGCGGTGAATATGAATCCGATAAAGAATCAGGGTAGGCCATTTTGAAACAAGCCGATTAACGGAGCGGTGGGCTTTAGTGGTCATCCCTTCATGATGCTATTTTTAAAACTATACAAAAGTGCCATAAGCTTCGGGCGATTCAGTTTTCTGTATACCCTGCACCGTGCCGATGGATAGAAAAAGTTTTTTTGAAATTTGCTAATTCGTTTGGCATTCAGTGAGTAGAATAAGCAGTTCATGCTCGCGTTTGGAAAAAGACCCGAATTTTTCTATTTCCTTGCCCGAAGATATTGGTGATTTTTCACCATCTGCTGCAGCTTCTTCAATAGAAAAAGGTTTAAATGAAATAAAGATAAAATCAAAATTCAAACTGTAAAAGGCCATCACCCGTTTGCCTTCAGGATGATAGCCTTCTTTTTTGTTCCTCATCAATGAGTGTATCAAGTCTCATGATACTTTCCTTTGCCCGGAGAAAATCAATCTTGCGGTAATGATGTTTTCCACCTTCTTCTTCATCTTTTTCGTCGGCCCATTTGACGACCTGCTGAAGCGGTGTTCGAATAATATCATTTGAAGGTAAAAACGAATCGGTGTGAAATAAAATGGCGAGGGAAATGGTCTTTGCCTTTATCGGGTTCTCTCCCAAACGGATTAACAGTTTATGTGCTCGTTCTGCACCTTTAATAGGATGGATATCATTTTGTTTGTACAGATCATAATCCCACTTACCATTGCGATACCAGGTGAAATGGCCCATATCATGCAGAAGTCCTGCTTTAGCCGCAATATCAGGGTCTATCTTATATTCGTTTGCTAGGTGAAACGAATGATAGGCTACCGCAATCGCATGTGCCAGACCTGAACGGTTCAAGTATTTTTGAGCAATGGGATGTGTAAAAACATCTAAAAGCTTTACATCTCTCATCTAAACCCTCCTTACAATTATGTGGAAATTTTTAATGACAATCATAACTCTTTTCGAAACAAGAATCAAGGCTTTAAGCTACCCCGATATATTTTATGCAGCGAGATACACATTGGTTGTACAAAAAAAGGACCATTGCAAGATATAGGCAATGATCCTTTTTTTGTACAACCAAATTCAGTTTTGTATTACATGGGTTTTTAAGGAACGCCGTAAAATTTTACCGGTTGTGTTTTTTGGCAATTCATCCAAAAACTCAATTTTTGCCGGAACCTTATATTTAGCCAAGTGTTCCATGCAATAGGCAAGTAGTTCTTCCTCGGTCAATGCACTGTTTTTCTTTACCACGAAGCAGTGAACAAATTCTCCCTGATTGGGATCCGGCACGCCTATAGCCGCTGCCTCAACTACTTCAGGATGGCCATACAGAATCTCTTCCACTTCACGTGGATAGACATTATAGCCACCGACGATGATGAGTTCCTTCTTACGGTCTACAATGAAAAGATACCCTTCATCATCCATCCTGGCTAAATCGCCTGTATACAACCAGCCATCTTTCAAGACTGCCGCCGATTCTTCAGGCATTTTATAATACCCCTTCATTACATTCGGACCTTTGACAATCAATTCCCCTACACCATTGATCGGCACTTCTTCCCCAAGCTCATTAACGACTTTGTTTTCCACTCTGAGGATGGAGGTTCCGATGGATCCTGCCTTCCTTGGACGATCCAAAGGATTGAAACAGGTAACAGGAGATGCTTCTGATAAGCCATATCCTTCTGAAACCCTGACATTAAATTTCCGCTCGAATGATTCAAGCAGTGAAACTGGCATGGCGGATCCACCTGATATGCATATCCGCAATGACTTCAAAGCGTCTTCTTTTACATCTGGATATTGGAAAAGAAAATTATACATCGTAGGCACTCCAGCGAAAACGGTTGCATTATATTTTTTGATTTGACTGAATATTTCCTTTGGACTGAATTGCGGGACAATTAAAAGCGTACCTCCACTCAATAATGGGGCATTTACAACTACCGTTAAACTGAAAACATGGAACATTGGCAATGTCGTAATGACACGGTCATTTTCCGTGATTTTTAAATATTCACCAACATCATGTGCATTGGAGAATATATTGGTATGTGTGAGCATGGCCCCCTTGGGTTTTCCCGTTGTCCCGGAAGTATAGAGTATGATTGCCGTATCTTCAGGATCCAGTTCTGGTCCTTTATAGCCTTCATCCCCTTTCTCGACCATTTTTGTAAACGATTTCATTTTTGGGTAGATGTTCAATTTGCTAGTTTCCCCATTTTCCGGCTGTGTTTCACAAATTACATACTTATCTACACTTGAGAGGATCGAGTTCATTTTCTCGAATAAGGGTAAAAGCTTATCTAATGCCACAACGACCTTTACATCGCCGTTATTCAGGATGTATCCAATCTCGTCAGGTGTGTAGATTGGATTTACGGGAATTACGGTCGCCCCTGTACGTAAAACTCCATACAACGAAATAATGAAATGTGGAGAATTGCCTAAAACCAGCGCAACATTATCACCTTTTGAAACACCCAGCCTATGTAATTCGTCTGCAAACTTCGAAACGGCTTTATCCAATTCCCCATATGAAGTGGATTGATCCATAAAATAAAAAGCTGGCTTGTCCGCCTTCCTTAAAGCAGTTTGATGAAGCTGTTCAGATAAATTCATCATTCTCCCTCCCCCTGCAAATATAATGAATGAGTAATCATTCATTTTTATTATATTAAAAGAAAATGATTACAGCAACAATTTTATCCAAATTCAAGCAATTACTGTCATAATTAGACACAAAAACCGTCCTACTTAGTCAGGACGGCATTTCAGGCTTAATATATTAGGGCCAATATTTCTTCTTTCGTTACATTGCCAAAATAATGCCGAACATCTATCTCATCTAGTACATTGCTGATAGCTTTCTTTTCATAGCGTGATCCAGTAAGCTTCTGTTCAATATCCGCAACCTCTCCGACCCCGAAGAAGTCACCGTAGATTTTACAATGCTCAATGATTCCCCTGTTAACTTCAAGACGGATATCAACAGATCCCACCGAGAATCTATGCGAGTTTTGTAAGTTGAATTTAGGCGATTTTCCGTAGTTCCACTCCCAGTTTTGATACCTTTCTTCCGAGATTTTGTGAATTTTCTCCCAATCCGCCTCCGTTAAAACATACTCAGTGACCTCACCGCTTTCCTTAAAAATATTTTGCAATAGGAATGAGCGGAATTCTTCAACAGACATCGGTTCTTTTAAAAAATCAGCAATATTACCGACGCGGCTTCTTATCGATTTAATCCCTTTAGACTCGATTTTATCTTTTTTCACTTTTAAAGCGGATACAATGTGATCCATTTCTGATTGAAACAACAATGTCCCATGACTGAACATTCTGCCCTTCGTTGAAAACATCGCGTTTCCGGAAATTTTCTTTCCTTCAGCCAGGATATCGTTACGTCCGCTTAATTCAGCTTGTATTCCTAGTTTTTCGAGCGTTTCCACGACAGGCTGGGTGAATTTCTTAAAATTGTGGAAGCTATCCCCATCCTCTCTCGTAATGAAACTGAAATTGAGATTCCCTAAATCATGATAAACCGCTCCACCCCCTGAAAGGCGGCGAACAACGGTAATGCCATTTCCATCTACATAATCGGCATTGATTTCTTCAATCGTATTTTGATTCCTTCCTATGATGATTGAAGGACGATTAATATAGAATAGAAGATAGGTCTCATCTATATTTAAATGTTTAAGCGCATATTCTTCGATGGCCAGATTAATTCTTGGATCCGTAATTCCATTATTATCAATAAAAAGCACAGTTGTTCCTCCTTGTAGACTTCATTCATACCATTAATATTTCAATTATAGTTGGAATTCGAGATTGGTTTTAGCTACAGCTATTTCCCTTTTGAATACCTCGGATGCTTCTTTTTTAAGTTGATTAAGATCCCCATAATGAGGGAGATGAGTTAACAGCAAAAGCTGTACGTCGGCCTTGGCTGCTAGCATGCCAGCTTCTCTAGCCGTCATATGCCCCACCTTTGAACCATCCATATCGCTGTAAAAGTTACTTTCACATAATAAAACATTTGCGTTTTTAGCGAAATCTGCAAGCTCATCCATATATGAACTGTCACCTGTGTAAACAATCGAATGATTTTCAGCTTCAATCCTCATAGCAAAACATGGTACTGGATGTTTCGTTTTCATGAATGTGAATGTACACGGTCCTATTGTTAAGGGTTCATCAGCAGAGTAGACTATTCCCTTTGTCACGTCTTTATAAGTTAACTTTCCAAATTCGGCTTCGTCTAAATCATGGCCATAAATAGGAATGGTCCTTTTCTCGCTGCCCAATATCTGCTGTATGAGCGCGGCGTGTTGCAGGACACCAACATCCGCTACATGATCCGGATGATAGTGGGATAATACAACTGCACCAAGATCCTCCGGCTTCATATGATTTTGCAACTGTGATAGAACACCGCTGCCACAATCAAGCAGAATGCGAAAATCTTCATATTCAAGCAAATAGCCGGAACTTGCCTCATTTTTAGCTGGATATCCGCCCCAGCAGCCAATTACGGTGATTTTCATACTTAGGCACTCCTTTTTTTCTCAATGACTTCCCCATTAATATAAACTATTCTTACCCTTATTTCACCTTTTCCACTTATGTTATAAAACAAATATTGACACATCAATACTGTTATAATACAATGTAATCATAGAAAAGCGAATAATAATACAGGAGATGATGTTCATGATTCAAAGTAGCATTGAGTTCTTTAAAAACCTGCCTCCGAAACAATGTATGGAATGCGGAAAAAAAATCGAAGAACAGCACGAATGTTATGGAAACCACTGTGATCATTGCCTTTCTGGAGAGTAGTGATTTGTGTTTCACCATCCGCTTCCCAATTAGCAGGATGATCTCATATAAATTCAGTCTCGCAGCTGAAAACCATCCCAAATATAAAGAAGAGATACCGATGATCGGTTTCTCTTCTTTATTTCGATTCATTGCATTTTAAGCCAAAAAAATAGAATTATCACGGAGTGGATAATCCTTTGAATAAATATATTTTAAATAGTTCAGCAATTTCCTCTTTCCCTAATGGGGCATGATTCCTTTCCCAATCAAAAATAAGGGCAAGGTACATCTTTAGCATCAGGAAAGCTGTTATCTCTGGATCACAAGGCTGTATATAGCCCTTATCAATCGCAATTTTAAGTTTTTCCTTAATGTAAGATACAATGGCTTCTTCCATTTCATTTATCATTTCCTGAACGGCCGGAGTACCAATTTCCCGCTCTTCCTGAAGAAGTTTTAAAGATAATTGATGTTCCTGCCTGAACTCCAGGATTCGATAAACAGCCCGATGCAGATTTTCAAAAAAGGGTAGTTGTTCATCCAAAGATTGTTCCGCCTCATATTTCATTTCCTCTATCATCCGCTGAACGATTTCTTTAAACAGCTCTTCTTTATTTTTATAAAAGGTATAAATTGTACCTTTCCCCACATTGGCAATTTTAGCGACTTGATCCATCGTCGTTGCCTTATATCCAAAAAGTGAAAACGACTTGGTCGCAGCTTCTAGAATTAATTTTTTACGATCAACAGACATTTCCCACCTCATTTCTGACCAAACGGACAAAACGGTCATTAAGTTCAACAATATCATACCAAAAATTTTCAGTCTTTTCAATAAAACTTTCAGTTTTCTAGGGAAATAATGGCCATCCTCATTACTGGACAGCCACTTTCCTAAAACAGGTTATAAAATTTCATCACCAGGATACGCTTTTCCAGGTGTAGTGTAGCGTATCTATCAACTTCATTTAAAAAATATGTAAGGTCATCGCAATCATGGATGAACTGCATATCCCTTATTAACCAATCATTTTTCCTGTAATCTGTTTAAAATGATTGTGGCCAATGCATCGATGAATTCAGGTTTAACATTGGGCATATCCGGCCGGTAGTAACCTGCACCAATATCTTCCGTTACAACCTTACATTCATAATCGTTATCATAAAGGACTTCAAGATGCTCAGCAACAAAACCAACAGGTATATAAATGAAAGCTTTATAACCTTTTGCTTGATGAAGATCTCTGGTTAAGTCCTGTACATCCGGTCCTAACCATGGTTCAGGTGTTTGTCCAGCGCTTTGCCAGCCAACTGCGTAATTGGTAACCCCTGCGCCTTTTGCAATCATGTCTGCAGTTTCTTTCAGTTGATTTGGATATGGATCTCCTAATTGCAATATCTTTTCTGGGAGGCTATGCGCAGACACAATCAAAGCGTAATTATCGCGCTCTTCCGAGGTCATTTTCCCGATTACTTCTTTTAATTGGTCTACCCAATATTGAATGAATTTCGGCTCATCATACCAGCTTTCAACAGAAGTGATCGTCAGGTCACCTAATTTAGCGGCTTCATCCTGAGCACGTCCATTATAAGACTTCACGCTGAATGTTGAAAAGTGCGGTGCCAATACAATACTTACCGCTTCTTTGATACCATCATCATGCATTTGTTTCACTGCGTCTTCAACAAAAGGTTCAATATGTTTCAGTCCTAAATATGCCTTGAATTCAATTTCTTCCTGAACGGAATTCAATTGCTTTTCAAGGGTTTCAGCTTGCGCTGCAGTTATTTTTGCAAGCGGTGATAATCCACCGATCGCTTCATATCTGCCTTTTAGATCAGCAATCAATTCATCGCTTGGTCGTCTCCCATGACGAATATGTGTATAATACCTTTCAATATCCTCTTCATTGTACGGAGTACCATAAGCCATGACTAGAAGGCCCATTTTTTTTCTTGACATCAAATTACACCTCTTTTAAAGATTTCGTTCTTTTATTGTGCATCCATTTAAGGATTCTTAGCAAATGGTTCGCTCACCTTACTTCATTTTTGATGAATATTCATGAATGAAGGCGGTCAGCCTTTTCAGTGTTTCAGGGTTTACGGAAGGGAAGACCCCATGTCCAAGATTAAAGATGTAGCCATCCTGTTCCATGCCCTGATCCAGGATTCTTTTCGTCCGATCTTCTATAACATCCCACGATGATAATAGCAGGGCAGGATCAAGGTTACCTTGAACCGTTTTCTGTATTCCCATTTGTCTTGCTTCTGTAATTGGAAGTCTCCAATCAAGCCCGACCACATCAATTGGAAGATCATTCCACTCGAGTGCCAAGTGACTCGCACCGACCCCGAACATGATTAGCGGTACATTTTCTTCCCGTAATGAAGAAAAAATACGATTCATGATTGGCTTGATGAATACGCGGTAATCTTCAACGTTCAATGCACCCACCCATGAATCAAAGATTTGGATGGCTTTAACGCCAGCTTTAATTTGTGACTTGACATAGATGATGATCATATCGGCTAACTTATCCATTAAAGCAAACCACGCCACTGGCTCGGAATACATGAAAGCTTTCGTCTTATTGTAGTTTTTGGAAGGGCCGCCTTCAATCATGTATGAAGCAATGGTGAATGGTGCACCGGAAAAACCAATCAAAGGTACCGACAATTGTTCAGTGGTCAATAATTTAATCGTGTCCAACACATATGGGATGTCTTTCTCTGGGTCCAATTCACCTAACTTTTCAACATCTGTCAACGATTGGATCGGATTGGATATGACTGGACCGATTCCCGACTGTATCTCAACATCCACACCAATGGCTGGTAGCGGTGTCATAATATCTTTATATAAAATTGCAGCGTCTACATCATATTGCTCAACAGGCAATCTAGTCACATAAGCGCATAATTCCGGCTGATGAGTAATCTCAAAAAGGGAGTACTTCTCTTTCAATTTACGGTATTCCGGCTGTGAACGGCCAGCCTGGCGCATATACCAAACAGGCACATGATCCGTTTTCTCTCCTCTCGCAGCTTTTAAAAATGTATCATTCGTAATTTCCTTAGACATTAATATCCACCTTTCAAGCAATCACGTTTCTATTTTTATTCATTACTTACATAGAATATCAGAAGGATGTTGAATTTCAAATCGAATCTCCTTAAACTATAGCTTTTTCTATAATAGAAGTATAGCCAACATATTTATTTGTCAGGAAATCGACGTTTTTATAAAAATCTCACCGATTTCCAAGCCTTTTGGTTTGATTGGAAATGGTAAAAGCATTATTCATTGGGTAAAATGGGTATACAGTTACTATATAGAAATTGGAGGGGAATTTATGAATGTATACATCACTACAGGCACCTACGATTTTTTGAAAATCAAAAAAGATAAGCACCCGAATGAAAAAATATTACTTATGCAAAATTCTGGCACTACAGTCCTTTTACATGAAACATCAGGTAAAACGCTCTTCAGCTCGCCACGTAAATATGAAGTAGTGGATGGGAAAGGACACCTTCAAGATCATGGATATGTAGTCATGAACAATATCCCTGTCAGTGAAGAAGGACGGCCGGTATTCGAACATCGTTTTAAAAAAAGGGCCGGTTTCATTGAAAATGAACCAGGTTTCGTCGCCCTCCGTATCCTGAGGCCAATCAACTCTGAAACTTATGTAATTTTAACGATTTGGGAGAAACAAGCCGACTTTATGAGCTGGCAGAAATCCAGTTCCTATCAGGAGGCCCATAACAGCGACACAAACGCTACTATTACGAATTCCAGTCAGAAGATGTTTTCTGGTGAAGCCTATGTAACGAAGTATACATTGGTGAAGGATCCCCAAGAATAATCTTTTCCTGATCAATAAGAGTCCCATCCTCTCAAGGATGGGACTTTTCGGTTTCAGAGCTTTATTTTGGACGTCCAAATTATGAAAAGAATGTATTAAGCCAATAAACAATCCGACAAATTCCTTCTTTATTTCCGGGGAAATGTAACGGATATATACAAAGATCTCATGTTTTTTTATAAATGCTCCTCCATCTTACGCACTTATACAAATTAATCAAGGTTAAACTGTAAGCAGCCCCTAATGCATAACCTGCCAAAATATCAGTTGGAAAATGAACGTTCATGGCGATCCGGCTTATCCCGATTAGCAGAACCAGACAAACGAAACCGATTCCCATTACCCATTTCAATGAGTTACCTTTAACTTCTTTTAGAATGAAATAAGCAACCATACTGAAGAAAATAAGTCCTAACATTGCGTGGCCACTTGGAAAACTGTAGCCACCTGTCTCCAGCAAATGGTTCTCAGGACGCACCCTTTGAGTATGATTTTTTATCCACTCGTTTAAAACATCGCCGCCAGCCATTCCGATAGAAAAGACGGCCATGGGCAAATAATTCTTCTTTATTATCCATAAATACAGGACACATAGTAAACTTACAATTCCAATGACCTTGGATTTACCAAGATAGGTAATGGACTTGAAGAAAGTGAACGGAATAGTATTCTCACCCACGGCAAAAAGTTTTGCAATATACGTATCGAACGCTAGCGTTTTCTCGCTCTGGACTTCATGCATCAAAAAAAAGAAAAGCAACAGGCAAAGCAAAACCACAGCCATCCAAGAATATTTAATCATTCATACAACTCTCCTCAAGGTATTTAATTCACTTTAGATTATTCAGAATATGATATACTATTTACAATTAAACCAATCATTGGGAGGTGCAAAATGATACAGCGATTACACGATCTTATAGATGGTTCTTATGAAGAGATGGTTTCAATCAGGCGTTATCTTCACCAACATCCTGAGCTTTCTTTTCAAGAAACCCAAACGGCTGCCTTCATCGCTGAATATTATGAAAAACTTGGAATCGAACATCAGAAAAATGTAGGCGGTAATGGTGTTATTGCTAAGATTACTGGCAGTAAGCCTGGTAAAACAGTAGCAATGCGCGCTGATTTCGACGCCTTACCGATTCAAGATGAAAAAGAAGTTCCCTATAAATCAACCGTAGCCGGGGTCATGCATGCGTGCGGACATGATGGCCATACAGCGACTCTCCTGGTTCTTGCAAAAAATCTGAATGCCCTGAAGGATGAGCTCGAAGGCCAATTTATATTTATCCACCAGCATGCTGAAGAATATGCTCCAGGGGGTGCCAAACCGATGATTGATGCGGGTTGCCTTGATGGAGTGGATGTAATTTTCGGCACCCATTTATGGGCTACTGTCCCTACTGGAACAGTCCAATACGCTTATGGGCCTCTAATGGCTGCTGCTGACCGATTTGAGATCATCATTCAAGGGCAGGGTGGACATGGAGCACAGCCTCATAAAACCCGCGATGCAATCGTAGTCGGCTCTCAGCTAGTCATGGCCCTACAGCAAATCGTAAGCCGCCGCCTTAACCCAATAGATTCTGCAGTCATTACCGTTGGTTCCTTTGTAGCCGATAATGCCTTTAACGTCATTGCAGATAAGGCAAAAATTATCGGGACCGTCCGTACTTTCAAGGAAGATGTCCGTTCATTTATAAGGGGAGAAATAGAGCGGATTGTTAAAGGAACCTGCCTAGCTGCGGACTGCACCTATGAATATCGATACGTTCAAGGCTATCCGGCTGTCATCCCACACGATGAGGAAACTAAATTCATGATTGAAAGCACTGAGTCCATCAAGGAAGTTTTGGTTACAGAGGAAATTGACCCGGATATGACAGGTGAAGATTTTTCTTATTATTTACAAAATGTGAAAGGTACATTCTTCTTTACAGGAGCCAGGCCAAAAAATGAACATACATACCCGCATCATCATCCTTTGTTCGATTTCGATGAAAAAGCGATGCTCATTGCAGCCAAAATATTAGGCACTGCTGCTGTAACCTATCATAATAAGGAACAATCATCCCCAAAGGTGAATGAATCTTTATTGCGGTAATGATAAAGGGACGGGTTTCCCGTCCCTTACTCTTTTAGAAGTCTGATTCGGTAACAATTGACAGCCGTCTCCCCAAGTTGTTCCAACAAATGATGGTTGGCATATGCACCGACAGCTGCCCCAAACCCTGGGACTAGCTGGAACATTTTAATGACATCGATGTGATCGCGATATTCCTGCTGAAATTCTTGCCAGTCTATTTCCGGCCATTTCCCTGAATCCCATTCTTCTATTACCCGTAATGTTTCCAGTTTTTTTTCCTCGCTCGAAAATGCCATCTGAAAGATATGGAGTATGAACAGGCGTTCCTCATATTTATTTGGATCAAAACCATATATACGGGATATTTCGAATAATAACTTCATCTTGATGCTAAGCAGTAATGGGAAATCAGCCAATCCAATTAAAAGCCCTGCCGCTCCGGTTCCCACACCTTCTATAACGGCTGTTTTCCGATAGGCCGTTACAGTTTCCGTAACCCATTCTTCTTTTTGCTGCAAGGATAGAAGCGCTACATTTTTTTCTTTAGACATATATTTCGAACCTGATAATACGGCCTCAATCATCCCTTTAATACTATCAGTAATCATTTTGTGCACTCGTTCTGGAATATAACTATTCATTTTGATTTGCGCCTTTTTGGACATCCGCTCAAGCCTGCCGGATTTCTTGGCTACTTTCTTTTTCCATGATACTAGTTCCGATAATGCCTTTTGTCCATATTCATCCATCAATTAACACCTCCATTAAATATGTATATACCCCCTACGAGGCTTTTAGTTTCAATTTTCATTTCTTAAAAGAAAAAGCTGATTTTATGAAAAATCAGCTTCTGATTAAAAGTTTTTAATTTTCTTTGTTGCATAATTTTTAAAACCGAATAAGAATACAAGTCCCATTGCCAGTGCGGCTAAGGCGGACATCCATTCCCCTTTCACTAGCAGGACCAAGCAGAAGACCAGGTCCTCAAATAATAGGAAAAAGGAAATTAGCTTTATGACTGCAGATTCTCTCATTTTTGCTGGCAATGGATAAAGTGAGACCCACACTTTCCATTCATGAGCCTTCCAAACCGGTAACAATTGCAGGGCTGTCATAAACAGGAACATAAAAGTTACAATTAAATGTGCCCATATGCTAGTGAATACACTTAAAATAACGGAGCCTATGATAGTTAAACGAAAACAAAGTCCCACATAATCATTGGATCGCAACAAAGTACGGGCGTAAAGATAGGTATACGTTGATTTTTCACCATATGGAATGAATGATAAAAGCCAGTCCATCCATTTCCTTCTTGCTACCTTCCCTTTCAAATGGGGAACATCAGTAAACATGTTCGCTATTCGATAAAAAGAATTCATCCGCTTATTTTCCAGTTCCACCAGCCGCTCCCATTTCAACACAAAATCTTTAGTTGCGCTCCGGTAATACATGTAAAGCCCTAACAATAATAAAATGGTTATAAGTGCAAACAGTATATTTGCCCTTGAACAGATGAAATAGAGCATCACACCATTAAGTAAAAAGCGGATTAAGGCGTCCCACTTGCTCACTGATGTATCTTGATATTTCAATACTTGCCAACGCATGGTTAAATTCAAAAACTTCAAAATAAGCAATACAACCAGGATGATTCCAAAGTCTGTTCCTCCTGCACCCGTAACCTTCGTATACATTGGAATAAATGCAATTAGGACAACCAGAAGGATAAAGCCCTGCATGACCCAACTTAATACCAGAGAATTCTTGAAATAGCTTTTCAACTTCGTTTCAAGCGGAAGTAAGAATACCGTATCAGGTTCTTTCAAAAAAGTATTTATCGGGCTTCTGGTTACAATCATCGATAAAACAAAGGCCATGATCATTTCAGCCGGGAAATCACTTTTTAACGTCTTCACCCAATCGCTGTAATAATAAGCTAAACCACCAAGAACCAATACCATTACAAAAACCAGATGGCCGTTAAAAATGTAACGAAGATATTTTTGCGTTTCATTTATATAGCCTAAATATCTTTCCTTCCAGAGATTTTGACTATTCATGACCGATTTCTTCTTTCGTCAATTGAACATATAAATCGTCAAGAGTTGCCCCCGGCATGGAAAATTGTTCACGAAGCTGTTCAAGATTGCCTTTTGCCCGGATCTCCCCATTATGCAGGATGATGAAAGAATCACAATACCGCTCGGCTGTAGCCAGTATGTGTGTTGACATTAAAATTCCCGCTCCGCTCTCTTTCATTTTCCTCATCAAATCAAGCAGGGATTGAATGCCTAATGGATCAAGACCTACGAAGGGTTCGTCGACGATATATAAAGACGGCTGTACTAAAAAGGCGCACATTATCATGACCTTTTGCTTCATTCCTTTTGAAAAATGCGCCGGAAACCATTTAAGTCTTTTCTCCATATGAAATTCCTTTAACAGAACGTCCATCCTTTCTTTATATGTGGATTCCTCCAAACCATGCGCCATGGCCGTCAGCTTTAAATGCTCCTCAAGTGTAAGCTCATCATACAAGATTGGAGTTTCTGGAACATAAGTGAATTGCTTACGATATGTATCTGGGTCCTGGGCAAGTGTTTTGCCATGAATCGAAACACTTCCGCCTTTCGGCTCCATGAGTCCGATGATATGTTTAATCGTCGTACTTTTCCCAGCCCCGTTGAGCCCGATTAACCCTACTAACTCATTTGGTTGAATGTCAAAGCTAATTCCCTTTAGAACGGGCGTTTTCGTGTAACCGCCAACTAATTGCTTGATTTCCAATAAGGACATATAAACGATCCTTTCTATATAGAGGTTCTTATTTCCATTTTATCAAATTATCCTGCTTTTATATAGTCGAGTGTTCCCGGAACAAAATTTCCATAAATAACTAATTATATTTTTCCTGCTTGGTGGTCATCATAAATAAGGAAGAAGGGGTTAGTCATTACGTGTGATTCACATCATATTGTAAATGAGGTGTCAGTTAAAGACGTATTACACTGAAATACCCAAATGTTTTATTACAAATGATTCACATCATATTGTAAATGAGGTGTCAGTTAAAGACGTAAAACTGAATTAAACCAGAAGCTTCATTTAAAAAAATCGTTTCGAGCAAGGAGATGGTTCTCTTGCACGTAAAAGCAGAAAAATCATTCAATAATTATCAATTATGCTTTGTAAGTTGATGAAACTTTAAAGATATAGGAGATGGTTGCTTTGAATGGAAAATCTCTAATCAGATAATAACCGTATTTTACTAAAATGTAGATGAGGTGTTTGTCGCAGAGAATTTATGCTAAATGCGAATTTTGAAGCCACCCCCCCTTTTTCAAATAAGCAGGGTGCAACTTAATGTTGCATCCTGTTTTTATGATTTTTCCTTTTCCCAAGGATTCATGCTATGGTACGATTAACCAAATACATTAACTTCTAAAGGAGCGTTTTTTAATGAGTGATTGCATTTTCTGCAAAATAATCGATGGAGAAATACCAAGTACCAAAGTCTTCGAAAATGAACATGTATTGGCCTTTCTCGATATCAGTCAAGTAACAAAAGGCCATACCCTGGTAATACCTAAAGTACATAAGGAAAATCTATATGAGTTGACACCTGAAATTGCCAAGAATCTTTTTGAGGTGGTACCTGAAATTGCCCGTGCCATGAAACAGGAATTCCAACCTGTAGGCCTGAATCTTCTAAATAATAACGGGGAAGCCGCAGGACAGTCCGTTTTCCATTTTCATATGCATTTAATTCCTCGGCATGGGGAAGGTGACGGCTTTGGGGCTGTTTGGAAAACGAATACGAGCGACTATACACCAGATGACCTGAAACAAATCGCTGACTCCATCGCACAGCATATTAAGTGAAATTAACGCTACCTGTAAGGGTTATCATCCACCTCCTAACTATTGGAATATTACAACTTACGTTCAACGATTTCTCTAAAATAGCTCAGTTATGCGTGACAAAAAACACCCTAAATAGGTCCTCACTTAAAGTGAGGGACCTATTTATTTCCTCCTCTTCTATTACTTCCTATTTCATTTTTTTATCTACCTAAAATTCTAAATTTTTCTCCTATTGAAATTAATTTTCTGGTAGGATATAAATAGATTTAAACACTTTAACACATAGACGTATTAGGAGGAAAAAATTTGAAACGTGCACGCAATTTTAACGCTGGGCCAGCTGCCCTTCCCTTAGAAGTTTTACAAAGAGCCCAAAACGAATGGCTGAATATTGAGAATTCCGGAATGTCCGTCATGGAACTAAGCCATAGAAGTTCGGAATTCGAAAAAATTCATAACCATGCCATTCAATCATTAAAAGACCTTATGGAAATTCCTGAAAATTATGAAGTCCTTCTGCTGCAAGGAGGAGCAAGTCTACAATTTTCCATGATTCCCATGAACATTTTGAATGATGGAAAAAGGGCAGATTATGTCCTTACTGGTTCTTGGTCGGAAAAAGCATTAAAAGAAGCAAAAAAGGTTGGTAAAACGGCAGTAGTAGCTTCATCCAAAGATGAAAAATATACATTCATCCCTAAAGTTGCAGACATCGAATTGAATGATGATGCTGCATATCTTCATATCACAAGCAATAATACGATTTACGGAACACAATGGAAAGAATTCCCGGAAACTGGAAGCATTCCTTTAGTAGCTGATATGTCAAGTGATATTCTCAGCAAAAAAATTGATGTTAGTAAATTCGGAATCATATATGCAGGTGCACAAAAGAATTTAGGTCCGTCGGGAATCACAGTCGTTATCATCCGTAAGGATTTAATAACGGATAATGAAAAAATCCCATCCATGATGAACTATTCTATCCATTCGAAAAATGATTCGTTATATAACACTCCTCCGACATTGGCAATTTACTTATTGTCCCTTGTGTTGGATTGGGCAAAAGAACAGGGTGGCGTGGAAAAGATTGCTGAAATCAATGAAGAAAAAGCAAAAGTCATTTACGATGCCATCGACGGCAGCAATGGCTTTTATAAAGGCCATGCCCTATCAGACAGCCGTTCATTCATGAATGTAACCTTCACGCTTCCGTCTGAAGAAGCTGAAGTTCAATTCCTTAAAGAAGTGAAGCAAGCCGGATTCGTAGGACTGAACGGTCACCGTTCTATCGGTGGCTGCAGAGCATCCATCTATAATGCTGTCCCTTTATCCCATTGTCAGGAGCTTGCGGATTTCATGAAGAAATTCCAGGAATCGTATAAAGCTAAGGAAGCTCAAACTCTTTAATTCAAACAAATATACCTTCTAAAAAAATAGGTCTTATGATATACTATTTTAAACTTCTTGCAACAGGCAATAGTGCATTGTTGAAGAAAAGATGTTAGTTGAGATGAGAATAGGAGAGATGAGTAAATGAAAACGAAAACCCTTGTGTCACTGTCCCTATTAATCGGGATTGGGGCTGCCCTGCATTTTATCATTCCTGGATTCTTCCTTGGAATGAAACCGGATATGATGCTGTTGATGATGTTTTTGGCGATCACGCTGTTTCCCGCGAAGAAGAATGTATTCATTGTCGCCTTGGCTGCTGGAGCCATCTCTGCCATGACAACTACATTTCCTGGTGGACAGATTCCAAATATCATAGACAAATTGGCAACAGCCTTTCTGTTTTACCTTTTATTCATCAGTCTTAAGAAATTTTCAACGTCCGTTGTCACGGTTAGTGTCTTGACTGCCGTAGGAACAATAATTTCCGGTGCTGTCTTCCTTGGTTCGGCTTATTATATCGTTTCCCTTCCAGGGCCTTTCGTTGCACTTTTCGGCGCTGTTGTGCTTCCTGCCGTACTGCTAAACACAGTTGCGATGGTCATCATTTATCCAATTGTGAACGGCATCGTAAGAAAATCTAATATACCCATTAATGCTTAAGCAGCAGGATCATCATATTTAAAAAAGCACCGGAATGTCCGGTGCTTTTTTTTCCACTCTTATGAATCTGGAGTCTAATCAGAATCATCCCCCAAGGATCAATGAATCAATATCCACATAAACCAAATCAAAAGCAGTAACCCTCCGGGAAGACCCATAGCGAAGGCTCTAGCCTGGAGCACCCTCTTAGGCGGATAGATGCCAGGAGTTTTTGCTTTTCGTAGAAAATACCCCATTCCGCACAAGCATATCAGGCCTAATAA
Source organism: Peribacillus simplex (assembly GCF_001578185.1). Lineage (NCBI taxonomy): Bacteria > Bacillati > Bacillota > Bacilli > Caryophanales > Bacillaceae > Peribacillus > Peribacillus simplex. Next base: position 1,182,346 of record NZ_CP011008.1, on the reverse strand, counting down.
AAAAATGATTTTCATTATTAACCCACCAGTGCCATCCATGTTCCGACAGCTTGTTTTTACTATCTATATGCTGTTCTTTCCTTTATATGAAGCATTTTTAATAAAGCTTCAAGTTATTTTTAAATATTATATATTTACTATCTAAGTTTAAAAAAATATTTTTGTGATATAAAGATAAAATGGTCTATACTCTTCCATAGGAATGAAAATTATGGTATTTTGATATCAATAGTATTTCTATCCCTAATTATCATAATTTCCAATTGATGCTTTTTTCAGCAGGGATTTAGACCATGTTAAGCGAAAACAATATTATAAAATGAGGTGATCCTAATGAAAGCAAAATCATTACTAATTGGCTTTTTAACCGGAACGGTCGTAGCGGGTGCAGCAACCTTACTTTCTACTCCAAGTTCAGGTAAAGACTTACGGACCCGCATCAAAACGAATACGGAAGAAATTAAGAATACAATTGATGAGTTAAAGGTGAAAATGCTAAATATTAAAGATGACACGATGGAAGCTACACAAATCAGCAAAGAAACGGTAAAAACCTTCATTTCGGATGTTCAGGTCGTCATCGAGAACTGGAAGCAGGAAATCGAACCCAATAAGAATGAATTATTGAAGAACGTTCAAGAAATTGAAAGTTCTTTAAAAGAATTGGAAAGGGCAATCCCTGCTTCCAAAAATTAATACACACAAGCTCGGTTCTCCATTTTTACCAATAAATCATATGGTTTATTGGAGTGAAATGGAGAATTCAATTAAAAAAAATAAAATTTTCTAAAAATTTCGCAAATATTTTCTTTATTAATTTTTATTTTATTGTCATAATAAATATACAGAATCTTATAAGTAGGTGAGCCCATAATATGCAGAATAAAAATTATTCTATGAAAGAAGCAATGATTTTTAGTCAACGAATTGCACAATTAAGCAAAGCATTATGGAAATCAATTGAAAAAGATTGGCAGCAATGGATTAAGCCCTATGATTTAAATATCAATGAGCACCATATTCTATGGATTGCCTACCATCTTAATGGCTCTTCCATTTCAGATGTTGCAAAATTTGGGGTCATGCATGTTTCTACGGCATTTAATTTTTCAAAAAAATTAGAAGAACGCGGGTTTTTAACTTTTTCAAAGAAAGAAAATGACAAAAGGAATACGTATATAGAGATCACCCCAGAAGGTGAAAAGCTTCTACTTGATTTAATGGAGACATATGACCCAAGTAAGAACTCTGCTTTCTCAGGTGCACTTCCACTTCGTGAGCTTTATGGGAAGTTTCCGGATATGATTGAAATGATGGCTGTCATACGTAATATATACGGTGAAGATTTCATGCAAATCTTTGAACGATCCTTCGATAACATTGATCAGGAATTTACTGACGTGGAGGGTAAAATCACAAAAAAAAAGATAGAGAAAGAAACTGAACCAGTTTAATCTCACACTCTATCCATTTCCTTCATGAATGATACATATAAACCTTGTGAGAGGCATGCATCAATGCATTCCTTTATGGTTATTCTTGGATTAACCTTTCTTTCAAATTGATTAAAAAGCGGTCGAAAGTTCATGTAACCTTCCGCTTTTTCTATTTCGTAGCGCTTGCTCAAGATATCACATGTTTCTAATAACTCTTCCGCTTCCTTCTTCGTGAAATTTTTTTCCACAAAAAGAAAGTCCAACTTGGCCTCCGGATTACGTATCATGTTTAATAAAAGCCTTTGATGAAAACGGAGTATTTCTATTTCTTCATTTATATTTTTCATACATCATTAATCCCCAATCAATCATTCAATTTTATCATAAAAGACTTAAAACCGATCAGATTTTCACGTTCAAAAAAATCAGCCAAATCCATGTCCAAAACCCGGCCTTAAACGTCTTTAATATTCATCCACTCTAAAGTGATTATTACCATAAAACTTAATCCAAGAATTCTATTGCTTTTTCCACCCATTCATCGTAATGTATGTAGGTAAATTCAACGGTCTTTGGAGGGCTGATTCTAAATGAATTCGTGGAAAACAATTGACGTGGCAAAACAATATGGGAATTGCCGTCTGATCTTATTTTCAGTTTTTACTATATTGATGTCTTTTGTTCTGATCTATACATTATTAAGTGTCTTTTCATCCCATGTTGTTTTGTATGACGATCAAACAATGGTATTTTTTAGCCTATTGCTCTTATTATATCCTGTTCACAAACTATTACACTATTTACCTTTACGATTTTTATGTAAAAAAGTAAAAACTTCTTGGTCCTTGAAGTGGAAACTTGTGCTTACATGCAGGGTCAATGTGCATTATCCGATTCGAAAGCACCTCTATCTCTTGACCCTTGTGTTACCTTTCTTCATTATGTCTGTCATATTGATTGGTTGTGCCCTTAGTTTTCCACATTACATCCATTATTTCACTATTTTATTATCCCTGCACACTGGATTATGCGTATCGGATTTTATTTATATAAAAAACCTGGTTGGTTCCCCGGGACATTCATTTATCGAAGAACATCTAGAAGGATACGATATACTTATTCAAAAGTGATTCCTTATCTATTCATAAAGATGCCTGATAAGATTTTTAGGTATCTTTTTTCATTATAATTTGGTATCGTATTTATACATGATGTTTTGCAAGGAGGGATTTTAGGTTTTGATCTCGTTCTGGTTTATTATTTTTGCTATTTTGATTCTTTATAATATTAATAGAATGACAAACTCTTTATGCATTCAAAAAGAAATTGCTGAAGACCGGCAGCCTAAAGTATTCAGGATCATTAATGTTTTAATTACTATTATGTTATTATCCTCCTATATTGAAATTTTGTATACGTAGAGATAAGCAACAAATGATGGCCATCATTTGTTACATACATTGGTGATACCCGGCGCATTATCCACATAAAGAAAAAGGGCGAAGCGGTCAGCTTCGCCTTTTGTTTATGAGTTTATAACCAAGAAGCTCCAATGATTATTAACAGGATGAAAAGAACGACAATTAGAGCAAAGCCTCCACCTATTCCTCCAGACATTGATCTTCCTCCCTTCCATTCTTAAGTAATAGCATTTTCATGCACACTCTTATATCCGCCAAAAGGAATCCATTCCTTTCATAGCTTGATAATCAATTCAATCTTTTTTGTAGCGGCTACCCTATCCTATTCAACTCCACGGCAAAAGGAGTGGGCTCTTTCCATTATTAATATTGCGAACTATTAGCAAAAGGATGCTCCTACAATTATTAATAAAATGAATAACACCACTAACAAAGCGAAACCTCCGTTAAATCCATTACTCATTATGCTACCTCCTTTTGGATGTCCTCGATTTATCATATGTAATGGTTCTTTATCTGGGTAGGCGTTCACCCATTTTCCAAAAATTCTTATTCAAACACCAATATATTATTTTTTGTAAACTAACCAGAATATGTTATAGTTAATTTTGTGGAAATACGAAGAATAGCAAACCAGAAACTTAAAACTAGGAGTTGTTTTTATGAAGAAATGGGCATTATCGATTGCTGTTACTGCAGGGCTGATCGGACTTACAGCATGCAACAGCGACAAGGAAGCAGTCGTGGAAACTAAAGCGGGAGATATATCTAAAGAAGAACTTTACAATGTAATGAAAGACCGTTATGGTGATGCCGTCCTTCAAGAACTTATTTATGAAAAAGTTCTTTCCAAGAAATATACAGTAACGGATAAGGAAGTAAAAGCTAAAACGGACGAGCTTAAAAAACAAATGGGTGAAAATTTCCAAACTGCCCTGGCCTCTTCCGGATATAAGAGCGAAGATGATCTTAAACGTGCACTTAAAATCGGCATGCTTCAAGAAAAAGCAGCCGTTGCTGATATTAAAGTAAAAGAAGCTGACGTAAAAAAAGCTTATGAAGACTATAAACCACAAATCAAAGCGAGACATATTCTTGTAAAAGACAAAAAAACTGCTGACGAAGTTGAAGCTAAATTGGCCAAAGGCGAAGACTTCGCTAAACTTGCAAAAGAATATTCAACAGACACAGGCACAGCTGAAAAAGGCGGGGAGCTAGGCTGGTTCGGTCAAGGTGAAATGGTTCCTGCATTTGAAGAACAAGCTTACAAAATGAAGAAAAATGAAATCAGCAAACCGATTAAATCCGATTACGGCTACCACATCATCCAACTTCTTGATACAAAAGAAAAGAAACCATATAAAGATATGAAAAAAGATCTTGAGTATAAGTTGAAAGTCGCTCAAATTGACCAAGCTAAAGTTCAAGATATTTTGAATTCAGAAGTCAAAAAAGCTGACGTGAAGATTAAAGATAAAGATCTAAAAGATGCCATCACTTCTGGTGACGCAACTAAAGCTGAAAAATAATTGGATAGTAAAAAGCGACAGGCCATTGGCCTGTCGCTTTTTTTCTCATCATTCAAGCTATGCTCCCTGATTTATATCCTTTTTACGCCTTTCACGCTCTTCTTCCATACGTTCAATGTACTTCTGACCTTCCTTCTCAATCCATGCATCATCTATGAGGCGTTCCTGCCTAGCGGTCCAAATTGACATGACTGCACTGACGATTATTCCAATAAACACGAACCAGATCCAAATTGGCATGTCCATTCCCTCCCAAAAAATCTACTATACATTTAATAGAGGATATGCGTGAACAAAAAAAATATGCTTCTTTCTCCATCGAGAAAGAAGCATATTCATTAAAATGTTGGTTTATAGAATGAACGATTATCGAGCGCAAAGACTCTTTCCGTAAATTCACCCGGTTTCACTTTTTCCAAGGCGCGGTCCATCATATTTATCTTGGCATCCATATTATCAATATAATGTAACACTTCCGCTTCCCTCACCATTGGCGGTTTGGGGCTGCCCCATTCCGCTTTACCATGATGGCTTAATATCAAGTGCTTTAGAATCATGATTTCTTCTGCTTCAATGCCTAATTCCTCTGCAGCTTTACCGACTTCATTTACCATGATGGTGATATGCCCCAACAAGTTCCCTTCGACAGTATAAACAGTCGACACTGGTCCAGATAGCTCATGTACCTTTCCAAGATCATGCAGGATGACTCCTGCATACAAAAGATCCCTGTTGAGCGAGGGATATAGTGTTGAAATGGCCTTAGCCAGCCCTAACATCGATACCACGTGATAGGCAAGTCCCGACATATACTCATGATGGTTCTTGGTGGCAGCAGGAAACGTCAGGAATTCATTCTGGTATTTTTTAATGAGGTGCCTAGTCACCCTTTGGATATTCGGATTCCTCATTTCAAAAATGAATTGAGTGATGGTTTCCATCATTTCTTCTTGACTTAAAGGCGCCGTTTGAATTAAATCGGCTTTCGTGACGCCATCGGCATCTGATGTAAGTCTAATATTACGGATTTTCAATTGGCTGCGTCCCCGATAATTCTGGACTTCCCCCTGGACTTTCACCGTAGCTTCCGCACTGTATGTTTTCTCATCAGCCTCGGAAACATCCCATAGCTTCGCTTCGATTTCCCCGGTTTTATCACACAAAATCAATGTTAAAAACGGCTTTCCATTACTTGCAACCGCTTTTGTACTCGTTTTAATATACATATATATATCTACTACTTCACCAATTCCGTAGTGTATGATCCCATTTCCCATGCGACTGCCCCCGTTCAATTAAATATCAACATTATAACATATCAATCTAGTTAGTGCGTTTAGTTTTCGTTAATAAGTACAGACAATTGAAAGGAAAAGACTAAGCTGCCGTCACTTTCACCCCACAGGAAAACCAGGCTTGAAATCAAGCCTGGTTTTCCATTCAGATCTATTTCAACAGTTCTTGTTCGGACAATACGCACACTTATCCTGGCCCTCAATTCGGAAATATAAGCAGCATGTCACCCGTTTATAAGGATTCATGGACTCCGGAACATTTTTTTCCCCAATGAATCTTTTAAAAGGTGAACGTGTTTCAATATTCAGCCATGTTTCATCTTCAAGCAGCCTTTCAATGTCCCTTCCAACCCGCGTCTTTATATCTGTCTGCTTCAGTAACTCGCTATACATCCAGACCGTGTAGCTCCAAATATTTTCCCAAAGTACAAGTCTCGATATTTTAGTAGTTCCGGAAAATGTGCGAATGGCATCCGCTCCAAAGCTGCTTAATATGGAATGTAGGGCAGAAGAGCTTTCCTTTTCCGGAACATTGCTCCACCTGTTAATTTTCAGCAAAAAATCTGGAAGCCAATGTTCATCTTCTGGATCATCCAAAACGCCAATGTCCTGAAGTGTGCCTTCCCAGATAAGCCGATGTTTGCTGAACATATAAAATTGTGCCGTGACAAAAAAAGCATAACGTCTGAACCACATTGAAATTGCTATTCTTGACGTTTCCGCCCCAGACCGGGCTTTTGCATACTCAATCAGCTCATCAACATGATTGAAAGTCTTGGAAACCTTGGCATCATCTCGAAACGATACGCGATATCCTTGAAGCTCTTTTTCAATAGATGGTGAGAGGTTATGCATTGGCCAGCGCTTTCACCTGACTTCGAGCGTAACGGCCTTTACCAAACGGGATGCACATGGGACTGCCGAAAATTGGATCAAAAGAAATTTGACACTCCATGCCGAATACATGCTGCACCAAGTCAGGCGTGATGATATCCTCTGGCCGACCTTGAGCATGTATCGCTCCGTCTTTAAGTGCCACCAGGTTATCCGCATAACGGCAAGCTAAATTCAAATCATGAAGCACCATCACGATCGTTCTGTTCTCAAACTCATTCAACTCGAACAATAAGTCCAAAATCTCGATTTGGTGGGTCATATCAAGATATGTAGTCGGTTCATCCAACAAAATGATGTCCGTATCCTGAGCCAGAGTCATCGCTATCCATGCGCGTTGCTTCTGACCTCCCGATAATTCATCGACTGCACGATCTTTCAATTCTGTCAGGTTCGTTGCTTCAATTGCCTTTTGAACTTTTTCTTCATCCATGGAGCTCCACTGTTTTAACCAACTTTGATAAGGATATCTTCCTTGTTTAACAAGTTGATAGACTGTGAGTCCTTCAGGAGCAACAGGCGACTGCGGAAGGATCGCCATCTTTCTTGCTACATCCTTCGATGACATGGTTGAAATCGCTTTGCCTTCAAGTAAAACCGAGCCGGATTGAGGTTTTAACAAGCGGGCAACCGACCTTAGCAGTGTTGATTTTCCACATCCATTAGCACCGATGAACACGGTGATCTCCCCATCGGGTATTTTTATATTCATATCATTTATAATTAATTTATCACCATAACCGAGCGATAGAGACTGTGTGTTAATAGCTGGTCGCATTAAAATACTCCCCTTTTTAGTCTAATAATACTAGTTTAATGAAAATGATTCTCACTGTCAATCTTAAAAAAGAATATATCCAGAATTTCGTGTCCCATTCCTCTCAAATGAATCATAAAGTGTCACTCAATTAAAGATATAGCTTTCTTTGGAAACATTAATGTAAAAAAATCCAGTCCATTACCCTATCATTACCACTTGCCTTTAGCTTCTGCACAAACGATTCATTAGTACAGATTCCCCCTTTAGGGCAATCACCTGTTTGAACTTTCAAACCCCATTTAGATAAAAAAAAACCCTCCATTTGGAGAGCTTTTTAACCGACCAGCAGGCGGTTAGTACAATGTGCCAGGGATTCATCTCTAATGAAGGTAAATAAAGCCTGATCGATAAAAGGGACTAATCCTTCTGCGATGTTCCAGGCATTGACCTCTATTTGATAAAGGATTTCTGATTTTCCTGTATTGTATAGCTCCTCACTCAGCAAAGCAAGGTCGGGGTCTAACGCGTGGCCCATCTCATGTGTGAGAATCACCCATGTATATTCCTCGAGCCTCTGAAGCGAGCCTAGGGAGCGTTCACACTGAATTTCGATATCTCTCCTATACAAAGTGATCGTATGCCCTTCGGCAGAATATTTTCCCCCAACACATCGTCTATCAGGAAACTCCTTTTCGATGATTAACTCTAGGGAAGAATCATGGTGGCCTATAAACTCATTCATATTCAATGACTTCACTCTCTTTTTTATAGTTTAAATCCCATTATATTTTGGGGATGATCAAATCATTCCTATTTTGGCGCAATACGGGACTGGATAGATGAATTACTTGATTTTCAGTAAAGTGTTCCACTACATGTCGATGACACGTAAAAAAGAAAATTTGCCGCTTTTCCGATACCTTTTTCAATAACTCAAGCGTCCGTTTTGTCCTTTCCTCATCAAAATTGACGAAACTATCATCAATGATGAGAGGGAATGAATCATTTTCAAAAGTATGATCAGCAAGTGCGAGCCTTAGGGAAACATATATTTGCTCTGCTGTCCCGCGGCTGACCTCTTCAACCCTGAAACTCAAGCCATCACTTCGCTGTACCCAAATTCCTTCTCCCGACTGGTCAAGGATGATTTTTCGATAGCTTCCATTCGTTAAAAAGGCAAAATGCCGCTCTGCATCGGCGATGACCTTCGGTAGGCGTTCCCTTTTATATCGGTCCAAGGTTTTATTCAATAAGCTTTTGGCTATTGCCAATTTCGCCCATTCCTTTGCTTCTTCGTTAAATGCAGCCCTTTCTTCATAAAAACGATGAAGTAGGTCATCATGAATCCCTGAAGCTTCAAGCTGTTTTATCCTATGCTTCGCATCCGACTGTTTCTCTAATAAAAGTGATTTCACCTTTACAGAATCCTTCCGTTTCCGTTCCAAGTTTTCAAATGTATATGTGGTGATCCCCTGTTTTAGGTAAGTTTGGATTTGATCAGGCAGCATTCTCGATTGTCCAATTTGAATGGTAATCAAATCAAGTTGTTTTTGGAAAGTGATTTTCTTTTCGGACAAGGCGGCGTCATGTCTGAACTCTTCCTCACCCTTTACATTCGCTATCTCAAAAAGCTGCTCCATTTCCGCATCGAGATAGTCTTTTTCCATCGTCAACTGCTCGATTTCGTTCGCCAAACGACTCCGTTCCTGCATCCATTGCGTTAATTGAACGGAGAATTCAACCGTTTTATTCATTTCCCGTTTCAAAAGGCTAATTGCTTCCCGCCATGTGGCAGGTTCGAAATCAAGGCTGTATGCAAAATGAAATAAAGCCTTCGATTTACCTTCAAACTCTGTATGTAGAAATTGGAACCGCTTGATTGTTTCATATTTCCTGTCAACGGCTTCCTTCCATTTCTCAAGCAGTTCAAATACAGATTCAAGATTGTATTCCATTCCGGGATAAGACATGCCCCAACCGCTTAGAATGCCTCTCACCTCTTTTTCCAATCGGTCCCTGCCAGCTTCCCAAGCGGTATATTCCTGAATCGTCGATTCAAACGCTTCCTCTCTTTCTTCATACTTGAACCTTTCACTTTCAAGCCGCCTTTGGAGACGTCGGTCCAGTTCAAGCAACTGTCCTATCGACTCCCCTTCACTCACTCGATTGGTTTCACTTCCAATTGCAGCCCTTTTCCTTTTCATCTCATCCAATTGCCGGATATACCCTGACAATATATCATCACCTTTGAAGAGGGACCTGGAAACCGCAAACAGAACAGCCATGGCTAGAAGTATAATCCCCAACAAAATCTGTTCACTGAAATAACTTCCAATCGCACCTAAACAAAGAAGTACTATTAAACTGCCATTCATGATAAGTGAACGTTTACGGTTATGCGCTCCCTTCTTTCTCTGTAAAGCCAATTGCTTTTCAAGCTCGAGTATTTGTTCATCAAGAATAAGGGATTGTGCTGCTTCAAATTCGGTGTTATTCTGCTTGTTGTATAAGGACTCCAGCTCGATTCTTTTTTCATCTGGCAGTAACTGGGCCTTTATCTCCTTCAAGCGGGATTCTGTAGTTTCCAGACTTCCCTTTTGCTGTCCATATTTATCATCAAGCTGTTTTTTATCATTTTGAAGTTGATGCTTTTCCCTCTCCGTCCTTTTGACCTTTTCCTTCATAAAACTACTGATATCAAGTTTTCTTATTTCATCATCAGAAACATCCAAGAATAATTGCTGCTTCACCTTTTCGATATTCTTTTCTTCCATCAACCTATCATGTTCCGCTCTTCTTATATCCAGCTCAAGCTTCTCCAGCAATGTTCCTTGATCGATAGCATGCTCAATCTGATCTTTATGTTCCTTGATGAAAGGATTGATTTCGATTTCCGTGAGATTCCCTTCAAGTTTGGCCATCTTATCCGTCAATGCGGACAGTTGGGCTTTCATGGGCATTCCAACTGCCTGAAACTGTTCAAGTCTTTTTAAACCATCGACAGGAAAACTTACATCCTTGATTTTACTTATTTCGGTTTCAAGGTCCTCCTGTTCTTCAACCAAGGGCTTAATTCGCAAAAAAGTACTCACGTTAACAAGGTTTTCTTCAATCTCTTGAATATCTATCGTGACTTTAGAGAGCTCCTCCTTAAGTTTTGCTTCTTCCTGAAGTAATGCCGTATATGACTGCTGTTCTTCTTCTGATGCTTTTACCTTTTTCTGCAATTCCTTAAGTTCTTTCAACCTCACATTCAGTAAAGGTTTTTGGCCTGATGGCTTGAACCTTAAATCAAGCTCCTTTTGCAATTTCGTTTCGGCTTCAAGAAGTTTATCATTCCCAATAAGCCCAGCTGAAAGCAGATATTTACTCATGGTCCCTTCACTTAGTGTATGTAATCCCTGCAGACCTTGAAGGTCGAAAGAAAAAATGGCTTGGTAATAGTTTTTATCAACGCCATGGAGAATTTCATTCAATTCTTCCTCGCCGCCAACCCTTCCATCTTCAAAGGTCAATTTCACATCACCAGTAGCTTTTCCCTTCACACGCTCAATGACGATTTCCCCATCATTTTTTGTTATGAGACTGAGCCTTCCCCCATATTTGGCATGCATTTTGGGCTCGTAACGCGGTTCGTTTTGAACCTTTGTCGGAAAACCAAACAGCATACTATGAATGAAGGACATGATGGTTGACTTGCCCGATTCATTTTCCCCAAAGAAAACCTGCAGCTGTCCCAATTCAGGAAAACGCTGATTTTCCAGTTTGCCGTAACCATAAACATGGAGGTCTTTAATAATCAAATCCGTTCCTCCTCCCTACATTCATTTATTCGCTTCAAAAACTTGCAAAAGCCATCTTTCCGCTTCATCCAAAAGCTCCCTCTGCTCTTCCGGCTCTATTGAATCAAGAAACCTTCTTGCACCCGGATGAATATAAAGCGGGGCCAGAGCAGCATCCGTATCATCAAATTCAGATGCAAGCATCGATACCTCAGCCATAAAGGGCGATATTCTTTCATTTGACCTAATCATCGGCATGGACTGGATGACTTTGATTTTATACACCCAGATAAACGATTCGCCTTGCTCCTCATCCTGCAAAATCTGGTTTAATTCCTCAAGATATTCCCCGAAAGGGCCTGCTGCGTCACCTGCATCCAGCTTCAATTCCAAAAGAAAGCTTCTCCCATCGAAACCCTTCTGTTCAACTACTTCCTTGCATTGTTTGAGCAGGGCATCAAATCCACCTTCCGCGGATATTTCAATTGTTTCGCTTTCCCATATCACCTCAGAGGTCTCAATAAAGGAACGGCGCTTCGTGTCTCCGTCAAATTCGACGAGAAGGCACCCTTTAACGCCAGATTCCTTTCGATTCCTGCCTTGAATATTCCCTGGGTAAATCACCAGCGGATCTTCTGATACTACCTGATGTTTATGAATATGGCCTAATGCCCAGTAATCGAAATCTTTAGCAGCTAGTTCCTTCAATGAAAAAGGGGCGTATGGGCTATGTTCGGAATTGCCTTCCAAATTCCCATGAAGCAGGCCTATATGATAATCGGCCCCTTCAGCTTTTATGTAGGTTTCAATCATTCTCTCCCTTACGTGACGGCGTGGATAACTGAATCCATAAAGGTGGACAGTCGTCCCATCGATTTTTTCAAACCGTTTCACTTCCGTTTTCCCTGAAAAGACGTGGACATTATCCGGCAGCTCCACAGTAGTCCATGAGCCGCTGAGATGATCATGGTTACCATGAATGATATAAGCAGGGATCTGATGCTGCTGGAGTTTTTCCATTTCAGTTCGAAACCGGACCTGTGTCCGGAGACTCCGATTTTCCCCATCAAATAGATCCCCTGATAACACGATAAAGTCAACCTGATGGGAAATTGCTTCATTAATGATAGTTTTAAAAGCTTTAAACGGACTGTCCCTTAATTCCTTTAATATAGATGTCGGCATATCCTTCAACCCTGAAAAGGGACTATCCAAATGGAGATCTGCCGCATGAATGAACTTCACACCGCTCAAAGTTATCACCTCGATTTCTTTCAACATTTCACATTTAATTTTAACACGTACAGAACATACTTTCCCATACATTATTATTTTAATCCGCATTTGGTACCTGGTTATTCCAGTATGGGCAAATTCATTAGGAAAAAGACCGAATGGCGTGAACATTGTTTCATGCACGGCATTCGGTCTTTTCTTTATTTAAAAATATCCATACTTAAATATCGTTCACCATTATCCGGTGCAATGCATAATACTCGTTTGCCACTTCCAAGACGACGGGCTTCCTGCAGGGCAGTCCAAACAGAAGCACCGCCTGAAGGTCCAATCAATATGCCTTCCTTTGAAGCCAAATCCTTCATGGTGGAAATCGCATCTTCATCTGCCGCTTGAACGATTTCATCAAATACCTCTGTATTTAAAATATTGGGGATAAAACCAGGGCTCGTACCCACTAACTTATGAGGACCAGGCTTTCCGCCGGAAAGAACTGGGGAACCCTTAGGCTCGACAACGACAACCTTTAACTCCGGCAGATGCTCTTTTAAGGCTTCACCTGTACCGGTTATCGTTCCTCCCGTTCCAGCAGTAGCGACAAACACATCCAGGTTTCCATCCATCTGATCCAAAATCTCGACTGCTGTCGTCACTCTGTGAATATCAGGATTGGCTTGGTTTTCGAATTGCTGCGGAATAAAGCTATTAGGAATCTCTGCGGCAAGTTCCTCTGCTTTACGAATGGCTCCAGGCATCCTCTCTGATGCAGGGGTGAGGACAACTTCCGCTCCGTATGCCTTTAAGATATTGATTCTTTCTTTCGACATATTATCCGGCATGACCATAATGGCACGATACCCCTTTGCAGCGGCATTCATAGCAAGTCCAATTCCTGTATTCCCTGATGTTGGTTCAATGATCGTGGCCCCGGATTGAATGATACCATCCAATTCAGCCTGCCTAATTAAGTTGAAGGCAGCCCGATCTTTTACGCTGCGGCTCGGATTGAAATATTCAAGTTTCACAAATACTTCAGCGTCACCCTCCGCTGTTAAATGATTAATCCTTACAACAGGTGTATCTCCTATCAATTCAGTGATATTATTAACGATTTTTACCGACATTCAAAAAATCCCCCTTCGATCCATTCACTTCCTACCTTTTACTCAGGTTTATTATATCATTTATGATTTTTCATTTTAAGGAGAGAATTCCTCTAGTATAAATAGGTTTTGTTTTCATTCTTTCCAAACTTAAAGGAAGAAACCATTAAATTAGTTCGATATAGTTATTTCCCATCATTTTTCAAGATATTTTGCTACTTATCAATATTCCCTGTCTTAATACATTCCCCACATAACAATAGTCAAAATTGACAGATAATGATAAGATTTTTATAACAGTACCTATCTTTAGAAAATAGACAGAATTATATTTGAAAAGGGAGTTTTTGAAAATGAGCAGATTATACAAATTAACCGTTTTTGAACCATCAGGGGAAAAACTATTGGATGAATCATTTACAGCCGAGGATGATGAAAAAGCAAAAGAATTAGGACAAAATCTATTGAATGAAAAAAACTATCAAGATCATACACATCGCTGTACATCACCTTCAGGCGCGCTATTGCTGTTTCATCGCTGATTGAAAGTGGAAGCGCCATCATTTAGTGCGTGTTCCAGTTTTCCACATCCTCCTTTTAAACTATATAGAGAAAGGCCGTCACTTTAGGCACTTATTTTAAGTGCTCAGACTGTAGACAAACTTGATCTGACCCAATAAAGTTAGATAAATAGTTTAAGCAGGTTCTAAAACCTGAGTTCGGTATTCTATCGGACTCAGGTCTTTTAATTTTACCTTCATTCGTTTGTGGTTATAGTAATGAATATAATCATCTAATTTCTTTTCAAAGTGCTCCAGCTTTCAAACTCTTGGAGATAAAGCCATTCGGATTTTAACAAGCCAAAGAAGTTTTCCATGACTGCGTTATCTAAACAATTTCCCTTACGGGACATGCTTTGTATAATGTGGGAATCTTTTAACGTTTTTTGATACTTCTTCATTTGATAATGCCACCCTTAATCAGATTGGAGGATGACTGTATCTTCTGGTTTTAGGTGTTTAATCGCCTCATCTAACATATCTCCAACAAGTTTATAAACGTGCCGTTTCAAACTAATATCTCTTTTTAAAAATGTGATTAAGCTTACTTTAAATAAAAAAATCCGACCAATTGAGGTCGGATTATTTTTATAATGTTTTAGCAGTATCCGCCATATCCGCCGCCGTATCCGCCGCCGTACCCGCCGGCACAACTACATCCAACAATGATTAAGAGTATAAACAATACGACTATAAAGGCGAAACCTCCACCAAATCCAATACCGCCACCGCCACAACTATTGCCACAACCTGACATATCTAAACATCTCCTTTTTGTTAAGGAGGAACTCAAATGGGTTATATAATCTTATGCCCTAATCTGGAAAAAGTTACTGATTGGCAAGCCTTTTAAATGTGCGATTCTTTACATTATCTTATATTTAAATTAGAGAAAAAAAGGTTAAAGAAATAAAAAGAAAAATTAAAGGACCTGACAGATAGGGGTAAATTCTTTAACCCATTTATAAATTGTTACGTCTGATTCACCATATTCGCCCCTTAATTCTCTTACTGAATTACCCGAGTGATAAAGATCTACAATGGTCTTCTTGAATTCATTATTATATTTCTTCCCTGTATTCTTACGTTCCAATACGAACACGTCCTCTCAAAAATCATTGTAAGGACTTAACTAAAATACGTCCATGAAACTATACTAACTCCAACTTCTCCCCTTTTTAAAAAAGAATGCACAACACCGATGCTCTCACAAAGGAATCATACGTTTGGATTGTCAAACTAAATCAAACAACTTTTTTAAGAGATAATTTTTTATATTCTAGAAAGTGGCGAACTCAGTCTTAATGATTTTAAAGGTCGCTTCCGCGACAGCGTTATCATAAGGGCAACCTTTCATACTTAGTGAACGACAAATCTCAAATACGTTTAACGTTTCGTCAATCAGTTTGTTTTTAAATTCATTTCCTCGATCTGTGTGGAAGAGCTGAATATCACGGAGGTTCCCTTTTATAGATGCAAACGCTCTTGCCACAAGCTTCGCGTCCTTGTTAGGTGGTATTAATCCAATGATTTCACGATTAAAGAGATCGACAAAGTCACAAATGTAATGCCATTTATTTTTGACTTTGACATATGTTAAATCGCTGACCACTACTTTTCTCTTCTTCTTGAAGGAATTCCCGATTTAATTCGTTGGCCTGGACCGATTCGTTATATTAGTCTCTCCAGCAAGAATACGGTCAGGGTCTAAATTTGAAATGATTAAGAATATTTATCTTCCTTGAATCCTGTTCAATACTACTTCATCTGAAAAATATCTCAATAAAATTACAAACATTATGTCAACTAATAGTATGAAAGAAATTGATAAACTCATTATTGGAGATATATTTAAATTTATTAAACTACGAAAAAAGTCCAATTTCTCAATTTAAATGCTGAGAAATTGGACTTTTTTATATTTACTTATAGTGCAAAATAACGCTTAAAATAGATGAAAAAATAAAGTGACACACAGTCATTTTCCGATGAAGTTCGGTTTTCTTTTTTCGACGAAAGCTTTTATTCCTTCTTGGTGGTCCGCTGTTTGACGCATTTTCATTTGAGCAGCTTTTTCAATCTCAAGGATCTTAATTAATAGCGGGCGGTTTTTTTCACTAAGAATCTTTTTCGTTTTAATCATGGCCTGAACCGGGCTTTGCAGCCATGATTGCACCTTCTTCTCTACTGCATGTTCCAAGGTTCCGTCTGCCACTTCATGAATGAGGCCCTTTGCTTTTGCTTCAAGCGCTGTAAGCACTTTACCTTCCCAGATCAATTCTTTCGCACCTACTTCACCAAGACGGCGTTCAAGGAAAAAGTGTCCGCCGCCATCAGGGATTAATCCAATCCCGATAAAATTCATCGCAACCTTACTGTCCGAATCGGCAATAAGATGATCGGTTGCAAGAGCTATACTCAACCCAAGCCCTGCAGCTGCACCATGAATGGCACTGATGGTCAATTTAGGCATGAAGTATAGAGTGGTCACCAATTCACTGATTCCATCCATCAGTTCATCGAAAGCGTTTTCTTTTCCAGGCGCGAGCATCATCTTAATGTCACCACCTGCGGAAAATGCTTTCCCATTCCCTTTTATAATGACGACGTCCACTTTATCATTCTCACTTACTTCCTTAAGGGCATTAATGAAATCATGCAGCATTAACGGATTTAAAGAATTCATGGCCTCTGGACGGTTCATTGCAACAGTAGCGGTCCGGTCCGAATATGTGACTAAAACAGTGCCTGCAGGTAATGTCGATTCAATACTCAATTTATTTCCTCCTCTTTTGTTCTATGAATCTATTATATAGTTTTAATAAGTTGTCAGAATAGGGTGAAAAGTTTCAATTAAACAAACATATTATCACTTCTTGATATATTTATCCTGAAGCTGATCTCGCAAAGCCCTTTTCAAGAACTTCCCAACACCCGTTTTCGGAATATCTTCCAAAAAGACCACTTCATCCGGCAGCCACCATTTTGCAAATTGCGGCTTTAAAAATTCGATGATGTCTTCTTGGGACACCTGCGCCTTGTATTCGTCTTTCAAAACAACACAAGCAATCGGTCGTTCCTGCCATTTTTCGTGAGGCACTGCAATCACCGCCGCCTCAAAGACTGCTTCATTGGCCATTAATGCATTCTCTATATCAACGGAAGAAATCCACTCACCGCCGCTTTTAATCAAGTCTTTAGTCCTGTCGACGATTTTCACGAATCCTTCTTCATCAATCGTGACAACATCCCCGGTATAAAGCCAGCCATCTTTAAATGTATCCTCTGACCGCTCATCCTTAAAATATTCATTCGCAATCCATGGACCTCTAATTAGTAATTCGCCCATTTCTTTTCCATCAGGTTTTACTTCGCCGTCCTGGCCGATCACTTTAATTTCAATCATTGGCGAGACAAGGCCCTGCTTGGCCTTCAACTCATATAGTTCTTCTTCAGGGAGGTCTTCCTGGTAGCTTTTTGGTTTGGAAACAAAAACGAGCGGGCTTGTTTCAGTCATTCCATAGGCATGCAGGAATGGAATCCCGTACTTTTGTTCAAAGGTTTTAATCATGCTTTTTGGGGCAGCCGACCCTCCGCATAAAACTGCGCGAATGCTGCTCATATCATAGCTACCTTCTTCCAGCTCCTTCAATAGGCCCAGCCATATTGTCGGAACCCCTGCTGCAATTGTAACCTTCTCCGTTTCTATAAGCTCAGCCAAAATTTTTGGGGTGAAGTATGGTCCAGGCAAAACCATCTTAGTGCCAAACCAAACACTGGCAAAAGGCATGCCCCAAGCATTCACGTGAAACATGGGCACGACTGCAAGGGCCACATCCCGTTCGCTTATTGCTGTAGAATCAGCAAGTCCCAGTGCAATCGCATGCAACAAAATCCCGCGATGTGAATAAACCACACCTTTTGGATTCCCGGTCGTGGCGGAGGTATAACATATGCCGGCAGGAGCATTTTCATCCAAAGCTTGAATGAAGGGCTGTTTTGGATTCCCTTCGGCTAATAACTTTTCATAATGATAAATTGGTGAAAGTGTCGTTTCAGGCAGCTCATCTTTATCGGTCATTAAGATATATCCTTCCACGGTCGTTAACTCATCTTTAATCGCTTCTAACAGGGGGATGACATCCGGATCTATCAGTAATAATCGATCTTCCGCACTATTGATGATATAAGAAACATGTTGAGGAGAGAGACGCATATTAATTGTATGTAGGACAGCGCCATGACAAGGAATCGCAAAATAAGCTTCTAAATGCCGATGATGGTTCCAGGCAAGTGTTCCAACACGGTCACCTGTTTTAATACCGAATTTTTCAAGGTTACTAGCTAGCCTTCTTGTACGCGCAGCAATTTCAGCATACGTAAAAGTGTGAATTCCACCATCCGTACGCGAAACTACCTCTTTCTTCGGAAAATATTTTTCAGCTCTCTCAATGATTTGAGTCATGATTAATGGAGTATCCATCATTCCAATCTCCCCCTTGTATTGAAAACGTATTCATTATATATTCGACCAGAAAAAAAATAATCCTTTATCCCTAGGTGCTTTTTACTTTTAAGACCATATTTTTTCGCTATAGCAGATTGGCTACCCTCATTATTTAAATAACTTTTGTCAACCTGAATCTTGAATTCCTTTGAATAAGTTTGAAAATTATCCCCCTTTTTTTAGCCATAATAAAATTCCCTCCAAGAAATTGTGTAACATCCATGTTTTTTCATGGACTTTTTACACTGTCTACTTTAAGGGGATAATATCAACCAGATCCTTTTTTAAAAATATTCTAATCGTTCAGCCTGCAGTTCTAAGAATGTCGGAATTATAGGTCAACCGCCCGTTTTTAAGTTAAGGACAAAGATTAACGAGGCAACGACCTATTTTTTATGTTTCTTTCCAGAAAAAGAGGTAATAGTAAAGATACAATTATATTTAAAAGGGAGCTCATTTATGGTAAACAAGATAAACGAAGAACTTGAGGCATATTGTGCGAGCGAATATTCAAAGCTATCACGGGTGATCGTCTGTGAACCTCGTTATATGGAAATCCGTGAAATCATTAACGAAACGCAAAAAGAGTTTATAGAAAAAAATATCGATAAGGAACTTGCCAGGGAGCAGCACGCCCAATTTATTAAGGCACTTGAACATGAAGGGATTGAAGTCATCAAACTTCCGCCTAAATATACATATCCTGAACAGGTTTTTACGAGAGATATCGGTTTCACTCTTGGCAATACCGTTTACGTAGCCGAGATGGCTACAGGTATCAGGCAGGGTGAGGAACTATTATTGAAATCCTGGCTCGAAACGAATGGTATCCAATTTTTCAACCTCCGCGAAAACCATATAGAGGGAGGGGATGTCATTATCGACGGAAAAACCATCTATATTGGAGTCAGTGATAGAACGAATGAAACATCTATTAAGCATCTCCAAACCATATTACCGGAATACGAAATCATCGCGGTGCCTTTCATTGAAAAATTCCTTCATTTAGACTGCGTTTTCAATATCATATCACCAACAGAGGCGCTTATTTTTCCAGAGTCCTTTACAAAAAAAGAGTTGGATTTATTAGCTTCACGTTATGACATAATTGAAGTGACTATAAAAGAACAATTCACATTAGGGACCAATGTACTCTCCATTGGGAATAAAAAATTATTCAGCCTCCCATGTAATAAAAAGGTAAATAGTCACCTTCGTGAACGCGGATACGAAGTCATAGAAGTTGATATAAGCGAAATCATCAAGTCCGGTGGCTCTTTCCGTTGTTGCACCATGCCATTATTGAGGACAACGAATAAGAAGATTGATCCAGCCTGAGAAGAATGAAAAGATTTTTCCGGACTTGCCCTTTTGAAGCCCGGTTTAATTCAACTTTTTCATACATTATTGTTGATTTTTGTACAAACAAATGAGACCGCTTGAGTGGTCTCTTTATTTTTATGGAGCTCCCGCATCTGTTTGAGGAACAAGGAATAATTAAGGGTTTAGTTCTTTTTTTAAAGCCTTGATTCCATCAAGTACACTTTTAAAATTTTCATCATTATTCAACTTATTTCTTGCATGGAGCAAAACCGGTCTAACAGATTCCACCGAACGTCCAAAATCGTACATCCATTCATATCGAGGAACCATCCAAGTATGAAAATGGTGGGGAGTATCCTCATTGTAAAAATAATAAACATGTTCTATCCCTAGTACCTCCCTTTGAGCTTTTCTAATCCTGGATAATATGTTTATGTAATCAACCTTCTCCAAGTCATATAATTCATCAAAGCACTTAATATGGCGTTTGGATGCTAAAATAACTAAACCTACAATGGGATATGCAACGTCTTGGTGAGCATGAAAATACTCGGTTTCGACTATTGCACCACCATCCGCTTCTATTTCCCCACTCGTTAAAGCACAGCTTAAACATTCGATTTCAATCGTTTTTCCATTAAACAAAGTCATTTTCCTCATAAATCCCTCCAAAAGAGTACTTAACTAACTGATTTTCGTTAATGTACATAGACTTCTATAATCTGATAATAAAATGCTTGTTTTTTGAAATGACAGGACTTGGATATCCACTTTCTTTTAATTAGTGCAGCAGTCTTAATAGAATTTCAGAATCCTTTCTATTTAACTGTACAAACTGGCGATGTTTATCCCGCGTCAATTCCACACTATTTTCTTCGGAATTAACCCAAACATAATACACGGGTATCTTCCCTTCATCTTTATCATCATTAAAATAAAAGATATAGTCCGCCTTAGGATGACCTTTCTCCAACTCGTATTTGTCCCAGTCAGCATTCTTTATTATCTCTTTTGTTTTTTCTGTTCTTTCAATCTCTATCTTTTCTTTATATGCTTCGAATTTGTAGTTTTTACCTTCATATTTTTGAATGGAAATATGTTCTTGCTTTGTTGTACAACCTGCGGTAAATGTTATTGATAATAGGCTAAGTGCCAGCAGGAATGGTTTCCTTTTCATTACATGTCATCTCCTCATACCTATGTGGATTATTTATCCAATATATTTCATTATACTAGTCCACTCAAAAGAGTAATAGGAATGTTTATCGTTTTAAGCAGTAAAAAAACCTCAAGTTTTTTACTTGAGAGTTCATGCCCCCGGTATCCCTTGGGCTATAGCCTGCGTTCAACCAAACCCAACCGAAAATAGTTTCCCTTTGATGCCCAAATTGTACATACAATAAATTCCGAAAACCATGCTTATCACACCTGTCAATCGGATGAGTGAACGATTGACTTTTTTGGAAAAAGAAATTTTGACAAAGGGGATGCTTAAAACCGTCGTGAACAGAAGCTTGCTAACAGAGACCCACACCCATACCAGTATGAGAATGTAAATGGTACCCTGCCAGGCTGCTTAACGAGGAAAGCATTTCATCGAGATCTGTAATGATTTTCCCATCCACTTCATGTTTCAATAATAATGAGCCCAGATGACTATATCCTTCCAATAAGAGTACAGAGTCCTTCACATCTGAAGGATTCGAAAAGCAAGTGATCCATTATCAGCCTTTTACCATCAAAATCGGCTCGGTTTCCTGCATTGCCTGCTCAACCATCATTTTGTATACCTTTTTCGCCGACTGTGTCGTCAACATCATTGTGGCCCCTTCTTCCAAACCTTTTGAAAAGACATGTCTAAAGTTTGATAATATTGAAATATCCTTGCTATAATTTCAAGAGATAGTCTTTATTAAAAAAAGATTGAAAGGGGAATGTAAAATGAATTATGTAAAAAATCAGCTAACGGTTATGCGCGGCAGTCTTTTAAAAGAAATCGAGGGAATCAAACCAGAGTTCATGGATGTGCAGCCTGAAGGTTTTAATAATACAATCCATTGGCATCTTGGACATGTCCTTACTGCAGCCGAAAATTTTTTATTGAAATCCAACAGTGAATTGCCAGCGAATTACAGCCAGCTATTTGGATATGGTTCAAAACCCTCCGACTGGACCGGGGATGTACCTTCCGTTGAAGTTTTAAAGCAACAGCTGCAAGAACAACTTGGCCGACTTCTTGAAATTCCTGAAGAACGATTGACAGAGAAAACAGCAAAGCCTTTCAACGGAATGGAAACAGTGGGGGAATTCATTAATTTCGTAGTCCTGCACGAAGCCAATCACATTGGACAAATTCATGCAATGAAACTCTTCATTCAATCTACTAACTGATTAAGCCACAGGCTGTCACTCTGAAAATGGGCGACAGTTTTTTTATGAACAAGGATTTAATTTCATACATAATAGGAGTTACATATATGAACCCATTAAAGTAACGCTTCTAATTTATTAGAGGGGATTTTTTTGAAATGACCATTGATCGCATTACCCCTGACTCCCAACCATTTAACCATAGGGTTTCAACAACAACATTAACTGGCATCTAGGTCACACCCTGTTTGTATCGGAAAAATTCTTTCTTGACCACCCTAAAAGTCGGCAATTTCCCTGCGTAATATGCTGATTCATTCGCTAAAGGCACTAGCCCTGCCGAATGGATAAACGCCGTTCCAGCCATTGAAGTACTGAGTCGACAATTCAAAGAATAATACGACCTCCTTCTCTCCATTCCCGAAGAACGCCTGAATGAAAGACTAGAGAAACTTTTCAAAGGTTTTATAACGTATGGCGAAATGGTCAATCTTGCGGCTATTTGACGAAAACTTTTCATATGGGTCAAATTCTGCGCTTCTGCGAAGATCGGTGCTGCAGGCCAATTATCAAAAGGAGCCCACGCTAAAGCGAGGGCTTTCATTTTTTCATTCTTTCTTCGTACACGTCTTCTCAAGTCATCTGGTCCTGGTTATCCATATAATCACTGTATGCTTTTTCCGCTGCGGCTTCCGAAGAGAACAATGCATCATCATCTTCAATAGTATGAAATGTATCGTTCAAGAACAAGGCAACTGCATTTGGATCTTTGGGATGCGGGACAATTTCCGCTGCCCTTATATTCGAAACGGTAGGAACATGGGGATTATTATAAATCACAAACACCTCGTCGCCGACTTGAACCTCTTTCGCGTTGATTACACCCATTGAATTCTTCCTTTCCATTACTGATTTCCTTTAGTTTATGGAAAGATGCTTAGAATTATTTATGACAAATACCAGGCCGCGTAAAGCGGCATTATGTGAATGGGGCCCCTTCTATATGAAGGAGCCCGACATTCACTTAAGCATATTCATCTTCTGCAGAAAATCGATTGGATGCTGTTTCCGGAAAAATTCCCTTAGCATGTA
Source organism: Peribacillus simplex (assembly GCF_001578185.1). Lineage (NCBI taxonomy): Bacteria > Bacillati > Bacillota > Bacilli > Caryophanales > Bacillaceae > Peribacillus > Peribacillus simplex. Next base: position 1,159,038 of record NZ_CP011008.1, on the reverse strand, counting down.
GGCCACACCATCTTGATCATTGGAGCGCGTCACCCATTTTGCCACTTTCCTAACTTCCTCATCCGCATTGCCCATGGCAACACCCAGACCAGAACAGGCAATCATCTCCATATCATCCAATCCATCTCCAATCGAGACGATTTCCGTTCTTTTCACCTCTAAATGATCAGCTAAATACAATACACCACTCCATTTAGAAACACCCTTTGGAACAATTGTCAGCTTATGTCCTGGATGCAAGATTGCATCTACCTCAGGGAACATTTCCTTTATTAATTTCAGCATATCATTTTGATCACTTTTTTCTGAAAATATTATATCCATTTTCGTAGGGGCCATCGGCTGGTCAATGAGCTCTTCACTGATATCATCCACATAATTTTGCGCGTAAATATTTTGATCATTCAGATACATAACCGTTTTGCCAAGTAAATTCTCCGGGAGGTTCACCCGATTTCCCAGCGAGTATTTTTCATGGACGAGCAAAATTTGGCACGTGGCCTTTTCAAGCATTTGTACAAGCTCTGCAGTCAGTTCTTCTGAAATTCTTTTTACCATAATGGGCTTTTCAATGGAAGCTCCGACAAAAGCTCCTTGCTGAGCAACGATCATCGGATTTATTTTTAGGGCTTTGGCCACTTTTTTTGCTGAATGATAGTTTCTTGACGTTACAAGTGCAACATGGACACCTTTTTGGTGTACATAATCGATTGCTTCTTTAGTCGATTTATTTAAACGGCCATTCGACTGGAGCAATGTCCCGTCGATATTGACCGCAAGTAGACGATATACCATGCTGATCTCCCCCATCTGTAGTATCCTCTTTCAAATTTATGACTAAAATTTAGAGAGTAGAACAAATAGTAGTTCATGACCCTTGCATACGGTACATTCTTGGGAACAAAAAAACTCCCAACCATTATAGAAGGGAGTCTCCAACTCTTATTGCTGTTGCTCAGGCAAGCCATATAAATCTTCAAGCGGCTTCATGATAATTTTATTGAGGTCTGCGATCACCATGCTCATCCGTTGTTCAGCTTCCATCAATTGTGAAATGGTTGGGTTTTGTTGGACAAGCTGTACCGTCTTTTGTGCTTGCTCAACCTCTTCTGGAGCGATCTCCTGTCCCATCATTTGCTTTTGCTGCAATGACATCTGCAGATTGCGGAAGTTTTCAAACATTCCTTTTGTTGCTTCATCAGAATTGACAAGATCATATAAGCGTTGCAAGTCGGCATATTCATTACTTGCCCTAATGGCCTTTTCCATTTCGTACGCTGCATCATATACGTTATTCATTTATTTCCCCTCCCTGTAATCATTGTATTCCTACATCTTTTCCACTATAACAAATCCGCTTGAGAATTACACGTCATCCTATTAAAACAGTTACGAAACCTTGAAATAAACCGATGATTCCACCAAGCAAAGCCCCGAGGTATGTGATCATGGACAATTCTCTCTTAGTGATTGAAACGACCATTTCCTCAAGCCGGGACACCGAAAATGACGAAACCTGTTCTTCCACGATATCGTCCAAGTGAAGCTTTTGGAAAAGCGGCTGAAAATGCTTGATTAAATACTCGGCACCTTTTCCCACGAAAATCGGGACGCCTTTTTCCACAATGGTGTTAGTGAAACTGGCTGTCAATTCTCGAACCGGCTTATTCATGATAGAAGAGACTGGCATCATTTCTGCCGTTTTTTCGGTAATCAATTGTCTAATCGTTTCTTTACCGATCAATTCCTCGATTTTCTCTACATCCCATTTTTCCATATTTCCCCACTCATTCATCATCATCCCTGACAATATATCAATCGTTCGGGATTGTTCAAAGAATTTTATGATTTCCGGCTGGATCTTATCAATTAACTTTTCGTTTCCAATGAACATCTGAATTAAATTGATCATCTTGCCCCGTTCCTTGAAGAAATCATCCAACATGTCTTCAAGACGGCCTTTGCCTTCTGCACTGTTAAAATACTCTTTTCCCTTTTTTACGATGAATCGTGACATATCAGGAATCGAGTCAAGGGCTTTTTGCTGAATCTGCGGCGGGACGATATCCTTCAAGCTTTTGTTCCGGTTCTCTTCCGACCATGTTTCATATTTACCAAGAATGAATGCTTGTAATCTCTGTTCTATCGTGAATGAAGAATTCTTCATTCCCAATTGATCAAGCAATTGAGCAGTACTTTTTTCCGTGGACAATGCTTTCTTTACTTCTGCCTGAACGAAAATTTTCATATTCTGTATAGAGGCATCATTGATGACTTTACTTTGGATGCTCTCTGGCGTGATTAAATGATCAACCACCAACTTACCCAACTGTTTCGCTAACTCATCCTGCCGCTTCGGGATCAACCCTGGTGTCAACGGTAGCTGTTTCCCGAAAATATAGATTGGTTTATAAGGTCTGAATAGCATTCGGATAGCCAATAAATTGGTGAAACCTCCTATTACAGCACCTACGACGACCATAAACAGTATCTTTATCCAAAACTCATCCATGAAAATTTCTCCTTTTATTGCTTGAACTATGGGCTTAATGACACCTTCTGATAAAAAAAACATAGAATGTGTTATCCACTTTTGCCCATCATTTAATTATAAAAGGATATCAAACTTAGTGCAAACGGGGAATTATTATGAACCTTAACCATCAGAAAGTTTTCATTACGGTAAACCCTGCAGTGACTAGAAAGAAGGCGCTTCTGTTTATCGAAGAAAAACTATTTGAGGAATGGGGCCTTCAATTTGGAGAACCCGTTACGATCATGGCTGGATGCCGTTCCGTCCCTGTGCTTGTCCAACCATTCCCTTCATCAATGCCTACATTGAAACTTTCATTTGACATGAACCAGATTTTATCCTTACCTGCTTTTCCAGATCAAATTTCCGTCTCATTTAATAAGGAAGGAAGGTCAATCAAAATAGGCCCTTTCTTCGCTGCACTCATGAACCAGACTCCCTTGCAAGACGGGACATTCGGCGAAATGGAAAAATTTTATCAGGAAATGAAATCATACTGTAATCAACAGGGTATCCCCTTCTATTTAGTAAAACTTCAGTCGCTTAAAGATGGAGTAGTAGAAGGATATCAGACAGGGCCAGATGGCTGGCACATCTTGCCCCTCCCCATTCCTGATGTCTTTTATAACAGGATTCATTCGCGCAAACTTGAAGCATCTCATTCTTTCGAGCTGTTCAAAAATGAACTGGAGGCACGGTCGATACCGATGTTCAATGGAAGGTTCCTTTCCAAATATGATGTACATGAGCTATTGATCTCAGAAAATGATTTGCTGCCAAATTTGCCTGATACGATACTTTTTAACGAAAAGGAGCCATTCTTGACATTTATAGAAAAGCATTCGGTAATCTACTTCAAACCGGCATCTGGCAGTCAAGGCAGGAATATTTGCAGGTTATCGCAAGTAGCTGAAAAATGGAAAATTGAGCACTCCGGACATCTCCGGGATGTACATTTTGCAGATACGGATGAAAAATTGTATAACGTCTTAAAAAGATTTTCCAGAAAACAAACCTTCATTCTTCAAAAGGGAATTTCCCTTTTCGAAATTGATCAGAGAAAAGTTGATTTTCGCGTGCTCCTTCACCGGAATGATCAGCTTCAATGGAAAGTTTCATCAATGGTTGCCCGGATTGGAGACCCAGGCACTATTGTTTCCAATCTTGCACAAGGCGGATTAATGAAAAACGGGCCAGATTTCCTAAGGGAAGCATTTGACCTTCATGAAGCCAGCCACATATATCAAAAGCTCGTACGGCTGGCTAAAAACGCAGCCCAGGCCTTGGTCGAAAACCATGACGATTCATTCGGCGAGCTCGGAATCGATTTAGCACTGGATACCGATACACACCCATGGATCATCGAAGTGAATTCGAAACCATCGAAAAAATTTCAAGGCAGCTATGAAATCTTTCGTCCATCAGTAAAATCCATCATAGATTTCATGCTCGTCCTTAACCGCGAAAACTATCCATAAAAGGAGTTGCTAGCACGTGTTAATAGGATTAATGGCCACGTCGGATTCACATGAAAACAATTACTTCACCGAAATAGCCAAAACCGCTAAATCATTTAATATGAAAGTTTGTAAATTCACACCGGAAAATATTGATAGGGATCTAAAAAAAGTGCGGGGCGAGCGTTTTGATGCCGAGAATGAAACATGGATTCCAACGTCCTTTGATTTACCTGATTTTGTATATGATCGCTGTTTTCATGGATTATCCCGTGAGTCAACGGAAACGCGAGATAAAATCGATTGGTTAAAAGATAACTCGAATTTCTTAGGGCTTGGACTTCCTGGTAAATGGGAAGTTTACCAAATCCTAAAAAATCATCCACTCCTACAGGCATTTTTCCCAGAGACCTTTAAAGTGACAACACCTGAAGATATTACCGATCATTTGGAACGCCTGGATAAGGTGATTATTAAACCTGAATTCGGTGCAGGCGGTACAGGTATCTATCTTCTAGCAAAAACCGCAGACGGAGCTTTGGTTTCCATGACGAAAAAAGGCACCAAATACGATCGCCAATTCACCTCCACATCTCAGCTGAACAAATGGCTGCATCATTTATTAAATCGATACCGTTACCTTTGCCAGCCATATTTGGATCTTTGCAACGAAAAAAACGAGCCATTCGATTTACGAATTTTACTACAAAAAAACGAGAAGAATCAATGGATGGAACGGGGCCGCGGAATTCGCACTGGACAAAAAGACGGAATTACATCAAATCTCGCCACAGGCGGGGAAGCCATTTCATTGGATACTTTCATCAAAAAAAACCCGGAAACGATTTCGATTGCTGTCGAACAAAAGATCCAGCATATCCTTCGCACCCTTCCTAGAGAAACCGAGGCCGTTTTTGAAAGGTTATTCGAGTTGGGAATTGATCTAGGTATCGATAAAAAAGGGCAAATATGGATAATGGACATCAACTCGAAACCCGGCAGGAAAATCATTCAGGCAATTCAGCCGGAGGCCATGAAAGATATTCATCGTGCACCATTTCAATATAGCCGGTATTTAGCCGATCATCTTCAGAAAGCAGGTGAATAGAAAGTGAGAAAGACTTATCCTGCCGAAATTGCCGGTATCCCTGGCAATGTTCTATTCTACCCTTCAGAGCTTGGAGATTTGGCAGAGATTGAATTAATTTATTTCGGGCGGCATTCATGTCCTGCCATCGTTAAACAAAACCCGGCCATCAATCAATCAATCGTCCTATCAGAAAGTCTTGCGGAATCGCTAATATTCGATCAGACCGATATTCCTCTTCATTTATTCATATACGGCAAGAGCATCCATATTGGTCCGCTTGTCGGAATTTTTTCTTCAGGCTTCACTGGCATTTCCAACAAACCTTTGGGGGAGAGATCGGATTTTTTTGCAAAGCTCCTTTCACTGAGCCGGACAACAGGCTGTATCCCCTTTGTTTTTGGAGAAAATGTAATCAATTGGGATGAGGAGACAATCAAAGGTTATGTGTTTGAGAACGATAACTGGCACATTTGTGAATTTCCTTTTCCAAATGTCATCTATGACCGCCTCCCCAATCGTTTGACGGAAAACCGCGATGGACCAAAAGAGGTGAAGCATAAATTTCAAAAAGAATATACCATTCCATGGTATAATCCAGGTTTTTTCAATAAATGGGATGTAAATGAAAGGTTATGCGCGGATGAGCGGGCACTGCCTTATTTACCTGAAACGTATCCATTTCAATCCATATCCGTGGTGGAAACCCTTCTTTCCCATTACCGCCAAGTTTATATTAAACCAATTCACGGCAGTCTCGGACTAGGCATTCATCAAATTATTTATGATAAGCATGAAGATGTTTACTATTGCCGCTATAAAAATGAGGCAAAAGAAAATAAATTGCAAAAATTTTCCACATTGGAAGCCATCGTTAAACATATCTTTCATGACCGACCCCTTGAGAATCTTATCGTACAGCAGGGCGTCCCATTAATTCGATCTGAAAAACGCCCTGTAGATTTCCGGGTCCATACGAACAAGGACAGTAATGGAATATGGCAGGTAACCGCGATCGCCGCAAAAATAGCCGGTGCCGGCAGCGTCACGACTCATATTAAAAGCGGGGGCGTCATCAAAACGGTTGCCGAACTGTTTGGAGATGACGATGAGGCGAAAGAAGTCGAACGAAAGCTATCGGAGGCTGCACTGGTTTTAAGTGATAGTATAGAAAAGCACTTGGACGGCATCATTGCAGAAATAGGTTTTGATTTTGGATTGGATAAAAAAGGGCAGGTTTGGATGTTTGAGGCCAATTCCAAACCAGGACGTTCTATCTTTTCCCATCCAAAGCTCAAGGATTTCGAATTGCTAACCAGAAAGCTAAGCCTTGATTATGCCATTTATCTTACGGAACAGACCATTACAAATTCAATCAGTGTACAGCGATGAACATTTTCTACGATATCCCCTCTGAAAACTGGTACCACACCGAAGAGAATGCGGAACTTTTCGCCGGAGCTGCCGTAGAGGAAATAAGCTATAAAAAGGACCATTTAAATCAACCCCTAATTCCAATCACAGTATTTCCAGGTAACCGGATGCTTGTCGTCGGAATTTTGACTGCTTCCAATCCCAAAAAGGAATCAGGCTTGGGAGGAAACTTGACCCTTTTTCGGAACCTATCATCATTTTTATTGAAGCACGGGATTCTGACCTTTGCATTCACAGGAAATGCCCTTCACTCCGAGACATTGAGAGGGTATGTTTTTTCCTCCATTTCAAACAAGTGGATTGAGTGTAAGATGCCGCTCCCAGACATCGTCTATAACCGAATCCCCTCAAGGGGCTATGAGGCGTCAGAGGAATTCCAACGTCTTATCACTCACATTAAAGAATATAGAATGAACTTATTCAACCCTTGTTTTCTTGATAAATATGTAATGTTCGAAGCTTTAATGGAAGATGGATCCCTCACCAATCACCTTCCACCCACCATGATTCTAAGGAACAGCGATTGCCTGGATGCTTTTCTGGAAACCCACAGGCATATATACCTTAAACCCTGCAAAGGAAGCCAAGGGAAGGGCATTTATACGATCATCAAAAATCATGATGATACGCTTTTGTTCAATAGCCTGAAGCATAGTGAATCCTTCCCTGATTTCACCTCATTCTGGGAAACGAAAAAAAAGGATTTATTAAAAAGAAGCTACCTTGCCCAACAGGCGATCAACCCAAAAAAACTTCTTGGACATCGTTACGATTACCGGATTCTCGTCCATTATGAAAAAGGTTTTTATAAAGTGACAGGCAAAGCAGTAAGGATGTCACAAACTCAGGAAATCACTACCCACACTCCACAAGGGGGAAAGCTTTTCCCTTATCAAAACCTGCAATCAAGAAGCTTGAATCTAAAATTAGCGAATATCGCTCAAAAATGCGGAGAGATTCTTTCTAAAAAAGTCGGTTTTCTCGGTGAGTTTTCCATTGATATTGGGGAAGACGAAACAGGATCGCTCTTCATATACGAAGTGAACTCAAAGCCCATGCAGTTCGATGAAGAGGAAATTGAAGTCAACAGACTTTTGCATTTAAAAAACCTTTTCATCGAATTAACTTTTTCCAACCTGAAAATAAAATAACACCTCCAGCTGCCGTTTTCCATTATAATGAAATGAGAGACAGCATATATGGAGGTTATACATATGATCACCCATTTTCAATGGTCACCACTGCATAAAAATTTGCCAGGATGGAAAATTTCCTTTTATTTCAACAAGCAGGCAGTTCAAGCCATATATCATAAAGATGGATCCATCGAGTGGACAGCCAACAAACCTTCTGAAACAGAAGAAACCAAACTAAAAAGCATGATACATGACTTAATGGTCTATCATGTATATGAATGAACCCTATCCCCCTTTTGATTTTGAAACCTCTGAACAGTATAAAAAACTCTCCTTTGCCTAAACTAAAGAAAAGGCTGGAGGGATTTATTTTGGATAAAGAAAAAATGACATTTTTGAAGGATACCGAATATGATGGCAAGGACTCTGTTTTCCTGGATATCGACCGTATCATCAATGAAGGAATGGCAGGCGGAAATGTGTATGAAGTCGCTAACCTTCAAAACATCGAGGAAGCACATGATTTTTATGATGAAACAGATCCCAATATCAATAAATAAACCCAGTAGGGGCTCTCTTTGGAGGGCCCTGAACCAATCGGAATACAAAGAGTGAATCATAAATTTCTATAGGTCAGGTAGAAATCCGACTAAGTTTTCAATAGAGGTACATAAGGACAAAAAGAAAATACGAACTAAGCACTTTTCCTTTAGCTATGACTAGTACACCCCTAATTCAAGGCTCAAATATCCTGCTATGTATCAAATACTGGCAATATCCCGAACATTTCCCCTCTCACTTTTTCATAACCATTTCTAGATTGTGCAAGTGCTTCTTTTTCATTTGAACTTTTTACATATATATTAATTTCCTTTGCCAGTTTTTCACGAGTTTTGATAAAATCCATAACCTGTGTTTTTAAATTATCGGTAAAGTATTCAACCATTCCAAACATCAATAGCCCTAATGTCCGTGCGATCATTTGACCGGACATTCCTTATGATTTGTTATTATTTAAAGAATAAAAAAACAACTTCCTCACGGAAGTTGTTTGAGTGCATACGAAACATAGCAAAATATAAATGTATTCACCATTTTTCAAATGTAAATGTACTTATTTAGTTTTCAACCGAATTCGTTCTCCCACTCTCTTTATGGGTTTCACATTATTAAGTTTACTCCAAAGGAAACGTACCCCAGGATTACTCAAAAGCCTTGAAATCGACTGCTTGCGTTTAATCTTTTTCAACATCCCTTGTTTCTCTTGAATTCCATTATAAACTCGTTGGCTATTGGAATGATCAATGTAGGGAAGATACATTTCTCTTAAAAGACCAAAGCCTTCTTTTTCTTCAAAACCGGTTTCTGTATAATCTTTAATGGTCGATATCAACTTTTCTGTAGTGAAAACTTGATCACCAAATAACTCATGATCTAAATCCATATAACTGCCTTGATACTTATTGTATGTTTCTAGATCGAATTGGTAGAAAATGACAGGTTTTTTCTGATAAAACATATCCCACGCAACACTTGAGTAGTCCGTAATCAACATGGAAGTTTGCATTAATAAGGAATTTAAGTCCTGTTCATTAGAAATGATGATCCTATGATTATTATTTGAAAAATGGTCAATAAAGTCTTCGAATTTAGGATGCAAATAAAAATACAGCGTCAAATCATGTTGCTCCAATAGCTGGCTCAATTCTTTAGATTGTAAAAACGTCCTGAACACTTGAACATACTCACTTTTTTCCACTTCCTCAAAAGGCAAGTTTTCAAGCCAAACACGCCATGTCGGCATTAATAAGATACTTTTTCCCTTAGACTTATTTTCAATGACATCCCATCGCGGCAGGCCACTTACAATAAGTTCCTTTTTACTATAGCCGAAATGGTTCTGTATAATCTTTCCTTCAGCAGGTGAAGAAACGACAAAAAGACTTGGTGCATTAATGCTTGATTTTTTAAAGATGCTATTAAGTTTCTTCAAACCAATAACACCATGTTGTAAAAAGACAAGCGGCTTATAATTCATCGCTTTTCTAATGCGGCCCTTTTGAATGCGTATGTCGTACGCATGCCCTTTTGTTTCAGAAGACACTAGCAGCTGAGCAGAAAACATGTAAACCATATATTTAAAGCTCATGAATTCAACTACTCTATTTCTCATGCCTTCCAATTTCGGATAATCTTCTGAATCAGGCTTTATAATATAATAAGCTTGTTGATGCTTATGATTTTCATAAATATATTTAAAGAAATAATAACCGTTATCTTGGGCCCTATCAGCCGTTTTCTCGTAAATCAACCAAATATTTTTTTTCATATAATAAGGACGAAGAATATTAAAAACCCAAGAAGCAAGAATTTCTTTAAAAAAGTACATATTCGATTCGTATTCTGTTTTTTCCTTATAGGTTAATGCCAATGTACCTGATGCCGTGATATATGGATAAATCCAAAAACCGTTATCAAAAGTATAGGACATTCCAAAAAGTCTTTTATTCAACTTTCTTGAGGCCGACCACGTAGGATTCTTAAATCGAATATAATGATCATTCCCATCAACCCTGACTAACAAATAAAAATCATAATAAAACGGGCGCAATTCCATTGAATCAACATCGATTTCAAAAGAAAGCTTATCTTTCCCTTTCACCTGGAACAAATACTGCTTGTCCTCGGATATATCCCTCGGCTTTAAGACTAATCCGACCATTTCATATTCCCTTTTCATTTCAAGGCGTACGGTACCAGTCAGGAAGCTACCTTTAAAATTTAAAGACATCAGCGACATTTTTGCTGAAAGAACCTCATCCGACAGGTGGATCGGTTGTTTAATCACGATGCTTAAACAACCATTTCTGGTGATGTAGGGGGTTATCACTTGAACGCCAATAGAGGGGATTGAATGGAAATACTCATTCTTTCCCCCGCTAATTTGTATTCGATGCAGTTCCCCATTTTCTTCCACATACAATTTCCAGCGTGATGCCGCTTGATAATATTCTGCGTTAAAGCTTTTAAGGTCGATTACCATTTTTGAATCGATTATATCCGTATCGAATGTCCATCTTATTTTCATGCTTTCTTCAATGCCAATGATTTTCACTGGATGAGGATTCTTGAAATGAAAGGAGATTTTTTCATCTTTACATACTAGATGATCCACCGTGATTATCTTCTGTCCCATAGGCCGCGAACCCCCCTTTCATTCAGATTCATTAAATGATCCCTTAATGAAAAAGCCAGCTTCCTAGTTATTTTTTTGCGTTTTGCAAAGCGCCACATCTTTCTCAGCAATGTCACCTTTGTGAGTTTTTTATAAAAAGAAACTTTTCTTGGCTTTAATCTTTTTTCATTCTTTAAAATATTATTATAAATACGTTCACTGTTTTGATTGTCGATATTAGCGAAGTATTGACTTCTTTTCTCTTTAAAGATTTCTTGTTCTTCAAAGTTGTTACGTATGCTATTTTCAATGGAAGTTAACAAATCATCCGTATTCAGTGCTTGATCCCCGAATAATTCTTTATTCATATCCATGTAGCTTCCTTGTAATTCCGTATATTCATCGAGATCGAACTGATAAAAGATAGTCGGTTTTTCAAGATAGTACATATCCCAAGCAACACTTGAGTAGTCAGTGATCAATAGTGCCGATTCACGGATCAACTTGCTGATATTAACATCACCAAACTTGATTATCTCGATCTGATCACAAGTTGTATGGAATTGATCAATAAAAGGCTGAAATTTAGGATGGACATAAAACTTCAATTCCACCTGGTGTATCCGGAGCAAATCCATCAATTTCTCAGAATTCAATAAACCGATATAACTTTTAAAGTAATTCGATTCAATGAATGCATCATTAGACACTTCATTAAGCCAATTCCTCCATGTAGGCATTAAGAAAATTTGTCGTTTTATTGGAGTTTCTTCTTTGTTTACGTCATCCCAGCGACTTAAACCGGTAACGATGATATCCTTCTCGTTATATCCAAAATAATTTTTCACGATTTCTTTTTCAAAATCTGAAGAGGTAACGAACAAATCCACTTCCTCTGATGAACCCTTATTTAGCGTACTATCGATTTTCTTTAAACCCAGCACTCCATGTTGTAAAAAGACAATTCTCTTCCTTCTTAAATACTCAATCACTTTACCCTTTTGTACACGCCAAACATAAGAATGTCCCTTGGTTTCTGATGCGATGAGCAGTTTAGAGGAAAATAAATAGATCAAGTGTTTAAAGCTCATAAAGTGGATTACACGATCCTCAAACCCTTTAAGGTTAGCCATATCAGGAGAATCTTTTTTTATAATATAATAGACATTTCTCTCCGGTTGTTCATTATAGCAATATTTAAAAAAGTGATAGCCATTATCCTGTGCGGTTTCTGACATCTTCTCGTAAACAAGCCAAATATTTTTATGATCATAGTACCTATTAAGCATCTTATAAACGAAGTAGGATATTTTTTCTTTCCACTTGAAAATTGGTGCTTCATAAACACTTTTCATTCTGTATGTTAACGCAAGAGAGTTACTTCTTGTAATGTAAGGATATACAACATGGTCGTCCTCTTTCGAATATGAATAATCATTAATAGTCCTATTCAATTTTTTACGGACATTATCTGTTGGACGTTTAAGTTTTAATTCGTAATCCTCACCTTCTACGTCAACCAATACATAAAAATCCCAATAAAACTGTTCAAATTCGTGCTCGTCCAAATTGACTTCAGATAATATGCTCTTCTTCTTTAAAGTCACGGGAAGTCGCGTAAATGCCTCATTGTTACGATGCTTAAGTAACATTCCCTTTACTTGATAACTTTGAGCGTCTGGCAAAGAGAGTATTATTTCGATTTCAAGTATCGATTTTTTTAGAACAACATTCTTAATCAGAATTTTTGACTTTAATTTTTCATGCCGAAGTGCAAACTCTGTACCAATAACAAAGGAGAGTTCATTCCGGGCTGTTAAATAAGGTGTAAAAGCATTCTCTTCATCTGCCTGAATCGAAGGTAAATATCTTTCTTCCATAGGAAGTTTCTTTTGGTCGTAAAAACCAACCCGATTCAATTCCATTACATTCGCATACGTTATCTCAATGAAAACATCCCACCTTGATGGAATTATCCCACTTCTAATAAATGGCTCCAAATTCGAATGGACTTCAATTTGTCGGGAGTTTATTTTTAGAATCGATGGCACTCGATGCATTTCTCCGCTTTTTCTATTTTTAATAACTACGTACGCGGAATTAACCTCGGCATCTTGGATATCTTCCATGGAAAAAGATAATTCATATTCATGGAAGCTTAAGTCATGTATTGGCAGTCTATTCTTCGTAATATAGAAACGAGCTTTATTGACGCCTTCACTTTCACCCAATAGAATTCCCAACTCAGCTTTAGGCGAGATATAAGCCATGGCGTGAGTTTTCACCAGTTCAAGAGGCAGCTGTTCCAATTGAGGAAATGCAAATGTTGATATGGGTTTTAATTTACTTAACTGTACATCCCCGGCAATGACCTCTTTAACATAAACCTTCCACTTTTGACCAGTTTTAAAAAAGATATCATTAAAGATTTTTTTCAAATCGATTACTAAAAGTTGTCCATCCTGTCTGAATTCGTGCGTTTGAACCCATTCTGCTGATGTGCTTTTTTCAAAAACAACGGAAGTGGGCTGACAGGAAGGCTCCATCAATCGAACGAGAAGATGGTCACCCTTTATTTCAAGTTCATCAAAATATCGTGTTTTAATGCTTTCCAATGAATTAGCCAACGGATCCATTTCGTAAAAGGAAAGCTCACTATGTCTGTGAACAAGGTTGGAATTGAACTGAAGTTTGTATGACTTTAAAACCTTGCCGATTTTCGCTTCAACATACAAGTTGGCAGAGGAAGGAATTTCAGCAAGTTTTGATAAATCCACATCTATTGTATTCCTTTCACCCTGCACGGCTCCAATTGCTGAGGTGCACTCGGTTGCAGGGTCATATATAGTCAGAAATAGCTTACCTAACTCTCCTTCTTCATGGAAAAACCTTGCCTTTTCCCCCTCCACTTCCATAGCGGAGATGTATAAATTATCCGAAACCACTTTACAGGATGCACGAAATATGCTGGCTGAATTGCCATACATTATACTTAGGGTGTTTTTTTTGTTCAGAAAGATGATTGCAGTCTCGTTTTGTGAAATTTGATAATAAGAACGGGCGAACAATCGATTCTTCATTCTTTTTATAGTAGGTTTGACCAGTCTGAACAACTCTTGGTTCATTTTAAGCAAAATTGTATAAGTTGTCCTATGTACATCTGGCCAGTTCATATTATCAAGTGAAATGGTCAAACAGGTTTCCTCATTCAAACTTTTACAAATTACTTTATCGTAAATATGTTCTTCTTTCGTTTCATTATCTTGCAATATTATATCGGCTGATTCTATATTTTCATTTATGATTATTTCAATCTTTGAGCCTCTTAAGTTAAAACTGGTTGCATGAATTGTTTCCACTAGTTGATCACCTTTTTTTCAATGTAATGTAGCTTGTTCATATTCTATGACTATCATACTATAAAAAGCAGCCCATTTTTAATGAAACTGACAATCCCTCGTTTAAATAAATATTCAAATAATTTCATGAATTTAAACAATAGGCCTCTTGTTATGATATTGTGAATTGCATACTTTTAAACATATGATTATACCAAATCACATGAACATCAACAAAGCGACCCGAGGCAAATGCGTTTAAATTTTGCTTATTTTAGAAATGCATTTCTATTCACCCGATTAGCTTTTACATCCTATGCATTACTCTCGTATTCTCATGGAGTTCGGATCCTTTTTCTTTCCATACTTTCTATCCCCTGAACTTACCTATGGTCACGCAATTTCCGTTTGCGCATTAAGTCTTTTTTAGAAAATTATGAAGACACAAGATTTAACTCCTACACTCTTCCATGAAAACGGCAAGAAGCGATAACCCCTTGCCTTCAATGGAAAGTCCCCCTTATTTCATTCATTCTCCCTTGCACTCAAAATATTTCCTTTAGTATTGATGTAATGATATGCTCCGAATCCCATTCATGCTCAGATATCTCGATAAGGGGATATCGATTCGGTAAAACGAGTTGCTGGATCTCATGAACGGTCAGTCCTTGATGGTGTAAACGCAAAATTTCACCACGGAGGTTTTCCAAATAATCTAGTTTTTTTCGGAACATTTCCTTTCCATCCGGAACATGCCCGGCATGACAGCAATACACTTCTCCAAAATCATATTGGAGTAATCTTTTTATAGAATCGATGATGATCGGGACAGACTCTTCCCGTAAGACAAGCTTTGTTTTTGGTGTTACGAAAAGATCTCCGGAAAAGAGCATGCCATTACTGTGATTCAAATACACCATATGGTCCTTCGCATGACCAGGGGTAAAAATCGGCTCCCACTTTTGGGTGCGGGAATGAATGGCCTTCCCTAGCGGATCAGCCTTAAAGGCGTCTCTCTTCCCCCAAAATATTTTGCGATACTCAGGATATTCAGCATCCTTCGCACAAGCATCGACCGACATCGGATGAATGAATATCGGAACCTTTTTATGTTCCATTATCCAGGCTGCGCCCCCCGTATGGTCCTCATGATAGTGTGTCAGCGCCACTAAATCGAAGTCTGCGGACTCATAGAATGGAACAAGCCCTTCCAATAATATCTGTGCACCTGTATCTATCAATAGACCATCCGTTAAAAAAACATAGACACTCATCCCCGACTTGCCGCTAGGAGTCCCGTGCACACAAACCACATCATTTACTGTCTTTATCTCTATCATGCATTTCCTCCCCATTATTGGAAAAAGTAGTTTTATCTGCCTTTTTTACATTATTATAATACATGTATTATCTCTTTACCCTTTTGACAAGAAAATAATGGAATAATTAACCTGGATGGAAAGGCTTGATAATTGTCATTTAGCCCATTTTTAGAGGAATGGTTTTTAACGAAAAGCACGGAACAAAAAGCAGGCGCAAGCCGAGGGCGGACCACCCGCGGAAAGCAAGTGCCTTTTGTTCCAATCAACGTTCAAATTACAAGCCATAAAAAAACTGTAGGCAAACTTTAACTGTCCCGTAAATGTTAGACACCAAACTAACATTTACGGGGTGTTTTTCTATGGCTAAATTTTCTGCCGAACAGAAAATATTTATTACGTGTCTTTACCTAGAAGGAATGCACTTTCCCTTCTCGGAAAAACTGGCAATATCCTAGCCTATTCTTTTGAACTTTATTCTTTTTCGCTATAATGATATGGAAAGGGAGAAAGAAGGTGGAAACGATGCTTGAAAATCTCAAACAAAAATTCCCGAACGCTCTTACCAATAAAAAGGATACTAATGATTTTACTGACTATGTTTGGTTCGAAGACTCAAGAAGTATACTTGGCATTCCCCGTTCAGAAATCACAGCTGAAGAAATCCGTTTATTGGAACTGCTTTTTGTTCCTTCCATAAACCAAAATAACCTCAATACGTTTCCAGGCACATCATGGAAAACTTTTTTATCCGAACCGAATGCACCATTGCCTTTAACAAGCTGGGAGAATGTTCGATTCATTCATTTCAAGCTTACCCATGCTGATTATTCCCACTCCGATTTTGAAGACGCCTTCCTCGCTTTCGTTCCATCTGACGCAGCCATTGTCTGGGAAAATGAAACGGCAGGAATCTTAATTGAAACGGACAAGGATGAATCTTTATCAAATAAAGAACTAATCGCCATTTCTTCCACGCTTGAAAGTGACTTTTATGTAAAGACCCGAATGTTCACCGGGCGCTTTCACCCAGTAAATCAAGACCTGCATCATCATAGGAATCAGGAGAAAAAATGTTTTGCTTTGGCACAAGTAAATCTGCCGGATCTAAAGGTGGCTGATTTGGCAGACATCATCCCCCATTCTTTAATAAATGACCTATCCGTTACGAATTCAAAGTGGTATATCAATGAGATTCTCGGCAAGACCAAACAGGATACTGAACTTATCAAAACGATTAAAACGTATATCGAATGTAACTCCAATGCTACCTATGCCGCCAAACAGCTTTATATACATCGGAACAGCTTACAATACCGGATAGATAAATTCACTGAAAGAACTGGTCTCGATATTAGAAACTTTCGTCACGCCTTGACTGCGTACTTGATTATATTAATGAATGATTAATTTCCATCAAAAACAGGGATTGTCATCCATTTTTGTGCAATGTGCCCATACTTTTTTCTAAACTGATAGCTTAGACTATAGTTAATTAGTACAAGTAATCAGGAGTTTAAAAGGGGGATTTTTCATGGCAGAGTTAATATTAGATCATATATTCAAGATTTATGATAAAAAGGTAACGGCTGTTAAAGACTTCAACCTTCGTGTTGCCGATAAGGAATTCATAGTTTTTGTGGGACCTTCAGGTTGCGGTAAATCGACGACATTAAGGATGATTGCAGGACTGGAAGACATTTCCCAAGGGGATTTATATATAGACGGCAAGCGAGTCAATGATGTCCCTCCGAAAGATCGTGATATTGCGATGGTTTTCCAGAACTACGCCTTATATCCCCATATGTCCGTCTATGACAATATGGCATTTGGATTGAAGCTCAGGAAAACACCAAAAGCGGAAATCAAGCAAAGGGTCAATGATGCTGCAAGGATCCTCGGACTTGAAGAGCTGCTAAACAGGAAACCTAAAGCCCTTTCCGGTGGTCAGCGCCAGCGTGTGGCACTTGGCCGTGCAATTGTAAGGGACGCAAAGGTTTTTTTGATGGATGAGCCACTATCCAATCTCGACGCAAAGCTGCGGGTTCAAATGCGGGCGGAAATCGCTAAACTACATAAACGGCTGGACACCACGACGATATATGTCACACATGACCAAACAGAGGCAATGACAATGGCGACACGTCTTGTCGTAATGAAAGATGGTATCATCCAACAGGTCGGTGCACCAAAGGACGTTTACGAGAAACCCATTAACGTTTTCGTCGGCGGTTTTATCGGATCGCCTGCCATGAACTTCTTCACCGGAACATTAAAAGAAGGCACGATTAAAATTGGTGCACAAACGCTAGAAATACCCGAATTGAAGATGAAAATGCTGCGTGATCAAGGATATGTCGGAAAAGATATAATCCTTGGAATCCGTCCGGAGGATTTCCATAATGAAGGAGTTTACTTCACGGAGTCCCCAAACACAACATTCACAACCCAAATTGATGTAGCCGAGCTCATGGGCGCAGAGATCATGCTTTACTCCACATTAGAGGGGCAGGACTTCGTCGCACGGGTCGATGCCAAGAATATTATCCAGGCAGGCGAGAAAATCAAACTTGCCCTTGACATGAATAAAGCCCACTTTTTCGATAAAGGGACCGAACACCGCATTTTAGTTGAAGAAGATGAACAGATGCAGGAAAGCATGAAGTTATCTGCTAATTAAACGCAAAAAGACCCGTTCATGAATGGGTCTTTTTCGTTTATTCAAATAATATCTAATGGGCAAACCCTATTCCTGGACCAAAACCACTTCATCATGTCCGCATTCAGAGCATTTCATGAGATGCGGGCATTGGCCTTTTTGAAGGGATTGAGGGTATCCGTCGTTTTCTTTAAGTGTGTCGATATCCATATAAGCACTGTAATCATCAGCGTAATCCATGAATTTCCCTTTATCATCAAGGCCACTGCTGCACTCCGGGCAATTTACATGAATTTTTCTTAGACCGTTGCAAAGCGGGCATAAAGACATTGTTTTTCCTCCTGTCCCCGATACTTATGATTTCATTATTTGCTGATTCCATTATTTTAACATATGGGAACACCCTCCCTAAAACCGCGGGAGGGCACTCCTATGCAATTATTTATTAACCATGTCAGCAGGATCTACCCATGCTTTGAATTCAGCTTCCGTCAGGAATTCTAATTTCAACGCCGCTTCTTTTAACGTAGAGTTGTCCTTGAATGCAGTTTTGGCGATCTTGGCTGCTTTTTCATAACCAATATGCGGGTTCAATGCTGTTACCAACATAAGTGAACGGTCTACATTTTCTTTGATTTTATCTTCATTTGCAGTGATGCCAACTGCACAATTAATGTTGAAAGAGTGAATGCCTTCCGTCAATAATTTCACCGTTTGCAGGAAGTTATAGATGATGACTGGTTTGAATACATTCAGTTCAAAGTTACCTTGGCTTGCTGCAAAGCCAATCGTCGCATCGTTACCCACGATTTGTGTCGCAATCATGGTAAGCGCTTCACTTTGTGTAGGATTGACTTTACCTGGCATGATGGAGCTGCCTGGCTCGTTTTCAGGAATGGCAATTTCGCCGATTCCGCTTCTAGGGCCACTTGCCAGCCATCTGACATCGTTCGCAATTTTCATTAAATCCGCTGCCAATGCTTTCAACGCACCGTGTGCGTAGACGATTTCGTTATGGCTTGTCAATGCATGGAACTTATTATCCGAAGTGACGAAGGGATGTCCTGTATCTGCTGCAATTTGTTTGGCCGAAAGTCCTGGGAATTCTTTTTTTGTATTGATTCCCGTTCCTACAGCCGTTCCGCCTAGGGCCAGGTTCAATAATTTTTGGCTGCTTTCCTGAATCATCGCGAGATCTTTATCGAGCATCGCTTTCCAACCGGAAATTTCTTGTCCCAAAGTCAGTGGTGTTGCATCTTGAAGATGTGTCCGGCCAATTTTCACGACATCCCAAAATTCTTTTTCTTTTGAATCGAAAGTATCACGAAGTGCTTTGATGGCAGGAACCAATTTTTCAGCGACTTCCATAAAGGCTGCAATATGCATGGCGGTCGGGAAAGTATCATTGGAGCTTTGTGCCTTGTTAACATCATCATTCGGGTGAAGGGTTTCGGATTCACCATTTTCTTTTAACCATTCATTCCCTTTGTTAGCGACCACTTCATTCACGTTCATATTACTTTGCGTACCGCTTCCCGTTTGCCAAACTACAAGTGGGAAATGTTCATCAAGCGTACCTTCAAGGATTTCGTCGCAAATCTTAACGATGGCATTCTTTTTAACCTCCGAAAGATCGCCAAGATCAAAGTTCACCTTTGCCGCAGCTTGTTTAACGTATGCAAATGCACGAACTAATTCAATCGGCATTTTTTCGTTACCGATTTTGAAATTGTTACGGCTTCTCTCCGTTTGTGCACCCCAATATTTATCGGCAGGAACTTTCACTTCACCCATCGTATCTCGTTCGATTCTGTATTCCATGTGTTCTCCTCCTATTGTTTGCACTATTCATCGAAGACCATATGTATATGAAATGAATAATGTCATATTATTCTTTCTCTCTATACATTGTACAAACTTTATTTTTTTAATGCAAAAATAACCGGCCAAGCCTCCCCCTTTTTCTTTAAAATCCATTTAATATCGTGTTTATCCCTGGACCCATGCAAATTTTGGATATTCTTTTTAGACACATAAAGTGTTGACACCGCTAGTCTCCAATTGCCCTATTCATGAAAATCAAAGCATTATCATCCAAAATGTTCTTGACAGTATTTTGTATATATAGTAAATTCAAAAGAAATCGAATAATCTAAACTCTTATCGAGAGAGGTAGAGGGAATGGCCCGATGACACCTCAGCAACCTTCATTTGTTTCAAACCAATGAAAAGGTGCTAATTCCACAAGTTTGTGAACTTGGAAGATAAGAAGAATGACTCGTCCCTATTTAATCAAAGTCTTCTTCTTAAAGAAGACTTTTTTTTATTTTATTTAACTAAAAAGGAGCAGTGAAAACTATGTACAAAACTGAAACATATCTTGCTCAATTAGGAAATCGCAGTGAAACGGCGACAGGAACAGTCAATCCGCCAGTATACTTTTCAACAGCTTTTCGCCATGAAGGAATCGGCCAATCGACTGGATTTGATTATACAAGGACAGGTAATCCTACACGCCAACTATTGGAACGATCCATCGCCGATCTGGAAAAAGGCGACCAAGGGTATGCCTGCAGTTCAGGAATGGCAGCCATTTCTACTATACTGGCCTTATTTAAATCAGATGATGCATGGATTGTCAGCGAAGATCTTTATGGCGGTACATATCGTCTGTTGGAACAAGGGTTTAAGAAATGGGGATTGAAGTGCGACTATGTGAACACTTGTTGTTTGGAGGATATTGAAAAAGCCATCACTCCTCACACGAAAGCCATCTTCATCGAAACTCCCACTAACCCTCTAATGCAGCAAACGGACATTAGCGCCGTTGCAGCATTGGCCAAACGATTTAATTTATTGTTAATCGTTGATAACACCTTTTACACGCCTCTTATTCAACAACCCATCCTGCTTGGAGCAGATATTGTGATCCACAGTGCAACCAAGTATCTTGGTGGTCATAATGATGTGCTCGCTGGACTGATCGTTGCTAGCGGCGCTGAATTATGTGATGCACTTGCCTTCCATCATAATGGCATGGGAGCTGTCTTGAGCCCCTTTGATTCCTGGCTGTTGATGCGCGGAATGAAAACCCTGGCATTGCGGATGGAACGTCATGAAAAGAATGCCAAGATACTTGTAGATTACTTGTCGGAACATGATTGTGTAACAGATGTTTTGTATCCCGGTAGAGGCGGCATGATTTCATTCCGTATCATTGATGAAGCGGCGGTCAACCCATTTTTACAATCACTCTCATTAATTTCGTTTGCAGAAAGCCTTGGAGGGGTTGAAAGCTTCATCACCTATCCTGCTACACAAACACATGCCGATATACCGCTTGAAGTCAGAACGGCGAACGGGGTTTGCAATCGCCTGCTGCGCTTCTCCGTCGGCATTGAAGACAGCGAAGATTTGATCCAGGACTTACAGCAAGCATTCGCACATGTAAAAAGGGAGGCACTACGATGACCACTCATGATTTCAGCTTTGAAACCAAATTACTTCATAATCAACATAAATTCGATCCTGCAACAGGCGGTGTGAGCGTCCCCATTCAGCACGCATCCACTTTCCATCAATCCGATATCGATCAATTCGGCAAATATGATTACAGCAGAAGCGGGAACCCAACTCGCGAAGCACTGGAAGATATCATTGCCGAACTTGAGGAAGGCACTCACGGTTTTGCCTTTTCATCAGGTATGGCAGCCATTTCAACAGCTTTCCTGCTGTTGTCTGCCGGAGACCATATCGTCATTTCCGAAGATGTGTATGGCGGTACGTTCAGGATGGTCACAAACGTTTTGGCGCGTTTCAATATTGAGCATACATTCGTTGACATGACGGACCTTGAAAGCATTAAAGCGGCCATTCAGCCAAATACGAGAGCCATATACATCGAAACGCCTTCAAATCCATTACTTAAAGTGACCGATATTAAAGCAGTATGTGATATCGCGAAAAAAGCCGGTGCCTTAAGTTTTGTTGATAATACATTCTTGACCCCAGCATTACAAAAACCACTGAATCTGGGCGCTGATGTTGTCCTTCATAGCGCAACGAAATTTTTATCCGGCCATAGTGATGTGATAGCTGGACTTGCCGTAGTAAAAGATCCGGATTTGGCAGTAAGACTCGGTTCCCTCCAAAACTCCTTTGGAGCGGTTCTTGGTGTACAGGACGCCTGGCTTGTAATGAGAGGTCTGAAAACCTTGTCCGTTAGAATGGAACACTCCCAAAAAGGGGCAGAAAAGATTGCCGCCTACTTAAATGAGCAGCCTTTGGTGAAAAAGGTCTATTATCCTGGCCTGGCCGATCATCCACAGCACGAAATCCAGCAAGGCCAGTCGCTTGGTGCAGGGGCGGTCCTATCATTTGAATTGGAAAGCGAAGAAGTCTTCCGCTCTTTCGTGAACACTGTCGAGCTTCCTGTCTTTGCCGTAAGCCTTGGAGCGGTCGAATCGATTTTATCCTACCCGGCCAAAATGTCCCATGCTGCCATGCCTGCTGATGAAAGGGAAAAGCGAGGCATCACGAACAGCTTGCTCCGCCTCTCTGTCGGACTTGAAAATCCGGACGATTTAATCAAGGATTTCGATGCTGCCCTCGTAAATATTGCAAAAGGGGAAGCAATTGCTGCAAAATGATTAAAGGATGGGTGCCTCATAAATTATGGGCACCCACTTGTTTGCATCATTTTAATTCTTTTTCAACCTATTAATAAATAAAGGCCAACGATTTCTCGATGGCCTCTCTTTCATTTCTTCATATTATATTTATCCAAAAAGCGGTCCACCCGTCCGCCTTTTTCAGCAAACTTCTGCTTTCCAGTATAGAAAGGGTGGGTATCTGAACTGATCTCCACTTTTAATAAAGGATACGTTTGCCCATCTTCCCACTCGATCGTTTCATTGGACGTTTTCGTGGAACCTGTCAAAAATTTATACCCACTGTTGGTATCCATAAATACTACTTGTCGATAATCGGGATGAATTTCTTGTTTCACTATTATCACCTCATTGTTAATATGGGTATATGTTAAAAGTAATGATTACTATTATCAATCATTTTGCTTGAAGGTGCCAATAACCGGCACCTCCTTATAGTTTAATCTTGATTATCCATACTTATTCAATTGTGCTTCAACCGGCCATCCCGTTATGCGGACCGGCCTGCAGTTCATACATTTGATAATACTTCCCTTTTAATTCCATTAATTCTTCATGTGTACCTTGCTCGGAAATCCGCCCTTTATCCAGTACAAGAATTTGGTCGGCATTTTTAATCGTGGAAAGTCTATGTGCAATGATAAAGGTCGTTCTCCCTTTTTTCAGCACATCCATTCCCTCCTGGATAATTGCCTCGGTTTCAGTGTCGATGCTTGCAGTCGCTTCATCCAATATCAGAATCGCTGGATTGAATGCAAGAGCACGTGCAAAAGAGATGAGCTGCCGCTGTCCAGAAGATAACGTTCCTCCTTTTTCAATCACGGGTTCATCCAGCCCTAAAGGAAGATGCTTCAGCACTTTGTCCCCTCCTACATCTTTTAATGATTTTTCAACCATTTCCCTTGTGATGCCTTTATGATTCAGACTGATATTGGAAGCGATGGTGCCAGTAAATAAATAGGGATCCTGTAGGACGATTCCCATATGCTCCCTAAGCGTTTGATGGGGGATATCCAAAATATTCCTGCCATCAATTTTGATTTGCCCTTCGCTGCTATCATAAAAACGGAACAGTAAATTCATTATTGAACTTTTTCCTGATCCAGTATGGCCTACTAAAGCGACCGTTTCCCCTTGCTTAGCTGAGAAGGAAATGTCCCTTAACACATATTCATCATCCTTATAGCCAAAAGAAACATTTTCAAATTGCACGTTTCCTTTGTACCTGGATATGTTTTCATCACTGACAGCCAATCCCTGCTCATCCAATAAACTGAATGCCCGCTCCCCTGCAACAAGTGCCTGTTCTAGGTTAGCGAACTGATTGACGATTCCGTGAAGCGGATGAAGCAGTCGGCTGATCAAATCAACAATTGCATACATCATTCCTAAAGAAATGGCTGAACTCGCTGTAAGGGAAATCCCGCCGAAATACCAGACGAATGCCATTAGCGCCAAAACCTTAATGACACCAATCAAGTTTCCACCCGTCAACGAATTCAAATGGAGCATTTTATTTTGATAGGAATAATGCTCCCGGTTCAAATTTTCAAATGTTTGCTTCGTTTCCTTTTCACGTCCAAATGCCTGAATGATGCTCATTCCAGAAATGGATTCATTGATCATCCCATTAATATCGCTGACCCGTTCCCTAATGATGTGATTATATTTCGAGGCGAATTTACGGTATACAGTCGTCCAGATAACGATGATCGGAATAAGTAAAAGGCCAATGGTACCAACACGTGCATCCAGAATAAACAAAGCAATGAGAACGCCGAAGATATTAATCGTGCTCGAGAAAAAGTTGGCGAGCACGGTTACATATAATTCCCGGATCGCTTCCGTATCATTAGTGACCCTTGCTACAACTTTTCCCGCTGGCATATTATCGAAATAACGTATCGGTAAACGGGAAATATGCTTAAAAATATCATTTCGCATCTTCTGAATGATTCGGTTGGCCGCTTTTTGCAAATAAAAACTCTGCCCATATTGAAAAATGGAAGAAATGATGACAAGGCCAAAGTAAAAAGCCACAAGCTTAAGGATCCGCGGAATTTCCGGTTGGTAAAACCGCATCACTTCCTGACTGGTCAACTTCACTGCTTGCGCCCGTTGCTCTTTTCCGTCTTTCTTGATGATCAACGATTGGTTCTCCAAGGTTCTGCGTCCATCCATTGGTACAGCTTCATTTACGAAGACAAATTGATTGCCAACCTGCAGAACGTGGACTTCCCTGCCTTTCTTCTCACCTTCAGTGAAGTAATCAGCCCGTTTATACCATTTTTCTTCATACTCCACAGCATCTTTTCCTTTAACCGTTTCATACCAGGAGGATTCGATGCCAAGTATATGTGAATCAATGATTTTCTTGGCAACGAACGGACCCGTTAAATCGGCCGCTACCGAAAGTGCCAGCATGATCAGGGCGCCAATGATCAATTTTTTATAAAGGGCAGCATAATTAAAAAGTTTCTTTACGACCTTCATGCCTTCACCTCCGTTCCTTCATCAACCTGCTGCCGCTCGTATTGCTCCCTATACCAGCCATTATCCTGCAGTAAATCTTCGTGAGTCCCCTCTTCGATGATCTCTCCGCCATCCAACACGATAATCCTATCCGCGTGCTGAACGGCTGATAAGCGATGGGTTGTGATGATGGTCGTTTTCCCTGCCCGTTCATTTTGGATATTTTCAATGATGGTCGTTTCCGTTTTCGCATCCACAGCGGATAAGGAATCATCCAATATTAGGATTTCTGGATTTTTGATCAGTGCCCTGGCAATCGAGATCCTCTGCTTTTGCCCTCCAGATAGAGCGACACCCTTCTCACCGACAAGTGTCTCAAGGCGGTTGGGCAGCATCATTAAGTCCTTCTCAAAATCCGCAAGCCGGATAGCTTCAGCCAGTTCATCTTCCGTTGCATCCATTTTACCGAATAAGATATTTTCCCTCACAGACTTTGAGAATAAAAAATGGTCCTGTGGGACATAGCCGATCCAATTACGAATATCTTCAAGGTCCAGTTGCTCCAGCGGCATGCCTGCAAAAGCAATTTCTCCTCTTCCTAAAGGATATTCCCGGAGCAATTGCTTCACGAATGTCGTTTTTCCACTTCCTGTCTTCCCAACTATCCCTAATGTTTGACCACGCTCAAGCTGAACGGAAATATTGGATAGATTCACAACTGTTGAGGATGGGTATGTAAAAAACACGGAATTGAATTGGATATTTTCCGGATTCGGAATACTCTCCAGACCCCATGAGTTCTTCACATCCGCCTCATATGAAAGGGTGTCTTGAACACGGTCAAGCGAAGCATTTCCCCTTTGCATGACATTGATCAGTTCACCCACCGCGATCATCGGCCAAATTAACATGCCTAGGTAAACATTGAACGAAACAAGTCCGCCAAGCGTTATGGCCTGTTGAAAAACAAGATAAGCCCCGTAGCCCAAACCGATTAAATAACTGATGCCGATGATAATGCTTATCGTCGGATCAAAGAGGGCGTCGATTCTTGCCACCGCGAGATTTTTGCGATAAACATCCTCTGTCATTTCATCAAATCGCTTTTCATCCTCCCGTTCCTGGACATAGGCCCGGATGACCCGGACACCTGAAATGGATTCAAGGACCTTGTCATTTAAAGAACCAAATGCTGCTTGTGCATCCGTAAAACGTTTGTAAATTTTCTTCACGTAGATTTGCATCATCACTGCCATGATCGGAAGTGGCAGCACCGCCGCAATCGTCAACTCCCAGCTGATGGTGGCGCCCATCATGACCACAACCGTAATGGTGAACAGAACCGAGTCAACGAGCGTCAATATCCCGAAACCAGCTGTGAGGGAAATTGCCTTTAAATCATTGGTTGCCCTGGCCATTAAATCCCCTGTACGGTTTTTTTCATAAAAAGTCGGCGTCATTTTCAGCAAATGGCTCATAAATCCGGACCTTATTTTTCGTTCGACCAAGTTTCCGCCGCCGAATAACAGAAAACTCCATAAGTAACCAAATAAGTAGCTTCCGCCCAGTACCATAAGCAAATAAACAACGTATTTCATGACACCCTCCTGCGTCATGCTGCCATTGTTCATATCATCGATGGCATTTCCGACGAGCTTTGGCGGGATAACCTCCAGGATATTGACTAGACATAGAAATAAAATGGCATAGGTATAGCGCTGCCACTGTTCTTTAAAGAACCAGGACAGCTTTTTAAAAATCGCAAACATGAATTCCCCTCCCTTTTGTTAAAACCTTTCCCTTCACTAACCGCTTTCTGGATCTCCGGGCTGCAGTAAGACTCCCAATGTCATTTGTCTCATTTAAAACTCCTCCTATCACTTATATGGAAAGGCCGCTATTGCACCTGTATCCCCAAAGCCAAAAAGCCTCCGCCAATTAGCGGAAGCTTTTTTAGATGTGTAAGAACACATATAAAGGCGCAGGCCGCGAAAATTCACAACCTGCGCTTTAAAATGATCAATGAGCACGTTCTAATCCTTTGTCTAGAAAGACAAAGTTTCAGGGCAGGCGGACGTATGATATTCAATTGTGATATCTATGTGCTTAACTGATTTAGTCATGACGTTCGCCTCCTTCTCCTTGATTAATGGTAATATTTAACTTATATTAAAAGATTACTACGTGTGTATATTTTTGTCAATTGTGACTTTTCTAGATTATTGATGGATAATCCTTTATTCTTATAATGACGTAACCTAAGGAGGTTCAGCATATGCCATGGAGAAAATATATACTCCTAGCGGTTCCCTTTTTATTATCATCCATTTTCATCTTATTTGCCGTACCGGTCCAATATAGACCGGTTTCCTTCATTCCTGTTTTACTTTTCTGGATAGTTTATTATATTTTATTGTACCGGGAAAAGAAGAAGAAAAATAACTGATGACGAAAGAAAACCATCAACAATCACCTTGAGGGCGTTGCAAATGCAACGCCCCTTTCTTGACGGCTCTGCATATAATGATCGAAAAACATTCGTGGTGATTGTATGTTCTCGCAATATGTGCAGAAGCTGTTAGGCAAACTCCCTGTCAAAACAAAACCCATCATCGATGCTGAAAGATATGACACGCTAAAATCCCATTTACAAAAAGAGCTTTTTCAGCCTTTGGATGTGTCTAAAGCTTTTTTACCTATGGAATCGGCTCTTATAAAAAGCATTCGAACCGAAGCAGCTGCCTGGAACCGGAATAATGCTACAAGAACACAAGCATATCTGGCCTTTTATAATCGTAATCCAGAGGTCCATTGGGCCTTTTTAGCACATATGGTTTCGAGGAATGGGGGATACCATATGACTGATTTGAAAAGTTCATCCATGACCCATCTCTTTGACAGAGCGGAACGGCTGAAATTTTTCCAGTTCCTTGAGCGCGCCAATTCAGCGATATTTGCCGATGCCTTCCCCCAGCTGCTTTTATATGAACATTCAAAACAAAAAGAACTTCCAATAAGGAAGTATTTTCCAATATTCCGCATTTCAAGATTCATGGCCCCGATTTGGGAATCTTTCATCGAGGAACCCCATTCACCCCTTTTGACAACATCCCTTATCATTAATGAACAAAGAATGCTTCAGGAAAGGGTAATAAAACGCACCCGCCATGGTGAAATCCTTCGAAGGCTTGATTTTCAGCTGCAGGAATACTTAGGCTTCATGAACGTTATCTTTCCTTACGCGAATAAACAAGACGGACTCCGTTCCTTGACCGGCCTGACCGTAGACCGCTTTGCCAATCCGAAACAGCGTATTGAAACGGGAAATTTCTTATACGGGCTTCTTTTTCAGGATCCGGTTGTTTTTCACGGTGTTGGCCAATTTACAAAAGAGGTTCCACACACGGGTTCAAGAGAGGATTACTGGGAAAGCATATATACCTCTGATGCATCCGCGGCAAAAGATGATAAAGTTTATAGCCCCATTCTTCATGATGCATGGGCAGATCAAATTGTCTTTCCTCCCCCTTACATTGATTGGTTCACGAATGAAAGCTTCATAGAAGATTTAAGAAGTTCACCGATTATAAAAAAAGCGGACCTGACCAACAAGGTGCTTGAAAATGTAAAGCATCTCAAAACCCTTAACGGAATGAAAGCCATTTTCTAGATCAAGCCTCTTACTTTGAATATCCCATCCTCCATTTGGCAAGAATGGTTAGCAAAAAGAATGGGTGAATCGAATGAGAGGCATTGTACTATTGAATCCAAACTACAATATCGGGGATTTACATGCAAACGAAAGCTTTGCAATCCAAAAGATCGTGACGGACAAGTATATAGACGAAAATAATATTTCCCCGGTCATATTGAATCCGTATCAAATCCATCCTTATTACACTATCCCGCATGAGCTTCTTTTCAATTTACAGAATCGAAAAAAGTGTCAAATCGATTGCCTGGTGCTTCACTCTCTAGCTACGATAGAACGTTTCATCTATATTTACCCTGAAAAGTGGCTTGAGCTATGCGGATATTTCAAAGAGACAATCAGTGTGGCGACTCAAACTCCCGTTCGGAAATACGAAGCAAATTAATGCTTGAATAAAAAATCATGGTACTTAAGGCATTGTGGATCGATTCTCCAGGGTTAAAAGTCCTTGATTGTTCATTTACAATAACCATCATTCTATTTGAGGCTCCCTTTTTTACTGAGCTACACGATAATAAAACTCTTTTATTATTGGCGCCGTATTCTTCTATTAAAATCCCTCGCAAATCATTGGCTATTAATTCGTATTAATTTTCCCAATTGCGCGATTACTAGTAATTTTATAACTCCTAAACTATCTTTTGGAAATATAGATAAATTTACGGATAAAGCATAGAAAAATAAGTTAATTTTATATATCATTGGAGATAGGAATTTTCTTATTTTTTACTTTTACTAGAAAGGAATGTTAATGATGACCAAAGAAAAAAAGAAAAAAAACCCAATTCCTTTCCGATTGAACATTTTTTTCTTTTTAATATTCATTTTATTTTCAAGCTTAATAATCCGGCTTGGCATCGTCCAAATCGTGTATGGGGATGATTACCTCCGTGAAGTCGATCGAACGGAAAACGATGTGGCCAATACCCCCGTTCCCCGTGGGAAGATGTATGACCGGAACTTGAATCCGATCGTTGATAATGAGCCACGCAATGCCATTACCTATACGAAATACCCGAATACGAAAACGGCCGATATGGTAAAGACGGCTGAGGTCCTTGCTACCTTGATAGAAAAAGATACAAAAAAGGTAACGACCCCGGATAAAAAGGATTTTTGGATTTTAAAACATCCGAAAAAAGCCGAAGCTTTGATTACCAAGGCCGAGAGGAAGAAAGTAGACGAAAAGAAACTGAAGCAAAAAGATTTATACAAACTTCAAATGGAACGGGTAACCGATGAGAATATCAAGGAATTCACCAAGGATGAATTGGAAGTGATAGCCATCTTCCGGGAATTCAATAGTGGCTATGCCCTCGCCCCTTCCATCGTGAAGAACAAAGATGTCACTACAAAGGAATACGCCAGGGTTAGTGAGCATTTGGATGAAATGCCAGGCGTGGACGTAACGACTGATTGGGAAAGGACCTATAAGTATGACGAGACCCTCCGCTCGGTTCTGGGCAAAGTCTCTTCTTCCGAAGAAGGGATTCCCAGTGAAAATATTGACTATTATCTGGCACGCGACTATACCAGGAATGATCGGGTCGGAAAAAGTTATCTCGAAAAACAATATGAAGATGTCCTGCGCGGCCAAAAGACGCGGGTTGAAAATGTGCTGAGCAAAGGGGAGGTCATCAAAACGAATACCCTCACCGAAGGACAAAGCGGAAAAGACTTGGTCCTGACAATCGATATGGAGCTGCAGCAAAAGGTAGAAGCTATCATCGAGAGCGAATTGCGGAGGGCGAAAGCTAGGGGAAATACCTACTTATTAGATCGTGCCTTCGTCGTTTTGATGGACCCGAATACAGGTGAGGTGCTTACGATGGCCGGCAGGCAATACGGGCGTAACAGTAAAACCGGCTTGACCGAAATGAACGATTTCGCCCTTGGAAACATTACGACCTCCTATACGATGGGGTCATCTGTTAAAGGGGCTACGGTCTATACAGGCTTTCAAACTGGAGCCATCGCGCCAGGGTCGGCGTTTCATGACCATCCACTTTTATTAGCTGGTGCCAAACCCAAAAAATCTTATAGCCCTTTAGGGTATGTAACGGATGTTTCTGCATTAAAAAAATCGTCGAATGTCTATATGTTCATGACGGCGATCAGAATTGCCGGCGGTCATTATATCCCTCATCAACCGTTAGGGATCAACCGGGAAGCTTATTCCATCATGCGGAATCATTATGCCCAATTCGGATTGGGGGTCCGTACCGGCATCGACTTGCCTAATGAATCCGTAGGGTTTAAAGGAGTCGATATGTCAACAGATGGATTGCTCCTGGATTTATCGATTGGCCAGTATGATACATATACACCAATGCAATTGGCACAGTACGTTTCGACGATTGCAAATGGCGGAAAAAGGCTTGAGCCACATATGGTCAAGGAAATCAGGAACCCATCCAACGAACACAATGAATTGGGCAGCGTCTTTAAAACGATGAGTCCCAATGTATTAAACGATTTAGGCGGGAAAGACGTCTGGATTCAGCGTGTTCAGGAAGGATTCAGGCAGGTTGCCCAGGAGCCAGGCGGGACGGCATATAACTATTTCGGAGGGAAATCCTACCATGTAGCAGCGAAAACGGGGACAGCCGAAGCCTTTTACGACGGACCGCGAAGAAATCAATATAGTGAACCAGTCCCGACTATCAATCTAACACTTGTAGGTTATGCACCACACAATAACCCGGAAGTGGCATTCTCTGTCGTCGTGCCATGGGTCTATCAAGGCAAGCCCTCTGACGATATCAACAAGCGTATCGGGAAGGAAGTAATGGACGCCTATTTTAAATTGAAGGAAAAAAGAGCAAAAGGTGAATCTGATGCAGACAATGCAATAGAAAACACACAATGATGGTTAACACAAAAAGGCCTGCCCGATTATGAGCAGGCCTTTTTGTGCTCTCACTACTCCAGCTTTTGAACGAATTCCTTATATAGAGCCCTAAGTGCATCTCCCCTGCTGATGATGCCTACGACTTTATCATTTTTGTCCACGACGGGGATTTTCTTGAAATGATGCTTGGAAAGGACCTTTATCAATACATCTAACGGATCTTCGGGGGATAGCTTTGTAATTCTTTTATTTTTTATGATTTGTGAGACTTTATCATTCATTTTGGATGTAACCTTTTCATCCAATTCTTCACCAGGAAGAACCGTAATGTATGTGAAATACCCCATGATGGCTTCCTCAGCAGGTTTCAAATAACGAAGGATATCCCCGTCCGTCACCATTCCCAATAGCTTATCGCGTTCATCCACAACCGGGACCCCGCCCACTTTATTTTCGATCAAGATTCGCAGAATTTCCTTTAGTGTAAAATCAGGACGGGCTACATAGACTTCCCTTATCATGAAATCCTTAACTAACATAATACCACCCCTTTTTTTAAGTTCGTCTTCTAAATTCATCTCCTTTCTATTTATACCCTTTTTTGCTCTATTTAAAAACCCTTGCCGCCTGGACTGCCTTTTTCCAGCCATTATATAAATCCTTCCGTTCCTGCTCTTCCATCTTAGGTTCGAATTTCTTATCGACGGCCCATAGCTTTGAAATCTCTTCCTGCTTACCCAATAACCGACTGCGAGCCCAGCTAAATACGCTGCCCCTAACGCTGTCGTCTCACTAATAACCGGCCTTTCGACTGGTACATTCAAGAGGCCGCTTTGGAATTCCATCAAGAAGCCGTTTTTGACAACCCCGCCATCGACCCTAAATGCCTTTAGGTTAATTCCTGAATCGACTTCCATGGCGCAAAGGACATCTTTTGTCTGGTAGGCCAAAGCTTCCAATGTTGCCACGGACGAAATGCTCCTTCGAAGTCCCCCTTGTTAATCCGAATACCGCTCCCCTGACATTACTATCCCAATAAGGGGTACCTAATCCATCAAATGCTGGGACGACATAGACGCCATCGGCTGAATTGACCCGTTTTGTATACATTTCACTGTCCTTCGAATTCAAGAGTTTCAATCCATCCCTTAACCATTGTATGGCCGAACCTGCAACAAAAACACTGCCTTCCAATGCATATTCGACTTTTCCGTTCAGCCCCCATGCAATCGTGGTCAATAGGCCATGCTCTGATTTCACTGCCTTTTCTCCTGTATTCATCAGCATAAAGCATCCTGTACCGTACGTATTCTTGGCCATTCCTTTTTCAAAACATTCTTGGCCGAACAAAGCGGCCTGTTGATCTCCCGCTGCCCCGGCAATCGGGGTTTCATGGCCAAAGAAATGATGTGGGGCTGTATTCCCATATACCTCCGATGAAGAACGAACATCCGGCAGCATCGATTGCGGTACTTGCAGTATTTCCAGAAGCTCTTCGTCCCACTTCAAATCATGAATGTTATACATCAGCGTCCTTGAAGCATTCGAATAATCGGTTACATGGGCTTTACCACCCGAAAGTTTCCATATGAGCCACGTATCGATCGTACTAAACAATAAGTCTCCGCTTTCAGCTTTTTCCCGTGCCCCATCTACGTGGTCGAGAATCCACTTCACCTTTGTACCGGAAAAATAAGCATCAATCAACAAACCGGTTTTCCGTAAAAATAAGTCATCAAGACCCTCATCCTTCAATCGCTCGCAAATTTCGCTTGTCTGCCTGGATTGCCAGACGATGGCATGATGAATCGGCTGACCTGTTTCTTTATCCCATACCACGGTCGTCTCCCGTTGATTCGTTATGCCAATCCCAGCAATCTGTTCTGGTTTTATATTCATTTCCGATAAACAGGAAGCGATTACCGATAAAACGGAACCCCAAATTTCATTTGCATTGTGCTCCACCCATCCAGGATTCGGGAAATATTGGATGAATTCCTTTTGGGCAATATGCAAAACTTCCCTTCTTTTATTAAGGCTCTTTTCGTAAAGATTGTTGTTTTTAAAACGAAACTATTTAAGGTTGATTGGAGCGGAAGTGCGAGACTCCTGCGGGAGCAGCGGGACAGGTGAGACCCCACAGGCGTTTACGCCGAGGAGGCTCACCGCCCGCACCAAGGAAAGCGAGCATCTGGAGGGGAAATCAACCACAACTCACTACCTGGTAAATAGCAACAAAGTATGTGAAAACAGCCTATTAAAAAAACGGCCCGGGAACTTGTCGTTCCCTGATCCAATGATAATATGTAAGTATCCATGGTTGTCTCCTCCTACACCTAAGATTCCTAAGTGTCTTGCTGTTTTTTCTTTCTTCATTTTTCTTGATATACCCGTAAAAACAAAAAATATATAAAGTACGGCGAAAAACTGAAAAATATTAGCAGGTTAAGAGATTATCTTTTACAATGAACATAAGTTGGATAGGAGGAATGGAAAATGAATAATCATGAAATAGATTTTAAAATATATGGAGATGACATGCAGTTTGTTGAAGTGGAATTGGATCATCAGGAAACGGTGATTGCAGAAGCTGGAAGTTTAATGATGATGGAAGATCAAATCAAGATGGAAACCATCTTTGGTGATGGGTCTTCGAGTAGCGACGGCGGAATGATGGGGAAGCTATTTGGCGCTGGAAAAAGGCTCCTTACAGGTGAGAGTCTTTTCATGACGGCTTTTACGAATGAAGGAAGAGAAAAAAAACACGTTTCCTTTGCCTCACCTTATCCAGGTAAAATCATTCCGATGGATTTAAGCGAGCTCGGTGGGAAAATCATTTGCCAAAAAGACGCTTTCCTTGCTGCAGCGAAAGGTGTTTCGGTCGGAATTGAGTTTCAGAGAAAAATAGGTGCAGGCTTCTTTGGCGGCGAAGGCTTCATCATGCAAAAGCTTGAAGGAGATGGAATGACCTTCGTGCATGCCGGTGGCACAATCCATAAAAAAGAATTGGTTGCAGGAGAGATCTTACGCGTGGATACAGGATGTTTAGTAGCCATGACTAGCGGAATAGATTATAACATTGAATTCGTAAAAGGCGTGAAAACCGCTTTATTCGGAGGCGAAGGTTTATTCTTTGCAACATTAAAAGGACCCGGAACCGTCTGGGTGCAATCTTTGCCATTCAGCCGTCTTGCCAGCCGTGTATTCGCTGCAATGCCGCAAAATGGCGGATCTTCTGACGAAGGCAGTGTTACTAGAGGTTTATTCAATTTATTCAACGATAAATAAGAACCGGACCAATGGCTGCCATCATGGCAGCCATTGATCACTTTTTTAAAGGATGGATATCTACATGCAGCTTGTTAAGTGGTCCTACATGAGACGCAATAATATCAGGGCTTTTTTTGATCAATTCCCGAATTCGCCTGTTATTTTCCGTAAAATAAGAGATTACTATTTTGTTTATACCGTTCACTGGACAGCTGCCGATGCCCCTATCGGCATAAAGGAGCTTGAAGAAATGGAACAGCTGCTCAACCGTGAGCTCGGAACTGAACTTCAATATCTTTATCGGAAAAAATGAGTTCACTCCTCGTACATCATTTTTCTTGTCATGCCTCCATCGACGATAAGATCAGCACCCGTAACGAAGTCATTTTCCGTTGCCGTCAAATAAAGACATGCCCTTGCTATATCTTCCGGTTTGCCAACCCGATTGGAAAAATGCTGTTGATGATCTTCATCCCTCAACGAGTCATAATCACCCGTTTCAATCCACCCCGGAGAAATCGAATTGACCGTAATTTTCTCTTTACTGAACGAAGCGGCAAGTGCATGGGTCAGGGCTTTGATCCCTCCTTTTGTCGCAGCATAGGATTCCGAATCCGGCTCAGACATTATCGCTCTTGTTGATGCTAAATTGATGATTGCACCTCCCATTTCATTATTCCGCATCGATGCAGCCGCTGCCCTGGAACAAAGGAAAACACTGCGTAGATTCGTATTCATCATATCGTCCCATTCCTCAATCGTCAGCTCATAAAGCGATTTGAACAATGCCTTTCCCGCATTATTGATTAATATATCAATGGTCTTATATGTTTTTAGAGTGACATCCATCAAATGCTGGATGTCAGCTTCCTTGCGAACATCCGTCTTAACGAACATGGCTTCATGCCCATTATTTTTAAGCTCTTCCGCATACAGCAGACCTTCCTGCTCGTCCATATCTGCGAGAACCACCGATGCACCGCTTTCTGCATAACCCTTTGCCACACCTCTCCCAATACCATTTGAAGCGCCCGTTACAATCACCGTTTTGTTTGCAAAACCCATCATTTCACCCTCACTTTCGCCAGCTTATTTTTCCTTATCATAATATCCAATTCGCTTCACTACAAACACTACCCTTGGGTGATCAACAAATCCGTTTCCTACCCATCAACAATCAGCAGGACCCATTATATTTTTGTAGCGGCCTCCAATGATGTATGATAATAAAAACAGCAAGAAAGAACCTGGGTGAAGGGCACCCGCTATTATTTTTCTTAAAGTGTAAAAAATTTATATTGGAGGAATTAAAAATGGACTTATTAAAAAATGTGTTTTCTTTAGGATTAGGTGCTGCCGCTGCTACAAAGGAACAAATTGAAAAAGCAGTGGACTCTCTTGTAAAAAAAGGCGAAATCAGCAAAGAAGACTCCAAGGATCTTATTAAGAATTGGGTCGAAAAAGGGGAACTAGCCCAAAAACAATTGGATGATTCCGTCAAGGCCAAAGTCAATCAAGCGCTCAACGGCCTAAACTTGGCAACCAAAGAAGAAGTTCAGGACTTAGAGCGCCGCATCCAAATTTTAGAGAAACAGAACCAACAATCGTGATTTGGAGGTACTTGAATGTTTGGCAAGCGACTGAAACACGCACATCGTTACCAGGAAATCATTAATGCCTTTTTGAAAAATGGTTTTGGTTACTTCATCTATCGCCTTGGATTATCCGAGAGTAAAGCGGCATCGAAACTCCAGCCCGACGAAAACCTGAACCTCCGCTCAATCGGAGAGCGGCTGCATACGATTTTACAAAGCCTGGGACCTACATTCATTAAACTTGGTCAGATTGCAAGCACGAGGCGTGACTTCGTTCCGGAAGAAATCATCCGCGAACTTGAAAAGCTGCAGGACCAGGTCACCCCCTTTCCATTTGATAAGGTTCGCAAAATTATTGAAGCCGAATTGGGTGATTCTTTGGAAAACATTTTTCTTGAATTCCATGAAAAACCACTGGCTACCGCTTCGATTGGGCAGGTCCATACTGCAAGGCTTCCATCACAGGAAGTCGTAGCAATCAAAGTACAGCGGCCCGATATTCTGCCGACTGTGGAAACGGATTTGGAAATTCTCGATGATTTGGCAAGACTGATGGAAGCACGCATATCTTGGGCCAGACGCTACCAAATCAGAAAAATGATTGATGAATTCGCTAAATCGCTTCGCGCAGAACTCGATTATAACTCCGAGGGTCGAAACGGGGAAAGAATAGCCAAGCAATTCATCGATGATCAAGGGTTTAAGATACCAAGAATCCATTGGGAGTATTCCACAAAAAGGGTCCTGACGATGGAATTCATTCAAGGAATTAAGATCAATCATTATAAACAGCTTGATGATGAAGGTTATGATCGTCGGAAAATCGCAGAAAGATTAGCGAATTCCATGCTTCAGCAAATATTGATCGATGGCTTTTATCACGGCGACCCCCACCCTGGCAACATCATCATTTTGCCAGGAAATGTCGTCGCACTCATGGATTTCGGGATGGTGGGACGTCTGGAGGATGAAACGAAGTATCAGTTCGCCTCGCTTGTCATCAACCTGAAACGTGGAAGCACCAATGGACTGATCAAGACACTTTCAGAAATGGGTCTTCTGACGGACGAAACCGATATGGCGCCATTAAGGGTGGATATTGATGAACTGCGAAATAAATATTATGATATACCATTGAGCCAAATCAGCTTAGGCGGAGCGGTCAATGACCTGTTCACAGTTGCCAATCGGCACCAAGTCCAAATCCCTCCAGAATTCACGATGCTCGGCAAGGCTCTGCTTACCATGGAGGCCATTGTTGAAGGACTAGATCCGCATTTCAGCATCATGAAGGCAGCTGAACCTTTCGGGGAAAGGCTTTTTAAGGAGCGCTACAATCCAAAAAATATTGCGAAGAACGCTTGGAATCAATTCATCGAGTCTGCCGAAGCCATTGCCGAACTACCCAAGGATATCAAGGAAGTAACAGGTATCATAAAAAAAGGGAAATTGCGACTGGATATCAATATTCCCGAACTTCAAGTTTTTTTGCATAAGCTTGATCAAATCTCGAACAGGCTTTCTTTCAGTATTATCCTGCTTGCATTCAGCATAATCATGGTCGGTCTCATTATTGGCTCGGCAATAGGTGGGGAAACCCTGATCCTATGGAAAATACCGGTTATCGAGATTGGATTTGTCGTTGCAACCCTGATGTTCTTACTTATGCTTTACACCATTTTCAGATCCGGAAAAATGTAAACTTACGAAAAAGGGCAAACCCTCTAATAAGGGCTTTCCCTTTTTCATGTTTTCATTTCATTGGTTATTTATCCGACGTTCATATGAAATGGCATACGCCCTATGGCGAAAATGTAAGATTGGATCTTCCGAGCACTCGATTCCTTCAGTAATATTGGTTGGATCAAACAATAAATGATCTCTAATCGTTTCCAACTTATTAGAAATCACTAAATGGCCGACCGTTATTACCTGTTTTTCTTCCGACCAAGCAGTGGTTGGATCGTCAGACGGATCATTTTCCCCTCCTATTTGAATGTTCAATTTAAAGCCCACCGGACCTTGCCTGAGCCTCTCTTCCATTTCTTCTTCCAGATATTCTGCCGAATGCTTGGCTACCTCCTCTTTTGCTAGCATACTTAGGCCGGCATCAGGTACCCACTCATACTTAATAGCCTGACGCCGTCCTTCCGCATTAATGAAATAGAATGCATGAATGGAGTAATATTGACATGTTGAGAAACTGGCTGGAGAACGCATTTCTTTAAGCATTTGCAGGCTTGCCTTGCTTTCAGGGTATTTCAACAGGATTTTTGTAAGCTCTTTCAGATTTGGGAAACCTTCTTTTGCAGACTTGAAAAAGTCAGCAATATCAACAAACGCTTCCGGTGTTTTCGCAAAGAATAGCGGAATGGTGACAGTAATGAGATCTGATGCCTCTCCATTCGGCAATTTAAACTTGACTGCCATGCCCTTCACAGGGGATATGGCATCTGGATGGCTTGGTATCGGCGAGCTATTTGAGAACCGAATGATCACCGGCACGGCTTCATCCTGAAGATGCGAAGCCACCGTTAATGGGGACGCTTTTCCGTTTGGGGTAAAAACCCCCTCATAAACATATCCCCTTGCATGCACCCGCCGATAACCGGGATATGTTCCAGCTACATTTTCAATCACATTAACTGCTTCTCTGACTAGTTCAGGTTTAAAGTTGTCATTTCCCTCCATATACCTCACCCCATCTTTTAAAATTCCAATCCATGTTCTTAGTTATTACCTGTACCCCTTATCCCATTAGCTTATTCAAGGTAAACTTCCGTTCATGCATGCACCTGAAGCATTGATCGTTAAAAAACGCCTGGAAAAATCCAGGCGCTGCACAAATCATGTAATAAAAGTTTTTCTATATAGCTTTTATAATTATAGGAAAAATAGTAAGTAGAACAAGATGGCAAGACCTTATGAACCAGAACTAAAGATCTTCACATTCAATCATTCAACATGAACGGCAGTGCCATAAGCAATGATTTCACTAGCGTTTTGCATGATAGCCGATGTTTCCAGGCGCATTGCAACGATGGCATTCGCCCCTTTCTCTGTCGCTTCATCGACCATCCTGCCAATTGCTTTTTGTCTGGCTTCTTTCATCATTTCCGTATACTCTGTGATTTCACCGCCGACAATGGTCCTCAATCCCGCAAGAATATCTTTTCCAATATGTTTCGATTGAACGCAGTTCCCCTTAACAAGCCCCTTCAGTTCTTTAATTTCTTTTCCAGGAACGGTATTAGTAGTCACGATAATCATATAGTTCGTCCTCTTCCTTTTTTCTGATTTTTTTTACGATCAAATAAAAAATTAACGGTATTGGAGCTTGAATCAAACCAAGAATACCCCACATCCACTGGTTAAAGCCATTCTTCCTTGCATCGACAAATAGATATATGCTTTGGCTCAATAAAATAACCCCACATACAATCAAGGCAAGTTTTTCAAAACTACTCATGAACTCCACTCCACCTACCTTTTTAAATAAAATGTATTATAATCAGTGAAGATTTATGTTATCACCTAAAAAGCTAGAAACCTTCATATAGATGTATTACCTTTTCATATTATACCTTGATGTACACGTGATTTTTCGGGTTCTTCAGAAACTATTCAGGAATGATTCAAAAATATGGCTTCCTTTTTTGCCGGTTAAACCGTTCTGATTCTTCCATTTATGATTAGCCACTTTCATAACAGTTGAAAATAAATAAAATACTCATTCCTGTTCACGCTCCACTTGAGAAAGGATTACATGTGTAACGGTTGCAGCAAAAGGAATTGTCCGATTGATGAATTCCTCCACTTCTTCAAGGTTCTCACTGTGGATTTTCAGCATAAAGCAAGCCTGCCCGGCAATTCGATAGCAAAAGTCAACATTCGGCAGCTTCGAGATATACTTTTTGAATTTCTCATATTCCCCATTTTTTATCGTTGCTTCCACGATACACTCAATAGGAAAACCGATCTTTTTATGATCAATCTCGGCAACATATCCTTTAATGATCCCGAACGACTCCATTTGACGTACCCGGTCGGTAACGGTTGGGGCAGATAGATTTACTTTCTTTGCCAATTCCCTCATGGAAATCCGGCTATTCAGCGTTAATTCAGCAAGGATGCTCCGGTCTTTTTCATCTATTTTCATTTAGAAATTATTCCTCTCTTTTTCTTTATATTTATACAATATTCAACCGAAATATTTTACAAGCGTAATTAATATTCCTGTATTTTTATATTAGGATTATCTCAAGGGGGAGATGCTCATGACAAGAATAAAAAATTCGTCGATTGGCTCCAGTCCGTATCAAAGATTATTTCATTCAGAAGAGATTTCGCATAAATGGTCGGACCTCTCAAATTGCATATCTGCGGATGGGAAACTATCGAAAGAGTTAAAGGAAAACGTCAGAAGGGTACTGGCATACGGTAATGGCTGTTCATACTGTCAGGCAAAAGGTATTCCATTAAAGCCAGAAGATGCGAAAGAAAGCTATGCAATCGCCTTCGCAGAAGTATTCCTCATTCAACGTGAAAAAACAGAGGAAAAGTTTTTCCAAGTATTGAAGGAGGTATTCAGTGATGAAGAGATTTCTGAACTATTGGCATTCATTTGTTTTACAACGGCCCAGCAATATTTCGGGGCTTTGATGGATTTATAATAACGCAAATAAAGGAACAGGCATCTCGCCTCGTTCCTTTTTGCAAAAAGCCTATAAACCCTTCAGTAGTTTGAACGACCATTCGGGTCATATACCTGCATAAATTGAATTCCAGCTAGGTTTTCGCACCATGATCATCCATTTCATTGATCCTTGGAAGAATGGAGCGGGAAGGCACCGGGGATGTCAAAACTACGGAAGTATTCAGATGTCCATAGGGTATTAATCGATCTATAAGTAATCTCATGCTGTCCATATCAGCTAAAGCCGCTTTCAAAAAATATCCAACTGTTCCTGTTACACGATGGCATTCGATAATGTCTAAATCATTTTTAACTAACTGCTCGAAATCGGAAACGGAAACCTTAAGTTCACTTACCTGAATGAACACAAGTACACCTCTTCCTATTGCCAGTGGTGAAACCCTTGCACTGAACCCCTCAATGATTCCCTTTTCTTGCAGGCGATACATACGTTCAGAAATACTGGGCCGGCTGAGAGCCAATTTCTTCGATAGTTCACTAATCGTAATGCGTCCATTCAACTGTAAAAGTTCCAGTAAACAAACGTCTATTTCATCCATGAAGCAACCGCCTTTCATAATGAAGGATTATTAGCTAATATATCTGTAAAATGTTGTATGGAAAGTGAAAAAACATTCTTTTTTGTATGTAATTTTAACAGTTAATATTCTATCATTAAAATTAGTAAATGAAAAAGAAAATTCAGAATTCAACTAAAGGAGGAACCTGCATTGACCTTTACGAAAATCCCGGTTCGAAAAAACATTGAAGACATAAGCCCATATGTTTCCGGTAAGCCAATTGAAGAAGTACAACGTGAACTTGGTCTTGAAACGATCGTTAAATTGGCATCCAATGAGAATCCATTCGGTTGCTCAACTCTAGCAAAAGAAGCCATGCTTACCGAAATGGAGCAAATCTCCTTTTATCCTGAAGGTATGGCACCTGCATTAGCTGAAAAGCTGGCAAGGAAATTGAATATCAATCAAGATCAAATCATCCTAGGAAATGGGTCTGATGAAGTGATACGTTTGTTAACAAGAACCTACATCCAACAAAATGATGAAGTCATCATGGCTGATGTTACATTTCCACGGTATGAAACGAATGTATTGATTGACGGCGGTACACCTGTAAAGATACCTCTTATTAATGGTGTACATGACCTGCAGGGTATGTATGATGCCATAACTGAAAAAACAAGAATGATTTTTGTCTGTAACCCCAATAATCCGACAGGAACGATCGTCGAAAAAGAAAAATTAACATCTTTTATCGAGAAGGTGCCGAAACATATTTTACTGGTCGTTGACGAAGCATACTATGAATATGTCGATGATGAAGATTATTTAGAAACTTTGCCGCTTCTAAATACCCATTCAAATCTGGTCATCTTACGCACTTTTTCAAAGATTTATGGATTGGCTGCATTAAGGATTGGATACGGTTTAATGGATGCTTCCATCATACAAGAGCTAGTTAAAGTGAAAGAACCCTTCAATACCAACCGTTTAGCACAGGCTGCGGCCTTCGCTTCCCTCGATGACCATACATTTGTAGAGCAATGTGCTCGTAAGAACGAGGAAGGAAGAAGATATTTAGAAAACGAAATAAGCGAGATGGGATTAACATTCTTCCCTTCACATGCCAACTTCTTGATGGTCAAACTGAACCATCCTGGCAGGGACATTTTCGAGAAGCTATTGATTTCTGGTGTCATCATCCGTTCTGGTCATTTGCTAGGCTATGAAAATACGATCCGCGTGACCATCGGCACTCCGCTTGAAAATGAGAGATTCATAACCTCCTTACAACATGCAATCAAAAAAACGTCCAGTACTTGAACTACGAAATGAAGTTGCAGTATGATTGATGATTAATAGATAAAAGATACGACATAGACGCCTTTGC
The DNA here is from genome assembly GCF_001578185.1 of Peribacillus simplex. NCBI lineage: Bacteria > Bacillati > Bacillota > Bacilli > Caryophanales > Bacillaceae > Peribacillus > Peribacillus simplex. The sequence goes on along the minus strand of NZ_CP011008.1, from coordinate 1,115,723 downwards.
CCATGTCGTATCTTTAACGTGGATTTATTTAACAAGATTCCTTTTCTATTATAGTTGTTTCCTGTTCATCCACACTTTTAAATTTAAAGATCGAGATGGAGATCAATGTAGCCAACACAATAAGGCAGGCAACGATGCTGATCCGATTCTGTTCACTGAACACGAACGTGACACAAATGATGCTTAAGGCGATTACTGCAAATAAGGTTACATATGGAAAGCCCCACAATTTAAAACTCGGAGCTTTAGGATATGAGTTGCGAAGTTTTAGCTGCGCTAAACAAATGCTGATCCATACAAGTGATACTACAAAACCCGGAAACGCCATTAATAAAGTAAATGCCCGATCCTGGGCAACGTAGGTAATCATGGAGCCGACGACCAATGCAACGGCACTTAGGATTAAACTATACAAGGGAACGCCATTCTTTGATACATAAGAGAATGACCTGGGAGCCTCCCCTTCTGCAGCTAAAGAATGCAGCATCCGAGTACACCCATATATTCCGGAGTTAGCGGCAGATAAGACGGCCGTAATTAAAATGAAGTTCATGATGTGGGCAGATCCTTGAAAACCGGACATTGACAAAACTTGTACAAACGGACTTGCTTGGTCGCTAATTTCGTTCCAAGGAATCAGACCGCAGATTACAAGTATCGGTAAGGTGAAAAATAATACGACTCTCCAAATATAACTTTTAATGACCTTCGGTAAAATTCGTTCAGCATCTTTTGCTTCCGTTACCGTCAGGCCTATTAACTCGGAACCGCCATATGAGAACATAACGATCAGTAATGCTGAAAAGATGGACATCCACCCATTTGGGAAAAATCCTCCGTGCCCTGTGAAGTTTTGCAGGTAATTAGATCCGCCGCTTGGGATGGCCCCAAATAAAATACAGGCTCCCAAGATAATGAATAGAAGGATCATTGTAATCTTAATGCCGGCAAACCAAAATTCGAATTCACCATAATTTTTAACATTCATCATGTTAACCCCAATGATTAAAGCAGCACACCCTAAACTCAATATCCATAGCGGGATTGTTGGGAGCCAATACTGCAAAAAGCTTCCTGCCACCACTACCTCAATGACACATACGGACAGCCACATGAAACAATACATCCAGCCTATAATAAAGGAACTTCGCTTACCGAATGCTTTCTGAACGAAACCTTTCATATTCGTATTGGGATAGGCGATTGCCATTTCCGCTATAGCTCCCATGACTACAAGAAGTAATAATCCTGCAAAAATATAAGTGAAAATGACTCCTGGCCCTGCTAACGATATGGTTTCGGCACTTCCTTTAAAAATCCCAGTACCTATTGCCCCTCCCATTGCCATCATGCTAATATGCCTCGGCAACAACCTCTTTTGCAGTGACCCACCATTTGATTCCATTACAGCTGCCTCCTTTTTCCCATAATTTTTCTTATAAAAATCAAAACCCATTTCAATCGTTGAAAGGCGAATAGATAAGTTATCTCATCAATCCTTATGGTTTAGGAGTGGAAGGATGCAAAGCCTTCTTGAAAAATCACCTCATACTTCACCAAATAAAAATGATATCAATATGCCGTTAGTTTTACAAGAGTATGATTGCAAGCTAATACTGCTCCTGTTGGTCAAACGCCGTTATCCGGGCCTGATCCTTCAATATGGAGTAAATTTCCTGATAGCCTTGACTTATGGGGGACAATGACCAGGTTTCTGAATCTATTAAAATGAAACACTCCAACCGGGGACTACATTGGTAATCCCCATGAATTTACATCTTCCAGTTATCTTATTTATTTACGATGTGAATCGCATGTCCCAAAACTGCCTCCGCCGCTTCCATCCACCCCTCGGTCAAAGTTGGATGAGGATGCATGCTGAGGGCTATATCTTCGACCCGAGCTGCCAACTCAAGTGCAAGGACCCCTTCACCTATAAGGTTGGAGGCATCTGCACCAACCATGTGCATTCCAAGCAATATGTGGCTTTTTGCATCCACAATCACTTCAGCAAATCCCTCTGTTTCATTCGTTGCAAGCGCCCTTCCATTGGCACTGAACGGGAACTTCCCGGTCTTGACTCTGTATCCCTGTTGTTCTGCTTCTTCACTGCTTAAACCAACCCCTGCTATTTGTGGTTCCGAGAAGATTACATATGGGACATACGGGGAGTCAATGGCACTTGGCAACCCCCCGATTACTTCCGCTGCCACGATACCCTGTTTGGACGCTCGGTGTGCAAGAGCCGGCCCAGGTGTAATGTCACCGATGGCAAAGATGTGCGGCACATTTGTACGGCATTCCATATCTACAGCTATATGGCCCTTTTCACTAACCGTAATGCCTGCCTGATTCAGGCCAATCTCTTCTGTGTTGGGAATCCTGCCAATTGTAACCAGGGTCTTTTCGCTCACTACCACTTCCGCCACCTGGTTTTCCGAGGAAACATGAAGGTGTACTTGGCCATCCACTACACTCGCCTTTTCTACCCGCGCCGATGTTTTAATATCCATGCCTAGCTTCTTGGCATTACGGGTAACTTCCTTGACAAGGTTCTCGGCAACCTGGGGGAGAATGCGGTTGGCCATCTCAATGATGGTCACTTTAGTACCTAACTTTGCAAATGCCATACCCAATTCGATTCCGATATAGCCTCCGCCTATGATCGACAAACTAGATGGGACTTCATGCAGCTGCAAACTTGCTGTTGAATCCAAAATATACTCTCCATCGACTTTAATGAATGATGGAATGAAAGGTCTGGATCCCGTCGCAATAATTGCCTGTTCAAACTTGTAGGTTTCAAAATCGCCATCGGTTTCGACTCCGATACGGTCATCAGATAAAAAGAAGGCTTGACCTTTAACCACAGTCACTCCATTTTCTTTACACAGATGGGCAATACCTTGGTTCAACTGGGAAGTGATGCCCTCTTTCCAATCCTGCCAAATTCCCAAGTCCATTGTGGTTCTTTCTTGAGACAGCCTGATCCCCATTTTCCCTAAATCGTTAAGCTTTTGGTATTGATCGGCTGCGTGAATTAAAGCCTTCGAAGGTATGCAGCCCCGATTAAGACAAGCCCCGCCCAGCTTATCCTTTTCAACAAGCACGACCGATTTCCCTAACTGTCCGAGACGGATCGCCGCAGCATATCCCCCCGGACCTCCTCCCATGATGATAACATCCGTCTCTACAGCAACTTCCCCTACTACCATTTATCTCATCTCCACAACTAAACGAATTGGATTTTCCAGCAGTTCCTTGATTCTATTTGTAAAATGCACCGCTGTAACACCATCTATTAAACGGTGATCGAAAGATAAAGACATATTCATCATTAAACGGATTACACCTTCCAAATCGCGGACGACCATTCGTTGTTCCATTTTATGCAACGCTAATATGGCCGCTTCCGGATAGTTAATGATCGGGGTCGCATGCATCCCACCGATGGGTCCTACATTGCTTATCGTAAATGTACTGCCTGTGATTTGATCTATGCCCAACTTCCCTTCCCGGGCTTGGTTTGCCAATTGCCTGATTTCATCAGCCAGTTGGAAAATGGTTTTTTGATCTGCATGCTTTATGACAGGAACAATGAGACCCTCTTTTGTATTCGTTGCAATCCCAATATGATAATAATTTTTCAAGATGATTTCATTGGTTTTTTCATCAATTGAAGCGTTTAAAGTTTTAAACTCCTTTAAAGCGATTACAATGGCTTTTACGAAAAATGGCAAAAAGGTCAATTTAATATCCTTATCATCGGAATACGCCTTTAATTGATCTTTCAATTCCTTCAATCGATCCATTTCCAATTCATCTACATGGGTTACATGAGGAATGATCGAAACCGACTTCACCATATGTTCAGCGATCTTTTTACGAATGCCCTTAAGGAGAATCCGCTCTTCCCACTCTTTTTCCAATCCTTTTGCCTGGACGGCATACTTCATTGGGGACATATCTTGAAGAATCTTGTCATCATTGTTATTGGCATTTTCCCTTATTATCGAATTATTTTCTTTAAACTGCTTCAAGTCACTTTCGATTATTCGCCCAGCAGGACCGGAGCCTATAACCTGCTCGATATCAACCTTCATTTCCCTTGCCATTTGACGCACGAATGGGGTAGCCAACACACGCACTGCATCAAGATGCGGTTTGCTTGTAACATGCTCTCCATTTACTTTTACATCATCAGATTGAATGACTTGGATATCTCCTTCACTAATGCCTGTTTCCGGAGCAGGCATATCGTTCCCTTCTTGAATTGTGAATATAGTGGTTCCCACTTCCACGATATCCCCTTCGGAAAAGAATATTTTCTTGACCACTCCCGTTGCTGGGGCAGTCAATTCCGCATTAACTTTATCCGTTTGCACCTCAACAATGGGTTGGTCCTGCGTCACCGCATCCCCTTCCTTGATCAGCCATTGGATAATTTCTCCTTCATGCATCCCTTCCCCTACATCAGGAAGTTTAAATTCCATCATGCGTTTTCCTCCTTTTCCCTTAATTATCAATTAAAATGAAATCGTCTCCACTATTCCTTGTTTTACCCGGTCAACAGTCGGTAGATAATAATCTTCTATTGAAAACGGCGGAACCGGAACATCAAATCCTGTTACACGCTTAATCGGAGCTTTCAGGTAAATAAGAGCTTCATCATTTATGATGGAAATAATCTCCGCACCTAATCCGGCAGTCTTATGGGCTTCATGGACGATTAATGCACGACCTGTCTTTTTAATGGATTGCACGATGGTATCCCTATCTATTGGGTATAATGTTCGAAGATCAACCACTTCACACTTCCAGCCTTTTTCGCTTTCAATCTTTTTCGCGGCATTCAATGCCTCCCTTAACATAGCCCCCCATGCAAAAATCGTCAGATCGCTACCCTCCTGGACCACTTTTGCTTGACCAATTGGTATACGATACATTTCTTCGGGAACTTCTTCCTTAAAAGCACGATACAATTTAGTCGGTTCCAAAAAGATTACCGGATCAGGATCTTCAATTGCGGCAATTAGAAGCCCTTTTGCGTCGTATGGATTACTGGGTGCAACTACCTTTAAACCCGGAGTATGGGCAAAGAAGGTTTCGACACTTTCGGAATGAAGTTCAGGTCCTCTGATTCCAGCACCATATGGCGTACGGATAACGAGGGGCACGCTAAATTGCCCACGAGTCCGGTATCTCATACGGGCAGCATGGGAAACGAGTTGCTCGAATCCCGGATAAATAAAGGCGAGGAATTGAATCTCCACTATGGGCAGCAGTCCGTTAAGGGCTAAACCAATGGCAGAGCCGATGATTCCGGATTCAGCTAATGGCGTATCCACAACTCGATCTTTTCCATACTTTTCATAAAGCCCTTCCGTCGATCGGAAAACTCCCCCGTTCACTCCAATATCCTCACCCAAGATCAACACACGATCATCATGACCCAGCATTTGGTCCTGCGCTTCCGTAATAGCCTGGAGCATCGTTAAACTTTTGCCCATTATTTCTTCACACCTTTCTTTAAGATTTGGTTCAATTCCTGCTTCTGTTCCTTTAGGTGCCATGACTCCTCAGCATATACATGTTTAAACATTTCGAGCGGATTGGATTTCGGATAACCTTCCGCCTTTTGGAGGTGAGCATCTATCAGTTCGTTGAATTGTTTTAACACCATTCCTTCCTGTTCTTCATTCCAGTAACCCTCTTTATTCAAATACTTTTTAAGACGCGTTATCGGATCACGATTTTCCCTCCAGAACGTTGAAACTTCGTCCTGATCGCGATATATGTTCGGATTGTCTGCAGTAGTATGGGCACCATAGCGAAAGGTTATGGCTTCGATTAAAGTAGGTCCTTCACCTTTAAGCGCCCTTTCGACAGCCTCTTTTACAGTCAGCCATACTGCAAAGATATCATTTCCATCCACTCGAACCCCATGTATGTCATAAGCAGCAGCACGCTGGGATATAGTTTTAGATGCTGATTGCTTTTCAAAAGGCACACTGATCGCATAGCCATTATTTTGGCAGAAAAAGATTGTCGGGGTTTTATAAACACCTGCAAAATTCAGTGCCTCATGAAAGTCCCCTTCAGAAGTGGCACCATCACCAAAATAAGCAATGCTTACATTCTTTTCCCCTTTAATTTTACTTGCCCAAGCCGTTCCTACCGCATGAACCATTTGAGTGGCAATGGGAACACTAGGAGGTAATATCCTTTTACCTTCCGGACAAATTGAACCCTCAAAATGTGCCATCCAGTATAGGAAAACACGATACAATTCCTGTCCATGAATGATTGCCGCTCCATGATCACGGTATGTGGGAAACATCCAATCACCTGCCGACAACGCTAAAGCGCTTCCTGCCTGGGATGCCTCCTGTCCTTCGAAAGGTGCATAAGTTCCCATTCTGCCTTGGCGCTGGAGATTAATTGATTTACGGTCAAATGTTCTGAGCAGTAGCATGCTCTCATACATCTTTAACATCAATGATTTATCGATTTTCCCATCAATCGTCCCAACTATTTCTCCGTCAGGTGTCAATACACGAAACATTTCCGGCTCACCTTCATTTGAATACGCTTTCATTATTGGGTTTCCCGTCTTTTCCATTTCATTTCTCCCCTTAAGATAGATTTGTTTCGCAAACTTACCAAGGATTTGAACAGTCATGAAATAACAGCCCAAAAAGTTTTCATTGGTCTTTTATGTCTGTGAATAATTACTGTTTCATAAACTACATTTGCTTATATAAAAGGATAATACATCCAAGATTTTAATAATATGTTAAATAGAATGAATTTTTCGTATATTACCTTTATTTAGAATGTGTTTTCTTATATCTCACCTTCATTTTGAAAATAAGCCCGATTATGGAAAAATCCAATGTAAAATCAGCGGGTTACCGGCAAGTTTGGGGATATGCTCCGACCTTTTCAAGTCACTTGTTAGCTAGCATCCATTCAAGGGCTGCCTAAATAAAACAAGTACATCCACTATCATCCAAATCAGGATCCAGCACAAAAAGACCCATTATAATCATGGGTCTCAGACTGTTGACAAACTCGATAAATAATTGAGTTTGTCTACGTTTTTTTATGGCTTGTACAATTTGAACGTTGATTGGAACGTAGGGCACTCCCTTTCCGTGGGCGGTCCTCCCTCGGCTTGCGCCTGCGGGGTCTCGCACCTTCCGTTTCATCAACTTTGTTATAAAATTAAAATCTCTTTTGCCTACAGTCTTTATTGTTTAAAATAGAAGCATAAAAACTTGGGGTGATAAGGATGCTTCCAAACATGATTCTAATCAGCGAAATCAACTTGAAATGATTACTTTAGATTATCTGGTGCCAGCGAACCATTTAGTTCGAAAAATGGAGGCCGCCATTGACTTCGCATTCATATATGACTTGGTGAAAGATATGTATTCAGAGGTAGACGCCCAAGTACTAATCCAGTTATTTTAGTTAAACTGACATTTATTCAATATACCTTAAATATTCGCTCGATCGAGGTTTACTTTACCAACAAGATTTCATTTTTCCTTACCCCACTACACGGGTATTAGAAAGATCTATTTTTCAAATGTGCCTTTCACGACCGCTTCACCATCTTTGACCATGATTTGCCCCATCGCGATAACCCTATTTATTTCTAACGTTTGTTTCTTCAATATGATGATATCGGCGTCATTCCCTACCTCAAGCCGGCCCTTCTTAGTGAGGTTTAAAATATTTGCCGGATTTTCCGTCACAACTCGTATGGCATCGGCAATTGACACTCCATCCTCGATGACCGCATCTACGACAGAATCATATAAGGACATGCATGTACCAATGTTCAAACCGCGCAGGTTGCCACTGCCATCGAAGTCAGGCAGGCTTGCTTGCCCATCTGAAGTTAAGGTGATCTGCCTGATATCTACCCCTTCTTCTAGTGCTCTCTTTATTGCTGTACTTGCTTTGACCTCCCCTTCTTCAAGGAACTTCTTGATCGTACTTGTCGTAAAATCAATATAACCCCCTTTTTTTGCATATTCCATCCCTGCTTTGAATAAATGCGGATTTCGATTTATATGTGTAGGGTAAAACTGTGTGATCGGTATTTCCGTTGTCTCGACAACTTCTTCAATTACCTGCAAATGGTTTTGACTGTCGCCGACATGAATGTTGACGATACCGCTTTTCCCGGACAACAGACCTCCATTACGCGCTTGAGAGGCCAATTTAGCCAATTCAGCTACAGTCGGCTGTGAAGAACGATGATCGGCAATGGCAATTTCGCCAACACCGATAATTTTATCCACAAGAATCAAATCATCTTCGATCTTACCGGTTAACGTCTTGACTGGAACTTGATAGGAACCAGTCTGAACGAAGCAGCTAATGCCTTCTTCTTCAAGCGCTCTCGCTTTAGCGAGCAGTGCTGGCATGGTCCTTGTCGTCCCATCTGTTCCGATGACCCCTACCAATGTCGTTATACCCGCTAAAGTGGCATCTGTTAATTGGATTTCTGGTGTCCTCGTTTTAAAGCCCCCTTCCCCACCTCCGCCGATAATATGTACGTGAGCATCTATAAAACCCGGAACCACAATTTGGCCACTCGCATCAATCACTTTCATTTCAACGAACTCTGCAGGGACATCAATCTTGTCCTCAATGAAACCAATTTGCTTTCCAACCAAGAGGATATCTTTTTGGCCCAGATATTCCGGACCATAAAGCTCCCCATTTTTAATAAGTGTTAGCATAGTTCGTTCCCCCTCCAAAAATTGAAATTTTCAAATAGGTTTCAAAATCTTTCACTCGGGTAAATATACAACATGACCCGCTAACAATTACATAAAAAAGACCAAACATACTTGTTCATTTTAAAAAGTGTTGTAGCTGAATTGACATCTTGATTATGCTTTTCCAAAAGTATAAAAACAAAAGGAGTAAACGACATGAATAAAGTGATTTCTTCTGATATTAAAACAAATAAAAGATTATCCATGCGACAAATCATGAACCTATATCAAGTTACAAAAGAATTTAAAGGGAATATATATTTTATCTGCAACCATAAATTGGTCGATGCCAAGAAACTTTCGACTTTCGTATCCTTTGTGCTCATTCTTCAAGAGTGTGCAACCATGAAAGTCATACTTGAAGGCGAGAATGTACATGCCATGCTAGAAAAAGTACAGGCTATTTGTAAAGAAAATGATGAAAGTGCATTTGGATTCCAATCGAACCAAACCGTAAATATTTAAATGATTCCAACTACGTCATGAAGAGGGTGTATAGAAGTGAGAACCATTTTAATGGTGATAGGCGCAATCGTCGTAATCGGCATAATAGCAAATCTCATTTTTTAATGAATGATGAAAGACTGTCAATGATTGACAGTCTTTTTTTTATGCTAATTTATTGGAAAGTACGGGCGTGCCATGCTCCCATTTCATGAAAATTACCACGGCACATCCCAATCCCTCCATTTTTTCAAACCATTCCGAATTTCTTTTCCTTTATCAATCCAATATTGCTTCCTTTTGTCCTCCTCTTCTTTCTTTACCTGTTGCTCAGCTATAACTGCCTGTTGTTTAGCTATAAGCGGTCCGATATCTTGAGTATTAAAAGATTGAGATGCTTGATTCTGTAATGCTCTCGACATTATTTTTTGAAAGATGATTGCAGTTCCCTGACTGCTGTGTGTCGTTAAATAATGCTTTTCATCCGTTTTATCATATCCAGCCCATACTGCACCGACCAACGAAGGTGAATAACCGATGAACCATTGATCTTTAACCCCTGATATTCCTTCGATGGGAACTTGTGTTGAACCTGTTTTACCTGCTATTTCATAACCCGACACAGCTGCGTTTTTCCCTGTGCCATATTCCACTGTACCAAGCAACATGGAATTCATTTTATCGACGACGCCTTTAGAGGTTACTTTGGTGCTTTCCTTTTTCCAGGCGGCTACCTCTTTTCCATCATTATTTTCTATTTTTACAATGGCATGGGTTTCCATACGTTCCCCGCTGTTGGCGAATGCTGAAAAGGCTCCTGCCATCTGCAGCGGGGACACACCTTTCTTCATCCCTCCTAAAGCAAGCGACAGATTTCGATCATCCTTTTCATAAGGAATCCCAAACCGTTTAAGAGAATCCAGCCCCTTATCGATGCCAATCTCATTCAAAAGCCAAACCGTTGGTACATTCAAGGAATTCATCACCGCTTCATACATGGGTACTTCTCCTTTATATACACCGCTCAGGTTTGTTGGCTCATATTCCCCAAAGCTCATTTTTTCATCCTTCAAAGGGGCAGTGATACCGTATCCCTCTTCAACCGCTGGAGTATAAACGACAAGTGGTTTAATGGATGAACCTGGAGATCTTGTCAGCTGGGTTGCCCGGTTATATCCCATAAATTGATGCTTTCCTCTCCCACCGACAATTGCCCTTATCCCTCCTGTTTTAGGATCAAGGAGGACTGATCCACTTTGAACCATTTCTCCTGTACTCGTTCCAACTGGAAAATTGGCTTCATTCGCATACACGGATTCTGTAGCCTGCTGCATGGATTGGTCCAGTGTCGTGTATATTTTATAGCCCTTTGAAAGCAGGTCCTCAAGCTCTATTCCATATTTGCTTGATGCTTCCGATAAAACATGATCGACATAATAAGGGTACTTCCCTTTTAATGGATCGGTTTCTTTCTCCCCCATGAGAAGTGTAACTGTATCTTTTTTTGCTGCCGCTGCTTCATCTTTCGTCAAATAACCATGTTCCGCCATTTTAGAAAGAACCAAATTACGCCGCTTCACTGCCCCGTCTAAGTTCTTATATGGATCAAGTTTGGATGGCAAATTAATGACACCTGCCAGCAAGGCTCCCTCGGCAACGGTCAATTCAGAGACCTCTTTGGAAAAGTAAATATTTGCGGCCTTTTTAATTCCCCATGCCCCATGGCCAAAATAAACTTGATTCAAATACATATCCAGAATTTCATCTTTTGTATATTTATCTTCAACTTCCTGGGCCAGAAAAAACTCTTCAATCTTCCTCTTCAGTGTTCGATTCGACTCCAGCATCGTAATCTTCACAAGCTGCTGGGTAAGCGTGCTCCCTCCTTCAACAACACTTCCGGCCTTCGCATTTTTAATCAGCGCTCGCAAAATCCCTTGATAATCTATGCCGTGATGTTCATAAAAACGGTGATCCTCAATGGAAACCACCGCTTGTTTCATATGTTCCGGTATTTCATCTATCGAAACACCTTCGGATTTATTTGCCGTGATCGTGCTGGCAAGATTTCCATCCCGATCATAGATTCCTGTTGGTTGCTGAAGAATATTTTGAAGATGGCTTATATCTGCACCCTGTCTGAAATAAAAAAGTGAACCGGCGCCTAAAACCACAATCACCAATATAATAATTAGACCTAATTTCACTAACCCTCTCATTTGTACCCCCATTTTCCAATCTGCGACATGTTTCATTAAAAATATTTTACCCCTTTTATTAAAGAAAACTCGTCGATTGACTAAAAGGCCTAAGCTAAGTCGCCTTTTCTTTAGCACTATACCCGGGTATCGGTTTCCTTGCCGATGATACCCCCTTCACCGAATGAAAAATAAGCCCGCCAATTGAAGGACCAGGATTTCATCCTACCATTTTTAATAATGACCGTATCTATCCTTTACCCGTAATTTGCGATCTATATACCGATTAATGGCGTGAAACCCTTAAAAAGTGGGTATAACACTTTAAAGACTTATAAAAGGGGAGAGATGGTATGAAAAAAAATTTAAAACATATTGTCGTCGCTTTTGATGGAAATGAAGAAAGTAAACGTGCCGTGGAATATGGAGCAACATTGAAAAAGGCCTTTCCTGAGGCCGAGCTGACTGTAGTTCATGTCCTATTTGATAAGGTTGAGCAGCGTATCATGGGAAACGCCTCGGCGCCGGGGTTTGTACCGGCTGCTGGATTTTATGTGGATCCCGTCCAGACACATCCCGTCGTTGAAGTCGAACAACCAGAAATTCAAATGGTCAATGACACCCCTTCCGCCGTTGAGAGTAGTGTTCAGAACGCAGAAAGTAATACGTTGAGATTGCTAAGTGAATGTCAAGTCAAGGGGAAATTCGAGATATTGGAAGGACATGCACCAGATAGCGTATGTGAATATGCGGCAAGAACTGCTGCCGACCTCATCGTTGTAGGCAATAGCGCTAAAAGCGGTTTGGAAAAATTCTTTCTTGGCAGTACAAGCAGCTCCATCGCGAAAAACGCACCCTGTTCGGTATTCATTGCAAAATGAGGATTGAGCCGTTTCGCCCTGTAAGACTCAATTTGCTTAATCTCCGAAAAAAGCCAAATTCTTTATAGAATCCGGCTTTTTTTGTTAATAGGCTTTTTTCAGTAATACACTTGAAGCAGCCGAATATAACATCATCACCACAAGGGCCGATAATATAAAACTGATCAGCATATAAGTCCCATTATAAATGAATGAATAAATCACTACTGGCTGACCTTTTGGAGCTGCAGAGCCAAAAAACACGATTCCGGATATGAAATGACACAGAAACCTCAGAAAACTGCCCAAAAACATGCCACCAATCCCATACCACTTCGCTTTGGAACGCTTTTCCTCTTTATAGCTATTTACAAACTTATTCATGAATACACCGGATATCCCGACAACCGTAAAGGCAAGATAATAATCAATGAAGCCTTGAATCGGCGTGCTGATCCATGCTGTACCACTGACGATCTGCAAAAGCCCAAGTAACAATCCGGTTAACATACCACCTTTGATGCCCCACCGATATGCCATCAGAAAAATCGGTACCATGGCTATTGAAATCGAGCCTCCTTGCGGCCAGATTCTTGAAAAAATGAATCCAGAAACCAAATCCAGTAATAAAGCCAGTGAAGCAAAAATGGCAACCTCTGTCATGAATAACGTTTTATTTTTCATCATGTCTCTCCCTTCTCCAAAAATGAAAAGTGTCCATGAGTTCCCTCCCTGCCAGATTTTGCACAAACAAAAAAGCAACACCGGGGCGGTAGTGGATGCCCAGTATTGCTTGTATCCAAAACCACATCCCTACGCTAGTGTTAACTATCAGGTTCATAGGGTCTGAACTCAACCGTTCACTCTCAGCCTTTTGGCTCCCCTTGTGGAAGTATTTAATTTTCGATCCTCGGTTAGAATATACTACTAGTTTCTATAAAAGACAACTTAAAGAAAATGTCATATCATAAAAACTTACCACTCCCATATTTATGGAGGTATCCTTTCTTTTAACCAACTTCAATACACCTGCAATTAACCAGGTTAGATGGCTAAATGCAACAACTTTTCTATAGACTCACTAAGGTTTGTTTTGATATCTTTTAATTTACACTGGGGAGGGATTAGACATGGATAAACATTCGATTTCAGCTGAAAAAGGCGCCTACATAAGCATTGCCGCTTACATATTCTTGTCTGCTCTTAAATTGTCATTCGGTTATTTCGGTGATTCTAAAGGGCTTTGGGCAGATGGTTTAAATAATACGACCGACATCATCGCTTCCATAGCCGTATTGATTGGTTTGAAAATTTCGAAGAGACCTCCTGATGATAATCATTCATATGGTCATTTACGGGCGGAAACCATAGCCTCGCTGGTAGCTGCCTTCATCATGATTACCGTGGGCATTCAGGTTGTTTACAGTGCTATAGAATCCTTCTTCCAGCAAGATTCAACAACCGTTCCAAATATGCTGACCGGTTATGTCGCTCTTTTCTCTGCAATCTTCATGTACGGAATCTCCCGTTATAACTTAGCGTTAAGTAAAAAGATCAACAGCTCTTCCATCTACGCCGTTGCACAGGATAATCGTTCCGATGCCCTTGTCAGTGTTGGTGCTTTTATAGGAATCATCGGTACTAAGATGGGCATCCCTTGGCTGGATGCGATAGCTGCTGCTGTAGTAGGGATCATCATCTGCAAAACGGCCTGGGATATCTTCCGTGATGCATCCATCTCTTTAACCGATGGTTTCGACGAGCAGCTCCTGCAAAAGATCGGACAAACCATTATACTGACAGAAGGCGTTAAGGACATGAGTGAAATTAAAGCCCGTATGCACGGAAGTGAAATCCTGCTCGAAACTACCGTACATGTTAACCCTCTTTTGACCGTCATCCAAGGTCACGATATTACGGTTAAAATCGAAGAGAATCTTTTGAAGGAATATAACATCCAGCATGTGATCGTTCACATTGAACCATATGCATTTAATAAAAAAGGTAACCGTCATTAACTTTGCGGATACCTTTTTTTATTATTAAATCCTGCAATTCCTTTAATAAAACTGTGTCAAAAAAAGGTATTTATCTATTAATTGCCGAATATTTATCCAATTGACACATGTGTAAAAAACATTAATCTGTTATCATAAAAGCAAAATAATTATTTTAATATTTTGTATTTTATTCAAATAAATTAATTTCTGGGTCGAAAGTAAAATTCATTTTCCTACAGTATGGAGGGCAAAATGGTATCTAATCGAGAAATGACCATTCACTTTTTATCTTCTCAAAAAAACAGCATCATTTCCAAATGGAAAGATCAGTTGCTCCATTTATCGGACGGATATATGGGGTATTTTAAAGGAGAAGTGGAAAATATTTTCAATCTGCTAATGGATCAGCTTGGGAAATCGGATACTGACATAGACGATGTACTGAAGGTCGTAGGTGAAAAAATTGCGTGTGATCGAGTTAATAAACAATTGGATATGGAAAATTTCTTTTCCACTGCAACCATCGGCAGATCCACCATCGTTGAGCACGTTTTGAATTCCGAGGCAACGAAAGAAGAAGTATCCGATTTAATTAAGCAAATAAACGTTTACTTCGATAAACTAATTCATTTTGCATTATCCTGTTATACCGAATTGAAAACGATGGAACTTAAAGAACGCTATCAATTCATTAGCCCAAACCATAAAGACCGTTTGACGCTCCTTGGCCAAATGACCTCAAGCTTCGTCCATGAATTCCGAAATCCACTGACTTCCATAATGGGATTCATACAATTGTTACAGGCAGAGCAACCGCAGATAAAATATCTTGATATCATTTCAAAGGAATTGGATCAGCTCAATTACCGGATCACTCAATTTCTTAATATTTCCAAAAAAGAAACTTCAGAAGCACAAACTGATCTATTTTCGATTGCTCAGCTAGTGAATGAGGTAATCGAATTTTTATATCCTAGCATTTTGGAAGTAAATGCTTCGATAACATGTAATATTGCCGATGATGCCGTCATTTCCGGTTCTAAAGAAGAGTTTCGCCAAGTTTTACTTAATATCATTTTAAATGCTCTTGATGTGGTCGCCGGAATGCCATCCCCGTCCATTTATATTTCAGGCTCTGAATCACCACCCGGCATTCTTACTTTAAACATTTCCAACAATGGGCCAAGAATACCGGACGAAGTCCTGCCGAATATTTTTGAACCATTCATCACCACAAAAAAAAGGGGAACGGGATTGGGACTATTCGTCTGTAAAGAAATCGTTTTAAAACATCAAGGAACCTTATCCTGCCACTCTACCGATTTCCTGACGACCTTTTCCATACAATTGAAAACTAAATAATGGATAAATATCCTTATTTCCTTGGGTTTTCAGTTGAAATTTTTGACTGATTGACGTCCAGTTACTTATACTAATAGTTAGGTTCCACTACTAATCGAGGTGAATGACCAATAGATTGAAAATAAAAACCATCATAATTTCATACAAGATAAACGATACTTATTTTTCTTCTAACATTTAATACACTACCATCAGTTCATTCATTATTGGTTTTGGGAGGTGACTGGGATAATTAAGTCGTTCGGTACATCAGGCGATTCAATTAAGTCCCACACTAATTGGACATATTAAGTTTTTTATTAGTCATTATTTTAATCGCTTTAACTGCCTTTTTTGTAGCTTCGGAATTTTCGATCATAAGGGTTCGCAGCTCTAGGATCGATCAATTGATTGAAGAGGGAAACAAAAAAGCCATTGCGGCCAAGAAGGTTACATCCGATCTGGATGAATACCTATCCGCCACACAGCTTGGAATCACCGTTACCGCTCTAGGATTGGGGTGGCTAGGACAACCGACCATCCTCAAATTGGTTGGGCCTTTATTCAATGCCTTGAACATCCCACAAGAAGTCACAAGCATTCTGACATTTGTCATTTCGTTTTCCCTGATAACGTTCCTGAATGTGGTTGTAGGTGAATTGGCTCCAAAGACCGTTGCCATCCAAAAGGCCGAGCAAGTAGCCTTGGCTATTGCCAGCCCTCTGATTTTTTTCCATAAGATTGCCTTTCCCTTCATCTGGATATTGAATCATTCTTCTCGTTTCGTTGTCGGATTATTTGGCTTCAAGCCTGCATCCGAAAGTGAAATAGCACATACGGAAGAAGAATTGCGTTTCATCCTATCTGATAGCTATAAAAGCGGAGAGATTAACCAATCGGAATTTAAATATGTCAGCAACATTTTTGAATTCGATGACCGTGTTGCTAAGGAAATCATGGTTCCCAGGACAGAAATCATGACCATATCAAAAGATGAAACGGTACAGGAATTCGTCGATGTGGCCAAATTGGAGAAATACACTCGATATCCTGTTGTCGAAGGTGATAAAGACCATGTCATCGGCTTAGTGAACTTAAAGGAAGTCTTCTCGGATCTTATAAAGAATCGTGAAATCCACATCAAAGCGATTGAAAATTACGCTCGTCCGATCATTCGAGTCATGGAGAATATACCCATCCACGATTTGCTTTTGAAAATGCAAAAAGAACGCATTCATATGGCTATTTTGATGGATGAATACGGCGGAACTTCGGGCCTTGTCACAGTTGAAGACATCCTAGAGGAAATCGTTGGGGAAATTCGTGATGAATTCGATATCGATGAAGTTGCATCAATCAGGAAAATTAAGGATGGACACTATATATTAGACTCTAAACTTCTTGTAAAGGAAGTGAATGATTTACTTGGCATTCACTTAGATGAAGATGATGTCGATACTATAGGAGGATGGGTCCTTACTGAAAATTATGATGTGAATGTAGGGGACATCATGGAAAAAGACGGTTACTGCTTTAAAGTGATTGAAATGGAAGACCACGCCATTCGTTCCATCGAGGTAACAAAAAAGGTCGTACAGCTTGCTTTGGAAGAGGATCTTCCTCAAGGTTAATTATTAAGAAAAGCCACGTATAAAGTCATTTTACGTGGCTTTTTGTGTTCACTTATCGGATAACCGTCCCATTTTTTTGACCGTTACGATTGGAGGCGTAGTATTTTTTTTCCATATGATATAAAGCATAATAAGGACAACGGAAAAACCAGCTCCCGGAATTATATAAGGTGCAGTTATTTCCCTGATTTGCTGCCAATTTTCGCCGAGGATCCGTCCTAAGGATAGAAACAAAATGGTCCAAGGGATGACAGCGGCAACCGTATAAAATATAAACTTCCATACAGACATCCTTGCAATTCCCGCAGGGATGGAAATGGCATGGCGAACCACAGGAATGAATCGAGCCGTAAAAATCACGCCTACCCCATAACGTTGAAACCACTCTTCAGCCATTACGATATGATTTTCTTTAATTAAAATATATTTTCCATACTTTAAGAGAAAGGGCCGTCCGCCATAATAACCAGCCCAATAGAGAAATAATTGTGCCATCGTCCCACCTACCACACCTGCAAGGACAGCTCCCCAAAAAGTCATTTTCCCCAGGCCAACCAAATAACCACCATATCCGAGAACAAGCTCACTCGGGATGATTTCAACCATCAGCCCCAATAAAATCCCCATATACCCCATTTCTGCAAACCAATTCAATATAGTCATAATAAGCTGTGATATCATGCAATCGGACTCCCCTTACCGCTGATTTCAAATTGTTTGTCCTTCTATCCTATTTCAGCTTATAAGGTTCTATTCGATTTTTCATATCCTGCTTCACTTTATATCACTTTTAGGAATGCACAAAAAAAGACCAGCTGATATGTGCTCCGGTCTCATTGCATCAATATTCTTTTAGCTCCCGTTTTTGGGGAAATTGAGAAAAAGCAGCCGTGGTGAGTAAGGATGAATCATTTTGTGAAACATTAGTGAAAATCTCCTGGCGTGATTTCGTTTTTTCAATATGAATCCCGAGATTTTTATACTTGTTGATCATTTGATTATTCATGCTTACCCTCCCTTTCAGCTGTATCGTTATCCATTAACTTCCCATTTAACGAAAGGATAAAACCCATTTAAAACATTCCTTCCAAAAAAACATTTTACACGGAGTCAATTTACTTGAATGGTTTGCAGTTGATGTTCATGCACTTCATCTTTTTCTACATGTACCTGCACCTTATATGTTCCCGATTCTTCAAATGATACCTTATTTTGATATGTCCCATTTCCATCTTCTTCTGCTTTGGTGAAATGACTCTCCTCACTGCCTTCCTTCCACACCTCGAAATTCACATCTGCATTTGTCAGTGGCTTCCCATCCAATTCTACGTTTGCTTCAAAGTTCGAACTGTTTCCTGCCTTTACAGGGTTACTTTGAAACTCGATTGATACATCCGTACTCGGATGAGCTGATGCACCTTCACTTTCATGTTCTGGAACGACCACTTCTTTTGCCGGCATCACATGAAGGCCTTTGGCAGTTACATGGGAAACCACAATATATTTGCCTTGTTCATCAAATGTATGCATCACTTGATACTTGCCACTTCCAGTACTCTTCGATTCCAGCATTGTCCGTTTATCCTGTCCGGACTTTCTCACTTCAAACATGACCTCATCAGCTTCATTCACCAATTGGCTTCCTTGTTTTACTGTCGTTTCAAGAATGACTTCTTTTCCAGGCTCCAATTTCCCTTTAATGACAATCGATGCATCCATCGATTCTGGAACAGCGCTGTTCACTTCTTTATCCTCTGGCATTTCAGACTCTTGGCACCCAGCCAGCATGAATAACAACGCAGAACACATATAGAATTTTTTCATAATAACTTCCCCTTACAATTTATTTGACTAGAAATCTACTCTTTCCATATTCCCCATCCTTTCCCTTTTTCGGATTTTTATACATCATCCACATCAACCATTTCTCATCACGGTAACTGAAGTCAGCATGGCTACCGCGATGATTGTTAAAAATGAATATAAAAAAATGGAAGTCCCTACAACGCTTAATCCGCAAAGCAGTACGCATCCATCAATGATAAAAATCAGCAAACCGACATTGAGCCCACTCTTCCTGGAAAGGATCTGTGCCAACATATCCGTTCCGCCTGTAGAGGTCCCATACCGAAGCATCAAGCCTATTCCAAGGCCAATCAACCCTCCCCCAATTATCGCACTTACATAAATGGGGAGATCCCATCCGGTGACGGCGTCGGAAAAAATATCGATGCAAAAAGAGGAAAAAAGCAAGCCATGCAAGCTGTTCAGAAATAGTTTTTTTTCAAAGTACCAAGCATATATATATAATGGAATGCTGCTCAAAATCACACCAAGGCCTGTTGGCAGTCCAAAATAGTAATGAAAAATCAGGCCAATACCTATCATGCCCCCATCCAATAAATGAAAAGGTATCAGAAAAAAATTGATACCCACACCCACTAGCATGCTGCCGGCAATGATCGCTGCCATCCTTTCCATGATTTTCATGGCCGCCACCCCCATTAATCTCCATTAAAACCTGTCCAGTTTCTATAGAATATGTTTATACCGTCCAAAAAATAATGAAACTGACCAATTTTTTATGAAGCAGGTCCTCGGTTTTCTGAATATTCTATAATAGAATGCAATAAAGTAAAGAAAACAGTCAAATATCGCTAAATATTAGCTCAAATTGATCCTTTACAAGCAATTTACCGGATTTAAGGAGCCGTAAGCTATTTGACTGAATCATTAACTCTTTCTATAATGAAAGTATTTAAATTAATTAAATTGAGGTGATTTGATGGGGCATTAAAGAATGTTCGTTTTGACGGACGGACGCTGCTTTGCGTAACGGATATGTGCATATTCTTGAAAAATGGCTGCACTCCTTCATACAGAAATTCTTCTATTTCCCGTCTACGCATCGCTTATCGGCATATACTTTTATTCTCTTCATCACTTAAAAAAATGGGAGTTCAAGCAGCTGCACATCCATATACCATAGCTAGTTTGAATGATTCCCGAAAATATTCAGCAAGGCAAAAAAAATATACTTGTATATTTTAAAAATGTAGGAGGTGGACTCCTTATTCGTCTCGTAGGCGAGTTAAGGGAGACTATTTGGACATAATAAACTTGGTTCTTATTGCCATTTTAATTGCTTTAACAGCATTTTTTGTAGCTACGGAGTTTGCGATTGTTAAAGTGAGAAGCACGAGGGTCGATCAATTAATTGAAGAAGGAAAGCCGAATGCACTTTCAGCAAAGAAGGTAATATCCAACCTGGATGAATACCTCTCAACATGCCAGCTCGGGATTACAGTTACCGCTTTAGGGCTTGGGGTGCTTGGGGAACCGACAGTTGAAACCATTTTGCACCCGCTCTTAAATCAATTGAATCTTCCAGATTCCGCTTCACAAGCACTCTCTGTTGCAATTGCCTTTTTTTCCATTACCTTCATACATGTGGTTGTAGGGGAATTGGCACCGAAAACATTGGCGATTCAAAAAGCGGAGCAAGTAACTTTATTGGTTTCCAAACCTTTAATTGGTTTTAACAAGGTCATGTATCCTTTCATCTGGGTACTGAACGGCTCTGCAAGGACGCTTACAAAAATGCTAGGATTAAAAGCAGTTTCCGAACATGATTTGGCTCATACAGAAGAAGAGCTACGTATCATTGTTTCTGAAAGCTACAAAAGTGGCGAAATTAACCAATCAGAGTTTAAATATGTGAATAAAATTTTTGAATTCGATGATCGGATTGCAAAAGAAATCATGGTTCCACGTACAGAAATAGCAACGGTATCCAAAGATGATACGATCCAACAGTTTTTCACCGTTATGGCGGAAGAGAACTTTACACGATATCCTGTCATCGATGGGGATAAAGATCATGTTATCGGAATGGTCAATATCAAAGAGCTATTCACAGAAATGATCGACAAGAACAACCAGGCCGCATCAGTGATCAACCGATATGTTCGTCCGATCATACGTGTCATTGACAGCATCCCTATTCATGATTTACTTTTAAAAATGCAAAAGGAACGCATTCACATGGCTATCCTCATGGATGAATACGGCGGTACATCAGGTTTGGTGACCGTTGAAGATATCCTTGAGGAAATCGTCGGCGATATCCGCGATGAGTTCGACCTGGATGAAGTGCCGGATGTCCGCAAATTAAAAGAAGATCACTATATCATCGATGCCAAGGTATTAATCAGTGAAGTGAATGATTTACTTGGATTGGATATCAACGATGAGGATATTGATACGATGGGCGGATGGATCCTTACCGAGAATTACGAAGCCAAACAAGGTGATATCCTGACTTATGGTCCCTATAACTTTAAGATAAAAGAAATGAAAGATCACCATATCTGTTATATTGAAATATTTAAACCAGCTAAAGTCGTAAGCGAAGTAAAAGAATTTCCGATGATATCACAAACTGAAATCGTTTCATGATAATAACCCCCTTTCCTAATTGACAACAGGAAAGGGGGTTATTTTTTTCCAACCGGTACATGAAATAAAATAAATACATATTATATAAAACCTGCTGCATTTAGATTGAATGATAATAATTAAGTATAGTTCTACCTTTATTGTTTCATACTGTTAGAAAAGCGATACTTTTTGAAGGAGTGAGGAATTATGAAACTCATAACCATTTGCCAACACTGCAAAGGGAAAGGGAAAACCCGTTTTCTACAATTCTTTTCCCGGGACTGCAATCATTGCAAGGGTCAAGGAAAAGCGATAAAAGATATGTCAAATTTAAGAAACCAGGCAAAAAACCTCTAATAATCTTTCATATTTTGAAGTTGGATTTAATGACACCAGTTTTTTTTAATGTATCATAAACGATCAATATCGAAGGTCCAAGGAAAAGCCCAATGAATCCAAGCATTTTAAACCCTAGATAAAGACTGACCAACGATGCCAATGGGCTCAATCCCATATTTGCTGAATAAATTTTTGGTTCGATGGTCCTTCTTATAATGGTAATGACCAGGAATAGGATAACAAGGCCAATCCCTAGATGATGGTTTCCTTGCGCCCAAACAATTATTGCCCAAGGAACCAGTACAGACCCCGTCCCCAAGATAGGAAGAATGTCCACAACAACTATTAACAGTGCCAATGGAATCGCATACTTCACATTTAACAACCATAGTCCTCCATAAGCCATGATGAACGTAATTAAACTCAATAGGATTTGTGCCTTGATGAAGCCAACTGCTGCTATACTTAAATCTTGATAAACTAGCGATATCTTTTGATAGGTGGATATCTTCAAATAAAGGAATGCCTTTTTTCTTAACTTAGGCAATTCAAGACTAATTAAGAATAAAGCGATTAAATAAATTAAAAAATCAATGAAAAATCCCGGAATAAGCGTAACGAATTGCACCATATCCTGAACAAAGCCCTCTGTGAACCCCTCTAGAGCCTTGACCCCCTTTTCCATCGTTTGTTCTATTGACAGAATGAGATTTGGCGGCAATGTTTGGGAATATCGTTCCCACTGCCTTATGACTGGCAATATCGCCGTCAAATACATTTCACGTATGAATCCAGGAAATTCTTCAGAATAGACAATGATCTTCTTGATTAAAACCGAAAAGGAAAAATAAGTGATGCTCATAAGCCCGCCTACATATAAAACAAATGAAATCAATACTGCCCAAAGCCGATGCAGTTTTGCCGTTTCACCAATCATGCGGACCAATCCATCCAATAGAATGGCTGTGAGTAATGCTAAAATCAAAGCCCATGAATAGGGAATGACGATTAATATGCCTAAAAGGAAAATACCCCTCCAAAACCAGCGGAAAAAGACAGCGACATTCACTGAACAAACCCTCCTTGCACTTTCTTGTTCTCCTTATATTTATGAAACGGGGTCACATATATTTCGCTTATACGTTTTATTTTCTCAATAAAGGGAAAAAGAGTTACAAAGAGATGGAGGGATTGACATTGGATAATAAAGATAAAGAAAAGTATCTTGAAGAGCGCAATGATAAATCCAAGGCATTCAAAAAAAATCAGGAAAAACAGCTGGAACGTGATCAAGTAGTCATGCCCATTGAAGATTTACCAATTGATGAAATTAAATATGAACGACAAGAAGAAAGAAATAAAAAGGAAACAAAACACCGCTCCACCAGCGACAGGTTTTAAAGCAAAAACCAGCCACTAAAGAGGCTGGTTTTTTGTTTGCGGGATATCTTTGCATTCAGCTTCAAAGTGTGCTATTTGGCAGCCCTTTTCTTGAAGAAATACAGTTACCGATATGGGCACCTTTTGAATGATGGTATTTTCCATCCCCGTTTCCACCATTGCTTTTTTTATCGTATCTGCTTTTCATGGGAAACAAGTCTGTTTTCCATCAGGTTACGGGCAAAAAAATTCATTTACATGGAAAAGAATATGCGCCATCCATTATTAAGCTTCCTCTTGTCAGCTTGTATATCCTTCCCCCATTGTGAGGATTTTGCGAGTCTGGGTTCTCGATTAATTCTATTCATTCAGCCATTATCTTTCCCATTCCTGAAGTGTTTCCAAAAATAAACATTGACTGAAATAAATGATTCATTACAATAGACTTTTAAGAATTAAAGAATATAATGGACTGGTCGACCATTATAAAGGAGAATCCTATGACGAACCCTACTCAATTATTTCATCAATATTTACAAGTATCCAGATCATTAGTCAGCAAAATGAATGAACAAATTACAGCCCTTGAAATTTATCATAATCAGTGGACAATCCTGAATTATTTAAAAAACTGTGGATATTCCACAATCCCAGATATCTGTAATTACTTGGATGTAGATAATGTTATTATCACACGTTCGGTCAACAGCATGGAACAGAATAATATGATTAAACAGGTCCCTGGAAAAGATGAACAGGAAAAACGGATCGAGCTGACTCCCCGGGGCAAGGAGGTACATACAAAATGCCTTAAAATTGCAGAGAAAATTGAAGGAAAAGCCCTGGATGGCATTACTGAAGAAGAACAGGACTTGTTTTTCCAGACGGTCCTCAAAATCCTCAATAATATAAGAAACTGAACGAGTATCTTATATTATTGTTAAGAGAATCACGGTCTTTCCATTTTCCTGTACGAATCAAGCTATAGCCATACCTTTTTTAAAAGTCGGATTCCTTCTTCGATTTCCCTTTCGGTTAAACCACCGTACCCAATCAAAATTGTCGGCCCTTTTACGTTTTTTGAGTGATAAACCGAAGTTGGATGGACTGTAACCCCAACACTGGCAGCTTTTTGAATGAGCTCTGACTCACTTATGCCGTTTTTTACTTTTAAAAGAACGTGTAATCCTGACTTTTCACCGATTACGGCTACATGATCATGGAAGTTCTCTTCAATTGCATTCAGCAACACCTTATTCTTTTTACGATAAATCGTACGCATTTTATTCAGGTGGCGTTCCCAATGTCCATTTATCATAAAAAGACAGAGCGTTTCCTGAATAATTCTGGAAACGGTCTGTTTGTATCCTATTAACTTCTGCTGATAGTCGTAAGCCAACTCCTTGGGTAAAACCATATAGCCCACCCTGATTGACGGGATTAGCGACTTTGAAAACGTGCCAAGATAGATGACCTTTCCATTTGTGTCCAACCCCTGCAAGGATGGAATCGGTTTACCTGCATGACGGAATTCGCCGTCATAATCATCTTCAATAATATAACCCTCTTTTTCTACTGCCCAATTCAATAATTCCACCCTTCTAGTTATCGGCATGATCATGCCGGAAGGAAATTGATGGGAAGGAGTGACATAGGCAACATTCGCTGCACTCTCTTTCAAAGAGTCCATACTAATTCCACCTTCATCTAATGGAATGAAAGCCATATTGGCTCCCTCCAACCTCAGTACCTCCCTAACCCGATGAAATCCAGGGTCTTCCAACCCAAAAATCCGCTCATTTCCAAGAAGCAACCGCAGAAGATGGATGAAATACTGTGTACCTGCCCCAATGATGATTTGATCAGCGCCACAGCGAACACCTCTCGATTGAAATAGATAGGAAGAGATCTCAGCCCGGAGCCCCCATTCCCCTTGGGGATCACCACTCATGAACATTTTTCTTTCCTGTAGATACAAAGTATTGTTTAAGCATTTTTTCCACACAGCATGCGGGAAAGAATCCATGTCCACCCGGCCATGATTGTAATCGATCATATTCCTTTCATCCTTAGGGCCCATCTTCTCTTCGGTAACAAGCAACGGTTCATTCAAAGGTGAGATCGGTTCTAAATCAGCTACGTAAAAACCTTTCCTTAATTGACTTTCCACATACCCTTCTGCCATCAACTGCTGATAAGCAGTATCTACTGTATTAAGACCTATTCCTAAATGCATGGCTAGTTTTCTTTTAGAAGGCAGTTTCATTCCTGCCTTTATTTGCCCATTCTCGATTTCCGTTTTAAAGTATTTATACAATTGGACATATAAAGCTTCTTTATTCGTCTTATCTAAGGTTAGAGTGATTTCAAACATTTGGTCCTCCTAAAAAACTGGTTCCATAAATTATATCAGCCTTGGTCCTTATTATAGGACCAGGATATTTTTATAATGAAAATATCAATCAAGAGGAGGAGATTATGGAGCATATCGAATTACTCGGGAAACACGTGATACTAACCCCAATGATGGAACATCATATCGAACCGCTTTACGCTGCTTCCCTGCCACCTGAAATATGGAAATGGAGTGCAACAAAGATCTTGTCATATGAAGAGGCGATTTCCTATGTAAAGGAAGGCATCCGAGCAAGGGAGCAGGAACTTCATCATCCATTTGTCGTTATCGATCAAACTAATGATACGATAGTTGGCAGCACTAGCTTCAGAAATATTCAATTTCATAATCAGTCCCTGGAAATCGGTTCGACTTGGTATCATCCCGATAAATGGCGGACAGCCATTAACACAGAATGTAAGTACCTGCTATTGCAGCATGCTTTTGAAAAGTGGCACATGACACGGGTTGAATTCAGGACGGACGAATTGAACAAAAGGTCGCGTGCAGCAATAGCCAGGCTCGGTGCCCTTGAAGAAGGCATTTTACGGATGGAGAAAAAACTGCAAGGTGGAAGGATAAGGAATACGGTGGTCTACAGCATTCTCGAGCACGAATGGCCCTGTGTGAAAAGGAGTTTGGAAGCCTTTTTAAAAGGGTGAAGATATGAAAAAGAGTGCCGTTGTTTTGCACTCTTTTTCCCTTGTTGCTATCTTTCATGTGAGTCTTTATTAATCATCGATAAAAAATCCTTTTACCTTTTTGTTGATCGAATGAATATGAAAACGTCAATCGCAAATAAAAACAGCATTAGTAAAGTAAAGAGAAGATAAATCATATCTCCAACGAACAAGTTCATTCCCTCTAAGCAATGCGACGCGAATTTTTGTCCGTAAAGCTTTTCCGTCAAACTGGATGATCACTGCTTAGTCTCCCGGTTCCATCAAATACTTTGTGACAATCGAATCATATCCTGACACTGAATCCCATTTTCATAAATGGCCTCGGAATAGTTTCTATTAAAAAAATCGCGATCGACCCCAGTTATTCTAAAACCGCATTTTTGGTAAAGGGCAAGCTGCCCTATCCCCGAATTTCCCGTGCCGATTTCAATCGTTTTATAACCTTGTTCCCTTGCATGGCTTATGGCGTGTTCAATCAATTGCTTTCCGATTCCTCTTCCATGATGCCGTTCATCCACTGCGATGTTCATTATCTCTATCAATTCAGGACCTTTTTGCAGCAAAACATAAACTCCGATGATTCGCTTATCCATCTCGGCAACAAAGCACGTCCCACTTCCCAAGTATGCTTTTACCAATTTCCTTGAAGGATCAGCCAAAAGCAACAAATGCATCGGCGGTGACTCATCCACCAATAATCCCCTTATCTTCATCCCCATACAAACCCTTCTCATTTTAGTTCTTCTAAAAGAAGTTCCATCAATTCTGCTGCCGGAAGTTCCCTGCTCAGCTTATACCCTTGCCCTGCCCACAAAGCCATCAATTCAGGATTGTTTTTTTGTCCCGCCGCTTTTCGCATTTGCTGTGTCATGTGATGAACATAAGGATATGCGACGGGTGCAATGCTATCATATTCCCTTAAAAAGTGATTCACCAACCCGCGTGCCCTCCGGCCGCTGAAGGCGCGGGTAACTGAGGTCTGGGTAAAACGGGGATTTCCGAGAGCTGCCTTATGGACGGGACTTGCCCCGCTTTCGGGACAGCGAAGGAAAGCTGTTCCCAATTGTGCAGCTGTCGCTCCCGCTGCAAGCACGGCAGCGATATCCTTTCCATGCATCAGTCCACCCGCTGCAATGATTGGTAACTTCAGTTCATTTTCAATCATCCGTATTAATACTAAAAGACCGTAATCGTCTTCCGTGCCGTTTTCGAAGCTGGCTCGATGCCCTCCTGCCTCAATCCCCTGTACACATAGAACATCCGCACCTGCACCCGCCGCCCTTTTTGCTTCCTGAAGGTTGGTTACTGTCACGACAATAAGGGAACCGGCGCTTTGGAGCTCCCTTATTACATCTTCCGCAGGACAACCAAACGTAAAGCTGACGACATCGACCCGAGCCTCTTTTAATACAGTTAGTTTATTTTCCCAATCATCATCATCACTATCGGCTTTTCCAATCTCAACCCCTACATTCTTGGCCTCCTTTTCAATTTTTTCACGATAGGCAAATAATAAAGTTTCATCCACCACTTCGTTACCTGGAACAAATACATTCACGCCAAATGGGCGCTGGGTCAAGTTACGAGTCTGCCCTATCTCGTCTTTCATCTGTTCTGCACTCTTATAGCCAGCGGCAAGAAACCCCAACCCTCCCGCATTGGATACTGAAGACGCAAGCCGTGGAGTGGAGGCTCCTCCTGCCATCGGTGCTTGAATGATTGGATATCTCAGTAAATCTTTGAACAATCCACACAACTCCCTTTTGATTTTTACTCATGCCCTTATCATTTTTACGTTTTCTTGATATAATGATTATCTGTAAGAGATAAGTGTCTAAATGATCACCCTTTATATCTTGCAAATATAAAACATAGGTGGTAATTATAAAATGGAAACAAAACCATATAGAGTATTACTTTATTATTTGTATGTACCTATCGAGAATCACGAAGAATTTGCAGCCGAGCATCTTGCGGCATGTAAAGCACTTGAATTGAAAGGTCGTATTCTGGTCGCCTCAGAAGGTATCAACGGAACTGTCTCAGGTACGATCGAGCAAACCAACCAATATATGGACATGATGAAAAGCGATTCCCGCTTTGCCGATATCGTGTTTAAAATAGATGAAGCTGATGGACATGCTTTCAAAAAAATGCATGTTCGTCCGAAAAATGAACTTGTCACGCTTCGTCTGGAAGATGACATCAACCCGAACCGGACGACAGGCCAATACTTGAGCCCGAAGGAGTTCTTCGAGCAAATGCAAGATGAAAATACTATCGTCCTTGATGCCCGAAATGACTATGAATTTGATTTAGGACATTTCAGGGGTGCAATCAAGCCGGAAATCACGAATTTCCGCGAACTTCCGGATTGGGTCCGTGAAAATAAACAAATGTTCGAAGGCAAAAAAATCCTTACGTATTGCACAGGCGGTATCCGCTGTGAGAAATTCTCAGGCTGGCTTGTCGAAGAAGGCTTTGAGGATGTTAGCCAGCTGCATGGCGGCATCGCAACATACGGGAAGGATCCCGAAGTCCAAGGTGACCTTTGGGATGGACAAATGTATGTATTCGATGAAAGAATTGCCGTACCCATCAACCAAAAGGAACACGTCATTGTCGGACGCGATATTTACTCCGGCGAGCCTTGTGAACGCTATGTCAATTGCGCTAACCCTGAATGCAACAAGAAAATCCTATGCAGTGAAGAGAACGAACACAAACATATGCGCAGCTGCACTCACGAATGCCGAGTGCATCCACGTAACCGCTATGTAGTCGAGCATAACCTTTCTGAAGAAGAAGTATCTGAGAGATTACAGCAAATCGAAGAAACCTTCACGGCAAAATGATTAAGCAAACCCGAATCAGTGGACATGATCCCTATTCGGGTTTTTTTATAGCCTATATCCAATTTTCCGAAGATTAAACTTGTTAACTTTCAAAACTGCCCAAACCGCAATATTACTTACATTCTTACTTCTATATCAAAATAGAAAAAACCTTCTTTATAAGCAAAAGAAAGAATTAATCCGCTAACTTCTAAAGCTTTTTCATGATTGTCCCTTCATGAAAAAAGCGATTCCTCTTAAAAGGAATCGCTCCTGCATCAATAATTTCAGTTTGCCTCTGCACTCACAACAATTCCGCAAGCTTGTCTATCGCCCGCATCACCAGTTTTCAAGGTATCTCCATCAGATCCTTTTTCTCCACTGGCTTCATAACGATCAGGAATATTGGCAAAGTTGTCAGGATTTGCATGAACGATGACAGCCAACTCTTCTTTCTTCAGTTGGTCTATTGTCATGTTATCCAATGTTGCCGTATATTTTGCTGTCCCATCTTCTTTTACATAGAGAGGGGGCATGTCCCCTGCATGATTCGAGTGCGTTTCATCAGTTGGATTGAAGTGTCCTCCCGCTGTAGTGAAAGGGCCTTCCTTAGCACGTGCGTCACATGTTGCGTTTTCGTGAATATGGAATCCATGATAGCCTGGCTCAAGGCCTTCCAAAGTGGTCTCGATCACCACAGCATTCTCTTCCGCGGAAAAGTTTACAGTACCAAGGGTCTTACCTTTTATATCTTTAACTTCTGCTTTCACCTGCGGATCCATCTCTGTATCTGTTCCTTGTCCCACTGTATTCATATCTTCGGCATTTTTGTCTCCCTGATTTGAATCATCCGCTGAATTACATCCATACAGTAAAAAGGCAGCACACATAGGCAGCACAAATTTTTGCTTATAGTTCATGATAAATCCCCTCACTCTCTTATATGTATATTCCTCTTATTATTTACCACTATTATGGAAAAATAAACAGAAAGCGGGATAAATAGGAAAATAGATTATACCAGCGAGTAGAACCTCTTACTAAATTCACAGACAAGGATCTTATATTATAGCTTAATGGGCTCACATTTTACAAAGTGATGACACCGAAAGCAATGGCTGCAATCGTCATGATGATGGTTGTCCCAAACGCCCATTTAAACAGGAATTTTTGGTGATCCCCAAAATCCACCCCTACAAGACCAATCAATATGAATGTGGCAGGCACCAATGGCGATAATGGGAATCCTGTGGTTGAATGACCTAATAAAGCCGCCCTTCCGATTTCAACAGGGGCAATACCGAAGTTCGATGCCGTTTCACTGATAATCGGCAGAATGCCAAAGTAATAGGCATCAGGTGAAAAAATGAACCCCATCGGAATGCTCGAAAGCGCTACGACCAGTGGCAAATGTGCCCCAAGCCAATCCGGAATGATGGTTACGATTGAAGCGGCCATCGAGTCCATCATCTTCGTTTCAGTGAATACACCCGTAAATATCCCTGCAGCAAAAATGAGTGTACAGATCATTACGAAACTATTGGCATGACTTAAAATCCTTTCCTGCTGTTCTTGTGGGTTCGGAAAGTTAACCAATAACGCAATAGCAAAAGCGGAGGCAAATAGGATTTGGATTGGCAGCAATTCCATCACCAGCAATACCATCAGTAAAATCGTCAAGAGCCAATTAAACCAAAATAACTTGGATGTTCCTTCAGGTGTGGTTTCAGCGGCTGCAGCCTGTTCACTCATACCAGGTGGCATGGTCCTTCCCATCGACCTGACTCCTAATCTCTCTCTTTCCTTTTTGCCAAGTACATATGCCGAAAAAAGTGTCCATAAAAGCCCGCAAATCATGACTGGAATGAGAGGAATGAATAACTCCGATACTTGAACTTGAAGGCTCGCGGCCGCTCTCACCAAAGGTCCTCCCCAAGGAATCATATTCATGACCCCCGCGCCTAAACCAACGACACAGGCCAATACGAGTCTATTCATTCCTAATTTCATATAAAGCGGTAGCATGGCGGAAACGGTGATCATGAATGTAGAAGAACCATCCCCATCCAAACCTACCAACATGGTTATTATGGCAGTTGCCATGACAATTTTTAGCGGGTCGCCTTTTACAAAACTCAGTATTTTAGCGATCATGGGCTCGAATAAACCAACGTCAATCATTAATCCAAAATATAAAATAGCAAAAACGATCATGACTGCTGTTGGTGTCACCTTTAAAATACCTGCCACCATCATATCTCCCATTTCAGATGCAAACCCGCCAATCACACCAAAAGCAATCGCCGTGAGGATAAAAGCGACGACTACGGATAGACGCTTTGTGATGACTAATACCAAAAACGTTAAAATCATGCTAAATCCTAAAATAGTCAACATGTAAAAAACTCCTTTAATTTGAAAATGAACGCCTTTCCTTTTATCTAATTTTTCGGAAAAATCAATATTTTCAAATTATACCATTTGCACATTCATTAAAAAACCAGTTTTTATAAGCAAAAATCAAATTCATTTAATAAATTAGTTAATTTCTGTATACTATTATTTAGGAACCCGAAGTTTTTTTCGAAGGAAAGAAGTGTTGCATGTAAAATGAATGCTCATAAAATAGCTAAACGGAATCTTTTCATCATGTGGTTCGCCAACTTCTTCATAGGCGGAAGCATGACGATGGTTCTTCCATTCATATCTTTATACATTGGTACATTCGGGGATTATTCGACCCAATATATCCAGCATTGGTCCGGATGGACATTTGGTATCACCTTTGTGACTGCCTTTTTATTTTCTCCTATTTGGGGACGGATTGGCGACCGGTATGGCAGAAAGAAAATCTTGATTGCCTGTGCCTTTGGGATGGGACTGTCCATTTTCTTGATGGGATTCGTTGAAAATGTTTGGCAGCTTTTCGTCTTAAGGATGTTCACGGGAATATTCACTGGCTTCATTTCCATGTCACAGGCCTTCATATCAACGCAGACTCCGAAAGAGATTGCCGGACGCGTACTGGGAACACTGCAAACGGGAAATATAACTGGTTCACTTTTCGGACCATTGCTTGGCGGCATTCTTGCAGACACACTCGGCTATTCAACCGCCTTTAAATTCACCTCTATCACCATTTTCATCTCTGGACTTCTTGTTTTTGCAACCAAGGAGTATCAAATGGAACGGCAAAATGGAACAAAGTCGAGCTATACAAGCAAGGAGGTTCTCTCGCATATCATGCGGAACCCGATCCTAGTGAATGTCATGCTCATTTCGACCCTTGTTCAAGTAGCCCACTTCAGCATCCAGCCCATTCTTTCTTTATACGTTGGCGAGCTGCATGGAACTTCCAATCTTGGATTTTATTCAGGTATCGCCTTTTCTGCGGCAGGCCTAGGGAATTTATTGATGGCGCGTCACTGGGGCAAGATAGGTGATCGGCATGGACATGTGAAGATTCTTGTGCTGCTTCTTTTTCTTACTGCCACTGTCTACTTGCCTGGTGCCTTCATCAATCATTTTTGGCAGCTTGTTTTTGTACGTTTCATACTGGGCATGGCAATAGGCGGCATCATCCCTGTAAGGATTGCCTACATTCGCCAAGAAGCGCCGGTTGCAATGCAGGGGGAAGTACTTGGGTACAATACGAGCCTGCGCTTTTTAGGCAATATCATCGGACCTGCAATGGGTGGTATGGTAGCTGGCTTCTATGGATTCTCTGCTGTTTTCATCACGACCAGTACCTTGCTCCTCATCGCTGGCCTGGTCCTCTATTACGCGATGCACCGCAATCCGGAGTTGGCCAGATCACATTAATCAAATTCGGGCGAGAAAACCTGCTTCCAGATGGAAGTCAGGTTTCTATCTGTTTAACGCACATACAGCCGTATTGCCAGATACATCTGGAGCTGGATCTTGTTTCGGTCGGATCCCGATTAAGGCGGTGATGCCGAGAATGACTACTTTATTCAAAAATACATATCATCAAGCATCAGAGTTATGGTGAATGCGGAATCATCGAAGGAAACCAGAAAAGGATTTGAAGCGAGTGCACTTTCAAGCCTATCAGTTAAATAACATGCTTTGTAAAGATAGGTTCAAAAGAAATGAATCAAACTTCCTGAAGGTCATAGCTTTAGACTAACCACTTTATTATCATCATACCCACCCATAAACTGATAAGTATTTTTTCTGCACTTCAATTTTATGTTAAGATTATTTTAGGCAAATTTTATGAAAGTAAAAGACGCAAAGCCACGGGCCTAAACCAACAACTTAGTTGACATGGCAGCCGGGCCGCCATGATTTATCTTGATTAAATCGCTTAATCATTTATTTCGTGCCCCTTTTTAATTTGCCTAAAAATTTGAAAAAAGAGGGTTATATATGTTTTTTCCAACCATTTATTCAGCTGCTACGGATGAGAGACACATAGTTAAAGATAAAAATACATGTGCATGCGGCACAAGATATAATGTATTCGCAATGTTGACAAGAAGCGACCTTCGAAAGATCAGGTTCATGCATTATAAAGAAGTGACATGTCCAAAATGCAAATCCAGTATCCTTGATAAGGAATAGCCACTTAACACTGCCCTCTACGAAGTAGGTGAAAGGGAAAATATCGTTCCGGTAAGTAAAGCTTCCTTACCTTATGCCAATCAAGTTAAGGCACAAAATCGACATAAAAAAAGATCCTTCAAGGACTTTTATCATTGTCTTAAATGGTGTACGGTCGGACTATAATTGGCTCGATTGGTATAAACCGTGCAGTTTATCAGCAATCATCAGATTCAATCGTGTTTTCTGCATCTTCTAAAACCATGTCCGGAATGTCATGGATCCGTTCCATTGGGTAACGCAATGCACTGCTTGTTTGAAAAGTGAAATCCATAGTATTTTTGAATTTCCGTTATTGAATAGGTAGACACTTAATGTACCCATCAGATTTGCTCCCCCCTTCGGCATGTGCAGGGTCTTTCAAATTATCCAAGAGCTTGTAAGAGCCCAATTCGTCAAAAATGGCCAAGCTATTTTTTTTGGAAATCCAGTTCTGCTGAATTTATAAGCATGCATGCCCTGTTTATGGACCTAATAATAATCCTCCAGCTTAATGGTGGTGCCCATCCCAATATGTAGCGCCAAGGAAAGCTTATTGAAAATAGCTGTCCATTAAGATAATGATATATCTCCTCCTATACGGGGTTGCGAGTTCACTTTCCCTTCCACGGATACCATCATATCATCGCTTTAAGTCATGATGATTTCTTTATTAAGATACAGTTGTTCTTTCATATGATCCCATTCCAAGGCTTTTTCTGCCTGCCTTACAATCAGGTTCGGATGGTTAGGCAGTGACTCCACTTCCAGTTCCACAGCCCCAATGTAAATCATTTCCGCAGTCTTGAGAAACACTACCAACAGAACCGGCAACTGAAACCCACCCGATTTTTCAGTGAAAGGGAAATAGGCATGTAATTCATTCTCCCCCCCATTACCGTAATCCTTTACTAAAGTTTTGGGGATCCTATCGAAGGGCTTTGTAAACAAACATAGTTTACCGATACTTCGTATAGATAAATCGAGGCATCTTCAGCCATGGTCCCCCCACATGATAGCTCAAGCACTTTTTGCACCAATGCTTCCTTCTTTAGGCATGAATAGTCCTGGAAATATCCATATAGATAGAAAGAAGGTCACATGCTATAATTTAGTCCGTTAACAATGAAAGTAACAAACATATATAAAAGAAAGAAGGAGTGTTTCTTTGAATACATCAGCATACAAACAGGAATGGTTCGGTAACGTTCGGGGGGATGTTCTTTCCGGAATTGTCGTTGCCTTGGCATTGATTCCAGAGGCGATTGCCTTTTCGATCATTGCTGGTGTTGACCCAATGGTAGGTCTATATGCCTCATTCTGCATTGCCATCGCCATCTCATTTTTCGGCGGAAGGCCGGGAATGATATCGGCTGCCACTGGAGCAATGGCACTCGTAATGGTCGATCTTGTTAAAGATCACGGCTTGAACTATTTACTTGCTGCAACTATATTGACTGGTTTGCTGCAAATTTTACTAGGGGTTTTAAAAATCGGGAAATTAATGAAGTTCATCCCGAAGCCGGTCATGACTGGTTTTGTGAATTCTCTAGCCATCTTGATTTTCACGGCACAGCTTACCCATTTCGTGGGCGAATCATGGATCATGTATCTCATGACAGCCATTTCATTAGCTATCATTTATCTTTTTCCGCTGATCACGAAAGTCATACCTTCACCACTTGTCGCCATCATATTCATGACAATCGTTGCAGTTACCACGGGAGCTACGGTGCGTACGGTTGGGGATATGGGGCAATTGACTGAAGCCCTTCCGATGTTCATGCTTCCAGACATCCCTTTGACCTTCGAAACTTTGGCGATCATTTTCCCTTATTCCATAGCCCTTGCGTTTGTCGGGCTGCTTGAATCATTATTGACCGCTCAAATAGTCGATGAGATGACTGACACGGACAGTAATAAAAATAAAGAAGCCAAAGGCCAAGGGATTTCGAATATCATTGCCGGATGTTTTGGCGGAATGGCAGGATGTGCGATGATCGGCCAATCCGGTATCAACATTAAATCGGGAGGAAGGGGCCGGCTTTCCACTTTTGTAGCTGGCGCATTTCTTATGGTATTAATCGTGGTATTTAATGATGTCCTTGTTAAAATACCGATGGCTGCCCTTGTCGCAGTCATGATCATGGTTTCAATCGGGACCTTTGACTGGTCTTCCCTAAGGCGGCTCACTAAAGCTCCAAAGACGGATGCAGCAGTGATGATCGTGACGGTCCTCATTGTTCTTTATACACATGACTTATCTAAAGGGGTATTTGCTGGAGTGCTCTTGAGCATGATTTTCTTCTCGGCTAAAATTTCTAAAGTGGCTGTTGAGAAAACGGAAGACATCCATGCTAAGAAAATCATTTATCGTATCAGCGGACAAATATTTTTCGCTTCGGTTCAGGACTTTGTTTCTAAGTTCGATTTCAAGGAAAAAGCCGAAACGGTCATCATCGATTTTTCCCATTCTAAAATATGGGATGCTTCTGCAGTCGGTGCTGTTGATACGGTTGTCCTTAAATATCAGTTTCAAGGTACACCTGTCCAGGTGCAAGGCCTGGATGAGGAGAGTTCGTTATTGCTTGAAAAACTCGCCACCTCAGAAAGTAAAATATCTTGAAAAAGTATAATTCTGCTGAATAGAAACTTTTCAAACCGACAAAATAGATAACATGAAATATTTCCTTTTGAAAGGAGCGAAAAGCATGACATCCGATCAGGATTATACAGCAGCGAATCTGTCACCAGATTTATTGAATGAACTGAAAAGCTTTGAAAGCAAACTTGGCGAGGAAGCCAATAAAGAACTGATTGTCATCGCCTATGAAAAAGAAAAAGAAACCTTAAATTAAAAAAAAAGACTCAAACACCTTTAAATGGATGGTTGAGTCTTTTTTGATGTAAAGAAAAGGGGGCCCAAAGTATTAAATGGGCACCCCTTTTCCAATATTATTTACTGAATACGTCCGTTAAAACCGGAACGATTTGTTTTTTACGCGATACAACGCCCTCTAAGACGGCAATGTTATTGTTTAATGAAACGTCATATGCCTTTTCCACTGCATCAGCCGCTTTTCCAAGAGCCAAGGCCACAGAATCATTGGTCAAGATATCCGTTACGACGAATAGGAATAAATCCAATTCCTTCACAGCGATGACCGATTCAATGGCTGCTTCTATTTCAGCTTGCTTAGCAAGAACTTCGTTCGGATCTACAGCATTGACCTGAGCTATCTCCACTTTAGCCATTCCCATGGAGAATTCTTTTGCATCAAGAGTGATTAACTGGGCAATCGTCTTGTCGCTCAAGTCAGCTCCCGCCTTCAACATTTCCAAGCCATATGTTTCAGCGTTTACTCCCGCAATATCAGCCAGTTCCATAGCTGCTGCAACGTCTTGCTCTGTGCATGTCGGGGATTTGAACAATAAAGAATCGGAAATTATGGCAGATAGCATAAGTCCGGCGATCGCTTTAGGGACTTCAATGCCGTTTTCTTTATAGATTTTATTTAAAATGGTTGCCGTACAGCCAACTGGCTCCGCACGGTAATATAAAGGATCGCTTGTTTCAAAGTTAGCGATACGGTGATGGTCAATAACTTCCAACACACGGACTTGGTCAATATCTTCTGCACTTTGCTGGCGTTCGTTGTGGTCGACCAGGATCACGCCATCCGCTTCCCCTGCCACTTTTTCCACAAGGCGGGGAGCTTCGAATTTGAATTGGTCCAACGCATATTGAGTTTCACCATTCACTTCACCCAGACGAACTGGTTCAGCGTTGATACCTAGTTGCTTTTTAAGATCTGCATAAGCGATTGCTGAACAGATTGTGTCTGTATCCGGGTTTTTATGTCCAAAAACTAATACTTTTTCCAAGATTTTAACCCCTTTTTCATAAATATTTTTCCGCGAATCCCCTCATCGCAATAAGGGAGACCCACCTTTACTATACACTTTATTTTAACACAAAATCCCGTAAATTCAGTGCTCGAATTACCCATTCCCCAATAAAATCTTTCATTCTCAATCCCTCTACCTTCACTTTGTCAATAGATAAGGGTTGGTTTTTCTCAAATATATTAGTTGAATTATCATCGTATATGGCTTACGATAATATAAGCAGAAATACTAGATATTGATTACACAAACAATACTAATAACTATATATAGAATATTTTATAATCCAAGGTGCCAGTGATGGCTGAAAAGGGAATCCGGTGTAAACCCGGAACTGTCCCCGCAACTGTAAATGTGACGAAATGAGAAACCACTGTATAGCTCTCTCTATACGGGAAGGACTCAAAGTAGGATGATCATGAGTCAGGAGACCTGCCTTGATTTTTTCATGTTTCTTATTCTTCGGGGATTGAGATGATGAAACGATAGTATAATGGCTATTTTTTCATGGTTCTTTTATTCTATCGTTTGATCCGCTCAATCCATTTGGGCGGTTTTTTTATTTTAGCGGAAGTTTACAAGGAGGATTATTAATGACTCAAACATATAACTCTACCATAGGCGAAAATGACACCGAAACGAATTCAATCCAGCTTGAGATGTTATCAAAGGAATTCGAAGGCCGTCTCGATATGGAAAAGTTCAAAAAGCGTTTTATAAAATGGCTTGATCGCAAAAGTGACTCAACCGATGAACAGGCATCAAAAAAACTGATTCAGCTCGCTCTTGAAAGTGTGGATATAGATGCTCCCGATTGGACGTTCGTTGCTGCAGCAGAACTATTGAATACGATGTATAGGGATGCACAGGCAAATCGAGGTTATGAAGGCATGAGTTATGGCCCATTCTATGAACTGATCACGGAACTCTCGCAACTTTCAGAAGGCCAGCGTTATCCCATTTATAAATCAGAACTGCTAGCTTCTTATACGAAAGCGGAAATTGAGGAATTGGGTTCGGTGATCGACCCGGAAAAGGATAAATTATTTTCTTACATAGGCATCTACTTATTAAACGATCGCTACCTAGCCCGCCCAAAAAAAGACAAGGTCTACGAACTGCCTCAAGAGCGCTTCATGATCATCGCGATGGAAATCATGCGAATGGAAAAAACGGAGCATCGTCTTCAACTAATAAAAGAAGCTTACTGGGCTATGTCCAACCTTTATATGACTGTTGCGACGCCTACTCTATCCAATGCAGGTAAAACGCATGGACAGTTAAGCTCTTGTTTTATCGACGCAATTGAAGATTCCATTGACGGCATCTATCTATCTAACTACGATGCCGCAAAAGTATCAAAATTCGGCGGCGGTGTAGGTCTTTACGTTGGTAAGATTCGTTCGCTTGGTTCTGATATCCGAGGTTTCTCTGGAAACAGTTCCGGCACGACTCCCTGGATCCGGCTATTCAACCAGACAGCTGTCAGTGTCGATCAATTGGGGCAACGTAAAGGTGCCATCGCGATTTACTTGGATGCCTGGCATAAAGATATTATGAGCTTTCTTGATTTGAAGACGCAAAACGGGGATGACAGATTAAAAGCCCATGATATTTTTACAGGTGTATGTATTCCTGATTTGTTCATGGAGGCTGTACGCGACAGAAAAGAATGGTATCTTTTCGATCCGCATACCATCAAACAAACCCTTGGATTCTCACTTGAAGATCTTTATGACGAGAAGAAAGGCGAAGGAAGCTTCAGGAATCATTACGCACTTGCTGTCGAGGCCGCAGAAAATGGTACACTTCCAAACTATAGCTTTGAAAAAATCAATGCGATGGACATCATGAAAAGCATCATGATTTCTCAATTAGAAGAAGGCGTACCATATATGTTCTACCGCGATGAAGTGAACCGGAAGAATCCGAATAAACATAAAGGCATGATTTATTGTTCTAACCTTTGTACGGAGATTGCTCAAAACTTAAGCCCTTCGACGATCACGGATGAATATGAAACAGAAGATGGAGATGTCGTTGTGGTCCGTAAAAGCGGCGATTTCGTTGTCTGCAACCTATCATCCATTAACTTGCCCCGTGCGGTGAGCAGCGATGTTTTGGAGAGGTTAATTCCCATTCAGATCCGGATGCTGGATAACGTCATTGATGTCAATAATCTTCCGGTCAAGCAAGCATCCATCTCGAACAAACGTTACCGGGCAATTGGTTTAGGAACGTTTGGATGGCATCATTTACTTGCCACTCAGAATATTTATTGGGAATCGGATGAGGCTGTTCACTATGCCGATGCTTTATACGAAAAGATCGCTTACTTAACAATCAAAGCATCCAACGAGTTGGCCAAGGAAAAAGGATCATACCCATATTTCGAAGGATCGGATTGGCATACAGGGGAATATTTCGAACTTCGTGACTATACAGATCAAAAATGGATGGATTTAAAAGCAGATGTGCAGGAGCACGGTACCCGTAATGGATATTTAATGGCTATTGCCCCAAATTCATCGACTGCTAAAATCGGTAATTCAACGGATGGAATCGATCCTTTGTATGAAATTGAATTTTACGAGGAAAAGAAAAACTTCAAATTCAAGGTGACCGCACCAGGATTGACGCCAAATACGTATGAATATTATAAAAAGACCCGCTTTAATTTGGACCAACTGGAGAGCATCAGGCAAAATGCAGCCCGCCAACGCCATATTGACCAAGCAATCAGCTTTAATCTGTATGTACACAACACAATCAAAGCGAAGGTCCTATTGGATATCCATTTAACGGCGTGGGAATCCGGGTTGAAATCAACGTATTATGTTCGTTCGACTTCTTCCGAATATGACAATGCCTGCGAAAGCTGTTCTAGTTAACGACGATCAAACCCTTAGTAATCTATTCTTAAAGGAGTTTTCACGAATGACCAATCATATAAAAAAGATCCGGATGCTAGAACCAACGCATCCAACTAAAGCGACCGGTGTTTTCAAAGGAGAAGCTTCAGGCTTTCTCCTTTGGAACGATATTCAGTATGAGAAATTCTATGATACCTATACACAGCTCATCAATAACTTTTGGAAGCCTTCAAGCGTGAACATGATTCAGGATAAAAAGCAGTGGGGAGAATTGGACGAAGATATCCAGGACGCTTTTCTTGATATCCTTACGATGATTGCTGGAATGGATAGTCTACAAACGCCTACTTTAGTAGAAATCCTTCGGTATATAAAGGATCCTGCGGCAAAAGCTATCCTGGCAAACATGGCCCAGCAGGAATCCATCCATAATGAATCCTATTCCTATATCCTTGCTTCCCTGATACCGGTAGGCAAGCAAAAACAGCTTTTCGACCGCATTAAAGAACATCCGGAAGTGATTAAGCGTAATCAACCGATCGTGGATGCCTATCAAAAGTTCGTGGACGATCCAAGCCCTCAGCATTTATTCGAGGCACTGATCCATTCAACGAACCTCGAAGGGATTTATTTTTATCTGGCTTTCGCCTTCTATTATAATTTAGGACGCCAGAACCTTATGACCGGCTCGGCTACGATGATATCCTATATCCATCGCGATGAAATGGTCCATTTCGATTTCATTGGAATGCTCGTTCAAATCTTGATGTATGAATATCCAGAGTTAAATAATGAAGAAAACACGAAATTCATCTATAAAACGATTGAAAAAGCCGTCGAACTCGAAAAGGAATGGTCTGAGTATATGCTTGAAGATATCCAAACCAAAGCTGATCTCGATTTGGAAGAGTTCAACGAATACATCGAATATATCGCCAACAAACGGCTTCGCATGCTAGGCCTTGAAAACTTGTATAAAGAGTATAGTGAAAACCCGATGCCTTGGATCAAAACGTTCGATGATGAATCCATCGGCCTTACCAAAACCGATTTCTTCGAACAGAAGTCAAGGACCTACAGTCAAGTAAATGCCAGCAATGGATTCGATGAGCTATAAAGTTGCCATTGTCTATCATTCTGCTGGAGGAAATACAAAAGCTCTTGCTGAAGCCATCGCTTCCCTATTACCTGGAGCTGGACTATATCAACTGCATGAATTCGATTTAGGTACATTGCCGGATTACGATGCATTGATCGTCGGTACCTATACATGGGGAAATGGGGAGCTTCCTGCCAAATCAGCAGCCCTTTACAAAGAACTGGAACAGTTGCCTATTGCTCATCTGAAAACGGGAGTCTTTGGCACTGGTGAAACCAACTATAATCATTTTTGTGGAGCGGTCGATCATTTCCGGGACATGTTATTTGCCAAAAGCCAGTTATTGGTGACATTGAAGATAGAACAGATGTATCAAGAATCAGACTTGCCCAGACTTCAAAAGTTCGCCTCGCTATTCCAGAACTGACTAAAAGGTGAGATGCGTTTTCGCATATCACCTTTTAGTATTTTTTTAAAAATTTGTCTCCCTATATCATAGCAGCGGTAAGCATGAAGTATAATGGAATAAAAAGGGGATAATATCCAATGACTGAAAATTTAACCCAGTTCCTTCCTATCCTGTTTATGCTAGTGCTTGTCGTATTCGTTATATTCATCGTTTTTTACCTGGCAGGGCATTTTAATCGTTCTAAACGGATCGAGGAAAAATTGGACAAAGTATTAAGGGAAATGGC
Organism: Peribacillus simplex; assembly: GCF_001578185.1. NCBI lineage: Bacteria > Bacillati > Bacillota > Bacilli > Caryophanales > Bacillaceae > Peribacillus > Peribacillus simplex. The sequence continues at coordinate 1,073,202 of NZ_CP011008.1, read as the reverse complement.
CGAAAAAAAAGAAGAATAAACGTGGTTCCCCTTTCAGGGGAAAATAAAAAGACTCCAGTATCGGAGTCTTTTTTTATATGCGTTCAATTATTTTTGAACGTTAGCTGCTTGTGGTCCACGAGCGCCTTGCTCGATTTCGAAAGAAACTTCTTGGCCTTCTTCAAGAGTTTTGAAGCCTTCGCCTTGGATAGCTGAGAAATGTACGAATACATCGTCTTGGCCTTCAACTTCGATGAAACCGAAACCTTTTTCTGCGTTAAACCATTTTACTTTACCTTGTACCATGATAGTTCCTCCTGTGTTTGGAAAAATCCATTTTATTACTATTTTTGGTTCTGGATAATGTTTCAAGAGGAATCCTATAACAGTAAATCCTTCTATCAAACTTATTCCGAACAAAAATAATTACTCATATTATATCATGGAAAATCCAAAAAAAACAAGATTATCGCAGTAATTCCACCGACAAATTATCCTAAAATTCTACATTTTCCGCTTATTGCTTTGACGGAAACCTTCGTCCAATAAGTAGCGCTCCGCCTCTACTGGACTCTCGAAACACTCCTCAAGATTCGAGCCTGAATACACGTTCCAAAGCTGATCTTCCCTTTCAAGTGAAAGCTCTTGCTTTTCACGGCCAATCCATGTTCCTTCCAACCTAGCGAACTCGTTTTCCTCTTCTTCGATTTCAACAGGAAGTTCAGAAAGAAAATCCATGCTTTTTTGAATCAATTCTTTTAATTCCGCTTCATTATAATCACGTATATTGATAAATCCTTTACGGTCAGTATCTTTTTTTCTCATATGGCCAGCGTAAACGAATCCATTTCCATTGGGATGCAAATGCTGAACGACTATCTTTTTCTCCTGGACACTTTCTGGGTAATGGAAATTCACACGCCCCAATGAAACGTCTTTTCGCTGTAATTCCGGAAAAGTTTCAATGATGCTCAATTTTTCTTCAAATGTTAACAAATTTCTTCCTCATTTCATTAGTTCATATTGTTTGTCGATTATAACACAGACTGATAAGAAACAATAATCTCCCTCTTCCTTTATAATGTAATGAAAGGAAGTGATATGATTTGATCATGAAAATTCGGGACTTGGATTCCGATTTTGGCCAGCAGCTTTTTAAACTTCAAAAAAAATCCTATACGGTGGAAGCGGATTTGATCGGCTTTGCCGATATCCCTCCTTTATTGGAAACATATGAACAATTCATTCATTGTAATGAATCGTTCATATGCTTTTTAGAAGGTGATGCCTTAGCTGGAGCGATATCCTATACAATAGAAAATAGACTAATGCGGATTTGCAGAATGATCGTCCATCCCGCTTATTTTCGTCAGGGTATTGCGGATGCCCTTTTGAATGACCTTCAATTACAAGGCGGCTGGGAAAAGATATCCGTTTCGACCGGTAAAATGAACCTGCCTGCACGGAAGCTATATGAAAAAAACGGCTTTACCCATAAAGAAGACATAGAAGCCGCACCTAATCTTTTCATAAGCATATTTGAGAAACAGCATTCATTTTATGTACGTCACGACAAAAAGCATCATGAATGAGATGACGATGATCACAGCAACCCATAGCCAGGCCAATGTCATATTCCCGGAGTCCATGGCGACATATATCGCGGTTGGTATGGTTTGTGTCTGTCCGGGGATGTTTCCGGCAAACATTAGTGTCGCCCCGAATTCCCCCATTGCACGTGCAGAACTCAATATGGCACCTGTGACTATGGATCTGACTGCCAATGGAAGGGATACAAAAAGGAACAATCTCCACTCGCCCGCCCCGTCAACTCTTGCTGCATTTTCGATTTCTTCATCAATACCTTCAAAGCCTGTTTTAGCGGATTGGTACATAAGCGGAAAAGCTACCACGGTGGATGCAATAACCGCCGCCCACCAAGTGAACATTAGGGGCTGATCAAAAACCCTTTCGATGAATTGGCCTGGCATTCCATTCTTCCCAAAAATCACAATCAATAAAAAACCTACGACAGAAGGTGGCAAAACGAGCGGCAATAAAAATGCTGTTTCCAACAGGACTCTTCCCCTGAATTGCTTTTTAGCCATCATTCGCGCCAGGATAATCCCTAAAATGAAAACAAGGATACCCGATAGTCCCGCCACCTGTATCGATAGCCTGACAGGTGACCAAAAATCCCCTGTCATGGTATTATCCGCACATCCATGTAAAATATCAGCCTATGCAGGTCCTTGATCGGCCATATCACCGAATCGTTTTTTTTTTCATTAAAGGCAGATTGCATTTCATTTTCTCCCTTTCCTTTTGAAATAACTATTAAGTTTATTTTTCTTGACATCTTGCTGACACATAGGAACGTTAAAGTAAGAGTATCACAAATATAAAAATAATTTCATCCAATAAACTTTTAATTTTGAAGGAGTCGATTTTATATGGTAACAATTTATACTACTCCAAGCAGTTTAGCCTGCCGTAAAGCAAAAGCTTGGCTTAAGAAAAACGAAATTTCCTACAATGAACGCAACCTATATTCCCAACCTCTTTCTATTGAAGAAATAAAAGAGATTTTACGTAAAACGGAAGGCGGAACAGATGAAATCATCTCTACCCGTTCCAAAAAATTCAAAAGCCTGAATATCGATATAAATAGTACACCACTTAATGATCTTTGCAAGCTTATTCAAGATAACCCGGATTTACTTCGCCGACCAATTATTTTTGACCATAAGAATTTACATGCCGGTTATAACGAAGAAGAAATGGGACGCTTCCTTCCAAGGCAGGTCCGTCATGTACAGCTATGGCATGCAATCAGCCAATTGGCTTAATCAGTTAGCATGTACACAGTCCATAAAAAGGGTTGTCCGATAATGGACAACCCTTTTTTATATCTGATCCGCTTTCTCTATAACGATCGTGAAGGTGGTGCCTTGTTCATTGCTTTCCTTAAGCACAACATCTCCCTTTTGCGCTTTTGCTAGCATCTTGCTGAATGGCAGTCCTAAACCTAAACAACGTATCTTAAGCTTTTTGTCTTCACCTCGATAGAATGGTTCGAACACATACTGTTGTTCATGTACAGGAATTAAAATAACTTTCAAGTTTATTTTTCTTGACATATTGCTGACACAAAGAAACGTTAAAGTATGAGTATAACAAATACACAATAATAATTTCATTCCATAAACATTAACACTTTGAAGGAGTCGATTTTATATGGTCACAATTTATACTACTCCAAGCAGTTTAGCCTGTCGTAAAGCAAAAGCTTGGCTTAAGAAAAACGAAATTTCCTACAATGAACGTAATTTATATTCACAACCACTTTCTATAGAAGAAATTAAAGAGGTTTTACGTAAAACAGAAGGCGGTACAGATGAAATCATCTCAACCCGTTCTAAAAAATTCAGTAGCTTAAATATCGATATAAATAATACACCATTAAATGATCTTTGTAAGCTTATTCAAGATAACCCGGATTTACTTCGCCGACCAATTATTTTTGACCATAAGAATTTACATGCCGGTTATAACGAAGAAGAAATGGGACGCTTCCTTCCTAGAAAAGTACGTCATGTTCAATTATGGCGTGCAATCAGCCAACTGGATTATCAACCATCCCACATCGGTGCATAATAAGAGGGTTGTCCATTAAAGCGGACAACCCTTTTTTCTATATCTGATCTGCTTTCTCTAAACTAATAGTAAACGTCGTCCCTTGTTCATTGCTTTCTTTCAGCACAAGATCTCCCTTTTGCGCTTTGGCAAGCATCTTGTTGAATGGCAGTCCTAAACCTAAACAACGTATCTTAAGCTTTTTGTCTTCACCTCGATAGAATGGTTCGAATACATACTGTTGTTCATGTACAGGAATTAAAATAACTTTCAAGTTTATTTTTCTTGACATATTGCTGACACAAAGAAACGTTAAAGTATGAGTATAACAAATACACAATAATAATTTCATTCCATAAACATTAACACTTTGAAGGAGTCGATTTTATATGGTCACAATTTATACTACTCCAAGCAGTTTAGCCTGTCGTAAAGCAAAAGCTTGGCTTAAGAAAAACGAAATTTCCTACAATGAACGGAACCTATATTCCCAACCTCTTTCTATAGAAGAAATTAAAGAGGTTTTACGTAAAACAGAAGGCGGTACAGATGAAATCATCTCAACCCGTTCCAAAAAATTCAAAAGCCTGAATATCGATATAAATAGTACACCACTTAATGATCTTTGTAAGCTTATTCAAGATAACCCGGATTTACTTCGCCGTCCGATCATTTTCGACTATAAGAACTTGCATGCTGGATATAACGAAGAAGAAATGGGACGTTTCCTTCCTAGAAAAGTACGTCATGTACAGTTATGGCATGCAATCAGCCAATTGGATTATCAACCATCCCACATCGGTGCATAATAAGAGGGTTGTCCATTAAAGCGGACAACCCTTTTTTCTATATCTGATCTGCTTTCTCTAAACTAATAGTAAACGTCGTCCCTTGTTCATTACTTTCTTTCAGCACAAGATCTCCCTTTTGCGCTTTGGCAAGCATCTTACTGAATGGCAGTCCCAGACCTAAACCGCGTACCTTCAACTTTTTGTTTTCACCTCGATAGAATGGTTCGAACACATATTGTTGTTCATGTTTTGGGATTCCCCGGCCACTGTCCAGTACATCAATGCAGATTCGTTCTTCACCCGTTTCATAAAGGTGAATCACTATTTCCCCGTTGCCATCAAGTGCATGCCTGGCATTATTCAAAAGGTTAATGACGATTTGCTGCATCCGCAATGAGTCAATTTGACCAAAGACCGGTTCATCAGGAACTTTTATATCAAAAGCGAACGCTTGATCATCCTGGGTCACTTGCCAGCGATAGGCAATTTCCTTGATGAATATATTGATATTCTCTTTCTGCACCCGAATTTTAAAAGCACCTGCCGATATGGCATTATAATTAAGTAAATCCTCTATCATACCTTGTAGACGTTGAGTTTCCTTTAAAGAAATATCGAGGAATTCCTTACTTTGCTCTCCCGTAACGACATCATCCTTAACCGCTTGTATAAGTCCGCTAATGGAAGTGACTGGCGTTTTCAAATCATGGGTTACACCTGCAAGCAATTCCGCCCGCAACTTCTCCATGACCTTCAATCGATTGGTCATTTCCTTAAACGATCCTATCAGTTCATAAATTTCTTCTTCCTTGATTTCCTCTTCCTCTTTGAAATGGATATCATAGTTGCCTTCTCGAACCTGGACAGCGGCGTTAGCTACATCTTGGATTGGCCGCGAAATCTGCCTGGAAAGAAAATAAATGACTCCCGTCCCCAGAATTAGAAGGCCTCCAATCATGATCGCCAACAAGCCATGATCTTGGTTGATTTCCTTCAATGCCCCTTCTTCCTGTGCAATGACGACCCAACCTCTCGTCTCATCGTTAAACGTAATGGGGGATTTGACGACATATACTTTGTTGTCGGAAATCTTGACCTTCTGGACTAACTCCCTATTTTTCATAATGACGTCTGGGAGTTTATTATCATCCGGATCGATATACAATTGAGGCATCGTATAAATGATGCTGGCTTCAGGGTCGACAATATAGATGATTGGCTGTTGGTTCAGATGAAGGATTTTCTCCCTTTCCTCAACAATCTCCGAAAGGACCGGACCAACGACAATCTGACCATTTTCCTTTATCGCCCGATCGGATGTTTCATCAGCTAAGTACTTAAGCAGGCTAAGCCTATATTCCAAAGCTGTTTTTTCCATCCACCACAAGGAAAAAACAGACAATAATATCAAACCTGAAATCAAGGTCAATACGTATCTCTTAGTCCAATAGCGTTGTAAAGTGGTTCTTTTTTTAGTTTTCATAGACACTCAATTGATACCCCAATCCACGCAATGTTTTTATTTCCCCCTCAGTTACAGGCCATGCATCTATCGCCTTCCTGATTCGTTTGATAGCCAGGTCCACCGCACGGTCACTGCCATCATAATCCATGCCCCACACTTGATCGAGCAGCTGTTCTCTCGTGAAAATTTGATTAGGGTGCTTTGCGAAAAAAATGAGCAGCGACAAATCACGCGGCGTCAAGTTAATTTCTTCCCCATCCAAATGCACCATATAAGACTGATCATCGATGGTTAAACTCCCAAACTCATGTACATGATCACCTTCTGCAACAACCGATGAGGATCTTCTTAAAACGGCATGCACCCGGGCCACGACTTCTTCGGCAACAAATGGTTTGGAGATGTAATCATCCGCACCTGACTTAAATCCCGATAATCTGTAATCGACATCGGTAAGTGCAGTCAACATGATAACCGGACATGTATCTTCCTCCCGTATTTCCTTCAATATATCCCAGCCTTCCTTACCAGGCAGCATGACATCAAGCAGGATAAGGTCTGGCTCTGTTTCTTCAAAAACCGGAATGGCCTTTAGTCCATCGTATACTTGGACTACATTAAAACCTTCACGCTCCAAATATGCTTTCAATACCATGGATATGGCAATTTCATCTTCTACTACAAGAATTTTCTTCATATAAGGATTCCTCCTTCCTGAATTATAGTTGAACAATTTTGTATATGCTAATTATTAAAATCATCAGAGCCTTTTCCCTCAATCTTACCCTTTTAATGTGTCAGGATTATGTTCGCAGTAAAATTCCCCGATGTTTTCACTTAGTATTTTCCATAACTTATTATCTACAATCATCTCGATTCATTTTAACAGGAATGGCTTCTAAATGTTCTGTAAAAGTCATATGGAAAGGGATATAAAGTTGCTTATACAAACCACTCTTAAGAGGCTGGCTCTAACATGAGCCAGCCCTTTTCAATTACATGTCTCGTGTGGATTCGGACAGCCTACTTCCTGTCTTTCCACTTGAATCGTGCTATGTTCAATGCCAAACTGATCGTGAAGAAGTTTTTGCGCTTCTGCTAAAACTGAATCGTGATTACCGCTGGCATCTATGACAACATGGCAGCTCATTGTCAAAAAACCAGAGGTGATCGTCCAGATATGGAGGTCATGGACTTCGGAAACACTGGCCAATTCCAGCAAGGATGCTTTCACATCATCCATATCGACTTGGTCGGGTGTGCCCTCCATTAAAATATGGAAAGAATCCCTCACTACCCTAATACCACTGATAATAATTAAAACCGCGACTATGACGCTCGCAATCGGATCTGCTATTCCCCAATCGAAAAAATAAATCAAGAGCGCGGCAGCAATTGCACCCACCGATCCAAGCATATCACCAATTACATGTAAAAAAGCACTTCGTACATTCAAATTGTCTTCCTTATCTCCGCTCATTAAAATCCAAGCCGCAATGATATTGACCAGTAAGCCGATGATTGAAATCATTAGCATTCCCAAGCTTTGCACCTCAGGAGGATCCACGAACCTCTTAATTGCCTCTATGAAAATGAATACGGATATAACGATCAAGGTCAATCCATTCAAACAAGCAGCAATTATTTCAAAACGTTTATATCCATACGATTTCGACGATGTCGCTTTCCTTTCCCCCAACCTTATCGCTGTATAACTAAGTCCTAAAGCTGCCGCATCGCTAAGCATGTGACCTGCATCCGACAGTAAAGCCAGACTATTTGTCATGAATCCCCCAATAACCTCGACTATCATAAATGTGGAGATTAATAAGAAGGATGCCAACAATGCTTTTTTATTATTAGAATGATGGTGGTGCCCGTGCCCATGTTCATCGGAGTGACCAAGATGATGCCCCATGCCATTCCTCCTCTCGGATTTGAAACTCATATATAGTATGGGATAAATCCAGAATGGTTTCAAATGATTCGTTCGCGGTTCACTGCTGTAATAAGAGTGCAGAAAATAGGTTGGCCATGACCGTTTTGTGTAAATCAAGAATCTGCCTTTAACCATTTTAAAGTAAAAATAAACGCTACAGAGTATTCTGCAGCGTTTTTCCAGTTTACCCTTCCTCTTGCATCGTATCATCGACAATGGCGTATAAATCTTTATTAAACAATTCATTATTACATACCAGATTGTGCTGTTCCCTAACTTCTTGCTCTTGACTTACCTGTTCTTTTTCCTTCATACCCTACCTCCAGCTTCATCATGTTTTGCTATTATCGTATCCCCAGGCATGTACCTTTATGTTCAACACTTCCCCATATTTCATCAATTATTAACGTATTAGGCCTGTTGTCCGCCATGGAAGGCCCGGATAATGAATTCATACTCGGGAACTTGTAAGCTTTTATACGATAACAGGAACGATGAATTATCATAGTTTACTTTTTCGAGCTTAACCTGTATACCTGTACTTTCAATCGTAACAATGGCATAAGGAGCAACTGGTTCACCATTACAGCCAAGAGACCCTGGGTTAAGGAATATCGTTCGGTCATTTCTAAAAAGATGGGTAGGGTGATGATGTCCAAATCCAATTAAATCGTGATGATGATCTTTAAATAGCATTTCTAAGTTATTTAAGTTCGGTTCAACGATTTTACTAAAAGGATTAAGGCTTATGTGCTCATCCAATTTCTTCGATTCCATGTGATAATGTGTGAAGTAAACGGAGTGATCATTAATGATATGCTGTATGGTGCGAGGCAATTTCTCCAGTTTGGTTATGAAATTCCGATGCATTCTTTCAGCTATCCATTCATGATGCTCCTTTACATGAATATGACCGTCCGGATGCGGCTCCCCGTTAATGATGGCCAGGACCGCTTCATCATGATTTCCAGTTATCATCGACAAATCATTTCGTGCAAATAATAGCTCAAGGACTTCATTTGTATCCGGGCCAATCCCAACCATATCTCCTAAACAATAGATATGATCTATATCGTCCCTTTGATCAATAACTCTTAAAACGGCTTTTAACGCTGAAGCATTACCATGCACATCCGTTATAATGGCCACTTTCATGACTAAGTTCAGCTCCCTTCCCCCATAATCCGCATGGTATATTATAACATTTTAAACGAAATCAAAAAAATATTCGGGCTTATTCCCCTGATTTGCCGACGCCCATTTTTTATGAATAAGCAAACACTTCGGCCTATAATACATAGTATGAAGTATTCCCGGTAAGATGTTTTGCTAGGTATGCAATTCCATAATATGTATGAGGAGGAAATTGAATGGGTGGACATAGAAATGAATGTTGTGACGACGGTTGCGGCGGTTTCGATAACGGGTTTGCACTGCTGATCGTATTATTTATCTTGTTGATTATCATTGGATGCAGCTGTGGATTCGGCGGCGGCTACGGTGGCGGATATGGTGGCGGATATGGTGGCGGCTACGGTGGCGGCTACGGTGGATTCTGCTAATAATAACATAATGAAAAAGGCGCCTGATCATGGCGCCTTCTTTGTTATTGATTGACTTAGTTTTTGTCTTTGCTTTTGATTTTGAGTCTTCATAATGAACCAAATGACTATAACTGCGATGGGGATAAGCAAGAAATTAGCATATTGTGAAAAGATGGCTCCTGCCTGCTCCCATTTCGGCCCTAACTTATACCCTAGATAAACATAAATGCTTGTTACAGGAAGCATCGCCATATAGGTATATAAAATGAATTTCCAAATACTCATTTTCAATATTCCGCATGGCAGCGAGACAGCGGTACGAATTCCTGGTACAAACCGTCCAAAGAAGGCAATTCCCCCACCATACCTTTTAAAGAAGCGGTCAGCCTTGTTCAACTGCTCATCCTTGATCAGAAAGTATTTCCCAAACTTTAAAACAAGCGGTCTCCCGCCATACTTACCTAAAGCATAAAGCGTCAAAGGGCCCGTTACCCCGCCAAGCGAACCGGCAAGTATAGTCAAATATAGATTCATATCACCTTGATAAACCCAGTATCCGGCCAGTGGCAAGACTATTTCAGCAGGAATGAATTCAAAAGTCAAAGCTAGCAGCACACCGAAATAGGATAAGGATTTAAACGCTTCAATCATATCCATTATTAAAGTTTCCATGGAGGTTTCCCCTTTTCTACCTTTTATTACATATGAAAAGGGGTACTCCCAAATTGAAGGGCACCCCATGATTTCAAAAAGTTCATTTTCCATTGTATCACAAATTCACTCACAATCTTCCATAATGTAAGTTTTCGGTAGTTTACCATGGGAATCAATAATGATCAGATTGGTCCCTTCCGCTAGTTCTCAAATCATAAAGGGGGTGGAAAAACTGCTCAATCCATCCTCCATTTGTTTTTTTGCATCTTTCATCATGCCATCAAGTAATTCCTTAACCGTGGGTATATTGTCAATCAATCCGGCAACCTGGCCGCTGTTCATAAAACCATTGTTAACATCCCCGTTCATTGCACCATTAATATGATGGACTTCTGAGGTCATTTCACGATAATTCATTGGGGACAGTCCTTGTTTTTCCAAATCCAGAACTTTTTCCGTGTATGGGTCCTTCAATACTCTTCTGACCTGTCCAACGGATCTGCCCAATATAAACGTATCATCACCCATCGCATCGATTAATTTCTGTTTATATGATGGATGGAACGGTGCCTCTTGTGTAGCGATCAGCCTGGTTCCCAACTGGACCCCTGAAGCTCCCAGCATCAATGCAGCTGCCACCCCCTGTCCATTGCCGATTCCGCCAGCTGCCAAAACTGGCAGCGTCACATGCTTGCTAATTTGCGGAATGAGTGTAAAGGTCGTCAATTCCAGGTTCGAATTGATGCCGGCAGCTTCAAACCCTTCTGCAACCAACACATCGGCCCCTGCAGCTTGCGCTTTTTGCGCGTGCTTGACCGATGCAACGATGGCTATCACTTTTATTTTCTTTTTTTGCAATAATGGAATGAAAGGGGCAGGATTTCCTGCAGATAAGGATACTACAGGTATATCATGCTTAAAGACAAGATTGATTAACTCATCTGTATATGGACTAACATTGATTGGAATGTTCAATGAGAAATTGTGATTGGTTTTACCTTTGGTTTCGAGAATGATGGCTTCTACCTGTTCGGGATTCATGGTACCGCACCCTATTGTCCCTAGGCCCCCTGCATTGGATACTGCTGCCGCAAGGCTTGCATTGCTTATATTCCCCATGCCGCCTTGAATAATTGGGTATTTTATTGAAAAAAGCCCACAAATATATTTCACTTTAATCCCTCCCTGTCCAATTAATGTTATACTATATTCATTAGAAAAACAATTCTGACTTTTCCAAAAGGAGCGAGACTATGATTATTCCGTACAATAATAAGAAACCCTCTATTCACGAAACCGTTTTCATTGCACCCGGCGCTCATTTAATCGGTGATATTTCGATTGGGAAAGAATCAACCATTTGGTTTAACTCCGTTCTGCGCGGTGATGAAGATTCAATCACAATAGGAGAAAAATGCAGTATTCAAGATAATTCCACCATTCATTTATTTGAAGGATGCCCAGTTGTCATTGAAGACGAAGTGACTGTCGGTCATAACGTTATCCTACATGGTTGTAAAATTGGCAAACGATCCATTATCGGTATGGGTTCAACGATATTGGATAATGTAGAAATCGGCGAGGAATGCATTGTCGGGGCGAATACATTGATTTCCTCCGGGAAAAGCATACCTCCACGTTCGCTGGTTGTTGGCTCGCCAGGGAAAGTGGTTCGCAGATTGAATGAAAAAGATCTTGAATTGATCCAACTTTCGATTGATACATATGTTCAAAAAGGAAAGGACTTCAAAGGGATACTTGAATAATCATCACAAAGGGAATTTCCCCGTTGTCTTTAGTTGACTATAATGTAGAAAAGAGCTTCGGCAAGTCGTCATTAGCAACTGGCTGAAGCTCTTTTTCACTTGATGATAAGAGGATGATCTTTAGCATCATAGGTTTCGTCTTTCCGGCATATATCATTGTTTTCCTGAAATACGCTTTCAAAGAAACGGCTAGCTGGTTCAGCCAAGACTTGATAATACTGGCTAAATAAAAGAGCAGCATGATTCCCGTTCCACTTTGAAGGCAACAGTTCCTTTGGCAGGCCCGGATCGATAAATAAAAACTTACGGTATTCATGCACCAAGTTCGTTCGTTCCACAAAGCAATCAGCATCGGACATTTCCCCCCTGCTAATGATGCTTTGATGTACGATGAATTGTTTGCTGTATTTCTCGATGAATTCTTCATATTTATTTTCAATCTCTTCTAAATGCCAGCTTTTCTCGACAAGCGATTGGTTTTCTTTTGGGCCCTTGTACTCCGAAATGAAAAAGTCTACATACTCATTAATGTCATATTTCTCGATCAAACGATGGATTTGTTTCTCCAAATCATTAGGGGAAATCCAACAACCACTGGAAAAACTGCCAAACCCGCTCCATATTAACTCTTTACGGAAATCATCCCGTAATTGCCGCTTATCTTCAGGAATCGTGTACATTAAGACACGCCATTTTCCGTCCCAATCATTTGGTTTCATCTTATATATGCGATTGGCTGCTTCATCCATTCGCTGTACACCGCGATCGGTCAAAAAGTAATAGCTTTTATTCCCCTGCTTCTCAGACTGAATCCACCCTTGCTTGACCATTCGTGAAACGGCTACACGTACGCCCTGCTCATTATGACCGAATTCCTTTAATAACCGAATTAAACTGCCTATCCAGATTTTACTTCCATAGTTACGGATATAATCGCCGTAAATCGTAAAAATCATGGATTGCGTATTAGTTCCTATTTTTCTCACCTCATTCTCACATTGTTACTAATTTCACACGGAAGACATAATGATTATTATATCTTTTTAAAATGAAACCGCAATATTATTTACCCGTAAAATGCGTTTTCCTTCGTTCACTAAATGCTTGGAGTGCTTCCAATCTGTCTTGAGTCGGGATGGTCAATTCATAGGCTTTTCCCTCTATGGCCATTCCAGTTTGCAAGTCTGTATTCATTCCTTGGGTAATCGCATATTTGGCTTGTTTGACTGCAATCGGCCCATTTTTCATGATATCGGCTGCCAATTCCTCACAGACTGACATAAGTTGATCCCTTGGCACGACCTTCAAAAGGATCCCTAATCGACATGCCTCTTCCGCAGTCAATTTTTTAGCAGTGAATATTAATTCCTTCGCTTTCATTTCCCCAATCAACCTAGGCAGCCGCTGTGTGCCGCCTGCTCCAGGAATAATGGCCCAGCTAGTTTCAGTGAGCCCCAAAGAAACACCTTCTGCAGCAATTGCAAAGTCACATGAAAGCAGCCATTCAAATCCTCCCCCCAATGCATATCCATTGACGGCAGCTATCGTTGGCTGCGGTAGCCCTGCAATACTATTAAAAACATCCCGAATCGATTTAACGTTCCTTCTTACCTCCGCATCAGTCAAAGTCTTCCTTTCCTTCAAATCCGCTCCTGCGCTGAATGCTTTTTCCCCTGCACCCGTGAAAATGACGACACGGATATCGTCGTCGGCATAAACTGCATCGATGACTTCCTGCAGTTCAGAAAGTGTCCCATAGTCGAAGCAATTCAATACGTCGGGTCGATTCACTGTTATATAGCCGATTTGATTTTCCACTTTATAAATGACATTTGACATGTGTCTTCCCCCTTTTTTAAATATGCCCCTTATGCAAGCACAACTAATAAGGGCCATCATCCATCATTTTCAATATTTTCTATAATGGCGGATATCCCCTGGCCGACACCGACACACATCGTTGCAAGACCATATCGTACCTTCCGCTTTTTCATTTCATGAACAAGTGTTGTTAAAATACGCGCCCCGCTTGCACCGAGCGGATGGCCAAACGCTATTGCCCCGCCGTTGACATTCACTTTCTCCTGATCCAATTTCAATTGGCGGATGCACTCCAAGGATTGGGAAGCGAATGCTTCATTCAATTCCACTAGCCCGATGTCTTCAATCGTCAAGCTTGCCCTGCCCAATGCTTTTTTAGTGGCATGAATCGGGCCAAGGCCCATAATGGACGGTTCTAATCCCGCTACCGCCCCTACAACATATTTGGCCAGAGGTTTCAATCCAAGCTCCCGTGCTTTTTCTGCACTCATCAAAAGTAATGCCGAGGCTCCATCATTTACGCCTGAAGCATTACCGGCCGTTATAGTGCCGTCTTTAAAGATCGGTTTGAGTTTTTCCAACTTTTCGATGGTCGTGTCAGGACGAGGGTGTTCATCCTTCTCGACAATGACTTCATTCCCTTTACGATCCGTATATCGAACAGGTACGATTTCATTAATGAAACGCTCATTTTCCACTGCTTTTTTCGCTTTTTGCTGGCTTTGATACGCGAATTGATCTTGGTCCTCCCTTGAAACCGAAAAACGCCGGGCGACATTTTCAGCCGTTTGAGGCATCGAATCCGTGCCATACATTTCTTTAAGTTTCTCATTCGTGAAGCGCCATCCGATCGTTGTATCCTGAAGCTCCATTGACCCCCGCGGAAATTCACTCTCAGGTTTGGCCATGACGTACGGCGCCCTTGTCATGCTTTCGGTACCGCCTGCGATATAAATATCGCCTTCACCTACAGCAATGGAGCGTGCAGCATACATGACGGCATCCAGTCCTGATCCACACAAACGATTTATTGTCGTTCCAGCCACATTCACCGGAAGACCAGCTAAAAGGGCGGACATCCGGGCCACATCGCGATTATCCTCTCCTGCTTGATTTGCATTCCCGAAGATGACATCTTCAATTTGATCTGGCGGCAGCTCTGGATTGCGATCGGTCAGCGCCTTGATTACAATTGCACCGAGGTCATCCGGGCGAACGCTTTTCAAAGCTCCTTTATATCTTCCGATTGGTGTTCTCACAGCATCAATAATCACAACATCCTTCATTTCTTCACCAGCTCGCCATCTTTTGTATAATCGTACACACCTTTACCTGTCTTACGGCCGAGCCTGCCAGCTTTAACATACTGTTCAAGAAGGGGGGCAGGGCGGTATTTTTCACCAAGTTTACTATGTAAATATTTTAAATTATTCAAACGGGCATCCAATCCCACCAAATCACCTAGCTCAAATGGTCCCATTGGGTAATTCAGCCCTAACTTTATTGCCTTATCGATTTCTTCTGGTGTACCTAAACCTTCTTGAAGCATAAAGAACGCTTCATTACCGACCAAACAGCTGATCCTGCTGGTTACAAACCCAGGGAATTCATTAATGACAACGGTTTCTTTTCCCATTTTCCCGGCAACCTCTTTTATTATGGCTGCCGTTTCATCGCTGGTTTCAAGACCACGTACAATTTCAACGAGTGGCATCTTTTGTACAGGATTGAAAAAATGCATGGCAATCGTTTTTTCGGGACGCTTTCCATAAGAACCAATCTCCGTAGGGCTCATCGTCGAAGTGTTGGTTGCAAAGTAGCAGTCCTCTTT
The DNA here is from genome assembly GCF_001578185.1 of Peribacillus simplex. Lineage (NCBI taxonomy): Bacteria > Bacillati > Bacillota > Bacilli > Caryophanales > Bacillaceae > Peribacillus > Peribacillus simplex. The sequence continues at coordinate 1,057,776 of NZ_CP011008.1, read as the reverse complement.
TGCGTGCTCTTCAATCGTTTCGAAGACGGCTCTCTTAATTTCTGCCTTTTCCGGAACTGCTTCTATGATTAAGTCGGCATATGCTGCTGATTCTTTCAAATTGGAAGAATACGAAAATCTGCTTTTTGCTGCTGCCGCCTCTTCCTGGGTGATTTTTTGGTAGCGCACACCCTTCTCAAAAATGGTATCGATCTCTATTCTTGCACTTTCCAGTGCATCTTGATTCACATCCACCAATACTACATTGAAGCCTCCTGTTGCTCCTACATAGGCTATTCCCCTGCCCATGACACCAGATCCGACAATCACTAGATTTCTAATCATTCGTTCATTCCTCCTTCAAAAATAAATAGGGGCTGGCTACCGTGAATCAGATCAGCATTCATCCATTTCTGAATTACTTCTCCGACATACCGTTCAGCCAGCCGCCTATTTTATGTTTTATTAAATTCCAAAGGGATTTAAGGGACGGCTACCATGATAGGAAATGATGCTTTTCGTTTCTGTATAAAGATCAAGTGTTTCAATACAAAGTTCCCGGCCGAATCCTGACTGTTTATAGCCTCCGAATGGTGTTCCAGGAAATGCGGAGAATGGGCAATTCACCATGACGATTCCCGCTTCGATTTGATTTGCCACTCGAGTCGCACGCCCGCCATCCTTTGTCCAAAGCGCTGACCCCAAACCGAATTCGGTATCATTCGCGAGTCTTACGGCCTCTTTTTCATCTTTGAATTTCATAATGACAACGACCGGTCCGAATATTTCCTCTTTCACTACATTCATTTCATGATTGACATTCGCTATGACCGTCGGCTCATACCAATAACCGCTTTCGAAGCCTTCAATAACCGCTGGTTTTCCTCCTGTCAGGATTTCCGCTCCATCAGCAATGGCAGATTGTACATAATTGTCGATGACATCCAATTGCCCTTGATCTATGACTGCACCAACATGTGTTTCTTTGTCGAGTGGATTGCCCAATTTCAATTTCTTTGTTTTTTCTACGAATCTGGCAACGAACTCATCGTATATGTCTTCGTGTACATATAAACGGGATCTAGCTTCGCAAGATTGCCCAGTATTGTAGAAAATTCCATATAGTGATCCATCGATAGCTGCTTCAAGGTCCGCGTCTTCAAAGACAATATTAGGGGACTTTCCGCCAAGCTCCAATGTCACCCTCTTTAATGTTTGTGAAGCTTTGCCCATAAGATCCCTGCCGATTGGCGTAGAACCTGTAAAGGCCACCTTATTCACTTTCGGATGCTCGACAAGGTAGTTCCCTACATCCGATCCAGGACCTGGAATGACATTGACCACACCGGAAGGAACACCAGCTTCTAAACAGATTTCCCCTAATACAATGGCAGTCAGCGGCGTTAACGAAGCTGGCTTGACAATGACTGAACAGCCAACTGCAATTGCAGGTGCAATTTTCCAAGCTGCCATCATCATAGGGTAATTCCAAGGAATGATTTGAGCACAAACACCTACTGGCTCTTTTTCCGTATAGTTATGGAATTGACCAGGTACATTATTGACAGATCCGCGGTGTGCAACTAAAGCGCCTGCATAAAACTCGAAATCTTCAATTGCCTGCATAACTTGGCCTTGTGCTGCAGAAATGGATTTGCCGCTGTTCAGAACCTCCAATTCTACCAATTCATTAAAGCGTGAACGCATGATTGCTGCAATTTTGTTCAAAACACGAGACCGTTTATTAATCGGAGTTTTCTTCCATTTCCCGTTATCAAATGCTTCACGTGCAGCTTGAACAGCTTTTTCTGCATCTTCCTTTGTAGCCTTGGCAACCTTGGCAATGATTTCACCAGTTGCAGGATTGTATGCATCAATCGTGGTACCATCAGAGCTTTCCACTCTTTCTCCATTAATGATCAGATGATAATAATCACGCTTCATTTCCGCTTTTTCAAATGCCGCCTCTTGAACTCTAACCATGTAATCCCACTCCCTTTTCTATATTACTTGCCTATGAATTGAGCTTTCCTTTTTTCAGTGAATGCTGCCACACCTTCTGCATAGTCCTTCGTTAAGCCAGCAATTCGCTGACCCTCCGCTTCTTCTTTTAAGTATTCGTCCAATGAAAGGTGATAGGATGCCTCTAAGTATCTTTTGATTAAACCGATTGCTTTCGTTGGTTTGTTTGCGATATTCTCTGCAAAGGCTTTTAATTGCTCATTCCATTCTTCCACACTGATCACTTTTGTAGCGAGCCCGATATTTTTCGCCTCGCTAGACGTGACCTTTTCCCCCAATAAAGATAATTCCAAGGCTTTCGCATGACCAACGATCCGCGAAAGGTAATACAGATTCCCCGAATCAGGTATCAATCCGATATTGACAAAAGCATTTAAAAAACTGGCTTTTTCGGAAACAAGCCGGAAATCGCATGCCAGTGCCAGGCTGAAGCCAGCCCCTGCAGCCACTCCATTGACTGCTGCAATGATCGGTTTTTCACAGTTTGCTATTTGCTGCATCATCGGACCGTAGTCATCAAGCAGCATCTGGCCTAAATTCATGCCCTCATCAACATCCGATAAATCTTGCCCCGAACAAAAGGCCCTGCCTTCTCCTGTAATGATAATGGCCCGCACTTCATCTGACCCCGCAGATATTTTTATCGCTTTCTGTATTTCCTTATTCATTTGGGACGTAAAGGCATTTAGTTTATCAGGACGGTTCAAAGTAAGCCAAGCCACTCCATTTTCAACCCTATATTTAATGGTTTCGTACATAGAGCACCCCTTATCCGCCTGTAAAATCCGGCTCTCTTTTTTCTACAAATGCTTTCATTCCTTCTTTTTGGTCCTCTGATGCAAAAAGAATATAGAAGTTCTTCCGTTCAAATTGCATGCCCTCATATAAGGGGTAATCAACGGCTTTATTGACGGATTCTTTAATCAGCCTTACAGCTAACGGGGGTTGCTTCGCTATCTTTCTAGCAAAATCAACCGCTTGTTCCATTAACAATTCAGGAGCAACGATCTTATTAATGAAACCATATTGCAGGGCTGTCTTTGCCTTTATCCTTTCAGCCGTCAATATCCATTCAAGTGCCTTCGTCTTCCCTACCAATTTCGTCAACCTTTGGGTCCCCCCTGCACCAGGCATGACCCCAAGTGTCACTTCCGGAAAGGAAAACTGGGTATCGCTGGCGGCAATCAAGAAATCGCAGGATAAAGCAAGTTCAAAACCACCACCGAATACAAAACTTTTTACCGCACCAATCACAGGCTTCTTGACTAGGCTTATTCGATCCCAATCGGCAAATTGGTTCGTTAACTCCATACTGATTGGATTGTCGTTCACCATCTCGTCAATATCAGCTCCAGCGGAAAATGCTTTTCCATTTCCCGATAGCAAGATCACCTTCACTTGTGTGTCCCGGTCGAATTCTTCCATGGTTGAAACTATTTCCCTAACCATTTTCCTGTTAAGGGCATTCAGTTGCTGCGGCCGATTTAAAGAGATATAACCAATGCCATCCGCGATTGACGTTTCAATGAATTGAAGCGCATTCATTTTATTTCTTCGCCGATCATCATCGTTACAAGTTTCCCGGCAAAGCCCATTAAATCTTTCCCTGATGCTTTTCCTTCCGGGGAACGCATTCCTTGTTGCAGTGCATCATGGTCTTCATAATACATTTCACAAAGAATGTAATATTCAGAGTCCTTGCCCATTGGGGTCCCTACAATTTTAGTGACCTCCATTTTTTGAAGACCAGGAATTTTTTCCGTTATCGGACCATGTACATTGAAATAGTGCTCATCGAACTCTTCCTTGTTTTCAGGTTGTTTGTATAGGGCGATTAACTTTACCATTTTATAGAACCTCCATTTATTAGATTATTTTTATCATCGGTTTCATCGCTTCGAACGGATTTTTGCATGCTTTACAATATAAAATGCTGCGGCAGGCCGTTGGACCGAAGATATTTTCCATCGTGACGTATGTAGATTCACAATATGGGCAATCCACATGCCATGATCCATCACTTTTCATTTGTCGAGGAGGAGGGGATATTCCGAAAACCTTCAATCCAGCTTTCCCCTTTTCTGTAATTCGATCGGATGTCCAGGAAGGGGAACGTAAAAATTCCACACTTACATTTTTTACGGCAGGCAGCTGTCGAAGGGCTGTTTCCACATTTTTTTGAATGATTGACAATGCCGGGCACCCAAGAAAAGTTGGCAGCATTTTTACCGAAACGTTCTGGCCTGAAACCGTCACGTCTTCAACCATCCCTAAATCCAGAATACTTACTGTATCGATTTCGGGATCTTTAACGTCTTCCAGGAGTTTATATATTTCTTCTGTGTTTAACTGTACGGTCGACATGATACCCCTCCCCTTTTCTATTGCTTCACCATGAAGCTGCTCTATCTGTAGCGTACACTTCGCTTAACGTTTCTAACGCCTTTTCCAAATCCTCCGTATGCTGGCCATTACGACCATCACCTCTTGCCATGCCTATTTCAATTGTTGCTGCCAAGCCAACACTTTCAAAAATTGGGGTGATAGCCTCGATCCACTTCTTCTTTAAGTCAGCTTCGCCTTCTATCAAGCCAAGCTCCACCATTTCCTCACCATATTGTCCAAGTGAAAATACGCCAGCGAAATCCTGCATCGTTTTCCCGATCGCAGCCTTCATTCTCAAAACCGCTTCTTCGTGACCAGAACCCAGCAATTGGACGAACCATGTTTTCCAGTGCATCAAATGATAGTAAAGTTCCATTTGTACCTTTTGTGCCACTTCAGCAAGCGGTTCATATGAACATGAATGAAGGGATTGAACCTTAATAGCTTTGGCTTGGGTATAAAAATAATTCCGCACTACCGCAAACGCCCAATCATAATCCGGGTCTTTCATATAGTAACCAGGTCCATTGACCAATTCGAGAATGATCGCATTGCGCCGTTCCTTGGCGGGACGGTCGTGAGCCAGCTTATCAGCATCCCCTTCACCTAGTTCATCAAGTAACTTATAATATATGGCTGCATGCCCCATCGTGTCTTGAGATATCGAAGCGGATGCAACATCTTCTTCGATATGCGGTGCGAGTCCAAGCCATTCTGCACCTCTGTATGAATGGATGAAGTCATCGTCCGCCAGTTGAAGCAGCAATTCCTTGATTGCGATGTTCTTCAATGATTCATTCTTCATTTTTCACGCCTCCAGCCCAAGACATTATCTCTTTTTCATCGAGCATTCCCTGCTCATACTTCCGCCATTTTTTCTTTAAATATCCATACCCTTTTGTAGTCCTGTAATCTTTATTATCAATACGTTGAAGCGTTTTCTTTTCCTCAATCGTCATTTTCCGTATATTCTGTCTTTTCACGACCCAGATATCATCAACTGCTTCACGTCTCATGAAATTTTCTTGTGCCATCATGATGGCGATATCCTCATTGGGGGCAAGCAGGCTGAAGTGGTATTGAACGGGTGAAGTTTGCGTTTTACGGCTAAATACTTCAAATTCTTCAAAGTAATTTTCTTGTCTAGTTTCCATATCGTCCTTCCCCCTCCCTTAGATGATCTTTGGCGCTAACGCCTCGCGTACCCATTTATTATTTTCATAAGAAATCCTTCGAAGACTTAATCGGTCCTGTGAACGGGGGCCTTCATTCCTTGCGAACACTTTCAATTTCCCCCAATCCGGTTGTTGGTAAATCCAGGTTTTCGATTCTTTATCAAACATTAGTGTTTCATCGGGAATGGTAAAGCCAAGTGAAAGGATCCGCTTCACATATTTAGAAAAAAAGGCTTGGCGAAGCTCTTCATTAGTACTTGTCCTGATTCTGTACTTAATCGTTATATCCTGTTTGGATGAGCCCACTTCATTTTTACTGGGAGGTCCAAAGAAGAGTAATAAAGATTCCCACCAATAATTGATGGAGTCTTGAACCAATTCCCTTTGTTCTTCCGTTCCTTCAGCCAAAGCCATGATTATCGCTTCACCATGCTGAGCGTGAAAAACTTCTTCCGCGCAAATTCGCTGTAATGCTCGGGCATAAGGTCCGTATGAAGCACCAAGCATGTTCGTCTGGGAAATGATGGCTGCCCCATCAACCAGCCACCCAATCAATCCCGCATCGCCCCAGGATTTGGCTTCCATATGGAAGACATTATGAAACTTTAAATCTCCATTAAATAAATCTTGCATAAGGTCATCCCGCTTTTTACTGTACGGCTTTAGCAAATCCTCGGCGACTCGAAGCAATAATTGTCCATGCCCCATTTCATCTTGCACCTTTGCCATGATTCCAAGTTTCCTATTTAAAGTCGGGGCTTTAGGTACCCATTCCTTTTCCGGAAGCGCTCCCATGATTTCACTGATGCCATGCATCGATATTAACTTGATAAGTGTGCCCCGGTAATCTTCCGGCATCCAATCATCCGCTTCTATCTTTTCTCCTGCTTCGATTCTGGCAATAAATTGGTTTAGTTTTTCTTGTTCTGCCATATCATTTAAAAGAACGTTCATCCAATTCACCTCTCATATCTCAATGTAACGTTTATATAACGTTATTATATTTTACTGTTATATTTAATGCAAGACTATTCCGTCTCTTTTTTCAAAATAAAAGGAAATTATAAGGGAATTTTACGATTCTTTTAATCAACTAAAACTTTACACGGTGAAGATTCCACTTTAATTGACTCTGTTGGCAGCCTTCCAGTGCATCATCCAGATCATCAAATAAATCTTCTGCGACCACTGCAGGTCCTTCATGTTCATCCAAGATGACAAATGCCACTCCATCATCATTGTAATCAAAGATTTCCACACACGCACCGCAAGCAATGCAAGTTTCTTGATCCACAACTGTATATTTAGTCAAGATGCCTTCCTCATTCTCTATTTCATGATTTGATCCTTCTTCTTTTCCATTAAGCTTGTGCCATGAAGGGGCTGAACCTTTGAAAATGGATTGATAAGTTCCTTTGCATTGCCGATTACAGTAGATGCTTCTCCAAACCCTCTGGCTCAACTTTACTTTCCCTTCATAAATGCAGATATGCCCAGCGGTATAAATCCCCGGAATGTTCATTTCCATTCTTGAATTAACGACAATCGCATTTTTTTCAATATCAAGATTCCAGACTTTAATCGGACTCAAAGCCCGTAGTCAGCGGCATCCGCTTTATGTATCTCTTCTTCCCCTTCAATCACGTTTTCGAGCACCACATCGATTTCTTCTTCTCCACGTAATTCAATCGGGACAGATGGAGTCATAAACTGAACGTCAGAATTCGCATGGTTTTCAACGCTATGTTCATGAGCACGGAATTTCCCCCTCCGGTGTGCAATCTTTACAAGATTTGCGAAAGGCTCGAGCATTAAAACCCAACTAATGGCACCCTCCTTTCCAGCCAGTTATAAACTAATCACTTCATCTTTCCGCTTATCAACGACCCGAATGGCTTTTCCTTCTGAGCGCGGAATGCTTTTTGGAATGTTGACAACAATATCCATCGTTACAAGACATGCAGATTTCATATGATGCTGAATCGTTTTCCTTAATATCTCTACATCTCCATGCGTTAAGTCTTCTTCAATCTTCTTGTAGAAACCGCTTTCAATTTCAATGTGCAGTTCAACACCATCCATCTTCCCCTTCTTAACGAGATGAATCTGATAATGAGGCACAATTCCCTCCATTTGGAATAACACACGCTCTATTTCAGAAGGGAATACATTCACTCCCCTGACTATGATCATATCATCCGTTCTGCCTTTCACACGGGACATTCTTGTTGTGGTACGCCCGCATTTACAAGGTTCATGGGTAATGGAGGCGATATCACCCGTCCGATAACGAATGATTGGCAACGCTTCCTTTGTAAGGCTGGTAAAGACAAGTTCCCCATCTTCGCCGTCCTCAACTAGTTCAAGCGTGTCCGGGTTAATGACCTCGACAAGAAAATGGTCTTCTGCGACATGCAGTCCATCCTGTGCTTCATGGCATTCAATCGCAACTCCTGGCCCCATGATTTCACTTAGTCCGTAAATATCGATCGCTTTCAAATTCAGTTTCCTTTCAAGTGTTGCCCTCATTGCCTCTGACCACGGCTCAGCTCCGAAAATACCATACTCAAGCCCATTATCAGCAGGGTCAATCCCCATCTCCTCCATCTTTTCAGCGAGATTCAAAATATAAGTAGGGGTTCCACAAATGCCGCGCGGTTTAAAATCATTGATGATCGTAATCTGGCGATCGGTATTCCCCCCTGAAATTGGTACGGTGGCTACCCCCAGCTTTTCTGCACCGCAATGGAGGCCAAGTCCGCCCGTAAACAGACCATATCCATATGCGTTATGGAAAATATCTGATTTTTGACCTCCAGCGGCTACAATTCCACGTGCGACGATCGTTGCCCAGTTTTCCAAATCGTTTTTTGTATACCCGACAATTGTAGGCTTTCCGCTTGTTCCTGATGAACCATGAATACGCGTTACTTCCTCCATTGGAACTGCGAATAAACCGAATGGATAATGATCACGAAGAGTCTGTTTTTTTGTAAATGGAAGCTTTGTCACATCGTTTAGAGTTTGAATATCTTCTGGATCAAGGCCCAGCTCTTCAAATTTTTCTCTGTAATAAGAAACATTTTCATATACATGGCTTAACGTTTTCTTAAGACGTGCCAATTGTAAACTTTCCATTTCAGCACGCGTTGCCGTTTCAACTTCCGGATTGTACATTGTTTCAGTCCCCCTTAATTTTGCTCGTGTCCCATCCGACCCCTCTTTCATAACGTTTATAAAACGGGTATCAAATTATCGTTATGATTCATTTTCAAGATTAATACGTCGTTTCTACGTTGTCAATAATGTTTTTTTCAATTCCACAAAAAATGACAGAATAAACAAAAAACATTTTCTAATTTACTAAATTTTCTGACTATGTTAACTTTAACAGTGATATATCACTTTAACTACGGACGTTTTAAATTTGTACTATAACGAAAAGGGGGATTATTATGGAATCGCCGGTTAAAACGGGGCATTCACCCGCAGGTCATGACAGTGGAAACAAGTATCGTCAATTAATTGAAACGGAAGAATTCAAGGAACTGATTCAAAAGAAAAATGCTTTCATCGTACCTGTCACTCTCTTCTTTCTTGCCTTTTATTTTGTTCTGCCAATTTTAGCTGCTTATAGTGACGTAACTGAAAGGCGAAGCCTTCTTCCATATTACTTGGGCTTGGGTATATGCACTTCTCCAATTTGCCGTAGTATGGATAGGAGGATTCGTCTATATTAAAAAGTCAGCGAAGTACGACAAGATGGCTAAAAACATCTTGAATAAATATGAAAAGGAGCTTGGCGAATGAGCATTTTATCCCTAACGCTTTTTTTAGGCATCATTTTGTTAACGCTCACAATAACCTATTACTCTTCTAAGAAAACGAAAAATGCCAGTGATTTTTATACTGCCGGCGGCGGATTGACTGCATGGCAAAATGGTTTGGCCGTCGCAGGTGACTTTATGTCAGCCGCTTCTTTCCTGGGAATTACAGGTGCCATCGCACTGATTGGATTTGATGGCTTTTATATGAGCATCGGGAACCTTGTTGCCTTTCTTGTCTTACTTTATCTTGTCTCGGAACCACTTCGTAATTTAGGTAAGTTTACGCTGGCAGACATGATTTCAGCACGCTTTAAATCAAAAAAAGTGCGTGGGATAGCTGCGGCTAACACACTTGTCATTTCAATCTTTTACATGATTGCACAACTTGTTGGTGCAGGGGGATTAATTAAACTATTGCTCGGCATCGATTATTGGCTTTCCGTCCTTCTTGTCGGTATATTGATGACGATTTATGTAATTTTCGGCGGGATGAGGGCTACAAGCTGGGTGCAGATCACCAAAGCTGTTCTCTTACTAGGCGGTTCCGCTGTGCTGACGTTCATCGTATTTTCCCGTTTTAATTTCAACATTTCAGAGATGTTCCATCATGTTCAAACTGCAACACCGCTCGGAAAGGATTTTTTGAATCCTGGGAATAAATACACCGATGGGCTTGACATGATTTCCTTTAATATGTCGCTTGTCCTTGGAGCAGCAGGCCTTCCGCATTTGCTCGTCCGCTTCTTTACAGTTAAAGACGCAGCTACTGCAAGGAAATCCGTCGTATATTCCACATGGTTTATAGGGATATTTTTCATCATGACGATTTTCCTTGGTTTCGGTGCTGCATCTTTCGTCGGTTTTGACCGGATCGTCGCAGCGAACTCGGCAGGAAACATGGCCGCGCCCCTTCTTGCACTAACAATGGGCGGTGAATTTTTATTCGCATTCGTTTCTGCTGTGGCATTTGCCACGATTTTAGCGGTTGTATCCGGTCTTGTTTTAACGTCGGCATCCGCTTTTGCACATGATATATACGGTGAAATCATCAAGGAAGGAAAGATTACGGAAAAACAGCAAATACTCGTCGCCCGAATGGCTTCGGTCGGCGTAGCGGTCATTTCCATTTTACTTGCTTTATTTGCACAATCAATGAATGTCGCTTTTCTTTCAGTCCTTGCGCTTGGAATTGCTGCCAGTGCCAATTTACCGATCATCCTTTGCACAATATATTGGAAACGCTTCAACGCAACCGGAGCGATCACAGGAATGTTATTCGGGTTACTCAGTTCCATCATACTGGTCATGCTCAGTCCCAATGTATGGAATCCGGAACCTGGAATGGGGATTTTCACAGGCAATCCCCTCTTCACGATGAGCAACCCGACCATTTTCACCGTGCCGCTTGGCTTTATTGGAGCCTATTTAGGTACAATCCTGTCAAAGGCAAAAGGTGAGGAAAACAATTTTCCTGAAGTACTGTTCAAATCTAACACCGGATATGGAATAAGTTCAGCAAAAGACCATTAAAGAAAGGGAGATTTCCATGACCACTCATTTAGATCAGGATATTCACGAATTGCATTACGACCAAATCAAACAGGTACTTGTCGACGAACCATATGCTTCTTTTCTCGGGATGAAGTTGACGAAACTCGGTCCCGGCACAGCTGAAGCAGAATTGATTCCAAGTGACCATATGCTCAATTCACACGGAACGGTTCACGGGGCGATTATCTTTTCACTCGCTGATTACGTGTTCGCAGCAGCCAGCAATTCATATGGAAAAATAGCAGTTGGCGTTTCAAACAACATCAATTTCTTATCAGCTGGCAAACGGGGTGAGACTTTAACTGCCAGAGCGGAAGAGATCAAGAAAAACCATAAACTGGCATGGTATAAAATAGACGTGTCAAATGAAAGGGAATTGATTGCAACCATGGAAGCGATGGTATTCAGGAAAAATAAATATTTCGTCGACCAAGTTGAATAAGTAACGTTTGAACCGTACAAGCAATCCATTTGTCCGGTTTCCTTTCCCTTGATTTTCCAAGGATACGTAAGCATAGAAAAAAAGGGGGATTTCCGATTCGGAATCACCCTCTCTTATAATGAATTCAATTGCCCCGAACCTTATTTGCAAAGCCTTCTCCCTAGTTATTGACCGCAATACCGGAATCTATCACTTTTAACCATTCCCCACGCTCCCATTCACTTATTACATCAGTCTGATAAACTATTTTCCCTCTATTAATGGTAGCCGTGATTTGGCAAGGAAAGGTATGGCCCATATAAACGCTTTGCTTATGTTTCGCGAAAAAATTCGTTTCCGAAACTTCATGCGTACCATTAAGGGAAACGATAGCAAGGTCCGCATCCATCCCGTGCTTAATTTGTCCTTTTCTAGAAGAGAGACCAAATCTTTTTGCCGGGGCTGAAGCTGTCCACATAGCGACTTTATGAAGCGGGATATCGTGTAATACAGCCAACTCTATCATCGACATTAGCGAAAATTGCCCTCCGCTTATTCCGCCCCACGCTTCAAAAATATTATGTATGGCAGGATCTTTCAGCTCATAAGGGCATGGTGAATGGTCGGAAGAAATCATATCGAATTTCTCCTCCATTAAACAGGTAATCAATCTTTCTTGTTCTTCTCTTCCCCTTAGTGGGGGAGCACATTTTGCAACCGCACCTTTTTCTATTAAATCATCCTGATTGAATAATAAATAATGCGGACACGTCTCAACCGTCACATCCAGCCCCTTTTGTTTGGCCGATTCAATTTTTCCGATTGCCAAACTACTGCTAATGTGGACAAAGTGCAGCGGACAGCCTGTTAACTCTGCATATGTAATGGCACGTCCCACAGCCTCCGCTTCCGCTTGCACAGGTCTTGTAGCAGCATAATCATTCGCACTGAATAGTCCATTCTTCTCTTTATCCTGCTTAAACCACTGAGTGATCGGATCACTTTCCGCATGAAGGGCCAATACCTTGCCCAATTCTGCAATTTTCTTCATTCCATGTAAAAGGGTGAAATCATCCGCTCGCTCAAACTCCTCATTCCCCGTCGCTGAGAGAAAAGCTTTAAATCCGATGACTCCGGATTTGGCAAGATCCTCTAATTCATCAATATTTCCTGGGACCAATCCTCCCCATAATCCAAAGTCTATAACTGACTTCATCTCACCGATTTTGCCCTTTTCAAGGAGAGCCTTTCGATCGATGGTTGAAGGGATTCCATTCAAGGGCATATCGAAATATGTGGTGCAGCCTCCCGCTGCCATCATTTGCGATCCTGTTTCAAAGCCTTCCCAATGAGCGCGGCCAGGTTCACTAAAATGCACATGGACATCAATCATACCAGGAAAGATATGCTGGCCATCCGCTTCATACTCTTCATTCGCTTTACCATCCAGATGATCCCCAACCTTAACAATCACCCCATCCCGGATTGCAAGATCAGCCTTCTTCACTTCATCAGGAAAAACTACATACCCATTGCGGATAATAAGATCATATATTGACATACGACAACTCCTCCAAAATAGTTTTATAAAATCAAAGAGTTCCCCTGGATGCAACCACTTTCTCCGTCTTTCCCACATACACATCGAGTGCAGCCTGCAAAGCCTCTCCCCGATTCACTTGGAACCCCTGGCGCAAAAGGACAGCTTCCAAGGAGGCCAATACAAAGAGGATGTTTTCTTTCCTACAGCTGAATCCCATGGTCCCGATCCTCCAGATTTTCCCGTGAAGCGGACCAAACGAGGAAGCGATTTCGATACTGAATTCATTCAACAGCATGGCTCTTACAGCTTCCCCATCGATTCCTTTTGGAATTTCGATGCAAGTTACACACGGAAGTTTGTTTTTCCCATCCCCGAATAACGTTAGTCCCATCGCCTTGATCCCTTCAACGAGAGCAGCTTCGTGGAGTTCATGACGGGCAAAACGCGTCTCCAGACCTTCTTCAAGCACAAGGCGCAATCCTTCACGCAATGCATAAATCATGGAAGTCGCTTCTGTATGGTGATTCAAACGACGCGGACCCCAATAATCCTGCAGCATGCTTAAATCGAAATAATTACTGGTGATCGGAAGACGGAGCGAAACCTTTTGGTTGTCTTCATCGGTCGCAATACCACGTTCCACCTTTTTGCGGGACTGGATGATCTCTTCTATTCGCTCGTTATACGTAATCGGTGCCATACCTGAAGGAACGGACAAGCACTTTTGTGTCCCGCCTATCAATCCATCAATACACCATTCATCCACCTTTACATCGGTGCCCCCAATGGAGGCAACCGCATCCACCACAAGCAGGACACCCAATTCACGGCAGGCCGACCCGATTTCCTTCAAAGGCTGCATACAACCAGTGGAAGTTTCCCCATGGACGATCGCTGTTATTTTAGGGGAGACCTTCTTGATTTCCGCGATTACAGCTTGCGGTTCGAACACCTCTCCCCAAGGACATTCCATCGTATGGACTTCAGCTCCGTATCGCTCACAAATTTCCACCAACAAGTGACCGAATCTTCCGAATATCGGAACCAGAACCTTATCTCCCGGCTCAATGATGCTGCATAGAATCGCTTCATTACCCGATCTTGAGGTGCCATCTATCGGGAACGCCCATTTATTTTTCGTTTGAAAAACCAAACGCAGCATTTCCATCACTTCATTCATGATAGTAGTGAATGCAGGATCGAATTGCCCTAATATCGGTGTGCTCATCGCCCTTAAGACACGCGGGTCCACTTCGACCGGGCCTGGTGTCATGATCGTTCTCATCGGTGCATTCAATTCTGAATATGCCATTTTAACCACTCCTTTTAATAGGCTAATTTATATAGTATTTCACTTAAAACGTCGATTCCCTTTTCCATATCCGCAACACTCGTAAACTCCTTAGGCGAATGGCTGATCCCACCCTTACTTGGAACGAACAGCAGGCAAGTCGGACAATACGAACCAAATACCTGTGCATCATGCCCGGCTCCGCTGACCATATCTTGGTAAGGTATATTTTTATCTTCAGCTATCTTTCGGGCAAGGCGATTCATTTCCCAATCCATCGCGACAGGTTTGACATCCATCCATTGTGAAACCTCCAGCTTCATTTCACCTTCTTTTGCCAAGGAATCGAAAGTCGAAAAGATTTCCTGACAAAACCTTTCAAGAACCACTTCCTCGTAGTGCCTGATATCGAGACTGAACTCCACTTCACCAGCAATGACATTCGGGACATTAGGTTTAACATTCATTCTGCCGACAGTCGCAACTAAACCCGGGTCCATATCCTTCGTTTTTTTCGTTAAAAAAGAAATGAATTCAGAAGCAAAACCGACTGCATCCTTTCTATAGGACATGGGAGTGGTGCCCGCATGATCACTCTCACCAATGATTTTCACCGTATAACGGCGCTGCCCGACAATATGGCTGACGACCCCAATTGTATTCTCATTCTTTTCAAGCACCATCCCCTGTTCTATATGAATTTCGACAAACCGTTCAATGTCATCGCGGACCGGGGTTATATAGGCTTCAGGTTCAAACCCTGATTTTTTCATGGCTTCCAAAAAAGGAATTCCTTCAGTATCCTTTAAATCCCTGACATGCTCAAGACCATAGGCTCCTTTAATATTCCTCGATCCCCAAAACGTTAAAGGAAATCTGCTTCCTTCCTCCTCACAAAAGGAAACGACTTCAATCGTCTTCCGCGGTTTTCCATAGGATTTATACAACCTCTTAACTGCCAGGAAACTAGCGACGACCCCATATGCACCGTCATATTTCCCTCCATCCTTGACCGTGTCTATATGAGAGCCGGTCAAAATGGTTTCACCGGAGGGGCCCGTTCCCTCAAGCCTGCCAAACAAGTTGCCTACACTATCAAAATATGTAATAAGGTTTTCTTTTTCCATCTCAGTTTTCATTGCCTGCTGAGCGCTCATCCATTCCTTGGAATATAATAACCGGGTCACCCCATTACTCTTCGTTGCCCCGAAAGATGCTAACCATTCAATCATCGAAGCAACTTCGTCCTTTTCATTTATGGACTGTTCGATTTGAATGCCCATCCCATCGCCTCCCTTCCAATATCCACTCATGTTATGAATATTCGCAAATTTTTGTTATCTATTATTTTACTTGCTTTCGCATATAACTTCATTGACAATTCTGTTAGTATTTCAGGGTATTTTTGTACAAAATAACCAACGAAAAGCAATCAAATAATGCCTGTAAAGGAAGAGGGTGCAGAAAACCGTGGTAAGGGCATACGATTTCATCACTCTCCGCCCACCACGATGCAGACAAAGGTCCCTTGCAACGATAATCTTCCCACTGGCCCGATAAAGGACAAGGTGTACACCCAGAAGTTTAATGCCTATCGGTTTTTCCGACACTTCCCCCACTGCAGCCACACGAAACCAATATTGCGATAATACATCCCATTACTCATAGCCGAATCTGCATTCTTTCGAAAACGGAGTTACTCTTTTTTTCTTACTTGAAGCAACTGTGCTTTCACTCATTTTATCGCCGCCCTTATTCTCACGTTAATTTTTATAAAACCTTACACAAAAACCTATTTTTATACACCCTAACAATAAACCAAACAATGAAGTTCGTAAGATATGCCAAAGGATTTGTATGATATGATAATTAAAATCCGCAAAGCATGTGTGTAATCGTAATGATTCAAGATATACAGGACATGTAAAACCCGATTCAATTCATTGGATTCATATACAGCTGTATTTATAAAATCACACTCAATAATTTATTTTCCCCAAATGAGGTGTTTCAGATGAAGGTAACAGATCTTTTAACAATGCCCGCTTTAACCGGCATGAATATAATTGCCGGAGAAACAGGGAACGAACGCAAAGTCCAGACAGTCAACATGATGGATGCTCCAGATATCATCAACTTTTTAAAACCAAATGAATTCCTTGTGACCACGGCTTATCACGTAAAGGATAACCCACGCCTTTTGTCATCACTCGTCGAAGCGATGGCAAACCAGGGTTGCGCAGCCCTCGGGATAAAGACAAGTAGATTTCTAAAAGAAATTCCTGAGGACGTACTGGTTCTTGCCAATGAATTATCCCTTCCAATCATTGATCTCCCGGCAGAAATGTCACTTGGGGAAATTATCAACCATACATTACGGGGGATTTTGGATCAACGGGCAGCGGAATTGACATTTGCAATGGAAACACATAAGCAATTCACAAACTTAATCATGCGGGGGAAAGGAATACAAAAGCTCCTTGATCATTTATCGGATATGATTGGATACCCCATCATATTAATTGACCAGTATCTTAATCCGATATTCCATCCAATTTCAACATCCAGAATTATTCCAATAATCAAAAAAATGAGTGATGAAGGATTCCGATTTCATAAAACCAAAACTTCATTCATTTCCTTTTCATCTCTATCCAATAAACGAACCTATACAATATTCCCCATCTATATGTATGAAGAAAAAATCGGCTATTTGACGATATCAGGAGAAATCAAGACTAGTGATAACCTCATAACACTGACGATAGAGCAGGCAACTAATGTCATTTCTTTTGCCTTGATGAAAGAGCATGCCCTTAAACAGCATGATCGAAATACCCGAAATGATTTCTTCCTTCATTTTCTTGATGGCAGTTTCTCCTCACAAGAGGAAATCATAAACCGGGCAAAAGAGTTTTCCTTACATAATGAACAAGCCTATATATGTGCAGTCGGAAAAATCGATGAATCCGAATTGGCCAAAAGTTACACACAGCTGCAACGTAGGGCTGATTCGATATACGAATTTTTAGAAGATGAGCTTCGCATATCACCTAATCCCATCCATCTCTTTACAAAAGGTAAGAAATGCATTCTTTTATACGAAGTGAGTGAAGTCTTTGCCGATGTTCTCCAAACTGTCGAAATCTCGCTTAAATCATTGCAGAAGATAATATCCAGCCAGTTCGACTGCACGATTTCTTTCGGAGTGAGCCTTATGAGCCCAAGTTTTTTACAAACAAAAAACTCTTACAAAGAAGCGAACGACTCCCTTCTGGAAGGAGGTCGTTCGAAAAGGACAGAATATATCCAAGCTTTCCAGACGAGGGATATTGTGGAATTACTGAGAATCATCCCCGAAGAAGACTTAAAGAACTTTTATCTTTTTGCACTACAGGGATTTTCAAAAATTTTCACCGAGGAGGAGCAACCCTTATTAGAGACATTATCCGTCTATCTCGAAACGCATTGCCAAATATCCGAAACTGCTAAAAGATTATTCGTTCACCGGAACACCGTTGTTTACAGACTCGAGAAATGTGAAGAGCTACTCGGCAAGAGCTTAAAAGATTCAGAGACCACACTCCAGATACGACTTGCCCTTCGCATTAAATCCTTACTCAATCTATAAAAACATCAGTCCCACCTCCCTTCACTTTATGTAAGTTGTCTATATCAACGGCCAAAAATTGTCTAATCTAACTAATTACAATTCTCTGATTTTTAATTTTGATAATATTAATCAGAACAAAACGGCGCGATATAATACGACAACACGTTAGGAAAGGAGTTTTTTTTATGAATGAAAGAATTAATAAGTCCAAGGCCTTCTTGGGACTTCAGCATGTTCTTACCATGTATGTTGATGCCATCCTGGAAGATGATTACCCTTAGTCACTAAATGCACTAAGCGAAAAGGAGTTCACGCTTTGGTGATACTTTTGAACATTCACCTTGGATTGCAGAAAAATCGGCTGCCAATAGGCCCTTTTCACCAATAATCAACCTGCATCGATGCATGGTGGACATTGTAAGCAATTCATCAAAAGAAGAAAAGTTAATGTTAATCAGGAAGCACCCGAATTTTGGGGACAAAGTTGAAATGAGTGATGATTCTAATAAGGAACAGCGCGGCGCGGATTAATAGGACTTATAAACAGCCGTATTTGATACCTTATTTGGACCTTCAGAAGAGTTCAGGAAAATTGAAAGGAAATATACCGAATTTAATATTTATCGGAAAGGCCTGTGACAAATTTAACCATTATTGTGGATTAGGATAAAAAACTCCCCTTAGGGAACCCATTAATACCAAAGTATAATCCTATCTTTCCTAATCCACGTTTGCTTTCCATCTCTTAACCTTACCATGTAATATGATCATTTCCGATACCAACAATTTACCCAACTTTATAACTGTTCCATTTTTTCCTTGCTTTCCGAATAAATACCTCTTTATCATTCCAACTAAAATCAATTTTGATTTCCCCCCTCTACTTAATGAAGTAAAGTAATTAAAAATAACCTCTTAAAACACATAACAAAACCCCACCTGTTCCCAATAGCAACTGGTGGGGTTTCTAACTGGCTTCTACATCTACATCAACCCGGAGGTCCATCTTGTGCAATCACGTCCTTTCATTTAAACGGCTAATTTACTGTATTCATCCAACTGATCTTTAGTTAAGTTTTTGATGAAGTGGTCGAAATTTATCGACTCTATTTCATACCTTTCACAAATCTTTAAATAACTTTCATAGGCTTTATCCTGAATATTCATCATCTTGACTCCTCCTCCTGTTATATAACAATAAATTTAACTTATTAATAATATATAACAACCGTAATTTCCCGTCAATGTATTTTTCTGAAAATTCGGTAATATTTTCATTCTTTTAGTATTTCCCATATTGTTCTTCGCTAACCATCCTATAAAGGAAAAGCCGCCTTAGCGACAGCCCCGATCAAAAGCTAATTCACACGTTATTTCTTTAAAGCAAGAAATAGAATGCTGTTACATTTACGGCCATTTGAACAGCGTAAAAAACCAACTCTCCATAAAGGAAAATTGGTTTTTTTCTTTTGAACTATAGATTATCTAAACAATGCAGTCGGTTTTGTAACTGCTGCAAGCACACCAGGTACACCTGTGTTTTCAGTTGTACCACTAATAACTCCACCTAAAATTTAGCGCGTCCAAGGGAGAACCCACAGGGGCAAAGGACGCCTTGGGGACCGCGGTAAGCGAGTGCCCGGAGTGTAAAATAACAAATTCGGCAAACTCAATCATTATCAAGTTTTGTCTACAGTCTGAGCAGGTAATCATACCTGCCGTTTTTAATGATTAACTAAACAGTGCTTTGCTTGTTCCCTTTTTTGAAGTGGATGGGGTTGGAAGTATTTCTTTTTGTAATATAGGTCCGTATGTATCGACACGTCGATCTCTAAAGAATTGCAGCATTTTTCTAGTCTCTTCTATTTCTTTTAAATCAATTTCTTGCACGATAATTCCTTCTTCCTCATCAAGTGAAGCTAAAATATTCCCGAATGTATCGCTAATGAATGAACCGCCGTAAAAATTCACATCCTTTTCCTGGCCCACTCGATTTGTCGCAGCAACAAATACACCATTAGAAATGCCGTGAGCAGAAATTGCCTTTTCCCAGGATGATCTTGTTGATATCTCGGGATGATCTGGTTCTGAACCAATAGCGGAAGGATAGAATAATATTTCTGCACCTTGTAAGCTCAAAATTCGAGCAACTTCTGGAAACCACTCGTCCCAACAAATCCCGACTCCTATTTTTCCATAAGCCGTTTCATAGACAGGATACCCTGTATTGCCTGGAACGAAATAATATTTTTCATGATACTGGGGACCATCCGGAATATGATTTTTTCTTGTAATCCCTAAACATTCTCCATCAGCATCAAATACAGCTGCACTATTAAAATAAATACCGGCACCTGCTCTTTCGTAAAAAGGTACAATCAAGACAATTGCTAATTCCTTTGCTAATTCACCCATTTCGGCTAATGTACCGCTATCTACATCTTCAGCTAAATCATAATTTTTCACACTGACCGTTTGCGGAAAATATTGCGAAGAAAATAATTCCTGTAGGCAAACGATTTGTGAACCTTTATTTACTGTTTCTTTTATTTTCTCTATCGTTTTTTGAATATTTTGCTCAATGGATTCTCCGCAACGAATTTGAATAAGGCCAACTTTTACTTTTGACATCTTCTCACTACCTCACTTTTATTATTTTTTATCTTATACAGTTTGAACGACCTGGTTTTCATATACGACCATTCCATCCATAATCGTCATCTTCACTTCTGTTTCAAGAATTTCCTCTGTTGATATGCTAAATAAATTTTTATTTAATACTGCGATATCCGCTATCTTCCCTGCTTCCAAAGTACCTAATTCTTTATCTCTGAGAGACCCGAATGCCGGTGTAGCCGTGTAATATTTTAACGCTTGAGCTAATGTTATTCCTTCCGACTCTTGCCACGCCTTCCCGGTTAAATCTTTTCTGGTGATTGCCTGATAAATACCCATCATGGGATTTAAGGGCACTACAGGAAAATCTGTACCAAAGGCAATTTTAGCACCAGTATCCACGAGTGTTTTGATAGGATAATAGAGTGGTTGTTGTTTTTCACTGATTCTGGCCGTATATGCCTCGCTTTCCATTAATTCAATATGTTTAGATTGAAATGAGGCGATTACATTTAATTCCTTAAAGCGATGAACATCGTCTGGATGCAATACCTCCACATGTTCAATGACATGTCTGGCGTCCCTTTCTCCATTTACGTTTCTCGCTTCTTCAAATGCATCCAATGCTAAGCGGACTGCACCGTTACCAATTGCATGGAAACGAATTTGAAAATTTTCCTTATCTGCCTTTTTTACTAATTGTTTAATTGTTTCAGCTGGATAAGTTGTTCCGCCTTTTGTATCTGGACGGTCTTTGTAATGATCCAATAAAAAAGCAGTATGACTTGTCACAACACCATCTATAAATTGTTTTAATCCAGAAAAGGTGAGCTTGTCTGACTGATATTTTTTTTGTAATTCCTTTGCGACAGCTAAATCCATTTTTAACTCCGGCGAAAAGTGAATTCTGGTTGTAAGTAACCCTTCTCTCTCAAATTCCTTAAAAATTTCAAGATCGTCTAATGGATTTGGCGCAATTTTAGCTCCGTATAAATCATTAACGGACGTAATTCCCAATCTTTTTGTTTCATTAAGAAAACCTTGGAATAGTTTTACACGTTTATCTTTCGATAATTTGTAGGCATGTTCTGATGCATACCCAATTGCCTGTTCAAATAGAAGGCCTGTCAGTTCCCCATTTTCATCTTTTCCAATTTCTCCATATTCCGGATCTGGGGTATCCCTCGTTAATTGAATCATTTCCATTGCTTTACTATTGATCCATGCGTAATGCACTTCTGCATTGAATAATAAAACAGGGCGATCACTAATATATTTATCTAGTGTTGTTCTATGTGGCAGCACTTTGTTCTTCCAATTGGTATGATCCCAACCGACACCAAATATCCACTCATCATTTGATCTCGTTTCTGCAAATTCACCTACTATTTTGGCTGCATCTTCTTCTGAAACTGCATCAAATAATTTGGCACTGTCCTTCTGTAAAATGCTTCCCATCATAATGTGCATATGAAAATCATGAAATCCCGGAATAATTAGTCCGTCATCCATGTCATACACTTTTGTTTGATTTCCAAGGAATGACATTATATCTTCTTTAGAACCGATTTTAATAATTTTATTATCTTTAATAGCGATAGCTGCTTTTATTGGCTCATCTTGTAACCCAGTGAAAACATGTTGACCAGAAAGAATGATGTCTGCCTTTACCATTTTTGTCCTCCTCAATGAATATAGCTTTTATGCTTGAATTTCTTTTTCAATCGCACTATCAAAAGAAAGCTCTGGTGGCCGTTTACTAAACATTTTCGTATTAGAAAGGAGCATGATGAAACCAATTCCAAACCATCCCAGTCCGAGTAAAAGTGCCTTTGAATCAAGACTTGTCCATAACCAAATTGTGAAACCAGTACCAATCAGCGGCAATATTAGGTACTTTAGTGTGTTAATTCCGTTTCGCTGTTTTTCTTTAATAAAATAATGGGAAATAACCGAAAGATTAACAAACGTAAATGCCACGAGCGCTCCAAAGTTAATAAAGGATGATGCTGTCACTAAATCAATAAATAACGCAGATAAAGCAAAAATGCCCACTAAGATGATGTTGTGTGTTGGAGTTTGAAATTTTGGATGAATATGACCGAAAATTCTCTTTGGAAGAACTCCATCTCTCCCCATCGCATACAAAAGTCGCGAAACACTTGCATGAGCTGATAAACCAGACGCCAGCCCCCCGGTAATATAACCTGCTAGAAAAATAGATTGAAATAAATTACCCCCGATGTACATAGCAATTTCCAAGGAGGCGGAATCTGCATCTTTAAAGGCTTGGAAATTTGGGTAAACAAGGTAACTGATGTATGAGATGGTGACAAACAGACCTCCCCCTATTAATGCGACGAGGAAAATAGCCTTTGGTATTACCTTTTTAGGATTAATGGTTTCCTCTGAAAATGTAGTAACAGCATCAAATCCTAAAAAGGATAAACATAAAATGGAAGATCCCGCTAATACTAAAGATAGTGGTATATCTCCATTCACAAATGGAGAACTCATGAATAATGTTCCTGAACCCATTCCGTTAAGCAACCCTTTAATTGACAGGAATGTAAATATAACTATTATTAAGAATTGACAGGCAACTAGTAAAAGATTTATTTTTGTTGCTATTTTCACTCCAATTATATTTACAGTGGTGATTAAAATTACAAAGCCAATTAACCAGACGGAAAAAGGAACGGATGGAAAATATGCGTTTAAGTAAATGGCGATCAGTAACCCATTGATCATTGGCAAAAATAAATAGTCCAATAGGATAACCCAGCCCACTAGGAATCCAAGGTGAGGATTAAAAGCCTTTTGAGTGAATGTATATGCAGAACCGGCAACAGGGTAGGCCTTAACCATTTGACCATAACTATAGGCTGTAAATAACATACCAACTAAAGCTATGATATAAGCAGCAGGCACCATCCCTTTCGTTATTTCCGCAACAACCCCATAAGTAGAAAACACTGTTGTAGGTGCCATATAAGCCAATCCAAATAGCACTAAAGGAAACACTGTTAACGAACGTCTTAATTTTGCATTCTCCATGTATCACTCCACCCTTATTCGTGATTAATTAACTTATATGCAAATACCGTACCAAGCAGAGATTAATTATTTAACGATTTAATTACCGATACATTCGAAATAATTACAATATACAGATTTTTTAATAGATTAATAGTTTTATGCAATATTGCACCAATTATTTAAGATTGCATAAATAGTCGTTAGCTATGAAGATGTCTCACCGTGTATTCTTGTTGATACGAATAAGGTTCGAAATAAGCTACGTGCTGTAATGGAGTCATCGATAAATTGTATCTGGTATGACACGCAAATCCCGCGATTGTTTAAGATGCGATTAATGCTTATTATTACTGTGTCATATAGTAAAAGCACTCAAAACTTATTTATTTATGAGTATAAGAAAAGGGACCACGAACATCCCTCCCCTTGAAACTACATTATTCGACATCAACTTGGTAACCCAAGTCTTTATTGCAATCTTTTTGCCACTTCTTAATTAAAAAAACAGTACAAGTTTTAAGGGTGTTATACGCATCTTCGGATATCAACCCATCTTTTTTATGCTTATCAAGTAACTTGTTAAACCTTTGAAGGTGCTTGACAATCCTTTTGGCTGCTTCCAGTTTTTCAAAACGGACAACTGTATCCAAATGTGCCTGTAGTGAACGGGCAACACCATGGTTGACAATTTCCCCATCTTCTTCGAATTGCTCAACAAGTGTCTTTATATAGGATGCATTTATAAACGTGGGATCACGGAATACTTCCTTCCCCTCAAACAAATTCAACAAGATCTTCGTTTCATTAATTTCCGTTTCTGGAATCTCGAAGAGATTTTTATCCAAAACAATCAAGTCTGCTTTTTTGCCCACTACAATAGAGCCTCTTTCATCCTCTGCGAAAATCACATTAGCCCCGTTGATTGTATAGCTAGTAATCATCTCCTCGAGAGATGCTTTTTCCTTAGGCCATAATACTTTCTTTAGATCGGTTTGATCGGTTTTGTCCCGATCCAATCTTGTTACCCCTACCTCTATTCCTGTAAAAGGCCGGAAGTCACTTAGAAATTCACTGGTGGAAGGAAAATCACTTGATGAAGCAACGGGTATTCCGGCTTCAAAATAGCTATTCATCCGATTAAGATTCTTCAACTCTTCAACTCTCACATCATCATACCAATCATTACCAAACCAGGCGGGCTGAGGAACAGGTATTACCCCTAAGTCCTTAAACCGGGAAACATCATCTTCCCGAACCCAGTCGAGATGGGTAATCACATGTCGGGAATCTCTTTTTCCATTTACTTTAGCTGCATATTCAAAAGCGTCCAAAGAATTACCACTGGGGTAAAATCCCTGATTGCCAATCGCATGGATATAGACGCGGAAACCCTCTTTATCTAAAGCAGCCACGGTCTCCTCTAAAATCTCTTGATCCCAAACCAGTTGATTGTCACCGACGCCGTCAGAAAATATTTTAATTGTATCTATTTTGTACAACTCTCCTTGATATTTGTCACGCGCTTCTTTAAATCTCCCAATCTGCTCTGTCCCTTTGGTTTCATCAGCCCATAACCCTAAATCGTATCTTAAGGTCAATTTCCCTGCATTGTCCAGATCCTCAAATGCTTTAAGCAAATTTTGGTTATTAATTTCTACAAAAAACTAATTGTGGACTAACCCTATAGTCGCTTCTCTCTCCTTTTCAACGCAATGAATCATAACTTGAACAGTAGATATTAATTTTAAGATAAAAAAGTTACCAGCTTGGCAAAAAAATAAGTATAAGAATGTAATAGATTGGATAAACTAATAAAAAAGGAGTGGGAGATTATGGAGACTAAAATTAAAGAAGGAACAAAAGAAATGTGGAGCGAAATTAATGAATGTATAACTCGGAAAATTAATGAAAAACATGATTTATCTTTTCAAAAGAAGAGCAATGATAATTATATGAATCTATATATTCAAACAGCAGTATTACACACCTTATTTGAACTATCAGATGAGTTCAGGAAAATCGAACGAAAATATAACCGATTGTGATGCTGGAAAGGTCATGCACTAAAAAATTCAACTTAATGGTGGATTAGGATTAAACTCTTTAAGGGAGCCTTTTAATCCTAATCCACGTTTTTTCTTTCCAGCTTTATTACTTCATCATTACCGCTGCCGACAATTTGACTAACATCAACTGTACCATTTGTTTCCCTTCCCTATAAATCCTTCTTTTCATTCCAATTATAATCCATTTTTCAATCTTACATTAAAATAAAAGAAAAGATTATTCGTCAATCAAGACAGTATACTTAAGCTTAAAACACCTGACAAAACCCTACCTTTTCCTATTAACCACTGGTGGGGTTTCTACATATCGTCAACCGGGAGATCCCTCTTTTGCAATCATGCCGGAAAAAATGGGTTCAATGTGTAAAGTAGTTTTTTAATGGAAGATTTTCAAGGGAGTTACGCTGTGTCTAAAACTATTATTTGTTGGTTTATAAATCACTAAAATCTTGTATATTTAATATAACTTACTGATTATTGAATCGAATGATCAGTAACAGCTTGGAATAGCTTTATAATTAACTAAAATCATTGAATGTAAATATTTTTGAAAGAGAGCTGAAAGCCGATGTTGTGGTCACCGCTATTCGAAAATGATGTACCTGCAGTTATTCTTCCTTAACGGTAGAAAATTGCATCTCCGTTAAGGACTGGGAATATTTAGTTAAAACGGAGGGTACAAAATGAAAAACACTATATTAGGTTCTTTATATTTATCACTCGCTGCTAGCATTTGGGGCGGGATGTATGTTGTGGTAAAAGTTGTGGTAGACGTTGTTCCACCACTTGAATTAGTATTATTACGATATGTAATTGCGATTTTAGCATTGCTAACTATTGGTTTCATAACAAAACAATCTTGGCGGATTGAAAAACGGGACTGGCTTTTGGTTTTCATTATAGGACTTGTTGGAAACACAATATCTATCGTAACCCAGGAAGTCGGTACGCTACTATCTACTGCACAAATGGGAGCCATCATTACTTCAACAACACCTGCATTTATGGTGATATTTGCACGTATCGTTTTAAAAGAAAAGATAACTTTAAAAAAATCAATTTCTGTTATTTTAGCGACGATCGGTGTCGGTATCATTGTCGGAAATGCCCATATCGGCTCATCTCACCAACTTGGGGGCGTATCACTGCTTTTTGCTGCATTAACCTGGGCACTCATGTCTGTTCTAATTAAACGTGTACCTGGGCAATATTCACAAATCGTTATAACGACATATGCTGTGCTTGTGGCAATTGTCTTTTTAACACCTATTACGATTAGTCGATTAGATGAGCTTGATTTTCAAGCAATCATGCATCCATCCATATGGGGCGGCCTTTTATACTTGGGCGTTATTTCCACAGCATGTGCCTTTTTACTGTGGAATCGCGGACTGCAAATGCTTACCGCATCAAGTGGTGGATTATTTTTCTTTTTACAACCTATAGTGGGAACTTTTTTAGGGTGGTTAATACTAGGTGAACAAATCGGCTTGTCTTTTTGGATAGGTACAATATTAATTTTTATTGGTGTGTTATTAGTCATTCGGGAAGAATAACATCATTAAAATAGTTGATTGGTGTTATATATTAAAATGTCCCCTATAGAGCAGTCACTTTAAAAAAGGCTGCCTATTGATATTATCCCCTTAAAGTAGACAGTGTAAAAAGTCCATGAAAAAACATGGATATTACACTATTACTTGGAGGGGATTTTAATTATGGCTAAAAAAGTGGATAAATTTCAAACTTATTCAAAGAATTCAAGATTCAGGTTGTCCTAAATTATTAAATAATGAGGGTAGCCTAGTCTTTTTTTAAGCTATCTACTTGAAGGGGGTAAGTCCATACTGCTTGTAAAAGTTTAGGATATTGCTAATTGGCTTATATTCCCCTATTATTGTGATATTCTATAGAGGGAGGTATTTTATGACAAAAAATACGTATGTTTTTAAAGTGTTTTTGGTTTTGGTGTTTCCCGTATTTACCTTTATTTATTTATGCGGCAGTTTCGGAATGATCCCTGCAGCTCTAGGGGGCTTGATTTTACTTATTGCCTTAAGCACTCTTTTATTTTCACGAAAATAAAACAACGGTAGTCATTTAAACACAACCGTTGTTTCTTTTATATTTTATAGACTCCCTTCTTTAACGTCGGTGCCTTCGAAAGCCAATCCCAATTTCTTTCGGTACACATTACTTGATTTTTCGTAATCGGAAAACCATCTTCAGCATACTGGATCGCCGGCTCTAGAACTTCAGCTAGCATAAGTGTTCCACATTCTTTCAATATCTCACCACAACCGTCTACCATCCCAGGAACTGTAAGGTGCGCTTCTTACCCCGCGAAAAGGGATCTTCTTTTCTCCTCTATATGCTCCAAGATTGACATTTCTTCAGGCGCGCCCGCTTCCATTATTAGTACGAGTTTTTTCGTCCTTCTTTTCATATATAAGCCAGAAAGTATCTCAACCAAGCCCGGTCATATGCGGATAAACTACATCCAAACATACACTCGCTGCCACTGCCGCATTATAAGTCCCCCCTTTTTAAAGAATTTTAATTCCTGCTATCGATGCAAGAGGGCTTTCCACCTTTCTTTTCGTCCCTATTATCGATTGGGTCATGCATTTACTCTTTTTATTTATTTTATATTTTGGAAAATTTATGACAATTGTATTATATCTTGTTTCTTTTTATTACGTAATTCAAATTTTAGTTTCCAAGACAAAAAGTGCGTTTTTTTAAATTCATCAGCCTATTTTATTAAAAAAAGATAGTTATTTCGTTCGTTACGTAATTATTATTAAAATTTTTTATACATTTCGAAAGCACTTTTGTTATCATTAATTCATAATCCTGGAAATAAACCCTAAATTTTAAAACATGGAGGAATCGTTTTGAAAAATCCATATACGGAATTGACGATTGGGATGATGAGAACGGGGATATTAGGTTTCGGCGGCGGGCCGTCTGTCATCCCGCTCATCCGCCATGAAGCAGTTTCCCGTTATCACTGGCTCGACGATGATGAATTCGGGGACACTTTGGCGATTGCCAATACACTCCCAGGACCGATTGCCACTAAGATGGCAGCATATCTTGGTTATAAATTAAAAGGCTGGCCTGGAGCCATCGTCAGCGTGGCCGCTCACGTTTTACCTTCATGCATTGCGATGGTTTTCTTGATTTCATTCATTAATGTTTTAAGTAATTCGGCAATGATCAGTAATATGATCGCTGCTGTAATGCCGGTTGTTGCTGTCATGCTTGGTCAAATGGCTTATGAGTTTGGCGAAAAGGCGGTCAAAGGGTTAGGAAAGATGCTCGGAATCACCTTTTTTGCGATTTCCTTTTTGCTTCTGCAGGTCATTTCCCTGCATCCGGGTATCGTCATTATGATTTTCCTTTTATATGGGGCGTTCCATTTTAAATTAAAGGAAAGATTGAAAAATTAAAAGGTTAATAGGAAGGAGGAATCCGCTTAATGGGTCTTATTATCCCAATAGGAGTTGCTGTTTTTCTAGCGTTTTTCATTGCCAATATTCTTGGTTATGGCGGAGGTCCAGCCTCGATTCCGCTTATGTATGATCAAATCGTCACCCGTTATGGCTGGCTTGATAATGCCGAGTTCTCACAAATGCTTGCGTTAGGAAATTCACTCCCAGGACCGATCGCCACGAAAATAGCCGCATATGTCGGATATGATGTATATGGCTGGCCAGGATTTCTAGTCGCATTGGCAGGCACGATCATCCCTTCAGCCGTGGCTTTGATATATTTATTAAAAATCCTGCGAAAATACAAGCAATCGCCTATCGTAAAAGGCATGTCCCTGCTTGTACAGCCCGTGATCGCGATCATGATGTTATTGCTCACCTGGAATATGGCCGAGCATGCCGTAGGTTCCATCGGCTACATCCATTCAATCGTCATCGCTGGATTGGCCTTTTTGGCCCTAGGTAAATTCAAGATCCACCCCGCCTTCGTAATCATACTTGCCTTTGCGTACGGCGGCTTTATCATCCCGCTCACATAATAATAAAAAATCCACCTATATAGGGGGATTTTTTCATTTAAAGCTTCATGCCCATCCGGCTTTTATAACGTTTAATGAGAATTTGGCAATCAACGCTGACAACACCGACGATCGCATACAGCTTCTGATTGAGAAAACGTTCCATCTCCTGGTTATCAGTAAAGATTCCGTGCATATGGAGTTTACTCGGACCGGTCATATGATATAAACTCGTTACAGCCGGTTCACTTTCTAATTGCTGTGCGACTGATTCCAGATATTTAGGTTCAACCTCAACGTTAAAGAATGCCGAAACATGGATGCCGACCTTAGCTGGATTTATGACCGCAGTGAACCTCTCAATCACATCGTTTTCAACAAGATGATTGATTCTCATTTGAACCGCAACCCTGGAGAGCTCCACTTTCTTCGCTAAGTCGGTATACGAAATTCGCGCATCTTCATGTAAAACCGATATGATTTTCTTATCGATCTCATCAACTTTCAAGCTGGGAATTTTAAAGTCCTCTGCCATCCTACGTAGCTCCTTTTCGATTTCTTTATTCCATTATCGCAGAGAATACCAGCGGGTCACAACAATCTTCCTATTTACTTTCAAAATTAAGCTCCATTATAAAAACGGCGGATTTTATGAATGATCAATAGCCAAATATATAAAAACTGATACGTGTAATGGCAAGCTAATTTTGGCAGCCCCTTTTCAATAGGCTCCCTCCAACTCATCCGCTTGAACAAGGAAAGGAACATCCACAAAGTTATCTCCTGTCATATAGCCATTTCCGTTAAAGGAGTGCTCAGGAAATGTCTCATTCCCATCCTTATCATAAAAATTTATAGCCAATTGTATCAGTTTGTTAAATTCAGGAAAGTCACTCTGCCGATCTTCTACCTGAAGTTTTACATACTGATCCATAAGCTCCCTCCAATTGTCAGGATACCTCCCGACTCCGTACGTTTTTCCATTAAGCACAATGCTGTGCATCATTTCTATTCCAGGTTGATAGGTAGCTATGCCATCCGATACCATAAAACCTCTATCTTTTTTCATAAAAACCCTGATTTCGGAAATGTCATCTTTCGGATCCATATTCCACATGATCAAAGATTTTTCTTCTCCATTCCAAACCTGTGGCTGACCGCTATTTTCCACAGAAGCCACTCTCCATTTATTGCCCTTCCAGACCCAAAAGCTCATCCCATACCCATTATCTACGTTAATAAAGGGGACAAACACATGTGTATTATCCAAAAATATTTGATCTTGTATGACCCTAGGCTGAGCCTCAGAGAAGGTTGAGTTTATTCGTTCGATGACTTGTCTGTCCGATATGAAGGGTTCCGGCTCTTTTGGAAATCGAACAAATAAAAGGATACCTCCAATCGATATAACAGCTGTAATGAAAACAATCATTTTTGTTTTTTTAGTCATCCTTCTATCGCACCTCCAGTCAAAATGGATTCCTCTAGCCTGTAGTAAACCTGATGCCCTTTATTAGGTGTAATCAGTAGACCCTTTCCATCTTCTTCAATGAAAATGAGTGTTTCAAGACCTCTTCCTTTTTTAGGAACGGTACCTGTCAAAATATAAGGGAACATTTCTTTGTACCCGCTATCTTCATTGATTCCGTAATACCAAGATTCACTCTCGATCTTTTTTTGTTTCATCTTGTTCATTTGTCTTTCCAGCTCTTCTTTATTCAAAGTGACTTCTTTGGAGTTCGGATGCGTCGCCATCAGCGAAGCCCTTTTAATGTCCATCATATATGTAGATATGTCAGCCTTAGGATACATCATTTCATCCAGCGGTATGGCTAAAAGTGAAGCACCCAAAAAGATGAAATTCCATAGGAATCCG
Source organism: Peribacillus simplex (assembly GCF_001578185.1). Lineage (NCBI taxonomy): Bacteria > Bacillati > Bacillota > Bacilli > Caryophanales > Bacillaceae > Peribacillus > Peribacillus simplex. The sequence continues at coordinate 1,026,357 of NZ_CP011008.1, read as the reverse complement.
AGCCAGGCAAATCGACGGAATCTCTGCCACCTCCCTTCATTTCCTTTCCTTCTCAATAACCATGATAAGAGAGCAACTCCTATAGGGATAATAGGTACACTAACCACCTCATCTGATAGATTAAAAGTAAAACTAAAAGTGATCATTCCTAGTACAAACACAACGAGAGCCTTCCATGCCTTAGGAGGACTTTCTTGTTTTTTATAAATAATGGCAAATGCTATACCAATCAGTATGCAACTGATTGCAATAAGGATTAAAGAGGGTGCATGCATATATTTTTCTGCGTCAAATATTCCATTCATTCTATCTAATACTCTCCTTTTAATCGACTTCCTTCACGCTAATCCCTAACTATACCATATATCCCTTTTTTTGTAACCAAAGGGCAATAAAGTATGACTGCAATCCCCCTCCTCATCAATTTAAGGCGGGGGTTTTACAGCCCGTTTAATGCGAGATAAAAGTTTATGAATATCAATGTACCCATCATCAATCCTTTGTTTGAAAGGTCTTCGTGATATTTTTGTATTCCTCATCATTGAGAATGCCCATTTTTTTGAATATTGCGGAATAAGCCATTATTTTTTTTTGTGTACGGTTTGTACAACTCATATGAATCAGCTCCTTTTTTTACATAGTATTCAATCGCAACAAAATGTTTCCTATACGCAAAATATTTTGTGTAGGCTAAAATAAAAAAACTGCCGATTTTTATCGGCAGTAATACGTGATTAAAATAAGGTTCGCCGCGTTCTTTTAAATTTGATTCAAACCTGTTCCGTGGTAACCTTGAACCTGAAAAAGCTGTGAAACTTCTGCTAAAATTCGGCTCTCGAATTCCCCTTGCTGTAGAAGGTTTCTCACCGATTCCAAAAATAATGAATGATAGCATGGAAGATAATGGTCCGTCACTATCCAAAGTGTTATATATTCCCCAGTAGATTTTGCACAAAAAAAATTCATCGTTTGTTATTTGTAGGAAGTGCCAAAATACAAACTGATTCCCATGTCCATATATCAAAACAAAAAAATGGCGGTTCGGGTCCATTAAAGTCCTTCTTGCAACCTGTCATCATTCGGATTATCGTTGTTTAAGAGGATGCGAAGAAATTGAAAAAAACTGCATACTTTCTTCATACTTTTTTGCTAAACTTACTCCATCAAATAAGAAGGTGAATATTTTGAAAATCTCCTTTAAGTTGGGACTATGTATTTTTGTTTGCATTTTTTTGATGGAAACCGTTTCCATGATTTACTTACATAATAAAGTGATCCATTCCCGTATCAATCAAGAATTGGAATCACTGAAGGCCCGTGGCAATAGTCATCGTGATGTGTTGGAAATCACTTATTCAAACTCAACCCTTCAGCATATCGCCCTGATGGAATCACATACAGATACAGATGTCGTGATAATGAATACAAGAGGAGATATTCTGATATCTTCCGAAAAGGTAAATGGGGGAATGAAAAAAATCTTAGAAAAAAACCTCCCCCAAGTACCACGAAAGGGCCTCATCATCCAATCAAGTTGGAAGGATGAAAGGTATATAGCCACCGTTACGCCATTTATCAGTGATAAAAAAAATGAAGGCTATATCTATATGTTCAAAGATACGAGGGATGTTGAAGATTTAATCGCTCAATTGAATAGACATTTCCTCTTTGCAATTGTTTTGCTCCTTTTCTTCATGATTATCACCATTTATTTTCTTTCAAAAGCTTTGACTAGACCGCTTATTGCGATGAAAGAATCGACCACCAAACTCAGTAAAGGGAATTTTTCAGTGGCTGTACCAGTACGATCTCATGATGAACTTGGGGAACTTGCCCAATCCATTCAAAGCTTGGCTAATGAATTGAACTATTTAAAGAAGGAACGCAATGAATTTTTGGCAAGTATCTCTCATGAACTGCGAACGCCGCTAACTTATATAAAGGGCTACGCTGATATTGCCCGCCGAAAAGAATTGGATGCATCCGAAAGATCACGATACTTAGAGATCATCCATGATGAATCCCAACGATTAAACAGATTATTGGATGAACTATTCAATATGGCTAGAATGGATGTAAATACATTTACGATTTCAAAAGAAACCATACAGCTCTCTAAATTCCTGCAAACCATTCATGAAAAAGTGTTACCAGCTTTTACAAATAAAAAAATTCAATTGCACCTGGTATGCAAGGATCATTTATTTTTAGATATTGATCCCTCAAGGTTTGAGCAAGTCATTCTTAACCTGCTGGATAATGCACTGAAGTACTCGAACGAATATACAGTCACTACCATCAAAGCCACTGAATCGCTTAGCAGTATTTCCATCTCTATAATCGATCAAGGGGTTGGCATTCCAAGTGAAGATATACCCCATATCTTTGACCGATTATATCGTGTCGAGAAATCACGCGCTAGAGATACCGGTGGATTCGGATTGGGGCTCTCCATCGTCAAGCAATTAGTTGAAGTTCAAGGTGGAACCATTTCAGTTAAAAGCAATTTGGAGCAAGGAACGTGCTTCATTATCACATTTAAGGAGATAAAATATGAAGACAGTGGTTCTGGTCGATGATGAACAGAGAATGCTTGATCTTATAGAGCTATACCTTATACCTCACGGATATACTTGCATTAAGATGAAATCTGGACATGAAGCCTTACTGTTCTTAGAGCATGAACATGCTGACATTGTCATTCTTGATGTAATGATGCCTGAGATGGATGGATGGGAAACATGTGAAGGGATCCGGGGGTTTTCCAATATTCCCATAATCATGCTCACCGCCCGGGATGCTGCAGAAGAAATGGTGAAAGGGTTGAAAAAGGGTGCGGACGATTATGTAACGAAACCCTTTAATGAAGATGTTTTACTTGCCAGAATTGAAGCTGTTACACGAAGAGTACCTAATCACCAAGGTGTGTTCTTTAAGGGGATACATTTAAATGAATCCGCTTATGAAGCGCATTATGATTCCAAAATCATCCCATTAACGCCAAAAGAGTTTTCCATGTTGTGCTTGTTTTTAAAATCCCCTGACCAAGTGTATTCCAGGGATCACCTGCTTTCGACCATATGGGGATTTAAAACGGATACGGAAGATCGGACAATCGATTCCCATATTCGCAATATTAGAGAGAAATTGCGCCATGCAGGTTTTCCAGTAGACCAACATTTGAAAACGGTCTGGGGCATCGGATATAAATGGAGTTCTGTGGATTGATATGGATTTCATTTCTGATGCATTAGCAACCAGCGGACCCTTTTTCATTGCTGTAAGTTTAGTATTGAACATATTGATTAGCGTTCTTGGTTTTATTCCAAGCGTATTCATCACGGCTGCCAATATCACCGCATTTGGATTTGAAAAGGGATTGATCCTTTCTTACATGGGAGAAATTGCCGGAGCAGTAGTCAGCTTTTGGTTATATCGAAAGGGCTTTCAAACTTTCAAACCCAAATTCATGAAGAACCAGTGGGTCATGCAGCTGCAAAAGTCACAAGGCTACCATGCATTTTGGATGATTCTGATGCTTAGAATCCTACCTTTTATACCATCCGGCGTGATCAACCTTACAGCAGCATTAAGCGAGACGGGCGTGATGATTTTCTTCCTCGCCACATCCATCGGAAAACTGCCTGCCCTCCTTGTCGAGGCGTACTCGGTGACACAAGCAATGAAGGCTTCAAACGATGTAAAGATTGTTCTAGTATTATTGATTTTGATCATTGCACTCTTGTATTACTTTAAAAGAGGTAAGAATAAAGAAATGTAATGAAATAGTAGGAGACCATGTAAAAAGAAGACTATTTGATATTTTCATTAAAATAAATAATGTTAAACATTATATAAGGATAGATAAAAATTGAACCTAATCAGCTTTATCTATCCTTATTTGTAGTATTACAACATTATGATTTGACACGGATAAATCAATAATTTCGTTATTCAAGAAATGCGCCCGATTTTCAGCTTATAAATATAAATTAAAGAATTGCCACTTTATTTAACGATCAACCAATCAGTAAAATTTACCTTATATACAATTCTGTACAAAATCTAGTAAATGCAATCAATGTTCTTAAAACCTCTTTACCGCTTTACATTTTTACTTTCTTATTGTTTTCTAGAGGCACAGGATCAATACTCTGATCATTAGCTGTCAAATCGATCCCGTAGTCCTTTGCGAATACCATGTGCGTTTCTACTAGAACCTCAGCTGTATTTTCATCTAAATTAAATACTCTGGCGCCGCGCAGTCTGTTCCTTTCAGCTCCCGGCAGACCATAAGCGCCGAACCCGGTACTGCCCGCATAACCAAGCAGGATTCCGTAATAATTACCTACATAAGTGTTTATATGATCATGACCGCAAAAAATGCCCTTGACATCGCCTCTCTCCAGCATCGCTGAAAACAGCCCCCCGTTAATTGGTCCCATACACTCTTCTTCATTTCTTTCTCCTACTATATTATGCTTTTTAACGGCTACCTCATGATTGGAGTCAGCTCTTTGATCTACGCTCGCATACCACATAAATCTGTGTTCCCACAGAGGAATATGGATGAAAGCGAGTGAAGGAATTTTTCTCTTCCATTTTCCCTCTAATTTTTTTGACGTCTCATAATACCAGTTCACCTGATTAAAACGAAGCCAGTCCCAAGTCGGATATCCTTGGAAATCTTGACCTGCAATGGTTTTTGGCGCATATCTTCCACTGTCAAGAAGCCAGAGGTTGAAAGCTGCCTTTTTTCCTTTTGAATCCTTTATAAGTAAATTCATGTTACCTGTCCCAGTAATACCTTCGACGGTAGGCTTGTTCATATTGTATTTATAAGAAAGATAGATTTTAAGCATGTCTTCCTCATTAAGACCGCCCTTCGGGGTAGAATCTTCATCATGATTTCCAAAGGTAATGGCCCACTTGATTCCTCTTTGTTCCATAGGGTGTGCGACATTGTTAATGGCTTGCTTCATCTCCATAGATGTATCGCATCCACCCGTAATAATGTCTCCATTAATCACAACAAAATCAGGTTTTTCTGTATCAAGCACTTTCTCCATAAGCTGTAATGTTCTACGATCAATACGTTCATCATCTTGTGTATCATTAAATTGAACGATTTTTAATTTTCCATTACGATTAAATTGAAGAGCCATGTCATCTTTTTCTTCTGCCAGTGCTACAGTGCTAAATAAATCATCTGAAAGTCCAGAGAATCCAAGTGTTAAGGCAAGTGTACTCATTCCTCCTATCTTGATAAAATTCCGTCTATCCAACCCTTCATGCGGTTCTTGATTATTCATTAATAAAACTCCCATTCTCTTCTAGTAACTGTTTTATAGGGATCAAGCTATCGATTCGATGGTGAGCAAATTAACTATGTAGTTCCAATTCAAAAAACCATTATGGTAAACAAAAAATTGGATTTGTATATATATGATTTCAAACTTACATTTTTTCAAAAATCACCCTATAAAGGTCAGTTCTTACTTCATAATAAGATGAAATTATTAGTGGGGTATTAATGTTATATGAAAGATAAGTAAAAAAACAATAGAGGAAGGAATGTGTAAGATATCAAAAAATCCTTACTGATTCATCGGGGATATATGGTCATAGAGGGTTGTCTCCGCTATGGATGGATCGAAGTGCTTTCCCTTTTGTCGTGTATGCCAGTCTGACTATCTCTTTTCAGCTATTGAATCGATGCAGGGTAAATTGGTTCATTTCCTTGAATCTTATACCGAATATAATGAGAAAATGCCTATACTATCTTCCTGTTTTCTGGAAAAAAGAATGAATATATTGTGTTTTAATGGGGAATTCCTTTATAATGCGCATTAGATGATTTTTTTAGCACTGAATACGAGAGGAGACTGAATATGAAGAAACTATTGTACCCAATCGTTATTGGATTATTGGCAGTTGTTCTAACAGCTTGTGGTTCGAACGATGAAGCTGATAAAAAAAGTGGCGGGAAAGAGACTAAAACAACTGAGGAACAGCAAAACAAGAATGATGAGAAAGAAACGGCTAAAGCAACTGAGGAACAGCAAAAAAAGATGGAAGAAATGCAGAAGGAACTAGACAAGCAAAAGGTGGATGAAAAGAAAACCGTGGCCATCGTCAATGACGAAAAAATTTCAGGTGCGGAATATAATACCGTTTTGTCCACGACACAAATGCAGATGCAGCAATTCGGACAAGACCCAACATCAAAAGAGGGAGCCAAACAAATTAAAAAGCAAACGATCGACTCTTTAGTAGGGCAAACATTGCTTCTTCAGGCTGCTGATAAAAAGGGCTATACAGCTTCCAAGGCTGAAATCGAAAAGCAACTTGCCCAAATCAAAGACCAATATGGAAATGAAGAGAAATTCAAGGAAGCGATGAAAAAGGCAGGCCTGAATTCAAAAATGTTGAATGCTCAGATCGCAGAGAATATTCCATATACGAAGTATGTTGAAAAAGAGATTAAAGTGGATGAACCAACTGACGAAGAAATTGAAAAGTCCTACGACCAGTATGCGAAGCAAGCTAAGGCAAGCGGGCAGAAGGTACAGAAACTTGAAGAAATGAAGCCGCAAATCAAGGAACAGCTAAAGCAGCAAAAGAAACAAGAAATGCTTGTGAAACGTGTGGAAGAACTTAAGAAAAATGCTAAGGTCGATATTAAGATTTAATGACTAAAAGAGCTGCCAAATTAAACTGCACCCCAATTGTTAGACAGCATTAACAATGAAGTGCTCCCTGTCAAGTAGACAGTGGAAATAATAAAAATGCTTTACACGGCTTGATCCCTAAATTCCAAGGGGCTCAAGCCGTCTAATTTTTCTTGATAGCGCTCTGAATTATAAAACGAAATGTATCCTACAATTGCTATTTTTAGCGCTTCATATGTATCATATTTATTTAAATAGTATTTTTCGCATTTGAGCGTACCCCAAAAAGCCTCGATTGGTCCGTTATCAATACAACGTCCCACTCTAGACATACTATGTACCATCTCGGCATCATCTATCATCCGTTTGAAAAGTTTTGAAGTATATTGATAACCACGATCGCTATGAATAAGTGGATGCTCATCCTCTTTTAATTTTTGTATGGCTGGTGTCATCGTTTGAAATACAAGTTTATTGTTATTCGAATGCCCTAATACATAACTCACAATCGAATTATCGTATAAATCAATAATGGCGCTTAAATAAGCCTTTTTGCCATTCCCATATTTAAACTCCGTGACATCTGTACACCATTTTTGATTCGGTTGGTCTGCTTTGAACTTGCGACTGAGTATGTTTTCTGCTACATAATCTGGATTCGATTTACGATATTTTTTTCGTTTTCGACGAATCACCGATTTTAATCGACACATTTTCATCAAACGATAAATACGTTTTTTATTTACCTTCGGTAAATCTACTTTTTCACGCTGACGATTGATTGTAAGTGTGATGCGACGATATCCATAAATCCCATCTACTTGTGTATAAAGGTACTGAATTGATTCTAGAAGCTGTTCATTCTCGATTTCCCGTGCTGATGGCTGACGGTTCAACCACTTATAATAAGCAGCACGTGCAACATCGGCAATTTCACATAATAAAATGATTGGCAGTGCTTCCTTCGCTGCTAATTCTTGAATGGCAATATAACGGTTATGTATACAACTTTTACTTAACGACGCCTCCTTTCGATTTCCTCTAACTTTTTTAAGAAGAGATTTTCTGCACGTAATCGTTCATTTTCACGTTCCATGCGTTGAATTTCTAAACGAAACTTGTCTTCAGTGCTTAACTCTTCTTCTAACTTTGTACGTCCACGGCGATCTTGTAAGCCTAATTCCCCGTATTTTTCGAATTTTTTTACCCATTGATATATTTGTTGGTAAGAAACCGCATATTGTTCAGCTGTTACTTGATAACTTTTATCGTTGGCAATACAAGCTTGTGCTATTTCAATGCGCTCTTGTACTGTTGTTTTTCTACCTTTAGTCATAGTTTGGCTCATTCCTTTACCCGAATCTTTTAATTCACTATGACTAGTATACTTTTTAATCCAATTTCGCAAAACGGATGTACCGGAAAGTCTATATTTTCTAACGGTTTCTCTTAATGAATAACTTCCTGAAATATAGTCTTGAACAGCTGCTAGCTTTAATCCTTTCGGATATGTATTATGATTCTCACTTCTATTAAGACTATCCTCTCCAAAAAACAAGTAATTATTTTGCCAATCTTTGATCGTTCTAGAATCAACTTTATACAACTCGGCCACCTCATTAAGAGTGAATTGGCTATTTTCATAGAAATTTAGAATCTCTAATTTTTCTTCTTTTGAAAAGCTATATTTTCTCATAAAAAAACCTCCCCAATAGGCAAACAGATTTTATTTTTTAATCTGTCTACTTATTGGGGAGCGTATCACAATTGGAGGTGCAGTTTTTTTTGATTAATGGACATCCTAATAACAAAACTGCAACAAAGTCCCCTATTCTGACAAATTGACTCAAATCCTTTTGAAGAAAAGTGCTGATGAAATGAATCAAGCAATTTATACTTTTTTATCGACAATCATCACTCACGGCCTTTCATTTTTTATACGCCCGTTTTAGAGAACCGTTCGATTCTTTCTCTGATTTCATCACGGACACGTTGGAAGGTAGCCCATTTTTCTTCATCAGTTCCTTCCGCTTTTGCCGGATCATCAAAGCCCCAGTGTTCCCGTTTAACATGCGGTGGCGTCATTGGACATTTGTCTGCCGCATCGCCGCATAAAGTAACCACAAAATCCGCATTATTTAATATGTCAGTGTCGATGGTATCTGATGTTTGATTGGTGATGTCCAATCCCGCTTCATGCATTGCTTTTACGGCCTTTGGATTTAACCCGTGTGCTTCGAGCCCTGCACTAAGAACTTGCCATTCTTCACTTAAGTATTTCTTCCCCCAGGCCTCTGCCATTTGGCTTCTGCAAGAGTTACCAGTACATAAGAAGTATAGTGTTTTTTTAGCCATGCTGTTTCTCTCCTTCATGAGTAGAGTAAATCTTTAGTGTATGATGAGCAACCAAATATATAAACCAACTAATGTGATGAACAATGTTGGGATGGTTAGGATGATTCCAGTTTTAAAGTAGGTTCCCCATGAAATTTTCACGCCTTTTAACGATAGTACATGCAGCCACAGCAATGTAGCTAAAGAACCGATCGGAGTGATTTTCGGGCCCAAGTCCGAACCGATGACATTTGCATATATAAGGGCTTCCTTGATAACGCCGGTAGTATTGGTATCGGAAATGGCAAGTGCATCGATCATCACGGTTGGCATGTTATTCATAAGCGAAGAGAGAATGGCGGCAATGAAGCCCATTCCAATCGTTGCTGCAAATAATCCTTGATCGGCGGTAACTTGGATTAAATCCGTTAATACATTCGTCAATCCAACATTCCGCAGGCTGTAAACCACAACATACATGCCAATCGAGAAAAACACGATTGCCCATGGTGCGCCTTTTATAACCGTTTTCGTGTTGACTGCCGGGCTCCTACTAGCCATGATCAGGAAGAAAATGGCGACGATGCCTGCAATGATGGATACAGGTACCCCAATGAATTCACTTGAAAAATAACCAATAAGTAAAATTCCCAGAACAATCCAGGACAATCGAAACATTCTTTGATCCCGAATGGCTTCCACTGGCTTCTTAAGTTGTGATACATCATAATTCTTGGGAATGCTTTTACGGAAAAACAAATATAAAACCAAGATGCTAGCTACCAATGCAAAGATGTCCGGTACGATCATTCTCGATGCAAACCCGGCAAAACTGATACTGAAAAAGTCTGCGGATACTATGTTTACAAGATTGCTTACCACTAAAGGTAATGAAGTTGTATCGGCAATAAAACCACTGGCGATGATAAATGGTAAAATCATTTTATCACTAAACTTCAAGGCACGAACCATCGCTAATACAATTGGTGTAAGGATAAGGGCCGCTCCGTCGTTTGCAAAAAATGCAGCAACAAGCGCACCCAGAATACTTACATAAACAAACATCCTCACTCCGTTTCCCTTGGCTGCCCTAACCATATTTAGTGCTGCCCATTCAAAAAATCCTATCTCATCCAAAATGAGCGAGATGATGATGATGGCAATGAAGGCGAGTGTCGCGTTCCAGACAATCGATGTCACATCAATGACATCCGCAAAATCCACCACTCCCACAAGTAAAGCCAAAACCGCACCGCCACAAGCTGACCATCCGATCGACAGTCCCTTTGGCTGCCAGATGACGAGAATGAGTGTTAATAAAAAGATGATACCTGCCAAAATAACTGATCCCACTTAAGTTGTACCTCCTAGTCAGTCACAACAAATCCGTTTTCCTTGTGCTGTTAATTCTTCTAATTTTAAGTTTTGACTTGGCAAATCCCCGATGACCGTTAGAATAAATGAATAATATGAGGATGTTTTGTTTAACGAGTAAAAAATCCATTGTCCCCTTCTCTCTTCATTCACGATTCCACTATCTTTCAACTTTCGTAAATGTTGGCTGATAGCTGGCTGGCTCATTTCGAACAGGTCCACAAATTCACAGACACAGCATTCATGTTCAGACATGATCTTAACCATGGTCAAACGGGTTTTATCACCTAGTAATTTAAGTATGTTTGCGGTGGTTTCCAAACCCAAAGCTTCATTCATTTGCATACTGCCCCTCCTTATTCAATAGTTAAATAAGTATATGCTTATATGAAATCAATTCTTCATCATTATATAAGCATATTCTTATATACTCAAGTGAAAACTATACATCTTATTTAATATAACTTTACTCTGGTTTGACTACCAAAAAACGTCCCCTTCTTGCTCAGCGAATAGCAGTTAATCAAATATAGAATTTTTGTTAAGAAAGTATCGTTTATGGAGAGCGAAAGGAGAAGTTGGAGGGTATGACAATTCGTGAAGGAATCATACGAAACAAAAAAACTGCCGAGTTACCGGCAGTTTTTTTGTTTACAAATATTTCCTGTGAATACTTTTTCCATCATAGGAAAACATGACTTCTTTTCCTTCCATGACTGATTCCATATGCACGGAGCGGCCCCAAAGCTGATGGATATATGGCATGACTTTTTCGAGATATTTCAGATCCAGTTCAATATCTTCATACCAATGTTTTAGATAAAGTTCCCCATTACGCATGTAGTCTCCATCATTTACTGTGATATAGGGGAATCCTCCGTTAACCCTCATACTGACGAGTTGATCACGAACCTGTTCCCATGCCTTATCGACGATTTTGTAATCCTTGCCCTGCTTTTGGAATAAATACATATCCTCCCGCATGACCAGGTCTTTGGTCAAATAATTGCGGAGAAAGGAAATATCCGATTCGATTTCCCTGACTTCGAACATCTTTTCCCGGCCAGATCCAGGCTTGACACCCAGCTTGATCATTTCTTCGGTTGGATTATCATAGCGTTCTTCAATATCTTCAAGCACTTTCAATCCGAGATAATAAGGATTTATGCTGGTCTTTGATGGCTGAACGACACCTGCGTTCAGTTTTGCGAACTCAATGGCTTCCCCTGAGGATAAATCCAATTCACGGATTATGCGTTGATGCCAGTAGGATGCCCAGCCTTCATTCATGATTTTCGTTTCCAGCTGCGGCCAGAAATAAAGCATCTCTTCCCTGATCATCGTCATGATATCCCGTTGCCAATCGGATAGGTCCCTGCTGTACTGTTCAATGAAAAGCATAATATCCTTTTCTGGCCTTGGCGGGAATTTTTTTCTTTTTTTAATGTTGGATTTCTTCGGTTTATCCTTATTATCAAGATTCCATAAATCATCGTATTGTGTGGCTGTTGGTTTTGCTTCCTCTTCTTCTTCCTCATCTTCCATCGTCCAGGCAAGCTTCGGTCTCATCAGCGACGGATCGATATGTTCTTCAATGGCTAAAAGTGCATCAAGGAAAGTTTCCACTTTCTTTTTGCCATGCAGGATTTCATATTCACGGATTCTTTCTGCCGTGGCCGACATACTTTCCACCATATCTCTCTTAGTATTATTGAAACGTACATTATTCTTAAAAAAATCACAATGGGCCAAAACGTGGGCGACAATCAATTTATTTTGTACTAGTGAATTGGAGTCCAGCAGAAAAGCGTAACAAGGATTAGAGTTAATGACCAGTTCGTAGATCTTACTTAATCCAAAGTCATACTGCAGCTTCATTTTATGAAACTGCTTCCCAAAGCTCCAATGAGAAAAACGGGTCGGCATCCCATAGGCACCAAATGTATAAATGATTTCTGATGGGCAAATTTCATAACGCATCGGGTAAAAATCCAACCCGAATCCAGTTGCTATTTCTGTAATTTCACTAATGGCATATTCCAGAGCCTTTTGCTCCGCTCCATTCATCCGATATCCCCCTTGTCTTCCGCCTTTAAACTAATGTATGAAAAAAAGGAGGAAAAATGCCGTGATCATGAGTAAAGATCCTCGATAATAAAAAAAACACCTCCATGAAGAAGATGTCTGTTCAAATGATTCATGCAGTTCTGTACTCGATCTTAATTTCCCTACTCTATTAAAATTTTGCGAATTCCGTATTCACTGCCCCCTTTTTCGCCTTTGACCGAATCCAGGAAATGATAAGGGCTGCAATGATTACAAAGCCTAAATATCCTGTGACTGGGTATACCGTTCCAACCAATTTTATGAAGCCAACGAAACTTGCAAGGAAGGCGAGGATCCCTACCATTATCACGGATATTTTAAAGCGTCTCGTTTCGGCAGGAACCAACCTGGCTGTGAATGCATACAGCATCCCGACAGCGGTATTATAAATCATTCCTAAAAGGATGATTGATAGGATATATCCCAACCATGGAGAAATCTGATTCGCTAAATGAAGGGTAGGCATTCCTGAGCCTTCTATGCCCTTCAAGTCGGACATCATCCCCAAATTGATTAACAATAGCAAGATTCCCAATCCGATACCTCCCAGAATCCCTCCAATACCAGCCTCCTTCTTATTCTTGAAGGTCCCTCCCATTACGGCTAGCATGGCAATTCCGGCAGTCATATTATATGAAACATAAAGTAATGAACCCATTATCCAGTTTCCGGTTGCAGCATTTCCTTTACTTGAAGATGAAATGATTTCATTGAAACTTAGATCGGATGTGAAAAATGAATAACCTGAAATAATGATCATGATAACAAATAAAAACGGTGTGATGGCACTAATGATGGACATTATTTTATTAACATTAAGTAAGAGCGTGCCAATCGTCAGCACTGCCATGACAATTGCACCTACTATACTGGGAATCCCGAATTGTTCTTCAAAAATCGTTCCGGAACCAGCAATCATGATGACAGTAACGCCAAACAAGAAAAATGTGATAATAACATCGACCACCCTGCCTAAATAGCGGCCACAAATATGTTCGATGATGCTTTTATGGGAGCGCGTTTGCAAAGTGCTCCCCAATTGCGTAACTTGCATGCCTAAGAACGCGAATAAAGCTGTCGCAACCACAATTCCCAATACACTGTAGATTCCAAAGCTAGTGAAGAATTGTAATACTTCTTGTCCTGAAGCAAAGCCTGCTCCAATGATGATTCCAATATATGCCCCTGCAAGATTTACACTGTTTTTCATATCAGACCCCCGCCCTAATTAAAAGATTATTCTGATAACTTGGATTAAATGAAATATCTTCCCGTTCATCACAATCCCTGATCCGTAATAGCTTCCCAGCTTCAGTAATTTTTACGATCCATCGCCCATGAAGCTGGGTAGAGCCATTATTCCAACTCTTGGTCATTTATCATTTGGTATATCTTTTACTATGGGAAGTGAATTCATCGACCCTAGCGTAATTGACTTCATAGCCAATGCCTGCCGCCTTTGGCACAGTTATGACTCCATCTTCCACTGTAACCTCTGGTTGAATGATGTCCTTATGCCAATAATTCGCGGATGCTGCCGTATCACCAGGCATCGTGAAGTTATCAAGTGTTGTCAATGCGATATTATGGGCACGCCCCACACCGGATTCCAACATGCCTCCGCACCAAACCGGAACATTTCTTTCTTTACATAATTCATGTATTTTCATTGCTTCCGTTAAACCGCCAACCCTGCCGATCTTAATATTAATGATTTTACAGCTTCCCAATTCAAGGGCTTTTCTTGCATCTTCCACGGAATGTATACTTTCATCCAAGCAAATCGGTGTTTTGATTTCCGCCTGTAATGTGGCATGATCGACAATATCGTCTGATGACAAGGGCTGCTCGATCATCATTAAATCAAATTGATCAAGTTGTTTCAGTAATTCGATGTCTTTCAGCCGGTAAGCGGAGTTTGCATCCGCCATGATCGGAACATCGGGATATCGACTGCGTACTTCCCTGATTACATCTACATCCCATCCTGGTTGTATTTTCATTTTGATTCTTTTATACCCATCTCTCAATCCAGCTTCTATCTTCGCCAGTAATTCAGGTACCGTTTTTTGGATGCCGATGCTGATTCCAACATCGATTTTTTTTAGGTCCCCGCCTAAAGCAATACTTAATGGAATATTCTTTTCTTTCGCATATAAATCCCAGATGGCCCCCTCGATTGCCGATTTTGCCATATTATTTTTGCGAATATGCGAGAACATATCCGATACATCACGAGGATGCTCTATTTCTTTATTCAATACAAGCGGAATCAGGAAATCCTCCAGCATGGTCCAATTGGTTTTTATGGTTTCTTCGTTATACCAAGGTGCTGAAAACGCCACAGATTCAGCCCAGCCCGAAAGCCCCTCTCCATTTTTCACTTCCACAAGTATGAATTCCTTATCTACAAATGTTCCAAAACTTGTTGTAAACGGAGCTACCAAATCCATATTTAAATGACGTAAACGCACTTCTGTTATTTTCATCCCGATTCCCCTCTTATTCTTGTTTTTTTAATAAATAGTTTTGAATGGTTTCACCTTGTTCCCGTTCGATCCCGGCTGCAACATATCCTTTGGCAAAAAAAGCTTTGAATAATTCACCGGTTTTTAACCGCCAATCAATCGCAAGGCGGAGATCATCTTTTTTGATTTTTTGAATATCTGTCGGAATGGGAATGGCGACCACGTCGGCATTGGTTTCCAAATGATAATCCTTGATGTAAGGAAAGCCTTGGTCATTCATTTCTGTGGTTACGATGTGTATGGCTTTATCAGGAAGCGGTGTCTCTTCCTTTGCTCCCTGCCCTATATTCCATTCCACCATGAAACGATCAGTGGACAATCCTTCATTGAGGGTATCCTTCATATTTCCATAACAATCTTCCATATATGTTGAACAAACCGCTTTTAGTTTACCGATATTCAAGTTTGCGTTCACACTTTCCAATGGATCATATGTCCATGTAATTAGATTGTAGCCTTTTTTGAGCGCTTCTTCTTTTTGTGCCAGTTTAAGTAATCTGCCGTAGCCCTTCTTTTGATGAGCCGGATGGATGGCTAACATATGTGAACAAAGAAACACCCTTCCATCCTTGAATCCCGGGAAACTGTATTGAAATCCAACTAACTGGTCATTGATATAGCCGCCTAAAACAAGCCCTCCGTTTTTGACTGCGGTAATCGTCTGATGGGTAGGAACGCAATCCATGCCCCATACAAGGATTTCAAGACGCTGTACTTCTTGTAAGTCCTCTAGTGTTGTTAGGGATTTAATGATTAATTCATCAGTCATGTAGGTGTCCCCCCTCGCCATATTTCTCGAAAGTAAATATGATGGCCTTAGTCAGGATTTCAATTCCCGATAACAAAGCATCTTTGTTGAACGTCATGTTCGGATGATGGAGCCCTGGTGTCAAATTACATCCCAACCCAAGCATCGTCGCTTTGAGCTTGGGTCTTTTCAGCGTATAAAAATGAAAATCCTCTCCTCCAGTTGTAATGACAGGCGCTACCAGATTTTCTTCTCCGAGTGTATCGGCTATCGCTTCAGCCATTATTTCCTGGGCTTGTTCGTTCACGATTGCTGCAGCAACGTTGGTTCCCGGTTCGAGTTTCATTTCAACTCCATGGACAATGGCCAAGGATTCGGCAACTTTTTCCACCTTTTTGGTGAGCTCTTCCATGACAGCATTATCCTGAGCCCTTAAATCCAATGAGAAAGTGGCTCTCCCTGGGATGATATTGGAACTTTCGCCCCCAGCAAAAAACTGCGTCATTTTTACTGAATAAGGGATGGACGGATTGAGATGGATACCATTTAATAAAGTGACGAATGCTGCTCCTATCTCGATGGCATTTTGCCCTTGATGCGGTCTGGCTCCATGTGCATCCGTCCCCGCTATTTCTCCTTTAATGAACTGGGCAGCCCCATGGACAATGGCTGGAGCCGCCTGCCCATCCTTCACTTCCTCAACTGGCCTTAAGTGCACTCCATAAAGGAAATCGACATCATCCAAAACTTTCTCTTCAATCATCTTCAAGGCGCCCGTACCTTTTTCTTCAGCAGGCTGAAAAATGAATTTCAGCTTACCTCTTGGTCGAAAGTCCATTTCCTTCAATACCAGGAAAACTCCAAGCGCCAAGGTCATATGCCCATCGTGTCCACATGAATGATTGGCCTGAAACGTCCCATGCACCTCCTGCCAAAGTGCATCGATA
Source organism: Peribacillus simplex (assembly GCF_001578185.1). NCBI lineage: Bacteria > Bacillati > Bacillota > Bacilli > Caryophanales > Bacillaceae > Peribacillus > Peribacillus simplex. The sequence continues at coordinate 1,009,649 of NZ_CP011008.1, read as the reverse complement.
TCCGATCGTAACCCGACTGTGAAATTCCCATCCCCGATTTCCCCAATCACTCCTGTACAGTCTTCGAATGATTTTACCTTGCATTGATTTTCCATTAAAATATTGGAAATGAATGCTGTCGTACTCACTTCATTCCAACTCGTTTCAGGATGTGCGTGTAAATGGTCGAAGATATCGATGATACGCGGCCTTAATTTTCCGATTGTTAGTTTGATATCCATTTCTGTCTCCCCCTTAACTCCCGGCTTAATTGGCTTGACTTATGACTTTATTTCAAAAGAAATATTCGTCTTGATTGAACGCATCATATATAGCCTTTCTTTTTTTAAAACCCTGTTCATCTTTAATCGATACACCAGCTACTATACTATTCAATAATGAAAATAAAACCGGTGCCGTATCGATAGTGGAAGTCCTTGGTGTTGAAATAGGCAATAAAATGTCAGTGTAGTCAGCAATCGGAGCCAATTCAGAATCCGTTACGCCAATTACAAATGCACCCGCTTGTTTAGCCATTTCCGTAATTTTCACAGTTTCTTTCACATAACGGTGAAATGAAATGGCTACAAAGACGGAATTTTCAGTCATTTTATTCATCAGTAAAAAAATATCATCAGTATCCGGCCTATATAAATGGACCTCCTCCCTGACAAGCCTCAGTGTAAAGGTTAACCAATGTGCCGCAGAAAATGATAACCGATGTCCGGATATCAAAACATTGTCGGCTGCCGCCAATTTATCAACCGTTTTAGAAAAATCTTCATTTGATAAACTTTTGATTGTCTTTTCGATACTGACGATATCCTGCCCCATCACTTGAGCCATGAAGTTTGGTTGATTCGCAGCTTCAAGTTTTGAAGAATGATATTCATTCAAACTGCTGCTCTCGAATATCAACTGATTTCGAATAAGTTTTTGAAGTTCCGCAAATCCACTTAACCCCAATGAATAACAAAAGCGGATGATGGTCGTTTCACTCACACCTATATCATTCCCGAGCTTTTGAGCTGAAGTGACTGCAAATGTATGTGAATGTACTAACAAGTATTTTGCTACCTTTTTTTGGCCAGTTGATAAACCAGGGAATACTTCTTTAACTTTTTGCTGTAATTCCATAAAAAATCCCCTCTGAAGCAAGATATGAATCCAAAACTTCTAATATGACAATATGAAGTTTTTACTTCATCAATAATAAAGAGTATTTTATCATGGGACTTTTAATAAAACAATAATATTCAGAATTTTTAATAAAAAGAAATGTCAATGTACCTCAATCACAAAAAAACCACGAAGATGAACTCCATGGTTTCCTTATCTTTATTTATTTTTTATGACGCTTTGCATAGCCACATCGTTTACATAATTCTTCAACTGCACATCTTCTTGAAAAACCATCATACATATTTTTAGCCCGTTCACCATTTAAAATATCTTCAAGTGACGTTTCAAATATATTCCCCAGTGGAATTTTCCCTTCACTATCCAAACAACAAGGTACGACTGTACCATCCACCAAAATGCCTAACTGATCTCTAAGAGCATAGCAGAAAATATTCTCATCGATAATGTCACGGTCCAATTCTGGCCACTCGAATTTTTCAGCCATGTTTATATAAACACGGTCCTTCAATTTAATATTATTCTTCTGCTGAAGAGCTTCACTTAAACGAATGTCCAATGAAAGCTTCTCCTCCAACATGCTGAGAATATCGTCGTTCAGGCCATTACTCGCTTTTAGTTCATCCGTATCCATATTCCATAAACGAATGGCACAAATCATTTCACTTTTTTCATTTGCCTCATTTATGAAATCGGCAATATTACTGACATATGAGTCGAGACTATTGCTCGTATCGTTTGCCTCGAAGCTATGAAGTGAAATATTCACCTGACGAAGGGCTTTTTTGGAGAGCAGCTTTTCTTTGACCTTTTGAATCAAAGTACCGTTCGTTGTTATATTCACCTTTAGGCCATTTTCTGCACTGATATCCAGGAATGTACCCAAATTTTTATTTAAAAAGGGTTCACCCATCAGATGAAAATAAATGTGATCGGTGTGCGGTTTGATTTTCTCGATTACATGTGTAAACCCTTCAGGATCCATGAATTTAAGAGTCCTTTGCAAGCTGGAGCTTGGACAAAAATTACACTTCAAGTTACATATATTTGTAATTTCCACATAAACTTTCTTAAACTTTCTCATTTTCTAATACCCCTACAATCAAGCTTATTGTTTCATTCTGATACTAACTATACTGGTTAGCTGCTCATAAATGCAATGAAAACTTCATGGCAGCGGATATCAAGGAACGGATAGGTATCACTTCACTGTGGCAACTAATCCGATATCCACCATTTTCCGGACAATCCTTTAAAGAAATCAGAAAAAAACATCTTCTCGAGGTGAAGATGTTGGCTAAAATTCAAACCTTTTATTTTTGTTCTGAATTTACTTTCTTTTTTGCTCAGTGACCTTTAAACTAAGTAATTTTTCATTTTTCAAATCATGTTGTACGGTCACGATAACATTGAACTCATTTCCCTTATCCGCGACTAAAAAGATGAAAGCATCTTCGACAAGATTTTCCGTTACAGTTTTCCTACCCTTATATTCGTAATCGGTAACCTCAACTTCAGGATAATCTGCCTGCACTACGGCAATCGCAATCTTTCCGTATTTTTCGTAATCGGGTTTTTGGGCCTGTGTTGAAATGGACCCTGCTTGTATAATCAAAAAAATCCCCATTAACATCACGATGACTTTTTTCAAAATTCTTCCTCCTCATATTTTCCTCTTAATATTATTATGTAAGATTGTTCATTTGTTATGCAGCTGCATCGCTTCTTTAACAAGCATGATTCCAACTGATCGATTCCTTTTCCATTCCTCAGGAAATACACTCAAGGGAGGATTGGTTTCATCCACTAAATAACTAAGTTCGATTGTCATTCCCGGGCGGTGGAATTCAGTTATGAACCAATCTGTAAATCCACTTCCTACCGCTTCTTTTTCCGGAAAGGTCAGTTCATACCCAGTCAATTCCGATGTTTTTTTGGCAATCCCATAATCCCTCACCATATTTTCCCGTTTATTTTTGTAATGCCAAAAGATTTCCCTTCCTGAGGTATGATAGGCAACAGCAAGAAGGGGATCGATTTCCCTTGTAAAATCCGCAAGCGCTTTAACTTCAGCTGCTTCAAGTGGTTTTTCCCCTTTATAAAATTGATAAGATGGTTTTTTTTCATGACTCATGACTTCTTTCCATCCAGACGGATACTGCCTATTTAAATCAATGCCCTTGGCGTTGGCTTTCCATCGCGACCAATTCTTGCTATATCCGTTCATTTTCCATACTGCTGCCTTTTCAAGTATATTTAAGTTTGATAAATCTCCTTGCTGGATGCTGACTCCATCTGGATTAAGCATCGGGATGAACCAGATGCTAACTTCATCCAATGCTCCCGACGGGTATTCTCCAACAGGCTTGCCCGCTCGATAAGCGGCTGCATAGTCTTCAAGCATGCTCATTAAAAGTTTGGAGCTGAGCCATTCCCGCCCATGATGTGACCCCACAAACAAAATCGATTTTTTTCCTTTTCCTAACTTGACTGCTTTTATATCTTTTCCCTTTTCAGTTTGACCGATTATTTGAACGTCCAATTCATACTGGTGTTGGATTCCTTGCAGATCCATTTCCATCCGCTCAGGAGAATACACCTCTTCTGCGAGTGTGGTTTCAGGAAAAAAAAGCAGGACAATTACTCCAATTACCATTATTTCTCTCATGTACTCACCTTTTTTTTTTATTCAGGTAAAAAGCAACAACCGCGGTCCAAATACATCACCACTTATTGTAAGGAAATGTTCAGTCCGATCTGAACAAAATACAAATAGCTCCTTATTAAGGGGGAGAACTACATGAGGATTGCGGATTATGATCAGGCATTGTTTCACACACACCGTTCTGATTGGGACAGCTTGTTAGTATTGATGGTTCGGACGAAAGATCATTTTCTTTCAAAAAAAATAGAACATTTTTTGCACGCATACCGGTTTGAGCATGATTACCAAATTGTTCAATCCCAGTTGTATGCGCTGCTTCGTTATCTAGATCATGCGGCAGAAAAAACAAGTGATTATTTAAGTGAACTTCCAAGCTTAAATCAACTATAGTTTTTGCAAAACGGGAAAATTTATACAAGAAGATTGATTTTCGGGGATTTGACTTTGGCTGGTGAACCCTATAAAACAAGGAAGGGTCAGGTATGAAAATACCTGACCCTCATTTCATTATTTTTTCATTGTTGCATACGCAGCTGCATACATTTTAAGATCTTCAAGTAAACCTTCCACAAGTACGGCAGACTCTTCAAGTAAACCATCATTTTCATAATCGAAGCAATGTGGATCCAGAACCAATTGTTTGGCGATCACATTTGCATAAAGGCTGCGGCCCACTGTTCTCATTGAATTTAAGGCGTTGATCCCACCTTTTCCTCCGCCGGAGACAGCCAATAAAGCGACTGGTTTATGCGTGAATTGTTCATTGCTTAGAAAATCCAAGGCATTTTTCAAAGCTCCACTCATGGAACCATGATATTCCGGAGTGGTCAGGATCACGCCATCCGCTTCACCGATGCTTTTCCGAAGACCTTGAATCACTTCCAATTGATATTGCTCACCTTCACCTGAATATAAAGGGATCTCACTATTGCTTAAATCAATAAGTTCCGCTCCGTATTTCTTGGAAATGTAGCGTGAGGCTATCCCTGTACGCCCTTGTTTACGTGGTGAACCATTAATGATTACTAATTTCATGAATATTCCTCCATTATCCCTTATTGCCGCTCACTCTAAATTCAATACTTTACCGATGTTTTCCGAGGTCACTTGCCAATACAGTATACCAAAACCGAAACCGAATTTCCTTGAATTTTGCTCATTCAAATTTCCCAGAGGCCACTTTAAGATACTTTTACACGAAAAAAACGAAAGACCGGAAATCTTTCGTTTAGCTTTTCATACCTTTAAACTAACGCTTCAATCTTGCCCATGAAATCTGCCATGACTCCCGATAACTTGGACTCAGCTTCTGGCATTGATTTACCTTGGACACCGAAATAGAATTTAATTTTCGGTTCAGTACCTGAAGGACGGAGGCATACCCATGTACCATCCTCAAGGAAATACTTCAATACGTTTGATTTCGGAAGCTCGATCAGTTCTTCACCCTCGGAAAGTAACGTACGCTTTTTGCTGCTTTGATAATCTTCTTCAACGACCACCGCGATTCCAGCTATACGAGCAGGCGGGTTTTGACGGAATTGATTCAAGATTCCTTGAATCTGTTTCGCTCCCTCAATGCCCTTTAAAGTTAATGAACGCAACCCTTCTAGGTAGAATCCATATTTTTCAAACACATTCAGTAACCCTTCATAAAGCGTCAAACCCTGCTTTTTATAATAAGCACAGACCTCAACAGCCAGCACAGCCGCTTGAATGGCATCTTTATCACGTGCAAAGTCTTTAATCAGATAACCATAGCTTTCTTCATATCCGAACAGAAAGCTATGTTCCCCGCTTTCGTTATACTGATTTATTTTCTCGGCGATGAACTTAAACCCGGTAAGTACATCAATCGTCTGCAAGCCATAGGACTCCGCAATCGTCCGCCCGATTTCCGAGGTGACGATTGTTTTTAAGACGACTCCATTTTGGGGAATATCCCCTTTTTCTTTTTTCTGGGACAGTAAATAATCAAGGAAAAGGGCGCCTGTTTGATTTCCAGTCAGGACAACATATTGACCCATCTCGTTTTTCACAGCAATTCCAAGCCGATCGGCATCTGGATCCGTTGCTATCAATAAGTCCGCTTCCACTTTGTTTCCAAGCTCGATTGCCATTTCAAATGCAGCTGGTTCCTCTGGATTTGGAGATTTGACTGTCGAAAAATCAGGATCTGGCAGTTCCTGGTCCTTAACTATATGCAAATTTTGATACCCTAAGCTTTGCAGTGCCCGCCTGACGGATTTATTTGCCGTTCCATGAAGCGGCGTAAAGACGATTGACACATCTATTTCCTCGGCAAGCCTTGGATTCTCGGGAACAGTGAGCAACTCTCGATTATATGCTGCATCCAATTCCTCCCCAATCATTTCGATGAGGCCCTGCCCTTTAAGAACTTCCGCTTCTTCAACCTGAATTTCAAGCTCATTTTCAATGGCATCCACATAGCTGATCACTTGATCCGCTGCTTCCGGTGGCAATTGTGCCCCATCTGGTCCATAAACCTTGTAACCATTATATTCAGGCGGATTGTGGCTTGCCGTAATGACAATTCCAGCAAAAGCATTCAGCTCGCGAACGGCAAATGATAATTCTGGTGTCGGACGCAACTCATCGAATAAATAAGCCTTCACCCCAAATGTCGCCAACGTTTTAGCTGCTTCTAGTGCAAACTCCGGAGACTTATGTCTCGAATCATATGCAATCACAGCCCCTCTTCCTTTTGCCTCTTTCCCAAACGAAGAGATATATTGGGCCAACCCAACCGTTGCCTTCCTTACAGTATAAAGATTCATCCGGTTCGTTCCAGCTCCGATTTCCCCACGCATTCCGCCTGTTCCAAATTCTAAATTCTTATAAAAGGCATCTTCGAGTTTTGCTTCATCCCGCTGCATTTCCTCAAGGAGGACACGTAATTCCCCATTTAAATTCTGGTACCCTGCCCAAGTGGTGTATAAAGATTTCCAATCCATCTCCAACATCTCCTCCCAAACGCCTTATTATTATGTAGCTGGCTTACATATACAAAATTATCATATATATTCCAATAAATGAAGTAAAGGCTCGTAATGAATAGAACCGCATCAGCGTTCATCACATCACGAGCCCGTATACCTTTTATTTTCCGCCTTTTTGATAATGCAGTTTATAAATATCATGGCGGCGGTCTTTCAATTGCCTTACAGTACCTGACTGCCGTTCTCGCCGTAAGATCTCCAAATCAACATCGCCAATCAGGACCATCTCAAGGTTCGGGCTGGTTTCTCCGACTATGCCGTCACGTGCAAATTCGAAATCCGATGGAGCGAAGATTCCCGATTGAGCATATTGGATATCCATATTTTCCGTTTGAGGCAGATTCCCCACCGTTCCGGAGATGACGGTATAAATTTGATTTTCCACAGCACGGGCCTGGGCACAATAACGAACGCGCAGATAGCCTTGCCTGTCTTCTGTACAAAATGGAGTGAATATGATTTTTGCCCCCATATCGGTAGCAATCCGGGCAAGTTCCGGAAACTCAATATCATAACAAATTTGTATCGCGATCTTCCCGCAGTCCGTATCAAAGACACGAACACGGTCACCAGCGTTGATGCCCCACCATTTTCTTTCATTCGGTGTGATGTGAATTTTATATTGCTTTTCAATCGTCCCGTCACGACGGAATAAATAAGCGATATTATAGATGTTATCATCATCTTCTTTTACGAAATGGGAACCGCCGATGATATTGACGTTATACCTTACTGCTAAAGTGGTGAACAATTCAATGTACTGCTCAGTGAAATCGGACAGTTTCCGTACAGCCAAGCTTGGTGATCTTTCATTTAAGAAAGACATCAACTGGGTAGTGAACAATTCCGGGAATACGGCAAAATCCGCATTAGCATCCGAAGCCACGTCGGTGAAATACTCAACTTGGTTCGCGAAGTCCTCGAATGAATCGATTTTACGCAGCATGTATTGTACGACGCAGATCCGCACCGGTTCGGATGTTTTATAATAACGTTTTGTTTTCGGCTGATAATCGACGTTATTCCACTCCATGAGAGTGGCATACTTATTGGATTGCAGATCATCCGGCAAGTAATTCGGATTGATCCTCATTAGCGTGAAGCCATTTAAAAGCTGGAACGAAAGGACTGGGTCATATATTTTATGCAATTGCACCTCTTTGACATATTCCCTTGGTAGCAATTCCTCCGCATGTTTATGGTAATTGGGGATCCTGCCGCCTATAATGATGCTTTTTAAATTCAATTGGGCAACAAGTTCTTTCCTTGAATCATATAGTCTTTGACCAATTTTCATCCTGCGGAATTTAGGATGGACCATGACCTCGATTCCATATAAATTATAACCGTCCGGATTATGATTCGTGATGTATCCATTATCAGTTACATCATCCCATGTATGGCGATCATCATATTCGTCAAAATTAATGATGAGGCTGGAACATGAGCCAATCACTCTACCATCATATTCAGCCACAAACTGTCCTTCTGGAAAAATCGCCAGATGGCTCTCAAGCTGATCTCGCTTCCAGGGAACCATTCCAGGAAAGCAACTCGACTGTAGAGCAATTATTTCATCTATATCTCCTAGCCTCATATTACGTATTTCCATTATTTTTTCATATTTATGCAGGTCTAAATTTGGCATTCTTCTCAGACTCCTTTAATCTCTTCCGTAAGAATTATACCCCTTATTCAAAAATTAAAACAACTGAACCTATCCAAGGTTTTCAAAATTCCATTGATAAAATCATTCTTAATGTCCCAGAAAAAGAATATATATTTTACAGACGCAGTCCATACATACTATACTTTTCATGAGAGCAAAAAGAGATGGGGAAGAGGAACCATGAACAATACAAAACGCAGTGTGGAAAACTTATGTTTGTAGCCTGGCTGCTTCCATCATTGCTTTTTCAGGAAGCTTATATTTTTCTGAAATGAAGCAATATGAACCATGCTCGCTCTGTTGGTATCAGCGGATCATCATGTATCCTTTTACAATCATTTTAGGAATTGCAATCATTCGAAAAGATTATTGGATCAGCTTTTATACCATGATACTATCCGAATCGGGTGCATTCATTTCCACTTACCATAATTTGATACAAAAGGTCTCATCCTTTCTGACCACACCCTTGCATGCTGAAGGGTTTCATGTACAGGACAATATATTAACGTATTGGGTTTAATTACTATCCCATTCCTAGCCTTGACTGCATTCGTCATTATTTTTATATGCAGTTACATCGTATGGACAAGATCCAAGGAGGTTGCAGCTTAATGAAGAAAATGGCTATAATTTTAGTAATAATCGTCGCGCTATTTGTCCTGCTCGGCGTTTTTACAAACATGAAAAAAGAAGAAAAAACAAAAGGAAATCCATACGGCAAAGATAAGCTCAAATCAGCTACTGTCGATCAGCTGGATGATCCCAATTATCAAAACTTGATCCTGCCTGAAGAATTGGAGCAGGACCTTCAAGATAATAAAGATGTGACCGTTTATTTCTATAGTCCTTCGAATTCGATCAGTCAAAAAACCACACCCGTCGTGGCACCTTTGGCAGAAAAGTTGGGAATCGATCTAGTTCAATACAACCTTTTGGAGTTTGAACAAGGCTGGAGCGATTATGGCATCAAAAAGGAGCCGACCATCGTTCACTATAAAAATGGACAGGAACAAGAACGGATCGTTGGATTTAATAAAGAGGAAACCTTCGAGAAATGGTTCGAGGACCACGATATTAATTAAGGATGAAAAAAATGAGCCGGCCCTAACGGAAATCTTCACCCGTTATAGCCGGTTCATTTTTTTTGACTTATACTAAATATTGATTGGCCACCTTGATATCCATCATCTGCATCTCATTACCCGCTTCATGATGTATATGTGAAAAATGGTCATAATAAAAAGGGAAGAATATTCCGCATTCATTCAATAGAGTGATGTTATGTTGGAACAATTCTTCAGACTTAGATTCCATCACTATAGAATCTTCTCTCTTCTGTTTATCCAATATCGACATGAGGATTTGAAGACATGTCATAACTTGAAATGCATCTCTTAATGTTGCTAAGTAAGTCAAAGAACCCTGATTCGGCTTCAAAACGCCAATCTCACGAAAATGAAGGATTTCACTTTCCGTAAAGTATTTCGGAAATACAGATTCGTAGAAACGAGAAACGAGACTCGCTATTTCTTGCTCTTGTTCTTCAGTTGAAGAAAAGACCGTCTTCACTAAAAAAACCACCTTTTTTCAGATCCGTTAGACCTATCTAATATATGTATACTCTAGGACAAGCGATTTCTTTCCCAATAGAATAACATAAAAATTGTAAAAAATATGTGGTAATTTCCACCACGAAAATCTTAGCAATAGGTCAAAGGTTATTTTTTTCATTTAACCACAACCAAACAAGGCGAAAGTAGGAATGAAATTGGAAAATTTCAATATAACTAACCAACATTTATTAATAGAAGTACTGGACAGCTGGAATGGATTAACATTGGAAAAGCTTTTTAGGGAGCGGTGGAAAGCCCCAAAGAAGTTGGTGCATGAGTGGAGGATGAGTAAAGAAGTGACAGTGAACGGCAATTCCGTCACATGGTCAACTGTCCTTACTGAAGGAGATACGGTCAGCATCCCCATGCTGGATCAAGCTGAAAATGAAACTGTTAAAACGGCAGACTTAGGAATATCCATCTTATATGAAGATGACCTGTTGTTGATAGCCAATAAACCGGCTGGGATGGATACTCACCCTTCTCTCCCAGGTGAAGCACACTCCCTCATCAATGGAGTTGCGCACCACCTTCGGCAAACCGGCCAGACCTGTATGATCAAGCATATTCATAGGCTTGATAAAGATACCACCGGTGCGGTCCTTTTTGCCAAAAACCGCCTCATTGGGTCCATGCTGGATAGAATGTTGGAAGCAAGGGAAATCAAACGGACTTACCTTGCTTTAGTCGAAGGAAACATAAAAAAGGATGAAGGCGAAATCAAAGAAAAAATTGGCCGGGACCGCCACCATGCCACGAGACGAAGGGTTTCCCCTTCAGGTCAGACCGCAGTTACCCATTACCGGGTGCTCAATCGCGATCCCAAGAAAAACTTGACGCTCGTCAGCTGTACTTTGGAAAGCGGCCGAACCCACCAGATAAGGGTACATTTCAGCCATCTGAATCACCCTTTGGCCGGAGATACCCTTTATGGAGGAAGAAGGACTTTCCCACGTCAAGCCCTGCATGCACGAAAAATCGAATTCATCCACCCCATTTCCGAGGAAAAGTTGATTATTGAAGCTCCTTTCCTGGATCGACCTGAAATATTCAATTTTCACATATAATAGAAAAACACCGTTCCATTGGAACGGTGTTTTTCATTTCAGTTTAATCTGTATCATAGACTAAATCATAAAGGTTAACTTTAAAAAAATAGCTGGCCACCTGGGCCAGCTTTATTTTGTATTTAAGATGCTTTTCTCATGCCTTTTAAGATAAGGCTTAAGATGAAAACAAATACGATTGCACCAATCAATGCTGGAACGATAGCGAAATCTGCTACTGTAGGTCCCCAGTGCCCAAGAATTAATGAACCTAACCATGCACCAACAAAACCAGCGATAATGTTGCCGATAATTCCAAATGGTACATCACGTCCAACGATCAGACCTGCTAACCAACCAATGATACCTCCGATAATTAATGACCATAAAAATCCCATAATATATTTCCTCCTTCAAATTAGTTAATTTTTAATATCTACAGCAGACTTCAAGAAACTCATCACTTCCATATTGTCATGCCCTTTTTTCAGTTCTTTTAACTTTTACATTCAAATGGTATAATGCCGATTACGCACAATATCTAATGAATGTGAATGTGTTAGTTATAAGGTAGTGTTAGCTAGCTATAGCCCTTGAGGAACTGATTGGACAATCCTCAATGTGTTAGTGAATTTTTTCTTTTTGTTTGCCGCTGTACTCATTATTTTCCCCGTTTAATTAAACTAAAACCTGATTTTTTTAAAAAATATTTGGTAACGAAAACAGGAGTATTACACCTGAAGAACGGGTATATAATATGTTTTTAACTTTGTCACATAGTTAGTATAAGCAGTAACTGTCTCAAATATGTTCATTAAGAAAAAAGAAAAAAGATGCCCCTTATCGGGACACCCTCCTTTCATTTGCAACATTCTTGCAGTACGTTCTTTAGAACAAAAGTTCATCTGGATTGCTTCCGAACCGCTCATTTTTATTCAAGGCATCTATTTGATTCATTTCGTTAAGGCTTAATGAAAAGTCAAATACCTGTGCATTTTCCTCTATACGGGACGGCGTAATCGATTTAGGTATTACGACGAGATCATTTTGCAAATGCCATCTAATTAACACTTGTGCTGAACTTTTCCCATGCTTCTTCGCTATATGATTAATTGTCGGCTCTTCCAAAAGATTTCCTCTGCCTAGGGGGCTCCATGATTCTACCTTGATTTCATGTTTTGCACAGTACTCACGAATTTCGACTTGAGTCAAAAGTGGATGTAATTCGATTTGATTGACGACCGGTTTCACTTCACTGTTTGCAAGTAAATTTTCCAAATGATGAACATGGAAATTACTTACACCGATTGATTTCACTTTTCCATCCTTATAAAGCTTTTCCAGTGCCTTCCAGGTTTCCAGATACTTATCTTTACCCGGCCAATGGATCAAGTATAAATCCAAATATTCCAAGCCAAGACGATTTAAACTATCATCAAATGCCTTGAGTGTCGTTTCGTATCCTTGCTCCGTATTCCACACTTTAGATGTAATGAACAATTTTTCACGAGGCACACCGCACTCCCGAATCGCCTGTCCAACTCCTTCTTCATTTCCATAAATGGCTGCCGTATCAATTGCACAATATCCTACTTCGATCGCTTTCTTGACGGACTCAACGGTTTCATTGCCGTTTTTAACTTTAAATACACCGAAGCCCAACTGTGGCATTTGGACTCCATTATGTAAAGTGATCATTTCCCCAATATTTGTAATCATTCAGTCATTCCCCCTTTACTTTTATTTACCAATTATACATCGACCCACCTTCTATTTCTAACCAAAAGCCTCTGGATTAAACGGGTTTCTAAAATGAAAATGAACTCCTGAATATCCATTCATTTATAACAAAATGAACAATTTCCTATTTAATCCTTCACCAAATTAAATATTTTGTAAAAAAATGACGAAACCTCTATCCTTATAGATATGAAATTCGTTACAATTGAATAGTTGATTTTAAACCAAGTAAAAAAGAAGGTGCCATCTTTAAAGAATAATCAAACGTAAAACTTCCATTCTAATTAGTGAGGAGTCGCAAGCTGTCTTGCGCCAATTTATTGGCCACAATCCATAGTTACATTACATACTTGAAATTAAGGGAGTCTTCCATGTATGAATAGCATATTCATCTTAACCGCGCTAATTATTATTTTTGCTTTGGTCTTTGACTTTATCAATGGTTTCCACGATACGGCTAACGCCATCGCTACAGCTGTATCGACCAAGGCTCTAAAACCACGTCATGCAATCATCATGGCTGCGGTCATGAATTTATTAGGGGCGCTGACGTTTACTGGTGTAGCGCATACCATTACGAAGGATATCGTTGATCCCTTCACATTAAACAATGGCTCTTATGTTATTCTTGCTGCTCTTCTTTCGGCAATAACATGGAATTTAATCACTTGGTATTTTGGCATTCCAAGCAGTTCATCCCATGCAATCATTGGTTCAATTGCGGGGGCTGCCATAGTGGCAAGTGGCTTCGATGCAATTAAATGGAGTGGATTCACTAAAATCGTCCAGGCATTGATTCTATCCCCCATCCTTGCCTTTACGCTTGGATTCATTGTATACAGTATCTTCAAGGTAGTATTCAAAAATAATAATTTAGGAAAAACCAATAAGCGATTCAGGAGAATACAAATTCTCACGGCCGCCATCCAGTCTTATACACATGGAACGAATGATGCTCAAAAATCCATGGGTATCATCACGATGGCTTTGATCGCTAACGGATATGCCTCTACCTCTGAAGTTCCTTTCTGGGTACAGTTATCCTGCGCAATAGCCATGGCGCTTGGTACATCAATCGGGGGTTGGAAAATCATCAAAACGGTTGGCGGTAAAATCATGAAAATACGGCCGGTAAATGGGGTTGCTGCAGATATAACTGGTGCAGGCATCATTTTTGGTGCCACCTTCCTGCATATGCCGGTCAGTACGACACATGTCATTTCCTCTTCCATACTTGGGGTCGGTTCTGCACACCGCATTAAAGGGGTAAAATGGGGAACAGCTAAAAGCATGTTGATCACTTGGTTCATCACCTTGCCGATTTCCGCTTCATTAGCTGGAATTATTTATTACTTCATTGCTTTATTTTTATAAAATCTTGAGTCTTTCCATATCGGAAAGGCTTTTTTCTACGCTTGCAAGTGTAACTGTTTCCCATTTTTTACTTATCCTTGTTTTTGTATGTAAAGTTTTATTAAGATTTTGTAAATTTTCGTCGAAAAACCTTCCCTGAAACTACATGAATTCGTTACAATCAATTTGTTAATACTAAGCGTACGACTAAAAAGTGCGCAAATTTGCATGACTAATTGGGAGGCTTTAACATGGCTTTTAAATCAAAAAAAGACAAATTCGCAGTAATGCTTTTCAACATCGCTCAAAACCTTAAAGAAGGTGCTGACTATTTCGCAGATTATAAACTGAAAAACATCTCCGATCTAAAAGTATTTTCAGATACGATGAAAGACTATGAGCATAAAGGCGATTCAATGGTTCATAACGTGATTAAAGAGCTGAACAATGCCTTCATCACTCCTATCGAGCGCGAGGATATCCTTGAATTAACCATGAGAATGGATGATGTCATAGACGGTTTGGAACACTGTGCCGCATTATTCGAAATGTACTCAATTGTCAATGCAGATGAGTATATGCTTAAGTTTGTGGATGCAATCAAAGAGTGTACATATGAGATTGAAATAGCTGTCGATACACTTTCCACAAAAAAATTGCCAATGATTCGTGAAAATGCAATCAAAATTAAAGATCTTGAATCCGTTTGTGACGGAATCCAACGTCAATCGATCAAAAACTTGTTTACCGTAGAAAAAGATCCAATCAGGATCATTCAATATAAAGAAATTTACGAAAGCCTTGAAGACATCGCCGATCACTGTCAAGCAGTGGCCAATACTCTTGAAACAATCATAATGAAAAACGCCTAAGGAGTACCCCAATAAATGGATACTTTATTAATTTTAACAATATTAATCGTTTTCTTTGCTTTAGCATTTGACTTCATCAATGGTTTCCATGATACAGCCAATGCAATAGCGACTGCTGTTTCAACAAAGGCCATGAAGCCTCGGCATGCCATCATCATGGCGGCCATCATGAATTTCGTCGGAGCCATGACAT
The DNA here is from genome assembly GCF_001578185.1 of Peribacillus simplex. Lineage (NCBI taxonomy): Bacteria > Bacillati > Bacillota > Bacilli > Caryophanales > Bacillaceae > Peribacillus > Peribacillus simplex. The sequence goes on along the minus strand of NZ_CP011008.1, from coordinate 994,356 downwards.
TTACTGGAGTGGCGAAGACAATAACGAAGGATATCGTGGATCCGTTCACGCTTCCGAATGGTTCATATGTAATATTGGCAGCTCTGCTCGCCGCAATCATATGGAATCTTCTTACCTGGTATTACGGAATACCAAGCAGTTCCTCCCACGCATTGATCGGTTCGATTGCAGGTGCTGCAATTGCTGCAGCAGGATTCGCAGGCATTAAATGGGAAGGATTCTTGAAAATTCTTCAAGCTTTGATCTTCTCCCCGTTAATTGCTTTTGCAATCGGGTTTATCGTTTACAGCATCTTTAAAGTCGTCTTTAAAAACAATAACCTGACAAAAACAAACCAAAGGTTCCGTACTATACAGATTGCTACTGCAGCACTTCAATCGTATACCCACGGAACGAACGACGCTCAAAAAGCGATGGGTATCATCACGATGGCCCTTATTGCAAATGGTTATGCAACAAGTTCAGAAATCCCCTTCTGGGTTCAATTTTCCTGTGCGGTAGCAATGGGACTTGGAACTTCCGTTGGCGGATGGAAAATCATTAAAACCGTAGGCGGCAAAATTATGAAGATCCGTCCGGTCAATGGTGTTGCTGCGGATCTAACCGGAGCCTTTATCATTTTCGGCGCGACCATAATACACATGCCAGTCAGTACCACCCATGTCATTTCATCTTCAATCCTTGGAGTTGGATCGGCCCATCGTGTAAAGGGCGTAAAATGGGGAACGGCTAAAAGAATGATCATCACATGGTTCATTACCATTCCCATCTCGGCAACATTAGCAGGTTTGATTTATCTTTTGATTAATTTCCTATTCTAATGTAAAAAAATCCCTTCCGGTTCACATCGGTAGGGATTTTCTGTTTTCATCAAAAAAAGCATCTTGTAATTTAAGGATTTATCTATGCTTATTCATAAGAAATCGTATAAAATTCAAGGAGAAGGAATTTTTTTAAGCGAGGGGCAAAATAAATATGAAGGAATTCGAAAAAAATAGAGATATTTTTAAAGACCTTTATGGAGATATGATGGAGTTTGCCGATAGAATCAGTTCTGTTTTAGGTTGCCCCATTACAATCGAGGACGGTAACCACCGCTTACTTGCATATAGCACACATGATGATACTACGGATCAGGCTCGTATAATGACCATTATCGGAAGACGTGTACCTGAAAAGGTCATCAACAGTTTATGGAAAGATGGTTTCATCCCAGCTTTATTGAAAGAAGATGCACCCATTAAAATAGGGGCCATCAATGATGTTGGTCTTGGTAACAGGGCTGCAGTTTCCATTCGGAAAAATAATGAAGTCCTTGGCTTCATTTGGGCCTTGGAAGTCAATGAACCTTTCTCCGAAGAAGATATGAAATTCCTGCAATTCGCTGCCAAGGAAGCGAAAAACCAATTACAGCAATTGCAATTGAAAAAGAAAAGGAAAGAAGCTGGGCATCAAGAATTCCTTTGGCGCATGTTGACTGGACACTACCAAGAAGAATCTGAAATAAATGAAAATTTCACGAAATTCTCCATCCATGTTCCCGTGGTTTTTTCCATTTTAGTATTCGAATTTCCTAAAGAGATCAATCGCGAAGTGGAACGCTACATTTCATACATGTTAACGACTACACAAAAGATAAACAGTTCCTTATTTGCCATTGACCATAACAAGCTCATTCTTTTCGCAGGAGCCAACCAGGAAAACAGCCCTTCTTTTTCTGCATCTATATATGATTTCATTCCTTTTTTCATACTGGAAATGAAACGGCGTTTCGGTGTTGAGCATATCCTTGGAACGGCTGGCAATATGTATAAAAACTTAATGGATGTTAAATCAAGTTACGAAGAAGCACAATACACCCTGAAAATGAAGAATATTTTCCCTGATGACATGAAGCTCATTTTACATTATGAAGAACTTGGCATGTTTCAAATGATTGAAGCGCTCGCAAGCAACAAACAGCGTCATGTTCATCCTTCCATATTGAAGCTAAAAGCATACGACATGAAAAACCAGACGGAATTGCTGCAGACACTCACTGTCTACCTAGAGAAAGACTGCAACCCAAATGAAGCTTCTAGAAATCTTCATATCCATGTGAATACATTGAATTACCGATTAAAACGAATCTCAGAAGTGGGAAACATCCGGTTAAAAGATCCCATTCAAAAAATGTCCCTGTTTCTTAACATAAAACTTAAACAATATGATGAATTTTTCAAGAAAAATCAATGATATATTCCTTGATATGGAATACTAGAAGTGTGATGAAAGGTTGATCATATGAAACTTGAAACAAAAGAAGAACTTGAAAAAGAATTAAAGATCATAGAAAAATGGGAAAAGGATCAGAAAGGGCTATGGTTTTGGGAACGGATTGGGCGAATCCCCTTCAAACTATTGGACAAATTGACACCGGATTTCATTCAGAAAAAATTGGGTGTCATGCTTGATGAAATCGGCAGCTACATTCAGAACGGTGGAAAATATCTTACGAAAGAAGCTCATATTTTAAGTAAGCTAAGGGCCAAGAATCCCGAGGTGAATATTACTGCCCTGGAAGATGTTTCAGGCATCCCCCTCCATATCATGGATAGCGTTAGTCAAGAAATTAAAAATTCAGGCAGCAAATTGGCAACGGTTCAAGGCGCCACTACCGGTATTGGTGGAATCTTCACCATAGCTATAGACATACCCCTTCTTCTCGGTATGTCGATCAAAACACTTCAGGATATCGCCATCACTTATGGCTTCAATCCCAGTGACCGCCAAGAGCGTATTTTCATAGTCAAATGTCTGCAGTTCACAACTTCGGATGTTGTCGGCAAAAGGGTCCTATTAAATGAATTGTCGAAAATGAACCTGCCTGATTCAGAAACAAAAAGGGAAATAGCATCCGAGCTGCAAGGATGGCGAGAAGTCGTTTATACATACCGTGATCAGTTTGGCTGGAAAAAGCTTCTGCAAATGGTTCCGGTTGCTGGAATTATCTTTGGTGCCCTGACCAATCGTTCCATGATTGCCGATATGGCCGATACGGGAATCATGCTTTATAAGAAAAGACGGATTTTAGAGCGCATTCAAGAGCCTATAGCAAAGAATTAGAATTCAGCGTTATATCTTCACACGTTTATGATATGAATCAAGTGCCTTGGTCCTGGTAAGTCCATCTATATTGAAACTGCATTTGTGGAATTCCACAAATACACCTTTTTCATTTTTCTGATTTCCACATACTAACTGTTTCTTTTTCCAACTATACTTGAGATACAAATAGTAAAACATATTATTGGAGGGATTAAGATGAGAATAGGAATTCCAAAAGAGATTAAAAACAATGAAAACCGTGTAGCTATCACTCCAGCTGGGGTTGTAGCATTAGTCAATGCGGGGCATGAAGTATTAATCGAAATGAACGCAGGTCTAGGAAGCAGTTTTACAAATGAATCATACCAAGAGGCTGGCGCAGTTATAGTCGAGGACGCTGCAAGCGTTTGGTCAAGCACAGAAATGATCATGAAAGTAAAAGAACCTATCTCATCTGAATATAAATATTTCCGAAAGGATTTAATCCTTTTCACATATTTGCATCTTGCGGCTGAACCGGCACTAGCTCAGGCCCTAAAAGAAAGCGGTGTCTTGGCCATTGCTTATGAAACAGTTGCAGTGAACCGCACACTTCCTTTACTGACACCAATGAGTGAAGTGGCTGGACGCATGGCTGCTCAAATCGGTGCTCAGTTCCTTGAAAAAAATAACGGTGGCAAAGGAATTCTCTTAAGCGGAGTTCCTGGAGTGAAACGTGGTAAAGTCGCTGTTGTCGGCGGAGGTATGGTTGGAACGAATGCAGCTAAAATCGCTATTGGATTAGGCGCAGATGTTACCATTCTTGACTTAAGCCCTGACCGCCTTCGTCAACTTGATGATATTTTCGGAAATGAACTGACTACACTCATCTCCAATCCTTATAATATTGCAGAAGCAGTCAAAGATGCTGATTTAGTAATCGGTGCTGTATTGATTCCAGGTGCTAAAGCTCCTAAACTCGTTACAGAAGAAATGGTTAAATCGATGTCCCCAGGATCAGTCATTGTCGATGTTGCAATCGATCAAGGCGGTATCTTTGAAACGGTTGACCACATAACAACACATGATAACCCTACTTATGTTAAACATGGAGTAGTGCATTACGCAGTAGCGAATATGCCAGGAGCGGTGCCACAAACCTCTACAGTTGCTTTAACTAACGTAACAGTACCATTTGCACTGCAAATCGCAAACAAAGGCGCAATCAAGGCAATCCTTGAAAATGACGCACTTGCAAAAGGCGTCAACGTGGCAAACGGTGAAATCACGTTCGAAGCAGTTGCAACAGACCTAGGCTACAATTACGTAAGTGTTGAAAACGCCTTAAACCCAAATAACATTAACGCTTAATAAAAAATAAGAGTCCAGACACACATCGTGTCTGGACTCTTATTTTTTTGGACGGGAATCCCCTTGAAGATGTCCCTTTTCGTACAATTTAATAAGTTGGATGTTCCTTCGTTTTGGTCAAATTATCTGGATGAAGGTCGGATTATTCTTTGCTTCGGTCGAATTATTCGGATGAAGGTCGGATTTTCCTGCCCTTTCACAAATAAAGATTAATATTATACTAATCTACCATAATAGACTATTTCTCTAATCCGCGAAAATTTTCCCAGGATTCATTATTCCTTTAGGGTCCAATGCCTGTTTGATGGTTTTCATCACTTCGTAAGCTGCGCCATGTTCCCTTCGCTGATACTTTGATTTTCCAAGGCCGACCCCATGTTCACCAGTACATGTACCGCCTTTCGTTAAAGCATATTCAACGATTTCTTCATTTAACCTCTTCGCTTCATTAACTTCCTCAGGATTATTTAGATCAATCATGAACAACACATGATAATTCCCGTCACCTACATGTCCTACAATCGCTCCCTCCACTTTTGATTGTTCGACTTTCTCCCTTGTATCCAATATGGCATTCGATAATTCATTAAGTGGCACACTTACGTCGGTCACCATCAGTTTCTTACCCGGGGCACTGTGAATGAATGCGTACGCGAGATTATGTCGGGCTTCCCATAAAGCATTCCGTGCTTTTGAATCCGTTTCAAACTGGATATCCCCACTTCCAAAATCACTTACGATTTCCTTGGCAAACTTGATGTCCTGTTCCAGTCCGGCAAAATTACCATGAAACTCCAGGAATAAAGTTGGTTTGACATCATAGGATTTGTCCATGAATTGATTAACTTTTTTTATGGACTCGGCATCAACCAATTCAATTCGTGCAATCGGGATTCCAGCAAGCATGATTCCATTAACCGCAGATACGGCCTGTTCCACGGTTGGAAATGAAGCTCTTCCTGCCATGGTGACTTCAGGAATGCCGTATACCTTTAATGTCAGTTCAGTAAATACACCTAGCGTACCTTCCGAGCCGACAAACAAGCCATTCAAATGAATGCCTGAAGATGATTTTGTCGCTAAACTTCCGGTATGGATCACTTCACCGTTTGCTAAAACCACTTCCAGATTCCTGACTTGGTCACGCATAATCCCATATTTGACCGATGTCGTCCCACTTGCATTCGTAGCTGCCATCCCTCCCATTGTTGCATCGGCGCCAGGATCGACGGAAAAGAACAAACCGTATTTTTTTAATTCTTTATTGAGCTGCGTCCTTGTCACACCTGGTTGAACCTTCACAAGGAAATCATTTTCCCTGATTTCCAATACTTGATCCATCAAGGACAAATCCAGGGAAATCCCCCCTTTGACCGGAACTACATGCCCCTCCAAACTTGATCCTAATCCAAAAGGAATGACCGGTATTTCATGCTCATTCGCATAACGCACGACTGCACTGACTTCCGCAGTATCTCTTGGGTATATGACCATATCCGGTAAATGCGGAGAATGATATGATTCGTCATGGCTGTGCTGTTCCAATAAAGTCTCATTCACCGTTACTTGTACTTCCGTCAGTATCTTCCTTAGATCCTCTATATAGCCATTCATTCTGCATCCCCCTCTTTTTCACTAAACATTCAGATAATAATATTCAAAAAAGGAGATTGCCCGCTTGGAGGCAATCCATCCTTCCTTACTTGCCGAACCCTTTCGTTTTATCCGTGCAGGCCTTCATTGCTTGTAAAATGCTGGATCTAAACTGATTCCTCTCTAAAGACGCTACTGCGGATATCGTTGAACCACCCGGGGTGCAGACATCATCCTTTAATGAGGCTGGATGTCTTTCCGTTTCAAGTACCATTTTAGCAGCTCCCATTACAGCTTGTGCTGCCATTCGGTATGCTTGTTTCCTTGGTATGCCATCACGGACCCCTCCATCTGCCAGTGCTTCGATGAACATGTATACATAAGCAGGTGAAGAACCGCTGATGGCTGGTACTGCATCCATCAAATCTTCATGCAGGATTTCCGTTTTGCCGAAGCTATTCAGCAGTGCAGTCACATCCTCTATATCAGCACCCGTAATTTCATCATTAATGCTCATAGCCGTCATGCCTTCACCGACAAGCGAAGGGGTGTTTGGCATCGTGCGGACAACCTTCACTCTTTTCCCGAAGATATTCTCAACTAGGGATATAGTGATTCCAGCTGCCATTGTAATGATCACAACATCATCTTTCACATGGTTCTTCACTTCTTCAAGCACCTGCTTATGCATGGAAGGTTGAATCCCTAGAAACAGAAAATCAGCAAAACCGGCAACCTCTTTATTCTCCAAGGTTCCTTTAACCTTATATTTCGTGGTGATTTTAGTTTTAGTTTCGACACTCGCTGTACTGACCATGATTCCATCAGGGGAAATGACCTCTGCATGCAACATGCCCTCAAGCATTGCTTCCCCCATTTTACCGCATCCAATAAACCCGATTTTTTTATTCATATCTTACACTTCCAATCATAAGTTCATCTATGTTCCTTTTTATTATATCGGATATGGTAAATGGAAACACGCTTGCGGGTATTAATCAGGAAGGATTTAGTGGGTTCTGGTCGAATTACTAAGATGATATGAATGAAATTACCTTTACCTTTAAGAACTCACTCCTTGATGCAACATTTTTTGCGAAAAAAATGTTGACTAATTGGTCACTTCAGATTTATAATTTTGACCTACCAGTCACAACCTAATAAAGGAATATAGATTAAGGAATGGAGAAATAGTATGCAAATTGAGAAAAAGGTGGTTAATACCAAGCTTGTCTTAGCAGGATTGATCATTGGAATGTTTTTCAGTTCATTGGAACAGACGATTGTCGGGACGGCAATGCCGACGATAATCGGCGAATTGAATGGTTTTACCATCTTTGCATGGGTAACGACTGCATATTTAATAGCCTCAACGACAGTTGTACCGATTGTTGGAAAGCTATCTGACTTATATGGCAGACGTTCCCTTTATCTGCTTGGCACGATCATCTTTACGATCGGTTCGTTTTTATGTGCCACTGCCACTTCGATGGAGCAATTGATCATCTACAGGGGTCTGCAGGGAATCGGCGGCGGAATGATCATGCCCTTGTCCCAAACGATAATCGGCGATATATTCTCTGCGGAACAAAGGGCCAAATGGCAAGGTGTATTTGGAGCCCTTTTTGGTTTAAGTTCTGTCATTGGTCCTTTTCTGGGCGGCCTGATCGTTGACCATATCAGCTGGCATTGGATCTTTCTAATCAATGTACCGACGGGCTTGCTATCTGCCATATTGATTTATGTCGGGTTGAAACATGAAGGCATACGAAAAACAGAGAAAGTGAATATCGATTATCTAGGCATTTTCACCTTGATTCCTGGTATTGTCCTCTTACTGCTAGGCTTGACTTTCGGTGGTGATAAGTTCGAATGGGTATCACTGGAGTCTCTCTTGATTTTCGGCAGCACCATTGTCTTCATTACCCTATTCATCTTTTTTGAAAGAAAAGCAGTTGAACCGATTCTTGATTTATCCCTTTTTAAAAATAGAGTATTTGCCACCACAAGTATTTTGGGATTCCTGCTGGGCCTCGGGATGTTCGGGGCAATCATGTTCGTCCCGCTGTTCATGCAAGGGATTCTTGGAGTTTCACCAACAAAAGCAGGGTCGACAATGACTCCGATGATGATCGGTTTGATTCTTTCCAGCGTCGTTGGCGGGCGATTACTGTTGAAATTCCGTTTTCGAACAGTGCTTACCTATGGAATGGCCATTGCGACGCTAGGCTTCTTCCTAATGAGTACGATGGACGGTAGTACGACCATTTTCACTGCGTACTCATTCATGGCTATCCTTGGGATCGGTATGGGTCTTGTCATGCCGACATTGATGATTGCCGTTCAAAATGAATTTCCAAAATCACAGCTAGGGTCGGTTACAGCGGCTTCGACCTTCTTCCGATCAATAGGAGGAACGATGGGCATCACGGTTTTGAATGCCGTCATGAATCATAATCTCCAGCAAAATATGGATGATGCGGTCGTTAGCCAAAGGAACCCTGTATTGCATGAGGCATTGAAAGCACTAGCCGATAAAACGGATAAGTTATTCAACCTCATGCTTTACCCTGAAAACCTTAAAATGCCGGCGGAAGTCAGTAATATCCTTATAAAAACGATTGAAAATGCTTGGATCGGTGCATTTTCCAGTGTTTTCGTCACAGGTATCTTTTTTGTTTCCGCCGGAATATTAGTGGCACTTTCCGTGGGTTCGGGCCGAATAAAAAGAGATCAAGAAACCGAAAAGGAAATAGGTTAAAAATATGCTCTGGACCGGCTGATTATATCAGCCGGCCTTTTTAATTCCCGCATTCCCATGTTTCTTTTTCATCGATAAGGGAAATTTACCTGTAAGAGACTAAATGGAGTGATACTATGAACAAGATAAACCATTCAATTTTGCCTGCGGATTTTTATAATCAGCCTACGCTTGAACTGGCAAAATCCCTGCTTGGCTGCCTGATTGTAAAAGAAACTGCGGATGGAACCGCTTCTGGATTCATTGTTGAAACAGAGGCTTATATGGGACCGGTGGACAGGGCCGCACATAGTTTTGGAAATAGAAGGACTAAACGGACGGAAGTGATGTTCGGTGAGTCCGGTTTAATTTATACATACGTCATGCACACACATACACTGGTCAATGTTGTAAGCGGCGGGCCTGAAAATCCGGAGGCCATTTTGATTCGCGCTTTGGAACCCTATTCAGGGCTTGAGTTAATGCAGGAAAGACGCGGAATAGCCGATATACGTAAATGGACGGATGGACCTGGAAAGCTAACCAAGGCACTTGGCATCACCATGGCTGATTATGGTCGGTCCTTTACTGATCCTCCTCTATATCTTGCAGCCGGAAAGCAACCCGAACACATTTCTAGCGGGCCCCGCGTCGGAATTGATAACTCCGGGGAAGCAAAAGATTATCCGTGGCGTTTTTGGGTTACCGACAATCCGTTTATCTCTCGCAAGAACCTAATTAAAAAAGGATGACAGGAAAAATCACGGTGATGATATCTCCTCTAAGTGAACGGTGAAAAAGGCTACAGGTATTCTGTGGATGTTTCACAAGCACTTTGTGGGGATTTTTTTCTATGTCCATAACCGTCTCCTTTTTCCCTTTCTTTACTTCTTTCAAAATAATTCGTTACATTACAATTAAATTATTTTACAATATTTACCCAAACGTTAAACCACAGCCTATTACATTAGTAATAATTAATTGACTTCCTTCTTTTACGAATCTAATATAGTTAAGTCAGCAACATGGAAGGTGGTTTATGATGAACGTTCAGGCCCTTTTGCAAATGAATACAATTTTTATTAGTATCCTAATTGAATCCCTTCCCTTCATTCTACTGGGAGTCCTTATATCTGGAATCATCCAAATGTTTGTGTCAGAAGAGATGATTGCAAGGATTATACCGAAAAATCCGATCTTATCAGTTCTATTCGCAATAGGTGCAGGGGTCTTTTTTCTTGCATGTGAGTGCGGGATCGTCCCGATTACCCGCCGTTTGATTGCTAAAGGGGTTCCTCTTTCAGCGGCCATTGCCTTTATGCTTTCTGCGCCTATTCTGAATCCGATCGTCCTGTTTTCCACCTATATTGCGTTTGGTAATAGCTGGAGCATGGTTTTCTATCGTGGTGGAATTGCATTGGTGGTCGTCTTGATCATTGCATGCATCCTATCTTTTCAATTTAAGACAAATCAGCTTAAACAGGAACATATCGAACATACACATCACAATAAACATACATTTAAAGACAAGATAACGGGGATGTTTAAACACTCGATTGAAGAGTTCTTTTCTGTTGGAAAGTACCTAATTATTGGTGCACTTCTGGCAGCTGCCATTCAAACCTTTTTGAAAACATCCCTATTGCTAGAAATTGGTCAAGGTAAATTACCCGGGAATGTAGTCATGATGGCTTTGTCTTATGTCATGTCCTTGTGTTCCCAAGCCGACGCATTTGTTGCAAGTTCTTTTAGAAGTACCTTCTCGCCCTCTTCACTAGTTGCTTTTCTTGTATTTGGGGCCATGTTTGATATTAAAAATACGATCATGCTTTTAGGTACATTCAAAACAAAATTTGTTTTATGTTTGATGGCTTATATATTTATTTCCGTCCTTGGTTTAACTTTATTGTTTATTTCTTAAAGAGGGTGTTTTATATGGGAAGATTATTCATATTACTTGGACTTACATTTTTATTCATGCATCTACACGCCTCAGGGAATATATCGAAATACATTAATATGGAATATTCTTATGTTTCACAGATTGCAATCTATATACTGGCTATGTTCACTTTAATGGGATCTTATATATTTATCAAAGAAGGAAATCAAGAAGAGTCTGAGGATTGTCAGTGCGGGCATGATCACTCCCAGGAAAACAAGAAATGGAAAAAAAACCTTACTTACACGCTATTTTTAATTCCCATTTTAACCGGCCTCTTTTTGCCTGTTGCCACAATGGACTCCAATATCGTAGAAAAAAAAGGATTTCATTTCCCCGTGTATGATGACACAGATGAATATAGCCAGCATCAATTTCTGCAGCCGGATACGAGTCTTTATTATGGCAAGGATGATTATTTAACTTTAATGGATCACTCGCTCAAAAGCTTGGCTGATCGTGATAGTCTTCATTTAACCGACAAAAACTATCTTACCGATTTAGAAGCCATCTATTACTCCCCTGGAAAGTTCGCCGGCAAACAAATAACGTTAACCGGATTTTCGTACAATTCAGATGAGCTAGCCAAAAACCAGGTATTCCTGTTTCGTTTTGGGGTCATTCACTGTGTCGCAGACTCTGGGGTATTCGGTATGCTGATCGAATTTCCTGAAGGAATGCATCCTAAAAATGATGAGTGGTATTCCGTGACGGGTGAATTGGAATCCATTTATTATCAGCCATTTAAAAAAACCATCCCTATACTCAAAGTATCATCACATAGCAAAATCGTTGAACCTGATGATCCCTACGTTTATAGACAATATTAAAAAATTAATAAAGGAAAGGTAAGGATATGTATTCTTACCTTTCTTTTTAATTACCCGACCCCAAACCTCCATTTTATGTAATGAATTTCAAGGAGACTTGTTATCCATTTCTACGGCCAAACCCTGTATTTTTGAAACTATCTTTGAACCATCCCAACCTACTTTCTGCAATTAATATAATCCGAATGTGCCCTATTTCATTGCACTTGAATCCCACTCGAGGTGACCAGACCACATTTACCTGTAACAGGATAACCTGAAAAAGGCGAATTTCATTTATTTTCTAAATGAATTTTTTTTTTATATTGTCATGTTTTTTATATTTCATAGCCTTATAATATAAATGCTACATATTTTTTTACCACATCAGGAGGAACTTTCCTAAATGAACAATTCGAAAAGCTCTTTTATTCTTGCAGGAACTATAATAGGTACCCTTGTGGCAGGAAATTCTGCTTATGCTGGTTCTTATCAAGTCAAATCAGGGGACACCCTTGATAAAATTTCTAAAGCTAATAATACGACTGTCCAAGAGTTAAAATCTCAAAACCATTTGACCAGTGCCCTTATTTTTCCCGGCCAGGTCTTGAAGGTCAATAGCCTTAACATGCAAACGGATAAAAATATAAACAAAACCGGAAAATATGTGGTTAAACTGGGGGATACTTTATCTAAAATTGCTAAAAAATATAACCTTTCCCTTAGTGCCTTGCTTAAATCAAACCCTAATATTTCGAATTCGGATCGTATTTATATTGGACAATCCATCCGTGTTTCCGGACAAGCTCCTGCATCTAGCTCTAAGGCTAAAAACAGTAATTCAAGTGATACATACACAGTCAAATCAGGGGACACCCTGGGAAAAATCGCCAGAGTCAATAATATGACTATCCAACAATTAAAGTCTGAAAACCGTTTGACTAGCACTCTTATTTTTCCCGGTCAAGTTTTGAAGGTTAATACCCTTAACAACTATACGAACAATAGTAAAAATACAACAGAAACTTATGTGGTTAAACTAGGGGATTCCTTATCGACCATCGCTAACAGATATAACCTTTCCCTTAGTGCCTTACTTAAAATAAACCCTAATATTTCTAATTCAGATCGTATTCGTATAGGCCAATCCATCCGTGTTTCCGGGAAATCATCAGTATCTTCATCTGCATCTAAAAAACCGTCCAAATTGACTTATTCCTCCAAAGCGGATCAAGTTTTGGCTGCCGGCGCAAGATACCTAGGAGCTAAGTATGTTTACGGTGCGAGCACTTCACGTACTGACATATTTGATTGCTCTTCATTCACATTAAGAGCTTTCCAAAATGCAGGTATTTCCTTGCCTCGAAATTCAGTGGCACAATCACAGGCTGGTACGGCTGTATCTCTGAAAGCCCTTCAAAAAGGGGATTTAGTATTTTTCGATACCAATAATGATGGTGTAATTAATCATGTAGGAATTTATGCCGGAAACGGTCAAATGCTGAATGCTTCCACATCTAAAGGTGTATCCTACGCTAACATTAACAATTCTTACTGGGGACCTAGTTTTGTAAAGGCTGTCCGTGTTATTAATTAAATGATGGCAATAACAATTGTTGGCTAAACATTCACTTAAAAAAATTTTATAACAAATGGAAAAAGCGTGTTTTGATAAAATGATCAAACACGCTTTTTTTCGTATGATAATGTAAATGATCCAACATTTTACATTATCGAACGAATACCGAAGGTATATTGAATGAATGTCAGTTTAACTAAAATAACTGGATCAATACTTGGGCGTCCTACCTCTGAATACATATCTTTCACCAAGTCATAAATGAAAGTGAAGTCAATGGCAGCCTCTAGTTTACGAACCAAATGGTTCGGTGGCACCAGTTGATCTAACGTAATCATTTCAAGTTGATCTCGCTGAATAGAATCATGTTTAGAAAGCATCCTCATCACCTCAAGTTTTAATACTTCTATTTTAAAACAAAAATGACTCCAGGCAAAAGTGTTCTATCTAACAGGTAAGACAAAGTTGATTGGAACAGGTGTACGAGACTCCTGCTTAGAAAAGCGCGTCTAGGGGAGACACCAAAGGCGAAAGCTGAGGAGGCTCCCCGACCGCCCGCGGAAAGCGAGTGCCCTACGTTCCAATCAACGTCCAAATTGTACAAGCCATAAAAATAGACAAACTCGATTTTCATCGAGTTTGTCTACAGTCTGAGGCCTTCTCCGATAGAAGGCCTATAGGTATTAATTTTGTTTTTCTTGCGTCTCAAGATACTGCCTTATTTTATTAAGATACTCTGGTCCATCCATTTGATCTTTCACGATCATTTCTATAAGGGAAAGTTTTTCGGCGTTCATTTCCTGAGCCTTCTTGATGGCATCATCCAGTTCTCCATTCGTCCTGACTCTCGCAGTGAAGGCCTCCTCGCCAAATGCTTCAGCTAGCTTTGTATATTCCCACTCTGGTATCTCGTTATATTCCTGTTTTTCTATATCGACTTTTACGTTTAAGAATTTTTCTATCGTATAGCCGTTATTGTTGAGGATGAACACGATGGGTTTGCAGCCGTTCTCCAACATCGAGCTTATTTCCTGCGCTGTCAGCTGTATCGAACCGTCACCAGTAAACAAAAGTACACGACGGTTTCTATCTGCTATACAAGCCCCAAAAGCAGCGGGTGTCGCATAACCAATACTCTGCCAGCCTCCCTGAGCTATATAGGTCGCCCCTTTTGGCAATCTAACCTGTGACATACCATAATAGAATGTTCCTGTTTCAGTGACCACAATGTCATGTTCCTTCAACATTTGCTGAATTCGAGGATAATAAGAGGCCGCTTCCAGTGGTGCTGTTGGGTCTCCGACCATTGTGTCATACGGAAACGAGGTTGTTCCAACAGATTCCTTCTGCCGGTAGCCAATTTCTTTGAGGGCATTTAGAACATCTTCACCATTGACATTCATATAGCTGGCAACTCCCACTTTTAAGGAGTCAGGTTGAACCTCTATCATTTTCAGCGGATTAAGCTTTGCTGTACCTTTGGATGTATTGACGTCTGACCAAACAGCACCTACTGCAATGATACAATCCGCTTCCTCAACGGCCTGAGCTACCTCCTTACTTCCAAAAGCTCCGCCGTATACACCAATATAAAGGGGATGACTCTCATCAAACACGCTTTTCCCCTGCATTAACGAAGCGACTGGAACATTTAACTGCTCAGCCAGTTGCTGCACGGATCCTTGCAAGTTATAACGAAGTGTTTTCATATCTACAAGCAGGACTGCTTTTTTTACATCCTCTAACATTTTCCTTATATGCTCCACTGCTGACTGCAATGCATCGTCATTCGTTTTGGTCTTATTTTGGGAAGGTTCGGTGTGGGAAATCACCGGTTTTGTAATGAGATCGATGGCCGCTACCAAATAAACGGGCTTTTTCTTTTCCTTCGCAATTCTGATCGCTTCCGGTATCTCCCTACCCGCATTTTCTGGTGTAAGAATCGCCGTATAACTGGTGATATGCTCATAAACCTTACGGAAAACATCAAAATCTCCATCCATTAACGTATGATGGGCAAGCTCTTTCTCCTTTTGGATCATGGACTTTGGTGAGCCGACAATATGAATGAGCGGCACATTTTCACTGTACGCACCAGCAACTGCATTGCATGCACTCATCTCACCAACGCCAAAGGTGGTGATAAGTGCCGCCATGCCCTTCACCCGGGCATAGGCGTCCGCAGCGTATCCAGCATTGAGTTCATTTCGTCCATTTATGAACTCAATCCCATCGTAATCTTCCAAAGTATCTAGCAATGAAAAATTATAGTCTCCGGGTACACCAAAAATCTCTGTAATGCCCTCTGCTTTTAAGCAGTCGTATAAATATTGTCCCAAGGTTCTGTTTCCAGCCAAGTCAATCACTCCTTCAATTGATTCATCTCTACTTTATTAATACCCAAACATAAGTAGGTTAACCGTATAAGTATCCATATAAATAAGAGCTGCCTTCGCTAACCTATTAATCTATTTTGAACTTTGAGGGTGATATTGTCCTGGAATGGTGTGGAAATCTTTAACCACTCAAAGGGAAGAGGATGCTTTTAAAGGTGTTGAAGAAAATTCATTATTCCCAACCATTCCAAAAACGAACTGCTACCGGAGCTACTGCCTACTATAAAAATGCGGATTTCAAAAAAAACGATTCAATTCCAAATCGAAGAGTCTGAAAATTCTTGATTTCACCTCTAATTTTGATTTATATTTGAATCAACCGAAAAAGCGGACAAGGGGGAAAATGATGAGTGAAAACAATGTGAAAAGAGTTTTGGAAACCATCATCAGCACATCGAATAATAATATTACCGTGACTGATGAAAAGGGATTCATTTTATTTACGAATCCTAACCATTGGTGGATTTATGGAATTGAACCCGACCATTATCTTGGAAAATCCGTATATCAGCTCGAAACGGAAGGAATACTTACGCCTTCAATATCTGCCATGGTATTGAAAGAGAAAACACCTGTTCAAATCATGCAGCATACGAAGACGGGAAAGATCGTCATGTCGACTGCCTATCCCATCTTTGATGATGATGGTGAATTGATTCGGGTCGTCAGTTATGCCCAAGATCAAACTGAAATCAGAAACCTCCAGGACCAGTACGGTCAATTGGAGAAAAAGATTCAAGAATATCAATCGGAGGTCGAGGAACTGAGGGAACAGGAGGAGCTGATCTATCGCAGCAAAGAAATGCGGCAAATCGCCAAAACGATACTCCGTGTTTCCAAAACGGATGCCACTGTCATGCTTCTTGGGGAATCGGGGGTGGGCAAGAGCGTTTTCGCCCGCCGGCTACATAATCAGAGTTACCGCAGCAAAGAGCCATTCATCGAAGTCAACTGCAGTACCATTCCAGAAAGTCTCTTTGAATCTGAAATGTTTGGATACGAAGCGGGATCCTTCACCGGTGCGCAAAAGCATGGTAAGCAAGGGCTGATTGAACAGGCAGACAATGGAACCTTATTTCTGGATGAAATCGGGGAGCTCCCCCTGGATATGCAAGTGAAATTATTAAATGTCCTACAGGAGAAGACTTTTAAAAGGGTGGGCGGAAAAAAAGAGCATAAGATAGATTTCCGGCTTGTAACCGCAACGAATCAAAACCTTGAGGAAATGGTCGAAAAGGGCACATTCAGGCTCGATTTGTATTACCGCTTAAATGTGATTCCCGTCCATATACCGCCTTTACGGGAAAGAAAAGAAGATATTGCCATCTTAATCAATCATAATCTCGAAATCATCAACAAGAAATACAAAACAGATAAGAAGTTGCATCCTTCCACTTACGAAATCCTGATTCAGCATAAATGGTCAGGGAACGTGCGTGAATTGGAAAATCTGATTGAACGGCTCATTCTGACCTCGGAAGACTCCATCATTTTCCCAGGCTTCCTCCCTTCCCATTTCCATGGACAAGTATCTTTGGAGAAAAAAGATGATACCTTAATGATCGACCAAATGATGGTTGAGGATCGTGATCTCAAAACCGCTCTTGAACAAGTGGAAAAATGGATGATGATGAAAGCAAGTAAACAATGTAAATCCACATATGAAATGGCAAAATTCTTAGGTATAAGCCAGCCTTCAGTCGTTAGGAAAATGAAGAAATATAAAGGTCAATTACCCATTACGTAAAAGTAAACTAAAAGAATATTTCACTGCAATCTAATAAGAGACCTTCACATGAAGGTCTCTTATTTCTCTTATTTATTTGACACGCCTGCCGAGTCAAATGTTGCCATTTCTTTAAGGACCAATGTCGCTGCCTTTAGGATCGGGTATGCCACTGCGGCCCCTGTTCCTTCTCCGATTCTCATTCCTATATCGAGGATCGGCTCCTTACCAAGCAATTGTATGGCTGTTCTATGACCTGGTTCAGCCGATCGATGTCCAACAAACATATAATCTGCTGCATGTTCAGAAATGAGGTTGGCCAATACAGCGGCCGTGGTTGTAATGAAACCATCAACAAGAATGGGTATACGGTTATTCGCTGCAGCGATCATGGCCCCTGCCATACCTGCAATTTCGTATCCACCGATTTTCATCAAAATATCGATTGGATCATCAGGACTAGGTTTTCTTAACGAAATCGCTTTTTCAATTATTCTTTGCTTATGTAAAATACCTTCAGACTTCAAACCTGTTCCCTGTCCCACTAGCAATTCGGAGCTTTTCCCGCTTACGACGGAAATGATGGCGGAACTGGATGTCGTATTTCCGATTCCCATTTCACCAAGAATCAGGCAGTTCACTCCACGGGCAATCATTTTCTGTGCACGATCATATCCAATTTCAAGCGCTTGAAGTGCTTCTTCCTTTGTCATCGCATCTTCTTTATAAAAGTTTCTAGTTCCACGGCGGACTTTTCTCGAAGTTAATTCCGGAGCCTCGATATCTGCATCGATCCCTATATCGACAATGTCCAAGTAAGCATCTATCGCACGGCTGAGTACATTGATGGCGGCTCCATCATTCAGGAAATTGAGTGCCATTTGTTCCGTCACTTCTTTTGGATATGCCGACACCCCTTCTTCCGTAATTCCGTGGTCGGCTGCAAACACGATAACACCCGGTTTAGAAATGTCCGGAAAGGCCTCTCCTGTCATCTTGGCCAATTCGATTATCCATTCCTCAAGTCGTCCTAAGCTTCCCTGAGGAACCGTCAGTGAATCGACATGGCCTTTTACCTGCCGTCCCATATCCTCATCCAACATCGGGATGGAAATGGCGGCTAACCCATTCGTCATATTAAAAACCTCCATAATCCAAAATGAAAAACCTTAACCATCGGAAAAGGTTATTATCCATAAATACAACTTAGTCAATATAATTATCCTCTAAACTTTAACATGTGTACACACTAAGATCCATTTACTTCGGGACCCCTATTTCATTTAATGGATAGATGCGAAATTCCACTTTTCCCACAAGTGATTCCTCTGAAATAAAACCAAATCTTCTTCCATCCCAACTTTTCCTGCGATTGTCCCCCATGACAAATAAGTGACCAACAGGTACCTTGGATTTCCCAAGTAAATCATTCAGGGTGAAATTCTCCGTCAGATTTTCTTCAGGTGGAATTTCCTCTTTTTTCGTTTTCAAATATGGTTCTGTATACTCTATTCCATTAATAAACAGCATATCATCCTTCATTTCGATACTGTCACCTGGTAAACCGATCACCCTTTTTATATACTTCGCATCTGCGTCCGGTGCATTAAATACAACCATATCGAAACGTTCTGGCTTTCCGATTTTAGTTACCACGATCCGGTCATCGTTTTCATAAGTCGGCTCCATTGATTTACCCTTGACGGTAACTGGCGTAAATAAAAACTGTTGGCAAATAAACACGATCATAAAAGCGAATAAGATAGATTTCAACCAAGAGAACACTTCAGCTTTCATATCATTCTTCATAGCGACTCCCTCCCATCTATTGTGAACGGCTAACATTTGAAACCAATGCATGCAGCGTCAAGACCAATTTTTTAGCTCTGTTACTCCCTTAATGCTGAGTTTTGCCGGTCGGTGTTAAGAGGAGATATTCTAAAAGAAATATCTGGAAAAATTGTAACATATCCATTTATCGCTTGCGAGAATTAATCATTTTTATTATCGGGGGCGCAAAGAAATCTAAAAATATATCGAAAAAAGGATAGCGAATTTCAGCTATCCTTTTACTTCATATCCAATCCTTGCTCCAAAAATCCTTAAATGTTGAACCTTAGTATTTATTCCAAGTCAATAAAGTATCTAGTGGCAAACGGACTTTTTCAAATCCTGCTTTAGTTCCTTTTCCAAGGGAGATTAACATGACAGGTTTGAATTTTTCCGGTACATTGAATGCATCCACAAATTTGGCTTCATCGAACCCTCCCATAGGGACTGTATCGTATCCTTTTGCTTTTGCCGCTAACATGATCTGCATGGAAACCAAGCCACCGTCAATCATGGCTACACTTAAAGCCTTTTCAGCAGAAAAGTTACCGTAATTATGGATGATGGAAGCTACAAATGGCTCTTTGATTTCATTCTTCATGATCCCTTTATCCACCAATTCACCATAAATTCGCTCAGCTTTTTTGTAACCTTCTATATCAGCTAAAACGGCAATGACCGCAGAGGCATCAACAATTTGTTGTTGGTTATTTGCAATGGGCAGCAATTCTTGTTGGGTTTGCTTATCTTGAATCACAAGGAATCTCCATGGCTGTAAGTTTGAAGAAGACGGCGCCTGAATCGCAACCTCCAGGATTTCTCTAATTTCTTCTTCAGTCATCACGTATTCAGCATCGTATTGGCGAACAGATCTCCGTTCTTTTGCGACCGTAAGGAAGTCTGTATCAGTAAGGACCTTCGGCTTTTCTAGCGGTATATTCAATTCTTTCGATTTATTTAGGTACTCTTCTTTACTCATTGTATTTTTTGTCATTTATAATGACCTCCATTTAACTGTGTATATTACAGGAACAGTATATTACGGATACTGTTCTTTTGTCAAATACAGTTTAAGAAAAACGAAACCCTATTAGTTTCGTTTTTCACTTTAAGATTTTGATAGTAAATCAGCAATCGTCTTTTGTTCCAAGCCTTGTATAATCCAGCTCTCCATCTCGTTTTTCAAACCGCATAAAGCGTCGCGAGAAGAAGGCTGAAAGCATTTTTTATCATTCACTTCAAGAAAGCCCTTTGAAAAAGGTTCGGATTTAATTGCAGCGTATATATCTGCAAGTATGATTTGTTCGGGATTTTTGGCTAGTGAATATCCGCCATCCCTGCCTTCCTTCGCTTGAATCAGCCCTGCCTTAACTAAATTACTTAATATTTTTCTGAGAAAACCCGACTCCGAATCAAGCTTATCGGCCAATTTAGCACTATTACATAATCCATCCTGATCTGCAAGAACGAGCAGAGCTTGTACTGCAAGACTAAACCACATTATACTGGATACCTTTTCAGACATTTCTTTCACCTCTCCTCTACTTTAAACTATTTTTCAATGAATATAAAACGCTGCATCGAAAAATTCTTCCTAAAACCTCTTTTAAATGAACAGCCATGCGGGAAAGCTTGCAGACCCTTTTGGACCGATAGGAGTTTTTCGGAGCAGTGATAGTAATGGGAAGTAGAATCTGTCACCAAAATGAATGGATGAACACAGTACTCCCACTTGGCGTATTTTATATCACCTTCCATTAAATGCTTTTCCCCATTTTACAAAAACCAGGAAAAAAATGGACTAGTTATTTGTCCAAAATAGTTTTTTTTGGAATATGGTAAACTAACTTAATAGAATTTTCACTCAGGAAGTGTTAATGAATGATGCTAAAGACCCTCTCATCACGACTATAAGCTGGTTATTGGCTTGGAACGGAAATTAATGATCATGGCCCTCTTGGTTTTGTTCATAGCTGCTTCAGGGTATGCCCATTCTTGGGTGGTCGGTAAAATTTTCAAGATGGGGAAAGGGGGATATCATCACCTTGACATTTACAGGAGGAATGCGAAGCATCAGTGCAGGATCCGTTCTTGCGAATACCTATTTCCCTGCTGCCGTCACTGTAACCGTTGTACTTGGTATGCATTTTCAGCAAATGCTCGCTTCCTTTTTTGGCTTCATTTTGGAGAAGCATTCCACCGTTGTTCGAAAGAAGGGTGATTCAGTGAAGATTATTTCCTAAGCATCCTTTTTCCCTTTCATTTAATTTCCAATTATAATAGACTAGTGGAACTTATTAACATGATTATCCATGAAAAATAAACAATCGGAGGTAATGAAGATGAAAATTGTTGCAATAGTGGGAAGTATTCGTAAAGAGTCTTACAACCTAAAGCTTGCCAAATATATTCAAACTAGATATCAAGATCGTTTTGATCTCGAAATCTTAAACATTCGGGACCTTCCTTTTTATGATCAAGATATTGAAAATGAGCCTCCTGCAGTCGTGAAAGAATTTAAAAGCAAAGTGGCTGATGCAGACGCAGTCCTATGGGTAACGCCTGAATACAATGGTACGATTCCAGGCGTATTGGGCAATGCAATCGATTGGTTGTCACGTGTGGATAAAGTCTTGATTGGCAAACCTTCATGGATCATGGGTGCGTCAATGGGGCAATTAGGAACGGTTAAAGCTCAATTGCATTTACGTGAAATCCTATTCGCTCTAGGCATCTCCTCCCCGCTCCTTCCCGGGAATGAAGTATACGTCGGAGCCGTGCATGACAAATTCAATGACGAAGGCAGTCTTACACATGAGTCGACTGTCCAGTTTATCGATACGGTCGTCGATAACTTCATTAGCTGGTATAATCATCATACTCGTTAATGCTTTTAAGACAAGAATCCCAGCAGATCGCTCCTGCTGGGATTCTTGCTGCTTCATTCATGAGTTAAATGAGCCTTGATGGCAGTGCTCCTTCTCGATTTAAATCCTGCCTTTTCCAGGCAGATACATTCATCCTCTTCCAGCTTGGAATGAAGGATATTTCGTCATCCCGCCATCAGCAAATAAAGTGATGCCCGTTACATAACTGGATTCTGAAGATGCCAGCCATACGGCAACCGCGGCAATCTCCTCAGGCTTTCCGATATACCCCATTGGAATCATGCTTTCCAGATCCTTTTTCTTTTCGGGATCTTCAAGTTTGTCGGCATTAATTGGCGTGGCGATGGCTCCAGGTCCAATGCTGTTCACACGAATCCCTTTCGGTGCATATTCAAGCGCCAGGGTTTCCGTAAGCAACTTCACACCGCCCTTGCTTGCCGCGTAATGTACGAATAAAGGCCAGGGAATCATCTCATGTACACTGGACATGTTTATCACATTCCCTTTAAGATTGTTCTCGACAAAATACTTGATCGCTTCACGGCAGCCTAAGAAATTACCTGTTAAATTGGTGTCGATTACCCTATTCCAGTCGCTTAACGGCATCTCGTGAGATGGAACGGCATTTTCTACTCCTGCATTATTAATGAATATATCAAGTTTCCCGAATTCCTTTACCGCAGATCGAACAATGTTAATCATATCTTCTTCAACCGTGACATCACATTTCACTGCAATAGCTTCCCCACCATTGTTTTTGATTTCTTCCAATACACTGTCCGCTTCCTCTGATTTAGTGCGATAATTAACCACGACCTTTGCCTTTTCCTGAACAAAGCGAATGGCCATCGCCTTTCCTAAACCAGTGGATGAACCGGTTATAACAACGACCTTACCCTCTAAATCTGTATACATTTAATCACCCTCCAATTAACTTTTTGCCAATCCGAGCATAATCCCGGCTATGATAATCAAGATAATTCCTATAACGATTCCAATTAGTTGGCGCTTCGTTTTCTTTTCACGTAATATGATAATCCCGCCGAGAGTTGATATGACTATGCCCATTTGAGAAAGGGAAAAACTCGTAGCCACTCCAACACGGGGCTGGGATATGAATAAAAACATGTTCCCTGCAGCCCATATCAGTCCGGGAATGATATTGCGGATCGTATATTTGTTAAACGGTTTATGTTTAAAGGTCAATAATAGACCGCCTATCACCATCCCGATCGCTTGAGGGAACAATGCTGACCAGCCATTAACATTGAAAAGCCGGGCTACGACCACATAGACCAAATAACCGAATGTCGAGATGAGGAGAATAATGATTCCTTTCTTCAAGTTTCCCGATTTGCCCTCTTTTGATTCTTTATCTTCCAAGGAGGTCAAGACAATTCCTATAATAATGAAAACTAGTGCCAAAACGCCTAAAATGACCGCTTTCATAGTAGACCATTCGTGAAAAACAATGACCCCGAATAAAGTCGTTGAAATGAGCTGTAATCCAGTTGATATCGGCATCGTTTTGGAAACACCCATTAAATCAATGCTCTTAAGCTGATTAGCTTGTCCAACGGCCCAAAACAATCCAGAAACGATCCCGACGCCAAACACCAAAAGTGACAACTTGATATCGGCAAAAATATAAACACCAATTGAGAAAATCAAGGCGCCAATCGTTGTACCTAGTGTTTGACTATAGGGTCCCCCCCCAAGTTTCACATTAAATAAAACGATGCTTCCCCAGAATAATGCAGGCAAGAGAGCTAATAATATATCCATCTTCAACCCCCATATATGTATGTACTAACGGAAATTTCATTTTATATTCTCTTAATATGTTGTTCGCAATATTCGAATTGAGCCTCGGTAATTTTATCCAGTTCCCGCAGAAATAGTGTTCAACACAAAAAGGGCTGCAGTCTTAGCCCTTTTTGACAATAGTGATATTAATTGTGTTATGATGCTGCATGTCCATTTCCGAATCATCACTACCTTGAAATAATCATTTTCCTAAACAGCCGTCAATTCCGATAAAGATGAGGGAGAACAGAGGTCAGAAAGAAAGGAGCAAATCCCCTCCCACTTTTTGTTTCTTTTACATCCTCTCTCTTATATAAAAAAAGTCACAAAGAATATACTGGGAAGGTATTCAGATTTATCGAAATGATCATGAAAGTTTGTGAATCAAGAGCCAGCATGACCCCAAGCATGCTCCTATCAGTGTTGTTGAAAGAGACTCCATAACCGTGTTAAACCGAATGGCCTTCCGCTGATTGATGCTGCCACTGCACATATTGAGATGGCCAGAACGGTAAAACCGCAGCTTGCCGGGCAACAGGAATGGCAGCATTAAACTTGCCGTTATGCTTAACATCATGACCATGCATTTATCCAGGCTAACAACAATATGATTATTGTGAAATATTCTAGTTAGCAAATGCATAATCCAGTAGCCTATATGTTATGAAAGATGAAGTATCCCCTCATCTTACTGAGCAATAATAGTTATTGTGAATTTAATGAGCTATGAATGAATGATCTTATTATATCGGGGGCGTTAGTTGGAAAAAAGACAGCCGTAGTGCTGTCTTTTTAATTATGAGATTATAAATATATACGAACAGAGCCCAATAAAAAAGCAAACCATATATAGGTTTGCTTCCAGACTGTAGACAAACTCTAGGAAAATCGAGTTTGTCTATTTTTTATGAGTTGTACAATTTGGCCGTTGATTTCCACTCCAGGCACTCGCTTTCCGCGGGCGGTCGGGGAGCCTCCTCGGCTTTCGCCTGCGGGGTCTCCCCTAGACGCGCTTTTCCCGCAGGAGTCTCGTACCTTCCGTTCCAATCAACTTTGTCTTATCTTTTAGGTAAACACTTTTGCCCTGAGTCGCTTTTGTTTTAAAATAGAAGTATTAAAACTTGAGGTGATGAGGATGCTTTCGAAACATAATTCTATTCAGCGAGATCAACTTGAAATGATTACGTTAGATCAACTGGTGCCACCGAACCATTTGGTTCGTAAACTAGAGGCTGCCATTGACTTCACTTTCATTTATGACTTGGTGAAAGATATGTATTCAGAGGTAGGACGCCCAAGTATTGATCCAGTTATTTTAGTTAAACTGACATTCATTCAATATACCTTCGGTATTCGTTCCATGCGTAAAACGATTGAAGAAGTTGAAACTAATATGGCTTACCGTTGGTTCTTAGGCTATGGTTTCCATGATAAAGTACCTCATTTCTCTACGTTTGGGAAAAATTATGAGCGACGCTTTAAAGATACAGACCTGTTTGAACAGATTTTCTATCGCATTTTAATGACAGCTGCTAATAAAAAGTTAATAAGTGCTGAACACGTTTTCGTGGATTCCACACATGTGAAAGCCAGTGCGAATAAACGGAAATTTGAAAAGAAAATCGTTCGTAAAGAAACACGAGCGTATCAAGGGCGTCTTCAAGAAGAAATCAATCAAGATCGTGAAAACCATGGAAAGAAGCCTTTTCCATCAGATAAATTTGATAAAGAAGAGACCAAAGAGATTAAAGAAAGTACAACGGATTCTGAGAGTGGCTACTATGTGAAAGATGAACGAACAAAACAGTTTGCCTATTCATTCCACGCGGCCGAAGACCGCAACGGTTTTATATTGGGAACGATTGTAACACCTGGAAATATACATGACAGTCAGATCTTAGAGCCACTAGTTGAACAAGTGATTGAGAAAATTGGAAAACCGGAAGCCGTTGCCGCAGATGCAGCTTATAAAACACCAGCGATTACAAGCTACCTTTTTAACAAAGAAATCATACCGGCTTTACCTTATACACGTCCTCGCACCAAAGAAGGATTTTTCCGCAAACAGGACTATGTATACGATGAACATTTTGATTGTTACCTTTGTCCTTCGGGAGAGCTATTAAAGTACTCAACAACCAATAAAGAGGGCTATCGCGAGTATAAATCACCCAAACACACTTGTGCGACATGCTCATTTTTATCTCAGTGTACAGAAAGCAAAGACCATCAAAAAGTGGTGACACGGCATATTTGGCAAACACATGTGGAAGAAGCAGATCATCTGCGTCATCATCAAGATGTAAAAACTATATATGCGAAACGTAAAGAAACGATTGAGCGTGTATTCGCAGATGCAAAAGAAAAGCATGGTATGCGTTGGACAACTTTAAGGGGACTTAAAAAATTGTCGATGCAGGCGATGCTTACTTTCGCTGCCATTAATTTAAAGAAGATGGCCAATTGGACATGGGGAGGTCCAAAAATGGCCTAACATAGTGGGCTCGTAGAACCCCAATCTCCTAACTTCAGGCAAAAATTCAAAGGGCATCTCAAAAAGGGGTTCGGAATTTTTTAATTCCGAACCCCTTTTGTCTACAAACTGAAAGCAAACCATATGTAGGTTTGCTTCTTTTCTTAGATAATGGAACTTACTTCTTCAAATGATAGGGAACTGTCGCAACAACTACATTTCTTCTATAAAGCAAGTAGGCCTTAATCAGTAAACTTGATTGGTTATGAAGAATATTGTGCCAGCCTTTCTTCGGAATAAATTGCGGGATTATTACCGTAACTTTATAGTTGGATTCACTCGCTTTATGTTCAACTGTATCCACGAATTTAGTTAATGGCTGTATGATACTCCTGTAATAAGAGTTTAGTGTGACGAGTCTAACATCTGGCTGCCACTTTTTCCACTTTTCTTCAAATTTCTTTTCATCTTCTCTTTCAAAAGCAACATAAACGGCAATGACCTGATGTGCTGATAGAGATTTAGCATAATTTAAAGAGTTCTCAACCACATGAGTTATACCGGCCACAGGCACAATAATGATATTCCCTTCTATTGGCAGGATGGGCTCACAAGTTGTAATCCTTAGCTGATCTCCGACTGCTTCATAATGCTTCCTAATTCTATGAAAAATTAAAATGATGATAGGTAAAAAAATCAAAACAGGCCAAACCTGAGTAAATTTGGTTAAAAAGAATATCATCGTGACGATAAAACTAATAGTGGCACCAATTGAATTAATGGTTAATTTCATGATCCAGCCTTTTGGCTTTTCGCGTATCCATTTGACAATCATCCCGGTCTGGGAAAACGTAAATGGAATAAATACCCCTACCGCATAAAGTGGAATAAGATTTTCTGTATGTCCCCCAAATGCGACTATTAAGATGATGGATGCAAGTCCTAGTATGATAATTCCATTGGAATATCCTAATCGGTCCCCTCTAATCGTAAACGCCCTTGGTATGAATTTATCTTTTGCAAGATTCACCGCAAGCAAGGGGAAAGCGGAATAGCCAGTATTGGCAGCAAGAATCAAGATCAATGCAGTCGTACCTTGAATGAAGAAATACATGAAATTCCGACCAAAGATCTCTTCAGCAATCTGCGAGACGACCGTTACCTCTGCGCTAGGAACAATGCTTAAATAGTAGGCTAAGAATACGATTCCCGTAAATAATACAGCCAGTAAGGAACCCATAGCTATTAAAGTTTTTGCAGCATTATTCGGAGCTGGGTCTTTAAAGTTCGGAATCGCATTGGAAATCGCTTCGACTCCTGTCAATGCGGAGCTTCCTGATGCAAATGCTCTTAGCAGTATGAATAAACTGATGCCCGCTACTGGAGTCCCGATTGGCGCGTGTAATTCCGGTGAGACTCCTCCTGTCAGGATTTTGTAAATTCCTACACCAATCAAGATGAACAATGCTAAAACGAACAGATACACCGGATAGGCCAAAACAGAGGCCGACTCCGTAACCCCTCTTAGGTTAAGGATGGTAAGCAGAAATACAAAAATGATGGCTATGCCTACATTATATGCATGAAGGCTGGGAAAGGCGGACGTGATGGCATCCGTACCTGCAGAAACACTTACAGCTACAGTTAAAATATAATCCACCAATAAGGATCCTCCAGCTATCAACCCTGGATTGATACCTAAATTGTTTTTTGAAACCACATAGGCTCCCCCGCCATGAGGATAAGCAAAAATGATTTGTCTATAGGACAAGATCAATGCAGCCAACAGTAACAATACTCCGATGGCGATGGGTATGGAATACCAGAATGCCGCAGCACCGACCGTGATCAGAACGATTAATATTTGCTCCGGTCCATAAGCAACCGAAGACAAAGCATCAGAAGATAATATCGCCAAAGCCTTGGTTTTGTTAAGCTTTTGATCACCTAGTGCATTTGATTTTAAAGGTCTCCCAATCAAAAACCTCTTTATAGAAGATAACATCAAGAATTCACCACCGTTTTTAAGTTATAAGTTTATGTTACCCTGCTATAGAAAAAACAAAAAAAATGGAAAAATGCCCACAAGTCATAACTAAATAGACCTGTAGACATCCACTTTTTTGTCTAACAAGCTCCACCTTCCCTCTCATATAACGCTTACGAGGTTAGCTGTCGGGTTCGGACAAGAGTAGCCCTACCTTGAAAGGATTCACCCCTTGGATTGTTAAAATAATCCCATAACGGGTCCCCCGTACCATAAGGTTTAAGCGATTTAGAAATACGAAACTGTTGATTATCATACTCCCGTGAAATAGAAAAGTAAATGAAAATTTTGCACAGTAAAATAATAATTTATTTTGAGTGAGGCTTTGTTCTGACGTATATAACATAAGTCATCCAAGTGCATGATTCGAAGGTAGGAAAAAGGTGAATAACTTGTTAAAAAAGAGAAACTTCCCAATCAATTTTTAAGAAATGAAAGAACAAAACGGTGGGTCCTTAAAGGGGAAAATTACCGAATTACGAAACTGTTTAAATCTCTAGTTTATTAACGGTTCACCTTCTTATTAAAAGGATCTGCCCCCGCTTGGATAGGATTGCAATATACAAACTCCACCCTGAAAATCAAAAATTCGCTTCTTGAAATCCACTTTGATTTCCTTCCTAAGGGGCATTCTTTGATTCTAATCAGTTCCTTCCTTCTTGAATTGTTCCCAAATTGCTTTTTTTAAAGACAAAGTATTTCTGGCCAATATAGTTCAGTACTGTATAAAAGATTGTTCCGATAAGTACAGCCACATTTTGCTGAATGGAAACATGAACGGATGCTTCCAAGGATTCTGCAATGGCTTGACCTAAAGAATAAGCCGCGGAATAACAAATCAGGATGACGCAAAAGAAACGGGCAACCCCTCTCCGCCAATCTATATCGCTTCTAAAAGTAAAAGTCCTGTTCAACAGAAAACTCGTTACTGCTCCCGTACCATTGCCGAAAAAGGTAGAGATCCAGTAAGATAATTCAAGAACGTTCATGAGAAAAAGCATGATGGAAAGTCCAACCCCTGTATTGACCATTCCAACCAATAAAAAGCGGATAAAGGAGTTAGTGTGTTTTAGATAGTTTTTCAATACTTGTCCGTTCATTATCTAGTTGCTCCCGTTTATTTAAATCGAGCGGATTAAATAAATCCAGATCGACAATATATTTAGGCCGGCGTTTGGATTCATTATAGATTTTACCGATATATTCCCCAATCAAGCCGACAGCAATCAACTGGAGTCCGCCGATCAACCAGATGGAGGTAATTAATGAGGTCCAACCAGTTTCGGTCTGCCCAAAAAACTTTAACCATAAAAAGTATGACCCAAAAAGTAAGCTAATGAAAAAGGAAAGACATCCTAGCCATAATACAAGCCGGATCGGTGTTACTGAAAAGGAAGTAATGCCATCAAGAGCAAAAGCAACCATCTTCTTAAATGGATATTTCGTTTCCCCTGCCAATCTTTCTTTGCGGTCATAATAAACAGAGTCCGTCTTAAACCCAATAAGCGGGACGATTCCCCGTAAAAAAAGATTCGTTTCTTCAAATCGTTCCAACTCCACGATCGCCCTTTTGCTCATTAGCCGGAAATCTGCATGATTGTAGACAAGGTTGACCCCCATTTTGTTCATCATTTTATAAAAACCAGTTGCAGATGTTCGTTTAAAAAATGAATCAAGGTCCCTTTTTTGGCGGACGCCATATACAATTTCACATCCTTCAGTGAATTTCCGAATGAATTCAGGGATGACTTGAATATCATCTTGTAAATCTGCATCAATTGAAATCACACAATCCGAGGCTTCCTTGGCTGTAAACAATCCGGCAAGGAGTGCATTTTGGTGGCCTGCATTCCGTGAAAGCTTCAGTCCACGAACATATTCATTGTTAATCGTTTCCTTATATATGATCTTCCACGTTTGATCTTTACTTCCATCATCAACCAATAGAATTTTACTTTGACCAGACACAACATTTTCTTCGATTAAACCCCTCACCAATCCACAAAGCTGGGAAATGGTATCCTGTAAAACACTTTCTTCGTTATAACATGGTACAACAATCGTCACTATCGGTGAATTCACAATATCCCCCCCCTTTTCAAATGACTCTGTATAAATGAATTTTCCATACGGTCCCTTTCTTTGTGAAAATCCTATCCAGTTCCAACCCGTTTTCCTTCGCGTTGTTGATTGGTATGGCAGAAAATATATATTTGCCGCCTAATCCTTTAAATGCGTCTACATTAATCTCCAAATTATCCAACTCTTTCTTCGAGCTTTTTTTGAACATATAATGCTTACCAAGCTCATCGGCAAATAGGTAACAACGTCCTCCCCATTCATCAAAGTAGATTCTGATGTTTTTATTCTTTGCCAATTCGTTTTCAATTATTTGACGAAATTGATGTTTGTATGTAAGCGGATAGAAATTGTTATAGCTATCGAGCGTGTAAAACCCATTAAATTGGGCGATAGCAGGATGTAGACCGATGCTTGCAACCCGATATTCTTCCTGTGGGAGGCCAATATGCTCTTCTATATCCTGAAAAAGGCTTTCTGCATAGAACTCTTTAAAAGTTGGTTTTTTATTGTTAGTGATTTCTTCATTGAAACCCATTAAAACCATGATTTGAACGGCAATGAAGATTAAAAGGGTTTTCTTAGCAAATTCACTGTGTTCCCAGATGATTTTTATGGCGAGGGCAAACCCCAAGTAAATCACCATCGGCCTTAAAAAGTGAAATCTGGCAAAATTAAAAGTATCCAAGGTATGGAACCTTTCTGTTAAAGGAAGCCAGCCCTTATAAAACCAAAATGCATACCATGCGGAGAGCATAAAATTCAAACCGAACAATAAAACAAAAACCTTTTCCTGTCTCCACAGTTTTTTAATCAAAATAATATAAAGGGCAAAAGCTGTAATCGGCAGGATGATAAGCGCATGTACAGTCATGACATGCGTATGTCCAAGAACGAAATTTTTGAAAGTAAGCTTAATGACCCACTCGAGCGGTAGCCTTGCGTGAAAATATTCATCCCTGCTGTTTGGCTCCGAATCAAAAATGAAAGAAGCAATCAAACGATACTCCACAAGACCAAAAATGAAGGTCATATAAACGATTGAAAGAAAAAACCTTAAATTCCAACCTTTTCTCCTAATCACATCTGTTATCCAAAGAAGGCCCATTGCAACCAGGAAAAAGAAAAAGCCAAGTACGATGCTTGAATATAGAGGTAAAAGTGTAAGGACTAAATAATTCTTCCACGAGTGGTCCTTGTTGCGGATATTCAAAAAAGCCCAAAGGGCTAGCGGCATCCCAAGCGTGCTGAGCATTCCCGATGGCCAAAATGGAGTAAGGGCAAAGGCTAAGGATGTTCCAACCCTAATCCATCCCGATTGGCGCCCTGTAATGAAATGTTTTTTTAATAGGATATACATACCAAAGAAAGCAATAAATCTTGTTAATGCCTGGCTTATTGCATATGCAACCATTGTCGGAAAAAGGGCATGCAGCCAAACGATAATACTGAATTCACTGCCAAACGCATTTCGGGGCAGCCCATTCATAATCTGTGGAATTTTGGCGTTTATTGAACCAAATAACTCACCGCTTTCTGAAAGCACTTTATACCAGGCAAGGTTGGAATCCAAATTATCATGTACACGAATATGTGCATTTTCTCCAAGGATGAGTAGAGGAGAGAGATATAAAATAATGACGAGTAAAGCAAAAAGGATTTGTTTTCGCTCTTGATTTTCAATTGGCAAAATATACACCTCTTGACGAAATTCATATATCCATAATATTTACTTCAATGGAAAATCTATTCTTTTTCAGGGATTTATTTTCACCTTTTTTTGATATAGGTCAACCAATGACTACATAAAATGAAGGGTAGAACAAAAAGCGGAATAAAAGAACCTTAAAAAGGGGCTAGGCTATGATAAAGAAAGCCGTAATTCCAGCAGCCGGTTTAGGAACACGATTTTTACCTGCTACAAAAGCTCAACCAAAGGAAATGCTGCCGATTGTCGATAAGCCGACCATTCAATATATTATCGAGGAAGCGGTACAATCAGGGATTACAGATATTATCATCGTTACGGGGAAAAACAAACGTGCCATTGAAGATCATTTCGATAAATCCATAGAGCTTGAAATGCTACTGCAAAAGAAAGGACAAAATGATCTGCTTACAATCGTGGAGAACATTTCCAATATGGTGGATATTCACTATGTAAGACAAAAGGAACCATTAGGTCTGGGGCATGCAGTTCTATGTGCCAAAACTTTTATCGGAGACGAACCTTTTGCCGTCCTATTAGGTGATGATATCGTGGATAGTCGTGTCCCAGCCTTGAAACAGCTAATGGAACGGTATAACAAGGTTCGAGCGAGCATTATCGGGTGTAAGGAAGTGTCACCTGCCGCTGTCTCAAAGTATGGGATTGTAAATTTCCAAGAACAATATGAGGATTTATTTCTGGTACGAAACTTAGTGGAAAAGCCAAAAGTTGAGGAGGCTCCATCAACACAGGCGATTATTGGCCGATATATTTTATCACCTGCCATTTTTGAAACCCTTGAAACCGTACAGCCCGATTATAAGGGGGAAATCCAGCTTACCGAAGCTTTAGACCTTTTGCTGGAAAGGGAACCAATATATTCATACATCATCGAGGGAAATCGATATGACGTCGGGGATAAATTCGGCTTTCTTCAAGCTTCAATAGATTTCGCCTTGAAACGACCTGAACTTCGCGATCAGCTAATATCTTATTTAAGACTGTTGTTTCCTTAATAAGGTTCATAAAAGCCTCTGCCCAATTACCAAAATGTGATTGGGTCATTTTCATAACTTCTTGCATTTTTGATTCAATGGAAAGATTTTTTGAGTTTAGTCAGCTCCAGATACATTTTAATATGACCCCAATAACATGTTCCCGTACCAAAAGCTTAAGATCTATGAATATGAAACTGTTTATTAATGGCAAATCAAGTGAAAATTTTTGAACAGAAAAAGAATAATTTATTGTTAGTAAGGTTATGTTGATAAGGTATATCAAACATATGAGATCCAGAAAGGATTGCAGAGAATCACATGCATAAAAAAAATAATCCGATAATATCCGATGAATTTTTAGATAGTGTAGTTAAGGAAATCAATGACCTATTTGGTGGACCCATTAATGAAAAAAATGATCGTTTCCAGCATGGGGACGATCAAGAAAGAAATTGAATCCTCCTTATCAACAACAAGGAGTTTCCTCTACCGGGAAATTACCCCACATCTTCTGAATCTAGTCTCAAAAAAACTCTGGCGGTTTTTATCCAGAGTTTTTTTTATGGCTAAATGCAGGCTGACTCCCCTTCTTTTCCTATATAGCCGTATCATAAGAAATTTAAATGTTCATTATGACTTGTCCAAACAGATTTGGCTTATCCTCATAGAATGAATATATGTAACTATTTAAAAGAAAGGGGTCAAGCAACATTGAGCCACACTGCTGATGGCTTCCGCAATTCTCAAAAAGTGCCAAAGGGAAGGCTGATTTCCGGACATACAAAGGAGTTTCAAAAAGATGCCCTTGGCTTTCTTACCCGATTGGCCAAGGAATATGGGGAGGTCGCAAAATTCCGTTTTGGACCATTCCAAAATGTTTACCTCGTTTCCAACCCTGATTTAATAAAACAAATACTAGTAACAAAACAAAAATCCTTCGTCAAATCAAAGGACCTCAAAGCTTTAAAACCACTTATTGGTGAAGGTCTGCTTACAAGTGAAAAGGACTTTCATATGCGCCAGAGAAGGCTTATTCAGCCCTCTTTCAAAAAGAATCATATTAGCCATTATGCCAAGGATATGATTGATATCACAATGGCTTATATATCAACTTGGGAACATAATGATGAACGGATAATTACAAAGGATATGATGGACATCACTCTGGGGATAGTCAGCAAGACCATGTTCAGCATAGAATTCACGGATGGCTCTGAAATTATAGGGAAATCGCTGGACACTGTATTAAAAGCTGCAGTCAAAAGGATGAGATCGATTTTCCGTTTGCCATTATGGGTACCAACTAAAATCAACCGTGAATATAACAAGGCGATAAAAAGCCTTGATAAAGTGATTTACGAAATTATTGAAAAACGGAAGACCGACACAGTAAAACATGAAGACATGCTTGGAATCCTGATGGATGCACGTGATGCCGAAGACGGATCAGGAATGACAAACCATCATTTACGTGATGAGTTAATGACCATTTTTCTTGCAGGTCATGAAACGACAGCAAATGCTCTTTCTTGGGCACTGTACGCACTTTCAATGAATCCTGAAATTCAATCTAAGCTTTTCTGTGAAGTGGATAGCATAATTGGTCGTAGGACACCCAGCCCTGACGATTTCATGAAATTACCATACACTCAAAATATCATACAAGAAACACTTCGAATGTACCCGCCAAGTTTTATGATATCCCGGGATGCGGAGGAGGATGTCGTTATAGGAGGATATCACTTTAAAAAAGGCGATATGATTATAATAAGTTCTTATGTGATGCAGCATGATCCAAATTATTTTGAACAACCGGATTCTTTTATTCCTGAACGATTTGAAAACAACTTTTTGAAAAACCTGCCTATGTTCGCTTACCTTCCATTTGGCGGAGGACCCCGGGTTTGTATCGGCAATCATTTTGCCATGATGGAAGCAGTGCTTGTCCTGGCTTGCATTTCTCAACGATATAGGATAAAGCTTGCACCTGACCATCATGAAGTAACCCCACTTCCGTCCCTTACGCTCAGGCCTAAGCGTGGGCTGCGCATGGTCGTAGAAGAAAGGGAAGCAAAAGCCTTTGAACCTGAATCATCAACTTTTAAATGAATATGAATGATTCCCCATGAACAAAACATTTTTATCTCCTTTAAGAGACTGGCCTATTTTTTGAAAGGAGGGATGAAAAATGTATATGCACCATTCACCAAAGATGGGTATCATCCACACTGAATTACAATATTTAGGGATGGCCTCGCAAGTATATACCGGTTATTTAGAATTTATAAGGGAAATTGATCCGGTACAAGAATCCGAAGACCAACAGCCGCTTCCTCTCCCCTTTTTATATGAGAACGAGTAGTCCCATTAGCCATTTCCTGCTCTAAACCTTATATGTTATAGAAAAACCGACCTATCAAGGTCGGTTTTTTGTTATTCAGCAGTATGTTCCATAACCGTAACCCTGGGCGCACCCGCCGCCAAATCCAGCTCCGCCGCAAAGGCTAGCTCCCACAATCACTAAAAGGATAAATAAAACGACTATAAAGGCGAAACCTCCGCCAAATCCAAAACCGCCATCACAACCACAATCTGACATATATGAACATCTCCTTATTCGTTTTTATAGAAGGACCTGAACTGGTTACATCATCTTATTCACTACCAAACAAAATGACAGTGAAAATGCGTTTTAAGATAATTTTTTTAACTCTCGTCTCTTGTTAATATGTATTTTTTTCGGAGTGGATGCAAAATCGGCTTTTCCAAAAACCTCCGATTATTTTAAATAAAATTGCCCACATAATTTTTTCATTCCACTCTTAAAAAATCACTTATTATACTACTTTCCTTAACTTATTTCATAAAATTCAAATACTTTTAGATAATAAAGAACCCCTATGGCATTTCTAAGAACAACCCAAAAGGGCATCCCATTTAATGGAATACTATTAACTACATCATGTATATTTGGTGGTGTGTGTATTTATCCTATTAGACCCCAGATCTGATATTAAGCTACCTTATGGCCATCCCTTTCCTTAGTATTTGTTCGGTGCAATTGAAGCTGCGTAAACAATATACCGACAAACGGGGTTTCCGGGTAAAATGGCACCCATATACAACTATATTAGCTATCACATCTTTAAGCTTTATCTTTTTTGCATTTATCTTCAATAAGTAAAATATAATCGGAACTACTGTATGTCTTGTCACCTTAGCAATACTTATCCTTATTTCTTTTATTGTCAAACAAAAAAAGAAATAAGGATAATCCCTGAATTTTTCAGGGATTTTTTCTTTTCTAAAAATTCTTATGGGAAATTGAAATTTGATTTTACAAAATACTCGTATGCAACAACATTCTTGTTATATATTAAACATACATATGTTAAAATAACCAATGAACCAATCATCCTACAAATTCGAGGTGTATATATTGTCCATATCTAAAACAAATCGCTTATCCCTTGTAGAGCAAGTGGTTTCCCAAATCGAATCGTTAATCGAATCAGGTGAATGGGAAATTGGAAATAAGATTCCTCCTGAAATGGATTTGATCCAACAATTCGATGTAAGCAGAAATACATTAAGAGAAGCTGTACGATCACTTGTTTATGCAGGTCTTTTAGTGACGAAACAAGGAAAGGGAACATTTGTAAAGTCCTCAAGTGCCTTGGGGGCGGCATTTCAAAGAAGGATCCAGCAGTCAAGTTTATTAGAAACGTTAGAGGTCCGTCATGCCCTTGAAAGAGAGGGAGCTCAGTTAGCGGCACTGAGACGTAACCAGGGAGATATAGAAAGATTACGGCTTCATATAACAGCCTGCAGTAATGCGGCAAAGGCAAAGGATATCAAGGCTTACGAAGAAGCGGATATCCAGTTGCATAAATCGATTATGGGTTCATCACATAATGATTTATTGATTGAT
Organism: Peribacillus simplex; assembly: GCF_001578185.1. Classification (NCBI taxonomy): domain Bacteria; kingdom Bacillati; phylum Bacillota; class Bacilli; order Caryophanales; family Bacillaceae; genus Peribacillus; species Peribacillus simplex. The sequence continues at coordinate 957,374 of NZ_CP011008.1, read as the reverse complement.
TTGTACGAACATATGGAAGACTCCCTCCATGATTCCATCCATCAGATAGTCGAGATGAGTTCTGATGCGAACCTTCATCTGAACATCCATTGCAACCTTGTAGATGCAATCATCGAGCAAGATGTAAACCGGGCAATCGAAACAGTGAATGAATACATTGCACAATTCAAAAAGTCTTTAGAGTAAGTACGGAGGAGATTATGAGCATTCATCAAGCGGCAAATCAACTAGAACAAACAAAAATGGATATTAAACCCAGGTTAGGACTTCTCATCATCGGGATCATTCTTCTTGGTGCCAATCTGCGGGCTCCCTTAACATCTGTTGGTCCCCTTGTCACTTCGATCCGGGATAATTTAGGAATTTCCAATACACTATCAGGTTCCTTAACGACATTGCCTTTGCTTTCTTTCGCATTATTATCACCATTTGCGCCTAGGATAGCACGGCGGTTTGGAATGGAGCTCACCCTTTTCCTTTCCCTGATATTATTAACGATCGGGATTGGGATACGCTCTGTTGGCGGCGTATTGACATTGTTCATTGGGACCATTTTAATCGGGTTGGCCATCGCAATGGGCAATGTATTGTTACCCAGTCTGATAAAACATAACTTTGCTAGGAATATCGGTTTAATGACAGGGACATATGCAGTTTCCATGAATTTATGTGGCGCAATAGGTTCCGGGATCAGCATTCCCATTGCTACATCATCGGGTTTGGGTTGGGCTGGTGCCCTTGGATGCTGGGGAATTTTATCCCTTATTACGGTTTTCTTTTGGATGCCGCAATTAAGACGGCCATTCAAGTCAGGTAAGGATATACAAACGGCTCAAAAGGTTAAAAACATTAACTTATGGCGTTCTGGATTAGCCTGGCAGATTACTTTTTTCATGGGGTTGCAATCGTTTATCTTCTATACAGTAATTACCTGGATGCCGGAAATCCTGGAGCAAAAAGGCCTGAATGCTGATGAGGCTGGCTGGATGCTATCCATTATGCAGCTTGCCGTCATTCCCATAACATTCATTGTGCCAATTTTAGCTGGACGCTTACAAAGTCAGCGCCTGCTAGTGGTCCCACCTGTCACCTTCCTTATTGCAGGGATATTCGGCATATTATACGGAAGCACTATATTCATACCAGTATGCATGATATTGATCGGAATTGGCGTCGGAACCATTTTCAGTTTATCCATGATGTTCTTTAGTCTTCGAACACAAAGTACCCATGAAGCGACGGAATTATCAGGAATGGCTCAATCATTCGGTTACCTCTTAGCTGCCATCGGACCGGTATTATTCGGATTGCTTCATGACGTTACACATAGCTGGACAATTCCCTTATTTATGTTGGTCGTTATTTCGGCACTTATTTTCATTGTTGGAATGCGTGCAGGAAAAAATGAATATGTAACTACAAATGAAAGTCTCTCATGAATTTTGTAAAAAAGACCATACTTACATGATAAAGAATCTGTGAAAGCGTTAGAACAACGTGTTGTCGAATTAACGAAACGAATGATATAAGTTTAGTGTATTTGAAAAAAGCCATTGCTCCTGTTGAGCAATGGCCTAGACAGTGGACAAACTCGATTAAAATCAAGTTTGCCTACTGTTTTTTTATGGCTTGTACAATTTGAAAGAGGGCTATCGCCAGTACAAATCACCAAAACACATTTGTGTGACATGTCATTTTTATCAAAGTGTACCGAAAGTAAAGATATCAAAAAGTAGTGACACGTCATATTGGGCACGATTATATGATAGAAGCAGGTCATCTGAGTCATCATCAAGATGTAAAAACCTATCTATGCGAAAAGTAAAGAAACGATTGAGCGTGTTTTCGCAGATGAAAAAAGAATAGCATGGTGCGTTGGACTACTTAAAGGGGACTTAAAAAATTGTCCATGCAGGTGATGCACTTTCGCTGCCATGAATGTAAAGAAGATGGCCAATTGGACATGGGAAGGTCAAAAAATGGCCTAACATAGTGGGCCCGTAAAGACACAATTCCTTAATATTGAGCAAAATTCAATTTCAAAAGGGGTTCGGAATGTTTTAATTCCGAACCCTTTTTATCTGAGCCATTGCTCTTGTTGAGCAATAGCCTTTTCGTATGTAATTCCTGAATCTGCAAAATGAAAAAAGACGTACAATGTGAATCGCACGCCTTTTTTAGCCTACAATTATAATGACTTGAAAATCGCCATCTCCGCGTTCTCTTTTTTATGCATACTTCTTACTTTCCTCGTCTTTAAAAAAGCTCTTCATTGCGTGGAAAACATCTGCCTTTTGCTTAAGGATATAATACCTGAATTTTTCATTTTCGATATTCTTATAGGCTGTCATCAATGTAGAATGACGATTGTATTGATTGACTTCCCCATACCCGAACATATTGGAAACCTTCATGAGTTCTTCAACAAGCTTAACGCATCGAACGTTATCTGATGTGAGGTTATCACCGTCGGAAAAATGAAACGGATAGATATTGAACTTCGCAGGGTCATATTTATGATCAATAAGTTCTAATGCTTTTCGGTATACGGACGAACAAATCGTACCGCCGCTTTCCCCTTTTGAAAAAAAATCCTCTTCCGGAACCACTTTCGCTTCAGTATGATGGGCAATGAACTCGATTTCAACCGTTTCATATTTTGTCCGCAAGAAACGGTTCATCCAAAAGAAAAAGCTTCGAGCCATATATTTTTCCCACAACCCCATACTACCAGAAGTATCCATCATTGCCAGCACGACTGCTTTGGAATCAGGTTTCTGGATCTCATTCCAGGTTTTGAATTTAAAGTCTTCCTTATAAATAGGGTGAAACCCTGGGTCCCCGCTTAAAGCGTTCCGTTTGAAAGCCGAGATCATCGTTTTCTTTTTATCGATATTTCCCATTAAGCCTGTCTTGCGGATATCGTTGAATTCGATATGTTCAAGCGTGTGCTCCGCCTGTTCTTTCTTCTGGAGATTAGGCAGTTCCAATTGGCTGAACAGGGCTTCCTCCAATTCCAGCATCGACACTTCGGCTTCATAATAATCCTCACCGGCCTTATCACCTGCACCTTGGCCCTTACCGGCCCCGGCATCGGACGGTGAGCCATCCCTTGCAACCACATCCCCCACTTTACTGTCTCCATCGCCTTGCCCTACATGTTTGTTTTTATCATAGTTATAACGAATTTTGTATTCATCCAAGGAGCGAATGGGAATCTTGATAACATCCCGGCCATTAGACATTATGATGCTTTCTTCTGAAATTAGATCAGGCAAATTATTCTTGATCGCTTCCTGCACCTTTTCCTGATGACGTTGTTGATCATCATAGCCTTTCCGATGGAGGGACCAATTTTCCTGTGAGATAACATATTGTTGATTATTCTCTTCCGACATTCTCTTCCCCCCTTAAAAATGTTTGCACGCTTTTCATCATTCCTTCATATAATAAATTAGTGTGGGAAAGCCCACATCATTCCGGTGTCCCAATGAAAAATACTATGCGAAAAAACGGATTAAAAGAAAAGTATTACTCTATCTTATGCAGCGGTGCAGGATAATTTACCACAAAATTCAATAATGGACGTTTGCCTACGAACTAGACAAGTCATGACATGGACATAGGGACCCTTTAAATATTTTTTTCTAATGTACTGCAAAATAAGTATTTATCTAGAAAACGAACAGACTTATCAGTCCTGTTCGTTTTTCAGCAGGCTTCATTTATCGGATTAGATTTTTATAAGGTAACTTAAAATATCTTTTTGATGTTAGCCGGGTACAAAATCTAAAAGCAGAGACATGCAAATACATATCAAAAAATAGCAATAAACCACAACAAAAGGGTGCTCCAGTAATTTTCTGGACACCCTTTTACACAGATAGAATGATTCTGGTTGTGATATTCGTCAAACTTTATCTTCCTCAATTTCATGTTGCACTGTACCTGGGCTTTTGTCCCGCTCTTTCAATTCTTCATTCGTCCTTTGATTTTCCATCTGCTTCCCAAGTTCTTTCATCTCTTCATAATCCTTAGCCATGGAGCTGTTTTCCGGAACATGTTCTCTTTTCAATTCTTCTTTACTCATTTGCTATCACCTCCACTTATTGATACCCAATATTTCCAAATCCAAAACGTAACATATCCAATGGGAAGATGGGGTATAGATAAGACATTATGAGCAAACCAAAGGAGGTGTAAGAAGTATGCAAACAACTACGCTTTATGTAAAAGAAGCAACGTCAGAAGGTCCGATTCTAAATCTAGAGTCCATACTTTTAAAAACGGAAGGCGTGGAACGTGCGATCATCGATGTTGATGATGGGGAAATTAAAATCGATCATAGCGAAGACGAACTTTCCCCCGACCAACTTATCACACTTATTGAACAGTATGGCTTGAATGTAACCAAATAGGAATCCAAAGTGCCGGGCTCCCCCTAGTAGGGCCCGGTAATTTTTTTGATTTTTAAATATCCGATACCCTGTCACCTTTAACAAATACTTTACCTTTCCTAAAAAAGGATATAAACCCCTACCCAATAGGGGGCAGGGGCAAGAAAGCATGCATTTACCGATTTAACAAGCTGCCCACATAGCGCAGCAAATCATTGGCCGAAGTGGAATTATAACCGTGCTCATCGATAAGTCTCGTAATGACTTCGTTCACCTTCTTCAGTTGCCTTTCGTCTGGTGTTTTCGTTGAAGTAGTGATCTTGACGACATCCTTCAAATCCGCGAATAGCTTCTTCTGGATTGCTTCCCGTAAACGATCATGTGAATTATAATCGAATCGCTTTCCTTTACGGGCATATGCAGAGATACGAATCAATATTTCTTCGCGGAATGCTTTTTTTGCATTCTCGGAAATTCCAATTTGCTCTTCAATCGAGCGCATCAATTTTTCATCCGGATTAATTTCTTCCCCTGTCAAAGGATCGCGCAGCCTTGATTTATTGCAGTATGCTTCGACATTGTCCAGATAATTATCCATGAGGATTTTCGCAGACTCTTCATATGAATAGACAAATGCCTTTTGCACTTCATTTTTTGCAATGGCATCATATTCTTTACGTGCAAGGGAAATGAAATTCAAATACCGCTCCCGAAGTTCGTTCGTAATGGACGGATGCTGATCAAGACCTGCTTTTAATGACATAAGTACATCCAATGCATTGATGGACGGATTTTCCTTACGAATGATCGTAGAGGAAATTCGGTTAATCACGTAACGTGGATCGATTCCGCTCATGCCTTCGTCCTGATATTCTTTCTTCAATTCATTGATGTCTGCGGAATTAAAGCCTTCCACATTTTCCCCATCATACAGCCTCATCTTTTTCAGTAAATCTATATCGCCCTTTTTGGGATCCTTCAAGCGGGTCATGATGCTGAAGATTGCCGCCACCCGTAATGTATGCGGGGCAATATGAACATCTGAGACATCACTTTCATGAATCATTTTTTCATAAATCTTTTCTTCCTCGGTAACCTTCAGATTATACGGAATAGGCATGACGATGATCCGCGAATGCAATGCCTCATTTTTCTTGTTGGAAATGAAAGCTTTATATTCCGTTTCATTCGTATGGGCCACGATAAGTTCATCTGCACTGATCAATGCAAAACGCCCTGCCTTAAAATTCCCCTCTTGTGTCAATGAAAGCAAATGCCATAAGAACTTCTCATCACATTTAAGCATCTCCTGGAATTCCATCATCCCGCGGTTTGCCTTGTTCAGTTCGCCATCAAAGCGATAGGCACGCGGATCCGATTCAGAACCATATTCGGCAATCGTCGAAAAATCGATGCTGCCCGTCAAATCAGCAATATCCTGTGACTTAGGATCAGAAGGACTGAATGTTCCAATTCCAACACGCTTATCCTCTGAAAGGAAAATACGCTCGACCATCACATCTTCAATCCTGCTTCCATACTCCTGTTCTAACCTCATTACATTCAGCGGCGATAGGTTTCCTTCAATCCTGATGCCGTATTCCTCATAAAAATCACCCCGTAAATACTGCGGAATGAGATGCAGTGGATCTTCATGCATCGGGCATCCTTTTATTGCGTAAATGGCACCAGAATCCTTTAATGAATAATTTTCAAGTCCACGCTTCAGTAAAGAAACGAGTGTAGACTTTCCTCCTGAGACCGGACCCATGAGAAGCAAAATCCGCTTACGGACATCCAGCCGCTTTGCCGCCGGATGGAAATATTCCTCGATGAGCCTTTCCAGTGAATCTTCAAGCCCAAACAACTGACCGCTGAAAAAATTGTATTTCTTTGACCCATTTACTTCCTCTATCCCTGCATCTCTGATCATGTTGTATACACGTGAATGAGCAGATTGAGCAACTAATGGCGTTTCTTTCAAAATTTCTAAGTACTCTGCGAAGGTGCCTTCCCACTTCAGCTTCTGTTCATCTTCTCTAAATTTTTCGATTTTCTTTAAAATATCCATTTAAGGAACCTCCCCCTGTCACTTTCAGAGAATACTTAAATCTATGCTCTAAGTCTGACAAACATGTCAGACTTTAAAAAGTGTCCGGGCATTGTTTAGAAACCTCCTGCACGCTCCATATATCGAAAAAGGCTTCATCATTGAACAATTGATGACAAATCGGCTGACAAGAAAAATAGTGTACACTACTGCTAAAAATTAGGGTATACTAAGCCTATACTTAAGTGGGACAATATGGGTAAAGGGAGGTCACATTATGGGCACAATTATTATCGTTGCAGTTGCTATTACATTTTTAGCCGCTATCTTTACTGCTGGTTATGAAGATAAACCGGGTGTCAAATAAAGAAAATATTAAGGCCTTTCTTACATTCCAAAAAAGGGGACAGCAAATTAAATTTGCTGTCCCCTTTCTTTGCACACCCATCCATATAAATAGAAAAAAGTCCTTTCGAACCCCGGAAGGATTTCTTACTTTTAAAATAAATTAATAAACCCTTCATTGATTCCATGCAAGCATGAAATCAATGAAGGGTCTTCATATTTTAAACAGCGTTCTTTTTTTCCGTTTGAGATTTGGTATTGTCGTTCTCCAATGATCTCAAGTCGTCGTTTACTTTCTTTCCTTGTTCCAAATATTCTGTTTGGAATCCACTCTTTATTGCCCATCTATAAAACACCAGTGATAAACATGTAATGAGGGCCATATCCCAACCAAATGGAATTACGTTAAGTCCACCAAACTTTTCACTGCCTAAATATGAAATAGCCATCATACAGATTAAGTAAACAACCATCCAAAGTCCTGCCGAAAAGTTTTGACGGAATCCCTTCCAGTTTATTTTTGCTTGATAATAGAAATAAACGGGAAGACCAATCATTATGATAAATAATACTTGACCTGTCAGTGGCCATCTTGCCCAATAAAGAACCAAAGAAGCAAAAACAAAGCCAAGTGGCGCAATGATGCTTAATCCTTTTAGACGTAATGGTCTGTACAAGTCCTTACCTGTGCGTCTTAACGTCATAACAGTAACTGGACCTGTAATATAAGAGACTAAAGTGGCAACCGAAATTACCTCTGCTAGTACTCCCCAGCCCCTAAACATGAATAAAAACAGGAAAGATACACCTAGATTTAAAAACATGGCTTGACGCGGGATACCATAAAGAGGATGAAGATTTCCAAACACGCTTGGTAAATATTTATTCTTTTCCATTCCATAAATCATTCGTGATGTTGTCGCCGTGTATGTTATTCCTGTCCCGGAAGGGGAAATAAAAGCATCGGCGTATAGTAAAATGACTAACCAGTTTATGCCTAAAACAATTGCTAAGTCAGCAAACGGTGAATTGAAATTCAAATGATGCCATCCGTTCACAATCATGGACGGATCAACTGCTCCAATAAACGCAATCTGTAATAAAACATAGATAACCGTTGCAATTAAAATGGAGCCAATCACTGCAATTGGGATCGAGCGTCCAGGATTCTTTGCCTCACCCGCCATATTAATCGGACTTTGAAAACCGTTAAACGCAAAGATTATTCCAGAAGTCGCTACTGCAGTAAGCACACTTGCCCAACCATTAGGTGCCATACTTCCTGCTGACGTAAAATTGGATGCATGAAAACCAGCAAATAAAAGTGATCCAATCGTAAGTCCAGGTATAATAACCTTAAAGACTGTAATAAATGAGTTAGCTTTTGAAAACAAACTAACTGTCCAGTAATTTAATAAAAAGTAGACGATAAGTAATCCAGAGGCAATTGCCAAGCCTCCCCCTGTAAGCCTTCCATTTTCCACTAAACCATGTGTCCACTTCGCCCATTCCCATGGCCATGAGCTCATATATTGGACTGAAGCAATCGCTTCAACTGGAATTACGGAAACAATTGCAATCCAGTTTGCCCAACCTGCAAGAAACCCGATGAACGAACCATGAGAGTACTGCGTATATTTTACCATTCCCCCAGCTTCAGGAAACATTGCCCCTAATTCACTGTAAGAAAGTGCAATAAATAATATTACCACCATTCCTATAATCCAAGAGATAATGGCAGCTGGTCCTGCGATTTGTGCCGCTCTCCAAGCTCCAAATAACCAACCTGATCCAATAATAGACCCGAGTCCTACCATCGTTAATGAGAACGTTCCCATCTTTCGCTGTAAATTCATATGTCATCACCATGCTTTCCAAAAATTCATTCCTTTAAATAACGTTTAAAGTAACTGGATTTATGATTTGTGCTAGTGTACGCCCAAATAAATCTTAATGTAATTGCTGTATTCAGATCACCTCTTATTAAGCGCCTAACTTTTTGATTGGAATATCTTAAGGTTGTCCCCTTTATGAGAACAAATATTTTCTGCTTTTTTAGAAAATGCTTAGATCCCATTCTTCTGCCATATGTTTCAATAGCATACTACCTGTCACGCTATTCCCATATTCATCAATTGCCGGCCCATAAATACCAATACCACATCCACCTTTGAAGGGCATTCCGCTTCTGGCACTTGGAGGAACTGATGCCATAATTCCACCCGATACTCCACTTTTGGCTGGCACCCCAACAAAAGCCGCAAATTTCCCCGAAGCATTGTACATTCCACAAGTAAGCATTAACGCTTTGGCTAGTTTAGCCACTTTTTTAGGGAGAACTTGTTCTTGACGTATAGGATGGTAACCATCTAGTGCGAGGATCAATCCAATCAGGGCTATGTCTTCTGCAGTCACTTCTATGGAACATTGCTTCAGGTAAACCTCTAAAGCCTCCTCTACATCAGATTCTAAATAATTCATCTCTTTTAAATAATGTGCTAAAGCTCTATTTCTATGAGCGGTTAACATCTCAGATTGAAATACTTCCTCATTGATGATTGGGCGCTTCCCTAACAAATTTTCAAATAATGCAAGGAGAAATTCCAATTTTTTTTGTGAAGACTCCCCTGGCAGAAGCGAAGCTACAGTAATCGCCCCAGCATTAATCATAGGATTAAACGGTTTTCCTGGCTTATGCATTTCTAAACGAATGATTGAATTGAAAGCATCCCCAGTTGGTTCCACATCTACCCTATCCAACACATAAGAAATGCCGCAACCCAAGCATGCGGCTATAAAGCTGACCACTTTTGAAATACTTTGTAACGTGAAAGGGACTTCCCAATCTCCTGACTTTATCATGTTTCCACCTGGCTCTAGTATGCAAATACCTAACTGCGATAAGTGTGTATTCCTCAACGCAGGTATATAATTGGCGGTTTGTCCTTCAGTAGCATAGGGTTTGTAATTTGCTACCCATTCATCCAAGCAGGCTTGCTTTTGATTATTAACATGAATGTTATAATCTTTTGTTAATTCTCCAACCACTTTCTTCCACCTCTTCATTGTTGTGCTTAACTTTAATGGATTAGATGAAAACATAATGAATATTCTAAATATTGTTAAGCGCTTTCAAAAGTTTTTACCTACCTTGAATTTTAAAACGGGAACTACATAATCTTACAAAAACCTACAAAATCTAAAAAATAAAAATCCTTTAAAATCAAAAACGTGATTCTTTTCACATGTTTTGATACTATTTTTGTGGATAGAAAAAAAGATTGTTTTTTCCGTATTTTTACTAATACGTTCTATTAAGCAAAGTAAGCATTGTATTGAAGCCGCTGAAACTGTATACTGATTTTTTAAACAATTGGGAGGTGAACGCCTTGAATCTCGGTACGTTAATGAAAAAAGAGGTCAATATCCTTGCTCTGATGTTGTTAACAGTCCCATTAGCTGGTGAATTGAGTTTTTATCCTTTAAATGAAACGTTTCGGATAAGTTTTGGTCCGCCTGCACTTTTCTTTTTTTTACTATTATTACAGAAAACACCTGCTATTTTATCGGGTGCCTTGACAGGAACGATGGTTGTGTTATTTCGTATCCTAATAGACTTTTTCACAAATGATAATTTTCACTGGGCGTCCACGTTTCAAGAACAGTATCCCAGTTTTTTCTTTTATTTCACCTATTCCTTTCTTTTTTCTTTAGTGAAAATCAACCGCTTTCAAAACCGGTCTTTGATTATTGGATTTATTGGCCTCATTATCGAAATATTATCCGACACTGCAGAATTAATCATTCAATATTTTGTATTAGAAACAACAATTACGTTAGGTTCATTAAATGAGATGATCGTGATCGCATTCGGACACAGTTTTATCGTTTTAAGCTTTTTTAATATGATGAAACTTTATGAGGCACAATCAAGAGAAAGGCAAATCAGAAAACAAAATGAACACATGCTGATGCTCATTTCCAATTTATATGAGGAAACGATTCATTTAAGAAAAACATTAAAAAATGCAGAGAATATAACAAAGGAATCGTATGATTTGTATCGCGATTTAAAAGAACGGGAAAAACGGGAAAAGCAACCCCATGTTCTTACACAGCAATATAGTCAAAGAGCCTTGCGCATTGCGGGTGAAATGCACGAAGTTAAGAAAGATAATCAACGAATTTTTGCTGGTCTCTCTAAATTGATTTCTAATGAGAGTTTTAAGGATTATATGGAAGCTGCTGAACTTATTCGATTAATTATCCGAATTAATGAAAAATATGCCTTATCACTTGGAAAGGATATTCAATTTGAATACTCTTTAGATGGAAACACCGATTCACATTATCATGTATATACCGTATTATCTCTTTTCAATAATTTAGTCGCTAATGCAGTGGAGGCAATTAAAGAAAAGGGAATCATTAGTTTAAGTTTGAGTGAACTTTGCGATAATGTAGAATTTAAAGTTGCTGATAATGGACCTGGGATCCCTAAAAAATATCAGACCGTTATATTTAAACCTGGATTCACTTCAAAATATGATCATTTCGGGACCCCTTCAACAGGGATTGGACTCTCATATGTTAAAGAAGTTGTGAAAGAACTGGGAGGGGATATCCTATTAGAGAGTAAGATTGACGGCGCTGTTTTTTCTATAAAGTTACCAATCCATAAGTTGATACAGAAAGGATGATTTCATGCGTTTTTTTATAACAGATGATGATTGTGCTATACGTTCGAACTTAAGCCAAATTATAGAGAACGAAGATTTAGGAGAAGTGGTAGAGGAAGCGGAAGATGGCAGTCAATTAGAAGGACATATTTTGAATTTAAAACAAATTGATATTTTATTTATTGATTTATTAATGCCCATCCGGGATGGCATTGAGACACTTCGTCATATAAAAAGTACATTTAATGGAAAAATAATAATGATTTCACAGGTTGAATCAAAAGAGCTGATTGGTGAGGCATACTCACTCGGAATCGATTATTATATTACTAAACCAATTAATCGCATTGAAATATTAACAGTTATCCGAAAGGTCATGGAACGTATTCATTTAGAAAGATCGATCACTAATATCCAAGCCTCTTTAAATAGTGTATTGAATTTTGAACAGCCAAAGGCTGATAAATCAAATAATTTTAATGAAAAAAGCATAAAAGAGGTGGGCGAATTTTTATTATCGGAATTAGGGGTTGTGGGAGAAAATGGGGCAAAGGATTTAATTGAAATGCTTCAGTATTTATTCATGTATGAACGGACATTTACTTTTGAACAGCATTTCCCGACTCTTAAAGATATCTTTGAAGAAATTACAAAAAAAAAGCTCGGAACATCAGCTGGGCAAGTTGATATTAATCGAGAAATGAAAGCTGCCGAACAGCGAATACGCAGAACGATCAACCATTCGTTAAATCATTTTGCTTCGCTCGGTTTAACGGATTTTTCAAATCCAAAGTTTGAAAATTACGCTTCCAAATTTTTTGATTTCACAGTCGTTCGCCAAAAGATGAAAGAACTGCAAAAGGATTCAACGATTGTCCTTACTCCTACCCGGGTAAATACAAAAAAATTCATTCAAGTGTTTTTTTTCGAAGCGAAACGATTGAATCCAGAGGAAATAAATAGATATAGATAAATTCCATAAATAACAATGGAATTTTGTTTGATTACACAAAAGGAAGTGAAAAAAGCGTAAAATCCCCTGAAAGATTTCAAGGGATTTTAGCAATGATCTCACTTCTTCAACAATAAATACATGAAATACGGAGCACCGATCATTGCTACCATGATACCTGCAGGAATCCCCTCAGGTTCAACAATATTACGTCCTATCGTATCGGCAAGCAACAATAGCCATCCACCGAGTAAAATGGCAACTGGAATGAATAATTGATTTCGAGATCCCACCAAAGATTTTGCTATATGGGGGGCCATGAGTCCAATGAATGCAATTCCGCCTGTAACAGAAACGGCAGCCGCAGCCAGTGCGACAGCTGTGATTAGCAATACGATCCGTTCCTTTTCAATCGATACACCCACTCCAATTGCGATTGGTTCACTTAAACCAAGCAGATTCAAACGATTTGCTTTATATAAAGTGAATGGAATGAGGATGATTAACCATGGAAGAATAGCCCAAATGAAGGGCCAATCCGTACCCCATATATTTCCCGCCAACCATTTTGCAATGAAATCGACTTTTTTTAACCTCCATTTACTGAAAAATAGGTAAGTTAAGACTCAATTGAAAATGATTATCATTACCACTAATTTAATACTATAATTCTATCTAAATATATTGTCAATAGTTAGTTCATGGGTATATAAGAAGACAACCTTTTAGATCTTTTGCCTGAAAAGTTTTACCAATTGATAAATGGAAACAGTGAAGATCCCGGAAATATTTCCGGGATCTTCACTGTTTGGCTCATGCTCAGGATTTTGAAAGATGTCCCTTAAGTCATCAATCAATGTTTCTTAAATCCTTGCTTCTCCACGTAATCTTTCATGTACAGCCTGCTTTTCTTTCCAAGCATGCCAGCCATTTGCTCGGTCCAGGTGTCTTTTCGTTTACCTTTAGTCCGGCGTTCGTAATAACTGGAAATCGTTTCATTGTACTCTTCAAGTTGTCCGATGAACTCCTGCTTATCCTCCTGATATCCATTTTCATGATAGATATTGGACTTCGGCAAACGGGGCTTTTTATCCGAACGGTTTTTCGGATATCCAACCACTAAAGCGAATAATGGAATAACCCGGTGCGGTATATTCAAAACCTCAGACACTTCCGGGAGATTATTGCGTATCCCGCCGATATAGCAAATGCCAAGTTCCATCGATTCTGCGGCCAATGCTGCATTTTGAGCCGCCAGAGCAGCGTCAATACAGGCAACCATGAATTTCTCCGTACTTTCAATCGATTCAGTCAGGTCCATGTTTTCCATTTCGGAAACCATATCCTGACGATATAAATCGGCGCAAAAGACGAATAGATGTCCATTCTTCTCTACATAGGATTGTGGTCCGGCAAGTTCAGCAAGCTTGGCTTTCTTTTCCGGTTCGGTTATCCCTATGATTGAATACGCTTGAATATAACTTGAAGTCGATGCAGCCTGGGCGCATTCCACAATCGTATTGATTTGCTCCTCAGACAATGGCTTGTCCTCAAAAGAACGAATGGAACGGTGATCTAAAATCTTCTCAATTATTTTATTCAAAGCTCTCACCCCTATTGAATATGTAAAGTGAAAAATCCATCATCGGGGCTGTAATTCCCCCGATGACAGTAAGCCAGTGATGACACTCAACCTTTTGTTTTCAAATCCAATTCACGGTAATTTTGCTGTCTCAATGCTTCATAAATCAAGATGGCAGCCGTGTTCGACAGATTAAGGGAACGTACTTTATCCGTCATTGGAATCCGAAGGCACCGATCCATATTTTCTTGGATCAGCTCTTTCGGGAGACCCGTCGTTTCACGGCCAAAAATGAAGTATATCTCACTGTCTTGATCACTGTAATTGAAGCTGGAATGCGGCTGCTCGCCGAATTTCGTTAAGTAATAAAATTCACCGCCGGCATTCTTTTCGTAAAACTCTTCTAACGAATCATAATAATGGATCTTTACATTCTCCCAGTAATCGAGCCCAGCCCGTTTGAGCTGTTTGTCATCCGTTGAGAAACCGAGCGGGCGAATGAGATGTAAAGACGTATCCGTCCCTGCACACGTTCTTGCAATATTGCCTGTATTTGCTGGAATCTGTGGTTGATATAAAACTACATGTATTGACACTTCATATTCACCTCTAGTTTGAACTTCACCTTAATTATAGCATTAAACAAAAAAGACTAAAAACCAATCACCCTCCATCCAAAATCACAAAGAATTTATAAACGATGTTCGGTGTATATCTAGTCGAATCCTCATACGTCCAATACCGGTGACGGCTATTCATCGTATGGGCATTCACAAGCGGCATCCCATCCTGATCCTTCGCGGTTACAATCAAGTTATGATCAAACCGTCCGTCCCCTTCAAAATCTATACAAAGGATATCACCCAAATTCAATTCCTCTGCCGTCTCCACCTGCTTTGTCCTGATGGCATTCCCGGATTTTAGCAGATGATATAAAGAATGTGCCGTCGTCCAAGTGTAACTCCAGCTTTTTCCTCTTATCCACCAGCCCTTGCTTTTGTTTGGCGCCCCCCACATCGGAATTCCTCCCGCATGTAGACATTGTGAAATGAAGTTCGTACAATCATCAGTGAATTTATGATACCTTGGATTGAATTCATTCCACCAACGCTCGGCATATTGGACGGCCTTCATCCGCTCATACTTATATGAAAGACGATTTGTACCGGGATCACATTTTGGCTGTACCTCTTCCGTTTCAAAGCTGGGAACCAGCTCACATTCATCCACTATATACCCATTTCGAAATCGAGCTTCCCTTTCTTCCATTTCTTCTTCAATATAAAATGAATCCTCCTTTTTCAATAAATATTGCAGGTGCACTTGATAAGTCAGGACTGTATCCATGTCTTCCTTTCTCTTCGAATGGACCTTTCCTGCTGCATTCACCCGAACAATTTCCGCTGCACGGTTCCTCATCAATTCCTTTTTCAGATGTAATTTCCTTTCACTCCGTTCCTGATTATCGGAAGTATAAAACTCCACTCTTTCTTGTAAAAGGCGTTGCAATTGTTCCCTCAAGTTCATGCCCTCCTTCTTACCATCTATGCTAATGTGTATGTTCGAAGGGGATTAAAATGCACCTGACGATTTCCTCCCGCCTGATTTTAAAGGGCAATCCAAACAACCCTCACATTCATAAATTTTAAAGTCACGTGTGAAGCCTTTCCGTATAGATCGATTACAGTATGGCTTTTTTTATCCTGAATTATAATCAAAGTAATATTGGGGAAAATATAAGAATGAATACACGATTTTCTAACCTGATTAGACCAGATTGGAGACGGAAATTTTGAGCTTTATTGAAGTGTTAAGTAGGGTAGTCGCTGCTTTTGTGGTTTTACTATTGATGACTCGAATTATGGGAAAAAAGCAAGTGAGTCAGATGACTTACTTTAACTATATTACAGGTATCACTATCGGCGCGGTGGCTGCTTCCATCACAATTGATACAAGTATTGATATGGTCGACGCCTTCGTTAGTTTAATCGGTTGGTCCGTACTCACTATTCTTGTAGGCTTCATTAATTTAAAATCTCCAAAAGCTCGTATAATACTTGACGGCGAACCTACAATTGTAATCAAAGATGGAAAAATCCTAGAGAAAGCGTTGAAAGGGGAAAAATTGAACATGGATGACCTTAGCATGCTATTGCGAGAACAAAGCATATTCTCCATACAAGAGGTAAACTATGCCGTTTTAGAACCAAATGGTCAATTGTCTGTCTTAAAAAAAGTGGATAGCCCGAGTGTTTCCAAAAAGGATATTACTTATGTGAAACCATTATACATACCTACAGAAATTATTGTGGATGGAAAAATCGTTCCTCATAATTTAAGTAAACTGAGTTTAAACCAAAGCTGGTTGGAAACGCAATTACAGCAGTTTGGTGTATGCCTGCAAGATGTCTTTTATGCTGAAATACAAAGTGATGGCACTTTGTATATAGATAAAAGACAAGATGACCAGCTTCCTCCACGTTAAGAGGAAAAGGGAGAACTCAAGTCATTTAAATTTGGACAGTTATGCTTTTAGAGCTAAGGATTTGCTGATTATTATCAGTCCAATAAGCTCTCCTTTTTAGGTACCCGCAGGTTATATATAAACAAATATTTTACCATAAGGAATAGAGTAGCAACTAGTTATTCAGAATGGCAAGTGTCCGAAAGAAGTGGTCTGCAGCTCATCTTAAGTATGAATTGGTAGATGCCGTAACAAATATACCCGTATAACAACAATCTTATCACAGGGATGTGTCGGTACTGATTTTATCCTCTGTTCAATAATGTATTTTCTACAAAAGACTACTACTTAGTGGTTACAAATTGGGAGCTATTCGGTTAACTTTAGTGGTAATGTCTATAACTAGAAAAAAAGAGAAAGAAGCTGTCCCAAAAGTCATTTACGACTTTTGGGACAGCCACTACATCTTAAATATCATTTTGTTTCCAAGGTAAACTGCAGTCCCTTTTCAATTTCCGCCAGTACCTCTTCATCCGTTTCCTTCATTCGTGCTTCTTCCAGAACGGAAACGGACTGCCCCCGGCCAATTTTCCCAACCGCCCAGGCCGCCGTTCCCCGTATGACGGGCCGCGGATCATCCTTCATGACCTGGATCAGTTCGGGCAATGCCGTTTCGTCTTTGAAGTGGGCCAATGCTAAAATGGCATTTCTTTGGATTGGTTTTTTACCGCGCCAAGAGCCAGATACATGGCCGTATGTCTCCTTGAAGTCCCGGTTTGAAATCGTAAGCAGAGGTTTCAGCAGCGGTTTCGCTAACTCGGGGTCAGGTTCCATTTCTTCATGAAAATGAAAATCCATTCCTTTGTTTTTCGGACAAACGGTCTGGCATGTATCACACCCATACAAACGATTGCCTATTTTCGTCCTGAACTCATCCGGCAGGAAACCCTTTGTCTGGGTTAAGAATGCAATACAACGCTTAGAATTTAGCTGGCCACCCTGAACGAGCGCACCTGTCGGGCAAACATCGACACATTTATTGCATGTCCCGCATTGATCTTCCATCGGTTGATCCGGTTCAAATGGCAGGTTGGTAATCATGTCTCCCAAGTATACAAAAGACCCGAATTCCGGAGTGATGATCATACTGTTTTTTGCACTCCAGCCAATTCCTGCACGCTCAGCCACTGCCCTATCTGACAATTCGCCCGTATCTACCATTGACTTCACCACTGCCCCTGGCACTTTATCTTTAATGAAACCCTCAAGTAACTGCAATTTATTACGAAGAACGGTATGATAATCCGTTCCCCAAGAAGCCCGGCAAAAGATCCCTCGCCGCTCACCTTTTGTGCTTTGCGGAGCATCCTTCAATTTTGACGGATAAGCAAGTGCAATCGAAATGATGGATTGCGGTTTTTCGAATATCAATTCAGGCCTGACCCTTTTTTCTATATCGCCTTCTTCAAACCCTGACTGATAATCCAGTTCCTGTTGACGTATCAGGCGAGCTTTCAATTCGGCAAAAGCCGTGGCCGATGTAAAACCGATTTTATCGATGCCGATCTCTTTACTATATAAAATCACTTCTTGCTTGAATGCATTCATATCCATATTAATCACCTACGTTCATTCAGTATTCCGGTCGAAGCTTGTATCCATTTCAAACCATTGCTATCTATGATAAACTAATTGCAATCATTTTTGGAGGTGAAACGCTTGGAAATTACCGTATCAGCTAATCTTAGCAGTAAAATCCCCCAATTCAAAGTTGGGATCATTACATATGAAAACATCGAAATAGGTCCCTCCCCGCAAATGGTGAAAGGGAGACTTCAACTATTTCAGGAAGCTCTTTTCTTCGACCTTGAAGAAAAGGAATTGACCGACTTTTCCGGCATTAAAGTGTGGCGAGAGACTTTCAAGGCTGCAGGGACCAACCCGTCACGGTATCGCCCATCCGTTGAAGCCCTGTACCGCCGCGTAAAAAAACAGAATTACTTGACACCCATCCATTCAGCGATAGATTTGAATAACTTCTTCTCCCTATTATATGAAGTTCCGATCGGCATTTATGATGCGGAAAAGGTATCAGGAGACATCTTGATTAAGATTGGCGAGGGAACGGATGGTTATGACGGTTTGAACGGCCGCTTGAATTCCATGGAAAATATGATTACATCAGCCGATCATGAGGGCGCATTCGGAAGCCCATACGTTGATTCAGAACGCACGAAAGTCACCGAAGAAACAAAAAAAGCCATCCAAATCATTTATTTACAACCTAATACTCCAATCACAGAAGCACATCAGCTAACAAAATCCTTGATGGACATGTTCCTTGAAATCCACGGTGGTGAAGGGACTTACTCGATTGTAGAAGGCTAATCAAAAATGAACGGAAATAAACCCTTTCCACAATCGGAAGGGGTCTTTTCGTAAACTTTCCAAACCTTTAAAGTAAATTTTATTCCCATCGATCCATCCCTTCAGCTTTGGATAATAACTTGATATGCGTCCCGGCCACCGTATGATTTAATGATTCTGATAACCCCATCCACCTGAGAAGTTAAATAACACCCGTCATCATAAACCTAACCGGTTCACTGTTTTTACTAAAACCCCAGAACTGCTGTTTAGGCATTCATCCAAAAATGAACTTATTTTGTTATCCCCTAATGCTGAATAGCTTTGATTAACGCTTTTTATCGGGATAAAATACATGGCAGCTAATATAAAACTCCGGTTTTAATTACGATATGAATGCCATAAGTTCGTATTGTCATCTCTCTGATAGAATAAAAATGATAATCAGATTAACCTTCAGCTCATTCAACCCTTTCCCGAATTTCCGCCCCCATAAAATGCAGGTAATTTGGACAATAAAAAAATCCCACTGTAAACAGTAGAATTCTTGTAATAATATTTAAACGCAAAGCTTCGTTCTCCAGGTAACGAAACCCTACGTTATGAGTATGTATTGGAGCGGGTGAAGGGAATCGAACCCTCATCATCAGCTTGGAAGGCTGAGGTTTTACCACTAAACTACACCCGCATGTCCTTGTAGAACTTTGTCGAATTACCAACAAAATTAATTATATAGTTTAATCTAAAAAAATGCAATAGTTCTTTTAAAAAAATTATTAATTAATGTATTGTAACGTTAATGTATTCATTCACTCTAGTAAAGATGTTAAAAAGCCCCCTGTTTCAGAGAACTTTTTCATCCTATATAATGATTTAAGACCAAATGACTTCCATTAACCGCGGATAAACTTGCTGTGCCGTTTCAAGCAGCATGATTAACTTCCTGAACGCAAGATCCGGTACGATATCCCCCTCAATGGAGTATGAATACCGAATGGAAATGGTCCCATTTTCTTCATAAAGCTTGGAGTACCTAAAATTAGCATTATATTCATTCAACAGTGTATGAACATCCTGTTTCTTTTCAGGATTCTTCAACTCGGCGACATTAAAGCAAAATAAGTCCGCCACATTTTCATCTTGATTGAATGCAAATACTAAAAGGACCTTCCACCCGTCCTTTAACTTTTGCTCAGCTCTAAAAAAGGTGGTTCCATCTTCATTCAACTCATTCATATAGATTTTCTCACTAGTTAAAAAATCACGAAATTCAGCAACGTTTGACATGGTTCATCACCTTTCTGTTTGTAAGTACATTTTATAATGAAAACTGGCATTTTTACAGACTTTTCTATAATCCTTCCAATTTTACCCTATTAACAGAGGCATGAAACACTCATTAAATGAATGGGAGTCAAATATGAACTCCCTTAATAGATTAATTAGCCAGTTGTTTCTCAGCAAAACTGAAGTGCTTCTTGAAGGTCCAAAATTTCCTGGCGGACTTTTGAGTATCCTTCAATTTCAGGCACTTCTTTATTAGTATATGATCGACCTTTATCTGCCGCTATCGCCATGGTTTCGAAAACATACAGCAATTGAGCGAGCTCCCGCTCTGAAAGGACTGGCCGTTCATAGGATTTCAAGCTGGCATTTAGATAATAGCCCAACTGTTCTATCGAAAATATAACGGGCCAAAGAGATTCCAGTCTAGCCTTGTTTTTGAATATCTCACCAAGGGATCCATTGTAAACCGTTAATAGATTCACCATATTTGTTTGCATTTTGTTCCTTTCGCCTCTTTCATCAATTGCAAAGTCATTATCTTTTTCAGAGAACGCCATCAATAATAACTGTCCCTGGCTTCGAATCGTTTTGGCTGTCAAATGATTGAGAAGACTGGATGCCGAACGACTTCCGAGTAACAGCGACCCAATAAGACCTATCATGCTTCCAACGACGATATCTGTTATCCTTACTGTTGCAAAAAAACTGAAATCATAGATTTGAGTTGAATATTCCGCCATGATTAATGCTGAAGGAGTAAAAAACATCGCCGCTAATCCATAATTCCGAACGATGAAAAGCTCTGTAATGAATGTCAAACATAAAATGATCAGAACGATAATGAACTCGTTATGAACGGCTGCTAGAATTAAACTTGCTAGCAGGAGTCCGATGACCGTCCCGAAAGTCCTTTGAACCGCTCGATGGAATGTGGCGATGATGGTCGAACCCGACATAACGGCCGCACAGGATAAGGGAATCCAGTACGAACGGTTAAAATCGGCGGAATATGCGATGATGGCAGCAATAGTAAGGATTGTTCCATATCGAACGGAAGCGCGGAAGACAATTGAATTCTTATCGAACGCCCCAAGAAAAATTGTTTTTAAAGAAGGCTTTGAGATGGTTGCTGCTTGATCGATTTTCTGGACAGGTTCATTCATGATGGCATCTGCATTATAAATCTTCATGAATAACTCTTCCACCTTTTCAGTCATTTGGTCAGGTTGAAGGATCTTTTTTTCATTCTTTGTTTTAGATGCAATGGAACCGGCAAGGGCACGAACGGATTGACCTAATTCTGGCGGCAGTACGATATTTTTGTTCAAGGAAATTTCCAGAGCCTCCAAGAATATGGCATTCGCATGTTCATTCAGTAGGAACAACCGCTTTAACTCATCTGGGCTTCGCCTGTTTGAAAACCCGGCTAACAGTGTATCTTCAGCCTGTTTCATCGCCATTACCGTTCCCTGTCTTGCTTTATTGTATTTCTCGGTTCCCATGGAATCAAAGAATGCCCCCAATTCTCTGTACACCTTTTCCACCGCAAGCGATTCTGGTCCATGAGGGTTGAAAAACCACCCTAACATACAGATTATCCAAGATAGTGCACCACCCATTATAACGAGGCCCCCACGCAACGGAGCCAGACTTTGATCAACGGGCATACCTGTCGCAAGCGCAAAGCTCAAGACGAAGAATACCGCCGAAGGACCGGTAATCTTTAATGCACCAAATATAAAAAAAACACTTGCCCCGATGATCCCCATCATTATGGCTGTTCCCAATTGGTATGGAGCCAAAAGCGTCCCTAATACAACAGATAAAGCAAGACCCACCATCACAAAGAAAATCTTTATAGTTCTTTGGTGATACGGTTGGTTAAAAACGTATAAATAAGTGAAACCTCCGATCCCTGCCAGTAAACCGTACGCTAAATTCCCGAATAATAAGCCAATGAAAACAGGTAAGGCAGCAGCTATGCCTGCGCTTAGTGCTTTTATCCAAGGAAATGGATTCTTCTTTATTTCAAAAACCTGTTTAAATGTCGTATGTATCGCATCTGATTTCAGAGATTCGGAAGGGTGCTTATTTTCACTCATTTTCAATTTATCCTTTCATTAATGATTCTATTAACTCTGCAGTGAAAGCTACTGATAAGATGACTTCTAATAATTATTATCCTTCATATGGATAAAAAGATACCACTAAAGGTAAAAGCAAAGTAGATTGGAACGGGTGTGCGAGACTCCTACGGGAAAAGCGCGTCCAGGGGAGACCCCGCAGGCGCAAAGGCACCTTGGGCGGATTGCCTGCGCTAAGTGAGTGCCTGTAGGCAACGTTCAAATTTGCCTAAAGTCTGGGATATCTTTTTATGAAAAGGAAAACGACCTTTCCCCGATTGAATATCGAAAAAAGGCCGTTTTTATTATAAGCTGCTTAAAAATCACAACAAAGGAACTTCCTCAGCTTTATTTCCATAATACTTAGAGTTGAGCGAATTCAGGTTCCGCAACTTTTACAAGCTGCTTACCGAGGTTCGTTCCTTTAAACAAACCTAAAAATGCATCAGGAGTGTTTTTGAACCCTTCAATAATCGTTTCTTCATACTTCAGCTTTCCTTCTTGAAGCCACTTACCTAAATCCGTCGCACCCTCTTGGAATCTAGCGGCATAATTTCCAACTGTGAAACCTTTCATAAGTGCACTCGTTTTGATCATCGCCGATTGCAGACGCGGTCCTAGATCTTTCCCTTCTGCATTATACGAGGAAATCGCTCCGCATAATGGAATTCGGGCATTCGCATTCAAAAGTGTGAAAACAGCATCTGTCACCTCGCCGCCCACATTATCGAAATAAACATCGATTCCATCAGGAACAGCATTAGCTAAATCTGCCGCAAAACTATCACTTTTATAATTTACGGCTCCATCAAATCCGAGCTCTTTCGTTAAGTACTCAAGTTTTTCATCTGAACCAGCGATGCCAACAACCTTCGCACCTTTTATCTTAGCAATTTGTCCGACTACTGAACCAACTGCTCCAGCCGCTCCGGAAACAACTACAGTTTCACCTTCTTGAGGTTTACCAATATCAAGCAAACCAAAGTAAGCTGTCAAACCGGTCATTCCAAGAATCCCTAAATGCGTTGTGATCGGAGCCACCTTGGGATCAATCACGCGGATTTCCTTTTCAGTGACAACTGTATATTCCGCCCAGTCGATATTCCCAACAACGACATCCCCTTGTTTGAAAGAATTCGATTTGGAATCAACAACTTCAGCAACAACGCCACCCGTGATGACTTTATTCAATTCAAATGGAGCAATGTATGATTTGGTATCTTGCATTCTGCCACGCATGTATGGATCGACAGATAAATATAGCGTCCTTACTAAAATCTCATTATCTTTTGGTGTGGGAACTTCACTCTCAACAAAGTTAAAATCTTCTTTCGAAGGCATACCTTTTGGACGGTTTGCCAGGGTGATTTTTTGTTGTTTTGTTTGTGTCATCATTCGTTCCTCCTTGATTTTGAATGCGTAAATATCGAAAAGAAGCGTATCACTGTTGAAGTTCATAGGTCAAAGAATATGATTGCCTTTTGCTTCCATATCACTCTTTATGTAGCCTTTCTTGAAAGTCCTAAACTTGCTACGACCTATTATGCCCCATGTTTTTCATTCATATAAAGGACATGAGGAAAATGCTTTGTCCTACAATGTTCGTTTTAAGCATAAATAATGTACGTCGACTTCTACCATATACGGTTCGCTTCCTGGAAATTTAACGGCCTTTCCCCGTTTGGATACCGAGAAAAGGCCGCAGCTTGAAATACACTATCTTTATTGATCTGCTTGGCAAATGGTCAAGCTCAGCAGCTACTTTCTTTCTTTCTTCTTATTTATATTCCTGGTTTAAAACGTCAGCCTGGACAGTTTTCACTGCAATCATTGAGGCTATGCTCGCCCTTGAAAAAACTTTGCAAACATATGTGAACTTGGTTTAATGGATGGTCTACATCAATTTTGAAATAAACATCGTCGCAATTCCAAAGTAAATAAGTAACGAGAGTATATCATTTAGTGTTGTAATTAATGGACCAGAAGCAACTGCGGGATCGATGTTGAGTTTATATAAGATTAGAGGAATGATGGTCCCAGCTAAGGTCCCAATAATTAGGGTCATGACTAACGAACTTCCAACCACTAATCCCAGAACGGGATTTCCCTGCCAAACATAAGCTATGATGGAAATTAATATTCCACAGGTAATGCCTATTATCAATCCAACTTTCAGTTCCCGTATAATAAGTCTGGTTACGACTCCCTTATCCGTATCACTAGTGATTAGGCCCCTTACAACAACAGCTAAAGATTGGGTACCTGTATTTCCAGTCATCCCTGCGATCATCGGCATAAAGAAAGCAAGTGCAACAACTTTGGACAAGGTTTCTTCAAAACTGCTTATAATAGTTCCTGACACTAATCCGATAAATAAAAGTAAAATAAGCCAGGGGAGCCGACGATATGCGGCCACATGGGCCTTCGTGTCAAAATCAATAGCTTTACCGGATGCCGATAGTTTTTCAATATCTTCGTTTGCTTCTTTAATGACAACATCAATAATATCATCAACGGTTACAATTCCTAATAACTCATTATTTTTTTCAACAACAGGGATTGCTAAAAAATCATAACGCTCAATAACACCGGCAACCTCTTCTTGATCTTCATAAGCCGATACGGAGATCACTCGGCTGTACATAATATCTTTAATTTTTTCAGATTCATCATTTATTATTAAATCCCGATATGAGACAACACCAACTAATTTTTTATCATTATCAATTACATAAAGATAGTTAATCGTTTCCGAAAACTCCGCAAATATTTTAAGTTTTTCAACTGATTCACGGACCGTATAATGTTGGGGGATCCATACAAAACGGTTTGTCATTATTCGTCCCGCCGTTTCAGGGGGATAATTCATGATATTTTGAACGATTTTAGATTCTTCTTGTTTCATGCCTGAAAGAAGTTCTTCAATTTTCCCAGGGGATAGGTTCTCTAACAATGAAGCTAGGTCATCATTATCCATTAAATCCATTACATGCCCGGATTTCTCTATTCCTAATTTACTAAGAATCTTTAATTGATGTACTTTTTCAAGCTCTTGAATCAGTTCAGCGATTTGTTCTGAATTAAGGAACAGCAAGAAACGTGTATGATGTTTTTCTGGGAGTCCCTCAAAAATCCGAGCAATGTCATATGGATGGAGTTCTTCTAATATTGCTTGAAATTCTTTCTTTTTTCCTTCTTTTAAAACTTTTATCATTTGTAAAGTTATTTGGTCTTCTGTCAAGACTTTTATCATTTTTGCCACTCACTCCTTTTTAGGGGAGCAAAAAAATATTTCCTTAATAAGAGTAAAAAAAATATTATTATTCCCCTTCCAAAATCTTGTGTTTATTCAATTTTCACTAAGTTTCGAGTATATCGTCGCGAATAAGGATCCAAATCCTCACCTCCAGGAAAAAAATAAAAACACCTCCATTACAAATGAAGGCGTCAAAAATACGGTATATATGCGTACATTGTCTGGATGACAAATAAAACAGTCGTATATGACTGAATGACAAATACATAGCATAAATCCAGTTCCTCCATTCGTAGAGCTTTAGCACTGTGTGGCATAGGACAAAGCCAGCTACATTAAAAACCACCTTATGTCGATGGTTTCTGTTGACCCATTGGCGTCTTTCGACATTTTTGGGCAGTAGCGTATCTCCTACACAGGAGCCTCACCTAACGAGGATATTTAATTTACACATCTACTCTAAAAGAGTTTCTTTTAGAAGTCAATGTTTGTTCTATAAAAAATTCTGATATTGACCTAATATCGCTACCGCTATAATTTTTAAAAAAAATCTACTTTGAGAACAGCACCGTCCTTAAACATACCGATATTAGACACAGCCTCATTAGCCATTAAATCTATTATGTACACTTTTATGGAAAAATAAATACCACCTTGAGGGAAAAAATTGGAAATCCATATTAATACATATTTATAATGAAGACTGATAGAAGTGATTCAAATATCAATAATGAAAGAGTGACTGAAACAGAAAACGACAATAAAGTTCTAATAAAGAAAGGAAGTTGCTCAAATGAAAAGACCTTTAAAGATTATATGTATCATCGTAAGCGCTTTAGTATTAATGGCAGGTTGCAGAATCAAGGAGGCGGAACAGGTGGATGAGAATTTGAAGGAAGTGAGCTCATTGAAAGATATTGAAGGTAAGTGGGAAGGAGATATAAAGATTCCCAATCAACCCCTTCCAATTATTGTTCATTTCACGAAGGAAGATGGAACTATAAGTATTCCTGTACAAGGATTGAACGAATTCCCCTTAACAAGTGTTAAGTTAAGTAAATCAGATTTATTTTTTGATATGAAAATTCAAAATCAGCAAATAACGTTTGATGGGAAAGTCGATCAGGAAAAGATTTCAGGAACATTTGCTCAGAATGGGCAAGAGTACCCCTTTGAATTGCTTAAGAAATCCAATCAGGAAGTTGCAGAAAAAGAATCAGGTGAAGTTGTGCAGGCCGACTTAAAGAAAGGAACAATTAATGGCCTTTTAGAAACACCAAAAAATGAAGGCCCTTTTCCTGTGATGATTATAATTGCGGGTTCTGGTCCGACTGATAAAGATGGGAACACCATTGCAATTCCCGGGAAAAATAATAGTTTGAAAATGTTAGCCGAAAGTCTTGCGGAAAAAGGTATTGCAAGCATAAGGTACGATAAGCGCGGTGTAGGGGAAAATATGAAATTAGCAGGAAAAGAAGAGGACCTGAGATTTGAACAATATATTGATGATGCAGCTGCTTGGGTTCAATTTGCTAAGAAGGATCGGCGTTTTTCCAAAGTTGGCATCATCGGCCATAGTGAAGGTTCTTTAATTGGAATGGCAGCTGCAAAGAAAACGGAGACAGACATATTCATTTCATTAGCGGGTGCAGGCGAACCTATAGACCAAGTACTTGTTAAACAGCTTGAAGAGCAGTTGACACCGGCGTTATTAACGGAATCCAAGGATATTCTGACAAATCTAAAACAAGGTAAACAAGTCGAGTCTGTCAACGCAGACTTGTATAGTGTATTCCGTCCTTCTGTTCAACCCTACATGATTTCTTGGATTCAATATAATCCGATAGAATTAGTAAAAGAACTAAAAATCCCTGTTCTAATCGTAAACGGGAATAGAGATATTCAAGTTGCTCCCAATAATGCAAAAGCTTTGTACAAGGAAAAAGGCGATTCTGAATTACTTATAATCGAAAAGATGAATCATGTATTGAAAGAAGCCCCTGCAGATCGAGAGGGGAATCTAGCAACCTATACAAATCCTGAACTACCGTTATCACCTGGATTGGTGAATGGAATTCTTGAATTTTTAAACAAACATGACATCACCAGTAATGATGATCCATTAAAATGATAATTGAGAATTGGGTCTCCCGGGGGTTGCAAAAATGCATCAAATGATCAATATTAGGGTAAATTCTGAAAGTCCCTAGCTAAGATAAAAAATACAAAACTTCAGCGGGGGTATTCTTTATTGCATTACCCTATCAATGATTTGATAATGATAAATTTTATTTTTTAAATAGGAACAGGGAGCCAAATTTATTGGCTCCCTCAGTTTGGAGTTTATTCCCTATAAGAGAGGATATTCCCTGCCCATCTTTCTACTTGTTTTGATGGGTACACTATATAATATAATTATACCTCAATAAAAGAGGGAAGTATTGGCGTATAACGAAGAGGCGCCGCCAGAGTGTACGAATAGAATGTTATCATCCGGCTTAAATGTGCCTTTTTTTACTAAATCAATGAGTCCCGCTGCCGCTTTACCCGTATAAACCGGATCCAGTAAAATCCCTTCTGTTCTGGCCATGAGCTTGACAGCTTCCACCATTTCAGGCGTAGGTAAAGCATAACCAGGTCCGACATACTCATCAAAACACACAACAGCCTCACGAGGGATTGAATTCGGAACGCCGATGTGTGCTGAAGTTTCTTTAACAAGCTGAAAAACTTTCTCTTCTTGTTCGGCTTTTCCTCTGCTTACGTTTATTCCGATTACCGGTATTTTACTTTGATTGCCATAAAATCCAGTCACCAAACCTGCATGCATTCCCCCGCTGCCGCTTACACAAACAACAGCATTCACATTGACTCCTTGATCAAAGGACTGTGTCAAAATCTCCTGAGCACAAGCAACATATCCCGTTGCACCAATTGTATTCGATCCCCCTACCGGAATTATATAAGGTTTATATCCCTCTTCCGTTACCTCTTTAGCTACTTTCTGCATTTCTTTCATCAAGTCTGTTCCATTAGGTACAACTTTGATTTGTTCAGCGCCCAATAAATGATACAGAAAATAGTTACCGTTAAAATCCGGCTCTGAACTTTCTGAAAGGTCCTCTTCCAACACAAGGATGCAATTCATTTTCTCTTTAACGGCAGCGGCTAGTGTTAAGCGGCAATGATTTGATTGAATGCCCCCACATGTAATTAAGGTATCCGCACCTTTTTCCATTGCATCGGCTACAAGGAACTCTAGTTTTCTTGTTTTATTTCCACCAGCCGTCAGCCCAAGTAAATCATCTCGTTTAAGATAAATGGATGGGCCCCCAAGTACTTCAGAAAAATGATGTAATTTCTCCATGGGTGTATTTGTTGGTGTATATCGACGTCTCGGGAATTGCGCTAAATTCATATTAATTCTCCTCCTGTATTCTCTGTCTAGGACTACCCTATGTAAAGTAAAGAAAAGAGAATATCAATTTGACGTTCTCTTTTCTATTATTATTATTATTATTATTAGATTATAGCAATTGCTTCGATTTCAATCAAAGCATCTTTAGGTAAACGAGCAACTTCAATCGCACTTCTAGCAGGATAATCATCCAAAAAAAATTCTCCATATACATGATTCATTGCAGCAAAGTGACTCATATCGCTTAAAAAAACCGTTGTTTTTATTACCTGCTGTAAGTTTGCTCCCGCCGCTTCTATAACTTTCTTAAGATTCTCCAATGACACCCTTGTTTGCTCCTCAATATTATCAGGCATTTCTCCAGTTTCAGGATGAATGGGAAGCTGCCCTGAAGTATACACTACATTTCCTACTTTAATACCTTGTGAATAAGGACCGATAGCCTTTGGGGCTTCATTGGTTATGATTGTTTCTTTTAACATATAAACCACCTCTTTTTTTTTTGCAATCCTATTAAAAAACGGAATTGAATTTAATTCTCCTTTGAATAAAACACTTACATTCACACAAGCCTTCCCTCTTATTCTTTGCGCTCAAAATCACACTCCATCAGAGGAACTATTTTTGTTTTCTTAATGATTTTATAACCAAGCCAGAGAAGCAAGAAAATAGGAAGACCTATATACGTCGCTATAATTTCTGCCCAGCTAATTTGATCTCCGTAAAAAAAAGTCTGCCCAAAAATGAAAACCACAAAAAATAATAGCGTGATGACCGGGCCCAGCGGGTACCATTTGGCTTTAAACGGCAATTCATTTAGATCTCTGCCTTGGGCTACATAGGCTTTACGGAAGCGGTAATGACTAACGGCAATCCCGAACCATTTGATAAATCCGGTAAGGGCTGAAGCATTTATCAACCAAATGAAAACTGAACCATTTCCAAAAAGGGAAGCCAAAAAAGAGGCAAGTCCTATAAAAGCAGTTGTACAAAGGGCCCACATGGGAATTCCCTTCCTGTTAAGCCGTGCAAAGATTCGTGGTGCCTTTCCTTCTTTCGCCAGTGCCCATAGCATACGTGAAGAAGCATACATTGCTGAATTTGCTGCTGATAAAACAGATGTAAGCAGCACAGCATTCATGACGGAAGCGGCTAATGCCAACCCAGCTCTTTGAAGAACAAGCGTGAAAGGGCTGATAGATACATTTTGAACACCCGATTTAAGCAGGTTTGGATCCGTATAAGGAATAATTAAACCGATAACAAAAATCGTCAACACGTAGAAAATAAGGATTCGCCAGAAGATTGACCGAATCGCTTTCGGTACGTTTTTCGATGGATTTTCGGTTTCACCGGCTGCCGTCGCAATCACCTCAGTTCCCTGGAACGCAAAGCCCGCGATGAGCACTACACTAAAGATAGATACAAGCCCGCCATGGAAAGGAGCATCTCCTTGTGTAAAGTTACTGAACCCGACCGCATGTCCTCCCATAATTCCAAAAATCATGGCAACCCCAATAACGAGAAATACGATGATCGAGATGACCTTAATGCCGGCAAACCAGTATTCACTTTCCCCATATGCCTTGACTGATAAAACATTTAAGATTAGCAACAAACCCAGAAATAGTGCACTCCACAAGATAGAAGGTGAGTCCGGAAACCAATACTTCATAATAAGAGTAGAGGCCACCAAATCTGCAGGAACCGTTATCGCGGTTGTATACCAATAGTTCCAACCTAATGCAAAGCCTAATGCAGGATCAATGTACTTTGAGGCATAGATGTCAAAGGCCCCCGGGAGCGGTAAGAAGGCCGATAGCTCTCCTAAACTATTCATAACAAAATAGACCATGATCCCTACCAGAATGTATGCAGCAAGCGCTCCCCCCGGCCCCGCAGTGCTAATCGTCGATCCGCTGGATACAAACAATCCAGTTCCGATAGCGCCACCTATAGCCATCATCGTTAAATGTCTGGATTGCAGCTTCCTTTGTAATGATCCTTTTGAATTTCGCTCTTCTAGGGTGTTACTTATCTCTGCTTCTAATTTCCCCATAGTGTATCCCCCTTTTTACTCATTGTTCAAATACAACTTGTATGCAAGGTTCATCTGGCTGTTATTTCAATAAATCTCTTCATCATTCATTTACAGAACTTTCAGTTATTTTATAAAATATCTCTATACCTTCAGCTTTTGTCCTCACCCTTCTAAAATTTAGGCGAGAAAATGATATGCACTCTCCCGCTTTTATTTTAAGAAACTTTAATTGAGATAAAATAGATATTTTCTATGAAGTTAACATAATTTATATTTTTCCAACTTGCGATAAAGAGTAGAGAGGCTAATCTGTAGTTCCCGGGCAATTTGTTCCTTATCATGCCGATATTTTTCAGCCAGGAAATAGCTCTGGATTACGTCTTTTTCATATTCAGAAATCATTTGTTCTAAACTTAACCCTCTACACTCTACAGAAAGAGGATCCTGTTGAAACAGATAGTCAGGTAAATCATGGAAGGAGACGATATCTGATTCAGCCATATTTGCCATATATTCTACGGCGTTTTCCAACTGCCGTATATTCCCCGGCCAATCATAGCTTATAAGCCATCGTTCCAGCATGGGATCAAATCTCAATGGGTGTCTTTGCATGATCTTACAATGTTTATGCATGAAATGTTCAAGATACAAAGCGATATCATCACGCCGCTCCCTTAAAGGTTTGGTATGGAGAGGGATGACATTGAGACGATAATATAAATCCTCGCGAAAAGTGCCATTCCGCACCATTTCCTCCAGGTTTTGGTGAGTGGCTGCAATCACCCGTACATTAATCTGGATTGCTTTTTTTCCACCGATTCTTTCAATCTCTCTTTCTTGTAAAAACCGTAATAACTTTGGCTGCAAGAAAAGCGGCATATCTCCAATTTCATCAAGAAAAATGGTCCCGTTATGTGCTAATTCGAATTTCCCCAGTTTCCCATTCCGCTTTGACCCGGTAAATGAGCCACCCTCATAACCAAACAACTCACTTTCCAACAAGCTCTCAGGAATGGCAGCGCAATTAACTGCCACAAATGAATGCATCCGCCGCTTGCTTTCAAAATGAATCGCTTTGGCAATTAATTCTTTCCCCGTTCCGCTATCTCCCCTGATCAAAACAGTGGAAGGGCTGTTTATAATCCTTTTAGCCTTCTTAATAACATCTTTAAGCCCGGAATCTTTTCCAAGAATGTTTTCAAAAGTAAAAACCTTCGGGGGAATCGGAATCTCTTCTTGAATTTTGCAACCCGGTTCCTTCTCAGGGTCCAGCATTGCTAATTTATTGACCAACAATGTACTAACATAGCGTAAAAACTGTATAAGATTCTCTGATTCTATAATCATTTTCTCCTTTTGTTCATGGGAAAAACCAATCATGCCGATGACGCCAACTGGTTTGTCTTGCTTTACAATAGGAAACCCGATGGTGGCGAGTTCTTTGCATTGATTCACGAATTTACAACTCCTGCACTGCGACTCATCTCTTTTCACGTCGTAAACCACTCCAGGCTCCCCTGTTTCCAATATCATTCTGAAAAAGGAGCCTTCCGGAGCGGTTTTGCCAATGAGATCTTTATAGTAGCCAGTTCCGCTAATGCGAACGCCCTTTTCATCAAGCACGGTTATATCCAGACCAAGGATTCCTGCTGTGTTCTCAGCGTAATCTTGAATAAACTGCTGTATGCCGATAAAGCCTGCCATATTATCCTCCTCTGCTATAACGTTATATGCAATAATAAAATAATTTTATTATTGCATAAATTCTACGCTTTACACAAAGAGGAGATAGCTTTTTCTATGCCATCCAAAGCATTTTTCAACATCGAACGCGGACAAGCAATATTGAGCCGCATGAACCCTTCACCTTCCATACCGAAAATGAGCCCTTCATTCATTGCAACCCTTGCTTTGCGTAACATAAATTCATCCAATTCTTTAACTGAAAAACCCAGTTCCCGGCAATCCAGCCATACAAGGTATGTGCCTTCCGGCTGGATGACTTTAATTTGCGGGATGCTTTTGCTGAAGTAATTCAGAGTGAATTCCAAATTCCCCTGCAAATATTCAAGGAGCTGATCCAGCCATTCTTCTCCGTGTCGGTAAGCAGCCTCTAACGCAACAACGCCAAATATGTTCGGCGAACCAATGGATAATGTATTAAGTTCTCGATCATACCTATCGCGCAGTTGTTGATTTGGAATAATGATACTTGACGTCTGTACACCCATCAGGTTAAAAGTTTTGCTTGGCGCAATGCAGGTAAGAGAATGATTTGCAAACTCTTCTGATATAGAGGCAAAAGGAATGTGAGTATGTGTCTTATAAACAAAGTCACAATGAATTTCATCTGCCACAACGAGAATGTTATGCTTCATGCAAATCTGTCCCAATCTTGTCAATTCTTCTTTGCTCCATACCCTTCCAATCGGGTTATGAGGACTACACAAAATCAACATTTTTACCGTTGAATCCATCTTTGCCTCTAGGTCTGCGAAATCTATGGAATAATGTCCATTTTCAAGCTTAAGCGGGTTGTTTACAATTTCACGGCCGTTCGCTTGAATCACACGGGCAAAATGATGGTATACAGGAGGTTGGATAATTATTTTGTCCCCTTTCTGAGTGAAGGACTGAATCGCCAACGATAGGGCTGGAATCACACCTGGGCTGTGGGTAATCCATTCTTTCTCAATGGACCATCGATGTCTTCGTTTTAGCCAACTTACAATCGATTCCATATAAGAGTCCGGTCTAAGTGTGTAGCCATATACACCGTGCTCCACACGCTGTTTTAATGCTTCGATGATAGGTTGTGGAGACTGAAAATCCATATCGGCCACCCACATCGGTATAACATCCTTTACCCCAAATTGACTTTCAAGTTTATCCCATTTTTCACAATCAGTGTTCAGTCGACGGATTTCTTGGTCGAAATTATATTTCATCGAGTATCTCTCCTTCTCATGTTCGCTTGTGTACCTTGCCTCTTTATATATGCAATTGCCATGCCAACCCATTTCTTCTATAAAATCTCCTTATACCGCGGTGATTATTTTAAAAATTTTCCATTCTAAGCATTGGCACATTTGCAACTATGGTAAGTATTTTCGCATGTATGATAAAATTCAAAGAATTCATTTAGCATCTCTGGCAGGGCGCAACTTCTGCTGTTTTCTCCATTCCTCATATCCGCCTACAAGGCTTTGTACTTCTTTAAAACCATGAACTTGTAGAAGGCTTGCAGCGATGGCCGATCTTCCGCCGGTTTTGCAATAAACCAAAATTGGTTTATCATGTGGAATTTTGTGTGCCTGTTCTTGTAAATGACCAAGCATCACATGCTTCGCCTGCGGAATATGGCCTTCCTCCCATTCGCCCATGCTTCGGACATCAAGCACATATATACGGTCTGATTGAGTAGCAACATCTAACTTGTCCATTGTCACTTCTTCATACTTCATTACACGCGAATCAATTTCTCCTGCCATCTCATCGATATATGGTTCCATTGTTGCAACGACGTGATCCAATCCAATGGACTGGAGATCATTCACAATAATTTCCACAACATCATTGCTTGCGAGAAGATATAAAGGTCGGTCATAGTCCAACAGCCATCCCGCCCAGGTTATAAATGATTTGTTATAAGGGATATTAATTACACCTTGTATATGCTTTTTGGCAAATTCACTGGCCGGACGTGTATCAATGACAATTCCCTGTTTCGCCCATTCCAGTACAATATCTATTGAAACCGCCATACGAAGTGGCGCTGCTATACTTCGAATTTGCTGCGCACCCTCTTTGTTCAACCGCTTCATCATTGAAAAATAAGAGGGTGCCTCCGGCTGTCCAGCCAACAGCGCTTCTATAAAGCCCTCCTCATTATCATATTGCAGTGCCCAATTTGTCCGTTTTTCATATCCGATGGTTGATGATGGGATTGCTCCTAGCGCTTTTCCACAGGCACTGCCCGCTCCATGCCCTGGCCATACTTGCAGATAGTCAGGAAGATTTTTAAACTGCTGCAGAGACCGATACATCTTGCGTGCCATTTTTTCCGAGGACCCGTGCACCCCTGCGGCTTTTTCTAATAAATCGGGGCGCCCCACATCACCGACAAATACAAAATCACCAGTAAATATCCCGAGTGGATCCTTGGTAACTGTACCCCCATCTGTTATAAGCAGTGATATATGTTCAGGTGTGTGTCCTGGTGAATGAATCACCTCAAAATGGATATTTCCAATCGTAAATACATCTCCATTTCTTAGAAAGCGGTGTTCATACCCAGTTACGTACTCATATTTCCAGTCCGGCCCTCCCTCATCAGATAAGTACAATGTTGCCCCAAGCCTGGAAGCCAGCTCCTGTGAACCAGACAAAAAATCGGCATGGATGTGTGTTTCCGTTACACCCACGATCCTCACACCATTTGCTCTTGCCATTTTTATGTAAGGTTCTACATTACGTGACGGATCAACAATGATCGCTTCGCCAGTAGCTTGGCATCCCACAAGGTATGAAGCTTGGGCCAGTTTCTCATCATAAAAATATTTGAGCAGCATAAATCTTCCTCCTTTTTTTATGGATATCAGAAATACTATTACATCATACCTTTAAGCATCCCATTCCAATACATAACGGGAAGCAAGTTTTTCTTCAATACATACATACTGAACCTCTCACGGGATTGATCGATTGGAAAGGTTTCTTGAGGCTGTAAATCATAATTGAATTCAGCCAGTATAAGCCGCCCGTATCCAGTAACAAGTGGACATGATGTATAGCCGTCATATTTATGAACCATTTGTTTGGCACGCATTCGATGAAGTAAATTTTGCACAAGCACTGGTGCTTGTTTGCGAATAGCAGCCCCTGTTTTTGACGTAGGCAGGTTTGTACAATCCCCTATGCCGAATATATTGTCAAAGTGTTCATGCTGCAGCGTATATTTGTCCACAGCCAGCCAGCCATTACTAGCAGCAAGGGAACTATTCTTGATGAAATCCGGGGCGCTCATCGGCGGTACCACATGAATCATGTCATATTGCATATTCACGCGCTCTTTTGTATTTAGATTTTCAAATGTCGCTCGTTTTTTATCACCATCAATTTCAATGAGATGATGCATAAAATATGTTGCGATTTCTTTTCGTTCAATTATTTTGTTTAGTGCCTGTTCATATTTTTTTACATTGAATATGGATGGGCTGCCTGAAACAAAAATAACCGAAGATTGCTGGCGAACTCCTGATTTTCTGAAATATTCTTCCGCCAAATACATAATTTTTTGAGGAGCACCACCGCATTTTACCGGAGTGTTCGGATTGGTAAAGATGGAAGTCCCGCCCTTGAAGTTTCGGATCGCCTCCCAAGTGCTATCAACATAATCATAAGAGTAATTACTACATACCCCATTCTTTCCAATACTCTCTTTTAACCCCTTGATTTCATGCCAGTTAATTTGAATCCCCGCAGCGACAACTAAATATTCGTAGTGCAGTTTGTTTCCGGATGCTGTTAAAACAACGTTTTCATCTGGCTGAAATGTGGTAACCGCATCCTGTACCCATACGGCTCCTTTCGGAATAACAGATGCCTCCTCCCTTTGTGTCACAGTTTTGTCAGCTTCGCCTGCTCCTACAAGCGTCCATAAAGGTTGATAATAATGTTTCGTCGCAGGGTCAATGATGGCAATGTTTCCGCTCAGAGTGCGTGATTCACGCAGGAGACGTGCCGCGACCGTAATTCCGGCACTGCCGCCTCCTACAATCATAATTTTATAATGTGTCTCATTCTTCATCTTTGCCATTCTTAATCACCTCATATCAATTTTATAAAGCAGCTTATCAATTTGACGCTTCAGATTGGAAGCGGCACCGAAATCTTTTTCGATGGGCGTCCGCCCAATTAAATGACTTTTCCACTTTCCACTACGATTTGATTGAGAAACTGTTCAACCTCCTCCTGGCTTTTTCCGAGTTTACTTACAAAGCGATTAAGTTCCCTCCCTTCTTGAAAAGCAATAAAGCTTGGGATTCCATACACATCTAGCTTCTCTAATAATTCCGGTAAATGGTCTCGATTTACTGCGATCATATCTATTTTTTCTTTATACGCTTCTTCTACAATTGGCATGAATAAATTGGTATTCTGACAGTCTGGGCACCATTCAACATAAAATTTGGCAACAACTGGTTTTGTTGATAAAATCGCCTCATCAAACTCTTGCTTTGTTTTTATCTCTTTCATAATTACAATCCTCCCTAAATTTTGTTCTCAATGCTATACTGATTGTCTTCATTACTTGAACGCTCTTGCTTCAAGATATCTTTTGCAATCCAGAGCATACATACATCCACTTCCTGCAGCAAACTTTCCAATAAAGCTTTAGTAATTGGCGATTCATCACTCCCTACTTTCTCTATTTACTCATCATTTATATCAAGCAAAAACCATGCCAACTAATTTTCTCCTGTAAAACCGCTTTGTTTGTACATTTCACTCTTTGGAAATTCCCATTTTTGCTATCATTTATAGTAAAAAACCTTTATCATCAGGCTTAAAGCCTTCCTAGGACTAGGAAGGCTTTTTGCATCTGTGATAAACTCTTAGAACCAATTATTAAAGTGATTATCAAACATTTAAAGTTAATAAGTATTTCCCTTAAGTTTCGTATAACTGAAATTGACTAGCCTTTCCCTTTATTGCATTAGATAAAGAGCTGATTTCACAGCCCTTCCATGAACCAATTCCATCTGCTGATCACCCCGGCTTATCCTTCCTGTTAAACAAATATTCTTCAATTTCCTGCTTGCTTTTTAAAATAACCATTATCTTTTCA
Organism: Peribacillus simplex; assembly: GCF_001578185.1. NCBI lineage: Bacteria > Bacillati > Bacillota > Bacilli > Caryophanales > Bacillaceae > Peribacillus > Peribacillus simplex. The sequence goes on along the minus strand of NZ_CP011008.1, from coordinate 919,563 downwards.
GGCTCACTTCTTTGAAGATCTGCAAGTCTTTTTTTCATTTTTTTCTTACGTGGAAAGTAGGTGGTCATTATAAATTTAACAAACTGCCAGTCTAATTTTTCTTGACAGCCTTCACCCATATCAGGTCTTGTTTTCCCTATATAAGACAACCAACGTTTTACAACACGGTAAAGGCAAACACGGAGAGGGAGTTCTAAATAAATAATCGTATCGGCATGCTCAGAACGTAAGTCAAAAGAATTACTATAATTACCATCTATTATCCACTTGTCATCACTCAATACTTCCTTCTGAGCAGAAATAAAATCCTCTAAAGGAGCTTCCACCCAGCCAGGCCTCCAGTAGAATGTATCCAAATGATGTACATCAATATTTAAATTTTCTCCTAGTCTTTTTGCAAAAGTAGATTTTCCGACGCCCGCGGATACTCCTATAACCATAATACGTTCCATTGATATACCAGCTTTCTACTTTGGGTATTGGGAATGATTTGTTGTTTCATCATTCTTTCTTCCCTTTAGCTCCATAGGGAAAAGGCGACCCTTCTTAATGAAGAATCGCATCAGTAATTTGAAAGAATAAAATGATTGGTTATTTGTACACTGACATTTAAAAAAGACTATGTTTTTTCTCTATTAAATAAGTTGCCCTAAATGTTTCTTTGCCTCGTAATCAACAAGTTTTTCTTCATGCTTAATTCTTGCCAGATAATCCGGGTTGGCGATAAGCGGACGTCCAATCGCCGCAACGTCAATTGTGCCCTTTTCCAGTGCGGCTTCTGCTGTTTCAGGATCAAGCCCTCCCACACCAACTATAATTCCATCCCAGTGGCTGCGTACCAATTCATGCATGGTCAGTCCCCTTGCAATCGGTTTGGTAAATTCCATCGTGGACGGGTGAATCATTTTGACTCCTGTTTCATTAAACGCTTCAATAAATGTTTGGATCGCTGTTTCAGGGTCTTCCCACATGTAAGACGGCTGGTCAATTTTCAAAGCCGAGAAACGAATAAGGGTACGTTCCACTCCAACCGTATCAATAACAGCTTTTAGCACTTCCTTCATAAATGTCAGACGCTGTTTCAAATCACCGCCGTACCGATCCGCCCTTTTATTGGAAGTGTCAGAATTGAACTGGTCTATTAAGTAGCCATGTGCACCATGAATTTCAACGCCGTCAAAGCCAGCATCCATCGCATTCTTTGCAGCTTGTTTATATTGGTTCACTACTTCTGCAATATCCGTCTCTGTCATTTCTTCAGGAATATCAAAAGGTTTTCCGAATCTTGAAACCTTTCCTTCAGCAGCGATAGGAGAAGGGGCCTGCGGAGGTCCTCCTGCAATTTCATGATGGCTTGCCCGGCCAACATGCCAGATTTGCGCAATGATCGTTCCGCCTTCACCGTGTACAGCTTCCGTTACTTTTTTCCACCCATTGATTTGCTCTTGAGTATAAATCCCGGGCACCCCAGGATTACCCTTTGCTCTTGGTGAAATCACGACACCTTCTGTAATGATGAGCCCGACTCCATCTTGAGCCCGTTTTCGGTAGTATTCTACGGTCAGGTCATTCACAACACCAGTTTCGTTATCGGCAAATGACCGTGTCATAGGAGCCATTGCCGTTCTTGTTTTTAAGTTCCATGCACCTATTGTTACAGGTTCAAACAGTTTAGTTATTTTTTTCATTTGAATTCCTCCTGTTAACCACTTTACCTGAGCTAACTTTTAGTAACTATCATTGTGTAAGATTATCCGATAAGTGGTTAATTTTCAAATAATTCACTCTAAATTTAAAACCATTTGATAAAAATGGTATTATAGACCAATAAAAAAGCACTTATTCATTACCAATAAGTGGATGGTTCTAAATTACTTTTTTCCAAACAAAAAAGCCAGTCAGAGAAAACCTTTTCCCTGCTGGCTGATGGATCTTTTTTCATACCTTTTTAGTCACGTGCTGTTCTGATAAAAAACGATACGATCAAACCAATGATTGCAAGGACTAGACCGAAAATGAAGGCATCTTGAACGCCTGCAGTCAATGAACCGCTAATGGCTGATGGATCGAACGGATCTTTTGCATTTGCCATATAATTTTTTTGGGATGCTGACATGATGGTAATGGCAACGGTTGTCCCTATGGCTCCCGATACTTGTTGCAATGTATTCATAAGAGCCGTTCCATCCGGATAAAGATTTTTCGGCAGTTGATTCAGCCCATTTGTCTGGGCAGGCATCATGACCATCGAAACACCAATCATAAGGAGAGTATGCATGATGATTACCATAATGATAGATGTTTCAGTCGTTACGTTCGTCAAAGTCCATAACATGACAATCATGATAATAAAGCCTGGAATCACTAGTCCTCTTGGTCCGAACTTATCAAATATGCGTCCAGTAACCGGAGACATGATACCATTAAGCACTCCACCCGGTAAAAGTACCAGACCAGCTGAAAACGCAGCTAATGCCAGCCCGGTTTGCAGGTATAGCGGTAAGAGGATCATGGATGACATGATGATCATGAAGGTGATGAAGACGGTTATTAACCCTAAAGTGAACATGGGATATTTAAAAACGCGCAAGTCAATCATCGGTTTATCCATATTGAATTGCCTTACAGCAAACAGGAATAGCGCTATAAGGCCGACAATGAGCGAGGATAGAACTATCGCATTACTCCATCCATGTTCCCCAACAATACTAAAGCCATAAACAATTCCTCCAAAACCAATGGTCGATAAAATAATGGATGGTACATCGATTTTAGGTTTGGTGATTGTTGAAACGTTTTGCATATACTTGAGACCGAATAGTAAAGCAATCACAAAGAATGGCAAAGACACCCAAAAAATGTAATTCCACTTCAAATTTTCAATAATCAAACCTGAAACTGTCGGTCCGATGGCTGGGGCAAACATGATCACCAGCCCCATCAATCCCATCGTCGCTCCCCTTTTATGGATCGGGAAAATCAATAAGATGGTATTGAACATAAGAGGCAATAAAAGACCTGTTCCGATTGCCTGGATGACTCGAGCTAGCATCAAGATGCCGAACCCAGGTGCAATTGCTGCAATGAGCGTCCCAATGATGGAGAACACCATTGATGCAATGAATAATTGACGGGTATTGAACCACTGAATCAGGAGTCCCGAAACGGGGACCAATATCCCCAATGTTAATAAATAGCCCGTTGTCAGCCATTGCACGGTGGAAGGACTGACATTGAATTCCTGGATTAAATCCCCCAGCGCCATGTTTAAAGCCGTCTCACTGAATAACCCAATGAACCCTGCAATTAAAAATGCAATTAAAATGGGGGTAGTTCTAATGACTTGGTTTTGTTGCTGTGTTGCATCTATAGACATAAAATGATTCCTCCAATTACTGATTGTTCGATGTAAGCATAAAATAATTTTTCCTTATGACTTATTTATTTATCAACAATAATGGTATCTGTTCCGCAATGGCTTGGAGAGGTTTCCCGTTTTTCGCCGTTAAGGATAAAAGGATACCGCCCTCAATTAAAGCATTAATTACGATACTCAATTCCTTTGCCCGTTTCTCACTGAATTTCGCCTCGAGTAATTTCTTCACATATATGGATTGCCAATCTTCTATCGCTTGTTGGCAGGCCGTTCTTATCGGCTCACTCGTCGTATATGTTTCCGCCGCTATCGTCCCGATTGGCAGTCCTAATAGATTTTCACTTTCACCAAAAACCTCGGATAATTGAAAAATATGAGCCTGAATCGCTTTAATAGGGTCTTCGATTTCATCAAATCCCCGTTGAATTTCATCTATCACGAATTCTTTTGTATGAATAATCGCCTCTATCGCCAATTCTTCTTTGCCTTTCGGAAAATAATGATACAGCGAACCTTTTGGGATACCACTTTCCTCAATAATATCCTTAAGTCCTACACCATAATATCCACGTATGCGAAAAAGTCGGGAAGCAGCTTCAATAAGAATGTCTTTTGAGTTTCGTTTGTCTGCCATAGCTGGATCACTCCTTCGAATTATATCAACCGGTCCATTAGGACTATACTTGTATATTATTGTTTTGTCAAAGATGACTGCCAATGAATGGATGGGATTTGCTTATGAACTCATGTGAAATACTTATACAACAAAAAGAACACCTAATACTCGGTGTTCTCTGCAAGTTCGAGGAAATCTTACCTTCTATTAAATCCCGGTATTTTTAAAACGCTTCCATTATCAAACACAGCGGCCTGGCTTATCATAAACATATCGTTACCTTCAAGGATTCCTGTCATGATTTTTGAAACCAAGAATAGCAATTACAAACATGCCAAAGCTTAGCATTAGGGAAATAACTTCGAAAGTACCCATTCACACCGCCTCCTTACATCCAGCTTTTCCTGATCAGAGATTGTCCTATACAAGAAAAACATGAAGGCAGCACCTTTTATTCAAAAAAAAGCAAACCCCAATCAAGGTCTGCCCTCCCACTCCATTCATATCATTGAAAGTTTGAAAGTTCCCATTCGTTGAGAGCTTCTTTTTCATAACCCAGTCCTGTTAATAGCCCATTCCTTTTTCCACAACGTTCTTGAGCGGCTTACCGTCAGAAAACAGCTTTAAATTTTTCAGGAATAACTCCATTACACGATCTAGATGTTTGGCAGAGTTGTAAGCATTATGTGGGGATACCATGACATTTTCCAGCTGCCAGAAAGGGTGATCCTCAGGTAAAGGTTCTACTTCAAACACATCGAGCGCCGCTCCTGCTATGTGCCCATTTTTCAATGATTCAATTAAATCTTCATCCACAATCGTATTACCACGGCCGACATTAATTAAATGGCTGCCTTTTTTCATTTTATTTATGCGTTCTTCATTTAAAAAATAAGAAGTATCTTTCGTAAACGGGAGTGCCAAGACTACAAAATCGGACCTAGAAAGGACCTCATCCACTTGATCCATCCCCATTATCAAATCAGCAGGTTCATATTCTTCCTTCCTCTGGGCGGGATTTCTGCGGCAGCCAATAACGGTCATTCCTAGTCCTTTACATCTCTTTGCTATCTCAAAGCCAATATCACCATACCCAATTATCCCGACTGTTGAATTCTCAAGGTCTTTCACAGGGATTTCAACCCAATTTTTTTTTATTTGATTTCTGATCATTGTCGGCACACCCCTTGCTAACGAAGATAGCATCGCAATTGTATGCTCGGCTATCGGGACAGATGAGCAGCCTTTGACATTAGTGATGATGACATCGCTTTTTTTGATGTCTTCATTCAGCATGGCCTCCACTCCCGCACTGTCTGAATGTACCCATTTAATTTTTGGAGCTTTTTTTAAAATGCTAAGATTATCATGAAGTCCCAGCGTATAAAGGATATCAAACTTTGATAGATCTACTGTTGGCTGCGGTTCAGTTTCGCCGAATTCCCATGGTTCGATAACAACTTCAGAACAAATCTCCTTAAACTCATTGATGTATTTCTCCGGTATATCGACCCTGATATAAAGTGAAGGTGCTGTTTTTTTAGAATCGGACATTATTAAACCTCCTCAACAACCTGCAATCCCTTTTTCCCTCTTTGATGAAAGCAATCCGTTTCATGTTTCGTGTCTATCCCCGTGCTTTATGATCACTTCAAGCAATCCGGTTGCTCTTCTCTAATTCTATCCCAAAGAGGCTGAAAACTCAGCCATCCCTCATATTCAGTTCCCGTTTGTTCTGCAGTTAACTTTGCATACTCCTGTTCTATAAAAATGGGCTTGCCTACAGATTCAGCCATTATCTGTGCTTGACATGAACGTTCCATCGTTATGAACCACCAAGCAGCTGAATCTACAGATTGGCCCACCGTTAACAATCCATGGTTGCGGAGGATGACAGCTTTGTATTGACCTAGAGCCCTGGCAATGCGTTTCCCTTCTTCAGATGCATAAACCACACCAGTAAAATCATCAAATAATGCATGGTCATTGTAAAATTGGCAGGCATCTTGCGTAATCGGATCTAACAGTCTCCCTAAAGAAGACCATGTCTTTCCATAGACCGAATGAGCATGTGCCGCTGCAACTGCATCCGGTCGTGCTTTATGAATTTCCGAATGGATGGCAAAGGCAGCACCATTCACTGAATGTTCACCCTCCACAATATCACCTTTATGATTAACCAATATAAGATCTGAAACGGAAATTTGACTAAAATGCATCCCAAACGGATTGACCCAGAAATGGTCTGTATATTTTGGATCACGGACCGTAATATGGCCAGCTATCCCTTCATCGAAACCAAACTTTGAAAAAAGCCGGAATGAAGCTGCCAACCGTTCTTTCCGGTGATTGCGCTCTTCTTCCATTGTATTGAATGTTGCGGGTTGAAGGGAAATTGTCTTTGTCATTTTTCTTTCCTCCTTGATTCTTTTTCTGTTTTTTTGGTGAACCATCAATTAGCCATGGTGTCCATGTCAGCTTTACCCTTAACATCTTGCATTTCCTCGCTTTTGTTCTCGAGATGATTTTTCGAACTTAGGAAAGTAAATGTAGTAATGACGACAAAACTAGTAGCGAGCCCGTACAGAATTGGTTGAGTGGAGGATGGTCCATTTATCACCAACCCAACAATAATAACGACCATGCTGGCCAGGATGGAGTAAAATGCGGCTGTAGCCGTTACCCTCTTCCAAAAGAATCCAAGGATGATTGGAAAGAACACAGCACCAGATAAAATTGCATAAGCTACATCCAATGCAACTAAAATATCCTGAACCCATATCGAAACGATAATGGTCAATACACCAATCGTTAAAGTCGTAATCCGGGATGTTTTTAAAAATTGACGTTCACTCATTCCTGGACCGATATATTTTTTAATGATGTCATTAACAACTAAAGTGGAAGAAGCAAGCAATGTCCCTGAAGCTGTGGACATAAGGGCAGATACCACACTCGCAATGACGACCCCCAATAGACCAGGAGGCAAAGTTTCCATCGCTATACTAGTAAAAGCGTTTTGTGGATCTCCTAAATTAGGAAGGATAATAAAAGCGCACATTCCAATGATACTGATTGCTATCGCATAAAAAACACTATATATTCCCGCTCCAACCGTACCGCCACGAGATATCGCTTTGGTTCGTGCAGTAAAAAGACGCTGCCAGATATCTTGGCCAACAACAACCCCTAAAGTAAATAGTAAGAAGTATTGAAAAATTGTCTCTCCGCCAATGTTGCCTAACTCGAAATGGGATGCAGGGAGATTTTCTTTAAGCGATTCCCACCCTCCTGCCTTAGAGATGCTCAATGGAAGCATGATAAAGAAAATACCGATCGTCATGATGACGAATTGCACGACATCAGTCATGGTGACTGACCACATACCTCCTAATATTGTATAAAATAAAACGATCCCACCCCCGACTATCATGGAAACCGTTAAATTCCAGCCAGCCAAAACATGTAATATCGTCCCCATCCCAATCACTTGCGTTACAGTCAGCATGAAAGTATAGATAACAGAGACAAGGGCACTAATCAATCTTGTTTGAGAATTGTAACGCTTCTCAAGCATTTCACTGATCGTCAGTACTTTTAAATCAAATATCTTATTTGTTAAAAACAACCCGATAGCGATAATGCCGAGTCCAATCATCACCACTAGCCAAATACCGGATATCCCAAACTGATAACCTAACTTTGCTGTACCTAGAGTGGAAGCCCCCCCTAATATCACAGCAGCTAAACAGGATAAATACATAAAATGCCCTAGATTACGCCCTGCTACAATGAAATCATCTGCCGTTTTTGCCCGTTTGGATCCGATTACTCCCACAATGATTAAAACAGAAAAATATAGAATCATGATCGATATATCCAAAATATGCATGTACACATCTCCTTTTGGGGTTGTTTTGTTTTATATCGCTTTGTGTTTAAAGAGGGAAGGATTGGATTTCACCGTTCCTCCCTTCAATTTATATGAGAGAACTAGTTGTTAAGCTGCGTTTCCAGATCTCCCGTTCTCTCTTTTTTCTCCAGTTTACCTTTTTTTGCGAGAGCGATGAGTGTGATGAATTCATAGACAATATTAGCTGCGGCGGCTGCCGTGATTTGTCCGTGATCATATGATGGTAAAACCTCAACAAGATCGAATCCTACAAAATCTATATTCGTCAATCCTCTTACAAAGGCTAAAGCATCATCAATGCTGGCCCCTGAAACCTCCGGGGTCCCCGTTCCAGGGGCATAGACGGGATCTAAAAAATCAATGTCAAAAGATAAAAACACCGGGCCCTTCGCGACACGTTCATGAATGACCTCTAGCATCTTTTGGACCCCGATGCGTTTATAATCGTTCGTCGTATAAACCCCCAAACCTAAATCCTGGGCATCCTGAAGATCTTCCGGTCCGTAAAGACCACCCCTCATTCCAATTTGAAGAGATCGCGATACATCGATGAGACCCTCTTCTATTGCCCGGCGAAAAACCGTTCCGTGATTATACTTTTGATCAAAATAACTATCCCAAGTATCGGAGTGAGCATCGAATTGAAGCAAGGCCACTGGTCCATGCTTTTTTACGATTGCACGTAACTCCCCTAGAGTAATAGAATGATCGCCTCCTAATGAAATGGGGATGATCCCTTTTTCAATGACGGGGGTAAGCTCTTCTTCGATCTTTTTATATGTTTCAGAGATATAACCGGGAATGATCGGAATATCCCCATAATCAATTCCTGATATATAATCAAAAATATTTATATCTTGTTCTGGATTATAAGGGCGTAAAAGGATTGAAAAATCGCGAATGGCTTCTGGTCCGAATCTCGCACCCGTTCTGAATGATTGCCCGGAATCAAAAGGAATTCCCGTAATGACAAAATCCATATGTTCATCTACCTGTTCAACAAATGGAAGCCGCATAAACGTACGTACTCCGCAAAAACGGGGTGATTTGAATGAGTCTTTCGGTTGATACTTCATCATGTAACATCCTCCTAAATTTCAACTATTATTTTCACTACATTGCAATTTCATGATGTTAAATGAACTTCCATCTTTTTTACACTAATAGAATGGAAATATATAACACCCTTGTTTGGAAGTTCTCTTCTTACCTTTTACATAAGCAAGATTCACGCCAACTATTTCGCTGCGGTTTATAAGGCTTTTCGATATTCTGTTTCATCAAATGATCAAAGACTTAATCATTTTCTTATTTTTTAATTTAATTTTTGATTATTCTGACTTTTTGATTTATATTTTAATTAATCAACATCCCAAAGGAGCGGAACTCATGTATGACGATATGCTGGAGGAAGAACTTAATAAGATCATTGAAACATCGAATAATAACATCCTCATTACCGATCAAGATGGAATCATTTTATATTCCAATCCAAAGCTTTGGGAGATTTATGGTATGGAAAGTGATTCTTATATCGGTACCTCTGTCTATCAATTAGAAAGTGAGGGCCTTCTCACACCATCCATCAACGCGATTGTTTTAAAAGAAAAAAAAGCGAAGCGTATAATGCAACATACAAAAACAGGTCATGTTGTCATGTCAACTGGCTATCCCATTTTTAATAAGGACGGACTTCTCGTTAGGGTAATCAGCTATGGCCAGGATCAAACCGAGATTCTGCAATTGCAAGATCAATTTGAGCAATTACAACGAAAAGTAAAAGGCTATCAAACCGAAGTCGAGGATTTAAGAGAAAAGGAACTGGATTACCATGATATGATCGCTAGAAGTAATGAAACGAAGCAGATTTTAAAAACGATCCATAATGTTGCAAAAACCGATGCCACGATTCTCTTATTAGGACCATCCGGGGTAGGGAAAAGCACTTTTGCCCGTGCTGTTCATGACCAAAGCAACCGAAAGAAAGAACCTTTTATCGAAGTGAATTGCAGCACGATACCTGATAGTTTGTTTGAATCCGAAATATTCGGCTATGAGCCGGGATCATTTACAGGGGCAGATAAACAAGGAAGGCAAGGCCTGGTTGAGCAGGCTGACAGCGGAACTCTTTTCTTAGATGAAATCGGGGAACTCCCACTTGCCATGCAAGCTAAATTACTGAAAGTATTACAGGAAAAAAAGATAAAGCGTATCGGCGGAAAAAAAGAAAACTATATTAACTTCCGCCTTGTTGCAGCAACTAATCAAGATCTGAAGGGGATGGTTAGTCAAGGTAAATTTAGATTAGACTTATTTTATCGTTTGAATGTGATTCCCATCCAAATTCCGGCTTTGCATGAACGTAAAGAAGATATACCACTCTTAATACAACATTATTTAAAGAAAACGAATGATAAATACCAGAAATTCAAAAAAATCCATCCATCGACTTATGAAGTTTTGACCCATTATAATTGGCCCGGGAATATACGAGAATTAGAAAACCTAATTGAACGGTTAATCCTGACCATTGAAGTGCCAAATATATTTCCCGAACACCTTCCACAATCCATCACAGGGCAAATAGAGCAGCCCGAAGATTCCACTTTCTTGGCAATCGAAAAAGAATGTGAAGAGAATTTCGATTTAAAGAAGACACTGGAAAAGGTTGAAATGCAACTGATTGCTAAAGCATGGAAACAATGTAAAACCACCTACGAAATGGCATACCATTTGGGCATCAGTCAGCCAACGGTCATCTATAAATTAAAGAAATACAAAAAGTATTTTTAAATTCATCTGGATTAAAATCCCCTAGACACGATAGATGGTGGTCCTTAGCCTTTAGTAATGAAATGCCATTCAAGCTAAGTGCGCTTTTGAAACCTTATATGCCAGTTGCCATAAACCCAATAACAATAAAAAAGCTATAATACAAACAATCAATAAAAAAATCCACATTCAAGATGAATGGGATTCACAAATATCTTTTTTAAGTAAGATTTGCAGGCTTAAATTAATTCAACGAATAATCGTCAGTGAGGCTCCTGCTGCTCCTCCTGTAAAGACAACTGTGGCCGCTAAATCAAATACATGAAGGAGATTGTATCCTCTGCTGATAAATTAACACCCACAGCATTATTATAATTAGAAATTGAGACTGCTGTTGATAATATGGAGTTGCCAATAGGCAAAGCACCCTTTAAAATCAACCTCGAACCAACAATAATTGTTACGTTAACTGTTGTTGATCCTGTCGCCAAGTTAATCCCGTGGCTCCGGTTGTTCCTGTATTTTTCCTTTTTCTTTTTTTAGATATCAGGACATGATTGCTGAATATCAGGTTTTTAGAATGGAATAATCTTGAATACATATATCAGACCGAATTTTTTCATTTCAACGGTTCCGCCTAAAAAACAAAAGATATTTTACTATATCAACAGAATAAGAATTACATAACCTAATCGAAGCTGAATACATCAAAAAAAGAGGCACCCATAATGGGAGCCTGAATTTTTAGTGAAGGTAAAGCTATTGTATGTAAACTGAAACCTTTCCGCATCCCTATCCGATGCGATAGTTGAGAAATAAGATATTCCACCCAGTCACTTAGAGATACCTTTAAGCCTTTTAATGGTTTAATGAGGCTTTGACCTACGGACACGGACTTAAAACTGGAAATGAAAAAAATAAAAATGAATCAGGAAATCATACATAATTTCCCGATTCATTTTTGACATTCATTTACTTTTTATCTTTAATGCTTTTGGGAACATAGTCATTCAGTTTGTTAAATAAAGAAGTAATGTAGGAGTTGAGCTCGAATCGATCCTCCTGAATAAATTCAGCTAACGACACTCCATTCTTTTTCATATCTTCTCCCCCTTTTAGCATTCTATCCTGATGCATATACCTCCCAGCCTCAGCCTCCACTACCTTTGAATCCAGTCATAGGCGCACTTACAATATCTCTCCATCGTTTTCTTTATTTGATTATCATGATTATACAAGAAAGCGCTTACAATGTAAAATATTATAATACTATAGATTCCTATTCTTATGTTTCAGATTAAATAAAATTTCATCTTCATCATATTTATATTATCAAGCTGCACTGGCTTCTATGTGCGTATGAGCTTATTTATAACTACTTGTCTTTTTTACAATGTTCAAAATTTCATGAAATGCCCTTCAATATTTCAGTTAAACGAAGGAACTCTTCCTTATCACGATTTCTTAATGAGTCATCGATTTCTTTTTCAATTTGTGCTTTCCGATAATCACTAAGTGCCTTTTTTAAAACCATTTCAGCCATCTCTTCAGGTTCAAGCGATGTTCCTGGCAATTGCTTCTCCATACGAAACCAACTCCTTAACCTTTTTTCTATTATACTAAGTAACTTGGAGATTATTATTATTTATTAAAATCTTATCCTTTCCGCTTTTTTATTTCCTTATCCACATGATTTCCACATCGCCACTCTTCTATACATAAAAAATACTAAATGATTTTAAGTGAATGTTGTTCTCATCTTTAGTTAAAAATTTCCCCTTGCTTTGGCTTCACCATTTTATCCGTTAAGGTCTGAATTTGTTTATTTCCATTACTTTAGAATTAATTATATTCGAATACAGCTGATAAGAGCTAAGTTAATCGCTTCATTTTTTCTGAAAAATCAGAAATATATTGACTGTGATGGATAACCCCTCTAAAATAATCTAAATAATCCAGTTTTTTACTTATATTCCTAGCCAGCGATTTTGTTCATTCAATGTAAGTGCTTTATTTATGAAACCATTTTTGAGTAAAACTATGCATTAAAGGAGCATTATCCATGAAAAAAAGTCGAGTTCTTTTCGCTAGTTTAGCCGGTTCCGTTATCGAGTGGTATGATTTTTATTTATACGGGACAGCAACGGGCTTAGTTTTTACAACTCTATTCTTCCCCAATCATGATCCTGCCATTTCACTTCTTCTCGCCTTTGTCACTTTCGGGGCAGGTTACGCAGCCCGTCCAATCGGGAGCATCCTCTTCGGTCATATGGGTGATCGCATCGGGCGGAAGGCAGCACTCATGTTTACACTAATTGGCATGGGCGGGAGTTCAATGCTTATCGGTGTTCTGCCCACTTATGCCCAGGTTGGTTTGGCGGCACCCGCTATCTTGGTGGTGCTGAGGTTGATTCAAGGAATTTCCCTGGGAGGTGAATGGGGCGGAGCCATCCTATTGGCAACGGAATCTGCTCCAAAGGGTGTCCGTGGGTTATATGGATCCATTCCCCAACTAGGGGTACCCATCGGTTTAGTTGCCGGTTCGTTCAGCCTAACCCTTATAAGTTCCTTGACAACCGATGCCCAATTTTTAGCTTGGGGTTGGCGAATTCCTTTCCTTTTAAGCGGTGTACTGATTGCATTGGCAATCTGGGTAAGGAGTGGAATTGAGGAAACGACGGAGTTCCAGCAACAGAAAGATAGCGGTGATCTTGCGAAAGTTCCCATTATTGAAACGTTGAAACACGATTGGAGAAGTGTGCTGCAAGTAATCGGACTAAAAATCGGGGACGGGTTCTTCAATGTATTCATCATGTCCTATGTTCTCGTCTTTACTACAATGTATTTCGGTTATTCACGAGATTCAGCCTTGACCGCTTTAACGATTGGCTGTGCTACAATGCTAGTTACCATTCCATTCATTGGTTACATTTCTGATTTTATCGGTCGAAAAATTATTTATTTTGGGGGCCTGATTCTCCTTTTCATCTTGGCTATCCCATATTTCACAATGATTGGGCAAGGGGTCGGCTGGTTCTATTTTATGCAGGCAATTGTGCTCGGAGTCGTCTGGGGAGCCATTTTTTCTACACAAGGAACATTATTCTCAGAGCTCTTTCCAGCAAAGGTCCGTTATACTGGATTATCCCTCGGATATCAGGTCGCGGCAGCCATTGCAGGTTTCGGTCCCCTCATCTGGACCACCATGGCGGAATCATATGGCCCATCCCCTTTGGTATTTGGCGGATTCATGATGACAGGCCTCGTAATCTCCCTAGCACTCTGTCTGCTATTACCGCATTCCAGTAGAATCATCGAAACGGATCAAACTCTTAAACCCGATGAGCTGGATTTGAACTGATTCTAAAATCCCTGGCATAAATAAAAACAAAGGCTGCATGTCCTATCACTTGGACAAGCGGCCTCTGTTTTTTAGAACGCAGATAACTCTCTAAACTTGCTTACTTCCTATAATCCCTAAGAGATCAGTCAGCTTCCGGATTTCATAGGTTGGCTTGATTCCTAGATTATTATCCTTTTGATGGGGATTGTACCAGCAGGTGTCCATTCCATAATTCAATCCACCCTGTATATCTGATGTCAATGAGTCACCCACTATCAATGCTTTCGATTTATCTGTGATCTTTAACTTGGAAAATGCATAATCAAAAATCCCTTTATCAGGCTTCTGAAACCCAGCCTCTTGGGAAGCTATCAAATGCTCAAAAGTATGTCTAAGAGGAGAACCCCCGATTCTTGCAGTCTGCACTGACGTAAAGCCATTTGTTATAATAGCCAGCCGGCATCCTTTAAGCTTCTCGCAAACCTCTACAGCCCCTGGCATTAGATGTATTTCCTTTCCCAAATATCCCAGATACGCACGGCTGAATGAATCCGCATGGATATCAAGACCATGCTTAAGGAATAACCGCTTAAACCTTTCCACTCCCAGTTCAGTTAAATCAATAAGTCCCTGTTCCAGATCTCTCCATAATCCTCTACTGATTTCTTGATAGCCTACCACATAATCCTTTGCCCCGGTGGGCAAACCGTACTCCAAAAAGGCTTCATGCAGTGCCTTTTTTTCCGATATTCTAAAGTCTAGCAATGTATCATCAACATCAAATAAGATAATCTCGTATTTCATCGCTGCCTCCTGTATTCATACTGAACTGTTTAAAATCATCATCTGTATTACTATTCCTATGATTAGAAGCCTAACAAAAAGAATAACTTCTTCCAAACATAGAAAAGCCGAATAATGAACACTGTTTTACCGAGAACGTTGAACAGGTCACACAGATTGATCTCCCCACTTCTCTCGATAAAGCACTTGATGAAACGAAACGGATATTGATCAGGAAATCTTACCAAACATACAAATCATCAAGGAAAGTCGCGAAGGACCTCTCTATCAGTCAAACGAAAGCTTCGGCATTGATCCGGGAGTACTGTTGGGATTTAATGAATAAATAGATATCATGAAAGGACAATATTTATCTTACCTTAAACAAGTCCATTTGCCCCCAACAAACATGCTGGTTATTCGTTGCTAGTGATCGATAGTGAATGGTAAACACTTATATTCGAATTCATATTTCACTTAGCTATTAAATTCAGGTACGAACAGAAAATAAGAGACTTCCCCTTTGCGGGCAAGTCTCTTATTTTTTATGAAGATCCAACTATTTTATCACCTCTAGGCTTTGTACTATTTGAATCTGGTTCTTTTGTGATGCCAATTTGATTGAATTGATCATTAATGGACAGTTTGTATGTCAACGATCCTGTGCCTGCTTCATCAGGCTTGAAGGTTCCTGCATTTGTCCGTTTTCCATCTTTCAGCAACCATACCTGATACACCTCGGACTCTTGAAGGCTAGGCAAATTCTGAATCTGAACGATTAACCTTCTTTCTTCACCTTGCTGCAAAATGTATGCAGCACCGTCCGTATTCATCTTTATAGCTGTCTTATCAGCAGGCTGCAAAGATAGTGACGTTTTAACCTCCATTGGCAGATTGATGGCTGTAAGTTCTTTTTTTAGTTGAATATTGGAATACAACAGCACAAATGACAAAACTAGAGTGGCCAGCAAGATACCTGAAGTTACAGGTGTAAACTGCTTAAGGAAAATACCACTCCATTTCTTTTCCTTTATCACTGGAACTTCATCATCAGTCTCAAAGACAAAATTCATAACCTCCGATTTCATGGAGGAAGAAGGTTCGATTTCCTCGAAATCCCATTTCAACGAATTCCAGGCTTCCGTCATTTGTTCATACTCCCTAGTGCATTCAGAGCAGTGAATTAAGTGTTCCGTGAATGCCTTTTTTTCTTTTTCCTCCAGTTCACCCGATAAAAATGAAAGCAGGTTAGCGCATTTTGTATTCATTTACAAACCACCTACTTCCAAATGCTTTTTCAACAATTTAAGCGACTGATGAAGTCTGCTCTTGATGGTACCAACCGGTTCATTTTCAATTTTGGCAATTTCCGTTAACGAGTACCCTTTCCAATACAGTAAATCAATCAGCCTTTTTTGCGGCTTGCTTAACTTACTTTTTGCATTGGCAATTTCACTGTGTAATAGCCCATTTTCTATATCATTATTCGGATCTTCTATGTCAATTGGATGACTCATGTCCATGTGTTTGTTATTCCGGATATGAACACTGTCTTTACGCACATAATCGACACACACATTTCGTGTAACCGTCAAAAGCCAGCTTAAAAAGTGCCCCTTTTCAGAATTGTAACTGCTTTTTGTGGTCCAGAGCTTTAAAAAGACCAACTGCACAATCTCCTTAGTTTTTTCAGCATTTCCATTTGTGAATTTAAAAATAAAACCATAGATTAATTTAATATGCCGGTCATAAAGTTCTTCCAGGGCAGGACGATGCTTTTTCATTACTAATGCCATCAATTCCTTATCAAGTTTTTCTTTCAATCGCACCTGCAACTCCTCACCAAGTAAATTTGGAAAACGAACAACAGGAACGACCACCAGTGATCGTCCCTTTTTTTCTTATTTTGGAAAAACCGTCTCATTATTTACAATATACCAAACATTTTTCACTCCTTCACCATTGACATCTCCCGCTGCCTTATCATTCACAAAATAGTAGAGTGGAAATCCTTTGTACGTTACTTGTTCTTCTCCTGTATCTTCCCTTTTAATGGTTCCAAAGTCTTTTTCCTCAAATCCTTTTGGAACAGCAAAATCCCTTTCCATGAACGGCGGCCATTTCTCCAGACATTCATCCGCGCAATTGCTTTTACCGGATTTATCATTCTTGAAAAAATAAAGTGTCATTCCCTTGGAATCAGCCAAGTATTCGCCTGTTGTTTCACTTTCCAATAATTTTAGGGTTACTGCTTTTTCATCGGCAGTACCACTAACAACTTGATCCTTTTTGGGTGAATCATCAGCTTCATTTCCACACGCCGTCAAAACTAGGACCATCATAAAAACTGAAAATACCAACCACTTTTTCATATACTTTCACTCCTCATAAATTTTATTTCCATCCCCATTTTTGAAATACTTGATGGGATTCTTCCGTTTTAAGATAGTCAATGAATTGTTTTGCTTTTTTCTTGTTTTCGCTCTTACTTGTTATGCTTACCGGAGTTCCCCTATATAGCTTGTCTTCCTCAGGGAGTTGAACCAGGTCTGTCACATCCGATAGACGGTAATGCCAGGATTCATAGGTTATCCAAGCGTCGAATTTAGAATTTGCCTTCCATAGCTCGATAGCTTCTGCACTGGACTTCACTGAAATGGCAATATTCCTGCTAATTCCAGGAATAAGTCCTTTTCTTCCCGCCAAATCTTCCCATAGCCCCAGTTGCCCGGCTCCATTAACATCCACAATCTTTACGCCCTTCTTCGTTAAATCCTCCAATGACTGTATATTCTTTGGGTTTCCTTTTCTAACCAGAATTCCAGCTGCCCTCGAGTACAATTCAGTACGGCTTTTTTCATTAATGATACCTGGATGGTTAAGCATGAAATCAGTTAGCATATACTCGGAACCTCCGTAAATGATATCGGCATCCTGCTTGGCTTGATCAATCCATTTTTCTTCGGGTCCCGCTGTTACCTCAACTTTTATTCCCGTTTCTTTGGTGAATTGCTCCGCTACTTCCTTGATTGGTCCAAGAGGGCCACCTGGACCGTATACTTTTACGACATCGTTGACTGCTTGCCCCGGTTTCGAATTCATTTCCGGTGAAAATCCTACCAGGACTAACATCAATGATATCCACCCAACAAAAATGACCTTTTTCTTCACGTCTTTCTTCTCTCCTTTCTAAAAAAAACTTTGTACTATAGATAACGGGACAAACCTCAAAACGGTTTGAAAAAGATTGTTAATTATTTTTAACTTGCTGCAAAGTACATCTGATGATCTCCAGTTTTTAAGTTTTTCACTCAACAAAAAAACCATTCGAAAACGGAATGGTTGCAGACTGTAGACAAACTCCATAAGGATTGAGTCTTTCTATAATTTTTATAAGATTTTTAAAATTTTGCCGTTGATTGGAACATAGAGCCCTCTGCACCATCCGCCTGCGGGTTCTCCCATGGAAGCGCTTTTCTAAGCAGGAGTCTCGAACCTTTCGTTCCAATCAACTTTGTTTTAACATTAAGATAGAGCTCCTTTTGTCTATTTTCTTGCCCATACTTTTTTCAAGCATCTTAAACCAAAGAATTGAAAGAAAAGGTTAGCTTGAATTGCTTCCCCTTTTCTGTATTTTTCTTTTCCCAATCACAGCAATCACCAACAATAACAGAGGTATAATCGTTTGCATCAAAATTCCTTGAAAAGGGAAGGCGATGATATCATATCGACTGACATCCATAGAGCTAGGATACGACCAATAGCTGAATTCTACAATCAATATCCCTATCGGCCATACAACAGGACGATAGTCGGAGAGATTCAGCCACTGCGCGGTACCTAAAGCAGCCGCATAATAAAACACAGAAATTTTGACAAACGCCCCTACTATCCATACGGCCATGATGGCGGACTCCAAATGTTCAAAAAAGTCGGCCAAACTGATGTACCGAGATACATTCATCACGGGATAATTCTTTGTGGCTGTTGTTGACCCGAGTATAAAAAGAACCAGAAGATTCACCACAATCAACGTCATCATCACGGCAAAAACAGACAGCATCCCGGATTTCATCCCTTTTTTCATATCGGTTAAAAAAGGGAGGAGAAAAATCATCAAAAAAAACTCGCTGAACCATCCACCCGGTACAATCGAACCCTTGATTGGAGGCATAATTCCATTCCCCAATATCGGGAATATATTCTTAAATTCAAGATCAGGGCCCAGTAGGACGATTAAAATGAGGATTGGAAAGATAAAAACAGGAACCAACAATTGGGCAGCTCTCCCCATCACCTCTATCCCTCCGCGTACCATAAAGGCACAGAGGAGTACCATCGATGCCATGATCACGCTAATCGGGGTTTTGACCAGAAAAGAGTCGACAATAAATTCTCCGTAACTTCTTAGGATTTGCCCTGTTATCGGGATATAAAAAAACAAGAATAAAAAACCGAGAATTTTCCCCGGAATCCGACCTATGATATGTTCACTGAATTGGATAACCGTTTGTTTCGGATAAAGTTTGTGCAGTTTATAAGTGATATACACCGTCGCATACCCGATGAGAGACGCCAAAATGGGGGAAAGCCATAAATCAGTTTTGGCATATTTCGCTGTGATGCTTGGAACACCGAGAACAGCCGTTGCCACAATCGTTGGATACATCAAGAATGCCATCTGTAGAGATGAAATTTTACCTTTCTCCATCATCTTCCTCCTTTCTGTGATGGTATGTAAATTTGGAATCACGTAGCCCACTGATAGATTTACTTTTTCATAAACTCTTCAAACGGCTAAAAAAAGAGATGCAATCCATTCAGTTAGTCCTGCCCTCTGCGCGAGTACGAACATAGATAGCACCTTTTTGATAGGATATTTAGCATAAAAAATGCCCAGTCAGCTGGTTTCGGTTCCTTTACGATTTCTTTTCCTTACAACAGCAATCACCAACAATAACAGAGGAATAATCGTTTGCATCAAAATTCCTTGTAAAGGGAAGACGTTAATATCATTACGACTGACATCCATAGAGCTAGGCAACGACCACAAACTGAATATGACAATCAAGATCCCTATCGGCCATACAACAGGCCGATAGTCGGAGAGATTCAGCCACTGCGCTGTACCTAAAGCAGATACATAATAAAAAACGGAAATTTTCACAAACGCCCCCACTATCCATACCGCCATGACGGCGGACTCTACATGTTCAAAAAAGTCGGCCAAACTGATGTATCGAGATACATTCATCAGGGGGTAAAGTTTTGTGGATGTGGTTGACCCAAGTACAAATAGAACCATAAGATTCACCACAATTAACGTCATCATCACGGTAAACACAGTCATCATCCCTGATTTCATCCCTTTTTTCATATCTGCCAAGAAAGGGAGAAGAAAAATGATCAGGAAAAACTCGCTGAACCATCCACCCGGTACAATCGCACCCTTGATTGGGGGCATTATACCATCCCCCAATACCGGGAATATATTCTTAAATTCGAGATCAGGAATCAGCAAGAGGATTAAGATAAAGATTGGAAAAATGAAAACAGGTACAAACAATTCAGCAGCTCGCCCCAACACTTCTATTCCCCCGCGTACGATGAACGCACACAGAATCACCATCGATATCATGATCACACTAATCGGGGTACGTACCAGAAAAGAGCCGACAACAAATTCTGCGTAGGATCTAAGGATTAGCCCCGTGTTCTGGATATAAAAAAGTAAGAGTAAAAAACCGAAAATTTTCCCCAGAATCCGACCAATGATCTTTTCAGTGAATTGGATCACCGTTTGTTTTGGATAAAGTTGGTGCAGTTTATAAGCGATATACACCGTCAAATACCCTATGAGCGCAGCAAAAATGGGGGAGAGCCATAAATCAGTTTTGGCATATTTGGCTGTGATGCTGGGAACACCGAGAATAGCCGTTGCCACAATCGCCGGATACAACATGAATGCCATCTGCAGAGATGAAATTTTCCCTTTCTCCATCTGCTTCCTCCTTTCTTAATAGAATGAAATTAATCCCGCAACACCCACTAATAGACTCACTTTTCCATAAACTCTGCAAATGGCCTGAAAAGAGTCTCCACCCATTGAGTGGGCCCTGACATCTGTGGGAGATTGAACATGGACAAAACCAAGCCAGTGAGGAGCAGTGTAACAAATGCCACTTTATCTTTTTTAGGATTTTTTTTCATTTTCGGCCATTCATACAAAATGATTAGAATTACAATCACGGTTGTACACAAAAAAGTCCCCCATCTCACTTGTCCTTCACCTCATTTTCAGATAAACCTGCAGGTTTGTTAATATAGCCCTGTCTTCGAATATAGGCCATAACATCGATTTCCACTTCCATTTCCGCGAATATCTCATCCCAGTGGTTTTCGACCTTATTAAACTGTTTAGGATATTTCCTATAGAAATCTTTACCTAACCCTAAAATGTCCGATTTCTTATGCTGTGTATTCAGAAAAGCCAGCTCGATGCGTTTTTCTATATCTTTTTGATAGGCTCGTTCTGCCATTTTTAAAGATTTTGGACTTGAAAGGTCTAAATTCGTTCCATTTTGTATAACAGCTCCTTCTGTATTTACCTTCACCAACAATTTCCATTTGTCATTGATAATTTGCGGAATGATCTTGACTTTGGCTGTCACTGGATTTAAAGAAATCTCCCCTTTCACACCTTTTGGTTGTAAGGTCACGGTATATGATTCTATTTCATCCCTTAACCACAATAGCCCTCTAGTTTCCTTTTCAGTTATCGTTCCAGTCATTTTATCTTTTTTGAACACGGCTGATCCGACAATGTAAGGAATCCCCTGTAATTTCGTTTGCCCTTTCCCTGGAGGTAATATTTTAATGAATGGAATTACGGCCGCTTGAGGCTTACCCGTTAACATTTCATCTAAATCCTGTAGTGTGACCAGCATCCCGATATGTAAATCAGATAGTTCTCTAAGCACTTCCCCTGAATAGTTTTCCAGGGGCGGCAAAGATTCAAGGATAGGCTTTGCTTTCCCTTTGCTTACATACACATTTGCTTTCTCTCTTGGCTGCGGATGGCGCAGCAAAAAATCCAGCTGCTCTTGAACTCCTTCCTTCGCTAACTTTTCACCGAATACAAATACTTTACAATGTCCCCAAAATACTTTTCGCGGAAGCTTGCTTTGAAGCCTAGACAATGCATCTGAAATATTGGAGCCTTTTTCAGATCTCACCAATGTCGTAACCCCACCCCCTCCTTGACTGGACCCTCCTTGACCTCCTCCGCTACTTATTGAACTTGGAATAAAGACTTGGACGGATAGTTCGATTTGATTATCATCCTTCTTATCGATGGCGGCTGCTGTGACAACCGCCAAATCAGTGATTTCCACTCGATCCCAACAACCGCTTAGAAAAGGGGTCGTTCCACAAATACCGAGCAAAAGAAGGACGCTTTTCATGAAATGACGCCTTTTTCCTTTCTCCAATATCCTTTTTCGCCTCCAGCTATTATTCACTCCGTTTCACTCCCCCTTTTTGGATTTGGTTTCTGTTCCGGGGCTTGACGGTATACATTAGAATCCCCTGTGAGACGCGGGCGTGAATCCATCATCCACCAAGGGGCTCTCCACAGCACATCTTTCAGCTCTTTACCTTTTAACGGTGCCAGTGGCGCTAAGTATGGAACGCCAAAGGAACGTAAGCTGCATAAGTGAATGACTATGGCGATGATCCCCATCATGATGCCAAGCAGTCCTAAGGTACCGGCAAGTAGCATCATTGGAAAACGCAGCATCCGGAAAGCAATTCCGGCAATATAACGAGGCATCATAAAAGAAGCGATTCCCGTAATTGCAACCACAATGACCATTGGCGCTGAAACCAAGCCCGCTTGTACGGAAGCTTGACCAATCACTAGCGCTCCAACAATGCTGACGGCAGAACCTACCTGCTTCGGCAATCGAACCCCTGCCTCTCTTAGTGCTTCAAACGTAATTTCCATAGCCAATGCCTCTACTATTGCAGGAAAAGGGACCGATTCCCGTGATGCTGCTACGCTTAGCAGGAGGGCGGTTGGGACCGCCTCATGATGGAACGTCAAAATGGCAACATATAGGGACGGGAGCAAAAGGGATAAAAACATGAAAAAATAACGCAACCAACGGATAAAAGTGCCTGCCATAAAACGTTGAGCATAATCCTCTTGTGATTGAATCAAAGAAAAGAAGGATATTGGTGCAATTAAAGTAAAAGGGGTTCCTTCTACAAGAATGACAGCTCGTCCCTCCAGCAAACTAGAACAGGCTACATCCGGCCGTTCTGTCGACATGATCTGAGGGAAAGGTGAAAACGGATTGTCCTCAATCATTTCCTCGATGTACTCGCTTTCTAAAATACCGTCTATTTTAATTCGTTCCAACCGAGTTGTAATCTCTTCAATCAGTGTTTTATCCGCAAGTCCATCAATATAAGCAATTGAAACATTCGTCCTGGTAAGAGTTCCGATCTTCATCGATTGTATTTTAAGGGCAGGACTTTTAATAATGCGTCGCAATTGGGACGTATTTACCTCTAGCGATTCAATAAATCCCTCTCGTGACCCCCTAACTCCACTCTCTGCCACAGGTTCTTCAATCGCTCGCTTTTCCCATTTGGACAATCCTAAAGAAAATCCATCGCTTCCCCCTTCATATAGAAGGATCGGGTTTCCAGAGGAAATCGATTCAATGCAATTTGCCAGCATACTCACTTTTACCACTTTAGGAACGGGCAATTTATGTTCAATAAAATCATTTAATGGTTGTGGTTCTTTTGATGACTCCTGCATGAGTGGAGATAGCACATATTGCTCTATCGCCTCGATGTCTGAGAGTCCCGCAATGTAAATGAGCATCGCCCGCGTTTTTCCGAAAAGTAAGAACGAGCGAAACATGACATCCGAACAATTATCATAAACAGAACGAAGTGTTTCTACATTTTGACTGAAATTCGCATCAAGTGAATCTGCAGGCTTGGAATCTAGGTAATCATTTTGCACCAGGGATTTTTTTTCTTTCTTTTTTCTTAACAATTTGCCAACATTACGAATCAAGCTGGTTACCCCCATTTTTTTGCAGGTCGCTCTAACTCCATTTTTCTATGTTTCTTCATTAAGGGTATTTTATACAGAAGATCCTGAGACTAACATGAACTTAATTTTCATTTAAGCAGTTTTTAAGGGTAAATAAAGGCTACGTTAGAGATTGATATTGAATAAACCATAATCATTTGTGATATCCTGTTTGTAATTAATGACAAAGGGGTATATCAAAAACCGTGGCTACACATTAGTGAAAAATACTGTCTCTGTTTAAGTATGGATTTTGACCAAGATATGCAAGACCATAAAGAAGATACTTTTTAAAGGATGGATATTCGCTTTAAAATACCTCTGCATTTTTATCTTTTTATAGTAGTTTCATGGACACTCAGAGTAAAACATTAGAAGATAGGGGGATTCTATGTCATTCTTAATCGCTTTGCTCGGATTATTGGTTGCCACAATAATTGCAACCATCTTGAATGCCATATGGCCTCGTATTCCGCTTCCAATATATCAGATAGTCATGGGAGCAGTGCTTTCATTATTGCCATTTCAATTATCGTTGGATTTTCATTCAGAATTATTCATGATCTGTGTCATTGCTCCGCTGCTCTTTACAGAAGGAAAAAATACGTCCCGTAAAGAAATGCTTGAATTGCGTAAGCCTATTCTGTTATTGGCCTTTGGGTTAGTATTCGTGACCGTTTTTGCAGGAGGTTTTTTCATCCACTGGTTAATACCCGATATGCCCATGGCTGTTGCTTTTGCTTTAGCAGCCACGATTACCCCTACGGATGCCGTAGCGGTACAATCGATTACAAAAGGATTGAAATTGCCCGGAAATATGATGCCCATCCTTGAAGGTGAATCACTTTTCAATGATGCTGCTGGAATCGTTGCTTTTAAAGTTGCCTTGGCAGCTGCCTTAACTGGAGTATTTTCTATAAAAGATGCTTCGCTTAATTTTATATTCGTAGCTTTAGGCGGTATCTTTATAGGTATCCTATTAGGTTATTTAATCGTTAAATTACGATTATTTTTACGGGTTCATGGACTTGAAGAAGTCTCCATGTCCATTGTTATTGAACTGATTACGCCTTTTGCCATATATATGGTAGCTGAAGAATTCCATGTATCCGGCATCTTGGCAGTGGTTGCTGCAGGTGTAATTCATGGCATCGAGCGGGACCGCCTTCAGAGTTCCACAACTAAATTGCAAATTGTATCAACTAATACATGGTCTGTATTAGGTTATGTTTTGAATGGACTTGTATTTGCCTTGTTAGGATTCATGTTGCCGATTGTTTATCAGGAAATTGAGTCCGGCTTAAATAGGGGTAATCTTTTTGGGATAAGTGTTTTGATTGTTCTTTTATTATTGGTGATCCGTTTTATTTGGGTATACATTCTGCATGATACTTTTACGAAAAACAGAGTGAATCCATTAGAGCAATTCATCATGTCAAGGGTTCATCCAGAAGATAGCCATGACACCGATGAGGAGAATGTTTCAAGATCACGATTTGCCTTCTTGACATCCGTTAGCGGCATTCATGGAACCATTACATTAGCTACAGCTTTATCCATACCATATTTTATGCCGGATGACACTTTATTCCCGATGCGTAATACTGTCTTGTTTATCGCAGCTTGCGTTATATTGTTAAGCGTCATATTGGCTACGGTTCTCTTGCCATTACTGGTGAAGACACCGATTGAATTCAAAGATGAACGCCTAACCCCTGAGGAGGCTTATAAAATTGTTTTAAATAAAACGATCAATCAGCTGAGCAAAGAAGCAACCATCGATAATCAGAAAGCTGTCCATCAAGTGATGGAAGATTTAAATGATCAACTGATAGATTTGGAGCGGGGAATAACAAATAGACCGGATAATCGGACCATACTGGAATTAGTGGAGCTAGGGGCCAATGAGGAATTGGAAGTCGTTTCTGGGTTAGTCGAAAAAGGGATTATATCTGAAACAGCCTTTGAGCTTTATAAAGTGTATATTTCAAGAACGTTAAATTATATGCAAAAATCATCGCTGCAAAGAGCTTGGATTAATTTGCAGGCAATCCTTTTCAAGAAAAAGCTCAATGTCAAATGGGATAAGAAATGGAAAGCGAAATTAGAGGACTCCATCGTTAAAAATGCTGACCTGATCCGGGAGTTCCGTAAAGCACAAAAAGAAGCTTCAAAGGAAGCTATTTCATTGATCAAACAAAAAACTACACCAGAAAACCGTCATGAAGTAATGCTTGTCATTCAAAGATATAATCGTTATTTGAATCCGTTCGGAACATTAAGTGAAAAAGAAGCACATCGCTTCGAAGAGATGGTGTGTCATTTTCAGTTGAATGCGATGCAAATCGAACGTGATATCATTCAGCAAATGGTTGAAGAGGAGCAAATATCCACACAAACAGCAACGGAGCTTAGACAAAACTTAATCTATGATGAAATGCTAATGATCCAAAATTGATAAAATATAAAGAGACACCGATACAACAGGGAGCGGTGTCTCTTTAGTAAATAAACATTTAATCTAATTGAACAATCCATTGTGTCCTCTCAATTTTCTTTTATCAATTCCGTTGAAAGATGCCCCGGAAGCTTAACTCATCCAAGTTGAAAATCACTAAGTAGGAAAATCGCACAAACTGATTACCTGGAAGACATGCTGCTTTCTTCTTTCCTGCCAACAAAATACGGTCTTTTCTTATCCTTAAAGCGCTCCATCTGTTCCTGCACTTCTGATTCCATTCATGGTTATGGATATGCTTGAAATGGATACTCAGATACACTAAATAACCGTCCAACCAGTTGGACGGTCCCTTTGCAAAATCTTAATTCCCTTTTGAATGCGTTCATATTAATTAGCTTATTTAATGACCTTTTCCAAGAGTTCGATCACTCTTTGCTTATAAAAGTACTTGGCATCACCACGGCGACAACCTCGCCTCGGGCGCAAAGTTTATCGATCGCAAATACCTCTGTTTCGATTCTCCATTTCTTAGGATGAATCTCATGAATTGTCCCAATGGCTATTAATGGTACATCATTGGGAGTTGGCTTTACGAACTCCACTTTCAGTGAAGCTGTCACAAACCTAGGAGGCCCCACTCCATCTCCAACTTCTTGCCCATTTTTACGATGCATTGCCAATGCAGCTGAACCTGTTCCATGACAATCAATTAAAGATGCAATCAAGCCACCATAAACAAAGCCTGGAATTGCGATATGCTCTGGACGTGGTTTATAAATTGTCCTTGTTTGTTCTCCTTGCCAACCCGTTCGAAAATGATGACCATCTTTATTTAACCGACCACATCCATAACACCATGCAAATGCATCTGGGTAATCATCTTGAATCGCTTTTAACACTTTCTCCTCCATTTTACCTCCCCCTTTTTCAGAATATTATAACACCACCAAAGAATAATTGGTCAATATTCCCTAACAAGTTATTGGCGAAGCTGAAATTGTTTATTTCTATAATTTAATTTTAGACCGTGATGTGTATATGAATGGTCAGAAAGAATTAATAGAAAAAGGCGAAATGAGTGATGCATCAAATTACCTAGGTAGCTATCAAAGTATTGAGATTTTTGATGCTGGCCGTATCCATATTGTCCATCAAGCCAGGTATTTCTCTGGTTTTTATTTATCTGCATCACTCTTTCAACTAAATTAGTATTATGTTGAAAGAGTTGATTTCTAAAAAAGCCCCCTTCTTAGGGACCTGATTAATGACATAAATGTATTGTCTTGTCTTTTAATTCTTTTGATGAAATTAATATACTGTAGTTAGTACCAAAGATCGACTATTCAATATTGATTCCTGTTCGAATTGATGTTTCTACACCCTGGTTGTACATATCTAATTTTTGAAAAGGGTTATGTACTAAGATAGGGACCATATCATATACTCCCTTTTTATTGTTGATTTCTAAATTTGTTTTAAGAGTAGCCACCTGGTTATTTTTTAGTTTGTGAAAGGTCACATTTTTATTATCAATTATTTTAGTTTGCTCCCAATCAAACAAATTTAAAAGAGCATACGTTTTTTCTTCCCCACTTACATTTCCTATATGAGTGTAATACGTTAATTCCTTTTTTGACTTAGAAATATCTTCAGTTAGCCATCTTTTATAATCGTTTTTTTCATTAGAAACGAAAATCCCATCCAGAATATCCTCTGTCTTAATCTTTCCGTATTTATTAAAGTTTAAATCTTTATAGACAGTGTCGTCGTTACCAACGCTTGTACTAAACCTCATAAATAATAAATTATTTAAATCCGTTTGTTTTCTAAAATCTTCATCTAAGCTAACGTTGTCTGGATACTTAGCTATCACGAAAATAATGTCATGTAATCCTTTTTCAAGTGTATCAATTTCAAATGGGATTTCAATAGTTTCTCCGGCTTTCATTTTAAAGGTAAAATCCGAATTTTTATCCCTACCATCAATGCTGAAATTTGTTTGCTCATAATCAACAAATAATATTAATTTGTATATTCTATCTTTATTAATTAAATTACCAATAGATAAATATTTATTAATCTTTTCATTCTCATCTATCTCAAAGTGACTAACCGTTTCAATATTACCGCCGGCATTATATAATCCTAGACTTATTCCACCAGCTTCAGTATTTGGTAGGTTATCTCTATCACTTGTACCTGATATAGTATTCGAGAAATTTGTATTTTCCAAAACCATTTCTTTTTTCACTTCTGAACTTTGTTCAACATTTGAACTACATCCAGTTAGCAATAAACTGAGAATAAATATCCATTTTAAATTTTTTGATAACTTTATCATAATGAAGTCCTTTCTAATAATACAAATGGAGAAAAATTTAAATATTTTTTCTCCATTTGTATTTGAGATTTACCTACTTAAATTAAGTACCTTCAGTTTCCACAATCCAAGTTTTATAACCTGAATGTCTGAATTCGTGTGAACCTACAGCTTCACCTTTAGCAGTAAAATTCTTTTTAGCGAAGAAAGATGCTCCTGCCCTAGATGATTTTTTTTGGGTATCTGAGGAACTTCCTTTAAAAACTCCATTTACGTAAGCCTTAGTCTTAGCGTAAATATAATCAATTTGTTTTCTTGTTTTTTTAGTACTGCTAGTATATGAATCCGACTTTGAAACAGCACCGAGAGAAAAAGTATAACTAGAAGAGGCAGACCAGTATGGCGCAGAAGCTTGAACTTGATTATCACTTTCACCATCTATCCTCGGTGGACTAAATGACTTTTCAGGAGCCCTCTTTAAATCGTATATAGTATTATCTACTTCATACACTTTACTCTCATCTGATGATGCAAATGCACTCATAGGAACAATTAATAAGGAAAATGCTGTACATAACATTACTTTTTTCATGCTAGTCTCCTTTAATTATTATTTTAAATTTAGGAGGGCTTTAAGTATCATATGTTTCAGGTTGCCAAGTTTTGTAGCCTTTATGCTGAAATTTATGGCTTCCAAATACTTCCCAATCTCCAGGGTATTGTTTTCCATAATTTACTTCTGCTCCTGCCCTAGATGAATTTTTTTCGGTATCTGAGGCACTACCTTGTAATGCGCCTTTCACATAATGTTTTGTTTTTGCATAAATTAGATCAATTGCTTTACTCTTAGTTTTAGCGCTGCTTGTGTAAGATCTAGAAGTAGAGTAACTACCACCTAGGCGGTATAAAGAAGATTTAGCTACATAATATGGTTTAGTTGCATTTACAGATATACTATCATCAAGTGGAACAGCCTCAAAGGTTTTAGTTGCTTTAAGAGTAGTATCATAAATAGTAGATACATCTTCACTTTCAGCGAGTGCAAAGCTAGGAAGAATTAGGGAGCCAGCGATGACTAGAGAAGCTGCTTTAAATTTCATATTTTTTCACCTCCTATAAATTATTCGGAATATTTCCTTAATATCCCATAAATAGAGTATAATACATAAGTCTATTTTTTTCCTATATATGGTAGGTGTGAATTTTCCGACAAAAAATAACCCCTTTCGACAGACATAGAGAAAAAACCAGTTTTACAAAATGTCGGACTAGTTTTGGGTCTTACCAGCTAATCACGTAAAACATATACTTAGCGAAATGTTGGCGGTACGCTACATAGTAAATATTTTTTACAATACAAGTTTGCACTTTTTCACACAAAAGGTTTTATTAAGAATGTAAGTTACCTCACAAGTTTTACCTTCACACCTCCCGTGAATCCAACTTGATTAAACTACCTTTACCTTAGTTCGACATTTTATTTTCCTCCCTCACACGAAGAAGGCAGTCACCCCCGGCTGTCTTTTTCATTTCTATCAATTTATGAAAGTAGGCACCTTATGAACAAATCAAAAAAGAAGACAATTGGTGAAATGACAAATAGCCGGATGCGTTGGGTGTTTGCCCCCTCCACTCGTGTTATTAAAAACAAAAAAGGCAAAGGTTCTTATAACCGGAAAAAAGAGCAATCCTACTAAGGATGCTCTTATTTTTTTCTTATTCGATTATTTCTTCATGGCAAGTAAGGTAACTCAATTTCTCTTAAGATAGATACTTGATCCCCTGCTGTTTTTAGTATTCTTTTTACATATACAGCTTGCAGCGGTTGGAAGATATCTGTTGAAAAATTAAACTTCTCAGAAAGCCCTTCATCAAAATACAATTCGTGTTTTGCTGTGTAATCATTAAATGGTGGGCAACCTACTGGTGTTGTAACTTTTTGGAGAACCCACACTGGCAAACCTTCGAACTGTTCCTTCTAAAGAAAACTTCGTTACAAATTCAGCAGTATCTTGTGAATACTGTCGGTACTCAACAATGAGATCCTGGAACCCATTACGGTACCACTACGGCTGCTTACTTTGATTTGCAGCTCTTTGCTCTCTCTCTCTCTTAGGGAAAGAGAATACTAGCATGGAAAAGGGTTGATTATTAATAGTAATCTCGTGGACGCATTGCTTTCTGGACGTATCAACAACAAGGATGACGAAGCATTTTTCTACTAAGTCAGTTGCAGGCTTCCCTTTTTAAAAGTTAAGCCTTTTTCTTAAATCCCAATACTTAAATGTCATTTTACCCATTTTCGAGTTCGAAAGTGAATCGTATTTACGTCCAAGTGCCAGGTTTTGTTTTTCTAACTTGGTAATTTTTTTAAGTTGAGCTTCGTTCAGTTTTTTTAATTGCTTTACTTGTTTAACAAATTCTTTATTTTTCACTTTCAAATCATTGTTTTTATTTTCAACAATGATCCGGTCTTTTATTGGAATTTCCATGTCTTTTGGTTTTAATTTAGGAGTGCCATTGGTTTCATATCCTATAGTTTTTAGATATGGCAAGTTACTTTGAAAATCTTGTTCAAAGCTTCCAACACTTTTATGGATTTGGAGGAAAGTAAAACACCCTGCTTTTTCTGCTGAAACGATTTGACCATACCCTGATAGTTTAAAAAGTTTTTCGCCCCGTTTTACTTCTTCAGGTATGTTTTTCACTATACAGGTAAAAACTTCCTCAACATTAAAATCTGCCGGCAATTTTTTTATCTGATTTGATGGTATATGCTTATTCAGTTCATCAAAGTCATCTTCATCAATATAAAAATACACATTTCCGCTTTGATTCACATAATCAGTTATACGTCTACTCCATAATAGCCCTTGCAATTTTTTTAATGCTTCCGAAAACAAAAACTGCCTGCTAACTTGATACATTCGTTTTGCCGCAAACTCATATATATCCTTATTGCATAAAGCTAATTTGACTGCGCTACGGAAATCCTTCTCTGTAACAGCATATAACGGGTAATCTTCGCCAAAAAGCTTTATATGCATTTTTGTTGGATTCATTATTACAGCCTTTCTTAATATTCCATACTCCAATAGCTTTGTAGACAGTTCCAGACTGCTGTCCATTTCCTCACTTCTCCAGGTTATCCCAATATCACCGTTCACTATTAACTGTTGGGCATTCTCCCTTGTCAATGCCCCATACCATGTAAGCCCTTCTGTATTTTTAAGCAGGTATTCCGCTTCTTCCTTAAACTGTGAATCATCTTTAACCCATTTGAATTTATCCCCTGCGATATCAAGTGAAAGATTCGGAATCTCGCGTTTTAATTCTTTAAAGGCAGTAATGATAGGAATGGTCTTCCAATCAGGGTCGAACTTGCCTGTATACACAAGTTTGTGTTTTAAACGGGTCTCCCCTCCTGCTGATTCAACATTTGGTATCATCGGGGTAAGCAGGGAAACTTTGTTTTTGTCTTTATTCAAATTAAGAGTCTCAATTACAAATTCGCACATTTCCTCTGTTTGACATAAGAAATACGCACATTGATCATATATATTTTTAATGCTCTCAAATTTTTCTTCATTAACATCCTGACCTATATGAGTCAAGCCTGTAGCATAAACTAATGTATTCTTTATGATATGCTTATGCTTTACTATTTTTTCAACAGTCTCAATACTTCTAACAAATAGCCAATCATATTCCTTTTGACTCCAATAATGAGAAATGAGCATTTCAGCTATATCAAAATCAATGACCCCTTTTTTTACCCATTCAGCATCGGTGGCAGTAAAAAAAGGATCAACAAAAGGATTTAGAATGGTTATATTATCAAATTTCTCAAGAGGTTGAATCAAGATATCGCGTTTGACCGGGCTTGCTAATAGTAAATCAACCTCGATGTTAGAGTCTAACGCAATGGTCGATGCTAAGGAAGATAAAAATATTGCAGATCCATCCATTGAATTCATGTCAATAAAGCCAAATAGAAGTACCTTCAATTTTCCTTTTTCCACTAGTTCATATGAATTCAAAGTTTTCACTCCAATGACTGAAATTTGATATGAAAATTTTATTTTTTTATTTGTTCTTTAATAGATGATTTAAGTGCAAGATATTTTAACGTGAATTTCCCTGCATATGTAACGTTGAATTTGTGTTCTAATAACTTAAGTCTCCGTATCTCTTTGTTAAGTTTAATATTTTCTTTTTGGGCTACCTTACTTTTTTCTAATTCTGCTCGCAACATATTATTTTCTTTTGTAACGTTCTCAATAATGTTTTGTTTTTCCGTGTTATTGCTCTCTATGAGGTCCAATGTCATCGACATCATGTCTTTCATTTGCAATTCAAGTTCTTCATACATAGTTTTCCAATATTCGTTTCGTTCGTCCATATTGAAAAAACTCCCCTCCATTAACCTTGGATAAGCTCCAATTCTCTTTTAATAACAACATCTACGGCGCATTTATCGCGAATCGACTGCGATGCTTGTTTTGACACTCTTAAAAATACGTCCGAGTTGTAATATAAACGCTCTATTGCATCCGCAATATCGATAGGGGACTCAGGTTTTGTAAGAAGGCCAGAAACGTCGTGTTTAACGAATTCCGGAATTGCCGTGAGATCTGTTGAAATCGGCACTAGCCCACTGGACATGGCCTCGCACATTGAAACACCTTGAGAGTCCAAACGGGTTGGGCAAAGGAAAATTCCATACTCCTTATGTAATGCAGCGATTCGCTCTTGAGATATGAAGCCTTTATGGATAGTTACATTTTCAAAATTCCGGATTGGCTCAACGGTTTGGTCGAACAATTTTCCATCACCATAAAAAGCAAATTCCAACTTATCGAAGCATGGTCTCTTTGATAGTTCCAGCACTGCTTTCACCGATAAATCATTTGCATATTTTCGTGAAGCGTATGGCCTGATTGAAAGGACTTTTGTCCGCATTTCAACTGGTTTTTCTACAAAGGCGAACAGATTGTCATCTATTACATTGGGAATGATTACAGAATTTTTCGAGTCCGCTCTCGCGTCACATTCCGCTATATGTTCTTTGAACCATTTGGAAATATGAACAAAGGTAGTATCCAATTCATTCGTTTGATAAAACCAATTCATAAAAGTAAGCTGTTCTACATAATAGTCGTCCGACATTTCAAGTATCTTCCGTAAGCTTTCAGGGCTTTCAAGAAAATTAAACCATCTTCTATGCCATGCCTCGGTTTCAAATCCATGTATCCATGTGATAATCGGTAATTCCGAGCTTGTTTCTTTTATCGCTTGTACCATTTTTGGATTAACAAAATGAATGAGTGCTTTTTTATGTACTTTATGATTTAAGAAAATGCGCAGATGCTGTTCAGTTCCTCGATAAACTGGCACATCTTCATACGTATACTTTTCTGCTTTTTTATAGGCAGGATGCAAAACAAAGACATCAACCTTCAAACCCTCATCCAGATAAGCCTTGACTCTTCGATGGATGAACCCATTCCGATATAACTGCTCTTCATGTGGATAAGCATTCGTAATGATTATATATCTATCTCTTTCACTAAATGTAAGCTCATTTAGATTTATAGATTGCTCCATTATTGTTCACTCCTACTAGTCAGTCATCTTCAATCAGCCTGCTTACTCATCTGTAAATGAAAGATTTTTAGAAGACCCTTTTCCAATCTCTTTTTAAAACCGTTAATCGATTATACCAAGCATGTATTACTGAATATTGACATCAATATAAGAAATCTGTAAATAAAAGTAAAGTTTTCATGAACTTTTATATGTTTTTGTAAAGGAAACATTGTAAACCAGCAAAAATTAAGAAGACGATTCATTTACCAGAATCGTCCCTTATACATATAAACTATTGTATTTTTTGTGATTACAGTAGGCAGTATTCTGAAGCTATCAATGAGGAAATTACTTAAGATTAATGACATTGGAGAACATTGGCCCCTGATACTTTGCAAATATTTTTTTAAATATGCTAAATAACTTGGGAGTGTAGAGCATAAAGCCTATTTCAAAACGAATACAAATTTATAAACTTATATAAAAAGAATAATGGTTTACACCACACTATTATGTTTTCCAAACTACATTTATATATATGGTGCTATAAAAAAATCCACTATTATCCTCTATAGCTTGTCTATACCATTTTTAAAAAAAATCATACTTTATAAGATAAGGAATTATCAAAAAAAGGAAGTGCGACATTACATGATACCCATAGATGATTGTAAATTATTAATTTCATGTTGCAATCATAAAGGTGCTCTTTATTTAGTCCAATTTAAACACCAAGAATATGAAATAAAAAAGATTTTAAATATTGGATGCACAGGTATTACAAAATACGGCAGCTCTTTTGTCGTACTTTCAAATTCTCATGGAATCTTTATTTTGGATGAAAACTTAAAGGTTATTAAGAATAAAGCTTTTTGTACAGAATTAGATTTACATGGTATAGCAATAGACAATGATAAAGCTTATATTATTGAAACCAAAACTAACTCAATTGGTGTTTATAATTTGGAAAACAATTTGGAGAGAATTGATGAAATTAGATTTTCATCTGAAAATGACGATGTTTGCCACGTCAACGATTTGTATATCGTAAATGATAAGTTATATGTATCAATGTTCTCAAATCCTCCAAGGAAAGATTTGCTCTCTTTCACAAGTTATTTCCCTAATAAAACAATCCCCAAAGGTGTGATTCTAGAATATTCTTTACAGGAAAGAAAAGTGGTTAAGATTTGTTATGATAAATTACTTCAACCTCACAGTGTACTTCATTATGATGATAAAATGTATTATTGTGTTTCAGGTGATTTCCTAGTAAAAAGAAATGTGGAAGATATTTTTAAATGCCTTGGATATACTCGCGGTTTGGCAGTCAGAAATCAAACGATGTTTATTGGCCAAAGTGAGAGTAGACAAATACCGGTTTTATTAAAAAAACATACGAACATATTGCTAGATTGCGGGATTTATGTTCATGATATCTCTACGAAACTTTCATCTTTTATCCATATACCGTCTGAAGAAATTTATGGAATTTTGGTTATTTGATGAACCATATGGATTTTTCCGACGGCTATTGATGTCACTTCGTTGGGGGAGAGGCTTTACATTGCTTGGTGAACTTATGTGAAGCATAACAAACCTATTTCATGACAATAGGTTAATGATACCTACCGGAAGTTACCTAAAGCTCCCTTAATCCAGAGCAAAATGGAAAATAAATTCCTCCCCATCTTCCCCGGTAAATCTGTATCCTTTGTCAACAAATCCAGCTTTTCTATATAAATTTATCGCTGGAATATTCGAATGATGCACCGTTAGAATAATCTCATCTTTATCTGGATGACTTAGTTTGATCATTTCAGGTAAAACTTTTAAAGCCTTAAAAGCTAGCCCCTTTTTCTGATGGCGTGAATCCAAGGAGAATGATTTTAGAAGAATGGCATTCTCATTACTTGTAAACTGATTTCCCGCTTTATCCGTATATAAGGCAAAACAACCAATCAAATCCTCATTTAAATATATGACCATGGGGAGGTTATATTTATCCTTCCTGAAGTCTTCGATAACTTTCAAAGGTAAAGAAGTATAGATTGCTTGTTCTATAGGTAAAGAATAGTTGATCAGTGCTGTATAATCATTTTCCATAAAAGGTCTAATATTTAATCCAGTAACCATACCTACACCACCATTTTTTAAGAACTTATAATTCTATATTAACAGATACTAAATTCACAATTCCTGTCAAACAATACTTTTCAAGAACACATATTCAAAAAAAGGAATGGATTTGTTTGCCATTCCTTTTTTCTTCTTCTGAATTGAAAGCAAGTGCAAATATGATGCTAGATCATTCAGACGCTGATAATTCACTTTCCGTTACCCATTTATGATTCTTCACTTTTTCTCCTCCTGTAGTCGGAGTGAAATCAACCATGTAAACAGTCGTTTTTTCAGCAGATTCAATTTCAGCGACTGCCCCATTCATCCCTTTCATATGAGAGGCATTTACTGTAACCTCCGCTCCGGGTTCATACGCTTTTTCACCTGCATCTTTGATCTCTTCGTGAATGATCCATTTATGATTTTCCACTTTTTCTCCGCCAGTTGTAGGCGTATACGAAATTGCATAAGCAGTCGTATCATAGGCACCCACTATTGTTGCTTTTGCCCCCTTCATGCTTTCCATATGACCTGATTCGATAATTGCTTGACTTCCAACCTCATAGGTTGGATTTTCTGCAGCTTTTAATCCTTTAGGAACATCTCCTGAGCCAGAATGGTTCATGTCCATTTCACCATGTTGCTTTTCTACTTTATTTTCTTTGTTTTGATCACCGCTGTTGGAACAAGCACCGAGGGCTAAAAGTAGAGCTATTAATAATGATAAAATGATTGGCATTTTTGTTCTTTTTTTCATCATGGATAAAACCTCCTTTTCGAGTTAAACCCACCTTAACAATTAAATATGCAGAAATTGTGGAGAACACTCGAGATCAAAGAAATGGAGCCAACATAATTTATGATTAGTCTTCCCCTTATATAAATGTGATCTAATAGCGTTGATCCTATATATGAGATGGTAAATTAAAGGAAAGAAAAAAAGACGAACTTTTCTATCGCAAATAGAAAAAATCGCCTTTCATTTTATTAAGCTAAATTGCTTAGGGTTTATTTATCCGCAAACACACAACTTAAATGGCTGACTCCGGACAATTCCATCATCAGTGGGGTTAATCATGAGCCCTCTTTTGATTCCTCAATTTTTTGTATGATATGTGAGAGGTTCATAGAAGTTTGCTCTTTATAATCCCTGCCGATGGATTTGAATAACCCTTTCGCTATACTCCTTAATAAGATTTTGGTATGCCCATCCGAGATAATGGAATTATTAGGGAGACTTGATTCAGCTTGCGCCCCACCAATCTTATTAGCTGTTTCCTTTATAAAATCAATGATTTTTATTTCATGGATTTTCCCTTCGATAATGGTTTTATAGATAATTTGATTTCTCCAAAGCTTTAGCTCAATCCTCTGTTTAGAGTAATCGAAGAGGTCTTCGGGAATATCAGCATTGCTTATTTGAATGGAATCTTTTATGGGATACAATTTCGGGTAAGGATTGATTTTCTTTATTAAGGAATGGTCAATGGTGACCTTTTCCCGTTTTATACGAGTATTTTTCGTCTCACATAGAATCAGCATTAACTGACCGGCAATTATATTGTTGAATTCTTCTAATTCAAAGAATTCAACTAACATTACGCTATATTCCAAAATGGTGATCGCTTCATCGAATTTTCGTTTAGTACCAGCATTTGATCTAGTAAAAACCAACCGATTCTTCCTATCCATATCCTTTTCACCCCTCTGAATTCGAATCTAAAATAGGAAAAACATCCATAATGGATGTTTTTACTTATTAGGTCTGAACTTGATCGACTCCGATTTACGATTACCTTTTTCTCCTGTATATTCAATACTAATTACATTAGCCAAGTTGATATGTTTGCCACCGGCTTGCAGCCACGTCGCATTTTGGATTAATTGCAATTTCAGGATACTATTCGCTTCATCAGAATATTGTTCATTCGTCTCTAACTCTTCTGTCTCACCGTTCACATAATAAAATTTATATTTTGCATTACTCATTTTCATCAGCCTCTTTTCAACTACTAATTCAACAAGGACTGACACTTGTCCTGCTTTCAGCAAAATTAGATTGTCTTTCACATCAATGAAGTCCCGTGAAAGTGAAAATACTAATCATAAAAAGACTGTCAAGCACGCCTATTCAAACAGTTTCTCTTATCTATCGAAGTGTTGTTTCATTAATTCTTTAAATCGTGTTCCATCTATTTCTTCTTTCGTCACTTTCCCATCGTCCCACTGTGTAAAGGATGTATCAGTTAAAGTGATGTTCCCACCGTTTGTAAGACGGGTGATTAATGGATGCTTATTAAATGGCGATTGGGGATTTTCACTGATGATCGTTTGGATCTCATTAAGTTCCACTACATTTTCTACGGGTTTTGAAGAATCGAATGCATACCCGATTTTCCAATCGGGATCTTTATGTTTCAGCTTTAATTCAAGGATATGATTCCCATGGTCGGTATTTTCTTTTTTTATCCTGAATTCACCATTTTGGGAAATGACGGTTTCTCCGTTCAACGGAACTGGTTTTAAAGGCAGGTTCCCACCAAATCCCGTATCGATTAAATATATTTGGCCCTCATGTTTCAAAAGAATGGTGACATGTGTCCTTCCTATGGTCATCCACCCTTGTTTATAGATGACACCCCGAACCAAGAATACATCAAAGTCATTTTCCAACAGGAAAAAATAAAGGGCTGTATTCAATTCATAGCATAATCCACCCTCATTCCTTACGAGGACTTTCTTCATGATATTCTCTTTATTGATATCACTCAAATGGGATGCCATGATTGATAAGTTTTCAAAAGGAATGGTTTTCGCTGTCTTATCAAGAATTTCATCTAATTCATCAAATGTCAGCTTCTCATCGTCCTGAAGCCCAATTCTTTTCCTGAATAATGCATTCAGTTCATTCATTACGATTCCCCCTTAAGTCCGACACCGAAGAAAAGTATCCTGACTCTGTATATATTCATTATACTTTGGCCTTATTTCATTCGCCCCATAATGTTGTTTTCTTTGGCAACCTCCTCCATTCACTCACCAAGCAGCTCTCATTCTTCATTCATTCACCTGTGATGATTTTACCTAAGTTCTATTGGCTTCCATATGTTCTTGGACCCTTTTTATTTCTCCAAAAGGGAAGACATGACCTACGATTGCCCTGATTTCATTTTGGAAGAACAACGGCATGGCCTTTGAAGCGAATTCTTCCGTTAACTCTTTTTTATATTCACCACTCCGGGGAGTTAATAGATTCCCTTTTAATTGAACTCGTTTTAAGAGAAGTTCCATCAAATTCACCTTCTCGACTACAGTTCCACCTATAATGCCTATCAGTATCATCTTCCATCACTCCTTACGCTTTTAAGGTTTTTCTCCCAGTAAGAAGCACCGATGAAATTCAGAATGACATCCACTCCTTGATCATTTGTAGCTTTCAGCACTTCCTCATCGAAAGATTGTTTCTTATAGTTGATACGGATATCCGCTCCTAGAGAGTGACAGAAATCCAATTTGTCACTTGAACCTGCTGTAGTTTTGATTTTCGCTTTTGTCAGTTTTTTTGCCAGTTGGATAGCTGTTAGTGCCCACACCGCTTCCGTCAGAATGGATCAATACTATTTCTTGATACGTCAATTCACCTAACTAAAATAAGGTTTGGTACGCAGCCAAGAATACTTCAGGGATCGCTGCCGCTTCCTCAAATGACAGGCTATCCGGGATCTTCATCGCTCTATCAGCTGCATCACAGCATATTAAGCATAACCCAATTCTATATTTGCTCCTTCCCCTGTTTCCCCCACATTCCCGGAAACTTTAATCCCTAATATAGGATTGGCCATATAACCGGATTTTCCTTCTCGTGAAACAATATCCGTTCTATTTATTGCAGAGGTTTTCACCTTAATTAAAATTCCCCCTTTTCCGGCATGGGCTTAGAAAAATTTTTGAATAGTAATTGTTCTGCACCACCCGGTTCTTTAACTACTACAGCTTTCATCTATCCCACTCCTTA
The DNA here is from genome assembly GCF_001578185.1 of Peribacillus simplex. Taxonomy (NCBI): domain Bacteria; kingdom Bacillati; phylum Bacillota; class Bacilli; order Caryophanales; family Bacillaceae; genus Peribacillus; species Peribacillus simplex. The sequence goes on along the minus strand of NZ_CP011008.1, from coordinate 879,142 downwards.
TTATATAAATAGAGACCGCCTTTGATATGGATTGTCTTGAAGTTGGAAACTATGCTACTCTACTCCAAAAAATTTCACAAGCAACTATTAAAGTTTTGAGCAACTATATACAGATAATGAAATATGTCCATCGATGAATCCGTAACCCTGGTAGAATAAAAAAAGCCGATGTCCCTTTAGGTCCATCAACCTTTTTTTGATGAGTTTTTATCTCTTTATCTATTAAGCGATTGATTTCTATCAAGGTCATGATGCAATTCTGCAGCCGGACCTTTTGGTTAGGAATCTGCCCTTTTGCAACTGGTTCTGCTACATAAACAAGATCTCCTGTTCCATCTGGGGCACTTCCTGTTGCCCACAGGCCGTCTCCTGATTCATTACCTTCTGACAAGTTCCAGAATTCGTACGCTTCCGGTTGAGATTCCATTTCCGCTTCAGGAGGGAATGACGCAGGAACGACTACGCCGTTTTTCTCTTCAAGTTCTGCAATGGCCGCCATCCATTGATATTGGTGGTAACGGTCACGGGCTAACATTTTACGGAACGTAGCACGGACACCTTCATCTTTTGTCATATGATATAAACGGGCCACTTGAAGGCGTCCTTGACTTTCAGCATGCAGATTCGGCCGCATGTCCGCTAATAAATTTCCGCTCGCTACAATATAAGATCCGTTCCAGGGAACCCCATTCGAGTTGGTTGGCAGTCCGCCTAGACCGGTTACGAGCAAATGCTGGGGATTGATTCCACCCATGATCGCTGCTATAGCAGGGTCTTTTGCGGCTTCTGCCTGATCTTCCGGAGAAGCGCCATCAAGCAATTGACTAATGAGCGTACAAAGCATTTCTACATGTCCAATTTCCTCTGTACCAATATCCATCAGCATATCTTTATATTTTTCTTCTCCCCGACAGTTAAAGCCCTGAAAAAGATATTGCATCATGACAGTCATTTCCCCAAACTGTCCACCTAAAACTTCCTGGATTTGACGGGCCAGCATCGGATCTGGTCGGTCTACCTTAACTTCAAATTGCAATTAAAAAAGATAACTGAAAGCTAAGGAATATCTAAATTCATTGCCGTCTCAATAAATAAGTGTTATTAAAGGTCCATTTCCCCTGTCTATAACCTTACAATACTGGGTAAAGTACAAAGAACCAAATAAAGGAAAAAATACTGTATCTAAGAAAACTAAAAGGAGGAAGGAAAATGGATTTCAAGCCCAGAAATCAAAAAGATCAATCTCTTTCAGAAATCCGCTATACTTATTCCGCTCGTAATCTATGGTCAGGTTTTCTATTCGGGATCGGACTGGTTGCATTCATCGATGAGGCCATCTTTCATCAGCTATTGCATTGGCATCACTTCTATGACAAGTCCACATCCAATATTGGGCTTGTCTCGGATGGTTTATTTCATGCTCTAAGCTGGTTCGCGACTGTCGGGTCTTTGTTCATGTTCGCTGACCTTCGCCGCCGAAAGGGATTATGGCTGAAAAGGTGGACAGGGGGAGTATTGCTAGGGGCAGGTTCTTTTCAGTTATATGACGGTACCATCCAGCACAAGCTCATGCGTCTTCATCAGATCCGTTACAATGTCGATATTCTCCCATACGACTTGATTTGGAACATTGCAGCCACTGGCATGATTTTGATCGGCATTTCCCTTATCATTCGAACACGGCGCAGCTTACTTAAAATGAAAGCAGAAGGCCGCTATGCACAGTAATGGTCATATTCAAAATGATAATGGAGCTCTCTTTGAATCGATTTTATTGATTCTACCCGCGCTTGTTATAGTGATCTATATTGCAGCTGTCGTAATTTCGAGCCGCCGCTATCAAAAATGGCCCTTATACCGTACGTTCTCATGGATTCTTGGCATCATCTGTGCAGCTTCTGCAATCATTGGCCCCATAGCCAATCGCGCGCATATGGACTTCACTGCGCATATGGTTGGTCATTTACTGCTTGGAATGATTGCACCCATCCTACTCGTGCTTGCTGCTCCCATTACTCTTGCACTGCGAACACTTGATGTACAATCAGCAAGACGCCTTTCAAAGTTGTTGAAAAGTTGGCCGCTGCGCATTTTAAGTAATCCAACCATTGCTTCCGCGCTAAATATTGGGGGACTCTGGATACTTTATACGTCTGGGTTATATGGGTTGATGCATCAGAGTGCGCTTCTACGTGCATTAGTGCATTTTCACGTGTTCATAGCGGGTTATCTATTCACTGCGTCTATGATTTATATGGACCCTGCGCCCCACAGGTTCAGCTTCATGTTTCGAGCTATCGTATTTACAATTTCACTGGCCGGCCATGATATCCTTTCTAAATATATTTTTGCCCATCCTCCAAGCGGAGTCACCAAGGAACAAGCGGAAAATGGAGGAATGTTAATGTATTATGCCGGTGATGCCATCGACGTTACAATTATCTGCATCCTATGCTATCAATGGTTCAAAGCCACCCGGCCTAAGGAATCACTTGCCTTGTAGGAAGGACGGTTCTATGATTACTTCTGTAAACTCCTGTGTTTCTGTTTAATCGTTCATTGTTTAGCCCATACTAATTTTTGATGAAAAAAATTTAGGATGGAGCTGAATGGAAAATGGAATTTGAAGCTAACAATTCTACTGAAAATGCTCTTCGTGATTATAAAGCTGGAATCGGTGCCTTTACGCATAAAATGCCTGATCTAGCTGAGAAATTCAATTCGTTTACGGAAGAGTGCTTTAAAGAAGGACAATTATCCAAGAAAGAAAAACAGCTTATCGCATTAGGAATAAGCTTATATTCGCAAGATGAATATTGTATTATCTATCATACTAAAGGATGTCTTGATCAAGGCTGTTCCGAACAAGAAATTCTTGAAGCCATTGGTGTGACCGCAGCATTTGGCGGAGGAGCCACCATGAGTCAGGCTGTAACCCTCGTCCAGGAATGCATTCAGGAAATAAATCAGATGAAACAATGATAAAGAAGGGGTAGGACAATTTGTCCTACCCTTCTTTTTGTTATTAATAAATGCCTTTAATGTTTCATGTTGTTGTTATTCCCTTGTGCGGGGGCATACGAATTCATCATTTGTTGCATATCCTGCTGTGCAAGCTGTGGAACTTGGTAGTAATGATGTTTGTTTTGATATAACGAAATCTCATATGCCATTTCAATGCAGTTCGGAACGGAATCTGCAAACACACGGCGAACCACCGGATTCGTTATTTCAAGCGCTGCCATCGCTTTCATGGATGCTGCAGACTTAACAGCTCCAAGCATCAAGCCTGCAATGCACTCATCTGTAATTTCCGACACGGATTGCAAAGGTTTCTTTGGCTGGGTTGGTGTCAATCCATATATAAAATCATTACCTTGATTCATTTTGTAGCTCTGGGTTGGTTTAGAAGGATCTTGGCCCGTTTGGAAGCACTCCAGTGAAATATTATATTCATCTTGGATGAACTGATATTGACGATCCAGAATGTCCATCAATTCCTGATCCTGAGCATGCTGACGCAAAAGCATGTAAGTGTTTAAAGTTCCAATCGCTCCCGACAACACTTCATGTACATCGAATACTTCGTGACCACCGTGATTCATTTGTGGGGGAATAGCACCCGTTTGCATGTTCTGGTGTACTTGACCTTGTTGATTTTGATTTTGCATTTTATTTCCCTCCTCGTTTCGTTTCATCAATGATGTGAACAAGCTTAGTATGTTAAAAACCAACAGGATTATTCAATAAACTCTTCCGCCCTACATCATGTTGTCTGTATAAAAAAAGCCTGATGTTCTAAACTATAAACACTTTATATGTATGGGAGGCTTTCAAATGACTCATAAATGCTTCTATTGTACTGATGACACGGAAGAAAAAAAAATCCATGTCGTAACATTTCAAGTTACTGACACGGATAGAAATGAAATGCTCTGTGATGAATGTTATCAAGAATGGCTACAAGGAATAAAAGGCTAAATTACCCTCTAACATTTCCAAACATTAACTCATAGATTCATGGATTAGTACAAGGTAACTTAAATGCGTAAAATAGTTCAAGGAGGATGGTTATGGGAATTTTAAGCGGAAACCCAAAAGAAGAGCCTATGCATTACGGAGAGGTATTTGGTACATGGGCATTTCTAACAACAACAAAAGGGTTAATTGCATGTCATCAAACAATGCTCAATCACACTGGTGACAAGGACCTGCATAAATTACTTGTAGAAGTGATAAATCAAGGGAAACAGGAAAATGACCAAATTGAATTATTATTAAAAGAAAATAACGTAGGACTGCCTCCATCACCACCTGAAAGGCCTAAAGCTAATTTAGAGGATATTCCCGTTGGGGCACGTCTTCAAGATCCTGAAATCTCTGCTTCAGTATCAATCGATATTAATGCAGGATTAGTTGCTTGCAGCCAGATCATGGGTCAATGCATCCGCGAAGATATCGCAGTGATGTTCGCACAATTCCATGCAAAAAAAGCAGCATTGGGTGCTGATTTCCTAAGATTAAATAAGGAAAAAGGATGGCTGGTCCCTCCCCCTCTTCATATTAATAAAACAAGTTTGTAATGAAATATCCCTTAATCATGTTGACTTTATGATTGAATGCCCCACATGATTAAGGGATTAATTCCGATAACGAAAGGACGATTAAGGAATCACTACCATTGCAGACTTTCGATTAAGTAGCACTTTGTACATTGTTGACTATAATCATTTTTTACAAATTCATGATTACAATTCTCCCGATAAATGTTCAGCTCTCTTTTTAGCTGTTCCAATTGAGTTTCCAACTGTTTCATTTCAACTTTTATCTGGATTACCCGATTCATCGAATTCTCCCTCTCGTCCGAATCATTGATAGATTTCTCCGTCCGTTTTCCTAAATTCATTCGCTTTTTCTTTAAGCCCTTCATCGATTACCGACTCAAAACCCAGTCCCTTTTCTTTTGCCAAATCACGGATGTCCTGGGAGATTCTCATACTGCAGAATTTAGGTCCGCACATTGAACAGAAATGGGCTGTTTTGGCACCTTCAGCCGGAAGAGTTTCGTCGTGATATTCAACCGCCCTTTCAGGGTCGAGAGAAAGATTGAACTGATCTCTCCAACGAAATTCGAATCTAGCCTTCGAAAGGGCATCATCCCGTTTTTGTGCATCCTTATGGCCCTTTGCAAGGTCAGCTGCGTGGGCTGCAATTTTATAAGTAATGACCCCTACTCGAACATCCTCTTTATTCGGAAGTCCCAAATGCTCTTTCGGTGTCACATAACATAGCATGGCAGTTCCAAACCATCCAATCATTGCCGCACCAATCGCAGAAGTAATATGATCGTATCCAGGAGCTATATCCGTTGTTAAAGGTCCTAAGGTATAGAATGGAGCTTCTTGACAGACTTCCAGCTGCTTATCCATATTTTCTTTAATCAAATGCATCGGTACGTGACCGGGTCCTTCCACCATGACTTGAACATCGTGCTTCCAAGCAATCTTCGTCAGTTCCCCCAGTGTTTCCAATTCAGCAAATTGCGCCTCATCGTTTGCATCTGCAATGGATCCAGGACGGAGGCCGTCACCTAATGAAAATGAAACATCATATGCCTTCATGATTTCACAAATCTCTTCAAAGTGAGTATAGAGGAAGCTTTCTTGGTGGTGGGCCAAGCACCATTGTGCCATGATGGACCCCCCTCGTGAAACAATTCCCGTAACTCGCTTTGCTGTTAAAGGGATGTACCGCAAAAGCACACCAGCGTGTATGGTGAAGTAATCGACACCTTGCTCGGCCTGCTCGATTAATGTATCCCGAAAAACTTCCCAATTTAAATCTTCCGCGACTCCATTCACTTTTTCCAATGCTTGATATATCGGAACCGTCCCAACTGGCACTGGTGAATTCCTGATAATCCATTCCCGGGTCGTGTGAATATTCTTTCCGGTGGATAAATCCATTATGTTGTCGGCTCCCCAACGTGTAGCCCAAGTCATTTTCTCCACTTCATCTTCAATCGATGAACTAACAGCTGAGTTTCCTATATTCGCATTTATTTTCACATGAAAATTACGTCCGATGATCATTGGCTCACTTTCAGGATGATTAATATTTGCCGGAATGATCGCCCTGCCGCTAGCTACCTCTTCTCTTACAAACTCAGGGGCAACATTTTCCCTGATTGAAATGAACTCCATTTCGGGGGTGATGATACCTTTACGTGCATAATGAAGCTGGGTTGCGTTTTTACCTTTCATTGCACGCAATGGCTTTCTTTTCAATCCCGGAAAAATTTCAGCTTTGGATTGTGACTCCACTTTTTTATACCCATTATCTTCGGGTTTTATTTCACGTCCTTCATACTCTTCAACGTCTTCACGTTCCAGGACCCAATTGCGTCTAATCGGGGCAAGGCCTTTATGAATATCAATGGGATATTCTGAATCCGTATATGAACCGCTTGTGTCATAAACCCGCAAAGGCGGATTCTCCTCTTCGCCGAATGCACCTGTAGTGGGACTTAGCTTAATTTCACGCATAGGTACTTTAATATCAGGTCTAGATCCCTCAACATACACTTTTTTACTCCCGGCAAAACTGGACATAATTGAAACGTTCATGTCATTTACTGAATTACTCATCATGATTTCATTTCTCCTTTTTAAGTTCATTTAAAAAGGACAAAATCCAATCCATTTCGCACGAAAAAACCGGATCTCATATTTAAGACCCGGCTAACGTTAGTATTACTACAGAAATGACCAAATGAAATGTCATTGTTTAGTAGATTCTAACTTCCCCACGCTGGTATGAACCAGATCAGGTCCTGAGGGTTAAGAAGCATAAGCGCTTCTCTCTCAGCCCAACTGTTATTGGACACCCCTAGTCTGAATAATTTAATTGATTACAGGGTAACTATATATCACCCTTTTCATTCTGTATATAATTCGAAAGTCCTAATACTTTAGGTCATCCTCTCCAAATTCTTTACTTGGAGAAGGATCACCAATTAATTTTCCAGGCTCTCAAGGATTGGGAAAAGCCCCTCTAAATGCTTGATTTCATAGGTTGGAAGCACTTCATTCCGTTCCTTATCATGGCGATTTATCCAAACCGACTTTATACCTACCCGTGATGCCCCAAGGATATCCGTCATTAAATTATCGCCGACCATCAATACTTCATCCTTATCAAGCTCCATGATCTCCAAAGCATGCTCAAAAATGGAGGCATCCGGTTTACCTCGTCCAAAAGCTCCAGAAATGACGATTTGATCGAAATAAGGAACTAGTTCAGGTGTAATTTCAAGTTTAGTATTTTGGAGTTCAGGAGAACCGTTTGTCAACAATAGCATTTTGTACTTCCCTTTTAATTCATCTAACACACGGAATGATTCTTCATAAATAAATGGCTTTTTACGTCTCTCTGCAGGGAAACGTTCTGCCAGTTCGAGTCCAAATGCCGGGTCATCGATCCCTAATGCCTTCAAGCCTCTCGTCCATGCTTCTTTCCGATAATTTGGTGCAATCACGGCCATCTTCCGGAATTCATCATGATCATCCTGAAAATTTCCCCACAGTCCTTCAAATGGGTTGATTCCGATCATTTGTGTAAATCCATAAGTATCGTAAGAAGAATAAAGCTCACGCGCTTCCTTCCGAACTGCTTCTTCAAACTCGTCGACATTTAAATCATATTTCTCCTTAGCCACTTTACATGTGGCCACAAAAGCCTCTTTTACACTTTTCTGATCCCATAGTAATGTATCATCTAAATCAAAAAAAACTGCCTTCACCAAATTGTCCAACCTCTTTCCCTATTATTGAATTCGTAAAAATTACACTATTACAATAATAAACCACAACCAACGGAAAAAGAATAACTAATCGGAAAAGGCCTGCATCTTTCTTAAGTAAAATGTTCAATATACCAGACTTACCTTCTATGGTGGGAAACCCTATATTTTTGACTTATCATCTTTCGAATACATACAGCTTTCCATTACCGGCAATCTTGAATTTTGGACCGGTGAACCCCCGTCGGATCAGCTCTTTCCTCATATAGACCATAAGGGCGGCATGACTCACGATCAGAACATCCCTTTCCCCCTTTGCAAAAACTTCATCCAATACTCTATTGATCCTTCGTTCGGCGATCTTAATTTCCGCCCTTGTCTCCTTGTTGAACAGCGAGCAGCAGCGAATCCAGATGGCCCAAAGGATGAATGGCAGCTTCACCTTCCCTTTGAGAGGGGGAGAAGGTATTTCCCGCAGCTCCTCCATCCGATGAACCGTACCTGGATAAATATGTTCCGCTGTCTTGACAGCTCTCGACATATTACTGCAATAACATTCCTGCCATTCCTCCACGCCAAGTAAGGTCGTTCCATAAATAATATCCGCTGCATCATAGTCCACAAACCATTGCTTCATATCATCCGCCGTCACAGATTTCCCAGTAGGGAATTCATGTGCCACCTTAAAATGCCGTACTAAACCAATTTTCATTTTTTTCTCCTCTTTAGCTTTTGAATTATAAAATTAACTTTCTATTTGATCCACCAACTTATATAATAGGTAATGTAAAAATTATACAAAGGTGGTAATTGAATGCTATCCAAGAATTTCACTAAGATTTTCCTTGCTGTCGCATTAGCTTTTACATGCATCTCTTTTTTACTGATAAAAATCGACTCTGTCTCCGCAGCCACTACAGAAAACGCAACGGTAAACACGAAGAATTCCCCTTTATCTGTTAGAAGTGGTCCCGGCACCAGCTATAAAAAAGTAGGATCGTTGGAGAAAGGGAAAGCCGTAACCGTTTATTCAAAAACAAAATCCGGCTGGTCGGAAATTCGGTACAATGGAAAAAAAGCCTATGTATCTACTAAATATTTAAAATTCAGCAATGTGAAGATAACCAAGAAAAAGTATAAAAATATTAGTGACTTGTCGTATCCGCAAGTATCAGGACTAAAAAGTAAAGCAGCTCAGGATAAAATTAATCAGGTGTTAACTAAGCATGCCAAGGATGCCTATTCCTTTTATCTGCAAGCAAAAAAGGATAGGGAAAAAGATAAAAATGAGGAATGGTGCAAAGAATCCCCATACACTTGCCAGTATAGTTACAGTATTTCGTATAAAGTGAAATTCAACCAGGATGAAAAGCTAAGCATTCTTTTTGACGATTACTCCTATAGCGGTGGAGCTCATGGAATGGGATACACAACATCCTATAATTTTAAAGTGTCTTCCGGTAAACAGGTGAAAATCAGTGAAATCCTCACATCCAAAGTGAAATATACGAAGGTGCAGAAATATGCTTTTGACTACATGAGGAAAAGAGATAGTTTTTATGTAAAAAAACAGAGCGAGGTTCCCGTCAATAAGGATTCACAGTTCTATTATACAAATGGGGGGATCTATCTCGTATTCCAAGAATATGAAGTAGCTCCTTATGCATTTGGCCGCCCTGCAGTAAAAATCCCAAGTAAGGTTTATAAATAATTTCGTCGCACAGGGGCTAACTCCTGTGCTTTTTTAGTGCCTTACATTCAATATATCTAACAAATGATGAAAAATATAGAACCATATTTCACAGTCTGATGCGATTTCATGCATACTTACCATCGCATTCAAAAAAGTGGATTTTTTTAATAATAGATATTTGATGGGAATATGTTTTTAACCAATGCCGAACTTACTTTTATCTGATGTAAACATAATGCGAAGATGTTCTTAGTTAAAGGACGGGGTTTACCTGATATGGATGGATGGGACCGAATACGAAGAAAAGAAGGCTTGTTATGCTAACCAAAACAGCTTTAATATGATCCAAGAATAATGAAAATAGAGAAGGCTTTTTACCTTCTCCATTTTTTCACTTCAAAAATTGGAGTTCAGTAATCGTACATATTTTTCTAAATTTATATTTACCACTCATATCACTGAATTGATAATTATTTAGTACCTTTTCCAACTGTCCTTTTAGCTTTTCTTCCATGATAAATGAATCGACAGCCTCTTTCCAATTTTCTTTTCCGATTAACTCTTCGAATGGAATGGTAGTTAGGACTTCATCATAAATCTGGATGCTTTGATCGATGCCAAAACTTCCGTATATGCTGCCATTTTCATCAGCAAAAATATGCTCCGATTCCAGATCCTCCACCAGCACCTCTAAAAACCCCTTTGACTCAACAGGCTTGATGGCTATCTCTGCTTCCGCCCTTACAGGTCCCAGCCTCTTATCGACGATCTCTATCGTCAATTTAACGTGAACGGGCGGATACCCAAACCCTTTACAAAGTTCTGCTGCCGAATTATATACCATCATCTATACATCCTCCTTTTGTCACTATCATTATATAATATAAATACTCCATCTCATTACCAAAAGCCCTTGTTCAAGTTCACTTGGCATCGTTTCTTTTTTGAAGATCAACTCATCTTTTTCCCTATCATAATAATAGATTTTGAATGTTTCATCTCCGCTTAAATCCGTACCGCCAGTCAACACGCCAAAAAGTCCATTTCCCATATCGACCATATTGGAATAACTGGCCTGAGGATACACATTATACCCTCCATCATCCATTGGATCAATCATCACATTCCCGGATCCACCTGAAACAAAAGCAACGATAATAGTCAAGAAAAGCAGATACTCTTCAGTTCACACACATAATGATCATTCATCTTTTTTCACCTTTTTTATACGATATCCATAATATAACAATAATTTCAATCTATTTGTGTCCCTAATAAAAAAGCCCATGCAGATCGAACCATCCCCCGAATAATGGACACAGTAAAAAAAGTCCCTTATTCGAGGTTTTCTATGTCCTCATACTAGAAACCCGTTTATAATCAAAAGTCTACTAAGCCTATGAACACCTATTTCTCCCAAGGATTAAATGCCCTTCATTAAGTTGAATCCGGTTCATACAAAAAAAGCCCCGGAAAACCGGGACTCACCTATGAAACACTTATTTAGTAACCTTATAAATTCACATTGTCATTGTGCTTTTCATGCTTATACTCTCTTAGAACCTCGTTAAATACATCGGGATAATTCGTAAACAGCCCCGTTGCACCCCATTCTAGAGCTTTTTTCATGTCCGCTCTTTCATTTACTGTATATGGATGGAATTGAAGGTCATGATTTCGAACCATCTTCACATATTGTCCGTCCACCTTATTGAAGTTCGGGCCAACGCCAATGGCATATTTCTTAATGGATTCCAATTCCTCATCAGAAATGGTTGCTTGGTTCTTATAAGAAAAAAGCTGTACAAGTCGTAAATTTGGATTCATGGCATGAACCTTCAACAGGCTTTCTTGACTGAACGATTGTATAAGTACATTTTTGGTACGGCCTTTTGAATCCACCAGTTTATTTTCTTTCAGAACTTGCAGAAGTTCTTCTTCCATTCCTGGATATACATCAGGAGACTTTGTTTCAATATAGTAATTGGCCTGCCTGCCGAATTTCATAAAGACTTCTTCAAGAGTGGGTACCGTTAACCCTTCATATTTCTTTTTTGCCAATTGCGGATATTTTTCATTGAACCATGTACCGGCATCTAGTTTTTTGATTTCTGCCAGCGTTAAGTCTTTCACTAGACCTGTACCATTCGTTGTACGATCCACCTTTTCATCATGCATTGCTATCAATCTTCCATCCTTTGTCATCTGAAGATCGATTTCTATGTAGTCGCCTTTCATTTGTTCTCCCAATTGATATGCGGGTATGGTATGTTCAGGAGCATAACCGGAAGCTCCTCGATGTGCGATATTCACAATTTTCCTCTCATAAATAGATGAATTCGAATGATCTTCATTTGCTGCTGAGGCCTCCATGGAAGTAGCCTGCAATATAAAAGCCGCACTCATCATGCATAAACCGAATTTCTTTATATTCGTTTTCATTTTCCCTATCCCCTTCCTATTATTACCACCATTTTAGAAGGGGAATGTGAATCTACAGCAAATATAGTGTAAAGAAATAATACATTAGTTAAAATGGGTAAAATGCCCCGTGAAGCAAATTACTTGCAAGGCCTCCGTGCAGTTCGTTATACCCAACCTAATTCCATGAACCCATTCCATTCGCCTCCCCATCATCCATTTCCCCTTGATTTAGAAGGATTTGTTACATACGTTGACAAGATCTATTTTTTTCTGATTTACAAAAAACTAGTATCAGATTACTATTAAACAAACAGAATATTTATATTAAGGGGAATTATGTTAAAAAACTATCAATATTATCAAAACAAACACCGATTTATACTGAAGGCATTCATGGCAATGATATCCTTTTTACTATTAGTTGGGATTTCCGTATCACCTATAAGTTGGAAAGATAACCCCTACGATATGACATTCCAGGTCATTTTAATATCGGGGATGATAATTTCTCTGTTGTTTTTCTTAAAAACAGAAGTCAATTTCTATAAAACCCTATTCATTTCTTTAATTACTGTTTATATATACAGCAAATTCTGGATTTTCCCAGATACCGCAATTATGCTGGCTTTTTTTGCTATAGCACCCTTGATTCCCATTTTTCTCTTTGATAAAATCGGATTTTATATTGTCGCCACTTTAAATATCATATTAGGTCCTGCTTCCATCTTGATCATTTCGCAAACGGATCTTAAATACACTTATGAGTATGTTTCATTGGATAGTTTCGGCAATACGATTAATTTCATCGCTATACAAATCATATTGGTATTTGTGTTCATAGGAACCAACAATAGGATGGAATCCACTAATGCATTCCATAAGGAGATCCAACAGGCCAAGCAATTGAACTCAGTCGGTCAGCTAGCAGCCACCATTGCACATGAGATACGAAATCCCATTACAGTCGTGAAGGGGTTTGCCCAGTTATTGGATCAAGAGAAGGAACTGAATGAGACGGAAAAATTTTATGTGCAGACCATGCTTACAGAACTTGAATATACACAAGTGATAATCAATGACTATTTGTCTTTGGCAAAACCGCAAACGGATAATATTCAGGTCATTCCTTTAAATTATGAAATCCAAAAGATTTCCGATCTATTATCCAGTTTTGCCAATAATCGAAACATAGGCTTTCAACTTGATTTCCGTGATGACCTACAAATCAATATGAATCCGATCGAGCTTAAACAGATACTGGTCAATATCATGAAAAATGGAATTGAGTCGATGAACAATCCCGGATTCATCAAGGTGGAAACAGAGAAGGAACTCACTATGGCAAAAATCCGAATAACGGATACAGGAATAGGTCTTTCCAAAGAACAGCTTGAAATACTCGGCACCCCATTCTATTCGCTTAAAGATAGGGGAACTGGTATCGGCCTGACCGTTTGTTATTCCATCGTTCAAAAATACAAAGGGAAAATCGTGGTACAGAGCGAATTGAACAAAGGAACATCCTTCACTATTTATTTGCCCTTATATAGCGAAATAGATTAAAACATACATTAACAAACAAGAAAAAGGATGACCTCCCCAAACCGGGCGGTCATCCTTTTCAATTAGGCTTTAAAGCTATCTTGCCATTTCAGCAAATGATTTTCTAAAAAGCGGACAAACGAGTCAGAAATTTTACCAGCCATGGCAAAAATAATGATGCCTACGAATACGACGTCCGTTTGCATGAATGAACGGGCATCCTGGATCATGAAGCCCACCCCTCTATCTGCACCCAACAATTCAGCGACGACCAAGCACATCAAATGGCCTCACTTAAAATTCACTTCAATGAATTCAATCTCTTCTGCCGCACTTAATGTGCCATGGGCTTTTCCAACGGTACCTTCTTTGGCTTTCCAAAAGAAGTTATGGTCCTGAACGATCGTGCTAAAATTAAAGTTCCCCCACCTGGCAGCAATGCCGAGCAATCTATCTCTATGCTGAAAATCACTTAAATCCACTATTTTATAAACCTCTTCTATAATCTTAGGGGACATTGGTATAGCTCCCCATTTATCTTGCGATCGAACTTTTTGATGAGTCATTTTATGCATGACGTCCATGACTTCCGTTTCGGTTGAGTCTTCATCAAGCCCTGTTTCAAATTCAATCCCATCATATATCGCTGTTTTCGCTTCAAGTTCCGCCTCTCTAGCTTTCGCTTCCCTTTGGGCTGTGATTTTCACATCCTCTCTTTCTCTTTCAATTTGTTCTTTGGTTTCCCTGGCTTCGACCTCCAGTTGTGCTTTTTCGTAATCATTGGAGTTTTCCATGATTTTAAAGGAAGCAATCCCCAACCCGAATAATGCCACAACAAAGATTCCACTAATAAGTAAAACCTTTTTCGTTTTCTTCATTGAAACTTCCTCCAAGATATTGATAATGTTAGATAATATTTATTTTAGCATATTAAATGGATGGACTATCCAGAAAAGGAAAACATCCAAAATCCTTTTCTCAGCCCTTTTCAAAAAGAATTTCAGTAGTTTCAGATTTCAATAGTCACCCTTGGCACCCTTCTATTTTTTCACACATATGGAATGGTGGTCATATCTCTTCTTCCTCCTAACAATAATATTGGCTATGCGGCCATTGAGATGAAGCTAAATTAGTGGATCCAAAAAAGTATTGGAACGAGGTATGGGGAGGATTTGTAAATAAATATATGGAGTAATGTCGAAGGTAAAAAAGAAACTGCCGATATAGATATCGACAGTTTCTTTTCGTTTTCATCCAGCTTATTTTTGAGCTTACTGATGGCGTTTTTATCAGGATTACTTATCCTGAACGATTATTTCATCGATTATACCGTAATCCTTCGCCTCTATTGCGCTTAAGAAGTAATCACGATCTGTGTCCTTCGCCACCTTTTCGATAGGCTGCCCAGTCCTTTCCGAGATGATTTGATTGATATGATCCTTTAGTTTCAAAATCCTTCGGGCAGAAATTTCAATTTCCGTGGCTTGCCCCCTCGCCCCACCAAGCGGTTGATGAAGCATGATTTCACTATTTGGCAAAGCGCACCTTTTCCCTTTCGTACCCGCCAATAAAAGCATGGCACCGAATGATGCAGCCATCCCCGTACATACAGTCCGGATATCAGGCTTAATATATTGCATCGTATCATAAATGGCGAAACCGGCACTGGTCGAGCCCCCTGGACTGTTTATGAAGATGGTAATTTCCTTCTCAGGTGCATCTGCTGCCAAGAATAACAATTGGGCAACCACACTATTGGCTAAATGATCGGTGATTTCTTCCCCAATCATGATGATACGGTCTTTTAGAAGTCTGGAATAAATATCATACGAGCGCTCACCCTTGCCTGATTGCTCAATTACATATGGAATGGTGGTCATATCTCTTCTTCCTCCTAACAATAATATTGGCTATGCTGCCATTGAGAGTGTGTTTGAAGGAGTGAAGCTTGATTTGGAAAGAATCGAACGATTCATCAGTTTAGGAGTCATTGATTCACTGTCCAGGGATTTGAAAGATGGAATGCTTCTAATGAGGATATCAGGATTCTGGACTTTTAAAGCCTGTGTCATCAGGGACATGAGCCGCTGTTCCTCCTCATCCTGCCAATCTTCCACACAAGACAACTTACGCTCTTCAACGTCATCGTCAAAACGCTTTTTCACACGGTTCAAGATTGCCTTTACAGCCGTTTCCGTGGTGTTCAAATAATCTGAGATTTCTTTTGACCGATAGAGGAATCCTTCCTTTAACAGGAACACAACGGCTTGTTTCGGGGTAAGTGACTTTATTATATATTCAACCGTTTCAAAGGCATTTTCCCCAACTGATCCCTGTTGTTCGGTATCCACCAGTTCGTCTAATGATTCTTTTTTCCTTTTTCGTATCGTATCAATCCAGGAATGGCGGGCTATCGTCTTCAATAAGGCCGTTGTTATCTCGGTTTTCTTTCCATAGCCCTGCATTGCCTTCAATACCGTTTCCTGTGCCAAATCATCCCCATCCCAATTATTTTGGGTCAGGAATCGGCAAAACCGAAGCAATTCAGGATAGACTTCACGCAAAATCTCACCGTTATCCTTTTCTTCAGAAATATCTTCCCTTAACTTATTTATCATTTTTCTCACTCCTTCAACACCCTCTATCCTATAAACGTTTCAGAAAGAGAAAAAGATATGGGGGTGAAAAATTTTCCTTCATTCTTCATTATATTCTATTCCATTTTTTCCATTGGATTTCCTTTCATACTAAAAACCTGTTTGATTAAGATCCAAACAGATTAGTTTCAATGTTCTATATGAACAAATATGGCCTTCTCCGCTGTGTACCCGTTCGTCACCAATCATTTCAGCAAAGCTATATTTTCCAAAACACTTCATATTCCCCGTTAATTCCACTCCGTTCCATTAAGCCAATCAGCCAAATCTTTGGATGTCCCCCCGCTCACGATAATATTCGGTCAATATGTCCTTATCTTTGCGCTAAACCCCGACGTCCCGGATATCCTTGTTGTCCTGAATTTCAAATTTACGGGTGATCCATAGGAACTCTGCTGCTACTCCAAGTGTTCAATGCATTCAACCGTATATTCGCTAGGTTCCATAACGTTTTCTTCAATACCAAACCAACTGGAGGCGCGACTCTCATTAGCGCTATCTTTACAATAGTTCACCAAAGAACCTGCTGGCATCTCTTCTTGATCGCTCATCTCTTCAAAATTAACTGATTGCTCGTTATGACTCCCGCTGTCTGTCTTTTCATTCTCCAAGTCTGCAAACATGAACATACAGTAAAAAACCGCAACCATAATTGACATAGTAAACAACCTTGACATTAAAGGCAGTAACTTTTTCAATATAACTAAACCTCTCTTCATGGTGGTTTCCCAATCCTGCTGTTAAAGCATAATAAATTCAGAATGAGTTAATCCATCTATTAAATATCCATCAAAACATCAGTTTAGAAAAATATTCCTATAGACTAATTATATCAAGTTCCAGAAGTTTTTAATGCCATTATTCAACCTTAATACGAATAAACAACTAAAATACTTCGAACCCTTAAAAGTGGACAGTCCAAAAGATGTCAGTATATACCTCACATTGACTTCCATCCTTTTCAAGTGTTACTCTTAAATTAATAAAAAGTATACATTCAAAACACTGATTCCATTAGCGTGAAATAAGGGTGATCTCATTTGCCAAAAGAACATTTAATTGACGTTCAACCTATCAGATCATTGGAAAAATTAGATGATATGAAATGGTCACTGAAGAGACATTGCAGCGAGAGAGACTACATATTGTTCTTGTTAGGCATCAATACAGGCTTGCGTGTGTCTGATTTATTATCGATGAAGATAAAGGACATTAAAGGTAAGATGGAGGTCATCATCAAGGAAGGCAAAACAAAAAAGCCAAGAATAATACAGCTTAATAATGTATGTAATGAATTGGCAGCCTATATAGCCACCATCCATGGTGAATGGCTATTCCCCTCACGTAAGGGCGATAAGCCAATTAGCAAGATACAAGCCTACAGACAGCTTAATAAAGCAGCGGACATGGTGGATATCGAGGGCGTTGGTACCCATACCATGAGGAAAACGTATGGGTACTGGTTCTATAAACGAAGTAAGGACGTTGCTGAATTACAAGTGATCCTTAATCATTCACATCCTGAAATTACACTCAAGTACATTGGGATTGCTGCTGAAGGAACAGAGGACAGCTTTAATGATATTATGGGAGGACGGAAGAAATGTCACTGACTGAATACAATGCAAAATATGAATATATCATTCGAAGCAATATTTCCGATAGGCAAAAGGCATTGAAATTAGCTGATTTAATGACCGATATGGAAGGCCACCTAAGAAATGACATCGGGGATCATCGGAATAAAGAGGTACATGCATTATATAAAAAAGTATCTCTCCTATCCAACTTGTTATGATCACCTTAAGACCCTTGCCATATGTGCAGAGGTCCTTTTTTTGCCGTGAAAGTGAGTGATTTGTTTCTCAGGTAACCATGAAAGTCTTGCAAATTAGGGCAATGTCTCAGGGGATGATTTGCTTTCCCGTCAACAAATCTTTCCCATTCATGGCCAGCTCACAGCCTATCCTTGCCAACTCCAGACTGTCCATTTCATTGGCAAACTGCTTCGAGTACAATTCAATTAAGTCCTCCACATTCTCAATAGTGGGATCTTGCAACAATTCTCGGAAAAAATCTAAAATAAGCCTGAATCTTTCATTCTCACTGTCACCTGCAATCATGTAGGTCACAGTCAATGCTCCTGCATTGATCATCAGGTTTAACGGCTTGGATGGCTTGTTTGTCTCTAACTTGGCAATCGAATTAAATGGTCACCAGTAGGGTCTTTGCCTACATAGGAAAAGACATTTTCCTCTTTTTCCATTAATACAAGAGCAAGTGTCAAAACTTTCGATATGCTCTGCAGGGTCATTTTCCCACTTACATCCCCCGATCCTTTTCCGTCAGGATAGTAAATAGCAACAGATAAATCCCCAGGATTCGCCTTTTCAAGAGCTGGAATATAGTCTGCCACCGTTCCCATATTTGTAAATAGTTTTGCCTGATCGACCAGTTGCTGTAACTCGTCATCGGACCTGCATTGACATCCCATATAGTTCACAATTTGCCGCCCCTTAGAAAATTTATTGTTTGTAGTTCTTAAATAGTAGTTTTTTATTTATTACCATATTTCACTGATATTATTTTAAAAAAGTACGAAGCTGAAAATAAATAGGAGTAAGGTTAAAGGAGGTACTTTTCTGGTTGATAACGGGACTAGTGCATCATGTCTCAATATAAATTTTTAACATCACAATAACACACTCCTACGCAGAACATGCTTCTAAATTACTTTGGTCGTGTTAAAGACAAAGATAAATAACAACATATACGGGCAACGGTCAAGCAGTAAGACAGCTAAGCTAACGCCATGTAAAAAAATCAGGAGCAACTTCACTGCTCTTTAAAGAAGATTTAATTGAAAAAAGAAGGAATTAGACGCGTTCAGACGGAAATATAGACCATACGAATATTATCGCATAAGCTTTCATATGTATTTAACACTTGATGGAAAGTAGGAAAAGCCATGGGAAAATCGAAGAGTTTACAAGAAATCTATAACGCCAACCGTCCAGAAAATAATGAACTTTTCCGAGCGATACAACAGCATCTACAAATGAAGCATCCAGACAAACGAATGACAGCTACGAGAACATTGCAAGTAATTGTGGCTGATAGTGTTTCATTCGGAGAGCTGCGTAATGTGGAAGCCCGCCTTCTTCACAGTCAATAAGGATCTGTTGTTTCATAAGCCCTTTGAAAATTTTAAACACAGAAAGGATTTCATCAATGAAAGAATTTCTAAAAAAATTCTAAAACATTGGGCTTAATCGAGCCACTTGTGACACTGGCTTTTTTTAAAGCAGCTATTTACTGGATGCTCAACCAGACCTAGCAATCCAGCTTAAATAAACATTTCACATGTAAGTTGGCTCGTTTTTTAAACTCAGCAACATTCATTCTTTCGCTGCTTCGGTGCAATGATTTTTGCCTTTGGAAAGTCGCTTGTTTTATACAGATCTACTTTCATTTGGTGAGCAAAAATGCTGAACAGCTAAAGATTGACAATACTTTTATGGTGACTCATACTTGAAGTGTCTTAAAGACAGAATATTGAGAATGATGGAGGGGTAATTATGAATAAAATTTTCGTTCCTAACGCAATCGCCACTTTAACAAGACTTTTCTACAGTTCAACTACACAGAATGAGTATTTAGCGATGCGAACCGCTCAATTCTACATTGAAGACCTGAAGTTACTACAAGACGTGGAAGCTGTTGCCCTGGCAATTGAAAATCAAAATGCTTTCGCTTTAATGTCTAAATTTAAATTATTTGATTATAAGGCTGCTGAAGAAATTGAAATTGCACTATCCTCTGCTGGGTATACGGAAGCAGAACTAAATGTTATGAATATTGAAATCTAAAATCATTGGCCAATCATTACTTTCGGAACGAATGGTAGAGTTAGCGCTCTTTGACCCATTCGTTTTTATTTTTACCGTAACACAGAAAACGCTCCATAAACTATCGCTGTTAAAATAAATTGTGAATGAATACTCTGATGTGTGATGCCTAAGCATATGAAATGAAATCCTAACGCCCTTAATCTCAGATAATAGACCGTAATGTTTTATTGGTTTTGTATGTTCCTTTGTTTTAATTCTCCTTCATCTTGATTGATGAATAACTTGTCAATTTTACCATTCCCTCAAACCTTCAATTAAATGTCCTGTTAATCCTTCACCTTTGAAATGATGGGCAGCACTTTTTAAAATAAGTTTTTGTCTGACGAATCAGCACGGAATTATTTTTCGCACCAGTTACT
Source organism: Peribacillus simplex (assembly GCF_001578185.1). Taxonomy (NCBI): domain Bacteria; kingdom Bacillati; phylum Bacillota; class Bacilli; order Caryophanales; family Bacillaceae; genus Peribacillus; species Peribacillus simplex. The sequence continues at coordinate 858,755 of NZ_CP011008.1, read as the reverse complement.
TCTATCCCTGCTTGATAATAAATTTCCCCTTATACTCATTGCATACTACCCTCGCACATTATTTGTACATATTTTGTAGTGGGCGAAAACACAAAAAAGCTTCACACAATTAAGTGTGAAGCTTGATGTAATAGCGATCCTTCGCTATTGATGATACCGGTGGCCGGGGTCGAACCGGCACTCCAGAGGAACACGATTTTGAGTCGTGCGCGTCTGCCAATTCCGCCACACCGGCATGTATGTTGGAGGCGGCAACCGGAATCGAACCGGTGGTAAAGGTTTTGCAGACCTCTGCCTTACCGCTTGGCTATGCCGCCAACGTTTTTGGAGCGAAAGACGGGATTCGAACCCGCGACCCCAACCTTGGCAAGGTTGTATTCTACCACTGAACTACTTTCGCATATGGCTGGGCTAGAAGGGATCGAACCTTCGCATGACGGAATCAAAATCCGTTGCCTTACCGCTTGGCTATAGCCCATTAACGTTGTATTCATTATACCATGATTTGTTAAAAAATGGGGCGACTGATGGGAATCGAACCCACGAATGCCTGAACCACAATCAGGTGCGTTAACCACTTCGCCACAACCGCCATTATAAGATTTAAATTGGCAGGGGTAGTAGGACTCGAACCCACACTGGAGGTTTTGGAGACCTCTGTTCTACCTTTAAACTATACCCCTGTAAGATGGTGGAGGGGGGCAGATTCGAACTGCCGAACCCTAAGGAGCGGATTTACAGTCCGCCGCGTTTAGCCACTTCGCTACCCCTCCGCATATGGATGAAACATGGTGCCGGCAAGAGGACTTGAACCCCCAACCTACTGATTACAAGTCAGTTGCTCTACCAGTTGAGCTACACCGGCACTACTATGGTGGCTCAGGACGGAATCGAACCGCCGACACAAGGATTTTCAGTCCTTTGCTCTACCGACTGAGCTACTGAGCCAAGCAATAAAAATGGCGGTCCCGACGGGAATCGAACCCGCGATCTCCTGCGTGACAGGCAGGCATGTTAACCGCTACACCACGGGACCATAGATTGCGGGGACAGGATTTGAACCTGCGACCTTCGGGTTATGAGCCCGACGAGCTACCGGACTGCTCCACCCCGCGACGTTAATAATGTTGCTATTATACATCAGGTTTTCGTGTTGAGTGTTTCAATGGGATGAATAATCAATCCATTATGTAGAAACAACCTGATTTTATTGAAAATGGTGGAGGATGACGGGATCGAACCGCCGACCCTCTGCTTGTAAGGCAGATGCTCTCCCAGCTGAGCTAATCCTCCAATATGTTGTCTAAATGGTGACCCGTACGGGATTCGAACCCGTGTTACCGCCGTGAAAGGGCGGTGTCTTAACCGCTTGACCAACGGGCCAGTTGTAAAATGGCGGAGAGCAAGGGATTTGAACCCTTGAGACAGGGTTACCCGTCTACACGATTTCCAATCGTGCTCCTTCGGCCACTCGGACAGCTCTCCAATAATGGCTCCGCAGGTAGGACTCGAACCTACGACCGTTCGGTTAACAGCCGAATGCTCTACCACTGAGCTACTGCGGAACAATATAAGCTTGGCGACGTCCTACTCTCACAGGGGGAAACCCCCAACTACCATCGGCGCTGAAGAGCTTAACTGCCGTGTTCGGAATGGGAACGGGTGTGACCTCTTCGCTATCGTCACCAAACATTGTTAACATTTTTTCAAGACATATATTATTATAACGTCTTTTTGAGAAAATGCAAGAAGAAATTTTCATTCCTTCAAAACTAGATAATAAGAAGGTATTTCATTTTTTTAAAAAGCGTTGGTTAAGTCCTCGATCTATTAGTATCAGTCAGCTCCACATGTCGCCACGCTTCCACCTCTGACCTATCAACCTGATCATCTTTCAGGGATCTTACTAGCTTGCGCCATGGGAAATCTCATCTTGAGGGGGGCTTCATGCTTAGATGCTTTCAGCACTTATCCCGTCCGCACGTAGCTACCCAGCTATGCCTTTGGCAAGACAACTGGTACACCAGCGGTGCGTCCATCCCGGTCCTCTCGTACTAAGGACAGCTCCTCTCAAATTTCCTGCGCCCGCGACGGATAGGGACCGAACTGTCTCACGACGTTCTGAACCCAGCTCGCGTACCGCTTTAATGGGCGAACAGCCCAACCCTTGGGACCGACTACAGCCCCAGGATGCGATGAGCCGACATCGAGGTGCCAAACCTCCCCGTCGATGTGGACTCTTGGGGGAGATAAGCCTGTTATCCCCGGGGTAGCTTTTATCCGTTGAGCGATGGCCCTTCCATGCGGAACCACCGGATCACTAAGCCCGACTTTCGTCCCTGCTCGACTTGTAGGTCTCGCAGTCAAGCTCCCTTGTGCCTTTACACTCTACGAATGATTTCCAACCATTCTGAGGGAACCTTTGGGCGCCTCCGTTACTCTTTAGGAGGCGACCGCCCCAGTCAAACTGCCCACCTGACACTGTCTCCCACCCCGATAAGGGGCGCGGGTTAGAATTTCAATACAGCCAGGGTAGTATCCCACCAACGCCTCCACCGAAGCTAGCGCTCCGGCTTCTCAGGCTCCTACCTATCCTGTACAAGCTGTACCAAAATTCAATATCAGGCTGCAGTAAAGCTCCACGGGGTCTTTCCGTCCTGTCGCGGGTAACCTGCATCTTCACAGGTACTATAATTTCACCGAGTCTCTCGTTGAGACAGTGCCCAGATCGTTACACCTTTCGTGCGGGTCGGAACTTACCCGACAAGGAATTTCGCTACCTTAGGACCGTTATAGTTACGGCCGCCGTTTACTGGGGCTTCGGTTCAAAGCTTCGCTTGCGCTAACCTCTCCCCTTAACCTTCCAGCACCGGGCAGGTGTCAGCCCCTATACTTCGCCTTGCGGCTTCGCAGAGACCTGTGTTTTTGCTAAACAGTCGCCTGGGCCTATTCACTGCGGCTTTTCCGGGCTATTCACCCTAAAAAGCACCCCTTCTCCCGAAGTTACGGGGTCATTTTGCCGAGTTCCTTAACGAGAGTTCTCTCGCACACCTTAGGATTCTCTCCTCGCCTACCTGTGTCGGTTTGCGGTACGGGCACCTTACATCTCACTAGAGGCTTTTCTTGGCAGCGTGGAATCAGGAACTTCGGTACTATATTTCCCTCGCCATCACAGCTCCGCCTTAATGGAAACGGGATTTGCCTCGTTTCCGGCCTAACTGCTTGGACGCGCATATCCAACAGCGCGCTTACCCTATCCTTCTGCGTCCCCCCATCGTTCAAACGATGTATAGGTGGTACAGGAATATCAACCTGTTGTCCATCGCCTACGCCTTTCGGCCTCGGCTTAGGTCCCGACTAACCCTGAGCGGACGAGCCTTCCTCAGGAAACCTTAGGCATTCGGTGGAAGGGATTCTCACCCTTCTTTCGCTACTCATACCGGCATTCTCACTTCTAAGCGCTCCACCAGTCCTTCCGGTCTGACTTCAACGCCCTTAGAACGCTCTCCTACCATCGACACCAAAATGGTGTCAATCCACAGCTTCGGTGATACGTTTAGCCCCGGTACATTTTCGGCGCGGAGTCACTCGACCAGTGAGCTATTACGCACTCTTTAAATGGTGGCTGCTTCTGAGCCAACATCCTGGTTGTCTAAGCAACTCCACATCCTTTTCCACTTAACGTATACTTTGGGACCTTAGCTGGTGGTCTGGGCTGTTTCCCTTTCGACTACGGATCTTATCACTCGCAGTCTGACTCCCAAGAATAAGTATTTGGCATTCGGAGTTTGACTGAATTCGGTAACCCGTTGGGGGCCCCTAGTCCAATCAGTGCTCTACCTCCAATACTCTCATCTTGAGGCTAGCCCTAAAGCTATTTCGGAGAGAACCAGCTATCTCCAGGTTCGATTGGAATTTCTCCGCTACCCACACCTCATCCCCGCACTTTTCAACGTGCGTGGGTTCGGGCCTCCATTCAGTGTTACCTGAACTTCACCCTGGACATGGGTAGATCACCTGGTTTCGGGTCTACGACCTCATACTCATTCGCCCTATTCAGACTCGCTTTCGCTGCGGCTCCGTCTTATCAACTTAACCTCGCATGAAATCGTAACTCGCCGGTTCATTCTACAAAAGGCACGCCATTACCCATTAACGGGCTTTGACTACTTGTAGGCACACGGTTTCAGGATCTATTTCACTCCCCTTCCGGGGTGCTTTTCACCTTTCCCTCACGGTACTGGTTCACTATCGGTCACTAGGGAGTATTTAGCCTTGGGAGATGGTCCTCCCTGCTTCCGACGGGATTTCTCGTGTCCCGCCGTACTCAGGATCCACTCAGGAGGGAACGAAGTTTCAACTACAGGGTTTTTACCTTCTTTGACGGACCTTTCCAGATCGCTTCATTTACCCCGTTCCTTTGTAACTCCATGTTGAGTGTCCTACAACCCCAAGAGGCAAGCCTCTTGGTTTGGGCTAATTCCGTTTCGCTCGCCGCTACTCAGGAAATCGCATTTGCTTTCTCTTCCTCCGGGTACTTAGATGTTTCAGTTCCCCGGGTCTGCCTTCAGTACCCTATGTATTCAGGTAAAGATACTGTTCCATTACGAACAGTGGGTTTCCCCATTCGGAAATCTCCGGATCAAAGCTTACTTACAGCTCCCCGAAGCATATCGGTGTTAGTCCCGTCCTTCATCGGCTCCTAGTGCCAAGGCATCCACCGTGCGCCCTTTCTAACTTAACCGTTAAAAAAGATCTTACTGATGCTTTGAAAAAAATTAATTGCCTTCTATCTATTATCTAGTTTTCAAGGAACAAAGTAGAAAGAATCCATCACATCGTGATGTTTATCTTTCGTATTTGAATGAATTACTCATTCAAAACTGAACAAAACAAAAGCGCTCTCGTAATTATCCTTAGAAAGGAGGTGATCCAGCCGCACCTTCCGATACGGCTACCTTGTTACGACTTCACCCCAATCATCTGTCCCACCTTAGGCGGCTGGCTCCATAAAGGTTACCTCACCGACTTCGGGTGTTACAAACTCTCGTGGTGTGACGGGCGGTGTGTACAAGGCCCGGGAACGTATTCACCGCGGCATGCTGATCCGCGATTACTAGCGATTCCGGCTTCATGTAGGCGAGTTGCAGCCTACAATCCGAACTGAGAATGGCTTTATGGGATTCGCTTACCTTCGCAGGTTTGCAGCCCTTTGTACCATCCATTGTAGCACGTGTGTAGCCCAGGTCATAAGGGGCATGATGATTTGACGTCATCCCCACCTTCCTCCGGTTTGTCACCGGCAGTCACCTTAGAGTGCCCAACTGAATGCTGGCAACTAAGATCAAGGGTTGCGCTCGTTGCGGGACTTAACCCAACATCTCACGACACGAGCTGACGACAACCATGCACCACCTGTCACTCTGTCCCCCGAAGGGGAAAGCCCTATCTCTAGGGTTGTCAGAGGATGTCAAGACCTGGTAAGGTTCTTCGCGTTGCTTCGAATTAAACCACATGCTCCACCGCTTGTGCGGGCCCCCGTCAATTCCTTTGAGTTTCAGCCTTGCGGCCGTACTCCCCAGGCGGAGTGCTTAATGCGTTAGCTGCAGCACTAAAGGGCGGAAACCCTCTAACACTTAGCACTCATCGTTTACGGCGTGGACTACCAGGGTATCTAATCCTGTTTGCTCCCCACGCTTTCGCGCCTCAGTGTCAGTTACAGACCAGAAAGTCGCCTTCGCCACTGGTGTTCCTCCAAATCTCTACGCATTTCACCGCTACACTTGGAATTCCACTTTCCTCTTCTGCACTCAAGTTCCCCAGTTTCCAATGACCCTCCACGGTTGAGCCGTGGGCTTTCACATCAGACTTAAGGAACCACCTGCGCGCGCTTTACGCCCAATAATTCCGGACAACGCTTGCCACCTACGTATTACCGCGGCTGCTGGCACGTAGTTAGCCGTGGCTTTCTGGTTAGGTACCGTCAAGGTACCAGCAGTTACTCTGATACTTGTTCTTCCCTAACAACAGAACTTTACGACCCGAAGGCCTTCTTCGTTCACGCGGCGTTGCTCCGTCAGACTTTCGTCCATTGCGGAAGATTCCCTACTGCTGCCTCCCGTAGGAGTCTGGGCCGTGTCTCAGTCCCAGTGTGGCCGATCACCCTCTCAGGTCGGCTACGCATCGTCGCCTTGGTGAGCCATTACCTCACCAACTAGCTAATGCGCCGCGGGCCCATCTATAAGTGACAGCGTAAACCGTCTTTCCATCTTCTCTCATGCGAGAAAAGAACGTATCCGGTATTAGCTCCGGTTTCCCGAAGTTATCCCAGTCTTATAGGCAGGTTGCCCACGTGTTACTCACCCGTCCGCCGCTAATCTCAGGGAGCAAGCTCCCATCGATTCGCTCGACTTGCATGTATTAGGCACGCCGCCAGCGTTCGTCCTGAGCCAGGATCAAACTCTCCGAAGAAATGTTTGACTTGCTCATTTTGCTTTTTTAATAGTGTGTGCTCACTTAAAATTTAACGTTGGCGCTTTGTTTTGTTCAGTTTTCAAAGAGCAATTTCGTTGTCGTTACTTCGTAAGCGACTTTTACATCTTATCATGTTATCAACCATGTTGTCAACATGTTTTTTTATTTTTTTGTTTTAATGAAGCTGCGAAAGCTGATGTCCCGCAGCGACATGTATTAATATAACACCTATATTATTATTGGTCAACAATAAAAACACATTTTTTTAAAAGTTTTTTGACACTCGATAAAACCGATGATAAACCTCGTGTCCTTTGGTCTCCGATTTGATGACATCGATTACCTTCTTCTCTATCAAATATTCCAGTAAAACACCTAGATCGACTGAATAAAACTTAACTTCCGGATGCTCCATAAGCTCCGCAATCGTCCACGGATCTTCTTTCGTCCCCATTATTTCAACCAAATGCTGTGAACCAGCATTCGTCCTCGAATAAATAAGAAATTCACTCGCAAGGAATAGAAGCTCCAATCTTTTTTCGAGAGTTTCCTCACTGCTGATCAATTCCTTATACAACTTGTAGATTTCAGGCTCCATATGCTTCACTTGGTTCCATACCGTAACCTCTGGATAAAAGCCTTGTTCTATTATTTCCAAACGGGCCAAATGATGCAGGGAATGAACGATATGGTTATATGCCTCAAGATAATGGCCTTTTTCAAAGAAGCTTTTCCCATCCATGTACCTGCGAATCAACTTCGCGAACTCCATCCCCATCTTTAACTTTCTTCCATAGAAGGGGAACTCCCGAATTTCGGTTTTCAAACGGTCCAAATATTCATTCCGGTCAAAAAGGACTTTCCCGTTATAAATCCAGTCAACCACTTTGCGGTTCGTCCCTAATAGGAGCCATTCTTTTAACTGGTCTTCCTTAACGATATGCAAGGCCGCTTTTTTATCCTGGTAAGTGTAATGTTTTAAAAACACGGCCTCTTGGGCATCGTCTGCAATCACAAAAAGGATGTAGTCAAATGTATCGGTATTCGGGCTATTATCATCTCTTTTTTCAATTAACAAGATTCCAAGTGTAGATTTTAAACTTGCTCGCTCTTGATAAATCGGGCGAAGGATATCTTCCATCATAAATTCCTCCAAAACCTTTTTTTTATAACTTTCGACAAAACTCTTCATATTCCTGCTTAAGTCCATTACCCTAAACCATTTCAATTCAAAAGTAATATGTATCCTTTATTTCTTTTTTGTTCCATCCTTAGTTTATGTTATAGTTAAAGTTATATTTTAGGAGGGACAATCCATGGCTAAACATTCTAGCAAAATCAATAAAATACGTACATTTGCCTTGAGTTTGATTTTCATCGGCTTTATCGTAATGTATATTGGACTTTTCTTCAAAACACATCCTGTTATCATGACACTTTTCATGGGACTTGGCCTTTTATTCATAATCGCAAGCACCGGGGTTTATTTTTGGATTGGAATGCTTTCTACAAAAACGATCCAGGTTGTCTGTCCTAACTGCGGCAAACCCACAAAAATATTAGGGCGTGTAGATATTTGCATGCATTGTGAAGAACCCTTGACCCTTGACAAAAAGTTGGAAGGCGAAGAATTCAACGAAAAATATAATCGCAAAAGCCTGCATGACTAGAAGAATTCCAGCTAGCTGAACTTCTTATCATAAAGACCTTTTGATTTCTTCATAACCATGAAAAAAAGTTCCAACCAAGTGGAGGAACTTTTTTTTTAATGCGTTTCTTTTTCTGCACAATCCGTGCAGTCGCCGTAGATTTCCATCCGATGGTGACTAACATTGAAACCAGTGACTTGTGCTGCGAAATGCTCGACTTCATCCAATGCAGGGTAATCGAAATCCACAATTTTCCCGCAGGTTTGGCAGATTACATGATAATGATTCGTCGTCACGAAATCAAACCTTGCAGAAGAATCACCATACGTAAGTTCTTTTACCAAACCTACCTCACGAAAAACACGCAGGTTGTTATAAACTGTCGCCACGCTCATATTCGGAAACTTGCCTTCCAGCGCTTTATATATATCATCAGCTGTAGGGTGGGACATGGAGCTAATCAAATACTCTAGTATCGCATGGCGTTGAGGAGTTATTCTTACACCGGTATCTTTTAGGGAATCCAACGCTTCTTTTAACTGAACTTCAGACACCGTCATCCACCCCTTTTTCTTATTAAGTATGAATTCTTAAATTATAATATTTATAAATAGTCTACCTTTTATACGTTGAATTTGTCAATAATTCAATGGCTTTACCCTCTCTTTTTAGTTTATTCACAAAGCTTTGAATCTTTCACATTTTCGTATTGAGTTTAGTATCCCCTCGATAAGTCGATTACGTTGATGAAATCTTTTCCAGACTTCAGGTATTCACGCATATTTTTCTCGAATATCGCAAAGGTCCTTGGTAAATATTCTCCGCTTTTACTTGAAAGATGCGGCGTGACCGTAACATTCTCCATCCTCCAAAAAGGATGCCCTTTTTCTAAAGGTTCCGGATCAAATACATCCAAGATGGCATGAGCTAATTCGCCGGCTTCCAGGGCTTCTATCAACACTTCCTCGTCAATAAGATCGCCGCGGCCAATATTCACGAATACTGCAGATTCTTTCATTGCTTTAAAGTGTTCTTTTTGTAGAAGATCCTTCGTTTCATCCGTACTAGGCAAGACAGATACGATGTAATCAGCTCCAGGTATGGCTTCCAGTAAATTATCCAGGGTATAAAGGCGATCAATGGACTCCACCGGCTTCCCGCTCCGGTTCACCCCCAGTGTCGTCATCCTAAAGGCTTTCCCGAGACGAGCCACTTCTCCTCCAATTGCACCGGCACCAAGGACGAGCATCGTTTTGCCATTCAATTCCCCTACTTCGATCTTTCTATCCCACATTTCTTCCCTTTCATTCTTCATAAGCAGTTTCAATTTCTTTTCATATTGCAAAAGCATCCCTATCGTATACTCGGCCATTGGAATTTTATGAATGCCTTTTGCGTTCGTAACCAAAATGCCGCGTTCCTCAATGGCTTTAAAAGGCATTAATTCCATTCCTGCACTCATGACCATTATCCATTTCAAGTTCGCCGCTTTCCCAATGATTTTTTCAGTTAAGTCCTCACCGTATGTAATTAAGATTTCCGCTTCACTAAGTCGCTCATCCATCCATCCTTCTTGATAAATGAAGTTCAATTCAGGAAAAGCATCCTTCATCTTCGTTTGGATTCCTTCATTAGGAATGATCGTTGAAAGTATTAACATGTTTGTCTCTCCCTTATAATTAACATAAAAAAACACGGGCTCTGTATGTCCCGCGCAACTTTCTCTGAGGAGGTATTCCCTTAATAAAGCATATTCAGGTGTCCCCTTTTTGAGTTGGACAAAAGCCTTACCCTTATTAAAAAAGGCTTTATTTTAATGAATTTGGGTTTAATGCATATAATTCCGGCAATATGAAAACGCCATCCCTTCTGATCGGCACATCGTCAAAGTAGATGTCACCACCGCCATATTCGGGACGCTGGATCAAGACCATATCCCAATGTATGGATGAACGGTTTCCATTATCAGCTTCTTCATAGGCAAGTCCAAGAGCCAAGTGCAGACTCCCGCTTATTTTCTCATCAAACAATATATCGTCCATAGGTTCCAATATGTATGGATTGATTCCAATTGCGAACTCCCCGATAAAACGGGACCCCTCATCAATATCCAGAATTCGGTTCATTTTAGAAGATTGATTGGAAATGGCTTTACTGATTTTCCCCTTTTTCAAGTTTAATTCTATGTCACTAAAAGTGATCCCTTCATAGGTTGTGGATGTGTTGAAGGATATCCTTCCATTGACGCTCTCTTTTATAGGTGCAGTAAATACTTCCCCGTCCGGTAAATTCTTTTTTCCGGCACATATGATAGCCGGCATACCTTTAATGGAAAAGGTCAAATCTGTCCCTGGTGAAAGGATCCTGACTTTGTCAGTCCGTTCCATCAATAATTTTAACGGTTTTAATGCCGCCTCCATTTTCCCATAATCCATTGTGCATACGTTCAAAAGGAAGTCTTGATACCTGTCGAAAGTCATGCCGGCTTTTTGCGCTGATGTGTTGGTGGGATAATTAAGCAAGACCCAACGTCGGTTGTTCACATAGAAAAGAGTTGGAGAATTCATAGCCTCCCCTTGAAGACGGTGCCTTTCGAGGAGAGCATCAGTCATTTCCACATCGTTTTCTTCACCGGTGATGATGATGACCGCATCGATATCCGTATATTTCTTCAGAGCCCATTGCGATGATGTGTCAAGTTGTTCCTTCACATTCCCTTGTAATAGGTGCCGGCTTATCTCATCGTCTTCAAGTTCTACATATGGATAAGCACCCACTCTGTATGTTTCATCAATCAGCTCTTTCAATAATGGTTTCGTGTTGATATGGCCCCGAATAAGGATTCTCTCTTTTGGCTTTAATTGTATCGAATGATGAATCAGCCTGGCAGCAAGCTTCGTTATTCGCTCATCCTTCATTTGCCTGTCCCTTATTTTTTGAGGTCGCGAAGAGTTTCAAGAGCTTCTTCGACGTGGCCTTTTACTTTTACCTTACGCCATTCTTTGACTATCTTACCTGCCTTATCAATCAGGAATGTTGAACGTTCAATGCCCATATACTCCTTGCCGAAGTTCTTTTTCAATTGCCACACATCAAATGATTCAGCAGCTTCATGATTTTCGTCAGCTAGCAGCAGAAAAGGCAATCCATGTTTTTCGATGAATTTTTCATGTCGTGCCGCTGGGTCTGGGCTGATACCAATGATGACAGCGTCCAATTCCTCAAATTGCTCATTGTGGTCCCGGAAATCACAGGCCTCCGTCGTGCATCCTGGCGTCATGTCTTTTGGATAAAAATATAAAACAATGTATTTCCCCTTAAAATCCGATAGGGAAACCATTTCACCATTGTTTGCTGGGAGTTGAAAATCAGGTGCTTTTTCTCCAATTTTAACAGTCATATTGAACCCTCCATTTCTTTCATTATGGTAAGAGTACCCAATAATCGAAAGAAATACAACTTTCATTTATTCCTTCTTTCCTGATCTAAATCAATCACCGTCCGAATTACAAACGCGGCCGGGAGCGTATAGCCGATGAATGCCTGGATTGTCGCAATCATCCTGCCTACGCCAATCGGGGCTATATCCCCATACCCTACAGAAAACATCGTCATCGCACTAAAATAAAAGGAAGTCTTCAACTGTTCATAGAAAGTGCCATCCAATCGATTGCCCATATCAAGAATCACCGAATGATTCTGAAGCTCGTATAATAAATAAATCAGTGCAAATCCAACTAATATCGTCGCATATAAATTGCCAAGCCACAGCATATCCTCCAGAGAAAACTTCTTTCCTCCCGACTCAACAAGAAATAACGTACGAATGCTCATCACCATGCAAAAAATGATTCCTGCAATCAAGATGTAGAAAGTCATCCCCCACGCCCCATTTCAAAACGCCACTCCCTCTATACATACTCCCTGTCCAAACAATATATTCTTTCTTAGGGACAGACTTTATCCTTATCACTAACACATCTAAACGCATTTGTCAGGAATTCGGGACCTTATCCCGAATCTTTTTCATGTTGACCCTTTTAGTCGGATATGTTAAGGTTGTCTAAATATTTATAATAATTTTTATTTTATAAATATTCACTGCCTGCAATCAGTTTATCCAGCAGGTTTTGTGAAATTTCATATGTGGAAATAGGTTCCTAATTTTCATTAGGATTAAAAGGGAAGCCCGGTGTAATTCCGGCACGGTCCCGCCACTGTAATGGGAATGTTAGCGGCCATCCAATATGCCACTGATCAACGGATCGGGAAGGCCCGCCGCTAATGATATTCCCTAAGTCAGGAGACCTGCCTATTTCGACAACACTGTTTTAACCTACGGGAGATAGGGAGGTGTTAGGGACCTTATAATTGTAAGGGGCATTCTGCATGCCTCTTTATTTTAAGCATTTCTAACTTTCTCTTTTGACGGTTAGGGATGCTTTTTTATTGTTCAATCAAATGAATGTAGGAGGATGGGAATTTTGAAAAGCAGCAGTTTGGGTTACCCGCGAATCGGGGAAGATCGTGAATGGAAACGTACATTAGAAGCTTACTGGTCCGGTAAAATCGATGAAGCAGAATTTACGGCACAACTAAAAGCCATCCGTTTAGACAACTTACAAAAACAGAAGAAACGAGGCATTGATATCATTCCTGCCAACGACTTCACTTTATATGATCAAATGCTGGATATGTCCGTCATGTTCGGTCTTGTTCCTGAACGTTATTCAGCCTATGAAGGCGGATACGTTCCCCTTTCCGTTTATTATTCAATGGCCCGCGGAAACAATGATGAAGTCGCTTCCGAAATGACGAAATGGTTCAATACGAACTATCACTATATTGTCCCTGAATTAAACCTGTCACAGCTGACTTTAACAGAAAATAAACCACTTGCAGCATATCGGGAGGCCAAGGAAAAGCTAGGGATTGAAACGAAACCCGTGTTGATCGGACCTTATACTTTCATCTCCCTTTCCAAAGGCTTCAATAAAAAAGATATCCCTGGCATCATCCTGAGCCTGCTTCCCCTTTACACGCAAATCCTGCAAGAGTTGGAGCAAGAAGGCGTGAAGTGGGTTCAAATGGACGAACCTTCTCTTGTTTCATCCATTTCCAAAGATGATATGCAAACTGTTACTTACCTCTATGAAAAACTGAATGAAGCAGCACCAAACCTGAACATCATGCTACAAACATACTTTGATGCCGTGGAGCATTACCAAGAAGTCATCGAATTACAAGTCCAAGGAATCGGTCTTGACTTTGTACATGATAAAGGGAGGAATCTAAGTAATCTTGAAGCATTCGGTTTCCCGAAGGACAAAGTGCTTGCTGCAGGTGTGATTGACGGAAAAAACATTTGGCTATCTGATTTATCAAAAAAAATCCAATTGATCGAGACTCTTAAGAAAAAAGTAGCCGAAGACCAAATCTGGCTTCAGCCCTCTTGTTCCCTGCTTCATGTCCCAGTGACCGTTCGTAATGAAACCGCCCTTTCAAAAGAAGTGAAAGAGGCCCTCGCTTTCGCTGATGAGAAACTTGAGGAAATCATACTCTTGGTCAAAGGGAATAATCAAGGCTTTGAAGCAATCGCCGAAAAAGTCGATGCTAATAAATTTACGGTTCAAACGTTAGCAAGTTCAAATGCACGAAATCATGGGAATGTACAATCCAATGTCGAAAAGGTTAAAACCAGGAACGTCGGCCGTCAGCTTCCATTTAAAGAACGTTACCAAAAACAACAGGAATTTTTCAAATTGCCTTTTCTTCCTTCAACTACGATCGGCAGCTTTCCACAGACATTTGAAGTTAAACAAGCACGTGGGAAATTCAAAAGAGGAGAATGGACCGCTTCGCAATACGAAACATTCGTTAACGAAGAAATCAGCAGGTGGATTTATATCCAAGAAGAAATCGGCTTGGATGTTCTTGTACACGGGGAATTCGAACGGACGGATATGGTTGAATACTTCGGCCATAAGTTAGGCGGATTTGTCTTTCTAGAAAAGGGCTGGGTACAATCCTATGGGTCTCGCTGCGTGAAACCACCAGTCATCTACGGTGACATCGATTTCATCGAACCGATGACAGTCAGGGAAAGTGTATACGCACAATCACTGACGAACAAGACGGTAAAGGGAATGTTAACAGGTCCTGTCACGATTTTGAACTGGTCATTTGTCCGTGATGATATTTCCAGGGAGAATGTTTGCTACCAACTGGCACTTGCTTTGGAAAAAGAAGTCATTGCATTGGAATCGGCTGGAATCAAAATGATCCAAGTTGATGAGCCTGCACTTAGGGAAGGTCTGCCATTGAAAAAAACCGATCGCGATGAGTATTTGAACTGGGCTGTTAATTCGTTCTTGATATCCACATCAAGCGTGGAGGATACAACCCAAATTCACACGCATATGTGCTATTGCGACTTCAACAGTTTCATGGATGTCATCTCCTCTCTTGATGCCGATGTAATTTCCATCGAAACATCCCGTAGCCATGGAGAGCTTGCTTCCGCATTCGAGGAAAGGACATACGAAAAAGGTATTGGCCTTGGTGTGTATGATATTCACAGCCCGCGTGTGCCGGCAGTGGACGAAATGGTCGATATGATTGAACGGGGCATCAAGGTACTGGATAAAGACCAGTTTTGGATCAATCCCGACTGCGGCCTGAAAACAAGGGGTATCCCGGAAACCGTCGCTTCCCTGAAAAACATGGTCGAAGCAGCAAAAATCGTCCGTGAAAACCTTTTAGCTAAACCAAAAGCTTATGATTGAAAAGAACGTTGCCCATCCAACACAGCAGTCACGGACATTTTTAACCGACCTTGTTTTTCCACCGGATACAAATCATCACAATACCATCTTTGGCGGAAAGGTAATGGCCTATGTTGATAAAATAGCCTGCATTTCAGCTATGCGCCATTGTCGAAAACCCGTTGTGACCGCTTCAAGCGACTCTTTTGATTTTTTGGCCCCCATCAAGACAGGGGATGCTATAAACCTTGAAGCTTATGTCACCTGTGCTCATCGCACATCAATGGAGGTATTCGTGAAAGTGGAGCGCGAGAACCTATTAACAGGTGAAAAACAGCTTACGGCACGCGCTTTTTTAACGATGCTGGCCATTGATGAAGACGGTAAGCCGACAAACGTACCTCTGGTCATTCCGGAAACGGAAGAGGAAAAGCAGCAATATGTTCAAGCACAAGCAAGATATATTGAAAGAAAGAATAAACGCAAATAAACATAAAACCCCTTCAACATGAATGTTGTTGAAGGGGCTCTTTTAGTTTCCTGCCCCGCGGTACCTCTTCACTCCCTGATTCCATATGAAAACGGATATCACGAAAAAGGCAACCCCAATTACAGGTGTGGCAAATGCATATGCATACCACTCTTCTTTTCTAAGGAAATAAGATGCAGGATAAACACCAACAAACGCGAATGGCAATACCCATGTAAGGACAAAACGAATGACCTTATTATAAATATCAACAGGATAGCGCCCGTAGTTCCCGATATTGTACATCATTGGCATGATGGATGTTTTCGCATCCGACCAGAACCCAATGCTTGCTATCGCAACGAATATGGCTGCATAAGCAAGGGCCCCGCCTATTGCAAAAATGATGAAAAGAATCGGGTCATACCACGCAAGCTGCAGATCCAATGAAATCCCCGAATAAAATATAATGATCAAACCGGTCACAACACCAAATAACGCTTCTAGCTCGATTCTTTCTAAAATGACTTGAAACAGGCTATGTATCGGTCTTGTTAATATCCGGTCCATTTCACCTTTGACGATATAGCGGTCATTAAAATCCCAGATGTTGAAAAAGGCAGAAAAAAGGGCGAATGGGATAAGGAAGAATCCATAAATGAATATGATTTCTTCACGGCTCCAGCCGCTTAAAAACTGGGTATGTCCAAAAACGACTAATATAAATACCAGGTTCACGACCTGATTCAGCAGATCGGATAGGATTTCCATGAAGAAATCTGCTCTATATTGCAATCTTGTTTTCATATATTGACTCACATATTGAAAAAACATCGATACATAAAACATCCCGTCAACCTCCTTGAATAATCAGCTGTTTTTTTGCGACTATCCATAAAAGCTGAATCGGTATTATGAGAATGATGCACCAAATTAACTGCTGTAAAAGCGCCATGCCAATTTCGCCTGAACTGTACCCGTTCGTAAAAATCATGCTTGGTACATAGCTGATCCCTTGAAATGGCAAATATTTCATCACTCCCTGCGCCCATATCGGATAAAAACTGATGGGCAGCAGCAGACCGGAAAACAAATCAATGATAACCCTTTTAGCCCGGATCAATCCGGCATTATTATATAAGAAAAAGGTAGTAATTCCTGTCAATAAGTTAATTTGTGTATTGATGATGAAACTGAACAGCAAGGAAATGCCGAATATCCCCCACGTAGCCGGTTCGTGCGGCAATTCGATAGGAAAAATGAAAGCTACCAGCAGCATTCCGGGAATTGAGAAGAAGAAGAATCGGAATATCCCTTCCCCAAGCCCTTGCATCGTTTTCATGCCTAAATAGTTATAAGGCCGGATCATTTCAATGGCGACCTTGCCGTCCTTGATCTCAGTGGCGATTTCGCGGTCAATATTATTGAAATAAAAGGCGCGCGCCATCCATGCAACCGCGACATATGTTGTCATCTGTATACTTGAAAGTCCTTCGATGGAGCTTTTTTCTCCATATATTGCATTCCATAAGAAATAATAAGCACCGATATTAATGCTATAAATTAAAATGCCGGTATAATAATCCGTTCGATACGCAAGCATCATCAAAAAACGCATGCGGATCATTGCAAGATACTTCCCCATTGCCCTCCCCCTTCTTGATAGACACGTTGTTTCTTAATGATAAGAGAGTCAGACAGTGCCTTCTTCGTAAATATTGCGAACAATCTCTTCAATGGACGTTTCATGGATTTTGATGTCCTTTATTTTAAAATGAGATACGACAGCTGAAACAAGCTGTGAAATATGATCACTTTCTTCTTTCAACAGAGCAATGTATGTTTGATTTTTCTCATCATAAACCCAGTTTGCGGTAAATGGGAGCGCTAATGATTGCAATTCCTTCAATGCAATCGGCTCGATGAATTGAAAATGGATCTGTTTTTCCTCAGCCCAGTTATCCTTCAAACTCTGCAATTCCCCATCATAAATGATCTGTCCTTCATCAAGCATGATTACGCGTTCACATAATGCCTCAATGTCTCCTAAATCATGGGTAGTCAAAAGGATTGTCGTATTATATTTCTCATTGATTTCTTTCAGGAACTCGCGAATCTTCATCTTCACGAGTACGTCAAGGCCTATTGTCGGCTCATCCAGGAACAGCAAAGGCGGATTGTGGATCAATGCCGCCGCAAGCTCACAGCGCATTCGCTGACCAAGTGAGAGTTTACGCACTGGTTTGTCGAGCAAGGGACCGATATCGAGCGTCTTGATGACATGTTCCATATGATCGTTATATTGTTCATCCGTTACTTTATAAACCTTTTTTAGCAGCCTAAAGGATTCTTGAACCGCAATATCCCACCAAAGCTGTGAGCGCTGACCAAATACAACTCCTATTGTTTGTGTGAACTTTTCCCTTTCCTTATGAGGATTCATGCCATTGACTGTGATTTCACCTGCTGTCGGTTCCAAAATACCTGTCAGCATTTTGATCGTGGTCGATTTTCCTGCACCATTTTCCCCGATATAAGCTACCATCTCACCCTTTTTTACAGTAAAATTGATATCATTGACGGCAGGGACGATTTTATAATTTCTTGTAAGTAAATCCCGGAAGGCTCCCTTTAACCCCGAACGGCTTGATGCCGACTTAAATTCCTTCCGAAGCTGTTTCACTTGAATTGCATCACTCATCCTGTTACATCCTCCGTAATCTCTTGTCCTAATGAATTAGTTTATCCAACCTTGCCTTTTTAGACAATAAAAATGCCTGGATGTCATGTATCATTTTCAGGGCGAGTCCGGCCGTTGTACGAGATACATATATAAAGGAGACAAGTAGACTATGAATATTAAAAAATTATTACTATCCCAAATCGAAAAGGTCGTTATCGACCTTCGATATGATTTTCTTTATGAAGATGAATACGGTGAATTATTATGCCAGGTCATCCAAAGGGATTCCAGCGGATCGATCGAAAGCACCCCCATAAGTTTCCACATTCATATTAATGAAGAAAAAGGAACCGGCCATCTTATCTATTACCAAGCCCAAGGCGAAATGAACCGCCAATCCTTCAACATCGAAAACCCTGCCACTATCTTGGACATTCTGACTTTCATAACCGGAGTTTTGGGGCCCGGCCCTATTTCCCAAACAAAATGAATGCCCACGAATCCTGCTGTTTCTAAGGCTGCAGCATTTCATCAGTGGACGGATCACATTTCCTAGCCTTCCATCCCAGATTTACGGGCGGAAAAATGCTATGATTAAGGCAGGTTTATATTTTTAGGAGGTTTTAAGATTGGATTTTAGTAATTCGAAGCTTCTACATAAAGAGGCACTGGAACATATCGTTGGTGGGGTTAACAGCCCATCCCGTTCTTACAAAGCTGTAGGCGGCGGTTCACCAGTTGCCATGGATCATGCCAAAGGGGCTTATTTCTGGGATGTTGATGGCAATAAATATATCGATTATTTAGCTGCATATGGCCCGATCATCACTGGACATGCACATCCACATATTACGGAGGCAATCGTTAAAGCAGCAGAAACGGGCGTTTTATACGGTACACCGACAAAACATGAAGTCAAATTCGCCAAAATGTTGAAAGAGGCAATACCATCCATGGATAAAGTTCGCTTCACCAATTCAGGCACTGAGTCTGTCATGTCCACCATCCGTGTGGCCCGTGCTTACACTGGACGTGATAAGATCATCAAGTTTGCAGGCTGTTACCATGGACACTCCGACCTTGTTCTCGTCGCTGCAGGTTCCGGCCCGTCCACGCTAGGAACACCGGACTCTGCGGGCGTTCCAAAAAGCATCGCACAAGAAGTCATCACGGTACCTTTCAATGATATCGAGCCATTTAAGGAAGCACTGAATAAATGGGGACATGAAATTGCAGGCGTGCTGGTTGAACCGATCGTCGGCAACTTTGGAATCGTGGAACCGAGCCCTGGCTTTTTGGAAGAAGTCATTTCATTGTCACACGATGCAGGAGCACTGGTCATTTTCGACGAGGTCATAACAGCGTTCCGCTTCATGTACGGAGGGGCACAGGACTTCTTGGGAATTCAACCCGATTTGACCGCGCTTGGAAAAATAATCGGCGGCGGACTTCCGATTGGTGCCTATGGCGGTAAAAAAGAGATCATGGAAACTGTAGCCCCCCTAGGACCAGCCTATCAAGCAGGTACGATGGCAGGAAATCCGGCATCCATGCTTTCCGGGATAGCTTGTTTGGAAGTACTTAAAGAAGAGGGTCTGTACGACGAGCTTGACCGGTTGGGAAAAATTCTTGAAGAAGGTATCCTGATAGCAGCTCGCCAATATAATGTCCCTATCACCATCAATCGCCTTAAAGGGGCATTGACGATCTATTTCACGACAGAAACAATTGAAAACTATGAGCAGGCGGAAAATACTGATGGCGAAATGTTCGCTAAGTTTTTCAAACTCATGCTCAACCAGGGCATCAATTTGGCACCTTCAAAATACGAAGCCTGGTTCTTGACAATAGCTCACACGGATGATGATATCGCTTATACTCTAAAAGCGGTTGAACATGCATTCAAAAACCTAATATAATTAATCAAAACAGCATAATTATACATTTTTTATACACCCCCAGGATGCACATCAATCTTGGGGGTTTCTTATTCCCGGGTAATAATTCTTTAAAGTTAGCCTTTTTAGCCATTCCCCACAAAAACGCCATCAATCACAGCATCCAACCCATTGTATAAAAAATTGATTTCTGAATATTTAAATGATATGATATGGATACATTTATATACATTTATACATTTTCTTTCAATCTATCAGAACTTGGACAATTGTTCGGGTTTACTAATATCCCCCCATAAAACAAATGCTACAGGAGGTGAAAGGCCGAAAATAAGGGTAACCTTATTCAAGCCACACATATGACCCAAAAATGGACACCTGCTACATTCAAAGAATTTTACAGGGAAGAACATGATGCTTGCGGAATCGTTTCCTGTATCGAAAAAAAGAAGATCCCTACTAACGAAAACATCTTTGCCTGTATCGACGCCCTGGTTAAAATGAACCATCGCTGCGGCTTCATCAATGGTGAGGGCGATGGCGCCGGCATCCATATCGATATTCCCCGGGCTCTTTGGAAAAAGAAGCTTGAAGCTGTAAATATCGATTCAAGCATCGTCGATAAAGATTCCTTCATAGTCGGTCACTTATTTTTAAGCAAAAAAACGGATGCGAACGACTTAAAAATCGAAGTCAAGGAGAAACTGCTTCAGCATGGTCTCTCCTTGATATTCGAAACGGATAAAGCTTACCGTTCTGAGGCATTGGGACCGATTGCCATTCAAGAAGACCCAGTGTTCTGGCAATTTGCCTGTTCCTCCGCCATCGAAAACAACCAGGAGCTTTCAAATGTTCTTTTTGAGCTGACTTCCGACATCGAAAAAAGTGATTTTATCCATGTTGCATCGCTAAGCCAGCATCATGCGGTCTACAAAGTGATGGGTGCGGGGGATACGCTTCCTTCCTATTATCTTGATCTTGCGGACCCTTTAGCTGCCTCCACCATGACACTGGGGCATAATCGTTTTTCAACCAATACACTATCAAGCTTCTTCCGGGTTCAGCCTTTCAGTGTACTTGGCCATAATGGCGAAATCAATACGATTGCCAAATTGCGTGATGAAGCGAAAATGATCGGTGTTCCAATCGCTAAAGACGGAAGCGACTCACAGGATTTAAACAAGACGATCGAAACTTTCATCTGCCGTCATGGCTACTCTTTATTTGAAGCTGTCGACCTTATGTTTCCCCCAATCATTAATGAAATCAAGGAATACCCCGATCACTTACAAGACTTATATACGTATTTACGGGAGGCATGGGGTCATTTTGCACAAGGTCCAGCCGGAATCATCTCCCGTTTCGGCGATGAAGCCGTGTTCTCTGTCGATTCTTTAGGCCTGCGCCCATTATGGAATATTGAAACGGAATCATCCTATATGTTCACTTCCGAACCAGGAATCATCCCTTCCAGTGAATATACCGGAAATCCGAAACCGATGGGCCCTGGGGAAAAAGTGGGTTTGAAATGGAACGGCGACAGTATTGAACTGTACACATACAAGGATTACCAGGATAAAGTATTTGAACTCTTCAATAATCGTTTCGTTCTTTCCAATGACCGGGTCCGCCTGCAGCCGCAAGTCTTTGAAAAGGTTGTCTCCATGACAAACGCGCAAGCCATTCATAATGGACAGTATAAAGCCTTTGGATGGGAAAGGGAGCATGTTCAATTAGTGGAACAGATGGCCGAAAAAGGGGCCGAACCCATTCGTTCACTTGGTCACGATGCGCCACTGGCAGCACTTAATCCCCAACGGACCAACATTGCGGATTTCATTAAGGAAAGCGTGGCCGTTGTAACAAACCCAGCAATCGACCGGGACCGGGAAACCGAGCACTTCTCAACACGAACCATCATCGGAAAACGACCTTCCCTATTCGAAGCAAATAAGGCCGGAAAGGTTACAGAGCTGCTGACTCCCTTATTGATTGAAGGATTAATGGGTTATGAGTGCTCATCTATCGTATCGCAGCCAAGCTATGACCAGTTCATTAAGTATTACCAAGATCAAAAACTCGTGCATTTCATTTCAAGCACGTTCAAAGAGGATGAAAGCATCACGGATGCTTTGACGAGGATTACTGATGAAAGTGTCAATGCAGTGGATGAAGGAAAGACGCTTATCGTATTGGATGATGCACTTGCACATCAAAACGGCAACTTTTGGCTTGATCCACACCTTGTCACTTCTTCCGTCGATCAAGCATTGGTCCGAACTGGCAAGCGGAGGAATTGTTCCATCCTGTTACGTTCCGCATCGTTAAGGTCACTGCATGATATCATCGTTTCTTATGGTCTTGGGGCCAACTTAATCAGCCCTTATTATATGTTCCTTTCCTTATCTTCAGATGACCTTAAGGGGGTTACCAATCTTTATAACTCCTTGACGAAAGGTCTTGAAAAAGTTATCTCAACCATCGGCATTCATGAACTGCGAGGCTACGGAAGACTTTTCTCAAGCATCGGTTTACATGAGGAAATCGCGAAATATTTAAATGTGGCTAACTTCTTCGGCTCCAATGATCTGGACTACAATTTTGATAAAATCAAGGCCGACGCCATCCAGCGTGCGGAAGATTACGGAAATGAAAAAGAACGGATGGGAAAAACCTTCCACTTATTCCCAAGGATTTGGAAGTCAATCGGGGAAGTTGCTTCTACTGGGGACTATGACGCTTATCGCGAAAAGATCACCGAACAGGAAGAGTCCAATCCTACGACGATCCGCCATTTGACATCATTAAAACCTTCAGATGCTTCCATACCTTCTGAAGAAGTCAGCCTTTCTGTCGGAGAACAGGAATTGCCGTTCGTCATTGCCTCCATGTCCTTTGGATCACAAAATGAGGTTGCTTTCCGGGCATATGCAGAAGCTGCCGAGCGATTAGGCATGATCAGCATGAATGGCGAGGGCGGGGAAATCAAGGATATGCTGGGCAAGTACCCGAAATCCCGCGGACAGCAAATCGCTTCCGGCCGTTTCGGTGTCAATGCAGAACTCTTGAACTCTTCAAATCTATTGGAAATTAAAATTGGGCAAGGGGCAAAACCTGGTGAAGGCGGTCACCTTCCCGGGTCCAAGGTCACAGCGAAAATCGCGGAAGCCCGGAATGCAACAATCGGTTCCGACTTGATCTCCCCTTCCAATAACCATGATATATACTCAATTGAAGATTTGGCCCAAATGATCCATGAGTTAAAAACGGCAAACGACAAAGCAAAAGTTGCCGTCAAAGTACCGGTCGTTCCAAACATTGGTACGATTGCGGTCGGCGTCGCCAAAGCAGGGGCCGATATCATTACGCTTTCTGGTTTTGATGGCGGAACAGGCGCCGCCAGGATTCATGCACTCGCACATGTCGGTCTACCCGTTGAGATTGGTGTAAAAGCTGCCCATAACGCACTGCTTGAGTCAGGCATTCGTCAGACCGTTGAAATTTGGGCTGATGGCGGGTTAAAAAGCTCGATGGATGTATTGAAATTAATGCTGCTTGGGGCAAACCGCGTAGGGTTTGGGACCCTTTCGATGATCGCCGTCGGCTGTACAACGTGCCGCGGATGTCACCTTGATACCTGCCATGTGGGCATCGCCACTCAAATCGAATCGGAAGCACAAGCTAAAGAACATGGGCTGCGGCGTTTTGTTCCACGAAAATTTGATTTAGCCGTTCAAGGTTTAACGAATATGTTCAGTGCATTTGCCAAAGAACTCCAATCGTTGACTGGATCCCTTGGGGTGAAGAACCTGCAGGATATCGTCGGACGTTCTGATTTGCTTCAGCAAGTTAAGGGTCAACAATCACTGGATTTAACCTATTTATTAAAAAAATTGGATATAACACCATTCTCACATAAAGAAACCGAGGCATATTTGAATGAAGGCTCCATGCAGGTTGCCGTTGGCGCTGAATATCTGGATTCTCATGTAGATGATCTGCAGCAATCTCGCAACTATAGCTCGATCACTTCCGAACAGCGCGTACTCGGCAGCAGGGTGTCCTGTCACCGCGTCAGGGGAAGACTTGACGGATCATACAAAAAACTTCCTCCCGTTCACCTATCCTACCAGGATGGTTCCATCCCAGGTAATGGACTTGGGGCATACAATACGGAGGGGATTTCAATCAGCGTGAATGGCGGCGCCCAGGATGGAATTGGCAAAACATCAATTGGCGGTAATATTGCCATCTTTAAATCTCCCGGAAAAGATGGGAAGTTCTACAATGGCTCTGTCGGTAAGGGCTTTGGATACGGTGCACAGCACGGTCTCCTCATTGCCCAAGGTGATGCCGATGCCAGGGCGGGAATCCGGCTATCCGGAGCTGATATGATCATTGGAGGATTATTGAAACAACCACTTCCTGAAAAGGAAACCGGTAATATTGCGGTGACTTCCAATATTAAGGGATTCGCTTTTGAATATATGACAAATGGAAGAGGTTTGGTTCTAGGTGACCCAGGTCCATGGATTTGCGCAGGAATGACTGGCGGTGTCGTTTATTTACGGCAACAGCCTGAATCTGGATTAACCAAGGAGATCATTAAGAAGCGGGTTGCAAAAGGGGCAAAGATTTCGATTGAGCCCCTATCTGCTAAAGGCCTGCAGGACGTGGCCGAACTTCTCGGCAAATACACGGACCTCTTGAAAGATCATGGCCAAACGGAAGAAGCAGCCTCCTTAGAGGCCCTGCTTCAAAACCCTGGAGAGCACTTCCTTCAAGTCGTACCAGTTAAAGAACAAGCAGATCCCGCTGTATCCACGGAGTGATGCCGATATATTTAAATTGATATTCGTTTATAAAAAAAGCTGATGCTCTTCAATTCGAGAGCATCAGCTTTTTCAGTCATATACCATGGGATAATCTTTAAACGAAGAAAAATACAGTTGAAAACAATCAAGAAATTGCCTATATTTTCTTTATATATTAAACTTGAGTTTACCTATTGTAACTTTAAGGGAAATCCTGTATATTACTTTTTGTTTACATCCTCTCATTTTAGTGTAAAGTACTAACAAATAAGTTAGAATACATTTTTAAGCAAAAGTCTATAAATAAATAGAGCCTTTTCTTACCATGATCAATTACATCACAAAGAAAGGATTAACCTATATATGAAGTTTGGTGCCCGCATTCTCAAAACAGGAATAGCAATTGTTTTAGCGCTTTATATATCGGAACTGCTTAACCTTCCTGCTCCTGTCCTTTCTGGGATTGCTGCAATTTTTGCAATACAGCCGACCATTTACCGTTCATACCAAACGGTGCTGGAGCAAATTCAAGGAAATATCATTGGAGCGTTGGTTGCTGTCTCCTTCGTTTTGTTGTTCGGAAATGATATTTTTATTATCGGTCTTGCCGTGATGGTTGTCATAACCATCAATCTAAAATTAAAAATGGATAAAACGATAGTCCTTTCCATCGTGACAGCAATTGCCATCATGGAAAACCAGGAAGGGGATTTCCTGAATTTTGCCTTTATACGTCTCTCATCAGTTTTGCTTGGAATCGTTTCGTCTTTTATCGTGAATCTGGTTTTCATTCCTCCAAAATATGAAGCTAAACTTTATACACGCATCACAGATGTAACGGAAGACATCTTAAAATGGATCAGAATCAGCACAAGACATGCTACAGAACACACTTTACTGAAAAAAGACATCAGCCGACTAAAGGCCGAGTTACTCGATCTGGAACATATCTATTCCATGTACAAAGAGGAACGGGAATATTTCAAGAAGAACAGTATAGCCAAAGCAAGAAAGCTTGTCGTTTATCGGCAGATGATCATTACAACAAAAAAAGCGTTTGAAACCTTGAAGAGAGTCCATAAATTCGAGAATGAAGTATATCAAATGCCTGAAGATTTCCAACGGAGTATCCTACAACAGATTGATTCCTTGATTCGAAAGCATGAACAACTGATATTGCTGCATATCGAAAAAATTAAATCCATCGAGGAGATTGAAGATTGGAACCAGGATTGTTTAAGTCGTAAAGAGCTGCTCGCCCATTTTTTCGAACAGCAGAATCAAGTGGACGAAATGCATGATGATCTAGGCCACCTATCTGCCCGCCTTGTTCCATTGATTTCTGCAGTCATTGAATATGACGAACAATTGGAACATCTTGAAAAGCTGATTGTCAGCTTCCAGTCCTTCCATAAAGAAGATAACGAAATATCTGTCCAGTATGAAGAGGATTAAAAAAGACGGTTCCTAGGAACCGTCTTTTTTTCGTCTCTATTTAGAGGATGCGCCTTTTTCAATCATCCAAAAGGTTTTGATCAGCCGCCCTTTCAATCGTATCCAATTTCTGCAAGAGATCCTGCAGCTCTTCTTCTGAGAATGAATTGAAGTTCTTGCCCATCAATTGGTTATGCTCAGCAAGGACTCTCCCCAAAATTTCTTGCCCTGCCTCTTTCAATTCAAGGTTTATGACCCTGCGATCCTTTTCGGAAGGCTGTCGTTTCACATAATCCATTTCGACCAACTTATCTACAAATACGGTAATCGCACTTGGCTTTACCGTTAAGAAGTCAGCCAGCTGGGTCGACTTAATGGCCCCCTCTTTTTTCAATATTAATAATATGAAAAACTGTGGCGACGTTAATCCATAAGGCTGAAGATTTTTTGCTACGATGGCCCCAAGCTTCTTCCTAATCCGGAAAATCTGCATTTCTATACTATTGGTTACTTCCCATTTAAAATCCAGCCTTCTCACTCCTTATATAGGACAATCCTACTTCTTAAATTTAATTAAATGACATTCCATTGTCAACTTTACTTTCCATATATCCTTAAAACTAAAAGAAATTCAAACTTCAACCAATTTTATGTATTTATTTTCCACTTTTTTTCCGAATAAATTACATGACAAAAATAAATTAAACTGGTAAACTCTTTACTTAATAATATTAATACTTATGAAAATTAATATTTATTAAAGTTAAATAATATATATTGGATATAGGAGGCTGCAATCAAATAGGTGAAGTCATTTAATGAAAGTGAATCAACAATGGATTACAAGAATCAATCATCAATATTTTTTTGGAGGCGAAATAAGTGAATAGAGGACGTTTAGTTTTAATCAATGTCATTGGTTTGGTTATTATATTAGCGGTAGTAGCCGGTGGGGCTTATTACTATTATGAAAGCACGAATTTCATTAAAACGGATGAAGCGAAAGTGTCAGGAGATCTATATACAATCGTTGCCCCCGCTTCCGGTAAATTAGCAGATTGGGACTTACACGAAGGAGACAGCGTCAGCAAGAATGACAAAGTTGCCTATGTAACCACCTTAGACGGAAAAGAAGCAGTAAAAACAGCAGCACAAGGTACAATCGTTAAATCACAAGTGCATGATGAGCAGCTAGTTCAAGCTGGTCAAACTCTTGCTCAGACTATCAATATGGATGATTTATCTATAACAGCTAATATTGAAGAAAATAAATTGAAGGATATTGAAAAAGGTGACAGCGTCGATATTATCATCGATGGAGATCCCGATACTGTTTTCGAAGGTACATTGGAACAGATCGGTTATGCTACAACGTCCGTCTTTTCAGTGATGGGCAATCAAAACAACAGCGGAAACTATACGAAAGTCACTCAAAAAGTACCTGTTAAAATTTCCATTAAAGCACCCTCCGATAAAGTTCTGCCTGGTATGAACGCAGAAGTGAAAATTTCAACAAAATAAAACCGGCACACACAGTTATATAGAAAGGAGGCTTTCCTTAAATGGCTTCTCAAACAATATCAGTAAATGAAAACAAGGGAATGAAACAGTTTGCCCCCATGTTAATTATCTTAATGCTAGGTTTGTTCATGGTCATTTTGAATCAAACCCTGCTTAGTGTCGCCATGCCGAGGATGATGGCCGAATTTAATGTAGCTGCGACTACGATTCAATGGTTATCAACTGGATTCATGCTCGTGAATGGGGCTTTGATTCCACTGTCCGCTTTTTTAATAGAACGGTTTGGCACGCGGATTTTATTCCTCGCAGCCATGTTTCTTTTCACCGTCGGGACATTCATCTGCGGCATCGCACCAAATTTCCCAGTCATCCTTACAGGTCGGCTGATTCAGGCGGCGGGCGGCGGGATTCTACAGCCATTGGTCATGACGATCATTCTTTTCATCTTCCCTCCTGAAATGCGCGGGAAAGGAATGGGAATCTTTGGACTGGCCATTATGTTTGCCCCTGCCATCGGACCGACCTTATCAGGTTGGGTCATTCAGGAATATAGCTGGCGGGTCATGTTCTACGCAATGGTGCCATTAGGCATGATTATCATGACACTTGCCTTTTTAAGTATGCGTAATGTAGCAGAACCCAAGAAAATCAAATTGGATTTGATGGGCGCCTCACTATCCTTGATAGGTGTTGCATCGTTACTATACGGTGTCAGTGAAGCAGGATCCAAAGGCTGGACGGATTCCATCGTTCTGGGAACCATCATCATTGGTCTTATCCTTCTGACCCTATTTGTGGTTCAACAGTTAAAATCGGAAACGCCTATGCTCGACTTCCGTGTATTTAAGTATGACATGTTCGTATTATCGAATATCATTTCCGCCATCGTTACAGTGGCCATGTTTACCGGGATATTCTTATTGCCTATATATTTACAGACTCTACGAGGATTCACACCAGTTCAATCCGGTCTATTGATGTTACCCGGGGCCCTTGTGATGATGGTGATGTCACCCATTTCAGGAGCGTTATTTGACAAGGTCGGGCCTCGTCCATTAGCACTTGTTGGTTTAGCGATTACTGCCCTTACAACCTTCGAGTTCGCAAAATTGACTACGGAAACCACCTATTCTACTTTGGTCATCATCTATGCCATCCGCTCACTTGGAATGTCTTTACTGATGATGCCAATCATGACAGCTGGGATGAATCAGCTTCCTAAGCATTTGAATACACATGGTACGGCAATGAGCAATACGCTGAAACAAGTTACCGGAGCCATTGGTACGAGCTTCGTGACGACCATTTATACAACCCGTGCTTCTTTCCATGGCACTGCTTTAGGATCTGAAATGAGTACAAGTGATCCTGGTTTTGTTCAGAATTTCCAAACAATCGTTCAATCCATCATGAGTTCGATGAATCAAACTAGTGAGCAGGCACAGGAGACTGCTATGTCGCTGATTTCTTCAAAAATCCAGGGTCAAGCAAATGTAATGGGAATCAATGATGCATTCTTTTGGGCAACAGGTTTTGCTATTGCCGGTATAGTTCTCTCACTGTTTTTGCGTGACGTTCGGAAAGACAAAGCAATAAAACTAGCTAAACAAGAAAAATTGGATGTACCTTTGCTGCCTTCGCCAGTAAAAAAATCGGTTTAATTAAATGGGGGGATTAGGATGAAGATCTATGTTGTATATGACAGTGAAGGAAACCATACGAAGGCACTTGCCGAATCAATAGCTCAAGGTGCCGCTGCGGTTCCTGGGGCTGAGGTACTCATTGACCATGTAAACGAGGCGGATGTCTATAAGCTTCCGGAAATGGACGCCATCATTTGGGGCTGTCCGGGTCATTTCGGCACCATCAGTTCGAGCTTGAAAACGTGGATTGATAAACTTGGATATCTATGGGCAGAAGGTGCGCTGATCAATAAAGTGGGTGCTGTGTTCTGTACGACTGCCACCATACATGGCGGGCTTGAGGCTACCATGCTGAACTTAATCACCCCTATGCTTCATCAAGGCATGATCATTGTCGGTTTACCCGGTACGGTCCCGGAAAACGCCTTATATGGTTCCTACTATGGTGTAGGGATAAGCTGCCCTCCCGGTGTGGATGACAACATAACCAAAAATGACTTACAGCTTGGAGAAGCATTAGGAAAACGGGTAGCCCATGTCACCCGTTCATTCACAAACGAGCTCTAGGAGGCTTGATTCAATGGGCATAATTCTAATTATCATCGTTGCCATTTTAGCGATTACGGGTTTGATCACATTCAATATCAAAGCATTAACACCTGAAGATAAGCCAGTGGAGGAAGAGAACTCGTTGGAAGAGTCCGCTTCTTCTTCGGATGATGATCCCATTACCGAAATCATCACCCCGACAGACAATGATGAATTGAAAATGAAAGACCAGGATTATCGTTCGGCACTTTCCAAGCTTCACAATCAAAAGCCTAACGATGAGCCACCTATAGAAAAAAAGTCTAACCTTCGCAAAATGAAAGACGAAGAGTACCGTGGTACATTGGAAGATTTCCAGCAAAATGGCGACTGAAACACGCCCCCCTATCCGGCATATTTGCCTTTGGGGGTTTTTGTTTTATATGCCATGAAAGGATCCTCTCCGCCCTCTGACACTCCTTCAGCTTAAAGATCGAGTTGCAGGCTTTACTTATTTTTCTGGTTGACAAATATTCACAAAGAATTTAAGCTAAGTTAATGCAACACCAAACATTTTTTTAAACTCAGCTTTTGTTGAGAGACGGAATTTTAAAAGGATTTCCTTTTTTCGTTCGTCACTTGCCTTTTTGGCAGGTGGCGATTTTTATTTTTATAGGGGTGAAAAACATGCAACTTTTGAAATATATCATAATGGTCTTAATTGGTTCGATCTCATATGGCACATTATCCACCATGATCAAGTTTGGATTTATGGATGGCCATTCTTCTGGAGAGCTGGTCGGCAGTCAATACCTCGTAGGTTGGCTGATTGTCTCCGTTTTATTTCTTTTTTCGTTTAAATATAAAGTTTCATGGAAGAGTGCCGGATTACTATTATTCACGGGCATGATGTCCACTTTCGTCGGAAAGGCATATGCCGTTTCCGTATCAGAGCTTCCCGCATCGATTGCCGTTGTCTTTTTATTTCAATTTACCTGGATAGGCGTCCTTATTGAAAGCTTCTTAAATAAAAGGCGCCCTGATAAAAATAAACTCATAGCCATATTCGTTCTCTTCATCGGTACCTTATTGGCGGGGGCAATCTTTGGTCAGCCTCTATCTGCCCTAAGCCTAAAAGGAGTATTGTTCGGACTATTGTCTGCGTTGCTTTTTGCGCTATACATGTACTGCAACTCTCAATTCGCAGTTGGGGAATCTTCAATGAAACGGTTGTTTTTCATTGCAACGGGTGCCATGGTGACTGCTGTATTCACGACTAACCCGGTCACGCTTGTTACGAACCTTGTCCAAACGAACCTATGGTACTACGGTTTGTTACTCGGCACTTTGGGTGTTCTTGTTCCTTTCTTTTTCTTTGCTGTCAGTTTGCCAAAAGTGGGGGTTGGGCTTGGAACGATCCTTTGTGCAGCGGAATTGCCCTCAGCGATGGTCGTTTCAGTCATCTTCTTGAATGAACAGGTTACGTCACTGCAATGGTTCGGCATGTGCTTGATCATCGTCGGCATCGCCTTGCCTGAGGGAATTAAGCATCTTCCACAATTTCTTCCTGGCAGGAAAAAATTGCCGAATAAAAAAAGAATTTCATAAAGGGTACGTCCCGGTTAGTAAAGTTCATCATTATAATAAGAAAGACCATTCCCGTTAGTGGAATGGTCTTTCTTGTGGATTTTTCATCGGCTGAAAATAATCTGGTCCCCTTAAGAATCCAATTGTTGCACTTGAAATAGGCTGTAGTAATTCCCTTGCTTTTTCATCAGTTCTTCGTGTGTTCCCGTTTCGGTAATTTCCCCATTATCGATATGGACGATCCGATTGGCATGTGTGATGGTCGATAAGCGATGGGCCACGATGATGGTGGTCCGGTTTTTCGCTAAAATATCAAGCGCCTCCTGGATATAGTGTTCACTCTCCAAGTCCAATGCGGATGTGGCTTCATCCAGCACAAGGATAGGCGGGTTTTTCAAAAATACCCTCGCAATGGCAACCCGTTGCTTTTGGCCTCCGGATAATTTGACTCCCCGCTCTCCGACTTTGGTTTCATACCCATCTTTTAGACCAATAATGAAGTCATGGGCATTCGCAGCCTTTGCGGCTTCGAATACTTCTTCATCACTTGCATCGGGCCGGCCCATAAGGATGTTGGCCTTAACCGATTCACTAAATAGGATATTATCCTGTAGCACCATCCCGATTTTATCTCTTAGGCTCCGGACTTTATATTTACGGATATCCGTCCCATCCAATAATACTCTTCCTTCAGTCACATCATAGAAACGGGAAATTAAACTGACGATCGAGGATTTCCCTCCGCCGCTCATCCCAACAAGTGCAATGGTTTCTCCTGGTTTAACATCCAAATTTATATGTTTTAAAACGGATGCCTCTTTCTCGTCATAAGCAAACGAAACATCCTGAAAGGTAATTCTGCCGTCTACATGCTCCAGCTCTTTCGCCCCTGGTTCATCATCAATATCATACTTCTCATCCACAAACTCAAAAACCCTGTCCATGGATGCCAATGTCTGGGTCATTGTCGTCGAAGAGTTAACTAATCGTCTTAGGGGATTATAAAGTCGGTCTATGAAACCAACGAAAGCAACCATGGTACCAAGCGATAATTGTTCATGAATAACCTGATAACCGGCAAAACCTATCACTAGTAGGGGGGCAATGTCCGTAATCGTATTCACGACAGCAAATGATTTAGCATTCCAACTCGTATGCTTTAGGGCCTTATCCAGGAAGTTCTTGTTTTGCTTCGCAAACAACTCCTGTTCCCTGTCTTCTATCGCAAAGCTTTTGATGACTGACATCCCTGAAACCCTTTCGTGAAGGTGACTCTGTACATCCGCTAACGCTTGTGACCGGATCCTTGTATAGGTTCTTAGCTTGCCAAAGAAATGCTTAATTGAAAATGCATAAAATGGAAGCATGATGATGGAGACAATGGTTAACTTCACGTCCATCTTAAACATGATGGCTATCACTATGATAATCGTTGCTATATCCAGCCAAAGGTTCATCAAACCCGTGATGACAAAATTCTTCGTTTGTTCCACATCCGTGATCATCCTTGAGATGACCTCGCCCACTCTCGTATTGGAGTAATATTTAAAGCTCAGTTTCTGTATATGAGTAAATAAATCATTTCGAATATCATATAAGATTTTCGTTCCAGTCCATTGAGCGAAATACTGCCGGTAATACTCAATCGGCGGTCTAACCGCAACAAAAATGAACAGCATGATACCCATTGCCCATAAAAGGCGTTCGGACTTCACAGCTCTGGACAGGTCGCCATTTCCGATGATGTCATCCACTATATACTTACTGAGCAATGGAAGCAAAAGCGGAATCGCGAACTTTAACAGTCCAATCAATACCGTCCCGGTTATCTGCCATTTATACGGTTTAACGAATTGCAAATATCTCTTAATGCTCTCCACGGAATTCCTCCATTTCTCTGATTCATTACATCAAAATATTAAAAAAATTCCATAACAGCCTACTTGGAATCTTACATGCGCTTTTCATTTATATTTTCCTTTTCGAAGATTAACTATCAAAAGGATTTCATTCAATATCTTTCTTACACATTTATAGGAGGCAAGGGTTTTAAGATATCCTGGGTATTTTAAAAAATCGTTCCTGCTTTCTAGGATGGTCCGATCAGTGGGTAGGTATGGTACACAATAGAAAAAGCCTGCTATTTAAGCAGCAGGCAGTTCTTTCATCGGTAGGTCAAAAAGCGTTCATACCAACTATCAATAAACTCTGCGGAGAATGGTCCTTTTCGCTGGCGTATCATATAAATTAAATAGTCTACGTTTTGTTTCAATATTGAATCGATGGCATCTGGGTAATTCATTTCTTTCCGATGCCTTTCATATTCATCCTCATCCAGCAAATTAAACGTCATATCTGGGAATACTTTAATGTCCAGGTCATAATCAATGTATTTCAATGCTCCCGAATCGTATGTGAACGGAGAACTGATGTTGCAATAATAATAAACCCCGTCCTCTCTCAACATACCAATAACATTAAACCAATACTTTGAATGAAAATAGCAAATCGCCGGCTCTCTCGTAATCCAGGTCCTTCCATCTGATTCCGTTACCATAGTACGATCATTCGCCGCTATCACCAGATTTTGGGTCCCTTTTAAAACGGTTGTCTCTTCCCAGATACGATGGATATGTCCATTATGTTTATAGCTATGGATTTGGATTTTTCCTCCTTCGGCAGGAACAATCCCCATTTATCTCTCCCTACTTTCTATAGACACCCTGACAGCGTACTGTGCCCTATTCCGTTTGCAGTTGTTGTGTGTATTTAAAATATATACTTTTTTCCATTTACCCTATATTCCTATATTATAGCGATTTATTCATAAATTTAAAACAAAAGTGGCTAATCTCCCTGTGAAAATGTGTAAATAAGTCAAAAAAGCCTGACCATCCACCCATTTTAACTTAGAAATTAGCCAGTTATTTATTGTATTGCAGCCTGTCCTTGTTGAAAATAACGGATGACTTCCTCCGTTTGCCTCTCGAACATATCATGGATACTTTTCAATTCCTGCTTTTTAAGTTGAATCTCTTCCTGAATGGTGACTGCTTCACTCTCCTCTTGCTGGTCAAGGAGCTGCTTCTCTATATCTTGGCATCTTTCGATTTCGGATTGTAAAAGTAAAAGCTTATCCATCGTTTTCAACTGATTGTTTATAAGCCGGTTAAATTCCTCCATGAATGCACCTTCCTAATCTGTATTTTTTCTATAGTATGTATATTCTATTTTTATCCGGCTTTTCCTTTGACATAAAATGTAAACCCGACGAAACATTTGTCGAATCCAATGGAGGCAAAAAAAAGAAAAGCATCCTTCAAAAGAAGGATGCCTTTCGTTTTTAAAACAGCAATTAGCCTTGGTTTTTATTGCTTTGAGATTTTTGGTTTTGTTGTTTCACTTCTTGAACGTTAGTTTCAGAAGCAAACTCCGTACCAAATTGACCTTGAGCTTGACCTTGACCTTTTTTTTGCTGAGATTGCGCGTTTTGTTGTCTTACTTGTTGAACGTTTGTTTCACTTGCAAACTCAGTACCGAATTGGCCTTGACCTTGCTGAGATTGCGCGTTTTGCTTTCTCACTTGTTGAACGTCAGTACCAGCTTGTGATTTATTATTGTTATTAGCCATTGATAATCACCTCCACGATAATAAGATAACCATTAAGATGGAGTGTTATCCAACTAAAAACATTTAAATTTTTCCAATTATTTTAAACAAGCAACGAAATGCCTCCATCAACTATAACGGTTTGTCCACGAATCATACTCGCTCCATCCGAAATTAAAAACAAGATGGTATTCACCATATCTTCAACCTCGACCATCCGTCCAGCAGGAGTCTGTTCTGCCGCCTCAGCAAGCATTTCATCCCGATTCGGAAAGGATTTCAGGGCATCCGTATCGATCACACCGCCAGAAACGGCATTGACACAAATGTTCATTGAAGCCAGTTCAACAGCTAAATATCTTGTCAATGCTTCAAGCGCCGCTTTCGATACTCCGACGGCTGTATAATTTTTCAAATAGCGAATGGACCCTAGGGAACTGATGCTGACGATTTTCCCTCCGCCGTTCCTCTCCATTAATTTCGCCGCTTCCTGTGCACAGAAAAGAAGGGCTTTTGTATTGATGTCCATGGTCCAGTTCCAATGTGATTCTTCAAGCTCCATCAATGGCCGCTGTACTCCTGATGCCGCATTATTAATAAAGATGTCCAAACGTCCATAATAAGCATCGATTTCCTCGAACATGCTCTTCACTTTCGCAACGTCGCCTACATTTGCCTTGACTACAAGAGCTTTACGCCCCAACGCTTCAATTTCGGCTGCCACTTCTAATGCTTTCGACTTGCTCCGGGCATAATTAATAACGAGGTCGTAACCTTCCTCTGCAAGCCTTATTGCCGTGCTTCTACCTAAACCTTTACTGCTACCTGTAACGAGTGCCACTTTTTGTTCCATTCGTTTATTCATCCTTTCTGAGTAAACACAGAGTAATAAAAATCATTTTTAAAAGGAGTGTTACTGTTATGTATGTTGGACGTGATATGACAGAGTTGTCGATGATGAAAAAATCGGATTGGGAAAATAGTGAACTAGCCTATTTTCATCACTCCCTTCAACAAATGGTACCTTATTTAAACCAAGAAGGACAGAGTATCCATAGCGAAATCGTCAAAGAAATTGAAAATAGGGGCGGACTTAATAGGCAAGAAGCCGATTATACTCATGGAACGAAAACCATTTACGATTGATTTTATACGGATATGACATTGAAAATCAACAAAAGAAGAGGATATCTTAGCGGATATCCTCTTTGATTATACCAAATTTCACTAGCACCTTTATTTATCTAGCCTTTATTCAATACGCTCTTTTTCTTTATAGGCCTTTTTCATTTTTTGGTGGGAAACCGGAAATGCGAACTCCTCCATCTCAGCTTCACTCACCCACTTGAGTTGGTGTTCTTTTAATGTCTCTTCACTGATGGCTTCTTTGATCATTCCCGTATACGTGTCCACTTTCCAAACAAGATGCGAGAAAACATGTTCAATTCTCACAAGTGAGTCTGTAATTTCCGGTTTGACACCATACATTTCCTGAAACCGATTCTCGAAGAATTCCCTTTTATGCTGTAGGGATGAATGGTTCTCGAAATTCAGATATTCCCAAAGATTCGCTAGCAATCCTTCAGAAGCCCGCTTGTGAATCAAAAATTCACCTTTTTCATTCGTCAATACGGCAGCCACAATTGGTACATCCCGCGTTTTTTTCTTTTGGATTTTTACCGGCAGTTCCGATTGAACCCCTGCTTCAAATGCAAGACAATGACTTTGAACGGGACATAATAGACAGGCAGGCTTACCTGGTGTGCAGATTAATGCTCCCAGTTCCATCAATGCTTGATTGAAGGCAGAAGTATGATCATGATCGATCAGCTTTCTGACGGCAGCCTCGAAAGTTTTTCTAGTCTTTGGCTTTGCTATATCTTCATATATCATCAATATCCTTGATAAAACACGCATAACGTTTCCATCGACGGCTGGCTCCGGTTTGCCATAGGCGATACTCAGAATCGCACCAGCTGTATAAGGGCCGACACCTTTCAATTTGGAAATTTCCTCGGGATCGTCCGGTACAATCCCATTATAGGAAGACTTCACTTCCTGAACGGCACTATGCAGATTCCTTACCCGTGAGTAATATCCGAGACCCTCCCAAGCTTTTAAGACTTTCTCTTCATCTGCAATGGCAAAATCCTCTAGTGTGGGAAACCATTCAACAAACCGGTTGAAATATGGAATCACCGTGTCCACTCTCGTTTGCTGCAGCATTATTTCAGAAACCCAAACACGGTAAGGGTCCTTATTTTCCCTCCATGGCAATTCTCTTTGTTCTTCAAGAAACCAGCTAACTAAATCTTTCTGAAAATCATCAATTTTTATTTTTTCTATTGTCTTGATCGTTATTTCTTTCACATCAGTTCCTCCAAAGATGTTACACTCTTATCAAAAATGGGAATACCAATAGTAGGTCATTCTTTTTTTAATATCATGTTCATATCCATTTATTTGTATTGGGGCACGAAAATAAGATAATTATATTCATTTGATGGTTAATATATAAATACGGTATGATGAGAGAAGACCATTTTTTTCAAATTGTGGCAGGGAGGTTAGTTTTTTGGATACAGGTACTCACTTTGTCATGGGAATTGCTCTTGGAGGTCTTGCCACATTAGATCCTGTCATTACGCAGAGCCCAGTAACTGCAAGTGCAGTCATTGCAGGTACGATATTGGGATCACAAGCTCCAGACATTGACACTGTTTTAAAATTAAGGAATAACGCTGTATATATACGAAATCACCGTGGAATCACGCATTCCATTCCCGCTGTTTTACTTTGGCCCTTGATTATCAGCGGAGCACTTTTCGCCATCATACCTGAAGCAAATTACCTTCACCTCTGGCTTTGGACCTTTTTAGCCGTATTCCTTCATGTATTCGTGGATATATTCAATGCTTATGGGACCCAGGCTCTTAGGCCAATTTCTTCAAAATGGGTAGCTTTAGGGGTCATCAATACATTCGACCCGTTCATTTTTGGAATACATGTTGCCGGCCTGATATTATGGGGCTTTGGATTTCCTCCAGGCTATTTATTTCTCTCGATTTACGGAATACTTGTTCTTTATTACATTTCCAGATTCAGGGAGCAGTCTTTCATTAAAAGAGCCGTAAAGCAACAAATTCCTGGAGCAAGGAAAATTCTTTTATCACCGACCATGCGTTTTCACCGCTGGAAAATTGCGGTAATTACCGAAAAGAATTATTATGTGGCACGAGCCGATAATGGGTATGTGAAGATTCTTGATACGTTTGATCGAGTGCCATTACCTGAAAGTGAAATTCTTGAAGTCGCCAAGAAGGATATCAACTTGGCTGCCTTTCTGTCCTTTTCTCCGGTTTACCGCTTTGAAATCGAGCAGAAAAAAGAATATTATGAAGTCCGTTTTATCGATTTAAGATACCGCAGCAATGGTTATTACCCGTTTGTGGCAGTAGTCCATTTAGACCGCGATTTGAATATCCTGAATTCGTATACCGGTTGGATCTTTAGCGAAGCGAAGTTGCAGAAGAAATTGAATATTATTTTGTAGTCGCTGCCTACCTGAAAAAAGGCTGGTTCCAGAGAATCCCTCTGGAATCAGCTTTTTTAATGCAATCGATTCTGTTGATTTAATAAATGTTGATATTTAGGATTTTTTGCAATGAATTCGTGGAAATGCTCACCGTAGTTATCGATCCAGGTCCTAACAACACGTGATGTCATTTCTTCTCCGGCATATTCATGTCCAGCCTTTGCATAGGTCGCTTCGAAATCTTCCCATAATAATTCCACCCAAGTCAAAGCTTGCTCATACGTGATGTGATCATTTTTCTCAAGCAGTTTCTTGGTTAATCTTTCATGGTAATCATTCATTAGAACCACCTCATTGCCAATATTTTCACAGAATGAACTATACAGTCCCTTACCCATACTAGTGGTAAGCGGAAACGCTTCTTTCATAAATCTGATGCCTGGAGGAGAAAAACTTGCGAAATAAACAAAAAGGATTCCCCAACCAAAACAATAATAAATTCCAAGGCGAGCCTCGTGCAAAGGCAAGATATGCTTCAAAGCGTGCAGATGGAAGTATTAATACACACCCTCAAGAACGAATGAAAGCTTCAAACGAGCGATCGAATTAAGGCAATTCAAAAGGAATCGGGGTCTTCCCGGTTCCTTTTTATTTCAACATTGAAATTGGCAGTGCTTCTTCCTTGCCGCTTCCACCCAAGCGGTAACCCCAGGCGAATACACCGTTCATATAATCAATTTTGAAATAGACACCGGGATCGCCTTCAATTTGATATATTTCACCTTTTTTGAAATCATCGGGATTTAATAAATAGGCCTTGGCCATCGTCACTTTCCGTTCCAATACAGAAAATTCATTAACCATTCCCAATTGCTCTGCTTTTCTCGCTTTTTCAGTCAATGCTGCAATTTCCTGCTGCAGTTCATAGACCGACAACTTGCTGTATCTTACGTCGCTCATATATATGGCCCCTTAAATGAAATATTAATTTACTTCTATATTAAACAAAATTTTGTAATTTGGCTATCGATGCACTTAATCCATTTCAGGATTGGAAAGATAACGCTCAATCAATTCTATTGGAAAACCTTTTCGGTATAATGCCTGCTTCATTTTTTGTTCATATTCGAAGCCTTCATGGTTTTTATATCTGCGTTTCATTTTTTCGGCATGGTGGCATAGAGAATCCCATTGTTCATCTTCATCCTTTTCAACCGCCACATCTTCAAGTGCTTCAAGGATGACATCTCTCGGGAAACCTTTCCGTAACAAGGTTTGTTCAACTTTTAGCTTTAATGCCCGTTCCGAAATGTTTTTTTCCTTTTTGACCGATTTTCCAGCAAGTTTCCTTGCATGCTCAATCTGAATATCATAGGGGTATTCCTTCAATGCCTCGACAACCAACTTTTCTTGTACCCCTTTTTCCTTAAGCTCGAGCTTAAGGGTAGTGGGCCCTTTATTGCCTCCGTTCACATGGGTCCGTACGTAAGCCTTGGCA
The DNA here is from genome assembly GCF_001578185.1 of Peribacillus simplex. Classification (NCBI taxonomy): domain Bacteria; kingdom Bacillati; phylum Bacillota; class Bacilli; order Caryophanales; family Bacillaceae; genus Peribacillus; species Peribacillus simplex. The sequence continues at coordinate 818,648 of NZ_CP011008.1, read as the reverse complement.
AATTCAAGGTCGTCTAAATAGTTAAAGCTGTATAGCTTATGTATCGCTTCCTTTATAATCGGCTCTTCTGTTTCCTTCTTTTTCAAATAAAGGCGAATTTCCGATTCCGAACGCATCCGGTATGATAAATAATTAAGTGCATCAGTAAACGCTTTTTGGATTTCATCATGAAATTGTATTTCAGCCAGGAGGAGGCCATCGAGTGCCATACCCTTTTTCAAATGAAATTTCAATAGCACTTCTTCGTCCACACTGAAAGCATACTTTTCATCAACGAAAATGTTATAACGATCTTTACGTTTTTTTTGGGTTGTTATTTTTGTTATGTTTGGCATAAAATCCACCCCCATTCCTACTTTACCCGTTTACGTGTACCATTTCTAGATATAGCATGTCTAAAAATGAAAAAAGCAAATGGGCATGTTAAAGTGAAGAAAAGAAAAGGGAAAGGAAGTGGTTTTCATGAAAATAGCCATTGCTGGTGGAAGCGGTTTTGTCGGCACAGCCCTTATTGATGAATTATCAAAAGAAAATCATGATATATATATTTTGACCCGGCATCCCGAAAAGTTCAAAAAACGGACAAATTCTACATATATCGGCTGGTTGACCAAGGACGCAAAGCCGGAAAAGCATTTGGAGGGGCTCGATGTTTTCATTAACCTTGCTGGTGAATCTTTAAACAGCGGGCGTTGGAATCCTGAAAGAAAACGCCGGATTGTCGAAAGCAGGGTCGAAGCTTCCAAAGAGATGAACCGGATCCTTTCCATACTGCCCGAAAAAGTGTCTGTCATCATCAACGCAAGTGCAATCGGATATTATGGTATTTCGGACCATGACACATTTACCGAAACCTCTGAATCCACCGGTGATGATTTCTTGGTCCGTACTGTTAAGCTTTGGGAAAAGGAAGCCGCTAAATCCCGCTCTTACTGTAAAAGGTTCGTCCTAACAAGATTCGGTGTGATCCTGGGAGAAAAAGAAGGCGCATTGCCAATGATGGTCCTACCTTATAAACTTTTCGGCGGAGGAAGGATGGGTAAAGGGAATCAGTGGCTTTCCTGGATTCATATTCATGACGCTGTCCGTGCAATCATCTTCTGCATGAACGATTCAAGGATAGAAGGTCCAGTCAATTTTACGGCACCGAACCCCGTTCAGATGAATACATTCGGGGAAACGATAGGAGCTGTCCTTCACAGGCCCCATTGGTTACCTGTACCTCCCTTTTTCCTCAAGAAACTGCTGGGGGAAATGAGCATACTCGTGCTTGAAGGCCAAAATGTCCTTCCCATCAAACTTAAGGAGGAAGGATTCATTTTCTCCTTTCCAACCCTTAAAGAAGCTTTACAAAATATCTTAAAAGAAGATTCTCACGTATGAAAGGGTCATTTTAGGAAAAAATAGGGATATTAAGTGAAATGGAGATGATCTAATTGCTCAAAAAACACGATAAAGAGAAAAGTAACTTAACTAGTACCCAAGCAATTCTTTATGCTCGCGAATTTAAAAAAGCAGATCGAGCTGGTGGATATACCGAGAAGAAATCCCGCCGTTAAGTTTGGAGTTTTTTCCCTTACATTTTGAACAGCCACTCAACACAAAATAAGCTGGAGATGATAATTGTTCATCTCCAGCTTATTTTTTATTCTAGGGGGCGCTAACATGGGACGAAATAACATACACCATAATCGAGATAAGAACAAACAAAAACTTCCTCAGGTTCCTAAAAACCTGAAAAGTGACGGACTTGACGTTGAATATTCTTCCGAACTGGCTGACCAGGAAGACGTCAAGGCACAAGCCCGGGCAAATGCGGCTGACCGCCGTGCACATAATCGCCGCTCATAAGCAGGAGAAACTAATCAAGGGGCTGTAAATCAGCCCCTTATATTTTCTTTATTTACATAACTTATCCACAACCTTGTGTATATTGTGGATATATTCTGAAAATACCGACAATCTACAAGTACAATAACTCACCTTATTAACATGAAAATAATGTTATTTCTGGATAACCCTGTGGATTATGTGGATAAAGGGTATGTTATACTAAGTACTCTGCATTTCTGTTGTGGATAACTATTCTCTCTCTTTGATTTGTTCCACAGTATTATTATGCATTTACTAATTCAACTAAAGAATCAATTCATACCAGCTGCTGCCTAAGCTGATTTTCATGGGTTAAATTTATATGCTGTATCTTGGCCTTTTGGCTACTGCCCCCGGCATTAAAGAAGGTTCCCCAAACTTTTTCCATCAACATTTTCTTCCAACTGTTTACGAAGCAAGAATTTTTGTATCTTCCCACTTGCGTTTCGAGGCAGATCATTACAGAATATATATCTTCTTGGACGTTTATAGTTCGCAAGTGTATCACTATTCCTACACCACGTTTCTAAATCGGTTTCCGCAAGCGTTGGGTCTTTGGCTACAATGAAGGCCGTTACAATTTCCCCCCATTTATCATCAGGCTGACCAAGTACTGCACAGTCGAGGACTCCATGATGCTCATAAAGTGTGTCTTCCACTTCACGTGGATATATATTTTCCCCACCAGAGATAATCATGTCGTCCACTCTGTCCTTGACCCACAGATATCCATCTTCATCTAGGAAACCGATGTCACCGGAATGGTACCAACCTTTGTATAGCGCTTTTTCTGTCTCTCCACCTTTTTGAAAGTACCCCTGCATAATACATGGACCTTTTACAAGGATTTCACCTGTTTCCCCAGGTTCCAAAATATCATCGGGATCTGATGGCCCTTCGTCATTCGGACGGGCAATGATGATTTCATGATCGAAACATGCTTTGCCGGCAGAACCCGCTTTCCTAATTTGATCATCTTCCAATAGGAGAGTGATGGCCGGACCCATTTCAGTCATTCCATAAGCTTGGATGAACTGGATGCCAAGTTTCTCCTGACAGGCACGTACAAGTGATGGGGCCATTGGGGCTGCTCCATAAAGCCCCAGCTTCAAGCTCTGGAATTTATACTCATCCAAGTTTTCCTGAATGAGCATGTTCCACATCGTTGGTGCAGCAAATAACTTGGTGATCCCCTCGGATTCAATCATTTCCATAACCTTTTTGGGATTAAACTGATGTAATATGACATTGGTGGCACCAACCTGTACGCGAGGTAAAAAGGAACAATGCAATTCAGCACAATGAAACATCGGTGCAGTAATCAAACCGATATCAGAGCGTTCATACTTCATGGCCTCTATTAAAATTGCTGCTTGTTTGATCATATCTTTATGAAGGTGAATGACCCCTTTTGGACATCCGGTTGTCCCGCTCGTATACATGATGGCATAAACATCATCCTCGTGAACGTCCACTTCGTCTGGCTTTGATGAGATACTGGCCATTTTTTGGCGGTAACCTTTGGCATATCCAGGCACTTCATCATCAATAAACCAGAAAGCCGTTTCCGGAAATCGCTTCTCAACGGCGGCAACGGTCGATTCCAATTCTTGTTCGAATATAACGACCTTTGGAGAAGCGTCACTTAAAATGAAGGCCAGCTCCTCTGGCATTAAGCGGAAGTTGATTGGATTAAAGATTGCACCGATTTTTGCACAGGCAAAGAATGCGGTGGCAAGCTCTTCATTGTTGTAAAGGTATGTAGAGACCCTGTCCCCTTTTCGCACTCCTTCCGCTTGAAGGACCGCCGCCAATCTATTCACCTGCTCATTCCACTGAATGTACGTATAACGGATATTTCTTCTCACATCGTAGATAGCCTCTTTTATGGGGAAATTCTGAACCGTCTGATCAAAGATATTTTTAATCGTTACTGACATATCATTTTCCTCCTCAAGTAAACCCACCATCAACAGGAAGAGTTCAGGCCATCCTGCCGAAGGTCGGTTTCATCCCTATTTCAGCTTTACTTTCGTGCGAATTACAATGTTCATAACCGGCTGGTCCCGTTTCAGTCCAATCTTTCAATTATGGTGGCATTCGCCATGCCGTGGCCCTCACACATTGTTTGCAGCCCATAACGGCCGCCTGTTCTTTCTAACTCATGGATCATTGACACCATCAATCGGGCACCGCTTCCGCCAAGAGGATGACCTAAGGCGATCGCCCCGCCATTTGGATTCAGCTTCATGGGGTCTGCCCCCGTTTCTTTTAGCCAGGCAATCGGGATAGGAGCGAAAGCCTCATTCACTTCAAAGACATCGATATCATCAATGGAAAGGCATGCTTTTTCCAAAGCCTTTTGAGTGGCAGGTATCGGGCCCGTAAGCATCAGGGTTGGATCTGACCCGACAACAACCCGTGTATGCACTTTAAAGCGCGGTTTCAATCCAAGTTCTTCCGCTTTACTGCGTTCCATCAATAATAAAGCGGCAGCACCGTCACTGATCTGGCTTGAATTACCGGCATGGATTAAACCATCTTCTTGAAAAACCGTTTTTAATCCAGCAAGTACTTCCAGCGTAGTTTCGGCCCTTGGACCTTGATCTTCCTTAACCTCCATATAATTCCCTTCCTTATCAGTACCAATTACTGATATCATTTCACGGTCAAAATAGCCTTCTTTTTGAGCGCGTATTGCTTTACCATGACTCTCAACGGAAAACTGATCACATTCTTCACGTGTTATTCCCCACTTATCGGCAATTCTTTCTGCCGATAAACCTTGATTGATCACCTCATAGCTCTCTAAATACTTTGGACTCATTACGGCTCCTTGATAATTAGACCCCATAGGGACTCGGGACATGTTTTCCACTCCTCCCGCCACTACCACATCCATATCTCCCGACAAAATGGCTTGGGAAGCGAAATGGACAGCCTGCTGACTTGATCCGCATTGACGATCAATCGTCGTTCCCGGAACTTCAATCGGAAAACCGGCAATCAGTGCAGCAACCCGTGCTATATCACCGGCCTGTTCGCCAGCCTGTGAAACACAACCTAAAATGACATCATCGACAATAGACGGATCAATGCCTGCCTTTTCAATCAGCTTCCTCAATACTTCCCCTGCCAGATCATCTGGGCGAATGTCTTTCAATACACCGTTCCTTCTGCCGACTGGCGTGCGAATCCCTTCGACGATAACCACTTCCCGCATATACTCTCTTCCCTTCTCATCCTGTCTTTATTAAAGGCCAAGATTCTTAGCGATGATTTTCTTCATGATTTCATTTGTCCCGGCATAGATGCTAGCTACCGGGACATCCCGATACCTTCTGGCAATCTTGTATTCTTCCATATATCCATAGCCGCCATGGAGCTGCATGCATTCAATCGATATTTTTCTCGCAGTCTCCGTCAAGCGCCATTTTGCCATCGACACTTCCGTGACCACCTGTTCACCCGCCATATGATTGGCGATCAATTGATCCAGGAAAACACGCCCCATTTTGATTTCGGTTGCCATTTCAGCGATTTTGAATTGAGTATTTTGAAACTGGCTCACGGATTTTCCGAAAGCTTCCCTGCTTTTCACGTACTCGATCGTATCGGCCAGCATATCCTCAGATGCCGTTTGGGAACAAATGGCAACCACAAGACGTTCCTGCTGTAATTTCTCCATTAAGTAAGTAAAACCGTTGCCTTCTTCACCAAGCAGGTTTTCCTTTGGAACACGGCAATCCTCGAAGATGAGTTCTGCTGTATCCTGACTGTGCAAACCAAGTTTCTTCAGTTTGCGTCCCCTGGAAAATCCAGGTGTGTCCCTTTCGACCACAACTAAGCTAAGCCCTTTATGCTTCGGAACGGCACTTGGTTCCGTTTTACAAGCAACGATGACCAAATCCGAATGAATGCCATTTGTGATGAATGTCTTTTGCCCATTTAATATGTAATGATCTCCATCCAAAATCGCAGTCGTTTTAATATTGGCTAAATCCGAACCTGTTCCAGGCTCTGTCATCGCGATGGCTGTAATGATTTCCCCTGTCGTGCATTTTGGAAGCCAGCGCTGTTTCTGCGACCCATTTCCGTATGCGGCAATATAAGGAACAGTGATGTCACTGTGTAGTCCGAAACCAATGAAACCAGAACCCACTCTTTCCAATTCCTCATTAATAATGACCGCAAAGCCCCAATCTACCCCGGAACCCCCATACTCTTCTCCAAGATCCGGACATAAAAAACCCTGTTTCCCCATTTTCACCCAAAATGATCTGGGAATGATTTTCTCTTCTTCCCATCGTTCATAGTGGGGAACTGCTTCTTTCTCCAAAAATTTTCGGAATGATTTGCGGAAAATCTCATGATCTTCACTTAGATATGGATGTTTCATCTGTTTTTATCTCCTCATGTACGGCTTTGTCCAAGGCCTTTCCATTTAGGAAGGCCCTTTTTCAAATAATCACAATAAATGGCATTGTCTTTTCTGAAGGGAATTCACACTTACCTGGGTGACATTCGTATGGCCCCATCCAGTCTGATGGTTTCCCCATTCAGCATTGGATTCGTTATGATGCTTTCCGTTAGTTTAGCGTACTCTTCGGGATACCCGAGCCTTGAAGGGAATGGCACGGTTTTACCTAATGACGTCCTTGCTTCATCAGGCAATGAATCGAACATCGGAGTTTGGAATAGACCCGGTGCAATCGATACAACACGTATCCCCTTGGCTGCAAGCTCCCTTGCAACCGGCAGGGTCATCCCAACAATCCCTCCCTTGGAGGCACTATATGCAGCTTGTCCGATTTGTCCTTCAAAGGCAGCTACCGAAGCAGTATTGATAATGACCCCCCGCTCCCCCTCTTGGTTCGGCTCATTTTCGGCCATTTTTTTAGCTGCAAGCCGGATCACGTTAAATGTACCGACCAAATTGATTGTCACCACATTTGAGAACGCTTTCAATTCATGTGCACCTTTCCTGCCTATGACCTTCTCAGCAATTGCAATACCAGCACAGTTGACGACCGTGTTGATACTCTGGAATTTTTCAATTCCTTTTTCCAACGCTCCCAATACGCTTTCTTCACTTGTTACATCCGTTTTAACAAAAAGGACTGAATCTCCCAATTCTTGCACAAGTTTAGCGCCATTTTCTTCCGAGAGGTCACATATGACCGCTTTTCCTCCTTTTTTAATGATGTTTCTTACTGTCGCCGCTCCCAGACCTGATGCCCCGCCAGTCACCACTGCAATGCTTTCTTGAATTTCCAATTCCTCACCCCATTTGTTTCGTCTAGAATATATATTCATCTTTCACGATCATAAAACCTATTTTCAATATTAATTTCACCGCTTGCCTGTTTCACCTTCAATTCACAAAGGGTTTCGGTAAAGCCTTTGATTACCTGTTCAAAATCCTGCTTCAATCCATCCAGCTCTTTAATGCGTTCATTAATTTCGCTTAATTTCTGTCCTGCCGTTTCTATCGTTTTTTCCAATTGCTTAATACCCGTCCCATCCTTATCGAACAAAAGGACTATATCCTTAATTTCCACTAACGAAAACCCATACTTCTTACCGCGCATTATGATTTTGAGTTGTGTGTATTCTTTCTTTCCATAAACTCTTCTTCCCGTTTCAGTACGCTTTGGCCTGAGCATACCCAGTTCCTCATAATATCGGAGAGTCCTTGTCGTCAATTTGAATTCTTTTGCTAACTCAGAAATGGTGTACATGTTAAAACCACGCTTTGCAAGGGGATTGTTTACCTTTATTTTAACATTGACGTTAACGTAAACTTCAATAAATATTCACAAAATTTACAATATATGAAACTGTGCGAAAGATTTAGACTGATATACTATTAGTATATTCCTCAAAAGAAGGGAAGGACAAGATCATGCTATGTTCAAAAATATTAGTTGCTTATGATGAATCTGAATTGGCGCTTAAATCTTTAGAAAAAGCGATTGAATTAACGAAGCTGGATCCCTCTATCGAGATCCAGGTGCTTCACGCTGTTACACTTCCAATCAAACCATATATATATGGCAATGCTTTTCAGGAAATTGAAGAATCCATGCTCAAGTATGGCAATGAAGTAATAAAAAAAGCGGAAGCGCTATTATCCGAAATCCCGAATCCATCCCAAACATTTGTCGTAGAAGGTTCAGCCATCACGGCTTTATTGGAACATGCACAATCCCAGAATTGTGACCTTATCATCATGGGCAGCCGCGGATTGAGTGGTTTCAAGGAATTCCTGGGCAGCGTGAGTCACTACATCGTCCAGCATTCCCCTGTGCCTGTCTTATTGGTCAAATAAAATGTGCTGCAAACTTTTCTTATGGCCTGTCCTAGAGAAGCTGGGTTCCCTTTGGAATCCAGCTTCTTTATGCGAGCATGAACATTAGGTAACTCAATACTTATCATGTTTTACAAACACTTCCGTTTATAGGTAAAATGAAAGAAATTTTAATGAGGATAACAGGTGAAGCAATGGATATTAAACATTTGCAATACTTTATAGAGGTAACCAATTTCAATAGCTTTACACGGGCTGCCGATCATTTATTCATTACCCAGCCGACTATAAGCAAGATGATTAAAAACCTGGAAACCGAGCTAGGCGTTGAACTTTTTGATCGTTCCCGTAAGCAAATGATCTTGACCGATGCTGGCAGGGTCGTCTTAGAGCAGGCAAAATTGATTGATAAGGCCTTTCACAATTTAGAAACGGAAATGGACAATTTATTAGGTTTAAAAAAGGGGCATATACGCATCGGTTTGCCGCCGATCATCGACGCCTCTTTCTTCCCCCGAATTCTTAGCCGTTTCCATGAGGACTATCCCAATATTACCTTTCAATTAGTAGAGGATGGTTCAAAGAAAATTGAAGAATCAGTCCAAAATGACTTAATTGATATAGGCGTAATAGTCCTGCCAACCAACACCGCACTTTTTCATCATTTTGCTTTTTTAGAAGAAGACATCAACTTGATTGTTCATCCCTCCCATCAATATGCTTGTCGGGAAGAAATCGATTTGGCCGACCTGGAAAACGAGTCTTTCATCTTATTCAATAAAGATTACGTCCTTCGTGATCTCGTCATTTCATCCTGTAATGAGGCCGGTTTCTCTCCACATATCGTCACGGAAAGCTCACGCTGGGATTTTATTGAGGAAATGGTTTACTGTAGACTTGGCGTTTCTTTATTGCCTGAAAGTTTATGTCGTAATGATGAACGCGTAAAGTCCATCAAGGTTAAAAACCCCTCCATTAGTTGGAATTTGGGATTCATTTGGAGTAAGGACCATTACCTTTCATGCGCTGCAAAAGAATGGCTGAAATATACGAAGGAAGCGTTGTCACATAAAGAGTGAATTAAAAGGCATGATCGATGTAAGCACTATCATAGATTTTGGTTATGCACATGATAACATCTAACCATTTTACAATACGTAAGGGCGGGGTTAAACTTGGTAAGCACGTTAAATGCCGATGGATTCCATAGTTTCGGAAAGGAGATATTCATGATCACTTTATCTAATGTCGATGAGTTACATGCAGCAGAAGCAACTCTGGAGAAAATTAAGAGTACACACCCCGAACTATTTAATAAACTGCTCCATGTCGTTGCCTTAACACGGGCGTTTCAATTTAAATATCAATTTATGGGGACATTAATCATGGATGTAACCCCTAACGAATGTACCCCTGAATTCGTTATGCCCTCCGTTATTAGATTATATATAGAGGAAGTTCAAAAGTTAAAGGATGATCCGAGTTTTCAGGTATTACATCAGACCTTCTCCCAATATAAAAATATTGGATATGCCAAAATCAGTATGCTTGTGCTCGGTAAAAGCCCTGAATCGCTTTTAGGCGCTTCATGCATCAAATGAAGCCCTGATATGTTCCTAAAAAAAACCTCCATTAACGGAAGGTTTTTTTCTTAAAAGCTTAATTATAGCACTTTACTCAAAAAGGCTCTGGTTCTTCCCTGCTGGGGATTATCAAAAATCTCACTGGGGATATTTTCTTCGATAATATAACCTTCATCCATGAAAATCACGCGATCGCCAACTTCTTTTGCGAACCCCATCTCATGGGTCACTACCACCATGGTCATGCCCTCCTTTGCCAGTTGCTTCATGACCTCAAGGACTTCACCGACCATTTCCGGATCAAGAGCGGAAGTCGGCTCATCGAATAACATGATTTTGGGTTCCATCGCCAACGCCCTGGCGATTGCCACACGTTGCTTTTGTCCCCCCGATAATGAATCCGGGTATGCGTTTGCTTTCTCGGCAAGCCCCACTTTCTTAAGCAGTTCAATGCCCCTTTGGGAAGCCTGTTCTTTGGAAATCTTGCGGACCTTTAAAGGCGCGAGCAAAATATTCTCAAGAACAGTCTTATGAGGGAATAAGTTAAAATGCTGAAATACCATGCCAACTTCCGTTCGAACTTTATTGATATTGACCTTCTTGTCTGTCGTATCAAGTCCCTCGATGAAAATCTGGCCTCCCGTTATCGTTTCAAGTTGATTGATACACCTGAGGAAAGTGGATTTACCCGATCCAGAAGGCCCAATTACCACCACTACTTCCTGAGGTGCAATGATTGCATTGATATTTTTCAATACTTCATTTTCCCCAAATGACTTCTTTAGATTCTCGACCTTGATCATTCTGTTTTCAACCTTCTTTCGAGTCTATTTAATACGAAACTTAAAATGAGGGTCAGGAATAAATAAATGAAGGCACATGCCAAATATGGCTCCCAAACTTTAAAATACTGACTCCCCATCGCTTTCCCCCAATACATTAATTCTGGTGCTGCAATGACACAAAGCAGGGATGAATCCTTCAATAATACGATGAATTCATTTCCCAACGGAGGGATCATTCGTTTAAAAGCTTGAGGTAATACAACATGAATCATTGTTTGGGTATGGGTCATTCCCAATGAACGTGCCCCTTCCATTTGCCCTTTATCGATGGATTGAATGCCCGCACGGAAAATTTCCGCAATATATGCGGCTGCATTTAAAGATAAAGCAATGACCCCAGCAGTTACTGCATTCGTTTCCCCGGTAAAAAAGGGCACAATGCCAAAATGGATTAAAAAGATTTGAACTAATAGCGGTGTTCCGCGAAAAACCGTGACATAACAGTAAAATGGAAAGGCAAGCACTTTGTTTCTCATGATTTTCCCTAAACCGATCAATAACCCCAAAAAGGTTCCGATGAGGATGGAGGAAACCGACAGCCCTATAGTAAGTAATGTTCCTTTTAATAAGAAAGGAGCATATTCAAAAATAATATCCCAGCGAAAACTCATTCCGTTCCCCTCCTAAAGACCAAAAAAACTGCGTAACTTCACACGTAAAGTTACGCAATCTTCGCAATCTTCTACTATCCACTTGTTTTTATTGTTGTGCTTTCAATGTTTCGATATCTGGATCAGTACCAAACCACTCTTTATAAATTTCTGCGTATTTACCATTTTCATAAATGGCATTCACTGCTTTATCGAACTCCGATTTCAATTCACTGCCTTTTGGGAACATAAGACCATAGAATTCCTTATTGAAACTATTGCTATCTTCAACGACTTTCAGTTTTTGATCCGGGTTATTTTTCACATATTCTTCAACAACCGTATTATCAGCTACGACAGCCGAAGCTCCCCCTTTTAGTAATTCCTGAATGGCCAGGTTATTATTTTCGAATTTCTTGATGTCCTTGTGATTTTTTCCAAGGAGTTTCTCTACCGCTTCCTGTCCGGTTGTACCAGTCTGAACGGCAATGACCTTTCCTTTCAATTCATTTCCTGATTTTATATCACTTTTCTCTGGAACGAGAATCTTGTTTGTGGATAAAAAGTACGGAACCGAAAAATCATAAGATTGTTTTCTTTCGTCATTCACTGTAATCGCAGAAATTGCGACATCCGCTCTCTTAGATTCAATTTCAACAAAAATCGGATCCCAACCAACGGTTTCCAATTTAACTTCATAACCCGCTTCTTTAGCGACAGCATTGATGAAATCAACATCGAATCCTACAATCTTATCACCTTCAAGAAATTCAAATGGAGCATAATTGGCGTCCGTCACGATCCTGAGTGTTTTTCCACTGGACTCTTCTTCTTTACTGGTTGTCGAGACTTCCTTATCCTTCCCGCATCCTGTCATGACTAATAACAAAGAAATTACCATGGCAAAAACTAAAAAAGAAACCTTTTTCAAAAATAATCCCCTCTTCTCTCTCGTAAACTCTATTTTTTTTAAAAAAAACAGATAAATCTAACTTTATAGAAGATTCAGTTTATTCCTTCAAGAATATTATACGTTTATTTGTTTTTTTATGCAATAAAAAGTCGGACAAATAACTTTAGTAAAATAAATTTTTAATCAATTAACTCAGTAAATTAGAAACGTAATTATGCTTTAATGGGTAAACACACAGACTTTCATCACCTACATTCCAATTAATGGTTATTATATTAGAAACAAATAGTGCAAATTTTCAAAAGGTTTAATCGAACAAAAATAAGCAGCGGCCAAATTAGCGTGGCCGCTGCTTAAATGATTTTCAGGGGACTTCCTTAGTCCCCTCTTCAATATCTAACATATCCAACAGGAAGATGAAGATCGGGATCCCGATGATCAATCCCCATATCCCAAGGAAATGCTCAGAAAACAATAGGATGATAAAGGTGAAAAATGTTGGAAGATTTGTTTTTGCCGACATGAATTTCGGATTTAAAATATAGCTTTCAAGTGAATGGATCACAACAATCATGATAAACACAGCAATCACTTTTGGCATACCGCCGATACTGTAGGCAATCATGCTAAGTGGAACTAAGGAGATAATAACTCCTGCAACCGGAATCAACCCTAGGAAGAAAATCATAATTCCTAGACCGATCAACTGTGGAAATCCAAGAATCCATAAGAAAAATACTGAAAGGACTGCATTCGTAATGGCTATTAAGAACTGGACCTCAATTACCTTTCCGAAAGAATTGATGAATTTAACTCCAAAGTGACCAAGATTTATAAAGAAGGATTTGAATTTACCCCGCTTAAATTTAGAAGTAAAACGAATGATTTTATCTTTTTCCAATAAGAAAAATAGACTAAGCAGTATAGAAAGGAAAATCTGTAATGCCAGTTTGCCGAAATCAGATACATAAAGATAAAGCGTATTCATCTGTTTTTGAAGATCGAGCGGCGATCCGTTCTCGTTCATTAAACTAATGGCGTATTGAATGACCCGACTATCGGGAGGATGTTGAAAGAAGAAAACGATCTGTGTAACTAATTCCGTAAATTGCAACGTTATGACCGGTAGATATTTATAAAGAACGATGGCTAAACAAGAAATAACGACTGCATATAAAAAGCTAATAACAACCTTAGAGTTGATATGCATCACTTTATTTAGCCGAATCATGATAAATTGCTCCAGCCTTCCCATCAAGAAAGTGAAAACAAATGTGAATAACACGATATTAACCATACTTCCGATGCTTATTAAAAAGAGGACTAACACAATTAATGTAATTAACCTTGAAAAACCTTCGCTTTGCAAATACTCTTTTACCACTTACCTATCTCCTAACTACCATTCTGCTGTGATAATTCCTATTTTACACGGAATTGAAGGATTCTACTACAAATACCTTACATTGACAACAAAATTATTTGAATCATCAGTAAGCCCCATTTTGCGGACGTTAGATAAGACCTTTTTAGAACATCCGGTTCCTTAATTCCACTGCCATTCATGCATGAAAAAACATCTGCCGAATGGGCAGATGCTAATCCTCATCCTTCACATCGATATCTTCGGGGATGGGCTCGTTATAATAATCCGCTAATTGCTTCTTATACTTCTCCATCTGTTCAAGATGCATATTACTATGAGATAAAACTAATTAATCTTTGATATCACTGTATTTTTAATTGGTATAAAACTAAAAGAAAGACAAAACCCTAATAATATACGGGCAAATATATAATAACATTTAGATAAAACTATATTATCATAATCTGAATTGTTTTTATCCAGTTTCCCCTTTGTATTCTCAATGTAATTTTAATTTATATAAATATAATTTTCTATCCCTGTAACGAGCTGAAGATCTGACATTAAGGTTATTAAACGTAGGTATTAGCCTTTATTAGTCTTCATCTTTAATATCTTTATCTTCTGGAATTGGTTCATTCTCCAACTCCTCCACTAACTTTTTATATTTCTCAAGCTGTTCAAAATGGGTCTTGAACTGTTCCTTGTAGACCAATACTTCACCCTCACCGTCATGCAAAACTCTTATTTTCCCTTGTAAAATTAATTTCTCCACATATGGTACAGACACCGATAAGTAATCAGCCGTTTCCTCTACTGTTATATACAATTAATTCGTCACTCCTTCATAGCTAACATAGACATCTTTCTTTTGCTCAATAGCAACTACATAAAAATGTTTATATGCCAGTAAAACTCCTTCAATACGATTCACTAAGACTAAACATTTTTTGTTGCAAAATGAGACTTGCGACTACAATGTCGGTGATTAATTACGTACAGACTTATTTTGTCTCAGGTATGTAATTACCTATTAGATGTAGCCTCTCTCTACCCGTTCATCACGAGACAGCTCCTGATCGAATCGCCAATCTTTGCCAGAAACATATTACTAATGATCAGTCTTTTATAAACAATCAAACTTAGTTCTCAAATCCAATAAAAAATTTTTTGGAGCAGCTACTAAGGATAAGGATAACATTTTTCAAAAGGAAATTTTTAAAAATCTTAAGCTGCATTTCTAATTTGGTCTTCAATGGCTTGTGGAGTTTTATATCCTAAGCTGCTGTGAATTCTTTTTCGGTTATACCAACCTTCAATAAATTGGAATATCGCTAATTTAGCTGTTTGGTAATGTTAGTCTTCTTTTTAACAACCTGTCCAAACCAATTTATACTCTCCTCATAGAATGATTACAAGTAATTATATCGAAATGGAGGAACAAACCATTGAGTGACACAGATTTTTCACATGATTCTCCCAAGGGCCCAAAAGGAAGACTAATTACTGGCCATTCAAAGGAGTTTATTTCAGATACACTTGGCTTTCTTACCCACTTAGCAAAAGAATATGGAGATGTTGCTAAAATTCGTTTTGGACCTTTCCAAAATGTTTACTTCATTTCAAATCCAGATTTAATTAAGCAGGTACTTGTAACAAAACAAAAATCCTTCTTGAAATCTAAGGACTTCCATGCTTTAAAACCGTTACTTGGAGAAGGCCTTCTTACAAGTGAAAAAGAAATTCACATGCGCCAAAGAAGGCTTATTCAACCTTCTTTCAAAAAGTCTCATATTAGCAATTATGCACAGGATATGATTGATATAACAATGAACTATATTTCCGATTGGAAAAACAGGGAAGAACGGATTATTACGGAGGATATGATGAGCCTTGCTCTCGGTATCATCAGCAAGACCATGTTCAGTATGAACCTCAAAGAAGGATATGACGAGCTCGGGGAACCTATAGAAGCATCTATGAGAATTGCTGTTAAAAGGATGAGAACACTTCTTCAATTGCCACTATGGGTTCCGACTAAAAATAACCGTGAATTTAAAAATTCGATACAAAGACTTGATACAGTGATTTATAACTTTATTGAAAAACGTAGGGCAGATGCAGAGAGACATGAGGACATGCTTGGGATTCTAATGGATGCTCGAGATGATGAGGATGGCTTAGCTATGACAAACCAGCAGGTACGTGATGAGCTAATGACCATTTTCCTTGCCGGTCACGAAACAACTGCAAACGTGCTTTCCTGGACCTTATACTTGCTTTCACAACACCCTGAAGTGGAAACTAAACTTTTCAATGAAATAGATAGCGTAATCGGCAATCGTAACCCTACTCCTGGCGATTATATGAAATTAACGTACACACAAAATATTATCAATGAATCAATGCGCATATACCCGCCTGGCTATATAGTATCACGGAAAGTGGAGGAGGATGTGGTAATAGGAGGATATCATTTTAAAAAAGGCGATATGCTCTTGTTAAGTCAGTATGTGATGCACCACAAGCCAGAGTATTTTGATAATCCAGAGTCTTTTAATCCTGAGCGATTTGAAAACAACTTTGTGAAAACTCTACCTCCGTTCGCTTACTTTCCATTTGGCGGAGGGGCGAGAGTTTGTATCGGTAATCATTTCGCAATGATGGAAGCTGTGCTTGTTTTAGCGTGCATTGCTCAACGATATCGGATAAAGCTTGCGCCGGACCATCATGAAGTAAAACCACTTCCGTCTATTACACTCAGACCAAAGCGTGGATTGCGCATGATAGTCGAAGATAGAAAAGAGTCTTTTCGTGAACCCTTAATTGATGATTAGTAATATGGATTTATGGCAGCCATTTGGCTTTGGAGTATTTGGGTGTGTTGGCCATTTTAGAAGACCCTATTCTTTCAGTGACCATTTTTAGCAGATTTTTCGTAGGAGTCATAATATCACGTTATAGATTTCTAAGAACTCACTATTTATTTTCACCTCTGAAACAAAGAAACAAAAGGCTGCAATGTTCTTCTTCAAGAAAGCATTGCGGTCTTTTCATGTTTCTGTTGGCAGCACTGGCAGAATATTGATAATCGCTTTTCATACGACCACAAGTCGTCCTCATCCAGGCCATGTGTACATTTGATGTTAATATGCCGAAATTATACAAATTGGCTTCAGAAATAATTAGTAAACTCCCATTTGCAATTACGTTAGGTTCAACAATTGATATAGGGATGTAACGTCTTCTTTCGGATGATACTTTTGGGATAGCTATATATTGACTGTCAGGCTGTCTTATTTCACCGAATAGCATAGGATAATCAGCTAATTTATTAGTAGCTATTCTTTTACTGGTTTCTCTAAATTGTTTTGTGTTTCTAATCCGGTCCATAATAAATCTTGATTTCCGAATTAATCTGGGGTCTGGAGTATCTTTGAGCCATAAACACCAACGAATTTTATTATTTATTAGTTCGTCACCGCCAACATATCTTTTTAATAAGATTTCTGTGTCGGGATTCTCATCTACACACTGTTTTTTTTCATCATTCGATAGTATCAAAAATCCATTATCTATGGGCATACTTCCATAATTTATTTTAGCAACATTCACGAGAGGATTTTTCCTGCTTTCAATAAACACAGTAGGAGCATCTACTAGATAAGGATTGATATTTTGGGTAAGTATTACTTCGTCACCGTCAAAAATTTTCTTTTTCTTGAGGGTACCTTTTGAAAAACCTATTATTACACAATGGACAGCAGCCTTTCCTTTTGCCTCATTGGTCCAGACAAAAGACCGGTAAGCAAAATCTATCACTATGCCATATTCTCCAATGATTTTTTTCCATAAAATAGGTGTTTATTCACCTTGAACTATACTATTTGTGGATACAAATGTTGTCCTAACAAATGTATCTTGCATATATTGTGCAGCTTTATAATACCTCGATTACTTTATTTGTATTATTGTTGGTTATTTTGCTATCCATTTTCTACCCCCTGCCCAAAATACAAACGTATATTCCCCTATTAAGAATAGCATAAAGTTTATATTCTGTCTCAATTTTCAAAATATTAGATAAAAAAATACCCCCTTAAAAACCCAGACACATCAATGTGTTTAAAGGTTTTTAAAGGGAATAACATAGTTTTGTCTAAATGTTATTATATACCTGCTCACCGTCATGAACGGTGCGAATTTTATTTTGAACGATCAAACTTTCTATATAAGATTCCGGCATCGATAAATATTCCGCAGTCTCTTTTACTGTCAAGTACATGCCTTCACCCCTTTTCCTTACTAACTATACTAGATTGGAGGCATTATTTGAAGTGCTTGATCTTTGCAATTAAATAGCCCTTCCATACCAAAAAAAGGACGCAACCCGTTTCAGGGTTAAAAATCACAGTAATGGCTTACAATCCCTTCCAATAACATGTAAGATAATGTTAAAGTAATATATCCATAGATTAAGAGGAGTGAACAAAATGACCTTCTTTTATGTCATTCTCGCGGCAATTTTTGCTGTTTTCCTGGTCAATTTCATGAAAAGGCAAAGTGAGCCGGCAAAATTGGAACGCTATCCAAATGAATTCCGTAAATACCATGCGGAAACTTTAGATCTGCATGCAACGGAAATCGTTTCAGAAGCATTGATAGAAAAGCTTAACAAAGCACTGGATATCGATTATATGGAAAAGGTCAATACTGAATTCCGACTGAAGCATCCAAGGGATTCACAGATAAGGGTCAATCAGGCATGGCGTGAATTGAAACGCTACTTGATTATGGCTGCTGTGTTTGGAAAAGTTGAAATGTTTAATTCAGTCATCGACGAGTTGTGGCATATCATGCTGGATTATGGACAGGAATATAATGAGTTTTGCCAGACTTTCATCGGTAGGGCCATTCAGCACCATCCTCATTCACAACCCGTTTTCAAACCTGAAGAACGCACTCTTTTTGACTTTTACTATATACAGCTATTTACGGTTGACTCCCCTTCCATCCAAAAATGGGGCAAGTTTTTCAAGCATGATAAAGGGCTAACGTTTCTCCGCGATTTTGAAACGATGGAACTGGAGCAGTTAAAAGAGAAATATATGCGAAAACCGACAAGTGCCCAAGCGGAACGGACCTTTGAATGTTTCACTTCCCAATTTAAAGAAAATCGTCCCTTGAAAGAATTGAATTGGCAGAAAAATTACAACCAGACGGACTACGCAGCTCCTGCCTATTTCACTTATGCCAGCACCGATGATTTTGACAGTGAATTTAAAGATATTTTTGGGAAAGAACCGACTGCGGTTTCCTCTGAATCCGGTCATGCCGTTCATGGTGGTGATCATAACAGTTCCCATGACAGCAGTTCTGATTCCTCTTCTAGCTGTTCTTCATGCAGCTCTTGTTCGTCTTGAGCATCAAAAAAACGCTTGGAAAATCCAAGCGTTTTTTTGATGCTCTATTATTCGTAACGCCGCTCAGCGCTTCTTCTTCATTAACCTTACAGTGGTTTAACAATACGATTAATTAATTCCAACGATTGAACCAATTCTTGATCCTTTGTTTATTTTTCTCAAGAACCTCCTTCGATGTCCGGTTGTCTTTTTGTTTTTTCCATTCAAAGAGAGATGCAATTCCGATAAGGAGCCCTCCGCCGATGATTAAATACAGCCACCAGGGCATCTCGCCCCACATCGAGTTGGTATTCATATAGACATTGAATAAAATGGTGCCAGTTCCAGCGATGAAATAGGATTTGTATTTCATCATGAATCCAAAGAGCATAGCAGCCAATGATACTGTTCCAATAATGAGCGCATCATATAAGGTGTTGCCCGCCATTGCATCAATGATCAAAACTGAAAACAGGAGGAAAACAATACCGATCTCAATATATTGTGTAATTTTTCCTTTAACAAAGATTTTCCTCAGCAGAATGGTGCTGATAATGAAAAGCGGCAGAATATTTACCTCCACCTCAAGTACTGCTGGTATCGTAAATTGATCGGTTATGACCCAATAGGGATAAAGGCTGAACAATATCGCTGCAGACAACTGGATTTTTCTTTCCATCGTTCCTGTCGTCGTGCTTCTCATTAAAATGAAATAGGCCGGAATCAGAAGTGCCACGATGATTTCGAGAATGAATTGTGGTTCCCCAGTCAAAACATCCATGTTCATGGCAAGAAGGAACAGCAGACCATAGACTCTGTAAAAATCCAATTGAAGTCCTGCCCCGCCTTTATTCAGCATGCCTTTAAAGAATTTCCTGCTTAATAGTACCATCATGGCGGTACACCCAAAAAGGATTGTCGTTTCAACGAAAGGCCGTAATGTGTCCGCATACATGATGATGGTCCAATACGGATACAAACTGAGAATTCCCGTCAGCCAAACATAGATGCCCTTTTCTTTTACATCCTTTGTGAAACTGCCAATCAGGATGAAGTAAACCGTGATCAAGAGTGATGCAAAAACCTGGAGTAACTGGCTTGGTGTTTCAGTTACTGCAACTCCCCTATTCATGGCAAGTAAAAATAGCAGGCCATATACTCTGTATGCATCGATGGTTATACCTGTTTCTTCCCTTTTGATTAATCCAGTGAAGTAACGTCGGCTTAAAAACAGCATTCCTAACATACAGCTGAAAAGGACCATCAATCCCATTACAACCGAGAGGCTCTCGGCATAGATGACGATGATTAGGAAAGGATACAGACTGACTATAGCAGCAATATTGGAATAGATTTTCCGTTCTTGCTTTTCCTTTGTGAAGCTTCTCAGGAAAATGAAATAAGCGGTTAACAAGAGCGAAACAAAGACTTTGAGTAACAGTTGATCAGTTTTATTAAAAACCTCTACATTCAAATCGATCAAAAAGAATAAACCATAGATTCTGAAGGGATCAAAGCTGGTGATGCCTGATCCATTTTTCTTAAGTAACCCGCTGGAATACAGCCTGCTCAACAACAACATTCCTGCCATACAGCCAATAAGAACAGCCAAACTTGTGAAGATTGGGAGTGTATGTGCATAGTCTTTGATAATGATAAACGGAAAAATTCCGATGATGGCCGCTATCCCTGAGTAAATGCTTCTTTCATCCTTATAGATCGTGAGCCTTCTCATCAGGATGAAGTAGCTAGGCAACAGCAGGGAAACAAAAATCCCCAAAATCGCAGTACCTGTATCACTCGTAAACACTTCCAGATTTAGAGTACACAGATATAACAAGCCATAAATCCTATAATAATCAATGGATCTCTTCGATTCCTCTTTGTTGACCAATCCTTTGAAATGGCGACTGCTGGCAAACACCATCACAGCCGTGCATAAAAATAATACGATAATCGTCATAATCAGGGGTAATGTATTTACATACATATTGTAGAAAATGAACGCCAGGCTTAGAAGAACCACTACATAGTTCCGCCAATTCCTTTTCATGAGCAGATACCAGGTAAACAAGAACTGTACTGTCATCACCCCGACCCAGACCAATTCCCAGTCAAGCGGAAAATCCCGGATTGCCGTTTCCAATATGGATATGCTTATGCCTAAATGAATGAATGGAATAAGGTAATACTCCATGATGCCTTTCCAATTCTTATTGGAAACCGCCCACAGAATGGTTATGATTCCTGTTGTTATCATCAAGCATATTGATGTAATGAATACCATTTGCCCCATGTTTGCCAAAAATAAGTGGACCTGTAGGAAAAGAACTGCAAACCCTAGGTACGTAAAAACGTATTTTTCCCATTTCACATGTGCCCGCCAGACACTCAAAATATAGATCAACAGCTGTGCAGTATATAGGAACGGTGAACTTTCCGTATTGACAATGAGCAAATATCCAACAGGAATCGCCAGTATATTGGCAAGGTGACTTGCGTAAATGAAGTACTGTTTCCCATTTTTCGAATATTTCCCAAGCCATTCCCCTAAAAGGAAAAAGATAACAGGGCCGGTCAGCACGAACGCAATCTTCAACACCATTGAACCAAAATCAAAAACATCGTAGAGCGAAGCATATAGGCCGGCACTTGAAATCACGACAGGCACCCAGAATATGTGCTTCCGATGTATATGGACGGACCAACCATTTATTGCAGCAGCTACGGCAATCACTCCGCTTGCCTCTAAAGGATTCATTGAATTGAATGGAATCCATAAAAATGAAAGGAAGGAAAGAATCTGACCACTATATGCAAAAACAGGAAAGAATTTATGATATCCCTTTTTTAATGTGTAAGCCCCACCGATGGAAATCAGGGAAACCCCCATTAAATAGAGACTGATCGGGATATTTAAACGGGCCCACTCTAAACTTTCCAACAAATATGGATAGAAAGCAACCAAAGCCAGAACGAAAGTGATTGGAAATCCGTAAATGGCGTTTTCCTTCATATGCTTTGTATCGTCTTTTATATATGTGATGAAGAAAAGTCCAGAGATCATGGCGAGGGCGGCGCTAACTGCAAGCCAATCCATCTCGCTGAATTTACTGGTCAGTATCATTAACATGATCATTGGGGAGATAAGTAAGATACTCCTCTTAAACAGGCTGTACCTTGGGTGGTTATATAAATATAATCCAAGGTATTGAATGACCTGAAGGATAAAAATCAGATTTAAAACGGTAGAAAAAGAGACTGGCAAGGCAAAGAAAAGATATACGAACGCTAAGTTGAAAACAACAACCGCCGGGTACGTGAAGCTTGAATTTCTCGATTGAAGGGAAACATAGACAAGCTGTGCGGATACTATCATGAGCGCGATGAATATTTGCGCATAGTTTTCCTGGTACACCATTGCGTTTATATATAGGAAGACAATCCCGCTCTCAATCAAACTGGTAAACATGAAATTCTTGGAAAGCTTATTCATTTTGAATTTGGCCAGATATTTTGAAAGAGCTGTAAAAATGATTGGTACAAGTGCAAAAGCAATGACCACGTACTCACTTAAAAATGAATTAAAAACAAAATGGATATATCCATAAGTGAAAACGGCACTAAAAGCCATTTCATAATGTTTCTTTTGGAATTTAACGGAAAAAACTAAAAACAAAACAGAAAAGACCATCAACGTTAGCGAATACACAAAGTTACTTGAAAATAACGTCAAGATCGCAAAGGCTTCCACGATGATCTTAAACTGGATGAATTGAAAAATGAATGGTTTGAATATCTTTAAGGCTTTTTGACTTTTCAATTGTTCAATATTCCATAAAAGTATTAAGTTAAGAATGCCAATCGTCAAAAACATCCACTCGATA
The DNA here is from genome assembly GCF_001578185.1 of Peribacillus simplex. Taxonomy (NCBI): domain Bacteria; kingdom Bacillati; phylum Bacillota; class Bacilli; order Caryophanales; family Bacillaceae; genus Peribacillus; species Peribacillus simplex. The sequence goes on along the minus strand of NZ_CP011008.1, from coordinate 795,880 downwards.
GTCGGCGTCACAAAAGCCAAACCGAAATAGCAGGTAATGCCGAACGTGAATATGGAAATGAATATGAATATTTTCGACTTAAAGTAGTTAGCGATCTTAAAATAAATGGCTAAGCAGAGTAATCCTCCAAGAAACCCCAGAAGCCCCCGCCCCCCACCATTAAGTGAAAGGTACTCTCCAAAAATCCGATAATATGAAGCTGATAAAATCGTAATCGGAATAAATAAACCCGCTAGCGTCAGGAATGCAAAAGCGGTCTGTTTAATTTTCAGCTTTGAAGCGATGAAGGCCATTCCCGCAAAAATGCCGGATACCATTCCAATGAATAAAACCTTCAGGACCGCATTCAAATCTCCCCATGAAGAGGTTGCCAAAATCACCCCGCCGAACAGAAGCAATATGACCCCCGTGAGCAGGATAACAGAGATATTCCGCTCCCTGATCTGCTCAGGTGTTTTCTTCGGTTTTGCTGGTTTTGCTGGTTTCTCCCGCTTGATTGCCTGCTGTTGAATAACCGGTATCCTTTCAGGGATTCCCTTGATAGGTTCAGGACTATCCTCCAAAACTGATTCATTAGGTTCATATCCTGTCTTCTCATCTTTCAATATCGATTCTTTCAATCCACCAGATTCCAGTAATTCCAATGAAGCTTCTTCAATCTGGCTATCTTGAACCTTCTTCTCGGGACTTTCACCGATAATCGTCTCAGGTCCTTGAATGGATTTCCTTTTTTCATGCTCTAAGCACTTTTGTTTATAGAGGGCTAATTGGAAATGCCTTTCGTAGGCCTTGCTAATCCGGATATATTCTGATTTAGGGATGAGCCGCCTTTCCCATAAAACTTCCAGCTCTTCTTGGAAAATGCGCTTCCTTGTTTCTAATATCATTTCTTCGTTTGAAGAATCATTCATCCCCAGATTCCCCTTCCTTCTATTAGGCCTTATATCATCTTATGTATATTCTCTTTTTGATAATAACAAAGTTTTTCCATTTTTTAAATATTAAGGATGATCCCCTGATAAAACAACGGAAACCAGTGTCTTCCTCCCGACTCAAAAAAAGAATGACTTCAACTGAAGTCATCCAAAGTCCTTAAATTGATTTTTACTTTTCCTCGCTCCTGATAATGCATAAATAAACGATCATTGATATGAAAATCGAGACTGCTGCCGTGATATAAATGCTTCTATAGCCTAAGAGATAGCCTATCTGTCCGAACACAATAGCACCTATACCCACTCCAAGATCGAAAAAGGAAAAGTATGTTGCATTCGCCATCGCCTTTCGATTGGCTGCCGTCTTTTCAATCGACCATGCCTGAAGCGCCGGCTGAACGGAGCCGAACCCAAATCCATAAAGCACTGCCGCGATGTAAAGGACCGCTTCACCCGGCATCCACGCAAGCAGCAGCATCCCAGCCATGATGAGCACTGTTGAAGGAATGAATATTGCCCGATGTCCCCTTCGGTCATATAATCGACCCGAGAATAATCTCGTGACCATGAGGGCCATTGCATATACTAAAAAGTACCACTGAATTCCACCTACCCCTTTTTCCGCTGTATAAAGAGGAAGGAAGGTTGCAATTCCACCAAATGTGACGGAAATGAAGAAAATGAGCAAAGATGGCTGAAGGGCACTTTTTTCATATATATCGAACCTTTTGGCTGACACTGCCGTCGAAGGATCACTTTCCACTTTTTGATACCGAATAAGTGATGCTGAAATGATGGCAAACAATCCCAATAATGAACAGATCAGGAACAACTCTTGAAACGGAAGGACCGTAACTAGAAATAGACCCAATGATGGACCGAATGCCAATGCTAAGTTACCCGATAAACCGTAATAACCCATCCCCTCACCACGCCGTTTCGCGGGGATTATATCGGAAGCTATTGTTCCTGAAGCCGTTGAAGAAAATCCCCAGCCGACGCCCTGGACAATCCGCATCATGAATAACAAGCCGATGCTGCCCATAAAACCGAAGGAACCCACGGACAATGCGAAAATGGCTAACCCGATAATAAAAACGATTCGCCTTCCCTTCGTTTCCAATAATCTGCCGGCAATTGGCCGAACAAGCAAGGCCGAAAAAGTAAAGATTCCAAGGACAGCCCCCACCAGACGGTCATCACCACCAAGCTTCTCAACAAACAGAGGGAGGGTCGGCATCGTCATTTGAAATCCCATGAAGATGCACAGATTTGCCAAACAGATCATGATAAAGTCACGTGTCCAGATTTTGTCATTCCCTCTTACCCGTTCACCCACTAAGGTTTCCCTCATATCCCTTCACCTTCTAATTATAATAGTCATTGCCAGTTTACTAAAAATGGTTAAAATAAGCGAATGATTTATTTCGTGTACCTAAATATATATTAAAAGAAAAGCCCAGTATGACACTGGGCCTCTTGCAAATTTTCACGCTTCACGACTATTTCGTTACTTCGATTTTCCCATTATTCGTTTCCAATTTCACTAAGTTTTCACCTTTGCCAATGACAACATTCCTATCATATTTATTGAGAATATCGATTTTCCCATTGTCAACATGAACATCAAAGGTTGTATTGGTCGGCTCCTTATCTGTTTTAATCATGATTTTCCCATTGTCACTTTCCAATTGAATATTCCGATCCAAGTCTTTTGTGACAAGAGAGATTTTACCGTTATTCGATGACCCAACCAGATTTCCCTCTACATTATTAAGATCTACTCTTCCATTAGCAGATTTCACTTTGACTTTTTCGGTTATTATATTATTTAATTCAACACGGCCATTTTGTGATTCCACGTTCAGATTCTTTATCTCCAGTTCATTCATTTGCACTTTTCCATTATCACTTTTAACGACAAAGGACTTATAAGATTTCTCGGGCACATACACTTTTAAATGTAATGATTGAATTTGAAACCCAAAGCTAAAGGAATGTTTATCTTTTAATGTAACCGAAAGTTTCTTGCCTTCCACATCTGCAGAGAAATCCAGCTTGGAAACATCCACACCTTTTGAAACCAACTCTATCCTGGTATCCTTATCCTTCGTTGGAATAATCTCTACAGCTGCATTGTCAGAGTCGACCTGAACGTCCGTCACGATCTCTGAAACCGTTTTTTCCTCTGTAGTCGTTTTCTTATCCGTCACTTGGAAAAAAGTAAACAGACTTCCTATTACTCCGACCAATAACAATACAAGTGCAATGATCGATAACTTTTTAACATTAATCATTTTTTCAAACCGCCTTTCACAAGGGAAGCGTTAAATTTTAAATAACGAATGAAACCTTTGGTTAAAGCGCTCGTAGCGACAAACATTCCCATGGCAATGAAAATGCCAATCCCGCTTAGCCCCAATGCAAAGAACAGATCGAATAATTGAAAGTTGCCCACTGCAAGGTTGAAAATAACGCCCAACGGAGCAAGAATGAACGCTATCGCCGATGCCCATCCTGCAATGACAACTCCGACCAATGCCATAAAAGGTCCTAAAACGATCACTAAATTAAAGAATCCCAAACCAATGACTGCCCAAACGGCCCGAATTACATTACTGGCAGAAGTCGATTGTTCGACCTGACCAAGATGGTAGGATGCCAATAGCTCCTTGGAAATCTGTTTAGGATTCCCAAGGGAAGTGGAAATTTCCTGCTCTGTCTTCCCTTTTTCCATTCCAATTGCAAAATACTCCTCGTAATCTTGGAGGATATCTTCCTGTTCCTCTAAGGAAAGCCCTGTTAAAGATTCATTCAACTGCTTTAAAAATTGTTCTTTATTCATTGGTTCACACCCTCCTTGATTAATTGGTTGACCCCATTGGAAAATTCATTCCATTCCGTCAGCAACTCTTGAAGGTATCTCCGGCCTTTGTCGGTTAACTTATAATACTTGCGCGGTGGCCCTTCTGTTGATTCTTGCAAATAAGTCGTAAAATACTCTTCCTTCGTCAATCGTCGTAAAAGTGGATATACCGAACCCTCCGATATCTCGATTTGATCTGAAATCTTCTGTACAAGTTCGTAGCCATAGCGGTCCTGCTTATCCAATAAGACCAGGACGCACAGTTCCAAGACACCTTTCTTGAATTGTACATTCATAGCACCAACACTCCTTCCAAATTTTTTTCAGTATAGTTCAATAAACAGTACTGAACACCGAACAGTACATCTTATGTAAATAATTTACCATATGGTACTATTTATTGCAAGATACTGAAAATATTTTTTTCTTACATGCAATCCAATGAGGGTAGAAGAAAATTAACATATATTCATAGCTGTAAGAGAATACATTGTATAATAGTAAAATATGGAAGGGGGAAGTGTTTTGGTCAAAAAAGAAATAACGAAAAAGAAATTCGAGTTTCTTGAACATGAATTTAATTACCTTGAAAAGGAAGGAGTCATCTCCCAGCAAGAAAAAGTGAGGATGTTAGGTTCCTATGATGTAAAAGGTAATTTGAGTTTCATCACTATTCTATTATCCATTGGGGCACTTCTTTTAGGTCTGGGGATATTGACCTTTGTCGCCAGTAACTGGATCTATTTAAGTAAAGCGGTTAAATTCCTACTTATCATTGCATGCCTCATCGGAGTGAACTTTGCTGGTGTGAAGTGGCAGGCACGCTTTCCCAAAACGTCACGAAGTCTGCATTATGCAGGGATTCTAATATTTGGTGCAGGGATTTTTCTAATTGAGCAGATGTTTAACATCAGCATCAATTTCAACAGTTCCTTTTTATTATGGGCCATCGGAACGGTATCCATCGGTTACTATTTAAAGGATGTCTTCATCCTTATTTTTACAGCTTTTCTGCTTTTCATTTATATTAACGGAAGTATTTTCGTTGATGAAACGTCTTATCCGCTTGCCATTCTTGTATTTTTACCGGCTTTATACATTCTGTTAAAGAAATTCGATTACCCTAAGTACCTGACTTTTTTCATTAACGCTTTAGCCATCAATACAATTGCCTTATTTCTAATGGAATCCGTTCCGAAGCTGGAATTTGAAAACTCGAATACGATTGTCCTTTCCATTCTGTTTTTGTTGGGAATTCTGCTGGCCTATATTCCAGTAAGAACTAAATTGCAAAACATCACCCACATACAAGGGCATATGTTACATGGTATTACTGCACTCTTCCTCACCTTTGATTATTCAATCTGGTTCCCTTTAGCTTATTTCGTTTTTCTGCTATATCTCATTCTAAAAGGCAGTTTGACCAGCATCGTGATCATCTGTGCACTGATTTTCAGATATTACATCGATTCCTTTGACTTCCTGCCAAAATCGCTTACATTCATCATCGGCGGCATCATGCTTATCGGGTTTGGCTTCTTCTTTGAAAATCGACGAAAAAAAGGAGGAGAACTCAATGAATAAACCATCATTACGGCCTCTCATCGTATTTACCATTCCAGTCTTGATTCTTTTAGTCTTGGCGCTTCCTCCAGTCTGGACAACGATGACAGGCGATGTAATCAAGATTAAAACTGCCCCGGTCGATCCGACTGACTTGTTTAGGGGCAGCTATGTGGCATTGCAATACGAAATTGAATCCGTTAAGCCATCACAACTCGATAGCTCGATTAAATCCGATTTCAATACTAGAAATACGGGTGATTATAAAAAGGTATATGTACGTTTAAAACAAAACACCGATGGGCTATATGATGTCGATTCCGTAACGAAAGAAAAACCCGGCAATGGCATTTACCTAAAAGGGGAATTGCAAATCCCTTATGACCTGCAAAATGCTAAAACCATTCAGATCAGATACGGTCTGGACAATTATTTCGCATCCGAAGAAAAGGCTAAGGAAATGGAGAAGGACGCATTGGCCAATCCTTCAGTGGCCGTGGTAAAGGTTCGTAATGGAAATGTTGTCTTAACGGATATTATCATTGAATGACCCGATCCCGGATATGACTAGCAAAAAAGAGCATCTTAATCGATGCTCTTTTATTTGCTGTACTTTTTATGAACATCAAATTGTTACTTAATGACTCGTTTTGCCCCTATATATTTTTCTTTCCAATACTTATCACTCATTTTGACCACCTTGACTCCCTTGGTCGTGGTCCCGACAAATGTGCCATTTCCATAATAGATTCCAACAAAGGAGACCTGCCCTTTCTTACCTGTAGCATAGAAGACCAAATCGCCCGCCATTAAGTCTTTTTGTTTCACGGCCTTTCCAATTTTATACTGTTCGGCACTCGTTCTCGGAATCTTCATTTCCGTCGCGGCATTTTTATATACATATTGGGTAAGACCACTTGCATCGAACCCTATTGGTGTCGTCCCTCCATATTTATAGGAGCTTCCCACCTGCTTCTTTGCCAAAGCAGCAACTTCATCACCATAATTAATAGAAGCTGAAGCATTAGCCGGACTGAATATGAATGCCGTCAACAATGCCCCGAGTAAAACTATGGCAGCAAGCCATTTTGAAACTGGTAAACGATAACTCATTCTTTTTCCTCCCCAAACTGAAAATGAACCACAATTTTAAATGTATGTTGCATTTCAGTTTTCAGACCAAAAAAAATTTCATTCGTCCACCATCATCCCTGCAAAAAAACAAAAAACCAGATAACCCCGTTGTGTAACCAGTACGGTGTTATCTGGTTTTTTCTTCTCTTTTAGTGGATTAAGGAATCGGCGCCCATTACTTGGGCTCCTCGTATTGTCGAGCATTTTCACTGTCGCTTAGACCCTTCGTGGTATGATCGACCACACCGCCGACCCCAAAGAAAGTAAGCGCTATGAAGTTAATGATGCCTAATGCCCCGTTAATTGCATCATCAGTTATGCTAAAGCCTATTGGGGTAATGAAATTGTTTATGAACGCAGCAACCATCTGCGCCAAAAATAAAAGCCCTGGAAGGAGTACAGTGAATATAAACGTCGGATTCTTAAGGCGCACTTTCCAGTTGATCATTGCTTTTCCCCCTATCTATCATATTAAGTCAACTTTATTGAAAAATAGTTACGGACTTGCTATATATTATGCTGCTTGTCCATTTTACGTTCGAAAACTCCATGAAATTTACCTTTAAAAAGGTCCATCCGAGGATGGACCTTCTCTTAAACATCAAAATAGTTTTAGAAAAATAGAGATAGAGAAACCAATTCCCTTTACGGAAAGTGTAAAATTTTGTAACTTTTATACAGGACATCCGTACATGAATGAGGAGGTGTAAAATGAAAAAGTATCTTTTTTTCACGATTAGTTTCTTATTGATATTCATGATATTACAAGTTTTATCCGGACTTATTCTAACTGCTGCATATGCCCCGGATTTTTCAGGACATATCGGCGGTACATTTTCCAATGAGGTCATTTTTGTGCAACGTTCGGAAATGCCTTTAATGATAATTGCTGCAATCTCTGCTGTATCAGCTTATTTCATTTTAAATAAAGTCACGAAAAATAATTAAGCAGTATAAACAAAAATAAAGAACGTTCGATCCATGATCGAGCGTTCTTATATCCCAATGTAATGAACATAAATCAAACGATAGGCATGATACTTGCTTTTCGCTTCAATTTTCCCCATATTTGCCTGAGGGTGAAATCCTGGAGTGATATGCCTTTACTTCCCTTACTAAATGACAACTTTTACACTCGATATTCCTCCAAAAACAATCGAATCCGTTCAGCAGCTTCCGTCAACCTCTCAGCCGGTTGGACTAAAGCCATCCGGACATACCCTTCACCCTGTTTCCCAAAAGCATCTCCAGGAACGGTTGTAACTCCTGCTTTTTCAATCAGTGCATAGGAAAAATCTCGTGATTTCCAACCAGCTGGAACTTTGGCCCAAATAAACATGGTTGCTGAGGTCTTCGGCACTTTCCATCCCCCTTCGACAAGGCCTGATATCAAGGCATCACGCCGGGACTCGTATTCCTTAACCTGATCGGATAGCAGCGAAAGATTGGAAGTAAGTGCCATTTCGGCAGCTTTTTGGATCGGATAAAAAACCCCATAATCAATGTGTGATTTCAATGTTCCCAAGATGTTCAGCACATCGCGATTGCCGACCACATACCCAATCCGGCAGCCGGCCATATTAAATGTTTTGGAAAGTGAATTAAATTCAATCCCCACTTCCTTGGCACCAGGAATGGACATAAAACTAATTTGTGGATGATTATCAAAAATCAACTCAGAATAAGCAAAATCGTGAACCACCAGGATCTCATTCTTTTCCGCAAACAATATGACTTCTGAAAAGAAAGCTTCATCAGCAAGGGCGGTGACTGGATTTCCCGGATAACTGATGATCATCATTTTCGTTTTTTTCACTATTTCATCCGGAATGCCGTTGAGCTGCGGCAGGAATCCATTCTCCGCAGTAAGCGCCATCGGATGAATAATTCCGCCGGCAAGCTCAACACTCGCTTCATAAATTGGATATCCCGGATCTGGCACCAGCACATAATCTCCCGGGTTTATCATCGCAGTTGCCAAGTGTGCAAGGCCATCCTGGGATCCCATCAGTTGCAGGACTTCCTTTTCTGCATCCAGTTCCACTCCGTAACGCTGCCGATAAAAGTAACGGACTGCCTCATGGAATTCAGGCGTACCTTTTAACGTATATCCATAGGAATTAGGATCCTGTGCGTACTTCACAAGCGTATCCACAACAAAATCAGGCGGTGGTAAATCCGGACTTCCGACACTCAAATCGATAACATCCATCCCTCGTTTCATCGCTGCCCGCTTGCGGGTCGCTAACTCTGAAAATATACCTGTTTTGAATCTTCCGACTTTTTCTGATGGAGCCATATTCATTCTGCGATTCCCCTTCATTAATGATCTTATATCTATCATTATAGCAATCAATCTATAATATTTTATACCCTTAATTAGAGTTCATCAGTATCTGATGAAGAGCTTCATCAAGATGATGGAATTTAAATGCATATCCTTCCTTTTCCAACCTCTCAGGTATGACCCAGCGGCTTTTTAATATCAATTCCGTTTCGGTCCCCATAAAGAAAGCCCCCATTTCAAGCATGGGTGTTGGGCAAGGCATTCCTATCCTTTTATTCATGTTCTTTCTCAAATAGGCCATCAGTTCACGATTTGTAACTGGGTGCGGCGATGAACAATTGAACACCCCACTCAACTCCTCATTCTTTCTCAGAAAAAGGACAATGTTAAATAAGTCTTCTATATGTATCCAACTGAATTTCTGATTTCCTGATCCTTGATGTCCTCCCAGGCCGAATTTAACCAAATTCCTATAAGGGGTCATCACTCCCCCATCGCCCAATACAATGGCGATCCGTAAAGCAATTTGTCTCGTCTTGGGTAATCGGAAATCGAAAAATGAGTGCTCCCACGCTTTTGCTACATCAACGGAAAAGCCTGAACCGATTACACCATCCTCTTCTGTCATTGGTTTATCTTCAGCATGCCTGTATATGGTTGCCGTGCTTGAGTTTATCCATAATGAAGGAGGATTTTCACATTGTTCAATCGCCTGTCCGAGCACTTCAGTCGTAATTGTTCGTGAATCTAAGATTTCTTTCTTATTCTTGACATTGTATCGGCAATTGACTGTTTTTCCGGCGAGGTTGATTAACATATCCGAATTATCGATTGTTTCCCTTATTCCTTCTTTATCTTCCCATCCGATATGCGGGGTTTGCCTGGAGATGATTCTTACCTCATATCCCAAATTCCTGAAATGATTTTCAAAGTATTGACCGACAAAACCAGTCCCGCCAGCTAAAACCACTTTCTTCAGCATATAACCAACCCGCTTTCTGTTATGTGTTTATAGTTCGAGTAATAACCAGTAACATCCTTTTTGTGAATTACTTCACAAAAATTATACCATATTATTACATTAGATGGTATCTACCACGGTGGCAATAATTAAGGAACTTGTCCAAGCAAAAGGGGAAATTACTCATAAATTAGTAATGTGGAAAATTATAAAACAAAAGGATGATTACAGTGTCAAATAAAAAACTAAGAAGAACAAGTAGTTCTAGAACTAGTAATTTAAGAACTAGTAATTTTATACCTGGTAATTCTAGAAGCGGCACTTCCAAAATTGGAAATAGCAGCCGCAGGGCTGGCTTGATAAGAGTCTTGGAAAATTTATTAAAAAGCAATAATGGTAATTCAATCAAGGAATTTAAACGGGATTTTTAAGAGGTTTCTTTTTTAAAGATTAATATGGAATCCCTTTGGAATATTCTAAAGGGATTCCATATTAATAAAACATTAATACTGATTGCTAAGTTTTGGTTATGTATATACAAGTCCTAGCTATATATTTCTGGTAAATATCTGTTATATCCAATAGAGATAAAGGAGAAATTACGATGTACTTTCGAGACTGGAAACCTAAAAAAGACATCAAGAAATTAACGGAAATTACGGTAAGTAATTTTTGGGTTTCGTCAGATACAGTGAATGAAATTTTGCAAAAGTCACATAAGGTACTTGTGATTTGTAATGATAAAGGTAAAGTAGTGGGATTTCTTTGTTATAATCTTTATTTATCTAAAGTGGCTCATATTAATTATATAGTGCTTGAGAAGAAGTATAGAGGAAAGGGAAATCTGCAATCACTTTTACCAGGATTAGTAGCTTATGCAAGAAAAAAAGGGATCCTTGTAGTATCCGGTTTTGTGAACAAATATAACCCTGAGGCATTGCAAAAATTTAAAGAATTTGGATTTAAACCGATTTTAATTTATCATGATGACATTCTAATTCAATCACTGATTTAAAAGGGTCCTCCTGGCCCCTATCACCATAAATACGAAGAAATCGATTAAAATACATTCTGTTTTATCCTTCATTAATTGGACTCTAAATAAGGAATATTAGGATTACATAGATATATGAATCTTGTGTTCCTCCATGCAATGAACAACAAGGAAAATGAAATCGCCTGTAAATTCTACATGGATTCATAGGCATTTTCCCTGTAGTCTATTCAACCTTTTATTAAGCCTAAACATGATCTAATTCCTCTCTAGGTTGCCTCATTAAAATGATCTGTTCTACATTTAATCACGGACAATTTAATGGAACGAAAACCTCCGCCCATATGTCCTCCCTTGGCATAGGAACGGTACAATATATCTTAGAAGGAATACGCATTAATATACAACTTCGAACGATTATTAATTTTTCCTTATTTTCAAAATAATTCAATAAATCATGCATCAAACCGTGTATAGTAATGATATACAATGACTAATGAGGAGGAAATTATGAAATCAATTGAACTAATCATCTTAAATCTGGAAGAGGTCAGAAGAAGAAACATTAAACTATGGATTTCAATACCTAATGACACTCTCCATTGGAAACCAGATGACAAGGCAATGAGTTGTTTAGAAATGGTTAGACATGTCCTTGAGAGTGAGCATTACTATCATTTATCTATTAAAAATCAAGGTAGCTTATCTGTTTATGAATCACCATTCGAAAAACAGCCACTTATCTCTGTCGAAGCAGAATTAAACTTTGCCGAACCCTACAGGCGTGATTTTTTGGAAACAATAAAATCCTTCAGCGAAGACGACTTATCAAATATTAAAATTGATCGCTCTAATATGGGATATATTAGAGATTTAGGAGACATGTTACTTAGAATCGCTTATCATGAGTCAGTACATACTGGTCAATTATTGGACTACTTAAGAACTTCCGGAGTTCCTAGAATTAGCGTTTGGGATTAACTGCATCATTTTCAAAGGGTGATTCATCATGGTGAACACCCTTTTTATTTTCAACAACGGGGACGCAGTCAAAGTTGATCATGTGGATTTAATTTCGGGGGAGTAACCGGAAAAACTGTGCCAGGTACACCTGCTTATAATAAAGCTACCAATGATACGGCAAAAGTGGTTAAACGCTTTACAAGTAAAGACTGGAAAACCGATGGCGACGGTTTCCATGCCATCACTTACAAGGTCAAAGCAAATTAGAATCAATATTTCCGTTTGCGAGGCACGAATCTAGGGGCAAATGTCTCTGGAGAAACGATTGACGGTGAACCGCTAATCGATACGAAGACGGAGAACGAGGGTAACGAAACACGTTTTTCAGAAATCAACAAACGTAACTATAAAGACCTTTGGTTCTATTCGAACCAAATTTTCATCAGCGAAGAGGACAGAAATCATGATGATAAACACTAAGTTAAAAAGATCCATTCAATAGTTCCGGACAGTCCAAAAAGGCCCTCTTCCACTTAGCTAATAATCGACGTGGATGAGGGTCTTTTTGTCCCCACAGAAAGGATATGCAATCTTAATGAACCGTTCATTTCCTTTAAGTTCCTTCCTCGAATTAATTAAGCGGTAATTATACTTCTTTCTTTTAGTATTATTTCACTCCGATCCATCAAAATCCGTATAATTCACCAAGATTCATTAACACTAATCATATAAGTTATTTTCATTGACTTTTTTCCTATTCTTGTTTAGTATCACATTGTATCAATCCCTATCAGATTACTAGGAGGTTTACCGAAATGAAAAAAATGGTTCCGCTTTTATCGCTATTGTTAGCTTTCACTTTTGTACTTACTGCATGTGGTTCAAATACAAAAAATGAGACGAACGATAACGGCAATAAGTCTTCTTCACAAGAAAGTCTATATGATAAAGTCAAAAAAGATGGCGTATTAACCGTCGGAACAGAAGGTACATACCCTCCTTTCACATTCCACGATGATTCAGGCAAATTAACGGGGTTTGATGTTGAAATCTCTAAAGAAGTCGCAAAACGCCTTGGAGTGAAAGCTGATTTCAAGGAGACACAATGGGACGGCATGTTTGCAGGATTGGATGCCAAACGTTTTGATATGATCGCAAACCAAGTGGGCATCGATAAAGACCGTCAAAAGAAATATGATTTCTCTGACCCATATATTCAATCAGGAGCCGTTTTACTTGTTCACAAAGATAATTCGGATATTAAATCATTCGATGACTTGAAAGGTAAGACTTCTGCTCAATCTTTAACGAGTAATTACAATGATATAGCCAAATCACATGGTGCAAAGGTTACCGGTATAGAAGGATTTTCCCAGTCTGTACAGCTTATCGGTTCTAAACGTGTAGATGCAACGATCAATGACAAATTGTCGTACCTTGATTATAAAAAGCAACACCCGGATGCACCTATCAAAGTGGCTGATGAGGAAAAAAGCGGAGTTGCCAGTGGTTTAATGTTCAGAAAAGACAGCGACAAATTAGTGGAAGAAGTAAACAAAGCACTTAAAGCCATGAAAGACGACGGCACGTACGCAAAAATCTCAGATAAATGGTTTGGTGAAGATGTTTCTCCTAAGTAATATTTTCAGTGACCCTGAGCGTATGAACCAGCTTGTTTCCATCGCTCAAACCTCCCTCTATCCGATGATAGAGGGAGCTATTAAATATACGATTCCACTAACATTGATCACATTCGTTCTCGGACTTATTCTCGCTGTACTCACAGCATTGGCTAGACTATCTTCCATTAAAATCTTTCAAATAATTGCGCGTGTATATGTGTCAATCATCCGCGGGACACCTTTACTTGTGCAATTATTTATCATTTTCTATGGACTTCCAAATTTAGGTGTAACCATTAATCCTTTCATATCGGCTATTATAGGATTCTCTTTAAATGTGGGAGCATACGCTTCGGAAATTATACGAGCAGCCATTTTATCCATACCAAAAGGACAATGGGAAGCAGGCTATTCAATCGGGATGACATATACCCAAGCTTTAAAGCGCATCATTTTGCCGCAAGCAGCACGTGTATCCATTCCCCCATTATCCAACACGTTCATTAGCCTTTTAAAAGATACATCGCTTGCATCACTCATTCTTGTAACGGAATTATTCCGTAAAGCTCAAGAAATTGCTGCAAAAAACTATGAATTTTTACTATTATACATGGAAGCAGCTGCTTTATATTGGATTTTGTGTACTATTTTATCTTTCATTCAAGGAAGTTTAGAGGACAGACTTAATCGTTATGTAGCAAAATAAGAACCTCAGTAGTTAAAGGAGATTTTAAAATGATCAACATTAAGAATCTTCATAAATCGTTTGGTGACCTTGAAGTATTAAAGGGCATTGATTTGGAAGTGGAGCAGGGTAAAGTCATTGTATTGATCGGTCCTTCGGGTTCAGGTAAAACAACCTTTCTTCGGTGTTTGAATCTCCTTGAGGTGCCAACGGACGGGACGATTGAAATCGATCAAAGCGTAATGGACTTCAAAAAACCCGTTAGAAAAAAATCGATTACATCTTTTCGAAGTTTGACTGGGATGGTTTTCCAAAGTTATAACCTCTTCCCCCACAAAACAGCAGTGGAAAATGTTATGGAAGGCCCCATCATTGTAAAAAACATAGCCAAACATCAAGCGAAAGAAACGGCTGCTGCCCTGCTTACAAAAGTGGGCTTAGGTGAAAAAATCGATTTTTATCCTTTTCAATTGTCCGGCGGACAGCAGCAACGAGTCGGAATTGCCAGGGCCCTGGCCATGGAGCCGAAGGTCATGCTATTCGATGAACCCACCTCCGCTCTTGACCCCGAACTAGTTGGAGACGTGTTACAGGTCATGAAAGACCTGGCAAAAGAAGAAGGCATGACAATGATCGTGGTAACCCATGAAATGCGTTTTGCCCGTGAGGTCGCCGACGAGGTCATTTTCATGGATGAAGGAAAAATAATGGAACGGGGAACACCCGAACAGATTTTCACAAACCCTAAAGAAGCGCGTACACGTAAATTCCTTAATATGATTCAATAAAAAACGGTGCTTTTTCAAGCACCGCTCGCAGCCACCCCCCATTTCTAAAAATGGGGTTTTTTTGCCCATCATCAAATTAATGAGATACTTGGACCTGTTTAGTCTGTGTCCTTGCATGATATACCTGAAAAAGAATCAAAGCAAAAACGGAAAGGATCGCGCCCGATATAAATGGTAAATCTATCGAAATCGAAAATAACCAACCGCCTATCGGAGGACCTGCAATCCTGCCGAACGAGTCGAAGGAAGATAGCAGTCCAGTGACACTGCCATGGCCCGTCATGGAACTTTTGGTCAGCAGTGCCGAAATTGCCGGCCGGATGAACCCATTACCCACTCCGAAAATCGTCAGGAAAACCGCCGATGTCCAAAAACCGGAAGAAAACAGGATCAGAATGAAACCAACTGCCGATACGATGATTCCCATTCGTATGACCGCGCCTTCCCCATATTTCTTTGTCAACCTACCCACTAATCCACCTTGAACGATCGCACTGCCAAACCCCATGATCATGAAGATATAGCCTAATTGGACAAGACTTATATCAGCCTTTTTGGCTGCAAAATAGGCAAAAGTCGTTTCGAGTCCTGCCATTGAAAGGGTGACGATCAATTGCAGAAAGAACATGGTTGTAAGAGGCCCTTTAAAGGCTTTCCACATGGACTCTTCATTTTTAGACTGTTGGGCCCTCTTTTCAACTGTATGTGATTCCTTCAGAATCGCAATTACTAAAAATAAAGTAATCAAAGAAGAAATTCCAGCAATGTAAAACGGTAAATTCAAACTTGATTTGGATAATACCCCGCCAATCGCCGGACCAAAGATGAATCCAAGCCCTGTAGCCGCACCGATGATTCCCATCCCTTTTCCTCGATCTTCCGGTGTCGTGATATCAGCCACATACGCCATTGCGGTTGGCATGTTTGCCGAAGACAAAATCCCGCCAATGATCCTGGCTACAAATAATACCCATAAGGAATCTGCCGAAGCCGTGATGAAAAACGAAAGGGCCAATCCAGCAATCCCGATTATCATGACAGGCTTACGTCCTATCCGGTCAGATATACGTCCCCACATCGGAGCAAAAAATAATTGCATTAATGAATAAACAGCCATTAAAAGACCAAGCTCAGTAGGACTGCCGCCAACCTTTTCAGCAAGGAACGGAATGACGGGAATGATGATCCCAAATCCGACCATGACTAAAAACATCACTAAAAAAAGAACGGGTAACACCTTTTTTGTTTCCATTATTTTTTCTCCTTTTATTCTTCCACATTCGCTAATAACTTTTATAGAATGATTTGGGTCAAAAGAACAGCAGCGAATCATATTACTTAGCATAATCTTCCTAGCAATACTTTAAACAGTTTATCACACAACCTTTACCAAATCAGTATGAAGCACGATCTTCTTTCTCCCCAAATGAAAGGAACCCCCCAAACATCAGGCATACGAGTCCTGATCTTGAAAGTACTTTTTCATTTTTTAGCGAAACTTACGTGCCCCTATCCATAACGTTTTGAAAAAATTATGACGGATGCCAATGTCACCAATTATTCGAGAAATATCTATCCCTTCCCCCTTATTTTTTCCTATGGGGTACACTATACTGTAGGGTATGATTGAAGTATGGGAGGTAGAAGAATGTCTAATGATCAGTGGATTTTAATTATTGACGATGAAGATGATTTGGCACGTCTCATGGAGACGGTTTTACATAAAGAAGGTATCCCGAATATTGTTACGGCTGGAACAGTTGCGGATGGCTGGTCAAAGTTTCAGGAGATCAATCCTGCACTTGTGCTGCTAGATATTATGCTGCCAGATGGTGAAGGCTATGATTTATGCAAGCAAATTCGTGAAGTGTCGAATGTTCCCGTTTTATTTTTGTCGGCAAAGGATGAGGAAATTGATAAGCTTTTAGGGTTGGCGATTGGCGGGGATGATTATATCACCAAACCATTCAGTCCGAAAGAGGTTGCTTATCGAATAAAGGCACATTTGAGGCGTGCTGGCTTTTCGGATGAAAAAGCTGTTCCGAAAAATTTGCAAGTTGGTCCTTTTGAGCTTAGTGCAAATGAAAATGAAGTGAAAAAGGATGGCAATACGATTGAGCTCACAGCCAAAGAAATCGGTCTGATGAGCTGTTTTATGCATCACCCGAATCAGATCTTAAGCAAGGAAACTTTGTTTGAACATGTGTGGGGCGATGATTTCTTTGGCTCTGATAATACAGTGATGGTACATATTCGCCGTTTACGCGAAAAAATCGAGGCAGATCCTTCAAAACCTTCGTTTTTAATAACCGTTAAAGGGCTTGGTTATAAATTACAAACCAAGGGGTGAAACAAGATGAAGTGGAAATTGACACGGCGCTTTTTAGTATCCGTTGTGGCAATAGTTGTAATCGTCGGGATTGTAAATACAATTTTACTTTTAAGCTTACTCTTTTATCGGGCCATGCATGATTTCGGGACTGAAGAAGCATCTGCAGAAAACTTTAGCAGAACATTTTCACAATATGTAGAACTAAAAGATAACAAACCAATTGTAAATGAAGAAGGACTAGAAAAACTGCAGGAGAATAACGCCTGGATACAATTTTTGAATAATAAGGGTAAGCAAGTGGCTGCCTTTTATACTCCTCCAAAATTGCAAACCATGTATTCACCTGTTGAAATCGTCCAAATGTATAAGTATAAAGAAGTTGATGCAGAGACGACTGTTTTTGCAGGTGCTGTCCATGATTTCAGCTATTTTGTAGGCGTTAAGGATCAGAAAATAGGTCGCTATGTCCTGACCTATGATTATGAAAAAGTTTTTAAAAACTTTAAAGTCTTCCTTTTACTGTTTTTAATTGTGGATATCATTATTGCAATCGTCATTGGATTCTTATTTGGTAAAAGGTTAACGAGTCCGCTTAACATATTAATAGAAGGAATTCAGCAGCTCCGGGAGAAGCGCTTTAAAAGGATGAGCATACCAAAAGGTGTTTATGAAGATGTGTTTCGCAATATGAATGAACTATCGGTAAAGTTAGATCAATATGAGAAAGAACGTGATCAACTCGACCAAATGCGTGAGGAATGGATTAGCAATGTTTCTCATGACATGAAGACACCACTCGCTTCAATCCATGGTTATACAGAATTGATGAAGGATAACGCCACTGATTTAACATCACAGGAACTGTATGAGTATACATCCATTATTAATAGACAGTCCATTTATATGAAAGATTTGTTGGATGACCTAAATTTAACGATGCGTTTACGCAATCAACGACTCCCTTTTCAATTTGAAGATGTAGATATCGTTGGGTTTATACGAGAAATGACGATCGAGCTTTTAAATGATTCACAATTTGGTGATCGCCAGGTTGAATTCGAGGCAAATGTGGATAAGGCAACACATCAAGTGGATAAAAAATTACTGAAACGGGCTATATTTAACTTTATCTACAATGCACTCGTGCATAACGAAGAAAATGTCGTTGTTAAAATACAAATTGATGATATTCATCTACGATCAGAACTTCATACCCAAATTACCATTGCCGATAATGGCCGGGGTATTCCCCCTAAAGATATAGAACAGGTTTTTGAACGATACTATCGAGGTACGAATACAGCCAGTGCACATGGGACTGGTTTAGGAATGGCTATTGCAAGAGATATTATTCTTGCTCATAATGGGAAACTTAATTTGACTAGCGTTGAAAATGAAGGAACCACCATTACTATACTTTTATAATTATTTTTCTTACAGAGAAAGGGCTGTCCTTCACTTACAGACAGCCCTTCTTTCATATTTTATTTTGTTTGTGCCTTTTTTGGAATTTCCTCAAATTTCACTTCATCATATGACGAAACTTCATCACCATTTTTCACGTACATCTTTAAGTAAGCATCTTTTCGAAGATTTTTTTGTGCCGTGAATTCAAGTGGTATCGTTTCACCATCTGCATTTTTGGCGTCCAGTTTATAAGAATAATAAGTCATGACTGAACCATCATCCAGTTTGGTTTCATGCTGTACTCCATCCTCTGTAACTTGCAAATAATAATTGTCGGCATTCATGCGGTTAAAGTCTATTTTAGTAAGCGCGAAGACTCCCGCCGCTCCCAGTATTAACAAAATACCAATTACCATAAAAAATTTCTTCATTCCGATCATCCTTCTGTTTTATTATTTTGTGTGATAATACGATTATAGGAAGCTACCGTTAAGATATAATACAGCCCGTAGATAACCGTATAAGCAATCATCCAGATCAACACAGGTTTTGCTAGGTCCATCATCAATAAGCCCGAGAAGGCTTTTAAAGCGATTGCACTGTGTAATAACCCCACTGTCAGTGGAACGAAAAAGATTACGAATACTTGTGAGGCAATGGATTTCCTCATTTCTTTTGCGTTAACGCCCATTTTATGAAGCATATTATATTGTGATTTATCTTCCTCAGCTTCAGTTAGAACTTTAAAGTAAATGATACTGCCTGTAGCAGCTAAAAAAACCAAACCCAGAAAACTTCCGATAAAGAGCAATGAGCCTACACCTTCGATGCTTGTTTGGAAATCTTTAGGTGCACTAGAAAATAGCGCTTCTTCAGGTATTTGTTTTGCAATTTTTTCAGATAAATCCGTGGAAGCTTGATCCATTCCAATAACACGATAATTTAGGTGTTCGCCTTCTGTTTGCAATGCTTTAAATTGATCATTTGATACAACCACTGTAATGCCTGCTGTTCCGGCATTTAAAACTGTTTGTGTTTTATAGCTTTGGAATGTGATTGCCTTGCTGTTTTCTGTCTTAATGGTCTTGTCCTTGTATTTAGGTGAGAATCTTTTGTCATATCCAATATCTAGAATAACTGCATTGTCATCATTCACAAGCAGTGCTTCCTTGCCTTGTACTTCTGCTAATTCGTTATATGTTTTTTCGTCGATAACTGTATAAATTCTTTTTTCCGAGCTATCGAATGCTGATGCCGTGTTTAATTCTTTCGTATTAAATGGGATAGATAGTGCTACGATATTTTTATCGTACATGGTATCTGGCAATACAGCGCTGACTTGTTGATCGATTTTTTCATCCGTTTGCTGATACATGAAGGTATTCGGATCAGCGGTCATAACTTGGTCATTTGCGTTGTAATAAAGACCATAAACCGCACCGCCAGCCGTTACCGTTGTAGCACTTAACACTGCAATTACGGTCAATGTACGTGCATTGCCCCGAATCCGATATAGCAGTTGCGAAATCGTCATTAAATGAAGGCCTTTCCATAGCCATTTTTCATTTTTCTTAATTATGGCCAACACAAAGCCTGTCACGCTATGAAACAATAAAAATGTACCGGCAATTACTGTTGTCAAAATAGTGAGTGCCGTCATTAAAAAGCCGGCTTTTTCCCACACTTTAGAAGTAAAAAGGTCTTGCATCGCCAACCAATAACCAATGACCATCAGGGAAACTCCCAAAATGGCTACAATCATTGATGGCTTCGGAGCCGCTTCCCCTTTTTTAGATGCATGGAAGAGATCAATTAGTTTAAATTGATATATTAAACGATAGCCCTGGAATGATGTCACCAAGAAAATAAGAAGAAATACGATAGAGGTGTTCCAAGCTGCCGTTCCTGAAAATGTAAATGGTGCTATGACATCATAACCCATTAAATAAATCAAAATCGTCATGAATCCTTTTGAACAAAGGAATCCAAGTAAAATCCCCACAACTAATGAAACCAAACCTAGTAATAAGTTTTCAAAGAAGAGCATAAACCCTATTTGACGATTACGTACGCCAAGCAATGCATATAATGCCACTTCTTTTTTACGTTTTTTCATAAAGAATGAATTTGAATAGGCAATAAAAATGGAAACGAAGAAAATCAGGATGACTGCCGCACCACTCATCAATGAACCTAATTTTTGTGATGAAGCCGTTTGTTCTGCAATCGTGTCGCTATATTTTAATGTTACAAATGTGAAGTATATGATAATGCTAAAAACCATGGATGCGATATATAAAAAATATTGGGAGAGGTTTCGTGCAATATTTTTTCTCGCTAGACTAAATAACGTCATCTACCTCACCTCCAATTGTTGCAAGGACATCCAAAATCTCTTGGAAGAAAGCTTTACGTGTTCGGCCACGACGATAAATTTCTGTTGAAAGCGTACCATCCTTGATGAAAATAATCCGCCGGCAGAAGCTTGCGGCATATGCATCATGTGTCACCAACATGATGGTGGAATTATTATTTTCATTCAATTCACTTAAGCTTTCCAGCAGGCCTGTCGCCGATTTTGAGTCAAGCGCACCCGTTGGCTCATCTGCAAGGATCAATGCTGGCTCTGTCACAAGCGCCCTGGCGGCAGCTGTTCTTTGCTTTTGACCACCGGAGATTTGGTATGGATATTTAGCTAGTAAACCTTCAATTCCAAATACTTTAGCAATCCGATTCACTAAGATAGTAATTTCTTTCGCTGGAATTTTCGCAATCGCCAGTGGTAATAATATATTTTCCTTCACAGTCAATGAATCGAGCAAATTGTAGTCTTGGAAGATAAAACCAAGGTTATCACGCCTGAAATCCGTTAATTCGGCTCCCGACATATCGTGAATGCTCGTATCATTCATATATATTTTCCCTTCTGTTGGCGAGTCAATAGTTGCTAACATATTAAGCAAAGTCGATTTCCCCGCTCCAGAAGGTCCCATGATACCTACAAACTCTCCTTCATGAATGTCAAAAGATATATTTTCTAACGCTGTGTAGGAAGCGCTTGATTTACCATAAGTTTTTTTTATATTTTCTACTTTTAATAATGGTTCCATGTATTTCACCTCTTCAATATTGTTGATACTTATACTTTACATGCTCATCCTTACAGCATAATTATGCCAACCTTACAGCAAGCTTAAATATAAAAAAAAACGCCTTCCAATTAAATAGGAAGACGTTTTTTTATGGATTTGTCAAAAGTAAAAGTACTGAGTAAATACGAAATCAGGTTCTTTATCATTTAACTTTGCTTCAATATCCTGCGGTCGATTACGAAATTCCCAAATGGGATGAATGAAACGATGAAGATCATCGCCATTTTAAAAAAGGACCATTTTGATTTGATGCTCACATAGAGCAGTAATAGCCCAAACACGACAAATAAGAAACCATGGATGCTTCCTAAAATGAGTGTTGCTTCCCCAATATCCAATAAGTACTTAATGGGCATACCAATAGCAAGCAATAGAACATATGAGATTCCCTCAATTATTGTAATAAACCGAAACCATCCAATAGCTGTAGAAAACATTCGCACATCCCCTTATTCATTGTACAAGTATGGCACAAACAGACTTCCAGCAACTTGTGCCCCATCCAAAATATGTTCCTCTATCATATTATATTACTGGCAGATCCCCTAATAAAAAGTTCCAGGATCCGTTTGCCTAAAAATAGAACAGCAAAAGCCCAATCCAAGGATTGGGCCTTTTAAATACTTTTACTTATTCAACGTAATTGAAATTTACTTAAAGGGTTCAAGAACGTTCAATTCCGAAACCAATTCGCTCCCTCATCCATATGCACGAATGGAATATCCGTATCAATTACACCTTTGATTCGTTCTAAATCAACATCTTCCCCATCGAGCCATTTCGCAAAATCTATTGAAGTCGGCTCCTGGTTCCCTCCCAAGGCAATCCAAGCTTTCATCTCCTTAGGAAAATAAGCGGATGTATGAATCGTTCCTGCCCAGCTGCTATATAAATCCGAGAAGACACCTCGATTGGTATCATTAAACAACCTGTAAGCATCGTAGGCAGATGAAAGTCTCCCTTCATGATCTTGGATGATCTCCAATCGGCGTTTCGAATCGATAAGATGGTTACGGTTCTCATTTTTCATGATTTCAAAGTGATTGGTACAGGCATTTGACGTGCGCACCTCTACATTTCTCGGAGAGGTTTCTACGATATAGGTACTTCCGCTTTTATCATAGACGACGTAAGTGAAGGAATGACGATGCGGGATTTCCTTCAACATCGCGACCGCTTCCTGTACGTTCGCACAAGATTCAACAATCAG
This sequence comes from Peribacillus simplex, assembly GCF_001578185.1. Taxonomy (NCBI): domain Bacteria; kingdom Bacillati; phylum Bacillota; class Bacilli; order Caryophanales; family Bacillaceae; genus Peribacillus; species Peribacillus simplex. Next base: position 772,981 of record NZ_CP011008.1, on the reverse strand, counting down.
TCTGCCAATCATGCAGCAAATGAAACCATCACCAGGGTTCTTGCGATTCATGAAATTATAGCCTATCACCAAACCTTTTTCATTCATTCCATCCATCCGACCAGTCCCTCGCTGACTCGGGCCGATGCTTGAATACCCTTGATCGGTTGGCTGGAATAAAACATAGCGTCCTTCATAGGTCTTTGGGTGGTAATCATAATTGCGAATCAGATAATCATCGCCAGTCATGATGGAGCAGCCCGACCGAACATAATCCAATCGATATCCACCGAACTCTTGCAGCACGCGGTCAATTGGCCATTTCAACGCTTCTTGCAACCCCAGTAATTCTTCCCAAACTCCAGGGGCGAATTGTGTAATTGCGTTCTTGACCTCTTCTTCCTCAACCGTAAACCGCGGCTGCCTAATCTTCCACTGATCTTCACGATTTTTCACCGTAAGTGAATCTTTTAATTCCTCCCCTTGCATGTACCCAAACCCATAATGTGTACCCCGAAATTGTATGACATCACTATATATTTGCTTCACGGCTTATCCCTCATTTACAATAGTTGCTATTTAAATTAAGGATACTTGAAGTATTGTTGAAAATAAAGAAGATAAGCCTTAAATTTATGAATCAACTCACCACCCCATACCTCCCTCTATAACTAGACATATTTATAAGGGGGGACGGATCATGGGGATGAAATTACCGGCACTCCATTGGATTTATGTTGTATTTATTGCATTGATAATCGGATTATGGTATAAGACAAGGAATACCCGGTTAAAAATTAAATACATAAATAAAGAGAATCCAATATAGTACTGGATTCTCAAATAGATTGAATTAGGTAAAATTATTGTAAATGGTTTTGTTGTTGTCCCATTTGGCCATATTGCTGATTGCTCATTTGTTGTTGACCTTGCTGTTGACCTTGCTGTTGACCTTGCTGTTGACCTTGCTGTTGACCTTGCTGTTGACCCAATTGGTTAAATTGCTGTTGTGCTTGACCTACTACTTGATTGATCTGGTTAAGCGCTTGAGTTGTTTGTGCATATTGAAGACATTGGTTTAAAGATTGGATTGCTTGTTGAATGGACTGTTGTAATTGTTGATCAGTTTGTTGCAGTTGGTTTTGTGCTTGGCTAGCAAATTGCTGGATTTGTTCCATTAATTGATTTTGTTGTTGATTTTGCTGTTGATTTTGTTGCCCTGAATTTTGCCCGCTATTTGATAGTGAATTTTGAAGATGATTCAATTGAGTTCTAAAATCACTTAACTCTTGAGCAATTTCAACATCCACCGTTTTTTTAACTTCTGATTCAATCTTTTTTTTAGTATTATTATCCATAAGAAATCCCTCCGCATTGAAAATTAACCTTTAAAAAAAGGCCCTTTATTAAATTGTTCAATACATGTGGTAAATATCCATAAAGATTTAAAAACCTTATCAAAGGCTAATACCAATTCACTATTTCAGTATAATTGCATTACAAATAAAAAAAGGCCTCTCAATTAAGAGAAGACTTTTACAATGGGGAGGATTACCACTTTTGGGGGAGAACAATAATATATGTGTCGCCAATCAAATCCATTTATAATTCATCCTCTTTTTTATGCAGCAAACAAATTAGTCTTTTTAGACTTCTTGAATTTATATCATCCCGACCCGGATTATATCCTTCGAATATAGTTCCTGTAGAATCCAGATGAGATTGCCTATTGGACCTTTTTTGATAGTGACAATTGCAGCCTTAGTCTTAGCCCCATTTTCCATCCACATCAAGGTTTTTTTTGGACTCCTTATTAAGTTCTGTTTTAGAGCTTTAATAAGTGCTGATTTTGTTTCAATACCATAAAATCCATTCGTAACAAGACATTATTTATAACGATTTTTACGTTTTTTGAGGTGGACCTGACTGTTTCATTTCCCTGTTCGAAGGTTTGGTATCCTCTTTATAATCAGATTACACAAGAAAAAATACTCTGGCCAAATAATCAGGTTGTTGCTTCCTGAACTAGGCACTTTACATCATAAGTGAAAATAAAGTAAATAAGCCTTTAAATTTATGAAACAACTCACCCCCCCATACCTCCCTCATAATCTGTAACTAGGCATATTATGAGGGGGGACGGATCATGGAGTTGGAATTAACGGCACTCCATTGGATTTATGTTGTATTTATTGCATTGATAATCGGGTTTATGGTAAAACGTCGTGATACTACCCTCATCTGCATAATTGGAATTTTTCTTTTGGCTTTAGTGGCTACAGGCAGTTTAGCCTCATCCATAAGCGGGATATTCAACAGCTTCATTTTTGCAATCACGGAATTAATGCCCACGATATTAATCATTTCAATCATAGTCGCCATGAGCACGGTTTTAACGAAGTCCGGCATTAACGATGTCATGATCGCACCATTTGCGAAATTCATTAAAAATCCTACACTTGCCTTTTGGATTATCGGGATCGTCATGATGATCATATCCTGGTTTTTCTGGCCATCACCGGCCGTTGCCTTACTTGGGGCGGTCCTGCTTCCCGTTGCATTACGTGCTGGTTTACCTGCGTTAGGCGTGGCGATGGCGATGAACCTTTTTGGTCATGGAATTGCATTATCAGGGGATTTCATCATTCAAGCTGCACCTAAACTAACGGCGGATGCCGCTTCCATCCCAGTCGGTGATGTCATCGCTGCGAGCATTCCCCTTGTCATTACAATGGGGGTCGTCACCACCCTCTCCGCCTTTATCCTTTTAAAGCGGGATATGAAACTTGGCAGAATCAAGGCGGCAGATAATGAAGGGATCGTCCAAGATCAAACATTCAGTGAAGATCTGCTCACACTGGCACAAAAGAAGTTTTTTGCCGTCTTCATTCCAATCGCATTTCTGTTAGATGTTGTGGCATTGTCGATTTTGAAGCTGCAAGGCGGGGATGCCACGGCGTTGGTTGGCGGTACAGCCGTTTTCATTTTGCTGATTTTATCCCTTGTCGCTCATAAACAACAAGGACTTGAAAAATCAACGGCCTATTTGATTCAGGGTTTTCAATTTGGCTTCAAAGTATTCGGACCCGTCATTCCAATCGCTGCATTCTTCTATTTAGGTGATTCTGGCTTCAATCAGATCATCGGTGCCTATTTACCAAAAACTTCTCTCGGCATCGTCAATGATCTCGGTGCCGCCTTAGCGGCTTCCGTTCCTTTAACGAAAGAAATAGCCGCCGTCACTTTAACGGGAATCGGTGCCATCACTGGCTTGGATGGATCGGGCTTCTCAGGCATTTCTTTAGCGGGATCGGTTGCCAAACTATTTGGAACGGCAATCGGAAGCGGAACTGCCACATTGACCGCCCTTGGGCAAATAACCGCGATTTGGGTTGGCGGAGGCACCCTGATTCCATGGGCATTAATCCCAGCCGCTGCAATTTGTAACGTCAGTCCTTTTGAACTTGCACGCCGGAACCTGCTGCCGGTAACAATTGGTTTAGTAGTCACTACAATAGTCGCGATGATTATCATTTAGCTTAATGTACTATTGTGTTCCTAAACAGGGTAGATTGATTTTAAATAATCCCAAATCGATCGACATAGCGGATGATTATCGATAAATTACGATATCTTACTTGAATCTCATCCCTCATGTTAAGCTTAAAATAGCTTGATAAGCGGGAGAGCTAATGCTCTAAATATGCAACTGCATCTATCGAAGACGTATCAACCTACTCTAACAGTTGTAAAGGAATCAAATATTTTCAGTTTATAAGCAATGTTCTCCCCATCTTTCTATTGCTCATTGCTTTCATAACCTCGCTTGTTTATAAAAAAAAACGAAATCCCCTCCATTAGTGAAACAGGGGATTTCGTTTTTTAGGTGGCAAGTCTGATAAATATTATCGGACAATACCCCCTAAATGTATAGGATATAATCAGTTACACAAACATATTAGCCTGATAATGCTGAAATACACCGAATTGAATATCATATTGCAAAAAAATCATTCACTATGTTCCTTTAAGAATTGAATGGTTTGCTCAAAAGTTTGTTCAGCATGCGGGATGGTAAAATCAAATTGGTATTCATGACCTAAGTCCGTATTTGTTCCATCAAATAGAACACTTTCTATTTCCACTCCTTGTTTTTCAAGAACGTCTATAAGTTCTGCTGATTGTGGTGCTAGTGGATCCGCATCTCCAACTGTCAAAAAGGTAGGAGGGTAATATGGTGTTATATGTTTAACTGTAGACATCTCATTCAGTCTAGAGAAAGCTTTATAATCCTTTTTCCCTGTATATGCCCAAAACACCGAGTCGATCCCCTTCTTTATCACTGGCGAAGACTGAGTACCCATTTCGTCCATGTTATAAATCCCACAATATAAAAGTGCACCTTTTAACTGTTCTTTATCAATTGAAGGTTGAATATCCATTGACCTTGCGAGTGCTTCATTCGTTATTAACGCAACGGTTTGACTAGCGATTTGCGCACCAGCTGAGTCCCCCCCGATAAATAGTGTATTCATATCACCACCGTATTTTGCGATATTCTCCTGTAAAAATTTGAGGGCTTGGTTGGCTTGCAGAATTGGACCGGGATATTTTTGTCCTGGTGCAATCGCATAGTTTATATTTGCCACGACATATCCCTCATTGGCTAATGCCATTCCATATTCTTTTGTTTGTTCCTTACTGCCTGATACAAAAGCACCTCCGTGTATCCACATGATAACGGGGAGTGGTTTATTCATATTTTTGGGATAATAAATATCTAAAATACTATTATCCATTCCATGCTTATCATAAGTTAAATCTTTTTCGACATGAACCTGTTCTTTAATGATCTCCATGTTTTTAGGGGATGCAAAAGAATCTGCTTCGAAAAGATGCTTTATCATAAAGGTATTAAGTACCGGTGTGAATTTCCCTATTATTAATACAAGGATAATTGGAATGATCATGATAGAGATGGGAATCATCCATCGTTTTTTCTTATAAAATTTGGTCGTTGTTATCAATTGCGTCAACCCTTCTTTATCTTTCTAATTAAACATGAAAATCCGTATAGAGATCCATTCTTTCAAAAAAACTATTTGGAGCATTTTTTTTGCTTCATATTCTTTATATCAAAGGTAAATTTTTCGTACCGTTATGAGTCAATGTTTAATCATATCCCCCAACATACTGGCTGAAAATAATAATATCAACCAATGATAATTGTTCCCCTTTAACTTTAGAGACTTTAGCTGCTCCAATTCGAGCCTTACATGATAATATACATGATTTCAAATAATAGTGTCTAGCCCATTAATAACCAGCTTAAAAACCAAAGTCACATTATAGCTTAGATAGAAAAAAAGGACCCAAAAGTGGCTGAAATCATTTCATCTTTAAAATCTGGATATAATCCATAATTCTAGAGTCATGATCCGAACACTTTTGGGTCCTATTCTTTTTACATTAATCATTCCTAATCCGAGTTCACAAATAATTGCATATACCTAAATCAGAATTTCACAACGACTTCTTAGTAAATACTCTTGAATGATTTTTAATACAATATCTTGGTTTTGCTTTAAATAGAAATGATCTCCCTTTAACATATGCAATCCTTCAATATGTTCAATGTATTCATTCCAGCTTTCCATACTTTCCGTCGTCACGGAATCCTCTGAGCCCAATAGCAAAACTGCTTTATTTCCCACCTTTTTTTTGCGTTTATTTTCATCGTGGTAGTTGGCTAAAACATTTAAATCCGATTGTATTATCGGCAGGAATAATGTCATGAAATCTTCCGTTTCTAAGAGCTCCTTGTTCGTTCCCCCGATTTTTTTGAGTGATTGTTTTAAATTATTTGAATTAGAACAATCGATTTGATCTACTTTATAATCTGGGGACGATTTACTTGAAATGAATAAATGCTCTACTTTATTGCCATATCTCTCTTCTAATTTTGCCGCAATTTCATAGGCCACTATCGCACCCATGCTATGTCCAAACAAAGAGATGTTTTCCAATGATTGAATTTGATATTTCGTTTCCATTTCTTCCATTAGGCTATCCGTCAGATCAGCCATATGATCACGCAATGGTTCACTATATTTACTGCCATGTCCAGGGTATTCCAGCGGGACTACCTCTATCACATCGTCATCAAATTTCCACTCTCTATAAAAAGATGCACTTCCCCCAGCATAAGGGAAACAAAAAAGTGTTTTCTTCAGTCCCTTCATCCCCCTTCTCCAGATCAATAAAGATTATTTCAACATGAACTTCATAAAGCTTTCCACATACCTTGAATCAATTTCCGGCATTTTCATTGATAGCCATTCCATATCCTTCTTGGTTTTGGATTGAAGGATTTCCGACTCTTTTAATTTTGTTGATTCATCAATTAACTGGGACAAAGCACTTAATGAATGAATCTCATTAGATTGTGTCTTTTCCTTTAAAGATTGTAGCCATTCTTGCAAACCCATATTGGAGTAAGGTATATTATTTTTTTCGAAGAAGGAGGTCACGAATTCACTTGAAACCCTCTGATCATTGAACATGTGATAGATTCCGAGTTTCTGATTCTCATTCAATCTTGATATTTTATACATAAACCCACTTACAAAGTCGACTGGCATCAATTCAAAATGAATTTCCTCTTTAAATGGCAATATCCTTTGTTCAATAAATGATTCAAAAACCTTGTACAGCATATCCTTCTCGTTCCAAACCCCGTTTAGGGAATTAGATGAAATCCTGCCTAATCGGAAAATATCGATTGTCAATCCATATTCCCTTGCTTGAAGAAGCAGTTTCTCTGCTACCCATTTGGACTGGCTGTACCCGATCATTAAATCTGGGGAGTAAACCAATTCGTCTTCCTCATCCCATTTCCTTTCGCCGGTCAAGACAGAAAGCGTTGAGGCATAATAGATGTTTTTCCGAGTGTATGATGAAGCAAACTTAATGATCTCCACTACACCATCCACATTTGAAACTTTTGATTTACTATACGGCTCGAAGAAGTTCGTTTCGGCACCGACATGATATACATGGGAAACATCATTGCTTAATTTCTCATATGTCATATCATCCAAACCGAATTGATGTTTACTAAAATCGCCTTCAATTACAACGATTCGGCTTTCGAACTCATCCTGCCAAAGACCATATTTCATTAAAGTATCTTTCAATCTATTTCTTGAAGGAAATCTAACCAAACAATATATTTTGACATGTTCCAATTCCCGTAACAATTTGTTTAATAGATGGGCTCCTAAAAACCCTGTTCCACCAGTAATCATCATATTCTTTTCAAATTGAACTGGTTTAGTGCATATTTTCCTTATTTTCTCCATAAGCGATCGATTGAGTGTGGAGTCCTTCTCCATCAGAGCTTCCATACTGCCAGATGAATCAATTTCAAGTGCACCAACAAATTTATTCACTGTGTTATTTTCCAATAAAATCTGTAAAGTAGCTTCAGGAAGTACAGTTTCCTTCATTATATAGACGAGTTTGGTAGCTAAAATGGAATGACCTCCATTTTCAAAGAAATTGTCGTCTAATCCTAAACTTTGATTTCCTAATATATTTCTCCAAATCTTCAATACTTCTTTTTTCTTTCCATTTTCTTGATTGGCTAAAAAAAGCTTATTTTGCATGATATCCATTTCCAATAATTTCGCTTTATCCACTTTACCGTTGGCATTAAGCGGAAAATCATCCACTCTGACAAAAAAGTGTGGAATCATATAATTCGGCAATTCATTGCCAAGATAATCTTTAATATCCTTTTCAGCATTTTTCGCGTTTTCATCCTTCTGTTTGTAATACGCGATAACATAATTCTCATCATTGATGTTTTTAACTGCTACTACTGAACTTTCAACCTTCATGTACTTATCAAGCTTATCTTGAATTTCATTCAGTTCTATTCTAAAGCCGCGAATTTTCACTTGACTGTCTTTTCGTCCTTTGTAAAGGATCTCACCATTATTTAACCGGATGCCATGATCACCTGTTTTATACCACTTCGTTTGATTCAAATCATCCATGATCAAAGCTTGTTCTGTTAATTGTGGCTGATTTAAATAGCCTCTCATGACCCCTTGACCGCCAATGTGGATTTCACCTATTTCGCCATCGCCTACCTCAACTTGTTCTTCAGATAAAATCCTGATTTCGACATTGGTTAATGGCTTTCCAATGGGAATAACATCTACATCCTTATCTTCGACTTCATGACAAATGGCAAAGGTTGTGCATTCAGTTGGTCCATACCCATTAATTAAGGAAAAATGACCAATCGTCTGCTTCAATCTTTTGACATGGGAAATCGAGATTTTATCTCCTCCAACCACAATTTTCTTTAATCCTTCAAAAATTAATGGATCCTCATCAACCATTGCATTGAAAAGACCTGTCGTAAAAAAAGCTACATCCACCTTTCCAATCGATATCGCTTCTTTCCAATCATCAAAAGAAGTGAACTCATTCGTCATCAGGAATAATGTTGCTCCATTTAATAACGCTCCCCATATCTCAAAAGTTGCGGCGTCAAAGCAAGGGTTGGAAAATTGAGCCACTCTATTATTTTCGTTTATTTCAAGTATTTCAGAGTTCAATACTAAATTGACTACACTTCTTTGTTCTATCATTACGCCTTTTGGTTTTCCAGTCGTTCCAGATGTATAAATAACATACGCTAGACCATTCTCTGAAGAACGGTTCACAGGAGTGTGCCCTTCCCTGCTCAGTTCTTTAATCTCAAATGGAATTGGTTCAATATCCAATTCACTGAGCTTCCCTTCATGATCATTAAATGATAAGAAGAACTCCATATCCGTATCCTCAAGCATATATTCCAATCTTTTTAATGGGTATTTTTCATCTATTGGAACATAGCAACAGCCAGACTTTATAATGGCAAGCATCCCTATGATCAGTTCAATGGACCTTTTGCTTGGAATCCCGATCATTGTTTCTTCTTGAATTCCCATGTCAATGATCCTTTTGGCAAGATTATCTGAGAGAATATCTAATTCTTTATAAGTTATTTGCCGTTCATTTTCATAAAGTGCCGCTTTTGATTGATTATCGCCCGCCATTTTTTTAAAAGCTTCAGTTATTGACATCAATTTATTCGTCGTCATCGATTTACTTATCATCGGGCCCCAACTTTCAAGTGATTTATTAATTTACCAATAGATAGTGTTTCATCTTTTGTTAGATTTAAGAATATTTCTTGCATGGAATCCATAAAACTTAAAATTTCATTTTCATCGAATTTATTGTTTTTATAAATGATTTTATAATGCAACTTTGATTGCACTACAGCTGCAGAGAACGTAAGATCGAAATTAGTTGATTCACTTCCAACTGAACTTTCGATCATGATTGGCGAATCATCTGCCAGTTCTGCGCTCGGATAATTTTCGAATACAAATATATGTTGAAATAAATCCCTATCCCATGGAATTTCAGCGTATCGCTTTATATCCGTAAGTGAACTGAACTCATACTCTCTCATTTGTAATTGCTTGTTTTGAATAGCGGTGAAATAGGATTGTAAATCATCCTCCCAATCGATTTTCAAAGAGAATGGAAGAGTATTGATCAATAAGCCTACAGCTGATTCGATATGCGGAATGCTGAGGTTCCTTCCTGAGCTTGTCACCCCATAACATACTGAGTTGCTTTCACTAAGGTAAGATAGAACGATTCCCCAAACTCCTTGAACAACGGTATTAATTGTTTTTCTATGCCGCTTGGATAACTCTATCAATTCTTCAGTAAGCTCTTCAGGTAAGCTATATTCAATAACTTTATCCGATGTAAAAGCTTCCTTATCCGTTTTCTTACTCACCAGTGCTTTTACTTGTTCGAAATCGCTCAACTCTTTGTTCCAGAAAGCTGCTTCTTCCTGTTTATTAATATTTCTTACATGGTTCATGACTTGTTTATAAGCATACTTATGTTCATCACTGTCTTTTAACGTACTGGATGGATTTCGATAATTATCCAAAAAATGATTAATGACGATTTGCAGGCTCCAGCCATCTATTAAAGCATGATGATGTGTCCAGATGAATTTAAAACGATGATCCGATAGCTGAATTAAGGTGATGTTCATGAGCGGCCCATTCTCTAAATCCGTTTGTCTGCTCCTGCTTTGTTCTAATAGATTTTCTATCTTGGATTCTGACTCGTCTACACTGAACATCGTTAGATTCACATGATTAAACACATAATAAATATCATTGAGTATGATTTGATAACGGTCCCCCAATTGATTGCGCCTGAAAACCGATCTTAGGACGTCGTATTTTCTGCAAGTATCATTCCAGGCTTCTTCTAATTTATCCAGATCAAGATCGCCTATTAAGTCGATGGATAGCTGCGAGATATATTCAGGACTTTGAGTTACTTCGCTATGGAATAACATCCCTTCTTGAAGTGATGTCACTGGGTAAATTTCTTCAATGTTATTAAACTTATTAATGAAATGCTTAATTGTACTTCCATCAACTATTTCCTCTGATTCAAAATCCGTTTCGATAATAGAGTCATACAAATCTGCACTTCCGCATAAAACTTTGTTTAATTGTGCTTCAACTTCTTTACATATCATTTGGAAGTTTTCATTGTTGCTATCCCCGATAATATTCAGCATGAGTCTATTGTTTACGATGCTAGCGACAAAATTGAGTTTATATGGAAATTTGTATTTCAAATCGATATTGCTGCTATTGGTTTGTTCCATATCACCTGTATTATTAAACTGACCTAGATAGTTGTAACTCACAAGGCTTTCTGGATAACGATAATCCCGAGTGGAAATATACTTTAGGATTCCAAAGTCAAACCCTTTGTTCGGCACACTTCTTATTATGTTCTTCGTATTTCTCAGTGTAGATCCCAAAGACGCCCTTCCTTCAATCCTTACTGGATAGATGGAGGTGAACCACCCTACCGTCCTTGAAAGATCAACGCCTTCCTCAATATCCTCTCGACCATGTCCTTCTAAATCGAGCCAAAATTCATTGATTCCCATACGATTGGAAAACACCCAGGCGATAACTGATAATAAAACTTCATCAATCGTCGTTTTATGTTTTCTTAATGTATTTTTAATGAGGTTTTGTGTTCGATCCTCATCCACTTCTATTTTGTACATGTTTTCAAAATCACACGTTTCTCCTAAGCTTTTCGTTAGCGGAGAAACGGGAGTATTCATTTCCTTTTCCCAATATTGAACGGATTCTTCCGATAGGTCAGTGTTCTGATATTTGTTTAGTTTCTCGGACCATTGTTTATAAGAAGTCGTTTTTAAAGGAAGTGATAGTTTTTGTTTCTTCTTCATCTGCTGATAACATCTTTCGAAATGTTCAAGAAGTATCCTCCATGAAACACCATCAACTATGAGGTGATGAATCACCCAAAAGATCCTTACCTCCCTTTGATCCCTGAATAGAAGAAACTTCATCATGGGGCCATTGTGTATGTTTAAACTTTGTTGGGCGTTTTCTTCTAGCTCCTTAATTTCCTTCAAACTATTTTCATCTTTAAAACTTGAAACATTATACTCATAAAAACCGCATGCTGTATCGGCATTCCCAATATTCCTAATATTCCCTATATATGAATCACCATGTTTTTCAAATATTGTCCTTAATACGTCGTGCTGATCAATTAATTTCATGATGATTTTTTTAAATTGTTCAGTTGATAATGTATTATCCTTCATTAATACTACGGACTGATTCCAATGATGGATATTCTCATGATTTTCATTAAAAAACCATGATTGAATAGGCGTTAACGGGACATAACCTGATATTGTTTCTTGAACCACTTGGTTTTGCTCCAATTCATTCACAATATTCCCCAACTCGCGGACCGTTTGGTATTCAAATAAATCTTTAGGAGTTATAAATAAATCTTTTTCTTTTGCAGCAGAGCATATTTGAATACTGATGATTGAATCACCGCCACATTCAAAGAAGTTATCATCCGGGCCTATAGTGGGATCATTTAAAACGTTTCTCCATATTGTCAGAAGCGCTGTTTCAGTTTTGGACAATTCTTGCACATCCAGCACTTTTCCCTTCCGCTCGTCCATCTGTTCCGTCCATTTCGGCAGGGATTTCCGATCAACTTTCCCATTCGGCGTCAAAGGAAATTTATCCAGTTGCATAAAATGAGCAGGAATCATGAATGCAGGCAGTGTTTCTTTCAATCGTCTTCTGATTGATTCTATCGAAACCACATCACTCACCGTATAATAAGCAATTAGCCTTTTATTCTCAAATTCATCTTCCAATACCGTTACATAACTATCCTTGATTTCTTCCATCTTTCGTAAGGAAACATTAACCTCCGATAGTTCAACCCGGTATCCTCTTATTTTCACTTGATCGTCCGCTCTGCCTATATAGACTAATTCCCCAGCTTTGTTATGCTTAACTAAATCCCCGGTTCTATATACTTTTTCTGCAGGGTTGAATGGATTGGCTATGAACTTTTCATTTGTCAGGCTCTCATTATTCAAATATCCCCTTGCTAACCCAATTCCTCCAACGTATAGTTCACCAACCGATCCTGCCGGAACTAGTTTCCGGTTTTCATCCAAAACAAGTACAACTGTGTTAGTCAGAGGCTTCCCAATTGAAACAACTAATTCATTCGCTACCTCTTCATTCGGAGGAAATAGTTTAAAACTTGTACACACCGAATATTCTGTAGGCCCATAGGCATTAAAAAACGATATATGTTTAAACTTTGAAACGAGCTCAAATGGACATTCAGAACCTGCAGATCCCAGTACTTTAATACTGTTCAATTCCGTGATTGGCAGTTCCTTCAACACGGCAGGCGGTAAAATGATATGGGAAATTCCTTCTCCCTTAATTTGTTCAACAAGTTTACTCATGTCAAATTGATTTTCTTTATCCACACTTATATGCAGTTCGGCACCAAATAAAAGTGAGCTGAAAACCTCAATGACGGATGAATCAAAATTAAATGTAGCGAATTGCAACACTCTAGCTGATGTGTCTAAACACATCATTTTATTTTGGTTATACACTAAGTTAATGATTCCTCTATGTTCTAACATGACTCCTTTTGGTCTGCCTGTCGTTCCCGAAGTATAAATGACATACGCTAGATTTCTCTGATCCGGAATGTGAAGATTGGCGTCCATTAACAAATCCGATTCTTTTTCAATATCTTCAAAATATATTATTTTAGCTGAATCGATCAATTCATTCACACCGAGTTCTTTGTGACTCAAACAATAGGAAATGGACGAATCTTGAACCATATAGCTTAATCGATCATTAGGATAATGAGGATCCAATGGAACATACGCAGCTCCAGCTTTAATTACTGCCAACATCCCGGTAACCATATCAATTGATCGATTCACATAAATTCCGATTCTTTCTTCTGTAGAAATTCCCCTGCTTATTAAATGGCGTGAAAGACGATTGCTCTTATGATTCAATTCGCGATATGTAATGGTTCTGGGACCATCAACAATGGCTACCTTATCAGGAAATCTCTCAACAATTTTATAGAATGCTTCTGGGATTGTATCATCGATCCCCTCAAACTGAACGGTTTCTCCCTGCCATTCTTCCAATAATACTTTCTCCTGCTTCTTACTCACTACAGATACTTGGTCAATGTATCGTTCAGGCTCGTATGTAATTGTCCGAATCCACTCCAAGAAATTTTCACCTAATAATCGAATGGTTTGTTCATTGAAAATACCTGAATTATACTCAAAAGCGAATAAAAGTTTATCTTCATATTCTTCCGCAGCTAAACTCAAATCGAATTTTGCTACCTTTGATTTTATTACTTCAGGCGTTATCTTTATGTATTCACTTTCAAATGCAGCTTTAGCATTATTTTGTAAAATGAAGACGGTTTGAAATAAAGAAGTGGTTACTAAATTTCTTTCAGGGTTGATGACTTCAACAATTTTCTCCAATGTCATTTGCTGATGATCATAGATGTCAATGATATGACTAGTATTTCTTTGAAGAATCTCTTCAAATGTTTCCTCGGGTCCCAGCTTTAATCTAAAGGGGAGTGTATTGACAAAATAACCTATCGATTTCCCTGTTCCTTCAATCATTCGATTCGCCAAAGGACATCCGACAATGATATCGTTTTGACCTGTATATTTTGCTAGAAAAGACTGGTACATCGTTAGAAGTGTCATGAATAATGTCGAGTTTTTTTCAAGGGACATCCGCTTTAAACCTTGGAGCTCTTCCCTTGTTAGCTCCACTATAAAACTACTGCCATCGTTGCGATTTTCTTTTGTACGCATAGAATCTATAGGAAGCTCCAATTTAGGTAATTCCCCAGATAAGTTTGTTGCCCAAAATAGCGTTTCTTCTTTAATGTTACTTTCCAACCAGCTTTTTTGCTCAATGGCAAAATCCTTATATTGTTTAAAGTCGTTTCCAAGGTTAAGTTCCTTTTCATTCACTTCACTGTCATAAAATGATAACCATTCATCTAAAAATATACTCACTGACCATCCATCAAAAACAAAATGGTGAAGATTCACAAATAAAACAGACTCATTTTCACTCAATTTAACAAGTTTCAATGTCAAGAGAGGACCTTTTTCAAGTTCAAAGATTTCCGATTGGACGTCGTCTTCAATTTGCAGCAAACGGGTCGTTTGCTGTTCTGCCTTTAATTCAGAGAGGTCCATTTCATTTATTTTAATGTACAAATCTTCCTTAACTTCTTGATAGCCTTTACCGTCCTTTTCATGCACGATGGTCCTTAAGATTTCATGTCTATCAATGACATGGTTGACGGCTTTTTCCAGGAGTGAAGTATCCACTTTGCCAGTAATTTTATATTTCTGAGGAATGTTATAATTGGTTGTTTTACCATTGAGTTTTTCGTTGAACCACAAAGCCTCTTGGTTACTGGATAAAACATGATTTTCTGTTTGGATTTCTTTGTGCTCACTGTCAGTATCTGAAATTCGAGTCATGATGAAGGCCGTCAACGAATCGATCGTTGAATTTTGAAAAATATTTTTCAAAGTTAGAATTTGGTTGTATTCTTTATTTAACTTTGTCAATAACTTCATGGCTAATATCGAGTGTCCGCCCATTTCAAAAAAATCGGCATCTTTTTCGATTTGACTTGTTGATAAGACTTCCAAAAATGTCTTTTCTACAAATGATGAAACTAATTGCGTTTCATCTTTAGGAGATGTTATCACTTCTGGAAAGATCTTATGACTTAGCAATTTTAATGTGGGATTTTCAAACAAATCAGTCAATTTTATATTCGCATCAAGTCGTTTATTCACCTTAGATACCAATTTCATAGCTGTTATCGAATGCCCGCCCAATTGAAAGAAATCACCATTAATCTCAGTATTCAAGAAAAACTCTTGCCATATTTCTTTAAGTTCTTGATTAACCGATGCCGAAGTGATCTTATTGTCACTTGTTGCATGAAAGTCATTACCTACATTATTCTTTAGTTTTGAAAAATCAACATCGACATATATTTCGTCAATTTGCTGTGCTTTTGTAATTTGATGGGCAATCTGCATGAAGGCTTTTTGGATATCATTAATTAGTGAATGCTCTAAGAAGCAGCGATTAAAGTACAATTTGCATTTAATGGTTTCTTTATTATCCTGGGCTTGTAATGATAACGGAAAGCTATGTGATTCTTTTCCGCCTTCAACTTCCCAGTTAATACTATTGCCTTCATTTTTAGCTTCCGGATAATTCTCATAAACAAATAACGTTTCGAAAATCGGCTCTTCCTTCTTTAATTTTGTATGATTTTTGATATCCACTAAAGAAATTTGAGAGTGTTCCAGCATATTGTTTAATGTTTCCTGGAACCGTTTCAGTAAATCAGTAACGCTGTCAGTATCGTTTATTTCAGCTATCATCGGAATCGTATTAATGAGCAGCCCGACAATTTCTTCTGATTTGAATAAGTTATTCGATCTGCCAGAGCTCACAATTCCAAAGACTATTCGGTTTTGGTTGGACATTTCCTTTAGCACGATCGACCATATTAACTGCAATAATACATTAACCGTTACATGGTTTTTAGCGGCAAATTCTCTTAAAAGCTCACTCTGTTTTTTATCCAGCTCCCAAAATAGATCATTTTCCTGCCGGTTTTCCTTCACAGATTTCAGAACGGGAAATGTGATTGTCGGCTGCTCAATATCCTTTGCTAGCTCTTTCCAATAACGATTTAGATCTTCCGCATCGATTTTATTCATATACCGGATAAAATCTCCATATTGCTTTGGCTTTTCAATAAGCCGTTTGGAGTCTTTTCCTACAATTCGGCTGTAAATAACAAAGAGTTCATCGATGACTATGCTGGTACTCCAGCCATCCAAAATTATATGGTGATGAGTCCAAATCAAGATATACTGATTTTCTTCAATTCTCACTAACTGGAGTTTCATCAAATTGGAGTTATTCACATCCATCTGCTGGGATTTTGATGTCACTCTCTGAATTTCATTTAATTGATCATGTTTACTCAACTCCGTCATATCGATTATTTCTGGTTGATAGTCCATTGCATTGAATACAACCTGAACATTATTTTCAATATTTTTAGAGATGACCTTCATTCTTAATGCTTCATGACGTTCTACAACCTGACTCCATGCCTGGAATAATGCATTTACTTCAAGAGCGCCCGTTATCCTGATTCGCATTTGAGAAATGTAAAGGTTCTCAGCTGTATTGTTCATCTCCAGTTCGTAGAGGATTCCTTCTTGAAGCGGAGTTAATGAGTAGATATTCTGAATAGATTTCTCCAATTTAGCGCCTCCCGATTCCATTATCGTTGTGTTCCATCCTATCTACTGACTTCTTCTTTCTATTAAATGAGTATTCACATTATTTATTAGAATTCAATATATGAAACAGATCTTCCTCAGTAAGCATTGCATCTGGAAAATCACTTTCTATTAAAGAACCTTGATCAAATTCAGATCCCTTGATTTCCATCACGACTTTGCCTATGGCTTCTATTAATAAGTTCATTTTTTCTTCAGCTAATTTTGAAATTATTTTTATGCTTAGTCTTCCGTCCTGGATCAATGCCAGAAAATGGAGTTTTGGTTTTTGTTCAAATTCACCAAAGTCCTTGCTATTGGATGATTCGAATTGAGAGTCCAACCTACCTAAATAGTTAAAAGTAACGTGGATATCCGGCTCCTGAATGACCCCAGGACTTAAATACTTGATCACACCATAATCAAAACCTTTATTCGGAATTTCCCTTATAGCATTCTTCGTGTTTTTTAAAGTATCATCAAACGTCTTATCTGAATGCAGCAATATTGGATACATCGCAGTAAACCAGCCAACGGTCCGAGTAACATCCATTGTTTCGTCCACCATTTCCCTGCCATGCCCTTCTACTTCTATCCAGAATTTCTTCACTTCAAAAGATTGGTTCAAACTCTTCGCAATTAATGACAACAATACTTCTTCTACAGTCGCTTTAGATTGCCCTGTTAATTCCTGGACCAAAAACTCAGTTTCTTCTTCACCGAATGATTTCTCCACCGTTCTTTCTTGCGTAGCTATAAAGTCTTCCCCTATCATGAAATCCGTTATTTCACTTTTTGTTTTTTGTTCCCAATAACGGAGTGTTTCAGGGTCCATCAACGTTTCATTGTATTTCTTTAAGAAATTTGACCAGTCTTTAAATGATGAAGTTTTATAGGCGAGTTTCCCTTTTTGATTGTTTAATGCTTGATCATGGAGATGATTGAAATCTTCAAGTAAAATCCTCCAGGAAACTGCATCGATTAATAAATGATGGATTACCCAAAAGAAGCGATACTTGTTCTTTTGTTCTTTTAAAACAAGCATTTTCATGATCGGTCCATTACTTATGTCCAATGAACCTTGAACCGTACTTTCCCATTCATCTCTCATTCTTATTCGCGTTTCCTCATCTAAATGATGAATATCCTTATAGACTAACTCCCATGTTTTGTGTTCAGAGTCTATATTCCCGATATATTTTTCGTCATGCTTTTCAAATAAGGTCAACAATCCATCATGATGTTCCACGATTTGAGATAGAATACTTTCAATATCCTCCATTAGGGCACAGGAATTTTTACTAAAAACAATAGACTGGTTCCAATGATTGATGGAAGTCGTGTGTTCAGCAAAGAACCATTCTTGAATGGGGGTCAATTCCACATTTCCTCTAGTGGCTATTGGTTGAATCATGACTTTATTTTCAGTTTTTGCAACCGCTGCAAGCTCAGCTACCGTTTGATTTTCAAAAATTGATTTTGGACTGATGATTATACTTTCCTGCCTTGCTAGGGAACATATTTGGATGCTCTGAATGGAATCGCCGCCAAGTTCGAAAAAGTTATCTCGGATACTTATGTCATCTAACCCTAAGATATTCTTAAAAATCTGAAGAAGCACTTTCTCATTAAACGTCTTAGGTTCTTCTGATGTATTGTTTCTAGTGACTGGTACCGGAAGAATTGCTGAATCAATTTTCCCATTTGCATTTAACGGAAAATTGTCCACTTGCATAAAGAATGAAGGAATCATGTAACTTGGTAATCTCTCTTTTAAAAATGCTTTTAAGTGATCGTTATCAACCTGTTGTTTTGATGTGAAATAAGCGATTATTTGTTTATTTAAGTTTGGCTGATCCTGAACCATAATGAATGAGTCACTTACTTGCGGATACGCATTGAGATTGAACGAAATCTCATCAACTTCCACCCGGAATCCTCTTATTTTCACTTGATTATCCTTACGCCCCAGAAAAATCAACTCACCATCGTTCGTGAATTTTGCAAGGTCACCGCTGCGATACAAACGCTTTCCAGCTTTAAAAGGATGTTCAATGAACTTTTCTTTTGTTAAATCATCATTATTCACATATCCAACAGCTAATCCTTCACCACCAATATATATTTCCCCTGCAGCACCTATTGGTACGAGTCTTTGCTCAGGACTTAATAAATAGACGTCAGTATTCAGGATTGGTTTGCCTATCGATACTTTATTATTAGTAGTTTCATTTTTTTCAAACGCTTTAAACATTTCAATCGTGGTCCATACTGAATATTCCGTTGGACCATAGGCATTATAAAAATTTATATTTTGATAGCGCTCCAGCAAAGCTATTGGACATTCAGATCCGGCTGAACCAACGAATTTCACATCAGAATCCTCTATATTCAGCTCTAGTAATACCGCTGGCGGCAATACTAGGTGCGTTAACTTTTCACTTTTGATTTGATTTTCCAATGCGAATAAATCAAACATTTCCTCCTTATTATTCCCGATATGCAGCTCTGCACCATTTAATAGGCTTCCAAAAATCTCATATATAGAAGCGTCAAAATTAAAGGTGGCAAATTGTAATACCTTTGAGGTCACATCAAGCTGTAAGTACTTGTTTTGACTTATTACTAAATTCACTACTCCTCTATGGGATAACATGACGCCTTTAGGTTTTCCTGTCGTGCCGGAAGTATAAATTATGTAAGCTAGATCTGATGGTGTAATCATTTCGGTACAGCATTCGGAATCCATGTAATGTACAGATTCAAGATCTATCACTTTAGCTATCTTTTTAATCGCAGGTGCCACAACTTGATTCGTAATGCATATGTCCATTTTTGAATCATTGATGATATATTCCAACCGTTCAGCTGGTAGCATGGGATCAAGCGGAACGTATGCACATCCAGCTTTAATGATTCCCAACATGCCGATTACCATCTCAATAGATCTGCTAACATGCAGGCCCACTTTATTAGAGCCATTTTCCATATAGTTACTAAGCAATTTCGCAATCACATTTGACTTTTGATCTAATTCTGAATAGGTAATGGTCTTACCATTATCAGTAACGGCTAATTTGTTTGGATGCTTCTTAACGATTCTTTCCAAAATGGAGGTGATCGTCTCATTTTGATGTACATCCGAAACCTCACCTTGCCACTCAAATAACAATTTATTCATTTGATTTTCGTCTAAATAATCCAAATGACAAATGGGCATATTTGTATTGTTACAAATTTGGAATAACCATTTTTCGAAACTCATCATGAGTCTTTCGATTGTTTCCCGTTTGAAAAGCTCATCGGAATACTCGAATTCAAGTATTAGGTCATGAGAACCCTTTACTTTTATAGTTAGATCATAGTTTGAAAAAGGTATTTCGAATTGGTCTTGTTCAAGCGTGAAGAATGAATTGCTAAAATTCCCTTCAAATCTTTCTTCCATAGCCAAAGCTGTTTGGAACAATGGGGATTGGCTTAGATCCCTGTCTGGATTAATGATTTCAACAATTTTTTCAAATGGAAAAGCCTGATGTTCCAATACATCCAAAATCACTTTGCGATTTCGGGTCAAGATTTCATGAAATGATTCCGTAACATCCACTGTTAACTTCAGTGGCAGCGTATTGACAAAGCACCCAACTGTCCGGGAAAATTCTTCTTGGCCGCGGTTTGCGACGGTACTCCCAACGATGATTCGATTCTTCCCGGTATACTGACTTAAAAACACTTGATAGGCGGTCATCATAAAAGTATATAAAGTTGTGCCATTCTCCTTTAAAATCCTGTCTATCAATAAACGAAGTTCATCCGTTATAGGCATTTCCAGTCTGTCACCAGAATAAGAAGGTGATTTTGGACGCTGAAAGTCAAATGGAAGTTCTAATGCTTCTTCCTCCCGATCTAAATAACTTTCCCAAAACCTCCTTTGGCTTGGCGTACTTTCCCTGACCCACTCCTTATGCCAGACAGCATAATCTAAATATTGCATGTCCACAGGAGGAATATCACCAACCTTGCCCTTTTGAACCCTTTCATAAATCTCCATTAACTCCTCGAAAAAGGTTACAAACGATACTCCATCAAAAATGATATGGTGAAAATTGCATACTAAATAATACGTTTCTTCCTCAATTCGAAATAGCTTCATATTAAATAACCGATCATTTTCCAGATCAAAACATCTTTCTATTTCTTCAGTAAGATGGGAGGTGACCATTATATTACTGACTTCGGGGCCTACTTCCCGACAGTCTTCATAGGCTATTAAGTTACTGCTGTTTTTTGACAAGAATTGAAGTACTTGATGTTCTTCACCCTTAAAATTGGTTCGTAAAGTTTCATGGCGTTCAATCATGATATCTAATGCCTGTTGTAAGTCACCAATGTCCACTACGCCATTTAAAATGAATTTAAATGGCATATTATAGAGCATTTTCCTTTCATCGAGACTGTCAAACAGATACATTCGATCTTGATTATGAGAAAGCATCCCTTCCCTTTTTCCACGTTTATAAGGCTTATTGACCTCGTCTTCTCTCATGCTGAGAAGCATGTCCAGGAAACTTGCCAACCTTTCTATGTTCCATTGACTTGTAATGATTTCAGATGTTAATTGAATACCGAACTCCCGTTTTATCGAAGACAAAAACTCATCCTTTTTTTCATTTGTACTTAGTGATGCATTCATGTCCTCTAATAGTGATATTTTAAGAGGTTCGATGATAATTGATATCATGTTTAATAGCCTATCTTCCGTTTCACTTATGATCCTGTTCATAGAACATCACCTCAATTCTTTTCCATTCAACTTAACTTATTAATATCGTCCAATTGTTTGATGAGTACAGATAGTTCCTGTATGGTTGATTGTTCGAACAACACTTTGATTGGCAATCTTACTCCCATGTTATTCTTCACCATTTGAATAAATTGCATGGCTAAAAGGGAATTCCCCCCTAAATCAAAGAAATTAGAATCTGTACCAATGGTTTCTTGTTCTAAGATCTCTTTCCAAAATCCAATAAGCTTTTCCTCAATTAACCTTCCCTTGACCGCAATAGTTGTCTCCATATATTTCCCCTCACTTAACTCCCATTTTTTCTAACATTCCGTTTAAGATTTGATTAAATATAGAAATGACTGATGTCCTTAACTTTAGATTGACCGCTGCCTCATTAAACTTGATTTGAACACTTGAACCAGGGTTAATGATGATGACGATTGGATAATGGGTGGTTTCCCGCCCTTCTTTCAAACTTACATTGATTTCACCAGTATTAGCTAGTTGCATGGGATAGTTTTCAAAAGCATATAATGAGTCAAATAAATGATCTTTCATATTAGCCCATTCATAAATTTCTGATAATGGTGTATTCTCATAGGCACTTAGTTCCAAAAATTCCTTTTGAACCTCATCCAGCAGTTCCATGTAGGTCTTCTCTTGGCTGATATGCTTTATAAACGGAACGGTATTGATAAATGGACCAACCATAACCTCAATATTTTGGACCGGGATATTCCTGCCGGATGTCACTACGCCGCAACATACATTATCCGTACCTTTTATTTCTTTTAAAGTAGTTAGCCAAATAGTTAGAAAGAAAGTATTCATGGTAATCTTGTATTCCTGACAGAATCGTTGAATGGAATCACTCAATTCCTCATCCAGTACTTTCAAGTAGCTATTCTCAATGTAACCCTCGCCTTCCAACACACCCGTTAAACTAGGTACAGAACTTCGGACACCTTCCAGTTTCCATGCCCAATAGTCCCGCAGCTCCTTATTACTCGTATAATCTTTCATATATTCAACATACTTTTTAAATGAGGTACTCAAAGATGATGACGGTGTTATTGAATGATAAGAGTCAAAAATGTCATTAATCACCATTGAATAACTCCAACCATCCATAATAATATGATGGAATGTCCATATTAATTGGTACTCATTTTCCGCAAGCTTAACGATCATGAAGCTATTCAACCTATTGTTCTCGATATCTATGATTTTGTATTGATCTGCTAACAACTTTTCCAGCTTCGCTTGATGATCGGTCATTTCTTCATATTTAATCTCGATATCCATGGAACTCATCAATAGTTGATAGAATATCCCTTTTCTACTTGAATATAATTTCGTTTTTAAAATGTCATGTTTCCCAGCAGCTGTCCTAATGGCATTCTTTAATTTTCCGACGTCCAGAACGCCTTTAATATCAAAAATGAGTTGTACTTTATACTGGCTGCTCTCACTATCAAATAAACTATGATATAACATCCCTTTTTGCAAAGCAGTCAATTCATAAATATCAACAATTCCTGTTTCTTTGCTTAGTAGTTGGTTAAGTTCCTCTTCAGGCACATCCACTAATGGAAAGTCTTCCGGACCGTACATCGAATTTTCCAATTTTGTCACTGCTTCCAACAATTCCAGCAAATTGTTTTGAATATAATTCTCAAAATCTTCTCTTACGAAATGTCTGTTGTAGTTTATTTTTATAGTTTGCTCTTCATTCACTACAAGTAATTCGATATCGACTTCATGCTCGGTATAGGAATTATGTTGAATATCATGTTCACTAAAAAAGATGACCTCCTTCGCAGCCAATTCATTGTTTTGATGAAATCTACCTAAATTATTAAAACTGATAAGCGGCTTATTTTGTTTCATTTGTGTCTCGCCACATAATTCGGTCATGATCCCATACTCAATCCCTTTATTAGGCAAGGCCCTTAACTTTTTCTTTGTACCTTTAATCGTGTTTGTAATGGATTGTTTATTTTCTAAATAAACCGGGCACATGGTCGTAAACCATCCCACTGTTCTGGATAAATCGACATCTGCGAATAATTCTTCGCGACCATGTCCCTCCAAAGTAAAATGAATATCTTTTTTATTAAAATAATTCCCGATTAGCATTGTAAAAATAGATAAGTATATTTCATCGATGGATGCTTTATGAGCTTTTGTCATTTCATTATAGATTTTGTTTGTAATCTCTTTATTCAGCTTCATATCAAATGATCTTCCATCGTATACATTCCCTGTTTTGACCAAGGCGTTTTCATACAGTGCGTTATTTTCATTCAGCCAGTACTCTTTAATGCCTAAAGGAATACTATTTTTGTACTCATTAAGGTTATTTGCCCATTCCTTATATGATGTCGTTTTATTATCCAGTTTTAGTTCTTGATCGTTAATATCTTGAATATATAGCCGGTCAAAGTCTTCGATTAAGATTCTCCAGGAAACCCCATCAACAAGTAAATGATGAATGATCCAAATGATTCTATGCTCATTTTTGCCTGTATTGATGCATACAATTTTCATCAGCGGTCCGTTTGAAATGTTTATGCCCTCTTGTGCATCGATTCCGAGTTTAACAATTTCCTGTTCTTGTATGTCCTTATTCATGTTTGATAGATTTACGTAATTCAAAGTCCAATTTTCATTCGGATCCGTATTTTTTTCTATTTGTGAAAATGCTTCTTTGCTAGTGAACCTTGATCTCAGCCCATCATGATGTTTAACGATATGCGCCATGATCTTCATAAGCCTTTTCTCACTCAGTTGCGGGTAGCCCTTTAATGTTACGGATTGATTCCAATGATTATAATTATTTATTTGTTGAGAGAAAAACCAACTTTGAATAGGTGTAAATGATGCCTTTCCAAAAACGTCAGACTGATTTATCGTTAAATCCCCCGTCGATTCCACAACCTTTGCCAGCTCTTCGATACTTTGTTTTTCAAAGATATCTTTTGAAGTAATGAAAAGATTTTCTTTCTTGGCAAGTGAACAAATTTGAATGCTTAGGATGGAGTCTCCCCCACATTCGAAAAAGTTATCGCTGATGGCTATTTCCTGATTATTCAGGACCTCTTTCCATATCTTTAGCAATTTTTGTTCCGTTTCATTAATGACACTTTTACTTTTAGTCTCTTCCGAGTTCGTTTTTGTATCCGGTAACCTCTTGGTATCCACTTTACCGTTAACTGTCAGCGGAAAAGACTCCATTTTAATGAAGTAAGAAGGAATCATATAATGAGGAAGATGATTCTTCATATAATCCCTGATATGATTTTCTTCCTGGTCATTGTCTGAGATATAATAAGCAATGATGAATTTCTTCGATTTAGATTCATCTTTTATCGCGATAAAGCAATCCTTTATACCTGTACATTTGTTTAGAACAGCACTGATCTCACCAAGTTCGATACGATATCCCCGGATTTTCACTTGGTCATCCGCTCTTCCTGCAAATAGTAAATTTCCATCCTCGGTATACTTAACCAAATCTCCAGTTTTATAAAGCTTTTTTGAGGGATTGAACGGACTCGGAATAAAGCTTTCATCGTTCTTCTCCGGATTATTTATATATCCTCTTGCAATTCCTTTTCCGCCGATATACAGCTCGCCTATTTGCCCTTTTGGTGTAGGCTTCATCCTGGAATTCAACACGAACGCTTCAGCATTTAGAATTGGCTTACCAATGGGGATCACTGTATCATCACTTGGAAGTACCTTATATACAGTCGCTACGACAGTACCCTCCGTTGGCCCATAATTATTATATAAGTCAAAACTCAAACGATCAGGTTTCGTTTTTAAACGATCCCCACCTGTCAATATAGCTCTGATTGATTGCGGGAATTTCATTTCGTTGATAAATAATTGCTCTAGCAGTCCCGTTGAAAAAAATGCGAGTGTGACACTCTCCTTTTCTAACTTCTCCGAAAGGATCTCAACATCCAGTAAATCATAGTAATCCAGAATCAGGAGTTTATTCCCATTCGTTAGGTAAGGGAATGCCTCCCAAACAGAAGCGTCAAAAGATGTATTCGAAACCAGTAATGCTGCATCTTTTTCATCAACAGAATAATAATCGATATGCCAATCACAGAGGTTTGCCAATCCGCCATGTTCAATCATGACTCCTTTAGGTTTTCCCGTTGTTCCTGAAGTGTAGATGATATAGGCCAAATCATTATCCGATAGCTTTCTTGAATCGAATTCTTCACATTCACTTTCTCTTACTTTTAGTATGTCTTCGATCAATATTAGTTTTCCTTCATCACCGGGATACTTTGAAAGTCCTTCTTCATTACTTAAACAATATATGATTTGAGAATCCTCAATCATATGTTTCAGCCGCGACTCTGGCTGTGACGGGTCCAAAGGCACGTACCCTGCCCCAACTTTCATAACGGCTAAAATAGCCGTTACCATATTGATCGATCGATCCATAAAAATACCTATTCTATCTTCTGCACCTACATCGTTTCGGAATAATTTATGTGCCACCTGATTTGCACGGGCATTTAACTCGCTATACGATACTTGATCATCTCCATGAACAATGGCAATATCATTGAAATTTGTACGTACTTTATTCTCAAACCTAGTTATTACATCTTCAAAATGTTGATCTTCCATTTCTTGTTTTACGTTACTTGTCCCCATTTCGATTAGTGATTGTAACTGTGCAGGCTCTAAATAGGTAATGTCCTTTAATTTCCTGCTTTCCTGGGCTGTAATCTCTTGCAGCCAATATTTGAAATTTTTAGCCATTCTTTGAATCGTCGTTTTATTGAATAATGATTTGTTGAATTCAAACGAAATGACTAATTCATCCTCATCAATTTCCTCTACCTGAACAACCAAATCAAATTTAGCTTTAAAGGTATTGATTTTTTTTGGTTTTAATTTGAAATCTTTATACGCCAGCTTTTCTTTTTGGTTATTCTGCAGAACAAATACTGTATCGAACAAAGGCGTATTTTCCATGGTTCTTTCTTCCGGTGAATATTTTAAAATTTCTTTAGTAGGTAAATTTTGATGGTCAAAAACACCTGCAATATTTTTTATATTTTTTCTTAAAATCCCTTTAAATGAATCATCCTGAGATACCTTTATTTTAAAGGGCAAGGTGTTGACGAAATAACCTATCAATTGTTCTGTATCCACATGGTTTCTCTTCGCCAATGGACTTCCGACGACAACTTCCTCTTCATCAAAATAAACAGACAAAAAGGTTTGATAGGCTGTAAGTAAACTCATGAACAAAGTCGACTTCGTTTTTTTATGAAGACTTTCTAGATTGTGTTGAATATCTTTTGGTAACAAGAAGCTGATAATATCGGAAGTGCTTTTACCTTCTCCTGTTTTTTGATGATCATATTGTAATAAGGACTTTTGCCGTAATGCAGTTATTTCATTACTCCAGAACTCATTATCCTTGCCGCTTATATAATTTGGTGAGTTTTTTTGCCATAAAGCATAATCTCCATATTGAATGGATTTGTTATTTATATCATTTTGTTCCCCATTCTCGATTTCCTCATAAATGGAAAACCAATCATTGATCATTAATGGAATCGACCAACCATCAAAAATAATATGATGGATATTACATATTAATTGATATTCACATTCATTTTTCTTCACTAACGCAATCCATAAGAGAGGACCATTACTTATATCGAATTGTCGTTCCGTTTCTTCATTCACCAGGTGATTTATTTTTTCTTCCTGTATGTCTAAAGGAATGTCCGAAACATCAATATAGTTAATACAATGGTTAATCGACTCATCAAAAACCAAGATGCCTTTTCCAGATTGTTCTCTTATGATACTTTTTAAAATTTGATGTTTATTGCTCAGCTTATCTAAAGATATCTCCAGTTTTCCTTTATTCACTTCACCTGATATTTCATAAGAAAAAACTATGTTATATAACGATTTATCTACATTGGTTTGGTGAATGAACCACAAATTTTCTTGTTCATATGTTAAAGGGTATGTATTCAGGTCATTTATAGGTATATAATCTTGCTTTACCTCTTCTTTTTTACGGGTTTCTAAAACTTGGGATAATTTCGCAATCGTATCGTTATCCAAAAAAACTGAAGGAGCGATTTCGGTATTGAATTGATCTTTTATCTTGACAATTAATCTCATTATCGATAATGAGTTCATTCCACTTTCAAGTAGTGACTGATTATTTTTTATAACCTCATTACCTATGATGCTAACAACCACTTCTCTTACTTTTTCACTTATTTTTTCATCTGCTGGACTCTTAATACTCGATGCAGTTTCACTGTCTTTTATAATGACTTTGGGTAATAATGATTTGTCCAGTTTTCCGTTTACAGTTAAGGGGATGTTGTCTACCTTGATAAAAAAGCTTGGTATCATATAGGACGGCAATGAGCTTCCTACACTTTCCCTCAAATAATCAGCAGCTAATTCCTCATCAGCAACATAGTATAAAAATAAATGCTTATCATCATTAAACGCTGTATCCATTGTAACGACAGCATTCTTGATGTTTTTCAATTCATTGTACGAGCTCTCAATTTCCCCTAATTCAATCCTGAAACCCCTTAGCTGCACTTGCTCATCATTCCTGGAGATATATTGCAGATCCCCATCATCTAAAACTTTCACTACATCCCCTGACTTATAGTAGCGAACATTATCGATATAAGTAAATTTCATCTTATTCATCATGGCATTTTTATAGTAACCTAGCGAAACACCTTTTCCTGAAACGTATAACTCGCCTTCTTCATCTCCAGTTACTTCTTCTCCATTTTGATTCATTACTTTAAATCCAAGATGAGGCAGGACTTTTCCGATATTAGTGATTCCTTTTTCAACATCACTTTTAGCGATTTCTTTGTATGTTACATGAACGGTGGTTTCAGTTATTCCATACATATTTATTAGCTTTGGCAGCCTGCCGTTTTCTGGCGAAAACCACTGCGCCAATTTTTTGAAGTTTAATGCTTCTCCTCCAAATATAATGTATTTTAAACTCAATTCATTTTGACGATTTATGAGCTCTCCACTCACCTCGAAGAAAGCACTTGGCGTACAATTAAAAACGGTTGTTTGAGTACTTACCATTAAATCAACAAAGGATATTGGATTTCTGCTTTCTTCAAATGAAACCATTACGACTTCTCCGCCATAAATCCAAGCTCCCCACATCTCCCAAACGGAAAAATCAAATGCGTAGGAATGGAAAAATGTCCATTTTTCATTATTACTAAACTCGAACAAACCCTCGCAACCTAAAAACAAGTTCATGACATTTTCATGTGAAACACAAACTCCTTTAGGCTTGCCGGTTGAGCCCGATGTAAAAATGATATAAGCTGGATCCTTTGGGTCAATTAAGGTATGTAAATTATCACCTATCATATCTTTAGAATTCTCTACCACCTCATCAATGGTTAAATGCCCACAATCAATATCGTCAAGCTGACCTTTATCCCCTATTAATAACTTCAATTCCGAATTCCTTATTATATGCTTTACTCTTTCATCCGGACTTTTTGGGTCGATAGGTACATAGGTAACACCCAATTTAAGGAGTGCTATGATTAAAAATAAAACATACTCGGACTTTTCAATATAGATTCCGACATTGTCTCCTATATTTATCCCTTGATCCTTTATATACATCGCCATTTTATTTGCCAAAATATTCGTTTCTTTATATGAAAAGTGCATATCTTTATTTCTTACTGCAATATTGTTCTCATATTTCCTAACACTTGCCTCAAATAAATTCACTAAAGAATCCATATTCATCATTTTCCCCCATCATTTTAAATATGTGCCTGATGCGACCGTCAACATATGAAAAACTAAAGAAATTAAAGCTATGAAAATCGTTATGATTAATGCTTTTTTTCTCTTAATGAGTGCTAATTTTTCTAAGCTATAGCTGAATAAAATTAAACTGACAATATAAAACAATTCAAACTCAGCCATGAATGTGTGAAGAATTGAAGTTTTATCATGCACGAGTAAGGATAAACTAGTAAATGTCGTTTCCTTGCTCTTAACCAATAATGCGATTATTGCATTAACACCAGATCCAACTACAATGCATATCCCTGCATTAATGACAGCTTGACAAATCCCTTTTATATTTACCAATCTTTCTTTTGAGAATAAAAATAATAGGCATACAATTATTATTTGAATAATAAATGTAACCAATAATCCAAGAGCTCCCATTACAATTGTGTTTATGGCAAAACTCATGACCCCTATCTCTGAAATGGACATGCCATTTAATACATTCATCCCTTTTTGATCTGCAGAATATAACAAAAGCGTCGTTTCGATACCTGCAATTAAACTGAGGATCAATAACGAAATGATTAACTTATGTACTCTTTCCTCTTTTTTAAATAGATATTGTACTAGTTTGTTATTTTTAATTTCAGCATTTGCTTCCACTTTTAATTCCATTGGTATTCCCCCTCAATTTATTTTCTGGAATTTATTAGAAAATAAACTCCTTCACTTTCCTTAATCTTTTTTTTGTCGGATTCCGTTAAATATGCCTCCAAAAAGTCAGAGTCAGTTTTCGTTTTAGCTTCAATATCGATTCCCATTGGATGCAGTTGATCAAAAGTCAAGATTCCAAAAGTTTTATCTGTATGAGTGATGGAAATACCGATGTTCATTGGTAAAAGACAAGTTATTAACAATTACCGGCTGTCCAAATTCTCCTTTCAACAGGGATATATTCTTTATTTCATCCAAACCTATATCTAAAAATTCATAATTGCTTTTTTCCACAAACAAACTTTTCTTTGCTTCGATTATTTTTTGGGGCCAGCTTGCAAATTAAATAATTCCATTCTTTTCGTTGAAAATATCATCAATATAGTCCAAATTGACTGAATCCTCTTCTTTATCTCTAAGTTTTGAAAATTTTTTTCTTATTCATAAAATATTCAATCAATTATAATAAAACTCCTCCAAACCATCCATTTTTATCCTGTAAAATTTCTTTTTTAAAACAAATATTTCATTTTCTAGGTTAATTATTGCCTATTATCATTATCGATAACACTTTATCACAACAATTTTGTCGAGTCCATTAAAAATTTGTAAATTATAGACATTAAATAATAACTTTACCAATTTATCTAATATTAATTTATATTTAAAAAATTTTTATAAAAATATAAAAATTTTTAATTGGCCACCTTTATTTCTCCAATAAAAAAAGCCGTATTTTATTTTTCACTATAATTGTGAAAAATAAAATATGGCTTTATAAACTGTTCATTCATTTATGGTTGTTTCGTGAAAATATGCATTGCCTTTTTTAATATCTCATTCTCTTCCTGTAAGTCTTTGATTATTTTATCCTTTTCCTCTTTCAGACTTAGCCCTGTAAAACCATTACGGGAATCCTCCAAGCCCTCTTCATTTGTTTCTTTATAATTATTGATCCAATTTCTTAATGTAGGTATCGAGATATTGAGCTCTTCGGCCAATTCTCTAGGTTTTCTGCCTTCTTCCAATACTAATCGAGCAGCATAAATTTTAAAATCTTTATCATGGTGCTTCCCCATAATAAGACACTCCTTTTTTAAATTTATTTAGTGCCGATTTTCTGTACATCCTTTATCAACGTAAAAAATTTTTCTAATATAAAGACTTTCATAAATATAGTTTCAATCTATTAACCAAAACGGAATTGATTACTATTACGATCATTAAAATTATGAGAGCTCCCATAATTGGCTGGACACTGAACCAGACCAAGCCAAAATGAATGAGTGCAACCATGATTAAAAATGGAAATCCATAAAGTAGGCTTATTAATACATTGGGGTTTGATTTAATTGCAGCTGATGGGTTCTCCCATTCTATACTTGGGTTTTTCATATCATATATGGGTGTTAGAAGATTATAGCAAACCACTAAACAAGAAATAATTAATAACATGACTGCACTTTCCAATTCCCAATGGCCAAATAGAGCAAATATTAAAAAGCTGATCACTACGGCTATAATACTGATAATTGATGAAAATATCACTTTAGAAAAATAAACATACCTTTCATTAAAAGGGGCACTTTTCAGTAAATAATGATATTTCCCTTCTCTTGAATATGGGGTTCCGCTTATATTATTTATACAGCTCAAAAAGAGGACAGAATATGAAAAGTATTTATCAAAGACTCCTTCTTTCGTTATATCCAAATAATTTGGAAACACTTCCTTCTGTATCAACAATAGCATTACAAGTGAAAAGATGGGCGGTAATAAAAGACCTAAAACTATTTGCATCTTAAAATATGCTTCAGACTTAATGATCCATATCTCTCTTTGTAAATAGTTACTCCATTGATTTTTAGAGATATTGACCTTTGAGTTTTTCATATTCGTTTTGTTATTTTCCAATAACCCGTTTTTAAAATAATTAACAGAAATGTTTTCTATAATGAAAGTATATAATAGGAAACTGATTAATATTATCGAAATATAGATAACAAGAAAATGAGCAGTTATTTCATTTGATACAAATGCATCTAGTATCCAATTAATCACTGGAATCATATTTGCGGTTTCAAACATATGTTTCATTATGAATTCCAACGAGTTTTTAAACCCTTCAATAGAATTCAAATCAATTTCGGAAATGACCTTTGATATAGCAATTGATGATTTTCCAGCAAAATAAACAATGGAAATAATCAAAAGCATTAGGATGACAGCAATGTTCACCATTAAGTATGCTAGTTTATTTCTGAATTTATAATAATACCTATTAATGCACGACAGAATGAATAGTAGGATCAATGCCGTTAATCCATTTACAATGGGTAAAAATATAAATAATTTAATCGTTTCCATAAACTTTTGATCGACTATCAAGAATCCCATGGTCGGCACTTGGATTACCATCGATAAGATGATAGGCACCCATAAGCTGCTTAGTACCTTAGCCTTTGAAATCTCCTTATAGGTCAGTGGCAGCGGAGCCAATACTTTAAATTCATAATAAGCAAATATTTGCGATGTGGATAAATAGCAAACTAATGCAAAGACGAGAATGCTCGAAATGGTTAAATTGTAAAACAGGAAGACCTGGGTATCCCCAAGAAAATAAACAAAGGCATTTACGACAGTTAGCTGCAAAAACATATAAAAAACGGCTATTATCAAAACAGCCTGCAGCATTGTCTGCTTGGGCATTTTATAGAAGGAAGAAACGAAAAATCTAGTTAATTGAAGTTTTTCCTTCATATACCTGAGCCTCCATAAAGGTAGATTCTAAAGAACTTTCACCTATTATATTTTTTATTTCATCATGCAGGATGATTTTACCCTCTTTTAAAATAGCCACTGTATTACAAATTTTTTCTGCCACATCTAACAGATGTGTCGAGAAAAACACTGTACCGCCCATTTCAACATATTGTTTGATTAACCCCTTAAAAACTAAAACGGCGTTTGGATCTAATCCATTTAACGGTTCATCCATAATGATGATCGGGGGATTAATGGTAAAAGCCGCTATCAGGGATACCTTATGCATCATCCCATAAGAATAGCTTCCCATTGGCTTTTTAATGGAATCCTGCATCCCAAACCGATTGATATATTTCCCCAAATGTTCTTTGTCGTCATTCCCATATAGGTTCATCAAGAACCGAATCCAATCAAACCCCGAAACATTTTTAAATACATTGATAGTATCAGGAATGAAGAAAAATTGTTTTTTAAATTCTATGCCGTCTTCCTTGGTCAGGCCATTTATTTCAACCTTTCCATTTTCATAATCCAATATGCCCGTAATAATATTCAGCGTAGTTGTTTTTCCTGCACCATTCGCACCTATAAAACCTAAAATTTCCCCTTTTTTGATTTTTAGATTTACACCATTCAATATCCTCTTTGTTGAGTAGCTTTTCTCTAAATCTGTGATGCTTAACAATGTTATCATCCTCCAATCACTTCATGAATAACACATTTCCTCCCAAACTTATTCGTTATTGAATTTCTTCTTTGAAATCCATATGTTCGTTACTAATATCGTTAGCGCCGTCAACGCAAGTGCCGCTAATGCACCCCAGATCGCCTGTGTATTGACTGTACCTAAAATCAGTACTTCCATGGCGTGTTTACTCATGCTCGCTGGATTCAAATTGTCCATAACCGGATTTAAACCAACAATGATTCTGCAGCCGAGAAGAAATACTATCGAAATTAATGCAATAATACCCTGACTATTAAAAATGGTACTGATCATCGTCGTGAATGAAACGATAAATAGAATCCACAGCAGATAGAACAACAAAGCTATTATTAAATCCACAAAATCAACACTCGTAAACAAAAAAACTACATACAGATATGAAACCAAGTATCCTAATGCCACACTGCAGGCAACAAATAGATAGTTGGAAATGATTTTCCCGCTTATATAAGATACAACCGTCACGGGCCTTGTAAGAATGAAAGCCAGCATACCATTTGCTTTATCAGATTGTACGACCCCCATCATGGAAACGATGATGATCATGACCCCCAGCTGATCAAATTGGGACCCTAATGTACTTGCAAGAACTTCGCCGCCTTTTTGGGCTGCCATGCTTGGATCAATCGTGATTCCTTGGCCCCCACCCAGTGCCTCTAATATTGAAGGTAAGTAATAGCTTACAACTGGTTGAGTTATTCCTAAAAATATAAATACAAGTGGCAGCCAAATCACTTTAAATTCACGTACCATCTGAACAAATTCCTTTTTCGCTAAAACGGTAAAATTATTCATTTTTCCACCACCAATTTTAAGAATATCTCTTCCAATGTATCGTTATCTATTTCAAACCTTACAAGATCAACATTATGCTCAAGAGCACTCGCGAGTAACATGTTCTTGTTCGATTCAATATTTTCCACTTCTATCTTCAATTTATTTCCCGTTACCTCTACACCTTTTACAAAGTTCAAGCTTTTAACGTTTTCAATCCACTTTTGACTTTTAGAGGTTATATCGACATTAATTTTATTTCCGCTATTCCTATTTAATAATTCTGACATTGTTGTATCTTCGATTTTTTTCCCACTCTTTATAATGACAAATCTTTCACATATTTCTTCTGCATCGCTTAATATATGTGTCGATATTAAAATTGTCGTATCTTTCTTTATTTCTTTTATTATATTTAACACTTCTCTCCGGCCGATTGGATCTAATGCCGAAACTGGTTCATCCATGACAATCAATGCTGGTTTATGTAACAACGCTTGTGCAATTCCAAGCCTCTGCTTCATTCCGCCTGAAAAAGTCCTCACCTTCGAATTCTCTTCCCCGCTCAAACCTACTTTCGACATTATCTCTGGAATGCCCCTTAATAATTCTTCCTTCTTGATGCCTGAGAGCTGCCCCATGAAAGTTAGTGTTTCTTTGGCAGTCATCCATTGAAAGAAGTTTGGGTATTGCGGTAAGTAGCCTATTTCCTTTTTCATTTTTGAAATTTTCTTACCATCAAGCAATACCTCTCCCATACTTGGATCTATAATATCTGCAATCACTTTTATTAGTGTCGATTTACCAGCCCCATTTGGCCCGATCAATCCAACACATTCCCCTGATTGCAGTTCCATTGAAAAATTATTGACCGCTGTTTTTTCTTTGAATTTTTTTGTAACATTTCTAATTTCTAATTTCATATTCTGTCACTGTCCTTTCTACCAATAACGAAGTACAGAATTGGACCAATAGTATTTGCAAAAATAATGATGAGTGTCCACAATAAAACATTTTTTCTCGTCTTTCGATGTCTGTATAAATCAATCAATGCTATAAGGACTAAAATCAATCCAATAACAATTACCGGTAAAATGATCGGCAGAATAGACATGAAATCAATATCTTTCAATTCGTTCCATCCATAATGCAATTCCATATATAATCACTCCTTTAATAACGAAATAATGTTATCATTATCAATAATGATAACATGTAAATTGGAATATTGCACCTATTTTTTTCTTAATAAATTATTGTTTTAGTTTTTATTGTTATTTATAATGATAATATTATCATTATAAATAACAATAAAAATATAATGATATTTTTAACGCCTATTCGTGTAAATCCTCTTTGCTTTATTGCATGGAGAGATTAGCTTTTAACAATTGAAAATATTTAAAAATGGCTTTTTATTTACTTCGAAAAAATATTTCGGTAATATTATTTTTCCAAATGTGTCATTTTCGTAAATGAAAATGATTCCAACATTACAATATATGATTAAATAAACTTATTATTCATGACCTATAAGGAAAGAGAACTGCTGAAACATCAAAATTGATTAACAATCCAGTTATTAATTTCTAATGTAAGGAGAAAACGATGATTAATAAAGCTGAAATTTTAATGCACCCTGTGAGAATAAAGATTTCCCAAGCTTTAATGAGAAACAGGGAAAATGGTTTGACACCATTAGAAATGTTAAAAATCATTAAAGATGTACCACAAGCAACATTATATAGACATATACAGGTTTTATTGGATTCAGGGGTCATTCGCATTGTAAAAGAGAAAAAAGTGAGATCCGTTTCCGAAAAATACTATGTTTTAAATGAAGAAGAAGCGCGACTTAGCGGGGAAGAATGGAAAAAATCTTCAAATGAGAAAAAGCTGAACTTTTTTTCTTATTATCAATTATCCCTTATGACTCAATATCAGAACTATCTTACTAAATTAGAAGAAAGAGACTGCTCAGAAGATGGGTCAACCTTTTCACTTTTAGAACTAAAGCTTGATGATGAAAGTTTTATTAACTTTCAAAATGAATTGAACGATTTAATGTTGAAATACTACAAAGCTACGAATCAAAGTGCTAAACAGGACTCTCCAATACGAACAATCGGCGTTACAATTATTCCAGAATCATAAACAAATGAAAAAGGCTGTTCCAAAACCATGGTACCTTAAATAATATAGAAAAAAACGTTAAAAACATATCTATATATTCACAAGCAATAGGTTCCAATCTCTTTTGGAACAGCCCCTTCATAATGGAAGAAACTCCAATAAAAAAAGTTTACCACCAAGTTTTTATTATTTCCTTTGAGGACATCAAAATGAGTATACCCGATGTCAGCTGCAAGAGGGTCACTCACCAACTATCAAATTTTCCCTAAAGCTTCCTTGATACTGCCGTATACTTCGTCCCAAAGGTGTTTATCTTCAGAAAAAGCCACTGTTATCTTTTTAAAAACTTCTTTTTGCTCTGCCTCAAAACTTTCATCATCCTTAGCAGGCAGGTCAGATCTCAACTCCATTACGTACTCTTGCACTTTTGGTGCACGAGGTCCCCAAACCGCTTTTTCTTCACCATTCCTATCAATGAATATAAAGATTGGAATAGAACGCGCTGTTCCATTCGTTAAGTATTGATCGATCAGCTCAAGATTTTGATCTCGTAAAACCATGCGAGTTTCAATATTTGCCGCTTCAGATATATTCAGCAGAATAGGTATATTCATCATTGCATCTCCGCACCAGTCTTCAGTAATGACAATTGCTCGAAGTTCCTTTGATTTTAATTCATTTAAAAAAACTTGATCCGCTTCAGTAATGGAAAAACGCTCCTGAATCGATTGTAAGTTTTCTTTATGGACTTTCATCGAAGATATAAATTCTTTAGCCGGAATCCCCTTTTCAAACCATTCATTCAGTGTCGTCATACTATTTCTCCTATCTATTTTTAAGTTAAAAGTACCATAAACCACTTATTATTTCATTGTTTCCACACTGAAAAATAAATTGATTGAGAATCCAACCTAAATTGGTAAATTATATCCATGTTTTCTTTCCCGTGAAAACTTTAAATACCTTCAATAGCTTACTAACTATTTTATATTCATAAAAACATTGGTTTTCTAGTTTAGGAGATGAGTGAAGGGCTTCTTTTTGCGTTACTCCCTGCATTGACCTGGGGCAGCTTAGTTCTTGTTTTCTGAAAAACTTGGAGGCAATTCTTATAATCAAACACTTGGCATTACAGTCGGTTCATTACTGTTCACCATCGTGATGTCTTTCGTCAATCCCCTGGAATGGAGCAGTCTAGTCCGGATTGTCTTTCTTCCGTTTTTAAAAACTAAAGTTTCTTGGATTTGGATGGTCACTTGATCATTTATTGTCCACAAGTTATGCACAGAATCCTTATCTATTCTTTGTTCGTCAATCATTTTTGGACGTTTCGGGACTTTTCCAAGCGGTCCACTTTTTAGGAAATTGATGGACCATCATGTATATGTTATATTTTTTCTCCTTATAAAAGAAAAGAAGGGTCAACCTAATGTAGGGAATTCCAATAATGACATAAGGAAAGAAACTACATGCCTCAACAATAACTTGATAACAATCAATTAAATCAGGGAAAAGCAAACGTTCCCCTTACGCAAACCTTACTTTCATAAGAGCATGATTTTTGGGATTACCTCAATTAATATATACAAAACCTAAATAACAGAGCGCTATACCCATATTGAGGAATAGGTCTTTTAATATCGAATGATTTTGATGCTTCCATTTAACCCCACCTTTTTAATGGCGGTATGCTTTGAGGGAATCTAAACGTATTGTATGGATCATAGGTCGTTTTCACTTCTCGAAGCCGTTTGAAATTTTCTCCATAGTACGCAGTTGGCCAATCTTTGATAAGGGTATCCGGCCAATTCACATAGTCACCTGTAGTATACGGAGACAAGGCGTACTTAAGTTCCTTGATCCAGTGAATGTTTTGCCGCTCTTCTTCTGGATTAGTCCATGTAGCCAAATACTCCTGGGCGATTATAGCATCCCGATAATAAAATGCCGTTTCCTTTGGTTCCACACGGCCAGCCGCTCCTCCAAGGGATTGATGCCAAATGGCTGCATTTTCATTTGGAGCGTTTTCCAGAAAATGCTTCATCGTCAAGATTGCTCGCTGAGGAAAAGTTTTTTCAATGAAAGAACCTGACCTCTTACGATGGGCCGGTCGATTTCCACTCGGATCATTAAAGAATCCTACGGCTTCAATGTAAGGGACTTCCTTTATCATGACATTTGTTGGTGAACCAGTTTTCGTCAAAGGTTTTAGAAGCTGCTTTAACCTATGTGACGTTCCAACAAATTCACCTTGAGCGATAATTTGGTTTACTTCCTTTGCCTTGAATTCAATTTCAGAAGTTAGACATTCATCAGCTTGAGGGGCCCAATCCTGCCAGGCATTAAACACCGCTTCGAAATCTTTCCACCCCCATGTGACGGAGAAAACCGATACCCTCGATACAGGGTGTACCCTGAAAGTAAGAGAAGTGACTATGCCAAAGTTTCCTCCTCCACCCCCGCAGCATGCCCAAAATAAATCACTATTAATTTTCCTATTTGCTTTAATGAGTTTGGCGCCCATCTTTCCACACGCCCTTACCATTTCTATTTCAACCAGATTGTCACAAGTAAGTCCAAAGCGCCTCGTTAACATCCCTATACCACCGCCAAGCGTAAGACCTACAAGACCTACACCGCTTTCGGTCCCAGCCGGAATCGTCGTTCCATACTTCCATAGCTTATTATATACTTGCCCTAAATCAGCGCCGGCTTCAATTTTTGCGATCATTTTTTCACGATTGACCTTGATCTTGTACATTTCACTAATATCAATGATTAGACCGCCGTTCACTAATGAAAAGTTTTCATAACTATGCCTGCCGCTCCTAACCCGGAAAGGCGTATGATTTTCCCGGGCCCACTTCAGTGAATTCAACACATCATTGGTATTTTGGCAAAACACAATGACCTTTGGAAATTTAGGGAAACTTAAGTTATTATTTATCCTGGCATGCTCGTATTCGGCATCATTATGTGTAACGATACGCCCGGTAAGCTTTGTTCTTTCCAAAATATTAACCCCTTTCTCAAATGATGTGGAGAGTTATATATACTATGAAAACCTTTAGGAAAAGACACATTCTATAGGTGAAAGTGATTTAAAATCAATCCAATTCACACTTTTACCTCACTAAAAAGTAGGATATTTTGTTTTCTATTTGATAAAGCATACTTAACTCGCAAGATTTCACTATTTACTTGTGAATTAATCGCAAAGACTAAAAAACCCTTAAAACAAAATACTGTTACAATCGCCAGGACTTATTTTAAAATAAATAAAAAAACATGGTCATAAAATAACCATGTTTTCTTGATACTCATATTTCTGTGTCTGCACAAAAAGTTATTTATTGATAAATTCTTTGTTGATTTTTTCAGCTTCATCCATGTATTCCGTTTTAATGCCGCTCTTAACTCCCCACCAAAAGAAGCCAAGTGCCAGACATGTAATGACCACCATATCCCAGCCAAATGTAAGAATATTTTTTCCGCCGAACTTCTCACTTCCAATATAAGAAATCAAAATCATACAACCTAAGTAAAGAAGCATCCAAACACCTGATAAAAATTGTTTTTTGAATCCATTCCATTTATTTTTAGCTTGATAATAAAAGTAAATAGGCAGTCCAATGGCAATGATGAAAGCGACTTCTCCTGTTAATGGCCAACGCGCCCAGTATAAAGTAAGCGATGCAAAAACAAATCCGCAAGGTGCAATAATAGAGGCACCTTTTAAGTGAAATGGACGGTTAAAATGTGAAGCGGTACGTCTTAATGTTGCCAATGCAACTGGCCCCATGATATACGAAATAAGTGTGGCAACTGAAATCACTTCTGCAAGTACGCCCCATCCGCGGAACAAAAATAAAAAGATAAAACATACACCTAAGTTTAATAACATCGCTGCACGCGGAACACCATAAAGTGGGTGTAATGTACCAAAGATCCTCGGTAAGTATCCATTTTTCTGCATTCCATAAAGCATTCGCGAAGTTGTAGCTGTATAAGTGGCACCTGAACCAGACGGTGAAACAAACGCATCTACAAACAATACAATCGCTAACCAGTTAAGGCTTAGAGCAATTGCCAAATCTGCAAAAGGTGAATTAAAATTCAGATGACTCCATCCGTTCACGATCATTGACGGATCGACTACACCGATAAACACAACTTGTAACATAACGTATATAAAACCTGCAATTAGAATAGAGCCAATAACAGCAATAGGTATAGACTTATTCGGTGACTTCGCTTCACCTGCCATATTAACGGGACTTTGAAATCCGTTAAACGCAAACACTATACCAGAAGTAGCTACTGCTGTTAAAACGCTTGCCCAACCATATGGTGCGATACCCTGAGAACTTGTAAAGTTTTCACCATGAAATCCAGCAAAAAATAACGATCCTGCCATTACACCTGGAACAATTAATTTAAAAATGGTAATAAATGAATTTGCCTTAGCAAAAAGGTTGACTGTCCAATAGTTGACGAAGAAATAGAACAATAGTAGTAAAGAAGCTATGAATAATCCTTTGGTCGTTAAGATATTGTTATCAACTAAAGAATGAGACCATCTGGCCCATTCCCAAGGCCACGTACTCATATATTGTACCGAAGCAATGGCCTCAACGGTAATAGTCGAAGCGATAGATATCCAGTTCGCCCACGCAGCTAAAAATCCAATAAAAGAGCCATGCGAATATTGAGGATACTTAACCATGCCTCCAGCTTCAGGAAACATTGCCCCAAGCTCTGCGTAAGATAATGCAATAAATAAAATTACCACCATACCGATAATCCAAGAAAAAATAGCTGCTGGTCCAGCAATCTGGGCAGCTTTCCACGCTCCGAACAACCAACCTGAGCCGATAATAGAACCAATACCTGTCATAGTTAAAGCAAAGGTCCCCATCTTTCTATGCATATTACCCATCTCTACCTACACCTCTTCCTAGGAAAATAAAAAACACTTGATCTATAAATCAAGTGTTTGCCCAGGCGCGCGGCTTATACTCTATATGCTCCCCCATGGTACTCCATGTTGCGCCAGTTACATATAGGAAAATAGTTTTTTTAAGTATATAAGATTATTTTAAATTCCACAACACTAAAAAAATATTTATATTTTTTAAATATTACCATTGATTTTTCGGAATTACCTATCTATATTCTTTTGAATTTGAAAAAATTAGGTGAATAAAGGCTCAAAAAACAAACATTCGATTTTTAGAACATATGTTAAAACCTATAATTATTTCCCTTAAACATTATACTTAAAAACTTAAATAGCCTATATGTGCAAAAATGAACTGTTCACTTTTTACAAATTATATCCCAAAACCATTTACATAGAATTCATGCACTAGTTAGGAAAATCATATTTTCTGCCAAAGGAAATACTTGAAATACTCCATAGCTTTATTGAGAATTTTTTCTACAATAACTGTTCTTTCCTCAAAAAAAGTCATGCACAAGTTGGGAAAAAGCCTGAGGGATGAAGATTTCTCTTTATCTCTCTTTGTTTTGTCCACAATTTATGCACAACTTTAATTAATGTCTATTATATTTATACTAAGGGGAAACACACTCGGCAAAGCTCGAGTCATGAACGTAGATTAAACAAGATGATCTCCCAAAATCTTTATTATAGAAAAACTCGTATCACTCATCTTTATCAAAATGGCACGAGACTTCTTAACTGGAAATCTCATCATCGGATTTAGCATCCAATGGTATTCGTTTATCCATTTTCAGCATGTAATAACTTACTACGACCAATGCTAGGAAAACGATCCCGACAACCAAGGAAATCCTGGTACTGGGATTGATCCACATACCCACCAGCACCATCAGTAAAAAGGCAATTGTCGCATAATTACTGTAAGGGGCAAACGGCATTTTGAACGGGTGTTTCTCCATTTCAGCAGCATTTACCTTTCTGAATTTAAGCTCACTGATAAGTATGACAAACCATGGAATCATTCCGGGTAAAACACTCGCACTGTACACATAAAGGAATAATTCCGGCGGTGCAAGGTAATTCAGGACAACCCCGATACCCAATCCTAATAGTACAGCGATCGTACAATATGCCGGCACTCCACTTTTAGATACTTTTGCAAAGATTTTAGGAGCTTGGCCATTCAATGCCAGTGTGTAAAGCATACGCCCTGCACTGAAGATCCCACTGTTGCATCCTGACATTGCCGCAGTGATTACGACAAAGTTAATGATGCCTGCAGCTGCTGTGATACCGATTTTAGCAAAGGTTGAAACGAATGGACTTCCGATGTCATCTAGTTTATCCCATGGATAAACCGTCACGATGACGAATATAGCGCCAATATAGAAAATTAAAATGCGCCATATGATTGATTGGATCGCTTTTGTTACGGTCTTCGTTGGATTCTTCGCTTCTCCGGCCGCGATGCCGATGAGCTCAACGCCTTGATAGGAAGCCACGACAAGGGAAAGCGCAAAGAAGAATCCTGTCCAGCCTCCCGTAAAGAAGCCGCCATTTGCCCAAAGATTCGATAATCCAATTGCGTCTCCGCCATTCCCTATTCCAAAGAAAATAAGGCCAAGGCCGGCAACGATCATCAATACAATCGTTATTATTTTTATAAGCGCAAACCAAAATTCAAATTCCCCGAAAGATTTTACGGAAATGAGGTTGGCTGCCCCCAAGATGATCATGGCGACCACACCTGGTATCCAAGCTGGTAACTCCGGGAACCAATACTGCATATACATTCCAACGGCGATGATTTCGGACATTCCTACGATTACCCATTGAAACCAATTGCTCCAAGCAGTCATATAACCTGCCAAAGGATGTATATAGCTGCTAGCAAAGGATGCAAAAGAACCCGTAGTCGGTTCTAAATATAGCATCTCCCCCATAGAACGCATGATGAAAAATATAAATATACCTGCGATGGCATATGCAAGCATTACAGAAGGCCCTGTCCATTTGATCGTGCTCGCCGATCCCATGAATAAGCCGACCCCAATGGTTCCGCCCAAAGCTATCATTTGAATGTGACGTGCCTCCAGCCCTCTCTTTAATTCCTTGTTTGACATGATTAACTCCCCCAGATGCAATATTAGCAGCAATGCTCTTCCATCCTTACCGCCAATCGACTCTATTTATTATTGTGGTTAGAAATGCCTTATCGTAATCATATAAATAACACTTTAATTTTGTTTTCTTATCTTATAATAGTAAATACTCTGTAAAAACACAAATGTATTTTTCAAAAAAACAGTTGTCAAATATATCTTGGCGATTTTTCCTATCTTAAAATACCTTTTTTAAAAAAGTGAATCAGTATTTTATAATAGTGATTACAAAAAAAAGAGTAGAAAACAATCACTTCTGCTTTGAACCATTCAAAGTCTTTTCAAGTGAACGTTTAAAAAAATTAAAACCATTTCAATGTGTTATAAACCTCCTATAAGACTGGCTAACTCCCAAAAAAAATTGTTGACCTTCAGAAAAATAGATGATAGAATTCCAATATTATTTTATAAGTATAATGAATGCTTCAGCAGTGGAAGATCACCGCAGACAGACATTTTTACACAACCGCATACAAGCAAGCGATGAATGCTATGGATGACACTATAG
The DNA here is from genome assembly GCF_001578185.1 of Peribacillus simplex. NCBI lineage: Bacteria > Bacillati > Bacillota > Bacilli > Caryophanales > Bacillaceae > Peribacillus > Peribacillus simplex. The sequence goes on along the minus strand of NZ_CP011008.1, from coordinate 728,778 downwards.
CAGGAGCAGCTTCTGGAGAGACTGTACAAGATGCAGCGCCGAAGGATTCACAATCTCAGGCAAAAGGACAGAAGAGTAACGAATGATAAATTGTTATTCTGAACCCTTTAAGAGATTGGTATATCCAATCTCTTTTTTTATTGTCCACTTTGTGATTGGACTTAAAACAACACTCGTGAAAACCATTGGAAAATGCAAGCTGGGTAAAAAAATCACGTCCTTCCCAAGACCATGCAGGTTTGAAATCATTCACTACCAAGACTATAAAAGATGGGGGCGTACGAATTGGCTAAACAGGAATTAAAAAGAGATTTAAAAAATCGTCATGTACAACTTATTGCAATAGGAGGAACCATTGGTACCGGTTTGTTTTTGGGATCCGGAAAAGCCATACAAATGGCAGGTCCATCTATCATCTTCTCCTATCTAATAATTGGAATTGCCTTGTTTTTTGTGATGAGAGCCCTAGGTGAATTGCTCTTATCCAATGCAGGGTATACATCATTCACTGAATTCGCAACCGAATATGTCGGCCCATGGGCTGGCTTCGTGACCGGTTGGACATATTGGTTCTGTTGGATCATGACCGCAATGGCCGATATCATAGCTGTCGGTGTCTATATACAATACTGGTTCGATATCCCTCAATGGATACCGGCTCTAATATGCCTTGTCATTCTGTTAGGATTGAACCTATTGACCGTTAAGTTATTTGGAGAATTGGAATTCTGGTTTGCCATCATAAAAGTAATCACGATCATCACCTTGATATTCGTAGGAATCATTCTCTTGGCCATCGGCTTCAATACCAATACGGGAACGGTTTCCCTAACGAACCTATGGACTCATGGAGGCATGTTCCCAAATGGAATTTCCGGTTTCCTGTTGTCTTTACAGCTGGTCGTCTTCTCCTTTGTAGGTGTCGAATTGGTCGGGGTTTCAGCAGCAGAAACGGCGAACCCGAGAAAGAACATTCCGTCTGCCATCAATAAAATCCCAGTCCGGATTTTGCTTTTCTATGTAGGTGCAATATTCGTCATTCTCTGTGTCAACCCTTGGACACAACTGGATGCCACGAGCAGCCCATTTGTAGAAGTCTTTGCGCTAATCGGCATTCCTGTCGCTGCAGGGATCATCAATTTCGTCGTTTTGACATCAGCTGCTTCTGCATGCAACAGCGGTTTATTTTCAACAAGCCGAATACTCTATACGTTAAGCAGGAATGGAGAAGCCCCTGCTAAACTGGAAAAATTAAATCAACAGGCTGTTCCTAGCAATGCCTTATTAACATCAACAATCGTTGTATCACTAGGAGCATTGTTAAGCAAACTGATACCGGAACAGGCATTTACCGTTGTGACAACCATCAGTGCCATCTGTTTCATATGGGTATGGAGCATCATCTTGATCTCACATATCAAATATTCGAAAACACGGCCGGACCTAAGAGCCGAATCAACTTTCAGGGCTCCTTTTACACCCTTTATCAATTACGCCATTTTAGGATTATTCCTGTTCATCCTTATTGTTATGCTATTCGCTGAAGCCACACGGCTATCACTGCTCATGACGCCAATCTGGTTCATGGTCTTGGTGATACTATATAACTATCAGAAAAAAAGATAGAAAAAGGATAAAGCCTTGAACTCTATAAGAATTCAAGGCTTTATCTTTTATCAGCGGCTCTGTTGCTAAAAATATATCAAGCAACTGCATTAAATTTCATATCAAAATAGTGTAAGCTTATATTTATCATCGGTTCCTTATCAAAGAAGGAATATCCGTCATGTATGAATTTTCCATCCAGTTTGGTTCACCCATCCATCAGTGGCACTGAAGTAAAACCCCCATTGTTGGACGTTTCACTTTATTTAAAACGGAGGGGTTTGTTTAATGAAGATTCTATATATACTTACTCTAGTTCCTTTTATAGGCATACTAGGATTTCTACCTTTTGTTAATAGAATAGAACCTTATGTATTAGGGATGCCTTTCAATATGTTCTGGATGGCTATGTGGGTGGTCCTTACCTCTGCCATCTTGGGCATCATGTATAAGCTGGATCCCCGGAATCGGGAAGGTGACCAGGAATGAATATTGCCCTCATAATCATTTTAGCTTTTTTACTACTATCGATATTTTTAGGCATTCGTTCTTCAAAAGGAAAAGATATGAACTTGGAACAATGGACGGTGGGCGGACGCGGTTTTGGTGCAATATTCGTCTTCCTCCTGATGGCTGGGGAAATCTATACGACCTTCTCCTTCCTTGGCGGCAGCGGCTGGGCCTATGGCAAGGGCGCACCCGCTCTATATGTTCTTATTTACATTACTTTGTCTTACGTATTATCCTATTGGCTCCTTCCTGAAATATGGAAATATGCCAAAGAAAATAAACTGATGTCCCAATCCGATTTTTTTGTAAGCAAATATAAGAGTCCCAGTCTAGGAATTTTGGCTGCGCTTGTCGGTGTGGTGTCGATGATTCCAGTGATCGTCGTGCAGCTGAAAGGATTGGGGATCATTGTCTCAGAGGCATCTTATGGTGCAATCTCAATGTCTGCGGCGGTATGGATGGGGGCAATCGGCCTTACCATTTATGTAATGATTTCCGGTATACACGGCTCAGTCTGGACAGCAGTCATTAAAGATATCATGATGATCGCCATTATAGGATTCTTAGGAATTTATCTGCCCATTCATTACTTTGGTGGATTTCAGCCGATGTTCGAAGCAATTGATGCGGCCAAGCCTGGTTTTCTAAAGTTCCCCGAGCAGGGACTTAGCATATCATGGTTCATCTCCACGGTAATATTGCTCGTATTTGGTTTCTATATGTGGCCCCAAGTTTTCAGCGCGGTTTATTCAGCTCGCAGCGGGAAGGTATTTCGAAAAAATGCCATCATCAGCCCTTTATATACGCTCATGCTGTTATTCGTATTTTTTGTAGGGTTTACAGCTATATTGAAAGTGCCTGGACTCGTAGGGGCAGATGCAGACCTCTCATTGCTGCGCCTTTCGATCCAGACCTTTGACCCATGGTTTATAGGTATAATTGGCGGGGCTGGTTTGCTGACCGCATTGGTACCGGGATCCATGCTTTTGATGAGCGTCGCTACACTGCTCGCTAAAAACGTTTATAAGGAATTTGCACCTACAGTATCAGATCGCCACGTTGTAAGATTGGCAAAGATCCTTGTGCCAATCATTGCCCTTATAGCCGTCTACTTCACCTTAAACGGCGGCGAAACGATGTCAACATTAATTCTCATGGGATACAGTCTCATCACACAGCTATTCCCGTCCCTTCTATTTAGTCTGAAGAAGAAAAAGAATCCAATCAATAAATATGGCGCAATCGCCGGCATCATCACCGGATTGGCCATAGTAATCTGCATTACACTCAGTCATTCAACAATAGGGACCCTGTTTCCATCCTTGCCACAAGCAGCGAAAGATTTGAATGTGGGAATCATCGCCTTGGCATTCAATTTCATTGTGATGATAACGGTAAGTCTTGCCCTCAGGAATCATGCGGTTCAGTTGGAACCAAAATCCGTTAACGATATATGAAGCACTCATTGATGCTGATTATTTTGGAAATCCTGTGAATGAACATCGGAAGGCTCAGTCAAAAGACTGAGCCTTCCTTCGAATAATACAGTAATAATGTCCTTTTTCTTAGAGTGATTATAGAAAGTTAATAGCCGTCAAAAAACAATGTCTCATAATAAACTACCAATCTTTTTTGTTTATAATCAAATCCCCTATTTTAACTAATAAATTCATCAAGGTTCTGGCTACTACCAGACCATCCATAGCTAAATCATATCCACCTTTTAATAAGGCTTCCGGATTAAAGCAAAAAGTAATCGATATTACAAAAGCTATTAAAATCAGGATAAAACCGAACTGAGATCTATTTGATTTAACGTTCCGCCTTATCTTATATATTTTACAAATAATACCATCATTTTGGAAATAATCTTCATTTACTATCATTAGGGAAATCTCAGTTGCAATAGAAATCAAAATAAATAGCCACTCTAATAAAGAATGACTATATATTATGAAATATGAACTTTAAAATACATCCCGCATTGCTTTTACTCGCGATTGGAGCAAATACTCGTGAATTCCACGCTTTTACTCGCGATTGGAGCAAATACCGTGAATTCCACGCTTTTACTTGCGATTGGAGCAAATACTCGTGAATTTCATGCTTTTACTCGCGATTGGAGCAAATACTCGTGAATTCCACGCTTTTACTCGCGATTGGAGCAAATACTCGTGAATTCCACGCTTTTACTCGTGAATTTGGAGCAAATACTCGTGAATTTCACGCTTTTACTCGCGATTGGAGCAAATACTCGTGAATTCCACGCTTTTACTCGTGAATTTGGAGCAAATACTCGTGAATTCCACGCTTTTACTCGTGAATTTGGAGCAAATACTCGTGAATTCCACGCTTTTACTCGTGAATTTAGAGCAAATACTCGTGAATTCCACGCTTTACTCGTGAATTTGGAGCAAATACTCGTGAATTCCACGCTTTTACTCGCGATTGGAGCAAATACTCGTGAATTCCACGCTTTTACTCGCGATTGGAGCAAATACTCGTGAATTCCACGCTTTTACTCGTGAATTTGGAGCAAATACTCGTGAATTCCACGCTTTTACTCGTGAATTTGGAGCAAATACTCGTGAATTTAATGCCCGTTAAAACTCATTTCTTAATACCTGGTAACTTAGTAATCCACTAAAGCCTTCCTTCCATCATTCAATGTTTTAACCATTTCCTTATACTCCTGCAACGCTTGTTCCAGTTTTTGTTTTCTATTTACAATCATCCTCGAAACCTCTTTCGGGCTGGGCCCGCCTTGAATGCTTCTAATTTCCACAAAGTATTCAGGAGAGATGATTTTTTTCCATTCGTCTTCAGTTAAATTCACTGCAACGAATTCATTGATGATCTTGTTGATTTCTTGGGTGTCCCAATCATATAGCTCTTTCCCTTCACTTATCGACCGTTTTGCAATTGTACTTGCTATGGAATGGGCTTTTCTAAATGATATCTCGTAATCTCTTGATAGGGTATCAGCTAATTCAGTAACCGTTATACTGGATTTTGCGGCCATTTTTTTTGTATGTTCTTCATTTACTTTCAATGTTGATATGACTGCATACATTAGTTTCATGACACGGCCTGCATTCGAAAAAGCCCGATATAAATGCGGCTGTAAATCATCTTCCGTATCGACGATATCACCAAATGGTGTGTTGTGGATCATATTCATTGCAGCAAGTGCATCACCATACGCACTGCTTGCAATCGAACGGGAATGTTCAATTGATACTGGGTTTCTTTTTTGCGGCATGATGCTGCTAACTTGAACATAAGGATCTGCCACATGAAATGTACCAAACTCCCTTGTCACATGCTGCAAGAAATCTTGAATCCACCTCCCAGTATTAACCATGCACGTCATAATGGCAGTTGCGGTTTCCAATAAATAATCAGCCCCGCCTATCGAGTCATAGGAATTTTCAACAACCGCCTCAAACCCAAGCAGTTCAGCGGTACGGTTACGGTTGATTGGAAAACCAGTAGTTGTTAACGCAGCCGCGCCGAGGGGGGATTGGTTCACCGTTTCATAGGCTGCCCATAACCGTCCAATATCCCTTTGAAGAACGTCATAAATGGCTAAAAAGTAATGGCCTAATGTAGTCGGCTGAGCCGGTTGGGTATGCGTGTAACCAGTAATATAGGTTTCTATATGTTTTTCTGCCTGCACCAAGAATGCCTCCCTCAATTGGTTTGCATAGCCGATCAATTGGAGAAGATGACCTCTTATAACAAGCCGATACATCGCAACTCCCATATCATTACGGCTGCGGCCGATATGAATCTTTCCTGCGAGCTCGTGACCGATTTCCTCGCCAATCTTTGCCTCCATCATGAAAAATAAGTCTTCGAATTGAGGTTGATATGTCAGGAGAGTGAGATCAGTTTGAGCCACTTTCCGAATCCCCTCCAGCATGGTTTTCGCTTCTTCTTCTTTAATGATCTTTTGTTCCGAAAGCATGATGACATGTGCCCGATGAATATCGAACATAACATGAAATAAGTAATCTCTTTGATCATTAAAAACAGGCATTAGAAGCTCTTCCGCATATGTTTTCCCGGGAAAAACACTGCCTTCATTTTTGATAAATTCTTCAAGCTTACTCATCTTTGAACCTCCGATTTATAAAGCTTTTTCCGCTTTTATTCCAAAAAACTTGTTCGAAATAAAAAGAACGATAACTATCAGCGTGATTTGAATCATCCCATAGGCAGCTGCCTGCCCCATATTGAACATCCGAAGCTGATTCATGATTTCAATAGATATGGGTCTGTTTGAAATCGTGTACAACAGGACTGAGGTTGGGAATTCTCCTACAGACTCTATAAAGGCTAATAATGTCCCTGATAAAACACCAGGCAAAATAATCGGTAAAATGACCTTTCTGAAGGTATAAAACCACTTTGCCCCCAAGTTTCTTGCCGCTTCCTCAATTGAGTCATCAAGCTGTTCCAGAACGGCGTTAGTTGAACGAACAACAAGGGGAATATGTCTGATGAAATAGGCAAGGGGCAAAATCCAAAATGTTCCTACTAATATTTGACCGAAAGAAAAAACGCTAGGTTCATTAAATGCGAATATCAAGTTCATCCCAATAACCGTTGCAGGCAAGGCCCACGGAATCATGACTAGGATATCAATAAAGCTTTTCCCGACGAATTTCCGTTTAACAAGAACATAGGACGCGATGACCCCAAACACCAAATTTGCTAGTGTGGCAATAACAGCCATCAGTAAACTATTTCGTAACGGTTTAAAGATATTGGGGTCTTCAAACAAAAGTCGGTAATTTTCCGCATTAAATACTGTCGGGTACGTTTGAAACGTCCAGGTTCCATCCGGCACAAGCGAAAGCAATAGAATCGTAAAGTGCGGTAAAAGCAGAATAAGTACGCCGATGATACCCGTTACGACCATCACCCACTTCATAAATGGATTTTTCACTTCACTCCTGTGTGCCCCAATCCCTTTCGAAGCCATGCGGTAATCTTTCCTATTCTGATACCAACGCATGAATAATAGAAATGAAATTGAAACAATGGATAGAATGACGGATTGAGTGGCAGCAATTTCCATATCACCATTGATTTTCGAAAAATAAATTTGCAGGCTCAACACCCTGTACCCGCCAGCCAATAGAAACGGGGCACTGAAAGAAGCCATTGATATCATGAAAACAAGTAAAGAAGCGGCAACGATGGCAGGTGTCAATAATGGAAATGTCACCTTCCAAAAAACCTTGAATTTATTTGCGCCTAAGTTATATGCAGCTTCTTCCAGGGAGGGATCAATTTTATTGATTGCAGCGGATACGGTCATATAAAAATAGACATACATCGTATAGGCATGAACGATCAGGATTCCTGATACCCCGCCAATTTTAAATGGAACTTTATCGAGACCGAACATATCCTTGATAGCATTTGGAATTAATCCCGATTCTCCATATAAAAACATAAAGGCCATAACCCCCACCAATGATGGAAGAACAATCGGCAAAATCGCTGCTGATGAAAAGAAGCTTCTGCCTGGAAAATCGTAACGGTTAAAAATGAATGCGAGCGGAATGCCAATCAAGGCACTGACCAATACACTCAATATGGATATATAAACGGAATTCCATAGAGCCTCTAGGTTCGTTTTTGATTCCTGTACGAAGAAGTCCTGATAATTCCCCAGGGATATCGATCCGTCTTTTTGCAAACTTTCTATAAATGTTCTCGACGATGGATAGAGAACATAAGCCACGAGCACTAATACAACTGGTATTAGGAGCCAAATCGTTAGTCTAGTATCACGATTTTTAATCATGGAACTTCACCGCTTATGACAGGGATAAGGCGCAGCTGTTTCCCAGGAAGTTGGACATATACTTCCTTCCCTTGATAAAAGTAACCAAATTCATGAGTATTAAATACATCCACCCTTAATAACACGTTTTGAACATCCACCATTACATTTACTACAGATCCAAAGAATTGGACGGAATTGATTTTACCTTTAAAGATATTCATTCCCTCTTCGGCCACATCCAGAATCCTGATTGCTTCAGGACGAATCGAAACAGCAAGGTCATAATCAGTCTGCAGAATAGAAATTCCTTCACTAACTTGATTTTGTACATTGAATTTAATCGGTTGTTCACTGTTTTTTAGGGTTACCACTATATTATCTTGTTGAACTTTTTCGACTTGAACGGGCAATAGATTAATCTCACCTATGAAACTCGCCACGAAATCATTGGCCGGCCGATTATAAATTTCTGCCGGCGTCCCGACCTGGTGGCATACACCAAAATTGAACACAGCAATCCGATCACTCATGGACAATGCCTCAGCTTGATCATGTGTGACATAAATGGTGGTAATCTTATAATCACGCTGCAGCCTTAAGATTTCTCCCCTCATTTCATCACGAAGCTTGGCATCCAGATTACTTAATGGTTCATCCAGCAGCAATATTTCCGGTTCAATAACCAGGGCCCTGGCAAGGGCAACACGCTGCTGCTGTCCTCCGCTTAACTGGCTCACTTGACGACTCGAGTAGCTCTCCAGTCTGACTTTGCGAAGTGCATCCAGCACTTTCCCCTTTAAATCGCTTGAAGAAACTTTTCTCACGCGCAAACCAAATGCAACATTTTCAAATACAGTCATGTGGGGAAAGAGGGCATAGTTTTGAAATACCATGCCTGTATTCCTTTTCTCCGGAGGTACACGCGTCATATCTTTGTTGCCGAATCGGACGACGCCTTTTGTAGGATAATAAAAACCGGCAATCATCCGAAGCGTTGTCGTTTTACCGCAGCCACTTGGGCCAAGAAAGGTAAAAAACTCGCCTTCTTTGATTTCCAGATTTAAATGATCAACAGCTATCGTTTTCCCGAAGGCTTTTTGGACATTCTCTATTTTTATTGACGCCATCCAACGACACTTCCTTATTCTTTAATTTCTTTATCCCCACTTTTTATATTTTCGTCCCAATATTTCATCCACTCGTCACCTTTTTCTTGGAATGCATTCCAATCAATATCCATCGCTTTAATTTCTGTATCCGTGATCCATTCAGGTAAATCCTTCACATCACTTCTGGTCGGAATCCTGTAAAAGTCTTCCGCCAAAATCTTTGCGGCTTCTGGTGAATTCACAAACTCATAAAACGCTTCAGCCGCTTTGGGATGTTTGGCACCTTCAACGATGGCAATTCCTTCTGTCAATACTGGCGTTCCGCTTTCAGGAATGACGAACTCAAACGGATAATTTTTATTTTCTTTCAGCATGACAACATCCGGCATTGCCCAAACGGAAAGCGTGCCCTCTCCTTTTGCCACCTTGTTATACATCATTTCCGGGTTGGCTGAATATTCCTTTGTATTTTGGTCGAGCTTCTTTAACCAGTCATATCCTTCTTGTGGATCATTTGTATCCTTATACGTACGATAGATCATCGCAGAAAAAATTGTCCTCATCGTCCCGGAGGCTAGCGGATAGCGGATGATGATTTCATCTTTCCACTTCGGATCAAGCAGCTCATCCCAATCTTTCGGCACTTCGGCTTTGGATATTTCTTTGCTGTTGTACATGATGACTTCCGGTGTCTGGCTCGTTCCCGTCCAATACCATTCCGGATCGCGGAATCCTGACTCGAGACTATCGGAATAGGTAGGCTTATAAGCAGCTAGCAGCCCCTCATCCTTTGCTTGATTGAAGTTTGTGGAAGGTGCTCCCCACCAAACGTCTGCCTGCGGATTATTTTTTTCTGAGCGAACACGGTCAAGGATTTCCTGAGACCCCATATCAAGCCACTCAACATCAATGCCATATTTACCTTCGAACTGCTTTTCGAATGTTGATAAAATATCTTTGCCATGCGGTGAATAAACGACGATTTTATCTTCCAACTCACCTTTTTCTCCCTTGGCACCGCCAGCATCCGAATTCGTTTTCGTATCAGTACCGTTACATCCTGAAATCAATATTGCTGCCGATAAAGTCAGTACTGAAACAAGCGACTTTTTCCTCTTTTTCATTATTAATCCCCCTCATCATGAAAATTCAAAATGCTATCATGTTCCCTTAAGAATAGGGAAACCGCTCCTAATACTCCTGCGTTTTCTCCCAGTTGTGAAATTTTCATTTCTACTAAACTTGGAAGATATCGATCAACGATCTCACGAATTCTAGGTAAAATGTATTCAGAAGAATTTAATACACCACCTCCTAATATGATCACATCTGGATTTAGCAAACTAGCCGCATTGACAATTCCGCAGGCTAAATGTTCGATTGCTTCATTAATGACGGCCATGGCTGTCGTGTCCCCTTTTTTCGCGGACAAAAAGGCATCTTCCCCTGTCAGTTCGGATGACTTGGCCCGTTCAAATAAAGAATGCTGAGGATCTTTGAGAACAGCTCTGGTAAAATGACCGCCAATCGATTTTCCTCCTGCGACACTTTCCAGATAACCGTATCTATGGAAAATCGGCTTGAATTCACGCTTCATATCCTCTTTGTCCGTCACCATATAACCCATCTCCCCAGCTGCACTGGAAGCCCCTCTGTATAACTGGTTATTCAAGATAATCCCGCTTCCTATACCGGTTCCAACCGCAATGAACAACAAATTCCGCTTATTTTGTGCATTACCCAGCCACTGTTCACCGAGTGCCGCCGCGTTTACATCATTGTCGAGAAAAATAGGGAAATCAAAATACCGTTTCGCTTCCGCTATAAACGGATATTGAATCCATCCTAAACTCGGTGCCTCTATGACTAATCCGCTTGCCGTTTGCGTTATACCAGGAATCCCAACCCCCATCCCTAATATCCTGTTTTTCACAATCTGATTCTTTGCAATTAACCGTTCCGTTTCAATCGCCATTTGTTTAAGAAGACCTGATTGCAAATAATTTTTTGTTGAAAAACTAGTTTCAGCAAGGATTTTTCCACTTAAATCACATAAAACGATTTTCACTTTCGTCCCGCCAATATCAGTCCCAATGATATAGGCAGCCTCCTCATTGAAAAAGAGCTGGATAGGCCTTCTCCCACCTTGAGAAGAGGACTCTCCAATCCCTTTCTCAAATACCCATTTCTCCTGTATAAGTTCATCCACAGCCAGAGAAACAGTCGGTTTACTCAACTGAAGCTTAACGGCGATTTCCGCTCTTGAAATGGGTGAACATTGTTGAATGCATTGAATGATCCTTTTTTTATTTGCATATTTTTGATGACTGGGTGTTTTTTTAAAACTCATCACATCACGGCCTTACATCATTTAGTTAGTAATTTTTCCTAATTAAGTAAAAATATAACTCAAAGGAATTTAGCACACAAGTTTTTTTTGACTCTTTTAAATATTCTTATTTTAATAGTTACTTCGCATTATTTACATTTATAACCATCAATGATATTTATTAGATATGTTTTTTCGCCTGGTTGGTTAGAAAATATTACTAACCTACATTAATTTCTTCACAAGAGTTTAGGTATTTTAGTTGAAGGAGGTTAAATGAAAAATGAAAAAAGCTCTGGTATCTTTGCTTTCTCTTTGGTTCGTTCTTGCATCATTGCCGCTCGGGGGCAGCGCTGCAAAAACGGAGAAAGCCAACGTTGAGTTATGGAATGCAGTCAAGCCACTCGAGACGACCGTGACATTCTTAAACAGCGGAGCCCATCCAGATGATGAGCGAAGTGACTTTCTCGCTTATCTATCGAGAGGATTAGGTGTGAAGACATCCAGCCTGATTGCAAATCGGGGTGAAGGGGGACAAAATGAAATTGGGGATGAACTGGACAATGCTCTTGGAATCATCCGTTCAAGGGAAATGATAGAAGCTGCAAAAATCACTGGGGTGAAGGCGTATCATCTAAGTGAAACAACCTCTGATCCCATTTATGATTTCGGCTTCTCTAAAACACCAGGGGAAACATTAGAAAAGTGGGGTGAGAAACTCACGTATGAACGGCTTATCCGCTTTATTCGAACGTATCAGCCTGATATATTGATGCCTTCCTTCCAAAATGATGATACCCAGCATGGACATCATCGAACAATGACAATCTTAAGTGAACGTGCCTTTAAGGATGCCGCTGATCCAACTGTTTTTCCACAACAATTGAAACAGGGTCTATCTGTATGGCAAGTGAAAAAGTTATATTTACCTGTTTCCTCCGCAGATCAAGCAACCACTTCGATTGAAATCGGAAAATATGATCCAATATATGGTGTGACTTACCCGCAGCTTGGGGAACAATCCCGCTATCTTCATAAAAGCCAAGGCATGGGTTCTGATATTCCTGCAGCACCTCGACAGATCCATCTGGATTTGAAACAAAGTGCCGTTGATACAAAAAAACAGTCGGACCTTTTTGCAGGTGTACCTTATAATTTTACAGAATGGGCTGAAAAACTCCCTCACTCAGCTTCAAAATTAAAGGGTGAATTTAAATACTTACAACGAAATTTGGATGCCGTTATTACGGCTTATCCAAATGATAAACGTGTTTTTTCAACATCCCAAACAGCGCTCTCCAATGTTCGTTCAATTATTGCGCAAATCAAAAAAGCTAAGCTAAGTCCTGCCACGAAGAACGACTTGATTCATAAGCTCTCATTAAAAGATGAGCAATTGCAAAACGTCAGTTATGTCTCCTCAGGACTGGATGTTCAAGCTAAAGCTGCTTCAATGATTCTTACGAAAGGCCAAAATACGAACGTAACCGTAACCTTGAAGAATAACGGGAAACAAGCATTGAAAAAAGTCGCGGCTGCATTGAACGTGCCTAAAGGATGGACGGCTAAAACAAAATCTAAAGAAATCAATCTAAAACCAAATGAATCAGCAAAAATAACCTACCAGGTTAAAGTCCCAGAAGATGCAGCTTATTACCATGCTTATGATGAATCAACAATTACAACCAATATTTCTTATAAATACGGCAGCACCAAAACTGCCATAAAGGAAGAATTGGATGGAACGATAGCTGTCCTTCCTGACGTTGGCCTTACCCTATCTCCTGAAGATATCGTGGTAAATACAGTAGATGTAAAAGAAGAAATACCAGTGACCGTAACCTTGAAAAATTATACAGAGGGAAAGACATCAGCAAAGGTCGCTTTGAAAATCCCTGAAAATTGGGGAATTCTCCCTAAAAAAGCCACCGTATCACTTAATGAAAAATCAGAAGAAAAACAAGTGAAGTTCACCCTCACACCACCGAAGGCAATTCAAAATGGGGAATATCAGGTTAAGGCAGTTGCCACTGTCAATGGCAAAACCTTTGATTCAACCATCCAGGAAATTTCCTATGACCATATCGGAACATTCTATTACCAATACCCAGCAGCCACCAACACTGTTGCATTTGAGCTTTTAATGCCGGCTTCATTAAAAGTGGGTTACATTGAAAGTGGATTTGATAAAGTAGCAGATTACTTAAGCAATGCAGGCCTTAACATTACAAAGTTAACCGCAGCTGATTTAGCAGAAGGTGATTTGAGCCAATACGACACGATCGTTACAGGCATACGTGCCTATCTATCCAGGGAAGATTTGAAGGCAAATAACGCTCGCTTACTTGAATATGTGGAAAATGGCGGTCATCTCGTCGTTCAATACCATAAACCTGGTGATGGATGGGATGCCCTGAAGACTGCCCCATATCCACTTACCCTCGGGAATCCTTCCATTCGCTGGAGGGTAACAGATGAAAATGCCGCGGTAAACGTGTTGAAACCAAAATCAGCGCTTTTTAACTATCCAAATAAAATAACATCGGACGACTGGAATAATTGGGATCAAGAAAGAGGATTGTACTTCCCAATGAAATGGGATAATCGATTTGAAACGTTCATTTCCATGGCTGATCCGAATGAAGCACCATTTGATGGCGGAATCCTTATGGCAAAATACGGTAAAGGCACCTACCTTTACACGAACCTTGTCCTATACAGGCAAATTCAAGGTCAGGTTCCAGGCGGATATCGAATCATGACGAACCTGATTAGTTATGGGCAGTAAATAGGGAAGAAACCTATGCAAGTTTTGACTGCATAGGTTTCTTTTTTCTGATGTTTGCCAAATTGAAGCTTTACTAGATTTCCGATTTACCTGCCTACGATTAAAAGAGGCTGTTTTGTCAGCGGTGATTAAAGACTCCAAATTTTGAGGTGCATCTTCAAATAAATACTTAATCTTCAACGAAAACCTCTCCTCTTAAATATTCATTAGAGGGAACCTTTCGCTTTGATTGTAGGGAAATTTCCCAACAACATCAAAAGGAGGGCTGTGCTTTTAAACAGCCCTCCTTTTTTTGGTATCAGATTCAATAATTAAGCTTTTGGGATGATTGGGATGCACAGGCACCGAAACAAAGCTGGAATTTTTGATTATAGTCATTAAATCAATATCTTGTCTTGAATGATTATATTAAGTTTTCCTACAATGATTCCTAACAATAAATTGTTTAATCTTGCTTTTTCAATCAAATTCAGAACCCACTTACACCATGAAATTTCTTCTTCATCTAACATACTCCTTCTATTAAAAAGAATATAACCACCAAAATGTTTAGATGTCATTTCTAACCCATTCTTCCCATGTGTTTGTTCAATTCTGGCTATATTTTCATCTCGTAAAGCCACGGTTTGTTCTAATTTAGCAATTCGGTCCTGAATTAATTTTTTCGCATTTTCTTCATTCGATAACCAAATCGAATACATCTTAATAAGAAATTCATCTCGAATGATCGGATCAGAAGGCGATTCAGTGACCCATTTTTCCAGAGTTTCTCTTCCTTTTTCTGTGAGTGAATATATTTTCTTATCAGGTTTACCCGTTTGTTCAATATGTTCAAATTCCAAAAGCCCATTCTTCTCCATTTTAGCTAACAGAGGATATATTTGACTATGCTTCGCAGGCCATAATACCTCTAAATATCCAACTAATTGATAGCCGGAACATGGATTTCTACCAAGCGAACTAAGTATCGCATATCCAAGAGTATTCATCTAATCCCCCTTCATTTATATATAGCATTCAATAATAGTGTGTATGTTAGCCGCTTCGATTCAACATTCCTTACTGACTTAAAACCAAAGGTTAAATAATCCTTCATTAACCCCTAAATTATACATATAATATATTCCAAAAACCATGCTAATTGTGCCCATTGTGAATACAAGTGTTCTACTAATTTTAACACGTTTCATACTTAACACAAAAGGGATACCAATAATCGTAGTGAAAAAAAGCATACCAATGACCGTTCCTACTCCAAATAAAAGGATATAAATAGCCGCTTCCCAAACACTCTTTACTGTACTCATCGTCAATATAACCATAGTGCCACTTCCTGCAAGACCATGGACTAGACCAATAGACATCGATTTCAAATATGAAACATGTTTATGTTTGTGTTTATGCTCATGTTTACCACCATGTTCATGGGTATGGACATGTTTATGTTCATCTCCATCATGTCCATGCGTATGTACATGGATACTTTTGAAAGAAAGGATCGTTGTAACACCAAGATAGACAAGCATGATTCCTACTAAAAATTCTAGAGACATAGACCATTTCCCTGGTATTTCACCCTTCATAAGAATAAGAATAATACCAACTATAAATAATGTTATCGTATGACCTATCCCCCAAAATACCCCTGCTAGAGAAGCGTGCCATAACTTTTTGCTTTGACTTGCAATTGTTGATACTGCAATCACATGATCAGGCTCAATTGCATGCCTGATTCCCAAAACAAAACCTATCGTTAAAACTGAAAACAATGTAACATCCATAAATATTTCTCCTTCAAACTTTTTGTCCCTTATAAAGTGAAACTTCCATAAGTGGCGGTTTTTTACAGCCTGATTAACCCGGATAAAAGCCCGGCAACCTTTTGATTGCCGGGTTCTAAGTATTAATACTTTCTTAGAAAACACGGTTTTGTAATAAACCACTCTTGACTAATAATTCGGTGACACTCAGTAAAGATTTTCTCTATTTCTTGTGTCGAGTTGGCTAATATACGAACCGTAAATCCTGGTACAGATAATAAAGATAGTCCAATTTTATATCGATCTGTATTCCCATTAATAGCCTGATATAGCCGATCAAGGAGGTCAGGGCTTGTTTGTTCGCCAACCACAAGCATGGAACCTAAATGCGAAAACCCTTCCATGAATCCAATCTTCTCTATATTTTGGGCAGCAGGATTCAATTGAATATGATCATATGCCACAAGTTCATCGTCCATATAAATTTCATTGATGAATTGAAGCCGATTATAACTGAAACGATCTCCATCCGGAGACCACCCCGGGGTTAAAATGTCGGAATAAAGGAAAGTCGCCCCTTTCTCCATGCGAATGACATTTTTTTGTTTATAGCGCGCGTCCTGATACATAATAAGCGGATCCGGAATATATTCGAGATAACATCCAGACTGTAGAATGATCTCTGTTTCCTGGTAGGCATGAGTGTTAGGTGTCTTATAAACCTTTGTTGCGGATTGTGTCGTTAAGGTTAGTCTCGCTTGCTTCTCGAGCGTAATTTGTATTTTATAGCGATCTCCGTCTAAATAGCCTCCACCGGGGTTCAATATATAATAACAAGCTTGTCCAGAGTCGTCATGATAAACCGGACGCATCACTTTCAATGCGCCCTGAAAATATACATTTTTCGCTACAGTCTTTCCATTCCTATCTTCGACATCTAGACACAAAACTCCAGTCCAGTCTTCCATTATTCCAATCCTTTTAATAATGCATTCTTCATAAGCCAGTTAATGACCTGATCAAGCCCCGTGTTATCTTTTAAATTGGTGAAAACAAACGGTTTATTTCCGCGAAAAACCTTCGTATCAGACTCCATCACTTCGAGGCTTGCGCCAACGAAAGGAGCTAAATCCGTTTTATTAATGATGAATAAATCTGATTTAATCATCCCTTGGCCACCTTTACGCGGAATTTTTTCGCCTTGAGCTACATCAATAATATAGATGGAGAAATCCACAAGCTCTGGGCTGAAAGTCGCCGCAAGATTATCGCCTCCACTTTCCACAAAAATGAGCTCTACGTCCGGATGCTTCTCTTTTAATTCATCTATAGCGGCAAAATTCATGGAGGCGTCTTCACGAATAGCTGTATGTGGACATCCGCCTGTTTCAACCCCAATAATACGGTCTGCCGGTAGGACTCCATTTTGCATTAAAAATTTGGCATCTTCTTTTGTATAAATATCATTCGTCACAACGGCCATGCTGATTTCACCTTCTAAATGACGGGTTAGCCTTTCAACCAACATCGTTTTTCCGGCTCCAACAGGTCCGCCTACTCCAATTTTAATCGGTTCCATATAAAAACACTCCTTCTATATTAAGACATGAAAATACGAATGTTCACACGCTCATGTTTCATTTGAGATAACTCTAAACCTGGTGAAATGATTCCAAAATCCTCTTTATCCAAAGTTTGAATTTTTTCTGTCGCCTCTATTAAAGCACTTTGAAACTCATGAATCGTCTTCTGTCCCGCGGTTTGTCCTAACGGAATCGCACGAACGGCATTTTGAACAAGACTTGAAATAGTAGAATACAAATAATAGAGGGTGGTAGTTGATCTCGGAACACCAAGATGGTGCCCTATCATCGTAAAAGCAATAGCTGGATGTCCAAAGGAGTGCTTCTCCTTAATCCGTTTTTGATATTGCGAGTGAACAGGAAACTC
The DNA here is from genome assembly GCF_001578185.1 of Peribacillus simplex. Classification (NCBI taxonomy): domain Bacteria; kingdom Bacillati; phylum Bacillota; class Bacilli; order Caryophanales; family Bacillaceae; genus Peribacillus; species Peribacillus simplex. The sequence continues at coordinate 710,924 of NZ_CP011008.1, read as the reverse complement.
ATATAAAGATCCCACAAGGTTTACCATGCGTTCTCCCATTCTTTTGGTGCCTTCTCTTGTTTCACGCGGCAAATTTTGAACCGTCAGCATTCGATCGACCTTCCACACCGTTTGTACATCCTCATTTTCCAAGGCATCATAGACAAGACGGGTTGCCAGCCCATCTGAATAGACAAGCTGTTCATTTAAATATACGTGAAGCCACTTGGAAAACGATGCTTGATCATACACTTGATCTTCTTGAATATATGTCTCTAGACCATATGAATGACTAAAAGCACCAGTTGGAAAATTCGAATCACATAGTTGGAATAAAGAAAGAATATTAGGATTCATGGCTATGTCCAATATGGCGAAAAGCCTGTTTTACTTTCCGATCTTCACGTGTAAAAGGAATTTGAAGCTCTTGAAGCAATTCTTCAACAAGATAATCATACTGAACGAGCATATTATTCTCTTCAAATTGAGCTGGAAGGTGACGATTCCCCAATTGATGGGCAATCGTTCCCATTTCATTTAAACTTCGCGGGCTAATGACTAATAGATCATCGGAAAGGACATCTACGACAATCATATTTTTATCATCCATATATAAAACATCGCCCGCCTTAAGGTCACGCAGTTCTTTTAAGCGAATGCCAATTTCGCGGCCGTGGTCGGTGGTCACTCTTTGAATCCGTTTCACTAAATTAGCACTTTCCAGGTACACCTTTTCCATATGGCGTTTCGCAATTTCTTCTCTGTCCATTGCGTCGATATTTGTAACAATTTTTTCAATGATCAATATTTTCACCTCAAAATAAGACTTAAAATAAGAAATAGCGTTGTCCCATCGGTACTATATCCACAGGTTCACAAGTAATGAGTTCCCCGTTTACTTTTACCTCATACGTTTGTGGATCAACCGTAATCTCAGGCGTTTCGGAATTAAGCTTCATATCTTTTTTCGTTAAGTTTCGAATACCACGAACTGGAAGAACCGTTTTTTCCAAGCCTAATTTTTCATGCACTTTATCATCAAAAGCGACTTGAGAAACAAAGGTAATTGAGCTCTTAGACAAGGCTTTTCCATAAGATCCATACATTGGCCGATAAATAACTGGCTGTGGTGTCGGAATGGACGCATTGGCATCACCCATTAAGCTTTCTACGACAAAGCCATTTTTAAGAATCATTTCAGGCTTCACGCCGAAAAATGCCGGTGACCAAATGACAAGGTCCGCCATTTTTCCGACTTCAATCGAACCGACATATTCAGAAATACCATGAGTGATAGCAGGGTTAATCGTATATTTAGCTACATAACGCTTCGCGCGATTATTATCAGAAAGCTCGCTGTCACCTTCCAACGCTCCTCGCTGTTTTTTCATTTTATCTGCTGTTTGCCATGTACGTAAAATAACCTCGCCAATTCGTCCCATTGCTTGTGCATCTGAGCTAACCATACTGAATACACCCATGTCTTGAAGAATATCTTCAGCCGCAATCGTTTCGCGTCTAATCCTTGAATCAGCAAAGGCAAGATCTTCAGGAATAGATGGGTTTAAATGGTGACACACCATTAACATATCCAAATGCTCGTCAATCGTATTAATTGTATATGGCAATGTCGGGTTTGTAGATGATGGAAGAACATTCATAAAGCTCGCTGATTTAATTAAATCAGGAGCATGTCCGCCCCCTGCCCCTTCCGTATGGTACATATGAATAACTCGGTCTTTAATCGCCGCTAGCGTGTTTTCCAAAAATCCGCCTTCATTCAACGTGTCTGCATGAAGGGCAACTTGTACGTCATATTGGTCCGCTACTCGGAGAGCGTGGTCGATAGCAGAGGCTGTAGCTCCCCAGTCTTCATGCACTTTTAATCCAATTGCGCCTGCACGGACTTGCTCAGCTAACGCCTCATCGTTCGCAGCTTGTCCTTTTCCAGTGAAGCCTACGTTAATTGGAAATCCTTCCGCTGCTTGCAGCATTCTATGAATATTCCATTCACCTGGCGTAACAGTTGTGGCTTTTGATCCTGCAGCAGGACCCGTGCCTCCTCCAATTAAAGTTGTAAGACCGGAAGCTAATGCAGTCTCAACCTGTGCTGGATTAATAAAATGTACATGGGAGTCGATTCCACCAGCTGTGACGATCATCCCTTCCCCAGCAATAATTTCTGTAGAAGCCCCAATTACAATATCCACATTATCCATTACTAAAGGATTTCCGGCTTTTCCGATTCCAGCAATTTTTCCGTCACGGATTGCAATATCCGCTTTATAAATTCCGGTATAGTCTAGAATAACAGCATTTGTAATGACTACATCCGGAACTCCATCTTCGCGAGTTGCAAGAGGATGTTGCCCCATCCCGTCACGGATTACTTTTCCGCCGCCAAAAATTACTTCTTCACCATATGTAGTATAATCTTTCTCAATTTGGATCACTAAACCTGTATCCGCTAAACGAATGGAATCTCCTGTCGTTGGACCATACATCTCGGCATATTGCTTTCGTGACATTTTGAAACTCATTGATTTCCCCCTCTTTCCACGGATCCATCTGTTTTATTATTTAATCCATACACACGACGTTCTCCACCAAAATCAATCAATTCTACTTCTTTTTCATCTCCAGGCTCAAAACGAACGGCAGCACCCGCAGGAACGTTTAACCGTTTCCCAAACGCTTCTTCTCGATTGAATTGAAGAGCTTCATTGACTTCATAAAAATGGAAATGAGAGCCAATTTGAACAGGCCGATCTCCTGTATTAATTACAGACAGCTTTGTGACTATTTTCCCGGCATTACAAATAATTTCTTCTTCTTTTAAAAATAGTTGCCCTGGTATCATTTAGCATGCCTCCTTGTCGATTCTTATCTGATTGGATTATGAACCGTTACTAGTTTCGTTCCATCAGGAAAAGTAGCTTCTACTTGAATATCGTGGATCATCTCTGGAATACCTTCCATAACATCTTCACGCGACAAAATCATTGCACCATATTCCATCAATTGTGCAACTGTTCTTCCATCCCTTGCCCCTTCTAACACTTCATAGGTGATAAGTGCTACGGCTTCTGGATGATTTAATTTTAATCCTCTTTCTTTTCGTCGCTTAGCAAGATCAGCTGCCACTACAATCATGAGCTTATCTATCTCACGCGGTAATAATTGCATCGTAAAGCCTCCCCATTTTTTAAAATGACTAAGTATAGCGAAAATTCCATCAATTTTCGAGACCTTTCTTCCAAACCAATTGGGATGTATGAACTTTTTATCCCCCTTCAAATGCTCGCCTGACTCCTCAAAGATATAAGGTAGACATTACACCCTGTTATCTGAGATAAACGGAAAACCCCTCTTTATATGGCCTGCTTTTTTACTAATGGAGAATCAAATATTCATCAAAACGTTACCTGAATTATCTGAAATCAAATGATAAAAAATACCATTAAACCCCATGCGGAACATCACTATTTTAGAAAAACAATGATGTAGGAATTAACCTTATTTTTACTTCATTGATAAAAAAATTCAGATTTTACAATAAAATGAAGGATTGATTCCCCTGAAACATTAATATATCATAATATACATATATATCAAATTATATATGGTTTTATGTATTTAATAGTTAAGTGAATGGACTTTGTAAGGAGGAAATTTAAGAAAAGCTATTAAAGGAGGGAGAACTCTTTCCGGAAACATAGGACTTGCAAAAATCCCCTATAAAAAAAGTAAACTTGGAAAAATGATTATCTTACATTTTTCGTTTCGGTTATTACATTGCCCTTCTGCTGAACTCAAACTCTTGATGCATGATTAGCAAGTTATGTGTCAGAGGATATTTTTTAAAACTGTAGAAAATGAAATGATTGTATCTGAATCTATTTTTTTAATATCTTAATTGAGGGGTTAGTATTATGCAAAAAGACAAACGTACTTCATTGACCGATGGAATGTTTCTTTCTTTAATGAAGTCATCACTGAAAGGAATCTCTCAAGTCATATTGATTGAGAATGCTGTTACTGGTTTCATTATTCTAATGGCGATCACGATTTATTCTTATCATTTAGGGATTATTACTTTATCTTCCGCTATCATAGGAACGCTAATCGGAAAACTGGGAGGAGCTAATGAAAACAGTGTGAATTCAGGTTTATACGGATATAACTCCGTGCTAACAGGCATTGCACTAACATTGTTTTTAACTGGGCCCTCTCAGTGGTTTATCGCTTTAGTTGGAGCTGCTTTAGCCGCAATCTTTTCCGCAGCAATGGTACATTTCATGAGAAACACAGGGATTCCCATCCTTACATTCCCTTTTATCATTCTGACCTGGTTTATGTTGCTTGTATCTTACAAGTTAAAGGCTTTCCAGTTAAGTCCGGGACTAGTTCCTCAAGACTTATCACACTGGACCTTAAACATCTCTGGAAAGGTTAATTGGCTGGAAGGGAGTTTTAATGGGATAGGGCAAATTTTTTTTCTAGATAGTACCTTAGCTGGCATTCTGTTATTTATTGGCGTATTTTGGGCCGGATGGAAGTATGGTCTTTTTTCCATTTTAGGTAATGCTTTCGCATTACTCATATCATTCGTACTTGGAGGGGAACACTCGCTAATTATCATGGGGCTTTATGGCTACAATGCGATTTTAACCTGCATTGCCGTATCTATAGTTTTTAAAGAGGACCATAATCGATTTGCGCCTATATCAGGGATTATCGCAGCTTGTGTGACAGTACCCTTATCGGCAAGTGTTGCTACCTGGCTTTTACCCTATGGACTCCCAGCCCTGACAATGCCTTTCGTTCTTAGTACCTGGCTTTTCCTAGGCGCGAGAAAAGTCCTTCCTAGGTTGTAACAAATTTGACTTTTGAGAATGGAGCATGAGGCATTACTTCCAAAGACCGCTACCTTTTAAGTAACCATCGGGAAACCTTAAGTGGTTCTCATGTTATGGCTTGATCAATAAAGAAAATAAAAAGCGCTCCTTTAGTTAGCTTGTTGTGATGACTTACATTTACTAATTCGCATTCCCTAACGCATCGTCAATTGCCTTGTAGCCATTGTTTAGATAAGGTTTTCAAATGAACTTAATTTTCGATTCATTGAATTAGCTGATTAGTTCAATTAGAAAAAGACTGGCGCTGCCCCCCTGTTGTAATGCACCTGTTAGCGAAATAAGGGAAGCGATTTAGGAACACGGTTTATAAAGAAGATGAAACTCTACCAATTATTTTAATAAGAAATAGAGCAAGCTCAAATTCTTCTTGCTCTCTTCTTAAGCTATTATTCTATAACAAATCTATCTGTGTGTACTTTTTTATCTTTTTCCCAAGTAACAGAAGCTTTATAGGTATTTTCTTTTTTTGGTGCATCCCCTAAATAAAATGACTCATAAAAAAAAGGATGTAATTTAGTCTCTGCTCCATCTTCTCGTCTTCCTTCTTTAAAACTTGTAAGAGTTGTTAGAGTTTTATCATTCTCTAATAGCGCGATTTCTTTGACAACAACTTTGTCATCATTAAGTTGTTTAATCGAGGCATCCCAGCCAGTTGGTTCACTTGGATCTCTATTTTCTTTATAACTCACTTTCCACATATCGTTATCCGATTTCCCAGAAATAGATCCAGTGGAGTTATACCAATAAATACCTAACAAGATTACTAATAGCGGTATAAAGAAAACTAAATAACTTTTTTTCATTGTATTCTCTCCAAGTTAAAATTTACTTACGCGATATTTTACCCAATGAGTACTAATATTTTTGAAATTTTTAAGGCAATTTCTTGCTTGTGACACTCGAAGGTGATATCATCAACTCCATTGTTTCTTAAGAAATCAAAAGGCATATTCGTGCAATTTTTTCCTAGACCCTCTCCACGTTTTTTTTGTATTAAGTAATATAAATTTACATTCCAATTTTGTTTACTTATCACGCTTAGTAAGTTCAAGTTGACCAATGGGTGTTCTGTGTTCCATCACTAGTACAAATTCTTCAGGGAATAAATCAATTTGTTTTTTCAAGCCAACCAAGATATTCATTTCCGTTTCCGAAGTCTTTTTCTGCCAAAACTAATTATGAAAGAATCTGTTCGAAAAGGAATCACATAATTCCGATGCTTTTTAAATCTATTGGTTCAAAATCCAAAAATAACTCTTACTTCTTATTATACGTCTAAGCATCGATATCCTTGTTGAACTCCCCCAGACAGAAAAAGGTGCTCCCAAGAAGCCTGAATATCTTTAACATGATAGGCAGAAAACTAGTTTTTTTTACTTATTTCTATTGTAAAATGCTTCTTAATTCTCCACACAATGACCGTTCAGATACACCACTTAAGATAAAGGCTTTCTGTTCTTTCAAAAACCAGACCTTCCTAAAAACACCAACTCTCCCTGTATTATACTGTACACATGCTTACTTATAAACTGAATCTCTAAAATATCCAAAACCTCATTTACTTTTGGTACGGCTCTCCGTAATTTATCTCATAACGTTATTTAATTTTTATAGAAATAGTCAACGATAACTAAGCAAGGGTTTTCCTCGCGAAAATGTTTTATGGTATGATAATTAGATTGTTTATCTACCCTGTGACACATTTACATTCATCTAAGAAAAGAGGTATTTATGCACGACACAGAATTATCCAAGCGACATTGGTTACTCATCTTAACACTTACTTTATTAACATTTGTTCTCGGGACAAGCGAATTTGTTATCATCGGGATCTTAACCGATATTTCCTCGAGTCTCCATATTACAAATGCAAAAGCAGGCACGCTCGTTTCTGCGTTTGCGATTACGTTTGCCATTGCCACACCACTCGTAATGTCGGCAACAAGTCATTTTCCAAAGCGTAAATGGATGTTGTTTTTGATAGGTTCGTTCATCATCCTGAATGCTTTGTGCGTGATTTCGACAAGCTACATCATGCTCCTTGCACTTCGGATGATGACTGCGATTGTAACAGGAGTTTTAATTTCTCTTGCCATGATTGTTGCAAGTGAAGCCATGCCGATCGCAAAACGTGGACTTGCTATATCATTCGTTTTCGGTGGTTTTACTCTTGCAAACGTGATTGGAGTACCAATAGGCACGGTCATCGCCGAAATGTACGACTGGAATGCAACCTTCCTGTTAACGACTTTTCTCGGTGGAATTGCATTTTTGGCATCTTTCTTCATTTTGCCTACTATGCACAGCCCATTTCGCAGTTCGATGCGCGAGCAATTTTCTTTGTTAACACACCCACGAATCTTAATGGCTTTTTTCATTCCATCTCTTGGATTTGGGGCTACGTATGCCGTTTATACGTATCTTGTTCCGATCCTGAAAGTAATGGAAGCACCAAGTAGTTCAATCAGTTTGATTTTGTTTTGCTATGGATTCATTTCCATTTTCAGCAACATACTCGCTGGTAAAATTGCCAGCTACAATGCTATCGGGCGCCTCCGGTTTGTTTTCCTCGTGCAAGCAATTGTTCTGATCAGTTTATATTGGACGACAAACAATTTTATCTTTGGATTGTTTAACATTGGCTTGATGTCATTAATGGCCATCCTTTTAACAACATCTACTCAGCTTTATTTGATAGACCTTGCCGGTATTTATCAACCAAAAGCTACAGGACTGGCTGCTTCACTGATGCCAGTGGCAAGCAATGTCGGTATCGCCTTTGGTTCCGCATTAGGCGGAATTGTTTACCATCAGGGAAATTTGATGAGTGTGTCATTGGTCGGTGGGCTGGTTGCTATCTGTGCAAGTCTTCTCACTTTCCTAAGTTATCGCTTAGACCAAAAACAAAAGAAAGCAGCTTAACCTTGGGAATGGAATTTCACCATCTGGGATTCAATTGCTTCATTTTTTTGCCCGTCGTTTCATCGAAATGACGTCTCTGTCGAATAAAGTAAATGAGGGACACTGACTGTGTCAGCACCCCCATACGACTGCCTGTCGCACAAAAAGCTGCCATAAAGACAGCTCCGATTTTAAGCTAGCGCACCTGTTAGTTTCAAGAAAAAAAACTGATTTCGTAGTGAAATTGGTTTTTTTTATTATTTACTTCCTCGAGACCAGATAACCACTGGAATCAATAATATAGATAATAACCCTCCAATAAATGATAATGTTGTATAACTTGAACCAGCCACAATCATTCCAGATAAGGCTCCACCAGAAGCTCCTGATAATGCAATTAAAACATCCACTGTACCTTGAGTTTTAGCCCGAGTTGAAGTTTCAGTTGAATCAACAATAAGAGCAGTCCCACTTATTAAACCAAAATTCCATCCTAATCCAAGTAAAGAAAGAGCAATTACTAGGAGAATCATAGAATCACCTGGTGCAATCGCTGATATTAAACCTGCCAGAAGCAACGTAGCTCCAGAGGCAATAGCCATAGCAGTACGACCAAACTTATCAACAAGGACACCTGTAACCAGTGAAGGGAGATACATTGCCCCTATATGAAAACCAATAACAAGACCTATTTCACCCAAGTTATGTCCATGATGTCTCATATGAACTGGTGTCATTGTCATAATAGCCACCATTACGATTTGAGTAAGAACCATAATTGTCGCACCAACAATAATACCTCTTTTGTTTGCTATTTGTTCAGTATCAGCCGAATGTTCTATTCGATCACTATCTTGGTTGGAAGCTTCTATCGTTCTTGCGATAACTAATGGGTCTGGGCGAAGCATGACGAAAAGTACAAGACCTGCCAGGATAAATGCTGCTGCTGATAAAATGAAAGGACCAGCAAGTGATGGAATGCCAATAGATGTAGCAAAATCCCCCATTACATTCACTAAATTCGGACCTGCAACTGCACCAAATGTTGTAAACACCATTGTAATACTAATAGCAGTAGCTCGTTGTTTATTGTTCGCTAAGTCCGTACCAGCGTAACGAGCTTGTAAATTTGTCGCTGTTCCTGCACCATAAATAAGCAGGGAAGCAAATAAAAGGAAAATACTATTTATTATAGCTGCAGTTATGACTCCTATTGCTCCAAGTCCACCTATCATAAAACCTGCTGTTAGACCTGTACGACGACCGTAACGTTGAGAAAGTCTCCCTACGATTAAAGCAGCCCCTGCAGACCCTAGAGTAAATAAACCCGAAGGAAGTCCAGCAAATGCATCAGTGCCAAGCATTTGTTGTGCAAGAAGTGCCCCCACCGTAATTCCAGCCGCTAACCCAGCACCACCAAAAATTTGTGAAATACTTATAATAATTAATGTGCGTTTGTATAACATTTTTTGTTTTTCTTGAGAATCTACATAACTCTGGTTCAATTGATATGCTTTATTAGACATTTGTTAATACCTCATTTATCATTCTGTAATTTCCAATCATGTACACCTTCCTCTAGACGAAATGCATTAAAACCTTTGGATCTTAAAAGTTCAACAGCTTCCACTGACATTAAACAGTAACAACCACGGCAATAAGCAATCACATCACAATTGGTTGGTAAAGTTGAGAGTTTCTCGCTTAACTCTTCAATTGGCATAGAAACTGCACCAGGAATATGAGCTTCTTCATACTCCTCCAAAGGTCTTACATCCAACAAAATAGCTTCACCTTTATCCATCCGATCTTTAAGTTCTGAAAGTGAAACCCCATCCGTGCCAAGATTGACATTTAAGAACTCTTGCTTAATTTGTTGAACCTGTACAAACTGTTTTTCTGATAATCTATGCAAGGAAGTTAAAAAATCTGAAATGGCTGCATCTGCTAGTTCATAAATGACGTAGTTCCCTTTCTTCTGAAACTTTACCAATCTAGAATTAGCAAGGGTTTGTAAATGTTGAGATACATTCGCCACAGACATATTAGTAGCTTTTGATAATGCCTCCACCGACTTTGGACCATGAGATAAAATATCAAGAATTTCCAACCGTTTTGGACTAGAAAGACTTTTACCTATTCTTGCGAACTCTTGATACAATAAATCTTTTAAATTTCGATCATCAAACATGTAAAATCACCATCTATCTATTCAAGTGTTTTATTGAATACTTGAATATTAATCAAAACTATAAGAATTGTCAAACAATTCCTCAACTCCAACCAAGTTCCTCTTTTGTACTTAGTATGGCACTAAACCATATAAATGGGCATATAAAACAGTCAGTTTTCATGCGAAAAAGACTGCTGAGTCATCCCCAGACCATTATCGCACAATACGAATACACTAATCTTGTTGAACGAACCTTCCCCTTTAGTTCTATAAGAAAAGGAGCTGTTTCCAGCCCCAAATAGAAGTAATGCACCCTTTTCGTTTAATTATGTGCTTGTAATATCAGAAAGTTAACTAGTTATTTCCTTTTAAGGCTGTTAATTAAGAAATGAATAATGCCAACAATCAGAAAGATATAACCAATTGCTAAAAATAGTCTCTTCCTGCTAGATAAAGAATTGCTATACTGTATTTTTTCAATCTAAATTCTCCTCAAAAAATATTGTTCGCCTGGCGCTAATTGTCTCCCTAACTTCCGTTGTATAAAAAATCCTTTAATTATTTCAATACAAATAACAATATACGGCTATATTCATTACTACATTTTATAAGAAAGAATTTTTCTTCAGAATCTTAATTTACAATTTTCAACATTAATTAATCATTCATTATATTTCATTTTGTATTTCCTTATTCAACTATCCTGCCCCGTTAGTTGCATAAAAAAAAGCTGCCTTAAAGACAACTCTTTGTTCAACTAACGCACCCGTTAGTTTAAGTGTAATATTTCACAAATATTATAAATGAGAAAAATGAATAACTAAAAATACAATAGGAGGAATTATTATTGATGGTAGAAGATTTAAAGTATTAAATTTCTTAATCCCCAAAATATTTAAACCAGATGCGATTATCAATATACCTCCTACAATCGTCACTTCGTTCAGAAGATCATTATTTATGGAGTTCTCCATTAAAATAGCAATTAAATAAATGGCACCTTGCCAAATAAATAAAACAATTCCTGCAACAGCTATCCCAATACCAAATGTGGATGCTAATACAATCGAGGTAATCCCATCCAACACCCCATTTGCAAGCAGATACGTATAATCTCCCTTTAACGCTGCCTCTACAGGACCTAAAATAGATAACGTTCCAATACAAAATAATAGGATAGCAGTCGCTAACCCCTCAGCTAAATTACCTCTGGAATATTTATTAACTAAAGCATTAAATTTTGATTCTAAATTCAGCCTTTGACCGAGCAATCCCCCTACGGCTAAGCTTACAATAAAAAGTACCGGATATTTGCTGGAAGGTAAATGTTGCACTAGTGCATTTATTCCTAACCCCAACGCAACTAACCCCATAGCCTGCATTAGAATGTTGTGATATTCATCTTTTATCCCCTTTTTAAAGATGCTTCCGATAATGCTTCCGATTACTATCATCATTGTATTAAAGATTGTTCCAAACATAATCATTTCTCCTTTTAATTATTGTTCTATCCAAAAATATAGACCCTCCTGTAACGGGAGGGTCAACACTTTATTGGTATTTGTATTTCTGTCAGATAGTCTTCTTTACTACCTGAGATATAATGGTCAATTATTGTTCTTTCAATGGAATCCCCGATAACTTGGAAACCGTTATCTTGAATACAATTGAGTAAGCTTCTATAATGTTCGGGTGAATCGCTGTGATTTCCATTATAATAAATGCAGGCATACAATCCTTCGGGAAGAGTTGTCACTAAAGGATTTTGAATATCATCTTCTTCGACTAAAATAAATATCGAGTTATATTCATTGAACTTGTTGTTTAATGTATTATTAATACTTATCGTAAGACCTACTCCCCCAATAAATATAGAAGAACTCATATTAGACAGACTCTCTAATCGTCGTAAGGAAACTTCCATCTCAGGTTCTGAACTGATTATTTCCATTAATCTTACTATCCTTCTCTCTTTCCTCTCCTGTATGAATGGCACTTCCAATTCTTTTATTTCTCGTGCTAATTTAATGTCCTTGATTCGATTTTGGAACCTTCGGTTAATTCGTTCCAGTTCTTTCATTTTTTTTTCGGTTAATCGTTTCTGTTCCTCTAAGAGATACAAAAAACCATCGATATTCCTGTCGTCTAGATGTCCCTTGATCTCCTTTAATGAAAAACCTAATTCCTTTAAATAATGAATAGTGTTCAAATGTTCAAATTGTTCCGTTGAATAATATCTATAACCGTTGTTTAGATCCGTATGTATAGGTTTTAATAAATCAATTTCATCATAATATCGAAGGGTTTTTATGGTCGTATTATGGAGTTTAGCCATTTCTCCAATTGAAAATCTATTCTTCAATTTAATCTTCCTTTAGAAAAACTTTATATTATCACTATAATACACAATTATATGAAGTTAAACTAACCTGCCCCGTTAGTGCCATAACAAAAAGGCTGCCGAAGCAACCCCTGTTATTGAACTAGTCGAGTAGAAAGGAGCCTTCCTACCTTACGGTAAATTGTACTCCTCCCCCTCACAGAACCGTGCTTGCGCTATTAACGCACACGGCTCCTCCTAGTCATCGTTTACAGAAGGTAGCTAATCTCTTTTCTTAGTTCATAGATATTCACTTTGATTCTTGGTGAAGGCAGTGGATATTTACGGAGAAAGAGATTAAATTTATCCCATGTAAAGGACTTTCTTTGGCTTCTTCTGTTTAGCCATTTAAATAGTAAGTATTCGAGTCTCTCTTTGAAGTTGTTAACCATTTGTATGTTATCGGTCATACAATAATAGTTGTAATAACCTATGAGTGAGCGTTTAAATCTATCCATGATCGTATGAATATCTTTATTTCTATTAATCTTCAGCCATTCTTTAGATTCTTTTAGTTTACCTTGGACTTTCTTATTACTAGATTTCCGTTTCACTCGAAATTTCCCTTGTTTGCTTTTCCCGCAATAGTGAGTAAACCCTAGGAAATCAAAGGTATCCGGTTTATTACTCCCATCTCGCTTTGCATTATTTTCTGCAAACCTCCCAAAGGGTATAATTTTCGTTTTATCCTCGGCTATCTCTAAGTTAAACTTCTTCAATCTAAGCTTTAATGAATGGAAGAATTGCTGAGCTTCACTTTTATGTTGAAAACAACAAACAAAGTCATCTGCATATCTTACTATGTAGGCCTGCCCTTTACATTGTTTCCTAACCACTTTCTCAAACCATAAGTCGAGAACGTAATGGAGATATACATTCGCTAATATCGGAGATATTACTCCACCTTGCGGTGTACCGTTATCTGTTTTGTACTTCTTACCTTCCTCCATGTATCCACCTTTAAGAAACCTGCTGATTATTCTCTGTAGGTTAGGGTCGGTGACTCGGAGGTTCAAGAACTCCATCATCCACTTGTGGTCAACGTTGTCAAAGAAACCCTTGATATCTACATCCACTACATAACTTACTGATTTCTTTTCAATATAATGGTTCAGTATTTTCAGCGCATCATGGCAATTTCTATTAGGACGGAACCCAAATGAACAATCTAGGAAGTCATTTTCATAGATAGTATTTAGTATTTTTGTAATGCCTTTTTGTACAATTTTATCCTCATGTTCCGGTATCCCCAAAGGCCTTTTCTTGGTAGAATTGAGTTTTGGGATATACATCCTTCTTACTGGAACAGGGCGATAACTTTTGCTTTTAAGCCTACTTACTAAATCCTTTATATTTTCTTCCAAGTTTTCGCTGTATTGTTCTTTAGTCGTTCCGTTAACACCAGTCGCCTTTTTATTAGGTAGTTCATGATGACACTGTGTTAGCGATTGCTCATTTAATAAATGCGCAAGAGATGTAAATTTCATTTCAGGCTCGGATTTTGCTAATTCTGCTATCCTTAGTAGTTTTGTTTCCATTTATAATACCTACCTCTGTGTGTAGTAAATGTTTCCCTAGTAAGGGTGATAACTGGTAGCTAGCCTTCCCTCCATCGGCATTACCCAACTTCATTGGTACTACGCTGCTATCCGACTCCCTACACGGCATTTGGTTTCCTTACTTGTTATCGCTTGTACACCATACTCTTCAATAAAATAGAAAAGACCGGAAGGGTCTCCCGAGTTGCCGCATCATATCAATGTATAACGTGCCAAGGTCTCTGACTCCAGAGAGGCTTTATCCTTCTTGCCTTTAACGAAGAATAAAATGTAGCTTTCTGCTGCGCTTAAGGCATCAGCCCTCTCGATTTACTAACATTATGGAGCTCAATCCCTTCAACCATTTGGCTTTCGGCCCGTCACCTAACTGTCTACGCTTAAAGACTAACGTTACCATTAGCCCTCCAAGACTCGCTACGAGCGAATGGCTAATTCTTACTCGACGGGAATCCCACCCGCTATATGATACGACCTAGGCTCGGCCGCACAAGCACCCGTTAGTTTAAGTAGGTTTCTTCACAAATTTTTTAGTATTTCAGTTAATACAGGAATGCTGCCCCGTTTCAAGATAAGAAAAGGATATGTTAAAGTTCTTGGTTGATTTTGATTAATCATAATCGTTTATGGTATCAAACACCGCATTCTAAGGTGAAAAACTAAAGCATTATCCCCTTTTGTTCAAAAAGAAGGGATTTTTACTATCACTGAATTAAGATATTCCCTACATATTGGGCAGTACCTCTTGAACTTGTGAATACAACTTCTAAAACATCCCCCCCTTTGTTATTGGGGATTTGAAATTCCCTATTTTCATGCAATTCGAGTTCAATTCGTTGTTCATCTTTAAGTAGGGCAACTGTTATTTTTGGGTCTGTCCAAATATCTCCACCATTTCTTACGTTCTCTTGAAAATCTAAGGAAACTTTTTCGTTAGCAGTAACCTTCATTTTTTCTTGTGATAATCCGAATTCTTGAATATCATCTATTTTTTGATCTACATCTCCACTTGATGAACTCCAACTGACATTTCCTTCTGCTAATTGCACAGATGTAGCAAGGTCTTCTGAATATAAATGAGCAGTTGGAACACCAACATCATAATCTTCTCCTATACATCCTGTTAATATAAAAATTAAAAACATTCCTATAAATAATCTAAAAAAGCCTTTCATTTCATACCCCCTATTTTTCACCCTTTCTAATTTCAATCCAATTATACATCAATAATCCATATTATCCCATTTTCGCTGTTTATCATTTTTTTACTTAATCAACTCCCTCAGTATGATAGCTATAGCTCTCGAATGCTCACTTATTCGCAGGATTTCATAACCCTTGAAAATATATTAACGGTTAAAAGCAATGAGCTCAGATCATTTTGGTTCGCGGAGGCATAGTTAAATAAAGGAGTCTTACCAAAACTCCATATTCTACCATATAATGCACATTTTCTCCACGCCGCCCCTGGAGGCTTTCCCTCCCATGTCTCAACGGGTCATAAAATATGCCCTCTCATTCCTTCGTCATGCCTATCCAAGGGGTGGAGGCCAGTTTTGCTAACCTAATGGGTCGGTGCCCTTTTGTTGATTAAATCTGGTACTCCGTGCATCTTTGAAATCCTACGAATAAGAAAACATTCGATAAAAGAAAGCTGAAAATCAACCGTTCAACCATTCTTAGTTGGTTCCCTTCGAGAACCTGTGAAGCTTGATTTATTCAATAAAACTACGCTGCCAGAGTTGTTAAAGGTTGTAATTTTTCTGGAGAATAGGTTTCATTTCTTTTGGCTATTCCCACAAAGAGCCGTGCTAGCTTTCCGCATAATTTCATAATAGACTTCATTTTCTTTATTTTTTTTACCTTAACATTATTGGCGTGCAACGCTTTAAACTCAGGGTTATTCATGACAAGACTCATCGTCGCTAGGTATAAGAAACGCCTAAGTCTGGATCTCCCACGTTTAGAAATGACAATTTGTCCTTTCCATTTACCAGAGCTCGCCTCGGAAAGATGTAACCCTGCATGACGAAGGAGGGAATTACCATGGGCGAATCCACTTAAATCTCCAGCTTCCCCTAAAATTCCAGCTAAAGAGATTTCACTGATCCCTTTAATAGCCAGCAGCTTCTTTGCGAAAGGAATTTGTTGAAGCACGTTAGTGACTTCTTGTTCCACTCTTTCGAGTTGCGTTGTAGCTAGATCATACTCTTCTAGTAGTTGTTCTAAATGTAGCTTGTAAGCATCAAGTGCTTGGTGCGTTCCGATAGAACGTTTAGCTAAATCTTTAAGTAGATAAGCTTTTTTCAACCCAGGCTGACGCTTCATTACCGATTTCCATTTGCCTACAATGTCTTGAGGTTGCATCGATTGTAACTCGATTGGTGTAGGAAATAATCGTAGAGTTGCGATTGCCCCTTTGCCTTTCACATCTTTAAACACTTGTCGTAGCTCAGGAAAGACTACATCTACCCAACGATTTAATTGGTTGATAGAACTAACGAGACGTTTAACGATTACATCACGGTTGGACATAAGGACTCGAAGTTTTTCGAAAGACTCTGGAGATGAACGAACAAAGGCATAGTATCCATTCTTCACCATATCCGCAATCACGAGAGCGTCTTTTTTATCACTTTTGGACTGAGTGTTATCTCGATTTTCTTTATTTCTTTTTACAAGGTGAGGATTGACTGTTACGACATCAATCTTTTCGTTAGATAACCATTTCGATATATTAATCCAGTAATGACCTGTAGGTTCCATACCGACAATCGTTGTGTCTAAGCTGTTTTTAGCTTTTAGTTTATTAATCCATTCTAGAAACCTGTTAAAGCCTTCTTCGTTATTTTCGAAAGTAAGAGGATCACCTACCACGATTCCTCGATAATTTACAGCTCGAGCAACGTGAAATTGTTGGGCAATATCCACGCCAACAACGAGATGTCGATCAGAAATTCTCTCTATTAGTTGATTTTGTTTATCTTGCATTTTAAACTTCATATTAGGGTTCCTCCTAAGGTTTTGAGTTAGAGTGGTGTCTTACTCATATCTTACTGAGGAGCCCTATTTTTTTCAAAGCTGAAAAATAACGCTCTACAGGAATGCTAACCTGCCCCGTTAGTGCCATAAGAAAAAGGCTGCCGCAGCAACCCCTGTTATTGAAGTAAAGCACCCTATAGTTTAAGTACATTTTTTCACAAATAAGAAATACAAGCTGATTTTGTTGATTAAGCAATCATTAAATACAGCCACCGTATATAAACACACGTTTTCTTTCGTGATAAAAACAAGAGGAGCTAATAAAACTCTTCGAAGGTTTATTTTTTTTCTTGAAAAGCTAAGTTTATAGCTAAGGCACCTAAAACAGATGCCATGAACCAGCGTTGAATTTTAACCAAAAAAGGTCTTTTTCCAACCCAAACCGCAACCTGCCCAGCAAATAAAACAATTAGTAAATTTACAGCAAAGCTAACAAAAATTTGCACCGTTCCTAATTGAGCAGTTTGAACAAGCAGTGAACCACTATTAGGATCCATAAATTGAGGTAAAAGTGAAACATACAAGACCGCAATTTTTGGATTTAACAAATTTGTCATAAGGCCCATAACATATAGTTTTTTTGGTGACTCTACAGCTAAATGCTTTGGCTCCAGGATTGAACTTGCTCCTGGTTTTATTGCATTCCATGCTAACCACAACAAGTAGATAACACCTAACCATTTAATGATGTCATACATTACTGGAACTAATTCGAACAAGAAGGATAAGCCCAACATTGTAGCTATGATATAAATCATAAAACCAGTAATTACACCTAAAAGAGAAATTATCCCGTCCCTTTTACCTTGCGAAATTGTCCTAGATATTAAATAAATCATATTAGGACCAGGTGAACAGACCATCCCTAAAGATACTAGAGCAAAAGCGCCTAGTGTTCCTAATTCAATCATTAAATCGCCCCCTTTTCAATCATCACTATACACGTTAAATAACGTAAGTTTCTACTAATGTACGGTCTCCTCTAAGGCACTTGATGAGGGAATTTCATCTTTATATTCCATAAAAGTCTTAATTATTAAATCCTGAATTAATGGTGCATCTGAAACTTCTGCAAAATATAATACCCCTCTCTCTTTTGTAATAATTATACATTATAAGTTATTTTATACATTATTATTTTACTGTTCTTATTGAACTATCCTGCCCCAATAGTGCCATAAGAAAAAGGCTGCCTCAGCAACCTTTCTAATTGAAGTAAAGCACCCGTTAGTTCGAAAAGCGATTCTTATTAAAGAATCGCGCCCTATTACGAAAGATTAATATATATATATATATATATATATAAGTATTAAGTAAATATAACTTACTTTGTTAAATTAATCTTTATATCATTACCAACTTCAAGCAAGCAGTCTTGGCGGTCTTTAACCAGAGCAAAAATCATTACATATTCGTCATCTTCACCTGCTCCTTCAGCCTTACTAAAAATGGGCTCAACTTTTTCACCAGCTGATTTTAAAAATACACCAGATTTTTCATACTCAACACTATAACCGTGCTCTTTATCATGTTTCCTTGCATTAAGGAGTTTATGTTCCAGTTTGCTTAATACTTTGTATTTCATCCCACTCTCATTTGTTAGGAGTTTCGTGTCAGATCCAGTAACAACAATTCTTGTTTCTAATGGTGAAAACTCTACCCTTTTAATCTAGTATGTTTTATTTTCTAAATTGAATTCCTTATTTATTTTTACTGTTTCTCTTTCTAGGATTGCCGTTTGATCAAGCTAAACCGAGTGGCCATATTTTTTTTACTTTACGAGTCTCGTGGTCATCATATATTGTTAAATTTTTTTATTTCCAAACGAATATCTGTCCTTCATATTCTTTTATTGATTCAAACTGCAACTTTAGCTATGAATCATATCTTTAAAATTGCAAAGGACCGATTTTTGCTTCTACATGCTTTACAATTTCTGCTGTATGAACCAGTTCCGCAGCTGTACGCATGTCTTTGTATAAAATTCTGTCCTGCTCAAGGCGAGGCACATATTTTCTAAACAAATCGCAGGCTGCAGTCGTTCCTGTTCCAGGCTGTAATGGCTGAAGGAATTCGATCCCCTGGCAGCTGCACATCCATTCGATCCCAATCACTTTTTCAGTATTGGCGATTACTTTCAGTGCCTTTAAAGCTGCAGATGTCCCCATGCTTACATGATCTTCCTGTCCCCCGGTTGTCGGAATGGAATCCACAGACGAAGGATGTGAATAAACCTTATTGTTAGAAACCAATGACGCCGCGACATATTGCGGAATCATATAGCCCGAGTTAAGCCCACTTTGCTCGATCAAATACGGAGGCAGCTCGCTATACTGAGGCGAGACGAGTCTAAAAATCCTTCGTTCAGAAATAGTGGCCAATTCAGATAGAGAGATTGCCAGAAAGTCCATGGCTAAGGCTATCGCTTCCCCATGACAATTGGAAGAGGATATCGCTCTTGCACCCTCTTGATCATCAAACACCAACGGATTATCTGAGGCTGAATTCATTTCTCTCTCCACAATCGTCCTAACGTAATCAACAGCGTCCTTACATGCTCCATGCACTTGTGGAATGGACCTAATACTAAGAGCATCTTGTGTGCGGTAATCTTTAAATTTTTCCGTGATCTCACTGTTTTCTATCAGCTTATGAATATTATCAGTTGTCTTTTTTTGTCCAGGATGACGTTTTACTTTACTAATTTTGGGATCAAAGGCATAGTATGTTCCTTTCAGCGCCTCAAAACTGATTATCGACACAATGTCTGCCGCCTTAAGAACATTAATGGCATCATAAACGGCCAGAGCGCCAATTGCAGTCATATCTACCGTGCCATTAATCAAAGAAAGCCCTTCCTTTTCATGCAGTTCGATTGGCTTGATTCCGGCCTTCTTCAAAGCCGTCTCGCCATCTGTTAGTACGCCCTGATTATAGGCCTCACCCATCCCCAAAAGGACCAAACTGATATGTGCCTGATGATTTAAGTAACCTAGGGAACCTTCTCGAGGGACGAATGGTATGACATCTTTATTCACCATCTCTGCTAATCTCTCTACCGTTTCAAGTCTTACTCCAGAATAACCAAAGGATAAATTTTTGATCATCATCACCATAATTGCCCTTACTATTTCCTTCTCCAACGGATCGCCCATACCGCAAGCATGACTCATAATTATATTTTTTTGCAATTCTCTCGAATCAGAGGCTGAAATTTTTATTTTTGAATTCTCTCCTACTCCGGTCGTAATTCCGTATATGACTCGCTCCTCCTCGACAAAACGCTCGACTATATCCCTTCCTTGGATAATCCTTTTCTTTACACTCATAGACAGCTCCAAAGGGGCATGATGCCTTGCTACTGAAATCAAACCCCCAATACTAAAATCATCTTCAGTTATTATTACTTTTTCTTGTGTTTTCATAATAAACTCATCTCCTATATTGTGCAGTTTGACAAAACATTAACTTTTATGATGTTTAAGCCATTGAATTAGTAAAATTTCGCAACGAGACCTCTCTTTCGATAAATGGAAAGGTCTCCTTTTTTCATGTCAATTAATCTTCTTATGGTTCAAGGGGTTTAAGTTTGAATTTGAATTACTTGCTTCATTAAAAGGATTACTTGCCTCGCTTAAAGAGAGTGACTTTGTCTCCGGTGCCCAGGCAATCGAAATGATAGTACCAATTAACAGAATAGCCGTCATTCCAATCATCGAGGCATCCAACCCTATAGTGTTCATACTAAGGGGCAGGAGGAATGTCCCGATAGCAGAACCAATTCGGCTGAATGCTGTCACAAAACCAACCCCAGATGCGCGAATTTCGGTAGGGAAAAGTTCGGCCGGATATGTTAGCGTAAGATTTGAATTTGCTGATAATATAAAAGTAAAAGCCAGAAAAATCGGAATTACTAAAAGTTTAGGTTCGTGAAAAATGCTAAGCATAAGCAAGCAGACGGTCAGGATTGCAAACGTACTAATCGTGAAACCTCTGCGAGAAAATTTCTCCATAAGCCAAAGACCAGCAATCGAACCCAAGATTAGGAATATGTTTAACCACAAGTCTACAGTGAAGTTTTCTGCTAAACCCATACTATTTAAGATAGACGGTAGGAATGTGTAGATGGCAAAGTACGGAATGACAATACAGACATAAAATAGACTTCCAAAAGCTGTTCGCTTCCGAAATTTTTTGTTAAAAAGAGCCCGAAAGCCATTTTTATATTGAGTCTCAATAACAGTTTCGTCGATTTCCGCATTAGGTCCGATATACTTCTTTACGATATGGCGTGCTTCATCAATACGTCCCATGCTGATGAGCCATTGTGGGGATTCAGGTGTTCCGATTCGCAGTAGCAGCACAATGAATGCAGGGATTGCAGCACTAGCAAGCATCCAACGCCATGATTCCGGACCAGCTTGACCTAAATAATATCCGACAATGGTTGCAGAGACGTAACCTACCGTCCAGAGCACATTTAGAGAAGCCAGTAAGAATCCCCTATACTTTCTAGGCGCGAACTCGGCAAGTAAAGTCGATCCGACTGCATAATCGCCTCCGAGAGCAAAACCTATCAGTAAACGCAAAATTAACAACTCTACGGGCCCATCCACAAATAGTTGCAGCAACGAAGCTATAGTGACCAATAAGAAGTTAAGCAGGTATATTTTCTGTCTGCCTATGCGGTCAGATAGCCCTCCAAGTACTAGACTACCGAAAAAGAGCCCGATCAAAGCAGAACTTCCAATTAGTCCTACCCACATAGAATTGAGTTCCATTTGTGGGCTAAGGAGAGTAAGAGCAACTCCAATAATCCCAAGAGCATACCCATCAGAGAAATTTGAGCCAAAAGTAAGCGCTGTAATTTTCATATGGAACTTGTTAAGTGGAGCGTCATCCATCTTAAATTTTTGTTCGGGCATAAGCGTCTTTCCCCTTTTCAATTATTTGATTTTTGGGACACTTTCTACTTCTCTAGTTTAGAGAAGGAAAGCGATTGAAAACAGACGTCTATTTTTTGAATTTTTCTAATTTTTTTCGAAATTAAAATGCAATATAAAACGCTTACATTTGAAAACTATAATTATTTTAGATTTCTATACTTTTTTACGATTTCTAAATGAACGAGGGGTTGTACCGGTTTTTTCCTTAAAAATTTTGCTAAAGTAATTTGCATTTATAAATCCTGTTTTATCTGCTACATCTTGAATCGAGAGTTTTGTATCTATCAATAGACGCTGCGCTTCGTTTATCCGTATCTTTGTTAATAGCTGTCGGAACGAGCTTCCTTGTTTTTTTGTAAAGAGCGAGCTAAAATACGCTGGACTTCTGTTTACTTGGTTAGCAACGTCCTCAAGCCTTAGCTCAGGGTTAGTAAAATGCTCCTCAATGTACCGGATGGCCTGCTCAATCACATTTGTACGAGCGTTTTCTTGATTGTTATTTGCCCGATCAAGAACTTCATATAAGAACAGCAATAACTCCTGGACGATCCGATATAGAATCGGATTGTATAGGATGGATTCAAATACTTGATGATAACGTCTCTCAAGCATCCCTTCGTCAAGGTAAAATGACTTCATAAAGCGGCGGACTTGGGCTAATAAGCTTGTTAACCGGGTTCGCAATAAACCTGGCTCGGGATAGGGATCTTCCTTATTCAAAAATTCTTTATACATCCACTGCTTAATTTTGTCCCTGTCACCTTCGTTCAGCATGTCAATCCATTCGCGCTGTTCAGACGGGGTTAAAAACGGATCGATCATAACCCAGTTCACCTTATCCTCAATGACCGAAAGCTGCCGATACCCTTTGAAAAAACGAATTTCTAGCGCTTGCTTCGCATGAAGATATTTTTCATTTAACGAAAGCAACGGGTCATTAGTATCATATAAAACTAGTGACATGGGCTCCGAAAACTGCTCTTCCCATTCGGTTAGAATCCGATTGCCTATGTGCTTTAATTGTTTGAGTGGCTGTGGCTGCTGGTTATCGAATGAAAAAACAGAAACAATCATGTCGCTTAGCGGCAATACAACCGGTCGATTCTTAAATGGATATTCTTGTAAAAAAGATAGCAATATAGGTTGTTTCTTCGAATTTTCCAACTGCATCAGCATTAATCGGAAATTGGCGCCTAACGTTTCTTGATGCACGAATAGAGAACTGTAAGATACGGCAGGCATCTCAATTTGGGCCGATGGCTCTTGTTTCTCCTCAGTTTGGGAAACGGCCTTGCAGCACTGGGTTAATACTCGTTTGATATGGTCAGGCGACTGAGGTTTTACCCATAGATCATAGGCATGAAGCTCAATGCCTTGAAGCGCACGTTCAAATGTGGCTTCAGCCGTCATGACGATGACCTTTTGTATGTACCGTTTGGTCAGCTCCTTAAAGCTGTCCCACGTATCCTTTGGAATCATATCGAGTTCAATGCAAACAACATCTGGTACTTCGGCCTCTATTAGATGAAATACATCAGATACTGAGCCTGCTAATAAAATGTGATCAAATGGAATCGAAAACGAAGAAACTAGCCAGCCAATCCCTGTTCGTTCATTTTGATCGCGATCAGCAATTAACAATTTGACCATACAGGTACTCCCTTATGATAGATTTTTTCTTATTAATTATCTCCGAACCAAGCTTATTTTCATCACTACAGTGTCTATCCGATTAAGGATTCTGGTGCAAAAACTGATTATGAAGCAATTTCAAACATCTTATGTATGAATTTTACATCTTTTTTGACAGATTTCACATGCTGGTGAAGTTGTCCTTTTTTCATCGTATGCATCGCTTTAATACCACTCAATATAGAAGTGGGTGTTCCATACGACTTGAATCCTAACATTAACGCACACGCTTCTTAATGAAACGATGATCTAGTTCAAAGTTCAACTATATGTTAATATACCGTATTTGACTGATTTTGACGCCTTCAGGTATCATCTTGTCCTCTTTTAACTACTCAACTAAACTCCCTCAATAAAAATAGCAAAACCACTCGATATCTCCGTTTTTCTTAGATTTTCATAGTAGTTTACCTGCCGGTAATCACTTAATGTTGGGTGAAAATCACTTGAATGGATAAAATTAGACCTTTTAAAAAAAAGAATTATAGCCCACTAACCAACAACTTACCAAATTGGTGAATGAGTTAAATTATGATCACACTGGTGGATGTCCACATTTCTCATGGAGGTCAACCCTCCCATGCCTCCCAGAGTCTTCGCTCTCAAATTCCTTCGTCCAACCTTTCCTTGAGGTGGATGTCAGCCATGCTGTCCCACAGGGTCCTTGCCCGTAATTTAGTTGCTTTGCCGACTAATCCGTGCTTCAAATGATACCCAAATATACATAACCAAGAAAACTCGCCTCTACTATTTTATCTAATCTAAAACTGAATCAAGCTGCTAGTTCCACCTTCTTTGATACTCGCATATGAGGAATATCCTTTAACATCTTTTCTTCATTAAATTCAAATTGCTTTTTACCCATGCTAAAGAAAATACGGATCAGTTTATTACATAAAGCAATAAGGGACTGCATCTTCTTTAATGGATTATCTGGACGTTGAGTATAGTAGGCATGTAATGCCTTAAATGCTGAATTTCTGGCGACCAGAATCATACAAACCCTGAACAACATGGCTCGCAGCTTTTTCCGTCCCCTCTTAGTGATGGTTGTTTTCCCCTTATGCTTACCAGAGATATTTTCTTTTAAGCTTAAGCCGGCCAGCTTAATAATTTGTCGGGGATGAGTATATTCCTTAAGGTCACCAACTTCTGCAAAGAAGCCGGCAATAGTGTCTCTACCAACACCTTTTATCGCTAACATTTGTGGCACACCTGGTATTTCATCAAGTAAACAATCTATTTTTGTATCCAATTCTTCGAATTTTAAGTGGATTAATTCATATTTAGCCAGAAACGTTTTCAGCTCCAGTTTTGCCATTTCGGAGCCTTGTCGAAGTCAGATGGACTAACTGGCTGCTTGCTTTAACTTACGAATTTTGCTTAGACCTACACTTCGGGTCACGGTTTTTCTTAAGTGGGCTAACAGTTCGTGTTCAGTGAAATTTACTATTTCATGTGGTAAAGCATAGGGCTTTAGGAATTGTAATGCTGCTTTTCCCTACCACTTCTTAAATACCGTTAGAAATTCTGGAAAGTACCGATCAATCCAGTTATGGACCTGGCCTTGGACCGTCTGAAAATCCTCTGTTAAAAGATCACGAATTTTCTTCGCCACCCGTAGTTCGGCATAAACTCCTTGTGGTATCGTAGGTTCGGCGTATCTT
The DNA here is from genome assembly GCF_001578185.1 of Peribacillus simplex. Classification (NCBI taxonomy): domain Bacteria; kingdom Bacillati; phylum Bacillota; class Bacilli; order Caryophanales; family Bacillaceae; genus Peribacillus; species Peribacillus simplex. The sequence continues at coordinate 685,669 of NZ_CP011008.1, read as the reverse complement.
CCATCTTTGACCAACTGTGCAATGACTTTAGCCTCTTTCACATCTTTTTTAATAGGAGAATTATCATCAAGCTCCTTGCTTTTCTTGACGTGCAAAGGGTTTACAGCTACAAACTTAATTTCATTTTCTTTTAACATATGAGCTAGGTTCAACCAATAATGCCCTGTCGGTTCCATCCCAACTATCACATGCAAGTATTTCTGACATTGCCAATGGTCGTATTCGCCGTCCGTTAGTTCCTTAGCGCTTTTCTAACTTTCTTTGCAAAAACTAATGGATCATCAACAGCCTCGATATTAACGTAAATCAAATTCGGATTATCAAATAGCCACTCATTGTGTATGGATGAAACTATTATTCCTTGTTTAAGAATCAAAGTAACAAAATTCTTGACTTCTTTTTGCAAGAGTGCAACCCTACCTAGGCACAATGCTCGTCCAGTCTGATTATCTCTTGATTCAAATGAGAAAGAAGAGGTTACTCTAAAACGTTTTCCTAAAATTTTTGCTTTTATTTCATTTCGGTTTATGGTTGTTACACATTTTCCACCCGCAAAACCTTCTTGTCCGCCGATAATTCTAGCAAACTTTTGACAAATTAATTCATCATTAGATGCCATCTATTCATCCCCTCCCTAATATTAATAGGATATGAATCAATGAATAGATCCGAAACGGATATGAATCTATTTTGAAATGAAAATTATTTTTATATCTTGTTCAAACTATACTGCTCCTGTTAGCTCCATAAGAAAAGAGCTGATCGTCAAAGCTCACTAATGAACCATTTATTAGAGGTGGAACAATTATTATTCAAGCATCAATATCCTCTGTAATGAAAAACAAGCTTAATAAAAATCTCTCTAAAACTTAATCGATAATACAAGCCTTGCCTATAAAAAAACAAGGCCTTATTGGCCCTGCATTTTATTCGACTATTACTTTCCCAACCATTCCTTTCTCGAAATGGTACCGACATATCAGTTCATATGTACCGGGCTGTTTCGGATTCACGGTAATGCTTTTTTCTTTACCTGGCTGGAGCTCAACGTCAATTCCGAGCTTTTCCAGTGTGAAGGTGTGCTCTTTACTGCCTTTGTTTTTCAATATCAACGTTGTGGCTGTTCCATTCGGAATAGTGATGACTTTCGGATTAAAGAAATCATCTTTCAACTCGACCTCAATCGATTTCCCCGTCTCCATAGGCTGATTTACAACACCGGATTCGGCAAATACGCCGAGTGAGCCTAGTGTTGCCACAACTACAACCATTGCAAGCACAACGCCCAATCCTGTTACCCACTTTTTCATAGACATTCGCAATCCCTCCTTTCCTCTATTTTTTTCTAATTCATTAAATATTATTACTATAAATTTGGTTGCGTGCTTTCAAATAGTAACTTTTTTATCTGAAACAGTGAAAAGAGGAAGATCGACTCTAATATTCTGGAGTCTATTCTTATGCAACTAAACTGCCAGTTTATCCATAAATCGAGTAGGAGGAGGCGCCTAGCCTCCGACCTCTCACACCACCGTACGTACCGTTCGGTATACGGCGGTTCAGTTTAAGTCTGACGTAGTTTTGTATATCGTTCATATAGATTTACTAACCCATGATGGAGCCAATAAACATTATTAAGGGTTTTGTCTAGAATAGGACTATGCGCTATGCGCCAATAACCCTTTCTGCTATTTCCCCATTCATATGCTTTTCCAAATGGGACGCCTAATCCTTTGAGTTTCCTCACCCTCGTTCTTGGTAATTTCCATTGCTTCCATAGGCACATTCTGAGTCTTCTTCGAATCCATGAATCTAAATTCTTCAATACGTTCGGAGTATCAATGAGGGCGAAATACCCCATCCAACCTCTAAGGTATTGCTTTAACTTATTTATTCGGAGTTCCATGGGTATCGGTAATTTTCTCGAGGTCATTTCCCTGATTCGTTTCTTTACCCTCTTCACCGTTTGTTTAGCCAGTAGAACCTTCGGGTTCTTCTTTGACTTCGTGAAACTAAAACCGAGAAACGTTCTGTTCCAAGGGCGATCATACTTCGACTTCTCGTAGTTGACCTTTAGCTTCAGTTTATTTTCAATGAAGCTTGAGATATTTCCCATTGCACGTTTGGCGGCTTTTCGTGTCTTCACAAAGATAGTACTGTCATCCGCATACCTTACGAATCGAAGATTGCGTTTCTCTAGTTCTTTATCTAAATCGTCTAACATGATATTAGATAATAAAGGACTTAACGGACCTCCTTGCGGAGTTCCCTCCTCACTTTTATGAAAAAGTCCGCCTATCATAATGCCTGCTTGAAGGAATTTACGAATCAGTTTAAGAACTCGTTTATCTTCAATTTTCCGCTCTAACATTCCCATGAGCTTGTCATGATTCACTTTATTGAAGAACTTCTCCAAATCCATATCCACTACCCATGTATAACCTTCGGTTATATAGGACTTTGCCTTTCGAACCGCCTGGTGCCCTTGTTTGTTAGGGCGAAATCCATAGCTATTCTCCGAAAAGGTTGAGTCATATATCTTGGTCAATATTTGGGCAATGGCTTGTTGAATGAAACGGTCTAGAACGGTTGGAATACCCAAAAGCCGAACTCCGCCGTTTGGTTTCGGGATTTCGATACGACGGACGGGCTTCGGTTGATAGGTACCCTGTAAAAGGGCAGTTTTCATGTTGTACCATTCGGTTACGAGGTGCGGTCTCAGGTTTTGGACCCGCATTCCATCTACACCATGGCTTCCCTTATTTCTTTCTACACGCTTCAATGCCTGTATTAAGTTTTCCCTCTCTAGTATCTGTTCCATTAACATCGTTGATATCCTTTCTACGTGGATAAATGGTCTATTTGTGCCTTTATCTGCTCCACCCTTTTGAAGTTCCCCGTGTATTCACCACTTCTTCCTTCAAATAAGTTCCGTTAGGAATTGTTTGCTTCTTCACAGATAACGAACGCCTAGTATTCATCCTCCTTAATCTGTTCGGTCCTTCCTTGTCTTCTCGAGTAGACAAGTACTATGACCTCTGCTGACTTCTGATGATTCAGCTGTCCATCACTGGAAAGGTTACCAAGTGTACTTGGCTGTCATCAGACCTCCCCGGGTAAGAGTGCAATCTTTCCCTCCATCTATCTGCTTCATTTACTCTGTACCACCTTCGGCAGTAAGGACTTTGTTTTGTTTCGCAAACTCATCCAATGATACCTAGCCTTATATGAAGTTCGTGTTCCTCAGACCGGAGGTTTGCCGCTTGCTTCCTTCAGATTCCACGTCACCGTGGACACCCTTGCATTAAGCTAACCACTACTACTGCCTTCATGATTCGGGACTTCCACCCTATAGATTGCACCCATGCCGGGCGCACGAAAATGAGCTGCCAAGGCAGCTCCCTTATTTGAAGTAAAGCACTTGTTATCTGAATAAGTAGTTACCTTTTATTTCTCGTTTAATTTCTCTACCCACTCTATAAACCAATCTTGAGGTAACTTAACAATATTTTTAGTATGTGGGTCCATTTCAAGATTTACTTGAGAAAAGGCTTTCCCATTAGAATAAGCTTGAACGATCAGTTTACCGGCTACAACGATATTGGCATATTCATGGCTGTGACCGGCAAAAATGACATCGACCTCATCATCGATTTTTGGATCCCTCTCCACTATAGCTCCACTGGAATTTGCTCCTGACTGATCTGATTTAGCTGAATCATGTGCCAGTACAACAATTACTTTGATCCCTTTTTCCTTTAAAAGCTTAACGGTTGGTTAATAGCTGTAACTTCATCCGTAATTTCTACTTCCTTTCGATTTTCAGGCGCCACATACAGGTTAGTCTCTTTTGTGACGACACCGATAAAGCCAATATTTACTCCGTCAATTTGTTTAATAACATACGGTGGTAACAAGGGAGTACCCGATTTTGTATCGATTATATTTGCAAACTGTAAGAAGTATTGGCACCTTGAAAATAACCTGTTTTTTTATTGAATCCTCCATAAATAAGACGTTTCATTTCATTTAAGCCTTGGTCTAATTCATGATTTCCAGGTGTCCCGACATCAAAGTGCAGGAGATTTAAAAATTCAATCGTGGGTTCGTCTTTAAATCGAGAAGAGATTGGAGGACTTCCTCCTACCATATCACCAGAATGAACAAGTAGTGTATTTGGGTTTTCTTTTATATATTTTTTTAAATAGGCAGCCAGGTATTCAGCACCCCCTGCCATGGTTCCTGAAACCATTTGATATTTGTTTAGTTGGCCGTGAAAATCATTAACGCCTAACAATTGAACTTGAATGCTGCGGTTGGATGTGGAATGTTTGGATGATAATGCTGTGATTTTATAAGTTACGAGAATGATGATAAATACCAAGATGAACAAAGAAGTTATGGCCTGAAATTTTGACAACTTCCGATCCCTCCCTCTAGATGTAAATTAAGAATAACTCTGGAATTTTATATTCGTATAAAGGGACCATGATTTTTTGTTATATTTTAGATAATAATTATTAAATTAACCCAGCACATGCATATCCTTTTAAAAATATTCATACTGCTTAACATTTAGAAATCTGTTAAGATTTTGACTAGATTATTTAAAAAGGCTCAATTTATCTTCCATTAATCCGATAGTAAAAAAATGCAGCTGCTAATTACAGTTAGTATTGAAATCTGCTCCGTTGTAAAAGAAGTTCAACAAAAGAAGTGTTAATCCTTTTTGGATCAACACTCCCATTAGTGCAGCAACATTTAATTGTTATTTTTTTAGGTTTGCCTTCATTAAAGAGGAAATTTTTTGCTCATCTGTATTTTGGATTTCTTCCAGCTGATTAATAATCAGCTCTTGTCGATGTAAGGAATGGTTTTGACTTAATTTCGCTTTCCCCTCTATCTTGTTGATTTTTATTTTAAAGCCTTGAATTCCTTTGTTCATCCCAGCGAGAAAGTCAGCGTCTAAATCTTGCAATTTGTATGAACTATCAGGGGCTTCATACTTCAATACCATGTCCTGCAAGGAATCCGTTAACTCCTGTTCATCCTCAATAAGTTCGGCTTCGCCGTATACATGAACAGTCACATAATTCCATGTTGGTACTGCTTGATTGGTCTCATACCAAGAGGAGGAGATATAACAGTGAGGACCATGAAAAACTGCTAAGACTGTTTGATTTTCAATATCTTTCCATTGATGGTTCGGACGAGCAAAATGACCATACAAATAGTTTTTCTCCTTATTCAACAGCAGTGGTAAATGTGTAGCAAAAGGCAAGCCTTCATGCATTGAACACAATGTCGCAAAACCATTCTCCTGTATTACATCGTAGGCTACTGCTAATTCTTTTATTTCAAATTGCTTAGGGATATACATAAAAAATCTCCTTTCCACCTGATATAAACTTTTAAACAGACAATTGATTCGTAAAAATTATTAAACACAATCATAGCAACTTTTACTAAATGTCTATCCTCGAGAACCTCATCTATTATTATCCTACCTCACTCTACTTCATTTAAAAAAATACCCCTTAATTATGACCTTTCAAAAAAAGTTATAGTAGTATTTTGGTCATTATAAAGTCCATTTGTTCTTCATCACCCATATAAAAAGAGTGGGCTCCAGTTTGAACAAAGCCCAGTTTCTTGTAAAAGGCAATAGCATTTTCATTTTTCTCCCATACGCCTAGCCAAATTTTCTTTTTGTTATGTTCCATCGCAATTTCCATTGCTTTATTTTGCAGACATTTACCAATCCCAAGTTTTTGAAATTTGTCCTTTATATAAATCCTCTCAATTTCAAGTGATTCATCACCCATTTCTTCAGACTGAGCATCATTGGTATTGATCTTTAAATATCCAGCGACTTCATTATTAAAATAAACAAAAAAGAATTGTGAAGAAGTATTTGATAATTCTTTTTCTAATTGTTTGAAGTTAAATGCCCTTTCCAAATAGGCATTCATATTTTCGGGTGTGTTCTGATGCTTAAATGTCTCATTAAACGTTTCATAACTAATTTCTTGAAGTTTGCGTGAATCTTCAAGGGTACACTTTTTTATATGAATGGTCATATATGTCGCTCCTTTATATAATCAATAATTTCTCTTGTTTCCCTTTTTTACAAATTCCCAGTCTTTTTCTACATTTTTTCTTGCTCTTTGAAGAAGGTTGAAAATGGTTTCTACTTCTCTTTCGGAAAATCCCTCTAATGCAACGCTATTGGAATAATCATTTTCTCTTTTAATAAAAGGATAAACATTTTTCCCTTTCTCTGTTGGAAAGAGTTTTTTAATTTTTTTGTTATGTTTATCTTCTTTCTTTTCAATAAAGCCATTAATTTCAAGTTTTTTTATAGAACGAGATGCTGTTGTTCGATCTACTTTTATTATCTCAGCTAACTTTTCTTGAATGATTCCTGGGTTTTCACATATTCGGACAATGTACAAATACTGCCCTTTTGTAAGGTCATATTCTTTAAATTCAATATTACTTATAGAATCTAATGCCCTTGCTATCATTCCAATTTCACGAAGAATTTCCTTCATAATTAACTCCTTAGTACGTATTTTCGTTGCAAATGCAATAAAAACGATATATATTAAACTTAACTTAAATTCGTTGCATTTGCAACAAAAAAATAATGATAAAGGGGGCGAGTAAATTGAAATATGTTTTTTATGTATTAGGAATTTTAATATTAACCCTTGGTATTTCTTTCACTATACAATCAGACATTGGAACTTCACCTTTTGATGCACTTTTAGTAGGACTGTCGATAAATGTGGGGCTTACTGTCGGAAGCTGGGAAATAATAATAGCTTTAATATTGATAGGTTGTAATTCATTTTTAAAAAGACAAAGACCAGAAGTTTTGGGGTTGTTAACAGCATTTATAACGGGTATAGGTATTGATATGTGGCTTTTTTTATTGCACAATTTGATAAGACCTGAACTATGGTACAGCAAAGTTGTTTGTTTTGGAATCGGCTTAGTTGTTATAGGATTAGGAACTGCAACATATTTACACACAAATTTTGCACCGATTCCAGTTGATCGTTTAACATTGATCATACAAGAATTAACTAGCACAAATATATTTTTTTCGAGAACATTCATTTACCTCGTATTCTTGATGATGGCAATAATTTCCAATGGACCAATTGGCATTGGAACCTTATTAACCGTTTGTTTAGGGGGGCTCATACTTAATTACTTTATGCCAATTACTAAAAAGGTATTAGACCGGATATTATCACACTCTAGTACATCACCAAATTATGCTAAAGATAAAAACCATTCAATATAGAATTCTTTTTATTTTTCTTGTTCAACTATCCTGCCCCGATAGTTGCATAATCGAGTAGGAGGAGGCGCCTAGCCTCCGACCTCTCACACCACCGTACGTACCGTTCGGTATACGGCGGTTCAGTTTAAGTCTGACGTAGTTTTGTATATCGTTCATATAGATTTACTAACCCATGATGGAGCCAATAAACATTATTAAGGGTTTTGTCTAGAATAGGACTATGCGCTATGCGCCAATAACCCTTTCTGCTATTTCCCCATTCATATGCTTTTCCAAATGGGACGCCTAATCCTTTGAGTTTCCTCACCCTCGTTCTTGGTAATTTCCATTGCTTCCATAGGCACATTCTGAGTCTTCTTCGAATCCATGAATCTAAATTCTTCAATACGTTCGGAGTATCAATGAGGGCGAAATACCCCATCCAACCTCTAAGGTATTGCTTTAACTTATTTATTCGGAGTTCCATGGGTATCGGTAATTTTCTCGAGGTCATTTCCCTGATTCGTTTCTTTACCCTCTTCACCGTTTGTTTAGCCAGTAGAACCTTCGGGTTCTTCTTTGACTTCGTGAAACTAAAACCGAGAAACGTTCTGTTCCAAGGGCGATCATACTTCGACTTCTCGTAGTTGACCTTTAGCTTCAGTTTATTTTCAATGAAGCTTGAGATATTTCCCATTGCACGTTTGGCGGCTTTTCGTGTCTTCACAAAGATAGTACTGTCATCCGCATACCTTACGAATCGAAGATTGCGTTTCTCTAGTTCTTTATCTAAATCGTCTAACATGATATTAGATAATAAAGGACTTAACGGACCTCCTTGCGGAGTTCCCTCCTCACTTTTATGAAAAAGTCCGCCTATCATAATGCCTGCTTGAAGGAATTTACGAATCAGTTTAAGAACTCGTTTATCTTCAATTTTCCGCTCTAACATTCCCATGAGCTTGTCATGATTCACTTTATCGAAGAACTTCTCCAAATCCATATCCACTACCCATGTATAACCTTCGGTTATATAGGACTTTGCCTTTCGAACCGCCTGGTGCCCTTGTTTGTTAGGGCGAAATCCATAGCTATTCTCCGAAAAGGTTGAGTCATATATCTTGGTCAATATTTGGGCAATGGCTTGTTGAATGAAACGGTCTAGAACGGTTGGAATACCCAAAAGCCGAACTCCGCCGTTTGGTTTCGGGATTTCGATACGACGGACGGGCTTCGGTTGATAGGTACCCTGTAAAAGGGCAGTTTTCATGTTGTACCATTCGGTTACAAGGTGCGGTCTCAGGTTTTGGACCCGCATTCCATCTACACCATGGCTTCCCTTATTTCTTTCTACACGCTTCAATGCCTGTATTAAGTTTTCCCTCTCTAGTATCTGTTCCATTAACATCGTTGATATCCTTTCTACGTGGATAAATGGTCTATTTGTGCCTTTATCTGCTCCACCCTTTTGAAGTTCCCCGTGTATTCACCACTTCTTCCTTCAAATAAGTTCCGTTAGGAATTGTTTGCTTCTTCACAGATAACGAACGCCTAGTATTCATCCTCCTTAATCTGTTCGGTCCTTCCTTGTCTTCTCGAGTAGACAAGTACTATGACCTCTGCTGACTTCTGATGATTCAGCTGTCCATCACTGGAAAGGTTACCAAGTGTACTTGGCTGTCATCAGACCTCCCCGGGTAAGAGTGCAATCTTTCCCTCCATCTATCTGCTTCATTTACTCTGTACCACCTTCGGCAGTAAGGACTTTGTTTTGTTTCGCAAACTCATCCAATGATACCTAGCCTTATATGAAGTTCGTGTTCCTCAGACCGGAGGTTTGCCGCTTGCTTCCTTCAGATTCCACGTCACCGTGGACACCCTTGCATTAAGCTAACCACTACTACTGCCTTCATGATTCGGGACTTCCACCCTATAGATTGCACCCATGCCGGGCGCACAAAAAAAGCTGCCTTAAAGACAGCTCCGATCTAGCTAAGGCACCTGTTGGTTTAAGAAAAAGGCGTTATAGGGTCCAATTGATAAGCAATCCTGCTTGTGCTAATCCACCACCGAAACCATATAATAAAATCTTCTCACCATTACTGAGCTTTCCTTCACTTACTCCTTTATCTAAAGCTAATGGTATTGATGCTGAGGAAGTATTTCCATACTCCACTAAGCTATATAATGTACGCTCAATTGGAAAACCACTTCTATCACATATTGACTCAATCATTCTTAAATTTGCACTATGCGGAACAAACCAATCAACATCATTCAAATGGAATTCAGTATTTTTCATCACAGTTTGCATTCCTTTTGGAACAGTAGTAACAGCCCATTTATAAACCTCACGTCCATTTTGTACAAGGTTACCACTATTATTTAAGTCTTCACCATTTATACGTGTCGATAGGTTTGTACTATATAAATGTTTTCCGCCTGCTCCTTCCGAATATAAATGTGAAGAAATAAAACTTGGTTGTTGTTCATCATATTCTACAAGAACTGCCCCTCCACCATCTCCAAATAAAATACAAGTGGCTCGGTCTTCATAGTCCATAATTTTAGATAGAGTATCAGCTCCAATAACAAGGACTTTCTTGTTTAAACCAGATGTTACTAATCCATTAGCTACATGCAACCCATAAGTAAATCCTGCACAAGCAGCGTTTAAATCAATAGCTCCAGTATTCTTAATACCTAGCTTTGCTTGGACTAAAGAAGCTACACTTGGTGTGTTGAAATCAGGTGAAAAGGTACAGACAATAATCATATCAACATCTTCGACCGATTTATCATACCGTTCCATTAAATCCTTTACAGCTTTATAACTTATATCACTAGTAAACTCTTCTTCATGTGATATTCTTCGTTCTTTAATTCCAGTACGTTTAACAATCCATTCATCATTGGTTTCAATCAATTTTTCTAAGTCTTTATTTGTTAACCTTTTTTCTGGAACATAAGAACCTATCGCAGTAATACGTGCTTTAGATTTAATCACAGAGTAACCACCTCGTTGTATGAATTATATCAATTTCACCACTTGATATTATTACCTGGTACTAATTATAAAGTAAAAAAAATCTTATGCAACTATCCTATCCCTTTAGTTGTATAAAGAAAAAGTTGCCTTAAAGACAGTTCCGATCTTCAGTAACATTTTAGTTAAAGAACAACGTATTATTTATAGAAAATATGAGATTACACCTATGAGACATCATAAGAGTAATGCTATTTTCGTTCAGTTTTGTTGCGACTCTCTAAATGAAATTTTATTTGCACCGTCTTCATCTGGATATTTATATTGGTAATTATCATCTTCCAAAAACAAATTCTGAGTCCAGTCCTTTCAATATCTTTTTAAAAAGTTTAACATTACATCCCAGTAATCCCCTTCCAAAGTCTATAATTACGTAAATCTTCTTGTTCAACAATCCTGCACCGTCAATGCCATAAGAAAAAGGCTGCCGAAGCAACCTTCCTTATTGAAGTAAAGCACCTGTTAGCTTAACAAGGTATGTATAGATTATTTTTCAACTTTAATATATGTTCATTCGAATAAAGGACGCATAAAGCTTCTCTCATAACTTAAAATACATTTAGTCTCTTCTGCAAATTTATATGCTTCTTGACATTCTGCATCCAATGCCATTTTTACTCGGTACTCTTCATATGCTGCTAAACTTGGGAAAGTGAATAATGCATAAGCAATATTATTAGCACCCTCATGTGGAAGGAAATAACCCTGATGTGTACCACCTAATTTATTAACTAATCGAATCCACATCTTACCGTATTCCTCGAACTCATTTAATTTATATGAGTCAATAACATATTTCAAATAGCATGTAACCATTTTACCCCCCCCCGAAAATCTATTTTTTTCCATCATAACATATAATTCGGATAACCTGCCCCGTTAGCCATCCATGCAGCGCAAAACCGGCGCTGCACCACAGAGAATGAAAATGAGGTTCGGGGTCAATAATGTTTAATGGCTGGCGAAGAAGGTCATTGAACTATGGTGCCTTTGAGCCCATCCGTTAGTCTGACTCCGACTATCACGGTGTACCACCGACTGTCGCGCCCTTTATGGGTAGCACTCATGGGAGATTAATCCTTTTTTTTTTGTCGCGCTAGCCTCTACTTAATTTGCTATGATTGGATATTTTTGTTTAACGATTTACCAACCTCAATCAGATCACTCATAAGGCTCAGCCTTTTTTTAAGAAGCGTTTTTACTGGGTCTATTTCGTTGTGATGTTTTCTGAATTTTGAGTCTTTTTAATTTTCATTGGAGTACAATTGGTTTCTTCATGTACTTCCACCTCTTTATCCTACTAGTAATTCAATCAAGCTCCACCCTCTTTCGAGGTGTAGCTTTTAAATAAAGTTTAATCAAAAATATCTCGCAAACCCACCTTTTACGATAAATAAAAAGAATCTACTTTGAAAAAAGTTTGATCAAAATAGATTCCTATCCAGAATATTTCAGTTTGATTTTTATAAAAAATTTTAATCAATTTCAGTGTATCTAAAGTTTATTCTGCCTTCTCGAATTGAATGTGCCAGCTTTCCATGACTTTCCCGGCCGGGCTGATCTCTGAAACAAGCCTGTGCTTCACCTGCGTGTGTTCAGTCCCGGATGGGTTGATGGACAGAAGCATTAGCTGAAATATTTGCCGTATTAGCCATCAGTGCGCCTACTGGATCATCCATTCTGCAAGATCGGACGGACCGGCCGGCTTCTTATTGTTGGCGGAGCCGTCGCGTGGACGAAGCATGCCGCCAACGAGACGGAGTCCCTGTTTCCTCGTCATGAATCGTCCGATCTGCGTACCTATATAATTCTGTGTTCCCGGAACGACATACAGCTTCCCGTCCTTCAATGCCCGAAGCGCAACTTCCACGACTCGCTCCGGTGTGTCTTTCTTACCGACGGCGGCTTCTTCCGCGCCTACTACGTTGAAGAAGCCGGTGTCCGTCGCTCCGGGACAAAGCGTGAAAAATTGGACGCCACTGTTGCGGTTCTCCCACCACAAGGCTTGGGTAAACGACAAGACGAAGGCTTTCGTTGCTCCGTATACGGCCATATAGGGAAGGGGCTGAAATCCGGCGGTCGATGCGACATTGATAACGGCCCCGGAGTTTCTACACAACATAGCCGGCAAGAACAAGTGCGTCATATCTACAACAGCGGCAACATTGAGCATGACTTCCTCATGCTGGCGCACGCCTGACATTTGTTCAAACAAACCATGCGTGGCAAAGCCTGCGTTGTTGACCAGCAGTTCGATCTCTAAATTCAGAAGTTGACATTGCCGATATAACTCGCCTGGCGCGCCCTCTTTGCCAAGATCGGTTGGAATCACCTCGACCTTGACGCCGTGCTTCTTTCTTAGCTCCGATGCCAGGTTCTCCAGCTTGTTTTTCGATCGGGCTACGAGTACAAGGTCGCCACCCTCTTTGGCCAATTGTCGGGCGAATTGCTCTCCGATGCCGGATGAAGCTCCCGTAACAAGCGCCCACTTTCCTTTTATGTTCATTGTGCAACTCTCCTATCTACTTTTTTATAATTAGGAAACAGTGTTACTTTGTCCTTAAAAATAATTCCTGACTCTCATAAGAGTCAAGAATGATAAGTTCCGGTAACGGTGTTTCCAATTGAAATCATTGTAACTAAGCTTTTTAAGAAAGTCAACATCGTTTTTTGAATCGTTGGTTTTTAGCATCCCTCGCAACATTGACAACAGTCCGACAATTATATTAAAATTCCTGTTAAGAGCTGGAAACATTGTTTCTTATCAAAAATGTATTAATTGAGGGTGATAGCGATGACAGAACAAAATAATTCCTTCGCTGCAAATACGAAAAAGTTGGAAACGTATCAGGAGGCTCGCTTGAAAAATATTGAAAATCTTCGAAAGCTCGTCGTCGATGCTGCGGCAACGATTTTGTACGATGAGGGTCCTGAAGCTGTGACGGTGCGTAAAGTTGCGCAGAAGATGAATTGCTCTACCAAAATCATATACAACCTGTTTGTCAATAAAGATGGACTGGCTCAGCAGCTTTATCTCGACGGCTGCAAGATTCTCGCCAACGAATTCGAGGGAACGCCGCGCGCTGACGATCCGATGCAGCAGCTGTTTAATTTAGGCGAAACCTTCTGGCAATTCGGACAGCGTTACTCCGGTTATTACAAGCTGATGTTCGGAGGAGCCTTCGCGGATTTCAAACCAGACGAGGAGAGCATACACGGCACCGTAACAGCTATGCAGCAGTTATTGACAGTAATTGGTGATGCGCAAGAGCAGGGACTGATTACCGGTCCGTATGACACGGAAACCGTCGTCCGTATCTTCTGGGCGTCGCTCCACGGTGTTATCCATCTTTACATGTGCGGACATTTTGGTGATGTGCAGTCGGCACATGCCGTTTACAAGCAAACGCTGTCTTTGGTTGTCGGTTCGTTATTTTCGAGTTGAGTCTTCTAGAGAAGAAAAAAAGCAACTTTGATAAATGAATAAATAGAAGGGCATGTTTTGAAAAAGATTAATCAAAACATGCCCTTCTACTTTAATTGGATTATCTTTTATAAAAAAGATTGAACATTTTTATGTTCCTTAATGAACAATCCTGCCCCTTCGTATTATAAGGTCAGCCAGATATTTCTGGTTGAACAATTGTTATATCGATATACGATAACGGTAGCTGGGGTAGAATGTTCCTGCCCGTGGGGCTTGGACCCCGTCCCTCCAGCCCTTACCTCACGATAAGTACCTTGCGCTTCCTTAGTGGTTGGTCGATGTGTACCCCCACAGTGGACTTTCACCACCTAGATAGTTGCCATGCCTGGCACACAAGAAAAAGCTGGCTTAAAGACAGCTCTGATCTTCAGCTAATGCACCCGTTAGTTCTATAAGAAAAGCGATTCTTATTAAAGAATCGCTCCCGTTACGGAAAATATGTAACTTCCTTTTATATGTTGATACAAAGATAGTAACTGAAAAATTATTGGTTTAAATCCATATATTATTTTCAGCAGTTAGTTTAAAATTAGTTTCACCAGTGTTGACTACACCTTTAGGCTCTACCAGCATTATATGGCATTCCTTTTCAGCATAAGGCTTATGCTCCACACCTTTTGGTATCACATACATTTCTCCTTTGGAAAGTTTAACCTCTCCATCGCGGAATGCGATGGACATCTCGCCGTCTATCACGATGAATGCCTCATCGGTGTCTTTATGATCGTGCCATACAAAATCCCCCAGAATCTTAACTAACTTAAACTGATAGTCATTCATTTCACCAATGACTTTGGGCGACCAGTGTTCACTGAATTTGGACAGTTTCTCGCTTAGATTAACAGCATTATAATTGATATATATCCCCCCAGAACTATTCTTACCCTTATTTTACAACTTTGATAGATTAATTACTATTTTGATTAAGATCTCAAAAGTTCTGCTGCTCTTCCACAAAATGGTCCAGTTGGTGATCAAAGATCAACCCCCAAGTGTAAAAAAACGCTATCCTTTCCTATGATTCTAGAGAAAGGAATAACGTTTTCTCATGTTACGGAGGATTTTGTTTTATTAGCTTAATACCATCTACCACCTTAATTCCAAAAAAGATTTTTAAAAGTAAGTTGGTTTTCTGAACCAGAAAGGTATATTAACTATAACAAAATTTACCTGGCTTTCCTTTTTGCCTACTTGCTAAATTCAGCAAGTAAAATATTTTTAAAAGGATCAGAACCACCATTAGTTTTATGGCCATTCAAATTGATGGCCAATGTATGCTTGCCTCCAAGTGTGCCTCCAGCAAAAGTAGAAAACCCCGGAACACCGCCTGCGTGTCCCCATATCGAGACGTGGTTTGGAAGTTTAGTTTCATAGATTCCAAGACCATATCCATCGATCCCTTCTATTCCAGTAGGAACTGTAGTAAGCATTTGTTTTAGTTGCTGTTCCTTCAGTAATTTGCCACTGAGTAAGTAAGAGAAAAATTTGTTTAAATCGTCAGCAGTAGAAATCAAATCTCCATCCGAGCTACCTGGGTTAGAATATGTAACGTCTTTTAGCTCACTTTCTCCGTCATATCTTTCATATCTTTCATATCCACGGGCATGCTTGGTGCCTGAAATAACCGTTGAATTGCCAGGCAGGAATGTATTCGACAATTCAAGCGGTTCAATAATCCGATTTTCAACCTCTTCCGCATAGCTGTTTCCAGTCACTTTTTCAATAAGGATGCCCAGTAATACGTATCCTGTGTTTGAATAAGACCAGCCCTTTCCTGGAGCAAAGTCTGGGGGAAGAGAAACCCCCATCTTTACGAATTCTTCAGCTGTATACGATTTTTTTGTATCCTTAATATCAAAGTCTTTTGACTTTATGTAGTCAGCGATACCACTTGTGTGATTCAATATCTGCCGGATAGTAATCTGGTTACTATCATATCCGTTTCCTTGAATGACACCAGGCAACCATTTTTCAATGGAGTCGTCTAGATTCAAGCGGTTCTCTCCAGCTAATTGAAGTAGCACTGTTGCAATGAACGTCTTCGTCACACTGCCAATGCGAAAGCGAAAATCTGTTTTCATTGGTTTCTTGGTGCTAAGATCCGCTATCCCAGCGGCATAACTCCACGTTTTTCCGCCCTTATGAATTTCAGCAAGTATCCCAGGGTATCCAAGTTGTAGTGTATCCCGCATTGCTTGCTTAACAGAAGTACGATCTCGTTGGGTACTTTTTTGTAACGAACTAGATACATTTTGAGTTGGCTCTGCTTTTACAATTGAGGTTGGTGTTGTGTTTAACAGAGAACTTCCAGTCATAAAAAGGACTAAACCTGTAGATGTAATTTGACAATGCTTTTTCATAAAGATATTCCTCTCCTTTATACTAGTCACACAGCTTTCATCGTAACCAAAGACAAAAGGGTTTATTTTCACAAACGCTATTGTGTCCTAACAAACGGTAAATTCCTCTTTTATCACATGTATGTTAACCCTAGAAATTACTTCATTTCCTTAAAACACTCTTGTTTGTTTTTCATAGATAGGTCATACCTGTTTCCCCTTTCACGCCTCTTTATATTTTTATCACACACAATGAAAATCTCCCTCCTCATTTATTGTTAATGCGTTAAATACCGCTCTTTGATTCTGAGTGTTTTTCTGTCACATACGGTAGTGTCAAAATGTCATGGTTTCTATGACATAGCTATTAATACAGCCGTATCCCACTCAATTTTTGTTGTTCTTTATAAATATGACAAAAGTTCACTATCGAATATGACTCGCCGCTTGCTACACTCTGTTCATACACTAACGAGCCGCTAACTCGTTGTGCTAACAAAAAATTTCAATCAAATAAAGGAGCGTACAAAAATGAAACAAGCAATTAACAAACTGGGGATCGTTGCAATTCTTCTTTCTTCTTCAACCATGATTTCTGCGTGTTCCCAACAATCGTTAGAAGCAGGAAAATCAAAACCATCGGCATCCACGGCTAATATCCAAATGACGAAAGGACCTAATAATAAAAAAGAAATAGAATCTTTTGCTGATCCGTTATTTGAAGAAAAAATGGAGAAGTACAATGTGAACGGTTCTAGTTTTGTCGTCGTTCATGATGGAAAGGTCGTTGTCAATAAAGGGTATGGATATGCCGATAAAGAAAAGAAAATCCCCGTCACTAAGGACACGGTCTTTCAAATCGGTTCAGTCACGAAAACTTTTACTGCTTTGGCTGTGATGCAGCAAGTCGATAAAGGAAAGCTTAAACTAGATCAAGACGTACAAAAATATTTTGGTGGATTACAATTACCTAATCAAACTGGTAAACCTCTTACCCTGTTTGATATGCTCACTTATACCAGCGGGGTGGATTTTCCCGATCTTACAAACATAACTGGACCTGAATATATTAATAATAGTATACCGATGAAAGAATTTTTCTCTAAACATATGCCAACTGTGGTACGGCCACCAGGAGAAGTTTATACGTATGACAACGTCGGATTTGCGCTCGCAGGGTTTGCAGTGGAGAATGCTACTAACACCCCTTTCTCGAAATATATGGAAAAGAATATTTTCAAACCATTAGATATGAAATCTACAAGCATGAGCTTTACGCCTGATCTTCTCGAAAAAATGGCTACACCTTATGGCCCCACTGGAGATTCGATTCCAACAAGTGGGAGCGGTTTAAGGGATACACCACAAGGAGGCATTTTATCTACTGCGGAAGACATGTCAAAATACATGATTATGCAACTACAGAAAGGAAAGTTTAAAGACAAAGAAATTGTAAGTAAAAAAAGCATGGATATGATGCATGCCTATCAAGTTTTTGATGATAAGACGATTCCTGTTGCGACAATTGGATTTGAAACGCCTTTTAATAAATTTGCTAACGGTCAACACGTTGTAATAAAAGGGGGAAGCATGCCTGGACATCAATCATTGCTGATTTTAGTGCCTGAACAAAAAACAGCATTCTTCATGTCTTACAATAATGATTCAATGATGAGTGTAGACATATATGAAACTCTCATGGATCACTATTTCCCTGCTAAGAAGAATGAAGTAAAAACAAGTTATCTCCCGTTAGAGGAAAAAGAAGCTCATAAATACTTGGGCTTATTCCAAAATACGCGTTTCGCTGCAATTCGCACTCATTTTACTTATGAAAATGGGAATTTGGTCATGGAGAGTGGAACAACTGGAAAACAAGTTCTCAAAATGATTCATCCGTTGTTATTTGAAGATTCGGAAGGCAACAATGTTGCTTTCAAAAAGAATTCAGCTGGAGAAATCACATATTTTCACTACAACTCTCCTAAAAGCCTTGATTTTGTAGCAGATGCCCAGAGAATTAACAACAAACCACCTTTTGATGACGTCCCACAAAAGAGTAACTATAGAAGTCACATTGATAATCTTCATGCTCTAAATATTATGGGTGCTAAAACAGGTAATCTATTCAAACCGATGGACATCATGACACAAGGAGAGTTTGCGGATACGTTGTTACTTGCTTATGGATGGAATGGTTTTCCAGACGACTCCAAGGAGGCAAGGGAAAAAGTTATGAAAGGAATTCCAGGGTATGACCGTGCTACTCCGATTACCCGACAGGTCGCAGCAACCATGATTCAAAACTTAAAGCAAATTCATGACTTGAAACCGATTCAACCTGACAAAGCTATTAAAGTTAAATTACTTGATGCTGCGGATGACTGGGCAATTCAATCGATTCAGGCACTTGCCTCCCAAGGAATTCTAGATCCTGATACTTCCATCAGTGCTGACGGATCCATTACCTTCCGTCCGAAGGATTTGTTACTGCGTCAAGAAGCAAGTGCTTTGCTGGATTTAGCTTTTGGCTATCATGCACTACCTAACAAACAGCAGTAGATATTTTATTCATAGATTGAATCATGAAAAAATTGGATGCTGATGAGAACCAACATCCAGCTAAAATAATACAAAAAATTCGACTTTGTAAGACCTTTATGAAAACTAAACGATTCTAAAGATAATGCGATACATCTTAAGTTTTTGCATTTAAAGAAGGAACCTATCATGAAATATGATAGGTTCCTATTTTGTTATATAGGGGGAATCCTACTTACCCATCAACTTAAGAAATTAATTGTTCGTTATGGGGGTAATTAAAAATCTTAGTTTGATGGCTATGGGGTATCGTCACATAGCCATCAAGCTAAGAAAATAAACCCTCCAAAAAAATGGAAATTTTAGTTACTAGCTAAACAAAACTCAGATTTTTTCACTTTGGGGGACATAAAAATATTAACTTGATGGGCATGTGACGTATCACTACTTTTTGATGGTCTTTGCTTACTGTACACTGTTCATGATATGGTAAAGGAAGGAGATGCCTCATTATGGGGGTTACCCGTAAGGTTAATCAGGCCACTAAAAAAAGAGCAAACCCTGTAATAGGTTTACCCTCAGTTATTAATTGAAATTAAATTTATAAGATACTAACATTGAAACTTGTTTTTTAAATGTTAACTCACGAAACTTAACTTTTTTGTTTCGGTATTCAGTTCCATAGAGTGAGCACAGGAACTAAACCAATAGGCTTGAAATAATATTTCTTCAGTGTTTATTGATTGCCTATATTCTGTATTATGTACATTAATGATTTGAATGAGTTTTTATGCTCTCCCCATCTTTTTTCGCCTAAATCAGTTCAAGGCTGAGTTTAAACCCCTCTTGTTTTATGTTGAATTAACTATGTTTATATTAATATACAGTTTACTAATTTTTTTATACCAGATATTTGTTTAGTCTATATCTCTTTATAATTTTGATTGATGTTGATTTAGTTCTCTGCCTTTGCTTTTGGTTTGGGTGAGTACTCAGAGCTGTAAATAGCAATTAAAATTAAAATGGCTCCTAACCATTCTATTCCTTGTACAAATTCCCTAAGGACAATAAAAGCAAATATAGTGGCAAATATAGGTTCGCTTAATTCTAAGAACTGAACTTTATTAGCTTCTAAATAGTTAAGGGCTCTCGTTGTACAGTAAAAGCCTCCTATAGTAGGAAAGATTGCTAATGCTACTAAGGATGGAACTGAACTTACTTCTGGTGCAACTATTCCTTCTCTACAGAAAGGAATAAACAAATAAAATACCCCAAATAACATGAAATACCAAATTAATGATAAACCGCCATTTAAAGAGAATTTTTTTGTTAACACTAAAAATAAACCATAACCAACACCTGCAACACCTGCAAGAATTGCTCCCGTTGAAAGACCTCCAGTAGCCCCCTGTGCAAATGCCATTATTATTAAGCCTATTATCAATAAGAATAATCCTACATACTTTAACTTGTTCTTTTTTTCCTTTAATAATAAAGAACTAAACACAAAAGTTGTTAAAACAGATGAACCTAGTAGAAGAAACACGACAAAAGGTACAACAGCATAGTTATAAGCAGTGGTTTCGAAAAAATATAAAACAAATATTCCTAAAAAGGAGCAAAGAGCAATAGCCTTAATATTTTTCGTTAATAGAATGATATTTTTTCTGAAATCAGAATTGAAAACAGTAAAAATGGAAAGGACACCAAAAGCAATAAAACATTTATAAAATGAGACAGCTGCTGGCGTTAAATCACTTGAAAATAAACCTTTGCTAAGTATTCCTACGGTACCATTTAAAATTGCTGCTCCTAAGGCTAAAAATATGCCTAGAGTGTATGTGTTTTTCATGCGCTTTTCCTTGATGCTTTTATAATAGGTAGTTTGTTATTCTTGATTAAATCGAAAATTAATGGTGGATTAGAGTTAGAAGAAATAAAAACCCCTCCCATTTTTTTATTTAGTTCTCTATACATTTTATCCTTCATCATAATTTTATGTGCTTTGGCAATATTCCAATAAGGAATACTAGCTTGAAGATGATGAGTCAAATGGTAATTTTCTGCATGAATACTTAGAAAGAAAGCTTCAATCCAATGACTATATCTATTACGGGTCATTTTAATACTCTTTTTATTATCTAATACTAATGGATAGTGCTCTGCTATTTCAATAAACCAGCCAATAACCATAAAAGACGTGAAATACGGAATAATCCAATAAAGAAGGAGATATTTTAAAGAGTCAAAGTATGCTAGTACACCAATTATTGTAATCCACATTACTGCCATAGCAGTAAATTGCTTAGGATATTGTTTTAATTGTAACATTCTGTATTTAAAAACGTAATAAGCGTAGCTCAGAATGTTTAATAAAAATAAGGGTCTTAATACATATTTAATGAGAAAATGATTGCTATTTCGTAACTTATACAACCCTGCATCTATATGGTATTGATAATCAGGATCTTTATTTGGATCTCCTAAATGGGTGTGATGTCCTTTAACATGGGAATCTTTATATATATTAAATTCTTGTCCAATCAGATAGCCTGAAAAGTACGTTCCTAATATGTAATTCAGCTTTCGGCTTTTAGACAAACATAGATGTGAAGCATCATGAAGTATTGTTGCTAAAGCTCTTTGTCTAGATCCAATTATAAATACAGATAGTAAATAAAACCATATACTGTATTCTCCTAAAAATATAGATAATCCAATTATAAAGTAGTCATACAAGATTCCGATTATTCCTCTGTAGTTATTTGACTTATACAATGGTCTTAATTTTTCTCTCACTTCACTAGAAAAATTGTGGTATTCATAACTTGCCAATATATAGCCTCCCCTAATAATTTTTCACAGATCCACTTAAAGCGTTGTTAAGCGCGCTCTCATACATTCTCTCTAGCAAGAACGTATCTTTAATTTACAATAGGAACTACATGAACATACAGAAAAAGACAGAAAAACATATTTTTTCATATATTATATTAAATTTACAAATATAGATAAATTTTCACACGCGGTATAATCTCATATTTAATATGAATATGTGCAATAGAAGAGATGGTGTTTGTTAAACGGGTGCTTTACAGGAGGGATGCTGAGGTATGGCACTAAAGGGTTTTACTGGGAACATATAAAAGTATATTAAATAAAAGAGGTTGATTTGAATGACTAAGATTTTATTAACTTTTAATGGATTTTTTACAGATTTAATTAAGTAACAATTTTTGCCAACTAATTGATAGAGATTTAGTAAGCTAAAAGCAACAATTATTACTACAGCTTCTCATAAAAAAACAAAATAATAGATTCGCAATGAAAGCAAAAGAAGACCTTTTAGGGTATGGATTTAAGAAGGTTGATTTTAATGATATAGAATTCGACAAACCAGAACTACTTGAGAAATATAATGTAATCTATTTCAACAGAGGAAATCCGTTTTATTTGCAGTATAATATGAAAAAAAGTGGAGCTGACTTATGACATAATATTAAAGGACATAGCAAAACAAAACACTGTCATTGTAGGGGTAAGTGCTGGAGAAGCTTTAGTAAACAACCATACTAAAAAATCTAGTTTTAACATCAAATGATATAGAAAGTTCATACAAAAGTTGTTGACTCTTCGGAAGAAAAAGAATCCTAAAGGATTGAACTGTGCCCTTCAAAATGGACAGTCTTAAAAAAAGACCTATAAATTAAGCAGCTAATAGTTGACTCCCGTATTGTGCGGGAGTCATTCTATTTAGGCTCCATTGGTAACGATTTGTATTGTAATCTTCCATATATTCTTCAATTAATTGGTGTAACTCATCAAAAGTTTGACACTCCAAATAATCCACTTCATCTTTAAAATGGCCAAAGAATGATTCCATAGGGGCATTGTCCCAACAGTTTCCCTTTCGGGACATGGATTGTTTCAGCCCTAGTTCTTTCACTCGGCGCTGGAACTCAGGGTGTGTATAATGAACGCCTTGGTCTGAATGAATGATCGCTTCAGGATGAATCAGATCATTTAGGGAATCAGAGAGCTTCTCCAATGTGTGATAGACAATCCCCATCTTGAGACTTCTAGATAAGTGAAAAGCGATGATTTCTCGTGTAACAGCATCTTTGACACAAGAAAGATAAGCTGGTTGTCCAGAACCATAATAAACGTAAGTAATATCTGTAAGGAGAATTTTCCTCGGTTCTCCTTGGTTAAAATTCCTGTTTAAGTGGTTTGGAACGGCCTTATGCTCATGAGTGGCTTTCGCTAATTTCTTATAAGGTTTCGCTTGACGAATTATGGCTTTAAGATTGAATTTATGCATAAGCCTTCGAATCTTTTTATGGTTCATCGTGACAAAATACTTATTCTCTAAAATCATTTTGATGGTGAGGGCACCTGCTTTTTTCTTCTTGGCCTCAAATACTTCCTTAATAAGTTCATAATCCTGCGAATCTTTCTTCTCGTGAGTCAATCGAATCCTTTCAGCATGTATCCAAGCATAATATCCACTACGACTGACTTCGGCCATTTCACAAAAATAACGGACCATATTGGTAAGATTATATTGGCGAATGATTTGTTCAATTAACGTGAATTTTTCACTCGTTGTCATTTTCTCTTCTTCGAAGCCTGCCTTTCGAGTTCGTCTAACTTTTTTAGAAATTCAAGTTCAGCCTCTAAATATTTAATACGAGCTTCAGCCTTTTTTAACTGATCTTCCTGCGAATACTCCTTGGATTTTGGTCTTCCTGGACTTCCTTTCCCACGTCGCTCTGTATAGAAGCCATCCTCGCCATATTGTTCAAACGTTTTTCTCCAACGTTTTAAGCAGCCTTTTGGTTTATCCGATCCAATCATCTCTAACTCAAAGCCATGTTCAATAAAGATTTGGGTAGGTGATTTACCAGCTTGATTCTCTTTAATAGCCTTTACCTTAAAGTCTGGATGATAAGCAATCGAACGATCTGAAACCTGTTTCACATGTGGATTATTCTCTAATTCCTTTATTTGAAATTCATTAAAATAAATCTTACTCATTTTGATTTCCTCCGCCCTATATCTGAAATGATTATAAACGGGGTTCTAGAAAAAGGACATAGAAAACCCCGAATAAGGGACTTTTTTTACTGTGTCCATAATTCGGGGTATAGTTCAGATATATAGGATTCTTTTTACAGGTCTAATATATTAAATGTATATTCATCCTATGGCTATACCAAAAAATTATCCTATCGTTTTAATTACTCTACAGGGATTGCCCACCGCAATAACATTAGCTGGAATATCTTTTGTCACAACACTTCCTGAACCAATAATACTATTTTCACCAATAGAAACCCCCATATTGATTACTGTATTTCCTCCAACCCAAACGTTGTTAGCAATATTAACAGGTGCAGCTATCTCGAAACCTTCTTTTCTAGCTTGTGGATCAGTTGCATGATTTACAGACGCACTCCATTTGGTGAGATCGTTACAGATAAGCACGGTTCTATAAACGTACCTGGCGTATTTGCTGCAGGCGACTGTACAAATAACCCATACAAACAAATCATTATTTCAATGGGATCAGGAGCAAACGCATCTCTTGGCGCATTTGATTACCTAATCCGAAATTAATAAACTGAAATGATAAATTGGTTTACTCTGCTAACTTCTTCGTTAACTCGCAGTATAAACAATTCAATATCTTTCAATTTCCAAAAGTCGCTATACTATCGGCAGGTAGTATAGCGACTTTGTTATCTTCGGGGTAGCGTCAGGTTATAAATAAAAGCTAATCGCAAACCTAACTGAAAGTGAAAACATACCTTTTACCAGACAAAAACACTACTTTTTTAAATAATGTGATGCTGAGAAACGCTCTACAGCGAAATTTCATTTTGGCTTACATTTACCTATTTGATTTAAAATACAGAAGGTCATAAATTCTTGCCTAAAGGCAGAGGTAGGGTTAACCCACCTAATTCTATTTTAATCCAATCAAAGTTAACGATCGTTAAGCCGAGTAATAGCATGATAAGGACTTGCCGGAGCAGCCGTTTTAAGGTTTTCAGATTTAATTCAAATTTCATCCTACTAAAAGTTTGGTCACAGTAATGAGTAGCATTCTCGCTATTTTTATTACAGTCGCCTCGATTTTTATTGTTTTAGAATATGTGCAGAAGCTAAAGTTTGCTAAATATCAATCAAGTAGCGTTAAACTATATCTAGCACGTGCTGGTGTAGGTACAGTCCTCGCTTTTGTATTGTCAGCCACATTGTATTTTCTTTTGAGTTTAAGTTTGGAATACTTCTTCTAAAGAATTACTTAGGACCTGATTCAGGAGAAATCACGATATAATAGTTAATTCTGTGTATGAAGGTGCCACGAAAGTAAAAAGATAACCTTATATTCTAAACCCACGTCACCATGAGGTGGGTTTTTTGCTGATTCCTGTGCCTGTATTAAGTTTTCCCTCTCTAGTATCTGTTCCATTAACATCGTTGATATCCTTTCTACGTGGATAAATAGTCTATTTGTGCCTTTATCTGCTCCACCCTTTTGAAGTTCCCCGTGTATTCACCACTTCTTCCTTCAAATAAGTTCCGTTAGGAATTGTTTGCTTCTTCACAGATAACGAACGCCTAGTATTCATCCTCCTTAATCTGTTCGGTCCTTCCTTGTCTTCTCGAGTAGACAAGTACTATGACCTCTGCTGACTTCTGATGATTCAGCTGTCCATCACTGGAAAGGTTACCAAGTGTACTTGGCTGTCATCAGACCTCCCCGGGTAAGAGTGCAATCTTTCCCTCCATCTATCTGCTTCATTTACTCTGTACCACCTTCGGCAGTAAGGACTTTGTTTTGTTTCGCAAACTCATCCAATGATACCTAGCCTTATATGAAGTTCGTGTTCCTCAGACCGGAGGTTTGCCGCTTGCTTCCTTCAGATTCCACGTCACCGTGGACACCCTTGCATTAAGCTAACCACTACTACTGCCTTCATGATTCGGGACTTCCACCCTATAGATTGCACCCATGCCGGGCGCACGAAAAAGCTGCCTTAAAGACAGCTTCGTTCTTGAGCTAAGCACCCGTTAGTTCTTTAAGGCATAAGTTTATTATTTGTGATTTTTTAATATTCGAACCTCTTCTTCTGGTAAGGTGTGCTAAAAAAGCATACTATTAAAAAATAGCATATACACTTACAGTAAATGGTCCAGAAGCATTACTAGGATTTGCAATATAAAGTGATCTTTTTGATACTACATTTGTTCGATTTCCACTTAGTACACCAGTAAAATGAACTGGATCTACTGCTGCAGATTTGTCTTCCATTACATTGAAACTTATAAAGTCTGGATCTCCTCCCCCTTCGATTTCCCATCTTAAATATTTTGTTCCTGATGGAAGACTTTCAGTGCTAAAATTTCCACTTGAACGATTTTTCTGCCCTTCTAAAGGTCCCGGTTGTGATAATACAGTTGCTACTAATTGTTGTGCTTTTGTTTCAATTTTTATTCCCTTTTTCTTAATTGATTCATAGTTTAACGGATCAAATGCTATGTCTTCCTTAATCGCCACATCATGTGAGCTAACACCATTAAATTCAATTAAAGTTTGTTCTGTATCACCTATCATAGTTTTTAATGTAAATCTTGTGTTAGAGTCTTTAGCTTCCGCCCAAGTACCTCCCCAAAATGAAACATCACCACGCCAGTATTTGCGTCCAATATCAAATGTCATAGCTCTTCTTCTTTCCCCGTTCACATACATCGTAAATGTAGTTTGATCACTTAAAGGTACTGAAAAATTTATTGCAATGTATCCTCCACTATATACATAGGCACTACTTACTGTTGGAACATCTTGTGCTAAAACTATGTTATCGAACCTTGCTTCCCCACCACTACAGTGTAAAGTAAGTTTAAGTGAAGTATCATTTGAGCCAGCTTTAAAGATAATTTCTCTGGATTCCATTTGATTATTTTCATAATGCTCATCAAATAAATTTCCTGTATCATTTGTACCTACTGTCACATTTGATTTCCCGCCTACATAAAGAGCTTGTGTATTGAAACTTAGTGTATAAGTTTTATTTGGCGTAATTGTGACTTCCTGAGAGATTCGTCCTAATGAACTAAGCCTTAAAAATTTATTTGCACCCGAATTAATAATCTGTTCTCCTGATGGACCTTCTACTTGCCACTCTGTAAAGTTTTGTTCGAAATCACCATTCATAATTAAATTTTCATTATCCATTTTTACAATATTTTTCATTACGTATCCCCCTTTAAAAAATATTAAACAGCATACCTAAAATACCATTTTATGTAATTAATTAAAAGCTATTATTGTAAAATTAGGTAAAATATCACTTTAGTAGGTGGTTATGTACGGAACCTAAATCAAAAAACGAATTTAATAATTTAAGGCCATTAGGAGACAAAAACCCATAAAAAAGCAGTAAATTGATAAACCGGTTCCTTAAGGTACAGGGAACCGGTTAGAATGTGTCCAAATTGCCTAAACGTACAATTTTCTTTTTTTGATTTCTAATGGAACTATCCTGCCCCGATAATTCCATAAGAAAATGGAGCTGTTTCCAGCCCCATATAGAAGTAGTCGAGTAGAAAGGAGCCTTCCTACCTTACGGTAAATTGTACTCCTCCCCCTCACAGAACCGTGCTTGCGCTATTAACGCACACGGCTCCTCCTAGTCATCGTTTACAGAAGGTAGCTAATCTCTTTTCTTAGTTCATAGATATTCACTTTGATTCTTGGTGAAGGCAGTGGATATTTACGGAGAAAGAGATTAAATTTATCCCATGTAAAGGACTTTCTTTGGCTTCTTCTGTTTAGCCATTTAAATAGTAAGTATTCGAGTCTCTCTTTGAAGCTGTTAACCATTTGTATGTTATCGGTCATACAATAATAGTTGTAATAACCTATGAGTGAGCGTTTAAATCTATCCATGATCGTATGAATATCTTTATTTCTATTAATCTTCAGCCATTCTTTAGATTCTTTTAGTTTACCTTGGACTTTCTTATTACTAGATTTCCGTTTCACTCGAAATTTCCCTTGTTTGCTTTTCCCGCAATAGTGAGTAAACCCTAGGAAATCAAAGGTATCCGGTTTATTACTCCCATCTCGCTTTGCATTATTTTCTGCAAACCTCCCAAAGGGTATAATTTTCGTTTTATCCTCGGCTATCTCTAAGTTAAACTTCTTCAATCTAAGCTTTACTGAATGGAAGAATTGCTGAGCTTCACTTTTATGTTGAAAACAACAAACAAAGTCATCTGCATATCTTACTATGTAGGCCTGCCCTTTACATTGTTTCCTAACCACTTTCTCAAACCATAAGTCGAGAACGTAATGGAGATATACATTCGCTAATATCGGAGATATTACTCCACCTTGCGGTGTACCGTTATCTGTTTTGTACTTCTTACCTTCCTCCATGTATCCACCTTTAAGAAACCTGCTGATTATTCTCTGTAGGTTAGGGTCGGAGACTCGGAGGTTCAAGAACTCCATCATCCACTTGTGGTCAACGTTGTCAAAGAAACCCTTGATATCTACATCCACTACATAACTTACTGATTTCTTTTCAATATAATGGTTTAGTATTTTCAGCGCATCATGGCAATTTCTATTAGGACGGAAACCAAATGAACAATCTAGGAAGTCATTTTCATAGATAGTATTTAGTATTTTTGTAATGCCTTTTTGTACAATTTTATCCTCATGTTCCGGTATCCCCAAAGGCCTTTTCTTGGTAGAATTGAGTTTTGGGATATACATCCTTCTTACTGGAACAGGGCGATAACTTTTGCTTTTAAGCCTACTTACTAAATCCTTTATATTTTCTTCCAAGTTTTCGCTGTATTGTTCTTTAGTCGTTCCGTTAACACCAGTCGCCTTTTTATTAGGTAGTTCATGATGACACTGTGTTAGCGATTGCTCATTTAATAAATGCGCAAGAGATGTAAATTTCATTTTAGGCTCGGATTTTGCTAATTCTGCTATCCTTAGTAGTTTTGTTTCCATTTATAATACCTACCTCTGTGTGTAGTAAATGTTTCCCTAGTAAGGGTGATAACTGGTAGCTAGCCTTCCCTCCATCGGCATTACCCAACTTCATTGGTACTACGCTGCTATCCGACTCCCTACACGGCATTTGGTTTCCTTACTTGTTATCGCTTGTACACCATACTCTTCAATAAAATAGAAAAGACCGGAAGGGTCTCCCGAGTTGCCGCATCATATCAATGTATAACGTGCCAAGGTCTCTGACTCCAGAGAGGCTTTATCCTTCTTGCCTTTAACGAAGAATAAAATGTAGCTTTCTGCTGCGCTTAAGGCATCAGCCCTCTCGATTTACTAACATTATGGAGCTCAATCCCTTCAACCATTTGGCTTTCGGCCCGTCACCTAACTGTCTACGCTTAAAGACTAACGTTACCATTAGCCCTCCAAGACTCGCTACGAGCGAATGGCTAATTCTTACTCGACGGGAATCCCACCCGCTATATGATACGACCTAGGCTCGGCCGCACAAGCACCTTTTAGTTCTATATGGGGTAGTATCACATGCCCATCAACTTAAGACTTTTATAACACCCCAAAACAAAAAGTCATGAGCTAACGAGCCCATGACTTTTTATATGCTATATCACAAATAATCTGGGAACACTTTACAGCCCTTTTCTTGCTCCATATCATGTCCAAAGAAAATAATCGGATTTTCTTTCCTAACAACATCTTTTAAACGTTTTATTGAAGATAAAGCTAAATCCGAATCAAATCCAGCAAACGGTACTTCATCTTCAAAGTTTTCTTTCGTATATGATGCATCAATAGTTAGCAACACTGGACCTGATTTTTCCGTCTCAATTAATAATGACTGATGCCCTGGCGTATGTCCAGGTGTATATATTAATTGCACACCTGGCACTACTTCATAATCCCCTTCAATGATTTTATAGTTTAAATTCGGCAATATACATTCTTTCAAATATTCCTCTCTGTGGAGTGCTACCTCATATTCAGCACGCTGTACAATAATTGGTGTATTTGTAAAAACACCATTTCCTCCTGCATGATCAAAATGCAAGTGAGAACTAATGATATAAAGAAGATCTTCTGGCTCATATCCGGCACGCTTTAAAATATTTACGATTCTATCGTTCTCATTCATTTTAGGTAAAACTTGTCCTTCAACAAATGTACCTTTAAAAAGATTCTCATTATTAAGAGCACTTTCTGGCATACCTGTATCTACTAAAATAAGTCCCTCTTCTGTCTCCAAAATATAACACCAAACAGGTAAGTTTAGTAGTTTACCCGGTGTAAGTGTACTATTAACTGAAGAATGATCCAACATACAACGACCTGCTGGGAGGAAATAAAGCTTCTTTACTGTCATTATGTATCCACCTTTACAAATAATTTAGGATAAAACAATAAAATATAATATTTCGCTTATTAGAAATAAACTCCTTCTCACCTTTCATTATTTCAGCCATTATTTTTTCAATTGTTCACAACTTTTCATTACAAATTCAGTGATACTGGAAAGCCTATGCAGGAATTCAGTCCGCCTTTAGGGCATAGGATAAAAGTGTCAACTTTCCGTAGAAAAGTAAACGTCAAGTAACTCCAAAATACACAATAAAGGTTGATTTTAGAGTTACTTTTCCACATTGGAATATCTTGTCTTATTCCCCTTTTTCGGTGGATGGGCAAAAACACTGTAATTCTAGAAATTCATCAGTTTCCATAAAACCAAACTTCTTATACACTGTTCTACCCATTTTTGAAGCCCCAAGCCATATTTGTGAGATACCTGAAATCTTAACTTCATCAACCAATTTAGTTAACAGGTTTGTTGCGATTCCTTGCCCACGATAATTTTCATTAGTATACATATTTGTGATATAAGCCTTTTTTCCAGTCTTATTGGTGTAACAAGGTGGAAATTCATAAAAAATTACTGCACCACAAGCTATAGTTTCTTCATTATTGGATTTGAGTCAATATTTTGGACACAAAAAAGTTAAATCTTAAGCTGCATTTCTAATTTGGTCTTCAATGGCTTGTGGAGTTTTATATCCTAAGCTGCTGTGAATTCTTTTTCGGTTATACCAACCTTCAATAAATTGGAATATCGCTAATTTAGCTGTTTGGTAATCTAGATACTGGACGTGGTTGACTTCTTCCTTTTTTAATATCGCATGAAAGGATTCAATACAGGCATTATCGTACGGGCAACCTTTCTGACTAAAGGATTGCTTAATATGATGATTCTGAGTATGTTGAGTGAACTCACTGCTTGTATATTGTGAGCCAAGATCCGTATGAAGAACTAAGCCCTCCGAGGGCTTTTGTGAAGAGTGAGCGTTATCGAAAGCTTTTATGACCAGTTCTGTCGTCATAGAACGTGAAAAGGAATACCCTACTATTTTCTTTGAATGAAGATCCAATACAGAAGCTAAATAACACCATCCGTCTTTTAACGTGTGGATATACGTAATATCAGCTACCCATTTCTCATTAATGGTCTGGGTGGTAAAGTCTCGTTTAAGCAAATTATCTAACTGAATAACTTTTTCTTTAGATGGATAAGGACGGTATTTTTTCTTCGTGATAGAACGAATACTCGCCTTGCTCATTAAGCGTTGAACACGCTTTAGACTGAGGGAAAATCCTTTGGTTAATAGGATTTGATGTATCTTAGGAGCACCATACCGTCCCTTGCTTTCTAGGTAAATGAGATTAATTTTATTCGTTAGTTCTTTGTTTTCCTGTTCGCGATTGGATACTACAAGTTGAAGAGACTGATAATGGCTGCTTCTTGGGATTTCTAATACTTCACACATTCTCTGTACAGGGTATAGATTCCTATTTTCCTCGATAAATTCGGTAAGATCTGTCTCGGTTATTTTTTCGCGAATATGGCCATAGCCTTTTTTAAGATTTCAACTTCCTGCTTTAACCGAAGGTTTTCCTTCTGTATGGCGGCTAATTCCTTCGGAGTCATAGACTCTTCCCCTAAACCGATAGGGGTAAATTCTTTAACCCATTTATAAATAGTTACGTCTGATACACCATATTCGCCACTTAATTCTCTTACTGAATTACCCGAGTGATAAAGATCTACAATAGTCTTCTTGAATTCATTATTATATTTTTTACCTGTATTCTTACGTTCCAAAACGGACACATCCTCTCAAAAATCATTGTAAGGACTTAACTAAAATGTGTCCATGAAACTATACTAACTCCATTATCTTCCACTAGCCATTGAATTAAAGTACCTTCACTTAGTTTATTTTTAAAGAAAGCATATAGTTCTCTACCAATATCTATATTAGGTTCTATCCCCTCATCAACTAATTGCTTTTTTCTTAACTCGACCAATTTATCAATATCATCGATATTTGCTTTGCGATATTTCAACTTTTCACAACTCCTTTATAAAATTACAACTGACCAGCCCCATAGCATAATTAATTCTCATCATTTTACCATTGATTCTTATTGATGGGGTCACCATATCAAGCAAAGAAAATTGTACGCTAAGAAGTTTATAAAGGTGATATGCACTTAGTAAACGTTTGTAAATATTTTTTGATAGATTTATAAACGTTACAAACCTTGGTTTAACAGGACTTAAAGGTTTGTCCTTAAAGGTATATCTTTACAAACTACAGTCACTTTTCCCATTAGTGAAAGTAATATTCCAGTTGATATTTTAAAAAACATCGAATTTCCAGTGCCAAATAGTCCCTATTTAGCTGGAAAATAGTCTTAGCGTACACCAAACATCTTAATTCGTGTCAAAATTGTGTCTAAACGTACAATTTTCTTTTTTTGATATGGTGACCCCTACCACGAATAGAACGGTACCTTTTATATATTTTCTTTCGTAATAGTAACCCCATATTCCCTATAAAAATCTAAAATTGCGGATGCATTCACACCCAAATCTAATAGATTTTCCGGAAAGTAAATTCCAGAATCCGGAACCACAATATCAGATGTTTGTAAAATGTTCTCTGCTTGGACAGCTGCTCCTAAAGCAGTAAGATGTGTCTGTCCTAACGGATCTGATATGTTCACACATCGTCTATACAATACACCAGTAGCATCATAACCTTTAAGGTGAATAACTATGTTATGTGCACTTCCCCTTCCGGGTTTATAGAGAATATTTTTCCGTAAATCGGTAAATTTTTCTCCACTAATCATTTTCCAAATCCCTGTATTCACCAGAGAAACCAGTCCATATGTAGATATTTTACTATCAAAAGCAATACGAAAGTTAGTCGAAACAGCTTGAATTGATTCTGGCAGGGTTACGTGATCGGGAGTATCCAAACGATAACATTTGGTTATATAACCGTTGGGAAAGCGGACTTTAATTGGATTAGTCATTGGATAAGCCTGTCGCATTCCCTCTCGAGCTTTGACTTCAAACGGAATAGTTAACCGGTCCATATACGCTGTTGAATTTGGTCCTGCTTTGTCTTGAAGAGAATATAGTGCGTTGATATCAACCGTAACCTCTTGAAGATCTTTTGAATAAATTTTAGAAAAAAGGGCTGCTGTCCCCCCCATCCACCCTGAAGCTAATACAACAGGGGATTGGACCTCAACATTTTTTAATCGATCAATAGAACTCTTAAAGCGTTCAGTCCAACGAGTAATGTCAACCAATGGGATTTTTTTTCGAACTGCGGATAGGAGTAGTCTATCTTGAGGGTCATTAACCGCATTAACAACTAATGTGAAATTATCATCCAAATTTCTTAAAGGATCATCTATTGTGTTGTCTACCTTGACTATTTTTACTCTCTCTGATTCAAAAGGTAACTCTTTCCCTAAGGTTCTTCCTCCTAATCTAATTTCCAAATCAGGATGTCGATCATGTAAAATTCGAGCAATTTGACTACCAACAACTCCATACCCACCAACAATTAATACTGTTTTTTTATTCATCTGAAACCTCCATTATAATTAGTGTGAGATTATAAATTTAAACGATTAAAAACTTAAACCTTTTAACATATTATCGCTAAAAAAAGGGACAAAAGGTGTCCCTAAACTATAAATGAGTACCTAGTTCTTACATTCATCTTCAACTAAAGATACAAGTTCTTTTAACAGATTTATTGTTTCATTAAACTCAAGACAATAATACATTTCAGTACCTTTTTTCTGAACTTGAAGTAACCCTGATTGTTTCAATATTTTCAAATGATGAGATACAGTAGGTCTTGACATGGGAATATTCTCCGCAATTTGCGTCACATTCAAGCTATCTTTATCAATTAAAAGTGATACAATTTGCTGACGAGTTGGATCTCCCAACCCTTGAAAACATGGTCTTAAATTTTCTAAAATATGCATTACTTTATCATT
This sequence comes from Peribacillus simplex, assembly GCF_001578185.1. Taxonomy (NCBI): domain Bacteria; kingdom Bacillati; phylum Bacillota; class Bacilli; order Caryophanales; family Bacillaceae; genus Peribacillus; species Peribacillus simplex. The sequence goes on along the minus strand of NZ_CP011008.1, from coordinate 651,547 downwards.
ACAGTTCATTTCGCTAACATTACCTTCCGTTTAAGAATTTAATCATTTAAACATATTGTAAATTACATTGCTAACTATTGCAATAAAGAAGTAGCACCAACTTTAAGTATAAATATTGAAAGTTTCATAAACAACCATTTTCAATTTTCCAGATTTGTAAGAATGTCGTTTTTTTTTCTGTAACAATTGCCTTCCAGCTACAACCAGGACAAACCCACGAAATTTACGAAGCTTATATCGGATTGTATCAAAAGCTTCCAACTCAAGTGATCCTGCTTCGCCTGTTTATCCTCCTACAGAAAAACGGGCGAAAGTGCCACTGTTATGAGAAAAAGTAAGTCTTTAATATTTTAGATGTTGTCTATAATTGTACTAAGTGTCACAAGAAAACAGGATATTGAATACACGCATTTATATCAAGAACCCTGAGCCAAAATACTTCAAAAATGGCACGTTAAAAAAGCAACAGAATACATCCAGCTTGATATGACACAAATGATGTCTGGTCTAACTACTGGTGAAACGATGGAAGTCTCCGAGGCAAACATTGGCCAAAATCAGAAGCTTCCGGCACGTGTCATTATCCATCGTTTAACTGACGATCAAACGCAAACACGACTGAAAAACCAAGCGATACGTGAAAAGAAGAAAGGTATTGTCATGAAGAATAAAAGTAAACGTTTAATGGGCATGAATGTATATATCACGAACACGTCGCTAGAAGAAATACCGACGAATTACGTGCATTCATTGTACTCACTTCGTTGGCAGATTGAGATTTTGTTTAAAACGTGGAAGTCATTCTTTGAAATAGATGAATGTAAAAATATGAAAAGAGAACGCCTAGAGTGCCATTTATATGGACAACTCATTGGCATTCTCCTCTGTTCTTCTACGATGTTTCAAATGCGACAGCTTCTGCTTGAAAAGAAAAAGCAGGAGCTGAGTGAATACAAAGCAATTTATATGATTAAAGATTACTTTCCGTTACTTTTTCAAGCGATAGCAGTTGGCACAAAAGAACTTTTGAAAATTCTGCATCGCCTTTATCAGCTGCTCAAAAAGAACGGTCGTAAATGTCATCGGTATAAGAAGATGACCGTCTTTGATATTCTAGGGGTTGTGTATGAAACGACAGTGAAGAATAGACAAGCTGCCTAGCAAAAAAATCTCGTTTTAATAGGCTTTTTTGGCATGGCTACTTTTTCATTACTCGTTTGTTTTAAAACAATGATCAACTCGTATCTTGTAATTTATGTTGTTAGCTTGATGGGCATGTGGTACCCCTAATAGAAAATACATAAGAAGCAATATGATAATGCACCTATGATTAAGCTAATCCAAGCAAAAAATACTATTTTCTTTTATTATTGGATACAGGACAACCGATGATGTTAAACCAAACTTTGAACGAACAATCTTACTACGCACTTTTTTTGTATTTACCCCACACTATCATCTGCTAGTACTACTATTTTTTATAACCAAATCAGCCGTTTCCCTCGGATGGCTAAGAGGGAAATGATGACCATATGGAACAATATCAACCTTACCAAGATGCAATGGAGCAAAATAGCTTCTATCATGATCTCCCCAAATAATATGAAGATTATACCTTTGTACTTTATTAAAATCACCCTGATAGTCTTTCAATAGAAAACTGTTAAGCTGAACCGTTGTATTTAAAATTCTAGGCGAAGTAAAGCTCCTACTTACTTTGGCAATATAATGTTCCGGAATGCTCTCCGTACTTTCAAACAGACCATTACCTAATAAATATCGCTCTATCAAATTAGCAGTTGCCAATTTCAACGCCCATTTGTTCATAAATTGAGGAGCATTAAACGAGTTAGAATTTCTTTTTGCAACAGGTGGCTGAAGTAAAGTAATAGTATTCTTCGTATCAATGTACTCTTGTACTAATGCTTCCAGAAGAATTACCGCACCGAAGGAATGGCCAATCAAATGTGCACCATTAGTAGCTTCCCCCATTAACTCTTTCACTACATTCAAATAGAGATCCAGAAGGTTTTTCTCTCGTTTAAAAGGGGAACGTCCTAAACCTGGAAGATCCAGGATCCATACCGGTTGACCAGTTTTTTCATGAAGCTCTAGTCCTAAAGGAAATAAATCCTCTCCATCGCTCAATAAACCGTGTAATAAAATAAACGGCTTACCCTCTCCTTGTATTTGATAAATGACAGTGTTTCCGATTAATGTTCGTTCAAATGCATGATTATGCTGGTCATTTTGATACATCAAGCGATAATCCAAATCCGCTACGACGGCTGGGAAAAATTTCATTACACTCGTCTTCTTAAACCAATCCCCTCCCATGATTTTTTTCGATGAATCATTTGAAAACTTCCTATTTGTAATAAAGTTCAGTCCATCCGATGGAATTTGTGTTATTTTACTTACCCCACTTTTCATAAGTGCCTTCATGAAAGGAATGGGTACAGAGATTTTAGGTGCTACCATATTCATACTTTCTGACATAACTCCTAATAATTCAGACATATTTGGATCAAGCTGTTTGTCTTGAACAAGTGTATATGTTTGAATAGACGGTTGCTCCTGCTTAAAAACCTGCACAATAAACTTCGCTAGCTCATCGTTTGAAATAAGTGGTAATCTATACCCCTTACCTCCAGGAACAACTGGCATTAGCCCTCTTCGCATACTCGTCACAAGCAAGCCTAAGCCTGCTACTTGCTCCGTACTCCCTGTTTTACTACTGCCGACTACAGTTGGTGGATTAATCACAGAAAGCGGATAGCCTATTTCAGATGCCTGCTGGCGAATATAAAGATCTGCTAAAAATTTTGTTCTTTCATAGGAATTTTTTATTTTCAAATAATCGTTGCCTTCCTTAAACACATCAATCGTAACCATGCTACTTTTATCATTCAAGGGGCTCATATAACCTACTATATGAATAAATTGCTGCAAGCCCTTCAATTGATGAATACTTTTAGCTAATTCACCGATATGCTTGGCACCGTTTAAAATTACAGAAACTGCCTCTTGCTCTGTCGCTTTAATATCCATTGGTCCACCCGCGTGAATAATCACATCCGTTTTTAATATCCTATCCTTATCTTCATCACTTAAACCTAAATCTGTTTTCGTTAAATCACCTTCAATAAAGTGCATGGCTGCCTCATTTACAATACCTTTTTCTTGAAAAATGCGTGTTGCCTTACTTTTTGACCTAACTAAAAGAAAAATCATAACTTCCTCTTTAGTTAATTCCTCCACTAATTGCCTCCCAATAAAGCCTGTTCCACCAGTTAAAAATATTGTCCTCATATCCGCGCTCCTTTTTAGTACTACATAGTACTAATTCAATGTAAAAAAAATGCTTCTCTTATCGAAGCAAGTTAAAAAAATGGTTTGCTGTTTGCTTGATAACAGTTGCATCCTTCAATGTTTCTGAAATAAATAGCGCTCCTTCAAGATTCGTTATAAAAAGTGCCGCTACCTCGTCAATATTAATCGTATTTCTAAACTCCCCTTTTTCTACTCCTTGTTTTAGTAATAGAGAGACTTTCGTTTGTAATCCTGTAAAAAAGAGACCTATTTTTTCTTTTATGTGCGTGGCTTGTGCAGGACTTTGAATATAAAGAGTAATAAATGGACAGCCACCCTTATACTCCCTTGACTGAACTCCCTGTGATAAATGCTTTAAAAACAGCTGGACACGATCTTCAACTAATAATTGGTTCTGAGAAAGTATTTCATCAATGACACGCTGATACGTTTCAATCCAATAATCAACGACCCCTTCTAACAATTCTTCCTTATTAGAAAAGTGATAATACACATTAGATTTTGATACTTTGCTTACACGCACTAATTCATCCATACTTGTATAAGCAAACCCTTTTTCTAAAAATAATGTTGCCGCCACTTCAATCACACGTTTTTGATTCATTAATTTTACCTTTGTCATAACTAGAACTATATAGTACTAGTTTGAATGTTGCAAGTATTAACTATTTCTTTTTCTATGGGACATAGAAACACCCCTTTAGATACTCATATCCAACAGCTGTCGCTTTCCTCCGAGAAGTCTTTACTTCACTCCTAACACAAAAACTCTGTGCGACACATTCACTATCTTCACACATGATTTCATCTTTCGAACGCATTCGGATTTTAGATGCAACTGTGTTTCAGCTACCTGATTCATTCGCCAGATTATCAAGGCTCTGGTGGGAGTAGTAATACGGCAGGCTTGAAAATCCAATTGGAATACGATTTACTGAGTGGCCAATTTTTAAACGTGCAGCTAGGACCGGGAAAGAACAATGATAAAACATACGGTACAATCTGCCTTGAAACCGTAGAGGAGGGCGATTTATGTTTGCGTGATCTTGGTTACTTCGATTTAGGAGACTTACAAGTCATTCATGATAAAAAGGCTTACTATATCTCGCGGTTGAAGCTGAATACACGCATTTATATCAAGAGAACCCTGAGCCAAAATACTTCAAAAATGGCACGTTAAAAAAGCAACAGAATACATCCAGCTTGATATGACACAAATGATGTCTGGTCTAACTACTGGTGAAACGATGGAAGTCTCCGAGGCAAACATTGGCCAAAATCAGAAGCTTCCGGCACGTGTCATTATCCATCGTTTAACTGACGATCAAACGCAAACACGACTGAAAAACCAAGCGATACGTGAAAAGAAGAAAGGTATTGTCATGAAGAATAAAAGTAAACGTTTAATGGGCATGAATGTATATATCACGAACACGTCGCTAGAAGAAATACCGACGAGCTATGTACATTCATTGGATTCACTTCGTTGGCAGATTGAGATTTTGTTTAAAACGTGGAAGTCATTCTTTGAAATTGATAAATGTAAACATATTAAAAGAGAACGCCTCGAGTGCCATTTATATGGACAACTCATTGGCATTCTCCTTTGTTCTTCTACGATGTTTCAAATGCGACAGCTTCTGCTTGAAAAGAAAAAGCATGAGCTGAGTGAATACAAAGCGATTTATATGATTAAAGATTACTTTCCGTTACTGTTTCAAGCGATAGCAGTTGGCACAGAAGTACTTTTGAACATTCTGCATCGCCTTTATCAACTGCTAAAAAAGAATGGTCGTAAATGTCATCGAGATAAGAAGATGACCGTATTTGATATTCTAGGGGTCGTGTATGAAACGACGGTGAAGCATAGACAAGCTGCCTAGCGAAAAAATCGTGTTTTAATAGGCTTTTTTGGCATGCCTACTTTTCCTCACTCGCAAGTTTTGAAAAAAGGATCATTTCGTATCTAGTAATTTACGTTGTTAGCTTGATGGGCATGGGGTAGAGTCAAGAAAAAGCGGATTTACAACGCTAAGGAAGTTTTCTCCCAATAAAAAAGTTGATTACTAGTTTAAGGAATCAACTTTTTTTATTTTCTTAATGAACTAAAGCACCCGTTAGTTCAACAAGAAAAGGATTCAAATAGGTTAGTTTAACCTGTTACCATGGTTAATTTTGGTTCTTCACAAGAAATAACATCAATCGTGTGATTTAAGCAGGGAAACTGATAATGGATGTAATTTTCAGAGGGACATAAATCTTCTCGTTCATTCGTGGCTATTTTTATAAAATCCAAATACCTTGACTTGGTATATATCCGAAATAGCTCTCCCTTTGATATTTCAGAGTTATCTATAGAATATGAAAAACTTTCATCGATAACAGAATATGAAATATATGATTCAAATTCTAATTGCAGCATAGGGAAATCGATGTTGAACGTGCCTCTATTAATAAGCAATCGTAAGGAATTTTCTTTGGGTTCTATTATTTTTTCCAAATAAATATATCCTTTCTCTTGCATCAATTCATTAAAATCCACTTCATTATCACTCATTTCTTAATTTGACTATTTAAATTATACTTCATTTCCCAGTCATCTTATTGAACTATCCTGCCCCTTTAGTTCATTAAGAAAAAGGCCACCAAATGGCAGCCCCGGTTCTCAACTAACGCACCCGTTAGTTCACTAAGATTAAGTTTTATTAAACTATGTATTTTAATGATACAAATGGTTGGTCTTATGTAATAAGTCCTGGAGCTGATATTTATAACTGATTTAAAAAAAGAGCTGCGCGTATAGTCAGTTTTATTGACTATTACGCTCAGCTCTTTTCAATTTTATTATTTTGTTGTCCTTAATTTCCAATCATTAAGGATTTAAGTTAGGTTTTTGAAATCTGTAATTAATATCATATTGAATAGCACGGTTTAAATTACTTTTTATATGTTCATGGGTTTCCTTATTGATTTTGCCTTCATTGAGCTGTTTATCTAATTGAGCAGTCATCTCGTTTGATAAAAAATTAATTAAAGATTGTTTTGAAATGCCTTGATTTTCAGCAATTTCTGCCATAGTCTTTCCTACCTTAATTGAATTTGTATATTTCTGCTCAGTTATATTCAAAAAGCTATATAGACGATTGTAATTAGGCGTATATTCAAAAACAATCTTTTGATTTTGATTAGATAATGATTGAGCTCGTACATTATCTGTAGTTGAAATAGTTAAGGAAAACAATAAAATAAAAACAGCTATTTTATAAAACACCGGATCATCACTCCTCTTTACTATATTTTTATCCTGAAAATTTTTTTTATGTAAGGTTTATAAAAGGGCTTTAAATCAGGAAAGGGTTGTTATCTGAATTAGATAACTGAGTTTGATAATTTAGCTTGACATGTTAGTCGAATAACATAAAATTCTTACGCAACTAACCTGCCCTGATAGTTCCATAAAGAAAGAGCTGCCATAATGACAGCTCTGATCTTCAGCTAATGCACCCGTTAGTTTAAGTAGATTTCTTCACATACTTTTTAGTATTTCAGTTAATACAGGAATGCTGCCCCTTATTAAATTAAGGAAAAACAAAAGCAAGTATTGATTTCGGTTTATCATTTTTATAAACGATTAAACTTTATTCAAAACCGTACTTGGTTAAGATAAACTATTAATTTGACTTTTCATTACTATTACAGCCATATTGATATAAAATTGGAAATGTACGAAAGGGGTTTTAACATTAAATCTCTTATAACAAGGAGTTGTATGACTTGATAGCCGTAGAAATTTTATATGATTGTTCAAACATTAAAGGGTCACAGTAGAAGGGCATGCTGAGTACGCTCAATATGGTAGGATATTGTATGTTCTAGTGTTTCAATTTTAACCATAGGAACTATTAATTCAATTATAAGGATGTGTAAGAAAGAAATAAAAATTGAACAAGACGATGGGTATCTGCAAGTACTCTTACCAAAAAGCATAATGAAAATGGATGAAGCTAGAATCTTATTGACCTCTATGCTCTATAATTTAAATGACTTAGAACAAAATTACCCAAACAACATACAAGTATTAACAAAATAAAATCACAGGCATCTGGATGGTATGGCCATTGTTGAACTACTATGTGCTTCGTTTGCTAAAACAGCAGGTAGAACAAGTAATGAGAGCTAGTTCAATACTTGTTCTTTTTTATTTTTCACATTATTGGTTTATATTTTTTTGATTGATTAAACTTTTAACCATGGAAATAATACCGATGATTAGATAGATAATTCCATTAGCAACTATAATTAAACCTATAAATGCAGCTCCAAATCCTGCCCCTTCTCCAGTACCACCACTATTATGATCAATCTTCACAAAAAAATAACCTGCTATAAACGCTATAATAGGCCCTGAAATTCCAATAACTATACCGGATAACCACAAAGGCATTTTATTTCTCTTGTATAAAGAAATAGCCAAGGCATTCAAAATTAAAAGAGAGACAACTAAAACAAGCCAGATTACCCCATCACCACTCATATAAACAACTCCTAATTTTTTTAGAGATTTCATATTGAAATAAATCGTCCCCAGTATGTCACCAATATAAATAAAACAATGAAAATAGTAATAACAAACACTTTTTTACTGTTATTTTCATCTGCTTCTTTCTTTTCCTTAATACTCTTTCTATATTTCATTTGTATCTTTTTCTTTTTGTTAGCTAATATGTTAGATTACCTCCTTAAAGAAAATCATTAAACTAATTTTACCACATTAACCCATTTTCCTTCTTAAGCTAACCTTCCCCGATTGTTGCATAATCGAGTAGGGGGAAAATATGTTTATTTTCGCCCCTCTCACAACACCGTACGTACGGTTCGCGTATACGGCGTTTCAATTTATATCACAGTGTGTACTTTTAGATAATGTTCTAAAGCAGAGGGGACTCCCCTCTGCTTTAGACATTTGTTTGAGATTGCTCTTTGGACGACTTTGGATAATCCTATGAATCGGTAACCTTTTCGACAGTAGGTTAATCCTTTCGCTTCTTCCTCCGGAATTCCTAGTTGAATAAGCGATTTAATTTGTTTCTTTGCTACTTTCCATTGTTTCCATATGATGACCCTAATTCTAGAGCGAAGCTTTGTGTCTATTCGTTCCGTCATTTTTTTCATGTTTGCCACTCTGAAGTAGTTTACCCATCCAACTATTACTTGGTTCAATTTCAATATTCGGTAGTCTAGTGGAACATTCCAATTTCGCTTTGTCAGTTGTCGAAGTTTCCTTTGAAACTTCTGTACAGAACTTGTATGAGGTTTCACTTTGTAGTTGTTGTTATTAGTGCCATAATAATACCCAAATCCTAAGAATTTCAACTCTTTTGGACGTGAGATTCTACTCTTCTCTACGTTGACTATCAGGCCTAATTCCTCTTCTATAAATCTCACGATTGTGCTCATTACTCGGTTCGCTGCCTTTTCACTTTTCACAAAGATAAGGGCATCATCAGCGTACCTCACGAACCTTAGTCCTCTTTTCTCCAGTTCCTTATCAAGTTCGTTTAACATTATATTACTTAATAGTGGACTGAGGTTGCCTCCTTGCGGAGTACCGACAGGTGTGTCTTCATATTTTCCATTCACCATGACTCCACTGACTAAGTATTTTCTGATTAACGAGATGACATTTCCGTCTTTTATTGTGTTGGATATGATTCTCATGAGTTTATCGTGATGGACGGTATCGAAGAATCTTTCAAGATCAATGTCGACTACCCAATCATGTTCATCATTCAGAAACTCCAGGCTTTTAATTATCGCCATTTCACAACTTCTTTTTGGTCTGAAACCGTAACTGAATTCACTGAATTGCTTTTCAAATAGTGGACTGAGAACTTGATGAATGGCTTGTTGAACGACTCTATCCACTACTGTTGGTATTCCCAATTTGCGCATCTTTCCATTTTCTTTTGGGATCTCCACTCTTAAGGCAGCTTGTGGTTGGTATCTTCTTGTTCTGATGCGCTGACGCAGTTCATCTTTGTTCTCTTTCAGGTATTGCTTTAGTTCGTCGACTGTTACTCCGTCGACCCCACTTGCACCTTTATTTTTATAGACACGTATGTAGGCTTCGTTCATATTTTTATTACTTAGGATTTGTTCTAAAAGTTCCACACTCGTTTCTCCTTTCCTCTCACGTAGTAAGTGATATCTCCATTTTGGTTATTCTTTGAGGTACGCTCATACTTTTACCATTAACACATTCGGAGTTCGTCACTTACGCATTCGTGGCGTTGAAACACTATAAATTGTTCAGCCCTTCATGAAATTATTTCATTACTATGGCTTCTGCTGACTTCTTGCGACTAACCTTTTTCGACTGTACTTCTGTACATCCGCAAGACCTCCCAGGGTAAGACACCTATCTTTCCTCTTTTACTCGCCTAATTTACTCTATAAAGTTACGCACATCTTTTGGACTTTAACTTGTCTTGGAGTTTAATCCCTTTATAGAGCCTTAGTATCAGATTCCTGTTCGTCGAGCCAAGATTTTATTCCACGCTTCCTCCAGCCCTTACCTCACGATAAGTACCTTGCGCTTCCTTAGTGGTTGGTCGATGTGTACCCCCACAGTGGACTTTCACCACCTAGATAGTTGCCATACCTGGCACACAAGAAAAAGGCTGCCTTAAAGACAGCTCTTATCCACCATTTAATAGAGGAACTATTATTATTAATAAACCTAAACTTATTAAGAAAGTTATAAGCCAATCTCTTTTTTTTGTCATCTTAAAAAGTATATTCAGAACCGAACTAATACATATACAAACTAAAAATACGAATAAAACCATAATATTTGATTCCAAGTAATCCTCCCCAACAATATTTTATATTTTACCATAAAAAACCAAGTTTTTTTATTGAACTATCCTGCCCCGTTAGCTCCAAAAGAAAAGAGCTGCCTTATAAACAGCTCTGATCTCAGCTAATGCACCCGTTAGTACATTAAAGCATAGTTTATTATTTTGTGATTTTTTAATATTCGAACCTCTTCTTCTAGTTTATCTATTTTTTGTTGAAGTTCTTACTTCGGTTGCACTAGTTTTCTTAGTAAAAACAAAACTAATATTACGAAAAGAGAAAAGATATATTTCAATGTAATAAGGGCAACAATAAGATCTTGCTTGGCTCTATCAGGAATATCACATTGTGTCGTAACAACTGTACTTCTCCTTAGCATTTGTAATACCAACCCCAACAGCCCGCCTAAATAATAATAAGCATCTTATATACATCAATCAGGATAGATTGATCCACTCTACTCACTGATAATACTAATATTGATCTGTTGTGGCTCCTAAGGTAGCACCATTTATCATAGAATTGTCATTATACTTTTTTAAATCACTAGGTTTCCCTGTAACTACTACACCAATAATTTTAAGGTTCTCAGGTTCTAGTTTAATTTTACCTTTATTAGTAATGTTATTGTAAATTTCAATTGCCTCATTCTGATAATTTGCACCATCGGATTTTATCATCTCTAGGTTAGATATAAAATTAGATGCTGGCTCAGCTTTTGGATGATTATTATATTGAAATCCATATGCTTCAAATCCACTTATGGTATGTCCTCTAGGAATATTCTCTTCTTCATTTAACTCGTTATGCTCTTTTATGTCATCCTTACTAAAGGTATCTACCCAATACCAAGCTAATTGATCTTTAAAAACTTTGTTAACTTCTTCTATTGAATAGCCCTTATTAAATGAAAATGCCATTTCTACGACGGAGTTATCATCAATTTGATTAAGTAAAACCCTGTCATCAAAAATTTGCTTATAGTTAACTTCTGGGTGATAAAATTCAATTACTCTTTCTCCTTGGTAAAATAAAGGAATTCTCTCATCCTCAATACTCCCAGATCCTGAGGGACCATCAGTAGTAATGAATCTTGATGTTCCAAAAATAGTAAAGACTTTTTCCTGTTCTCCCCATGGGATTGGTACCCCTCCAACTTTTTTAACTAACTTTGTTTTTGTTGTTGCTGAAATCGGAGAATAATTATAAGTTGTTCCTTGTTCTTCAATATTTGCTCCCATAATTCCATTCCAAGTTGAATCTAAACTAGTTTCCTTTTCCATTTTCATTTTCATTACTGTATCACCAATAAAGTATAGACCAGTTAAAACGATTAAACTAATACTTAAAGAAATGAGCACCATTTTTAGCATTGAGCGTCTCTTTGCTTTTTTCACTAATTTCTCAAACTCAAAATCTTTAGGTATAAATTCATTTTCTTTGCTCATTGTCATACCTCCTATATTGTTCTATAAATTCTTTTCTTGCCCTGTGAAGAATGGTCTTAACGGATCCTTCTTTCATGCCATATAATTCTGCTATTTCATTTATTTTCAATCCCGTACTATATTTGAGAAGAAGTAGTTGTCTATATTTTGGTTTTAATCTTTTTAACAGTTCATGTATATCTTTCACTAATTCACTTTGTAAGAGGGCAATTTCAGGTGTGTCTTCCTCGAATAGTTCATGTATGTTAAATTTCAATAATATTTCTTTCCGCCTCGATTTCTTACGGGTCAAGTCATAGTATTGATTTACTGCTACTCTAAAAAGCCAACTTTGTGTATTTGTGACTGAATCAATATATTGTAAGAATTTATAAGCAGTATCCTGAACAATATCTTCTGCATCTTCCTTTGAAGCACCCATTTTCAACAGGTATGAGTAAACAAATTTCAATATTTCGTTAAGTTTTTTCCCCATCATGTAATCATTCATTTCCGACCTCCCACCTTTAAAACGTTTAAGTAAAAAAAAGGTTAACAAAAATTTACAAAAAAAGTTTACTTGTTTGTCTAATAACGTTTTTAACTATAAATAATTTTGTCTAAAATTAAAAAAAGACTAGGCTATAATGGGTACAGTCAGGAAAATGTGGATTTACAACGCTAAGATATTTTTCAATTAAAAAGCCCAATTTAACTCTGAATTAATAGAGAAAATTAGGCTTTTTTTATGCAATAGGGACTGTTGGTTCTTCTGCCTATATCTTTCCTATAGCTTTGAAACAAAGTTTGATCACATTAATACAAGTACCTTGATAAATGAATAAATGGAAAGAGCATGTTTTGAAAAAAAATTGATCAAAACATGCCCTTATAATATTTTTATTGGATTATTCATTTATAAAAAAATCGATCATTTTTGTGTTCCTTAATCAACTAGTCGAGTAGAAGGGAACCTCTCTACCTTACGGTAGATTGTGTTCCTGCCCCCCTCACAGAACCGTGCTTGCGCTATTCACGCACACGGCTCCTCCTAGTTACCATTCACAAAATGTAGCTAATCTCTCAGATTCAGATTTTGCTAATTCTGCTATCCTTAGTAGTTTTGTTTCCATTTATCCCTACCTCTGAGTGTAGTAAATGTTTCCCTAGTAAGGGTGATAACTGGTAGCTAGCCTTTCCTCCATCGGCATTACCCAACTTCATTGGTACTACGCTGCTATCCGACTCCCTACACAGCATTTGGTTTCCTTGCTTTTTATCGCTTGTACACCATACTCTTCTAATAAGAAAAGACCGATAGGGTCTCCCGAGTTGCCGTATCATATCGATGTGTAACGTGCCAAGGTCTCTGACTCCAGAGAGGTTTTATCCATCTTGCCCTTAACGAAGGATAAAATGTAGCTTTCTGCTGTGCGTAAAGCATCAGCCCTCTCGATTTACTAACTTTATGGAGCTCAATCCCTTCAACCATTTGGCTTTCGGCCCGCCACCTAACTGTCTACGCTTAAAGACTAAAGTTACCTTTAGCCCTCCAAGACTCGCTACGAGCGAATGGCTAGTTCTTACTCGACGGGAATCCCACCCGCTATATGATACGACCTAGGCTCGGCCGCACACGCACCCGTTAGTTCTTTAAGGCCTTGTATTGTACTCTATGTTTCAAAAAAGAACTTATAAGTTCAAATTTTGAATCATTTCTACCCTATTACCAAATGGGTCTCTAAATTCAAAACGTTCAAAATTTGGAATTGGAACACCATCAAGTATTTTTATTGTCTCTTTTGTTAATCTATTTTTCCAATATGAGATGTCTTCTACTTCGTAAGCAATATGTGCTTTAGTTTTCAATCTATCAAAATCATCTTCTGTTCCTATATGTACATCTTTATCACCGACTTTTAACCAAAATCCTCCTCGTCCTTTAAGGGATTCGGGTTTTTCGATTTCTTGTAAACCTAAAATATCACAATAGAAATTTTTAGCCTTTTCTTCAGTCTCCTTTGGAATAGTTATCTGAACGTGATGTAATCCTTTTCTTCAGTCTCCTTTGGAATAGTTATCTGAACGTGATGTAATCCTTTAATCATTTTATCACCCTTATGAATTCAAATTTTTCCCAAAATTTCCCCTTTAACTAAAGGATACTAAACTTTCAAAGTAAATAAAATTTTATATTTTTTATAAAAATACATAAGAATCTCTTATGTTTAATGTTTTATATTTATAGTTACATCTTCAATTAACCTGTCCCTTTAAAAAAACTGCCTTAAAGACAGCTCCGATCTACAGCTAAAGCACCTGTTAATTGAATAAGACATTTTTATTGTATAAGTACAGATTCGTCATCCTTGAGTCTAACAACAGAACATTTATTTATATTTTCGAACACTTTCAACCTATCTTCTATTGACCTGCCAGAGTTATTTTGGAACAAATCTTCCCTATCATAATGAGGGAAAATAGCTTTATTAGTTAATCCTAGTGCTGTTAAATCCTGCATATCTACTGTATTTATCTGAGGTGTAAAATAATTTACCACTTCAATGTTTGGTCCAAGAACAATCGCTCCAGCACTTACCCCTACAATTACAGTGTTTTGTTTTGCTATGTCCTTTAATATTAAGTCAGCCCCATTTTTTTTCATTTGATACAGCAAATAAAACGGATTCCCTCCGTTGATATAGATTACATTATATTTCTTTAGTAGTTCTGGTTTGTCGAATTCTATATCATTAAAATCAACCTTCTTAAATCCAAATCCTAAAAGATCTTCTTTTGCTTTCATTGCGAATCTATTATTTTGTTTTTTATGAGAAGCTGTAGTAATTATTGTTGCTTTTAAATTACTCAAATCTCCATCAATTAGTTGTAAAAATTGTTGCTTAATTAAATCTGTAAAAAATCCATTAGAAGTTAATAAAATCTTAGTCATTCAAATCAACCTCTTTTATTAAATATACTTTTATATGTTCCAGTAAAAACAGTAAACCCCTCCTTTTTAGCTTTTTCTTAATCAACTATCCTGCCCCGATAGTTCATTAAGCAAAAAGGCCACCAAATGGCAGCCCCGGGGGATCTCAACAAACGTACCTGTAGTTTAACAAGCCGCAGCACTATCTTAGATATCCTCCATTATTAATATCTAATGTTGCGCCTGTATAATGCTTGGCTCTATCTGATAATAAGAAGACAACAGTATCAGCCACATCTTCAGGCAGGACAGGCGTATTGATAAGTTGGTTACTTAAATACTCCTCTTTTCTCCAATCAGGGATTGTACCCATCATGGGAGTATTAACCATCGTAGGAGCAACAGCATTAACTCGGATGTATGGTGAGAAATTCATTGCACAGCTTTTAGTTAAACCTAATATGGCAGCCTTTGATAACCCATAAATTGCATCTGAACTGCCCTCCATTCCTGACACTGAAGACATATTAACGATAACTCCCTTACGTTGGCTTTGGAACAATTTTTTACCGAACATTTGTGAGAGATAAATAAACCCCTTAACATTTATATCTAGGACTTTATCAATTTCATCTACTTGATAATCCAGTATATTTTTCGCCAAATAAATCCCCGCATTATTAACTAAACTATCTACATCAGCTTGTTCTGCTTCAACATATACAAAAAATTTAACGACCTCTTCATGGTTACTTACATCTAACTGATATGTATGTAGAACATAGCGATCATCCATTGACTGTTTTAAATCATATAAGGAATGTTCATTAATATCGCATGCAATTACTGAAGCCCCCTCATATAAGCATTGTTTGACAATTTCTTTACCTATTCCAGAAGCCGCGCCTGTTACGATTACTTTTCTATTTTTGAGCACTTATTAAAGCCCCTCTCTCTACCTTTTATTACTCTAATTAACCAAATAGTATCATGAACGTTATCTATTAACCTTATTCAACTATCCTGCCCCGTTAGTGCCATAACAAAAAGGCTGCCGAAGCAACCCCTGTTAATGAACTATAGCACCCGTTAGTTTAAGTGAGAAACATCACAAACAGAGTATTATTTCATTTTAACAATATTTTATTTTATTAGGCTATGTTAAAGATTAAGGTTGATTGAAAAAATGCAAACCATTTGGTTATTTATGTTAAAATAAAATGATATTGTGATAATTTATACTTAAATTTAAAGAGTCTAAGGGAGTTAATTTAATATGGATATAACTTTCACTTCATTTTTAGTTATTATAATAATAATTTCAATTGTAATAAATATTTATTTATACACTCAGCTTAAAAGATATCAGTTAAATGACAGGTCTCATAAAGCTAAGTGGCAAGAGGTTATGGGACTTCATAATCCAGTAAACCTAATGGTATGGTTCTTTTTAACTGTGGCTTTATTTTTGGGAGCGATAGTATTAATAGTCGAAGCATTCAACCTATAAAATTATCGGAGAATAAACTATGAAATCTAAAATTTTGGATCTTATAATGTATATTTTATTAATTGCCTTTTGTACTTATTGGCTAATTTCAGAAGAGTCACCTGCTGTATATCTTGGGATTTATGCTGTATGTGCAGTACTTTTCCTTGGTTATAAAATCAAGAAACTCAAAGAAAATAATTCTTAACAAAGAAGAATCCCCCTGATTTACTAATCAGAGGGTCCTTTTTTTGTTGATAAATGTTAATTAACTATTAGGTAGGTAAATTTTTTTAGTATCAAGAAACGCTTGTGCATATTTGTATTTTCCTAATTGTACATTTGAATTTAAATGAATTGATAAAAAATGGGTGATTTCTTCTTCAACTATCCTGCCCCGTTAGTTGCATAAAGAAAAATATGCTAAAGACAGCTCTGTTCTACAGCTAAAACGTTAGTTGAACAAGCACCTTATCTTTTATTGCACCTAAATATGAAACTAAATCCTGCCATCATTTCATGTTTCTCATTAAATATTTTAATAAGGGCATCATAAACCAAGTCGTTAAATGAGGAGCGTGTCCAATGAAAAAAATATTGTTTTTTATCTTTCTTTTATTAATTCCTTCCTTCTCCTTTCAAATAAATGTGTCCGCATCCACTAAAAGTCGTGAGGAATATGAAAAAACTGGACATGTTATTTGGGAAGTTAACACAAAGGAAAAATTAGTTGCCATTACTTTTGATGATGGACCTCATCCGGTTTTTACCCCACAAATACTTGATATATTAGCTAAATATGATGCTAAAGCCACCTTTTTTGTAGCTGGTAATAAAGTAATAAGATTTCCTGAACTATTAAAACGGGAAGTAAAAGAAGGACACGAAATTGCCAATCATACTTATCATCATATTTACGGAAATATTACATCAGCAAAACTATCATCAGAATTAGAAGAAACAGATAAAATTATACAGAAGTCAGTTGGTTTAAAACCGACTCTTTACCGACCAGTAGGTGGTTTTTATAATGATTTAATTATTAATACTGCATTAAAAAACGGAAAAGATGTCGTTTTATGGTCATGGGGTCAGGACTCTCGCGATTGGGCAAATCCACCCGCAAGTCAAATTTATAACTATATAACAAAAGGAGTAAAACCAGGTAATATCATTCTATTTCATGATTGGCATGGTAGTGAATATACTCAGACTTCTCAAACAGTTATTGTATTAGATAACATTTTGGGGTTTTTATATGATAGAGGGTATAAATGTGTAACTGTATCTGAATTGCTCTACCAGTCGACACAAATAATTCCAGACTCTTTTGAAATTTATCCTACAAAAAGAGAAAGTTTTCGCATAAGGAGCCAAATGGACAAAGAGAGATAGATAATCATCTTTATTTGTCCACTAACCTGCCCCTTTAGTTCCATAATCGAGTAGGGGGAAAATAAGTTTATTTTCGCCCCTCTCACAACACCGTACGTACGGTTCGCGTATACGGCGTTTCAATTTATATCACAGTGTGTACTTTTAGATAATGTTCTAAAGCAGAGGGGACTCCCCTCTGCTTTAGTCTTTTGTTTGAGACTGCTCTTTGGACGACTTTGGATAATCCTATGAATCGGTAACCTTTTCGACAGTAGGTTAATCCTTTCGCTTCTTCCTCCGGAATTCCTAGTTGAATAAGCGATTTAATTTGTTTCTTCGCTACTTTCCATTGTTTCCATATGATGACCCTAATTCTAGAGCGAAGTTTTGTGTCTATTCGTTCCGTCTTTTTTTTCATGTTTGCCACTCTGAAGTAGTTTACCCATCCAACTATTACTTGGTTCAATTTCAATATTCGGTAGTCTAGTGGAACATTCCAATTTCGCTTTGTCAGTTGTCGAAGTTTCCTTTGAAATTTCTGTACAGAACTTGGATGAGGTTTCACTTTGTAGTTGTTGTTATTAGTGTCGTAATAATACCCAAATCCTAAGAATTTCAACTCTTTTGGACGTGAGATTCTACTCTTCTCTACGTTGACTATCAGGCCTAATTTCTCTTCTATAAATCTCACGATTGTGCTCATTACTCGGTTCGCTGCCTTTTCACTTTTCACAAAGATAAGGGCATCATCAGCGTACCTCACGAACCTTAGTCCTCTTTTCTCCAGTTCCTTATCAAGTTCGTTTAACATTATATTACTTAATAGTGGACTGAGGTTGCCTCCTTGCGGAGTACCGACAGGTGTGTCTTCATATTTTCCATTCACCATGACTCCACTGACTAAGTATTTTCTGATTAACGAGATGACATCTCCGTCTTTTATTGTGTTGGATATGATTCTCATGAGTTTATCGTGATGGACGGTATCGAAGAATCTTTCAAGATCAATGTCGACTACCCAATCATGTTCATCATTCAGAAACTCCAGGCTTTTAATTATCGCCATTTCACAACTTCTTTTTGGTCTGAAACCGTAACTGAATTCACTGAATTGCTTTTCAAATAGTGGACTGAGAACTTGATGAATGGCTTGTTGAACGACTCTATCCACTACTGTTGGTATTCCCAATTTGCGCATCTTTCCATTTTCTTTTGGGATCTCCACTCTTAAGGCAGCTTGTGGTTGGTATTTTCTTGTTCTGATGCGCTGACGCAGTTCATCTTTGTTCTCTTTCAGGTATTGCTTTAGTTCGTCGACTGTTACTCCGTCGACCCCACTTGCACCTTTATTTTTATAGACACGTATGTAGGCTTCGTTCATATTTTTATTACTTAGGATTTGTTCTAAAAGTTCCACACTCGTTTCTCCTTTCCTCTCACGTAGTAAGTAATATCTCCATTTTGGTTATTCTTTGAGGTACGCTCATACATTCACCATTAACACATTCGGAGTTCGTCACTTACGCATTCGTGGCGTTGAAACACTATAAATTGTTCAGCCCTTCATGAAATTATTTCATTACTATGGCTTCTGCTGACTTCTTGCGACTAACCTTTTTCGACTGTACTTCTGTACATCCGCAAGACCTCCCAGGGTAAGACACCTATCTTTCCTCTTTTACTCGCCTGATTTACTCTATAAAGTTACGCACATCTTTTGGACTTTAACTTGTCTTGGAGTTTAATCCCTTTATAGAGCCTTAGTATCAGATTCCTGTTCGTCGAGCCAAGATTTTATTCCACGCTTCCTCTAGCCCTTACCTCACGATAAGTACCTTGCGCTTCCTTAGTGGTTGGTCGATGTGTACCCCCACAGTGGACTTACACCACCTAGATAGTTGCCATGCCTGGCACACAAGAAAAAACTGCCTTAGAGACAGCTTCGATCTTGAGCACCTGTTAGTTGAATAGTATTTAGTAGGATTTATTATTAAAACAGTCTTCACAAATGAATTTACCTTCGTTTCTAAAATATGCTTTTATTTCAGTAAAACCTTTTCGCTTTGGATAACGCATTTTTACAAAAACAACGTCATCTCCCTTAATCTCTTTATCACAAATAGTACATTTGGGTTTATCCCATAACACGACTAAATCACCTCTATGTAATGTTAATTCCTCTTCATATCTTTACGAATAACTTTTATAAAAGTTTCTACTACTCTCCTGCACCTTTTGCTCCATAAGAATATCTTCAAGTTCCCTTACCATATTCGTTTCAACTTTTTCAAGATGGATGAAAAATTTTACCTTTCTTTTTTTGGAAACAAGGTATAACTAAAACTGATGATAAAATCAATAACCAAGATCAATGTCCATAATTTTAAAGTATTAAGCAATGCTTGAGTTTGAGAAGGATTATTAATCGAAAAGATCATCACTGCTAAAAGAGCTCCTCCTATTAACCAAGAAACAAAATGCCGGAACCATCCTATACGCTCCTGTCTAGCATGTTCCCTTCCGAATTTTTTCTTTTTTATAGGTTTTTCACCATTTCCATATTTATAAGCGAAATGCACATCCGCCCATTTGATCATCTGATGCCCAAACGCTACACTTACCCCTATATAAATGGCAGAAAGTCCATGTACGGTGGTTGCAATAGCCCCATTTTTTAAATCTAAAACAGTAGCAATGAGTAAAATGATATCGACGATTGGCGTACAAATAAGCAACAATGTACCAAGCTTCTTTTTCTTTAAAATATATCTAACTAATAATCCTGCTAAAACAAACACCCAAAATCCAATCTCACAGAAAATAATTAACCAACCAATCAATTCAACACCCCTTTATTTAATACAACTGTATTATTATAACAATTATTTCCAAAATAAGTGTGAATTCTTAGTGAACTAAACTGCCTCGATAGTGCATAAATCGAGTAGGAGGAGGCGCCTAGCCTCCGACCTCTCACACCACCGTACGTACCGTTCGGTATACGGCGGTTCAGTTTAAGTCTGACGTAGTTTTGTATATCGTTCATATAGATTTACTAACCCATGATGGAGCCAATAAACATTATTAAGGGTTTTGTCTAGAATAGGACTATGCGCTATGCGCCAATAACCCTTTCTGCTATTTCCCCATTCATATGCTTTTCCAAATGGGACGCCTAATCCTTTGAGTTTCCTCACCCTCGTTCTTGGTAATTTCCATTGCTTCCATAGGCACATTCTGAGTCTTCTTCGAATCCATGAATCTAAATTCTTCAATACGTTCGGAGTATCAATGAGGGCGAAATACCCCATCCAACCTCTAAGGTATTGCTTTAACTTATTTATTCGGAGTTCCATGGGTATCGGTAATTTTCTCGAGGTCATTTCCCTGATTCGTTTCTTTACCCTCTTCACCGTTTGTTTAGCCAGTAGAACCTTCGGGTTCTTCTTTGACTTCGTGAAACTAAAACCGAGAAACGTTCTGTTCCAAGGGCGATCATACTTCGACTTCTCGTAGTTGACCTTTAGCTTCAGTTTATTTTCAATGAAGCTTGAGATATTTCCCATTGCACGTTTGGCGGCTTTTCGTGTCTTCACAAAGATAGTACTGTCATCCGCATACCTTACGAATCGAAGATTGCGTTTCTCTAGTTCTTTATCTAAATCGTCTAACATGATATTAGATAATAAAGGACTTAACGGACCTCCTTGCGGAGTTCCCTCCTCACTTTTATGAAAAAGTCCGCCTATCATAATGCCTGCTTGAAGGAATTTACGAATCAGTTTAAGAACTCGTTTATCTTCAATTTTCCGCTCTAACATTCCCATGAGCTTGTCATGATTCACTTTATCGAAGAACTTCTCCAAATCCATATCCACTACCCATGTATAACCTTCGGTTATATAGGACTTTGCCTTTCGAACCGCCTGGTGCCCTTGTTTGTTAGGGCGAAATCCATAGCTATTCTCCGAAAAGGTTGAGTCATATATCTTGGTCAATATTTGGGCAATGGCTTGTTGAATGAAACGGTCTAGAACGGTTGGAATACCCAAAAGCCGAACTCCGCCGTTTGGTTTCGGGATTTCGATACGACGGACGGGCTTCGGTTGATAGGTACCCTGTAAAAGGGCAGTTTTCATGTTGTACCATTCGGTTACGAGGTGCGGTCTCAGGTTTTGGACCCGCATTCCATCTACACCATGGCTTCCCTTATTTCTTTCTACACGCTTCAATGCCTGTATTAAGTTTTCCCTCTCTAGTATCTGTTCCATTAACATCGTTGATATCCTTTCTACGTGGATAAATGGTCTATTTGTGCCTTTATCTGCTCCACCCTTTTGAAGTTCCCCGTGTATTCACCACTTCTTCCTTCAAATAAGTTCCGTTAGGAATTGTTTGCTTCTTCACAGATAACGAACGCCTAGTATTCATCCTCCTTAATCTGTTCGGTCCTTCCTTGTCTTCTCGAGTAGACAAGTACTATGACCTCTGCTGACTTCTGATGATTCAGCTGTCCATCACTGGAAAGGTTACCAAGTGTACTTGGCTGTCATCAGACCTCCCCGGGTAAGAGTGCAATCTTTCCCTCCATCTATCTGCTTCATTTACTCTGTACCACCTTCGGCAGTAAGGACTTTGTTTTGTTTCGCAAACTCATCCAATGATACCTAGCCTTATATGAAGTTCGTGTTCCTCAGACCGGAGGTTTGCCGCTTGCTTCCTTCAGATTCCACGTCACCGTGGACACCCTTGCATTAAGCTAACCACTACTACTGCCTTCATGATTCGGGACTTCCACCCTATAGATTGCACCCATGCCGGGCGCACGAAAAAGCTGCCTTAAAGACAGCTCTGATCTAAAGCTAACGCACCCGTTAGTTCATTAAGCGATAAATATTAATAATAGCCCATATTATAATTAAGCCCCAAATCAATACTATTATTGAGCCGACTATCCAATTCTTCGGCTTACCCTTTTTCATCATTTCTTCTGCCTTAACTTCACAGTTGGTTAATACACTCTTTGGTATCATCTTTAATGCAATCATTACCCCTATTGGAACGAGAATTACATCGTCTAAGTAGCCAAGAATGGGTATAAAATCAGGTATGAGGTCAATCGGATTGAATGCATAAGCTACAACACAAGCCGTAAATACTTTTGCATACCAAGGCACCCGTTCATCTTTACAAGCAAAGTAAAGGATAAAGATCTGTCGTTTTAATTTTCTCGCCCAAGTCTTAATTTAGTTAAACATTTTATCTCCTAATAATATTTAAGATTTTATTTCCATTATGACAAAATAAAATTTACTAAGGATTGATATTGCATTAACCTGCCCTGTTAGTCGAAAAAGAAAAAAAGACCGCCGCAGCGATCCTAATCTTTAAATCTCACATCCGTCAGTTGAACAAGGAAATGAAAGGTTCTCCTAATAGAAAAACGATGATCAATCAACCTTTTTAGTTTCTCATTCTTACTGCATAAGGATAAATTGGATCCTTTAATTGAAATTCATACGTAAGACCATCGACAATTCCAACTACTTTTTCGCTATCGTAAAGATCAAGCATAAATCCAGCCATTTCTTTAGCTGTATGGTATTTTGGAAGAAGCCCTTCGAATGTAACATTTTCCTCCAAGTCATTCGATACTTTTGCAAATTCAGTTTCAGTTGCAGCAGGAGCTAATACTTTTGCTTGCATGCTTGCACCTTGTTCTTTTAATTCATGTGCAAGGCCTTCAGTAAAGGCACTTACATAGAATTTAGAAGCACAATATGTGATTGCATTTCCAATAATCGTGTAACCTCCACCTGATGAAACGTTAATTAATTGCGTTCCTTCAACAGTTGAATAATCACGCACATAAAGAGAAGTTAAAATAGTTAAAGCTTCAATATTTAAATTTAGCATAGTCTCAATTTTAGTTAAATTTTGTTCTCCAACTGATGCGAAATTACCAAACCCTGCATTATTAATCCAAGTTTCAATTTCGTATTCCTTTAAATCTTCAAATAATGTATACGCATTTTTCGTATTAGATAAATCAACTGTTTTTATAATGACATCTAATTCAGCATTTACTTTCGCGATTTCTGATTTTAGTTTTTCGAGTTCCTCAGTTCTACGTGCCACAATGACTAAATTTTTTCCACGAGCAGCAAAAGCAAGAGCTGTTTCATAACCAATCCCAGAACTTGCACCTGTAATAACTGTATATTTCTTCATTTCATTTCCTCCTACTATTTTGTTTATACTAATAACAATTGATTTTTTAGATGATACGAATTTATTATATGGGTTAGAGTAAACTCTAAGTCAAACCTATTTTTACACTTGATTAGCATTGGTTAAGTATGGAGGTTTTTATGTATACAATTAGCGAAGTGGCACAACTTCTAGGAGTCAGCACACATACATTACGTTACTATGAAAAAGAGAAAATCATTCTTCCAGATCGAAATGAACATGGAGATAGAATATATTCTGAATCGCATCTTCAATGGCTAAAATTTGTTTTAAAGTTAAAAGAGACGCAAATGCCGATCACAAAAATAAAAGAATATGCCTACTTGTATACTGAAGGAGAACATACAGCAATAAATCGATTAAAACTGTTAGAAGATCATAAAAGTTCGATTGAAAACCAGTTAAAGACGCTGGAAGAAACAAATAAAATGTTAGAACATAAAATTACATCATATAAAGAAATGATTCTGAAAAGAGATGAAGGAGTTACAAAAGCATAATATTATCTGAAAATGAAAGTGTTAAATTACGAAAACTCATAAAATCAAAAGGACCAACATATTAGATACGTCTAATATGTGCGGTCCTTAATGGGGTAGCATCAGGATTATGCGGAAATATAGTTTTTTAAAGTTATCAACTTATTTCTGGACAAACTCCTTAAATTTAGTAAAAGTTCGTCTTATTAAAGTAAAATCCTTATGCAACTAAACTGCCCCGATAGTTCCGTAAGAAAAAGGTTGCCGCAGCAGCCCTTTATTGAAGTAAATCCCCTTTAATTGCATAAGAAACTTCTATGGCGGCGATTCTCGCCGCCACCATCTAGCACGAAAACCTGCTCTTTACCCAAAAATAAAGTCTAACCCATTAAACCCTTGACAATAATGGATGATAACAATACAACCAGGCTGGACTTTTTTTGGTGGATCTTAAGGAATATACCCTGTATAAGAAACTGGTTGTGACAGTATGGAAGAACCAGTTAGTGTACTACAAGTACGTATACAAAAATTTTTGTAACAAATCTCCTGTCATATGTATTGTTAATCTTTTTTTGAGGTGATTCTCCTATGGAAGCAATGATTGAACGGTGTGCTGGCCTAGATGTACACCAAGAAACAGTAGTAGCCTGTGTACTATTTGGTCCATTAGATAAAAAGCCAAAAACCTCTATTGAAACGTTTTCAACTACAACAACGGGACTCTTGGCTTTAAGTGATTGGCTAGCTACACTTCAGGTATCCGATGTTGTGATGGAAAGTACCGGAGTCTATTGGAAACCAATATGGAATATACTTGAAGGTTCTTTTCACCTTGTTCTTGCCAATGCCAGACATGTCAAAAATGTTCCAGGGCGTAAAACTGATGTGAAAGATGCCGAATGGCTTGCCAAGCTTCTAAGATGTGGACTTATTGAAAGCAATTTTGTACCACCAGAGGATATTCGTGATTTACGAGATCTTACTCGTTATCGAAAAAAATTGATTCATCATCGCACTTCAGAGCAGAATCGCATTCACAAAATTCTTCAAGATGCTAATATCAAGCTAACATCCGTACTATCAGACATTTTTGGTGTATCGGGACGCCGTATCCTTGAAGCGATTCTAAACGGTGAAAAAATAGAGACCGATGGTCTTCGAAAAATGGTGGATTGGCGAACAAAAGCAAGTATTACTGACATTGCCAGTGCAATTAATGGTCGTATTCGCCGTCATCATCGTGATATGTTGCGTTACCATTGGGAGCATATGAGTTATTTAGAAAAAGCCATAGAAGAATTGGAAAAACAAATCGATCAACTCCTGTCCCCCTATCGTAAGGAAGTAGAATTATTGGATGGAATACCTGGTGTGAACAAAGCTGCCGCAGCTACTTTTATTGCAGAGATGGGCGTTGATATGTCCGTATTTAAGTCAGCTAAACATCTTGCCTCTTGGGCTGGTGTGAGTCCCGGAAATTACGAAAGTGCTGGTAAAAAAAAACGAGTAAAACCACACAAGGTAACAAAGCATTAAAAACGATGGCTGTAGAGTGTGTACTGGCAACCTCAAGGCAAAATAATCGAATTGCTTCACATCGAAAAAGGATTACCAAACGACAGGGAAAAATGAAGGGCCGAATTGCTTCTGCTCATTTACTTTTGACGATTGCTTACAACATCTTAAAAACAGGAGAACCCTATCATGAACTAGGCTCAAATTACCTTGAAGAAAAACAAATGAACAAAGAATTAAAAATGATCGAATACCTAAAAAAGAAAGGCTATACAATCGATCCATCAGAACAACAAACTGCATAACCAGTTAAAATAACGACATAGTACATTTACGTCCTTCAAAAAAATTAGAATTTGGTGGGCTTATTTTAGTATGGCCTTTCACGAATATGTTTTCATACAAAAAAGCTACGATCTTCTAAAATAAACCACTTAATTGAAATCTACAGAACCGTCTCCACAACAACGATTCATATCAAAATAAATTATTGCAAACAGCATTATGTAAACTAGGAAAGCTAAATATATATTGTGTTTAATGATGTCGGTTTATGTTGGTTTATGTAGTTTGAATATAGAATAATATTAAATCCATTTTATTGTATGTTTAAACGTGGTTTTAAAGAAATAGAAGAGGGAAGATATGAAAAAATTAAATGATCAACTATTGATAGAATCATACCTTAAAGCAATTGAATTAGGCTTAGATAAAAATTTCATCCTCGTTCTAGAAGAAGAAATGAAGAGAAGAGGTCTACACCTTATCGTTCAAAAAGATAGGCGTAACTAATTAGTATAAGCCTCTTAAGTTAATTAAAAAAAAGCCACCAAATGGCAGCTCCGGGTCTCAACTAGTCGAGTAGAAGGGAACCTCTCTACCTTACGGTAGATTGTGTTCCTGCCCCCCTCACAGAACCGTGCTTGCGCTATTCACGCACACGGCTCCTCCTAGTTACCATTCACAAAATGTAGCTAATCTCTCAGATTCAGATTTTGCTAATTCTGCTATCCTTAGTAGTTTTGTTTCCATTTATCCCTACCTCTGAGTGTAGTAAATGTTTCCCTAGTAAGGGTGATAACTGGTAGCTAGCCTTTCCTCCATCGGCATTACCCAACTTCATTGGTACTACGCTGCTATCCGACTCCCTACACAGCATTTGGTTTCCTTGCTTTTTATCGCTTGTACACCATACTCTTCTAATAAGAAAAGACCGATAGGGTCTCCCGAGTTGCCGTATCATATCGATGTGTAACGTGCCAAGGTCTCTGACTCCAGAGAGGTTTTATCCATCTTGCCCTTAACGAAGGATAAAATGTAGCTTTCTGCTGTGCGTAAAGCATCAGCCCTCTCGATTTACTAACTTTATGGAGCTCAATCCCTTCAACCATTTGGCTTTCGGCCCGCCACCTAACTGTCTACGCTTAAAGACTAAAGTTACCTTTAGCCCTCCAAGACTCGCTACGAGCGAATGGCTAGTTCTTACTCGACGGGAATCCCACCCGCTATATGATACGACCTAGGCTCGGCCGCACACGCACCCGTTAGTTTAAGTGAAAACCTTCACATATCTTTGTTTAGGAGCATACAAAAAAGACGCCTTCTTACTAAAGAAAAGCGCCCTTAAATGGAAGATCGTTCATCATTATTAAGAGTCTTCTAGCTACTTTCGTAGATATGGCGGAAAAGGACCCTGGATAATTTAAGATAAATTACCCTCTTATACCGTCTTTCGGGTTCCATGAGCCCTGTAAACTTCCTTATAATTCCAACAACGTATATCAATTCAGATTTCAAATTATTAGACGATTGATCTAGCAATTCTAAATCCGATATCATCTATATAAAAATCAGGCATACTCTTTCTACGGCAAGTAGCTCCACATCCACGTTCTTCTTCTGCCCAACTTCCTCCGCGAATTATTCTGTAATAACCAAATGTTTCTTCATCGTATAAGTCCCAGCACCACTCCCAAATATTTCCGATCATGTCATACAAGCCCCAATCATTAGGCTTTTTCTCACCAACTTCGTGTACTCGTTCCTTAGAATTATCTTTATACCAAGCGATTTCATCAATTTCACCATACCGATATCCTTTTGATTTTGCCTTACATGCATATTGCCATTCAGCATCTGTTGGTAAACGAAAACCATTAGTACTATAATTGCAAATAACTGATTTGCTTTCATTATTAAAATCATAAAACTTTTCATAACCAAGTGCATCAGATAGTAAATTACAAAAATTCACTGCATCTATCCATGAAACATTAACAACTGGTTTTCGAGCCTCAGTTGTTGTTAAAAATTTCTTCCCCATAATAATCGCATAAAGTTCTTCTGTCACCGCATATTTTGCAAGATAAAATGGCTTAATCTCAACATTCCAAAGAACTTCCTTTAAATTTTTTCTAATACCCGGCATTCCGAATTTATAGTTTGAACTAATCCATTTTTGCTCGTTTCGAAAATCTCGTAGACGGATTTCTCCTTCAGGAATATACACCATTAAATTTTTTAAGTAGTCATTTAAGTTAGCTAACATTGTCCTCTCCTAGTCTTGAATTAATGTTATTAGACACAACTTTCATATTAAGACATCTTTTAAGGATTATTGTTTAAGTATTTCTTCACAATCTCATACCAACATTAACATAAATATCCAGCATTGTTTGGAAGTCTATTCAAGAATCTGGCCCGATTGTTGAATAAAAAGCTAATGACGATTGTTCAACTAAACTGCCCCGATAGTTCCATAAGATAAAGATGTGCCAAAGAAACTCCCTTATTTCATCTGCTGAGTTAAAACCTGCTAAAATATGTAATGTAAGCAAGATAACTAATTAAATGGGGGAGAAATATGGATGTAGAACTAACAAGATTTAGAATTAAGGAAGGTAAATCGGAACGGGTAGATGAATGGTTAAAGTTTCTAAACGAAAATATGAATGATGTGCTGATAACCCTTGAAGCAGAAAAAATGTATGTTGAAACTATATTTAGAGAACGTCTAAATGGTGATGAGTTTTTATATTGGTACTCTGTCCAGGGTCAAGGCGGACAAGAAGTCCAGGAATCAGACCACTGGATAGATAAGAAGCATTTAGAGTATTGGAAAGAATGTATTGATGAAACATTCAGACCTGTTGATTTAAAAACGGAAGTAGTTATGATTCCAGAAAATATAAGACAAAATATGAAATGACCTCTACTATTTGAGGTCTTTTTTTGCTATTTTGACACACTAAAAATAAGCAATTACTCCTCGTTTCTACACTCTACTTTTCTCTAAATTATACCAGTTCTTATGCAACTAACCTGCCCCTTTAGTTCCATAAGCACTCTATCTTTCTATATCAAAGGTACGACACGCCAAGAATTTTCAATTGTGAATTGTTCCCCTATAATTCCTTCAAGATCCAATTCCGTCTTTGCCTGACTTTTTAAAGCAGAAAAGGATGAAATTATATAATCCTTATGTGCTTCTTCACTTAACCACCCGGTGAGTACAAGGAAGCGTTTATCATCTTTAACAGAAGAACCAAACTCTCCACCAAGCATTTTTTCAGTCTTTTTCATTCCTGAATTCCAAACTTTACTTTGTGTTTCTATAAAATGAGAAGCCCTTCCCTCCTTTACATTAGACAATGCAGTTCGAATGAAATTACTTTCTCTTAAAATCGATATTATGTCTTTTTCTAATCCCTGAATATTAAAGACCTCTTCAAATATTTCAACATCAATTGATGAATATGTACTTGACTGATTAGTGTTTAAAAAAATACCGTCGTGAACATTATTCATAAAATAATCATAAACGTCTTTATTTTCCCAGAAGGAAAATACACAAGCAGTAAATTCATTTTTTATACTCCATCCACCAACTTGTCCTAAAAACCCGTTGGTGGTATTTACAGGTTGCCATTGTGCTTGTAATTTTGAGAATATACGGAGACTGACATGATTGATAAAACTGGAATTTTGATAAATTTATTTTAATAATGATAATATCATCGCTACAGAATTATCTACAAATGAACGCTCTGGACGAGATTTCATCAACACGGTAAGTCCGATTAATGAAACGACTAGTGTCTGTGCTAAAACTTTAGCATTAAGGCTGCGCTCGAGCTCGCCTGAGCGAATACCTCGGACAATCGTTTCTTGAAATATGATCGAAAGATACATCTGATGCTCTCTTGTAAGGATTTCAAATTTTTCATCGTGAGGGGCAAGTTCCACTATTGTATTAATGCAAAAACATCCCTTGTTCGGACTTTCTTTATATTCCTCTTCCACCAAATCTTCAAAAAATGTGTGAAATGCTTTCTTTACAGATAGATTGTTTTGAAGTTTTGTTCGAATATGGGAAGCATGTAGCTTTGTATATTTGCGTAATGCAGCCTCAAACAATTCCTCTTTGTCTCCAAAAGCTGAGTATAAGCTTGGTCGTTGTATCCCCATTTTGGCAGTCAAATCGCTTAGGGAAGTAGCCTTGTACCCCTTCTCCCAAAAAAGCAACATAGCATCATCCAAAGCTTTTTCCTCATCAAATTCACGTTGTCGAACCATAATAAATACCTCATTTCAAAAAACAAAATTTCTTCACTAGATAATTAATCTTGTTCTTGATTCTTTTTTATTTGCTCAATGATTCCGAATCTGTCCACTTGAATCCAGTATTCCACTATTTTACGATCCTCTAATCGGTATACGGCACTACCTATTTCAATAACCTCTTTATTTGTAGGCATATAACCCTCATACTCTCCAATATGTATTCCTGTCTGCTTCCATCTGACATGAACTTTTTGATTTTGAGAAATTAATTCTTGGATTTCAATTTTAAAATTCCCCCATGAATCCATCATTTCTCTTATATGATCAGCATAATTCTCAGGTGACCTTATAATTGTCACCATGCTTTCTGAATTCACTTGATGTGATCTTACCTCTTTCGCCAAAAAAACCTTAGCTTGTTCGGGAGTACAACCTGATCTGACAACTTCAAAGAAGCTTTTTATAATCTGTTCGTTTGTCTGTAGGAATTTTGGAGCTGGTGAATCGCCCCCAGATATTTCAGTTAATTCGTTATTCCCCGGTAATTGATTCAATTCATCTAATGTCCATTCCTTATCAATTTGGCGAATTCGAGTCATGGATAATTAATCCCCCTTAAATTACCAATCGGTATATTATGATTTTATTTTATTAAAGTCCTATTGTCAAATTGTGATGATTCATACAAGAACAGCATTCAAATAACTGCGTAACTTACTTGACATCAAAACATTTTGTTGGTTATCCTTATTAGGAATTATTTTATACCGAACGATATATTATACTGTTAAGTACAATAAAAGGGGATGTAAATAATGGTAATGGTGAAGGTTAAAGAAAAAACAACAATTAAAGTTGAAGATCATGATACGAAATCGGATCAATTACAAATAGTGTCCGGATCAACCATGACTCGCTATATGGCACTATTGTTTGCAACAGCCTGTGGGATGGCTGTCGCCAACATATACTATGCACAACCGTTGCTAGACTCACTGGCGACCGAGTTCGGTATCGCCCATTCATCCATCGGCATTGTCATTACCATTACTCAGCTTTGTTATGCGCTAGGACTGCTACTGCTGGTACCGCTCGGTGA
Source organism: Peribacillus simplex (assembly GCF_001578185.1). Lineage (NCBI taxonomy): Bacteria > Bacillati > Bacillota > Bacilli > Caryophanales > Bacillaceae > Peribacillus > Peribacillus simplex. The sequence continues at coordinate 620,220 of NZ_CP011008.1, read as the reverse complement.
TCTATTGAATCGACGTCGGCTAATCGTCGGTCAGATGCTTTTATCCGTGTTGTCTCTGATTGTAGTTGGCATCGCCCCCATCATCACAGTGCTGTTCACGGGGTTAGCTGCGGTCGGGCTGCTTGCTGTGGTGACTCAGGTGCTCGTAGCGTTCGCATCGACTTTGGCTGCCCCAGCCGAGCGTGGACGTATAGTCGGCTTGGTGCAAAGTGGAGTCGTGATCGGCATTCTGCTAGCACGAACATTTGCTGGTGTACTAACCGATCTCGCCGGTTGGCGTTCGGTCTATCTAGTTTCTGCTGCCATGATGCTCATCATGACTGGCGTGTTGTTCCGAGTACTCCCGCGTGATGAAAGCGAAAGAGAGTCACTATCCTATCCGCAGCTGCTTCGTTCGGTGCTCACATTGTTCATGCAAGAACGAATCCTACGCATCCGCGGAGTACTGGCTCTGCTTATTTTTACCGCGTTTAGTACATTGTGGACTTCGCTGGTGCTACCTCTCAGTGCTCCACCATACTCTCTTTCACATACCGCTATTGGAGCGTTTGGTCTTGCTGGAGTTGCCGGAGCATTAGCTGCTGCTCGTGCTGGGGGTCTGGCTGATCGAGGTTTAGGGCAGCGAACAACCTGCATAGCCCTAGTTTTATTGCTAGCATCATGGTTTCTAATCAGCTTAACCGAACACTCACTGATCGCATTAGTCATTGGCGTTATCTTTCTTGATCTGGCTGTGCAAGCAGTACATGTCACCAATCAGAGTATGATTTTCACAGTGCGTCCTGAGGCGAGAAGCCGACTTACTGCTGCTTACATGATTTTTTATTCCATCGGCAGTGCCATGGGTTCAATTGTTTCAACCAATATATACGCAAACTATGGATGGATTGGTGTATGTCTATTTGGTGCCTCTGTCAGCGCTTTGGCCCTATTGTATTGGGTAATAACCTACCGTCTAACGGAGCAGATTAGAGAGAAATAATACCGATTTTTATGTTGGTTTGAAATTTTTCAAGAACTAAAATCATACAAAGTTACAAAAAGGGGTTATACATAATAGTCATGTATAATATGTATAACCCTTTTACATCTTGTTCAACAAACACACACGCTTATATACAGAGTTTTTTCAAAGCAGTGCAGCTTTATTTCAAATATACACTTATTCAATTAAATGGCCCAATTGTTGAATAATAGCACGCTTCAACTATCCTTCCCCTTTTAGCTCCATAAGAAAAAGAGCTGCCGAAGCAACTCTCTTACTGAAGTAAATCACCCAAGAACATTTTCAAGAGGTTCTTTGTTTCGTACTGTTTCGGTCAATTGTCTTAATTTTTTTAATGAAATAATAATGTTTGTAGAGGGCGAGAACCACCAACAGGATTTTCACTAAAAGGATGTCCACATAAAATACAGAAATTATGATGAAGAAATCGGCAACTAAATTGATTCTAATTTTCTCTTTTCTAGTCATACCTTTTTTTTGTAGGAATGCTTCAACGTATTTTTCATATAATGAGGTTTTTTTGAACCAGTTTTCAATTGACTTTGAACTTCTCGCAAAGCAAAAAGCAGCGAATAAGTAAAACGGTCCGCCCGGCAGAACAGGTAACACAGTCCCTGCAACACCAATCACAAGGGATATGAATCCAAGAAGGAAAAATAGGATACTTTTTACTTTTTTAATTGTAATCACCTTTTTATTTATATTCTATTCCCTTATAACGTAAAGAGGAAGTCCAATTGATTAAACATCACTGATCAGCAGCTCCTGGTAACGAAGTAAAGTACCAGTTCGTTGAAGATGATATTTATCGGTAATTATTGTGAACAGGTTTAAACAAATATTAATTAGTATTTCTAACAAGTGAAAAATTGTCTATTATAGTGACCATAAAGGATTTCATGGTGATGAAGAATTATTTGTTTTGCCGTTTAGTTTTTGGAATCAGAAGTAGAATGTCCGTCGCTACCTAATGTTACATCAAAATGAGTGATTGTTGCTGTTCTAAGGCTGTATCAATACAATGTTCCGTCTTACATCACATTATTACGATACGCTCTATATTATTTTTTACTTACATGCTCGTGTAATGGAATGCCATAAAAAGAATTCGGGGAAGCTTTATCAAATATGATAGCAGTTGATGGTACTCTAATGTCCCGGTGTATCTGGAACCCAGGTCCTTCTCATTTGAAACATCTAAATCTCTCATAAAAACAACTGAGATACTTTTATTTATTGCTTTTTCAATTTCAGTATTAATGTTATTAACGACTTTTTCTTTCTCAAAAACTCCTTGTTCTTCTTAATAACTTCCATAATTCCGATTATTAGTAATGCTTGTTTCAATATTCCCCCCTAAAGTTATTAAATAGTTTTACCGTTTTTAAATTTCATTAAATATCAGAAAGTATTTAAGCACTTCTGGATTTGAGTCAATATTTTGGACACAAAAAAGTTAAATCTTAAGCTGCATTTCTAATTTGGTCTTCAATGGCTTGTGGAGTTTTATATCCTAAGCTGCTGTGAATTCTTTTTCGGTTATACCAACCTTCAATAAATTGGAATATCGCTAATTTAGCTGTTTGGTAATCTAGATACTGGACGTGGTTGACTTCTTCCTTTTTTAATATCGCATGAAAGGATTCAATACAGGCATTATCGTACGGGCAACCTTTCTGACTAAAGGATTGCTTAATATGATGATTCTGAGTATGTTGAGTGAACTCACTGCTTGTATATTGTGAGCCAAGATCCGTATGAAGAACTAAGCCCTCCGAGGGCTTTTGTGAAGAGTGAGCGTTATCGAAAGCTTTTATGACCAGTTCTGTCGTCATAGAACGTGAAAAGGAATACCCTACTATTTTCTTTGAATGAAGATCCAATACAGAAGCTAAATAACACCATCCGTCTTTTAACGTGTGGATATACGTAATATCAGCTACCCATTTCTCATTAATGGTCTGGGTGGTAAAGTCTCGTTTAAGCAAATTATCTAACTGAATAACTTTTTCTTTAGATGGATAAGGACGGTATTTTTTCTTCGTGATAGAACGAATACTCGCCTTGCTCATTAAGCGTTGAACACGCTTTAGACTGAGGGAAAATCCTTTGGTTAATAGGATTTGATGTATCTTAGGAGCACCATACCGTCCCTTGCTTTCTAGGTAAATGAGATTAATTTTATTCGTTAGTTCTTTGTTTTCCTGTTCGCGATTGGATACTACAAGTTGAAGAGACTGATAATGGCTGCTTCTTGGGATTTCTAATACTTCACACATTCTCTGTACAGGGTATAGATTCCTATTTTCCTCGATAAATTCGGTAAGATCTGTCTCGGTTATTTTTTCGCGAATATGGCCATAGCCTTTTTTAAGATTTCAACTTCCTGCTTTAACCGAAGGTTTTCCTTCTGTATGGCGGCTAATTCCTTCGGAGTCATAGACTCTTCCCCTAAACCGATAGGGGTAAATTCTTTAACCCATTTATAAATAGTTACGTCTGATACACCATATTCGCCACTTAATTCTCTTACTGAATTACCCGAGTGATAAAGATCTACAATAGTCTTCTTGAATTCATTATTATATTTTTTACCTGTATTCTTACGTTCCAAAACGGACACATCCTCTCAAAAATCATTGTAAGGACTTAACTAAAATGTGTCCATGAAACTATACTAACTCCACTTCTTAGCAATCTCTTTATTTTTCTTCAAAAGCTTTACTAATACCTTCTTCCTCGAACATTTGGGTGTGGTGGGTAGACAGCTTCGTTCATACCAGTTGAATAAGAAATTACTCTTTAAGACAAAACAAAGAACCTTCAATCCAAAGATAGATCAAAGGTTCTATGTTTTACTTCCAATGGCATTCTATTATTTACTCAATTCCTTAAGTAAATTCATACCTTTGTTTCTACATCAAAAGAATTAACTATGGGCTAGCTCTTTTTCTTTTAGACCAAGAGCCGCTGCTGTTGAAGCATGAATTTCTTGCAGAAGCTCTGGATTTTCCATTAGTGACACGCCATAAGAAGGAATCATTTCTTTGATTTTTGGTTCCCACTCTTTCAGATGTTGCGGGAAGCATTTTTTAATTACCTCTATCATAACGTGAACAGCAGTGGAAGCACCTGGAGAAGCACCTAGTAATGCTGCAATCGAGCCATCAGCGGAACTAACAACTTCCGTACCAAATTGAAGCGTTCCTTTGCCGCCTTCAGCAGTATCTTTGATAACTTGTACACGTTGGCCAGCTACTACTAAATCCCAATCCTCGCTCTTAGCGTTCGGGATAAACTCTCGTAACTCTTCCATGCGCTGTTCTTTCGATAACATAACTTGCTGGATCAGGTATTTCGTCAATGACATCTCTTTTGCACCCGCCGCCAACATTGTTAAGACATTATCCGGTTTTACGGAAGTTATTAAATCGAACATTGAACCTGTTTTTAAGAACTTCGGTGAGAAACCGGCAAATGGTCCAAATAGCAACGATTTTTCACTGTCGATATATCGTGTATCAAGATGCGGAACAGACATTGGTGGAGCACCAACTTTAGCTTTTCCGTATACTTTTGCTTGATGCTGCTCAATTACTTCTGGATTATTACATACCATGAAAAATCCACTTACTGGGAAACCGCCAATGTGCTTCCCTTCAGGAATACCGGATTTTTGCAGTAAATGAAGGCTTCCGCCCCCGCCTCCGATAAAGACAAATTTTGCAGTATGACGCTCTACGCTTCCGCTATCGACATTACGCACTTTTAATTCCCATGAGCCATCGCTAGTAACTTTAAGATTATCAACACTATGTTTATATTTGATATCGACGTTTTTAGTCTTTAAGTGGTCAAACAACATGCGTGTTAAAGCACCAAAGTTGACATCCGTTCCAGAGTCGATTTTGGTTGCCGCTATAGCTTCATTCGAAAGGCGATCTTGCATAATAAGCGGAATCCATTCCATCAGTTTTGCCGGGTCCTCAGAAAACTCCATCCCTTGGAACAGAGGATTTTTTGAAAGCGCTTCAAAGCGTTTCTTTAAGAATGTTACATTTTCATCCCCTAACACCATACTCATATGAGGCAATGGCATGATAAAGTCCTGAGGGTTTTTTATCAGCTTGCTGTTTACAAGATAAGACCAAAACTGCGTTGAAAGCTGAAACTGTTCATTAATATTAATAGCTTTGCTAATATCTATAGATCCGTCCGGTTTTTCAGTTGTGTAGTTAAGCTCACACAGTGCAGCATGCCCTGTTCCCGCATTATTCCACTCGTTAGAGCTTTCCGCCCCTGCGTCTTCAAGCTTCTCAAACACTTTGATTTCCCATTCCGGCACTAACTCTTTCAGGAATGTTCCCAAAGTCGCACTCATAATACCGGCGCCAATTAAGATAACTTCTGTTTTAGTTTCACTGTTGCTCATGTTAACCTTCCTTACTCCATATATTTGCAGAAAGGATGTAGATGCTCCTGTTTAGGCGTCAAGCCAAGGCGCGACCTAGTCACAAACCTTTTCTGCCTCATTATAACCATATCATAGTGTATTACAATAATTAATAGAATAAACTATATTGCTATTATATAGTTTATGTGAAGAAATGAACTTAAACTAAACTGCCCCCTTTGGTTCTGTGAGGCAAGGCGAAACTTCTTAATGAAGAATAACGCCTATTTAATTAAGGCTTATTGAAGATATGACACAAATTGCATCATAGAAAAGTGAGCCTCTGACAGGATTCGAACACATTCCCTACGTAATTTCAACGGCAGGAATTACATCTTATCTTATTGCCAGTGCTGAAACCCTTGCCTTGCTATCCGGTTGTTTTCCGGCGCTCTTCTAATTATACAAATTTTAGGTCCAAATGAGAACATAAAATTGTAGTACAATCCGAAATAAAAATTGGAAATAAAATGGGCGACATAAGCAAGAGAAGATGGCCTGAATTATTAGGAACCTTCAGTCCAATGATAATAAGAAGTAATCCTATTAAAATTGCTCCCACTGCCTATTGAAAAAATGAAATGAAATATAAATGAAATAGTACTTAATGATTATTATCATATGTTTTAGCTTTATATACAAAATAAAAGATTGCTAAAACAATAAATATTAAACCCAATAAAGATAAGAATAACCAAACCCATATGAGCACTCTCCACAAAATTTCATCTTTATTATTATGACAGTTTTCAGAGGAGATAGGAAGTAGTTAATGAACAGTTCGAATAAACTATTCTTTGTTCCTGGTTTATTTTTCCACATGATTCCATTTTTTCCTTCGATTTAGGTATCCTTAATAGGAATGAAGAATCCAGTCACCAATCTTAGGGGTAAATATCAACTTATAATCGTCTGGAAACAACGCAATTAACTTATCTTCTGCAGCATTTATTTTTGGATTTATCCCCAAAAGCAATTAGGTATAGAACATTAAATGAATCAGTATTATCTTGTTGCATATATTTCACTCCTCCGCTCATATTATCTGCTGATGGCATTAATCTATCCGCTATTGATTGGAACCTTTTAAATAAAAGGCTGTTTTCACATACTTTGTTGCTATTTACCAGGTAGTGAGTTGTGGTTGATTTCCCCTCCAGATGCTTGCTTTCCGCGGGGGTGGCGGTGAGCCTCCTCGGCGTAAACGCCTGTGGGGTCTCACCTGTCCCGCTGCTCCCGCAGGAGTCTCGCACTTCCGCTCCAATCAACCTTAAATAGTTTCGTTTTAAAAACAACAATCTTTACGAAAAGAGCCAAATAAAAAAAGACAGTATTTAATATGGCTGTCTCTTTTATCTTATATCCTCTTTTATTCGTGTAGCTTTGAAACAAAGTTGTTCAACTCACGTACCCGGTAGTTCAGTAAAGTCTAAAGGATTCTTTGAAGCATTTCAATTACAACAAGTATATCTAAGTAATTTGGAACAAATATTATAACTGTTGCAAATTCAAAGGAGGTGGCTAAATGAACGCACAACGAGCAGAAGAAATTGCTTCTTCGCCAATTATGGCAAATGTGACCTATAATGAGGAAAGTATCTACATTGAGCACGTGGATGAACAAAATGGAATAGCTACAATCCATTCCCTTGATGAACCAAATAAAAAACAAAGTGTTTCTATAACCAGCTTAAATGAACAGTAATATGTTAAATGTCCTTTGGTAATCCTTTGCCTTCGGATGTAGCTTTGAAACAAAGTTTAATCAATTAATAGATAAATGAATAAATAAAAGGTCATGTTTTGAAAAACCAATCAAAACATGACCTTTTAATATTTATTTGGATTATTTTTTTTAAAAAAAGAATAGCCGTATAGGTTACATCGACTAGAGGCGTTTTCCTTAGCAATGAAAAAGCAGTCCGTAAAGGTTTGTCCGACCTTTTTCGCGGTACCCCTAAAAGAAAATCCATTTCCTGGAGTTTTCCAAACCTAAATCATAAAAAGCCTTATTAAATAAAGGAGTTCACAAATTAGTCATGTATAATATGTGTACTCCTTTGTTCTTTTTATTAAATTAAAGCCACCCTTGTTAGGGAAAAAGTATAAGCAATAACGCCCCTCATTGCCAATCGATGAGGTTTTTCAGTAACGATTTCTATAATCACTTCGTTTTTTTCTGATTTTCTTTAGGAAAACCGTTATCAGAATGATCAGAATGACACAGCCTAGCCCTCCTAGAGATGAAACAGAAAATTTATTAGCGTCCCCACTGATTGCTTCTTTTTTAAACGAGGCAGGCACAGCTGTGTTCCTAACATCAGCGACCGTTTTAAGGTTAAAGGATCCTATGGCGCGCCCTCCTTGGTTCCTGATTGAGAGAATTCCATCATTACTCGTTTTTAGACTAGGTTCATCACTAATTAAATGAGTATAGTATAAGTCTTTGTTCAGCTTATAGGATTTAGAGTGATTTGCTGAATAAAGTAGGGTTTTTTTATCAATTTTGGCTGATTTAAAATTTTCAAAACCATAATTGAATAGAAGCTCAGTATCGGAGTAGGCATCCTTGTTTGAAGGAGCTTTAAGAGTGACCGCAATCAAGTCCTGTTCTCCTCTAGTAGCAGTAGAAATAAGGGTGTGGCCCGCTTTACTAACGAAGCCGGTTTTCCCACCGGTTATTCCCTTATAGGGGAGTTCACCTTTTAAAATTTTATGATGGGTAACTAGAGTTGTGTCCCATGTTTCCACTTTCCATGGTAACTTCTTCTTCCCAAAATCTTCACGGAAAATTTCATTTTTCATTGCATATTGTGTAATTTTAGCAAGGTCACTGGCTGTAGTTACATGGTTTTTGTCAAACAAGCCATGGGGGTTCGTAAAATGAGTATCAGTGACTTTTACTTCTTTTCTTAAAAACTCATTCAAATCCTCCATGAATAATTTTTCACTTCCAGACATATGCTCGGCAATTGCGATAGCTGCATCATTTCCGGAGTTGATTAACATTCCTGCAATTAATTTGGAAAGCTTTATTTTCTCCCCAGGTTCAATAAATACCGAAGAGCCGTCTGCCTCAGCTGCTTTTTTACTAACAGTCACTAATTCATTCTGATCCCCGTGCTCTATAGCATATATAGCAGTAGCAACTTTCGTTAGACTTGCTGGATACATTTTTTTATTTATATTTTTTTCGTATAATACTTTTCCACTTTTAGCATCAATAATGATCCCAACTTCACTAACGAGAGGTAAGTCGGATTCTGCACTTACAGTCGTAGAGGTGAAGGGGATTAAAGCCAAAATGAAGATAAAGAAAAACCTTTTCATATACCTCTCCTTAGTTGATAGTTAAATCCTATATAGTCATACTATAATAAATCTGAATGTTTAAAGATGTTTTATTGAAATTGAAATGAAACAGTAATTATCCTTTAATAATCATGGAAGCATTTTGGATAATATCCTTCATTTACTTTCCTGGAATACCTTTATAAGGGTTTTGATTCTTTTAGTACCTATAAAATTATTAAGAAGCAAAGAGGATATTCGATGTTTTTATATAGCTTGTGATACCTATTCTTGAACTAAAAAACCCATTTTTCCAAGTTGTTATTTCTAAGGGGTTTGAGTGGCTATACTTTTTCTGACCACAATTGCTCCCTTAATGGAATAACTTAAATAGGGCCTTATAAACACTTATGCTTGTTCTAGCCCCCCGAAAAGTTTAGCGGCCTTCATCTAAGGGTTCTCCCCTCGTTATCTTAAGAATTTTTCACCATAAACCAAAAATTTATTAATGCACTTTAATGTTTCGGTAATTTTTTATTTTTTTAAAAAAATTGAAGCCCATCCTAATATTGCAAAATGAATTTTCATTATAAGTATCCTCTTCCTAAGAAGCATCTTAACAATTTGATTAAGGTAAAAAATCCCATATACTTCATGGAAAAATTATTATTTAAGGGGTTTATTTTGTTATTTTCGCTATATATGCTGGCTGGATCAATTAGTGCCGTCACTAAAACACAAGAAAATTGCATAAGCCAATCTGAAGTAAAGTTTCAAAATGAATTCAGGAAACTTTGGATGGATCATGTATTGTGGACAAGTAATTATATTACAAGTGCAACAACAGCAGGAGCTGAAGACCAAAAGCAAGTGTTGTCCAGGCTTCTTAAAAATCAAGAGGATATTGGTAATGCTGTGAAGGGTGTATACGGTGAGGAGGCTGAGAACAAACTTACGGATTTGCTTAAGGAACATATTGTTATTGCCGGCAAGATCGTAGATGCCGCTAAAACCGGAAAGGAAGCCTTGGTGAAACAGCTAAACAAAGAATGGTATAGAAATGCTGATGACATAGCGGCGTTCCTTAGCGGTGCCAACCCTTATTTAAAAGATGAAGATCTAAAAAAATTGCTTTGTATACATCTAAAATTGGTGACAAATGACTTATCTGCAAGCTTGGCAAAGGATTGGGATGCAAGAATCGTCGCGATTGATGAAAGGGTCACACATATAATTCTAATGGCAGATGCTATTTCTGCTGGAGTTGTGAAGCAGTTTCCGGAGAAGTTTAATAAATAATCTTAAGAATCTCCGTTAAGGTACCTTTATGGTGCACTTTTATTTCACTTAGAATATTTCGTTCAAACCTCATTTTCAGTTATTATAGGAATGCTGCCCTATTAGTTCCATAATAAAAGGAGCTGCTGATCAGCCCCTGAAAATGAAGTAGTCGAGTAGAAAGGAGCCTTCCTACCTTACGGTAAATTGTACTCCTCCCCCTCACAGAACCGTGCTTGCGCTATTAACGCACACGGCTCCTCCTAGTCATCGTTTACAGAAGGTAGCTAATCTCTTTTCTTAGTTCATAGATATTCACTTTGATTCTTGGTGAAGGCAGTGGATATTTACGGAGAAAGAGATTAAATTTATCCCATGTAAAGGACTTTCTTTGGCTTCTTCTGTTTAGCCATTTAAATAGTAAGTATTCGAGTCTCTCTTTGAAGTTGTTAACCATTTGTATGTTATCGGTCATACAATAATAGTTGTAATAACCTATGAGTGAGCGTTTAAATCTATCCATGATCGTATGAATATCTTTATTTCTATTAATCTTCAGCCATTCTTTAGATTCTTTTAGTTTACCTTGGACTTTCTTATTACTAGATTTCCGTTTCACTCGAAATTTCCCTTGTTTGCTTTTCCCGCAATAGTGAGTAAACCCTAGGAAATCAAAGGTATCCGGTTTATTACTCCCATCTCGCTTTGCATTATTTTCTGCAAACCTCCCAAAGGGTATAATTTTCGTTTTATCCTCGGCTATCTCTAAGTTAAACTTCTTCAATCTAAGCTTTAATGAATGGAAGAATTGCTGAGCTTCACTTTTATGTTGAAAACAACAAACAAAGTCATCTGCATATCTTACTATGTAGGCCTGCCCTTTACATTGTTTCCTAACCACTTTCTCAAACCATAAGTCGAGAACGTAATGGAGATATACATTCGCTAATATCGGAGATATTACTCCACCTTGCGGTGTACCGTTATCTGTTTTGTACTTCTTACCTTCCTCCATGTATCCACCTTTAAGAAACCTGCTGATTATTCTCTGTAGGTTAGGGTCGGTGACTCGGAGGTTCAAGAACTCCATCATCCACTTGTGGTCAACGTTGTCAAAGAAACCCTTGATATCTACATCCACTACATAACTTACTGATTTCTTTTCAATATAATGGTTCAGTATTTTCAGCGCATCATGGCAATTTCTATTAGGACGGAACCCAAATGAACAATCTAGGAAGTCATTTTCATAGATAGTATTTAGTATTTTTGTAATGCCTTTTTGTACAATTTTATCCTCATGTTCCGGTATCCCCAAAGGCCTTTTCTTGGTAGAATTGAGTTTTGGGATATACATCCTTCTTACTGGAACAGGGCGATAACTTTTGCTTTTAAGCCTACTTACTAAATCCTTTATATTTTCTTCCAAGTTTTCGCTGTATTGTTCTTTAGTCGTTCCGTTAACACCAGTCGCCTTTTTATTAGGTAGTTCATGATGACACTGTGTTAGCGATTGCTCATTTAATAAATGCGCAAGAGATGTAAATTTCATTTCAGGCTCGGATTTTGCTAATTCTGCTATCCTTAGTAGTTTTGTTTCCATTTATAATACCTACCTCTGTGTGTAGTAAATGTTTCCCTAGTAAGGGTGATAACTGGTAGCTAGCCTTCCCTCCATCGGCATTACCCAACTTCATTGGTACTACGCTGCTATCCGACTCCCTACACGGCATTTGGTTTCCTTACTTGTTATCGCTTGTACACCATACTCTTCAATAAAATAGAAAAGACCGGAAGGGTCTCCCGAGTTGCCGCATCATATCAATGTATAACGTGCCAAGGTCTCTGACTCCAGAGAGGCTTTATCCTTCTTGCCTTTAACGAAGAATAAAATGTAGCTTTCTGCTGCGCTTAAGGCATCAGCCCTCTCGATTTACTAACATTATGGAGCTCAATCCCTTCAACCATTTGGCTTTCGGCCCGTCACCTAACTGTCTACGCTTAAAGACTAACGTTACCATTAGCCCTCCAAGACTCGCTACGAGCGAATGGCTAATTCTTACTCGACGGGAATCCCACCCGCTATATGATACGACCTAGGCTCGGCCGCACAAGCACCTGTTAGTTTTATAAGAAAAGCGATTCTTATTTAAGGATCTCTCACGATTGTGGAATAAAATCTAGAGTTCAAACATACATATTTCAACTTGCTTTATGTTTTTTGACCAATAAATTAAAGTTGCTAAAAATGTCAACCCAACTTCAACATTCATGTTTCAAAAGTAGATTGTATCATCATGTAACTTGTTAAGCTTGGAATTGTTTTTCATGAATATCTTTTTGAATGTTAATCCTTCTCACAATAAAGATGAGGACAAGTGCACCCAATAAGCAGGTTGCCCCTCCTGCTCCCATCAAGACGAGTGAAACTCCAAGCCATTTGGCAAGGAGAGATCCCACAGCCGGTGCAATAAGCATAGAAAATGTTTGTAAAGATGTGGCCACAGCAGATACCCTCCCCATAATTTGCTTAGGCGTCTCGGACTGTAAAATAAAACCATAAGGGACAGACTCACCAGAGCTAATAAAACCAAGGAAAAAAGCGCCAATCATCCAACCCCAATAAGGAAGATTTACAATCCCCATAATACCAAACCCCATAACAATTATTAAAGAACCACTAATAATTGGTGCATATGATATTAGATGGTAAGGGTTTGTTTTTCCAATTTATCCAATTCCCTAATAGAAGCGAACCTACTACGCTTCCCAGTCCTATCGCACTTATCAGTAGTCCAAAATTGCCTTCATTAAAGCCTAGATTTTGAGCGATAAATACCAATAGTCCATCGTACAGGAAAATGATAAAAAACGCTACAGAGGAAAAAATCACTGAAATTTTTAATAAAGGGGTATACTTTGTCTTGCCGAATCATAAATTGCTGCGACTGTTCCCCTCAAAAACACAAATATTAAAAGGGTATAAAGATCAGGAGCAAAAAATAGTCCTGCTACAATCAAGATTCTTAAAAATAAACAAATAACCATTATTTGCTTTTTGGGAAGCCGATCAACAAAGACACTTGCAAAAGGACCTATAATGACCCAAGGTAGTCCTAATACAATGATTACTGCCGCGATGGCTGTTTCATTTAGCCCCCAATTGTAAGCAACACTAACCTGCAAAGCAATAAAATCAAGCCAATTACCAAGGTCTGAAAATAGCTGTGCACCAAATAGTGAACGAAATGTACGGAATCTAACAGGCTTAAATATGCCAGCCTTCATCTGTTATTTCCCCTTTTCTTCTTGGATTGCTTTTCTTCGCCTTTCTAGAAGTTTTTCTGTATTCCCATTTGGATCCTGTCCTTTTGGGAGTTGATTTTTTTCCAAAGCATTTATCGATTCTTCAATCCATATTAACTCAGCTTCTAATTGTATTTCGGTCTGGCGAATTGCTAGCATACCAAAATTACTGATGTAAGAAACACCATTCTGGGGCCAGCCTTTAACAAATTCAAGTAAATCTTCAGTTGTCTCTTTTCTTTTTAGAAGATGACTGATTAATATTGAGCTTTCTATATCTTCATGCCATGTGGACATCTTCATTAATAATTCATCTCTAATATTTGGATAGCTCGGGGGAAGCCGAAGCCAATCTTCAAATTCTTCCCACCCCTTTGGAGTAAGTTCATAAAGTTTCTTTTTACGTCCCTCTTCATCTTTTTCGATAGGATAAATAAAACCCTCTTCTTCAAACTTTTTTAGTTTAGGATAAATACTTCCATAACTCATCCCCCAATATAAGCCGGCTGCTTTATGCTCAAACTCAGATTTAATATCGTATCCGGTACTTGGATAAAAACTCAAAATAGCAAGAATAGAATGTTCAATAGCCAACATTTATAACCCCTCTCACATATCAAAGTGATATATCATCATGATATGTTTAATTGTAGGTAAAATAAACCAGATAAAAATTTTTTTACATATTTTTTTCAAGAAAGTTATCCTGTTACACACTGATCCAATTTTTAAAAAGTTGTTGTTTCACAATTTGGCCCAATTGTTGATCAATGATTAAACAGCACTCTAAACTCCCCTTTAGTTCAATAAGAAAAACCGAAATCAAAAATCATTTCGGTTCATCTTTTTATAAACGGTTTAACTTTTTTATAATCGGCACGACTTGTTTCAAAACTACAGTGGCAACCCGAAAAGATTGGGGTACACTCACCTTTATGAAAGTACCTGTACTAAAAGTGCATACTTACATAATCGCAGTGTTAACTTTATACTCAAAAATAAATAATACTAAAGGAGGACAAATATTTTGAAAACGCTTGTTATCGTAACACACCCAAGTTTAGAAACATCCCTCATTAATAAGAGATGGGTGGAAGAACTTAAAAAGTATCCGGAGAAATATACTGTTCAAGAATTGTCTAAGGTTTACCCCGATGGAAACATAGACGTGGAAAAAGAACAAAAATTGGTTGAATCGCATGGTAATCTTGTTTTGCAGTTCCCTATATATTGGTTTAATTGTCCGCCTCTCCTTAAAAAATGGCTTGACGATGTTTTTGCTTATGGTTGGGCTTATGGTTCAAATGGAGGCGATCAATTAAAGAACCGGAAAGCTGCTTTAGCTGTATCTGCCGGCATTAAAAAAGAAGATTATAGTGAAGAGGCAAAATATCGCTATACACTTGAACATTTATTATCTCCTTTTGAAACTACCTTCCTATACTGCAATGCAGATTATCGTTCGTTCTTTGCGTTTTATGGCACAGAAAATGCGCCGTCTATAAGCGAAGTGGATAAAAGCGCACAAGATTATTTGACCTTTGTTGACAACCTGTAAAGGTAGCTTTTTTAAAGCTACAAAAAGAAGTATTTCCTTGTTCAGGAGATACTTCTTTTTTATTTATATCTGTCGCTGTAGATCCTCCAGAGCTGGCAAACGGTTTTTCTCTCCCCAATCACACATCATATTTAACAATGGAATGAGAGAAAGACCACGTTCAGATAATGAATATTCAACTCTTGGGGGTATTTGGGGAAACTCCTTGCGAATGATAATGTCATTTGC
This sequence comes from Peribacillus simplex, assembly GCF_001578185.1. NCBI lineage: Bacteria > Bacillati > Bacillota > Bacilli > Caryophanales > Bacillaceae > Peribacillus > Peribacillus simplex. The sequence goes on along the minus strand of NZ_CP011008.1, from coordinate 605,100 downwards.
TTCCAGCTCCTTTAACATGATGCTTAGGGTTTTAAAGGAAATGGTACCGATACTTCGCTTCAGTTCATTATGCCGCATAACTTTATTTTCAGAAAGCCAGTACATAATGATCATTTTATATTTACCGCCTATTAAGGACAACGTATATCCAAAGCCAGTATCTTTTAGTTCCACGTCAGTCGGAACACAGGTTTCGCGCACAAGTTACACTCCCCTTTGGTAAGTATATGATATAAAAATGCATACTTTTCAATATTATGAGATCTCATGATTATTCTTTTATAAAAAAGTGATCATTTTTGTGTTTCTTAATCACCTAACGCACCCGTTAGTCTAATCTTCACCAAAAATTTGTTTATTTCTTTTTCTAAAAAGCGTCACATTGTGAATAGGTGTAATTACTTGTTTATCCCAATATATTGCACTACCATTTGGAATAGCGTATATATCCCTATTGTATGATAAAGGGAATAATTCTTCATCAACGGTTCCATCATAGTGAACTTCTACACTAAAATCTACTAACTCTAAACCTTTTATTACTTGTGTTTCGGGATAATCTTCATCTTTTGTGATGATACAATCTCTACAAAAAACTAAAGCCCCAGCACTGACACCCACCATTAAGCCCGAGAAACCTTTAATAGCTTGTATCAATTCTTTTGCAATCAAACTTTCCATTAACTTCTCTGGTCTTCCGCCAGTAAAATAAAGAACATTATGGTCTTTTATTTCATTTTGCATTTCTTGATTTGTGAGTCGATAGTCTAGTAGTTTAATATGCTCCATTCCTATATCCCCAAATGATTTCTTGGCAGAATTAAACCATCTATCAATTTTTGGATCCTCCGTAGCGAAAGGAATTATTAAGGTTTTATCACCTGCTTCAACGTGATTTGATAAATAATTCATTACATCATCAAGTTCCCCAGCTAAAGGGTTTCCTCCCCCAATAAAACAAAGGCTCATTAGTATTTCTCCTTGTTATGTACTTTTCACATATTATACCATTTTCTAAAGCTTCAAAAAGTTAGTTTCTCATGAACTAAGCTGCCTCGATTGTTGCAAACAGAAAGAACTGCCTTAAAGACAGCTCCCACCTTAAGCTAAAGCACCCGATACTGGAATGACTACCACATCGGTTCATCCTTGTTACTTAGCTTATATATAAATGGCATCAAAATAAGAACCAAAGCATAAGCAACTATTTCAAAAGATAAGACATAACCTTTAGGTACCCCAAATGCTATTGATGGTAAAATCAGTAAAGGTATAAATGAAAATAAGCTTAATTGGTTTCTTGATTTCTTGGAAACGTATTGGGATGAATCACAGGATGGACAACTTAACTTGTTTTTAAAGGTAAACATTTTAAAAAAAGTCTCTATCCAGCCCCATTTATAGCCACAGTGCTGACAGATTGGCATATGAAACGACCTCCTTTCAATTAAATTACATTATAAATTATACCATTTTTCCCCAAACTATCCTGACCACATTAGTGGAAGATTTAAAGGTTCCTAACTAGGTGACCAAGAAAAACATCATTCCCGAACCCTGATTTGTTTGTACCTAACTTCTCCGTTAGCTCCGTAAGAAAAAGAGCTGCCGGAGAACTGCACCCCAATTGTTAGACAACATCTAATAATCGTGGTTTTAGCAGCATGATTCCATGGAGGAAAGCATGAGTAGTACAAAGTCCATTTATTGCAGTTTTTGACAGCGTAGGTATTCCGTTTGAAGCTGATATTATGAACCTCGTCATTTTAACGGCGTTGCTTTCTGTAGGGAATTCCGGATTATATGTTTGTTCTCGTATGCTTTGGTCACTTTCGCAAAATGGTATGGCATTCGGGAAGTTAAATTCTCGAGGTGTCCCATTTAATGCAGTATTATTTAGTCTGCTTTTTTCCCTAGTATCTTTACTTACAAGTGTAGTTTCAGCAGAAACCGTTTTTGTCGTCCTGCTTTCTGTAAATGGTCTAGCAGGTACAATCAGTTGGATGACCATCGCCCTATCTCAATACAATTTCAACTGGTGGAGATGTGAAGGAGTTAAAGTATAAAGTTCCCCTATTTCCGCTAATACCCATTCTGTGTCTTGTTTTATGTGGAATTTCTATACTGTTTATGGCATTTGATCCGGCACAGCGTTCTCCCCTCGTAGTTGACTTAGGCTTCATGGGGGCTTGTTATCTTTATTAATTTATACGTTACGTGAAAAGATAAGATAATACTGAAGGAAGACCATGGAGAGGTAACAACACCCAAAAGTAGAGTATGAGAATAGGTTCAATTTTGGGTGCTGTGCAAGATTCTCTTAAAATTGGACTTACTGATAATACCAAACTAAAAGAGGTTCTTGAAATACACCTTAACTAAATTATAGGGGGATATAAATTATGAAAAAACCTTACTTAATCGTAGAGTGGAATGATTGTGAAACAGAGGCAAAGGGTTGGTTAGTGGTGCATAACTTTGTTAAAGGGTACGCAGGAGGGAGGTACAAGGATGCATCCAACAGTGACAAGAGAAGAAGTAGAGCGATTAGCAGAGGCAATGGCCTATAAATATAACGCTTCTGAAAGTGTCACCACCGGAGGGTATAAAGCAATCATTTCTTACGATTATAAAGCCCCGGATGCGTATGAAGTGCTAAGAAGGTTTCTGATTGCGATGATGCCATATATAGATGTAGGAGTATAATTAGGTAGTGATTTAGGTGCGAAGTATGAGGATGTACTAAGAGTATTTGATGAATTCAACATTGGAATACCTTTAACTAAATCTATGAAGGAAGATTTAAATGTTCAAAAAGGTATAAAAGACTTTAATGCTATGTTAGCTACAAAAATAGATTGCTTCCTTTTAAACGATGCTGTAATAGGCTATGGTGTAGCATTTTGTGCAGATGAAGCGTGGAAATTTAAAGGTGAGCCTACAGTCAGAGATTTGATTGAGAGTTAACTTAATTCACCTTTTATTTGTTGTCTTTTTCTGAACTATCTCTATTCATTGAATATTAATATATGGAACAAAACACTTCCAGCCCCATTTGGAAGTGTTTTGGCGTATTTACATTTCACACCCATTCAATTTCTGAGTTTCCAGTTACGATTGATTTGTATCGTGCCCCCAAAACGTATGGTTTGAACCGAAATTGTATTGTTGGCTTTTCCATCTTCTAAAATATTGCCAGTTACTCTTACAGCATGATATGCTCCAATTCCTACTAAAAGCTAGGTGAGTAGGAATGGTTAGATTGAATGGAAAAGCTTTTTCATACGATTAAACCTCCAAATCTCTTGCTTTTTTTTTCGCCATTCGACGCTTATAAAGGGGAAAGCCAAACATATAATACCCTGAAAATGACAGCAGTATTAAAGATAGACCTGTTATTGTGAGGATACTGTATCTATACCAATTACCAAAGAAGGATCCATCATGCAAAGTAATGAGGAAAGTTGAGTAATCCGGGTTTGTAGATAATACTTTTCCCGTACTCGCATCGATTTGAACACCTTGACTATTGTTAAAGCGAACCTGGTAAACATTTGCACTTGGTCTATATTCAATTCTAAATATATCTTCAACCGAGTCTACATTTGGAAGCCCCTGAGACGTAGCAATGGACACGACCCTGTCCATAGGTATCGATTGACTTGGACTCGCCTCCTTTTCCCGTCCTTAACTCATCAGCCACTCCCAGTGGTATCATATAAACAAGCAAGAGGCCTGTGACTGCTATGAACATAAAAAAAACAGATAAAATTAATCCTGACCATTTATGTACTTTTTTGCTTAAATGATACAACTTTACAGATTTCGACATTGTTCCATCACCCTCCTTGACTTCAAAACAAATACAAAACCTCCCTGCTTCCTTTTATACAATTTGGAAATAGATTGGTTATATTTAGAAGTATTAAAGTCTTACCTCATTCTTAATCCGTTATTAATAGCCATATCATTTTCGTAAATAGATATTTTCAACTTTATGATCTGATCCTTTTTTTAAAACTAGATTGGCCCGTCCTTTTGTCGGCAGTATATTTTCATGTAAATTTTTCAAATTTATTTCTTCCCAAATTTGAGTCGCTTGTTCAATAGCATTTTCTTTAGACAAGTTAGTATAACGATGAAAATAGGATTCGGGACGTTGAAATGCAGTCTTTTGAAGTAGAAGAAACCTTTCAACATACCACCTTTCTATGTCAACTACGTTTGCATCAACATAGAGTGAAAAATCAAAAAAGTCACTGACGAATACTTGATTTTCTTTGTCAACTTGAAGAACATTAACACCTTCCACTATTAAAATATCTGGATTACAGATAGTTTGTACTTCATTTGACAAAATATCGTACGTTAAATGTGAGTAAATTGGAACTTCCACTTTATTTTTCCCTGCTTTTACATCACCGATAAGATTAATTAATTTTTGAGTATCATAACTTTCAGGAAACCCTTTTCTTTTCATCAATCCTTTTTCTTCTAAAGAGGCATTTGAATACAAAAAACCATCTGTTGTGACCAGGCCTACGTTTCTATGATTATCCCATCTAGATAATAATGTCTGAAGTAACCTTGCTGTCGTACTCTTTCCTACAGCAACACTCCCTGCAATTCCAATGATATAGGGTACTTTTTTAGCATTTGTTTTTAGAAATGAAGAAGTAGCAGTGTTAAGTTGCTGAGAAGCTTCGACATATAAATTAATTAAACGAGTCAAGGGCAAATAAATCTCTTCTACTTCCTGAATAGATATTTCTTCATTTATTCCTTTTAAGTCATCCAATTCTTCTTCATTTAAAGGAAGGGGAGTATGGTTTCGTAAAGATGCCCACTTTTTTCTATTGAATTCAAAATAGGGAGTATAGGAACTCATGCTTTTCGTTACCTCACTTTTTAGAGTTACTTTCAGTTTAACAAGGATGGTGCCCATAGAAATTCAGGAATAATCGATTCCTAATCCCTTATTGACGTAAATCCCCCTGTGACTTGCGAAAGAAATTGAATGAAATATGCTCTAGGAGACATAAAATGCATTCCTTTCTTGGTGGTTAATTTTTGAATGATAACCCATTTGTCTGCAAAGCAGTCCTAAGTTTAGGCAAAGAAGCTGGTCCCATACCGTGAAATTTCAAAATCTCTTTTTCACTATATGTTGATAGCTGTTGCAATGAAGTTACCCCATTGTTTTCCAATGCCCGTCTGGCTGGTGCCGAGAGCAGTGAAAGAAATCCATTGTCAGGTTTCCGTTCTTGCTCACAAATAGGGCAGATCGGACAGTCGCTGGATTTATAGTATTTGTGTCCTTTGTTGCAAGTCCTTAAAATTTTCTTTGAAGTTGTCATTTTTTCTGTCTCCTTTTCTCACTTTTTTGCCTTCTATCTTCTGCCAACTTTTCAATGGAATACTTAAAAGCACTAACATCATAGGTATATCACGCTAAGTATTAGTGGATATGTATTCGCCACGTTCATGATGTTATGTAATGCAACTAAACTCACTTATGAAGAAAGAAAAAGTTGCCTTAAGACCCGCTCAGATTTTAAGCCGGCACACCAGTTAATTGAACTAGGATACTATTTCACTAGTCAAAAAAACTATGAATAAGTAACTAAACATTGGCCATCGTAAAAGTAAAATCATATTTAAAAATCGAAAAGGACCATCCAAGCTGACAATAAGTATATCGATAAAGCTAGTATATCGATTGCAATCAATCAACGGTTTACCAAGACCTATTATCCGGTAAAACTAGAATATTAAAAAATGAATATCGAATAGTTGTTCATAAATGGTTTGCTCCATAAATATAAAAGAACAGAGCAAAAATAACAACCTACTTAATATGCTACAAAATGTGTCTAATGTGCTTCTCACTTTCTAATGTAATTAACCTGCCCCTTTAATGCATTAGAAAAGGGCTGCAGCAGCAGCCCTTATTTTGAGTTAAGCATCAGACTATTTAGATTTTCTTATCTTCAATCATTAAAAATGCATGAAAAACAATCGTCTCACTTAGAAATATCCAAAGTGAATTATAAATTAATCACTTTATCTTCTGTCTGAGGATCTGTCTGAACATCGGCTTGTACACGCTTACCTATTCCAAAAGCGAAATAACTAATTACAACGATAGCCAGAAAACCTATTCCAACCATAAGTGATATACGTGTGTCATCATTAAACCACATACCTATTAATACCATAATCAAGAAAGCGATGGTCAGGTAGTTTGTAACAGGTGCAAAAGGCATTTTGAATGGATGATTATCCATTTCAGCTTTTTTTACTTTTCTGAATTGAATTTGACTGATCAGAATGACAAACCACGGAATCATACCAGGAAGTACGCTCGCACTGTATACATGCACAAATAAATTTTCTGGTGCAATATAACTTAAAACAACCCCAATTGCTAACCCGACTATCACGCCGAACGTTCCGAATAAAGGGACACCGCTATTAGATACTTTCGCAAAGAATTTTGGCGCTTGGCCATTCATCCCTAATGTGTAAAGCATGCGTCCTGCACTGTAAATACCACTATTGCAGCCAGACATAGCAGCCGTGATTACGACAAAATTAATGATTCCAGCTGCTGCCGTGATACCAACTTTCGCAAAAGTGGCAACAAATGGACTGCCAATCGCACTTAATTGATCCCAAGGGTAAACGGTTACAATAATGAAAATCGCACCGATATAGAAAATTAAAATACGCCAAATGGTACTTTGAATCGCTTTGGTTATCGTTTTTTGCGGATCTTTTGCTTCACCAGCTGTAATCCCTATTAGTTCTACACCTTGATAAGCAGCAACAACTAGTGATAGTGCAAAGAAGAAACCCTTCCAACCACCTGTAAATAAACCACCATGTTCCCAAAGATTTGATAACCCTAATGCTTCTCCCCCGTTACCGATGCCAAAGAAAATAAGTCCAAATCCTGCAACGATCATTAATATAATCGTTATGATTTTTATCAGTGCAAACCAAAATTCAATTTCACCAAAGGACTTAACGGAAATTAAGTTTGCTGCCCCAAGAATGACCATTGCGATTAAGCCTGGAATCCAAGCAGGGAGATCCGGGTACCAATACTGCATGTACGTTCCAACTGCAATAATTTCTGCCATCCCGACAATAACCCACTGGAACCAGTTACTCCAAGCAGTCATATACCCTGCCAATGGATGAATGTACTTATAACCAAATGTTGCAAATGAACCTGTACTTGGCTCTAAATACAGCATTTCCCCCATGGCACGCATAATCAAAAATATAAAAATCCCTGAGATTGCATAAGCTAACATTACAGACGGACCTGTCCATTGGATTGTGCTGGCTGAACCCATGAAAAGACCAACACCAATCGTACCGCCCAAAGCGATCATCTGAATATGACGGCCTTTCAAGTCCCTATTCAAATCTTTGTTTGCCATTCCATTTCCCCCTACACTACTAATAGTCGAAATTTGATGCAAGATGCTTAATGCTCTCCCTATTTAGTATAGAAATGATATAGCAGGCTCCCACTCTTTTAAATCTATCTTAAAGCTGCCTCTTAAAATCATTCTTCACTTTTAATTTAAGCATTCCTGACAGTTAGAAAGGTTCTTGTAAACATGAATTTCTAGTTATTAAGTATCATATGAACTTAGAAGCATAGCTTTATCCTAATCAACCTATTTCCGGATAATTAATACGAGGTTGTTCAATTACGCCTTATAGAAAGCGCTTACTTTTCATTGGTTATTGAAAGTGCATCCTTTAAACGTTTAAAATTCATCTGAATTAAGAAACTCGAATAAAAGAGTATTACAACTCTTTTATTCGGCAAGCAGGTTTATTTATGCGGTTACTAAAAGTGACCTTAATTTCAGTTTCACCAACATGTCATTCGTCATTTTCTCCAAATCATATTCCGCCTTAAATCCCCACTCTTCCTTTGCACAAGTTGAATCTATTGTATTTGGCCAGCTATCGGCAATGGATTGTCTTACAGGATCGACGTCATAATTCATGACAAATTCCGGAATATGCCTTTTAATCTCGGCTGCAATTTGCTCCGGATCAAAGCTCATGGCAGACACATTGAAAGAATTCCGATGTTTTAATTTTGAAGCATCTGCCTCCATTAGCGTAATGATGGCAGCTAAAGCGTCAGGCATATACATCATATCCATATACGTTCCCTTATCAATGTAAGAAGTATATCGCTTGTTTTTAATCGCTTCATAGTAAATTTCAACTGCATAGTCGGTAGTTCCACCGCCAGGAGGTGTAACATACGAAATCAATCCCGGGAATCGAAGACCTCTCGTATCAACCCCAAATTTATGATGGTAATAATCACATAATAACTCCCCGGATACCTTATTCACTCCGTACATCGTATTCGGCCGTTGAATGCTGTCTTGCGGTGTCCAATCTTTAGGAGTCGATGGACCAAACGCACCAATAGAACTAGGTGTGAATAACTGGCAATCAAGTTCTCGTGCCGATTCCAAAGCATTGACCAATCCGCCCATGTTTAAATGCCAAGCTAAAAGAGGCTTCTTTTCAGCTGTTGCTGACAATAAAGCAGCTAAATGTATAATCGTATCCACTTCATGCTTTTTTGCCATCTTAAACATCGCTTTTTCATCTGTAACATCTAAAATCTCAAATGGGCCTGATTGGGCAACATCGCTGTCCGTTTTTCGAATATCTGTTGCAATGATATTGTCAGATCCATAGATCTCTCTCATTTTCAGCGTCAGTTCTGAACCAATTTGACCTAAAGCACCCGTTACTAAGACCTTTTTCATCAAAAATCCCTCCCCTTTTTCTCTTTACAGCATGCAATGTTCTTAAATGATCGACATTTCTTTTCCTACTTTTTCATAAATCGCTAATGCACGATCCAGCATCTCTTTTGTATGAGCAGCAGTGGGCATATTCCGCACTCTTCCTGTTCCTTTTGGAACGGTAGGAAATACGATGGATTTAGCATATACGCCTTCTTCATTCAGCCTCTTTGAGAATTGCTGCGTTTTTGCTTCATCACCTATAATGCAAGGCGTAATCGGTGTTTCGCTCGCTCCGATATCAAACCCTAATTCTTTTAGGCCTTTTTTCAAGTAATCACTGTTTTCCCACAGCTTATTTTGAAGATCTGAGCTTGTCATCAAAATATCAATGGCTTCTATACTAGCTGCAACTGCTCCCGGTGTGACAGCCGTTGAAAATAAAAATGGACGGCTTCTCACTTTTAACCAATCAATTAAATCTTTCTTTCCTGCTACATAGCCTCCTACAACACCAATGGCTTTGGATAATGTTCCAATTTGAAAATCCACTCTATCCGATAACCCGAAATGCTTTACCGTTCCTGCACCATTGCCTAGTACCCCCGAACCGTGTGCATCATCAACATAAGTAATTAAATCAAACTCTTCTGCAATCTCCACAATTTCAGGAAGCTTGGCAATATCCCCATCCATCGAGAAAACTCCATCGGTAATAATCATGACTTTGTTGAATAATCCGGACTCTTTTGCTTGACGCGCTTTTGTTCGTAAATCGTCCATGTCGGAATGGACAAATGGAATAATCTTTGCTTTAGATAATCGACATCCATCAATGATGGATGCATGATTCAGTTCATCTGAAAGAATGGCATCATGTTTATCCATCACTCCTGAAATGGCAGCCATATTACAATTAAAGCCCGATTGATAAGCAATGGCCGCTTCTGTATGTTTAAATTCAGCAAGCTTTTCTTCTAATTTAACATGAATATCTAATGTTCCGTTGATCGTACGAACGGCACCGGCTCCGACTCCATATGTTTTCGTTGCTTCTATGCAAGCCTCTATCAATCGTCGATCTGTTGCTAAACCTAAATAGTTATTTGATGATAAATTAATTAATTCTCTGCCCGCAATGGTGATTACCGGACCGTTTGGACCTTCTACCGGATCAATAACGTTGTAAAGTCCTTTATCTTTTAAATCTTCCAAATTTTCTTTCAAAAATCGATTTAATATTTCACTTGACATTTAATATACCCCCTCATTGATGTTTGGAATAAATGCAGGAATTTTATATGTTTTACCCCTATTTCAAGTTTATTGAATTTGACTATTTTTTCTAAAAATACATGTGTCCACTCTAAAAATACACTAGGAAGTAACCTAAATCCTTTTATACTAATAGTTATAACACTCATAATAATAGAAATTTTCAATGTTGTCCATATTGTGTGGACAAAAAAATCGGAATTTTTGTAGTTTTACAATAACAACCGCTAAAAAAGTCGTTCAAATCGCTGGAAATACGAAGAGAATAGCATCAATTTTCCAAGGAGACATATGTTTTATCTTCTGGCTTTTGGAGACTTTAACAAATAACCATAAAAAAGGAGGGATATAGTGAAAACAGAAGATGAAAAAACCTCAGAAGGCTTAAATGAGATCTTTGAAATCATCAATGCAAAAGGTGACATAGGAGAAATAAAAGAAATCGTCCAAAAATCTGATGAAGAAGAAAATAAATGCAAGTAAACTTAGCGGGATTAATTATCCTCTTTTATCTGTTTTTGCTCTAATGGACAGTTAGAGTTCATTACAACACATAGGGTCCATTCATCCTTTGACTAAACGGACCCTTTAGTTCATCCAAAAAAAAAAGTTATGCACATAATCAGGAGAAAAGTCTGAAGAATAAGGATTTCCCCTATTTCCCCCTTCCTTTATCCACACCTTGTGCACAACTTTATTAAATTGAAAAATTGAAGCCAGTCCCTTTCATTGATGACGACTTCAAATGTACATTATGGGTTCACCCTTTTCATCCGGTGAAGTAAAGGACCATCTGAATGTTTATTTTCCCCTATTACAAAATTCGTCATATAATAGGTCAAATATTGACCATAATGATTATTGGTTTTTAACAATAACTCATCCACATAGTAAACTCCTTTGGGGATTCGATCCATTAGCAGCACCGATAAGGCAGCATATATACCGCAGGCCACTTGAAAGTACGTTGCATTGGTTTTGTATTTGGAAAAGATTTCGCCATTCTCTAATACATTGTACATATAATGCTCCTTTTCTTGATAAACAATAAGGACACCAACTAGATCTTCCCCTTCAAGTTCGTCTTCAAGCGGATCGAGAACCTTCATTTCATGGTCCCATAATTGATCAACGTCATCCAGTTTTGAGCGGATTAACTCCGTCGTATGGTCATTTACCTTATATAAAAAGCCGCCTTCCATATCATACAATTTGCCCAAAGAATATACTTCTTCATGAGGCATTAAACAACCGTAAAACTGCTTGTCCCCTAAAGTGACTTTAAATTCGACATCATAAACATTTTCATATAAAAAGAGCGGTGTATGGTGGTTCATAAACATCGGATAGCTTGAAATAGCCTCGTCCAGAAAGCCCTCGGGAGACCAGGTTGTGTAAATGACGTCCTTTTTTGCCTTCGCCTTGTCCTTAAAAAAATAATTGTCATGCTCTACAATATAACAGCCAAGTGGACGTTCTCCTGAATCTTTCTTTAACAGCTCAACGGCCATCCATTGAACCACCCCTGGATTCATTCCCGAACCAATGATGGCTGTTGAATTTGAAAATTGATCTTTATACTTTTCAAAATGCCTGATTCGTTCAATTAAAGGAAATCCATGAGATAATTCTTCCTTATCGTCAATCGTTGTTTTTTCTATAGCTGAATTAACATAATTAACACCTAATGCATTACAGCAATCTAGAGTTTCAACCGTATCCGCCCGTGATAGATCTATTACACAAAATGTTTTTGTGCATTCAAGATGCTTAGTAAACCTCTTTGTATCTTTTAAATCAAGTTGATGGAATACAAAGTGATTTTTTAGCTGTGGAAATAATTCATGATAATATTTTTCTTCTTTTTGTTTAATATCGATTAAATGTAAAGTACAACTGGAAATAAAATGATGGATTGGATCCCTTTTATCAATAACTGATTTATTCAATATGGAAAGTATTGATTTTGCGGCCCCTCCCGCACTTCCTAAAATGGTTATCACTTTTTTGTTATCATCCATTTCTGCACCTCGTTCAACCTTTTATTATTAAACTATGTGGTTGAGGCTGAAATGCAATAGGCGACTACCATTTAATGATGAAATGAGAAATACGTACAAGCTATTATTCTCTACCATATTATCCAAAGGGAAAATCAAGTGAACGGATTTAATAGGTATGAGCGATGTGATTAATTCCTACTTTCTTTCTTTGTCCACACATTATACACAACTTTATAAAGCCAACTTATAGAATAGACACCCAGTTATTTTGAAAACAGACATACAACAGTGTATTAACTCATACAGGAATTCGGCATGAATGTGAGGAGGTGCCTTATGGGCACCTTCGATTTTTATACGATTCCACACTTCTTATATGTTTAAACAAACGAAAAAGACCCCGAAATCGGAAATGTATTTTCACGAAATCAAGGCGAAATTATCATAATGTGCATTTTTTTTAATATAGCTGCTATTACTGAACCCTTATCCCCTATATCTCAAAGCTAACCCTTTTAAGAAATTCCTGGCGAATTTATCCCCGCACTCTTTATAATTTCTATGACCAACTTTTCTTAAAATGGCACTTAATTCTCCTTTGGTTATCATGACTCCTGCTTCTTCCAAGATATCAATCATATCCTCGCTTGTTAATGTCAGCGCGATTTTCATTTTCTTTAGCAGAATATTATTCATGCTTTCCTTAATCTTTGCAGTAGGTGCCGGGTTTACTGGCTGGCCGGGTTTTGGTTCTTGTTTCCCTCTTTTAAAAATGATCAAGCCATTTAAAAAGGACTCCAACATCGTATTGTTACATTTTATACATTCATCATCCATATCATCTTCGTCATATTCATCATAGAAACCGTCTTTCGGCTTTGTGAGCATCTGCATGACTTCTTCTCTTGTCACTTCAATATCCCCGAGTTTAAATATCTCTACCATATCTTTATTTTTTATATCCAGCGCATATCTTAATCGAATTAATATATCATGATTATGCATTCATAGACCTCCTGTATATTTTTCTTTTTTCACAGTACCTTCATTATTTCACAAATGGATGGGAATAAACGCAGCTGAAAATCCTGGAACCCTTTACGGATTCCCGGATCAATCTGCCTATTATTTTCTTTTCAGTTTCGTGACTACTTCCACATGTGCAGAGTGTAGGTGGCAACACAAGGGTGCTTGTGGGCTTATTACATTCTCAAGACCTTTTTCTTTCAGAAAATAGACTTTATCAAAACCCAAAGTTGCCGGCTGCAAAGGAACTTGAAACTGAATAAAATAAGCACACAAGAGTTGATGTGATTCATTTTTTCTCAAATTTTTTGAGAGTTACATCATTTCACTGTCCCCGTCCCATCAACAATCTTTTCCAAAGTTATCAAGCAATGCACGCACTTCATCTGTTGATTTCGTGTTCATTAATTGATTTCTTAACTCACCAGCTCCACGGAATCCTTTGACATAAATTTTGAAAAAGCGATGAAGCCCTGTGATTGAACGTGGCAGTACTTCCGCATATTGATCTTGAAGATCAAGCTGCAGTCTTAAAAGATCAAGGTATTCTTTACTGCTATGCTCTTTTGGCTCTTTTTCAAAAGCAAAAGGATTTTTAAAAATACCCCGCCCGATCATAACGCCATCAATACCATATTGTTCAGCAAGCTGCAGCCCAGTTTGACGGTCAGGAATGTCTCCATTGATTGTTATTAGCGTATTTGGTGCGATACGGTCACGTAATTTTTTGATTTCCGGAATTAGCTCCCAATGCGCATCCACTTGGCTCATTTCCTTTCTTGTACGTAAATGAATAGTAAGGTTCGCAACATCCTGTTTTAAAATATGCTTTAGCCACTCCTCCCACTCATTTACATCCTTAAAGCCAAGTCGTGTTTTCACGCTGACAGGCAGTCCGCCCGCTTTTGCTGCTTGAATAAGTTCTGCCGCAACGTCTGGACGCAGAATAAGGCCACTACCTTTCCCTCTCGATGCCACATTCGGTACAGGGCAGCCCATATTAATATCGATGCCTTTAAATCCTAGCTCTGCCATGCCAATACTCATTTGACGGAAATATTCGGGATTGTCCCCCCAAATATGTGCCACCATTGGCTGTTCATCTTCTGTAAAAATCAAACGGCCACGTACACTTTTCATGCCCTCTGGATGACAATAGCTATCCGAGTTTGTAAACTCTGTGAAAAATACATCCGGTCGACCGGCTTCACTTACTACGTGGCGAAAAACAACATCTGTCACATCTTCCATTGGTGCAAGTACAAAAAATGGTCGTGGTAAATCACGCCAAAAATTATCTATCATTTCAAACTCAAATCCTCTCACTATGGATACAACTTCAAACTCTCGGTCAAAAAATATAAAGCCAAATGTTCCACTTCTTTTACACTTATATCATGCTTAATAACTTATTATCAAACGCAAGTACATTTGGACATTTATAATTTGTGAAAAACTACCTTCTTACATCCTGGCGATATTCATATTCAATATAAATTTGTTAATCCGTTACAAATAGAATAAGGAAAAGGCAACTCCCGTATAGGGTTAGTTGCCTTCTTTTAAAATGAGTTGCGAGACACACTCCACATGGCTCGTCTGCGGGAACATATCCACAGGCTGCATGGATTCAACTTCGTATAATGCGCTCAATTCTTGAAGGTCCTTCGCCAATGTAGACGGATTGCAAGATACGTACACTATGGTTTTCGGTTTAACTTTCAAGATGGTCTGCAGTAAGGATTGGTCACAGCCGGATCTTGGTGGATCGACGACCAGCACGTCCGGTTTCCAGCCTTCTTTGGTCCAGCGTGGCAGGATATTCTCGGCTTTGCCTGTTTCATAATGCATGTTGGTGCGTTTGTGCCTGATGGCATTTTTCTTGGCGTCTTCAATGGATTCTTTGATGACGTCCATTCCGCGAACCTCTTTTGCATTTTCAGACAGCCAAAGTCCGATAGTGCCTACACCGCAATAAGCATCTACGACTTTTTCAGTGCCGGTTAGGGCTGCGGCTTTTTTCACTTCGTCATACATGCGTACTGTTTGGACCGGATTAAGCTGGAAGAAAGTACGGGCCGATAGTTCGTATGATAGGTCACCCAATGTTTCATTGATGACTTTTTCGCCTGCAAGGTGAATCGTCTTTTCGCCAAAAATAAGTGATGTGTTTTGATTATTAATATTTTGAACGACCGATTTCACTTCCGGCAGTTGGTCACGAATTTGTTTAAGCAATTGATCTTTTTGTGGAATTTCCTCCGCTCCTGTAACAAGGACAACCTGTACTTCGCCTGTTTCAAAGCCGACTCTTGTAATGACTGTACGGATCACACCTTTTCTCTTTCTTTCATTATAGATCGAGATATTCAGGTTCTTTAGAATCTTCTTCACCGTACGTGTTACTTTATTAGTAGCCTTGTGCTGTACAAGACAGTTGGGAATATCGATCAAGTTATGGGAGTTTAAGCCGTAAAGACCGGCAATCAATTTGCCATCTTTCTGACCGACTTGGTACTGACTTTTGTTGCGGTAGTTCCAAGGATCTTCCATGCCGATCGTTTCTTTTATATTTAATGAAGAAAGCGGGAATTTAGTATGACGTTCCATTGCTTGAATGACGATATCGCGTTTTTCAATAAGCTGCTGGTCATAGCTTAAATGCTGTAACTGACATCCTCCGCATTCAGCATAAACCGGACATGGAGCTGCAATGCGGTGCGGTGATTCTTTCCGGATGGTTTTTATTTTTGCTTCAGAAAAGTTGGGCTGTACTTTTGTTATTAAAGCTACTATTTCTTCACCTGGTAATGCTCCTGGGACGAAGACGACTTTCTTTTTGAAATAACCGACTCCCTCCCCGTTAATGCCAAGCCGTTTAATGGTAAGGGGAAGCGTTTGATCCACTTCTAGTTTTGTATCTTGAATGTTTGTCATTTCTTTTCACTCCGTTTTTCAATGCTTCTCCACAAATAGAGGGAAGCGTAGCTTAGATATGGAGCCCATTTCACACTATAGGTTTCCATTTCTTCTTGGGTTGGCTTTTGCGGTAAGCCATATAATTTTTTCAAGGCATTTTGAATGCCAATATCGGCTTTTGGAAACAGATTCGGTCGGCCGAGTCCAAAAAGCAGGAAGTTTTCAGCCGTCCATCTACCGATACCGCGTATTTTTATTAGTGTATCCTTAACATCTTGATCGGATAACTTGTCCATTATATCAAGATTGAGATGGCCCTGAATGATTTGCTCGGAAAGTCCGATGACGTATTCCGCTTTTCGGCCACTGAATTGAATGGCTCTTAATTGCTCGATTTTAAGTTGGGCGGTTGTTTCCGATGTCGGATAAAACCAGGCACCTTCTATCTGGTATCCGAATGTTTTAACGAATCGTTCCGTGAGCGTATGTGCAAAAGATAAATTCAATTGCTGATGTATGATGCATTTGACGAGGCAACTGTAGTAATCGAAGTCCAAGACTATGGCTGTACCGCGGTGCTCTTCGAAGATTCCCCTTAAATCTGATTCCCGGAAATGCCGGGAAACGCCTTCTAATGGCTGATGCCAATGAAAAACCTTTTTTAACCGTTCGATTGCTTTTGACTTGTAAACCTCTGAATGACCTTTGATGATGAAAGATGGTTCATCGATATTTCCTATTGCCTGAACCTGCAAAACGATTGGTTCTCTTTCTATATATAGCGGAACTTTTACCGTCCTGTTAGTAAAATCAACTACCTGAAGTGGGTCTAACGATAATCGTTCGAGAACAAGATCGAAATTATAGGGTCCTTGAACCTGTAATTTTTCTGTCCACACAAGCGATCCATCCTTTAGCAGTTTTCCACGTATTATAGCATGTTTCCAGGAATATTACTTGAAATTGAAGAGAATGGATAAAAGCGGGACCTGAATTATCATTACAGGACCCGCTTTTTATTTTAATAAAGCATTCGGTTCGGCAATTGTTTCTCAATCATTAAATCATCAAGGCTACTGAATTTGTACCCCTGTTTTTCAAGATCCGTCAGAATCGAGTCGAGTGCTTCCGCATTATCTTTTGATACGGTATGCAGTAATAATATCGCCCCGGGATGAATCTGCTTAAGCACTTCATCGTGAGCGAACGCGGCACCCTTTTGTTGGTCAACAATCCAGTCTTTATATGCAAGCGACCAGAAAATGTGGTAATATCCTTCTTTTTGTGCGACTTTCATTGTTCTCTCATTGAATATACCACGCGGCGGCCTAAGGTAGTTCATTCCCTGTTGACCGGTTAATTTTTCCGTCGCTTTTTTAACCCTCTCCAGTTCAGTGCGAATTACATTATCCGTCACACTGGTCATATCAGGATGGTTCCAAGAATGATTCCCGACGATATGTCCTTCATTCGCCATACGGACAACAAGCTCAGGTGCCGTTTTTAAATAATGACCCGTGACGAAAAAAGCCCCAGGAGCCTTATGTTTCTTCAGAACATCCAGAATCTGCGCCGTGTACCCATTTTCATAACCGTTATCAAACGTTAAGTATATATCTTTTTTCTTTGTATCCCCTTTATAAATCGCCTCATATTTAGGCAGCATCTCATTGAAGTTTTTACCAGCATCGGCAGGTGTCCCATTTTTCCCTTTATTGAAGCCCCAGTTATAGGATTCTGCAAAAGCTGGACTTGCCAAAGAGCATATCAAGCATATAAAAGCGGATAAAATCACGTTTTTTTTCATTAGAATATCCCCCATGTTCTTTTTTCTTAGTGTTTGGAACATAGAGATTTATATGCATGATATTGTGAAGGTCGAATCTCGCTCCGTGGGGGATTAATTCCCCTTGGGTTGAATTATTGTTCCGTGGGTCGAATTAGTTCCGCTTTAGGTCGATTTTTCGCTCCGTGGGTCGAATTAGTTCCGATTTAGGTCGATTTATCCAGTTGGAGGATGATTTCTGCTGCACTAGGCTGAATTATAACCTTAACCCCACACAAAAAAAGGCCTTTCCTCCGAAAAGGATTGGCCCCTCTGTTTGTTTATCCTTTAAATAGCGCCTGTGCAGCCTTCCAAATAATAGTGATGGCGAAAATGAGAACGATTACAATTCCGATTACGTCTAGGAATGTTTCAAGACCGGAGAAAATAGTGTTTGCCACAGGAAGGTGGATGAAAGCAAAACCGGATAACATGGCGATAAAGAATAAGAAGTAGCTATTCTGCATGAAAATCCCCCCTTTCTCTTCTAATATATGTGCGGCCGTTCCAAAAGATTGTACTTTTATGAGGTAATTATCGCCTTTTTTTTCATATACATTTATCAAGGGGGGAATGAAATGCTGGAATGGGTTATCACGTTAGGCTTTGTTGGTTGTCTTGGTTTAGGTGGTGGAGTGTTTATTCATTTTGTGAAAAGTGGATTGAATTTAAAGGATTCATCGAGGATTGACCCACTTCCGAAAATCGACGAGTGAGTAAGATATGCAAAAGACGCTCTACCGATTGGTGAGCGTCTTTTACCATACATTATTTAAATACTGGTTCTTTGAATTGTGCCAATTTTTCCAATGAAGATTGCTGAACATCTTTATGGAGGCTGTTTCCATGTGAATCCATGGTAACAACTGCTGTAAATCCTTCAACGTTCAAATGCCACATTGCTTCTGGAATACCAAATTCAGTGAAGTTAACACCTTCGACGGATTTGATGCAGTCTGCATAATATTGAGCAGCCCCGCCGATTGCGTTTAGATAAACGCCGCCATGTTCACTTAGTGCTTCTAATGTTTTCGGTCCCATTCCGCCTTTACCGATGACTGCACGTATGCCGAATCGTTTCATGATATCTCCTTGGTATGGTTCTTCACGAATACTTGTTGTTGGTCCCGCAGCCTTCACATGCCATTTTCCTTCTTCGTCCTTCAGCATAACTGGTCCACAGTGATAAATGACTTGTCCGTCTAGGTCGATTGGTGCAGGATTTTCAGATAAGTGCTTATGGATAGCGTCACGGCCCGTATATATTCTGCCGTTAATATGAACTACGTCACCAACTTTTAATTCACGGATTTGTTCTTCCGTGATCGGTGCTTGTAGGGTGATTTCACGGGAAGCTTCAACGTCAGATTCTACAGCGGCTGCCACTTCTTCCTTCGCTGCTTTTTCTTCTTCTAGAGCAAAGTCGATTTTCTCGCCTTCTTGGTATAACCACTCATTGATTTCTCCTGTTTCGGGATTCACTTTCACACCTAAACGGCGGAAAGCCCAGCAGTTGTAAGCAACGGAGACGAAAAAGCTTGCAGGAATACGGTGCATGACACCGATTTTACATCCAAGCAATGTGGTTTCGCCGCCAAATCCCATCGTGCCGATTCCCAATTCATTAGCTGTCTTCATGATGTAATCTTCAAGATTACGAAGATCTTCATTCGGATTCACATCTTCATTACTGCGGAAAAGTTGAGCCTTAGCCAGATCATATCCGGATGAACGGTCCCCTCCAATACCAACGCCGATAAAGCCGGCACTGCATCCTTGTCCTTGTGCTTGGTAGACAGAGTGTAGGACACATTTACGGATTCCGTCCAAATCACGGCCCGCTTTCCCCAATCCTTCAAGCTCCATAGGCAGACTGTATTGAATGTTTTTATTTTCACAGCCGCCTCCTTTTAAGATGAGACGAACATCAATGTAGTCTTTTTCCCATTGATCGAATTTCATGACAGGAAGACCTTCCCCAAGATTATCCCCGCTATTTTCACCCGATAAAGAATCAACTGCGTTTGGACGAAGTTTTCCGCCTTTTGTCGCTAAAATGATCGCATTACGGATTGCGTCTTTTATTTCAAGTTGGTTCACGCCAACTGGAGTTTTAATTTTGAAAGTCGGCAGACCAGTATCCTGACAAATCGGTGATACATTATCGTCAGCCATTGTAATATTATTCGTGATGGTGGCCAAGCTCAACGCTGAACGAGTGCCTGCATTTTCACGTTGTTTTGCGCTTTTTACCGCACGACGAACATCCTTTGGAAGATTCGTTGAAGTTTCAACGATAAGACTGTACATACTTTCTTGGAATTTTTGAATATCCAAATTTCTCTTCCCCCTCTTATTTCCCCTAGATTTAATCATTTCCCTGCTTCTCTATAAAGAGCGAATGATACAACACCCGTTTTATTATACATCTAACATAATCTTTCGAAAACAAGTAATTATTTTTCTTAATGAAAAGCAATTTGAAGAGGAATGTTCAAGCCGCAAAGAATAAGCCCATGGGTAAAATGTCATCACCAATCTTTACCTATTTATGATGAACGCAATCAAGCATTATATATAAAAAAGGGAAGACGCAGGTTGCTCGTCATCCCTTCATGAATATTAACATTGAAAAAATCATACTATCGAAACAGATATTATTCTTTGTGGGTTTTGAATTGTTCAACTTTGCCTTCCAAATCATCTATCATGCCGATTAAGCGGTCTATATCTTCCAATTCAGTATTTTCCGGTTCGATATGATCAAGAACCTCCATGAACATCGTGAGGCGTTCTTTTAAGTATGTTAATTGTTCGTTTTTACCTGTAATGGATTTTCCCATGAGGCACTCTCCTTCCGTTCTTCTTTCATCGTAACGAAATCTGCTTGAAAGTGCAATGGCAAGCTAAAATGCAGCTCTCCGCTATTTGACAATTTTTGTCCCCATTGTTCATAATGGGTTAGTGCATTATTACGTAAGGAGTTTTAAACATGTCAATAATCAAGCAATATCTTTTAACACCAATTACACCCAAGTATGATCCTTGGGAAGCATATATGGACGTTGAACAATATGGAAAACTCTGCTTGACCAATGTGGAGTTCACTACCACCACCCTTTGCAATATGCGTTGCGAACATTGTGCTGTCGGTTACACACTTCAACCTAAGGATCCGGATGCTCTGCCTTTGGAATTACTGATTCGGCGCCTTGATGAGATTCCTTTGCTTCGCTCGCTCAGCATCACTGGCGGGGAACCGATGCTATCTAGGAAACAAGTGAAGAATTATGTTTTACCTTTATTGAAATATGCCCGTAGCCGTGGGGTCCGCACACAAATCAATTCCAATTTGACCCTTGACTTGGAACGGTACGAGGAAATCATTCCTTATTTGGATGTCCTGCACATTTCCCATAACTGGGGAACGATCGATGAATTCATTGATATAGGCTTCGCCATGATGGACCGAAAACCATCACGGGAACAGCGAAAGAAGTTATTTGATAAAATGATCGAAAATTCCCGTGCCCTGACAAAAGCTGGTGTGCTGGTTTCTGCAGAAACAATGCTTAATAAACGCACATTGCCGCATCTTGAGCATATTCACAGACAAATCGTCGATGAAATGGGATGCCAAAGACATGAAATTCATCCGATGTATCCAAGCGATTTCGCTTCGGCACTTGAAACGTTATCATTGGATAATATGCGTGAAGCGATTCATCATTTGCTTGATATCCGTGATGAAAATGTATGGATGCTTTTTGGTACCCTGCCATTCTATCCTTGCAATAACGCTAAAGAGGATATAGAGCTGCTTCAACGCCTGTATGGTTCACATAAAGTGACGGTTCGAAATGACCCTGATGGACGTTCCAGGTTGAACGTCAATATTTTCACTGGGGAAGTGATCGTGACCGATTTCGGGGACGCACCTACATTGGGAAATATCATTGATTCGCCATTGACCGAATCGTATGACACATGGATGAATTCGAAACTGGCCAATGAATTGAACTGCCACTGCCCGGCAGTCAAATGTCTAGGCCCGAATGTTCTCGTCAAAAATGCATACTACCCGATGGAAGACTTCAGGATCAGAAAGTCTTCCATATAAAGAAAAACTCGCCAATCCGGCGAGTTTTTCTTTTTACCTAGGTTGCTGAGAGACTGTAAAGCTGAAGGAAACATGGTCCTGAACCGGTATCCATGCACCGATGCCTTGAGAAGTGATGTTCTTGATCGTTATGGTTCGCTTATTTCCTTTTAGGTTCAAATATACTTCCCCATATGTGACCTTTCCTTTTTCATTGACTGCAGAAGCATAACTGGATAAGTAACCAATCCTATTTGAAGCAACATTGTATACCTCATCTTTTTTCGTACCAGCTCCGATGATTGTTTCGAAAGCCAATGGCAAATTGGTTTTTTCTGTGGCTTTTAACAGCATCATCTTTTGAACATCCTCTGCCTTAGGGATTTTCGCGGTAAGACCGCCGCTCACTGCCTTCTGACTCTCCTGGATGTAACGGATCCTGTATGGAACTTCACCGCCGCGATTATCATAGTAATTCATATTGATCTTTTGGTATTCCCAGTTTGGGGCCGTTTCCGAAGACTCATAATTCAATGCCCAATGACCAAGGTATATGGTCGCCCTGTAACCAAAAGCAAGCGGAGCCTTTGCAATTGCTGATTCATTCAACATATGAATGAGTTCTGGATTTTCAATCTTTATATCCGACGAGCCGATCAATTGTTTGGCAAACTTACTCGGCTGCAGCATCGGAAGATCCTGAGTCGGGTTCGGATACGTATTCTCCTTTGCAATATTCAATACGGAAGGCGGGATATTCACCTTATTCGGAGTTGCTTTATCTCCTGGTTTATTGGCTGCAAAACTTACATTCGCCTGAATGAAGGCAATTAGGGCAATCATCGTAATAAGAATAATTCTTTTCATGCTGTCGCACTCCTTTTGAGGGGTTCAATCATTTTGTTTATAGATTTTGTTTTTAGCCAACATTCTATACATTTCATTCTGCTGTCGAATTTGTAATATATTTTTAAAGTTCAGAATATTTACTTTTTAATTGGAATCGGTTATACTTAATTTACATTATAAAAAGGAGGCGAAATCGTTCATACCTATTACACTCTCAGGGGGTATGCTTATCGAACAATCCATGACACCCTTTTAAAGGATGACAGAAAACGAATTCGCCCATACTTAAATCTGATGTAAAAGGATGGTGTAACACTCTAGAATATTTTCTCAACTTTTACAAAAGCATGATGAAAAATTTTGGAAACTTATGAATGGTAATTTACTAATATAGAAATGACTCTGCTAAATCTAACCTGAGCAGAGTCATTTTTATTTATATAAAAGAAGACCTTCCGCATTGGAAGGCCTGCATTATTATAATAAGTAAAATCCAATCCCCATGATGAAGTAGGCAGCCAATAGGGTAAGGCCTTCAAACCAGTTCGTTTCCCCGTCATTCGAAATCATGATCATCAGAAAGACTGCTGAAACCATTGAAATCAGCTCTGGCCATGTGAAAATAAGCGGCATATGAGTTGGATACATTAACGAAATCAATACGAGTACAGGAGCTACGAACATCGCTACTTGAAGTGTGGAACCAACGGCAATCTCCACAGCGACATCCATTTTATTTTTATAGGCCATTATGACGGCGGACGCATGCTCTGCCGCGTTACCCACGATCGCAACGATAATGACACCGATGAATAACTCTGTCCATCCGAAGGTTTCCCCCACTTCGCTGAAGGTATGTACAAGCTTCTCCGATACGAACGCAACAGCCAAAGTAGCGGCAGCAAGTATTATAATTGCCTTTTTCTTACTCCATTCCGGTTCTTCCTCTTCATGTTCCTTGGTTTTCTGGTTATGCTGATATACCCCGCGGTGAGTAACCAATTTAAAGAATAATGCAGCAAGATATAATAAGATCAAAATGATGGAAATTCCGACACTTAACGACATCGTACTTGACTCACTCATGTTTTGTGTGAATACTTCCGGTATGACGAAGGCTACAATAACTGCAAATATTAACAGCCCGGCATTATGCCTGGCATCAAAAACATTAAATTTCTGCCGTTTGTATTTGGTCCCTCCGATGAAGAACGAAAGGCCAGCCACCAACAATAAGTTTCCTAAAACGGAACCAGTCAAAGACGCCAATACAACACCAACCAGCCCCGCCTTTAACGAAAAGACCGATATGATCAATTCAACTGCATTACCAAAGGTTGCATTCAAAAGACCGCCAATCCTTGGTCCCATAACAATCGCTAAGCTTTCAGTCGCCCTGCCCATGAAGCCTGCAAGCGCGACGATTGTTAAGCAATATACTATGAACATGATTACGCTCGGCCAATGCAATAAAGACCCAAGGACAGATAATGGGACGCCTAATAGTACAAGCCCCAAAAATATTTTATTCACGATACTTCTCCTCACAATCCTATAGTTCTTTTCATATAACAAAAACTATCATACATAAACTTCGGGCAAAGACAAAGGAAAATTTTTCACCGCTCCTCTTCTTGTCAATATTTACCCAAATCCCTATTGCTTAATCCTCTTTCTAAGATGTAACATCAAAATTGTACAATTTCTTAGGAGACATGATTTTATGAATAATAAACTGCTTTTAAGTGTTTTAATCTTTATTGTCGGCATATCAGGTTTTTCTCAAGGAATGCTTCTGCCGATCATTGCCATCATTTTTGAAAATGACGGAATTAGTTCATCCTTAAACGGGTTTCATGCCGCCTCCCTTTATATTGGGATTCTGTTGATTTCTCCTTTTATGGAAGCGCCACTCCGTAAATATGGGTATAAGCCATTGATATTATTTGGCGGGATAACGGTCATTCTCTCTCTTGCATTATTTCCTGTTTGGAAATCATTCTGGTTTTGGTTCGTACTACGTTTCTTCATTGGAATCGGCGATCATACACTCCACTTTGCTACCCAAACATGGATCACTGCCATTTCACCAATAGCGAAGCGCGGTAGAAATCTCGCTATTTACGGACTTTTCTTCAGTCTTGGCTTCATGGTTGGCCCGCTAATGACGAAGCTTCTCGAGATTAATCAGTCTTTGCCTTTCATCTTTACATCCATACTCAGTCTTCTTACTTGGTTAACTGTTTTCCTTATTAGAAATGAGCTTCCTGAACAGGATGAATCTGAAAACACATCATTTCTGGGCACACTTAAAAGGTTTACGAAGGTGAGCCGCATAGCTTGGGTCGCTTTTTTACTTCCTTTCACTTTTGGCGTGCTCGAAGCATCATTGAATAGCAACTTTCCAGTTTTCGCCCTGCGCTCCGGAATCGATTTAACTGCGGTATCCATTATAATTCCGGCATTTTCAGGCGGAACCCTGCTTACACAGATTCCCCTGGGAATGATCAGTGATCGCTTTGGCCGGCGAAAAACCTTGCTGACTATCCTCTTTTCGGGCTTTACCATATTTTCTCTAGCAGGGATTTATTCTTATTCAGTGCTTGGACTATTCATCTGCTTCATGCTTGGAGGTATGATGGTTGGTTCGACTTTCTCTCTGGGAATCAGTTATATGGCAGATCTGTTACCTCGAAACCTTTTACCAGCAGGAAATTTATTATGCAGTATTTTCTATAGTCTGGGCAGCATCGGCGGTCCATTCTTTGGCGGCCTTGTAATAGATCATGTACACAGTGGGAATTTTTTTCATATGATAAGTATCATGCTTTTCCTTGTCTTTATTTCATTGGCCTTTTTTAAGGAGAAACTGCCTGCATCTGTTATGTAATATAGTTTATTATCTGGACAATTCCATTTATTATTCAATTTGCATGGTATTTACAATAGCCCTTGTATATTGAAATAACTGGCATTTTATATTTTTTACTAGATTAGAATCATTCTTCTTTATTTTTGAATAGGATATGTGGTAATATAATATTAACAAAAGGGACATCACGTTAATAAATCTTTGTAATCATTGCTGTCATCGCAATTACGATGGCAGCTTTCATATTTTATCCAGAGAAATGACGTTGATTATCTTTCTCAATTAGATATTATACAAATGATAATCCATATCATTTACACAAAAATAGAAAAGAATTTGGGAGGGAATCTTATGACTACAGATACTAAACATTTAACCCAACCGGCTACATGCAAAACCTCTTGGTTGGAAAAGGCAAAACCTCATTTAGAACTTATTGCTGCATTATTCAGCGGTTTATTAATAGTTTTGGGCTGGGCTCTTTCAAAGAACGGAATGGAGTCCACTTCCATAGTCATATACTTAGCCTCTTTCCTGATTGGCGGATACGCCAAGGCAAAAGAAGGCATAGAAGATACGATTGCCGACCGGGAATTGAATGTTGAGATGCTGATGATTTTTGCCGCCATCGGTTCTGCGATTATCGGATACTGGACGGAAGGTGCCATATTGATTTTCATCTTCGCTTTAAGCGGTGCGCTTGAGACATACACGATGAATAAAAGCCATAAAGAGATTTCGGCGCTTATGGACTTACAGCCAGAAGAAGCGCTGCGCATCACTAAAGGATATGAAGAGACCGTATCCGTTTCCCATTTGCTTGTCGGGGATTTGATTTTAGTGAAACCAGGTGAGAGAGTTCCTTCTGATGGAAAAATCACGGACGGCCGTACCAATCTAGATGAAGCGGCCATCACTGGTGAATCCATACCAGTCAGCAAATCCTTGGATGATGAAGTTTTTGCGGGAACGGTTAATCTCCGTGGGACGATTACCGTGGAAATTACCAAACCAGCAAGTGAAACATTATTTCAAAAAATAATCACTCTCGTTCAATCCGCACAAAGCGAAAAGTCCCCTTCCCAGCTGTTCATTGAACGGTTTGAAGGGACTTATGTAAAAGTCGTATTGACAGTTGTCGGCTTGATGATGTTCGTACCACATTTCATATTGGGCTGGAGCTGGACCGAAACATTCTACAGAGCGATGATCCTGCTCGTTGTCGCTTCTCCTTGTGCCCTTGTGGCATCAATAATGCCAGCTACACTTTCTGCCATTTCAAATGGCGCCCGCCATGGCATTTTATTTAAAGGCGGCATCCATCTTGAGAATCTAGGAAATCTACAGGCTATTGCCCTAGATAAAACCGGAACACTGACAAAAGGTAAACCAGAGGTAACGGATGTTATTATCCGCGAAGATTTAAGCGAAGAAGATTTCTTATTTCATGTTGCTTCTGTTGAAAATTATTCAAACCACCCTTTGGCAACATCAATCGTACGTTATGCTAAAACGAAGTTGCAAAAGGACATCATTAAACCGGATAACATGGAAGATATCTCAGGTAATGGGGTTCAAGCTTATTTCAAAGGCATGCTTTGGCAAGTCGGAAAAGCTGGTTTCGTCGGCCGGAGCGAAGCCGAACGATTCAAAAACGGCATTGCGCTGACATTTGCTGAACAAGGCAAGACAATTGTTTATGCTAAAGATGATCTTGGGATTGCCGGTATAATCACTTTGAAAGATGTCGTGCGTGAAGAAGCGATCGTTGCCATCGAAGCTTTGAAAAATGAGGGGATCCATACCGTCATGCTGACAGGTGATGGTGAAAAAACCGCTAAAGCGATTGCGTCGGAGACCCATATTGATGCATATATTGCCGAGTGCCTACCTGAAACCAAAGTGAATGAAGTGAAAAAGCTGAAAGAAAATTTTGGTACAGTAGCAATGGTTGGGGATGGCATCAATGATGCACCTGCACTGGCAACAGCTTCCGTTGGAATTGCAATGGGTGAAGGCACGGATGTTGCCTTGGAGACAGCTGATGTTGTTCTGATGAAGAATGACCTCCCGCGTATCGCGGAAGCCGTCAAATTATCCAAGAAGATGAATCGAATCATCAAACAAAACGTCATTTTCTCGATCTCGGTCATCATGATTCTGATAGCATCCAATTTCCTTCAATTCCTGGACCTTCCATATGGTGTCATTGGCCATGAAGGAAGCACAATCCTTGTTATATTGAATAGCTTAAGACTTTTGAGAAACTAAAATGAAAAAGAAGGAGCCTAAAGGCTCCCTCAGACTGTAGACAAACTCTAGGAAAATCGAGTTTGTCTATTTTTTATGAGTTGTACAATTTGGCCGTTGATTTCCACTCCAGGCACTCGCTTTCCGCGGGCGGTCGGGGAGCCTCCTCGGCTTTCGCCTGCGGGGTCTCCCCTAGACGCGCTTTTCCCGCAGGAGTCTCGTACCTTCCGTTCCAATCAACTTTGTCTTATCTTTTAGATAAACACTTTTGCCCTGAGTCGCTTTTGTTTTAAAATAGAAGTATTAAAACTTGAGGTGATGAGGATGCTTTCGAAACATGATTCTATTCAGCGAGATCAACTTGAAATGATTACGTTAGATCAACTGGTGCCACCGAACCATTTGGTTCGTAAACTAGAGGCTGCCATTGACTTCACTTTCATTTATGACTTGGTGAAAGATATGTATTCAGAGGTAGGACGCCCAAGTATTGATCCAGTTATTTTAGTTAAACTGACATTCATTCAATATACCTTCGGTATTCGTTCCATGCGTAAAACGATTGAAGAAGTTGAAACTAATATGGCTTACCGTTGGTTCTTAGGCTATGGTTTCCATGATAAAGTACCTCATTTCTCTACGTTTGGGAAAAATTATGAGCGACGCTTTAAAGATACAGACCTGTTTGAACAGATTTTCTATCGCATTTTAATGACAGCTGCTAATAAAAAGTTAATAAGTGCTGAACACGTTTTCGTGGATTCCACACATGTGAAAGCCAGTGCGAATAAACGGAAATTTGAAAAGAAAATCGTTCGTAAAGAAACACGAGCGTATCAAGGGCGTCTTCAAGAAGAAATCAATCAAGATCGTGAAAACCATGGAAAGAAGCCTTTTCCATCAGATAAATTTGATAAAGAAGAGACCAAAGAGATTAAAGAAAGTACAACGGATTCTGAGAGTGGCTACTATGTGAAAGATGAACGAACAAAACAGTTTGCCTATTCATTCCACGCGGCCGTAGACCGCAACGGTTTTATATTGGGAACGATTGTAACACCTGGAAATATACATGACAGTCAGATCTTAGAGCCACTAGTTGAACAAGTGATTGAGAAAATTGGAAAACCAGAAGCCGTTGCCGCAGATGCAGCTTATAAAACACCAGCGATTACAAGCTACCTTTTTAACAAAGAAATCATACCGGCTTTACCTTATACACGTCCTCGCACCAAAGAAGGATTTTTCCGCAAACAGGACTATGTATACGATGAACATTTTGATTGTTACCTTTGTCCTTCGGGAGAGCTATTAAAGTACTCAACAACCAATAAAGAGGGCTATCGCGAGTATAAATCACCCAAACACACTTGTGCGACATGCTCATTTTTATCTCAGTGTACAGAAAGCAAAGACCATCAAAAAGTGGTGACACGGCATATTTGGCAAACACATGTGGAAGAAGCAGATCATCTGCGTCATCATCAAGATGTAAAAACTATATATGCGAAACGTAAAGAAACGATTGAGCGTGTATTCGCAGATGCAAAAGAAAAGCATGGTATGCGTTGGACAACTTTAAGGGGACTTAAAAAATTGTCGATGCAGGCGATGCTTACTTTCGCTGCCATTAATTTAAAGAAGATGGCCAATTGGACATGGGGAGGTCCAAAAATGGCCTAACATAGTGGGCTCGTAGAGCCCCAATCTCCTAACTTCAGGCAAAAATTCAAAGGGAATCTCAAAAAGGGGTTCGGAATTTTTTAATTCCGAACCCCTTTTGTCTACAAACTGAAGGAGCCTAAAAGGCTCCCTTTTTTATGTTCGTTTCATTTAATGATACCCGTTCTTACCGTTTGCTGAACCTGATGTTTTATGGTTCGATCCTTTTTTTCCTTTTTGCTTTGTGCTGCCATCCTTTTTACTCATGAAAGTACTCCCCCTCTACAAAAGTTATGTCATTTCTTGAATAGTATCTGCTTCAGGATAGTCCTCTATTACGGGAACTCCAGGAAGATCATTTACATTCTGGATTTTCCTTTTCACTTAACAGGGCATTTATTTCCCCGCCCAGTATGATGATGAGCCCAGATAAATAAAACCAGACCATTAATACGATTATTCCTCCAAGACTTCCATATGTCGCCGAATAATTAGCAAAATTCTCCACATAAAAAGAAAACAAAAGGGAAACGAGGCTCCATCCTGCCGTTGCAAAGATAGAACCAGGCAATACGGTTAGGCATTTCAGTCTTTTGTTGGGCGCAATCCAATAAAGGATCGTGAACACTATTAAAAATACAAGCGTGCTGATCACCCAGCGCAGTTGATTCCAAATGATTAGAAACTCATCGGATTGTCCAATTTCAGCAAATAGGAATACTCCGATCTGTTTTCCGAATATCGGAAGCAATAAAACGACAATAAACACAAAAATCATCGCTAAAGTGAGAAGAATCGACATTCCCCGGGAAATAAAGAAAGTTCGACTTTCTTTTACACCATATGCTTGATTAAATGCTTTAATGATTGCATTCATCCCATTCGAGGCTGACCATATGGTTCCAATGACACCAAACGACAATAAAGTACTATTCGCTTCCATCACTTCCGAGAGGTTAGCCTCAATTATTTTCATCGAACCCGCGGGTGCATATGTACTTATAGTATTTAAAATATCTTCTTGGGAAAATGGCAGATAGGCCAATAAAGTGAACAAAAAAATAAGTAAAGGAAACAGGGAAAGCAAAAAGAAATAAGACAGCTGTGCGGCAAGTCCCGACACATCATCCATCTGTAACCGTTTTATGAATGTCTTGAAGAATGAGCCTTTCAGCCATTCTTTTTTACTGGCCATACCCCCACCCCATTTTTTAATTTGAGGAAACCCGTCCTTGCGGATCCTGACTTGAAGTCGAATCTTCCGGCTCTGCAGCAAAGACTTCCTTCGTCTCTATCACCACTTGCGCAACTTGCGATGGAATATCTTTCATTTCCTCCACCTTTTGGGAAATGAATGATACATCATCAGAAATTTTTTCTACAGTGGAACGGACCTTAGATGATGTTTCACGTACTTGTGAAAGTACCCCATTGGGATTCTTCACTAATTCTTTCATATTACTCAAGCAACTTTTGCTGTTTTCCAATACCGAATAACGCGT
Source organism: Peribacillus simplex (assembly GCF_001578185.1). Classification (NCBI taxonomy): domain Bacteria; kingdom Bacillati; phylum Bacillota; class Bacilli; order Caryophanales; family Bacillaceae; genus Peribacillus; species Peribacillus simplex. Next base: position 574,020 of record NZ_CP011008.1, on the reverse strand, counting down.
ATTTTTATCAAAAAGGCTTACTGCAGCCCCTACTAACGCCCCGATAAAGACCGCTTGCATAAATTTACTTTTCTTGGCACATTTATATTCTTCTCGAATGTTGCTCATATATTCTCCTCCTCGTCATATATTGGTTGATGATAATGGTAGCTATCTCCATTATACAATGTTTAAAAAAGTTTTTTCCTATCTTTTCCCAAACTCTCTCACTTTAAAACGCAAAGACGACAAAGTGAATTGAGGCTCAAGCTTCGTTTTCCACCCGAATATTCATTGACTTCTAGGGGTAATCATGCAAAGATGTAAATAATTTAGGAACGTATGAAAGGATGAGGGGTATGGATTTAACACAAAACACAGCCGAAAGTGTCGAGTTTATGGTTGAAGCAATTAAGGATAAATTGAAGGTGATGAACTTCGGTGCAATCAAATCAACCCATTTTGATATCGAAATGTACGAAGAACTGCACGATATTTATAAAATGGTGATGAAAAAAAACAATTTCAGTGTCCGTGAAATGGAAGCTATCGCTGAAGAACTTGGAAGACTGCGTAATAAATAACATTCAAATCCTCCCATTCCGGTGAGGATTTTTTCAATTTTTAAAGATTTCTGCTACATTTGATATAGAACTTATTGTTGAAAACAGACAGGAGTTGTAAGCATGGTAGATAGAAGAACGCCCATCAGTATCGCTGAAGCAGTGGAAAAAGTGATGAAGCATAAATTAGGAGGAGAAGTGGAGCTGATTCCCCTGGAAGAAAGTCAAGATCGTTTTTTGGCTCAAGATATTACAGCTACAAATGATGTTCCGCATTTTAATCGCTCGCCATATGATGGATTCACCCTCAGGTCCAGGGATACCGTTGAAGGTTCCATAAATAACCCACTCGAATTCGAAGTGGTCGAAGAGTTAGCTGCAGGTATGGTATCGACTATCCCCGTGCAAAAAAACCAAGTTGCAAGAATCATGACTGGAGCTCAGATGCCAGCTGGGTGTGATGCCGTAATTATGCTCGAGCTCACGAAGGAATTCGAAAAGGATGGAAAGAAGTACATATCATTTAAACGCTCACTTAAAGAAGGGGAAAATGTTTCTTTTCAAGGTGAGGACGCAAAGAAAGGGGATCTTCTTGTAAAAAAAGGAACAGCGATCAATCCAGGGATCATCGGCTTACTGGCAACATTCGGTTATGCAGAAGTCCCTGTTGCCAAAAAGCCTGTCGTCGGATTATTCGCTACTGGTTCGGAACTACTTGATGTTAATGAACCTTTGCAGCCCGGGAAGATTCGCAACAGCAATTCGTATGCCCTTTCCGCTCAAATACGGAGGGCGGGAGGAGAAGTCCGTTTTTATGGAAAGCTTAAAGATGAATTCGAATTAAGCTACGAAGCCATTTCAACAGCTTTGGAGGAAGTCGATCTACTCATTACAACTGGAGGCGTTTCCGTCGGCGATTTTGACCTTCTCCCAGATATTTATCAAAAAGTGGGAGCAGATGTCCTATTCAACAAAGTGGCCATGCGCCCTGGCAGCGTGACGACCGTAGCCGTATATAATAACAAGATTTTATTCGGTTTATCCGGTAACCCATCCGCCAGTTATGTCGGCTTTGAACTATTTGCAAGACCCATCATCCGCACCATGTTGTTTTCGGAACATCCGCATTTACGAAAAGAGACTGCTCAATTGGCAGAGGACTTCTTAAAGCCCAACCCATTCTCACGTCTGCTTCGAACCCGATTATTTTACGAATCCGGCCGGTTGAAGGTAATTCCTAGTGGTGTTGATAAATCCAATATTACAACAAGCCTGGCTGGTGCCAATTCATTGACTGTCTTACCTGGGGGGACCCGTGGCTTTCAAACTGGAGATATCGTGGACGTTCTGCTTCTCGATGACCAAGAAGGAAGCAAATGGCCTTGGTAAAACCCTTTATTTTTCAAGTGGTTGGCTACCAAAATAGAGGAAAAACGACATTCATAACGAATATAATCGAAAAGCTTCGCGCAGTAAAATTAGAAACAGCCATTTTAAAACACCATGGGCATGGCGGAAAACCAGATATCACTGGTATGAAGGATTCCCATAAACACTTTCAGGCTGGGGCAGCCGCTTCACTTGTTGAAGGAGACGGGACAATAGAATTGCTCGGCAATTTCAAGGGCGAGGCCCCTATCGCTGAGTTGATTCAATTATTGGGTCTATTTCTCCCCGATGTGATTTTAATTGAAGGTTATAAGCAAGAGGACTTTCCTAAGGTCATTATAATCAAAGAAGAGAGTGACCTCCTGCTATTGGAAAGACTTACGAATGTCAAAGCAGCGGTGGCTTGGCCTGAATGTCTGGAACGAACCAGGGATTATGCTTCAGTACCCGTCTTCCCTTTGGATTCGGATCAATTCATTCCATGGTTTTTAAAACAAATATGAAGGAGGGCACAATGTTCATTCAATTTCCCTTAGAGAAACGCCGCAAGATGATCGAACGTATCCAAGAATATGTGTATCAGGAACATGATAAGGAAATCGGTGAAATCGCTGCTGAAAATCACTTGCAATTCATTTTGGAAAACATCGCTCCCTTTATTTATAACGAAGGCATTAATGATGCGAAAAAAGTGATTGAGGACAGATTAGGCAATATTGAAGAGGATTTGTATTCATTGGAACGACCGATTGATTAAAATGAAAAAACAGCATCATAATTGATGCTGTTTTTTTACGTTCATTGTTCTGTCAGAATAAGCGGACCGTTTTTCGTGATGGCAATCGTATGCTCATATTGAGCCGAGTATTTCCCGTCTGCAGTGGAAGCCGTCCATCCATTCGCATCCCTGCTGGCTTTATATGTACCTACGTTTACCATTGGTTCGATAGTGAATACCATACCTTCTTTAAGACGCGGACCTTTATTCGGCAGCCCATAATGCGGAACTTGCGGCTCTTCATGAATGACATTTCCTATCCCATGTCCGATGAAATCACGAACGACCGAGAAGCCTTCCGCTTCGACATAGGTTTGAATGGCATGACCAATGTCACCAATCCGATTGCCTTCAACACACACTTCAATCGCCTTATATAAAGATTCCTTCGTCACATGCACTAAATGTTCAGTTTCCTTGGAAACCTTTCCGACCGTATACGTCCAGGCAGAGTCGGAAAGGGCCCCGTTATAATTGACGACCATATCAATCGTTACGATATCTCCATTTTTCAAAGGGGTCTTACGGGGGAAACCATGACAGATTTCTTCATTTATGCTGGCACATGTCGCATACTCATACCCCTTGTAACCCTTTTGTTCCGGCTTCGCTCCATGTTTTTTTAAGAATCCTTCGACAAATTCTTCTATTTCCCATGTTGTCACACCAGGAACAATCAACTTTGCAATTTCCCTATGACAAGCTGCCAAAATTTTACCCGATTCATGCATCGCTTGAATTTCACGTGCAGATTTTAATACAATCAATCGTGACACTTCCTTTTTTATTCGTCTCTCCTTTTATTTTACTGCAAAGATTGAAGTATATGAATCCTTTAAATCTTATTAAATAAAAAATCCCGGCAGCTGCCGGGATTTTTCATTATTTCAATAGATTAAGCGATTCCCGGTTAAATGCTGGAAGATCATCTGGCGTCCTGCTGGTTACAAGCTGATTGCCGCATACAACGACCTCTTTGTCCAAATATGTGGCACCTGCATACTCCATATCCACTTTAATGGATGTATATCCTGTTGCGTGGCGTCCTTCAAGTGTTTTCGCTGTAATCAGCAACTGTGGTCCATGGCAAATTGCAAATACAGGCTTTTTATCATCCATAAACGATTTGGCGAATGATGCGAAGCGTTCATCAGCACGCAGTTGATCAGGCGAGAACCCTCCGGGGATGAACAATGCATCGAAGTTCTCTGGTTTCACCGAATCGATGCTTTCATCAATCTCTACTTCTACTTCCCCTTGTTTCCCTTTAACAATTTTCCCTTTTTCCATTTCAATCGTCGTAACGGTATGGCCGGCTGCTTCAAATGCATTTGCGGGTTCACTGTACTCCGAGTCCTCAAACATATTCGTTACTAAACATGCGATATTTTTACCCATGAAAATTCATCTCCTCAATTTTTGATCGAATGAACTTACTTTGTACTTTAATTATGTTCCCTCTTGCAGCATGAATAAAACACAATTTAAAGTTGTCACTACCAAAAATCATTTCCGTTCATTTGAGTGAGATCCCGCTAAAATTTCCGACATTCTTTCGGAGGTTGCTACACCTCGGCTTTAAAATCTGAAGGATAAGGGGTCCCTGACCTCTTTTCTTTTCCCAAACCTGATCAATGTTTGGGATACTGGCCAACAACGTGTATGGCATTGATGATTCTATTGTTGATCCACTTCCTGTTCTCTTCTGTATTCAAATTTTCAAATATCCTTTTCCGCCGTTCTTCCGTGGTTACATAGTAATTAGGCGCAGGTTATTCAGTGATAATGTGATGATGTCATTTTTACATTTGCTGCACGAACAAAATGTTTGGTATTCCATACCTGATATTAAAACCTTGATCCATGTCACAACGATCTCTTCCATCACGTTTGTATATTGTCTTTCCATACATTCTCCTTCAAGAAGAAAAACCCGTCCATATCATGGCAGGGTTTACACTCATTTATTGCTGTCCCTTGGAACAATCAGGATTTCAACTCTCCGGTTTTTCGCTCTTCCTATTTTCGTTGCATTAGAAGCAACCGGCTTGAATTCCCCATGTCCCTTGGCACTGAACATTTCGGGATCCAACTCTTTATTTTCGAGGAGAAGTTTCATGAAATTCACGGATCGCATCACGCTCAGATCCCAGTTGGATTCATATCGGGAATTTTTAATTGGAACATCATCGGTATGTCCGCTTACGATAATGTTTCTGGGTAAGTCCATGACCAGTAAATCCGAGACTTCCTTAGCGATTTTTCGGTTTTCACTTTTCACTTCAGCCACACCCGATTCAAACAGCACGTTTTCCCTAATTGAAATCAACATGCCTTCATCCGTAAGGTTCGTTCCCAATTTATCCGTTAAATCATTCTTCTTTATATAGGCATTTACACGTTTCTGAACTTCCCTAAGTTTTTCTTGTTCGTTTTTCCCTAACTTCTTAAGATCTTCTGCCCCTGATCTTTGCTCTGGTGATGTAGGCTCATTGCTGGGGGAATCACTTGGGAATTCCATAAAACCCGTCCCGCTTGTAAAGACCTGGTTAAATACATTGGACAACTGCTGGAACCTTACTGCATCAACCGAACTTGAAGCGAATAAGACGATAAAAAGCGCAAGAAGCAATGTTAAGATATCGGCATAAGGAACCAACCATGATTCATCGATATGCTCTTCATGCCTTTGTTTCTTTTTTCGCCTAGCCATCTTCTCTCACATCGCCTTCTAACCACTTATTACGATCTCCAGCAGGCAAATATGATGTTAATTTCTGTTCAATCGTCCTTGGCGCTTCCCCTTCGATAATCGACAAAATCCCTTCTATCATCATTTCTTTGATCCGGACTTCCTGCTTGGATTTCCGTTTGAGCTTATTGGCAAATGGATGCCATAACACATACCCCGTGTAAATCCCCATCAAGGTTGCAACGAAAGCGGCAGATATCGCATGTCCCAATGCCTCCGTGTCAGCCATATTACCCAATGCAGCAATCAGCCCGATTACTGCACCCAATACACCAAGTGTCGGTGCGTATGTTCCGGCTTGACTGAAAATCGCTGAAGCACTCAGATGACGTTCTTCCATCGCGTCTATTTCCTCTGCTAAAATATCACGAATATAATCGGCACTCTGACCTTCGACTGCAAGATTCAAGCCATTTTTCAAAAAAGTATTATCCACTTGATCCGAAATGCTTTCCAATGCCAATAAGCCTTCTTTCCTGGCAATGACCGCCCATTCCGAAAAAGTTTTTATTAATTCTTCAGGCTTTGTCAATTTTTGTTCAAAGAATAAAACCTTGAATATTTTTGGAAGCCTTTTTAATTCTGACAAAGGGAAAGCCGTTACGACAGCAGCTATCGTCCCTACAATAATGATCATAATAGCTGCAGGGTTAATCAACGCTGTAACACTAACGCCTTTCAACACCATTCCGACTAAGATGGCCACAATACCCAGAACTACGCCCAAAACTGATGTTATATCCATATTACTCACCCATTCATTTAAAGTCTCGTCTCCTCCTTATATCGGATGAAGTTAAAAAAAAGTGAGGATTATTTTACTAATTTTAAATTTAATTAAATTACCACAAATCCCACTTTTTCCACTACTTGTAAGGTCGAATTCAACAGCATATTTCAATAGTCCAATTAAAAATTCCGTCGAAAATGGAATTTCAGGGCGTTTCGTTCGTGAGTTTCGCTTTGCGCCTGAAAATTGTTCATTTACTCTTAAGTTTCGGTGCTTTACTCGTGAGTTTCATGCTTTTACTCGTGAGTGCTACCCTTTTATGGGCAATGCTAAAAGTTTTCGACATAGTAATTCCATATTGAAAACAGGGACAAAGCCTGTCAGCCTTGTCCCTGTTTCTGCTTCCCATGGATTCTTCCATCCAACCATTTTATGATGGGTGATAGAAAAAATAAAATGAATAAGATCCTGAATAAATGAAAGCTTGTGACAACGGATAAATCCACATGTACAGACATGGCTGTGACTGCCATTTCGGCCACGCCGCCTGGCGCCATGCTCAAAAATAATTCGTTCGCCTGCAAGGATAGGATCGGAGCAAATTGAATGGAAAGATAATAGCAAAATCCAATTAACAGGACATTACTGAGGAATACGGCCCCGAACATCTTTCTGAAAAGTCGGGGATTATCAACCTTCAGTGTGTAGCCTAAATGTGCGCCAATCAACAATTGCGAAAAGTTCAACCAAAAGTCAGGAATTTGCGGGGCACCTGGACCTACTAAATTAAATAAGGCTGCGGCCATGAGAGGTCCTAGTAAAAAAGGCAGCGGGAAATTCGCCTTCTTTGTGATGTAGATGAATAATAGCAAGGTTGCCAACATCATGATTGCTAACTTTCCATCATATTCAAATAAGAAAAACGGCCGCTCCGATTTGTCCAATACCGCACCTGATTCAACTGACATTACATGGGTCACAAGCCAAGGAACAATGGATATCACAAGGATGACCCTAAGTGTTTGCATGAAACCTACAACCGTTTCATCACTATCCTTCATTTCCTCACTTAAGACCACCATCTGGGATAGACCTCCCGGAAAACTGCCAAGCATGGAAGTGCTCAATGATAAGTCCATTCGCTTCCCTATAAACCAGCCAGTCAAAACTGTAAACAAAATGATTGCGATTGTCGTAAAAAGCATAACCGGCAAATATTCAAGCATCTCATTTAACGATTGTTTCGTGAATGAACTGCCCAGTTGCAAACCAAGAATGACCAATCCTGTGCTTCTAAAGGTTTTAGACCAAAACATGTACTTCCCTAACTTCACTTTCGCAATCATCACCACGAATAATGGTCCTAGCATCCATGGTAAGTATATCCCAAGGCCATCAAACGCATATCCACCCAGGAAAGCTAAAAAAGATGTAAAGATGACTCTAAAACTCTTACTCTCGATTAAATTTGCACTCACAAAATTACCTTCTTTATCTAAGCGGATTTTCATCTATATCTTAACATAAAATAAGCTGGTTCAAAGCTGTCTTGCACCCTGAAGCGAGGGGTATGATGGGGAAAATACGAGGAAGCAAGAATTACTTATGACTTACGAGATTGGAAATAATTTAAAAATCTACCTTGCCGGTTATCCTGGGTTTCATTTTCCTTTTCTTGGATTACCGCTGATCCTTTCACATTTTTTTGCCGTCGTGGCCAATTTATTTGGCGGCTATTGTGCAGATCGATTTGGTAGTCAACGGCAAGCATTTGTATCCAAGCTTGCCCTTACACATGGGGAAATATTTTGCAGCAGCTGCAATAGGCAGAATGTTGGCCCCGCTCTCCATCGCCAGCGCATTTTTATATTTCATCATGTTTTCGCTCTATGAAAGGAACAGTTCGGCATTTCCACAATTTACTAGATTTCCCACCCCCACAAACTCGCTATAAAAGGTAGAATGAATATATAGGGGGTCAAACTCTTATGGAGGGGTGACTAGATGTTATCAAATACAGAAATAGGCATTGACTTAGGAACTGCAAATACGCTAGTTTACAGTAAAAATAAAGGAATCGTATTTAATGAGCCATCGGTGGTGGCCATTGATATAGAGACTAATAAAGTATTGGCAGTCGGTGTGGATGCTAAGAACATGATCGGGAAAACACCTGGAAATATCGTTGCGATCCGTCCACTTAAGGACGGTGTCATTGCGGATTTTAATGTAACCGCGCAAATGCTTCGGGAAATCATGAAAAAAGCAAGTAAGGCATTAGGCTTATCGATTCGAAAGCCTAGTGTAGTGGTCTGTACACCATCAGGTTCCACATCAGTTGAGAGAAGGGCCATTCAGGATGCTGTCAAAAGCTGCGGAGCCAAACAGGTCCACCTTATTGAGGAACCAGTAGCGGCAGCAATCGGCGCAGGCCTGCCTGTCGAAGAGCCCATTGCCAATGTCATCGTTGATATCGGCGGCGGCACGACTGAGGTCGCAATCATATCTTACGGCGGCGTCGTTTCTTGTAATTCAATTAGAATTGGTGGAGATCAATTGGATGAAGATATCAGCCAATATGTTAGAAAAAAACATAATGTGCTGATCGGGGAAAGAACAGCCGAGGAAATAAAAAAAGAAATTGGCTACGCACTCGTTGAACATCCTGTGATCACCATGGAAGTCAGGGGCCGCGATCTTGTAACGGGTCTTCCAAAGCCGATTACAATATCATCCACTGACGTCCAGGAAGCCATCCAAGAATCGCTTCTTCATATATTGGAAGCAATCAGGGCCACTTTGGAAGACTGTCCTCCTGAATTAAGCGGGGATATCGTCGATCAAGGTGTCATTTTATCCGGCGGGGGTGCACTTCTCAACGGGATACAAGAATGGCTGACGAATGAAATTGTCGTCCCAGTCCAACTTGCAGATAATCCGCTTGAATCAGTTGCCATCGGAACAGGGCTTTCACTTGAGGTCATTCACAAATTACAAAAAGCCGTATATTAAAATGATGAAGGAATCCCAACTTGGGGTTTCTTTTTTTTATCTACAAGCCTGATGTTCCCATGATGATAATCTCCACATTTTAGTTAAATATCTTCCCTGATATATTTTACCTCGTTTGGGTAGAGAATAAGGAAAATGGTTTTTAGTTCGACAGTATGCGTTGCTTTTTGGGAAAGATTATTTCTCCAGGACTAAACTCATGCAATGTAACATAAGTTGTGATATAATATAATTATGTTACATTGGTAAGAGGAGAAGATCTTATGGAATATGTAGAAGCCTTTAAGGATATCAATCAGATCAGCAAAATTAAAACATACTTACGAGCTCATTCCAGTCGGGATTATTTATTGTTCGTACTTGGCATCAATACTGGTATGAAGATAAATGAAATGCTCGAAATCACCGCCGCTAACGTTCTTGATGAAACTGGAAAAATCAAGGAGTTCTATGAGCAACGGATGGAAAATGACGAGGTCAACCAAATTTATTTGAACCTGAAAGTCCGAACTGCCTTACAAGAATACCTTAAAGGTTCGAAGGTTATCGAAGGTCAGTTTTTATTTCTTTCCCCTAAGACGAAAAAGCCGATTACACGTCAACAGGCGCACCGGATTATCCATGATGCTGTGGAAGGTGCAGGTCTGACGGGTAAATTCGGAGCAAGTTCGATGCGTAAAACTTTTGGCTACCATGCCTATAAACAAGGAGTTTCACTAGCCTTGATACAAAAGCATTACCATCATTCAAGTCCATCGGAGACATTAAAATACATCGGCATATCCAAGGAGAAGAAATTCAAGACGAATATTGACGTTAACTTATAACATTCTGCTATCTTCTGTAAACTCTAACCAACATTTTAAGGAGGAATTCCAGTGAGAATTAGAGAAAGTGAACTTCCTGGTATTGGTCAAAAATTTGAAATCATAACAAGGAATGATGAAAAGTTAGTAATCGTTATTCACGATGACGGCCGTCGGGAATTGTACCATTTTGATAGTGAACATGAAGACGTCATATCGAGCATCACCCTTAACGATCAAGAATCACGGCAAATGGCTTCCATCATAGGCGGAATGGTTTATAAACCACAAGCACTTGAAACGATTGAAATGTCATTGGGAGACTTAGTGATTGAATGGTTCAAAGTGGAACCTGGTTCCAAGGCCATCAATCAAACGATCGGTTCGATAGATATCAGGAGCAATTATAACGTAACCGTCATTGCCCATTCGAAAAAAGGAAAAAAACAACTGAATAATCCTGGTCCCGACTCTATCATCGAAACAGGCGATACCCTTGTGATATCCGGGGAAAGAAAAGATATCCGTAACCTGACAAGAGAATTATTGACCGACGAAAGGAGTGACTAAGCTCATATGGACCATTTAGTCTTTGAAGTGGGAACTGCCCTACTTCTAGTAGCATTGGCTGCTCTCGTTGCAGGTAAATTTAAAATCTCAAATGTTCCACTATTAATTATCATCGGGATGCTCGTTGGCCCTCATGCCCCACAATTCGGATTACTTGACCTACGTTTCATTGAAAGTGATGAAATCATAGCGTTCCTCGGACGTGTCGGTATCTTATTCCTTCTTTTTTACTTAGGTCTGGAATTTTCCGTTAAAAAGCTTATGAAGTCCGGGAAAAATATCGTGACAGGCGGAACGTATTACATTGTAATCAACGCGGGATTAGCCTTTGTATATGGTTTCCTTCTCGGTCTTCCTTTAAAAGAAGTACTAATATTAACAGGGATAATCAGCTTTTCATCCAGCGCCATTGTGGCAAAGGTGCTTGTGGACCTTAAAAGGACCGGGAACAATGAAACGGAGCTTATCCTTGGCATCATCATGTTTGAAGATATCTTCCTCGCTGTTTATTTATCAGTCGTATCCGGATTGGTATTAAGCTCCTCTGGTTCCATTTGGGGAACGTTACTTTCTACTTTTATCGCGATTGGGTATATGCTTGTATTTTTTGTTATCGCCCGGAAAGCATCTGGGATCCTTAACAAATTATTCAATATAACCTCTGATGAGATTTTTATCATCGTCGTGTTCGCTTTACTATTCTTCATTGCAGGTTTCTCGGAAACGATTCATGTTGCAGAAGCCATTGGTGCATTACTGCTCGGCCTAGTCTTTTCTGAGACGGAACACAGCGACAGGATTGAGAAACTTGTCATTCCCTTTAGAGACTTCTTCGGGGCCATATTCTTCTTTAGCTTTGGATTGAGTATCGATCCGACGACGCTTGGTGGAGCTGTCTGGATGGTTCTTGGAGCTGTCATCATCACTATAATCGGTAACTTTGTTGCTGGTATGATTGCCGGACGCAAATCCGGTTTATCTCACAGAGCTTCCGCAAACATCGGTTTAACGATCGTTTCACGTGGCGAATTCTCCATAATTTTGGCAAACCTAGGCATTGCCGGCGGTTTAATGCCTATACTAACCCCGTTCGCGGCACTTTATGTTTTGACCTTAGCGATTCTTGGGCCGATCCTTACAAAAGAATCCAAACACATCTATAATATCCTAAATAAAGTCTTCAAATGGACCCCTCCTAAGGTTCCAAAGGAACAGGGAAAAGAAGTGCAATAGATAAAAAAGCCAGTCAAGCTGTCTGGCTTTTTTTCTGTTTACCTATAATAACACACTCGAAATAACTTCCATTATTTACTAGTTGTTATTATACTTGTTATAAAGGGGGCAAAAATCATGAATCTTTCTTTGAAAAGAGCCATTAGATATTTAATATTCCTAGTAGTATTATCGGGCGTATTATTCATAGGATTAAAGTACCAACAGCACCTATTTAAGCTTAGCCGCGAAACATACGAGATTAAGGGGTACTTGTTGTTCGAATCTTCATTCCCGATTTTCCTGGGCATGGTACTCGCCATTCCCCGAATTCTGCAAATTTTTTCAAAAAAAGGGCATTTGAAAGTGAATTGGCTAAGAATAATCATCCTTGGCTTGCCATTCCTTTACTTCGCCATCATTCCGATTTTGTATTTCTCTGAAGCAGTTAAAATTGATTTGCCCCTCTCAAAGCTGGTTTTTGGTTATTTCGGCGCAAATGGATCCACCACATTAAATACGATCACTGGAGTAATTGCAGGTTATATCATTGTTACAAGCTTCTACAAGCGGGCGGATTAAACATGAAAGGGACTTCTTCTTTGGAAGCCCATTTCAATTTCTTTTAATTTTTGAGGATTAACTTACATGAACAGAGGGAAAAGAAGCAGATAACCTAAGTAACTATTCAGGAGTGATGCGAATGAATAAGTCGATTAAATTTTCAAAGGAACTGATTAAAGAAATAAAGGAAGATCGTGTAACGGGGCTGGCCGCTGAACAAGCTTATTACTATTTACTCGCACTATTCCCTTTACTCATTTTACTGCTGTCCATATTACCTTATCTGAATATTGATATTCAGACAGCCCTGGACACGATAAAAACCTTCATGCCTACGGAAACGATGGAAGTCATCGAGAAAAATATCATCAACATATTATCTGAACGGAACGGCGGCTTACTGACTTTTGGTTTCCTTGGCACCATATGGTCTGCTTCCAACGGAATGAATGCATTCATCCATTCCATGAATATCGCTTATGATGTTGAAGAAACAAGGAATTTCCTTAAAGCCCGCTTCATCTCCATTATGTTGACATTAGGCTTGGTTGTAGCATTCATCGTCATGTTGGGTCTCCCAGTCTTCGGAAAAGTCATCATCGATATATTACAGCAAGTCATTCCGATTCCTGAAGAAATGCAAATTTTATTCAGCTTATTACGGTGGATTATCGCGGTTGCAGTCATCTCACTCGTCCTGACTTTTCTTTATCGCTTTGCACCTAATAAAAGTTTTCCCATTAAGCATGTCATCCCCGGGGCAGTGACCGCAACTGTACTTTGGCTTGGAATATCACTTGGATTTTCATTCTATGTCAGTAACTTTGCCAACTATTCTTCCACATACGGCAGTTTAGGAGGCGTCATCATCTTGATGCTATGGCTGTATTTGAGTGGTCTGATCTTTGTGATTGGCGGAGAAATAAATGCAATCCTTCATCGCCAAAATTCCATTCCAAAAAAACAGTCACGTACGATTGTACATCCTGTCCCGCTCAAAAGATAAAATCATGAATTTCGATGGAAGAAACTAAGAAAGCGGCTATTCCATTCGGACAGCCGCTTTTCCTATTCACCCTTTATTGACAAACTCTTCATATCTCTCATCATGGGCCAGCCATGCCGCATATTTCCGCTTCATGTATTTTTCCGCATCCCCAAATGTATCGAATGTTTTTTTCTGTTGTTTTCCGTTGATTTCAACAATCCATTCCTCTTCTTCATCTTCATAGATGAATATGTCCTGTTTTTCTCTTGTTGAATATAGGCATCCCTCTGGGGATTCTTTTACATTCAATTGATTTTTATGTGCATCGCGTTTAAGAGGCTCGGCAAAGAAGGTCTTTTCGACATATTGACTATATGCCTTTTCGGACATGGTACAACCGGCTGCTTTTTGATGGCCCCCCCCATCGTACTTGCCAGCAACTTCAGAAACATCTATGTCATCGTGGATTGTCCGGAAGCTGATTCTTTTACTTCCGACCATCAGGATTGCGATATAATCCAAATGTGAGAATTCTTTCGACAGTTCGTTTCCAAGTTCTGAGTGATATGACTCTGCGTGGACCACACCAGCTGTATGTGGACCGACCGTAGCTTGATAAACTTCTCTTTTTTTCCTGTTTATGTACCGATCTACTCGACTTTCTTCTACATTTAGAAGCGTTTGCTCCACTTCGTCAAAAGTGAAACTTTCAGCAGTAGAAAGCTTATTTGCGATTTTCATTTCGAATTCCTCTATCGGAATCATGAAAAACAGGTCATTCAACCGTTTTGCCGTTGAATTTTTATTTACTTCCCATTCCCAAGTATCGTATTGACGGACCAATTCAACGAATTCAGCGACAATATTTGAGGGTTCCAGCAATTTATTATCAACTGCATACTGATAGAATAATGAAGTTGCTGCCGTCTGTTTACCGTCTTCCTGCTCGACAGTTACAGATGCCCAATCATGCTCGTTCAAATGCAGTGCTGACTTATGATGATCGATCAGCAGCGCTTTGCCTCCGTCTTCCACAAACTGCGTAATCATTTTTTCGTTATCTTCATCAACCGATAGATCAGTAACAATCAATGTATCCTCAATCTTTGCCTGCTCAAGAAATGCTCCTACATTTTGATTAAGGCGACCGATTGAATTATAACTAACCACTACTTCTTCTCCGAATGCCAGCTTAGCGACAATGCCGCAGCCGACTCCATCTAAATCATTATGTGTAAAGAGATGGTACACACAAACCCCTCCTAATAACTAATAATTTTACTTTTCCCTAAAGACAGGAATTTCAATTGCAATCTTTACAATTGTAGCATAATCATATCCGCATATTTTATCATGCTTTCATTACGCGATGCTTTTGTTCGTTTTTTTTTTCGAAAAACCACTAATGATTCATTATTTCACAGAAATTATACCCAAATATAATGAAAACACATTACTTTGAAATTGTATTTCCATGTATTCCTTTAAAACTGACAGGGCAGCACAGTTAACCTTTAATGATTCTGACATCTCCCCTGTTAGTGACTACTTAAAGTCTTACCCTATCCATCTTTCTAGGTCCCTCCCAATAAGTGGCCTTATCCATTTTCAAGATTGTCCATACAACAGGGGAAAAATAGGAAGTCACAAATGCTTCATTGACCTTAAAATCCGGCACATCAAAAAGCCGCAGGGAATGTTATTCCCTGCGGCTTTCCTGATGTGAAATCACTGTTCTATCAATTTTCCAAGGTTGGCCATTTCAATGGCACTAACGGCAGCTTCATAGCCTTTGTTACCTGATTTTGTTCCGGCACGTTCAATGGCTTGTTCAATGTTCTCAGTTGTCAACAAACCGAAGATAACCGGTACACCTGTGTCCAAGGAAACGGAAGCCATGCCTTTAGCTGCTTCATTGCAGACATAATCATAATGTGAAGTGGCACCCCTGATTACCGTTCCAAGTCCGATAACCGCATCGTATTTACCCGTATTCACAAGTTTCTTCGCAATTAACGGAAGTTCGAAAGCACCCGGCACCCACGCGATGTCAACATCATTTTCATCAACGCCATGACGCTTAAGGCCATCCAATGCCCCTCCTAAAAGCTTGCTTGTGATAAACTCATTAAATCTTCCTACCACGATTCCGACTTTCAATCCTGATCCTATTAATTGTGCTTCAATAACTTTCCCCATGTCCAATTCCTCCTAATTTTTAAAAAATATCATTTTTTTCATTTAAAGATTAATTTCGCTAAAAATCCTTCAAGCATTCGGGATGTTCAGTTCAAGTGCCTGTTTCCCGATTGTATCACTTTGTTCAAGATACCGAATCAAATCGGCTATCGTAATGAACTTCAGGTTGAATTTCCCAGCGATGACTTCTAAATCGGATACGCGTGCCATCGATCCATCATCATTCATGATTTCACATATGACACCAGCTGGAGCGGCACCGCATAATTTTGCCAAATCCACCGAAGCCTCCGTATGTCCTGCCCTCCTTAATACGCCGCCTTCTTTAGCGACTATCGGAAAAGTGTGACCAGGCCTTTGAAAATCTTCAGCAACCGAACCTTCTTTAAGAAGCTCAAGAATGGTCAAGGACCGTTCAAAAGCACTTATTCCTGTCGAAGTGCTTTTATGATCAACACTTACCGTAAAGGCAGTACCATGATGATCGGTATTTTCTCCTACCATAGGATGCAGGTTCAATTTCCCTGCCAGTTCTTCTGTAATGGTTGTACATATCAAACCTCGTCCATGAGTCGCCATGAAATTGATCGCTTCCGGCGTAGCCTTTTCGGCCAACAAGACGAAATCCCCTTCGTTTTCACGGTCTTCATCATCGGATACGATTACTACCTTGCCAGCTTTCAAATCCTCGATCGCTTCTTCAATTGTATGGAACATCATTACACCGCCCTTTTATTAGAATCCGTGCTCTGCCAAAAACTCTAAATTCAGTCCTGGTTTTGAATCGCCATTTTTCATTTGATGTATAATATATTTCCCTATCATGTCGTTTTCAATGTTAACGATATCGCCAGCCGCTTTTTGTCCCAATACGGTGTCCTGATGAGTCAATGGAATCAGAGATACAGTCAAAAGGTTTCGTTCAATTCCAAATATCGTCAGGCTCGTTCCATCAATGGCTACAGAGCCTTTTGGAATGCAAAAGGCACTGAGCCCTTCTTCCAATTGGATTACATAATATACGGCATTTTCTTTTCGTTCTTTTTTTATGATTGTTCCGGTCCCGTCGATATGACCTGAAACAAAATGACCGCCAAACCTTCCCTGTGCACTCATGGCTCGTTCGAGATTCACAGGTGATCCCAATTTTAACGTCCGGATCGAGGAAGCTTTGACCGTTTCCGGCATTACGTCGACCGTAAACAAACTTTTCGTGAAGGACGTTACCGTTAAGCAGACCCCGTTGACTGAAATACTATCCCCCAGATGAACATCTTCAAGGATTTTTTCAGAACGAATCGACAACTCCATACTGCTTTTCCCTTTTTTCAAGGAATGGACGGTACCGATATCCTCGATGATTCCCGTAAACATGTTTTTCCCCCTTTTATAAAATATAAAAAAACCCCTTAGGATGACCTAAGGAGTTAACAGGAGAAATGAGTGAAAAAAACTGTATACCTAAAAAGCCCAATATTTTCTTTTTTGAAAAATTAGGCGTACGTATACACTTGGGTTCCACACGTCCTTCTCCCATCCAGACTTTACTGTCGGCTTTGGAATCTCACCAAATCCTGCCTTTATCAGGCTCGCGGGCTTAGAATTTCTTCATCACCGCCGGTTGGGATTTTCACCCGACCCCGAAGGACTAAAATAATATGAATCTTTGAATATTTTATCACCTTAAAGTGAGGATGTAAAATTTCTAAACTTAAATGGTTCATTTGTTACAGGAACTCCCTCACTTTATGGAAAAATGAAATTCCGCTCCAAGTAACTTCGATGTGCTCCAAAAGGTTAACCGGGCCTAATTGGTGGAATAGGTTATAGGGATTACAATTCAAACAAGGAGGAAGCCCAAGCTTATTGCCATCAACAATTTTCTTTTCTTTCTATTCGTCGTCACGATGAATTTTTTAGCCAATTTCCTGCCTTTGAACGGCCGAACACCTGGAGAGATTTCCGATAAACTGGATGTCCTCTTCACTCCTGCCGGTTATGTATTTTCCATATGGGGTTTAATCTATTTTCTGCTCGCCATCTGGGTATTCAGGCAGTTTTTAAGTAAACATCAAAACAGCCCTGCCAATAAGGCATCCTTCCCTTGGTTCGCTTTAAGCTGTGTCCTAAATGGCGCTTGGCTTTTGGCTTGGCATTACGAACGATTATCATTGCTCTTTTGGCTATATTATTGGTCAGTTATACAAGCATTAAAAAAGTGGAGCATACTCCTTTCGACCTATTTCCGTTTTCCGTTTATACCGGCTGGGTGAGTGTTGCAGCCATCGCCGACATTTCTTATTACCATACCTATATCGAATGGGACGGTTTTGGGATTTCCAGTGTAGCTTGGACGATCGTTTTGCTGATTGCAGCAACAATCCTGGCCTTTGTCTTTGCTGGTAAAAACCGGGATTGGTGCTATCCTCTCGTATTCGTTTGGGCGTTCGTTGGCATCGGGATCCGAAATGGTGCGCCCTACCAGGTAATCACAGATATTTCTTATATTCTGGCTGCTCTCATGTTTATCGTGTCGATCACGACCTTCATTAAAAATCGGAAGAACTGATAGGGAAATCTGGTGGTCTAAAAAGCTTGCTGAAGATCGTGCCAGATGTCCTGCCAAGCTTCAAGGCCAACTGAGAGACGGACCAGTTGGTCACTGATGCCCATTTGTTCCCGCGATTCTTCAGGAACGGCAGAATGCGTCATGGTAGCGGGATGCTGGATCAATGTCTCGGCATCCCCTAGACTGACGGCAATTTTGATAAGTTTCAATTTATTGAGGAATTCCTGTGCATCCTGTTTTGTACCATGCAATTCGAAGGAGATAAGGCCGCCTCCGTGTTTCATCTGTTTTTGCATTATATAATGATCCGGTGAAGCTTCATCACCTGGATAATATACCTTTTTCACCTTTGGATGTTTCTCAAGTTCATGAAAGATGTTCATTGCATTGGCTGAGTGACGATCCATCCTAACAGGCAAGGTCTTTAACCCCCGCAATAGTAACCAGGCATCGAATGGTGAAATGATTCCACCGATATCCTTCTGTGTAGTCCCAGCTACCATATTAATAAAGTCCTTCTTACCAACGACAAGGCCCGCAACGACATCCCCATGTCCGCAAAGATATTTCGTAGCACTATGAAGGACGATATCACACCCATATTCAAGGGGTCTCTGTAAGTAGGGTGTCGAAAACGTATTATCGACTACAATCGTCACATTATATTCCTTCGCTACTCTCACTACCATCTGTAAGTCAATCATTTTCATCGTCGGATTGATCGGGGTTTCTACATAAATGCAGGTCGTTTCCGGCCGAATCATTTTCCTTACATTTTCTTCTGTATCCATTTCACAAAAATCATGAGTGATGCGGTATTTATTTTTCATTAACTGCAGAAGGCCAAAAGTACAACCATATAAACCCTGTGAACACAGGATGTGGTCATCCGTTTTAGTTAAGGCAAAAAGCACCGCAGAAACTGCAGCCATACCTGATCCGAAAGCAAGGCCAGCTTCCCCGCCTTCCAAAGCGGCAATCTTTTCTTCCAGCACTTGTACCGTCGGATTTCCAAGGCGTGAATAAATATATCCCTCTTCTATACCGGCAAAACGCCGTTCCCCTTGCTCGGCCGTTTCAAAAGTGAATGTTGAGGTTTGGAATAATGGTGTTGCCAAGCTTCCTAAATGCTTCTTCGAGTCATATCCTTCATGTATGACCGCCGTTTCAAACTGTTTATACTTTCCTGTCATAACATCTCCTCCTAACCTATGTCTATAGATATCATATGTCAAAAATCCACATAAAGGAAGCGTTTTCACGCATGGATATCCCTGTTGTAAAAAACCATATTTTAGTATGTGTGATATAATTTCACAATCTGGTATTTATAGTTGAAGACTTCGGGAGGGCACAAGATGAACAAATTCATTTTTGGTTTTCTGGTCATTTTAACGACTGCGTTAATGGGTTCTTCATTCGCTATAGGAAAAATTGGCTTAGCGTATACTTCCCCAATGTTACTTGCAGCGATTCGGTTCATCCTAGCAGGTTTCATCATGGCCATTGTCGTCAAGCTCATCAAACGCCCGCATCCAAAAAAGATCAAGGACTGGTCAAAATTGAGTATCATCGGTTTTTTCCAGACGGCTGGTGTAATGGGATGCATCTTTGTAGGTTTAAGGACCATTTCAGCCGGGGAACTTTCGATCTTGACATTCATGAACCCATTATTAGTGGTCATTTTTGGAACGCTATTTCTTAGAACGATTTACACCTTGCAACAATGGTCGGGAGTTTTGCTCGGCTTTATTGGCGTTTTTATCACAATGGGGGCACATCTTGATTTGAAGACCGGTACTCTTCTTGGATTGATGTCAGCCATTTCGTGGTCCATTGCGACCCTATTGATGAAAGTTTGGGGACATACCTTCGACACTTGGGTCATGTCAGCCTATCAAATGCTGTGCGGAGGTTTTCTCCTGCTCATTGGATCATTTCTTTTTGAACAGCCCTTTTTCAAGATTTCCCAGGCATCCATCCTTATTTTGTTATGGCTGGCCATCATGGCATCCATCGTTCAATTTTCTGTTTGGTTTTTCCTATTACAAAAGGGGGATTCAGCCAAAACGAGCGCCTTTCTATTTCTAGCTCCCTTTTTTGGTGTCCTATCTGGCTACCTCTTGCTGGATGAGCCTGTTCACTGGTACGTTGCGGTTGGAGGTTCACTCATTTTCATCGGCATATTTTTGGTTAACTGGGAATCCCACCATACAGTGGAAAAGGCATGTAGAGTGGATTCTGCAAAATGAATATCCACTTTAATTTCAAGACGAGAAGGAGTTCAGGCATGTTTGCGGATTGTATCTGACTCCTGCAAAAAAAAGAGACAGCCGCAACGGCCATCCCTTTTCCCCAACTCATTCATCGACTACGATGTTTCCACCATAGAAAGTTACTCTAGTTAATGGAATCTCCAGTTCACGAGCCATTTTTTTCAACTCTCGCTCTTCTCTTTCCGTTACGATTGAAATAACAGTGCCATCTGCACCTGCACGCCCTGTTCTCCCTGATCTATGGATATATTGATCGATGTTGTCAGCCATATCAATATGAACGACTGCTGTGAGGCCTTTTATATCTAGCCCTCTTGCCGCTACATCCGTTGCGATCAACATCGGGGATTTTCCGGAACGAAGCTTGCGCAGCGCCTTCTCCCGGTCGACTTTATTGGATTCCCCGTGAAGCACACCCATTTCAACACCTTTATAACTCAGCTTTTCATGTAGGACGCTCAGCTCTGCTATATCGTTAAGGAAGGCAAGGGCCTTCACATCTTTAAGTCTTGTGATTTTCTCAAGAATCTTGGATTTTTCCCGTCTCTCTACAACAAAGTAAAGATGGTCCACTTTCGATTCCATTTTTTCATGCTTATCGACCTTGATCATTTCGGGTTCATTCATGAATCCTCTGGCCGCTTTTTCCGTTTCCTCTGGCAGGGTTGCCGAAAACACCATGATTTGCCGGTCTTTTAGCGTTGTTTTGATAATATTATTGATCGTTCCCATATGCTCTGGAGTGATCAATTGGTCACCTTCATCAAGTACAATCGTCTTAACTTCATGCATCTTCAATTTTTTTTGGGCAATCAATTCGTAAATCCGTCCTGGTGTTCCAGCAATGACCTGTGGATGCTTCTTCAGTTTGTCCAACTGCCTTTTTACATTAGCACCGCCGATGAATGCTGCACCATTTATACCGCTTCCCTCTGACCAAATGCGAATTTCTTCATTGATTTGCATAACCAGTTCACGGGATGATGCTAAAATCAAAGCTTGGGGCGATTTTTTTTCAGGATCTATCTTTTCTAGCAATGGCAGTAAATAAGCTAAAGTTTTTCCGGTTCCAGTCGGTGATTCAGCCAAGATGTCTTTTCCCTCAACAATCACGGGAATCGCTTTCGTTTGAATCGGGGTAAGTTGTCCGAACCCGGATTTTTTCCAGACCTCTTGTATATATGGTTTTCTATCGTTCACTAATGCAGGTAATTCGCTCATATCGTTCTCCTTTAATATAAAACTTTTCCTATCTTTCATAGTACCATTTATTCTTGTCCAGTAGCCAACGGAATACGAATTGTAACCGTCGTTCCTTTGTTTATCTCACTTTCAAAATGCATTTCCCCATCAAGGCGATGAACGATCTTCCGGCAAATCGCAAGCCCGATCCCTGTGCCCTTTTCCTTTGTCGAATAGAAAGGTTCACCAATCCGTTCAAGGCGCTCGGGTACCATTCCTATACCATTATCACTCACGCTGACTACAGCTTGATCATCAATGATTTGCAGCGACAGATCAATTTTCCCATTTCCGTCAATCGCTTCAATGCTGTTCTTGACAATATTGATTATCAACTGTTTAAGTTCGATTGTATCAGCCATAATATAAATCGGTTCGGCGGTTTTAACCCTGAACCCCATCTCGATATTATTCAAATTCGTCTCTGCTTTCATTAACGTGAATACCTGTTGTAAACTGTCGGCAAGATCAATCCTTTGGAAAGCGACATCCTGTTTTTTTCCGAGAACCAAAAGTTCACTCGAGATTATATTAATTCGATCAATTTCCTTTAACATGATATCAGAATGCAGCGGATTGACTTCCTTCGTCATATCCATTAACTGTACGAATCCTTTTAACGATGTCAGCGGATTCCTTATCTCATGTGCCACGGCCGCGGCCAGATGTCCGATTACGGATAGCTTTTCAGACATGATCATCAATTCCTCTTCTCGCCGTGATTCAGTAATATCCCTAACGATTGCATATACTCCAAGCAACTCCGCTTGAACGATGATCGGTAAAAAGGTTACACGGATTATCCGTTCTTCACCACTCTTATTCTGAATGGTCGTTTCGAATTTTACAGCCTCGCCTTTAAGGGACTGTATAAAGAAAACAGATACCTTTTCCCTTTCATTCCAGTTGATGAGATGCTTCGCATTCTTGCCTTTCAAATTGTCACTGTTATTACCTAACAGCTTTTCAGCTTCCGGGTTAATCGAAACGACATTACCTTCGAGATTCAGTTCAAGGACACAATCCGGGTTATGGTTGAACAGTGACTGATACTGTTCATCCTTCAGATTAAATTCCTGTTGGGACCTCAACATTTCCCCTGTCCAATACCTAATTATGAAGTATAAGAAAAGCCCGGTTATGAAAATGAAAATCCACCCTTTGGAATGTTGAAACATTGCATATATCTGAACATCTTCCTTTGCCTGTGTCATAGAGATATAATCCGTAACGATAATCCATAAGACCCCAATGATTATATATATAATAGCCACTTTACATGCAATTTTATGAGATTGGTTCATGTTTTATCCTTTGTATTGTTTTTTGGTTTATTATTCCCAAATCACTCAAAAAAAGCCCTCATGTTTTCAACATAAGGACTCTCTGGATATTGTATCATATATATTGCATTCATTGTTTCATATCTCTAAAAAATCCAGCACCATTTAACTGGGCTGTTTCAAAGGATCAAGAGAGGTTTTTGATGGCCTGATTGAATTCCTCTTCTATATCTTTTGAAGGCTTGGCCGATAATAAGCTGAAGACAACCACCGCTATTGTACCAGCAATGAAACCGGGAATGATTTCGTATACTTCAGAGAACTTATCAATCATTTCCCAGATGATCACGGTTGCGGTACCGACAATCATTCCCGCCAGTGCTCCCCATTTCGTCATTCGCTTCCAGTACAGGCTTAACAAAATGACCGGACCGAAAGCCGCTCCAAAACCAGCCCATGCGTAACCCACCAATTTAAGAATCGTACCACTGGGATTAAAAGCTAAAATGAGGGCTATGGCAGCAATTGCCAAAACGCCGAACCGTCCCACCAGCACCAATTCCTTATCCGATGCATTTGGCCGAATGAACTGCTTATAGAAATCATCCGTCAGAGCACTTGCCGAAACTAACAGCTGAGACGCAATCGTACTCATGACCGCTGCTAAAATCGCCGCCAACAAGAAACCTGTAATTAAAGAAGGAAACAGTTCTTTAGCTAAAAGGATGAAGACAGACTCTGCATTTCTTTCCCCTAAAGGACTGCCTGTCAGGTTAAAATAAGCAATCCCTACCAATCCGGTGAACATGGCTCCTACGATAGCAAAAATCATCCAGCCCATACCGATTCTTCGTGCCCTTTTCAAATCTTTAACAGATGAAACCGCCATGAATCGAACGATTATATGAGGCTGGCCGAAATAACCAAGTCCCCAAGCCAGAAGTGATATGATGCCTATGGTTGATGTTCCTTCAAAAGCATGTAATAAATTCGGGTTAATCGATTTTATTTCATTGAAGGTAGGATCCCAGCCACCAATATTTACAATCGTGACAACTGGTACTAGAATTAAGGCAATGAACATAATCGTACCTTGTACGAAGTCCGTCCAGCTAACAGCCAGAAATCCGCCAAATAATGTATAAAGAATAACGACGCTCGCCGTCAGCCAGATGCCCCACCGGTAGTCCAAATTGAAAGTGGAGCGGAAAAGCTCACCGCCTGCTACCATACCTGAAGATGTGTAAAAGGTGAAGAAAATTAAAATGACCGATGCTGATACCACTTTTAAAATCCGGGATTCATCTTTAAAGCGATTTCCCAGAAAGTCGGGAATCGTAATCGAATTGTCGGCCACTTCCGTATATGTCCGAAGTCGCGGCGCCACGAATAACCAGTTTAAATAAGATCCTGCACACAGGCCGATGACAATCCAGCCAGCACTCAAACCGCTAATGTACATTGCACCCGGAAGACCCATCAATAGCCAACCGCTCATATCGGAAGCACCTGCACTCAATGCAGTTACAGCCGGGCCCAAGTTCCGTCCGCCAAGCATATAATCTGTTAAGTTGGCCGTTTTCCGATAGGCGAAATAACCAATTAACAGCATACCTGCCATATATATCCCAATTGATACTATAATTCCATAATCCAAAAATGAATCCTCCTATTACTTATTGGTTTTGTGATAAATATAGGTTAATTTTCATCTTGTAAGCTTATCAGAAAAAAAAACATATGTTAAGAAGTTCTTGCACCTTTCAATGATTTCACTTTCAATATAATTAAGATATAAAAGAATTTTGGATTCATTTATGAGATTAGATTATTAGGAGGAATACGCCCATGCAATCCTATATCGATCAGCCAGATGGAGTCTTTCCCTCTGTTTGCTCGCTTGACTGTCCTGATCAATGCGGTTTACTGCTGCACAAAAAAGACGGGAAAATCATTAAAGTCCTGGGGGACCCTGATCACCCAGTCACCAAAGGGAATATTTGCAACAAAGTCCGAAACATGACTGCCCGCCTATATGACCCCAATCGCTTAAAGCAGCCATTAAAGCGCATCGGCCCGAAAGGAGAAGGGAATTTCACTCCAATCAGCTGGGAAGATGCCATTGACACAATCACTTCAAAGTGGAAAGAACTGATCGAAATGCATGGTCCTGAAAGCATACTTCCCTACAGCTTTTATGGAAACATGGGCAACCTCAGCGCAGAGGGGATGGATCGGCGTTTTTTTCACAAACTCGGTGCAAGCATGCTTGAGCGCTCCATCTGTAATGCAGCCGGCTCAGTCGGATACAGCTATACAATGGGTGGTTCATTCGGCATCGACCCTGAAGAAACAATTCATACAAAGCTTTTCATCTTGTGGGGCATTAACGCCGTGAGCACAAATATGCACCAAGTTACGCTTGCGCAGCAAGCCCGAAAAAACGGGGCCAAAGTAGTTGTCATTGACGTACATAAAAACCAAACCGGTAAGTGGGCAGATTGGTTCATACCGATTCTTCCTGGTACAGACACTGCCCTCGCCCTCGGTTTAATGCATATACTATTTGACGAGAATCTAGTCGATCAGCCTTTTCTCGATGAATACACAGTGGGTGCTGCTGAATTGCGCGAACACGTCCGCCAATATGAGCCTGCGACCGTCTCCGCGATCACTGGCGTTCCAATTGATGATTTATATGAATTAGCCAGGATGTATGGCACCACCACTCCATCATTCGTTCGCATAGGCAATGGCCTTCAGCACCATGACAATGGCGGCATGGCAGTACGTACCATTGCCTGCCTGCCTGCACTTACCGGACAATGGATGGTGGAAGGCGGCGGAGCGATCAAAGGGAATTCAGGCTATCTTGCTTTTAATACAAATGCCTTAAGACGTCCTGATTTATTGAATAATAAAGCTACCCGGACCATTAATATGAACCAAATCGGTCAAGCTCTTTTGGAAAAGGATAACCCGATTAGATCCATGTTTGTATACGGCTCCAACCCAGCACTTGTCGCTCCGAATGCAAATAAAGTGAAGCAAGGTTTAATGCGGGAAAATCTATTCACAGTGGTCCATGACCTATTCTTAACCGAAACGGCCATGTATGCTGACCTTGTCCTCCCTGCCACATCATCTTATGAAACGGAGGATTTTTATAATTCATACTGGCATAATTACGTCCAAATACAAAAACCTGTAGTCAATAAATATGGAGAGTCGAAATCGAATGTTGAATTGTTCAAACTTTTGGCTGTTGGAATGGGCTTTGAGGAACAAGCTTTTAGAGATTCAGAGGAAGAAATGATACGGCAGGCGCTGGATTTTCCCGATAACCCGCACTTAGATGGCATCACCTATGACTCCCTATCAAGGAATCAATTTGTCAAAGCAAAGATGCGCCGGATATTCCCAGGTAAACTACCGACACCAAGCGGAAAAATCGAACTTTACTCAGATCGGATGAAACTGGATGGATACCAGCCTCTGCCAACATATACGCCAATCATAAAAGACAGTGACCTGCCATTTTTATTCATACCGGCACCTAATCACAACTTCTTGAATTCAACCTTTTCAAATAATGCCAAACATATCTCCTTGGAAAAGGAACCGAAGCTGCACATGAATGCCGCTGATGCCAAAACATTAGGAATAGCTTCCGGAGATATGGTTAAAATCTGGAACGGACGCGGTGAATGTTTGCTCACCGCTGCTCCCGGTGAAAATGTGTTACCCGGCGTACTAGTCAGCCAAGGCTTATGGCGGAATACACCTGAGACCAAACAACACATCAATTCCCTTACCCCAGATCGCCTTTCAGATATGGGTAATGGCGCCGTTTTCTTTTCAGGACGGGTGGATCTTGAAAAAGTCCAACAAAAGTAAATCAATGTCCAGCAACCTTTGAATATATCTACGATTTCCGGATTTTATCTGCGGTTCTAGAAATATATCTACGATTTCCGGATTTTATCTGCGATTCTAGAAATATATCTCTATTTCCGGGATTTTATCTGCGATTCTAGAAATATATTTATGATTCTGGCATTATAACTGCGATTCCACAAAAAAGGCTGTTCCCCAAGGAACAGCCTTTTCGTCAAGCTATTTACTCTTCATCAAACCAACCTGTTGGTTGAATATCCAAGTTGTTATTGATTTGCTTCACTTCCGTATAAGCCTCGTAACCAAAAGTGCCGAGTTCACGTCCATTTCCACTTTGCTTGAATCCTCCCCAAGGAGCTTCATTATAGGTCGGATGATATGAGTTTATCCACGTGATGCCGGCACGCACTTTTTTTATGACACGGTATGCTTTTGCGATATCATTCGTGAACACCGCTCCCGCTAATCCATATTTCGTATCATTGGCAAGTCGAAGAGCTTCAGCTTCATCCTTGAACTTTTGAACGACAAGCACTGGGCCAAAAATTTCTTCCTGTACAATACGCATATCCGGTGTCGTATCAACAAAAATGGTAGGTTCGACAAAAAATCCCTTTTCCAAACCGTTTCCTTTAATTCTATTCCCACCGACGATTAACTTGGCTCCTTCTTCCTTTCCAATTTGGATATACGATAATATTTTGTTCATATGTGCCTCTGAAACGACAGGGCCCATTTGGCTCTTTTCATCAGATCCTGAACCTACTTTGATCTGTTTTGCCTTCGCGGTAAGACTTGCAATGAACTGATCGTAAATGGACTCCTCCAAAAGTAACCGGGAGCCTGCTGAACAAACCTGTCCTTGATTACAGAAAATCCCATATAGAGCATAATCCACTGCAGTCTCAAAGTCAGAGTCCGCAAATACGATATTGGGCGATTTTCCGCCGAGCTCCAATGTCACCTTCTTCAGGTTACCCAGTGAAGCCTCCATGATCTTACGTCCTGTTTCCGTTCCACCCGTAAAGGCTACTTTATCGATTTCCTCATGTTCGGCAATGGCCTGTCCGACAACTGGTCCCGCTCCTAACACAAGGTTTGCGACACCTTTTGGCAATCCGACCTCATCCATGATTTCAAATAGTTTGACCGCTGTCACTGGTGTAACCTCCGATGGTTTGAACACAACTGAATTTCCTGCAGCAAGTGCCGGGGCCAATTTCCAGGCTGACATCATTAGAGGGAAATTCCAAGGAACGATCTGCCCGCATACACCGATCGGTTCCCTTACGACCATCGCTTGCTGACCATCAGGAACTTCGTAAGTCTGACCAGTCGGTTTTGTAGCCAACCCTGCATAATATCTAAAACAGGCTGCTGAATCATCTATGTCATAACGAGCCTCACGCAACGGTTTCCCATTATCCAATGTTTCCAACGCAGCAAGTTCTTCAGCCTTTTCTTCTATTTTGTCAGCAATTTTGAATAAAATGCGAGCTCGCTCCACTGCCGGAGTACCCCACCATCCACCTTCATAGAATGCATATTTTGCTGCTTCTACCGCTGCATCCACATCTTCCTGTGTGCCTTCCGCAGCTGTAGCAATAACTTCTCCCGTGGCCGGATTCAATACATCCCTCTTTTCACCTGAAGTCGAATTCACCCATTTTCCATTGATGAACATCTTTAAGTCCAGTGCTCCCGTTCCTTCCTTTTTCGTGTTATTTTGTAAAGTTTCCTGCATCTAAATTCCTCCTCGGTTTTAAGTTTTCTACCTATATATAATATGAGCAAGATTCATGCCAGTTTGAAATAATAGGGAAATCACGTTTTCTTCCCCGTTCCCGTCAACCATTTAAATTCATCCGTGAATTACCTATTCATTTTTGCATACCACATGGGCAATCCTTCATCTCAATCTCTTTCAAGATTCCTAGAAAAATGAAACCCGCAGCTCAAAAAAAGAGATGAGCAGCTGCTCATCTCTTTTTTTGATTAATTTCGGTTAATAATGACCAGTTTCATTTCCGTCATTTCTTCAATTGCATATTTCAGCCCTTCGCGGCCCGTTCCGCTTTTTTTAACTCCGCCATATGGCATGTTGTCGACACGGTAAGTTGGGATATCATTAATGATAACACCGCCGACTTCCAATTTTTCTGCGGCAGAAAGAGCCAGATTGATATTTTCTGTGTAAATCCCGGCCTGCAATCCAAATTCGGAATCATTGACCAAATCAATCGCTTCCTCAACGGACGAAACCTTATTGATCAAAACAATGGGAGCGAAGACTTCCTGACATGATACCTTAAGCACTGCATCCACTTCCAGCAACACAGTTGGATGCAGGATATTCCCTTCAGATTTACCTCCTGCTGCAACGATCGCACCGTGTTGTCTAGCCTCACCGATCCAATCCAGGCTTCGCTGTACATCACCAGCGCTGATCAATGCCGAAATATCCACCGACGGGTCCAAAGAATCTCCTAGTTTCAAGCCATTCGTTGCTTCTATGAATTTTTTGACGAACTCATCATATACCTCTTCATGAACATATGCACGCTGTAAGGAAATACAGACCTGCCCTTGAAAAGCGAATGCTGCCGATACACAGCGTTGGATGATTTTATCGATATTGATCCCCTTATCAACGATTACAGCCGCATTCGAACCTAGTTCAAGACTCACTTTCTTTAATCCGGCCTTATTACGAATCCCGATTCCGACAGCAGGACTTCCAGTAAATGAAATGCTCTTCACCCGTGAATCGGTGACTAATCTATCACCAATAACCGAACCGCTTCCGGTAACTAAATTAAACGCACCTGCCGGCAAATCCGTTTCGGCTAATAGTTCAGCAAGAAATAGCGAAGATAGCGGTGTTTGGCTCGCAGGTTTCAGGACAAGTGTATTCCCGGCAGCAATGGCCGGGCCTACTTTATGGGCTACAAGGTTCATTGGAAAATTAAATGGGGTAATCGCACCCACAACGCCAAGAGGCTCACGGACTGTGTATCCTATCCTTCCTTCTCCGTCAGCTGTAGCATCCATCGTCAATGTTTCTCCATGAATCCTTTTTGCTTCCTCTGCTGCAAATTTATATGTGGCAATTGTCCGGGATACTTCAACCATTGCCGTTTTAATCGGTTTCGCTGCCTCTTTAGCAATAATTTCAGCTGCCTCATCTTGACGGCTTTCCAAAAGACTCGCGAGCTTTTCAAGTATGGCAGCGCGTTTATGACTAGGCAAAGCTGCCATTGTTTTTCTAGCTTGATAGGCTGATTCTATTGCCAACTCGACATCTTCAAGGCTTGCAGAAGGAATCTCCGCTAGAACTTCCCCGCTATAGGGAGACTTTAGTGTCGTGAACTTTTCAGCTTCTTGCCATTTACCATTAATGAATAATTTCTTTTTCAGCGTTTCCGTCATGACCATCCTTTTCACCTCTTATAATATTTCTTTTTCAACAGCAGTAAATGTCTCATCAAGGATTTCAATTATTCTTTCGACTTCCGATTTAGTAATAATTAAAGGTGGGGCGAATACGAGTGTATCTTGATCAAACGTAACAGACCGGCAAATCAAACCATTCTTCGCCGCTTCAGCAACCAGTCTTGGAGCAAGCTGTGTCTCAAAGCCTTCACCTGTTTGTTTGTCCTTTACGATGGAGATGCCTCCAATTAATCCAAGTGCCCTGACATCACCAACAATCGGGTGTTTGCTTTGAAGCTTCTTGAAGCCGGCAAGCAACTCTTCACCACGCTGTTTCGAGTTTTCTATCAAGTTTTCACGTTCAATTATTTCAATATTTTTCAAAGCAACCGCACAAGCCATAGGATGCCCGCTGTATGTGTAGCCGTGTAAAAGCGTACCTTTTGAAAGGGCAATGAAATCCTGATGCATCTTATCATTCAGGACGACACCGCCTAACTGTGCATATCCGCTCGTCACACCTTTTGCGAAGCACATCATATCAGGTACAACACCAAAATGTTCAATCCCAAAATAAGTCCCTGTTCTTCCGAAACCTGTAATGACTTCATCCGTCACCATTAAAATGCCGTATTCATTACAAATCTCCCTTACTTCCTTAAAATAGCCTTCAGGAGGAAGGTTCACGCCACCGGCCCCTTGAATCGGTTCAGCGATAAATGCCGCAATCGTTTCTGGTCCTTCCTGTTCTATGACCTTACGCAACTCTTCAATGGAAGAACCGTCCACATGGTAAAAATCCGGTGCGATTGAATTCGTGAAGTCCCGGAACGGCTTCAGGCCAGTCGCACTTGTAGCTCCCATTGCCACTCCATGATAGGATTTCGAGCGGGAAATGATTTTTTGACGATTAGGCTGCCCTTTCAAAAGCCAGTAATGACGAGCAAGTTTGATGGCCGTATCATTCGACTCTGATCCACCTGAAGTGAAGAAAACTGCATTCAAATCCCCAGGAGCGATGGAAGCGATTTTGGCCGCCAACCGGATTGCCGGCTCATTGCTGAAAGTGGCGAAACTTGAGGTGAAAGCTAGCTTCGCCATTTGTTCCTTCGCGACTTCAGCCATCTCTTCTTGTCCATGTCCAATATTCACATTCCAAAGTGAAGCCATGCCATCAATGACTGTCCTGCCCGTGACATCCGTAAGATATATTCCCTTCCCTTCCTTAAAGATGAAACTTGGACCATCTGCCTGCTGTTGCTCGATTGCCGTAGTCGGATGAATAAAATGCTTTTTGTCCAAATCGATTAATTCCTGAATACCCGTCTTCTCTTTAATCATGTAAAAAACACCCTTCTCATGTTATGGATTTTTTTCAAGCTAATTTATTTTTATATTTATATATATAGATATAGCAAGATGCATGCCAAATTATATGAGTCTTATATTAAAGGTATTCAAGGTACAACGATTCATAATCAAATCATCACGAGCAAGTATTGATTCATATATAAATCATTCGATTCGTATTCAAATCATTAATCACCCCATCCATTACATTAAGTGCTAAATGACAGGCATATTGTCGAGTTTCAACGGCGACGATGTTTACAACCCGAACGATTATTATTCCAGCAAAGCAGAAACACTGGAAAAACTAGAAGAAACGAGCATGCTAAGATCCTTGAAAGCTATCGAAAGGGAGATTCCCCAATGGGGGGCTTAAATGAATATGGATTTCTTGAATTGGATGTAAATTGGGCTGCCTCGCATTTTCCGTGTCCGTGGTAGAAATAGAAGATATGAATCAAGTATTGCAATTCCTTGGCCCCATTGGAGTTGGGGCTAAAGATCTGACTGATTGTTTACTCATTCAGCTGTGGGAGCTTAAGGATTAATGAATTGGCATATACGATCGATAAAAAGCACTAACCGGATTCAGCAGAAAAACCTACAAGAAAACCATGAAGATCTCGGTATACCTGAATCCTCCAAAAGGCGACTTTAAAATCAAAAAACTTACAACGTTAAAAGTGCAGCCAGTTTTTATTTTTAGTTTATCGGTGTTCACAAAGGCTTACCAGGATCCTCGGAAATTATTGAATACGTACATTCAATAAGACTCTTTCAGAATATGTATCTTCCGAAAGAGCCTTTTATATTTCCACTGCTTCTTTCATTTACAACCACTTCGTGATGGCTGCAGGTCCGTTGCCTTCCCCTCCAACGTAAATGTGTCAACAGGATTAATCTTTTTAATCGCCCATAATGAATGAGTGCCCTTCTGTTTTTTTCTCAGAAAACCATTTCCTCACAACAAAAACCCCTAATCCAGGGGCTTTATAACTTTGTTAAGATTAACTTTCCAATACCTGTGTAACTGATTTTCCCAAACCCTCCCCAGTTCACTCGAAGAGGATTCAGAATCCATGTCCTTCATTTATTATAAAAGTTTCATCTTTTACCCCATTTATCCTCGAAAATAAGTTCATCCATCGGCCTTCTTTTTTCCCAATTGGCAAGTTCAAGAATGGGTTTATCCGGATATTGATCCGTATAGCCAATTGACATGAGTGCAATGGGTTCTACATGCGGCGGAATCTCCAAAATGTCACGAATATCATTCTTCTTATAAAAGCTTACCCATCCCATTGCCAATCCTTCCGCACAGGCAGCCAGCCACATATTTTGAATTGCACAGGCCGTTGATAGGATATCCGTTTCCGGAATAGAGTTCCTCCCCAAAACATGGGAGCCGCCACGTGTCGGGTCACATGTTACACAAATGGTGTAGGGTGCTTCTTTTAACCCTTCCACTTTCAAACTAAGAAACTTATTTTCTTTACCCCCTTCATAATGAATAGCTAGTGCCCTTCTTTCTTTATCCGCTGCCCATGCCAAACTGTTCTTGGTTTCCTGAGATGAAATTACAATGAAACTCCAAGGCTGCATGAATCCTACAGACGGCGCATGATGTGCAGCATCCAAGATTCTGCGGAGTATATCCTTTGAAATGGGCTTGGGCAAAAAACTCCTGATATCCCTTCGGTTATAAATGGCTTTATATACGGCTGCTTGTTCTTCATTATTAAACATAATTTCCCCCCATGCTTCTGGCTTCCCAGAAATTTATCTAAAAATTCAATATGAATTTTACAGGTAAACACTTACAATTAAAAGTGACTTTCCAGATATCCCAGGATTCAGCTCATTCCGTCCACAACAAGATTCGCTCTTTCTTGCGGCCTTTGCGCGTCGACATATAGATCTTCGTGAACCATCCAATTATCCTCCCACATTTGACGCGCATCTTCACCATCCCGCTCGAGACCACGTTTCAAGCGCTGATCGCGGGGACATTCCACCCATATCGTGAAATCATGGGACCCTGCCAATTCTTTACGGATAGAATACGTCCCTTCAATAATGACAAGGCCTCCAGCAGGAACGATATGCCATTCGGCCATAGTGTCCGTTTCCCAATCATACCTTTGATACCTTGCATCATTCCCTACGGTAAGCGGTTTTAGGATTTGGTTAAAAACCCGTTCCCAATCACAATCCGCTCCAATCTGTTTTTGGGCTGGGGGCAACTGGATCCTTTTCGATGATGGCAAATAAAAATCATCCATATGAACGACTGCGCTACCTGGATACTTTGCATGGATAAGGGAAGCGAGTGTACTTTTTCCAGACCCGCCCCGACCATCGATGGCCATAATATATGGAGATCTTTTTTGGGAAATTTCGTGAATTTCAGCAATAAGATTTTTAATCGTATACTGTCCATTAAGTGTTGGAAAGTTCATAAGCATTCCTCCTATACTACTTATTTCTATTCGTCCTCCCTTATATTCCTTCCTTGTGGGGATAAAATGAAAAAAACTAAGAAGAAGGTGCTAGTAATGAACAGAATCCAATTTGCCGCCATTTTCGATATGGACGGCACCTTGTTTCAAACAAACAAGATATTAGGTTCTTCACTTGAAAGAACATTTGAGATACTTCGATCAGAAGGGAGCTGGACGGGGAATACCCCCCTTGCCAAGTATCAAGAGATAATGGGCGTGCCGCTGACAGTCGTATGGGAAACTCTATTACCTAAGCATCCCGATCATATTCGCCGACAGGCTGACCAACTTTTTTTAGATTGCTTGATTCAAGAAATCAAACAAGGGAATGGTCAGCTTTTCCCCCTCGTCATGGAGACCTTGTCAACGATCAAACAGCTTGGAATTTCCATTTTCATTGCTAGCAACGGTCTAGTAAAGTACCTGGAAGAAATCTGTTCTTATTTTGGGCTGCATGAATTCGTTACGGACATATATAGCGTGGAAAGGTCCTCGAAAGGCTCGAAGACCGAATTAGTGCAAATGTTGTTGAAAGACTATCGAATTGATAGCGCCATTGTGATTGGGGATCGGAAATCCGACATCGAGGCAGCAAAGAAAAATGGCTTATCGGCTGTAGGCTGCCAATTTGGATTTGCCGAAGAAAATGAATTGGCTGATGCTGATCTGTTCATCGCAGATTTTTCTGAACTTCAAGATTACCTTTCAAAATGGATACTAAAGTCCGCTCACCAATAGCTTTTCCTGTTCTGCAAGCATCACGGCTATCTTATCCTGGATTGCCGTAATGCCCTTTTCTTCCATGAAATTATTCACGATGATCGAAAATATGACTCTTTCCCCTCTTTTGGTCGTCACATAACCTGATAGA
This sequence comes from Peribacillus simplex, assembly GCF_001578185.1. Classification (NCBI taxonomy): domain Bacteria; kingdom Bacillati; phylum Bacillota; class Bacilli; order Caryophanales; family Bacillaceae; genus Peribacillus; species Peribacillus simplex. The sequence continues at coordinate 539,057 of NZ_CP011008.1, read as the reverse complement.
GAGCTCGTTCCTGAAATGGTCCCTGTTTTCGCACGAACGTTCCCAGCTGCATTTGTCCCTTTCATTCTCTTTCTAAGCGTACCGCCTACCATCCGCTTTTCATTTCCTGCAATCGGCAAAGCGTTCAAGTAAGCAGGAAACCACGTTTTCTCCTGTACGGCATATAGCAGTTTCGTTAATTCATTCGCTGGAATCATATTGACTTGGGATATGCCAGATCCATCACGCATCTTGATTGTTTGCATATTGAGACCCAAACCCTTCATTTGATTTCGAGCGACCTTCAAACCATCTTTCCAGCTTCCCTTCCCTGCTGCTTCTTTGCCCATTTCTTTCACCAAAACCTCAGCATGGCCGTTATTGCTCAATTTCATGAAAGGAATAAGCAGTTGTGAAAGTGGCATGGATTGATGAGTGGCGATCAAGTCCGCTCCTACAGGGGCTTTTCCTTTTTTCCTTTTTCCCAACACTTTAATTCCATGTTTCTTCATTGACTTTTCAAATAGGCTCAGGGCATATTCTGTGGGATCTTTCACTGAGATCCATTCTTCGGTCACCCCGGCATGCTCCGGAATGGTCCCGGTGATTGTAATGACATCTGTGCCATGAGACCGTTCGACTTCAATTTCCTGTTTGCCGTCTGCCGCTACTGTTTTCGTTTTGTTGATGATCTTCACGTAATCCGTTTCAGGCTTCAGCATCACCTTTGCCATTTTGCCAGCCTTTTCCCCGGGGGTTATCTCCACGATGATGGTACCGGTATCGTAGTCATCATTCGGGGAAGCGGTTAAAGCTGAAACAGCTGCTCCGTAATATTCCTGTTCATCGCTCCAGACCAAGTCTCGGGAATAACGGATATCATCATACCAAGAATCATCCCCTATAAGATCTCCATGAACGAGCTTAACTTGCTTGTGCTTCAGTGACGATGCCAGCTCATCAAAATCCTTTTCCAATAATGTTGGATCTCCTTTTCCCTTCAGATAAACATTCCCCTGCAGAACATGGCCAACCTGCACCCCTTTTATGTATAGTTCCGTTTGAAAAACATGATCTTCCCCTAATGTTTCCAGCGCAGCTGCTGCAGTCAAAAGCTTAAGGTTCGAAGCAGGCCGCAATCTTGTTTGCGACCCTCGTTCATAAATCATTACCCCCGATTCCGCTGATCGGATGGAAATTCCCGTTAACGCCCCTCCCAACTCTGGTGAATCATCCAGAATTTGTTGAATTTCCTGTCCTAGGTTTCCATCATCATTCGCAGCCTGCATCGATTCTCCATTAAAAAAACAAATCAAAAACAGGAAGAATATAAAACTCAACTTCCTTTTATATGTCAAACCTATCACTCCCACTCTAAAAACTCACCATTTCTATCTTGTCCATTCTACGGTCATTTAAAAAAGAAAATTTCCACATGATGGTCTCTATTTATACATACTCAAGAAAGGCAGGATTATTCGACCGCCATTCAATGGAATCCAATTGGCGATCCTTACTTCATGATTCATTTACATGTACGATTACAGGGAACTTTTTTGAATGATAATCCGTATAAGTATAAAGACATAGTAAGGAGTGAATATATGTATTCAAAGATACAGCCACCAACGAAGAAAATTTCCAAAGAATCCGTGAAGGTATGGCGGATGACCGAAGCCATTACCAATTTCATTACCCTCGCCGTCTTTTGCATCCTATTATATGTTGATGATTATTTCGCTTGGAAAGAATGGATTGGATGGATTTTATACGGACTTATCACATTATCTTTTTTCCATGCAATCTGGTCCATCTTCATTGAACCAATCTTGTTGCAAAAGTATTGGCGTTACGACGTGAACGAAGAATTCATTCAAACAAAACGCGGAGCCTGGAGTGAAACGCATGAACTCATTCCGATGACAAAGGTTCAGTCCGTCAAATTGAACCAAGGCCCGTTTTTGCGAAAATATAACCTTTATTCACTAAGTATCGGAACAATGGGGGACTCACATGACATACCTGCCATCCCCGAGAAAGAGGCGTATGAATTACGAGATAAAATTGCCCATTTCGCTAAAATTAAGGAAGTGGATTAACGATGGAAAAACATGCAAAACGATTACACCCTTTCAAAATCCCCTTCGAATTATGGAAATTGCTGAAAGGGAATGTGTTTTTCATAATCATGCTTTATGTCCTGAACTTCGGTTCTGAAAAGATGTATATGAAGGTACTCCAAATCGTTTTTTTAGTTTATCTGATTTGGAATGTCCTTTCTATCATCCTTAAATGGTATACGTATAAATATCAAATCAAAGAAGGAACCATTTATATTACCTCAGGGATCTTTTCGAAATCTTATCGAACGGTCCCGCTTCATAAGGTACAGAATGTTCAACAACGTACGACGGTATTCCATAAGATTTTCCGTTTAACCTCTTTAACATTCGAAACAGGGATGACTGGTGATCAGGGTACCTTACCTTTTGAGGTTATTTCCCGAAAAGAGGCCGAACGGCTTGAGGGGGAATATTCTTCAAAACAGGAACTTCAGGTTATCGAATTGGATAGCCCCGAAGAACGAAAAGCGGAGGATATGGAACCAATTGAAAAAACGATCCATTTCACGCCAACTAAACAGGATGTGCTGAAAGCTTCCTTTACATCACTCAGCTTTTTGGCTCTTATCCCAATTGTGGCTACGTTATATAATACACTCGATGATTTTATCAATTTGGAGAATGCCGAAGGGTTCTTTGCCAAGTTATTGGATACGTGGTGGATCATTACCATCGTTCTTGTCGGCCTCATATGTATAGCTGTTGCCTTCGGAATCATTTCCACATTCGTTAAATATGGAAAATATGAAATTTCATCCGATCACGATCGTATATATATCAAGAAAGGTCTACTGGATGAATCTGCTTTTTCCATTCAGAAAGAAAAAGTACAAGCTGTCGAAATCTCCCAATCAATCATTAAAAGGTTGCTAGGCTTGGCAGAAGTGAAACTGATCAGCGCAGGAAGTACGGGTGATGAAGAGCTAGAAACAAATACTCTCTATCCTTTTTTATCGATTGAAATGGCATATGGAATGGTAGAAGAGATTTTACCCGCTTACAAAGTGGAACGGTCAATGGAGTCGCTATCGAAGCAGGCCTTCAAAATCCGAATGCTGCGGCCCAGCTTTTTCTGGATTCTCACAACAGTGGCAATCTATTATTTCAAACCCTCCCTATGGTATATATCGCTGATTTTACTCGCCATCATTTATACATTGAGAATTCTAGATTACAAAAATAGCCGTTACTTGTTAAATGATGAGTTTATTCAGTTTAAGTCCGGAAGTTTGGAAACATCACTATTCATTACCAAAAGAAGCAAGGTCATTCAAATTGAGGTGGAACGTACGAAGTTGCAAAAGCTTTTCGGGCTTGCCTCAATCGAAACGATCAACCGCTCCAAGCCTGTGCACCATACAAAGCTCCAAGATGTATCCATTGAATATGCTGACGAGTTTTACACATGGTATACGGGCAGGACAAAAAATATCCAAGTCGAATAAGATTCAATGATTGGAAGAGTTGACTATAGCGGTCAGCTCTTTTTTTTCATCTATATTCCACTCCATGCCAACCGCAGAATACCTTATATTTATGTTGGAGATTCCGACAAAATTTATATTGGCAATTTTCCAACTTCAATCTTCAAAAAAGGGAAAACAGACCGAAATATCTATAGAAGCCAAAATTAATTAGAGGTATATAAGGAGGATTGTCCATATGAAAAGACTGAAGGACTGGTATTTTAATTCGCTAAAAAAACAAATATTGATTCCCTTTTTAGCTTTGATCATGATAAGCGGAATGGCCATCTCCTACATGAGCTATAAAAATAGTATCGATATGACGACCCAGGTACTTACCGGAACGACGGAAGAGCAAGTAAAATCAATGAACGATTCTTTCGAAATCTTCTTTCAAAAAACAGAGAATCAATTGTATAGGATCGGTAAGTATCCTATATCGCGGATACATTCAGCAATTTTGACGAAATAAAAAAGATGATGAACGAAATGGTATCCGAGGTCACACGAATGGCGAGTAATGCAGAACAATTAAACTCGATCAGCCAGGAAACTGCGGCAGGAACTGAAGAAGTATCTGCTTCCGTAGAACAAACGAATGCTTCCATGGAACAATTAAATGCCCTAGCTAGTGAATTGGATGCCCTATCCCAGGATATGCACAAGGAAATACGGAAATTTACATTCTATCAAAAAAAGGACGGGCCCTAACGGGATCCGTCCTTTTTTAACTTACAATTTAAAGAGGTCTTCTACTGTTCGTTAGCGTTTCATCGGTCTCTGTAATTCCTGAGTAGGAAGAGTTGGGTTTACTCGCATCCGAATCGACTAACACAAGCAGCTTGCCACCCTTAACATCCGCTTCATAACGATTCGCCTCTTCTTCAGGTATGCCCATACCGATTAATGTACCGGCCAATCCGCCAGTACTTGCACCTACAGCCGCTCCGGCTAATGTGGCAGCAAGCGGCCCTGCTGCAAGTACCGGTCCGATTCCCGGAATCGCCAGTGCACCCACACCTGCCAATAATCCGGCAGCACCGCCCAAAATTCCTCCGGTCGCCGCACCTGCTGCAAGTCCCTCTTCAACCTTTGTACCCGTTTCTTCATTCACTGTCTTTAATTCTTCTTTATCTTTCGCCACTACTGAAATATCTTCACGGTTATATCCTTGTGCCTGCAATGACTCAACAGCCTTAATGGCTTCTTCTCCAGTTTCATATACACCAATTATACGTTTATCCATATTTATCATCCTCCTTAAAGAATGTAAATTGTCGCTCCCCCTTTACATACCCCACAGGAAGAAAAGGTTAAACGTTTTTTAACAAGAAAATATTTTTGAGTTAACCCTTACTAAGAAAGGGTATATATACTAATAGTATGCATATTTTTAGGGGGTTTTCTTTTTGCTAATCGAGTTACTTAAGGATTTAGTATCTATTGATAGTTCATCGAAAGAAGGAGCCAACGAAGCAGTTGAATACTGTGCGAACTGGCTTAAAAAACAAGGAATTACCGTAAATGTGATCGTCAATAACGGTTATAAAATGCTTGTTAGCGAGATTGGCAGCGGAGATAAAACCGTAATTTGGAATGGCCATGTCGATGTTGTCAGCGGGACGCCTGATCAATTTTTCCCTGAAGTTCATGAAGGAAATTTATATGGACGCGGGGCAGCCGATATGAAAGCTGGGCTTGCAGGGATGATGTGTGCATTTACCGAACTGAAAGATAAGGGCCTAGGTTTGAAAATCCAGCTACAGATTGTATCAGATGAAGAAATTGGCGGGTTGAACTGTTCTGGATATTTAGCGAAACATGGTTACAGAGGGGACTTCGTAATATGCGCTGAACCGACACAATTGGGAATCGGTCTCCAGGCAAAGGGTGCACTTCGACTCGATATTGAAGTATCCGGCAAATCCGCACACGGAAGCCGACCATGGGAAGGCGTAAATGCAATCGAAAAGGCCTATGATCTCTATCAAAAAATAAAGGAACTTCCTTTCACCAGGGATCATACCCCTCTTTACTCTTCCCCTTCAATTAACCTAGCAAAAATAAAAGGTGGGGATGTCTACAATAAGGTACCGGATGCGTGTTTGCTCAGTCTTGATATCCGCTATCTTCCTACGCAAACAATGGAAGAGATCATTGCTCAGATCGAAAGTGTGACAGGAATGAATCTCCACCTTAATATGTACAGTAAACCTGTAAAAACAGAAGAGTCAGACCCATTCATTACACTGCTTCGCCCGATTATCGAAAAGAACACCCATCGAGATGCTGTCATTTTTGGACAACATGGCTCCGCAGATACCGTCTTTTTTGCGGCATATAATATACCGGCCATTGAATTCGGACCTAAAGGTGAGAACTGGCATGGAGATAGGGAATGCGTTAATCTTGAATCTGTGGCAGTATATCAAAAAATGCTAGTCGACTTCGCTTCTGAATTTTCTTTAACTTAATCCATTTGGATGTTAACATCCGGCATCATTAGATGTCGGATTTTTTCATTTCCTAAAAATCCTCTCTCACTAAAATATACAGCAGGTATTTGTCTATTATCGCGTTGTATTTTTACAAAATATACAGGACTTTAAAACTAAGTATCAATCAACCAATTTTTTTATAATTAAACAAAATATGCCATGGTATCAACATTATTAAACAAAAAAAACGCTCATACTGACATAATAAATGTACATTTCCATTTAATGGACAAGTCCTTTAGACCTAGTTTACATTACATTTATTTATCAACGGAAACGTTTTTGTAACACAATTACTATTCCACCGAAACATTATTGTCATATATACCTGTTATTCTAAGTCTACGATTTAAAACAAAGGAGACTATTCATTTTGAAAAAAATACTACTTCCACTATTCACTGCTTTCTTGCTGGTATTTAGTTTTTCCGGAGTTTCATCGGCTGCTACTACTACATACAAAGTTAAAAGCGGCGACACACTATGGGGTATCGCCAATAAACATAATATAACAGTCAATCAACTCAAAGGTTGGAACAACCTGAAAAAAGATAACATCCATCCAAATCAAGTTTTGAAGGTTAAGAAAACTTCGACCTCTGCTAAACCTAAAGCTAAAGCTAAAACAACATCATCCAAGAAATATAAAACGATCACCGTCAATGCGACAGCTTACACAGCGAACTGCAAAGGTTGCAGCGGTATTACAGCATCAGGTCTTAACTTAAAGAAAAACCCTAACGCAAAAGCAATCTCAGTCGATCCTAAGGTCATTCCGCTAGGAACTAAAGTTCATGTAGAAGGATACGGGGAGGCCATTGCTGCAGATAAAGGCGGCGCAATCAAAGGGAATAAAATTGACGTCTTCTACTCTTCTCATTCAAAAGCAATGAATTGGGGCAGAAAAACGGTTAAAGTAAAAGTCTATAAATAATGATAAGTGCCAGCCTGATATCTTTCAGGCTGGTCTTTTGTTTTTTCCACTTACACACTTTAAAACAGCTAGTTTACCCTTAAATGATAAACATTTACCGAAAATTCAGTCAATGTTATGATTAGTACATCTTAACCAAAAGAGAGGTGTGCACTTTGAATATTGTCATTATAGGGGCCGGAGCACTCGGTTCTTACTTTGGAGGCAGATTGCAGCAGGCTGGTCAGCATGTTCAATACCTTGTCCGAAAAAAACGTGCCGAACAATTGAAAGAAAACGGCATCAGCATATCAAGCCCACATGGAAACTATCAATTTAACGACCTGCATATCACAGAAAATGTAATTGATATAGACAAGGTTGACCTTGTGGTTCTCGCCGTAAAAGGCCAGCATCTGCAAGGTACCCTCACAGATTTAAAGGTCCTTGTTGAAAAGGGCGCAAAGGTCCTTCCGCTTTTGAATGGATTGGAGCATATATCCATTTTACAGGAAGAACTGGGCGATGAAGCCGTCATGGGAGGAAGTGCCTTCATCATTGCCACCCTTGATGAAAAAGGTCATGTCATTCACTCCAATGATAATCACGATTTAATCTATGGCCCGCTTCACCCTTCACAGAAAAAGATTTGTGATGAATTTGAACAGGCGGTCGGAACAGCTATCATGGAGGTTAGCAGGACGGAAAACATATTAATCAGGATGTGGATCAAATACATGTTCATCACCGCTTTCTCGGGTGTAACAACCGCCTCCAACCTCCCTATCGGCACGATACGGAGATTCCCGGAAACCAATGGATTGCTGGAAAATGTCCTAGTTGAAATGAAGGAACTTGCAAACGCTTATGACGTTGGGATTACCAGGCAGAATATTGCTCAGGCTTTGAAAAACATGGCAGGTTTACCGGATGAATCAACCTCTTCCATGCATCAGGACCGAAGGAAGGGCCAAACCCTCGAAGTAGAACATTTACAGGGCGGCGCACTGCGTCTTGCTGACAAGGCTGGTTTGAAACTTCCTGTGATTGGAGCCCTTTATGCACTCATAAAACCATTTGAAAATTGATTTTCCTCAATACCGGAGCTCCGCCGGTATTTTTTTATGCTGCTTAGGTATACATGAGACCTAAATCACTATCATTTCCTCCTCTACCCATCATTTGAAATCCACAAGACCAAAAAGACCAAAAAGAACAATATCACCAAAAGAATATTCTGATTCTTCATTCTGTTACACTATAGTCAAGTTAAGAAAGCGCTATCATATAGCAAAGGAGAATGTACCTTGAAAATATTAAAAAATCTAACAGTTCAGGTCATCATCGGTATCATTTTGGGTATAACAGTCGGTATCTTCTTCCCTGCTTTTGGTGAACAGCTGAAGATATTAGCTGATTTATTTATTAAAATGATTAAAATGGTCATTGCACCAATCATCTTCCTAACCGTCGTAATCGGGATTGGCGGTATGGGCGATATGAAAAAGGTGGGCCGCATCGGCGGAAAGGCCCTGCTCTATTTTGAAATCGTTACCACCTTCGCCCTTGCTATCGGAATTATCGTAGTTAATATGTTAGGACCTGGTAAAGGTTTCAACATCGATTCAGTCGAAGGCGGCGATGTATCACAATATACAACAGCCGCTTCCGAAACGGAACATGGCGCAATGGCCTTCATTTCTAACATCATCCCTGATAATGCTGTTGCTGCAATGGCTGGCGGGGACTTACTCCCTATTTTATTCTTTGCCGTATTATTCGGATTATCAATGGCGGCGATGGGACCAAAAGTACAACCTGTCGTCTCCTTCCTTCAACATATTGCTGATATTTTCTTCGGCATAGTCAGTATGATCATGAAAGTATCTCCATTGGCGGCTTTTGGGGCAATGGCTTACACAATCGGTAAGTTCGGTCTTAGTTCACTAAGTTCCTTAGGACAATTAATGGGTAGCGTATATATCACCATGGCACTATTCATCATTCTTATCCTTGGTTCGATCGCAAAAATCTACGGCTTTAATATTTTCAAGTTCATTGCCTATTTAAAAGAAGAGATCCTCTTAGTTTTAGGTACATCTTCGTCGGAATCCGCCCTCCCAAGCGTGATGAAAAAACTCGAAAAATACGGTTGTTCAAAATCCGTAGTCGGTTTAGTTGTCCCAACTGGTTACTCTTTTAACCTTGATGGCACATCCATTTACTTATCCATGGCAGCGATTTTCATCGCCCAAGCCTATGGTATCGATTTAAGCATCTGGCAGGAATTAACCCTTCTGGGAATCTTGATGTTAACGTCCAAAGGAGCTGCTGGTGTAACGGGATCCGGTTTCATTACACTTGCTGCAACATTAGCTGCCTTCCCAATGATTCCGGTTGAAGGAATGGCACTACTTCTTGGAGTCGACCGCTTCATGTCTGAAGCACGCGCAATCACTAATCTAATCGGTAACAGTGTTGCTACTGTGGTCATTTCTAAATCCGAAGGTGAATTCAATCCAAATCAAGCCATCTCAGGTGATATGGGTGAAGTGGCCGTCTCATCGGAAAAATAATCGAAACCATGAATGTAGAGGTGTGCAACTTGCACCTCTTTTTTATGTCTTCCTCCTCCACCTTCTACAAGGAATAGTCGAGTTTCAAAAAAATAGCCAATCAAATAAATTTCAGTATCATCGGAAAGTGTTTATACTTTTATGTAACAGGTAAAGGTATAAAGTTAAAAGTTTTTTAGTAGTTTGATGGATTTAACCAAAATAGGAGGTTTTATCATGAAGGATTACGGATTATTTATTAACGGTGAGTGGTCGGATTTTGGGTTGGATAAAATGGAAGTGAAAAACCCGGCAACGGATGAAATAGTTGCCACCGTTCCTAAAGGCGGTGCGACTGAAGCAGCGAAGGCTGCAGATGCCGCTTATGATGCCTTTACGGATTGGTCAGCACTCTCAGTCTACGAACGTGCAGAACTAATTTGGAAATGGCATCGATTGATTGATGATAATAAAGAAGAACTTGCCAAAATCATGACTGAGGAGCAAGGCAAGCCCTTTAAAGAGGCTCTTGGCGAAATGACATATGCAAATGGCTTTTTATCTTGGTTTGCCGAAGAAGGGAAACGGGTCTACGGCGAAACGATTCCTGCTTCCGTGTCCAATAAGCGGCTTTTCGTGACTAAACAGCCTGTAGGAGTTGTAGCTGTCATTACGCCTTGGAACTTTCCAGCAGCCATGATTACAAGAAAAGTGGCACCAGCCCTTGCCGTCGGCTGCACAGTCGTCATTAAACCAGCAAACCTGACTCCCATAACAGCTTTAAAAATGGCTGAGTTAGCGGAAGAAGCTGGGATTCCAAAAGGAGTCATCAATGTCGTGACAGGAAAATCATCAGAAATCGGTGAAACTTGGCTTCAAGATAAAAGGGTCCGTAAGTTGACGTTCACCGGGTCTACAGAAGTCGGTAAAACCTTAATGAGGGGCTCAGCCGACACAGTAAAGAAAATCTCGCTTGAACTTGGAGGTCACGCCCCCGCGATCGTTCTTGAAGATGCCGACCTTAATAAAGCGGTTGATGGCATCATCAGTTCAAAATTCCGTAACGCTGGACAAACATGCGTCTGTTCAAATCGCATTTATGTCCACGAAGCCATTCAGGAAGCCTTTATCGAAAAGCTCGTTGCCAGGGTCAAAGAACTAAAAGTAGGAAACGGATTGGAAGATGGCGTCGATATCGGTCCGCTTATCGATCAAAATGCAGTGGATAAGGTTCAAAAACAAATTGATGAAGCAATCAGCAGCGGAGCTAAGCTCGAAGCTGGCGGAAAATCAATCGGCGGCCTTTTTCTTCAACCAACCGTACTGTCCAACATTGATGACAGCATGCTTTGCATGAAGGAAGAGACATTCGGTCCACTAGCTCCAATTGCATCCTTCAAGACCGATGAAGAGGCAATCAAAAGGGCAAATGACTCCATCTTCGGTTTGGCAGCTTACGTATTCACTGAAAATATCACCAAAGGCATCAAATTCACCGAGGCACTTGAATTCGGTATTGTAGGATTGAACGACGGACTTCCTTCCGTTCCACAAGCTCCATTTGGCGGATTCAAGCAAAGTGGGCTCGGCCGCGAAGGTGGACACCAAGGCATCGAAGAATACCTTGAAGTAAAATATATTTCGTTAGGTTTGTAATTAATAAGCTTTCGTTCCTTCACTAAGAAAACGGGGCCGACTCAAATGAGTCGGACCCGTTTTTTCATTCCAATATATCCTCTTCAAGCTTTTCCTCTTTCCTGATCCTGATGAATTTTACGATATTCAATACAATCGTTTTAACAACGGAATAAGTAGGAACAGCCAAAATCATACCGATGATACCGGCAATATTTCCGGCGACGAGCAATAGGATGATGATGGTAAGCGGATGTGTGTTCAATTTTTTCCCGATCACTAACGGTGAAATGAAATTACCATCCAGTTGCTGGATGACCGTTACAACAAGAATGACCAATAACGCTTCGGCCGGTGAATGAATCAATGCCACTATGACCGCAGGAGCCACTCCGATAAACGGACCTACATATGGAATGATATTAGTTACTGCACCAATCAGCGCAAATAAGAACGCGTAAGGCAAACCAATGATTAAATACCCAATGAACGTTCCAATCCCAACAAACAAGCAAACAAGCATCTGTCCTTGTATGTATGTAGTAAGCGTCCCGCCAGTTTCCTGAAGTACTGTTAAAGCTGGTTTTCTATAGCGAACCGGTACGAACTTCATGATGGAGCTTGGAAGCTTATCCCCATCCTTCAACATATAAAATAAGATGAAAGGAACCGTTACGACCACTAATGTTATATTCGTCACTACGCTGAAAACAGAAGATAAACTGTTCGTTATATTACTCGGTAAATTCGTCAAATATTTTTGAAGCGAATCTCCTACTTCTTGCAAAGGGACATAATCTTGTTCCACCGTCCACAAAAACCATTTTGACTCTGCTGAATCTTCAATGAACTTCCTAACTTGATTGAAATAATCCGGAAGGTTATTGATTAAATCCGTAACCTGTTTGGAAAGTGATGGGCCAACCAGACCGACCAACAAACTAACCAATCCTAGGAAAAATACATAAAGCAATACTATGGCCAATCCCCTTGGCACTCTTCTTTTAACCAGGAAATCAACAGTGGGGTTGAACAAAAAGTAGAGAAAACCTGAAATCAAGATGGGAAAGAACAATGTAGATGTAAAAATAACTATTGGTTCGAAAAGAAAAGAAATCTTTGTACCAACATAAAAAAGTAAAGACAATAGTAATAACTCTAACGTCCAAAAATGCAGTTTTGTCTTGAACAAATTATCTCCTCCACTATTACCATTCTATTTAACTCCCCTAAGGAAACAACATCATAAATTCGGAAAATCCTATGATGATAATCTTTCATTGTTAGCAGTTTACCATATTTCCATAACTTGAATGAATAATTATATACAAAAATAAAAGAAAAAATCATAATGACGCCATTCCCTACCTTTTTGATGGTTAAGCTTCATTTTACACTTTAAATCCGTTATAAGTTGAAGGAAAAAGAACTAATTGGAAACACCATACAAATTGCACAGGAGAAAAATCTATTTGCCTTTCAATATTCCATTGGAGTTGACGAAAGATTCATTGGTTTCCACAAATTTCATAAAGTGGATAAGTAACAAGGGCGAATCCAAATAAAAAAAAACCCGCTTTAATGGCGGGGGTTTGACTCTTATTTTTGATCTTGAAGTACTGCTTCAAGCATCGTACCGTTTTTAGCTAGGTTTGTATGCCATGAGAATGCTTTTTCAAGAATATGTGGAGTTTGATGTCCTCCAGTTTGCGCAACAGCTTCAGTGAAGTATGCACGAAGCTGCGGACGGTAGTCAGGATGCGCACAGTTTTCGATGATTAACTCTACGCGCTCTTTTGGTGCCAACCCGCGTAAATCAGCGATCCCTTGCTCTGTCACTAATACATCCACATCATGTTCAGTGTGATCCACATGAGAAACGAAAGGAACGATACTGGAAATATTGCCGCCTTTTGCATATGATTTCGTTACGAAAATACCTAAGCGTGAGTTGCGGGCAAAATCTCCCGATCCACCAATTCCATTCATCATTCTTGTCCCAGAAACATGTGTTGAGTTTACATTACCGTAGATATCACACTCTAACGCTGTATTGATTGAAATCAAACCAAGACGGCGGATGATCTCAGGGTGGTTAGATATTTCTTGTGGACGAAGAACAAGTTTATCACGGTACTTCTCAAGTTCACCGTAAACCTGTTTTCCTTTTTCTTCAGCTAATGTAATCGAACAACCTGAAGCGAATTTAACTTTTCCAGCATCGATTAAATCGAATACCGCATCTTGCAGCACTTCTGAATACACTTCCAAATCTTTAAATTCAGAATCAAGGAAGCCCGCGAATACTGCATTTGCCACTGATCCTACACCTGATTGAAGCGGAGCCAGGCTTTCAGTTAAACGACCAGCCTTGATTTCTTCACGAAGGAAGTTAATAAGGTGGTTTGCGATGGTTGCAGTTTCTTCATCCGGCGGCACGATTGTAGAAGGTGCATCAAGATCTGTAGAAACGACGACCCCCATTACCTTTTCAGGGTCAACCTGAATACCGATCGAACCTAGACGATCGCTTACGCTAGTCATAGGAATCGGTTCGCGTTCCCCTTGTTTAGCTGGTGTATATATATCATGCAACCCTTCCAATCCTTCTGGATGGGATACGTTCAATTCAATGATTACATGTTTAGCTTCTTGAACGAATATGGCTGAGTTACCTACAGAAGTTGTCGGGATGATTAACCCTTCTTCTGTAATCGCCAGTGCTTCGATGATTGCAAAATCTATAGGTCCGACAATGCCTTGACGGACTTGTTCAGCTGTATGAGATAAATGCTGATCCACATATGTGACTTCATCAGCATTGATTTTATTACGAATGCCTTTGTCCGCTTGGAACGGTAAGCGTTTGTTAATGATACCAGCTTCCGCCATATGTTGGTCGACTTCAGGTCCTAAAGAAGCACCAGTATAAACATCAACTTTGAATTTTTCAGTTTTAGCTCTTTCAACCAGAGCCATTGGAATAACTTTAGCATCACCAGCACGGGTAAATCCACTCATACCGAGTTTCATCCCATCTTTAATCCATGAAGCTGCTTCTTCCGCTGTAACTACTTTCCCCTTAAATTGTTCGTTGCGAATTTTTTTGAAAACGCTTTCGTTCATACAAAAGACCCCCATTTTTCGCTTTTCTTACACTTAATTTTACCAAGCCAGTGTAATAGTTACATTCATTTCTGAATGAAAAGCCTTAAATGGAGCATAAACCAGCATTTATTTCACACAAAGGAGTAACACTAAAATCCTAAAGCCCTTCTGAATTGACTTGCATATGTTTGACTTACTTGGATTTTGGAATTGTCCTTCATTATTAGTAAAAATGTAGAATGAAAATCAGGAAGGATTTCCTGTATATAGTTAATATTGACGATGTACGAACGATGCACACGAATGAATAATTCACTAGGTAAAATGTATTCCAATTCACTTAAGTTCATTTTATGAAATCCACTCACACGTTCGGACTGAATTTTAGTTTTCCTATTTTGAGCTTCCAAATACATAATTTCATCATAAGGAAGCGGTATCCAGCGTTCATCTGTTTTAATGGTCAAGAATGATGTCGGTAAAATTAATGGCTTTGAAGGCAAAATGGCTGTTACCGCCCCTAAAGGATTGCCCTCGTCCATAATAGGTACACTCAGCCCATAGTAGGGTACGCCAAAAACATTACTTTCAACTTGCACCCCTATTTTTTTACGGACACTCAGAGCTTTATATGTCGCCGTGTTTTCACTAATTAAATCACCCGGTTTTATTCTTAGGTCAACTTGTTTGCTCGGTTGATAATAAATGTATTTTTTGGAATCAGCCACAGAAATTGAAGCATCCTTCGGAACAAACTCCCTGATGATATTTAAAACGGATTCGACCGTAAATTGATCCATTTCCCTTCACCTCTTAAAAGAACAAATTAATAATTTCCCCCATCATAAACAGGGCATTCGCGAATATTTTTTTTTGAGGACTTACATTTTTTCGAATTCACTTTTCGCAAATTAAAGAAAAAACGAATTAACTAAGCGAAAAGTATCAAAAAAGGCAAAAAAATTGGATTTAAATTTATGTCCTTTTATCTATTATAGTTGGAAAGCTCCTCGATTTCCATGGGGATGCATAAAAAAGCCGTTCTCCTTCATAAGGAAACGGCTAAAAGGTTATTTTTTAAATCGGGGATCCTGAAACGAGGACTTTATTCGAAGTGATAAAATTTCTTCTAAATTTTTTAATGGTAATTCCAATAAAAAGGGTCGGTCATCAGGTTGATATACATCCTCTGAAATGAGCGTATTAACGATCTTCTGTTTTTTTGCATTAACAATTCGGACCAGTCTCCCCATTTTCAGCTCCCTTTCTTTTATTTATTGGATCCGGCACATTTGGTCGATTGAGTCACTGCATCAAATCTCATTCTTTAACGCATCATGGCCTTCTTTTCCGGTACGTATATTCACAACATTCGCCAATTCATAAATGAAGATTTTTCCGTCACCTGGTTTACCGGTACTCAAGAATTTCCTTGCTACATCCACAACATCCTGAACTGGAACTTCACACACGACGATTTCAATCTTCATTCGGTCATGTAATGACATTTCACGATTTCTGCCTCTATATGTTTCCACATAACTTTTCTGAAGACCCGTTCCTTTTACTTCCGAAACAGTCATTCCGCTTACCCCTATTTTTGCTAGTTCCGTTTTGAATTGTTCAAATTTAATGGGACGTGTAATGATTTCTATTTTCGTTAAAACCTCGGACATATGATCAACCCCCTTTTAAATTGATTCATGATAGGCTTTTTCTCCATGAAGTGTAAGGTCAAGCCCCATGTACTCATCTTCTTCACTGACACGTAACGGAACGAAAAGGTTAATGGCTTTAGCGATGATATATGTGACCACGGCAACGAAAATATAAGTTACAACGATCGCTATGAGCTGCTTCCACAATAGGTTGAAATCTCCATAGAATAAACCGTTTGCCCCGCTTTTATTGACGGAAGTGGTCGCGAATAAACCTGTAGCGATGCCACCCCAAGTTCCACCGATCCCATGTAATCCGAAAGCATCAAGAGCATCGTCGTAGCCCAGTTTATTCTTCAAGAAGAATACGCCCCAAAAACAAACGGCGCCGCCTATGACCCCGATGATGATGGATGATGCAGGCGTTACAAATCCGCAAGCCGGTGTAATGGCAACCAACCCAGAAATAGCTCCGGATACTGCCCCCAGCAATGTCGCCTTTTTATTAGCCATATACTCAACGATCAGCCAGCCAACGATACCAGCTGCTGCTGCAACAGCAGTATTAACGAATACGTTCATCGCCACTTCATTGATTGTCAGAGCGCTTCCGACGTTGAAGCCGTACCAACCGAACCATATTAATGATCCGCCTAGGAATGTTAAAGGAAGATTATGTGGTGCAGTGTCCCCCGACTCTTTCCTTTTACCTAACATAATCGCTAAAACCAGACCGGCAACCCCCGAAGAAATATGAACAACGTTGCCACCTGCAAAATCAAGAGTACCAAGCTCTGCTAACCAGCCGCCTCCCCATACCCAGTGAGCAACAGGAGCGTATACGAATAAAGACCAAAGGATCGTAAAAATCAAGAATGCTGAAAACTTCATCCGCTCAGCAATGCCACCTGCAATGATCGATACTGTTAAAACGGCAAATGTCATTTGGAATAACATGAACAAACTATGAGGAATTGTTTCGCTGTATGGTCCAGGTGCAAAGCCTACATCATTTAAGCCAACCCAGTCCAGACCGCCCAGAAATGTATTACCAGGTGAAAATGATAAAGAATATCCAATCAGCACCCAAAGAATCGAAATGACAGCAAGTGGCATGTAACTATGCATTGCCGTATTCAGGACATTTTTACTTTTTACCATCCCTCCATAAAATAGGGCAATCCCTGGTGTCATTAACCAAACCATCATCGTCGCCAAAAACATGAATACTGAATCTGCCATTTGCATACTGTTTTTCCCCCTTGCTTTTGTATATGTTATGTTTATTAACATTAAATGTTATATTTTTTATCATAAACTTAATTTTCTAATAATTCAACTTATTTTTTAATGTTTCATACTAATAATGTTAGGTTAAATAACATCATTAGCTTTGAATAAAGAACCAGGAAACGTGCCCTAAAAATTTTTTAAAAGTTTTTTTATTCTATCGTCGTTATATTTCTCCCTCTACTCATGTCCGGGTTCATAGATTCAAATAAAAAAGGCCCTCCTATTGAGGGCCCTTCAAAAAAATATTCAGTTAACAGCAACGAGACACTTTCCCACCCCTTGCGTTATAGCGTTCATCCTGGGCTTCGCAGAAAAATTCTTTCCTGGTTTTCACGGGATCTTCAGGATGGTGCACTCTCATATGTGCCACATAAGTATCATAACTCGGAACGCCGACAAGCAAACTGACGAACTGCTTTCTGTAGCTGAGAATCTTAACTAATCTTTTCAACATTTTCTTCCCTCCCTTATGATGACCTCGATACATAAGGTGATTCATGTAAATCTATTTTCTCGTTCTTCAAGACCTTTATCCATAACTTAATGGCGGAAATCAGGACAGTGATCACAACGATCATGAAGATGGCACATAGGGCAGCATCCACATAATCATTGACGATAACCCGTTTCATCTCAGATAGATTTGCTGCCGGAGCGAGAATTTCCCCGTTATCATAGGCCGCTTTAAATTTATCCTTATGTGCCAAAAAGCCAATCGCCGGGTTTTCGTGGAAAAGCTTTTGCCATCCAGCCGTCATGGTCACTATCAATAAGAATGTAGTTGGCACAAGAGTGACCCATGTATACGCTTTTTTGCCCATTTTGAAAAGGACTGTCGTCCCAAGCAGCAACGCAATGGCGGAAAGCATCTGGTTCGCAATTCCAAACAATGGCCAAAGGGTATTGATTCCGCCAAGAGGATCAATGACCCCTTGATATAGGAAATACCCCCAACCGATTACACAAATGGCAGTCGCAATAATATTAGGTAGCCATTTATTCGTTTCGGCAAATGGCTTGTAAAAGGTGCCGATAATATCCTGTATCATAAAACGCCCTACCCTGGTTCCCGCATCAATGGTGGTCAATATGAACAATGCCTCGAATAGGATCGCGAAATGATACCAGAACGCCATCAGGGACGCTCCACCAATCACTTGTGAGAAGATATGGGCCATACCGATTGCAAAGGTTGGCGCTCCGCCAGTGCGGGATAAAATGGTCTCTTCCCCAACATCATCTGCAAGGCCGGTAATCATTTCAGGTGTCAAAATGAAACCCCAATCGGATATCGTAGCCGCCACTTGAGCCGGCTCCGTTCCCACAACGGCGCCCGGGCTGTTAATGGCAAAATAAATCCCTGGCGTCAGTACACAGGCTGCTATCATAGCCATGATGGCTACAAAGGACTCAGTCAACATCGCCCCGTATCCGATTGGACGTGAATGTGATTCACGTTCAATCATTTTCGGAGTCGTTCCCGATGAAACGAGAGCATGGAACCCCGACACCGCTCCACAAGCGATCGTTATGAATAAGAATGGGAATAAATTCCCTGAAAAAACGGGTCCTGTTCCATCAATGAATTGAGTGACGGCAGGCATTTCAAGGCTCGGCATGACAATGAAAATACCAAGCGCAAGTCCGATGATCGTGCCGATTTTCAAGAATGTGCTTAAGTAATCACGAGGTGCCAATAACATCCATACCGGCAAAACGGAGGCAACGAAACCATATACAATCAGCATGATGGCGATCGTTTCCCCACTGAAAGTGAACAGCGGTGCCAATGTTGCGCTTTCAGATACAAAGCGGCCGAAATATAATGCAAGCATCAATAGTATGATTCCAATAATCGATCCTTCACCAACCCGTCCCGGCCTTATGTAGCGCATATAGATGCCCATGAGGACTGCAATCGGTATGGTCGAGGCAATCGTGAACATGCCCCATGGACTGCCCACCAACGCTTTTACGACAACAAGGGCAAGTACCGCCAATAAAATAATCATGATACCCAGAATACCGATCATGGCTATCAAACCTGTAATCGGTCCAATTTCCTCTTTGATCATCTCTCCCAATGATTTGCCGTTACGGCGCATCGAACCGAAGAGAATGATGAAATCCTGCACGGCACCAGCTAATACAACTCCGACTACAAGCCACAGTGTCCCTGGCAAATACCCCATCTGTGCTGCAAGGATGGGTCCAACAAGAGGGCCTGCTCCGGCAATTGCTGCGAAATGGTGGCCAAACAACACCCACTTATTTGTAGGCACGTAGTCCTTCCCATCATTGTTCGCTTCCGATGGAGTCTGGCGATTATCATCTAGCTCAAACACTTTCTGTGCAATGAATTTACTATAAAAGCGGTATGCAATCGAATAAACACAGAGTGCTGCAGTGACAATCCACATGGCATTGATGCTTTCCCCCCGGTTTAGCGCGACGAAACCAAAACTCACCGCACCCAATGCAGATATGATTCCCCAAAGAATAACCGACTTAAGCGCCTTCATTTTTCCATCTCCTCTCAATGGTTTACTTAAAAAATCTTCATATCATATGGAGTTAGGCTATGATCCATTTTAATTTAAAGAATTTTACGTATATTCAGAATTATATGTTATTATAATGTTTTTTAGCAATAGCAAAACAGACGATTTGTAAAGTATTTCCCATTATTTTGTCGATATTTTCCTTTTCCTGTATTGGTTATTTCACTCTAAGAACGTCAATATCACCGCCAAGTCCGTTAAATAATCCATGAATCAAAACAGATGGCCAGATGGACCCTGTTTTTTCGTATGCCCAAGCAAATACCAAACCGCTTATAAAATTGACCATCAGTGTATTATAAGCAGGGATATGAACGACCATGAAAAGGAAGGAGCTGATGAACATTCCCCAGCTCTTTCCCGTTCGGACTCTGACCCAACGGTATATGAATCCCCGATAAAGGATCTCCTCATAAACGGGAGAAATGATGGCGGCAGAAATGAAGCCTATGAAGAAATTAAAGACTGTAACTTTCTGTTTTAAACTTTCCGTTTTTTCATTTTTATACGTTCCTCCTACCGCCATGATCAGGGCAAGCACCATAATACTGCTAATTATCAATACAATGGTCCAACCTGCTATCGGCCCCCAGTAAGACGCCGTAAATCGGCGAACCCCCACTTCCTTCCAAGATAAGCTACACGGTCTTAAGCATACGAAATAAACACCCGTCATAAAAACGATGGCCATAATGAAGCCCATGGTCGTTCCTGCATATAAACCATTCCGAAAAAATGAGTCTATCTGCTCTCTCAGCAAGAATTCAATGAAAACAGGCACAATGAAGCATGATAACCCCAACATCCATACTCCTTCCTTAATTCCTGATTTAAAGACCGTGTTGGATAAAAAGGCCTTCAAAGAATTGCTCCTTCTTCAACAACAACAGACGATATCAAGCATAAGGGAAGCGAAAAAAACCCTTAAGAACATCCAAACCTTGTTAAATAGCATAGAAGTCGAAGGAGATCTCGATTGGGAGCTGCTGCTGCCGCCAATGAAAAGAAAAGAACATAATCGTGATCAATCCTTCAGCAAAGAAGAACGGAAAACCTTGGACAAACTACCTAAGATGGAAAAAGATAATATCGAAACAATGGATCAACCTAATAAAACGTATAGAATTAACCATCAAAATAGGATTTCCTGCCGAATCCGAGGAAGGCAGGCTGATCGCTGAAGATTGCCTGCTTTTATCCGAATTGATTTTCGAAGGAAACAAAGATTTAGAGGAGAAATTCTGGGAAGTTCGTAAATCCGCAGCTGACTCTTACTCGGCAGGTTCATCCGGTAAGGAAGAAATCCTTATTTTTAGAGGAGGCAGTCGCCTCTTTAAATGAAATGGATTGCAAGTTCAAAGTATAAGGTTTTGTGACCAAAACAAAAAATGTGCGCCTAACGGCACACATTTTTTCATCATCCGGTCTGATTTTCCTTTAATGAGCTGCGATAGAGTTCGTAATAAAAACCCCTTCGCCGCAATAATTCATCATGTGATCCCTTTTCAATGATCCTTCCTTCATCAAGCACCAAGATCTGATCACTTTGCTGAATCGTATTCAATCGATGGGCAATAACAAAACTTGTCCTCCCCTTCATCAAACGATGTAATGCTTCCTGGATTTTTAGCTCGGTAATCGTATCTATACTGCTTGTCGCCTCATCCAAAATCAATAGAACGGGATCGGCTAAAATAGCCCTGGCAATCGATAAAAGCTGGCGCTGTCCCTGACTGATTCCACTGCCATCCTGATTCAAGATGGTATCATAGCGGTCTGGCAGTTTCATGATAAAGGAATGGGCATTGGCAAGCTTGGCTGCATCCACCACTTCTACATCGCCCGCCTCCAGCCGACCGTAGCGAATATTTTCACGAATCGTACCTTGAAACAAAAAGGAATCCTGTAAAACAAAGCCCATATGCTTGCGGAGACTGGACCTCGTCACCTGCTGGATATTCTGGCCATCGATCAAGATCCGGCCGCTGTTCGGCTCGTAAAAACGTGCAAGCAGATTAATGACCGTAGTCTTACCGGCCCCAGTGGGACCTACAAGCGCGATGGTCTCCCCTTTTTCTGCATGGAAACTAACATCATATATCGTTTGGCCCTCATCATTGTACGAAAAGGAAACATCCTCAAAGTCCACCTCACCACATACATCCCGAAGTTCAGAGGCCTGTTTCTCATCCACTTCTTCTTCTTTTTCATCAAGTATGGCGAAAACCCGCTCCGCACCAGCAACAGCCGAGAGGAGTGTATTGAATTGATTAGCCAGGTCATTGAGCGGACGGGTGAATTGCCTTGAATACTCGGTGAAAATGACAATGACCCCGATGGAAACCGTTCCTATGCCACTCATCGCCAAAAAACCCCCGACAGCTGCTATTACAGTAAAACTTAAGTTGTTCAGTAAATTCATCAGTTTTGGAATCAGCCCAGAGTATGATTGTGATAAGAATCCGGCTTTCTTTAAGTTTTCACTCCGGGTGATAAAATCACGGATCACTTTATCTTCCTGCGAAAATGCCTTTACGATCCGTTGCCCCGAAATCGTTTCTTCTATAAACCCATTCAAGTCTCCAAGGTTCTTCTGCTGTTCCTTAAAAAGCTTGCCCGTCCTGTTCGTTATCCACTTCAGCCCAAAAAACATAAGAGGAACGATGAATAAGGTTAAAACAGTTAATAACGGGCTTAAATACAGCATCACTCCGATCGTCCCGACCAGTGTCAGCACACTTGAGAAAATCTGGATGACGGAACTATTCAAAGTGGAACTGACATTTTCTATATCATTCGTGACCCGGCTCATCAATTCCCCATGCTGACGCCGGTCAAAAAAGGGAATGGACAATTGGTGAAGCTTTTTGAACAGTTGATTGCGCATCGCATAAACTGTATCCTGTGCGATTCCGATCATCCAATAATTCTGAAGCCACATGGATAGTGAATAGAATATATAGACTCCGAGAAGCCCGATAAGAAGGCTAATCAGCCCCCCGCTATCCTTTGTTACAATATAGTCATCGATGGCCATCCCTACAAGAAATGGGCCAAGCAACCCTAAAACCGAGCTTACCAGTACCATGAAAAGGACAAAAAACAGCAGGCTTTTATTCGTTGCTAAGTAGGGGGTGATCCTTTTTATCGTATTCCATGAGTTGACTGGTTTTGCCTTTTTCTTATCGGGAGATATTCTTCGACTCAAGAGAAATCCCCTCCTCCCCAAACTGTGAGTGAACGATTTTTCGATAAAGATCACTTGTTTGAATCAAATCCTGATGTTTCCCCAGCGCAAGCACTTGGCCATTTTCCAGCAACAGGATCTTGTCCGCCTCAATGGCTGTACTGATTTTTTGTGTAATGATGAGTGTTGTACATGTATAGGTCTTTAAAGCGGCGAGCAATTTACTTTCCGTTTTCAAATCCAGCGCACTCGTACTGTCATCCAGAAGGAGAATCTTCGGTCTGCGCACTAATGCCCTCGCAATCGATAACCGTTGTTTTTGACCTCCGGACAGATTCACCCCTTTTTGCCCTAACTGCGTCTCATATTGTTTTGGGAGTTTCATTACGGTCTCATGAACCTGAGCATCCATGGCAGCTGCCATGATTTCCCCCATCGAGGCCCCTTCTTTTCCCCAAGCAACATTATTTTTTATGGTTCCTGAAAAAAGCAAGGCTTCTTGCGGTACATAGCCGATCCTTTTCCGCAGCGAATTCAAGGGAATATCTTTCACATTCTGGTCATCTATTAGAATGGATCCGCTCTCAACTTCGTACAATCTCGGAATCAGCTGAAACAAGGATGTTTTCCCTGATCCTGTTGCTCCTATGATGGCAAGCGATTCTCCCGGATCGATAGAGAAGTTCAAGTTTTTCAATACCGGTGCATCTGTTCCAGGATAGCGGAAAGATACATCTAGAAACTTGATGCCTCCCCCTTTGACGGTATCACTCTTGCTTTCAATTTTGCCTTCATCAATATCTATCGGGGTTTCAAATATTTCCGTCACACGTTCCGCTGAAGCCTTTGCACGGGAAATGACCGTGATCAGCCATGAAAAAACGGAAAGTGATGCCGCAATCCTTGTGGCATAGTTGACAATCGCCACAACTTCCCCTACCTGTATATCTCCCGTTGTAATAAATTCGCTTCCAAGCCAAAGAATGATCAGAATCGCCACATTCATGACCAGCATCAGAACAGGCATTGTCGTTTCAATTAAACGAAGGGAAGTCACAGTCTTTCTTTTCAACTCGTCATTCGCATCGTCAAACCGTCCGATTTCATGCTCCTTACGAAGAAAGGCCTTGATCAAGCGCATGCCTGTCAGGTTTTCCCTCATGACCCCATTGACATTATCGAGCTTTTTCTGTACGAGCTTAAACAGCTTAGCAGCCCGTTTCATAACCCATCCCAGGAAGAAAACAAGAACCGGAATCGAAATGACCAAAACAAGGGAGAGTTTCAAATCCACCGCAATCGCCATTATCGCCCCCCCGATTACTATCAAAGGCGCCCTTGCCATGATACGAAGGCCCATGAAAACCGTATTTTGAAGCTGGGTCACATCATTCGTCATCCTTGTAATCAACGATGAAGTCGGGATATTATTCAAATTCGCAAAAGAAAACGCCTGTATCTTACCAAAAAGGCTTTTTCTTACATCATGTCCAAAGCTCTGACTTACATGTGATGCTGTAAAGGAATTAACGATCCCGCCAAGAAATGAAAAAATGGAAAGTCCAACCATGACACTTCCCCATTTAATCACTACCGATAAATCTTTCTGTAGAATGCCATCATCAATTATTTTAGCAATAAATAGAGGTTGTAACAGTTCTACACCGAGCTCGACAATCATCAAGAATAAAGCAAGAATGATCAAGAGCCAGTATGGCTTAAGAAATGAGGCCAGTTTTTTCATCTATGACACCCTTCAATTCTTCATATGTAGATAGCATCTTTTCATCTCTCATTATACATTTTTATACAGATTATTTAAAAGATTTTAACTGATTTAAAGGATTGGTAAATAACTTGATTTTTTTTAATAAATACCCTTGACAAATAACAGGAAATAGGCGAAAATTCTAATTGATAATGATTTTCAATTTCATCATCAATCTCTGAAATTTGATAAACAATTACGATAATCTCATATCGTACCTTTTTGATATTGTACATAGATACAATGTCGCCCCGGCTCCTCTGTGCCTAGTAAAAATTATATGCTCATTAGCGAATGCAGTTCACTGGAATATTGCCCCCTCTTTATTCAAGTATTCATTCACGTTGGAAGCATATTAGGCAGCCGGGGATTATTTTTTTAAAAAAACTAACAAACTTACTTATATAAAGGAGCAGGATGATCATGAAACTTGAAGATATCATTAAAGAACGGCGCAGCATCAAACGATTTAAGGACATTCCTGTTCCTATTGATACCATCCGATCACTATTGGAAACTTCGACATGGGCACCGAACCATAAACTTACCCAACCATGGCGCTTTGTCGTGGTGCATGGTGATAGCCGATTAAAACTCGCAGAGGCAACCCGTGCTTTCATGGCAGGCAAAGAGAAGGACCCGGAAAAGAAAGAAGCAGCCGGACAGCGAGGATATAATAAACTTATAGCTGTTCCGATGTTTGTCGCGGTGATCATGGAAGAGAATCCGAATCCTATGACACGTGAAGAAGATTATGCGGCTACAAGTGCCTTGATCCAGAATTTCAGCCTGCTTGCCTGGGAACAAGGAATCGGGTTGATATGGGAAACATACGGCATGATACACAGCATCGAGTTTCGTGAAGCTTTAGGCGTGAAACCCGGAGAGAAGATCGTCGGCAGCCTTCACGTCGGCTATCCCGATATGATCCCTGCCCCGCGTCCAAGGAACGCGATCGATCAACTGCTGACAATTATGGACTGATATAAAAGGACAATCTTCTATTTGGAGGCTTTCCTTTTATATTTAAGAGCAAAACGCAGGCAAATGTTGTTTTTCACTTATAATACTCCCTTAAAGACCCTCGGCGCGTCTTTTATTCATTTGAACTTAGCGGGGACAATTCATATCCAAAAAACCTCCCTTTTCAAGGAGGTCCCTAAACGCTCTTACTCAAAAAAACTCGTGATATAAGGCCTGAATGGCCGTCTCTTCACTGTTCCCTTTCACACCGAACATCATGCTTACTTCCGAAGAGCCTTGGTTGATCATTTCAATGTTCACCTTTGCTTCGGCCAGCGCTTTTGACGCCCTTGCCGTTGTACCGACATTATGACGCATTCCTTCACCTACAATCATGATCAAAGCAAGATCATGCTCCACATTCACCTCATCGGCATGTAGCTCTTTCTTAATTCGTGAAATGATTTTCTTCTCGGTTTCACCCTCCATCTGGTCCTGCCTTAGAATAAGTGTCACATCATCGATGCCTGATGGAATATGCTCATACGAAACTCCGTAATCTTCAAGGATATGCAGCAGTTTCCGGCCAAAACCAACTTCCCGGTTCATCAAATATTTGCTAATGTAAATACTGCAAAATCCTTTATCACTTGCAATTCCAATAACCGGCCCATTCGTATTATCCCGTGAACTTACAATGCGGGTCCCTTGTGCAGCCGGATTGTTTGTATTTTGTATATGGACTGGTATTCCCGCACGGAATGCAGGAATCAGCGCCTCATCATGAAATACCGAGAAACCGGCATAAGAAAGCTCCCGCATTTCACGATAGGTCAATTCCCTGATTCCCTTCGGATTGGAAACCACATTTGGATTCACCGCATAAACTGCATCCACATCCGTAAAGTTCTCATACAAATCGGCTTTGACCCCATTCGCAAGAATCGAACCCGTAATATCGGAACCGCTTCTTGAGAATGTTAAAACCTCACCATCTAACGTGTATCCGAAGAACCCTGGGAATACTATGATTCCTGGCTCATCACGTAGAGCATATAACCGATCATACGATTCTGGCATCACCTGGGTAAATCCATCTTCATCCGTTACGATCAAGCCAGCCTTCTTTGGATTTATATACTGAGCCTCTACACCACGGCTTTGAAAATAACCTGCAACCAGCTTCGCATTATTATCCTCGCCACTGGCCATTAAAGCATCCAAATAGCGCTTCGGGTTAGATTGGTCTCCATGCAACAGTGCTTTTAGATTTCCATGAATCCCAGTGATGACCTCCTCGGATATATCCAGCTCTTCAGCAATGCTCGCATAGCGGGATACCACATCTTCTATCAAATGCTCTCCGTTATCCCCGCGCAGCTGCTGTTCCGCAGCCTCAATCAATAGATCCGTCACCTTTATATCATTTGAATTGCGTTTCCCTGGAGCCGAAACGACTACAATCTTCCTCTCTGGATCAGCAACTACAATTTCGAATACCTTTTTCACCTGTTCACCTGACGCAAGTGAACTTCCGCCAAACTTTGCAACTTTCATCACGACATCCCCTATTTTTGAAAATATTCTGTCAAAATTAACTCTTCCTATTATTACGTTTTTCCACGAAACAATCAAGTGTTAATTCCGTTACAGGAGGACATTTGTGTTTTTAAAGAATACAAAATAGTGAGTTTACTGAATGAGAATAGCAAAAAACCAGAAAAAGACAACGGCATAAGCCAGTTGTCTTTTTCTAATCTTTAGCGATTATCCACCGTTTCCGGGTATAAGTCATGATTCATCAAGCGGTAATCCGCCATTTCCTCATACTTCGTACCTGGTTTACCATAATTTGTGTAAGGATCGATGGAGATTCCGCCTCTAGGTGTAAACTTGCCCCAGACTTCAATATATTTGGGATCCATCAACTCGATTAAATCATTCATGATGATGTTCATGCAGTCTTCATGGAAATCACCATGATTACGGAAGCTGAATAAATAAAGTTTCAATGACTTGCTTTCCACCATCTTCACACTTGGAATATAGCTGATGTAAATGGTTGCAAAGTCCGGCTGGCCCGTTATTGGACATAAGCTAGTGAATTCCGGGCAATTGAATTTGACGAAATAGTCCCGGTTCGGATGCTTGTTATCGAATGATTCCAGAATTTCAGGCGCATAGTCAAATGTATATTTTGTCCCTTGATTCCCAAGCAGTGTGATATCTTTTTTTAATTCTTCTTCTTTTCTTCCAGACATAAAAAGTCCTCCTCATCCACGTTTGTCAGGGGAGATTCATAAAATGGGCCTCTATATAACAAAAACCATATCTCCTCAAAGATATGGTTGATTCGCAAAAAAATAATCAAAGCCATAGTTTTTTTAAGAGGGTGAAGCTATGAACCTCTCCCGTTTATCGGGAAATATTTAAAATTGTCATAGTAAATATAGAAAAAAAAATCTAATCTGTCAATCTACTTTTTATTTTAGTTTGATTCCTACACGTATTCGGCTTAAAATGTAGAAGAAGTTTATCCTACATGAAGGAAGAGATTAAAGCAATGTGGATTTTTGCGGCTCTTATCACTAGTTTATGTTTCGGAATCAATAACAGCATTTTTAAATGGAGTAACGGAAAGGGTTACTCAAAGGTACATATCCAATTTTTCTTTTATTTTACCGCCTTCATCATGGCACTTTTATATAGCGGATTTGTAGATGGCTTGACTACTAACTTGCCATCCATCTTGCTTGGTGGAGCCATTGGTGTACTGAACGCTAACGGTAATATCCAGATGGCAAGTGCCTTTGAAAAAGGACCGGCAAGTTTGACATCACCACTGATTGCGGCAAATGCAATTTTTCCCATCCTCTGTGCTGCATTAATTTTTCATGAGCATATTTCTTCACTGCAGTGGAGCGGAATTGTCTGCATGCTGCTCGCTACCCTTGTCATTCAGTATACACCTAATGCTAAGGGCAATCATCAATATTTACCTTGGATGATGCACACATTATTCGCGATTTTCTCATTTGGTGTGCTAGGTATCTTAATGACGACATCAACCCGTCTTCATTTAAACTCCCTTGATATCCTAGTATCAATGTATGGTGGCGGAACACTTTATCTCATTTCGGCATTAGCCATCAAGAATGAGAAGATTAAGTTAATGGAAGTGAAAATTGGATCACTCGTAGGATTATTAAGCATCATAGCCTATGGATGTTATTTCTTTGCATTAAATACTGGAATCGCCAGCATCATCTTCCCTGTCGTCAGCCTGAACTGTTTAGTTGTCGTATTCGCTGGTTGTTATTTATTCAAAGAAAAACTTAAATCCTATCAAATTGCCGGCGTACTTGCAGCATTAATCGGAATTATCTTAACTAAAATATGAATAGTTAATTTTACAAAAACAACCTGGCTGTTATGCGCACACAAGCCAGGTCTTCTTTATATAGCCGCAAAAAAGGGTATGGTCTGACCCCAATACACAAGCCTTGTACACATAAAAATAGGCTCTTTTCGTAAAGATTGTTGTTTTTAAAACGAAACTATTTAAGGTTGATTGGAGCGGAAGTGCGAGACTCCTGCGGGAGCAGCGGGACAGGTGAGACCCCACAGGCGTTTACGCCGAGGAGGCTCACCGCCCGCCCCGCGGAAAGCGAGCTTCTGGAGGGGAAATCAACCACAACTCACTACCTGGTAAATAAAAACAAAGTATGTGAAAACAGCCTAAAAATAAATAAGGAAATGGAGTCTGTCAAAAAAAAGTGTTGACATCCCCTTCAAAATATCAGATAATTTTGAATATTAAATCCCCACACTTGCTACTTCGCAATGTTTGAAAAGTCTTCCCCCATGGGTATAAAAGAAGTAGGTACAACCACCTCATTACTGAACAAAGAAAGGAAAGATGCATAATGGTAAAAGTTACAGTAACAGTTGATTTCCAAGGAAAATCTTATCAAACTAACGTCCTTACTAAACCAGGTACTAATCAAGAAGAAATTTTACAACAAGCCTTTAATCAAGTGGAAAAACAATGGAAAGCTTAAAAAAGCAGGCATCGCTTTAGATACCTGCTTTTTTTATTACCCTTTTAGACATAATCATCAAAATTACTTTTCGCATTTCAATCCAGATTTATTGTATTTCATTTATAGTATTCTAATGAATTTTTTCTATTCAAAGAACTCCTCGATAACGATTTTTCCCTAAATCCACTTTTAATAAATTTCCCCACATAATACCAATTTGAATGTGTCAGTTTGTGAACATTCAACTCTCAATCTGAATCAGAAAAAAAGAGCGACTTTGTTTATGTTCCTTTTAAACTACATCCCTAATTAATGGCATTGAACGTTCTTGAAGGCTATTGGAGAACAGACTATACGCAACTACTTTCTTCTTGTACTGTTTAACTACATCCACGTGGTCGTTGTAAATGTACAAAAATAACCTAACATCCTTCTTGCCTTTTTTAGTATCAATGACTAATGGAGCCCCACTGTTCTCTGGATGTAAAAATAATTGTTCGTTACCCGGAAATATATGATTCTTTTTCAAAAATTTAGCTTTGTTGAAATAATTAATAACTTGAATTTTTTCTTCACCTTCAAACCGTTTTCCGTCAAAGGTTACGATGGCATTCGCGTCACTAAGTTCTGAATGCATTTCAAATTTGCTGAGAATCCAATTCACTGCATCTGTTGGAAGACAGGTAACTAATAATTTAATCAAACTTATGAGAATTGTCAAAATCAAAACCGGCAATGTCATATTCATCATCTCCGCTAAGGCATAGTTAACTACTATATCACTTATTATATCAAAAGAGCGGAAAGCTTTTATTAGGAAATGTGTCCGTTCTATTAACGTTTAACTATTGGTGAATATAAAAACTTTATACTAACTTAATCATCTTGATCATCTAATTTCAAAAATGGATCTTTTTGTATTTTTTATAGATATATCCAATATCACGTTTGAATTTGAGTCTCATTTTCAATATATCTAAATGCAAAAAGTCCACCGTACCCCAATATAATACAGGATACACAATAAATTAAGGAGATACTTAATTATTTTCCATCACAGTATTTGCCTCTCCTACCCCCTCTTCTTTCTTATCAATACAAACTTCTATAATGCAGTGAATTGAATGTATGTAATTTTACGCTCACCATAATTTGAATACAAAAAAACTGGGCGTCATCAAGACGCCCAGTTTTGCAGGAATGGATTATTGATATCCCCAAATCATTGTTAGCATTGTACCGAAAATTGTAACCAATGCAACAAACAATCCGTAGTAAACGTTTGTGTAAATCGATGCTTTATCTTCAGACTCTCCTGCATGCATGAACATAACAAATTGAAGTGCAGCTTGCATGAAGGCTGTAACAAGTAGGATGATTAAAGCCATTTTAAGTGAGAGATCATACACTATAACTGATAGTGCAACCAAAGTCAGGACTAGTGAAAAAGCAAATCCCATAACTTGGCCCCGTGGGAATAATTCTTTCATATTACATCATTCCTTTCAGGTAGACGAAACTGAAGATGAAAATCCAGACAACGTCTAAGAAATGCCAGTAAAGAGAAAAGATGAAAGCTTTGTTTGTAGTTTCTGGAGTCATACCGCGTTTTTTAATCTGCAGAATGATGAAGGTTCCCCAGAATAAACCAAGTGTAACGTGAGCTCCATGCGTACCTAGTAACGCAAACAAACTAGATAAGAAACCACTTGTTTGAATGGTTGCTCCTTCATGTACATACTCCACGAATTCATAGATTTCGACTCCCAAAAAGCCTAAACCAAGAATAAGGGTGATAATGAAGAAACCAAGCATTGCTTTCTGTCTACCAAGTCTCATTGCATTGATTCCAAGACCAATGGTAAAACTACTGGTTAAAAGAAAAATTGTTTGAAGCATTAGGGTTGGTACTTTAAAGAGTTCGTCCCCTGTAGGACCATTTCCAGTACCATGAACTAATACAAAATAAGTGGCGAACAGTGTAGCGAAAAGAGCTATTTCTGCCCCCAGGAAAATCCAAAATCCAAAAATCTTTAAGCGATTTTCTTCCGTGCTATATTCTAGTGGCAGCGAGTTATCTATTTTCATTACTTAGCACCTCGCAATTTATTTTCAGTTTCTTCAATCTCTTCAACGGAGATATAACGTCCGTGGTCTTTTTCGAATGAACGGTGAGCCATACAAGCAAAGATACCAAGTGTGGCAATGATTGCAATGATCCACATGCTGAATACCATTGCAAAGCCCCAAACGAAGAAGATACAGCTCAAGATAAACGGCACGCCACTGTTATTTGGCATATGAATCTTTTCTACTTTACCACCAAATAATTTAAAGCCCTTTTTCTTAGAATCCCAGAATGCTTCTGTAGAATCAACTGTAGGTACAATTGCAAAATTGTATTCTGGAATTGGTGTATGTGTAGCCCATTCTAGAGAACGTGCATCCCATGGATCTTTTGAAATATTTCTTGATGCATAACGAGTACTCCAATAGATATTGTACACAATAAGCGCAAAACCTATTGCCATGCCAATTGCTCCAACGAAAGAGAGCAAATTCAATGGACCATAGCCCGTTGATTCAGAGTACGTATACATACGACGTGCTTGCCCATCTAAACCAGTTATGAACATCGGGAAGAATGTAACATTAAAGCTGATTGTAATGAACCAGAACGACCATTTCCCTATCTTTTCGCTCAACATGAAACCAAACATTTTTGGCCACCAGTACGTAAAACCAGCAAGTACGGCAAATACAGTACCAGGGATCAAAACGTAGTGGAAGTGAGCTACTAAGAACATTGTATTATGGTATTGGTAGTCAGCACTTGCCATGGCAAGCATAACCCCAGTTACCCCACCGAGAGTGAAAATCGGAATGAAAGCTAAAGAGTATAACATTGGGACGGTAAAAACGATTTTACCTTTCCAAAGTGTGAACAACCAGTTGAAAATCTTAACACCGGTCGGAACAGCAATTGCCATTGTGGTAACCGAGAAGATACCGTTAACCATTGCACCGTGACCCATTGTATAAAAATGGTGAGCCCATACAACGAAGGATAGTGTAGAAATAGCTACCATAGAGATAACCATCGAATTATACCCGTACAGGTTACGACGTGCAAAAGTCGAAATGATTTCACTGTAAATACCGAAAGCCGGAAGAATAACTATATAAACTTCAGGATGTCCCCAAACCCAGAACAAGTTTGCCCAAAGCATATCGCTACCGCCATTAGCCATCGTAAAGAACTGAGTTCCGAATAGTCGATCCATTGTCATTAACGCAAGTGCCACTGTCAATACAGGGAAAGCGAAAACGATAATAAAGTTTGTGATCAAGATAGACCATGTGAACATTGGCATTTTCATTAAGTTCATGCCAGGTGCTCTCATTTTCAAGATGGTTACGATAAAGTTGATACCAGTCAGTAATGTACCGATACCAGCTATTTGAATTGCAATCGCGTAATAGTTCGAACCTACTGATTCACTGAAATCGTTACTTGCCAGCGGGAAGTAAGATGTCCAGCCTGCATCAGGAGAACCACCGACTACGAAAGAGATGTTAAATAGCATTGCCCCCATAAAGAATAACCAGAAGCTTACTGCGTTTAGACGTGGGAATGCTACGTCACGTGCCCCTATTTGTAATGGTGTAACAATGTTCATTAACCCAATGATAAATGGCATCGCCATAAACAGGATCATGACAACCCCGTGTGTTGTAAAAATTTCATTATAATGCTGTCCATCCAACAAGCCGTTATTTGGAATAGCCGTTTGGGCACGCATCAAGAGAGCATCGGCGCCACCACGGAAAAGCATAAGTAGTGCTGACAAGATGTACATGATACCAATACGTTTATGGTCAACCGTTGTTAACCACTCACGCCATAAGTAACCCCATTTTTTAAAATAGGTAATTCCGGCAACAAGCGCAATCATAGTTAGGCCAATGGCAACCATGGATGCATATATCGCAGGACTTGGATGAGGTACGGCAAATCGATCAAAGTAATCCATACTTTTGTGACTCCTTTCAGGAAAATATTCCTTATCGTAAAACTAATTGTTTAGTAGAATGTGAGTTAAACCCTTATTGATTCATGTTCATGTTCATGTTGTTGTGTTCTGAATGTTCCTCGTGTGAACCTTTGGTAGATTCATCTGATTTTTTTTCAGTATCAGATGATCCGTGGTGATGACCTGAATTTTCACCTTCTGGAGCTGGAGAAAACTTTAAGTGAGTTCCAGTATACGTGGATTGTCCCACATGACCAGGTTCTAGTAATTTATTGAATTTATCCTTAGTAATCGGTTTAGCAGTTGCTTTAATTTCTTTTACCCATTTATCATATTCTTTTTTAGGCAATACATTTACGTTGAACGTTTGCTGAGCAAAACCTGAACCACTGAAGTTTGAATTTCGGCCCATATACTCACCTGGTACTTCAGCTGCTAAGTGCAACGTGGTAACCATATCAGACATCGCATATTTTTGTCCTCCAAGTTGCGGAATCCAGAAACTAGCAATTGGTCCGTATGAATAAAGTTTAAATTCAATTGGTCGGTTAGTCGGTAAAAACAGATAGTTAACTGTTTCGATATTTTCTTCCGGATAACTAAAGTGCCACTTCCAGTTAGAAGATGCAGCGTAGATAACTAATGGTTTCTGCTTTTCGTATCCTTTAGGTGTTGCCTCGACTTCATTTGTTGTTTTAACAGTAACAACGGCAAGGAAAGCGACGATTATGATTGGGATTGCAACCCAAATTATTTCTAGAACCTTACTTCCTTCAATATGAGGTGGTTCATAATCATCACGCTGTTTGGAAGCACGATATTTCATTATCATGAAGACATACAGTACGATTACGACAAGAACGACAAAGGCCATTGTCCATATCGATATCATAATGACATCTGCTTGTGTTGCAGCTACTGGCCCTTTAGGGTCCAAGACCATTAATGGGTTATCGCAACCCGTTAGCATAGTGGCGATGGTAAAAAGTATAGTTAATAAAGCCCATTTTATTTTCATAGTACTACCCCTTTCTTACATAATAAAATTCCTATTGGTAATTATTCGGACAAAGTGTTACCATGTTCACAAACCCCGACATAACAATATTAATCCCAAGTTAAAAAAAAGACAATACAAAGTGACATCTGTCACATAAAGTTCATTAAAATACAGTAAGAAGTTGGTAAATGAACTGAAATGTTCGAAAATCTTAAGGAAATGAAATATAATAAGTGTTTAATTCCTTACATATGGAGTTTAGGATTAAAAAGTAGCTCTGCTCCATTTTCCATTTAATGTTACTTTAATATAATGAAATATAATTTTTACAATATATTCGCCGCGTACATAACCTCAAGAACAAATCTGAATTTTCTTAACACTACGAATTCCATTACCTATCATGTTAATTAGGTAACTATCGATGGGATCGTGAATGATGACGATGTTAGCCAGGATTTAATAACGAATTTTTCTAACTCGACCACGGACGTGGGTAACGGCATTGTGCACACCATGTCGTTTTTTCTGCTTCAATACCCTTACGGTCCAACACTGGTCACTATATATGGAAGCAAAGAGTCTGAAATGAACATTCCGATCCTTATGATAATTACTTGATTGCCTTCCCACTTTGATTGCTAATTGGGTTACTTCCCCAATAAACACTTACTGCCCTGTCAGTATTTCCCAACAGCAGTTTAGGACATTAATCCAATAATTATCCCAATATGCTATTGCAAAAACCACTTCACCTCAGTTGTCCTTTTTAGTAAAACTGCATTTTGGTGCCTAGCATAAAAGAAACTCATTAGATAACTGCATTTCTTTTAGTAAACGCACAAAAAAAACGAAAAAAAATGGACATTTTAAGGGGGGCTGCTGAAAAACTCACGTTTTTCTAACTAGTACGGTAAATCAAACTTAAAAAAGACAAATTCTCATTCGATACTTGAATGGAAATCGTCTTTTTTTGCTTCTGTGTGTCACTTTTTTAGGCAATTAATTTCAATATTCTTTTCAAGTTAACGGTGAAAATAGCCATTGCTCCTTGTAATTCCATGCCAAGTAGACCCGAGGATTTTGCAACATCATGCCCGTGTCTATGTTTCAATTCACTGTTTTCCGCTTCTATTTTATATCGCTCTTTTGATTTTTCTTTAAAATACTCACTTTCCTGGAATGTAGCCTGTTCTGTATGTTCATTGGATTTAATACTGACAGAATAGGTCTTGCTTTTCGCTCCTTCTTTATAACAGCCCTCTTTTAAGGGACAAATCTTACACTTTTCTATATCGAAGTAATAGGTATCTGTTTGATTCGTCGCTACATCTTTTTTGCCCTGGCGAGCTTTCCTGATAGCCAAATGCCCAGCCTTACAAACGTACATTCCTGCATCCTTATTAAATTGAAGTTCCTCTTCCTTCTTCCGGAATCCCTGTGTAACAGAAGGATTCAATTTTGCGACTAGTTTAATGTTATTTTCTTCACTGTATTCAATATTTCCCTTCTCTGAGTAAGCTGTATCGCCAATCACGGTCTCAATCACCCTACCGGCAGCCTTGCTCTTTTCAATTAATGCCTTTAATTCTTTACCGTCCATTTTTTCACCTGTAGTGATAGTCGCAGCTGTAATGATTCGTTCCTCACTCATCGCAATATGTGTTTTGTATCCAAAGAAAGAAGAGTCAGCACTCTTGTGGCCAATCTTGACATCTTGGTCTTTGGAGATCCTTAACTATTCGATATCATCGGATACCGTTTCCTTTAATAGATTTAACTGCTCTTTTACCTTTGGATATTGGGTGATACGCTCTTCTGTTTCCACTACCTCGATGAGCTTCTGGCAATAAGTATTTCACCCTGCAATACATCAGTAGTGGTTTTGGATGGAATTTATTTTTCATCTCTTCATCTATCGAATAGATTACTTTTCTTAATCTTTTAGATTGGTCCATCAATATTTCTTTTGGAGTCTTATGATTGTATCTGGCTTTCGTGTGGGTGGCATCCACAATAATCGTTTTGTTTTTAATGATTTCCTTTTCAATCGCAATCTCAACCGTTTTATGAATGAGCATATCAAAAAGGTTTATGTCTTTTAAACGGAGCTTTCGAAATTTCGTTAAGGAGCTAGGGTCAATGGGACTGGATCTTCTGGAGCCATGCCGAGGAAATATTTAAAGGACATGTCATACCTGGAGCGCTCAACTATATCCACATCTGATAGGTAATGAATGGTCTTGAGCAGCAAATATTTAAACATACGTATTGGATTGACAGCATTCCTAGCGTTATGAAGACAGTAGTTGTCCCTCAATTCTTCCAACACAAAAGAAAAGTCAATAAGTTCATTGATCTTGCGTAACATGTTATCCTTTGGAACCACTACATCATAAATGGCCATATATGGACTAAAAACCATGGACGTTTGTTTTTGAATCATCGTACTCACCCACATAAATTTATTACCTTTGATTATAAAACAAAAAAAGGTAGATTTCCTCAGAATAAACTGAGAAAATCTACCTCTATTGGCCCGAAGGGACTTTTCCAGTGCCCTCATTTTAAGGTGTCCATTTTTTTTCGTGGGTATAGTTCATGATGTAGAGTGAGAACTTTTCATTTAGGAATGTGGGCAAGTTTGGTTTGGATGGCCAAGCACGTCGAATGTACACATATTCTAAGTCAACTGGATCCGGGTTATTGAATACGCTTTCATTCGTTAGTGCACTTGGGTTATCGTTTGGTTACATTTTAATCGTGTTACAATTTTCTGCAGCACTCGTTATGCACCAAGAAATATTTCAAGCGACCCTTTAAAATTCAGAGTATTGGCCTACTCCCAATTCCAAAGTTCCCGAATACAACTTCGCTACCGTACCGACAGCTGATTCTTCACAAGCATTCCGGGTTCTAGCCTCATCTACCTGTAAGGAATGATGTAATACGAGTATGAAACAATTATTTCTACGTGGATATACAATGGGGTTCCTATTCTCCATGTTCTTACAGCCGTTGCTCTTGGTGTTGTCGTGTGGCCTTTCTTTCAGAACAGGAATGATTGTCCTTTTTTAGTTACTGTATTCGGTACTCCTTTTTGTTTTAGGAATAGCTTTTGATTTTAATTTTATAACTTTAGTTGTATCCGGTACAACTCTTTCACCCTTTTTTGTGTTCATCACCATTTCTTCTGTCAGGACAAAAAATATACCAACTAGAAAAATGGCAGCTGCGCTTAGTGTAATGGCCATCCCAACAGCGGTTAATAAATAATCCTTATTGTAATCGCTTACAAAAAAACTTAAACTAAAAATTAAAATTCCGATTACACAACCTGTGCCTGATACCCACTTCACTGCATCCATCATCTTCTGATTAGTTTCCATTATTTCATCCCCTTTCTTTCTATTTTATGACATTTCACAAATTTGTCAATTCTTTTCTATTTTTTAACATATCCACAATGTAAACCTTGACAAATAGAAGACGCCACAATTTACTTTTAGGTATTCAAGACTATATGAAAAATCTGTAAAACAGTATAAATACACTATCATTTTTTCCAATACTATCCTTTTCCATACTTTTAAAAACTTTTTGACTTCAATATCAAATAAATGACCCCTGATGAATTTATCAGGGGCCATTCATCTTTCTATGATTTCTGCAAGGTTATCGTTAACGTTTTCTTTTCAGCACCCCGATACACTTTAACCTTCACTTTATCTCCGATTTTCTTATCCGTGTATAAGACTTTCCTTAATTCTGCTGCCGTATTTATTTTCGTTCCATCAATCTCCGCGATGATATCCTGTTGCTTAAGCCCTCCATTCGCTGCTGCCGATCCCGGATCAATACTTGTAACCATGACACCCGACTTTGCAGCTTCAGGAACATTTTGTAGGTAATACTGTGGCAGTTCTTCTATACTGGCCAAGCTTACTCCTAAATACGGGCGCGTGATTTTTCCGTTTTCAATCAGTTCCGTAACAATCGGAATCACATCATTACTTGGTATGGCAAAACCTAGGCCCTCCACACCATTTTCGGAAATCTTCAAGCTGTTTATGCCTATCACTTCCCCAGCTGTATTGATCAATGCCCCGCCGCTATTGCCAGGGTTGATCGCTGCATCTGTTTGAAGGACATCAAGTTCCCACTCACCATCCGATGTATCGACTGAAATGGAGCGTCCGGTCGCACTGACGATCCCTTGTGTAACCGAACGTGAAAAATCAAGTCCAAGAGGGTTACCAATCGCCAATACTTCTTCACCTGGACGCATGCTATCAGAATTCCCGAATTTAATTCCATCAGGTGCTTTCGAGGCATCAATTGTCAAAACTGCTAAGTCCGTTAAAGCATCCGCACCGACAACCACTGCAGTTGCCTTTTGTCCATCATATAATGAAATTTCGACTTTCTTTGCTCCCTCAATAACATGATTGTTCGTAATGATATAGGCCTTCCCATTTGCCTTTTTAAAAATGACCCCTGAACCAGTGCCGCTCGCAACCGTTTCGCTTTTCGTGCTTTGCTGCTGGAACGGGTCCTGGTTTTGCATCTCTTGTAAATTCACGACCCCTACAATCGATTTGGACGCTGATTCCACCATCTTTGCCCTATCATTTGAATCCGTACTTGTCGATAACTTTTCTGCCGTTACACTTCTATCCTTTTCAACGTTTTCCGTTTGCTCTACACCCGCCTTTTGGGTTGACTCATTCACGGAACCTTTCCCTTGATCTATAAAATCCCCGCCAAATACAAATACAGAAGATGTAACAATAGAAGCAACTGTTCCGGAAACAAGGCCAGTTAGCAAAAGGGACTTACCCTTCTTCCTTTCTGTCTTCACTCTGGCTTGCTCATCACCATTATAATTCTCCATCTTTATCCCTCCTATGATTGTCCTTTACTTGGCTCAATCATATACAGTAATTATTAAAAAATTCTTAAGAAATAAAGAAATAAGTCACCTTTTTTATAAAAAATATAAAATTTTATCAAATCCTGCTATGTGATATTTTGCATGCTAGAAAACAAAAAGGCCTCAACATGGGCCCCTTTTCAATTCGACCGTTATATATCTTTACATGACTTCATACACTTCTTTTGTCTCCTTATTCACGCCATACCAGCCCCAAGTAGCTGCATGGCCATTTTTCTGACTGCCTTCATCCACTTCGAACACTTGAAAAATGTAATCTCCCTTTTCGGCATCATGATCATATTCTATTTGCAAATGCGGGAACTTTTCCATGTCCACGTAATCCTTCACAAGCTTCTCCGCCTGAGATTTACTTAAGGTACTAACCGAATCCTTACTCTCTTCTTTTCCTTTTACCGTCTCAGCTTTTGTATCCGTTTCCGCCTTATCTTCTAATTCGGATCCAATGGTCCCTTCTTTACTTGCTTCCTCCATCGGTTCCACTTCGTCATT
The DNA here is from genome assembly GCF_001578185.1 of Peribacillus simplex. Taxonomy (NCBI): domain Bacteria; kingdom Bacillati; phylum Bacillota; class Bacilli; order Caryophanales; family Bacillaceae; genus Peribacillus; species Peribacillus simplex. The sequence goes on along the minus strand of NZ_CP011008.1, from coordinate 498,827 downwards.
CCCCTCTACGGTTTCTATAGTGGCTGGGCCTGATACCGGATGCATTTCCGCCGCCTTTAAAACCATTAGTTTACCTTCCTGGTATTTTGCCTTATATGCGGCTGCTTCTTCAAAATCTCTTTGGGCCGAATCAAAATCCTGTTCGTCGTATTTCTTCATTCCACTCGCCAGAAAACCTGAAAGATCCATTAATTCTCTTACTTCCGGTGTTTTTGCTTCTATATAAGCTAATTCAAATGCCTCGTGGGCTTCTAAATAATTTTCCTCATTCAACTGACTTTTCCCCAAATCCATATTGGAATCATAATTCCTTGTTACGCAGCCTGAAGCAATCAACATCAAAAAAATAACCATGAATGTTCTCTTCACTACATCACTCCTCACTTTTCCAAAGATACTCTCCCATATTATTCTATACATCCATCTTAAACCCTTTGATAAGAAAACCGATACCTCTATTTCCTATCATTTTCATTAAGGAAATGTTGACTTTTATGATTACCTTTTTACAAAAAGTGGTCAGAAGGATAAACGATGAAGGGATGATGAGCAGAATGAGGCAGGACAAACAGACCTATCATGTCGATTTGGTCAGCGGCGACGTACTCGGACAAAAACTTGAAGAGAACCCGAGTTTCACTGTACACGTAACTGATGAGGAACTGGCAGAATTGAAACAATGCTTGGAGGAACACCGGACAGATGACCTGGAGGCATATGCCCGTTCACATGTGCCCTATCTTCTCTATCATCATGACCGGGCAAATGATAAATACGATGCAGCCATGAAAAAGCTTTATGCCCTCATATATAAATTTGGCGATGAAACGGCCCGAAACCATATCGAAGAAATCGGTATATTGAAAGACAACAAATTCGAGGGACAAGAAGAGGTACAAAAGTTCAAATAGAAAATATGAACAGAACCTGAAACTCAAAGGTTCTGTTTTTTGAAAATAAGTTGGTGTTATCCCTTAACAATATTATGGTGTTCTGAATAAAAATCAGGAGGTCTATCATATAAGTTTTTATTTGGGGCGAGTATCTTTGCTTAGCATTTTTCTGGACGTTTTATTTCTGCCTTTTCTAAAAGAAGCCTTCTGACCATCAGCTGGGGAGCCGCTGCACCCAAATTCTCAACCCTCAGCAACTAGCGTCATTTGCGGTTATCGAACTAGCTCCGCCTTCTTTTATAATTGCTTTTGGTGACTTTATTATAAGAGGTGATAGAGTAAAATGAAGACGATACATAAACGAAATTCTTATCTCGATTACCCCGCCCTTTAGGTGCCAACGAAAAATCCTGTTCATATCCAACAGGATTTTTATCAATCTTTATTCAAAATTAATAATGACAGGATTCTTGCAAGAAGAATCTAATAAGGACAATGTCTACCCCTTACCCTAAATGGGAAACGGCCTCTTAATAATTTAAGGTGTTAGATTCATTTTAATGTTTTTGTTTATAATAAGTTACCGCGAGCGCAAGGGCCAGCACTGTTCCTTTGACGATATCCATTGCATAATATGGAACAGCCATCATGATCAGCCCATTTTGAAGGATTCCGATCAAGATTGCACCGACGAAGGTTCCAAAGGCATTCGGTTTTCCCGCTCCTAAAACGGAGGAACCAATGAAGGCTGCTGCAACGGCATCCATTAAATAAGGGGACCCTGAATTGATTTCCGATGTCATGACCCTTGAAGCTAGGACAATCCCCCCGATTGCAGCAAATAGAGCCGAAAGCAGATAGGCAAGGACTTTGTATTTATTGACCGAAATCCCGGAAAGTCTCGCCGCTTCCTTATTTCCCCCAATCATGTACATATAACGGCCGTGCTTCGTATAAGTCAAAAAGATATGGGTCGCAATCACAATGACTGCCATGATCAGGATTATCCATGGTACCTGGCCAACCTTTGCGAAAAGCTGGCTGATTTGTCCTGTTGCGAATGTCCCGTCGGGCATGACCATATTTTGCGAAACCGTGGCCCCTTTTGTATAGGTAAGGGCAATTCCCTGGATAATGAACATCGTAGCCAATGTCATCAGCATGTCGGGAATTCTTAAGTTAACGATCATGAATGAATTCAATGCCCCTACGACAAGTGAGGCACCGATTGCAGCTAATATGGCAATCAATGTATCCTGTGAAAACCAGACAAACATTGATATGACGATGGCATTAGCCAATGATGCGACGGAGCCGACGGAAAGGTCGAACCCATTCACTGTCAAGGATATCGTTATGCCGATCGCAATGATGGTCACGATTGAGATGGAACGCAGGATGTTGATCAGATTAGTAGTTTGAATGAAAGATGGATTGGACACGGCAAAAATTCCAATTAGAATGACAATCGTTAATATTGTGCCGTATTTATAGAAAAATTCGAACAGGTCCACCTTTTTCTTCGCTTTCGCTGTCTGTGTAACAGAAATGGGTGTACTCATCCTAATTTCCTCCTGTTGAATAGAATAGTAGTTCTTCTTCATTCGTTTTGCTTGTTTCTAGTTCGATGACAGTGCTCCCGTCATATAACACGTATGTCCGGTTAGTAATGCCAATGATTTCGGAGAGCTCGGATGATGCATAAATGATCGCTTTCCCATCCCTCGCAAGCTTTGCAATCATTTCGAATATATCCTTCTTGGCTCCAACATCGACACCTTTCGTTGGTTCATCGAATATGTATACATCCGCATCGGCTATAAGCCATTTTCCAATGGCAACCTTTTGCTGGTTACCACCTGAAAGGTTTTCGACTTTCATCTCCCCGGAAGGAGTTTTAATGCCGAGACTTGCGATCATTTCCTTCGCTTTTTCCATTTCCGCCTTACGATCCACAAAACTGAATGTCTTGCAGAATTTGCCGATACTGGCTGCAGTCAAGTTCGCAGATACTGATTCCTGAACAAGGACCCCTTCTTTCCTGCGTTCCTCAGGTATAAGTGCCAGACCGCTTTTTACTGCTTGGTGCGGTGATTTCAAAGAAAGCTTTCGGCCATTTAGGATGATTTCACCTGCTGTAATCGAAGTATGACCGAAAAGGCTTTTACACAACTCCGTTTTCCCAGACCCGACCAACCCTGCCAAGCCGATTATCTCCCCTGCTTTAATATGCAGACTGACATTTTTAACTTTCTTTGTATCTGACAATCCCTTCACTTCCAGAATAACGTCGCCAATCGAAGAATTCACTTCAGGGAACTGTTCATCCATGGTTTTCCCTAGCATATTCTCTATCACTTCGTTACGGGTGATGTCTTCCATCTTTCGACAAGTGACAAGCTCCCCATTCCTCATGATCGTAATTTCCTCACAGATTTCAAAAATCTCAGGCAGACGATGTGAAATGAAAATGACTCCAACACCTTTTTGCTTTAATTCATTTACAATCCGAAAAAGTTCTGTCGTTTCTGTATGACTTAACGGAGCAGTTGGTTCGTCGAGAATCAGGAATTTGCATTCTGTCGAAACGGCTCTTGCTATCAGGACCATCTGTTTTTCAGCCAAAGTAAGGTCTCTTACCAGCTTTTTCGAAGGGACACGAATTTTCATATCTTCAAGAATTAAAGAGGCTTGGTTGTGTAGCTCTTTCCATTGAACTATCTGTTTTTTTCCCATGTTTTGGACCATATCATTCAACATTATATTTTCCCCAACGGTTAAATAAGGGATGAGGGCCGTATCTACTTCCTGATAAACTATTTGAATACCCTGTTCCTGCGCCGCTTTGGGCGAGCGGATATCCTGCTTTATCCCATCAATAAGAATGTCACCTGAATAATGAACATGGGCTCCCGATAAAACCTTCATTAACGTCGATTTCCCTGCTCCGTTTGCACCGACCAATGCGTGGGTTGCCCCTGATTGTATAGAAAAGTCAACTTCACTAAGCGCCTTCACTCCTGGAAATTCAATCGAGATTTTCTTCATTTCTAGTTGCGTGCCCATGTCCATTCCCCCTTATTGAACAGACACTCCCTTCACTTGAAAGAGAGTGTCCCCTTTTACTTTTTATAATGAGCTTTCAAAACTTTCATCCAATCTTCTTCAAATTCCGTTGATACACCCCATCCTTCGACAATACCAGACAGATTTGCCATGTTTACGGCTTCTTTTGAGGCTTGGATTTGCTTTTGTGAAATAAGTGAAGCCTCTAAGTCATAGGTTTGCGGTGTTTTTTCGCCCGCTAATTTTTTTGCCAATATCCTCATATTCACTGCACCAATCAACTTGGGATCGACGGCTGCCGTGTAGGACCATGAGCTAGCGGCCGATTGAATTACCTGAAGATCTGCATTCGATACATCAATTCCGTATATCTTCACTTCATCGCGGCCCGCTTCTTTAATCGCCCGGGCGGCACCGATAGCGAAGGCATCCCATGTTGCGAAAATGGCATCCAATTTACCTTTTGGGTATTTATTCAGCATTGCGGCTACTGCATTTTGTGTTTGAACCGAAGTATCTGCAGATGCCACTCCGAATCTTTCGACTTCCCTAATTCCAGGGTTTTCTTTTAATTTTTCCTGATAAACTGAATTTCTTCTCACCATTGGAGGAAAACCATCCACCCAAAGGTAAGCAATCGCCGCTTCACCTTTCTGTTCTTCTATCAGTTTATCAAAAGCCAGTGTTGCCAACGCTTCATCATCCTGTGAAGTTAATGTCACACCTTCTATTTTAGATAAATCGCTAATTGAATCGAATGTGACAACGCTTTTACCTGCATCAACCAACTTTTGAACGTCATTCACTGTTGCTGCATCATCACCATGGGAGATGATATAGCCGTCATAATCTTCCTGCAAAGCCTGCGCGATCGCATCATGGAATTTAGCCGTATCCCCATTGGCTGTATACGTATCCACTTGAAAGCCCATTGCTTCTCCTTCTTCCTTCGCTCCAGCAAGGTATTGGGCCGTATGATCATCACCGCCAATTTTACGGATCACTTTGATTTTGGCCCCTTCCCCATCAGCAAATCTTTCCGGTACATTTTCAAATGATACTTTTTCTTCTTTCTTCGATTCTGTGGAACTCTGTCCTGTAGAACAACCCGTTAAAAGCAACGCCGAAGCGATGGCTGAAACGAATATCCCTTTAATAGATCTTCCCATCTTGTTTCCCTCCACATTCTCTTATTATTCTTATCTGTTAAGTTGGTGTAAATCATAAAATAAAAACCTCTCTAGTAATAGAGAGGTTTAATCAGCTGTATTGCAGACTTATCCCTCTCTTATCTGTCAAAACATTTCTGTTTTGCAGGATTTAGCACCAATTCCTAATGGAACGGTTGCTGGGCATCTTAGGGCCAGTCCCTCCGCCACTCTTGATAAGAGAATATATCATGTTACGTTTTTCGTAATTATCACTTTATAGGGATATAGTCGTAAAGTCAATAGTTTTTCGAATATTTGAAATGTTCTCTGTTACTTTTATTTTCTTTGAAGCTGGGCTAGACGCTTTTTCTCAATTTTTTCAAGTCTCTCCAACTGACGTAGTTTCACTTCGAACACAGTGATCGGATCACGGTAAACTTCCGGATTTTCTTTCATATGCTCCAATGCAGCCTGGTAGTCTTTAATTTCTGTCTGCGTTTGCTCTATTGTTTTTTGAAGTAAGGCAAATGAGCTGCGATAGAAAAGTGAGATGTCCCGATCTAAAGATTTTTCAAACAATCCAAATTGGGTAAGGAAGCGTTCAGTGATCATTTCTGCAACATCCTGGTAATCTTCACTTTCCAAGTATTTCTTATAACGATTGTACATATTGGCTTTATTTTGCGGTATTGCCCCAAACAGCTTTCCTGCTCCTTTAAGCAGCAATTGTGATGGAGTCCTTCGCAAAAGGATATTAACGTCATCGATGCGGATACTGCTTGTCATCCGGTCGGCATCACGGCGCCAGTCATCCAATACCCTGAAGTCACCTGCCAGCATAATCCGTTCTTCTTTGTATAATTCATTGAATCCGGCACTCATCTCATCCATAAACTGTTGGCTTTGTGAGAACTCCATTTGGGAACTAGCAATCCAATCTTGAAGAGAACGGTAATATTGAGGCATGATCTTGTCAGAAATGAAGGCTTGAATCCGCTCATTCATTTCATGGTTCAACTGTATATGGACCTGACTGAAATCACTGCTTTCCGTTAACGATTTAGAGCAATCTCTCAGTAATTCAGGAATTTTAGAAGAAAGCTGACTTTTCACTTCATCCTTAAGCACACGGTACGACCTTATGATATTTTCACTTTTTTCTTTTTCTAAATCAGCCAGTTGATTGACCGCACCATTCAATTTGACTTCCATCTGTTCATTCCAAGAGATGGAATGCTCGCATTTCCGTTCATTGGCTGTCCGTTTTTCTAACAGATAAGATAAAGTTTTACGAATGAAAGCAAGGATTTTTTCAGATCTTCTTTCTTTCCAATTATCATCTTGATAATTCGATTGAAGGAATGCAGAAAGGTCATTCAACTGCTGCTTGCTGTCATAAAGTTTAGAGAAAGCGAACACTTTCGCATTCGGGAAATATGCATTCACTTTATCCCATGTTTCGTCTTCCATCCGGACCGCGACTTGATCACTGTATATCGTATCCATTTTATTTAATAAGAAATGAATCGGCAGTTTCGGAGCCATCATTTGAATTTCCAATAACAGGTCCCGTTCACTACCGGTGAAAGGCGCCCGGGCATCAAGAACGAACATCAGGCCATCACTGCCATGTAAATAGCCTTGGAAATCCGATTCCACGCTTTTTTCCCCATTGAACCCCGGTGTATCCAATAATCGCAGACGATTATTTCTAAGATAGTCACTAATAAGCGTCACATCGACAATAGTCCCGCGCTGGCGGCGTGTTTCATCCAATTCAGTTAGCTCCATGACAACCTTGCTATCTGTATCGGTAATTTCAAGGATTTCCAAATCATCCCCGTCTTTGACGCTGACTAGTGAAGAATGATCTTCGGCAGCGATGCTCTCGCCAACTATTGACTGTATAAAGGATGTCTTGCCATTTCCTGTACTTCCCACAAGAAGAAGATTGAAATTTCCGGTATCCTTAAGCCCCTCGACCATCCATTTAAGCTTATTGCCAACCCTTAAATCATTCTCCTCAGCCCATTGGATGATAGAATTGAACAGTTTCTCTCCCGCTTCCAGTCCGCCTCCCAATTTAGGCGATTTCGAAAGTAGGCTTTCTGCATCCTGAATGACCAGCGCATTAATCGTATCCGGGAAGATTTCATTCCAGGACAGCGCGGATGCCGCCGCAAACAGCGAAAGCTCCCCATCTGCGATTTTCAGCCAGTTTTCCAGCAACCTTGGCACGACAGGGCTTAAATCTTTGATTAGGTGCGTTCCTTCCAACAGACCTGCATATGCATCCCTGTAATAGACGGAAAGCTCATCCCATACATCCCCTTGGTTTAATTCGATGGTATCTATCAAGTTATTAATCACTCTTAGCCATTCAAAATAAGAATCGGTATATTTATAATTTTTCCAGAGGGCAACCGTCACCTTTTCGAAACGCCCCTGGTCAAGTGTGTATAGCGAACCAAGGACAGTTGAAAAGTAGTCCGGATCCATCGATTGGGCAACCCCCTGCTGGATATACGTTTTCAGCACATCGAACCAGCCCATTGATTCTGTACGGATACTTTCATTCGCCGCTAATACCACCGCACTGTTCCAATCCTTTTGTTCTTCAAAAAAGGCTCGTGCGATTTCCGTGACATTCGGATAGTCAGGTTGAAACTCTACTGCTTCTTTCACGACTTTGGAAGCCAAATCATTTCTAGATTCAACTATGTACAGGGAAAACAGTTGCAAAAGAACCTCCGTTTTCAAAACCGCTTCATTCGTATCGACGGATTTATAAATATCCTCTGCAGTTGAATACATTTCCAGTTCAAAATAAGCATCAGCGATGTTTTTCTTCGCCCATGAACCAAGTTCACCTTCTATGTTTTCCCATTTAAAAATGGCTGCTTCAAAGTCATGGTGCTGAAAGTATACTTCACCTTGAGCGAATCGAACTGCCGTTAAATCCGCTCTTTCTTTTTTTTGTTCCACGAGAAACATTTCACCCAAAGCTTGAATGGGGTGTTTCCTTGTATCCTCAATCATCGTTTCATAATATTTTTTCCCGATCAGCCGTTCGTCCATCTTTATTCCCCCGATATATTTCATATTTTCAATTAAAGGATAATCACTAATTTGAAAAGCAGTCAAGAAGCCCTAACATGCAATTAATAGGTTCCTTTAGTTAAGAAAATCATTTGTTAAACCTTAAAATATTATTTTAACAAAACAATATGGTAACAACATGTCACCACTCTTACAATTTTAAAACAGAAACGAATGGAACTGTAATGATTTTAATGAACCGATACAGAGATGTCATTTCCATATTCGAGAAATTATGTTTTTTCTAGTTTAACCGGTCTCTGAAAAGTTTAGTGAACCATTCTTTATACATCTAAATTACCAGAAGTCCAGCCCTTTAACTACCTAAAACTAAAAACGGTAATAAGACAAATCCTCTACCCCACTCATTACTAATATCCCATTTTATCGTTCATATAAAAAAGCAGCACCCTCATTCGTGAAAGGTAACTGCTCTCTGATAAGCTCCGAACAGTCATTGTCCTTTGACAAATTAGGATTATACCCCTGTACGCTTACGTTGGTTATTCGGCTTTTTGGTCAACTGGCTTTTAAGCTGTTTCGTTTTCTTCACTACCCCGGTTTCCAGTTTATCTTTACTTGACCCTGCTTGCTTTTGAGCCAGTTTTTGTTTGACTGCATCCGCCAGGCTTAACTTTTTATTTTCAGACATAATGTTGTCTCCTTTAGTGTTCTGCCTTCTATTATAATATAGTTGCGGTTAGAAAGATAATAGGGAGTTATATCCGATTCTTTTTGCAAAAAATCCCCCTCGATAAAGGAAGTTTCGCCAACGGAGGACTAATTCCCTGCTTAAAAGGAATAATGAAATGATAAATTATGTTGACTTCATAATCAGAATTTGCTAAATTATCTTTATATTATAAAATCTATGAAGAGAAAGAGTAAGATTAGTACCCTGTTCCACAGAGAGTCGACATTTGGTGGAAGTCGATGTCCAAGGCCTATCCGAAAATCATCTCTGAGATGCAAAGCTGAAAATGCAGTAGGCTTTGACGGGTTTCCGCCGTTACAATGGATCACGTATGAATTCGTACGTTGACTGAGTGCCGCAGCTTCTTATGAAGTGCGGAATATGGGTGGTAACGCGAGCACAAACTCGTCCCTGATTTTCAGGGGCGAGTTTTTTATTTGCACAAAACACTTAAAATAGCCTTTTTCAGGCCAGTCGGCGGGAGTTATCATTTTTAAAAAAGGAGAATCACCATGAAAAAAACAGACACATTATTTATCGGCCTAATGCTTTTCTCAATGTTCTTCGGAGCCGGGAATCTTATATTCCCCCCATTTTTAGGGGCGTCTTCGGGAACTTCTTTTTGGCCAGCCATTACCGGTTTTATCGCCACTGGAGTCGGCCTGCCAATTTTAGTGCTTCTCGCCGTCTCACTAGTTAAAGGCGGGGCACAAACTATCGGGGCACGTGTACATCCTCTATTCAGCACGTTGTTCATGGTTGTCATTTATTTAAGCATCGGACCTTTTCTAGCCATTCCACGGAATGCGAATGTCGCCTATGAAATGGGCTTCAAGCCATATCTTGGTGACTCAATGAATCAATCCCTATTCCTATTCATATTCACAACCATATTTTTCATCATCGTTTATGCCATTTCATTGAATCCAAAAAAAATGGAAACCTTCATGGGACGCTGGATTACACCTATTCTGCTTTTGTCCATGGTCATTCTCTGTGTTGTCGGATTCGTAAAGCTTGATGCTCCATTCAAAGCTCCAACAGACGCATATGCAGCAGGAGCATTTTCGAAAGGGTTCATTGAAGGGTACAACACTATGGATGCTTTAGCTGCCCTGGCATTTGGGATCGTCATCCTTACTTCAATCCAGCAAAGAGGGATTTCCGATCGAAAACAATTGACGAGATATACAGTAAAAGCGGGTCTCATCGCTGGTGTATTGCTTTCATTAGTCTATATCTCCTTAGGTATAATGGGAGCACGCATGGCAGCCGATGGGTCATTCGAAAACGGAACGGATATCCTCACAGTCGCATCCACCCTTTTACTTGGAACTGGCGGGAAGGCCCTTCTCGGCATCATTTTCACTTTAGCATGTTTCACCACCGTCGTCGGATTGACGACCGCTTGCGGACAGTACTTCTCGAAACTTTTTCCCAAGCTGAACTACAAAAGCGTCATTCTGATTGTAACAATCGTCGGTTTCATCCTTTCAAATATGGGTCTGAATCAAATTCTGAAAGTATCGGTACCATTCCTTGTGATGGCTTATCCGTTAACGATCGTCCTGATTGTCCTGACATTCTTCAGCCGTCATTTTAAAAACCCGAAGAAGGTTTATCGCAGTGCAATGACTTTCACAGGAGTTTTCGCCTTGATGGATGGGCTGAATGCTTTCGGCTTACAATTAGGACCCGTGCAAACCTTGACTGATGTCCTTCCCCTTTCCGCTTACGGCATGGAGTGGGTCATCCCTGCTCTCGTCGGTACAGCACTTGGCATTCTGCTCAGTCAAATCGGACAAACAGCTCCAGCTGAGGAGTTGGAAATCAAAACATTATTATAATGAGGGAAGCAGATGATTTTATAGATCATCTGCTTATTTTTTGGACGGCCTGCATTGCTTTATTTTGGAAAACACCATCCACTTTTTGTTATGATGGGGTTAAAGGAGATGATAAGTAATATGTCTAAACAAACCCGTATTGGTAAAACAGATTTGTATGTAAATCCGATTGGCCTTGGAACGAATGCCATTGGCGGACATAACCTATTCCCTAATCTAAGCGAGGATACAGGAAGGGACGTCTTGAGAACGGCGCTTGATGAAGGAATTAACTTTTGGGATACAGCTTACATTTACGGTCCGGAGCGCTCAGAAGAACTTATCGGTGAAATCCTTAAAGAGAGTCGCAAACGCGAGGATATCGTACTTGCCACTAAAGGGGCACATAAATTTTCCGATGGCAATATCGTCTTTGATAACTCTCCGGCTTTTCTGAAAAATGCCGTGGATTCGAGTCTAAAAAGGCTCCAAACAGACTACATCGACTTATTCTATATCCATTTCCCTGATGAGGGTACTCCTAAAGATGAAGCAGTAGGTGCCTTAAAGGAATTGAAGGATGAAGGCAAAATCAAGTCAATCGGAGTCTCGAACTTTTCGTTCGAACAATTGAAGGAAGCGAATAAAGACGGCTATGTCGATGTCCTGCAATCCGAGTACAATCTATTCAAACGGGAGGCAGAACAAGACCTACTGCCATATACAGCCGAAAATAATATCTCCTTCATTCCTTATTTCCCCCTTGCTTCCGGTCTTCTCGGCGGCAAATATAATCAAGAATCAACATTCGAGGACGGCCGGGCAAAAAGTCCGCTTTTCCAAGGACAAGCCTTTGTAAGCAACCTGCAAAAAGTGGAAGAGATACGGGCGATCGCCAACAGGAAGCATGCCGATGTCGCCGATGTGGTACTAGCTTGGTATTTAACTCGGCACTCGGTAGATGTCCTGATTCCCGGAGCGAAAAAGCCAGAACAGGTCACACGCAATTTAAAAGCATTGGATGTCAATCTAACCATGGATGAAATCGCCGAAATCAGTGCCATTTTCGCTTAGTATATAGAAGGTAAGGCTGTTCAGCACTGTTGAGCAGACTTTTCTTGATTTATCCCATCTTCATTCCTAACCTGTGGTTCCAAGCTCCCTATTAATTGAACGTCTTACATTACTAGATGATTAGGATCTTCTATTTCGCCATATTTAGTGAATATTACACCAATTAAGGAAGAGGCAGCCTGATGAAAAAATCTATTGTTATTTTATTTTTTCTCATCTTGGCCAATCTGTTCTGGGCTGGTAATTACATTTTCGGCAATGGATTCAAAAGCCATATTGGAGGAGTGTATGGAAAGAATGGAGATTGCTGTTAAAGGAGAAAATTTCATCCCACCATGCACTCGGCCTTATCATTTCTTTATTGACACCTTCTGGATATTTTCCAGCTCGCCTCAGCCACTTTCCGTATTTCTTGGATTGATTCTCGTCGCTCCATTTGCCATTGGCTCGGGATTGAATCTTGATTTAACCCAGTAAAACAAGCACAGGACTCATATACATTTGAATCTTCCCGTCTGTTGGCCCCTTTATTTTCTGGAATATTTCCCTTCGTCATATCAATGCAAGCCAGGCTGGAATTTATCTAAATCTGATTGCTGTTTTTACCGCCATTCTTAACCTACTTTTAGGTCAACCGATTACTTTGGTCCAACTCCTGGACGGTCTCCTTGCCTTCATTGGTGTCTATCTGACAAGTAAAAAGAAAAAAGAATACCCGGCTGCCGTCATGAAGAACTTGTAAAAAATGCACAGAATTTCAAACCTCCTAACGCTTTCTTGTCTTTTCCCCTTGTCTACCCAGCATGATTTACGTTATCCTTTAAAGAAGAAAATCTGAATGCAAAGGTGTGCTTTAGTTGAGGATCAATAAATATATCAGTGAATCCGGAATTACCTCGAGACGAGGCGCAGATAAATGGATAGCCGATGGCCGTGTGACGATTAATGGCACAGTTGCTGAGCTTGGCAGTCAAGCTGAACCCGGGGATGATGTTCGTGTAGATGGCAAGCCAATAAAAGTGGAACAGCAAAATGTCTATATTGCACTGAATAAACCGATAGGGATTACAAGTACGACGGAAAAACACATTAAAGGAAATATTGTTGATTTTGTAAATCATCCGCTTCGCATTTTTCATATCGGACGGCTGGACAAAGACTCTAGTGGACTGATCCTGCTTACGAATGATGGAGATATCGTAAATGAAATCCTTCGTGCAGAAAACAAACATGAAAAGGAATATATCGTAACCGTGGATAAGCCACTTACCGCTTCCTTCATTCAAGATATGTCATCCGGCGTGGAGATTTTGGATACGAAAACACTTCCATGTAAGGTTAAGCAATTGACCAAATATACATTCAACATCACCTTGATGCAAGGATTGAACAGACAAATCCGCCGTATGTGCTCAGCACTCGGTTATGAGGTCCGTGATTTACATCGAATCCGAATCATGAATATCCATTTGGACGGACTGGCGCTCGGACAATGGCGTGACCTGACCAAAGATGAATTATCGGAACTATTCAAGGAGTTGGATTATACCCCTAGGCAGAGATAACTATTGAGATGTCCCAGAATTCAGGGGGCATCGTTTTTTAATTTCAGAAGATTTTTCAGCAATAAAATTGCTATTTTGTTCTTTTTGGGTACTTTTACTCGTGAATTTCGCACTTTTACTCGTGAATTCCGCAATTTTATTCGTGAATTCCACTTTTAATGGCCACAATAAAAAGCAACCTCTAATAGGCTGCTCGTAATCGGCTATAAAATTATACCCACCATAAATCAGTTGGACTTTCGTTGATGAGGACAGTTTTTAAATTGGTTACCGCCCGTTGAAATCCTTCTTCGACTGACATCAGCGGATCTTCGTGTTCGATGCTGACGACGTAATCGTAACCGTATGTGCGAAGGGCGCTCATGATGTCGGACCAATCTTGCAGGCTGTGTCCGCATCCTACTGAGCGAAAGTTCCAGGCGCGGCTTTGGACATTTCCATATGGCTGCATGTCGGTTAATCCATACATATTGATATTATCCTGATCCAAGTATGTGTCTTTTGCGTGGAAGTGGTAGATTGCCCCCGCTTTCCCTAGAATTTTGATGGCTCCGACTGGCTCGATGCCCTGCCACCAAAGATGGCTTGGATCAAGGTTGGCTCCTATTGCATCCGATGTAGCTTCCCGCAGTTTTAACAAGGTGTAGGGTGTGTGAACGAGAAAACCACCGTGCAGTTCAAGTCCAATTTTTATATTGTGTTCATCGGCAATGGCGGCTACTTTTTTCCAATAGGGGATCAATTTTTCTTCCCATTGCCATTTCAGCACATCTGTATACTCATTGGGCCATGGGGCGACAGGCCAGTTTGGATATTTAGCTCCTTCGTGATCACCAGCTGTACCAGAAAAGGTATTGACGACCGGGACATTTAGTAAGGATGCAAGCTTGATTGTTTTAATCAGTGTTTCATCACTTTCTTTGGCGAACGCTTTATCTGGAGAGATCGGATTGCCGTGGCAGCTGAATGCACTGATCGTTAATCCTCTTGTTTGAACGGATTCCAGGTATTTTTGGCGCTTTTCTTCACTATCCAGCAGTTCATCGAGTGGACAATGGATATTGCCTGGATACCCGCCTGTACCGATTTCAACTGTTTTTAATCCGGAATCCGCAACATAATCAAGCATATCCTCGAATGATTTTTGAGCAAATAGCACGGTAAAAACCCCTAATTTCACAAGCCCCACCTCACCTTTTCTTTAGTTTATGCTCATGACCTTCCCACTTGCCGAGCTTTGATAAATGGCTTCGATTATTTTTGAAACTTTCATGGCTTCCGATGGTTTTACCAATGGTTCCACCAATCCTAGGCAGCTGTCAATAAAGTTCTCTGCCTGCTGCAGGTCTGGTGTATCCTCCCCTGGCATCCATACTGCCTCACTATTTAATAGCATGCCGTGCTTAGCCTGATTCAAGACTAATGGGAACACATCAAGTCCGCCCTGTGTTCCGGATAAGCTCAAAACAGTTGCTTCTTCACGGATATTCGCGGCCCAAGAAGTTTCGAATAATAAAGATGCTCCGTTGGCAAATTTGATATAAGCCGTGGCATGGTCATCCACTTCAAATACCGATGCATCGAAATTCCCCCATAGATTGACCTGATCGACACCCTTACTGACATAATTATATGTCGAACCTACGATTTCAATCGGTTCTGGGTCATCCATCAGCCATAAAGCCAAATCAAGCAAATGGCAGCCATAGTCGATTACGCTTCCCCCGCCTTGCAATTCTTTGCTTGTAAATACTCCCCACCCAGGGACTTTTCGGCGTCTGATTGCCTGTACACGCGCTACATATGGCTCACCGATTTCACCGGCCTGAATCATTTTCTTTGCAGCCTGGGCTTCCTTCATGAAGCGGTAATGATAAGCAGTCGATAACACTTTACCCGATATGTTTGCAGCCTCGGTTATTGCCTTACATTCCTCAGTTGTAATGGCCATCGGCTTTTCGCATAACACATGTACACCCGCTTGCAGGGCAGCAATTGAAATCTCCGCATGGAACTTATTTGGCGTTGCAATCGTAACAGCATCCACTTCAGCAAACATTTCTTCATAATTGGTGAAAACCTTCTCGATATGAAATTCACGTGCCACTTCTCGCGCCTTCATTTCATCTATATCATGGATGGCGTATAAAACTACCTTATCTTGAAATTTTTGAAAAGCTGGGATATGCCTTTTTTGGGCAATTCCGCCAGCACCGATAATACCCATTTTTAATTTGTACATGATGACTATAAACCCCTTTATAAGCGGATGATTTTTCGGGATGCATTTGATTCCATCGCGCCAAGAATGACTTTTAATGATTTTAACCCTTCAACTCCGGAGACAAGAGGCTCCTCATTGTACACCACACATTTTACAAAGTGGCTGATCACTTCGGAATCATGCTGTCCATCAGAATCATTTGTCTGGATGCTTCCTAATTGGATGGTTTCTGTCTTTCCATCATCATGATGGATGATCAGTGAGTATTTCGGATCGTCTTCAAGGCGCAATACCGCTTTTTCCGTATAAATGACCGTCGCATTGTCTTCTTTTGCATAAGACCAGCTGGCGGTAAGAGTACCGATGATACCGCTCTCCGTCCGGAGAATACAGGCCGCACTGTCATCAACGTCTGTGTTCTTCTTGGCAGTCGTTTCCACAAAGGCTCCCACTTCAACAAATTCCTCTCCAAGGAGATACCTTAATAAATCAGCTTTATGGACGCCTAAGTCGCCCATTGCACCAATGACTGCCTGATCCTTTTTAAAAAACCAGCTTTCCCGTCCGTCCACGCTCCAGGTTTCTGGCCCGGAATGTCCAAAGGCCGTCCGGAAGCTATAGACTTTTCCTAGCTCCCCACTCTCAATAAGCTGTTTCGCTTTTTGATGCGAAGGAACAAAACGCTGATTATGACCAATCATTAGTATTTTTCCGCTTTTCGCTGATGCTTCATTCATTTTTTCAGCTTCATCTAAAGAAGTGGCCATTGGTTTTTCACAAAGGACATGCTTACCTGCTTCCAAGGCCGCAACTGTGATGCCTGCATGCAGGTAATTCGGTGTACATACACTGATCGCTTCAATCTCCTCATTTTTCAAAAGTTCTATATAATCAGTATATGCTTGGGCGCCATACCTTTGTGCTGCTGCATTCGCCCGGTCTGGCACAATATCACAAACGGCAATGATTTCAGTTTCCTTATGTGCATCATACTCCGGAAAATGCCTATTTTTTGCGATACTCCCGCATCCAATGACTCCTACCTTCACTTTGCCCATTCTGTTCTCTCCTTCACTTCAGCTCTTTGTTGATATGGATTCCAACGGTTCGGCTTTCCCATAATTCGTTACCATTCCAAATTCTGGCTTGACCCAATCAACGGCATTCTTAATTACCCGTTGAATCTCTGGATTATGGTAAGTCGGATATGTTTCATGACCTGGACGGAAATAGAAAATCCTTCCTTTTCCCCGCTGATACGTGCAACCGCTTCTGAAGATCTCCCCGCCTTCAAACCAACTGACGAATATTAATTGATCTGGTGCAGGAATATCAAAATGTTCCCCATACATCTCTTCCTTCTCAAGCTCTATATATTCTCCGATTCCATTAACGATCGGATGACTGGGATCGACAACCCAGAGCCTTTCCCTCTCATCCGCCACCCGCCATTTCAAATCGCAAGTCGTGCCCATTAACTGTTTGAAGATTTTAGAGAAATGACCGGAATGAAGGACGATGA
This sequence comes from Peribacillus simplex, assembly GCF_001578185.1. NCBI lineage: Bacteria > Bacillati > Bacillota > Bacilli > Caryophanales > Bacillaceae > Peribacillus > Peribacillus simplex. The sequence goes on along the minus strand of NZ_CP011008.1, from coordinate 481,713 downwards.
GACCCATTCCCTCGAGAACCCGCTTCTGAACCCTCATAACGATTTCATCCTGAACTTCATCATGTGCTACATGTCCCCACCATAGAAGTACATCCGTTCGTTTCAGTGCTTCTTCGGTTAATCCATGCTCTTCTTCATCGAGAGTGGCCGTCCTCACTTCGACCTGCTCACTTTGTAAAAAGCCGGAAATTGCCCCATGGATTCCATCTGGATATACTTCGGCTACTTCAGGCTTTGTTTTCTCGTGGCGAAACTCATTCCATACTAGGACTCTCATGAACAATCTCCTCCATATCAATTTGTCGGCATCTAGCTCTTGCTCGTATGTTAACTATTACCTCTTTATTCTTAACGCAAACGTTTGCGTTAAATGTGATCAAACCTTAGTCGATTATCAGATCATACTTATTGGCTTATAGAAAGTTGAATTTTCAAAAATAATAGTGATAATCTATATTGTAAATTTATGTTAGCAAAAATCAAGCTTTAATTAGTAAAACATTTCTACATTTTTCATTTAATTTCCTTTTTGGCAACAAAATGCGACTCCCGCTTTATGATTTTGGTAGGGATCCTTATACTTTTTTCCATCATTTCAGGATTTGCAATGAGATCGAACACGCATTTTGCCGCCTCATACCCTAACTGATACGTATGGATATCAACCGTTGTAAGCGGCGTACTTAAAAATTCTATGAATTCTGAGTGATTAAAACAGACGACACTAATTTGCTCTGGCACTTTCAAGTTCTTTTCAGCTAAAACTCCAAGCAAAAGAACTCCCAATAAAAGATCCATAACCAAAAAAGCGGTTGGAGCCTTACTTAATTCCAGCAATTCATCAATCGCCTTTATTCCATCTGTTCGATTTAAAGGGATCAATTTGATATATTCCTGTGGCACATCTAATCCAGCCTGCTCCATCGCTTGTTGAAACCCTGTCAAGCGGGCTTGAATCACTTCAAACTCTGGACTGCCTCCTAAAAAGGCGATTCGCTCATGTCCAAGGCTGATTACAAACTCCGAAACTTCCCTGGCCGCTTGAACATTATCGTTATCAATGAATGTGATGCCGCCGAAGTTCGTACTTGGCTTCCCTATCAAAACAAATGGAAAGCCTTGCTTTATTAAATACGGCACTACTTTATCGTCCTTTTTAGAGTATAAAACAATCATGCCATCCACTCTTCTGCCCTGAACCATTTTCACGACATCCTCAAAGATGGCATCCTCCGTCTCGCCGGTTGTCAGAGAAAGGCTGTACCCCTCTTTATTGCAGAAATCCCCGATGCCTCGGATCACTTCTGGAAAAAAGGGATTATAAAGTGATTCCCTTGCGGAACTTTTCATGACGATTCCAATGGCTTTTGTGGACTTCGTGACTAAGTTGCGGGCATTTTCATTCATATGATAGCCCATTTCTTTTAATACCTTGCGTACCTTACGCTTTGTCTTTTCACTTATTGTCGGGCTGTTATGAATTACACGCGATACCGTTGATGGAGCGACATTCGCTTTTTTGGCAACGTCCTTTATTGTAACAGACATATTCATCACCACTCCCCGTTCACCGCATATGGTTTAATATTCCCTATATTTAAATAGTTATTTAACGGCTCCATCTGCAATTCCTTTGATAATTTGCCTTTGAGCAAAAAAATACGCAATGATGACTGGAATGATGGATAAAGTAAGTCCAGCCAAGGCAAGATGCCATTGTTTCGTATATTGCCCGAAAAAGAAGAACAATTTAAGCGGAATGGTCTCCGATCCCTCGCCACCAATAACAAGGGATGGCAACAAATAGTCATTCCATATCCAAATGACATTTAAGATCCCAACTGTAATGGACATCGGTTTTAATAATGGAAAGATGATATGCCAAAATACTTGAAACCGGTTAGCACCATCAATTTTAGCTGCTTCATCAAGAGAGATGGGAATCCCTTTTAATGTACCATGGTATAGGAATATGGAAAGACTGCAGCCAAAACCTAAATACATGAAAATCAGTCCGGCCTTATTCAACATCCCCAGCTGACCAAATTGGGCAACAAGCGGTATCATCACAGACTGAAACGGAATCAACATGGCTGCTACAAACACAAAGAAAAGCAAGGAACTTATTTTACTTTTGTTTCGGGAAAGTGCATATGCGGCCATCGCAGAAAAGATGATAATAATGACTACACTGACGCCCGATATCAATAAAGAATTGAATAAAGTCCGAAGGAAATCCAATTGCTCGAAAGCTTGAATGAAGTTTTCGAATGTCCAGGTTTCAGGCAGTCCCAGTGTATCGGCAAATATATCCCGCTTCATTTTAAAAGCATTGACAATCATTAAATAAAACGGAGTGAGCCATATTACGGCTAAAATGAAACCGATGAATCCAACCAGCCATAGCTTCCATTTTTTTCTCATTACAGCTCAACCTCCCTTTTCTTATTGATATAAACTTGTGTTAAAGAAACTGCTGCCACAATTACGAAAAAGATTACGGCTTTTGCCTGTGCATATGCCATATCATTTTCGGTGAAAGCGGATTTTACAATGTTCATCGCGACCATTTCGGTTGAATTATAGGGAGCTCCGTTCGTCAAAGAAAGATTTTGATCATAAATCTTGAACGAGTGGGACAGCGTCAAAAACAAACTGACGGTAAAAGCAGGTGCCACAAGCGGGAAGGTGATATGGCGAAAACGCTGGAAGCTGTTAGCCCCATCAATTTTTGCCGCTTCGATCAAGTCTTCAGGAACAGCCTGCAGATATGCAATATAAATGATCATGATATACCCGGCCATTTGCCAAGACGTTAATATGATCAATCCCCAAAAACCTGTTTCTGTCGTTGATAACCATCCATTAAATGCCTCGATCCCAGTCAAGTCACCAATCGCGCCAAAGACCTTAATGAAAATGAACTGCCAAATAAAGCCTAGGATCAAGCCGCCAATTAAATTGGGCATAAAGAAAACTGTCCGCAGTATGTTGCTTGATTTGATTTTCGATGTCACGATAAGAGCCAAACTTAAACCGATGACATTGATTACAACAATTGCCGCTACGGAAAATTTAATGGTGAACCAAAATGTATCCAGAAACCCTCTATCCGTAAACAAATCCATATAATTCTTAAGACCGATGAAAGCTGGCGTCCCTAGACCGTTCCAATTCGTAAAGGAATAATAAAATCCGTAGATGAGTGGCACGATCACCACCAAAATGAGTGCAGCAAGAACAGGTGTCAAAAACAGCCAATATGCGGCATCCCGATTCCTCAACGAAACCGACCTCCTTGAAATGATTTAATAGATAACGGATTTCAAAAAATATTAAAAATCATCGATCATGACTAGTTAGTAAATGATGTATACCTTATTTACGCAATTTCCCTTAGCTACTTTCTTGTAACAGGAACAACCAATCGACACCCTTTTCATGCCGATTGGTCATTTGCCATTCCGAACACTTACTTGCTATGAATCTTCTCCCAATTTTCAATGTTCTGTTGGACAAGTTCATCCCACGTCAATTTACCAGTTACGTACTTTTGGACACTTGCACCAAGGTCATCATTCCAACCAACCGGATATCCATTAAACACCCACCCAATCGTGTTTCCATCTTGGGAGTATTTATAAATTTCTTTTGAAATTGGATCGGCTATTTTTTCTACATCATATCCTTCATAAGCAGGAATGAATTTAAAATCTTCCAAAACGGCTTTTTTCCCTTCTTCAGATGTATACATCCAGTCGAGGAACTTCTTCGCTTCTTCCTGTACCTTTTCATCCGATTTCTTGTTCACTGCCCAATAGTTCGGTACGCCGACCGGCATTCCTGCTTTGTCTCCATTAGGAATCGGAATGATACCAATGCCTTTTTCCGCTAATTCCGGGTCCATATCATATACTGTGTTATACACCCAGTTACCTTGCTGAATGATTGCAACCTTTTCAAGTGAGAACAACTCTTCCACTTGTTGGGAGTAATCAAGACTTGTTGTCGGCTGGACGGAATATTTATTTTGGATATCGACCATTTGTTTAAACTTGTCACCATCCGTGAATTTAACAGTTGGAGACTTGCTTGCTTTTAACACATTCCCATCAAACTCCGGCGCTAAGAATACATTGGATAAATGGTTTCCTGTCACCCACTTCTCTTTAACCGGGTAAGCGAAAACTGCATCGATTTTCAATTTGTCTTTCTGTGAATCCATTTTCTTAACTGCCGCCTCTAGTGCTGCATAACTTGTAATTTCTTCAGGATTGATTCCGGCTTCCTTAAATATCCGTTTGTTATAAATCAAGCCATATCCTTCCTGGTTAAATGGAAGTCCAAGAACTTGCCCGTCCTCTTCCACGCCATCCAAAGTGCCATCAAGTGCTGCTGCCGCTGCCTTCGTGTCCTTTAAATCTAATAATCTATCTTTATATTGTTTGACATCTACCGGTCCGCCAATGTTAAAAACCGCTGGCTCCTCACCTGAAGCGAACTTTGCCGTAATGGCTGATTTATAATCATTTCCACCGCCAACTGTCGATATCTTGATCTTCACATCTGGATTTTCTTTTTCATATTGTTTCACCAATGCCTCGAATTGCGACTTGAATTCTACCTTGAATTGAAAAATATCCAGAGTCACTTTATCCTTAGAGTCGCTGTTTCCACCAGTAGAAGAAGAGCATCCAGCCAAAATTACACTAAAAATTAATAAAACAGAAAAGATTCCCCCGTACCATTTTTTACGATTCATGCCTACCGACTCTCCCTTTTTTCATAATATTCATGCAATTTTAAGAAAACGTTTGCATAAAATAGTAAAATAAAAACCTTTCGTTCTACGATATGAATAGTCTATCGTACTTCTTTTACATCACCTCCTCACAAACTTTTTTGCAAACGTTTACATTTATGCGCTTTATATTACCACCAAATTCCATACTTTACAATTAAATTGTAGTATATTGTAAAAAAAGGATGTTTAAAACCTTCTCAATCTAATTATATGATTCAGAAACCATTGATTATTCCTTTAAACGATTATAAAAACTATTTTTTTGTACGGGCCATTTTCACCTCTGACATTAGTACCCAAAAAGGGAAACCCAACGGTCCCCCTCTTTTCACTTCAATACCATCTGTACATTGGATGAACCATATTCATCTTTCAGTTCATAATATTTATCGCTTGCCTGTCCAAATTCTTTAAACACACCACTAATGATCAATTCATTCGTTTCCTTATCAACTACACTGTACTTGATATTGCTTTTCCCAAACTTTCTGTCATCCACTTTTAAAAGGATCATCTTAGACACCTCCATATTTAATGGCTGCATTCCTCAGGGTGTGTGGTTTCTTACTTACATAATATAACAAATTATTCGGAATTTACAGATTTTTTTACATTGCAAAATAAAAAAGCCTATTAGGCCTTTTCATTTCGAACTAACCAATCGCTTCAGGACTTCGAGATATCCAAGAATCCTTCACCAAATACATCCCGAACGTCATGTATGGCTATAAAAGCATTGCTATCCGTTGACTGCACAATTCTCTTTAACTTGAGCACCTCTTGCTTACTTATAACGATATATAAAATATCCTTGGATGCTTTTGTATAGTATCCATGACCGCTAAAAACGGTTACCCCTCGGTCCATCAATACCGTCACTTGTTTTGCAATCTGGTCCGCTTCATTTGATATGATGGTAATCGCTTTTTTCGGGTTCAATCCCTCAATGATGAATTCCATCGTTTTTGTTCCAATATAAAGCATTAGGATAGTAAGCATCAGACCTTCTGCGCCAATGATGAAATAAGATGAGAACGCAACGATTAAATCGAAAAACAGAAGTCCATAACTTAAGCTCCATCCCAAATATTTATTCGTAATTCGGGCTAGGATCGTTGTACCGGCAGTCGTACCTCCAACTCGAATGATTATTCCAATCCCTGCTCCGGCAAAAACCCCGCCAAATATCGCATTGATGACAATTTCATCGGAAGATATATTCCAACTTTCGGTTAAATGAAGGAAAAGCGAGTTGAATGCAACGGCGATGATGGTATAAATCGTTGTCATTTTCGACAGATATTTATAACCGACAATGAGCAGGAAAGCATTAATGATCAAACTTAACAGCCCTGGTGACCACTCAAAAAGATAAAATAAAATGATGGTTATCCCCGTGACTCCTCCCTCACCAAGTTCATTGGGAATAACGAAAAGATTTATTGCCAAAGCGAAAATAAAAGCTCCTATTAATATAAATAAAACATCTAAAGAAATCTTTTTCATATTTAATTACCTTCCTTTATGTAATTGTTAATGTGAAAAGAAATAGCTTAATTTCACTGCTCTATAGTAACATGGAATTCCATTTAATCCTTCAAAGATTTGAAGGTTTAACAAAAAGACTACCTTGGTAGTTAGATTATCTTCAATGAATAAGCTTAATACGTATAAGGGCACTAATTTTTTCTAAGCTCTTTTAGACATTAGCTTAACAAAGCTGCTGCCCATGGAAAACAGCAGCCATCATAATCCCCCTTTCAACTTATTGTTATGGTCAAACTCTACTGCTCCACTACATGGTTCAAAGGACAAATTCTAATCAGAATGCTGATAATAGTTCTCCTCTTTCGCCCCTCGTTATCTCCCTGATTTATGGATAATTATTTTATAATCGGGTTCCTTTTCAAAGCTTGACAGTTTTATAGAGTCATGATTAGAATGTCTTATATGTTAACTGAAATAAATTTAAGTTAACATATAACAAAAGGAGAATGTCCATGCACAGTGAAAAACAATTACCTTGGGAAGATAAAATAAAGAAAGAACTGGCTTATTTAGAAGAGATATCGCAAAAACGTGAACTCGTCACAACTGTATTTGCCGAGAAGCCATGGCTTTTGATTAACGGCCATAGGATGCTAAACCTTGCTTCCAATAACTATTTAGGATATGCAGGAGATGAACGGTTGAAAAAGGCTATGGTTGATGCAGTACATACATATGGTGCAGGAGCAACGGCTTCACGTTTAATCATTGGCAATCATCCTCTTTACGATCAAGCAGAACAAGCTCTTGTCAATTGGAAGAAAGCAGAAGCAGGTCTCATTATCAACAGTGGATATAACGCAAACCTAGGAATTATCTCCACCCTGCTGTCCCGTAACGATTTTATTTATAGTGATAAATTGAATCATGCAAGCATTGTCGACGGAGCTCTTTTGAGCCGTGCGAAGCATATGCGATATCGACATAATGATTTAGATCATTTAGAAGCATTATTGAAAAAACCATCAATTGAAGCACGTAAATTAATCGTGACGGATACGGTCTTCAGCATGGACGGTGACTTTGCTTATCTTGAAGACCTTGTTCGATTAAAAGAACGTTATAACGCAATTTTAATGACAGATGATGCACATGGAAGCGGCATCTACGGTAAAAACGGTGAAGGTTATGCCTGTCATCTCCATCTTCAAAATAAAATTGATATCCAAATGGGAACATTCAGTAAAGCGCTTGGTTCATTCGGAGCCTATGTTGTCGGAAAAAAATGGCTTATTGACTATTTAAAGAATCGCATGCGCGGATTCATTTATTCAACTGCACTTCCCCCTGCCATACTCGGTGCTATAAAAACAGCGATTGACCTTGTGCAAGAAGAACCAGAGCGCCGTGCACTGCTCCAAACACATTCGGAATACTTTAGAAATGAACTCACATATTACGGGTTTAATATTTGTGGGAGTCAATCACAGATTGTTCCTATTGTCATCGGAGAAAACGAAAAAACGATGAAATTTGCCAAACGTTTGCAGAAAGAAGGAGTTGCGGCCATTGCTGTCAGACCGCCGACCGTTCCAGAAAATGAGGCGAGAATCCGGTTTACCGTGACAGCTCTCCACAATAAAGAAGATCTTGATTGGGCAGTTAAAAAGGTTTCTATTATTGGAAAAGAAATGGGTGTTATTGAATGAAAAAGCCGAATTTAATCATGCTTCCTGGCTGGGGAATGGAAGAAGGAGCATTTAAACCGTTAATCAAACCGCTGTCTGAAGCATTTAACCTTTCATTTATAGAATGGAGAGATACGAAAACACTCAATGACTTTGAAGAACGAGTCATCGACACAATCGCTTCCATCGATGGTCCTATTTTTTTACTTGGCTGGTCATTAGGGGCACTCGTATCACTTGAACTTATAAGCTCATATCGAGAAAAAATAAAAGGTTTTATACTAATTGGTGCAACGAGTCGGTTTACCACGGATGAAAACTATTCATTTGGTTGGAATCCACTTATTGTCGAGCGCATGAAGAAACAACTACAGCGTAATAAAGAGAAGACTTTGATTTCATTTTATGAAGCAATGTTTTCCGAAGCAGAAAAAAAAGAAGGTTTTTATCATCAATTCAATGCGACAATTCAACGCGAGTTTCATGGAGATGATGTGTTTTCGCTTCTTATAGGTTTGGATTATTTACTTCAGAAAGACGTAAGAGTAAAGCTCGCTCAGGTTAAAACCCCCTTTTTATTGATTCATGGAATGGAAGACAAAATTTGCCCACTCGAAGCCTCAACTTTCATTAAAGAAAATCTGGGTGGGGAAACTGAATTCCACATTATGGAAGGAACTGGTCATATTCCATTTTTCACAAAACCACAGGAATGTGTGCAGCTCATGAAAACATTCATTCAAAAAGGAGTACATTCATGATTGATAAACGATTGTTAAGTAAGCGGTTCAGTGAACATGCGAAAACATATGATGCGTATGCAAATGTTCAAAAAAATATGGCGAGACAATTGGTTGATCTACTTCCTCAAAAAAACCCCAGTCAAAGAATTAATATTCTTGAAATTGGCTGCGGCACTGGTTACTTGACCAGGTTACTCGTTAAAACATTTCCTAATGCTGTTATTACGGCTGTTGATTTAGCACCAGGAATGGTTGAAGTGGCGAAAGGACTGACAAAGGAAGACCGTGTTACTGTTTTATGTGCTGACATCGAAGAAATGGAACTTAATGAAGACTATGACTTAGTTATTTCCAATGCAACGTTTCAATGGCTGAATAACCTTCCTGCAACCCTTGAAAAATTGTCTGCGCGTTTAACGCCTGAAGGATGCCTGATATTTTCAACGTTCGGAACTAAAACCTTTCAAGAGCTTCATATGTCATATGAACATGCGAAAGAAAAGCTTCAACTTACCATTGATAGTTCACCTGGCCAAATGTTTTATACTCTAGAAGAATTATCGCAAGTTTGTGAAGAAGCAATCCCTTTTTCATCAGCATTTCCAATAGAGATGACAAAAATGGAAACGCTTGAACCAGAGTACTTTCAGACAGTACGTGAATTTTTCACTTCAATCAAAAAGATTGGTGCAGCTAACAGCAACAAAGAAAACTACTGCCAACGCCCCGCTTTTTTTCGAGAGTTAATCAACATATACGACACAGAATACCGAGAAGAACCAGGTGTGAAAGCAACTTATCACTGTTTGTTCTTTAAAATTAAAAAACATAATTAATCCGAAGAGAACGGTCTGGGATACCAGCATAATATCCTTTTCTTATAGCCGTATATAAAATATGCCTTTGCCTTTGCTTACATATTTGCAGCCCGTTCCTATAAAATTATTTTTAACGGTTCCATCTAGTATTTCAGAGAATTCAGGCCGCCGCCTCTCCTAATTCCTTTGGAGAGGCGGCGGCCTAGTTACCCCTTGATTCAACTCAAGGGGGCGTGTGTTTTAGGTATAACTCATCCAAATACCTTGCCATCTGTAATATTGACCACTCGATCACATAAATCTAGCATTCTTTCATCGTGCGTTACCATGATGGCCGCTTTATTTCTTGACTTCACCTCATGTGCAAGCATTTCAACAACATCCCTGCCTCTTTTGGAATCAAGACTTGCCGTTGGTTCATCCGCTAAAATGATTTCAGGATCATTCATCAGCGAACGGGCGATGGCTACACGCTGCCGCTCTCCGCCCGACAGTGCTTCAGGCAGGTGATCTGCCCGATTTCCAAGTCCAAGATGGCTAAGCAATTCGTCCGCTTTTTTCACAGTTTTTTTATCCCGCTTGCCAATCAGTTCGGAAATGAGCAGCAGCTGATCTCGTACAGTTAAATATGGAACAAGATTCGATGACTGGAATACAAACCCGATCTTTTCAAGGCGCACCCGAGTCAATTCCTTTGAGGATAGTGATGTAATATCCTCATCATTCAGCAGTAAGCGACCTTCGCTCGGAGATAGTAACGCACCCGCTATTGAAAGAAAAGTACTTTTTCCTGAGCCTGAAGGACCCACGATCGCGACGAATTCCCCCGCTTTCACATTCAGGGAAATATTATCAAGGGCTGTCACCTTATTAACGCCTTCCCCATAAATCTTACTTACGTTTTCAAATAATAGTTTATCCCTCATCATGATACCCTCCCTATTGCTTCGATCGCGTCTATCTTCGCTACTCGGTATAGTGATAGCAGCGAACCCAATAGGGATACAACCAAAAGTAACACGGAATATTTAATGACCAAATCGGTACTCAATACGAATGGCATTCCCTCTGGCATGATTAACGTGACGCCATATGTCAGGGCAACACTGATGGCTATGCATGTCACTGCAAGCAGCATTACTTGACCAATAATACTTTTTGCCAGGTAGCCCGTATTGGCCCCGAGTGCTTTAAGAACTCCGAATTGATTCGTTTTTTGCAAGGTAATCACATAAAAGAATACAGCCAATACGAATGCTGCTATGACAAACAAGAAAGCGATCATCATCGTCAATGTACCCTGTTCCTCTTTGAACCCTGGTATACTCTGAAGGGATTCATCTTTAGAAATGAGCGTTACATCCTCAGGCAATGATTCACGTACATTCTCTTCTGCCTTCGAATCCATTTGCACTGCTATGGTGCTGATTGAATCTTCCCCTTGGTTTTTCAATGCAGGATTAATCTCCTGCCATCCCTTAACATTCATGTAAACAACAGGTGAATGGCTGTAAGACTGCTTTTCTGTAAAACCAACAATGGTGAAAACCTTACCTGATAGGTCATCTTTGAGTGAATCACCTAATTTATAGCCAACCTCTTTTAAAGAACGATCAGCAACTACTTCACCTTGTTTCTTATTGTCATAGTTCCTTCCTTCTATGACCTTCGGTGCTAAAATACCATTAGCATTGGTCGCAAAAATCGTGACATCCGTTTTTTCCGTTGACCCGATTTTATTCAATGTGGTCATCATTTGCCCAAGACCCTCGGCTGCTTTAACATCCGAGGAAGCACGGATTTCATCTAGTTTTTCCATGGATATGATCGATCGGTTCAATTTATTTTTAGAGTCATGCTTCATGACAAAATAGTCGGCCTTCATATTTTGTATGGATGAAGCATTATCTGAAGAAAGTCCATTTGCTAATCCTGAAATGATAAAGACAAGCAAAGCGACCAATACCATGATCAGTCCAATCAGCAGATAACGTAACTTCGAATGCTTTAGTTCACGTATTGCTAAAAACATTATTTCATCTCCCATTCCTTTTGTTACCGATCCAGACGTACTTCAACCGGTATGAATTGATTGTAATCAATCAATATGAATGGAAGATGAACGAATGATTACATAAGGGGCAAACGGATATAAAAAGTGGTCCCTTTGCCAAGTTCGCTTTGAACCTCAATCGTTCCGCCATGTAGTTCAACGGTCTTCTTCGTTATCGAAAGTCCTAAGCCACTGCCTGTTTCACTGCGATTTCTCACTTTATCGACTTTATAAAAGCGCTCAAGAATATAAGGGAGGTCTTCTTCTGGAATTCCCATACCCGTGTCTGAAATCATCACTTCAACAAAGTTACCCATTTTTTTGAGTCGAATAACGATCGAACTGCCGCTTTCGGAGTATTTAATGCTGTTGGTTATCAAATTCGTCCATACTTGATTTAAAAGTTTCTCATCTGCAGTAACGACGGTTGATGGTAAATCCATTTCAATCACCATATTTTTTTCACGCCAATTCCATTCCAGCATAAACATCACTTGCCTTATTTGTTGTGCTAAATCGAAATTGGAACGTTGCAGCGGGTCATCCTCTTTATCCAAGGAAGCAAGCATTAGGAGCTGTTTACTCAACAAGGACATGCGCCGGCTCTCATTTTCAATAATAGACAAGTAATTATTTCTTTGTTCCTTTGTTAATTCCTCCGATTGAAGGGTCTGAGAAAAACCTTGTATAGATGCGAGCGGAGATTGAATTTCATGAGAAACATTTGAAACGAATTCCTGTCTCATATCATCTAACCGCTGTATGCTTTGAGTCATTTTCGCGAAATGTTGTGCCAAATCCCCAATTTCATCACTCCGGGTAACATTCAATTTACTACTATAATCCCCATCAGCGATTCTCTTTGTAGCTTCTGTTAATTTCGTAATTGGCTTAACGATGAAACGCGTGTTAATAATAACAAATAAAAAACTGAGTAGGAGCGTAAGTACGAGCAAAACAGAAAGGTAAAAACGGAACTCTCCAAACTGCAGTTCTATATTCGGCCTTACAAACAATGCATGCCTTTCCCCATTCACGTTCATGGGAACGCCAATGCTATTGATTAATACATCCTCAAAAAAACCGGTAATAAATAGCCCATTATTATAATTGGCGATCCCTTGATACGTTTTTCCGTTCAAAACTCCGGAAATCGTGTCTGGATCCAAAGCCGTTTCCCGAAACGGCTCCCCATATAAAGTTCCTTCACCCTGCTCATTAAAAAGATACATTTGATAGTGCAATCCTGCTATATGATTTAAATAGTCATCAATATCCTGATCTGGGTTTTCCTCATATAAGGAGACAATCTCACTTGCCACTTTGCTTATCTTCTCGCCATTGTAAGGTTTCTGAACCTTATGATAATAGATATTGGAAATCAAAAAAGCGATGACACTGGCAAGCACCATGATCAAAATGGTTTGAATAACTATCCTGAAATAGAGTGTTTTCACTTCCTATTGACCTCCAGTTTATAACCTAAGCCACGGACAGTCGTTATAACAAAATCATCCGTACGCCCGGCAAAACGTTCCCTTAACCGTTTAATATGGACATCAACCGTCCGATCATCCCCTTCAAAATCAGCACCCCACACCAATTCAATAAGCTGTTCACGCGTAAAGACCTGATCAGGAAAACTCCCCAGCTGAGCCAGCAGCTCAAATTCCTTAAGCGGCAGGAGCAACGTATTCCCCTTTATTCTCACTTCATAACTTTTCCGGTCAATAATCGTTTGATTCAATGATATGGATTCAGAATTCACCATACGGTACCTTCGCAATAGCGCTTTTATCCGAAATAGAAGTTCCCGTGGCTCAAATGGCTTGACGAGGTAATCATCCGTACCCGCAAAGTATCCCTTTTCCTTATCGATAAGTTGATCTTTGGCAGTCAATAAAATGACAGGCAGATCATATTGATCCCGGATTTCCTTACAAAGATCCAGTCCGTTTTTAAACGGCATCATAATATCAACAACCGCCAGATGGATCCGTTCCCTCTCCAGTTTCAAGGAAGCTTCATTCCCGTCCTTCGCTTCCGATACCATGTATCCTTCCTTTTCCAAATGAAATTTAAGCAATTCCCGAATATGCCGATCATCATCCGCAATTAATATATGTATCATAGAAACCACATCTCCACTTCTTTTATAGCTCTAGCTACACATACAATAGCAATAATTAAACCTGTAAAACAACAAATACTCATTCCAACTCCAGTTCCTTATAAATTAGTTTGCCACTAATAGGCAAAAAAAAGAAGATAAACAAAAAGGCGGCCAAGGTCTTCATGAACACCTTGGCCGCCTTTTTCCATCTGGTTACTTTTCATATTAACGGGGTTTTATAAATAGACTTAGATAGCAGATCAAAGCCCCGCTTAAAGCAGGGCTTCAATTAACTAAGGTTTTAATTGATCACTAAGCCAGCCATCAATATGATCTAAATTAAAAATCAGTAAATTATTTATGGGTCTTAGATGAGGTATCTTCTTATTTAATATTAGATCATCGATTTCCTTTTCGGTAATTGGATAATTTACCGATTCTAAGTAAATTATTAAACTTTTTATACCATAGGCCTTTCTCATTTAATCACCTCCCACCAAACCCTCCTTATTCAAAAGAATAAAGAAACCTTAGTGCTAGATATTAAATGAAAGACAGCTTAATACTTTTTACCCAATTCCGGAAAAAATAATCCTCTTTTACTTTATGTAAACAACTTGGTGAACCAGTTTGTATAATAGTGGGTATAAAAATAGGCCCTTAACCTTAAAGGCTATTTAAATGAAAAAATTAATCAATTGAATAAGGCCTCCTCTCCTTGGTAATTCCCACTTAATCCTATTCCACATATTTGGATATATATATTTATCTGTTCGTTCAAACCCCATCTTTATAGCAAGTTCAGTGTTGGTTGTATCCAATAATACTTTTCCTGTTGTTCTTTCTTCTGATACTGGAAACAACTCTCCCTTATATTCAGCATAGGGATTAATAGAAAATAATTCATTAACTTCATTTACATAGGGAATCCATCCCATTTGGAAGGATTATGAATTAGACTTTCCCCGTTTTTTCATTTTTTAACATAAAAAAAGAGTGCAGCTGCACCCTCTGAAATTCATACTTTTTTAATGCATTATCTGATTTCCTTTTCGTCAAATAAATGCGGAGCTTTCACCTTTTCCCCTTTTTTATGATTTGGATTTGGCTCTTTAGCTTCGATTTTAGCTTGGTCATAGACAGCGGTTCCGACAATTCCAGCAACATCTTGAAGCTTTTCTTTTGAGATTTTATCAATGGAATCATCAGGGGTATGATACCAAGGTTCTGATGGACTGTGGATGAATAAAGCAGCGGGAATCCCAGCCTCAGCGAAAGATACATGGTCACTGCGTCCGCCTTGTCCATATGGAGTAGGCTCGCCATTCAGCCTTGTACTTGATGCCTGAGCCAGCTCGGTCACAAGATTCAACTCTCCATCATTAGTCAAAATGACCAAATCTCCAGCGTCCTTGCTTCCCACCATATCCAGGTTGAAGTTTGCAATCGTCCGCTTGATCTCATCATCAGAGAGGTTCTCCACATAATTCTGTGAACCAAGCAATCCATTTTCCTCGGCCCCAAAGGTGACGAAGCGAAGTTCCGTATCTGTAGGAAGATTCTTCAGTGCACGTGCAAGTTCAAGTGTGACGGACGTGCCTGATGCATCATCATTCGCTCCAGGTGCCCCAGCGACGGAATCATGATGTCCAGTGATATAGATGATATCGCTCTTCTTAGCTTTAATGGTCTTTGTTGCTTTTTTTGTTGCCACCACGTTATAAGAGGTTTTCTCTCCGGTATAAGCTCCTTCAATCTTTAATGATGCTGTCAGTTTAACTCCGGCATTCAATTTTTCAAGCAGTGCTTCTCCATCCTTTTTCGTTATCGTAACAGATGGAATATACTGATCATTAGCCCCTCCAAGGGTCCCATTTAATTCCCCATCTGCATTATTGAATAGGATGACACCTGCTGCCCCTTTTTCTGCTGCATTCAATACTTTCTCTGCAAAAGTGAAGCTGCCTCTTTGAATAAGGGCGATCTTCCCTGTAACACCCGCTTTTTCAAGCTCTTCCTTCGTTCCTAAGCCGGCATATACCATTTCACCGGATAGATCACCATTTACTGAATAACTTAAATGGTTCGCTTGGATTTCCCCATCAAACCCGTCAACGGACAGCTTGACCAGATTTGGGTCTGTATAGGATAAAAAACTGAACTCGTCAATATCGGCTTTATAGCCATAAGATTCGAACTGCTTTTTGATGAATTGGACGGCCTTATACTCCGAATCAGTACCGGCAACTCGGGGTGTTTGTGAGAGGTATTCAATATTCTTGTAGATTTTGTCGACATCGATCCTTTTAACGATTTGCTTGTCTGTGGATGGCGCATGATGTACTGGAGAAGAACTCGGTGTTGCTAAAGCGGTAGTAGTAGTCCCGGCTGCTCCGATTGTTAATACCGCGACTAATGATACGGATAGAAATTGTTTTTTCATAGATTGCCTGCCTCCTATTTTAATAGATTCCCTCCATTATTTTACAATATACAGAAAATTCTAACTAGGTAGGTTTATCCCTATTAATCCATGTCTAAAGTAACGAATCTACAAATAAAAGAAATGATTAGGTGATTTAGCGCACAACAAAAGTCCTCAATCATTTGATATTTTGTCATATTATATAAAAATACCTGGTATCCAAACAGGATTTTCGTTCTTTTTCGGGAAAATAATACAAGAGAAATTGAATTTTATAGGGAGAAGGCGCAAAGATGTCGATAACTAAATTCGTGATGCCGGAAGTGATTTTTGGAAAAGGTTCCATAGAACAAGCTGGCGAGGCCTGCTTGCGGTTGGGTGCCAAAAAGGCGTTGATAGTCAGCGACTCCGGTGTTTCCAATGCTGGCTGGTTAGATAAAGTCATTGGATCCTGCCAAGAAGTGGGTCTAGCCTTTGCTACCTTCATTGAAATGACGACCAACCCGAAAGACACGGAGATTGAAGCTGGCTGTTTGGCATTTAATGACCAAGAATGCGATGCCATCATTGGTTTGGGAGGAGGCAGTGCTTTGGATGTCGCCAAAGGGGTAGCCCTTTTAGCTACGAATGGTGGCATCATCAGTGATTATGAAGGTGTTGATAAAGTCCACTCTCCCCTCCCACCCATGGTGATGATTATGACTACGGCAGGATCAGGATCAGAGGTCTCTCAGTTTTCGGTGATCGTCGATTCATTCCGCGAGAAAAAAATGACGATCATTTCAAAATCACTCGTCCCCGATATTGCAATAGTCGATCCTGGTACCTTAACCACCTTGGGACCGGATTTGACCGCGGCTACTGGAATGGATGTTTTAACCCACGCCATTGAATCCTACGTTTCTATCGCTGCGACACCGTTGACCGATGTACAGGCTAAAAACGCGTTGTCCATCGTTTCCCGTCACTTACGCCCCTCTGTAGCATCCAGGCATAATGAGGAAGCAAAAAAAGCGATGGCGATGGCAAGTCTGCAAGCTGGACTAGCTTTTTCCAATGCCATTTTGGGAGCGGCCCATGCCATTTCACATGCAATTGGCGGAAAATACCTTCTTCCGCATGGTGAAATCAATGCCATACTGCTTCCCCATGTCATGGATTTCAATCGAATTGCCTCACCAAGGCGATTCAGCGAGATGGCAGACATCATGGGCATCGATACACGGGCATTGACCGAGCAGCAAGCTGGAATGGCAGCCATTCACTTCGTAAGGGAATTATCCCAGGATATAGGGGCTCCCAAGAGTTTAAGTGATGTCGGCATTACGAAAGAAATGATAGAACCCATAGGGATGACCGCTCTTGAGGATGCCTGCATGATCACAAATCCTCGTGATATGTCATTAGAACAGATTAATCAGCTGCTTCTTACAGCCCTTTAAGAGGTGAAAGGCATGAATAAACTTGAATTGATAGATTTAATGACAGGTGTGAAATCTTCAAAAAAAACGTATTACACGGAACTTAAGAAAACCGTGGATCAGTTGAAGAAGAAAAATATGCAGCTTGAAATTATGAATGACATCACTAAAAATATGAATATTGAAATCGACATCCAGGAAATTCTCCGAAATGTCATTGCTAAACTCAAGCAGCTCATTACATTCGATGACAGTCATTTTGTCATATTGTATGAGGAAGAACCTGCCCTGCTTCATATCTGCCCCAATGGTCACTGCGAACTTGAAATGGATTCCAATAACCTGTTACACCCTTTTCAGGATTTCTCGTCCGTCTTGAAAGACAAGCAGCCCATTCAGGTGGAAGTTACACGGTTACCGGACTTCCCAGAAAAAGAACGTCTAATATCCCTTGAAATTGAAACACTTCTATTAGTGCCTTTGTACGGAAAAAGTAAAAAAATCGGAATCTGGACTTTCGGCAGGAAGAAAAAGAAAACATGGCATAAAGATGAACTGGATTTTCTTGAGCAACTATCCAATCAGCTTGCACTGACTTTGGAGAATGCCCAGCTTTATAAGGAAGTTCTTCATTCCAAACAGGAGTGGGAGGATACGTTCAAGGCAGTTGAAGATATGATCATCGTCTTTGATCACAAAGGATCTGTCTATCAATCCAATGATTCTGCCCGGGACTTTTCCGACCTGGTTCCTTTAATTGAAGCATCCCAATCTCTTATTCAAGATACCTTTTCATTTAATATGCCAGGATTCCAGGAAATTCTCCTTCAGCATGATACCATCTTGGAAATGCATGCCTACCCGATTCAGAATAAGGAGCATCAAGTATATGGGGTCATTGCTTATTATAAAAATGTCACTGAAAGAAGACAGATGGAAGTCCAGCTATTACATGCCGGTAAACTTGGGGCGATTGGTGAAATGGCAGCAGGGATTGCCCATGAATTGAATAGCCCATTAACGGCCATTCTTGGTAACTCGCAGATTTTATTACGGAAAACCCCACAGGACAATCTGGACTATATGCTATTGAACGATATTAAGATTTGCGGTGACCGATGCAGGCAAATAGTGAAAAGCCTGCTTACCTTTTCAAGGCAGGATGAGTATAGATTCCACTATTACTCTGTTAACGAAGCAATTCACCAGGTTCTGAACCTTTTGAAGTTTCAACTTGGGAAGAAACAAATTTCCCTCCATCTTTCCCTTCAGGAAGACCTTCCGTTCATAAAGGGCAGCCAGCCGCAGATAGAACAGATCATCATCAACTTGCTATTGAATGCAAAGGACGCATTGGACGAGTCCGCTCTAACTGAAAAATCGATTGCGATCACTACCTATTCAGAAGACGAGTTCATGGTGATTCAGGTGACTGATAACGGAACAGGGATTGAAAAAGAACGCCTGCCCTTCATATTCCATCCCTTTCATACGACTAAAGATCGGGAAAAAGGTACAGGTTTAGGTCTGTCTGTAAGCCTTGGCATCGCCAAAGACCATGGAGGCAAGATCGACGTTTTAAGCACGCCAGGAAAAGGAAGCACTTTTTTCCTGAGGCTTCCCTTACAAGCAGAAAAGGAAAGGGGATGATAAGGTGATTCAGTTACTTGTGGTAGACGATGAGAAAGAAGTTGGGACTTTTCTTTCCCGCCTTTTTACGATGAAAGGTTACCTCGTACAAGTTGTGAACAGCGGGAAGGATTTTCATGAAATCGATTGGAATCAGCAGCGTTTTGATGTCGCAATGATAGACCTGAAGCTTCCGGATTGTGATGGCCTTTCCCTCCTGCAGCATCTAAAACAACAACAGCCGCGTTGCAAGGTACTGATCATGACCGGATACAGCACCGTCAAGACCGCTGTTGATGCAATGAAACTTGGCGCGAGTGATTTTATGGAAAAACCCTTTGTGGATATTGAAGTATTGGAAAGGCAGATTGACAACCTATTGAATGAGAATGAATATTTGAATCAACACTTCATCCATAAGCTAGCCGAGGAATCAGGACTCATTGTCGGTGAAAGTCCTTTAATGAAGAGTTTGATTGAAACGGCTTTCAAGGTTGCCCAAAAATCAGTCAATGTATTAATCGAAGGAGAAACCGGAAGCGGCAAAGAAGTGCTTTCACGCTTCATCCACTTAGCCAGCCCCCGAAACCATGGCCCTTTTATCGGCATCAATTGTGGAGCGATCTCTGAATCCCTGCTTGAAAGCGAATTATTCGGTCATGAAAAGGGGGCTTTCACCGGAGCGACCCAGCTGCGAAAGGGTTTTTTCGAAATTGCAGGGAACGGTACGCTTTTCCTTGATGAAATTGCTGATGCAAGTCCGGCCATTCAAGTCAAATTACTTCGAGTTTTGGAAACGCGGGAATTCATGCGGGTTGGTAGCAGCGGGACATTACGGACGAACGCCCGTTTAGTGGCGGCCTCCAATGAAAACCTGCAGCAGGCAGTCGACAAAAAAAAATTCCGGGAAGATCTATTTTATCGACTGAACGTTGTGACTCTAGAAATCCCTCCGTTAAGGAAACGTAAAGAGGATATCCCCCTGCTTGTCCGGCATTTGATTGAGAGAAATGGTCAGGGAGATATCTCTTTTTCCAATGTAGCCATTGAAAAGTTACAGCAACACAACTGGCCAGGCAACATACGCGAACTATCTAATGTGGTCATGCGGACGCTGACTCTCGCAGACCATAAGTCGGAAATAACCGCCAATGATCTCTCACTAACTAACAGCCAGTTCACTCACAAGAAAGAGCCTCCGAATGAGACTGAGACAACTGAAAACCTTCTTGAAGAGTGGCGAAAAAAGCTGGTGGCCGACTTTAATGAGAAAGATGAACTGATGCTTGAAGAAATCCTTACAGAAATCAAACAGCTTCAATCCACAATTGGAAAGGAACTCGTCTTGCAAGCGCTGCAAAAAACATACGGCAACCGGAATGAAGCTGCCAAACGCTTGCAGATATCAATAAGGAAACTGCGCTATATATTAAATGAGAAGAACCAGACATAAGACAAGAATGCAAAAAAGGAGGATGCCCTATTCTATGGCATCCTCCTTTTGTTCTTATTCTAAAGTCAATACGATGCGCCCATTGATTTCTCCTTTTTCCATCATCGAAAACACGTCGTTGATTTCATCAAGTGTTCTTGTTTCAATATTTGTTCTGACTTTTCCCTCTGCCGCAAATTGAACAGCTTCCTGTAAGTCTTTTCTCGTGCCTACGATTGACCCTTTTACTGTTACCCCATTTAGTACTGTATCAAAAATCGGGATTGGAAGTTCATCATTCGGCAGTCCAACTACGACTAGTGTCCCACCCCTCTTGACTGAACTGTAAGCCTGTTCGAATGCCTTTTTCGTAACCGCTACAGAAATGGCTGCCTGCACACCACCAACTTTATCCTTTATGGCTTGTACAGGATCAGTCTTAAGCCCATTAACAGTGAAATCCGCCCCCAGTTCCGTTGCCAGATCAAGCTTATCATCTTGAATATCGACAGCAATGACATTAAAGCCCATCGCTTTCGCATATTGAAGGGCAACATGTCCCAATCCGCCAATTCCATAGATCGCTACCCAATCGCCAGGTTTCGCTTCTGATACTTTAAGTGCTTTATAAGTCGTTACACCCGCACAGAAAATCGGTGAAACTTCCGCAAAGTCAAGCCCTTCAGGAACCTTCACCACATATTTGGCAGGTGCTTTACAGTATTCCGCATATCCCCCATCCACGGAATAGCCTGCATTCAGTTGATCCAAGCAAAGCGTTTCCCTTCCAGTCAGACAATACTCACAATCGCCACAGGCCGAGTAAAGCCATGGGATCCCAACACGGTCACCTACTTTCAAGGAAGTTACGCCTTCTGCCACCTTTTCTATAATGCCTACACCCTCATGTCCAGGGATAAGCGGAAGTTTAGGTTTAACCGGCCAATCGCCATGCACCGCATGTAAATCGGTATGACACACGCCGCATGCTTTAATTTTCACTAATATCTCACCATAAACCAAGTCTGGGATGGGTACTTCTTTAATCTCAAGTTCTTGGTTAAATTCATTGACGACCGCTGCCTTCATTGTCCTAACCTGTTGTTTTGCATTGAAAGTGCTTTCCCCTTGTTTTACATTCATGATTCATATTCCTCCCTTAATTAAGTGGATATTTTTTCTTACTACCACACATACAAGATGCAAGTGCCATGCCACTTCAAAAGGCCAAGACAATAGCATTCACTTAAAAAAAGTGCCGAAAAGTCGGCACTTCTGGACGAATTAACGGCTCAAGTCGGACGAAATCCGGTTTGTATATTGCAGACCAAATAGCTCACCCTATAAATAGGAGGTGTCTAAAACATGGACCAATTTGAAAAAGCCTATGAATCCTATAAACAGCAAGGAACACCGCAAGCAAACCAACTTGATTCAGCTGGAAAAGAAGAAATCATCGCCGTAAGGAAAAATGAAGAGGACAATATTATCGCCATCAAGACGGACTCCGGCCGCGAGCTCGACTACCCCACTGCCCTTTCGGAAGCCAAAGCAGGCAACCTGGCCAATGTTGACGTCTTTCATAAATATGGCCGTGACATATTGCGGAGTGAGCCCGATGGGATAAAAGAAAATAACCTGGATCAACTACCGGAGTTTTGAGTTTACGGGGAAACTGCCTGATATGGGCAGTTTTTTTCTGTCTGGATCTAAACGATAAAAAAGAACCAGCATGATAGCCGGATCCTTATTTTTCATATTGATAGGATTCAGAGATTTCGAGCAGTTGGCCACAGGACTCGACAACCTCAATGATTTCCATCCACGACATGTCCAGACCCAGTTCATTAGCATGGGAAATCTTATCACGTAATTTCCGGATGGCATTTGCATCCTTTCTCCCTTTACTTTTTGAAGGGATTTGGAAGAAACACCTCAGTTGTTTATCCTTATGTATGATGTCGAATTTATCACTGATTTGCAGGCACTCTATTAAATTGATATCTTCATTTTTATCGATTCTCCTCCTATATAATTCGGTTGCTTTTTCTAAACGGTCTTCGCTGATCATTGGATGCCAGGTGCCATCGCCAAATCTATCCATGATGATATCGCTCATCCTCATTTCCAATAAGGTAATATATC
This sequence comes from Peribacillus simplex, assembly GCF_001578185.1. Lineage (NCBI taxonomy): Bacteria > Bacillati > Bacillota > Bacilli > Caryophanales > Bacillaceae > Peribacillus > Peribacillus simplex. The sequence goes on along the minus strand of NZ_CP011008.1, from coordinate 458,954 downwards.
CGAATATGAGCATCCTGATTGGAGGCTTTTGAAGGTCGGCATGGGTGATCAACTTTTTAATTGAATTATTCTCCAATACGAACACCCTTGTTTTATTCTTAAAAATATGGAGAAGCTGGATCAAAGGGGTTGAATCCGAAACCATTTCCCTTGGTGAAAAATTTCTTAAATATTCCGAAACGCTCCCTTCACCTAGTTCTTCCCTATCTATATATCCGATGATTTCTCCTTGATCTTGCACTGCCAATATATCAAAATTCTTTTTTTCCAGAGCTTTCTGGATATCCAGCGCCAGATCGTTTTTATGGCAAAACTCAAGCTCCTGGGCTATGCTCTTTACCGTGATATTTTCTTCATAAAGAGTTTTAAGACTAAGATAGCTGCTATTGCTTTTTCCATGGCTTCCAATTAACATCTTTCATCCTCCGCTTATGAACTTTCTGCACGTTTTACCAATCACGAACCACTTTAAGAGCGATTGCCTCTTCAAAATTTTTGGAGCAATCGCATTCGAACAAGTTTATAAGGCTTTAACCGCTAACTGACTAATAAAATGTCCATGTCATCAATAAATAAAGTCCACCCAAGTGGACTCAATCCCATTCATCTGGATCTTTTTGGCACCATAAATCAAATGCCATCAACAGCATTGCCTACCGCCGTTTCCTCATTCCCCTCTCCTTCCCAAGCCTTACAAACATCCACCCAACCCTTTGCTCCTGAATATTCAAATAATTCAGCGAGTGTAAGTTCTATTGCAGAGTTCGTACTGCCGCATGCCGGGAACAATGACTCAAAGCGCTTCATTGATACATCAAGAAAAACATCTAGATCGTTTGCAAGTCCAAATGGGCAAACTCCTCCGATGGCATGGCCTGTTTGTTCGAGCACTTCCTCAGGTGATAACATTCGTGCCTTGAATCCGAACACCTGACGAAATTTCTTATTATCCACTTTTGCGTCCCCTGCCGCTACAACCAAAATAGCATGTTCACCTTCCCCCCTAAAGGAAAGAGTCTTAGCGATCCGTGCTGGGATAACGCCGATGGTAACTGCTGCCTCAATCACCGTAGCACTCGATGTTTCGAACTCCATTACATCGCCTTCCCGGTCCCATCGTTTAAAATGGCTTTTGACACTCTCGATACACATATAATTTTCACTCCTTTGAAGTTCATACAAAAATAATATCATCCTTCATTACAATAAATCAAAATCCTTTTGGACTTCCCCTGCCTTATAAATACAACCATTCTTTACAAATTGACCAAACAAGCTTACATGAGATACTATTAATCTTCGGGCAAAAGCCTTAACGTGGTTCGTAACCATCCCACGATAAAAAACTAGGGAGAGAGTAAAATGAATGTTCGTACACTCGTGATAAACGGGTTATTGGCTGCCTTGTATGTGGCGGTCTCATTGGTGTTTAAACCAATTGCTTTTGAGATGTTCCAATTTCGTGTACCGGAAATGTTGAATCATCTGATTGTATTCAATAAAAAGTATATCTACGGTATCGTGGGCGGCGTCTTCATATCTAATCTGCTTTTTTCGCCGATGGTGCCATTTGATTTGATTTTCGGGGTAGGGCAATCCGTACTCGCCTTATTGCTTGTCATTTTAGTATCTCGGTTCATAAAAAGCATTAAAGGACGAATGATTGCCACGATTATCTTTTTCACATTCACAATGTTCTTAATTGCAATTGAACTGAACCTTGCCTTTGGCTTACCATTCTGGTTAAGCTGGATGACCACGGCAGTTGGTGAGTTCGTTGTCCTCTTGATTGGTGCGCCAATTATTTATGGAATGAACAAAAGAATTCAGTTTGAAAAGTGGCTATAAAGGAATCTTCGCGTCGTTAACCCACTATAATGTAAACAGAGCTGTCTGCATCATGCGACAGCTCTTTTTTCACCAATGAACTTGAAAATGATAAACTATTAGTCAGAATGGTGGTGACCCTTTGAAAAAAGTCCTGACTTTAACCGGTCTATTGGTAATGGCATTATTTATTTTTTCAAATGCAGAATTATTTACTTTGATTTGGAAAAGTGACTTGGATTCAGTTATTGGCATATTGATGGAAAACTTATTGCTTACATTTATTGTGACATTCGTATTGATGTTTGTCCAAAATTCATTTACAATCATCCCCTTAATATTGCTCCTGACTATCAATGTCACGATATTCGGATTCATATATGGCTACCTATGGAGTTGGTTTACAAGTGTTGTTGCGTCAGGGTTTATTTTTTATGCAGCAAGAAACTGGTTTCAGGAACTTCTTTTAAAGAAGATGGGCAAAAAGTGGCAAGAAACTGTTGTAGAGCATGGTTTCATGTACGTTTTTACCGGCAGGATTTTCCCGCTTATCCCAACAAGTTTAATTAACTTGGCAGCTGGAGTCAGCACCGTCACTTTCAAGGATTTTTTATTTGCGACGGCACTAGGCAACCTTATATACTTTTTCTTCCTATCTCTAATCCCATATGGATTCCTATCCGTTGAAATGAACCAATATACGCTAGCTGCACTTGCACTCCTTTTCTTACTATTTTTCATTATCTATAAGCGTGCAAAAAAGAAAAAGAAACTATCCTTATTCAGAAAAAACAGGTGATCGCATTGGCCCCTGTTTTTTTATTTAGGATTCTGCATATATTTTTTTCCGATAGTTTGTTAAAATGTGTATGTAATTTTACCTTTGAAATGTCTTAAAATCAGGGAGAATCTCCATGTCCAAACGCTCCATTTTAGCAATTTATATCCTATCCGGGATTCTTACACTAGTCGTGTTCGACTATTTTTTAACTACAAACATCCATAACAAAGAGTTCTTCATTCAACTTCAAAGAGCGGAAGGAATATTTTTCCTTTTATCTATAGGCTTGATCTTATACCTTTACTTAGCTAAAAGGGAAGAATTCAAACAATTAAAAGAAGCGGAACAACGTCGGCGTACCCTCATCAATTCAATGGTGGATTTCGTTAACTTCAAGGATGGTGATGGCCGATGGCTTGAATCCAATGCCTTCGGGCTGCAATTATTTCAATTGGAGCATGTAGACTATAAAGGAAAAAAAGACAGCGAACTCGCAGAATACTCCGAATTTTATAAAGAGGCGTTGATATACTGTGAAGGTTCCGATGAAGAAACGTGGGTAAAAGGGGAAATCACAAGATGTGAGGAAATCATCCCTCTTCCCGACGGCAATCACAAGACCTTTGATACAATCAAAGTTCCTCTGTTCCATGAGGATGGTTCACGAAAAGGCTTAGTCGTCATTGGCAGGGATATTTCTGAAAGGGTTGTCGCGGAGAAACAATTATTCGATAGTGAACAACGCTATAAATCATTGTTTGAACACAATCCTTATCCGATGCTGATGCTTGATTTAAACGGATTGATTACGACCGTAAATCCAAGGTTTGAAACGGTAACAGGCTTTCAAAAAGAAGAAATACATGGTGCCTCATTCATTAATTTGAAATTTTCAGCAGAAGATGCGGATTTAATCCGTACATCTTGCCAATATGTCATGGAAAACCATAAGGGGATCAAAAAAGGGAAAGATATAGAATTCATAACGAAGTACGGGAAGTCCATCTTACTTTCATGTACGTTTGTCCCGATGATGGTTGGCGAAGATTTGGTCGGGATCATCACTTATGCTAAAGAGGTCACTCAAATTCGAGAAACCGAAGCACGCTTGAGAAGAACCGAAAAATTGTCGATAGTTGGCGAGCTAGCCGCAAGTGTAGCCCACGAAGTACGAAACCCGTTGACTTCTTTAAAGGGCTTCGTCCAGCTGCTTAAAAAGAGCGACCATCCCTATGAACAATACTACACGATTATGTTAAGTGAATTGGACCGGATCAATCTAATTGTAAGCGAGTTACTCGTTCTGGCAAAACCACAGGAACTTCCATTCAGCAAACATCAAATCATCGAACTGATGAATGATGTCAAAACATTGTTGAAACCAGAGGCGGACTCGTACCCCACCCAAATATCAATATCTGTTAAAAACGAAATACCGCTTCTGTTATGTGAGGCAAACCAATTAAAACAAGTATTCATAAACATGCTCAAGAATTCAATGGAGGCATCCGCCGATCACATTTTGATTGATTTCGAGCGCATGGACAATAACCTTTCCATTACCATCAAAGATAATGGAAGCGGAATAGAAAAAAAACGGTTAAAGCATCTTGGTGAACCTTTCTATTCTTCTAAAGAAAAAGGAACAGGGTTAGGATTGACAGTCAGCTGCCGAATCATTGAAGCGCACCGGGGGAAGGTCCGTTTTAACAGCGAACTAAACCATGGAACCGAGGTCCAAATCATTTTGCCCATATAAGTATAAATCGGAGGACAAGCCTTTATCTTGTCCTTTTTTGCAGGTTTAGGACCATACTTGATAAAATTAAAATAGGGAGGTAAAGAAATCCTTGATTTCCCTCAAGAATGACACAGCCTCATCAGGTTGGTTCCCCTTTAAGTATACTTTGCCCTCCTGCGTTATTGGATGTAACGGTCTCTGTTTTGCCAGCTGTACCCATTTGCGTTGCCTCAATTACCGCCTCTTTTTTTTGACATCATCCACGGTCTCTTCCTTATCCTTTTCCACATCCATATCCTTTCAGAAAAACAAGGACTACGTCGCTCCCGATCCTTTGAAACTGTAACTGAAATAGCCGTCTTTGCTTTATCCTTGAAAATTACTTCTTAATCGGGTTTGCGCCACAGGCCTATTGATTTTTACGCAAGGGAATTACACCAATATTTCCCATCCGATGTTTTATTGGCTATAATGGTGGAAGCTAGGCAAATCTAACCTTATTGTTATCACTTTTTTAGTGAACCTCTCAAACTGCCTTTAGATAACTAATTTATTTTCACTGTTTTTTCACATTTCCCCTTTATAATAAGCTTACATAATCTGATGAAAGGATGATGGCACACCAAGATGAAGAATTATTTATGGCTGGTAGTCAGCCTATTCAGTTTGCTTTTATACCCGGCAATGGCTTCTGGTCATGCTACAGTAATAAGCTCTAATCCTAGCCCGAATGAAGTGATGGATACTCTTCCTGAAAAGATCAGCATTCAATTCAGTGAGAATATACAACCAGCTTTCCATTCGCTTGAGGTATTCAGCCAAGATGGGGACAAAATTCAAATTCAAGATAGTGCAATCTCGGAACAAAGTGAAAAAGTACTGGAAGCTAAGTGGAAAGGCACTATTGATGAAGGGATTTACTACATAAAATGGAGAGTGGTTTCCAGCGATGGCCATCCCATTGAAGGGACAATCCCCTTTCAATTTGGAGATTCAACGGTCCTACCAAATCAAGAAATTTCCAAAGTGAACGCAGGTTTTCCGGATTCCATCACCGTTTTCCTGCAAAGTCTTCAATACATATGCTTCGCGGCCCTTACCGGAATCCTTTTTTTCCAATTATCTTTAATGAAGGGTTCTCGTCTTTTTGAAGCCAGCAGCAGGGCTCGTCTATACCTTTGGCTTTCATATGCAGGTCTAGCATTTTCCATCTTCTGCAGTCTGCCTTTAAAAGTGACGATTGACGCTGGTGTAGGTTGGGCGGATGCGTTTAATGGGACTTTTATAAAAGAAGTATTGAATGCTACAAGCTTCGGTACCATCTGGATCATAGAAATTCTATTGTTGCTCCTTCTGTTTTTAGTTATTTATTTCATGCTCGAGAACACACTGATTAAATCACTACCCTTCCTTTCTTTCATCATAATAGCAATCTTGATGGTTTGTAAGGCTTTAACTGGACATACGGCAGCTGTTCCTAATCAGGTTCTGGCCGTTTTGATGGATTTCCTCCACTTATTGTCCATGGCTTTATGGCTTGGCGGCCTTTTGACCTTATTGGTTATTTTGCCTGGACTTGCTAATCGGCAGGCAGACGATAAGAAAACCTTTTACTGGTCAATCATTCAAAGGTTTTCCAGATGGTCGTTTCTGTTTGTAATCATACTGATCATTAGCGGGATCTATAGCAGTTTACAGCATGTACCGACTATCTATTCATTGATAAATACAACATATGGACAATTGTTACTTGCGAAAATTGGTCTCATGTTAGTCATGATCGTTTTAGGGGCTTTTCATTATTTAAGGGGGAAAAAGCGGGTTAAAAAACTTGGTTATAGTGTGGGAATGGAGTTTGGTTTAGGAATCGTCGTACTCATTGTTGCGGCTCTATTGACAAATGTCCAAACTGCCATGTCTTCTCCCGGTCCAATAGAGAAAACGTTACTGACTGACGAAAATAATGAGGTCACATTAATGGTGACTCCGAATAAAGTCGGGGATAACCTGATTCAAGTAGATCTATCCAATGGAGGCAAGCCGATAGCTGAAATAGAACAGCTTACAATCACTATGCAGCCCGTAGATACGCCAGGCGGTGAAATAAAGCTGCAAATGAAGGAAAAAAGCACAGGTACATTTGCATCAAAGTCTATATTAACCATGCCAGGAAAGTGGAATATCCATATTCACGGATTAACTGATAGCCTGGATTCAATCAATGCTGATTTTACAATTTTCATAGGGAATTCATAACAGGAGGGATAAATACAAATGAAAAACATTTCAAAGCTTCTTATTTCCACATTTGCTGCATTATTCATTTTCTCTAGTTCTGCGTATGCACACGTTACGGTCCAGCCAACCTCATCTGCACCTGAGGCGTGGGAAACTTATACACTCAAAGTGCCCGTTGAAAAAGAGACTGCCACCACAAAGGTGACTTTAAAAGTACCTGAAGGGGTTACTTTTGAAAGCTATCAGCCTGTACCAGGATGGAAAGTGACAACCAAGGCTGACAAAGATGGGCATGTAAAAACGGTAACTTGGTCAGCAACTGAAGAAGGAATAACCGCTGGACAATTCCAGCAATTCTCATTCGTTGCCCAAAATCCTAAAGAAGAAACGAAAGTGGCCTGGGATGCATTTCAATATTACGAAGATGGTGAAATTGTTGAATGGAGCGGTGATGAAGGCTCAGACCTACCGCATTCTGTAACGGAAATTTCGGTAGCTCCCAAGGATGCTGCCGGATCTACGGACCATGGTCACAAAAATGAAGCAGACACTAATAATTCCAAGACTACTGACAATGCAAAGGATTCCGTAACAACAGAAGGTGATAGCAATCAGACGCTGATCATCACTCTGGCTGTCATATCACTAATTCTTTCCATTGTAGCGCTTTTTGCAGCTCTTAGGAAAAATAAAAAATAATCATTATGGAAGGTGCCCCAAGAATCATGGGGCACCTTTTTTCACTTCTAATTTTCCATGACTACCGATTTACTCGGAAACTGAAGGTTTTCTGATTTTATGGTAGTATTAATGGAATTTTCCACTCTTTGTTCCGTTATCGTTAGGTTAAGCATTCCATTGCCCTGTGCCTTTTTGCTTATTCCCAGGTCTTCCGTACTTTTCACTAACTGTGCATATAATTCCGATTCAGTTAATTCGCGGTCAAATTCCTTTTCCGCAATCACTTTCAAGAGGGCTGCTGCACCGCTTACATGAGGCGTAGCCATCGACGTTCCGCTCAGCCTTGCAAATTTATTTCCCGGATACGTAGAAAGAATACCAACCCCTGGCGCCACCAAGTCAATTTCATCATTTGTATTTGAAAAATCAGCTAAATTTCTGTTTAAATCCACAGCTCCTACTTCCACTACCTCGGGATATGCTCCTGGATAATCCATTTCATCCGTTTCATGACGCCCATCGCCACTATTTCCAGCGGCGCAAACGACAAGGATATCGTTCTGAAGAGCCTTTTGAATGAGTTTGTGTTCAGCTTCATCCGCTGGACCGCCTAGTGAAAGTGAAATAACAGAAACCTTTTCTTCATTAGGTCCCCGCCAATTGATTGCATACTCTAAAGCTCCATTAATCCAATCTATTTCGCCTTGCCCTTGACCATTTAAGGCCTTTAACGCTAATACGCTTGCTTTAGGAGCCACTCCAACTACACCAGCATTATTAACGGCAGCCAAAATTGTACCGCTCACATGTGTCCCATGTCCGTTATCATCTTGATAATCCCCGGTATTGGTGAAATCCTTCCCTCCGATGATTCTTTCTTTAAGATCTGGATGTCCTTTATCAATGCCTGTATCGATGACGGCAACTACCACACCCTCACCATAATTGCCTTTTTCCCAAATTGCCGGGGCCTTCACAAGCTCGACACCCTCGGGAATCTTCTCTTTCACCGTGTCCATTACTTCTAGTACTTTGTAAGGTATTAATCTTTTTTCTCTTGTCATTTGATTACCCCTTCCTTCGTTCAATAAGTTAAACTGCCAACAGTGTGGGGATTTTCATCCCGTCTGGTTGCCGTCTACCGTTGAAAGAGATGAGATCAAAAAACTCTTCTCCCTTATATATACCAGATTTTTAAAAATAAAAAAGAAGTTTTCGGAAAATTCCGTCTAAATAACTACTTTTTATTTCTTATTCTTTAATTATCTGGTAATTCATATTATAGAACAAGTGTTCCGTTTATTCTACATGTTTTTTTTCAATTATCAAATTTCATTTTAAAGCTAAGCGCTTTTCGCAACTAAAAAAGAAGCGACCCCGAATAGAGTCAGCTTCCATGGATGTTAAGCTGCGCCACAGCATTTTTTGTATTTTTTCCCGCTTCCGCATGGACAAGGTTCATTTCTTCCAATTACTGGATTTTCATGGACGTGCGGCATTTTAGCTGCCTTGGCACTTTCCATGATAATTTGCGTGCCTTTTTCCTTCATTTGCTGATACCGCTGTTTAAATAACTCCATTACATCTTTACTGTACTTTAACGTATCTTCCGCGATATCCATCGCCTTTTGCTTGGATATATTATAATCCTCCAGGGCAAATTGATTATCCCTGAAAGAAACCCTAACTCCAAAATGCTGTCCAGCCTGTTTATTGGTCTTGCGCTCCTCAACGAATTCAAGGTATACTTCCTGGCAATCACAAGTCTGATGCATGCAATAATAATCATATATCCAATACGTTTTATCTTCATACCTACTCTTTAAAGCAATGCCATCCTCAACGCCAAAAACATCCAAATATTTAATCGCTTTTCCATCAAGGATCTCAAATGGATCAATCGTTCTCATCTATAGACACATCCTAATTCATCAAAGTTTATTCTTCCTATGTATTGTACAACCTAATTCATCAATCGTCACTTGAAACGAAGCCTGATGAGGCCAAATCCCTTTCGTTAAAGCAGATATATGGAAGCCTTATTGAAGGCAAAAAAGCAGCTGCAGCAGTGATTTTGCACTGCTGCAGCTGCCCCTAATCCTTAATCTTTCATCCGATCCAAGTGGTCAATTCATTAATCGGTGTTTTCTTAGCAGGTTTCGGCTCCATGTCAGGATAACCCAAGTATATGAAAGCCAGTATTTCCCCCTTTGAGGATAGCTTGAAATATTCCCGGACCTTTTCATGATAAGTTATTTTCCCCGTTCTCCATACTGCTCCCAGCCCTAGGGAATGTGCAGCAAGAAGCATGTTTTGGATGGCACTGTTCACTGCCGCATATTCCTCGGAAACGAGGACATTTTTCTTATCACTAGGCTCTATGCCCACTGCGATAATGGCAGGAGCCCTTAAGGGATTCTTTTTTTGCCTTTCAAGCTTACTGATTAAATTTTCAGGGGTATCATCAGCATTTTCAATTCTTGTTATTTCTTCGAATACCTGCCCAAGTTCATTTCTTCCTTCTCCTGTCAATACAAAAAAACGCCAGGGCTCCGTTCGGTGATGATTAGGTGCATATGTTCCAGCTTCTATGATTTGCTCGATCATTTCTTTAGGTACCGGATCTTGCTTGACGATTCCAATGCTTCTTCTCGTTTTTATAGCTTCAATAGTTTCCATTTTATCTCCCCTTATCCCTTTATTTCTAATAGTTTCTGTTTCAGTTCATTTTCCATTGACGCCAATTCCTGTTCGGCTTGTCGGCGTTTATGCCTGCCTTCTTCTTGAATCCGCATGGTCTCCTCAAGCGTGGAAATCAAGTTAGCTTGCGTATTCTTTAATGTTTCGATATCGACAAGTCCCCGCTCATTTTCCTTAGCCGTTTCAATGGTATTCGTTTTCAGCATTTCAGAATTCTTCAATAACAAGTCATTTGTAGTCTTGGAAACCTGCTTTTGCGCTTCTACAGCATGCCTCTGCCTGATTAAGGTCAATGCAATCGCAACCTGATTTTTCCAAAGTGGAATGGCCGTCATGATCGAAGATTGTATTTTCTCGACTAGTGCCTGATTCGTGTTTTGGATCAGCCTGATTTGCGGTGCACTTTGAATCGTGATTTCACGACTTAATTTCAAATCATGAAGCCTTTTATCCAACCGTTCAGCAAATTGCCGCATATCATTGACTTCTTGAAATTTCATTTGATCATTGCTTAATTCAGCGGACTTCCTTAGTTCCGGAATCGTTTTCTCATGGATTTCTTCGAGTTTAATTTCCCCTGCTGCAATATAAACATTCAAAGCCTGGAAATATTCTTTATTCGTTTCATATAGCTTTTCAAGGATTACAATATCCGATAACAGGATATTCTTGCTCCGGTCGAGTTTTACACTGATTCGATCAATTTGGGCCCCTGTTTTTTGATACTTGGAGAGCACCTCCTGTACAGATCCCGAGAGCTTCCCGAACATGCGTGCAAAAAATGAGGGCTTATCCGGTTTAAGCTCATCCGGGCTCAGCTCGTTTAACTTCTTCATTAAATCACTGATAATGTTGCCCACTTCACCTACATCTTTTTTCTGGACATGCTCAAGCATCGAGTTTGAAAAGGTCAGGAGCTTTGATTGGGCGGGTGTACCATAGGATATCATCGCCTGATGATTCGTTGGATCGATTTGTTCGGCGAGCTGATAAGCCTTTGCCCTGTTCTCTTCAGGAATGACATCAATCAGTTTAACCGGTTTCGCTTCCTGGGAAGATACTTTCTCAAGTTCCTGCACCCCATCGAATGGATTGGCTAAAAGATCATCGATCAAACTGGCGTTATTCGATTTATTCAACAGGTTTGAATCATTGTTATTCATTTTAACCTCCTGCTTTCATCAATTACTTGTGACTCTTTTCTAGTTTTAATGGATTGTTTAGCAACGTCCAATTCGAAGTTAAGGTTATCGATATCATCGGCAATCACTTTATATAAATCCTTTTCTATCGTTTTAGTGAGTTCCTTTAAGGTTTTACGAGTTTCTGTTAAGGAAAGTTCAAGTTCCTTATTCTTTTTTGGCTGCTGTGATAAAAAAACATATTTCTCGGCGAGCTCCGTAGCTGAATCCAGATGCGAGTAATAAAATTGCTCCGCCTGGTAAAAGCGCTTCGGTTCTTTTTTCGTGAGACTATATATTTTCCTGATCATTTTAATCATATCCTTCCTCTGTTTAAAAGAAGAGATATGCCTGACCGAGATTAGTGCCTTTTGCACCCGCCATATTTTCGGTTTTGCTTCAATTAAATTTTTCTTTATATATTGGTATTCTTTTCTCGTCAATTCATGCTTTTTCAGGAATCTTGATGAAAAATAAACGGAACTTAACCAATAGGAAAGCGCTCCTCCTGCTAAGGATATGACAACAGATAGGACAAACGGTTGATTCAATCCAAAATAGCTAATCATCCAAAACGGCAAAACCATTGGAAATGCAATCAATATTGGAACAAAACCAGCAAGAAATCGATTCATTATCTTTACACTCCTGACTTACACTCTTTTCTATATATACGGATTATCTTTAAGATTGGTTTCAAGATGGATGAAAGATTTTCTCCTATACTAAACGATATAGGAACAGCATGGTTTCTGCAAATTTATTGAAATTTTTTCGGTAAAATTATCTCTTCTTCCCACTATTATGGGCAAACGCCTAGACACTTCACCGGAACTTACATAAGTTATTACGTATCCATCCTGATTTTAAAAAGGAGAGTTGACTATGAATTCATACGGATTTTATCCTTATCCACAACAAAATGGAAATCAACAGTACTATCAGTCTAATTTTAACCCCTATTTCCAACAGCCAGAAAGATTTGAATATGCACCACAGCAAGATTGGAACCTTCAGCAGATTCAAGAAAATTCATATAGCCACGTGCCCGAACAGTTCGATTTTGAAAGGGAGCCTCAACAACTTGAAAGAAGAGTCCGGGAACTTGAGCGTCAAAATGAGCGTCAAACGAGGGAACTCACTCGGCAGAACCAAGAAATCACACGGATAAATCGAGAAGTGAACCGTGTTAACCAGGAAATAACCAGGCTAAGTCAAACTGATCAACGCCATTCGAATAGGCTGAACCGACTAAATCAAAGACTTCGTGCCGTCGAAAGAAACCTAAACATCCCCTTCACCGCAACAGAGGATGGCTTTTAATACAAAAAGCAGGGCTCATTATGGGCCCTGCTTTTTGTATCTTTTATCGGAAGGGTTTGATAATCAGACCAATAAATGAATTTAATCAAACGATTGATTAAATTTTTAAAGGATCACCAAACCCTTGTCTGGCGTACTTTAACTGATTAATCAATCCTTAAAACCATCCTCGGTCACCCTTAGCAGCCCCTGTGCCAATTTATACCTAAATATGTTATAATATCCATTTCTTCCGAAAAACTTTCAGCTGTTCCCTTAAGTGTCCTTGAATTTAAACACACCATTTTGAAGAACACCTCGGTCATAGAGCTTTACGATTTCATTCATATCATGTGAAATATACACAATTGTTTTTCCTTGCCTTTCCAGTATTTTTACATATTGATTAATTTCGAGTTTGGATTGAAGATCGATGCCCTCGGTTGGTCCGTCCATCAAAAGGATATCAGGGGCACGTACCTAACGCGATATTAGGTTTCCGTTTCATACCGCCTGATAAGCCCTTTTCAGCCTCTTTTTGGCCGACCTCCAGCGTTGTCAAGATCCCATTCAAATGTGGCCTATCTTGTAAGCTGTCAACGACGAGCCTTGTTTCCAAGAATCTTCAATTGATGACCGCCATATTAAATGGCTGAGCCCTGCTCTCTTTTTTAAATGATGCTCCCAATAAAAAAAATAGGAGCCAGCCACATCCCTGCGGCTTTTTTCCTACCCTCAAATCCTTCAATGTTATCAACAGGGCCCCCCAACAATAGTTCATGCGATAGTATCACAAAAATCCCTTAAATAATGTGAGTCCTCCTAAAGTTAAAAAATTTATTCCATAATGAAAAAACAAAAAAAGAACGTGAGCCATCCCTTACGCTCCCGTTCTTTCTCGATTACAACATGACCTGTTTCAATTTTTCGTTTCTTGATTCCTGTTCCTCCTGAGTAGACAAGTCATACTTCTTCAATAGATGAAAAAGTTCATTCAATGTTTCCTGTGAATTCCCTTTTTCCAGATAACAATCTATTGTTTGACTCAATGCGGTTGGTAAAAATGCCTTTTGACTCTCAAATTTCTGCCTGACATCTTGCTGCGAATGGTTAAGATTACATGCTCCCATTTAAAATTCACCTCTTACTTGATTCTACCATTAATATAATTATGGACCTTACCTTGTCAATTCTTCGTCCTGCTTAAGTAGTCATCCACCTTGATGAACTCCGGTAATGCATGTTTCTTCTTCTTCAACAGTTGATTTTATAGGCACCCCAACATTTACAACTTTAAAAATGAAACCATGTCAATGAAAAGCCCCATATGCACAGCACCGCTAATCCAAATGATTGAACTCCGAGCAAATGCCATCTCCCTCCTGTAAACAATCCATTTTCAGTGGAGAAAAACCCTATCGCTATCGTACCCCATATGCCTGATACCTTCCATTAATCAAACGTTTGATTAATGAAAAGAAGGTATTAAAAAAACCTTGAGAAATTTGGAAGGTATATTTAATCATTTTTTCCTTACTCTAAAAAGGCAGTGAAAAACCAAGGAGGTAACACCATGACAGTAATTAGTGATGTTAAGACGACTTTAGCCGGGCTAAAAAGTGCTCAAGCAAGCTTCGAGACCTTTGCCCTTTCAACAGACAACGAGCAAGCAAAACAACTTTATCAACAAGCTGCTCAACAAACACAATCGATTGTTGACAGCGTTTCTCCCCGTATTGATCAGATTGAGCAAGAAGAACCACAATATAAGCAATAAGAAATCATATAAAAAGGTTGGTTGAGGCAACCAACCTTTTTTATATCTTTAATCCATCTATAAGGAGACGATACCTTGCCATACAAGCTAAACTGTTTCATTCCTTTTTTTTTCATATTAATCGTTTTGCTTATGACAGGATGTTCGGCAAATTCCAGTCAAACAGATAGTAATAAGGAGCGGGGCTTGAATATATCCAAAGTACATACCAACAAGCCAATTGACCAAATGGCGGCCAATCAAGCTAAAAATAAGCTAATGAATCAGGACGAAGTCGCGGATGTAAAAGCCGTGAATTCCAATAAGGAACTGCTAGTGGCCATTAAAGTGGAAAACTTCGATCGACTACGCTTAAAAAAGATTGAAAAAAAATCGCAAACAGAACTGGAAGACATGTTTCCTGATTATAAAGTCCTGGTCTCGACAGATCAAAAAATATTTATAGAACTGGAGCAGCTGGAGCAGGAACTTGAGAAAGACCATACTAAAATGGACTCCTTAAATAGGGATTTCAAAAGGATAAAAGCCTTATTGAATGAAAAAACGTAACAATTGAAAGAAGTGATACGAAGATGTCAAATAATAAAAAGAAAAAACTGACACCTGTCCAACAGGAATATCAGCAACTTCAAAAACAACTGGAAACCAAAAGGCCAATACTGCTGAATTGCGTAAAAGCATTTATGACTGGCGGTATAATTTGCCTGATCGGACAGGTCATTTCGAACTTTTATATCCATTACTTTGACTTCACGGACCAGACAGCTGGAAACCCAACTGCAGGCACATTAATTTTCGTCGCCATGCTTCTCACCGGATTTGGGGTGTATGACAGAATCGCCCAATTTGGCGGTGCTGGTTCTGCTGTGCCGCTTACGGGATTCGGGAATGCCGTTATATCGGCAGCGATTGAACACCGGACGGAAGGTTTCGTTTTAGGAGTCGGCGGCAATATGTTCAAATTAGCTGGATCCGTTATCTTATTCGGTGTATTTTCCGCTTTTATCGTAGCAATGATAAAAACAATACTCATACAATGGGGTGGTTTATAATGCTTACGGGACATCGCACATGGGTGTTTGATCAAAAGCCTGTCATCATCTCAACCGGAACCGTTGGTGGTCCATTTGAAGCAAACGGTTTGCTTGCTGATGATTTCGATCTACTTCATTCCGATTTATGGCTAAATCAAGATTCCTATGAAAAGGCTCACAAAGTCCTCATAGAAGAGGCGAGTACAAAAGCAATCGAAAAGGCGGGTCTTCAAAAGGAACAAATCCAATTTTTCCTCGGAGGCGACCTTATCAATCAAATAACCCCTACGAGTTTTGCCTGCCGAACATTGGGAACACCTTACCTCGGCTTATTTGGAGCTTGCTCAACCTCTATGGAAGGACTGGCTCTCGGAGCATACCTTGTCAATACCAAAGGGGCAGATTACTTATTGACAGGAGCATCAAGTCATAACACAGCAGTTGAAAAGCAATTTCGCTACCCAACTGAATACGGTGGGCAAAAACCTCCAACAGCCCAATGGACCGTTACGGGGGCAGGTGTGGCTTTATTAAGCAGTGCCGGGGAAGGCCCAAGAGTCACTTCAGCTACGATAGGCCGTGTCATCGACATGGGATTGACTGATCCTTTCAATATGGGAGGTGCCATGGCCCCGGCCGCTGTGGATACGATTGAAGCCCATTTAAGAGAACGGAACCTCTCCCCATCTTATTATGATTTAATAGTGACCGGGGATTTAGGAAAAATTGGACATGAAGTTTCATTGGAATTATTTAAAAAACATGGAACTCCCATTGAGGAAAATCAATATAAAGATTGCGGTTTAATGATATACAAGAATGATCAACCGGTCCTATCTGGAGCGAGCGGACCTGGATGTTCCGCAACCGTTGTGTATGGTCATTTATTAAATCGCATGAAAAAGGGTGAAATAAAACGAATGCTCGTCGTGGCTACCGGTGCCTTGTTATCTCCCCTTTCCTTTCAACAAAGTGAGACGATTCCATGCATTGCCCATGCCGTATCAATTGAATATGGCGGTGAACCACAATTATGATTTACTTTTGGGCTTTTGTAGTCGGGGGCTCCATTTGTGTAATCGGGCAGATAATGTTTGATGTATTTAAACTCACGCCTGCCCATACTTTATGTACTTTTGTTGTTACGGGAGCGCTTTTGGATGGTTTTGGATTATATGAACCTTTCATTGATTTTGCGGGTGCAGGAGCGACGGTGCCCATTACCAGTTTTGGAAATTCCCTTGTACACGGAGCGTTAGCCGAAGCGGAAAAGCATGGCTTGATCGGTGTTGTTTCTGGCATGTTCGAAGTAACCAGTGCCGGGATATCAGCTGCCATCATTTTTGGTATGATCGGAGCCATTATTTTTAGACCTAAAGGATAAGGAGGATGCTCCATGACGATAGCTTCTGATGTAAAACAATGTGTCTCTAGCCTAAAAGGAGTTGAGGCAGGCTTATCGAGCCTAGCACTCCGGACTCAAGATGATGAATCCAAACGCACCTTGCATGAAACGATGCTGGTGGTGAATGAAATACTGAAGGATGTACAAAAGCGAGTGGGTGAGTTAGAACGGGAAGAACCACAATATAAGGGGTTTTAAATACCTATGAATTGCAGGGGGTGCTAAGTAATGCCTGAATGGTTAGAAATCGTTTTACGGTCACTATTTTTCTTAATTGTTCTTTTTTTAATCACAAAATGGTTAGGTAAAAAACAAATATCTCAGCTTTCCTTTTTTGAGTACGTCACTGGCATAACCATCGGGAACGTTGGCGCAGAGTTAGCCACAAAGGTTGAAGGAAATATTGTTCACGGTGTTCTTTCCATTCTCGTTTTTGCATTTGCTCCTTTCATTGCAGGATTACTTTCCATGAAAAGCAAAATTGTTCGTGATTTAGTCGAAGGGAAAGCAACAATTTTTATTAAAGATGGAAAAGTCATGGAGGACAATTTAAAAAAGGAAAAGTATACAACCGATGAATTATTGTGGTTACTCCGAAGTAAGGATGTCTTTGATATATCAACAGTCGAGTTTGCCTTATTAGAGGCAAACGGTGATTTTTCCGTACTGTTAAAGAAAGAAGACCAACCTCTAACGGCAAAAGATTTAAAAATGACAGTTGCTTCTGTCAAGGAGGCTCAGACTGTTATAATGGATGGTCAAATTCTAGATGAACCCCTATCCACGATTGGCCTAAACCGAAATTGGCTGAAAACTGAACTGGATAAGTTAGGTGTAACCATCGAGAATGTCTTTCTCGGACAAGCAAACTCTAATGGAGAATTAAACGTGGACCTTTTTGATGATAAAATTAAAGTGCCATCTCCTCTAGAAAAACCTTTAATGCTCGCAACCTTGAAAAAATGCCAAGCAGACTTAGAATTATTTGCCCTTGGAACTGAATCAAACGAAGCTAAAGAGATGTATAGCAAAAATAGCGAAAAACTGCAAAAGGCAATAGATAACGTAGCCCATATTTTAAGAAACTGATTACCGTATTGATTTCCTCACTTTCATAAGAGAGGTGATTAGCCCAATGGTGAAGATCGTCACACATGAAAAAAGGAAAATTTCTATATCTAAGGTGAAGGCGGCGGCGGAAATGATTAATGTATCTATGAGGATAATGGCTAAAGCAATGTCTATAGAGGTAGATTTGGAAATGATTTTGGCTAACATATCCGTTCCTCCGCTGCTAGTCTCATATCGAAGCATGAGCCCTATGGCCACCCCGATGATGGCACCGCCAATCAAAGAGCTAGCTAGTATCGAAATGGAAAAGACCTTTTTCAATGGATTGAGCCAATCCATAAAAAGGGATGTCAATAATAATCCGTGAATGCTGCTGTAGAAAAAGGGCCGTTCATAATGCCAGGCATATAAAAATAGGGGAAAGCTAAGGATCAACATCGATATCCCCGTTTGAAAACCATAGAAATAATGAAGGATGAGTGCAATTCCAATAACTCCGCCATCTATTAAATGATGAGGAACTAAAAAACCATTGATTCCAATACCCATCATAAAGCTTCCAACACTTACAGCCACCGCTTTTTGAAAATTAATAAAATCACCTGCCGCCCTTTTGATAATCCTAATATATGTCCAAGTTAGGGAGTCAAGAATATACATGTGAAAAAAAACATATCCTCCACTTTAAAAAGGAGCCCGGTCATAAGTGACCGGGCTCCTTCTCATTATTTCAACTCTAATAACACTACATTTTCAACATGTGTCGTCATTGGGAACATATCAACAGGTTGGATATCGATTGCTTTATATCCGCCTTCTTCCAAGATATGAAGATCACGAGCCAAAGTGCCTGGGTTGCATGACACGTATACGACTTTATTCGGTTTCATCTCGATGATCGTATTTAGAAGGGATTCTTCACAACCTTTGCGAGGAGGATCCACTACGATGACATCAGCAGTGTTGCCCTTTTGATACCATTCAGCAATAACGTTGCCTGCATCGCCAACAATGAATTCGGCATTTGAGATTTCATTCAATTCAGCGTTGCGGCGTGCGTCTTCTATCGCTTCTTCCACTACTTCGACACCGATTACTTTTTTCGCTTTTTTAGCTAAGAATAAAGAAATGGTTCCTATGCCGCAATAGGCATCTATCACCGTCTCTTCACCCGTTAGCCCTGCATAGTCAAGGGCTTTATCATAAAGGACTTTCGTTTGATCTGGATTTATTTGGTAAAATGATTTTGCTGAAATCGCAAATTTAACATCACCGATCATATCATGGATCACTTCGTCGCCCCACAATAAAGTCATTTTATCGCCTAAGATAACATTCGTTTTCTTGGAATTCACGTTTTGAACGATGGATTTCACTTGTGGAAGACGTTCAACGACTTCCTTTACGATAGTTTCGATGAAAGGGATACTATTTGTTCTTGTAACAAGAACAATCATCAATTCCCCTGTTTGCTTGCCATAACGGGCCATGATGTGCCGCAATACACCTTTATGTGCCTCCTCATTATAAGCAGGGATACCAAGTTTACTGAAAATCTCTTTAACAACTTGAACGGCTTCACTGATCGCTTGATTTTGGATAATGCTTTCTTTCGTTTCAACAATTTCATGTGTCCGCGGTTTGAAGAATCCAGCTATTAGCCTGCCATCCTTTTCACCAACAGGCACTTGAGCTTTATTGCGATAATGAGTTGGATTCTCCATCCCGATGATTGGGTGAACCTTCACATCCTCAAGTTTCCCGATGCGTGTCATCACATCACGTACTTGCTTTTCCTTGAATTCCAACTGTCCTTCATAGCTCATATGTTGCAGCTGACATCCACCGTATTTATGGAAGTCTTCAGTAGTGACCTCAACCCGGTATGGACTATTTTCTATAATCTCCATCAAGCGTCCGAAGCCATAACCTTTATTAGCCTTCATCACTTTAATTTTTGCCTTTTCACCAGGAAGGGCGTTCTGAACAAAGATAGGATAGCCATCGACTTTAGCCACTCCAGCTCCTTCGTGTGTTAAATCTTCAAATAAAACCTCTATAATATCGTTTTTAGCAACAGGTGCTGTTTTTTTCATATCATCTTCTCTTTTCTTTTTTATGCTAGCCTGTATTTTACCACAATCGAGCCCTTGCCACAAAACCACTCACCAATTTACCTTAGTTTTCATAAAAATATAGGGGAAGGAATTACGATTTTTCATAGTTCCATGTATAAAAGTTCAACAAAAAAAGAAAAATAAGGAAAAATAAACGAGGTGAGGAAATGAGTTTATTTAACTCTATATCAGCCTGGAACGCTACAAGGCTAGAAAAACATCGAGCAAGCATGGAGGAAAAAGGCTTCTGTCCGGATTGTTACGGACGAGGATACAGCTCCTTCGTACCGACGGAATATCATTTTTCCGATATACACGACTGTCCCGGCTGTAATGGTACCGGAGTTTACGCCGATTGGGCCGCCATGAATGGTCAGCAAATGTAGTTGCAACAAGCGCCAAGTTCAAAAAACACCGAAAAAGGACCCCCTGTTTAAACAGGAGGTTCTTCTATTTCTTTTACCATATAGCCAAATTCATGGTCGCTAATCGTAATGGTTTTCATTTCTTTATATCCTAATCTGCTATAGAGACGATTCGCCCCTTCATTTTCATTTTCAACGACTAAAGAAACCCTTGGATACCCCTTCTGTTTAGCGTACCCCTCAACATATTGAATCAGTGCACTACCAATCCCTTTTCCTTGAAAATTCGGGTCAACGCATAATGTATCCAAATAAAAGTCTTTCATTTCTGCTTCCTTATCAAGCGTAACGCTTGGATCTTTCATTTTCGTCCTTAATCGTTTCACTATCGGTTCATCCAAGCTCTCGGCATCCTTGCCATGGTAGGCAATGATCAATCCCGATACTTGTCCATCATGTTCACTTACGAACGTATTTTCATAGCTAATCCGATTTCCGCTTTTCCTGAACAAATCGGCAAGAACGTAAAGTATTCTTTCTTCTTCCGTTTCACCTGTCAATACCTCTGCAATTTCTTTAATCGCTAACCGGGTCAATATTGCTGCCTTGTCCGCATCTTCCGGTGTCGCTTTCCTGATATACATGTTCTCACATTCTCCTTGCTTAATTAAAGTTGAAAAGGCCACCAGATTCAGTGGCCTTTTCACCCTATTTTGCCGGATCGTCCGGCAGTATTCCTTGTGGGATGAATACATCAAAATGGCGGTACTGATTTACGAATTCAGCTGGGGCCATCCCGCCAAACTCCCCATCCAAATTAAGCATCATGTCCTTTTTGGCCTGTACTTTAATTCGATTGGCTTTTTCATAAATGACGTTTTTATCATGGATATGTTCACCGCGCATTGCCAATGTTGCGACACGCACAATATCAGCAAGGTTGGCCTTTTTTAAAATGAGCAACGTGAACATACCATCATTCAGAGAGGCGTCAGGAGCCAGTTTCTCGAAGCCGCCGACCGAATTCGTGTTAGCCACCAAGAAAAGCATGATCTCTCCTTCAAAAAGCTTTCCATCATATTCAATAGAGACTTCCGTCGGTTTAATTGAAGGAAGCATTTCAATTCCTTTAATATAGTACGCTAGCTGCCCAAGCATCGTTTTCAGCTTGATGGGCACGTCGTAAGTCAATTCAGTCAATCGGCCCCCACCAGCAATATTGATGAAGTACCTATCGTTCATTTTACCAATATCGATCGGCATCGTATGCCCTCCGGCAATAATTTCGGCTGCCCCTTCGATTGACTTCGGTAAATGCAGTGCCCGCGCGAAATCATTTGTCGTTCCCGTCGGAATGATTCCTAGTTTCGGACGTTTCTCTGCAGTGGCCAGTCCATTAACAACCTCATAAATCGTTCCGTCGCCTCCTGCTGCAATGACAATATCATAGCCTCGTTCAATCGCAATTTTAGCCGCTTTCGTCGCATCCCCAGCACCGGTAGTCGCATGTGCAGAAGCTTCATAACCAGCTTCTTCAAGTTTTGCTAGCACACCTGGCAGGCTCTTCTTAATGGCTTCCCGGCCCGAAGTCGGGTTGTAAATCAACCTTGCTCTCTTCATTTCCCATCATCCTTATACATATTGATTCCATAATTTACATCTTAATCCTTCATTACATGAAAAGCAATATTCGAAAAAAGAGGACCGCTTTTCGGTCCATATCTTTATATCCACTTTACTAGAAATCTTATCAGGGAAATTATAATGCTTTTTACAATTTTATTCTAGTAAATGATTTCAATCATTGATATTGAACATTTACGTTAAATGTATCGGTGACCGTCAAAGTATGCTTCCCTTTTCCAGTATTGAATATCCCATTCTTTTTTACAATGCCTTCTTCACCTGTTTCTTCTTCATTCACTTCCGTCACCTTCCAGATATCCTCAGGTCCTTCAAGTTCCTCAACCCCCTCTAGCACCTTCTCAACTAACTCATCCGTCAATTCTCTTCCTCCTTTCCTGTTAAGCATCCATGTAATAGACGACAAAAAAAGGAGTTACCCCTACAGATAACTCCCAAAAAATCAAAATTTTTTTCCCGCTTGAAATTCCGATTATTTTTCTCATTTTTGCTTTCCTTAATCATGAGAAAACCGTACCACCTTAAAAGTGATACGGTCAATATTAACGTTTATTGATTTCTTCAACCAAAATTTTATTAACAAGTTGTGGATTAGCCTGTCCTTTTGTCGCTTTCATAATTTGCCCGACAAGGAAGCCAATTGCTTTTTGTTTCCCGGCTTTAAAATCTTCAATTGATTGCGGGTTATTATTCAACGCTTCTTCAACAGCCGTACGCAACGCGCCTTCATCGGAAATTTGGACTAGTCCCTTCTCCTTGACGATCGTTTCAGCGTCCCCACCGTTTTCAATCAATTCTTTGAAAACTTTTTTAGCGATTTTAGAAGAAATTGTACCATCTTCAATCAGCTTAATCATTCCTGCCAACGATTCAGCAGTCAATTTGACATCATGCAGCTCTTTTCCTTCTGCATTCAAGAAAGCAGAAACCTCACCCATGATCCAATTTGATGCTAGTTTTGCATCTGCGCCTGAAGCGACTGTCGCTTCAAAGAAATCAGCACTTTCTTTCGTTACCGTTAAAACGGCGGCATCATATTCCGGTAAGCCAAATTCCTCGACATAACGTTTTTTCCGGGCATCCGGAAGTTCTGGAATCTCAGCAGCAATGCGTGCTTTCCATTCTTCATCAATATGGATTGTCAATAAGTCTGGCTCCGGGAAGTAACGGTAATCATCGGAACCTTCCTTAATTCGCATTAGTACCGTTCTGCCTGTAGCATCGTCAAACCGGCGGGTTTCCTGTTCGATTATCCCGCCTTCATTCAAGATTTCCGCTTGTCTGATCTCTTCATGCTCCAATCCTTTGCGAACGAAGTTGAATGAGTTCAAGTTTTTCAATTCAGTTTTCGTTCCGAATTCTTTTTGCCCGACAGGTTTCAAGGAAATATTAGCATCACAGCGAAGTGAGCCTTCTTCCATTTTACAATCGGAAACGCCTGTGTATTGAATGATGGATTTCAACTTTTCCAAATAAGCATATGCTTCTTCAGGGGAAGTGATATCCGGTTCGGATACGATTTCAACAAGAGGGGTACCTTGGCGGTTATAATCACAAAGTGAATAGTTCCCTTTATGTGTCAGCTTTCCAGCATCCTCTTCCATATGAATGCGGGTAATACCGATTTTCTTTTTCTTGCCATCGACTTCAATTTCAATCCAACCATGCTCACCGATCGGTTGATCGAACTGTGAAATTTGGTATGCTTTAGGATTGTCCGGGTAAAAATAGTTTTTTCGGTCGAATTTCGTAATTTCCGCCACTTCGCAATTCAGAGCAATTGCTGCCTTCATTGCAAAATCAACAGCCTTTTTATTGACGACAGGCAATACGCCTGGGTAGCCTAGGTCAATTACAGTCGTGTTACTATTTGGAGCGGCACCAAAATGATTCGGGCTCGCTGAGAAAATTTTAGAATCAGTTTTTAATTCTACGTGTACTTCTAGACCAATTACCGTTTCAAAGTCCATTTTTTTCACCCCTTACAGCTTAGGAAATTGTTTATGAAAATCTGTTGCTTGCTCAAATGCGTGAGCCGCGCGGTAAATCGTACTTTCATCAAAATGCTTTCCAATCATTTGCAGTCCAAGCGGAAGCCCATTCGCTGCGAATCCACATGGCACGGATATACCCGGTACGCCAGCAAGATTGACTGGAATCGTCAGGATATCATTCGCATACATCGTTAATGGATCGTCGACTTTTTCACCAATTTTAAATGCAGGCGTAGGTGTCGTCGGCCCAACGATGACATCATATTTTTCAAAGACATCTTCAAAGTCTTTTTTGATTAAAGTACGTACTTTTTGAGCCTTTTTATAATATGCATCATAATATCCGGAACTTAAGGAGAAAGTTCCAAGCATGATACGGCGCTTCACTTCGTCACCGAATCCTTCTGCACGAGTTTGCTTATACATTTCTATAAGAGTTTCTGCATTATCTGTACGATGGCCGAAACGCACTCCATCAAAACGTGAAAGGTTAGCTGAAGCTTCAGATGAAGAAAGCAGATAATATGCAGCTAAAGCATATTTGGAATGTGGCAAGGAAACCTCTTCCCATTCAGCCCCAAGTCCTTCTAATACCTTTAATGCTTCAAGTACGGAATTACGTGCTTCTTCGCCAACGCCTTCACCAAGATATTCTTTAGGTACCGCTATTTTCAATCCTCTTACATCGCCTGTTAATGAATTAACAAAATTCGGTACGTCAATATTAGCAGAGGTCGAATCCATTGGATCTACACCTGAAATCGCTTCAAGCAAATAGGCGTTATCTTCGACCGTTCTTGTAACCGGTCCAATTTGGTCAAGAGAAGACGCAAAAGCTACAAGTCCGAATCGGGAAACCCGTCCATATGTAGGTTTTAAGCCGACAACTCCACAATATGCCGCTGGTTGGCGGATTGATCCACCCGTATCGGAACCTAAAGAGAATAGGACTTCACCGGAAGCGACAGAGGCAGCTGAACCACCCGAAGAACCGCCTGGTACATAATCCGTATTCCAGGGATTGCGTGTCGCCTGAAATGCGGAGTTCTCATTAGAAGAACCCATTGCAAATTCATCCATATTCAATTTCCCGATCGTAACCGTTTCTGCCTGCTGCAACTTTTGAACGGCGGTTGCATCATAAATCGGATCAAAGTTCTCCAAGATTTTACTCGCGCAAGTCGTCCGTAAATTTTTAGTGACAATATTATCTTTCACTCCGATTGGCAGACCAAACAAAGCGCCTTTGTTCTCACCTTTTACCAATTGTTCATCCAATCGCCTTGCTTGCTTGCGGGCGTTTTCTTCATCAAGTGTCAAAAATGCCTTTACCTTGTCCTCTACCTGTCCAATTCGCTCATACGATTCGTTAACAAGATCAGTGACACTGATCTCTTTCTTATGTAAGCGTTCATGAAGCTCAGAAACCTTTTGTTCGAACAACGACATCATTGTCCCTCCTTATTCAATTATAGATGGTACACGGATATATCCTTCTTTGCTATCCGGTGCATTTTTAACTACTTCTTCTACTGGCAATCCTGGTTTTGCAATATCTTCGCGCATTACATTTTTCATATCCAAAACGTGAGAAGTCGGGTCTACTTGATCCGTATCAAGCTCATTCAACTGCTCCGCAAATGAAATCATTTGGTCAAGCTGATGTTGAAACTGTTGTGCTTCCTCTTCCGTAATTGCCAAACGAGCCAAATGGGCAACGTGTTTAACTTGTTCCATAGAAATACGTGACATTCTCTTCACCTCCGAAAAAATATCCAAATCGACTGAAATTCGTCGCTTTTCTCCATAAAATCATCGTTTAAATCATATCAAACTATTACACAGTAAAGCAACAAGAGATACAATGTCGAAATTCAATTATTTCACAAGGAAAAAGCGATATTTTCCGGGAAATATGGGAAAGTTGCCGGAATTTCCGGGGAAATGACAAGAAGACCTTTAAAATTCGACAAATGCTCTCCTTTTTCCAAGTATTCGCTTCCTAAAATGGAAGGGTTTACTTACTATTATTATGTTCCTTGCTAAAGGTTATTTTGAAATTCGCCTCCCGTTTTAAATGAAAGAGTGGACTTCAGAAATTGCCGCAAAAAAAATGAAGCCGTTAAGCTTCATCTTTTTTCATTCATATATATGCACGGTTGGTTCGTCCTGATTTGCTTCACGGACAATGAGCGCTTCAGGTCCATTTACGGAGGTAATGGATACTTGTACGGCAATATATTTAGGGAAACGTTCCATTACAAGCCCAGCAACATATTGGGTAAAACCAATCGCTTCCGAGTTCCCATAAAATTGAATAGGGATATCGATGTTCAGACTTTGTAATTGATCATCCATATAGAACGCCCTACCGATGACTCCGTTAAAGTTAGGGAAATATTCTTCGACATCTTCTTTAAAGTTCGTGAAAGTCTTGACGTCATCACGATATTTTTTTTCTGCACTAGCAGAAGGAAATAGGAAATACTTTTCGTCCAAGTTTGTCCATTTTCCAATATTGTCAGAGTTCTTATCAATATTGGTATAGGCAATGAAATTCCCAGGGACTACTGAAGATTTTTCCTTTTGCTCGAATAAGGCAATCGTAATCGGGACATTTTTCAGCTTGTCCATTTTACGCAGCCTTTTTAAGACTTCTGCAGCAATTTTCTCCCCTTCTTGCTTTAGCTTTTTACTATCGATTTTCTGTTCATAGGTGGCACCGTATGCCTCTTTTTGATAGTAATGCACTGAATTCAGCGCAAGACCTATTACAACCCCGCCTAGACTCACTGAATTATCTTTTGTTTTGACTAAGTAATTATGTTCTAGAATATGAGCAAGATAGATTGGATTTTCTTCATTTCGCTTATCAATGTCACCTTTACCTGGGTCAACCGGATTCAAGCCAACGTTCTTTGATGCATCCATACCCTTTTCTTTCAACTGACTTTTGGTATATTTTCTGTTCAGCCAGGAAGATATCTTTGCACTATCAAGCATTTGCCCCTCTTGAAACAGGTAATCTTCCGGGTCGAATTGGGTTTGGGCCAACCGCATCAATCCATTTTCGAATTCTTCAATATCATATCGGGTATTTAAATTAGATACGACCAAACCGCGTGCTTTTGATGGTTCAAACGGTAGGATCGTTTGATAATATTCATCCGAAATTTTATACTTCGGAATAATTGCCGTCTCTTTTTTGTCTTTGGAGTCTTGAACTACCTCTTGCTTATCCTCAAAACTAGGCGCACATCCAGCAAGAAGCAGTATAAGAATCATCCCCAAAATAGAGTGTTTCTTCATATCTACACCTCTTATTTTTTTAGTTCCTCAATCAGTCTCTCTTCATCCCATACCATGATGCCTAGGCTTTCCGCTTTTTCCAGTTTGGAACCGGCATCTTCGCCAGCTACGACCAAATCGGTTTTCTTGCTGACACTTCCAGCAACGTTAGCTCCTAGCGCCTCTAATTTTTCTTTTGCTTCATTACGTGTTAGCTGATGCAATTTACCCGTTAAAACGACTGTTTTACCTGCAAAAGCGGAATCGATATCTTCAATAGGAACAGCTCTTGGTCCTTTAAAAGTAAGATTCACACCGGCTGCTTCCAACTCGTTCAATAGCGCATGGACCTCTTCCAATTCAAAATAAGCTACGATGGAATCGGCCATCTTATCCCCTATTTCATTAATGGATGTTAATTCTTCACGACTCGCCTTGCTTAAGGCTTCCATCGTCACGAACTCCCGTGCAAGTGTCTTGGCCGCTTTCGAACCAACATGGCGAATGCCTAACCCGAATAGTAATTTTTCCAACGAATTGCTTTTCGAAGCTTCGATTGCTTGAAGGAGTTTATTGACGGATTTATCCCCCATCCGTTCCAATGCAATGAGTTGATCATATGTAAGCTTATAAATATCAGCCACATCTTGTATGAGTTCCTCTTTAAACAACAAGCTAATCACTTTTTCACCAAGACTGTCTATGTTCATAGCTGTCCGGGATACAAAGTGAATCAAGCCTTCCCGTATTTGTGCAGGACACTTCGGGTTGATGCAACGTAAAGCAACCTCACCATCCAGCCGAACAAGTTCACTGCCGCATTCCGGGCACTCAGTCGGCATCTGAAACTCGACCTCTTCCCCTATACGGCGTTCTGCCAGTACATTGACCACCTCTGGAATGATATCGCCCGCTTTTTTCACGACCACTTGATCTCCGATTCTAATGTCCTTTTCACGGATTAAGTCTTCGTTATGAAGAGATGCCCGCTGCACAGTCGTACCCGCTACCCGAACGGGATCCAACACAGCTGTTGGGGTTAATACACCCGTACGTCCAACATTCAGCTCGATATCCCGTAGGGTTGTAATGACTTCTTCAGCTGGGAATTTATAAGCGATGGCCCAACGCGGACTTTTTGCAGTAAAACCTAATTCATCCTGCTGTTCAAGGGAATCCACCTTTACGACAATTCCATCAATATCATAGGCTAAGTTTGGACGTTGTTCTGTCCATTCTACTATATAGGCTAGTACTTCCTCTATATTCAAGCATGTTTTTCTTTCCCGATTCGTCTTAAACCCCAATCGATCCAACAAATCCAGACCTTCACTGTGGGATTGGACCCCTGTTTCTCCTAAATCGGCAATCGCATAAAGGAAAATATCCAAGTTCCGTTTCGCAGCAAGTTTTGGGTCAAGCTGCCTTAACGAGCCAGCAGCTGCATTCCGTGGGTTTGCAAATGGTTCCTCACCACGTTCTTCCTTAGCCTTATTTAAAGATTCAAATGATTTTTTTGGCATGAATGCCTCACCGCGTACTTCTATGGCAACCGGCTCACGCATCTTCAATGGAATCGACTTGATCGTTTTCAGGTTTGCTGTAATATCTTCACCGATCGTTCCATCTCCACGTGTTGCCCCTCTTACGAAATATCCATTCTCATATTGAAGAGTGACGGCAAGTCCATCAATTTTCAATTCACATACATAGGTAAAATCGTCACCTACAGATTGTCTGACCTTTCTGTCGAAATCCCGTAAGTCACTTTCATTGAATGCATTGCTTAAACTAAGCATCGGTGTGGTATGCTCCACTTTTTCAAACATATCTAAAGTGGCGCCACCGACCCGTTGTGTCGGAGAATCAGGCGTTTGCAGTTCCGGGAATTTCTCCTCATACTCGATAAGCTCACGGAGTATGCGATCATATTCAGCATCAGGTACTGATGGCTGGTCCATCACATAATATTCGTAGCTGTATTGGTTCAATAACGTTTGCAGTTCTAGAACTTTCTTCTCTGCAGCTTGTAAGTCCATACGTTCAATCCTTTCTAAAGAAGACTCCACCGCACTTCTTATAGAAGAGCGGTGTCTAAAGTCAGATATCCCTATTCTTTACCAGTAAGATTCATATTAATAGCTTAAGCTTTTTCAACTGGTGCAAATTTAGCCAGTAGGCGTTTGATACCGATTGGACTTGGGAATGCGATATCCAGTTCCTTCCCTTCGCCTTCCCCTTTTACGCTCACCACGGTTCCTATACCCCACTTTTTGTGGGATGCACGGTCACCGACAGCCCAGCCGATCTCTTCACCACCGGTTGCGGATGGTGCAGAAACGGCTCTACCAAAGGCAGGAACTTTTCTTGTGGAAGCTGTTGAAGGAGATCCAGTTCTCGAAGAACTGAAAGGTGTTTGCCTAGCTCTAGGAGCAGGTTTCGGTTTAAGATCTTCAAGGAGTTCCTCTGGTATTTCACTGATGAAACGTGAAACTGGATTCATACTGGTCCGTCCATACAATGTCCGCATTTGGGCATTGCTTATGAATAGCTCATTTTCAGCCCTTGTAATTCCCACATAGGCCAGACGGCGTTCTTCTTCCATCTCCTCTTCATCCATGAGCGAGCGGCTGTGAGGGAAAACCCCTTCTTCAAGGCCCAATAAAAAGACCACCGGATATTCAAGTCCCTTCGCTGAATGCAGGGTCATCAACGTTACAGTATTAGTAACTTCTTCGGAGTTCTCATCAAGTTGGTCTATATCGGCAACCAACGCCAGGTCAGTTAAAAAGCCAACCAATGATTTGTCCTCGCTGTTACTTTCGAATGCTTTCGTAACAGATAAAAACTCATCTATATTTTCAAGCCTGCTTTGCGATTCAATCGTTTTTTCAGCCTGCAGCATCTCACGATAACCGGTTTTCTTAATGACTTCCTCCACCAGTTCCGTTACGGATAAGTACTCCTGCTGATTTGTATAGTTAGTGATCAGCGTATGGAATTCCCTAGCCGCTTTGGTAGCCTTCCCGCTAATCCCGACCATTTCCACAGATTCAAGTGCTTTATAAATGGAAACATCATACTGATCTGCATAATCTGCCACTTTGTCCATTGAAGTTGCACCAATTCCGCGTTTTGGTACATTGATTACACGGCGGAGACTGATGTCATCGTCAGGATTCGCAATAAGGCGAAGATAGGCAAGCAAGTCCTTAATCTCTTTACGGTCATAGAACTTAGTGCCCCCGACTATAGCATAGTTAATATTTGATTTAAGCAGAACTTCCTCCATGACACGTGATTGTGCATTTGTTCTGTAAAGGATTGCTATATCGGAATACTTCCTACTGCCGTCCCGAACTAACTCATTTATCTTTCCGGCTACAAATTGCGCTTCCCCTTGTTCATTGTCTGCACGGTAATAGAATAGCTTATTACCATCTGCATTCTCGGTCCAAAGATTTTTCGGCTTCCGGTTTTGATTGTTATCGATGACCTTATTCGCCGCTGCAAGAATCTTTTTTGTCGAGCGGTAATTCTGTTCAAGGAAAATCATGTTGGCATTCGGATAATCTTTTTCAAATGAAAGGATGTTCGCAATATCCGCACCGCGCCAGCGATAAATCGATTGATCAGAATCCCCGACAACGCAGAGATTACGGAAACGTGAAGCAAGTAGTTTAACCAGCATATATTGAGCCCTGTTCGTATCTTGGTACTCATCAACATGAATGTATTGAAACTTGCGCTGATAGTATTCAAGTACTTCCGGTACCAGTTGGAACAATTGAATCGTCATCATGATCAAATCATCGAAATCGAGCGCTGAATTTTTCCTCAACCGTTTTTGGTATTCCGTATATACATCGGCAGTTACCTTAGTAAAGTAATCCGACGCTGTCTTCAGGTACTCTTCCGGCCCGACCAATTCATTTTTCGCTGAACTGATGCTACCCAAAATCGCCCGGTAATCATATTTCTTTGTATCCATATTACGATCTTTCATGATTTGCTTAATGACCGATTGCTGATCCGTCGTATCCAATATCGAAAAGTTCCTATTAAAACCGATACGATCGATATCTCTTCGTAAAATGCGGACACACATCGAGTGGAAGGTCGAAATCCAGATATCCTCTGACGCACCGCCAAGTATGGCACGGATCCTCTCCTTCATTTCACGTGCAGCTTTGTTAGTGAACGTGATTGCAAGGATATTCCAAGGTGCTATTTCCTTCTCGACCATCAAGTAAGCTATTCGGTGAGTCAGCACACGCGTCTTTCCACTTCCTGCCCCAGCCATGATTAAAAGTGGGCCATCAGTTGACTTTACTGCTTTTTGTTGCTGTTCATTCAAACCTATTAGTAATTTTTCCGCTAAATATTGCATTATCACACCACCTATACGAACATTCGTTTCTGTTTTTTTATGTTTTAGTATACTATATTTATTTCATGTTTTCATTAACTGCCGTAACTGTTGCAAGTGCCGCTTTCAAATCTTCATAAATCACATTGCCAACAACGATGACATCCGCAAACTTAGACATCTCTTTGGCCTGTTCAACTGATTTTATCCCACCGCCGTAGAAAAGTACGGTATTCTCCAAGCTCTCTTTGGCTGCTTCCACCATCTGGATATCGCCATAATCACCGCTGTATTCCAGATAAAAAATCGGCAGGTTGAACATCTTTTCTGCCATCATCGCGTATGCTCCCACATCATCCATATCCAGTTGGGTATTGGCTTTCGTCAATTGAGCAGCCTTACACTCGGCATTCAGAATACAGTACCCTTCAACGAAAATTTCATCCCAATTCAAAAGGTATCCGTATTCTTTGACTGCTTGCTGATGCAGTTTCATCATCCAATCCGGGTTGGTGCTATTCAGGACACTTGGAATGAAATATAAATCAAACCCTGGCGTCACCGTTTCAACAGAAGAAATCTCCATTACACATGGGACGGTATATCGTCTGACCCGTGCCATTAAATGAAGCACATTCTCAAGCGTGATTCCATCCGTTCCCCCGACCATGATTGCATCCGTACCGGATTCACAGACTTTTTCAAGAGCCTCATCACTTATTTCTTTATTTGGATCGAGTTTGAAAACATGTTTCCACTCGCGAAAATCGTACATAATAATCCTCCATTCACACTTCCCATTACACCATTATAGCATTAAGATTTTTCATTAAAAAAGAGAAGTATCGATAAAATGTTTACCAAATGGAAACCTCTGAATCTAAAAACCAATATAACACGGATACGGCAGAAAGACAGCTGACAAAAGAAAGGCCAAACTCAAAATAAAAAGCCGGGAATGAATTCCTCGGCTTTTTCTGATTCACCATATAAAAAATCGAATGCATTAAGATTCAGTTGTTTCCTCAACGTTTTCTTTAATACGGTTAAGAGCCATTGAATAAGCGTCATTTCCGTAATTCAAGCAGCGTTTGACCCTGGAAATCGTAGCCGTGCTTGCACCTGTTTCCGTTTCGATTTTATGATAGGTTTTACCTTCTTCAAGCATCCGGGCTACTTCAAGACGCTGTGCTAATGATGAAATTTCATTAACTGTACATAAATCATCAAAAAATCGATAACATTCGTCCAAATCACGCAAGGAAAGGATCGACTTAAACAGCTGATCCGTTTCTTTTCCTCTTAACTTATCAATTTGCATGTTACTCCCCCTCAATTCATGGGTATCAAAATGAGACGTCTCCTACTAAACCAGGTTCATTCGGAATAATATTGATCCAAGTTTTCCCTGGAATCAACCCTACTTCGTTATCGTTTTTCACTGGTATAATCCGACCATCCTTATTAACCCATTCTACTTCATTCGCTGTTCCTTTTTGAAGTAAATAACCTTTTCCACCACTTTTCAAGTCAATTTTACGGCGACCTTTATCGTCGATCACTTGATGAGTGGCCTCAATGATCAATATATTATCCAGTAAAATAGGTTTATTCGATTTATATTCGACTGTTTGCTCACCATTCGAATAACGTTTATATTTCTCTTCCGTGGCGTCGTATTCATACTTTACATCATACTCGTCTGATCCGTAGGATATCTCGGTTTTCAGTGCCTGTTCCCCTTGAAGGCCAGCCGCCTCTTCTTTTGAAAGGAAAGTATAAGGTTCCGGTGCACCATTCATCTCATATCCCTTTTCCTTCACGCCTTTTCGGATATCCTCAAAAGAGATGTAGGAATTGTGCGGTGCTTTTCTATCTGCCGAACGATGAAACAAAGTACCATCATAATATAATCCGTTCAAGTTATCAATATACCCTTTGTCCAGCATGGTTTTTGCCTCGGGGCTATTCCCATGACACACATAGATGCAATCCAGGCCTTTTGCCAATTCGATATAATAGTCCCTTGCACTCCGAATCGGACCGATTCGGCTTGGCGTTTCACTTTGGAAGATAGCTAAAAATCTGGTTATGTCACCTTCTGCGAGCATTTCGTAGACCATATCGGCTTCTGAGAGGCCCGATTGCGGGCGTGCTTTCGGATGATTATTAATCATCACTGCTACAGCCCTTTGCTCACTGCCTTCATCGGTGGCTATACCTGTAAGTGGAAACTCATTGGAAGGTTCATTTTTCACATTTCTATTTTTGATGACATCCGGATCTTTTGGCTTACTGTCATCCGATGCAGGATCCTCTTTCGCCGAACAGCCTGCCAGCAATAAAATAGCAATAACGATGAAAAGAACTCTCTTTAATTTCATCATTCCACTCCTCTGAATTATTAGCCATTTCTTCTCTTATATTTTAACGCATTATAGTGGGAAAGAGTATAGTTTTATTCATAACATCATATACTCCTCGCTGGGTTAGCCTTATATATGGCAGATGGGTTGTCGAAAAGAATGAAAGGGTGTAAACAGGATCATCGAAGCGATATCCCCTCTCACGCAGCAAATGTTTCAATTCATTTTCTTCTTTTATCAATTCAGGAACCTCTTTGGTGGACATGACTCCCATTAGTTTAAGAGGAAGTTCATGGATCACCTTTCCATGTTCCGTTAAAATGATTCCACCGCCAATTTCCTTCAGCCGGTTAAATGCCAAATGCATATCCTTTTTCCTTTTACCGATTAGTATGATATCACCGGTATTGGTATAAGAGCCAGCAAAGCCACACAATTTATCCGCAAACCCTTTTAATATTGTATTGATGCGCCATTTCCCTTCCCGATCAATAAGCATGAAAAAGCATTCATCATCATCGAAGTTCAGCTCTTCATACCCTACATCATTGGAAAGGGAGTACGGTTTCGTAATTACATTATTGACCAATTCAATCCCAAACGGCATGGAAAATTCAAAATCTTCCTTTAAACTAAGATCCCAATCAAGATCAAGTGGTTTAAAATCAAAATCACTCCATTCGATTTCCTGTAAATCAGGAATGATCTCACCATCCCTTTTCACCCATTTCCCTTTTGCCATTACCGAAACCGGTGCGGGTTCCTTTACATCGGTCAGGAAGTTAATGTTCGCTACCCTTCCAGTGGCAATATTGCCATGAAGGTATTCAATATTATAATATCGTGCAATGTTGATAGTTGCCATATTGTAAGCATCGATGACCGGAACGCCATGCTCTATCGCTATTTTGATCAAGCAGTCTATTAGACCACCCTCATAAAAAGACGGCGGCGAACCATCTGTCGTATAAAAGAATTTGTCATAATGATCGATGCCCAGTTCATGGATTTCCTTTATCATCTTTGGAAGATCAGGCCGGATCGAAGAATGTCTTAGTGATACATAATACCCCTGCAGCAAGCGCGCCATGACTTCATCGCCTGTCATTGCCTCATGATCACAATCGGCGCCGAACAGGGTCATTTTTGCTAAGGTCTTCTCTGAAGCACCTGGAAAGTGTCCTTCTATTTTCTTCCTCATCCGCTTGGCTTCCTGAATCCAGTGCAGCATCATGTCATCCCCATCGAGAAGCTTCGGCCATCCTGTTAGCTCCCCGCCCTGTAATACGGCATCATGCTCCAGCCAGGATTTAACTGCCCCATGGGAAAATACCGTATCTTCATCGATCAATTCCGTCTGTCCGTCAAAACGGCTCCACCAATACATCGTTACAGGAATGTTGCGTAATTCTTTCAAAAGAGAAAACGCTTTCTTTTTATCCAACTGCAATAGAAACGGCAAGTTATCATTGATCAATGTCGTTGTCCCAAAATGAGATGCATAACGTGAAAAAGAAAGGGGATTATATAATTGAGAAGGATGTGAATGCGGCTCAATATAACCCGGGACTAAATACTGGTTTGTGCAGTCAACCATTTCACAGCGGTCTATATTATCCGGAAGCTTATCGCCGACATATATGATGCGATCATCATATATCCATATATTCGCTTTCACCCATTTTCGTAAAGCCTGATTTAAATAAGTCGTATTTTTAAGCAGAATGTGTGGTGCCCTATTGCCATCCAGCACATCTATATGTTCTCTTAGATGTTTATTTTTCCATCTATAGCGCTGTTCAAGCATAAACATTCCCCCATAATTTTTTAGAAACAGATGTATGAAAAAACCATTTTCAATCCAATTTTATTTCATAGTAACATACTTACCTCATTAGAACAGTATCGTTATCCAGAATATTGTTAAATTTTTGTGAAGGGATGGACAAAATATGAAGTTTAAACAAAATATCAGTATAATAAATGCCTTAATGCGAATTACGTGTGGTTTTACCTTTCTAACATGGGCAATGGCTAGAATGGTAAAGAAACCCTGGAAAAACCAATCTTATATTATTGTGGTCATGCTTTCTGCAATGAAAATAGGCGAAGGCATTCTCCGCTATTGCCCCCTTACGGATGCAATGGAAAATGGACAAACCTTAATGAAAAATGAACCAAAACAGGATAGAGAGTCTAATTCATCAGATTCATATTAAGTTTTTTCTAAAGAAGAAGCTGACTCCGTTTAGAGTCAGCTTCTTTGTATTATAATGAAACATCGCATTAAATTGCACGGTATCCAATATCCGTTCGCCAGAATAAGCCGTCTTTCTCAATATGCCCCAACTCTTT
Source organism: Peribacillus simplex (assembly GCF_001578185.1). NCBI lineage: Bacteria > Bacillati > Bacillota > Bacilli > Caryophanales > Bacillaceae > Peribacillus > Peribacillus simplex. The sequence continues at coordinate 422,718 of NZ_CP011008.1, read as the reverse complement.
ATATACTTCAGCTTGGGCTGAGGCCAAATCATTCCCTTTTGCAGCAACCAGAAGTACACGTCCGCCGTTTGAGATGAAATTCCCCTCAACATTTTTAGCCGTTCCAGCATGATAAACATGGGCATTCGGATCAATCTTTTCCAAGCCTTTAATGATTGAACCCTTCTTATAATCCCCTGGATATCCATCAGCTGCCACAACCACTCCAAGAACAGCTTCTTCATGCCATTCAAGTTGTAAATCCTCCCCAGAAAGAACCGCTTCAAGCGTATCTACGAAATCGGTTTTTAGGCGTGGTAAAACAACTTGCGTTTCCGGATCGCCAAAACGTGCATTGAACTCAATGACTTTTGTGCCCTTTTCAGTAGCAATCAACCCGGCATATAATATACCTGTAAAACGCCGATTTTCCGAAATCATCGCATTTACTGTAGGCTGAAGAATTGTTTCGACTGCAGTCTGAATCATTTCATCGGAAATTTGCGGAACTGGTGAGTATGCACCCATTCCACCTGTGTTCGGACCCTGATCTCCATCAAAAACTCGCTTGTGATCTTGAGCAATGACCATCGGATACACTTTTTCCCCATTCACGAATGCCATCAATGAGAATTCCTCGCCATCGAGAAATTCCTCAATAACGACTTTGGCAGAAGCTTCGCCGAACTTTGCCCCGACTAGCATATCATGGATGGCGTCTAACGCCTCTTCCATCGTCATTGCAACAACGACACCTTTTCCTGCAGCCAAGCCATCCGCTTTTATGACAATAGGGGCACCCATTTTTTCGATATATGCCTTTGCTGAATCATAATCAGAAAATGTTTCATATTCCGCTGTCGGAATGCTGTAGTTCTTCATTAAATCTTTAGCAAAGGATTTACTTCCCTCAATGACTGCAGCACGGCCATTAGGGCCAAATACCTTTAAGCCTGCATCCGTAAAGTCGTCTGCAAGTCCATTCAACAATGGCGTTTCGGGCCCAATCACCGTTAATGAAATTGCATTCTTCTTTGCGAAGGCAACCAATTCCTCATGATTGTTTTCTTCAATTGGAACAAGAGTCGCTACATCTGTCATACCTGGATTTCCAGGTGCTGCAAAAACTGTCCCAACCCGTTTACTTTCAAATAATTTGCGGGCTATGGCATGCTCCCTGCCGCCCCGGCCAATTACTAGTACATTCATTATCGCACCTCTATTTTTGATTAATGTTTAAAGTGACGAATTCCTGTAAATACCATTGCAATCCCATATTCATCAGCTTTCTTGATTGAATCTTGATCTTTTACAGATCCACCAGGCTGAATAATTGCCGTGACGCCCGCTTTTGCTGCCGCTTCTACAGTATCATCCATTGGGAAGAAAGCATCTGATGCCAATGCACTACCTGTCGCTCTTTCCCCAGCTTGTTCCAGAGCAATTTTTGCAGCACCGACACGGTTCATTTGACCTGCGCCAACACCTAAGGTCATTTGACCGTTACTAACCACTATTGCATTCGACTTTACATGCTTTACGATTTTCCAGCCAAGTTCCATTGCTTTCCATTCTTCAGGAGTGGGCTCACGTTTCGTTGCAACTTTTACCTCTGCATCCTTTAAGCTATGTGCATCTCGATCTTGAATAAGTAATCCGCCTTCAATGGAAGTCAATTTACGCTCAGGTTTTTTAGCCGCATCGAAATCGATCGTTAATAAACGAAGGTTTTTCTTGCTTGTTAATATTTCCACTGCTTCATCTGTAAACCCAGGAGCAATGATGATTTCAAGGAAAATTTCATGAAGCCTTTCCGCAGTCGCTTTATCAACTTCACGGTTCAAAGCAATGATTCCACCGAAAATGGAAGTAGCATCTGCCTCATAAGCTTTTTCATACGCTTCTAAAATGGTCGCTCCTACACCGACGCCGCAAGGATTCATATGTTTAACAGCAACAGCAGCCGGCTCATTGAATTCCTTAACGATTTGAAGTGCTGCATCAGCGTCATTAATGTTGTTGTATGAAAGCTCTTTTCCATGTAATTGCTGCGCTTCAGCAATTGAGAAAACGGAACCAAGCGGTTTTTTATAGAATGCTGCTTTTTGATGTGGATTTTCCCCATAACGAAGGGACTGTTTCAATTCATAGGTAACAGTCAATGATTCAGGATTCTCTTCATCGGTAAGTTCAGTCATATACTCCGAAATGACAGCATCATATGCAGCTGTATGGCGGAAGACTTTTGCAGCCAAACGGCGATTCGTGGTTTTTGATACTCCGTCGTTTTGTTTCAGCTCAGCCAATACGGTAGGATAATCATTTGAATCAACGATAACAGTCACATATTCGTGGTTTTTAGCAGAAGAACGAAGCATTGTCGGTCCACCGATATCGATGTTTTCAATAGCATCTTCCACAGTGACTTCTGGTTTGGAAATAGTCGCTTGGAACGGATATAGGTTTACACAGACAAGTTGAATTGGTTCAATATTATGCTCTGCAAGCTGTGCTGCGTGATCCTTGTCATCATGTTTTGCCAACACTGCTCCATGGACATTCGGGTGAAGTGTTTTTACACGTCCATCCAAGATTTCCGGAAAACCGGTGACATCACTGATTCCAATTACATCAACGCCATTATCCTGCAGTGTTTTTTTGGTACCGCCTGTAGAAATAATTTCAAAACCTGCCTCAATTAAACCTTGAGCAAATTCTACGATACCTGTTTTATCCGATACACTAATTAAAGCACGTTTCTTCATGTTATGTTGGTCCCTCCATTAAGTAAGTTTCTTGTGGCATAGCTCCTGCAAAACTGACGGATACATGTCATGCTCCATTGCCTGAATCCTTTTTTGAAGAATGTCTTTCGTATCCCCCTCAAGAATTGGCACTGCATTTTGGGCAATGATCGGTCCTGTATCCATTCCATCATCAACATAATGAACGGTTACCCCCGTTTCCTTCACTCCAGCGTCAAAAGCCTGGCCAATTGCATCCTTGCCTGGAAAACTAGGCAAGAGTGAAGGGTGGATGTTCACAATTCTCTGTGTATACTTTTGTAATAATGTCGGACCAATCAAACGCATATAACCAGCCAGAATGATAAACTCTATCTCATATTGGCGAAGTTTCTCCAGGATTACCGATTCATACTCAGTCTTGTTAGAGTAATTCTTCGCTGAAAAGGAGAAAGAATCAATATTCTCAAGCTTTGCTCTCTCAAGTACATAAGCGTCTTCCCGATCACAAACGACAAGACAGATTTCCGCCGCCAATTTTCCACTTTTTATTGCTTCAGAAATTGATTGGAAATTACTACCATTACCTGATGCAAAGACAGCAAGGCGCTTCATTATTTAAACGACACTCCATTTCCGTCCACAATCGTTCCAATAACCGATGCTTCTTCGCCGCAAGACCGTAGATGGGCTACCACATCAGATGCCACTTCTTTTTTCACGACAGCCGTCATTCCAATACCCATATTGAAAATATTGAACATTTCCTCTTTTACAAGGTTCCCTTTTTCTTCAAGGAACGCGAATACAGATGGAATTTCCCAGCTTCCTAGCTCGATTTCCACACCGCATCCTTCAGGTAGAATACGGGGAATATTTTCGATGAACCCGCCACCCGTAATATGGGCAAGACCATTAACATCAAATTTTTCTAATGTCGATAAAATGGATTTTACATAGATTTTTGTCGGTTTTAGTAATTCCTCACCCAACTTGCAACCCAATTCCGGTACGAAGTCATGAAGCCCCATACCTGAGTCTTCAAGAAGGATTTTACGAACAAGTGAATATCCATTACTGTGGATGCCGCTTGAAGCAAGTCCAATAACGACATCACCCGCCGAGATTGCCTCACCCGTAATTAGACGTGATTTTTCAACTGCACCTACAGTAAAGCCTGCAACATCGTATTCTTCCGTTTCGTACATGCCCGGCATTTCCGCTGTTTCTCCGCCGATTAAAGCACAGCCTGCCTGCTCACAGCCATCTGCAATTCCTTTGACGATCATTTCTATTCGTTCTGGATCAGCTTTACCGCAGGCAATATAATCTAAAAAGTATAAAGGTGCAGCACCTTGAACGACAACATCATTGACGCACATAGCTACACAATCCACACCAATTGTATCGTGTTTATCCATCATGAACGCCAACAAAAGTTTCGTACCCACTCCATCCGTACCTGAAATGAGCACAGGTTCTTTAAGGTTCAAGGAAGATAAGTCAAACATGCCTCCAAAACCGCCAAGACCATTCATTACTTCTGGACGAAATGTGCGCTTTACATGTTTTTTCATTCGATTTACCGCTTCATAACCAGCCTCAATATCCACACCAGCCTGTTTATATGCATTAGCCATTTGAAATCCTCCTCCGAAAATCAATCTTCATTGCCGACTTGATTAACATTTTGTTTTTTCTCGTTCGTACTCAAAAATTTCAGTCGGATAATTTCCGGTGAAACAAGCTAGGCATGAACCGCGCGTTTCTCCAGGAAATGGTCGGCCAATTGCTTCGACCATACCTTCGACACTTAAAAAAGTTAATGAATCAGCACCAATGATTTCCCTTATTTCCTCCACCGATTTAGAGCTCGCAATCAGTTCTTCCTTTTTAGACGTGTCTATTCCATAAAAACATGGATTCTTGATCGGTGGCGAGCTGATTACAACATGCACTTCTTTGGCTCCTGCATCTTTTAACATGCGGACAATCCTTCTGCTCGTGGTCCCACGGACGATTGAATCATCAACCATTATAACCCGCTTACCTTCTACGACCCCTCTTACAGGTGAAAGTTTCATCTTCACGCCTTGTTCACGCAGACTCTGTGATGGCTGAATGAACGTCCGTCCAACATAACGATTTTTTATTAAGCCCATTTCATAGGGAATTCCGGCCGCTTCAGCATAGCCTATCGCTGCGGAAATACTGGAATCGGGTACACCTGTAACTACATCCGCTTCTATTTTAGCTTCCAGTGCCATTTGCTTGCCAAGGTTTTTTCGTGCCGTATGAACATTGATCCCATCAATGTTACTATCCGGACGGGAAAAGTACACATATTCCATCGTACACATTGCCTGCTGACTAGAAAGCGAAAAGTACTCGGAAGTGATTCCCTCATCATTAATGACAACGAGTTCACCCGGTTCAATATCGCGGATGAATTCTGCACCTACAATATCAAGGGCACATGTTTCGGATGCAGCGAAATATGCATCGCCTATTTTCCCTAAGGAAAGTGGACGGAAGCCATGCGGATCTCTTGCCATGATCATTTGGTTTTCTGTCATGATGACAAAGGCATAAGCTCCCTTCAGCATGCTTAAACTGTTTTTCACGGAATCCCTGACATCTGAGTAGCCGGACCGTTTAATCAAATGGGCCAGAACTTCCGTATCCGATGTCGTTTGAAAAATGCTTCCCTGTCCTTCAAGCTGTGCTTTTAATTGATGGGCATTGACGATGTTCCCATTATGAGCAAGGGCCAGCCCTCCTGTATGTGAATTGAACAGGAAAGGCTGAACATTTTGATACCCGCCGCCACCTGCCGTTGTATAACGGACATGGCCGATCGCAGCTTTTCCTGAACCGGAAAGTGCCTGCATTTTATCAGCCGTGAATATTTCTGTGACAAGACCTTCACCCTTAGTGATGGACATCTGGTCACCGTCCGTCACGACGATGCCAGCTCCCTCTTGACCACGATGTTGTAAGCTATGCAAACCGTAGTAAGCAAGCTGTGCTGCATCGGGATGTCCCCAGACTCCAACAACGCCACACTCTTCGTTTAGGCTTCTTATTTCAGCAAGCATGGTATAGCTCCCTTCCAAGCTGTTCGTAAAACTTCAACGTCCGCTTCCAATACTTTGCTATCACTGTCTGCCGTCACGACTAATTTATTATCCTCTGTTACTGAGCCTATGCATATCGCATCTTCAACAAGTGCTTCAAATGCCGTTTGGTTTTCAGGATTGATGGATAGTAAGAATCGTGATTGTGTTTCACTGAATAATTCTGATACCGGTTCGCCGGATATATTCACTTTTGCACCAAGTCTGCTAGCCCCGAATAAAGATTCAGCTAAAGCCACTGCCAAACCGCCTTCCGAAAGATCATGGGCTGATGCGACAAGTCCGTTTTGGATTGCAGTGAGGATTTGCTGCTGACGTTTTTGTTCAACGGCCAAATCAAGTTCTGGAGCGCGTCCAAAGATTTTACCTTCAAGCATTTTCTGTAATTCACTGCCTCCAAATTCAACTTTCGCTTCGCCGACCACATAAATCAAATCGGATTCATTTTTAAACGATTGTGTAGTGATGTGCTGAAGGTCACTGACAAGACCAACCATCCCAACTACAGGTGTCGGATAAATCGCTTCACCATTCGTTTCATTGTAAAGGGAGACATTTCCGCCAATTACAGGGGTACTTAAGCTTCTGCAAGCTTCACTCATACCGTCTGCTGCTTTTTCCAATTGCCAAAATATTTCAGGTTTTTCAGGATTCCCAAAATTCAGGCAATCCGTAATCGCTAAAGGTTCCGCACCCGAGCAAATAATGTTACGTGCTGCTTCAGCGACTGCGATTTTACCTCCCGTTTCTGGATCTAAATATATATAGCGGGAGTTACAATCCGTCGTCATAGCAAGGGCCTTATTTGTGCCCCGAACTCGTACTACCGCCGCATCCGATCCAGGTGAGACGACTGTATTCGTGCGGACCATGTAATCATATTGATCATAAACCCATTCCTTGCTCGAAATCGTCGGTTGCTTCAATAGTGATATCAGTGTTTCTTTATAATCTTCTATGACTGGCACTTCAGCCTTCATGCTTTGGAAATCACGGAAATATTGCGGTTCTGCAGATGGCTTATGATAAATCGGAGCTTCTTCAGCCAATGCATCAACTGGAACCTCTGCAACAATTTCACCTTGATGCGATAATGTTAGGTTTTTGTCATCCGTCACTTCACCGACGGAAACAGCCTCTAGATCATATTTCGTAAACAAGTCAACGATTTCCTGTTCGCGTCCTTTAGTTACAACGATCAGCATCCGCTCTTGTGATTCAGAAAGCATCATTTCATATGCTGTCATTCCTGTTTCACGCTGAGGTACTAAATCAAGATTCATTTTTATTCCTGATCCAGCTTTACTCGCCATCTCGGCAGATGAACTTGTAAGACCCGCTGCTCCCATATCTTGAATGCCAACAAGGGCATCATTTTGAATCAATTCAAGGCATGCTTCCAAAAGCAGTTTCTCCATGAATGGATCTCCTACTTGTACGGCTGGGCGTTTTTCTTCTGATGACTCTGACAGCTCCTCGGATGCAAATGTTGCTCCATGAATACCATCACGTCCAGTTTTGGCACCGACATACATGACTGTGTTGCCCACTCCATGTGCTTGGCCTTTTTTAATGTCCTTATGATCAATCAAACCGACACACATAGCATTGACTAAAGGATTTCCTTCATATGATGGATCGAATTGAATTTCTCCGCCGACAGTTGGAATTCCGATACAATTTCCGTATCCTGCAATCCCTGCAACCACTTCTTTAAATAAATATTTCACGCGATCATTGTCTAACTCACCGAAGCGAAGCGAATTCAGCATCGCAATCGGACGCGCCCCCATGGAGAAGACATCACGGATAATACCGCCGACACCAGTAGCGGCACCTTGGTAAGGCTCGATAGCAGATGGGTGGTTATGACTTTCTATTTTAAAAACGACAGCCTGATCGTCACCGATATCAACGATACCAGCTCCTTCACCAGGTCCTTGAAGGACCTTCTCCCCAGTAATCGGGAATTTTCTTAAGATGGGTTTTGAATTTTTGTAGGAACAATGCTCTGACCACATAACCGAAAACAATCCAGTTTCCGTATAATTCGGCAGTCTGCCTAAGATTTTCTCGACCATGGCAAATTCTTTATCGGATAGTCCCATACTTGCGTACAATCGCTCCGATTTAATTTTTTCCGGACTTGGTTCAAGCTGTAATAACATGTGATTCCCTCCAGTTTTTTACGATGGATTGAAAAATCTTTAAGCCGTCTTTACTGCCAAGCAGTGAATCAACAGCACGTTCGGGATGAGGCATCATTCCGAGGACATTTCCTTGTTCATTTGTAATTCCCGCTATTTGTTCCAAGCTTCCGTTTGGATTTTCACCGTCATAAGTGAATAAAATACGGTTATTTCGTTTTAATTCAGCCAATGTTTCATCATCACAGTAGTAATTCCCTTCACCATGGGCAACCGGGATCGTAATCGTTTCATTTATTTCATATCCTGTCGTGAACATCGATTGATTATTTTCAACCTTTAATCCTACATTGCGGCAAATGAATTTCAAGCCTTCATTACGGCGCATCGCTCCAGGTAAAAGTCCTGCTTCAAGTAAAATCTGAAAACCATTGCAGACACCCAAAACAGGCTTTCCTGCTTGTGCCGCTTTTACGATTTCGGCCATTACATTCGAAAATCGTGCAATCGCTCCAGAGCGTAAATAGTCCCCATAAGAGAAACCTCCTGGAAGGAGAATCCCATCATACTGATCTAGATTGTCTGTAGAGTGCCAAACATACTCCACTTCTTCCCCTAGAGCATCCTTTATCGCATGGAACATATCGACATCACAATTGGAACCAGGGAAAACTATGACAGCAAATTTCATTGGGTGATAACCTCCTCAACATCATAGCGGTAAGCTTCAATTACCGTGTTGGCCAATAGTTTTTCACACATTTCCTTCACAAGTTGATCTAAATCACGATCCGTATCCTTAATTGTAAGTTCAATGTATTTCCCCACTCGAACATCACTAACTTCGTTATATGTCAAGCTATGAAGTGATTGTTGCACTGCAGCTCCCTGTGGATCTAATACACTTTCGCGTAGTGTGATATATACCTTAACCTTATACATGTTGAGTACCCTCCAACTTTGCTAGTATTTTTTCGTAAGCATCTGTTAAACTGCCTAAATTACGGCGGAATACATCTTTGTCTAACTTTTCGTTCGTGTTAACATCCCATAATCGGCAGGTATCAGGTGAAATTTCATCTGCCAGCAGAATGTCTCCATTCGGGGTTTTACCGAACTCTAATTTAAAATCAATCAATTTAATGTCCAATTCTTTAAAGAAGGAAGTTAAGACGATACTGATCTCTTGTGCCTTTTCTTTTAAAATGGCTACATCTTCCTTGCTTGCAAGTTCCAATTCTTCAATATGGTCTTCCGTTAACAGAGGATCGCCGAGCTCGTCGTCTTTATAGTAAAACTCAATCAGCGTTTTCTTAAGCGGGTGGCCTTCTTCAATGCCAGTTCTTTTAGAAAAACTGCCGGCAGCCGTATTTCGTACAACGACTTCAAGCGGAATGATGGATACTCTCTTAACTAACTGCTCCCGGTCGGAAAGCTGTTCAATAAAATGGGACGGTATATTTTCTTGGGCAAGCTTTGAAAATAATAGGCTTGTAATTTGATTATTCAACTTACCTTTTCCGGCGATTTCTGACTTTTTCTCACCATTAAACGCTGTTGCCGAATCCTTGTATTCCACCCATACTATTTCACTGTTGTCCGTTGCAAAAATCTGTTTCGCTTTTCCTTCATACAACAATTCTCGTTTTTCCATCTGTCCAGACCCCCACATTGTGAATATTTCGAATCATCCTGTATTGATCAGGCTAGGCAAACATATCACCGTTTAGAGGTGCTATGTTTGCCGCCTTCACTTCTATAAACCTAAACGATCAAAGATTACATCAACATTTTTCAAGTGATGTGTAGGATCGAAACAATCATCAAGTTCTTCTTTCGTAAGCAAGCTTGTGATTTTATCATCCTTTTCGATCAGGCTTCTGAATGGAACCTGAAGCTCCCATGCTTCCATCGCTTTCGGCTGAACCGTATCATAAGCCTCTTCACGGACAAGTCCTTTATCGATAAGGGACAGCAGCACACGTTGTGAGAAAATCAATCCCAGTGTACGGTCCATATTGCGTTTCATATTTTCTGGATAAACGGTCAAGTTCTTCACTATGTTGCTGAAACGGTTCAGCATGTAGTTTAATGCGATCGTTGCATCCGGCAAGATGATGCGCTCAGCAGAAGAATGTGAAATGTCACGTTCATGCCATAATGGCACATTCTCATATGCTGTCATCATGTAACCGCGGATTACACGAGCTATACCTGTCATATTTTCAGAACCGATTGGATTCCGTTTATGAGGCATTGCCGAAGATCCCTTTTGTCCTTTTGCAAAGAATTCTTCCACTTCACGCGTTTCACTTTTTTGCAATCCACGAATTTCCACTGCGAACTTTTCAATTGATGTCGCAATTAAAGCCAATGTGCTCATATAATGTGCGTGGCGATCCCGTTGCAATGTTTGTGTTGAAATAGGTGCTGCTTCAAGGCCAAGCTTTTCACAAACGAATTTTTCAACGAACGGGTCGATGTTTGCGTAGGTTCCGACAGCTCCAGAGATTTTCCCAACCTCTATGTTCTTTCTGGCTTCTTCAAAACGTTCGACATTGCGTTTCATTTCTTGATACCAAAGTGCCAATTTCAACCCAAAAGTGGTCGGTTCCGCATGAACTCCATGTGTACGTCCCATTTGAACCGTATATTTATGTTCTTTCGCTTTATTTTTCAGGATCTCCACAAAGTTATTTAAATCCTTGGAGATGATATCATTCGCTTGCTTAATCATATATGAAAGAGCTGTATCGACCACATCAGTAGAAGTCAGTCCGTAATGGACCCATTTCCGTTCTTCACCCAATGTTTCAGAAACCGCACGTGTAAAAGCAACAACATCGTGGCGTGTATCTTTTTCGATTTCATTGATACGCTCCACATCGAACGTAGCATTTTCACGAAGAAGCTTCACATCTTCCTTTGGAATTATTCCAAGTTCAGACCATGCTTCACAAGCTAGAATTTCTACTTCCAACCACGCATTAAAGCGGTTTTTCTCTGTCCAAATGTTTCCCATCTCTGGGCGGGTATAACGTTCAATCATTTTACTTCCTCCGTTTCAACCTATTGATTCCATATTTTGCTTCGATCACTTTCCAAAAGAGCTTCCTCAATCGTTGGACGTAAAATATTCACATGCCCCATTTTCCGCTTAAACTTGGCCTCTTTCTTGCCGTAAAGATGAACCTTCCAATCAGAAATCGTTGGAATTTCATCCATTAAGGGTCCAATATGCTCACCAAGGATGTTTAACATTACGACCGGCTTCAATAACGCCGTATTACCGAGCGGCCAATTGCAAACAGCCCTTATATGCTGTTCGAATTGTGAAGTCTCACACGCTTCCATTGTATAATGGCCTGAGTTATGAGGTCTTGGCGCTAATTCATTAATGATGATCTCATCCTGAGCGGTTAAAAACATCTCGACCGCCAATGTCCCTACCAAATCAAGTTTTTCTGCAAGCTGCAAGGCTTCATTAATAGCCTTCCGTTCAGCTTGTTGACTAATACGTGCGGGAACAATGCTTTTATGAAGAATATTTTCAATATGAATATTTTCCGCTATCGGAAAATGACTTGCCTCGCCATTTGCCTTACGCGTCACGATAATCGAGATTTCTTTTACGAAAGGTATCCAGGCTTCCAGCACACATACACCTGTTTTGAGCAGGGATTCTGCCTTTTTGATATCGGCTTCTTCCTTAATGACCAACTGCCCTTTTCCATCATAACCGCCCCGCGTCGTTTTTAACACACTAGGGTACCCTAATTTTTCTATATGAAGGTGAATTTCTGAAATATCCTGTATTTCCCGATAGGGAGCAACCGAAGCTCCTGCATCAGATATGGCCTTTTTTTCAGTAAGTCTATCCTGGGTCATCTTTAATAATTCTGAGCCCTGTGGAAGAAATGCATGTTGCTTTAACCAATCCAGTGCTTCTGAACTGATATTTTCAAACTCATATGTTATGACGTCACTAACCTCAGCCAACCTTTTCAATGCTTCGATATCATCATAAGCACCAATGATTTCAATATCCGCTACCTGCGCACATGGACCTTCTGCAGTCGGCTCAAGGACCGCTATCTTAAAGCCCGATGCCTTAGCCGACAAGGCCATCATCCTGCCCAATTGCCCACCGCCAATAATTCCAATGGTCTGTCCCGGTAAAATGATTGTATTATTTAAGTTGTTCACTGCTCTGTAACACCTTTTCTCTGGTTTCGTCTCGTAAAGATTCTAACCTATCAGCAATGTTGGAATCGAAAGCTGCTAATATTTGAGCCGCTAACAATCCGGCATTGACTGCGCCAGCTTTTCCGATTGCAACCGTTGCAACCGGTACGCCGCCAGGCATTTGAACAATCGATAATAACGAATCCATCCCATTTAATGCCTTAGATTGTATCGGTACGCCAATCACAGGGACAATCGTTTTGGCTGCCGTCATACCTGGAAGATGCGCCGCCCCGCCAGCTCCGGCAATAATCACCTTAATATCTCTATCTTTTGCACTCTCTGCATATTCAAATAGTAAATCCGGCGTCCTGTGGGCGGAAACGACTCTTTTTTCATAGGGAATCTCAAGCTGTTCCAATGATTCACAAGCGTATTTCATCGTTTCCCAATCCGAGACACTTCCCATAATAACTCCAACTTGTGGTTTCATATCATCTTTCCCTCCAACACTCATATTTTGGCGTCCCGAGTATGCAGATGGACGCTTATCATTATCTATAACATGTAAATTAAAAAAACCGGGCAGTTTGCTTCCTCATCGAGAAAGCAAACTGCCCGGAATAGAAAGCCCTTTTGAAAAAAAACAAAAAGACTTGGCTAGTTTCCGAATTAGTCAGATGCTTTTCTCATAGTCCGATGATTTACGGTCATCAGGTAGAAACTTTTGGGCCATATCCCCATGATTATATGAGATGTATTAATGTAACTACATCTTACCTTTCGGCCATTTTAATGTCAAGTTAAAATCGAATATTTTTACATGATATTAATGAATCGTTCGTGTTTTACTCGATTAATTTTACTTCGAATACAATTTTTCGATCAACTGGCACATATTGGACTTTGCCATTCTCGATTTTCTCGGCAAAGATGGGTTCTTCCGTCCGCCTTACAGGAAAGTAGCCTGCCGCTTTAATTCGATCTAAACAAGCATCGATTGTCTCACCCTCAACAACTTCAAACTTTTCCTTACTTTTTTTACCCACAATACCAAAATCCCTTCCATAATTCCATTTTATTTGCCTTCTTCCTTAACATCCAACTTGAATTATTATCTTAATAAATTCCTCCTAGTATAATGAAAAAGAACAAGTAAGACAAGAAATCCATTTTAGTATTCATTACAGTATTACAGGGATTCCATAATGCCTTAGTTAATGTCTTCTCCGAATTTTCCGTCTGTCTAAAAAAGACCCTATCTTCATAATTTATACATCCATTCAATATCCTAACCTTCTTCCCTTCCTAATACTATAGCCAGACTCAAGTAATCCCCCTGCTCCATGAACAGTACAGTTATTCGTATCTTGCACCCATGAATTATTTCAATTCAAATCTCTATAATTTGAGGGCATTGAAGAGAGGCAACATTATCCCTTTAGGTCGAATTCAATTCAATTTGAAAGATGGAGATATCATAAAAACGATTTCTTTTAAATCATTGAGACGCAAAAAAAGACCAGCCGGATGGCTGATCTTTTTAAATGGCTTGGCGGCGTCCTACTCTCACAGGGGGAAACCCCCAACTACCATCGGCGCTGAAGAGCTTAACTGCCGTGTTCGGAATGGGAACGGGTGTGACCTCTTCGCTATCGCCACCAAACATATCAGGAACGTTGTTCCTTCAAAACTAGATAATAAGAAGGTATTTCATTTTTTGAAAAGCGTTGGTTAAGTCCTCGATCTATTAGTATCAGTCAGCTCCACATGTCGCCACGCTTCCACCTCTGACCTATCAACCTGATCATCTTTCAGGGATCTTACTAGCTTGCGCCATGGGAAATCTCATCTTGAGGGGGGCTTCATGCTTAGATGCTTTCAGCACTTATCCCGTCCGCACGTAGCTACCCAGCTATGCCTTTGGCAAGACAACTGGTACACCAGCGGTGCGTCCATCCCGGTCCTCTCGTACTAAGGACAGCTCCTCTCAAATTTCCTGCGCCCGCGACGGATAGGGACCGAACTGTCTCACGACGTTCTGAACCCAGCTCGCGTACCGCTTTAATGGGCGAACAGCCCAACCCTTGGGACCGACTACAGCCCCAGGATGCGATGAGCCGACATCGAGGTGCCAAACCTCCCCGTCGATGTGGACTCTTGGGGGAGATAAGCCTGTTATCCCCGGGGTAGCTTTTATCCGTTGAGCGATGGCCCTTCCATGCGGAACCACCGGATCACTAAGCCCGACTTTCGTCCCTGCTCGACTTGTAGGTCTCGCAGTCAAGCTCCCTTGTGCCTTTACACTCTACGAATGATTTCCAACCATTCTGAGGGAACCTTTGGGCGCCTCCGTTACTCTTTAGGAGGCGACCGCCCCAGTCAAACTGCCCACCTGACACTGTCTCCCACCCCGATAAGGGGCGCGGGTTAGAATTTCAATACAGCCAGGGTAGTATCCCACCAACGCCTCCACCGAAGCTAGCGCTCCGGCTTCTCAGGCTCCTACCTATCCTGTACAAGCTGTACCAAAATTCAATATCAGGCTGCAGTAAAGCTCCACGGGGTCTTTCCGTCCTGTCGCGGGTAACCTGCATCTTCACAGGTACTATAATTTCACCGAGTCTCTCGTTGAGACAGTGCCCAGATCGTTACACCTTTCGTGCGGGTCGGAACTTACCCGACAAGGAATTTCGCTACCTTAGGACCGTTATAGTTACGGCCGCCGTTTACTGGGGCTTCGGTTCAAAGCTTCGCTTGCGCTAACCTCTCCCCTTAACCTTCCAGCACCGGGCAGGTGTCAGCCCCTATACTTCGCCTTGCGGCTTCGCAGAGACCTGTGTTTTTGCTAAACAGTCGCCTGGGCCTATTCACTGCGGCTTTTCCGGGCTATTCACCCTAAAAAGCACCCCTTCTCCCGAAGTTACGGGGTCATTTTGCCGAGTTCCTTAACGAGAGTTCTCTCGCACACCTTAGGATTCTCTCCTCGCCTACCTGTGTCGGTTTGCGGTACGGGCACCTTACATCTCACTAGAGGCTTTTCTTGGCAGCGTGGAATCAGGAACTTCGGTACTATATTTCCCTCGCCATCACAGCTCCGCCTTAATGGAAACGGGATTTGCCTCGTTTCCGGCCTAACTGCTTGGACGCGCATATCCAACAGCGCGCTTACCCTATCCTTCTGCGTCCCCCCATCGTTCAAACGATGTATAGGTGGTACAGGAATATCAACCTGTTGTCCATCGCCTACGCCTTTCGGCCTCGGCTTAGGTCCCGACTAACCCTGAGCGGACGAGCCTTCCTCAGGAAACCTTAGGCATTCGGTGGAAGGGATTCTCACCCTTCTTTCGCTACTCATACCGGCATTCTCACTTCTAAGCGCTCCACCAGTCCTTCCGGTCTGACTTCAACGCCCTTAGAACGCTCTCCTACCATCGACACCAAAATGGTGTCAATCCACAGCTTCGGTGATACGTTTAGCCCCGGTACATTTTCGGCGCGGAGTCACTCGACCAGTGAGCTATTACGCACTCTTTAAATGGTGGCTGCTTCTGAGCCAACATCCTGGTTGTCTAAGCAACTCCACATCCTTTTCCACTTAACGTATACTTTGGGACCTTAGCTGGTGGTCTGGGCTGTTTCCCTTTCGACTACGGATCTTATCACTCGCAGTCTGACTCCCAAGAATAAGTATTTGGCATTCGGAGTTTGACTGAATTCGGTAACCCGTTGGGGGCCCCTAGTCCAATCAGTGCTCTACCTCCAATACTCTCATCTTGAGGCTAGCCCTAAAGCTATTTCGGAGAGAACCAGCTATCTCCAGGTTCGATTGGAATTTCTCCGCTACCCACACCTCATCCCCGCACTTTTCAACGTGCGTGGGTTCGGGCCTCCATTCAGTGTTACCTGAACTTCACCCTGGACATGGGTAGATCACCTGGTTTCGGGTCTACGACCTCATACTCATTCGCCCTATTCAGACTCGCTTTCGCTGCGGCTCCGTCTTATCAACTTAACCTCGCATGAAATCGTAACTCGCCGGTTCATTCTACAAAAGGCACGCCATTACCCATTAACGGGCTTTGACTACTTGTAGGCACACGGTTTCAGGATCTATTTCACTCCCCTTCCGGGGTGCTTTTCACCTTTCCCTCACGGTACTGGTTCACTATCGGTCACTAGGGAGTATTTAGCCTTGGGAGATGGTCCTCCCTGCTTCCGACGGGATTTCTCGTGTCCCGCCGTACTCAGGATCCACTCAGGAGGGAACGAAGTTTCAACTACAGGGTTTTTACCTTCTTTGACGGACCTTTCCAGATCACTTCATTTACCCCGTTCCTTTGTAACTCCATGTTGAGTGTCCTACAACCCCAAGAGGCAAGCCTCTTGGTTTGGGCTAATTCCGTTTCGCTCGCCGCTACTCAGGAAATCGCATTTGCTTTCTCTTCCTCCGGGTACTTAGATGTTTCAGTTCCCCGGGTCTGCCTTCAGTACCCTATGTATTCAGGTAAAGATACTGTTCCATTACGAACAGTGGGTTTCCCCATTCGGAAATCTCCGGATCAAAGCTTACTTACAGCTCCCCGAAGCATATCGGTGTTAGTCCCGTCCTTCATCGGCTCCTAGTGCCAAGGCATCCACCGTGCGCCCTTTCTAACTTAACCGTTAAAAAAGATCTTACTGATGCTTTGAAAAAATTAATTGCCTTCTATCTATTATCTAGTTTTCAAGGAACAAAGTAGAAAGAATCCATCACATCGTGATGTTTATCTTTCGTATCTGAATGAATTACTCATTCAAAACTGAACAAAACAAAAGCGCTCTCGTAATTATCCTTAGAAAGGAGGTGATCCAGCCGCACCTTCCGATACGGCTACCTTGTTACGACTTCACCCCAATCATCTGTCCCACCTTAGGCGGCTGGCTCCATAAAGGTTACCTCACCGACTTCGGGTGTTACAAACTCTCGTGGTGTGACGGGCGGTGTGTACAAGGCCCGGGAACGTATTCACCGCGGCATGCTGATCCGCGATTACTAGCGATTCCGGCTTCATGTAGGCGAGTTGCAGCCTACAATCCGAACTGAGAATGGCTTTATGGGATTCGCTTACCTTCGCAGGTTTGCAGCCCTTTGTACCATCCATTGTAGCACGTGTGTAGCCCAGGTCATAAGGGGCATGATGATTTGACGTCATCCCCACCTTCCTCCGGTTTGTCACCGGCAGTCACCTTAGAGTGCCCAACTGAATGCTGGCAACTAAGATCAAGGGTTGCGCTCGTTGCGGGACTTAACCCAACATCTCACGACACGAGCTGACGACAACCATGCACCACCTGTCACTCTGTCCCCCGAAGGGGAAAGCCCTATCTCTAGGGTTGTCAGAGGATGTCAAGACCTGGTAAGGTTCTTCGCGTTGCTTCGAATTAAACCACATGCTCCACCGCTTGTGCGGGCCCCCGTCAATTCCTTTGAGTTTCAGCCTTGCGGCCGTACTCCCCAGGCGGAGTGCTTAATGCGTTAGCTGCAGCACTAAAGGGCGGAAACCCTCTAACACTTAGCACTCATCGTTTACGGCGTGGACTACCAGGGTATCTAATCCTGTTTGCTCCCCACGCTTTCGCGCCTCAGTGTCAGTTACAGACCAGAAAGTCGCCTTCGCCACTGGTGTTCCTCCAAATCTCTACGCATTTCACCGCTACACTTGGAATTCCACTTTCCTCTTCTGCACTCAAGTTCCCCAGTTTCCAATGACCCTCCACGGTTGAGCCGTGGGCTTTCACATCAGACTTAAGGAACCACCTGCGCGCGCTTTACGCCCAATAATTCCGGACAACGCTTGCCACCTACGTATTACCGCGGCTGCTGGCACGTAGTTAGCCGTGGCTTTCTGGTTAGGTACCGTCAAGGTACCAGCAGTTACTCTGGTACTTGTTCTTCCCTAACAACAGAACTTTACGACCCGAAGGCCTTCTTCGTTCACGCGGCGTTGCTCCGTCAGACTTTCGTCCATTGCGGAAGATTCCCTACTGCTGCCTCCCGTAGGAGTCTGGGCCGTGTCTCAGTCCCAGTGTGGCCGATCACC
Source organism: Peribacillus simplex (assembly GCF_001578185.1). Lineage (NCBI taxonomy): Bacteria > Bacillati > Bacillota > Bacilli > Caryophanales > Bacillaceae > Peribacillus > Peribacillus simplex. The sequence continues at coordinate 404,443 of NZ_CP011008.1, read as the reverse complement.
CTCTCAGGTCGGCTACGCATCGTCGCCTTGGTGAGCCATTACCTCACCAACTAGCTAATGCGCCGCGGGCCCATCTATAAGTGACAGCGTAAACCGTCTTTCCATCTTCTCTCATGCGAGAAAAGAACGTATCCGGTATTAGCTCCGGTTTCCCGAAGTTATCCCAGTCTTATAGGCAGGTTGCCCACGTGTTACTCACCCGTCCGCCGCTAATCTCAGGGAGCAAGCTCCCATCGATTCGCTCGACTTGCATGTATTAGGCACGCCGCCAGCGTTCGTCCTGAGCCAGGATCAAACTCTCCGAAGAAATGTTTGACTTGCTCATTTTGCTTTTTTGATAGTGTGTGCTCACTTAAAATTTAACGTTGGCGCTTTGTTTTGTTCAGTTTTCAAAGAGCAATTTTCACAATCGTTCTTTCGAACGGCTTGTTTATTCATCATAACACTTTATTGATTAGTTGTCAACTTCTGCGAAGTTTTTAACTTATTTTAAATCGCTATGTTTTTCAGCGACCATTTCATCTTATCATTTTCATTATAAGAAGTCAATAGTTATTATTTCTTTTAGCAATCTGCCAAAAGCGGATGAAGTTTTTTGTTTTTCTTAGTTGGTGCTTATTTATATTAATCCTTTCGTACCATAAAGTCAACCAATTTCATGCAATTCCTTGATAAATGATTTACTCAATTATATAGGAGTACTAAATGTACCAGTCATAACATGGTTTCTTCTACACCAAAACCCTACTTGATCCTTGTAGATTCCCCTAGATCAACAACCATTTTATTAAAATAAAAAGACCCATTTGAAAACACACCTCTTCAATATCCTTAAAACCTTATAAATTATCCAAATCGATTACTCTCTGCTTTTCCAAAGGCTCTTTTCGTAAAGATTGTTGTTTTAAAACGAAACTATTTAAGGTTGATTGGAGCGAAAGTGCGAGACTCCTGCGGGAGCAGCGGGACAGGTGAGACCCCACAGGCGTTTACGCCGAAGAGGCTCACCGCCCGCCCCGCGGAAAGCGAGCATCTGGAGGGGAAATCAACCACAACTCACTACCTTGGAAATAGCAACAAATTATGTAAAAACAGCCTTTCCAAAAGACCAATCAACCTAACAAGGTATGGAAATGATAATCTAAATAAATGAAGGTAAATGAATAATGAGATGTTTATCGAATACTAAAATGTTGTTCCTTTAACACTGGTTAACGATTTTAGAAATAACCGCTTATATCACGCACTACCGTTGTCCAAATATTAAATAATTTTTTACAATTTTACTTCCTTATACTATAATAAATATATTTTAAAAATTTCAGGATAGACTTTTAATCATTATAAAAGGAGGAATTTATAAATGATTAATAAAAACACATCTTTAAGGATGCAAAGCATCGTTTTTATTGGCTTTATGGGTGTAGGAAAGACGACGATCGGACAGAAAGTAGCGAGGAAATTATATAGGGACTTTATTGATATAGATCAAGAAATTGAAAAGGAATTCAATATGCCCACCACGGAAATATTCAAGAAGTTTGGGGAAAAAACTTTTCGCGAAAAAGAAAAAAGTGTGATTGAAAGCTTTAGTCAACAACAATTGAAAATCATTTCAGTCGGAGGAGGAGCATTTTTACAAGAGGATATACGGAATATCTGTTTATCTAATTGCATTGTCTTCTACCTTGACTTATCTTGGGATTATTGGAAAGAGAGAATAGGGCTGCTTATTGATAGTAGACCAGTGTTACAAAGTCGAAGCCTTGAAGAAATAGAAGAACTTTTTAATACCAGACAGGAAATATACTCCTATCATCATTCAAAAGTGAATATGAATGACCTTGATGTCGAAGAGGTAGCAGATTATATTGTTGATTCATTGAAAGTCGCCTGGGATATTTACGAACCACTTAAGTAATTCCATTAGTTAATTGCCCAATAAAACCTAGAAAAGAATAATAAAAAAGATGAAAAGAATACAGCGATAAGAGATACTCCCTCTTCCTGTAAACTAATCACCTTTTTTTCTTTTTAGGAGGATTTTATAATCCGTTCAGGATTTAATATAATACGCTGTTGTTCATGATTAATATTCACCATTTTTTGTTACAAAAGATTCGCAGCTTCTTTCCCCATACGTTGAGGAAATGAAGAAACAGTTGTTAATGGAGGATCATTGATTTCTGCGACTGGAAATTATCGAATCCTACGATGTCTATATCTTGATCAGGAATCAATCCTTTCATCCTTAACCCTTGCATAACGCCGAAAGCAATTAAGCCGCCTAAAGCAAAAAATTGCTTTAGCGGGATCAGGATAATTAAAGACTTCAATACAGCCTCTAACCCTCCCTCTCGTGTCGGAGTATTATCTATCATTAACGATTCGTCAACTTCCAAGTGTCAAACTTATAAAATAGTCCTTTATACAGCATTCAAAAATATTGGATATCAATCCAGCATGCATTTTTGTTTGTTTTTTCAATTGTATCAAGAATGGGATATCTACTTGTATCCGCCAGTACCGCTTGTCGAGTGCCCAAAAACAAACTATAGACAGAAGTAAAAGCAGTCTGTGGTATTGCTGATATGTGCTTGCGTAATGCTCGTTGTCCCACGTTTTAAAGATATGGAGTATACCCATAAAGACCTAAGGACTTTCAAGCCTTTTCTTTCAAGTAACTTGAGCGTCTTCAGTTAAGACTATCTAAAGTTTTTTTCGTATCCCATGGACAATGATGAACTGGGATTTTTGGCCTTCCGTATTTCTTTATTCTCTTCTGAGGTAATTAATGGGGCTAATTCTACTATTGCCTCCTGAAACTATTTATCATTTGTGTTTTTTCTAATTCTGACACCTTCTATCTTGGCTCTCCCCTTATGTCACAACAATTCAAAGATCAGGCGCCCCTAAATTCTAACAATATAATAATAGAAGAAAAGAGTAGAATTATTTCCACTTTTAATGGCTTCATTACTTTTTTCGATACTTTTATCATTAAAAGACGCAAAAAAAGACCAGCCGGATGGCTGATCTTTTAAATGGCTTGGCGGCGTCCTACTCTCACAGGGGGAAACCCCCAACTACCATCGGCGCTGAAGAGCTTAACTGCCGTGTTCGGAATGGGAACGGGTGTGACCTCTTCGCTATCGCCACCAAACATATCAGGAACGTTGTTCCTTCAAAACTAGATAATATAAGAAGGTATTTCATTTTTTAAAAAGCGTTGGTTAAGTCCTCGATCTATTAGTATCAGTCAGCTCCACATGTCGCCACGCTTCCACCTCTGACCTATCAACCTGATCATCTTTCAGGGATCTTACTAGCTTGCGCCATGGGAAATCTCATCTTGAGGGGGGCTTCATGCTTAGATGCTTTCAGCACTTATCCCGTCCGCACGTAGCTACCCAGCTATGCCTTTGGCAAGACAACTGGTACACCAGCGGTGCGTCCATCCCGGTCCTCTCGTACTAAGGACAGCTCCTCTCAAATTTCCTGCGCCCGCGACGGATAGGGACCGAACTGTCTCACGACGTTCTGAACCCAGCTCGCGTACCGCTTTAATGGGCGAACAGCCCAACCCTTGGGACCGACTACAGCCCCAGGATGCGATGAGCCGACATCGAGGTGCCAAACCTCCCCGTCGATGTGGACTCTTGGGGGAGATAAGCCTGTTATCCCCGGGGTAGCTTTTATCCGTTGAGCGATGGCCCTTCCATGCGGAACCACCGGATCACTAAGCCCGACTTTCGTCCCTGCTCGACTTGTAGGTCTCGCAGTCAAGCTCCCTTGTGCCTTTACACTCTACGAATGATTTCCAACCATTCTGAGGGAACCTTTGGGCGCCTCCGTTACTCTTTAGGAGGCGACCGCCCCAGTCAAACTGCCCACCTGACACTGTCTCCCACCCCGATAAGGGGCGCGGGTTAGAATTTCAATACAGCCAGGGTAGTATCCCACCAACGCCTCCACCGAAGCTAGCGCTCCGGCTTCTCAGGCTCCTACCTATCCTGTACAAGCTGTACCAAAATTCAATATCAGGCTGCAGTAAAGCTCCACGGGGTCTTTCCGTCCTGTCGCGGGTAACCTGCATCTTCACAGGTACTATAATTTCACCGAGTCTCTCGTTGAGACAGTGCCCAGATCGTTACACCTTTCGTGCGGGTCGGAACTTACCCGACAAGGAATTTCGCTACCTTAGGACCGTTATAGTTACGGCCGCCGTTTACTGGGGCTTCGGTTCAAAGCTTCGCTTGCGCTAACCTCTCCCCTTAACCTTCCAGCACCGGGCAGGTGTCAGCCCCTATACTTCGCCTTGCGGCTTCGCAGAGACCTGTGTTTTTGCTAAACAGTCGCCTGGGCCTATTCACTGCGGCTTTTCCGGGCTATTCACCCTAAAAAGCACCCCTTCTCCCGAAGTTACGGGGTCATTTTGCCGAGTTCCTTAACGAGAGTTCTCTCGCACACCTTAGGATTCTCTCCTCGCCTACCTGTGTCGGTTTGCGGTACGGGCACCTTACATCTCACTAGAGGCTTTTCTTGGCAGCGTGGAATCAGGAACTTCGGTACTATATTTCCCTCGCCATCACAGCTCCGCCTTAATGGAAACGGGATTTGCCTCGTTTCCGGCCTAACTGCTTGGACGCGCATATCCAACAGCGCGCTTACCCTATCCTTCTGCGTCCCCCCATCGTTCAAACGATGTATAGGTGGTACAGGAATATCAACCTGTTGTCCATCGCCTACGCCTTTCGGCCTCGGCTTAGGTCCCGACTAACCCTGAGCGGACGAGCCTTCCTCAGGAAACCTTAGGCATTCGGTGGAAGGGATTCTCACCCTTCTTTCGCTACTCATACCGGCATTCTCACTTCTAAGCGCTCCACCAGTCCTTCCGGTCTGACTTCAACGCCCTTAGAACGCTCTCCTACCATCGACACCAAAATGGTGTCAATCCACAGCTTCGGTGATACGTTTAGCCCCGGTACATTTTCGGCGCGGAGTCACTCGACCAGTGAGCTATTACGCACTCTTTAAATGGTGGCTGCTTCTGAGCCAACATCCTGGTTGTCTAAGCAACTCCACATCCTTTTCCACTTAACGTATACTTTGGGACCTTAGCTGGTGGTCTGGGCTGTTTCCCTTTCGACTACGGATCTTATCACTCGCAGTCTGACTCCCAAGAATAAGTATTTGGCATTCGGAGTTTGACTGAATTCGGTAACCCGTTGGGGGCCCCTAGTCCAATCAGTGCTCTACCTCCAATACTCTCATCTTGAGGCTAGCCCTAAAGCTATTTCGGAGAGAACCAGCTATCTCCAGGTTCGATTGGAATTTCTCCGCTACCCACACCTCATCCCCGCACTTTTCAACGTGCGTGGGTTCGGGCCTCCATTCAGTGTTACCTGAACTTCACCCTGGACATGGGTAGATCACCTGGTTTCGGGTCTACGACCTCATACTCATTCGCCCTATTCAGACTCGCTTTCGCTGCGGCTCCGTCTTATCAACTTAACCTCGCATGAAATCGTAACTCGCCGGTTCATTCTACAAAAGGCACGCCATTACCCATTAACGGGCTTTGACTACTTGTAGGCACACGGTTTCAGGATCTATTTCACTCCCCTTCCGGGGTGCTTTTCACCTTTCCCTCACGGTACTGGTTCACTATCGGTCACTAGGGAGTATTTAGCCTTGGGAGATGGTCCTCCCTGCTTCCGACGGGATTTCTCGTGTCCCGCCGTACTCAGGATCCACTCAGGAGGGAACGAAGTTTCAACTACAGGGTTTTTACCTTCTTTGACGGACCTTTCCAGATCACTTCATTTACCCCGTTCCTTTGTAACTCCATGATGAGTGTCCTACAACCCCAAGAGGCAAGCCTCTTGGTTTGGGCTAATTCCGTTTCGCTCGCCGCTACTCAGGAAATCGCATTTGCTTTCTCTTCCTCCGGGTACTTAGATGTTTCAGTTCCCCGGGTCTGCCTTCAGTACCCTATGTATTCAGGTAAAGATACTGTTCCATTACGAACAGTGGGTTTCCCCATTCGGAAATCTCCGGATCAAAGCTTACTTACAGCTCCCCGAAGCATATCGGTGTTAGTCCCGTCCTTCATCGGCTCCTAGTGCCAAGGCATCCACCGTGCGCCCTTTCTAACTTAACCGTTAAAAAAGATCTTACTGATGCTTTGAAAAAAATTAATTGCCTTCTATCTATTATCTAGTTTTCAAGGAACAAAGTAGAAAGAATCCATCACATCGTGATGTTTATCTTTCGTATCTGAATGAATTACTCATTCAAAACTGAACAAAACAAAAGCGCTCTCGTAATTATCCTTAGAAAGGAGGTGATCCAGCCGCACCTTCCGATACGGCTACCTTGTTACGACTTCACCCCAATCATCTGTCCCACCTTAGGCGGCTGGCTCCATAAAGGTTACCTCACCGACTTCGGGTGTTACAAACTCTCGTGGTGTGACGGGCGGTGTGTACAAGGCCCGGGAACGTATTCACCGCGGCATGCTGATCCGCGATTACTAGCGATTCCGGCTTCATGTAGGCGAGTTGCAGCCTACAATCCGAACTGAGAATGGCTTTATGGGATTCGCTTACCTTCGCAGGTTTGCAGCCCTTTGTACCATCCATTGTAGCACGTGTGTAGCCCAGGTCATAAGGGGCATGATGATTTGACGTCATCCCCACCTTCCTCCGGTTTGTCACCGGCAGTCACCTTAGAGTGCCCAACTGAATGCTGGCAACTAAGATCAAGGGTTGCGCTCGTTGCGGGACTTAACCCAACATCTCACGACACGAGCTGACGACAACCATGCACCACCTGTCACTCTGTCCCCCGAAGGGGAAAGCCCTATCTCTAGGGTTGTCAGAGGATGTCAAGACCTGGTAAGGTTCTTCGCGTTGCTTCGAATTAAACCACATGCTCCACCGCTTGTGCGGGCCCCCGTCAATTCCTTTGAGTTTCAGCCTTGCGGCCGTACTCCCCAGGCGGAGTGCTTAATGCGTTAGCTGCAGCACTAAAGGGCGGAAACCCTCTAACACTTAGCACTCATCGTTTACGGCGTGGACTACCAGGGTATCTAATCCTGTTTGCTCCCCACGCTTTCGCGCCTCAGTGTCAGTTACAGACCAGAAAGTCGCCTTCGCCACTGGTGTTCCTCCAAATCTCTACGCATTTCACCGCTACACTTGGAATTCCACTTTCCTCTTCTGCACTCAAGTTCCCCAGTTTCCAATGACCCTCCACGGTTGAGCCGTGGGCTTTCACATCAGACTTAAGGAACCACCTGCGCGCGCTTTACGCCCAATAATTCCGGACAACGCTTGCCACCTACGTATTACCGCGGCTGCTGGCACGTAGTTAGCCGTGGCTTTCTGGTTAGGTACCGTCAAGGTACCAGCAGTTACTCTGGTACTTGTTCTTCCCTAACAACAGAACTTTACGACCCGAAGGCCTTCTTCGTTCACGCGGCGTTGCTCCGTCAGACTTTCGTCCATTGCGGAAGATTCCCTACTGCTGCCTCCCGTAGGAGTCTGGGCCGTGTCTCAGTCCCAGTGTGGCCGATCACCCTCTCAGGTCGGCTACGCATCGTCGCCTTGGTGAGCCATTACCTCACCAACTAGCTAATGCGCCGCGGGCCCATCTATAAGTGACAGCGTAAACCGTCTTTCCATCTTCTCTCATGCGAGAAAAGAACGTATCCGGTATTAGCTCCGGTTTCCCGAAGTTATCCCAGTCTTATAGGCAGGTTGCCCACGTGTTACTCACCCGTCCGCCGCTAATCTCAGGGAGCAAGCTCCCATCGATTCGCTCGACTTGCATGTATTAGGCACGCCGCCAGCGTTCGTCCTGAGCCAGGATCAAACTCTCCGAAGAAATGTTTGACTTGCTCATTTTGCTTTTTTGATAGTGTGTGCTCACTTAAAATTTAACGTTGGCGCTTTGTTTTGTTCAGTTTTCAAAGAGCAATTTTCACAATCGTTCTTTCGAACGGCTTGTTTATTCATCATAACACTTTATTGATTAGTTGTCAACTTCTGCGAAGTTTTTAACTTATTTTAAATCGCTGTGTTTTTCAGCGACCATTTCATCTTATCATTTTCATAGTAAGAAGTCAATAGTTATTATTTTCTTCTAGCAATCTGCCAAAAGCGGATGAAGTTTTTCGTTTGTCTTAGTTGGTGCTTATTTATATTAATCCTATTTCACTTTAAAGTCAACACATTTCACAATAAATAATTTCCTTTCCCAATCTTAGGATAAGAATAGACTTCCAGGGCAAATCTGCACGGTTCCCGTGGCTTGAAAATGAAAAACATACATTCATGTTTAAAAATATAATTAAGACAAAGCTAAGGTCTCCTGCAAAGAACCCTAAATAACGCAAAAAAAGACCAGCCGGATGGCTGATCTTTTTAAATGGCTTGGCGGCGTCCTACTCTCACAGGGGGAAACCCCCAACTACCATCGGCGCTGAAGAGCTTAACTGCCGTGTTCGGAATGGGAACGGGTGTGACCTCTTCGCTATCGCCACCAAACATATCAGGAACGTTGTTCCTTCAAAACTAGATAATAAGAAGGTATTTCATTTTTTAAAAAGCGTTGGTTAAGTCCTCGATCTATTAGTATCAGTCAGCTCCACATGTCGCCACGCTTCCACCTCTGACCTATCAACCTGATCATCTTTCAGGGATCTTACTAGCTTGCGCCATGGGAAATCTCATCTTGAGGGGGGCTTCATGCTTAGATGCTTTCAGCACTTATCCCGTCCGCACGTAGCTACCCAGCTATGCCTTTGGCAAGACAACTGGTACACCAGCGGTGCGTCCATCCCGGTCCTCTCGTACTAAGGACAGCTCCTCTCAAATTTCCTGCGCCCGCGACGGATAGGGACCGAACTGTCTCACGACGTTCTGAACCCAGCTCGCGTACCGCTTTAATGGGCGAACAGCCCAACCCTTGGGACCGACTACAGCCCCAGGATGCGATGAGCCGACATCGAGGTGCCAAACCTCCCCGTCGATGTGGACTCTTGGGGGAGATAAGCCTGTTATCCCCGGGGTAGCTTTTATCCGTTGAGCGATGGCCCTTCCATGCGGAACCACCGGATCACTAAGCCCGACTTTCGTCCCTGCTCGACTTGTAGGTCTCGCAGTCAAGCTCCCTTGTGCCTTTACACTCTACGAATGATTTCCAACCATTCTGAGGGAACCTTTGGGCGCCTCCGTTACTCTTTAGGAGGCGACCGCCCCAGTCAAACTGCCCACCTGACACTGTCTCCCACCCCGATAAGGGGCGCGGGTTAGAATTTCAATACAGCCAGGGTAGTATCCCACCAACGCCTCCACCGAAGCTAGCGCTCCGGCTTCTCAGGCTCCTACCTATCCTGTACAAGCTGTACCAAAATTCAATATCAGGCTGCAGTAAAGCTCCACGGGGTCTTTCCGTCCTGTCGCGGGTAACCTGCATCTTCACAGGTACTATAATTTCACCGAGTCTCTCGTTGAGACAGTGCCCAGATCGTTACACCTTTCGTGCGGGTCGGAACTTACCCGACAAGGAATTTCGCTACCTTAGGACCGTTATAGTTACGGCCGCCGTTTACTGGGGCTTCGGTTCAAAGCTTCGCTTGCGCTAACCTCTCCCCTTAACCTTCCAGCACCGGGCAGGTGTCAGCCCCTATACTTCGCCTTGCGGCTTCGCAGAGACCTGTGTTTTTGCTAAACAGTCGCCTGGGCCTATTCACTGCGGCTTTTCCGGGCTATTCACCCTAAAAAGCACCCCTTCTCCCGAAGTTACGGGGTCATTTTGCCGAGTTCCTTAACGAGAGTTCTCTCGCACACCTTAGGATTCTCTCCTCGCCTACCTGTGTCGGTTTGCGGTACGGGCACCTTACATCTCACTAGAGGCTTTTCTTGGCAGCGTGGAATCAGGAACTTCGGTACTATATTTCCCTCGCCATCACAGCTCCGCCTTAATGGAAACGGGATTTGCCTCGTTTCCGGCCTAACTGCTTGGACGCGCATATCCAACAGCGCGCTTACCCTATCCTTCTGCGTCCCCCCATCGTTCAAACGATGTATAGGTGGTACAGGAATATCAACCTGTTGTCCATCGCCTACGCCTTTCGGCCTCGGCTTAGGTCCCGACTAACCCTGAGCGGACGAGCCTTCCTCAGGAAACCTTAGGCATTCGGTGGAAGGGATTCTCACCCTTCTTTCGCTACTCATACCGGCATTCTCACTTCTAAGCGCTCCACCAGTCCTTCCGGTCTGACTTCAACGCCCTTAGAACGCTCTCCTACCATCGACACCAAAATGGTGTCAATCCACAGCTTCGGTGATACGTTTAGCCCCGGTACATTTTCGGCGCGGAGTCACTCGACCAGTGAGCTATTACGCACTCTTTAAATGGTGGCTGCTTCTGAGCCAACATCCTGGTTGTCTAAGCAACTCCACATCCTTTTCCACTTAACGTATACTTTGGGACCTTAGCTGGTGGTCTGGGCTGTTTCCCTTTCGACTACGGATCTTATCACTCGCAGTCTGACTCCCAAGAATAAGTATTTGGCATTCGGAGTTTGACTGAATTCGGTAACCCGTTGGGGGCCCCTAGTCCAATCAGTGCTCTACCTCCAATACTCTCATCTTGAGGCTAGCCCTAAAGCTATTTCGGAGAGAACCAGCTATCTCCAGGTTCGATTGGAATTTCTCCGCTACCCACACCTCATCCCCGCACTTTTCAACGTGCGTGGGTTCGGGCCTCCATTCAGTGTTACCTGAACTTCACCCTGGACATGGGTAGATCACCTGGTTTCGGGTCTACGACCTCATACTCATTCGCCCTATTCAGACTCGCTTTCGCTGCGGCTCCGTCTTATCAACTTAACCTCGCATGAAATCGTAACTCGCCGGTTCATTCTACAAAAGGCACGCCATTACCCATTAACGGGCTTTGACTACTTGTAGGCACACGGTTTCAGGATCTATTTCACTCCCCTTCCGGGGTGCTTTTCACCTTTCCCTCACGGTACTGGTTCACTATCGGTCACTAGGGAGTATTTAGCCTTGGGAGATGGTCCTCCCTGCTTCCGACGGGATTTCTCGTGTCCCGCCGTACTCAGGATCCACTCAGGAGGGAACGAAGTTTCAACTACAGGGTTTTTACCTTCTTTGACGGACCTTTCCAGATCACTTCATTTACCCCGTTCCTTTGTAACTCCATGTTGAGTGTCCTACAACCCCAAGAGGCAAGCCTCTTGGTTTGGGCTAATTCCGTTTCGCTCGCCGCTACTCAGGAAATCGCATTTGCTTTCTCTTCCTCCGGGTACTTAGATGTTTCAGTTCCCCGGGTCTGCCTTCAGTACCCTATGTATTCAGGTAAAGATACTGTTCCATTACGAACAGTGGGTTTCCCCATTCGGAAATCTCCGGATCAAAGCTTACTTACAGCTCCCCGAAGCATATCGGTGTTAGTCCCGTCCTTCATCGGCTCCTAGTGCCAAGGCATCCACCGTGCGCCCTTTCTAACTTAACCGTTAAAAAAGATCTTACTGATGCTTTGAAAAAAATTAATTGCCTTCTATCTATTATCTAGTTTTCAAGGAACAAAGTAGAAAGAATCCATCACATCGTGATGTTTATCTTTCGTATCTGAATGAATTACTCATTCAAAACTGAACAAAACAAAAGCGCTCTCGTAATTATCCTTAGAAAGGAGGTGATCCAGCCGCACCTTCCGATACGGCTACCTTGTTACGACTTCACCCCAATCATCTGTCCCACCTTAGGCGGCTGGCTCCATAAAGGTTACCTCACCGACTTCGGGTGTTACAAACTCTCGTGGTGTGACGGGCGGTGTGTACAAGGCCCGGGAACGTATTCACCGCGGCATGCTGATCCGCGATTACTAGCGATTCCGGCTTCATGTAGGCGAGTTGCAGCCTACAATCCGAACTGAGAATGGCTTTATGGGATTCGCTTACCTTCGCAGGTTTGCAGCCCTTTGTACCATCCATTGTAGCACGTGTGTAGCCCAGGTCATAAGGGGCATGATGATTTGACGTCATCCCCACCTTCCTCCGGTTTGTCACCGGCAGTCACCTTAGAGTGCCCAACTGAATGCTGGCAACTAAGATCAAGGGTTGCGCTCGTTGCGGGACTTAACCCAACATCTCACGACACGAGCTGACGACAACCATGCACCACCTGTCACTCTGTCCCCCGAAGGGGAAAGCCCTATCTCTAGGGTTGTCAGAGGATGTCAAGACCTGGTAAGGTTCTTCGCGTTGCTTCGAATTAAACCACATGCTCCACCGCTTGTGCGGGCCCCCGTCAATTCCTTTGAGTTTCAGCCTTGCGGCCGTACTCCCCAGGCGGAGTGCTTAATGCGTTAGCTGCAGCACTAAAGGGCGGAAACCCTCTAACACTTAGCACTCATCGTTTACGGCGTGGACTACCAGGGTATCTAATCCTGTTTGCTCCCCACGCTTTCGCGCCTCAGTGTCAGTTACAGACCAGAAAGTCGCCTTCGCCACTGGTGTTCCTCCAAATCTCTACGCATTTCACCGCTACACTTGGAATTCCACTTTCCTCTTCTGCACTCAAGTTCCCCAGTTTCCAATGACCCTCCACGGTTGAGCCGTGGGCTTTCACATCAGACTTAAGGAACCACCTGCGCGCGCTTTACGCCCAATAATTCCGGACAACGCTTGCCACCTACGTATTACCGCGGCTGCTGGCACGTAGTTAGCCGTGGCTTTCTGGTTAGGTACCGTCAAGGTACCAGCAGTTACTCTGGTACTTGTTCTTCCCTAACAACAGAACTTTACGACCCGAAGGCCTTCTTCGTTCACGCGGCGTTGCTCCGTCAGACTTTCGTCCATTGCGGAAGATTCCCTACTGCTGCCTCCCGTAGGAGTCTGGGCCGTGTCTCAGTCCCAGTGTGGCCGATCACCCTCTCAGGTCGGCTACGCATCGTCGCCTTGGTGAGCCATTACCTCACCAACTAGCTAATGCGCCGCGGGCCCATCTATAAGTGACAGCGTAAACCGTCTTTCCATCTTCTCTCATGCGAGAAAAGAACGTATCCGGTATTAGCTCCGGTTTCCCGAAGTTATCCCAGTCTTATAGGCAGGTTGCCCACGTGTTACTCACCCGTCCGCCGCTAATCTCAGGGAGCAAGCTCCCATCGATTCGCTCGACTTGCATGTATTAGGCACGCCGCCAGCGTTCGTCCTGAGCCAGGATCAAACTCTCCGAAGAAATGTTTGACTTGCTCATTTGCTTTTTTGATAGTGTGTGCTCACTTAAAATTTAACGTTGGCGCTTTGTTTTGTTCAGTTTTCAAAGAGCAATATTTTCCATCACTTATTCGGCGACTTAATTAGTGTAACACCTTTCGAACTTCATGTCAACAACAAGTTTTAATTTCTCTTGCTTGCCTTCACTGTCTCAAGCGGTGTATTTAATATATTAGCACCTGCATGTAGACAAGTCAATTAAATCTTTAAAAATTCTTTGTTTTTTCAAGAACTACCACCTCCTTCTATATAAACACTGTTTCATTTTATTTTGAAGCATAAAGATTTTAATATCCCAAATGCCCAGCCCTGCTAATGAATAAACAAAAACAGAAGGGCAGCTAATTATAGCCACCCTCCTGTTCTTGAATGTTTATTTGCCGATAGAAATTACGTCCGCTTCTTCCCTGTCTACATTCCCCGCCTTTTCAATCTTCACACTTTCACCCTCCGAAAGGTTGGTAAAGACGATTGGCGTAATTATAGAAACTGCATTGTTTTTGACATATTCTAAATCAACTTTAAGCAACGGCTGTCCGCTTGTCACTTTGTCTCCTTGAGCGACAAGTGCTTCGAAGCCTTTGCCTTCCAACTTAACTGTATCGATCCCGACATGTATTAAGATTTCACGTCCAACATCGGAAACGATACCTATTGCGTGCATGGTCGGGAATAGGTTAACGATCGTGCCATCAACAGGAGAAACAACCAATCCTTCCTCCGGCAAAATGGCAAACCCATCACCCATCATTTTTTCAGCAAAGACTGCATCAGGCACTTCCGTAATCGGTTTTAATTCGCCTTTAATAGGTGAAATAAAGCGCTCGGAAACTTCTTCCGTCCGTAAAGGTTTCGGGACGATATCCTCGATTTGTTTTTCCACGCCCTCTTCAGGAGACGTTTCTACTTTACGAGGCCTTTTTCCATCGATAATATCCTTCATTTGCCCTTTGATCGTTTCTGAACGAGGTCCGAAGATCGCTTGGATGTTATTGCCAACTTCCAGCACTCCAGCGGCTCCAAGTTTCTTCAACCTATTTTTATCAACGTTACCGATGTCATTCACCGATACACGAAGACGGGTAATGCAAGCATCTAAGTGAGAAATATTTTCTTTCCCACCCATAGCATCCAAGATATCCCCAGGCAGACTTCCAGCTGTACTTGCAGATCCCCCCGTTTCATCGTCCTCTTCCACTTCACGACCAGGAGTTTTAAGGTTAAACTTCCTTATTGCAAATCTGAATCCAAAGTAATAGATAAGTGCAAAGACTAAACCAACCGGGATAACAATCCAAGCATTGGTTTGAGGATTAATTAAACCAAACAGTACGTAATCGATCAAACCACCCGAGAACGTCATCCCGATTTTCACATTCAGTAAATGCATGGTCATGAAAGATAGACCTGCAAACAGACAGTGGATTCCGAAAAGTACAGGTGCAACAAATAAGAAAGCAAATTCAAGTGGCTCAGTAATCCCAGTCAAGAAAGATGTAAGTGCCGCCGAAGCCATCAGGCCTCCGACTATTTTCTTTCGTTCCGGTCTTGCTTCATGATAAATGGCCAAAGCTGCAGCCGGCAACCCGAACATCATGAATGGATACTTACCAGTCATGAAAGTACCTGCCGTTAAATTCTGTACACCATCTTTAATTTGCGCCATGAAGATGGCCTGGTCACCTCTGACTGGCGTTCCCCCGCCTTGAGGGATATAGCTGCCAAATTCAAACCAGAATGGCGAATAGAAGATATGATGCAACCCAAACGGAATTAACGCACGTTCCACAACCCCGAACACGAAAGCTCCCAGTGTCAGGTTAGCACCTAACATATTTTCGGAAAATGCATTTAATCCCGATTGAATCGTTGGCCAAATCAAAATCATCAACAACCCAAGAATAACTGCGCTTGCAGCTGTTACAATGGGTACAAAACGTTTACCTGCAAAAAATCCTAAATATGAAGGCAGTTCAATTTCATAAAATTTATTATACATAACAGCAGCCATGACACCGACAATAATACCGCCGAACACGCCAGTTCCCAACGTCGGGATACCCAGAACATTGCTGTACACCGCACCATTATTCTCAATGTCGGCAGCGTCAATTCCAAGGACAGTTCCCATCGTCACATTCATAATCAAGAACCCGATAATCGCCGCCAGCCCGGCAACACCCTCTCCACCAGCTAGCCCAATCGCGACCCCCACAGCAAACAACAAGGGAAGATTCCCAAAAATAATATTTCCGGCATTCTCCATGACCGATGCGATCATTTCAACTCCGCCACTCGCAAGAAACGGGGCGATATCCAATAAAGTCTCGTTTTGCAATGCATTACCAAACGCAAGCAATATTCCGGCCGCTGGTAAAATGGCTACTGGAAGCATCAAGGCTTTTCCGATTTTTTGCAAAACGCCAAACAACTTCTTAAACATAGGTTTTCCTCCTCTTTACTGTTTTTCCATGCTAATAAAACGGTTACATTTAATGATGGAATTCATCTTCCCACGCAACAGAGTTCTAATACAAAAAAGGCATAAGCAAAGATAGGATTGAAATGAAAATTCAGGTATATAATACCCTCTTTCATAACAATCATTCTCCTCACTTATGCCTGATCGAATCAGTAACACGTAAGTTAATGTATTTTTATTTTATTTTCTTTTGTAATCGTTGGATATGCATCGTTAGATAGACAGCTTCCGCATCACAAACCGGTTTGCCTAATTTCTGTTGCATAATTTTTATTAGCTTCCATGAGATATTGTAACACAAGGGATATTCTTCTTTCAATAGCAATGCAATTTTTTCAGGTTCATCTACTTTTTCCCCAGCCAACACCCTGTCTATCATGAATCTTAAATGACGGACCAAACGTGTATAGTCAATGCTTTCCTTATTAATTTGTACGTTGAGCTGTTCCTCAACGACTTGGATAAGATGGTGGATTAATTGTGAGTGTTGATTGACTTCCGATAAGTCTTTATTTGCTATTGCACTATGAATATGAAGCGTAATAAAACCGATTTCCCCTTGGGGAAGGCCTATGCCTGTCTTATCCTGAATTAAGTCGATTACATCAACAGCAATATCATGTTCAAACGGATAAAGGGTTATCGTTTCTTTCAAGAATGGATTTTTGATAGTCATTCCTTGTGAAACACGCTGAAGGGCGAACAGTAAATGATCAGTTAAACCGACATGTATATGTTCATTGAGTTTTCCAGTTACTCGATCGTTAATGAGATGAATGGATTCTATGATGGCAGCTTGAAGACTTTGATCGATCTGCGGTAAAAGTTTTTTATAACTTTCCTGTTCCTTAACATTTTTTAGAACGAATGTTTTTTCCGCAAGTTCCGGACTTAATTCTTCGCCTTTCTTTCGGTTAAAGCCTAAGCCCTTTCCAATAGAAACTACTTCACCATACGACGGATGCGTGGCAATCACCACATTATTGTTCAAAACCTTTTCAACGATAAAACCATTCATTTTTCTCCCTCATTTTTTCCCAAAGTCATCCCAATGCCCCATACAGGATAAAGTACTTAGTACTTAGTCCTTTTACTATACACGATAAGACCTTTCTCTTACAACACGAAAGAAGAGCCCCAAAATCAGGGCTCTTCTAACTTACTCGCATTATTACTTCAAGAAAATGAAATATAGAAGGAAGACGACTCCAAGTCCCCACATGATTGGGTGAACTTCTTTAGCCCTTCCTTTCATCGACATAGTGATCGGATAGAAGATGAATCCACAAGCTATCCCTGTCGCAATTGAATATGTCATAGGCATCATGATAACGGTAAAGAAGGCTGGAACCGCAATTTCAAACTTCTGCCAGTCAATGTTTTTAAGTGAAGATGCCATTAATACTCCGACTATAACCAATGCCGGCGCAGTCACCGCAGATGTCACCACTGAAAGAAGCGGGAAGAAGAAAAGGGATAGGACAAACAGTAAACCTGTTACTACAGCAGCAAATCCACTTCGAGCACCAGCAGCAACACCTGATGTAGACTCTACATATGATGTAGTGGTGGATGTACCAAGAATTGCACCTGAAACGATGGATAATGAATCAGCTAGTAATCCTTTTCCCACTCTAGGAAGTACATTATCCTTCATCAGTCCAGCTTGTTGCGCAACAGCCACTAACGTACCGGCTGTATCAAAGAAAGCTACGAACAAGAAAGTCAATATCACGATTAACATTTGACCAGTGAAAAGATCACCGGGATTTCCGAGGGCATCGAACGCAACCCCGAATGTTGGCGCTATGCTAGGAACGGCACCGATTATTTTCTCCGGCACCGGAACTTGTCCAAAGATCATTCCTGCAATGGCCGTAATGACCATTCCTATGAACACGCCGCTTTTGACGCCTCTCGTCATCAAAATGACGGTTACGACAATTCCGAACACAGCCAATAAAGTATTTCCTGATGTCAAGTCGCCCAGTCCGACAAGTACACTATCATCATTCGTGATGATTCCAGCATTCTGAAACCCTACAAAGGTAATGAATAAACCGATACCGGCTCCGACAGCGTATTTCAATTCGACCGGAATTGCATTAATGATTTTCTCACGTATCCCCGATAGGGAAAGCAAAACGAAGATTATACCTGAAATCAATACCCCCGTTAAAGCTGTCTGCCAAGGAATCCCAAAACCAAGTACAACGGTAAAAGCGAAGAAAGCATTCAATCCCATGCCAGGGGCAAGCGAGATTGGATACCTGGCTATAAGTCCCATCAATATCGAGCCAATTGCGGCTGCTAAGGCGGTAGCGGCAAAAACCGCTCCGTAGTCCATTCTCAATTCATCCGGATAGTCCTCGATACTTTGTAAAGTCAGCATCACAGGGTTAACAACCAGGATATATGCCATTGAAAGGAACGTAGTTAGTCCCCCAAGTATTTCACGGCGATAATTAGTTCCCAGCTCATTAAACCGAAAATAGTTTTTCATTATGACTCTCCCCTATCATAAAATCATAAGCCAACAGAAAATGCCCCATTCACTTTTGAACGGGGCTTGACTGCGGTCATGTAAAGAAGTGGCGGTTTATCCATAACTCGCCAATCCATACACATCGTAGTCAAGCCGTTCACGGCAGCTTGGTAGAAACTTTTGGGCCATATCCCCAATATTATACGACAATTATGTTTTTTTATTATTATAGGTATAGTGTACCAATCACTAAAATAATCGTCAATATACCAAACGAATATTTTTTATGTAATTTTAGGCAATGTTCGCTTTTCGCTATATATCCCTTACTTATTATGGCTATATATTCGCCAACATACGGGAAATGTAATTAATCTACATATTCAAAAATTATTTTCACCAAAAAAAATCAGTGAAGGAAAATTCCTTCACTGATTGGATGATCAATCTTCTATTCCCACTCGATAGTTGCAGGCGGCTTAGACGTAATGTCATACACGACGCGATTTACATGGTTTACTTCATTAACGATTCTCGTCGAGATGATTTCAAGTACATCCCATGGGATTCTCGCCCAATCGGAAGTCATTCCGTCAATGGATGTAACCGCTCGGATCCCGATTGTGTAATCGTACGTACGGGCGTCGCCCATTACCCCTACACTACGGATGTTAGGAAGCACTGTAAAGTACTGCCAAATTTCACGTTCCAAACCATTCTTTTTAATTTCTTCACGTAAGATATGGTCAGACTCACGAACGATTTCAAGTTTTTCATCTGAAATTTCGCCTAATACACGAATGCCTAAACCAGGACCTGGGAATGGTTGACGCCAAACGATTTCATCTGGAATGCCCATTTCACTTCCAAGTGCACGCACTTCATCCTTGAATAAAGTGTTCAATGGCTCGATCAATTTAAATTGCATATCTTCCGGCAAACCGCCAACGTTGTGATGCGATTTAATTGTTTGTGCAGTAGCCGTCCCACTTTCAATAATGTCTGTGTAAAGTGTTCCCTGAGCAAGGAAATCAATGCCTTCGAGCTTCGTTGCTTCGTCATCGAATACGTAGATGAATTCGTTGCCGATGATTTTCCGTTTTTGTTCCGGATCTGAAACGCCAGCAAGTTTCGATAGGAAACGTTCTGATGCATCGACCTTGATTACGTTCATATTGAAGCCCTCACTGAATGTTTCCATTACACCTTCGGCTTCTCCTTTACGTAGTAATCCATGATCAACGAAAATACATGTTAACTGATCGCCAATCGCTTTATGAATCAAAACAGCAACAACGGATGAATCCACTCCGCCGCTCAATGCGCATAACACTTTTTTATTTCCGACAGTTTGACGGATTTTCTCCATCTCGACTTCAATGAAGTTCTCCATTGACCAGTCACCTTTGCAACCACAAACGCCGAATACGAAATTTTTCAAAATGTCATTTCCATAAACTGAATGACGGACTTCCGGATGGAATTGTACGGCATACAATTTACGTGACTCGTCACTCATGGCCGAAATTGGGCAAGATGGGTTCGTTCCATCAATCTTGAAACCTTCAGGCGTTTCCACCACTAAATCACCATGGCTCATCCAGACGATTTGTTCTTTCGGCAGATCACTGAATAACTTGGACTCATTTTGGATGGCAAGTGCCGCTTTTCCGTATTCACGGTTTTTCGCTGGTTCCACTTTTCCGCCAAAATGTTTAGTCATAAGCTGCATGCCATAACAAATACCGAAAATCGGTAGGCCCATTTCGAATATGCGTTCATCACAACCAAATGCAGTTGCATCATAAACACTATTCGGGCCCCCTGAGAATATTATTCCCGTTGGGTTCATTTTCTCGATTTCCTCTACAGTAATTGTATGAGGATGAAGCTCACTGTACACACCAAATTCACGGATACGACGAGTGATCAATTGGTTATATTGGCTTCCGAAATCAAGTACTACGATCATTTCCTGGTTCTTTTGCAATTCTGTTTTCCCCGGCACAAACGTCACCTCTATTAATGTAATTCACTCATAAAATCGAGTGATACTTTCTTATAAAAAATATTATCATAAAAAAAGAAAAACTAAAAATCCACCCTCAAAAATACACAAAAAGTATAGACGAAGGCAGATTTTCAGCTTTCCTGTTAAAATCCGCCTTCATAGTCAAATCATTTACGGTGATTCGGTAGAAACTTTCGATCCATATTATCGAGGATATATGAAGGATATATTAGTTTAAGTTAGTTTTTGTTATTGTATCAATATAATAAAAACCTGGTCAAGAGCTAGTTTTTCTCATTAAGCTTTCCCAACCCTTTTGAAAGTGTTTCCATTCGCGATCTTCCACGTCTCCACGATATATCATTAACTCGTATGCAGCCGTCAATTCACTCATCTCATCTGTATCGTACACTACATCCACATAGGCGGCATACTCCCTTAAAGTTTGCCCCTCCGGACGAACTAAACCTGCTCGCTTTAATTGTTTCAGTAATATTAAATATGCTGTCGTAAAACGAGCACCTGATTTGTTTCTATAATGAAGAATCTGCAGATATGGAATCCACTTCCTTCTGGAAAAATAACCCATTGAAACAAGAATCATTACACTTAACAGTGTGATGGCAGTCCATTTTAAGAGCCCTTCCATGCCCCCAATACCCCCAATACCCATTTTGCCTGAGCTTTGAGTTTCCCTATCGGGTGTATTCTGGCGTTCCCTGGTCTCTTTCTTTGTTTGTCTTTCCTTAGTTGGGCCAGAGTTCTTGATCTCTTCCTGTTTCAATTCCGAATCGTAAAATTCAACTTCCCCATCGAAACCCTTTGTCGGCTCGAAGGGGACCCAGCCTATCCCTGAAAAATAAACCTCGGCCCAGGAATGTGCATTATTATTGGTCACCTTATAAACAGATTCACCATCATGGATTGATTTTTCCCCTTCCGTATAACCCTTTACCCACCTGGCAGGTATATTGGCGGCACGAAGTAAAACGACCATTGCACTTGAATAATTATCACAATACCCTTTCTGCGTCTCGAATAAAAATTGATCGACATAATCTTGATTTGTCTCCGGATACGGAATATCGTCCTTTGAATAAATGAATTCAGGTCCGTCAAAATAATCCTCAATTGCTTTTGCTTTATCGTACCAATTCGATTCATTTTTTGTAAGTCGGGATCCCAATTCGTAGATCCGGTTTGGCAATCCCTCTGGAAGCTGTGTGTTTTTTTCCATTAACAAATCCATCGATTCGTCAGGTTCTGTGGTTTTCCTTAACTCAGCTATATCAAAACTCGGCATATCATAGACCAGCTCATACTCTTTCATGACCAGTCTTTCGCCATTTTCCCGTTCAGAAATGACCTTGTCCATACCCTGATAATATTTGAAATCGATTCCGCTTTTGGACTCAATCTTTTTTAAATACCCTGACTGCGGATGAATTATATGGGAATATGATTCCGTCATGGACAGTTTTGCTGTCATTTCTTCTGTTTTAACCACTTTAGGAACGTCATAAATATTTAAAGATGCCATATCCTGACCGTTGGAAAAAGAGTGAAAGTCCTTTTCCAGTATGGAAACCCATCCTTTCCCGGTATAAACATCCTTGTTCTCCACTTTCCAATAATGTCCTGCAGGTGCATTATTATAAAAAACGGTGGAACTATCTGGCTCTATCGAACCGCCAAGATCCGAATCGTCTTCATCATATCCGACACTTTTCCCCTTCGAACTACCGTCTTCTTTCAGGGCTTTATCAGAATAAGAAGTAATATAAGGCACTGGGTCCGGCCACTGCGGAGAGAGTTTTGGGGCACCGAAACCAACAAGGACACTTACCGATATCATTCCGGTCAGCATCAAGATCCATTTATTTATGGAAACCATCGGAAACCTAATCATCTCCTGTATCGTTAGACGCAGCAGGGACAGCAGACCGAGCATCAAGAACCCGATGCTGATGATTCTTATCATTGCCTTATCCCCCACATAGGGAGTGAATGTATCTAGTACAGAAATGAAAATCACCGTTAACATAAAAAAGAAAAAGATGCTTTGCCTCACCATCACCCAGTAATGGATCAAATACGATACAAGCCAAAGAAGGGTAAAAAACAGAAACGTCCGAAATGGATTTGTTATCAATTCCCAATTCCCATCGTATATATACCCTAGGTTTCCCGAAAAATCCACTAGAAATCCTTTCAACCATGATAATTGAAATAAAGCGGTTTTCGAATGAAGGAACTGTAAAGAAATCATTATATAAGCACTAATGAGAATAAACCGGATTGACCAATGCACGCGGAAATAGTGCAGCAGTAAGGAAAAAATCAAAAATAGAACAAAAATGATGATATTCCCTGTATCGGTGAGTTTATCGACAGGCCTTAACCACTCAGTGATCAACAACAGACCAAAGATATATAGGAGGACATGCATGAACCTTTCCAACTTTTCGGTAGTGACTTTCATTCCGCCATCACCTCTGATAAATCACATTTTAGTTGGCCATGTTCAAAAAAGCTAACCTTTATCCCCCTCGAGACTGCTGTAGATCTTGACATTTTTTCCTCATCAGTAAGATCTTCCGGTTTCTTCACACATAACATCAATCCATTATTAGCAAGGGAAGCACTCAACATGTCCACCTTTTCTAAGGTTAAGTCTGAAACAATGAATATCACAGCAGCGTTTGCCGGAAGGATCCCCTTCCATATCTTTTCGTCCAATGCGTTTACCTCACTTGGTTCTTCTTTAGCAAGTCGGTAAAAAATCTTTCGTCTATGGTTATTGCCTGCTCCTGTCGGTATAATTACCCTCGATCCCATACTTGCATACCCGATCTCCATGCCTTTTTTTAACATGGCATGTGCGATGGAAGCCGTCATTACAATGGATTCTTCTAATAAATCCGAAGGCTTATTATCAAGCACGATGAATAAATCCCGGTTTTTCTGCACTTCGAATTCCTTCGTCATGATTTCACTCGTTCTAGCCGTCGCCTTCCAGTTAATCCATGACAATTGATCGCCTGGCTGATACTTCCTTACCCCGGAGACCACTGAATGTTCCCGTTGTGTTTTCTTTGTTGAACCCACCGCCCCCTGATTGAACACTCGATCAAGATCACTGTAGGCAAGCTCATGATATGGAGGGAAAACAGTTATTTTCAAAGGTGAGCTATATATCGCCTCCTTTTCAAAGAGCCCGAAAAAATCCCCTATCCTGAAGCGGATCGATTGAAACGAATGTTCTCCGCGGGGCAAGTTTTCCAATGTATATGACATACTGAAGGTACGCTTGAACCCGGGAAAGATCATTATTTTCCTTTGGAATCCGCTATCTTCCATCCTCTGAGGCAATTCCTCCTCCACCAACATAAATAATAGGGGCATTAGGTTTTTACGGGTAAATGTCAAGACTATTTCAACAGAATCGCCTGGATAGCATTCCCGTTTATTGCTCTTTCTCTCAACGGTAAAGGCATGCAGCGGATAAAACAGCAGGATCGCAGCGTAAGTAGAAAATGGCAAAAACGAATAAAAAATAAACCAACTGACAAAACCACCTTGAAACATTGCAAAGCAAAAGGTAACGACCATGAGTGATACCAGTCCGATCACACTCATATTTCCCCTTGAAATGCTGATGAATTTGCCCATTAAGTCACAACCCGCTTTACAGGCACTTGAGTCATCGCGACAATTTCATGTATCACCATCCCGGTATCGAATCCATCATAATCCGCTTCGGGTTTCAAAATAAGCCGGTGGGAGAATACGAATGGAACTAAATATTGAACATCGTCCGGTAAAACATAGTCCCTGCCCTGGATCAAAGCGTATGCTTGGGCTGCCTTCATCAACGCTATCGATCCACGCGGGCTTACCCCTAAATAAACCCCTTCATGCGTACGGGTTTGATTCGCCAATTCAACAATATAACGTTTTATTGTATCATCCACTATCACCGCTTTTACCTCTGCCTGTAATGATATCAATTCAACTATGGTGATGACGGATTCCAGCTCTTCAAGCGGTGCCATATATTGAGCCCTATGAAGTACCTCTATCTCTTCTTCCACATCTGGATAGCCAATGTTCATTTTTAATAGGAATCTATCCAATTGAGCCTCTGGAAGCGGATATGTTCCCTCATACTCACTGGGGTTTTGTGTCGCCATTACGAAAAAGGGCTTATCCAATCCTCTTGTGATACCATCAATCGTCACACTTGCCTCTTCCATGGCTTCAAGCAAGGCAGACTGCGTTTTAGGCGAGGTCCGGTTAATTTCATCGGCTAAAATAATATGGCCCATTATCGGTCCTGGCCTAAAAACGAATTCTTGTTCCTTAGGATTAAAGATTGAAACACCCGTTACATCAGAAGGCAGTAAATCAGGCGTGAATTGTATACGCTTAAAGCTTGCACCAATTGATTTTGCCAGCGCCCTTACCATGACTGTCTTTCCCACACCCGGAACATCCTCCAATAAGACATGTCCACCGGAAAGAAGTGCCACGATGCTTAGTTCTGCTATATCCCGTTTTCCGACAATCACCTTTTCGATATTACCCAGAACCATTTCAAGTTTCTGATTGACCTGCTTATAACTCATTCTCTACCTCCTGAGATTTCCCTTTCATTTCATATCTTTTCTATATCAATGCCAACACGCTGTTTACATTAAGATCCAATTAAACCTTACATTGTAAGTTTACTAGATATTCAGTAATCCATAAACGAATTTCTCTAAATATATTAATACCGCTTAATGAATAAGGTATGGCAAACTGTTGCTAATAGGTGCTGCCTTGTCAGCTTATTAGGGAATTCGGTTTAAAACCGAAGCTGTTTCCGCAACTGTAAGTGCTACTGATATAAGATGCGTACCACATATTCGAGGATGTAATCACACGCCGATTGCCGGCCACATAGCCCAAACGGGAAGGTTCTTAGAGTAAAATGACGCACGAGCCAGGAGACCTGCCTTTTTTTATCGTATTATGCTCTTCGGAAGATAGGAGATCTACGGCTCCTTCACCTTTTTTCTACTACAGATACATAGATGCCCGATGCCGGCCAAACCTCTTGGTCGGCTTTTTGTTTTGCTGCAAAAAGCGATACGGAGGTCATTCACCCAACTACGATGATGTGTATGGAGATATCGGGCAGATCGCAAAAGTCATGGGCGTTACCGAGGAAGGGGGTAAATTAGTGAAGGATATCAAATCCAAATTGCAAGTGTCGAGGAAAAAGCGGAAACTTTAAATGAAAAGGAACAAACATAATTTGAAATTAGTCCTGCTCCGGAAATCCATACACCAGGAGGGCCGTGAAAAATGATGACACCCATTTACTTGATGAAATATCATATCCCGTCCTGGACCAAGGATCGGGGAAGCTGCTGAACCCGGAGCAAAAACCGCTTATCCCGACCTGGTCAAATAACTCAGAAAGAAAGGATACTCCGGTCATTAGGCAATAAATCTACCCTCACATGATCTATTTATCTTAAGGAATTAAAAATGCACCAACTTCCTTTCTTTCTTGTTTATGCTAAAATAAATGCAATCCACTCATAAGATATAAGAGGAACTGATGAACATGTATAAAAAATTCTTCATTTTGATCTTCGCAGCCGCCCTTCTTTTAGGGCTTATTAAAACCATTACGGATATGTAGCAAAAACAGCCCGAGTCCTGACATTAGTCAGGACTCGGGCTGTTTTCATTTTCGTTTAACCTCTCCATTAAACTTACCCATTTTCGGGATAAGGATAAAAAACAAACAAACAACAGAAAGTGCCAAAACGATGCCGAGCAATATCGTCAGGTCAAAATTAAGGGAAGGCTCTGTTTCTTCTTCGCTTCTCGTTCGAATGCTGACTTCCGAGAATAATCCAAGCTGTTCTGATTTTGAAGCGATGGTATTATTTTGATTCTTCGTTACCGGAGAAAGAAACAGTGAATCCTTCACCGAATCCATGACATCATATTTCCCTCTTTCAAAAGTAAGGTCCTTTTGTTCTTCAGGCAATCTCCGCTTCTGCTCCAACAATCCTTCCTCATGGAAATATTCCGTTTGAATATCAATATCATTTTCTTGATATTCATTGGGCTCCACCATGGGTTCCTCTTCTGCCCCGCCATGCGGTGTATGGCTAAAGAACATGAAGAATAAGACTGCCATTACGTATTTAATCCACTTCATGGGCCATTTCTCTTCTTTCTGTAAGACGCTTCACTATATATGGAATGACCGTTCCGATAAGCGTCAGTACAATCAAAATGATAATAGCCGGAATGAATGCCGACTGATTACCGAATTGAATGGACATGTATGCGTCTGCAACCGGGTGATCGACATTGAAATTAGGCATGATTAAATCCAATAATGGAATGGTAAAGAAACTGATTAAACCAATCACAAGGATAGAACCGACAAACGGACCAATTGAGAAGGCAAGCCGGGTAAACGCTGAACAGAAGAATAAAAGCAGGACAGTGAAAACGGTCCATTTAATCTCCTGCATATCGCCCAGTGGATAAATCTTCAAACCATATATGCTGATTATTAAACCTACGCTCAGATTCAATAAGGTAAACAAAGCCGCATGGACCATCATTGGCATGGTTTCATAATGATGCAGGAAGAAACCGATCAATAACCCAGAAATGAGTATGATCACCAACATGACAATTGGCGGGATATTGACCTTTTCCTGATGAAGGACTTCCCCGCTGATTTGAACGGGATTCGCTAAATATTCATACACATACCCGTTCTGCTGATCATCGACTAGAGTGTTGTTCAAGACACTATATACGTCCGTCTTGATTTTTACGGTTGAGTCTACATTTTGGGACCAATTATCATTAAGCTGATCGGCCCTTTCCTGTACGGACCCCACTTTCGCTTGCAGGTCTGCCGTTTCCTTCGTAACCGTGTCTTGTCGTTCCGCTACAGAATTGACAAGGGCGGAAATGAAGCCGACAGTTGTTGCCGTATTGTCTTGAAGTGAGACAAACATTTCACCATCAAGGTTCACTGGAGGTTCCGTCCCTATTTCAGGATCTCCCATATGATCTGATAAATTGGCAGATACTCCTTGAGCCCGTTCGGTAATTGCCGCCAATTCAGCTAAAGTTGCTTTCTGCCCTGATTCGACGTTTGCATCATATTCCTTCATATAACCCATAATGGAGTCGGAGAACATCCGAAAGTTTTCATTGACTCCTGCCAAACTTGCTTTGACGAGTTTTGCTTCTTCATCTACATTTCCGGAAACCCCAATTTTCAAGTTTTCCAATTCTTTTATATTGGCTGCAAAAACCTTTTCTACATTTGCTTCCGTGACTCTTTGAGCCAATTCTCCATAAGATGAGAGTGAACCATAATAGGCAAGGAGGGTAGTTGAATCCCGGTTAGTGATAGGTTTTTCAAAGGCCTTCACCAACATTGCCCGCCTTTCTCCCCCCACTTTTTCAAGGAGTGCCTGTTCGAGATTCTTGATCTCTGTGATGGTCTCGTCAATTGTCATACTCTGGATATCCTGTAATTTTTGAATATCTTCCTGTGACTTCTTCCACTGATCACCTAAATCCTTATAATTCGTGCCAAGATCATTATAATCAGTCTGTAATTGCGTAAACTGTGCAAGCAGATCATTATATGAATCTACCAGTGTATTAAATTCCGTTATCACTTCATTATAATTTCCCGTTCTGCCGTTTACCGTTCCGCTAAGATTATTGATTTCAGTTTGGAGTTCTGCTGTAAGAATATTGATTTGTTCAGCAGTTCCTTCACTCCCCTCTGCCGGCACCAAACTTTCAAGTGCCGTGTTGATGCCATTTATTTGATCCAGCAGTCCCTGTAGCGACAGTTCATCAATCGGGTCCTTCTTTGAAGGAGCAGCCTCCGATTCACCTTTACCCGTTTCCGTTTCAATATCTTCTATAGATGTCGTTCCGTCACCAATAATTCCCCCATCACCAGAGCCGCTTGCAAGATTTCCTCTTTGCATAAGCAAGGTAGACTGAAGGTTTTCAAGACCCGCCTCTTCAGATTGTTTGAATTGTTCAATCGAGCTTTGTTGATCTTGGGTGATTTTCGTAATTTGTTCTACTTGTTTGTCTTTCATGTTTGTTGAAAACTCTTCCAATTCATTATTACTAGAATCAAGTTTCTGCTGCATGACTTCAACATTCCCATTAATGCCTTGGTCATTTAGACTGTATTTCGTATTCATCCCTTGCTGAATCTCAGGTACAGATTGGTTCCCCTCATTCAACACCTTGTCATATGATTGTACACTGTCCATGATAAGCTGCTGATTTTGGGCCGAGGTTTTCTCAAAAAGGTTACTTTGAGCTTTTTGATATTCCTCAAAAGAGGCTACATCCTTTACAAAGGAAGCCATCTGGGCTTTAGTGTTCCCTATTTCACCCATCATTTCATTACCCGTTTTCCCAGCATCCTTCATCTGGGCAAAGACTCCTTCAAGCATGTCCCTATGTTGTTTGATTTCCCCAGCAAGGCTTTCCGAGCTTGGAGTATAAAACTCATACATTGTGTTTTGAAAAGCGATTTCTTTAGCAAGGACATTATCGAACTTCTTACGGATGTCCTCGACTGATTGGGAAACGTAACTCCAATACTGTGTTGAAATATGCTTATTCATTTTATTCTTTGTCTTTTCTAATTCCTTTTGTACCTTCTCCATATTCTCTGCATTCAAACTTGTTTGTACCTTGTACTTAATTCCCGCCTTAACAGGCTGCTCATCATCAAACGTATAAATATTCTCTGAAAAATCGGATGGGAAATATATAACTGCATCATACTTTTCATTTTCAAGTCCACTTTCCGCCGTACTTCTGTTAACCACAAACCACTCATATTCAGAATCCTTGTCCAAGGTAGTAACTAGCTCTGAACCCACGTATATGGGATTATTGTTAAATTCAGTGCCATTATCTTCATTGACAATCGCGATTTCACGAGAAGCCGTTTCTGTCTTTTTCATTGGATTTTGGCCAATATAAGAAAAAAACAGGATGGGCAGCGCTAAGATCACCAGTATTTTACCGATTAATAACATCGGTTTTATTTTTTCAGACACTCTCTTGCACTCTCCTTCTATATTCACTTAGAGGAATTTGGATTTTACTTTCCTGACCGTTTAGTACAAAATATCCGTAACCAGGCTGAATTTCTTCTTCTTTTCTCGAATAGGAGAGCGTATACAAGCTTTGGTCTGATTTTTTAAGAAGCAAAACAGCCTGTCTGACTTGTTTCAATTCAGTTGTCAACGAATCATATCCCTTGGTGAAGTCGTTAGCATTTCCAGCGACGATCAGACTAAATCCTAAATGGCTGTACTGTTTCATCAGGCCACTGATCCTATCCTGAATCCTGCCGTCGATCGTTTGTTGAATCCTTGAAAGGCTATCTATGACAAATATGATGGATGGGAATTCCAGCTGCTTCATCGGTTTCATTTCCAATGCCGCTAGATATTGTCGTTCACGAGCTTCAAAGATTTCAGTGATATGATCGAGCCATTCGGATATCTGATCTTTCGTTTCCACATAACGTACAGTCTCAAAGAAAGCATATGAAGATAGTCCACGATCGACTCCGTCAAACAAACCAATTTCTCCAATTGTCTGTGTAAGCAACGATTCCAATAGCACTTTAAGGACATTCGTTTTCCCTTTACGTGACTGTCCCACGACAAGCAAGAATGGATTGGAATTCAACTCCACGGAAACAGGCGTAACGCTCTCCTCTGACAGCCCGATTGGAATTGAATCCTTCTTAATGGCTTGTGAGCAGTAACTCTTGAAGCTGCTGGAATCAAGACGTGCCGGTAACATCGGAATCGCCGACGGTTTGGCCATTTCCTTATATTTAACCTTATGATCTGCCACGGCCTGTTTCATTTCTTCCAAAACGGCTATATCATCCGCTCCATCGACTGGTAAATAAACCTGCGTGAGATAGGTTTGGTCCTTCTTCACCAACGCCCTTCCCGGAACAGGTTCATTTTCATAGAGGGTCCTCCCCAGAACAGAATATTGTTCCGAACTGTCCATTAAGTAATGGACGACCTTTGTCTTAAGACTATTCATTAACGGCTGGCGAATGGCATTGATTCTCGTTGCCGTTAAAATCATGAAAATTCCAAGTGATTGCCCATCACGTGCAAACTGAATGAGCTGTGCTTCCTGGTCCTGCATTTCATCCTTCACTAAATCAAAATTGTCGACCACGATAAAAATGATCGGCAATTTATCCTCCACTAATGCGTTATAAAGCTTTATGTTACTAAGCTCCCTTTCTGAAAAAAGCTGCTTACGCCTTTCCATTTGCGCTTTCATGAACAACATGAATTTTTCAATTTTCCTTAACTCATCGAATCGAAAGTAATCCCCTGTGTGAGGCAGCTGGCGCAATGGCAGTAAAGCGCTATTCCCGAAATCGAAAATGTAATAATGCAGTTCTTCAGGAGTGAATTGATCTGCAAAACTAAAGAGAAGGGTCAAAACGGTGGTTGACTTGCCGTATCCGGAAGAACCAAAAATCCCAACATTCCCATCCTCAATCCAGTTATAGATATAATTTGTCTGGCTCTGCAATTCGGGCTCATCCTTCATTCCTAGATGGAATTGATACATCGCCAGGCTTGTCTCAGCATTTCTCGATAGACGGTCTTGAAGAGGCTGAAGCCATGGGCTTGCCAACTTCTTAATCTTCATTTCTTCCTGCGTCTTCACAATATGATCCGCAACGGCTTCAATTTCACTTATCTTTTCTTTCCTCTTATTAGTAATTTGTTCCGATACATTTGAGATTTGGACAAGACCAAGGTCTGTGACGAATGCCACTTCATCCTCAGATCCAACCGTATCCTCTAAATATGGTGCACCGCTCCAAGCTGACTGAAACAGTTCATACACCTCATTATTTCCTACCTGCAAATATCCCCGACCGGTGACAGTAATATTTGCGGCATCACTATTTTTAAGAATTTCCTTACTATCATTGGCATCCTGCACTTTTAAAGAAATTTTAAAACGGGCATTGCTCCAAATCTGGTTATCAATAACACCGCCTGGCTTTTGCGTGGCAAGAATTAAATGAACACCCAAGCTCCGTCCAATTCTTGCCGTACTCACTAATTCGCGGATGAAATCAGGTTCTTCGTTTTTAAGTTCGGCAAACTCATCAGATATCAAAAATAAATGCGGTAACGGTTCATCCGCTTTGCCCTCTTTGTATAAATCCGTGTAATCATTGATATGATTGACTTCGTATCGATCAAACATGCGCTGGCGCTTCTTCAATTCGCTATTGATGGAGGCTAGTGCCCTGGCACTGAAGTTCTTGCTTCCCTCAATATTCGTAATGACTCCCAGTAGATGAGGGATCTGCCTGAATGGCTGTGCCATTCCACCGCCTTTATAATCAATGAGCAAAAAAGCAACTTCATGTGGATGATAATGAACGGCTAATGATAGGATGTAAGTTTGCAGTAATTCACTTTTCCCTGACCCTGTCGTCCCGGCAACCAATCCATGGGGGCCATGTGCCTTTTCGTGCAAGTTCAATTCAACCCTATCCGTTTTCCCTTTCAATCCAATCGGTACTGCCAAGGATTTGGAGGACTGATTGGTCCGCCAGTTTTGGCTGATAGGAAGCTCTTCCACTTCACGTGCTTTCAATAATTCCAGAAATGAAACCGTTTCTGGTATTGAATTGTTCATGCCCTTTTGATGATCTAGTGAACGCAGCGTACGTGCATATCGCTCATTTCCTTCTGATGTATGTGCATCAAGTGTAAAAGGAGTATGAACAGCCTTCGTTTGCTGGATGAGAATCTCACCTTCGCGATCATTTATATACTTCACAAGTGTATGGACATTTTCCGTCAAACTCTCTTTTGCATCCGCAGCAAAAATCGTCGAGATACCTAAATCGTCTGTTTTACCTTCTAAATATTCCAATATGACATGCTCTGCAATTAAATTACGATCCGTGACAATAAAGACAAAATGGGGAGTGAATCTCGCTTTCCCTTTGTTCTCATCCATATCTCTTTCCCTCAATAGCTGATAAATCGAAGTCAGCAGCTGATCGCGTGATTGCTCATTGTATATAAAGCCTTTTGCATAGGCATGTGGCAGTTGAAAATGAGGGAGCCATTTCATCCATTCCCATTCTTGGTAATCCTTTTCCGGAAAAATGGCCACAAAACGAACATCATGATAACTATGAAAAAAGGACAGCTGTCCAATCAATTGTTGCAGTTCGCGTTTAACAATCGATTCCTTTCCGACAAGGCCCATCGATCCGCTTGATAAATCGATGGATAACGGAAGACCATCCAGGTTTTTGTATACATCCACAAGTTCCTGCGACTGCTCAAGTAAATCATCTATATCCCGATTGGACATATCGTTACTATTTGCCGAAACCTCATAACTTGAGGGTACGGTCGCCGTTCCGATCTTAAAGTGGAGAGCGTCTTCACTCTCCAACGTTCTCTCCCAAATACGGTCGCTAATACTATCAGTTAGATGCTTCATCCTTTCAAAAGAAGGGTAATGATAGAACAGCACTTTCTTTTGCTTTTCAGACAGCTCTTGCAGTTCTTCCCTCTTCTGGTCTAGATACCTGGTATACACACGTTGACGTTTCTCATCTCTGAATTTTTGCTTCTTTTTGTCTTTAAAGTATTGAACCGTCGAGGTTACTAAAGTCGTTGTGAACATCACAATCGATATGATAATGAAAATGCCCCGAGGCTGAACGATCGTGATGACCCCCATGACAAGAAGCATCATTAACGGCGGCATCAGGATTAACCATAACCCTCTATTATTATCTTCCGATTCTTGGCTTGGAAATGATATCGTCACTTTCTCATCCGGCAATTCATAGATCATCCTTGGTGTCCGGCGATATTGTGGATAGCTTTTCTTCATTTCAGAGATTGGCTTCTTCATTTTAGATAAAGTTGTTTCATAACTCTCCGCACTATGAATCATCAATAGGTCGCCTTCAATCAACCTAAGCAACATATTGGGCCAGCAAATCAGATCACCATTTTGAACGGGAGCAGCCTTCGTTACCTTTTCACCATTCAGGAAAATCCTACTTTTTTCTTTAGGTATGAGAAGCCACTGCCCTTTATGAAGAACAAAGGAAAAGCCATTGCCGGGAACAGGTCCTTCTTTACGGAAGGTTGCTCCCTCCTTGGCCGATATAGTGATTTCTTTCAAGTTGCCAATATAATAGAGGCTTTCTTCCAATTCCCCTGCCGTATAAAAAATCTCGACCGTTTCTTCTCCTTCATGAAAGGTGAAGCTTTGGAATGGTTTTACATCGCCAAGCTTCTTTCCCTCCCTAAACACCTCATATTCATTAAGCCCATCATGTTTTCTCAGCTTGATGGATCCATGTTCAAAGGGAAGGGAATAGACGGTGATCGTATCCTGTTTTGATGGCCCTATCGTAATTGGACCGTTATGATTATCCTTGATCGTATAGGACTGGTAGGTCCCCTTAGAATAAATCCATAATAAACTCATTAAATCTCACCTCCGCAAACACCCAATGCTCACTCTTTGCTTTTCTCTTTTTCTTCAATTGATTTTTTCGAGGAATCCTTACCTTCTTCTTTTACAGCAGGCTTTGCTTCCGCTTCACCTTTATCTTCCGCATTGGAATTTGTTGCAGGCTGGTTCTGTTCTTGCTGTTCCCCATTTTCCTCCATTTGCTTATCCAATTCCTCTTTTTCCTTTCTATATTGGGACAACTCAGTATCGACTTCTTTAATTTGCGTTTCCTTTTCTTCCCCGGAAAGTTTATCGTCTAACTTAATCTGTTCTTTCTGATTTACCAAACCATACATAATCAATTCGCGATCCTCCATGATTCTCGCCAAATCGATCGCATCCTCGTTCATGCCCCTGCCTATATATATCCAATATAGGAGATACTGACTATCGGTTTGCAAGGTGATTGCATTTTCCACATTTTTCTTAGCGACTCCCTCCAACGGTTCGTAAGTGACATAGGACTTCGCCAGTTCATATTGAACGACATACGGCATATTTTTTGGGTCGTAGTTTTCCAAACGGTCAATGACTTCACTGTATTTTTGTTTTAAGAAGCTTTCACCGCTTTCTACATATGCATCCTGCCTAGGTTGGGAGAAGAATAGTGTGTAAATCGTAAAGAACATCAGTGGCACTAGAACGATCATCGTACCCAAAAGAGTATAGCGGCCCATTCTCCATTTTTTCTCAGGGATATGCACAAATGCTTTTTCTTCCTCCTCTAAAGCATCTATCCGTTTTTGAACGACCGTGGATAGTTCATCCCAAGTCCCCGCTGCCAATATACTTTTTGATTCCTTCGATAGTTTTAATGTTTTATAATAAAGCAGATACTCTTCGAAGGTATACTGACCATCCACTAATGCCGAAATCGTTGCCTTCGTTTCTTGAAATAGCTCATCATGATTATGCTCACATGGAGGCATACTGTCTTTTACACCATAATGAAGGAAATATGGGGTCAAGCTTGGATCAAAGACGATATTTTCTGGACAGACGACTAGTTGCAGCCGAGTCAATTCATGATTTCTGATTTTCTTCACGATTTGATAAGACGATACCCATCGACCTAACAGGTTTCTATTTTTAGCTTTGGAAAAAACAAAAAAAGAGGCTGGTGGATTTACTCTGATCTGCACCTCGTCCTCTGTCACTTCTATATGTTTCTGGAGAGCATCATCCGCTTCATGAATAAGCTGTAATTCCAGTGGGTCTTGCATCGATAGTTTTGCCCGTTGGAAAACGAACAGATACCCATTATCATCCTTCACCATTGCAGCTTCTGTTTTTTTCTCCAGATATGGTTTCTCATCCATTCTATGTACTCCTTTACCCCTGCTAAAAGGGCTTTAGACTTTATTCCTATAACGAGCCCACACTTATCCATTAGAGGATCTCAAGGCGGTCCCCCGACGTAATTCCGCTATCAAGCAGGGTATCATAACCTGAACATACAAACTCTTTATTCTTGACCCGCACCCAATATCCATCTTTAGGTGCAGTGGCAATATCCTTTACCTGCCATACAATTTCCACAACCTTCTTGATGGAGCGGTAATTCGAGACTTGCAAGTCAAATACTTCCCCTGTATACCTGTTTAAATCGATCGTAAGTTGAATATATATGGAAACCACCTCTTTTAAAAGCAAAAAAGCACCACGATCTTCATTAAGAGTCGCAGCGCTTTTTCCTAGAAAATTCTTTATCTCTTTGACCTAATGATTATCCGCGAATTTGACTGGCAATCTGATTATCTGTATCTTCAAGGATTTGAGCTGATTTATTCAATTGTTGAGAAACTTCATTCAACAAGCGTGCCATATCCATGAATGAAGGCTTCAATTCTTCATATTGCCCGATGAAAGCCTCACTCGAAGAACCTTCCCAAATACCTGCTAAATGATCTCTCATTTTATCTAAACGACCAATGATATCCGTTACCTGTTGGCTCTCATTATCATATTGCCTAGCTACATCTTTCAGTTCCGAAGGTGTTACGCGAATTTGTGACATAGAAAAACTCCTCCTATCTTATATAGTACATTTTAATAGAACCATACATTTTCTGCCATATAAATAAAAACAAAGTCGAAAAATGGTAAATTATGATTATGGAAAAAACCTAAATATGGGATTATGAAAGTCTATGTACCTGTTTTCCCGGATCATTAAACATTTATTTGAATGAATTTTATTTTTTTACCTTTTCATGGTAAAAAAAAAGTTCCTTATGCCCAATTTTTTTGGACCTTTACTAAAATGGAGGGATTCCTTCAAATCTCTATGAAATTAATCAAACGATTGATTAATATTTGAAAAACCAATCGAAAGGATATCCAAATATACGAAAATCCTTTTTTCAAAGCAAAATAAACTATTTTTAATACATGGATTTCAGCTGTGCGACTTAGTTAATGGAGATCCTTATCACATGATCAAGTCCTCATATAACCCGTTCCAAAAAGTGTTTCACAAACCGATCCGCTTGCACTTTCGTACAGACGCGGATTCCAGGACCGCTAACCTGTTGGCCTATTGTCCTGCCTGTTTCTTCGCCTTCGGTCACAACCTTGACGTTCATCATTTCTGCACTTACAAAACTTGAATCAATCGCAACCCCGACTGCAAGTGGATCATGAAGGGCGCAACCGCCCAAACCTGGATGGGAGGTTTCATAAGCTTTCATATAATAATCGGTCATTTCCGCTAAAAATCGGGCGCTCTCCTTACCAGTTGCCCGCCATTCATCAAGCTTCGATTTCAAAAGATATGTTTGCAGTGTCACATCAAGTCCCACTAGGGTGATTGGCAGTCCGGATGAAAATACATGATCAGCCGCTTCAGGATCGGATACTATGTTCGCTTCAGCATAAGGCGTTACATTTCCTTGTACGTTTACAGCACCGCCCATAATAACCACCTCTTTTACTAAGGACATGATTTTCGGGGCTTTTTTAATCGCCATTGCGATGTTAGTCAGTGGTCCTACTGCAATAACCGTAATTTCTTGCGGTCGGCTTTTCACTTGTTCGATAATGAAATCTGATGCATTCCCTTTTGATGCTTTAATAGTTGGTTCAAACTGAAGGGTATTTCCTAATCCGTCTTCCCCATGGACATGCTTGGGATATTTCTTCTTCTTTCCGCGTACCAATGTTTGACCGGCTCCTTCAAAAACCGGAATGCGCCTATTTAATTTTTCCAAAACGGCCAGTGTATTACGGGTCGATTCAACAACGGGTACGTTACCAAAGCAAGTGGTAAACCCCAGCACTTCCAATTCTGGTGAATTTAATGCATATGCCATCGCCATGGCATCATCAATCCCAGTATCAACATCAAATATGATTGGTTTCAATATTTCCAACACCCTCCAGAATTACATTTTTGTGCCACCAAATATTAATCTCCTTTCTCAATAGAGAATAAATAGCTTTCTACACGTTTCATATCTTTTTGTATGAAAACATATTCGTGAAAGGCCATACTAAAATAAGCCCACCAAATTCTAATTTTTTTGAAGGACGTAAATGTACTATGTCGTTATTTTAACTGGTTATGCAGTTTGTTGTTCTGATGGATCGATTGTATAGCCTTTCTTTTTTAGGTATTCGATCATTTTTAATTCTTTGTTCATTTGTTTTTCTTCAAGGTAATTTGAGCCTAGTTCATGATAGGGTTCTCCTGTTTTTAAGATGTTGTAAGCAATCGTCAAAAGTAAATGAGCAGAAGCAATTCGGCCCTTCATTTTTCCCTGTCGTTTGGTAATCCTTTTTCGATGTGAAGCAATTCGATTATTTTGCCTTGAGGTTGCCAGTACACACTCTACAGCCATCGTTTTTAATGCTTTGTTACCTTGTGTGGTTTTACTCGTTTTTTTTTACCAGCACTTTCGTAATTTCCGGGACTCACACCAGCCCAAGAGGCAAGATGTTTAGCTGACTTAAATACGGACATATCAACGCCCATCTCTGCAATAAAAGTAGCTGCGGCAGCTTTGTTCACACCAGGTATTCCATCCAATAATTCTACTTCCTTACGATAGGGGGACAGGAGTTGATCGATTTGTTTTTCCAATTCTTCTATGGCTTTTTCTAAATAACTCATATGCTCCCAATGGTAACGCAACATATCACGATGATGACGGCGAATACGACCATTAATTGCACTGGCAATGTCAGTAATACTTGCTTTTGTTCGCCAATCCACCATTTTTCGAAGACCATCGGTCTCTATTTTTTCACCGTTTAGAATCGCTTCAAGGATACGGCGTCCCGATACACCAAAAATGTCTGATAGTACGGATGTTAGCTTGATATTAGCATCTTGAAGAATTTTGTGAATGCGATTCTGCTCTGAAGTGCGATGATGAATCAATTTTTTTCGATAACGAGTAAGATCTCGTAAATCACGAATATCCTCTGGTGGTACAAAATTGCTTTCAATAAGTCCACATCTTAGAAGCTTGGCAAGCCATTCGGCATCTTTCACATCAGTTTTACGCCCTGGAACATTTTTGACATGTCTGGCATTGGCAAGAACAAGGTGAAAAGAACCTTCAAGTATATTCCATATTGGTTTCCAATAGACTCCGGTACTTTCCATCACAACATCGGATACCTGAAGTGTAGCTAGCCAATCACTTAAAGCCAAGAGTCCCGTTGTTGTAGTTGAAAACGTTTCAATAGAGGTTTTTGGCTTTTTATCTAATGGACCAAATAGTACACAGGCTACTACTGTTTCTTGGTGTACATCTAGGCCAGCACACCGTTCAATCATTGCTTCCATAGGAGAATCACCTCAAAAAAAGATTAACAATACATATGACAGGAGATTTGTTACAAAAATTTTTGTATACGTACTTGTAGTACACTAAATGGTTCTTCCATACTGTCACAACCAGTTTCTTATACAGGGTATCTTCCTTAAGATCCACCAAAAAAAGTCCAGCCTGGTTGTATTGTTATCATCCATTATTGTCAAGGGTTTAATGGGTTAGACTTTATTTTTGGGTAAAGAGCAGGTTTTCGTGCTAGATGGTGGCGGCGAGAATCGCCGCCATAGAAGTTTCTTATGTATCAGGAAACACTATTTTCCAACTGAATTTTAACATTCAATTATAGGCAGTTCCACAAAATTTTAAGAATATTCATAATTCCCAAACAATGAAGAAGCCTGCCAGTTCATGTATCTACTAGTAAAAATAGTTGACCGCTTATAAATATCAATGATATAAAAAAGGGAAATGAAGAAGTAGGGCCCTTATTCCTTTTTAACTTGTTCAATGCTATTACCCAAACTAGAGAGTGTTCTCTAAAGGTAGTTATATTACATGCGGCTGACGAAGGTGGATAAAGGATGAAAATGTTTAGGTTAATCGAAGATGATCCTTCTACGTATAAAAAGGGGACAAATTTTTTTTTAATATCGCATTCAGAATTCATAGGTGTGAAAAGTTATGTATTACTAGCTGAAGATTTGAAAGGAAAGATCGAAGTAACGGAAGAAGAATTGAAGAGTAAATTCGTTTCCATACATTGATCTTTCGTATAACTGAAAAAACGAGGGGATTTCATTTCTGAAATCCCCTCGTTTTTCTTATTTTAAATCTTCAATTGAATCAATATCGACGTAATCCGGTACAACCAGTCCATTCTTTGTTCCTTTTAAGTTTGGTCCAAGGTCAACCATATCATCTTTATACTTATTATAGTATTCAAGATGTGTACCAGGAAGCCATGCAGCCACCATTGCGTCCGCACTTCCGTTTGCAACGCCGGCAAACATTGGTCCCACTTCAACTTGACTTAATGTTACGTCATAACCATTCTGTTCCAGAACCTTGCCAATTACATTTGTACTGGCAATTTCAGTGTCCCATGCAACATAAACCAGTTTGATTTTTTCACCATTTCCTGATTTAGCACCTTTAGTCCACTTTGACACTTTGTCCGGATTTTCGCTTATCCATTTTTCTGCCGCTTCTGAAGGAGACATCCCTTCAGTGACTTTGACCATTACATCTTCCATATCTTCAGTTTTCCAGAAGAATTGATCAATAATTTTATAAGCGCCGGGCGCATCCTGTTCGAGGCCTTTTCTGGCAATCGAATTAATATTTTCAGCCCCGCCAAAGGATTTTTTCGGATCTTTGAGATATTTCAAGTCATATTTCGAGAACATCCAATGCGGTGACCATCCAGTAACGATGATCGGTTCTTTTTTATCAATTGCTTTTTTCAATTCAGCAACCATTGCCGCCGAAGATCCTTCAACCAACTTCCAATCATCCAACTTATAATCACCTATAGCCGTTTTAGTCAACTTCATCAATCCTGCTCCAGGTTCAATTCCGATGATTTCATAATTGGTTTTGGCAGCAAAACTGTTTTTATCCCCGTTCACAGCTTTTTCTTTTGTAAAAGTACCGAACAGTGCAGTCCCTACAACAAGTAAAGCTAATATTGTAAAAATGATTTTCCTGCTAACGATATGCTCGTAAGCTGGCTTACGAAGGTTTTGCGTGATACGATCTAGAATGATTGCAATGATTACGATGGATAATCCTGCTTCAAATCCTTGTCCTACATTAATTTGGCTGACAGCCCGATAGACATCTGCACCAAGCCCGGGTGCTCCAACCAATGAAGCTGTAACAACCATGGATAATGCAAGCATGATGCTTTGGTTAACTCCTGCCATAATCGTTGGAGTAGCCAATGGTATTTGTACCTTGAATAACTTTTGGCTGCTTGTTGAACCAAAAGCATCCGATGCTTCAATTAAATCATTAGGCACTTCCTGAATCCCAAGATTGGTCATACGGATTGTCGGTGCGATTGCGAAAATGAATGACGCGATGATCCCCGGCACTACCCCTATTCCAAAGAATAATATTGAAGGAATCAAATAAACGAACGCAGGCATCGTTTGCATGAAATCCAAAATTGGGGTTACGATCTTACGCACCGTTTTATTTTGGGCACACCATATTCCGATCGGTATCCCGATCAGTATGGTTAGGAATCCTGACAATATAACGATAGCAAGTGTTTGGATGCTTGATTCCCAATAACCAAGATTATCAATCAAAAGTAAGCTAATGAAAGTAAATATTCCCAATGGCCATCTGCTTGTATAAGTAACCAGAAGGGTTAGGACTATAATTAACACGATGGAAGGTCCAGCACTCATTACATCGACCAGGATATTCAGTAGACCCTCAATCACATTCGTAATAAGTGTAAATAATCCAGCAAATACAATAGTTATCCAATCCACTAAAGAATCGACCCAAGCTCCTAGTGGTATTTTTGTCATATTCATTGAATTATTCACTCTCCATTTCATTCAAGGAATCTTTATTTCCTGCTAAAGCACCAATCACGGCACCGCGAAGCAGAATTCCTTTAATTCTTTTCTGTTCATCAATCACTGAGATTGGCAAGCTTGAAGTTGCCATCACATCCATGAGGTTACCAAGTAATTCATCCTCTTTTACAGTTGGGATATCGGTTGACATCACTTCAGAAATCGATTGGTTATTGCTCATTGCCTGACGAGCCTGTTCTGCAGTCACTGCCCCCAATAATTTCTGCTTTCTATCCACAACAAAAATGCTGGAATACCCTTGTTTACGCATGATTTCCAATGCAACCCTCGGACCTCTGTCAACTGCGATCTTCTCTGGGCGTATCATTACATGAGAAGCTGTCAGTACTTTTGATAGATCAACATCTTCAACAAACTTCTCGACAAATTCATTAGCTGGATTCATCATGATTTGTTCAGGAGTTCCCAATTGAATCACACTTCCATCTTTCATAAGAGCAATTCTATCCCCTATTCTTAATGCTTCATCAAGATCATGGGTAATGAAAATGATCGTTTTTTTATACTGATCTTGAATTTCAATCAACTCATCCTGCATATCCTTACGTATTAATGGATCAAGAGCACTGAAGGCTTCATCCATCAATAATATGTCCGTATCACTAGCAAGTGCCCGAGCTAATCCAACCCTTTGCTGCATACCACCGCTAAGCTGTGACGGCAGCTGATTTTCGTAGCCTTTCAATCCAACGGCCTCTAGAGCCTTCATCGCTTTTTCATGGCGTTTTGTTGGATCCACTTTTTGAATTTCGAGCCCAAATTCAGCGTTTTCCAATATCGTTTTATGCGGAAATAAAGCAAAGTTCTGAAAAACCATGCTTATTTTCTTTTGCCTGACTTCCCTTAGGCGCGCCGCGTTCATCTTCACGATATCTTCTCCCCCAATTAAGATTTCTCCCAATGTAGGATCGATCAAACGATTGAACATGCGGATTAAAGTGGATTTCCCACTTCCGGATAGACCCATGATGACAAAAATTTCGCCAGGATAAATCTCGAAATTCACATTATTAACTCCGACCGTTTGTCCCGTTTCTTTCAAGATTTCTTTTTTTGTTTTGCCTTGCATCAATAAATCTGTTGCTGCTTTTGGAGATTTGCCAAAAATTTTCGAGACATTTCTGACTTCTACATACGGCTTCATCAAGTCACCTCATTCTAATAGTTGCCCATATGATTCAGTTTTGCTGAATTTCCCCGTTTTATGCGAGTGATGATTATTAATACACAAGTACCTTGAAATAATCGAAATTTTTAAAAACGATTCTACCCATACACTTTTTTCTTCTGTTCTATACCATATTGAGGTAAAAAAAGCGGAATTGACACATATGTGAGTGGCACCTTCTTGCACAGGACCTAATGAACAAAGAAATTACCTATTTTTATTGTTCCCAAGAAGGCATTCTTTACTTGGATTATATATGTGTGATTAATTGAGCATTTCAAGTAGGAAAAGGAGGTGCAATCACAATTGAGGAAACAAGCAGGCACAGCATATACCAACTTTAATATAAACGATTTCCACTTAGAGTTTTCTGTCCAGTCGTTGGACTAAAGATTACCCTCTTAAGTACTTCATTTTCCTTAACCAGGTGGAATGATACTTGCAGTATGACACCATACGCATTGAAAATGATTATGGGATTCCCAATGTGTCTAATTTGAGCATTTCAAGTAGGGAAAAGAGGTGCAATACAACTGAGGAAACTAACAGGCACAGCATATATCAACTGAAATATATTGGTTTTTAT
Organism: Peribacillus simplex; assembly: GCF_001578185.1. Lineage (NCBI taxonomy): Bacteria > Bacillati > Bacillota > Bacilli > Caryophanales > Bacillaceae > Peribacillus > Peribacillus simplex. The sequence goes on along the minus strand of NZ_CP011008.1, from coordinate 361,362 downwards.
TTTAGAGTTTTTTGGTCAGTTCCATCACACGGAATAAACCGTTCTCCCTAAAGTACTTTATTACCTTAACAAACAATGAATATAAATTCAAATGATGTGCGGCGGAATTGTTGAGTATTTATGCTAAGAGTGTGCATCATATGAAAGTGACACCATTCTTCTATAAACGTTGATTTATCAACGTTCATAGCAAAAACTCGGACGTCGAAAACAAATTTTCGGACACACGATTTATCATTTTTTTCAAATGTGAAATTAACTCACAATTGAATACTCTTCACGGATAAAACCAATACAAAAAATATGGCTACTTTAGTTAGTGGATTGCCTTCTTTCAATTAATCTATTCATAGCTTCATCGGCTGTACAAGTTTTCCATTGCTGCAAAGGATTATTAAATAATAAAAAATACAGACCGTGCATTTATAACTACCCCCAGCGTGAACAATCGCTACACTTCTATTGCCTTGCTGTTCATTATCAAGATTTTATATTCAATCGTTTTTTTTGTTATTTTAAAATACTTTTTATGACGTTGTCGGGCAGATAACAACCATATACCCCAAAATCAATATCCCTAACGTCACTAGATTTCTTGTTAAATAAAATTCTCATCTTCACTTATCAATTCATAATTTCTATATACTGTATAGATTCTTTCTATAATTTTTTTCACATGCAGATATGTAAAAAAACCAATTGATTTACCAATCGGTTTTTTTTGTTGAGAATTTAATAACTTATTTCAGCTATACCCTCAGCGATTTGACTTTAGAAAATATAAATACTCTATTCCAGCAGCAGTTATCTTTGTGCCGGCCCGTCCTCTGCCTTTGATCACAAATCCTTCGCCCGCTAAAATATCCAAGCGGCGGCGGATCTGCTGCGTTGACAAGACAATGTCCGAATCTATGCTTTGACTTGATATAAGCTCTCTGCTCGCCGCTTTTCCTTTATCGTTACATTGCTTGATTACTTCCAAAATAAAAGTGCGCTCTTGCATTTCCAGCATACTTTCACACGCGGAGTATTTCGAAATCACACTTTCTCCCGCTTGTCCGTGCATGAACGGAAGGTCCCTTTTCATCAATACATTTCCCTCACAGACCGTCAGCATGTAATCAATAGTACTTTTCAGCTCTCTTATATTGCCGGGCCACTCATATTGCATGAAATATTCCAGTACGTCTTGCTCTACCTTTACCCACTTCCCACTCTTTGTGATGAGATGCTTAATCAAAAGTGGGATATCCGCTCTTCTCTCATTGAGTGGCGGAATGCGGAGATTAAGTACATTCAGCCGGTAAAATAAGTCTGTTCTGAACGAACCGTCCCGCATCTTTCCTTGAAGATCCTTATTCGTTGCTGTAATCAACCGAACATTAATGGGTATGATTCTTCTGCCGCCAATCCTTCGAATTTCCCCCTCCTGCAGAACTCGCAGCAGATGTGATTGAACTGTGAGACTTATGTCGCCAATTTCATCCAAGAAGATAGTCCCGTTATCCGCCAATTCAAACAAACCTTTCCTGCCTCCCCTTTGCGCTCCTGTAAATGTCCCTTCTTCATAGCCGAACAATTCACTTTCAAGCAAAGTTTCTGTTAATGCGCTGCAGTTCACAGCGAGAAACGGCCCGTTTTTTCGCATTGAATGCTCATGAATAGCATGCGCAAACAGTTCCTTTCCTGTTCCTGTATCACCCTGAATCAAAATCGGATGCCCCGACAAGGCAAGCTTCTTGGCGATCTGCTTACGTTCTTTCATTACTTCATGCTCGCCGATAATATCATGAAAGCTGTATTTCGTATAAAACCCCTTATTTCGCATTTCCCTTTGTGCCGTCTTTTCAATTTCAACGGCTTGATGTACACTCTTGAAGGTTGCGACAATTGTATTTTCTTTCTCCATTTGTAATCGAAAAATGACGACATCCATGCCATCTATATCGAAGAACTTGCTTGCATCCCTACCGTTCATGATGAAATCGGTAATATCCCGGCTATGCATTACTTCCTTCATATACTTTTTAACTACATCTTGTGGATCAACATGAAACAATGCCGCAAGCCTATTATTGAATACTGTAATCTGCCCTTCCTCGTTAACGACCAATATTCCATCATCGACAGTTCCCAGCACATTTTGGATGTGCTCGCTCATCCGCTTGGCATCCCGCTCTGCATATAACAGCCTACGTTGTAATTCAATGATATTCCTAATGTACCTTTCTGAAATCCTCGAGGATATATCCTTGTTCAAACCGCAGCGTTCTACAACTTCTAAAATTGTTGTCATGTCAAAAAGTCGCACACCTATATCGATTACTTCTTTTATGTATGAGGGACAAAGATTTGTTTCTCCTGGTGTAACTGCAATATGAACATCCTCATAAAACAAACTCCCCTTCCGAAAAGGGATGAATTGAACATGATCGACACCAAGCTGATATAAGGATTCAATAAGACTTATTGTTGCCTCATCAACATCATTCACCACCAGAACTGTTAAGCCTTCAGGTATTCTTAATAGTTTATCAATGTATTCATGATGAACCGTTCTCTTTCCCACAATTATTTTCTCGGCATTTATGCTATAAATGTCGTTTGTTTTATCATAAGCAGCATCTGATGAATACAAGATTATTGTATCTTCCAGAGACTCCGGTAATCCCTCATCGGCAGAATGGCTTTTAATATGAACATAGTCTCCAAGCAATTGTTCCAGCTGTTCCTGCAAGGCTTGCTTTGTTTTTGCACTTCCCGCTATAAGCGTAAGTGAGGATTTTGACATAAAAGCACCTACCTATCGTTAAATTGGTTCTATTATATCACCAAAAAGAACCAATAATGACCTTAAACTCTAATCCAACCATAAAGTTTTCATAATAATCAATCTACCAATATTGGCACAGATTTTGCATATTTAAAGCATTGATGTGCCTATGGATTTGAAAAGGAGGAAAACAGCAGAATACGAGAAAAAAAGTTGATAGTGTCTATTCAGGAATTATTTTGTAAGCGTTTTAGTTCCATGCATTTATTTTAAAGACAAAGGAGAGACACTTATGAGCCAAATTGAAGAGAAGGTTGTTTCGCTTGGAACATCAGGGAAAAAAGAGAGAAAAATCAATGTTTTTGTACTGCTGCTCTGCATTCTCGCAATAGCAACGCTATTCACTTACATTTTGCCGGCCGGGGAATATGCACGAATTGAAGCGGATGGACGGACAACTGTAGACGCCAATTCTTTTAAATGGATAGAATCTGCACCAGTCGGATTGTTCGATATGATAAAAGCTATTCACACAGGAATGGTAGAAGCCGGAAATATTATCTTTTTCTTATTGATTATCGGAGGGTTTTTCGGTGTTTTAAGAGCAACAGGTACGGTTGATGTACTTATCGGGACAATGGCTCGGAAGTTGGCGAAGCGTGAAAAGCTATTGATTCCTGTCGTGATGCTGTTTTTCGCAGTAGGCGGCTCCTTAATGGGGATGGCAGAAGAAACACTGGCATATCTTCCTCTTATCATTCCCCTGGCGTTGGCTCTGGGATTCGATACAATTACAGGAACCGCCATTGTCATAGTAGGGGTAATGTCAGGGTTTACGACAGCCGTCATGAATCCATTCACAGTAGGACTTGCCCAAGGAATCTCAGAATTGCCGATGTTCTCAGGAATGGGGTTCCGCCTTATTTTATTTGTTATTGTCTATCTGGTTTCCGTTCTTTATATCTATCGTTACGCAATGAAGGTAAAGAAAAATCCTTATATAGGAATCTACGGAAAATATACAAAAGAAGAAGCGAAAAACCTGCTGCAATCAGGTGCGAAATTAACAGCGAGACACAAGTTCATCTTAGTAGCTTTTTTAATTAACTATATCGTCTTGGCGTTTGGAGTCATCAAGTTCCAATGGTACATGACAGAAATCGCTGCCTTATTCATTGTATTGACAATCGTAATTGGAATCATCGGAAAACTGTCTGCAGATCACATTGTCAACTCCTTTACTAATGGATCTGCAGCCTTGCTCGGCGGCGCTTTGATAATCGGCGTATCACGCGCCATTCTTGTTGTATTGAATGAGGGCCATATCGTCGACCCTATGCTGCATCAAGTAGCTGAATCTATCCAGCATATCCCCGCCTTTTTAAGCGTTGCTGGCATGTACAGCTTCCAAACTCTTATCCATTTTATTCTAGCGTCCGGCACCGGTCATGCGATGCTGACAATGCCAATTATGGTGCCGCTCGCAGACTTATTGGATATTACACGCCAAACTGCAGTGTTGTCTTTCTCTTTCGCGGACGGAATCGGAAATATGATTTTCCCGACCGCTACCACCTTAATGGCGGGCTTAGCAATCGCAGGCATTTCTTGGACAAAGTGGGCGAAGTGGATTTTGCCGCTGGTGCTCATTCAATATCTCATCGGATTAGTAGCTGTTATCATAGCCCACTTCATCGGGTATGGTCCATTCTGATAGCAGTATTTACAGGAGGAGAAACGAATTGCTTACTTTAATTAAAAATGGCGAGATATACTCACCCAATTACTTAGGACGGAAGGACATATTGATTACAAATGATAAAATCGCATTTATAGATGACAGAATCGAGATTCCTGACAACTTTGCCCCTATTCAAATCATTGATGCGGCTAATCTTTTCGTTGTTCCGGGTTTTATAGATTCACATGTTCATATTATTGGTGGAGGCGGCGAGGGAGGATTCAAAACCCGCACCCCCGAGCTGATGCTCACTGATATTACAACTTCAGGTATTACAACGCTGGTCGGCTTACTTGGTACGGACGGAACTACACGTAGAATGGAAAGCCTTCTTGCCAAGGCGCGGGCGCTTGAAGAAGAGGGTATTTCCTGCTTCATTCATACTGGCTCCTATCAAGTGCCAGTAAAAACATTGACGGGAAAAATCGAGGACGATATTATTTTAATCGATAAAATTATCGGTGTTGGAGAGATTGCAATCTCCGACCATAGATCATCAGAACCCACATTTGAGGAATTGACTAAAGTCGCCTCAGCGGCACGCAATGGCGGTATCCTGTCAGGAAAAGCTGGGATATTAGAAGTTCATGTAGGGGACGGAGATGGAAAGCTTTCCTTGCTGCATGAAATTTTAGATAAAACCAACATTCCAATTAGGCAGCTCCATCCGACACATATCAATCGAAATGGGGAATTATTCAGGGCTGGAATTGATTACGCGAAGAGAGGCGGATACGTAGACTTTACCACAAGTACCATTCCTTTGTTTTTGGAAGAAGGCGAAGTGAAGTGCAGCATAGGCTTGCGCCTGATGCTTGAAGAAGGGGTTCCAGTCGGGCACATAACCTTCTCTTCAGACGGACAAGCAAGCCTTCCCTTCTTTAACAGCCATGGGGAGTATGCAGGCCTACAAGTTGGAAAAGTATCCTCGCTATATCACGAAGTCCGTGATTCTGTTTTAAAGGAAGGCATCCCGTTGGAAACGGCACTGAAGGTCATCACCACCAATCCCGCACAAGTACTAAAGCTTTCGAGCAAGGGCAGCATCCAAACCGGGAAGGATGCTGATATTGTATTGTTGCAAAAGGATACATTGACAATTGATACTGTAATTGCAAGAGGACAAGTGATGGTAGAAAAGATGGCTCCGCTTATAAAAGGAACGTTTGAATGAGGGAGTGACTTTAATGCCAGGGAAAAATCACCACTGTCACGGCGGAAGTTATCAACAAAGTGGATTTTTTAGGTAATCGGTAATGACATACAACTTGAGTTGTATGTCATGGAGCCTGTTCTTGTCTTCAGCCCGCTTCAATCTACCAGCATTATGTACAGCTCTATCTATATTGAGTAAATACTATATTGAAGCTATTGCTGCAAATGAAGAGATCCGTGGAAAACTGCGTTGGTATCATCACGGCAACCAGTCTTCATATCGGCCATGAGACAGCTTTCCGTAGTGCTCGCGAAGCTACCTTCGGCAAAAGAAAAGTCCGTGAGCTGTGTATGAAGCTGGGGTTCTCAAAAAGAGGAACGGGATGTCATTATGAATTATTATGAAATGACTCATCCCGAGATTTGCAGGTGTGCATCCATTGTCCAGAACATAAGATACAGCAAGTATTTGAAAGTACTTTAGGGTTTGTTAAGAAATATAAAATAGAGATTTCCTGTTAACTTGGAGATTATGCAGCCAATCAAACAATTATGAGTACATTCTTTTTTTTGCAACTTCACCCCTGGTGAAGTTGCTGTCTTTATACCCTAGCACTTAGTTTAATGATGACTATTAATATCCTCCTTCGTAAACTTGGAAAACATGAAAATCATAATTCAAACTAAATTTATATATTATTGTCAACTTCAATTTTCTTGACTAATTTGGTCTACTATTTGAATGATGTCCTGATCCTCGCTTATTACTCCTTTATCAAAAAACAACCTCGTGTTAAATCGGTAGGATATGTGCTCTGATGACAAGGCAGCGGAAATCGGCAACTGGAATGAAAATGGAATAAGGATTTCCTGCTCCTCCTCTATAAATTTTGTTGTCAGTATGGTTGTGGTATCAAAAATCCGTTGCACATTATTCACCTTGTCTAATTGCACTAAGTCACACTCCAACCGTTTTATTTTTTGCTCACAGATTCCTCCTATTATGGAGAATTCACCTGTTATCCGTTCTCCCAACCCATACTTTACCTTAGGCAATTTAAGATCGATTACAGCTTTTCCTATTCCTAATTGTGACAGATATCTTCTCAACAACAAGTTGTTTTCCCTCCTGGAATTTTACTACAACAATTAAAAATGATTAATGTTTGGTATCTAAGTTACTCATCCCCATCACCGAAAAAGCCACCAAAATCTTCAAACTGTTCTTCCACATCAAACATATCTTCTTCTATTCCAAGGGCATCAGTAGCCCCTTCTAGCACCCCATCCATATCTAAACCATCTATCATTTCGCTAAGCAGCATGCCACCCAATACTCCTGCGGCTAATCCTCCAACCATTCCCCCAACACCACTGAATTTATTTCCTGTAGGTGAATATTGATCATGATAAGAAAATGGACGCGTGAACAATTGAGGCTGTTCCACTACCTCTGCAATTTGTTGCTGTAAAAAATGGGTAAGCTCTTGATGTTCCTCTAACAGTCTATGATCAATAACAAATTCCCGTTTGGCTTCAATTTCTCGATTCCCATTTTGACAATCGATTTCCATAAACACCTGCTCTACGGCTTCTTTTGAAGAAATCCGTATCTCCAATTCATTGATCTGGCCGGCAAATTGCGCTGTTGGAAAGAATGAAAATTCCTGTCCATAGGCATCCACTTTTCCTGAAGTAGGTTGTTCTCGAAAACCGAGCTTACTTAGTGAGTTGAAAATGGCTTCTAGTTCCTTTGGAGCCTTAAGGACCAATGCATCTACATCAATGTGATCCAATCCACCTTGAATATCTAGGTGAGTATCGAAAAAGTAAGAAATCGAACCTCTTGTTAAAGGAAGATCTTGCGGGATTTTGTAAGTGAAATCAAAATGTTTCTCTTCCTTTTCCTTAATTGTAAACGGACCGCTTAAAGGTACAGATGACACTTTTTTCGTGACAGTTTCCCCACGTTTTGTCCTCACTTTAATCATGAAGCCAACTGCTAACTGGTTAATTTGTTGTTCCACTTCTCCGCCATGTAAAATTACTTCCCCTTTTAGTGTCTCACCAGCATAATAAGAACGGTTTTCGTAGCGTAAATCAACAGTTGCTGCACCTTTCCCTAACTTAGCCATAAACTTCTTAAACATTCGGTTCATTTCTCCTTTAATTTCCATTAGTCTGTTATGATCATTTCACTTTCGCTTGAAACCCTATCAATTTATACGAATATATAGCTCTTAAAGTTTCATTTACATTCTAAGATTGCCCTCTTGAATATTATATGTGCCTAATCTGCCCCTTTAAATTAAGAAAAAAACTATTAATCTTTATCTTTTTAACAATCTGATAACCAATAAAATATTATCCATGGAAGAATGACCCATTCAATTATATTAGTAATTGCATATTATGAGCTTACACCAATTAATGGAATTAAATGACGCTTTGCTATTTGGTAAATCGTTCTTTCTAAGAACTGGATCAATATTCACTATATAGAAGATTATAAGTAGTTTTTAATGTTTGTATACTCGGTTTGTATACAAGCCTATGTATTTCCCGTCGATAAAATCGTAAGTTTTTGATTTTCCAAGTAAACATGCATTCATACAGGAATAGATAATTTTTTATAATGAAGTCCCACTCTAGGGTGATTGCTGATTGTATAAAACTTTTTAATGAAAAGCTAAAAAACACAACGGTGAGCGTAACTTGTACTAAAGCTGTCTTACCAAAGGAGGATTGATGGAGATTTACCCATTAAAGAGAGAAAAAATAGAATCAAATGAAATGGACAAAAGCCTTACTCCAATCCCTTTTACTTGTAAATCATGCGGGGAAACTTATGATGAATCTCTTATGAAAGTAGAATTGAATGTATGTCCGAAATGCCAATATCACTACCCGGTTACAGCTTATGACCGCATTTCAATGGTTACAGATAGTGGTTCATTTTCGGAATTCAATAAAAGTTTAATTTCCGTTGACCCGCTGAACTTCCCTGAATATAAAGATAAATTAATTTCTGATAAGAATAAGACTGCATTAAATGATGCGATTATAACCGGGGAAGCTTCCATAGGTGTTTATCCGGTTGTGATTGGTGTCATGGATTCTCGTTTCCGTATGGGAAGTATGGGCTCAGCAGTCGGTGAAAAAATCACAAGAGCCATTGAGGAATCATTAAAAACACGAAAACCATTTATATTGTTTTCGGCAAGCGGCGGAGCCCGCATGCAAGAAGGAATTCTTAGTCTCATGCAGATGGCAAAAACGAGTGTTGCTTTAGAACAACTAAACTACGAAAAAATCCTTTTCGTATCCGTTTTAACGAATCCTACAACGGGTGGAGTTTCTGCTAGCTTCGCTTCATTAGGTGATATCAATATTGCCGAGCCACAAGCTTTAATTGGCTTTGCAGGAAGACGCATAATTGAACAGACGATAAGAGAAGAACTTCCGGAAAATTTCCAAACCTCTGAATTTTTATTAGAACATGGGCAACTGGATATGGTTGTAAATAGGAGTGAATTAAAACAAACATTAACAACCATTTTAAAAATCCATCATCTCGATTTCAGGGAGTGTTTTAAACGATGAATTTGCAAGTTTTAAAACAACTGGAAAATCAAATTGCTGAATTGAAAGAGGTGTCTACAAAGCATAATCTTGACCTTAACGAAGTAATAAATAATCTTGAGCAAAGAGTCAATGAAATCAAAATCCATCTTAACGAGAATATGGAAGTTTGGGATAAAATTCAACTGTCAAGAATTCAACAACGCCCTACTACTTTAGATTTTATCCACCATATTTTTGAAGACTTTATTGAACTTCATGGTGACAGACTTTATGGGGAAGATCCTGCATTGGTTTCAGGAATAGCTACCTTCGAAGGAATGCCTATAACTGTTTTAGGAAATCAAAAAGGGAAAAATACTAAAGACAATATCTATCGTCGTTTTGGCATGTCACAACCTGAAGGCTACAGAAAAGCCCTAAGAATTATGCAACAAGCCAATAAGTTCAATCGCCCCATCGTAACATTTATCAATACGGCAGGGGCCTTCCCAGGTCGTGAAGCTGAAGAACGCGGACAATCACAAGCTATCGCCCTCAATCTTCGTGAAATGGCAAGTTTTGGAGTGCCTATCATCTGTTTTGTAGTTGGTGAAGGCGGGAGTGGTGGTGCATTGGCTCTAGGAATAGGCAATCGAATCTACATGCTAGAAAACACATTTTATTCGGTTATTTCACCTGAAGGAGCAGCAGCATTGTTATGGAAGGATGCCACACAAGCAAAACGAGCAGCTGAGGCATTGAAAATTACGGCTAAGGACTTGATGGAACTAGGGGTGATTGATGAGATCATCAAAGAACCTGCAGGAGGAGCACATATTGACATCCCACTTCAATCGCACTTTATCAAAGAAACCTTACGAAAAGCATTACAAGAACTTGGTCAATTAGATAAAGGCAATCTACGCCAACAACGTTTTGATAAGTTCCGAAAAATCGGTGAGTTTATGGAAGAAAGGACATTTAAATAAGAAGATGAACAATTATTTCCCAACATGTTCATAGAACATTTGATTTAGATTGTTAGACTCAACATTTTGTAATGTAAATTATAGTGCCCATGTCTTTCCTCCCCAATTACACCTGAATTATTTCTTATCTTTTTGTTACATTATTCATGGCCATGCCAAATAACCCTCCAAACCCTTTTAGCAGGGCTTATCTCTGTTTTACAAAACCGTTAATTAGGCTATATGGAAATCTCTTGCCTACTTAATAAAGCATAAACTCAATGAACCTCCCCAAAATTTAATCGAACCACTTCACGTTTAAAATGTTTGTCCCTTTTCGCCAATAAAAAAAATTCCCCTACAGGTAGATTATTAAATGTACTTAATAATCTACCTGTAGGGGATATCATTTAAATGAAATTGATATTGTCCGTATTGATTCAACCATCTCTAACAGTTACCTCGGCTCAATCAACTGGCATCAACTTCAAATTTTGTTTATTTTGTTTATTTGGCGGTATAGAACCTTGTCATTTCAAGGCTGCTAAATTTCTTAACAAAGAAAGTTGAAATTATTTTTAAAGAAGTCTAATGTTTATTTTGCATTCCTGTGTTCATCAAAATCAATCTGGCACTCCTCTAGCGGAATTACTTTTGTTTTCTTAACAAACTTATACCCAAGCCACATTACCAGAAAAAATGGGATGCCAATATAGGTAGCAACCACACTTGCCCAATTAATGGTATCTCCAAGAAAGGCTTGATAGTTTTGCGCCATTAAAACGAAAAAACAAAGGGCAAAGGAAAATATCGGTCCAAAAGGAAACCATTTTGATAGATAGGGAAGATCGTCCAGTGAATACCCTTGAGCAATGTATGCTTTTCTAAACCGGTAATGGCTCGCCGCTATACCTAGCCAGAATATAAATCCAGTGACCCCAACTGCATTCATCAGCCAAATATAGATAACTCCATCACCGAATATGGAAGCAAAAAATGCAAGCATCCCAACAAGTGAGGTCACAATCAGTCCCCAAATGGGAACGCCGCGCTTGTTGAGCTTCCCAAAAATCCGCGGTGCCAGCCCTTCATTTGCCATTGAGTACAACATTCGGCTTGTCACGTAAAGACTTGAATTACCAGCAGATAATACAGCCGTTAAGATGATAGCATTCATCACCGAAGCAGCAAATGCCAGTCCCACTTTTTCAAACACCATCGTAAACGGGCTAACCATGATCGTGTGTCCCTGCAGGCTGCCATTCGTATAAGGAACGATCAGTCCAATAACAAGTATCGCTAGGATGTAAAAAAGGAAGATCCTCCAAAAGATGCTACGAACTGCACGAGGTACATTTTTTGCCGGGTCTTCACTTTCACCGGCTGCCACACCGACTATTTCTGTCCCTTGAAAAGAGAAACCAGCAGCAATGAAAATACCCAATGTTGCCAAAAAGCCACCGGCAAACGGAGCGTCACCAACTGTGAAGTTTTTAAAACCAATCGCCTCTCCGTTCATGATCCCGAATATCATCAATATTCCGACAACGATAAAAATGATGATGGTCGCCACTTTAATGAGCGAAAACCAATATTCCCCTTCTCCATATCCTTTAACTGATACGTAATTCAATAAGAATATCAAAACTAAAAACAAAGAACTCCATAAGAATGACGGGCTGTGAGGAAACCAAAACTTCATAACCATCGTTGCGGCAGATAGTTCCGCCGCAAGCGTCATCGCCCAGGTGAACCAATAGTTCCAACCAAGTGCAAACCCTAGTGCCGGATCGATGAAACGCGTAGCATAGGTACTGAAGGCTCCGCTGATTGGCATAAATGATGCAAGTTCTCCGAGACTTGTCATAATAAAATAAACCATGATACCGATAACGGTATAAGCTACCAAAGCCCCGCCAGGTCCTGCAGAGTGAATCGCCGGCCCGCTGCCGAGAAAAAGCCCTGTTCCAATTGCACCGCCCAACGAAATCATCGTAAGGTGGCGCGCTTTTAGCTTTCTTTGTAAAGTATTTGACGGCTGGTTTTGCTCATCTTTATCAAACGGCTGCAATTGCCTATTTTCCAAATTGGGTTCCCCTCCAAAAATGCATATTTAATCTAGCACGAATAAGTAAAGTGGATCATTCTCAATAGTTACTTTTTGCAATTTTCACTTTTTCAAAATTTTTTCTTATGCTAAGACCTTTTTTGGAATTCAGGGATCTAAGTAGCATTTCCGCAACTATGTTAGGCTTAAAAACTCAAGTCAAAGGGCTTATATGCCTAACGTTTTTTAAAAGAATCACCGAATTTTTAAAGATTCGGTGATTTAGCATCATCATATTATGTTGTAGGTAAACTCCTATTAATAAATGAATTCCAATCGATTTGATGTAACCAGCTTGCCGTTGCTTCAATATCTTTTGAAAAGATACGGTCTTGCGTAATGCTTGGAATGAGCTTTCTTGCTTCCGTATAAAACTCTTTTGTAAACGGAGCCATCTTTTCTATTCCACGGTATTCCACCGCTTGCAGGGCACAAATGAGCTCAATCGCCAAAACGCGGCGAACGTTTTGAATGATTTGATGTGCGTGTCGGGATCCAATCGTTCCCATGCTTACATGATCTTCCTGGTTCGCTGAAGATGGAATGGAATCCACGCTTGCAGGATGTGCAAGTGTTTTATTCTCAGAGACGAGTGAAGCTGCACAATATTGCATGATCATCGCTCCAGACTGCAAGCCAGGTGACGGACTTAAGAATGGCGGTAAGTCATTCAGCTGAGGATTGACGAGTCGCTCAATGCGGCGCTCTGAAATATTCGCAAGCTCGGCAACAGCGATTTTCATGAAGTCCATCGCAAATGCTATCGGCTGGCCATGGAAGTTCCCCCCTGAAATAACCTTTTCCCCATCGTCAAAAATAAGCGGATTATCCGTCGCAGCATTCATTTCGATTTCCAATTTTTCTTTTACATAATCAAGAGTTTGCCATGAAGCACCATGCACTTGCGGAATGCAGCGAAGCGAATAAGCATCCTGTACCCGCAGTTCTCCTTGCTTGGTGATGAGCTGGCTGCCGTTGATCATGCGGCTAATCCTTTCCGCGACCTCTGTTTGCTGGCGGTAACCGCGTGCTAGATGAACATCCCGATCAAAGGCATCTTCAATACCGCGTAATCCTTCTAAAGTCAGTGAAGCAATCGCTTCAGTTTGATGGGCCAGCTGTTCGGCTTCAATGTAATTGACGAGCCCCATCCCCGTCATGGCCTGTGTTCCGTTAATTAATGCAAGACCTTCTTTTGCTTTAAGTGTCACCGGAAGAATGCCTTCTTTCGATAAAGCTACGATGGCCTCCATTCGCTCTCCTTTATAAAACACTTCCCCTTCTCCCATCAATACTAGCGCCAAATGGGAAAGAGGCGCCAAGTCCCCACTTGCTCCAAGAGAACCTTGCTGAGGGATGACCGGATGGATATGAGCATTCAAAAGATCGATCAGACGTTCAATGACAACAGGACGGACGCCTGAAAACCCTTTCAATAGTGCATTGGCACGGAGAAGGACCATAGCTCTCGAAACCACCTCAGGAAACGGTTCCCCGACTCCGCATGCATGAGAATGAATCAAATTCCACTGTAGCTGCTCTGCGTCCTCTGCATCAATCAAAACATCGCTGAACTTCCCGAATCCTGTTGTAATACCGTAGACGACTTTCTTTTGTTTCACGATATTCTCAACCGCTTCCCGGCTTTTTTCCACTTTCTTAACACTCTCGGCTGAAGCAGAGACAAATGCTTCCCCATATAATACTTTTTTCGCTTCTTCAATCGTTAAAGTTTGGCCCGTTAACATAATCATTTCCTGCACCCCTATTCTTTTTTTAACAAACAAAAGGAGACCATATTGACAGACTTATCCAGTCTACAATACAGCCCCCTATTTCACTAAATAACTATAGGCTTTTAATTATTTAAATGTGGTTAATTCCCAAACCAACGGCTTCATGTTCAAATCCCCGAACCGGTGCTCCAATCGTTCCATACACGGCGACAGCAATCCATTCACCTTCGTCCCCGCTTTTAAACGGCCTGCCCCGAACGATTGCAAACCGAAGGCCCGCAGTCCTCAAAAGACCGCCAAGCTCGACTTGGCCCCGTGTCACGCCTTGGAGTGCTTCGATGATCGCATGATACAGCGCATGCATTTCCCGATACATATCGGGATTGACTAATCCAAGTCTCTTAGCTGATGTCTCAATGGCCGCAACTATTTTCTGCAGCTCCATTGAACCGACTTTACCTTTTCCATAAAGCCAATCCATCCGCTTTAGATCATTCGTCAATATGACTTCTTCCTCTTCGTCCGCAAACGCGTACATGATTGCATGGCGCCCGATTCTTTTGTCGAATTCCTTTGTCATGCAGGTACCTCTTTTTAAAATTTTCTAAATAGACTAATAACTAAATATTATTGTAAGCGGATACAGTCTGTTCGGTCAACATATTTTTTCATTTGTTTTAACATTTCTTTTTAGGGCTAATGTTCATCATCCCTAACTACCTGCTCATCATATCGAAAACGCTAGCTTTGATAAGCGCTTTTAGGCGGTGGTAGTACAGCATCAAACGGTGGTTCCCCACTTGCCTTTTGAGGACACCAAGAGGATCTTGATGAAGTGAGTACTCCTTATCCTTCCATCGGTCCGGTACCGTTGACAGGCGTCAATGTGTCGCACTTGGCCACATTTATAAAAACTAAAAATCACAATTCAGAGTGAACGGTGGAAAAAATAAGTCTTGTTATTAACGCACCCGTAGTTGAAGATGACACTTTATTTTTCTAAACATAGAACCATATGTTCTTCGTCATAATAGACACCATTTA
Organism: Peribacillus simplex; assembly: GCF_001578185.1. Classification (NCBI taxonomy): domain Bacteria; kingdom Bacillati; phylum Bacillota; class Bacilli; order Caryophanales; family Bacillaceae; genus Peribacillus; species Peribacillus simplex. Next base: position 346,274 of record NZ_CP011008.1, on the reverse strand, counting down.
CTTTTAAAGCTTTTTCCTCAAAGCCAAAAACCTTGAAACCTAAGTTTACGTAAAGGTTTTTGGCTTTTTGATTACTTGTTACTACAGTCAAATTTATTTTCTCGACATCATCTATTTCTTTCGCTTTATTTATAGCTTCTGTTAATAATGTTTTTCCAACACCTAATCCACTTTTCTTTGAAGTTACATACATAGCGAAAATATTTGCCCTATGTTGCAGTTTTTTGTGCTGTTCTTGAATTAAGGTAACTACACCAATGAGTTCCTCGTATTCATCAAATGCCCCAAAGGTAAAATTCCCTTTTGTTTTTAAATTATTAGCAACCTGCTCTATTGGATTCTCCTTATTTATAGCTTCCTCGTAGCTTGTTGCGAATGCTTCTGGGTAGTTTTTTAATCCTTCTATTCTTAATGCCCAATAACTTTCAGCATCAGCTGGAGTTAGTAGCCTGACTTTCATTATGTCCCCCCAAATAATTAATATTTAAGACTGTGTACCACATACATAGTCAACTTGATGACCCTGATATCCAGACTGCCAAATTGACTTCCCTACGAAACATATTGCCTCTTATTCCTTCGTTTCCAATGCATCATAAATCGCAGTTACAACACTTCCATAGCTTCCTGTTTTGAAGAGGTCACCGAAAAACTGATTGGAATTGGCTACAGGGTTAACGAGCGGAGAATGCTTTTTATTTGTAAGTAGAACAATCCCTAAATCTAATTCAGGATCTATGATCGTGACCGTCCCAGTCCATCCAGTATGTCCGTAAGCACTGTCACTCGCATAAGGGCTGAACATCCACTCCATGCTAGCATCGCCATTTCGCCTCCACCCAAGTCCATAAGTAGGATTCATTTCGGAAGGTGCGACGAATTCATCGATTGTTTCTTGATCAAACAACGTATGTTTACCGTAGCCCCCGCCATTCAGCATCACTTGCAGGAGGACAGCGAGATCGCTTGTAGTCGAGAACAGACCTGCATGACCCGAAACGCCTCCCATCGAATAAAAGGCTTTTTCATCATGAACTTCACCTTGAAGTGTGTATGTGCGAACGTTAGGAAAATCAATCACGCCATCCCGCGTGTTCCCAAGCAATTCAGTTGCCGCAACATCCTTTGGCTTAAAGCCTTTTTGAAGGGGGTTGAACTTTGTATTTTTCAAATTAAGCGGCCTGTACAATTCATTTTCAACATAGGTGTCAAGCTGCTGACCCGTGATTTTTTCAACAATGGCTCCGAGCAGCATATAGTCGACATCACTGTATACATTCTGTGTTCCAGGTACATATGTCAGCGGTGTTTTAGATATGAACTCAATGGTCTTATCCCGTTCCTGTGAAAAAAGGTCTTTCGAAACCTTTGGATTATGGTATTGCGGATCTGGTCTAAAACCCGCTGTATGGTGAAGCACATCAATAATCCTCAGAGTATCCTTTCCTTTGATCACATCCGCTTCCATGTCTTTGAATTCAGGAATGTATTGCTGAACTCTTGCATGGATATTCAACTTGCCTTCACTGACTAATTTCTGAATAGCAAAATTAGTTGCATACATTTTCGTGTTTGAAGCAAGGTCAAATAAAGTGTCCTTGTCCATTTTCTGAAACTTCTTAAGTGGCGTATATCCATTAAATTTCTGTTTGTACCCATAGCTTTCATTTTTAACGATCTTACCGTCCTTTATGACAATCAGGGCAGCACCAGGGAAACCGGCAGCCACTTCCATTTCAATCAGCCGATCCACCTTTTCCAGCTTTTCAGATGAAAAGCCCGCTTCTTCTGGTTTTTTTGCTTTCGTTAACACAGGATACCGGCTGGCAGTTTCCTTACTCACAGGAACTTCCTGATTTGCATTTTCTTTAGCAAATGACACGGAAGGTGCAAGTAATGAGAGTGCCAGGATTGAACTTAGTGTGCAGCTTGTCCATATATTCATCCTTTTCCCCCTTTGTAATCATACTTAGAAAACAAGAAACGAACAACTTTACCCTTTGACTAATGTCGAAAGAAATAAACTGGATTTAATAAGTTTAAGGAATATTTCGATTAATGAGGGAGAATTCTTTACTTCCGTTCTATTACCAGGATTCACATTCCCACAAAACGGTAATTACTTTTCCTTTCCGTTCCGGTACAAGGGTTGCGATTGAATCATTTTATTCTTGAACGTCTTTATTTTGTAATTTTTTTTATCACGTAGTCGTTAATGGTTAAGGATACTATTTACTAACAATTTCCAATTTTCAGTATATATTATTTCAAACATAATTTCAATTTGGTATCTGAATCTTTAAAATTATATTTCAATTATGAGCATAAGCCCAATGTAGGAGGAAAAGCAATAATTGACCAAAATTATCCACATCATTTCTACACTCCGGCCTTCCCATCGATACACGGGCAAATGTCAAAGTTAAATACATCAAGGCTAGTACCAAATATAAAGGGGATAGAAATAGGCTTTGCTTTTAACTTTCTTGCATAAGAAACGTGTAAGAACATCATACTATTTGAGAAATAAAGGGATTTTAAAGAATTCAGCTGCTGATATGAGGCAAGTATAGGGTGATGATAATGTGGAAAACGATTGTTTCCTACCTGCCAGAATGGCAGGTTTTTATACAAGCTTTTATAGTGTTTTTTATTCCGTATTTATTCTCCAAATTGTTAAATCGGCTTCGCAACTCAAAGGATGAGTGATGATGATGAAAGAGTGGATATCAAAGATCAGTAAAAAAGGAAAAGTTACTAATAATGACAAACAAAAAGAATGTACCTCCCAAGATTCAACTGATCATTTTACAGATAATTTTGTATTAAATCTAGAACTAGTTAAGCAAGAAATTGGCCATAATTGGGATGTGCATTTTCGAGAATTTAATATAGGACGTACCGGTATTCGGTCAATTATCATTTTTGTGGATGGACTATCAGATAAAGAACTCATTGATAAAAATATCATGCCATCATTAATGGTTGATTTTTCAGCAGAATACAAACAGGGCCTTCCTTACATCAAAGGAAGCATGTCAAAAGAATTTATAAAAAATGAAGTGTTAACTATCAGTGAAGTAGAAGTGGTCGATTCCATTAAAGAGTTAGCATCAAAAGTATTAACAGGTTCTACCGCTCTTTTAATTGATGGATTGCCTGAACCGCTAATCCTCGGGACAACAAAACCTAAAACAAGGACGATTGAAGAGCCGGTATCAGAGGCATTAGTCAGGGGTCCACGGGTCGGTTTCACTGAATCTTTGAGTGATAATACATCTTTTTTAAGGGGAAGTGGTGAAAACGAAAATTTATCGTTAGTAAAATTCCAAGTAGGAAAGCGTTCGAAAAAAGACTTGGTTGTCGCTTACATAAAAGATATTGTTGATCCCGAATTAGTTCAAGAAGTAGAAAATCGAATTAAGAGAATTAATATTGACAATGTGCCAGAATCAGGTTATGTAGAGCAACTCATCGAAGATAATTACCTAAGTCCTTTTCCGCAGATACAGAATACAGAACGTCCTGATCGCGTAATCGCTGCTTTGTTGGAAGGCCGGGTGGCCATCTTATTGGATGGGACGCCATTTGCTTTGATTGCTCCAGTTACCTTAAGCATGATGTTACAATCACCGGAAGACTATTATGAAAGATGGATTCCTGGCACATTCATGCGTATGCTTCGTTATCTCGCAGCCTTTCTAGCCCTGTTTACACCGTCTATGTATATAGCTTTCATCTCATTTCATTCAGGGTTAATTCCGACCAAACTGGCCATATCCATTATAGGAACGAGAGCAAGCGTTCCTTTTCCGGCACTTATCGAAGCATTATTCATGGAAATATCCATCGAGATTTTGAGGGAAGCAGGCCTGCGCTTACCTAAGCCAATTGGTCCTGCAATGGGGATTGTCGGCGGATTAATCATTGGGGAAGCTGCTGTACAGGCAGGAATCGTTAGCCCTGTTTTGGTGATTGTAGTCTCGTTAACTGCCATTTCATCATTTGCTATTCCTCAATATAGTACAGGGTTTACATTTCGGATACTTCGTTTTCCAGCTATGTTGTGTGCTGCCACATTAGGATTATACGGAGTCATTCTCTTTTTTCTTTTCATGGCCAGCCATTTAGTGAAATTAAAAAGCTTTGGCGTGCCTTATTTGAGTCCAGCCGTTCCTTATCGCTTAAGTGAATGGAAAGACTTGATGGTTCGCATGCCAATTATGATGATGAAAAGCCGGCCAAAGATGATGCAGACGAAAAATCCTATGCGTAAAAGATAACATACGGTGAAAGGGTGATTAAATAATGAATCTTAGTCCGAAAGACCAAATTACAACTCCTCAAGTAGCGGTCATAGTCATAAACTTTATACTTGGTACAGGATTACTCACCTTACCCAGAGCAGCCACGGAGAAGGTACATACACCAGATATATGGATAAGCGTTATTTTAGGGGGGATAATCGCCATAATCGCGGGGGTGATCATCGTCAAATTAAGCCAACAGTTTCCCGAAAAAACCTTTTATCAATACAGCAATGAAATTGTGGGAAAATGGTTAGGTAGATTACTCAGTATAGCTTTAATAGGTTATTTCCTTATTACTTGCGGGTTTCAGCTCCGTTCTATGGCGGAAGTAATAAAGTATTTGCTTCTTGAAGGCACTCCTACATGGGCAATTTCGATGATTTTCATGTGGGTAAGTCTCTATCTGGTCATTGGCGGCATTAACTCGATTGCCCGTCTTTTTGAAATTATATTACCTTTGACGGTTATCCTTTTTTTGGTCGTTGCCTTCATGAGCATTAAAATATTTGAGATTGATAATCTGCGTCCGGTATTAGGGGAAGGAATCATCCCTGTACTAAAAGGAGTAAAAACGACGGCTCTAGCTTTTACAGGACCTGAAGTCATGTTACTGCTTATTCCATTTATGAATCAGCCCAAAAAAGCAGTAAAGGCCCTTATTGTTGGAGTTTTGATTCCATTGGTTTTTTACGTGATAACGGTCATAATGGTTATCGGAGCATTATCTGTTGAAGGAGTGGTCACAAGAACATGGCCGACACTTGATCTTATACGCAGTTTTGAGATCTCCGGTTTGATCTTTGAACGGTTTGAATCTTTATTGCTTGTGGTATGGATCATGCAAATATTTGCCACATTCACCATCACATACTATGCTGCTGCTTTAGGGTTTGCTCAACTTTCAAAAAAGAACATTCACCCTTTTATGGTTGCCCTGCTTCCGGTTTTATACATCATTTCCATGATTCCAAAAAATATGAATGACATCTTTAAACTTGGAGATTTCGTCGGCAATTACGCATTGTATTTATTTGGTTTACTCCCGCTTCTCCTCCTTATTATTCAAAAAGTAAAGGGAGGAAAATATGAAACAACCACATAGCAAAATACGGCCCCTCTTCATTTCCCTCTCCGTTCTTTTGTTCGTATCCCTTACAGGATGTTGGAGCAGTCATGAAATTGAAGAGCAAAGTTTAGGCATAGGTTTGGCATTTGATAAAGGCTTGAAGTCCAAAATTGAAAAAGAGTTAAGCAAAAAAGGGGAGGGTTATACAAAAAAGGACCTGATTACCTCAACCTTTCAAATCATCACTCCACAAGTAGCAAGTTCCACCACAAAACAATCAGGACCCTCACAAAAATCTTATATTAATATTTCTCAAACTGGGGATTCCGTCCTTCAAATGATTCGTGAATTTTCATTAGAAAGGGAACAGGCATTAACCAGTCACCACATGAAAGTGATTGTTATCAGTGAAAGTCTTGCAAAATCGTATGATTTGGAACAATTACTCGATGAAAATCTTCGTGATAACGATTTTAGACCAAGCTGTGTTGTGCTCATTAGTAAAGGAAGAGCAAAGAGCACACTGGAAACAAAGACAGCAGGAGAAATTCCAGCGTTTCGGCTGGTTGGCATTTTAGATAATACCTTTCGAACATCGAGGATTTTGCCTCCTATGCCGCTTTTTAAATTAGAGAGCAAGCTTCATTCAGAATCCAGTTTTTTGCTGCAAAATGTAGACTCAGTTAGTGGGGAAGTCAAATTTGCGGGAGCTTCCGTGATCGATGGAAAAACACATAAAATGAAGGGCTTTTTGAATGAGGAAGAACTAGAAGGCGTAACATGGATTACAGGAAAGGGTAAAGGCGGTGTTGTAAAGAGCTTTGATAAGAAGACTGGTCAGCTGATGGTGTATGAAGTGGAGACCATGAAAAGCACTATTAAACCTCGAGTTAAAGGAAACAACATATCTTTTGATGTAAACATTGAATCAGAGGGAAGGCTAGCCGAAAATTGGGTGGTTTCGGGAGATCCCTTTAAAAATGAATTTCTAAATAAAGCGGAAAAATCAGCGGAAAAAGAAGTGAAACGCTTGGTAAGGAATTCATTAGAAAAAATGCAAAAAGAATATCGAGTGGACGTCGCTGGCTTCGGAAATCGCTTGAGAATCGAGAACCCCAAATTATGGATGAAGGTCAAAAAGGATTGGGACCAAACATTTAGTGAAATCCCCATCAACTACAATGTAAAATTAACAATTAAAGATTATGGAACATCAGGAGGAACAAAAAAGTGAGCCCCCGGATATACACATTGAATCTTATAGCCTTCATTAAATGAGAAAAATAAACAATTTAAAAACAAGAGGACAAATGCTTGCAAATCATCAGTATTTGTCCTTTTATTTTTTCCCATTTCGGATCCCCCCTTTCTCAAACAAAAAAACCAGAACTTGACCGATTTTGGTTGAATTCTGGTTTTCACTAACTTGGTGGTGTTTGGAAATAGGTGTTGTGTTAACCAGTTTTGCATCCAAATGTTCATATGATGCCTAAGCATCCGACCCCCATAGCAAAATGGCACTTTGAAGTTCCTTCGGCTCAACAATCCTAAACTTACTTTCAATCTATAAAAGTATAGTGAAAGTTATAATAGATATTAAAGTAACCGTTACTAATAAGAACAATAACATAATAGACATTGACCTCTTAGGAGCATCTTTTTTAGCATACTTTAGAGAATAAAATATGCTTAATATAATCATCATTATTAAAAAAATTTGTTGTGTATATGTCATAAATACTCCTTATCTTGATACTACAGTAAAGACTTATACCCAAGTAACTAAAAAGTGTTCCACCTTTACCTTCATTATGTGCATCCATTCTCTAACCGAGTCCCCCCATAGGTCCACTTACAACACCTGTAAATACACCCGGTCCAAATCCAAGCATTCCCAATGCAGTTATTGCTCCACCAGCAGCTATATTACGCTGTGCTAAACACTGGCTGCAGTATGAGAATTGTTATACCAGTTTTTATCTCCCCACCAGTATCTTTGAATTTTTCATTTTGGGCTGCTCTTGTTTGAATCGTTTTTTTTGTTTTTAACTGATCCTCATTAATAACAATTTGATTATGTCTTACTTGTTAATTGAACTTGTAATTTATTAATATTGTATTCTTCCATATATTTTGAGGAATATCTTCATTGATACCTATTGTACTTTAAGAATTGCTTTGTCTTCATCTCTATAGCTTAACTCCGCACCCAATTTACTTACATACCATTCCGAAGTAAGTTCTACATCAGTAACTGGTATATAAGTAATACGTCCCCTTAATAATTTTTCATTCATCAAATTAGCCTCCATTTATTTGATAAATAAAATATTCCCCACTTATATATCTCTGTCCTTTGAAACTCTATTAGGAATAAAGAAAAATCTGCCTTAAAGACAGCTCCGATCATAACCTGTTAGTTTTAAGTGCAATCCTTGGAATTTAATACAACAAAAAGGTTCTAGAACAAAAACGTTTTTTAGTTTAATTTACCTTTTAAATCCACCTTCTAAAATGAATAATCTGACATGTAATTCAATCTGTTTCATCGCCCACTAGAAATTTTATAGTTTTTGCACCATCTCTCGGTTTTCCTAAATCCTTTGACTAAACCAACAAGGATAGCAAATGGCAACTTTGTAAAACCTATGTGAATATTTGTAAAAAATTGTCTAATTATAATATTTAATTACATAGTGAAAGTATAATGAAACTGTAAAAGTGGATGCATCCAATAACTATGTCGGGAGGTTGAAAATATTAAAACAATCTTTAATTGATTAAAAATTGAAAGGAGCATTAACAATAATGAAGCTAAAAAAATTATTTTTATTAGGGTTAATAGCGTCTGTCTTAGTACCGGTACAGCAAGCAGGAGCAACCGCTTCTAATCCGATTGCTGTCCGAGAAGGCAAGTCCTTTGAACAGATTCACGCAGAATTGCTCGACCATAGTGAAGATGCACCACTCATGATCCTGGCTCACCGGGGCCAATGGCGTGAATATCCCGAGAACTCGCTTGCAGCAATCAATGAGGCTATTGAAGATGGCGCCGAAATTGTAGAAATAGATGTCCAGCTAACGGCTGATGGTGTACCTGTATTAATGCACGATACGACCGTTGATCGTACTACCAATGGCAAGGGAAAGGTTTCTGACCTCACACTGGCTCAAATTAAGAGTCTTCGCCTTAAGGAAGGTCTCGGAGGTAAGACGGCAGCGCTCACCAAGCACAAAATTCCAACGCTTAAAGAGGTCATGCTTGCAGTAAAGGACCGTGCAATCGTAAACCTGGATAAGGGCTGGGAGATCCGGGATAAAATGTACGAGGTTCTCGTTAAAACCGACACAGTAGATCACGGTCTGTTTAAAGGCAGCCCAAATGTTGAAGAAGCAGCCGAATTCATGGCAAAAGATCCAGAAATCCTATATATGCACATTATCCTTGATGACAGCGCCAACACTGTAGGAACGTTCCCGGGCCGTCAGCCGGTCGGTTATGAAATTGTCTTTGATGATCTTGCAGATCCGCAGATTCAGCCAGAGAAGGTGAAACAAATCAAGAAAAATAGCAGGGTCTTAGTGAATGTAATGTGGTATGGCCTTGCTGCAAAATACACAGATGAGGCTTCACTAAGAGATGTAAATCTTGGATGGAAAGCAGTAACAAAGCTTGGAGTTAATATGATGCAAACTGACAATATTGGAGCTATTGATTACTGGCGTAATGGAGGCAACATGCGAAACTGGGAGTACGATACCGGAAACCGTACAGTTCGGGTTCAAGCTGAGGACCCTCTTGGCGGCGGACAAGGTACCGGATATTTTGATCAGGACGCCAACCGCTGTAATACAGCCGATCAAGATTCAATTGATGTTTGCGAAATCGATGGAGCTATTGCTGTAAGCCATAACATGGATGGCGAGTGGGCGAAATACAAAGTGAATATTAAGAAGTCAGGAACATATAAAATCTCCGGCAGAGTTTCTGCAGCATCTACCCCGGCTGGCACCATCAACTTGGATTGGGCTGGCGAAACAAGCGGGGAGATCGAGCTGAAAAATACAACTCATAAACGTGCATTCAAACTTCAGAATTTGGAGTACCGCTACCTAAAAAAAGGTACTCACGTATTTACAGTAAAGGTCACAAGGCCAGGTTCCTACAACCTTGATTATATTCAGTTTGATTTGCAGGATTAATTGTAGCCTGTAACACCATTAAGTCTAAGCTTTTTGAAAATTTTTAAATACTAGAAGGCAAAATTCGTTCGGTTTTTGGAGTTAGGTGTAGCTTTAATAGAAGGGCATGTTTTGAAAAAGGATTGTTCAAAACATGCCCTTCTACTATTTAATTGGATTAGTCATTTTTGTGTTCCTTAATCAACTAACGCTCCTGATAGTTCTATAGGACTCATTGTTGAGTTGACAAGTGAAGGAGGGAGTAGGATGGAGAAGAATCATTAGAAAAGATAGAAAAACGCCCCAAAAAGGCGTTCAGTTTAATCATTTTTATTTATTTTACCGTCGTTCCCCTTATCAATACCAGTAGCGTTATTAACTATTTGTGGAAACAAGTTTAACCCTTGATCCAAGGCATTCATTGAATCAGCTTTTTGGCCAAGATTTTTTGATTTTTCTTGTTTTTTCATTTTTTTCGCCTCCTAAAATTAGGATTCGTAGTAAATCAAAAAATATTCCAAAGTAATTTCCAAATGATTATGTTGCACAGTTCGAATAAACTATGGTACTTGAACTATTCTGCCCCCATAGTTTGAATAAAGAAAAATCTGCCTTAAAGATAGCTCCGTTCCTAAGCTAGTCGAGTAGAAGGGAACCTCTCTACCTTACGGTAGATTGTGTTCCTGCCCCCCTCACAGAACCGTGCTTGCGCTATTCACGCACACGGCTCCTCCTAGTTACCATTCACAAAATGTAGCTAATCTCTCAGATTCAGATTTTGCTAATTCTGCTATCCTTAGTAGTTTTGTTTCCATTTATCCCTACCTCTGAGTGTAGTAAATGTTTCCCTAGTAAGGGCGATAACTGGTAGCTAGCCTTTCCTCCATCGGCATTACCCAACTTCATTGGTACTACGCTGCTATCCGACTCCCTACACAGCATTTGGTTTCCTTACTTTTTATCGCTTGTACACCATACTCTTCTAATAAGAAAAGACCGATAGGGTCTCCCGAGTTGCCGTATCATATCGATGTGTAACGTGCCAAGGTCTCTGACTCCAGAGAGGTTTTATCCATCTTGCCCTTAACGAAAGATAAAATGTAGCTTTCTGCTGTGCGTAAGGCATCAGCCCTCTCGATTTACTAACATTATGGAGCTCAATCCCTTCAACCATTTGGCTTTCGGCCCGCCACCTAACTGTCTACGCTTAAAGACTAAAGTTACCTTTAGCCCTCCAAGACTCGCTACGAGCGAATGGCTAGTTCTTACTCGACGGGAATCCCACCCGCTATATGATACGACCTAGGCTCGGCCGCACACGCACCCGTTAGTTCTATAAGAAATCAGGCAATTATTAGACAATAAATCTGGTAAACCAAGCAATATATCCTGCCCCTGGAATAAAAAATACTTGAGCTAGTATCGTTCCTAATAAACGAGAAGTAACCATCATAAGAGATACACCCTTGAGATTAAGGTAACTTCCCTTCTGATTTATTACGTCATCCGCAAGAATAGATATTTTAGGGTCAATAAAAATTATAAGTAAAATTGTAGCTATTCCATTTATAAGACCCGATGCCATTATAGCTGTTGTTGCTCTTTCTGGAGCTATTAAAGCAGCATATAACGCAGATAACACTCCAATTGTATAGATTGCAGTTATTACCATATTAATTAAGAACAATCTTATGGGAATATCTTTCAATCTAATATCCTTTAAGTAAGAAAACTTTGGTAAATGAATGTGTTTTATCCCACGTTTAATGTATTCGAGAGTTAACCCCTTTTTTATCAAAGATGGTATAGAACCTCTTTCTTCAGATAAATGAACAATAGCCCTTGAAAAAATTGCAATAAAAGTAGGAAGTAAAAGAATACCTATAATTGTTCCTAATGTATTTTAAAAAACATATGCATATAACGCGAATGTCTTCTTTTATCTTTTACTGGTTGTCCTGGTGATGGCGAATAAGTGGAACCCCTAAAATAGTAAAATATTGCCCGGTGTATAATTATGGATGTTATACTATTATTTAGTTATTTTTTAATTCAGCGGAGGTTATTCAATGAAAAAGGTACGGTATAGAATATGGATGTTTGTTACACTCGTTCTCATGCTATTTTTGCTTCCGGAAATATCAGTTAAGGCGGCATCCGATCCAATCATTAAGGTTAAATTAAAAGGCTATCTTGGTAACAAATCTGAGATTACCGTCGAACCGGAAGTCACGTACACTACGAATCTAGCAAATGTAAAACTAGAATCGAACAAGAAGTATACGTTGAGGGTCAGCGGTACGGAAATTGTTGTGCTGTTAGATTCAAAAGAATTAGGCAAAGCTTCTGAGATTGAAGTGAAACCTGAAACAGGGAACGGTCCACTTTCGATTAATGGCCGTACATACTTAGGTAGTTTCCGTTTTATTATGGAAGATGGGAAATTCATCCGTCCGTATAACTCGATTGGTCTTGAAGATTATTTAAAAGGGGTTGTTCCAGCTGAAATGCCCGCTTTATGGAATCAGGAAGCCTTAAAGGCACAGGCTGTAGCAGCAAGAACCTATGCAATGAGCTACATCAACAGAACGCCCGATGACACAGTGAGTTTCCAGGTATACGGTGGCTATGCTTGGCACGGAAATTCAACAAAAGCTGTTAACGCAACAGAAGGTCAGGTCATTGGTTATGGTGATAAACAACAACATATAGGTTCAGATGCTCTTTTTTACTCTAGCAATGGAGGAAAAACGGAGTCCAACAAAAATGTATGGGGCGGCACAGAGCGACCATATTTAATGGTCAAAAACGATCCATATGATCCGCAAACTGCATGGAGTTTTAGTGTGAAAAAGCATCAAATAGACCTTACAAACTTAGATTTGACAAAAGCAGATACATGGTGGGCTAATACGAAGGAAGCCGAACAAACACAAGAAATTTCTAATATAAGAGCCTGGCTACAGTCAAATGGCTATACAGGCAAAGACATTAAAATTACCGCTGTCCCTATACTCACCCTTCAAGCACCAACAAGTAGCGGCAGGGTGAGTAAAGGAAGTATTACGATTGAATTTATGGTGAAAGAAAAGGGGAAAGCGCTACAACAAAGTGTAATATTAGAAGATGTAGCGGCTTCGAAAATTAGAGACATTATAGGCCTGAGCTTCATGAAAAGCTTTTTAATAGAAAAAGTAGATACTGCAAAGGATACGATTAACGTTTCAGGTAAAGGATTCGGCCATGGTGTCGGACTAAGCCAGTATGGCGCGAAAAAGGCTGGTGAACAGGGATATACGTATCGCGAGATTCTTGCATTCTATTATGAAGGGACAAGCTTAAAACAAGCTTATGAGCCAGAACCTGAGGAAGTAGAACCAGTAAAGCCGGAACCGGCACCTGTCATTCCAACGCCAATCCCAACACCAGTTCCGGATCCTGCACCTAAAGATGAAACAGCACCAACAATTAATAATATAAAAACGTATTACGATACTAAAACAAACCAAGTCAAATTAACCTTTGATACGAATGAAAAAGCGAATGTGACAGTGGAAGTTAAGGATGAAAAAGAGGATGTCGTCGCTTCTCTTGTTAAAGGGGACGAAAGGCCATCAGGATTGCAATTAGCCGTTTGGGATGCTTCAAGGGTAAGCAACGGTTCATACACCTTTGAAGTTAGAACGATTGATAGTAGTAATAATTCAAGTTCAGTATCTGTTCCATTTGCATTAACAAAACCTGACACAACGGCTCCAGTTATTAATAATACAAATACCTCATATGACTCAAAAACGAATAAGGTTTTTCTAAAGTATGAGACCAATGAAAAATCAAAGGTTACTGTTCAAGTAAAAGACACAAAAGGTAAAATCCTAGCTACTACGATCAATAATACAGAGAAAAATGCCGGTATCCAATGGACATCGTGGAATGTATCTAAGGTTTCGAACGGTAAGTACTCATTTGAAATTGCAACGATCGACAGTAATCAAAATAAAAGCTCAGCAACGGTTACATTTACATTAACAAAACCCGATACAACTTCACCTTCCATTAAGAATATAAAAACCTCATATGATTCAAAAACGAATAAAGTTGATTTGAAGTATGAGATTAACGAAAAGGCGAAGGTAACCGTTCAAGTAAAAGATGCAAAAGGCAAAACCGTGGCGACACTGACCAATAATACTAATAAAAATGCCGGTGTCCAAAGTGCATCCTGGGATGTATCAAAGGTTTCGAACGGAAAGTATACGTTTACCATTACAGCGATAGATCCAAGTAAGAACAAACGTGCAACTACGACTTCCTACACATTAAACAAACCGGCAGCGAAGAATATGACTGGTAGGGTCAATGCTACAAAGTTAAATGTCCGTTCCAAACCCTCCACATCAGGGAAAGTTCTTGGCTCTTTGAAGAAAAACCAAACTGTTACCGTCATTACTAATAGCAGTTCTTGGTACAAAATTAAGTACGGTAAGGAAACAGGTTATGTATATGGAAAATACTTAACGAATGTCCGATAACGAAATCTATCCATGAAAGCCCAAATCAATTTTGGGTGAGCTTGATTATTTAAATGTCTAAAGTGAACCAAAAAATTAAACCTCTCTATAGTTAATTAGGCAACCTTGAGAGCATGAACCCAGTAATCAACTTGGTTCATGCTTTTTAAATTGGCCTAGATTCATTGGTCTTTCGAACACCTTTAAATAAAGTCAACCAATATTACTTATGAACAAAAAAGAAACGCTCAAAGAAGATTTAGATACTAAACATTAATTCCTATGTTCAATTATGTGTAAAACAGAGATTTTACGCATAAATAAAATATAGATGTTATCAGTAATGATTTTGTAAACGAACCGAGATATTACGAAGCCCTAACCTTTCACTTGCATTGAAAGGTTGATAAGTGTGAACCTACAAACATTCCTATCGGTGACCTAATATTCCAAATTTGAGCGATTTCTTTATTATCAAAAAATGCTTCAATTAAAAATTAAGTAAATAAACATACTTTTACATCCATTCGTTGCAGTTTCTTTAGCAAATTAAAATCCTATATACAATCAAAAAAGTGGCTGCCACTTTAAGGACAGCCAACACTAGTCTAGTTATAAAAAAGGAATTTTTTATTCACTAAAAATCTAATTATTCTAAAGTTTAATACCTAAACATAAATATACACCTAGTATTTTATATTTTTAATATAAATGCTTTTAAATTTCCAGCGATTTTATTTAGATTTCCATGTTCGTGCTCCCAAATAAAGACAGGTTCTAACATTATGTTATTTTGAATTTTGAAACATAGTTGTTAATGGTTTGTTTATGTCAATTATGCCTAAACGTGTGTTTTTCCTAAAATGATAGGTCCTATTCCGTGGTTTGGGTTTGATTCCATTTGCGAAAACAACAGTTTCATTTACGAAACAGCTGATACGTTGAAAATGCCTTCTGTAAAATAAATAGGGAGATTACTCCTTAAAAAACCTCTCCCTGTTTTTTATTTAGCGGCAGTATTTATCCCTTAATGCAAGTGCATATCTAACTGATTGCTCTGCACCTTTTTCTTGATCCTCAATCATTTGTTCTAGAAGTTCTGCTGGCGGATAATAGTAATCCAATGGTTTAATTACATTTAAATCATAAGGAGATTGTTCCACCTTAAATGCTCCTTCTCCTACTGCAAAGACTCCACCTGTACCAGGCTCTCTCTTAAAATGGATGGCATACGGGAAGCACATTTCAACGTTGATTCTAGTCAACATTGAATTCTCAATCAATATTTTAAAAGATTCTTCCAAATCGATATTACCAGTCCCAGCAGGTACGCCACATACCCTGTAATCTTCGCCATCATGGACGATAATATGATCCTTAAAATGAGTTGTAAAGGCATATGGTGCTAATTTTCTTACAGCATCAACCGGGTCCTCCCATGCCATCATTGCATTCCCGAAATCACAATGAGCACCAACCCAAGGGCTGTTGACTTCCTTTATGATTTGAATCACTTCATCCGTTAACTCTTCCTCGTGATTTTCAACAGCAAGCTTGATTCTATATTTCTTTAATAATGGTACAATTTGTTTAATATCTTCGGGAGCTCTTCTCAATCTGCCTGGATCATATTCTCCCATGCAGGTATACGTACGAATGACATCCGCTCCAATTCTATGCGCGGCCTCAATGACCTCGGTTAGATGTTTCGGATCGGTTCCATTTGTATCGATTTCAGCGAAAAATCCATACTTTTGAATTTCTTTTTTCACCTTGTCTAAGTATTCCGGTTCAAATGATTCTAATGTACCAATTCCTGGCAACCCTGGCCATGGAACAATATTGATCATGACTCCATCTAATCCCAATTCGGCTGTTTTTCTGATAAAACCGAAAATATCCATTCGACCTGTAATAAACTGCAAGTGAAAGCTTTCTGTCTCTAATCCAATTTTCATGTCTTACACTCCCTTATGTCAATTTATCTTTTGATATAAAATTAAGCATTGAATTGGTTGCCCTCCAGATTTTGTTGGAGTTCTTTTTTCTTGTTTACGATTTTTACTAAATAGCTACTAATAAGTAAACCGATAACTGCAAATGCAATCATGGTCAAAAAGACATGTCGATATCCTTCCATTCCTGGTGATCGATCTAACATGCTTCCATATAGAGTAAAGGCAAACATGGAAGGAGCATATCCTACTAAGCAGGCAATAGAAACTGCGGCACCACTTATTTCTCTTGGGATTCCTACTTCTTCAATAGGAGCAAAGAATACCGCTCTTTGTGAAAAGATGATGGCACCGTAAGCGAGTGTAAAGGTTACGCCAACATAAACATTCAGATGTTGATGTGGCAACAGAATAAAGATAATCATTCCAATGATAGATGCTGCAAAAGCCACCCGCAAATATTTTGATGGAGATTTAAACTTTTTGTCAGCCAAGAATCCCCCTATAGGTCCGCCTAACATTTTTAAACCGTATGAGTTAATGATCCCATATACCCCTATTAAAGCAACAGGTACTCCATAGATGTCTTTTAAGAATGGAACAAAGTACGTCAAACCAATATAAACGGAATATACTGAAAATATAGTGAATGCAACTACCCATATTTCTGGCATTTTTATCGCTTTTAAAGCACCTTTTAATGCTACCTTATTTTTGTTAACTTTTTCGCCTTGCTCATCTACCTCTTTAATTTCATCCTCTTCAAGGAGGAAATACAAAATAATAGCAATCACAATCATGGTAATCGAAAAGAAGAGGATGGCACCTCTGAAACCTGCCACCCCTTCTCCTAACCATTTAAAGATTCCAAGGGCAGCAAACGCTATTACAGTATCTACGATTCCTCTTCCTGCTTCTAGGTATCCAAACATTCTCCCCTGTTCATTTGAATCCCCTAGTAATCTTACAGATTTAATCAAGACGGGCCAAAAAGCAATTTCTGCAAATAATGCGAAAAGTCCCCAAATGACTAATATTTCGTAATAACTTGGAAATGTTGTCAAGTAAAATCCCGTTCCTCCAATCCCAATTAAAGCAACCGGCATCAACTTTTTCTTGGAAAATCGATCTGCTACATACATAGATATGAGGTAACCAAAGGTCTGGATAAAAGCGTAAACAGACAGGGTAAAACCAATTTGTGTGTGTGTCAAATGGAAATAATCCATCATAGGGATATAAAAAGCATCTTTTAACCAAGGGAGTTTAAAGACCGTTCCTCCACCCAGAATTAATACGGCAAGCGTAAACCATTTTTTTTTGTTGTTATTTTGATTAGTCAATAGCATGTCCCTCCTAAATAGATGCTTTAAGAGGTACAGACAACATTTCGGAAAAAATGTACGTTAAGGCTACAAACCTTGATATAAAAGTGAAGCACCCTAACGTTCGTTTTTGATGCTGGATCTAACAAAGCTACTTTTTCTTTGAAAATAGCTGGTTTTCAGACCCAAAACTCAATACCAAAACAAAGTTTCAATAATCTGGACTGATACCGTTTTTGGGAAGGGCTTAACGTACATAAAAACAGCAAAATCATTGCTGAAATTCGCTTAGCGTACAAAATTTCCGAAATCTTGGCGAGACCCCTTTAAGTAGAAAAATAGATTGAAAAGGCTTACACAAATGGTTAAATAAAACGGTTTCCCCCCCCCTGCGCGATCATATTTCAATAGGATTATTTGAATGTACTACTACTTATTATTTGGTACACATGCAATGACTTCGATCTCCACTAAAGCCTCTTTTGGTAAGCGAGCAACCTCTACTGCACTTCTAGCCGGATAATTTTCAGTAAAGTACGATTGATATACTTCATTCATTTTCGTAAACGTATTCATATCTTTTAAAAATACAGTTGTTTTTAAGACATGTTGTAAATCACTTCCAGCAGCTTCTAGAATGGCTTTTACATTTTCTAATGATTGCTTCGTTTGTTCTGCAACGGATTCCGGCATTTCATTTGTACTTGGGTTAATCGGAAGTTGTCCAGAAACAAAAAGAAAGTCTCCCATTTTTACTGCTTGAGAATAAGGTCCAATGGCACTTGGTGCATTGTTCGTTGAAATAGCGTTTTTCATCGTAATTGCCTCCTGTAATAAAAAATTATTATGATGATTTTATTTTATTATAATGTATAATTATTATTACAACAACTAAATTTTTAGTAAAGTTGAAATTTTAATAATATTTGTTAAACTAAAATTAACAAATGGAAATTGAAGGTGCGATGAGTGATGGTAGTGACAAATGTAGAAAAGCTGAAACAGTATATTCCAATGGTGCACTTTATTGCTAACATAATGGGGGAAAATTGTGAGGTTGTTTTACACGATGTAACAAACCCTGATCATTCCATTATTGAAATAGTGAATGGACATGTTAGTGAAAGAAAGATTAATAGTCCCATTACGGATCTTGCTTTGAAAATATTAAAAGATGAAAGTTATAAAGATCGAGATTATATCTGCAATTATAAAAGTAGATCAAAAAAGAATAAGACGCTCCGTTCTTCGAGCTATTTTATTAAAGATGAAATGAACAAAATCATTGGCATGATTTGTGTTAACATGGATATTTCCGATGTTATAAACGCTCGCAACATTTTGGATCAATTCATCATGATTGACAAACCCAAAAATGATCCTATAGAGTCATCAAAGCCTACCTTTGATACACATCTTTTTGAGAATTTCGAAGAAAATATTGAGGAACTTCTTTTATCTCTTATTAAAGGGGTTTTAGCAGAGTATGACATTCCACCTGAACGGATGTCATCGCAAGAAAAAATAGAAGTGGTCAAAATACTGAATGAAAAGGGAGCATTTTTACTTAAAGGCGGCGTAAGCGAGGTAGCCAAATATTTAGACGTATCCGAAGCCACTATTTATAGATATTTAAATAAAATCAAATAATCTGTCTGGACCTGTTTAGGGAAAACCTAAAAGATTCGGAGATTCACTTTGCGGTATGTTGTGAATTATTTATGAACCTGTTTCATTTATATCGGGATTTCTCCATCTATCGGTTGAAGTACATTTTCTAAATTACTCCCCTCCCATATTCATACTTCCTATATTGCGGGTAGTGACAGCTTCGCTGTTAGTACCCGCAATATGGAAATGTCAAGATTACAATAAGTTATTTAATTTTAATACTTCAAACATACATACCCCCGTCCTTATTAGATGGGAGTAAATGAGTTGTTAAATTTTTTTATAAAGGATACTTTAGCAATAAAGTCGTCTAAAAATCTAGTTTTGTTGTACAATCTGGCCCGATTGCTTAATAAGAAAAAATCCTACATTATCAAAAAACAACCTATAAACGGCCCACTCAGGGTTATAACTCTTCAATCATTACTGATTTCCCCATTATTAAAAGGTTCTCCTGAACCCAATATTAGCGTATTAGCGTAAATAAAAAGAACCCATTTTGAAAAAAAGATTGATCAAAGTGGATTCATTTCTTGTGATTTAGTATACAGTTTTTATAGAATAGTTTGATTATTTTTAGAGATCCCTTACATGAACTAAACCAGACCTCCCCGGGTAAGAGTGCAATCTTCCCCTCCATCTATCTGCTTATTTACTCTGTACCACCTTCGGCAGTAAGGACTTTGTTTTGTTTCGCAAACTCATCCAATGATACCTAGCCTTATATGAAGTTCGTGTTCCTCAGACCGGAGGTTTGCCGCTTGCTTCCTTCAGATTCTACGTCACCGTGGACACCCTTGCATTAAGCTAACCACTACTACTGCCTTCATGGTTCGGACTTTCACCCTATAGATTGCACCCATTCCGGGCGCACGAAAAAGCTGCCTTAAGACAGCTCTTCGGATAAATCTTTCGCCCATCCTTACTTTTTCATAACGGGGATCCATATTTCACTTCTAAATGTTGGTGAGGTTAAATCTTTATTTTCATTCCAAAGGATTTCCGGCCCATCTATTTGTTCATAGTTAGAGGATGGGAACCATTCAGAATAGATACGTCCCCATACATTTTGCAGTGTTTCAGGAAAGGGGCCGACTGCTTCGAATACCGCCCATGTAGATGCATCAACTTCAAGCTGTGTTAGGTTATCTGGGCACTCCCTCGTTGTTGCTGCGTCGATATTATGATCAAGCTCCCCTTTTTACTCCATTAACAGTTATTAACATAAGCATAGTTAAGATTAAAATAGACAATTTAGTTTTCATTGGGCATCTCTCCTTTAACAATATTAAAGGTATTATCCCCAATTTTTAATTTTCTTTGCCCCGATAGTTCCATAAAGAAAAAGCTACCTTAAAGACAGCACCGATCTTCAGCTAACGCACCCGTTAGCATTCCTGTAGATCGTTAAATATCAGGTTTGAAAAAAATAAAGCCCCTCAGTAAGATATGAGTATAGAGACCAATCTAACTCAAAACCTTAAGGAGGAAGCCCTACTATGAATGTTAAAATGCAAAACAAACAAAATCAACTAATTGAGAGAATTACGGATCAACATCTAGTTGTTGGTGTGGATATTGCCCAACACGTACACGTGGCCCGTGCAGTAAACTATCGGGGCATTGTGGTCGGAAAACCTTTGTCTTTTCAAAATAACGAAGAGGGTTTTACTAGCTTACTAAACTGGATAAAGGAACTAAAACACTTGAAAAACTTAGACACCACGATAGTCGGAATGGAACCTACCGGTCATTATTGGATAAACCTTTCAAAGTGGCTAGTCAAACAAAACATGGATGTTGTCACGGTCAATCCTCACCATGTCAAAAGAAACAAAGAAAATCGTGATAATACGCAATCCAAAAGTGATAAAAAAGATGCCCTTGTCATCGCTGATATGGTGAAGAATGGCTACTATGCCTTCGTTCGTTCCACTTCAGAGTCATTTGAAAAACTTCGTGTCCTTATGGCTAACCGAGATGTGATCGTTAAGCGTCTTGTTAGCTCCATCAACCAAATTAATCGCTGGGTGGATGTTGTCTTTCCCGAGTTCCGGGAAGTGTTTAAAGACGTATCATGTAAAGGGGCAATCGCAAGCCTACGCCTCTTTCCTACCCCAGCTGAATTATGTTCCTTACAGCCTCAAGATATCGTAACCGGGTGGAAATCATGTATGAAGCGACATTCCGGGCATAAAAAAGCCCATTCCCTGCTTGCGTTGGCCAAGCGTTCAATTGGTACGAAACAAGCCCTTGATGCGTATAGACTTCACTTGGGACAGTTATTAGAGGAATATGATCTCGCTTCATCCCAACTCGAAAGAGTGACGCAAGAAGTCACAAACGTCTTGGAACAGATTCCATTCGTTAAGCAATTACTTGCCATTAAAGGAATCAGTGAGATTTCACTAGCGGGCATCTTAGGAGAAGCTGGAGATCTAAGTGGGTTCGCTCACGGGAATGCGCTCCTTCGTCATGCAGGATTGCATCTAGCTGAAGCAAGCTCTGGGAAGTGGAAAGGCCAAATTGTTCTTTCCAAACGTGGAAGATCACGCCTGCGGCGTTACCTTTTCCTTGCGACCATGAGTCTGGTGATGAATAACCCTGAGTTTAAAGCCCTACACTCGAACAATGTTAAAGTGAAGAAGATTAAGAAAATGAAATCCATCATGAAACTATGTGGAAAACTTGCCCGTGTTCTAGTAGGGATTGCTCGTAATGGCTCTGCCTATAAACCGGAAATGGTCTTCCCTCTTGAACAACTAGCAGCGTAAATTTACATTCACATTGTTATTAACGAAAGTTGGCTTATTCGTAGGATTTCAAAGAAAGCACGAAGTACTGGATGTAATGAACAAAAGGGCAATGACCCGTTCCGTTAGCAAAACCGGCCTCCACCCCCTGGATAGGTGTGACGAAGGAATGAAAGGGCATATGATTATGACCCGTTGAGACATGGGAGGGAAAGCCTCCAGGGGCAGCGTGGAAAATGCGTACAGCATATGTAATAATATGGGATTTTTAATAGATCCCCTATTTCAATCTGCCCTAATCTTATCAAAACGGTCCTATCTCTTTCGTTTATCTAAAGCAACCTATACCATGTGGTATGAAATCCTGCGAATAAGCGAGTATTCGTGAGTATTATCTATTAAACTGAGGGAGTTCATTAAGGGAGAACAATTTATCATTAAATATTGAGAGTATTCTTTGTACTTATTTATTTTTCAGTTCTTTTTTTATTTCTAGAATCGTTAAACCTTTCTTTTTTAATTCTTTGATTTCCTCTAAACGCTCAGATGCAACAATTCTTGGATAACGTCTTGTCAAACGTATGTCCTCTTGTTCAAATGGTAGCATTCCTTCTTCTGTATAAAACTTAATAGTGCTATATCGGATATCTGTTAAACGGACTAATTCGCTTATGCTAACAAAATCCGAATTTAATATATCTTCATATGAACGTCTTCGTCCCATAGTCTGTCTCCTTTTATATCACTACAGCAGATGTTAAAATAATAGCATCCATAAACTCTATTTCTTTATTGATATTTTTGATATCTTTCCATCTTTTATGGTCATTCTGTTTTAGTTCTTTTATTCTATTCTCTAATTGCTTCACCTCATAAGAAGAAAAATATTGATTGAGTAATTTGCTTGATTTTAAAAGTAAAGAAAGTGTAATAATTTCTACTGTTACTTGTTCAGGTTCGAGTAGTTCTGCTCTAATCCTTTGAACTATTCGTTCTTGAGCAGCTTCACTGTTATCAGATTTTGCTAAAAGTTTTGTATAAAGATCCCTTCTGTTTTTTGAAGGAATACTTAAATAACGCATCCAGCGTTTAAAGGTCATCGGCTGTTTACTGTTAATCAGTATCAGTAATTGCTTTAACGCTTCATTATTCGAATTATAACTTTCATCAGTAACAATAATTTTATTTTTTTCATCAAATGCAATCAGATTATTAATTAAGAGGTCAAAAAACATACCACCAACGGCGTACATTTGTATAATCCTTTTACGACCAATAAAGGAAAACCTGATTTTTCTGCCTTCACTCAGAGTGATAAATTCTTCTCCTATAACTATATCCCTCATTACTTCATCCACCTTTCAATTTTCCACAACACTTACTACTTACTACATACTACTTAGAACAAGTATATTACATAAATTCCCACATATCTACCATTAGAAATAAAAAGTCTAAAAAATCCCCATTCCATCGGAGGGGATCACTTGAATTTGGTTATTTCTTATGGAACTATCCTGCCCCGATAGTTCCATAAGAAAAAGGCTCCCTTAGCTCCTCCCTAATTGAATTAGGAATAAATATGGTAGTCTTTTAAACTGATTTTAGTTTTTCTTTTATGGATTGTAATTTTTTGAATTTCTTATCGTAGCTTTGTCTTTCTAACATCTTGTTTACTAATTCAATGGCATCTTTTTTGCGATTTGCCTGCAAATAAGCTTCAACTACCTCGTCAAACCCCTTAGAGTACGGAAACTTTTCTTCTTTTGCTAGTTCAAATGATATATCAAAGTAATCGGTTGCCTTTTTATATTGTTCTAACCTTAAATACATTCTGGCGTTAGCTAAATTTAATTCCGCACGTTCCAGATTAGTAAGTGTATCTAATTCTAATGCTTGTTTTCTTAGATCAAGGGCTTTTTCATATTCCTTTTTTTCTTCAAGATAAAAAGATTTGTCATAGAAATGTCCAAACTTTGTTAAAGGTCTTTTGGATTTATAAATTCTATATACGATATAAATTAGAAGTAATGGTAATGCTATCAAGTATTTTTCCCCCTAAGATGGTTGACCGTTCTATTGTGGTTATAAAACCTCCTTTATTGAAGTAAAAGCACCCGTTAGTTTAAGTACATTACTTCACAAAAATGAACTACTTCTCTCCAAAACCATTGCCAAAAACTCACTAAATTTTACTAAACCACCACACAATAAGTATTATACTCGCTCCCCCAAAAACTGTGGTTCCCACTATCCACCAAACTATGGATTGGATAGTTGAACTTTGCTTACTATCCATATTTCTTTTTATATAAGAGAGAACAACAAATCCGATTATGATGAAACCAAGAGTTATCAGAGTAATATATCCACTTTCAATCCCCCTTTTTGGTGTAGTAGATTCTCCTCACTTATTGTGTATGCTTCTACATGGCCTTATTTTTATTTTCCAACTAAGTGTAACCTGTCCAGTACCGGAAATTCTTTCTATTAGTTGATTTTGTTTGTCTTGCATTTTAAAATTCATATTAAGGTTCCTTCTAAGGTTTTGAGTTAGATGATGTCTTACTCATATCTTACTGAGGAGCCCTATTTTTTTCAAAGCTGAAAAATAACGAACTACAGGAATGTAACCTGCCCCGATAGTTGAATAAAACTTCTGTAATTATTCCTTATTTTAATTTTAAAAATGGCTTATCGAGGTTCGATAAGCCACTTTTATACATATTGTATTATTTTGATAATGCGATTTTTATCTGGGCTAAATGATGCTCTTCGTGCCAAGCTAATTTTGCAACTTTTGTAGCAACTGTTATTATACCGTTTATCTGGTGAGTAAAAGCTCGATCTAATTGCTCTTCAGTTAAACTATATCCTAAAGATACGATGCGCTCATTTATACCTTCTAACATTTTAATAGAACTTTCTACAGGAAGCTTTGTATCCGGTTGAATAGCCCACTTTTCTTCATCAAAAGCTGGTACTGTTGGGTTCTCATCTGTTAAAGCCAGCTTCAAACGTTGATACATGTTCAACTGAGAATCTGCAATGTGATGAACAAGTTGACGAACTGTCCAGCTACCTTCACGATAAGTTCTGCTTAATTCCTCATCACTTAATGAGTCGACAGTTTCTCTTAATCGAATCGTGTAAGTTTCAATTTCCTTTAGCCATTCTTGAAAATTTTCTAATGTTACTTTTTCAGGAACTTGTAGTTTCCCAATTGGGTATCTTACATCCATTTTCAATCCCCCTTTTCCTTATTCTTTATTTCATTATATTTCGGTATTAACGTTTAATTTTATTTAATTATATCACTTCAACAAACTGCATCGTAATTCAAAAGCTTATTCAATTAAATGGCCCTATAATGAAAAATAGGCGCTTACCCTTGTTTCAGAATAGCGCCCTTTAATTGAATAACTAAAATCTGACCTCACTCATAATATCACTTAATTCTTATACAACTAACGCACCTGTTATTTTAACAAGACCTTATGATAACTTGGACATAAAATACTGGTCAAAAAGATTGCCATCTATCACTAGTGAGTTTCTTTTTATTCCTTCTACCTCAAACCCCATTTTCTTATATAGAGATACTCCTGCTTCATTTTGAGTGACGACTGTAAGCTCTAACCGTAAGATGTTATGAATTATTGCCCATTCTTCTAACCTTTGAAATAGTTTTGTTCCTATACCACGCCCTGTGTATTCTTTTAAAATACCTATAACTAGATAGGATGAGTGTTTGGTTCTTCTTTTATCTCCGCCAATCACTGCTAAATATCCTACTAGCTGTCCACCTTCTTGTTCTGCAACAAGTACAGTTGAATTATTCTCTTTGTCCATTCGTTCCAACCATTTACGTTGTTGTTCAGGAGAACCTTTTCTTTCTCCTGGTTCCATAAGCATAAAATCAGCCTCAGTTTCAACTTGCTTCATTAGCCAATCGAAACTTTCAGCATCCTCAGGTTTTACCTCTCTGATTAACATCAAAATCCCCCCTTAAATATATCCAATATTATACATCTTAATGAACTATCCTGCCCCGATAGTTTAAGTACATTTATTAACAAACTTTGGTTGTAATTCTATAAAAAAAGGAACTGCTTTCACAGTTCCCCTTTTAGATATTTTCCCAATGAATAATTAGAGCCAGTCTGCACTTTCATCAGCAAACCTTTGTAAGTCATTCATAAAAACACTTGCATGATAACCATCACAAACAGCATGATGAATTTGTAACGAGACAGGTAAGAACCATTCATCTTTTATTTGTGAATATTTACCCCCAGTTATAATGGGTAAGAGAAAATCTCCACCATTATTAATATTTAAATTAAATGCTGTAAAAGAATTCCAAGGGATCATAGATATGGGAATATTATTATCTGGTACAGGAGTCTTTGGAAATAAACTACCCGTACCATTGTATTCTTCTACATCTTTTTCATACTGAGAATGAAATTCAGAAAACCTACTTACATTTGGTGACCATATGCTAGAAAATGTGTATGTCTTCTTATCAAAGATTGTATAAGAAGGCAAAATTTCTGACCAATAACCTAAATTCCCTTCTGGGTTAAAACTGGTTTTAAATTCTCGATGGGAATTAACTATATTTGTAACCATAAAAATAAACGCAGGATATAACTTATAATTCTTCTTCTTTAAGTTCTTCATAAGAACAGTAATATTAATTTCATTCGTTATACTGAACGTTGTTTGTTGTTGTAAATAGTGTTCGAAATACTCTTTTCGATACCAATTTTCACGATCAATTATATTGAATTTCATATACAACGCCTCCTAATATGTTTTATTTGATTTAGGAGGCTATTTCCTCTGCTTTTTTCATGACAATCATCCTTTTGTAAACTAATTTACACCACCACATTATCAAGTATTCCGACTAAAATCAATTTACAGATATTACTTTCTTCCACTAACTGCCTCGCTCCTCACAGAATATCAAAAGGGGTTCGGAAATAATACATTCCGAACCCCTTTTGTCGACAAACTGAGGCATGAGCCCGGTAGATTACCGGGTTCATGCCCTCAAGGCTGCCTAATTAAATAAAGTGTCTAACTTTTTGGGTCACTTCAAAGCAACTCCCTTATTGAAGTAAAGCACCTTATAGTTTAAGTAGAAACCATCACATTCTCTTATGTGTATCATAAAAAAGGATGGAACAAATGCGATCCCATCCTAAAAATCTTTATTGCTTGTGTTTCTTTTCCTCTTGGTGTTTATGCTTCTCTTCCCCTTGTTTGTGTTTCTCCTCTTGGTGTTTATGCTTTTCTTCCTCTTGTTTGTGTTTCTTTTCCTCTTGTTGTTTATGCTTTCCTTCCTCTTGTTTATGTTTTTTATCCTCTTTATTTCCACCAATATCAAATTGTTTATTTTTATTATTTTTTATAACTTGTGGAGCTTCTTCAGGATTTGCACCTTTAATGAACAGTTCATTATTCACCCGGTATACATCACTAGGCTGCTGGAAGCTACTTTTGTCTGTTCCAAACGCTTCCAGCATCGCCTTAAACATTTGGTGCGAGATTTTAGTTGTATTTCCATCCATATAATTACCTGGACCATTTTTAGTATATCCAGTCCAAACCGCCATAGTGTATTGCGGTGTATAACCAGCGAACCAACTATCATTTACCGAACCGGCTGGATATCCATATTGTGCTCTGGTTTTACTGTCAAAATTGGTTGTGCCAGTTTTTCCAGCCACATCTAGTCCAAGGACATTTGCTGTTTTTCCTGTACCAGATTTTACGACTGTCCGTAACATATCCGTCACCAAATAAGCTGTGTGATCATGCATAACACGTTTTGGCTTTTGAGTTAAATTAACAACTCTGCCATCAGGATAAACAACTTTACGAACAAAATGTGGTGTATTGTATTCACCGTTATTTCCAAAAGCACTATATGCCCCTGCCAACTCTAATGGATTAACCGTATTACTTCCAATCGCATATGATTCGTACACCTTATTATTATTAAAAGTAATACCCAGATTTTCTGCAAAGTTTTGTGCTTTATCCATCCCTACTTCTTGAAGGGTAAGGAGTGCTGGAATATTGTATGACCATTGAAGTGCTGTTCTAATCGACAACTTTCCGTGATATTGATGATCCCAGTTAGAAATAGATTGACCATTTGAGTAGGTTATCTCATGATCATTAATTTGGTGTGCTGTAGACCATTTTGAATTTTCAATAGCCGGACCATAATCAAAGACTGGCTTGAAAGTAGATCCTGGTTGACGTTTAATATCAACCGCAAAGTTGTTGCCCCGGAAGGAAGCTTTATATTGGTTTCGACCGCTTCCAATAGCTCGTACTTCTCCTGTTTTTGTATCTAAAAATACGAAGGCTCCTTGAAAATTTTCATTTGGATAAGAAATAATCGTATCGGTGTTCATTATTTTGTCCGCAAAGGTCTGAGCTTTTGGATCTAGCGTCGTATAAATAGATAATCCATCCGAACTGATATCTACATTTTTCAGCTTTCCTTCAACTTCTTTTACAACAGCGTCCAAAAACGCCTCGTACGGCATTCCCTGCTTTTTCGTTTTTGGAACAAGTCCTGATGTAACTGGAACCTTCTTTGCATCCTCCAATTGCTTTTTCGTAATATACCCTTGTTTATACATAGCTTCTAAAACAATATTACGACGATTTGTTGCAGCTTTCACATGTTCGGGTTCAGTGGGATCATAATAACTTGGACTCTGTGGGAGCCCCGCCAGCATAGCGACCTCTGGAAGCGTTAGTTTATTTAGATGATCGGCATCGATTCCGTAGTAATTTTCGGCGGCAGCTGCTACACCATATGCCCCGTCTCCAAGGTAGATCTTATTAAAATACATCATTAAGATTTGATGTTTGGAATACTTTTGCTCAAGCTGATAGGCCAAGCTCCATTCCTGTACCTTTCGCTTTATTGTTTTCTGAGGTGACAAAAAGGAGTTTTTAATGACCTGCTGTGTAATCGTACTTCCGCCTTGAGATCCGAAATCCCCTTTTAGGTTCTTGAAGATTGCTCTAGCAGTTCCTTTTATATCAATGCCATTGTGTTCATAAAAATGTGCATCCTCCGTGGCAATGAAAGCATGTTCCAACATTTTTGGAACTTGAAAATACTTAATTTTTGTCCGTTTTTCTTTACCATATTCGTAAAGGAAATTCCCGTTTTTATCGTATAATTTGGTAGAAAGCGGATCGACTAGTTTTGAAGCATCTATTTTAGGTGCATCCTTAATCATTGCTGCAACCGTAACTGCCCCTATTCCAATTGAAACAACACCCAACAGTAAGCACCAAAGTAAAACTTTTTTCAAGAAAGAACTTCTTTTAGGGGAGCTCTTACCTTTTTTTTGATCTTGTTTTGTTTTTTCCACTTGTTTTCGTTCCTGACGAGAACGATACGTTTCTGACATTAATCTTCTCTCCCATATTCAAGGTTACTCAACAAAATTGAAGAAAACTATGCAAAGAAATAACCTTTTATTTACTCACTAGTCATTGATGATCAGTATGGTATTTAAAACAATGCATTTCATGCAAAACCTGTATATAACGTATTAAGGAAGAATTTATCCTATACTCTCCTTGGTCGGTTTTCGCAATAAAGTAATTACTTCGTACTATCTTATCTAATACATCTTGTAGAACGTCTTCCTTCTTTACATCTGGCCCTTTTATTATTTTTTCTCGTTTAATATCATTTTCCAAGGTATAACAAACAATAAATTTCTTCAAATTAAATCCCCTTTCGAGAACCACTTCTGATTGTCTTAAGTAGGGAAACACGTCTACTTATTTGAAGCGAATAGTCTTAAAATTTCTATACTGAATAAGAATGCACAATTATCGACCAGCTTTGTCTTTCAAAGACGTTATACATGCAAATACCCATGTTGATAAAATGATGGATAACATTCCTACTATTTTTGAAAAATACCTTTGTGTACCATCTATAAATATTTCATGAATACCATAGATACAGCCTAAAAGATCAAAGCGTGCAAATTTCATTTTTTTCAGTCCATTTATATTAATTCGAAAGGAACCTTAGTAATAAGGGGGCAAAGACATTTAATCCTCGATTCCCCCTTCTATATAAAGACCAAATCTGCACTTTAGTCATTAAAAAAGCCACCAATTATGGCAGCTGGATTTTTCCCATTTATAAGCACAATCTCTTTTTCTATATATTATGTTCGTTTTACGTAATAACCTGGATAACATTCCTATCTATAGACCATAATAAGAATTATCCAAGAGACTTGGTGTTTGTCTGAATCCATCCTTGAAGCTTTTCAGGGTTGGATTTTTATTTTTTTACTTTTCTTAGCTGAATAATATTTCTCAAGAGCGACTTAAAAGAGAGCTGGATTTTCAACCCGTCTTATGGCACTAATGAATTTACATTTTTAGTAAAATAGAGTTAAATTATAACATGAGTAAATATTTTACAAGGGGAAAAATATGAAAAATTCAAAGTTTGATTACAACCTAGTTACACTTTTACTTTTGCTATTTATAACTAGTTGTATAGCTATTCACACTGCTCAAGAATTTGGTCAATACGAAGGGGATTTTTTATTTAGACAAGTAACTTGGTATTTTATAGGTTGCGGTATGATTTTAGGAGTTATGTATTTGGATTCTGAACAAATATTTCGCTTGAATTGGTTTTTTTACTCGCTTAGTTTATTTCTATTAATTGCATTAATTTTGTCGCCTGAGTCAATAGCACGAGAAATAAATGGAGCCAAAAGTTGGTTTCAAATTCCTGGGATTGGGTCTCTTCAGCCAGCTGAGTTTACTAAAATATCTTTAATAATTTGTTTAAGTTACTTAATACAAAAACATCATAATAAATATGAAGACAAAACTTTGAAAACGGATTTTTTTCTATTAATTAAGATGGGGGCTGCAACACTTCTTCCAATACTTTTAATTATGAAACAACCAGATTTAGGTACATCTTTAGTATTAATGTGTATTTTTATAGGGATATTATTTGTTTCAGGAATATCATGGAGAATAATTGGTGGTATTTTTATTATTGGAGGATCAATTGTGAGTGGAATTTTGTACTTAGTTTTTCTTCACCCTGAAATTCTCCGTTTAATGGGGATAAAAATATTTCAATTAGGAAGGATTTATGCTTGGATTGATCCAGAATCTTATAAATCAGGAGAGGGCTTTAACTTAATCAAAGCCTTGCTTGCCATAGGATCAGGTGGAGTTTCTGGTTATAAAGGAAGCGGGGTATACGTTCCTGAAGCACACACAGATTTTATATTTAGCGTTATTGCTTCTAAATATGGTTTCCTAGGATCTAGTATTTTAATAACAATTTATTTCTTCCTTATTTCGGGCATGGTGAAGTTAGCGTTAGATGTCAAAAATAGTTTTGAATCTTACCTATGTGTAGGTGTGGTTTCAATGATTTTTTTCCATATTTTCGAGAATATTGGAATGAACATAGGTTTACTACCTATAACAGGGATACCCTTACCTTTTATAAGTTACGGAGGCAGCTCATTAATGGGGAATATGTTAGCAATAGGATTAATTTTTTCAATAAGCTATCGAAAAAGAGCATTTATGTTTGGCTAATTTGAAATAACAATATTTTTTAAAAAAGTGAAGTTATCAAAAGAAACCTACTAAAAAGAGGCCATTTATTTGTTATGAATTATTAAAGACACTAAATGACTTTAATACATTGTCGGTTTCTTCTTCTGTAATCCCAATATAGCGCAGGGTAACGGATAGATGCGAATGATGAAGGATTCGTTGCAACATGGCAATAGCCTTCATGACCTTGTAAAACCAATAGCCACACGTTTTCGGTAAGTATGATTGCTGACATGCTCTACGCCAGCGAACTCTGGAGTCTTATTTAACTGCCGTTAGGCGAGAGTAAAACATTCTTAATCAACTAAACGGGTGCGTTAGCTGAAGATTGGAGCTATCTTTAAGGCAGCTCTTTTTTATGCAAAAAGGGGCTACAAGTATTGATAATTTCATATAATATCCACCTTTTTTCTACTTCCATCTATTATAACTAAGGCAAGGAAATCTTTGCTAATTTATAAAAGTGTAGCTCTGAAACAAAGTTTGATCAAATTAATCCAAGAAACCTGATAAATGAATAAATAGAAAGGGCATGTTTTGAAAAAAGATTAATCAAAACATGCCCTTATACTATTTAATTGGATTATTCTTTTATATAAGTTGATCATTTTTTGTGTTCCATAATGGAGCAATTACAAACTATCTGGTAAGTAATGGTTATGCAAATTCTACTTTTTTATCAGCAAAAACAAATCGCCTTTAGAAGCTTCTAATTTTGTCGATATCAACTCAGAATTTGTAGATATTTCTCGGGAAATTGTTGAAATTTGAAAATGGTTATTCCGAATAGTTGGAACAAAGGAATTTCCACTTTTGATTTGGTTGCCTTAGGTTTAAATAGTCGAAAATTTATACTTGAAAATCGTATAGGTGATAAAAAAAGGGAATGAAACCTTTTTCTTATTGCAGTAATGTTTCGTAATGGGTTTTTTGTTGTTCAGTTTTAAGCTGTGACATATCGTTATCGTTTGTCAGTTAGAGGTTCATTTTACGCGTAGCTGCGAGTTCATTGGTTAATAACAATAAGATCTCTTTTAATTGAATAAGAACATGGGTTAAATATATTTTCATATGTATCGGGTATCGCTATCTCTTTTAAAAGCCTAATTTTGTCGATATCAACTCAGAATTTGTAGATATTTCTCGGGAAATTGTTGAAATTTGAAAATGGTGATACCGAATAGTTGGAACAAAGGAATTTCCACTTTTGATTTGCTTCCATAATGTTTTTTTGTTGTTCAGATTTATGCTGTGACATATCGTTTGTCAGTTAGAGGTTCATTTCACGCGTAGCTGCGAGCGAGTTCATTGGTTAAAAACATTAAGATCCCTTTTAATTGAATGAGAACATGGGTCAAATATATTTTCATATGTATCGGGTATCGCTATCTCTGTTTCATTGGTTCCTTCTAATCTTTCTATTTCTTGATCCAAGAGAAGAGTCTTTAGCTCTATCGTTTAGAGGGTTGCTCGTATCGCGTAACGCTATAAGCGTTTCGATGCCGGATTGAACGAAGATATGCCAATCGCCATCTTAACGGCTCCTATCCATTTCGCTCTAAGTTTTAAACATACCTTCGAACAGTGGATTTTGCCTCTCTATTTCTTATGCCACTTCCTTGGAAGAGGCTGCTCATTCATTCGGATGTATATCCTATCGTATATTGGACCTCCCTTTCTATTAAAGATGAAGGTTCTGTGGATTTATTTGTATGTTATATCGCCCAGCGATACGAAACACACAAAAGAACCGATCAGCCCCTTTCTTGAGGAACACTATTAAGGACATGGATCTTTCTGGAGCTGGAAACCATTGTTTTAAGCTGAGACATATCGTTTGTCAGTGGATGTTCATTTCACGCGTAGCTACGAGTTCATTGGTTAAAACAATTAAAATCTCTTTTAATCGTTTGGGATTATGGATTAAATTATCATATGTATCGGGTATCGGTATCTCTGTTTCATTAGTTTTTTCTAATCTATCTTTTTGTAGGTACACAAGGTTCTAGCCGTACCCTCTAGGGGCTTGTCCGTATCGCGTAACGCTATGACCGCTTCGATGTCGGATTGAATAAAGATAGGCAATCACCATCTTAAAAACACATATCCGTTTCGTTCTAAGTTTTGACCATACTTTTGACAGTGGGTGTTGCATCCCCATTTCTTCTTCCACTACCTTAGAAGAGATACTCGTTCATTCGGATGTATATCATGTTTTGGATATCGAACATAGCTTTTCTATTAAACCAAGTTATATCGCCCAGCGATACGAAACAGACAAAAAAAGAACCGATCAACCACTGTCTGGAGCAACTCTATTAAGGATGACTCTTTTTTTGAATGCAAGTATTCAACCGCCTCAACTCCCATTTTATCAAACATGCCTTTTTTGCTTGCCTCAAATTGTGATTTTGTTTTAGATGCATATCGCTTAAACAAATCTATAATGAATTTCAATTGAGCCTCTGTTTGCCTCTGGTAGAACTTGCGAAACATTGGTATCGCCGAGCGATTACATAGCAGGCACCAAATCCTGTAAAGTTGAAATACTCTTTCTTAATTCTGTGTTTCAGCTATGCGAATCATATATGTCACTATGCTTTTATCCATTATTATATATAAAAAAAAGATTTATCAAATGTTTCTACATCAATAATTTTGCTTCCACAAATCATTACACAGTTAGGCAAAAAAAACATGACAGTCGCCTTATTTTCTGAATATGGAGAAAAGCCCCCACCATTTTTCTGAACGTTTTTGTATCGCTTCTTCTAAACGTTTATTAAATTCATTTTGTGAACTCCAGTCTTTTTTCTGTTCGTCCCGCATATTTTGTATTTCTTTTTGTAAGATTTCGCTTTTTTGTTTTTCTTGTTGCAGCAATGTTTCGTAATGGATATTTTGTTGTTCAGTTAATTGTTCAATTTTAGTATTAGTTCTTTGCGCTGAATTTCCAATACTAGAACTTATAACATGATGATCTTGCTGGAGCCGGGAAACCTTTGTTTTAATCTCTGACATATCGCTTGTCAGTTGGACATTCATTTCACGTGTGGCTGCGAGTTCATTGACTAAAAACATTAAGACCTCTTTTAATTGATTGGGGTCGTGGGGTAAATTTTCATATGTATCGGGTATCGCTATCTCAGTTTCATTGGATCCTTCTAATCTTTCTTTTTGTTGAAATACAAGGTCTTTAGCTGTATCGTCTAGGGGCTTGTCCGTATCGCGTAGCGCTATAAGCACCCCGATGTCAGATTGAACAAAGATACGTCGATCTCCATCTTTCAAAAACTCATATCCATTCCTTTCTAAGATTTGACCATACTTTCTAACAGTGGGAGTTGCAATCCCCACTTCTTCTGCCACTTCCTTGGAAGAGAAAGCTCGTTCATTCGGTTGTATATCACGTCGCATATCGGACCTCTTTTCTATAACTAGTTGTATCTGTAGTCTACCTGACCTTAAATTTTCTGTCTAGATAAGTTTAGCCTATCCAGAAGTTGTTAGGGATACCGATAAGATTTCCTTTTCCCTTCTTCTGTTTCCCTATACGATTAGATCCTTTATTCGCTTACCTTCCTTCTCTTACATAGCAGCTATCTCCTATCTATCCTTATCCATTGTTTGTGTTACATCTGGTCGGTCTTGGCGCGTTGCCCCGTGCCAAGCAATGGGTGGGGTTGATAGAAATTCAACAATGATAAACTTCTATGCTCATACGACTGACAACATGAAAGAAAAGGCCTCCCAGCAGTTCAATAAACTGAATAAACTGATGGAAGACCTTCACTTTAAAAATATTTACATGTTGGGTGAGCATCCATTTCTAAATCCTCGTTAAACCCCTATATTTCAAGGGATTTAAGCAATTATTACATTATGCCGCCCGTATGGTGAGAGTGTGTAATATCTTTAACGATATGTGCTAAAAATGTATTATAGCAAGGCCGCCAGATCCTTAAGTGATTGTATTATCTGCAAGCTTTTCAATTCCTGTCATTTCCATCAGTTTTTTTGCTTTTTGATATACCGCATCTTTTGATACAAGAGCAGGAAACATAACATTGTCAGTTAATAACAGATTTTTCAAGAGTTTGTGAAATTTATTCATCTCAAATTCATGAACGCTTATTGAGAAATGACTGTTTCTTTTGTCACTTTCTATCACTGCCAGTTTGTGTGAAAGACTCCTGCTAAATCACGTCGTTCATAGGTATGTGCACCAAAATAATCACGTTGTGCTTGCAAAAGGTTAGCATTTGAGATGCCTTTTCGATAACTATCGTAATAAGTGAGTGAAGCGCTTAAACATGGAAACGAGATACCGGAGTTTATTCCCTCACAGACAACCTCTCGCAATCCTACCTGGTAATCCGTAACCTTTTCGGCAAAATATGGTGAGATTAATAAATTAGCCAGATTCGGCTGCTCTTGATAGGCTTCGCTAATGACGTTTAAAAATTCTGCACGAATGATGCAGCCACCACGGAAAATCAGCGCAATATCCTTTAAAGGCAAATCCCAGCCGTAAAGTTCAGAAGTCATTTTATATTGAGTAAAACCTTGCGCGTATGCACAAACTTTTCCCATATATAATGCTTGTCTAATATAGTCAATCCACTCATTTTTATCTAATTTTTGCTGATCGTTCTCAGGGCCTGTTAGAATATGTTCTGCATTGACCCGTTCTTCTTTTAAAGCGGAAATGTAACGAGCAAACAAAGACTCTGTAATAATCGATGCTGGTATTCCGTTATCAATAGCTTGCATGCTGGTCCATTTGCCTGTGCCCTTTTGTCCTGCTTTATCAAGAATCACATCGATCAAGGGTAAGCCCGTTACTTCATCTTTTTTCCTTAAAATTTCGGCAGTGATTTCGATTAAATAACTTTTCAGTTCGCCTTGATTCCATGTTTCAAAGATGCCAGCAATTTCATTAACTTCCAAATGCAGCTTTTCTCTTAAAAATGTATAGGCTTCAGCGATTAATTGCATATCTGCATACTCAATCC
Source organism: Peribacillus simplex (assembly GCF_001578185.1). Lineage (NCBI taxonomy): Bacteria > Bacillati > Bacillota > Bacilli > Caryophanales > Bacillaceae > Peribacillus > Peribacillus simplex. The sequence goes on along the minus strand of NZ_CP011008.1, from coordinate 309,820 downwards.
CGTTATGTACCATTTTCACAAAATGACCTGCTCCTTTTGGACCGATATAGGTACAGCAAGGGTCATCATTTACTTGTGCTGCGATTTTTGTCAGAATTGGAGCTACTTTTTCATAGGCGTCTTTATCTCCACCCGGCATGATCGAAGGTCCTTTTAACGCCCCGACTTCTCCACCAGAAATACCAATTCCCAAATAACTGATTCCTTTAGATTTCAATTCATCATATCTGCGTTCAGTATCTTCGTAATGGGAGTTGCCGCCGTCCATGATAATATCGCCTGATTCAAGATGAGGAAGCAATGAATTGATCACCGAGTCGATCGGCTTGCCCGCAGTCACCATTAGAAAAATCTTTCTTGGCGTTTCCAGTGACTGAACAAAGTCCTGGATTTCGTAATACGGATGGAGCGACTGACTATCCAATTCAGCCACAAGCTGATCCGTTAAATCTCTTGTGTAGTTATAGACAGCTACTTTTTCCCCCTTACTAGCCATATTTAAAGCGATATTACTGCCCATTACCCCTAAACCAATGACACCAATTGTATTGTACATTTAATTTTCTGCTCCTTCTATGTAAGAATAATAGGCAGTAAATCCCTACTATAAGTGGGGATTTACTGCCGGGAAAGGCCTATACAAATAAGCTTAGTAATAGAATAAATCCTAATCCGGCTACTGAAATGATCGTCTCAAGCAAGGTCCATGTTGCAAATGTTTCTTTCATGCTTAAACCAAAATACTCTTTAAACATCCAGAAGCCAGCATCGTTAACGTGTGAAGCGATTAAACTTCCCGCTCCTGTAGCAAGTACAACTAGAGCAAGGTTAACGTCCGTCTGACCTAACATCGGAATAACTAAACCAGCTGTCGTTAAAGCAGCTACGGTAGCAGATCCTAAGGAAATACGCAGGATTGCCGCGATGATCCAGGCAAGCAGGATTGGTGATAATGATGTTCCTTTGAATAATTCAGCTACATAGTCACCTACACCGCCGTCGATCAATACTTGCTTGAAGGCTCCGCCGCCCCCTATGATTAAGAGCATCATTCCGATATGCAAGATTGCTGAGGTACAAGATTCCATAATATCTTTCATTGGAATCTTTCTTGCTAATCCCATTGAATAGACCGCAAATAATAAAGAAAGCAACATGGAAGTACCGGCTTCACCAATAAATCGGATAGCTGCCAATAAACCATTATCTTCAAATCCCATTGTTTTTTGCATCAAAGTGATAATCGTAGCAATTGACATTAATATAACCGGAAGTAAAGCGGTAAATACACTGATTCCAAATCCAGGTGTGTCTTCAAGTTTAAAAGATTTTTGTTCTCCTAAAGAGGCAATGCTGCCTGTTTTCGTAAATGAGTCAGGTACTAATCTTTTAGCTATCTTTGTAAATACTGGTCCAGCTAAAATAACGGTTGGTACCGCAATGATGAAGCCGTACAGTAAAACCTGACCAATGTCTGCACCATATTCACCAGCGATAACGGTTGGTCCCGGGTGCGGCGGTAAGAAACCGTGAGTCACGGATAATGCCGCTACCATTGGAATACCAAGATATAATATCGAAACTTTTAATTCTCTTGAAATCGCAAATACGATTGGAATTAATAATACTAATCCCACTTCAAAAAATAACGCGATACCGATAATAAATGATGCTGCTACGACTGCCCATTGAATATTCTTTTCACCGAATTTTTTAACAAGGGTCATGGCAATGCGCTGCGCGCCGCCTGAATCTGCGATTAACTTACCCAACATCGCTCCAAGTCCAAAGATTAACGCTAAGTGACCAAGTGTTCCGCCTAATCCTGCTTCAATGGTTTTGACAATTCCATCAAGTGGCATCCCAAGTGCTAAAGCCACTCCAAACGACACAATGATTAAGGAAATAAAGGTGTTTAATTTTAAGCCCATTATTAAAATTAATAAAGCGACAATTCCTAAAGCGACAATAACTAATGGCATCGTAATTCCTCCATGTCTTTACTTTGCAGCATTTATTAAGTTTCTTTGATAATTCGCAACCTGTGTATATTCGTTTTCCAATACCCTTGATAGGTTAATAAAAATCGGCAGTAGCTGCCTATATTCTTTTACAGAATCAGCTATCGGTGTGTGCTTGTGGGTATTGCCTATCATTTCTGAAACTACTTCGAAGGACTCAATTTCCCCGGTGGCATATAACCCCAATATACAAGCACCCAGGCAGGAACTTTCGTAGCTTTCCGGAACCACGACTTCCGATTCGAAGATATCGGACATCATTTGCCGCCAAACAGCCGACCTAGCGAAGCCACCCGTAGCTTGAATTCGGGTCACGGGACCGTCCATGCATTCGGTTAAGGCTAAAAATACTGTGTATAAATTGTAAATGACTCCCTCTAGAGCCGCTCGAATCATATGTTCTTTCTTATGCGACAGTGTTAATCCGAAAAATGAACCCCGTACGTCCGGATTCCATAATGGTGCACGTTCACCTGCAAGATATGGATGGAATAACAATCCATCAGCCCCTGGTCTTACACGTTCGGCAATCTTGGTTAAAACTTCATAAGCGTCGATTCCGAGTCTTTTAGCTGTTTCTACCTCGGATGAAGCAAATTCATCGCGAATCCAGCGGAGGACCATCCCGCCATTGTTTACCGGCCCGCCAATCACCCAATGCTTTTCCGTTAAAGCATAGCAAAAGATTCTTCCTTTTTCGTCTGTTTTCGGCTCGTCAATAATCGTCCGAATCGCACCGCTTGTCCCAATCGTGACAGCGATTTCACCTTTCCGGATAGCGTTTACACCTAGATTTGAAAGAACACCATCACTTGCCCCAATGACGAAAGAGGTTTCTGGGTCAATCCCAATTTGTTTGGCTAAATCCGGATCACAGTTGTTAAAAATCTTTGTTGTTGGTACGAGCTCAGATAATTGACCACGCGTTATTCCAGCAATTCTTAAGGCTTCCTCATCCCAATCCAAGTTTTTGAGATTCATCATGCCCATCGATGAAGCAAGAGAATAATCGACAACATATTGATCAAAGAACTTTTTAAAGATATATTCTTTAATCCCGATGTACTTTTTAACATTGGTTGCAATCTCTGGGCGGTCATTCACGATCCAGGCGATCTTGGATAATGGTGACATCGGGTGTATAGGTGTTCCGGTTCGTTTGTAAACTTCATGCCCATCTAATTCAGCTTTTATTTTATGGGCCCAAGCTTCACTGCGATTATCTGCCCAAGTGATACAAGGGGTTAGCGGCTGGTCATTTTCATCCATAGCTATAACACTATGCATCGCACTGCTAAATGAAATGAATGATAGTTTTTTATCTGAATGCTGTTTCGTTATATTTGAAAAGGCTTTCAAAACAGCCTGAAAAATCTCCTCAGGGTCTTGTTCCGCCGTTGTCATATCAGGTGTGTAAAGAGGATAACCAATATTCTCTTGCTGAATGACATCTCCTTTTTTCGTAAATAATACAGCTTTTGTACTTGTTGTACCGATGTCTACGCCTAACATATAGCTAGTCATTTTCTTGTTCGACCCCTTTTGAAAGCATCTGTTGGGACATCCATAAGTCTTCAACTTTCTCTTGAACATCATCAAAATTTTTATGTAACGACTTAATCATAAGGTTTCGATCTTTTGTTTTGATCGCATCAATATAAAGTTGATGATTATTTATGATCCGTGTAAAGTCTTCATACTTTTCTTTAAAACGACTCCGCATGGATAGAAGAATCAAACTTTCCATCACAGATTTTAAATTATCCCAGATCATCAGGATGTAGGAATGATTGATGGACCGAATAATTGTTTCATGGAATATGACATCCTGATTGGAAAACTCATCAGCATCTCGGTACTTTATGGAAATTTTCATCATTTCTAATATTTTACTAAGTTCCATTACTAATTCATTCGTGTCCATTCTTACTAGCCGTTCAAATACAAACGTCTCGATGAGTAAACGCACATCATAAATTTCTGCATATTCTTTTTCTGTTAAACCAATGACAACCGCACCCATTCTTTCTAATCGGATGATATTTTCAGATGCCAGTATTTTTAACGCTTCACGAATCGGTGAGCGGCTAACACCAAAATCAGCAGCTAATTTATTTTCGGATAGGATGGTACCGCTTTCAATCATACCCGAAATAATCCGCATTCTAAGTTCGGATGTTACACGATCACCAGCTGAAGCTTTTGAAAGCCATTTTACAGGATAAAGAAATTCCTTTGATTCGACCATAAATTCACCTTCTAATAGAGTTCAAGTACACTTGTATACAAGTATTATAATCAAAAAAATTAATAATGCAAGCGCCTTTTTTTTGAATTTAACTAGATTCTCGTTAATAAAAGTCAAAGTTTATTGGGGAGTTTAGAAGGTTCTAGTGCAAAAATAATGGAATAGAAACATAGAATGTAATATCCTGTTAACTTTGGGATTAAGCAGCTACTCCGAACAACTTATGAATCCCAATTCAACCTCATTTTGTGCAGACTTTGCCTGTTGATGAGATTGATTTTTTTAAACCATACGCTTACTTCGATACCACTCAAAATATAGGTGGCTGTTCGAAATGATTTCATTCCCAACATGGGATTTTGTCTTTACTGACAACAAATAAGAAAAGGCCTCCCATCAGTAAACTGTGGGAGGCCTTCTACTTTAAAGATATTCACATGTTAGGTGAGCATTCATTTCTGAATCCTCGTTAAACCTCTTTATTAAGGGATTTAAGCGATGATTACATATCTAGGTCGCCCTCATCATACTGGGCGTCAACCTCTGGGTTATAGTAAATCAGTTACATACCCTGTTAATTTCTAAAGGAGGCATAATAACATGAATGAAACACATGTGAATTGGTTTGATGTAGGATATCAAATTACTATATTCATATACTTGGTTGCTTTAATTTCTTTCATTGTCTATTTGGTAAAAAGAAAAAAGCGTAATAAAAAATCTAACTCTTAATATCCAAGTTTAGAGATATAGTGGCTCAAGACACACTGGAAACGCCTTTAATTCGGTGAAATATAGCCAAAGTTTTTCTTTACTTCACCATCGATATCGAAATCAGGCAGTTCCCGTAAACAACCATCTCCTAATGTCCCTTCTAAAAACTCTCTGTTTTTATCATTCGAGGCCATCCAGTGATCGCATTGAGCAATGGTGGCTAGTTCTTTTAGATGGAATTGTGCTTTTGAATGAAGACAAAGGCTTTTCGTATCGATCGGTGAAGAAATTCAATCCTAGTTATTCTGATAATAACCGCTAACCACTGGTATTCAAAAAGTCCCGCAAGATTTCATTCTGCGGGACTTTTTTGTAAGATGCCTTTCTCTTATCAAGGACTATTTTTTATTTTGTGGTTCTGGAAGTATGGTAGAGATAGATAAAGGATAGAGGACATTAACACCAGGAATTAAAGATTCTAATGTCCTCTAAGGCTTAACCAAAAAGAATTTTATTATTTCCGCTAAAGTTTAAATGTAAAAGTTACAGGTGTCTTGGGGTCACCCGTTATTCCAGAATATGCCCATTTGTTGAATAAAGATCAGACAGCACTCTTCAACTAAACTGCCCCGTTAGTTGTATAAAGGAGTATCGCCAACATTTCGGAAATTTTGTACGCTAAGCAAATTCAAACATAAAAAAGTCGAATTCCCTTACGTTAAGGAACCGACTTTTTTATTTGACTTCTTCAAGTAAAGCACCCGATAGTTTAAGAAGAAATCTTTAAAGTTGGAGGTCTAAATCATTTAAAGTCCCATTCAATATTTATCTGATCTTCTCCGCCAACTCTAAAATAATTCCCTCTGGACCACGAACGTAGCATAACTTATAACTTTCTTCATATTGCTGTATCTCACTAAAGATTTCCGTGCCTTTCTTTTTCAATTTTGCAACAATAGCTTCAATATCTTCAACAGCAAAGCAAATATGTCGGATACCCAGCGTATTTGCCAAAGGTTGCTGAATATCTTTTTCATCTGACGGCGTATAAAATTTGACTAGCTCTATCCATGCCTGACCATCTGGCATCCCCAATCCTACACATGCCGTTTTAACATCATTAAGCCCAACTATTCTGTCCAACTGTTCTCCATCCAATTCCCATTCCGCTTGTACTTCAAGTCCTAAATCAAGAAAAAACGCTTTAGCCTCTGAAAGATCATTTACGTTTATACTCACATGATCTATTCTATTGATCTTCATATCTCATACCTCCTATATTCCTGTTATTTTCAATACCTGTATTCGTGTAAAGTTTGTTTGAAATTCTAATTCGCTTAAAACAGAAAATATCCTTCTTCAACAAACCTGCCCCTTTAGTTGCATAATCGAGTAGGGGGAAAATAAGTTTATTTTCGCCCTCTCACAACACCGTACGTACGGTTCGCGTATACGGCGTTTCAATTTATATCACAGTGTGTACTTTTAGATAATGTTCTAAAGCAGAGGACACAAGCGTGAGCAGATGGAATTGAAAATGAAACAACGGTTAGTATATGAGGATCAAGATTTCATTTTTGCTGAAAACATCGGTCATCCAAGGGTTATGAGCGTTTAATGAAGCATTTGGATGTAGACAAGCACATCACTCCACACAGCTTTAGACATACTTATACATCCCTTCTCATTGAAGCTGGGGCAGGTATAAAAGAGATACAAGAGATATTAGGGCATTCAGACATAAATACACCAATGATATTCCAAAGCACGGCCATATACAAAAAAGCTCGACCCAAAAGGCACATTATGTGCCATTTGGGTCAGCTCCTTTTCTCATTATTTCATCAGCTTTGCTACTGGCTTCGAAAGAAGCAATAGTACAATACCTAAACCAATTGTTACAAAACCAATTACACTGAAGATTTCCAGGTAACCTAAAGACTGCGTATATGCAGCTAATTGGCCGGCTACCATATTAGCTACCGCGGAACTTGCCAGCCATACTCCCATTAGAAGAGAGGCAAGCTTGATTGGAGCAATTTTGCTTACCATTGATAAGCCAACTGGTGAAATCATTAATTCGGCTAATGTATGAAGGAAATACGTTACAATCATGAACAGGATATTTACTTTCAGCGCTGTATCGTTTCCTGTATACATAACAGCAGGAAGCAGTACTAAGAAACCTAAACCAACAGTGACCAAACCAAGAGCCATCTTCGTTGGAGTTTTTAAGTCACCGCGTTTTGAGCTGCCAAGCTTGTACCATAAAGCAGACATGATTGGCGCTAAAATCACGATGAATAATGGGTTCAATGATTGGAACCAAGCAGTCGGAACCTCAAAACCAAATACAGTCCGATCAATTTGGTCATTAGCGTACAATGTCAATGAACTTCCTGCCTGCTCGAAAGCGGCCCAGAACGCAATAACGAAGACTGCCAAAATCACGATTGCCGCTGTACGTTTTTGTTCTCTTTTCGTTAACGGTGCAGCTGATTTTTGACCAGCTGTAACTTCCGGTTTACCAGTAGGTTCTTTACCGATATCGCCTAAATAACGATTGCCTAATAAGTTGAAAACTAACTGCCCTACAATCATGCCAATTGCTGCTGTCAGGAATCCATATTTATAGCTCATAAGTCCAACTATTAATGGTGCGAAGAAAGCCCCAACGTTAATACCCATATAGAAGATGGTGAAAGCTCCATCACGACGCGGATCGTTGTCTTCATAAAGATCACCAACAATTGTCGAGATGTTTGGCTTGAAGAAACCATTACCGATAATCAATAAACCAAGACCAATGTAAAGCGCCGTCAAACTCTGACTTGCGAATAGCGAAAAGTTACCAAGCGCCATTAAAATGCCACCAATCGTAATCGCCAATCTTCTGCCTATGAAACGGTCAGTTAAGTATCCGCCAATCATTGGCGTAATATAAACGGCACCAGTAAAGAATCCGTATATGCCCATAGCCGTAGATTTGTCGACTCCAAGCCCGCCGTTTACAACAGTTGCCGTTAAGTAAAGAACAAGGATTGCTCTCATTCCGTAATAACTGAAGCGCTCCCATGCCTCAGTCGCGAACAGCATATACAATCCAAGAGGATGCTTTTTCCTGGACGGGTTTGGCTGCTGAACTTCTTCTTTTAATAGTGCTTGCATAATAAAGTCCTCCTCAATATGGTTAACCACCAATCGCTACATTCCCAAAATAATTACATGGTCTTTATTTTAATAGACAATTGATTGGTACGATGATGGCCACGCATGCCATCCAACCCATTATCAGTAAGCGTTTACATTTTTAACCTTCGCTCTGGTGCAAAAAGAATCTGATAGCAAAATCTACATGAGCATTAACTTATAAATTCATTCATTTAACTTGAAGACATTCAATGAATGAATTTATATTTTAAAGAATCTTTAGTGTTGTAAAATAATTTTATATTATCAGAAAATATAAAAATACAGAAAAAAAAGAAAAAAAGTCTTATAGCATTAATGGTCTGTGCAGCAACAGAGGTCCCCATCATAATAAAAAAACTGCCTAGTATTAAGGCAGTTTCTTAGTCAATCCATTGATATAAATTTTTCGGTCTTCCTATTTTTTGATAACTCACAATAATTTCCACTTTTCCTTCATCAAGTAAATGCATAATATAGCGATAGACGGTCGGATAAGCCAAACCAACTTCCTTAGAAATTGTATCAACAGAAAAAGGTTCACGATTAGAATGCAGAAAATCACTAATGTGACAAAGTGTTCTCTTACTAATTCCCTTTGTTACAAATACATCCTTTTCTTCACTGAATTTTTGCTGCGGAGCTGATTGGGTTAATTTTGCTAGGCGGGCATGCAGTTGAATTCTTGAAATCAAATCAGGCGCTTTTACAGGCTTTAAGGCAAAATCAGTTGCGCCTGCTTCAAGAAAGCGATCAGCAATTTCCTGTCGTTCATCGACTGTCAATACAAGAATCGGAACATCGGCATTAAGGGTACGGAGCTCACCCACCGTTTTTATTCCGTCCATTTCCGGCATATGATAATCAACTAAAACAACATCTGCTCCTTTTTCTGCAAACACATTTAACCCTTCTTTTCCGTTGTTAGCCGTATCTACATTCCAGCCGGCAAATTCACAAATTTCACTTAGCATATATTGAATTGATGCATCATCATCAATGACTAAAATGTTCATCTTGACACACTCCTCTCGGCTAGTTTAATCCAAATTGTTGTCCCGTGTCCAAGCTTGCTGTCAATTTCTAAAGATGCACCATGCCCTTTAGCAACTTGTCGTACGAAAGCTAATCCCATCCCTGGATGCGATTTTGTACTGAACCCAGCTTTCCATATTTTCTCCTGCTCTTTAGGTGTAATCCCTATCCCATTATCTGATACGCCCAACCAAAGTTCATTTTCATAGGTTTTTATCTTAAGCAAAATCTTACCATCTTCTATTCCATTCACTGCATCGTAAGCATTGTCAATTAAGTTCACTAATGCCCTTGTCATTCGGATTTTATTAATTAAAATTTTAATTTCGGGATCTGTTTGAAAGTCTACTTTCAAATTAAGATTTGTCCCGCTCAGTCTGCTTGCTTTGACGTATCCAACTAAATCTTTTATACGGCACCAATGTTTTTTATCATCATATAAAATCTCAGAAATCATGTCGCTAACGGAATGAATCGATGATGAAATCTTTTGACAATACTCTTTAATTTTAGAATCGTCCACCTTCAAACTAATTAAAGAATTTAGCCCCTCAATTGCTGTGAGAGGCGTTTTTAAATCATGGACCAGATAGAGCGCTTCCCGTCCTGACCTAGACTGCATCGCTTCTAATTGCGCATAATGAAGCTCTTGCTTTATCCGCCACTTTTGTTCAGCTAATGAAAAATACACAGCTAAAATAACAGCATTAATAACAAAAATTAAACACAAAGTTAAACTGTACAATGTTAAAGATTGCTCAAATCCAACTTGAACTGCTATATCTTTTAATTCCATTGAAAGCGACCCTTGGCCAAATCCATATTGGGATAAAGAAGGAATCTCATTCAGCCATTCAATCCCAAAGATTAATTGAGAACAAATAATTGATTTAATAATTGGCTTTAGCCTATCCTTTTCAAAGGCTTGCAATAATAAGATTGCGAACAACAATAACAACGCATAGGCGCTAAATGAGTATGTTAATGAATAATAAGCATTTATCACGATATAGTCGAGAGGAATAACAATAAGAGGAATGATGATTTTTAACCATGGACGGTTTAAACGAGCACCGATTTCGTCTCCCAACAGCAGTGCACCAATATAATGAAACAAAGCTAAAACTGTATTTAAAGAAATTAACAAAAAAACGGCAAGCATTAGCTTATTTCCCGTTTCTTCACCTTCTCTTAAAGAAATAAGCAAATCAGTAAGGCCAATTTCGTCAGGACCCAACCACGACAGTAAGAATACCCCGAATAAAATTACTCCAATTTTTATCCATATTGTCCAAGACTTCATAAGACTAGCTATCATAATCATTTCACCTTTAATTGCTTATAGAATAGAATGATGACCATTCTTTCATTTCAGATTTATTTTAAGTTCATGTATACCCTTCCATTATACGCAATTCATCGTAATTATGAAAATTACAAAAAATGGGTTCTGGTAAAAAATCCGAACATCCTGCAAGTATTCTCTTTAGAAGCATTATGTACTTGAAATTATTATTCACACAGTAAGGTGGTTCCTACTGTACAACTTGCGTTTTCATGATTTTATGAAAATCATGGAGGAACGATGCTTATCCATAGCTCTACTGCGTGGGTCCTTCAATATGCTCCTGAGTTGGATAAGAAAGTCCGTTCTATGCTAGGATTAAAAATATTTCGAATAGCCAAACAGATATCTAAAGTGGAGATGAACTGTTGGGCTGAAAAAAGGATCACTTCAACAAGGGGTGAAGTCTGTCCAATGCGAGATTGAATACATAGTAGCATCATGATTCATAGATGAAAAGAATATTAGAGCTCTATGTTTTAAACAAGTCATTAGTGCAAAAACAGCCTGCAATACGGTTACAACTTCTTATTAGGAAGTTACCGCATATACCAATAAGGAAATTACGCAGCAATCGTTTAGCACGCATAGTTACTGAAAAAACAATTAGGGCATACAGTCTCAATTAACGATGTATGCTCACATGACTGACAACAAAGAAAAAGGCCCCCCACAGTAAACTGTGGGAGGCCTTCAACTTTAAAGATATTCACATGTTTGGTGAGCATCCACTCTGAATCCTCGTTAAACCCCTATATTAAGGGATTTAAGCGATGATTACATCATGCCGCCCATTCCGCCCATGCCGCCCATATCAGGCATGCCCATTCCGCCAGCACCAGCAGGTTCTGGTTTGTCAGCTACAACAGCTTCTGTTGTTAAGAACATGGCTGCTACAGAACCAGCGTTTTGTAGAGCTGAACGAGTTACTTTTGTAGGATCGACGATACCAGATTCGATCATGTTCACCCATTGTCCAGTAGCTGCATTGAAGCCAGTACCAACTGCTTCGCCTTTAAGGCGCTCTACGATTACAGAGCCTTCAAGTCCAGCATTGTGAGCGATTTGACGAACAGGCTCTTCGATAGCACGAAGAACGATTTTCACGCCTGTTGCTACGTCGCCTTCCGCTTGAATTTCAGCGATTTTATTGTATACGTTAAGAAGTGCTGTACCACCACCGGCTACGATACCTTCTTCAACAGCGGCACGAGTGGAGTTCAATGCATCTTCAATACGAAGTTTACGTTCTTTTAATTCCGTTTCAGTAGCTGCACCGACTTTGATCACGGCTACACCGCCAGCTAATTTAGCAAGGCGCTCTTGTAATTTTTCACGGTCGAATTCAGAAGTTGTTTCTTCTAATTGAACACGGATTTGGTTTACACGAGCTTGAATTTGAGCTGTATCTCCAGAACCTTCAACGATTGTTGTATTTTCTTTTGTAACAACCACTTTAGAAGCACGTCCTAAAGATTCGATTGTTGCAGATTTAAGATCAAGTCCGATTTCTTCAGTGATTACTTCGCCGCCTGTAAGAGCTGCGATGTCTTCAAGCATTGCTTTACGACGGTCACCGAATCCAGGAGCTTTAACCGCAACTGCATTGAATGTTCCACGAAGTTTGTTCACAACAAGAGTTGCAAGCGCTTCGCCTTCTACATCTTCAGCAATCAATAATAGTGGTTTCCCTTGTTGAACAACTTGCTCAAGTACAGGAAGGATTTCTTGGATATTCGTTACTTTTTTATCCGTGATTAAGATATATGGATTGTCTAAAACAGCTTCCATTTTATCTGAATCTGTAACCATATAAGGAGAAGCATATCCACGGTCGAACTGCATACCTTCTACAACGTCCAATTCAGTTGTGAAACCTTTAGACTCTTCGATAGTGATGACGCCGTCGTTACCAACACGTTCCATAGCTTCAGCAATCAGTTGGCCCACTTCTTCATCAGCTGAAGAGATAGCAGCAACTTGTGCAATCGATTCTTTGTTTTCAACAGGTTGAGAAATAGCTTTTAATTCTGCAATTGCAGTATTAACCGCTTTTTCGATCCCTTTACGGATACCCATTGGGTTTGCACCAGCTGTTACGTTTTTAAGACCTTCACGAATCATCGCTTGCGCTAGAACCGTTGCAGTAGTTGTACCGTCACCAGCTACGTCGTTTGTTTTGCTCGCTACTTCAGCAACCAATTTCGCACCCATGTTTTCGAATGCATCTTCCAATTCAATTTCTTTAGCGATCGTCACACCGTCATTTGTGATAAGCGGTGAACCGAATTTTTTCTCAAGAACCACGTTACGACCTTTTGGTCCAAGCGTTACTTTAACTGCATCTGCAAGTGCGTCCACACCACGAAGCATGGAGCGGCGAGCTTCTTCACTAAATTTAATTTCTTTAGCCATTTATAAGTACCTCCCTAAAATTTTAAGAAAATTTTCGTTCAGTTAAGTATGATGTATAATTAGCCGATAACAGCTAGAATGTCGCTTTCACGTAAAATTAAGTATTCAGTATCTTCGTATTTAACTTCAGTACCTGCATATTTTGAGAAGATAATTAGATCGCCTTGGGCAACCTCTAAAGCAACACGTTCGCCATTTTCAAGGACACGGCCAGTACCAACAGCTACTACCTTACCTTCTTGTGGCTTTTCTTTTGCAGTATCAGGAAGAACAATACCGCTTGCAGTCTTTTCTTCAGATTGAACTAGTTCAATAATAACGCGATCACCTAATGGTTTTAACAAGTGAAACAACCTCCTCATATTCTCTTGATAATTTGTTTCATGATTATTAGCACTCTTCACCATCGAGTGCTAACACATTTATAATATTAAATAAACCGGGCCTTTTTTGCAAGTATCTTATCGAAAATTTTTTATTAATTTCTGATAAATTTCGGGTATACTACTTTAGCATAATGATTCTTTTAACAAAGGTGCTAAAATGTTTTGTTAGGGGTACCTTTAAGTGGTGTTCTGTCTCATTATTTGATACCATTTTGGAGTATGCGTTTATAGATTGTCCCCATATCAGGAACGTTCTAAGCGGAATGGGTGACTAAATAAAAGGAGTTTTCATTTTTGAAAAAAGAATATTGGTTCGTCATCATCACCTACATTTCCATGCAATTATCCAGTATTGTTGGGGTACCTCTTTTCATGCTGATCGGGTCTTCAACTGGAATGACTGCTGATGAACTCCAGGTGAAGTCTGCAGCATACTGGATCGTATTCAGCTTTTTCGTTGCTCTATCCTTGATCCTGTTTTTAATGAGAAAAGATATGAAGGAAAAAATGGACAGAAGCACTCCAGCTTCCATTCCCACGTCCATATTATGGGCAGTTGCCGGAGTGTTCCTCGCTCTTTTTGCGCAAAGCATTGCTGGGTACATTGAACAGATGCTTGGGGTGGAGCCTGAATCTGAAAATACACAGCAGCTCATTTCACTCATTTACCAAGTTCCCATAGTCATTTTCGTCACTTCAGTTATTGGACCTATATTGGAAGAAATCATTTTTCGGAAAATCATTTTCGGATCACTTCATAAACGCTTTAACTTCTTTATTTCTGCTTTACTCAGTTCAGTTATTTTTGGCTTGGCGCATGGTGAATTGGAACATCTTCTTTTATATTCGGCAATGGGTTTTACCTTTGCTTTTCTTTATGCGAAAACGGGCCGCATCCTCGTTTCCATGAGCGCACATATTGCGATGAATACGCTTGTTATCATCTTTCAAGTTGTAAATCGGGATGATATTGAGAAGATGCTAGATACTGCACAGGCCTTCATCGGAGGTTTATTATGAAACGTCAATCACCATTATTCATGGGTATCATTTATGCAGGCTTAGGAGCTCTTTTTACCGCTATCGCGATTCAAACCGTCAGTTCTTCCGGATGGGGAATCTTTGCCTACATACTTGTACTAATTGCGACTTTAGACTTTGGATCGGGATTACGCATGATCATGCTTCACTTTAAGATTAAAGCCGCCCAAAAAAATAAGAAAAAATAAAAAAACGCTGCGAAGATGCAGCGTTTTTTTCATTCCTCCAATGCAGCTTCTTCCACCACAGGATAATGTTTCAGAAAGTAGATGAGTGACTGAAGCTCCACGGCCAGGTCAATGTGGTGAACCCTTATGGATGGGGGTACCGTCAGCCGTGCAGGTGTGAAATTCAATATTCCTTTTATATCAGCTTTGACTAGACGATCGGTTATCGTCTGTGCTACCTGAGCAGGCACTGTCAAAATAGCCGCAGTAATATTATTTTCCTGCAATAGTGTATCGATTTGATCCATATGATAGATTGGCACATCAGCTATTTGCTTGCCGACCTTATCTTCAGAAACTTCAAATGCCATTTCAATCTTCGTATTATTATTTTTAATGAAATTGTAATTTAAAAAAGCAGTCCCTAAATTCCCCACTCCGATTAAAGCGACTTTTGTCAGTTCATCTTGATCTAGTGTTTTTCTAAAGAAGGATAATAAATAATTGACATTGTAGCCGTAGCCTTTTTTTCCAAGCGCTCCAAAGTAGGAAAAATCACGGCGAATGGTCGCAGAATCCACCTTTACAGCTTCGCTTAGCTCTGCCGAGGAAACTCTTTGTTTGCCTGAGGAATGTAAGTTCTTTAAAAATCGATAATACAATGGCAACCTTTTGGCTGTTGCCTGCGGTATCTTTGGGTCATGGTTCATAATTCTTCCCCGCCTTCACACATGCTTTTCAACTTAATCTCTATCTGTTTGAATTACTTGTCTTTTATAATCGTTACTAGACACTCCGCCTGTTTTCTCCACTAAGAATGTAGGCCCGATTACCATTCCCTTATCAAGGGCCTTACACATGTCATAAATAGTCAAGGCAGTCACGGATGCAGCTGTTAACGCTTCCATTTCCACACCTGTACTCCCTTTTGTCTTAGCTTCCGTTTCAATCCTAAGCCTATATCCTTCATCTTCTTTTTCCCATTCAAAGGCTATGTTGACCCCTTGCAGAGCAATAGGGTGGCACATTGGAATTATATTGGATGTATTTTTGCTGGCCATGATTCCTGCAACCTGTGCAACGGCCAGTACATCACCTTTTTTCATTTTCTGGTTCGTGACCAACTCATATATTTCATCGTTCAATAAAATACTCGATTGAGCTATTGCCGTCCGGGATGTCTCAGGCTTAGCAGTCACATCAACCATCTTAGCCCGGCCTTGTTCATTAAAATGCGTTAAGTCTCCCATTTAAGTAACCCCTCCTAAATCATACACTATTATTCCACTTTATGTAATAGCTTGTTTTTGCTTGGAACCAAGCTGTTGCCGATAATAACTATAATACGTTACACTAACAATAATCAATTGAGGTGAAATCTATGATTTTATTACAAATCAATCAACTATCGAAATATTATGGAGCTGAACTTATTTTATCAAATATGAAGCTCGAAGTTCAAAATAAGGATAGAATTGCACTTGTCGGCCGAAATGGCGCTGGAAAATCTACTCTGCTAAAAATCATAGCCGGGCAGCTTTCCCATGATGGCGGTGAAATAATCAAACCAAAAGGTGTCACCATCGGATATATGGCACAGGACACGGGACTGGAATCAGAACTGACCATTTGGGATGAAATGCTGACTGTATTCAATGACCTTTTAGAACAAGAAAAAGAACTGCGTCGCCTTGAGGCTGATATGGCCAGACCTGACATCTTTGAAAATGAAGCAATTTACCAAAAAGTATTAAATGAATATGACACTTTGATGGTAGCTTTCAAAGAGAAGGGCGGTTATCAATATGAAGCGGATATTCGTTCAGTATTGCATGGACTTCAGTTTGCTGATTTTGACTATTCTACCCCAATTTCCACTTTAAGCGGTGGACAAAAAACAAGACTTGCTTTAGGGAAGCTGCTTTTAAGGAAACCGGATATATTGATTCTGGATGAGCCAACGAACCATTTGGATATCGAAACCCTTTCTTGGCTTGAACAATATTTACAAGGCTACCAAGGAGCTGTTCTTATTGTTTCCCATGACCGCTATTTTCTAGATAAAGTTGTAAACCAGGTATATGAAATTTCCCGGAATAACATGAAAAAGTACTATGGCAATTATAGTTCTTACCTAGAGGGAAAAGCGGAAGATTATGAGCGGGACATGAAGCTGTTCGAGAAACAACAAGGGGAAATCGAAAAGCTTCGCGACTTTGTCCAACGCAATATCACAAGGGCTTCCACCACGAAAAGAGCACAAAGCAGACGCAAACAGCTCGAAAAGATGGATGTATTGGACAAGCCGCAAGGTGATGAAAAATCCGCTAATTTCTCTTTCCAGATTGAACGGCAAAGCGGAAATGAAGTGCTACACCTTCAGGATTTGGCTATCGGTTACGAAGGGGAAACGGTATCAAAAAATATAAATTCCCGGATGACAAAAGGAGAGAGCATAGCTCTTGTTGGCCCAAATGGCGTTGGAAAATCAACGTTATTGAAAACGATCATCTCTAAGCTGCCTGCACTTTCTGGGAATTTCCGTTTTGGAACGAACGTCGAAGTCAGCTACTACGATCAGGAACAGGCTAACCTTATTTCCAATAAACGCGTACTCAATGAATTATGGGATGATTATCCCCTTAAACCGGAAAAGGACATACGCACCGTACTCGGTAATTTTCTTTTTAGTGGGGACGATGTTTTGAAAACCGTTTCCACACTAAGCGGCGGTGAAAAGGCCAGGCTAGCTCTAGCCAAAATGATGATGGAAAAAGGGAATTTTTTAATTCTTGATGAGCCAACAAACCATTTAGACCTCGACAGTAAATTGGTGCTTGAAAACGCATTGATCGATTATCCGGGAACCATTCTTTTCGTCTCACATGACCGCTATTTCATAAATCGGATAGCAACGAAAGTGATCGAGCTTTCCAAAGACGGAAACGAAGAATTCCTCGGTGATTATGATTACTACGTAGAGAAGAAACAGGAGCAAGCTGAAATCAAAGAGCTAGAACAGGAAAACCATGTAAAAACCTTAGATGTAACCGCAGAAAAAACAAATTATAAAATTGATAAAGAAGCAAAAAAAGCTGAACGCCAGCGAAAAAGGCGCATTGAGGAAATCGAGGCGGCCATGGAGCTTCTTGAAACCGAAATAAACGAATGCAACGAACACCTTTGTGACCCAAATGTTTTCCAGGACCATGAGAAAGTAATGGAAGTCCAAACAAAGCTTGATGTAGCACAGGAAAAATTAGACCTGCTTCTCGAAGAATGGGCTGAACTGGAAGAATGACAATTGACCGAGTCAAATGACTCGGTCTTTTCTTTTCCAGTTAAAATGCCCTTAAAAGTTATCCACAAAATTATTAACAAATCACTTGCCGTTTACTAGCCATTGATTCGAGTTATACACATAATCCACAGAAACATATCCACTTATCCACAAAACTCCTGTTTATACACATGCAGTTTGATTGTCAAATAAACTTTATCCACAGAATATTCTATTTTTTTCATTAAACACGATAAAAAGACAGGATCCCGAAGTTAAGGTCCTGTCTTCACGTCAATTATGCTTCTATATCCAATCCGGGATTTCCGTTCAAATCCAATCCGGAGCGCTTACCTTTTTCAAACATGACACTGCCGGCAGCACCGATCATGGCCGCATTGTCCGTACAAAGGTAGAGGGGCGGAATGGATATATCCATAGGTAAATCCTTAAAAGCTTCCGTTAATGCTTCCCTCAGGCCTTTATTTGCCGCAACTCCTCCGGCAAGCAATACCTGTTTCACATTATATTCCTTGGCAGCCTTAACAGCTTTCATTACAAGCACTTCTATCACGCTTGCTTGGAAACTTGCCGCCAAATCTTTAGGTTCAATTTTTTCCCCGCGCTGTTCTGCATTATGCAAAGTGTTAATTACAGCTGATTTCAACCCGCTGAAAGAAAAGTCATAGCTGCCATCCAACCATGCCCGAGGCAGTTTCAATGAAGGTGAACCTTCTTGTGCAAGTCTATCGATATGAGGGCCACCAGGATAAGGGAGCCCCAAGGTTCGAGCCACTTTATCATACGCCTCTCCTGCTGCATCATCCCGCGTCTCACCTATCACCTTGAAAGAACCCGGTTCCTCCAAAAGAACCAATTCAGTATGACCTCCCGAAACGACCAAAGAAAGGGCAGGATATTGGATCTCCTGAATAAGTCTATTTGCATAGATATGGCCCGCTATATGATGCGTACCTACAATCGGGATTCCATGTGCAAAGGCTACAGCCTTAGCCGCATTAACGCCTATTAATAGTGCCCCTACAAGTCCAGGGCCTTCTGTAACGGCAATGGCATCCAAATCTTGATATGTCACACCCGCCTGAAGCAGCGCCTCTTCAAGAACAATCGTAATTTGCTCTACATGGTGACGGGAAGCTATTTCGGGGACGACTCCGCCAAAACGTTTATGGCTTTCTATTTGTGACGCCACGACATTGCTTAGTATCTCTGTTCCGTTTTTTATGACAGCTGCCGCAGTTTCATCACAGCTCGTTTCAATTCCTAATATAAGTTGATTTGTTTTCATGAAAAATTCACCCACATAACATAAGCATCTTCTTGATTATCTGTATAATAATTTTTTCGGATTCCACCCTTTTGGAAACCTAGTTTTTCATAAAGTGAAATGGCTACTGCATTACTGACACGGACTTCAAGCGTCATCCGCACCACACCCATTGCAATGGAGATTTCAATCATCTTCCTGAGCAAAGCTTCTCCAAGCTTTTGCCCTCGGTATTCAGGTAAAATTGCAATATTGGTAATGTGCGATTCATCAATGACAATCCAAGCGCCGCAATAACCAGCTATTTTCCCCTCATCTTCTATCACCATGTATACAGCATATTGATTATGATTCAATTCATTAAAAAAAGCTTCCCGGCTCCAAGGCAAAGTAAAGGATTGTTTTTCCACGTTAAGCACTTGGTCGATATCTTCCGTTTTCATCTTTCGGAACGTCAATGTTTTACTCATAGTAATCGGTCGCTTTCCTTTTTATTTCCCCTGCTGTTCAAGCCACTTAGCTTCTGCTTCAGCCATGCGAATATAATTCGGTACAAACTGGTGAACATCCACTTCAGTCTTGAGAAGACCAATGAAGGCTAGTTCGCTTGGTCTTGAGTTAAACGACTGTACCGGAGCAAATACTGCTAAATTGCCTAACGCTTCCGTAATCGCATCCCGATGGATATCAACATCTTGACCAACAAATAAAACAGGACGATTTAATTCCTTCAATCGCATCGCCCACTCAGAGGATAGAATATTACAATCTTCCATGACTGTTTTTAACAGATCGTTTTTCATTTCATATAATCCAGTATAAATCTGCCCTCTTCTTGCATCGAACAAGGGAGATATCAACCCGTTAAAATAACGTCCATTTGCTGCTAAAACTTCTAAACTGGAAACACCTGATAACGGAATCTGAAGCGTCCAGGCCAAGGTTTTCGCAATCGTCACACCAATTCTGACGCCTGTATAAGAGCCTGGACCTTGAGCGACCACTATCTTAGTCAATTCCTTCGGATTAGTATCACAATCCCTTAACAGCGTCTCAATTGCTGGCATTACCCGCACCGAATGGTTTTTCTTTAGGTTCGTCGTATACTCACCAATTACTTGACTCCCATTTATCAGCGCAATCCCTAATGTGAAATTCGAAGTATCTATAGCTAAAACCTTCATCAAATAATCTCCTTACATAACGTTACATATCGTTCACCTTTGGCTGCTAAGACAAAACGCCGGCTTGTATCACTAAGACGATAAATATAAATGGTCAAGATTTCATCAGGAAGGTGATCCTTTATTAAATGGGCCCATTCAACGACAGTCACACCATCACCATCAAAATATTCATCAAAGCCTAAATCTTCTTCTGATTCACTTACCCGATATACATCCATATGATATAAAGGCAATCGCCC
Organism: Peribacillus simplex; assembly: GCF_001578185.1. Classification (NCBI taxonomy): domain Bacteria; kingdom Bacillati; phylum Bacillota; class Bacilli; order Caryophanales; family Bacillaceae; genus Peribacillus; species Peribacillus simplex. Next base: position 289,265 of record NZ_CP011008.1, on the reverse strand, counting down.
CATGTATTCCTTTATTATCGTAAAGGTAGGGCTATTTACTACTCTAGTAACACCTAACCCTTTAGCTAGCCCTTTTGTGAATGCCGTTTTCCCTGCACCTAGGTCACCTTCTAAAGCCAGTACATCTCCACTCGAAAGTTTTTGTGCCAATTTATGCGCAAATTGCGCTGTTTCTTCCTCATCCTGAGAAATCCATTCAAAATGTTGCATATATCAATCACCTTTATCATTATTAGGAAAACGTCCTATAGTTCATGTCGGTTATGGAACAAAAACCATTCTATATGTAGTTTACCTTGTTTCAAAAGAAGAAACAAATAAGTTAGGGTCATAATTACTTGAAATTTGGATAAAACAAAAAAACGAAACCTAAGTTTCGCTTTTTTTATGATTGCGGGGACAGGATTTGAACCTGCGACCTTCGGGTTATGAGCCCGACGAGCTACCGGACTGCTCCACCCCGCGACGGTATAAATGGTGCTTTTATAAATTCAGTATTCCCAATTTCTCAAAAAGGATACAAAGATTATAGCTTGGCGGCGTCCTACTCTCACAGGGGGAAACCCCCAACTACCATTGGCGCTGAAGAGCTTAACTGCCGTGTTCGGAATGGGAACGGGTGTGACCTCTTCGCTATCGCCACCAAACATTTAATCTTTTTTAACACATTTATAATCATAACATGTATGAGTTCAAAATGCAAGAAGAAATTTTCATTCCTTCAAAACTAGATAATAAGAAGGTATTTCATTTTTTAAAAAGCGTTGGTTAAGTCCTCGATCTATTAGTATCAGTCAGCTCCACATGTCGCCACGCTTCCACCTCTGACCTATCAACCTGATCATCTTTCAGGGATCTTACTAGCTTGCGCCATGGGAAATCTCATCTTGAGGGGGGCTTCATGCTTAGATGCTTTCAGCACTTATCCCGTCCGCACGTAGCTACCCAGCTATGCCTTTGGCAAGACAACTGGTACACCAGCGGTGCGTCCATCCCGGTCCTCTCGTACTAAGGACAGCTCCTCTCAAATTTCCTGCGCCCGCGACGGATAGGGACCGAACTGTCTCACGACGTTCTGAACCCAGCTCGCGTACCGCTTTAATGGGCGAACAGCCCAACCCTTGGGACCGACTACAGCCCCAGGATGCGATGAGCCGACATCGAGGTGCCAAACCTCCCCGTCGATGTGGACTCTTGGGGGAGATAAGCCTGTTATCCCCGGGGTAGCTTTTATCCGTTGAGCGATGGCCCTTCCATGCGGAACCACCGGATCACTAAGCCCGACTTTCGTCCCTGCTCGACTTGTAGGTCTCGCAGTCAAGCTCCCTTGTGCCTTTACACTCTACGAATGATTTCCAACCATTCTGAGGGAACCTTTGGGCGCCTCCGTTACTCTTTAGGAGGCGACCGCCCCAGTCAAACTGCCCACCTGACACTGTCTCCCACCCCGATAAGGGGCGCGGGTTAGAATTTCAATACAGCCAGGGTAGTATCCCACCAACGCCTCCACCGAAGCTAGCGCTCCGGCTTCTCAGGCTCCTACCTATCCTGTACAAGCTGTACCAAAATTCAATATCAGGCTGCAGTAAAGCTCCACGGGGTCTTTCCGTCCTGTCGCGGGTAACCTGCATCTTCACAGGTACTATAATTTCACCGAGTCTCTCGTTGAGACAGTGCCCAGATCGTTACACCTTTCGTGCGGGTCGGAACTTACCCGACAAGGAATTTCGCTACCTTAGGACCGTTATAGTTACGGCCGCCGTTTACTGGGGCTTCGGTTCAAAGCTTCGCTTGCGCTAACCTCTCCCCTTAACCTTCCAGCACCGGGCAGGTGTCAGCCCCTATACTTCGCCTTGCGGCTTCGCAGAGACCTGTGTTTTTGCTAAACAGTCGCCTGGGCCTATTCACTGCGGCTTTTCCGGGCTATTCACCCTAAAAAGCACCCCTTCTCCCGAAGTTACGGGGTCATTTTGCCGAGTTCCTTAACGAGAGTTCTCTCGCACACCTTAGGATTCTCTCCTCGCCTACCTGTGTCGGTTTGCGGTACGGGCACCTTACATCTCACTAGAGGCTTTTCTTGGCAGCGTGGAATCAGGAACTTCGGTACTATATTTCCCTCGCCATCACAGCTCCGCCTTAATGGAAACGGGATTTGCCTCGTTTCCGGCCTAACTGCTTGGACGCGCATATCCAACAGCGCGCTTACCCTATCCTTCTGCGTCCCCCCATCGTTCAAACGATGTATAGGTGGTACAGGAATATCAACCTGTTGTCCATCGCCTACGCCTTTCGGCCTCGGCTTAGGTCCCGACTAACCCTGAGCGGACGAGCCTTCCTCAGGAAACCTTAGGCATTCGGTGGAAGGGATTCTCACCCTTCTTTCGCTACTCATACCGGCATTCTCACTTCTAAGCGCTCCACCAGTCCTTCCGGTCTGACTTCAACGCCCTTAGAACGCTCTCCTACCATCGACACCAAAATGGTGTCAATCCACAGCTTCGGTGATACGTTTAGCCCCGGTACATTTTCGGCGCGGAGTCACTCGACCAGTGAGCTATTACGCACTCTTTAAATGGTGGCTGCTTCTGAGCCAACATCCTGGTTGTCTAAGCAACTCCACATCCTTTTCCACTTAACGTATACTTTGGGACCTTAGCTGGTGGTCTGGGCTGTTTCCCTTTCGACTACGGATCTTATCACTCGCAGTCTGACTCCCAAGAATAAGTATTTGGCATTCGGAGTTTGACTGAATTCGGTAACCCGTTGGGGGCCCCTAGTCCAATCAGTGCTCTACCTCCAATACTCTCATCTTGAGGCTAGCCCTAAAGCTATTTCGGAGAGAACCAGCTATCTCCAGGTTCGATTGGAATTTCTCCGCTACCCACACCTCATCCCCGCACTTTTCAACGTGCGTGGGTTCGGGCCTCCATTCAGTGTTACCTGAACTTCACCCTGGACATGGGTAGATCACCTGGTTTCGGGTCTACGACCTCATACTCATTCGCCCTATTCAGACTCGCTTTCGCTGCGGCTCCGTCTTATCAACTTAACCTCGCATGAAATCGTAACTCGCCGGTTCATTCTACAAAAGGCACGCCATTACCCATTAACGGGCTTTGACTACTTGTAGGCACACGGTTTCAGGATCTATTTCACTCCCCTTCCGGGGTGCTTTTCACCTTTCCCTCACGGTACTGGTTCACTATCGGTCACTAGGGAGTATTTAGCCTTGGGAGATGGTCCTCCCTGCTTCCGACGGGATTTCTCGTGTCCCGCCGTACTCAGGATCCACTCAGGAGGGAACGAAGTTTCAACTACAGGGTTTTTACCTTCTTTGACGGACCTTTCCAGATCACTTCATTTACCCCGTTCCTTTGTAACTCCATGTTGAGTGTCCTACAACCCCAAGAGGCAAGCCTCTTGGTTTGGGCTAATTCCGTTTCGCTCGCCGCTACTCAGGAAATCGCATTTGCTTTCTCTTCCTCCGGGTACTTAGATGTTTCAGTTCCCCGGGTCTGCCTTCAGTACCCTATGTATTCAGGTAAAGATACTGTTCCATTACGAACAGTGGGTTTCCCCATTCGGAAATCTCCGGATCAAAGCTTACTTACAGCTCCCCGAAGCATATCGGTGTTAGTCCCGTCCTTCATCGGCTCCTAGTGCCAAGGCATCCACCGTGCGCCCTTTCTAACTTAACCGTTAAAAAAGATCTTACTGATGCTTTGAAAAAAATTAATTGCCTTCTATCTATTATCTAGTTTTCAAGGAACAAAGTAGAAAGAATCCATCACATCGTGATGTTTATCTTTCGTATCTGAATGAATTACTCATTCAAAACTGAACAAAACAAAAGCGCTCTCGTAATTATCCTTAGAAAGGAGGTGATCCAGCCGCACCTTCCGATACGGCTACCTTGTTACGACTTCACCCCAATCATCTGTCCCACCTTAGGCGGCTGGCTCCATAAAGGTTACCTCACCGACTTCGGGTGTTACAAACTCTCGTGGTGTGACGGGCGGTGTGTACAAGGCCCGGGAACGTATTCACCGCGGCATGCTGATCCGCGATTACTAGCGATTCCGGCTTCATGTAGGCGAGTTGCAGCCTACAATCCGAACTGAGAATGGCTTTATGGGATTCGCTTACCTTCGCAGGTTTGCAGCCCTTTGTACCATCCATTGTAGCACGTGTGTAGCCCAGGTCATAAGGGGCATGATGATTTGACGTCATCCCCACCTTCCTCCGGTTTGTCACCGGCAGTCACCTTAGAGTGCCCAACTGAATGCTGGCAACTAAGATCAAGGGTTGCGCTCGTTGCGGGACTTAACCCAACATCTCACGACACGAGCTGACGACAACCATGCACCACCTGTCACTCTGTCCCCCGAAGGGGAAAGCCCTATCTCTAGGGTTGTCAGAGGATGTCAAGACCTGGTAAGGTTCTTCGCGTTGCTTCGAATTAAACCACATGCTCCACCGCTTGTGCGGGCCCCCGTCAATTCCTTTGAGTTTCAGCCTTGCGGCCGTACTCCCCAGGCGGAGTGCTTAATGCGTTAGCTGCAGCACTAAAGGGCGGAAACCCTCTAACACTTAGCACTCATCGTTTACGGCGTGGACTACCAGGGTATCTAATCCTGTTTGCTCCCCACGCTTTCGCGCCTCAGTGTCAGTTACAGACCAGAAAGTCGCCTTCGCCACTGGTGTTCCTCCAAATCTCTACGCATTTCACCGCTACACTTGGAATTCCACTTTCCTCTTCTGCACTCAAGTTCCCCAGTTTCCAATGACCCTCCACGGTTGAGCCGTGGGCTTTCACATCAGACTTAAGGAACCACCTGCGCGCGCTTTACGCCCAATAATTCCGGACAACGCTTGCCACCTACGTATTACCGCGGCTGCTGGCACGTAGTTAGCCGTGGCTTTCTGGTTAGGTACCGTCAAGGTACCAGCAGTTACTCTGGTACTTGTTCTTCCCTAACAACAGAACTTTACGACCCGAAGGCCTTCTTCGTTCACGCGGCGTTGCTCCGTCAGACTTTCGTCCATTGCGGAAGATTCCCTACTGCTGCCTCCCGTAGGAGTCTGGGCCGTGTCTCAGTCCCAGTGTGGCCGATCACCCTCTCAGGTCGGCTACGCATCGTCGCCTTGGTGAGCCATTACCTCACCAACTAGCTAATGCGCCGCGGGCCCATCTATAAGTGACAGCGTAAACCGTCTTTCCATCTTCTCTCATGCGAGAAAAGAACGTATCCGGTATTAGCTCCGGTTTCCCGAAGTTATCCCAGTCTTATAGGCAGGTTGCCCACGTGTTACTCACCCGTCCGCCGCTAATCTCAGGGAGCAAGCTCCCATCGATTCGCTCGACTTGCATGTATTAGGCACGCCGCCAGCGTTCGTCCTGAGCCAGGATCAAACTCTCCGAAGAAATGTTTGACTTGCTCATTTGCTTTTTTGATAGTGTGTGCTCACTTAAAATTTAACGTTGGCGCTTTGTTTTGTTCAGTTTTCAAAGAGCAATAATGGAGCGGGTGAAGAGAATCGAACTCTCATCATCAGCTTGGAAGGCTGAGGTTTTACCACTAAACTACACCCGCATTTAATTTTAAAGTATTTCCAGAAAGAATGGTCGGGAAGACAGGATTCGAACCTGCGACCCCTTGGTCCCAAACCAAGTGCTCTACCAAGCTGAGCTACTTCCCGAAAAATATGGTGCGCCCGGCGGGAGTCGAACCTACAACCTTCTGATTCGTAGTCAGATGCTCTATCCAATTGAGCTACGGGCGCTAATTTCTATGATGTTATTGGTGCGGCCGAGAGGATTTGAACCTCCACGGGGTTTCCCCCACTAGGCCCTCAACCTAGCGCGTCTGCCATTCCGCCACGACCGCGAAAGCGACTTTGTAAGTTTAACACCTTTTCAACTTGTTGTCAAGAAGAAAATTATCAGTGCGGGTGAAGGGACTTGAACCCCCACGCCTTGCGGCGCCAGATCCTAAGTCTGGTGCGTCTGCCAATTCCGCCACACCCGCGAAAAGAAATGGTGAGCCATGAAGGATTCGAACCTTCGACCCTCTGATTAAAAGTCAGATGCTCTACCAACTGAGCTAATGGCTCTAAATAAAATGGCTGGGCTAGAAGGGATCGAACCTTCGCATGACGGAATCAAAATCCGTTGCCTTACCGCTTGGCTATAGCCCAACAATCAAATACTTTTTAATGTCCAGGTTAATATTATATCACAATAATATTATTTTAGCAAGTATTTTTTTAAAAAAATGGCGGTCCCGACGGGAATCGAACCCGCGATCTCCTGCGTGACAGGCAGGCATGTTAACCGCTACACCACGGGACCAGAGCATTATAATTTTGCGAATAAAAGTGACCCATACGGGATTCGAACCCGTGTTACCGCCGTGAAAGGGCGGTGTCTTAACCGCTTGACCAATGGGCCTTGATAAAATATGTAACTGGCGGAGAAGGAGGGATTTGAACCCTCGCGCCGCTTACGCGACCTACACCCTTAGCAGGGGCGCCTCTTCAGCCTCTTGAGTACTTCCCCAAAAAAATGGCTCCGCAGGTAGGACTCGAACCTACGACCGTTCGGTTAACAGCCGAATGCTCTACCACTGAGCTACTGCGGAATAATGAAAATTGGGTTCCTTTTTCATGCTCAAGGACCTTAGTGTTTGTCGTGAAGAACAAGTTGTTATCTTGTCGACTCTTATGATTATAAAGAGGTTACAACCTAAAGTCAAGGGTTCTTTTGTGTCTTTTTTAAATTTCTGTTTTCCCCTCTTTAAACCCTTGGTAAATCAATGTTCCGCGACATTTACCACAAACGAAACGGGTAGTGTCGATTCGTTTTTTTCTTATATACACCTGCTGACAGTCTTTACATTTATATTGAATAGTATTCATCTTTCTCTTTACTTGATTTGATTGTAGTGGCTCGCAAAATCTCGGTGCCCCCACTTTTTTGAGTAATTGCTTAAAGTCTGCATCACGATGCTGATACCCTTTCTTCTCGAGGTGCAGATGATAATGGCACAATTCATGTTTTATGATACCAATCATTTCTCCCACACCGCGTTCATCAAGATACTTCTTATTAATTTCAATATTGTGTGAACGGAGCAAGTATCGTCCTCCCGTAGTTCGAAGACGAGGGTTAAAAGTGGCTACATGTCTAAAGGCCTTTTTAAAGTCTTTCAACGAAATTTCTTCAACCAGTTTTTGCAATTGCAGATTATCCATTTCCCCCTCCCTTTCCTTGGTAACATGACAACCCATTATAACATAGACTAATAATACAATAGGAAACTAAGGGAGGAAAAGCTATGCCTAATTGGTTCCAGAATCAAATCCGTAAAGCCTTTTATGAAAAGGATTATTATCAAGTAAAGATGTTGAATCAATGTTGGTTTTTTTATCAAAAGAAGGAAAGTCTCCGATTATAGATTCAACTATGTTCGAAATATAACATACATTTGCTTCCCCAAAAAAACCCCTTCTAATATAGAAGGAGCTTACCATAGGCTAGTTTTGATTCTTTGGCTCGAGCATAGTTAAAGATACCCTTTGCTTTTGAGAGTCGACCAGTTCTACCCAAACCGTCACAACATCCCCAACGGCAACTATATCCAATGGGTGTTTTACAAACCGATTGCTTAGTTTGGAAATATGCACAAGTCCGTCCTGTTTAACACCGATGTCCACAAACGCACCGAAATCCACAACATTCCTCACTGTGCCTTGTAATTCCATCCCAGTTTGCAGATCCTCCATTTTTAGCACATCTTGCTTAAGCAGTGGTTTTGATAATTCATCCCGAGGATCTCTTCCCGGTTTCATCAAATCATCTATGATATCTTTAATCGTAATTTCCCCAATTTCCAAAACATTTACTAATTCCGCCGGATTTAGTTTACCTAACTCTTCATTCAGTGCATCACTGCCTAAATCCTCAGATGTGAATCCCATTTTCTTTAACAATTTATTCACGGCACTGTAGTTCTCAGGATGTATCGCGGTTTGATCCAAAGGTTCATCTCCATTAATGATACGCAAGAACCCTATGCATTGTTCATATGTTTTGGCGCCAAGTCGGGGAATCTTCTTTAATTCCTTCCTGCTAGCAAACTTCCCTTCCACTTCCCTTTTCTTCACAATATTTTGAGCAACTGATTTTGATAAACCAGCTACATATTGCAATAGGGACGATGAAGCGGTATTGACGTTAACTCCCACCTGGTTAACAGCTGTCTCTACTACAAAAGAAAGGGATTCCGTTAACTTTTTCTGGGACACATCATGTTGATACTGACCTACCCCCACTGATTGAGGATCAATTTTTACAAGTTCGGCAAGGGGATCTTGAAGCCTTCTGCCTATAGATACGGCGCTTCTCTGTTCTACTTGAAGATCCGGAAACTCTTCACGGGCAATATCTGAGGCAGAGTATACACTTGCCCCCGCTTCATTAACAATGATATAAGAAATATTTCCTTTCACTTCCTTTAGAATATCCGCGATGAATTGCTCTGATTCACGTGATGCCGTCCCATTGCCGATTGCCACAATTTCAACTGAGAACCGCTGAAGTATTTCGATCGTTTTTTCGCGGGCAGCATTAAACTTCGCAACAGGGGGATGCGGATAGATTACACTAATATCGAGTACCTTTCCCGTTTCATCAATAACAGCCAATTTACAGCCCGTCCGATATGCCGGATCTAGAGCTAGGACCACTTTCCCTTTAAGCGGGGGTTGCAGGAGCAAGTTCCGGAGATTTTCAGAGAAAATGTGGATAGCTTGATCCTCTGCTTTTTCCGTCAGCTCTTTCCTGATTTCCCGTTCTACCGAAGGCATGATCAAACGCTTGAGTCCATCCTCAATCGCTGATTTAAGGACACTTTGGGCTTCAGATTTGTTATTTTTAATGATTTTCCGTTCCAAATGACCAATGATGATTTCAGTCCGAGGCTGAATGGATATTCGTAAAACCTCTTCCTTTTCACCTCTGTTAAGCGCTAAGACCCGATGTGGTACGATCCTTTGAACTGGCTCCTCATATTCATAGTACATCTCGAAGATTCTTTTCTCGTCCTTCTCCTCATTTTTTACGACCGAAACTATTTTTCCCGCTTTGAAAATCTCAGCCCTCATCCACTTCCTTAATTCCGCGTCATCAGAAATATGTTCTGCTATGATATCCTGCGCTCCTGCAATTGCCTCTTCAATAGAAGTAACTTCTTTTTCTGCCGATACGAATTCTGCGGCTTTTTCGCTAACTCGAGCTTGCATTTGACATTCAAGAAGCCATTTAGCCAGTGGCTCAAGCCCCTTTTCTTTAGCGACCGTCGCCTTCGTTCTCCTTTTTTGCTTGAATGGCCTGTATAAATCCTCGACTTCCTGCAGTTTTGTTGCCTTCTCGATTTGTCTTTTTAATTCTTCCGTCAATTTTCCCTGTTCACCAATCGAACGCGTAACTTCCATTTTCCTCTGCCCAAGGTTTTCTAGATAGTTCCACCTTTCCATAATGGAACGAATCTGCACTTCATCAAGCGAACCCGTCATTTCTTTTCTATACCGGGCAATAAATGGTACAGTGTTCCCCTCTTGCAGCATCTGTATGACGTTTTGAACTTGATTATTTTTCAAAGTTAGCTCATTGGATATTTGTTTAATCAATTCTTTTAATGTATCTTCTACAACGATCATTATGTTTACCTCCAAGCTTTTAATCTAATATGTATAGTCTAGCAAATGAGGGATGAAGTTGCGAATCCATTACAAAAAAGCTCACTTCCGATTTATGGCGAAAGTAAGCTTCCTAAAATGAAAGTCGTATCATCTGCAGTTACTGGACTGCTTTCTAAAATGCATTGGGCGTTCTTATCGATAGGGACAAGCCTTTTTAAAAAAGATTTAGCTCCCTTAAGTTCTAGACCATCGGAATGAAGAATGAATTTTGCATTAGGTTCATATTTGTAGCTCTGCGTCCTGTATTTTTGCTTCCTGCCGGATAAATACCCTGTAACAGGTAAAGGGTAAACAAGATGGTCCTCGCTTGGATTATACAGAAAAAAGCGGATGTTCCCAACTGAACTGTATATAAATTCATTCTTTTCATAAAATATCTTCAAAATGGAGACGGCTGCCCCCCGCTTATCGATTAAAACTTGATTACATACTGCCATTAATGATTCTACATCCAACTCATGATTACGTTTAACTTCCTCGATGACGGCATGGGAGGATTCGTAAGCATTTTTCCCGCTACCTAGCCCATCTGCCAGTACACACACAAAGTATTCTTTCGTATGAAGAAAGAAGTAATCATCACCGCAATAAACCATCCCGTTTTTAGAGGATTGAGAGACAAGGACTTCTATTTTTTCTTCCCTCAGAATATCTTTGATCACTGTATTAACTCCGAGTTTTCAGCGTTAATGGCTTCCTGAAGTTTCTTGATTGCGCGGCGCTGGAGTCTTGATACATGCATTTGGGAAATTCCAAGTTTATCGCCCGCTTCTTTTTGACTTAAATTTTCTAGATAAGTATGTTGAATGATCATCTTTTCACGGTCACTCAACACATGCAGCACCTTTTCAAGCACTAGGCGCTGATTGACCTTTTCAAAACCTCCATCGACATTTCCGAAAATATCAAGCAATGTGACCGTACCACCATCGGAATCCGCCTCAATAGAATGATCAACAGATAACGCTTGATAGCTTTTACCCATTTCCATCGCTTCTAAAACTTCTTCTTCAGTAACCCCTATACAATCGGCTATTTCATCTATTCTTGGTGAACGGTGCAGAGTCGTCGTTAATTCCTCAACAGTCACCCTTATTTTCGGACCAAGTTCCTTAATTCTTCTTGGCACATGAACACTCCATGTTTTGTCACGCAAGAACCTCTTGATTTCCCCGATTATTGTAGGAACGGCAAATGCCTCAAAGCTTTTACCGAAAGATTCATCATACCTTCGAATGGCACCTAACAAACCAATCATGCCGACTTGAGAGATATCCTCCTGAAATGATTTCCCCTTCGCATACTTTCGGGAGATTGTTTCAACCAAACTTTTATAATGGATGACCAGTTTACTCTGTGCTTCATCATCTTGGTTCTGCTGATAAGCTCTAATCCATTCATTTACCTGTTCCCTTTGTGCCTGATTAGGTTGAGACTGTTTTTGCATCCATCTCCACCTGCTCTCCTTCTAAAAACTTAGTCATAAATACTGTAACCCCGTCATGCTGATGAATTTTCACATCATCCATCAGAGTTTCAATGAGGTAAAGACCCAAGCCTCCTTCTCTCAAGAGCTCGACTTTTTGTCCATTTTCGTATGGACCGATTCCTTGACGAATCTCTTCGAAATTACAGCTCTTACCACTATCAGAAACCATGACCTCCAAACGGTCAGGATAAAGCCCGAAGCTCACTTTCACTTCACCTTTTTCAGAATCCTTATATGCATGCTGTACCGCATTTGTACAAGCCTCACTGGTAGCGATTTTCAAATCCTCGATTTCATCATACGCAAATCCCATCCGGCTACCTATTCCAGAAAGCGTTAAACGAATGACACCGATGAACTCTGGTTTTGCAGGTATTTTCATTTCGATGTAATCATATACTTGACTCATTCTAACCCACCCTCTGTACCACTTTTTATATCAATGATATCTGCAAGACCCGTAATATCGAATAAACGTCGTAACCTTTCTGATAAACCAACTAAAGTGAATTCGCCATCATGTGCCCTTACACTTTTAAAAGCACCGACAAATACTCCAAGTCCCGTACTATCCATATAGGAAACTTCAGTTAAATCAATAATAATCGAAACATTGTCCTGCTCTGATATTGGAAATAGTGATTCTCTTAGTTTTGGTGCAGTATAGGCATCGATTTCACCTTTTAGTTTTACAATAAATTCATTATTTAATTCATTAACATCTACTGTTATATTCATCCTTAACCCACCTCTTCAAATCCTCTTCATTCCTATATCTATACCCTGTGGAAAAAATACTAAACATTTGATTTTAAAATTATTAATGTGAAATCATCCCTTAGTTGGAAGTTCTGCATTTTCTCCAATTGCTTATAAATATTATTCACCATTTCCTGGGCTTGTAAGTGCATATTCTTTTTAATGAAACCAATTAGCGTTTCCCTTTCTATGAACCCATCATTTGTCCGGCACTCGGTCACTCCATCAGATAATAAAATAATCATATCTCCGCGATTCACCGTTTTTTCATATTGGCGATACCTTGTTTTTTTATCAACTCCAAGCAACAAACCTTTTGCATCCAAATCGCTAAAAGTACCTGAAGCGGCGTCATAGTAAAAACCAGGTTCATGCCCAGCTGAAGCATAGGAAAATTGCCTGTCATGCGGATCATATAAGCCATAGAACATGGTTATGAACATACTTGGATCTACATTATGCTCCACAACACGGTTTAAACTCTCAAGCACGCTTTTCGGTTCATGACGATGCTCCGGAAGACTATCCATCGCATATTTAATCATCGACATGCACAATGCAGCAGGAATCCCTTTGCCTATTACATCGGCAATCCCTACCCCGATACGCTCATTTTCATCTTGGACGAAGTGATAATAATCTCCATTCATCTGTCTGGCCGGAACACTTATCACCCCAATTTCAAGAGCTTTGATATCAGGAATTTCCGTTTCCAAAAGAGTATGTTGAACGTTTGCCGCGATCTCAATTTCCGTTTTCAGTTCCTGCTGTTGATGTCTAAGGCTTTGATGTTCACGGTATGCAATGCCGTATCCCATCATGACTTCTAGCAGAAAATCGAATGAATCCAATACTTTTCCCGGTAATTCCGGGTAAAGTTCCATTAAGTTATTTTTATGCATACTGATGATTTCTTCTGGAGATATATTGTATTTTATATGTAGGCGGCTAATCTTTTGTCCTTGGTAAAGTGCCTGCTCATTTTGGTCTTTAAGATAAGTAGAAAGCGCCTCTTGATACTTTTTCTCCATGTTCTCCCTAATATCCATAGTCCCCCCCTAACGGAGCCATTTCGTAGCGACAATCTTAGTACCTTCTCCTGGTATCGATTCAATATCAAAGTCATCCATTAAACGTTTGACTCCAGGAAGGCCTGCCCCCAGTCCCCCTGAGGTGGTATATCCATCTTCCATGACTCTGCGAATATCCTCAATTCCCGGCCCTTGGTCCTCTGCAATGATTTTCAATCCTGACTTCCCATTTATATTTGGCTTTTCTATGCTTACACTGCCTTGTCCAGCATATAAGTATATATTTCGGGCCAATTCGCTTATAGCCGTTGTGATCCTTGCCTGGTCTACAGTACCGAACCCCAACTCTTTAGCGACATTTCTTCCGAGCTGCCTTGCAGCTACGATGTCCCATTCATTTATGATTTTTACGCAGGATTGGAACTCCATTCTTTAATCCCCCAATTCCTGTTGTAATTTCTCCAGGCCTTTCTCTAAATCTAATGCTGTCAAAACACCATCGAGACTAATTCCCAGTTCAATTAATGTTATTGCAACAGCAGGCTGGATCCCCGTAATTACAACCTTTGCCCCCATTAGCTTAGACATGCTAAAGACATCGCCTAATACCTTTGCGATAAAGGAATCTATGAAATCTATTGAGGTTATATCTATAACAACGCCATTTGCGCTTGTTTCATGAATCTTATGCAGTAAGTCCTCTTGAAATTGAAGGGCTGTCACATCATCCAATTCCCACTGAATAGAGACTAACAAGCAGTCATAAAGCTTTAATATCGGAATCCTCATACTTATCCCTCCACCTTTACGATCTTACGGCTCGTTAATTCCAACGCAACTTCTATCCCTTTTTTCAACGTATTTTTTGTAATCACTTCATTTAAATTAATTCCAAGATTAACGATGGTTTGGGCTATTTCAGGGCGAATGCCGCAGAGTATACATTTAGCACCCACTAATCGGACCGCTTCCGCTGCCTGGATGATATGATGAGCAACCATGGTATCCACGACCGGCACACCCGTTATATCAATAAGCACAACTTCAGATCTATGCTTAACCACGCCAGTCAGCAGGTTTTCCATTATCTGTTTGGCACGTTCAGTATCAATTGTGCCAATCAGCGGCATTACCGTAATGCCTTCCAAAACAGGAATGAGCGGTGCCGAAAGTTCTTGCAAGGCTATTTTTTGCATGGAAACAGTTCTTTCCCAAGTTTGGGTATATATATTGACTATCTCATTATTTATTGGTGTTGCCCATTTATCCAAATGGTTAACAAGATTGACTTGATTCTCAAGAGTCACCAAACCCTTTGCCACCATTCCATTAATGACAATTAACGTGAATTTATGAAGTCCTTCATTGACGAAAGTAAGAGGCCATCCCAATTGGACGACTTTCTCGGCAAAATCTGAAAGCTTCAATGTGAATTCCTTGTTTTTACTATCAACATTCGTAATGATCATATCTATAAATTCACTGCTCGTTTGCGTAAACATTCGATCAGAGACGACTTTAATTAATCTTTCGTCTGTACTTTCCTTCATGATATCCATCCACTCAGTAAGGATGTAATCATGATTTTGCTTAATAAAATCGTAAACCAATTGGTTCATAATATCCTCCCATTCTAACACAATTGCTATGTTTCCCTGTCCTCGTCACAAGGATGTTAACTAACTGTAATGTTCTTTCCACCTGGAATTCCATTGGGTTTCCCCACTACACTTTTCCTTATTTAAGTATCTACAACATAACTACATACCCGAAAATCAGGTAAGGAAAACATCTTCCAAAGTAAAGTTAGGAGGATACCAATAAAAACCAATGAACGTTTAATCCAATATCTAATTGTATACTTTTTTATTCGTCAAATTTTTTATATTTCCTGCTGTAAAAATTGGTACAAATAATACGATTAATTGGATTGAAGAATCTTCCTCCTCTTAATTCCTTTATTGTGTTCATAAATTTATGTTATTTCATAAAAAAACACGATTCCCACTGTTGCAGGAATCGTGCCATCTAATTAAAATAAAGAATGATTTGTATTATAATAACGCCCGGATTAACGGGAAAACGTTTCTCTAAAACTCAATGAGGCCTAGACTGATTTGTAAAGCTTCATTGACCTTTTGCATCATCGGTTCGTCAAGATGCGTAATTTTATCGGTTAAACGCTGCTTATCAATTGTCCGGATCTGTTCTAATAAAATGACGGAATCCCGTTCAAATCCGTACTTTTTGGCATTAATCTCAACATGTGTAGGCAATTTCGCTTTTTGAATTTGAGCTGTAATGGCTGCCACGATCACAGTCGGACTAAAGCGATTACCAATATCATTTTGTAAAATTAGTACCGGACGGGTTCCACCCTGCTCTGAACCGACTACCGGGGAAAGGTCTGCGAAGTATACGTCACCACGCTTAACAACAATCAATGGCTCAGCCTCCGCTAACTAATCGTTCAACGCAATGACCAGCCTCGAATTCAGCCTGAAAGGCTTCAGAAGCAATCGTTAAGTTAATGGCCGCCATTTCAATATAACCGCGTTTCATCGATTCACGAAACTCTTTCTTTTTACGTTCGCGAAGATACATTTTTGTGGCACGATAAATAAATTCACTGCGATTTACATTTTCTTCACTCGCATACCCATCTAACTCTGATAAAAAATTTTGAGGTAATCGAATTAATATCTCTCTTGTTGCGCTGGATTCAGACACAAACATACACCTCCACCATCACTACACACCTTTATTATATATCCTTTTCAATATTACCATTAAATTGCCTATCTGCAAAGAGTATATTCTATTCTCCATCCTATTATCAGCATAATAAAGTAAATCTTATTCACAATCCTAGGATTTTTTTACAATCCGTCATTCCAGGATGAAGTTACGAACATGAATCAACTGATTGTCTTTTATATATACGCGGGGCACTCTTGCTCCTATCATACACGTTACCTCATAATTGATCGTTTCCAGTTTAGCCGCTACTTCATCAACTGTAATCGATTCATCTCCATCGTTCCCAATGAGTGTGACCTCTGTTCCTACAGGGTATGATCGAGGCAGCTTGACCATGCATTGATCCATGCAAATCCTGCCGACAATCGGCACTCTGCTTCCATCCACAAGAACTTCCTGACCTTGCAGCTTACGGATCCAGCCATCAGCATAACCAATCGGCAAAGTCCCAATCCATTCATCACCTTCAGCCGTATATGTTGCTCCATAACTAACGCTTTCACCCTTTGTAAGCTGTTTAACTGCAACCATCTTCGTTCTCAATGATATAGCCTGCTTTAATGGAAATGGCAATATCGGCTTCATTTCCATAGAAGGACTCAAACCATACATGGAAATCCCCATTCTTATCGCATTCGATTCAGGATCGCTAAACCTTAAAGAAGCTGCACTATTGGCTGCATGAATATATTCTGGCCTTCTGATCAAGGCGGAAAGCATTCCTTTAAATGAAGCAAGCTGCTTTTCATAAAAGTCGGTCTTTATTTCATCGGCCGTCGCGAAATGTGTGAATATCCCTTGGAAGTTAAAACACGTTTCCCCATTAAGCAAACTTTCCACTTTCAAGAGTTGGCCTTTATCACGAATGCCAATTCTCCCCATGCCGCTATCAACCTTTACATGAACTTGCAGAACTTGTCCCGGTTTCAATAAATCCTTTGCCTTCTCCAACCATGTTACATCGAAAACCGTCACGGAAATCCCATTATCGGCAGCAAGCGCTGCACTTTCAGGCCTCGAAGCCCCAAGTACAAGAATCGGAGCCAATATTCCTTTTTTCCGTAAAGCAAGAGCCTCATCTAAGAAAGCGACACTTAAAAAATCAGCCCCCGCTTCAAGCGCGGTTTTAGCCACTTCATAGTCACCATGGCCATAAGCATTCGCTTTAACGACAGCGAAAAGACTAACGCCATTTCTCAGTCTATTTTTCATTGAAGAGATATTTTCAAAAATATTATCCAAATTTACTTCTGCCCACGTATCCCGATGAAAGTTTTTCGTTTCCAAGCCCATTTCCTTCTTTCCTGCACTCACAATAAGATTCTTCCCAATAGCGAAGTTTTCGTTTCATTATAGGACCATTCTATAACCAACTGATAGAAAGATAAAGTGCTTTTTAACATTGATTCTAATTTCCCAACTTGCCAAACCATTCAAAATGGAAGGGATTTAAAATGTCAACAAGCTGCTTCCCCGCCTATCCTTCCTAGAAGAAACCTTCATAAGGAGACGGGAAACATCAGCTTGTTATGTAATCCTATTTGACCGGATCTCCCCCAACTGAACGGGCGACTTCTATCATCTCTTCCTGTGTTAAGTCCTTTGATGCAATCATATAATCCACACCTTCAAGAGTCCATGCAATTGTATTTCCTGTCATGGCCCCGACTGTATAACCCAAATCAACTGGCTCTCCATTAACATTCGTCGAAACGGAGGTTTGGACTACCTCAGCTTTTTCCTGAACTAATGTAAAACTTTTTGTACCCTCATAGGTCAAAACGACACGTTCTCCCTTTTCCGTCGCAATTTCCTTTTCTTCCGTTAAGTTCATGTCACCAATATTTTCAGGGTATTTTACCGCAAACCCTTCATTTTGGACTTCCGCCATAACAGGCGCTTCAAGTTGTGCACTTGTCATGTTTTTCTTCATATCAAATGAATCTTTATCAAAAGTCGTATCGAATTTCACTTTTGAAAATTCAACAAGGACTAATGCGGTCTTATCGGGGTCCATGACTTTTACACTGACCGGAGATAAATCTTTTTTGTTTATAGTAATCTCTTGGTACGGCAACATTTTATTGTTTTGGTAGCGCGTTTTCGTTTCAAAGACATAATGTTTATCCGTTTCTTTATATGTCGCACTTTTATCTTCCGTAATGTCTTTCACCAGCGACTCAAACAAATAGGCCTGACTGCTGTTCTCCGGCCACTCGCTTTGAAATTTGAAGCTCTTATTCAAAGCTGGCGTCAAAACATATACACCATCATCATTTTTCAAAATCATCTGGCTTTGATCTTTCTCTTCATTTTTAAGATTTACGCGGTAAAAGGAAGGGTCCTTATGCCAAATTTCCACGTTATACACTTGAGGTTCCGTCCCCATCTTCAATGTCATCATCGCGTTAGCTTTATACCCTTTCATTTCGCCAAGCTTCTCATTCAATTCACTCACTACATCACCCTGTGATTTTTGGCCGCAAGCAGAAAGAGCAAGCAAGAGCATGATCCCTGCAAAAAGCATTAACATCTTCTTCATCTTTTCAACCCCTTTTTGTCATTTGAACGTAAAAGGGAGAGGAAAAGGCAGGATCCGGACATTGGCTCGACTGATGTCTTAGATTCCTCAGCATTTTAGACACGGATCAATTCGACCCGGCTAAAAACTTTTCGAGAGCACCTACTCTGCCATGTACCTTTTACCGGGCCTTGTCTCCCTATAGCACTAAATGTATATGAGACAACCTAAAGGTTTATGACCCGATTGGACAAAACTCAAATCACCCTTTCGATTACGACCTGAGCAACCGCATAATCCCTGCTGTGGCTAATAGAAAGATGGACCCCTTCAGAAAACGGCTTTGAAATCACTGGCTTTCCTTTATCATCAGATATGATTTCGATATCCAAAAAGGACAAGTGCTTACCTATCCCTGTACCGTATGCTTTAGAAAAAGCCTCCTTTGCTGCAAAGCGCCCAGCAAAATACTCGATTTTCCTTCTTCCATTTAACTTTTCGAAAATTGAGATTTCCCTTTCAGTTAATATTCGTTTCTTTATACGGGGTTGCCGGTCAATCAATTTTTCCATTCTATCCAATTCAGTAATGTCGACGCCTATACCTTTAATCAAATTGACACCTCTTCTATTAAATTAATAAGTTGCATATTATTAGAAGGACTCTTTTACCTGGAAATGACAATATGTATCTTATTTAAAACGATAATAAGGAGGAATCCATGTTTACAAGAACAGAAAGCTTCCGCGAATACACCCATTCATATCGAGCTGTGACTGTGCTCATACTCATTATGATGATTGTTTTCGTTCTCGTCCTTTTCCCTATATTTCCTGGTAATGTAATTTTTTATTATGGAACAGGTGTGAACTTATTCATCGCTGATGGACAATGGTGGCGTTTGATCACCCCCATCTTTCTACATAGCACGTTCACACATTTACTGTTTAATGGTTTCTCACTTGCCATCTTTGGTCCATTCCTAGAGAAATTTCTTGGATCCGTAAAGTTTTCAATCTTCTTTTTATCGACCGGAATCCTTGCTAACATCGCAACCTTTCTAATTAAACCACTGACATATAACCACATAGGTGCCAGCGGTGCAATTTTTGGTTTATTCGGTTTCTTTTTTTACCTTGTACTGTTTAATAAGACTAATTTTACGAACAACGAAAGAAATACAGTATATACCTTGACCGGAATTGCCATTATCATGACTTTCATTCAACCACAGATCAACGTTGTCGGACATTTGGCCGGTATAGCAATCGGCGCTTTAACAGCCCCATTATACTCGAGAAAAAAGTGGTAGGACAAACAGCCGACTCTTTCCATTCATTCATTGGGAGTCGACTGCTTTTTTAGGTAAATACCATGATTTAATTAATCGGCAATCTTTTTCTTCCACATCCACAACCATGCCGACCTGGGAGTTAACTCCAGATTTAATAGATGCTGAAATCGTAGCTAATTCTTTTCGATTCTGAAACCAACTTTTTTTATATGTGATTGATTGAATTCTGCTTCTCTGCATGATCAATGTTTGCTTTGAGAAAAAACGGCTGCTCAGTTGCAACAAATTCCCTTCTATCCCCCATCCTGCATCTTTATATTGCATGTAAGCCCAAAAGACCGCCAACGGTAAAAGTAACAGAGAAAGAAAACCCCAAGGCCTGCCAAACCACACCAAAGCACCGATGATTGGGATGATGTATAGAACCTTGCGTAATACAAACCGCGAAAGTGCACGCTTAGGTATCGATGTCATCTCCATGGTTGTTTGATAAACCGGTAAAATTCCCAGGAGTTTTTTATGTAAATGCTTCTTCTTGATCAAAGGGAACAGCATGATGGATAGGCTTTCTTTATCATCCATACTGCCTCCTGCATATTCAATATAAACTGTCGCCAATCCCAATGGTTTCCGAATCAAATTCTCCATGATCCTGATACCTTGCACTTTATGGATAGGGATTGTCAGCTGCCTTTTCTCGAGAAGCCCTCTGGAAATAACGATTTCCTCATCCGTTTTTATTACGGTAAAAGAAGCATATTTAATTACCATACTTAATGTGGCCAGTACATAAACCACCAATAAGGCCACTAGGGCAAGCACTGTAAGAACAATGGTTCCCATTCCAATAAAATCTTCATAGCCCTTAAATATCCGCTTAAAAGGTATTATTTCATCAAACTGTGAAATAAAAGCGATCCCTCCAGATATAAAAACACCTACCGCTCCCGAAGTGGCAGCCATAACGAATAATTGCGGAAGCGTCTGATTAAAAACAGAAGATGATTTTGCCGCATCTTCATTTCCCCACACTTGATCTTTATCCTTATCAAGGGGGTTATTCGTATTGTTGCTTTTCTCCTGGCTTATAAAAGCATTGATTCGTTCCGCCTCACTTTTTCTTATGGCCGATAACACAGCATCAGCCTGAGCCCCGCCTGCAGTTTCAATATTCAACTTCACCAGCCGGAATATCCTCTGTATGATGCCCTCTGAAATATCTATGCTATGAATGCGATCAAACTTTATATACCGCTTCTTCCTTATGAGTACTCCGGACTCAATTCTGAACTCGCCGTCTTGTATGCTATATGTAAAACGTAACCATCGAAGGAATGCATTTATTATCAGTAAAAGTACAATAATGGCAATGACTAGCGGTTGAACCCATCCAGGAATCCCTTCATTCTTCCCAGGAATAACGACAACTAGTAAAAAAGGGATAACTAACTCCTTGACCGATTTAATAATATTAAGCAATACAGCCACAGGGTGAAGCCTTTTAGGTTCAGACATCTTCTTCCTCCACACTCGCCATTCTGGAAATATAGTGCCTTAATTCATCTGCCTCTGCAAGGTCCAGTGCAGGTATAACGTGAAGGGTCGCTGCAGTGGAGATTTCAACGGAGGCTAAATCATATTTTCTTAATAATGGTCCTTGCTTCGTTTCAACATGCTGAACCCTAATCATTGGTATGAGTGTTCTTTTAATGACAAAAATACCACTTTGGATATCAATTTCCGTATCCCTTACTTCGTAACGCCATCTCTTCCATTTCACCGAAGGAATCAGAAAGATGGTCAAATATGGTTGGATTATCGAAATTATGATCCACGCTCCAAAAACCCAATATGTCCAATTAAAAACGATTGTAAGCACGAGTACGGCGATGCTTATAATCCATGTTATTGAACAGCTTATAAGACCATTGATTTTCCATACGGTCAAGGCCTTATTCGATATACGATTTTCAGGTTCCATGCGGTTCCCCTCTTCTGTACAGGTATTTTGAATGAAACGTATCATTCATCCTTCGCTTCATCCATTATACTATAATTAAATGCGGGGTTTTAACCACTTTTCAAACAAAGTCCTTGAACCGTTCATCCAGATGCATATAAAAAAATGCCGCTCAAATGAGCGGCATTTCCAATTCAATTAAATTTTATTTGATTTTTCTCTTTTTTGGCTCGTGCTACGGTTTCCGTAACCATTCGATTTACGGTTCGTGCTTGGGCGTTTACTTGATCCGCTACCGTAATCTTTTCTGCCTGAAGAACTGCGGCCATTGCGCTGTCTGTTACTAGAAGAACTGCTTCCTCCACGATTGCGGCGCATTGGAGATGGAGACTCTTCCGTTAACTTGATTGGCGTTTGATCCGGTTCTTTTGTCATTGATTTAAGCATAGCTGCAACTAAATCCGCCGCACTATGTTTTTGTAATAACTCTTCCGCTTGACCAAGGTATAATGATAAATCATCATTCTCGATTGTAGTCAGAATTTTTTCCGTTACTGCTTTTTGTTGACCTTCCAACGCTTCAGTTAACGTAGGGGTCTTAAGTTTCTCCATACGTTTTTTCGTTGTATGTTCAACTGCATGCAGTTGACCTCTTTCCCGTGGTGTTACAAACGTAATTGCAATACCGTGTTTACCCGCACGTCCTGTACGTCCAATACGGTGAACGTAGCTTTCTGGATCTTGAGGGATATCAAAGTTGTATACGTGAGTTACGCCGGAAATATCAAGTCCACGTGCAGCCACATCAGTAGCAACAAGGACATCGATGCTTCCTTCTTTGAATTTTTTCAAAACGGACAGACGTTTCGCCTGGCTTAGGTCACCATGAATGCCTTCAGCCATATAACCGCGGATATTCAATGCAGAAGCCAATTCATCTACACGGCGTTTCGTACGTCCGAAGACGATAGCAAGATCCGGTGTTTGAATATCGAAAAGGCGTGCAAGTGTATCGAATTTTTCACTTTCTTTTAACTCCAAGTAATATTGTTCGATGCGATCCACTGTCATTTCTTTCGCTTTTACGCGTACAAGAACTGGTTCTTGCATGAATCTTTCAGCAATTTTACGGATTGGATCAGGCATTGTAGCTGAGAAAAGCAATGTTTGCCTTTCGTCAGGAACCGTTGAAAGGATCAATTCGATATCCTCAATGAATCCCATGTTAAGCATTTCATCTGCTTCATCAAGAACTACAGTGTGAACTCCGCCTAATTTAATATTTTTACGTTTGATATGATCTAAAAGACGACCAGGTGTACCAACGATAATATGTGGTTTTTTCTTTAAAGCACGGATTTGGCGATCGATATCTTGTCCACCATAAACCGCTAATACACGGGCGCGTTTTCCGTAACCAAGCTTGAAAAGTTCTTCGGAAACTTGGATGGCAAGCTCACGTGTAGGTGCAATAACAATCCCTTGCACATTTTCGTTATTAATATCGATGTTTTCCATCAATGGGATACCGAATGCAGCAGTTTTACCAGTTCCAGTTTGCGCTTGACCAATGATGTCTTTACCTTCAAGAGCTAGAGGTATCGTTTGGGATTGAATCGGGCTCGCTTCCTCAAATCCCATTTTTTCTATTGATTTCATAGACGTTCTATCTAATCCTAATTCGCTAAACAATGTCAATGTTTTCGTACTCCTTTTTATATCGTAAATTTACACGTGCATTCATGGATCATGCACAGATGTTTAGTTCAAATCCTCATCATCATGACGGATGTTCTACTTTATCTCTTATGAAAAAGTTTATCATTATCACCTAAAAGTATGTCTGCCTTTTAGTTCAAATGAACTCAATATGATTTTTTAAAAAGGAAATATACCAGCACGAACATTCACTGGCATTTTTAGTTTCGCGCACGTGTAAACTTATCATTAACATACGCTCATCTTTTTAAAAGTACATGTAACCAAAATTAAATTCAATATGGAAAATTAAAAGTAGCATAAACGGATGTTTACCGTTTTATTCAGGTGAGGGCTGCTGCACCTATTATTCATCAGACTTAAAAAGACTGTATGAACAAAACTTGACGAGAGCCAAGATTCTTATACAAAACAGGCCCGGTGCGTTGAGGATTTGCAGAAGTGGAAAAGCGCTAAAATGCGGCTTGATTCCCTAATAGCTACTAAAGCCGCCAAGAAATGCAGCTTTTATATATGACCAGACGCGCGGCCTATTTAATCTAAAATAATCTCAAGAATGAACTCATGAAACATGTAAGAACATACAATTTTGTTGCCTCAACCTGATTAATTTAAATAATCATCAATGATAAGACATTTAAACTCATACTTCATATTACCATTTTCAAACTGTTATTGCAATAAAGGATATCTCCCCATTTATGGTTACTATAAACTTTAGATCGTTTCAAAAAATAGGGGAATTTGATTTTCCCACATGGAAATGTGCATCTGAAATACGTTTGAGTAAGAATTTAGCATGTTCATTCAATGTGCCATTTTATCGGTTGAAATGTGTGTCACATTGGTTTTTATTTTCCCTTTAGAGAAGCACACGGATTGATTCACCACCAACAGGATTACCGTAGTTACTATATCCAAGTATGAGTAAATGGATTCTTTATTTAATATTTGAGCAATCAATAAATGATTTTACAAAACGAACATCTGTTTATATACATGATATGTGTTTAATTCAAATAGTTTCAACAAACTTTATTCAGGAAGGAGTAATCCGAATCAAAAGGCCACCTTACACGGTTACTCCTTTAGAAAAAGAAAGGACTTACTACCAACCCACTATACATTACCAGGTATATAATACCATTATATTTCGAAATTTCTATTAATTATTAAAAAAACGGTAGTAAATAAGTCTAAATGCAGTATGATTGACCTATCAATAAAACATTGGGGGTTATATGAATATATACACTATAGATGTTCCTTTATGTAAGGATTTTGGTCTGATGTTAAAGAAAATGAACAAGCAAGTCACCTTTTTGGAGGATCCACTCAATCAAAGTCTTCTATTTCAGGAATCAACGGACTTAATGAAATCATTATTTGTTTTACCTTTATACATAACAAAAGATTCTTGGCAGCAAACCTCGTTGTTCGCCTTAGCTGAAACTTATGAAATCCCTATCTTATTTATCTACAAACGTGCTTTAGGTATGGAGGCCCCTCTGGCGTTACCAGAAAGGACCTTTTATGAAACCATGGCTGTCCCTGCCAATTCAGTAGAAGTCAGGATTAAATTAAAGTCACTCCAAAACATCAGCATGCAACTGTTTTCAGCGAAATTGAAGGGGCAGGAGCTAGAAAAGATCAACCAGAAATCAGCAATGAGCCTGCGAATTGCAAAGGGCTTTCAACTTTCAGGTTTACCTTTGTCTATCAATAAAAAAGATATAGAGGTCAAAGGGCTTTCCCAGCCTTCTAGTGAACTGTCAGGGGATCTATTTTACTGGACGGAGATTGGCGACAGGACATACAGCTTCATAATGATCGACTTATGCGGAAAGGGCATTCATACGGCACTCATAAACATGTCCATACGCACTTTGATACCTGAGCTTATCAAACGCGTAAAAGACCCCATCTTCATAACGGAGGAACTGAACAAACATATGCGGGATTTATTTCAAGGAGTTAAAAGGGAATATAAAAACCACGCTTGTTTTACAGCCTTCATTGCATACGTGGATACAAAGGAGCGACGCATCGAATATGTGAACTTCGGACTTCCTTCAGCCTTTTTGTATTCCCCATGCACCAATCAATTCCTCAATTTGAATGAAGGGACTATAGCCATTGGGCTAAGTCCTGAAATGCCCATAAAAAAAATAGTATTTCATTATGAACCAGGAAGCCGTTTCTTCATCTATACAGATGGACTTTCTAAAACTCCCGTACCATCCGCAATCGACCGATCTGGCAATGTCGAGAGGGAATTCATCGAGAATATCCATCTTGATACACATGACCTTCTTCAGGAGTTACTTGTCTCAAGGATGAGGCATTCAGTGATTGACGATGATATCTGCATTATTGCCGGGACACTTTATTAAGTACGATAAAAAAGGCCGATTCAAAAAGAAACGGCCTTTTCTATTCTTTTTTATTTTTGTAAGGCTTGAACGACTTCCTCAAGCTTCATGCCCCTAGAAGCTTTAACGAGAATGATATCATTTACCTGTGTAGACGACTTAAGTTCCTCTATAAGTTTCTGCTTATCTTGAAAAGGACGGACATTCTCTGATGAAAAAGCCTTGCTCGCTCCCTTCGCAATAAACTCTGCTAAAGGACCATACGTGAAGATCTTATCGATCCGCTCATTAGAAATCAATTCACCAATTTTCAGATGAAAGTCTTTTTCCTGTGGCCCTAACTCCAACATGTCTCCCAGTACAAGGATCTTTTTCTCGAAACCAGATAATCCCTCAATCAACTCTACAGCTGCCTTTACTGAAGTTGGACTGGCATTATACGCATCATTGATGATTTTCTGCCCTTTTGCACCCTGGACCAATTCCATCCTCATATTAGTTAACTGAATGGTAGACAGACCTTTATGGATTGCTGCAACATCTACATGGAATTCTTTAGCAACCAAGATGGCTGCCAATGCATTAAGAACATTATGATGGCCTAAAACCGGTATCTCATAATTGATATCCTTTTCATCACATGCGATTGTAAACGTTGTACTATCTGCCCCTTGGTTAATGGTCTGTGGAAACAAATCATTTTGTTCCGTACGCCCAAAAGAAATTACATTTAAATCCGGAAAATCTTTTTTGATCCGATTGCGAAGCAATGGCTCATCACCATGATATATCAGCGTTCCACCTTTCGCCAAACCTTCGACAATTTCCAACTTCGCATTCGCAATTTCCTCGCGTGATCCTAAATCCAATAAGTGTGATTCACCGATATTGGTAATGATCGCTACATCAGGCTTTGCCATTTTGGATAAAAACTCAATTTCTCCACGGCTGCTCATTCCCATTTCCAAAACAGCCGCTTCAGTATCCTCTTCCATCGAAAGCACCGTTAGTGGTAAACCTAGATGATTATTGAAGTTTCCATTGGTTTTATGAACTTTATAGGTAGTTGCCAGCAGCGCAGCCGTCATATCTTTCGTAGTCGTTTTACCGTTGCTGCCTGTAATCCCTACCACTTTTATATTCAACTGCTGTCGATAAGAACGCGCTAATTGCTGAAGTGCTTTTTCGGTATTTTCAACAATGATTATCGGTAAATCATTGGGAGGATTCGGAACATCCCTTTGCCAAAAAGAAGCCGCCGCTCCTTGTGCTAAAGCCTGCCTGACATATTGATGACCGTCAACCTGCCCACCCTTAAGCGGAATGAACAAACACCCTTCCTTAACCGTTCTTGAATCGATGGTAACCCCATTTATTCCTTTGGACTGGAATGAAGTGATATCATTCAATCCATCTGCCATTTCATGTACTTGTTTCAACGTTCTCTTTATCATTTTGTTCCTCCTACATTCATCGAACCGTTAATCGCTCTCTTCTTCTTCTTCCATTAACCAAACGAAGCAGAAACCAGTATAAATTGAACCGGCTCCTGCTAATTTTAATCCATCAGATCAACTTTTGAAGAATTGTGAAGTTCACTGATACATTACCTGCATGATCAAACTGTATATTTGATTTGTTGTTTTTCTTGATGACGTTCCAAGGCAAGTTTCACGAGTTTTTCAATTAACGCTGGATAGTCGACACCTGTGTGCTTCCACAATAACGGAAACATACTGAAAGGAGTGAATCCGGGCATTGTATTCACTTCATTAATATAGATTTGGCCCTCTTTCGTTAAGAAGAAATCAGCTCGAACCAATCCAGAGCAATCCAATGACTTAAAGGCCGTAATGGCCATTTCAGATAAAGCTGCGTACTCGCTTTCCTTTATCTCCGCTGGAATGACCATCGCTGAATTACCGTCAACATATTTTGCTGAATAATCATAGAAGGAGAAATCTTGCTTAGGGATGATTTCTCCTGCCACTGAACATGATGGGTCATCATTGCCAAGAATGCCAAACTCAAGTTCACGGGCTACGACCCCTTCTTCAATGATGATCTTCCGATCGAATTGAAAAGCTTCCGCAACCGCTTTTTCCAATTCATCAGCATCATTACATTTGCTGATACCGACACTCGAGCCTAAATTAGCTGGTTTGACAAAACAAGGGTACCCCAATTCATCAGCTACCTTTTTAATGGCGCTTTCAGTATTTTTTTCCCATTCAGAACGAATGAACCAAGTGTATTTAACTTGAGGAAGCCCCGCTTGGGCAAAGATGTTTTTCATGATAACTTTATCCATTCCAGCTGATGAAGCTAAAACGCCATTGCCTACATAAGGGAGATTCAATAGTTCCAGCATCCCTTGCACTGTCCCGTCTTCTCCATTTGGCCCGTGAAGCAATGGGAAAATTACGTCATACCCTGTTGATTCACTATTTTCATCAGTTGAATGTGCCTGCAAGGCAAGAGGCGAGTTCGATTTGTCCGACGAAAAAGTCAAAGCCTCCACACTCTCGGCAGGCCCTGTTAACATCGGTCCATTAATCCATGAACCCTCTTTTGTTATGTAAATCGGATATATATCAA
This sequence comes from Peribacillus simplex, assembly GCF_001578185.1. Classification (NCBI taxonomy): domain Bacteria; kingdom Bacillati; phylum Bacillota; class Bacilli; order Caryophanales; family Bacillaceae; genus Peribacillus; species Peribacillus simplex. The sequence continues at coordinate 261,000 of NZ_CP011008.1, read as the reverse complement.
ACTTTGCTAAATCGAGAGCCTTAATCACCGCTAAAGCCGTCTGCATAGAAACCTCATGCTCCGCAGATTTTCCACCATAAAGCAAACCAAGTTTAGTTTTCATGAGTTATTACCCTCCAATATTCTTTTAACCATGTTCATTGTATCATTTTACACTAAAACGGGAAAAGCGAAACTTCCATCATTGGTTCTTTTCCAATGAGGAATATAGGCCAAAGCCACAACTCCCTGTCTCCTGTGCGGCGTCCCCCCTTATCTTTTATGCAATAGATAGTAAGTCTTACACCTAAAAAAAATCAAAGATATCAAATAATCCAACCCACGCATCCGGAAATTGGGATCAGAATAATGATTCATTTTTTATAACACTTTCCCATACTTTTTCTTTTCGATTAAAGGTGATAAAAACATCCGGCTCCTTAATATTTCTATCCGAAAAGTCATCATGCATCTCATCCATGTTTAAATAATCCCCTACCACCCATGCCGGTATCTCAATCTTCGTTCTTGAGTACTTGACATGCCGAAAGGAAAAAATGAGCCCCTCTGCCATAATATGAGCCAAAGAAGAAATGATTTCTGCAGGAATGGCCGTCAGCTCTCTTTTCTTTCTGATTCCAAGCCACGTCCTCTCCACTTTTAACGGCTCCAGCTTTAGCGGAATCAGGCTCCCTAACATCATATAATATGTAGAAAGTGAACGAAAATAAATTTTGTTGAACCAGCCATCATCCTGGGCAAGGTACACAAATTGATTATTCAATTTACGGAAAAATGGAGGATCTAGGTGGGTTTTTGCATGCCCTAAATATAAAAGTTCAGCTAATTCCCTTCCATCCAATTCATCCAGCCCTTCCTCTTCTTCAAAATCAATCCAACAGAAATCTCCATATGCCCGGACATTTTCTTTAACGAGCTTTGCAATATCCTCAGATGAAGCACTATCAAGCAGGACATTCAAATTGTATTCTCCACCATCGAATTGATGTTTCAATAATAAGATGGAATCCAAGTTATATGGCAGCGAATAGACAAATTCACGAAAATTGAGTCCATTAAAAAGGACAAACCGTTCGGAAGCCTGCATATGCATATATAAGATATCATTGTTATCATTCTTCATAACCTGATCCCCTCCGAGCTCTCAATCAATAATGTTATTTTATCAAACTTTTGGGTTTTCAAGTAAGTTATATAACCCAGAATATTATTCATCATCTGCATCGTATAAATAATGTGAATACCTGAACTCTATAATCACCTATAAGGTTAAGGAACGAACTCGATAATTTTAAATATCCATAATAGTGAAAAGTAAAGAGTTGGAGGAATTTACGACGGATAAAATTGAATAAGGCTTTAATTCTTTTCACGAGGCGGCTTCCCTTTAAAAAACTTTTCGTTTGCTGCTTCTGGCCCGTCAAATATAAAGGATACGCTTTTCAAACACAAAAAATCCAGAGTGACATATCACTCTGGATTTTTTGCATTAAGAAACTTGTTCTAATTCTTTATCGGAAGGGGGGTTGAATTGACCTTCCCATTTAGAGATGACGATTGCTGCAAGTGAATTACCGATAACGTTTACTACTGTACGTCCCATATCAAGAATACGGTCGATACCGGCAATAAATGCTAAACCTTCAATAGGAATACCAACTGTTCCTAATGTCGCTAAAAGAACTACGAAGGATACACCTGGTACACCCGCAATACCCTTAGACGTGATCATTAACACTAACATTAGCGTAATTTGCTCATAAGCACTTAAATGGATTCCGTACATTTGAGCGATGAAGATAGCTGCCAACGCTTGATATAATGTTGAACCATCAAGGTTAAAAGAGTATCCAGTCGGAATAACAAATGTAGCTATATGTTTCGGACATCCCGCTTTTTCCATTTTTTCCATAAGTTTCGGAAGAACCGCTTCTGAACTTGCTGTAGAGAACGCAAGTATCAATTCTTCTTTTAGAAGTTTAATCAATGTAAAGATATTGAATCCTACAAATTTTGCAATAAGACCCAGAACGACAATTACAAAGAAAATCATTGTTCCGTATACAGAAAGCGCTAACTTACCTAGCGGAATTAAAGATTCCAAACCGAACTTGGAGATGGTCACACCGATTAGTGCAAATACCCCAATAGGAGCAAATTTCATGACCATATTAGTTAGGTAGAACATTCCTTCTGCTGTACCTTGGAAGAAACGGAATACTGGTTTACCTTTTTCACCGATCGCGGCAATACTAAGTCCAAACAATACGGAGAAGAAAATGATCGCTAACATATCGCCTTGTACCATAGCTTGTACTGGATTGGATGGTACAATGTGAACAATTGTATCTACAAACGATTCATGCTGCTTAGTTTCTGCTGTATCAACATAAGTAGAGATGTCAGTTTTTTCCAGATGATTCATATTTACGCCAGCACCAGGCTGAATGATATTAGCGGAAATTAAACCAACAGCAATCGCAATCATAGTTACCACCACAAAGTATGATAGTGATTTAGCTCCTAGTTTACCTACTGCTTTTAAATCACCTACACCCGCAACTGCAACGATAAGGCTTGATACAATGATTGGCACAACAATCATTTTAATCATTCGTAGGAAAATGTCTCCGAATGGCTGTAAAAAGTTTTGCGCCGTCTCATTACCATAAAAAATGGCACCAACGGTAATCCCTAGAATTAAACCAATGAAAATTTGGGTAGCTAAACTTAACTTAAATTTCTTCATATACTTTCCTCACCTTCCATAAAGTCTTTGATGCAAAAACGTTTTGTCTCGGTAAGGGAAACAAGATACTAATAGAAAGAAAGTAATTTTTCTTTTTTGAAAAACTCTGTCTTTACGCCGAAAAAAAAGACACTTCATGTGTCAATTTCTTATTGGCGTGAATATTCACACATGTTCCCTTAAAGACGCTGACGAGGTTAGCTGTCGGGTTAGGAATTGGAAACACAATTTGCCCTTTCATTTCTGAATTCACCCCTAGTGGATTAAAATCCACAAAAATGGTTCCCCCGTTCTTGGAATAAGATTAAGCGAGTTAACTTATAATAAAATATTATACTAAAAAGGTTAATCTGTAAATGTTTATTCTCATCCATTTTAGAAAAAGTCTTTAAATATATCTGAATATTCTGCATTTTAGATGATTTCACCAAGTATTACACTTCCCGATTTTTAGTCATTTATGCTATATGGATATATAAATAATACCTAATTTGACATCCCCTTTCTTTATGAAAGAAGCAGTTATTTTTCCAAAATGCCAAGTAACAGATACCTTACTTTTTCCCTAGAGGTAAATTTTTTATAAGTTGCAGTTTTCACTTTTTCAAATTGAATTGGGGTAATAAAATAAGAATGGTTCTTCGCTACCCTATTCGGTTCTAGCAGGATGACATCACCTACTGACGGTCCCTTTATTAGTTCCTGCTTACCTTCTGCTTTAAGCCCTCTTGCAATGTAGTGTTTATCCACATAGCCTTTTTTAGTCAATTTGTAGACATGCGGCTTTTTTTGGTAATGCACTGCCTCTATGGGAATGGCGGGTACACCAGCTTTCTCATTGGTTATTACAGCAAGGTTGACTTTGGATCCCACCAACAAAGATTCGGTTTCTTCACCCTCCGGTTCGATTAAAGCCTGAAATGGAAATCTGTTATCCCTTTTTAGTGACGGCTCTTCTGCTGGATAGGAATGGATACGGCCTATCGTTCCTTTCAATGACTTTTTTAAATCAGAGGAACTTGCTTTTATAGTCATGCCCACTTTAGCTTTTTTCATCTCCTCTTCGGTGAAATTACCTTCAATTGCCATATTTGTTGAAACGATGGATATAATGGGGTTTTTCAGGTTTTTATTGATATTTTTAACTACGCCATCAGCTTCACTCGTCGTTACAATCGCGCTAGCCTGCTCCTCAATTGAACTTAATTTAGCATCAAGCATTTTCACTTTTTCATTCAAACTGTTTTTTTCGAGTTCTTGCTTGTACATTTCTTGCTCAATGTTGCTTTTAATAAGATCTGAAGAGCTTGTTGTTATATTAATATCCAAGTTATTTTTCACCGATTCATCAATGACCGCTTTATCAGGATCACGGGTCAGGGCCCCTTGAGAAGCCATTAACTTTCTAATATATTCGTCAATCCCTACAATTTCTCCCTCAGCAGCAGTTTTCTCCGCTTCCAAATTCGCTTTAAGTGCATCAAGTTCGGTTGTCGTATACTCAAACAACGAGGAACCAGCCGCTACAGCATCCCCCTCTTTTACAAGGAATTTCTTAAAATCATTTTTCTTGGTTTCAAAATAGATATCGTACTCTTCTACAGGTTTAATTACCCCATTTGTTTGAATAGTATCCGTAATTGTATCTTTTTTTACCATTGACCAGTTTTCCACGAAAACAGTTCGTTCCGCTTTGCTTCCTTTTTTTTCAATAAGGTATATGTTGACGGTTATTAACACAATCGACGCAATTGAGACTGCTGTTATTTTCCATTTCCCACTCATTCTTTTCACCCGCCTTATACAAATACGCCCACTTGGATGTATGCTAAAAAGGCTTTAACAAACCACGTGGCCAGATAGAATAGAACAATCATTACAAGGACCAAATAATTATTTCGTTGTGAAAACTCCTTTAAATAGAAATATTGCAGGGCAATAATAAGAAATTGAAAAATGGTGATTTCGCTGAAAAAGTGAATAAAGTAATCACTTCTGAGAAAATACTGACCGATGACTCCCAATGAAAAAAGGTTGGAATCATTGCCTATATCCATTAATACGAAAAGAGGAATCAGTAATGCTTTTTCCAATAATTGCAGCCCGAAAATGATCATTTGAACGATAACTAATTTTATGTATGGGATATCGGTAACAATCCAAAAGAAAAGGGCTGATAAAAATATGTAAATGGATGGGTAGATAAGGCTTGCTATTATATTGCCGCTCAATATCAGAAACTTTCCTGCTTCAAATTCATTAACACTCATCTTCGTGATTTCTTTGGAAAATGATTCAGAACCAATGCCAAAATATCCACCAATAGCAAATACTATAATACTAAGAAAATATAAAAATAGTAATTTCCATCCAAGCCGTGTGACTGCCTCTGCATTTTGCAGCTGATAACGACTTCGATGAGGCTCTAAAATGCCCTTTAACAATCTGACCTGGTACACCATATGTGTTCCTCCTGCAAAAAATGATATATCATCCTATATTTTATCTTATTTTGGAAACAATTGCAGAAATAAGGAATGAATGAAACAAAAAAAACACATAGACTTACCCTTAATATTTAATCCTCCTCACCAATTTGGAGTTAATACCGATAAATGATGGCCAAGAACTTTAATTCGAGTAGGTGTTTGGCTATAACTCTCTCCATCCATATCCACATCAAGTGGTCTCTTGTTTTCAATAGTCATGCTACCGGCCTGCACATAGGTCACACCAGACTCCGAGCTCAGATTTTCAATCCATGAACGTTTCATCGCTATTATTTCTAAAAATGCACCAAAGCTTGCGTTTTCCAAGATGGCAACGCCAAAGATCCCATCGTCTAGACTAACCATGGGAAAGGGGAGTAAATTAGTACCGATAAAACATCCATTCAAGACCAAAATCATGATTGCTTCTCCTTCAATGAAATTCCCATCATACTCAAGTTTATAGGAAAAGGGTGCATTATCACCAATCGTCCTTACTGCACTTAATAAATATCCTATCTTTCCGAACCTGTTTTTTTCCTGCACATCAATATTGCTTGATGCCTCAGTAATAAGCCCGATTCCCCAAAAGTTGGAGAAATAGTCATCGTTGGCCTGACCGATGTCAATTGAACGAACTTTTCCATTTACTATTGCTTCCGCAGCCTGACGAACATTTTGGGGAATCTTTAATGTTCTTGAGAAGTCATTGCAAGTCCCTCCAGGTAATATCCCAAACAACGGCCGCTTCCCAAGGGGTGAAAGGCCATTTACACACTCATGTACGGTTCCATCTCCCCCTAATACGAAAACTACATCCATGTCTTCACCATATTCCGAGCAGAATCGACATGCATCCCCTTTTTCCTTCGTTTGTAGAATAAGGAACTCATCAATATGAGGAGCTATTACTGGAAGACATTCCTCAAGATTCCTCTCGAGTTTATTGTTCCCGGCCTTTTTATTATAAATAAGCATTCCCTTTTTCCATCTCATGATTCTTGCCTCCATACTAATGAAAGAATTTTCCTACTACTTATACTTTTTCCTAAACCCCAGATTTTGAAACTCATTCATAATCAAATATAGAAAAATTCATATGGATTTGAACTCTAAGATATCAACAAAAAAAGAGGCTATACGCCCCTTTCAGTTATTCCTTCATATATTCGTCAAATATTCCTTCATCGTTAAGACAAGCTTTGAACACAAAGGACTTCGTTTTTCATTTTTTTCCAAAAACAACAAAAGACTTTCCAAGATAATGGGACTTGGCCTAACTTTTGAAAACTCTTCTTGAATTGCCTTTAAAGCTTCCCTATTTTTACTTGTTTCCACTTCCAACATCCTGCTGATGATCGAATGGATTTCCTCTTTTGGGCTCAAATCCCGCAGTGAGCATTCTGGTAAAGGAAATTGTTTCAATAATGGATCTTCCATGTTTTGCAGGCTTGCAATAATTGAATCCATACGGTTCAACATGAAGCTAGGTAACAACTCCACATCGAAAGCATTTTTTTTCCTGATCAATATTCCGATATATCCTTTGAAAAGTGAATCTAATATTATTGTGCAATCCGGCAGAAGGTCAGCCGAAAGTCCGGGGTATATCTCAATGATTTTACGCTTGAACCAAATCAATCCCTCTTCATGGATATATTGTAAAAACCGATCAAGTTCTTCGCTGATATGGAGCATTTGTTCCTGCATCAGCATTTGAATTAAGTTTGTATTTCCCGTCATATGCTCCATGTGAACAGTGATTTGCCTCAAAAATTTGTCTTTACTAGACAATGAAGCGTCTAACTCAAGATCAAGTAATGAGTCCGTCAACGCTTCATAATAATATTTAAAAATGGAGACGAGTAACTCTTCCTTCGATTTAAAATAATTATAAAAAGATCCCTTTGCTATCCCACATTTTTCAGCAATTTCCTGAACGGAGGTGGCATGATAACCTTTCTCCGCGAAAAGTTCTACAGATTTATCTATGATCATTTTATGTTTTTCATTCATCAAATTCATCCTATCTCTTAAAAGTCTGTCCAATTATGACCAATCAGTCATATCTTTCAAATTGTATCCCAAAACCCTTGGAATCACAACGATAAAACTAACAGATATTATCTATTGCAATCATAATCCTTATGCTATATATTTGAGTCTATGACCGACTAGTCACAATTTTAAGTATGGAGGGTACAAGTTTGAATTCAATAATTAAATTTTCCTTGAAGAATAAATTGGCAATCTGGTTGCTTACGATCATCATCGTTGCAGCGGGTTTATACTCCGGTTTAAACATGAAGCAAGAAACCATTCCAAACATCTCGACTCCATTAATAAGTATCTCCACTGTATATCCAGGAGCTGCACCTGAAGAAGTAGCAGATAAACTCACAAACCAGATTGAACAGAAAGTCACAAATTTATCAGGAGTCGAATTAGTCAGTTCATCTTCCATGGCTAATGTTTCTTCCATCCAATTACAATATGACTATGATACGGATATGGACGACGCTGTAAAAGCTGTTAAAGAAGCATTAGAGAAAATAGAACTGCCTGAGGGAGTGGATAACCCAAGCGTATCTAAATTAGAGTTAAACGCTTTTCCTGTCGTAGCACTCAGTGTAACAGATAAGGATTCGGATTTACCAGCCCTTACAAAAAATGTCGAAGAGGTGTTAGTACCTAAACTTGAAGGAATCGATGGCGTAACTTCCGTATCAATTTCCGGACAACAAGTAAATGAAGGGAGCCTTGTATTCGATCAAGAAAAGATGGCTCAATATGGGCTCGATGAAGAGACCGTAAAGAAGGTTATCCAGGCCGCAAACATCAACATGCCACTTGGCATATATAACTTTGATGATAAAGAAAAAACGATCGTTGTGGATGGAAACATTTCCACATTAAAAGACCTGAAAAATATAAAGATACCTTTAACGGGTGGTTCTAAAACTGGAACGCCAGCACAAACCATACCCGAAACCAATCAATTATCCCCTGAAATGGCTTCGGGTACTGCCCAAGTACAAAATGTCAAATTATCAGATATTGCCGATGTTAAAGTCACCGGTAAGGCTGAGTCGGTTTCAAGAACAAACGGTAGCGAATCGATTGGAATCCAGGTTACAAGATCGCCTGATGCCGATACAGTTGCAATCGTAGACGAAGTAAATAAAGAAATATCGAATTTCAAAGAAGAATTTAAAGGCGTCAGTGTACATACTACGCTAGATCAAGCAAAACCGATTAAAGATTCAGTTGAAACCATGATTAGCAAGGCAATCTTCGGCTGTCTGTTTGCCGTCATCGTTATCATGCTTTTCCTTAGGAACTTTAAAACGACTCTAATTTCCGTCATTTCGATTCCATTATCTTTGTTAGCAGCCCTTTTGGTGCTCAAGCAAATGGATATTTCATTAAATGTTATGACACTGGGAGCCATGACAGTCGCAATTGGCCGTGTCGTCGATGACTCTATTGTCGTAATTGAAAATATTTACAGGAGAATGGCTTTAAAAGGCGAACAATTAAAAGGCGGCGACTTAATAAGATCAGCCACTAAGGAAATGTTCATCCCTATCCTTTCATCGACAATCGTTACAGTAGCCGTTTATCTGCCTTTAGCAAGCGTTACAGGGGCTGTTGGGGAACTATTCATGCCATTCGCCTTAACAATGGTGTTTGCATTAGTCGCTTCATTAATAATCGCCATCACACTCGTTCCGGCCATGGCAGACTCTTTATTTAAAAAGGGACTATCTAAAAAGGAATTAAAATCACATGAAGAAAAACCCAGCAAACTATCTGCATTCTACCGAAAAGCACTTGATTGGTCATTAAACCATAAGTTAATAACTTTCGGTACAGCCATTGTATTATTAGTCGGGAGCTTATTCCTTATTCCAAGCATCGGTGTCAGCTTCATGCCTGCAGATGAGGAAAAAACGATTATCGTTACTTACACTCCAGCGCCTGGCGAATTAAAAGAGGATATTGAAAAGCAAACAGAAAAAGTAGAAAAATACTTCATCGATAAAGATGATGTGAAGACCGTTCAATATACACTAGGGGAAAACATGATGAGTGGAATGATGGGCGGCTCGGGTAACTCAGCTCTCTTCTATGTACTCTATGATGAAGACACCAAAAACTTCGGAGACAAAAAAGAAAAGGTCATAAAGGATTTAACTAGCCTTAATTCACCTGGAACATGGAAACAACAAGAGTTCACTTCAACATCAAGTAATGAAACTACCCTATATGTATACGGAAATACACAAAAAGAAATTGAACCTGTAATCGATGATATTAAAAATATCATGAAGAAAAATAAAGACTTAAAAGATGTTGATACCAGTCTTTCCGATGCTTATGAGCAATATACACTAGTGGCAGACCAGAAAAAGCTAAGTGATCTTGGACTAACAGCGGCACAAATTGGTATGTCCATTGCAAATACGAACAAAGAAGATGCTTTAACTACTATTAAAAAAGATGGAGAAGAAGTCAAAGTATATGTCGAGACAGAAGAAACGACATTTAAAGATAAAAAAGATCTTGAGAACACGAAAATTTCTTCTCCAATGGGAATGAAAATCCCATTAAAAGAGCTTGTGAAAATCGAAGAAGGAAAAGCGTCCGATACAATTAGCCGTCGCGATGGAAAAATTTATGCCGACGTGTCTGCAACTATCAAATCGGATGATGTAGCAGCAGTAACAGCTGAGGTACAAAAGGAAGTTAAAAAATTAGACCTTCCTGCAAGCGTTTCTGTAGACTATGGCGGAGTAACGAAAGATATCCAAGAATCATTCACTCAACTCGGAATCGCCATGTTAGCAGCCATAGCTATCGTTTACTTTGTCCTAGTCGTTACTTTCCATGGTGGTTTAGCACCAATAGCCATTCTCTTCTCACTACCATTCACGGTAATTGGGGCATTGGCAGGGCTATTCGTTACAGGTGAGACGATCAGCGTTTCGGCAATGATGGGTGTCCTAATGCTTATTGGTATCGTCGTAACCAATGCCATTGTATTAGTGGACCGTGTTATCAAAAATGAAGAATCAGGTTTATCTACTCGGGAAGCTTTACTCGAAGCTGGATCCACCCGTTTACGTCCAATCCTGATGACTGCCCTTGCCACAATAGGCGCCTTAATACCTCTGGCAATCGGTGCAGAAGGCAGTGGATTAATATCACAAGGTTTAGGAATTACCGTTATCGGCGGACTAGTGAGTTCTACATTGCTAACACTGGTCATAGTACCGGTAGTTTATGAAGTTATAATGAAAATAGGTAAAAAGAAGAAAAAAACAGTTAAATAATAAAGAAAAGAAAAGAAAGAGGGTATCCCTAATTAAAGGGATACCCTCTTCTTTTCTGATTCAACAATAATAATTTTGAATTCTTCTACTCCACCTTCATTTTCATAATGCATTAATAAATATATATTCAATTTGTCCTATACAGCTTCCTGCCAGCTCTCTAGACAAGGTCTTTATGACTTGATTCCTTCTTTTTTAACCAGACACCCGCCACTCGTAACATAAATGCCTATTCGTCGTCATTTCCAAGGAAATTCGTTTGTTTTTAAAACTGATTTTTATGCAAACAAAAAAAGGAAAGCACTCGCCTTCCTTTTTGATTTCTATAGATTAGTGTTTGGTGAAAGTTTGGTCTATCGCATTTTCCAAATCCAGCGATTTCTCTTTTAAATAACGCTTGGTCACATTTAAATCTTTATGACCGGCAAGCTTGGATATCGTTTGTATAGCTATTCCATTATCCACTAACCTTTGGCAAAAGGTATGACGCAATTTATGTGGATGCACATTGTATTTTTTTAATATATATTGAACTGACCTCGGAGTGATCCTTTGATTATAACTTGAGATGAATAACGGATCTGCTTTTTCTTTTAAAGAATGAAGATAATTTTTTACATGTTGTATAGCCGATAGTGTAAGGGGAACGGTTCTATCAATTTCACCTTTTGCGTTCCTGACAAGTATATAATTTCGCTCTGTTTCCATGATGACGTCCTGATCATTTAAGTCACATAATTCAGAAACACGAATTCCTGTATGCAACAAAAGGTAGACGATGGCAATGTTCCTAAGATTTCCTTCGGCTTCTATATCTCTTAACAGGATTTGCTGCTCTTTTATGCTTAAAGTTTCAGGCACTTCTAGCTTGTGCTCTTTAACCTTGCGTTCCACAGAAAGCATTACTTGTGGCTTGCCTAAAAATTTAAAGAATACATTTAGAGCGATATAGTGTTTTTCGATTGTCCCTGGACTTTTCTTGCAATTTTCTAAATAGTCAAGATAATCCTGAACATCTTCAGAATGAATCTCCATCAATATCTTTTGTGTCTGGTCACAAAACTGTGAAAGGACACCAGTATACGTTTTGATCGTATTAGCTGATTTGCCTTGGTCTCTCAACCATTCAGCAAACGAAAAAATCATTTCATCTTTAGCAGAGGTATCCATCGGCTATTCCCCCATGACAGTTTCAGAACTACGTTAAGTTTAACATATTTCCCTACAGAAACGAAGAATTCTGTCCATATGCCTTAAACAGATATACGATTATACAGATTGAAGCAGAAATTATTTGCTTATTTATCACTAGATGCATTTATAAGTATGTCCTAACATATATACTTTCCTATACTTTCTATAATCTTTTGAGTCTCCTACCTTTTAACAGATTTAAACATAAGAAACAGAAGGAATAACAACCGCAAAAAAGACCAGCCGGATGGCTGATCTTTTTAAATGGCTTGGCGGCGTCCTACTCTCACAGGGGGAAACCCCCAACTACCATCGGCGCTGAAGAGCTTAACTGCCGTGTTCGGAATGGGAACGGGTGTGACCTCTTCGCTATCGCCACCAAACATATCAGGAACGTTGTTCCTTCAAAACTAGATAATAAGAAGGTATTTCATTTTTTAAAAAGCGTTGGTTAAGTCCTCGATCTATTAGTATCAGTCAGCTCCACATGTCGCCACGCTTCCACCTCTGACCTATCAACCTGATCATCTTTCAGGGATCTTACTAGCTTGCGCCATGGGAAATCTCATCTTGAGGGGGGCTTCATGCTTAGATGCTTTCAGCACTTATCCCGTCCGCACGTAGCTACCCAGCTATGCCTTTGGCAAGACAACTGGTACACCAGCGGTGCGTCCATCCCGGTCCTCTCGTACTAAGGACAGCTCCTCTCAAATTTCCTGCGCCCGCGACGGATAGGGACCGAACTGTCTCACGACGTTCTGAACCCAGCTCGCGTACCGCTTTAATGGGCGAACAGCCCAACCCTTGGGACCGACTACAGCCCCAGGATGCGATGAGCCGACATCGAGGTGCCAAACCTCCCCGTCGATGTGGACTCTTGGGGGAGATAAGCCTGTTATCCCCGGGGTAGCTTTTATCCGTTGAGCGATGGCCCTTCCATGCGGAACCACCGGATCACTAAGCCCGACTTTCGTCCCTGCTCGACTTGTAGGTCTCGCAGTCAAGCTCCCTTGTGCCTTTACACTCTACGAATGATTTCCAACCATTCTGAGGGAACCTTTGGGCGCCTCCGTTACTCTTTAGGAGGCGACCGCCCCAGTCAAACTGCCCACCTGACACTGTCTCCCACCCCGATAAGGGGCGCGGGTTAGAATTTCAATACAGCCAGGGTAGTATCCCACCAACGCCTCCACCGAAGCTAGCGCTCCGGCTTCTCAGGCTCCTACCTATCCTGTACAAGCTGTACCAAAATTCAATATCAGGCTGCAGTAAAGCTCCACGGGGTCTTTCCGTCCTGTCGCGGGTAACCTGCATCTTCACAGGTACTATAATTTCACCGAGTCTCTCGTTGAGACAGTGCCCAGATCGTTACACCTTTCGTGCGGGTCGGAACTTACCCGACAAGGAATTTCGCTACCTTAGGACCGTTATAGTTACGGCCGCCGTTTACTGGGGCTTCGGTTCAAAGCTTCGCTTGCGCTAACCTCTCCCCTTAACCTTCCAGCACCGGGCAGGTGTCAGCCCCTATACTTCGCCTTGCGGCTTCGCAGAGACCTGTGTTTTTGCTAAACAGTCGCCTGGGCCTATTCACTGCGGCTTTTCCGGGCTATTCACCCTAAAAAGCACCCCTTCTCCCGAAGTTACGGGGTCATTTTGCCGAGTTCCTTAACGAGAGTTCTCTCGCACACCTTAGGATTCTCTCCTCGCCTACCTGTGTCGGTTTGCGGTACGGGCACCTTACATCTCACTAGAGGCTTTTCTTGGCAGCGTGGAATCAGGAACTTCGGTACTATATTTCCCTCGCCATCACAGCTCCGCCTTAATGGAAACGGGATTTGCCTCGTTTCCGGCCTAACTGCTTGGACGCGCATATCCAACAGCGCGCTTACCCTATCCTTCTGCGTCCCCCCATCGTTCAAACGATGTATAGGTGGTACAGGAATATCAACCTGTTGTCCATCGCCTACGCCTTTCGGCCTCGGCTTAGGTCCCGACTAACCCTGAGCGGACGAGCCTTCCTCAGGAAACCTTAGGCATTCGGTGGAAGGGATTCTCACCCTTCTTTCGCTACTCATACCGGCATTCTCACTTCTAAGCGCTCCACCAGTCCTTCCGGTCTGACTTCAACGCCCTTAGAACGCTCTCCTACCATCGACACCAAAATGGTGTCAATCCACAGCTTCGGTGATACGTTTAGCCCCGGTACATTTTCGGCGCGGAGTCACTCGACCAGTGAGCTATTACGCACTCTTTAAATGGTGGCTGCTTCTGAGCCAACATCCTGGTTGTCTAAGCAACTCCACATCCTTTTCCACTTAACGTATACTTTGGGACCTTAGCTGGTGGTCTGGGCTGTTTCCCTTTCGACTACGGATCTTATCACTCGCAGTCTGACTCCCAAGAATAAGTATTTGGCATTCGGAGTTTGACTGAATTCGGTAACCCGTTGGGGGCCCCTAGTCCAATCAGTGCTCTACCTCCAATACTCTCATCTTGAGGCTAGCCCTAAAGCTATTTCGGAGAGAACCAGCTATCTCCAGGTTCGATTGGAATTTCTCCGCTACCCACACCTCATCCCCGCACTTTTCAACGTGCGTGGGTTCGGGCCTCCATTCAGTGTTACCTGAACTTCACCCTGGACATGGGTAGATCACCTGGTTTCGGGTCTACGACCTCATACTCATTCGCCCTATTCAGACTCGCTTTCGCTGCGGCTCCGTCTTATCAACTTAACCTCGCATGAAATCGTAACTCGCCGGTTCATTCTACAAAAGGCACGCCATTACCCATTAACGGGCTTTGACTACTTGTAGGCACACGGTTTCAGGATCTATTTCACTCCCCTTCCGGGGTGCTTTTCACCTTTCCCTCACGGTACTGGTTCACTATCGGTCACTAGGGAGTATTTAGCCTTGGGAGATGGTCCTCCCTGCTTCCGACGGGATTTCTCGTGTCCCGCCGTACTCAGGATCCACTCAGGAGGGAACGAAGTTTCAACTACAGGGTTTTTACCTTCTTTGACGGACCTTTCCAGATCGCTTCATTTACCCCGTTCCTTTGTAACTCCATGTTGAGTGTCCTACAACCCCAAGAGGCAAGCCTCTTGGTTTGGGCTAATTCCGTTTCGCTCGCCGCTACTCAGGAAATCGCATTTGCTTTCTCTTCCTCCGGGTACTTAGATGTTTCAGTTCCCCGGGTCTGCCTTCAGTACCCTATGTATTCAGGTAAAGATACTGTTCCATTACGAACAGTGGGTTTCCCCATTCGGAAATCTCCGGATCAAAGCTTACTTACAGCTCCCCGAAGCATATCGGTGTTAGTCCCGTCCTTCATCGGCTCCTAGTGCCAAGGCATCCACCGTGCGCCCTTTCTAACTTAACCGTTAAAAAAGATCTTACTGATGCTTTGAAAAAAATTAATTGCCTTCTATCTATTATCTAGTTTTCAAGGAACAAAGTAGAAAGAATCCATCACATCGTGATGTTTATCTTTCGTATTCTGAATGAATTACTCATTCAAAACTGAACAAAACAAAAGCGCTCTCGTAATTATCCTTAGAAAGGAGGTGATCCAGCCGCACCTTCCGATACGGCTACCTTGTTACGACTTCACCCCAATCATCTGTCCCACCTTAGGCGGCTGGCTCCATAAAGGTTACCTCACCGACTTCGGGTGTTACAAACTCTCGTGGTGTGACGGGCGGTGTGTACAAGGCCCGGGAACGTATTCACCGCGGCATGCTGATCCGCGATTACTAGCGATTCCGGCTTCATGTAGGCGAGTTGCAGCCTACAATCCGAACTGAGAATGGCTTTATGGGATTCGCTTACCTTCGCAGGTTTGCAGCCCTTTGTACCATCCATTGTAGCACGTGTGTAGCCCAGGTCATAAGGGGCATGATGATTTGACGTCATCCCCACCTTCCTCCGGTTTGTCACCGGCAGTCACCTTAGAGTGCCCAACTGAATGCTGGCAACTAAGATCAAGGGTTGCGCTCGTTGCGGGACTTAACCCAACATCTCACGACACGAGCTGACGACAACCATGCACCACCTGTCACTCTGTCCCCCGAAGGGGAAAGCCCTATCTCTAGGGTTGTCAGAGGATGTCAAGACCTGGTAAGGTTCTTCGCGTTGCTTCGAATTAAACCACATGCTCCACCGCTTGTGCGGGCCCCCGTCAATTCCTTTGAGTTTCAGCCTTGCGGCCGTACTCCCCAGGCGGAGTGCTTAATGCGTTAGCTGCAGCACTAAAGGGCGGAAACCCTCTAACACTTAGCACTCATCGTTTACGGCGTGGACTACCAGGGTATCTAATCCTGTTTGCTCCCCACGCTTTCGCGCCTCAGTGTCAGTTACAGACCAGAAAGTCGCCTTCGCCACTGGTGTTCCTCCAAATCTCTACGCATTTCACCGCTACACTTGGAATTCCACTTTCCTCTTCTGCACTCAAGTTCCCCAGTTTCCAATGACCCTCCACGGTTGAGCCGTGGGCTTTCACATCAGACTTAAGGAACCACCTGCGCGCGCTTTACGCCCAATAATTCCGGACAACGCTTGCCACCTACGTATTACCGCGGCTGCTGGCACGTAGTTAGCCGTGGCTTTCTGGTTAGGTACCGTCAAGGTACCAGCAGTTACTCTGGTACTTGTTCTTCCCTAACAACAGAACTTTACGACCCGAAGGCCTTCTTCGTTCACGCGGCGTTGCTCCGTCAGACTTTCGTCCATTGCGGAAGATTCCCTACTGCTGCCTCCCGTAGGAGTCTGGGCCGTGTCTCAGTCCCAGTGTGGCCGATCACCCTCTCAGGTCGGCTACGCATCGTCGCCTTGGTGAGCCATTACCTCACCAACTAGCTAATGCGCCGCGGGCCCATCTATAAGTGACAGCGTAAACCGTCTTTCCATCTTCTCTCATGCGAGAAAAGAACGTATCCGGTATTAGCTCCGGTTTCCCGAAGTTATCCCAGTCTTATAGGCAGGTTGCCCACGTGTTACTCACCCGTCCGCCGCTAATCTCAGGGAGCAAGCTCCCATCGATTCGCTCGACTTGCATGTATTAGGCACGCCGCCAGCGTTCGTCCTGAGCCAGGATCAAACTCTCCGAAGAAATGTTTGACTTGCTCATTTTGCTTTTTTGATAGTGTGTGCTCACTTAAAATTTAACGTTGGCGCTTTGTTTTGTTCAGTTTTCAAAGAGCAATTTTCACAATCGTTCTTTCGAACGGCTTGTTTATTCATCATAACACTTTATTGATTAGTTGTCAACTTCTGCGAAGTTTTTAACTTATTTTAAATCGCTGTGTTTTTCAGCGACCATTTCATCTTATCATTTTCATAGTAAGAAGTCAATAGTTATTATTTTCTTCTAGCAATCTGCCAAAAGCGGATGAAGTTTTTCGTTTGTCTTAGTTGGTGCTTATTTATATTAATCCTATTTCACTTTAAAGTCAACACATTTCACAATAAATAATTTCCTTTCCCAATCTTAGGATAAGAATAGACTTCCAGGGCAAATCTGCACGGTTCCCGTGGCTTGAAAATGAAAAACATACATTCATGTTTAAAAATATAATTAAGACAAAGCTAAGGTCTCCTGCAAAGAACCCTAAATAACGCAAAAAAAGACCAGCCGGATGGCTGATCTTTTTAAATGGCTTGGCGGCGTCCTACTCTCACAGGGGGAAACCCCCAACTACCATCGGCGCTGAAGAGCTTAACTGCCGTGTTCGGAATGGGAACGGGTGTGACCTCTTCGCTATCGCCACCAAACATATCAGGAACGTTGTTCCTTCAAAACTAGATAATAAGAAGGTATTTCATTTTTTAAAAAGCGTTGGTTAAGTCCTCGATCTATTAGTATCAGTCAGCTCCACATGTCGCCACGCTTCCACCTCTGACCTATCAACCTGATCATCTTTCAGGGATCTTACTAGCTTGCGCCATGGGAAATCTCATCTTGAGGGGGGCTTCATGCTTAGATGCTTTCAGCACTTATCCCGTCCGCACGTAGCTACCCAGCTATGCCTTTGGCAAGACAACTGGTACACCAGCGGTGCGTCCATCCCGGTCCTCTCGTACTAAGGACAGCTCCTCTCAAATTTCCTGCGCCCGCGACGGATAGGGACCGAACTGTCTCACGACGTTCTGAACCCAGCTCGCGTACCGCTTTAATGGGCGAACAGCCCAACCCTTGGGACCGACTACAGCCCCAGGATGCGATGAGCCGACATCGAGGTGCCAAACCTCCCCGTCGATGTGGACTCTTGGGGGAGATAAGCCTGTTATCCCCGGGGTAGCTTTTATCCGTTGAGCGATGGCCCTTCCATGCGGAACCACCGGATCACTAAGCCCGACTTTCGTCCCTGCTCGACTTGTAGGTCTCGCAGTCAAGCTCCCTTGTGCCTTTACACTCTACGAATGATTTCCAACCATTCTGAGGGAACCTTTGGGCGCCTCCGTTACTCTTTAGGAGGCGACCGCCCCAGTCAAACTGCCCACCTGACACTGTCTCCCACCCCGATAAGGGGCGCGGGTTAGAATTTCAATACAGCCAGGGTAGTATCCCACCAACGCCTCCACCGAAGCTAGCGCTCCGGCTTCTCAGGCTCCTACCTATCCTGTACAAGCTGTACCAAAATTCAATATCAGGCTGCAGTAAAGCTCCACGGGGTCTTTCCGTCCTGTCGCGGGTAACCTGCATCTTCACAGGTACTATAATTTCACCGAGTCTCTCGTTGAGACAGTGCCCAGATCGTTACACCTTTCGTGCGGGTCGGAACTTACCCGACAAGGAATTTCGCTACCTTAGGACCGTTATAGTTACGGCCGCCGTTTACTGGGGCTTCGGTTCAAAGCTTCGCTTGCGCTAACCTCTCCCCTTAACCTTCCAGCACCGGGCAGGTGTCAGCCCCTATACTTCGCCTTGCGGCTTCGCAGAGACCTGTGTTTTTGCTAAACAGTCGCCTGGGCCTATTCACTGCGGCTTTTCCGGGCTATTCACCCTAAAAAGCACCCCTTCTCCCGAAGTTACGGGGTCATTTTGCCGAGTTCCTTAACGAGAGTTCTCTCGCACACCTTAGGATTCTCTCCTCGCCTACCTGTGTCGGTTTGCGGTACGGGCACCTTACATCTCACTAGAGGCTTTTCTTGGCAGCGTGGAATCAGGAACTTCGGTACTATATTTCCCTCGCCATCACAGCTCCGCCTTAATGGAAACGGGATTTGCCTCGTTTCCGGCCTAACTGCTTGGACGCGCATATCCAACAGCGCGCTTACCCTATCCTTCTGCGTCCCCCCATCGTTCAAACGATGTATAGGTGGTACAGGAATATCAACCTGTTGTCCATCGCCTACGCCTTTCGGCCTCGGCTTAGGTCCCGACTAACCCTGAGCGGACGAGCCTTCCTCAGGAAACCTTAGGCATTCGGTGGAAGGGATTCTCACCCTTCTTTCGCTACTCATACCGGCATTCTCACTTCTAAGCGCTCCACCAGTCCTTCCGGTCTGACTTCAACGCCCTTAGAACGCTCTCCTACCATCGACACCAAAATGGTGTCAATCCACAGCTTCGGTGATACGTTTAGCCCCGGTACATTTTCGGCGCGGAGTCACTCGACCAGTGAGCTATTACGCACTCTTTAAATGGTGGCTGCTTCTGAGCCAACATCCTGGTTGTCTAAGCAACTCCACATCCTTTTCCACTTAACGTATACTTTGGGACCTTAGCTGGTGGTCTGGGCTGTTTCCCTTTCGACTACGGATCTTATCACTCGCAGTCTGACTCCCAAGAATAAGTATTTGGCATTCGGAGTTTGACTGAATTCGGTAACCCGTTGGGGGCCCCTAGTCCAATCAGTGCTCTACCTCCAATACTCTCATCTTGAGGCTAGCCCTAAAGCTATTTCGGAGAGAACCAGCTATCTCCAGGTTCGATTGGAATTTCTCCGCTACCCACACCTCATCCCCGCACTTTTCAACGTGCGTGGGTTCGGGCCTCCATTCAGTGTTACCTGAACTTCACCCTGGACATGGGTAGATCACCTGGTTTCGGGTCTACGACCTCATACTCATTCGCCCTATTCAGACTCGCTTTCGCTGCGGCTCCGTCTTATCAACTTAACCTCGCATGAAATCGTAACTCGCCGGTTCATTCTACAAAAGGCACGCCATTACCCATTAACGGGCTTTGACTACTTGTAGGCACACGGTTTCAGGATCTATTTCACTCCCCTTCCGGGGTGCTTTTCACCTTTCCCTCACGGTACTGGTTCACTATCGGTCACTAGGGAGTATTTAGCCTTGGGAGATGGTCCTCCCTGCTTCCGACGGGATTTCTCGTGTCCCGCCGTACTCAGGATCCACTCAGGAGGGAACGAAGTTTCAACTACAGGGTTTTTACCTTCTTTGACGGACCTTTCCAGATCGCTTCATTTACCCCGTTCCTTTGTAACTCCATGTTGAGTGTCCTACAACCCCAAGAGGCAAGCCTCTTGGTTTGGGCTAATTCCGTTTCGCTCGCCGCTACTCAGGAAATCGCATTTGCTTTCTCTTCCTCCGGGTACTTAGATGTTTCAGTTCCCCGGGTCTGCCTTCAGTACCCTATGTATTCAGGTAAAGATACTGTTCCATTACGAACAGTGGGTTTCCCCATTCGGAAATCTCCGGATCAAAGCTTACTTACAGCTCCCCGAAGCATATCGGTGTTAGTCCCGTCCTTCATCGGCTCCTAGTGCCAAGGCATCCACCGTGCGCCCTTTCTAACTTAACCGTTAAAAAAGATCTTACTGATGCTTTGAAAAAAAATTAATTGCCTTCTATCTATTATCTAGTTTTCAAGGAACAAAGTAGAAAGAGTCCATCACATCGTGATGCTTATCTTTCGTATCTGAATGAATTACTCATTCAAAACTGAACAAAACAAAAGCGCTCTCGTAATTATCCTTAGAAAGGAGGTGATCCAGCCGCACCTTCCGATACGGCTACCTTGTTACGACTTCACCCCAATCATCTGTCCCACCTTAGGCGGCTGGCTCCATAAAGGTTACCTCACCGACTTCGGGTGTTACAAACTCTCGTGGTGTGACGGGCGGTGTGTACAAGGCCCGGGAACGTATTCACCGCGGCATGCTGATCCGCGATTACTAGCGATTCCGGCTTCATGTAGGCGAGTTGCAGCCTACAATCCGAACTGAGAATGGCTTTATGGGATTCGCTTACCTTCGCAGGTTTGCAGCCCTTTGTACCATCCATTGTAGCACGTGTGTAGCCCAGGTCATAAGGGGCATGATGATTTGACGTCATCCCCACCTTCCTCCGGTTTGTCACCGGCAGTCACCTTAGAGTGCCCAACTGAATGCTGGCAACTAAGATCAAGGGTTGCGCTCGTTGCGGGACTTAACCCAACATCTCACGACACGAGCTGACGACAACCATGCACCACCTGTCACTCTGTCCCCCGAAGGGGAAAGCCCTATCTCTAGGGTTGTCAGAGGATGTCAAGACCTGGTAAGGTTCTTCGCGTTGCTTCGAATTAAACCACATGCTCCACCGCTTGTGCGGGCCCCCGTCAATTCCTTTGAGTTTCAGCCTTGCGGCCGTACTCCCCAGGCGGAGTGCTTAATGCGTTAGCTGCAGCACTAAAGGGCGGAAACCCTCTAACACTTAGCACTCATCGTTTACGGCGTGGACTACCAGGGTATCTAATCCTGTTTGCTCCCCACGCTTTCGCGCCTCAGTGTCAGTTACAGACCAGAAAGTCGCCTTCGCCACTGGTGTTCCTCCAAATCTCTACGCATTTCACCGCTACACTTGGAATTCCACTTTCCTCTTCTGCACTCAAGTTCCCCAGTTTCCAATGACCCTCCACGGTTGAGCCGTGGGCTTTCACATCAGACTTAAGGAACCACCTGCGCGCGCTTTACGCCCAATAATTCCGGACAACGCTTGCCACCTACGTATTACCGCGGCTGCTGGCACGTAGTTAGCCGTGGCTTTCTGGTTAGGTACCGTCAAGGTACCAGCAGTTACTCTGGTACTTGTTCTTCCCTAACAACAGAACTTTACGACCCGAAGGCCTTCTTCGTTCACGCGGCGTTGCTCCGTCAGACTTTCGTCCATTGCGGAAGATTCCCTACTGCTGCCTCCCGTAGGAGTCTGGGCCGTGTCTCAGTCCCAGTGTGGCCGATCACCCTCTCAGGTCGGCTACGCATCGTCGCCTTGGTGAGCCATTACCTCACCAACTAGCTAATGCGCCGCGGGCCCATCTATAAGTGACAGCGTAAACCGTCTTTCCATCTTCTCTCATGCGAGAAAAGGACGTATCCGGTATTAGCTCCGGTTTCCCGAAGTTATCCCAGTCTTATAGGCAGGTTGCCCACGTGTTACTCACCCGTCCGCCGCTAATCTCAGGGAGCAAGCTCCCATCGATTCGCTCGACTTGCATGTATTAGGCACGCCGCCAGCGTTCGTCCTGAGCCAGGATCAAACTCTCCGAAGAAATGTTTGACTTGCTCATTTTGCTTTTTTGATAGTGTGTGCTCACTTAAAATTTAACGTTGGCGCTTTGTTTTGTTCAGTTTTCAAAGAGCAATTTTCACAATCGTTCTTTCGAACGGCTTGTTTATTCATCATAACACTTTATTGATTAGTTGTCAACTTCTGCGAAGTTTTTAACTTATTTTAAATCGCTGTGTTTTTCAGCGACCATTTCATCTTATCATTTTCATAGTAAGAAGTCAATAGTTATTATTTTCTTCTAGCAATCTGCCAAAAGTTTTTCGTTTGTCTTAGTTGGTGCTTATTTATATTAATCCTATTTCACCTTAAAGTCAACGCTTTTTCTCTATATTATTATATTTGTTTGAGTGCACAGTTTATTAGCTTCTAAAGTTTAAACAATTCCATGACAGTACTTATATAAATAGAAAGAAATGTAACCATACATAATTACTTTGTGGATTGTGTATTATCATTCTGCAGGGATGTAAAGTGTAAAAAAGAGCTCCTTCAGCTGTTTAATTAAATTGACTACCCCCTATCCCCTCGAATATTCATTGTTTTTTCCCTAATTCTTGAATGTCTTGCCAGTATACCTGTCGGTCTTTCTCCTCAGAGGAAAAGTTTTGTAAAGAACAGATAAGATAGGGTTATCGACAAAAAAACTCAGAATTCCTCTGTAAACATCCATACTACATATAATAGCCTAATAAACTCCTGTATATTTTTTTATGAATGACATCTAAATCTAATGAATAATGGAGTGTGGAATATAACCAAATTGACTTCACAATTTCCATCATGTTAATATATAACCAAGTAAAATAATAGGAATAGTTTATTTTATACTTTTCAAGCTAACTTTTAATTAAACATAACTATATAGCTAAAAGGAGATGGGAATATGAAAGCAGCAATGGTAATACCAGGTGCGGAATCTTTTTTCTTACCCGGCAATTCTATCGGTATCCTTATTTGCCATGGTTTTAACGGAACACCACAAAGCGTAAGGTATTTAGGTGAAAAATTCGCTGCCAAAGGCTTTACTGTCTTCGCTCCCAGATTGGCGGGCCACGGAACGAATGAAGGTGAAATGGAAACGAGCCATTATCAAGAATGGATACAAGATGTTGAAATGGCCTATGCAAAGTTAAAGCGAACCTGCACCAAAGTATTCGCTATTGGCCAATCAATGGGAGGAGCTCTTGTCCTGGATTTAGCGACAAAAGTGGCTTGTGACGGGATTCTAACCATCAATGCCGCTCTTCAAGTTCCCGAATATGAAATATACCGTAACCAATTGGTTCCACGCTTCATTCCTGAAGGCAAACCAGACATAAAAGATGATACGACCAAAGAAGTCACATATGACCAAGTTCCGTCAAAAGCGATTAATCAATTGCTCGATATAATGGAACATACCAGTCAACTACTTAAAAACATTACGTGCCCAATACTCCTCTTCCATTCTCCAGAAGATCACGTTGTACCAGACCTATGTTCCTATCAGATTTACGAAACTGTCATGTCCAGCGATAAGGAAATGGTGCCCCTTGAAAATTCATATCATGTGGCCTCATTGGATCATGATAAAGATCATATCATTGAACGGTCATGTCAATTTATTCAAAAGCAAAATAAAAGGGCAACAATCGCTTCTTAACCTCCTTTCACTATAAATTGGGTTTACCCATACACTTCATGGGTATATAAAGTTTATAAAGAAAAAGGAGGTAACATAATGAGCGGTTTATCAGACAAAGTAAAAAGTACTGTAAATAAGGTTAAAGGTGAAACGAAAGACCAGGTCGGAAACGCGAAAAATGATCCTCACTTACAAGCAGAAGGTAAAGTCGATAAATTAAAAGGCAATTTACAGGATAACATTAGTAAATTGAAAAATAACCGTTGAAGCAATAGATGGGTACATTATTCACTCAATACTCTTAACGAACATTCTCGCCCCCCCTTATATAGAGAAGAGGCGGCAGATAATCTGCCGCCTCTTCCTTCTTTAATTTGCTTGAATAACTACAACACACATATCATCTGGTTGATCTTGCTGCATTTTCGGGGGCATCAAAAAATCAATAGGGGGAGTTTCTTTACAATCTAACCATCTCGTCGAGACCGCTTCTTTTATTTGGCTGAGCCCTTCTGTCCCTTCCCGATCAATAGCTTCCATGACTCCATCCGTAAATAGCATAAGCTGAATCTTCTCTTCATAATGAATGATGGATTTTCCTATCTTCATCTCGGTAAAGAAACCAACTGGACATGTCCCTTTTGAAAGTGATGCCACTTTTCCATCATCTATTAAAGCAAAGCCTGGAGGATGTCCAGCATTCACATATTCCACTGTCTTTTGCTCTGTATCAATGAGCAAATAAATCGCGGTAAAATAATAATGCACTAGGTTGTCCTCTTTATTAAGGGTACTCATCCAGCGATTCATTTCGTTTATGACTGCCACTGGATCAGTATGTGTCCTGATGGCATCTCTCAAAACTGAAGAAATGAACATACACACAAGTGAGGCGGAAATGCCATGCCCCATCATATCCAACAGGATGATCCCATACCGATTTTCATCAATACGGTGCCAATAGTACATATCCCCTGCCAATTTATTCGCAGGTAAGTATGATGCTCTTATAGTTAAGTGGTCATTTCTAATGGGCTCACTTAATAAACTGCTTTGAACCTGCATGGAGAGATCCAATTCGTTGCGAATTTTTTCATCCTGCATTTTATGCCAATCTTTTTCATATTTAAGTCTTAAACCCACGCGAATTCTCGCAAGTAAATCTATTTTATTGATAGGCTTCATTATATAATCAATACCGCCCACATCAAGTGCCTCGGCCACCTTGTTTGAATCTTCAAGAGCGGTCACAAAAATAACCGGTATATCTTTAAGGTGAGGAATACTTTGAAGCCTCCTGCATGCCTCTATCCCATCGATCTCCGGCATCATAATATCAAGCAGAATGATATCAACTGAAGTCTCTTTAGGTTGCGGACTATCCACCTGTAAATATTCAAACATCTCAACAGCTGAAGTTAATGATAGAAAGTCCGTATAGCCAGCTCGCTTTAGAATTTTCTCTATAACGAAAAGGTTAACCTGGTTATCATCTACGATTAGAATCGTCATTCTTTCATTCCCCTTTTGGCTTATATCGAGCGGCAACATTTATCTTTATAATATGGATCAGTTTAATAAAGCTCCCATAACAAGTATTTTCCCATTATATTATAACGAAGTTCAGTCTCTTTTAATAATAATAAAGCACGACAACGAATATAAAATGAAGACCAACTCATTGTTTATACCCCTTCTTCCGACACCATAAACATAGAAATGCAAAAAAAGCGGAAAATATAGTATATCACTATAAATTAAAAGAAAGAGTACGCAAATATGCGTACTCTTTCTTTTTACAATTTCCGATAAATCCGTTCCTTTGAGTCAAAGTCCTCATAATCTTCCGAAAAGGATGATGTATGAAGTGTTTCCTTACTGCCAACCGCAAGGAAACCGTCTTTACAAAGACTGTCATAAAACAACTGATTAACATAGGTCTGTAATTCACCGGTAAAGTAAATCATCACATTCCGGCACATTATGATATGAAATTCATTGAACGAACCATCAGTAACTAAATTATGCTGGAAAAACACAATGTTTTTAAGGAGACTCGAATCAAGGTAGGCATTTTGATAATCGGTTGTGTAATACTCCGAAAATTCTTGGTTACCGCCAGCATGCAGATAGTTTTTTGTATAAGACTGCATTCTATTTAATGGTAATATTCCTTTTTCCGCATGACTGAGGACTTCATCATTCATATCAGTGGCATAAATCCTTGCCTTATCATAAAGTCCTTCTTCCTTGAGGATGATCGCCATGGAAAAGGCTTCTTCACCGGTCGAACAACCAGCATGCCATATTCTGATTTCGGGAAGGTTTTTCAAAAGCGGAACGATATTCAAACGAAAAGCTTTAAAGAATTCCGGATCGCGAAACATTTCTGTAACATTTATTGAAAAATCCTTCAAAAGCTTCTCGACATAGCCTTTTTCATATAAAACCATTTCTATCATTCCGCTAATCCTGCGAATATGATCCAGTCTCATTCTATTTTCAACTCTTCTTTTAATTGAAGAACGCATATACTTGCGAAAGTCAAAGCCGGAAACGGAATAAATGGCCTCTAACAATAATTCGATTTCTATATCTTCTCTTTCTTCAATCGTTAAAGTATCCTTCATGCAAAACCTTCCTTACCCATACTATCAATCAATTAGTCAGCCATACTCTTAGAACGGATAACAGCTGATCTAATTTTAATGGCTTGCTGACATAATCGGAAGCGCCAGCCTTCAGGCATTTTTCCCTATCGCCTTTCATCGCTTTGGCCGTTAGCGCGATGATTGGAAGATTCTCGAACTTACTTTGCTCGCGAATTCTGGTCATCGTTTCGTAACCGTCCATGCCTGGCATCATGATATCCATCAATATTACATCTATATCGTTACCTTTTTCAAGGAGTTCCAAACATTCGTAGCCGTTTTCAGCTGTAAGGATTTCCATCCCTTCATGCTTCAGGGCATTTTTCAGTGCAAATATATTTCGGTGGTCATCATCGACGACAAGTACTGTTTTATTGCAGAATGGTTTGGCCATATTCTGATTTATTCCATCCATTATATGCACATCCGGTTCTACATGACTGTCAAAAGGTGCCGCAGGCTCATCGTGGTTAGCAGCTGCCACTTCTGGAGAAGCCGCTATTGCTTCGCCAACATTTTTGAAGCCCTCTGGCATGCTTGGAATAAAGAGGGTGAAGGTACTGCCTTGCCCTTCTTCACTATCTACAATCACCCAGCCTCCTAGGAGTTTGGCAAACTCCCGGCAAATCGATAGCCCAAGTCCTGTACCGCCATATTTTCTCATTGTAGCTCCATCACCTTGCTGGAACGCTTCAAAGATAAGTTTTTGCTTCTCTTTTGAAATTCCGATACCCGTATCCTTCACCTTAATTTCAACCCAATTGCTAGCTCCTTTTGTCTGTATCCATTGTGCTACATTTTCTTCATCAGCTTTTTTGATTTGGACGGACACATAACCTTTTTCTGTGAATTTAAATGCATTGGACAACAGGTTTTTCAAAATTTGCTGGAAGCGTTGTTCATCCGTAAAGAAAATATCCGGAACATTTTTATCTTTTTCTATTATAAAGTCAATGTTCTTTTTCTTGGCTACATGATCGAAGTTACGGTGCAATAACTCAGGAAGTTCACTCATATTCATTTCATCAAAGACCACTTCGAGCTTTCCGACTTCAACTTTTGATAAATCCAAAATGTCATTGATCAACGTTAATAAGTCTTGCCCTGATGAGTTAATGACACGAGCGAATTCCTGTTGCTCTTCAGTTAATTTACTATCATTTGGATCGGAAAGCATTTCTGATAAAATCAGAATACTATTGAGCGGTGTCCGCAATTCATGGGACATATTTGCCATGAACTCCGATTTATATTTTGAACTTAACTTTAATTCTTCGGCTTGTTTTTCAAGGTTTTGTTTTGCGACTTGAAGCTCTTTTGATTTTTCTTCCGTTTCACGGTTTCTCTCTTCTAATTGTTCATTAATCATCCGCAGCTCTTCAGCCTGTGTTTGCAGTTCCTCTGATTGGGCTTGCATTTCCTCTGACTGTGATTGTAATTCTTCCGATTGAGCCTGTAACTCTTCGGTTTGTGCCTGTGATTCTTGCAATAAACGCTCTATTTCCATCCGGCCCTCTACATTATTAATCGTAATGCCTAGAGTATCAAGAACCTGGTTCAGGAAATGTTTTTGCAACTTCGTAAAGGCCTCCAAGCTTGCCAATTCAACCATCGCCACAACTTCATCCTCAAAAACCACTGGCGCAATGACAATGCTTTTCGGATGGACTTCCCCTAATCCCGTTGTAACCAAGTGGAAATCTTCAGGGATATCGTCAATGACTTTCGATTTCTTTTCAAGGGCGCATTGTCCGATCAAACCTTCGCCCATACGGAATTCACGTCTGCCTGAGTCTTCACCATCTCCTGCAAAGCTGGCAAGCTTAACAAAACGCATATCCTCACCCTCACCCCGCTTGAGGTAAAAAGCTCCAATTGAAGCTCCCATCATCGGTGCAAGTCTCGTAATGAATCGGTCAGCCAGAACTTCCACATCAACAATGCGCTGATACATGGTAGCTATATCTGCAACACGGGTTTGGATCCAGTTCTGTTCACTGATCTTATCAGTGAAATCTTTCTCTTTTCGATTATAGGCCTCAAGCGATTCCGCCATATCATTGAACGATCTCGCTATATCACTAATTTCATCAGTAGTTCGAACCGGAATTCTTGGTACGACCGATAAATTTTTAAAATCGATATTTTTGATGACTTTCGTAATGGATTGCAGATCATTCGATGTACTGCGAATCATCCAAACAACCGTTACGGAAATAACCAAAATGCTGAGAATGACCGCAAAAATCACAAAACCGATCATATCTTCATAAGTTTGTTTCGAATTACTTAAGGTATCTTTCATAACACCTTCTTGGTAATCCTTAAATTCATCCATCGTACTGATGACTTTCTTTCGTTTTTCCCTTTGAACGTCCATCAAGTTTGAAAGATCATCCGAAGAGTTTCCCGATTTTATCTTTTGGATGATCTCAGCCTCAGTTATGGAGTAAGAAGCATATTGAGTTTCAAACTCTTTCAATAATTGTTTTGCTTTCACCCTCTGTAAACTGCCTGATAACCCTGCAATTTTTGATTCAATCAAACCATGATTCTCATTGATGATTTCAAAGCTCTCTGCTCTTTCTTCCTTATTTGCATCATTAGCTGCAAATAAAATCTCACGGTCCGACCTAGAAAACAGCTGACGGATTTCCATCGAAGCTTGAACTTTTTCATAGCGATTTTCAACTATTTCCGTCATGCTACTCTTTAAATTGTTAAGCATGACCAGCATGAAAGAAAGTAAAATAGCCAAGAAAAGTAAGATTAAACCGAATCCCAACATTTGCTTCTTCCTAAAACCCATTTTCCCGCCCACCTTCAATACAAATTTATAATCATCCAGAAATAAACGGCATTGCAAAATACATCTTATTACTATCATTTGGAACACTAGGATTTTTCTTTATATGCTTTTAATTTACTAAAATGATAGATAGATAGATTCATTGCTCAGACTCCATTTTAACATTTCCATAGCTAAAATGGTTACCTGCAGTGTTTTTTTAAATGTATTCCTTTTTCCAATTAAGTGGCAGTCTGTCTTTTCCTTTGTTATAACCAAAAGGGTCCATTGTCCGAACCGAGGACAGTTTTTAAATCCGTATTAACTCATAATTAAAAGCCGAAGGTTTTCACCTTCGGCTCTTGTTGCGAATCTGTTATTGAATTTTCTTCACTTCCACATATAAAACATGGTGGTCGGCCATTTCCTTTACAGTAAATTCATATCCGGCATATTCAATTCTATCCCCGACCGCAATCTCAAATCGGCCTGTCAGGAACCATCCGCCCAATGTATCGATATCTTCCTCTGGCAAATCGATTGCAAGGGTATCATTGACATCTTCAACCAATGTTTTTGCATCGAAAACATAATGTCCTTCATTAATTTTTTGAATAAGCGGACGTTCATCCTGGTCAAATTCATCCCGGATTTCCCCAACGATTTCTTCAAGGATGTCTTCAACAGTAACAAGGCCGGCAGTTCCGCCATATTCATCAGTCAAGACCGCCATATGAATCCGTTCCTTCTGCATTTTCAGCAGCAGATCATGAATGGCGATCGTTTCAAGAACACGGATGACAGGTGTTACAAAGGAATCCACCGTCAGCTCTGTTACATTTTCCTCTGTAATTGTCGCTGTATAAAGTCTCTTGATATTGACCATTCCCACGACATTATCTTTATCACCGTCTATGACTGGGTACCTTGTGTATTGTTCTTCTTGTATAAGTTCAACAACTTCCAATAAAGGCATGCCCTTTTCGATAACGGTCATTTCCGTACGCGGAACCATGATCTCATTCGCAATACGCTCATCAAATTCAAATATCTGGTTTACATATTTGTATTCCGACTGGTTGATCTCACCGCTTTTATAGCTTTCCGATAAAATGATGCGTAGTTCTTCTTCAGAGTGGGCCATTTCGGACTCAGAAGCAGGCTTTAATCCGAATATGCCAGTTAGGAGACGGGCAGAACCATTCAGTAACCAAATAAATGGGTACAAAATCCGGTAAAAGAGAATTAACGGCTTTGAAAAAAGCAAGGTTACCTCTTCTGCCTTTTGGATCGCAACTGTTTTTGGTGCCAGTTCCCCCACTACAACATGAAGGAATGTTACAGAACCGAATGCGATTACGAAAGAGATGATATGACTTACCGATTCCTCTAATCCCCATTTATTGAACAATGGTCTTAAGATCGCCTCAACTGTCGGTTCACCCAATACCCCCAAACCTAAGGCAGTTACTGTAATCCCCAACTGACAGGCAGATAAGTACTCATCGATATGGGTCGTCACTTTCTTAGCCGCAAGTGCATTTCTATGCCCTTCTTCAATCAACTGATTGATTCGGGAACTTCTGACTTTCACGATTGCAAATTCCGATGCAACGAAAAATGCGGTTAATGCTATTAGTACAGCTACAGCTAATAATTTTATAAAAATCTCCAATATGTGCGGGTTCACCATGAAGCGCCTATCCTTCTAACATTTGGATTAGACATACACGGTTTAATCCCAAGCACCTCCTGTATAAATGGGTTTATTCGTTTCAAAAAGCGATTTTCGCCTTAACATGAACCAAAACCATTTAGCCTATATCGTTAATATGCACCTTTGCACACAAAATAATAGGGAATAAATTTTAATCATACCAGCAACACTAGTAATGATTGGATCAAGGCCATGCTTTCATGGGAAATCTGTTTTTTTAGAAGAAGCTCATTTTTTTCGTCTTTTTTAATCAAGCTGATGACTTCTTGAAGTTCTTCGTTCAGGCCATCCATTTTGTTTTTCAGTTGAAGGCCTGTTTCCTCAATTGCTGATGCGACTTCCTTTTCCTGTTTAAATATATCTTTTATGTCTTCCAATGAAAGGTTCTTTCTTTTATATCCCTCGATACTGCGGAGCCTTTCAAGTTCACCTACCGAATAATAGCGGTAATTAGAGGCGGAACGTTCTGCTTTAAGCAGGCCTAAGTTCGTATAATAATCAACGGTTCGTTTTGTAACATTCGCCATTTCCGCCAACTCGCCAATTTTTAATGTCTCGTTCCCAATATAACCCCTCCAAACCGTAACGTGATGGTTTAGACAAACTGAACAGATGTCTTTTCCGCCATGACGTTTTTTCTATCCTCTAATCGTACATTATTTTTATTGAAATGAAAAATATTTTAAATTGGGTGAAAGGATAAATATTGTCTTCTTCACATTTTTACCCTTCATTGGATAAACAAAAACCGATTAATTGAATAATCGGTTTAATTTATCATTTAATCCATGGATTCTATTTTTTTGTTTTAACTGAAAATTGATTGCTCAATATCTTAGGACCGCATTGGCATAGGGAAGAATGCTTTAGCTTTTTTATTGGTTTTCCGCACGTTTCACAGACTTTTGCTACCATTTATACTGTCCTCCTCGCTTTAACTGCTTGTTATACCTATTATACTACTTCAATAATGATAATCAATACTATATTAAAATTATTATAAACTAGGGGGTGTTTTTGCATTTTTATCACTTATTTTATAAGCATCACACTTCACAAGTGATAAATATGCGTTTTGTGATTCTTTTAGCCGGGACTTTTAGGTCTTCTCTTTAAAAATGGGACTGTAGACAAACTCGAGGAAAATCGAGTTTGTCTATTTTTTATGAGTTGTACAATTTGGCCGTTGATTTCCACTCCAGGCACTCGCTTTCCGCGGGCGGTCGGGGAGCCTCCTCGGCTTTCGCCTGCGGGGTCTCCCCTAGACGCGCTTTTCCCGCAGGAGTCTCGTACCTTCCGTTCCAATCAACTTTGTCTTATCTTTTAGATAAACACTTTTGCCCTGAGTCGCTTTTGTTTTAAAATAGAAGTATTAAAACTTGAGGTGATGAGGATGCTTTCGAAACATGACTCTATTCAGCGAGATCAACTTGAAATGATTACGTTAGATCAACTGGTGCCACCGAACCATTTGGTTCGTAAACTAGAGGCTGCCATTGACTTCACTTTCATTTATGACTTGGTGAAAGATATGTATTCAGAGGTAGGACGCCCAAGTATTGATCCAGTTATTTTAGTTAAACTGACATTCATTCAATATACCTTCGGTATTCGTTCCATGCGTAAAACGATTGAAGAAGTTGAAACTAATATGGCTTACCGTTGGTTCTTAGGCTATGGTTTCCATGATAAAGTACCTCATTTCTCTACGTTTGGGAAAAATTATGAGCGACGCTTTAAAGATACAGACCTGTTTGAACAGATTTTCTATCGCATTTTAATGACAGCTGCTAATAAAAAGTTAATAAGTGCTGAACACGTTTTCGTGGATTCCACACATGTGAAAGCCAGTGCAAATAAACGGAAATTTGAAAAGAAAATCGTTCGTAAAGAAACACGAGCGTATCAAGGGCGTCTTCAAGAAGAAATCAATCAAGATCGTGAAAACCATGGAAAGAAGCCTTTTCCATCAGATAAATTTGATAAAGAAGAGACCAAAGAGATTAAAGAAAGTACAACGGATTCTGAGAGTGGCTACTATGTGAAAGATGAACGAACAAAACAGTTTGCCTATTCATTCCACGCGGCCGCAGACCGCAACGGTTTTGTATTGGGAACGATTGTAACACCTGGAAATATACATGACAGTCAGATCTTAGAGCCACTAGTTGAACAAGTGATTGAGAAAATTGGAAAACCGGAAGCCGTTGCCGCAGATGCAGCTTATAAAACACCAGCGATTACAAGCTACCTATTTAACAAAGAAATCATACCGGCTTTACCTTATACACGTCCTCGCACCAAAGAAGGATTTTTCCGCAAACAGGACTATGTATACGATGAACATTTTGATTGTTACCTTTGTCCTTCGGGAGAGCTATTAAAGTACTCAACAACCAATAAAGAGGGCTATCGCGAGTATAAATCACCCAAACACACTTGTGCGGCATGCTCATTTTTATCTCAGTGTACAGAAAGCAAAGACCATCAAAAAGTGGTGACACGGCATATTTGGCAAACACATGTGGAAGAAGCAGATCATCTGCGTCATCATCAAGATGTAAAAACTATATATGCGAAACGTAAAGAAACGATTGAGCGTGTATTCGCAGATGCAAAAGATTAGCATGGTATGCGTTGGACAACTTTAAGGGGACTTAAAAAATTGTCGATGCAGGCGATGCTTACTTTCGCTGCCATTAATTTAAAGAAGATGGCCAATTGGACATGGGGAGGTCCAAAAATGGCCTAACATAGTGGGCTCGTAGAGCCCCAATCTCCTAACTTCAGGCAAAAATTCAAAGGGAATCTCAAAAAGGGGTTCGGAATTTTTTAATTCCGAACCCCTTTTGTCTACAAACTGATGGGACTGACATACGTCAGTCCCATTTTTTTATTCAGTTGCATGTAAAGAATTATTCCTTTTAACCCAATAGGTCGCCAATACGATTAAAAGAATTAAAACAGCTTGCGGCACCAGCGTTTCCATTGTTGGATAGAGACCTATCCATTCTACAAATGGGAAGGAGCTGATCGTATTTGTCTGTATCACTTGCGAAACCTGAAGCGAATGGATAGAGACCCCAAGAATCTTGAAAGCCAAGGCATATATGAGTATCGTTGCGACTTTAAAGAATAGGGTCATCGGTAATTTCACACTGTAGCGTAACATGATGAATCCAATTACCACTAATATGAGGAAGGCAAGGAAAATCCCGCTCATCAGCTGCTTTAATTCCATATATGGAGCCATTCCAGCATAAAAGATAATGGTCTCCGCACCTTCACGGAATATGGATAGAAAACTGATTAAAGCAAAAGAGATGATGCTTCCCGTTGCAATGGCCTGGTTCATTTGCTTGCTGATATAACGGTTCCATGCATGGACATTCGATTTACTATGAAGCCACAGACCAATTGTCAACATCATCAATACAGCTATTATCCCAGTGATTCCCTCAATATATTCCCGGCTTGACGCAGCCGTGACCTGAGAGAAAACGATATTGATTATGACCGCCAATATGGAACTGGCAACTAAACCTGCACCTACCCCTGTCCAAATCCATTTTTGTTTGTCCGCTTGCCCTATTTTCTTTAGGAAAGACAATAATGTAGCCACAATCAAGAGTGCTTCCAACCCTTCCCGTAAAAGAATCAGAGCGGCATCCCATGTTGTATAACTCGTATCATCAATCAAAGGGAGTAACCTTGAGTTTAAATCGGATACGATTCCCTTAGCTTCCTCAGCCTTTACCTTTTTCGATTGCAATAGGCTGATTGCGGTAGGGACTTTCGTTTCCATATCACTGTAAAGCTTGCTGTCCCTTGTGGAGACCTCCCCTTCGACATTAGGCCAAATTGTTAAAATTTCATTTAATTGATCAACGGCAGAATCGATGTCATCCTTTTCAATATCCGTTGCACTACTTTGTAAGAGTTGCGTTACATCCCCAAGTGAATAGGTCTTCTTCTGGCTTCCTTCTTCAACTTTACCAGCAAGGAAATCCTCCATTAAACCCTTCAATTCAACTAGATTCTTTTTGGCTTTTTCTGAATCTGGGGGATCTTGTGTAATCGCTATTCGCACAAAGGCCATACTTGTTTCAATTTCACCATATGTAGCAACACTTTTCTCCCTGACAACGACCTCTGCGTCGGTCCATTGATTCAGCAGGTTCGTATATTGAACTTTAGCTTGATCAAAGTCACCTTTAGTTACCGTTGCGTCCAACTCATCTATTAAAGGAATTATCGCTTGTAACCTTTCTTTATAGTCCGTCTTGTCAACTGGGTTTTCATTAGTATCATATGTAACAAGAGTACTTGATAAAGCCGATAGCCGCTTTTTGATTTCATCTGTGGAGGCTTGTTCTCTCAAAGCGCTTTTTACAGCAGATAGCTGCTCGTCGACTTTCACCGCACTTTCACTGTCCGTTTTTATCGTTTTCCATTCTTTCTCGAATAGATCGATATTTTTCGATACTTCCTTAAGGTCCCCGGATTTTACCTTCATTAAACTATCGCCAATATAAACAAAAAGCTGATCATGGTTTTCACCCGCCGAAACGATCCTTACAGCAGATGAAAGAAATAAAAGACTGACTATTAAAACCAATATTCCACTCTTCCATTTAGAAACGGTCATACCGGTCCCTCCTTTTTCATGAACTAAAATCGCCAACCCGGATAATATCCATGCTGGCGATTTTCACGTCCTCATTTGTAATTCAATTTATCCAAAAAGGGAATCCCCTATATAGCCACCCTTTTTCACACCTGGTAAACAGGCGAACATGGCACTGCCCTTGTGAACGATATATTCGTTGAGCTTATCATTTTTCGCTAGTCGCTCCTGTATGGGAATAAATTGTTTACTTGGGTTTCGTTGAAAACAAATGAATAGCAGGCCCGCATTGAAGCTTCCTGTTTTAGGATCCATTCCATCTGCATATGAATAAGGACGTCGCAGTATCTTTGCTTTTCCGTCCCCCCTAGATAGACTCATATGCGAATCTTTGGGAATGATCCGATTTCCATTTGGGTCTTTAGCTTCCAGGTCAGCGCTATCAAACTCATTCTTCATTCCTAGTGGAGCTCCACTGTCCCGATGTCGGCCAAACGTATTTTCTTGTTCTTTCAATATTGTGCGGTCCCAAACTTCAATGTACATCTGGATTCGGCGCACTACCATATAACTGCCTCCAATAAGCCAGTCAGGCCCGTCATCAGCCTTTACCCAAACATGTTCATTCATTTCACTGTTATTATTCTTATCCGGATTGGCAGTCCCATCCTTAAACCCAAATAAGTTTCGCGGTGTCGTTTTTTGTGAATCGGCTTGCTTAGTCCGTTGAAAACCTGTCTGTGCCCAATGAATGATTGTTTTCCCTCTCCCGATTCTCACTAAATTCCGAACAGCGTGAAAAGCCACTTGAAGATCATCTGCACATGCTTGAATACAAATATCCCCACCGCTCCATTCTTCTTCTAATGCATCTAAAGGGAATTTGGGCAGGTCCTTTAATTCAGCAGGTCGTTTCGATTTCAAACCAAATCGATCTTTCCCATCTTTCGAAAATAGGGTAGGACCCACTCCAAAAGTAATCGTTAAATTGGAAGGTGATAATTCTTTCGCTTCCCCCGTATCTTTTGGCGGCATATTTGTATTAAGAGATGCTTCACCAATTAAATCTCCTGCTGTCATCTGAGCCGCAGCCTCTGTCCAATCCTTAAACAGCTGGATTAACTCAGACCTATTATCTGTCGTTACTTCCAATGATGCAAAATAAAGGTTATCTTGCGCTTCGGTGGTGATACCAGCCTGATGCGCTCCATAAAATGGGACAATATCTTTAGTTTGCCCCTTTGCCTTTTGATCAGAAAGAGTCAGCAGTCCTCCAAATCCAGATGCCCCTATCGCGACACCGATTCCACCGACCCCTGCCGTTTTCAATATATTTCTACGACTTACTTTTTTTGTAAAAATACCAGTTTCATCTTTTGGCGTGTTTTCTTTCAATTATGATTCCTCCGTTACAATCCCTATTTGCGAAAGTGGTTCAGCTAATGCATCAATTGCTTGGCTCAACTCTTTGACTTCAGATTCCTTTAAATCCGTATATGAGATGTAGCCATTTCCTTCTTTATGCTTTTCAAGCAAGCCGTATACATCGTCAAAACGTTTTTGGATTTCCGCAGCAAGCTTCGGATCCTTTTCTTTCAGCGCTGGCGTAAGCAGTTCATAGATCTTTTCTGCGCCTTCTACATTTGCAACGAAATCATATAAATCCGTATGAGAGTATCGGTCCTCTTCTCCTGTAACTTTACTGGTAGAAACTTCATTCAATAAATCCACTGCACCCGTGATTAACAAATCAGGTGTGACCTCAACCGTTTCAACTTTGGCACGAAGCAAATTGACATCACTCATTAATTGATCTGCATACTTTTCGTACCCCTTGGTTGTGTTTTCTTCCCATAACCCCATTTCAATCCGGTGGTAACCGCCCCATTCTGCATCTTTGACGTCCCCTTTACGCGCGTCAATTTTCGGATCAAGATCTCCAAATACTTCTGCGATCGGTTCCGCTCTCTCATAATGCATGCGGGCTGGTGCGTATGCTTCCTTCGCTTTTTCAATATCTCCGGAAGATACCGCCGTAGTAAATTCTTCCGTTGCGTTTACGAACTCTTCTATTTCACCAATTGCATATTCCCTGTACTCGGTAGATACATCATCAAGCTTACTCGCACTCGCTTCTTTGGCGTTATCATCTGCTGGCTTAGTTTCTTCCTTTTTCTGAGTACAGCCAAATAATAGACTGGTTGATAGTAAGACTGCTAATGTCGCCTTTGCTTTCTTCATATTGTATTCTCCCTTAGAATTGATTTGTAGATTCATATTATCAGATAATGAAAATCATTATCAATATATATTTTAATGAAAATGCGACATTTTTCATTCTCTTCGAAAAAATCCACCCACTTTACCTTTTCCCTTCCGTATATAAAAAGCTTAAAGCGGCTAAAAATAAAAAAGGCAGTGTTCTTTCAGCTACCTCTAACGCTCACTCATTAACTTGTCATTTTCTTTGTCCATGATTTTTGTGATGTCCTCAACAAATTGATTGATAAATATTAGCTCTTGCTCATTATAAGCGGAGCATAAATCTTTGGTGGCCATAGAGAGTGATTGATAGTGTGATTTAATCTGTTCCTGTCTTTCGGATATCGGTGCAATCATTACCCGTCTTCCGTCCATATGATCTCGTTCTCTTTTAACATAACCGGATTTCTCAAGGCGATTGATCAGTGCCGTAACCGAGCCCGTACTCAATCCTGTAATTTTGGATAGTTCCCCAGCAGTTATTGGTCCTGTTTCATTCAATATTTCAGCACTCTTTAAATCCGTATGGGACACCCCTATTTTCTGAGCCATGTTTTGTTGAAATAAAACGGATCTCATTCCATACCTTTGCAAACTGTGTGTTAAACTCTCTAACAGAGCTGCATTCACCCCATAATCGCTTGACATAAAATGCCACCCCTTTTACACTTGAATTTATCTTGATTTTCAAGATAAATGTTTTGTTTCATCTTAACGTTTACCCTTCAACCATGTAAAGGAAATTCATGAGCTGGTTGATGCGAAGGAGGAAAATAAATGAACGATCAAAAAAAACAAAGATTCATTGTTGCCGGTTTATTATTGGGTATCTTGATGTCAGCAATGGATAATACGATTGTTGCGACTGCAATGGGAACGATCGTTTCCGATTTAGGCGGGTTCGATAAGTTTGTATGGGTGACATCTGCCTATATGGTCGCCACGATGGCAAGTATGCCGATTTTCGGTAAGCTTTCCGATATGTATGGAAGAAAAAGGTTTTTCATTTTTGGACTCATAGTCTTTTTAATCGGTTCCGCTTTATGCGGTATGGCTCAGAGCATAGTACAGTTAAGTATCTTCCGTGCCATCCAAGGTATAGGCGGAGGAGCTTTGATGCCAATCGCCTTTACGATCATTTTCGATATATTTCCACCTGAGAAACGAGGAAAATTGACAGGACTTTTTGGTGCTGTATTTGGTGCCTCCAGCGTATTGGGACCACTTTTAGGTGCATATATTACCGAATATTCCAGCTGGCACTGGATTTTCTACGTCAATGTTCCGATTGGAATCATCTCTTTATTTTTTATCTGGAAATATTACAAGGAGTCAGCCAACACCCAAGAGCAAAAAATTGATTGGGGTGGAGCAGCAACTCTCGTCATTGCCGTTATCAGCTTAATGTTCGCTCTCGAACTGGGCGGAGAGTATGGCTGGGGTTCAACTCCTATCGTATGTCTGTTTGCTAGCTTTGTGGTTTTCTTCATTTCTTTTTTCTTTTTCGAAAAAAGGGCAAAGGATCCAATCATCTCATTATGGCTGTTTAAAAGGCGATTATTTGCCACTTCTCAAATTTTAGCCATTCTTTATGGCGGTACATTCATTATTTTAACCGTTTATATCCCGATTTTCGTCCAAGCGGTTTACGGTGGTTCCGCAACAAATGCCGGATTGATCCTCACCCCTATGATGCTCGGTTCGGTATTCGGCAGTGCAATTGGCGGGATATTCAATACAAAGACAAGCTTTCGCAACTTAATGACGATTTCCGTCATCTGCTATTTTTCGGGGATGCTTTTATTAGGGACCATTACTCCTGATACCAGCAGGACTTTATTAACTTTATACATGATTCTGACTGGGTTTGGCATGGGCTTTTCCTTCTCCCTTTTGCCTATTGCCTCCATTCACAATTTGGAACCAAGATTCCGGGGGTCGGCCAACTCAACAAACTCATTCCTCCGTTCTTTTGGGATGACACTCGGTGTAACGATTTATGGAGCGATTCAGAACAATGTGTTCACAAGCAAAATGGCGGATGCATTTAAAGGCATGCAAGAAAGCCCGGATACAGCAGGATTAATCAAGGACCCACGTCAACTCTTCCAATCGGATGCACGTGCTGAGATTCCGGACTTTGTCCTGGATAAAATCGTTCATGCGATGTCCGATTCGATTTCACTAATATTCACCTTGGCCCTCATTCCGATTGGTCTTGCAGCAATCACTGTGTTCTTTATGGGAAAAACAAGAGTGGAAACAACTTCAAATGAGGAATCATTAAAATAAATAAAAGCGCTGGACTTCCAGCGCTTTTTATTTATTTTCATTCCTTCTATTTAGGAGGTGAAAATTGCCGAAAAATCAGTCTACTACTAAAATATAAGTAACACATTCACATACCGAGGTGAGAAGTTTGAAGATTGTATGTTTTGGTGACAGTTTAACCAGAGGCATTTCTTATGTTAAGGGACGGCTTCGCATTATTAAAGAAAATTATCCGAACTCTTTAGCTAAGCTTACAGAATCATTGCCATTCGTGGAAGTTTTGAATAAAGGGGTTTTCAATGACAACTCCGACCTGTTGGTTAGCCGGATCGAGAAAGACGTGATGTCGGAAAATCCCGATATCGTATTAATAGAGGTCGGTGGAAACGACTGTAACTTCCATTGGGATGAAGTAGCCAAGAATCCAGAAGGTAACCATGAGCCCATCGTTCCAATCGAACGTTATCTGGAAAATATCACACAACTTGTCAAGCAGGTTCAGGACAAGCATGTAACACCCTTCCTTTTAACTCTCCCACCTTTGGACCCTGCCAGGTATTACAGATCTATAGCTGATAAATTCGGGCATTCGATCGGGCATTTCGTTTCCCATGTCGGAGGTATTGAACATTGGCATGGGATGTATAATCGCCAATTGAAAAACCTTGCAGAAGAACTTAGGGTGCCTTTGATTGATGTCCGTTCCCATATTAAATCCTCCGGCGACTTGGGTCTCTTGATTAGTGATGATGGCATCCACCTCACTTCCGAAGGGTATCAACAAATGAGCATGGCCATATTCTATTATTTGCAAAAGCATATGGCAGTAGAAATAAATCCTCGGCCTTAAAACAGAAAAAAAGGCAAAGCATGGCGCTTTGCCTTTTTTTCTGTTTTTATAGACTTTTCACTTCCACGTTTTCCGGAAGCTTGAAAGGGTTCTCGGTATTGATCCGGTCATAAAACATCATCCCGTTCAAATGATCTAGCTCATGTTGAAAAACGATTGCAGCAAAGCCCTTCAGCCGCATCTCTATTTCCTCACCATTACCATCCACCGCTTTAATTTTAACCCGTTCATAACGCGGTACATATCCTTTAATATCACGATCGACAGAAAGGCAGCCCTCACTTTGCGGTAAATAGATCATTGTGGCAGAATGACTGATAATTTTCGGATTCACAAGGGCATATTCAAACAGCTTCCCCTTTTCGTCTGGAAAATACATGACGAACATGCGTTTATTCAAGCCTATCTGATTTGCAGACAACCCAACGCCTTCACGCAAGTTATACTTCTTTTGGAGTTTTGGGTCCTGGCTATTTTTAAGGTATTGCATCATGCATTCCAACGTTTCACGATCTTCATCCGAAATCGGCAGGCTAACTTCATCCGTTACCTGACGCAGAATTGGATCTCCTTCTCTAACGATATCCTTCATCGTAATCATATAGTCTTTTATAAATTTACTCATAGAACTTCACACTCTTCTACCATTTTATTTTTTCATGACTTAGACCATTTCACTTTAGCATTTCGCATTTAAAAAGTCTAATATGCAGGTTAGAATAAATATCCCTAAATCCTGGATTCCATTACTAAAATTTTCAATATTAAATTTCATTTCCATACTCTAACATTATTTACCTCAACTTTAGGGTACAAAGACCTATGTATTAAACGTTTAAAAATTCTATACTGAATATATATTCTTAAAGGAGATGAAAAATTGAATTCGAACTCTAAATTAGTTTCGAAGTTGCTGCCGTTCTTGACGGCTTTCATTGTGATAATTACTGGAATCAGTTGGTATGTTGTTACACAGTCAAAGGAAATGGTCATTCCTTTTTCTTCTGTAGAAAAGACGATAAAAGCTCAAAATGGAGCCCCTGTCACCATTGAAGAAAAAAAGGATGGCACTCTTCACATCTCCACACCAGATGGAGAATACGTTTCTAGTATTCCTCCCAACAGTCAAATGATCAATAAACTTGTCGAAACATATAACGTTCAATATTCTTTTTCATCAACTAATAAATCAGCAATATGGATTCTAGGCGGATTGTTGGCGGCTCTCGTCGCAACCGGTGTCATTATACAGAAAAGATCAAAAGGTGGATTACGGATCGGAAGCAAGAAACAAAGCCTTTCCACCCCTAAGCCTCTACCAGAGATAACCATGGATGATGTAGGCGGTTTGCAAACCGAAATCAAACAGGAAATCCTACAGACGCTCACTACACTAAAAGAACCTGAACGTTCAGCAAAGATTGGGATTAAGCCGCCTCAAGGCATTTTATTATACGGCCCCCCTGGGACGGGGAAAACGCTGCTTGCCCAGGCAATCGCAAAAGAGCTTGGTTCAAACTTCTTCTCTACGAGCGGTTCGGCCTTCAACGAAATGTTTGTTGGAGTCGGAGCAGCCCGTGTCCGCAGTCTTTTCCAAAATGCACGTAAGCAATCGCCAGCTGTCATTTTCATCGATGAAGTGGATGCGTTGGCCGGCAAAAGGAAAGCTCATGGCGGGGAAGAAGGCGAAAAAACGTTAACTGAACTGCTTGTGCAATTGGATGGAGGCCATCCAAATGAAGGCATTTTATTCATCGCAGCGACCAACCGGAAAGATATGCTCGATGAGGCATTTCTACGTCCGGGCAGGATCGATTTCTCCTTCCAAGTTCCACTTCCAGATACACAAGGAAGAAAGGAAATCATCGATATCCATT
Organism: Peribacillus simplex; assembly: GCF_001578185.1. Classification (NCBI taxonomy): domain Bacteria; kingdom Bacillati; phylum Bacillota; class Bacilli; order Caryophanales; family Bacillaceae; genus Peribacillus; species Peribacillus simplex. Next base: position 218,048 of record NZ_CP011008.1, on the reverse strand, counting down.
CGAAGGGAAAGCATTTGGCAACGGACGTCCTTGCCTCCTTGGATGAATTGGCTGAAAGTACATCCGGTTTCTCAGGTGCTGACTTAAGTGCTCTATTCGATACTGCCTCACGTCATGCACTGAGGAATGAACAGGATATGATTCGTAAACAGGATCTTGATTATGCCATTGACCGTACGATACTTGGAGCCACATCACGTACTTTGAATGATGTGGATACGAAGCGGCGTGTGGCCATTCATGAAAGTGGACATGCCCTGATTGCAGCTTTGACAAAGCCTGGTTCTGTTCGAAAGGCGACCATCATTCCGCGTGGGGAAGCCCTTGGATATGTAGCGCCGATACCAAAAGAACTACATCTAGCTACAGCAAGCGAATTGCTTGATCAAGTCAAAATGATTTTAGCGGGCGGCGTGGCGGAAAGAATGTATTTAGGGGAACACAGCATTGGTGTAGGCGGAGATGTACAGCAGGCGAAACATCTACTTGAACAAATGGTCGATACCGGAATGCTTCAAGATGGATTTACCCTCACCTTCAATAAAAGCGAGAAGGAACAAAAGATGCAGGAATTATTCACCAAAGCGATTCAGGAAACGGAAATGTTGATTGATACGAATCGCCAACAGTATGATGAGCTCGTTGATGAGTTATTGAAAAAAGAAACACTCGATGGATCAGAAGTTCAGCGTATCGTTGATGCTTCAGAAATAACCAGCGTATGCTCGAATGCTTAACACTATTTTCTGCTGAGTGTTTTAAAACCTACTCTATGTTTGGGGCCTGTTTGAATCGAACAGGCTCTTTTTTTTGATCATATTCGGAAGCGACCCGTAAAGCCAAGAAGTGAGGAACGGGAAATTAACCAGAATGAAATTCCGTCCACTCCCTATGAGTGGATTTCAGCATATAAAAGGGGGCTGTCGACATTGTCGACAGCCCCCTTTTTCAAGGTTTGCACCTAACATTTTATAGTTTTCCCAACTGGATGATACCTGGTGTGTTTTGTTTCTGGATCCCTGCCTTTTGCAATTTCACTGCCGTTCCTTCTGGTAAGTTAGTGAATATGATAGGAGTGACCGTAGACGGAGCATTCCGTTTTATGAAATCTAAATCAATTTCTAAAAGAGGTGTTCCTTTTGTTATCTTTTGACCTTCTTGCACAAGAGATGTAAAGCCTTCTCCATTTAATTTAACTGTATCTAAGCCAACATGGATCAGAATTTCCAGTCCATTATTCATTATCAATCCCAATGCATGATTTGTTGGGAAGATACTAAGCACTTCCCCATCGATTGGTGATACTAGTTTCCCATTGACTGGCTCGATAGCAAAGCCATCGCCCATCATTTTCATCGCAAATACTTGATCGGGAACCTGCTCTATCGGCAAAACGGTTCCTTCAATTGGAAGGACAAAGTCATTTGCCCCCAAAGCTTGGTTTTCTTCCACTCTTTCCTCTGCCACTTGTGCAGATGGACCTGTTTTCACTTGGATTGGATCGACGCCATTCATCACAAGTTGTTTCATCGCATTTGCCACAAATTCAACATTCGTTCCAACAATAACTTGCACACTTGATTTATTCAATTTCATTACACCGCGCGCACCATGCCTTTTTAAGGCGGCTTCATTCACATTACCTGTATCGGCAACTTCTAAACGTAAGCGTGTTGCACAGTTATCAATTAGTTTTATGTTTTCTTTACCGCCAAGATCTTGAATGAAAAGCGATCCCATATCGGTATATTTATCCCCTGTTTTCACAATAGTTTCTTCTTCCACATCTTCCTCATCGTCTTCACGACCAGGTGTTTTTAAATCCATGATCTTGATGACAAAATAGAAAATCACGAAGTAAACGACAGCGTATACTAAGCCAATCGGTATTAACCATAGTGGTTTTTGCGCAATGCCAAAGTTCAAGAAATAATCAATGGCTCCTGCGGAGAATCCAAAACCGTGATGGATATCCAATATAACAGCAAGTGCAAGAGAGACCCCGGTTAATAGGGCATGTATTACATATAACACTGGCGCGATGAACATGAACAGAAATTCAATCGGTTCAGTGATTCCTGTTAAGAACGAAGTGAAAGCTAACCCGAGCAGCATCCCCGTCACCAATTTACGTTTCTCTTTCTTAGCAGCTGCAATCATCGCTAATGCTGCAGCTGGAAGGCCGAACATCATGATTGGGAAAAAACCAGTCATGAAAGGTCCAGCAGTTGGATCACCTGCGAAGAAACGGTTTATATCACCGGTCGCTCCATTGTATTCACCAAATACGAACCATACCATACTATTCAAGACGTGATGCAACCCTACTGGAAGCAATAAGCGATTCAATACGCCAAATACGCCAGCACCTAAAGCTCCTGCACCTGTAATCCAGTCTCCAACGTTATTGATTAGATCTTGAATAGGAGGCCATACAAAACCGAATATTCCCGCAAGTAAAATCATCGCCAGAGATGTGATGATCGGAACAAATCGTTTCCCTGAAAAGAATCCAAGCCATTCAGGGAGTCTTATTTCAGAATATCTATTATATAGGAAGGCAGCAACTATACCCGATATAATACCTCCTAATACAGCCATGTCGATATCTTTATTAATCGCTTGTGTACCATTCGTCAAAACAAAGTAACCAACAAGACCAGCTAATGCAGCAGCACCGCTACCATCTTTGGATAATCCAATCGCTATACCTAAAGCGAACAGTATGGCAAGGTTATCAAAAATTGCTTTTCCCGAGGCAGCCATAAATGGAATATCAAGTAAATCCGGTTGCCCTAACCGAAGCAATAAAGCAGCTGCTGGTAAAACAGCAATTGGCAACATCAAAGCTTTCCCAATTTTTTGTAGAAAATTTAACATCTAACTCATCTCCCTTGTACCTAACATCTTTTGATTCAGCAGAATGACAAGACATATAAAGCGTTTTCATTTTGTCAATAGAATAATTTTTCTTTGGCTTATACTAGCACAGAAAACATATAGATGTCTATACCAATTCTGCTGGAAATATACTATATTCTTAGAATATAAGAGAAAAACATCATCATTTACCCTTTAACTGGTCTAGACAACTATTAATAAAAACGATAAAATGAAGGCAAAATATAAGAGACCAATTCATAACTCATTCATTAAGTTTTACTTTCACAAAGGAGATTATGTATGAAAACATTCATTATTAATGATCTGATAGTTCATAGCGAAAACGAAACATACAAAAATGGGTACATTAAGGTCGTGGATGGAAAAATTGCCGAAGTTGGGCCAGTAAACCAATACAAACATGACGATGATGTTAAGGTAATTACTCTTTCATCAGATTATCAGGTAATTCCCGGTGCCATCGACATTCATATCCATGGAGCATCCAATTTTGATGCAATGGATGCCACACATGAAGCATTATCCACAATGGCAGAGACTCTTCCCAAAGAAGGAACCACCAGCTTTCTGGCCACTACAATGACCCAAACTACCGAAGCCATTGAATCAGCACTACTTAATGCTGGTAAATATATCGAAAGTCAATCTCAAGAACACGCTGAAATAATTGGAGTCCATTTAGAAGGTCCTTTCATTTCACCGGTCCGAAAAGGAGCACAGCCTGAAGAGCATATCGTTGACCCTGATGTCACTCTATTTAAAAGGTGGCAGGAAATGGCCGAAAATCAAATCAAGCTTGTAACGCTTGCTCCTGAACAACCAAACGGATTAGATCTTGCCGCTCACTTAAAGGCAACTGGTGTCGTCGCTTCCATTGGACATTCAGATGCAACATATGACCAAATCGATAAAGCAATCCAAGCAGGGACTACCCACGTTACACATCTTTATAATGGGATGCGGGGACTCCATCACCGTGAACCTGGTGTTTTGGGAGCTGCTTATCTTCGAGACGAGCTATATGTTGAACTTATTGCTGACGGCATTCACTGCAGGCCGGAAATGATCAAGCTGGCATATAACCAAATTACTAGCGAACGAATGATCTTGATAACGGATTCGCTTCGTGCCAAATGGCTTGAAAAGGGAACCTATGATTTAGGTGGTCAGCCTGTGTATGTTAACGAAACGAAAGCAACGCTTTTAGATGGTACACTAGCCGGCAGTATATTGAAAATGAACGATGCCATTAAGAACACAATGGAATATACCGATTGTTCCATGACTGACATTATAAAAATGACGGCGGAAAACCCTGCCAAACAACTTCGGATTTTTGACAGAAAAGGAAGCATCCAGGTCGGCAAAGACGCCGATCTTGTAATATTGAATGACCGCTTGGACGTTGAAATGACGTTCTGCAGAGGAAATTTAGCTTTTAAAAAGGAGAATGTATAATGAATATCATACAAGTGCAGGACTACATGGAAATGAGCCGGACAGCCGCAGAAATAGTGATCGGAAAAGTCAAAGGAAATCCTAATATCAAATTGGGCCTTGCAACAGGCGGTACCCCTAAAGGAATGTACGATAATTTGATTGAAGATCATGTGCGCAATCATACTTCTTATGAACGTGTAACGTCTTTTAATCTTGACGAGTATATCGGCTTAAAACCAAATGATCCAAACAGTTACCATCATTATATGAATGACTCCCTATTCACTCACATCAATATAAATAAAGAGCGAACTCACCTGCCAAATGGCACAGCAGATGACACCAAAGGAGAATGTAAACGGTATGATGAAATGATTGATTCCGTCGGAGGGATCGATCTTCAGATACTTGGCATTGGGCAAAATGGCCATATTGGTTTTAATGAACCTGGAACTTCCTTCACATCAGGTACACATGTCGTGACACTTGAAGAATCCACGCGTCAAGCGAATGCACGTTATTTCGATTCCATAGACGAAGTTCCTACACATGCCGTTACTATGGGCATTTCAACAATCATGAAAAGCAAAGAAATTCTGCTGTTAATATCTGGTGAAGAAAAAGCCGAAACCTTGAAGAAATTGATACACGGTGACATTTCAGAGGAATTCCCTGCATCTATCCTAAAAAAACATAATAATGTTACAATTATCGCAGACCAAAAAGCGTTATCCGGAGTGATAATACCCTAAAAGGAGCGAAAGTCGATGATTGATAAAAACTCACCTCTTCCGATTTATTTTCAAATCGAAGAACAAATAAAAAGACAAATAGAAAACGGTGAGTTCCAAGCGCACGATGCCCTTCCATCTGAACGCGAATATGCCGAGCAATTCGGAATTAGCCGGATGACCGTCCGGCAAGCCATAAATAATTTGGTGAATGACGGATACTTATACCGTCAAAAAGGAAGGGGAACCTTTGTCGCCGATAAGAAGTTGGAGCAGCAGCTCAATGGGCTGACCAGCTTTACAGAGGATATGAAAGCCAGGGGGTTAAATCCAAGCAGTAAGCTGCTGAGCTTTGAAATCATTCCGGCTAATAAGAAAATTGCCAGTGAATTGCACATTTCCCTTCATGCTCCCGTTTATGAAATAAAACGCATTCGCTTGGCTGATGATGTTCCAATGGCACTCGAGACCGTGTACATGTCTGCTAATTTAATTAAAGGACTAACGGAAGAAATCATTAACCTTTCCCTTTACCAATATGTGGAGAATTACATTAAACTTAAAATAGACTATGCTTCACAAACATTGGAATCAGCGATTGCTTCTGAATTGGAAGTGACCCATTTAGCGATCCCAAAGCACTCACCCATATTATTCATTCAAAGGAATACATTTTTAATAGATGGAACCCCTCTTGAATATGTTAAATCGGCTTATCGTGCAGACAGGTATAAGTTCACTATCACTATAACCAGATAATCTTGAATATTTTTGATATACAAAAGGGCCAATCACTAGAGTCTATTAATTGCTAAAGGTAATCGGAGGGTGTCACATATATGAATTCATACTTTGAAGAAGTTCAGGCTTTACTCAAAATTGTGGGAGAACAGGAAAAGCAATCAATTAAGGAATCTGTGGAACATATCTCGAAAGCAGTGATGTCGGATGGAGTCATTCATCTATTCGGAAGCGGACATTCTCATATTTTGACGGAAGAGGTATTCTACCGGGCAGGTGGGTTAGCCGCCATTCATCCTATTTTCGTTGAAGATTTGATGCTTTTTAAGGGAGCATCTAGGTCATCGCAACTCGAAAGGCAAAATGACCTATCTGAGAAATTCATGCTTGATGAGGATATCCGTCCTGGCGATGTCTGTATTGTCATTTCATCGTCTGGTGTGAATCCCGTTCCCATCGATGTAGCCATAATCGCAAAAGAAAAGGGCGCCTTTGTCATTGGACTTACATCACCGGAGTATGCAAACAGTTGTCCTTCACGGCATAAAAAGAAGCTTTATCTCCACGATGTCGTTGATTTGGTCATAGACAATCATATTTCCAAAGGTGACACATTGCTGAAATCAAATAATATATCCTTTGGTTCCGGATCGACCGTAATCGGGGCCGTCCTTCTCAATATGATTTTCACACAAGTCATTGAAACGATTATTGAATCAGGAGTGACCCCTCCCGTATTTCTAAGCAGTAATATCGAAGGGGCAGATGAACACAATCAAAAGATTATCGCGAAATATAAAACAAGAATCCCCCAATTGTGAATAGATATAGCCAAAAAGGCATACAGCTTTTATGTTCCACATGATGAAATAATAAAGAAGGCATCCATTCGAATGCCTTCTTTATTTTATTGTCCCTTTTAATCCTTTTTTTTCAAAAATGGCCACCAATTCGCGTTTCCAAACGTTGCAACCATTACTGAACAACGGCAAGATGACAAACGCGTATAAAGCAAGCCCCATCAATATTAACGTGGCAATCTCCAAGAGTGATAAAACCCCAGCCGGCATCATCGCAGCAAAAGTTCCCCCATCTTATTGACATAAAAGAAAACTTCCATATACCGATCAATCAAACCAGAAAATTTTTCATTTGTCATCGTTGCACCTCTCAAAAAGTAGCTCAATCATTAAACTATATGTAGCTTACTACTGTTTTATTTAACATATCAATCCCATAATAGTTTATTATTCCTAGTTTAACTTATGGTAAATAAGGGAAAACCAAAGTAAGCAAACAATCTACTATTCTAAGGGAGGAAATATAAATGACTCAAACAACTATCGAAACTCAAACGAATAGCAAACTGTTAAAAGGGATTCTAATTGGAGGACTTGTTGGTGGTGCGTTAACCTTGCTTGACTCCAATACAAGAAATAAAGTAAAGCGTTCAGCCGTCCTTTTAAAAGACAACTCCATGAATATGATTGAACAGGTCAAGGAGAATCCCGGCGAAATGAAGGAACAAATGGTATCAGGAGTCAAAGGCGCAACAGAGACGATTAAAGAGGCAATCAATGACGTTGAAACCTTATATGAAACCGTCAATGAAGACGTGGTGGGTAAAGTATCCGAAGTAAAGGATATCTCCACTAACGCCCTTGGTACAGCTAAGGACGCAACAAATGAATTAAAGGACATCAGCTCAAAAGTGGTCGTTGCCGGTAAACAACTGAAGGAAACACCAACACAATCATTGAAGTCAGATAATAAAAAAAGTGAAAAAGAGAGCGATGACGTCGTTACAAAATCAGGATTATCCAATCAAAAATCAATTTCATCGAACTTCTAATATATAAAAAAGCTGAGGCATTATGAAGTGACCCTTTGTAAAGGACATTTTAAAAAAAGCTAGGCAACTTGAAGGAGATGCTGTCTGTATTTTGCAGGCGGCATCTTTAATGGTCGACAAATAAGCACGTTTGCCGTGATGGTAAGTTAAGTAAGTGATGTCCATTAATAATACTTTGCCTGCACTCCTTGTTTGAATGGACGCTGTAGGAGGTTTGGATAAATACGGTGTTCGTGTGTCACTTTTGCCATTCGGCGATAAGGATTTGCTTTTCAGATCGGGCAGATCCTATTAAATTTATTCATAATGCGACGAATTCTTTTAAGTTGTAAGTGATTTGATACTGATTTTCTAACGTCATTTTAATTTGACGCGCACCTTTTTTTCTTCGACGAAAATGATAGGCCTTTAAAATTATATCTTTTACTTCTTCATCTGCCGCATCACGTGCTGCACGCTTTTGTGCTGACTTCTCTGTGAAATAATTATAGTAACCAGAGCGAGACACGCTGATGATTTCACAATGATAGCGTACAAGGCGCTTTAATTGATATTTTTCAATTGTCTGATGAACCAATTCAAATTTTTGTTCCGCTACAAGTTTGATTTCTTTTTCAACATCTGCCTTTCGAGTAGATCAAGCGTTTTTAAAAGTTCATTCTCCGCCTGTAAGAATCGATTTTGTGCTTCAAGTCGTGCGAATTTTTCTTCTAAACTTAATTCTCGCTCTTGGGGACGTCCTGAATTTGTTTTTTCTTGCATCTTGTAGACTTTCTTCTCCATTTTCACGATGAGCTGCACTCCAGCTTTTTCCTGCAGATTGTATACGTTTTAAACCGATTAGTTCAATATCTAAACCTGCTTCTTCAAAAATAGTTCTTGGTATTTTTCCTTTCTCATTTTCAGTAATAAATAGGCGTTTAAATTCATCGGTGTACGTGATGGCCTTGTCACTAACAGCTTGAACATGAGGATTACATTTTAGTTGTGTTTGTTCTTTCTCCGTAAATAATCGTTTGGTCATCTTAGTTCACTCCGACGTGTTTTTTCTTATCATAAACAAAAGTACCCTACAGGATAGACTTTTTTCAAAGTGTCTATTCTATAGGGTACATTTTATTACGCCCCAGCTTTTTGTTGTTCCATATATCATTTCACTTGATAACCTTATTCAGAACCCTCTATTTTATTCGTAATCTCATGATCTTTTTTCACTTCAGCTAACCAAGCTGGATATTCCTCTTGTAATCTTTCAGAAAGAAGCGTTTCCTTGATTTCCTCTTTACTGTCTTCTAAATTAGCTTCTTTTGCTTCCTTTTTACCGGTTACTTTTATGATGTGATAACCATAATCGGATTTGATTGGATCACTGACTTTGCCTATATCAAGATCAAAGGCAACATCTTCAAACTCATCCACCATATTCCCTTTCCCAAAGTATCCTAAGCTTCCACCGTTATCCGCCGTTTCTGTATCAGTGGAATATTCAGCTGCCAATTTAGCGAAATCACCGCCCTCTGCAATTTCCTTCTCAACCTTTTTAGCCGTTTTTTCGTCTTCGACTAAAATGTGACTGGCTTCCACTTGTTCAGCTTGTGCAAATGTATCTTTATTATCTTCAAAATATGTACTGATTTCATCGTCTGTAACGGTAATTCTCGGTTCGATCAGTTTTTTCGTTTGCAGATAAACCACGATATCATTTTTCAAGGCTTCCATGGACGAACCGCTTGCTTCCAATTGCTCTTTTAACGACTTTTCATCGCCATAGGACTCAGCCATGGTATCTATTTCTTTTTGGATTTCTTCATCTTTAATTTTAATTCCTTCTTTTTCCGCTTCCAATTCAACCAATTTATTCGTAATTAACAGGTCTAAAGTATCTGCTCCGTACTCTGCAACAAGCGCGTCATACAGCTCATCCTTACTGATTTTCTTGCCATCGATACTTGCCATTGTTTTATTCTTTTCCGTAGACGAAATCATCGCAAATGCCATGATCCCGGCAATGATTAAAGTGCTCCCTGCCCAAACATATGCCTTCGTGCTTCTTAATAGGTTCATGAATGCTCTCCCTTAATTTTTCTATTATGATAGCTTGGAAATATTAATCAATCCTTAAAATATTAGTTCCACCTGTGGTATTTCCCATCATTATACTAACATACTTATATCCCTACTGATATTTTAGAGCATTTTCTGGTCCTAACATTTTACATTGCTATAAATTCATTATTACAAAGCTCTAAATTATACCGTTATATTGACTTTTGATATATAGGTAATGGTGGCGAAGCAACGGAGATCATACGTCAAAAACTCAGAAAAAAGCATGGTATAAGGGGGATACCTTTACACCATGCTTTTCTTGTATTATTTACGATGCATCTTAAACTCAAGGAAGAGTTCGTTGTAATGGGCCAAGTTTTTCTTCCCAAGGTTTTCGTACACTTCCAGCTTCTCTGTCAGTTCTGGTGATGGATAGAAACGTTCATCCTTCACCACTTCTTCAGGCATATATTTCAGTGCTTCTTTATTAGGGGTCGAGTAGCTTACATATTCGGCATTCTGTGCCGCAACTTTTGGGTCCAGCATGAAGTTGATGAACTGGTGAGCCGCATCGGCATTTTTGGTTGTTTTCGGGATGACCATATTATCAAACCATAAATTGGACCCCTCTTTAGGGACCACATATTCGAGATCTTCATTTTCAGCCATGATTTCAGAAGCCACTCCGGACCAAACAAGCCCAATCGCCGCTTCCTGGGTTTCCAATAGCATGCGGCTTTCATCTCCAACGATCGCTTTAATATTTGGAGTGAGTGCATCAAGCTTGGACTTTGCCTCTTGAAGGTGTTCTTCATCTATATCATTCAATGAATAATTCAAAGAGTTCAGGCCCATGCCCATCACTTCTCTAGCCCCATCCGTCAAAAGTATTTCATTTTTTAAATCTTTATCCCATAAATCCGCCCAAGCCGTTATTTCTTTGCCACCGAGCATCTTGGAGTTGTAAACAATTCCAACTGTTCCCCAGAAATAAGGTACGGAATATTTATTCTCCGGATCGAATGGCAGATTGATGAACCGCTCGTCGATATTTTTCAAATTTGGTAGCTTGGAATGATCCAGGGGAACCAATAAGTCTTCTTGCCTCATCTTATCAATCATATACTCAGACGGTATGGCAATATCATAAGTCGTACCGCCCTGCTCAATTTTAGTCATCATTGCCTCATTTGAATCGAACGTCTCATAAATGACCTTTATACCCGTTTCTTCTTCAAAACGGTCGATTAGATCCGTATCGATGTAATCGCCCCAATTATAGATGGTAAGCGTATTATTGCTCGTAAACCCCTGTGATGAGTTCAATCTTGAAATCGCATATAGCAGTAAGGCGGATACGAGGGAAATGATTAAAAACATTTGGACCAGCCTTTTCATCGTTTCCCCCCCATTCCCGTTTGCCTTACACGTTGAGTTATAAAGTAATAAACGACAACCAACAATAGTGTCAAGGCGAACAGCAGTGTCGATAGTGCATTGATATTCAATGAAATACCACGGCGGGCCAATGAATAGATTTCCACTGATAGAGTGGAGAAGCCATTACCGGTCACAAAGAACGTAACCGCAAAATCATCAAGTGAATAAGTCAAAGCCATAAAAAAACCAGCAAAGATACCTGGTAAGATGTATGGTAGGATGACCTTCGTCAATACATCCCAACGGCTTGCCCCTAAATCCCGGGCCGCATCAATTAAGGTAGGGCTCATTTCCTGAAGTTTCGGAAGGACCAGCAGCACAACGATCGGGATGCTGAAGGCGATATGCGACAACAGTACTGAGTAGAATCCAAGCTTGATCCCAGCCATTGTGAATAGAATCAGGAAGGAAGCACCGATAATCACATCGGGACTGACAATCAATACATTATTCAATGACAATACCGTATTCCTAGCTTTACTGCTCGTAAAGGAACGAATTCCAATGGCTCCAATCACCCCAATGATCGTGGCGATCAGTGCAGATAATAAAGCGATCACAAGCGTATTCAATACAATGATCAACAGCCTTGTATCTTGGAACAGCTCCTTGTACCACTCCATGGTGAACCCTTTAAAGTCATACATCGTTCCACCGCTGTTAAACGAGTAAAAGACTAAAAAGAAAATCGGTGCATAGAGTATGAGAAAAATCAAAACGAGAAACGCTTTTGATATTGGTGATAATTTATTGCCCAATTTACACACCCTGCTTTCGGTTACCCGTTACAAACATAATCAGGAACATTATAATAATCAAAAATACCGCGATTGTGGAACCCATTCCCCAATCCTGTGTCACAAGGAAGTGCTGCTCGATAGCCGTACCAAGCGTAATGACTCGATTACCGGCAATCAGTCTTGTAAGCATGAACAATGAAAGTGCCGGGATGAAGACTACCTGGCATCCCGTCTTTACACCATCTATCGTCAAAGGAAAAATGACGCGGCGGAATGTCATCCACCGGGACGCTCCCAAGTCATTGGCCGCATCCAAAAGGGTTGGATTCATTTCATCAAGCGCATTGAATATCGGTAAGATCATAAACGGGATGAATATATAAACCGAAACGAATATGAAGCTGAAATCCGTAAAGAGAATTTGCTGCTTTCCGATTCCTACTGCCTCCAGAAAACCATTCGCCACACCATACGTGCCAAAAATGCCAATGAAGGCATAAGCCTTTAAGAGTAAATTAATCCAGGAAGGCACGATTATCAGCAAAAGCCACAACTGCTTATGCTTGGTTTTCGTTAACAAATATGCGGTAGGGTAAGCCACTAAAAGGGATATTACCGTAATGAGGAAAGCATACCAAAATGAGCTTAAAGTCATTTTTAAATATACTGGTGTAAAGAACTTTTGATAGTTACTCAAAGAGAGATTACCTTCAATGTCGAAGAAGGAATAGTAAAGGATTAACAAAATGGGTGCGACAACGAATAATGCAATCCATAAGACATAGGGTATGAAATAAATATTCCGTGATAGTTTATTCCGCATGACTTTCCCCATCATGATACGCTTCCAAACGCTTATCGAATTCCTCTTCCGTTTCACCCAATCGCATGACATGAATCGCTTCGGGATCGAAATAAAGACCTATTTCATCTCCAACTGTTGCCTTTTTCGTTGATTGGACAAGCCACTCATTCCCATCATGATCATAGCAGCTGATTTCATAATGCACACCGCGAAATAGCTGAGAATCCACCCGAACTTGCAGTTTCCCGCGATTGACGGAAGTAATCTCTAAATCTTCCGGGCGGATGACAATATCAACAGCTTCATCGCTGTTCAAACCTTGGTCTACACATTCGAACTGTCTGCCGACGAATTCCACTAGGTAATCTTCAATCATTTTTCCTTTTACAATGTTCGACTCACCAATGAAATCGGCAACGAATCGATTCAGCGGTTCATCATAAATATCCGTAGGGGGCCCACTTTGCTGAATTTTCCCTTTGTTAAGGACAAAAATCTCATCTGACATCGCTAATGCTTCCTCTTGGTCATGAGTGACGAAGATGAACGTGATTCCAAGTCTTTGTTGTAGCTCCCGCAATTCATATTGCATTTCTGTACGCAATTTCAAATCAAGGGCAGATAGCGGTTCATCCAGCAGGATGACTTCCGGTTCATTAACTATCGCCCTGGCAATCGCTACACGTTGCCGCTGACCGCCGGACATTTCCCTGATCTCCCGTTTTTCATAACCCTCCAAATTAACAAAGCTGAGGGCTTCCTTCACCTTTATTTCCACTTCGGTATTTTTCATTTTTTTGATGCGAAGACCGAATGCTACATTTTCGAAAACATTTAAATGTGGAAAAAGTGCATAATCTTGAAATACCGTATTTACTTGCCTTTTATTGGCTGGCACATCATTGATCTTTTTTCCCTCAAAGTAAATATCACCCTTGGAGGCCTCCGTAAATCCGGCAATCAAGCGAAGGATCGTTGTCTTCCCACAGCCTGAAGGACCCAGAAGCGTATAGAACTTCCCTCTCTCGATTTCAAAACTAACATTATCGAGAACTACCGTATCATCATCGAATTGCTTCGTAACCTGATCGAAGTGTATTATATTCTCGTTTGCCATAGCTACTTCCCTCTTTCCATTACCTTACTTCATCCGTCTTTACATAGACGATAGCAATTGCTTTGAACTCTATAAGTATGATTCCGTCACCACAAGCAATAACTCGGATGGACCCCCAAAATCATTGATGATTTGGTGTTCATCGGAAGCATGAAAATAAATTGATTCACCTGCCTTGACGAAATACGTATGTGTACCAAGCTTTACAATGACTCTTCCGCTTATTACATAACCGAATGTTTCCGACAAAGATGGTTCAAATTGTTTGAATTCCCCTTTTTCCTGAAGGGTCAGGCGAATCGGTTCCATTTCCTTCTCATTCGATTCAGGCACAAGCCACTGAATTTGATACCCTCGTTCCTCATCGATAAAAAATGTTTGTGCTTCTTCTTCATACACTACTTTTTGGACCTGATCCTCTTCATCGAAGAATTGCTTCGGCTTGCAGCCGAGTACTTCTAATATATTGAAAAGGGTTTCAATGGAAGGGGAACTCAGATCCCTTTCTAACTGTGAAATATATCCTTTGCTTAAATCCGTTCTTTCTCCCAATTCTTCCTGGGTCAATCCCTTTTTCAAGCGAAGGTTTTTTATTTTTTTTCCAATTTGCATCCTATTTACCCTCAATTAGTTTACTTATAGTAAACCTACAGTAGATAAAGTTTTATATAAGTAAACTTTCAGTTTAATTTTACGAATATCATTATACAGGAAATGCGGGAAACTTCAAACGGAATTTCCAGTCATACAAAAAATAGGACCGCCGCAGGGCAGTCCTTTCTGATTTACTATTGGAAATGAAGCAAAGCAGGTATAGGAATAGTTACCTCTCGTGATTCTTCCACGTATTCTTGCCAAATGTGACGTGTCAAACCATTTTGATCCTTTCTTTCCGTACATTGCTAAAAAAGGCACCGCAAATATGTTTGGTGTCCTCTTCCAATCACGTTTTCCTATTGAGACTCTTGGATATTATTATCATAGCTGGTGCTGCAATCGTACCTATTACAAAATCGCTAAAAGTTAATACAAAGTTGATTGGAACGGGTGTACGAGACTCCTGCGGGAAAAGTGCGCCGAGGGCGGACCGCCCGCGGAAAGCGAGTGCCTGGAGCGGAAATCAACGTTCCACTTTACTAACACTCAAAAAAACAGTAGATGATATTTCCCCTCGAGTTTGTCTACAGTTTGAGACTGCCACCCGGCAGTCCCCCTTTTACAAATTCAGACATATCTCTTCCGCCTTCTTTTCCCCATCAGCAATACAGTCCGGTATTCCGACACCATTGTATGAACATCCCGCAAGTAAAACATTCGGATAATTCTCGGAGATTTTCGCCTCCAGTGATTGAACGATTTGAGGATGTTTAATATGGTAGTTCGGCATTTCCTCATGCCATTTCGTCACTTCACTTGTAATTGGAGTCCCAGAAATACTTAAACTGCTTTTAATGTCTCGTAAAGCCACCTGGATTAATTCCTGATTTGTAAGGGACCGTAACCGTTCATAGTCCGGAATTGAGCTTTTATAAAAAAGCCTTACTAAAAGCTGACTGTTTTCAGAAGTATGCTCCCATTTCCGGCTCGTCCACGTACATGCATTGCAGATCAAATCACTATTATCACCTGCAATGAAACCCGTCCCATCATTGGGAAGCATGCTGTCCGGGATATCGAATCCAAGGTAAACGCTTATCATTGAACTATTGATCAAGCCAGCGAAGTCTTGATCCAACTCCCTATCACCCAATAGTTTCTGGGCAATTGTATGCGGTGTACTCAATACGATGAAGTCCGTTTCCAGCGATTCACCGTTTGCCAATGAAATTATATACCTCTCATCATTCTTTCTGATTTTTTCCGCCTTGACCCCTTTAACAATTTCCACCATATTGAGGCTTTCCTCAATACGTTCAATCAATACCGATAAGCCATTTTTAAACGAAAGGAACTTCTTATTTCCCTTGCTTTGATATTTCTGCTTATTTTCCGATAGACCGCGTATGATACTGCCATATTCATTTTTATAATCCAGCATCTCCGGCAGTGTTTTAGCAATGGTCAATTCATTTAGTTTTCCTGAATAAACACCCGATAGGACAGGTGATATCTGTTTTTGTACCAATTCCTTACCTAAGAAACTTTCAAGAAATAAACCGATTGAGTCGTTTTTCGTAAACGTCTCATTCTTTGTATAGAAATCCTTTAAGGCATCGACCTTTCCTTGTGCAGAAACCAGATCACTTTTCACCAGGGACTCCAGGCTCATTGGAATTCCGAATAGGGCATCTTCAGGGATTCCTTTTAGCACGCCATCGGTATGGATAAATGATTTTCCCGTCGCATTATAGACAACTTGATCCTCAAGGTTCAATTCTTTAAGAAATGGTTTTATATTTTGTTTCCTGGCGACAATCGAATCGGCACCCGCTTCGATTTTAAATGGACCATCATGCACTGTCCTGATTTTACCGCCTAGTTTCTCATTTCCTTCTATTAATATTAATCGTACGGAGAGACTGTTCGCTTTAGCAGCTTTTTGTAAATAATACATGGTTGATAAACCCGTAATGCCTCCACCTACCACTACGACCGTTTTCATTAGAATACACCTCGATTAACGAAATTTACATTAAGTAAAGTGTACCATAAGGCAGCAGCATTATTAAAAGCGACCCTTTAATTCATTAGTTTCGTACTGAAACCTGTAACAAATTGGACAAAAAAAAAGACCTTCTCTCATTCGAAAAGTCTAAATACCCTCATATTGATACTCTGTATCTCATTTCCTTTTTCCATATCCATGTTCATTTTATCTAATCTATACTCCATTATCTCCATCAACCCGCTTCTTCCTTCTTTATGAATTCCTTTATCCTGAAACCCCGTTTTCGTATAAAGGGTTTTGGCAATCATATTCTTGACGTCCACTGCCAGTACAATCGAATCCTTGTTTGGAAAAATCCCTTTTGCGAATTCCGGAAAGATTTGCAAGGCTTTCTTCGCAATCCGTTTCCCTTGATGATTTTGGTCAATAAGAAATCCACGGAGTAATATCGCTTTTTTATTGCTGGTGAAAGGGCTGATGTTCTAACCTAAACGGAATACCCGCAGCCAATATAACGAAAGGGTGTCTGTCAACATCGTTTCGGCAATATTTCAGTGACTCTTCCGTTCGATGCGTCACCTTAAAATCCCTCCACTAAATGAAAGAAGCACTGCCGAATATATCGGCAGCGCTCCTTAAAATAATCAATGGGTGCTTTCATTGATTGTCAGTGCTTCTCGTAAATTGATTTGCTTGCGGAGTATATTGGCAACCTCGCGGGAAATTTGTCGTTTTTCAAACATATCCTGCACTTCGTCCCGTTCTGCCTGGATCGCTTTATAGAATAGCTCCCTTTCATAATCGACCATTTTACTAGGGGTACGGCCTCTATTTTCACGTTTGCATTTTAATATCAACACTTTATACTCTTCTATGATCATCGAAGACGTCTCATGATTTTCAGAAGTGATACCCGCTTGTATCTCTTGGATGGCGGCTTTGTACATCCTGATTTTAAGGTCTCTCACCTTTTCCAATCTCTCTATATTGATCCTTCTTATTTCACTTTTATTAGGGAAAAATAATTTAAAAACCCTCAGCATACTTCTTCTGAAAAGCGTTACGGACCTGAAAAAACGGAATTTCATCCGGTTTGTGACCGCGCCTTCCATACGCTGGATATATTCTTTACATATAAATGCCGTTTCCCGGTCCACTTTCTCATCCTTAATAAGTTTATCAAGAAACCTTTGCTCTGCTTCAAGGGCTTTAAAGCGAAGACCCTTTTCTTCTTCCCTTAATGCAGCTGGCTCTTTCTCCTGTTCTACATAGGACAGTGCATTGATCTTGGTACAGTACCTCGAAATGATCGATAAAGCCGCTTCCCGGTTTTCATCTGTCATTTGGGATTCTATAACTTTAATCGCCGCTTGATGTGTGTGAATGGCAGCCGCTTTCGTTCTATCAGCCTGCTTATCCACGATTTCCTCTTCTTCTGCCCGTGCTATGATTGGCAGAAAAACACTGGCAACGATCAAAGTCAGCAATATGACACCTGCTGCAATGAAGATGATTAACGAACGCTCCGGAAAAGGACTTCCATCTGCCAACACATACGGAATCGAGAACGAACCCGCTAACGTTACAGCTCCGCGAACACCGGAAATGGTAATGATTCCAGCTGCTTTGAAGTCTGGTTTTTGGGCGCCTGCTTTTTTCGTCATCCAGCCAATCGACCAGGCAGCAGTAAGCCAAATGAATCGTAAAGCAAAGAGGAAAAGTGTAATGACCACGATATATAGGATCACTTGCCCATTATTGAAGACTGGGTCTTGAAAGATAATTTTCAAAACGCTTGGAATTTGCAAACCTAGCAAAACGAATACAAGACCATTCAATACATATAAAATGACGGACCATGTACTCTTTGAAACGACCTGAAGTTCTACAGTTGGTGATATTTCCCGATCTCGTTCAATGGCATGGACAATCCCCCCAGCCACGACCGCTAAAATCCCAGAAAGGTGGAAATGTTCCACAGAGAGGAAAATAATAAAAGGAGTCAGGATCTGGATTAACATGTGCATCGTAACATCTTCCATTCCTAAACGGCGAAGAAATACACGGAGCCTGATAATGATGAAGGCAACAATTGCTCCTCCTACAAAACCACCAATCGAAATCCATATGAAACTGAACGTTGCATCCACTAATGAGAAAACACCAGTGACTGTAGCTGCAACGGCAAATTTAAAGGCAACTAGACCTGAGGCATCATTCATGAGCCCTTCTCCTTCAAGAAGGTGCATTATGCTCTTAGGTAACTTAACTCGACTCGCCAAAGCGCTTACTGCCACTACATCTGTAGGGGACAAAATGGCTGCTAAGGCGAATGCTGCTGGCAATGGAATCGAAGGAATCATCCAATTAATTAAATACCCGCCTGCCCAAACCGTTATGAATACCAGGCCTAGTGCAAGCATGAGAATGGGTGCTCTCAACTTCCAAAGTGCAGTGCGGGGCACATTTTTGCCATCATTGAATAAAAGAGGGGCGATGAATAACAGTAAAAACAATTCCGTCTCCATCTCAACATGCATACCCAGGGGTAAAAGTGCCAGTATGACACCCAGTGCTATTTGTATTAATGGTACAGGTATAAAGGGTATAAAGTGGTTAATTACATTAGACACTCCAATCAATATAAGAAGGGCTAATATAACAAGAAAAAACTCCATTCAAACATCAAACTTCCTCTCTCATCTATTCTCATAACTATAATCGTAACATATTCAGACCCATCCATTCATCATTTACTATTCTAACCTAGAATACTCCTGAATACTGATACCTGTTGCGTGATGGATCACCATGAAAATTGAGGTGATTGAATGAATACAAAATCGACTCAAATCAGCATCGGATTTCAAAGAAAAAAGCTGATTGGCTTACCCTAATCAGCATTTTGTGAAAAGACTAACCACAGAACAAGTCGGCACTGCTTAATGTTAAAACACCATTTAGTTCCCCGGGACAAAGAAACGAAGGTGTTTGTGCAGTACATTTGATTGAAATGGAAGGAGAAAGCCTTCATCTCCATCGATATTGACTGCAAGTTCGTCTGTTGTGGATAAATTGAGCTTGGATGTTTGAATATATTCAATTTCGTCATGTCCCTTGATCTCTCCTTTCATTAAACTGGGAATGATCTTGACGATAAAAGGAAGTGATAAATCCTTAATGATGAATGTGTGCAGCTTTCCATCATTCACTTCCGCCTCTGGTGCAAGTTGTTCGAAACCGCCGACAGAGTTAGTCATTGTTGCAATCAGTAAATGAGCCTCACCCATCCACCTTCCCTGATCATGTTCAACCGTTAAAGGAAACGGATTCTTTTTAATCATCGCTTTTGCTCCTTCAATGAAATATGCAAAAGACCCCAGATGGGTTTTTTGGTCTACGGAAACATTATAGGTGGCCTCAGCGATCGCCCCTACTGCCAACACATTCATGAAATAATGGTCATTGATCTTCCCTATGTCCGATTCCTTAATATGCATGTCCTTTAATATCTCAATGGCCGTATTGGGATTCAAGGGTATGCCCAAAGATCTAGCGAAATCATTAACGGTTCCTAGTGGGATGATTCCGAAAATTGGCCGATGCTGCTGCTCGCCCAACCCATTCACTATCTCGTTCACCGTTCCATCCCCACCCATGGAAATGACAGCATCGAACCTCTTTTCACAGGCCTCCTTGGCAAAATCCGTAGCATCCCCCTCTCCTTCGGTTTGACGGACGGACACCTCATCATATATATCACCAAGTGCCTTTTCCGCTTTCGGCAAAATCTTTCCTGCCTTTTCCCTACCTGAAGATGGATTTATGATAATCATCACTTTCGACATATGCTACCTCCCTTTATTGTATATCTACTAGCAAGTTACCTCTTTACTGAAGTAATAAAACCACACGGACAATTTTTCCGATTGTTGAATAAAGAAGTTTGGCTGGAACTTTCATAATTGCTGCAGCTTGACGGTTTGCTGACATTTTGAACAGCTCTTATATGTTCATGGACTGTGAAACAGGTAATCATCACCCCTGTTCCTCTTCTGTTACAGTAATACCTATTCTAATCAACTGAAAATTGTCTGTCCCTTTCGCCCTCCTTTGTTTTTCCCCCTTTATAAAACCCATTTTTTCTTCATTTTCCAAGCTTCCGTGAAAAGAAATACAAAAAAAAAGTTTAAAAAAACTCCCTATCTATAAGGTTTTCAGACTCTTCTTGAAATAAATTTCAAATTTTCTGTTAAATACCTATACATTTTCCAAATTCGGGTATATACTGTATTATAACAACACACAAACAACAATAACTGTACTATAAGGAGAGTGCAAGCCATGCAAGCAAATCAATCGGATACATTTATAATCGATACTTTTAAACATTGCCCAGAATGTGGTGAAACACATGTGGATCACTCAAATTCCTATCTGTTGGAGTGCGATCGCTGCCTTTCCAAACGTGAGGAATAAATCGATCGAAAAAATAACAAAACAAAGGAGGAAATCTTCATGCAAATGAAAAAATCCATTGAATTTTTTAACAATATCCCAGCTAAACATTGTCCCGAGTGCGGTGACCATATTATTGAACAAGCTGAATCCTACTTAATGGAATGTGACCGCTGCCTTTCCAAACGCGAAGACTAATTAACCCAAATCAAAAAGGAGGAACCATCATGCAAACTAAAAACCCATTGGAATTCTTTAGGACACTTCCGCCTAAACAATGTACAGAGTGCGGAACCCATATCACTGAACAAGCTGAATCCTACCTCTTGGAATGTGACCACTGCCTTTCCAAACGCGAAGAATAACTAAACCAAATCATAAGGAGGAATAATCATGCAAACTAAAAACCCATTGGAATTCTTCAGGACACTGCCACCTAAACAATGTACGGAATGCGGTACTCCTATTATTGAACAAGCTGAATCCTACCTCTTGGAATGTGACCACTGCCTTTCCAAAAAAAATGAATATTAATAAAAGATGCTGACATCAAGAAGCTCTATAGGTTTGATGTCAGCATTAACCTTGTATTAGCTTCCCTTTCTACATTCAAAAAAGGATGTCCTCGGGACACCCTTCATTCATACTATTTTTCACTTCCCAATATATTTATCTACATATTTTCCACTGACTTTCCTGCTGCTGTACTGTAAGAAGTCCAATGCAAAAATCATGAATTCAAGTCCTAGACGCTTATCTGAACGCATAAAATCCGAACCTAACAGTTTTTCTAATTTTTCAAGCCTATGGTATAGCGTTTGCCGGACAATGAATAGTTGTTTTGAGGTTTCCTGTTTAGAACCGTTACAAGCAAGATAGGTCTTCAGGGTAGGCATTAACTCACCATTGTTTTGCTTGTCGTATTCAATGACAGGACCTAAATATTCGTGCACCGTTTCCTCCAGGTTACCATGTTTATTTATGAGCGAAATCATGCGATGCATATGTAAATCCTGATAAAAGAAGCTCCTGTTATCCTCTGGTAATGTATCCTGAAGCAGCAGAGTCTCACGGGCCGTTTCATAACTTTTATAAATCTCGCTTAACCCTCGAACATGCTTTCCAAAACCAATGGAGAGCAAACTCATTCGATTACGCCCGCTAACATCCATTTTCATGATTCGGTCCACTGCGCTTGTCACCCTTGATTTCCAATCTTCAGATGAACGATTATCACCTAAAATAAAAACTAGATGCTGATTAATTTCCATAGAAAATATCTGAAAGCCGTACTGTTCAAAAACTGTCTTAAACATTATCTTAAAATAGGTCCCATCTAATTTTGCAGAACTTCTATTATACCTTGGGTGTTGTTTGCAAATGCAAACAATTCCGCCATCCAACTGCATTTTCGGATCAATATAGGAAAGCCTCTCCCGGATTGCTTCGTCACTATACTCACCTTCAATCCAATTTGTAAGCCATTTACTCTCTTCCGACATTTTCTTTTCTTCAATATATAACTCCCTTAATAGATGCTGTGCCAAAGCGGTAGCCGTTCGATCCAAAATCAGTGAATCAAAGTCCGTCAACTCTCTGTCGTTGCTGCAAATGAGCAGTTCCGCATAATTTTCACCGAGCACTTGAATTGTCTGTCTATGAATGGTTTTATCGAATTTCGATTCTTTGTATATGTCCGATACCATTTGATAGGTTATTTTTTTCTTCGTTTTGGGAATGCTGGCTATATCGTTTTCATTAAAGATAAGAATAACCTGTACATTTAAATAGCTGTGGAGAAATTTTAGAATTGGTTCATAATGGTCAATTTCGAGGAGATTTTTATTTAACTGCTGGGAGTAGTTTTCTAAGTTGGAGATCATTTGATATTGTTTATTAATGATAAGGGAATGAATATCCTGAGTGATTTCTACGAAAGGGACTTCCTCATGAAATAGGATGATAGGGAATTGCTGTTCATTTGCTAGATCAATGGCACATTGCGGCACTGCCATGGTGTTGGCGCCAATCTCTATACAGAGGCCAGCTGCATTGCATTCAATTAACTGTTTTAAGTAGGATAGAAATGTTTCATCGCAATCTTTCCACCCTAAACCGGTAGTCAGAATCAGTTCATTTCCATTTAACAAATGGCTGATTTGAGTGACTTCCATGCAGTGAACCCACTTCACTTGACGCTTTATCCCACTGCTACCTGCAATTATATCCGTCAGATTAAAATGCTTGCGTGTTAGAATTTCCTCGATTGTAATCGACGTATTCATCCATCCACATCCTTTTATAAAACTGCTTTAAAATCTATTATAAACGGACATTCCTTAAATCTCCAGACACTTGTTAGAAAATCTAACGTCAAAATTCTACAAAAAATTCGACCCTTTCCACTCACAAGGCTGCCGGGAAAACAAAAACTCATAGATTACCTGTTCATTCACTTTCAGCATCTATCGTTTCCTCTTAGAATGTTAAAATCTAAACATGCACAAGAAAAAGGACCCATTCATGAGGAAAAGGCCCGGTCCATAACTAATTTTAATTTAACTTCTTGTAAAGCAACGTAGAGAAATATTTTCTTCCTTCCGGGGTTTTAATGTTCAATTGCTTCCATTCCTGCTTCGTTCCTTCAATCAGTTCAAAATCGAGAAAAGCTCCGCTTAAATTTTCTGAAACCCGGGTGATTCGATATCCTTTTTCAAGTAAATAATCGATTTGTTCCCTTTCTAAGCGATAGTCTTGATATTCGGACATTCCCATTCCCCCTTTTTTATAGGTTCTCCTTGCCAGCTGAAGCCGTAAAAACCGTCTCTTCTTCTAGCTCTAGACCCTTTTCGATTTTCCAATCCCTTCCGACGGAAATACCCAAATATTTCTCATCGCTGGGATCAATGATTTCAGCCTGTTCATATTTCTTGAACCACCAATACTTAGCCAATATATAATAACTTGCACTGCCAAGAACAAAGCCAATAATAAACGAATAATTCGAAAAAACCGTTGCACCAATTCCTCCAATCACCCAAGAAATGATTCCTGCCCAATTCACTCCATTCAAGTATTTATACTGGCCTTCACTCTCATAGAGTTCTTGTACATTAACCCGCCGTTTACGGAGAAAATAATAATCTGCTACCAGGATGCCGACAATGGATGCCAGGATTCCACCTATTATTAATAAAACTTCTATTATTATGCCGAACAGGCTCCATGGCTGAACCACTATCCCAATGACCCCCGCTACAACGACTCCCATCCAAAATGGCAATCTAGGACCCAGGATATTGGAGAAAATGGTAGCTGCGGGAATAACATTGGCCGTAGTATTCGTCGACCATTGAGCAAATACGATCATGATTAAAAGGACGCCGAGAGCTATCCCACTTGCTGATCCCTGTATAGCAACTACGGGATCATAATTGGAAACAGCCATATAGGAAACCGCACCGATAATGACCATGAACGTCTGAGTGATGGGATAGGTGATAATATTCCCAATTATCTGCCCCTTATTGCGCTTGAACCAGTTTTTTTCATTTTTTGGTGCTTTTATATAGCGGGAGAGGGTCGGCATATCTGCAGTCAATGTGCCCCAAAATCCCATATTTGCCATAATGACGACCATGAAAGCCGTAGCGGCAGCCCCGCCAGTGACCGGACTTTCAATCCAGGACCATACATCTCTTCCTTGGGCCACAGCTTTATCGGAAAGGGTAAAATACATCCAGCCAGAAATTAAAATGATAACAGGCGCTGCCAAGTCGGCAAAACGTTCTACCGATTTTATTCCCATTGCCGTGTTGACCAATTGTAAAACGGCAAAAATGAGGAAGCAGGTAAACCAATTATCAAAATCAAAAAGGGTTGTAAAGATAGCATTCATTGCAGTAGCTCCAAAGTAAGTGTTAAGACCAAACCAGCATGAAGCTACAAACCCCCGTACAACCGAAGGGATATGGGTTCCTATCGTACCGAACGGCGCCCTCATATAGACTGGGAATGATATTCCATGTTCAACACCAATATCCCCTGTCATTGTCATCAAAAATCCGAGAACCACACAGGCAATGACCGTTGCAAGAACGACCCAGCCTAAGGATAAACTTTGAACACCATTCCCGCCAATCGCGAAGGCAGCCAATACTACAGCCATGCCCACCCAAATGAAACCAAATCCGGCTGCACTTATGTTTTTCTCACTATGAGGTATAGGCAGCAAATCGGGAGACTTTAAATAATCTTTCTTCTCACTCATATAAAATCCCCCTATATTAATTTGCAGGATTCCTTACCGAAGTTAGACTGAAAGCTTTTTCCCTGCATCCTGCTTCAGCGCCGCATTATATTTTGCCCGTTTCAAGAATTGCCCTTTTCCAGCTTCGCCTACAAATTGTTTGTCTTTAATGACGAATTGACCTCTGGATAGGACGGAAACCGGTTCACCTGTAATTTCCATACCTTCAAACGCATTATAATCCACAGCCATGTGATGAGTATCTGCAGAAATGCTCCTTTTAACTTCCGGGTCAAAAATGACAATATCAGCATCCGAGCCTACTGCAATCGTCCCTTTCTTAGGGAATAATCCAAATAGTTTGGCAGCACGCGTAGAGGTCATGTCGATGAATTGATTCAAGGTAATGCGCTCTTTCATGACCCCTTCAGAAAAGAGGATACTCATGCGGTCCTCAATCGTTGGGCCGCCGTTTGGTATTTTCGTGAAATCTTCACGTCCAAGGTCCTTCTGACCCTTAAAATCAAAAGAGCATTGATCTGAGCCGATCGTTTGCAATTGTCCCATTTTTAAAGCATTCCATAGCACTTCCTGGTTTTTCTTCTCCCTTAATGGTGGGGACCATACATACTTAGATCCTTCGAAATGGGGCTTTTCAAGATAAGACTGGTCAAGGACCAAATATTGCGGACAGGTCTCCCCCCAAATATCCACCCCTTTATTTCTTGCCTCGATAATCTTTTCAACTGCATCTTCACAGGTGACATGAACGACATAGAGCTGACCGTTTGCCATTTCCGTCAGTTTAGCTGCCCTTCCGGTTGCTTCACCTTCAAGCTCCGGCGGTCTTGTTAACGCATGGTAAATTGGATCGGTGTTACCTTCAGCAAGCGCCTTCTTTGTAAGATAATCGATGACATCACCATTTTCGGCGTGAACCATGACTAGTGCCCCAAGTTCCTTTGCTTGCAACAAAGTGCGGAATAGTGTGGCATCATCTGCTTGAAAAACATTCTTGTAGGCCATGAACACTTTAAAGGAGGAAATCCCTTCATTATCGATGATACTTGGCAACTCAGCCAATACATCATCATTAATCTCACTGATCATTAAATGAAAACCATAATCTATGGCGGCCTTTTCGTTTGCCTTTTCATGCCATGTTTCAATCGCTTTCTTTAACGGCACCCCTTTTTCGGTCAAACAAAAGTCGATGATCGTTGTCGTTCCTCCATATGCAGCGGCAATCGTACCTGTTTCATAATCATCCTTTGTGGTTGTCCCGCCAAACGGCATATCGAGATGGGTATGTGGGTCAATGCCCCCCGGAAAAATATAAGCTCCTTTTGCATCAATGATTTCAGCCCCCTCAGCAGGCAGGTCCTTGCCAATCATTGCAATCTTCTCATTTTCAATTAATATATCTGCTTGATACGTATCTGCAGCTGTTGCAATCGTTCCATTTTTAATGATTTTCTTCAAATTCGATCCCTCCATCATTTTACGAAATCAACACTTTCACTGCCGATGCCCCCAAGTAATGATTGGCGTTCATTCCACGTCATTGGCGGTAATTCATTTGTCAATTCAATCATATCGATTGCCCCATCGACCGGACATACGATCGAGCAAAGATTACATCCTACGCAATCTTCTTCGCGCACCCTCAAGTAGGAGCTGCCTGATGTGTCCTTTAACATATCTATACATTGATGAGAAGTATCTTCACAGGCAATATGGCATTTGTTGCAGTTAATGCACACATCATTATTAATGCGCGCAACTACCTTATAATTAAGATCTAAATTTCCCCAATCGGAATAGCGCGGTACAGACTTACCGACAATATCCATCACAGACGATATCCCTTTTTCATCAAGGTAATTGGACAGGCCATCAATCATGTCCTCCACTATCCTAAAACCGTGATGCATGGCAGCCGTACAAATTTGCACTCCGGTTGAACCCATCAGTAAAAATTCCACTGTATCCTGCCAATTTGAAATGCCGCCTATTCCTGAGATGGGAACATTAATCATTGGATTCCTTGCACACTCTGCCACCATGTTCAATGCGATTGGCTTCACAGCAGGACCACAATACCCTCCATGAGCCCCCTTGCCGCCTACATGGGGAATCGTATTCCATGAATGAATATCCACTCCCGCTAAGCTGTTAATCGTATTGATCATACTTATTGCATCCGCACCGCCGCGCACCGCCGCTTCAGCCGTAACCGTAATGTCGGTTATATTAGGTGTAAGCTTGACGATGACAGGTTTGGATGCTGCTTCCTTCGCCCAATATGTTTGCTTTTCCACAAGTTCGGGAACCTGTCCCGAAGCAGCTCCCATCCCACGCTCTGCCATACCGTGCGGGCAGCCAAAGTTCAACTCGTAACCATCGACACCTACATCTTCTATACGCTTGATGATTTCATGCCACTTGTCCTGTTGTGGCTCCACCATAACTGATGCAATGATTGCATGATCAGGGAACCTCTTCTTCGTTTCATATATTTCTTTCAAATTCACTTCAAGCGGCCTATCCGTAATTAATTCTATATTGTTGAACCCGGCGACTCTTTGTCCATTAAAACTGACAGCTGCAAAACGTGATGAGACATTCAGGATGGGATCACCCAGTGTCTTCCAAACAGCTCCTCCCCAGCCAGCTTCAAATGCCCGCTGTACTTGATAACCCGAATTAGTGGGTGGTGCTGAAGCAAGCCAAAAAGGATTGGGAGATTTAATACCTGCAAGATCAATTGATAAATCAGCCATGATAAGCCTCCTAATTTTCATTATTATTAAGCAATATCCACCGCTTCACCCATTAAAACCGAGTCAATTTCATAGGCTGTCTTCTTCCCTTGCTGGGCAGCTGAAACAACCATTGCCTCACCTTGGCCTTTTCCGAAAATCACGTCACCGCACGCAAAGATCTTTTCATTCGATGTCCTGTAGGAATCACCCTCCAATGTTACGACTCCATCATCATGTTGTATGCCGAACTGTTCAATCAATCCTACATACCTCGATTGGCCTATAGCGCGAATGACCCCTTCGACAGGTATGACGAACTCTGATCCGGAAATTGTGACTGGACGGCGCCGGCCATCTTCCCCAGCCTCGCTAAGCATCATTTTCACACATTCGATGCCCGTTACCTGACCGCTTTCATCCGACAGGATTCTGGAAGGGTTAGTCAGCCAGTGAAACCCGACACCCTCTTGTTTGGCAAACTCATATTCAAAATCATAAGCTGTCATTTCCTTTTGGGTACGGCGATATATAATGCTCACTTGCTCGGCACCTAGGCGTACAGAACAGGTCGCGGCATCGATCGCCGTATTTCCGGCCCCAATTACCGCCATCTTCTTCCCAATGAATTTATCAGTGATGCCCTCCGTTTTCGTTGCCTTGACGAAATCAATTGCATCATAAACCTCAGCCAAATCTTCTCCTTCTATTCCAAGCTTAGGAACAGCGGACATGCCAATAGCTAAAATGACCGCATCATAGTCGGCAGTCAGCTGATTTACGGAAACATCAACCCCGACCTGTGTATTCGTTTTAATTTCTACATCCAGACTCTTTACTTGTTCGACCTCCCAATAAGAAATGCTCTGAGGCAAACGGAACGATACAATTCCGTAAGTATTTAATCCGCCTGGATTTTTTTCAGCTTCGAAAATGGTTACACTGTAGCCAAGCAAGGCTAATTCTCTTGCTGCAGATAAGCCCGCTGGACCGCTTCCTACAATGGCAACTTTTTTGCCATTCTTCTTCCCGGTCTTAAAAAGGGCTTGTTTATTTTGGATGGCCCAATCTGTGGAATAACGCTGGAGGTCGCCAATCATGATTGGCTTTGTAGAATGGTTCAGGACACATGCCCCCTCACATAACTCTTCAGTCGGACATACCCGCGCGCAGCTAGCACCGACGGGATTGGCCGTCATAATCGTCTTGGCCGACCCTTTAAAATTACCTGAAGCTATCTTCTTGATAAAACTAGGAATATCTATCCCTGTCGGACAGGCTTGGATACATGGGGCGTCATAGCAGTATAAACATCGATTCGATTCTTCCAAAGCTTCCCTTGGGGACAGCCCCCTCTCCGCTTCCTGAAAGTTAATCTCTAGGCCACCTTTTAATGGGCTCGTCATACTCATCTACTATTCTCCTTCCAATAATTTATTTTTTCGAAAAATAAAAAGGGAGGAATTGCATGCATTTCTCTAATAATACAATCCTCACATTTAAAGGATTGAAACATTGCAACATGGTTTTTCATCAACTTATTCAACAGACAGTCATGGCGATTTCCTTGCCAAAATTCTCACGTACATTTTATTATTTTCTCACTGGCCACGCCTGGTCCCTTCCTTCGGCATAAAAAGCCCCCCTACTAATCTTAAAAACTCAAATCCTGATGATTGATCTGAGAAATGAGTTATTCTTTATTTTATAATGTTAAAAAGTAAGTTACATTATACAAAGTGTAAAGTATTGCCAGCTGTCAGATATGCAATCTGTAATATCCATGTTATATTTCCTAACAACAAATGATAAACATCGTCATTTTTCTACATTCAAACTTAATATTCATCATACTTTCTGATATTCTTTGATGATTTGTTCAGAAAACCTATTTATCAACACTTTGTCCACATAAAAAAAAGCCCAGAAACTTTATTCAAGTTTTCCTGGGCTTATTATTTTTATCCACAACTTATGCACATAACATATTGCTTTATTCTCTTTATTTTTGCGGAACAAAAGCATTACAACCAAAGTTATCCACATAATTAAATTTGCTCCCTCACTTATCAACAAGCTGTTAACAACTTATCAACAGGAAGGTTATTCTGGATGAATAACGTAACGATTATATTTTTCATAATCCGTTTTCTTGCACTCAAGCTTAATTCGATATCCGTTTTCCTCATATTCAGTTTCCGTTATATGACCATTTTCATTGAAATAAGAAACCAGCTGTCCTTGATCAAATGGAATAAGCATTTCACAATGAGTATAGCCGACAAAAATATGTCCGCGAATTTGATTGATCAATTCCTCAATGCCGACTTTGTTTTTTGCGGACATATATACAGATCCACGATTCACCTGGGGAATTTCCAAATCGGTAAGGTCCGCTTTATTATAGGCAAAAACCGTTGGAATCCCTTTAATGCCTATCTCTTCTAAAGTCTTATCAGTTATCTCTATTTGCTGCTCATGATTAGGGTTGGAAAAATCGACAACATGGATCAACAGATCCGCTTCTACCACTTCTTCTAATGTGGATCGGAATGCTTTCACAAGGTGATGGGGCAATTTAGACACAAAGCCCACCGTGTCCGTCAATAAGAATTCCTTTTTATCCGGAAGCGGAATGTTTCGAACGGATGTCTCAAGAGTAGCGAACAGCATATCCTTTTCCAAAACCTGCTTCTCGGCTGTTGGATGGAACATCCCGATCAGGGCATTCATGATCGAAGATTTCCCTGCATTGGTATACCCTACTAAGGATACAACAGGGATGGAATTCTTTTTCCGCTGTTTTCTCTGCGTTTGCCGGTGCGCAACAAGCTCTTCCAATTCTTTATTCAAAACACTTATATTTTCCTCGATTCTCCTACGGTCAAGCTCTAACTGCTTTTCACCTGCCCCTTTGTTTGTGCCGACTCCACCACTTTGACGCCCTAATGACTCCCTTAAACCAACAAGGCGCGGGAGCATGTACTGAAGCTTTGCCACTTCTACCTGAAGCTGCGCTTCCTTCGTTTTCGCCCGGTGCGCGAAGATATCAAGAATCAAGATTGTCCGATCGATCACCTTGCAATCCATGTCCCTCTCCAGGTTCCGAAGTTGCGAAGGTGAGAGCTGATCATTAAAAATGACGACGTTAGCTTCTTTATACTCAACGAGACTTTTTACTTCCTCAATCTTCCCGGTACCGATAAAATGTGATGAGTTCACCCGATGCAAATTTTGTGTGATGGTCCCTGCAACCTCTACCTCACATGCTTCCGTTAAATTGGCCAATTCTTCCATTGAATATTCAAAATCCTTTTGACCGTTGAGATTAACTCCAACCAAGATTGCCCTCTGCTGTAATTCCATCCTTTCAAATCCCTTCCTACATACCGTACTCCCTATAACCTTACACATAGCCATACCTATCATACTGCACTAAAAGTCAGCCACATTGTAGCATACTGACCATCACTTGCATAACGATTGCTTAGCCAAGCAAAATGTTCTTATTAGAATTCCTTTTACTAATAAATAAATTCAACTATAAATAACAGGACTAAATATGACCTATCATGCTATATATCCTATTGATATTATTACTTTGGTTGACTAACATGATTTCCCTTGGACACCGTTAGCACTTTCCCTGTTCAAATCTATTTACGTTATCAAAGGAATATGGATGCATATTTTCCAAGTTTCACATGAAACAATCGGAAAGTGCATAACAAAGGCTCCCCAGCACCTTAAAATGCACCAGGGAGCCCATATTCTTTTATTCTTTTATTCTTTTATTCTCAGTAATCTTAGGCTGTTCAATGTAACTAATAATGTTGCACCCATGTCGGCAAAAATCGCCATCCAAAGTGTTAACCAGCCCGGCGCTATCAATAATAAGGCCAGGATTTTAATCACCAATGAAAACGTGATGTTTTGCTTAATGATTTTTAATGTTTTGCGACTTAAGCGGATTGTATAAGGCAGCTTCGATAAGTCATCACCCATTAAGGCAATGTCTGCTGTTTCAAGGGCCGTATCAGTACCTGCCCCGCCCATGGCAATCCCTACCGTGGAAGCTGCCAAGGCAGGCGCATCATTGACACCATCGCCCACCATGGCCACTCGATCATATTTTTGTTTCCATCGTTTGATGATGGTCAGTTTATCTTGTGGCAATAGCTCCGCCTCAATCTCCTGAACCCCAGCTGCAGCTCCAATCACTTTTGCTGTTCCGATATTATCCCCGGTCAGCATTATCGTTTTTTCAATGCCCAATGCATGCAGTTTCCGAATTGCTTCCTTACTGCTTTCCCTTATTTCATCAGCCACCGCAATGAGTGCCAGGAGCTTCATTTGATCACCTAGCACCATCACTGTTTTCCCTGCGTTTTGAAAGCCGGTGATCAGTTTTAGGACATCATTAGGGAAAACTATACCTGCCACTTCTTCAAGAAGATGGGGTTTACCAATGTAATAGATTTCTTGATTGATTTTCCCTTTTATACCTTTACCGGTGATTGCTGTAAAATCCTCGACCAATAAAGAATGATAGTCCACGTCATTTTGTTCCGCCTTTTGAAGAATGGCCGTGGCAAGGGGGTGCTGTGATCTGCTTTCTAAAGCGGCAGCGATCGCTAGCACGTCCTGTTCATTCAACACATCAGACAATACTGTGAAATCAGTCACTTCAGGTACACCCTTTGTTAAAGTACCCGTTTTATCAAACGCAATCGCCTTTAAGGCTCCTGCTTCCTCCAAATGGACCCCGCCTTTAATCAGCACACCATGTTTAGCAGCATTTCCTATTGCTGTCACAATAGCGATGGGCGTTGAAATGACCAAAGCACAAGGACAACCGACAACCAGTACAGCCAATCCCCGGTAAATCCATTCACTCCAATCTCCATTGTTCACAAGCGGGGGTAACACGGCAATGACCAAGGCAATGAGCATAATAGCCGGCGTATAAAATTTTGCGAACTTATCCACGAAAGCTTGGGAAGGGGCCTTTTCTGCCTGTGCTTCTTCAACAAGGTGGATGATTTTTGCAATCGTCGTATCCTCGACCCGCTTCGTGACCTCCACTTCGAGCAGCCCTTCCCCATTTAAGGTTCCAGCAAATACTTCACCCTCAACCGTTTTGAAAACCGGCTCGGATTCCCCTGTAATGGCTGCTTGATTAAGTGTCGAGGCCCCTTTCATGATCCTGCCATCCATGGCAATCTTTTGGCCGGGTTTAACGATCATGATATCGCCCACTTCAATCTCACCAACAGCAACCATCATTTCGTGATGCCCTCTTAGGATCAAGGCTTCTTTAGGTGCGATATTCATTAAGGATTCTATGGAATTACGTGCTTTATCCATTGAATATTTTTCCAGCGCTTCACTTATTGCAAATAGAATGACGACAGTTGCCCCCTCGCCCCATTCACCCAGCACGGCCGCTCCGATGATAGCAACCGTCATAAGGGTGTGCATATCAAAACGAATTCTGGCAAGATTTTTCAACCCATTGAAAAATAATGAATATCCTCCAACTATGATTGCAGCCGCATAACCGATTATCGGCATGGTGCCTCCATCAACATATTGCTTATCCAATATCCAACTGATTAGCAGAAGGATAACCGAGAACACCACTTTAATATTTTCTTTTTGCTTCCAAATTGGTTCCCTTTGCGTCACCTGTTCCTGTTCATCCCGGATTCTCAGGTTATCAAATGCCCCCGCCTTTTCAATCTCTTCAATTGTCGCGCTTCCCTGTATAGAAATTTTTGAAGCACCAAAGTTAATTTTGGCCTCCTTCACACCCTCCAGATCACGGACATTGTTTTCAAATTTAGCAGCACAATTCGTGCAGGATAGACCCTGAATACGATACGTTTTTAATGGGGACTCAGCCATCGACCTTTACCTCCTGCTGATGTTCTAATGCAATGAGAATCAATTGCTTTATATGGTGATCATCCAAAGAATAAAAAGCTAGCTTTCCTTCTTTTCGGTATTTTACGATTGCATGTTTATAAAGTGTACGAAGATGATGTGACGTTGTCGCCATCGAAGCACCAATGATATTGGCCAGATCGCACACACACAATTCTTCGTCCGTACAGAGCGCATAAGCTATCTTCGCCCTATTTTCATCACCTATCACCTTAAACAGCTTCGACATGCTGGATATATTCACCTGGCTCATCTCTTCTTGTATGCGATTAACCTTCACTTCATCATGCAGGTGGACATCACATACATCTTTCAGTTCCGTCATCTTCTCACACCTCTCATTCAAATATGCGTTTGATTATAATATAACATAATTCCCCGAATATTCAAATCCATATTGGAATGTTTAAGAATCTTTCCCCTTCCTCCAAACGGCATAGTGAAAGTACCCTATATGTCTTTATATGTGGGTATCACTTTTTTGTTTCACATCCACGATTTTGCTCGCCCCCTAGAATGGCTGAACAAAAAAAGACAGGCCACAGAATATCCGCCTGTCCTCTTTCCAGGAACCCATCCATCCTTCTCGAATCGCGTGAACCGAAACTTTTATCTGCCAGTGACAAAAAAAGAAGTCCTTCAAGCCCCTTCAATCCAATGATTTCAGTAATTCCCTATCCGTACCTTGATAAGTATAATATATTTAATTTAGTATTTTCTTGAAGAACTATGATATACTTAGTCAAACCTTTTTAAGCGTTTTACTTTACTTGTACCATTTACCCTGCTCATCGTTGAGCAGGGTTTTTTGTTATATATTTTCACAAAACAAAAAAGACAGACCCTATAACTAGGATCTGTCTTTATTTGTTTTTGAAATTATGCTTTTTGAACGTTAGAAGCTTGAGGTCCACGTTGACCTTGTTCTACTTCAAAAGTAACTTCTTGGCCTTCGTCTAAAGATTTGAAACCTTCGCTTTGGATAGCTGAGAAATGTACGAATACGTCGTCTCCGTTTTCGCGTTCGATGAATCCAAAACCTTTTTCTGCGTTAAACCATTTCACTTTACCTTGTTCCATTGTTGTTGCCTCCTAGTGCATTTAAGCACATTGTATTACTATCCTTGCTCTAAGTCATCATCGAAAACGAAAAGTAGTACTTTTAGTATCCTTAGTACCGAACAAAAATAATTAAGACTAAGCATAACATTAAATGGCAGCGATTGCAAATAGTTTGGGCAAACTTTTTTCAAGCAATTTTTAATACTCTTTAAATTCATCAAATAAGCATGAATGGACTCTATGTGTTATAGCTTACTGGCCCAGATGACATCTTACATGCATTTCACAAACAAAAACATCCCGTAACGGGATGTTTTTTGTAGATGCTCACATCAAAAAAATTATTTTTTCGTAATAAACTTTTCTACCAGCTCTTCTAATATGGCCGCTTCGTTTGCTAACTCTTCGTTTTGCTCTTTCAATCCAGTCATTATGGAGCTTTGTTGAATTGCAGCCGCAGAGATTTGCTCCGTTGTTGCGACTCCCTCTTCTGAAATCGCTGCTATTTCCTGAATGGATGCTAGACTTTCATCCGAGGACTCGTTGATTTTTTTCGCATGGGTCGCTAATTGTTCTGTGCCTTCCAACAATTTCTCTACGGATTCGAATATCTTATTGAAAATCTCGCCATTGTTTTCCACTAAGGAAACACCATTTAAGATATCCTGGAAACTTCTATCGTTATTTTGGATGACTTTGGCTGTTTGTTCATTAATCCGCATGATCGATTCTGAAATGATATCAATGGATTCATCTGTTTGCACAGCCAATTTTTGCACCTCTTGAGCGACTACAGCAAAACCTCTGCCGGCATCCCCCGCCCGTGCCGCTTCTATGGAAGCATTAAGGGATAGCAGGTTCGTTTGAGAAGCAATGACCCTTATTAAACCAATCACTTCATTTATCTTCACTACATCCTCTTCCAGGCTCACCAAATTGACTTTATTCGCTTGGCCATTTTCCAAGATTTTATCCATCTGGCTCGTTACATCCTGCACTTGTTTACTTCCTTGTTCTGCAAGTGTATTCGCATGCATGGTAAATTCATTCATTTTATTCGTTTGCTCGCTCATTAAACGGATTGTATCCGTTAAGTCACTGATCATATTGGAAATTCGGTCAATATGATGGGCACGTTCTTCAGAAGCTTTTGCCTCTTCCGTTGTCCCCGTTACTATCTGGCCATAGGATTCCACCATCTCTTCAAAGGATTGGTGAATGGACACTGTCGTTTGATTCATCTTTTTGAGCATGTTCACGGACATTCTGAATTATATGGGACAAACTTAATCTCATATCTTCGAATCCATCTGACAGATCGCCAATCTCATCCTGTCTGCCAATGGGAATCGATTTACTTAAGTCCCCTTCTGCCATTTCATTCGTGTAACCAACAAGCTCATTGACGGGTCCCGAGATCTTTTTACCGATGACAACGGCGCATAGCACGCCTAATATAATGGCACTTGCAAGAAATAAGATATTATAGAATATCATTTTGCTTTTCAATTCATCAATGAATTTTGCATCCATATCGATTCCGACAATCGCGTCCGTTCCTTCGATTGGCGTAAAGTAGGACTTGTGTGTTCCCCACTTATCTTTATATATTTCACTCAAGACGTCTTCGCTTCCATTTATCGATTTTGCCTGTTCCGGCGTGAAAGGGGATTCAACCAAAAAGTCCTCGCTGCCGTTCAGGGCTACAATCATTTCGGCATCATTCTCCCGCTTCAGTACGTAAACATATTCAATGCTCTTTTTATCTTCAACAAAGGCATCTAATTTCCGCTTAATCTCTTCTCCCCGCACCGAAGCATTGTTTATCAAAGTGGGATTGAGGCTTGCTGCTAAACTGTGGGCATTTTCAGAAAGACGCTCATCGAATTGCGGAAGGACATTCTCATTGATCATTTTATTAGTAATATAGGAAAAGCAAAGGCCCATGGCCCCTGCGAAAAGTACGAATGGAATAATATAAAACGAGAATAGTTTTGCCAGCAAAGATTTTTTAGGATTTAGCTTTGAAATTCTCATTTCCGTGCCCCCCTTAGATGAAAACCAGGTGTTCTATAGTCAAATATGGTATTAAGTCCAAATGAAGCAATTGGAGATTATTATTCAAATCCTCACTTCTATAAAAGATGATTGCCATGCTCCGGTCATTTTGGAAAGGAAGCTGCCTATATTCCAATACATGTTCGAATTCATGACGAAGTCCATCATGATCAATACATGAAACATCCTCCAGACTTATTTCCAGTGGAACCTCTGCAAAGAAAAAGCTATATATATGATCGTCCATCTCTTCCAATATCCGATCCCAATCGGGTTTCGTTCCTGAAAAATAGTGCTCATACATATTCATTCCATAGGCATGGTAACCTAGATCCGTTGTACCCGCCCCAGCAAAACGCAGGGGATTGATTTCGATGGGTATCACCCGGTCTCCCTTTTTGCGAATTTCAAAGTGTATAGGATAATTCCTAAGTGGAAGGACCGTTTGGGTATTCTTCATGAACTTTAGTGCATCATGATAGATTTCATTGATGGCCAACTTCGAAGTATAATAAATTCGATCGGAAGTATCGTAATCATCCTTGAATAATCGTTTGAAGACATTCAAAATGACCGGTTCACCATCTTGATTGTAATAACCATCAATGGCATACTCTTCACCCTGAATCCACTCTTCTATTAAAACGGTATGGGAATCGACCACTTCTGAATCATATAATCCACCCGAATGAAGTAAATCCGCTTTAAGCTGGTTCACGGCTATTTCCCAATCCTGCTCATTCTTGACTTTGTGCACCCCTACACTTGAATAGCCAATATTGGGTTTGATAACTACTGGATACGGAATTTGATTTTTATCCAGGTCACTTATTATGGATAAATCGATATCTTGGAAATAGAAATCAGGATATAAAGATTTCGTCAAATTTCGCACCTGACTCTTATCCTTCAATAACTTTGACCAAATGTATTCCTTGCTATTGGGTTGAAAATGACCTAATACTGTTATGCCATTTTCAGAGTTTATAAGAATTCTTTTTTCCTTTTCCATGGACTTGAAAAATTCTATATCTTTTTGAATGTTTAGCTTTTCCGATGTTAAAGTGTCTCCCCATTGCCCTTGTTCCAGTACTGGAATTTGCTGTTTCTCTAACACCTTTAGAAGAATTGGCGACACAATGGACTCATTCAAAATAATCATTCTTTTCACCTAACTTATCTGTTTTTTGTATCTCCATATTTAATCGGTTAAAAGCGGTAAGTATTTAGCTTATGCAGGTATTTATTATTAAAAATCAAGATATCAATATATCTTTTTACCTATCCCATCAGATCTAGCCTTGAGGTCGTCCTTACACATACCATCGAATATTTAATTTTCTTGAATCTTCATTAAAAAAGGCCGACACTATTTTAAGTGTCCGCCATATTTTTTCAAATTTTTCATTCAGAAAAAGTTCACCAGTAATTTCGTGGAATAACTAAGACTAAATAGAAAAATACTTAGGAGTTCATATTCAATTCATAACTTCTTTATATACTTGCCCTGTAATAATGATCAAGAAAGGATGTATTAACATATGTCAGAAGAGAAAAAACAAAAAGGATGGCGCCAGTTCATTCGGTTAGTTCATCAAACGAAGCCTTCTAAACTAATGATAGGGATTGCATTAGCATTAAGCCTAGGTACAACAGGTGTAGGTTTATTAGTCCCTTTATTCACAAAAAATCTAATTAATGATTTTTCAATCAGTTCACTAAGCACTGAAAGAATCACACTTCTCGTTCTTGCCATCATTGTTCAAGCATTGGCCAGTGGATTTTCCATCTATTTATTAAATCGAATCGGTCAATCTGTAGTGGCGGGTATCCGCGATCAACTATGGAAAAAATTACTCGTATTACCCGTGAGTTATTTTGATGAGCATCCATCGGGTGAAACGGTCAGCCGAATGACAAATGATACAACTGTAGTGAAGGGATTAATCTCTGAACACCTCTCTAATTTCGTTACAGGCATCATTTCCATCGTTGGCTCCATGATCGTTTTATTCGTCCTGGATTGGAAAATGACATTGTTGATGTTCATTGCCATCCCACTCTCTGTTTTGATATTAATGCCACTAGGGAAAAAAATGCATAAAATTTCAAAAGGGATGCAGGACGAAACAGCAAGCTTCACCGCAGTCCTTCAGCAGGTGCTAACGGAAATCCGTCTTGTTAAAGCATCGAATGCAGAAGCCTTGGAATATCAAAATGGAAAAAAAGGAATCAACAAATTATTTCAATTTGGATTAAAAGAAGCAAAAATCCAAGCCTTGATTGCGCCGCTAATGAGTTTTGTCATGATGGCCTTACTCGTACTGATTTTAGGTTATGGAGGAATGCGTGTCTCTTCAGGAGCCCTGACAGCTGGAGCTTTAGTTGCATTCATTATGTATCTTTTCCAAATAATCATGCCAATGGCTCAATTAGCCAGTTTCTTTACACAATTCCAAAAAGCTACGGGTGCCACAGAGCGCATCATTTCCATTTTAGATTCAGCAGAGGAAGAAGATTCGGAGCAGCAAGTTCAAAATATAAATCAATCAATCAGCGTGGATCACCTGAACTATAGTTATAATAATGGAGAACAGGTACTTAAAGATATAAGCTTTAACGTTGAAGCAGGTAAGGTCACTGCAATTGTCGGCCCAAGCGGAAGCGGAAAAACCACCCTTTTCTCATTATTCGAGCGTTTCTACAAACCACAGCAAGGCTCCATTTCCATAGGCGGGAAATCCATAAATGATTTCACACTGCTTTCATGGAGAAGCAAGATTGGGTATGTTTCACAAGAAAGTCCAATTGTATCAGGCACAATTCGAGATAATATTTGTTATGGAATGTATCGGGATATAACAGATGAGGAATTAAATCAAGTAGCTAAAATGGCGTATGCAGATCAGTTTATTTCTGAGCTTCCCAACGGGTTTGATACAGAGGTTGGTGAAAGGGGCATGAAATTATCAGGCGGTCAAAGGCAAAGAATTGCAATCGCTCGAGCATTTTTAAGAAACCCAAAAATATTAATGCTTGATGAAGCCACCTCAAGCCTAGACAGCAAATCAGAAAATGTTGTTCAACAGGCATTGAATGATTTAATGAAAGGCAGAACAACAATAGTAATTGCTCACCGCCTATCGACCGTTATTGGTTCAGATCAAATCATCTTCCTGGAAAAAGGGGAAATAACAGGCAGCGGAACACATAAAGAGCTATATAATACGCACTCCTTATATCGTGAATTTGCCCAACAGCAGTTAAACAAACTTGAACTGGCCTAATTCACCGAAAGGAAAGAAGAAGGATGACAAAAATATTAATTGTAGATGATGATGCCCATATTCGCGAACTTTTACAACTCTTGTTAAGAAAAGAAGGATTTGATTTATATGAAGCCTCAGATGGATTTGAAGCATTGAAATTAATGGAGAAAGTGAAAATAGATTTGGCAGTCATCGATATTATGATGCCTAATATGGATGGATGGCAATTATGCAAAGAGTTAAGAGAATTTAGTGATATCCCCATTTTAATGCTTACTGCAAAAGGGGAAACCACACAAAAAGTAAAAGGATTCGGTCTTGGGGCAGATGATTATCTTGTAAAGCCATTTGAACCGATCGAATTGGTTCTTAGAATAAAGGCATTATTAAAACGGTATAAAATCACTATTTCACAAACAT
Source organism: Peribacillus simplex (assembly GCF_001578185.1). Classification (NCBI taxonomy): domain Bacteria; kingdom Bacillati; phylum Bacillota; class Bacilli; order Caryophanales; family Bacillaceae; genus Peribacillus; species Peribacillus simplex. The sequence continues at coordinate 177,397 of NZ_CP011008.1, read as the reverse complement.
TAAATATTGGCGAATTAAAGATGAATCGCAACACACATGAAATGTCATTCAAAGACCAGGAATATTCAATTCCATTAAAAGAATTCGAATTGTTGTTTAAATTAGCAAGCTATCCTGGAAAAACTTTTTCCAGGGAAGATCTTATTGAAGACATTTGGGGCTATGATTATGAAGGTGATGAACGAACTGTCGATGTTCATATTAAAAGAGTGAGAGAACGGTTTTCGGAATCGGAATTCCCCTTCCGGATTAAAACGATTTGGGGATTGGGCTACCGTTTGGAGATAACGAGATGAGAAGCGATCGATTTTTCAAACAAACACTTGGCATACTGTTTTTTCTTACGTTTATTTCAATTTGCTTTTCGGCCGGTTACTATATCATTCAGCTATTGCCATTAAGGTTACCCGATTATGTTCGGTTTCTGGCCACTATCATGACAAGCATCGCAATGATGATATCCATCGGTTATCTTATCCGTGCTATCCATCACAATAAACGGGTAAATATTTACCTCGAGATCATAGATGCCTTAAGGAAAATAGCAAATGGCGATTATAATGTACAATTGGATTTTAAAATGGAAAAGAAAAACGAAATGACCAATATCATTAACCACTTCAATCACATGGCCAAACAATTGAAGCAAATGGAAGAAATGCGGCAGGAGTTCATCTCTAACGTCTCACATGAAATACAGTCGCCCCTTACCTCCATTGTAGGATTTGCCCAAGCACTTCAATTTAATAAGCTGACAATCGAAGAACGAAATCATTATCTTCATATAATAGAGACAGAGAGCAGGAGATTATCCAAATTAAGTGATAACCTTCTAAAGCTTACATCCCTTGAATCCGAGCATCATCCTTTTGAAAGGACAGATTTCCGGCTGGATCAGCAAATACGGACCATTATTTTGGCTTGTGAACCCGCTTGGTTGGAAAAAGAATTCGAATTGGACATAGCCTTGGAAAAGATTCCAATAGTGGCAGACCAGGATTTGATGAGCCAAGTATGGACAAATTTAATACACAATAGCATCAAATTCACCCGCCATCGCGGAAAGATCACGATTCGATTACAACAGATTGATGACCTGGCATCCATAACGATATCCGACAATGGAATCGGCATTTCCGAAACCGACCAGTTCCATATATTCGAGCGATTCTATAAAGCCGACCTTGCAAGGGAACGTACAAAAAGCGGTAGCGGCTTAGGTCTGTCCATCGTGAAAAGAATTATAGAGATGCATGAAGGGACCATATCCGTGGAAAGTGAACTCGAAAAGGGAACTACTTTTACGATTCTGCTTCCTATTTCGTGAGGGTTTTGTGATTGTTAAAAACCTTTTTTAAATCATTAATGCTTCCTGCTATTTTAAAAAAAACTGCCCGTTCGTTGATGATTATATTGTGATATCAACGCTTCCACTAAAAGCAGGCGATTGTGTGAAATTTTACGGAAATTCCCTTAAAAGATTGAAACAGGAATTGATAATTTAATCATATTAATATTACTTATATTATAAACGTTGGGTACAAAAAGCGAATTTGATACCCAACGATTAACAAGCCGGAAAAATTGTTGGTGGCTAAATATGGACATTACTCTTAAATGAAATCGTTATAATACCTGTATTATCTTTGATTAAAATTTATGTTATTGTCAGGAAAATAACATACATCAAAAACAACAAAATAATATATCCATCAAAGAATTTAACTTTTCCACTTTGAAAATGGTTATTCTTTCTTACCTTTACAAATAAGAAAGTCAATATAGATAGAAAAAGTATTAAACCAGTTATGGTGGTAATTGGAGATACCATTACCTTAAAATAAGTTTCAGTAACCTTATCTGGGAAATGCATGATGATCCTCATTATTTCATTCACCAAAAAGTGAAAAAAGATAGCCGGGACGATGCTCCCCGTATAGATGGTTAATAGTGCAAGAGAAATACCCATTACAAATGCAAAAATAAAATTTCCTACCGTCATATGATAAATGCTAAAAATAAAAGCACTTAAAATTATGGCCGATTTTATGTCCATTCTCTGATATTGTTTTAATAATATACCCCTAAAAAGAATTTCTTCACTAATCGCCACTGAAAAGCCAATCATCATAATGCTGTAAAAACTTATGTTTTTACTACTTTCCATAAGTGTACAAACAATTTTTTCAGCAGTAAGCCATTCGCCCGTTAGTAGATAATGTTGGGTCCTACCAAAAAACACAGTCAGCATGTGAGCTATACTACCCATTAACATACCAAGAAGAATATATTTTATATGTACCTTATTAAGCCTAATGCTCGATAAGGTTATTTTTTTCTTTTTTAAGAAAAGAAAAAGAATATAGATAATAACCAGTTTACTTATAAAGAAAAATAATTGTTTGTTTATTTGCAAAAAAAGTTCTTGTAATGTAAGTTGGGCAAAAGGAAAAATAATCATAATTAGTATTGTTATATATAATATAAAGCGATGTGTTTGCTTAATATCAGTATCCATTCTTACCCCTTTGCTATACAATAATTTCAAAGAAGTCATTTTTTAGAATAAGAGTTTGTATTTGCACTTTTTTCAACTTATTTTATTGCCACTTTTTTATATTTAATGTACGTTGTATTTCTTTGCTCTGTTTTTATCAAATTACCAGTTGGACTATATGTTTTTAGAGTGCCAGTCAATTTCCATGTTTCTTTGTATTGGTTCCATTTTTTCGTTGCCGAATATACCTTTTCTCCGCCACCAGAAATAACTAATTTACCTGCTATCTCCACCTTGAAGGTAAGGTTAAGACTCCAGTTTGTAGTATCAGTCACTTTTTTGTGAAAGACACTTGATTGTCGTTTATCTGTGGCTGTTTTCCAAGTATACCGATTACAAGTAGCACACACTGGAGATATACCAATTCTATTATTCGTGATTTCTCCTGTTTTTTCATCTACAAGTATAGGTATTTCTTGACCTAAAAGTACATCAGAGCCTGATAGGGTTGTATATTCTGTCAGAAACTCACCTGATTGGCTTTCCTCTTTTAATTCAGTTGGAGAACTTGCAAAAGTTGATATTGGATTAAATCCAAACCAAAATAGAGGAATTATTAATATAAAAAGGTATAATAACTTCCTCATTTCTTCACCCCAATATTTTTTCCTTGGATACCCCTTATGATTTTTGATTTAATATCTTAAGTAGTTTGGTTGTAATATTTGTTCTCTCGATTTTATCAAAAAACAAAAGCACAAGGAGTTCCAAATTTGGAACTCCCTGTGCTTTTTTTGAACTTAAACCATTTATGGAGTCGCAACCGTAAAGGTAAAGGTCATTAAGGATGGAGAATCTGCCTTTTTGCCTATGGAGCTAGTTCAGGCGGCATATATGGAGAGCTTGCTTATAACCTCAGGACCACATCGTTTCACTTCTAATATTGACAGAAGCCCGAATTATGGACACTTTAATAGAGATTCAACCCACCCTCCGATTTTTATTTATTTCCGCCAAAAAGTTGAACAGTCTGCCTTATCAAAAATATTATACTCGATCATTTTCTCAAGTAATGAGTAATCAACCGGACTGTCCCACTTGATACGTACTAACTGCTTGGTATGATCATAGCCAGCCTGCACGATTTCATCAGAGAAGTGATCGATCCCTGCCTTTTCAGGGGCAACAGCCAAATGATGTTTGGCTACGCTAAAGCCAATAATATATGTGTCATGATCGGTAAACATAGGCTGATTCCACGCAATCTTTGGCATTAGATTTGGAAATTTCTTAGTTACCCAAGCCAGGACTTCTTCCGTTCGTTCCCTATGTTGCGGGTTATCAATATTCGCTAAAAATTCTGTAAAGACTTCCATGCTATTCTCTCCTAAATAAAAAAATTTTTATGAAGACTTCATTTTCAACAATGCACCATAGGAAGATCATTAACATTGCTCTAATGGATGCTATGACTACCTACTGATGGATTTGATAGATTGCATTACACTGCACACCGATTCTTATTACCTCGGTCTTCTAATCCACTTGTCAACTTGAGAGGTTCTCGTTGTTTTAAACATAAAAATACCCCTTTGGCTAATCATAGCCAAAGGGGTAAAGCTTCGCAACTTTTTATAATCTACATTGCATTCATTCAAACTTACTCAACCGTTACACTTTTCGCAAGATTACGCGGTTTATCCACGTCACATTCGCGGTGCAAGGCTGCGTAGTAAGCAATGAGCTGCAGCGGGATAACAGAGATAAGGGGTGTTAATAGTTCATTTACTTCCGGGATGACGAAACGGTCATCCTCTTCTTCAAGCCCCTTCATGGAAATGATGCAAGGGTTGGCGCCTCGGGCAACCACTTCTTTTACATTACCACGGATGCTTAGGTTGACACCCGCTTGCGTAGCAAGGGCTATGACAGGTGTACCTTCTTCAATCAAGGCGATCGTTCCGTGTTTAAGCTCGCCGCCAGCAAAGCCTTCCGCCTGAATATATGAAATTTCCTTCAGCTTAAGCGCCCCTTCAAGAACAACATAGTAGTCAAGGGAACGGCCAATGAAGAAGGCATTTCTTGTAACGGACAAATATTCACGGGCAATGACTTCCATCTCTTCTTTCGAATCACATAGGGCTTCCATTGCCGTCGCAACGATTCCAAGCTCTTTTACAAGGTCGAAATCATACTCCATGTTACGGAATTGGCCAGTTACATTTGCTAATATGGCCAAGACCGCCACTTGAGCTGTGTAGGCCTTTGTTGAGGCAACGGCAATTTCAGGACCAGCATGCAGCAAGAGCGTATAATCCGCTTCACGTGACAATGTAGAGCCAGGTACGTTCGTGATGGTCAAGGCTTTATGACCAAGCGCTTTGATGGACACTAACACGGCACGGCTATCTGCAGTTTCACCACTTTGTGAAATGAAGATGAATAGCGGTTTTTTCGATAATAACGGCATATTGTAAGTGAATTCCGATGCCACATGGACCTCAACCGGTATTTCCGTCATTTTTTCGATGAATTGCTTACCAATCAACCCTGCATGATAGCTAGTTCCGCAAGCGATGATATAAATACGGTCAGCCTCACTTACGGCTTCAGTAATGCTATAATCGATTGTAAGTTTACCTTCTTCATTTTGGTATGCTTGAATGATTTTACGTATGACAGCTGGCTGCTCGTCGACTTCTTTGAGCATATAGTGCGGATACGTACCTTTTTCAATATCACTTGCATCCAGTTCAGCAGTGTATGGAGCACGCATAACTTCTTCGTTGGAAAGGTTCTTGATCGTTACCTTTTCATTTGTCACGATAACCATTTCCTTATCCATCAGTTCAAGGAATTGATCTGTGACTTGCAACATGGCCATTGCATCCGAAGCGACAACGTTAAAGTCTTTTCCGACACCGATTAGCAGCGGGCTTTTATTTTTTGCGACTAAGATGGTTTCATCATTTTCAGCATCCAATAGGGCAATGGCATATGACCCCTCCAAAAGAGTGAGTGTTTGACGGAACGCCTCTTCCACTTCCATGCCCTCGTTTACGAACTTCTCTATGAGTTGAACGATGACTTCCGTATCCGTTTCACTTTTAAAGGAAACATCCTTCAAATATTCACGTTTTAGAATCGCATAGTTTTCAATGACCCCATTATGAACTAAAGTCAATCGACCTGAATTACTTTGGTGAGGATGGGCATTTTCACGGCTTGGCACACCATGGGTGGCCCAGCGTGTATGTCCTATTCCAGTATGTGCCATAGTATTTTCATCCACGGCTCCGCGTAAGTCCGCAATTCTTCCCTTTTCCTTAAAGATTGTCACGCCTGCTTCATTTCTCACAGCAATCCCTGAAGAGTCATAACCGCGGTATTCAAGTTTTTCAAGACCTTTTAATAAAATTTCCTTTGCATCGTTAAGTCCAATATATCCAACAATTCCACACATAATTTCTGTTCCTCCAACCGATTCGAGGGAACAGGAATGCACGGGGGCATCCCTGCCCCCTCATCTCTGATATATATTTTTTATAAAGGAAATGCCTTAAAGCACTTTTTCCCTTTGTGCATTTCCAACCCTTTGTGCAGTAAGTTGCCCTACTGTTTTAAGATTGGAATTACTGCGGCTGTGCACTTCAGCCGGGAGGTATCCGCCGATCATTCGATAAACCTCCTCCTCGTCAACTAAGCCTTTTTCGACCAGACTTAGTTCAGGCGCTTTTGTAAATCAGTTTCTCCTTGCCTACCCTCCTTTTTTGAAACAACCATTTTCAGAAAATGAGTTGTAAATCAGGATAATCATACCTTAAACAAGGGACATAGGTCAATTCTTTATTACCAAGACCTAAAGAACTTCTTTATAAAAATATGCATAAAAGGAAATTTCGTTCCTTTTATGCATACGGTTATTATTCGTTTATTCCCATTTCCGTTCTTACAACTGAGACGATGCGATCTACATAATTAGTGCATTCCTCAGCAGTCGGTGCTTCAGCCATAACACGGACTAGCGGTTCCGTACCGGATGGTCTCACCAAAATACGACCGTTTCCGGCCATTTCCCCTTCGACTGCCTTAATGACTTCCTGTACCTTTTCATTATCAGTTACACCGTGCTTATCGGTAACTCTGACATTGATGAGTGTTTGTGGATATTTCTTCATCTCGCCAGCTAGCTCCGATAAGGTTTTTTGGGTGTCACTCATGATGTTCACAAGCTGTAAGCCCGTCAATAAGCCATCTCCTGTCGTGTTATAGTCCAGAAAAATGATATGTCCGGATTGTTCGCCGCCAAGGTTATAGCCGCCTTTTCGCATCTCTTCCACCACATAGCGATCCCCCACTGCCGTTTGGGCACTTTGTATACCATGCTCTTCAAGACCTTTATAAAAACCAAGGTTGCTCATGATCGTAGAAACTACTGTTCCCTGTTTCAGACGGTTATTTTCTTTCAAGTATTTTGCACATATATACATGATCTGGTCGCCGTCCACTATATTTCCTTTTTCATCTATGGCAATGACGCGGTCTCCGTCACCATCGAAAGCAAGTCCAACATCAGCACCTTTTTCTTTTAAGAATTCAGCAAGTGCTTCAGGGTGTGTGGAACCTACCTTGTCATTAATGTTCAATCCATTAGGCGATGCCCCCATTGTAGAGATGTCTGCATCAAGATCGGCAAACAAATGCATGGCCAAGGCCGATGTCGCCCCATGTGCGCAATCAAGCGCAACATGAATGCCTGTAAAGTCTTCATCCACTGATTGTTTCAAATACTGGAGATACTTTTGCCCTCCTTCGAAATAATCGTTCAAATGGCCCAAATTTCCGCCAACCGGGCGCGGAAGTTCATCCTTTTCCAAATCTAACAGTGTTTCAATTTCCGCTTCTTGATCATCGGATAGCTTAAACCCATCCGGTCCAAAGAACTTAATGCCATTATCCGCTACCGGATTATGCGAAGCTGAAATCATGACACCTGCTTCAGCACTTAAAGCCTTTGTTAAATATGCAACTCCCGGTGTCGAAATTACACCCAGGCGCATCACTTCAGCCCCAATGGATAATAGACCGGCAACAAGTGCACCTTCCAGCATTTCACCAGAAATACGTGTATCGCGCCCTATCAGCACTTTGGGTTTTTCTGTATTCCTAGTAAGAACGTAGCCACCTAAACGGCCTAGTTTAAATGCCAACTCCGGTGTTAATTCGCTATTCGCTATACCCCTAACTCCGTCTGTTCCAAAATATTTACCCATCTTTATCGCTCCTTCTTCGAATCGTTACTGAATTAAATGATGTTAAAGGAAGGTCATGTCTCTTCGTCTTTTTGAGTAATGGTGACCGAAGCCGTTTTAGAGTCCAGTTCCCAGGTCACTCCCTCAGGCGCGTTTACCACCAGTTCTACATCATGCGTACCTTCATCTAAATTACTTACATCTACTGTAAGATTAATGTCATCTTTAGTTATTTTCTTCAGGTCATCCGCTTCACCAAGCAAGGTGATGCTTGTTACATCGGTTTCCAATTCGGCGTCTTGGTCATCCTTCATGCCCACAGGCACTATTTTTATATTGCTGAATGTTTTAGACTCAATGGCAGCCGGTTCATCTTTATCGACTACCTTTTCTTCTTGTTTTTGTTCAGTTTCCGGTTTTTTCTCTTCTTCAACTGGATCTACATTCGCTTCATCCGCATCCACATCCACTTTCTCTGTGCGAATCTTGACCTTTGCTTTACCCAAGGACATTTTTTGTACACTTTCGGGTTTAGTAAGATCGAGTTCCATGTCTGTATCACCGTCAATTTTCGAGATATTTACAGGAAGATTTACTTCACTTATTTTCCCCAGGCTCGTTTCAGACCCGAATAAGGTGACCTCATTTGGATCGACACTTATACTCTTGATCCTGATGCCATCCTTTGCCTTCCCAGTTTGCTTCGGGGTTATCGACACCGTCTTGGAAGGAATGCTCACTTTTAAGGAAACGGCAACTGAAGCGGGCTCGATCGTCACGTCCAACTTATTCAAGTCCCGGTCAAGGGCTTTAACGGTTGCCTTTCCGTTCACCGTTTCGTTAAGTCCCTTACTTATTTCAAGGTTTGCCTTTACATAGGAAATTTGGTCAATCGTATCTTTAGCACCCGTTATTTTGACAGTTTTCGGGCTAACTGTTGGCTGGTCAGCGGTATATCCCTCTTCAAGTAAAGAGTTGTTATACTCGGCTTCAACGGGGAATTCCTTCGTCACCCGTTCCTGAACATTGACTTCTGCATATTCAGGATCGATCGTCGCCACTAACCTTTCATTCAAATCACTTATTTTAAATGTGACAGTTCTGTTCCCCATTGAGATTTCAGGATCCGAAAGGTCCACATAAACTTTAAAGTCCCTTTGGTTTTTCGCATTTATCAATAGACTTTTTGCTCCCTTTAGAGTAACATCCACCGTTTCAGGTACTCCGCTCACCACTAGATTCTCACGGTCATAGTACACTTCAACCGGTACATTTTCGATGGTCTCCGTACTGATTTCAGGGGCGGTCGATAAACCAAGGGATTTTTTATCCGACTCCATCTCAAAGTTAATGGAAATGAACAAAAGTGCTGCCAAGGCAAAAGCTACGATTCTCATAAACCAAGCGCTATTGGTGTATTTATCCATTCTTTTTCCCCCTCCAGTTCCAGATGCCTGAGGAAGTTGATTTGATGTTCTCCACTACCAGTTCACTAGTAAGCATGGCCCTAAATGATTCTTGATTCAAATCCCGGTAAAGCTCCCCGTTTTTAGTGACGGATATCCCTCCCGTTTCTTCTGAAACAACAATGGTAAGACTATCCGTAACTTCACTCATGCCGATGGCTGCCCTATGCCGCGTGCCAAGTTCTTTTGATATGAATGGACTTTCTGATAATGGCAGGTAGCAAGCTGCGGCCGCAACCTGGTTATTTTGTAAAATAACTGCGCCATCATGGAGCGGCGTATTGGGGATAAAGATATTAATGAGCAGTTCTGAAGAAATATAGGATCTTAGAGGAATCCCCGTTTCAACATAATCCCCAAGCTCCGTACCTTTTTCTATCGTAATCAAGGCTCCAATCCGCCTTTTCGCCATATAAGTGGACGCCTTTAGAATTTCTTCGACTAAACGCTCTTGCTGGTTCTCTTCTGGAACGGTGCCCCTTGCAAAGAGCTTCCCGCGTCCTAATTGTTCAAGTGCCCTTCTCAGTTCAGGTTGAAAAATGACAAGAATCGCCAATACTCCCCAATTCATGACTTGTGCCATTAACCATCCAAGTGTATTGAAACCAAACAGGTTGCTTAAGCTTTTTACAATGACAATTACAAAAATTCCTTTTAGCAGCTGAATAGCCTTCGTGCCTCGAATAATAGTTAACAATTTATATATCACAAACCATACAAGGAGAATATCAATGAAATTTACTACATAGTCCCAAACAGTCAAATTGGATAAAGACATGTTGTTTCCTCCAGTCAGTATTACTCCAAATACCAATTACAATCGTTGTGTAATAACCTTAATAGTATACCATTTTTTAAATGATACATCTAAAAACTAGTGTGAGAAATTTACATGGTAAGGACGAATCATGCAAAATGGTTCCTTTCCCTTTAAAAAATAAAGCTGAGCGAAGTCACCGTATATATGAAAACGATGCCTTCTCCCAGCTTATATACCTTATTCCTTTTTTTCCTCTTTAGCAGGAACCAACGAGGTTGCAGTGTCCTTTACTTTATACCACATCCACTCAAAAGCTTGGTCAATAACATTGATGCTCCCAGTCACATTCCCTGCCTTAGACATATATTTATGTCCATTTATGACTGTAACATCTCCTTCTACTTCACCATCTATTTGAATGTTACCATTTTGAACTACCACATTTCCCTTGATTGTCTTACCTGCAGGCACAATCACCGTTTCACCTTCGACCACTAAGTTAGGCTGCTTTGACACTGAAAAATGTTCGTCCTGATTATAAGTGGAAAAAATAGATCCTGTCATCAATAAGATGAACATCGCTGCCGCTGTCATGAAGGGATGGCTTTTGAACCAACGTTTGGCGCCCGTTGTTTTCGTTTCCTTTGGCAATTGAGCCATAACCTTTGCTGTAAAGTCCTCCGGGGCCTTAATATGTGAAGTGCTTTGTACAAGCGCGACCGCCTTTTTCATTTCATGAAAGTAATCCCGGCATTCAGCACAATTATGCAAGTGCTCCCGTAATACTTCTTTGTGCTCAGGTTTGATGTCCTCATCTAAATAATCATGCATATATTCAATGATTTCCTCATGGCAGTTCATTTTTCTCACCTTCTTTTTATAAATGGCGTAGTTGTTTACGCAAGGCTTCCCGACCACGATGTATTCTCGTCTTAACCGTACCGACTGGCAAATTGAGTATTTCACTGATTTCCTTTAAAGATAACTCTTCAATATACTTCAATACGATTACCGATCGGTATTTCTCGGGTAATTTCATTATTTCAACTTGAATGGTTTCCTGTAGTTCTAAAGATTCAACCTCTTCCTCGGGTTTCGCCATATCTGATGCAACATGGGAATACATATTCAATCCTTCTGTTCCTGCCACCTCTGCATCTAGATAGTAATCCGGTTTTTTCTTGCGAAGACGGTCAATACAAAGGTTAGTCGCAATCCGGTATAACCATGTCGAAAATTTCATTTGTATATTGAAACTGCGAATATTCACGAAGGCCCTTACAAAGGCCTCTTGTGCCAAATCTTCTGCTTCTTGCCTGTTTCCGAGCATCCTGAAACATATCTGGAAAACTTTGTCCTTGTAAATTTCGACAATTTCCCCAAATGCATTATGATCTCCCTTTAATACTTGATTAATTCTCTCTTTAATGAGTACATCCATTTTCCGGTTTTACCCCCGCTCATGCGGCTATACGATTATTACGAATCGTAAGCTAAAAGGTTTCAAAAATTTATTACATTAATTTTAACAAAGTTTTACATTTTATGTTTAAGAAAAAAAAAACAGGGCTATATAGTAAGATATTGTGAAATTCAAGGGAGTGAATCTCTACATGACTGCTGAACAAATTTTAGACCATATTGAACAATACAGACAGAAAATGATGATTTTGGCTTCCCGTTCTTCGATGGTTGATAATGAAGTAGTTGAAGTTAGCAGCAAACTGGATTCTTTAATCAACCAATACATCCATTTAACTAAAAATGGAGGTCTCCCAGACCAACGTGCTCTTAAGTGAATATGGATATGTGATTGCAACCATCTATTTATGGATATGTTCCGTTATATACACCCTGGATAATAAGCCTACGTCTTCTAGCATATAAAAAACAGTAACCCATTACAAGCCAGTTACTGTTTCTTTTATTTTTTCAGTTATAATAACTTTTCTCCAAATAACGAACCCATTAGAGCCACAGCAACGATCGCAGTTTTATTTCGCTCATCTAAAATGGGGTTGACTTCAACGAATTCAGCTGATGTTATCAAGTTGGATTCCGCGAGCATTTCCATGGCCAAATGACTTTCCCGATAACTTATGCCACCAATCACCGGTGTCCCCACTCCAGGTGCATCTGCTGGGTCAACTCCATCCAAATCCAATGAAAGGTGGACACCATCCGTTCTTTCCCTTAAATAATCTATGCACTCTTCCATGACCCTTGTCATTCCCATGCGATCTATTTCATGCATCGTAAATACTTTAATCCCTTTATCACGTATAAGTTCTTTTTCCCCTTCATCCAATGACCTTGCCCCAATGATTACAATGTTTTCTGGTTTCACTTTTGGAGCGGAACCATGGATATTGATTAGATCGGGATGTCCAAGCCCAATACTGACAGCAAGCGGCATACCATGGATATTTCCTGATGGCGAAGTATCTTCCGTATTTAAATCCCCATGTGCGTCATACCAAATCACACCTACATTTTCATAGTGCTTTGCAACTCCTGCCAGTGTTCCTATAGCAATTGAATGGTCCCCACCCAATACAAGTGGAAAAGAACCGCCTTCTATTATTTCATCAACTCTTGTAGCTAACAGGGCGTTCCCCTTTGCAACAAGCGGTAAGTTTTTCAGATTTGTCCCAGGCTTATTTGCATTTCCAGGTCGTCCTACAATGATATCTCCTAAATCCTCTACTTCGATATTTAACTGTTCAAGACGCTCGAAAATCCCTGCGCAGCGAATGGCACTAGGTCCCATATCCACCCCTCGCCTTGCTTGGCCAAGGTCCATAGGCAATCCAATGACGGATATTTTCTGAATAGACATACAACTCCCCCTTTCCACCATTTTACATCGTATATGACAAGTGGTTCAACTAAACATTTACATTTATAAAGATGCACCACTCTTTCCTATCTCATACTTTTTCTATAAAAAAAGCTTCTAGGGGTTGGTTACCCCAACAATGCGTATAAACAAAAAAAAGTCTTAAACCATTTTGGCTTAAGACGTAAATTTTGGTGTATGTAGTTGATGGTGGAGCCTAGCGGGATCGAACCGCTGACCTCCTGCGTGCAAGGCAGGCGCTCTCCCAGCTGAGCTAAGGCCCCTAAGGGTTTAAAATAATTAAGCGGAAGACGGGATTCGAACCCGCGACCCCAACCTTGGCAAGGTTGTATTCTACCACTGAACTACTTCCGCAAATGGCTGGGCTAGAAGGGATCGAACCTTCGCATGACGGAATCAAAATCCGTTGCCTTACCGCTTGGCTATAGCCCAATATATGATATGTAATAATTAATATTCAACAAAATAAAAAGGTGGTAATCATATATTTCCCTATTAAAGAGAATATATAACTGATCCACAGGATTTTATTAAAATGGTGGAGGGGGGCAGATTCGAACTGCCGAACCCGAAGGAGCGGATTTACAGTCCGCCGCGTTTAGCCACTTCGCTACCCCTCCGCAATATATGGTTGTAAATGGTGCCGGCAAGAGGACTTGAACCCCCAACCTACTGATTACAAGTCAGTTGCTCTACCAGTTGAGCTACACCGGCAAATAAGGTTAAAATGGTGGAGGATGACGGGATCGAACCGCCGACCCTCTGCTTGTAAGGCAGATGCTCTCCCAGCTGAGCTAATCCTCCGGATTAATGAATTAAGAATGGTGACCCGTACGGGATTCGAACCCGTGTTACCGCCGTGAAAGGGCGGTGTCTTAACCGCTTGACCAACGGGCCGGACTATTTATTTTCTGTTCATAGATAGATTGGGAAGCTCCCAAGCGGATTCGAACCGCTGACCTCTTCCTTACCATGGAAGTGCTCTACCTACTGAGCTATGGAAGCATATGGCTCCGCAGGTAGGACTCGAACCTACGACCGTTCGGTTAACAGCCGAATGCTCTACCACTGAGCTACTGCGGAATAATATAATGTTTCCTAAAACCCATTTAAAGATTTAAATGAATAGCCTGGCAACGTCCTACTCTCACAGGGGGAAACCCCCAACTACCATCGGCGCTGAAGAACTTAACTTCCGTGTTCGGAATGGGAACGGGTGTGACCTCTTCGCCATCATTGCCAGACTATATTCATTTTTGAAGAATTTTCATTCCTTCAAAACTAGATAATATAAGAAGGTATTTCATTTTTTAAAAAGCGTTGGTTAAGTCCTCGATCTATTAGTATCAGTCAGCTCCACATGTCGCCACGCTTCCACCTCTGACCTATCAACCTGATCATCTTTCAGGGATCTTACTAGCTTGCGCCATGGGAAATCTCATCTTGAGGGGGGCTTCATGCTTAGATGCTTTCAGCACTTATCCCGTCCGCACGTAGCTACCCAGCTATGCCTTTGGCAAGACAACTGGTACACCAGCGGTGCGTCCATCCCGGTCCTCTCGTACTAAGGACAGCTCCTCTCAAATTTCCTGCGCCCGCGACGGATAGGGACCGAACTGTCTCACGACGTTCTGAACCCAGCTCGCGTACCGCTTTAATGGGCGAACAGCCCAACCCTTGGGACCGACTACAGCCCCAGGATGCGATGAGCCGACATCGAGGTGCCAAACCTCCCCGTCGATGTGGACTCTTGGGGGAGATAAGCCTGTTATCCCCGGGGTAGCTTTTATCCGTTGAGCGATGGCCCTTCCATGCGGAACCACCGGATCACTAAGCCCGACTTTCGTCCCTGCTCGACTTGTAGGTCTCGCAGTCAAGCTCCCTTGTGCCTTTACACTCTACGAATGATTTCCAACCATTCTGAGGGAACCTTTGGGCGCCTCCGTTACTCTTTAGGAGGCGACCGCCCCAGTCAAACTGCCCACCTGACACTGTCTCCCACCCCGATAAGGGGCGCGGGTTAGAATTTCAATACAGCCAGGGTAGTATCCCACCAACGCCTCCACCGAAGCTAGCGCTCCGGCTTCTCAGGCTCCTACCTATCCTGTACAAGCTGTACCAAAATTCAATATCAGGCTGCAGTAAAGCTCCACGGGGTCTTTCCGTCCTGTCGCGGGTAACCTGCATCTTCACAGGTACTATAATTTCACCGAGTCTCTCGTTGAGACAGTGCCCAGATCGTTACACCTTTCGTGCGGGTCGGAACTTACCCGACAAGGAATTTCGCTACCTTAGGACCGTTATAGTTACGGCCGCCGTTTACTGGGGCTTCGGTTCAAAGCTTCGCTTGCGCTAACCTCTCCCCTTAACCTTCCAGCACCGGGCAGGTGTCAGCCCCTATACTTCGCCTTGCGGCTTCGCAGAGACCTGTGTTTTTGCTAAACAGTCGCCTGGGCCTATTCACTGCGGCTTTTCCGGGCTATTCACCCTAAAAAGCACCCCTTCTCCCGAAGTTACGGGGTCATTTTGCCGAGTTCCTTAACGAGAGTTCTCTCGCACACCTTAGGATTCTCTCCTCGCCTACCTGTGTCGGTTTGCGGTACGGGCACCTTACATCTCACTAGAGGCTTTTCTTGGCAGCGTGGAATCAGGAACTTCGGTACTATATTTCCCTCGCCATCACAGCTCCGCCTTAATGGAAACGGGATTTGCCTCGTTTCCGGCCTAACTGCTTGGACGCGCATATCCAACAGCGCGCTTACCCTATCCTTCTGCGTCCCCCCATCGTTCAAACGATGTATAGGTGGTACAGGAATATCAACCTGTTGTCCATCGCCTACGCCTTTCGGCCTCGGCTTAGGTCCCGACTAACCCTGAGCGGACGAGCCTTCCTCAGGAAACCTTAGGCATTCGGTGGAAGGGATTCTCACCCTTCTTTCGCTACTCATACCGGCATTCTCACTTCTAAGCGCTCCACCAGTCCTTCCGGTCTGACTTCAACGCCCTTAGAACGCTCTCCTACCATCGACACCAAAATGGTGTCAATCCACAGCTTCGGTGATACGTTTAGCCCCGGTACATTTTCGGCGCGGAGTCACTCGACCAGTGAGCTATTACGCACTCTTTAAATGGTGGCTGCTTCTGAGCCAACATCCTGGTTGTCTAAGCAACTCCACATCCTTTTCCACTTAACGTATACTTTGGGACCTTAGCTGGTGGTCTGGGCTGTTTCCCTTTCGACTACGGATCTTATCACTCGCAGTCTGACTCCCAAGAATAAGTATTTGGCATTCGGAGTTTGACTGAATTCGGTAACCCGTTGGGGGCCCCTAGTCCAATCAGTGCTCTACCTCCAATACTCTCATCTTGAGGCTAGCCCTAAAGCTATTTCGGAGAGAACCAGCTATCTCCAGGTTCGATTGGAATTTCTCCGCTACCCACACCTCATCCCCGCACTTTTCAACGTGCGTGGGTTCGGGCCTCCATTCAGTGTTACCTGAACTTCACCCTGGACATGGGTAGATCACCTGGTTTCGGGTCTACGACCTCATACTCATTCGCCCTATTCAGACTCGCTTTCGCTGCGGCTCCGTCTTATCAACTTAACCTCGCATGAAATCGTAACTCGCCGGTTCATTCTACAAAAGGCACGCCATTACCCATTAACGGGCTTTGACTACTTGTAGGCACACGGTTTCAGGATCTATTTCACTCCCCTTCCGGGGTGCTTTTCACCTTTCCCTCACGGTACTGGTTCACTATCGGTCACTAGGGAGTATTTAGCCTTGGGAGATGGTCCTCCCTGCTTCCGACGGGATTTCTCGTGTCCCGCCGTACTCAGGATCCACTCAGGAGGGAACGAAGTTTCAACTACAGGGTTTTTACCTTCTTTGACGGACCTTTCCAGATCGCTTCATTTACCCCGTTCCTTTGTAACTCCATGTTGAGTGTCCTACAACCCCAAGAGGCAAGCCTCTTGGTTTGGGCTAATTCCGTTTCGCTCGCCGCTACTCAGGAAATCGCATTTGCTTTCTCTTCCTCCGGGTACTTAGATGTTTCAGTTCCCCGGGTCTGCCTTCAGTACCCTATGTATTCAGGTAAAGATACTGTTCCATTACGAACAGTGGGTTTCCCCATTCGGAAATCTCCGGATCAAAGCTTACTTACAGCTCCCCGAAGCATATCGGTGTTAGTCCCGTCCTTCATCGGCTCCTAGTGCCAAGGCATCCACCGTGCGCCCTTTCTAACTTAACCGTTAAAAAAGATCTTACTGATGCTTTGAAAAAAATTAATTGCCTTCTATCTATTATCTAGTTTTCAAGGAACAAAGTAGAAAGAATCCATCACATCGTGATGTTTATCTTTCGTATCTGAATGAATTACTCATTCAAAACTGAACAAAACAAAAGCGCTCTCGTAATTATCCTTAGAAAGGAGGTGATCCAGCCGCACCTTCCGATACGGCTACCTTGTTACGACTTCACCCCAATCATCTGTCCCACCTTAGGCGGCTGGCTCCATAAAGGTTACCTCACCGACTTCGGGTGTTACAAACTCTCGTGGTGTGACGGGCGGTGTGTACAAGGCCCGGGAACGTATTCACCGCGGCATGCTGATCCGCGATTACTAGCGATTCCGGCTTCATGTAGGCGAGTTGCAGCCTACAATCCGAACTGAGAATGGCTTTATGGGATTCGCTTACCTTCGCAGGTTTGCAGCCCTTTGTACCATCCATTGTAGCACGTGTGTAGCCCAGGTCATAAGGGGCATGATGATTTGACGTCATCCCCACCTTCCTCCGGTTTGTCACCGGCAGTCACCTTAGAGTGCCCAACTGAATGCTGGCAACTAAGATCAAGGGTTGCGCTCGTTGCGGGACTTAACCCAACATCTCACGACACGAGCTGACGACAACCATGCACCACCTGTCACTCTGTCCCCCGAAGGGGAAAGCCCTATCTCTAGGGTTGTCAGAGGATGTCAAGACCTGGTAAGGTTCTTCGCGTTGCTTCGAATTAAACCACATGCTCCACCGCTTGTGCGGGCCCCCGTCAATTCCTTTGAGTTTCAGCCTTGCGGCCGTACTCCCCAGGCGGAGTGCTTAATGCGTTAGCTGCAGCACTAAAGGGCGGAAACCCTCTAACACTTAGCACTCATCGTTTACGGCGTGGACTACCAGGGTATCTAATCCTGTTTGCTCCCCACGCTTTCGCGCCTCAGTGTCAGTTACAGACCAGAAAGTCGCCTTCGCCACTGGTGTTCCTCCAAATCTCTACGCATTTCACCGCTACACTTGGAATTCCACTTTCCTCTTCTGCACTCAAGTTCCCCAGTTTCCAATGACCCTCCACGGTTGAGCCGTGGGCTTTCACATCAGACTTAAGGAACCACCTGCGCGCGCTTTACGCCCAATAATTCCGGACAACGCTTGCCACCTACGTATTACCGCGGCTGCTGGCACGTAGTTAGCCGTGGCTTTCTGGTTAGGTACCGTCAAGGTACCAGCAGTTACTCTGGTACTTGTTCTTCCCTAACAACAGAACTTTACGACCCGAAGGCCTTCTTCGTTCACGCGGCGTTGCTCCGTCAGACTTTCGTCCATTGCGGAAGATTCCCTACTGCTGCCTCCCGTAGGAGTCTGGGCCGTGTCTCAGTCCCAGTGTGGCCGATCACCCTCTCAGGTCGGCTACGCATCGTCGCCTTGGTGAGCCATTACCTCACCAACTAGCTAATGCGCCGCGGGCCCATCTATAAGTGACAGCGTAAACCGTCTTTCCATCTTCTCTCATGCGAGAAAAGAACGTATCCGGTATTAGCTCCGGTTTCCCGAAGTTATCCCAGTCTTATAGGCAGGTTGCCCACGTGTTACTCACCCGTCCGCCGCTAATCTCAGGGAGCAAGCTCCCATCGATTCGCTCGACTTGCATGTATTAGGCACGCCGCCAGCGTTCGTCCTGAGCCAGGATCAAACTCTCCGAAGAAATGTTTGACTTGCTCATTTTGCTTTTTTGATAGTGTGTGCTCACTTAAAATTTAACGTTGGCGCTTTGTTTTGTTCAGTTTTCAAAGAGCAATTTTTTCGCTTTATCTCTTAGCGACTTTAATATCTTAACATCTTATTACCGCTTCGTCAATAACTTTTTTCGAAAAGTTTTTTCACTCTTTTTCAAAAGCATTACTACGTTTCAGCAACTTTTATAATATACCAGTGTATAAATTAATAGTCAATAGGTTTTTTGAATATAATTCACTTTTATATGTCATGACTGATTTCCCTTGGTTAAATTCGTTTTCACCCTCATATACATTAGGCATTCCTCCTCAGTGCTCACCCTTTTAAACAGTCTGAAAAGGATGTTATATTTCTCGTTTATTGCCCTTTTTACTAAGTGATCAATTCTGTCATCTTGCAAATCGAAAAGTATTTCATCCATCTCTCTTTTTAACAGGTACTCCAATTCCATCTTTTCTTTGTCATTAATCAATAAACCGAGCATGATTCACACCTCCATCAGACATCTTTCCCCATTCACACCCATTTTATGAATTTTCAACTGATTTTTTGCATAACAATAATCCTCGCGCATAAATTTGAAGACAAGAGTCTTTTGGACAAGGGGATGGATTAATGAAATTTTTCATGGTGCTTCATGCAAAAAAAATCAAGTATTATTCGTTAATTTTACTTACGGCACTTTTTACCGCCTGGTTCCTTTTTGTACAAAACATTCTTCAAGCCCCTGTTTTTTCTACAGAAGATGGGCCAAAAGCGGTTTATAAAGGGGAACAGAATGTCGCGATTACGTTCAATATTGGCTGGGGTGATGAGAAAGCCGCTCCGATAATAGAAACATTAAAAAGGGAACAGATTAAATCAGCCACTTTTTTCCTTTCGGGATCTTGGGCTGAGCGCCATCCGGACATAGTAGAGAAAATCAGGAAAGAAGGATATGAAATCGGTATGCTTGGTTACGATTATAAGGATTATTCCGAAATGGAAGATCAAGAAATCATCCGAGATATATCTAAAGCTCAAGAAGCATTTAAAAAACTGAATGTAAAGAATATAGAACTTTTACGAGCGCCCACCGGTCACTTTGATAAACGCCTCTTAAAGATCAGTGAGAACTTCGGATATACTGTAGTCCATTGGAGCATCGATTCAAAGGATTGGACCAATCCAGGTGTTGACCAGATCGTTCAGAACATCAGTAAGACCAAAAAGGGTGATATCATCTTATTACATGCTTCAGACTCAGCAAAACAAACTAATAAGGCTTTGCCACAGTTACTAGGGGAACTACAATCAAAAAATTTAAACTTTGTTAACGTTTCTGAAATGATTTCCAATTCATCGGCAAACAGCGAGGAAATCCGCTGACTGAAAAAACTGCGTACTGATGGTCCTCATGAACCTTAGTACGCAGTTTTTATGTTGACCTTCCTTATGTATGGCCCGACTTACAGTAGATTAGCTGCTGCCTTTACCTAATTCGCCTGCTTTCATTTCCTTTGCTCGAGTTTGCTTCCGTGCTTTTTTACTGGCCAATTCCTTTTGTGATCGTTCAATCAATTTGCTTAGAACCAAGAGTTGATAAGCATTGCAGACTATCAAAGGAAGCAGCATAAAGTAAAGCCAGCTTTCATCATTGGTACTTAGGACAGGTAACCACTCCAAAACTGTGACTACGACCATGAAGAATAAGGCTGGGATAAACGATTGTCTATTCGTTTGTTTCATTTTGAAATAAGCTGTAATCAGTGCTGCAGCCAAAACAACCAATGCTAACACTATATAGGAACTAATCCCCTCTCCTGAACCAAAATTAAGATATCGCAGGTAAACCAGGTCAAAAACAACAAAAAGGATAAGTACAATTTGAACGGCATTCCATAAAGAAGCGCTTTTAAATACTCCCAGGCCAAAACGATGGATCGTTAAATAGGCAAAAAAGCCAGCTTGACTTATGACACTAAAAATTAACCCAACACCGAATAACCAAATAAACGTGGATAGGATGGCGCTGGCTTCAAAAGAAGAGAAATAAGCCTCAAACTCACTCCATCGAGCCAAAAACCCTACAACTCCGCCCGTTACACCACCGATAAGCAATGTTGTTAAAAACAATTTAACTAAATTACGGCTGTTCATTGTTTTCCTCCATACATTTCTATTTAATTCCCCTAATTGTACCAACCAAATTTGGAAAAATCCACTTATTCCACCAAGGAATAATATCGCCGTTTGGAACCATATTAACAATAAGAAGGATGAAAGGGGCCCTGCGTATGAGAGTGGGAGTTGCTTTGCTTTTCACGTCATTCTTACTCGTTTGTTCCGGTTGTGCTCAAAATGGAGCAGGCGCAGATAAAATGGAGTATGAAGAGACAAAGAAAATGGTCGTCGATATCTTGAAGACAGATGATGGAAAAAAAGCCATCCAGGATATCATTTCCGATGATAAAACGAAAGCTGAACTTATAATGGACTCGGATGTCATTAAGAAATCCATTGAAGATATGGTCACTTCAGATAAAGGAAAGGAATTTTGGAAAAAGACATTTAATGATCCTGAATTCGCTTCCGCTTATGCTAAAGCTTTAGAAGACGAACATAAAAAGGTATTGAAGGACTTAACTGCTGATCCTCAGTATCGTGGAATGATCATGGATATATTGAAAGAACCGGATATGGAAAAAGAAATGAATAAATTATTAAAAACTAAGGAAATGCGTTCCGTCTATAAAGAGCTGATCATAGAAACCATGGAGAGTCCTCTCGTTCAAGCGAAAATGCAGGAGAGATTGGATAAAGCAGCTACTAAAGCGGTAGAGAAAGAAAATAAGGATAAAAAGGCAAAATAATAAAAAAAAGGCTGATTCCATTGGAATCAGCCTTTTTTTATTGTAGCTTTTCAATGACCTTTTTAGCAATATCCTCATAAATCCTACCGAGCCTATGGTCTGCTGCGTAAATGGATGGAGCAAAGTCCTCTTCGTTCCAATCTGGCTGTTGTAACGGGAGTTGACCTAAGACTTCTGTTCGAAGCTCTTCTGCAAGCTTCGCTCCGCCGCCTTTTCCGAAAACATATTCTTTTTCACCGGTCGTTTTACTTTCGAAGAATGACATATTCTCAATAACACCAATGACTTCATGTTCTGTCTTGATGGCCATTGCACCAGCTCTTGCAGCAACGAAGGCAGCAGTCGGATGCGGTGTCGTAACGATGATTTCTTTACATGAAGGGAGCATCGTATGCACGTCCAATGCAACATCGCCTGTACCTGGTGGTAAGTCAAGGACTAAATAGTCCAATTCTCCCCATTCCACTTCATTAAAGAAACTGTTAAGCATTTTCCCCAGCATCGGCCCTCTCCAGATGATAGGCGCGTTATCTTCCACAAAAAAGCCCATTGAGATAACCTGAACGCCAAACCGTTCTACAGGAATGATTTTTTCTCCGCGGACGACTGGTCTTTTTGTTATCCCCATCATATCAGGTACACTGAATCCATAAATATCAGCGTCAACCAATCCGACCTTTTTACCCAAGCGAGCAAGTGAAGTGGCGAAATTCACTGAAATCGTAGATTTTCCCACTCCGCCTTTACCACTCGCAATCGCAATGAATTGTGTCTTGCTGTTAGGTCCAAGCAAGCCTTGGTCCGCTTCATCCTGCGGAATGCCTTCCCGGTGCTTGGCTAACTCATCTTCAGAAAGCTCCGTGAAACGAATCCCTACAGATTCCGCTCCGTTCGTTTTCAGCAAGTCCACCACTTCCGATTGCATTTGCATTTGCTCGGCAGTACCCGTTTTCGCAATGGCAAGTTTAACGCTTACATGATTCTTTTCAGGTTTTATTTTGATTTCTATAATCCCATTTGTCTCTTCAAGGCTTTTATGTAGAAAAGGGTCTTTAAGATCCTTTAATAAATTCAGTACTTTCTCTTCTGTTAACAAGTAGAGCACCCCTTTGAATTCGTTTTATTTTCCCATTTTTCAGTATAACATATTACTGAAATAAAGCTTATTATCTGCCCTGTACTTGAAACCTGATTACTTCCCCATAGTAAAAAGGGCCTTGTACGTTACAAGAGACCCAGAAATCACTCTTCTTGCGTTAGTTTTTCCTCTGTAAAGTAACGTAAAATACCCATATAAATCGAACTGGCCACCTTTTCTTGATACCGATCACTGACTAGGCGCTCCCTTTCCTCCTTATTGGAAAGAAAACCAATTTCCACAAGAGCTCCCGGTTTCTTAGCACGATTCATCAAATACACATGATTTATTGTTTTTGCATCACGCTTTGTATTTTCAAGGTTTCTAATGATTTCAGTCTGAATGAATTTTGCTACCTGTTCATTTTCCTCAAACCTGTTTGTATAAAAGGTCTGGGCTCCTTTCGATGACGCTGAAGGAAAAGAATTCAAATGAATGCTTAAGAATAAGTCCGCTTCCGAATCATTGATCATTTCAACCCGGTTCCGTAAGTCTTCCTGTTTTCGCTGGCGGATCCCTTTTGTCTTTCCCTGTGCCAAATCCTCATCCTTCTCACGGGTCATGATGACAAGGGCACCCTGTTCCTGTAAATAGTCCCGAACCTTTAATGAAACGGAAAGGGCAATTTCCTTCTCCATTACCTCTTGTACATTTGCCCCGCCGTCCATTCCCCCATGACCGGCATCCAGCACGATTACCTTACCTGCCAATGGAAGGTTCCAGGAGTCCCAAGAATCATCTTCAACAAATTTAAAAGTTACAATTAAAAAAAGGACAAACAATCCCATAGCGATTCCTGTATATTTCAGCTTTCTGCGCATGACCGTTCCCCTTCCATGATTCCTATACTAAAAGGTATGGGACAAACCATGGAATTAGAACAAGGTATGGGATTTTTGCCTTCTAATGCAGTTTCATTTTATATCGTTTTTCACCAGTCTTAAAGCCGTCTTGCCACCACTCTCCCACAAACCCTTCACAGCAATAAAACAGCCCTTCATCGAAAGCGTTATTCGCTGTAACTTCTCTCCAATACAAAATAAAGTTAAAAAGAGTATCGGTCAAAAACTTCTCTTCCTTCCAACACCTGGCCCTTACATCTTCTTCTGACTCACCGTAATAGCCAAACTTACTATAGTTCGCTCCTAATAAATAAGCCTCGATGGCAACATCGAAGTAGCCTTCCTCCAAGACATCCATGAAATCCTGTCCAAAGTAACGCTGAATCCTTCCCTTCATATCGTCGATAGAAAGATCCCTGAGCAATCTACGTTCGAACTTCAATTGCCTTTCCCTTTGCATCTCCTGTAAACCTAATATCACAGCCATATTTCACCTCCGGGGCAATTCCCCATTTCCCAAATTATTTCCTAAGACATAATTTAGTTTTTGCGTTCTATTTTGAACCATTCATTTATTCTATTGGCAAAATATAATGAGAATAAGTTCATCAGCCGTAGGTTGATGATCTAAATGCATGGGTGAATGGAAGTAAATGAAGAAGGCACATGAAACTCGATTTAATATAGAGTCTTTCTTTAAGAAACGTTATTAAAAGGCAGAACGTACATTCAAGTGATAAAAGTCTGTTTACAAGGACTTGGAACAAAGATGAACCTTTGAGGAGGATCCAGTTGTTTTTTTAAAATGAATCGATACGCGAACCTACGAACGCACCGCCTTAGCAAACAAGAATATGATTGCATCTTCGGAGGTTTACTCGTTGTCCCCCCCACTTAAGCCAATCATTTGGACCTAAGAAACTTGGAATTATCCCCCGATAACTCGCCACTCAGGCTGCTACCCGAGGCTGTCCGTGCCGACTCGGGCAGCTCACCACGCATGCCTTTCCAGGACATTGATTCAATATGTAAATATTCTTATCTGTATTTCTTCCTTGAACTTTAAGCGAATGTAATGATTTTGTTTTCTCTTTCAATCCCCTTAATAAAAAAACTCGATTAGGATGAAAAAGGACATCCATTGTAAACGGATGTCCTTCTTTCACATGATATAACATATTGCAATAGCGGTCATAATCACTGCTTATTTAGCAGCGGGGGTGAAATTCATAGCGTTAGTTCACTCATCAAAAAGGCACTTTTTTGAGTTCACAAACAACGTATTCCAACTCCAAGAATGGTTTGAAAAATAGTTTCCGCAAATTCCACTGCCTATATCTGACCAGCTCTTTTCATTAAGCGTCCTGCAAGGGGCACTACAATTATACCCGCTAATACGACCTGCATTACGTTTCCGAGGATAGAGCCGAATGGCTGTATCCAGTTACCGTAAAGGATAACTTCGGCAAAATAGTAGCCCACGACTTTTACAATCAATGCAACGACAACGGCAAGTGTATATACAAGTTCTCTTTTTCCGGGTACCTTTTCGGATATGAGGCCAGCTAAAAAGCCCATTGCACCTACGATAATGAATGTAAACGGTGCCCATGCTGCCCAAGGTGAGATAAGATCGGAGAAGGCCATTCCGATTGCGCCTGCTATCGCTCCTGTTTTTTTGCCATATACCAAAGCTGCTATAAAAAGGGGAACGTTACCAAGATGGATTAGGCCTCCGTTACCCATTATTGGGAGCTTGATGTTGATCATTGTCGCTACAAGGGTTAATGCGATGAATAGCGCATTGATGACCAAGGCTTTTGTTTTAGTCGTTTCAATTGGTGAGAATGTTGAGTTCATATGAGGTCCTCTTTCTTTTTTTAAGTATTATCATACTCCTAATCAGAAACTTAATAAATATGGATTTTACAAATAAATCTTTATCATATAAATAAACTCCAGTGATTTAAAAGGAACACACCATTACGATCCCGGCATTTCATTTGGGCTAGGATGGTAAAAGCCGATAAGAGCGGTATAAAGCGTTAATTACCTTTGATTCTCCTTAAGCCTCTATTTATTCTTGTATTCAGACATCCCATGATTCTTACCTTGTTGAAGCCGGAGTAAGGTTAAAGAAGATGGGGCGATACTAGGGACATTCATATGACAATGATCATAAATAAACATGTAACAGATACTAGAGAGCAAAAACCTTCTAAACCCCAAAAGGTCCATGGAGCTATGGTGTGGTCAAAAGCTTTCTTTTCATAAAAAAGACTCCCAACCAAAATGGTTGAGAGCCTTTCGAAACGAAAATAGAATTAACGTTTTGAGAACTGAGGTGCACGACGTGCGCCTTTAAGACCGTATTTTTTACGCTCTTTCATACGTGGGTCACGAGTTAGTAAACCAGCAGTTTTAAGAGATGGACGGTATTCTGGATCAACTTGAAGCAATGCACGGGCGATACCGTGACGGATTGCTCCAGCTTGACCAGTGTATCCACCACCGCTAACGTTTACTAGAACGTCGTAATTTCCAGTAGTTTCTGTAGCAACTAGTGGTTGGTTAACAACTTCACGTAATGCTGCGAAAGGAATATATTCATTAATGTCACGACCGTTAATAACGATGCGACCTTCGCCTGGTACTAAACGTACACGAGCTACTGAGCTCTTACGGCGACCAGTACCATAATATTGAACTTGTGCCAAGATAGTAACCTCCTTAGTAATTATCCGCGTAATTCGTATACTTCTGGTTGTTGAGCAGCGTGTGGGTGCTCAGCTCCAGCGTATACGTGTAATTTTTTGTAGATTTGACGACCAAGAGAATTCTTTGGAAGCATACCTTTGATAGCAAGTTCAAGCATTCTCTCAGGGTAGTTTGTACGCATTTCAAGAGCAGTTCTAGTTTTAAGACCGCCTGGATGCATAGTGTGACGGTAATAAATTTTGTCAGTCAATTTTTTACCAGTCAAGTGGATTTTTTCAACATTGATTAGAATTACATGATCACCAGTGTCAATGTTAGGTGTAAAAGTTGGTTTATGTTTACCACGTAAGATGGATGCTACTTCAGTAGAAAGGCGACCCAAAGTTTTGCCTTCAGCGTCAATCACATACCATTTACGTTCTACTTCATTAGCTTTCGCCATAAATGTCGTACGCATGGTTAACCTCCTAAAAAACTTTTTAATTTTTTATATTTATTTTCAATCACAATAAACTTCCGGGGCTTATCGTGGGATTAAAATACATACCATATTATATTAACTTCTCCCAGATTCATTGTCAAGGGAATGTTACACTAGGATAAGTTGTCTATAAAACACTCTTTGTAACTCCATGAAAAGGTCAGTATGGCATCAAACCGCTCCATTACTGATTTCATCCTGTTTGCCAGTTGTAAAAAAACTGGTATCACTTCGAAAATATTTTTATTTGTAAAATACTTTCCATAAATACAAGCCTTGGGCAGGTGCTGTTTTCCCTGCAAAACTGCGGTCCTTTTTGTCCAATATCCCGATCATATCCCAGGGTTCCATCTTGCCGCTGCCGACTTCCAGGAGCGTCCCAACCAAGATCCGCACCATATTATACAAAAACCCTTCCCCAACGAAGCGAAAAACCATGAAGCCATCGCTCTCTTCAAAGTCAATTTCTTGGATGGTTCGAACCTTATCGACCACTTCCGTTTTTGCCGAACAAAAACTTGTAAAGTCATGCGTCCCTACCAAATAGGAAATTGCTTCCTTAATCGCCTTATCATCTAATGGATAGGGGTAATGATAGGCGTAATTCCGTTTAAACGGATCTCGTAATTTGGATCGGGCTATGATATAACGGTACTCTTTCCCAGTCGTATGGAACCTGGCATGAAAATCATCAGGCACGATAACGACTTCCAAAACGATAATATCGGTCGGAAGAAGGGCGCTGAACGCCTTTACCCAATTTTCAGTAGGAAATGTAAGGGGTGATTCAAAGTGAATCACCTGCCCCTTTGCATGAACCCCTGAATCTGTCCTGCCTGAAGCAGTGACCTTTATAATTGTGCCTTTGTGCATTTGGGCTAAGACTGCCTCAAATTCACTTTGGATGGTCCGTTTCTCAGGCTGCACCTGATAACCAGCGAAATCCGTGCCGTCATAAGCGATCACACATTTATATTTTGGCATAGTACTCTTCCTTATTATGAACGTAATAAAAATAACATGGCCGTAAGAAGACCTATTGAGACCATCAAAAGGCTATCACTCGTCTTCCAGTCCAATTGGCGGTATTTCGTGCGGCCTTCCCCACCACGGTATCCTCTTGATTCCATGGCAGTCGCCAATTCTTCTGCCCGTTTGAACGAACTCACAAATAAAGGAACAAGCAGCGGTACAATCGATTTAACCCTGTCCTTTATAGGACCTGATGAAAAGTCAACTCCCCTTGCCGTTTGAGCCTTCATGATTTTTTCTGTTTCCTCCATCAGCGTTGGAATGAATCGAAGGGCAATGGACATCATCAATGCTAGTTCATGTACAGGCATTTTCCACTTTTTCAAGGGTCCCAACAGCTCTTCCATCCCATCTGTAATGGATATTGGGGTTGTCGTCAAAGTTAATAAAGACGTAACAAGGATTAGTAAAGTAAATCTTACGGATATGAACAAACCTTGAATCAAACCGCCTTCATAGATTTCGAACCAACCGTATTCAAAAAGCAATTCCCCTTCTTTCGTAAACAATATATGGAGAAGGAATGTAAATACGATTAAGAAAAAAATAGGTTTTAACCCATTATAAAGATAGCGAAGCGGTATCTTCGAAAGGCTAATCAACAGGATGGTGAAAACCGCAAGTAAACCATAAGAAACGACATTATTCGCCAAGAAGATGACACAAACAAACAGGAACACAAGGAGCAATTTAGCCCTTGGGTCCATCTTGTGTATCAGGGAGTCTGCAGGGACATAACGCCCGATAATCATTTTATCCAGCATCAGCGGTTCCCCCGTTTCATGGCTTTATCTATTTCTACAGCTAAATCACCGATATTAAGACATGGATGATCAAACCGAACCCCAAGTTCCTTCTGGAGCTTGAGCTGAAAACGGACCGTATCAGGTACATCCAGGCCAAGCTCCAGAAGTTGTTCTGGCTCGGAGAAAATTTCCTGGGGAGTTCCCTTTTTGAACACCGTACCCTGGTGCATGATAATGATGTCATCCGCGTACTTGGCTGCATCCTCCATGCTATGTGTCACCAGAATTGTAGAAATGCCCCTAACTTTATGCAAATCATAAAACATATCCATGATTTCTTTCCGTCCTCGTGGGTCCAGTCCCGCTGTGGGCTCATCCAGTACCAATACTTCCGGCTCCATGGCAAGTACCCCAGCAATGGCCACCCTTCGCATTTGACCACCGGATAAGTCGAATGGAGATTTTTCAAGAATTTCCTCACTCAACCCCACTTGGGCGATAGCTTTCCTGGCCAGTTTCTTTGCATCGATTTCAGAAACCCCAAAATTCATAGGTCCGAAACATATATCCTTTTCAACCGTTTCATCAAACAGTTGATGTTCCGGAAACTGAAAAACAATTCCAACCTTTTGTCTAATCGACCGTAATGCCTTTTCTTTTCGTCCAGCCTCAATCGTCCGGTCACCAATGAAGACCCTGCCCTTCGTCGGTTTTAAAAGAGCATTCAAATGCTGCAGTAGCGTCGATTTTCCAGACCCTGTATGCCCGATGATTGCGGTATAGGTTCCAGGCTCCATTGAAATATTGACATCATGAAGGGCTAGATGCTCAAAAGGAGTATTCACCTGATAGCGGTATTCTACATCATCGAGTGTAATTCGCATAAATCCTTCACCAACTCTTCCTCTGTCAAATGCCCATCAACCACACGAACACCATTTTTTTGTAACTCTTTGGTTAGTTTCACTGAAAAGGGAATATCCAGACCAAGGGCAATTAATTCTTCCTCTAATTCAAAAATACCCTGAGGCGGTCCTTCACGATATAACCGACCTTGGTTCATGACTATCATTCGATCAGCTTTCGCAGCTTCCTCAAGATCATGGGTGATCGATATGACGGTAATCTCGTTTTCCTGTTTTAATTCCCTAACTGTTTCAAGCACTTCTTCACGGCCTCTTGGGTCAAGCATTGAGGTTGCTTCATCTAAGATGATTATGTCTGGCTGCAAGGCTATTACACCTGCTATGGCCACTCTCTGCTTTTGACCGCCGGATAGATGGTGCGGCTCTTGATTAAGAAAGGCATTCATTTTAACCTTATTTAACGCACCATGAACACGCTCCACCATAACCTGCTGAGAAACACCGGCGTTTTCTAAACCAAAAGCCACATCATCCTGAACTGTAGTGCCTACAAACTGATTATCTGGGTTTTGAAAAACCATGCCAATTTTCTGGCGTACATCCCAAACGGTTTCTTCTGTCAAAAGTTGATCATTAATCGTAATGGTACCTGAGTTAGGGAACTGAAGACCATTCAGTAACTTCGCTAATGTCGACTTGCCAGAACCATTATGTCCGACAATCGCAAGCCACTCCCCCTGATGAATATCAAAAGAAACATCATCCAAAGCGTTTCGAGACTGACCCTCATATTTGTAAATAATATTATTTAAAGAAACCAGCTTCTTCCCCATGTGGCCCTCCTCATCCTCGACTGCACTCGTCTAATCTGAACTCTGCTCTATCAACATAAACATAGTAGTATTTCTTCTGAAAATATAAAAAAACGCTGCACCCCTTCCACCGAAAGAATTTTCGGTAAATTAAGAGCAGCTTACAGCGGGCCTGTTACGAAAAACAGGTTATCTTATAATCGCTTATTAAAAAAAGCGGGAAGGGATGCTTGAGCTAGACGTGAAGGCTCCCTGTATAAACAGGTTCCGCCAGCCATCGTAACACTCAATGCGAATTTCTAAAAAACAGAATTTCTATTTAAAAAAAGAAAAAGGGCATAGAACAAGTGAGTATATTCATTTGTCCCGCCCTTTTTCATCGTTGTTATTAAACTAATTCAATAACCACGACTGGTGCACCGTCACCGCGGCGTGGACCAACTTTCATGATACGAGTGTATCCACCTTGACGTTCTTCATAACGTGGAGCCACGTCACTGAATAGTTTTTGAAGGGCATCTGTGCCTTTCTCAGCGTCAGCGATTTCGTTACGGATGAATGATGCAGCTTGACGGCGTGCATGCAAGTCACCACGTTTACCAAGAGTGATCATTTTATCTACTACAGAACGTAATTCTTTTGCACGTGCTTCAGTAGTTTCAATGCGCTCATGGATAATAAGATCCGTAGCTAAATCACGAAGTAATGCTTTACGTTGTGCGCTAGTGCGTCCTAACTTTCTGTAACCCATTAGAGATTCCCTCCTTTGTTGAAGTTCTATATTGTGTGTCTAAAACAAGGCTCACAACATAATGGATTGATTCCGCCATGTTATCAGTCGTCTTTACGAAGACCTAAGCCTAATTCTTCTAGTTTCGCTTTCACTTCTTCAAGTGATTTACGGCCTAGATTACGTACTTTCATCATATCTTCTTCCGTTTTATGAGCTAGCTCTTGAACGGTATTGATTCCAGCACGCTTCAAGCAGTTGTAAGAACGAACAGAAAGGTCTAATTCTTCGATCGTCATCTCAAGAACTTTTTCTTTTTGATCTTCTTCTTTTTCAACCATGATTTCAGCATTTTGAGCTTCATCGGTTAACCCAACGAAAATATTTAAATGCTCTGTTAAAATCTTAGCTCCAAGTGCTACCGCTTCTTGCGGACCCGTACTGCCATCAGTCCAAACATCGAACGTTAACTTGTCAAAGTTAGACAACTGTCCAACACGTGTATTTTCAACTTGGAAAGATACGCGTGAAACCGGAGTGTAAAGAGCATCGATTGGAATTACACCAATTGGCTGGTCTTCTCTCTTGTTTTGAACAGCAGGAGTGTAGCCGCGGCCGCGACGTGCAGATAAACGCATACGCATATGACCGTTTTTACCAATTGTAGCAATATATAAATCCGGATTAAGAATTTCTACATCACTATCATGAGTGATATCAGCAGCCGTGATGACTCCGTCACCTTGAACGTCAATTTCCAGCGTCTTCTCTTCATCAGAGTAAATCTTAAGAGCTAGTTTTTTCACATTAAGAATGATAGATGTTACATCTTCCACGACGCCTTCAATTGTTGAGAACTCATGTAGCACTCCATCAATTTGTATAGCTGTGACAGCAGCACCTGGGAGTGAGGATAAAAGGATACGACGTAAGGAGTTACCCAATGTAGTACCATACCCACGCTCTAGTGGCTCTACGACGAATTTACCGAATTTGGTATCGTCGTTGATTTCAACCGTTTCGATTTTTGGTTTTTCTATTTCGATCATCAATAAACCCTCCTTCAAAACGTCAAAACCCCGGCAAGTAAACTAAGTCACTTAAACCGAAATTCCCCATGTATACGTTCCCGCTGTGCGCAACAACTGAAAATTAATCTTCTGTAAGAACGCAAACTCAGTATTATATCCCATTATTGACAGGAATACAAAATCTATACAGAAAAATTAAACACGGCGACGTTTTGGTGGACGGCATCCGTTATGTGGAACTGGAGTTACATCTTTAATTGCAGTTACTTCTAGGCCAGCAGCTTGAAGTGCACGAATAGCAGCCTCACGTCCAGCACCAGGTCCTTTAACTGTAACTTCAAGAGTTTTCATACCATGTTCAATTGATGTTTTAGCAGCTGTTTCAGCAGCCATTTGTGCAGCGAATGGAGTGGATTTACGAGATCCACGGAATCCTAGAGCTCCAGCACTTGACCAAGAAATAGCATTACCATGAGAGTCAGTGATCGTAACGATAGTGTTATTGAATGTTGAACGAATATGTGCAATACCAGTTTCTATATTCTTTTTCACACGACGTTTACGTGTATTAGTTTTACGTGCCATGAAAAGTAACCTCCTTTACTAATTATTTTTTCTTGTTAGCTACAGTACGACGAGGTCCTTTACGCGTACGAGCATTGTTTTTTGTATTTTGACCGCGAACAGGAAGACCACGACGGTGACGTAAACCACGGTAAGAACCGATTTCCATTAAACGTTTGATGTTTAGGGAGATTTCACGACGAAGGTCGCCTTCTACTTTAAGCTTGTCAATGATATCACGAATTTTATTCAATTCGTCTTCCGTTAAGTCACGAACGCGAGTTTCTTCAGAAACGCCTGCTTCTGCAAGAACTTTCATCGCGGTTTGTTTTCCAATACCATATATATATGTTAATGAGATAACAATACGTTTGTCACGGGGAATATCTACTCCAGCAATACGTGCCATGCTTGAGTGCACCTCCTTCTATTTAGCCTTGTTTTTGTTTATGTTTAGGGTTTTCGCAAATAACCATAACTTTACCTTTTCTGCGGATAACTTTACACTTTTCGCAGATTGGTTTGACTGATGGTCTGACTTTCATTGCTATCTAACCTCCTTATACAGATCGGAGCGTAACCGGATTATTTGAACCGGTATGTGATTCTGCCGCGAGTTAGATCATACGGGGAAAGCTCAACCGTAACTTTATCTCCAGGCAAAATGCGAATAAAGTGCATACGAATTTTACCGGATACATGAGCTAAAACAGTATGACCATTTTCTAATTCTACCTTAAACATTGCATTTGGCAAAGTCTCTTGTACTGTGCCTTCTACTTCAATTACATCATCTTTCGCCATTAAAGTGATTCTCCCTTCTCTATGCGTGAACCTATTAAAGGTACACATCTTTCCGTCAACATTACTACAGTCCAATTATCCTCATAAGTCTTACAATTCTGCATCAAGTATTCACCATTTTGTAGAACCAGGCTTTAACTGAGGACCTTTATCAGTTGGACCGAAATGAGGATTTTATGGGTCCTCATGTAAGTCTTGACCGATTCCGTGACCGACATACTCTCGAAATAGAGAAGCAATTAGTCTCGACATAGGTTTGAATAGCATGGGAGATGTTTGAAAGGCGCACGCCTGACATAGCTTCTTTCAACCCTCTATATCACGACTCTTTAGGAATCCCAATAGAGTCACTGCATTTCTTCATCAATTTTGCCGACCGGATATGTCCATGAAGATCACTTAGAAAGTAATCGCCCAATTCAGGGAATACCAAGTACAAGAACCTGATTAATAAATGTGCGAATGCTCTCGCGAAATCCATTATACCCTTTGTATTAAAGGAATGCACCAAGTTTAACTAGTAAGTTGTAAAAATGGTTTGAATTTCATAAATCAATACGAATGATTAATTTTGCAAAGCACCAAGTAACACATCAATATCTTCAAATACCTTATTAATATCTTGCTGTCCGTTAATGTTGACCAAGTATCCTTTTTCTCCGTAGAAATCAAGAAGTGGTTTGGTTTGTTTCAAATTCACATCTAAGCGATTTTGAACCGTTTCTTCATTATCATCAGCACGTTGATATAATTCTCCGCCGCAGCGGTCGCATACATCATCTTTAGCGGGAGGATTGAATACAAGATGATATGTCGCACCACATGATTTGCAAATACGACGTCCTGTCAATCTTTCCATTAAGATGCTTTTATCAACATCGATATTAATGACAAAATTCATTTTTCGATCTAAATCAGTAAGAATGCTTTCAAGTGCTTCTGCCTGTGCCACAGTACGTGGAAAACCATCAAGCAAAAATCCTTTTAGGCAGTCTTCCTTGCTTAATCTTTCACGTACAATGCCAATGGTAACTTCATCTGGTACCAATTCGCCTTTGTCCATGAATGATTTTGCCTTTAGACCTAATTCTGTTCCATCTTTGATAGCTGTTCGGAACATATCTCCAGTAGAAATATGAGGGATATTATATTTTTCTACGATTTGTTCAGCTTGAGTGCCCTTACCAGCACCAGGCAGACCCATTAACACTAGATTCAATTTTCTTCCCCCTCAAACTCTATAATGGGTAAAGGGAACAAGGCGTTCCCAAAACTCATTACTTTATAAAGCCTTTATAGTGTCTCTTCACAAGTTGTGATTCGAGCTGCTTCATCGTATCAAGGGCAACCCCCACTACGATTAGCAAACTAGTACCACCAATCTGTGCAGATTGAGGTAAATCAGCAATCTTAATGAAGAATACCGGTAAAACGGCAATGATGGCTAAGAATATAGAGCCTACAAACGTCAAACGGTATAAAACACGTGTTAAATATTCTTGTGTACTCTTACCTGGACGAATCCCCGGCACATAGCCACCTTGCTTTTTCAAATTCTCAGCCATTTGTTCAGGGTTAACCTGAATGAATGCATAAAAATACGCAAAAGCAATGATAAGAGCGACATATATGATCATACCAATTGGATTGGTATAAGCAAGATTTTCTGTTATCCAACTAGTAACACTGTTCTTTCCAAAGAAAGATGCGATTGTAGTAGGAGTGATAAGAAATGCCATTGCAAAGATTACCGGAATAACCCCTGCAGCATTTACTTTCAATGGTAAATGTGTAGACTGGCCACCCATTTGTGTACGACCTACCGCAGCACGTTTGGCATACTGAATAGGAATTTTACGTAATGCCTGCTGAATGAAGATGACAGCAACCACGATTGCTAATACTGCTAATACAATGAGGATAATCGTTATAATTCGTAAGAATAATTGATCGCCAGCATTTTGAAATTGTTGGGCGTATATTTGATTTGCCGTTGTTGGCAAACTAGCTACGATACCAGCAAAGATTATGATGGAAATCCCATTACCCACACCCTTAGCAGTGATCAGCTCCCCTAACCACAAAAGAAAAGCTGTTCCTGCCGTTAAGACAGTCGCAATAAGCAAGTATGTTGCAATTCCAGGATTTTCAATCAACTGGCCACCTGACATATTATTGAACCCATAAGACATGCCCAAAGCTTGGATAAATCCTAGGATAATAGTGAAGTAACGCGTGAATTGAGCTAATTTACGGCGCCCTGCTTCCCCTTGTTTAGACCATTCAGTGAACTTAGGTACAACATCCATCTGTAATAGTTGAACGATGATAGATGCCGTGATATATGGCATGATACCCATCGCTAATATGGAGAAGTTTTTTAGTGCTCCGCCGCCAAAGGTATTTAAAAGACCTATGACGCTCAGCTGGTCCTGTTCAGCGAGAAAACCGGCATTCACATGCGGTACAGGTATAAATGTACCGATGCGATAGACGATTAACATTAGAAGGGTAAAAATAATCTTATTCCTTATTTCACCCACGCGCATAAAATTGGAGATCGTGCGAAACATTAGATCACCTCTGTATTACCGCCAGCAGCTTCGATAGCTTCTTTAGCAGTAGACGAGAATTTGTGAGCTTTAACAGTAAGCTTTTTCTCAATGCTTCCTTTTGCAAGAATTTTGATTCCTGCTTTTTCTTTACTAACAACTCCAGTCTCAAGTAAAAGAGCTGGTGTTACTTCAGTACCGTCTTCGAAAAGATTTAACGTATCAAGATTCACGATAGCATAGTCTTTACGGTTGATGTTGGTAAATCCACGTTTAGGTAAACGTCTGAATAGAGGAGTTTGTCCCCCTTCAAATCCAAGACGCACACCGCCGCCGGAGCGAGCGTTTTGTCCTTTATGTCCTTTACCTGCTGTTTTACCGTTACCAGATCCAATACCGCGACCTTTACGTTTACGTTCTTTACGAGAACCTTCTGCAGCTTTTAACTCATGAAGTTTCATGTTGGCACCTCCTTGTTAAGTTAAAAATTATTTTATTGTTCTTTTACAGTAACAAGATGAGCAACTTTGGTAATCATACCGCGAATCGCAGGGTTATCTTCATGAATAACCGTTTGATGCATTTTGCGTAAACCCAAAGTGTTAACTGTAACACGTTGATCTTCAGGACGACCAATCAAGCTGCGAGTGAGGGTAATTTCTAATTTATTAGCCATAATTCGATTTCCCTCCTTATCCTAACAGTTCTTGTACTGATTTTCCACGTAACTTAGCTACGTCTTCAGCACGTTTCAATTGCTTCAATCCTTCAATTGTTGCGCGAACCATATTAATAGGTGTATTAGTACCTAGTGATTTAGACAAGATATCGCTAACTCCGCCTAATTCTAGTACCGCACGAACAGGACCACCAGCAATTACTCCTGTACCTTCAGAAGCTGGTTTCAATAGAATGTGACCTGCGCCATAGCGACCGTTCACAAGGTGAGGAATTGTAGTTCCAACCATTGGTACAGTAATTAGATTTTTCTTAGCGTCCTCAATAGCTTTACGGATAGCATCCGGAACTTCTTGAGCTTTACCAGTACCAAATCCAACATGACCATTTTTATCACCAACAACAACTAGTGCAGTGAAACGGAAACGACGTCCGCCTTTAACAACTTTAGCTACACGATTTACTGTAACTACGCGTTCTTCAAGTTCTAATTTATTAGGATCAATGCTACGCATCTGTTATGTCCCTCCTTATCCATTAAAATTCTAAGCCGTTTTCACGAGCAGCGTCAGCCAATGCTTTAACACGACCATGGAAGAGGTAACCACCGCGGTCAAATACCACAGCTTTGAAACCTTTTTCAACAGCACGTTTCGCAATAAGTTCGCCAACTTTTTGAGCTGCTTCAGCATTGCTACTAGCTTCGATACTGATCTCTTTATCAAGAGTTGAAGCACTTGCTAATGTTACGCCTTGTGCATCGTCAATTAATTGTGCGTAAATGTGTTTGTTTGAACGAAACACATTTAAACGAGGACGAGCTTCTGTTCCAGAAAGCTTAGCACGTACACGCGCATGTCTCTTCTGACGAGTAGCATTTTTATCAAGCTTCGTAATCATTTACGTCACTCCTTTCGTTTACTTATGCGGCATTACTTACCAGTTTTACCTTCTTTACGACGAACGAATTCGCCTTCGTAACGGATCCCTTTACCTTTATACGGTTCAGGTGGGCGAACATCACGGATATTAGCTGCTAGAGCTCCTACACGTTCTTTGTTTGCACCTTTGATGATTACTTTTGTATTAGAAGGAACTTCGACTTCAACGCCAGCTTCTGGCTCTATTTCTACAGGGTGAGAATATCCTACGTTAAGGATAAGCTTAGTACCTTGCTTTTGTGCACGGTACCCAACCCCAATAAGTTCAAGTGATTTTACAAAGCCTGTTGATACACCTTCAACCATGTTAGAGATAAGTGCGCGAGTAGTTCCGTGTAAAGAACGGTGAGCCTTCTCGTCAGACGGACGTGTAACAGTTAACACGTTCTCTTCAACAACGATTGTAAGGTCAGGACTGAATGATCTAGTTAATTCACCTTTAGGACCTTTAACAGTTACTTCACTTCCGTTAACAGTAACCGTTACGCCTGTAGGGATTTCAATAGGTTTTTTACCTATACGAGACATATTGTGCACCTCCATTCTTGTGAAAATGTATTACCAAACGTATGCTAAAACTTCTCCGCCAGCTTGTTTAGAGCGAGCTTCCTTGTCTGTTAAAACTCCGTGAGAAGTAGAAACAATTGCGATACCTAAACCGTTTAGAACGCGTGGTACCTCTCCAGTTTTTGCATATACACGCAAACCAGGTTTGCTGATACGTTTTAGACCAGTGATAACACGTTCGTTGTTTGCACCGTATTTTAAGAAGATACGGATGATACCTTGTTTGTTGTCTTCGATTAATTCAAAGTCACGTACGAAGCCTTCACGCTTTAAGATCTCAGCAATTTCCTTTTTGATCTTTGAAGCAGGAACTTCTAGTTTTTCGTGACGAACCATATTCGCATTACGGATGCGAGTAAGCATATCTGCAATAGGATCTGTCATGACCATTATATTTTACCTCCTTCCCAAACTCGGGTTTTACCAGCTAGCTTTTTTAACGCCAGGAATTTGTCCTTTATATGCAAGTTCGCGGAAACAAATACGACAAAGTTTAAATTTACGTAATACAGAATGTGGACGTCCGCAACGTTCGCAACGTGTATATTCTTGTACTTTAAACTTCTGTTCGCGTTTTTGCTTTACGATCATAGACTTTTTAGCCACGATTTCGCCTCCCTTTATTTAGAGATTACTTTTGGAACGGCATTCCAACTTGAGTAAGTAGTTCACGAGCTTCTTCGTCAGTGTTGGCAGTCGTTACGATAACGATATCCATACCACGAACTTTGCTCACTTTATCGTAATCAATCTCAGGGAAGATAAGTTGTTCTTTAACACCTAATGTATAGTTCCCACGTCCGTCAAAGGATTTCTTTGAAACGCCGCGGAAATCACGTACACGTGGTAAAGATACAGATACTAGCTTATCAAGGAATTGATACATACGTTCTCCACGTAATGTAACCTTCGCTCCGATAGGCATACCTTCACGCAAACGGAAGCCTGCGATTGATTTTTTAGCTTTTGTTATAACTGGTTTTTGACCAGTGATCAATGTAAGTTCTTCAACAGCTGTATCTAAAGCTTTTGAGTTAGATACTGCGTCACCCACACCCATGTTAATAACGATTTTCTCAATGTTTGGTACTTGCATTACTGATTGATAGTTGAATTTACCCATCAATGACGGTGTAATTTCACTTTTGAATTTTTCTTTAAGGCGGCTCATTGCTTAGTGTACCTCCCTTCATTTATGACTTATTTATCTAAAGATTCACCTGATATTTTAGCTACGCGTACTTTTTTACCATTTTCGATCTTATATCCAACACGAGTCGGTTTACCTGATTTAGGATCAAGTGGCATTACATTGGATACGTGAATAGCAGCTTCTCTGCTGATAATTCCACCTTGTGGATTAATTTGAGATGGCTTGGAATGCTTTTTCACGATGTTAATTCCTTCAACAAGCACACGATTTTGTTTCGGATATGCTTCAAGAATTGTTCCTTGTTTGCCTTTGTCCTTACCAGAGATGACTACGACTTTGTCACCTTTTTTAACATGCATTAGCTTGGCACCTCCTTGAAAGGCTTTATACAAATTTTACATATTATAGAACTTCTGGAGCTAGAGAAACGATCTTCATGAAACTATTGTCACGTAATTCACGAGCAACAGGTCCAAAAATACGAGTTCCACGTGGGCTCTTATCGTCACGGATAATTACACATGCGTTTTCATCAAAACGAATGTAAGAACCGTCAGGACGACGCATACCACGTTTTGTACGGACAACAACAGCCTTAACGACTTCACCTTTTTTAACAACGCCTCCTGGTGTTGCCTGTTTAACTGTACAAACGATGACATCACCAATGTTTGCAGTTTTACGGCCAGAACCACCTAGGACTTTAATTGTTAGTACTTCACGAGCACCTGAATTGTCAGCGACTTTTAAACGAGATTCTTGTTGAATCATGTACGGTACCTCCCTTCGGAATTAGCTTAATCCGAACTATATTAAATGATTACTGCTTTTTCTACTACTTCTACAAGACGGAAGCGCTTTGTAGCTGAAAGTGGACGAGTTTCCATGATACGTACTACGTCGCCTGCTTTAGCTTCGTTTAGCTCGTCATGAGCTTTTAACTTTTTAGAGTATTTCACGCGTTTACCGTATAAAGAATGCTTTTTATAGGTTTCTACAACAACTGTTACTGTTTTATCCATTTTATCGGATACTACGCGGCCAGTGTAGATTTTGCGTTGGTTGCGTTCGCTCATTCTGCAAACCTCCATTCATTATCGATTAGTGACACCGATCTCTCTTTGACGAACAACTGTTTTCATACGAGCAATCGATTTGCGAACTTCACGGATGCGAGCTGTATTTTCAAGTTGTCCAGTAGCTAACTGGAAACGAAGATTAAATAGTTCTTCTTTAAGAGATTTTAGTTTTTGTTCAATTTCAGCAGTGGTTAGATCTTTGATTTCATTAGCTTTCATTTGTTTCACCACCAATTTCCTCTCTTTTTACAAACTTGCATTTGATTGGAAGTTTGTGTGCTGCAAGGCGCAATGCTTCTCTTGCCACCTCTTCAGATACACCAGAGATTTCAAACAATACTTTGCCCGGTTTAACTACTGCTACCCAACCTTCAGGAGCACCTTTACCGGAACCCATCCGTACTTCAAGCGGCTTAGCTGTGTAAGGTTTGCTTGGGAAAATTTTGATCCAAACTTTTCCTCCACGTTTCATATAACGAGTCATCGCAATACGAGCTGCTTCGATTTGGCGGTTAGTGATCCAGGAAGCTTCTTGAGCTTGAAGTCCAAATTCTCCAAAATGAACTTCAGTGCCGCCCTTAGCCATCCCTCTCATCTTACCGCGGTGTTCACGACGGTATTTTACGCGTTTTGGCAATAACATATTATTTTCCTCCTTCCTCAGATTTCTTCTTAGTAGGAAGAACTTCTCCACGGTAGATCCAAACTTTCACGCCTAGCTTACCGTAAGTAGTATCTGCTTCAGCATGAGCATAATCTATGTCAGCACGAAGTGTGTGAAGTGGAACTGTTCCTTCGCTGTAATGTTCAGCACGAGCAATATCAGCACCGCCAAGACGACCAGAAACTTGAGTTTTGATTCCTTGTGCGCCAGAACGCATAGTACGTTGGATAGCTTGCTTTTGAGCACGACGGAATGAAACACGGTTTTCTAATTGACGAGCGATGTTTTCAGCAACCAATTTTGCGTCAAGATCTGCTCTTTTAATTTCAATGATATTGATATGAACTCTTTTGCCAGTTAACTGGTTCAAAGCTTTACGAAGTGCTTCAACTTCAGTACCGCCCTTACCGATAACCATTCCTGGTTTAGCAGTGTGAACAGATACATTGATACGGTTAGCTGCACGTTCGATTTCAACTTTGGATACAGAAGCATCATTTAAACGTTTCGCGATATACTCACGAACTTTAATGTCTTCATGCAAAAGAACTGCGTAGTCTTTATCAGCGTACCATTTGGATTCCCAATCACGGATGATCCCGATACGCAAACCGACTGGATTTACCTTTTGACCCACAGATTACCCCTCCTTCTTTTCTGATACAACGATTGTAATATGACTAGTACGTTTGTTTATTGCACTCGCACGACCTTGAGCGCGAGGACGGAAACGTTTTAATGTTGGTCCTTCGTTAACGTATGCCTCTGAAACGACTAGGTTATTAATATCCATTTCGTAGTTGTGTTCTGCATTTGCGATAGCAGATTTCAGAATTTTTTCTACGACTGGAGAAGCAGATTTTGGTGTTAAGCGAAGAATCGCTACTGCTTCACCTACTTGTTTTCCTCGAATTAAATCTGCGACTAAACGCACTTTACGAGGAGCAATACGAACTGTTCTAGCGACAGCTTTTGCTTGCATGAGATGCCCTCCTCTCATTAACGTCTTGTTTTCTTGTCATCACTTGCGTGACCTTTATAAGTGCGTGTAGGCGCGAATTCGCCTAGTTTGTGACCTACCATATCTTCTGTTACATAAACCGGCACATGCTTACGACCGTCATAAACAGCGATTGTATGTCCGATGAATTGCGGGAAGATTGTTGAGCGACGAGACCAAGTTTTTACTACCTGTTTCTTGTCAGCTTCATTTAATTTTTCAACTTTTACCAATAAATGATCATCAACAAAAGGCCCTTTTTTTAAGCTACGACCCATGCGAGTACCTCCCTTCGTGACTGTTCTACGGTTCTATATATGAACCGTAGGTCAATCCCGTTATTTTTTACGACGACGTACGATAAATTTATCGGATTTATTTTTCTTCTTACGAGTTTTGAATCCAAGAGTTGGTTTACCCCATGGAGACATTGGTGATTTACGTCCGATTGGAGCTTTACCTTCACCACCACCGTGTGGGTGATCGTTCGGGTTCATTACTGATCCACGAACTGTTGGGCGTTTACCTAACCAACGGTTACGGCCAGCTTTACCAATGTTGATAAGTTCATGTTGTTCATTACCAACTTGACCGATTGTAGCACGGCAAGTAGCAAGAATCATACGAACCTCACCTGAGTTTAAACGTACAAGTACATAACGACCTTCTTTACCAAGTACTTGCGCAGATGTTCCTGCTGAACGGACTAATTGTCCACCTTTTCCTGGTTTAAGTTCGATGTTATGAATTACTGTACCAACTGGGATGTTAATAAGAGGAAGTGCGTTACCCACTTTAATGTCAGCTTCTGGACCTGACATGATTTCCAAACCTACTTCTAGGTTTTTTGGAGCTAGGATATAACGTTTTTCTCCATCAACGTAATTAATTAATGCAATGTTTGCAGAACGATTTGGATCGTACTCAATAGTAGCAACGCGTCCTGGTATACCATCTTTATTCCGTTTGAAATCGATGATACGGTATTGACGCTTGTGGCCGCCACCTTGATGACGAACTGTTAACTTACCTTGGTTATTACGGCCGCCTTTGCTGTGTAAAGGAGCAAGTAATGATTTTTCCGGTTTGTCTGTAGTGATCTCAGCAAAATCGGAAGTTGTCATATTACGTCGACCGTTAGAGGTAGGTTTATACTTCTTAATCGCCATTTGTATTTCCCTCCTTCTCTAATGAATTAAGCCTCGAATAGCTCGATTTCTTTGCTGTCAGCAGTTAATTTAACAATTGCTTTACGGCGCTTGTTAGTATAGCCTGCGTGTTTGCCCATACGTTTGAATTTAC
The DNA here is from genome assembly GCF_001578185.1 of Peribacillus simplex. Taxonomy (NCBI): domain Bacteria; kingdom Bacillati; phylum Bacillota; class Bacilli; order Caryophanales; family Bacillaceae; genus Peribacillus; species Peribacillus simplex. Next base: position 133,997 of record NZ_CP011008.1, on the reverse strand, counting down.
CTTTGTAGTTCATGATGTTTACTTTCTCAACTTTAACGCCGAAAATTTCTTGAACAGCATCTTTAACTTGAGTTTTGTTAGCTCTAACATCAACTTCAAAAGTATATTTTTTTTCAGCCATTATGTCTGAAGAGCGTTCAGTGATTACGGGGCGCTTAATGATATCGCGTGCATCCATTATGCAAGCACCTCCTCTACTTTTTCGACAGCTGATTTAGTCAAGATCAATTTGTTGTGTGATACAACATCAAGAACATTAAGACCAACAGCTTCAACTACAGTAACACCAGGGATGTTACGTGCAGAAAGAGCAACTTTCTCATCTAATCCGTCAGTAACGATCAACGTTTTAGTATCAACAGAAAGGTTTTTAAGTACTGCTACAAATTCTTTTGTTTTTGGAGCTTCGAAAGACAAGCTTTCAAGTACCAAAATGTTCTCTTCCAATGCCTTTGCAGACAATGCAGATTTAATAGCTAAACGACGCACCTTTTTAGGTAGCTTGTAAGCGTAAGATCTTGGAGTTGGTCCAAAAACAACGCCACCGCCACGCCATTGTGGAGAACGGATAGAACCTTGACGCGCACGTCCAGTTCCTTTTTGTTTCCAAGGTTTACGTCCACCGCCTGCAACTTCAGAACGGTTTTTAACTTTATGAGTTCCTTGACGTAAGGAAGCTCGTTGCATAATGATTGCTTCAAATAATACATGATTATTAGGTTCGATACCAAAGATGGATTCATTCAGTTCGATGTCGCCAACTTGAGAACCTGTTTGGTTGAACAATGTAACTTTTGGCATTCTATTGCTCCTCCTTTCTCAGAAATTACTTTGCTTTAACAGCAGTTTTAACTTTGATCAATGCTTTTCTAGCACCAGGTACATTACCTTTGATCAATAGTAGGTTACGTTCAACATCAACTTTAACGATAGCTAAGTTTTGAACAGTAATTTGTTCCCCACCCATACGTCCTGGTAATAGTTTACCTTTGAATACGCGGTTTGGAGCTACAGGACCCATTGAACCTGGGCGACGGTGGTAACGAGAACCATGAGTCATCGGTCCGCGAGATTGTCCGTGACGTTTGATAGCGCCTTGGAAACCTTTACCTTTTGAAATTCCTGATACATCTACTAAATCGCCTTCTGCGAAAATACTAACATTGACTTCTTGACCGATCTCATATTCAGTAAGATCCGTTCCGCGGAATTCGCGAATGAAGCGCTTAGGAGTAGTATTTGCTTTTTCAACATGTCCCTTTTCAGGTTTGTTAGAAAGCTTTTCACGTTTGTTTTCAAAACCAACTTGAACTGCTTCATACCCATCAGTTTCAACAGTTTTCTTTTGAAGAACCACGTTATTAGCAGCCTCGATAACTGTTACCGGGATAAGTTCGCCGTTTTCAGCAAAAACTTGAGTCATACCGATTTTTCTTCCTAAGATTCCTTTGGTCATAAGTCACACCTCCTAGAGTAATTGTTCATATTTATATGAATTATAATTTGATTTCAATGTCAACGCCTGATGGTAAATCTAAACGCATCAATGAGTCAACTGTTTGTGGAGTTGGATTAACGATGTCGATTAGACGTTTATGCGTACGCATTTCGAATTGTTCACGAGAATCTTTGTATTTATGAACCGCACGTAGGATCGTGTATACCGATCTTTCAGTAGGTAATGGAATTGGACCAGATACAGCCGCACCAGAACGTTTTGCAGTTTCAACAATTTTCTCAGCAGACTGATCAAGAATTCTGTGATCATATGCTTTTAAACGGATACGAATTTTTTGTTTTGCCATAATTTTCCCTCCTTTTCGCCTATTTTGAAATAGACCTTCTCAATGGAAATTTCCCACACACTCGCCATGGCAAAGCGGCCGGGTGTGTCAGCAACCTTCCATATCATCGCAGTCAAAGACCAACATTGTCTATTATACATAAAGCACAAGTAGAATGCAAGTTAAACTTAGATTTTCTTGTGCAACACACTTTTATTATTATACATACTATCTCAAGTATTTACAAGTACATTCTACACGGTCTTTCATATCCATTTTCTTCATTTGGTAAATCCACAACGTTTTCTTTGGAATGTACTCAATTTCCAACGGATATTATAGAAGAAGAAATATAAAGTCCTTTAAAATAAAAAAAAGCAGATGGCGTCCCATCTGCTTTTCCCGGAAGGCGTCCCTTCCAATATTGTTTTATGAATCAATTACTCTGTGATTGTAGCAACTACGCCAGCGCCTACAGTACGTCCACCCTCACGGATAGAGAATTTAGTACCTTCTTCGATAGCGATTGGAGCGATAAGTTCTACAGTCATTTCGATGTTGTCTCCAGGCATAACCATTTCTACGCCTTCAGGAAGGTTACAAATACCAGTTACATCAGTTGTACGGAAGTAGAACTGAGGACGGTAGTTTGTGAAGAATGGAGTGTGACGTCCACCTTCTTCTTTAGAAAGAACATAAACTTCAGCTTTGAACTTTGTGTGTGGAGTGATTGTACCTGGTTTAGCAAGTACTTGTCCACGTTGGATATCTTCACGGGATACACCACGAAGAAGTGCACCGATGTTGTCACCAGCTTCAGCATAGTCAAGAAGTTTACGGAACATTTCAACACCTGTTACAGTTGTTGGTTTAGACTCTTCGTTGAAACCGATGATGTCAACAACGTCACCGACTTTAACTTGTCCACGCTCAACACGACCAGTAGCAACTGTACCACGACCAGTGATAGAGAATACATCCTCAACTGGCATCATGAAAGGTTTTTCAGTGTCACGAGTTGGTTCTGGGATATACTCATCAACAGCTGTCATTAATTCATGAATTTTTTCTTCCCATTCAGCTTCTCCTTGAAGAGCTTTTAGTGCAGATCCTTTGATAACTGGAATGTCATCGCCAGGGAATTCGTATTCAGATAGTAGATCACGGATTTCCATTTCTACTAATTCAAGAAGTTCTTCGTCATCAACCATGTCGCATTTGTTCATGAATACTACTAGGAATGGTACACCTACTTGACGAGAAAGAAGGATGTGCTCACGAGTTTGTGGCATTGGGCCATCAGCAGCAGATACTACTAGGATTCCGCCATCCATTTGTGCAGCACCAGTGATCATGTTTTTAACATAGTCAGCATGTCCTGGGCAGTCAACGTGTGCGTAGTGACGAGTAGCTGTTTCGTACTCAACGTGTGCAGTAGAGATTGTGATACCACGTTCTCTTTCTTCTGGAGCACCATCGATTTGGTCATAAGCGCGAGCTTCTGCTCCACCAGTTTTAGCAAGTACAGTTGTGATTGCAGCAGTTAGAGTTGTTTTACCATGGTCAACGTGACCAATTGTTCCAACGTTAACGTGCGGTTTTGAACGATCAAATTTAGCTTTTCCCATTAGGAATTCCTCCTTAAAATTATAAATAAAAGATTAAGTATATAGGGCTGTGAAAGAAGACTAATTCTTCCATCACAGCTTACATAAGATAGTTATACTTTAATAAGAGATGAAAATCAATTATTCACCTTTATTTTTTTTGATGATTTCTTCAGAAATGCTCTTAGGTACTTCTTCATAATGATCGAAGTGCATAGAGAATGTTCCGCGTCCTTGTGTGTTAGAACGTAGAGACGTAGCATATCCGAACATTTCAGATAGTGGAACCATCGCTTTAACCATTTGCGTGTTACCGCGAGCTTCCATACCTTCTACACGACCACGGCGGGATGTGATATCTCCCATGATGTCGCCTAGATAATCTTCAGGAATAACTACTTCTACTTTCATGATTGGCTCAAGGATAACCGGTTTACATTTAGAAGCAGCATTTTTAAGTGCCATTGATGCAGCAATTTTAAATGCCATTTCGTTGGAGTCAACGTCATGGTAAGATCCGTCAAATAATTTTGCTTTGATGTCGACTAGCGGGTAACCAGCAAGTACACCACGGTCAAGTGAATCAACTAATCCAGCTTGTACAGCAGGGATATATTCACGTGGTACTACACCACCGACGATAGCATTTTCAAATTCGAATCCTTTACCTTCTTCGTTTGGACCAAATTCGATCCATACGTGTCCAAATTGTCCACGACCACCTGATTGGCGAACGAATTTACCTTCAACCTTAGCTGATCCACGGAAAGTTTCACGGTATGCTACTTGAGGAGCACCAACGTTTGCTTCCACTTTAAATTCACGACGCATACGGTCAACAAGGATGTCCAAGTGAAGTTCACCCATACCAGCGATAATCGTTTGACCAGTTTCTTGGTCAGTATGCGCACGGAATGTTGGATCTTCATCTTGTAGCTTTTGTAAAGCTTGGCCCATTTTGTCTTGGTCTGCTTTGGATTTTGGTTCAACTGAAAGTGAAATAACTGGCTCTGGGAATACCATAGACTCAAGAATAACTTGGTTCTTGTCGTCACATAGAGTATCACCAGTTGTAGTATCTTTCAATCCTACAGCTGCAGCAATATCTCCTGCGTATACAGTTGATATTTCTTCACGGCTGTTTGCGTGCATTTGAAGGATACGTCCAATACGTTCACGTTTACCTTTAGTTGAGTTGATTACATAAGAACCTGATTCTAATGTACCTGAGTACACACGGAAGAATGTAAGTTTACCAACGTAAGGATCCGTCATTACTTTAAACGCTAAAGCTGAGAACGGTTCAGAATCATCTGAGTGGCGTTCTACTTCGTCTTCTGTATCAGGAAGAGTACCTTTAATAGCTGGTACATCTAACGGAGATGGAAGGAAGTCGATAACGTTATCAAGCATTAATTGAACACCTTTGTTTTTGAAAGCTGATCCACAGATAACTGGGAAGAATTCAACGTTAACGGTTGCTGTACGAATAGCTGCTTTTAATTCAGCAATGCTGATTTCTTCGCCGCCAAGGTATTTTTCCATTAAGTCTTCATTAACTTCTGCTACTGCTTCAATTAACTTTTCACGGTATTCTTCAGCTAATTCCCGATGTTCTTCAGGAATTTCACCAACAGTGATATCAGTTCCTAGATCATTGGCATAGAAATGAGCTTTCATTTCAATAAGGTCAATGATTGCAGAGAATTGATCTTCAGCACCGATTGGTAACTGAACTGGATGAGCATTAGCTTGTAGACGATCGTGGATTGTTCCAACTGAGTAAAGGAAATCCGCACCGATTTTGTCCATTTTATTTACGAATACGACACGCGGTACACCATAAGTTGTAGCTTGGCGCCAAACAGTTTCAGTTTGAGGCTCAACACCTGATTGGGCATCAAGTACAGCTACAGCTCCATCAAGTACACGCAATGAACGTTCAACTTCAACTGTGAAGTCTACGTGTCCTGGTGTATCGATGATGTTTACACGGTGACCTTTCCACTGTGCAGTTGTTGCAGCGGATGTGATCGTGATTCCGCGTTCTTGTTCCTGTTCCATCCAGTCCATTTGTGAAGCACCTTCGTGTGTTTCACCAATTTTATGGATTTTACCAGTATAGTATAGAACACGTTCTGTTGTTGTCGTTTTACCAGCATCGATGTGAGCCATGATACCGATATTACGAGTGTTTGCTAAGGAGAACTCTCTTGCCATTTGTCTTTCTCCTTCCTTCTATAAGGATTTTATAGTGTTTGATCTTACCAGCGATAATGAGCGAATGCTTTGTTAGCTTCAGCCATTTTGTGTGTATCTTCACGTTTCTTAACTGCTGCTCCAGTATTGTTAGCAGCATCCATGATTTCATAAGCTAAACGCTCTTCCATCGTTTTTTCCCCACGAAGGCGAGAGTAGTTTACTAACCAACGAAGTCCTAGAGTCGATTTACGGTCTGGACGCACCTCAACTGGTACTTGGTAGTTAGCTCCACCCACACGGCGTGCTTTTACTTCTAATACAGGCATGATGTTTTTAAGTGCTTGATCGAAAACTTCGATCGGCTCATTGCCAGTACGTTCTTTGATTAAATCAAATGCAGAGTAAAGAATTTTTTGTGATTTACCTCTTTGTCCATCAACCATTAATTTGTTGATTAAGCGAGTCACAAGTTTTGAATTATAAATCGGATCTGGTAATACATCTCTTTTCGTTACAGGTCCTTTACGAGGCATTATATTTCCTCCTTTCAAGAAAGTTTAATTTTTGTTTGAGATTATTTTTTTGCTGCTTTCGGACGCTTAGTACCGTATTTAGAACGGCCTTGCATACGATTGTTAACTCCAGCAGTATCAAGAGCACCACGTACGATATGATAACGTACCCCTGGTAAATCTTTTACACGACCGCCACGGATAAGAACCACGCTGTGTTCTTGTAGGTTGTGACCGATACCTGGGATATAAGCTGTTACCTCGATACCGTTTGTTAAACGTACACGCGCATATTTACGTAACGCGGAGTTTGGTTTTTTCGGTGTCATAGTACCCACACGAGTGCAAACACCACGTTTTTGCGGAGATGATACGTTAGTTTGTGCTTTTTTAAAGCTGTTGTAGCCTTTGTTAAGTGCTGGAGATTTTGATTTAACCTCTTTAGACTCGCGTCCTTTACGCACTAATTGATTAATAGTAGGCATTACATTTTTCCTCCCTTCACGTTTTCATTTCTAGTACCACACATCCAGGTGGTTCATAAATGGGTAAAAACAAAGTCTTTGCAAATATAATTGCAAAAACATTTTTACTTTTTAATGGCAACAGTTGCTGCTCCGACATCAATACCACATGCTTTGCCAAGCATTCTCATCGAATCAACATATGTGATAGGAACATCCAATTCTTTAGCGGTCTCAACGACACGCCCAGTCAAGTATATATCTGCATCATCAGCGATGATAACTTCTTGAATTAAATTGTTTTTAAGAGCTCTAACTGCTTGTTTCGTCCCTATAATCACTGACTTTGCCTGTATTACTTTTTCATAAGACATGGTCCATATCCTCCAAAGTTACAGGGTAACATAGGAGCACCTTTGCTATAGTATCATTAATAGTCGGATACTGTCAACTTCTTTCAAAAAATAATTCTAGCAAAAGGTTTTCCTTACATAATTCCATTACTATTTTCACTATGTCTAAAGGGAAAATATTGGTCCTCATACGGCTTCAGTCAGCCATGAGTAATAAGAGAGACCAGCTCAATAAATTCTGAGCCTTCAGCTCCAAGAATCCAGGAGTTCGGTTTTCAGTTTTACTTATTGAGCTGGTCCTTTTTCTTTTAATCCACTGTTACTGTATCGGCACTTTCATCACTTACAACGACCGGGTTTGCTTTTCTGTATCGAAGCATTCCTGTTCCTGCAGGGACTAGTTTACCGATGATGACATTCTCTTTAAGTCCTAGCAATTCATCACGTTTTCCTTTTATTGCTGCATCAGTCAAGACTCTAGTTGTTTCTTGGAATGAAGCGGCGGACAAGAAGGAATCCGTTTCTAGTGATGCTTTTGTGATACCTAGTAGTACAGGGCGTCCTGTAGCTGGTAATTTGTTAGTCAGCAATGCATCAGTGTTTGCTGTAGTAAACTGGTTAACATCCAATAATGTTCCTGGAAGCACTTCAGTTTCACCTGCATCAAGTACACGGACTTTACGCATCATTTGTCTAACCATTACCTCGATGTGTTTATCACCGATTTCAACCCCTTGCATCCGGTATACTTTTTGAACTTCATGAAGCAGGTATTCCTGCACAGTAAGTACATCTGTAACCTTCAGCAACTCTTTCGGATCAATAGAACCCTCTGTCAGCTCTTCACCGCGACGGACAGGAGTATCAACAGTTACTCTTAAGCGCGCTGTGTACGGTGCAGTATATGTGCGTGATTCAACTGCTCCTTGAACAACGATTTCCTGTTGTTTATCCCGAATTTCGTTAATCGAAACGACCGTTCCTTCGATTTCGGAAATGACTGCTTGACCTTTAGGGTTTCTCGCTTCAAATATTTCTTGGATACGAGGAAGACCTTGAGTGATATCGTCTCCAGCAACCCCACCAGTATGGAATGTACGCATCGTTAACTGTGTACCAGGTTCACCGATTGATTGAGCGGCAATAATACCGACTGCTTCGCCCACTTCAACTTCTTGACCGGTAGCCAAGTTGCGTCCATAACATTTTTTACATACACCATGGCTGGTGTTACATGTAAAGGCAGAACGGATCCATGCTGTTTCAATTCCAAGTGATTCAATATAGTTCGCAAGATCTTCAGTAATAAGGTCGTTTTCAGCCACGATTACTTCATTTGTTTCCGGATGTCTGATCGCTTTTCTTGCATAACGGCCAATTAGACGCTCTTCAAGATGCTCAATTATTTCAGTACCCTCTCTCAAGGCTGAAATTTTCAAGCCGCGGTCCGTTCCACAATCGTCATCACGGATGATGACATCTTGGGCAACGTCAACAAGTCGACGAGTAAGGTAACCGGAATCGGCTGTTTTAAGTGCTGTATCGGCAAGACCTTTACGCGCACCATGCGTGGAGATGAAATACTCCAACACTGTTAAACCTTCGCGGAAACTTGATTTGATCGGTAATTCAATGATACGTCCAGCCGGGTTGGCCATCAAACCACGCATACCAGCAAGCTGCGTAAAGTTAGAAGCATTACCACGGGCACCGGAGTCACTCATCATGAAGATCGGGTTGCGTCGGTCCAGTGAGTCCATAAGTTTGGACTGGATGGTATCCTTGGCAGCACTCCAAATTGAGATAACACGATCATAACGCTCATCTTCTGTGATTAGACCACGTCTGAATTGTTTTAAGACGTTATCCACTTTTGTTTGAGCCTCAGAGATGATTTCTTGTTTTTCTTTTAAAACGACAATATCAGCCACACCAACGGTAATACCAGCTTTTGTCGAATATTTGAATCCAAGATCTTTCATCCGGTCAAGCATTTTGGATGTCTCGGTAATTTTAAACCGTTTAAAGACCTCCGCAATGATGTTTCCAAGAATTTTTTTCTTGAATGGATCAATAGCAGGTTGAGCCTTAATCAATTCAGGGATATTAGCGCCCTTTTCCACAAAATATTTCTCCGGAGTTTTCGTTTCCAGATTGTATCGTGTTGGTTCGTTAATATACGGGAATGATTTTGGTAAAATTTCATTGAAGATCAATTTACCGACAGTGGTAATTAGAAGTTGGCTGTTTTGCTCTTCAGTGAATGTTTCATTATTTAGTGAAGATGCATGTACGGCACAACGGGAATGCAAGTGTACATATCCGTTTTGGTATGCGAGTAATGCTTCACTTGTATCTTTAAAGATCATACCCTCACCGATAGCGCCTTCTCTTTCCAAAGTTAAGTAATAGTTACCTAATACCATATCTTGAGAAGGTGTAACGACAGGTTTACCATCTTTAGGGTTCAAAATGTTCTGTGCTGCAAGCATAAGCATACGTGCTTCGGCTTGGGCTTCAGAAGATAAAGGAACGTGTACCGCCATTTGGTCACCGTCAAAGTCAGCGTTGTAAGCTGTACACACGAGCGGATGCAAACGAATTGCGCGACCTTCAACCAAAGTTGGTTCAAAAGCTTGAATACCAAGTCTATGAAGAGTCGGTGCACGGTTCAATAGTACTGGATGTTCTCTAATTACTTCTTCTAGCACATCCCAAATTTCAGGAGATAAACGTTCAATTTTACGTTTAGCAGATTTGATGTTATGCGCTAAACCTCTTTGAACAAGCTCCTTCATAACGAATGGTTTGAATAATTCAATCGCCATTTCTTTCGGAAGACCGCATTGGTACATCTTTAAGTTTGGTCCGACTACGATAACGGAACGACCAGAATAATCAACACGTTTACCAAGAAGGTTTTGACGGAAACGACCTTGTTTACCTTTTAACATGTGAGATAAAGATTTTAACGGACGGTTACCAGGTCCAGTTACCGGACGGCCGCGACGGCCATTATCGATAAGAGCATCGACAGCTTCTTGAAGCATACGCTTCTCGTTTTGAACGATAATGCTTGGCGCTCCAAGGTCAAGTAATCTTTTCAACCGATTATTACGGTTGATAACACGGCGATATAAATCATTTAAATCAGATGTGGCAAAACGTCCACCATCAAGTTGAACCATAGGACGAAGTTCCGGTGGAATGACCGGAAGCACGTCGAGGATCATCCATGATGGCTCATTTCCGGAGTTACGGAATGCTTCAAGAACTTCCAAGCGTTTGATTGCACGGGTTCTGCGTTGTCCTTGAGCTGTTTTAAGCTCCTCTTTCAACGACTCTACTTCCTTTTCCGTATCAATATCTTGTAAAAGTTTTTTAATAGCTTCCGCACCCATGGCAGCTTGGAACTTCTTACCGTATTTTTCACGGTATGTACGATATTCCTTTTCAGAAAGAAGCTGTTTCTTTTCTAAAGTTGTATCGCCTGTTTCAGTTACTACGTAAGATGCAAAGTAAATAACTTCTTCCAATGCCCGTGGAGACATGTCAAGAACAAGTCCCATACGGCTAGGGATTCCTTTAAAATACCATATGTGTGAAACCGGAGCTGCCAGCTCAATATGACCCATACGCTCACGACGTACCTTAGCACGAGTGACTTCAACGCCACAACGGTCACAGACTACACCTTTATAACGAACACGTTTATATTTTCCACAATGACATTCCCAGTCCTTTTGAGGACCAAAAATTCTCTCACAGAATAAACCGTCTTTTTCTGGCTTTAACGTACGATAGTTGATTGTTTCTGGTTTTTTAACTTCTCCATGGGACCAAGAACGAATCTTGTCTGGTGAAGCAAGACCAATTTTCATATACTCAAAATTATTAACGTCTAACAAGGGGCCTACCTCCCTTTTAATCTCCAGGTTTAACCCTTGATTGCCATCAAGTATCAGGCAATCATACACCGGATGATGGTTGATTGAATCAATAATGCTCTAACAAGGCAGCATGATCTTCAAAGAAACATCTTGCTGCCAGTCAGAGCGGGTAATATATAACTAGATATGTTTATATTTGATTTTATTCTTTGACAGGTGCCCCTACTTCGGAAGCAACCATATCTTTAGTTTCTGAATCAAGGCTTAACTTGTCTGCTTGGTTGGCTTCTTCTTCATCTTCCAAATCTCGCATTTCGATTTCACGATCTTCAGCATTAAGAATTTTAACATCCAATCCTAAACTTTGAAGCTCCTTAATCAATACTTTGAAGGACTCGGGAACACCTGGTTCAGGGACATTTTCACCTTTGACAATCGCTTCGTACGTTTTAACACGACCAACGACATCATCTGATTTAACGGTTAAGATTTCTTGTAATGTATAAGCAGCACCATAAGCTTCAAGTGCCCATACTTCCATCTCACCGAAACGCTGTCCACCAAATTGCGCTTTACCACCAAGTGGTTGCTGCGTAACAAGGGAGTAAGGTCCAGTTGAACGTGCATGAAGTTTATCGTCGACCATATGTGCCAGTTTGATCATATACATGACACCAACGGATACACGGTTATCGAATGCTTCACCTGAACGGCCATCATAAAGGACAGTTTTTGCATCACGGGACATCCCGGCTTCTTCAATCGTACCCCAAACATCTTCCTCAGTAGCACCATCAAATACAGGAGATGCTACATGAATGCCAAGTGCGCGTGCAGCCATACCTAAGTGAAGCTCCAACACCTGACCGATGTTCATACGTGAAGGTACACCCAATGGGTTTAACATGATGTCGACTGGAGTGCCATCTGGTAAATAAGGCATATCTTCCTCAGGAAGGATCCTGGAGATTACCCCTTTATTACCATGTCGTCCAGCCATTTTATCGCCTTCATGGATTTTACGTTTTTGTACAATATATACACGTGCAAGTTGGTTTACACCAGGAGGAAGTTCATCGCCATCTTCTCTGTTAAATACTTTAACATCAAGGACGATTCCACCGCCGCCGTGAGGTACACGAAGTGATGTATCTCTTACTTCACGTGCTTTTTCACCGAAGATTGCATGTAATAAACGTTCCTCAGCAGTCAATTCCGTTACACCTTTAGGCGTGACTTTACCAACTAGAAGGTCTCCGTCTTTTACTTCTGCACCAACACGGATAATTCCGCGCTCATCAAGATTACGAAGCGCATCTTCCCCTACATTAGGGATATCACGGGTGATTTCTTCAGGCCCTAATTTTGTATCGCGTGATTCAGATTCATATTCTTCAATATGAATAGAAGTGTACACATCATCTTTAACCAATCGTTCGCTCATGATGATGGCATCTTCATAGTTATATCCATCCCATGTCATGAAGGCAACCAATACGTTACGTCCAAGTGCTAACTCACCTTTTTCCATTGAAGGACCATCAGCAAGAATCTCACCTTTTACAACGTTGTCGCCAACACTTACGATAGGGCGTTGATTATAGCACGTTCCTTGGTTAGAACGAATGAATTTTAATAGACGGTATTTATCAAGATTTCCTTTTACTTGCTGTCCGTCAACTTCACTTACCCTACGTACCCATACTTCACGTGATTCAACGTGTTCTACGATACCAGGGTGTTTACAGATGACAGCAGCACCGGAGTCTTTCGCTGAAACATATTCCATACCCGTTCCGACTCGAGGGGCTTCCGGTTGCAGCAAAGGCACTGCTTGACGTTGCATGTTCGCTCCCATAAGGGCACGGTTGGAGTCATCATTTTCCAAGAAAGGAATACATGCTGTCGCAGCAGATACAACCTGTTTAGGAGATACATCCATGTAATCTACGCGGTCACGCGGAACAACGGTATTTTCACCGCGGAAACGTGCAACAACGTCATTATCAAGGAATGACCCGTCATCTGATAGACGTACATTCGCTTGGGCAACTACATAATTATCTTCCTCATCAGCTGTTAAGTAATCGATTTGGCTTGTAATTTTGCCTGTTTCGGGATCCACACGGCGATATGGTGTTTCAATGAAGCCATATGGGTTAACCTTAGCAAAACTGGATAATGAGTTAATCAAACCAATATTTGGTCCCTCAGGCGTTTCAATCGGACACATGCGGCCATAGTGGGAATAATGAACGTCACGTACTTCAAAGCCCGCACGCTCACGTGTCAAACCACCAGGTCCTAATGCAGATAGACGACGTTTATGCGTCAATTCAGCCAACGGGTTCGTTTGATCCATGAATTGGGAAAGCTGTGAGCTTCCAAAGAATTCTTTAATTGATGCAATTACTGGGCGAATGTTAATTAGTTGCTGCGGAGTAATTGTATTCGTATCCTGAATAGACATTCTTTCACGAACGACACGCTCCATACGGGATAAACCAATTCTAAATTGGTTTTGCAGCAATTCACCAACGGAACGCAGACGACGGTTACCTAAATGGTCAATGTCATCCGTGATTCCCACACCATGCAATAAGTTAAAGAAATAACTAATGGAAGAAATGATATCAGCTGGAGTAATGTTTTTGACCTGGTCGGTCACATAGGCATTACCGATGATATTGATTACTTTTTCGCCTTCAGCATCATTTGGTGCAAACACTTTAATAGGTTGAAGAAGGGTTTCTTCTTCTACTACACCACCTGATGGATGGAATGTTTTGAATCCGATTCCAGCTTCGATATGAGGCAGGATCCTATCAAGAGTCCGACGATCAAGCATTGTACCTTTTTCCACGATGATTTCTCCTGTTTCAGGATCAATCAAGGTCTCTGCAATACGCTGTCCGAATAAACGGTTCTTAATATGCAGTTTTTTGTTTATTTTATAACGACCTACATTTGCTAAATCATAACGTTTTGGATCAAAAAAGCGGGATACTAAAAGACTTTTCGCGTTATCGACAGTAGGTGGTTCACCTGGGCGTAGACGCTCATAGATTTCTAGCAATGCTTTATCTACACTCTCGGTGTTATCCTTTTCAAGAGTGTTGCGAAGGTATTCGTTGTCTCCAATCAAATCAATGATTTCTTGATCTGTTCCGAATCCAAGGGCACGCATCAATACCGTGATAGGCAATTTCCTGGTGCGATCGATTCGAACATACACAACATCCTTGGCGTCTGTTTCATATTCAAGCCATGCACCACGGTTAGGAATAACGGTCGCAGAGAATCCAAGCTTACCGTTTTTATCCATTTTACCATTGTAGTAAACACTCGGTGAGCGCACTAATTGGGATACAATTACCCGTTCAGCACCATTGATTACAAATGTACCTGTTTCAGTCATCAGCGGGAAGTCGCCCATAAATACATCCTGGTCTTTCACTTCCCCTGTTTCTTTGTTAACAAGGCGCACTTTCACTCGAAGCGGTGCAGAATACGTAACATCGCGTTCTTTTGTTTCTTCTACAGAATACTTCGGCTCAGCTAAGCTGTAATCGATGAATTCTAACGATAAATTACCTGTAAAATCCTCAATAGGAGAAATATCCTGGAACATTTCCTTTAAACCTACATCTAGAAACCATTGATAAGAAGCTGTTTGAATTTCAATCAGATTCGGAAGATCCAAAACCTCACTGATTCTTGCATAACTTCTACGTTGGCGGTGTCGTCCATACTGAACAAGTTGACCTGTCAACTGATTCACCCCTTAAATCAAGCGTTATAAGGATCCAATTGCCTCGGAAAAGGAATCATTTCCATAGACAAAAAGAAAATGGTTTTTATTTTAAAAACCACTATTTCTCATAAAACGAACTATTATTTATATATTTTTCCCATATTATCCATTGGTTATACACCAATGGTATAAAAATTGCATAGTTACGGAATTATATATATGCATTTTATAATACTAACATAGCGAAAATTTAGAGTCAAACCTTTTTGGATAATAGTATATAGTAACCTTTTTTCTTAACGGGCACTTCAATATTTCCAAATAATTGCTCCATTTTATCCATAGCGGATGGAGCTCCTTGTTTTTTTTGAATGACAACCCATAATTCTCCACCAGCCACCAAACTGCGATAGCCTTCTTCTAAAATTTCGTGGACTACACTTTTGCCTGCGCGAATGGGAGGGTTCGTAAGAATTGCTGCGAATTGATTGGAGCCAACTTTGTCAAAACGATCACTTGCGTAAATCTTTACATTTGCAATCCCATTAGAAGCGGCATTCTCTTTTGACAATTCAACTGCCCGGCTATTTATATCAATCATTTCTATCGTTCGATCGGGATAAGCTGCCGCAATCGATATTCCGATTGGTCCATAACCGCAACCAACATCAAGAATATCTCCTTCTACAGCTTCATCTAGGTTAAAACTTTCAACCAAAAGACGCGATCCGAAATCAACTTCTTTTTTCGAAAAAACACCATTATCACTTTTGAAGCGAAAGGTACGTCCCTTTAATGTAAAATCCCAAAATTTCGGATTGCTTACGACATCCGGTTTATGTGAGTAGTAATGCTCTGTCAGAGTCATCTCCCCCTATCAGAAAGGAATATTGAAGATTTATTGAGAAGAGATTTGAAGAATGGATGCTTGCATGCCGGGATGTTTGACGAAATCCTTTTAATCAAACCATTAACGGCAAATTTCCGTCATTTTCTTTAAAATGAAGAAAAAAGCCCGCCAGTGATAGCGAGCTTTTTGTTTATGCAAGATTACTTAACTTCAACGCCAGCTCCAACTTCTTCAAGTTTAGCTTTAACTTCTTCAGCTTCTTCTTTAGAAGCGCCTTCTTTGATTGCTTTTGGAGTGTTGTCAACAAGTTCTTTTGCTTCTTTAAGTCCAAGACCTGTTACTTCACGTACAGCTTTGATTACTTTGATTTTTTGGTCTCCAGCAGATGTAAGGATTACATCAAACTCAGTTTGCTCTTCAGCAGCAGCGCCACCAGCAGCAGCTACAGCTACAGGTGCAGCAGCAGTTACGCCAAATTCTTCTTCGATTGCTTTTACAAGGTCGTTTAATTCTAAAACAGTCATGTTTTTAACTGCTTCTAAGATTTGATCTTTAGTCATTGTTATTTCCTCCTCGAAATGGTTGGTTTTTTTTTTGAATCAATAGGCTAAATAAGCGGTTAGCTTACGCGCCTTGTTCTTCTTTTTGATCTGCAACTGCTTTTGTAGCAAGAGCAAGTCCGCGCATAGGTGCTTGTAGCACGCTGAGTAGCATTGAAAGTAGGCCTTCGCGTGAAGGTAGTTCTGCAAGAGCTTTAATTTCTTCTGCAGTTGCAACATTTCCTTCGATAACTCCAGCTTTGATTTCTAACGCTTCATGTTTTTTCGCAAAATCGTTAAGGATTTTTGCTGGCGCAATAACATCTTCATTTGAGAATGCAATTGCGTTTGGTCCTGTTAATGATTCGTTCAAAGTGCTAAGTTCAGCACTTTCAGCAGCACGACGAGTTAAAGAGTTTTTGTAAACCTTAAACTCAACGCCAGCTTCACGAAGTTGCTTACGAAGTTCTGTTAATTCAGCAACAGTCAATCCACGGTAGTCAACAACTACTGTTGATTGGCTTGCAGTTAATTTATCAGTAATCTCAGCAACGATTTTTTGCTTTTGTTCAATAATTGCGTTCATCCTTACACCTCCTGTAGATTTGCTTGAAAACATTTATACCGTTTCAAAGAAAAAGCCTTCATCTCTATTGCAGACATGAAGGCAGTAATTTCAAAAGTCATAGTCAAGGACTATTATTATCGAATTACCTCGGCAGGGAATTAAGCTCGAATGGAGCACCTACTGTCTACGGTACAAATGATATTCATTTATTCACAACAAAACTTATTATAACAATAATAGTTTTGGAATGTCAATTATTTATTGAAAGTAGAAGGATCAACTTTCACACCAGGGCCCATTGTAGTTGTTACAGAAACGTTTTTCATGTAAGTTCCTTTAGCAGCCGCAGGTTTAACTTTCATTAATGTATCATAGATAGTAGTGAAGTTTTCCACTAGTTTAGCATCCTCGAAAGATACTTTACCGATTGGAGCATGGATGTTTCCAGCTTTATCTACGCGGTATTCAACTTTACCAGCCTTGATTTCATTAACAGCTTTTGTTACGTCGAATGTTACTGTGCCAGTTTTAGGGTTAGGCATTAAACCTTTAGGTCCTAATACGCGGCCAAGTTTACCAACTTCACCCATCATGTCTGGAGTCGCAACGATTACATCGAATTCGAACCATCCTTGTTGGATTTTGTTGATGAAGTCAGATTCACCAACGTAGTCAGCACCAGCAGCTTCCGCTTCTTTTGCTTTTTCGCCTTTAGCGAATACTAATACGCGTTGAGTTTTACCAGTACCATTCGGTAGAACAACCGCTCCACGAATTTGTTGGTCAGCTTTCTTAGGGTCTACGCCTAAACGGAAAGCCACTTCAACAGTCGCATCGAATTTTGCGAAGTTTGCTTTTTTAGCAACTTCGATTGCTTCAGTTACAGCATAAGCCTTAGAAACTTCTACAAGCTTAGCTGCTTCAAGATACTTTTTACCTTTTTTCGCCATGATATAAATCCTCCTAAATTGTGGTTTTAACGGAATAACCTCCCACGAATAAAGGTTGCGAGTATCAATCGCAACCCCGTAGAAACAAATAGCAATTACATGGATCAGTCTTCGATGACAATACCCATGCTGCGAGCAGTACCTTCAACCATACGCATTGCAGCTTCAACGCTTGCAGCGTTTAGGTCAGGCATTTTAGTTTCAGCAATCTCGCGCACTTGATCACGCTTGACTGTAGCAACTTTATTACGGTTAGGTTCACCAGAACCAGACTCGATACCAGCTACTTTCTTAAGCAATACTGCAGCCGGTGGAGTTTTTGTAATGAATGTAAATGAACGGTCTTCAAATACCGTGATTTCAACAGGAATAATTAGACCAGCTTGATCTGCTGTACGAGCGTTGAACTCCTTACAGAATCCCATGATGTTTACACCAGCTTGACCTAATGCAGGACCGACTGGCGGTGCCGGATTCGCTTTACCAGCAGGAATTTGCAATTTAACCATTTTAATTACTTTTTTAGCCACGAGACACACCTCCTTATAAGTCCGTGATGTGGTAATAGGGGTATACCCTCCCACTCATCTTGAATTCTTTATATATTAATAAAGAATGCTTGTATCGTTGAGGCCTAAAAATTGAAACATACTGACCTTTGAAATTTTACCACTTTCAAAAGGTAATTTCAAGTTTTTTTCCGTTTATAATTTTTCCACTTGATTAAAATCAAGTTCAACCGGTGTATCACGGCCGAACATATTGACTAGGACCCTTACTTTACCTTTATCTTTATCAAGTTCTTCAATCGGCCCTGCAAAGGTTGCAAAAGGTCCTTCTTTAACTTGAACGGTTTCGCCGATTTCAAAATCAACTTCGAATTTACTTTCATCTACGCCCATTCGTTTAAGAACGACTTCAATTTCTTCCGGTAGCAACGCAGTCGGTTTTGACCCAGCTCCAGATGAACCTACGAAACCAGTTACACCAGGTGTATTCCGGACTACATACCAAGAATCATCCGTCATGATGATCTCAACTAATACATAACCTGGAAATACTTTCTTTTTGGTCACTTTCTTTTTGCCATCTTTCATTTCCGTTTCTTCTTCTTCTGGAACTACAACGCGAAAGATCTTATCTTCCATCCCCATAGTTTCCACACGTTTTTCCAAGTTAGCCTTAACTTTGTTCTCGTAACCTGAATAGGTGTGAACTACATACCAATTCTTTTCCATGTGTTAGGACTTTAAAGTCCTTCCCTCCCTGCAATCAATCATTTTCTTTATTAATCTTTATCTTTGAACGTTTTAGCCAAAAAGCCAATTCCGGCGTCATCCCGGCTTAACTAGAATATATTGTGATGATTCATATTACAGCAGTGCTCGATTTGGAACTTCTTCACTTCATAAAAAAGACAAATTAAAAAACCCGTTTCCGGGCTTTTCTGCTGACACATATTATTCTATCACTATTATACCTTATTTTCGAATCTCTTATTCAATAACTAAGCGAATTAATTCGGAAATGCCCAAATCGACCACTGTAAAGAAAAAAGCCATAAACAATACAGTCGTTACTACCACGATTGTATATTTGGTAAGCTCCTTGCGTTTCGGCCAGCTTACTTTTTGCATTTCGCGAGCGACACCGCTGAAAAATTCGGTAAAACGTTTCATGAATGTACCTCCAAGCATTAGAAGCTTCTGTCAATCTATTTATAAAACGGTTATTTCGTTTCTTTATGAATCGAGTGTGAGTTGCACGTACTGCAAAATTTCTTGATTTCCAGGCGTTCGCCGCTTGTCGATTGTTTGCTCTCATAACTATAATTTCTTGAACCGCAATCAATGCAGGCAAGAACTATTTTTTTTCGCATTAGATACACCTATCCTATCTACTATATCCATAAAACCTTATCACGGCTGTCTTTTATTGTCAATATCAAAGCAGGTTTAGCCCATTATGGATACCGGAAATCAAAATATCGGTTTCTAACATAGTGAATAATAAACTACCATGTGGAGAAGGGACAGATGAAATTAAGCGGAAAAAGCGGAGGGATTATAAACTGATTTCCCTTACTTCCAGATAGCGCTCGAGCTTTCTTTTCACCCGCTGAAGGGCGTTGTCGATTGACTTAACATGCCGGTTCAACTCTTCCGAAATTTCTTGGTAGGTTTGTCCATCCAGGTAAAGAGCTAACACTTTTCTCTCAAGATCACTCAGGAGCTCAGCCATCTTTAATTCGATATCGTCAAACTCTTCTTGGTTGATGATCAGTTCTTCCGGGTCCAAAACTTTCGTACCCGATATAATATCCATTAGAGTTCGGTCCGATTCCTCATCATAAATGGGTTTGTCCAGGGAAACATAGGAATTGAGCGGAATATGTTTTTGACGTGTTGCTGTTTTGATAGCTGTAATGATCTGCCTCGTAATGCACAGTTCTGCAAATGCTTTAAAGGAAGATAACTTATCCCCTTTAAAATCACGGACGGCTTTATATAAACCAATCATACCTTCTTGCACGATGTCTTCCTTATCTGCACCAATTAAGAAATAAGTCCTTGCCTTTGCTCTAACAAAATTACGATACTTTTGGATCAAGTAATCCAGCGCTTCACTGTCTCCAGTGTGTACCAACCTTATCAATTCATCATCCTCAAACTGCAGATACTTTTCGTTCAGTTTCATTCCGAATTTGAGACCCACATTATATCCCCCTGACCTGACTCAGATAGAAATATTATACAGCAGGTAAAATTTACCCGTCAATGGTTCAAATTTTACCCCGGCGCCATTTTTCGAAAATTTCTGCCACTTCTTCACTTAAAGGAATTTTAGCTGCAGGTTTTATCGTCGTTGTTTTTCTTACATCTTTCTTGATTTCCCCTTGAATTTCTTCCATTTCAATAAGCAATTCACGAGCGGATTTCCTTAGAGCCCCTTGACCAAAGATCACCCACTGTTCCGTGAAGTCAGAGGTTGCCACTTGAATTTGCGTTTTGACGTTATTCAGTTCAATGGCCATCTTTTCTATTCTTTCATCGGCAGTCTCATTTTCTTTTGTAAAAATTACGTCAACTTTGTGATTTTTGAATATACGGGCAATTCCCTGAACGTATTGAGCATCAAATACGATAATTACACGGTATCCGGTAAATGCTTGATATTCCGCCATCATTTCAATCAACCGGTCTCTTGCAGCAGCAAGATCCCTTTCTTTTAATTCTCTCAGTTCCGGCCAGGCTCCAATAATGTTATAACCGTCCACCAACAGAATATTCATCCCATCATTGCCCTAGGGGATTTCTTTTTCTATAAACCTCATACATCAATAAACCGGCTGCTACCGATGCATTTAACGATGTTACTTGTCCTGCCATAGGGAGACGGATGAGAAAGTCACATTTATCCTTCATTAACCGGGCCATACCTTTTCCTTCACTACCGATAACAAGTCCGATAGGCATTTTTCCGTCCATGTTACGGTAATCATCGCTTCCTTTCGCATCGGTACCGACTATCCATACTCCACGCTCTTTCAACTCTTCGACTGCCCTTGCCAAATTTGTAACGCGAGCTACCGGAATATATTCGATTGCACCCGTCGAGGCTTTGGCCACAGTTGCCGTCAAGCCCACCGCTCTTCTTTTCGGAATGATGATTCCATGGGCCCCGACTGCATCAGCGGTCCTCATGATTGAACCTAAATTATGCGGATCTTCAACTTCATCAAGAATCATGAAAAAAGGTGCTTCATCCCGTTCAGCCGCTTTTGCGAATAAGTCATCCAATTCCACATATTCATATGCAGCCACTTGTGCGACAACACCTTGATGGATGCCTTCTGCCATTTGGTCAATTTTTTTCTTCGGTACGATTTGCACGAATACCTTCTTTTCCTTAGCCAGACCGATGAGTGGAAGCATCGAGCCTTTTTGTGAGCCCTCAGCTATCCAAATTTTATTAATGTCCCGTTCGGAGCGAAGAGCTTCCAATACGGGGTTTCTGCCAATGATATATTCTTCGCTCATGGGTTACTCCCCTTTTCTTCTTCAATGTATTCAATAGATTTTTTGATAAGTTCTTCCATTCTTTCTATCCGACCGGATAAATACAAAAATCCCATTAGTGCCTCAAAGGCTGTACTGTAACGATACGTTTGCACATCTGTATTCTTCGGTACAGTACCGGATTTTGCATTTCGGCCGCGCCGAACGACGGCGGATTCCTCTTCCGATAACCAATCTGACTCCAGGAAAAAATGGATAATTTTATTTTGAGCCTTAGCCGCTACAAAAGATGTAGCTTTTTTGTGAAGAAGGTTGGGCTTGACCGCTCCTTTTTGAATGAGATGATGCCGGATATACGTTTCGTATACGGCATCACCTATATAAGCTAAAGCAAGACTGTTCAGCATTTTAGCATCTACCTTACTATCGTAATGAAGCATTAATTACCCTCTTTTCCATCTTGTACCTTGAGGGGTATCCTCTAATATGATGTTCATGTTTTTCAATCGATCACGAATTTCATCAGATAACCCAAAATTGCGGTCTTTCCGCGCTTGAATCCTCTGCTGGATCAAACCTTCAATTTCTTCATCCAAAAGCCCCTCTTCTTCAAGGGACAAACCTAGGACAGAAAATAAGATATTGAATTTTTCAAGGAACGCATCAATGACTTCCTTGTCTGTATTTTTCTCCATCAAGTAATAATTTGCCTGTTTGGAAAGTTCAAAGAGTATGGAAATTGCATTAGCAGTGTTAAAATCATCGTCCATTTCCTTAGTGAATTGTTCATGTAATTCATTAAGTTTCTCCAACCAAACATCATTATTCTCAGTCAATCCGTCGCTTACTTGAAGACGATGCTTTAAGTTTTGATAAGATGTCCGTAACCGATCAAGAGACGCTTTTACATTTTCAAGCACTTCTTCACTATAATTGATGGGATGACGGTAATGAACGGATAACATGAAGAAGCGTAACACTTGTGGGTCATGCTTCTGAATGATGTCATGAACAAGAACGAAATTGCCTAAGGACTTAGACATTTTTTCATTCTCAATATTTATATACCCGTTATGCATCCAATAATTCGCAAAGGTCTTGCCTGTTAATGCTTCGGATTGTGCAATTTCATTTTCATGATGCGGGAAAGCTAGATCTTGACCTCCTGCATGAATATCGATTGTATCCCCCAAATACTTTTTGACCATTGCGGAGCACTCGATATGCCAGCCAGGACGCCCTCTCCCCCATGGGCTCTCCCAAGATATTTCATCATCCTTGGCCGCTTTCCAAAGGGCAAAATCAAGGGCATCTTGTTTTTTCTCCCCAATTTCAATACGGGCCCCCACTCGCAACTCATCGATGGACTGATGTGAAAGTTTTCCATACCCATCAAACTTACGAGTGCGGTAATACACATCCCCTTCAGATTCATAAGCGAATCCTTTCTCAATTAATGCCGAGATGAATTCAATGATTGCATCCATGTTCTCCATTACGGTTGGGTGAGCATCCGCTTTTTTGCAGCCCAATGCCGAAACGTCTTCAAAATAAGCCTTGATGAATCGCTCTGATATGGTTGGGACATCTTCCCCCAATTCTTTTGCCGCACGAATCAGCTTATCATCCACATCCGTAAAGTTCGAAACGAATTGCACATCATATCCACGGTAATCCAAATACCTACGAACGGTATCAAAAACGATTGCCGGTCTTGCATTCCCAATATGAATGTAATTGTAGACAGTGGGTCCACATACGTACATTTTCACCTTTCCCTCTTCAATTGGGACGAAGGTTTCCTTTTTTCTTGTAGCTGTGTTATATATTTTAATCGCCATATTATAGACTCCTTTCTTCCTGCTTCTGTTCAGCCAGCTTCGCTCTTAAGGACCTGATCTCGCTATCCAATTCCTTAAAGCGATCATTAATTGGATCAGGAAGATCACAATGATTTAGGTCTTTGTTGATTTTGATACCATCTTGAATGACCACTTTACCTGGAATGCCCACAACTGTTGAATTAGGTGGCACTTCCTTTAAAACGACTGATCCGGCACCGATTTTGGAGTTTTCACCAACAGTAATGGAACCCAGCACTTTTGCTCCTGTTGCAATCAACACATTATCCTTTATCGTAGGATGACGTTTTCCCTTTTCCTTTCCCGTCCCCCCTAGGGTTACACCTTGAAAGACAGACACATTGTCACCAATTTCACAAGTTTCGCCAATGACGATCCCCATTCCGTGGTCAATGAAGAAACGACGGCCAATGGTGGCCCCTGGATGGATTTCAATTCCGGTAAAAAACCGACTGATTTGAGATATACTTCTCGCCAGGAAAAAGAACTTCTTCTTAAATAGTGCGTGAGCCATCCTATGGCTCCAAATAGCATGTAAACCCGCATACGTCAAAATGACTTCGAAATAACTGCGTGCAGCAGGATCTTGATCAAAAACCACTTCGATATCCTCTTTAAACATCTTTAACAAAATGATCCCCCCCTATGTCCCTTTTCCAACATCCCCTTTGAAGCTTTTAAAGCATATAAAAAAGCGTCTCTGTCCAAATAGACAGAGACGCTTTTAGCGCGGTTCCACTCTGTTTGGGATGCACGAAGCAGGTAAAGCGTTCCCCTGTTTTTTTCATCCCCAACTTTAATCCCTGTAACGGAGGACATTCCGCCTGTGCCTACTATAGGTTAGTTCAGCAAAGGACTCAAGGGTGCATTTCAGACAACGAGAGGCTTGAACCACTTTCAGCAGGTTATGGTTCTCTCTAAAAAGCTTCGTTTGCTTACTTCTCCCCATCTACGCGTTCTTTTGTAAGATTATTAAATACTATATTACATTTTCGACAAATTGTTAATATAAAATACTCTGAATTCGCTGTTTAATTTTTTCTTTGCCCAGTAATGAAATCGCCTTAGGCAAGTCAGGGCCATGTGTTTGACCCGTGACGGCAGCCCTTATCGGCATGAATAATTTTTTCCCTTTATGCCCTGTGCTTTTTTGTACCGCTTTTATCGACTTCTTGATTTCGTCCGCTTTAAATTCTTCAAGCCCCTCGATTTCCTGAAGGAAAGCTTTCATGACTTCAGGTACCTGTTCTTCAGCCAACACTTCCTTAGCTTCTGGCTCGAACTCGACCTCATCCTTGAAAAACAGTTCAGATAGCTCAACTATTTCCGCTCCATAGCTCATCTGCTCTTGAAAAAGGGAAACTAGGCCGTGTACCCACTCTGCTTCTTCAGCAGTTAGTGTCTCCGAAACCTTCCCTGCTTTAATTAAGTGAGGCATTGACAATTCCACTGCACGATCGCTGTCCAATTGCTTCACGTATTGGTTATTCATCCATGTAAGCTTTTGCTTATCGAAAAGTGCAGGTGATTTAGACAATCGATCTGCATCGAAAAGATTAATGAACTCTTCTTTCGTGAAAATCTCTTCCTCCCCAACCGGAGACCATCCTAGTAACGTAATGAAATTGAATAAAGCTTCAGGTACATAACCAAGCTCTTCATATTGCTCAATGAATTGAATGATCGACTCATCACGTTTACTCAGTTTCTTCCTGCTTTCGTTTACAATCAGCGTCATATGTCCGAATACCGGCGGTTCCCATCCAAATGCTTCATAAATCATCAATTGTTTTGGAGTATTGGAGATATGGTCATCACCACGCAGGACATGGGAAATCTTCATCAAGTGATCATCGACTGCAACTGCAAAGTTATAGGTTGGGATTCCATCTTTTTTAACGATAACAAAATCACCAAAACCATCTGTTTCAAACGAAACGTCATCCTTAACCATATCTTTGAAAGTAAGGACTTTCCCCGCTGGAACGGCAAAGCGAATGCTTGGTTTTCTTCCTTCAGCCACCAGTTTCGCTTGCTCTTCTTCAGTTAAATGCTTGCACTTCCCTGAATATTTTGGCGTTTCGTTCCGTTCGACCTGTCCTTCTCGCTCTGCTTCAAGCTCTTCTTCCGTACAATAGCATTTATAAGCCAAACCCTTACCTAAAAGTTCTTGATATAATTCCTGATAAAGGTCGTTCCGTTCGGATTGACGATATGGACCGTATTCACCGCCAACATCAACACCTTCATCCCAGTCCATTCCAAGCCATTTCAAATATTTAAGCTGACTTTCCTCGCCGCCTTCAATATTCCTCTTTTGGTCGGTATCTTCAATGCGGATGATGAACTTCCCGCCTTTATTTCGTGCGTATAAATAATTAAATAAAGCCGTCCGTGCATTACCTATATGTAAATGTCCAGTAGGACTCGGTGCATAGCGAACTCGAATATCGCTGCTCATGATATATATAGACCTCCCAGTCGTTCTTTTCTATTGTTTATTTTATCATTTATATACATTGGGATAAAGGCATCCACTCTAAAAATGAATTTAGTTAGATTTAACTAATAAGACAACAGCCTGTGCCGCGATTCCTTCGCTTCTGCCTGTAAACCCAAGTTTCTCAGTAGTGGTCGCCTTTACATTAATTCTATCTATCGAGGCATCTAAAAGTTCTGCAATCCTGCCTCGCATCGCTTCAATATATGGTGCCATTTTCGGGCTTTGTGCAATGATTGTACAATCCGCATTGCCTAGGGTATATCCTTCTTTTTTTACAATCGCCCAAATATACTGCAGCAGTTTTGCCGAATCGGCATCTTTAAATTCAGGATCCGTATCCGGAAAATGCTTTCCGATATCCCCTGCACCAATTGCCCCCAAGCAAGCATCAGCAACAGTATGCAGAAGGACATCCGCATCAGAATGACCTAGCAAACCTTTCTCATGCGGAATAGTAATTCCACCAATAATCAAAGGTCTTCCCTCAACAAGCTGATGAACGTCATATCCTTGTCCAATTCGAAACATATCATTCTCCCCAATCATCATTTTCCATGTTTTTTATGTAAAATCGCTTCTGCAAAATAAAGGTCTTCCTGAGTCGTAATTTTAATATTATCATAATTGCCCTCAATAATAACTACCTGTTCATTGATCCGTTCTAGCAAACTTGCATCGTCCGTCCCTAAAAATGCTTCAGCCTCTGCCTCTTCATGCGCCCTTTTTAATATGGATACACGAAAAGCCTGTGGAGTTTGTACCGCCCACAAGCTTGATCGTTCCACCGTTTCCAATACCTTTTTGTTTGCCGCTTTTTTAATCGTATCCTTAACTGGCACTGCAATAACGGCACCTCCATGAAGGGAAGCGGCGGTAGTCAATTCACTGATTTGCCCCAGATCGATAAAAGGGCGAGCTCCGTCATGGACCAGGATGATTTCTTCTCCTGCATGTTGCAGCCCATTATAAACGCTTTGTTGGCGCTCCTTGCCGCCCATGACGAGTTTCTTGACCTTTTTAAGCCCATACTTTGATATCAATTGACTGAAATAATCCTTTTCTGCCGGGTTTATCGAAAGGATAATCCCCCGACAGTCAGGATCTTCTTCGAAGACACGTAGTGTATAAACAATAATCGGGATACCCGATAGTTCAATAAAAAGTTTATTCTTGCCCGCCTTCATTCTTTTTCCTTGTCCAGCTGCAGGTATCACTACTTCATAAAACATGACGGTTTCTCCTACTCTTCTTTATAATGCTTTTTCTAATAGTTTCGGTTTAGCGAATATCATACGACCTGCAGAGGTTTGCAGTACACTTGTGACAAGTACATCGATGCGTTTTCCAATATGGTCACGGCCACCCTCGACAACGATCATTGTACCATCGTCTAAATAAGCGATGCCCTGGTTCTGCTCTTTCCCGTCCTTAATGACCTGTACATTCATCTCTTCCCCAGGAAGTACAACAGGTTTAACGGCATTGGCTAGGTCATTGATATTAAGGACCGCCACATTTTGAAACTCACATACTTTATTTAAATTGAAATCATTGGTAACGACCATTCCGCCCGATATTTTGGCAAGCTTCACCAGTTTACTGTCCACTTCCTGAATATCTTCAAAATCTCCCTCATACATCTCCACCTTAATCGGAAGGTCTTTTTGAATCCGATTAAGGATATCCAAACCACGTCTTCCACGATTCCTTTTCAAGGCATCAGATGAATCAGCAATGTGCTGTAGTTCGTTTAATACGAATTGAGGGATGACTATGGTCCCCTCTAGAAATCCTGTCTGACAGATATCCGCAATTCTGCCGTCAATGATGACGCTTGTATCGAGAATCTTCAGCCGCTTGCTATAACCCTCTTCATCCTCTTCGCCTGCTTCACCCTCGGAATTCTTTTTCTTATTATTTTTCGTGAATAGATTCAATAGTTCATCCCGTTTTTTAAAGCCCACCTGGAAACCAAGATAACCAAATAAAAGCGTAAGGATGATCGGAACCACCTTGATGGCACTGAAGGCGGAGCCAACCAGGAACGCCGCAAGCAGCCCCACTAAAAGACCGACGCTGCCAAAGATTATGTCCGTAATTGGTATCTTAACAAGCTGTTCCTCCAGCCACTTCATAAAATAGATCACATGATCTACTGCCCAAAAAGTAATAAGATAAAAGATAATGGCACCCAACAGTACACTTACATAAGGATTGTTTATTAAAGCAATATCATCTGCATGTAAAACAATTAATAATTCTGGAATAAGTAACATTCCCAGTGTTCCGCCGACTATTAAGAAGCATGCTTGTATAATGCGTTTTAACATCCCTTTCACCTCCCTCTATTCATTATTGACCAATAAAATAAAATGAAACCTTCGAAAATTCGTTTTCATTATATACGTGAAATTCACCTAAGGAATTAGTGGATTTACAAATATGACTCCTTCTCTATTTCGTAATATTAGCCTAGCACCCTGAGTTTTGAGTGTCAAAAATAAACACTATTCATTTCAAGCTAATTCAGGAAAATTTTAATGGCAAGCTGCACATTACATCCTTCTATTTGTAACCAGTTGATTTTTTAAAATACGGAGCCCCTCTTTAATTTTATTGGCACGGACTTCGCCAATACCCTCTACATCGTCAAGGTTTTCAACCGTTGCTTTATTGACTTCGCTAAAGCTTCCGAACTGTTTCACTAAATTTTCGATGATCAAACCCGGCAAGCGTGGGATTTTATGAAGAATACGGTAACCACGGGGGTGTACTGACTCATCAAGATGTATGTATCCGTGATAGCCCAGCACCTTTAGAAGTATGCTTTCGTCCAGTTTTTCCTGCATCGCCAACTCTTGAAGCCGAGAAATGATTTCCTCAGGTTTTTCATCATTGCTGGAGGTATAATCCTTGATAAGCCACTTCCCTTCCGTTTCAATATCCGCCAGGATCTCATTCATCTGCAGACGGATCAATCTTCCTTCCGTACCAAGCTCATTAAGATACGTTAATAGCTCCGCCTTGATTCTGAGTACCATTACATAACGGTGAAATACCTGCAAAAGGTCGGCATAGGTCACGATTTCCTCAAACTCCAGTGCTCCTAATACCGATATGCTCTGCTGTAGAACCACCTTGTATTTTTCCAAGGTTTGAATGGCTAAATTAGCCTTGGCGAGTATGACTCCTATATCTTTGAGGGCATACCGGAAATTGCCTTGATATAAAGTTATGACATTCCGACGTTGTGAGATTGCAATGACCAACGATTTGGTCTCCCTTGCTACACGTTCCGCTGTCCGATGCCGCATTCCCGTTTCTGTGGAAGGTGTACTATTATCGGGAACTAATTGGGCATTTGCGAAAATGATCGTATCGGCCTTTTCATTTAAAATGATGGCCCCGTCCATCTTCGCCAGCTCATACAATGTACTTGGGGTACAGTTACAGTTAATTTCGAAGCCGCCATCTACAATCGTTCGAACCTTCTCGTTATATCCGACCACTATCAAACCACCCGTATTTGCCCTCAGGACATTTTCAATACCCTCCCGAAGCGGGGTACCCGGAGCTACAATTTGCAGAATCTCCAGTTTTGTTTTCTCATACCCTTTTTTATCTGTCATACTTAACCCCCTAACACTTGTTGAAGAGCCTCTGAAACCGATGAAACACCAACGATCTTAATACCTTTTGGCGCAGTCCATCCCCCTATATTATTCGCCGGTATTATAACCCGCTCAAACCCTAGTTTTGCTGCTTCCTGCACCCTTTGCTCAATTCGTGACACCCTTCTTACCTCCCCTGTCAGCCCCACTTCACCAATGATGCAATCGGCAGGGTTTGTTGGTTTATCACGGAAGCTCGAGGCAATGCTGATTGCGACAGCGAGATCAATTGCCGGTTCATCCAGCTTGACACCACCAGCAACCTTTAAATACGCATCTTGATTTTGGAGCAACAGGCCCACCCTCTTTTCCAGAACAGCCATTAAGAGCGAAACCCGATTGTGGTCAATCCCTGTGGCCATCCGCCTTGGATTGCCAAAACTCGTAGGTGAAATCAATGCTTGAATTTCGACAAGCACTGGCCTTGTTCCTTCCATGGATGCAACGACTGTAGAACCAGACGCTCCTTGCGACCGTTCTTCAAGGAAAATTTCCGATGGATTCGCAACCTCTTCCAAGCCATGTTCTTTCATTTCAAAAATACCCATCTCATTCGTCGAACCAAAGCGGTTCTTGACCGCACGTATAATTCGATATGTATGGTGTCTTTCTCCCTCGAAATATAAAACGGTGTCTACCATATGCTCTAGCAGCCGAGGCCCTGCAATGGTACCTTCCTTTGTAACATGCCCGACGATAAAGATCGCAATCCCATTCGTTTTAGCAATACGCATGAGTGAGGCTGTGCACTCCCTCACTTGTGAAACGCTTCCCGGAGCAGATGTAACCTCCGAATGGTACACCGTTTGAATGGAGTCAATAATGACCAAATCCGGTTTCACCTCTGTAATCGCCTGTTGGATATAGTCCATATCGGTTTCAGCATAAACCAGTAGATTTTCTGACATGGTCCCAAGCCGATCCGCTCTCAACTTGGTCTGCTTGACTGATTCTTCGCCTGATATATAAAGCACTTTTTTCTGTTTATGCGCCAATTGGGAAGATACCTGCAAAAGTAGGGTCGATTTACCGATACCCGGATCCCCCCCAATCAAAACAAGGGATCCCTGTACGATCCCGCCCCCAAGAGCACGATTCAATTCCATTAAATCCGTCTTAATCCGGGGTTCTTTTTCTGATTGAATAGTAGTTATGGGTGCTGCCTTCTCCCGCTCTCCGGAACCTCTGACCTCTGAATTGGTAAATGCACCTTTTCTAGCAGGTTTAACGATTTCAGTTTCCTCGACCATTTTGTTCCATTCACCGCATCCTGGGCATTTCCCCATCCATTTCGCTGACTCATATCCACAAGACTGACACATAAATTTGGTTTTCTTTTTTACAGCCATAAATTACTCCTCTTCCTTTGGAAAAAATACCTATATTAAGGATATTATACCTCCGTTTTATTTAAACCTTCTTAAGGCTAAGTTTTTTTAAAAAAATAACTACTCTAACTCTACCTTGTCCGACTTATACTCATTTCTACCTACGGATAAAAAACAGAGGTACACTGCAAAAAAATCTGCGTGTACCTCGAAGTTTAGAATCAGGTTATTCACTTATATTGACAGGCTCGCCTTGTCGGATTGCAAACTCATTATTCACAACATCCATCACGACCGTTTGCCCTTTTTTCACATTACCTTTAAGCAACTCTTCGGAGAGATAATCTTCTACATGCTTCTGAAGTGCCCTGCGGATTGGTCGTGCCCCATATTCAGGATCAAAACCTTCCGTAGCAATTTTTTCTCTAGCCGCATCTGTCAGCTCCAAGTAAATTTCCTGTTCTTTCAAACGGGTAGTAAGTTGATTCGACATCAATGTAACGATTTGTTTCAAATGGTCCTTCTCTAATGAGTGGAAAACGATAGTTTCGTCAATACGATTCAGGAATTCCGGACGGAATGCACGTTTGAGTTCTTCCATCACTTTCCCTTTCATATTCTTGTAGTCCTGGCCAGTATCCTGGATGTTAAAGCCGACATACTTATCAGTTTTTAAGGCAGACGCCCCTACATTCGATGTCATAATCAGAATGGTATTCCTGAAATCTACAGTACGCCCCTTGGAATCCGTCAGTCTTCCGTCTTCCAATACTTGCAGAAGAATATTGAAGACATCGGGATGTGCCTTTTCTATTTCATCAAGCAGAACGACGGAATATGGTTTCCTCCGCACCTTTTCCGTTAACTGCCCGCCTTCTTCATATCCAACATATCCTGGAGGTGATCCAACAAGACGTGAAGTTGAATGTTTCTCCATATATTCGGACATATCAATGCGGATCATTGCATCTTCATCACCAAAAATGGATTCAGCTAAAGCTCGGGCTAGCTCGGTTTTACCCACCCCTGTAGGTCCCAGAAAGATGAATGAACCAATTGGACGTTTAGGATCTTTCAAACCTGCTCTTGCACGCCGTACTGCTTTAGAAACCGCAATGACGGCCTCTTCCTGCCCGATTACGCGATCGTGGAGGATTGATTCCATATTAAGCAGTTTATCTGACTCTGTTTGCGCCAGTTTTGTGACTGGAACTCCAGTCCAGCTGGATACGACGTGTGCAATGTCATCCACAGTCACTTCACTGTTCTCTTGCCCTTGTTTTTCTTTCCAAGTCTTTTTCGTTTCTTCCAATTGTTCTCTTAAGCGTTGTTCTGTATCGCGAAGCGATGCAGCTTTTTCAAATTCCTGGCTTTGAACGGAAGCATCCTTTTCCTTACGGACATCATCTAGCTTCACTTCAAGTTCCTTTAAGTTTGGAGGCGTAGTGTATGAGCGCAACCGAACCTTGGATCCAGCTTCATCAATCAAGTCAATCGCTTTATCCGGTAAAAAGCGATCGGAAATATAACGGTCGGATAATTTGACTGCGGCATCAATCGCTTCATCCGTAATCGATACACGGTGATGGGCTTCATAACGGTCACGCAAACCCTTTAGAATTTGAATGGACTCTTGCATAGTTGGTTCATCGACCTGGATTGGCTGGAAACGACGTTCAAGCGCAGCATCTTTTTCAATATACTTTCGGTACTCATCCAAAGTAGTAGCACCGATACATTGTAATTCACCACGGGCCAATGATGGTTTAAGGATATTCGAAGCATCGATGGCACCTTCTGCACCGCCTGCACCAATCAATGTGTGCAATTCATCGATGAATAAGATGATATTACCCGCTTGACGAATTTCGTCCATTACTTTCTTCAATCGGTCCTCAAATTCACCACGGTATTTAGTACCAGCCACAACAGTACCCATATCAAGTGTCATTACGCGTTTATCACGTAAAATTTCAGGTACCTCATTATTGATGATCTGTTGGGCAAGACCTTCAGCAATGGCAGTTTTACCTACCCCAGGTTCACCAATCAATACTGGGTTATTTTTTGTACGGCGGCTTAATACTTCAATGACACGCTGTATTTCCTTACTTCTTCCGATAACGGGATCCAAGCTTCCTTCCCGGGCAATGGCCGTTAAATCACGGGCAAGGCCATCCAAAGTCGGTGTGCTTGCATTTGAGGCAGCTGAACCTTGATGACCACCTGATTCATTGCTTCCCAAAAGTTGTAATACCTGCTGTCGAGCTTTATTTAAGCTAACTCCCAGATTATTCAACACGCGGGCAGCTACACCTTCCCCTTCTCGTATCAAACCTAGAAGTACATGTTCTGTTCCAACATATGAGTGACCTAATTTTCTTGCCTCATCCATGGAAAGCTCAATGACTTTCTTGGCTCTTGGGGTATAATGTATCGTTTGAGCCGTATCCTGTCCACGGCCAATTAAATTTTCCACTTCTTTCTGTATCTTATCCGGACCCAATCCAAGTGCATATAACGCTTTGGCTGCAATGCCATCACCTTCTCGGACAAGGCCCAGTAAAATATG
This sequence comes from Peribacillus simplex, assembly GCF_001578185.1. Taxonomy (NCBI): domain Bacteria; kingdom Bacillati; phylum Bacillota; class Bacilli; order Caryophanales; family Bacillaceae; genus Peribacillus; species Peribacillus simplex. The sequence continues at coordinate 100,569 of NZ_CP011008.1, read as the reverse complement.
TTCCGTGCCAATATTATTATGACCTAAACGGATTGCCTCTTCTTGGGCTAATGCTAATACTTTCTGGGCTCTTTCAGTAAAACGACCAAACATCATAGGGAATTCCTCCTTAAGAATTTTCGTTTTGAATAAAATTGCTGACAATTCTCTAAGTAATGGCAGAAGCTTCTTCTTGCCCCAAATCTATTACATGAATATTGGTACTCACTCAGAGGTTAATGACCTCTATGAGGAGGTAGATTCCGTTAAATTCAAGCGTTCTCGTATGAGTGCTGCTCTCCGGATATCCCTTTCATGGGATCTTAGAGGGCCACCTGCGTACTTTTGTAAAAATCCCGACTGTGTCAAAATCATCAACTCATTAAGAATGCTTTTAGAAATATTTTTTATATACCCAAGATCTATACCTAGCCTAACATCGGAGATACAGGTAGCTGCTTCCTTGGTCTCAATGATTCGAGCATTGGACAATATCCCATATGAACGGAAAACCCTATCTTCTAATTGTATGTGGGAAGTCCTAACTAATGCATCCCTCGCTGAGCGTTCCTGAGCTATGATTTGCTGCACTACACTCGTTAGATCTTCAACGATATCCCTCTCCGACTTTCCAAGAGTGATTTGATTAGAGATTTGAAAGATATTCCCCAACGCTTGACTGCCCTCTCCATAAATCCCTCGAACCACCAACCCCAATTGATTGATAGCCGGTATGATATTATTTATCTGCTGTGTAAGGACCAGACCGGGCAGATGCATCATGACTGAGGCCCTTAATCCTGTCCCCACATTAGTTGGACAACTAGTTAGGTATCCTCTTTCTTCATCATATGCATAGTCTATGGATTCTTCAATCCAATCGTCAAGAACATTTGCAATCTTTAAGGTTTCCTTTAGCTGCAACCCCGACATTAAACACTGAATACGGAGATGATCCTCTTCGTTTATCATGATACTTATTTCTTCATTTTCCGAAAGAAGACATGCGCTTTTCGCTGAACCTTCAACTAAATGAGGACTGATTAAATGTTTTTCAACGAGAACGCGCTTTTCCAGTGGCTGTAATTGGTCAATCTCTAAAAGTTCCAGTTTTCCAATTTCCGGAGTTACTTCCTGTTCAATTCTTTTTTTGACCAATTCAATAATTTTTTTAGCTTCTTCGTTAGAAAAGGAGGTTGGGAAGGTAAAGTCTTTGAAATTCCTGGCTAACCGAATCCTGGAACTCAATACAATATCCATCTCCGGCCCTTCGGCACTCATCCAGGAACTCAAGGCGTTTTCTACAAACTTTTCCAAGCTCATAGTTCCTCGCCTCCCTCTTGTGCTTCATACCTTTTTTCAAGGGAACGGACCTTATCTCTTACCTCAGCCGCTTTCTCAAACTCCTCTTCATTAATGTGATTCTTTAAAACTTCTTTCAAGTCCAGAATTTGCTTTCGAAGATATATGGTGCCACCAATCCTTTTTGGAATTTTCCCTATATGTGCTGTATTGCCGCTATGAACCCTCTTTAAAATAGGGTTTAACTGATCATTGAATGTTTTATAACATTCGGCACAGCCAAACTTACCAATATGGACAAATTCTTTATAAGATCGATGACAATGCGGGCAACGCGCCTCTTCCGTTTTCGGAAATGCATTTGCCTTTGTCTGTTGAATATTCGACTCCATATTCAACAATCCTGCTAATAAATTATTTATTGAAAAAACAGGTCCACCTGCATCCATGAACATCTCACCTTTTTCCTGAGCACATTTCTCACAAATCATTACTTCAGTCTTTTTTCCATTGATGATTTTGGTGAAGTGTAGGGTAGCAGGCCTCTGATGACATTCTTGGCAAATCAACGTTCATCACCTCTGCCAGTTTCATTTATATTTTAAAGTCGTAAGCATCGCAGTTAAAATTCTTGACCTAAGCTCATCGCGGTCAGGTAGGTCGATATAAATCACAGATCTATCTATGACGCTCATCATAATCTTTGCTTCTCTTTCATTGATGACTTCCTCATTCATCAGCCGGGAAATTACTCCTTCAGCCATTGATTGGGTTACCCTAGAACCAATAAGCGATAATAATTGGTTAATAAGTTGCACGGAATCCTGCGATTCCACTTTCATGATGCGTATATAACCACCGCCTCCACGCTTACTCTCTACAACATAACCTCTCTCGATTGTAAACCTGGTATTGATTACGTAATTGATTTGAGAAGGAACACACTGAAATTTATCTGCTATTTCACTTCTTTTAATCTCTAAGATATCTTTTTGACTTATTTCCAGTACTTGCTTCAAATAAGTTTCGATAACATCAGATATGTTTCTCACTCAGCCTCCTCCAATCTGACTTTGACTATATTTGACTATTATTATACAAGGAAAAATGCATTTTGCAACTTAAACGCACTTTCTTTCTGTAATATCCATTTTCTCCAAATTATATGTAGTTACATACCTCATTGAACATTAAAGTTAAAATATCTTACATAAATACCCTAAAAGATAAATGCAAAACCTGCAATTTTTTCTTACCTTTAAGACTTCTTCACTAATCAGAATATCAAAAAAGACCAGCCGAATGGCTGATCTTTTAAATGGCTTGGCGGCGTCCTACTCTCACAGGGGGAAACCCCCAACTACCATCGGCGCTGAAGAGCTTAACTGCCGTGTTCGGAATGGGAACGGGTGTGACCTCTTCGCTATCGCCACCAAACATATCAGGAACGTTGTTCCTTCAAAACTAGATAATAAGAAGGTATTTCATTTTTTAAAAAGCGTTGGTTAAGTCCTCGATCTATTAGTATCAGTCAGCTCCACATGTCGCCACGCTTCCACCTCTGACCTATCAACCTGATCATCTTTCAGGGATCTTACTAGCTTGCGCCATGGGAAATCTCATCTTGAGGGGGGCTTCATGCTTAGATGCTTTCAGCACTTATCCCGTCCGCACGTAGCTACCCAGCTATGCCTTTGGCAAGACAACTGGTACACCAGCGGTGCGTCCATCCCGGTCCTCTCGTACTAAGGACAGCTCCTCTCAAATTTCCTGCGCCCGCGACGGATAGGGACCGAACTGTCTCACGACGTTCTGAACCCAGCTCGCGTACCGCTTTAATGGGCGAACAGCCCAACCCTTGGGACCGACTACAGCCCCAGGATGCGATGAGCCGACATCGAGGTGCCAAACCTCCCCGTCGATGTGGACTCTTGGGGGAGATAAGCCTGTTATCCCCGGGGTAGCTTTTATCCGTTGAGCGATGGCCCTTCCATGCGGAACCACCGGATCACTAAGCCCGACTTTCGTCCCTGCTCGACTTGTAGGTCTCGCAGTCAAGCTCCCTTGTGCCTTTACACTCTACGAATGATTTCCAACCATTCTGAGGGAACCTTTGGGCGCCTCCGTTACTCTTTAGGAGGCGACCGCCCCAGTCAAACTGCCCACCTGACACTGTCTCCCACCCCGATAAGGGGCGCGGGTTAGAATTTCAATACAGCCAGGGTAGTATCCCACCAACGCCTCCACCGAAGCTAGCGCTCCGGCTTCTCAGGCTCCTACCTATCCTGTACAAGCTGTACCAAAATTCAATATCAGGCTGCAGTAAAGCTCCACGGGGTCTTTCCGTCCTGTCGCGGGTAACCTGCATCTTCACAGGTACTATAATTTCACCGAGTCTCTCGTTGAGACAGTGCCCAGATCGTTACACCTTTCGTGCGGGTCGGAACTTACCCGACAAGGAATTTCGCTACCTTAGGACCGTTATAGTTACGGCCGCCGTTTACTGGGGCTTCGGTTCAAAGCTTCGCTTGCGCTAACCTCTCCCCTTAACCTTCCAGCACCGGGCAGGTGTCAGCCCCTATACTTCGCCTTGCGGCTTCGCAGAGACCTGTGTTTTTGCTAAACAGTCGCCTGGGCCTATTCACTGCGGCTTTTCCGGGCTATTCACCCTAAAAAGCACCCCTTCTCCCGAAGTTACGGGGTCATTTTGCCGAGTTCCTTAACGAGAGTTCTCTCGCACACCTTAGGATTCTCTCCTCGCCTACCTGTGTCGGTTTGCGGTACGGGCACCTTACATCTCACTAGAGGCTTTTCTTGGCAGCGTGGAATCAGGAACTTCGGTACTATATTTCCCTCGCCATCACAGCTCCGCCTTAATGGAAACGGGATTTGCCTCGTTTCCGGCCTAACTGCTTGGACGCGCATATCCAACAGCGCGCTTACCCTATCCTTCTGCGTCCCCCCATCGTTCAAACGATGTATAGGTGGTACAGGAATATCAACCTGTTGTCCATCGCCTACGCCTTTCGGCCTCGGCTTAGGTCCCGACTAACCCTGAGCGGACGAGCCTTCCTCAGGAAACCTTAGGCATTCGGTGGAAGGGATTCTCACCCTTCTTTCGCTACTCATACCGGCATTCTCACTTCTAAGCGCTCCACCAGTCCTTCCGGTCTGACTTCAACGCCCTTAGAACGCTCTCCTACCATCGACACCAAAATGGTGTCAATCCACAGCTTCGGTGATACGTTTAGCCCCGGTACATTTTCGGCGCGGAGTCACTCGACCAGTGAGCTATTACGCACTCTTTAAATGGTGGCTGCTTCTGAGCCAACATCCTGGTTGTCTAAGCAACTCCACATCCTTTTCCACTTAACGTATACTTTGGGACCTTAGCTGGTGGTCTGGGCTGTTTCCCTTTCGACTACGGATCTTATCACTCGCAGTCTGACTCCCAAGAATAAGTATTTGGCATTCGGAGTTTGACTGAATTCGGTAACCCGTTGGGGGCCCCTAGTCCAATCAGTGCTCTACCTCCAATACTCTCATCTTGAGGCTAGCCCTAAAGCTATTTCGGAGAGAACCAGCTATCTCCAGGTTCGATTGGAATTTCTCCGCTACCCACACCTCATCCCCGCACTTTTCAACGTGCGTGGGTTCGGGCCTCCATTCAGTGTTACCTGAACTTCACCCTGGACATGGGTAGATCACCTGGTTTCGGGTCTACGACCTCATACTCATTCGCCCTATTCAGACTCGCTTTCGCTGCGGCTCCGTCTTATCAACTTAACCTCGCATGAAATCGTAACTCGCCGGTTCATTCTACAAAAGGCACGCCATTACCCATTAACGGGCTTTGACTACTTGTAGGCACACGGTTTCAGGATCTATTTCACTCCCCTTCCGGGGTGCTTTTCACCTTTCCCTCACGGTACTGGTTCACTATCGGTCACTAGGGAGTATTTAGCCTTGGGAGATGGTCCTCCCTGCTTCCGACGGGATTTCTCGTGTCCCGCCGTACTCAGGATCCACTCAGGAGGGAACGAAGTTTCAACTACAGGGTTTTTACCTTCTTTGACGGACCTTTCCAGATCACTTCATTTACCCCGTTCCTTTGTAACTCCATGTTGAGTGTCCTACAACCCCAAGAGGCAAGCCTCTTGGTTTGGGCTAATTCCGTTTCGCTCGCCGCTACTCAGGAAATCGCATTTGCTTTCTCTTCCTCCGGGTACTTAGATGTTTCAGTTCCCCGGGTCTGCCTTCAGTACCCTATGTATTCAGGTAAAGATACTGTTCCATTACGAACAGTGGGTTTCCCCATTCGGAAATCTCCGGATCAAAGCTTACTTACAGCTCCCCGAAGCATATCGGTGTTAGTCCCGTCCTTCATCGGCTCCTAGTGCCAAGGCATCCACCGTGCGCCCTTTCTAACTTAACCGTTAAAAAAGATCTTACTGATGCTTTGAAAAAAATTAATTGCCTTCTATCTATTATCTAGTTTTCAAGGAACAAAGTAGAAAGAGTCCATCACATCGTGATGCTTATCTTTCGTATCTGAATGAATTACTCATTCAAAACTGAACAAAACAAAAGCGCTCTCGTAATTATCCTTAGAAAGGAGGTGATCCAGCCGCACCTTCCGATACGGCTACCTTGTTACGACTTCACCCCAATCATCTGTCCCACCTTAGGCGGCTGGCTCCATAAAGGTTACCTCACCGACTTCGGGTGTTACAAACTCTCGTGGTGTGACGGGCGGTGTGTACAAGGCCCGGGAACGTATTCACCGCGGCATGCTGATCCGCGATTACTAGCGATTCCGGCTTCATGTAGGCGAGTTGCAGCCTACAATCCGAACTGAGAATGGCTTTATGGGATTCGCTTACCTTCGCAGGTTTGCAGCCCTTTGTACCATCCATTGTAGCACGTGTGTAGCCCAGGTCATAAGGGGCATGATGATTTGACGTCATCCCCACCTTCCTCCGGTTTGTCACCGGCAGTCACCTTAGAGTGCCCAACTGAATGCTGGCAACTAAGATCAAGGGTTGCGCTCGTTGCGGGACTTAACCCAACATCTCACGACACGAGCTGACGACAACCATGCACCACCTGTCACTCTGTCCCCCGAAGGGGAAAGCCCTATCTCTAGGGTTGTCAGAGGATGTCAAGACCTGGTAAGGTTCTTCGCGTTGCTTCGAATTAAACCACATGCTCCACCGCTTGTGCGGGCCCCCGTCAATTCCTTTGAGTTTCAGCCTTGCGGCCGTACTCCCCAGGCGGAGTGCTTAATGCGTTAGCTGCAGCACTAAAGGGCGGAAACCCTCTAACACTTAGCACTCATCGTTTACGGCGTGGACTACCAGGGTATCTAATCCTGTTTGCTCCCCACGCTTTCGCGCCTCAGTGTCAGTTACAGACCAGAAAGTCGCCTTCGCCACTGGTGTTCCTCCAAATCTCTACGCATTTCACCGCTACACTTGGAATTCCACTTTCCTCTTCTGCACTCAAGTTCCCCAGTTTCCAATGACCCTCCACGGTTGAGCCGTGGGCTTTCACATCAGACTTAAGGAACCACCTGCGCGCGCTTTACGCCCAATAATTCCGGACAACGCTTGCCACCTACGTATTACCGCGGCTGCTGGCACGTAGTTAGCCGTGGCTTTCTGGTTAGGTACCGTCAAGGTACCAGCAGTTACTCTGGTACTTGTTCTTCCCTAACAACAGAACTTTACGACCCGAAGGCCTTCTTCGTTCACGCGGCGTTGCTCCGTCAGACTTTCGTCCATTGCGGAAGATTCCCTACTGCTGCCTCCCGTAGGAGTCTGGGCCGTGTCTCAGTCCCAGTGTGGCCGATCACCCTCTCAGGTCGGCTACGCATCGTCGCCTTGGTGAGCCATTACCTCACCAACTAGCTAATGCGCCGCGGGCCCATCTATAAGTGACAGCGTAAACCGTCTTTCCATCTTCTCTCATGCGAGAAAAGAACGTATCCGGTATTAGCTCCGGTTTCCCGAAGTTATCCCAGTCTTATAGGCAGGTTGCCCACGTGTTACTCACCCGTCCGCCGCTAATCTCAGGGAGCAAGCTCCCATCGATTCGCTCGACTTGCATGTATTAGGCACGCCGCCAGCGTTCGTCCTGAGCCAGGATCAAACTCTCCGAAGAAATGTTTGACTTGCTCATTTGCTTTTTTGATAGTGTGTGCTCACTTAAAATTTAACGTTGGCGCTTTGTTTTGTTCAGTTTTCAAAGAGCAATTTGACTCTTATAAAGAATCAACTTTCTTATCATATCAAAGCCAAATCGGCTTGTCAAGTTTTTTTGGTGGAGCCTAGCGGGATCGAACCGCTGACCTCCTGCGTGCAAGGCAGGCGCTCTCCCAGCTGAGCTAAGGCCCCAAAAAATAATGGTCGGGAAGACAGGATTCGAACCTGCGACCCCTTGGTCCCAAACCAAGTGCTCTACCAAGCTGAGCTACTTCCCGAAAAAATATGGTGCGCCCGGCGGGAGTCGAACCTACAACCTTCTGATTCGTAGTCAGATGCTCTATCCAATTGAGCTACGGGCGCATATTAAGATGGTGCCGAGGACCGGAATCGAACCGGTACGGTAGTCACCTACCGCAGGATTTTAAGTCCTGTGCGTCTGCCAGTTCCGCCACCCCGGCATAAATAAATAGTGGAGCGGAAGACGGGATTCGAACCCGCGACCCCAACCTTGGCAAGGTTGTATTCTACCACTGAACTACTTCCGCGAACATGCGGGTGAAGGGACTTGAACCCCCACGCCTTGCGGCGCCAGATCCTAAGTCTGGTGCGTCTGCCAATTCCGCCACACCCGCACAATAAAATGGTGAGCCATGAAGGATTCGAACCTTCGACCCTCTGATTAAAAGTCAGATGCTCTACCAACTGAGCTAATGGCTCATATAAACTATTTATATATGCTATATTAAGCTTTTATGAAGATGGTGCCGGCAAGAGGACTTGAACCCCCAACCTACTGATTACAAGTCAGTTGCTCTACCAGTTGAGCTACACCGGCAGGTGTAAAATGGTGGAGGATGACGGGATCGAACCGCCGACCCTCTGCTTGTAAGGCAGATGCTCTCCCAGCTGAGCTAATCCTCCATATATAACTGCTTGGCGGCGTCCTACTCTCACAGGGGGAAACCCCCAACTACCATCGGCGCTGAAGAGCTTAACTGCCGTGTTCGGAATGGGAACGGGTGTGACCTCTTCGCTATCGCCACCAAACATATCAGGAACGTTGTTCCTTCAAAACTAGATAATAAGAAGGTATTTCATTTTTTAAAAAGCGTTGGTTAAGTCCTCGATCTATTAGTATCAGTCAGCTCCACATGTCGCCACGCTTCCACCTCTGACCTATCAACCTGATCATCTTTCAGGGATCTTACTAGCTTGCGCCATGGGAAATCTCATCTTGAGGGGGGCTTCATGCTTAGATGCTTTCAGCACTTATCCCGTCCGCACGTAGCTACCCAGCTATGCCTTTGGCAAGACAACTGGTACACCAGCGGTGCGTCCATCCCGGTCCTCTCGTACTAAGGACAGCTCCTCTCAAATTTCCTGCGCCCGCGACGGATAGGGACCGAACTGTCTCACGACGTTCTGAACCCAGCTCGCGTACCGCTTTAATGGGCGAACAGCCCAACCCTTGGGACCGACTACAGCCCCAGGATGCGATGAGCCGACATCGAGGTGCCAAACCTCCCCGTCGATGTGGACTCTTGGGGGAGATAAGCCTGTTATCCCCGGGGTAGCTTTTATCCGTTGAGCGATGGCCCTTCCATGCGGAACCACCGGATCACTAAGCCCGACTTTCGTCCCTGCTCGACTTGTAGGTCTCGCAGTCAAGCTCCCTTGTGCCTTTACACTCTACGAATGATTTCCAACCATTCTGAGGGAACCTTTGGGCGCCTCCGTTACTCTTTAGGAGGCGACCGCCCCAGTCAAACTGCCCACCTGACACTGTCTCCCACCCCGATAAGGGGCGCGGGTTAGAATTTCAATACAGCCAGGGTAGTATCCCACCAACGCCTCCACCGAAGCTAGCGCTCCGGCTTCTCAGGCTCCTACCTATCCTGTACAAGCTGTACCAAAATTCAATATCAGGCTGCAGTAAAGCTCCACGGGGTCTTTCCGTCCTGTCGCGGGTAACCTGCATCTTCACAGGTACTATAATTTCACCGAGTCTCTCGTTGAGACAGTGCCCAGATCGTTACACCTTTCGTGCGGGTCGGAACTTACCCGACAAGGAATTTCGCTACCTTAGGACCGTTATAGTTACGGCCGCCGTTTACTGGGGCTTCGGTTCAAAGCTTCGCTTGCGCTAACCTCTCCCCTTAACCTTCCAGCACCGGGCAGGTGTCAGCCCCTATACTTCGCCTTGCGGCTTCGCAGAGACCTGTGTTTTTGCTAAACAGTCGCCTGGGCCTATTCACTGCGGCTTTTCCGGGCTATTCACCCTAAAAAGCACCCCTTCTCCCGAAGTTACGGGGTCATTTTGCCGAGTTCCTTAACGAGAGTTCTCTCGCACACCTTAGGATTCTCTCCTCGCCTACCTGTGTCGGTTTGCGGTACGGGCACCTTACATCTCACTAGAGGCTTTTCTTGGCAGCGTGGAATCAGGAACTTCGGTACTATATTTCCCTCGCCATCACAGCTCCGCCTTAATGGAAACGGGATTTGCCTCGTTTCCGGCCTAACTGCTTGGACGCGCATATCCAACAGCGCGCTTACCCTATCCTTCTGCGTCCCCCCATCGTTCAAACGATGTATAGGTGGTACAGGAATATCAACCTGTTGTCCATCGCCTACGCCTTTCGGCCTCGGCTTAGGTCCCGACTAACCCTGAGCGGACGAGCCTTCCTCAGGAAACCTTAGGCATTCGGTGGAAGGGATTCTCACCCTTCTTTCGCTACTCATACCGGCATTCTCACTTCTAAGCGCTCCACCAGTCCTTCCGGTCTGACTTCAACGCCCTTAGAACGCTCTCCTACCATCGACACCAAAATGGTGTCAATCCACAGCTTCGGTGATACGTTTAGCCCCGGTACATTTTCGGCGCGGAGTCACTCGACCAGTGAGCTATTACGCACTCTTTAAATGGTGGCTGCTTCTGAGCCAACATCCTGGTTGTCTAAGCAACTCCACATCCTTTTCCACTTAACGTATACTTTGGGACCTTAGCTGGTGGTCTGGGCTGTTTCCCTTTCGACTACGGATCTTATCACTCGCAGTCTGACTCCCAAGAATAAGTATTTGGCATTCGGAGTTTGACTGAATTCGGTAACCCGTTGGGGGCCCCTAGTCCAATCAGTGCTCTACCTCCAATACTCTCATCTTGAGGCTAGCCCTAAAGCTATTTCGGAGAGAACCAGCTATCTCCAGGTTCGATTGGAATTTCTCCGCTACCCACACCTCATCCCCGCACTTTTCAACGTGCGTGGGTTCGGGCCTCCATTCAGTGTTACCTGAACTTCACCCTGGACATGGGTAGATCACCTGGTTTCGGGTCTACGACCTCATACTCATTCGCCCTATTCAGACTCGCTTTCGCTGCGGCTCCGTCTTATCAACTTAACCTCGCATGAAATCGTAACTCGCCGGTTCATTCTACAAAAGGCACGCCATTACCCATTAACGGGCTTTGACTACTTGTAGGCACACGGTTTCAGGATCTATTTCACTCCCCTTCCGGGGTGCTTTTCACCTTTCCCTCACGGTACTGGTTCACTATCGGTCACTAGGGAGTATTTAGCCTTGGGAGATGGTCCTCCCTGCTTCCGACGGGATTTCTCGTGTCCCGCCGTACTCAGGATCCACTCAGGAGGGAACGAAGTTTCAACTACAGGGTTTTTACCTTCTTTGACGGACCTTTCCAGATCACTTCATTTACCCCGTTCCTTTGTAACTCCATGTTGAGTGTCCTACAACCCCAAGAGGCAAGCCTCTTGGTTTGGGCTAATTCCGTTTCGCTCGCCGCTACTCAGGAAATCGCATTTGCTTTCTCTTCCTCCGGGTACTTAGATGTTTCAGTTCCCCGGGTCTGCCTTCAGTACCCTATGTATTCAGGTAAAGATACTGTTCCATTACGAACAGTGGGTTTCCCCATTCGGAAATCTCCGGATCAAAGCTTACTTACAGCTCCCCGAAGCATATCGGTGTTAGTCCCGTCCTTCATCGGCTCCTAGTGCCAAGGCATCCACCGTGCGCCCTTTCTAACTTAACCGTTAAAAAAGATCTTACTGATGCTTTGAAAAAAATTAATTGCCTTCTATCTATTATCTAGTTTTCAAGGAACAAAGTAGAAAGAGTCCATCACATCGTGATGCTTATCTTTCGTATCTGAATGAATTACTCATTCAAAACTGAACAAAACAAAAGCGCTCTCGTAATTATCCTTAGAAAGGAGGTGATCCAGCCGCACCTTCCGATACGGCTACCTTGTTACGACTTCACCCCAATCATCTGTCCCACCTTAGGCGGCTGGCTCCATAAAGGTTACCTCACCGACTTCGGGTGTTACAAACTCTCGTGGTGTGACGGGCGGTGTGTACAAGGCCCGGGAACGTATTCACCGCGGCATGCTGATCCGCGATTACTAGCGATTCCGGCTTCATGTAGGCGAGTTGCAGCCTACAATCCGAACTGAGAATGGCTTTATGGGATTCGCTTACCTTCGCAGGTTTGCAGCCCTTTGTACCATCCATTGTAGCACGTGTGTAGCCCAGGTCATAAGGGGCATGATGATTTGACGTCATCCCCACCTTCCTCCGGTTTGTCACCGGCAGTCACCTTAGAGTGCCCAACTGAATGCTGGCAACTAAGATCAAGGGTTGCGCTCGTTGCGGGACTTAACCCAACATCTCACGACACGAGCTGACGACAACCATGCACCACCTGTCACTCTGTCCCCCGAAGGGGAAAGCCCTATCTCTAGGGTTGTCAGAGGATGTCAAGACCTGGTAAGGTTCTTCGCGTTGCTTCGAATTAAACCACATGCTCCACCGCTTGTGCGGGCCCCCGTCAATTCCTTTGAGTTTCAGCCTTGCGGCCGTACTCCCCAGGCGGAGTGCTTAATGCGTTAGCTGCAGCACTAAAGGGCGGAAACCCTCTAACACTTAGCACTCATCGTTTACGGCGTGGACTACCAGGGTATCTAATCCTGTTTGCTCCCCACGCTTTCGCGCCTCAGTGTCAGTTACAGACCAGAAAGTCGCCTTCGCCACTGGTGTTCCTCCAAATCTCTACGCATTTCACCGCTACACTTGGAATTCCACTTTCCTCTTCTGCACTCAAGTTCCCCAGTTTCCAATGACCCTCCACGGTTGAGCCGTGGGCTTTCACATCAGACTTAAGGAACCACCTGCGCGCGCTTTACGCCCAATAATTCCGGACAACGCTTGCCACCTACGTATTACCGCGGCTGCTGGCACGTAGTTAGCCGTGGCTTTCTGGTTAGGTACCGTCAAGGTACCAGCAGTTACTCTGGTACTTGTTCTTCCCTAACAACAGAACTTTACGACCCGAAGGCCTTCTTCGTTCACGCGGCGTTGCTCCGTCAGACTTTCGTCCATTGCGGAAGATTCCCTACTGCTGCCTCCCGTAGGAGTCTGGGCCGTGTCTCAGTCCCAGTGTGGCCGATCACCCTCTCAGGTCGGCTACGCATCGTCGCCTTGGTGAGCCATTACCTCACCAACTAGCTAATGCGCCGCGGGCCCATCTATAAGTGACAGCGTAAACCGTCTTTCCATCTTCTCTCATGCGAGAAAAGAACGTATCCGGTATTAGCTCCGGTTTCCCGAAGTTATCCCAGTCTTATAGGCAGGTTGCCCACGTGTTACTCACCCGTCCGCCGCTAATCTCAGGGAGCAAGCTCCCATCGATTCGCTCGACTTGCATGTATTAGGCACGCCGCCAGCGTTCGTCCTGAGCCAGGATCAAACTCTCCGAAGAAATGTTTGACTTGCTCATTTGCTTTTTTGATAGTGTGTGCTCACTTAAAATTTAACGTTGGCGCTTTGTTTTGTTCAGTTTTCAAAGAGCAATGTCTTTCGGAACAGCTTATTAATAATAACATTTTCATTACTCTGAGTCAACAACTTTTTAAAACTTTTTTTAAAGTTTGTAATCCGTTTGCAACTCGTTCGTAACGACAGATATAAATATAACACCATTACGGTAACTGCGCAATACCTTTTATAAAGTTTTTTTGAGATAATGTTGTTTTTCTTTCCAACCCTAGAATCCAATCAATTAAAAGACATGAAATTATAATTAAAAAACAAAAACCGAATTGAACTAACCGGGATCATGAGATACACTCCTGATTCCCAGCCGTCCGAATTCGGCCCTGCAATCATTAATTACCTTACATTATTAGCGGTGTCTCATTAACGGGAATAACAGCACGTCACGTATAGAAGGAGAATTGGTCAATAGCATAACCAAACGGTCAACACCAATTCCCAATCCGCCAGTTGGCGGCATTCCGTATTCTAAAGCCTCCAAGAAATCTTCATCCATTTCATGAGCCTCATCATTACCTTGCTCTCGTTCTTTTAATTGTGCTTCAAAGCGTTGACGTTGATCAATAGGGTCATTAAGTTCCGTGAAGGCATTTGCATGCTCCCTACCCACAATGAATAACTCAAAACGATCGGTAAAACGGGAATCTTCCGGGTTTTTCTTTGCTAACGGAGAGATTTCCACTGGATGTCCATAAATGAATGTAGGTTGAATTAACTTATCTTCAACCCTCTGTTCAAAGAACTCATTTACAATATGACCAAATTCCATGGATTCCTTAACTTCAATTCCGTTATCTTTAGCAAGCTGTTGGGCTTCTTCTTTACTCATTTTAGTCCAGAAGTCCACACCTGTATATTCTTTTACAGCATCAACCATGTGAAGTCTTTTCCATTCCGGTTTTAACTCTATTTCATACTCCCCATACTGAATGGTAGTCGTCCCCAGAACTTCTTGTGCTATATGGGCAATCAGGTTTTCGGTTAAACTCATGATATCTTGGTAATCAGCATATGCCTCGTATAATTCAATCAATGTGAATTCCGGATTGTGTCTTGTAGATACTCCTTCATTCCTGAAAACCCGTCCTATTTCATAAACTTTCTCTAATCCGCCAACGATTAAGCGTTTTAGATGAAGCTCGATGGCAATCCTTAAATTCAAAGACATATCCAATGCATTATGATGAGTAAGGAAAGGGCGTGCAGCAGCTCCACCAGCAACAGAGTGCAATAGAGGCGTCTCTACTTCAAGGTATCCATGATCATCAAGATATCGTCTCATGGCTTGTACAATACGACTGCGCATGATCAACGTGTTTTTACTTTCCTCATTTGTAATTAAATCAACATAACGTTTCCGATAACGCTCTTCAACATCCTTTAGACCATGAAATTTATCAGGTAATGGGCGAAGCGCTTTAGCAAGGAACACATATTCTTTAGCTTTAATGGAAAGTTCCCCGACTTTCGTTTTGAAAATTACACCAGTGACCCCTACGATATCGCCCAGATCCGTTTGGTTGAAAATTTGGTAAGCATCTTCACCTATTTTATCTAAACGGACGTAGATTTGGATTTGGCCGCTAATATCCTGAATATGGGCAAATCCCGCTTTCCCTTTTCCACGCTTAGTCATTACCCGGCCAGCGATCGTAACTTCAATTTCTTTTTCTTCAAGATCTTCTTTTTCTAATTCCCCATAAGCACTAACTATTTCTTGAGTGTTATGTGTGCGCTCGAATCTGCTCCCGAATGGGTCTTGCCCATTATCAATCATGGCCTGCATTTTATCGCGTCTCACTTGCAGTTGGTCATTCAATTCTTCATGACTCACGAAAATCATCTCCATCTTTATTAATAAAAGCTTTATATAATTTATCAGAAATTCTTTTGCATACGTATTTATTCTTACATAAAGTACGAGAATTCAACAGCTTTTTATCTTAAAAACTTCTTTATGTATATATAAAAACTGCCAGGTTTAATGGCAGTTTAAGATATGCGTATTATAGGAAAACAGGAAGGCGAAGTCAACATCAGACCATTTGAATGTTCATTTCCTTCGCTTCAATATCATCGACCATTCCATAAAGAAGGCTCACGACATCTTCCCTTGTTTCACAATCGTTAATCCCTTTACGTGCCTTGGCATTCCCTTTAACACCTTTTAGGTACCAAGAAGCATGCTTACGCATTTCACGGACAGCGACGTTTTCGTTTTTCAGTGCAATCAGACGATCCATATGAAGTACACAAACATCCATCTTTTCACGAACTGTAGGTTCATCCATCAGTTGACCCGTTTCTAAATATTTTACAGTCCGGTAAATCATCCATGGGTTACCTAGTGCTGCACGGCCAATCATGACACCGTCAACACCCGTTTCTTTAAGCATTCTTTCCGCATCCTGCGGAGTTTCCACATCACCGTTACCTATAAGAGGGATATTAATCGATTTCTTCACTTCACGAATGATGTCCCAGTTAGCTTTTCCTTCATACATTTGAACCCGGGTTCTCCCATGCATGGAAACGGCTTTACCACCCGCGCGTTCAACTGCCTGAGCATTTTCAATCGCAAACACATGCTCTTCATCCCAGCCAATGCGCATTTTCACGGTTACAGGCTTTTCGACAGCATCAACAACCGCGGAAACCATCTCATAAATTTTATTCGGGTCTAGAAGCCATTTCGCCCCTGCATCACATTTCGTGATTTTCGGGACAGGGCAGCCCATATTGATATCAATGATGTCGGCATTTGTATTCTTATCAACGAATTGAGCAGCTTTGACTAAGGATTTCTTTTCGCCGCCAAAGATTTGCAAACTTAATGGTTTTTCTCTTTCATCTATATAAAGCATATTCAGCGTTTTGGCATTTTGAAGAACGATTCCTTTGTCACTGACCATCTCCGCACAAACTAGACCAGCACCAAATTCCTTGACCGTCAAGCGGAATGCCGAGTTACAGACTCCGGCCATCGGTGCTAGCACTACTGGATTTTTCATTTCTATATCGCCTATTTTTAACACGTGTGACCTCCTATAACATTCTTTCATTTATCCTCAGGAGGTTGAAGCTCCTCAATGGAAACATGAAGGATATCCGCCACTTCCAGTAAAAATGCCTCTGAAGGGTTTCGGTTCCCTCTTTCAACTTCCCCCAACAAGGAAACGGAAACGCCTATTTCTCTCGCAAAGCCTTCCTGTGTATAACCCTTTAACTTTCGAAAAGCGCGAATGCGCCTTCCCCATTTTTCACCTTCCATAATCGAACTCCTTCTTTATCCGGAATCTGTTCAAGCAAGTCGCTCAAAGGTGCATGCATGTGCGGAAGCCTAATATCAGGGTCCACTTCCATTAAAGGCACGATAACAAAAGCCCTCTCGTGCATACGAGGGTGCGGGACTGAAAGAATCTCTGTCTCAATATTTTCATGATTATATAACAAAATGTCAAGGTCTAAAGTACGGGGACCCCACCTAATTTCCCTTTTTCTCCCTAATTCGGTTTCAATTTTCATACAGGCGTGAAGTAATTCCTCAGGTTCTAAATCGGTTTTCACTTTAAGGACAGCATTTAAAAAACAGTCCTGGTCGGCATATCCTATCGGGTCTGTTTCATATAAAGAAGAGCAGGCCGCCAACTGGATATGCGGGTTTTCAGACAATAATTGGAAAGCCGTTCGGAAAGTATCAAGGCGATCCCCTAAGTTCGATCCTATAGAAAGGTAAGCAATATTTACCACAATCAGCGTCCCCTTACAATTTCTATAGCTACCGAGTCATAGTGCCCCGCTATAGGAGGGTCTGGTTTATATACCTTCACGGTGCATGTCTCGATGGAAGAATATTTATTAAGTAGTTCAGAAGCAATTTTTTCAGCAACAGCTTCCACTAACTTAAAAGGCTCTCCCTCAACAACACTTTTACACACTTCATATAACTCGCCATAGTTGATTGAGTCTTCAAGGTTGTCACTCTTCCCAGCATTGGCTAAATCAGTCTGGACGATTAAATCAACTTTAAACCGCTGACCAAGCTTCGTTTCTTCCGGAAAAACTCCATGATAACCGTAAAACTCCATTTTATTCACATATATCTTATCCATTTCATTCACCTTTTCCTAAAAGAACATCCATCATCTTTGCAGTCCGTGCCATTTCCTTCACATCATGTACGCGAACCATTTGACAGCCTTGCTGAATGCCGTGGCAGATTGTAGCGGCAGTGCCTTCCATCCGCTCACTAGGCGGCAGGTCCAGAACATGTCCAATCATGGACTTTCTTGATGTCGCAAGCAGCACAGGATAACCTAATGATACCAGCTTATCAAGATTCCTCATCATTTCCAAATTTAACTTTAAATCTTTCGCAAATCCAATGCCTGGATCGAGAATGATGTTTTCGTCCTTGACTCCCGCATCCTTTACCAACATGATGCTTTCGAATAAATCTTGAAGTACATCCCGAACAAAATGTCCATAACCCATATTATCCCTGTTATGCATCAAGATAATCGGCACCTTATATTCCGCCGCAACCTTCGCCATCAAGGAATCGGCTTTTCCTCCCCAAATATCATTTAATATATGGGCTCCTGCTTTTACTGCCTCTTCCGCAACTCTTGATTTATACGTATCGACCGATATTGGTATCTCAATATTACGGGAAACGGCCTCAATAATCGGGGCTACTCTCTCAATCTCCTCCTCATCCGATATTCTCTCATAGTTGGGACGGGTGGACTCTCCGCCTACGTCCAAAATATCCGCTCCGTCGTTGACCATCTGTTCGGCATGCTTCAAAGCAGCATCTACCCGATTATATTTCCCGCCATCCGAAAAGGAGTCCGGCGTAACATTCAAAATCCCCATAATTAAGGTTTTCTTGCTATAATCCAAATCAAATGAACCGCATGTTATTTTTGATACTTCAGCTAATGACATCCAACGTTCTCCTTCGCCTAAAGAAATCTATATATACGAGTTTACCCATTTACATAGGCATAGCGCAACCCTCCGTGAAGATTAGAAATACTTCGCAGACTTTTCTACAAAAAGAAAAGCAAAGCCCATAAGGAACTTTGCTTCTCATTTAGTATCTGGTCTCACTCAAAGTTATATAATGGTGTACTCAAGTAACGTTCACCATTACTTGGTATGATAGCAAGGACCTTTTTGCCTTTTCCCAGTTTTTCAGCCACTTTAATAGCCGCAGCAATTGCGCCTCCAGAAGAAATTCCGCCAAGAATCCCTTCCTCTTTTGCTGCTCTACGGGCGTAATCGAACGATTCTTCTGTATTGACTTGAATGATTTCGTCATAGAGATCTGTATTTAAAATACTTGGAACGAAGCCTGCACCGATTCCTTGGATTTTATGGGGCCCCGGGGTCCCACCGGATAATACAGGAGAATCCGCAGGCTCAACAGCGTAAATTTTAATGTCAGGATATTTTTCACGCAGAACTTCACCAGCACCAGTAATGGTTCCACCAGTACCGATTCCGGCAACGAATGCATCCAGACCTTCATCACCAAAGGCTTCAACGATTTCAGGGCCAGTAGTGTTACGATGAACTTCAGGGTTGGCTTCATTCTCGAATTGCTGCGGAATAAAGTAACCTTTTTCTTTAGACAGCTCAGTTGCCTTAGCAATCGCTCCCTTCATTCCTTCTGGACCAGGTGTAAGAACTAACTCTGCCCCATAAGCGCGAAGCAAGTTACGGCGTTCCAGGCTCATTGTCTCAGGCATGACCAGGATTGATTTATAGCCTTTGGCTGCCGCTACCATCGCTAGTCCTATTCCGGTATTTCCGCTTGTAGGTTCAATGATCGTATCACCTGGCTTAAGGTTACCGTTTTTTTCTGCTGCTTCGATCATCGCAAGGGCGATACGGTCTTTTACACTACTGCCTGGGTTAAAATACTCAAGTTTCAAATAAATATCTGCACTATTTTCATTTTGAAGCTTGTTTAACTTCACAATAGGTGTTTGTCCAATTAAATCGATTACAGAATTAGCTATACGTGCCATTTTCTCCACTCCTTATCATTTCAATACCGAGTATGTTTATTGGTTTTATTAATTAAAGTTACCAGTTTTAATAGTTCATTGTCAATGATTATATACTATATTCTAAATTTTCACACAATCCATTGACCTACTTTTGTTCTTTCAATCCATAAAACCATTCTACATTAAATTCATCCCAGAAAATCTTCCCGGAGACCGGTGCCTGAATCTGTTCAAGAGCTATTTGGCGGTGAATCTTATCTTTAACTTCTTCATATTTATACTGCTTGCCCTCTATTTTTTCATGCAGATAGATAATGGCCCAACCATCTTCCGTTTGTATTGGATCACTCCACTTTTTAGCCTTCAATTTCTCGGCAGCGGTAATGTATTCCTTGGAGACTTGCTCATTATCCTGCGATATATAACCCATGTCGCCTCCCTGATTGGCAGTGAATTCATCAAGGGATTTTTCCATCGCTAAGACATTAAAGGAGACACCTTTCTCCAGTTCACGTATGATTTGGTCCGCCTGCTTTTTTGTAGACAAGGTAATATGGGAAATATGGAAAGTAGTAGGGATTCGGTAAATATCCTTATTATTATCATAGTAATTCTGCATTGCCGTTTCGGAAACCGAAACATCCTTTGTGAGGAGCTTTTCAAGGAGTAGACTAGACTGAATTTCCTGCCTCAATTGATCCGTACTTTTATTAAGAGTCTGACCGGCAGTTCCATACATTGTTTTCATCATTTTAAGTTCCCGATCGATCTCTTCATCCGAAGTTTTCACTTTGTATTTTTCCGCTGCCTGTTTCACTACCTCTTTATCGACCATTTCCTCAAGTACATCTTCCCCATACCTTTTTTCGAGTTCATTAATCCATGCTTCCCGGGAAATATCCTTGGAACCAACCTTTGCGACTGTTTCCTGCCCAATGACGGATTTTGAAATGATCAACGGTTTTATGACAAAGATTATGATGGTCAACAGGTTCAACAATGCAAGGCCGGCAATAATCGCCCGAAGCTTTTGTTTAGGCAAAACCCTTATCCCCCGTAAATTATTTTTTGGTTTCTGCTTCTAGTTCCTCGAGATCTTCCTTCGAGAATTGGTAGGTCTGATTACAAAAATGGCATTGTGCCTCCGCTTGTCCCTCTGTCTCAATAATATCCCGGATCTCATCTTGTCCAAGGCTAATCAATGCATTGGCAATTCTTTCCCTTGAACATTGACAGGAAAATGCAACATCCATTTTCTCTAAAATATTCACATTGCCCTCACCCAAAATCTCGGTTAGGATTTCTTCAGGAGTCAGACCTTTCTGGATCATCTTAGAAACAGGAGCTATTGTGCTTAGACGACTCTCGATTTTGGAAATCGTATCATCGGATGTGCCTGGCATCAATTGAATGATAAATCCACCTGCTGCAAGTATCGAATTATCCGGATTCACCAGGACCCCCACTCCTACAGAAGAAGGCACCTGTTCGGAAGTAGCGAAGTAATAAGTGAAATCTTCACCTAATTCCCCCGATACAAGCGGTACTTGACCTGAAAAATGATCACGGAGACCAATATCTTTCACTACAGTCAACACTCCGTCTGTCCCCACCGCTTTCCTGACATCCAGCTTTCCTTGTTCATTCAAATCAAAATGGGTTTGCGGGTGAGTCACATATCCGCGGACTTCTCCCTTCGCATTGCTGTCGACCAGGATGGATCCAATCGGGCCACCGCCCTCGATTTTAATCGTCAGTTTTTCTTCACCTTTTAACATTCCGCCCATCATCACACCTGCCGTCATTGCACGCCCAAGGGCAGCGGAAGCAGTAGGCCATGTATAATGACGTCGTTGAGCTTCTCCTACGGTATCAGTTGTTGAAACAGCATATGCCCGTACCTGTCCTTCATAGCCTAACGCCTTTATTAGATAATCCTTCATTTGTTATGCTCCTTCCATGCTGTATAATTACTTCTTCACTTGTTCACGATTTCGTTTATAAATCAGCTGCAATCCCTTTAAAGTTAAAAATGGCTCAACAACGTCAATCACAGTAGACTCATTAGCAATTAAGGTAGCCAGTCCGCCTGTCGCTATTACCGTTGGCTCTAGATTACTTTGCGCCTTTATTCGATTAACGATTCCTTCAACCTGTCCAACATACCCAAACAAAATACCAGCCTGCATGGCGGATACCGTATTTTTGCCAATGATTCCTTCAGGTCGGCTGATTTCTATCCTTGGAAGTTTGGCCGCTTTTGAATAAAGTGCTTCTGTAGAAATATTTATGCCCGGAGCAATGGCTCCGCCCATGTATTGTTTATCCTCATTTATGTAGCAATATGTCGTTGCCGTGCCAAAATCCACGATAATGAGAGGGCTTCCATATTCCTGAATGCCTGCAACAGCATTAACGATCCGGTCCGCTCCCACCTCACGGGGATTTTCGTATTTAATATTCAATCCAGTTTTTATTCCAGGCCCCACTATAAGCGGCTTAATGCCAAAGTATTTTTTACACATACGTTCAAGCGCAAACATAATCGGCGGAACTACCGAAGAAATAATGATTCCATCAAACTGATCAAACGAAAGACCCTCATGTTGCAGTAAAGACTTTATGACCATTCCATACTCATCTTCTGTTTTATGACGGCTAGTCTCAATTCGCCAATGATATTTTAAAATATCTTCATCGTATACGCCTAATACAGTATTCGTATTCCCAACATCCAATACAAAAATCATCGTTTCATCACTCCGGTAAATTATTCTCCAACATCATACCACACTGTTATTTCCCACGCTATTAGTCGCGCTTTTCGTAAGGTAAAAAAATCCCAGCATCTTTTTCTTACGTCCCCAAAGTCATTTTAAGAGTTAGAAAAGGGTATTTCCGAGGCGGAAATACCCTTTTCTTATAGTCAACTTAAGACTTTTTATTGTCATCTTCGTTCGGGAAGGAAAGCGGCTGATCTTGAGGTGTGCCTTCTTTGATTGGAGGAGTATTCAATCCTTCCTCCGTTATTTCAAGGTCCTCAGGTCCTCTCTTATCCAATGGATCTAATAGGGCCTCTTTTTCTTCCTTCTTCGTATTGATGTTCACCTTGACATTCTCATCAGTAGTCAAATTCCCATTCAAAGCGGTATAATCCCGTTCTGGCAACTTACCGTTATGGAATAAACTTTTGATTTGTTCAGCATCAAGTGTTTCCACTTCAAGCAAGGTTTTTGCAACCAAATCAAGTTTTTCACGATTTTCAGTAAGAATCGTCTTACATCTTTCGTAAGCTTCCCTGATGATGCGTTGAATTTCAAGATCAATTTCATATGCTATTGCATCTGAGTAATTTTGATCATTGTTAAAATCGCGGCCTAGGAAGACCTGACCTTGAGAATTACCGAATTGAAGAGGTCCGAGCTTACTCATACCATATTCCATAACCATGCTTCGAGCTATGCCAGTTGCACGCTGGAAGTCATTATGCGCTCCGGTACTCACTTCTCCGAATGTAACTTCTTCGGATACTCGGCCACCCAAAAGTCCTACGATTTTATCTTTCAGTTCAGGCTCCGTCATGAAGAAACGATCTTCTTTCGGCAGCATAACTGCATATCCGCCAGCTTGACCACGAGGGACAATCGTAACTTTATGAACGACTTCGGCATCATCGAGAACCAATCCAATAATGGTATGCCCCGCTTCATGCCATGCTACAATATTCCGTTCCTTTTTGGAAATGACACGATTTTTCTTAGCAGGTCCCGCAATAACGCGATCCGAAGCTTCATCCAAATCGGACATGTCGATCTTCTTCTTATCTTGACGGGCAGCGACAAGCGCCGCTTCATTCAGTAAGTTTTCAAGATCTGCACCAGAAAATCCTGGTGTACGCTGAGCGATCGCTTTCAAATCAACCGTTTCAGCTAAAGGTTTATTACGTGCATGCACTTTCAATACTTCTTCACGGCCTTTAACATCTGGGCGGCCAACCGTAATTTGACGGTCAAAACGTCCTGGACGCAATAATGCCGGATCCAATACATCAGCACGGTTAGTCGCAGCGATGATAATGATTCCTTCATTCCCACCGAAACCATCCATTTCTACAAGTAGTTGGTTCAGTGTTTGTTCACGTTCATCGTGACCGCCACCTAGACCTGCGCCACGTTGACGACCGACTGCATCAATTTCATCGATAAAGATGATACATGGTGCATTCTTCTTAGCATTTTCAAACAAATCACGAACACGGGATGCACCGACACCTACAAACATTTCAACAAAATCAGAACCACTGATCGAGAAGAAAGGAGTACCGGCTTCACCAGCTACTGCCCGTGCAAGTAAAGTTTTACCTGTACCAGGAGGCCCGACTAAAAGTACCCCTTTAGGAATACGGGCTCCAAGCTCGGCATATTTGCGAGGATCTTTTAAGAATTCAACGACCTCGACAAGTTCCTGCTTTTCTTCGTCCGCTCCGGCAACATCATTGAAGCGTACTTTTTTCTTATCATCATTATACAATTTCGCCTTACTTTTCCCGAAGTTCATGACACGGCCACCACCGCCACCTTGAGCTTGGTTAAGTAAAAAGAAGAAGAGGATAAAAATGATTACAAATGGAATGATTGAAGTGAAAAATGTCACCCAGCCACTTGTCTTTTCTGGAGGTTCAACAGTGATGATGTCTTTACCCAACTTAGTTACGGCATCATTAATTCGACTCTGCGAATATTCACTGAAAGGTACGTACGTCACAAAGTATTTGTTTTCCTCATAACCTTTGAGCTTCCCTGTGATTTCAAACACACTGCTTTCGGGCTGCATCGTTAGTGCTGTAACGTCCCCACTCTCCAAATGTTTATAGAATTCATCTTGGGTCATTTTCTCTGTTGGTTCATTGTTATTATTAAAGATGCTTACAATCCCAATGATGACCAAAAAGATCAGTAAATAAAATATGGTATTACGGAAGATCCGATTCATCCCTTACCTCCTCCCACGGGTAAACAAACTATAGTAAATACTATCATACAAAATTAATGAATTACAATAATTTAACACCGCTGTTTTTATCTGGTCTTCTCTTTCGAACAGGAACGATTAATTCGAGTAAATTTCAGGCTTCAATATGCCAATATACGGGAGATTACGATACTTTTCTGCAAAATCAAGACCATATCCGACAACAAATGCATCAGGAACGATAAATCCGGCATAGTCAGGAGTGATATCGGCTTTCCTGCCTGTTGGTTTATCCAATAGGGTAACGATTTTAATTGATTTTGCTTTTCTATAACGGAAAAGTTCCGCAAGATAGCTAAGGGTTAAGCCGCTATCGATAATATCTTCGATGATTAAAATATCCCGGCCTTCAACGGATGTATTAAGATCTTTGATGATTTTCACTTCACCGGAAGATACAGTAGAGCTACCATAGCTTGAAACATCCATAAAGTCCATTTCAAGATGTGTATCCACGCGTTTCAGTAAATCTGACATAAATGGCATGGCGCCTTTCAGCACTCCGATAGCCAGCGGGAACTTACCTTGGTAATCAGCTTCAAGCTGCGCACCCAATTCCCTGATTTTTTTTTGTAGTTCTTCCTCAGTTATTAACACTTTTTCAATGTCGTTTTGCATGGTCATAGTAATTAATTGCCCCCCATGAAGAATTAAGCTTTTTTATATTCTAAGTAGATTAAAGATTTTTCATCAGAAATTATATCCGGCTCAACATTCGATTTCTTTAAACCAGGAAGCCAAATGGCCGTTCCAGCTTGATCGATGATGACCGGCCACACATTTCTTTCTAGCATCGGGATCTTCTCATTAATAAAAATATCCTTCAACTTTTTAGTTCCACCTAATCCCTTGACTGCCATCCGTTCGCCTTCATTCCTGGTTCGGACTGTAAGCGGAAACTTCACAGCTGATTCGGGAAGTATAAAAGAATGATTTCCTTTAAGAACTGGAATTTCTTCTTTTATATAGTGCGCTTTAATCTTGTATCCATTCGGAAGAATAGTCTCACCGGGAATTTGTAATTTAAGGGAATATTTATGGCTTTTTTGCCGAAAAAATCTAAAAGTGCAAGTTTGATATGATTTTTCAGCAATAAGGCCCTCCGGAAGATGCAATTCTGCAGATGGTTGAGGATTTAAAAACAAAACTAAAAGTTGATCAATATGTAATGCCGAAAGCGATGAAGGTCTCTCCAAATAAAGATAATTTAATATTAGTTGAATCGCTCTTCTTTGTAAAGGTTTAGGCATCGCGAGAACCTTATCAATCTGAATAACCGCTAGATCCTTATCCTGATGGATCCAAACCTCGGTCATTTTGCTTGAAACCAGGTTCTGAAAAAACTCTTCATCTTCATAAAGTTCTTCACTGAATCGTTGAAAATGCTCATGAACCTTTCTATTTTCTTTCTTTAAAAATGGAAGAACTTCATGTCTAAATCGATTTCTTACATAGTCATCTTTTTCATTGCTCGGATCAAACCTTGGTTCAATATTATGCTGGCCCGCATATTCAATAATTTGGCCTTTCGTGATTTCAAGAAATGGCCTGATCAAATGACCCGTGTGAAAACGCCTTTTTATAGGAATGCCTGCTCTTGCTTTACCTGTCGCCCCTCTTGTTAAACGCATGAGCATCGTTTCGATTTGATCATCTCCATGATGTCCCAGGACAAGAGCGGAGGCTTGATGCTTATCCATCATTTCTTCATAGAAAGCAAAGCGTGCCTTTCTTGACGTTATTTGTGAGCTTTCCCCCGTCTGTTCCATCCGGGCAGGAACATCAATCCTTTTTCCTTCAAATGCGATGCCCCACTGTTCACATATATGCTCGACATATTTATAATCTTCATATGATTCCTCACCACGAAACATATGGTCAACACTTGCAACAATAATCTCATAATGAAAAAGTGATTGAATTTCCTTAAGGATATGGAGAAGCACCAACGAGTCCGGTCCCCCTGAAACCCCTATGAGCAACTTCGAGTTTTCCTGAATCAATTCGTTTCTATAAATGGTATTCAGAACTTTTTCCTTTAACATACAATCTTCCTTCTTTATGGACAGGTATTAGTTTATACGATTCAAACATGAAATGGTTTCAATTATTCCATGCATTCATCCATTAACTATATCATAACAACTGTTCATATATGTAAAGAACATAGAGCATCGATATTATGGCTACCAGTAAAAAGGTTTCAAAAAAACCTCCCCTCTTATTTTTGGAATGGTTTTGGGACCTTCTGGCTTGCCTTGTTGCAGGTTGCTTTGTTGAAGGCTGCCTCGTCGCTGTCTGGCCGGGTCCCTTTTTGTTCAAATGATTTTGCTTACTTAACACAGTGACTAAATCCTCTTGCATTTGAAGGGCTGAATCATACTGCCCACGGAGTGCTTTATCCAACATCTTTCTATATGGGTGCAATTCCTTTCTCTGTTTAATCAAGTCGTTAAGCTGTTTATACCCCTCCCCGTTCTTGTGGAAACGTTTAGGGTAGGAAGAATTGATGATAATCATCGCCACAGCGAACAAGTCATATTGCGGATCAGCCTTTCTTGATCCAAGTCCCCAGTAACCTCTGTCGAAGAACTCGGTGAATTCTTTAACAGATCGGCCAATCAAGGTGGTTCCGCCTACATCGACACACCGCACTTTGTAGGCTGGTGAAGTCACTATCAAATTCTCAGGTTTTAAATCCCCAAACACCCAGCCATTTGTATGCAGGGCAGATAAACTGGTTAAAAGCTGAAGCATTAAGACCCCGATCCACGATGGCCCTTTCTTTTCAATGAAACGCAAAAAATCGTGTCCATGGATATATTCCATGACATAAAACGGGAGCTGCTTTCCTGCTTTGATGAAATCGTCCGCTTCCAAAAAGGAAGGTCCAAGGGTAGACCCCTGGACCTTTGAGAAGGATTTTAGGATATTCATCTCCGAAATAATGGACGTCCCATTATCACTGAGCTTTAAAGCATAATGACGATTTTCACTTTCAACCAAGTAGACGATCCCGTTCGCTCCACACCCCAATTCCTTAATTATTTTGTACTCGTTTTTATTCCATTTTCCAGTGACCAAACCGCCAGGGAGGAGGTTACATTGATTCCTCAAAGTATTGTTCATCATCATGTGATAACAATCCCCTCAATGAACGTTTTTTATTGAAATATGTTAGAGCTTCACGAATGGCTGGACCTGTCGGAGTAAGTCCCCCTGTACTAAGCTTAGGAAAAGTTGCCGTCAAGGCTTCAAGGTTCGGCGTCCAATCCAACAACTTTTCCACATCATTTCTTTTCCCAGGAAATACGAATACTGAAAAACGGCTGTCACCCATTCTTGCATTCATACTAAGGGAAAGATCTAATAAGGAATCTTTTACACTAGGCAATTTATGTTTCATGCTTGCACTAGTATCAACAAGTATCAGTACTTCGAGCTTGCTTGTTTCCCCAAGCTCATCGACCACCTCCATTACCTCTCCACGTTTTTCCGGCGGAAGATCCTCCATCGTTCTTGAATCTCCCAGTATTTGTTGAAGTTCACGATTGATAACTCCCTGTATAGTTTGGGTCATCGCCTTTTGGGTCACCATTTGGACGGTTTGGGACAACTGCTGGGCATAGACTATTTGACTTACGCCACCTCCTGAACCAGCAATTTTCTCGATTTCCTTAAGTCCCTTTTCATCTATCACATCATTCTCCATTACACCTATTACATTGATGGTTATGCCTTGCTCCCTTGCTAATTCAGCCATGGCAGAGGGCTCCTCACCATGATTTGAACATCCGTCGGTTATAAGCAAAATCTGCCTTAATGTTCCTGCTTTCATGTTTTGCTCTCCCTTCCTTTCAATCTGTTACCATAATTGACTAAAAAGGGGGAAATTATACGCCAAAGGCTTACGCAATCAATTCACATTCATGGAGTGGATTCATTAAATTTTTCTAAAGTCCACCTTTTTACCTTTTACCCGTCTACCAACACACCACCTCGTTTTTAGTTTTATTTATTTTATATATATGAACGGCCCCTACTGGGCCTTTTTACGTTTTGGAGAAACGGGAATGGATGCCCATTTCGGTGTATTATGTTTAATTTTGGACGTTACCACTGTCATATCATCATCTATTATCCCTTTTGTTCGGATGACCTCTTCCAATATTAAATCCGAAATTTCCTGCGGATCTTCTGTCTCCATTTCCTTGATCTTTCGTTTAAGCCAGAACTCGATATTTTCGACATGGGAGGGACCATCGAACACTCCATCGCTCATCATGATTAATATATCCCCTGCCTTCAGCTCTTCTGAAACAACATCAACATCGAAATCCTGGATGATTCCCATAGGCAGGTTACTCGACTCAATTTTTATTATCCTATCACCCCTTTTAATGAAACTCGGTATCGAACAGATTTTTAAAAACTTAGCCTTTGCGTCCTGAAGATCAATCATTGCCAAATCAAGAGTTGAAAATATTTCATCGGTAGTGCGTAGAGATAATACGGAGTTTACGGATTTAATGGCTATTTTTTCTTCTATTCCCGATTGTAAAAATTTTTGAAGCAGCTTTAATGTCTCTGTACTTTCAAAATGGGCCCTTTCCCCATTTCCCATACCATCACTAATGGCTATTGCGAATTTACCGCAACCAATTTCCATGGTCGTATAACTATCTCCTGAAACAAGCCCTCCCCCCTTTGCAGCATGAGCTACACCCGTTTCGACCGTGAATTTTTTTGCTGACCTAAATATCACCTCACATTGCCCGTTTGGATATGTTGCACACTCTTCTGAATGAACGACTATCGTTTCCCCTAGAATGTCCGAAAGCATAGGGGCTATCAACTTTTCACATTCCCCTCTGCCCTGGCAGTATGGGACACTCATTTCTATATCAACATTTCCTTGTTCTAGACTGTATATTTCAACATGGCCTATATGGAGGCCAAAATCCTGGATGGCCTCCATGATGGATTCTTCATGTACATGATGATTTTTCCTTTCCCTTTGAATTTCTTTCGCAAAATCATCCATTACTGCAGAAACGCCCCTCAGCTGATCCGCCACTAGTTTCCGGCTTTCTTTCACCTGCCTTTTTAACTTTTGGTTTGCTTCAAAATAAGTAAGTTCCTGTGATATCGCCCCAATGACCTGTGGTCCGCGGCTGCAATATTTCCCCCATTCTTTCGAAGTCTTTTGAGGGAGCTGTCCATCATTTTCACTTAATTGAATCATAATTTCCTGCATACCGTCATAGGTTGTATTGAAGTTCTTGGACCAGCATTGTTCCTTTTTAAAACAGAGCTGGCACGTCTTTTCCGTTACATTACTCAAGAAGTAATCGAATTCTTTCTCATCTTCCTCCAATCTCCCCCTTTCATCCACTTGGGAAAAGCTATTTGAAAGCGCCTCAAATACATGTGAGAATTGCTCCACCCTTTGAGCCGTAACATCCCTCACTTTCCGGGCATACTGCTGCTGTTCATCAGAATTCTCGACTGTTCCCGGTATGTGTTTCGCTATTTTGTTGATTATGGATGACGGTGTTAATATAAATAAAGCCACAGCTACAAGTGATTCATAAAGGGTCACCATAATATTATTGGTGCCCTCACCATATAAACCTATCAGTAACGTAGCAATTAAGAGGCCTACGGCGACCCCTATCTTCCTTCCCTCCTTCAACAACCCGCCCAGAAGTCCGGAAAAAGCGAGAAGGCTCATTTGATAAAGACTGGCAATACTTGCCAAACTGAATATCAATCCAGTAACTACACCTACAGTGGAGCCTATGGCGGCCCCTCCCGCCAGCCCAAAGAGGAGGACCAGATATCGTGAGAATATATGGTCGAGTGATAAATCGTATATCATCCAGCCTATGGTTCCAGTCATTACCGAAGCCAGTAAGATGATGAGGCTTACGATTTCCTCCGTCTTTAATGATTGGGACTTTGTCCGTATGGTTAGCAGCGGGATGGACTGTATGAAGATTAAGGTTAAAATCATGGCGAGTCCCGCTTCCACTCCTATCATCATTAAGTCGTACAGCTGAATCGTTCGAAATACCAGATATTGCTCGGCCAGGTTGACCAGGAATAGTGAAGCAAAGACGTACATCGACATCGTTTTGAATTGCCCTTCAACGGCGGGCTTCTTGATCTTATGAAATAACAGAAGCAGGAACGCCGATGCAAAGATGACCAAACTATTGGAATAGTGAACGGTGAGCCCGCCTGCAATCAATCCGAATAAAGCTAGTGGAGCCCTGTCACGCCTCATAAGAAAAACTGCTGCAAAAAACGGAAGTCCAAATGGTGCCAACTGAGAAAGAATTAATGCCCGTCCTAATAAAAAACCGATAATGGCTAAAGAGATACCTTTCTTTATGAATATATCTTCCGTCTTCGTTTGCAGTTGTTGGATCCAGTTGATGGCCCCTGCCTTTGCTTCCTTTAACTGAACATCACCAAGAGGTTCCATCATAGGTCTTTCCACTTTTTCCATTTCAACACCCCATTCATATTAGTGATTTTTATTATAAAGAGGGCTTGTTTATTTTTTTGTCAGAATTTTATAAGCGGATAAGAAAAACGTTCGACGAAATTCTTCTTGAACAATCATTTGTATACAGGTTTTTGTACCTTTTTTTTCAATACAGAAACAGGCGTTCTTTTTTTTTTGAAGAAAAGCAAAGTTTTTAGGTTATTTTTGTGGAAAATAACACGAATAAATAATAAGGAAATGGAAACCGACAAACTTTATTTTTTTGTTGACATTTTCCCTTCACGAATGTAAGATATAACTTGTGCTTCAGTAGCACTTACCATTATGGCGGCGTAGCTCAGCTGGCTAGAGCGTACGGTTCATACCCGTGAGGTCGGGGGTTCGATCCCCTCTGCCGCTATCTTTTTCTATTAAAATCACGGCCCGTTGGTCAAGCGGTTAAGACACCGCCCTTTCACGGCGGTAACACGGGTTCGAATCCCGTACGGGTCATCATATACACCGAAAGCGCCTCTGTACACTTATCCGAATAAGTGTACAGAGGCGCTTTTTATTGTCGTTTGAAGGTTTTATTACCATAAGTAAAGCCTTATATAATTAAAAGAAGACAAGCCAGCAAGCTTGCCTTTATCTACACTATGAATAATTTCACAGGAAAAGTAGCTAAACTATTATTTTCAGCAGCAGTTTTTATCCGCGTCTTCCTCCTCGACCTCCCCGTTTCGTTTCGGTGCTACGTTTAAGGGTCGTTAAGCGGTCTTCACTATCTTTTAAGAATTTAGCCATTTTTTGCTCAAAGTTTTCCTTGGGTTGGAAACTGTTACCTTTTGAGCGGAAGTCTTTGGAACGGCTGTCATTCCCTCTTCCTTGGCGCGGACGTGGTGTGTATGCAGGTTTTTGCTCAGCTTCAGGACGGTCTATCGCTTTTTTTATGGACAAGCCAATCTTGCCATCTTTCACATTGATGACTTTCACCTCGACTGTATCGCCCACTTTTAAATGATCATTAATATCTTTGACATAGTTATCAGCCACTTCACTGATATGGACAAGACCGGTTGAACCTTGAGGGAGCTCTACAAATGCACCAAAATTAGTTATGCCTGTTACTTTACCTTGTAACTTGCTGCCTACTTCGATTGACATAAAAAAAATGTTCCTCCTTAGAAATGTTAAAAAATCTCTTCACTCTATATTATAACGAAAGTAAAAAAACAGTGTCAATATTAGTCACTATCTTCCTTCCCTTTTGGAAGGGTAAAAATGATTTCACCTTTTTCAGATAAGAAATAATCCCGTCTGGCTATTTTCGCTATATAGTCATCGTCATTAAGCTTTACGATTTCTTCTTTAAGAAGGGTCTCGTCCTTTTCCAATTTAGCTAACTTACCCTTCAATTCTTTCTTCTGTTGAATTTTCTCATCAAGTGCAACATTTTGCGTTAGAAGGGTGGGAACAGCCAAAATCAAAAAGACAGCGGCGAAAACGGAGTAAAGTGTCAATCTACGCATTAGACCACGCTTCTTTTTTTCTACTGTTTGTACTTTTTTCTCTTGTTGAGCGACGTAGGGATTTTCTATTTTTGCCACTTTCCTTTTACCAAGGCTACTCATGTATTATCGCTCCTCATTTCTTTTTAGTTCTCCATCTATTTAGCGTTCTATTTATAGAATTCTTTATTTTCAATAAAATCCCTTTTCCTTTATTATAAAACTTCCCGACGTTTTTCGTAACAAAAACCGGCAATAAATTCCATATATAGGTCAGAATCCATTTTAATGGCCTCCAGAAAATATTTAAAATAAAGAGAAGTATTTTCCCCGCCCATTTTAGTAATGCTAAAACGAACTTACCTATCCCGATAATAATGGCTATTACAGATACTATTAACCATTTTATCGGAAGAAATATCAGCATTTGAACCGCATCAGTTATAAATCTCGCCAACTTTATCACCAGTATTATCAAAAGCTCTAAAAAACGTTGATAGAACCCTTTGAAAAGTGCTTGATAAGCTGAAAAACCGCATAATAAGGCCAAAAATAAATAGAGGCGAAATTCTCCCTCATTCACTAAAAACAAAACATAAAAAATAAGGAGACCCTGAATGATCCAGAAAAGGAAATCATGGATGAATACAATCCACCTTTTCCTTTCTGGACGCTTCAGGAACCGGCTATACGTATCCAGGGCAGCCCCAAAGGCACTGCCCATGCCTATCATCGCAAGCAACGTATAAAATTGGGTCGTTAAGGTCATTTGAACAATTTGCCAAAGAAGCCTTTAGCCTTCTCCCCTGATTGCTCATCTAAATAAACGAGGTCGAAAATCTTTCCCTTAATGGAAACGATGCCTTTATCAACGTCTAAATTCTTCATTTGCAAGTTTTGGCCCCGGATAGATAAGAATCCCATTGATGTTTCTAGCAAAAACTCTTCATTATCAAAGCTTTCCACTTGTTTGACACCGGTAATATCAAGTAAACGGCGGCCTTTCATCGTTACATCATGCTCTTGGATCGTTCCCTTTGTGTAACCAGCATTCGGATCAATATATTGGCTCATTTTTTCATCCCTCACAGTACCACTGATTTTGTACAAGTGTATGTCCGTAAGAAGGGAATTAGAACCAAGCCTGTCCTTACTCCTCTGCTAGCTTCTCTTCCTTTATGATGGAATACATATCTGCAGCCGCTTCCTTTTTCGTCGTTTCTTGAATTTTATCGACTCGCACAGTAACCAGCTTTTGACCGAATCGTACAGTTAATTCATCACCATCTTTAACACTCGAACTTGCTTTTGCCTGTTGTCCGTTAATCGTGATTCTTCCTTTATCCGCAACTTCCTTCGCAAGTGTGCGGCGTTTGATCAACCTTGAAACTTTTAGGAATTTATCCAATCTCATCGACATTCAAATCTCTCCCTTAATTAAAGTCCTTTAGCTTTTGCCTCATTCCAATATGAATCCAGTTCTTCTAATGTATAATCCTCAAACTTTTTGTCTGCCCTTTGAATGCTCTCTTCTATATATGTAAAACGCTGGTGAAATTTCTGGTTTGCTTTGTAGACGGCTTCTTCTGCTTGTATGTCATAATAACGTGAAATGTTGACAAGCGCAAAAAAGAGGTCGCCCAGCTCTGATTTAATTCTTTCGACATCCCGATTCGGGCTAAATATTTCCTCTTCTAATTCCTGCACTTCTTCTATAACCTTTTTCCACGCTTCGGAAACCTCATCCCAATCAAATCCAACCTTCGCAGCCCTTTTTTGGTACTCTTCTGCCCGAATTAAGTTTGGCAGCGATTTCTCAATACCATCCAGAATGGAAATTGAAGCCTTTGTTTCGCTCCCTTTCTCATCTTCTTTGATTTTCTGCCAGTTCACTAATACATCTTCCTCGCCATTCACCTCAACATCCCCGAATACATGAGGGTGGCGCCGAATCATTTTTGCAGTAATGCCTTCAATCACATCATCCACCGTGAACATTCCCTCATCTTCGCCGATTTGAGAATGAAGCATCACCTGAAGGAGTACATCCCCAAGTTCACCAACCATGCCCTCATCGTCCTCTTCATCTATGGAATCAATAAGCTCGTATGCCTCTTCTATTAGATATTTCTTCAAGCTTTCATGAGTCTGTTTCTTATCCCAAGGGCATCCGCCAGGACCTCTAAGTTCTGCAATGACCTGCCGCAGTTTAGAAAACTCCCGATACCGTAACGCTTCTTCTCTAACAGGCGGGACATAAACACTCGTCAAGTTACTTAACTCCATCTGACGGTCGAGTTCGAACAGTGCGCACTTTGTCACTTTTTCCTGACTGCTGCCTGCCGCTGTGACGATATATACCTCGTAGTCATCCGGAAGCTTTTCCATTAAAGTCAACTTCACATTGGACGCGCTGAAAGCATCATACACCTGCCCGATTATCATGTGCTGGGTAATGTGCAAATCATCCGGAGAAAGATCTGTACCATCCAAAAGCTGGAAGCCTTCAATCGGATCGATCTGAACAGCCTGAAACAAGGGATCAAGAAAACTTTGACCGCCTTCTAGCTTAATGGCTATTCCAAGAGACGGACCCTTTTCGAGCAAAAGCTGAACCGTTTTTTCCGCAACCATTGGATGCCCTGGAACCGCGTAAAGAACGGAACGGCTTGAAGCCTCCTGTAATAGTGTTTCAGCAATCTCTTCATATACCGCTTCAAATTGGTCGTGCTTTTCATATATCTCGTCAAATGCCGTGAAAATGATGCCTTCCCTTTTCAAATCCCCGATTACAGGATGATCTATCGTTCTGACGAAGCATTGTTCAGTTTGTGTCAATTTTTTATAAATCCCTAGCGGAAGCTGATCTAAATCTCCTGCACCAAGGCCTATTATCGTAATCTCATTCATCTCGTATACTCCTATTCGTTATTATAAATCGTTTAAGCTTTGATCCAGCAGGTATAAGTGAAAGTTCTTCTTCACCAAATAAACCTGCACGAAGGGCGGTCATCACAAAAACGGCTGCACCGATCCCTACACCGATCAGCGCTTGGATCGCAGCTAACATTCGGCTCTCACCTGGAAACATCAATTGGAATAAGGCATTGAATAAAAGAACCGCCGTACCCATGTAAACCGTACTCTTCAAAATTATTAACAGGTACTTCCTTTCAATTAATGTCTTTTTAATATGTACTCTCAATACCGTATAAAATAATGCAGTCATGATCATAAATGCAAGTACGGTTGCAGAGGCTGCTCCCGCGGTTTTGTAATGGGGCACAAGAACAAGGTTCAAAGCCCACTTGCTACCCACCCCTATAATCGTAATGATCACCGGCACAAACGAGTAACCTAAACTTTGAAGCACTGCCGCTTCTGCCATTATGATGGATGTGAATAAAATCGATAAGGAGAAAATTGCTAAAGTAATTGTTCCTTTGGCATCCGTGAACAGCATTTGATTGACCGGCTTAATCGTTACTAACAGTCCAATCGCAGCAGCAAGTCCAATTGTCGTACTTACACGCAGCGCCAATTTAATCTTATTGAGTAATTCTTGTTCACTTTTCTTCTTAACAAATCCAGATATTACAGGTACAAGCGCCAATGCAAAAGAATTAGCCACGACTGTCCCTAGCTGAAGCAATGGCTGTCCACGATCATATACCCCTTTCCATTCTTTAGCTTCCTTTTCCCCCATCCCCGTATCCCTTAGTAGCGAATACAGGTGCAGTGAATCAACAAACTGAAACAAGATAAGGATCAAGCCAGTTATGCAAAACGCCAACCCTTGAAAAACCAGGACTTTGGAAATCTTGATGAAATTTACCGGTTTGATATTCATTCGTAAAATAAGCTTCCATTCTTCTTTTAAAATTACGAAAACAATAAGCAGTACCAGGCCAGTTATGCCGCCAGTAATCGAACCGAAAACCGCCCCCTTACCGACCACATAATGAGAGTAGCCCTGATACACGAATATTGTGGAAAGCACCAGTATCGTCAATACACGGATACATTGTTCAGCGACCTGAGAACTCGCTGTAGGTATCATGTCGTTTATTCCTTGAAAATACCCTCTTAATACGGATGAAATCGGCATTAATAAATAGGAATAGGCAGTGATTCTTAGCAGACTGGCTAAATTCGGATCCTTCATCCATCCGGCAATCCAATCTGCGCCAAAAAACAGTGCAGCAAACATCATGATTCCTATCGAGCTTAAGACGACGAATGAGGTAACTAAAATGTCCTTGACCGCAAAATCATTTTTTGAAGACTCCCGCTCTGCGATCAATTTGGATATGACAACAGGGAAGCCAAGTGTTGATAATGTAAAAGCCACACCGTAGAAGGGATATACCTGCTGATAGATATAAAACCCGATGTCGCCTGCTATGTTCTGATAAGGTATGCGATATGCCGCGCTCAAAACTTTAACGATAATCGCTGCTATGCTCAGGATCAGCGCACCTCGAAAAAGTTCATTTGAAGTTTTATAAGGCTTTTCAGCCATTCTTTTTCCCCTTTTCACTCATATGTGGTAGTTATTATAGCATAATTCAAGTCGTTAATTTTCATTTGTAACCATACTGTAAATTAATTCCCATATCCATCTAGAGAAAATACTCCTCCTTTTTATTGTCCTCCCCAATCCGTTTAATAAAGAGCAAAAAGGGCAGCGATTGCTGCCCTTTCCACATCTAAAAATATAATGGCATGTCCAAACTTACTGTTCCATTTGTCTAGCTAGAAAACTTGCTGCGGTTTCAACCGATTTCTGTTCCACTTCTCCAATGGTACCTTCTTTAGAGAAAATCAAGACGGCACCAATCGGGTCGCCACTCGCAATGATCGGAGCTGCAGTATATGATTGGACCTCTTCGTCATTTGAATCAACGAAGGAAATTTGTCCATTCGGAGATTCCAAAACAGGATTTCTTTCTTCCATGATTTTTTCCACTAGTTCACTAACGCTTTTATTTAAGTATTCTTTTTTGGAGCCACCTGCCACTGCAATGTAAGTATCCCTGTCACAAATCATAACTGGGTTTCCAAGGCTATCATAAAGTGCTTCTGCATATTCTCTTGCAAAATCTCCTAATTCACTAATAGGAGAATATTTCTTTAAGATGACTTCTCCGTCTCTGTCTACAAAGATTTCCAATGGATCCCCTTCACGAATACGGAGGGTCCTTCGAATTTCTTTCGGGATGACGACTCTTCCTAAATCATCAATTCGGCGAACGATACCAGTTGCTTTCATCTAATGTTGCCTCACTTTCATCTAATTGATTTGATAAATCCTCTTTTTGTAGCAAAATCATCACCAGCTATTGTACTTAGTATTTTTCTAATGGTAAGTTCTATGCACTTTGAAAAAATTTTTCTTTTCGTTGCACTCTTTTACCATGGTATCTTAAAAAACATTTCTTCAAGAGGATAATCATTCACTTTTAGTTCTTTGTGGCTTGAGTCTCTTTTTTTACATGCTGTAAGCCCTTGGCCATCTCAAATAAAATATTAAGCCATTTGCTTTGTTCTACGCCTTTTATGTGCAGGACCAGCTTCATTCGATTGCCGTCCATGCCAAAGCCAACCATACGGCCATACTTCGATCCCAGCTCAAACACCTTTTGTCCATCCACATCGCTGCTTACCTTTTCCCTAATAAGAATGCTGATTTCCTGCTTCAATTGTTTAATGCTTTCAATTCCAGCTTTTTCAGCATATACCTTCATCTCGGCAATCATGAATAAATAGGCGACTTCTTCGGGATACTCTCCGAAACGATCGAGCATTTCATCTTGTAATTCTTCCACTTCTTCAAGTGAGGTAATGCCCCTGAACCTTTTATACATTTCTATTTTCTGATGTCCATCCATTATGTAGGCATCAGGTATATATGCATCCACTTCAACGTCAATTTCAAGGGTGTTCTTTTCTTCGACTGGTTGATCATTACGTTTTGCATCCACCGCTTCTTTCAACATTTGTGAGTACAAATCAAAACCAACCGAATCGATGAAGCCGTGTTGTTGAGCCCCTAGAATATTTCCAGCTCCCCTGATGGATAAATCACGCATCGCAATTTTGAACCCTGAACCCAATTCTGTAAATTCCTTAATGGATTGGAGACGTTTTTCTGCGACTTCCGTCAATACTTTATCTTTCCTATAAGTAAAGAATGCATATGCCACCCGATTGGATCGCCCTACACGGCCACGTAGCTGATAGAGCTGTGAAAGTCCCATTCTATCTGCTTCATTCACTATTAGTGTATTTACATTCGGGATATCGACACCTGTCTCAATAATGGTTGTACTTACCAAAACATCATATTCACCCTCTAAAAAGCCAAACATGACGGCTTCCAGCTCTTGCTCTGACATTTGCCCATGAGCAAATGTCACACGGGCATCTGGTACTAACATGGAAATTTCTTCTGCTTTTCTTGCTATATCCTCTACCCGATTGTATAGGAAATAAACCTGGCCATCCCTGGCCAATTCCCGTTCTATCGCTTCCGTTACCAACGAGCCATTATACTCCATCACATAGGTTTGAATCGGGAAGCGATTCTCAGGAGGTGTTTCGATAACGGACAAGTCCCTCACGCCCAACATGGACATATGAAGGGTCCTTGGAATCGGCGTCGCAGTCAAAGTCAGTACATCCACATTTGTTTTTAACCGTTTGATCTTCTCCTTATGTGTAACGCCAAAGCGCTGTTCTTCATCTATGATAAGCAATCCCAAATCGCGGTACACGATATCTTTGGATAAAATCCTATGCGTGCCTACCACAATATCCACCGTGCCGGCCTTCAATCCTTTAATCGTCTCCGTTTGCTGTTTTTTACTCCGGAAACGGCTCATAAGACCAATCGAAATGGGATAATCCTGAAAACGCTCCCTTAATGTTTCATAATGCTGCTGGGCGAGGATTGTGGTCGGAACAAGAAATGCAACTTGCTTGCCATCCATAATGGCTTTAAAAGCGGCACGGATGGCCACCTCTGTCTTCCCATATCCGACATCGCCGCATAATAAACGATCCATCGGCCGTTCCCGTTCCATATCCTTTTTGATTTCGACTATAGAACGTAATTGATCTTCCGTTTCATTATAAGCAAATGAAGTTTCGAAC
This sequence comes from Peribacillus simplex, assembly GCF_001578185.1. Taxonomy (NCBI): domain Bacteria; kingdom Bacillati; phylum Bacillota; class Bacilli; order Caryophanales; family Bacillaceae; genus Peribacillus; species Peribacillus simplex. Next base: position 61,026 of record NZ_CP011008.1, on the reverse strand, counting down.
TCTCTCTGCATATCACCATCAGGTGAAAAAGCATAGCCCTTTGCCGCTTCCCTTTCTGCATATAACTTGATTAAATCATCAGCAATGTTTTCAACTGATGATTGAACCTTGCTTTTGACACGTTTCCATTCCGTTCCGCCTAGCTTATAAAGCTTCGGTTCTTTCCCTTCTGAACCGACATATTTTTGGACAAGATCAATTTGGTCAACAGGAACATACAATTTGTCATCCGCTTGATAACGAATATTCAGGTAATCTTTATGGACCCCATTTATCGTAAGGGTTTCAATCCCTAAATATTTCCCGATACCATGGTTAACATGAACGACATAGTCACCGATCTTAAGTTCGGAATAACTCTTGATTCGCTCCGCATTCGATAGTTTCTGTCTCCGTGTCGATTTCTTTGATTTCTTATTAAACAATTCCGTTTCCGTAATGATACAGAATTTCTGCATGGGTAATTCAAAGCCGCTATTTAAACTGCCGCGTAAAATCTGTACTTTACCTGGAAGAATGCTGTTCGCATCAAACAGTTCTGCGGCCTCTATATCATAATCGGCTAAAACCGAATGCAGTTTTTTTACCCGTTCATCATCCTGTCCAAGTATGACGACTGTAAATTTCCCTTTTTTCCACCGTTCCAGTTCAGCTTTGAACACATTCATCTGGCCGTGGAAATTTTGCATTTGTTTACTGGCAAAATTCAGGATATTCTGAGGATTCGTATGCGGTACATGCCGTAAAAATAATGAAAGGTATACAAACGGCCTGCTGGATTTCATTATTAATTCCTGCATGGGATGAGCCAACTTTATGTCATGGATAATCTGTCCCTGACTTAAAAGGTCAGTGTACCAACCAGCCTCTTCCTTTTCCAAAGAATCATTGATTTCCTGGATTCGACTGATTTCATCTAAGAAAACCAAACCATTTACAGGTAAATAATCTATTAAACTAGCTGGATCTTCATAAGCTAAACTTAAGTATTTAAAGATTTGGTCTGGTTTATTCCCCATTTTCAGCTGCTCAAGTTCATAGCTGATCGTTTGAACCAGTTGTTCCTTGGTTTTCTCATCTTTAAGCTTCTTCAAGCTTTTACTTAATCCGCTCTCAAGCCTTGTTATGATTCTTTCGATGTGCTCTGTCTCTAGTAAAGCCTCACTGACGGGACCGATCGTCACTTTCTTGAGTTTCTCGATGGATCGCTGATCTTCGCTTGAAAAGGTCCTTATTGAATCTATTTCGGTATCGAATAATTCAATTCGTATTGGATTAGGTTCCGTGATCGGATAAATATCGATTATACCGCCCCGGATACTGAATTCACCTGGAGAAGCAACCATTTCAGACCGGTTATACCCCATAGCAATGAATTTATTAAGCGTTGGTTCGAGCCCGATGTCTTCCCCTAAATTGAACGTAAGCTGATGCCTCTTCCAAATATCCTTTGAAGGAAGCACACGACGGACCCCGGGAATCGGCGCAATGACAATCCCTTTCTTCCCCTCCGCCCAAAAATTCAATGCCTCTATACGTTGGGCCCTTAATTCCGGACTGGCCACACTCAAATCAGCCGCAATCAATTCATTGGCTGGATATATATATAATTCTTCCTCGGGAATGAAACTGGATAAGTCTTCATGGAATTTTTGTGCTTGCAATAAATTATGGGTAACCAATAAAATCGGCCTATTCGTCTTTTCATATACGGAAGCCAGCAAAAGTGATCTCGAGGAACCTGTCAGACCAGAGACGATTTGTTCCTTAAGCCCTTCATCAATGCCGGCTATTAACGAATGAACATCATCTTGTTTGGAGAACAAGTTTTGCAATCCATTCATTTTCTTTCCCCCCCTCTATAACGTGCGAAAACCATTTGAAACTCTTGTATTTAAACTTGGCCATTAAAACCAAGCGTCCTCTTTATTAACGGTAATTTCTCATTTTATATGCCCTTGTAAACCAGACAAACGGAAAAATGCTTTGGATTTTGTCCAAAGCCCTCTTCCGCTAATGAATAATATAATCGTTTTCATATAATTCAGGGTTTCTCTGCAGCGATTCATGACAATCTTCACATATCGCCCTTACATGCATATCCCCTTCAGAATCATAAACGATCATCTCTTGTCGCTCTTCATCGGTAAGTTGATTAAAACCTAACTGCTCCGTACTCAGTGAGTGTGCCTCGATTGAGCCCAGTTTAGTTCCGCAATGTCGGCATCGATAATGGAGAGCCATTTCGTAACCCCCTATTTAAGTAATAGTGTTAGTATGTACAAAAGTAGAGGGGATTTATTCAGCGAAACAGGAAGAATTATTCTTTACTTATATCTACTCTTTGCCTATTGGTTATATTCGTTCATGACCTGTATAAATGGTTTTTCCATCCAGGCTTCACAAGAAGCTGCGCTTTTTTCGATTGTTGCCCCTACATGATCCCATTCCTCAGGAGTAAAACGCCCTAATACATAATCAGGTACTGGAATACGGCCTATCGGGCGGCCAATGCCTATTCTGATTCGATTGAATTCTTGGGTACCCAAATGGGCAATTGAAGATTTTATCCCATTATGACCGCCTGCACTTCCTTTTTGACGAAGGCGAAGCTTCCCTGGAGGCAAATCAAGGTCATCATATATAATGACTACATCCGCGATATCCACCTTAAAGAAATGCATGACTGCCGAAATGGATTCTCCTGATAAATTCATGTAGGTTAAGGGTTTAAGCAATAAAACTTTCTCTCCCTTTACCATTCCCACACCATAGATCCCCTTATGTTTTGCTTGGTCAAGTGGGATCGACCATTTTCTGGATAACTCATCTATTACTTCAAATCCGACGTTATGCCGGGTTTTTTCGTATTGTTTACCTGGGTTCCCTAACCCTACAATAATTTTCATGATTCACACTCCGTCATTACGGTTATTTAGGGAGTTACGTTGGGACGAAGTTTTTTCCAAGATCATTGACCTTAGAAAAATAGTACCCTAATTTCAAGCTGGACTGCAAGCGACCGGAGAACTAATTAGAAATAAACCCTAATTAAAGGAATCAATCCCTAAAAATGGCACAGTTTGAATAAACGCATCCAGAGATTGAAAAGACGTAACTCATTAAGAGCTACGCCTATTATATCATGATTCACTTGTTTAATCCCGGCATCATGACTCTGGTGAAGCTTTTGTCTCCCTGCCCTCTGCATTTTCAGGGATACCTCCATCTTGCTGTTCACCTGTACCTATTTCCTCTTCCTGACGAGGAGCCAAAACAGATGCAACAACTTCTTCACCATCATTGTCGATAGTAACTTGCTGATTCGTTTCGATATCAGATATGTAGATTGTATCCCCTACTTGTAGTTCGGTAACGTCAACGTCGATGGATTCAGGAATGTCATTAGGTTTAGCCGTCACCGTCACTTCATGAAGAGACTGCTGAAGGACACCACCGTCTTTAACGCCTTTACAAACACCGACAAGGTTAATGCGAACTTGTGCCTGTAATTGAGCGGACATATCTACAATTAAAAAGTCTGCATGATAAATGAAGTTCTTTATAGGATCCTTTTGATAGTCAGAGAGCATGACTTTATAACTCGTTCCTTCCAAGTCCAAAGAAATGATACCATTACGGCCTATTTCCTTTATTGTCTTTTGAAGTTCAATATTATTGACCGAAATGGCTGTACTGTCATTTTGATTGCCATATACTATCGCAGGGATTTCGCCGCTTTCCCTCAAATTCCTTAAATTGGACTGTTTTAAATCCGTACGTTCCTTTGCAGCTAATAAATTACTCATACATCCTCCGCCTTCCTAATTATAAATTACAAGTTTCTCTATATTTAACATTTCCCTAAATGGCGAGGCATTAAACATGAAAGATAGAAACTGAAGGCTACAATAACAGTATAAACATATGGTAAACAAAGGAATTTCCTGCAAAAAACTTTTTCATTCTTTTTTTTTGGTTTAAGCGTGAATCGCTTTGTTTTCCATTTCACCCCTAACTTGCATGACTCTGTTAAGTATTTGGGCAGCTCCTTTTGAATATTGTCCTTTGCCGTGGTCTCGGCAGATTGATTTCCTTATTCATGACCCCTTTTCCGATTAATAGGACTAGGTCTTAAAAGCAGTACGGCTTCTGCAGCATTTGTAACAAGCGAGGCAGTCAAGTAGTCCTTTTTCCTCTATCGTTCTTCAATCAGCTTTAGATGCCAATCCTCGTCAAAGCATTCCCAGAGGTGAGAGCAGTTTCCTCCAAAGCTTTTGACGAACATCAAAGCCTTTATTTAAACCAACCTTCTTCCCCTTAATCTTTCATATTTTTAATGGGTGATTCTTTTGCACGACGATAGCCTCTCCTGAAGGGTTTGCTGGCTGTTTAGCCATATAGACAAGTGAAGCTTTGGCTGCCTGTCCAAATATCGGTGGCGCCTCCCCTGTAAGCCCAAAATCAGGCTGGACATTCAAGGTTTCAAGTAGCCGGGGTCCTGCTGGAGTCCAATCGACGGTATATCCCATATGTTTTAAATGCGCTTCCAGTTCCCCTGTTGATTTTTAAAGATTAACGACCCGAATTTATGATAACCGATTCGAATGGCATTATCCGACCCTTTCGTTTTTTGGAACTGTTTTTTCCCCCCGCATATCCACTTAATATCAGCATGAGGATGCTCGCCACACATTTCATTCACACCCTTCTTGAACTATTTATCTAAAATAAAAGGCTCCTTTTCTTCACCAATATGACAGTAGGGCAAAAAACGCCTAATGTTCAATGGTAATTGAAAAGGGGCCTTCGGTAGTCCGGTCGGCGTTCAGTTGTATGACCTACTCAACTATGAATTAATTATTTTCGAAAGAATGGTTTGAACCAAAACACGACGAGCCCATAGGCCCGCCGTGTTTTGGTTACTTTATTGTTATCAATCGAATAATGTGCTGACTGATTGTTCCTCATGGACACGAATAATTGCCTCTGCAATCAACGGTGCTACAGAAAGTCCCACAATTTTATCGATTTTCTTATCTTCGGATAGGGCAATCGAGTTAGTTACGACCAATTCCTTGATTGTTGAATTTTGAATCCTTTCGATGGCAGGACCTGAAAGGACCGGGTGTGTACAACAAGCATAAACTGCTTTAGCACCATTCTCTACAAGTGCATTGGCCGCTAGTGTAATAGTACCTGCAGTATCGATGATGTCATCAATCAGGATAGCTGTCTTCCCTTCAATATTACCTATGATGTTCATGACTTCAGCCACGTTCGGTCTTGGGCGGCGCTTATCGATAATGGCAATCGGTGCTTTTAGGCGATCTGCCATTTTACGTGCACGTGTTACACCACCATGATCAGGAGAAACGATGACGATATCACTTAAATCTTTTTCTTTGAAGAAATCCGCTAAGATCGGAACAGCTACAAGGTGATCAATCAGAATATCGAAGAAACCTTGAATTTGTGGCGCGTGAAGATCTAATGTAATTACACGGTGGGCACCAGCTGTCTCTAAAAGATTAGCAACTAGTTTAGCTGTAATTGGTTCACGCGCACGCGCTTTACGATCTTGTCGGGCATAACCGTAATATGGCATTACGATATTGATCGTTTTAGCTGAAGCACGTTTAAGAGCATCGATCATAATTAAAAGTTCCATTAAATTTTCATTGACTGGTTGACTTGTTGATTGGATTACGTAAACGTCACAGCCACGAATACTTTCTTCAATATTAATCTGAACTTCACCGTCACTGAAACTTGTTACGCTACATTTTCCAAGCTCAACACCGATTGCAGCAGCAATTTCTTGAGCTAAATCGAAGTTTGAATTTAAAGAGAATACTTTTAAATTAGGATCTAAATACTGATTTGACATGTTGACCTCCGTCGGTTATTTATTAAATTTCAATTTCTTGACATAATCTTCTTTATTAACTTGACGAGCCCGAGCAACGGATAGAGCTTCCTGCGGTACATCTTGAGTGATGGTTGACCCTGCAGCTACATATGCTCCTTCTCCTATCGTCACAGGTGCAACAAGATTAGAATTGCAGCCTATGAAGACATTGTCTTCAATCTTCGTCAAATGTTTATTTTCCCCGTCATAATTCACGGTAATAGATCCGCAGCCTATATTAACATTCTCCCCAACCTCTGCATCGCCAATATAACTCAAATGGGAGGCCTTGCTTCCTTTGCCAAAAACGGTCTTTTTAATTTCTACAAAATTACCGATTTTAACGGAATCCTGAATCTCTGATTGAGGTCTAACATGTGCAAAAGGACCGATTTTAACAGAACTTCCAATACTGCTTTCGTGTACAACCGATTGGAGGATTTCCGTTCCATCACCAATTTCACAATTTTTGATTTCTGTATTCGGGCCAATCAAACAATCCTGCCCGATAATACTATTTCCTTTTATGCATGACCCAGGGTTAATGACCGTATCCTGTCCGATCTGCACATCCGCTTCAATGAACGTAGTAAGAGGATCGATGATTGTTACGCCATTCCTCATATGCGATTCATTGATGCGTTTCCGTAAAATTTGCTCAGCCTGCGATAAAGCCACTCGGTCATTTACACCTAATGTCTCCTCGAAGTCACTTGATTGGAAGGCCGTCACCACTTCGCCTTCTTGTTTTAAAATTTCAATAACATCCGGTAAGTAATATTCTCCCTGGACATTTTCATTTGAAACTTTTTTCAGCGCGCTAAATAATGCTTGGTTATCGAAGCAATATGTTCCGGTATTTATTTCCTTAACATATTTTTCTTCATCAGTGGCATCCTTATGCTCGACGATTTTTTCTACAAGTCCGCCTCCACCGCGAAGGACCCTTCCATAGCCAGCAGGGTTATCTGCATATGCTGTTAAGATTGTTGCTTTCGCCTGACTCTGCTCATGCAATGCTATAAGCTCTTTCATCGTTTCTGCTTTGATCAAAGGCGTATCACCGCAAATAACAAGGGTCGTTCCACTTTTATCGGATAAAACGCTTTCCGCTTGCATTACAGCATGTGCCGTACCTAATTGCTGACCTTGTAAGGCATACTCGCATGAATCACCAAGTTGTTCTTGAACTTTTTCAGCTCCATGGCCGATAACTGTTACAATATCTTCTATTTGAAGTTGATTGACTTGATCGATGACATGTTGTACCATTGGTTTTCCGCAAACAGGGTGTAAAACCTTATAAAGCTTAGATTTCATCCTAGTACCTTGCCCAGCGGCCAATATTATTGCATAGCGATTACTCATAACAGGCCTCCATTTTCACCTTTTTATCCACTAAAAATATTATCTCAAATAGTGATTCTTTTCAAGGTAACAATTAAAAGTACATATAATTGTCAACCGCAAAGGTAAATTTTCGCAGCCTTAAAAACATTTTTATTGGTCCTTTTAGTCTTCTTTTAAATCATTCAAGTAATAATAATATGCCTGGTCCATGTTATATTCATTATTGGCATAATACAGAAACCATGTCTTCTCCCCTTTATAACACAAGCTACCCTCATTATCCCAAAACACTACCCTGATCGCATTATGCCCTATGTACATGCCTTTAGGAACCACTGCATCCTTTGTTAATGCCCATTCCGAAACTCAGTTACAGATCCATTTCATATTCAGGTCATTAGAGGTATAGTAAACTCCGTTAATGCAATTCTGTCCATCCCGCTTTTTTGGGGAGGCAATATAAGGATGAATAAAAAAGGTTTAAAAAATAAAAAAGTCGGGTACTTAAACCTTTGAAGATAGCACCGTGATCATTACACTATCTGCCAAATTAAACAAATTCCTGTCTAAAAAGGGGATAAGTTCTAAACTTATCGTTTCCGAATAAAATAAAAAAGAGCACTACTTATGAAGTAGGCTCTAGGTGCACGAATTATAAATTTAAAGTTTTAAGGCAAGGTTAATTAAGAAGCTCCTGCTCCAGCTTCCTCTAATTCAGTTTCAAGTTCTCCCAATCGATGATATTCTGTCAAGACAGCTTCTTGAATTTTCCCGCGTGTCGAGGAATTGATTGGATGAGCGATATCCCGGAATTCTCCATCTGGAGTTCGTTTACTTGGCATAGCTACAAATAAACCATTGTTTCCGTCGATTACACGAATATCATGAACCACAAATTCATTATCCAGTGTAATTGATGCGATAGCTCTCATACGACCATCCGTATTCACACGGCGTAATCTTACGTCAGTTACTTCCATTTAAGCTCACCATCCCTTTTTGTTGTTGTTAAAACTTAAAGTACATATTCAACAAAAAAACGTGAACTCCTTCTATTATCTGTAAGTTTTTTAGAAAATTCAGCCTAGTTTTCAAAAATACTAAAAATCACCCTTATATTACAGGGAAATTGCCCATTGAAAATTCCCTTTAAAAAAATTCACAAAAAAACGCCCGTTTATTTAACGAGCGCAACCACTTCTATTTCCACTAGTGCATCTTTAGGAAGCCTGGCAACCTCTACACAAGAGCGAGCAGGTTTGTGACTTGAAAAATATTCTCCGTATATTTCATTAATCGAACCGAAATCGTCCATGCTTTTAATGAATACCGTAGCTTTAATGACAGTTTCCAATGAGGCTCCCGCTTCTTTCAATACAGCTTGGAGATTTTTAAAGACCTGGTGTGTCTGTTCCTTAACATTCCCTGTTACCATCTCACCAGAAGCAGTAAGAGGGATTTGTCCTGAACTGAAAAATAACTTATCCACGATCACGCCTTGTGAATATGGGCCGATCGCTGCCGGTGCTTCATCCGTATGTATCGTTTTCATGAAATGATTCCCCCTATTCCTTTTGCGAAAAATAATTCCCACGACTGACATTGATTTTTTTGTCTCTTTCGACCACCTGGGTCAACTTGATCAGTGAAACATAGTCCTCGACAAGACATTCTTCAGTATGTTCGGATTCGACCAGCACCGCAATTCCGGCAACTGTTGCCTTAAATTCATCCAATAAACTGACCATACCATTAATGGTACCCCCAGCCTTCATGAAATCATCTACAATTAATACATTCGAACCCTCAACCAAGCTTCTTTTAGAGAGTACCATCGTCTGAATCCTCTTTGAAGAGCCTGAAACATAATTGATGCTCACTGTAGAACCTTCCGTTACTTTATTATTCCTACTTACAATGACAACTGGAACATTCAAATAATTTGCCACGGCGTATGCTAATGATATCCCTTTAGTTGCCATTGTCATAATGACAGAGACATTTTTCTTGGCATACATTGAAGCGATTATCCTTCCAACCTTATTCACGGTTTGTGGATGACCTAATATGTCTGTCATATATAGATAGCCGCCAGGAAGTAACCTTTCGGGACTAGCGATCGTATCGCATAATCCGTCAATGAAGGTATTGACTTCAGCTTCCTTGATGGAAACAATATACTTCACTCCACCTGCTGCACCGGGAACAGTTGTTAAAGAACCTATCCCGCGTTGTTCAAAGGTATCTTTGATGATTGTCAAATCTTCACTGATCGAGGATTTTGCCGAACTATACCTTTCAGCAAAATAAGTCAGCGAAACAAGTTCCCCTGGATGTTCTAATAAATAATTGGTCATATCGACTAGCCTCTCGCTGCGACGAAATTTCATTGAGACACCCCCTTTGTGAATTCCGAATATTATATAGCAACTATACCACTAATGTACGTTTCTATTCAAGATTGTTTCGATCACCTAATAAGCGGACCGCATAGACTTGATCACAAAATCCCCGAAGTCCATTATAAATTCTTTGCATCCGCGAATCATGCTCCACCAAACCAAAAACGGTCGGACCACTTCCGCTCATCAAGACCGAATCTGCTCCAAATGTTTTCATTTGATCTTTAATATTCGCAACCTCTGGGTATAACTGCAATGTCACTTGTTCTAGAACATTGCCCAAACCCTGACATACATCGTGATAATTATTTTCCTTAATAGCCGAAATCATTCCAGGTACATCTGGGTGATCCATTTTAGAAATTTGGAGCCTTTTGTATATATCAGCAGTCGAAACGCCGATTGTCGGTTTGGCCAAGATGACCCAGCATTTTGGCGGTGCAGGGAGATGCGTGATTTTTTCACCGCGCCCTCTTGCCAATGCCGTTCCTCCATACACACAAAATGAAACATCAGAGCCAATTTCAGCTCCTATTTCCGCAAGTTCATCCATGGAAAGACCAAGCTTCCACAGTCTATTCAAGCCTCTCAAGGTAGCTGCAGCATCACTGCTTCCACCAGCAAGTCCTGCAGCTACAGGTATATTTTTCTCTATGGTTATAGAAACACCTTTATTGATACCAAAACGTTCCTTTAGAATAAATGCGGCTTGATAAGCTAAATTCCGGTGATCATCCGGAACAAATCGATTATGGGATAGAATTTGAATATGATTTCCCTTAATTTCCTTTAGTTCAATTCTATCGGCAAGGTCGACTGTCGTCATGATCATTTCCACCTCATGATACCCATCAGGCCGTTTGAAAAGCACATCCAAAGCCAAATTGATTTTAGCCGGGGCTTTTTCCATAAGCTTCAATATGTCCACCTACTTTAACGTTCTTAAAAGTTCTTGTCCTATTCTATCATATTTGTTTATATTCTAAAGGTTTTTTCACCGTAATTTCAATGTAATGAAGCTAAGATGACCTTTAGAGGAGAATAGACACATGTAGGTACATGGGAGATCAACTCATTCCTGCTTCCCAAAAGACTTGCTACATATCCATATATAGCATTTACCGATACATAAAAAAACCAGACTCCTTATCTACAATGTAAGCAAAAATGAATAGGGCTATACATTGTATAAAGAGTCTGGCTTCTTTCAGTATGACAGCATGATACAATTAAGTGTTTATCTTACTCTTTGTTCACCAATTGACGTTGCGCTTTTTCGATCGCAAGTTTCACCATGTTTCCTGCGTCCCTGGCCCGGATTCCTCCCCAGCCTTCTTTCTGGACAACATCGTAAAATCCAAGTTCTTTTGCCAATTCCTCTTTAAGATCGTTTGACATAATCCCTTTTTTCCTGCCCAAGCGAAACAACCCCTTTCACATGCTGTCACATGCCTAGTGTTTGCATCATACGCTATTTCATTACATCCTTTTTAAGCCTTTATTGGAGCTCACAGGATATTTTAAAAAAACAAAAAGCAGCAAACAAAAATTGTTCGCTGCCTCGTCTAAGTTAAATCTCTTGTTGTTTGTTTAAAAATGTTAGTTCTACGGTTTCCGTTAAAACATCCGCATAGCTGTAAGATACTCTTTCAAACGCATTTTCGTCTTGGTCGAGCTCAATTACAAAAACAGCCGGATAAGTTTCCGCCAAAGTTCCAAAACGTTCTACAGTCTTTCTTCTTCCACCGTTTGCTTTTAAGAGCAATCTTTTACCTAGGTTTGAATCAAGTGCAGTTTTAATATCAGCTAGAGTTTTTGGCATTTTCGGTCCACCTCACTAAGTTAAGTATATCACAAATTACAAATATACGCAAACAAAATAATAAATTATATCAGCACTTAAAAATGTAGTCAATATATTTTTATCTGAAATCCGGCAAAATCGCGAACAATTTTATTATATCCTGGGAAATGAAAAATTATGTAAACGAACTATTTCATTATTTATTAAGCCGAATTTTCGTAATTTAATCCTCACCTAGTGGCATCACTCAACAAAAACCCTGGTTTTTGTTGATAATATCCGAATTCTGACACGATAAAAGCAAGCTGCATTCTTTCAAAATGCAGCCCGTTCATTCTTCCTGAAATGGCTTGAAAGGCAACCCTGTCCGCAACACCCCTTTTGTCTCAACTCCCCCTAAGCCCTTCTCTCCCGTTAATGTATTCCGAAGGACATCCCATACATGAAGATGCTCAGAAAAAGGCGTAAAGCTTATCTTTCCGACTATATATACTGGATCGAGAGCATGAATATTTACACGGGAAGGGGAACTTGCAAAATTTGCCCCAGCTTGGATCAGCGATTCAAAGTGAGATTGACATGCCCCGGCAAAGATAATAAGTTGATCTAAATGAGAAACCTTCCTTCTCGCTTCTCTAACTGTCAGTACAAAGTCCTTAGAGTGACGGTAGGCATTGATATCGGACATTGGTCCTTTTGATTTTGAATAAGCATCATGACCGGTGACAACAAGGATATCCGGCCGATAATGGTCCAGTAACCCCCCGATTCTTTGGGGCATTTCCTTTTCATTGCAATAGATACCGTTGACCGGAATACCGAATTTCTGATATAGATCCATGCATTTCCTTAAGTAAGATGCATCCCCATCAACATGGAGGACCCTACCTGGTATCTGAAAATATTCACCGCTATAACGATAGCCATTACTGGATTGATAGCCGTTTTTTTGTTGTTGCAGCTCCAGATCTTGTGTTAATAAGCGGTCTGATTGTTCTTGAAGTACCTCATTCGACCTTTGCCTATCATTTCTTTCATTATCATTTATGATCATTAAATCTTGAAAAGGTGCATCTGCAATCAGCCGGATATCTTCCCCATAAAGAATTGCTTCACGTCTTCCATCAATATCGCGGATATCGATTACCCGGAACAACACGTCGCATTTATAAGAAACCCGACCAACAATATCGTTTATTTGAATATTCATGGCCCCACCCCATGAGAAGACTTATTTTCAGCCCGCCCTAGTTTATTTTCATTCTTAAGTTATGCGAACCATTCTTGAATGGTGAAAGATGGGGATTGACTACATTTTTGGGTACGTTCCATTCATGTTAGGCCAATTTCAAAAGAAAAAAGCCGGAAGCTGGGAGTGATCCCATTTCCGGCTTGAATTTTTACATTTGATTTATTTGAAATTTGGCAATAACGCATCACTCAAGCGTCCAAACTCTTTGATGCTCAGTGTTTCTCCCCGTCTTGACGGATCCACTTCCGAGGCTTCGAGAGCGGCAAGTATTAGTTCTTTTTTCGATTTACCATCTGGAAGCTGACTGGTTAAGTTGTTTAAAATCGTTTTCCGACGCTGTGCAAAGCTCGCCCGGGTCACAATGAAGAAGAAATCCTCATCAAGGACCTCGACGATCGGCTTAACCCGCCTAGTAAGGCGTATTACAGCTGAATCAACATTAGGTTGAGGCATGAATACCGTTTTGGGTACAATCATCACTGTTTCCGCTTCAGTATAATATTGAATGGCGATGGATAAAGAACCGTATTCCTTTGTCCCAGGTTTAGCGGCAATTCTATCAGCCACTTCTTTTTGCAGCATGCATACGATGCCTCTAATGGGCAGGTCCTCAGACAATAGCTTTAAAATGATGGGCGTCGTGACATAGTAAGGCAGATTTGCAACCACCATTAGGTCCGAGAAGCCAGCAAATTCTTCTTCGATGACCTTCTTAACATCAGCCTTTAGTACATCCCCGTGAATGATGTTTACATTGTTATAAGGAGACAGTGTATCCGATAGGATGGGCAATAAACGCTGATCAATCTCAAAGGCCGTAACCTTTTTGCTGCTTTTTGCTAGTTGTTCAGTCAAGGCGCCGATCCCCGGCCCAATTTCGATGGCGCCGCTTTCCTCTGTTAAATTTGCATGTTCGACAATACGTTTCAGGATATTCGTATCGATTAAAAAGTTCTGACCTAAGCTCTTTTTAAAGGAGAATCCGTACTTCTTCAATATATCTTTCGTTCTGACAGGGGTTGCAATATCCTTATTCATTTTTTTCCTCCTGGTTTATCTGTACGATCGCTTCAGCAAAAGCCTCCGTTGATATTTGGAACATTTTTAGCCTTTTATATAACTGTTTACCATTGGTAAACCCGATTTTCAAAATAAAACCAAGTTTTTCCCTTCGCTCCTTGGCACCGGATCCTCCAATTAAACCTGCATCTATTAAATCCTGCTGTGAAATCTCTTCCGAAGCCTCTTCATCCATTAATTGGGCTTCCTTTAAAGCATTACGAATTGCCTCAGGAGAAGCATGTTCCACACCTATCCCTTTCCCTGACTTAGGAAGGGCTTCCTTCTTCGTTAAAAAGGCGTGTTTACAGCCTTTTACTTGTTCTGAAATTATATTCCTGATTTTTTGACCAGGAAAATCAGGGTCTGTGAAAATGATGGCCCCACGTGTCTTTTGTGCCAGCCTCACCTGCTCAATACAGGAATCATTCACAGCGGAACCGTTCGTTTCGATTGTATCAGCATTTACTGCCCTTTTAATCGCTACCGTATCGTCTTTACCCTCTACAACAATAATTTCTTTAATCTTTTTCATGTTTTCCTCCATACAGAAAAGCGCAAGCGCTTTGCTTAGCTCTTGATAAACGCGTTGGACACCCACCCTTTTTCTTTTTAATTTCCAGGATAGGAGTGAATCCAGGTCAACATCTTTATGAAAGTTTAAACGCTTATTATGAAATCTTATGGAATATTAAGTCGTCTATCTTATTAAAACAGTTTTACATGGGCTTTTTCAAGAAGTGGAAAAATAAAACGTCAAAAAGCAGGAGACGAATTCATCTCCTGCGAGAGAAACCTTATTAGTCCAATACCCGAATCTTAACTTTCTTTACACCCCAGCGATAGGCATCATTTTTTGAGGAAAAGAAGACGTCAATTCTATTTCCCTTTATTGCCCCGCCTTTGTCAGCAGCTACTGCATAGCCATAGCCCTCTACATATACTTTCGACCCCATAGGGATTACGCTTGGATCGACAGCAATTATTTTCGCACCCGGACTACTCTTTAGATCTACGCCTGTTGACGTGACACCGGAACAGCCCTTACAACTGGCAGTATAAGCCGTTGATGATACGTATATTTCTTTTCCACTAGTAGAACTAACGTTAGTTACTCCGCGGGAAGCCTGGGCAACCGTTGTTTTAGTTCCGACCGTCACAACTTTATCCTGCTTTTTACTAACAACTTTTTCTGAAAGTAATTCTCTTTTGACCTCTTTGCCATCCTCTTTAATAACTTCATATTCCTTAGAAATGAGTCCGTCTTTTCCTTCTTTAACAATTTTCTCTTTCCCTTTTGATAAGGAGTCATCTTTTTTAGTTATGACAGCAAAGTCAACTGGTTCTTCCACTACATCGGTGACTTTTTCAATTCGAATTACGTTTACCGTATTCTCAGCTTCAACTTTTTCGGCTAATTCTGGCTCAACCCGATCCAAATCATTGAGTTTTACTCCTTGTTGCTTTAAAAAGTCAGCGACAGTAGTCGAAGTTGACCATACCTTCTTTTCGTCTCCAGCTACCACTAATTTCAGTGAAAAGGCTTTGTCTATGGAAACTTCCATATTGGCATTCAGCTTCGTATTTTTTGAAGGCGTAATCTTATCCTGTTCCTTCACACTCAGATCTTGTTCTTTTAAAAGTTCGTCTACCGTATCGGCAGTGGACCAAACTTTCTCCGCCTTACCATCTTGTACCAAGACGATTTTTTGTGCAGGCTTCCAAACCACCTCTAAATCATCTTCAACCGCCGTGTCTCTTGATGGGTGGACATAGTCTGCCGCTTTAACAGTAATCTTTAAATCTTTCAACATATCATTTACAGTAGCAGCGTGTGTCCGCACTACCTCTTTTTTTCCGTCTAGCATTATTGTGACTGTATGCTTTGTTCCTTGATGGATTAGTATTCCCAATGCTGTAGAAACAAGAATCGCACTGCATATGGCAATTGCCATTCTCTTCTTCCCAAAAGGTTTGGGAATAAGGTTTTTCATAGTTTTTAATAGAATGAAAAACTCCTCCTTCCTCCCGGTGATTATATAGACATAGTTATCAAGCTGTCAACCCATTCACTTCTCATTTAGGAAATTACTACCTATTATGCATATCTTATGGTGAAAAGGAAAGGGCGAATTCTCGACATAATAAGCCTAAAATAGGTGTAAGATTTGTAGAAATCTAAAAAAATGCGATTTTGGCTAGCTAATCCCGGGAGATATTGTAAAAAAAGCTGTCAGTTAATGCCGAATAATTTCTTGGCATTTTCGGTTGTTGCCTGGGAAACTTCCTCTATTGTGAGTTGTTTGATTTCTGCGATTTGTTCAGCAACAAGCTTCACATAGGAAGGTTCATTACGCTTTCCTCTATATGGATGCGGAGCCAAATATGGACAATCAGTTTCAATCAGTAAACGCTCTAAAGGTACGGCCGCCGCTACCTCTTTTGGCTTTTTTGCATTCTTGAAGGTCACAGGGCCACCCAATGAAATATAAAAATTCATATTGATGCATTCCAAAGCTGTTTCTGCACTTCCGCTAAAGCAATGCATGATGCCTCCCACCTCTGATGCCGCTTCCTCCTTTAATATGTTCACGATATCCGCAGTCGCTTCCCGATTATGGATGATGATGGGCAGCCCCACTTTTTTCGCCAATCGGATTTGCTTCCTGAATACCTCCATTTGAACATCTTTAGGTGATTTATCCCAATGATAATCAAGACCCATTTCACCAATAGCTACAACCTTTGGATGATTGGATAACTCCTCGATCCATTGTAAGTCCTTCTCGGTCATATCTATAGCGTCCACTGGATGCCATCCGACTGCGGCATACATGAAATCATAAGTTTCTATTAATTCCATTGCCCTTATAATGGTAGGCTGGTCAAAACCAACGACTACCATATTATTCACTCCTGCTTCCTTAGCTCGTTCTATGACATCATCGAGATCCTCGTTGAATTGTTCTGCATTAACATGTACATGTGTGTCAAATAACATTATTTTTCTTCCTTTCTAGCACTATTTTATAAAAAAATGAAAGTTTTATGTTTCACATTTAGGTAACAAAAAGATTACAAAGGAGCCTATATGCCCAACAAGTAAAAATAGACCTAATAATCAAAACCTGTATAATTTACTTTCTCCAAAAACATAAAGAAAAAAACATAAAAATGTTTCATATGAAACACCTTTATGTTTTCGTGGGTTTATTTCACCTTTGAACCATTTGGAATCGATGAATCTATTGTAGCGACTGAGAGCACACCATCCTGGCTGCCCGCCAATATCATCCCTTGAGAGAGCTCTCCACGAAGTTTAACAGGTTTCAAATTCGTTACGCATATCACTTTTTTGCCTACTAAATCTTCAGGTTTATAGTGCTGAGCAATTCCTGATACGACTTGCCGTTTCTCATAACCTAAATCAAGCTGCAGTTTAAGAAGCTTATCCGCTTTCTTTACCGGCTCCACTTCCATGACCTGAGCAACACGGAGCTCTACTTTTGTAAAGTCATCAATAGTGATTTCATCAACCTCTGGAATCGTCTCTTCCACTTTTTCCTCGGCCTCAGGGGCTCCACCCTGCATTTGTTCTTTAATATATAAAACTTCCTCTTCCATATCCAAACGGGGGAAGATCGGCTCACCCTTCAAAACTTTTGTTTCAGCAGGAATTTGACCGAACTCCGCTAAGCTATCCCATGATTTTAAAGCATTATCTTTGATGCTAAGCTGAGCAAAGATTTTTTCCGGTGTTTGCGTCAAGAAAGGCTTTAAAAGAATTGCCGTCCTGCGTAATGACTCCGCCAAATGAACCATGACACTGGCAAGGTCTTCTTTCCTTGATTCATCTTTAGCAAGAGTCCATGGCTGGGTTTCATCAATGAATTTATTAGTTCTGCTCACGAGTTGCCAAATGGATGTGAGTGCAACTGAAAATTCCATGTTTTCCATGGCTTCCTCATACTTGCCTACAGTGCTTTGGTTCATTTCAACCAAAGCTTTTTCGAATTCGCCATTTGATCCTTCGTAACTTGGAATAACACCATCAAAGTACTTATTGACCATTGCCACTGTTCTATTTAATAAATTCCCTAAATCATTTGCGAGGTCAAAATTGATCCGTTCTACAAACCCTTCCGGTGTAAATACTCCATCAGAACCAAATGGGACTTCACGCAATAAGTAATACCGTAAAGAATCCAAACCATAACGATCAATCAATGTAACGGGATCCACTACATTCCCTTTTGATTTGGACATTTTACCATCTTTCATGAGAAGCCAGCCATGTGCAAAGACTTTCTTAGGAAGCGGTACGTCAAGAGCCATTAACATAATCGGCCAATAAATTGTATGGAAACGGACAATTTCCTTTCCGACAAGATGTACATCCGCAGGCCAATAATTCAGGTATTTAGAGTCATTATCCGTTCCATACCCTAATGCCGTTATATAGTTAGTCAATGCATCAATCCATACATAAATAACGTGCTTTGGATCTCCTGGCACCTTGATGCCCCAATCGAAAGTAGTACGTGAAACGGCCAAATCTTCCAATCCAGGTTTGATGAAGTTATTGATCATTTCGTTTTTGCGGGATTCCGGTTGAATGAAATCCGGATTTTCCTCATAAAACTTCAGTAATCGATCCGCATATTTACTCATCTTAAAGAAATAAGACTCTTCTTTCACCTTTTCAACAGGTCTGCCGCAATCTGGACAGTTTCCATTGCTTTCTTCCACCTGACGATCCGTGAAGAAAGATTCACAAGGTGTACAATACCACCCTTCATATTGATCCAAGTATATATCACCCTGGTCCAATAGCCTTTTAAAGATCTTGGCTACAACCTCTTTATGGCGATCTTCTGTCGTCCTAATGAAATCATCATAAGAAATATCAAGTTTTTCCCAGAGCTCTTTAATCCCTGATACGATATTATCTACATATTGCTGTGGAGTGATTCCTTCTTCAGCTGCTTTACGCTGGATTTTTTGACCATGTTCATCAGTGCCTGTTAAATACATGACATCAAAACCACGCATCCTTTTATAACGAGCCATGGCATCACCTGCCACTGTCGTATATGCGTGCCCTATATGTAAATTACCACTCGGATAATATATGGGTGTCGTGATATAGAATGTTTTTAATTTTTCTTGCACTTCGTTCCCTCCTCATCTTTTGCAAAACCGCTTTAGGACTGCCCAAAGCCATAAGACTATATATTTAAGCTATTATCTCTATTTTAACGCTATATACGATTCTACGCGACAATAATCACTAATCAACATGTTAATAGAATAAAAAATAATATAAGTAAATGTCATTTTAAAATAAGGGTTCACGATGTGAGCTTCCCTTATGTCAGCATTACCTCTTACCTCAACAAAATATACCTAAAATTCTTTTTTTGTGCAACAACTCACAAATTTGAAAATATCCCTGGAAAATTATCCTTAATTAAGAACTTTTGTTTTGAAACTAAATTGCATTTAATCATATAATAAAGATGGAGAGATACATGCACACTTTGTCGAATTGTGGTGAATTGAGTAATTATTTGCAGCCTATTATTTCTTGAATTATAAAGACATAAACATTTTTTTCTCTTTAAAAGTCTTTTTTTCATCGGAATGCAGCCGCTTTCTTTTTTACAAAAAAATGAAAATAAATCATTGACGGATTTGGGAATGGCTGGTATTATAAATTTATAAAAAAATTTGTCGAATATTGGCGAAAAAAATAGAAATAGGGTACTAGATTGTAACTGAGAGGAGAATTTTAAAATGAAATCTACAGGTATTGTTCGTAAAGTTGATGAGTTAGGCCGGGTGGTTATTCCAATCGAACTTCGTCGTACATTGGGTATTGCTGAGAAAGATGCTCTTGAGATCTATGTTGATGACGAACGCATCATCTTGAAAAAATACAAACCAAACATGACTTGCCAAGTTACAGGTGAAGTTTCCGATAATAACCTTACACTTGCTAATGGTAAATTGATTCTTAGTCGTGAAGGTGCTGAATTACTTATCCAAGAAATTCAACAAAACTTCACTACTTCTAAATAAATGATATAAAAAAAAAACTTCCGATCTTCGGAAGTTTTTTTTTGCTTATTTATCGTTATAATTTTTATTGTATATCAATGTGATACGCTTGATATACATCGCGTTTTTGTATATTGCGATCTTTTGCGACCTGCTTGATTGCGTCCTTTGAATTGAGCTGCTTGTTTTCTATATAATGATTAACATGACCGACTAAATCAAGTGCCGCCCACCAAGCTTCCTCAGATTCATCCTCAGTCAATTGTCCACCTTCTATTATTAAACAGAACTCACCGCGAATCTCGGATTCCATCGCCCACGTCAATGCTTCACTTACCGTCCCTCGAATGAACTCTTCAAATTTCTTAGTTAATTCGCGACATAATACTATTCGACGGTCACCTAAAATTTCATGCATATGTTTCAACGTTTCTTTTAATCGATGTGGCGATTCATAAATGATCCATGTGGATTCCATTTTTTTTAACTTTTCCAGCTCCTGCTTTTTTTCTTTTGCTCCCCGTTGTAAAAAGCCATAAAAGTAAAAAGGCTGTGGAATGAGCCCAGATGCAATCAATGCAGTTAATGCAGCATTGGCACCTGGCAACGGAATGACTTTAAACTGTTCAGCAATGGCATCTTTGACCAGTTCATATCCCGGATCGGATATCGTTGGCAAGCCAGCATCACTTACCAATGCGATGACCTCTCCTGATCGAAGCCGCTCGAGCATCTGTTTCCCGCTATATTCTTTATTATGTTCATGGTAACTGACGATAGGTGTCGAAATTTCAAAGTAGTTGCATAATTTCTTCGTATTTCGTGTGTCCTCAGCTGCAATGACATCCGCTTCCTTTAAGATTCTTAAAGCCCGAAAGCTCATATCTTCAAGGTTTCCTATCGGTGTAGGAACCAGATATAGAGCTGGCTCCAATCCTTCTTTTTCAAAACTCTTTTGTTGCCACATATCATGCATCCTCCTTTGCCATCCACTTTTGCTTTTGTTTTCTTGTTAATTGCTTAAACTTATATTCAGCCCGCATGGCCAATGTCTGTGTTTCAAATATTTCATGATGAATCAGTTCAACCGGGGTCCGTCCTCGGGTATACTTTGCCCCCCTGCCTTGATTATGAGCATCAATCCTACGATCCAAGTCATTTGTATACCCAGCATAATAGCTGCCGTCCTTGCATTTTAAAACATAAAAATAGTGCTTATTCCTCTCCATATAAAATCCTTTTTATTTCCGGATTATAATCATTTTGGTCGTTATACACAACAAGAGGAGGTAAAATCTTCAAATCAGGGTTGCCGTCCTTTATCCCTTCAATTAGAATCGTATTTGCTTCTTTCGAGCTTTTTGGATAAACGAATTGCAATCGCTTCGGTTCAATCCTGTACATCTTCATTAATCGCAGGATATCCATCAGACGGCCCGGCCTATGAACGAATGCCGCTTTTCCACCTTGACGCAGCAACTGGCTTGAAATACGCATGACGTCCTCAAGATTACACATTATTTCATGACGGGCAATTGCAAAATGCTCATTTTTATTCATTTCCTCAATTGATGGCGTCGGGAAATAGGGTGGATTGCAAGTAACCACGTCATACTTGCTGTATCCTATCTGCTTCGGAATCTCTTTTATATCCCCATGAATCATTTCGATCCGGGAGGATACGCCATTATAGTCCATGCTCCTCTTGGCCATGTCATATAACCGCTCTTGAATCTCAACACCTGTAATTGTCCCTTTCGTTCTTGTACTCAGCAGCAAGGGGATGACCCCATTCCCTGAGCAAAGATCTACGATTTTCCCTTTTTGGATCGGGACATTTACGAACCTTGATAATAAAACGGCATCTAATGAAAAAGAGAATACTGATGGGCTCTGGATGATCCTTAAATTCTCAGCCAATAGATAATCCAGGCGTTCATCTCCTTTAAGTTCTACCATTGCTGTTACCCTCCTAATTATGTATGGAAAACGCATGTTTAGGGTCCATGCTTCGACATTCGTATCGTAAAAAAAGGGATCTGACTCATAGTATGCGTCAGACCCCGAATCACTATATATTGTAAACGGTCTATCTATCACGTAAAAGAGATGGAACATCTTTTATATTATTCCATTATCACTTTTTGTTTAAAAAAGATAAACAGAACAGGCAATCTCCTTCTTTTCGTAAACTGCCAAAATGCAGATTGCAAATATGGAAGCCTTCTTGATAGATACGGGCTAGATTATCATAGCCTTCCCCGATATCCATAACCTTGTCCGTACTAGCAGTACGGTTTTTCACTTTTTGTTTAACCTTCACTGCAGCAGGCGCACTTTCGACTTCCACAAGACCTAACCGATGACGCAAGTGTTCGTTCTCCAGCTTGAGCGACTGATTTTCCTCAAGGATTTCAGCTAAGTTCTGCTTCAATTCTCCAAGCTGCTTATATAATTGGCCTATCTGGGTTTCCATATTGGTCACCGACTCAAAAATATCTTTCTTATCCACGCTCTCCCACCACCTTAATAATCTGTGGCTTGAATAGAAACGGCTCCCTCTTTTAGAATCTCATCAAGAGTATACTCTAATACTCTTTCCTGCTCGATTAGTTCAATCTGAAGTACGCGTTCTAGAATATTAAGCCCCACTACCTTGCCTTTGCCACCAGGCGTATTAATCATTTCACCTAAATCAGGAAGCATTTCCTTCGCACTTTCATACTCGTCATTTTCATATTTCAGACAGCACATCAATCGACCGCATAATCCTGAGATTTTTGTAGGGTTCAATGATAAATTCTGATCCTTCGCCATTTTGATGGAAACCGGTTCAAAATCTCCAAGAAATGTGGAGCAACAAAGCATTCTGCCACAAGGTCCAATGCCACCAAGCATCTTGGCCTCATCCCTTACCCCAATTTGGCGCAGTTCTATCCGAGTTCTGAATATGGCAGCTAAATCTTTGACTAAATCACGGAAATCCACGCGACCATCCGCTGTAAAATAAAACACGACCTTATTTCTGTCGAAAGTATATGACACATCAACCAGCTTCATATCCAGCTTATGCTCAACAACCTTTTGGCAACATATAGAGTAGGCCTCTTCTGCAGCCGCCTTGTTCTCATCAACAATCAGCTTATCTTTTGCATCAGCGACCCGAAGTACTTTTTTTAACGGCAGGACAACATCGTTTTCATCTACTTGTTTACGGGCTGTAACAACTTTACCGAATTCAACACCGCGGACAGTCTCCACTATTACAAAATCGTCCTTAGGAATAGCGAATTCACCCGGATCAAAGTAGTATATTTTGCCCGCCTTTTTAAAACGGACACCTACAACATCATACAAATCATGATCCCTCCTGCAAATTCAGCACAAGCTGTTCCATCAACAGCTGTGGATTCGTGTTGGACATCAGCTTCCGTTTTGCTTCCAAAATACAACCCATATGTTCAGCAAGGCGTCTTGGGGAAAGATGAAGAGCGTGAGTTTCAAATTCCTTCAGTTTATTTTGGAATACAACGAAGTCCTTTTTGTCCAACTGAATGTATAATAAATCCTTATATATAAGAAGTAACAAATCAAGACCTCTGTCAACCTGTTCTCTTTCTTTAAAGTGTGAAAACCAATCCGTCTGCAGGTACAACAATGCCTTCAAGGAATTAAGTTTTAACACTTCATATAATTTTACCACTATTTTTTGAGCTTGTACAAACCATTCATCATTGCTAAGCTCGATTCCAGCTTCCACATTCTGTGTTATATGTGCAATAACCGAGGCAAGCTGCGGTTCTAAATCCTGTTCTATCAGCTTCCGTTTCACATTCTCCGGGGATAATGGCTTGAACGAAATCACTTGGCATCTTGATAATATGGTCGGCAGAATCCTCTGAAGCTGTTCGGTCATCAATATTGCTACGGTATCGGCCGAAGGTTCTTCTAAAAATTTCAATAGACTGTTGGCTGCCCCCACTGACATTTTGTCCGCATCGGCAATCATATAAACCTTTCGATCCGCCTCTACGCTTTTTTTTGAAAATTCTTCTTGGAGCTCCTTAATTTGTTCTTTCTTTATTGAAAGACCGTCTTTTTCTATTAAATGGACATCAGGATGGTTCCCACTGGAAATCCGTTTGCAATTTCGGCAAAGTTCGCATGGCTTATAACCCGCTTTTGGTGCTTCACATAATAAGCTTTTGGCAAAGGTTTTGCTTATATCTTGCTTACCCGTCCCTTTTTCCCCTTCAAATAAATACGCATGAGCCACCCTGTTCTTCATTATGCTATTTTGCAGCATCATCATTACCTGCGGCTGAATTTGATTCATGTCCTGCCATGTTTTATCCAAAACCATCAACTCACTTAAGTATATAAATTAATCAGAAGACCTTTAACTTCACCTATCATTTCCAATATTTCAAGCGAGCTTTTCTCTTTATTAAGAATTTCCTCGCTTAACTCCACTAATCTTGCATCTATCGTTTCCACGGTTTTCAACGGCCGGCTCTGTCCATATTGGTTCCAGCTAGTGGATTGCTTCAGTTCCAGTCCATATTCAACCGCTTCTTTAACAAACCGTTTCACTAATGCTTTATATTTTGCCAGTTCCCTAAAAGTACGTGACCTTACTAAACGCTGTCCCGCCCCTTCTATATCGCCTATCAAACGGTTTAATGTTTGGATTTGCATTTTTTGATCCTGCGTCTGGACCATTTGTTTAAATCTTCCATTCCCGATTTGAAACTGTTTGGCATCCTGGCGCGATTTATCCAGCTTAATAGGAGTATCATGGTTGATTTTCATAATGAACCTCCCTGCAGCTAACCGTTAGAATTGTAAAAAGTTTTCAACCGGCAGAACAAAAATGGTCGCACCGCCTACTTGAATCTCCACTGGGTAAGGTACATAGGACTCGGCATTCCCGCCCATCGGAGAAACCGGTGATACTAACTGGGATCGTGACTGACAATTCTGTTTGATGATCTGGATGGCTTGGTCAACACGTTCATCCTCTGTGCCAATCATAAAAGTCGTATTACCTGATTTTAAAAACCCGCCAGTGCTGGCTAGCTTGGTTGTTCCGAAATTATTTTCAACTAATTCATTTAGCAGGCGATGACTATCCTTGTCTTGAACGACAGCAATGATCATTTTCATTCTCATCATCCTCCGGTTACTCTGAATTTTTCCTAACTCCATTATAGCAACTAGTCTTTGCTTGGAATAGTATTCGGGTTGAATAATATGGAAACCTAATATTTAATTCCCTGTTTTCTCCAGATAATTAAACAAACTGGCTTTCGCTTCTTCAAAAACTTCATCAACTGTACGTCCTGCATCAATGATAATAAAACGGTCTTCCCATCTATTTATAATGGACTGATACCCCTCACAAACTTTTTTATGAAAGTCCAGGGCTTCAAGATCCAGCCGGTTCACTTCCCGTTCCCCATTGGCCTGGATACGTCTCAATCCTTCTTCTGGATCTATATCAAAAAAGAAAGTGGCATCGGGCATCATATCTCCAATTGCGAATTTATTGATACTGTAAACCTCTTCAATATCCAAACCCCTTGCATGGCCTTGGTAGGCTAACGAGCTATCTATAAATCGGTCACAGAGGACAATTCCCCCTCGTTCCAACTCCGGCATGACCACTTCCACTAAATGCTGACGTCTAGCCGCTGCATATAATAAGGCCTCTGTTCTCGAGTCCATAGCTGTATTATCCTTATTAAGGATCACTTCCCTAATCTGCTCCGAAATGGGAACTCCCCCTGGCTCACGCGTTAATAGGACTTTGTAGCCTTCTTGTTGCAGAGCCTTGCCAAGCATTTGGGTAATTGTTGTTTTCCCAGCACCCTCGGGCCCTTCCATTGTAATAAAAATACCACGTTTCATCGATGTACCTCCAAGGTTCTTTGTTTGTAGTATATCATTTTAACCAGCATGCCCGCTTTCATAAACGATCAACTCTCCGTTTGAAAGGGAGGAACCTCCATGAAACCTTGATCCCAGTTCAAGCAGTCTCTTCAAATTGGTAATATGATCTGTCGTAATCATTTCCCCGGACATAATTAATGGAATTCCTGGCGGATAAGGGATGACCATCTCGGCAGATACCTCTCCTACGGCTTCTCTCAATACAACCGGTCTCGATTTACTATGCTTCATGACGGAGTAAGTAATTTCCAGAGCCGTAATCGAACTTCCAGCAAACCAGCTACCCACTTGATTTGCTTCGACGCTTCCAGTTCTGTCTTTAGTCGCACTTTTTATATTTTGAACGATTTCTTGAAAGGGAAAATCGATACTCGTTTTTAATAAAGGTAAAATCATTAATAAATTATTAGGATCAGCTAATTCTGTAAAAATGCCTTCGGCTTCACATAGCTGCTGTAACTCAAACCCGCTTAAGCCATTTGTTGATTGAATGACTACTTTCAATGGGTCTGCTGAAGTACCTGGTGGCGCCTCTAACACCCTTACTGTTTGTAGGGCGCCCAATTCCCGTCTGAAATCTGATATCTTTTTAATAAGGGATTTTTTATCTTCTGATGTAAAAGCGGCTAAGTATGCTCTGGCTAAGTCGAGCGATCCCATAATTGGGTAAGACGGGCTGCTAGACTGAAGCATTTGTAAATAGAATGATACTTGCCCCACATCAACTAAGGATGAATTGACATGAAGATATGACCCCATCGTCATAGCCGGCAGTGTTTTATGTGCTGAATGGACAACGGCATCTGCCCCTGCGAAAATAGCTGTTTTAGGAAACGGACTTCCTAACTGAAAGTGAGCGCCATGTGCTTCGTCCACCAGCACCGGGATTCCCTTTTGATGTGCAAGTCTCACCAATTCCGTCAAGTCTTCACCAAGACCATAATAATTCGGGTAGGTTACAACGATGGCTTTAACATCTGGATTGGCACTCAAAGCTTCTTCAATTAATTTTGATCCTACACCACCAGCAATGCCCCATTCCTCATAAAAATCCGGCTGTAAAAAAATCGGCTGTACATTCGCTAACATCAACCCATGCAAAATTGATTTATGGCAATTTCTTTGGACAAGCACTTTATCACCTTCACGGCAGGTAGCAAGAATCATCGCAATGTTGCCTACGGTTGACCCATTAACCAGAAAGTAACTTTTCTTTACCCCATATAAATCAGCGAGCAGTTGCTCGGACTTTAAAATGGCGCCCTCTGGAGCATGAAGGTCATCTAAACCGCTTATCTCCGTGGCATCTATGCCAAGCAGGGGGTTATATATTGCTTCGCCCTTTTTACTAAAGACCCATCCATTTTTATGTCCTGGCACATGCAGGGATATTGGTCTTTTTTTATAAAGGGCACTCATTGCATCGAACAATGGTGTCTGTGATTGATTCATTTTTCTCTTCCCTCAAATCATAGTATTTTTTCATTTTATCAAATAAGTTCATATTTATCTCTTATTGCTCGACAGAAAGGCAATTATGTATCTTCGAACACTCTGTTTAAATACAGAAACGCAGCTTGTTAGCAAGCATTCTTCTAAAGTACCAAAAAAAGAGTCAGAGAATAAAGAAACACTCCATTTCTTCATTCTCTGACTCTTTAACTTTTCTCAAACTGCTTATTCATGAAAATATTTCAGGATTATTGATTTTTCTTAATTGCTTTAAGTAATATTTGTACTTTGGATCGTTCGTATCCGTCCCGATCATATCCCTTTCACATTCCTCACAAATAAAAGTCGTATATAGATGTATTCCCATCCCTTTTATTTGTTCACAAACCACGCACGATTCCCCTGCCGTTGTTTTGGTTGTTGTTGTCCCCAACATCTCCACCTCCATACCTGCATTCTCCCCAAAAACCATTGTTCACATACATTAATTTAAATAGTTTAAGAGAACCGGGGATGCTTTTAACAATGTATGATGAAGTTTTTCAATACGTGTATGTCTTTATAAAAGTTTCCATAATTGATAAACCCTTTATATCTAATGATTTTTCTTTTCATTCAACAAAAAAGACCAGCCGGATGGCTGATCTTTTTAAATGGCTTGGCGGCGTCCTACTCTCACAGGGGGAAACCCCCAACTACCATCGGCGCTGAAGAGCTTAACTGCCGTGTTCGGAATGGGAACGGGTGTGACCTCTTCGCTATCGCCACCAAACATATCAGGAACGTTGTTCCTTCAAAACTAGATAATAAGAAGGTATTTCATTTTTTAAAAAGCGTTGGTTAAGTCCTCGATCTATTAGTATCAGTCAGCTCCACATGTCGCCACGCTTCCACCTCTGACCTATCAACCTGATCATCTTTCAGGGATCTTACTAGCTTGCGCCATGGGAAATCTCATCTTGAGGGGGGCTTCATGCTTAGATGCTTTCAGCACTTATCCCGTCCGCACGTAGCTACCCAGCTATGCCTTTGGCAAGACAACTGGTACACCAGCGGTGCGTCCATCCCGGTCCTCTCGTACTAAGGACAGCTCCTCTCAAATTTCCTGCGCCCGCGACGGATAGGGACCGAACTGTCTCACGACGTTCTGAACCCAGCTCGCGTACCGCTTTAATGGGCGAACAGCCCAACCCTTGGGACCGACTACAGCCCCAGGATGCGATGAGCCGACATCGAGGTGCCAAACCTCCCCGTCGATGTGGACTCTTGGGGGAGATAAGCCTGTTATCCCCGGGGTAGCTTTTATCCGTTGAGCGATGGCCCTTCCATGCGGAACCACCGGATCACTAAGCCCGACTTTCGTCCCTGCTCGACTTGTAGGTCTCGCAGTCAAGCTCCCTTGTGCCTTTACACTCTACGAATGATTTCCAACCATTCTGAGGGAACCTTTGGGCGCCTCCGTTACTCTTTAGGAGGCGACCGCCCCAGTCAAACTGCCCACCTGACACTGTCTCCCACCCCGATAAGGGGCGCGGGTTAGAATTTCAATACAGCCAGGGTAGTATCCCACCAACGCCTCCACCGAAGCTAGCGCTCCGGCTTCTCAGGCTCCTACCTATCCTGTACAAGCTGTACCAAAATTCAATATCAGGCTGCAGTAAAGCTCCACGGGGTCTTTCCGTCCTGTCGCGGGTAACCTGCATCTTCACAGGTACTATAATTTCACCGAGTCTCTCGTTGAGACAGTGCCCAGATCGTTACACCTTTCGTGCGGGTCGGAACTTACCCGACAAGGAATTTCGCTACCTTAGGACCGTTATAGTTACGGCCGCCGTTTACTGGGGCTTCGGTTCAAAGCTTCGCTTGCGCTAACCTCTCCCCTTAACCTTCCAGCACCGGGCAGGTGTCAGCCCCTA
The DNA here is from genome assembly GCF_001578185.1 of Peribacillus simplex. Lineage (NCBI taxonomy): Bacteria > Bacillati > Bacillota > Bacilli > Caryophanales > Bacillaceae > Peribacillus > Peribacillus simplex. The sequence continues at coordinate 31,868 of NZ_CP011008.1, read as the reverse complement.
TACTTCGCCTTGCGGCTTCGCAGAGACCTGTGTTTTTGCTAAACAGTCGCCTGGGCCTATTCACTGCGGCTTTTCCGGGCTATTCACCCTAAAAAGCACCCCTTCTCCCGAAGTTACGGGGTCATTTTGCCGAGTTCCTTAACGAGAGTTCTCTCGCACACCTTAGGATTCTCTCCTCGCCTACCTGTGTCGGTTTGCGGTACGGGCACCTTACATCTCACTAGAGGCTTTTCTTGGCAGCGTGGAATCAGGAACTTCGGTACTATATTTCCCTCGCCATCACAGCTCCGCCTTAATGGAAACGGGATTTGCCTCGTTTCCGGCCTAACTGCTTGGACGCGCATATCCAACAGCGCGCTTACCCTATCCTTCTGCGTCCCCCCATCGTTCAAACGATGTATAGGTGGTACAGGAATATCAACCTGTTGTCCATCGCCTACGCCTTTCGGCCTCGGCTTAGGTCCCGACTAACCCTGAGCGGACGAGCCTTCCTCAGGAAACCTTAGGCATTCGGTGGAAGGGATTCTCACCCTTCTTTCGCTACTCATACCGGCATTCTCACTTCTAAGCGCTCCACCAGTCCTTCCGGTCTGACTTCAACGCCCTTAGAACGCTCTCCTACCATCGACACCAAAATGGTGTCAATCCACAGCTTCGGTGATACGTTTAGCCCCGGTACATTTTCGGCGCGGAGTCACTCGACCAGTGAGCTATTACGCACTCTTTAAATGGTGGCTGCTTCTGAGCCAACATCCTGGTTGTCTAAGCAACTCCACATCCTTTTCCACTTAACGTATACTTTGGGACCTTAGCTGGTGGTCTGGGCTGTTTCCCTTTCGACTACGGATCTTATCACTCGCAGTCTGACTCCCAAGAATAAGTATTTGGCATTCGGAGTTTGACTGAATTCGGTAACCCGTTGGGGGCCCCTAGTCCAATCAGTGCTCTACCTCCAATACTCTCATCTTGAGGCTAGCCCTAAAGCTATTTCGGAGAGAACCAGCTATCTCCAGGTTCGATTGGAATTTCTCCGCTACCCACACCTCATCCCCGCACTTTTCAACGTGCGTGGGTTCGGGCCTCCATTCAGTGTTACCTGAACTTCACCCTGGACATGGGTAGATCACCTGGTTTCGGGTCTACGACCTCATACTCATTCGCCCTATTCAGACTCGCTTTCGCTGCGGCTCCGTCTTATCAACTTAACCTCGCATGAAATCGTAACTCGCCGGTTCATTCTACAAAAGGCACGCCATTACCCATTAACGGGCTTTGACTACTTGTAGGCACACGGTTTCAGGATCTATTTCACTCCCCTTCCGGGGTGCTTTTCACCTTTCCCTCACGGTACTGGTTCACTATCGGTCACTAGGGAGTATTTAGCCTTGGGAGATGGTCCTCCCTGCTTCCGACGGGATTTCTCGTGTCCCGCCGTACTCAGGATCCACTCAGGAGGGAACGAAGTTTCAACTACAGGGTTTTTACCTTCTTTGACGGACCTTTCCAGATCACTTCATTTACCCCGTTCCTTTGTAACTCCATGTTGAGTGTCCTACAACCCCAAGAGGCAAGCCTCTTGGTTTGGGCTAATTCCGTTTCGCTCGCCGCTACTCAGGAAATCGCATTTGCTTTCTCTTCCTCCGGGTACTTAGATGTTTCAGTTCCCCGGGTCTGCCTTCAGTACCCTATGTATTCAGGTAAAGATACTGTTCCATTACGAACAGTGGGTTTCCCCATTCGGAAATCTCCGGATCAAAGCTTACTTACAGCTCCCCGAAGCATATCGGTGTTAGTCCCGTCCTTCATCGGCTCCTAGTGCCAAGGCATCCACCGTGCGCCCTTTCTAACTTAACCGTTAAAAAAGATCT